>NZ_FNSY01000001.1:0-4385000 GCF_900105515.1 Streptomyces sp. 2131.1 | reverse complement strand
ATCGGCTGCGGCTCCAGGCAAGGGTGCGTACCGGGTCGTACAACTGCGGCGTTGCGGGTCAGCTTGGCAGACTGTGGGCCCGCGGGGCAGGGTCCGGCGGTGAGGGGTGGGGCGATGAGTGAACTGGTGACCGGGGACGCGGTCGTGCTGGGGCTCCGGCCGGCGAAGCTGCCGAGCCGTGCGTTGGCGCTGGCCATCGATCTGATCGTCGTGGGAACGGTGTTCGGCCTGGTGGCCACAGGCCTGGCCATTGCCGTCGGCTCGCTGGACGACGCGGCCCTGGCGGCGGTGTCCGTGGCCACCTTCCTGCTGGTCCCGGTAGGAGGGCCGATCGCGGTCGAGACGCTCAGCCACGGTCGTTCACTGGGCAAGATGGCGTGCGGGCTGCGAGTTGTACGGGATGACGGGGGCCCCATACGGTTCCGGCATGCTCTGGTGCGCGGGGCGATGGGGGTCGTGGAGATCCTGATGACGCTCGGGGTGGTCGCCTCGATCGCGTCGCTGGTCTCGGCGCGTGGGCGGCGGCTCGGGGATGTCTTCGCGGGGACGCTCGTCGTACGGGAAAGGGTGCCGGCGGGGCGGGCCGCGGCCGTTCCGCCGCCTCCTCCGTGGCTGGTCGGGCGGTTCGCCGAGTTGGATCTGTCGGCCGTCCCGGACGAGCTGTGGCTCGCGGTGCGGCAGTACCTGACGCGGATGCACCAGCTCGACGCCGCCGTGGGCAGGGCCATGTCCGAGCGGCTCGGCGGAGAGGTCGCCGCGCGGACCGGGGTTCCCGCCCCGCGGGTGTGCCGGCCGCCGCGTACCTGGCCGCTGTGGTGCATGAACGGCAGGTACGGGACGCGCGCGGCGTGTGGCAGGCCTCGCAGGCCGAGGTGATCCGTGGTCGCGCGGGCGCCGGGCCGGTGGGTGCGGCCGGTGGAGCTCCGGCGTACGGGGCGCCCGTTCCCGGTGCTCCCGCTCACGGCCCTCACGCGGTCGGCGGCTTCGCGCACCCCGCTGTCGGTGCTGGTGACAGCGGCTCGGGGCGTCCGCCCGCCACCGGATTCGTGCCGCCCGCCTAGGGCTTGGCGGAGGGTGGGGAGTCCAGCTCTTCGAGCTCGATGCCGGGGGCGGAGAGCACCACGTCTCCGGCAAGGTGGACGGTGTGCCGTTCACCGGTGTCCAGGGCGCTGACCTGGTATTCGTCCACCGTCAGGGGACCGTTGTCAGTGGGGTGCGCTTCACTGTTCACCAGGGCCCAGGACTGGTCGAGCGTGCGGGGGGCGAGGACCGGATCCGTGAAGGTGACGACCCGGACGCGGGTCTCGGGGGAAGCGGGGGTGAGGCGCAGTAGACGAGCGGTCGCGACGAGGAAAGCGGGGGACGTGCCGTTGAAGGCGTGGGCGCGGACATTGCCTTCTGCGGCGTGAGTGCCCGTCGGATCGGTACGGACCCAGGTGAGGCCCTCCAGGGCGGCGCCGCGGACCTGCCAGTCGGCGGCATGGAGTTCGAGACGGAGGGGGCGGCCGAGTTCATCGAGGGTGAGGTCGACGGATCCGAGGTGACTGCCGGACGGGGCAGTCGTTTGGGAGATGTAGCGCCAGCCCGAAGGGCCGGGTGCGCAGTGGAAGTGTTCTTCGCCGAGGGGGGTGTGGTCGTGGACGTCGTGGAGCGAATATCGGCCGCGGGGCATGGGGTCCTTCGGGTCCTCGGCTCGTGCGGGTGCGGTGCGGCGCAGGCCCCCGGCACGGGGGTGCGGGGGCCTGCGTTCGTCGCTGCCGCTGATCGGCTCGGGGCGTCGGACGTCCCGCGCCGCTGAGCCGCTCCGCGCTGCGGGGGTCGCCGGTGACCGGTCACCGGCGAGCCTCCGCGGCGCGTGGCGGGATCAGTAGCGGTAGTGGTCCGGCTTGTACGGGCCCTCGACCTCGACACCGATGTACGCGGCCTGCTCGGGGCGGAGCGTTGTCAGCTTCACGCCGAGCGCGTCGAGGTGGAGACGGGCGACCTTCTCGTCGAGGTGCTTGGGCAGCACGTAGACATCGGTCGGGTACTCCTCGGGCTTGGTGAACAGCTCGATCTGGGCCAGGGTCTGGTCCGCGAACGAGTTGGACATGACGAACGAGGGGTGGCCGGTGGCGTTGCCCAGGTTCAGCAGGCGGCCCTCGGACAGCACGATGAGGACCTTGCCGTCGGGGAACGTCCAGGTGTGGACCTGCGGCTTGACCTCGTCCTTGACGATGCCGTCGATCCGTGCCAGGCCGGCCATGTCGATCTCGTTGTCGAAGTGGCCGATGTTCCCGACGATGGCCTGGTGCTTCATCTTGGCCATGTCCGAGGCCATGATGATGTCCTTGTTGCCCGTCGTGGTGACGAAGATGTCGGCCTGCGCGACGACGTCGTCGAGGGTGGCGACCTGGTAGCCGTCCATCGCCGCCTGGAGGGCGCAGATCGGGTCGATCTCGGTGATGATCACGCGGGCGCCCTGGCCGCGCAGGGACTCCGCGCAGCCCTTGCCCACGTCGCCGTAGCCGCAGACGACGGCGGTCTTGCCTCCGATGAGGACGTCGGTGGCGCGGTTGATGCCGTCGATCAGCGAGTGGCGGCAGCCGTACTTGTTGTCGAACTTCGACTTGGTGACCGCGTCGTTGACGTTGATCGCCGGGAACAGGAGGGTGCCGTCGCGGTGCATCTCGTACAGCCGGTGCACACCGGTCGTGGTCTCCTCCGTGACGCCACGGATCTCGGAGGCCAGCTGGGTCCACTTCTGGGGGGACTCGCCGAGCGTGCGGTTGAGCAGCGTGAGGATGTGCGCGTACTCCTCGCTGTCCGCCGTCGCCGGGTCCGGGGCCGCTCCGGCCTTCTCGAACTCGACGCCCTTGTGGACCAGGAGGGTGGCGTCGCCGCCGTCGTCCAGGATCATGTTCGGGCCGCCGGTGGGGGTGTTCGGCCAGGTCAGGGCCTGCTCCGTGCACCACCAGTACTCTTCGAGCGTCTCGCCCTTCCAGGCGAAGACCGGGACGCCGGCGGGGGCCTCGGGGGTGCCGTTCGGGCCGACCGCGATGGCGGCGGCGGCGTGGTCCTGGGTGGAGAAGATGTTGCAGGAGGCCCAGCGGACCTCGGCGCCGAGGGCGACCAGGGTCTCGATCAGCACGGCGGTCTGCACGGTCATGTGCAGCGAGCCGGTGATGCGGGCGCCGGCCAGCGGCTGGGCGGCGGCGTACTCCTTGCGGATCGACATCAGGCCGGGCATCTCGTGCTCGGCGAGGGTGATCTCCTTGCGGCCGAAGGCCGCGAGGGAGAGATCGGCGACCTTGAAGTCCTGTCGATTGGCGACCGTCGTCATAACGGGCTGCTCCTCGTTGTGGAGTCGAGGGTGGGTAGGGCGGCTCTGCGGCGGCGGGCACACGAATGCCCGGGCGCTCGCAGCGCAGTCCGTCGGAGGCCCTCTCTCCCTCGGCCGGTCCGGTGTCCGGACCGATCGACCGCCATCAGCAGCGACGTCTGACACTGCCGACGAATCTACACCGAACGGCGCAGCCGCTCCCAGTCCACCGGGGCGGGTCCGGTGCGGGAGCGGCTGCGAGGGGTACGCGATGGCGGGTCCGATGCGGTCAGTGGCCGGATTCCGTCGGCCCGGTGGCGCCGGACGCCGTGTCGCCGGATGCCGTGTCGCCGGGCGTCATGTCGCCGGGCGTCATGTCGCCGGGCGTCGTGTCGCCCGGTGCCGCCGCGCCCGGTTCGGCCGCGCCCGGTTCCGGGGCTTCCGGGCCGGGGGTGGCGGCGGCTTCCGGGTGCGGGGTGGCGGGGGCGCCTCCGGGGGCCTTGGCGGGGTTGATGCCGGCCGCGGCGGCCGCCGCGTTGTAGATGTCCGGCTCCAGGTAGATCACCCGGGCGATCGGGACGGCCTCGCGGATGCGGGACTCGGCGGCGTTGATGGCGTTGGCGACCTCGTCGGCGGTGTCGTCGTGCTGGACCGCGATCTTGGCGGCGACCAGCAGCTCCTCCGGGCCGAGGTGGAGGGTGCGCATGTGGATGATGCCGGTGACGGTGTCGCCGTCCACGACCGCGGCCTTGATCTTCTCGACCTGGTCGGTGCCTGCGGCCTCGCCGAGCAGCAGCGACTTGGTCTCGGCGGCCAGCACGAGGGCGATGGCGATCAGCAGGATGCCGATGCACAGGGTGCCGATGCCGTCCCACACGCCGTTGCCCGTGCCGAGGGCGAGGCCGACGCCGCCGAGGGCGAGGACCAGACCGATCAGGGCGCCGAAGTCCTCCAGCAGCACGACGGGGAGTTCGGGGGCCTTCGCGCGGCGGATGAAGTCCGTCCAGCTGAGCGAGCCGCGCGACTCGTTGGACTCCTTGATCGCCGTACGGAAGGAGAAGCCCTCGGCAATGATCGCGAAGACCAGGACGCCCACCGGCCAGTACCAGGCCTCCAGCTCGTGGGGGTGCCGGATCTTCTCGTAGCCCTCGTACACCGCGAACATGCCGCCGACGGAGAACAGGACGATGGAGACGAGGAAGGCGTAGATGTAGCGCTCGCGGCCGTAACCGAAGGGGTGCTGCGGGGTGGCCTCGCGCTGTGCTCGCTTGCCGCCGAGAAGCAGCAGCCCCTGGTTGCCCGAGTCCGCGAGCGAGTGGACGCTCTCCGCGAGCATCGACGAGGAGCCGCTGAACAGGAACGCCACGAATTTCGCCACCGCGATCGCGAGGTTGGCGCCGAGCGCCGCCACGATCGCCTTGGTTCCGCCTGACGCACTCATGGGTGCCTGGTGTCCCTTCTTCGGTCTGCGGCCCCGGCGGCCGCGGTGTGGCGGCACATTGTTGCAGCCGCCGCCGGGGACGGTGCGTCAGGCCACCACTGTCGCACGGAACAGCGTGCCCGCTCCGGACGCATGTACCCGCTCGCCCGCCGGTACGAAGACCGATTCGCCCGGGGCGAGACCGAGGTCGCCGGCCTTCGGGGCGCCCGCGGTGCAGAGCAGGATCTGCGGGGTGGCCGCGGTCAGGTCGGCGGGGGCGGCGCCGGGTGACAGGTCGAAGCGGGAGAGGCGGAACTCGTCGACCGGGGTCTCGTACAGCTCTTCGCCCGACGGGGACGCCTCCGGGCGCAGCACGCCCGGGTCGGTCGCCTCGAAGCGGACGACGCGCAGGAGTTCGGGAACGTCGATGTGCTTGGGCGTGAGGCCGCAACGGAGCACGTTGTCGGAGTTGGCCATGATCTCGACGCCGAGGCCGTCGAGGTAGGCGTGCGGGACGCCGGCTCCGAGGTACAGCGCCTCGCCGGGCTGGAGCCGCACGTAGTTGAGCAGCATGGCCGCGATGACGCCCGCGTCGCCGGGGAAGTGGTGGGCGATGCGGGCGTACGGGGCGTAGTCGCCGCCGAGCCGTTCCGCGGCGGCCGCCGCGGCGGTCACCGTCTCGGCCATCTCGTCCGGGTCCGCCGTGAGGATCGCCGTCAGCACCTCGCGCAGCGCGGCCTCTTCGGGCTGGGCGCGCAGCAGGTCCGCGTACGGCTTGAGGGAGTCGACGCCCAGGGCCTCCATCGCCTCGGCCGCCTCCAGGGGCCGGCGGAATCCGCAGAGGCCCTCGAAGGGGGTGAGCGCGCAGATGAGTTCGGGCTTGTGGTTGGTGTCCTTGTACGTGCGGTGGGGGGCGTCGATCGGGACGGACCGGCGCTCCTCGTCCGCGTAACCGGCCCTGGCCTGGTCGAGGTTCGGGTGCACCTGGAGGGAGAGGGGGGCGCCGGCGGCGAGCAGCTTGAGGAGGAAGGGCAGCCGGGGACCGAACTTCTCGACGGCCGCCGCGCCGAGTTCGCGGGCCGGGTCGGCGGCGATGACCTCGGTGAGGGGCTGCTCGGCGGACGCCTCGGCGCGGGTTATCCGGGAGGGGGCCCCGGGGTGGGCGCCCATCCACATCTCCGCCTGCGGCTCCCCGGTGGGGGCGATGCCGAGCAGGGCGGGGATCGCGGTGGTCGAGCCCCAGGCGTACGGGCGCACGGTATTGGAGAGCCGGTCCATGGATCAGTCCTTGTGTGTTGCTGTGCTGTCTTGGCGTGGTGCGGGTGGCTCAGGCGCCGGGGGCCGAGGCGAGGGCCAGGTAGACGGCGGCGAAGTCGGTGACGGCGAGCAGTTCGGCGAGGGCTTCGAGCGTGGAGCCCTCCTCCGGTTCCAGCTCGCTGATCGCCGTGTCGTGGCCCAGGGCCAGTTCGCGGGCGGCGGGGGCGGCGCTCAGGCCGCCGGTCGGGCGGTCGCGGAGCAGCACGACCCGGGCGTGCAGGGGCTCGGTGTCCTCGACGCGGTCGCGGAAGAAGTCGTCCGGGTCCGCGCCGGCCGCGAACGCGCCAGCGAGCAGGCCGCCGTGCGTCGGGAGCGCTTCCGGGAGCGCGGCGGCGAGGGCCGGGCGGCCCGAGAGCTCCGCCAGGACGGCGGCGAACCGGCGTCCGACCGGGCCGGCCGCGTCGCCCTCCGTCCAGATCAGCGGCAGGCTGTCCGCGAGTTCGGCGGCGAGGGTCTTGGCCGGGTTGCTGTACGTGGCGATGGCCGGGCCGCAGCGCTCCGCCGTGCGGTCGAGGCGGTCCGCGACGCTCTGCAGGGCCTCGGCGGGGGCGGTGACCAGGCCGACGCGGTCGAGCAGCGCGAGCAGCGGGGTGAACAGGGCCCAGAGGGTGCCGGGGCCCGCGGCCGACGTCTCGGCGTCGTACTCGCCGTGCGGGGCGGAGGCCATCGGTACGACGAGGCCGTGCACCCCGTGGACCGCCTCGCGCAGCGGGGAGCGCAGGGGGGCGACGGCCACGACCGTGCAGCCGCGGCGGTACGCCTGCTCCGCGAGGAGGGCGAGGCCCGGTTCGGAGCCGTCCGCCGTGGCGATGAGGAGCAGGTCCACGGAGCCGGCCCAGCCGGGCAGCGTCCAGCGCAGGGCGCCCGGGGCGGGGGCGACGCCGGTGGGGTGGATGCGGGTGACCGGGGCGGAGGCGCCGGCCAGCGCGGCGATCAGGTCCGCGACGCCGGTGGCGGCGGTGCCGGGGCCCGCGACCAGGACGGCTCGCGGGCGGCCCTCCGGCTTCAGCTCGGTGATCCCGGCCTCCGTCGCGTGCCGGGCGGCGGTGCGGACCCGGGCCCCGGCCTCGGCGGCGCCGCGGAGCAGGTCGCGGCGGTCGGCTCGGGCCAGGGCGTCGGGGGCGTCGAGCAACGACTCGTCGAGCATGGGGCGGTCCTCCGATCACGTGCCGCTCACCGGCTGGTGCGGTGTGGGGCGGGTACGCCGGGGTGCGGTTCGGCGGGTTCGCCGGTTCGCGGGTTCGCCGGTTTACGGGTTCGCCGGTTTACGCCGGGCGGCGGGCCTCGTCGACGAGGAGTACGGGGATGCCGTCCCGGACCGGGTAGGCGAGGCCGCAGTCGGCGCCGGTGCAGACGAGTTCCGGGGTGTCGGCTGCCGTCCGGTCGTCCAGGGGGGCGTGGCAGGCCGGGCAGGCCAGGATCTCCAGGAGGCCGGCTTCGAGCGGCATGGGGTGTCCCTTCGGGCGAGTGTGGTGTGCTGGGGCCCTTGTGGGGGCGGGGTCAGCCTACCGCCGGGGTGGGGTGGGACGCCCTTGTGGCGGGGCGCCGGGGTGGGCGGGGCGCCTGCGGCGGGCCTTGTCCCCTACCCGCCCCTTCCCGAAACCGGGGCTCCGCCCCGGGCCCCGCTCCTCAAACGCCGGAGGGGCTGGAGGGGGACGGGCCGGATTCGGGGCTCTGTCCCGCCGCCCCGCTCCTCAAACGCCGGAGGGGCTGAAAGGCGCGGACCGGATTCGGGGCTCTGCCCCCCGCCTCACTCCTCAAACGCCGGAGGGGCTGGAAGGCGCGGCGCCTCCTAGTCCCTGATCAGCCTCAGCACCTCGTCCCTCACCGACCTCATCGTCTTCTCGTCCTTCGCCTCCACGTTCAGCCGCAGCAGCGGTTCCGTGTTCGACGGGCGGAGGTTGAACCACCAGGTGGGGGTGGTCACCGTGAGGCCGTCCAAGGTGTCCGTGGTGGCGTTCTCGCGGGTGGTGAAGGCGGTCCTGACCTCGGCGGTGCGGGCGGTCTGGTCGTCGACCGTGGAGTTGATCTCGCCGGAGGCGGCGTAGCGGTCGTACTGGGCGACCAGGGCGGAGAGGGGGTCGTCCTGGCCGCCGAGGGCGGCGAGGACGTGGAGGGCGGCGAGCATGCCCGTATCGGCGTTCCAGAAGTCGCGGAAGTAGTAGTGGGCGGAGTGCTCACCGCCGAAGATCGCGCCGTGGGCGGCCATCTCGGCCTTGATGAAGGAGTGGCCGACCCTGGTGCGGACGGGGGTGCCGCCGTGTTCGCGTACGACCTCGGGGACGGAGTGGGACGTGATCAGGTTGTGGATGATCGTGCCCCGGCCGCCGTTGCGGGCCAGTTCGCGGGCCGCGACCAGGGCGGTGATCGCCGACGGGGAGACGCCCTCGCCGCGTTCGTCCACCACGAAGCAGCGGTCCGCGTCGCCGTCGAAGGCCAGGCCCAGGTCGGCACCCTCGGCCACGACGCGGGCCTGGAGGTCGACGATGTTGGCCGGGTCGAGGGGGTTGGCCTCGTGGTTCGGGAAGGTGCCGTCGAGCTCGAAGTACATCGGGACGAGGTCCACGGGCAGTCCGGCGAAGACCGTGGGGACCGTGTGGCCGCCCATGCCGTTGCCGGCGTCCACGACGACCTTCAGGGGACGGATCTCCGTCAGGTCCACCAGGGAGAGCAGGTGGGCGGCGTAGTCCGTGAGGGTGTCGCGCCCGGTGACCGTCCCCGGCGTCGCGACCGGTTCGGGGGCGCCCTTCTCGGACCACTCCTCGGCCAGCGCGCGGATCTCGGCCAGGCCCGTGTCCTGGCCGACCGGTGCCGCGCCCGCCCGGCACATCTTGATGCCGTTGTACCGCGCCGGGTTGTGCGACGCCGTGAACATCGCGCCCGGCAGGTCCATGGCCCCGGAGGCGTAGTACAGCTGGTCCGTCGAGCAGAGGCCGATCATCGTGACGTCGGCGCCCCGTCCCGCCGCGCCCCGTGCGAAGGCCCCGGACAGGGCGGGGGACGTGGGGCGCATGTCGTGGCCGATGACGATGGCGTCCGCGCCGGTCACCTGGACGAACGCCGCCCCGAAGAGTTCGGCCAGCTCCTCGTCCCACTGGTCGGGCACGACTCCGCGCACGTCGTACGCCTTCACGAGCTGCGACAGGTCTGCGGTCACGGGCCGGGCCTCCTGGGGGTTTCTTCGGACCGCCAAACTACCCGGCGGCCGGCCGTCCCTCAGGAGTCGGGTGAGCGCAGGACGCGGAGGTGGCCCCGGCGGGCGACCTCCATCGGGTCGGCCGTGCGCGGGCCGCCGCCCCGGGTGCCGTCGCCGCGCTCCTGCGGGCGCGCGGCCTCGCGTACCGCGTTGGCCAGCGCCTCCAGGTCGTCGCCGCTGGGGCGGCTGGGCGCGGAGGGGTCGGAGAGTCGGACGACTTCCCAGCCCCGTGGCGCGGTCAGGCGCTCGCTGTGCTCGGCACAGAGGTCGTAGCAGTGGGGCTCGGCGTAGGTGGCGAGCGGGCCGAGGACCGCAGTCGAGTCGGCATAGACGTACGTCAGTGTCGCGACGGCAGGGCGGCCGCACGCGGTGCGCGAACAGCGACGTACAGGGCTCACGATGTTGGACGGTACCGCACTCTTGAGCGGGCTGCGACGACTCTCCCCCGGCTCACCCCTCCGTGTCGCCCTGTGACCTTCGGCACATACTGCCCCGGGGCAACTCGCCTGACCTGCACGGGAGGAGGGGGAGAGCGCCTTGACGGCAATGGTTCCGGTCACCGATGTGGAGCGAACCGTTCACAAGGCGCGGGCCCGGCGGTCCGGAGCGGGGCCGGAAACGGGCTCTCGTGTGGCCGGATCGCTCAAGTCCGGACAGGGTTGCGCGCGCCCGCTCGGCCTCCGGCCCGACGGGCCCGGGGGCGTTAGGCTGCGTCGGTGATGGACAGCTCCGTACCGCCCCGCCCGTCCGAGCCCCGTCCGCGGCGCCGCGACCGACACGGCCGCGGTATGCGCGGGCCCGTGGCCCCGCCGCAGGTGCCGCTGTCGACGAGCCGTGCGGACGGCTTCCGCGATCTCGTCCAGGACTCCGTCGAGCGGCTGGAGCGGCGCTGGCCCCAGCTGGCGGAGGTCGACTTCGTCGTCCTGGAGGTGCCGGAGACGGCGGAGGACGCCGTTCCGCTGGGCAACGCGGTCCCGGCCGGGAAGGGCCGGCCCGCCCAGATCTCCGTCTACCGGCGTCCGGTCGAGCTCCGTACCAAGAGCCGTGACGAGCGCGCCCTGCTCATCCACGAGATCGTCGTCGAGCAGGTCGCCGAGCTGCTGGGCCTGGCCCCCGAGTCAGTCGACCCCCGCTATGGGCAGGAGTGACGGCGGGGGCCGCCCTCAGTCGTCGAGTACGGACAGGTCCTGCCGGGCCGCCGGGACCTCCACCGTGCCCTGGTCGTCCGACAGGGTCTGGACTGTGAACATCTGGATGCCGTCCACCTTCACCGTGAGCGTGCGCGCGGCGTGGACCGGGCCGCCCGACAGGGTCTCGACCGTCAGGGCGTAGGTGCCCTTGAGTCCCTGGGGCACGGGCGGGGTGACCGCCATGGTGGTGCCGGCCGCGACCTTGTACGTCTTGCTGACCGGCGTACCGCCTCCGCTGCCCGCCGACGCGGTGACCTTGACCGTGCCGGCGGCGCCGGGGGCGGTGAGCGAGAGGACCGAGCCCTTGGACCGGTTGTCGGCGACGGTCGCGCGCGCGCCCACCGGGCCGGTCGCCGGGATGTAGCCGACCTCCTGGTCGGCGCCCTTGCCCCGGACCACCCGAAGGGCGGCGACGACCAGGGTCGCCCTGCCCTTCTCGGAGGGCACCAGCATCAGCGAGCCGGCCTCTCCGCGGGTGACGTCCTTCAGGTCGATTCCGGCCGTCATGTTCGACTTGACGTGCAGTTCCTCGTGACCGGCCGGGGTGATCGCGCCGCTCTTGCCGAGCAGCTTCAGCGTGAGGTCGGCGTCGTCGTCGCCGGGGGCGAAGGCCACCAGGCGTACGGAGGTGGCGTCCGCCGGGATGCCGGGGAGCACGAGCGTGCCCGCCGGTTCGGCGGAGGCGGGGAGCCAGTCGCTGCCGGTGGTCTCGTCAGCCGTCCTGACCGCGGCGCCGACCCGGCCGGTACGGGTGGTGACGTGGACGGTCACGTCGTCGGCGGCCTTGCTCGTGAGCGTCGAGATCAGGACACGTACGCCGGAGCCCGCCGGGACCGTGATGCCCTCGCCGACGTCCGACTTGAGGGTGCCGTCCGGGCCGTACAGCTCGATGTCGGCGACGGCTGCGGTGTCGTCCGGGTTGGTGAGGTGGACGTAGTCCTCGCGGGACTTGGCGGTGCTGGCCGCCGGGAACCAGAAGTCGGTGTCCGGCGCGGTGCAGCTGATGCCGAGGAGGCCGCGTCCGTCGCCCGCCTCGATGGTGGTGGTCTGCTGGGCGGTCCAGCCGGGTGCGAGACGGCCCGTGGCGGTGCCGACGAGCGCGGGCGAGTCCGCACCCGACGCCTCGCCGGTGGCTGGCTTGCCGGGCTCCTTGAGGGAGACGACCGGCTTGTTCTTGTCCGCTTCCTTGTCCTTCTTGCTCTTCTTCTTGTCCTTCTTGTCCTTTTCATCGGACTTCTCGTCCGTTGCGGCCTCGTCCTTCGCGGACGACACCAGCGCGGCCTCGCCGGCGGTGGCCGAACCGCCGCTCCCGCCCGGCGGCGTGTAGGCCGTGTACGCCGTCTCCGAGAGGTCGGAGAGGCCGGGGGCCGGGCAGAGCAGGCTGGTGCGTTCGACGGGCAGCCGCGCGGCCGTTTTCGCCTCCGTCGTGCCGCCGCCGTCCGGAACGTTGACCGCGGCGAAGCCGGTGACTGCGGCCAGGGCGACCGCCCCGGCGATGAGGGACAGGCTGCTGGTGGACTTCACTCGGACTCGCCTCGCGATGCGTTACCGGTCGGCCACGGGTTCTGGCCCGGGGCGGGGTTCTCGGGGTTCTGCGGGTCGTACGGGGGCTGCTCGCCGTACTGCCCGGCCTCGGGGCCGTACCCGTTCTGGTCGTAGGTCTGCGGGTCGTACGCGGGCGGGTCGTACGGGCCCGCGTACTGGCCGCCTTCCTGGTACTGCGGATAGCCGTACGGGTCGTAGCCGCCGGCGTCCGGCTGCTGCCCGCCCTCGGTGTACTGGCCGCCCTGGTACGGCCCTTCCTGGTACTGGCCGTCCTGGTACTGCTGGTAGCCCGCGTCCTGGTACTGGCCCTGCTGGGCGTCCCACTCGCCGTACTGCTGCAGCGGTACGAAGACGCTGTCGTCGTTCTCCGGGGCGGCTTCGGGGGCCGGTCCGGTTTCCGGGTCCTGCTGGGCGGGAACGTACGCCGGCTGCTCGCCGGTCTCCTCCTGTTCCCGGAGGCCCTGTTCCTGGAGGCCCTCCGCGTCCTGCTCCCCCGCTTCGGCCTCGGCCAGGGCGGCCGCGCGCAGCCTGCGGGCACGGCGGCCCTCACCGGCGACCGGTTCGGCGGCGACCGCCTCGGCCTCCTCGGGCAGGTCGTCGTCGATCTCCCGGCGGCGGCCCGGGAGGGCCATGACCACGAGGACGACGGCGAGCGCGACCTGCGCCCAGATCCACACGGTGTGCGTGAAAGGGGCCTCGTACGTGAGGTCCAGGGTGCCGCCCTCGGCGGGGAGCTCGAAGCCCTGGGCCCAGCCGTCGACGGTCTTGGCGGTCAGCGCGCGGCCGTCGAGCGTGGCCTGCCAGCCGGGGTCGGCGGCGTCGGCGATCCGCAGTACCCGGCCGGCGCCGCCCGCCGGGATCTTGGTGTGCGCCTCGACGGGCTGGGAGCCCACCGGGAGCGGCTCGTCGCCGGCGGCGGGCGGGACGATCATGATCCGGGCGACCTGCCGGTCCACCCGCCACAGGGCGCTGCCGTCCAGCTGGCTGAGCCGGCTGAGACCCGGGGTCGCGTCGAGCACCCGGCTCATCTGCTTGGGGGCGCCGTCGCGCACGAGGACGTAACGGATCGCGAAGCCGCTGAGCTGGCTGCCCTGGTCGGCGCCGGAGCCGGCGACCAGGTTGGCGACGACTTTGTCGAGGTGGCTGTTGCCGCCCTGCGCGGCGGCCAGTTCGGCGTCGCCGAGCCGGGCGCCGGAGCCGCGGACGAGGGTGTAGTCGACGGAGGCGGACGAGGTGCCGCCCAGGACCAGGGTGCGCGGCTGGTCGCGGGTGCCGCTCTCCTCCGCGACGAACGCCGGCACCTGGACCGGGTCGCGACGCTCCAGCGGCCCGGCCGCGCCGCCGATCATCCAGCCGGCGGCGGCCAGCACGGGGGCGAGGCCCGCCGCGAGGGCGATGAGGGCCGCGACCGGCTGGCGCCAGCCGAAGCTGAGTTCGGCGACGCGGATGCGGGCGCCGTCCGCGCCGACCAGGGCGGCGGCGATGAGCGCGGCGCCGTAGACGAGGGTGGCGGGGCCCGCCCAGCCCGAACCGTTGGCGAGCCCGGCGAACGCCAGGGCCACGAGCGCGGCCGCCCAGGCGGCGCGGACGGCGAACTGCCGCTCCCCCCGCAGCAGAGCGGCGAGCGCGGCGAGGACGATGCCGAGGAGCAGGACGCTGCCCGCGGCCTTCGGCCCTCCGGGGCTGATGCCGAGCAGGTCCAGCGCGGAGGCGGAGCCCGTACCGGTCTCCAGGCCGGCTTCCTTCAGGAACGCGGACGGGCTGCTCAGCAGCGACAGCGACCAGGGCGCGAGGACGAGCAGCGGGGTGCCGACGGCGGCGAGGAAGCGGAGCCCGTACGCGGTGATGTCGTCGCGTCGCAGCGCGAGGACGCCGAGGCCGAGGACCACGGCGAGCGGCCACACGATCGGCGTGAACGCCATCGCCAGAGTGAGGAGCAGGGTGTACGCCCAGGTGGCGCGCCAGCTGCCGCGGGCGTTGCCGCTGGCCCGCATGCCGTGTGCGGAGACGGCCGTGCGGGCGATCAGCGGCAGCAGGACGGCCAGGACGGCGGTGCCGAGGCGGCCGGTCGCCAGGGCGCCGGTCGCCGCGGGCAGGAAGGCGTACGCGATGCTCGCCCAGGCGCGCAGCAGCCGCGAGGGCAGCAGCGGGCGGGTGACGAAGTACGCGGTGAGCCCGGCCAGCGGCACCGAGCAGACGAGCAGCAGGGTGAGGGCGAAGCCGGTGGAGCCGAGGAAGAGCGCGGAGAGCGCCGAGATCACGGCGAGGTAGGGAGGGGCGGTGGAGGTGCCGCCGGTGCCGACGGTGTGCCAGCCGTCCGCGTAGCGCCCCCACAGGTCGGAGACGTCTCCGGGGGCGGGCAGCAGGGCGCCGCCGGCCAGCGCGCCGCCGCCGATGAGGCCGCGGCAGGCGACGAGGGAGACCAGGAGCAGCAGGGCGAAGAGGACCGGTCCGGGCTTGCGGCCGACCTTCTTCAGCCGGGCGAACTGGTCGATCTCCAGGTAGTCGGCGTCGTCGCCGCCGGGCCCGGACTCCACGGCGCCGTGCCGGGAGCCGCCGGAGTCGGTGTCGGAGCCGCCGCCGAAGTTGCCGGCGACCTGTTCGACGGTCGCGCGCACGGTGGCGCCGGGGGCGGGGAAGAGGCCGCGCAGTTCGGCGGCGTCGACCACGCCCTTCCCGCGGGCGCGGCGGGCGGCGAGGATGCGGCCGGGGCGCAGCAGGGTGCTCAGGAGGCCGGTGACCTCGTCGAGCGCCTGGCCGGGGACCTTGCCGACGAGGTAGGCGAGGGTGCGGAGCAGGGTGCCGAGGACGAGCCGCAGCATGACCCAGGGCAGCTTCTTGCCGCGGGCGTTGACGAGCATCGTGTAGACGGCGCCCGCCTTGTCCACGCGGTGCGGGCTGGCGACATTGCGGCCGGCGCAGTCGATGGGGCGGCGTTCCCGCGCGGAGGCCTCGGCATGCCGCAGGACGGCGTCGGGGGCGACGAGCACCCGGTGGCCCGCCATGTGGGCGCGCCAGCACAGGTCGACGTCGTCGCGCATCAGCGGGAGCCTGCGGTCGAAGCCGCCGAGCTCCTCCCAGACGTCTCGCCGGACGAGCATGCCGGCGGTGGAGACGGACAGGACGGTACGGACCTGGTCGTGCTGGCCCTGGTCCTGCTCGCGGCGGTCGAGGCCGGTCCAGCGGCGTCCGCTGTTGGCGATGGAGACGCCGACCTCCAGGAGCTGGCGGCGGTCGTACCAGCCGCGCAGCTTGGGGCCGACGATCGCGGCGTGCCGGTCGTTGTCGACGACGCGCAGCATCTCGGCGAGCGCGTCGGGCTCGGGCGCGCAGTCGTCGTGGAGGAGCCAGAGCCACTGCACCGGTTCGCCGTGCGGCAGCTCGGGCATCTCGTACGCCTCGTCGTGCCAGGTCCGGGTGACCGGGTCCCAGCCGCTGGGCCGCTTCAGGTAGGGCAGGTCGTCCGGGGTGAGGACGCCGGCCGTGCGGCTCGCCTCGTCGACGGCGGTGCCGAAGCTCGTACGCCGCGCGAGGTGCAGGACCCGGTCGGCGCCGAGCGCCTCGGTGACCAGGCGCGCGGAGTCGTCGGCGCTGCCCGTGTCGGCGGCGACGACGTTCTGTACGGGGCGTTCCTGGCCGAGCAGCCCGGCGAGCACGTCGGGCAGCCAGCGTGCGCCGTCGTGGGAGACGAGCACGGCGGTGACGACATGCCGGGGGAACTCGGGGGCGGCGGCGGCCGCGTACGGCGCCGTTGATTGGCTGTGCACGGACATCGAGGTACGGGCCCTCCGGCCGGGTCCGGGGGACGTCACCCCGGGGGCTGCATCGGTGTACACGCGCGCTCTGTCGGGTCGTTGGCGCGTCTCGGACGGGGCCCCACACTAACGGTACGGACAAACCCGGGGTGCGCCGAGCGGTGGGCGAGGAGACCCGCCGGGGCGACGACGGGGCGGGACCGCCGGCGCGGGAGCCTCCCGGACACCCGGGCGGCTGCGCTGCGGAGCGCGGGCGAGGACGGGCCATGACGGCGGCCGGAGGCGGGTGGGACGGCCCGGGCATGGGGGCGGCGGGCGCCGGGTACGGCACGGGCATGAGGGCGGCGGGTGCCGGGTACGGCGATGGCCCGCCGCCTGCGGGGGCAGGCGGCGGGCCATGGAGTGTGCGGTGGGTCGGGCCGGTCGGAACGGCCGGCCCGATTAACTCGATCAAATCGCAGCCTTCTTCAGGCGTCGGCGTTCACGTTCGGAGAGGCCGCCCCAGATGCCGAACCGCTCGTCGTTGGAGAGGGCGTACTCCAGACACTCGGACCGGACCTCGCAGGCGAGACAGACCTTCTTCGCCTCGCGGGTCGATCCGCCCTTCTCGGGGAAGAAGGACTCGGGATCTGTCTGGGCGCACAGTGCGCGCTCCTGCCAGCCGAGCTCCTCGTCCGCGTCCTCGACCAGCAGTTGCTGGAACAGCTCGGTCATCTGCGCCCCTCGTCCGTCTCTTGCGTCCCGTGATGCGGCCGTTACCGAATCGGCCGAACGACACGGGTGAAATTACAAGCGTGTAGCTCTGGCTGGTCAAGCCCAGATCTGCTATTGGCCCCGGTATTCACCCTGCGGCACCAACCGTATGCGTTAAGTGTTCAAATCACCAAAAACCTGACATATGCCATGGGCTCTCGCGCGTACCCACCCGCCATGGAGACAAACTCCCGCCGACGCGGACACGTTTCGATTCGATCACTGAAGCGACCAAGATCACATTCGGGTCACGGTGCCGCGCCCGCGTTTGGCGGCACGACTGTTGCGCCACCTGTCCCCGTCGAAGGCCGCTAAAACCTTTCTCCGGACGGAGTAACCGGATGAGGTGAAACACTGCCGCCAAACCGGGCATTGGGTTGACAGTGGACAGTTCTCCGGTTCTCCTTGTTGGCATGCCAGTGACCTCAGCGATGCACGCCACCCGCGCCTGCGGGTTCCGTAGCGCTGTCCAGGCTCGCTGTTGCTGTTCCAGCTGTCTCGGCTGTTGATCCCGCCGAGCTGTTGATCCCGCCGACGCCGTCGTAGCTTCCGCTCCGGCTCGGCCCTCTCGTCCCGGGACCTCCCCCGCACGGCCCCAGCGCCCCCACGGCCCCGGTCCTCACGACGAGCCCACCGCACCCCACGCCGTACTCGCACCCCGCCGAGGAACCACCGCTCCCATGAACAGCAGCGACAGCGACCTCCAGATCGCCGGCGACCTCCTGGAGGTCCAGCACCTCCTTCGCCCCGCCCGCGAACACCCCGTCACCGTGGCCGAGTTCGTCGGCCTCGCCCGTACCATCGCCGCCGACCGCGACCTGTGGGCCCCGCTCGTCCAGTACGACGCCACCAGCCGCTGGTACCACCGCCTGCGCAAGGGACCCGGCTACGAGGTCTGGCTGCTGAGCTGGGTGCCCGGACAGGGCAGCGGACTCCACGACCACGGCCCGTCCTCCGGCGTGCTGACCGTGCTCGACGGCGAACTGACCGAACGCACGGACCGGGGGAAGCGGACGCTGGGCGCCGGGGCGCAGCGCGTCTTCGCCCCCGGCTACCTCCACGACGTCGTCAACGACTCCCTCGAACCGGCCGTCAGTCTGCACGTCTACTACCCGGGCCTCACCGATATGCCGATGCACACCGCGCAGTGCGCCCCAGCGGTCGCGACGGCCTGAACAGCCGCCGTCCCTGAAGCCCCGAGCTCCTGACAGTCCCACCCGTCGCCCGCCACCACCCCGACAAGGATCAGGCTCCGCCTGACAGTCCCACCCGTCGCCCGCCACCACCCCGACAAGGACCAGGCTCCGCCTGACAGTCCCACCCGTCGCCCGCCACCACCCCGACAAGGACCAGGCTTCGCCTGACAGACTGTTTCGCATGCGCATTGTGGTTCTGGCCGGCGGTATCGGTGGTGCTCGTTTCCTGCGGGGTCTCAAGGAGGCCGCGCCCGACGCGGACATCACGGTCATCGGCAACACCGGTGACGACATCCATCTGTTCGGGCTCAAGGTCTGCCCCGACCTCGACACCGTGATGTACACCCTCGGCGGTGGCATCAACGAGGAGCAGGGCTGGGGCCGGACCGACGAGACCTTCCACGTCAAGGAGGAGCTCGGCGCGTACGGCGTGGGCCCCGAGTGGTTCGGGCTCGGCGACCGCGACTTCGCCACGCACATCGTCCGTACGCAGATGCTCGGCGCGGGCTACCCGCTCAGCGCCGTCACGGAGGCGCTCTGCGCCCGCTGGAAGCCGGGTGTGCGGCTGCTGCCCATGTCCGACGACCGCGTCGAGACGCATGTGGCGATCGACGAGGACGGCGAGAGCCGGGCCGTGCACTTCCAGGAGTACTGGGTGAAGCTGCGGGCCTCCGTACCGGCGCGGGCGATCGTGCCCGTCGGGGCGGAGCAGGCGAAGCCCGCGCCCGGCGTCCTGGAGGCCATCGCCGAGGCCGACGTCATCCTCTTCCCGCCGTCCAACCCGGTCGTCTCCGTCGGGACCATCCTCGCCGTGCCCGGCATCCGCGAGGCCATCGCCGAGGCCGGGGTGCCGGTCGTCGGCCTCTCCCCCATCGTCGGGGACGCCCCCGTGCGCGGGATGGCCGACAAGGTCCTCGCGGCCGTGGGCGTCGAGTCGACGGCCGCCGCGGTCGCCGAGCACTACGGGTCCGGGCTGCTCGACGGCTGGCTCGTCGACACCGTGGACGCGGGCGCGGTCGGGCGGGTGGAGTCGGCGGGCATCCGCTGCCGGGCCGTGCCGCTGATGATGACCGACGTCGCCGCCACCGCCGAGATGGCCCGTCAGGCGCTGGCCCTCGCCGGGGAGGTCCGCGCGTGAGCGCCGCCGACGCCCCCTCCTACCGGGTGTGGGCCCTGCCCGGCATGCCCGAGGTGCGGGCCGGGGACGACCTCGCGAAGCTCATCGCGGCCACCGGGCCCGGGCTCGTCGACGGCGACGTCCTGCTCGTCACCTCGAAGATCGTCTCCAAGGCTGAGGGCCGGATCGTCGAGGCCACCGACCGCGAGGCGGCGATCGACGCCGAGACGGTACGGGTGGTGGCCCGGCGCGGTCCGCTGCGCATCGTGGAGAACCGGCAGGGCCTGGTGATGGCCGCCGCCGGCGTCGACGCGTCGAACACCCCCGCCGGCACGGTCCTGCTGCTCCCCGAGGACCCCGACGCGTCGGCCCGGACGATCCGGGAAGGGCTGCGGGCGGCCCTCGGCGTGGAGGTCGGCGTCCTCGTCACGGACACCTTCGGCCGGCCCTGGCGCAACGGGCTGACCGACGTCGCGATCGGCGCGGCCGGGGTGCGGGTGCTGGACGACCTGCGGGGCGGGCAGGACGCGTACGGCAATCCGCTCAGCGCGACCGTGGTCGCCACCGCCGACGAGCTGGCCGCCGCGGGTGACCTGGTCAAGGGGAAGGCGGACGGGCTGCCCGTCGCGGTCGTGCGCGGCCTCGGGCACGTCGTGGACGCGGGCGACGAGCAGGGCGCCCGCGCGATGGTGCGGGTCGCGGCCGACGACATGTTCCGGCTGGGGACCTCCGAGGCGGTACGGGAGGCGGTGACCCAGCGGCGTACGGTCCGCGAGTTCACCGACGAGCCGGTTGATCCCGGGGCGGTACGGCGTGCGGTCGCCGCGGCGGTGACCGCGCCGGCACCGCACCACACGACGCCGTGGCGGTTCGTCCTGCTGGAGTCGGCGGAGTCGCGGACCCGGCTGCTCGACGCGATGCGGAACGCGTGGATCGCGGACCTGCGGCACGACGGCAAGAGCGAGGAGTCGATCGCGAAGCGGGTGCGGCGGGGCGATGTGCTGCGCCGGGCGCCGTATCTGGTCGTGCCGTGCATGGTGATGGACGGTTCGCATACGTACGGGGACGAGCGGCGGGACGGCGCGGAGCGCGAGATGTTCGTCGTCGCGGCGGGCGCGGGCATCCAGAACTTCCTGGTCGCGCTGGCCGGGGAGCGGCTGGGGTCGGCGTGGGTGTCCTCGACGATGTTCTGCCGGGATGTGGTGCGGGATGTTCTGGGGCTGCCGTCGTCCTGGGACCCGCTGGGCGCGGTGGCCGTCGGGCAGGCGGTTGCGGCCCCCGGGCCGCGGGTGGGGCGTTCCGCGGAGGAATTCGTCGTCGTGCGGTAGGCGCCTCCGGCGCCGTGTTCCGGGGTCCTGACTCCATGTGACCTGAGCCCCGACGGGCCGTTCGGGGCTCTGCCCCCCGGACCCCGGTCCTCAATCGCCGGACGGGTTTGGGTCTGGCCCGGCCCGGCTCTCACAGCCTCGCGATGTCCCTCGGCTGGAAGCGTGGTGCCCTGCGGGGTGGGGTCGCGCCCGAGAGCAGGATGAGGCGGGTTGCCCGGTGGCGCTGGCCCTCGTACGGGGTGAGGAGGGCGAGCATTTCCTCGTCGTCGGCGTTGCGGTTGCCGGCCAGGGCGTGGCCGACGATGCCGGGGAGGTGGAAGTCGCCGACCGTCACCGCGTCGGGGGCGCCGTTGGAGCGTTGCAGGGTCTCCGCCGCCGTCCAGGGGCCGATGCCCGGGATCGCCTGGAGGCGGGTCAGCGCGTCGGGGAGGTCCATGGTGGCCGCCTCCTCCATGCGGCGCGCGACCCTGACCGTGCGCAGGATCGTCGCCGAGCGCTTGCTGTCGACGCCCGCGCGGTGCCAGTCCCAGGACGGGATCAGCGACCAGGTGCGGGCGTCCGGCATGACGTAGAGGCCGTACTCCTGCGGGCCGGGCGCCGGCTCCCCGTACTGGCGCACCAGGAGGCGCCAGGCGCGGTACGCCTCGTCCGTCGTGACCTTCTGCTCCAGGACCGACGGGATCAGCGACTCCAGGACCAGACCCGTGCGCAGCAGCCGGAGTCCGGGGCGGCGGTGCTGGGTCTGGGCGAGGAGGCGGTGGCGCGGGATGAAGGCGGCCGGGTCGTCGCCCTCGCCGAGCAGCGTGGGCAGCTGGTCCAGCAGCCAGGGCGCGCCGGGCCCCCAGGCGGACGCCTCGACGCGGCCGTCGCGGACGACGACGTGGAGCGTGCCGGGGCCCTCGGGGGTGCGGCTGGCCCGGCGGACGGAGCCGTCGGCGACCATCCGGAAGGTGGGGTCGGCGGGGCCGCGGCGCAGCGGGCCGAGAACGAGGCGCAGGTCGAGCGGGCCCGGCGGGGTCCAGACGCGGGTCTGCGCCGCCGGTACGGGCGTGGCCGCCGCCTGGTGCGGGACGGGCGCGCGCCGGGCGTTGCGGGGAGCGAAGCGTCCTGCCACGGATGAGGTCCTCGGTCGTCGGGTCTGCCTGTCGAGGGTACGGCTGTTTTCAGCCATCCGGTCCGCGTACGGGCCGGGCGGCCGGTCCGCTCACTCGTCCGAGGAGAACCGCACCGACGCGTCCGGCAGGTGCGCCCCGCACCAGACGCGTACGCCGTCCCGCAGCTCGTTGTCGGCGCCCACCTCCGCGCCGTCGCCGACGACCGCGCCGGCCAGCACCGTACGGCTGCCGATCCTGGCGCGCGCGCCGACCAGGGAGTCCGTGATCACGGCGCCGGGTCCGACGACCGCGTCCGCGAGGACGGTCGAGCCGTCGATCCGGGCGCCCGCGCCGATCACCGCGCCCTCGCCGACGACCGTGCCGCCGGAGAGCTTGGCGTCGGGGGCGACGGAGGCGGTCGGCAGGACGAGGCGGTCGCCGCAGCGGCCCGGCACGGCCGGGGACGGGGCGCGGCCGAGCACCAGGTCCGCGGAGCCGCGGATGAACGCCTGCGGGGTGCCGAGATCCAGCCAGTACGTGGAGTCGACCATGCCCTGGAGGTGGGCGCCGTCGGCGAGGAGGCCGGGGAAGGTCTCGCGCTCGACGGAGACCGGGCGGCCGGCCGGAATGGTGTCGATGACCGAGCGCCGGAAGATGTACGCGCCGGCGTTGATCTGGTCGGTGACGATCTCCTCGGGCGTCTGCGGCTTCTCCAGGAAGGCGGTGACGCGGCCGGTGTCGTCGGTCGGGACGAGGCCGAAGGCGCGCGGGTCGTCGACCCGGGTCAGGTGGAGGGAGACGTCGGCGCCGGAGTCGGCGTGCGAGGCGACGAGGGCCCGGATGTCGAGTCCGGTGAGGATGTCGCCGTTGAAGATGAGGACCGGTTCGTCCGGGCCGGAGGCGAGGCGGTGGGCGACGTTGCGGATGGCGCCGCCGGTGCCGAGCGGTTCGCGCTCGGTGACGTACTCGATGTGCAGGCCGAGCGAGGAACCGTCACCGAAGTACGGCTCGAAGACCTCGGCGAGGTACGAGGTGGCGAGGACGATGTGCTCGACCCCGGCGGCCCGGGCACGGGCCAGCTGGTGCGTGAGGAAAGGGACGCCCGCCGCCGGAACCATGGGTTTGGGCGTGTGCACCGTGAGCGGGCGCAGCCGGGTTCCCTTGCCGCCGACCAGGAGGATCGCTTCTTTTGCCTCTGTCACAGCACTGTCTTCGCTTCCTGCTGGGGCCGGGCCTCGTTACGGCTGGCCAGTGTATGCAGAGCCCGGGGACGACCCTTGGCCAGCGGTCCGCAGCAGGTGTGCCGCGGGTGTCAGCGCCCCTGCAGACGGGCCGCCGTGGCGCGGGCGGTCCCGAGCTTCTTGTAGAGACGCGCTCCCGGGCGATCGGTTGCGAATCCGTCGCGGTGACCCGAGATGACGTTCATTTCGACCCTCCTGCCCTTCTTGTACGCGCCGCCGCCGGTCGAGACCAGGCGCACCTTGCCCTTCGGATCGATGCCGGACACATACGTCTCCTGACACACCCGGACAACTCCGGCCACCCGGACGGTCCCCGGCAGCTGACGGCCCGTCTGCCGGACCGGTGTACGCGGCAGCTACCGCGTCCGGCCCGGCCGCGTACGCTTCCGCCCATGAACGCCAGCGACCGCACCCCTGCCGACCTGCTGCGTTCCGCGCTCGCCGCGGACCCGGCCCGCCCCCTGGTCACCTTCTACGACGACGCCACCTCGGAGCGCGTCGAACTGTCGGTGGCCACCTTCGCCAATTGGGTGGCCAAGACCGCCAACCTGCTCCAGGGGGACCTGGCCGCCGAGCCCGGCGACCGGCTCGCGCTGCTGCTCCCCGCGCACTGGCAGTCCGCGGTCTGGCTGCTCGCCTGCGCCTCCGTGGGCGTGGTGGCCGAGGTGCAGGGCGACCCGGCAGCCGCCGATCTCGTCGTCTCGGGGCCGGACACGCTGGACGCGGCGCGGGCCTGCCCGGGCGAGCGGATCGCCCTGGCGCTGCGTCCGCTGGGCGGGCGGTTCCCGCAGACGCCCGAGGGGTTCGCGGACTACGCGGTGGAGGTGCCGGGCCAGGGCGACCGGTTCGCACCGTTCGCCCCGGTGGACCCGGACGCGCCGGCGCTGACGGTGGGCGGGGCCTCGTTCACTGCGGCCGAGCTGGTGGCGCGGGCCCGCGAGGACGGAGCGGCGCTGGGCCTGTCCGCCGGTTCGCGGCTGCTGACGGGGCGTTCGTACGACACCTGGGACGGGCTCGCCGCCGGGCTCTACGCACCCCTCGCGACCGGGGGCTCCGTGGTCCTGTGCCGCCACCTCGACCGGGTGGGCGCAGACGTGCTGGCGCAGCGGGTGGAGAGCGAGCGGGTCACGCTGACGGTGTGACGGAGGGGCGTCCCGCGGGACCGGTGTGACAAGAGGCCCGAGGGGCACCCGTCCGGCCCATCGTGGGCCGAGTCCCCCGCATCGGCGCTCAACTCCGGTACATGATCGGCGGTACGGACCACCAGAGGTCTCCCCCAGGCACAACCAAGCGTGAGGTTCAGCCGTCTACTTCTGCGACCGGCGGCCCAGCGCGCCGCCGAACGTGAAGGATGGACGCAGACGTGACCGAAAGCGCCGGCACTCCGGGCGACCCCGACGACTCGGCCGCGGGCGAGGACCGGACGCCGGACGCTCCGCCGCCCGCCGCGGGGGACGACGCACCGCCGCCCGGCGAGGACAGCAAGCCCTCCGAGACGTCCACCCCCGGCGGGGAGACCCGTAGCGGATCGGGCAGTGGCCCCGGTCCCAACCCGGAGAACGAGGGCGGGGGCGCCGCCGTCGACATCACCGTCAAGCGGAAGCGGCACTGGCTGCGCTGGACGGCGCTCGGGGTCTCCTTCCTCGTGCTCGTCGCGGCGGGCGTCGGCTGGTGGCTGTACAAGAAGCTCGACGGCAACATCCGGACGGACACCTCGGCGGCGGCGGAGCTGAAGGCGTACGAGAAGGAGCGGCCGGTCTCCGTCGTCCACGACGCGGAGAACATCCTGCTCATCGGCTCGGACAGCCGGGCCGGCGACAACCGCAAGTACGGCCGCGACGACGGCGGCTCACAGCGCTCGGACACGACGATCCTGCTGCACCTGGCGGCGAACCGGAAGAGCGCCACCGCCATGTCGATCCCGCGCGACCTGATGGTGAACATCCCGGTCTGCCACAAGGCGGACAAGACCGCCACCAGGGCCCAGTTCGCGCAGTTCAACTGGGCGTTCGAGATGGGCGGGACCGCCTGCACCATCCGGACCGTCGAGAAGATGACGGGCATCCGCATCGACCACCACATGGTCGTCGACTTCAACGGCTTCAAGGACATGGTCGACGCGGTGCACGGGGTCGAGATCTGCCTCAAGGAGCCGGTCGACGACAAGGACGCCCACCTCAAGCTCGGGGCGGGCCGCCACAAGCTCAACGGCGAGCAGGCTCTCGGCTACGTACGGGCGCGCAAGTCGCTCGGCAACGGCAGCGACACCGACCGGATGGACCGCCAGCAGCAGTTCCTGGGCGCGCTCGTCAACAAGGTGCAGAGCAACGGTGTCCTGCTCAACCCGACGCGGCTCTACCCGGTGCTGGACGCGGCCACGAAGGCGCTCACCACCGATCCGGGCCTCGACAGCCTGAAGGACCTGTACGACCTGGTGCGGGGCATGCGGGACGTCCCCACCGAGAAGGTCCAGTTCCTGACCGTCCCCCGGCAGCCGTACCACCTGAACCGGAACCGGGACGAACTGGTGCAGCCCGACGCGGACAAGCTGTTCAAGCAGCTGCGCGACGACAAGCCGGTCGCCGTGGTGCCCGCCGACAAGCTGAAGGACGACGACAAGAGCGATGACGGGAACCCGGACGCGGCCGACGCGTCGGGGCCGTCTCCCACACCCACGTATTCGGGGAACAATGCCGCGACCGACCTGTGCAAGCAGTAAAGCAATGGCCAAACAGAGACCAACATTCCGCGCGCAATGGGAAGAATGCCCAGTTGTAAGGGCCGTGGAATGCGTCACGCGCGTCGCTGGACGCCGAATGGGACGGATAGTGTGACGCGATCCGGTGCTTCCGGCCGTCCGGCCGCGCACTTCTGGAGAGCAAGACTGAGCGCCTTTTCGGGGGAGGCGCCTCGCGTGGCACCGACGGAGGACTCGAGCAACCGTGGATGCGCAAAGCCGTGGGCGGGCGGACAACATGGATGATCCCGCAGACCAGTGGGTTCTCAACCCGGACACCGGCGATTACGAACTGCGACTGAACCACTCCGGAGGGCACACCCCCCGGTCCTCGGTCCCTCCGGCGCAGCGCGGTCCCTCGGACGCACCCCGCCGCGCCACCTCGGACGGCTCCCCCCGCCGCAGCGCCGAGGTGCCGCGCCAGGGCGGGCGCCGGGCGGCGAACGCGCCGCGCGGCCAGGAGCGCCCCGCCCCCGGCGACGGCGGCCCGGGACGCCGCAAGCGCAAGGCCCCCAAGTCGCGGAAGAAGAAAGCGCTGTTGTGGACGGGCGGCACGATGGCCTTCGTGCTCGTCGGCCTCTCGGCGGGTGGCTACTGGCTGTACCAGCGCCTCAACGGCAACATCAACACGGTGGACATCGGCGACGCCGGCAACAAGGACGTCGTCACCGCCAACGCCCCGATCAACATATTGATCATCGGTACGGACAAGCGGACCGGTAAGGGCAACGAGGGATACGGCGACAAGGGCAGCGTCGGCCACGCGGACACGAACATCCTGTTCCACGTCTCCGAGGACCGCACCAACGCCACGGCGATGAGCATCCCGCGCGACCTCATCACCGACATCCCGGAGTGCACCGCCGTGCAGGAGGACGGCTCCGAGAAGACCATCCCGGGTACGCAGCACGTCCGGTTCAACAGGAGCCTCGGCGAGAGCGGCCGCGACCCCGGCTGCACGATGAAGACGGTCGAGGAGCTGACCGGCGTGAAGGTCGACCACTTCATGATGGTCGACTTCAACGCGGTGAAGACCCTGTCCACGGCGGTCGGCGGCGTCAACATCTGCCTCGACCACGCCATCGACGACCCGAAGTCCCACCTCAACCTGCCGGCGGGGCCGAACAAGGTCAGCGGCGAGGACGCGCTGGCGTTCGTACGGACGCGGCACGCGTACTCCAACGAGAGCGACCTCGACCGGATCAAGGGCCAGCAGCAGTTCATGGGCTCGATGATCAAGCAGGCCAAGTCGGACGACACACTGACCAGCCCGACCAAGCTGTTCAAGGTGGCGGACGCGGCGACGAAGGCCCTGACGGTCGACAAGCCGATCGGCGACGTGAAGAAGCTCAGCTCGCTCGCCAAGGAGATCACCAAGACGGACACGAAGAACATCACGTTCGTCACGATGCCGGTGATAGACAACCCCGACGAGCCCACGCCCGTCACGGTCGTCCCGCACCCGACGCAGGCGGAGCAGCTGTTCTCGATGCTGCGCGACGACACCTCACTGACCGAGGTGGCCGCGCAGAAGAAGAAGGCCAAGAGCAAGCAGGACGCGCTCCTCAAGGGAACCAAGGCGGCCGCGGCCGACGTCCGGGTCGATGTGTACAACGGCGGCGAGGTCGCCGGCGGTGCCCAGCAGACGGTCACCTGGCTGCAGAACACCAAGGGCGTCCTGAAGTCCACGAACAAGGCCAACGCGCCGGAGAAGATCGCCAAGACGACGCTGGAGTACGCCCCGAACCAGGCGGACCAGGCCCGCGCCCTCGCCGAGATGATGGGGCTGCCCGGCTCCGCGATGAAGCCGGGCACCACCGACGCCGAGGGGCTTCAGGCGATGGTGCTGACGCTGGGCAAGGACTTCAAGGCGGCGGGGACGCCGATCACCGGACCGAAGAAGATCGACATTCCGAAGTCCAGCGCCGAGTCGGCGGGGTGCTCCAAGTGACGCCGCGTCACCACACCGCACGAGTTTGAACAGCAGGGGGGTCCCGGTGGGACGGAGCAGCACGCCCGGGGAGGGGACGCGGTCGCGCACGCACTCCCGCCGGCAGAGCGGGGACGAGGGTGTCGGCGAGCGCCCGGATGGCGCTGAGCCGGGTGACGCCGGCGGTGGCCGCGCGAGCAGCCACCGGCGCGGCAAGTCACGTAAACGGGCCGCGAAGAAGTCGCGGAAACGCCGGGTGTTCAAGTGGATAGCGATATCCATGGCGGTGCTCGTCCTGGGCACCGCCTCCGCCGGGTACCTCTACTACCGGCATCTCAACAACAACATCCGCAGCAGTGCTCGCAGCGGCGGCGAGAGCGGTGTGAAGAAGGCCGCGCCGGATGCCGAGGGCAACAGCCCGCTCAACATCCTGCTGCTCGGCTCGGACAGCCGCAACAGCGCGGAGAACGTGAAGCTCGGCGGCAGCAGGGACACGGTCGGGGACAAGCCGCGGGCCGACGTCCAGATGCTGCTGCACATCTCGGCGGACCGGAAGAACTCCTCACTGGTCAGCATTCCGCGCGACACGATCCTCCACATCCCGGAGTGCACGGACTCCAAGACGGGTCAGAAGTACCCCGCGACGGACAACAGCCCGATCAACGAGTCCCTCCAGCGGGGTGGTCCCGGCTGCACGCTGACCACCTGGGAGAAGCTCACCGGCGTCTACATCGACCACTGGATCATGCTCGACTTCGCGGGCGTGGTGGCGATGGCGGACGCGATCGGCGGGGTCGACGTGTGCGTGAAGACGGGTGTGTGGGACAAGCCCACCCGCCTCGTTCCCGGCGGCTCCGGTCTCAAGCTGCCGGCGGGCACGAACACGGTGCAGGGCAAACAGGCCCTCCAGTGGCTGCGTACCCGGCACGCCTTCGGCAATGACCAGAACCGCGCCAAGGCGCAGCACATGTACATGAACTCCATGCTGCGCACGATGAAGAAGCAGAACCTCTGGTCGGACGCGGGCCGGCTGACGAGTCTCGCGGAGACGGCGACGAAGGCCCTCCAGGTGTCCGACGAGATCCGTTCGGTCAAAAAGCTGTACGACCTGTCGATGCAGCTCAAGAGCGTGCCGATCGAACGCATCACCATGGCGACGATGCCGACGGCCGAGTGGTCGCAGGACCGGAACAAGCTCGTTCCCATCGACAAGTCCGCGGACGCCCTGTGGAGTCTGCTCCGTAAGGACGTCGCGTTCGACAAGAACGGCAAGGAGAAGAAGAAGCCCTCGTCCTCCGCGTCCCCCTCCGGGCCCCCCGCGGCCGCTCCGGCGACCCTCGGCATCTCGGTGGTGAACGGTACGGGTGTCGGCCAGGCGCCCAAGGACGGGCGGGCGGGCGAGGTCGCCGACATCCTGCACGGCAAGGGCTTCGCCGAGGCCGACACCGCGCGGACCACCGAGCCGCTCAAGGACACGGTGGTGCGGTACGCGAAGGAGGACGGGGACCAGGGCAAGTCGGACGCGCTGTCCGTGGCCAAGGCTCTGGGGCTCCCGACGTCCTCGGTCAAGGCCGACCCGAAGGCGGGCGGGCTGACCGTCGTCGTCGGTGCGGACTGGCGCGAGGGCACCGCGTACAAGGCCCCCAAGGCCGAGGCGGGTGACCTCCCGGACGGCGCGGACGACATCAACGCGGCGGACAAGAACCAGTGCATGGACATCTACTCCGTCTACCGGTGGGACGGAAAGAGCTGACACGCGGTACGCGAGAGGGGGCGCCCGGTCCGGCCGGGCGCCCCCTCTCGTCTGTCCGACCCCCAGGTGGAAGGACCGGGTCAGGCCACCGGTGCGCCCGGCTCGGCGATCGCCGGGCGGCGGCTCGCGATGACCTTCCTGGCCAGGGAGCGCGGGCTGGTCAGGAAGCCGTAGCCCCAGGACATGTGCATGGTCGCCAGCGCGACCGGGATCTGCGCGCGGGCCTTCGCCGACAGCCCCTTGCCCGCCGGGAGGGAGCCCGCGACGATCGCCGCGAGGTACCCGCCGGGAACGACCAGGGCCCACGGCGTGACCGCCGCGCCCACCACGAGGCCGGCCGCGATGGCGACGACGGCGGTCGGGGGCGCCAGGTAGCGCAGGTTGATGGAGCCGGCGTGGTAGCGGGCGACGACGTGGCGCCAGCGGCCGTAGTCCTTGTACTGCTTGGCGAGCGCCCGGACGGAGGGGCGCGGGCGGTACTGGACGCGCAGCTCGGGCGAGAACCAGATCAGCCCGCCGGCCTCGCGGATGCGGAAGTTCAGCTCCCAGTCCTGGGCGCGGATGAACTCCACGTTGTACCCGTCGGCCTTCTCCAGCGCCTCGCGGCGGAAGACGCCCAGGTAGACGGTCTCGGCCGGGCCCGCCCGGCCGCCGGTGTGGAAGGCCGCGTTGCCGACGCCGATCTTCGACGTCATGGCCGCCGCGACGGCGTCCTCCCAGGCGTTCTCGCCCTCGGCGTGCATGATGCCGCCGACGTTCTGCGCGCCCGTCTCCTCCAGGAGCCGGACGGCGGTCGCGATGTAGTCCGGCGAGAGCATGCCGTGGCCGTCGACGCGGACGACCACCGGGTGGCTGGACGCCTCGATCGCCGCGTTGAGGGCGGCGGGGGTGCGTCCGGTGGGGTTCGGAACGGTGTGGACCCGGGGGTCCTCCGCGACCAGCTCGGCGGCGATCTCGTCCGTACGGTCCGTGGAGGGGCCGAGCGCGATCACGACCTCCATCTCGCCCGCGTACTCCTGCTCCAGGATGTGGCGGACGGAGTTCCGGAGATGGCGCTCCTCGTTGAGCACCGGCATGATCACGGAGACGGCGGGAGGCTGCGCGGCAGACATGTGGTCCTCGGGTGGGTCCTCGGGGGCGCCGGGGGCTCGTACCCCACCAGGCGGAATTCGGCCGCCACGTTACCGCGAATGGGGGACAGCGGTGCGCGCCGCCGGGCGGCCTCCCGGGATGACGATCGTATGGGCCTACCGTGCGAACGGTCCCCCTCGCACCGCGGAGGTGTCCCTCGTGCCCACGCCGCACCGCTCCCCCCGTACGACCCGGCCCCGCCCCGCGCCCCCGCGGCGCAGGCGGCGGCGAAAGCAGGACGAGCGGCCGCGCTGGGGCATGCGGATGGCGACCGGGCTCTCCGTCCTCGTGCTGGGGGCCGGCGGGATCGGGCACGCGGTCGTGACGAACCTGGAGAGCGGGATCGACCGCATCGACCCCTTCAAGGACATGAAGAACCGGCCCGCCGGGGGGCGCGGCACGAATCTGCTGCTGGTCGGCACCGACGGCCGCGACAGGATCACCCAGGACGAGAAGCGGAAGTACCGCCTCGGCGGGCAGCCCTGCCACTGCACGGACACGATCATGCTGGTCCACCTGTCGGCCGACGAGCAGCGCGCCAGCGTCGTCAGCCTGCCGCGCGACAGCTACGCGGAGATCCCCGCGCACCGGGACCGTACGACCGGCCAGGAGCACGCGGCGCACCCCGTGAAACTGAACGCGGCGTACGCGGAGGGCGGCCCCGGTCTCACGGTGAGCACCGTCGAGAACATGACCGGCGTCAAGATCGACCACTATCTGGAGGTCGACTTCACCAGCTTCATGACCACCGTCGACACCCTCGGCGGGGTGAAGATCTGCACCGCCCGCCCGCTGAAGGACTCGTACACCGGTCTCGACCTCGCCGCCGGCACCCATGTGCTCGACGGCGGCCAGGCCCTCCAGTACGTACGCTCCCGGCACGTCGACGGGGCCGCCGACCTGGGCCGGATGCAACGCCAGCAGAAGTTCATGGCCGCGCTGATCAAGCAGGCGACGGGCAGCGGGGTGCTGCTGAACCCGGTGAAGTTCCGCGAGGTCGCATCGACGACGCTGCGGTCGGTACGGGCCGACCGGGGCTTCGACACGGAGCAGATGCTCTCCCTCGGCCAGGCGATGCGGGGCTTCTCGCCCTCCTCGTCGGAGTTCGCCTCGGTGCCGATGGGCGATGTCGCCTTCCAGGTCAAGGGGATCGGCTCCACGGTCAAGTGGGACCCGGTCAAGTCGAAGCAGCTGTTCACCGCTCTGCGCGAGGACAAACCCCTCACCACCGCCCGGCCCGCCGAGAAGGTCCCCGCGAAGAAGGTCGACGTCCCGCCGAAGCAGATCCGCGTCCAGGTCTACAACGGCACCGCGCGGGACGGCCTGGGCACCACCGTCGACGCCGCGCTGCACGCCACCGGCTTCGACACGACCCGCGCCCCGCTCACCGCACCGCAGCACGACCTCAAGCACACCCTGGTGACGTACGACCCGCGCTGGGACCGGTCCGCGAAATCACTGGCGGCCGCGCTGCCGGGGGCGGAGCTGCGGGCGGTGCCGGGACAGGGGCCGACGATGCGGGTGACGGCGGGCGAGAACTACCACAAGGTCGAGCGCGTCCACGCGGAGGAACCGGACCCGGGGAGGTTCGGGGCGGTGAAGGGGGACCAGGTGGTGTGCCCGTGAGCCGGCCGGACAGCCCGTCCGGCGCCTGAGCCGCGCGGGCACACCCAGCCCGTCCGGCGCTTGAGGCAGGCGGGCGAACCCAGCCCGTCCGGCGCTTGAGGACGGAACCGGTCAGGGGGGTGAGCCCCGCACCTTCCCCGCGCCTCTCGGTCCCCGCTCGCCCCGCGCCCTCAGTCCTCGATGCCCTCGGCGATGCGCTTCTCGCGCAGCTCCCTGATCGCGCGGCGCCGGGCCAGCCGGTGCGTGCGGCGGATCTGGGCCTCCTGGTAGCGCCGCTTGTCGCGCTCGGTCTCCGGGACCACCTGCGGTACGGGGCGGGGGCGGCCGTCAGCGTCGACCGCGGCGAACACCAGGTACGCGCTGCCGACCTGCGTCGCGGGCGTCGACTCGTTCCAGCGCTCGGCCATGACCCGGACGCCGACCTCCATGGAGGACCGGCCGGTCCAGTTGACCTGGGCGCGTACGTGCACGAGATCGCCGACGCGGACCGGCTCCAGGAACACCATCTCGTCCATCGAGGCCGTGACGGCGGGCCCGCCGGAGTGCCGGCCGGCCACGGCGCCCGCCGCGTCGTCCACCAGCTTCATGATCACGCCGCCGTGCACCGTACCCAGCAGATTGGTGTCGCTGCCGGTCATGATGTGGCTGAGGGTGGTCCGGGAGGCCGCGGTGGGCTTGGCCGGAATGTCGCTCTCCGGGCGCGGAGCCTGATCTGTCATGCCCTCCACCTTATGCGGGGGCCCGGAACGCGTCGCAATGCATCAGCTTCGCAACAGCCCCGGCCCGATTCTCCACACACCCTGTAAGAGGGACCGCCCCGGCCTGCACACTGGTCCGTATGAACGATTGGCCCGACGGCTGGACCGACGACAACCGCAGCGGCAACCGCTACGGACAGGGCAGTGCGAGCGAGCGCCCCGAGAGCGCCCGCTCGATGCCGCACGTCCAGCGCCGCCCGGCCCCGCCGCAGCAGCGCCCCGCGCCGCCGAGGCAGCGCCCGGTCCCGCAGCAGCCGTCGGGCTACGACGACGGCAACCCGCAGTACGACAGCGGTTACAACACCGGCCAGGTGTACGGCGGCGGCCGTGGCGCGGGTCACGGCGGCGACGGCGGTGACCGCGGTTACGTACAGGGCCGCCCGGGCCCGGCGCCCGACTGGCGCCGCCGGATCAAGATCGGCGCGCTGGTCCTGGTCGTCGTGCTGCTCGCCGTCTCCGTGGGCACGTACTTCTGGGCCGACTCGAAGCTGAACCGGGCCGTCGACCTGTCGAAGGTCATCGAGCGGCCGGAGGCGGGCAAGGGGACGAACTACCTGATCGTCGGGTCCGACAGCCGTGAGGGCATGACGTCCGAGGACAAGAAGCGGCTCCACACGGGTTCGGCCGACGGCAAGCGGACCGACTCGATGATGATCCTGCACACCGGCGACAACGGCCCGACGCTGGTCTCGCTGCCGCGTGACTCCAATGTCGAGATCCCGTCGTTCGTCGGCTCCGAGTCCGGCAAGAAGTACCCGGCCACAGGGAGGACGACGAAGCTGAACGCCGCGTACGCCACGGACGGACCGGAGCTCCTCGTCCGTACCGTCGAGTTCAACACCGGCCTGCACATCGACCACTACGTCGAGATCGGCTTCGGCGGCTTCGCCAAGATCGTCGACGCGATCGGCGGGGTCGAGCTGGACATCCCGAAGGCGTTCAAGGACAAGTGGTCGGGCGCCGACTTCCCGGCCGGCAAGCAGACCCTCGACGGCCAGCAGGCCCTGGCTTTCGTCCGCACCCGCCACGCCTTCACCTCGGACCTGGACCGTACGAAGAACCAGCAGAAGTTCCTCGCGGCCCTGGCCAGCCAGACGGCGACGTTCTCCACGATCATCAATCCGTTCAAGCTGTACCCGACGATGGGCGCGGGCCTGGACACGCTGATCGTGGACAAGGACATGTCGCTCTGGTCGCTCGGCAAGATGTTCTTCGCGATGAAGGGCGTCACGGGCGGCGACGGCACGTCGATGAACATGCCGATCGCGGGCAACGTGGGCGGCAACCTGGCCTGGGACAAGGCGAAGGTGAAGCAGCTGGTCGAGCAGCTGAAGAACGACGAGAAGGTCACGGTCACCGAGAACTGAGGCCCCGGCCCGTTCTCCCGCGTCGGCCCGGAGCCGCCATGCCCATACGGATCGTGTACGAGTCGCACGCCACGACCACCGACAACGAGGCGGGAATCGCCACCGGATGGCTGCCGGGCCGGCTCTCGGAGACCGGGCGCCGCCAGGCCGCCGAACTCGGCGAACGGCGGCGCGGCACCGGGCTCGACGCCGTCTACACCTCGGACCTGGCGCGCGCCGTGGAGACGGCCCGCATCGCGTTCGCCGGTACCGAGACCCCCGTCCTCCGCCAGGACGCGCGGCTGCGCGAATGCGACTACGGGGAGCTGAACGGCGCCCCGACCTCCGTCCTGCATCCGCTGCGCACGCGCCACATCGACCGCCCGTGGCCCGGCGGCGGCCAGAGCTACCGGGACGTGGTCGAGGCGACGGCCTCGTTCCTGCGCGACCTGGCCGCCGAGTGGGACGGGGGCCGGGTGCTCCTGATCGCCCACTCGGCGAACCGCTGGGCCCTGCACTGCCTGCTCGCGGGTGCCCGGCTGGAGAGCCTCGTCGCGCACCCGCCGCCCTGGCAGCCGGGCGTCTCCTACACCGTGCCCTGAGCCAGCACCGCGACGTGCGGGAGCGCCAGCAGCCCGTCCTCCCCGAGGAATTCGCGGCACAGCACGTCGTACTCCCGCTTGGCCGCGGCCGCGCCCTCGGGCCCCGCGCCGGTGACCATCCCGCCGACCGCGCCGATCCCGGCGGCGGGCCCCGCCCACCACTCCTCCGGATCGACCCGGTGGTCCCAGGCGTGCGTGTCGGCCTGTACGTCCGCGAGCCCGGCGGCCTTGAGCAGGGTAATCAGCCCGTCCGGGGTGCGCTCGAAGTTGCGCTCCTCGTCGACCGTGGCCAGCCAGTCGGGCCGGGTGAGCCCGGCGGCCTGGGCGGCCCGCCCGACCAACGTCTGCCCCGGGGTGCCGGGCAGCTGCCAGACGGTGACAGCTATCCGGCTCCCGGGGCGGGCGACCCGGCGCATCTCGACGAGCGCTTCCAGCGGGCGGCCGACGTGGTTGAGCACGAAGTTGCCCACGACCGCGTCGAACTCCGCGTCGGCGTAGGGCAGCTGGGGAAGCGTCCCGGCGCGCACCTCGGTCCCGCGCGCGGCCCGCCGGGTCGCGGCGACCATGTCGGGCTCGGCGTCCACGGCCCGGACGGCGGCGCCCCGCGCGAGGGCGGCCGCGGTCACGTTGCCGGTGCCGCACCCCACGTCGAGCAGGCGCGTCCCCGCCCCGACACCGGCGGCGTCCAGCAGGGCGGACACGGTGCGGATGCAGAGCCGGGCGGCGGTACGGGCGTAGCTCTCGGCCTGCCCGTCCCATATCCGCCGCTCCATCACATCGAACGCGGTCATGTGTCGTCTCCTTCGGTACGGGTGGGGGTCTGCGGTTCCGCTTCGTTCAAGTCCTCGTGCAGGGCGCCGAGTACGCGCCCGGTGGGTTCGCCGAGCGCGGGCAGCTCCCCGAGGAACCATCCGGGCAGCCGCCCCGCCACCTCGTCCGGCTCGTCGCCCCGGTCCGGGTCGTCTAGCCCCTGGAGCAGCGCGAAGGCGGTCTCCCGGGCGACCTCGCGCGCGATCTCCCCCAGCTCCTCGGCGGTCAGACCGAGCCGCACGGCACGCTCGACGGCCCCGCCGGCCACGCCGTCCCGGCAGTAGGCGGCCACCCATTGGGGCGCGGTGGAGCTCCAGGCGTCGATGTCCTGCCACACCGCGCGCAGCAGCCGGAACCGGGCGAGCTGCGGCAGCCCCTCCTCGGCCTCGGACTCGGCCCACCCCTCGGCGTCCTCGGCTCCGAGCGCGTCGAAGAGGCGGACGAGCCGCGTCGTGTCCTCCCCCATCGGACTCCCCTCAGCCGCCGCGCGCACGTCGCGCGGGAGCGATGGCCGGTGCCGGCCATCGTGCCATTGTCAGACCTCCGTGGGAGGCTCCGGAGATGGAACCGTCAAAGGTGATCGAGACGTTGTGGGCCCGGATCCAGGGGCGGGACTGGGCGGGTGTCGCGGAGCTGGTCGCGGAGGACGCGGTCGTCGAGTGGCCGGTCAGCCTCGAACGCATCGTCGGCCGGGACAACTTCGTCGCGGTGAACCGCGAGTATCCGGAGGGCTGGTCGATCCGCGTGCTCAAGGTGGTGGCGCAGGGCGACGAGGTCGTCTCCGAGGTGGAGGTGCCGCACGACGGCCTCGGCCTCTTCCGCGCCGCGTCGTTCTGGACCGTCCGTGACGGCCGGGTCGTCCGCGGCACGGAGTACTGGACGGGCGTGGGAGCGGACCCGCGCCCGGAGTGGCGGACCGGCTTCGTGGAATCGATGTAGTACCGCTGGCAGAAACACCCCGTACGAAAGGCGGCCCCCGTGTCCGAAGCAACCGTCGCCGACGTCATGGCCGAGCTCGCCGCGCTCGACGATCCCAGGGCGCGGGCCGTCAACGCGCGGCACGGGGACGACCACGGGGTGAACCTCACCAAGCTGCGCGCCCTCGCCAAGCGGCTGGGGAAGCGGCAGGAGCTGGCCGTCGGGCTGTGGGAGACGGACGACACCGCCGCGCGGCTGGTGGCGTTGCTGGTCTGCCGTCCGAAGGAGTACACGCGGGACGAGCTGGACCGCATGCTGCGCGAGGCGCGGGCGCCCAAGGTGCACGACTGGCTCGTGGGGTACGTGGTGAAGAAGAGCCCGCATGCGGAGGAGCTGCGCCTCGCCTGGACGGAGGACTCCGATCCCGTCGTCGCGAGCGCCGGGTGGGCGCTGACCGCCGACCGGGTCGTGAAGCGGCCCGACGGGCTCGACCTCGACGGACTGCTGGACGTCGTCGAGGCGGAGATGCGGGACGCACCCGACCGCCTCCAGTGGGCGATGAACACCTGCCTCGCACAGATCGGGATCGAGCACCCCGGACACCGTGCTCGCGCGCTGGGCATCGGCGAGCGGCTGGGCGTGCTCAGGGACTACCCGACGCCCCGGGGGTGCACGTCGCCGTACGCGCCGGTGTGGATCGGGGAGATGGTGCGGCGCAAGGAGGGCAAGGACGCGTGAAGCCCCGCCCCCGGGAACGGGGCGGGGCTTCACACGTGCCGGCGTTACGGCAGGTTCCGCGCCATGACGATGCGCTGGACCTGGTTCGTGCCCTCGTAGATCTGGGTGATCTTGGCATCGCGCATCATGCGCTCGACCGGGTAATCACGGGTGTAGCCGTAGCCGCCGAGGAGCTGGACGGCGTCCGTGGTGACCTCCATCGCGACGTCGGAGGCGAAGCACTTGGCGGCGGCGCCGAAGAACGTGAGGTCGGCGTCGACGCGCTCGGACTTGGCGGCGGCCGAGTACGTCAGCTGGCGGGCGGCCTCCAGCTTCATGGCCATGTCGGCGAGCATGAACTGCACGCCCTGGAAGTCCGCGATCGGCTTGCCGAACTGCTTGCGCTCCTGGACGTACCCCTTGGCGTAGTCCAGCGCGCCCTGGGCGACGCCGAGGGCCTGGGCCGCGATGGTGATGCGGGTGTGGTCCAGGGTCTTCATCGCGGTGGCGAAGCCGGTGCCCTCCTCGCCGATCATGCGGTCGGCGGGGATGCGGACGTTGTCGAAGTAGACCTCGCGGGTCGGGGAGCCCTTGATGCCGAGCTTCTTCTCCGGGGCGCCGAAGGAGACACCCTCGTCGGACTTCTCGACGACGAAGGCCGAGATGCCCTTGGAGCGCTTCTCCGGGTCGGTGACGGCCATGACCGTGTAGTACTCGGAGACGCCCGCGTTGGTGATCCAGCGCTTCACGCCGTTGAGGACCCAGAAGTCGCCGTCGCGCACCGCGCGGGTCTTCATGCCGGCGGCGTCGGAGCCCGCGTCCGGCTCGGACAGGCAGTACGAGAACATGCCGTCGCCCTTGGCGAGCGGGCCGAGGTACTTCTTCTTCAGGGCCTCGGAGCCGGACAGGACGACCGGGAGGGAGCCGAGCTTGTTGACGGCCGGGATGAGGGAGGAGGAGACGCAGGCGCGGGCCACCTCCTCGATCACGATGACCGTGGCGAGCGCGTCGGCGCCGGCGCCTCCGTACTCCTCCGGTACGTGGACCGCGTGCAGATCGGCGGCGGTGAGGGCGTCCAGCGCCTCCTGCGGGAAGCGGGCCTCCTCGTCGACCGCGGCCGCGAACGGGGCGATCTTCGCCTCGGCGAGGGCGCGCACCGTCTCACGGAGCATCTCGTGCTCCTCGGCCGGACGGTACAGGTCGAAATCGGTGGAACCCGCCAAGACGCTCACTCCCCAGGGTGCTAACTACCGTTAAGTAACCCAATTTTAGGCGTTCGACCCGGCCCGGGCATACGCGCTCGGGCCGTGAGCTGCGCGACAGCCGCAAATCGGAGGCTCCACGGCCGGGACTATGCTCGTTCACCGCATGTCCGTCCGCATCTCACAGGAGCACTTCATGGCCCTCAGGATCACCGTGATCGGCACCGGCTATCTGGGCGCCACGCACGCCGCGGCCATGGCGGAACTCGGCTTCGAGGTCCTGGGCCTCGACGTCGTGCCCGAGAAGATCGAGATGCTGTCGGCCGGCAAGGTCCCGATGTACGAGCCGGGCCTGGAGGAGTTGCTGCGGCGGCACGTGGCGGGCATCGAGGGCTCCACGGGGCGGCTGCGGTTCACCACCTCCTGGGAGGAGGTGGCCGAGTTCGGTGACGTGCACTTCGTCTGCACCAACACTCCGCAGAAGCACGGCGAGTACGCCTGCGACATGACGTACGTCGAGAGCGCCTTCGACTCGCTGGCGCCGCTGCTGACCCGGCCGGCCCTGGTCGTCGGCAAGTCCACCGTGCCCGTCGGCTCGGCCGCCCGGCTCGCCGCCCGCCTCGCGGAGCTGGCCCCCGTGGGCGCGGACGCGGAGCTGGCCTGGAACCCGGAGTTCCTGCGCGAGGGCTTCGCGGTCGACGACACGCTGCACCCGGACCGGATCGTCGTCGGCGTGGCCGGCGAGCGCGCCGAGAAGCTGCTGCGCGAGGTGTACGCCGTCCCGGTCGCGGAGGGCTCCCCGTTCGTCGTGACGGACTATCCGACCGCCGAGCTGGTGAAGACCGCCGCCAACTCCTTCCTCGCTACCAAGATCTCGTTCATCAACGCCATGGCCGAGGTCTGCGAGGCCGCCGACGGCGACGTCGCCAAGCTCGCCGAGGCGATCGGGCACGACGAGCGGATCGGCAAGAAGTTCCTGCGGGCCGGCATCGGCTTCGGCGGCGGCTGCCTGCCCAAGGACATCCGCGCCTTCATGGCCCGCGCCGGCGAGCTGGGCGCCGACCAGGCGCTGACGTTCCTGCGCGAGGTCGACTCGATCAACATGCGCCGCCGGGGCCACATGGTGGAGCTGGCCCGGGAGGCCGTGGGCGGCGGTTCCTTCCTCGGCAAGCGGGTCGCCGTGCTGGGCGCCACGTTCAAGCCGGACTCGGACGACGTACGCGACTCCCCCGCGCTCAACGTGGCCGGGCAGATCCACCTCCAGGGCGGCCAGGTCACCGTCTTCGACCCGAAGGGCATGGAGAACGCCCGCCGCCTCTTCCCGACGCTCGGGTACGCGGACAGCGCGCTCGAAGCGGTGCGCGGCGCGGACGTCGTGCTGCACCTGACGGAGTGGCGGGAGTTCCGCGACCTGGACCCGGAGGCGCTGGGCGCGGTCGCGGGCAGCCGGACCCTCCTCGACGGGCGCAACGCGCTGGACCCCGCCGTGTGGCGCGCGGCCGGCTGGAGCTACCGGGCGATGGGCCGCCCGACCGCCTGACCCACGGGGCGCCGCCCCTTCTCAGCCGCGCCTCGCGCGGTACGTACGCATCTTGGCGCGGGCGCCGCACACCGACATGGAGCACCAGCGGCGGCGCCCCGCCGGGCTGCGGTCGTAGTAGGCCCACTGGCAGTCCGCCGCCTCGCACGCCTTGAGCCTGGCCCAGGTCCCGTCGGCCGACGCGGCGGCGACGGCTGCCGCGATCCGCGCGGTCAGCCCGGGCGGCTCCTGCACCGGACACAGCGCCGCCCCGCCCGCCGCGTCCACGGTGACCCGCAGCGGCGCGTCGGCGAGCAGCCGGTCCAGTACGCAGAGCGGGCTGTCGTCCGAGCAGTGGCCCGCGTGGGCCAGGCAGGCCGCGCGCAGGGCCTCGCGCAGCGTGCGCGCCGCCGGCACGTCCGGCTCCGCGAGGGCGAAGGCGGCGCGTCCCTCGGCCGTGTCGAGGCTGTCCGCGCCGGTCTCCACGTTCAGGCTGTTGACGAGCGCTTCGACCAGCGCGAGTCCGCCGGGCGCGGAGTCCCTCTCATTCATGGTTGCGACGTTACCTCCAATGCGGGAGCATGCGGTCACGGTTACCGGTTGAGCGCATCAAGCGGTAACGACCTGTCCGTAGTCTGCCCGAGGAGGAAGCAACATGGCTCTGGCCGCAGTGGGTGCCGTCGTCCTGGACTGCCCCGACCCCGTAGCCCTGGCGAACTTCTACGCCGCGCTGATCGGCGGCGAGGTCCGGCAGCAGGAGGACTGGGTGGACCTCACCGGGGGTGCGGGCGCCCCGCTCGCCTTCCAGGCCGCCCCCGGCTTCGTACCGCCGAAGTGGCCGCGCGCCGACGCGTCGCAGCAGTTCCACCTGGACCTGACCGTGCAGGATCTGGACGCGGCGGAGCGGGAGGTGCTGGCGCTGGGCGCGACGGTGCTGGAGGCGGACGACCGGGAGCGGTCGTTCCGGGTGTACGCCGACCCGGCGGGGCACCCGTTCTGTCTCTGCGCCTGCTGAGAAACGGCGCCCCGGTGGCTCAGGCCGCCGGGGCGTCCAGCTGCTCGATCGTGGCGTGCGACGGGCCGCGCCGGGTACGCAGGTCCCGCGCCACGTCCTCGGCGGAGCGCAGCACCCGTACGGCGTTCTGCCAGGTGAGCTTGGCCAGGTCGGCGGCGGACCAGTTCCGGCGCAGCAGCTCCGCGATCAGGTTCGGGTAACCGGCGACGCTCTCCAGGCCCTGCGGGAGGAAGGCGGTGCCGTCGTAGTCGCCGCCGATGCCGATGTGGTCGACGCCCGCGACCTCGCGCATGTGGTCGAGGTGGTCGGCGATGGTGGCCACGGTCGCGGCCGGGCGGGGGTTCGCCGCCTCGAACGCGGCGTGCAGCTTCATCGCGCGCTCGGTGGTGTCCAGGTGGTGCAGCCCGTGGGCGCGGAGGTTCTCGTCGGCGGCCTGCGTCCAGGCGACGGCCTCCGGCAGGACGAACTTCGGCACGAAGGTGGCCATGGCGATGCCGCCGTTGGCCGGGAGCAGGGCCAGGACGTCGTCCGGGATGTTGCGCGGGTGGTCGCAAACGGCGCGCGAGGAGGAGTGCGAGAACATCACCGGCGCCTCGGAGGTGGCGAGCGCGTCGCGCATGGTCGTCGCCGCGACGTGCGAGAGGTCGACCAGCATGCCGGTGCGGTTCATCTCGCGGACGACCTCGTGGCCGAACGGCGAGAGGCCGCCGACACCGGGCTCGTCGGTCGCGGAGTCCGCCCAGGCGATGTTGTCGTTGTGGGTGAGCGTCATGTAGCGGACGCCCAGTGCGTACAGGCCGCGCAGCGTGCCCAGCGAGTTGGCGATCGAGTGGCCGCCCTCGGCGCCCATCAGCGAGGCGATCCGGCCCTCGGCGCGGGCCGCCTCCACGTCGTCGGCGGTCAGGGCGCGCCGGAGGTCGGCCGGGTAGCGCTCCAGGAGTTCGGCGACGGCGTCGATCTGTTCCAGGGTGGCGCTGACGGCGGCGTCGCCCGCGAGGTCGGAGCGTACGTAGACCGACCAGAACTGGGCTCCGACGCCCCCGGCGCGCAGCCGGGGCATGTCGGTGTGCAGGTGGGCCGACTGGTCGGTGGCGATGTCGCGTACGGCCAGGTCGTAGTTGACCTGCTCGCGCAGCGCCCACGGCAGGTCGTTGTGGCCGTCGACGACGGGGTACTCCGCGAGGAGTTCCCGGGCCAGGTCCAGTCGGTCCGTCATGATCCCTACTTCCCGAAGCCGAAGGACTCCGCGCCGGCGGCCTTCTGGCGCAGCCGCTTGCCCTTCTCGGTGGCCTGGTCGTTGAGGTCGCCCAGGAACTCGGTCATCCGGCCCTGGAGCTCGGGGTCGGCCGCGGCGAGGACGCGGACGGCCAGCAGGCCGGCGTTGCGCGCACCGGCGATGGAGACGGTGGCGACGGGGATGCCGGCGGGCATCTGGACGATGGACATCAGGCTGTCCATGCCGTCGAGGTACTTCAGCGGGACCGGGACGCCGATGACGGGCAGCGGGGTGACCGAGGCGAGCATGCCGGGCAGGTGGGCGGCGCCGCCCGCGCCCGCGATGATCGCCTTGAGTCCGCGGCCGGCCGCGTTCTCGCCGTACGCGATCATCTCGCGGGGCATGCGGTGGGCGGAGACGACGTCGACCTCGTACGGGATCCCGAACTCGTCGAGGGCCTTGGCCGCCGCTTCCATGACGGGCCAGTCCGAGTCCGAGCCCATGACGATGCCGACGACCGGGGCGGCGGAGGCGGGGGAAGTCATTCGGTGATCGTTCCTCGCAGGTAGTCGGCCGCGTGCCGGGCGCGCTCGCGCACGTCCGCCAGATCGTCGCCGTAGGTGTTGACGTGTCCGACCTTGCGGCCGGGCTTCACGTCCTTGCCGTACATGTGGATCTTGAGCTGCGGGTCGCGCGCCATGCAGTGCAGGTAGCCCTGGTACATGTCCGGGTAGTCGCCGCCGAGGACGTTGCACATGACCGTCCAGGGGGCGCGGGGGCGCGGGTCGCCGAGCGGGAGGTCGAGGACCGCGCGGACGTGGTTGGCGAACTGCGAGGTGATCGCGCCGTCCATGGTCCAGTGCCCGGAGTTGTGCGGGCGCATGGCCAGCTCGTTGACCAGGATGCGTCCGTCACGGGTCTCGAACAGCTCCACCGCGAGGTGGCCGACCACGCCCAGCTCGGAGGCGATGCGCAGCGCGAGCTGCTGGGCCTCGCCCGCCAGCGCCTCGTCGAGGTCGGGGGCCGGGGCGACGACCGTGTCGCAGACGCCGTCGACCTGGATCGACTCGACGACGGGGTAGGCCACGGCCTGGCCGTGCGGCGAGCGGACGATGTTGGCCGCCAGCTCGCGTACGAAGTCGACCTTCTCCTCGGCGAGGACCGGGACACCGGCCCGGAACGGCTCGGCCGCGTCCGCCTCGGAGCGGACCACCCAGACGCCCTTGCCGTCGTAGCCGCCGCGCACGGTCTTGAGGATGACCGGGAAGCCTCCCGCCTCCTCGGCGAAGGCCGCGGCGTCGGCCGGGTCCTTCACGATGCGGTGGCGGGGGCAGGGGGCGCCGATCTCGGTGAGCTTCGCGCGCATCACCCCCTTGTCCTGGGCGTGCACCAGAGCGTCGGGGCCGGGGCGTACGGGGATGCCGTCCGCCTCCAGGGCCCGCAGGTGCTCGGTCGGCACGTGCTCGTGATCGAAGGTGATCACGTCACAGCCGCGCGCGAAGGCCCTCAGCGTCTCCAGGTCGCGGTAGTCGCCTACGACGACCTCGCCCGCCACCTGGGCCGCGGAGTCCTGAGCGGTGTCGCTGAGGAGCTTGAACTTGATGCCGAGGGGGATGCCCGCCTCGTGGGTCATACGGGCGAGCTGACCGCCACCGACCATGCCGACTACCGGGAAAGTCACGCTCCCAGGGTATCCGCACCGGCGGCCCACGCCCGTGGGCGGGGTGGAGCCCGCCACACCCGCGCTCAACGCACGGGCGTCCGGTGGGCGTCCTGGTTAGCATGGCCAGGTTGACGGAACACGAAGTCGAACTTACGGACGGACTGAGCGATCACATGAGCGAACGAGGCGCACTGCGGGCCCGGCTGGAGCTGCTGGCCCGGGAGATCGCCAAGTTCGGCGTGGTCGGCGTGGTCGGCCTGGTCGTCAACATCGCCGTCTCCAACCTGCTGTGGCGCTACACGGACATCCCGACCGTGCGCGCCGGTCTCCTCGCCACGTTCGTCGCGATCCTCTGCAACTACGTGGGCTTCCGCTACTGGACGTACCGCGACCGCGACAAGACCGGCCGCACGCGTGAGCTGACGCTGTTCCTGCTGTTCAGCGCGGTGGGCGCGGTGATCGAGACCGGTGTGCTGTACATGGCGACGTACGGGTTCGGCTGGGATACGCCGGTCCAGAGCAATGTGTTCAAGATCGTGGGGATCGGGATCGCGACGCTGTTCCGGTTCTGGTCGTACCGGACGTGGGTGTTCAAGGCGCTTCCCGCGCCCTCGGAGGGCGTCGCCGACAAAGAGGCCCTGGTGACGGTGCCCGCGCCCGCGGTGCGGGTCGAGGCGGACCCGGCTCGTCGGTAGGCCCGGGGCCGTCCGGGCGGACGCTTCGTCCTCAATCGCCGGACGGGCTTGTTTTGGCCGTGTGCGGGTGTGACACGCGGGTCACGGACTTGATCCAGCAGCTCACCGCACCGGGCGTTCCGGTTCCTCTCGTGGCTGGGACATGCGGCTCAGGAAGAGGGCGAAGACCGGGGGCTGCTGCTGGAGGAGTTCCAGGCGGCCGCCGTCCGCTTCGGCGAGGTCGCGGGCGACCGCGAGGCCGATGCCCGTGGAGTTGCGGCCGCTGATGGTCCGCTCGAAGATCCGCGCGCCCAGGTCGGCGGGGACCCCGGGCCCCTCGTCCGTGACCTCGATGACCGCCTGGTTGCCGGTGACCCTCGTGCGCAGCGCGACCGTACCGCCACCGTGCATGAGCGAGTTCTCGATCAGCGCGGCCAGCACCTGGGCGACCGCGCCCGGGGTGCCGACGGCGCTGAGCCCCTGCTTGCCGGAGCAGACGATGGCGCGGCCCTCGCCCCGGTAGGCCGGGCGCCACTCCTCGATCTGCTGCTTGACGACCTCGTCCAGGTCGAAGACGACCGCGGAGCCCGTCCGGGGGTCCCGGGCGTTGGTCAGCAGCCGCTCCACCACGTCCGTGAGCCGTTCGACCTGGGCGAGGGCGATGTGCGCCTCCTCCTTCACGGTCTCCGGGTCGTCGGTCAGCGAGATCTCCTCGATCCGCATGGACAGGGCGGTGAGCGGCGTACGCAGCTGGTGGGAGGCGTCGGCGGCGAGCCGGCGCTCCGCGGTCAGCATGCGGGCGATCCGCTCGGCGGAGGCGTCGAGGACGTCGGCGACGCGGTCCAGCTCGGGCACCCCGTACCGCTTGTGGCGCGGGCGGGGGTCGCCGGAGCCCAGGCGCTCGGCGGTCTCGGCGAGGTCGGTGAGCGGCGAGGCCAGCTTGTTGGCCTGGCGTACGGCGAGGAGGACGGCGGAGACGATGGCCAACAGCGCCACCGCGCCGATGATCATCAGCGTGCGGCCGACCTCGCGGGTGACGGCGGAGCGGGACTCCTCGACGGTGACCTTCTCGCCGTGCTCACCCGTCTCGGTGGCGGTGATCACGCTGCCACTGGGGCGCTCGCCGACCTCGATGGGGGCGCGGCCGTCCATCTTGACCAGGGCGTAGCGCTTGTCGTCGATCTGCTCGGCCAGCACCGCGGGGTTGATCCGCTCGGCGCCCAGGAGCCGGCTCTCGATGACGCTGATCAGCCGCAGCGCCTCGGAGTCGACGCTCTCCTGGGCGCTGCTGCTGATGGTGCGGGTCTCGACGATCACGAGGGAGACGCCGAAGACGGCGATCACCACGAGCACGACGGCGAGGGTGGAGTTGATCAGTCGTCGGCGCATGCCTGCTTCTGTACGTCAGTCGGCTCGGGCGGACAGCGGGGACGCTACAGCCTTCAGCTCTTCTCGAAGCGGAAGCCGACGCCCCGCACCGTGGCGATGTAGCGCGGGTTCGCCGCGTCGTCGCCGAGCTTCTTGCGGAGCCAGGAGATGTGCATGTCGAGGGTCTTGGTCGACGACCACCACGTGGTGTCCCAGACCTCGCGCATCAGCTGGTCGCGGGTGACGACCCGGCCCGCGTCCCGCACGAGGACCCGGAGGAGGTCGAACTCCTTGGCGGTGAGCTGGAGTTCCTCGTCGCCCATCCAGGCCCGGTGCGATTCGACGTCGATGCGGACGCCGTGCGTGGCGGGCTGGGGGGCGGGCTCGGTGGCGCCGCGCCGCAGCAGGGCCCGGACGCGGGCGAGGAGCTCGGCGAGGCGGAAGGGCTTGGTGACGTAGTCGTCGGCGCCCGCGTCGAGCCCGACGACCGTGTCCACCTCGTCGGCGCGGGCGGTCAGCACCAGGACCGGCACGGTGTGACCCTCGGCACGAAGCCGGCGGGCGACTTCGAGGCCGTCCATGCCGGGCAGCCCCAGGTCGAGCACGACCAGGTCGATGCCGCCCTGGAGTCCGGCGTCGAGCGCGGTCGGGCCGTCTTCCCGCACCTCGACCTCGTAACCCTCCCGCCGCAGGGCGCGGGCCAGCGGTTCCGAGATGGATGCGTCGTCCTCGGCGAGCAGTACACGGGTCATGCACTGATGGTAGTCCGCGCGGCGGACAGGGCGGGAGGTGATCCGGCAGCCCTGCGGGTCAGCTCCCCGCTACCGTGCGGACCTTCGAATATGCGAGTGTGGTTGCACCTGGACCTGTGATCCATGTCTCAAGTCCTTCCATATCGTGCTCTGTCGTGTCGTATGGTGTCTCAACGCCTATTGCACTACTCAAGGACCTTTGGGCAGCTCTGAGCGCCAAGGGTCTCTTTTGTGTGCGGGGCCGGTACCCGCCGGCCCGGAATTCAGTGAATGACCTGTGGGCCGGGCCCGGAACGCCGACGAAGGCGCAGCCGGGCGTGGATCCCGTCGCGGTGGGCGTACCCGCGGCGGTGCCGGCCTCCCCCCACCGGGCGCGTACCCGCCTCCAAGAGGCGTCGCGTCCCGAGCACACAAGGATCGATCATGGCGTCCAGCCTGACGAAGGACCCGTCGAGCACGGTGGGTGGCGAGAAGACCTTCTTCGGCCACCCCCGCGGCCTGGCGACGCTCTTCATGACCGAGATGTGGGAGCGATACAGCTTCTACGGCATGAAGGCACTGCTCCCGCTGTACCTGATCGCGCCCGGCGGCATGCACATGAACGCCACCACCGCGACGACGATCTACTCCGCCTACATGGCGATGGTCTACCTGCTCGCCATGCCCGGCGGCTGGATGGCCGACCGGTTCTGGGGTCCGCGCAAGACGGTCGCCATCGGCGGTGCCGTCGTCATCCTCGGCCACATCACGCTCGCGGTGCCGAACTCGGCGACCTTCTTCGCCGGTCTCGCGCTCGTCGCGCTCGGCTCCGGCCTGCTGAAGGCCAACATCTCCACGATGGTCGGCCACCTGTACAAGGGCCCCGAGGACCCGCGCCGCGACGGTGGGTTCACGCTCTTCTACATCGGCATCAACGTGGGCGCGTTCCTCGCTCCGCTGACCATCGGCACCGTCGGTGAGAACGTCAACTGGCACTTCGGCTTCGCGCTGGCCGCGATCGGCATGGCGCTGGGCCTCGCCCAGTTCCTGCTCGGCACCCGCCACCTGAGCCCGGAGAGCGACGTCGTCGCCACCCCGGCCACCGAGCAGGAGAAGCAGTCCGCCCTGCGCAAGGGCCTGATCTGGCTGATCGTCGCGGCCGTCTTCTACGGTCTGCTCGGCATCACCGGCAACTTCGTCGACTGGGGCGTCCTGCCGATCACCCTGGCCGGACTGATCATCCCGGTCGCCGTCCTGGTGCGTATGAAGCGCGACAAGGAGCTGACGACCACCGAGCAGTCGAAGCTCTCGGGCTACATCTGGTTCTTCGTGGTCGCCGCCGTCTTCTGGATGATCTACGACCAGAACGGCTCGACCCTGTCGATCTTCGGTGAGAACTCGACGACGAACAGCCTGTTCGGGTTCGACTTCCCGACGTCCTGGTACCAGTCGCTGAACCCGATCTTCGTCATGGCGCTGGCCCCCGTGCTCGCCTCGGGCTGGCTGTGGCTGAACAAGCGCGGCAAGGAGCCGAGCACCGCGGTCAAGTTCGCCTCCAGCCTCGTGCTGATCGGCGTCTCCTTCGCGGTCTTCCTGATCCCGCTGATCGACACCGCCGCCAACGGCGGCAAGGTCAGCCCGATGTGGCTGGTGGCGATCTACTTCATCCAGACCGTCGCGGAGCTGTGCCTCTCGCCGGTCGGCCTGTCGGTCACCACGAAGATGGCCCCGGCGAAGTACAGCTCGCAGATGATGGGCGTCTGGTTCCTCGCCGTCACCGCCGGCGACTCCGTGACCGGTCTGCTCACGTCCAAGCAGCTCGGCGTGGACCTGGACAACACCGGGTCCGTCGCCTTCGAGGTGATCCTCGCCGTCATCGCCGGAGTCGGCATCTGGATGTACCGCAAGAAGGTCGCCCAGCACATGGGCGACGTGCGCTGATCCGGCAGCCACCCGCGCGGGAAGGGGCCGCCGCACCGATCACTCGGTGCGGCGGCCCCTTCCGTATGCCTTCTGCCGCGTCGTTACGCCGGAGCGGCCAGCTCCGCCCAGACGGTCTTGCCGGGCTCGCCGGGGACCCGTACGACTCCCCAGTCCAGGCAGAGCCGCTGCACGATGAACATCCCGTGCCCGCCGGGCCGCCCGGCCCGGTGCGGCGTACGCGGCGCGGGCTGGCCCGCACCGCCGTCGGTGACCTCCACGCGCAGCACCTTGGAGCTGTGGGCGATCCGGAGCTCGTCGGGCCCGTCCGCGTGCAGGCACGCGTTGGTGACCAGCTCGGACACGACCAGCAGGACGTCCTCCGCGGCGGCGCGGCGGTCGGCGCCGGCCGCGGGGAGCCAGCCCCAGTCGTGGAGCGCCTGGCGGGCGAAATCACGGGCCGTCGGCACGATGCCGGTGGCCTCCCGCAACGACAGCGTGCGCCACTGCCGGTCGGCGGCCTCGGCGGGCCGGACGGGCTCGGCGGAAGAAACGCCCGCGCCCTCCGGCTCGCGGCCGAGGTCGCCCGGCGGATGCTGCCGGGTGGTGCTCATCAGCGCTTCACCTCACCGATTCACCATGTCGCCATTGGACAGATGCGAACTATTGAACAGATACGAGTACGAATACCCATACGGACACTGATACAGGAACCGCACAGGCACGGAGGGCCAGGCCGCCCGGGCTCGCCGGAAGATCTCCTGCCCGGCCGAACGGGTACGACACCCCCTACGCCTTCGCGGATCGCGTAACTCACGCGACGGACGGGGCGTCCGGAATGCCGGCGCGCCGTCCGGGTCAGGTCTCCAGGGCCTCGGCGAGCGTGGCGTGGACGGTGAACACCGCCTCCGCGCCCGTGATCTCGAAGACGCGCGCCACCACCGGTTGCATCGCGGCCAGATGAACCCCTCCCCCGGCTTCCTCGGCCTTCAGCCGTGCACCGAGCAGCACGTTCAGCCCGGTGGAATCACAGAAGTCGAGTCGTGAGCAGTCGACCACCAGGCGCGCACGCCCCTGGTCGACCGCGCTCTCCAGCGGCTCGCGCAGCAGATCCGCCGTGTGGTGATCGAGCTCACCGATCGGCGTCACCACCTCGCTGCGCCCCTCGGTCCGGGCCTCGACCTGAAGCCGACCCCGGTTCGCACTGCCGACCGTCCCGCGGTCCATGCCCGTCCCTCTTCACCGCTCGTCACTGTCCGCATCACCGCACGTGCGGGTGCGTGCCCAGCTGTCACTGATGTTCTTGGAACAGTACGCGTTCCCTGCGCCACGCGGTAGCCAGAGACCTCAACAAAGCGGACATATACGGGCAATTGGAGGTTGTAACGAGTCATGGGGAGCGGGTAAGGGTAGAGGGACCCCAAAAAACACGACCGGCTTCGGAGGCGCCGCTTCACCGCAGGAACACGTATGGGCATCGGCAGCCATATGCCGAGAACGATGGAGGAGACCCATGTCACCCCGGCTCGACGTACCGCGTACCCCGTACGCGCCGTCGGCATGTCCTCAGGGACTGACCGAATCACACACCGATGCGCTCGACGGACTTGAGGGGCTTCCCGAGATCCCGCCCTACACCGAGGTGGGGGCGCTGGACGCCAGGGCCCTGTCGAAGACGCTCTTCGCCCGGCTGGAGGCCCTGGAAGAGGGCACGCCGGAGTACTCCTACGTACGCAACACGCTCGTCGAGCTGAACCTGGCCCTGGTCAAGTTCGCCGCGTCCCGCTTCCGCTCCCGCAGCGAGCCGATGGAGGACATCGTCCAGGTCGGCACGATCGGCCTGATCAAGGCGATCGACCGCTTCGAGCTCAGCCGGGGCGTCGAGTTCCCGACCTTCGCGATGCCGACCATCGTCGGTGAGATCAAGCGCTTCTTCCGCGACACCAGCTGGTCCGTGCGCGTCCCGCGCCGCCTTCAGGAGCTGCGGCTCGACCTGGCCAAGGCGGGCGACGAGCTCGCCCAGCAGCTCGACCGGGCGCCCACCGTGGGCGAGCTCGCCGACCGCCTCGGCCTGACCAGTGACGAGGTCGTGGAGGGCATGGCCGCGAGCAACGCGTACACCGCGAGCTCGCTCGACGCCAAGCCCGAGGAGGACGAGCACGAGGGCGCGCTGGCCGACCGGATCGGCTACGAGGACCACGGGCTCGAAGGCATCGAGTACGTCGCGTCCCTGAAGCCGCTCATCGCCTCGCTGCCGGGCCGCGACCGCCAGATCCTCTCGCTGCGGTTCGTCGCCAACATGACGCAGTCGGAGATCGGCGAGGAGCTGGGCATCTCCCAGATGCACGTGTCGCGCCTCCTCTCACGCACCCTGGTCAAGCTGCGCAAGGGTCTGACGCTGGACGAGTGAGACGCGTCCGCGCCCCGCGCGCGGACGAACCGGAAAGGACCTGCCCCGGACGGGGCAGGTCCTTCCGCGTTCCGGGCCCTTCCGGCGGTCAGGCCACGCGTGCGCCGGCGCGCCACACCTCGTGGACCAGCGGCACGCCCGGCCGGTACGCGAGGTGGACGTGGCTGGGCGCGTCCAGGACCACCAGGTCGGCGCGGGCGCCCGGGGTCAGGCGGCCGATGTCGTCGCGGCGCAGGGCCGCGGCGCCGCCCGCCGTGGCGGACCAGAGGGCCTCGTCCGGGGTCATGCCCATGTCGCGGACGGCGAGGGCGATGCAGAACGGCAGGGACGAGGTGAACGAGGAGCCCGGGTTGCAGTCCGTGGAGAGCGCGACGGTGGCGCCCGCGTCGAGCAGCCGGCGGGCGTCCGGCCAGGCGGCCCGGGTGGAGAACTCCGCACCCGGCAGCAGGGTGGCCACGGTGGCCGACTGGGACAGCGCGTCCACGTCCGCGTCGGTCAGATGGGTGCAGTGGTCGGCGGAGGCTGCGTCGAGCTCCACGGCGAGCTGGACGCCGGGCCCGTGGCCGAGCTGGTTGGCGTGCACCCGGGGGTGCAGGCCCCTGGCGCGGCCCGCGGTGAGGATCGTGCGGGCCTGGTCGCCGTCGAAGGCACCGCGCTCGCAGAAGACGTCGATCCAGCGGGCGTACGGGGCGCAGGCGTCGAGCATCGGCCCGGTTACCAGGTCCACGTAGCCGGCCGGGTCGTCGGCGTAGTCCGGGGAGACGATGTGGGCGCCCAGGAAGGTGACCTCGTCGGTGTGGCGGGCGGCGACGCGCAGCGCGCGGGCCTCGTCCTCGACGGTGAGGCCGTAGCCGGACTTGGTCTCGAAGGTGGTGGTGCCCTGGCGCAGCGCCTCGGCGAGGTAGCGGGCGACGTTGGCGGAGAGCTGCTCGTCGGTCGCGGCGCGGGTGGCGGCGACGGTGGTGCGGATGCCGCCCGCGCTGTAGGCGCGGCCGGACATCCGGGCGTTGAACTCCTGGGTGCGGTCACCCGCGAAGACCAGGTGCGAGTGCGAGTCGACGAAGCCGGGGATCACGGCCCGGCCGCCCGCGTCGACGGCGTTGTCGGTGGCGGGTGCTTTGCTCGACTCACCGGTCCAGACGACGCGGTCGCCCTCGATGACGACGGCCGCGTCCTGGATCAGCCCGAGGGGGAGGAGTCGCCGAGGGAGGGGTCGTTGGTGACGAGTGCGGAGATGTGGGTGATGGCGGTCGTCGTCATCGGGGGACTGCTCTCCTTGTGTGGGAGCCGGGGGGTGGTCGCCGGGTTGCCGCTCAGGGACGCAGCGCACCGATGGCCTGGGCGAGCGCGTGCGGGACGTCGTCGACCAGGGTGTGCCGCCCGTCGCGTACGAGGTGGCGCCCCGCCACCACCGTGTGGCGGACGTCGGCCGCGGAGGCGGCGAATACCGCCGTCTCCGCTGCCAGCCGCGGCACGGGCCCGGCTGTCCTGACGGAGTCCAGGGCCACGGTCACCAGGTCGGCGGGGGCGCCCGCTTCGAGGACGCCCGCGCCGGGGCGGCCGAGCGCGGCGTGCCCGTCGGCGGAGGCGGCGCGCAGCAGGGCGGCGGCCGTCCAGTGGCCGCGCCCGCGGGTGCGCAGCCGTTCGTCCAGCTCCATCGCGCGGGCCTCCTCGAAGAGGTCGATCACCGCGTGGCTGTCGCTGCCCAGCGAGAGCGGGGAGCCGGCGCGCTGGAGGGCTGCCGCGGGGCCGATGCCGTCGGCGAGGTCGCGTTCGGTGGTCGGGCACATGCAGGTGCCGGTGGACGTCGAGCCGATGAGGGCGATGTCCTCGTCGGTGAGGTGGGTGTTGTGGACGCCGGTGGTGCGGGGTCCGAGGACGCCGTGGTCGGCGAGGAGCCGGGTGGGGGTGCGCCCGTGCGCGGCGAGGCAGGCGTCGTTCTCGGCGGTCTGCTCGGAGAGGTGGACGTGCAGGGGTGCCCGCCGTTCCTCGGCCCAGCGGGCGACGGTGGACAGCTGGTCCGCCGGGACCGCCCGTACGGAGTGGACGGCGGCGCCGATGAGCGTGTGGTCGTCGCCCTTGAGGAGGGCGGCGCGTTCGGCCCAGGCGTCGGCGGTGCCGTCGCTGAAGCGGGCCTGGTGCCGGTCGGGTTCACGGTAGTCGGCGGGCCCGGAGCCGAATCCGGCGGAGAGGTAGGCGGTGTCGAGCAGGGTGATGCGGATGCCGGCCGCGCGGGCGGCCGCGATCAGGGCCTCGCCCATGGCGTTCGGGTTGTCGTAGGGGGTGCCGCCGGGCCCGTGGTGCAGATAGTGGAATTCGCCGACCGCGGTGATCCCGGCGAGCGCCATCTCCGCGTACACCGCGCGGGCCAGCGCGTAGTAGGTGTCCGGGGTGAGCCGGGAGGCGACCTGGTACATGGTCTCGCGCCAGGTCCAGAAGGTGCCCGAGCCGACCTGGACGGTGGAGCGCAGGGCGCGGTGGAAGGCGTGCGAGTGGGTGTTGGCCAGGCCGGGCAGGGTGAACCCGCGCAGCGCGGTCGCGCCGGGCGGCGGGGTGTCCACGCCGGTGCGGACGCGGGCGATCAGCCCGTCGGACACGTCCAGGGCGACGCCCGGCTCGACATGGGTGCCGAGCCAGGCGTGGGACAGCCAGTACGTCTCGGTGACGGGCGCGCCCGTCGCCTGCGTCGTCAGCGGCACGCGAGACCTTCCAGTACGTCGGCGAGTGCGGTGACCCCGGCCACGCAGTCGTCCTCGGCGGCGTGTTCGGCCGGCGAGTGCGAGATCCCGGTCGGGTTCCGTACGAACAGCATGGCGGTCGGGACCGAAGCGGACAAAATACCCGCGTCGTGTCCGGCGCCGGTGCCGAGTACGGGGACCGGGCGGCCGGTGCCGTGGGCGGCGCCCTTGAGCAGGGTGGACAGCTCGTCGCGCAGGGCGTGCTGGAACTCGACCACGGGCGTGAAGGACTCGCGTACGACGTCGAGGTCGATGCCGGCCCGCTCGGCGTGCTCGCGGGCGGCGCGCTCGACGGCTGCGACGACCGTGTCCAGGGTGTCCTGGTCGGCGGCGCGGGAGTCGAGCCAGCCGCGCACGAGGGAGGGGATGGCGTTGACCCCGTTGGGCTCGACGGCGATCTTGCCGAAGGTGGCGAGGGCGCCCGCGAGTTCCGCCTCCCGGCGGGCGGCGAGGACGGTCTCGGCGTACGTGAGCATCGGGTCGCGGCGGTCGGTGAGCCGGGTGGTGCCCGCGTGGTTGGCCTCGCCCCGGAAGTCGAACCGCCAGCGCCCGTGCGGCCAGATCGCGGAGGCGATGCCGACGGGGTCGCCGGTGAGGTCGAGGGCGCGGCCCTGCTCGACGTGGAGCTCGACGAACGCACCGATCCGGGCGAGCCGTTCGGGATCGGGCCCGATTGCGTCGGGGTCGTATCCGGCGGCGGCCATGGCCTGCGGCAGGGTGACGCCCTCCGCGTCGCGGAGCCGGTGCGCGGCCTCGACGGTCAGCTGCCCGGCGGCGAGCCGGGAGCCGACGCAGGCGAGGCCGAAGCGGGCGCCCTCCTCGTCACCGAAGTTGGTGATGGCCAGCGGCTTGGTGAACTCCACTCCCCTGCGGCGGAGTTCGTCGAGCGCGGCGAATGAGGAGACGACGCCGAGCGGCCCGTCGAAGGCGCCGCCGTCCGGCACGGAGTCGAGGTGCGACCCGGTGACGACGGCGTCCCCGGCGAGCGGATCCCCGAGCCAGGCCCACTGGTTCCCGTTCCGGTCGGTCTCCAGGGTCAGCCCGCGCGCCTCGGCCTGCGCCCGGAACCAGTCCCGGCAATCGCCGTCGGCCCCGGTCCACGCGTACCGCCGGTATCCCCCGCTGTCGCGGTGCCGCCCGATGGGAGCCAGCTCGGCCCACATGGCCTGGAAGCCTGGTTGTGGGCGATCGTTCCGCAGGGCGAGGGGGGTACCTCCCACGCCTTCAGGGCTGTGGGGGAGGGCGGGCACAACGGAACCCGCACCCGGCAACGCCCCCGCACCGTCCCCCGGCGCATCCGGACGCATCACGCCCCGTCCTCCCTCATCGGCACCCGCACACCCTTGTCCGCAGCCACCGCGTCCGCGGCCTCGTACCCCGCGTCCACGTGCCGGATCACCCCCATGCCCGGGTCGTTCGTCAGCACCCGCCGGATCTTCTCGCCGGCCAGCGGCGTCCCGTCGGCGACGGTCACCTGCCCGGCGTGGATGGAGCGGCCCATGCCGACCCCGCCGCCGTGGTGGAGAGAGACCCAGGAGGCGCCCGACGCGACGTTGACCATGGCGTTCAGCAGCGGCCAGTCGGCGATCGCGTCGGAGCCGTCGAGCATGGCCTCGGTCTCGCGGTACGGGGACGCCACGGACCCGCAGTCCAGGTGGTCGCGCCCGATCGCCAGCGGCGCCGCCAGTTCGCCGCTCGCCACCATGTCGTTGAAGCGCTCGCCGGCCCGGTCGCGCTCGCCGTAGCCGAGCCAGCAGATGCGGGCGGGCAGCCCCTGGAAGTGGACGCGCTCGCCGGCCATTTTGATCCAGCGGTGCAGGGACTCGTTCTCCGGGAAGAGTTCGAGCAGGGCCTTGTCCGTCTTGTGGATGTCGGACGCCTCGCCGGACAGGGCCGCCCAGCGGAACGGGCCCTTGCCCTCGCAGAACAGCGGCCGGATGTACGCCGGTACGAAGCCGGGGAAGTCGAAGGCGCGCTCGTACCCGGCGAGCTGGGCCTCGCCCCGGATCGAGTTGCCGTAGTCGAAGACCTCCGCGCCGGCGTCCATGAAGCCGACCATCGCCTCGACGTGCCGGGCCATCGATTCGCGGGCCCGCTGGGTGAAGTCGGCGGGCTTCTCGGCGGCGAGGCCGGCCATGTCGTCGAAGTCGACGCCGAGCGGAAGGTAGGCCAGCGGGTCGTGCGCGCTGGTCTGGTCGGTGACGATGTCGACCGGGGCGCCCTCGGCGAGCATCCGCGGCAGCAGTTCCGCCGCGTTGCCGAGGAGGCCGATGGAGAGCGGGCGGCGGGCGTCCCGGGCCTCGACGGCGAGCTGGAGCGCGTGCTCCAGGCTGTCGGCCCTCACGTCGAGGTAGCGGTGCTCGATGCGGCGCTCGATGGCGCGCGGGTCGCAGTCGACGCAGATCGCGACGCCGTCGTTCATGGTCACCGCGAGCGGCTGGGCGCCGCCCATGCCGCCGAGTCCGGCGGTCAGGGTGATCGTCCCGGCCAGCGAGCCGCCGAACTTCTTCGCGGCGACGGCGGCGAAGGTCTCGTAGGTGCCCTGGAGGATGCCCTGCGTGCCGATGTAGATCCATGAACCGGCGGTCATCTGGCCGTACATGGTGAGCCCGAGCGCCTCCAGGCGGCGGAACTCCTCCCAGTTCGCCCAGTCGCCGACCAGGTTGGAGTTGGCGATCAGGACCCGGGGCGCCCACTCGTGGGTCTGCATGACGCCGACCGGCCGCCCGGACTGGACGAGCATCGTCTCGTCCTGCTTGAGCGTGCGCAGCGTGCGGACCATCGCGTCGAAGGAGCGCCAGTCGCGGGCCGCCTTGCCCGTGCCGCCGTAGACGACGAGCTTGTCGGGGTGCTCGGCGACCTCGGGGTCGAGGTTGTTCTGGAGCATCCGCAGGGCGGCTTCCTGCTGCCATCCCAGGGCGGTCAGTTCCGTACCGCGCGGCGCCCGTACGGGGCGGGGTCCTGACATGGCGGTGCCTCCTCGCGACTGTGAGTTTTCTATTCACATCTTGAGCCGGTGAATAGCTCCAGTCAACAGCCCCGGCCGCACGGCCCTGAGGAGGCGTTCCGTCCGTTTCGCGGCGGGGCATTCTCCGCAACGACCCGCATGTACCGATGGAAAATGCCAGAACCTCCACCAGGAGCGAGCACGATGCGTAACCTCGGGGTCACAGCCGAACGCCGTGTCGGAGGGGAATCCGCGTGCCCGGAATCGACGAGTGCCTGCTCGACGTCATGAGACTGCCCGGTGCCAGGGGCGCCGCCGTCGTCGACTGGACGAGCGGTCTCGCCCTCGGCACGATCGGCGAATCGCCCAACGGCGACCACGAGGCCACCGCTGCGGAGACGGCGGAGGTGGCCCGGATGGCGGCCGAACAGCCCGCCTTCGCGGCCGGGTTACCGGACACGGCGGGCGGTGCCGGGAGCGCTCCCCCGGTCGAGGACGTCATCGTCACCACCCCCGCCGGCTACCACATCCTGCGGTTCGTGGAGACGGACTTCGACAGCAGCGTCTTCCTCCACCTGTGGCTGGACCGCGCGGAGGGCAACCTCGCGCTCGCCCGGATACGCATCGGCGAGATCGCCGAGCGGCTGGTCCTCGCGTGACCGCCGCCCTCGCGGACGAGACCGCCGCCGCCCCCGTGCTCTCCCCCATGCTCCAGCGCCTCGCCGCCGAACGCGCCACCGGCGCCCTGATGCGCGACCGGGGCACGCTGTACCTCGCCGACGGCGAGGTCGTACACGCCGAGAGCCCGGAGACGCCCGGGATCGACATCCTCCTCACCCGGGGCGGTGCGCTGCGCCGCGAGGGCTGGTGGGACGCGGTCGCCGAGGCGGGGGCGGGCCGGCGGGTCGGGCGGCACCTGGTGGACAGCGGGCGCGTCCCGGGCGGCGCGCTGGAGCTGTGCCACCTGGGCGCCCTGTACGACGCCGCCTTCTTCGCCCTCGCCCCGACCAGGACACCGGCGCGCTTCCGGTACGGGGTGGGGCACTGGATCGGCCCCGTGCGCCCGGTCCCCGTGGACGCCGTACAGCGCGAGACGCTGCGGCGCCGGGAACTGCTGGACCGGATCTGGCCGGACGCCGCGGTGGACACCGCCCCGCTGATGCGGACGGGCGACCCCGCCGACGCGCCCGTGCCGCCGGGCCGGCGCCGCGTCCTCGGCCACGTGGACGGGGTGCGTACGGCCACCGCCATCGCGCGGGAGCTGGGCAGGTCCGCGTTCCACGTCCTGGTCGACCTGCGGCGCCTCGCCGCGGCCGGGCTGGTCGAACCGGTCCCGCCGACGGCCACGGCCGCCGCGGGCGCGGACCGGATCGCGCTGCCCGAGGTCACGGCCGACCCCGACGTCGCCCTGCTGCGCCGGCTCCGAGACGCATTGGAGGCCCTGTGATTCGCGCGCTCAGACAGCGTGCCGGGAGGAGACAGCTGATGGTGCCCGAAGCCGAAGCGCAGGACGTCCTGGCGGAGCTCCAGCGGTTACGGGCACGGGTACCGCTCCTCTCCGGCGCCCTGGCGGCCAGCACCGACGGTCTGGTCCTGGCCCACGACACACCGGGGGTTGAGGCCGAGGGGGTCGCCGCGCTGACCGCCGCCGCGCTGGGCGTCGCGATCCGGATGACCGACGCGACCGGCCGGGGCGGCTTCCGCGAGCTGGTCGTACGCGGCGAGACGGGCTACATCGCGACGTACGCGGCGGGCTCCCAGGCCGTCCTGACCCTGCTGGCCGAGGACCGGATCAACGTCGGCCGGCTGCATCTGGAGGGCCGCCGGGCCGGCTCCCGTATCGGCGAACTGGTCGACCGGGCCCTCGCGCGGGCCCCGCAGCCCGCCCCCGTACCACGCGCCCCGCAGCAGCCGGGGGCCCTCCCCCAGCGCCCGACCTGAGACCACTGACATCACCGCACCACGCAACGGAACCGGCCGCAGCGGCCGGTCAGAGAAAGGGAGCACCCACTCATGGCGAACACCGAAGCGTCACTGAAGGAAGCGATGTCGTCCATCGAGGGCACCACCGGTGTCGCCCTCGTCGACTACACGAGCGGCATGGCCCTGGGCACGCTCGGCGGCGGCAAGGACTTCAACCTGGAGGTCGCGGCCGCCGGCAACACCGACGTCGTACGGGCCAAGCTCCGCACCATGGAGCACCTGGGCATCAAGGACGAGATCGAGGACATCCTGATCACCCTGGGCACCCAGTACCACCTGATCCGCCTCCTCAAGACCCGCGGCAACAACGGCCTGTTCCTCTACCTGGTCCTGGACGGCAGCCGTGCGAACCTGGCGATGGCCCGCCACCAGCTGAAGAAGATCGAGGCCGATCTGGAGGTGTGAGGCGCGGGGCGGGGGCGGGGCGTCGGCCCCCGCCCCGGTCACTCCACGAACAGCCCCCGCACCGCCGCCCCCGCGTCGAACTCCTCCAGGCGGGACTGGGCGTCCGGAAGGGCGTCGCACATCGCTTCCAGGAGGACCCGGCCCAGGAGCATCGGGGCGCAGGCGGTGTCGAAGGCGAGGCCGGTGCCGACGGCGGCCGGGATGAGCAGGTCGCTGTGGCGGGCCACCGGCGCGAACGCGGAGTCGGCCACCGACACCACGGTGAGCCCCCGGCCGCGCGCGTATGCGAGCGCGTCCACGACCTCGCGCGGGTGGCGGGGCAGCGCGAAGCAGATCAGCGCGGTCGCCCCGGCCCGCCGGGCCGCGTCGATCCGGTCGTGCAGCATGCTGCCGCCCTCGTCGAGCACCCGGACGTCCGGGTGCACCTTCGCGGCGAAGTACCCGAACCCCCGCGCCTGCGAGGACGCCGCGCGCAGCCCCAGCACCGGCAGCGGCCGGGACCCGGCGAGCAGCCGGCCGGCCCGCTCCACGGGGCCCGGGTCGGCGAGGAGTTCGGCGAGGTGGCGCAGGTTCTCGATCTCGCCGAGCACCGCCTGCTGGTACTCGTTGTACGTCTCCTCGCCCTCACCCGCCTCCGCCCCGGCCGGCGCGACCTCGCGCAGGTGCTTGCGCAGCGCGGGGTAGCCGTCGAAGCCGAGCGCCACGGCGAACCGGGTGACCGACGGCTGGCTGACTCCGGCGAGCTCGGCCAGTTCGACGCTGGAGAGGAAGGGGGCGTCACCGGCCCGGCGCACCATCGAGTGCGCGATACGGCGCTGCGTGGGCGTGAGCCGGCGCCCCTCGAACAGCTCCTGCAACCGCGCGGCCGGGCTGCTCCCGCTCATCCTGTCCCCTCGGTAGGTCCGCCGCGCCGAGGCCCGGCGCCGACGGATCCATTCAGCCAGCAAGGGGTCTGCATGTCCATATGCAGCCCGGCGAACAGGGGGGCTAGCCCCACTGCCCCGGCCGCCCGCGCTTCGTACCGTGAGAACCATGGACGCACCCGACACCGAGCTCGGCAAGGAGCTCAACGCGACTCTTCAGGCCCGTAGCGAGCTGGGGGCGGACTACGACTCCGCGCTCGTCGAGTCGTTCCTGGAGAAGGTCGAGCAGCGGCTCGACGCCACGCTCGACCGCCGGGTCCGGCGGCACCTCGCCGAGGAACGGACCTCCGTCGCCCGGGGCGCGCGGCCCCCGGCCCAGGCGCAGGGGAACTTCGGCGAGCGGTTCGGCTTCGGGATCGTCTCGCTGGTCCTGGCCGTCCCGCTCTCCGCGATCGGCGCCGCGAACGCGGGCATCGGCGGGCTCGTGGTGGCCTGGATCGGGATCGTCGGCGTCAACGTCGTCCAGGCCGGGCACGGCAGGCGGCTGTTCCGGGGCCGCGAGGAGCGGCGGACGGCCTCCGACTGGGAGGGCTGACCGTCACGCCTGACGGGTCGGCAGGACGACCAGCTGGCGCAGGTTGACGTGCCGGGCGCGGCTGGTGGTGTACGCGATGAGGTCGGCGATCTCGTCGGAGGAGAGGCCGCCCAGCGCCTCGAACATGCCGTCCAGCTGACCGCTCAGCTCCGCGTTGTCGACGTGCCCGGCCAGCTCCGAGTCGGTGAGGCCCGGCTCGATGTTGGTGACGCGGACGTCGCGCGGCCCGAGTTCGGTGCGCAGCGAGGCCGACAGATAGGTGAGCGCGGCCTTCGTGGCGCCGTAGACCGCGTAGTTGGGGAACGTGACGTGCGCGCCGATCGAGGAGATGTTGACCAGGTCGGCGGTGCGGCCCTCGGCGGCGGCGGCCACCAGATCCGCGGTGAAGGCCCGGATGACGCGCAGCGCGCCGGCCACGTTGGTGTCGAGCATCCGCTGCCACTCGTCGGCGCGCCCCGCGTCCAGCGGGTTCGGCAGCATCACCCCGGCCGCGTTGACCACCAGGTCGACCCGGCCGAACTCCCGGTGGACCAGGTCCGCCGCCGCGTCCACGGACGCCTGGCCGGTGACGTCGGCGGCGACCGCGAGGGCCCGGCCGCCGTCCGCGGTGATCTTCGCGGCCAGCTCCTCCAGCCGCTCCGCCCGGCGGGCCAGCAGCGCCACCCGTACGCCCTGGGCGGCGAGCAGGCGGGCGGTGGCCGCGCCCATGCCGCTGGCGGCTCCGGTGATGACGGCGGTCCGGTCGGCGAGGGTGTCGTACAGCATGGGGTGCTCCCTGGTGTGGTGTCCGGTCCGTGGTGTCCGGGCTCGGCACCACACTCCGCCGGGCCGGGGCGCGCACCCAGGGATGCGTTGTTCCTGGGTCTGCCAGTACCAGGCTGGGCGAGGCCCCTTCTCCTACGATCACAGCCATGGACGGCGAACTCGGTGACTTCCTGCGCTCACGGCGTGCCCGCATCAGCCCCGAGGACGTGGGGCTCAACTCGTACGGCCGCAGGCGGGTTCCGGGGCTGCGGCGCGAGGAGGTGGCGCAGCTCGCCGGGGTGAGCGTCGACTACTACATCCGGCTGGAGCAGGGGCGCGGGCCGAGCGTCTCGGACGCCGTGCTCGACGCGATAGCCCGGGTGCTGCGGCTCGACGAGACGGAGCACGCGCATCTGCGGACGGTGGCGCGCCCCAAGGCCCGTAAGGCGTCGGCCCCTTCGGCGCGCCGGGTGCGGCCGGGGCTGCGGCTGCTGCTGGACCTGTTCGACCGGGCGCCCGCCTTCGTGCTGGGCCGCAGGATGGACGTGCTGGCGTGGAACGCGCTGGGGGACGCGCTGGGCGGCTTCTCCGGGCTGCCCGCCGGCGAGCGCAACATGCCGCGCCAGGCGTTCCTGGCCCCGGGGGCGAGGGAGTTGTACCCGGACTGGCCCGCGGTGGCGGCGGAGACGGTCGCCTACTTGCGGCTGGACGCGGGGCTGCACCCGGACGACAGGGAGCTGGCGGCCCTGGTCGGCGAACTGTCGCTGAAGAGCGAGGACTTCCGCCGGCTGTGGGCGGACCACCAGGTGAAGGCGAAGACGTACGGCGTGAAGCGGATGGTCCACCCGGTGGTGGGCGAGCTGACGCTGCCGTACGAGACGCTCGCGGTGCCGGGCGAACCCGAACTCTCGCTCGTCGTCTACACCCCGGAGCCGGGTTCGGAGACCGCCGAGCGCGTCGCCCTGCTGGCGAGCTGGTCGGCGGACGAGAGGGACGCGCCGGTCGCGGGCGCGTAGGAACGGTTGTCGCGGGGACCGCCGCACCCCCGGTTTCCCAGGGGGCGGGACGACGGCGGTCCCCGCGGAGGACGCGGCCCGGGTCAGGGCCGGGTGGCGCGTCCGGGCGACGGTGGAGGTCCGGGAGCCGCTCCGTAGTCCGTTGTCGCCGTTCCGGTGCCGGCGGGTTCCCCCGCCGACACCCACCAATCTGCCCGAGCCGTGTTAAGCCGGTGCTGCGGCCACATGACGCACGCGTACCGTTTTCGCGAAACGCGCGCGGACCGTCCGGCTACTTCGCCGCCGGAGCGTCCTTCGCCAGGTAGGCCAGCAGGTCCTGGCGGCTGACGACGCCCTTCGGCTTGCCCTCCACCAGCACGATCGCCGCGTCCGCCGCGCCGGTGCCGCCGAGCACCGCCATCAGGTCCTCGACCGGCTCGCCGGAGCCGACCTGCGGCAGCGGCGGCGACATGTGCTTCTCCAGCGGGTCGGTGAGCGAGGCGCGCTGGGCGAACAGCGCGTTCAGCAGCTCCCGCTCGACCACGGACCCGATGACCTCGGCGGCCATCACGTCCGGGTGGCCCGCGCCCGGCTTCACGATCGGCATCTGCGAGACGCCGTACTCGCGCAGCACGTCGATCGCCTCGCCGACCGTCTCCTCCGGGTGCATGTGGACGAGGGTGGGGATCGGCCCCTCCTTGTGGTTCAGGACGTCCGCGACCCGGGCGGAGGGCCCGGTGTCCTCCAGGAAGCCGTAGTCGGCCATCCACTCGTCGTTGAAGATCTTCGAGAGGTAGCCGCGCCCGCTGTCCGGGAGCAGGACGACGACCACGTCCTCGGGCCCGAGCCGCTTCGCGACCTCCAGGGCGCCCACGACCGCCATGCCGCAGGAGCCTCCGACGAGCAGCCCCTCCTCCTTGGCGAGGCGGCGGGTCATCTGGAAGGAGTCCTTGTCGGACACGGCGACGATCTCGTCGGTGACCGTCCGGTCGTACGCGGAGGGCCAGAAGTCCTCACCGACGCCCTCGACGAGGTACGGACGGCCGGAACCGCCCGAGTAGACCGAGCCCTCCGGGTCCGCGCCGACGACCTGGACCGCGCCGCCGCTGACCTCCTTCAGATAGCGGCCGGTGCCGCTGATCGTGCCGCCGGTGCCGACGCCCGCCACGAAGTGGGTGATCTTCCCCTCCGTCTGCTCCCACAGCTCCGGACCGGTGGTCTCGTAGTGGGAACGCGGGTTGTTCGGGTTCGAGTACTGGTCGGGCTTCCAGGCTCCCGGCGTCTCACGGACCAGCCGGTCGGAGACGTTGTAGTACGAGTCGGGGTGCTCGGGGTCGACCGCCGTCGGGCAGACGACGACCTCCGCACCGTAGGCGCGCAGGACGTTGATCTTGTCGGTGGACACCTTGTCCGGGCAGACGAAGACGCACTTGTAGCCCTTCTGCTGCGCGACAATCGCCAGGCCCACGCCCGTGTTGCCGCTCGTCGGCTCGACGATCGTGCCGCCGGGCTTCAGCTCGCCGCTCTGTTCGGCGGCCTCGATCATGCGCAGGGCGATGCGGTCCTTGACCGACCCGCCGGGGTTGAAGTACTCGACCTTGGCCAGGACCGTCGCCTGGATGCCGGCCGTGACACTGCGCAGCCTCACCAGCGGGGTATTGCCTACGAGACTGATCATCGAATCGTGGAATTGCACCGTGTACTCCGGGATCTCCGAGATGGTCCGGCAAGCGTATGCGTACGGGGACGAGATTGGGTCGCGCGATTGAACGACGGCCGGTAGCGGGCAGGTAGCTCTCTGTACGGCTCTACGGCGGTACGTGCGACGAGGAGGTGGACCGGACTGTGTCGACGGCAAGGGTGGCACGGCGGATCGCGGCGGGCGCGGCCTACGGCGGTGGCAGCATCGGGCTGCTGGGAGCCGCGGCGGTGGGTGTCCTGCTGGCGGAGGTCCAGCTGGCGAAGCGGCAGGTGGGCGGCGGGGTCGCCCCGGTCCCGCCGAGCGCGGACGGGCGGTACGGGGTGGCGTTCACGGGCCCGGCGGAGCCCTTGCGCCTAGGGCTGCTGGGGGACTCCACGGCGGCCGGACAGGGGGTGCGGCGGGCCGGGCAGACCCCGGGGGCGCTGCTGGCGTCGGGGCTCGCGGCGGTGTCGGAGCGGCCGGTGGATCTGCGCAACGTCGCGCTGCCGGGTGCGCGGTCGGACGATTTGGAGCGGCAGGTCTCGCTGCTGCTCGCGGACCCGGCCCGGACGCCGGACGTGTGCGTGATCATGATCGGCGCGAACGACGTGACGCACCGGATGCCCGCGACCCAGTCGGTGCGCTGCCTGACGACGGCGGTGCGCAGGCTGCGGACGGCCGGGGCGGAGGTCGTCGTCGGGACCTGTCCGGACCTGGGCACGATCGAACCGGTGTACCAGCCGCTGCGCTGGCTGGCCCGCCGGGTGAGCCGGCAGCTGGCGGCGGCGCAGACGATCGGCACGGTGGAGCAGGGCGGGCGCACGGTGTCGCTGGGCGACCTGCTGGGCCCGGAGTTCGAGGCGAACCCGCGCGAGCTGTTCGGCCCGGACAACTACCACCCGTCGGCCGAGGGCTACGCGACCGCGGCCATGGCGGTGCTGCCGACGCTGTGCGCGGTGCTGGGCCTGTGGCCGGAGTCCGACCGCCTGGACGGCGCCCGGCGCGAGGACATGCTGCCGGTGGCCAAGGCGGCCTCCCAGGCGGCCAAGGAGGCCGGTACGGAGGTCACGGGGGCCCGGGCGCCCTGGGCCCTGCTCAAGCACCGCAGGCGGCGGCGCCTGCCCGCGTCCACGGAGCCGCATCCGCATCCGCACCCGGAGCCCGGCGGCTCGACGCGCCTCGACCACCGTCCGGAGGCGGACGGCGACGGCACTCCGAGGCACGCGTGGGTCCGCCGGCCGAGCGGGCGGCCGCGGGAGTGACGCCATGGCCCGGGCGGCCGCGGGAGCGACGCCGTCGCCCGGGCGACCACGGGAGCGACGCCTGCGGCGGCCGCCTCGGGACGGCCGCCGCGGCCGGGCTCACCGGCGGCGGCCGTCCGCGGAATGAGATCCTTGACTGAGCGGTTGCTTAGAAAAGAGGCCCGCATCACATGCCGCCTCGGGTGACCCCGGCGCTACGTCCGGGTAATTTCCAGAGCAGTCGTGCCGTACCGCCGGGCCTGCCCGCCACCCCGGGCAGCCGGTCAGCCCTCAGCCACCATGGAGCCGCGTGATGCCCGAAGCCGTGATCGTCTCTGCCGCCCGTTCGCCCATCGGCCGGGCCTTCAAGGGCTCGCTGAAGGACCTGCGCGCGGACGACCTGACCGCCACGATCATCCAGACCGCGCTGGCCAAGGTCCCCGAGCTGGACCCGAAGGACATCGACGACCTGATGCTCGGCTGCGGTCTGCCCGGCGGCGAGCAGGGCAACAACCTGGGCCGCATCATCGCCGTGCAGATGGGAATGGACCACCTTCCCGGCTGTACGGTCACCCGCTACTGCTCGTCCTCGCTCCAGACCAGCCGCATGGCTCTGCACGCCATCAAGGCCAGCGAGGGCGACGTCTTCATCTCGGCCGGTGTCGAGATGGTGTCCCGCTTCGCCAAGGGAAACTCGGACAGCCTGCCGGACACCCACAACCCGCTCTTCGCCGACGCCGAGGCCCGTACCGCCGCCCGCGCCGAGGAGTCCGGTGCGAGCTGGCACGACCCGCGCGAGGACGGCCTGGTCCCGGACGCGTACATCTCCATGGGCCAGACCGCGGAGAACCTGGCCCGGCTCAAGGGCGTCACCCGCCAGGACATGGACGAGTTCGGCGTACGGTCGCAGAACCTCGCCGAGGAAGCCCTGAAGAACGGCTTCTGGGAGCGCGAGATCACCCCGGTCACCACGCCGGACGGCACCGTCGTCTCCAAGGACGACGGCCCGCGCGCGGGCGTCACGCTGGAGGGCGTCCAGGGCCTGAAGCCGGTCTTCCGCCCGGACGGCCTGGTCACGGCGGGCAACTGCTGCCCGCTCAACGACGGCGCCGCCGCGCTCGTGATCATGTCCGACACCAAGGCGCGCGAGCTGGGCCTGACCCCGCTGGCCCGGATCGTCTCCACCGGCGTCTCCGGCCTCTCCCCCGAGATCATGGGCTACGGCCCGGTCGAGGCCAGCAAGCAGGCCCTGAAGCGGGCCGGGCTGACCGTCGGCGACATCGACCTCGCCGAGATCAACGAGGCGTTCGCCGCCCAGGTCATCCCCTCCTACCGCGACCTCGGCCTCCCGCTGGAGAAGGTCAACGTCAACGGTGGCGCCATCGCCGTCGGCCACCCCTTCGGCATGACCGGCGCGCGCATCACCGGCACGCTGATCAACAGCCTCCAGTTCCACGACAAGCAGTTCGGTCTGGAGACCATGTGCGTCGGCGGCGGTCAGGGCATGGCCATGGTCATCGAGCGTCTGAGCTGATCAAAGCGGGCAGCGGACCCTCGGAGGCCACCGAGCCCCGACCGTGACCGAATCTCCCCCAGGATGTGATCTACGTCCTGGGGGAGTGTCGTTTTCGCAGGTCACACCGGAAACAGGGGTAGACACCGGGCACAAAGACCTGTCCAATTCGTGACGTAATGCACTGACACAGGGTGCCGCTTGGGCCCAAGCTGATGTAGGAAGTCGGGGGATCGATTGAAACCGGGAGTATGTCAGTGAGCGCCATGCCTCTTGCCCTGTTGCTGACCACCGCCGCCGCCACGGCCGTGGGCGCCGCCGCTCTGCACGCTGCTCACGGGCTGCGCAGGCAGGTCTCGGCACTCCGGAAGGAACTCGCCGACGGTCGCGCCCTTACTGCCGCAGTACCCCCTCAGACCCGCAACGACACCACCTCCGCCGAGGAAATCCGCGCGGCCGTCGCCGAGGCGCTGGCCGAGGAGCGGGAGCGCGAGCTGGCCGAGGCCCGCGCGTTCTGGGCCTCGCAGGAGGCGCGGGACGCCGCCGACGCCCCGTCCCTGCTGGGCGGGCTGGCCGGCCTGGGCGAGGACGCCCCGTTCTTCATGCCGCGCCAGAGCGACTTCGCCGGCCTCGACGCGATGGACCTCGACGCGACGGAGGCCCTGGACGAGCTGACCGAGCTGGCCGGGCTGAGCGAACCCGTCGAGCCGGCGGAGTTCCCCGAGGACTCCCCCGAGCTGGCCGCGGCCCGCCGCCGCCACCCCTCGCACCCCGACTTCGTGCCGGTCCAGACGCCCGTCGTCACCGACCACGAGCGCACGGTGAACCGCCTGGAGGAGCTGGCGGACAGCCGTACGGAACTCTCCGACGTGCGCCCCGGCCCGCTCGGCACGCTCGACGTGTACGTGTTCGCCGACGGCACGACGCTCTGTATGACCCCCGGCCACCGCGAGACGGCCGAGCGGCTGGCCGACTCCCTGCGGGCCGGTGAGCACCCGGTGCTGCTGGGCGGCTCCGGCGTCTCCGGCGCGTACGCGCTGACCTTCTCCTGCGGCAAGGAGAGCGTCTACATACTCGCCGACCGCGTCATAGCGAGCTTCTGAGCCCGCGCCGACGCCGGTCCCCGGCCCCCCCGGAGGCTTGCCCTCCCCACGCGCCGCGCGCCCTAGCCGAAGGCCCGCGCGGCGGCCTCCCCGACGAATTGCACGGCCTCGTCCAGCTCCGCGGACGGGGCCGTTTCCAGTGCCACGGCCAGGTCCCGCCCGGCGACGGCGAGCTGGTCGCCCACCGCGAACACGCCCGCGTCCGGCATGACCCTCGGCTCCCGTCCTGGCTCCTCCGCGCGCTGGGCCCGCGCCGACAGCTCCCGCGCGGTGGCCAGGCCCGCGGCGGCGGCCCCGCGCTGCAGCCTGCTCTGCGGGGCGGCGCGCAGCCGGTCGGCGAATCGGTCAACGGCGATGATCAGGGGCGTCGTATCGAGCACCCCGCGACCCTACCCACCCGCACACACGGAAGCGGCCCGCGGCCTCCGGAAGGAGACCGCGGGCCGCTTCGGGTCCGCAGGGGCGATCAGTCGTCGCCGCTGAGGATGGAGAGCAGGCGCAGCATCTCCAGGTAGATCCAGACCAGGGTCATGGTCAGGCCGAAGGCGGCCAGCCAGGACTCCTCGCGCGGAGCGCCGTACGCGATGCCGTCCTCGACCTGCTTGAAGTCGAGGGCCAGGAAGCAGGCGCCGAGGATGATGCCGATGACACCGAACAGGATGCCGAGGCCACCGCTGCGGAAGCCGAGGCCGTCACCGCCGCCGAAGACGGCGAACAGCAGGTTGACGGCCATCAGGAGCAGGAAGCCCATGGCGGCGGCCATCACGAAGCCGTAGAACCGGCGGGTGACACGGATCCAGCGCATCTTGTAGGCCAGCAGGACACCGGCGAAGACACACATGGTGCCCATGACCGCCTGCATCACGACGCCCGGCCCGATGTACGTGCTGACCGCGCTGGAGATGACGCCGAGGAAGACGCCCTCGAAGGCGGCGTACGCCAGGATCAGCGCGGGTACGGGCTTGCGCTTGAAGGACTGGACGAGCGACAGCACGAACGCGATGAGCGCCGCGCCGATGGCGATGCCGTACGACTTGTTGAGGTTCGCCTCGTCGACCGGCAGCAGCGCCCAGGCGAGCGCGGCGCCGAGCACGACCGTGCCCAGCGTCATCGCCGTGCGCGTGACGACGTCGTCGATGGTCATCGCGCCGGTACGGGCCGGCGCGGGGGCGCCCGTGGGGGCGTAGGGGTTCGTCGCGTACGGGTTCGGGGCGGTGCCCTGCGCGTACGGGTTGGCACCCGCTGCGGGGGCCCCGGCCTGCGGCGCCGCGTTGAAGCCCGCGTAACCGTTGTCGCGGCTGAAGCCCCGTCGCGAGAAGACCGGGTTGCTGCTCCTCATCTCACTCCTCCATGGCCACCCAGCGTGGCCTTCCCACAAGAGTAATGGGTAGGCAAAGCAATCAGCCTAGTGCCGAAGGAGGATCTTTCCCCGACCCGGGCCCCACGCGGCTCCGATACCGGACACCTACCGCTCCGCCGCGGCCTCCGCCAGCCGGTCGAAGGTCCCCCTCAGCACCGCTCGGCGCTCGTCCTTGAACCCGTCGGCCGGCTCCAGGCCGTCGATGGTCCGCTCCCACACCGCCATGTACGCGTCCCGCCACTGCCGGACCACCTCCGGCGCGGGCAGGCTCACGCCGACCCAGCCGCGCTCGTGCAGGAGCAGGAGGAGCTCCAGATCGCAGGGGACGGCGACCCCGTCGTACTCGTCGGGCTCGATCCCCGCGGGATCCCCGCCCATGGCCTCGCCGACCTCGGCGACGAGCCGCTCCACGAGCCCCGAAAGATGGTCCGCCGCCGTATCACTGTCGAAATTCCCCGCACCCCAGGTGCCCATGGCCCGCCCCACGTCGTCGTTGTCCGGGCTGTCATCCCACCACCGGGCACTGACAACGGGCATTCGCAGGAGGAGCGGGGGGAAGGGAACCCCGAATTCCGGTCCGGGACCGGACGATTCCAGGGGGTCGTATCCTTGCGGCGCCGAAGGCGCTGTGGTGCCCGGAACCGGACTCGAACCGGTACGCCCCCGAGGGGCAGCGAGGTTTAAGCTCGCCGTGTCTGCATTCCACCATCCGGGCTGGCGCGCGGCTCCGCGTTGGCACATGACCCTATCCGGGGGGCCCGGCGCGATCAGCCGAACAGTGGCTCGATGTTGTCTTATTTATCGATCTCTTGAGCCTCCGTCAGCGCACGTCGGAGGCATACCCACATGCCCGGGCGAGATGGCGGCAGCCCCGGGGTGCCGGGTGAATTGACGGAAAGTCGCCGCACCGACACAGTCGATTCGCCAGGGGCGCGCCACTGATCGCCAGGGGCACGCCACCCGGTGGCCGGTTCCGGCGCCTCACCCGGCCGTCCAGGCGCCGCGCGCGCGGGGGCGGATGTCATACCCGAGGAGGACGCCGACGGGGTCGTCGTGCGACTCAAGAGGGCCCCGGGAACGGGCACCGGGAGTGACGACCGGAGGCCGTCCGGCGGAGACGATGGAGCGGTACCCCTGACCCGGGGCCCACGCCGACGCGGCGGGCCGCCGGGCGGGCCACGTCCCGTACGCACCCCACCCTGGAGTCTGCTGTGACCACCATGTCCACCGCTCACCGCGCCACCGCGGTGGCCGCCCGCGCCACGGAACTGTCCAAGGTCTACGGCGAGGGCGAGACCCGGGTGACCGCTCTCGACCGGGTCACCGTGGACTTCCCGCAGGGTGAGTTCACCGCGATCATGGGCCCGTCGGGCTCCGGCAAGTCCACGCTGATGCACTGCGTGGCCGGCCTCGACAGCTTCAGCAGCGGTTCGGTGCGCATCGGCGAGACGGAGCTGGGCTCGCTCAAGGACAAGCAGCTCACGCAGCTGCGCCGGGACAAGATCGGCTTCATCTTCCAGGCGTTCAACCTGCTGCCGACGCTCACCGCCCTGGAGAACATCACGCTCCCGATGGACATCGCGGGCCGCAAGCCGAACCAGGAGTGGCTGCACCGGGTCATCGACATGGTGGGCCTCTCCGACCGGCTGAAGCACCGCCCGACCGAGCTCTCCGGCGGCCAGCAGCAGCGCGTGGCGGTGGCCCGCGCCCTCGCCTCGCAGCCCGAGATCATCTTCGGGGACGAGCCGACCGGCAACCTCGACTCGCGCTCCGGCGCCGAGGTCCTGGGCTTCCTGCGCAACTCCGTGCGCGAACTGGGCCAGACCGTGGTGATGGTGACCCACGACCCGGTCGCCGCCTCCTACGCGGACCGGGTCATCTTCCTGGCGGACGGCGCGATCGTCGACCAGATGATCCGCCCCACCGCCGACGGCGTACTGGACCGGATGAAGGCGTTCGACGCCAAGGGCCGCACCAGCTGAGCCGGCCCGTACCGGCGCTTCGTACCTTTTCCTCCGGCACCTCCCCACCCGGGCCGGCAGACACCCAGGACTGACAGACATGTTCCGTACCGCCCTGCGCAACGTGCTCGCGCACAAGGCCAGGCTGCTGATGACGATCCTCGCCGTGATGCTCGGCGTGGCCTTCGTCTCCGGCACCCTGGTCTTCACCGACACCCTCGGCAACGCCCTCCGCAACCAGTCGGCCAAGAGCTACGACGACATCGCCGTCGCCGTGACCACCTACGCCGACCAGCGCGACGAGAAGTCCCGCGCCATCGACGCGGCCACCCTGGAGAAGATCCGGGGCCTGGACGGCGTGGCCGAGGCCACCGGCCGGGTCGACGGCTTCGCCGGGGTCGCCGACCCCGACGGCAAGCTGATCGGCAACGGCTGGTCCAACACCGGCTCCAACTTCGCCCCCGGCAAGGACGGCAAGGACGCCGCGTACACCTTCACCGACGGCAGCGGCCCCACCGCGCCCGGCAGCATCGCGCTGGACCGCGACACCGCGGACAAGGGCGAGTACAAGGTCGGCGACACCGTGCGCGTCGCCACCAACGGGCCGGTGAAGGAGTACACCCTGTCCGGGGTCTTCACCACCCAGGACGGCGCGGTCAACGCCGGTGGCAGCCTGGTCCTGTTCGACACCCCCGTCGCGCAGAAGCTGTTCCTGCGCCCCGGTGAGTTCAAGGACGTCTCCGTCACCGCGAAGCCCGGCGCATCCGACCGGAAGCTGCTGGCCACCGTGAAGCCGCTGCTGCCCGAGGACGCCGAGGCCAAGACCGGTCAGGCGCGCTCCGACGAGCAGGCCGAGGAGATCGAGAAGGGCCTCAGCGGGATCAACTGGGTGCTGCTGTCCTTCGCGGGGGTCGCCCTCTTCGTCGGCGTCTTCCTGATCGCCAACACCTTCACCATGCTGGTCGCCCAGCGCACCAAGGAGCTGGCCCTGATGCGCGCCGTCGGCGCCTCGCGCCGCCAGGTCAAGCGCTCGGTGCTCCTGGAGGCCGCCGTGGTCGGCCTCATCGCCTCCGTCGTCGGCTTCGCGCTGGGCCTCGGGCTCGCCGTCGGGCTGCGCTCGGCCATGAGCCTGTTCGGCGCCAAGATCCCGGCCGGCCCGCTGGTGGTCGCCCCGCTCACCGTCGCCGTCGCCTTCGCCGTCGGCGTCCTGATCACCGTGCTCGCCGCCTGGCTGCCCGCCCGCCGCGCCGCGAAGATCCCCCCGGTCGCCGCGATGAGCAGCGCGCACGCGGTGGCCACCGTCAAGTCCCTGGTCGTACGCAACACCATCGGCGGCATCATCACGCTGCTCGGCACCGCCGGGATCCTCGGCGGCGCGGCCAAGGGCGGGACGGACGGCCGGCTGCTCGTCGGGGGCGGCACGTTCCTGGCGCTGATCGGCGTCATCATCCTGATCCCGCTGCTGTCCCGCCCGGTGATCGCCCTGGTCCGCCCGCCGCTGCGCCGGCTGTTCGGGGTCTCGGGCAAGCTCGCCGCGCAGAACGCGGTCCGCAACCCCCGGCGCACCGGTGCCACCGCCTCCGCGCTGGCGATCGGCCTCACCCTGGTCACCGGCATCTCGGTGCTCGGCGTCACCCTCGGCCGGGCGGTCGACAAGGTGACGACGGACAACATCAAGGCCGACTACATGATCTCGATGGCCAGCGGCGACGCGCTCGACGAGTCCGCGCTGACCGCCCTGGAGAAGGCCGGGGGCGTCACCGCCGTCTCGCCCCAGCAGGCCGTCTGGCTGACGATCGGCGGGCAGGGCGTCTCGGCGTCCGGCGTCACCCCCGGCGACGTGCAGCAGGTGCTGGCCGTCGACACCGTCGCGGGCTCCCTCGACACCCTGGAGAAGGGGCAGATCGCGGTCGCGGAGAAGACCGCGAAGTCGCACGGCTGGAAACCCGGTGACACCGTCGCGGTCACGTACGACGACAAGAAGAAGGAGACGCTGAAGGTCGGCGCGCTCTACAAGGACAACGAGTTCCTCTCGCCGGTCCTCGTCCCCCGCGACACCGTCGCCCCGCACGAGGGCAAGGGCGACATCCGCGAGATCTGGGTGAAGACGGAGGGCGGCGCGAGCGCGGCCCACGAGCAGGCGCTGGTGGACGCGCTGGGCGACAACCCGGGCATGAGCGTCATGGACCGTCAGGACATCCGCAACATGTTCGGCGGCGGCGTCAACCTCGCCATGAACATCATGTACGGCCTGCTCGGCATGGCCCTGATCATCGCGGTGCTCGGGGTCGTCAACACCCTGGCCATGTCGGTGTTCGAGCGCCAGCAGGAGATCGGCATGCTGCGGGCGATCGGCCTGGACCGGCGCAGGGTCAAGCGGATGATCCGGCTGGAGGCGGTGGTGATCTCGCTGTTCGGCGCGGTGATCGGCATCGGGCTCGGCCTGTTCCTCGGCTGGGCGATCGGACAGACCGTGTCCGCGAGCATCCCGCAGTACGTGCTGGTCGTGCCGTGGGGCCGGATCGCGCTGTTCCTGCTGCTGGCCGGCCTGGTCGGCGTACTGGCCTCCCTGTGGCCGGCCCGCAGCGCCGCCAAGCTCAACATGCTGACGGCCATCAAGACCGAGTAGCCGCACCCGCACGACGAAGGGGCCGGTGTCCGCGGTGGCGGACACCGGCCCCTTCTCTTCGTGACACGGGCTCAGCCGTTCGCGTCGGCCTTCCAGTCGCGGGCGCGCAACGGCATCCGGGAGGAGCCGTCCTCCTCGGGGCGCACCGCCAGGATCTGGTTGACCCCGATCCGGTTGCGCTCGAAGGACAGCGCGGAGGCGGCCATGTACAGCCGCCAGACGCGGGCCCGCCCGGGCGAGACCAGCTTCACGGCGCGCCCCCAGCCCTGCTCCAGGTTAGCGACCCAGCGGCGCAGGGTCAGGGCGTAGTGCTCGCGCAGCGCCTCGACGTCCCGGGCCTCGAAGCCGGCCTCCTCCAGGAGGGCGAGGGTCCGGCCGACCGGGGCCAGTTCCCCGTCCGGGAAGACGTAGGCGTCGATGAACGCGTCGATCTCGTAGGCGGACTCGTCCTTCTCCGGACGGCGGCCGATCTGGTGGTTGAGGAGGCGCCCGCCGGGCTTGAGGAGGGCGTAGAGGTCGTCGGCGTACTCGCGGTAGCGGACGGAGCCGACGTGCTCCGCCATGCCGATGGACGAGATGGCGTCGTACGGGCCGTCGTGGACGTCCCGGTAGTCCTGGACCCGGATCTCGACGCGGTCGGTGAGGCCCTCGTCGGCGACGCGCTTCCTGGCGAAGGCGGCCTGCTCGGCGGAGAGGGTCACGCCGGTGACGCGGGCGCCGTACTCGCGGGCGGCGTGGATGGCCATGGAGCCCCAGCCGCAGCCGACGTCCAGCAGGCGGTCGCCTTCCTTGAGGGCGAGCTTGCGGCAGACGAGGTCGAGCTTGTCGCGCTGGGCGTCCTCCAGGGTTCCGGCGTCCTCCCAGTAGGCGCAGGAGTAGACCATGGAGGGGCCCAGGACCAGTGCGTAGAAGTCGTTGCCCACGTCGTAGTGGTGGCTGATGGCCGCCTTGTCGCGGCGTCTGGTGTGCAGGGCCCCGCCGCGTCCGCGTACCTCCTCGGGCGGCGGCGCGGGAGGCAGCCAGGGCGCGGACAGCTTCAGCAGGTCCTTCACGGCGTCCCGCACCCGGGGTTCACGCAGGGCCCGGAGACCGCCGCGCACGTCGCTTCCGCGCTCCCAGACGAGCCCGGCCATCAGGTCCAGGGCCTCGTACAGGTCCCCCTCGATGTCGAGTTCGCCGGCCACCCAGGCGCGGGCCAGGCCCAGTTCGCCCGGCTTCCACAGCAGCCGGCGCAGGGCCCGGCGGTTCCTGATGACGAGGACGGGGGCGCCGGGCGGTCCGGATTCGCTGCCGTCCCAGGCCCGGACGCGGACCGGTAGGGGTTCTCCCAGCAACTCCTGGGCGAGAGCGGTCAGCCGCGATGCGGCGTCTGCCATGGCGCACACCTCCGTGACGGTGTTTCCCGACGTGCCCAGACATGCCCATACATGTCCCGAGCCACGCCCCGGCGCCCGTGGCACCACCGGCATGGCACATTCCCCTCAACAGTCTCCGGCGGCCGGGCCATCCCGCTACCGGGCAAGGGAACGGCAAAACACATGCACACCACACGCATCCGCCTGGGGTCCGGCCCGCGGTCCCGCACCGCTCCGTCGTCCCCGGATACGCCGAAGAGGCCGCCCGCACCACGGATGGCGGACGGCCCCTTCGGGCGTCGTACTGCTGCTCCGGCCGGAGCGGGAGGCTAGGAGGCCTTGGCCTTCTCGCCCACCGGCTTGGCGGCGGCCGGGGCGGGAGCCGGCTTGGCGGCCTCGTAGAACTCCTCGCGCGGCGTCTCCATGGCGCCGAGCGAGACGACCTCGCGCTTGAGGAACATCGCAAGGGTCCAGTCCGCGAAGATGCGGATCTTGCGGTTCCAGGTCGGCATCGCCAGACCGTGGTAGCCACGGTGCATGTACCAGGCGAGCCGGCCCTTGAGCTTGATCTTCATCTTGCCCATGACGATCATCGCCACGCCCTTGTGCAGGCCCAGACCGGCGACCGCGCCCTTGTTGGCGTGGCTGTAGTCGGCCTGCGGGAAGCCGCGCATCCCGGAGATGACGTTGTCACCGAGGACCTTGGCCTGACGCAGCGCGTGCTGGGCGTTCGGCGGGCACCAGGCGTTGGGGTTGCCGGCCTTGCGGCCGACCATGTCCGGCACCTGGGCGTTGTCGCCGGCGGCCCAGATGTAGTCGGTGCCCTGCACCTGGAGCTTCTCGGAGGTGTCCACGTGACCGCGGGGGCCGAGCGGCAGACCGAAGCGGGCCAGCGCCGGGTTCGGCTTCACACCGGCGGTCCACACGATGGTGTTGGAGTCGACCTCCAGGCCGTTCTTCAGCACCACGTGACCGTCGACGCAGGAGTCCATGGAGGTCGAGAGGAAGACCTCGACACCACGGGACTCCAGGTGCTCGCGGCCCCAGGTCCCGAGCTTCGGGCCGACCTCGGGAAGGATCTTGTCGGCGGCGTCGACGAGGATGAAGCGCATGTCCTCGCGCTTCACGTTCGTGTAGTACTTCGCCGCGTCGCGGGCCATGTCCTCGACCTCGCCGATGGTCTCCGCACCGGCGAACCCGCCGCCCACGAAGACGAAGGTGAGGGCCCGGCGGCGGACGTCCTCGTCGGTGGTCGAGTCGGCCTTGTCCAGCTGTTCGAGGACGTGGTTGCGCAGGCCGATGGCCTCCTCGATGCCCTTCATGCCGATGCCCTGTTCGGCGAGGCCGGGGATCGGGAAGGTGCGGGAGACCGCGCCGAGCGCGATGACCAGGTAGTCGAAGGGCAGCTCGTAGGCCTCGCCGACGAGCGGCGCGATCGTGGCGACCTTGCGGTCCTGGTCGATGGTGGTGACGCGGCCGGTGAGGACCTCGGCCTTCGGCAGGACGCGTCGCAGCGGGACGACGACATGCCGAGGCGAGATGCTGCCGGCAGCAGCTTCGGGGAGGAAGGGCTGGTAGGTCATGTACGACCGGGGGTCGACGACCGTGACGGTCGCCTCGCCGTAGCGCATCTTCTTGAGGATGCGCCGAGCTGCGTACAGGCCTACGTACCCACCGCCTACTACGAGGATCCTGGGACGCTCCGTGGTGCTCATGCCATCGAGTATCCACCCCCCTCGGGGGGCATGCTCGTGAGCCCCTTCACAAGGTTGTGGCCACCCTCTGCTATAGTTCGCCGCCCACGTGACCCAGGTCATGGCCCGCGGCGGGAACCTCGTTACATCGGTGAACGTTGTTCACCGCCTGTGAGCTGGCCCTTGGGCCCCCGGCCCGGATCGAGGCCCTTCCCGGTCCACATCGCCGCAACACCCCCGGAACGCGTCGGTCCGTTCCGCGAGTGACCCCGCTCACCCCCGCCGTGACCCTTCCGGAGCAGAAGTGGGGCCCCAGGCGGCCAATCTCTTGTGAAGAAGTTCACGAAGTTGATGTCAGGTCGGCCCGAAAGCCGCCTCACCAGGCACATCCCGCCCACTCAAAGGTGCGGGCGGGATGACGCATGAGCACTCCGCGACGGCCCGGACTCAGGCCAGGGACCAGGCGATTCCGTCCAGAATGTCGTGTTCGCTCACCACGATCTCGCGCGCCCCGGCCCGCTCCATCACGGCCTGGAGGATCAGCGCCCCGGACGCGATCACGTCGACCCGCCCTGGGTGCATGGCACCGATCGCCGCGCGCTCCGCATGGGTCGAGGCCATCAGGCGCGCGGTGATCTTCCGGACCTGCTCCAGCGAGACGCGGGAGTGGTGGATCGCCTCGGAGTCGTACTCCTCCAGGCCCAGCGCGATGGCGGCCACCGTGGTGACCGTCCCCGCGAGGCCCACGAGCGTCGCCGCCAAGGTGATCGGCACGGTCTCCTCGGCCAGGTCCAGGGCGGCGGCCACGTCCGCGCGGATCGCCTCGGCTCCCTCCGGCGAGGGCGGGTCGCTGACGACCCCGTCGCGTACGAGGTGGCGCTCCGTCATCCGGACACAGCCGATGTCCACGGACCGGGCGGCCCGCACCCGGTCGTCGCCCACCACGAACTCGGTGGAGCCGCCGCCGATGTCCACGACCAGGTACGGCTTCGCCAGGTCGTCGCGCCCGGTCAGCTCCTTGGTCGCCCCGTCGAACGAGAACGCGGCCTCCTGGTCACCGCTGATCACCTCGGGCTCGACGCCCAGGATGTCCAGCACCCCGCGCACGAAGTCGTCCCTGTTCTCCGCGTCCCGGGAGGCGGAGGTCGCGACGAAGCGCACCTTCTCGGCGCCGTGCTCCGCGATCACCGCCGCGTAGTCCCGGCAGGCGGCGAACGTACGCTCCAGCGCCTCCGGAGCGAGCCGGCCGGTCCGGTCGACGCCCTGCCCCAGCCGGACGATCTCCATCCGCCGGGCGAACTCGACGAGCTCCCCCGTAACGGGGTCGGCGTCCGCGACCAGCAGACGGATCGAGTTGGTGCCGCAGTCGACGGCGGCCACACGCGTCATGCCGTCGCCCCCCGGCCCTCGTCCGTACCCTGCCCGCCGCACGGCGACACGCACGGCCCCTTGCGCCACCACTCCGGAAGCATCGCGATCGCCTCGTCGCCCAGCGGGTTGACCCCGGGGCCGGCGGCCAGCGAGTGCCCGACGAGCACGTGCAGGCACTTCACCCGGTCCGGCATGCCGCCGGCGCTCGGGAAGCCCTCCAGGACCTCGATGGCGTCGCGCCGCGTGATGTAGTCCTCGTGCGCCGCCCGGTAGGCCGCCGCGAGCTCCGGGTCCGTGCCCAGACGCTCGGTCATCTCCTTCATGACCCCGTTCGCCTCCAGCGTGCCGATCGCGGACGCGGCACGCGGGCACGTCAGGTAGTACGTCGTCGGGAACGGCGTGCCGTCCTCCAGCCGGGGCTGTGTCTCGACCACGTCCGGGTTGCCGCACGGACAGCGGTGCGCGATGGCGCGCAGCCCGCGCGGCGGGCGCCCCAGCTGCTGCTGGAACGCGGCGATGTCCGCCTCGGTGGGGTCGGTGGACTCGGTCTGGGGAGGGGGCGTTTCCATGCCTGCCTAGGGATCTGATCGGACTGCTCGAACCGCGGGTTCTGCGCAGAGGTACGGGGGTGGGGACGGGCGTCAGCCGCGGTCGGCGCTGTCGACGCCGTCCCACAGGTTGGAGTGCCACGGCCGGTCCGTGCCGGACTGCTTCCCGTCGCGCTCCTCGGCCGCGTCGGGGTCGACCACCGTGAAGCCGGTCTCCCCCGGGAGAAGGTAGTGCAGGTGCTCGCGGGCCAGCCGCTTGATGTACGCGTCGTCCTGGAGCCGGGCCTTCTCGTCCCGCAGCTCCTCGGTGCGCGCCTCGGCCTCCCGCGCCAGCCGCCGCTGGTCGGCGATCTCGTCGCGCTGCGACACGTACTGACGCATCGGGTACGCGAGGGCGACGATCAGCGAGCAGACGACCAGGGCCAGGAAGGCGGCCCGGCCGGTGAGCCGGGAACGGCGGGCCTGCCGCCGGTTCTGGGACCGGTAGACGCGGGCTGCGGTCTGCTCACCGAGCAGCCGCAGCCGGGTCGCGGTGGAGAACCGGTCCCGGTCCTTCACGGCCATGTTCCCGCCTCCCCTTTACGCACGTCCGTCCCCGCACACGGTACGGGACCGAGCGCGGGGACGGACGGAGGCGGGGGGTACCCGAGGGGGCGTCAGCCCCCGAGGGCACGTCAGCCCTTGAAGCGCGGGAACGCCGAGCGGCCCGCGTACACCGCGGCGTCGTCGAGGATCTCCTCGATGCGCAGCAGCTGGTTGTACTTGGCGACGCGGTCCGAGCGGGCCGGGGCGCCGGTCTTGATCTGACCGCAGTTCACGGCGACCGCGAGGTCGGCGATGGTGACGTCCTCGGTCTCGCCGGAGCGGTGCGACATCATGCACTTGAAGCCGTTGCGCTGGGCCAGCTCCACGGCGTCCAGGGTCTCGGTCAGCGAACCGATCTGGTTGACCTTGACGAGCAGGGCGTTGGCCGAGCCCTCCTCGATGCCGCGGGCCAGGCGCTCCGGGTTGGTGACGAAGAGGTCGTCGCCGACGATCTGGACCTTGGCGCCGAGCTTGTCGGTGATGACCTTCCAGCCGGCCCAGTCGTCCTCGTACAGCGGGTCCTCGATGGAGACCAGCGGGTACGCGGAGACGAGCTCCTCGTAGTACTCGGTCATCTCGGCGGCCGAGCGGGACTTGCCCTCGAACTCGTAGGAGCCGTCCTTGTAGAACTCGGACGCGGCGACGTCGAGCGCGAGCGCGATGTCCTTGCCCGGGGCGTAGCCGGCCTCCTTGATGGCCTCGATGATGAGGTCGAGGGCGGCGCGGTTGGACTCCAGGTTCGGCGCGAAGCCGCCCTCGTCGCCGAGGCCGGTGGACAGGCCCTTGGTCTTCAGGACCTTCTTCAGCGTGTGGTAGACCTCGGCGCCCCAGCGCAGGGCCTCGGAGAACGACTCGGCGCCGATCGGCGCGATCATGAACTCCTGGATGTCCACGTTGGAGTCGGCGTGCGAACCGCCGTTGAGGATGTTCATCATCGGAACGGGCAGCAGGTGCGCGTTCGGGCCGCCGAGGTAGCGGAACAGCGGGAGGTCGCTGGCCTCGGAGGCGGCGTGGGCGACGGCGAGGGAGACGCCGAGGATGGCGTTGGCGCCGAGCGAGCCCTTGTTCTCCGTGGCGTCCAGGTCGAACATCGCCTGGTCGATGAGGCGCTGCTCGGTGGCGTCATAACCGACGAGCTCCGGGCCGATCTGCTCGATCACGGCGAGGACGGCCTTCTCGACGCCCTTGCCCTGGTAGCGGTTGGGGTCGCCGTCGCGAAGCTCAATGGCCTCGAACGCGCCGGTGGAGGCGCCGGACGGAACAGCAGCACGACCGGTGCTGCCGTCGTCGAGGCCGACCTCGACCTCGACCGTGGGGTTGCCCCGGGAGTCGAGGATTTCCCGGGCTACGACGACGTCGATGGACGGCACGAGGCATCTCCTTCTGGGATATGACGCTTGTTGTGCAGGGTCACTTTGGCCTTGCGACAAGAGCCTAACCGGCCCGGCCGTCTGCGTCGGCCGACCGCCCGTCCCCTGGGACGAAAAAGGGCCCGAAGGCGGGCACACCGGGGCGAAACGCCAGATATTTACTGGCCGGTAACTACAACAGTTGAACGATCAAGGGGGTATCGGAGCCCCTGATGCGGCATGCCCCGGCCCGGCGCGCACGGGGGGAGGTGCACACCGGGCCGGGGCGGCCCGAGCGGTCAGCGAGGAGGGACCGCGACTACTTCGTCAGGTGGAGCTGCTGACCCGGGTAGATCAGGTCGGCGTCGTCGACGATGTCCTTGTTCAGCTTGAACAGCTGCGCCCAGCCGCCCTTGACGTGGTGCTCGGCGGCGATCTTGCTCAGCGTGTCACCGGAGACGACCTTGTACTCGCCGTCACCCTTGGCGACCTTCTTGCCGGTGGGGGTGGTGACCGTCTTCTTCGGGGCGTCCGAGCGGTCGGAGCGGTTGGTGGCCGGGGCCTCGGTGCGCTCGGCCTTCTTCGGGGCGGCCTCCTGCTTGGGGGCGGCCTCCTGCTTCGCGGAGCCGGAGCCGGTGTCGACGCCCGGGTCGACACCGTCGTTGGTCAGGTTGCCGGCACCGGCGCAGGACCAGGCGCCCGGGCCCTGCATGTCGAGGAGCTTCTCGGCGGTGGCGATCTGCTGGGCCTTGGTGGCCAGGTCGGCGCGGGCCGCGTACTGCGTACCGCCGGCGGCGGCCCAGCTGGACTGGGAGAACTGCAGCCCGCCGTAGTAGCCGTTGCCGGTGTTGATCGACCAGTTGCCGCCGGACTCGCACTGGGCGACGGCGTCCCACGTGGCGACGGAGGCGGCCGAGGCGTTGGTGGCGCCCATCAGCGGGACGGCGACGGCTGCACCGGCGACACCGGCCAGCGTGGCGACACGGACGGCCTTGGACGGACGGCGGTGCTTGTTGCCCTTGCGGTTGAACAGCATCGAGTCTTCTCCTCACCGACGCCTGCGAGGTGAGCTGTCGGGTTCGGGCCAAGTGAGTTGCCCGGCCGCGCTCCTGGCGCGACTTCACCCCTAGCCGGTCCTGATGCGTCTCCCGACGATCCGGCCCAGCGCCTACCTGGGTCCCCCGCTCCTGCCTACGGCGCTTTCGCGTCTGTTCCCTTCGACCGACGGCAGGATTCGGCGTGACGGTCGACGGGGCCCGCGGTGCGAGCGGTTCAGACCGTAATCACATCCAACCCTCATATTCAAAGACGGACATACCGGATAATCATCCCGTACGAGCATCCGATGAGCCCTCATTTGTGCAGGTCGGAAGGGATGCGGCGGGACCTCACGGACAAGGGGCGCCAGTTCACGCAAAGAGACCCATGTCTCACTCGGTCAAAAGTGGGACACAGGCCTCTTAAACCACCCAAAACTCAGCCGGCTCTCAGCTGCTCATCGGCGGCTCTCACTGTGCGTCAGCCGGGGTCTCTGCAGGCGCCTCGGCCGGGGCGTCCGGCGCGGTGCCGGACGAGGTGTCGGCCGCGGTGCCCTCGGTGCCGGACAGGCCGAGGTCGAGGTTCTGGCCCGGCAGGATGAGGTCCGGGTCGGAGCCCACCTCGGCCTTGTTCGCCTCGTACAGCTCGGGCCAGCCGCCGGGCAGGTTCTGCGCGTCGGCGATGGCCCACAGGTTGTCACCCGGCCGGACGGTGTACGTGTCGGAGCCCGCCTGCACCGCACCGTCACGCGCCTCGCCGTCGCCCCGCGAGGCGTGCCGGCCCGTGTCGCGGCCGCCGTCCGCCTCGGCGGTGTCGTCGGCGGCCGGGGCGCCCCGGTGCTTGCCGCCCGTCTCCCGCGCGTCGCCCGACGGGTCGGCCGAGCCGGAGGGGTCCGCGGACGGGGTGGAGGAGGGATCGGCGGCCGGGTCGGCCGACGGAGAGGCACCGGCGCCCTTCCCGGCGCCCCCGCCCGTGTGCTTGCCGGTGCTCTTCCCGGCGCCCTTGTCCGTGGCCGTACCGCCGGCCGCGTCGTCCGTGGCCTCGTCCGAGGGGGTGGTGGCGGTCGCGTCCGACGAGGCGTCGTCCGCCGGGTCGGTGCCGAGCCCGGCGTCCAGGCCCGAGTCGGCGCCGCGGGCGGGCTCGCCGGAGCCCTCGTCGCCCGGGTCGACGTCCGCCGAGCCCGCGCTCTTGCCGAGCCCCGAGATCACCGCGCAGCTGGGCCACGCCTTCGGCCCCTTGGCGGCCAGGACCCGCTCGGCCACCGCGATCTGCTGCGAGCGGCTGGCGAGGTCGGCGCGCTCGGCGTAGGCCTCACCGCCGTACGCCTTCCACAGCTCGGGCGAGAACTGGAGGCCGCCGTAGAAGCCGTTGCCCAGGTCAGCGCTCCAGATCCCGCCGCTCTCGCACTCGGCCACCCGGTCCCAGGTCGACGCGTCCGCCGCGTGTGCGCTTGCCGCGCCGAGCAGCGGGATGGCGATGGCCGAGCCGGTGACGCCGGCGGCGACGACGATGGCGGGTGCCTGACGAGGGCGACGGTGTCTGCCGTTCGCGGAGCCCATGGGAGTTGCCTTCCGTGTGACTGACAAGCGACTGGTGAGTCGAACGGTGAACCTAGCGGGAGTCGAACGTGAGTCACAAGTCGATGCAGCGCAGATCACGTGAAAGTCACAGAGTTGACAGAGTGTCACTTTCGCCGATGCGCTCCCCCGGCGTGAATTGCACCGGCAGTGTGCGCAATCCGCGCATGATGAGCCCGCCGCGCCAGCGCAAATCGTCAGGATTGCCCGCAAGTCGCAGGTCCGGAAGGCGCGTCAGAAGTGTGGCGAGCGCGGACTGCCCCTCGAGCCGGGCGAGCGGTGCTCCCAGACAGTAATGAATGCCGTGCCCGTAGCCGAGGTGCTGATTGTCGCGCCGCGAGAGGTCCAGCGTGTCCGGTCCGCCGAACCGCGCGGGGTCCCGGTCGGCCGCCGCGAGCACCACGAGCACCGGGTCGCCCTCTTCGACGCGCTGTCCGCCGATGGTCAGCGGCTCGGTCGCGAACCGCCAGGTCGCCAGCTCCACGGGCCCGTCGTAGCGCAACAGCTCCTCGATGCCGGTCGCCAGCAGCTCGCTCTCCCCCGCCGCCAGGGACCGCTGGAGCCGTTCCCGCTCGACCGGGTGGCACAGCAGGGTGTGGAGCCCGTTGCCGATCAAGTTAACGGTCGTTTCAAAACCGGCGAACAGTAGGATAAAAGCCATGGCTGCGGCCTCGTTCTCGGTGAGGTGCTCGCCATGGTCGCTCGCCCGGATCAGCCCCGAGATCAGGTCGTCGCCGAGGTCCTCGCGCTTGCGGTGGATGAGTTCGAGCAGGTAGGCCCGCATCTTCTTCACGGACCTGGCCACCCCGCCGCGCGGCCCGCCGCCGTGCCGGATCATCATGCCCGCCCAGTCCCGGAAGTCGTCCTGGTCCTCGCGCGGGACGCCGAGCAGGTCGCAGATCGCGTAGATGGGGAGCGGGAAGGCGAATTCGTGGATCAGGTCGGCCTCCCCCTTCTCCACGAACCCGTCGATGAGCCGGTCCGTCAGCTCCTGCACGCGGGGCGCGAACTGCGCGATGCGCCGGGGCGTGAACGCCTTGGACACCAGGCGGCGCAGCCGGGTGTGGTCGGGCGGGTCGATGTTGAGCAGGTGCGTCATCAACTCGGCCTTGCGCTCGCCCGGGATACCGGTCTTCCCCTTGGCGTGCGCGGGCTCGGCGTGGTGCGCCGGGTTCTTGGACAGCCGGGCGTCGGCGAGGGCCTGCCGGGCGTCCGCGTACCGGGTCACCAGCCATGCCTCGACCCCGCTGGGCAGCGTGGTGCGGTGCACGGGGCTGTGCTCGCGCAGCCAGGCGTAAGCGGGGTACGGGTCGGTGGCGAACTCCCACGTGAAGAGCTCCGGCGCGGGTGGCGCGGCGGCGGGGGAGGTAGGGCCGGGACAGCCGGCGGGTACGGAGGCGGCTTCGGCGGAGGTGTCGTCGGGCGCGCCCGCGGGTACGCAGGACGCGGCGTCGGCGGGGAGGTCGGCGGGGCTGGCGTTCACTCCACGACGTTATCCGGTGCCCTCCGCCTTCCTGATCGCGTCCCGGTACGCGCGCCCCGCGGCCCGTAGCGCGGCCTCCGGGTCGATGCCGTCCTCCTGGGCGCGTACCGCGAGGGCGAGGAGGCGGTAGCCGATGTCGTCGCCCTCGGGGAGGGGGACGTCGAGTCCGGCGGTACGGGCGCGGCTCGCGAGTTTCGCGGCGAGTGCCAGGCCGGGCTGGCCGAGGGGTACGCCGTCGGTGACCGACGCACGCTGCTTCTCGATCGCCTTGGTGCGCAGCCAGTGGGCGTGCACGTCCTCCGGGGTCTCGGCGGTCTCGTCGCCGAAGACGTGCGGGTGGCGGTGGATCAGCTTCTCGATCAGTGTGCCGGCGACGTCGTCCACGGAGAACGGCTCCTCACCGCTTCCCGGGATGCCCTCTTCCGCGATGCGCGCGTGGAAGACCACCTGGAGCAGCACGTCGCCCAGTTCCTCGCGCAGTTCCTCGCGGTCGCCGTCCTCGATCGCCTCGACCAGTTCGTACGCCTCCTCGATGGCGTACTTGGCGAGGCCCTCGTGGGTCTTCCGCGAGGTCCACGGGCACTCGACGCGGATGCGGTCCATGACCTGGACGAGGTCGAGGAGCCGGGCGCCCGGCAGGTCGTACGAGCCCGGGAGCAGTTCCAGGTCCGGCATCCGGACCCGCCCGGAGCCGGCCAGCCTGGCCAGGCCGTCGGTGAGCGGCTGGTTGCCCTCGCCGCCGGTGAGGACGACCACGGTCCGGCCGCCCGCGCAGGCGTCGACGAGCTGTTCGGCGTCGGGGACGCCGGGGGTGACGGTGACGCCGGCCTCGCGCAGGTACGGCAGCTGGGGCTGTTCCGGCTCACCGCAGCGCACCTCGTCGGCGGCGTGAAGCGCCTGCCAGGCGGGCCAGGACAGCAGTCCGGGCGCGACCCGGTGGCTGGCGGTGAGCAGGACGATGCGGCCGGGGTCTTCAGCGTTCACAGCGCCGAATCTACCCGGCCGCGCGCGGCGGCTGTCAGGCCCCGGCCTCGGCGGCCGCCTGGGCGGGCTTGGTGACCTGGGAGATCCAGGGGGCCTTGTAGTCGCCCAGCTGGATCTGCTTGTTGTCCCAGGTGCCGTAGCGGGGGTTGACGTCGACCTTCAGCGCCTTGGACGCGTTGGTGAGGGCGTCGCCGATGGCCTTGGTGCCTTCGGGGGTGGACGGGTCGGCGCCGAGGGCCTGGCCGAGCTTGGTGATCTGGATCTGCTCGCGCAGGAAGGCGTCGATCTGGCCCGGGGCGAGCCAGCGCTCCTGGAGGACGGCCTGCCGCAGCCCCTTCTCGCCCTGGTACTGCGCGACGGCCGACTGCCGCATCTGCTGGATCTCCGCGCGGGTCACGGTGACCCCCGCGTCCGCCGCGGCCCGGTCGAGGACGCGGTCCAGGATCAGCCCGTGCAGCTTGGCACGGGCGAGCTGGCCGGACTGGTCGGTGAGCTGGGCGGCCTGCGGGGACGAGCCCTGCGCCTCGCGTACGTCCGCCACCTGGGCCTGCACGGTGGACACCGTGATCCGGTCCCCGCCGACGACGGCCGCGGCGCCGGGGTGGGCCTGGCTGCCGCAGGCGGTGAGGAGCGGCGCTGCGGCGAGCAGCGCGGCGGAGACGGTGAGCGCGGTGCGACGGCGGCGGTGCAAAGGAGCCTCCCGAGGAGATTGTGCGGCGGTGCACAAGGCCTTGCGGTGATCGATGTTAGGCAGTGGAAGTGGTCCGGGCCACTGATTCGACCAACGATTCGGGAGGAGTTGGGGATGCGGGCCGCCCCGGGTCAGACGGTGGCTCGCGCGACGGGGACGAGTCCGGCCACGATGTCCAGGCTGTTGTTCCTGACCAGGGCGGGGAAGAAGAGGCGCAGCGCGCTGCCCGTGGACTCGTCGACCAGGTCGAAGGACTTCTTCAGGACCCGGTTCTTGACCTCGGTTCGGGTGAGGCCCTGGAGCGGGAACGTGGCCAGGTGCCGGTCTGGCTTGGCGAAGGCCGGGTTGGCGACGAAGAGGAAGAGCCTCTCGCGGCTGACCGCCAGGTATATCGGGGTGGGGGCTGCCGCCGCGATCATCGTGCCGCCGCTCAGTACCGCCGCGGCGACGCCCATCGCCAGGTTCCGCTTGACCGAGATCTCGCTCAGGTTCACCAGGGAGGTCGCCACTATCTGCTCCCCGGGCTCCAGCATCGGCGTCACGGCCTTCATCAGCGCGCGGCTTCGTCTTCCGTTCACAGCATCCCTCGGTGACTCGTGTGGTCCATGCGGCCGGAAGAGGTCCCTCCCCCGCGTCGGGGACATTGTGACCCACTCGCCCCGGCTTTCCCGCCGCCGCCTCAGGGCACGGGTTCCGGCCGTTTCCGGGGCGGGGTGTCGGGGCGCAGCATGATCGTGCGCGAGATCACGAAGGTGATGGGGATGGCGGCCGCCGCCGCGACGAGCGGTGCGTACCGGCTGCTGAATCCGGCGAGGTCGACCAGGAGGTAGACGCCGCCGGTGGTGATGACGAAGTTGGCGGCGTTGGTGAGCGGGAAGAGCAGGAACTTCCGCCAGGTGGGCCGGGTGCGGTAGGTGACGTACGAGGTGAGGAAGAAGGAGCCGGTCATGCTGAGCGCGAAGGCGAGGGTGTGCGCGGCCAGGTAGGGCAGTACGTGCAGGAGCAGCAGGTAGCAGCCGTAGTACGTCCCGGTGTTCACCGCTCCGACGAGGACGAAACGTATGAGTTGTCCGGGGAGGGTCATCGGCGTACGAACTCCCGGGGCTCCTCCGGTGCGGGGGTGCGGGCGCGGGTGTTGGTGTCCTTGACGAGGAAGTGGGGGCGGCGCTTGACCTCGTAGTAGATGCGGCCGACGTATTCGCCGACGACTCCGGCGAGCACCATCTGGACGCCGGCGAGTGCGGTGACGACGACGAGCAGGGTGACGTAGCCGGGGGTGTCGACGCCGCGTACGAGGGCGACGCCGACGATCCAGGCGGCGTAGGCGAGGGCGAGTGAGGTGAGGAGGAGGCCGAGGTAGAGGGCGGCGCGCAGGGGTTTGTTGTTGAAGGAGAGGAGCCCGTCCAGGCCGTAGTTGAGGAGCTTGCCGAAGGTCCAGGCGGAGCGGCCCTGTTCCCGTACGGCGTTCTCGTAGCTGAAGGTCGTGGTGGGGAAGCCGACCCAGGCGAAGAGGCCCTTGGAGAAGCGGTTGTACTCGGTGAGGGCGAGCACGGCGTCGGCCGCGCGGCGCGACAGGAGCCGGAAGTCGCCGACTCCGTCGACGAGTTCTACGTCGACGAGGCGGTTGATGAGCCAGTAGTAGGCGCGTGCGGTGAGGGTGCGGGTGACGCGGTCGCCTGCGCGGGTGCGGCGGGCGATGACCTGGTCGTGGCCCTTGGCGTGCTCCTGCAGCATGCGTCCGACTAGTTCCGGGGGGTGCTGGAGGTCGGCGTCCATCAGGACGACCGCATCTCCCTCGGCGTGCTGGAGGCCGGCCAGCATGGCGGCCTCCTTGCCGAAGTTGCGGCTGAAGGAGACGTAGCGGACGCGGGGATCGGCGGCGGCCAGTTCCTGGATGAGGGGGAGGGTCCGGTCGGCGCTTCCGTCGTCGATGTAGACGACCTCGAACGCGTGGCCGAGGCGGGACATTTCGTCCGTGACGCGTTCATGGAAGCGTTCGAGGATCTCTTCCTCGTTGAAACAAGGCACCACCAGCGAGATCAGCACCCATGTACATCAACCGGTCGAAGTGTCGCCCTTCGGAGCCGGGTGTGGCCGGGGGGCGGCCATCGGGTGAACGGCCCCGGACGCTTTCCCCGGAGCCCGCGCACTCAACCGGAGCCCGCGCACTCAACCGCCCCGGACCTCCATCTGGCGCTCCAGTTGCCGGCGCAGTTCGACGGCCTGCGGGTGATGGGGGCCGTAGGTGCGCTCGGTGTCGTACAGGAGCGCCTGGAGCTGGGCGCGGGCTCCCGCGTGGTCGCCGAGGGCGAGGAGCAGCTGTCCGATGCGGTGGCGGATCTCGTACGAGCGTGCCGGGTCGTTGCCGGTGGCGTACTGGTTCTCGTAGTACGGCAGGACGGCGCGGTACTCGGCGAGTGCGGCGGCGGGCTCCCCGAGCTGTTCGAGGCACTGGGCGACGTCGCAGCGGTAGCCGAGGGTCTGCGGGTCGGCGGCGCCGGCCTCGGCCGTGCGGTCGTCGGCGAGCCGGCGCAGTTCGGGCAGGGCGCGGCGGTACTGGCCGTCGTCCATGAGGGTCGCGGCGTACTGCTTGCGCAGGATGCGGACGACCGGGGAGCCGGGCCCGTGCTGTTCGGCGGCGACGGGCAGGAGCCCGCCGAGCAGGTCGACGGCCTGGGTGATGCGGCCCTCGCCGAGCAGCTTCTTGACCTCGTCGACGGCGGCGGCGACGTCCGTCCGGGCGGGCGCGGCGGCGGGTCTGGCGGGCGGCGGGGCCGTGGGGCGGTCGGGCCAGGGGGCGTGCGGGCGCAGGAAGGGGCGGGTGGGGTCGAGGGGTCCGGAGGGCGGCCGGGAGCCGCGCGCGGGCAGCAGCGGGGCGAGCTGTTCGTACACCTCCTGGGCGCTGTCCGGGCGGTGCTGCGGGTCCTTGGCGAGCAGCCGCAGGACGAGCGCTTCCAGGTCCTCGGGGATGTCGGGCCGGATCTGCCGGACGGGCACGGGCGGTTCGTAGAGGTGGCGGTGGAGCACGCCGAGGGCGGTGGACCCGGCGAACGGCACGTCGCCGCTGAGCAGTTCGTGCAGCAGGACGCCGAGGGCGTAGAGGTCGGTGTACGGGCCGACGGCACCGCCCATCGCCTGCTCGGGGGCCATGTAGGCCGGGGAGCCGATGGGTGAGCCGGTGTGCGTGAGGCGGGTGGTGTCGGTGTCGAGGACGGAGGCGACGCCCAGGTCGAGGACGAGGACGGTGCCGTCCGGACGGACCATCACGTTGCGGGGCTTGAGGTCGCGGTGGACGATCGGCACGGCGTGCACGGCGCTGAGGACGGCGCACAGCTGCGCGGCGACCGCGACGGCCCAGGGCCACGGGTAGGGGTCGTGCTCGGCGAGGTGGTCGCCGAGGTCGGCGCCCTCCACGTACTGCATGACGAGGAACAGGTCGTCGCCGTCGCTGCCCGCGTCGTGCACGGTGACCAGGCCCGGGTGGTCCACCTGGGCGGTGACCCGGCACTCGCGGACGAAGCGGCGGCGCAGTTCGTCGGCGGCCTCGCTGCCGATGGGTCCGGTGACCCGGTCGGGGCGCAGCAGCTTGACGGCGACCCGGCGATCCAGGCGCTGGTCGTAGGCGGTCCAGACCTGGCCCATGCCGCCCTGGCCGAGGATCGTGGCCAGCTCGTACCGCCCGCCGATGAGGCGACCGCTCACCGGCCCTCCTCCTTGCGGAGGTAGTCGCTCAGCTCGTCGAGCTCGGCGCGGACCTGGTCGATGCGCTGGGGCGCGGGGTGCTGCCGGGGGTCCGGGGCGGGGCGCGCGTCCTCGGGCTGGGGACAGCGCGTGAGGGGAAGCGGGTAGGGCTGCTGCTGGTGGGGCGGGTAGTGCTGCGGCTGCCCGTACGGGGGCGTCGGGACGGGCGCGGTGGTCAGGTATCCGTAACCGGGGACCGGCTGCGGGAAGCCGGCGGCCTTCCCGGTCAGGCGGGCGTGGAAACGTACGTCGGCGACGAGGTAGTGCACGCAGGCGCCCGCCAGCACCAGAAGCAGCAGCGGGATCAGCACGTTGTCGATGCCGTGCGCCTCCACGTTCGGCTCGTCCCTTCCGAGGATGGGCAGCAGCACGCAGACGAACACGAAGCCGGCGCCGGCGATCCACCAGTCGAGGGCGCGGCGGCGGACGAACGCCAGCCTGAGCAGCGGTGCCCAAAGCAGCATGCCGATGGAGCAGACCGCGAGCAGGATGAACAGGACGCGCATGGAGACGATCCAGGCCCTGCCGGGGACCCGGCGCGGCGCCGTGGGCGGAAGACCCGGGGCGTACATGGCTGCTCCTGGATTGCCTGGTCGTGAAACGTCCGCGCGCACACGGGCGTGCGTGCGGATCCGAGCGTAAGGGGCGACACCGACAGAGTGCCCGGGGTTGTGCACAACCGTTGTGGTTCCGGTCACTCGGGCGTGACCGTACCGTCCGTCAGTCCGTCGTAGAGGCCCTGGACGAGCTGTCCGCCGAGGCGTCCGGCGAGCCGCAGCGCGTCCTCGAACGCGGCGAGGGCGCGGAACCGTTCGCCGTAGCGCCGCTGCTCCGCCAGGGGCAGGCGCGGCAGTTGGAGGCGGCGTGCGTCGAGGCGGGTCGCGGTGGAGGCGTGGCTGCTGGCCTGGCGGTTGTTGGTGGTGCCGCGCAGGAAGCCGGCGAGGAACCAGGGGTCGACGACGTCCGGGTCGGGGCGCAGCAGCTGGAGGTTGCGGCCGAGGGCGGCGCCGGCGGTGTTCTCGTCGACGACGCGGACGACGGTGACGCCGCCGAGCACGGGTACGACGACGTCGCCGGCCGCGACGAGCACCGGCTCCTCGGGGGTCTGGTCGGCGGGCAGGCTGCCCGAGGGCGCGGTGCCCGCGAGCACGTCGTGCTCGGTGAGGACGGGGCCGTGCCCGGTGCCGGTGCCGCCGTGGCGCAGCTGGAGGGCGCCGGCGCGGGCGAGTTCGCCGATGGTCGTGAGCGGGCGGTGCGCGGGGGTGGTGAGGGCGGGGGGCGGCGGGGTGAGCCCGGTGGCGAGGCCCAGGGTGCGGGTCAGCCGTTCCCGTACGCCGGCCAGCTCGGCGGGTCCGCCGGTGGCGGCGGGGGACGGCAGGTGGCGGGCGGGGGCGAGGTCGACGTCGTCGTCGAGGAGTTCGATGACGGGGACGGTGCGGGAGGCGGCGCCGGGGGCCGTTTCGCGCTGTTCGCTCCCGGGGGTCTCGCCGGGGGCGTCGTACGCGTGCCAGGCGTCGAGCACGGCGTGGCGCAGGGCGGTGAGGTCGAGGCGGTCGCGGCCGCCGCCGGTGGCCTGTTCGGCCGGCTCGGCGGTGTCGACCAGCAGCAGTGCGGGCGTGGGGTGCGGTTCGGCGCCGGGCCTGCGCAGCACCCACAGGTGCAGCGGGATGCCGTACGGAGGTGCGGCGCCGGCCGGGAGCGCGATGACGGCGCGCAGTGCGCCACGGCGCAGGAGGTCGGCGCGGATGCGGCGGCCGGAGCGGCGGGAGGCGGCGGCGGGCGGCATCAGGAGGACGGCGGTGCCGCCTTCGCGCAGCCGGGCCAGCGCGTGCTGCACCCAGGCGAGTTCGGACTCGGTGCGGGCGGGGAAGCCGTACTCCCAGCGCGGGTCGTAGGCGAGTTCGTCATGGCCCCAGTTGCGCTCGTTGAACGGCGGGTGGCAGAGCACGGCGTCGGCGGTCAGGTCCGGGAAGGCGTCGGTGCGCAGGGTGTCCCCGGTCCGCACGTCGACCGCGCAGTCGGCGGGCGCGGTGCGCAGGGCGAGGCGGAGCGCGGTGACGGCGGCGAGTCCGGGGTCGCTCTCCTGCCCGTACAGCCCGGCCGGTCCGGGGGCGGCGGCCAGCAGGGCGCCGGTGCCCGCGGCGGGGTCGAGAACGGTGCGCACGCCGGGTCCGCCGGTTCCGGCCAGCTCCGCCATCAGCCCGGCGAGTCCGGGCGGGGTCAGCGTGTACTGGCGCGGGTTGGCGTCGAGTTGACGGCCCAGCAGGAAGTCGTACGTGTCCCGGGTGCCGGATTCGGCGGCCAGTTCGGCGGCGCCGCGCAGGAGCGGTACGGAGGGCAGGAGTTCGGCGCGGTCCGGGGTGTGCACGGCGCGTCCGGTGCCGGCGGGCCCGAAGCGGTCGGCGAGGGCGTCGTTCAGCGCGAGGGAGAGCACGCCGGCCATCCGGTCGTCGGAGACTCCGGTGATCTCGCGCCAGGCGGCGGGGCTCCGGTCCACAAGGAGCAGGGCGCAGCCGGTGTGGACGAGGGCGGTGACGGCGCCGGCCGGGTGGCCGGACAGCTGCTGCCAGACGCGTTCGCGGAGCGGTACCTCGGCGAGCTTGCCCTGGTCGCGCAGCCATCGCTCGACCTCGGGCAGGGCGAAGGAGGGGCTGGTCTCGGTGCCGCCGACGGGCTGGGGGAAGTCGGCGTGCCGGCGGCGCCAGTTGCTGACGGCGGCGCGTCCCACGCCGGCCAGCCGGGCGATCCCGGCGGCGGTCACCTCTGTCGCGTTCTCCGGCACTTGCTGTCTCCCTGGTCGGCCCCCTGTGTCGGCGAGCATACCGACCCACCCACACCCCCACGGTTCACACATCAAATAACCATGCACAGATAACTCGTGGTTGACTCGGTTCACAGAATTTGTTCTGATGACCGCGTCGTCACCCCATCTGCCTCGGAGCCCTCCCCCATGCGCCTTCTCACCCGTACCGCTGTGAACACCGCCTGCGCCTTCGCCGTGCTGGGCCTGGCCGCCTGCGGCGGCACCGACACGACGTCCTCGAAGGAGGCGGCCCCGAAGAACTCCCCGGCGAGGGAGGCCGAACCCTTCGCGAAGCTCTCGGGCCCCGAGGTCGTCAACAAGGCCATGGCGGCCACCAAGAAGGCCAAGTCCATGAAGATCGGCATCGACACGACGTCGGACGGGGAAAAGGTCTCCGCCCACCTCAGCAGCGACACCTCCGGCAACTGCACCGGCACGATGGCCATCGGCCCGGCGGGAGCGATGGAGATCCGCAAGACGGGTGACACCGTCTACACGAAGTACGACGAGGCGCTGCTGCGCGAACAGTCCAAGGGCGAGCCCGCCGAGGACATCGATGCAGCGGTGGACATGCTCGCGGGCAAGTGGCTGAAGTCGAAGGCGTCGGAGCCCGACAACAAGGACATGCTCGAGCTCTGCGATCTGAACTCGCTGCTGGAGGACTCCGCAAGCAACGACACCGAAGCCCGGAAGGACGGCTCCACGACTGTCGACGGCCACCCGGCCCTGCGCCTCATCGAGAAGGACGGCGCGGCAAGCTACACGCTCACGGTGGCCACCGAGGGGCAGCCGTACATCCTCAAGATCGACGCCGCCGGCAACGAGGACCCGATGACGATGACGCTCTCCGAGTTCGGGAAGCCCGTCGTCGTGCGCAAGCCCGCCGCGAAGGACATGGCCGACATCGGCTGACCGGCCCAGGCCGGGCCGCCCGTCGGCACACCGCGACCGACGACCCCTCACCCGCCCGCACGCACAGGAACCCGCCGGTGTCCGGAGCACGGGTTACGAGGACTCGAAGCCGGGAACAGCGTTCTCAGCCGCCGCACTGCTTCAGCATCATGTCCTTGTCCGCGCTCGTCACCGGCAGGTCGTACTTCAGCGAGACCTGGGCGAAGCGGAGCGCGTACGCGCAGCGCACCGGCTTGTACGGGGGGAGCCAGGTCGCGGGGCCCGCGTCGCGCTTGGCGTTGTTGGCGGGGCCGTCCACGGGGATGAGGTTGAGCGGGTCGTTGGCGATCTGCTGGCGCTTGGACTCGTTCCAGCGGGCGGCGCCCATCTGCCAGTCGTACGACAGCGGCATGACGTGGTCGATCTGCACCTTGGTCGCCTGCTGCTTGCGCCACTCGATGGTCTTGCCGGTGTACGGGTCCTTGAGCGTCATCGAGACGACCACGCACTTCGAGCCGGATCGCAGCTCGACGTCCTTGCCGTCGCGGGCGAGCAGGTCATTGCGGGTGTCGCAGCCGTTGTGGGACAGCGGGACGTCGTCCACGGAGTCCTTCCAGGCGTACCCGAACTTATCCCGTTCGTACCCGGTCTTCGGGCCGCGCCCCTTGGTGGCGACCTTCTCGATCACCTTGCGGGCCGCCGCCCGGTCCTTGTCCGAGGTGAGGGGTGCGAGGCCGGGCTTCGTACCGTCCTCGTTCTCCAGCGGACTGGCGCCGAAGCCGGTGACGGACTGGCCGCCGCCGTCCGCGCCGCCGGTGGTGGTGTCGATGTCCTTGGGCAGTTGATCGGGGTCGCAGGCGCTCAGCGCCAACGCGGCCGTCGCGGCCAGGGCGGGGACCAGTACTCGACACACGCGGGGAGATATCACTCGTAGCCGTCCTGACGGGGAGAAAGCCGAACCAACCCGGGAATCCTATGGACTTCTTCCCTGTCGGAAGAATTTCATGGCAGCGACGTGTTCCCGCGTGCGGGGCGGGTCACCCATCGGGCCGCCGCCCCGTCACACCTTCCCGATGCCCAGCGTGTTCTCCGACGGCAGCAGCCCGGACCCGATCGCCGCGACCCACAGCGGGCCCAGCAGCGCGACGAGCCGTTCGCGCTCCGCGTCCGTGAGCACCCGCCACGGTCCCGCCGCCGCCTCGTCCGTAAGCCGTTCGACCTCGGCCCGCAGCGCCCGGCCCGCCTCGGTCGCCGTGCCGTCACCGGCCACCAGGCCCCGCTTCTCCAGCCGTTCGCGCGCCGCCCGCCACTCCTCGTCGCCCCAGCCCCGGCTCGCGAACACCTCGGGCCGGGCGGCCCCGATCGCAGCGAAGGACACCAGCGCCTCGACCGGGTCCAGCTCCGCGTCGGCCAGCGCGGCGAGGTGGCCGTCGCCCCGGTGCTCGCGCAGGACGGTCGCCGCGTGCCACACGGCGAGGTGGGGTGCGTCCGGCCACGGCAGCGCGGCGTTCGCGGCGGCGAGCGGCCGGTCCGCCGTGTCGGCGGCCTCCGCGACCCGCCGCAGCAGCGCGGCGGCCTCCGCCGTGTCCGGCGCGTCGGCCGCCTCCCCCAGGAGCGTCCGGTACGCGCGGTCGACGGCCCGGCCCCGCGCGGCCAGCACGGCGTCCGGCGACGCGACGGACCAGACGCCGGGGACGTACGCGCCGACCATGCCCGGGCTGAAGCTGTAGAACGTCTCCCCGACCCGGTCCGCCCCCACCGCACCCAGCGGCGCCGCCCGCCAGGCGAAGTAGCTCGGCCACCGCTCGTCGACGCCGTACCCGAGGGCCGCGGCCTCCTCGAACGCCTCCGGCGCGTAGTACAGGACGGCGTGCACGGGCTCCAGCAGGTGCCACAGCTGCCGTACGCGACCCAGTTCCTCGGACATGCCCCACACCTTCCGCCACGCACCGGCCATCTAGCCACTGCCTAGATCTCAAGAGTGCGCGCGATCCGCGAACTTGTCAACGACTAGATCCCGCGTAACCTGCTGTCCATGACCAGCGACCGCGCCTACCACCACGGCGACCTGCGGCGGGCCGTCCTCACCGCCGCCCTCGACGTCATCCGCACCGAGGGCCCCGCCGCGCTCAGCCTCCGCGACCTGGCCCGCCGGGCCGGCGTCTCCCACGCCGCACCCGCCCACCACTTCAAGGACCGCACGGGCCTGCTCACCGCCGTCGCCGCCGAGGGCTACGCCCTGTTCGCGGACACCCTGGCCGCCGCCCCGGACCTGCGGGAGCGAGGCGTGGCGTACGTACGGTTCGCGACGACCCACCCGGCCCACTTCCAGGTGATGTTCCAGCCGGACCTCTACCGCACGGACGACCCGGACCTCCTCGCCGCGAAGGACCGGGCCACGGCGGAACTGCGCGCGGGCGTCGCCACCCTGGCCCCCACCGGCGCCCCCCGCCTCACGGGCATCGCCGCCTGGTCCCTCGCCCACGGCTTCGCCACACTGCTCCTCAGCGGCAACCTGACCGACGCGGTGGGCGACCGCGATGCGGAGGAGGTGTTCCGCGAGGTGGGGCGGCTGCTGTTCACGCCGGGCCGGGACTGACCTCCTCCCCCTGGTACGCCACCGCATCCCCCTCCAGATCCCGGATGCGCGGAATCGGTGACGGCAGGAGCCAGAGCAGGGAGAGGCAGCCGCCCACCGCCGCCGCCAGGAGCGTGGGGCGCGGGCCGAGGAGCGTGGCCAGGGCGCCTCCGGCGACCGCGCCCACCGGCCGTACGCCGTAGTTGACCGTGCCGAACGCGCCCACCACGCGGCTGCGCATCCCGTCCGGGATCACCGCCGCCTGGAGGGAGTTGAGGTTGACGTCGAACAGCATGACGCCGAAGCCGGAGAGGGACTCCGCCCCGGCCAGCGCGGTGGCGCGGAGCCAGAGCGGGCCGTTCGCGGCGGCGGCGAGGGCGATCGGGGCGGGGAAGAGGACCGCGCCCACGAGGATGCCCCGGCCCACGCCCGGGCGGCGGGAGATCGCCGGGGCGCACACCGCGCCGAGCAGGGCACCGGTCGCGCCGAGGCCCAGGGCGAGGACGATCGCGCCGAGGAGGCTGGGCGCCCAGACGAGGACGGTCAGCCAGGCGCCCTGGTTGGCGGAGGCACCCAGGGCGCTCACCGCGATGAGGGGCAGGGCCAGTTCGGTGATGCGGTCGCCGAACTGGGAGACCGTCTCCCCCGCCCAGAAGCGGGTGAACCGCCGGTCCCGCCATAACGACGACGTCTACTCTCACGTCTTGTCAGAGGTGCGGCTCATCCTGATCACTTCTGTCGCTCTCGACCCGTAACTGCCTTGTCCAAATGGCCCATTCGCGGCAAAGGACCGAAGGGCCCTCACCTCCCGCCGCCCCGCTGCCGACAACCAACGCATGATCACCTCTCCCTCACGACGTTCCAGGACGCTCGCCGCCGCAGCCGCCACGGTGTGCGCGCTCACGGTCTCGGGCGCACTGCCCGCCTCCGCCTCCGCCTCCCGTGCGGAGCCGGCCGCCGCCGAGGCACCATTGCTGGTGTCCCTGGGCGACAGCTTCATCTCCGGCGAGGCCGGGCGCTGGGCCGGCAACAGCAACGTGCGCGCGAACGGCTACTCCGGCACCGACCGGGCCTGGGACCCGGCGACCGGCAAGCGTGACCCGTACCGGGTGTACGGGTCGTCCTACGACAACGGCTGCAACCGCTCCGACGTGGCCGAGGTCCAGTCCGTCACGCTCGACCTCAGCCGCCTCAATCTCGCCTGCTCGGGGGCGACCTCGAAAGCGGTGCTGCTCCCGGAGAGCGGCGGCAAACCGTTCAAGGGCGAGCGCTCGCAGGCCAGGGAGATCAGCTCGGTCCTGGCGGACGCGGCCGACGAGGGCGGCGCGGAATTCCTGGACCTGTCACGGTCGTTCGAGGGCCGCGAGGTGTGCTCGACCAGCACCCGGCAGGCCGACGCCGCCCATCCCCCCGCCGGTGACACCAGCGAGTGGGTCCGCTTCGTGACCTCCGGCATCGGTCAGGGCCAGAAGCAGGAGTCCCTGCACCCCAACCGCTACGGCCAGCAGGCCCTCGGCACCTGCCTGACCCTTCAGCTGGAACAGCCGTCGGGCGACCGCCGCTGCACCAACGCCCCGGGTCGGGGCCCCGCCACGATGCGGCTGAACTCCATCGACTGACCTCTGTACGGGAAACGGGAGTGGGTGCGGTACGCCGTCGGCGTACCGCACCCACTCCCGTTCGAGTGTCCGGGCTCACGATCCCAGGATCGTCGTAAGGAACTCCCCCGTCCACGCCAGCAGTTCGCGTCCCACCACCGGCTTTCCGCCGATCTTGCCCGTGGTCGGGCGCGGCACCAGGATCTGGTGGACGGCCGGTTTGATGACCGTCTTCGGGTACAGCCGCTTCAGGCGCAGCTCCTGCGACTCGCGCAGCTCCACCGGCGCGAAGCGGATGTTCGGGCCCTGGAGCACGATGTCGCCGACGCCGCAGGCGCGGGCCAGCATGCGCAGCCCGGCCACCAGGAGCAGGTTCTCGACCGGCTCGGGCAGCTTGCCGTAGCGGTCGGTCAGCTCCTCGCGGACCGCCTTGATGTCGTCCTCCGAGGTCGCCGAGGCGATCGACCGGTACGCCTGGAGGCGCAGCCGCTCGCCGGGGGCGTAGTCGTGCGGGACGTGCGCGTCGACCGGGAGCTCGATCTTGACCTCCAGCGGCGGCTCCTCCTCCACGCCGCCCTCCAGGGACGCCCGGTAGTCCGCGACCGCCTCGCCCACCATGCGTACGTACAGGTCGAAGCCGACGCCCGCGATGTGGCCGGACTGCTCGCCGCCGAGGAGGTTGCCCGCGCCGCGGATCTCCAGGTCCTTCATGGCCACGTACATGCCGGCGCCCATCTCGGTGTGCTGCGCGATCGTGGCCAGGCGCTCGTGGGCGGTCTCGGTGAGCGGCTTCTCCGGCGGGTACAGGAAGTACGCGTACCCCCGGTCGCGGCCACGGCCGACGCGGCCGCGCAGCTGGTGCAGCTGTGAGAGGCCGAAGTTGTCGCCGCGCTCCACGATCAGCGTGTTCGCGTTGGAGATGTCGATGCCGGACTCCACGATCGTCGTGGAGACCAGCACGTCGAACTTCTTCTCCCAGAAGTCCACCACGACCTGTTCCAGGGCCTGTTCGGACATCTGGCCGTGCGCCGTGGCGATCCGCGCCTCGGGCACGATCTCGCGCAGCCGCGCCGCCGCCCGGTCGATCGACTCGACCCGGTTGTGGATGTAGAACGCCTGGCCCTCGCGCAGCAGTTCACGCCGGATCGCGGCGCCGATCTGCTTCTCCTCGTACGGCCCGACGAAGGTCAGGACCGGGTGGCGCTCCTCGGGCGGGGTGGTGATCGTCGACATCTCGCGGATGCCGGTCACCGCCATTTCGAGCGTACGGGGGATGGGCGTCGCGGACATGGTCAGCACGTCCACGTTGGCGCGGAGCTTCTTCAGCTGCTCCTTGTGCTCGACGCCGAACCGCTGCTCCTCGTCGACGATGACCAGGCCCAGGTCCTTGAACTTCGTCTCGGAGGAGAACAGGCGGTGGGTGCCGATGACCAGGTCGACCGCGCCGTCCTTCAGCCCTTCGAGGGTCGCCCTGGACTCGGACTCCGACTGGAAGCGGCTCAGCGCGCGTACGTTGACGGGGAACTGGGAATAGCGCTCGGTGAACGTGCCGTAGTGCTGCTGCACCAGCAGCGTGGTGGGTACGAGGACGGCGACCTGCTTCCCGTCCTGCACCGCCTTGAACGCCGCGCGGACCGCGATCTCCGTCTTGCCGTACCCGACGTCGCCGCAGATCAGCCGGTCCATCGGGACCGACTTCTCCATGTCTTCCTTGACCTCGGCGATCGTCGTCAGCTGGTCGGGCGTCTCCGCGTACGGGAAGGCGTCCTCCAGCTCGCGCTGCCAGGGGGTGTCCGGGCCGAAGGTGTGACCGGGGGCCGCCATCCGGGCCGAGTACAGCTTGATCAGGTCGGCGGCGATCTCCTTGACCGCCTTCTTGGCGCGCGCCTTCGTCTTCGTCCAGTCCGCGCCGCCGAGCCGGTGCAGGGTCGGGGCCTCGCCGCCGACGTACTTGGTGACCTGCTCCAGCTGGTCGGTCGGGATGTACAGCCGGTCGCCGGGCTGGCCGCGCTTGGCCGGGGCGTACTCGACGAGCAGGTACTCGCGCGTCGCGCCCTGCACGGTGCGCTGGACCATCTCGATGTAGCGGCCCACGCCGTGCTGCTCGTGGACGATGTAGTCGCCGGTCTCCAGCGTGAGCGGGTCGATGGTCTTGCGCCGCCGGACCGGCATCCGGCCCAGGTCCTTGGTGGCGGTGCGCTGGCCGGTCAGGTCCGTCTCGGTGAGGACGGCGAGCTTCAGGCCGGGGTGGACGAAGCCGTGGTCGATGGCCCCGCACGAGACGTGGACGACGGACGGGGTGATCTCCTCCAGGTCCGGGTCCAGCCGGGCCGCGATCCCCTCGCCGCCCAGCATCTCGACGGTACGGGAGGCGAGTCCCTGGCCCTCCGTGACGTACACCGTGCGCCAGCCGTCGGCCAGCCGGCCCTTGGTGTCGGCGAACGCCCGCGCGGTGTCGCCCCGGTACGTCTCCGGGGCCTGCATCCCGAGCGACAGCGTGTCCGCGTCCAGCTCGGCGTCGGCGGCGAACGGGGAGATCGACCACCACATCATGTCCAGCTCACGGGCGCGCTCGCGCACGTCCGCGATGCCCCGCAGCGAGGCCGCGCCGACGTCGATCGGAGCCTCGCCGCCGCCCGCCGACGCCGCCCAGGACGCCTGGAGGAACTCCTGGCTCGTCGCGACCAGGTCCGCGGCCCGGGTCCGCACCCGCTCGGGGTCGCACACGACGGCCATGGCGCCCTTGGGCAGCACGTCCACCAGCAGCTCCATGTCGTCGACGAGGACGGGGGCCAGGGACTCCATCCCCTCCACCGCGATGCCCTGGGCGATCTTGTCGAGGAGTTCGCCCAGTTCGGGGTGGGCCTCGGCGAGCGCGGCGGCCCGCTCGCGGACCTCGTCCGTCAGCAGCAGCTCGCGGCAGGGCGGCGCCCACAGGCCGTGCCCGGCGACCTCCAGGGACCGCTGGTCGGCGATCTTGAAGTAGCGGATCTCCTCGACGTCGTCGCCCCAGAACTCCACCCGGAGCGGGTGCTCCTCGGTCGGCGGGAACACGTCGAGGATGCCGCCGCGCACCGCGAACTCGCCGCGCTTCTCGACCAGTTCGACCCGGGCGTACGCGGCTGCCGCCAGCGCCTCCACGACCTCCCCGAGATCGGCGCTCTGCCCGGTCCGCAGCGACACGGGCTCCAGGTCCGCGAGCCCCTTGACCTGCGGCTGGAGCACGGACCTGATCGGCGCGACGACGACCGAGACCGGTCCGGTCTCCGGGTCGTCGGCGCGCGGGTGCGCCAGGCGCCGCAGCACGGCGAGGCGGCGGCCCACGGTGTCGGAGCGGGGCGACAGGCGCTCGTGCGGCAGGGTCTCCCAGGACGGGAACTCCGCGATCGTGTCCGCCGGCAGCATGGTGCGCAGCGCGGCCGCCAGGTCCTCCGCCTCCCGGCCGGTAGCGGTGACCGCGAGCACCGTGCGCCCGGCGTCCCTGGCCAGCGCAGCCACGGCGAAGGGCCGCGCGGCGGGCGGTCCCACCAGGTCGATGTGCATCCGGTGGCCGTCACCGGCGGCCTTCACCGCTTCGTCGAGCGCCGGATCACGTACGACGACATCCAGCAGACCGTTCAGGCTCATGAAGGGCTTCCGTCCGGGTGAGGAGAGGGGCCTCTGACAGCCGGCTGCCGCCAGGGCGCGCTGCCCCGGGGGCAACGCGAAGGGCCCGACACGTGTGACGGGCCGGGGGTTACTAGCGTACGACTCCGGGAAGAGCGCCGCTGCGCGACAGGGGGCCCGCAGGCCACACGCGTACCGGCCCCGGCCCGCTCCAGGGAGCGGGCCGGGGCCGGTTCCGTCAGCCGGCGGCTGTCTGTCTCACCCGTCCGTGGCGATCGCGTTCAGGACGTTCATCCGGCCCGCCCGGAACGCCGGGACCAGGGCGGCGAACAGTCCGACGAAGGCGGAGGCGACGAACACCGTGATGATCGTCGGCCACGGGATCTCCAGGACGCCCATGCCCTCCAGGGCCAGCAGCTGCTGGGCCGAGGTGCCCCAGCCCATGCCCAGGCCGAGGCCGAGCAGGGCTCCGAAGAGGGCGATGACCACGGACTCCAGGCGGATCATCCGGCGCAGCTGGCGGCGGGAGAGGCCGATGGCGCGCATCAGGCCGATCTCGCGGGTCCGCTCGACGACCGACAGGGCCAGGGTGTTCACCACACCGAGGACCGCGACGATGATCGCGAGGGCGAGCAGGCCGTAGACGACGTTCAGGAGCTGGCCGATCTGGTCCTTCAGGTCCTCCTTGAAGTCGGCCTGGTTCTGGACCTTGTACGTCGGGTACTTCGCGAGCGAGTCCTTGAGCGCCGCGTAGGCCGCGTCCTCCTGGCCTTCCTTCGCCTCGGCGAACATGAGCATGTTCTGCGGCATCTTGGCGGCGGGGACGTACTTCCGCGCGGTCGAGGTGTTGATGTACATCGCGCCCTGGTCGAGCGCGGTGTCGTCGGAGGTGATCGCGGCGACCTTCAGCTTCGCCGTCCCGCCTCCCTTGAACGCGACGGTGATCGTGTCGCCGACCTTGACGCGGTGCGCGGTGGCGTAGTCCTCGCCCACCGACATGGCGTTCTTGCCGTACGCCGCCGCCAGGTCACCGGAGAGAACCTCGCGCCGTACGTCCTGCTGGTAGCTCGGGTCGGCCGCCGTGACCTCCTGCTTCTTCGTAACCCCGTCCGGGGTGGTGAGCCCGGCGTCCAGGACCCGGTAGTGCGTGAGGTGCTCGATGCCGGGCGCGGCGGCCAGCGCCTCGGCGGCCTGCGGGACGATCGGCTGGCTGTTGGGCGCCTGGACGATGAAGTCCGCGCCGACCGACTTGTCCAGCTCGTCGGTGGCCGAGGCGACCATGGAGGAGCCGACGACGGACAGGCAGGCCACCAGGGCGAGGCCGATCATCAGGGCCGCGCCGGTGGCGCCGGTGCGGCGCGGGTTGCGCAGGGCGTTGCGCTCGGCGAGCCGGCCGACGGGGCCGAAGAACCGCAGGAGTACGGCGCTGAGCGCCCGTACGACGACTCCGGCGAGCAGCGGGCCGATGACGATGAAGCCGATCAGGGTGAGGACCACGCCGAGGCCCAGGAGGCCGGAGCCGTCGCTCGCCTTGTCGGCCCGTGTCGTCGCCCACAGGGCGGCGGCGCCGGCGCCGGTGACGACCAGGCCGAGGCCCGCCCTGATCCAGCCGGACTTGGCGTCCGCGGGGGTACCGGCGTCGCGCAGGGCGGCCATGGGCGAGATCTTGCCGGCCCGGCGGGCCGGGATGTACGCGGCCAGGACCGTCACGATGATGCCGAGCGCGAGGCCGGTTACCGGGGTCGTCCAGGCGATCGTGAGGTCGTCGGTGGACAGCTCCATCCCGACGGCGCCCATGACCTTCATGAGCCCGACGGCGAGCCCGACCCCGGCGCCGACGCCGAGGATCGATCCGACGATGCCCAGGAGCACCGCCTCCAGCAGCACCGAGCGGTTGACCTGCTTGCGGCTGGAGCCGATGGCCCGCATCAGGCCGATCTCGCGGGTGCGCTGGGCGACCAGCATCGAGAAGGTGTTGACGATGAGGAAGATGCCGACGAGGAAGGCGATCCCGGCGAAGCCGAGCATCGCGTACTTCATGACGTCGAGGAACGACCCCATGGAGTCCTTGTTGGCGTCGGCCGCTTCCTGCTGGGTCTGGATCTTGTACGTGGCGGAGCCGCCGAGCGCCTCGGCCACGTTCTGCTTCAACCGCGCGTCGCTGACGCCGGGTTCAGCGGTGAGGGAGAGGTGCGTGAAGACGTCGGGGGCGCCGAGCAGCGCGCGCTGGGCGGTGGCGGTGTCGAGGTAGACGATCGCCGCGCCGGGGTTGGTCACCTTGAACGTGGCGATGCCGCTGATCCTGCCGGTGATGTCGCCGGTGGCCGCGATGGTGCGCAGTTCGTCGCCGAGCTTCAGGTGGTGCTTCTCGGCCGTGTCGGCGTCGACCATGACCTCGGTCGGGCCGCGCGGGGCGTGGCCCGAGGTGATCTCCATGGACCGCAGGTCGTTCTGCGTCCAGTTGCCGGCGATGGTCGGCGCGCCGGTTTCGGAGCCCATGTTCTTGTTGTGGCTGTCGACGACGGTGACGGCGGGGCTGGAGACGCCGCCCTCGGCCTTCTTCACGCCGTCGGCCTTCGCCACCCGGGCGAGGACGGAGGCGGGCAGCGACTCCGGCTTGCCGTTCTGCGGGATGTCGTCGACCTTGGCGTTCTTCGGGCTGACGGTGACGTCGGCGGATGTCGCGGCGAAGAGCTTGTCGAACGTGGTGTTCATGGTGTCGGTGAAGACGAGCGTCCCGCAGACGAACGCCACCGACAGCAGGACGGCGACGGCGGAGAGCGCCATGCGTCCCTTGTGCGCGAAGAAGTTGCGCATCGAGGTCTTCCACACGGTCATGACGTCCGCCCGCGCGCGTCGAAGTCCTTCATGCGGTCCAGCACCTGGTCGGCGGTGGGGTTGTTCATCTCGTCGACGATGCGCCCGTCGGCGAGGTAGAGCACCCGGTCCGCGTAGGAGGCGGCGACCGGGTCGTGGGTGACCATGACGATGGTCTGGCCCAGCTCGTCCACGGACTTGCGCAGGAACGTCAGCACCTCGGCGCCGGCCCGCGAGTCCAGGTTCCCGGTCGGCTCGTCGCCGAAGATGATGTCCGGCCGGGCGGCGAGGGCCCGGGCCACGGCGACGCGCTGCTGCTGGCCGCCGGAGAGCTGGGTCGGGCGGTGCTTGAGCCGGCCGGCCAGGCCGACGGTCTCGACGACCTGGTCGAGCCAGGCGGCGTCGGGCCTGCGGCCCGCGATGTCCATCGGCAGCGTGATGTTCTCCAGCGCGTTCAGAGTCGGCAGGAGGTTGAACGCCTGGAAGATGAACCCGATGCGGTCGCGGCGGAGCTGGGTGAGCTTCTTGTCCTTGAGGCCGGTGATCTCGGTGTCGGCCAAGTGGATCTGGCCGGACGTCACGGTGTCCAGGCCGGCCAGGCAGTGCATCAGCGTCGACTTGCCGGAGCCGGACGGGCCCATGATCGCCGTGAACTGCCCGCGGGCGATGTCCACGTCGACGTGGTCGAGCGCCATGACCCGGGTCTCGCCGGTCCCGTACGCCTTGACGACCTGCCGCGCCCGCGCAGCCACGGCCGTACGCCCTCCAGTGCCCCCGTGCCTGGGAATGGTTACAGCCGTTGTCACGGTTTTTCTCCTATGTCGGTCGGCGTCGGGTTGTCGCCGTCTGCTGTGAAGTCTGCTGGCTGGAGGGGGTCCGGCGCGCTGGTGCCCAGCGCAGTCTTCGGGTGGGGTTTTCCCCACCCCGTCCCCTGTGGTCCGCCCGTCGGCGGCGGGTTCGCGGTGCGTGTGTGCGGTACGCCTGCGGTCCGTCTGCGGTACGTCGAACACGCTACGGAACAGGGCCGCCCGGGCACGTCCTCCGGCGGGAGGAACGGCCCCTGGCCCGGAGTAAGGAGCTCCCCCTAGGGGGCTGGACCCGTGGGTGGACTCCCGTCTCAGGGACTGCACCCAGGGGTTCACACCGCCCGGTGGAGACCGGCGTGACCGGAAGCGGTCCTACCGCCGGCGCGGGGCGAGGGCGGCGGCCAGCGCGGGGGTGAGGGCGGCACGGGTTCCGGCCGGGGTGAGGGCGGCCGGGGTGGGCAGCGGGTTCAGGTAGCGGGTGTAGATGATTCCGCCGAGGACGGTCACCGCGGCGGTCGCGCGGGCGGTCGCGTCCCGGCCGCCGAGAAATTCAACGAGCGGCCCCAGCAGCTCCTGTTCCAGGTATTCGCGGACGACCTCGGCGGCGGTCTCGCCCCGGGTCGACAGGCGCCGGAAGTCGGCGTCCTCCCACAGGTCCGTCACCGCGTCGATCAGCCGGCCGGGCAGGGTGGCCGGGTCACCGCCCAGCACCTCGTCCACCGAAAGCGCGCTGGCGCACTGGAACTGCATCACGTCCGCGAACAGGCCCTTCTTCGACCCGAAGTGATACGAGATCAGGGCCGGGTCCACCCCGGCCGCACCGGCCACCGCGCGCAGCGTGGTCGCCCGGTAGCCGCGCTCGAGGAACAGCGCACGCGCCGCGACCACGACCGATTCACGGATCGGCGGATTGCCCCGGGGGCGGCCACGGGGCCGGGCGGGGGCGGCCACGGCGTTATTCATCAGCGTTGAGCCTGCGTCGCGTGATCCGCACAGTCAAGGGCGTTCCCACCGCACCCCGCAGGAAGCAGCCCACACCATGCGCATCACGCTCTTCGGCGCCACCGGCCCGACCGGACGCCACCTCGCCGAGCAGGCCGTCGCCGCCGGTCACGAGGTCACCGCCGTCATCCGCCGGCCCGGTTCGCTGTCGGCCCGCCCCGGGGTCACCCCGGCCGTCGCCGACGCCACCGACCCGGCGGCCGTGGACGCCGCGGTCGAGGGGGCGGACGCGGTCCTGTCCGCCCTCGGCGCACGCTTCAGCAAGCAGCCCATCACCCTGTACTCGCGGAGCGCCACGGCCATCACCCGGGCCATGAGCCGGCACGGCGTGGGGCGGCTGCTGGTCGTCAGCTCCAGCATCGCCGACCCCGGGTGGCGGCCCACCGGGGCTCACTTCTTCAACCACGTGCTCGACCCGCTGGTGAACCGGCGCCTGGGCCGCACCCTGCACGCGGACATGCGCCGCATGGAGGACGTCGTCGCCCGCACGGCCCTCGACTGGACCCTGGTGCGCCCGTCGGGCCTCTTCGAGCACCCCGTCGTCACCGACTACCGCACCGCCCCGTCCAGCGCCGACGGCGTCTTCACGGCCCGCTCCGACCTCGCCGCGAGCATGCTGCGCGAGCTGGAGGAGCGGCGCCATGTGCGTGCGGCCATGGGCGTCGTCACGACCGCCGTGAAGCCGAACATCGCCAAGCTGATCTGGAACGAGGGCGTGAAGAAGAAGTGATCCGGGGCCTGCCCCCGCTCACCGCCGCCGCCCGCGGTTTCCTCTCCCTCGGCCTCACGGCCACCCTCACCACGCTGCGCCCCGACGGCACCCCGCACGTGGCCCCGGTCCGCTTCACCTTCGACGCGTCGACGGGCCTGGCCCGGGTGACCACCAGGGGCGGCGCCCGCAAGGCGCGCAACGTGTCGGCGGGCGGCCCGGCGGCCCGGGTCGCGCTCTGCCAGGCCGAGGGCTTCCGCTGGATCACCCTCGAAGGCCGCGCCTCGGTGACCGGTGATCCCGTACGCCTGGCGGAGGCCGTACGCCGTTACACCGCCCGCTACGGGGCGGCCCCGCCCGCCCCGCCGGACCTGACGGTCATCGAGATCGCCGTCGACCGGCTCCTGAGCCTCAACGTATGAAACCGACTGACCAGAAAGCGATGTGACGCCTCACCATGCCCACCGTTCCCGTCCTCGGCACCACCGTCCACTACCGCGAGTCCGGCGACCCCGACGGTCTGCCGTTCGTCTTCCTGCACGGCAATCCGACCTCCTCCCACCTGTGGCGGAACGTCCTGCCGGGGGTGGTGTCGCCCGGCCGCCGGCTGCTGGCCCCCGACCTCATCGGCATGGGCGACTCCGGCAAACCCGGCCTCGCGTACTCCTTCGACGACCACGCCCGCCATCTCGACGCCTGGTTCGACGCGCTCGGCCTGACCGAGGCCGTGCTCGTCGGCCACGACTGGGGCGGCGCGCTCGCCTTCGACCGGGCCGCGCGCCTCCCGGGGGCCGTCCGCGCGCTCGCCTTCACGGAGACGATCGTCAAGCCGCTGTACGGTGACGAATTCCCGGCGGGGGGACGGGAGTTGTTCACTCTCCTGCGGACGCCGGGTGTGGGCGAGAGCACGGTACTGGAGCAGAACGCGTTCATCGAGGGGCTGCCGGCCACGCTCGCCACCCCGCTCGACCCCGCCGACCTCGACGCCTACCGCCGCCCCTTCCCCACCCCGGAGAGCCGCCGGCCCGTCCTGGCGTGGACGCGCATGATGCCGCTGGACGGCGAACCGGCCGATGTCGTGGCCCGGATCGAGCGCTACGACGCCTGGCTGGCCGCCACCCCCGAAGTCCCCAAGCTGCTGGCCGCGTTCGAACCGGGACCCGGCGCCATGACCGACGCGGGAGCGGTGGCCTGGTGCGAGGCGAACATCGCGGGCCTGGAGGTCTCCCGGCACGGCCCCGCCGGACACCACACCCCGGAGGACCGCCCGGACGAGCTGGCCTCGGCCATCTCCGACTGGGCGGACCGCCATGGGCTCGGGAGCGCGCCGGTCACCCGCTGAGGCGGTCCGCGGCCTCGTCCAGCAACGCCGACTAGCTCTCGTATAGGTCGAGTTCGGCGGCCCGCGCCGCGACCCTCGGGCATCCCCGTGCCCGTCTCCAGGTCGAAGCCCTGATCCGGGCGCTGCGGAAGCGGGCAGCGGCATGGCGGGAGCGGCCCGCCGGCTGACGGACCGCTCCCGGTGCGTACGTACGGTTCAGCCCTTGGCTGCCGCGACCTCCGGGGCCGCGGGGGTGCCGGACTCGCCGCCGCCCGTGACGGCGGTGCGCACCGCCGGGATGAAGGCGGAGATCGCGACCGCGACCAGCGCGACACCGCAGCCGAGGACCAGGCCCATGCGGAAACCGGCCTCCGAGGTGAAGGTGTAGCCGCCCGCCTCGGTGGTCATCTGGGCGAGGACCGCGCCGATCACGGCGGCGCCGACCGAGGTGCCGAGGGAGCGCATGAGGGTGTTGAAGCCGTTGGCGGCGGCCGTCTCCGAGGCCGGGACCGCGCTCATGATGAGGGCGGGCATCGCACCGTAGGCGAGGCCGACGCCGCCGCTGCTGACCATGAGGAACAGCATCAGGCCCCAGGCGGAGCCCATCAGCAGGATGCCGAGTCCGTAGGCGGCGGCGATGACGAGGACGCCGGAGATCAGGGTGAACTTGGGGCCGCGGGCATCGGTGAGCTTTCCGCCGAACGGGGAGACGACCATCATCATGATGCCGCCGGGCGCCATCCACAGGCCCGCCTGGAGCATCGTCTGGCCGAGCCCGTAGCCGGTGGCCTCCGGGAACTGGAGCAGCTGCGGCGCGATCAGCATGCCGGCGTACATGCCGAAGCCGACGAAGAGCGACGCGATGTTGGTGATGAGCACCCGGGGGCGGGCGGTGGTGCGCAGGTCCACCAGCGGGTCCGTGGTGCGCAGCTCCCAGAACCCCCAGGCGAGCAGCACCACGACGGCGGCCACGAACAGGCCGATGGTCGTGGTGGACGTCCAGCCCCAGTCGGCGCCCTTGGAGACGGCGAGGAGCAGGCAGACGAGGCCGGCGGCCAGGCCGAGGGCGCCGGGCACGTCGAAGCGCTGGCCCTTGGCGCCGGCCGGAACGTCCGGGATCACGAACCAGATCAGGGCGCAGATCCCGGCGGCCAGCACGGCCGAGCCCCAGAACAGCACGCGCCAGCTGGCGTATTGGGCGACCGCCGACGCGATCGGCAGGCCGAGGGCGCCGCCGATGCCGAGCGAGGCGCTGACCAGGGCGATGGACGAGCTCATCTTCTCCGGCGGCACCACGTCACGCAGCAGGGCGATACCGAGCGGGACCATGCCCATGCCCATGCCCTGGAGTCCGCGCCCGATGATCATCGGGACGACGGAGGACGAGAGCGCGCAGACCACCGAACCGACGATGAGCGGCACCGAGCAGGCGAGCAGCATCCGGCGCTTGCCCAGCAGGTCGCCCAGCCGGCCGGAGACGGGCACGCACACCGCGGAGACCAGCAGGGTCACGGTGATGACCCAGGCGGCGTTGGAGGACGTGGTGTCCAGGATCTTGGGCAGTTCCGCGATGAGCGGCGTGACCAGCGTCTGCATGACCGCTGCCACGGTGCCGGCGAAGGCGAGGGTGGCGACGACGCCGCCCGTCCTCGCCGGCGGCTGGATGGCTTCCACCAGGGGGCTCCTTGGAGATCGAGGTCCCGCCTGCCGGGACAGCAACGTGCATGGTACATGCCCAATGCGTCATACACATTATGTGCCCCGTACACACTCCGTGCGAGAATGAGTCGCCGTCCGGAAGCGGGAGAAGCAGGAGGCCGCCCCATGCCCAGGCCCAGATCCAGGCCCACGGAAGAGGTGGAGTACGAGCAGATGCTGCTCGGCCGCCACAGCCTCGCCGACCACCGGGGCGGACGCCACAAATACGCCCTGCTGGACCGCAGCGCGTACATCCTGCTGAGCCGGCTGCGCGTCCAGGGCCCCATGTCCAACGGCGAGCTCAGCGACGCCTTCGGCCTCGACGCCTCCACCCTCAACCGCCAGACCGCCGCCGTCACCCGCGCCGGGCTCGCCGAACGCATCCCCGACCCCGACGGCGGCATGGCCCGCAAGTTCCGCATCACCGGCGAGGGCGCCCAGCTCCTCGACGCGGAACGCGAACGCGTCGTGCGCTCCCTGGAACAGGTCATGCACGACTGGCCGGACGACGACATCGCCGCCTTCGCCGGCTACCTCAAACGCTTCAACAGCAGCATCGAACAGCTCAGCAGACGCCCCTGGCCCCGTCCCTGAGAACCGAGAACCGAGAACCGAGAAGAGCGTCAGTCCCGCGAGGGGGACGCCGTCCGCCCGGTGAGCGCCGCGAGCGAACTGCGTACGTGGGCCATGTGGGCCTGCACGTCCTCGCGGCCCTCCTCGTGCTCCCGCAGTATCCGCTCGGTCTCCCGCACCACCCGCTCCTCGCGCACCCGCGCCGCCGCGACCAGCTCCGCCGCACGCGCCTCGGCGTCCTCCTGACCGTGCCGCGCGGCCTCCTCCGCCTCCGCCCGGGCCCGCCGCGCGGCCGCGAGATCCGCCTCCGCGCGCTCCAGGAGACCGGCGTGCTCCGCGGCCTGCGCCGCCTCCGCCTCCGCGATCTCCCGCTCGGCCGCCTTCCACCGCTCGGCGTGCTCCTGCTCCTGGTGGGCCAGCACACTCGCGGTACGGTCGCGGGTCGCCGCCATCGCGGACTCCGCCTCCTCGCGCACCGCCGCCGCCTCGGTACGGGCCGCCTCCAGCGCCTCACCGGCCGCCGCCTCCGCGGCCCCCACCACCTCGTCGGCCGCGCGCACCGCCGCCGCCCGCACCGCCTCCGCGTCCGTACGCGCCGCCTCCCGCATGGCCCGGGCCGCGGCGTCCGCCTCGTCCCGCAGCGCCTGCGCCGCCTCCCCCGCCGCGCCCCGGAGCGCACCGGCCTCCTCCTCGGCCAGCGCCAGAATCCGCTGCGCCCGCTCCCCCAGCGACGCGTAGTCCTGCGGGGCCAGCCGCGCCACGGCCTCGTCCAGCCGGGCCGACTCCGCCGCCAGCTCCTCCGCCCGAGCCGTCAGCCGGGCCACCCCCGCCACGGCCGCGTCCCGCTCGGCCGACAGCTCCGCCACGAAGCGGTCCACCTGCTCCGGGCGGTACCCACGGCCCCTGACACCGACGAACCCGTACGCGGACCCCGGTGCAGAACTCATCCCTGACGCCTCTTTCCGATCATCCCGGCTGCGATGCTCCGACCATCGAGCAATACGTCAAGGATGCGGCAATTGGTCGGGAAGTCTGAATGCCTGCGGCGCTTTCCGGACGGAAGCGACCGGCATCACACCCGGAAAAGGCGTGGTGCCCGGCCCCCCGAGAGGGGCCGGGCACCACGCCCCGCGTACGGAACGGTCAGATCAGCCCGTCCCACATCTGCTCCAGCAGCACCGACCACCAGCTCTCCGGCGACGCCAGCGCCGCCGCGTCCAGCGCCACCAGCTGCGCCTGGAAGTCCACCGTCCAGCGGCCCGCCTGCTCCGGGTTCAGCCCGTACCGCAGCCGCCACATCCGGCCCAGCAGCGCCATGCACCGCACGAACTCCGGCAGCCCCGTGTTCACGAACTGCGGCTGCCCAGGCGCACCCCCAGGACCCGCCTCCACCGGCACCGCCACGATGTGCGCCGTGCCGTACTGGACGCAGATCGCCCGGCCGAAGTCCGAACCCATCACCAGGTACGACCCCGCGTCCGACGCGGCCTGCACCTGACGCTGGGCCGCCAGCTCCGCCAGCGTCGGGATCACCGGCTGACCCGGCTGCGCCCAGAAGAACGGCCCGAAGTCGGCGGGCAGACCCGCCCACACCAGCGTCCGCGCCACGATCTCCGGCACACCCTGACGGGACACCGCGCGCTGGTCGAAGCGCAGCACGCCCTGCGGACCGAAGGTCTGCATCATCTCCTCTGCCAGCGCCTCCGGCGGCACCGGCGGCGCGGGCTGCATCTGCGGCAGCGGGGCCCGCACCGGCGCCGGCCGCGCCGGACCGTCCGCCACCTGGTGCAACTCGCCCTGATGCGTCAGCAGATGCTGCATCCCCTGCTGCCGGCTCGCGTGATCCGTGCCGTACGGGGCGACCGACGTGATCCGCACCTGCGGCCAGGTCTCCCGGATCATCCGCGCACAGTAACCACCGGGCAGCTCACAGGACTCCAGCTCCGTGTGCAGCTCGATCACCTGCTGCGGCGGCACGTTCATCGCCCGCAGCTCGTGCAGCATCTGCCACTCCGGGTGCGGGGTGCCCGGCGCCGAGCGGCGGATCAGCTGCTGCTCGCTGCCGTCCGGCGCCCGGAAGCGCAGCACCGCCTGGTAGCCCGGACCCACGGTCGGCTGACCGGTCGGCGGCGCCTGCGGATAGCCGTACGCCGGCGGCGGGGTGTGCCCGGCGGGCGGCGCGCCCATCGGCGGACCGGGCGGAGGCGGCGCGCCGGGACCGGTCTGCCCCGGAGCCGCGAGCATCGTCGCCGCGTGGTGCACCCCGCCCGGACCGGGCGGAGGCGTCGCACCCGGCGGCGGGGGCGGCGTCCGCCGGGCACCGGGGGCCCCGGGAGGCCCGGGCGGCTGCGGCGCACCCGGAACACCCGGCGGGCCGGGCGGCTGCGGGACACCCGGCCCCGACGCGTTCGGGTCGGCGAACATCGTGGCCGCCTGGTGCACCCCGCCACCGGGGGGCGGCGGCGTCGGCGGACCGGGCTGCTGCGGGGCCCCGGGCGGGCCCAGCTGCGAGACGAGCTGCGTCGGCACGTAGCCGCCCGCCGGAGCACCGGGCGCACCCGGGCCGGACGGCGGCGGCACCGGTCCACCCGGCCGGGCACCCGGGGTGCCGGGGGCACCGGGCGGCGGCGGAGGCGTGCTCCCCCGCCGGTCGCGCGGCGCGACGGCGGCCTTGCTCGTCGCGGCGTCGGCGATGTCCCTCGCCCCGGGCCCGGCGGGCGGACCGGGCGGCGGGGTGTGCTGACTCGGAGGCACCGGACCGGGCACACCCGTGCCGGGCACGGGCGGCGGACCGGGCACACCGGTCCCGGGTGCCGGCGGACCGGGCACCGGCGGGGCCGGCTCCTCCCGGCGGCCGCCCATGCTCGGCGCGATCGCCGTCTTCGGCAACGCGCTCCCGCCCGACATCAGCGCCGTCGGCGCGTCCGCCGGAACGACCGGGGGCAGCTCCTCCTCGTCGTCGGCGCCCGACAACGGCGGCGCGAACACCGTCGCCGGCAGCGCCACCCCCGCGTCGTCCGAGTCCCCGTTCACATCGGTCCCCGCCCACGGCGTGGCACCCACGGGCGGCTGGAGCGAGGACGCCGGTACGCCGTCGGACGCGGTCGGCTCGTACGCCACCGAACCGCCCTGCGACGGCGTCGGGGACGACGGGATCGGGGCCGGCGGGATCGGGGCCGGCGGGATCGGGGACGGCGGCGGGAACGGGGACGGCGGCGGGAACGGGGACGGCTCCTCCGGGGCCGGCGGCGGGGTCTCGTCCCGCTCCGCACGCCGGTCCGGGATGCCCAGCTTGTCCGCCGCCTCCTGGAGCCACTCCGGCGGGCTCAACAGGAACGACGTCTGGTTCAGGTCCACCCGCTCGGGCGGCGCCGGGGCCTCCGGCTCCCCGTCCTGCGCGCCGTACTCCTCCTCGTACCGCCGGATCACCTCACCCACCGGCAGCCCGGGCCACAGCGTCGCCTCACCGCTGTCCCGCGCGATCACCAACCGCTGACGGCCCCCGTCGGACACCGGGCCGTCCGCACGGTCCTCGGCCCACACCACGAATCCGAGTTCGAATTCGCGGACCCGGACCTCGCGGTGCTGGTACGCCGGAAGGTCACCGTTCACCCACTCGTCCGCGCGCTCCTGCGCCTGTGCGAAGGTCACCATCGCGCTCACCCCTCCACCGGGACGGCCTGCGCGAAGCCGCCGTCCACCATCAGGTTCGCCACCGTCTCCAGCTCCGGCGGATTGCCCGCCAGCCGCTGGAGGAACGCGTCGAAGTCCTCACCGCACGGCAGCAACAACCGGTCCACCCGCTCCTGCACCGTCCAGCCGTCCCGGTCCCGCGCGTCGTCGTACGCGCAGAACCACACCGAACCCAGCGCCTCGCCCCGCACCTTCACCGCGAGCAGACCGCCCTGGACGAACGCCACCCCGAGGTAGTCCTTCGTCAGGTGGTCGCGCAGGCACTTGTTCACGTACACCAGGTCGTTCACGGCGGCCTCCTCGCGCACCGTGAAGAACGGCTGGTCGATCAGGAGACCCAGCTCCGCGTCCAGCGCCGCACCCACCGGGGCCGAACCGCCGGCCGCCTTCAGGAACGAGCGGTACGCACCCGGCAGCCGGTAACCGAGGTCCTCCTCCACACCCAGAATCTGCTGCTCGCTCACCGCCACGGCCCCCTTGGGCAGCCGGAAGTGCGCGGGCCGCGTCTCCTGCAACGGGCGCGTGCCCCGCTTGCCGTGGTCGACCTCCGTCGACGCGAGTCCGCCATGGTGGCGCAGCAGCGCCTTCACCTCGACCGGGACCAGCTCCATCCGCCGACCGCCCGGCACGTGGTGCCAGGTCCAGCCGTGCGGCGTCGCCACCGCCGGGATCGTGTCCCACAGCTCGTGCCCGGCCGCGGCCAGCGCCGCGTTCGCCGACACGTAGTCCGTGAGCCTCAGCTCGTCCACGCCGAAACCCTGCGGGGGCTCCGCGATCTCCGCCGCGGCACGCGCGTAGGGCGAGAAATCCGGACAGCCGTTCCCGTCCATCCGCACCCCTCTGGGATGCCGGGACGCCCGGACCGGGTCCGGGAAGTGCACGAGCTGCCCGGCGTAGGCCGCGTTCGGTGGCGCGGCTTGCTGCCCGAGCCGACCTGTCGTCATGGCGGTTGCCCCCTGCTGCGTCTGGCTGATGAGGACCGATCCGCCCTGGGTCGCGTCCGGCGGTCCAGGCACAGCCTAAGCGGTGTCACCCGTACGGGGACCGGCCACGCCGCCCCTGACCACAACCGTCACCAACCGTCACGCCCGCGTGACGGACGAGCTACGGAAGGGCCACCGAGCCGCGACACGCAGACACGTTTCACCGACCCAGCTTTCACAGGACCCGACACATTTGGCAGGCTGTCACCCGCATACACGGGGGCGTGCACAGAAGGCAGCGGCCGCTGCGGGCACGGGAGGGACACAGCACCATGCACACCGCACACTCTGCACAGACCGTCACGACCGGGGACCCACGACTCAGCTGGAGCAGCACCGAGAAGGGCCCCGCGCCCCGCCTCGGGCAGCGCCGCGACGGCATCCTGCCGGCCGTCGCCGCCGCGCTCTCCGTCCGCGGCGAGACACTCACCTGCACCGCCGGCAAGGGCGACCAGCCGCCCGTCCTGCACCACCTCGTCCAGGACTTCCTCGACACCCTCCCCAGCGGACAGCGCGAACGGTTCACCGGCCGCTGCCCCGAGGCCATACTGCTCTCCCGCCACCTCACCGCCGCCGAGGCCGACCGCTCCAAGCGCGCCCAGCGCAAGCCCCTCACCAACGGCGAGGCCCGCCGCGCCCTCAAGCACGCCCGGCTCACCGCCCGCCGCATCCGCGAGGACGGCGACCCCCTGCACGGCACCTACGCGGCACCCTGCCGCTCCTGCGCCGTCATGCTCGCCCACTTCGGCGTACGCCCCGTCGACCTCACCGCGAACGGCGCGGCCACCACCGCAGAGAAGAGCTGACCGCGCCCATGCACGACCGCACCGACCTCCCCGCCCAGGCCGGGCCCGCGGGCCGCGACCGCCAGTCCGCCACCCGCTTCCCCGTCGCCGTCGACGCCGCCCTGCGGGCCGCCGGCTGGCAGCCCGGGCGCTGGGACATCCGCCAGGCCGAGGAGTGGGCCGACGCCCTGCGCTCGCACGCCTCGCCCGCCGGCCACCAGCACGCCGTCTTCCCGGCCGCCGTCGAAGCCTGGGCCGAATTCGGCGGCCTCCACATCACCGCCACCGCGCCCGGCCGCCAGATCGCGCCGCCCGCCGTCCGCATCGACCCGCTGAGCGGGCTCCACCTGGCCCGCACCCTCGGCGACCTCGGCCGCGCACTGGACACGGAGGTCGCACCGCTCGGCGATGAGGGGGACGGACAGGCCGTCCTCGCGATCGACCAGGCCGGGCGGGTGTACTCCATCGACCACACCGGGGACTGGTACCTCGGCCACGACATCGACGCGGCGCTGGCGACGCTGGTGACGGGGTTGCAGCCGGAGCGGCTGGTCTCGGGCTGAGCGGTTTCCGGCGACGCCGGTTCACGCCGGGCGGGCGGTCACCACGGCGCGCCGGTTCACGCCGGGCGGGCGGTCACCACGGCGCGCCGGTTCACGCCGGGCGGGGCGGTCACCACCGCGAGGGTTCCGTCCTCAAACGCCGGACGGGCTGGGGGTGTCGCCGGGCGCGCCTGAAGTGTTTACACCGTCCGGCAGGACCGCCGACACCCGGAAGCCGCCCTTCTCCGTCGGACCCGAGACGAACACGCCGCCCAGACCGAGCACCCGCTCCCGCATCCCGACCAGGCCGTTGCCGCCGCTGGGCAGGCCCGCGTCGGCCGTCGCCGCGTCCGAAGGACCGTTCTCCACCTGCATCGCGACCTCGGCACCCCGGTGCGCCAGCCGCACCCACGTCTTCGCGCCCGCCGCATGCTTGTGCACGTTGGTCAGGGCCTCCTGCACCACCCGGTACGCCGTCTGCTCGACCTCGGGCGCGTACGCGCGCGAGGGCCCCTCGACCGACAGCTCGACGGTCATGCCCGCCGCACGGGACTGACCCACCAGCGCCTCGACCTCCTCCAGCCGGGGCCCGTCCTCCGCCGCGGCCTGGGCCGCCCGGCCCACGGAGGCCAGCGGCACCCGCTCCACCCGTGCCGGGGTGGGATCGCCGGTGCGCAGGACGCCCAGCATCTCGCGCAGCTCGGTGAGCGCCTGGCGCCCCATGTCGCCGACCAGGGCCGCGTTGCGCACGGCCTTCGCGGGGTCCTTCGGTGCCACGGCCTGGAGCGCCGCCGCGTGCACGACCATCAGGCTCACCCGGTGGGCGACCACGTCGTGCATCTCGCGGGCGATCCTGGTCCGCTCCTCCGTACGCGCCCACTCGGCCCGCTCCTCGGCCCGGTCCGCGAGCAGCGACAGCTCCCGCTCCAGCGAGTCCGCCCGCTCCCGCAGGCTCTCCATCAGCCGGCGCCGGGCCCCTATGTACAGCCCGAACAGCACGGGCGGGGCGGTCAGCCCGACGGCCATGAAGAGGGACAGCATGGGCACGTACCAGTCGCCGGGCCCGAAGTCGGCGTTCTCGTCGACGCCCTGGCGCAGCCGTACGTACGTCACGATGAACGTCCCCACCAGGGACATGCTCATCAGCACCGCGGTGATCCGCCGGGGCACCTCGGACGCGGCCAGCGTGTACAGGCCGACGAGGCCCATCAGGAAGCCCATCTCGGCGGGCGTCGTCGCGATCGAGACCAGCACCACGGCGATCGGCCACCGCCGCCGCACCAGCAGCACGGCCCCCGCGACCAGCCCGAACACCACCCCGAAGGGCACCGGCAGCCCGGCGTCCCCCGCGAAGTCCACCCCTTCCAGCGCACACTCCAGCGCCGAGACCAGCGCCAGCCCCACATCCAGCGCGACACTCCGCCGCCGTTCCCACCACCAGTAGCCACGGGTGGTCGGACCCGCCGCTTCCCGGTCTTCCCCCGTTGCGGTCATGGCATCCAGCGTACGGGCGGCCGCATCCCATTTTCGGGTGACCTGCACAGCACGTCGTACGTACGACCGGGGACCAAATGGTGGACAACCGCTCGAAATAGCGAATCGACCACTCATTCGATCCGAACGTCCGGATTCCGGACAACGCTTGGCGCATGACGGAAATCACGAGCAAGTACGCGGATTTCGAGGGCCTGCGCGAGCGGGCGGTGGCGTTGCGGCGGGAGGGGTTGAGCCGCCGCCAGATCCGGGACCGCCTGCACGTCGACAACAACGACATCCTCAACCGCCTGCTAGAGGGCGCGCCGCCTCCCGAGTGGACGGAGCGCCCCAACGCGAAGGACGACCTGCGGGCCAGGGCCCGGGAGCTGCGGCTCGAAGGGAAGACGTACGATCAGATCCAGATGGAGCTGGGGTGCTCGAAGAGTTCGATCTCGTTGTGGGTTCGGGATCTGCCCAAGCCCGCACCACGAACCAGAGAGGAAGCCTCAGCCTTCTCCAAGCGAGGCTGGGAGATCGTGCTTCAGCGGCGCGAACGGGAACGCCAGGAAACAAAGCGTGCCGCAGAGCACGAGATCGGCGCCCTCACCGAGCGCGAGCTGTTCCTACTGGGAGTCGGGCTGTACTGGGCGGAGGGAACCAAGGACAAGCCCCATGCGCGCCGCGAGCGGGTTACCTTCGTGAACAGCGATCCCGCCATGATCCAGATCTTCCTGGCGTGGCTTGCCCTGGTCGGCGTCAGCCCCGACAGCCTTCGGTTCCACTTGATGATCCACGAATCGGCCGACGTCGTCGCTGCCGAGAACTATTGGGCCGGCCTCACAGGCACTGACGTCTCCGAGTTCGGCAAGACAACGCTGAAGAAGCACAACCCCAAGACCAACCGCAAGAACGTCGGGGACGACTACCGAGGCTGCCTCGTGATCCAAGTTCGCCAGAGCGCCGAGCTCTACCGTCGCATCGAGGGCTGGTGGTGCGGCATAGTAGGCGGCAGCGTTTTGGCGCAGGGCCATTCCTTGCCCAGCTGACGCGTGTTCCGCCGTAGTGTAATTGGCAGCACGGCATCCTTTGGAGATGTTCGGTCTAGGTTCGAGTCCTAGCGGCGGAGCAACACCACGGGCCCCGACCACCTCGGTCGGGGCCCGTGCCCATGTCCGGGCGGACGCCCCCGGTATCCTGCGGATGTCCACCACCCGAAGCCGAAGGGCCTATCCGTGAGCTCCGTACGCCCGGCAGCCGTCGTCGTCCTCGCAGCGGGTGAGGGCACCCGCATGAAGTCGAAGACCCCCAAGGTTCTGCACGAGATCTCCGGGCGCTCGCTCGTCGGTCATGTCGTCGCCGCCTCCCGCGAGCTGGACCCCCAGCACCTCGTCGTGGTCGTGGGCCACGCCCACGAGCAGGTCACCGCGCACCTCGGCGGGGCGGACGCGCAGGTGCGGACCGCCTACCAGGCCGAGCAGAAGGGCACCGGGAACGCGGTGCGGGTCGCGCTCGACGAGCTGGGCGGGGTCGTCGAGGGCACCGTGGTCGTCGTGTGCGGGGACACCCCGCTGCTGTCCGGGGAGACGCTGGCCGCGCTCGCCGCGACGCACACCGCCGACGGCAACGCGGTCACCGTACTCAGCGCCGAGGTCCCCGACTCCACCGGCTACGGGCGGATCGTGCGCGACGCGGCGAGCGGCGCGGTCACCGAGATCGTGGAGCACAAGGACGCGAGCGTCGAGCAGCGGGCGATCCGGGAGATCAACTCCGGGGTGTTCGCGTTCGACGGGAAGCTCCTCGCCGAGGCGCTGGGGCAGGTGCGGACGGACAACAGCCAGGGCGAGGAGTACCTCACCGACGTGCTGTCGATCCTGCGCGCGGCCGGGCACCGGGTCGGCGCGTCCGTGGCGGGCGACCACCGCGAGATCCTGGGCATCAACAACCGGGTGCAGCTCGCGGAGGCCCGCCGGCTGCTGAACCTGCGGCTGCTGGAGCGGGCGATGGCCGCCGGGGTGACCGTGGTGGACCCGGCGTCGACGCTGATCGACGTGACGGTGACGTACGAGCGGGACGCGGTCGTGCACCCGGGTACGCAGCTGCTGGGTGCCACGCACCTGGGGGAGGACGCCGAGGTCGGCCCGAACTCGCGGCTCACGGACACCGTGGTGCACGCGGGCGCGCGGGTGGACAACGCGGTGGCCGAGGGCGCCGAGGTGGGCCCGGGCGCGCTGGTGGGCCCGTACGCCTATCTGCGACCGGGGACGAAGCTCGGCCCGAAGGCCAAGGCCGGTACGTACGTGGAGATGAAGAACGCCACGATCGGCGAGGGCACGAAGGTGCCGCACCTGTCGTACGTGGGGGACGCGACCATCGGCGACCACACGAACATCGGCGCCGCGAGCGTGTTCGTGAACTACGACGGGGTGGCCAAGCACCACACGACGATCGGCTCGCACTGCCGTACCGGGTCGGACAATATGTTTGTGGCGCCTGTCACGGTCGGGGACGGCGTTTACACCGCGGCCGGCTCGGTCATCACGAAGGACGTACCGTCCGGTTCGCTGGCCGTGGCCCGGGGCCAGCAAAGGAATATCGAGGGTTGGGTCGCGCGCAAGCGTCCCGGAAGCGCCGCCGCGCAGGCGGCTCAGGCGGCAGCGGAGGAGCCGGTCGGCGAAAGCTGACCGGAAACAGGTGCGTCGCGTACCGCGTACCGTGATAGATGCTCACCCCATTTCGGCTGGCTCGTTGCACATCGGGACATCTGCGTGCGGCGCCAGGAACACGTCCGAGGAGACTGTGCTGTGACCGGGATCAAGACGACCGGCGAGAAGAAACTGATGCTCTTCTCCGGCCGCGCCCACCCCGAGCTGGCCGAGGAGGTCGCGCACCAGCTGGGTGTCGGCCTCGTGCCGACGAAGGCCTTCGATTTCGCCAACGGTGAGATCTACGTCCGCTTCCAGGAGTCGGCGCGTGGCGCGGACTGCTTCCTGATCCAGAGCCACACGGCTCCGATCAACAAGTGGATCATGGAGCAGCTCATCATGCTGGACGCGCTGAAGCGCGCGTCGGCCCGTTCGATCACGGTGATCGTGCCGTTCTACGGCTACGCCCGCCAGGACAAGAAGCACCGCGGCCGCGAGCCGATCTCGGCCCGTCTGATCGCGGACCTGATGAAGACGGCGGGTGCGGACCGGATACTGACGGTCGACCTGCACACCGACCAGATCCAGGGCTTCTTCGACGGCCCGGTCGACCACCTGTTCGCGCTGCCGATCCTGGCGGACTACGTGGGTGCCAAGGTGGACCGTTCCAAGCTGACGATCGTCTCGCCGGACGCCGGCCGGGTGCGTGTCGCCGACCGCTGGTGCGACCGTCTGGACGCCCCGCTGGCGATCGTGCACAAGCGCCGCGACAAGGACGTCGCCAACCAGGTGACCGTCCACGAGGTCGTCGGCAATGTGAAGGGCCGGGTCTGTGTCCTGGTCGACGACATGATCGACACGGGCGGCACGATCTGCGCCGCCGCGGACGCCCTGTTCGCGCACGGCGCGGAGGACGTCATCGTGACGGCGACGCACGGTGTGCTCTCGGGTCCCGCCGCGGACCGTCTGAAGAACTCGAAGGTCAGCGAGTTCGTGTTCACGGACACCCTGCCGACCCCGGGTGAGCTGGAGCTCGACAAGATCAAGGTGCTGTCGATCGCCCCGACGATCGCCCGCGCCGTGCGCGAGGTCTTCGAGGACGGCTCGGTCACGAGCCTGTTCGAGGAGCAGTAGGACCGGACGGCGACCGCGGTCGCCGTTGATCCACTTTGGGGTGCGGCCTCCCCGCCGGGTAGACTCAGCGAGTTGCTCGGCGAGGGAGGCCGTACTCATGTACGGCGATCCGTTATCGGCGCGCTCTTCGTAGCAGGCCTGTAGATGGGCCGGGTGACCGTTCGTCCTTCCGTCACCTCACGAGGAGTGCCACCATGGCCGAGATCAAGCTCGCCGCCCAGGTCCGTACCGAGTTCGGCAAGGGTGCCGCCCGTCGCGCGCGTCGCGCCCAGCAGGTCCCCGCGGTCGTCTACGGCCACGGCGCCGAGTCCGTCCACATCACGCTTCCGGCCCACGAGCTGCAGCTCGCGCTCCGTACCGCCAACGTCCTGATCGGCCTGGAGCTCGACGGCAAGGACGCCCTGGTCATCCCGAAGGCCGTCCAGCGCAACCCGCTCAAGGGCGACATCGAGCACGTCGACCTGCTGACCGTGAAGCGCGGCGAGAAGGTCAACGTCGAGATCGCGGTGCACGTCGAGGGCGACCTGGCCCCGGGCGGCAACCTGCTGGAGTACGTGCAGAACACCCTGCTCGTCGAGGCCGAGGCCACCCACATCCCCGAGTCCGTCACGGTCTCCGTGCAGGGCCTGGACGCCGGTGCGTCGATCCTCGCCAAGGACATCCCGCTGCCCAAGGGCTCCGTGCTCGCCGGTGACGAGGACGCCATCGTGCTGCAGGTCGTCGCCGCGCAGGCCGAGGAGCCGGCCGCCGAGGGCGGCGAGGAGGAGGGCGCGGAGGCCTGAGCCTCTGCCCGCCTGCTTGACTGACGGGGCGGTGGTCTCCCTTCCGGGGAGCCGCCGCCCCGTTTTCCTGTCCGCTCACTGCCCGCTTCCTGTCCACGCCGCTGTACGCGTACGAACGAGGAGACTTCGCGCGATGTCCGACGCCACCGACCCCTGGCTGATCGTGGGGCTGGGCAATCCCGGCCCCGAGTACGCGGCGAACCGGCACAACGTCGGTTTCATGGTCGCCGACCTGCTCGCCGAGCGGATCGGCGGGAAGTTCAAGCGTGCCCCGAAGGCGCAGGCGCAGGTGCTGGAGGGGCGGATCGGTCCGCCCGGGCCGCTGAGCCGCCGTGTGGTGGTCGCGAAGCCGATGTCGTACATGAATCTGTCCGGGGGGCCGGTGGCGGCGCTGCGGGACTTCTACAAGGTGCCGCTCGATCATGTGGTGGCGGTCCACGACGAGCTGGACATCGACTACGGGACGCTGCGGCTGAAGCTGGGCGGCGGGGACAACGGGCACAACGGGCTGAAGTCGATGACGAAGGCGATGGGTCCGGACTACCACCGGGTGCGGTTCGGGATCGGCCGGCCGCCGGGGCGGATGCAGGTGGCGGACTTCGTGCTGAAGGACTTCTCGTCGTCCGAGCGCAAGGAGCTGGCGTACGAGGTGGACCGGGCGGCGGACGCGGTGGAGTGCCTGCTGGCCGAGGGCCTGGAGCGGGCGCAGTCCGCGTACAACACGTAAGGGGCGCGGGCCCGGCTTGACCGGCCGCAGGGCTCTGGCCAAGGATCTGGGCCCATGAAGCGGAACCCCTCCCACCGTGCCCTGTTGTACGGCCGCAGCGCGGTGCTCGGCCTCGTCGTCCTGGTGCTGCTGGTGGCGGGGGTACTGGCGTCGTGGGACTCGGCGCACCACATCGTGCTGGCCAAGGGCCGGGAGCACGGGACGATGACCGTGACGGGGTGCGGCGACGAGGTCTGTACGGGGACGTTCGCGCCCGGGGACGGGGCGGCGGCGCGGGCCCGGGTGTCGGTGGACAGTTCGGTGGCGGCCCGTAAGGGTGACCGCTTCCCGGTGGTGGTGAGGCCGGGGACGGACGAGGTGGTGCGGACCGGGGCGGCCGGGTTCCTGCACGCGTGGGTGCCGTTGGGCGGGGCCCTGGTGCTGGCGGCGCTGGTGATCGGCGGGGGTCTGCGGCTGACGCGTACGGCGTGGGGTGCCGGGATCGCGGGCGGGGCGCTGCTGCTGGCGGCGTTCATCGCGCTCTGAGACGGCGGCCGGACGTGCGACGGGGCGCGGGGAGGTTTCTCCCCGCGCCCCGTCGGCGTGCGGTGCTCGGTCAGCCGGTGTTGCGGAGGCCCGCGGCGACACCGTTGACGGTGAGCAGCAGGGCGCGGGCGAGGAGCGGGTCCTCCTCCTCGCCGGCTTCGGCGGCCTGGCGCTGGCGGGCGAGCAGGGAGACCTGGAGGTAGGAGATGGGGTCCAGGTAGGCGTCCCGGATGGCGAAGGTCTGCTGGAGCACCGGGTTGGTGTCGAGCAGCTTCTCGCCGCCGGTGACGCGCAGGACCTCCTGCACGGTGAGGGCGTGCTCGGCCTCGATGACGTCGAAGACGTGCTTGAGCTCGTCGGGGACGAGGGTGTCGACGTAGTGCCGGGCGATGCGCAGGTCGGTCTTGGCGAGCGTCATCTCGACGTTGGAGAGGAAGTTGCGGAAGAAGTGCCACTGCTCGTGCATCTCTTCCAGGACGGTGTCGAGGCCGGCCTCGCGCAGGGCCTTGAGGCCGGAGCCGACGCCGAACCAGCCCGGGATGATCTGGCGGGACTGGGTCCAGCCGAAGACCCACGGGATGGCGCGCAGTCCGTCGAGCGAGACGCCGGAGCCGGGGCGGCGGGAGGGCCGCGAGCCCAGGTGCAGGTTGCCGAGCTGGTCCACCGGGGTGGAGGCCAGGAAGTACGAGGGCAGGTCGGGGTCCTCGACGAGCTTGCGGTAGGCGGCGTGGGCGGCGTCGGAGACGGTGTCCATGGCCGCGTCCCAGCGGGCGAGGGCCTCGTCGGACTGGCGGGGCGCGGTGTGCAGGGCGGAGGCCTGCAGGGTCGCGGCGACGGTCAGTTCGAGGTTCTCGCGGGCGAGGGCCGGGATGAGGTACTTGTCGGAGATGACCTCGCCCTGCTCGGTGACCTTGATCTCGCCCTCCAGGGTGCCCCAGGGCTGGGCGAGGATCGCGTCGTGGGAGGGGCCGCCGCCTCGGCCGACGGTGCCGCCGCGGCCGTGGAAGAGGCGCAGCCGTACGCCGTAGCGGTGGGCGACGTCGCGGAGGCGGCGCTGGGCGCGGTGGATCTCCCACTGGGAGGTGGTGATGCCGCCGAACTTGGAGGAGTCGGAGTAGCCGAGCATGACCTCCTGGACGTCGCCGCGCAGGGAGACGAGGCGTCGGTAGGAGGGGTCGGCGAGCATCTCGTCGAGGATGACGTCGGCGGCGCGCAGCTCGTCGGTGGTCTCCAGGAGGGGGACGATGCCGATCTTGGCCCAGCCGGCGTGGAGGTCGAGGAGTCCGGCCTCGCGGGCGAGGACGGCGGCGGCGAAGACGTCGTCGGCGCCCTGGCACATCGAGATGATGTAGGACTCGATGACCTCGGGGCCGAAGCGCTCGAAGGCTTCCTTGATGGTGTGGAAGACGCCGAGGGTCTTCTCGCCGGCGGCGTCGAGCGGGGCCGGGGTGGGGGCGAGGGGGCGGCGGGAGCGCAGTTCCTTGGCGAGGAGCTTCTGCCGGTAGTCGCGGGGCATGTCGGCGTAGCGCCAGGACTCCTCGCCGAGGCGGTCGAAGAGCTGCCCGAGGGTGTGGTGGTGGGCGTCGGCGTGTTCGCGGACGTCCATGGTGGCGAGCTGGAGGCCGAACGCGGAGAGCGTGCGGATGGTGCGGTCCATGCGGCCGTCGGCGACGATGCCGCCCTTGTGGCGGCGCAGGGAGTCCTGGACGAGGGCCAGGTCGCTGATGAGTTCGGCGGTGCCGAGGTAGTCGCAGCCGGGGCGGTGGGGGCGGCCGGTGGCCAGGCGCTCGCGGGTGTTGACGAGCTTCTGGCGGATGCAGGTGGCCTTGAGGCGGTAGGGCTCCTCGGCGTTCAGCCGCTTGTAGCGGGGGCTGATCTCGGGGAGGAGTTCCAGGTCGGTCTGGAGGGAGGCGAGCAGTTCGTCGGTGGCGCCGGTGTAGCGGATGGAGTTGGAGAGCAGTCCGCGCAGCTGGTCGACGAGTTCGAGGGCGTCGGTGATGCCGTGCTCGTGCTGGAGGATCAGGACGTCCCAGGTGACCTTGGGGGTCACGTTGGGGTTGCCGTCGCGGTCGCCGCCGATCCAGGTGCCGAAGGTGAGGGGGCGGGTGCCGGCGGGGAGTTCGACGCCGACGCGCTCCAGTTCGGCGGCCAGGTCCTCCAGGACGTCGCCGACGGCGTTGGCGTGGAGTTCGTCGAGGTAGTAGATCGCGTTCCGGGCCTCGTCGGTGGGCTCGGGGCGTACGACGCGGAGCTCGTCGGTCTGCCAGATGAGGTCGATGTTCTCGGCGAGGCGGAGGTCCTGGCGGCGGCGGTCGGCCTCGATGACCGGGGTCTCCAGGAGGGCGGCGATGCGGCGGAGCTTGTTGAGCACGGAGCGCCGGGCGGCCTCGGTGGGGTGCGCGGTGAAGACGGGGCGCACGTTGAGGTTGCCGACGGTGGCGCGCAGGTGCTCGGGGTCGGCGTCCTTGAGCCGGTCGGCGGTGCGGGCGAGGAGGCCGCCCTCGGCCGCGCGGCGGTCGCGCATCTCGTGGGCGCGGTGGACCTGCTCGGTGACGTTGGCGAGGTGGAAGTAGGTGGAGAAGGCGCGGACGAGCTTGGCCGCGGTCTCCAGGCCGATGTCGCCGAGGAGTTCGGCCGCGGCTTCGCCGTCGGTGCGGGTCAGGGCGCGTACGCGCTCGACGAGGTCGAGGAGTTCCTGCCCTTCCTGGCGTACCAGGGTCTCGCCCAGCAGGTCGCCGAGGCGGCGGATGTCGGCGCGCAGCTCGGTGCTGGCTGCGGGGGTCTGGTCGGCACTGCTCACAGTGTGCGGCTCCTTGCAGTGGTTGTGCACGGGACCCGGGACCGCGGTCGGCGGATGCCGACGCCACCCCGGAAAGCAGGGTGCGGACCGCGCTGTCCGACCTCTCCAGGATAGGTGTCCGTGCTTTCGGCGCTGTTCGCGCCCCGGAAGGTGGCCTGTGTGGGTATTGGCTCCGGCCGGGGTACGCGGTGACTGTCTACCCGGTATTCGCGCGTCTGTGCGCGGTGTTTCGTCCTCTCGTGGGCGGGCCTTCGCGCTGCCATACTTACGAAGCCGTAGGTTACGGATGCGTAACCCGGCTGTCCGTCCCGTTCTCACCCTCAGGGGACTCCCCATGAAAACCAGCCCCGATGTGATCGAGGCCGCCGCTCCGGCGGCCGGTGATCAGGCTCTTCCCTCCGCCACGCTCGGCGGGGACAACAAGCGGTCGATCGAGCAGATCGCGCTCCTGCTGTTCATCGTCGTGCCGTTCGTGGCGCTGGTCGCGGCGGTGCCGCTGGCCTGGGGCCGCGGTGTGAGCTGGCTCGATCTGGGTCTGATGGTGGCGATGTACTTCATCGGCTGCCACGGCATCACGATCGGCTTCCACCGGTACTTCACGCACGGCTCGTTCAAGGCGAAGCGTCCGCTCCGCATCGCCCTGGCCGTGGCCGGTTCGCTGGCCGTCGAAGGCCCGATCGTGCGCTGGGTGGCCGATCACCGCAAGCACCACCGGTTCTCGGACGCGGAGGGCGACCCGCACTCGCCGTGGCGGTTCGGCGAGACGCTGCCGGCGCTGCTGAAGGGCCTGTGGTGGGCCCACATCGCATGGATGTTCGACGAGGAGCGGACGCCGCAGCAGAAGTACGCGCCGGACCTGGTCAAGGACCCGGCGATCCGCGGCATCTCGCGCCACTTCCTGACCTTCACGATCATCTCGCTGGCCATTCCCCCGCTGGTCGGCGGCCTGGTGACGATGTCCTGGTGGGGCGCGGCGACCGCGTTCTTCTGGGGCTCGCTGGTACGGGTGGCCCTGCTGCACCACGTGACCTGGTCGATCAACTCGATCTGCCACGCGGTCGGCAAGCGCCCCTTCAAGTCCCGCGACAAGTCCGGCAACGTGTGGTGGCTGGCGATCCTGTCGTGCGGCGAGTCGTGGCACAACCTGCACCACGCTGACCCGACGAGCGCGCGGCACGGCGTGATGCGCGGTCAGATCGATTCGAGCGCGCGCCTCATCCGCTGGTTCGAGCAGGCCGGCTGGGCGTACGACGTGCGCTGGCCCGACGACGCCCGTATCGACGCCCGGCGCAACCGCGTGGCGGCCGACGCGGCATGATGGACGACGTGGCGACCGACTCCAGCGCAAGCAGCGAGAACACCCGTGCTCCCTCCGGCCGGCGGGCGCGCCGGGTGCGGATGACGGGGAAGGAACGCCGCGAGCAGCTGCTGGACATCGGTCGCACCCTGTTCGCCGACAAGGGCTTCGAGGGCACGTCGGTCGAGGAGATCGCCGCCCGGGCGGGGGTCTCGAAGCCGGTGGTCTACGAGCACTTCGGCGGCAAGGAGGGGCTGTACGCGGTCGTGGTGGACCGGGAGATGCGCCAGCTCCTGGACATGGTGACCGGCGCCCTGACCGCGGGCCATCCGCGGGAGCTCCTCGAGCAGGCGGCCTTCGCGCTGCTGGATTACATCGAGACGTACACCGACGGGTTCCGCATCCTGGTCCGGGACTCCCCGGTCGCCCAGTCGACGGGCACCTTCGCCTCCCTGATCAGCGACATCGCCACCCAGGTGGAGGACATCCTGGGCCTGGAGTTCAAGGCCCGGGGCTTCGACCCGAAGCTGGCCCCGCTGTACGCGCAGGCGCTGGTGGGCATGGTCGCGCTGACCGGCCAGTGGTGGGTGAACGCGCGCAAGCCCAAGAAGGCGGAGGTCGCGGCCCATCTGGTGAACCTGGCCTGGCACGGCCTGGAGAACCTGGAGTCCAAGCCGCGGCTGATAGGGCACCGCAAGAGCTGACGGCCCCCCGGTCGCCCGGGCCTGGGCTCAGCCGGTGACCGGCTCCAGGAATTCCAGCCGGTTGCCCACCGGGTCGTGGCTGTAGAAGCGGCGGTGGCCCGGCAGGTTGTCGTCCCAGACCACCTCGGCGCCGCGTTCGGCCAGCCGGGCCGCGTACGCCTCGATGCCCGTGACCCGCAGGCCCGGGTGCGCCTTGCGGGCCGGGTGGAAGTCCGCCTCGATGCCCAGGTGCAGCTGGACCGGGCCGGCGGCGAACCAGCAGCCGCCCCGGGCCGCGAGCACCGGCGGCTTGGGGATCTCCGTCATGCCGAGGACATCCGTGTAGTACGTGCGCAGCGCGTCCTCGCTGCCCTGCGGGGCGGCGAGCTGGACGTGGTCGAGCGAGGCGATCATCGGTTCTCCCGGTGGGCGACGGCGAAGATGCGGCGGAAGGGGAAGACCGTGCCGTGCGGGCCGCTCGGGTAGGCGGTGCGCAGCAGGTCGCGGTACTCGGCGAGGAAGGCGTCCCGGGCCTCCTCGTCGTCGGCGAGGGCGGTGAGGACGGGGCGCAGCCCGGTGCCCTTGACCCAGTCCAGGACGGGGTCCTCGCCGGGCAGGAGGTGGAGGTAGGTGGTCTCCCAGACGTCGGCGGTGGTGCCGGGGCCGGTCAGCGCGTCCAGGTATCCGGCGGGGCTCAGCACGGCGTCCGCATGGCGCAGCAGGGAGCCGAGGCGGGGGCGCCAGCGCGGGGAGCCGGCGAGTTCGCGCATCAGGGCGTGCGAGGGCTGGTCGAAGTTGCCGGGGACCTGAAGGGCGAGGGTGCCGCCGGGGAGCAGGCCGTCCAGCCAGTCCGGGAGGCGGCCGGCGTGGCCGGGGACCCATTGGAGCAGGGCGTTGGAGACGATCAGGCCGTACGGCTCACAGGGCGTCCAGGTGGCGGCGTCGGCCTCGGCGAAGTCCAGCAGGTCCGTGGCGTGGGCGCGGGCCCGTTCCAGCATCTGCGGGGAGTTGTCGTAGCCGGTGATCCGGGCGTGCGGCCAGCGCCCGGCGAGCAGGGCGGTGACGTTGCCGGCGCCGCAGCCGAGGTCGGCGATGCGGGGTGCGGGGGTGCCCGGCGGGTCGGGGACGCGGGCGAGGAGGTCGTGGAAGGGGCGGGTGCGGTGGTCCGCGTGGCGCAGGTACTGCTGCGGATCCCAGAGGGGTGCGGTCATGGGTCCAGCATGATCAGCCAGTATCTTGATGTCAAGACACTTGAATTCAAGAGACTTCACGTCGACAGACCCTCTACACTGATCCACATGGAGGACGAGGTCGACCGTCTGGTCGCTGCATGGCGCCGCGAGCGCCCCGACCTCGACGTGGAACCGCTCGAGGTCCTCAGCCGCGTCTCCCGCCTGGCGCGCCACCTCGACCGGGCCCGCCGCATCGCCTTCGCCGAGCACCAGCTGGAGCCGTGGGAGTTCGACGTCCTCACGTCGCTGCGCCGGGCCGGCGCCCCCTACCAGCTCTCCCCCGGCCAGCTGCTGACCCAGACCCTGGTCACCTCGGGCACGATGACCAACCGCATCGACCGCCTGACCAAGAAGAACCTCGTCGAGCGCCTCCCCGACCCCAGCGACCGGCGCGGCGTCCTGGTCCGGCTCACCGCCGAGGGCCGCGACAAGGCCGACCAGTCGCTGGCCGGCCTCCTCGCCCAGGAGCGGGCCATCCTCGGCGAGCTCTCCCGCGCCCAGCGCGGCGAGCTGGCCGGGCTGCTACGCCAGTTGACCGCCCCGTTCGACAACGTCCCCGGCTAGGGCGGGCCCCGGCTCCAGGTCCACGGGCCCGACCCCGGCCCGCCGCGCCAGCGCCACGGCGGCCAGCGTCGAGTGGACATCCAGCTTCCCCAGCACGTTCTGCATGTGCGTCCGCACCGTGTGCGGCGACAGGAACAGCCGCTCCGCGACCGCCTTGCGGCCCAGGCCCGCCACCATGCACCGCAGCACCTCGCGCTCGCGCGGGGTCAGCGACTCGACGAGCTTCTCGCTCTCGGTGCGGTGCTTGCGGTCGGCCAGCAGCTCCCGCAGCACGCCCGTCAGCAGCGCGGCGGGCAGATGCGTCTCGTCGCGCAGCACCCCCCTGATCACCGCCAGCAGCCGTTGCAGCGAGCTGTCCTTGGCGACCCAGCCGCAGGCGCCGGCCTGCAGCGCCAGCGCGGCCCGGGCCGGGTCGTCCTTCTCGGCGAGCACCACCGTACGCACCGAGGGGCGGGCGGCACGGACCGCGCCTACCAGGGAGATCCCGTCGACCGGGCCACTGCGCCCGTTGCGCGGGGCGGGCACCGGGTCCGCGCCGGAGCGGGCCTGCGGGACGAGGTTGCCCAGCTCCGCGTCGACGAGCAGCACGTCGTACCCCCGGCCCTCCGACACCGCCCGCTCCAGGCAGCGCAGGGCCGCCGGGCCGCTGCCCGCCGCGGCCACCTCGACGTCCGGCTCGGCCGCGAGCGCGGCGGCGAGCGATTCGGCGAAGATCCGGTGGTCGTCGACCACGAGAACCCGGATACGGGCCACAGTCACCCCCATGCTGTGTGATGGGGCGCCCCGAAGCGTGCGTCCCCCCGGCGGGGCCGGACCCGCGCGGGTACCGCGCCCGGCTGTCTCGTACCCCTGAATGCGGCGCAGGCCCCCCGCCGGCGCTGAGCATCAGAGTAAGGGCGGGGGAACCGGGGGGAGGGTAATTGGCGGAACTTGTCCGGGGGTGCGCCCTACTCTGGGGCGCATGTTCCGACTTGAGACAGAAGTGGACAAGGAACGGCGTGCCCGGCTGCATCGGCTGCTGCGGGACGACAACACCGCACGCTCAGCGCACATGAGCGCCCTGCGCCGGCGCCCGGACGCGCAGGAGGAGCCGCTGCACGTCTGGGCACTGGATGCCGAGGGGCGCCTCGCGGGCGGTCTCGCGGCCCGGACCTGGGCGAGCTGGCTCCATCTGGAACTGCTGTGGGTGGATCCCGCGCACCGGGGTTCCGGCCTGGGCGCGCGGGTGCTCGCCGAGGCGGAGCGGGTGGCGCGGGAGGACCGGTCCTGCGTCCGCTCCCGGGTGGAGACGTGGGACTTCCAGGCCCCCGGCTTCTACCGGAAGCAGGGGTACGAGGTACGCGGGCGGGTGGAGGACTTCCCGCCGGGCGTCACGGAGTTCACCCTCACGAAGGAACTCGGCTGACCTTCGCGGGTGCCCGTACGGACGGGCACCCGCCCCCTGGTCAGACGAGCCGGCGCGCGCCCGCCGACGGCACCGCGGGGAAGACGCCCGGTGTGCCGTAGCCGGCCGAAGTGAACGCCTCCAGCACGGACTTGGTGACGGTGTCCGCCTGCGCCTCCTCGACCAGCACGATCGCGGAGCCGCCGAAGCCGCCCCCGGTCATGCGGGCGCCGAGCGCCCCGGCCGCGTTCGCCGCCTCGACCACGAGGTCCAGCTCCACGCAGGAGACCCGCAGGTCGTCGCGGAGCGAGAGGTGCCCCGCCGTGAGGACCGGGCCGGCCGCGCGCACGTCGCCCGCGTCCAGCAGCGCGATGACCTGCTCGACGCGCTGGTTGTCGCCGACCACATGGCGCACGTAGCGCACGACGGACTCGTCCGCGCCGGCCTCCGCCAGCCGGCCGAGCGCGGCGTCCAGCTCCTCGTACGGCAGGTCGCGCAGGGTGCCTATGCCGAGCAGGCGTGCGCCCTCCTCGCAGCCCGCCCGGCGCTCCGCGTACGCCCCGTCGCCCAGCGCGTGCTTGACGCGGGTGTCGACGACCAGGAGCCGCAGCCCGTGCGCGGCGAGGTCGAAGGGGACCTGGCGGCGGCCGAGGTCGCGGGTGTCCAGGTGCAGGGCATGGCCCTCGGTGCAGCAGGCGGACGCCATCTGGTCCATGACGCCGCAGGGCACGCCGACGAACGCGTTCTCGGCGCGCTGGGCGATCACCGCGAGCTCCGCCGCGTCCAGGCCGAGGCCGAAGAGGTCGTTGAGCGCGAGGCCTGTGACGACTTCGAGGGCGGCGGACGAGGAGAGCCCGGCGCCGGTGGGGACGGTGGAGGTCAGCTGGATGTCGGCGCCGGTGATCTCGTGGCCGGCCTCCCGCAGCGCCCAGACGACACCGGCCGGGTAGGCGGCCCAGCCGTGGCCCTCGTGCGGGGTCAGCCCGTCCACGCGGAGCCGGACGACGCCGCCGGGCACGTCGGTGGAGTGCAGCCGCAGCTCGCCGTCGGTGCGGCGGGCGACGGCGGCCCGGGCGGTGTGCGGGAGGGCGAGCGGCATGACGAAGCCGTCGTTGAAGTCGGTGTACTCGCCGATCAGGTTGACCCGGCCGGGTGCGGCCCAGATCCCCTCGGGGGCGCTTCCGTACAGCGCGGTGAAGGAAGCGGTGAGCTCTGCGTGGTCGTCGGTCATGGTGCGGTGGGCTCCTCTCGGCGGGCGAACGTCCAGGCGTCGGAGACGATTCCGGCCAGGTCGGCGCGGGACGGCTGCCAGCCGAGGCGCTCCCTGGCGGTGGCGGCGGAGGCGACGAGGACGGCCGGGTCGCCGCCGCGGCGCGGGGCCGCGGTCTCGGGGACGGGGTGGCCGGTGACCTCGCGGACCGTCTCGATGACCTCGCGGACCGAGAAGCCGTTGCCGTTGCCGAGGTTGCAGATCAGGTGCTCGCCGGCGGTGGCGGCGTCCAGGGCGAGCAGGTGCGCCTCGGCCAGGTCCGCGACGTGGATGTAGTCGCGGACGCAGGTGCCGTCCGGGGTCGGGTAGTCGTCGCCGTACACGGAGATCGACTCGCGCTGTCCCAGGGCGACTTGGAGCACCAGCGGGATGAGGTGGGACTCGGGGCTGTGCCGCTCGCCGCAGTCGCCGTACGCCCCGGCCACGTTGAAGTAGCGCAACGAGACGGCGGCCAGGCCGTGGGCCGCGGCCTCACCGGTGATCATGTGGTCGACGGCGAGCTTGGTGGCGCCGTACGGGCTGGTCGGGGCGGTGGGGTCGGACTCCGTGATGGGGCTGGAGACCGGCTCGCCGTAGGTCGCCGCGGTGGACGAGAAGACCAGAGTGCGGACCCCGGCGTCGCGCATGGCGGCGAGCAGGGCGGTGGAGCCGCCGACGTTGTTGACCCAGTACTTCTCGGGGTCGGCGACGGACTCGCCGACCTGGGAGTACGCGGCGAAGTGCAGGACCCCGTCGTAGGAGGCGTCGAGCCACTTCGCGGCGTCCTGGATACGGCCCTCGATGAAGTCGGCGCCGGCCGGGACGCCCTCGCGGAAGCCGGTGGAGAGGTCGTCGAGGACGGTGACGGCGTGGCCGGCCTCGAGGAGGTGCTGGGCGACGACACTGCCCACGTAACCGGCGCCACCGGTGACCAGGTACTTCTTCGGGGACTTGCTCACTCGCTCGCTACCTCTCGCAGTCGCTGGGCCGCGGTCTCCGGCGGCACGTCGTTGATGAACACGCTCATGCCGGATTCGGAACCCGCGAGGAACTTCAGCTTGCCGGAGGTCCGTCGGATGGTGAAGAGCTCGAGGTGGAGCCCGAAGTCCTCACGTCCGGGGACCCCGAACGGCGCCTGGTGCCAGGCGGAGATGTACGGGGTCGGCGGCTCTCCGGGTCCGAAGATCCGGTCGAATCGCCTCAACAGTTCCAGATAGACCTGTGGGAACTCCGTGCGCGCCTCCTTGTCCAGCTCCCGCAGGTCGGCGACGCGGCGGCGCGGGTGGAGGTGGACCTCGTACGGCCAGTGGGCGGCGTACGGGACGAAGGCGATCCAGTGCTCGGCGGCGAGGACGATCCGGGAGCCGTCGGCCTCCTCGCGGGCCACCACGTCGTCGAAGAGGTTGCGGCCGGTCTTCGCGTGGTGGGCGGCCATCGAGCGCAGCATCAGCTCGGTGCGCGGGGTGACGAAGGGGTAGCCGTAGATCTGGCCGTGCGGGTGGCCGAGCGTGACGCCGATCTCGGCGCCCCGGTTCTCGAAGCAGAACACCTGCTTGACCTGCGGGAGCCGGGACAGGGCCGCGGTGCGGTCGGTCCAGGCGTCCAGGACGAGCCCGGCCTGCTCCTCGGTGAGGTCGGCGAAGGAGGCGTCGTGGTCGGAGGTGAAGCAGACGACCTCGCAGCGGCCGGAGTCGCCGGCGAGCGAGGGGAAGCGGTTCTCGAAGACGGCGACGTCGTAGTCGGGCTCCGGGATCTCGCTCTGCCGGCCCTCGCGCGAGGGGCACAGGGGGCACTCGTCGGCGGGCGGGTGGTAGGTCCGGCCCTGGCGGTGCGAGGCGATGGCCACGCTGTCGCCGAGCAGGGGGTCGCGCCGGATCTCGGACGAGGTGGAGACGGCGTCGAGGGGGCGCGTGTCGACGGTCTTGCGTGCCCTGTCCTCGCGGCTGTCGTAGTAGATCAGCTCCCGGCCGTCGGCGAGCGTCGTAACCGTCTTCTTCACCAGGCTCCTCCCACCCAACATAAGCAAACACAATGAACCACAAGTCAACAGTTGCGTCAATGAGTCGACGCCGGTGGGCAGACGGGCGATGCGAGGAGGATCACGGCCGTCCTGAAGGCTGTGATTCCGGCAATACGATCACAAACAAACAAAGAACCCCTTGGGAACTGTTCACTTTCCGAACACAAGAGCGTAGTTTCCTTCGGGTTCAGTTCGCGCAACGAAGCGAGACCCCCACATGCAATATCTGGCAGCAGGGCTCCGGCTCCCCACGAACGGGCTCGACTACACGATCCTGGCGATCTACTTCGCCGTCGTCCTCGGCATCGGCTTCGCCGCCCGGGCGAGCGTGAAGACCAGCCTGGACTTCTTCCTCTCCGGACGGTCACTGCCCGCATGGGTGACCGGTCTGGCCTTCGTCGCGGCGAATCTCGGTGCCACCGAGATCCTCGGCATGGCGGCGACGGGCGCGCAGTACGGCGTCGCGGTGGTGCACTGGTACTGGATCGGTGCCATCCCCGCGATGGTCTTTCTCGGCCTCGTGATGATGCCGTTCTACTACCGCTCCAAGGTGCGCTCCGTCCCGGAGTTCCTGCTCCACCGCTTCGACAAGTCGGCGCACCTGCTGAGCTCCATACTCTTCGCCTTCTCGGCGATCCTCATCGCGGGCGTCAACCTGTACGCCCTGTCGATCGTCGTGGAGGCGCTCCTCGGCTGGCCGCAGTGGGTCGCGATCGTCGTCGCGGGCCTCTTCGTCCTCGTCTACATCACGATCGGCGGGCTCTCCTCCGCGATCTACAACGAGGTGCTCCAGTTCTTCGTCATCCTCGCCGCGCTGATCCCGCTGACCCTGCTGGGCCTCAAGCGCGTCGGTGGCTGGGACGGGCTCAGCGACTCGCTGGAGAAGAGCCACGGCCACGACTTCATGACGGCCTGGGGCGGCACCTCCATCGGTGACGCCAACCCGCTCGGCGCCAACTGGCTGACGATCATCCTCGGCCTGGGCTTCGTGCTCTCCTTCGGCTACTGGACGACGAACTTCGCCGAGGTCCAGCGGGCCCTGTCCGCGAAGAACCTCTCGGCCGCCCAGCGCACCCCGCTGATCGCCGCCTTCCCGAAGATGTTCATCGTCTTCCTCGTGATGATCCCGGGCCTCGTCGCCGCCGTGGTCGTGCCGAACATCGGCGCCGCCGGCTCGGACACCACGTACAACGACGCGATCCCGCTGCTGATGCGCGAGCTGCTGCCCAACGGTGTGCTCGGCATCGCGGTGACCGGTCTGCTGGCCGCGTTCATGGCGGGCATGGCCGCCAACGTCTCCTCGTTCAACACCGTGTTCACCACGGACATCTGGGCGCGGTACGTGAAGAAGGACCAGCCGGACGCGTACTACCTGCGCTTCGGCCGGCTGATCACGGCGCTCGGCGTGCTGGCCTCCATCGGCACCGCGTTCATCGCCGCCAGCTTCTCCAACATCATGAGCTACCTGCAGACGCTCTTCTCGTTCTTCAACGTGCCGCTCTTCGTGGTGTTCATCATCGGCATGTTCTGGAAGCGCGCCTCGATGAAGTCCGGTGTCTGGGGCCTGCTGGCCGGCACCACTGCCGCGATGGTCAACTACTTCGTCATCTACAAGCAGGGTGTCATCGACATCCCGAGCGACCAGGGCGCCAACTTCGTCTCCGCGATCGTCGGCTTCGTCGCCGGCGCGGTCGTCATGATCGCGGTCACGCTCTTCACCGCTCCCAAGCCCGAGGCCGAACTCGCCGGCCTCGTCTACGGAACCGAGTCCCCGGACGCCGCCGAGGTGCCCGACGAGGGCGACAGCGCCTGGTACCGCAGGCCCGCACTCCTGGGCTGGGGAGCCATCGTGCTCGCCGCCCTGTGCTACGTCCCCTACTCGTTCTGATCGGAGTAACCCACCATGTCCGACCTGCACAAGGAAGTCTCCGACCTGGAGCAGAAGTCCGCCACGGCGGCCCGCCTCTTCGACATCCGGCGGATCATCGGCGGCCTCTTCGTGGTCTACGGGATCATCGTGACGATCGCCGGGATCAGCCCGTCCGACGCGGACCTGAAGAAGGCCCAGGGCGTCCACATCAACCTCTGGACCGGCCTCGCCATGCTGGCGCTCGGCCTGTTCTTCCTGGTCTGGATGAAGCTGCGCCCGGCCCAGGCCCCGGCGCACGCCCCGGAGGACACCACCCCTGAGAAGTAGTACGCCGTCGCTCCGCAGGGGCCGGACACCGTCAGCCGACGGGGTCCGGCCCCTGCCGCGTCACCGCCGCCCGGTCCAGCAGCCCGGTACGGGCGGCCAGCGCGGCGGCCTCCAGCCGGGAGCCGACGCCGAGCTTCATCAGGACGCGCTGGACGTGCGTACGCGCGGTGCTCGGCGCGATCCGCATCCCGGCCGCGATCAGCCGGGTGTCCTCGCCCTCCGCGACCCGGACCAGCACCTCCACCTCGCGCGGGGTGAGCATCCTCAGCAGCCGGCGGCCCTCGTCGTCGGGCTGCTCCACCGGGTCGAGCAGCTCGGCGAAGGCGGCCTGGAGGAGTTGCGGCGCGATGGCCGCCTCCCCGGAGCGGGCCTTCACCATGGCGCGCTCCACGCCCTCGATGCGCTCGTCGTGCCGGACGTACCCGGCGGCCCCGGCCGCGAAGGCGGCGGCGATGCCCCGGGGGCTGGGCACCGGGCCGAGCACCACGACCGCGGTCTGCGGGCGCTCCCGCCTGATCCGGACGACGGGGTCGAAGGTCCCGGGCACGGCGGGCGACGCGGTGCCGAACAGGCAGACCTCCGGTGCCCGTCCGACGACGAGGTCGGCGGCCCCGGTGGTGGGCGCGGCGGCGGCCAGCACCCGGTGACCGCGCAGTTTCAGCGCCGAGGCGAGCGCCTCGGCGAGCAGCCGGTGGTCGTCGACCACCATGAGCCGGACGCTCATCTCCCCATCCCCCTGTACACCGTCCCGGGCCCCCCGGCCCTCCAGGGCCTGCAAGTTACACGGCCGGATACGCGTGTGGGGGTGGAACCGGCCGGTTCCACCCCCACACGCGTGCGCGTACTCAGCTGGTGCGGAAGGACACCACCAGGTACTCCTTGTCGTCGTACGTGGTCTTGCGCGGTGCGCTGATCATCGTCTCGGAGATGAAGAACCGGCCCTGCTCGTACCGGAATTCGGCATAGTCCGAGGAGAAGCTGGTCTCCGCGTCCCGGATGGCCTCGTCGGCCGGGTTGCGCATGAGGACCGTCTGCTTGAAGGTGCTGCCGTCGATGGAGACGACCTCACCGCCCTTGTCGTACGGGGGTTCGCGGTACGCGATGATGTTGCCGCCGTCCATGCGCAGCGGGAACATCGTGAACTTCTCGCCCGCGTCGGCCCGGTCGCCGGTCTGCTTGCCGGTGGTGAGGTCGAAGGAGACGATCTCGTTGGTCCGGCTGAAGCTCTCGCCGGTGCCGTCGTGCTCCTCGGTCGGCAGGTAGATGCGGTTGTTGCCGACGGCGAGGTGCTGGCAGCTCTCGACCTTGGTGGAGCGGCAGTTGGCCGCGTACTTCTCCGCGTCGGCGGAGATGCGGATCTTCAGCTTGCCGGTGGCCTCGTCGATCGAGAAGAAGTCCGAGATGCCACTGCCGTCACCGGCGGTGTCGCCGACGTCGGCGGCGACGACGAGCGGCTTGGTGGAGACGATGCTCGCGTAGTCGACGCCGGGCGGCATCTTGTACGAGGAGAGCGGGGCGCCGGTCGTCGGGTTCAGCGCCTGGATGATGAGCTGCGGGTCGTCGTACGAACCGCACTTGCGGACCACGGCGAGGGCCTCGCCGCCGCCGTACCCCTTGTCGTAGCAGCCGTCGGTGGAGACCTTCGGCTTCCACAGCTCGGCGCCGGTGTCGAGCTTGAAGGCGGCGCCGCCGTCGCTGCCGCCGGCGGCGACGGTGTTGCCGCTGACGGTGACCTCGTCGAACCGGACGGCGTTGTCACCGCTGCTGGACGCGGTGACCTGCTTGCTCCAGATGAGCTTGCCGGTGGTCAGGTCGAGCGCGCCGATCCGGTTGCAGCTGGCGTACTTGGTGGTCTTGCTGCGCTTGGTCTCCTCGAAGGCGATGGCCGTCTTGAAGTCCTTGCTCATGTGCGCGGAGGCGGCGCAGAGCTGGCCCTCCAGCGGGATCGACCAGAGCTTGGTGCCCTTGTCCAGGTCGTAGCCGACGATCTCGTTGACGCCCGTCTTCACGTACGCCTTGTCGGTGACCCAGGAGCCGGAGACGGTGGTGACGTCGGTGACCTTGGGCTGCGGGAGCTGGAAGCCGACGGTCGAATCGACGTTCGCCGGGGCCTTCTCCTTGCCGCCGCCTCCGGTGGAGCCGCCGTCCTTGTCGCCGCCGCTGCCGCCCTTGTTCTCACCCGTGGTGCCGGCGGAGGTGCCCGCCTCGTCCTTCTTGCCGTCCCCGTCCTTGGAGACGTACCAGATGCCGCCGCCGACGATCAGTGCGACGGCCACCACGGCGCCGACGATGATCTGCGCCTGCGTGGAGAACTTCTTCTGCCCGTTGCCGCCCTGCTGGGGCGGGTACGGGGCGGCCGGCTGCATGGGTGCGGTCGGGTAGCCGTACGGCTGCTGCTGGCCCTGCTGCGGGAAGCCGTAGCCCGGCTGCGTGGGCGGCTGGCCCTGCTGCGGGAAGCCGTAGCCCGGCTGGGTCGGCGGCTGGCCCTGCGGGAAGCCGTAGCCCGGCTGGGTCGGCGGCTGCGCCTGCGGGTAGCCGTAGCCCGGCTGCTGCTGGGGCGGGCCGGGGGGCGGCGGGGAGCCGTAGCCGCCCGGGGGCGGGGTGGCCGGGGGCGGGGTCGCCGGGGCGGGCGGGGTGGCCGGCGGCTTGCCGAACGGGTCGCCGGACGGCGGCGGGGTCGGGGCGCCGAAGCCGCCGGGCGGCGGGTCCTGCGGCGCACCGAAGCCGCCCGGGGGCGGGCCCTGGGGCGGATCGTTGGGCGGCTGCTGGGGCGGCTGGGTCATGGCGTTGCGTACCTCGGGAAAGGGGGGCGGTCGGTGGGCCGGGGCCGGCCGCGGGCGGGGCTGTGCCCGTCCGCGGCCGGCAGGGGTTCGTCCGGGCGGTGCTGAGCCGTCAGCTGCCGAAGGCCATCATGGTCTTCGTCTCCAGCTCTTCCTTGTCGTTGCTCGCGCTGACCCGCCCGCTCGCGATGAACGAACGGCCGTCCGCGTACAGGACCTTCGGGTTGTAGAACGACCGCTCGACCGACGAGGTCGACTCCGGGTGCTGGAGGACGGTCTTCGGGCTGCCGCCCGACGGGGAGAGGGTGGCGATGCCCCCGCCCTTGCCGTAGCCGCCGTCCACGTAGAGCAGGACGTCGCCGCCCTCCATCCGCAGCGGCTTCATGGTCTGCTCCGACGGGGAGTCGGCCTTCCACTTCGGCTTGCCGGTGTTCAGGTTGAACGCGACGACCTTGTTGGTGCGGGCGGTGCCGCTGGTGTCGTCCTGCGTCGCCATGTAGAAGGTGTTGGCGTCGGCCGCGACCCCGGTGCAGCCGTCGAGGCGCTGGCCGAAGATGGTGAAGCCGCCGCCGCAGTCCGGGGCGAACTTGTCGTTCTTGTCACCGATCAGCTGGGAGCGGAGCGTGCCGTTCTCGCGGAGCGCGAGGATGCTCCACTTCTTGTCGTCGCTGCTGCTGCCCTTGGTGAGGGACACGATGAGCGGGGTCACCGAGTAGACCTTGTCGACCTCCCAGCCGCGGGCGGGCTTGTAGGTCCACTTGGCCTTGCCGGTGTTCGGGTCCAGCTCCTCGATCTCGTGCTGCGGGTTGTTGACGTCGCTGGTACGGCAGTTGACCGCGGCGATCAGCTTGGCGCCGCCGGCGAACGCGAACGGCTGGCAGGTGCCGGACCGCTTGCCGAACACCTCCTTGCCGTCGCTCACCCGGAAGGCGTTGGCGGCACCGGTGCGGCCGGCCGTCACGGTGTCGCCGCTGATGGCCATGGAGAGGTCCGACATCATGTCGAAGAGGCCGCTCTTCTTGACCTCCTTCTTCCACCCCGCCTTGCCGGTGTTGAGGTCGATCTGCTGGAGCGCGGAGCAGTCGGCCTTGTCGGTGGTGCCGTTCTTGATCGCTATGACGATCTTGCCGTCGGCGGTGGTCTGCTCGGGCGCGGAGCAGATGTCCGCCGGAAGCTTCAGCGTCCACTTCTGTGCGCCGTCGGCCACCGAGTAGCCGGAGACCGTGCGGTACATGCCCTTGACGATCGTGTCGCCGACGATCCAGGGGCCGTACACGTCCGCGCCGTTGCGCGGCAGGTCGACGTCGTTCTTCTGGAGCCAGAGGACCTTGGCCTCGCCGTCCTTGCGGCCGCTGTTGAGGTCGTCGTCCTCCCGCCCGGTGCCGTTGCCGTCGCCGTCGTCCACGGAGGGCGAGACGGACGGCTTCGTCACCTGCTCGCTCTTCTTGGCGACCGGCTTGTCGTTGCCGCTGTCGTCCCCGCTGGTCGCCAGGTAGACGCCGCCACCGACGAGCAGCAGCGCGACCACCGCGGCACCGGCGATCAGGAGGGGCTTGCGCTTGGACGGACCGCCGGGGCCGGGGGGAACGGGCGCGCCGGGGTACTGCTGCGGCGGGAAGCCGTACCCGGCCTGCGTCTGCTGGTTGTACGGCCCCGGCTGCTGCGGCTGTCCGTACGGACCGGCCTGCGGCTGCCCGTAGGGCCCGGGCTGCTGCGGCTGCTGGCCGTAGGGGCCCGGCTGCTGCGGCTGCTGGCCGTACGGTCCGGGCTGCTGGGGCTTGTCGTACGGGCCCGGCTGCTGCGGGTAGCCGTAGCCCGGCTGCGTGGGAGGCGGGGTCGGCGGCGCGGCGGGGGCCTGCGGCGGGGCGGCCGGCGGCGGCGGAGTCTGCGGCGGGCCCTGGGGCGGCTGCGGTACCCCGTTCGACGGCTCCTGCGGAGCGCCGAAGCCTCCCTGCGGCGGTTGCTGTCCGGGCGGCTGGGTCATCAGCGCGTCCCCCTTCGTGCGGTCCGGTGCCCGTTCCGGACTCCCCCGCGATCCCGCCGGTGGTCCCCGGGTCGGTCAAGACCCCCCGGACCACGACGGAATGGAGCGAATCGGGCATGGATCCCGCAGTGTCACGTCAGTCGAGCGGGACTTCTTTGTACCACCCGCCGGAGGGGGTCTTCCGGTTCGGTCCACCCCTGTTCCCAAGGGAGGACCGGGCCGTGATGGAGCCGTGATGCTCCGGCCCGTCAGTTCTCGAAGACCGCCATGGACCGCGCCTCGATCTCGTCCCCGTCCTTCTCGCCGGAGACCCTCGTCCGCGACAGGAAGGTGCGCCCGCCGGTGTACGTGATGCGCGGTTCGTAGAAGCCGCGCTCCAGGTCGACGCCGGACACCGGGTGGCGCAGCACGAAGCGCGGGGTGCCGCCGGTGGAGGGGAGCGAGGCGATCCCGCCGCCCTTCCCCTTCATCGCCTCCACGTACATCAGCAGCTTGCCGCCCTCCGTGCGCACCGGGATGGCGGTCTGACCGCCCGGCCCGTCCGCCGACCAGCGGTACTTGCCGGTGGAGAGGTCGAACGCGACGATCTTGTTGCCGTGGCCGGCGACCGCGTCGATCCCGGTGTGCATGTAGAACGTGTTCGCGTCGGCGGCCACACCCACGCAGTTGTCCAGGTTCCCCTTGCTCGTCATCAGGTGCTCGTCGCAGTTGACCTGGAGGTTGTCCGGTCCTCCGGAAAGCTGGGAGCGGTAGGTGCCGTCGGCGTTGAGGGCGAGGATCGCCCACTTGTCGGGGTCGTCCGACTGCTTGAGCGAGATCACCAGCGGGCTGACCGAGTAGATCTGCCCGACCTCCCAGATCTTCTTGAGCTTGTACGACCACAGGGTCTTGCCGGTGGCCGGGTCGATGCGCTCGACCCGCTGGTCCTTGTACTGGTCGTCGGCGGTGTGGCAGCTGACCGCGGCTATGGCGACCGGGCCGCTGGCCAGGCCGAACGGCTGGCACGGGTCCTCGCGTTGGCCGAAGAGCTTCTTGCCGTCGCTGACCCGGAAGCCTTCGGTGCGGCCGGTGCGTCCGGCGGTGACGGTGTCGCCGTTGATGGACATCGCGAGGTCGGAGAGACCGTCCCAGAGGCCCTTGCGGACGAACGACTTGCGCCACCCGGCCTTGCCGGTCCGCACGTCGACCATCTGCAGCGTGTCGCAGTCGGAGCCCTCCGTGGTGTCGTGCCTGATCCCGAGGACGATCTTGCCGTCGGCGGTGGGCTGCGAGGGGGCCGCGCACATCCGGGTGGGCAGCCGGAGGGTCCACTTCAGGGTGCCGTCCGCGACCGAATAGCCGGAGACCGTCTTGAACAGCGCCCTGGCGACGGTGTCCCCGGCGAACCAGGGGCCGAACATGTCGTCGCCGTAGCGCGGCAGGTCGATGCCGCCCTTCTGGATCCAGGCGACCTTCGCCTCGCCGGGCTTCACGCCGGCGTTGATGGTCCGCGCCTCCTCCTCCGGGCTGACCACCGGTTCCCCGGTGGCCCCGCCCTTGGTCGGCGACGGCGTCACCGTGGGCTTCGCGGAGTGGGTCGGGCCCGACAGGGGCTTGTCGTCGTCCCCGTTCCCGCCGGTGGCGAACCAGATCCCGGCGCCGGCGAGGAGCGCCACGGCGACCACGGCCCCGACGATCTTCGCGCCCCTGCCGCGGAACCGTCCGCCTCCGCCCTGCGGGCCGCCCGGCGGCGGGGCGCCGTACTGCTGGGTGGGCATCTGGTGCAGGCCCGGCTGCGTGTACGGGCCGGGCTGGGCGTAGGGGCCGGGCTGGGCGTAGGGGCCGGGCTGGGCCTGTCCGTGACCCTGCGGCGGGTAGCCGTAGCCGGGCTGTGTGTACGGGCCGGTCGCCGGATCGTACGGTGCTCCGAACCCGTCCTGCGGCGGCTGCTGTCCGGGCGGCTGACTCATCTACCGGTCCCCCTGTTCCGTTGTCGCCTGCGAAGCGGCACGTTCGTACCCCGTACCGGGCGAGTCCTCTTTCTACCACCCGCCCCACGGGCCCCCGCAGTCACACCCGTTGCCGCATCGTTGCTACGGCGAACGGTTCAGCGGTCAGGCGTCCTCGGCCAGTTCGAGCCAGCGCATCTCCAATACGTCGCGTTCCGCGACCAGTTCACGCAGCTCGGCGTCCAGTTTCGCCACCTTCTCGAAGTCCGTGGCGTTGTCGGCGATCTGAGCGTGCAGGGTGGTCTCGCGGGTCGACATCTTCTCCAGCTGCCGCTCGACCTTCTGGAGCTCCTTCTTGGCCGCGCGGGCCGCCTGCGCGGAGACCGCGGGCGCCGGGGCGGCGGCCTGCGACGCGGCCGGGGCCGCCGCCGCGGGCGCCGCCGTCCGCGCCTGCTGCTGCCTGCGCTCCAGATATTCGTCGATGCCGCGCGGCAGCATCCGCAGCGACTTGTCGCCGAGCAGGGCCATGACCCGGTCCGTGGTGCGCTCGACGAAGAACCGGTCGTGGGAGATCACGATCATGGAGCCGGGCCAGCCGTCGAGCAGGTCCTCCAGCTGGGTCAGGGTCTCGATGTCGAGGTCGTTGGTCGGCTCGTCGAGGAAGAGGACGTTGGGCTCGTCCATCAGCAGGCGCAGGATCTGGAGCCGGCGCCGCTCACCGCCGGAGAGGTCCCCGACGGGCGTCCACTGCTTCTCCTTGGCGAACCCGAACTGCTCGCAGAGCTGCCCGGCGGTCATCTCCCGCCCCTTGCCGAGGTCCACCCGGTCCCGCACCTGCTGCACGGCCTCCAGGACGCGCAGCTTCGGGTCCAGCTCATGGACCTCCTGGGAGAGGTAGGCGAGCCGGACGGTCTTGCCGACGACGATCCGCCCGGCGGCCGGCTGGACCTCGCCCTCGCTGCGGGCGGCCTCGGCGAGCGCCCGCAGCAGCGAGGTCTTGCCGGCGCCGTTGACCCCGACCAGGCCGATGCGGTCGCCGGGGCCGAGCTGCCAGGTGAGGTGGGTGAGCAGGGTCTTGGGGCCCGCCTCGACGGTGACGTCCTCCAGGTCGAAGACGGTCTTGCCGAGCCGTGCGTTGGCGAACTTCATCAGCTCGCTGGTGTCGCGCGGCGGCGGCACGTCCGCGATCAGCTCGTTGGCGGCCTCGATGCGGTAGCGCGGCTTCGAGGTGCGGGCGGGGGCGCCGCGCCGAAGCCAGGCCAGCTCCTTGCGCATCAGGTTCTGCCGCTTGGCCTCCTCGGTCGCGGCGATCCGCTCCCGCTCGGCACGGGCGAACACGTAGTCGCTGTAGCCGCCCTCGTACTCGTGGACCGAGCCGCGCTGGACGTCCCACATGCGGGTGCAGACCTGGTCCAGGAACCAGCGGTCGTGGGTGACGCAGACCAGCGCGGAGCGGCGGGCGCGCAGATGGCCGGCGAGCCAGGCGATGCCCTCGACGTCGAGGTGGTTGGTGGGCTCGTCGAGGACGATCAGGTCCTGTTCGGCGATGAGCAGCTTGGCCAGCGCGATCCGGCGCCGCTCGCCACCGGAGAGCGGGGCGATGACGGTGTCCAGGCCGTTCTGGAACCCGGGCAGGTCGAGCCCGCCGAAGAGGCCGGTGAGCACGTCGCGGATCTTGGCGCTGCCCGCCCACTCGTGGTCGGCGAGATCGCCGATGACCTCGTGGCGGATGGTGGCCGCGGGGTCCAGGGAGTCGTGCTGGGTGAGCACGCCGAGGCGCAGCCCGCCGCTGTGCGTGACGCGGCCGGTGTCCGCCTCCTCCAGCCGGGCGAGCATCCGGATCAGGGTCGTCTTGCCGTCGCCGTTGCGGCCGACGACGCCGATCCTGTCTCCCTCGGAGACGCCGAGGGACACACCGTCGAGCAGGGCACGGGTCCCGTACACCTTGCTGACCTGCTCGACATTGATGAGGTTGACGGCCACGAACGCTCCAGCTCGAAGGAAGACTCTGGCCTTCAGCGTAGTCGCCGCCGCGCGGACCTCCGTACGAGCGCCCGCCGGGCCCGGTGTACGTTGCGCGCAACGATCAAGAGGTGGGGAATTCAGGGGTGGGGATTGTCATGACACGTCGTACGGTGCGCGGGCTGCTGCCCGTACTGCTGGCCGCGGCCACGGTGACCGGCTGCTCGTCGGACGCGGACTCCGGTGACGGCGCGAAGGCGGAGAAGTCCGCGGCGCCCGCCGCGAAGGCAGCGGCCAAGGGCGGCACGGTCGGGGGCGCCGGCTCCGGCTGCGAGCTGCCGGTGACGTTCGACCTGGCGAAGGACTGGAAGCCGAAGGCCGTGTCGGTCGACCCGGACTCGGAGCTGGCCGAACTCGGGACGCAGGGCCCGGTCACCATGGTCTGCGAGATCGACGCCAAGCCGGCCGGGCACATCGGCTTCCTGCGGGTGTGGCAGGGCAAGGACAAGGGCGCTTCGCCGCGCGAGACGCTGGAGAGCTTCGTCAAGGCCGACGAGAACTCCTCCAAGGCCGTCTACAAGGAGGTCGACGCCGGAAAGCCGGCGCTGACCGAGGTGACCTACACCCTGCACAGCGAGCTGATGGACGAGGACCGCCCCGCCCACGCCTTCGCCCTCTCGACCCCCGGGGGCCCGGTCGTGGTCCACCTCGGCGGCCTGGACTCGGCCGAGCACGGGGGCATGCTCCCGGCGTACGAGCTGGCGAAGGCGTCGGTACGGCTGGGCTGAGGCCCTAGAGAACCGTCGCCCCCGGGGCCGGGGACACCGCCGTGCGCGCCGTGCGGCAGGTTCCCGAGGCGGTGAGGGCGGCGGCCACCCGGCCGGCCGTCGCCTCGTCCTCCGTGAGGAACGCGGTCGTCGGGCCCGAGCCCGAGACCAGGGCGGCCAGCGCGCCCGCCTCGGTGCCCGCCGCCAGCGTGGCGGACAGGGAGGGGCGCAGCGAGAGCGCGGGGGCCTGGAGGTCGTTGCTCAGGACGGCGGCCAAGGCTTTCGCGTCGCCCGACCGCAGGGCGTCCAGGAGCGTGTCCGAGGCGACGGGCCCAGGGACGCGGGTGCCCTCGGTGAGGCGGTCGAACTCGCGGTACACCGCCGGGGTGGAGAGCCCGCCGTCGGCCACCGCGAACACCCAGTGGAAGGTGCCGCCGACCTCGGCCGGGGTCAGCCGCTCGCCCCGGCCGGTGCCGAGCGCGGCGCCGCCGACCAGGCTGAACGGCACATCGCTGCCCAGTTCGGCGCAGAGCGCGAGGAGGTCCTCGCGCGGGGTGCCGGTCCCCCACAGCGCGTCGCAGGCCAGCAGGGCGCCGGCCCCGTCCGCGCTGCCGCCGGCCATGCCGCCGGCGACCGGGATGTCCTTGTCGATGTGGATGTGCACGTCCGGCGCGATGCCGTGGCGCGCGGCCAGCGCGGACGCCGCCCGGGCCGCCAGGTTCGACGCGTCCAGCGGGACCTGCGCCGCGTCCGGCCCGGAGCAGGTGATCCGCAGGCTGTCGGCGGGGGTGACGGTGACCTCGTCGTACAGGCCGACGGCGAGGAAGACGTTCGCCAGGTCGTGGAAGCCGTCGGGGCGCGCGGCCCCGACCGCGAGCTGGACGTTGACCTTGGCGGGGACCCGTACGGTGACACTCACTGGGCGCTCCCGTTCTCGGCGGCGGGCTTGTTCTCGGCGACGGCGGCGAACTCCTCGACCGTCAGGGACTCCCCGCGCGCCTGCGGCGAGATCCCCGCCGCGAGCAGGGCGGCCTCGGCGGCCGGTGCGGAGCCGGCCCAGCCCGCGAGTGCCGCGCGCAGCGTCTTGCGGCGCTGGGCGAACGCCGCGTCGACGACCGCGAAGACCTCTTCCTTGCTGGCCGTCGTCGCCACGGGTTCACTGCGGCGCACCAGCGAGACGAGCCCGGAGTCGACGTTCGGGGCGGGCCAGAACACCTTGCGGCCGATGGATCCGGCGCGCTTGACGTCCGTGTACCAACCGGCCTTCACCGACGGCACGCCGTAGACCTTGTTGCCGGGCCGCGCGGCCAGCCGGTCGGCGACCTCCGCCTGCACCATGACGAGCGTGCGCTCGATGCTCGGGAAGCGGTCGAGGACGGTGAGCAGCACCGGCACGGCGACGTTGTACGGGAGGTTGGCCACCAGCGCGGTGGGCGGCGGGCCCGGCAGTTCCCGTACGAGCATGGCGTCCGAGTGCACCAGCGCGAAGCGGTCGGCGCGGGCGGGCATCCGGGCGGCGACGGTGGAGGGCAGGGCCGCCGCGAGGACGTCGTCGATCTCGACGGCGACGACGCGGTCGGCGACCTCGAGGAGTGCGAGGGTCAGCGAGCCGAGGCCCGGCCCGATCTCGACCACCACGTCGTCCGGCCGCACCTGCGCCGTGCGCACGATCCGGCGGACCGTGTTGGCGTCGATGACGAAGTTCTGGCCGCGCTGCTTGGTGGGGCGTACGCCCAGCGCGTCGGCCAGCTCGCGGATGTCTGCGGGGCCCAGGAGGGCGTCGGGCTCAGTGGTACTCACCTGTAAAGCGTAAGGCGCTCGCGGAGCTGCTTCGCCGCTCAGCGGGCTCGTCGTCCGAGCCGCGTAAGTCGACTCACGCGGCTCGGGCCCCCGCTCAGTAGTCGAAGGCCCGCGCCGTGTTGTCCGCGATCGCCTCGGCCAGCGTGTCCTCGTCCAGGCCCTTCACCGCCGCCATCGCCCGCAGCGTGACCGGGATCAGGTACGGGGCGTTGGGCCGCCCCCGGTACGGCGCCGGGGTCAGGAACGGGGCGTCCGTCTCGACCAGGACCAGTTCCAGCGGGGCGACCGCCAGTGCGTCGCGCAGGGGCTGGGCGTTCTTGAAGGTCATGTTGCCGGCGAACGACATGAAGTACCCGGCGTCCGCGCAGATCCGCGCCATGTCCGCGTCGCCGGAGTAGCAGTGGAAGACGGTCCGCTCGGGCGCCCCCGCGTCCGCGAGGATGCGCAGGACGTCCGCGTGGGCCTCGCGGTCGTGGATGACGAGGGCCTTGCCGTGCCGCTTGGCGATCTCGATGTGGGCCCGGAAGGACTCCTCCTGGGCGGCCATGCCCTCGGGCCCGGTCCGGAAGTGGTCGAGCCCGGTCTCGCCGACCCCGCGTACGTGCGGCAGCGCGGCCAGCGCGTCGATCTCGGCGAGGGCGTCGTGCAGCGCGGCCGTACCGCCCCCTTCACGCGCCCCCTGCCGCGACCAGCCGTCCGGGTCCCCGTGCACGATGCGCGGCGCCTCGTTCGGGTGGAGGGCCACCGCCGCGTGCACGTTGGCGTGCGCGGCGGCGGTCTCGGCGGCCCAGCGGGACCCCTTCACGTCGCAGCCCACCTGGACCACGGTCGTCACGTTCACCGCGGCGGCCCTGGCGAGGCCCTCCTCGACGGTGCCGTCCTGCATGTCCAGGTGGGTGTGCGAATCGGCGACCGGCACCCGGAGGGGTTCCGGCAGGGGCGGGGCTTCGGTGCGGCTCATGGCCCCGATCGTACGAGGATCGCGGCGCACCGGCCTACGGGGTCACTTGCGGAAGGGGTGCAGGAGGTCGGACAGGTGCCAGTGGTGGCCGGCGGCCGGGGCGGCGGTGGCGGCCACGGGCTCCGCGGCCGGCTCCTCCGGGACCAGCGGACCGGCCGGGGGCTGGGAGCGGCCGGGGTTGCGCAGGAGCTGCTGGACGGTCGATACCCGGCCGGCCCGCATGATCCGTACGACGTGCCCGCCGCAGTTGGCGCAGGTGGGGGTGGAGAGGGGCGAGGGCACCCGTTCACCGTCCGCCTTGTAGACCACGTACGCGTGACCGGACGCGTCGACGTGGTGCTCTATCTCGTAGGACTGCTCCCACCCGTGTCCGCACCTCATGCAGGCGAAGGCGTATGCCTCGTGCGCGGTGGTTGCTGTGGTGTCGCTCATGCCTGCTCCTCTTGTCCGTCGGACAAGCACTCCGGAGAATGCGCCCTGTCTTCCAGTGGACGCCTTCTCCGGCGGGAGCGCACCGGGCCCTGCCGAGTGTTGGAGCGGTTTTGGCCTCGTCGTGGTCAAAGGGGCCGGTACGCGGCTCTCGCTTTGCTTTTCACGATAGTCCTTTGCCGTCCGCATGGCCGGTCCGAGCAGCGTTCTTTGCCGCGACGACGGCGTCGAAGACCTCGCGTTTGGGCAGGCCGGCCTCGGTGGCGACGGCGGCGATCGCCTCCTTGCGCCGCTCCCCCGCCTCCTCGCGCACCCGCACCCTGCGCACCAGCTCCTCGGCGTCCAGATCCTCCCCGCCCGAGGGCGCGCCCTCGACGACGACGGTGATCTCGCCGCGTACCTGCTCGGCGGCCGACCAGGCGGCCAGCTCGCCCAGCGGACCGCGCTTGACCTCCTCGTACGTCTTGGTCAGCTCGCGGCACACGGCACCCCGCCGCTCCGCGCCGAAGACCTCGGCCATCGCGGCGAGGGTGTCGTCGAGCCGGTGCGGGGCCTCGAAGAAGACCATCGTGCGGGGCTCGCGGGCCACCTCGCGGAGTTTGGAGAGGCGCTCGCCGCCCTTGCGCGGCAGGAACCCCTCGAAGCAGAACCGGTCCACCGGCAGCGCGGACAGGGCCAGTGCGGTGAGCACGGCGGACGGGCCGGGCACGGCGGTGACCTTGATGTCCTGCTCCACTGCGGCGGCCACCAGCCGGTAGCCGGGGTCGGAGACGGACGGCATCCCGGCGTCCGTGACCAGCAGCACCCGGGCGCCGCCGGCCAGGGCCTCGACGAGTTCGGGCGTACGGGCGGACTCGTTGCCCTCGAAGTAGGAGACGACCCGCCCCGTGGTGTGGACGCCGAGCCCCTGCGTAAGCCGGCGGAGCCTGCGGGTGTCCTCTGCGGCGATGACGTCGGCCGCCTCCAGTTCGGCGGCGAGGCGGGGCGGGGCGTCCGCCAGGTCGCCGATGGGGGTCCCTGCGAGCACGAGCGTTCCAGTCGTTCCAGTCACAAGCCCCATCCTCCCGCACGGGGAGCACCGCTCCCACAGACGTGTTCCCTACGATGGCGCGGTGACGAGTACTGCGCCCGAAGCCCGGCAGGGCCAAGACGCCGGGGAACAGCACGGCCCGGAGCCGACCTCCTGGCAGCGGCGGCTGCGCCGCTTCGGCCATTCCCCGCGCCCCGGAATCGGGCTGCGGGAGCGGCTCATTCCGCCGTACACCCGGCCCGGGAACCAGCTGTGGGCGGTGCTCGGCGTGCCGCCGCTGCTCGCCGACCGGCTGGTGCGCTGGTCGGCGTGGGGCGGTCCGCTGCTGGTGGCGGCGGTCGCGGGGGTGCTGCGCTTCTGGAAGCTGGGCAGCCCGCACGCGGTGATATTCGACGAGACGTACTACGCGAAGGACTCCTGGGCGCTGATCAACCAGGGGTACGAGGGCGCGTGGCCCAAGGACGTCGACAAGCTGATCCTGAACGACCCCTCGCAGGTGCCCGTGCCGACCGATCCCGGGTACGTGGTGCACCCGCCGGTCGGCAAGTGGATCATCGGCATCGGTGAGCAGATGTTCGGGTTCACGCCGTTCGGCTGGCGGTTCATGGTCGCCGTGCTCGGCACGCTGTCGGTGCTGATGCTGTGCCGGATCGGGCGCCGGCTGTTCCGCTCGACGTTCCTCGGCTGCCTGGCGGGCGGGCTGCTCGCGGTGGACGGGCTGCACTTCGTGATGAGCCGCACCGCGCTGCTCGACCTGGTGCTGATGTTCTTCGTGCTGGCCGCGTTCGGCTGCCTGCTGATCGACCGCGACTGGGCCAGGCGCCGGTTGGCGGCGGCGCTGCCGGTGGACGAGGAGGGCGTGCTGCGCCCGGACGCCCGGGTGGCGGAGAACCTGCGCCTGGGATGGCGGCCCTGGCGGATCGCCGCCGGTGTCTCGCTGGGCCTGGCCTTCGCCACGAAGTGGAACGGCCTCTACATCATGGTCGCGTTCGGCCTGATGACGGTGTTGTGGGACGCGGGCGCGCGCCGCGCCGCCGGGGCCGTGCGCCCGTACACGGCGGTGCTGCGGCGGGACGTGCTCCCGGCGTTCGTCTCGGTGGTGCCGGTCGCGGTCGCCACGTACCTCGCGTCCTGGACGGGCTGGATCGTCCGCAACTCGCCGGGCCACCGCGGCTACTACCGGGACTGGGCGGCGACCGAGGGCAAGGGCGGCCACTGGACCTGGCTGCCGGACTGGCTGCGCAGCCTGTGGCACTACGAGTACCAGGTCTACGAGTTCCACGTGAACCTGACGTCCGGGCACACCTACCAGTCCAACCCGTGGAGCTGGATCGTGCTCGGCCGGCCCGTCTCGTACTTCTACGAGGAGCAGAACGGCTGCCCGACGTCGTCGACCGGCAAGTGCGCCCGCGAGGTGCTGGCGATCGGGACGCCGCTGCTGTGGTGGGCGGCCTGCTTCGCCCTGGTGTACGTGCTGTGGCGGTGGATCTTCCGCCGCGACTGGCGGGCGGGCGCGATCGCCTGCGGGGTGGCCGCGGGCTGGGTGCCGTGGTTCCTGTACCAGGAGCGCACGATCTTCCTCTTCTACGCGGTCGTGTTCGTGCCCTTCCTGTGCCTCGCGGTGACGATGATGATCGGCGCGATGCTGGGCCCGGCGGCGGACACCGGGGAACGGTACGAACTCGGCCTGGCCAAACCGGACCCCTCGGGTGAACGGCGCCGGACGCTTGGGGCGGTGGCGGCCGGTGTGCTGGTGCTGCTGATCATCTGGAACTTCATCTACTTCTGGCCCCTGTACACCGGAACGTCCATCCCGGAGGACTCCTGGCGCGACCGGATGTGGCTGGACACCTGGATCTGATAGGCAGCCGTTCACGCCATTCGCGGCCCGGTCGCATCGCATTCCGATAACAACCCGTACTCCTGTCAGTACTGTCCCGTAGGGTGCGCCGCACAGCCCTCTTGAACATGTTCAAGAGGCAGGCTCCGGGGGATGGGGACAGCAGGTAATGCGCAGTGGAGCGAAAGTAGGCATAGTCGGCGGGGTGTTCGCTCTCGTCCTGGGCGGGGTGGGCTACGGGGCGTACAACATCCTCGACGGCCTCGGGGACAGCGGCGTCGGCGGCGGTACGAGCACGGCAGCCGACTCCTCCGAGGTGAAGACGGGTCCGGTCACCGAGGAGGAGATCGCCGAGACGTCGAAGAAGTTCCTCGCCGCGTGGGCGGAGGGCGACGCGGCGGCCGCGGCGGCGCTCACCAACAACAAGGGCGACGCCGAACCGGCCCTGGCCGGCTACAGCGGGACGGCCCACGTCACCAAGGCGGTGATCACGCCCGGCAGGGCGACCGGCTCGACGGTCCCGTACACCGTGAAGGCGACCGTCTCGTACAAGGGCACGTCCAAGCCCTGGTCGTACGCCTCGAAGCTGACCGTGGTCCGCGGACTGACCACCGGACGCCCGCTCGTCGACTGGGAGCCCGCGGTCATCCACCCGGACCTCGCGAAGGGCGAGTCGCTGGAGACGGGCGAGTCCTCCACCGCGTCGATCGAGGCGATCGACCGCAACGGCCAGGTGCTCACCAAGGAGAAGTACCCGTCGCTGGGCGGCATCCTGGACGAGCTGCGCAAGAAGTACGGCGAGAAGGCCGGCGGCACCACGGGCATCGAGACCTGGATCAACAGCGCGAACGCCGACGGCGTGGACAGGACCCTGCTGACCCTGGTCAAGGGCAAGCCGGGCAAGCTGCGGACGACGCTCGACGCGAAGATCCAGGCGGCGGCCGAGCGGGGCGTGAAGAAGTTCGCGGAGGCGTCGGTCGCCGCCGTCGAGCCGTCCACGGGCGCGATCCGGGCCATCGCGAACAACCGGGCCGACGGCTTCGACGCGGCCCGGAAGGGCAAGGTCGCCCCCGGCTCCACGATGAAGATCATCACCTCCGCGATGATCATCCAGAACGGCCTGGGCAGCGCGAACACGGCCGTCCAGTGCCCGTCGTCCGTGCCCTGGGTCGGGGTCACCTTCCACAATCTGAACAACTTCTCGATGCCGAGCGCCACGCTGAAGACGGCGTTCGCGCGGTCCTGCAACACCGCGTTCATCAAGCCGGTGCTCCCCCTGGACAAGAAGCGCGACACCGCACTGGGCAACGAGGCCAAGCAGTACTTCGGCATCGGCCAGAACTGGCAGTCGGGCATCGTCACGGTCGACGGCAGCGTCCCCGAGTCCCGGGACGCCGAGACCGCCGCCTCGTTCATCGGCCAGGGCAAGATCCAGATGAACCCGCTCAACATGGCCTCGGTGACGGCCACCGCGGTCAACGGCCGCTTCCGGCAGCCGTTCATCGTGGCGCAGTCCCTGGACAACCGGACCTTCGCCACCGCGACCCCGCTGCCGCCCGGCGTCTCCGGCCAGCTCAAGGACATGCTGCGCTACACCGCAACCGCCCCCGAAGGCACCGCGACGCAGGCCATGGCGAACGTGGGCGGCGACAAGGGCGCCAAGACCGGCTCGGCGGAGATCGACGGCCACGCCACCTCCGACAGCTGGTTCACCGGCTTCAGCAACGACCTGGCGGCCGCCGCCCTCGTCCAGTCCGGCGGCCACGGCGGCGACGCGGCGGGCCCGGTCGTCGCGGAGGTCCTGCGGGCGGGGCCGTGAGCCCGGCGACCCAGAGGGGCCCGGGGCGCCAGGGCCCGCACGTCCTGGTCGGCCCCGGCGTCCACGTACCCGTCCCCGCCGACGGCGAGACGTGGGCCGTCGGCGCGGTGATCCTCGACGGACAGGGCCGCGCCTTCGCCCAGAAGCGCGGCCCCCGCCAACGGCTGTTCCCCGGCTGCTGGGACATCGTGGGCGGCCATGTGGAGCCCGGCGAGACCCTGTTGACCGCCCTCGCCCGGGAAGTGGGCGAGGAGACGGGATGGCGTCTGCGCCGGCTCCGGGCCCTGCTCGGCGTCACCACCTGGACCGGGGACGACGGCGGCGGGCTGCGGCATGAGGCGGACTACCTCGTGGAGGTCGACGGCGACCTGGACCACCCCGCGCTGGAGTGGTCCAAAATCAGCGACTACGGCTGGTTCGGCCCCGGGGACCTGGACCGGCTCAAGGAGAACCGCGATCCCGCCGACTTCCTGATCCACGACAGGATCGCCGCCACGCTGCGGGCCGTCGGCTCTCAGTAGCCCAATGTGAAGTGCCGTTCTCCGCGCGGCACTTCCAGCTCGTCCAGCACCGCCGCCGCCAGGTCCTCCGCCGAGATGCGCGAGGCGCCGTCCTCCGTGGTGAGCAGGGTCGTCGTGCCCCGGCGGTACGCGCCCGTGCGGGGCCCCGGTCCGAGGACGGCGGGCGGGCTGAGATAGGTCCAGTCGGCCGAGGCGTGCGCCCGGCAGGCGGCGAGCTGGGCCGAGCTGGCGGCGGCCACCGTGCGCCACTGCGGCGGTACGTACGCGGGGTCGTCCACCACCCGTCGGCCCGGGTGTCCGGGGACTTCCAGCGGGCCCGCGCCGCCGATCACCAGGACCCGCGTCCCGGTCTTCGCCGCCGCGTCGAGCAGGGCGGTCGTCGTCGCGGCGATCGTGTGCTCGCGCCCCGCGGGCGGCCGGGTCGCGGCCACCACCGCGTCCACGCCCTCGAACAGGGCGCTCATCGCGGCGGTGTCGTCCGCGTCGCCGCCGGCCGCGGTGACGCCGGGCGGCAGAACATCGGGGCGGCTGCTGCGGTACACAGCGAGGACCGCGTGGCCCCGGTTCGCGGCTTCGGTGACGACACGGGAGCCGGCCATGCCTGCGGCTCCGATGACGGCGATCCTCATCGAAAGGTCCTTTCCTGTACAGGAGTGGGGAGGACAGCAGGGGCGCGTCCCGGGAGCTGGCCCCCGACGATCGACGCGAGGGCTAGCGCGAAGCCCATGAGCTGGACCGGGCCGAGCGTCTGGCCGAGCACGAGCGCGCCCAGGCCGGCCGCGACGAGCGGTGAGAGCAGCCCGAGCACCGCGACCGAGGTCACCCGCAGGGCGGCGATGCCCTGGAACCACAGCGCGTACGTGAGCAGCCCGCCGATCAGGCCCAGCCAGAGGTAGCCGAGCGCGGCCCGCCCGTCGATCGCGGGCGGCGCGCCCTCGGCGAGGAAGGTCACCGGCGCCAGGAAGAGGCCCCCGGCGGTGAGCTGCCAGCCCGTGAAGGCGAGCGGGCCGACGCCCTCGGGCCGCCCCCACCGCTTGGTGAGCGTCACGCCGAGCCCCATCGTGGCCGCCCCGGCGAGGCCGGCCGCCACCCCGGCCCCGTCGAGCTGCGCCCCGGGGCCGATCACCACCAGGCCGACGCCGAGCACCCCCGTAACACCCCACAACAGAGGACGCGCGGCCAGCGGTTGGCGCAGGACGGCCACCGCGAGGACGGCGACGACGAGCGGCTGTGCGGCGCCCAGCGTGGCGGCGACACCGCCCGGCAGCCGCTCCGCCGCGATGAACAGCAGCGGCAGGAAGAGCCCGATGTTGAGCAAGCCGAGCACCGCCGCCTTCCCCCACCAGGCCCCGCGCGGCAGTGTGCGGGTGACGGCGAGGGCGATCAGTCCGGCGGGCAGGGCGCGCAGGAATCCGGCGAACAGCGGGTGCCCGGCCGGCAGGAACTCCGTCGTGACGATGTACGTGGTGCCCCACACCGCCGGGGCGAGCGCGGTCAGGGCCGTACGGGGCAGCCCCCCGCCGGCCCCCCGCGTGGGTCGGCTTGTCATGTTCCGAAGTCTCGGCCCCGGCCCATTGATGAGTCCAACACATGTCTGTCACGTCATTGATCTCGATCCTCGATGGATGGACGCTGCACCCATGGAGCTTCAGCAGATGCGTTATGTGATCGCCGTGGCCGAAACCAGCAGCTTCACCCGGGCCGCCGAGCGGTGCCTGGTCGTGCAGTCCGCCCTCAGCCATCAGATCGCCCGCCTGGAACGGGAGCTGGGCGCCCGCCTCTTCGAGCGCACCACCCGTCGGGTGCGTCTCACCCCGGCCGGCGAGGCGTTCCTGCCTGCCGCGCGGCAGTGCCTGGAGGCCGCCGAACGTGCCGCCGCCGAGGTCGCGGCGGCGGTCGGCGAGGTGCGCGGCCGGCTCGCGGTCGGCCTGATCCCGACGGTCAGCGCCGTCGACATCCCGGCCGCCCTGGGCGGCTTCCGCCACCGCCACCCTCAGGTGCGCGTCAGCCTGCGCGTGGGCGCCAGCGACGAGCTGGCCGAGCAGGTCCGCGAGGGTGCGCTCGACATCGCGTTCCTCGGGCTGCCCGCGTCCGCCGAGCCCCGGGGCGTCGGCCGCCACGAACTGGCCCGCGACCGGCTCGTGGCCGTGGTCGCCCCGGACCATCCGCTGGCCGGGGCGGCCTCCGTGGACCTGCGCCGGCTCGCCTCCGAGGTGTTCGTGGACTTCCCGGCGGGCACGGCCGGCCGCGCCCAGACGGACCTGGCGTTCACGGCCGCCGGGCTCGTTCGTGACGTCGCCTTCGAGGTCAGCACCGCCGATTACATCGCAGGGCTGGTCGGCCCCGGCCTCGCGGTGGCGATGCTGCCGCCCGCGTACGCCGTGCGGCTGACCGGCGTCGTCGCGGTCGAGGTCTCCGACGCACCGGTCCGCGTCCAGCACGTCGTCTGGAGCCGGGCCGGCCGCACGCCCGCCGCGACGGCGTTCCTGGAGGCGCTCGGCATCCCCGCAACGGACGCGTCGCCATCCCCGTAACGGACGCGGAGGACTCATGAAGTGATGACACGAAGTATTGACACGCTCTTGTCAGGAGCGGAACACTCCACAGCGGGAGAGCGCTCTCCAAGAATTCCCACCGTGCTTCCGTCCTCCCCGGCCGAGCGCGCTCCCCCACCCACGCTCCCCCACGACGCAGCAGGAGGTCTCCATGCCACGGAGGTCCAGAACGCTCACCGGACTGCTCTTGTTCACCTCGCTCGGACTGACCACGGCGGGCATCGCCGGGATCGCGGCGACGGCGAACGCGGCCCCCGAGACGGCCACCACCGCGCACGCGGAACACGCGGCGTACTCGATGCCGGGCATGCCCGGCATGGAGGCGTCCACGAAGGCGTCCGGCGACGACCCGGACGGGGACGGCTACATCATGGCCGACCCGCCCGTCACCGGGGTCACGCCTTCGATGGACGTCCCGCCGACGGCGTACTTCCACGAGTTCCAGGCCAAGTGCGCCCCCACGCACACCGCTCCGGACGACCCGATCGTGTACCCGGGCCAGCCCGGCAAGTCCCACGACCACACGTTCATGGGCAACACCACGACGGACGCGTACACCACGGCCGGCTCGCTGGAGTCCGGCGACACCACGTGCCTGGCGCCCGGTGACAAGTCCGGCTACTGGATGCCCAGCCTGTTCAAGGGGGACACCAAGGTCCTCCCGGACGGCGTCCAGACCATCTACTACAAGTCCGGTGTCACCGACTACCGCAGCGTGCGCCCGTTCCCCAAGGGCCTGCGGTACGTGGTCGGCAGCCCGATGCAGAGCCAGGAGGAGTTCAAGAACCTGAAGGGCACCGTCGAGGGCTGGGAGTGCGGTGACTCCTTCAAGAACTACAACTTCCCGCCCAGCTGCCCGGACCGCCGGGACGTGCAGCTCAACCTGCGCCTCCAGGCGCCGAGTTGCTGGGACGGCATCCACCTGGACACGCCGGACCACAAGAGCCACATGGCGTACCCGGTCGCGGGTGGCGCCAACTACAACTCCTGCCCGGCGGACCACCCGGTCGCGCTGCCGATGATCGAGTTCAAGATGGCGTGGCCGGTCAACGGCGACATGTCTCAGGTGAAGCTGGCGAGCGGGGCGGGCTACTCGTTCCACTACGACTTCATGAACGGCTGGGACACCGCCACGCTCGACGCGATGGTCACCCACTGCATCAAGGGCGGCCTCCAGTGCGACCCGCACGGCTACGACGAGAACCACCCCGACAAGGGCGCGGTGCTCGACGGGAACTACGAACTGCCGTAGCTCCGGCCGCGCGCACCCCCACAGGTCCGGGGCCTTTTTTCGGCCCATACCGGAGAGCGCTCTCCAAGATCGCGGAGGCCCCGGACCGCGCGCGCACGATCCACTCCCCGTCCCCCCAACTCCCCCCACCCGCAAGGAGAGAGACACATGCACCATCCCCCCACCCGTCGCCTGATCGCGCCCGCCGTGGCGGCCGCCCTCCTCGGCGGCGGTCTGCTCGCCCTCCAGGCACCTGCGGCACAGGCGGCCGGCAACGTCGTGAAGGTCACCGGTTCGCAGGGCGACTGGCAGCTGAACGTGGACGGTTCGCCGTACACCGTCAAGGGCCTCACCTGGGGCCCCTCGGTCGCGGACGCCGAGAAGTACATGCCCGACGTGGCGTCGATGGGCGTCAACACGATCCGCACCTGGGGCACGGACGCCACCAGCAAGCCGCTGTTCGACACGGCGGCGGCCAACGGCGTCAAGGTGATCGCCGGCTTCTGGCTCCAGCCCGGCGGCGGCCCCGGCGCCGGCGGCTGCGTCGACTACCTCACGGACACCCAGTACAAGAACGACATGCTCGCCGAGTTCCCGAAGTGGGTCGACACCTACAAGGACAACCCCGGCGTACTGATGTGGAACGTCGGCAACGAGTCCACGCTCGGCCTGCAGAACTGTTACGGCGGCGACGAGCTGGAGGCCCAGCGCAACGCGTACACCTCCTTCGTCAACGACATCGCGAAGAAGATCCACGAGGTCGACCCCAACCACCCGGTCACCTCCACGGACGCGTGGACCGGCGCCTGGCCGTACTACAAGAAGAACGCCCCGGATCTGGACCTCTACGCGGTCAACTCCTACGACGCGGTCTGCAACGTCAAGTCCGACTGGGAGCAGGGCGGTTACGACAAGCCGTACATCGTCACCGAGACCGGACCGGCCGGTGAGTGGGAGGTGGACGACGACGCCAACGGCGTACCGGAGGAGCCCACCGACGCCGCGAAGGCCGAGGGCTACACCAAGGCGTGGGACTGCGTCACGGGGCACACGGGGGTGGCCCTGGGCGCCACGATGTTCCACTACGGCACCGAGGACGACTTCGGCGGCGTCTGGTTCAACCTGCTGCCGGGCGGCGAGAAGCGGCTCTCGTACTACGCCGTGAAGAAGGCGTACGGCGCCGGCACCGCCGGTGACAACACCCCGCCGGTGATCTCGGACATGACCGTCGACAACGCCACCGAGGGCGTCCCCACCGGCTCCGACGTGCGCGTCAGCACGCACACCACCGACCCGGACGGCGACGCGATCACCTACCAGGTCCTGTTCAGCAGCAACTACATCGACGAGAACAAGGCCCTGGTCCCCGCCGAGACCAAGGACAACGGCGACGGCACGCTGACCGCGAAGGCGCCGAGCAGGACGGGCGTCTACAAGGTGTACGTGAAGGCAAGGGACGGCCACGGCAACGTGGGCATCGAGACCGAGTCCCTCAAGGTGATCCCGCCGAAGGTGGACGGCACCAACGTCTCCCAGGGCAAGCCCGCCACGGCCTCCTCCTTCCAGACGGACCCGACCGGCGGCTGCCCGTGCGGCGCTGACAACGCGGTGGACGGCAAGTTCGACACCCGCTGGGCCGGCGACTGGAGCGACCCGCAGTGGCTCCAGGTCGACCTGGGCGCCTCCACGGCCATCAAGCACGTGCAGCTGGCGTGGGATCCCGCGTACGCCAAGGGCTACGAGATCCAGACCTCGGAGGACGGCCGTGACTGGACGACGATCAAGACCGTGACCGACGGCAACGGCGACATCGACGACCTCGACGTCACCGGCACGGGCCGCTACGTACGCGTCAACGGCACCTCACGCGGCTCGGGTTACGGCTACTCGCTGTACGAGTTCGGCGTCTACAGCTGACGGGAGCCCGGCGCGCATGACGACCACTCACCGCCTGGACCGCGCCCGGCCCTACGTGCTCGGCCTGTTCCGCATCGTCATCGGGTCGCTGTTCACCTGCCACGGCATCGCCTCGCTCTTCGGCGTCCTGGGCCGCGAGAACCTCCGGACGGGCACCTGGCCCGGCTGGTACGCGGCCGTCATCCAGCTCGCCGCCGGCACCTTGGTGACCCTCGGCATCGGCACACGCACGGCCGCCTTCCTGGGCTCCGGCTCGATGGCCTTCGCGTACTTCGACGTCCACCAGCGGGTGGGCCTGCTTCCGATGGAGAACGGCGGCGAACCCGCGGCCCTGTTCTGCTGGACGCTCCTGCTGCTGGCGGTGACGGGCCCGGGCGCGTGGGCGGCGGACCGCTTGTTCGCTGCGGGGACGGCGGCCCACCTGCGGGAACCCCGCCTCGGCGCCCCCGTTTGAGGGAACGGATACGCCGCGATCGGCCCCCCGGGACTGCCCCTGGGGGGCCGATCGGCGTTGGAGGACGCTCCTGCCCGGTACGGACGACACCCGGGCCAGGGTCGGTGCGCCGCCGACGCGGGCGAGTGGCTAGTCGCGCTCGGGCCAGACCGGGCCCTGGTCGGTCCAGACGACGCCCTTGTTGCGGCACAGGCAGAAGGGGTGGCCGATCGGGTCGGTGTAGACCTGCCAGCCGTAGCCGTCGGGGCCGATGAAGTCCTGCCTCAGCGTCGCGCCGAGGTCGAGGACGCGACGCTGCTCCGGCTCGAACTCGTCCACTTCGAAGTCGAGGTGGAACTGCTTGGGGTGTTCGCTGTCGGGCCACTGCGGAGCGCGGTAGTCGTCCACCCGGATGAACGCCAGCTCGATCTCGCCGAACGTGATGCCGGCCCAGTCCTCGGAGCTGCCCTTCTTCACCGGACGGCCAGTGACCTCGGAGTAGAAGGCCGCCAGCTTCATCGTGTCCGGGCAGTCGATAATGAAATCGGTGAGTCGCAACATCCCGTGATCTTGGCACGAGCTCGCACCGGGCTCCGAGAGCAGGAGGCCCCGAAGGGGCGTTCGGCGTTCGAGGTACGGGTCCCGTCACAGCGCCGTGGCCGCGCGGACCAGGCCCGCTACCGCCGTCGAGCGGCTGTGCGGGGGCCAGGCGATGACTGTGGTGACGCGGGGGCTGTCGGGGACGGGGACGGCTGTCAGGCCCTCGTGGAGGCTGGTGCGGATGGCTTCCGGGACGATCGCGCAGGCGCGGCCCAGGGCGATGAGCTGGGTGAGTTGGGTGTGGTCGCGCACCTTGGGTCCCGGGCCGTTCGGGAAGGTGCCGTCGGGACGTGGCCAGCGTGGGAGGGGGAGGTCGGGGATGTCGGTGACCTCGGCGAGGCGGAGGTGGGGACGGGTGGCGAGGGGGTGGCCCGCAGGGAGGACCGCGACCTGGCCCTCGGTGTGCAGGTCCTCGGTGTCGAAGCCGGCCAGGTCGTCGAACGGCCGGTGCAGCAGGGCCACGTCGGCCCGGCCGTCGCGCAGCACCCCCGCCTGCTCGCCCGGCCCGCACAGCAGGACGTCCACGGCGACGGCACCGGGCTCGGCGGCGTAGGCGTCGAGGAGCTTGGCCAGCAGTTCGCCGGAGGCGCCCGCCTTCGCGGCGAGGATCACGGTGGGGTGGCCGGCCGCGGTGAGAGCGGCCCGGCGGGTACGGCGCTCGGCGGCCTCGACGGCGTCCAGCGCCGCCCGCGCCTCCCGCAGGAGCACTTCGCCGGCCGCGGTCAGGGTGACGCCCCGGCTGCCACGCTCCAGGAGCAGCGCGCCCAGCCGCCGCTCCAGCCCGCCGATCGCCCGGGACAGCGGGGGCTGGGCGATCCCGAGCCGTTGCGCGGCCCGGCCGAAGTGCAGCTCCTCGGCCACCGCGACGAAGTACCGCAGTTCACGTGTCTCCACACCGCCAGCGTAACGGGCCTCACCAGGAGTGATACCCGGGCGGTATCGCCGCCCACCCGGTCGGTCTTGGACGCCCCGCCCGGTGCGGGAGAAGTATCGGAGTCATGACTGAGACGAACACCGTGAACCACCCCAAGGTCGCGCTGGTGACCGGGGCCAACAAGGGCATCGGATACGAGATCGCCGCCGGGCTCGGCGCGCTGGGCTGGACGGTCGGCGTCGGCGCGCGGGACGAGGAGCGGCGCGAGGCCGCCGTGGCCGAGCTGCGCGCGGCGGGGGCCGACGTGTTCGGCGTACCGCTGGACGTGACCGACGACGCGAGCGTGAGCGCGGCGGCCCGGCTGGTGGAGGAGCGGACCGGGCGGCTCGACGCGCTCGTCAACAACGCGGCGATCACCGGTGGCCACCCCCAGCAGCCCACCACGGTCGACGTGGACCGGGTGCGGGCGGCCGTGGAGACCAACGTGATCGGCGTCATCCGCGTCACCAACGCCCTGCTCCCGCTGCTGCGCCGCTCCCCGTCGCCGCGGATCGTGAACGTGTCCAGCAGCGTCGGCTCCCTCACGCTCCAGACCACTCCGGGCAGCGACACCGGCCCGATCTCCATCGCCTACTCACCGTCCAAGACCTTCCTCAACGCCGTCACCGTGCAGTACGCCAAGGAACTGGCCGACACGAACGTCCTGATCAACGCCGTCTGCCCCGGCTTCACCGCGACCGACCTCAACGGCTTCCGGGGGACGCGCACCCCGCAGCAGGGCGCGACCTCCGCGATCCGGCTGGCCACCGTGGAGGACCACGGCCCGACCGGCCGCTTCTTCAGCGACGAGGGGGAGATTCCCTGGTAACGAGGTTCCGTGCGTGCCCCGTACGAGGGCACGCACGCCGCCCCTACTCCGAAACCGCCGCCCGGAACCCCGTGTTGACCGCCGTGAGCCCCCCGTCCACGCACAGCGACGTGCCCGTGATCCACTCCGCATCCGAAGACGCCAGAAACGCGACGGCCTTCGCGATGTCCTCGGGTTCGCCGACCCGGCCCAGCGGGTACAGCGGGGCGATACGGTCGAGTTCGGCCTCGCGGCCCGCCCAGGCGTCCGTGCGGATCGTGCCGGGGACGACGAGGTTGGCGCGGACACCACGCGGGCCCGCGTGGCCGGCGAGGGTGCGGGTGAGGCTGGCCAGGCCCGCCTTCGCCGCGCTGTAGGCGTGGTTGCCGAAGTCCTGCGTGCCGTTGACGGAGCCGATGGAGACGATCGCGCCCCGGCCGGACGCGGCGAGGTGCGGCATCGCGGCGCGCGAGCAGCGGTAGGCGCCGCCGAGACTGACGTCCAGGTCGCGGTGCCAGGTCTCGTCCGGCTCGTCCTCGAAGAGGACGCTGTCGAGGCTGCACGAGTAGGCGTTGTTGACCAGGACGTCGAGCCCGCCGAACAGTTCCACGGCGTACGCCACCGCCGCGTCGACCGCCGCCCGGTCCGCCACGTCGCAGGCCGTCGCCTCGGCCGCGCGCCCGTCCGCCCGGATCTCCGCCGCCACCGCCTCCGCCCGGTCGCCGTCCAGGTCGGTGACGAGGACGCGGGCGCCCTCGGCGGCCATCAGGCGGGCGGTGGCGGCGCCGATGCCCCGGCCCGCACCGGTGATGAGGACGCGGTATCCGTCGAAGCGAGTCATAGCGCCGACCGTACCGCGCGGACCAGGGCCCGGGCCCGGGGCAGCCGGCAGCAACTCCCCCGAAGCACCCAGCAGTCACAGCACCGACCGCACCGCCCGCACCAGGGCCTGGGCCCGGGGGTCTGCCGTAACCCCCTTCTGGAGGCCGTTGGTCACGTACCCGAAGGCGATCCCCGACTCGGGGTCCGCGAAGCCCAGCGAGCCGCCGCGGCCCGGGTGTCCGAAGGAGCCGGGCGCGAGCAGCGGGCTGGCGGGGCCGTGGAGCATGTAGCCCAGGCCGAAACGGGTGTTGACGACGAGGACCTGGTCCGGGCCCGCCGACTCCTCGGTGCGGGCCAGCGTCAGGGTGGCCGGGGCGAAGAGCCGGTGGCCGTCGACCGGGCCGATCATCGCGGCGTAGCAGCGGGCGAGGCCGCGCGCGGTCGCGGTGCCGTTGGAGGCGGGGAGTTCCGCCGCCCGGTATCCCCCGTCGTTCTCGTCCGGCAGCGGGTCGATCGCGCCGAACGCCCGCCTGGTCAGCGACTCCGGGTCGCGGTAGGCGTCGACCACGGACCGCTTGGGCCGCACCCGCAGCGCGCCGGTGTTCTCGGCGGCCGGCGCCTCGACGGGCCCGATCCGCCCGACCCGGTGGGCCTCGTCGTCCGGGATTCCGAACCAGAAGTCGAGGCCGAGCGGGCGGGCGATCTCCTCGGCGACCCAGCGGCCGACGGTGCGCCCGGTGACGCGGCGCACGAGTTCGCCGATGAGCCAGCTGTAGGTCTGCGCGTGGTAGCCGTGCGCGGTGCCGGGCTCCCAGGCCGGGCGCTGGGCGGCGACCGCGCGCGGCCCGCTCACCCCGTCCGCGGCCTCCTCGGGGGTCAGCGGCCGGTCCAGGGCCGGGACGCCGGCCCGGTGGGCGAGGAGGTGGCGGACGAGGACGCGTTCCTTGCCGTTCGCCTTGAACTCCGGCCAGTACGTGCCGACGGCGGCGTGCAGGTCGATCTGCCCGCGCTGGTGCAGCAGCAGGGGTACGGCGGCGGCGATGCCCTTGCCGGCGGAGCGGACGACCTGGACGGTGTCGACGGCCCAGGGTTCGCGGCCGTCCACGTCTCTGGTGCCGGCCCACAGGTCGACGACCTTGCGCCCGTGCCGGTAGACGGCGACCGCCGCTCCCCGGTCCCCGCGCTGTTCGAAGTTACGGACGAAGGCGTCCCGGACCGCTTCGAATCCGGGCGCCGCCGTGCCGCGTACGTCCACCCCTGCTGCCGCACTCCCGCTCATCCCCCCATGGTGCACGGCACCGCAGGTGGGAGGTGGGGCGGGTCACCCGGAATTCACCGTCACGGAACGCGGATCGAAGCCGAAGGGCAGTTCCAGGCGGTGGGCGCGCATCAGGGGCTCGTCGCACAGGAGGTCCTGGGTGCGGTCGTCGGCGGCGATGACCCCTTCGCTGAGGATCACCGCGCGGCCGCAGAGTTCGAGCGCGTACGGCAGGTCGTGCGTGACCATCAGGACCGTGACGTCCAGCGAGCGCAGGATGTCGGCGAGTTCGCGCCGGGAGGCCGGGTCCAGGTTGGAGGAGGGCTCGTCCAGGACGAGGATTTCCGGCCGCATGGCGAGGACCGTGGCGACGGCGACGCGGCGGCGCTGCCCGAAGGAGAGGTGGTGCGGCGGCCGGGCGGCGTACTCCTCCATGCCGACCTGCTTGAGCGCCTCCATGACCCGCTCCTCCAGCTCCGCGCCGCGCAGTCCCCCGGCGGCGGGCCCGAAGGCGACGTCCTCGCGGACGGTGGGCATGAAGAGCTGGTCGTCGGGGTCCTGGAAGACGATGCCGACGCGGCGGCGGATCTCGGCCATGTTCCGCTTGTCCACCGGCATCCCGGCCACGCGCACCGACCCGGCGCCCGCCTCCAGGATGCCGTTGAGGTGGAGGACGAGGGTCGTCTTGCCGGCGCCGTTCGGGCCGAGGAGCGCGACGCGTTCGCCGCGTCCGACGGTCAGGTCGACGCCGAAGAGCGCCTGGTGGCCGTCGGGGTACGCGTACGCGAGGCCGCTGACCTCCAGGGAGGGCGGTACGGGGGCGGGGTCGGTGCTCATACGGTCCATCCCACCAGACACACGGCGAGGGCGAGCAGCGGGAGGGCGGAGGCGTACGCCCACTGGGTGCGGGAGGCGGTCACTTCGTCGATGACGGGCATGGAGCCCCGGTAGCCGCGGCTGACCATCGCGAGGTGGACGCGTTCGCCGCGCTCGTACGAGCGGATGAACAGGGCCCCGGCCGACTTGGCGAGGACGCCCCAGTGCCGTATCCCGCTCGCCTCGAAGCCGCGCGAGCGGCGGGCGATGGACATGCGGCGCATCTCGTCGGTGATCACGTCGCCGTACCGGATCATGAAGGACGCGATCTGGACGAGGAGCGGCGGGAGCTTGAGGCGCTGGAGGCCGAGCAGCAGCTCGCGCAGTTCGGTGGTGGAGGCGAGGAGCACGGAGGCGGCGACGCCGAGGGTGCCCTTGGCCAGTACGTTCCAGGCGCCCCAGAGGCCGGGGACGCTGACGGAGAGGCCGAGGAGGTGGGTCTGCTCGCCGGGCACGACGAACGGCATGAGCAGGGCGAACGCGACGAACGGCACCTCGATCAGCAGCCGCTTGAGCAGGAAGCCGGCCGGGATGCGGGCGAGGGCGGTGACGCCCGCGATGAGCAGTGCGTAGAGCCCGAAGGCCCAGACGGCCTCGCGCGGGGTGGAGACGACGACCACGACGAAGCAGAAGACGGCGGCGAGCTTGCAGTGCGGCGGCAGGTCGTGGACCGGTGAGTGTCCGTGCCGGTAGAGCTTGTGCGCGTGGCCGGCGCCCATCTCAGACCTTCTCCTCAGTACGGGTGTCGGCCTCGTCCTGCGTACGGCGGCGGCGCGAGACCACGTAGAAGGCGCCGCTGCCCGCGACGAGGGTGGCGCCGACGCCGATCACTCCGGCGAGGCCGCCGGAGAGGCGGGCGTTGGAGACGTCCTTGACGCCGTAGTCGGCGAGCGGCGAGTCCTTGGCGGCGTGCTCCTTGGCCTCCTTGTCGATGCCCTTGTCCGTGGCGACCTTCTCCAGGCCGTCCGGGTTGGCGGAGGCGTAGAAGGAGACGAACCCGGCGAGCACGAGGGCGGTGACCAGGCCGGTGGCCCACAGGCCGCGGGTCGGGCGGTGCGCGGCGGGGGCGGGCTCGCGGGCGGGGGCCGGGGCGTCGACCAGTTCGCCGTCGACGCGGAGCTTGAGCGGGGCGGTGAGGCCCTTGGCGCCGTGGACCAGGTCGGGGCGGACGGCGACGACGGCGCCGACGGTGAGCGCGGTGATCAGGGCCTCGCCGACGCCGATGAGGACGTGGACGCCGACCATGGCGGTGAAGACCTTGCCGATCGGGATGTCGGTGGTCCCGCCGATCCAGTAGATCAGCGTGAAGGCGCAGGCGGCGGCCGGTACGGAGACCAGCGCGGCGACGAACGAGGCGGCGGTCACGGAGCGCCGGGTGCGCGGCAGCACGCCGAGCAGGCCGCGGAAGAGGGCGTACGCGACGACGGTGGTGACGACGCCCATGTCGAGGACGTTGACGCCGAGAGCGGTGAGGCCGCCGTCGGCGAAGAGGATGCCCTGCATCAGCAGGACGACCGATATGCAGAGCACGCCCGTATACGGCCCGACGAGTATCGCGGCCAGAGCCCCGCCGAGCAGGTGGCCGCTGGTGCCGGCCGCGACGGGGAAGTTCAGCATCTGCACGGCGAAGATGAAGGCGGCGACCAGTCCGGCCAGCGGCGCGGTCCGCTCGTTGAGCTCCCGGCGGGCCCCCCTGAGGCTGACGGCCACGGCACCGGCGGCGACGACGCCTGTGACGGCGGAGACAGGTGCGTTGATGAATCCGTCGGGTACATGCATGGGGAGGCTCCGCTTCCTGCGTTCTCGCGTTGCTGCGCCGGGTGCGCGGGGTCGTGAACCTCTCAATGATAGGACCTTGTTGCGAAGCGTTCGCAAGAGCGCGTGCACCACAACTGCAGAGCACCCCCAAAATGCTCTTTACGTAAAATATGGGACATTAGATAACAAAGTTGCAGAAGCAGGAGGAGAGTCGGTGCCCATGTCTTCCGTGATCAATGAACATGCCCGAGCCCGGCTCGTCACCGACGCCCGCGACCTCCCCGTCGTCCCGGTCGAGCTGCGGTTCGACGGCGCGGACACGCCCGCCACCGTGCGCATCGCCTATCCCGGGGGAACCGAGTGGGCCGTCGAGCGCGAACTGCTGGAACGCGGCCTGCGCTACCCGGTCGAGCAGGACGGCTGGCGGATATGGCCGTGCGGCCGGGTCCAGGTGGTCGTGGAACGGCACGACGCGGCGGGCGTGGACGTGGTCCAGTTCGACTGCGCCCCGATGGTCCGTTTCCTGCGGCGCACGCACCAGGAGGCGCCGAAGCCCGAGGCCGCCCGCGCCTGACCATGCCGAGAGCCCCCGTGCGCGTGCACGGGGGCTCTCGTCGCCCCGGCCCCCCGTCCCCACAGGTAACCCGGGCTCCCGGGGCCGCGCTCCGCTCATACGCGGCCCCGGAGTTCAGTCCGCGTACGTCACACGCGGATCAGTTCGCGCTCGCCGCCGGACTCCGGGCCGCCGTCACCGGCGGCCGGCTCGTCCAGTTCCTTGCGCAGGCCCTCGCCCTCGACGTCCACGTTGGGCAGCGCGCGGTCCAGCCAGCGCGGCAGCCACCAGGCGCGCTTGCCGAGCAGCGCCAGGACGGCGGGCACGATCGCCATGCGGACGACGAACGCGTCGAAGAAGACGGCGATGGCGAGCGAGAAGCCGATCATCTTGATCATCTGCTCGCTGGAGCCGATGAACCCGGAGAACACGGCGATCATGATCACGGCCGCGGCCGTGACGACCCGCGCCCCGTGCTTGAAGCCGGTGACGATGGCCTGGCCGGGCTTCTCGCCGTGGACGTACGCCTCACGCATCCGGGTGACGAGGAAGACCTCGTAGTCCATCGCGAGGCCGAAGACCACGCCCACCATGAAGATCGGCATCATCGACATGATCGGACCGGTCTGCTCCACCCCGAAGAGCGAGCCGAGCCAGCCCCACTGGAAGACCGCGACGACCGCGCCCAGGGCCGCGACGACCGAGAGCAGGAAGCCGAGCGCAGCCTTGAGCGGTACGAGCACCGACCGGAAGACCACCATCAGCAGCAGGAAGGCGAGGCCGACCACGAGCGCCAGGTAGGGCAGCAGCGCGTCGTTCATCTTCTGCGAGAAGTCGATGTTCATCGCGGTGGCGCCGGTGACCAGCACCTCGGCACCGGTGTCGGACTTGATGTCCTTGCCCGCGTCGCGGATCGCGTGGACCACGTTCTCCGTCTCGACGGAGCTGGGGCGGTCCTTCGGGACGACGGTGATCATCGCCGCGTCGCCGGCCTTGTTGAAGGTGGCCGGGGTGACGGCGACGACGCCCTTCATGCCGGAGATCTGGTCGCCGACCCGCTTGGCCGCGGCCTTGCCGTCGGAACTGTTCTCCGTGTCGACGACGACCAGCAGCGGACCGTTGAAGCCTGGGCCGAAGCCCTCCGAGAGCAGGTCGTAGGCGCGGCGCTGGGTGGTGCTGGTGGGCTGGGAGCCGTCGTCCGGCAGGCCCATCTCCAGCGAGGCGGCCGGTACGGCGATGGCGCCGAGGCCCAGGACGCCGACGAGCAGCACCCAGACCGGCTTGCGCAGCACGAACCGGGCCCAGCGGGTGCCCATGTTCGGCTTCGCCTCGGGCTTGTCCGCCGCCTCGGCGGCCCTGCGCGCCTTGCGTCCCACGATGCGCTTGCCGACGAAGCCCAGCATGGCCGGGACGAGGGTGAGCGCGATGAGGACGGCGATGGCGACCGTGCCGGCCGCGGCGAAGCCCATCTTGGAGAGCATCGGGATGTTGACGACCGCCAGGCCGACCAGCGCGATGACCACGGTGAGCCCGGCGAAGACGACCGCGGACCCGGCCGTGCCGACCGCCCGGCCCGCCGCCTCCTCGCGTTCCCGGCCCTCGGCCAGTTCGGCGCGGTAGCGGGAGACGATGAACAGCGCGTAGTCGATGCCGACGGCGAGGCCGATCATCATCGCGAGCGTGGAGGTGGTGGAGCCCAGGTCGAGCACGTTGGCCAGGGCGGTGATCGTGGAGACGCCGATGCCGACGCCGATCAGCGCGGTGAGCAGCGGCAGCCCGGCCGCGATGAGCGAGCCGAAGGTGATGACGAGGACCACTGCGGCCAGCGCGATGCCGATGACCTCGGTGGCGCCGGTCTCCGGCATCACCTGGAGCGCGTCACCGCCGATCTCGACGGTCATCCCGCTCTTCTGGGCGTGGGTGCCGGCGTCCTCCAGCGCGTCCCGGGTCTCGTCGGTCAGCTCCATCGAGTTGACCTTGTACGACACCGAGATGTACGCGGTGGAGCCGTTCTTGGAGACGGCGTTGCCGGTGTACGGGTCGGTGACCGAGGCGATCTGGTCGGAGCCTTCCTTCAGCTCCCGGGTGATCTTGTTGACCTCGGCCTTGTTGGCCGCGTCCGTCATCTTCTCGTGCTCGGGGGCCTTGAAGACGATGCGCGCGGTGGCGCCGTCCGCGCTGGCGGCCGGGAAGCGCTGTTCCAGCAGGTCGAAGGCCTTCTGGGCCTCCGTACCGGGGATGGAGAAGGAGCTGGAGGTCGCGGTGGCTGCGGAGGACGCGCCGAACCCGGCGAGCGCCAGCAGTGCCACCCAGATCAGGGCGACATAGCGGCGGCGCCGGAAGGCGAGCCGTCCGAGCTTGTAGAGGAATGTGGCCACGGGGGCGTACTCCCGGTCAGGTCGTTGAGTGGAATTGGGCGTGAGGAACCAGCCCGACGACGAGAGCGGCGTGTCAGGTGGGGCTTGGGGAGGGGGCCGTGCGGAAAGCGCGGGGACCGGTGAGCGTCAGACGCCGAGAGCGGGGAGGATCACGGAGTCGACGTAGTCGAGAAGGAATGCCTGGTCGACGGGGCGGTCCTCGACCAGCTGCCGAGTGGCGAAGGCGCCGATCAGCATGTGCGGTACGTATCTGAGCGCCGGGTTGTCCGGGCTCACCTCTCCCCGGTCCACGGCCCGTCGCAGCAGCGTGTCGAGACCGGTCATCTCCGGTTCGACGAGCAGTTCGCGCAGGGCCTGGAGGAGGTCGGGGTTGTTGTGGACGGCATGGCTCAGACCCCGCATCAGCGCGGCGTCCTTCTCCATCTGACAGTCGTCGCTGCGGCTGAGGACGGCATGGAAGTCACCGCGCAGCGAGCCGGTGTCGACGTCGCCGAGGGTGCCGGGTTTGTTGTGCCGCAGGGCCGTGACGACGAGCGCCGGCTTGCTCCCCCACTGGCGGTAGAGGGTGGCCTTGCTGGAATGCGTACGCGCGGCGACGGCGTCCATCGTCAGGGCGTCGTAGCCGACCTCGCGGAGCAGGTCGAGCACGGCGGCGTACAGCTCGCTCTCACGCTCGGGCGTGAGCCGTGTGCGTGCCATGGTTCGACCTCCTGTTCCCGTGGGCCCGGCCTGCCGCGCATAAGCCGCGCATAAGCAAATCGAACGAAACTGTTTCGTACAGCAGAACGCTACCCCGGCCACCTAGCGAAACGGAACAGTTTCGCTTGTGTCCCGCACCACAGGGCCCGGCCGCTCTGAGTTGCCGGGCCCCCTCCACGCGGAAAGCATTGGGGGGTGAGTGACGACGTCTCGTATCTCCGGTTCCCGCACCTTCACGAGGATCTGCTCTGCTTCGCGGCCGAGGACGATCTCTGGGTCGCCCCGCTCGCCGCCGGGGGCGAGCGCCCCGGACGGGCCTGGCGGGTCACCGCCGACCGCACCAGAGTGGGCCATCCGCGGTTCTCGCCCGACGGCACCCGGATCGCGTACACGTCCTGGCGCAGCCTCGACCCCGAGATCCACCTCGCCCCGGTCGCCGGCGGACCGTCCCGCCGGCTCACCTACTGGGGCTCCACCGACACCCGGGTCTGCGGCTGGACGCCCGACCCCGGTGACGCGGCGCAGATCCTCGCCGTCTCCTCGCACAACCAGCCGTTCTCCTACTTCTCCTGGGCCTACAGCGTCCCCACCGACGGCAGCCCCGGCGGCAAGCTCCCCTGGGGCCCGGTCTCCGACATCGCGGTCGCCGACATCGACGGCGAGCGCCGCACCCTGCTGCTCACCGGCACCCCGCCGCACGAACCGGCCGCCTGGAAGCGCTACCGGGGCGGGGCCACGGGCCGGCTGTGGCTGCACGGCGAGCGGCTGCTCCCGGACATCGGCGGGCACCTCGACACCCCGATGTTCGTCGGCGGCCGGATCGCGTTCCTCTCCGACCACGAGGGCGTCGGCAACCTCTACTCCTGCCGCCCCGACGGCACGGACCTGCGGCGGCACACCGACCACGACGCGTTCTACGCCCGGCACGCGGCGAGCGACGGGCGCCGGGTCGTCTACCAGTGCGCGGGCGAGCTGTGGCTCGTGGACGACCTGGAGACCCCGGACGCCGTACCCCGCAAGCTGGAGGTCCGGCTCGGCGGCCCGCGCTCCGGACGGCGTACGTACCAGGTCCCGGCGTCGAGCAACGTGGACGCGCTGTCCGTGGACGAGACGGGCCGGGCGAGCGCCGTGTCGGTACGCGGCAGCCTGTACTGGCTCACGCACCGCGACGGGCCCGCCCGCACCATCTCGGACACCCCGGGCGTACGGGTGCGGCTGCCGGAGATGCTGGGCAGCGGGGGCCAGGTCGCCTACGTCACCGACGCGGAGGGCGAGGACGCGGTCGAGATCGCCCAGCTGCCGCGCGCCAGCGGCGACCGCCCCACGCGCCGGCTCGCCTCGGGCCTGATCGGCCGGGTCCAGGAGATGGTCTCCGACCCGGACGGCGAACGCCTCGCCATCGCCTCGCACGACGGGCGCCTGCTGCTCCTGGACACCGACGAGGAGACGGCCACCGGCGAGCCGGTCGAGCTGATCCGCTCGGTCAACGGGCCGGTCCGCGACCTGGCGTTCTCCCCCGACGGCGCCTGGCTGACCTGGTCGCACCCGGGCATCGGCCGCTCCCTGCGCAAGATCAAGCTGGCCCGGATCGGCGGACCGGGCGAGCCGGCGGTCGTGGACGTCACCAATGGCCGCTTCGAGGACGAGAACCCGGTCTTCACGGGCGACGGCCGCTATCTGGCGTTCCTGTCCTGGCGCGGCTTCGACCCGGTGTACGACGTCCACACCGGCGACCTGTCCTTCCCGCTCGGCTGCCGCCCCTACCTGGTGCCGCTCTCCTCGGCGACCCCGTCCCCCTTCGCGCTGCTCCCCGACGGGCGGCCCGCGGCGGGCGGCCTGGACCCGGTCGACACGGCCGAGGCGGGGATGACGGAGGGGTCGACGGTCACCGTCGAGTTCGAGGGCCTGCAGAGCCGGGTCACGCCGTTCCCGGTCTCCGCGTCCAAGTACTCCGCGCTGGCGCCCGTGTCCGGCGGGGGTCTGGTGTGGCTGCGCTGGCCGATCTCCGGGGCGCTCGGTGAGACCTTCGCCAACCCGGCGGACATGTCGGGCCGGCCGACCCTGGAGCACTTCAGCATCGCCAAGGCGAAGAAGACCGAACTCGTCGGCCACCTCGACTGGTTCGAGGTCAGCGGCGACGCCTCCCGGCTCGTCGTCATGGACGACGGCGAACTGCGCGCGGTCCCCGCCACGGAGCCCGGCGACAACGACTCCACGGTCTACCTCGACCTGCGCCGCATCCTGCACGAGGTGGACCCGCCGGCGGAGTGGCGGGGCGCGTACGACGAGGCGGGCCGCATCATCCGCTCCTACTTCTGGGAGCCGGACATGTGCGGCATCGACTGGCCGGCGGTCCTGGCCCAGTACCGCCCCCTCGTCGAACGCGTCGCCACACCCGACGAGTTCGCGGACCTGCTGCGCGAGGTAGTGGGCGAGCTGGGCACCTCGCACGCGTACGTGTCGCCCGCGCGCCGCAACGAGGGCCCGCCGCACTACCAGCGCGCGATCGGCCTGCTCGGCGCCAACTTCGCGTGCCGGGACGGAGACTGGACCCTGCTGCGCATCCTGCCCGGCGACTCGTCGGACTCCAAGGCCCGCTCTCCGCTTGCCGGTACGGGCATCCGCGAGGGCGCGGTGCTGACCCACGTCGACGGCCGTCCGGTCGACCCGGTCACCGGCCCGTACCCGCTGCTCGCGGCGGCGGGCGGCACGACCGTCGAGCTGACGTTCCGCCCGGCGGAGGGCGAGGGCCGCCCGCGCCGCATCGCGATCGTCCCCCTCGTCGACGAACGCCCCCTGCGCTACCAGGACTGGGTCGCCAAGCGCCGCGAGGTCGTCCGGGAACTGAGCGGCGGGCGGTGCGGCTACCTCCACATCCCCGACATGGGCGGCTCCGGCTGGGCCCAGTTCAACCGGGACCTGCGCATGGAGGTCTCGCGCCCCGCCCTGATCGTGGACGTACGCGGCAACGCCGGCGGCCACATCAGCGAGCTGGTCGTGGAGAAGCTCACCCGCACGATCCTGGGCTGGGACCTCACCCGCAACGCCCAGCCCGTCTCGTACGCCTCCAACGCCCCCCGCGGCCCGGTCGTCGCCCTGGCCGACGAGGCGACCTCCTCCGACGGCGACATGATCACCGCCGCGTTCCGGCTGCTGAAGCTGGGCCCGGTCGTCGGCCAGCGCACCTGGGGCGGCGTCGTCGGCATGACCGGCCGCCACCGCCTCGGCGACGGCACGGTGATCACGGTGCCGATGAACGCGGCCTGGTTCGACACGTACGGCTGGTCCGTCGAGAACCACGGCGTCGAACCGGACCTGGAGGCGCTTCGCACCCCGCTCGACTGGGCGGAGGGGCGCTACGCGGTCCTGGACGACGCGGTCCGCACCGCCCTGGACCTCCTGGCGGCCCGTCCCCCGGCGACCCCGCCGACGTACGACACGGCCCCGGACCTGAGGAGGCCGCCGCTGCCGCCGAGGTAGGGCGGGAGGCTCACTCCTCGTCGTCCTCGTCCAGCTCTTCGCCCGACGCGGACTCCGTCGTCGCGGCCATCACGGCCGAACACGGCCGCACCGACGGGTTCATCCCCCGGCTCCAGCGGTTCAACGACCCGCGCCGCGACCGATACGTCCAGCTGCTCGCGGTCATCAACGGCTGGCCCGCCCCGGAGAGCCTGGCGCCCGCGCTCGACTGGGCCGCCGAGGCCGTACGCGTACGGACGGCGTAGCCGAGGAGACCTGCGTCACACGATGCGCCCCCGTGTCACAGCCGCGCCCGCTGTCTCGTCCCGGGTACGAACACATCCGCACGAGCACCGAGGAGCACACCGTGAACGCACGCCTCGACTACTTCACCAACCCCGCCGTCGGCAAAGCACTGAAGTACTTCATGGCGTGCGGCCGGGAGGTGAAGGCGCTGCCGCTGCCCGCCACGACGCAGGAGCTCGTCGCGCTGCGCGTCAGCCAGATCAACGGCTGCGCGGCCTGCATCGACATGCACACCAAGGACGCCGCCGCGGCCGGGGAGAGCGCGGTGCGGCTGAATCTCGTCGTGGCCTGGCGAGAGGCCACCGTGTTCAGCGACGCCGAACGCGCCGCCCTCGCGCTTGCCGAGCAGGGCACGCGTACCGCCGACGCGGGGACCGGGGTCGACGACGACACCTGGGCGTACGCCGCCAAGTTCTACGACGAGGAGCAGCTGACCGCGCTCGTCATGCTGGTCTCGTTCATGAACGCGGTGAACCGGCTGAACATCATCACGCAGCAGCCGGCGGGCGACTACGAGCCCGGACAGTTCCACTGAGCGGAAGCAGCGAGGGAGAGGAACCAGCGTGGGCAAGGCCGAGGAGTTCGAGGAGCTGCGGGCACTGCTGTTCTCGATCGCGTACCGCATCCTGGGCAGCGTCGCGGAGGCGGAGGACGCCGTGCAGGAGACGTGGCTCCGTTACGACGCCTCGGCCACCCGGCCGGAGTCGGTGAAGGCGTTCCTGTCCGCCGCCGTGACCCGGATCGCGATCGACGTGCTGCGGTCGGCCCGGGTGCGCCGGGAGGCGTACGTGGGGACGTGGCTGCCGGAGCCGCTGCTCGACGACCCGTACGCCGACCCGGCGCGTGCCGCCGAGCTGGCGGACTCGGTGTCGATGGCCTCGCTGCTCCTCCTGGAACGGCTCAGCCCGCTGGAGCGGTCCGTGTTCGTGCTGCGGGAGGTCTTCGCCTTCGGTTTCGACGACATCGCGGCGGCGGTGGGCCGCTCCGAGGCGGCGTGCCGGCAGCTGCTCGTACGGGCGCGCCGCCACATGCACGAGGGGCGGCCCCGGTTCGAGGCGGACCGCGCCGAACAGCGGGAACTGGCGGGCCGGTTCTTCGACGCGCTGTCCCGGGGCGACGTGGACGGGCTGCGGAGCCTGCTCTCCGCCGACGTCCAGCTCGTCGGGGACGGCGGCGGCAAGGCCCCGCAGCTCGCCAGGACCGTCGTCGGCGCGGACAACGCGGCCCGGCTGCTCGCCACGGTCTACCCCCTCATGGCCCAGGCGGGCATCACCTGCGAACCCCGCGAGGTCAACGGCCGCCCGGGCGCGGTGTTCCGGGTGCGCGACGGCTCCGTGCTCCACATCCTGTCCCTGGACGTGCTGGACGGGCGGATCCAGACGGTCCGCTCGGTCATCAACCCGGACAAGCTCGGCCACCTGGGCCCGGTGGCGGACGCCTGGGAGGCGGACCGGGAGGTGAGGGCGCTGCGCAGGCGGGCCTCTCATGCCGAGTGAGGCCGCGCGGCTCCGTTCGGCCTCTTTGCCCGGATCCCCGTCGGCCGTCACTGGGCGACCAGTAGGTGGGCGGCAAGCCCGACGATCACGGCGCTGGACACCAGAGAGGTGACCAGACGGCCGTGAGGCCCCGTCAGGACCCGGCCCAGCAGGGCTCCGCCCGCGGCGAGCAGCAGTTGCCAACTGGCGGAGGCCGCGAAGGCCGCGAGGACGAATACGGCCTCGCTCCAGTGGTCCGGGGCGGTGGTGCCCTGACCGGCGAGCACCAGCGCCGCGAAGTAGATCACGGTGATCGGGTTCAGCATCGTGATGCCCAGCAACTCCGCGTACGCTCGCACCGGACTCATCGGCCTCCGGTCACCCCGGTCCGTGACCTCCCGCCCGCGGTACTGGACGACGGCCGTCACAGCGCTCCGGCCCGCCAGCGCCACGAGCACCACGGCCGAGGCCCAGTGCAGAGGCAGCGTGATCGGCTGGATGGCGGGCGCGAGCGCCGAGCCTCCGATCACGGCGACGAGCGCGTACAGGCCGTCAGCGGTCGCGACTCCCAGAGCGGCACACGTTCCGACTCTCAACGACGTCCGCGCGGTGAGGGCCACGAGATACGTCGCGACCGCTCCCACGGGCATGGCGATGCCATACCCCGCCAGGACCCCCGCGACCAAGGCCGCGCTCACGCGCGGTGCGGAGCCGACCTCCACGGACGGCCGGGCTGCTGCTGGCCCCGCCCCGCGGCAGGGGACGAGGGCAGCGGCAGCACCGAAACAATGGTCGTGGTCATGGGTGGATCCTCGGCGGGGCACGGCCTGTCGCGCAACCCGATTACGAGGCCGGCGCTGCCTCTCGGGTCCGTACTGCCCGTTACGCGTTCCCCGCGGCGGCCCTCGCCGCGCGTTCGACCTTCGCGCGGTGCGCCTCCCAGTACGCCGTGCCCTGCTGCGGCCGGGCGTACGCGGCCACCGTGCCCGTCGCGTGATCGAGCTGCTCGCGGAGGATGTCGGCGTGGCCCGCGTGGCGGGCGGTCTCGCCGTGCATGTGCACCATGACGTCGAACAGCCGCACCTCGGGCTGACGCCACCACTCCACCCGGCCGGGCGCGTCGAGCGGCAGCGCGGCGATCGTCGCGTCCGTGTGCGCCCACACCCGTCGGTACAGGCCGACGATCTCGTCCCGGGTCTCACCCTCGGTGGCCCACATGTCCCGGCTGCCCGGTTCGTTGTCGTCCCACCGGGGAAGCGGCTCGGGGAACGGCCGCCCGAAGACGTCCCCGAAGTACCGGGCCTCCCAGAACGACAGGTGCTTGACGAGCCCCAGCAGATTGGTCCCGGTCCAGGTCAACGGCCGCCGGATGTCGTACTCCCCGAGCCCGTCGAGCTTCCAGACCACGGCTTCGCGCGCGTTGCGCATGGTGTGGTGGAGACGGTCTTTCGCCGCGTCATCGATCATGCGTACCGACTCTGCCATCACGGGCGCCGGTTGGGGGCCCCTCCTTTGTCGCCGGCCCTACTCAAAAGTGTCCGCGATCGGTAACAGAGGGAGCCTCCAAGCGCACCAGCCTGTCCTCGTAGGAGCAGGGCAGACAGGGCAGCGGCGGCGGACAAAGGGGCGGGGCGGACAATGGCGAAGCACAGGGAGCGGACGTGGCACAGCCGGCTGATCGCGGCGGCGCTCGGGGTCACGGCCCTGGCCGCGGCCACCTCGGTGTGGACGGCGCAGGCCGGCACCACCGACGGGAAGCGGCCCGCGGCCATCGCGTCGCCGTCCGCCTCGCACCATGACGGGTCCATGACCGAGAAGGTCGCGGAGGACATCGCCCACGCCTCGGACAAGGGCCCCCAGGGCGTCAACATCACCATCGACGACGGCCCGGACCCCACCTGGACGCCACAGGTGCTCCAGCTCCTGAAGGAGAACGGGGTCAAGGCCACGTTCTGCATGGTCGGCACGCAGGCCCAGGCCTACCCCGACCTGGTCAAGGCCGTCGTGGCGGGCGGTCACCGCCTGTGCAATCACACCGTGTCGCACGACGTCACCATGGACAAGAAGTCCGAGGCGTACCAGGCCAAGGAGATCCTGGACGCCGAGCGGATGATCACCAAGGCCTCGGGCGGCGTCCACCCGCAGTACTACCGCGCCCCGGGCGGCGCCTTCACCCCGTACAGCCGGAAGCTCGCCGCCTCGCACGGGATGCGGCCGCTGGGCTGGAACGTCGACACCAAGGACTTCGAGCACCCCGGCGTGGACGCCATCGTCGCGACCGTGAAGAGCGAGATCACCAACGGCCCGACCGTCCTCTTCCACGACGCGGGCGGCGACCGCTCCCAGACCCTGGCCGCGCTGGGCCAGGTGCTGCCGTGGCTGCGGGAGCAGGGTTACGCGTACGGCTTCCCGGTGCGGTGAGTCCGGGGCAGCGCCTCCGCCGATGAGTTTCCGGCGCTCCCGACGTCTACCCCTTGACGAAAGGAGCGCAGCTCATGCGCAAGATCATCGTTTCCACGTTCCTGACCCTCGACGGCGTCATGCAGGCCCCCGGCGGCCCCGACGAGGACCCCGAGAGCGGCTTCCCGCACGGCGGCTGGCAGAAGCCCACGTCCGACGACGAGGTGGGCGAGGCGATCGGCGGCTGGTACGAGGACACCGACGCGATGCTCCTCGGCCGCAAGACGTACGACATCTTCGCCTCGTACTGGCCGACCGCCGACCCGGACAACCCGTTCACCGAGCGGATGAACTCCATGCACAAGTACGTCGCGTCCCGCACCCTGACCTCGCTCGACTGGCAGAACTCCGAGCTCCTGACCGGCGACACCGCCGACGCCGTACGCCGCCTGAAGGCGACCGAGGGCCGCAACATCAACGTCGTCGGCAGCGGCGACCTCGCCCAGACCCTGATGCGCGAGAACCTGGTCGACGAGTACCGCCTCACCATCCACCCGGTCATCCTCGGCACCGGCAAGCGCCTCTTCGCGGACGGCACGGTCCCCACCGCCCTGGAGCCGGTCAGCGTCACGGGGACCAAGGGCGGCACGGTCCTGGCGGTCTACCGCACGACGGGCAAGCCGACGTACGACAGCTACCAGTAGCCCCACCCGCCCCTCTCCAAGGACGTCACCCATGCGCACGCTCATCACCACCGCCTTCGTCTCCCTCGACGGCGTCGTCGAGGCCCCCGGCGGCGAACCGGGCTACCGGAACTCCGGCTGGACCTTCAAGGACATCGACTTCCTGCCCGAGGCGTACGAGATCAAGGGCCGGGAACAGGAGGAGGCCGGGGCGCTCATGATGGGGCGCGCCAGCTACGAGGCGTTCAGCCCCGTGTGGCCCGGCATGGCGGAGTTCGCCGGCTACAAGGCGATGCCCAAGTACGTCGTCTCCACCACGCTCACCGAGGACGCCTCGTGGCCGACTGGGGCGAGACCCACATCCTGCGCTCCCTGGACGACGTCGCCGCCCTCAAGCAGACCGACGGCGCCCCGATCATCGTCCACGGCAGCGCGGCCCTCAACCGGTCCCTCTCCGACGCGGACCTCATCGACCGCTACCACCTCCTCGTCTTCCCGCTCCTCCTCGGCGCCGGCAAGCGCCTGTTCAGCGGCTCGGACAAGGACACGCAGCACCTGAAGCTGGTCGAGCACGAGGCGTTCCCGAACGGCATCCAGAAAAACGTCTTCGACGTGGTCCGCTGAGCCGGTACCGACGGGCGCGTCAGCCCCGCCGTCCACCGGCGGCCACCGCAGCCGCCCCGGCCCGGGCCCGGGGCACCCGGAGTTCGCACCAGACCGTCTTGCGGTACGGGGCCTGTTCCACGCCCCACCGCAGGGCCAGCGAGTCCACCAGTAGCAGGCCGCGTCCCGACGTGCCGTCCGGGCCGGACTCCCGGAGCATCGGCCACACGGCCGACGCCGGGTCGCTCAGGGCCACCCGTACGCGTCCCGTGTGCGTCGCGCTCACCCGTAACGACACCGGCGTGCGCTCCCCCACATGCGTGATCACGTTCGCCAGCAACTCGCTGACGCACAGGACGAGATCGTCCGCGTCGTCCCCCGCGAACCGGGCCCGCAGTATCCGCCGCACCTCCGGCACGGCCTGCGGAACCGCCAGGAACTCCCACGTCAGGGGCAGCCCGCTCATCCCCCCGCCGCCCTCTCCAGCACCTCGGCCAGCCGCCGGGCCGTCTCCGTGTTGCAGTTACCGAGCGCGACGAGCGGCGGCCGGCTCGTCCACCCCGCGAACGTCAGCGGGTCAACCCCGAGTGACGGCAGGGTGATCCCGTTCGCCTTGAGCGCCGCGCGCAACGCGTCGATCTCCGGGCCGATGTCGTACGGGGCGTGGTCCATGAGGGCCGCCCACCTTTCGGTTGCTAGCTGTGACGAACACCTCACACGCTGCCGCACGGGCCTCTACCGTGGAAGCCGATTCCGCTCCACAGAGCGAGGTGTGAAAGGCGGTCGGCCAGTGGCCAAGGACATCGATGGTTCGGCGGGGGTCCCGCAGTTCTACGGGAAGGAGCTGCGGTACCAGCGGGAGGCGGCGGGCTTGACCCTGGAAAGGCTCACGGAGGGAAGCTTCTTCGGCATCGGCCTGCTCAGCGAGGTCGAGCACGGCAACCGCCGCATGCCGCCAGGGCTCGCCCAGCACGTGGACCGCGTGCTGGGCACGGACTTTTTCACAAGGCGTTGTGAAGACGTACGAGAAGCTCGCCGCAAGGGTCATGCCCCGTACTTCGAGCGTGTGCTGGAGACGGAGAAGCACGCGCTGACGATCGACCAGTGGTCGCCCACCGTCATTCCTGGTCTGCTCCAGACGGAGGCGTACGCTCGCGCCCTGTTTCGAGGCGAACGATTGCAGGAACTCCCGGAGGAGACCGACGAGAAGGTCAAGGCGCGGCTGGCACGGGCGCAGCTCTTCGAGGACAACCGCCTGACCCCCGAGTACTGGGTGATCCTGCCCCAGGTTCTGCTGTGGACCAGCATCCTGCCGCCCAAGCAGATGGCCGGACAACTGGACCACATCGCCGCACTCATCAAGCGCGGACGGATCTTTGCACAGATCGTTCCGTGGAATGCCGGACCGCACCCGCTCATGCAGAGCAACCTCATGGTGCTGGACTTCGCAGACGCTCCGCCACTCGCATACATGGAGGGCCAGCACCACGGCAATGTGGTCGACGATCCGGGCCTCGTGAAGCAGTATCGGAGATCGTACGATCTCCTGAGGGCCGTCGCTTCGCCGCTGGAGGCGTCCCAAGCCATGATCGAGGCCGCGGCAGAGGAATACCGAAATGGTGCGCACCCAGCACGACTTGACCGGCGCGACCTGGCGTAAGAGCAGTTACAGCAACACCAGCGGCGGCGACTGCCTGGAGGTCGCCGATGGCCACCCCGGCCTCGTCCCGGTCCGCGACTCCAAGTGTCCCAACGGGCCCGCCCTCCTCCTCAACGCCGCCGCCTGGGCGCCGTTCATCGCATCCGTCAAGGCCGCCTGACGTCGTAGTACGGCTCGACCACCGCCCGTACCTCCTCCAGCAGTGCCGGGCCCTCCTGCGGTACGGGCGGGCGGCCATTGCCCGGCCGGATGGTCAGCAGTTGTTCGCCGGAGAGGGCGAAGACCACGCGGCGCAGTCCCGCCTGCTGGATGACCGCCGCGCACATCGTGCAGGGCTCGCAGCTGGTGTACATCGTCGTGGCGGCGACCGTCGCCGCGTCCAGTTCCGCCGCCGCCCAGCGGGCGAGCTTCAGTTCGGGGTGGGCGGTGATGTCGCGGTCGGTGAGGGTCGTGTTGCGGTCCTCCGCGAGGACCGTGCCGTCCGGGGCCGCGAGCAGCGACCCGTACGGAGGATTGCCGTTCTCGCGGGCCTCGGCCGCGAGGGCGACGGCGCGCCTCAGGAGGGCGTGGTCGGCGGTCGTGGTCACGGCTGCTCCGTCGTGGAGAGGTGGGCGGCCACCGTGGCGAGGGCCTGGCGGGCGGGCTGCGGGCGGGAGGTCTCGCGGGGGTCGCCGTGGTACGGGTCGAGGACGACGGTGTCGGCGCCCAGGAGCTTCAGCCCGTCCAGGTCCTCCATGATCTGGTCGATCGTGCCCTCGCCGGCGAGGCGTTCGGGCCCCTCGACCGGTGACGGGGTGGGCCGGAGCGCGATCCGGGGCGCGAACGCGGGGACGGGGAGGCCCTGTTCGGACGCGGAGGCCCGCAGCCGGTCCGCGCCCTCCCGGAGCCACGGCATCGTGCAGCGCAACGGGTGCCAGGCGTCCCCGAACCGTACGGCCCGCCGCACACCCGCGTCGCTGTTGCCGCCGACCCATACCGGGATGCGGCGGTCCCCGTAGGAGGCGGTGTCCGTCCAGGCGTCGCGCAGGTCACTCAGGGTGCTGTCGGTGAGGCGTCCGCGCCGGTCGAAGGGGATGCCGAGGGCGGCGAACTCCTGCCGGGCCCAGCCGACTCCCACGCCGAGGACGAGCCGTCCGCCGCTGAGGGCGTCCAGGTTGGCCGCCATGCGGGCGGTCAGCAGGGGGTGGCGGTACGGGGCGATGAGGACCGTCGTGCCGAGGCGGACGCGGGTGGTGCGGGCGGCGAGCCAGGACAGGGTGGTGAAGGGTTCGTAGAAGGGGGCCGGGTAGCGCTCGGCGACGTCGGGCGTGATGGCCACGTGGTCCGAGAGCATCAGCAGGTCGAAGCCGAGGCCCTCCACGGTCTGCGCCCAGTCGCGCAGGACGCCGGGGTCGGTGCCGGGGCCGAAATTGGGGACGTTCACGCCGATCTTCACGTCGCCGAGCCTAGCCATGCCGTCCCGCCTCCTTGAAGGGATTCCTGCCTGTTCAGGGGGAGTTCAGCCGTGGATATCACGGTAATCTGACCGGATGACCGGGAATCTCGACTCGACGGACTGGGCGATCCTGGACGAGCTCCAGCGGGACGGCCGGATCGCCTTCACGGAGCTCGCGCGGCGGGTGAACCTGAGCGCGTCGGCAACGACGGAACGGGTGCGGCGGCTGGAGACGGCCGGGATCGTCACGGGTTACCGGGCGGAGGTGGACCTCGAACGGGCCGGTTACGTGGCGCTGGCGGTGGTCAGGCTGAAGTACCCGGGCAGCCGGCACGAGCCGCTGCGCCGGATGCTCGGGGAGCGTCCGGAGATCCTGGAGTGCCTGCGTACCACCGGGGACGACTGCTACGTCCTGAAGGTGGCGGCCACCTCGATGGCGCACCTGGAGGAAATCGTGGACGAGCTGGCCGAGTTCGGGAGCACGACGACCAATCTCGTGTTCAGCCGGACGCTGCCGTTCCGGGGCCCGCGCGAGCCCCGGGAGCGTCCCGGCCCATGACCTCCGGTCGCACGTGGGCGTACACGCGCGTGGGCGTACACGAAGGGGCGTGCCCGGAAGAATCCGGGCACGCCCCTCGGCGTCACCGCGCGACCGTTACCGGTCGAAGCGCTCGCTCGCCTCGTCCTGGGCGCGCTGAGCCGCGCCCTTCGCGCGGTCGCGGCCCTGCTGGGTCGCGTCCTTTGCGCGGTCGCGGCCCTGGCCCTGGCGCTGGCGGTCCTGCGCCTGGTCCTGCGCCTGGCCGGCGAGGTCCTTGGCCTTGTCCTTGAACTGGTCGGCGATGCCCATGCTGTTCACTCCTATGTGGTGCGTGGGGTACGGCCCCGGTGGGGCCTCGACCAGATTCACACGGCCGGCCACGCTCCGCATGTCGATCACTCACGCTCCGTACGCGCGGCGCGTTCGCCCTGGTCAGCGGCGCCGCCGGCGCCGACGAGGCCCTTGCTCATGCCCTCCAGGCGGGGGGCGAAGCGGCGCATCTCGCGCTGGCCGACGACGCCGATGAGGGACGGCAGGTAGCCGCGTACGGACTGCATGCCGCGCAGCCACCACTGGGCGTAGACGTGGGGCGAGCGGCGCTCGATGCCGGCGACGATGCGGTCGACGGCGGGGCCGAGGGGGTACGTACGGTTCGTGGGCCACGGGAGGCGCTGGCGCAGGTCGCGCATGACGTCGTCCTCGTCGGCGCCGCGGACCATGTCGGTGTCGGTCCAGGAGAGGTAGCCGACGCCCACCTTCACGCCCCGGTAGCCGACTTCGGCGCGCAGGCTGTGCGCGAACGCCTCGACGCCGGACTTGGAGGCGCAGTAGGCGCTCATCATCGGGGCCGGGGTCATCGCGGCGAGGGACGCGATCTGGAGGAAGTAGCCGCGGCTCTCCATCAGCACGGGCAGGAAGGCGCGGGCGGTCACCGCGCCGCCGATGAGGTTGACCTCGATGACCCGGCGCCAGGCGACGGGGTCGGAGTCCACGAGGGGGCCGCCGGTGGCGACGCCCGCGTTGGCGACGACGCTGTCGACCTTGCCGAAGCGGGCCTTGACGTCGCGGGCGACGCGGGCCATGGCCTCGTGGTCGGTGACGTCGGCGTGCCAGTGGTCGCTCTCGCCGTGGAGGCGGGCGGAGACCTTCTTCAACTCGTCGGGTTCGAGGCCGACGAGAGCGAGGACCGCGCCGCGGGCGGAGAGCTTGCGGGCGAGCAGTTCACCGACGCCGCGGGCGGCACCGGTGACGACGACGACCTGTCCTTCGAGACTTCCCCTGCCGCTCATGCGACCTCCTCCTTGCCCTCGGCGTTGTCCTCGACCTGTCCGACGTCCGTCGGGCCCGCTGTGTTCCGGTCCGGGACGACCGGCAGGTAGGTGGTCACCAGTTCGCGTATCTTCGCGGTGACCACCTCCGGCGCTTCCACCGGAGTCATGTGCCCCATGCCGGTCAGCTCGGTGAGCCCCAGGCAGTCGGGCAGCGCGGCCGCTATGGCGCGGGCGTGGACGGGAGGCGTGAGCCGGTCCTCCGTACCCGCGATGACGGCGGTGGGCACCCGCAACTCCCTTACGCCCGCTTCGAGGTCGAGCTCCGCGAGGACCTGGCCCCAGGCGACGCGCGGCAGCCGGGGGCAGTCGTGCACGATGCGGGCGCAGGTGTCGACCTTGTCCGGGGCCGAACCGGGGCCCATCGTCCCGTACTTCAGTATCCGCTTGGAGACCGGTGTGACCGGGCCGAGCGGGGCGCGGGCGCCGAGTACGGCGCGGGTGAGCCGGGTGCGTACGGCTCCGGCGCGCATCGGCACGACCAGCGACTCGGCGAGGAGCCGGGAGCTGCCGGTGCTGCACAGCAGGACGGCGGCGGTGTGCTCGCGCAGCCCCGGGCGGCGGGAGGCGGACATGATGGTCATGCCTCCCATGGAGTGCCCGGCGAGGACCGCCTTCTCACCGGGGGCGAGGGTCGCGGCGAGGACCGCTTCGAGGTCGTCGGCGAGCGCGTCCGTGCTGTAGCCGTCGCGGGCGGCGGCGGGCGAGGTGCCGTGGCCGCGCTGGTCGTAGGCGATGACGCGGTGGTCGACGGCGAGGTCCCGTATCTGGGCGTCCCAGAAGCTGGTGTTGCAGGTCCATCCGTGGGAGAGGACGACGGCGGGCGCGCCCTCCTGGCCGTGGACCTCTACGTGTATCCGGGAGCCGTCGGCGGAGACGGCGAGGAGTTCGCGGGCCGGGACGGGGCGGCGCCCGGCGACGGGCAGCGGGCGGCTCATCGGACGGCCTCCTCGGAGACGCTCTCGCCGGCGGTGCGCTGGGCTGGCACGGCTGCCGGGCGCAGAACCTGGTACTCGGAGACGTCGACGGTCCGGGTGGCCTTGCGGAACTCGGCCGTGGTGCCGGGCCAGACGGTGGTGTTGCGGCCGTTGGCGTCGAGGTACCAGCTGTTGCAGCCGCCGGTGTTCCAGACGGTCCGCTTCATGCGCTCCTGGACGCGGCGGTTCCAGGCGCCGACGGCGGAGGGGCGGGCGTCGAGGGCGACCTTGCCGCCGAGGACGTTCAACTGCCGCATGTAGTCGGCCATGTAGTTCAGCTGGGACTCGATCATGAGGATCATCGAGGAGTTCCCGAGGCCGGTGTTGGGGCCGATGATGGTCATCCAGTTCGGGAAGCCGGCCGCGCTGGCGCCGCGCAGGGCCTGCATGCCGTCCTTCCAGGACTCGGTGAGCGTGATCCCGTCGGCGCCGACGACGCGTTCGGCGATCGGCATGTCGGTGACGTGGAAGCCGGTGCCGAAGATGATCGCGTCGACCTCGGTCTCCGTACCGTCCGAGGCGACGACGGTGGAGCCGCGGACCTCGGCGAGGCCGGAGGCGACGACGTCGACATTGGGCTGGGCGAGGGCGGGGTAGTACGTGCTCGACAGCAGGATGCGCTTGCAGCCGATGCGGTACGAGGGGGTCAGCTTGGCGCGCAGGGCGGGGTCCTTGATGGACCGGGCCATGTTGGACTTGGCTATCCGCTCGACCAGGCCGAGCTGGTCGGGGTGCTTGGTGAAGGCGCTGACCTGCAACTCCCGGATGCCCCAGAGGAGTCCGCGACGGGCGGTGCCGGTGGCGGGCAGCGCGCGGTGCAGCCAGCGCTCGGCGCCGCTGATCTTCCGGTCCATGCGGGGCATGACCCAGGGCGGGGTGCGCTGGAAGAGCGTCAGCTTCCCGACCTTCGGCTGGATCGCGGGCACGATCTGGATGGCGGAGGCGCCGGTGCCGATCATCGCGACGCGCTTGCCGGCCAGGTCGGCGTCGTGGTCCCAGCGGGCGGAGTGGAAGACCTTGCCGGGGAAGTCGGCGAGCCCCGGGATGTCGGGCGTCTTCGGGTCGGAGAGCGGCCCGGTCGCGGAGACGACGACGTCCGCGACGATCGTGGTGCCGTCGGCGCTGTCGATGACCCAGTGCAGCTCGTCGTTGTCCCAGCGCATCTGCTTCACCTCGTGGTTGAGGCGCAGGTGCGGGCGGAGCCCGAAGGTGTCGGCGACGTGCTCCAGGTAGGCGCGGATGTGCTCCTGCCCGGAGAAGGTGCGCGGCCACTCGGGGTTGGGGGCGAACGAGAAGGAGTACAGGTGGGACGGTACGTCGCAGGCGCAGCCCGGGTAGCTGTTGTCGCGCCAGGTGCCGCCGACGGAACCGGCGCGCTCCAGGACCACGAAATCGGTGATGCCTTCGCGCCGCAGCCGGACCGCGGCCCCGAGGCCCCCGAATCCGGATCCGATCACCGCCACGCGTACATGCTCGTGCTGGGCCATGCTGCCGCCTCCCGCGGTACGTCACACGACTCTGCCAGCAATCACTGGCATTGTTGGGAGGGTAGAGCAGCTTCGTACCGATGGGTAGGGGGCGGGCGAAGGAAAGTTACCGACGGTACAACCTGAGGCCCCAGCGCGGTGGGGACGGATAGGGTGCGGGGGTGGCAGAAGGACGCGAGCACCGCGAGTACCGCATGGAGGAGCTGGCCAAGGAGGCCGGCATCCCCGTCCGGACCGTGCGCTTCTACCGGGAGCGCGGCCTGATCTCGCCGCCCCGCCGCGAGGGCCGGATCGCCTGGTACGACGACCACCACCTGTCCCGCCTGCGGACGATCACCGGCCTCCTGGAACGCGGCCACACCCTCACCGGCATCGCCGATCTCGCCCGTACGTTCGAGAGCGGGCGCGATGTCGCGGAGGTGCTGGGCCTGGGCGAACCGTCCGAGGAGACCCCGGTCCGCCTCACGCCCGAGCAGCTCGCGGACTACTTCGAGGGCGAGTCGACCCCGGAGAACCTGGCGCTGGCGATGGAGCTGGGCTACCTGGGGACGGACGGCGAGGAGATCGTCCACATCAGCCGCCGCCTGCTGGAGGTCTCGGCGGAACTGGTCCGCGAAGGTGTCCCCCTCGCCACGGTCCTCGCCACGGGCCGCCACGTCCGCGAACACGCGGAGGCGCTGGCGGACCTGTTCGTCTCGGTCCTCCAGGAGTACGGCGCGGAGACGGACCCGGAACCGCCCCAACTGCGGCCGCTGGCCCGCGCGGTGATGGACGCGGAGCTGTCGATGGCGCTGGACCGGCGGCTGCGGCGGGAGAAGCCGGAGCCGGAGGAGGAGTAGCTCCGGGGCGCGTACCGGCCGTCCCGCCGCCGGCCTTACTGCTCGTACACCACCGTCACCGGCGCGTGGTCGCTCCACCGCTCGCCGTGCGTGGCGGCCCGCTCCACCCACGCCTTCACCGCACGCCCGGCCAGCCCCGGGGTCGCGACCTGGTAGTCGATGCGCCAGCCCGTGTCGTTGTCGAACGCGCGCCCCCGGTACGACCACCACGAGTACGGGCCCTCGACGTCCGGGTGCAGGGCGCGCACAACGTCCACGTACTCGGCCTCCGCGAAGACCCGGGTCAGCCACGCGCGCTCCTCGGGCAGGAAGCCGGAGTTCTTGCGGTTGGCGCGCCAGTTCTTGAGGTCGGCCTCCTGGTGGGCGATGTTCCAGTCGCCGCAGACGACGACCTCGCGGCCCTCGGCGGCGGCGCGCGCCTTCAGTCCGACGAGGTAGGGCAGGAAGGCGGCCATGAACCGCTCCTTCTCGTCCTGCCGTTCGGTGCCGACCTCGCCGGAGGGCAGGTACAGGCTGGCGACCGTGACGCCGGGGAGGTCGATCTCGACATACCGCCCGCTCGTGTCGAACTCCTCGCACCCGGCGTGCCCGTACCCGCCGAAGCCGATCTGCACGCGCTCGGGGGCGCGCCGCGAGTAGAGGGAGACCCCGGCCCGGCCCTTGGCGGCGGCCGGCGCGTGGACGGCGTGCCAGCCCTCGGGCTCACGCACCTCCGCGGGCAGCTGCCCGGGCTCGGCGCGCACTTCCTGGAGGCAGATCACGTCGGCGTCGGTCTCGGCCAGCCACTCGACGAAGCCCTTCTTGGCCGCGGCGCGGAGCCCGTTTACATTCACGGAGGTCACAGTGAGCATTCCGGCACGATACCGACCACCTCGCATCGCATACATGTACACTACTCCGCATGAATATCCAGCTCCGGGCCTTCGACCACCCCGATGCCGTCAAACTCAACGATCGTGTGCAGCTGGAGTACGCCGAGCGCTACGGCGATGGGGGCGATGTCACACCGCTGGACGCCGCGATGTTCGACCCGCCTCACGGTCTGTACCTGATCGCGTACGACGCGTCGGAGCAGCCCGTCGCCACCGGCGGCTGGCGCGCCCAGGAACGCAACGACGAGGGCTACTCGGACGGTGACGCCGAGCTGAAGCGGATGTACGTCATACCGGAAGTTCGCGGCCAGGGCCTCGCCCGCCGCATCCTCGCCGCTCTGGAGGCGGACGCCCGCGCCGCCGGCCGCACCCGCATGGTCCTGGAGACCGGCGACCGCCAGCCGGAGGCCATCGCCCTGTACCTCTCCAGCGGCTACACCCCGTGCTCCAAGTTCGGCCACTACCGCACGTACGACAGCAGCCGCTGCTACGCGAAGCCGCTCCAGTCGCTCCGGGAGGGCGGGGCGGTCTGAGGCCCCTCTTCCCTCACCCCGCCTTCGGAAACGCCGTCTTCAGCGCCGTACTCCGCGTCAGGAACGCCACCCGGATCACCGGCAGCATGCACAGTGCCTGGGCCGCCGCGTACCAGGGCGGGCAGACGCCCGGAATCAGGTCCACTCCGATGATCGCGACCGGCATGATCACCGCGAGGGTGCTCACCCGCTCGAACGCGCGGCGCGAGCCGTCGGCCGCGGCGGCCGTGAGGCGCAGGAGTACGTACGCGGTCAGCGGCAGCAGGACCGCGCGGACCCACATGAAGGTGTTCACCGTGTGGCCGGTCGCCGCCACCGCGATCACCGCGAGCAGTGCCGTGCCGGCGAGTGCCCCGTAGAGCGTGATGCTCCGGCGTGCCGGTGCGAGGGCCTTCGGGGCCTCGGGCTGAGTGTTCGTCCTCGTGGTCATGGCGACGACGCTACGAATCGCCGGTCCGGCGCGGTATGCGCCTGGACGCACGACGGGGTGGGCCCAGACCCACTCCTCCCCGGACAGGGCCCGCGCGCCCTCCGCACGGTGCAGAGTGGGGCACCGGGACGAACGGGGAGAGGCGGCAGGGGACATGGGTGTACGGGGATCGTGGCCGGCCCGGGCCGGCACCGGCTTTGTACGGGCGTGCGCCGTCGCCGCCGTCACGCTGCTGATCCCGGCCGTGTGGGCGGGCGCGGTGGTGTGGGGCATCGCGTGGGGCGCGGCGAACCCCTGGTCGTGGGTGGGGCCCCTGGTGCTGGTGTGCGTGGGCACGCTCGCCCTGGCGAGGCCGGTGTGCCGGGCGGTCCGCTTCCTGGTCGCCCGCTGGTCCGGGACCGCGATCCCGTCCGGCTACCGGCAGGCGCCACCCGTGACACGTATGGCCACTGGCCACTGGTGGAACGGCTTCGACTACCACCGCACCCGGCGCGACGCCCTCATGGACCAGCGGTGGCGGCTGCGTTGGAAGGACCCGGCCAACGGGCGCGACCTCCGGTTCACCGCGATCGCCCCGTTCATGGCGGGGATCGCGGCGTGCGTTCCACCCGCGGGGGTGGTTCTGGCGGCCGTGGGGCTGGGTACGGGCACGCCGGCCGCGCTCCTGGGCCTCCTGGTGACCGTCGCCTCTTCCCCGTACGCCTGGCGGCCGGTCGTCCCCGTCGCGGTCCGTTTCCTGCGGCCGTCCGCCACGATGGCGCTGGCGGACCGGGTGAACGAACTCACAGGTCAGCGGGCGGACGCGACGGTGGCTCAGGCCGCCGAGATCCACCGGATCGAGCGTGACCTGCACGACGGGGCGCAGGCCAGGCTCGTCGCGCTCGGGATGTCCCTGGCGACGGTGGAGAGGCTGATGGAGACCGACCCGGAGCGGGCCAGGGCGCTGATGCGCGAGGCACGGGCGGGCGCCACCGCCTCGCTCGCCGAACTGCGCGACCTGGTCCACGGCATCAACCCGCCCGTCCTCAACGACCGGGGCCTCGTCGACGCCGTACGCGCCCTCGCCCTCGACAGCCCGCTCGAAACGGAGGTCGTCGCGGACGTGCCGGGTCGGCTGGACGCGCCCGTCGAGTCGGCGCTCTACTTCGGCGTCGCCGAGCTGCTCACCAACGCGGTCAAGCACGCCCGGGCGACGCGGATGCGGATCTCCCTCGCTCAGGACGGGACGGGCCTCGTCGTCGAGACGGAGGACGACGGGCGCGGCGGGGCGGTCGTCCGGGACGGCGGCGGACTCGCGGGGCTGCGGCGGCGCCTCGCGGTCTTCGACGGAAGCCTGGAGATCACCAGTCCGGCCGGCGGGCCGACCCGCGCGAGGATCATGGTGCCATGCGAATCGTTGTAGCCGAGGACCTGTATCTCCTGCGCGACGGCATGGTCCGTCTCATCGAGGCGTACGGACACGAGGTGGTGGGTACGGCCACGACCGGCCCCGAGACACTGGCCGCCCTGCGCGAGTTCCGACCCGACGTGGCGGTGGTGGACGTCCGCATGCCGCCGACACAGACGGACGAGGGCCTGCGCGCGGCTCTCGCCGCCCGCGCCGAGGTGCCGGGCCTGCCGGTGCTGATCCTGTCCCAGTACGTGGAGCAGCTGTACGCCCGCGAGTTGCTGGCCGACGGGTCGGGCGGGGTCGGCTACTTCCTGAAGGAGAGCGTCTTCGACGCGGACCAGTTCGTCGACGCGCTGGAACGGGTCGCGGCCGGCGGGACGGCGATGGACCCGGCGGTCATCGCGAAGCTGCTGTCCAGCGGCTCGTCGCACCGCAGGCTGGGCGGTCTCACGGAGCGCGAGCACTCGGTGCTGGCGCTGATGGCGGAGGGCCTGTCCAACCAGGCGATCGCGGGGCGGCTGTTCCTGAGCGACAGCGCGATCAGCAAGTACACGACCTCCCTCTTCGGCAAGCTCGGCATCACGGACGACGGCTCTAACAACCGCCGCGTGCTGGCGGTGCTGGCGTACCTGAACAACCCCTGACCGCTCCCGCCGCCGATCGTCCGCGAGCGCGGCGGCCGGGCCTGTTCGACAATGTCGTGGGGGAAGGGACACGGTCCGGGCGGAGAAGGGAGCGTCGCGGGATGTGCGCACAGCCGCTGCCCATACGAGACGCGCCGGGCCCGGGCGACGGCGGCTGCCGGGCACCGGGGTGACCGTCGACAGCGCGCGGCCGGTCGTCGTCCGGCGGGGTGTCCGGGTGGCGGTCGCGGCGGGCGCCGGGTTCTATCCGCTGCTCTACGCCGGCGACCGGCCGGTCGCCGCGCTGTACGCGCTCTTCGCGCCCGTCGCGCTGGGCCTGCTCTCCCACATCCCCGGTTCCGGCCGCCAGAAGGCGACCGTGATGCTGTGCGCACTCCCGCCGGCCCTCGCGCTGGCGTCACTGGGAACGCTGCTGGCCGTGGACACCTGGGCGGCCGTGGGTGGGATGCTCGTCGTCGGGTTCCTGCTCGCCTTCGCGGCCGTCGCGGGGCCGCGCCCGGCGGGTGCGGGCCCCGGCCTCCAGCTCTTCTACATCCTCGCCTGCTTCCCCCCGTACGCCCCCGGCGCCCTGGGCGACCGGCTCGTCGGCCTGACCGCCGGCGTCCTGCTCCTCGTGGCGTGCGAGACCCTCCTCCTGCCCGAGCGGGCCGCCCCCTCCTACCGCCACCGCATGGCCGACGCGCTGCGAACGGCGGCGGACGAGGCCGCCTCGCCCGGCCGCGTACCCCCGGCGACGCTGCGCGCGGCCGGTGAGCGGCTGCGCCCGTCGACCCTGCCCCCGGCCGAGCAACCGGCGAGCGCCGGGCGGACGGACCGCGCCCTGGACCAGGCCGGCCGCTCGGTGCGCCGCCTCCTGAACCAGCTGGCCACCCTCGCGGAGGAGCCGCCCGCGCCCGCCGATCCGCCGTCCGCCGCGCTCCTGGCCCGGGTCGCCGAGGTGTGCCGGGGCTGCGCGGCCTACCTGCGCACCGGGAAGCACCCGCCCGTGGCCGGCACGCTCGACGCGGCGATGGAGGGCTTCAGGGCGGAGCGCGTACGGCTGACGTCCGGGCCGGCCTCCCTCGTACCGCCGATCGCCGTCCTCAGACGGCAGTCGCGGGTCCTGGCACTGGCGGAGTCGGCCCGGATCGTGGAAGTCGCGACGGACATCGCCGCGCACGGCGGACCACGCGGGCCGGCCGTCCCGCGCGAGCAGTTCTGGTATGCGGAGCTGTCGACGCCGAGACTGTGGGCCCGCCGGGTCCTCGGCAACATCACCCTGCGTTCGGTGCTCTTCCAGAACGCCGTGCGCACCGCCCTCGGACTGGCCGCCGCCCGGCTGGTGGCGGGCACCCTCGACCTGGCCCACGGGTTCTGGGTGCTGCTGGCGGTGCTGACCCTCGGGCGGACGACCGTGGGCGCGACCTGGCAGGCGGTACGCCGCGCCGTCGTCGGGAACGTCGTCGGCGCCCTGGCCGCGGGCGCGCTCCTGATCGGGCTCGGCCCGCACACCGACCTGTACGCGGCGCTGCTCCTCCCGGCGATGCTTGCGGCCTTCTGCCTGGGGCCGCAGCTGGGGATCGCCTGGGCACAGGCCGGGTTCACGCTGGTCGTGGCGACGGCGTTCGCCCAGATCGCCCCGGTCACCTGGCGGCTCTCGGAAGCGCGGATGATCGACGTGCTCACCGGCAGCGCGATCGGGCTGCTGTGCGGGCTCCTCGCCTGGCCGGCCGGGGCCCGTCGCGAGGTCCGCCGCACGATGGCCGACCTGCTGCACTCCTGCGGCGGCCTGGTCCCGGCCACCGCACAGCTCCTGATGACCCCCGCGCCCGACGAGCGGACCCCGGCACCGGTCCTCCCGAGCCTGCACCGGCTGCGCCTCGCTGAGGCGGCGTACGCGCAGTACCGCAGCGAGGCCCCCGCCCTCCCGGCCGGAACCGGAACGGACTGGCACGCGGTGCTCATCCTCGCGAGCCACACGATCCTCGGCGCCCACCGCCTGCCCCACCTGGGCCTCCCCCGGACCGCCGAGCCCACCGGCCCGCCCGCGGTCTGGGCCCGTACGGCCGCGGCGGACCTGGAGGCGGAGGCCGACCGGATCGCCGCCCTGGTCGGCGGCCGGAGCCCGGCGCCCGCGCGGCCGCCCGCCCCGGCCCCGGCCGACTACCCGCCGGCGTCGCTCTCCGTGGACCTGGAGGTGTGGCTGACGAGCCTCGGCCACCAGCTGGCGTGGATCGAGCGCACGGCCCGGCGCGATCCCGAACCGGCCGCAATCACCGGGAGGGGCGGACATGCCCACCCGTGAAGGGGCGCCCGACACCCGCCCGCCGGCCGGACGGGCCACCAAGCTCGCGGTCCTGGGCACGGCTCTGGTGCTGTGCCTCCTGGTCGTGATCCTTCAGCTCACCACCCCGCCCTCCTCGCACATCGCCTCCGTCCTCGTCGCGATCCCCGCCGTCATCGCGTTCGCGTTCCGCCCGCCGATGATCATCTGCTCGGCGATCGTGGCGGCCGCGACCCGCTGGCTGCTCCTGCCGACCGAACCGCAGAGGATCGGTTCCGTGGCCGGCACCACGGTGGTGATCGGCGTCATCGCCGCACTGAGCTGCTTCGTGGTCCGCCGCGGCGAGCAGGACTACGCCCGGCTGCGGAAGGTGGTCTCCGTAGCCGAAACCGCGCAACGCGCGGTCCTGCGCCCGCCGCCCGAGACCCTGGGCCGCTTCCGTACGGCCGCGAGCTATCTGGCCGCCGCCCAGTACGCCCGTATCGGCGGTGACCTCTACGCGGTGGCGGACACCGACTTCGGCGTACGCGCCCTCATCGGCGACGTACGCGGCAAGGGGCTCGGCGCCGTGTCCACCGCCGCCGCGGTCCTCGGCTCCTTCCACGAAGCGGCCTACGAACAGCCCACCCTCGGCCGCCTGGCCGGCCGGCTCGACACCGGGCTGAGCCGCTTCCTGCGCGACGAGGAGGCGTTCGTCACCGCGCTCCTGATCGAGACCGCGCCCGACGGACGCACCCACGCGTACTCCTGCGGCCACCCGCCCGCGCTCGTCCTGGGCACCGGCGCCGTCCGCGAACTCCCCGCCGCCCCCGGCCTCCCCCTCGGCCTGCGCGCCCTCGCGGCCCCACCCACCCCGCCGGACGCCCCGCAGCCCGCCGGCACGCACCTGCGCCCCGGCGACACCCTCCTGCTCTACACCGACGGAATCGCGGAGACCCGCAACGCGGCCGGCACCTTCTACCCCCTCACCACCCGCCTGACGGCCTACCAGCACGACCACCCCACCCCGGTCGACCCCCACCACCTGCTCGCCTGGCTCCTGGAGGACGCCCAGGCGTACAGCGCCGACGACACGTACGACGACGCGGCCCTGCTGGCACTGACGTGGCTGCCGAAGCCGCCCGAGCCGACCGAGCCCCTCCCGCCCCGGAACCCGCTGACCTCGTAGACCTTCCGGCCGCTGGACGAGTGAACACCCGCATGCTCGGCGGCCCCCGCCGCGGCCGCCCGTCCACACGGCCGCCCCGCGGAAATACGTGCCAGGGCGGAGCATGGAGGCACCCGCACCTTCCGTACCCCGGTGGGCGCCGGTATCAGGGAGACCTCATGCGCCGCACACTCGCCCTCGTGCTCTCCGGGTTGTTCGCCACCACGGTGGCCTGCTCGGCCAAGACGGTCAGCACCGCTCCCCCGAGCAGCGAGGCGGCGCAGAAAACTTCCGCCACGCAACCGTCACCCGAGACGACGGCCCCGAAGCCTCAGGCCTCGGTGGGCGACACACTCGATCTCACCGGTGACGGCGAGAAAGGAGAACAACTCGCCGTCACCGTGGTCAAGGTGGTCGATCCGGCGGGTGCCGCGGACGAGTTCTCCACACCGGCGGCTGACAAGCGGTACGTGGCGGTGCAGTTCCGCCTGAAGAACACCGGGTCCGCGGTCTACGACGACTCTCCGGGCAACGGCGCAACCGTCGTGGACACCCAGGGCCAGCAGTTCGAGGCGACCGTCGAGGACACCTCCGCGGGCCCCGGGTTCCCCGGCAGCGTCACGATCGCGCCCGGTGACACCGGACTCGGCTTCATCACGTTCGAGGTCCCGAAGAAGTCCACGGTCGCCAAGATCCAGTTCGCGATGAACAGCGGCTTCTCCGGAGACACGGGCCAGTGGAAGGTCCCCGAAAAGCACTGATCCGCCGAGCACGGGTACCGGCGAGCGCTCGAACTCGGAGACCCGGGCCGTGTTGGCGACCTGAGTCAGCAGACGGCCGCGCACGAGCGGACGCACCGCGCTCCTGCGGTGGCGGGCGGTACGTTCGCCAGCTATGGGCGCGCGGCCCGACCTCCCGGATCGGGCAGTTCAGAAGCGGTCGATCTCGTAGATCTTCTGACCCGTCGACGAGTAGACGGTTGCATGGTCGGCGGTGTCGAAGGCCACCTTGTACGTCGCCTGGCGCTGCCGCGAGGATGGTGTCGTCGGCGTCACGTCTCGACCGAGGGCGGCTCGGGCAGTTCCCAGACCCGCGCGAATACGTCTGCGACTTGCGGCCAGACCAACTCGCGAGCCTCATCCACCGAGTCGACCTCATCGGCCAAGGGCCCGAGGAGGACGAACTCGTGGGGGATGACTCTGCCGGCCCTGTCCTTCCGTCCCAGCGGATCCGGGAAACGCAGCGCCCCCTTGCCCGCGACGCGCCGCCAGACTTCCGGTTCGTCCTCGACACCGGAGAAGGCTTCGTCATAGACCCGGAGCGGATCCCTGAATCCGCCATCACGGAGAAACCTGAAACCCCAGGTCTGCCCGCGAGTGGTCCAGATGAGGCTCACTTCACGCTCCTCAGAAGGACCTGCTCCTCTTCGCCCCTGTCCAAGTCCATCCGGAACCGGGTCAGTGTTGCTGTGAGATAGTTCCTTTTGGCCATTGCTTCGGAGTTCATGTTCTTGAGTTTATCTCCCGTCGCTTTGACCGCCTCGTCCAGAAGCTCCTTCGAGAGCACGCGGCTGACGAGGTTAAGCACTGCTCCTGCGGGGCCGGCAGGTTTGATCTTTTTCTCGAGCAGCACAGCGGAAAGGACCCCGACGCCGGCGAGCAGCCCCTCGGTCACCTTCGCAGTAATTTGCTTCGACTGACCCCATCGGATGTGGCGCTCAAAGGGGAGCATGGCGGCCAGGGGGAGGATCAAATCCATACCAACACGCTTGGTCACCTCAATATTTTCCTCACCGAATTTCGCCGACGAAAGCAGCACGAAGTCCTCGCCCACGCACAGCGCTTCGTCGGCCTCCACCAGTCCGGAGATCACCTCCCGCAATTCGACCAGATCGCCGCCGGCCTTCTCCACGAGGAGATCCCTGAACCCGAACACATCCAAGTCCGGTAGCAGATCCGACTTCGACAGCGCCATGATCCAGATACGCGGAAAGTCGACAAGAGGCTTGCCGTCCTTCAGCAGATCGTCCTTGAGCAACAGCAATCCGTTGCGGAAATTGGCCAGCAGAGACTTCAGATACCGCTCTTCCTGCCCGGCGTTCTCCAGCAACCGCTGACTGTCCACCAGCAGGAGAGCGACGTCAGACCTGAGCAAGGACATAAAGGCGTCAACCCTGCGTTGGGCTTCCTCGGGCCCGCTGGCACCCTCCTCGAACCACTCCCCCGGATAATCGTGCCAGACGAGCCGCAGGGCATCGAAAGGTTTACCCTTATTCACCTTAACGTCGGGGGCATCCTTCATCCTGACCGAGAAGGAATACGACGTGGCGGCAAAACGGTTGGCTGCGGGGACTCGCGCCGACTTCATGCCGAGATAATTTTGATGAAGCCGCGTCCCCTGACCCATGTCATCCGCCAGGACATGAAACAGGCTCTTCTGCCGGTACTGAGGCTCCTGCGTGGCTCCGTAGAAGGAGGAAAGCATGACGGTCTTCCCACTGCCACTCTCACCAAAAACGGCGATGTGCTGCTCGAGCGCTGCTTTTGTTACTCGCATATGAGAACCATACTGGCGTTTTTCTTGTGGCGTGAAGACTATGACTGCACGCAAATTCGGTCAGTCGGCAACGGCACCGGGCGAAACTCGGCGCACCAGCGTGACTTCGGCCGGTCTGGGCCGGTCCCTGCTGAGAACGCCGAGGACGACCGGCTCCAGGCCGAGTTTCAACGTGGCATTCTGCAGGATCTCCCGCAGGTAGGGATGCGCCGTGAAGTAGGTGTTGTGCTCCACGTAGGCGCTGACCGCGTCTTCGCCCGGGTCCGGGCCGTCGTCAAGGGTGTAGTCGATGACCAGAACGACCTCGATCTCCGCGAGCGCCTGCTCGTCGGAGCGCCGCAGCTCGACCGTCTGGTTGACTCGGACGGCGAAGCGCGGCGACTCGACCAGCACTTCGCACGGGCTGCTGCGGATCTCGATGCTGTGGACGTCGAACGGCGGCTCGCTCAGGCTCTCCGCTCTCAGGCGCTGCACTCGCACGTCCACGAGATGGAGCCTGTCGTGCAGGGCGACGACCTGCTCGCGCAGGGCATCGTCCGACGCCCCCCGAACCTCTTCGGTGTTCACGGACATCACCGTCGGCCGGTCGGCACGGCGTAGCGCACCACGGTCGGTCCCGGGGCGACGCCCTCCTCCAGCGCCGCGTCCACCATGCCGAGGGTGCGCGTGACACCGGCCGTCGCCACTGGCTGCCAGCGCCCCCGCCGGTTCTCCTTCCGCGGCTCCTGAAGAAGGGCATTGAGCTGCGTCACCTGCCGCACCGTGAGATACGCCGTGTCCGGCTCAAGGTCGAGGCAGTAGTGCGCCTCCAGCCAGACGAGGACCTCTGGCCAGGTCCAGATCTTGGTCGCCGTGCGTCCCTGCCCCACCTCGGCCCGCGGGGCCGGGAACGGTGCACCGGTGGTACGCCTCTTCCCTGCGGCCCACAGGCGGACGGCTTCGTGGCTCAGTCCGGCCCGCGCGGCGATGTCGGCGAGAGAAACGAACTGCTCGTCGACTCGCTCCACCGAGGCCTGCGGCAGCACACGTCTGATGCACAGCGCCGCAGCCGCAGCGGCGGCCACGGGATCGGACGACTCGGTGAAGAACGTGGCAACCACCTGCCCGCCGGTCTCCTGCCACCCGAAGTCGGCCAGATTGATCGCGAGCTGCTCGAGTGTTTCGTCGTCGTCGAGATCGACGTTGCGAACGATCAGCGGAATGTGCGTCTCCATGGAGTACCCCCTCCTCCTGACATCACCATACCCGCCTGTTGGACTTCTCCAACATGTTAAGCGGGGGAAGAACCCTTTGCATCCGGGCCTCGCCGAAGGCGCTCGGTCACGTCGGCCGCATGTGCTCTGACCTGTCCGATCCGGCTGCGGAGAGCGCCCCCGGGGTCTCCTCTCGGAAGGCCGTGGACCATCTGCTCCGCCTCGTCGACGTGGGCCGACGCGTCGACCATCAATACGTCGAGCTCCGCCGGCGTGGGCGGACATCCCAGCTCGGCCCCGTGGGGCAACACGGCAAAGGCCTCAACGAACAGCCGGTCGCCGTCCGCCTCCAATATGAGCGCCTGGCTGAGCTGCTCCGCCTCATCAGCCGCTGCGGCGGCGCCGAGAAGCAGTTCCTCGACCTCGGCTTGCTTGTCTGCGGCTTGCAGGCAGCGGCTCGCCGCTGCCAGCAGCGCTTCCGCACGATCGAGCAGCTGGACCGCCCTGAACAGGAGCTGGTCGACGCCCGATGCCGTGAGGTGGTCGCAGCGTGCGACGGTCTTACGTGCTGTGAGGGCCGCAGACTCCCCGCCGACGCCCGAAGTGAAGACGGGGACCTTGCACGGCTCGTCCGCACTCGGGTCACACACGATGCGCCCCCAGGTGTGACCTTCGATCTTCTGCAGATGCCACCCTGCAGACCGGGCCAGGGTGAGCGTCTCCCTCCACCACGGCTTCGGGTGTTTGGGCCACTGCTCATGCGGCTGATACCAGTGACTCACCGCAGCCCCCTCCTCCGCCACGCGCCTGCGCATCGCGCATGCCGCCGACCATCAGTCTCTCACCGCGCACTGACAGGGGGTCCGAAATCTCGCATCGCAGCAGACGCGAGGGCCTCGCCTCGCGTCCACACCCACCGTCGAAGGGGGCGAGCCTTCCGTGAGCGAGCAGCGTGCGACCTGAACGGGTCACTCACAACGGGCAGCCCCAGGTGTTCAGCGGGCCTTCAGTTGCTCGCGGATGCGTTGTACGTGGCCTTGGACGTCGCACCCGGCGCCGGGGTCCTCCTCGGGTGCGGGGTCGGCGGCGGGGCTATGGGTGCTGCGGAGGCAGGGGCCGCACAGCCCGTCGCGGAAGACCTCGGGCGGGCCGGGTGTGCGGCAGTCGGCGCACTCGATCATCAGGTGGCGGGCGGGGCCGTCCTGCGCGGCGGAGGCAGGAGCGGGGGCGGGGAGCTGCGGCGGGAGCTTGTCGACAAGGCGGCGCCGGACGAAGCCCACGGGTGAGTCGACGGCTTCGGGAAGCCCGGCGATGAGGGCACGGGTGAGGTAGTCCGCGTCCACACCGCGTGCGAACCACTGGCCGGCCAGCTGCTCCAGCACCGCACAGTCGGCGGCGGAAAGCGCCAGCCGCGCGTCGGTACGGCCCAGCCCTGCCAGGGCGAGGTACGCGGGTGACGGGACCTGCGGCTCCTCGGTGCGCTGCTTCGGCAGGACCGGGGCGGATGGCCGGGCCCCCGCCGCGTCCATGGCGGCGGGTTCGGCCGGAACCCACGGCGGCGGGCCCACGGGCGCCACGGCCGGCTGCGGCGCGCAGCGGCTCTCCTCGGCGCCGAGGAAGGCGGTCCACCACTCGTTGTCCCGGGCCGTACGCGACCAGAACGTGCGGGTCACCCAGCGAATACCCTCGCCGCCATCGACCGCGCACCGGACCTGACGCAGATGCCCGGCCACTGCCAGAGCCCGCAGCGCGCTGCCGACAGCCATCTGCCCGTACAGGGGCTGGCACTTGGCCAGGGACTTGATGCCCATCGCCGCACCGTCGGGAAGGCGGTCTACGTAACCCGCGATGTACCGCTCCCGCACCGGCAGGAACGCGAAGTCATCGGCGGTGGGCGGGCGTTGACCAGGAACAGCTCGCTTTCCGTAGCCGGGACTGGCCTTCGGATACGGGGCCGAACGAGCGGACGTCGGCAGGGCGGGGCTAAAGTTTTGTGCAGCCACAGGATCGGGTCTTTCTAGGTAGCGATCTTGAGGTGAGACCCCGGCCGGTGCGTTCAACACCGCGTCGGGGTCGCTTCGTCTGGCGGCACCGTAAGCAGCCGCGACACCGCGTCGCAAGTCGGTCACGAATAGTCACACTTGCTCGCCGTGACGGGGCAGGGAGGGCGGGGAGGTTTTCCCCAACCCTTCTTTCCCCTACCGGTTGTACAACAGCGCTCGACTCCCGAAGCCCGAATCCCGACGCCCGGCACCCGGGTCCCAAGACTCGGGCGGAGCCCCCTTTCCGTACACACGAAAGAGGGAACGGGGGCCGTTCCGGAGCTCGCACCCCGAAACCCGGGTTCCGGAAAGCGACCTGCGCCTGGGCAGACCCGCTCCCGACGACACCCGGTGGTTCAGGAACCGGAATGCTTCGTCCGCATGTGGTCAAGGAGCACCAGGACCGCTTGCGCATCAGCGGCGTCGGCCGTGTGGTCGAGCAGGGCGGCAACGGCCACGACCGGAAACAACCAGGGCGATGTATCGGTGGCACCTGCGGTACGGACGAAGCGCCTGACCTCCTCGTCCAGGTCGAGGACGCCCTGCGACTCCCGGGCGCGCACAGCCGTCTCGAGCACGCGCCTGAGCGGCCCGTCGTTGAAGAGGGTGCCGGTGTGCGGGATCACGTCGCGATCACCTCCATGAGAAGCGTCCGAGGATTTTAGGAGTCACCGGGTAGGGGGCGTTACCGCTGCTTGCAGGTCCACGGCCACCGGCTGAGCGGCCTGTGTGCAGAGGGTGGTCCGCCGAGGTCTCTGTCAGCGGCACCGTGGATGATCGGGCGTATGACACATGGTTCCCGAGAAGCCTTTCGATCCCTCGCCCTGCGGCACCTGTCGCCTGAGGATGCCGAGAAGTGGCTCGGTCTGCTCCGACCTGGCATACGTCTTGAGGTGGCAACTGACACTGATGACGCTGTGGGTCGCCTCGGCGGTCTCCCCGCCTTGCCTGTCGGCGCGGAATGGCCGGTGTGGGAGGGGCATGGTCCGCTCTCCTTCGTCGCCTCGATCGACTGCGCGCGTCTGTCGACGGCCTCGCTGGACATCGATCTGCCCGAGGCGGGAACGCTGCTGTTCTTCTACTTCGACGGGCAGTTGGACGACGGCGAGGCCCTCGTTCTGGCCGAGGACCGGGAGAGCTGGGCGGGCGCCCGTGTGCTCTACGTAGCGGCCGAGGAGGAGGTGGCGGATCGCGGGACGCCTGCAGGGCTCAAGCCGTATCCGGTGGTACCGCTGACCGCTCGGGTGAGAATGACGGCGACAGAGCCCTGGCACCCTTCCGCGCGGGCCGCCTTCGCCCCGGGCGCCCCTCTGGGCAACCGCTACGACCACCCCGTCTGCTCGCAGGAGTTCATCGACGGGCTGTGGGAGTTCGATGGTGAAGTGGGGCATCAGATCGGCGGCCACCCTCACTCCGTTCAGAACCCTGTGGAGATCGAGATCGCGGAGGCGGCCCTGGACGGCGAGGTGCCCTGGGACGATCCGCGGCTGTCCGAGGAGGCGGGCAACTGGTTGCTGCTGGCCCAGTTCGACAGCGAGGACGCCGCGGACATGATGTGGGGCGACGCCGGGGCTCTGTACTGGCTGATCCGCCCGGAAGACCTGGCCGAAAGGCGCTTCGAGCGGGCGATGTTCACCTGGCAGTGCGGCTGATGAGCGCGGCACCTCCCGCCTGGGGAGTCCAGTACACGCTGGTCCTGCCGCCTTGTTTCTCGAAGACGTGACGTCGGGAATCGTGGCGGAGCCTGATCTGCCGTAACTACGGCCGGTCGGCCCCGGGCAACCGGGGCCGACTCCAGAAACGACGAAGATCCCGCCCGATCTTCCGATCGGACGGGATCTCGTCACCGTTCCCGAGAGCTACTCGCGAACTGTCGTGTGTGGACCTGTGGGGATTTGAACCCCAGACCCCCTCGATGCGAACGAGGTGCGCTACCAGACTGCGCCACAGGCCCTTGCGACGTGTGAAACTCTAGCACCCTCTACGGGGTGCTCGGAAATCCGTTCCGCGCTGGTCAGCCGTGGCGTGGTCCGCGGCCGTCCGGCGAGGTGTCACTCGTTGGCCGCGCGGGGGCGGTCGCCGTCCTCGTACTGGTCGAAGAGCGGGGTGCGGCCCCGGTCGCGGGAGCGGCGGGACTGCGGGGAGCGCCGGCGGGGCGCCGGGTCGACCGCGGGCGGGGCGGTCTCCGGCTGGGCGGGCTCGGCGGTGCTGGAGCGGGCCGCGCTCCAGGTCTCCGGGTTGCCGACCTCGACGCCGCCCGTGGCGCGCGGGGCGACCGGGGCGGTGACGTAGGTGGGCAGCGGTACCGGGACGGGCTCCCAGCTGTCGCCCTGGACCCGGCCGCGCTCGCGCTGCTGGTCGACCCACTCCGCGTGGTCCGTCTGCTCGACGAGGGCGCGGCGGCCGGCCTCCTGCGGGGAGACCGTGGGCGTGGGCTCGGGGGCCGGGTGGCGCGGTTCGGAGTCCTCGTCGGCGTCGGCCGGGGCCGTGGCGGCGGGCTGGTGGCGGCGGGGGCGGTTCTCGCGGAGCCGCTGGGCCGCCACCTCGGCGCGCCGCTGGTCCATGGTGAAGGCGAACCGGCGCCGCTCGTGCGCCCGCAGGTGCGCGATGTACGCGCTGAGCAGGACGGCCGGGACCGCGGGCGCCCACAGGAAGCGGAGGCCGCCGACGGCCGCGACGATCGCGCCGAGCGTGAAGGCGAGGAAGAGGACGACGGTGGTGCGCCGGCGGCGCGCGAGCACCTGGTGGCGCTGGGCGCGCCGGGCGCGTTCCGCGTCGATTCCGCCGGGGCGCGGGCGCCGGGCGGGCCCGGGGGCCGCGGGTGCGGCGCCGCGCCGTCTGCGCGGGGCGCGTTCCGGCGTGGCGGCCGGGTCGTGGACCCGGGCCTCGGTGTGCGCCGGGGGCGCGGCGAAGGCCCGGACGTCGGCGGAGTCCTTTCGGTCCGCGCTCACGTCCGGGTCGGCGTCGGGTGCCGCCTCGTCCTCGGTGCGCTCCTGCAGCCCCTTGGCATAACGACGCTCCATCGCCGCCCGGCCGGAAAGCAGCCGGATGGCGGTGCTGAAGCGCTCGGTCGGACGCTCCTCGTTCAGCTCGTCCTGCCTGCGGAGCCACATCGGCACCAAGTAGGCGGCCCAGGCCCCGACGATGACTGCGTAGATGAGGCCGCTGCTGCTCACATCTCACACCGTAGAGGGGTTTGCGCGGAGGCATCCGCCAATTGGCGCGGTGTGTCGCACGATCCGGCCGATATCCCGGACTTTTTTTGTGATTGTTCCGATCAGAAGATGACCAGCAATTCGAACAAACTTTTTATTACGCGGGAGGATCCGTCTGATCCGGGCGGGGCGACGGCCGTGACCGGTGCCACCTCCGCAGCAGCCCGTCCGGCACCTCCTCCGCCGTCAGCGCGTAGATGAGGTGGTCCCGCCAGGCCCCGTCGATGTGCAGATAACGCGGACGAAGGCCCTCCTCACGGAATCCGAGTTTCTCCACGACCCGCCGGCTCGGCCCGTTCTCGGGCCGAATGCACACCTCGATGCGGTGGAGTCCCACCACCTGGAAGCAGTGGTCGACGGCGAGCGCGACGGCGGTCGGCATCACCCCTCGCCCGGCCACGTCCCTGTCCACCCAGTAGCCGACGTGCCCCGAGCACATCGAGCCCCAGGTGACCCCGGCCACGGTCAGCTGGCCGACCAGCCGCCCCCGGTACTCGATGGCGAACGGCAGCATCCGGCCCGCATTGGCCTCGGAGCGCAGGTGGCGGATCATCTGCCGGTACGTGGGCCGCTGGGCGACCGGGCCGCCGGGGGCGGGCGGCGGAACGGTCGCCTCCCAGGGCCGCAGCCAGTCCCGGTTGCGGCGGTTGACCTCGCGCCACTCCCGCTGGTCGCGCAGCTTGATGGGCCGGAGGGCGACATCGCCGTCCGCCAGGATCACCGGCCAGGTCGGGACGTTCAGCTCGGGCTCCCTGGTCGGGGGTGGTCGCCGCCGCGCAGCTGGTCCACGGCGTGCACCAGGAGCCGTTCCAGGACGGCGAGCCCGTCGCGCACCCCGCCGGTCGAGCCGGGGAGGTTGACGATCAGGGTGCGCCCGGCGACGCCCGCCAGTCCGCGCGAGAGGGCGGCGGTGGGGACCTTGTCGCGGCCCTCGGCCCGGATCGCCTCGGGGATGCCGGGGACCTCGTGGTCCAGGACGCGGCGGGTGGCCTCGGGGGTGCCGTCGGTGGGCGAGATGCCCGTACCGCCGGTCGTGACGACCACGTCGTACGCGGCGGCCACCCCGTCCCGCAGGGCCTCCTCGACCGGGTCGCCGTCCGGGACGACCCGGGGGCCGTCGACCGTGAACCCGAGCCCGGCCAGCGCCTCGGCGATCAGCGGCCCGCCCTTGTCCGCGTAGACCCCGGTGGACGCGCGGTTCGACGCGGTGACGACCAGGGCGCGGTACGGGGACGGGGGCGCGGCGCTCACGCCTCGGCTCCCGGCGGCGCCGTACGGACGTAGTCGCCGGACTTGCCGCCGGACTTGGCCTCCACCCGGACGTCCGTGATGACCGCGGCCTTGTCGACGGCCTTGACCATGTCGACCACGGTGAGCGCGGCGACCGAGACCGCGGTCAGGGCCTCCATCTCCACGCCCGTGCGGTCGGTGGTCTTCACCGTGGCGGTGATCTCCACCGCGTCGTCGGCCACGCTCAGCTCGACGCCGACGCCGGAGACGGCCAGCGGGTGGCAGAGGGGGATCAGGTCCGGGGTGCGCTTGGCGCCCATGATCCCGGCGATCCGGGCGGTGGCGAGGGCGTCGCCCTTGGGAACCCCCTCGCCCCGGAGCAGTTCGACGACACGCGGCGACACGAGGACCCGGCCGCTGGCACGGGCGACGCGCGCGGTGACGTCCTTCCCGGAGACGTCGACCATGCGGGCGGCGCCCGCCTCGTCGATGTGCGTCAGCCTGTTCTGCGTACTCAACTCACTCCGCCTAGCGGTAGGGCGCCGGATTCCCCGGTGCCGCACCGGGGCGCGGTCCGGGGGCCGGGGGGTGTCCCCCGGACGGCACAGCGCCAGATACCGTACCGCCACCGCGCCCCGGTCAGCGGAGCAGGATCACCTCGGTGTCGGCGCCGGGCTCGGCGGAGGTGACGTCCTCGGGCAGCACGATCAGCGCGTCCGCCTGGGCGAGCGCGGCGATCAGATGCGATCCGGAACCGCCGACGGGCGAGACGGTGCCGGCCTCGGCGTCGTACGTCCCACGCAGGAACTGGCGCTTCCCGGCCGGTGACGACAGGGCCTTGTCCGCGACGAGGGTGGCCTTCGCCGTCGAGCGGTCCGCGGCGGGCAGCCCCATCAGGGTGCGGATCGCGGGGCGGACGAAGAGCTCGAAGGAGACGTAGCTGGAGACCGGGTTCCCGGGCAGGGCGAGCAGCGGGGTGTGATCGGGGCCGATGGAGCCGAAGCCCTGCGGTTTGCCCGGCTGCATGGCGAGCTTGCGGAAGTCGACGCCGCCGCCCGGCTCGTCCTCGTCGCCGACCGAGGACAGGGCCTCCTTGACCACGTCGTACGCGCCGACGCTGACGCCGCCCGTGGTGACGAGGAGGTCGGCGCGGATCAGCTGGTCCTCGATGGTGGAGCGCAGCGTCTCGGCGTCGTCGGCGACGGCGCCGACCCGGTAGGCGATGGCCCCGGCGTCCCGGGCGGCGGCGGTGAGGGCGAAGCTGTTGGAGTCGTAGATCCGGCCGGGCGTCAGCTCGCCGCCGGGCTGGACGAGTTCGCTGCCGGTGGACAGGACGACGACGCGGGGGCGGGGCCGCACCTTGACGGTGGAGCGGCCGATCGCGGCGAGCAGTCCGATCTGGGGCGGTCCGATGACCGTGCCCGCCTTGAGCGCGAGGTCGCCGGGGCGCACGTCGCTGCCCCGCTCGCGGACGTGGGCGCGGGCCTCGGCGGGGCGGTGGACGCGGACCTCGCCGCCGGCGCCCTCGGGGGCGTCGCTGTGGGCGCGCATCGCGGCGGCGGGGCCCTCGCCCGTACCGCCGTCGGTCCACTCCACGGGGACGACGGCCTCGGCGCCCTCCGGGAGGGGTGCGCCGGTCATGATGCGGGCGGCCTCGCCGGGGCCGACGCGGCGGCCGTCGCCGAGCCCGTCGTCGCCGGCGGCGACGTCGCCGATGACGGTGAGGACGGCGGGGAACTCCTCGGTGGCGCCCTCGACATCGGCGACGCGGACCGCGTAACCGTCCATCGAGCTGTTGTCGAAGGGCGGCAGGGCGATCTCCACGACGACGTCCTCGACGAGGACGCAGCCCTGGGCCTCGGGCAGTTGCAGCTCGATGGGTTCGAGCGGCTTCACCGCGGCGAGGATGTCTTCCAGGTGCTCGTCCACCGACCAGATCGTGCTGCTCAACGTGCTACATCTCCTCGGTGACGTACCGGCGGAGCCAACTGCGGAACTCCGGACCCAGATCTTCACGTTCGCACGCGAGTCTGACAATGGCACGCAGATAGTCGCTGCGGTCACCGGTGTCGTAGCGGCGGCCCTTGAAGACGACGCCGTGCACGGGGCCGCCGGCCTTCTCGTCCTCGGCGAGCAGTTGCAGTGCGTCGGTCAGCTGGATCTCGTTGCCCCGGCCGGGCTCGGTCCTGCGCAGTATCCCGAACACCGCGGGGTCAAGGACGTAGCGGCCGATCACCGCGAGGTTGCTGGGCGCGTCGGCGGGTTCCGGCTTCTCGACCAGGCCGGTGACGCGTACGACGTCCGCCTCTGCGGTGGGCTCGACGGCCGCGCAGCCGTACTGGTGGATCATCGAGGGCGGAACCTCCATGAGCGCGATGACGCTGCCGCCCTCGCGCTCCTGGACCTCGGTCATCCGGGACAGCAGCGGGTCGCGGGGGTCGATGAGGTCGTCGCCGAGGAGTACGGCGAAGGGCTCGTCGCCGACGTGCGGCGCGGCGCACAGGACGGCGTGACCCAGGCCCCGGGGGTCGCCCTGGCGGACGTAGTGCATGGTGGCGAGGTCGGTGGACTCGCGGACCTTGCGGAGCCGGTCGGCGTCGCCCTTGCGGGTCAGCGCGCCCTCCAGCTCGTAGTTCCGGTCGAAGTGGTCCTCCAGGGGACGCTTGTTGCGACCGGTGATCATCAGCACGTCGTGGAGACCGGCGGCCACCGCTTCCTCGACGACGTACTGGATGGCAGGCTTGTCGACGACAGGCAGCATCTCCTTGGGGGTGGCCTTGGTGGCCGGCAGGAAGCGGGTACCGAGGCCCGCCGCCGGGATGACGGCCTTGCTGATCCTGGGGTTCGACTGGGTCATGCGCTGAACATTAACGGGCCCACATGGGCGGAAGATGAGCTTCCGGTTAACTTTGTCCTTATATAGCCCTGTACGAGAGGCCGGTAGGTGCCCCCTTGAACACCGACATGTCCGCAAAGGCACTGCTGCGGCGTGAACTGCTCGCCGCGCGTGGCCTCCTGACGGATCAGGACGTGGAACGGGCCGCCGCGGTTCTCGCCCGCCACGCACTCGCGCTCCCCGAACTGGGCGGGGCCCGCACGGTCGCCGCCTACGTCTCGGTGGGGCGCGAACCGGGCACCCGCGCGCTGCTGGACGCGCTGCGCGCGCGGGGCGTACGCGTGCTGCTGCCGGTGCTGCTCGCCGACAACGACCTGGACTGGGCGGCGTACGAGGGTGCCCAGAGCCTCGTGAAGGCGGGGCGGGGGCTGCTCGAACCGGCCGGCGAGCGGCTGGGCCCCGACGCGGTCCTGGAGGCGGACGCGGTGCTGCTGCCCGGTCTGGCGGTGGACGCGCAGGGCATGCGCCTCGGGCGCGGCGGCGGCAGCTACGACCGGGTGCTGGCCCGCCTGACGGCCGCCGGGGCCACGCCCGCGCTGGTCGTCCTGCTGTACGCGGACGAGGTGGCCGCGCGGGTCCCGGCCGAGCCGCACGACTTCCCCGTGCACGCGGTGGTGACACCCGAAGGTCCCCGGCGCTTCGGCGTGAACCGAAGCACCGGGGGCCCGCGGTGAGCGCCTACGGCTTGAGCGTCAGCGTGTCCGTCGTCGTCCCGGCCACGGCGTTCGTGCCGTAGGACCAGGGCAGCAGCTCACCGTTGACCCACTTGTCGGTCTGGTCGGTGTAGTGCGCGGCGAAGGCGTGTCCGGAGGCGCCGGTGAGGTTGATCCAGCGGGACTTGTCCCAGTCCCCGACGTTGACGACCATCCGCATCGAGGGCACCCAGACGACCTCGTAGCCGCCGGCCGCGTTCCAGCCGGTGGCGTCCACCGCGGCCTCGCCGCCGCCGAGGTTCCAGGGGCCGCGGTTGAGGACCCGCTGGAGGAGGCCGGGTCCCTCGGTGCCGAGGGTCTGGTTCTTCAGGGTCAGCTGGTGCAGCCGGCCCCAGTTCCAGGTGGTGATGTCCTTGCCGAGCTTGGCGGTCAGCTCCCAGCGCGCGTCCTCCATGGCGCGGGCGAACAGCTCGTCGCGGGTCTCGGTCGCCTTGTCCTTGCGGCCCTTGGGCGACTTCCACCAGTCGCTGTCCGGCTTGTCCATGAGGTTCGCGACGACCTGGTACCAGCGGTCGCCGCCGTCGGGCTGCGCGGAGTCCGGGGAGCGCTGGCCGCACTCGCGTACCAGCCGGTCCTGCTCGTCGACCGGGCCGGAGCTCTTGGCCGGGCGGACGTTCAGGCACTCGCCCTCGACGCGCATCTCCTTGGGCAGCTTGTCGCCGAAGGCGAGCTTGAGGATGTTGCGCCAGACGCCGTTGAAGTACGCGGCGGCGGCCGAGTCGGCCTCCTGCGTGTAGTCCCAGCCCTCCAGCAGCTTCTGCGCCTGGCGGACGTCCTTGTCGGAGACGTTGATCTTCAGCAGTTCGGGCACCAGCAGCGCGGCGATCTCGCTGGTGTTGTCCATCTGCATCTTCTGCATGTCCTCGGTCGAGATCTTGCCGCCGCCCTTGATCTTCGACTGGATGAGGTCGTTGATCCGCTGGCTGCGGCTGCCGTAGCCCCAGTCCTTGGTGAGCAGGTACGGGTAGTCGTCCTCGTCGATCACGGCCTGGTTGGCGGTGACGATGTAGCCGCGCGCCGGGTCGTACTCGTAGGGCAGCTCGTCGAACGGGATCGGGTCCTTCTTCCACCCGTACGCCGAGGACCAGCCGGGGCTCGGCGTGGTGCCGTCGCCCTGCTTCCGGACCGGGATCTTGCCGGGGGCCTGGTAGCCGATGTGGCCCTTGGTGTCGGCGTAGATCAGGTTCTGGGAGGGAACCTCGAAGTGCTGGGCCGCCTCGCGGAAGGTCGCGAAGTCGTTGGCGCGGTTCAGCTCGAAGACGGCGTCCATGGAGTGACCGGGCTCCAGCGCGGTCCACTTCAGGGCGACGGCGTAACCGTCGGCGCGGTCCGGGGCGGAGTTGGTGACGGGGGCCTTCTGGCCGACCTTCTCCAGCTCGCTGCTGCGGTCGGAGACCAGCGGGCCGTTGTTGGTCTCGCGGACGGTGATGTGCCGGTCCTTGCCGCCGGCGACCTTGATGGTCTCCTCGCGGGTGGTGAAGGGCTTGGTCTTCCCGTCGTACAGGTAGCCGTCGTCGGAGACCTTCTCCAGGAAGAGGTCGGTGACGTCGGCGCCGAGGTTGGTGAAGCCCCAGGCGATGTCCTGGTTGTGACCGATGATCACGCCGGGCATCCCGGAGAAGGTGTACCCGGCCGTGTCGTACTTGCAGGTTTCGGAGACCTGCCGGCAGTGAAGGCCCATCTGGTACCAGAGGGACGGCAGCATCGGCGCGAGGTGCGGGTCGTTGGCGAGCAGCGGCTTGTTGGTGGTCGTGTACTTGCCGGAGACCACCCAGGAGTTCGAGCCGATGCCGGTGCCGTTCGGGCCGAGCAGTGCGGGGATCTCGTCGAGGGTGTCGGAGAGCGCGCCGAGCTGCGTGTTCAGGCCCTCGGTGGCGCCCGCCACGGTGTTCGCGCCGCTGCCTTCGGTGCCGGTCGCCTCCGGGTCGAACTTTCCGGTGACCGAGGAGATCGCGCCCTCGGTGACGATCGGCTCGTGCTTGTCGTACGGGTAGTCCGGGTAGAGCTGCTTGATCTGGCCGGCGTCGAGCCGGCTCGTCATCAGCGAGCGGTCGATCTCGTCCTGCATGTTGCCGCGCAGGTCCCAGGCCATGGCCTTCAGCCAGGCGACGGAGTCGACCGGGGTCCACTCGGACGGCTTGTAGTCGTTGGTGAAGCCGAGCGCGGCGTACTCCAGCGAGATGTCCTTGCCGTCGCGCCCCTTGAGGTAGGCGTTCACGCCGTCCGCGTACGCCTGGAGGTTCTTCTTGGTCTCGTCGGACAGGACGGTGTCGTACTCCTCCTGCGCCACCTTGCGCCAGCCCAGCGTCCGCAGGAAGGAGTCCGTCTCGACCTGGCCGGAGCCGAACATCTCGGAGAGCCGGCCGGCCGTCAGGTGGCGGCGTACGTCCATCTCCCAGAAGCGGTCCTGCGCCTGGACGAAGCCCTGGGCGCGGAACAGGTCGGCGTCGGAGTCCGCGTAGATCTGCGGGATCCCGTAGCCGTCGCGCTTGACCTCGACGCTGCCGGAGAGGCCGTCGATGTGGATGGTGCCGTTCGTCTGCGGGTACGAGGCCCGCACGGTGGATACGGACCAGTACGTTCCGTAACCGATGCCCGCGACGAGCGCCAGCACCAGGACGAGCACGAGCAGGCGGGCGCGGCGCCCCTTCTTCTTCTTGCGCGGCCCGCCACCGGCGGTACCGGTGGATCCGGAAGAGGCGGTTGTTGTGGCGGGCATCGCTGTCCTTCGAGGGCAGGGCGGTCCTGGGAGTGCAGGAGCAACCATAGGCGCAGCGCGTAACCCACTCGGACGCGGTATCAGGATGGCTCGAATTGCGTAGCGATCGTACGAATACTCGAACGCATCAAGAAAACGTTAAAGATTAGGTAAGGTAACGAAGTACCGGCCGCCGGAAGACGATCCGGCAGGCGTACGCAGGGAAAGGACCGGCCACTGACTGTCCACACGCTCAACGAACTCCTGCTCGTCTGCTCGCTCGTCCTGCTCGTCGCCGTCGCGGCGGTACGCATCTCGTCCCGCAGCGGGCTCCCCAGCCTGCTCCTGTACCTGGGCATCGGCATCGCCATGGGCCAGGACGGCTTCTTCGACGTCAAGTTCGACAACGCGGAACTGACGCAGGTCATCGGCTACGCGGCGCTCGTCGTGATCCTCGCCGAGGGCGGCCTCGGCACGAAGTGGAAAGAGGTCAGGCCCGCGCTGCCCGCGGCCGTCATGCTTTCGCTGGTCGGCGTCGGCATCAGCGTGGGCGTGACCGCGGCCGGGGCGCACTACCTGGTCGGTCTGGAGTGGCGGCAGGCGCTCATCATCGGCGCGGTCGTCTCCTCGACGGACGCCGCGGCCGTCTTCTCCGTCCTGCGCAAGGTCCCGCTCCCCGCCCGCGTCACCGGTGTCCTGGAGGCCGAGTCCGGCTTCAACGACGCCCCCGTGGTCATCCTCGTCGTCGCCTTCTCGACCGTCGGCGAGGTCGACAGCTGGTACGTGCTGGTCGGCGAGATAGCCCTGGAACTGGCCATCGGCGCCGCCGTCGGCATCGCCGTGGGCTGGCTCGGCTCGTACGGGCTGCGCCACGTGGCGCTCCCCGCCTCCGGCCTCTACCCGATCGCCGTCATGGCCATCGCGGTGTCCGCGTACGCGGCCGGCGCCATGCTCCACGGCAGCGGCTTCCTCGCCGTCTACCTCGCGTCGATGATCCTCGGCAACGCCAAGCTGCCGCACTGGCCGGCGACCCGGGGCTTCGCGGACGGGCTCGGCTGGCTGGCCCAGATCGGCATGTTCGTCCTGCTCGGCCTGCTGGTCACCCCGCACGACCTGCTCGACGACTTCTGGCCCGCCGTCGTCGTCGGCCTCGTGCTGACCGTGGTGGCACGGCCGCTGGAAGTCTTCATCTCGCTGCTGCCGTTCCGATTGCCGTGGCAGGAGAAGGCCCTCATGTCCTGGGCCGGGCTGCGCGGCGCCGTACCCATCATCCTGGCGACCATTCCCATGGTGTCCGGAATCGAAGGCTCCACCCGGGTCTTCAACATCGTCTTCGTCCTGGTCATCGTCTACACCCTCATCCAGGGCCCGACCCTGCCCTGGCTCGCCAAGGCCCTCAACATCAAGGACGACCCGTCCGAGGCCTCCGACCTGGGCATCGAATCGGCTCCCCTGGAACGGCTGCGCGGGCACCTGCTGTCGGTGGCCATTCCCGCGAAGTCGAAGATGCACGGCGTCGAGGTCGGCGAACTGCGCATGCCCGCGGGCGCCGCGGTCACCCTCGTCGTACGCGACGACAAGAGCTTCGTACCCGCCCCCTCGACGGTGCTGCGGCGCGGCGACGAACTGCTCGTCGTGGCCACCGACCCGGTGCGCGACGCGGCCGAGGCCCGGCTGCGCGCTGTCGCCGAGGGTGGCAAGCTGGCCGGCTGGCTCGGGACGCCCGGCGGGCAGCCCGCGGGCCACGAGGACCTCACCGGTCCCCATGTGGCCGGGGCACTCAAGGCGGTGAAGAAGCTCGGCAGGGCGGACGAGGCGAAGAAACGCGACTCCGCGAAGCGCGTCGCCGCCAAACGCGAAGCCGCCGAACAGGAGACCGCCGAACAGGAAGCACGCAAACGCGACGCGAAGGCCCACCACTGAACGCACACCGCGTTCACAGGCACCGAAGGGCGGTGCGCGCACAATCACAGGAGCGCCGCCCTTCCTGCCTGTAGCATGAAGGAAACCCAGAACCACCGATTGATCGACCAACTCTGCCTGACGCAGAGCTGGCGCGACCGTATGGCGGTCGTGGCGTCCTGGCGTACCGGCTGTGCCCCGCACACCGGCCGCGAGCGCCCGGCATCTACCGCAGTTCCGCGCGAAGAGGACAGCTCTCGGCAGCCCCCGCCCGGCCCGCACCCCTGTGCCGGCCGCCCCGGGGAGCACGGCCACCAGGCGGCAGAAAGGCAAGGACCGTGGCGTCCACGGTCTCCGACCGCCCCGGATACGGGCAGTTGCTGCGCACCCCCGGTGCGTGGACCTTCCTCCTCCCCGGCTTCGCCGCACGGCAGCCCTTCGCGATGCTGACCATCGGCATCGTGCTGCTGGTCCAGCACACCACCGGCTCCTACGGCAGCGCGGGCGCCGTCGCGGCCTTCACCGGGGTCTCCATGGCCCTGTTCGCCCCGCAGACCGGCAAGCTCGCCGACCGCTTCGGCCAGCGGGCCGTACTGCTGCCCGGCGTGCTGGTCCACGCCGCCGCCGTCTCGCTCCTCGTGACGCTCGCCCTGGCGGACGCGCCCCTGTGGGCCCTGTTCGCCGCGGCCGTCCCGACCGGCGCGTCCGTCCCGCAGATCGGCCCCATGGTGCGCGCCCGCTGGGCGGCCGTGCTGGGGGCCGCTCCGGGGCGCGAGGCGTCGCCGCTGCTGGCGACGGCCGCCGCTTTCGAATCGGTGACGGACGAGTTCACCTTCGTCATCGGCCCCGTTCTCGCCACCGCGCTCTGCACGGGCGTGCACCCGGCGGCCGGCCTGATCGCCGAGGCCGCGCTCACCCTGGTCGGCGGTCTGCTCTTCGCCGCGCGCCGCGCCACGCAACCGCCCGTCCGCGACCGCGCCCTGCCCGGCGCCGAGCGGCACGCCTCCGCGCTCTCCATCCCCGGCGTGCGCGTGCTCGCGATCGCCTTCCTGGGCATCGGCTCGGTCTTCGGCGGCATGCAGGTCTCGCTGACCGCGTTCGCCGAGGAGATCGGCAACCCCGGCGCCAACGGCGTGCTGTACGGGATCTTCGCCGCCGGCAACATGCTCGCCGGGATCGCCTGCGGGGCCATCGCCTGGAAGGTCGGCCCCCGCCGCCGCCTGCTCGTCGGCTACACCGGGCTGGCGCTGACCGCGTCGGGCCTGTGGGCGATGCACTCGGTGCCGCTGCTCGCCGCGCTCGGCCTGCTCGTCGGACTCTGCATCGCTCCGGCGCTGATCAGCGGCTACACGCTGGTCGATGCGCTGGTGCCGGGCTCCACCCGGACCGAGGCGTTCACCTGGCTGACGGGCGCGGTCGCGCTGGGCCAGGCGGCCGCGGTGACGGTGGCCGGCCGACTCGCGGACGGACACGGCGCGAGCGCCGGATTCCTGGTCCCGCTGGTGGGTACGGTGCTGGCGCTGGTGACCCTGCTGACGCTGCGTTCGAGGCTCCTGCCGGCCGGTTCGGGGCGGACCGTGGCGCGTGGTGTCGGTCACCGCGGGCCGGTCGCGGTGGACTGATCCAGCGGAATACGTCACTATGGAGCGTCGTTAGCACTCATCGAGTCAGAGTGCCAGGAGGAACAAAGTGCCGACCTACCAGTACCAGTGCACCGAGTGTGGCGAGGGCCTCGAAGCGGTGCAGAAGTTCACCGATGACGCCCTCACGGTGTGCCCGAACTGCGACGGACGCCTGAAGAAGGTGTTCTCGGCGGTCGGCATCGTCTTCAAGGGTTCCGGCTTCTACCGGAACGACAGCCGCGGCTCCTCGTCGAGCAGCACGCCGGCGTCCTCCGCCTCGAAGACGTCCGGTTCCGGATCGTCGTCCGCCGGCTCCTCGACGTCGTCGGAGACGAAGTCGTCGGCCGCCCCGGCGTCCACGTCGTCCGCCTCCTCGTCCTCTTCCTCGACGAGCGGTTCGTCGGCCGCCTGAGCAGCCGGCCCCACAGCTTTCCCGAAGACCCCGCCGACCCGTCCGGCGGGGTCTTCGCGCGCCCGCGCCCCCCTGCGAGGACCGCACGCCCGGCGCCTAGGGTGACGGCATGGCGAACGCAGAGATCGGTGTGATCGGCGGCTCGGGGCTGTACTCCTTCCTGGAGGACGTCACCGAGGTCCGCGTGGAAACCCCCTACGGAGACCCCAGCGACTCCGTCTTCATCGGCGAGACCGGCGGCCGCCGGGTCGCCTTCCTCCCCCGGCACGGCCGCGGCCACCACGTGCCCCCGCACCGCATCAACTACCGCGCCAACCTGTGGGCGCTGCGCTCGGTCGGCGTACGCCAGGTGCTCGCCCCGTGCGCGGTGGGCGGGCTGCGCCCGGAGTACGGGCCGGGCACGCTGATCGTGCCGGACCAGCTGGTGGACCGCACGAAGACCCGTGCGCAGACCTATTACGACGGTGAGACCCGGGCCGACGGTGTCCTGCCGAACGTCGTCCACCTGGGCTTCGCGGACCCGTACTGCCCCGAGGGCCGCAAGGTGGCGCTGGCCGCCGCGCGGGGACGGGACTGGGAGGCGGTGGACGGCGGCACGCTGGTCGTCGTCGAGGGGCCGCGCTTCTCGACCCGCGCCGAGTCTCGCTGGCACGCCGCGATGGGCTGGTCCGTGGTCGGCATGACGGGCCACCCCGAGGCGGTGCTCGCCCGCGAACTGGGACTCTGCTACACCACGATGACCCTGGTCACGGACCTGGACGCGGGCGCGGAGGCGGGCGAGGGCGTCTCCCACGAGGAGGTGCTGAAGGTCTTCGCGGCCAACGTGGACCGGCTGCGCTCGGTCCTCTTCGACGCGGTCGCGGGGCTGCCGTCGGAGGCGGACCGCGGGTGCCCGTGCGGGCACGCGCTGGACGGCATCGACACCGGGATCGCGCTGCCGTAGGAGCTGGCCGTCGCACCCGCTGCGGGGGCGTTGTACGTGCGGCGGGGGGCGGTCATACCCGCGGCGGGGGCGGTCATACCCGCGGCGGGTGACGGAGTTATCCACATCCGGTGGACGGTCCACAGGCTCCGGCGGGAATCGCGCGGCCGGTGGATCGTGGGGGTTGTCCGGCGGCCGAACCCACGGGTTTCGGCGGCCGGCCCGACCCGACGACTCCCGACGCAGGCGGTGTTCGCGATGCGCTCCTCCGATTCCCTCTTCCCGCCCCAGCCCGGCCCCGCCGCTCCGTTCGCGGGCGCGCCGCCGGGGCCGCTGCCCGCTCCAGCGCCGTGCGGGGTGCCCGCGTTCCCGCCGCTGCGGGTGCGCGGGGGCTCCGGTCAGCGGCTGCGCCGGGCGGTGTGGCGGCAGCGCCGGTCCATGGCGGCCGGGCTGGCACTGACGGCGGCCGCGCTGGCGGTCTCCGGGTTCGCCGGTGGCGGCGGCGGTGGGCACGGCGGCGGTACGGCGCAGGGCGCGGCCCGGGAGCGGGCGTCGCCGCCGGTGCGGCTGGTGTCGGCGCCGGTGCGGATCGCGGACGCGGAGACCGTGCGGCTGCTGCGGCCGGGCGACCGGGTGGACGTGGTCGCGTCGGGGGGTGCCGGGGCGGCGGAGGCCCGGGTGCTGGCCAGGGGGGCGCGGGTTGAGCGGGTGCCTGCGGCCGTCGGAGGCGCGGGCGAGGCGGGGGCGCTGATCGTGCTGGCGGTGCCGAGGGCGACGGCCGCCGATCTGGCGGGGGCCGGGATTTCCGGTGGATTCGCGGTGATCCTGTGTTGATTCGTACTGACGAACTATCACGTCACCTGACAACCCGCCCGGATGGGGTGGTTGCGCGCCCTACTGCCGTAAGTTGCCCGGGAGTTCACACCCCTTGTGGCATTTACGGAGGACAGCGCAGCCGTGAGCGAGACGAAGAAGGTCAGTCTGCTGGAGGGCTTCAAGGCCTTCCTGATGCGTGGCAACGTGATCGATCTGGCGGTTGCCGTCGTCATCGGCGCGGCGTTCACGAACATCGTGAACTCGATCGTCAAGGGCGTCATCAACCCGCTCGTCGGCGCGTTCGGCACCCAGGACCTGGAGAAGTACAGCTCCTGCCTGAAGGCCCCGTGCACGACGGACCCGGCGACGGGCGAGGCGAGGGAGGGCATCCGGATCATGTGGGGTTCGGTGCTCAGCGCGACGCTCAGCTTCCTGATCACCGCCGCCGTCGTCTACTTCCTGATGGTCCTGCCGATGGCGAAGTACCTCGCCCGGCGGGCCGCGATGCAGGCGGCGAAGGAGGGCGTCCAGGAGACGCTGGAGGTGACCGAGCTGGAGGTCCTGAAGGAGATCCGCGACACCCTGGTCGCGCAGCGCGGCGGCAGCGGGAACCCCGCCTAGGGAGCCGCTGCCGGGGCCGGCGTCAGATGTGGTGCGGCGGCTTCTCGTCGAGGAAGCGCGCCAGGTCGGCGGCGCTGTTGCCGGACGGGGCCCGCTCGCCCCACCCCTGGTCCGTGTCGTCCGCGGACTGCTGGTCCAGCGGATCGTCGAAGATCAGCGCCGGCCTGGGCCGGTCCGGCGTGGTGGGCTCCGCATCGCGCGGGCCGTGGGCGGGGGCGGTACTCATACCTCCAGGGTACGGCCGCCCGGCCGGGGCGGGTGGTCAGCGGTCCTTGGGGTCGGCGAGCCAGAGCCCGAGGACCACGAGGAACGAGAGGCAGAGGAACCCGGCACCCCACCAAGCGGTGCCGGAGTTGCCCTCCATCCACTCGTCGACGATGACCGTCAGGCCCCACAGCTGCCCGATGACGACGCTCATGGCCAGCACGAGGCGGGCGGTGAGCTTCGAGGACCGCTCCGGCTCCTGGTCGGTGCCGGCGCCGGGACCGGGCCCGGTGTGGCGGACGCGGGGGTCTCCGTAACCGCTGGTGGGCCGGATCTGCGGGTAGCGCTCGTGGACCGGCCGGTTGAGCTCGGCCCGCGCGCTGCCGGGGTGGTACTCGGGGTAGTGCGGCCCGGGGTGCTCGGGGGGTCCGAGGTACTGCGAGTCGGGAGAGGGTTGCGGGCCGTTCGCGGGGCGGCGGTCGTCGTCGCTCATGCCGGGCTCCCGGGGGTCTCGGACGTGCCGGCTCCGGTGCGGGTGCGGGTACGGGACGCCCCCGGAGCGACGGGCCCCGGGGCCACCGTGCGGGCGGTGGCTCCGGAAGCGGGGGGCGCCTCGGCGCCGTCGCGGACGCCGGGGCAGCCGAGCCGGGAGGCCAGGTCGGGGCGGTCCTGGCCGAACTGACGGCACAGCCCGTGCTCGATGCTCTCGCCGGAGCGGGTGGTGCCGACGGCCCAGATACTGCCGTCGGTCTGCTCGGTGAGCACCACCTTGGGCAGCCCCCGGGGCGGCGGTCCGGCGGTGACCTCGCCGCTGCGGGCATCGAAGACGCCCTCGTGGCAGGGGCAGTACAGCTCGCCCTCGGTGCCCCGGTCCTTGCGCCAGAGGACGGCGCAGGCGAGGTGGGTGCAGATCGCGGAGTAGCCGACGAGGGTGCCGTCGTTGAGCCGGACGGCGACCGCGCGGTCCTCCTCGTCGGGGTAGTCGAAGGCGATGGACTCGCCGGGGAGGAGCTGGGAGGCGATCTTCTTCGGGGCGGGGGCCTTGCCGTCCTCGTCGGGGTCGCCGTGGCGGGGCAGGATGCCGGCGGCGACGCCGAGGCCGCCGACGGCGAGCCCGCCCGACACGGTGGCGACGATGCGCAGGTAGTCCCGGCGGGTGGTGAGGGCGTCGGCGGCGATCCGGTCGTGCAGGGCCTCGCGCGGGTCCCCGGAGGCCGGCTGTCCGGGCGCGCCGGGAGGCGTACCGCCGGGTCCGCGGGTCGGGGGCTGCTTCGGGTCGCCGGGGGGCGGGGCGTCGGTCTCGGTCACCGTCGGACGTCCTTCCCGTTGATCTCGACGACGGGCAGGCCGCCGGGCACCGGCCACTGGACGCGGTCGGCGGGGACGACCATGGCGACGCCGGTGCGGACCTCGCTCTCGCCGAAGACGAAGGAGTCGGCGACCTGGACACCGGGCCGCTCGGCCTGGAGCTCCTCGGCCGTCCCGTAGAAGAGCGCGCCGGTCGGGCAGACGGTGGCGCACATGGGGGCGAGGCCATAGGCGGTGCGGTCGTAGCAGAGGTTGCACTTCATCTGCAGCTTCGCCTGGAGGTCGATCTTCGGTACGCCGAAGGGGCAGGCGTTGACGCAGTTGGCGCAGCCGATGCAGCGGGTGGTGTCGGCCTGCTGCACGACGCCGTCGGCGGTCACCAGGATCGCGTCGGCGGGGCACACCTCGGCGCAGGGGGCGACGGGGTCCTCGCAGTGCATGCAGACCGTGGGAAGGGAGGCGACGGACTGGCCCTCGTCGGTGTAGTCGAGGTGGATCATGGACTTGCCGCGGTGCGAGTCGCATTCGCGGCAGGCGGAGACGCAGGCCTGGCAGCCGATGCAGCGCCCCGGGTCGATGAAGATCGTGCGGCCCATCATCCGGGCATCAGCTCCTCTCCGAGGTGCCGCGGCCCTGCGGGGAGGTGGGCGGCAGGGGGTCGGTGCGGGAGACCTGGGTCTCCGGGTAGGCGACGTGCCCGGGTGCGACCGGGGGCGCGGGGACCACGTCGATCCGCTCGGCGTGCTCGATGCGGCAGGCGCAGACCTTGTACTCGGGGATCTTGGAACGGGGGTCGAGAGCGTCGATGGTGAGCGCGTTGGCCGCGGTGGGGACCGGCCAGTGGTACGGGATGAAGACGGTGTCGGGGCGGATGGCCTCGGTGACCAGGGCGGGGAAGACCTCGCTGCCGCGCCGGGTGACGACGCGGACGGGTTCGCCGTTGCGGAAGCCGTGCGAGGGGTGGACCTCGGCCCACGGGCGGGGGGTCTGCTCGACGAGGGCGCCCAGGCGGCGGGTCTGGTTGCCGGAGAGGAAGTGGGCGACGGTGCGCCCGGTGGTGAGCGTCATGGGGTGCTCGTCGTCGTACGGGTCCATCGGCGGGTGCCACTCGACGACCTGGAGGTGGATCTTGCCGTCGGGGTGGTAGGTCCTGCCGTCCTCGAAGAGCCTCGGGGTGCCGGGGTGGTCGGTGGACGGGCAGGGCCAGGAGATGCCGCCGGTCTCCTCCAGCCGTTCGTAGGTGATGCCGTAGTAGTCGTTGACGGTGCCGGCGGAGGCGATCCGCAGTTCGTCGAAGACCTGGCGGGAGTTGTCGAAGGCGAACTTGTCGCCGGCACCGAGCCGGCGGGCGAGTTCGCACATGACCCAGGTGTCCGTGCGGACGCCGGGGGGCGGGTCCTGGGCCTTGTTGTGCTTGACCACACGGGCTTCGGCGTTGGCCATGACGCCGTCGTCCTCGGCCCAGGTGGTGACGGGGAAGACGACGTGCGCGTTGGCGGCGGTCTCGGAAAGGAAGAAGTCGAATTGGGCGTGGAACTCAGTGGCGTCGTACCCCTCCTTGACGACCTTGAGGTTCGGCAGGGAGACGAAGGGGTTGTTGCAGATGCCGATCAGGCCGCGGATCTCGCGGCGCTGCATCTGCCAGACCATTTCCATCATCGAGGTTCCGGCGGGTGGGAGTTCGGGCTCCTCGATGCCCCAGACCTCGCAGATCTGCCGGCGGTGCTCCGCGTTGTTGATGGAGCGCCCGCCGGGAAGGAGGTCGGACTTCTGGCCGTGCTCGCGGCCGCCCTGCCCGTTGCCCTGACCGGTGAGGGTGCCGTAGCCGGCGCCGGGCTTGCCGATGTTTCCGGTGGCGGTGCAGAGGTTGATCACGGTGAGGCAGTTCTCGACGCCCTGCGAGTGGTGCTCGATGCCGCGGGCGTGCCAGGCCATGGCCTTGGGGGCGCGGGCGAAGGTGCGGGCGACCTGGACGATCTGTTCGGCGGGGACACCGCAGATCTCGGCGGCGCGGGACGGCGGGTACTCGGCGACCTTGGCCTTGACCTCCTCCCAGCCGGTGGCGTGGGCGGCGAGGTATGCCTCGTCGGTGAGGCCCTCCTCGACGATGACGTGGAGCACGGAGTTGAAGAACGCGGAGTCGGTGCCGGGTTTGAGGGCGACGTGGATGTCGGCGGTGCGGGCGACGGCCGTCTCGCGGGGGTCGATCACGATGAGGCTGGCGCCGCGGTCCCGGGCGCCCCACACGTACTGCGTCATGACGGGGAAGCACTCGCCGACGTTGGAGCCGGCGATGAGCAGGCAGTCGGTGAGGAGGATGTCGGAGAAGGGGTTGCCGGCCCGGTCGATGTTGAAGGCCAGCTTGTTGGCGCCGGCGGCGCTGACCATGCAGAGCCGCCCGTTGTAGTCGACGTGCCGGGTCTTCAGGGCGACCCGGGCGAACTTGCCGACGAGGTAGGTCTTCTCGGAGAACAGGCTCGCTCCGCCGAGCAGCCCGAAGGCGTCGTTCCCGTAGGTCTGCTGGATGCGCTTGATCTCGGCGACGGTGAATTCGAGAGCCTCTTCCCAGGAGACCTCGCGGAACTCCTCGTCGCGGGAGCGGCGCATGAGGGGGGCGGTGAGCCGGTCGGGGTGGTTGACCTGCTGGTAGGCGTTGATGCCCTTCGGGCACAGGCGCATGCGGTTGATGTCGTGGTTGCGGGGTTCGACGCCGAAGACCTTGCCGCCGCGGTCGACGCGCAGATACATGCCGCACTGGACACCGCAGAAGCAGCAGTGGGTGGGGACGAGCGTCTCGCCGTTCTGGTCGGCGTGCCACCGGTCGGCGGGGATGCCGCCCGCGTCGCGGAAGGCGCGGGTGCCCGGGGGTGCGAGGGAGGGGTCGATGGGGACGACCGCATGCGGTTCGGGCGTGCGCGAGTCCGCGGTCACTTGAAACCCTTCTTCACCTGGGAGAGGTAGGCGCTGCCCCGCAGCACCCGCTTGCAGCGCGGGCAGTACTCGGCCCACTCGTCGAAGCCGAGGCTGAGGTCGCGCATGGTGCCGCGGAGGTTGTCGACGTACGGGGTGGTGTCGATGGGTTCCTCGCAGCGGCGGCAGCTGAAGACCTCGTCGTCCTGCCGGCCGGTGTACTTGAACAGCTGCATCCCGACGGCTGCGGGCCGCTGGACGATGTGGAAGAACTTCCCGAACGGGATGTAGATGAGGGTGAAGACCACCGCGACCATGTGGAGGATCGCCAGGAACTCGTAGCCGCCGCCGTGCAGGAAGATCGAGGAGAAGGTGAGGAGCAGACCGGTCACCGAGATGACGATGAGCGCGATCAGCGGCACCAGGTCGTAGCCGAACCGCTGCCCGGTGACGGCCCCGCGGTCCTTCATCCGCCGCCACAGGAAGTACGAGGTGCCGGGGATGACGAGGACGGCGGCGATGTCCAGGCCGTGGAACATCAGCCAGCCGAGGAAGTCGAGGGAGTCGAACCCGATGATCTTGAAGCCCCAGATACGCATCTCGTAGCCGGGCCCGGACCCGGTGCCCGAGGTGAAGGTGAACCAGCCCCAGGTCAGCGGGAAGGTGATCAGTGAGGCGAGGATGCAGCCCCAGAAGATCAGCTGGTGGGCGGCCCAGCGGGCGTGCGAGCGGGCGCCGAGGAACTTCTGGAAGCCCAGGTAGGTGGCGATCATCTTCGGCAGCGCGGTGGGCGCCCGCCGGAAGTTGTCGACCGAGAAGAGGCTCCCCCAGCCCTTCTTGAACAGCCGCTTGGCGCCGGGCGCGGAGACCCAGACGGTGTACCGGTACGCGACGCCGAAGGCGAGGAACACCGTGGCCACGGCGTACGGCAGCAGCGCGGAGTCGAAGTGCTCCAGGAACCGGCTGCCGAGCACGATGGCCACGACCAGCAGAAGGGAGACGATGACGCCCGCCGCGGTCGCCCGCCCGGTGACGGACCGGGGAACGAGCCCTCCGGCCCGCACCGCCCCGCCCGCCGACGGCGGACCGCCGCCCCCGTCGGCGACCCCGGTACGGCCCCCGGGAACGGGCTGCGCGGCTGCGCCTGCGGCTTCAGGTGGCTCGGTCACGCTGCCACGGTAGGGCGGCGTGGGGCGATTGGTCCTGTTTTGTGCGGCCGGGGGGTGAGCGAGTCGTGGGATGGGGGTGGGCGGGAGGGGTGGGGCGGGGGGGGGAAGCCCCAAGGGGCGTGAAGGGTCTTCGGCGGTACCTTGGCCGCCCCGCCCCCACCCGAAGGAGCCCCCATGACCCGTCAGGACGCTCTCACCGACGTTCGCGGGCTGCGTGTCGGTCATGCCCGGGTTCCCGGGAAGGGCGCGCTCAGCGGTACCACCGTGGTGCTCGGGCCCGAGGGCGGGGTTGTCGCGGCCGTCGATGTGCGGGGCGGTGGTCCGGGGACGCGGGAGACGGACGCGCTGGATCCGCGCAATCTGGTGCAGCGCATCGACGCGGTCGTCCTCACCGGTGGCAGCGCGTTCGGGCTCGACGCGGCGTCAGGCGTGATGGCGTGGCTGGAGGAGCGGGGGCGCGGGGTGCGGGTGGGCGCCGGTCCGGCCCAGGTGGTCCCCGTGGTCCCGGCGGCCTGCGTGTTCGACCTGGGCAGGGGCGGCGACTGGCGAGCCAGGCCGGACGCGGCGACGGGCCGGGCAGCCGTGGAGGACGCGGCCCGGTCGGCGGAGGGTGCCGCGGTCGCCGAGGGGTGCGTCGGCGCGGGTACGGGCGCGGTCGCCGGGCGGCTCAAGGGCGGGGTGGGGTCGGCGAGCGTGCTGCTGCCGTCCGGGGTCACCGTGGGGGCGCTGGTCGTGGTCAACGCGGCGGGTTCGGTGCTCGACCCCCGTACAGGGGTGCTGTTCGGGGAGTACGGCGGCGGGGAGCCGGCCGTCGCCCCGCCGGCCTCGGTCCACGAGGCGGCGCAACGGCGCCTGGCGCAGGTGCGCGAGGCGAACGCGCGCCCCCCGCTCAACACCACGCTCGCGGTCGTCGCGACCGACGCCGGCCTCACCCGCGCGCAGGCGCAGAAGCTCGCGGGCACGGCGCACGACGGGCTGGCGCGCGCCATCCGGCCCGTGCACCTGATGACCGACGGGGACACCGTGTTCGCGCTCGCCACCGGCCGGGAGGCTCTGGACGCGGAGGACCCGTTCGCGTTCAACCCGCTGCTCGCGGCGGGCGCGGAGGCCGTGGCCCGGGCCATCGTGAAGGCGGTCCGGGCGGCCACGGGCGTGGAGGGCCGTGACGGCGGCGGCACCTTCCCCTCGTACGGCGACCTCTACGGGCCGCCGTCGCACACCGGGAACGGACGGGGCGGGGAAACCGACTCGCCCCCCGCGTAGGGAAGTTCGGGCGGCGTGCGCGGAACCTTCCGCGCGCCCCGTGCGTTTTTCTGAACCCCGGTCCCGATGTCAGCCCCAGGGGCTACGTTATGCACGCATCGAGTCACACGCGGCGACGGCCTGGAGACAGCACCTTGAGCGATCCGTACGAGACGACCGAGCAGCACCTTGAGCGAATCCTGCGTCGGGCTCTCAACTCGTTCGACCTGCCCGACAGCACGGTGGAGCGGCTGGGCTCCGCCCTGGCCCACAGCAGCACCCTGCATTCCTCGCACCACAGCGCCACCCTGCACCGCGAGACGTACCGCCATACGTATCTGCTGAGCGACGGCTCCGCGGCGACGCTGTGGGAGCTGGTGCACGGCGGTCCGCGCGGGGCCGGTCATCCGGACACCCGGCAGCACGAGCTGTACGACGACGAGGCCGACGCGCACATCGCCGCCGCCCGGCTGACCGGCAGCCTGTGGGATGTTCCGGAGTTCGGGGACGAGGAGGGGGCGCAGGCCGACCTGGAGCTGATGTCGGCCCTGCTGGCGGCGCCCCCTGCCCCGCTCCCCCGGACGTACGCGCCGGACAACTCCGCGGACCACGCCCGCCGCGTGCTGCGCCGTGCGGAGAACGGCGACGTGCCCGGTGAGGAGACCGCCCGTCTGCTGCGGGCCGCCTTCGCCCACCACATCACGCAGGTCTTCGGGCGTCAGTGCCGGGTGGAGGGCCGGGACGCCGGCTTCACGCTGTACGAGCACGCGTTCCTGCTCCTCGACGGCAGCGAGACGAGCCTGTGGGAGGTCGAGCACACGGCGACGCCGGACGGCCGCCACATGTGCGAGGTGTACGGGGACGAGGAGACGGCGCGCGGCGCGATGGAGTCCCGTACGCGCATCTGCTGACCCGGCCCCACGCATGCCGGTGCCCGCGTCCCCCGTGGGGATGCGGGCACCGTGACTCTGCCGCGTACGCCGTCCGGTCAGTGCGTGAGCACCGGCTCCTCGGCGGGCTCGACCGTGGCGGGCTCGTCCGCCCCGGCGCCCTCCACGTGCTGCTTCGGCCTGGCCGGCAGGGCGAACATGACCACGAAGATCAGGGCCAGCACACCGGCCACCCACCACAGCGACTGCTCGAAGGCGTCCGCGAACGCCGGGCCGACCTGCTGCGGGGTGAGGCGGTCGCCGATCGCCCCGTAGAAGACGACCGAGACGAGGCCGAGGCCGAGCGCGTTGCCCATCTGCTGCACTGTGTTGAACAGGCCGGAGGCGGAGCCGGAGTGCTCCCTGGGCACCTCGGACAGCACCGCGTCGGCCAGCGGCGCGACGATCAGGCCCATGCCGACGCCCATGACCACCAGCGGCAGCGCCATCTGCCAGGACGTGATGTCCATGCCGTAGTGGTGCGACTCCCAGATGTAGAGCAGCAGGCCGGCCGCCATGAGGAGCGCGCCCGTCTGGAGGACCTTGCGGCCGAAGCGGGGCACGAGCTTCTGTACGGAGAGGCCGGCGGCCACCGAGACGGAGACGGAGAACGGGATTCCGGTCGTGCCGGCCCGCAGCGCGCTCCAGCCGAGGCCCATCTGCATGTACAGGGTCCAGACCAGGAAGAATATGCCGAGGCCGATGCCGAAGGTCAGCTGCACGGCGATGCCGGCGGCGAAACTCCTGACGCGGAACAGCGAGAGCTCGACCAGCGGCGACCCGTCCCGGCCTGCCTTGCCGCGCTCGAACAGGACGAGGACGAGGAAGACGAGGACGCTTCCGGCCATCGACAGGTGGCCCCACAGCGGCCAGCCCAGCTCGCGGCCCCGGGTCAGCGGGTAGATCAGCATCAGCATGCCGAGGGTCACGAGGACGACGCCGACCAGGTCGAGGCGCAGGGCCTTGGGCGACTTGGACTCGGTGATGAACTTGCGGCCGAGGACCAGGCCGAGGATGCCGACGGGCAGGTTGATCAGGAAGATGGGGCGCCATTCGAGACCGGCGATGTTCCACTCGGTCAGCAGCGCTCCCAGCAGGGGTCCGGAGACCGCGCCGAGGCCGACGATCGCGCCGAAGAGGCCGAAAACCTTGCCGCGCTCGTGGGCGGGGAAGGTGGCGTGGACGATCGAGAGCACCTGGGGCACCATCAGGGCCGCCGTCGCGCCCTGGAGGAAGCGGGAGGCGACGAGCATCTCCGGGTTGGCGGCGAATCCGCAGAGCGCGGAGGCGAGGGTGAAGCCTCCGATGCCGATGAGGAAGAGCCGCTTGCGGCCGTAGATGTCACCGAGCCGGCCGCCGGTGATGAGTCCGGCGGCGAAGGCCAGGGCGTAGCCGGCGACGATCCACTGGATCGAGCTGAACGAGGCGCCGGTGTCCCGCTCGATGCTGGGGATGGCGATGTTGACGATCGTGACGTCGACGAGGTCCATGAAGGCGGCGGTCATCACGATGGCCAGGGCGAACCAGCGGCGGCGGTCCGACGGAGCCCCCGCGGTGGATTCCGCGGGCGACGGCTGTGGTGCGGTGGAAGTCATAGGAAGAAATTAGAGGGGCATTAGGTCAGGTCATGACCCATTGAGGCCGCATGCTGGGTGACATGACCGACACTCCGGCACGTCTGCTGAATCTGTTGTCCCTGCTCCAGACGCCGCGCGAGTGGCCGGGCAGCGAGCTCGCGGATCGGCTCGCCGTCAGCCCGCGCACGATCCGCCGCGACATCGACCGGCTCCGTGACCTCGGCTATCCGGTCGAGGCGTCGCGCGGTTCGGTCGGCGGGTACCGGCTCGTGGCGGGCACCGCCATGCCGCCGCTGCTGCTGGACGACGAGGAGGCGGTGGCGATCGCGGTGGGGCTGCGGGCCGGGGCCGGCCATGCCATCGAGGGCGTGGACGAGGCGTCCGTACGGGCGCTGGCCAAGCTGGAGCAGGTGCTGCCGTCCCGGCTGCGGCACCGGGTTTCCACCCTTCAGAACGCAACGGTGCCGCTGGCCCGGGGCGACGGTTCGACGATCGACCCGCGGACGCTGACGGTGATGGCGTCGGCGGTGACCGGCCGGGAGCGGCTGCGGTTCGCGTACCGGGCGGGGGACGGCGCGGAGACGCGGCGGCAGGTCGAGCCGTACCGGCTGGTGAGCACGGGGTGGCGCTGGTATCTGGTGGCGTACGACCTGGAGCGGGAGGCGTGGCGGACGTTCCGGGTGGACCGGGTGAGCGAGCCGTTCGCGACGGGGGCCCGGTTCGCGCCGCGTGAGCTGCCGGAGGGGGACGCGGCGGAGTTCCTGACGAGTTCGATGGCGCGTCGGCAGCCGGAGTTCGAGGTGGATGTGAGCTTCGCGGCGCCGCCGGAGTTCGTGTCGTCGCGGCTGCACGGCCGGATGGGTTCGCTGGAGCCGGAGGGCGAGGGCGGTTGTCGGCTGCGTGCGGTGGTGCGGGACCAGTTGGAGTGGCTGGCGGTGCGGCTGGCGATGGCGGGCTGCGAGTTCGCCGTGCACGAGCCGCCGCAGCTGGTGGCGTACGTGGCGGAGCTGGGCGGCCGGCTCGGCCGCGCGGCGGGGGCGTGACGCCTGCCGGATCGTGACGCCTGCCGGGGGCGGCCGCGCGGAGGAAGCCGCGTGAGGGAAGCCGTCTAAAAGAATGAGCCCCGGCGCCAGGGGGGGGTGGGCGCCGGGACTCAGCTCAGGGGGGCCAGGTGAAGCGGCCCAATTCGGAGGTTACTGGACTCGAGCTCAGGCTGCAGCGTCAAAGCCCGTGTCGTGAGCCATTCGCTTCAATTCGAGGAGGGCGTGCTTCTCGATCTGGCGGATGCGCTCGCGGGTGAGGCCGTGTTCCTTGCCGACCTCGGTGAGCGTGCGCTCGCGGCCGTCCTCGATGCCGTACCGCATGCGGATGATCGACGCGGTCCGGTTGTCGAGCTTGCCGATCAGCTCCTCCAGCTCCTCGCTGCGCAGCAGGGTGAGGACCGACTGCTCGGGCGAGACGGCGGAGGTGTCTTCGAGGAGGTCACCGAACTGGGTGTCGCCCTCGTCGTCCACGGACATGTTGAGGCTGACCGGGTCGCGGGCCCAGTCGAGGACGTCGCCGACGCGGCCCGCGGTGGAGCCCAGCTCGGCGGCGATCTCGGCGTGCTCCGGGTCGCGTCCGTTCTCCCGGTTGAACTCGCGCTGCACCCGGCGGATGCGGCCCAGCTCCTCCACGAGGTGGACGGGGAGCCGGATCGTGCGCGACTGGTCCGCTATGGAGCGGGTGATCGCCTGGCGGATCCACCAGGTGGCGTACGTGGAGAACTTGAAGCCCTTGGCGTAGTCGAACTTCTCGACCGCGCGCACGAGGCCGGCGTTGCCCTCCTGTATCAGGTCGAGCAGGGGGAGTCCGGCCCGCGGGTAGCGGCGGGCGACGGCGACGACGAGACGGAGGTTGGAGCGGATGAAGACGTCCTTCGCGCGCTCGCCCTCGGCGACCAGCGCCTCCAGCTCCTCGCGCGAGGCGCCGCCCGCGTCGCTCTCGACCTGGCCGTCGAGGATCTGCCGGGCGTAGACGCCTGCCTCGACGGCCTGTGACAGGTCGACTTCCTTGGCGGCGTCGAGCAGCGGCGTACGGGCTATCTCGTCCAGGTACATGCCGACCAGGTCGCGATCGGCGATCTCTCCGCCCACGGCGCGAACACTGCTCGCCCGGTTGGTCCCGCCGGTGGCGGACGAACGACGGGCGACGGCACGGGTTGCCATGCGTGCTCCCTTGCTGAGTAGGTCGCGACACCCTCTCGGGTGCCCTGCATCCGATGGAAACAACGACTGGAATCCGGACAGAATTCCCATGCCTGGCATTGAATTTCGCGATCATGCAGTACCCTGTCCCGCCGCCGGGGCGGGCGCATGACGCTGCCGGGCACGTCCGTGCAGGTCGGAACGGGTGCCGAGGGCGATGCAGGGTCCCACTCGCACCCCTCGGCGGTGCTCCGCGGCGGCTCTGCTGCGCTAGTACCCAGGAAGACGTCCGATACGGGTTGCGAGTTCCCCGGTCCGGTGATCTCCGGGTCCTGGTCCCGGCCCCCCGCGGGCCCGGGACCGCAGTCCTAGTCCCCATGCCCCCGGCCCTTGGGACCACGGGCCGTTACCGGGCGCGCACCGAGTGCCTAGCGTCGCTGGCATGACCGAGACGACGCCCAGCACCCCGCCCACCGCCCCCACGGCCCCCGACGCCTCCGGCACGCTCGACGAGGCCCTGGAGCGGCTGCACTCCTCCGGCCCCGAGCGCGAGGGCTGGCTGTCCAATCACGCGCCGATGGCCGTGGAGGCACTGGTACGCAACGGCCGGGCGGACGCCGTGCACCGCTGGCTCGACCACTACCGGACGAAACTGGAGGACATGCCGGACCGTTTCGCCGAGGTGACCCCGGCGAACTGGCAGGAGGCCCTCGGCGACCCCCGCCGTATCGCCGACTGGGCGGTGTACTACGAGCGGGAGACGGCGGACCGGCCCTGGCGCGAGGTGCTCGCCGAGTGGTGGCCCCGGCTGCTCCCGGGCATCGCGGGCGGCGCCACGCACCCGGCGATCCGGCTCGGCCACAGCGTGCGCACCCTGCTGACGACCGAGGAGACCGGCCCCCGCGTCAGGGAGCTGGCCCACGCGCTGGGCTACTGGGCGGCCCGCCACCAGCCGCTGCCCTCGCTGACCCCGCTCGCCCCGGCCCGGACCGCGGGCGACGCGCTGGACGCCGTACCGCGGGTGCCGGACCAGAGCGGTGGCATCCGGGCCCGGCTGGCCCAGGTCACCGCGTTCCCGCAGTGGCCGGGCGCGGCCGCGACCGGTGCGGACGAGGCGCGGGACCGGCTGGAGGAGCTGGTGGCGGCGGCCACCCACCGCTACGCGGAGTACGGGCACGGTTCGCCGGTGATGCTGGTGCACGCGGCGACCGCGCCCAACGCCGTACTGCGGACGCTGCCGGCGCTGCCGCGCGAGCTGTGGGCGCCGAGCGTGGGGGCGGCGTGGGCGGCGAGCGCGGCGGTCACCGCCGCGTACTCCCCCGCCGGTCCCGCCGTGCTGCCGGCCGGGTACGGGGCGTCGCTCACGGCCGACGAGGTGTTCGCGCGGGCGGCGGCGCACGGCGACGACCACACCATCAAGTTCACGGACACCGCGCTGGACGTGGGCGACGCGCCGGCCCTGGCGGCGGCGCTGCGCTCGGTGGAGCTGAACCCGCCGGTGCTGTAGACGCCTCACCCGTAAAAGGCTCAGCCGTACTGCACCGAGCGCTTCGCGAGCCCCATCCAGAAGCCGTCGATCACGCTGCGCCCCTGGTCGAGCTCCTGCTCGGCGGCGCCGAGGGTGACGAAGAGAGGGGCGAAGTGCTCGGTGCGCGGGTGCGCGAGGCGGCCCGCCGGGGACTTGTGCTCGAAGTCCAGGAGCGCGTCGATGTCCTGCGCCTGGAGTGCGCGGTGGCCCCAGTCGTCGAACTCCGCCGACCAGCCGGGGGTGGAGCCGCCGGTGTGCCGCAGGGCGGCGAGGTTGTGCGTGAAGAAGCCGCTGCCGACGATCAGGACGCCCTCGTCGCGCAGCGGCGCCAGCTTGCGCCCGATGTCCATCAGCTTCTGCGGGTCGAGCGTGGGCAGGGAGATCTGGAGGACCGGGATGTCGGCCTCGGGGAACATCTCGACCAGCGGTACGTACGCGCCGTGGTCGAGGCCGCGGTCCGGGATGTCCTGGACCGGCGTACCGGCGCCGCGCAGCAGTTTGCGGACGCTCTCGGCGAGCCGCGGGGCGCCGGGGGCGGCGTAGCGCACCTGGTAGTAGTGCTCGGGGAAGCCCCAGAAGTCGTAGACCAGCGGGACCGTCTCGGTCGCGCCGAGTGCGAGCGGGGCCTCCTCCCAGTGGGCGGAGACCATGAGGACGGCGGTGGGGCGCGGGAGCTCCGCCGACCAGGCGGCCAGCTGGCCGGGCCAGACGGGGTCGTCGGCCAGGGGCGGCGCGCCGTGGGAGAGGTAGAGGGCGGGCATGCGCTCCGCGGTGATTGTCATGACACTCCCCATCTGCGGCTACTCAAGGTAAGTCTTCTGTAGGAGCCTTCGACAGGGAAGATTCTTTAATCTTCAAGCTCCTACCTTCGGAGACCTTAGCTCTATCTAGTTCAACTTTCAAGAAAAGGTCGTACAGTGGAGTACATGACCACGGCATCAACCGGTGCGCCGCTCTGGCTCACCGACGAAGAACAATGCGTCTGGCGTGCGTATCTGCACGCCACCACGCTCCTGGAGGATCACCTCGACCGCCAGTTGCAGGCCGATGCCGGCATGCCGCACATCTACTACGGCCTGCTCGTCCAGCTCTCCCAGGCACCCCGCCGCCAAATGCGGATGACCGAACTGGCCAAGGACGCCAAGATCACCCGCTCCCGCCTCTCGCACGCGGTGGCCCGGCTGGAGAAGAACGGCTGGGTGCGCCGCGAGGACTGCCCCTCCGACAAGCGCGGCCAGAACGCGGTCCTCACCGACGAGGGCTACGAGATGCTCCGCCGCTCCGCGCCCGGCCATGTGAAGGCCGTCCGCCAGGCGATGTTCGACCGCCTCACGCCCGAGCAGGTCCGCTCGCTGGGCGAGATCATGAAGATCCTCGCCGCCGGACTCCAGCCGGAGGGCGCGGACGCCGACCTCCCCTGGCTGCGCTGAGCCACCCGCCCGCGACGCACTTCTGCCCCGGTCCTCTCGTACGAGGGAACCGGGGCAGAGGCGTATCGGCGCTCCTGTGGATCAGTGGGCGACGACCGGGACCTTGAACTCGTCCTCGACCCCGTCCACCTCACCGGAGGCGGAACCGTCCGAGGTCCCCGCCTCCCCCGGACGGCCCGCGTTGATGAAGGTCAGCGCGATCGCGGCGGCGACCACCAGGATGCCGACCGCCCACCAGATGGCGCCGGTGAAGCCGTGCACCATCGACTGGAGCTTCAGCAGCTCGGGGTTCTTGGCACCGAGCGCGGCGTGCGAGGTGGCGTACGCCGTGGCGGCCGAGGCGGCGATCGTGTTCAGCAGGGCCGTACCGATCGCACCGCCCACCTGCTGCGAGGTGTTGACCATCGCGGAAGCGACACCCGCGTCACGCGGCTCGACCCCGTGCGTGGCCAGCGACATCGCCGGCATGAACGCCGTACCCATGCCCAGACCCAGCAGCAGCTGGCCCGGCAGGATGACCGCGGCGTACGAGGAGTCGATGCCCAGGCGCGTCAGCAGCAGCATGCCGACCGCGGCGGTCAGGAAGCCCGGACCCATCAGCTTGCGGGCCGGGACCCGCGTCATCAGCCGGGCACCGATCTGCGTGGACCCGGTGATCATGCCCGCGATCATCGGCATGAAGGCGAAGCCGGTCTTGATCGGCGAGTAGCCCTTGACGACCTGGAGGTAGTACGTGAGGAAGAGGAACAGGCCGAACATCGCGATGACGGCCAGGCCCAGCGACAGGTAGACGCCACCGCGGTTGCGGTCCATCACCACGCGCAGCGGGAGCAGCGGCGACTTGACCTTGGCCTCGGTCAGGACGAAGGCCAGCAGCAGGACGGCGGAGGCGACGAACGAGCCGACGGTCAGCGCGTCCGACCAGCCCGCGGACTCGGCGCGGGTGAACCCGTACACCAGCGAGACCAGACCCAGCGCGGACAGGACGACGCCGGGGATGTCGAGCGGGGAGCGGTTGCGGGTGCCGGCGGGCTCACGGATGACGAAGTACGCACCGGCCGCGGCGACGACCGCGAAGGGGATGTTGACGAAGAACGTCCAGCGCCAGTTCAGCGTCTGGGTGAGGAGACCGCCGAGGATCAGGCCGACGGCGCCCCCGCCACCGGCGATCGCCCCGTAGATGCCGAACGCCTTGGCGCGCTCCTTGGCGTCGGTGAACATCACCGCGAGCAGCGAGAGCGCGGCCGGGGCGAGCAGTGCGCCGAAGACGCCCTGGAGGGCGCGGGAGCCGAACAGCATCCCCTGGTTCTGCGCGGCGCCGCCGAGCGCGGAGGCCAGCGCGAAGCCGATGAGGCCGACGACGAAAGTGCGCTTGCGGCCCCAGAGGTCGGCTATACGCCCGCCGAAGAGCAGCAGACCGCCGAAGGCGAGGGCGTAGGCGGTGATGACCCACTGCTTGTTGGCGTCGGTGATGCCGAGCGCGGTCTGGGCGTGCGGCAGCGCGATGTTCACGATCGTGGCGTCGAGCACGACCATCAACTGAGCGAGCGCGATGAACGCCAGCGCTTTCCAGCGGCTGGGGTCGGGGAGTCGGAGATCAGCAGTTTTTGACATGGGAGTAGCCACCTAGGGGCGCGCGAGGGCGCAAGAGATCGCGAACCGTGCGTGCCGCCGGTCGCGGGCACGGCTGAGGGCAGGTCTGTGGAAAGGAGGGTCGTCGGGCTTCAGGTCAGGGAGAAGAAGAGGGAACGGCGGGCGCGGATCACGTCACGTCCGGCGCCGCAGGTCCTCCAAGGTCGCCGCCGTTCCGGGGAGTACGGACCGGGCCGGGGCCTCCAGTCCGTCCAGGAACAGCTGGATGTGGCGGTGGGTGAACCGGTCGATGTTCGGGCAGGCGATGCCCGGCAGCGGCCGGGTGAGCTGGGAGAGGGCGACCAGTACGTCACCGACGGCGATGTCGGTACGCAGGCGCCCGGCGGACATGGCGCGCGCGACGAGCCCTTCGACGGCCTCTTCGAGGCGCCGGCGCTCGGCGAGCAGTTCGGGGTGGTCCTTGTCGAAGCCGCCGGACAGCATGGGGCACAGGGCCCCGATGCGTTCGTCGGCCGCCGCGTGGACGAAGCGGGTGAGCGCGTCGAAGGGGTCCGCCTCCTCGGCGGCCGCCTCCTCGGCGCGGTCGGTGGTGCGTGAGGTGACGGCGAGCACGACCTCGTGGACGAGGGCGGCCCGGTCGGGGAAGTTCCGGTAGAGGGTGGCGTTGCCGACGCCGGCGCGGCGGGCGACCTCGTCGAGCGGCACGTCCGGCCCGAACTCGACGAACATCTCGCGCGCGGCCGTCACGATCCGCTCCCGGTTGCGCAGTGCGTCGGCCCTCGGCCGGGGCGTACGCGGCTGCGCGGGTGCGGTGGTGGCCACGGCAGTGCTCCTTCTCTTCCGGTTCTCGTCCCTCGCGGTTCCGGCCGGAGGACCAACCGGGGACCGCTTCCCCGTTTCGCGGGGACACGAGTTCAAACGGGGAAACCCTCCCCGGTTATTTCCCCGCACTTTGTGACCTGCGTCACGTACACCACTGTCCTCGAAAACCAACCGAACGGCGCACCCAGCGAGCGGCCCGCGATCACCCGGCAGAGGCTGACGGCAGAGCGCAGCCGGGGTCGGCCGGCTGCCGCGGACCGGAAGGCGCCTCGATGCAGCAGCCCCGCCGCCGGATACGCAGGCACCGCCGCCCGGTCGCACTCGGCGCCGCGACGGCCCTGGTCATCGCGGCCCTGGCGACGGCGAGCAGCACCCTGCCCCTGCAGAGCCCCGCGTCGGCCGGCCCCGCCGCGACGGCCCCGCCGGCGACCGGCCTCGGCCCCTGCCGGATCGCGTCCTCCATGGGCGTACAGATGTCGGAGGGCATGCCGACCCAGCCCGGCTACGCCCGCTCCACCGGCCGCGTCCGCGCCCTGAACCTCATGATCGACTTCCCGGACGCCCAGGGCACCGAGCCGGCCATGGACCGCCTGGCGGAATTCTTCCCGCAGACCACGGACTGGTTCCGGACGAGCTCGTACGGGCGGCTCACCTACATACCGGAGGCCCCGATCCACTCGTGGCTGCGGATGCCGCTGCCCTTCGAGGAGTACGGGATCGAGCGGGGCTCCCCGTACGAGCCCGGCTACCGCCACCTGGTCCAGGACATCGTGGCCGCCGCGGACCCGAGGGTGGACTTCGACGAGTACGACCTGGTCAACATCCTGGTCACCCCGAACGCCGGGCCCTCGGCGCTGGACACCGTGCTGTCGGTGACCTTCTCGGGCAACGACGAGGCCCCGCTCGCGGACGGGGTGCCACTGTCCAACACGTCCTTCGTCTACAGCCGCCAGGACGACGGCTCCGGCTCGTACGCCCGGACCGGCTACCGGGTCCTGCCCCACGAGAACGGCCACGTCTTCGGGCTGCCCGACCTCTACACGCTGGAGGGCGGCGGCTCCGTCGGGCACTGGGACATCATGTCCGAGGACTGGGGCGCCAACAACGACATGCTCGGCTGGCACAAGTGGAAGCTCGGCTGGCTGGACAACGACCAGGTCAGCTGCGCCGCCCGGCCCGGCACCACGGACCACGTCCTGGAACCCCTGGCCACCCGCGGCGGCCTGAAGCTGGCGTTCGTCCCCCTGACCGCGGAGTCCGGCTACGCGGTGGAGGTCCGCACCCAGGCGGGCAACGACGAGGCGGTCTGCCGCCCCGGCGTCCTCATCTACAAGGTCAGCTCCGACGTGGACACCGGCCAGGGCCCGGTCTCGGTCACCGACAGCACGGAGGACAGCCCCGGCTGCACCCGCCTCCCCAACGTCCACGCGGAACTCTCCGACGCCGCGTTCCAGCCGGGCGACACCTTCACGGACCGGGCCAACGGGATACGGATCTCGGTGCTGGAGAAGGACGAGAAGGGGGACTACCGGGTGCAGGTGACGCGACCCTAGGGGGTGTCCCAGGGCGCGGGCACCGGTCTCCGGTACCACCACCAGCCGGCGTGTCTGCCCCGAAGGCTCCCGTCCGGATCGTCCTCGGTGCCGGCGACGAAGATCGCGTCCAGCTCCCGAAGCACCTCTCCGAGCCGCGCGGCGACCACCGCGGGCAGCTCCCCCGCCCTTTCGGCGAGGGCATCCCGCGCCTCCAGCCGCTCCCGGTACAGATCGGCCGGATACCACCCGGAGGGCGCCCACCCGGACTCCATCTGCCGGATCACCCGCTCCCACACGACGAGGCTGCCGTCGAGCGGGAACTCCGTGACCGACGCCAGGAACGCGTCGGCCACGGGGGTCTCCGGCCGCTGCTCCCGTACGATCTCGGCGAACCGCTCCACGACCGCCCCGGGCAGTTCCGGCACGGGCGCCTCGACCGCGGTGACCGTGAACACCGGCGGCTCGTCGTCGGACGGTTCGAGCCGGGCCCGGGTGAGCATGCCCTCGGGCGTGACGGCCCAGTACGCGCTGGGCGGGGCCTCGTCCGCGGGAAACAGCACGGTGGTCCCGGCGGCCTTCGCCAAGACCGCGGCGACCTCGCTCTCGGCCGGCTGGTCGGCCACGAACTCCTGCGCGTAGACGTCGATCGAGAACGCCAGGTCCCCGCGCAGGCCGTGGTACGTACACAGGACGGCCGCCTCCCAGTCCCGCGACTCCTGATCCCCATCGGCATCGGCCACGTCGACGTCCTGCACGGCGACGCCCAGGACCCCGGCAAGCGCATTCGCCATAACAGCGGGCCCAACGGCACCAACGGTCAACAGGTCGTACGCCACGACCAGCTCCCCCTCACGCCCGACGCCTCTCCCCTACCAAGATCCCCGCACCCCCAACCCCCCGTACGCCGACCGAACCACCCGCTACACTGACGGCGGCGACCAAGCCCAGCCTTCGTAGCTCAGGGGATAGAGCACCGCTCTCCTAAAGCGGGTGTCGCAGGTTCGAATCCTGCCGGGGGCACAGAGAAACACCAGGTCAGAGGCCCTTCCGCCCGTCGGGCGGGAGGGCCTTCGTACTCGCAGCACACATATGGCACACATGCGGCTGCGGGCAGAGGTGGGGAACTGTGCGAGATGCCCGCGAAGGACGAGCTGGCCCGACGAAGGTACGAGAAGCTGGTTGGCCGGCTTGAGTCGATGATGCGGGGTGCACTGAAGCCGCAGTACAAGGGCTACTACGGACAGCTGATCCTGAGCAGCGACGATCTCGCAGAGATGGGCGAGCTCAAAGACGTCCGGCGGGCTGCCCGTGAGGCGGGCCACCGTCTGGGCTGGAAGCCCACGACCAGACTCGTCAACGGCCGGCTCTTCGTCCTCGACGAGCGGGAAGCGCCTGCGGAGATCGAGAAGCTCGCCCAAGACGCGTCAGCCAAGGCTATGGACCGAGCCTGGCAGGAGCATCAGTGAGCCTGGATCCCCTGCCCGATCCAGCCGTGTTGCTCGCCGGAACCGACTGGGGCAGCCTGGAGCACGCCTACGGGACAGCGGAGGACACCCCCACACAGCTCGTCGCGCTGTTGGATGTCGACCAGCGTGTGAGATCCCGGGCCCTGGACCACCTGCACCACGTGGTGCACCACCAGAACACCCTCTACGCCGCAACGACCCCGGCCGCCCTCTACGTGGCCGCGATCCTCCTCGACCCGCGCACCGCCCTGCCTGTCGAGAAAGGGCCCCGAGACTTCCCCGGACCGATGCGCGCCGAACTCCTCGGCTGGCTGGACTCGGTGGCCAACGCCGCCGACGACCAGGCCGAGGCGACGATGCGCCGCTTCGGCTTCCCGCCCGAGGACTACCCTCCTTTCGTCCAGACCCGCGAGATCCGTCCGCTGCTCTTCTCGGCCGCTTCCGCCTGCTTCGACGACCACGACCTGCACGTCCGTGAGGCAGCACTCGCCGCCTGCATCCCACTGCTGGACGACCCTCAACTGCACCACCACCGCAAAGCCATGGCCCCAGCCCTACGAGAGACGCTGGCCGTCAGCGCCCTGTGGCAATACCGGGAACGAGCCATCGAAGCGCTCACCGCATGGGGCGAGAACACTGCGGGCCTGGAAGTCCGGCGGGAGGCGTTCGAGGTGTGCGACGCAACGAGCGACACGTCCCCGTCGGCCGAATGGAACCTCGCCGTAGGTGACGCCGAAGATCTCCCGTTCTGACCGCGCCCCCAGGGCCGTGCTTCGCCTCCGTCGGCAGCTGCCGCTCTGCACGGATCCAGCACACAGATCACGCCGCGGACTCCTCCAGGGTGGCCACCGCCTCGGCCGCCTCGCGTGCCCTCCGCTCCGCCTTCTCAAGCTTGGCCTTCGCCTTGGCCAGCTGCTTGGCGCGACGCTTGTGCATCTTCTTCGAGACCTCGTCGAGGCGATCGGGGCGCCCGGATTCGAGCCGGTGCGCCAGGCGTTCGCGGCGAACTTCTCGCAGCACGGTGACCTCGGCGCTGCCGTGTGCGTGTACCAGCACGGTCGGCCGGTGGTGGACCTGTGGGGTGGCATCGCCGACCCCGGAACCGGTCGCCCGTAGACGCGCGACACGCTGCAACTGGTCTACTCGGCGACCAAGGGCGCGACCGCGACCGCCGCACACATGCTGGCCGAACGCGGCCTCCTGGACCTGGACGCCCCGGTGGCCGAATACTGGCCCGAGTTCGCCGCGAACGGCAAGGCGGACATCCCGGTGCGCTGGCTCCTGTCCCACCAGGCCGGCCTCGTCGCGCTGGATCAGGCCGTGCCTCTTCAAGAAGCGCTGGCTTGGTATCCCATGACGGCGGCACTGGCCGCCCAGCGCCCCCAGTGGACACCGGGAACGGCACACGGTTACCACGGCAGGACATGGGGCTGGCTGGTCGGCGAGGTGATCCGCCGGGTGTCCGGCCGCTCCCCGGGCCGCTTCTTCGCCGACGAGATCGCGGCGCCCCTCGGGCTGGACTTCTACATCGGGCTGCCGGCGGCGGAACGCGATCGAGTCAGCCGCATGGTGTACAGGCGCCCACCCGTCGACCTCACCACTGTGCCAGCCAACTCCATCCCCGAGGAGCTCCGCGAACAGGTCGCCGCCTGGCGCGACCCGAACTCACTCGGCAACCGAGCCTTCGCGGTCACCGACCCGGCCGAGATCGACTTCGACTCACCGGAGGTACAGGCCGCCGAGCTCCCGTCCTCGAACGGCATCGGCACCGCGCACGCGCTGGCGCGGATGTACGCGGCGCTGATCGGCGAGGTGGACGGCGTGCGCCTGCTCACCCCGGAGGCGGTGGCGGCTGCCACTGCGGAGCAGGCTGACAGGAGGGACCAGGTGATGCTGACCCCGAGCCGATTCGGCTCCGGATACATGCTGCCCACTGAGGCGACCCGCATGACCGGGCCGAACGCCTTCGGTCACACCGGACGCGGGGGATCGCTCGCTTTCGCCGATCCGGGACACGTCGTTGCCTTCGGTTACGCGATGAACCGCGTCATCGGAGGTACCGACGATGTGCGTGCGGTTTCGCTGGTGAACGCGGTGCGAGAGTCGCTGACGTAGTCCGAAATCGCATCCCCGTCCCCCAACTCCAGCTCAGCACCTCGCGGGTGTCGCATGTCTTGGGAGCGGGGGCAGTGGGCCCGGCCGGATGACCGCAGGCGAGGCCAGGTTCCTGGTTCACAGGGCGGTCTGATTGCTCACGAGCAGCAGCACCAGGTGACCGCCACAGCGAGTCCTGCGCCGACATTCTCCCCGATGCCCAAGACCCGCCCGCGTCGTCGTGTAACTACATACACTGGAAGTCGGCCAGCGATCGTGTTAGCGTCTGGCTCGTGTTCGGGTCATGACGCACAGTTCGCTTAAAGCGCGCTTTCCGGGACATAACTATGCCCCGGGGCGCTTGCGAGCAGAGGCACACACCGGGGCTTACGCCGGTCATCCTAGTGCCCATTCCCTAAGTTGTGCAATACGGACCCTCGGGGGGTCGCTGTGCCGTGCGCCACTGCTGACGAGATGGACTTGATCAAGATGCTCGATGCCGGGCGGTACGCCGACTCCGGGGCACTCTGCTCGGCATTATGCCGTCAGTCCCTGGCGTGGTCCGACTGGGAGACCAACGTCTCCAAGGCGATGTACGAGGCACTCCGGCATCTGGAGGGTGTACTGCGCTACACCATCTCTGTTCGGCTGTCGACGTACTACGGGCAGGAGGACTGGTGGAGCGCCCCTCGGCTGCGGCTTACCTACGGCACCGAGGAGAAGATCGCGGAGGCGAAGCGCAAGCTGTCCCGAGCCTGCGCTCCACTGACACCCACGGCCGTGCAGCGTGAGATGACGCTCGGGTTCTGGGTCGCGTTGCTGGGGCGCGGCGCTGACTACGAGACCCAGCTGTGGCGTCCCATCAGCGCCGGGTTTCCCGGCTACCGGGGTCGGCGCGCACCTCTTCACGCCCGCCTGGACCATCTGCGGGTGCTTCGCAACAAGGTGGCGCACCAAGACCGCATCGGTGGCCGCGACCTCGCGGCCGACCGCAGATCCGTACTGACCGCCATCGGGTACGTCTCCGAGGCCGTAGCCCGCCGCGTCGATGCGGCAGACACCGCCTTGCCGGCCCTGCTGGCGAACCGGCCCGGGGTGTGCGCTCAGCGCCAGGGATGTGAGTCGTGATGCCGAAAGCCCTCCCGTTGGGTGACCTTTGCCAGGTGACCCCCAGTCCCTCCAGTGACCTCTTCACCGAACTTTCGGTCGAGGCAAACGGGACGCCGGTGGTAACCCCTGCGGACATCACCAGTGCCCGGCGGATCGACACTCACACTCTGCGGCGGCTGCCGAGTACTGTCAGCGGCCTGGAGCGCTATCACCTGCGCGCAAGCGACCTGGTACTGGTCCGACTGGGCGGGGTCGGTCGGATCGCACTGGTCGACGAAAGAGCCAGGAACTGGATCTACCACTCTTCCTGCATCCGGATCCGCCCGGACGCCAGCCGTGTCGACCCTGTCTATCTGGCCGCCTACTTGGCGCATCCACCCGTGGTCGACGAGCTGCTGTCCCGCGCCCAGGTGGGCACGGTGCCGGTCCTCACAGCGGGTTCACTGAAAGGACTGCCGGTGGTGCTGCCCGATCTGCGCGAACAGCGGCTGATGGCCGGCGCGCTGAGTGAAGTGGGACTGCAGATGGAGATCCAGCACCGCATACTGGCGCGCCTCGATGCCGTCAGGCAGGGGTTGTTCACGCAGATGCTGGGGGACGAGTTCCCGGGCACACCCCTCTCACGGCCGGCCGGTGCGCTGCCCGAACGCAGGGCCCCCAGAACCCGCCGTACGAACCGGATGTCGTAGCCAGACCATAACCTGGGCCAGTTGTCACAGGACGCATGCCCTGTGGGACGTGAAGTAAGAGGAGACCCGAGTGGCACAGCTCACGCTGCCGCAGTTGGAACGGCATCTGTACGCGGCCGCGGACATCCTGCGCGGCAAGATGGATGCGGCGCAGTACCAGGACTACATCTTCGGAATGCTTTTCCTGAAGCGCGCCTCGGACCAGTTCGACGTGGCACAGGCCGCACTGGTCAAGAGACTCGTCGAGGAAGGGAAGAACCAGGAGCAGGCCGAGCGGATCTCCGAGGCCCGTGGCGCCTACAAGGCGCACGAGTTCTACGTCCCGCAGGAGTCCCGCTGGTCCACGATCGTCGGTAAATCCCGGACCGAACCGGCCGAGGCGCTGAACGTGGCGCTGGCCCAGCTGGAGAACCACAACGTCCAAGCACTCGACGGGGTCCTCTCCTACATCAGCTTCACCGAGTCCCGCGGTGGTAACACCAAGCTGACCAAGCCGGTCATCCAGCAGCTCATCGACCACTTCAGTGAGTACCGGCTCAGCAACGACGACTTCGAGTTCCCCGACCTCCTGGGGCACGCCTACGAGTACCTGATCGGCGAGTTCGCCGACGAGGGCGGCAAGAAGGGTGGCCAGTTCTACACACCGCGCTCCGTCATCCGCATGATGAACCAGCTGGTCAAGCCGCAGCCGGGCATGTCCGTCTACGACCCGTGCTGCGGTTCGGCCGGCATGCTGATCCTCGCCAAGGAGTACGTACAGGACCACGGCGGTGACGAGTCACACCTGTCGGTCTACGGACAGGAGGACAACGGCAGCGCCTGGGCCATGGCCCGGATGAACCTGCTGATGCACGGCGTCGCCGACGGCGTCATCCACCACGGCGACACCCTCGCCGACCCGCAACACGTACAAGGCGGACAGCTCCAGCGCTTCGACCGCATCCTCACCAACCCGCCGTTCGCGCAGAACTACCAGCGGACAGGGATGAAATTCGCCGAGCGCATGGGGTACGGCTGGACTCCCGAGTCGGGCAAGAAGGCCGACCTCATGTTCATCCAGCACGTACTGGCCGTGCTGGAAGCGGACGGCATCGCAGCCTCCGTCATGCCGCACGGGGTGCTGTTCCGGGGCGGAGAAGAGCAGAAGATCCGCAAGCAGATCATCGAAGAGGGACGCTTGGAGGCCGTCATCGGCATCGGCCCCAACGTCTTCTACGGCACCGGAATCCCGGCGTGCATCCTCGTCCTGCGCGGCCGTGACGGCGTACCGGAGGGGCGGCGCGACGGAGTGCTCTTCATCAACGCCGACCGGGAAATCACCGCCGGGCGCACGCAGAACCTGCTGGAGGCCCAGCACGCGGAGAAGATCGTCTCGGCGTACGAAGGCTGGAAGGAGATCCCCGGGTTCGCTCGGGTAGTGGAGTTCGCCGAGCTGGCGAAGAACGACTACAACCTCAACATCCGCCGCTACGTGGACAACACGCCCCCGCCCGAGCCGCAGGACGTGCGGGCGCACCTGTACGGAGGCGTGCCCAGAAGTGAGGTCGCGGCACGCAGGGCACAGTTCGAGGCATTCGGCATCGAGCCCGAGGGAGCGCTCTTCCGGCCACGGGACGGTGATCCGGACTACCTCGATTTCCTGGGGGAGGGATACAACGCGACGGCGGCGCAAATCCCCGGGCTCGCTCAGGAACGAGAAGTCGTCCTCGGACGGGCGTTCCACACATGGTGGGGCGAACACCGGGAGCAGCTCGCGAAGCTGCCCGTGCATCAGCAGAAGTCGCAGACGCGTGAGGAGCTGCTCACTACCTTCGTGGCGGCACTGAAGCCCGTGGGCGTGCTGGACAGGCACCAGTTGGCGGGTGCGGTCGCCGCATGGTGGTTCGACGCCAAGAACGACCTCGACGTGCTGATGGCGAAAAACTTCAAAGGCTTGATCGACGGCTGGGTCCGCAGCATCGCCTCGGCCTTCGAGGAGCCCTCGGCCAAGGCCGACGCAAAGACCAAGGCCCGCTACCGGGCAGCGATGCGCAAGGCCCGCGAGCACCGGCTGGTCCCGGAGCTGATCCCGGCATATGTGAAGCAGCTGGAGACGGCGGAGGCGCTGGTCGCGAAGCTGGACGCAGAAGTGAAGGCGGGCTCCCCGCCGAAGAAGACATCTAAGGCAGGCGAGGGAGAGGGGGAGGACGACGACGAGGCAGAGCTCGACCTGCCCCAGGTCCTGCCCCCCAAGGAACTAACGGCGCTGAAGAAGAGGCAGCGGGAGGCGAAGGTCGAACTCGCCACCATCAAGGCATCGTTCGTGAGTGAGCTGCATAGCGCGGCGGAGCAGCTGACCCCCATGCAGGCGCAGGGAGTCGTTCTCGGATTCCTGAACGCGGACCTCTACGCCCGCATGACCCGCTTCGTCACCGTCGACCGACGCGGGCTGGTAGACGCCTTCCGTAACTGGGGCGAGAAGTATGCGGTGCCTTTGGCGGACCTGGAGCAGAAACGCGAGGCCTCAGCCAAGCGACTGCGGGGGTATCTGAAGGAGCTGGGTTATGCGTGAGGGGTGGGAGAGGGTTGCCTTGGGCGACGTCCTCAGGTTGCGTTCCGAGCGAGCACACGCGGTGACCACACTGCTGTCGGTGACTGCTGACCGAGGTGTGATCCCGCAGAGCGAGAGTGGGCGTCGGGACTCGTCGAGTACGGATAAGACCGTGTCCTATGTGGGGTTGGTTCGTTGGACTCGTCATGGGCCGGGGTACGTGGAGTTGGATTGTTCCGGACGGGCTGTGGGAGATCGCGGAGCCGCTGATCCCGCCGTCGAAGGTGCGGCCGCAGGGCGGCGGGACGCAGGACACGCCTGATGAGACGCTGTTCGCCGCGATCATCTACGTACTGGTCAGCGGATGCGCCTGGCGGGCGTTGCCGCCGTGCTTCGGGATATCGAAGTCGACGGCTCACCGCAGGTTCCTGATCTGGTCGCGGGCAGGTGTGTGGGGCCGGCTGCACGAGGAGATCCTGCACCGCCTGGACGACGCCGGCCTGCTCGACCTGTCCCGGGCCGTCCTCGACTCCGCCCATGTCAGGGCCAAAAAGGGGGCGAACTCACAGGTCCGAGCCCCGTGGACCGGGGCAAGTCGGGTTCCAAGATGCACGTCCTGTCGGACGCGAACGGACTGCCCCTCCTCGTCGGTCTCACCGCGGCCAACACCCACGACAGCCTCGCGCTGAAGCCCATGATCATGGGTCACCAAACGAGACACGACCCCCACCGCGGCCGCTACTTCAAGCCCCAGCGTCTCCACGCGGACAAGGCATACGATGTCCCCCACCTGCGGAAATGGCTATGGGGCAAGCACATCGGCGTGCGCATCGCCCGCAAGGGCATCGAGCCCAGCGAACGCTTAGGGCGCCGCCGATGGGTCATCGAGCGGACCATGTCCTGGCTGACCGGCTACCGCAGACTCAACCACCGCTACGAACGCCATCCCCGCAACTACCTGGCCTTTCTCGGCCTCGCCGCCACCCTCTGCTGCTACAAACGACTCGCTCGACTCACCACATAGGACACGGTCTAAGTCGCTGTACTTGGATGTTCATCCTGGCGATGTTGTCTACAACACAATGCGCATGTGGCAGGGGGTATCTGGAGTCGCTCCTGTAGGCGGAATCGTCAGTCCCGCGTACACAGTGTGTGAGCCGGCCGGACACGTTGACGGCAAATTTCTCGGGTTCCTTATGAAGGAGCCGAGGCTCGTGGCAAAGTTCATGAACCGCTCACAAGGGCTCGTCAGTGACACGTGGAATCTGAAGTACAGCGAATTCAAGAAGATCGCGGTTGACCTCCCGCCACTGGCGGAACAGCGGCGGATCACCGAGATCCTCGACGAGGTCGGGGCACAGATCCGGCGGGCTGGCGCCGAGGTCTCCAAGCTTTCCAAAGTGTTCCGCGGAACGCTCCTCCAGGCAATGGATGTAGTTCGGGCAGATCCTGCGACAGTATGGCGGCCGGTCAAGGAAGCCGGAGAGGTGAGGCTGGGGCGGCAGCGCTCCCCCGAACACTCTGAGGGTGAGTTCATGCGCCCATACTTGCGAGTGGCAAACGTGTTCGATGGGTTCATCGATTACTCGGATGTAATGAGTATGAATTTCAATCCGGTCGAACAGGAGCGGTATGAACTCCAGCCTGGCGACATCCTGCTTAACGAGGGGCAAAGTCTCGAGCTGGTGGGACGGTCCGCTCTGTACGATGGCCCGTCGGGGATGTTTTTTCAAAACACTTTGGTTCGTTTTCGGACCATGACGGTGCTGCCGGAATTCGCCAGGCTTGTATTCAAGCACTGGCTCGACACAGGGGCTTTCGCTGATATCGCCAAGAAGACTACGAGCATCGCTCACCTTGGCGGCGACCGCTTCGGGGCGATGTTGTTTCCGATTCCGAGCGAGGACGCGCAGCATCGAGCCATGACGGCTGTGAGAGAAGTCAGAGACGCGAGCCGTCAGATCAGCCAGGAGGTCGTCAAGCTCAAGACCTTGAAAAAGGCCCTCATGGACGACCTACTCACCGGCAAGGTCCGCGTCCCCGCCTCCGCGTAGCCCCACTGCGCCGACACTCCGCCCCGCCGTCCGCCCCCGCCCGTCCCCCACGTACCGCTCACCGAAGGAGACCGCGCTCCCGATGTCCGGCCCCGAGTACAAGTACGTCGAAGCCCCACTGATCGCGCAACTCACCCACCACACCATGGGCTGGCGGCATGCGGTGGGGAATCAGGGGACGGAGTTGCAGGCGCCCGGCGACGAGCCGTACGTCCGGCAAGGGACGGACAGCGCGCTGCTCACCGGAATACTTCGGCGTCGGCTGGACCAGCTGAACCGGATGCCGGACGGGGCAGCGTGGCTGGACGACGCCCGTGCGGCCGTCGCGATCTCCGCGCTCAGCAAGGGCGGCACGCCCGGCGGCGGGCTCATCGCCGCCAACGAGGCGGCGACCGAGGCGCTGGTCGAGGGCGTCGCCGTCCCCGGCGTGGACGGCTGGAACGGCGGGCGGGCGCAGAAAGTGCGGTTCATCGACTGGGAGACGCCGGCGAACAACGACTTTCTCGTCGTCTCACAGTTCCCGATGACGATCCCCGGTGCACGGGACGATCACGGCAAGCCCAAGAAGCTCATCGCCGACCTGGTGCTATTCGTGAACGGCATCCCGTTGGTCGTCATCGAGTGCAAGAAGCTCAAAGCCGGGCAAGGCGATGCCCACAAGGCGATCCAGCAGCTGCGCCGATACGCCAACCAGAAGCGGGTGTCGACCACTCCGGAGGGCAGCGAACAGCTGTTCCGCACGGTGCAGTTGACGGTCGCGACCACGGGGGACACCGCCCTGCTGGGCACGTTCACCTCGCGGCCCCAGGACTACGTGGTCTGGCGGCAGGCACACCCGCTCGTCGGGGACACGCACCCGCTCAGCACGAAGCGGGTGGCCAAGACGACGTACGACAAGGACGACGCCTTCGCCACCGCACAGAAGGTCCTCGCCGCGGGGGTGCTGCACCCCCACCACCTGCTCGACATCGTTCGAAACTTCGTCGTCTTCAAGGACGTCGAGGTCGCCGAAGGCCGAACCGCGCGGGTGAAGATCGGCCCGCGCTACCAGCAGTACCGGGCCGTCTACAAGGCGATCGAGCGGTTGCGGACGGGCGAGACCAAGCAGGTGCATGGCAAGGAGGACAAGCGCGGCGGCATCATCTGGCACACCCAGGGCTCGGGCAAGTCGCTGACCATGGTGTTCCTGGTCCGCAAGCTGCGCTCCACGCCCGGGCTGGGCCACTTCAAGGTCGTCGTGGTCACTGACCGCAAGCAGCTCCAGAAGCAGCTCGCCGAGACGGCCGTGCTCGCGGGCGAGAAACCGGACATCGTCACTCGCGCGTCCAAGGTGCCGAAGGTCCTCGGGCTGGAGAACGCCGGCCTGGTTTTTGTCATGATCCAGAAGCAGCAGGACGCGGAGAAGGCCCGGCAGAACGCCGCAGACTCCCTCGCCCACCAGGGCACCCCCGGCTGGGGCCTGATCAACGACCGCGACGGCATCCTCATCATGGTCGACGAAGCACACCGATCGCACGGCTCCGCTCTCCACCAGAACCTCATGGAGTCCCTGCCCAACGCAGCCCGGATCGGCTTCACCGGCACCCCTATCATCATGAACCACCGCAAGCTCACCACCACGACCTTCGGCGAGTTCATCGACACCTACCGCCTCAAGGACGCCGAGGACGACGGCGCCATCGTGCCGATCTACTACGAGGGCCACATCGCCAAGGGCGCGGTGAACGAGGGCGAGGCCCTGGACGAGGTGTTCCAGGAGGAGTTCGAAGAACTCACCGATGACCAGTACGACGAACTCCAGAAGCGGTATGCGAAGTCCTCGGCCGTCCTCAACGCCGATGACATGATCCGGCGCAAGGCGCGCCACATGCTGCGCCACTACGTCGAGGGGGCTATGAAGGAGGGCTTCAAGGCCCAGGTCGTTGCTTACTCACGCGGCATCGCGGTCCGTTACAGGGAGGCTCTGTGCGACGCGCGCGACGAACTGGTCGCCGAAGTGGAGAAGGCCGCTACACCCCCGGCTCGCACTCTCGCCAGGGCCCAGGACACCCCGGCGGAGGAGCGTACCCCCAAGCAGCGACTGCTCGTCTCTGCCCACAAGCAGCTCACCCTGCTCAAGGCCATCGACTTCGTGCCGGTGATCTCCCCCGACTCCGAGGACGACCCGACGTGGACGTCCTGGTCCGACGGGAACGCCCAGGAGAACGCTGTTACGGCTTTCCGCAGCCCTTTCCCCGACCCCGCTGACCTGACCCCTGAATCCCCCAGGCCGGTAGCTGTCCTCATCGTCCGGACCATGCTGCTCACCGGCTTCGATGCCCCCATCGAACAGGTCATGTACCTGGACCGTCGGATGCGCGAGGCCGAGCTCCTCCAGGCCGTCGCCCGTGTCAACCGCACCTACGGGGAGAAGAAGCAGGCCGGTTTCGTCGTCGACTATGCGGGCGTGTCCAGGGCCCTCCTCGAAGCAATGGCCGCCTATGCCTCCGACGAAGCCGAGGGCGGGACCATCAAGATCGAAGTGGAGGAGAACAAGCTTGAGGACCAGTACGACGCGCTCCGCCACCATCTCGGTCTCACCCGGGAGCTCATCGACCCCGCCGACACTGCCGCCGTACACCGGTTGGTGGACACCCTGGAGGACGAGGAGCGGCGCATCGCCTACCACAAGCTCCTTCGGGACTTCCTGAACACCTTCGATCTCCTCCTGCCACGCGAAGCCACGCGCCGCTATCAGCGGCCAGCCAAGCTCTTCGGGTTCATCGCCCAGGTGGCCAAACAGCGGTTCAGCGAGGAGGAGGTCGGCTTCGACCCGTCCGCGTACGGCGAGCGGGTAGCCGAGCTGATCGACGAGCACGTCAAGGCGCTTGGCGTGGAACGCGCGATAGAGCCCACCCGGCTCACCTCCGACGACTTCCGCACCAAGGTCGAACAGCTGCCGAGTTCCCGCGCCAAGGCGTCGATGATGGCGCACGCCGTGCGCAACCACATCGAACTCCACTTCCAGGAGAATCCCGTCGCCTACAACAGGCTCCGTGAACGCCTGGAGGAAATCCTCAAGAAGTACGCCGAGGACTGGGCCCAGCAACTCGATGCGTTCGAGGCGCTCTCCCAGGAGGCGCAGGATGTGACCGAGGGGCGTGGCTCGGGTCTGCCTGAGGACGTACGCAGTCTCAGCAAGCTCGAGCAGGCCGTGTACCAGCAGCTGACCACCGTTGTCACGGACGGGGTCATCGCCGACGAGGTACGCCTTGACCTGCTCGGGCTTGCGCGCGAAGTGCGGGCTGTTGCTGTGCGGCACACCGCGCGGAAGGACCTGTTCTCCAACACGGCCGCGCTGCATGATCTGCAGAGCGATATTTGGATGCTCTTCGCCGTCAACGACCGCACCCATCCTGCTGCCGACAGTCTCGCGCCTGCGGTGCGGGAGATCATCCAGCACAACAAGAAGGACCTGTAACCCTCCATGCCCGACACCCCGGCCAAACCGCTGCAAGTGGGCGGTCTGGTCATCGACATCCACCCGGTACCCGGACGCACGAGCGTCCGGGTCACGGTGGAACGAGATGCGCGGATCGTCGCGGCCGTGCCGCCCGGCGCGGACCGTGAGACCCTCGAAAGTCTCATCCGCACCCGCCTGCCCTGGCTCTACAGCAAAGTCCGCGGCCGTGAGGCGGATGTGGAGCAGCGCCCGCGCCGCCGGTTCGTCGATGGCGAGGGCTTCTACTACCTGGGGCGCAGTTACCGGCTCAAGACCGTCGACGAAACGCCTCGCCCGGTAGCCCTGGTGGAAGGCAGGCTCAGGCTGCGACGGAACTGTAAGGACTCAGCTAGCGAGGCGCTGGTGGCCTGGTACGCGGAGCGGGGGAGGCAATGGCTTCCCCAGCGTATTGGCCCATGGGCAGATTGCCTCGAGGCTCCGCCAGCGGATCTGCTGGTGCGTCCCCTCGGCTACCGCTGGGGATCCTGCTCGGACCGGGGCGCGCTCAACATCCACTGGGCGGTCATGCAACTTCCCGCCGCACTCGTGGACTACGTGTTGGTGCATGAGCTGGCGCACTTGCATGAGCCGAACCACTCGCCCAACTTCTGGCGGATGGTGGCCCGAGCTCTTCCCGACTACGAAGTCCGGCGGGATCGGTTGGAAGGGTGGGGGGCCGGCGTGTGGCTTCCCGAAGAGGTAACCCTCTCCCGTCCACCCGTCTGAAAGAGAACGCGTTTAGCAGGGATCGCGACCTCGCCCCGGCCCCGCCTCTGAGGCCACGCGCGAGGAGCTCGAAGCCCGCGTACAGGCCCTGGCAGCCGAGCTGAAGTTCGGCCGCACCTTCTCGACCCCGCGACGAAGACCTACTGGGACGGAGACGTGTCCACCGTCATCCTCAAGGCAGCGGCACCCTTCTTCGTGGAAATCGACCTCAGCCAGAACTGACCCACGCGCTGCTCAGCAGCCGACATCGCGTGAGCGACGCGTGAGCGGACGGCCTGATACAGGGCGGCATGAGCCGGGTCAAAGGGCTCAGCCTGGGGGTTCTGACCAGGGGAAACAGCACCGGCAGGCAGCACCGGCCACCCCCCGGCAAGGATTCGATCCCACTCCTAAAGCGGGTGTCGCAGGTTCGAATCCTGCCGGGGGCACAAGGGAAAGAGCACCCCTCAACGTTGAGGGGTGCTCTTTGACATCCACGTCTGACATCAACGGCGGCGTACAACGGCGGCCGTGGAGAGCCCGGGGCGGCAGCCGCAGTGGAGTCCGTTAGGGTGCTCAGGCACCTCCGGTCGAACTCCTAAAGCGGTGTCGTGCGGGGCGCCGACTCGAGGTAATCAGCCCATCGCCAGCGGGAAGCGGGGCTCAGGGGCGGCATAGAGGGCCTTTCGCCGGCAGGTCCCACACGATGGGCCGGCCGTTATTGCGTGACGTGCCCCATGGGTCAGCCGTCGTGAGTGCGGAGCAAGACCGCCATCTCTTCGAACGAGACCGACTTTTCCTTGCCTTCCGACTCGGCTTCGTCGGCCAACCGGGTGAGCCATATCTCTTCGGCCTGTTCGACGATCCGCCGCAGGCGCTGATACTCCTGGATGTCCATCTCAACAGCTTTCTGCTTGCCGCTCCGGATGACGATCGTCAGGGTGCTCTCCCGACGGGCGCGATCGATGTCGTCGGCGAGGTGGCTGCGTACATGAAGCTGGGTATCGACCGCCGGCATGGTCCTGTCGGCCTCGGTCCCCAGCGGCTCACGCGGCGTGCGGGGTGAAGGTGACGTGGGAATCGCCTTCGTCGATGGTCAGGTTCAGCGTGCCGTTGAGGGCCTTGGCCAGGCGTCGCAGCAGCGGGAGCGTCGGCACGGTGTCGCCGCCCTCCATCCGGGAAACCTGGGGCTGGGTCATATTCGCCCGCTCGGCCAGCTCCGCCTGGGAGAGGCCGAGCTCGATGCGGCGGTCATAGACCGCCTGCCCCAGGTCTCCGGCCAAGCGGGCGTCGACGTACTCCTGGTCGTACTCGGCTGTCTCGCCCGCGAGCTGTCGGGCTCGGCGCGTTCTCCACGTGCTGTGATTCATCAGCTCTCCTTGCGCCGCTCGTACGTGTCCTGGGCGTGGCCGTGTTCGGCCTCGCACACCTTCTGGGCTTGATGCGCGCGCTCCACTTCCGCCGTCTCCCGCATCTTCGTCTTCCGGAAGACCGTCAGCAGGACAATCCGCTGCCCGGGCGCGAGCCAGTACGGGATACGTACGGCTTCGCCGTCCAGTTCGAAGCGGAGCTCACGCAGTTTGCCACCAAGGTGCCGGGAATACGGCTCACCAAGAGTCGTCGGCTCATCCAGCAGTCGGTCTGTCTTGTCCTCGACTCGCCGGTACAGGCCGAAGGGAAGCAACTCCAGCCAATCCCGCACCTCGGACTCGATCTCGATCTGCCACCGCTCCGCCATGCAATCAACGGTATATACCCCGGAATACATACCGCAAGCCGACGGAGATACGCCCCGCCGGGTCTCAGCTCTGCTGCGCCTCGACCATGCCGATGAGTCGGCGTACGTCACTGATGGTCACGAGACCATTGCTCGCCGTGCGTACGCACGCGTGCCGTCCCGGTGGGGAGGGCTTGGACGGATGATGCCTGCGAATCAGGACCGGGACCGGTGGGCCTGTCGGCGGAAGCTCTCGCGAAGTCAGCGGGAGCGGAAGGCGGCATATCGGGAGCAGCGTGAGGCCGAGGCGCGGCGGCGTACGCGGGAGCTGGACGCGCGGGTCGAGGTGTTGCCGTGCCGGATGCCGGCGTTCCGGGCATCGGGCCCGGGGGTGAAGCCGTGTCCGCATCTGCGACCCCGCCTACGGCTGTGCCAGCGCGGCGATGCGGCGCAACTCCGCCAGATGTCCGGCGAGAGCTTCACGACCGGCCGGTGTGAGGGCGGGCCAGGTACGGGGCCGGGAATTCATGGGCACCTTGGTGACCTCTGCGTAACCGGCCGCCTGAAGCACCTTCACCTGCTTGCTGAGTACGGAGTCGCTCACCCCGAGGGCGTCACGAAGCACGGAGAACTCCAGCGACTCGACCGCGGCGAGCATGCTGCAGATCTGCAGCCTGTGCACCGGATGGATCACTTCGTCGAAGCCGCTCATGATCAGGCTCCATCATGGAAAGTGGGTTGGCGCACTCCGTCGAGACTCCCTCCCCGGCCCGCTGCCGGTCCGCTGTACCTAGAACGGCCTTCACGAGTCGAGCAGGAACCAGTAGTTCACCGACGGGCCCTGGGCCGGCGGGCCGCCTCCCATCGACTCGTAGAGGGATCGCGCAGCCACATTTGCCTCTGCCGTGAAGACGAACATCGTTGCGGCCCCGGCCGCCTTGCCCGCCGCCATGAATGCCGTCAGAAGACAACGCCCGATCCCCCGTCGGCGGTGGGCCTCCGCCACATCCAGGCCGTGGACGTAGAGCATCATGGATCCATCGGGCCGTACCAGCCGATAGCCCCAACACCATCCCAGGATCTCGTCACCCTCGCTTGCCACGTAAGCCATCACGGCCGGGGACTCGATGAACGTAGCGCCGGCGGCCACTCCTCTGAACTGGCGGGCCGCTCGGTCCAGGAGGGGCAGGTCATCGCTCGCGATGTGAGTGATCATTGCGGCAGTCTCGCCGGTTGGGCGTCGACCGGAAAGGGGCCGCCCGGTAGCTTGTGCCTGCCACAACGGCGTTGCCGGGAGGGGAACATGAGCAGTGAGACCCTGCGCGTCGGTGGATGTGATGCGGGCGTCCAGCAGGCGGTTCAGTGGGTGCGGGAGTACTTCGATGCCGAGGCGAACCGGGCGGCCGCGGCCGTTGCGAAGGGCAGGCCGTATGCGTTTCCGGCCTACGACCGGATGGAAACCGGGAGCGAGCCGAACGAGCTGAACGACGGGGACCTGCTGGCATCGGTGCTGCTGCACGTGGCTCCCAAGCTGCACTCCTTTCTGAACCTGCAAGCGGTGCGACCGGACCTTGAGGCCGTGCTCGCCGCGATTCCTCCACGGCTCACACTGCAGGATGCGGCGGCTTCCGGCAGGCACGCGGAGCCGCTGCGTCGCCTCGGTGATCTGCTCGACCACCCGGCCCTGCTGCGTGGGGTGGGCGGGACGACTCTGCTGAAGATCATGCACCGTAAGCGTCCGCTGTTCCTGCCGCTGTACGACAGCCGGGTCTATGCCTGTTACTGCGGGCCCGGCATCCCGTATCCGATCCAGCACTCGTCGCGGCGCACCTGGGCACAGTTCTTCCCGCTCCTCGGCGAGGCCATGGCACACGACCTGGACGAGCAGCCGGATACCTGGAAGGTCCTGAAGGAATGTGTCCCGGACGACGTGAGCGTGCTGCGCGTTCTGGATGTCGTCGCGTGGACGCTGGGCAGTCGGAAGACCCGGGAGCCGTGAGGCCCGGACGACCAACAGCCCCGGGAAAAGCGCAGGCGCTCCCCGCCCCCGTCGCGCGAGGATGAGTCATGGATACCTCAACCTGGCTTCGGCCCGCCGACGTTCACGCCTTCCTCGACCGGGCCGGGGGCTTCCTCCGGTCGCGGCCCGCGTTGCACACCGTCGCGTTGACCGTGACCGAGGGGCTGCGGGTCCGGGGGTCGAAGGTGTACGGGGACGAGGCGCCCGTGTTCGGGGTGCTGGAGCGGGGTGGGGTGGTGCGGGCGGCGTACTTTCGGACGCCGCCCTATCCGCTCGCCGTTACGCCGCTGACGGCCGAGGAGGCCCGGTCGCTGGTCGCGCACCTGGTGGACGTGGGGCACGACGTGGCCGGGGTCAACGCGGAGAGCGGGACGGCCGAGGCGTTCGCGGAGGCGTGGCGGGGGCGTACGGGGGTGGAGCCGCGGTTGCACGAGCGGACGCGGCTCTACCGGCTCGGGGAGCTCCGGCGGCCCGAGCCGATGCCGGAGGGGCGGGCCCGCGTCGCCGGGGAGGGGGACCGTGAGCTGCTGGCGCGGTGGTACGTGGAGTTCGTGCGGGACATCGGCGGGGGCGGGCACCGGGACCCGGGGACCTGGGCCGATGCGCACATCGCAGACGGGCTCATCCGCCTCTGGGAGACCCCCGACGGGGTGCCCGTCTCCATGGCGGGGACGACGGCGAAGGTCGCCGGGCAGATCCGGGTGGCGCCCGTCTACACCCCGGCCGGGCTGCGGGGCCGGGGTTACGCGGGCGCCGCGACCGTCGAGGCCAGCCGTGCCGCGCTCGCCTCGGGGGCGGACGAGGTGCTGCTCTTCGCGGACCTCGCCAACCCCACCAGCAACGGGCTGTACCAGCGCGTCGGCTACCGGCCCGTGACCGACTTCGCGGTGTACGACCTGGCGGGAGCGGCGGATGGCTGAGCGGCCGGTCGTCCACCTCGTGGGCTGCGGATCGCGGCCCACGAGGGATCTGCCCGCCTTCGCCGCCACGCTCGACGCCGGGTGGGCCCCGTACCTCGTCCCCACCCCCGTGGGGCTCCGGTTCCTGGATGCCGGGACGGCCGTGCACAGCGAGTCCGCCCCGGATGATCCGGTGGAGTTGCCGCAGGCGGACGCGGTCGTCGTCGCGCCCGCCACGTACAACACGGTCGTGAAGCTCGCCGCGGGCATAGCGGACACACTGGCGCTCTCGGTGGCCGCCGACGCGATCGGCGGCGGTACCCCGGTGATCGTCGTGCCGTGGACCAACGACAGGCTCGCCGCGCATCCGGTGTTCGCGCCCGCCGTGGAGACCCTGCGGGGATGGGGCGTCCGGCTCCTGGCCGCGGATCAGGCCGAGCCGTTCCCGTGGGCGGCGGTGCGGGAGGCGCTGGTCAGCGCTCGACCGTGACGGTGAGGTGGTCCGGCCACGCCGTCAGCCCGGTCCCGGTCGCCGCGGCGAGGCCCGGTGCCGGGTGGAAGTGGACGCGGGTGCCCGTGGTTCCGTCGTCCAGGAGCGGGTCCAGGTCCGTGACCGGGATGCCGTGCTCGTAGCGCTGGGTCCAGGAGCCGGCCGCGCGGCGGTTGGTGTGGGTCAGGCGGTCGCTGAGCGCGGCGACGACGGACATGCCCCGGCGCGGGTGCCCGTCGGGGAGGGCCGGCGCGTCGGGCTCGTCGAAGAAGCGGAGGTCCTTCGTGGCCATGACCGGTTTCTTCACCGGGCGGCCCGCCGCGTCGAGGCGGGTGTCCGTGCCCCGGCCGTCGTCGGTGACGGAGACCGAGCCGTCCGGGTGCAGGGTGACGACGGCTCGGCCGCCCCCGGTGCACTCCGCCTCGTCCGCCGCATACGCGAGGACTTCGAGGATCAGGTGGCGTACACCGCCGGGGGCGTACGTTTCCGGGGCCCGGCGGACGGCGGCGAGGTGGGCGTGGTCCACCTCCGCCGCCCAGTCGTGGGTCGTGTTGCGCCAGGTGGCGCGTACGGCGTCCGTCACCGCAGCTCGTCCGGGCACGGTGTGCCCGGCGGGAGCTGGTACGGGGCTCCCAGGCGGTACGTGCCGGGGCGTGGGGCGAGGAGTTCCGTCCACTCGTCGCCGTCCTCGTCCTCGTCCATCTTGATCAGGCAGCCGTTCTCGTTGACGAAGGTCCTCGGGGTGTCCTGGTCCTGGCGGTGCTTGGACTCCTCGGTCTCCTGGGGGCGCTCCACGCCGTTGCCGTCCTCGTCGACGACCGCCAGCCAGCGCGAGTACGGGACGCGGATCAGCACCCGGCCCGCCTTCTTGACGTGGATCGTCAGCTCGCCCTCGCCCGCGCGCTCCACCGTGGCCGGCGGGTCGGCCAGCGGCACCGGGCTGTCCACCTCGAAGAGCCGCCAGTCCTTGTTGGACCAGATCAGCTTCAGGTAGGAAAGGCCCTTGCCGACGAGTTCGGCCTCCTTGCGCGCGCCGCTGTAGTCGGGGTCGCCCTGCGGCAGCACCACGTAGTGCACGGCCCAGCGGTCGAGCCACTGGCGGTAGTTGACGGGGTCCAGGGTGTCGTCGTAGAAGAGCGGGTTGCGCTTCATGTCCGCCTGGCGGTTCCAGCCCCGGGCCAGGTTGACGGAGCGCGGCAGCGCGGATGCCTCGCGGTGGCTGCTCGGCGGGACGACCTCGACCCGGCCCCGCTCGGCGCCGACCTTCTGGAGCTGGTTGACGAGCGGCGCCAGCGAACGGGTCCAGGAGGCGGTGGGGGCGGTCCTGACGATGTCGTCGACGCCCTTGTAGCCGATCCAGACGTTCAGCGAGACGAACGCGATGACCACCGCGTACCACTTCCGGGAGCGGGGAGCGGTGTACGGCAGCGCGGCCAGCAGGACGACCCCCGCGAACAGCATCGCCATCCGCGAGACGTTGGAGCCGATCTGCGAGTCCACGACGAACGTCGCCAGCGTCCCGACCCCGTACACGGCCGAGGCCATGCGGACGGTCTTCCAGTCGGACGGTACGAGGAAGAAGACGAGCCACGCGAAGATGAACGGCCCGGACAGCGTCGCGACCGACATCGGCTGGGTGCCGGAGAACGGGAAGAGCCACGCGGACAGCGCGACCACCACGACGGGCGCGAGGCCGAGGGCGTACGCGCCGGGGCGCCGCTTGTTCAGGAACAGCGCGCCCGCGACGACGCCGAGGAAGAGGCCCGCCACCGGGCTGCCCAGCGTCGCGAGTCCGGCGAGCGGCGCGGCGACGGCCGCCTTCGCCCACCGCTTGTAGCGCCACCGGTACGGCCAGCAGAACACGGCCGCCGCCGCGCCGACCGCGAACATCATGCCGAGCCCGAACGTCACCCGGCCCGACAGGGCGTTGCACAGGTACGCGAAGACGCCCGCCATCGAGCAGGCCATGGGGTTACGGACCGCCTTGACCCGGTACAGGATCAGCGAGGTCAGCCCGGCCGAGACGGTGCCGGCGATCATCATCGTCGTCCGCACACCGAGCAGCGACATGAGGTACGGCGAGACCACGCTGTACGAGACGGGGTGCATGCCCCCGTACCAGGCGAGGTTGTACGCCGTGCCCGGGTGCCGGCCGACGAACTCGGCCCAGGCGTCCTGGGCCGCGATGTCGCCGCCGCTGTTGGCGAAGTAGAGGAACCACAGGATGTGGGCGACCGCGGCGACCGCGGTCGTCAGCAGGACCGGGTGGCGCAGGCACCGCTGCTTCAGGCCGTCGAGTCGGCCGGACGGCTCCGGGGTGCGTTCGCCGTCGCTGCCGCGCTTCGTGTGCGCGGGGTCCGGGACGGCGGTCTCGTCGTCGGCCCGTGTCGGCTCGGCAGTGGTCACTGCGTCTCTCCCCGTCCCCGGACGCGTGGTCTCGGCCGGCTCTCCTGCTCGGGTCTCATGGGCCGGAAGACGCGTTCCAGGGTCCACGCGTTGCCCCCGGGACGCTAACACGCGCCCACGCGCGGTGTCCGGAAAGGCCCCCTGCGCTGCGGGGCGGCACAGGGGGCCTTTCCTGACAGCGGGTCCGGCGGGTCAGCCGATGCGCTTCAGCTTCTGGCCGAAGGTCGGATCGGCCAGGTCCTGCTTGAGGGCGACGGGGGCGCTCACCTTGCCGGTGCCGCTGCCCACGGTGACCACGCCGACCTCGGTGCCCGCCTTCATGCTGCGGGAGATCTTCTTGCCGTTCCCCTCGACGGAGAGCTCCACCTCGAGACCCGCCCAGCCCTTCGCCTTCAGGTCGGCGGTGGCGACCAGCGGCGTCCGGCCGCCGAAGCCGTCGTCCACGTAGCCGACGACGTCGCCCTTGTGGACCACCTTGGCGGAGGTCACGGCGGCCTGGGCGCCCTCGATCAGCTTGAGACTGTTGTCCAGCGACATCACGAGGCTGTCGTACGGCTGGCCCGTTCCCGCCTGCTGGCCCATGACCGCGCCGTAGATCCACAGCTTCTTGCCGTCCACCACGGTGTTGGCGGACCAGATCAGGTTGCCGCCGGCGGGCGTGGACGAACCGGTCTTGATCCCGCTCACCCCGGGCTTCAGCAGGATGGTGTTGTTGTTGTAGATCGTCGTGTCGATGCCGTCGATCTTGATCTGCGGGGTGTCGACGATCTCGCGGAAGACCTCGTTCTTCATGACGGCCTGCGCCAGCTTGAGCTGGTCGGCGGCGGTGGAGACGGTCGTCTTCTTCAGACCGCTGGGGTCCGTGTACGTGGTGTGGGTCATGCCGAGCTTCTTCGCTTCGTCGTTCATCTTCTTGACGAAGGCGGCCTCCGAGGAGGCGTCCCAGCGGGCGAAGAGACGGGCCGCGTTGTTCCCGGACGGAATCATCAGCAGCTGAAGCATCTGCTTCTCGGTGAACTGCTGTCCCTTGCTGATCGGCGCCGTGGACTCGTCCTCGGCCTTGGACTCGTCCTCGGCCTGCTGGTCGACGGTGATCTTCTCGCCCTCGTCCTTGCCCGAGAGCGGGTGGCCCTGGAGGATCACGTACGCCGTCATGATCTTGGCGACGCTGGCGATCGGCGCGGGCTTCTGCGCGCCGGACGAACCGAGCGAGCCGACGCCGTCCACGGTGACCGCCGACTGCCCCTGCGACGGCCAGTCGAGCTTCAGCTCGCCGCCCCCGAAGCTGTACGTCTCCTTCGCCGTCATCGTCAGCGTCGGGTCCGGCAGCGGGCGCACCATCTGCGCGATCGCAAACACGAGCAGCAGCAGGAGGACCAGCGGCGTCCAGATCTTGACCCGGCGCACCGCGGTGCGGACCGGGGTCTCCGGCGGCGGCGGGGTGTTCGTCAGCTCGGCGAGCAGGTCGAGCGGCGGCTTGGGCGGCATGGGCTGCTGCCGGGTCCGCTCGGCCTCGCTCAGAGCCGCGGGGGCGCCGGGTGCCGGCGCGGGGCTCTCGGGCTTGCGCGGGGCGGGCGCGGGCCGCGCTTCGTCGGAGCGCAGCGGTACGAACCGGCTGGTGCGCTCGGTGAGCGACTCGGTCTCGGCGGCGACGGGTTGGCCCGACGGGGACCTGGTGATCTTCAGCGCGGTGGTCGGCTGGTCGACCTTGGGCAGCCGGGGGGCCTTGAAAACGGCGGTGGGCTGGTCGACGGGCGCGGGCGCCTTGGCGGCGGGCTGCTTCTCGTCGTCGGCGGCCGGCGTCTTCTCGTCGGCGTCTGCGTCTGCGTCGGCGTCTGCGTCTGCGTCGACGTCTGCGTCCGGCTTCGCGGCTGCGTCCGGCTTCGCGGCTGCGTCCGGCGTCTCGTCCGGCTCGGCGGCCGGCATTTCGTCGCGGGAACGGGGTACGCGGGGCTGCTCGTCGGCGTCGTCGCCGTCGTCGCCGTCACCGATGTCGTCGCTGCCATCGTCGGTCTCCGAGACCCAGGCGGCCACGGCGGCCCGGAGGCGGGCGTCGCCCTCCTCCGGAGCGGGTTCCGGGGAGTCGGGCTCGGACTTGGCGGCCTCGGCAGCGGAGTCGTCCTCGTCGGGCTCGGTGGCCTCGGGCTCGTCGTCGGCAGCGTCGGGCTCGGCGGCGGCGTCGGGGGCGGCCTCGAGCTCGGGCTCGGCAACCTCGGCGTCGGGGGCGGCCTCGGGCTCGGCAACCTCGGCGTCGGCCTCAGCACTCTCGGCCTCGGCGCTCTGGGCCTCAGCGCTCTGGGCCTGGGCGACAGGCTTCCGCTCGTCGGCCTCGGGCTCCTCCGCCTCGGAACCGTCCGCCTCGGGCTCAGCAGCCCCCTCCGCCTCGCTGGGCCCCTCCGGGGCGTCGTCGGGCTCCTCCGGGGCGTCCACGGGACTCAGAGCGCTCTCAGGGCCCTCCGTGGCCCCCGAGGGCTCCGACGCCGCAGCGTCATCCGCACGCGCATCGCGGTCCGAGTCACCGGCCGGCTCGACGGACGCCGGCTCCTCCCCCGTACCGGCCTCGCCGGACCCCGTACCGGCGGAGCCGGCTCCCGTACCGGACTCCTCCGGGGGCTCCGGTTCGCGGAAGACGTCGAGCCGCGGATCGCGCCCGTTCCGAGTCGTTCCCGACGACTGCTGCTGCTCCGACTTGTCGGGGGACTCGCCCGCCACCGATGCCTCCTCCATGCGGCGCGGGGAACCACCCGCGCTGTCCGAACCATCTACCAGTGTCCCGTGTGAACCCTTGGCCGGGCTGCTAGACGAGAACGACATACCTACTGGTTCCCGTACAAAGCAACCAGGCACCCTCGACAGGAAGATGTGAGAGGGGTCACCCTGTCATTCATCCACGCGGGGAGGCATGGATGGGCAGGAGCCGCAGAACAATTCCGGAGGAGCTTCTGCTGCTCGCTCTGGACCCGGCCACGGGTACCACAGCGCAGCCGCAGTCGCTCGACCTCGGCCTCGCCGGAGCCCAGCTAGTAGAGCTGGCCCTGGCAGGACGGATAGCCCCTGACGGGGATCGTATCGCCGTGGTGATGCCACGGCCGACAGGAGATCCGACCTTGGACTCCGCACTGGAACTGCTGCGCAGGCGCGGCAGTCCGGTACGGGCCGTCCACTGGATAGGCGGACCCCGGCTGGGGCTCCGCCAGATCTACCTCGCTCATCTGGAGCGGTGCGGCATGGTGCATGCCGTCGCGGGCCAGATGTGCGGGGTGCTGCCGACGACTCGCTACCAGGCGACGGACACGGCGATCAGCCGGGACATCAGGGCCCGGCTGGACAGTGCGATCCGCACCGGCGTACCGCCGGACCCGCGGACCGCGGCGCTCGCCGCACTGGCCCACGCGGTCGGTCTCGGCAAGCACCTGTACCCCGGGAACGAGGGGCGTTCATCGCGCTCCCGGCTCCGGGACCTGATCCGGCACGACCCGATGGGCGGCCTCGTGGCACACGCCGTGATGGACGTCCAGAACGGGGCGGTCGCGCAGCCGCGCCGCGCCCAGGCGGCCGGCGTTCCGTTGCAACCGCAAGTGCAGTCGCAGCCACACCGCGGCAGCATGGCGCACACCGCGGCCGGTTAGGCCGCACCGCGCACACCCCGGGCACCACTCGCACCACTCGCACCATCGCGTCAACAACCGCACAACGCCGCACCGTCGTCCCCTCAGACCCGGTTCGGGAGCCGCACCAGGGCGCGGGGCAGTCGATACCACCGACTGCCCCGCGCCGCTTTGTGTGGCCGTTTCCCAGCGCGGCCGGGGGCACGGGTGGCAATCTGCTCAGCAGTAGATACGCACAGCTACATAGCCGGAGGTGCCGTTTCCGTGCCGTCCAACGTCAATCCCACCGTCAGGCGACGCCGGTTGGGTCAGGAATTGCGCCGACTGCGCGAGGTCAAGGGAATGACGGCCGAGGAGGTGGCGGAGCGGCTGCTGGTCTCGCAGTCGAAGATCAGCCGCCTGGAGAACGGCCGCCGTTCGATCAGCCAGCGCGATGTGCGCGATCTCTGCGGGGTGTACGAGGTCGAGGACCACCGGGTCGTCGACTCGCTGATGCAGATGGCCAAGGACTCGCGTCAGCAGGGCTGGTGGCACGCGTTCGGCGACATCCCGTACAGCGTGTACATCGGTCTGGAGACCGACGCGGCGTCGCTGCGGGTGTACGAGTCGCTGATCGTCCCGGGCCTCCTGCAGACGCGCGAGTACGCGCAGGCGGCGATCGAGGGGATGTGGCCGGAGGCGACGCCCACCGAGATCGACAAGCGCATCCAGATCCGCATCAAGCGCCAGGACCGGCTGACCGATCCGGTCGAACCCCTGCGGTTCTGGGCCGTGATCGACGAGGCCGTACTGCGCCGCGTCGTGGGCAGCCCGCAGATCATGGCGGACCAGCTGAGGCACCTGGCGGAGCTGAGCCAGCTGCCCCACGTGACGCTCCAAGTGCTGCCGTACACCGTCGGCGCGCACCCGGGGATGTACGGGAGTTACACGATCCTGGAATTCCAGGAGGACATGGACGCGAGCGTCGTCTACCTCGAAGGCATCACGAGCGACCTGTATCTGGAAAAGGCGCCCGACGTCCAGAGCTATGCGGTGATGTACGAACACCTGCGCGCGAAGGCGCTGAGTGCGGAGCAGTCCCGCGCGTTCATTCTGGAGACGGCGGACAACTGCGGAGCGTGAGCAATTCGGTCTCCTCCGAAGGGATTTGGAAGGCGGCGCGGAAGGTACACCTCCACAAGGCCGTGCCGGAAGACCATAGCGGCGCAAGTCATCCGAACGAGTGAACGCCGCTCACGTCCGATGATGTTGCGGCGTAGCGTCCCTTCACAAGTCGCTGGGCGCAGCGGCTGGGCGCATCGCCCAACGACCGGCACAACCATCGGAGTCATTATGGTGATTCGGCAGGACGCACTGGCGGAGTGGACCAAGTCCTCGTATTCCGCGAATGGGAATTGTGTGGAGGTCAAGGCGGCGGAGGGTCACGCACTGCTGGTCCGCGACTCGAAGAGCGTGAGCAGCGGGGTCCTCGACTTCTCCGCGAAGACCTGGTCGGCGTTCCTCTCGGACGTGACCCGGACCGCCCGGTTCTGAGACCGAGCGGTTCGGCCCGCGGCGCGCCGCGGCCCGGGCCAGGCCCTCTCGACCGGCCCGCCGTCCTGGCCGAGAGGGCTTTTCGCACCTCCGGGCCGGCCTCTCCTCGGGCAGTTCCCCTCCTTCTCGACCGCACGGGACCCGCATCCCGTGCGGTCTTTTTCGTGCCTGCACGCGCCCACAGCCTGGCGAAGCGCCCGCTCATCGTGTGGCCGCCGTCACGTTCACGACAACGCTCCCGTGGGTCAAGAACAGGCAAAATCGTTCGGCTTACTGACCTGTGTTCACATCTCTGACCGAAGGAGTCCTTGACCGAGGCCCCGCACAGACGGTTCAATCCCCGAAGTCCCCGCTCCCGCACGGGGACACCGCTGAGACGGCCGTACTGGCGAAGTGCGTATCCCGTTCACAAGGCGGACCCCGGGAGGGGACACATGAACAGTCTCGACTGGGTCGTGCTCATCGGCTACTTCGGCGTGATGATCGCGATCGGGCTCTGGTCCCACAAGCGTGTGGACAACGTCAGCGACTTCTTCACGGCGGGCGGACGGATGCCGTGGTGGCTGTCCGGCATCTCGCACCACATGTCGGGCTACAGCGCCGTGATGTTCACGGGCTACGCCGGCATCGCGTACCAGTACGGCGTCACGTCCTTCGTGACCTGGTCGCTGCCGATCGCCATCGGCGTCGGCATCGGCGCGAAGCTCTTCGCGCCCCGGCTCAACCGGATGCGCTCGCGGCTGCACGTGGCCTCGCCGCTGGAGTACCTGAAGAACCGCTACAACGTGCCCACGCAGCAGGCGCTGGCCTGGTCCGGGCTGCTGCTGAAGATCGTGGACGTCGGCGCCAAGTGGGCCGCCATCGCGACCCTGTTGTCCGTCTTCACCGGGATCTCCCTCACCCAGGGCATCTTCATCACCGGCATCATCACGGCCGTCTACTGCACGGTCGGCGGCCTGTGGGCGGACGCGCTCACCGAACTGGGCCAGTTCGTCATCCAGTTGCTCGCCGGCCTCGCGATGCTCATCACCGTCATGCGCGAGCTGGACGGCTTCAGCACCCTTTGGACGGTCTGGGACAAGCTGCCCGAGGGCCACGCCGAGCCCACGGCCGGTCCGTACACCGTGACGTTCCTGCTGGCGTTCCTGTTCATCAAGACCTTCGAGTACAACGGCGGCATGTGGAACCAGGCCCAGCGGTACATGGCCACCGACTCCGCCGCCTCCGCGACCCGTTCGGCGCGGCTCTCCGCCCTTCTGTGGCTCGTGTGGCCGACGGTCCTGTTCTTCCCGATGTGGTGCGCCCCGCTGCTCGTCCACGCCGAGAAGCCGGACGCCTCCGACAGCTACGCGCTGATGACCGAACAGCTGCTGCCGCACGGCCTGCTGGGACTCGTGGTCGTCGGGTTCTTCTCGCACACGATGGCCATGTGCTCCTCCGACGCCAACGCGATCTCGGCAGTCTTCACCCGGGACATCGCCCCGGTGTTCTCCAAGGCGGCCCGCGAGTGGAGCAGCCGGGCCGGGCTGCTGGCCGCGCGCCTGTCCACGCTGGGCTTCCTCGGGCTGTCCATGGCGCTGGCTACGCAGATCAACTCGCCCACGTTCAAGGACATCATCTCCGTCGTCATCAAGTGGGTCGCCGGGCTCATGGGCCCGATCGCCATCCCGTTCATGCTGGGGCTGCTGCGCACCTTCCGCCGGTCGGGGCCGACGGCGGCGCTCACCAGCTGGGCGGCGGGTCTGCTGGCGTTCTACTTCACCAACTACGACCTGGACGGCTCGGTGAAGGAGGGCGTGGCGCTCCAGTACCAGGTGGCGCTGCCGCTGGCCGTCTCGCTGGTGCTGTACGTCGTGATCGGCCTCGTACGCCCGGAGGACACCCCGGAACGGGATGCGCTCATCGAGCGGATCAACGCCGACGGCGACGGCCCCGGGACGTCGGGCGCGGCCGCGGTCCCGGCGCAGGGCGGCCCGCAGGACGCCCCGGTCGCGGAGGGCACGAAGGGGGAGTCTCAGCGCGGGTAGCGGGCCAGCCAGCCCGGAGCCGCGGAGGCCGGGCTGTGCAGGGCGGGCCCCTGGGTCATCTCCATGGCGAAGTCGTCGGCGAGTTCGAGGAGGGTGGCCCGCCCCTCCAGCTCGGCGACCCAGTCCGGCGGCAGCGCGGTCTCGCCGTGCATCGCGCCCAGCAGCGCCCCGCACAGCGAGCCCGTGGCCGAGGAGGGCCCGCCGTGGTTCACGGCGAGCCGCAGCCCTTGCCGTACGTCCTCCCCGACCAGCGCGCAGTACACCGCGACGGCCAGCACCTCGTCGGCGGAGTCGGTGGCGCCCAGGGACTCGATGAGCGCGGGCCCCGGGATGCCCTGGCGCACGGTGCCGAGGGCCCGGCGCAGCGCCTCGGTGACGGGTTCGTGGCCGGGGCGGTCCCCGAGCACCCCGAGTGCGTGCTGCACGGAGCCGTCCAGGGTCTCGCCGCGCGCCAGGCCGTGCACGAGGACGGCGAAGGCGCCGGCGGAGAGCAGGGCGGTGGGGTGGCCGTGGGTGTGCGCGGCGCACTCGACGGCGAGCTGGAACACCAGCCGGGGCTCCCAGCCGACGAGCAGCCCGAACGGTGCGGAGCGGGTGAGCGCGGCGGCGTCGTGCGCGGCGGGGTGCTTGGGCCGGTCCAGGGTGCCCATGATGTCGTCGCCGAGGCCGTTCAGGCATTCCCGGGTGGGGTCGCGGCGGGCGTAGAGCCATTCCTGCCCGGCGAGCCAGCCGTTGTCCTTGCGGCGCTCGTCGGGCCCCCAGTCGCGCTGGGTCGCCGCCCAGCGCAGATGGGCGCGGTGGACGTCGGTGGGCGGGTGCCAGGCGCCGGTGTCGCGGCGGACCTGGGCGCGGATCAGCCCGTCGACGGTGAACAGGGTGAGCTGGGTGGCGGCGGTGACGGTGCCGCGGGCGCCGTGGGCGGGGACGAGGTCGGTGACGGCGTCGGGCCCGTGGGCGGCGCGGATCTCCTCCAGGGTGAGCGCGGTGACACCCGCGCCGAGGGTGTCACCGAGGGCCCCGCCGAGGAGCGTCCCGCGGACCCGGCTGCGGAAGTCCTGCTGCTCGGCCCGGCCCCAGACGGCCGTGATCCCTGTGCTCACCGCGCCACTCCCGTATGCCGTCGTCTCGTTCCCCTGTGCGACTGTGCGGTAACTGCGCAGCACTGTAATCGAACAGGCCCGGCGTCCGAGGAGACGGAACGTTTTGTACGGCTCCGAGGCGCGTCTGGCCCCGCAGGCGCGTCGGGCCCGGTGCTCAGCTGGTCATGGACCGGGCTGCCGAGTACAGGTCGAGGACGGCCAGGCAGAGGGGGACGAGGGCGAGCAGGAGCAGGACCTCGGCCAGGTCGGACATGCGACCCCAGAACGGGGAGAGGCCCTTCTTCGGGATGATCAGCGCGATGCCGGTCAGCAGGGCGGCGCCGGCCGTGACGGCAGCGGCGAGCCACAGCGTACGGATGTCGAGCGGGCCCCGGTCGTTCTCGGTCAGGAGCTTGACGACGGCGTCGGCCGGCGGGTTGAGGGAGAGCCCGAGCACCAGCAGGCCCAGGGCGGCGATGCCGGCGCTCAGCGTGACGGCGACCTGCGAGGTGTAGCGGAAGAGGCGGGCGCGCAGCAGCATGGCCACTCCGGCGACGAGGGCGAGGGTGCGGCCCCAGGTGTCGGTGGAGAAGCCGAGGACGGCGGCCGAGGCGACCACCACGACGCAGCAGCCGCCGACGAGGCCGAGCAGCAGTTCGTGGCCGCGCCGGGCCCGGGCCGCGATGCGTTCGGTGTCGACGGGCTCGGGGCTGCCGGGGCCGGGCTCGCCGTCGAGGTCGGCGTCGGTCGCGGGGCGCGGGGCCGCGTAGCCGATGGGCAGCTGGGCGACCCGTGCGGAGAGGCCGGGCAGGAAGGCGATGAGGCCGATCGCGACGACGGCGCAGACGGCGGCCGCCTCGCGGGGTGCGGCCTCCGTGACGATCGACAGGAACGTGGCGAGGGTGCCGACCGCCGAGGCGAACACGACGGCGACGAACGGGGCGTCGCCGGTCGGCATCGCGACGACGAGCCCGGCGGAGACCAGGAGCACCGCCGCGCAGCCCAGCATGAACTGGAGGCGTCCGATCCCGGTGCCCGGGTCGAGGGCGAGGAGCCCGGACCCGGCGATCATGACGTGCGGCAGGGCGGCGAGGCCGAGCGCGATCGCGGAGGCCCGGTCGTCGTAGCGCCGGGCGCGGATCCCGGCGAGCACGGCGAGCAGGACGCCGACGGCGGCGGCGACGATGCCCGGCAGTCCGTGCATGTCGTGCCGGACCGGGTCGGCGAACCAGACCACGAAGCCCATGAGGACGAGCAGCAGCGCCCCGCCGAAGAGACCGGCGACGCCGAGGAGCTGGTCGCTCCACAGGGCCCGGTCGCGGCGGACGGCGGAGGCCACCGCGTCGGCGACGTCGTCGAAGACGGCCGGCGGCAGCGACTCGGTGAAGGGCCGCAGCCGCAGCACGTCACCGTCCAGGACGCGCTGGACGCCCAGGGTGTGGGTGGCGTCCAGGACCGTGTTGTCGCGGCGGGTCAGGTGGTATCCCGGAGGCGCTCCCGCGGGTGTCTCCTGGCCGGTCAGCCGCAGGATCTCCGGGAGGAGATCGGCGACGGCGACGTCGTCCGGCAGGGCGACGTCGATACGACTGTCCGGCGCCACGACCGTTATGCGGCAGAAGCCGGTGGTTGTCAGGGTCGAACTCACCTGTGGGGTCCCCTCGTTCGCTGCACGCCGTGCTGCTGAGAGCGGGCCGCGTCGGCACAGTGCCGTCGTACGCCCGCAGGGCGTCACCCTATCGGGGCCCCCTTCCGTGCCTACATTAGGATGATCCGCGCGCGGAGGTAGGTCGCTGCCACGGGGGTGCCGGCCCACAACTCTCCGGGCCGCACTGAGGGACTGATTCGCCGGTGACCCAGATCGTCGTCAAGCGCCCGCCCCGCGCGATGCCGCCCGAGACGTCCACCACGGAACTGCGTCTGGAAGCTCCTCCTGAACTGCCCCGCGGGCAGCAGGAGGGCATGGCCATGCAGCTCCTGCCGATGCTCGGCATGGGCTCGTCGGTGGTGTTCTTCTTCATGCCCGGTTCCCAGTCGTTCATGAAGATCATGGGCGTCATGATGCTGCTGTCGACGGTCGCGATGGCCGTGGCGCAGATGATGCGGTACCGCAAGGGCACCCAGGGCGAGGCCGTGCAGGGCCGCCGCGACTACCTGAAGTACCTCGGGCAGACCCGGCGCAAGGTGCGGCGCACCGCGCAGGCGCAGCGCGACGCGCAGTTCTACCTGCACCCGGACCCGGACCAGTTGTGGTCGCTGGTCGCCGAGGGCGGGCGGCTGTGGGAGCGCCGGATCACCGACGACGACTTCGGACAGGTCCGCGTCGGCCTGGGCCCGCAGCAGCTGTGGACGCCGCTCATCGCCCCGACCACCGCGCCGGTGGACGAGCTGGAGCCGCTGTCGGCCGGTGCCATGCACCGGTTCCTGGCCACCCACGGTTCCGTGGACCGGCTCCCCATGGCGATGTCGCTGCGCGCCTTCTACCACGTCGTGGTCTCCGGCGACCCGGTCTCCGTACGCGGCTCCGCGCGCGCGATGATCTCCGGACTGGTCGCGCTGCACTCCCCCGAGGACCTGCTGGTCGCGGTCGTGGCGTCCACGGACGTGACGGACCAGTGGGACTGGACGAAGTGGCTCCCGCACACCCAGGCCCCCGGCACGTCGGACGGGGCCGGCACCAAGCGGCTGTTCAGCGACGACCTGGCCGAGGTCGAGACGCTGCTCCACCACACCCTGGACGGCCGCTCCCGCTTCAACCGCGAGGGCTCCCCGCTCCTGGACCAGCCGCACGTGGTCCTCGTGCTGGACGGCGGCGTCGTCCCGCAGAACTCGCTGTTCGCCTCCGCCGAGGGGCTCCAGGGGGTCACCGTGGTGGAGATCGTCCCGGAGGAGCTGGACGAGCCGCGCGGCGGACTCCACATCGCCGTGCGGCCGGGCCGGCTGCGGCTGGAGTCGGCCAGCGTCTCCTACCACGGCATCCCGGACCTCCTGCCCGTCGAAACCGCTCAGGCCCTGGGCCGCCAGCTCGCCCCGTTCCGGATGGGCAGCGGCGGGGACGACGAGGAGCCGCTGCTCGCCAACCTGGACTTCACGGACCTGCTGGGCATCGGCGATCCCGCCGCGGTGGACACCAACACGGTGTGGCGGCCGCGTTCGACGGCCGACCGGCTGCGGGTGCCCATCGGTGTCGGCGAGGACGGCTCCCCCGTCATGCTCGACCTCAAGGAGGCCGCGCAGGAGGGCATGGGCCCGCACGGGCTGTGCGTGGGCGCGACCGGTTCCGGCAAGTCCGAACTGCTGCGCACCCTGGTGCTGGGCCTCGCGGTCACCCACTCGTCGGAGACCCTCAACTTCGTCCTCGCCGACTTCAAGGGCGGCGCCACCTTCGCCGGGATGTCGGAACTCCCGCACGTGGCCGCGGTCATCACCAACCTGGCGGACGACCTCACCCTGGTCGACCGCATGCGGGACTCCATCACCGGTGAGCTCCAGCGCCGCCAGGAGCTGCTGCGGGCGGCGGGCAACTACGCCAACCTCACCGACTACGAGAAGGCACGCGCCGCCGGGGCCCCGCTGGAGCCGCTGGCCTCGCTGGTCCTGGTGATCGACGAGTTCAGCGAACTGCTCACCGCCAAGCCGGACTTCATCGACATGTTCATCCAGATCGGCCGCATCGGGCGGTCCCTGGGCGTGCACCTGCTGCTGGCCTCGCAGCGCCTGGAGGAGGGCCGGCTGCGCGGCCTGGACACCTACCTCTCGTACCGGATCGGGCTGCGGACCTTCTCCGCCGCCGAGTCCCGTACCGCGCTGGGCGTGCCCGACGCCTACCACCTGCCGTCGGTGCCCGGTTCCGGGTTCCTGAAGTTCGGCACCGAGGGGATGACCCGCTTCAAGGCCGCGTACGTGTCGGGGACCTACCGGCCCGGGGTCGCGCCGGTCTCCGGCAACGGGGATCTCGCGATCGACCGCCGGCCGGTCCTGTTCACCGCCGCCCCGGTCGCGGTCCACTACCCGGAGCCCGAGCCGCACGTCCCCTTCGTGCCCGGGCAGGCGACGCCCGACGCGCTGGCGGACACCGTCCTCGACGTCATCGCCCGCCGCCTGGAGGGCCAGGGGCCCCTCGCCCACCAGGTGTGGCTGCCACCGCTCACCGAGGCGCCCTCGCTCGACCGGCTGCTGCCCGGGCTCGCGGTCACGCCCGAACGCGGCCTGCACGCGCCCGAGCAGCGGAACGGGGCGCTCGTCGTCCCCTTCGGCCTGGTGGACAAGCCGTTCGAGCAGCGCCGCGACACCCTGGTCAGGGACTTCTCCGGCGCCGCCGGCCACATGCTGATCGTGGGCGGCCCGCGCTCCGGCAAGTCCACCCTCCTCCGCTCCCTCATCGGCGCCTTCGCCCTCACCCACACCCCGCACGAAGTGCAGTTCTACGGAATGGACTTCGGTGGCGGCGGCATGTCCGCCATCGAGGGCCTCCCGCACGTCGGCGGGGTCGCCTCCCGGCTCGACCCGGAGAAGATCCGCCGTACGGTCGCCGAGGTCGCCGGCATCCTCAACCGGCGCGAGGCGTTCTTCCGGGACAACAACATCGACTCCATCGCCACCTACCGCCGGCTGCGCGCCGCCGGCCGGCTGCCCGGCGAGGCGTGGGGCGACGTCTTCCTGGTCATCGACGGCTGGCAGTCCTTCAAGACGGACTACGAGTTCCTGGAGCCCGTCGTCGCCGACATCGCCGCCCGGGGCCTCGGCCTCGGCGTCCACCTGGTCGCCACCGTCTCCCGGTACATGGAGATGCGCGCCGCGCTCAAGGACCAGCTGCTCAACCGCCTGGAGCTGCGCCTCGGCGACCCGGCCGACTCCGAGCTGGACCGCAAGGTCGCCAAGAACGTGCCCGTCGGCACCCCGGGCCGCGGTCTGACCGAGGAGCGGCTGCACTTCATGGGCGCCCTGCCGCGCATCGACGACTCCGCGGGCGGGGGCGGCGACGACCTGTCCGAGGCCACGGCCGGCTTCGTCAAGGCCATGAACGACAACTGGCCCGGCCCGCACGCCCCGGCCGTCCGGATGCTGCCCCGGATGCTGTCCGCCCGCGACCTGCCGACCGGCCCCGACGCCACGCGCGGCGGTGTCGCGATCGGCATCGACGAGATGAACCTCGCGCCGGTGTACGTCGACTTCGACACGGACCCGCTGTTCGCGGTCTTCGGCGAGTCGGAGTCCGGCAAGACGGCGCTGCTGCGGCTGCTGATCAAGCAGATCACCGCCCGCTACACCCCGCAGGAGGCGTTGATCTGCGTCGGGGACTACCGGCGCAGCCTGCTGGAGGTCGTGCCCGAGCCGTACCTGGTCGGCTACGCGACCACGCAGAACGCGTTCGAGTCCTACCTCGGCGACATGAACACCCTCATCACCAGCCGCATCCCCGGGACGGACGTGACCCCGCAGCAGCTGCGCACCCGCAGCTGGTGGCGCGGCCCCCGGGCGTTCATCATCGTGGACGACTACGACCTGGTGGCCACGTCGTCCGCCAACCCGCTGGCCCAGCTGGTGGACAACCTGCCGTTCGCCCGGGACACCGGCGTCAACTTCATCATCGCCCGCAGCAGCGCGGGCGCCGGCCGCTCCTCGTACGAGCCGTTCATCCAGCGCTTCAAGGAGCTGGGCGCGCAGGGCGTGATCCTGTCCGGCCACCCCAGCGAGGGCGAACTCCTCGGCACCGTGAAGGGCCGCCCGCTGCCGCCCGGCCGGGGCATGTTCGTCGCCCGCCGGGGCACGCCGGCCCTGATCCAGACGGGGTGGCTGGAGCCGGAGGAGGGGTGACGGCCGGGACGGGCGCTCCGTTACGCCGGAGCGCCCGTCCCGCGCGTGCGGCCCTGGTTGCCCACGGGCCACTGGCCGGGGATGTACGTACCCGGGGCGAAGCGCTCGACCGCCTCGATGATCAGCCCGGCCTGACCGGGCCTGCGGCGGCGCCAGACGGCGTGTCCGAGCGAGTGGAGAACCGCGCGCGGCCCACCGCCGTCGTTCGGCTTCCCGGCGTTCACACCCGGCTTCAGCACGATCATCAGGTAACTCCGCCGACTGTTGAACCGGACCTGGTCGATGTCGGCCCAGCCAATGCTCTGACTACGCTTGCGCACGGCGCTCAGCAGCCCATCCTCATCACGCGTACGCCGGAGCCCCGGTCCATCGACGGCCTGCCTCAACTCGTCGACCGATCCGAACTTCTGTATAAAGCTCTTCCTCGCTTCGCGTCGCTTGCGGCCCGTCGCATAGAGCTCAGCGGCTAGCGCGAACACGAAGGCCAGCACGAGACAGAGCAGGAACGGCAGCGCCGACGAACCGGTGTCCGCTCCGTGAAAGAGCAGCACCGCCGCTCCGGCGGCTGCGCTCGCAGCTGCCCAGAGAGCCATCCGCCACACGTACATGAGGCCCACCTGCCTGTTGATCCGAGAAGTCCACGCGCTCAGTTGCGAGATGGACACAACCCAACGTCACGACCGCGACGCCGAGGGGATGGGCGGAGTGGTCACAGCGACTGAACCAGCTTCAGGGCCTCGGGCAAGGGACACCGAGGAAACTGGCGCCTGAACCGGCGGGCAGCCACCAGCAACCCCTTTTCATCACGGATCCGACGAAGTTCCGCCTCGTCCGTCACGATCGACCGCAATGCGTCGATGGACCCGAATTTTCCGTACCAGTCCTTCTGGCGCCGCCGCTGCACGTATCCCTCGCCCAAGCTCGGGAGGAGAACGAAAAGGGCGTAAAGAAGGATCGTCAGCGGCAGACTATGAGGCCGAACAGCGAACACCACATACAAGCAGGCCAGGGAGGCACACCAAAGCGGTACTCGAATCCAGTACATGCGAAACCATCACCTGTCTTTCAGAGAACCCGCCTCCCGGCATCATCAAGCACTGCCGAGCCTGCACGGTCGGCCTTGGCCTGCCAGTCGCTCCGCTCCAAGGCTAGGGCTCATCCCCGCATCTGTTCGCTCATGGCCACTCCGTAGGCATCGACCACGGCGCCTCCGATGGATTCCGGGCCCTGCCTGCGCTGCCAGTCCGTAGCAGCCGTGATGGACTCCGGCAGCCCATCCGGTTCCGGCTGTACGGTCACGGCGCCCTGCACATCCGCTCCGCTACGCCGGAGCGCCCGTCCCGCGCGTGCGGCCCTGGTTGCCCACGGGCCACTGGCCGGGGATGTACGTACCCGGGGCGAAGCGCTCGACCGCCTCGATGATCAGCCCGGCCTGACCGGGCCTGCGGCGGCGCCAGACGGCGTGTCCGAGCGAGTGGAGAACCGCGCGCGGCCCACCGCCGTCGTTCGGCTTCCCGGCGTTCACACCCGGCTTCAGCACGATCATCAGGTAACTCCGCCGACTGTTGAACCGGACCTGGTCGATGTCGGCCCAGCCAATGGTCTGACTACGCTTGCGCCACACCCTGGTCACACCGGTCGCGTCGATGCGCATGCCCGGGAGCCGCCGCATCATCACCGCCATCGGCAGCAGGAACACCCCTGCGAAGAACACGGGCAGGCCGATGTACCCGCCGACGCCGGCCCAGCCCATGGATTCGATGCCTTCACCCGAGAGCAGCACGAGGACCACGAACACGGTGAGCGCTTCGAGAACCACCAGAGCGAGCACACACGCGAGAGTCACCAACAGGTAGACCCCGCCTCGGCGCGCCCCCTCGGCGGGGATGAACAGCCCTTCGCCGGGGCCCGGGGACGTAAACATGGTCCCCGGGCTCACAAGGCTCTGACCAGGGACACCGCCACGTCCAGCGGCAGGCGGGGGTGTTCGCGCTTGACCTCGCGGACCGCCTGCGCCGGGCCCTTCTCGTCACGGATGCGGCGCAGGGCCGGCGCGTCGACGGCCTCGCGCAGGGCTTCGAGGGAGCCGAAGTTCTCCGCGTACCAGGCGCGTTGCTCCGCGCGTCGCCTGCCTTGCGTCTGCCGGGCCGCACGGCCCTCGGCCGCCAGGGGGCAGCCGACGGCGAGGACCATGCAGAGGATCCAGACCGCCGGGTGGAACGCCTCCTTCAGTGAGAAGAACAGACCCACCAGAGCCACCAGGCCGACGGCCCAGAGAACTACCCGGAATGCACGCATGATGTCTCACCTGTCTGTTCGTCCGAGAGGCCCGTACCACCCGGTCTTCTACTGGGGGGAGGCCCCAGTATCGGACGGGTTCAGGCGCCCGGCGCGGCAACCGGCCAGTGGCCGTTGGGGTACGTCGTCATGTCGCGCGCCTCGCCCTCGATGGCGGCCATCTGCTGGGCCTGCGCACCGAGCAGCGCGGCCAGCGCGGTGACGGCGGTGATGATGTAGCCGACGCTCACCGACGTGTCGCCGACGATCAGGGCCGCACCCGCCCACGAGAACACGACCGAGCCCAGGGCCGCGATCGCACCGATCATGGTGACGATGTACTGGGCCAGGATGACGGCCAGCGACACGTAGAACGCGGCGCCGGCGGTCGTGCACAGCGCCAGGCCGGTGGCCACCTTGTCCGCGGTCGTGCCGATCTTCGCGGCGGCGATCGGCTGGGCCTTCACCGCGTTGGTGTAGGAGGTGGCGGCTTCGCCGGTCCAGTGCTTCAGCGACTGGAGCTGGTCGGCGGTGGTGGTGCCCGCCACTCCGGAGGCGCCCCCGCGGATGTCGGACTGCCAGGTCCAGGTGTGGATGGCCATGTAGACGGGCGCCGCCACGCCCTCCATGAGTTCCTTCAGCTTGCCGAGGACCCAGTTGCCGAATTCGATGACCTTGTTGGCGGCCCAGATCAGCGCGTCCCCGATGAAGTCGGGGACGTACCAGTGGTTCGCCGTGGATTCGGCCTTCGGGCCGACCTGGTTCACCTTCTCCGAGAGCGTCTGTATCCCGGTGGTCAGCTTCTGTGTGGTCGCCTCGTACTGCGCGGCGTTGAAAGCCATGAAATTCCCTGTCTAGTAGGCGTGGTCCACGTGGTGCTTGGTGTCCACCTCGTGTGCGTCGTACGCCTTGGCGTTCTTGTACAGCGCGGAGCTCACCGCCGCCATCTGCACCTCACCCTCGGCGCTGCGTGCGGAGACCTGTTCGACCACGGCTCCGTACGCCGAGACGAGGAGCTGGAACACGCCGGCCTGGAGCCGGTTCATCCTCGTGCCCTCGACCGCGTCGTGCACCGCCTTCATCGCGGTGCTCTGCTCGTCCCACATGACCGCGTCGGTGCGCAGTCCATCGGTGATGACCTTGAGGTCGGGATCACCCAATGCAGTCAGTCCCTTCGGAAGTCATTCGGCAAGACGCCGCGGGTCGCTGAGAATGGCCAGTGCTTCGTGCAGCAGGCTGTCGAGCTGGAGGTGGCCCGCGCCGTCCTCGGCGGCGGCCTCCAGTTCGCCCAGTTGGCTACGGGCACCGGCCAGGGCCTCCTCGAACGCCTGGTTGAGCCCGATGGACGTCTGCTTCGCCGCCCACTGCGGGTCCACCTCGCAGGAGAGCAGGGCCCCCTTCGTTACGGTGATGACGACCCGGTGCGCCGTGGATCTGCCGACGGCCCGGGGGGGCTCGGCGACCGTCGTCGCCATCTGCTGCACCGCGTCGAGCGCCGACAGCGCGTCCTCGGTCACCTCGTCGAGGCTCCGGGGCACCACATATCGCAGATCCGGTCCGGGAGGCGTCGCCGGCGGGAGGCCCGTCGCGGGAGGAGGCCCGGGCTGGGCGAGCGAGCGGTCCACCTGCTCGGCCGTGGCCTGCCAGTCCGCCTGGTCGAAGGCGCGGGCGACGCCCTCCATCCGCGCACTCATCGCCGTCCCGTATGCGTCGAGCACGGCCGCGCCGATGACCTCGGGGCCCTGCCTGCGCTGCCAGTCCGAGGCGGCCTTGATGGACTCCGGAATCCCGTCGGCCGCCAGGCGTACGGTCACGGCGCCCTGGGCGTCCGTTCCCTCGCCTCCCTGCGGCATGCGGTTCTGCATGTCCGTCATCAGGTTCTGCAAGTTCTGCGCCTGCTGCTGGAACTGCTGCAGCCCTGCCAGGAACTCTTGGTCCACGATGTCTCCTCCGGCCTGTGTACTACGTGGGGGGGGGTGGTGCGACGGAGGTCGCTCAGTACCGGGGGCCGGTGCTCCTCCGGCGTACCAGGAGCACCGCACCGCCGACGACGACCACCGCCGCGACCGCCCCGACGACGATCCAGACGGTCGTGTCCGTGCCGCCCTGTCCGTCGTCGTCCTTCGCCGTGGGGGTGGCGGAGGGCTTCGGGTCCTCCGAGGGGGACGCGGAAGCGGAGACGCTGGGCGACGGGGACGCGGTTGCGCGGGCGGCGACCAAAGGATTCACGTCGGCGGGGCCCGGGTCGGCCTTGCCGCCGAGGACGGTGATCCGGGGGCGGACCGTGCCGTAGCCGATGTAGCGGCTGGGAATCCTGCCCTCGGTCGGCTTGCCCGCGGTGTTCATGAGGACGCGCAGGACCTGGTTGCCGGTCCAGTCGGGGTGCATGGACCAGATGAGGGCTGCCGATGCGGAGGCGATGGCGGTGGCCTGACTGGTGCCCCAGCTGCTGCAGTAGCCGGGCTTGCCTTCAGAGCAACGGACGGGAATGTCCTCACCAGGCGCGGCAAGTGCCACCTGGGACCCCCAGCCCGAGAACTTCGTCACCTTGAGCGTCTTGTCGATCGCTCCGACCCCGGCGACGCCGAGACTCGCCGACGGGTACGCGGGATCGTTGTCCTTGTCGCCTCGGTTCCCCGTGGCTGCCAGAAGCAGCTTCCCGCGGCCAATGGCGTAGTCCACCGCCTGCTGGATCTTTTCCCGCTCGCCGGTTTCAAGCATGTAGTTCTCGAAACCCAACGACATGTTGATGATCTGGGCGTCGCTGTCAGCGGCGTACCTGATGGCATCGATCACCGCCGGAACGCTGTTGGTGCCCGACTCCTTGGAGGAGCCGAAGACGGTCAGCGGGAGGATGCGCGCATCCGGCGCGAGACCCTTCACGCCTTGGTCGTTGGCCCCGTTGCCGGCGATCAGCATCGCCAACGCGGTGCCGTGCCCGTCCTTGTCCTTGTGCGCACCCCGCTCGGGCTCCACGAAGTTCTTGCCCTTGAGCACCTTGCCCGTCAGCTCGGGGACGGAGGGGAGCACCCCGGTGTCGAGCAGGGCGACCGTGATCCCCTTGCCGGTGCTGACCTTCCACATGGCCGGGGCCTGCATGCGGTCCAGGTACCACTGGCGGTCGCGCATGGTGTCCGCGGTCGCGGCCGGGGCGACGGCGCCGCCCAGGAGGAGCAGGGCGCCCAGCGCGGACACCACCGCCGACGTCCGACCGCGCCGTCGCCAGACCGTTGACCTCATGCCACCCACTCGTGTTCTGTCCGCCCCACCGGCGTCGGTGCTCGGAAAACCGGCTGCTAGTCGATCACGGGCGGGACCACGTCGTCCCCCGTGGCCCAGGTCGCCTCGTCCTCTTCGAGGTAGTCCGGGTGCTCACCGTCACGCCGCTGGGGACGCCGGCCCGCGCTCCGGGACCCGCCCATCGCACCGCCCATCGGACCCATGGCTCCCGGGCGCGCGGTTTCGCGTACGAGGCCGCTGCCGCCGGGCGTGAACTCCCGTCCCGCGCCGCCACCGCGCGCTTCCCCCACCGTGCCGCCGGGCTGGGTGACCAGGCGTCGCGAACCGGCGGCTCCGCCGACTCCGCCACGCCCCGTGGGCGAACCCACGGCGCCCATGCCGTGGCCGCCCATCATCGAGCGGCCGACCCCGGGGCGCTCGTTGCCGATGACCGTTCCGCGCTGTCCGCCCGCGAGGGGGCCGGTCACCGGGCGGCCGGGCGTACCGCCGTGGATGCCGGGAGCACGCACGCTCTCGCCGCCGCCCCTGCCCATCGGGCCGACCGGCATCGTGCGCCGGTCCCCCGCCGCAACGGGGCCGACGGGGTTCGCCCGTGGGCCGCCGTCGGTAACGGGGGCGACCGGAATCGTCCGCCGGTTCCCACCGCCCCCGGGACCGTTCGGAAGCGACTGCGTGGGCAGGACCACGGGCGGGATGTTGTTCTGCCCGCCGCCGCCGACCGGAGTGACCGGAGGGCCGCCCGTGGGCGGTGTCGACGTGACCGGCGGGGCGTCCGGCATCGTGACCGTGTCGATGTTGGTGCCCGTGGTGTCCGGGACGCCGGGCGTCACGGGGACCACACCGACGTGATGCGCCGCAGGGGGGGTGGAGACGTTGGTGGTGGAAGGCGAGCTGCTGCCGTCGGGCTGCGCGGTGACGTGGTGGTAGGTGCCCGACGAGCCGCCGGTGCTCGGCACAGTGGAGACCGAGTGCGTGCTGCCCGAGTCACCGGAAGTGCCGTAGCTCCTTTCGCCACCCGCGTACTTCTCGTCCGGCAACGCCGCCGCAGGCAGCGGCTTGAAGACCGGCTCCTCCTGCGACGAGATCGTCTGCTGCGCCATCATGTAGTACGAGGCGAGCTTGTTCATCTGCGGAATCGCTTCGTTCCGCGCCTTGTCGACGGCCTTCAGCCGGGCCTTCTCCTTCTCCTCGTCCGCGTAGCACATGGCCGTGGCGTCGGAGTGGCCCTGGATCACCTTGCTGACCTCGCTGAGCGCCTGGCCGGCCGTCTGCAGCGAGGTGCCCGCGGCGCCGGCGTAGTCGGCCAGCTTGATGGTCTGCTTGGCGAAGTCGTCGCCCCACTCGCGGAAGGCGTCGCCCCCCTTGCCCTTCCACGTGGTGCGGCTGACGTGCTCCTTGAGCTCGGTACCGATCTTCTCGATCTCGGTCTGTGCGTCGATCAGCGCGGTTCCCCGGCCCATGATCGCCGTGGGGTCCACGCTGCGCACCATCGCGAGCATGTCCTCGTACGACATGTTCTCGAAGTCGGTCGTGAGATAGCAGGCGTTGAGCGGCGGCAGCTTGCCCTTGTCCCCCATGGTTATCCCTCTCCCCCGTTCACTTCCCGTGCCTACAAACCGTGTTGATCGGTGCCAGTACCCTCGCCCGGCCTCGGCAACAGCCCGGTCTGCGGGTCGACTTCCGGCTTCTGGTGTTCGGCCTCGACGCGCTTCTGGATGGCCTGCAGGCGCTCCGCGTACTCGTGGTCGACGTTCTGGTACCCGCGGTCGGCGAAGTCGACCGTGATGCCCATCGCCTCCAACTGCTCGCCGAGCGTCTTGGAGAGCTGGGTCAGGCGCAGGTGGACGACATCGTAGGAAGCGGAAAGCCCGAGTGCCTCCGGGAAGCCCGTGCCGTACGCGGCGGCGGTGACCTTCTGCTCGGTGATGCGGCTGTGGGCGGCCGGTGAGCCGTCCAGCGCGGTGAGGAGCTTGTCCACGCGCGTCTTGAAGCTCTTCAGGGACTCGCTCGGCGTGTCCAGGTCCGGCGAGCCCTTGCCCTTGCCGTTGTCGGGCAGCGGCGGGTCGTCCGGAAGATGGGATCCCATGGATACGCCTCCCTAGAGTGCCGTGGTCCGGCAGGCGTGGGTGCGGGACGCGGTGTCCGCGCCCCGCACCCCCGGCGTGCCGGTTCCGTTGTCGTTCATCTGGGCCTGGGTCAGCCGTGGAAGCGGCGGGACTGCGCCAGGTCGTTGGCCTGGTAGCCGTCCGTCGCTTCCATGAGCTTGGTCGAGATCTTCAGCAGAGTCTGGTGCATGTGGTCGACCTTGAGCTGCCAGCCCGCGTGGCGGTCGTGGAACGCCCGCCGGGTCTCACCGTCCCAGGTGGCGACGACGGCCTCGACCCTCCTGTTCAGCGAGTCCAGCTGCTCCTTGATGGTGTTGGCGGTGGTCTTGACCTGGTTAGAGGCCTCGACGACCCCGGAGTACGTGATCTCCATGGAACGGTCTCCTGACGCGAAGGTGCGGAATGAGGGCGGACGGGCCGACTACTGCGAGACCTGGAAGCGGTCCAGGATGCCGTTGCTGCCCGTGTGGTCTACGCCGTCGATGCCCTTGAAGCTGTTCAGGCGCTCGACCTCCTCGGCGTCGAAGCCGTCGCGGCTCATCTGGACCGCCTCGTGGGTGAAGTCCAGGAGCTCCTTCAGGTTGCGCACATCGAGGTTCACCTGCGTCTGGAGGCCGTTGTACGCGTTGGCCGCGACGCCCTTCCAGTGACCCTCGACGGAGTCGATGACCGCGTTGAGCGCGCTGATCCTGCTCTCCAGCGTGTCCTGCATGTGGCCGAGGTCCTTGATCAGCTGAGTGATCTCCCCGGATGTGACCTTGAGCTTGTCTCCCATAGCGCACCTTCCCCCATGAATTGGATGTTGCGGGCTGTCGGGCCGCCGGCTGGCACGTCCAGATCGGACCGCATTTTTGCGACTTTCACTTTAACTGCGATGACCAACGATTCCAACCGGCTTATTGCAACAGCAAGTTGTTGGAAATTCACCTATTCACGGACGGCTCCGGTCCCGCACGAGGACCGCGACCCCCGCGACCACCGCGACGAGGAGCCCCGTCGCGGCCAGTACGTAGGTCGAGATGCGAGTCATCCGTTCCTGCCTGGTTTCACGCAGCTGGAGCGCCACCGGTTCCGGCCCCACGGGACCGTTCGAAACCGCGCGGTCCGGAGTGGGCGCGTTCACCGGGTGCTCGTCGTCGTTGAGGGCGCGCACCGGGTCCACCACCCCCCAGCCGATGAAGTCGTCCCGGCCGTTCACCGCGCGCTCCGCGGTCTGCTCGATCTGGGCCACCACCTGGGCCTGCGTCCAGCGCGGGTGCTTGGCCCGGATGAGGGCGGCCACCCCGGCGACGTACGGCGCCGAGAAGCTGGTCCCGTTGTCGACGCACTGGCCGCCCTTCGGCACGGTGGACACCATGTCGACGCCCGGCGCCGCGACCCCGACGAAGTCACCGGTCTGGGAGAACGGCGCCCGCTCGTCGTTGCGGTCGGACGCGGCCACCGCCAGCACACCCGGGTACGCGGCCGGGTAGGTGGCCTTGGCCGGGGCGGTGAGCCCATCGTTGCCCGCGGAGGCGACCACCACGATGTCGTTCTTCAGGGCCTCGCTCACCGCACGGCCCAACTCCGAGTCTGCGCGCAGGGGTTTGACGGTGTCCTGCGAGATGTTGATGACCCGGGCGTGCTTCCTGATGGCATGGCGGATCGCCTCGGCCATCGTCGCGGCGGTGCCGTTGCCCTTGTCGTCGTTCTGCCGGATGGGGATGATCGTCGCCTCCGGGGCCAGGCCCACGAAGCCGGTGCCGCTGCGCGGGCGGGCCGCGATGATGCCGGCGACCTTGGTGCCGTGGCCGACGACGTCGGTCGTGCCGTCGCCCCGCTTGCCCTTCGCCTTGCCCTTGGCCTTCGTACCGTCCGGGTTCAGCGCCGGAAGCAGGTCCGTGCCGGAGCTCCGGTCGACGGCACCCTTCAGCTGCGGGTTGGTCGCGTCCACCCCGGTGTCGATCACCGCGACCCGGACGCCCTTGCCCTTGGTGTCCTGCCAGAGCTGGTCGAAGACCAGCCGCTGGAGCGACCAGGGGCGGCCCTGGATCTGCTTCGGCATCGGGAAGGTGCACTCGCCGCTGCCCTCGGCCCCCGTTTGCGGAACGGAATCCTCGGCCGCCGCCGACGTGGCAGGAAATACCGGCAGAACGATGGTCGCCGCGCATGTCAGAAGCAGTACGGCGGCGGCCGGGCGAACCGAAGAACGTGATACGGAACGAGATGCGGAATGAGTTCCGGAAGAAGCCCGGCGCCGGAATGTGCCGCGGTTGATCGTTTTCACGCTTCCCCCTCCTCCGTCGTCAGGAACTCTGCGGCTGCTTGGCGCTGTTGGTGTCGAGCCGTGGCCCCTTGGGCAGCAGGTTCGACCAGTTCTCCGGCACCGGCAGCGGTTTCACGTCCTTGTAGCCGAGCCTGATCTGCGCCTGGTTGACCTCGGCGGCCCGGTCCTCGGGCGACGCGGGCTTCGCCGTCTCACCGATCTTCGAGTGGTCGGCGCTGCTGTCGTTGTTGGTCTGCACGGCGTACCGCAGCCCGGTGTCCGTCACCAGGAAGACCGACCCGGTGGTGGGCGAGGCACCGCTGAACTGCCGGTAGAGCACACCGCTGCCCGGGGTGACGTACGCGCTGGTGGCACCGTCCAGGAAGCTCACCGGGTAGCGGGGCCCGGCCCAGGTCGTGAGCTCCGGCACGCCCTTGCCGTCGACGCCGTGCAGCACGTTGCAGACGGTCCCCGTCCGGGCGGAGGTGTCGTTGGCCTGGGTCGGGACGCTCTTCGGCCAGCCCTTGGACGCGTAGAACTCGTCCGGCGACGAGGTGAAGGACTGCGGGGCGACCTCGGCGGCCTGCGCCTTCTGGCCGAGCACCTCCGCCTCCGGGCTCGTCAGGAGCAGCCGGGCGACGAGGTCGGAGACGGGCGCGACGGCTCCCGGCAGCACGACGTAGTGCTGCATCCCGGTACCGGCGACGGCCTTGAGCACCGTGCCCACCTTGTTCAGGCCGGGGTCGAGGCCCTTCACGCCCGCCGGGTCGCCGGTCTTGCCCGGCAGCTTCGGGAAGTCGACGGGCGAACCGTCGTGCAGGGTGCCGAGCCAGTCCTTGCTGACCTTCTGCGGCTTGGCGCCCTCGCTGAAGAGGGAGCGCCGCAGGACCTCGTCGCGGGCCGAGGGCTTGTCGCCCGGGGTGGTCCCGATGGGGTGCCGCGTGCCGTCCGCGTCCACCAGGTAGCGCGTGCCGTCCCCGCCGTCCGCCTCCACGTAGAGCGCCTGCCCGTCGCGCAGCTTCCGCTTGCCGCCGACCTTGCCGGCCTCCCGGTCGGCCAACAGGAACACGGCCTTCTGGACGGTGTCGCCGGAGCCGGCGCCCGGCTGCTCGCAGACCGCCCAGAGCTTGCTCTTGCCCGCCTCGTCCGCGCCGGGCAGCCGGTCGGGTGCGTACGGTATGCCGAGCATGGGGCCCCGCTGCAGCTTGCCGCTGTCGAGCTCGGACTCGGGCACCTGCATCACCGAGGAGTCGCCGGGGTCCAGGAGCAGGCGCGCCGAGGCGAAGTTCAGCACGGGGTGCAGCCGCTTGACGCCCTTGGTCTCCAGCACCACGTAACGGGTGGTGGACTCGCTGCCGACGATGACGTGGGCACCGGCGTCGGTCCAGCCGGCCGGGACCTTCGGCTTGAAGATGCCCCAGGCGCCGAAGCCCGCCACCAGCAGGGCGCCGACCACCACGCCCGGCAGCACGGCGCGCAGCGGTCGCGGCGCCGCCTCGTCCGTCGCGGCCGCCGAGGGTTGCAGGAAGGCGGCGACCAGTCTCTTCTTCGCGAAGGTGTAGGCATTGAGTTCGTCACGCCGTGATGCCATCTGCCCGACTTCTCCCCGTGGTTGTGAACGCGTCGCGAACCGACCCCACTATGCCCGCCCGGCCCCGCCCGCCGCCGTCCGGGTGCGGGCTTCGGGGGCCAGGGGGCGCCCGCGGGCCGGTGTGCCGATAGCGTGGGTCCGGCTCGCACACGCCGCAGTGCCGTGACACGGAGGGACATACCGGGGGATGAGCAGCACGACGACCGCAGTGACGAGGCTGCAACCGCGGCCGGGACGGATCGGTGGAGTGCGGCTGCACCAGATGGTGCTGCTGGAGGTCGCCGGCGCGCTGATGCTGATCGCGTGGGTGACGGACAAGGTCCTGATGGTGCCGATGGGCCTGGTCGGGGCCGTACTGGTGCTCCTGGCCGTCCTGCGCTGGCGCGGGCGGCCGGTGCTGGAGTGGATCAAGGCGTTCCTGGCCCTGCGCGGCCGGCAGCGGGCCGCGCGGCGGCCGTGGTCCGCCGAGGGCGTCGATCCCGCGCTGGCACCGGTCCTGGAGTGCGAGGACGCGCTGCGCACGTACACCTACACCGACCGGCAGCGGGAGCGCGCTGTCGGGATGGTGGGCGACGGTACGTTCCTGACGGCGCTGCTCCTCGTGCAGCCGCGGGACGAACCCCTGCGCGCCGCCCGTGAGGCGCGTCCGCTGGAGCTCGGGCTGCTGCACGAGGCCCTTGAGGTGGACGGCATCCGGCTGGAGTCGGCGCAGGTCGTGCAGCACACGCAGCCCGCGCCCGGTCCGCATCTGCCGGAGCAGGCGGCCGCCGCCCGCTCGTACGGCCCGCTCCAGGCGCGGGCCGGCACCCCCGCGGTCCGGCTGACGTGGATCGCACTGAAGCTCGACCCGAAGCTGTGCCCGGAGGCGGTGCAGGCGCGCGGTGGCGGGCTCGGCGGGGCGCAGCGTGCGCTGCTGCGGGCCGCGGATCAGCTGGCGAGCCGGCTGACGGCGGCCGGGTTCGACGCCTCGATCCTGACCGAGGCGCAGCTGACGTCCGCCCTGGCGACGTCCGCCGGGGTGAACCCGCAGGCCAGCGCTTTGGCGGGCCGGTCGGAGACCGCCGAGCGGCGCACCGCGGAGTCCAGCCGCACCTGGCGCTGCGACGACCGCTGGCACACCACGTACTGGGTCGGCCGCTGGCCGCACCTGGGCGCGGGGGCGGCGGCCTCGGCGCAGGTGGTGGCGCTGCTGACGTCGATGCCCGCCCCGGTCAGCACGTTCAGCCTGACGGTGTCGCAGGGCACGGGCGGCATGCCGGCGGTCAGCGGGCACGTCCGCCTCACCGCCCGCGGCGCCGATGAACTGGTCTCGGTGCGGCGGCAGTTGGAGCGCGCCGCGCGTGGAGTGAAGGTCGGCCTGGTACGGCTGGACCGCGAACAACTGCCCGGTGTGCTGGCCACCCTGCCGCTCGGAGGTACCCGTTGAGCATCCACCGTACGAGCCCGGCCGGCGCCCCGGCCCCCGCCGCCCCGGCCCCGGCCGCCCGTGCGCGCGCCGGGCACGGGCTGTTCGGGCCGCGCCGGGGCCGGCACGAGCTGCCGGTGGAGCAGCTCGCGGCGCTGCGGCTGCCGGTCGGGGACGACGGGGTCGTGGCGGGCACTGACGCGCAGGGGCAGCCCGCGGTGCTGGGGATGTTCCGCCCGGCCCAGCTGGACGTCGTGGTCATCGGGAGTGTGTGGACGGCCCAGGTGCTGGCGCTGCGCACGGCCGGCACCGGGGCGCGCGTCGCCGTGGAGACGGCCCGGCCGCAGGCGTGGACGGGCCTGGCGCAGGCCGCGGGCGGCAGCCAGCAGTGCATGACGGTGCACGACGTGCAGCAGGTGGGTCCGCAGGGCGCCTCGGTCACCAGCCCGGTCCTGGTGGTCCGGGACGCCGGCATGCGGCCCCCACGCAGCCGGCTGGCGCCCGGCCCCTGGCAGTCCGTGCTGACACTGCTGCCGTTCCTGGGCCCGACGGCGCCGAAGCTGGTGGAGCACGCGGGGCTGGTCGGCATCCAGCGGGTCTCGCCGGAGGAGGCCGCGGTCCTCGGCCGCATCCTGCGCCTGCCCCGGGTGAACGCGGAGGCGCTGTCCCAGCTCGGCGACGACATGGTGCTGTGGTGCACGCCCAAGCACCGCAAGCTGGTCAAGATGCAGCCGACGGACATCGAGGCCGGGCTCCTCGGCGGCCCGCGCCGCCTGGACTGACCCGGCCGCCCCGGCCGGGAAGGCCCCGCCCCCAGGCGAAGAGCCCCCGCCCCGGACGAAGCCCCGCCCCGGTCCGTCAGTCCGGCAGCACCGGCAGCAGCTCCGGCAGGTGCCCGTCGGAGGCAGCGGCGGCCGTGACCCGCTCCTCGGGCACCTCCCCGTACAGGGTGGTGCGCGGCTTCGCGGGGCGGCCGGCCAGTTCCGCGATGGCGACCAGGTCACGCACCGAGCGGTACGAGCCGTAACCCGACCCGGCCATACGGGAGATGGTCTCCTCCATCAGGGTGCCGCCCAGGTCGTTGGCGCCCGAGCGGAGCATCTCCGCCGCGCCCTCCGTGCCGAGCTTGACCCAGCTGGTCTGGATGTTGGTGATGTGCGGGTGCAGGAGGAGGCGGGCCATGGCGGTGACGGCCCGGTTGTCGCGGTCCGTGGGGCCGGGGCGGGCGATGCCGGCGAGGTAGACGGGCGCGTTGGTGTGGATGAAGGGCAGCGTCACGAACTCCGTGAAGCCGCCCGTCTCCTGCTGGAGCGCGGCCAGGGTGCGCAGGTGGCCCAGCCAGTGGCGGGGCTGGTCGACGTGCCCGTACATCATGGTCGACGAGGAGCGCAGGCCGACCTCGTGGGCGGTCCTGATGACCTCAAGCCAGGTGGCCGTGGGCAGTTTGCCCTTGGTGAGGACCCAGCGGACCTCGTCGTCCAGGATCTCGGCCGCGGTGCCGGGGATCGAACCGAGCCCGGCCTCTTTCGCGGCGGTCAGCCAGTCGCGGATCGACATGCCGGTGCGGGTGGCCCCGTTGACGACCTCCATGGGCGAGAAGGCGTGCACATGCATGCCGGGGACGCGCTCCTTCACCGCCCGCGCGATGTCGAAGTAGGCCGTGCCGGGCAGGTCGGGGTGGATGCCGCCCTGCATGCAGACCTCGACCGCGCCCACGTCCCACGCCTGCGCGGCCCGATCCGCGACCTGGTCCAGGGAGAGGGTGTACGCGTCGGCGTCGGTGCGGCGCTGGGCGAAGGCGCAGAAGCGGCAGCCGGTGTAGCAGACGTTGGTGAAGTTGATGTTGCGCGTGACGATGTACGTGACGTCGTCCCCGACCACGTCCCGGCGCAGGGTGTCCGCGATCCGGCACAGCTCGTCCAGGGCCGGCCCGTCCGCGTGCAGCAGCGCGAGCGCCTGGTCGTCGGAGAGCTTCGTCGGGTCGTCGGCGGCCCGGCTCAGCGCCGCGCGGACGTCCCCGTCGATCCGGGAGGGCACCATCCCGGGGGCCGCCGCCTCGCGGAGCGCCTCCCAGTCCCCGTACACGACGTCGAAGTCGTCGCGGCGGTCGCCGGTACGGCCCTCGGTGTCGATGGTGCGGTGCAGGTCGGTGCGGCCGGAGGCGTTGAACCCCTCGTCGGGCTCCTGCCAGGGCAGCCCCTCGGGGATCGCGCCCTCGCGGGCGAGGCCGGTCTCCGGGTCGGCGAGCGCCCGGACGTGCGGGAGCAGGCGCGGGTCGAGCCAGGGTTCACCGCGCCGAATGAACTCCGGGTAGATGGTGAGGCGTTCGCGCAGCGCGAAGCCGGACTCGGCGGTGCGGGCGGCGAGTTCGTCGATGTGCGGCCAGGGCCGCTCGGGGTTCACGTGGTCGGGGGTGAGCGGCGAGACCCCGCCCCAGTCGTCGATGCCGGCGCCGATGAGCAGGGCGTACTCCGCGTCGACGAGGTTCGGCGGGGCCTGGATGCGGGCGGACGGGCCGAGGATGTGCCGGGCGACGGCGATGGCGGCGGCCAGCTCCTCCAGCTCCGCGTCCGGCATCCCGCGCATCGCGGTGTCCGGCTTGGCCCGGAAGTTCTGGACGATGACCTCCTGGATGCCGTGGTAGGCCCGGGCGGTCCGGCGCAGCTCGAAGAGGGAGTCCGCGCGCTCCTCGTACGACTCGCCGATGCCGATGAGGATGCCCGTGGTGAACGGCACGTTGGACCGGCCCGCGTCCTCCAGGACCCGCAGGCGGACGGCGGGTTCCTTGTCCGGGGAGCCGTGGTGCGGGCCGCCGGGCTCGGACCAGAGCCGGGTCGCCGTGGTCTCCAGCATCATGCCCATGGAGGGCGCGACCGGCTTGAGCCGCTGGAGGTCGGTCCAGCTCATCACCCCGGGGTTGAGGTGCGGCAGCAGACCGGTCTCCTCCAGGACGCGGATCGCCATGGCGCGTACGTACGCCAGGGTGTCGTCGTACCCCTCGGCCTCCAGCCACTCGCGCGCCTCGGGCCAGCGGTCCTCCGGCCGGTCCCCCAGCGTGAACAGCGCCTCCTTGCAGCCCATCGCGGCGCCCTCACGGGCGATGGCCAGCACCTCGTCCGGCGACAGGAACATGCCGTGCCCGGCCCGGCGGAGCTTGCCGGGGACGGTGACGAAGGTGCAGTAGTGGCACTTGTCGCGGCAGAGCCGGGTCAGCGGGATGAACACCTTGCGGGAGTACGTGATGACCCCCGGCCGCCCCGCCGCCTCCAGGCCCGCGTCCCGCACCCGGGCGGCGGACGCGGCGAGATCCGTCAGGTCGCCGCCGCGCGCCCGCAGCAGCACGGCGGCCTCCGCCCGGTCGAGGGCGACACCGTCACGGGCGCGCCTGAGCGCCCGTCGCATCGAGTTGGTGGTGGGGAGTCCGGCTTGAGGATCGGTCATGCACCCGAGCATACGGACGGGTAGCCGGCGCCCCCGCTACCCGTAGTACTCCAGGATCAGCGGCAGGTCCTGCGTCCATTCCCGCAGGCGGGACCGGTTGCGGGCGGCCAGCATCCAGGTGTGGACGGCACCCGTGCGCAGATGGACGACGACGCCGAGGAGCTTGGGCCCCCGCACCGCGTATTCGATCCTGCCGATCTCGTGCCACGTGAACTGGAGGGCGGCCCGGTCGGCCGCCTCGTACTCGACCCCCAGCGCGTCGATCACCAGCGAGGTGTCCGTGCCCACACCGACGAACCCGATGTCTCCCTCGGGATCGGCGGCCCGGGCAGGTGCGTTCTGCCACGGGTTGGCCGGTGCCCCCTGCGCGTACGGGTTCGGGGTGGCGTGTTGCGGGTACGGCGAAGAACCGTACGGGGACTGCGCGTACGGGTTCGGGACCGCGGCGGCCGGCGGATACGGGGACGGGTACGGGGTGGTCGGTGCGACCGGCGGGTAGGCGGGCGGCGGCGGGGTCGCGTCGGCGGGCGGGTGCGCGTGGCCCGGCGGGACCGCGTCGGCCGGCTCCGTCGGCGCGACCCGGGCCGCGGCGGGCGCCGGGCCGCCGGGCGCGAAGAGGTCCAGTAGGGCGTCGGGGGTGGGCCGGTCGCCGGGCTCCTTCTCCAGGCAGGACGCCACGACGTCCCGCACTCCTTCCGGCACCGCCCGGAGGTCGGGCGCCTCGTGCACCGACCGGTACATCAGCCCCATGGGCGTCCCGGCACCGAACGCGCTGCCGCCCGCGGCCGCGACGAGCACGGCCCCCAGGGCGAACACGTCGGCCGGGCCACCGACTTCGAGGCCCTGCGCCTGCTCGGGGGCGAGGAACCCGGGCGTCCCGAAGGCCACCCCGGTGGCGGTGAGCCGGCTCGACTCCAGGGCGCGGGCGATCCCGAAGTCGAGGACGCGCGGCCCGTCCGACGCCATGATGATGTTGCCGGGCTTGAGGTCCCGGTGGACGAGCCCGCAGCCGTGGATGGCGGCCAGCGCCTCGGCGAGGGCGGCACCCAGCCGCCGCAGCCGCGCCTCGTCCATCGGCCCCTCCGCCTCGACGAGCGCGCCGAGCGTGGGCCCGGGGATGTACGCCGTCGCCAGCCAGGGCGCGGTCGCGTCCGGGTCCGCGTCGACCACGGGCGCCGTGTGGAAGCCGCCGACGCTCCGCGCCGCCTCGACCTCGGCCCGGAACCGCGTACGGAAGTGCGGATCGGCGGCCAGTTCGGGCCGGGCAACCTTCACGGCCACCGCACGGCCGCCCCGCGACCGCGCGAGATAGACGACGCCCATCCCGCCGGCGCCCAGTTCCCGTTCGACGGCGTAACCGCCGACCTTCTCGGGCAGCTCCGCCCCGTCCGTTCCGTACGCCATGCGCTGGGCGCTCCCCCCGGTGATCCGGCGGCCCAGTATGCCGTGTGCCTGCCAATGCGGGGCGAGGTGGGCGGAGGCGGGAGAGGCGGTGCGGGGGCCGGGTGCGTTCACCGGCGGGCCGGGAGGGAACTGCCACCTCCGGCCACTCTCAACGTATAGCGCAAGGGGGGCCTTGCCGCAAGGCCCCCCTCGTCCCGCACAATCGCTGACCTGAGCCAGCCACCTGCGGCATTTGGGAGTTATGCGTAGTGCCCGACCTGAGTCCTGTCACCCCCTCCCCCACCCTCACCACGAGCGCCTTCGCGCTGACCGGCGACCGCGCCGAAGCCAAGGCCGATCCCGCCCTGACCGCCGGTGACGAGCTCCACTTCGCCGCGATCGCGCGCTGCCTGGAGGAGACCGTCGCCGAACTGACCGCCGCCCTCGACACCGCCCGCCGCGCCCCGGGCGGCCTGGGCAGGCAGGGGCTGGACCGGGACGCGGAGATCCACCGGCTGTCCGCCCGGCTGCGCACCCTGCGCCGCTTCGGCCTGGACCTGTGCCTCGGCCACATGGCCGGTGCGGACGGCTCCGAGCCGGTGTACGTGGGACGGCTCGGCCTCACGGACAGCGAGGGCCGCCGGCTGCTGACCGACTGGCGCTCCCCCGCCGCCGAACCGTTCTTCGGGGCGACGCACGGCAACCCGATGGGCCTGGCGAGCCGCCGCCGCTACCGGTGGACCGGCGGCCGGATCAGCGACTACTGGGACGAGGTGTTCACCCCGGACGCCTTCGCCGGGCACGCCGCGCTCGACGACCAGTCGGCGTTCATCGCGAGCCTGGGCACCAACAGGTCTGCCCGGATGCGGGACGTGCTCGGCACCATCCAGGCGGACCAGGACGCCATCATCCGCGCCGGTTCGCGCGGGGCGCTGGTCGTCGACGGCGGCCCGGGCACCGGCAAGACGGTCGTCGCCCTGCACCGCGCCGCGTACCTCCTGTACGCCGACCCACGCCTCGGAAACCGGCGCGGCGGCGTCCTGTTCGTCGGCCCGCACCAGCCGTACCTGGGGTACGTCGCCGATGTGCTGCCGAGCCTCGGTGAGGACGGGGTGCGTACGTGCACGCTGCGCGACCTCGTGCCGGAGGGCGGGGCGGCCCTGCCCGAGGCCGATCCGGAGGTGGCCGGGCTGAAGGCGTCGGCGGAGCTGGTGCGGGCGGTCGAGGCGGCCGTCGCGTTCTACGAGGAACCGCCCGCCAAGGGCCTCACCGTCACGACGCCCTGGGCGGACGTCCGGCTGACCTCCGCCGAGTGGGCCGTGGCCTTCGAGTCGGCGCCGGGCGTCCCGCACAACGAGGCGCGGGACGCGGTCCTGGAGGAGGTCGTGACGATCCTGGCCGACAAGCACGCCGACCGGCAGGAGGAGGTCCCGGACCACCTGGTCCGCCGGGCGCTGCTGCGCGACCGCGAGCTGATCGCGGCCTTCGACCGGGCGTGGCCCCTGCTGGAGGCGACGGACCTGGTCGGTGACCTCTGGTCCGTCCCGGCCTACCTGCGCAGCTGTGCGCCGGGACTCACCCGCGAGGAGGTGGCCCGGCTCCAGCGCTCCGAGCCCCAGGCGTGGACGGTCTCCGACCTGCCGGTGCTGGACGCGGCCCGGCAGCGGCTCGGTGACCCCGACGCGGCCCGCCGCCGGCGCCGCAACGAGGCGACGGCCGCCGCCGAGCGGGCGCACCGGGCCGCTGCCATCGACAGCCTCCTGGAGAACGCCGAGATCGACGAGAGCCAGGGCGCGGTGGGGATGCTGCGCGGCCGGGACCTCCAGGACACGCTGGTCGACCCGGACGCGCTGTCCACCGCCGAACCGGACCTGCTGGCGGGCCCGTTCGCGCATGTGGTGGTGGACGAGGCGCAGGAACTGACCGACGCGGAGTGGCAGATGCTGATCCAGCGGTGTCCCTCGCGCAGCTTCACGATCGTCGGCGACCGCGCACAGGCCCGGCGCGGCTTCACGGAGTCGTGGCGGGAGCGGCTGGAGAGGGTCGGCCTGGACCGGATCACGCTGTCCGCGCTGACCGTCAACTACCGCACACCGGAGGAGATCATGGCCGCCGCGGAGCCGGTGATCCGGGCCGCCCTGCCGACCGCCAACGTCCCGGTGTCCATCCGCAGCAGCGGCATCCCCGTGCGCCGGGGCCCGCTCGCGGACCTCCCCACGGTCCTGGACACCTGGCTGACCACCCACCCCGAGGGCACGGCATGCGTCATCGGCGCGCCTGCGTCCTTCCGCCCGCCGTCGCCCCGCGTCCGCGCGCTGACCCCGACGCTGTCGAAGGGCCTGGAGTTCGACCTCGTGGTCCTGGTCGAGCCGGAATCCTTCGGGACGGGGGTCGGCGGGGCGGTGGACCGGTACGTGGCGATGACCCGGGCTACGCGGGAGTTGGTGGTGCTGTCGGGGGCGTAAGGGCCTCACCGCCCCGGGGCCGCCCGCGCCCACACCGTCTTGCCGACGATGCGCTCGGCGACGCCCCACTCCGCCGCCAGCGCCTCGACCAGCCGCAGCCCGTGCCCGCTCTCGGCAACGGGCCCGCCCGCGCGCAGCTCCGGGCGCCGCTCGCCGCGCGCGTCCGACACCTCGACGCGGATGCCGTCCGCCTCGGGGAGCACGCGCAGCTCGAAGTCACGGCCGGTGACGTGGCCGTGCAGCACGGCGTTGGCGGCCAGCTCGGCCACGACCACCGCCACGTCGTCGGAGAGCCGGCTCCCGTACGCCACGCCCCAGGCGTCGAGTTGCTGCACGGCGAGTCGGCGGGCGAGGCGCGCACCTCGGCGGGTGGCGCTGAAGCGCTGGACGAAGTCGTTACCCACGAGGGTGATTTCGGCGTTCATGTGACCCAGCGTGTCCGCCTGCTCGTACGCTGACCAGGAGTGACCACACGACTCCAGCTAGCTGTACGGGCCTGCCCGACCGGCTGTACGGGGCGTCGGCCGTGACCGGACGGACAGAGGCGGTACGGGGCAGATGACGAACACGCAACGTGAGGAACGGCCGGAACGCCCGGCCGAATCGGACGGCACGGCGCACCTGTTCAGGGCGCTGGGCCGCCAGCTGAAGTTCTTGCGCGAACGCGCGGGGATGAACCAGAAGCAACTGGCGACGGAGACGCATTGCGGCGAGGACCTGATCTCCGCGATGGAACGGGGGGTGCGGACCCCGCAGGTGGAGTTCCTGATGCTCGCGGACCGGGCCCTGAACACGGGGGGTTTGCTGGAGGCGACGGCGGAGGAGGTACGGGAGGCGCTGAAGCGGACGCGCCTGCGGCATCCGGGATGGTTCCGGGACTTCGCCAGGACAGAGGCGGAGGCGGTGGCCCTGCATGACTACAACAACCAGGTGATCCCCGGCCTGCTCCAGACGGAGGAGTACGCGCGAGCGGTGTTCACCCACCGGCGGCCGCTGCTGGACGAGCAGACGATCGAGAAACGCGTGGCGGACCGCATGGCGCGCCAGCAGATCTTCGAGCGTTGGCCCGCTCCGACGCTCAGCTTCGTCGTGGAGGAGGCCGCCCTGCAACGCCCGATCGGCGGACGAGAAGTCCACCGGGCGCAGTTACAACGACTGCTTACCGTGGGACGGATGCGAACGGTTGAGCTCCAGATCATGACCACCGACCGGCACGAACACCCCAGCCTGGACGCGGCGTTCACTCTGGTCACGCCGAGGGGCCGCCAAGAGGTTGCGTACACCGAGGCATACGGGCATGCGAGGCTGATCACGGACCCGGCTGAGGTGCGAATCTTCACCGAACGCAATGGAATTATGCGGGCGCAGGCTCTCTCCCCCAGGGAGTCCCTCATGCTCATTGAGAAGATGTTGGGAGACCGATGAACACCGAGCAACTCCACTGGTTCAAGAGCAGCTACAGCAGCGGCGAGGGCGGCAACTGCATCGAGGTCGCCTATGACTGGCGCAAGTCCAGCTACAGCGGTGGCGAGGGCGGCAACTGCATCGAGGTCGCGTCCTGCGCGACCGCCGTCCACGTCCGCGACTCGAAGAACATCCCCGGCCCCCACTTCGAAGTGGCGCCCACGGCCTGGTCCGCGTTCGTCACGTACGCGCGCCAGGGCTGAAAAGCCGGACGGCGAGCCCCACCCGGGCGCTCGCCGTCCGCCCGGCCCCTCAGCCGCCCGGCGTCTGGTCCACCTTGAAGTCCATGTTCACCTTGCCGCCGACGACCGACTTCGCGGTGACGGTTACTCCGTACTGCTTGCCGTCGTCCGCGAGCCGGCAGCGGATCGTGGCGCCGACCTTGGCGGGCAGGTTCTCCGGGCAGGAGAAGGCGTCGGGCTGCTTGCCCACCTGGGCGGCGAGGGCGGCCTTGCCCTGGCGGGCGACCTCGGCCTTGTCCACGGAGCCGGAGGCGCCGGTGTCGCTGCCGCCGGCCGTCGAGTCGGACGGCTGTGCCGAGTCGCTGGGCTGGGGGTCGGCGGAGGCGCCGCTGCCGGCCCCGGCGTTGTCGTCCACCTTGAAGTCCAGGTTCACCTTCTTGCCGTCGACGGACTTCACGGTCGCCGTCATACCGAGCTTCTTGCCGCTGTCGGTGAGCGTGCAGCGCACCGACTCACCGACCTTCCCCTTGAGGTCCTTCTCGCAGTTCACGTCCTCGGGGGCGCGCCCGACCTGCTTCTCCAGACCGGCGGAGGCCTGCTTGGCGACCTCCTCCTTCTTGACGACCACGTCGCCGCCGAAACTGAACGAGCAGCCCGACGCGAAGAGCATGACCAGCGCCCCGGACGCGGCCGCGGCCACCATCCGGCTCCGTACGGACTGGTGCATGAGGTCCCCCTAGCTCGATGTACACGCCAAGAACTGGCCTGCCAAGCTACCACCGGCCCCGAACACCCGGCCGAGCGCCGGATTCCGTCAGCCTTCGCGCCCCTGGGCGGCGCAGAACCCTTCCGGGCCCCCGCCCCGAAACCCGCTCGCCCTCCCGGCGCCTCCCGCCTACGTTCGTCGCCATGACCGACGACGCCTTCGCACACCCGCGCCTCGCCGCGCTCTACGACCCCCTCGACCCCGACCGCAGCGACCTCGACGCCTACCTCGGGATGGCGGAGGAGTTCGGGGCGCAGCGCGTCCTGGACATCGGCTGCGGGACCGGGGTCTTCGCCCTGATGCTGGCGGATCGCGGGAAGGAGGTCGTCGGGGTCGAGCCCGCGCGGGCATCCCTCGATGTCGCCCGGGCCAAGCCGGGCGGTGAGCGCGTCCGTTGGATCTGCGGTGACGCCACGGGCCTTCCGCCGTTGCGCGTCGACCTCGCGACGATGACCGCGAACGTCGCGCAGGCCATCGTGGACCCCGGCGCCTGGCGGGCGACCCTGCGGGGGGCCCATGAGGCGCTGCGGCCCGGCGGGCGGCTGGTGTTCGAGACGCGGGTGCCGGCGCGGCGGGCCTGGGAGGAGTGGACCCGGGAGGAGTCCCGCAGCGTGACCGAGGTGCCCGGGACCGGCGCCGTCGAGACCTGGGTCGACGTGACCGAGGTGGCCGGGCCCCTGGTGACCTTCCGCTGGACCTACCGGTTCGCGGCGGACGGCCAGGTGCTGACCTCGGACTCGACGCTGCGCTTCCGTGAACGGGAGGAGGTCGAGGCGGACTTGGCGGCGGCGGGATACGTCGTGGAGGACGTCCGCGAGGCCCCGGACCGGCCGGGGCGGGAGTACGTCTTCGTGGCGCGACGGGCCTGACCCGGAGAAACCGCGTACATGGCATCATCCCGCCGTGACTCCCGACGACATCGCACGGTCCGCCACGCCCGCCGAGCGCCGGCTCGGCGGCCTCGCGCTCAACCCGGCCGCCCCCGACGACATCCTGCTGCGCCTGCTCGCGGGTGAGTCGGCGGCCGTACGGATGGTGCTGTGCCGGGACCGGGTGCTGCCCGATGCCGTGGTGGCCGCGGTGGTCGCGCACCCGGACCGGTACACGCGGAGTTTCCTCGCCCGCAGCCCGCACGCCGAACCGGAGCAGCGGGCCCGGCTGGTGGACGACCCCGAGTGGTTCGTGCGGGCGCATCTGGCCGACGGGCCCAAGCCGGACGAGGACGGTTGCCCGGCACGGCTGCTTCCGGACCGGACCGTGGTGCGGATCATCGAGACGTACGACGCCGAACTGCTCGGGACCGGGCTGCTGCGGCAGATGTCCTCGGCGTTCCGGCGCACCATGGCAACCCATCCCGTGGCCGGTGTACGAAGGATGGGGGCTCTGCTGCACTGGCATTCACTGGGGCCCCGGGCGCGGGCCGCCCTGCTGGCCGACCCGGTTCCGGGTGTCAGTGAGGCGGCGGCCCGCACCGACCGGCTCCACGAGCGGCGCCGGGACCCGGACGCCGTGCGGGAGGACCTGCCCGAGCACCCCTGCCACACGCGGTTGAGCCTGCTGATGTACGGCGCCCTCGCCCCCGACGTCACGGCAGCCGCCCTGGAGACGGACGGCGCATGGGCGGTGGCGGGCAACACCAGCACACCGGCCGAGTTCGTCGCCGTCCTCGCAGGGCACGCCGACCCGAAGGTACGGATACGGGTCGCCGAGCGCCCCGATCTCGCCCCCGCCCTGCGCCGCGCCCTCGCGGTGGACTCCGATCCGGGCGTACGCCTGGCCCTCTCCGTCCACCCGGCGCTGACCGAGGCGGAACGCGCCGCGATCGACTACGAGGTGCCCGAGCACGAGGACTGCGGACACTGCTGGCTTCCAGATGCGGACCCGGACCCCGAACAACTGCGCCGGGACTCGCGGTCCGGGCACCCCTGTCTGCGGCGGCGGGCGGCGCGGGACCCCGGGCTACCGGCCGAGCTGGTGGCGGAGCTGGCTGACGACCCGGACCTCGGCGTGCGCGTGCTGCTGAGCCAGAACCACCCGGACGCGCCGGCCGCGCTGTTGCTCCGCAGCTTCCTGGAGTACACCGGACCCCACCGATGGCACCTCACACGCCGCCCCGGCTTCCCCCGGACAGGGCTCGCCCGCTTCGCGGACGACGAGGACCCGGCCGTCCGCCGCCTCGCCCCGCTCGATCCCCGGCTCGCCCCGGAGACGGTGGACCGGCTCACCCGCGACCCCGACCCGCTGGTCCGCGCCGACGCGGCCCGGCACCCCCGGCTCCCCCTGGCCCGGCTCACCGCGCTGCTCGACGACGCAGAACTGGCCCCTAGGGCCGCCGGGAACCCGTCCCTGCCGCTCGCAACGATGAACGCGCTGGTGCCGTAACCGGCGCCCCCTCACCCCAGCCCGAGCTTCGCGCGCTCCTCCTCGATCAGGGTCTCCATCAGTTTCTCCGGGTCCACGGCGTACTCGGAGTCGTCCAGCGCGTCGAAGTCCGCCGTGCTCAGCGGCAGTCCCAGCGCGGCCAGCTCGGCGGCCAGCTGTGCGTACGCGAGGCGCTCGTCGGGTTCGTCCTGGTAGCCGGCCTGTTCGGCTGCGGCGCCCTCGGACAGGGTGGAGCCGGAGGCGTGCCAGAGGGTGAATTCGGTGTCCAGCTCGATGAGGCGCCAGGCCGGGGCCGTGGGCTCGTCCGGGTGGAGCCAGTAGCCGACCCAGCCCTTGCCGCCCTTGGCGACGAGCTTCACGTGCGCCGCCATCCGCGCGGCCCCGGCGTTGACGGCCCGCATCTCCGGGTCGGCGAGCTCCTCCGCGCTCAGGTAGTCGGTGTCCAGGAACGGGTGGAGTTCGCCCGCCTCGAAGAACTCCAGGCCGAGCAGGCGGGCGAAGTCGTCGCGGCCCTCCCACTGCGCGATCAGCAGCGCGCGCAGGTCGTCGGGGACCGGGCGGCCGTCCAGCCGCTCCCGCGAGAACTCGGCGAGCCGCTCGCCGTACGTGCCGTCCATGTGCCCCTCCCGGGGGTCGGTCCCGATCCTGGCCGCAACGTAACAGCGGGGTCGGACAGCCGGTCCCTACAGGTACGCCGCGTACGCGTCCAGCGTCCGCAGCACCTCCGGTTCCGGGGCCGGAGGCAGCTGGAGGACGACCTCCTCGATGCCCAGGTCCGCGTAGTGGGCCAGCTTCCCCGGGGCCGGGACGACCGCGTACGGGACGACGTGGAGGTCCTTCGGGTCGCGGCCGGCCTCCTCCCAGGCGGTGCGGAGGCGGGGGACGGACTCCGTGAGGCCCCGGCCTCCGATGGGCAGCCAGCCGTCCGCCGACTCCGCGATGCGCTCGAACAGCTTGGGGCCCGCCGCGCCGCCGATGAGGGTGCGGGGGCCCTGCGGGCGGTGCGGCTTCGGGTACGCGTGGCTGGCGCGGACCGAGCCGAACTCGCCCTCGTACGCCGTGGGTTCCGCCGCCCACAGCGCCCGCATCAGCGCCAGGCGTTCGCGGCCCAGGCTGCGGCGGGTCGACCACTCGACGCCGTGGTCCGCCGCCTCCTCTACGTTCCAGCCGTAGCCGACGCCCAGGGTGAAGCGGCCGGCGGAGAGGTGGTCGAGGGTGGCGATCTGCTTGGCCAGGTCGATCGGGTCGTGCTGGGCGATCAGGGTGATCCCGGTGCCCAGGGCCAGCCGCTCGGTCACCGCCGCTGCCTGCGCGAGGGCGACGAACGGGTCCAGGGTGCGGCCGTACTCGCGGGGCAGCTCGCCGCCCGCCGGGTAGGGGGTGTCCCTGCTCACCGGAATGTGGGTGTGCTCGGGCAGGTAGAGCCCGGCGAACCCGCGCTGTTCGAGCTGGTGCGCCAGCCGCACCGGGGTGATGGTCTCGTCGGTGAGGAAGATCGTGGTCGCGATCCGCATACGAAGGCACCTCCGTCGTAGTCCCGTGGCGCTCCAACGTATGCGGTCGGGGGCGCGAAGGGGCGTCTCCGGCCTCCCCGACCTCGTACACCGCTCGCGGCGGGGCGCGCCCGGGCGACACCATCGACGCCACGTTCCGGGGCACCGGCTCCTCGCTGCCCGGCCGTCCCCGGGGAGCTGGTGCACGCGCCCGGTTACTGGCGCGCGGGCTGGCGCTCGGCCCCGGAGACCTCCAACGACTCCAGCCGCCTCGCACAGCCGCGCTGCTGGGTCACCGCGAGCACCGCCACCGCCGCCCCGAGCGCCAGCCAGCCCGCCGGACCGGCCGCCATCACGACGCTCGTGAGCAGCGGCGGGCCTGCGGACTTCTGGATGGACTGGGACATGCCGGCCACACCGAGGTAGGCGGCGCGCTCGTCCGGCGGGGCCAGCAGGACGGCCAGTTCCCAGGAGCTGACCGAGCGCATGAGTTCCGCCATAGTGACCAGGACCGCCGCCGCGAGCAGGACTGCGGCCGCCGTCCAGGTGCCGCAGCCGCTCGCGCCGGCCAGCAGGGCGCAGGTGACGAACATCAGGACCCCGTACAGCGCCACCGCCCGCACCGCGCCCCGTGGGCCGTCCGCCCTTCGGGAGACGGCGAGTTGGAGCAGGACGACGAGCACGGTGTTGATGACCAGGAAGGCCGGGACGAGGGCGTGCGGGGCGGAGGTGCGGTCGACGAGCCACAGCGGGAGGCCGACGCCGAGCACCGAGTCGTCGAGGTTCATGGAGATGTCGAGGAGCACGAAGCGCAGGTAACCCCGGTCCCTCCAGGGCCCCTTGGCGCGTAGCGGCCCCCCGGCGGACCCGGTGGACACCGCCCGGCCGCCCGCCTCCTCCGTACGCCACACGAGTACGGCGGCGACGAGGAAGGAGAGCGCGTTGCCGAGGATCAGCGCGCGGTAGGCGTCCGCCGTGCCGACCGCCAGGCCGATCGCGGCGAGGCCCGCGCCGAGGCCGTAGCCCGCGTTGGCGGCGCTGCGGGACAACGCCTGGTAGGCGGCCCGGCGTTCGCCGGCCGCGCGGGTGGCGAAGAGCATCTCCAGGGTCTTGGCCGCCCTGTCCCCGAGGTAGGTCACGGCGACCACGACGAGCAGCGCGTCGAACCGCGTACAGAGCAGCACAAGCGTCAGCGTGACCAGGCGCAGCAGGTGGCACCCGATCAGCAGCGGGCGCACCGGGAAGCGGCAGGCGAGGCGTCCGGCGAGGGGTGAGCCCGCGATGCCGGCGACACCGGCCGTGCCGAGGAGGACGCCGATCTGCTGGGCGCCGAGGTGGGTGACGAAGGTGAGGTAGAGGACCGAGGAGGCCGCCCACAGACCGGTGCCGGTGCGGTCGACGGCCAGGGCGCGCAGCATGATCCGGGCGTCCCTGCCGCCCGGCGGGTTGCGCAACTGGGCGAGCAGACCAGCCTGTTCCCGGACGCGCCCCACCCCGTACCTCCAAGTATCTCGACATCAAGAGACCTACCGACCCGCGGAAGCCTGCCCCGGCATTCTCTTGATGTCAAGATGCTTGAAGGCGAGGTAAATGAGGCCCGTGCGGCGCGGGAACGATTCCGCGTCCCGGCTCCTCTGCGGGGTGATCCCGGCGCCCGGCCGCACCCTCACGCGAGAAGTCAGCATGTCCCTCACCACCCGCACCGCCGCTTGCGGCACCGCACTGCGCAAGCGGCCCTGGTGCCGGTGGGCGTGCGAAGGGCGGGCCGCAAGGTGCTGGCCCGCCTGGACGCACGTGTCGGCCGGCCGGGGTGAGAACCCCGGCCGGCCGAGGGAGTGACTACTTCGGTTCGCGGTCGAACTGCGACCTGGACCAGAAGTACCCGAGGACGGTCAGGCCGACGCACCAGGCCACCGCGAGCCACCCGTTGTGGCCGATCTCCGTGCCGAGCAGCAGCCCGCGCAGGGTCTCGATGGCCGGGGTGAACGGCTGGTACTCGGCGATCGGCCGGAACCAGCCGGGCATCGAGCCCAGCGGGACGAACGCGCTGGAGATGAGCGGCAGCAGGATCAGCGGCATCGCGCTGTTGCCCGCGGCCTCGGCGTTCGGGCTGCCCAGCCCCATGCCCAGGGCGATCCAGGTGAACGCCAGGGTGAAGAGGGCCAGGAGACCGAAGGCGGCGAACCACTCCAGGACCGTGGCGTCGGTGGAGCGGAAGCCCATGGCCACCCCGATGGCCCCGACGAACACCACGCTCATGAGGGTCTGCAGGAGGCTGCCCACGACGTGGCCGAAGAGGATGGAGCCGCGGTGGATGGCCATGGTGCGGAACCGGGCGATGATGCCCTCGCTCATGTCGGTGCAGATCGAGACCGCGGTGCCGACGGTGGTCGAGCCGATGGTCATGAGCAGGATGCCCGGCACGATGTACGCGATGTACGCGTCGCGGCCCGCGCCACCGCTCATGGTGTCGCCGAAGATGTAGACGAACAGCAGGAGCATCATCACCGGGGTGAGCAGCACGTTCAGGGTGAGCGACGGGTAGCGGCGGGCGTGCAGCAGGTTGCGGCGCAGCATGGTGGCCGAGTCGCGGACGGCGAGGGAGAGGGTGCTCATCGGACGGTCTCCTTGCTCGGGGCGGGGATGCCGGCGGCGGTGTCGGTGGCGGCTTCGGTCTCCGTCAGGGCGAAGAAGACGTCGTCGAGGTCGGGGGTGTGGACGGTGAGCTCGTCGGCCTCGATGCCGGCGGCGTCCAGCCGGTCGAGGACCGCGCGCAGGTCGCGCTGGGTGCCGTCGCTGGGGAGTTGCAGGGCCAGCACCTCGTCGTCCCGGACGGTCTCGTCGCCGAGCGCGGCGGCAGCCGCACGGTAGGCGGTCGGGTCGGTGAAGCGGAGGCGGACGTGCCCGCCGGGGACGATCCGCTTGAGCTCGTCGGCGGTGCCCTCGGCGGCGATCTTCCCGTGGTGCAGGACGGCGATGCGGTCGGCGAGTTCGTCGGCCTCCTCCAGGTACTGGGTGGTGAGGAAGACGGTCACGCCGTCCGCGACCAGGCCCCGGATCATCTGCCACATGCTGTGCCGGGAGCGCGGGTCGAGACCGGTGGTCGGCTCGTCCAGGAAGATGATCCTGGGGCCGCCGACGAGGGTCATCGCGATGTCGAGGCGGCGCTTCATGCCGCCGGAGTAGGTGGAGGCGGGCTTCTTCGCCGCTTCGGTGAGGTCGAACCGCTCCAGGAGGTCCGCCGCGACCCGGCGGCCCTCCGCCTTGGACAGGTGGTGCAGGTCCGCCATCAGGAGCATGTTCTCCTCGCCGGTGATGAGGCCGTCGACGGCGGAGAACTGCCCGGTGACACCGATGGCGGCGCGCACCGCCTGCGCGTCGGTGGCCAGGTCGTGGCCCCCGACGCTGATCGCGCCGGACCCTTGTCCGGGTGGGATCAGCGTGGAGAGGATCTTGACGGCGGTCGTCTTGCCGGCGCCGTTCGGGCCGAGCAATGCGAACACCGTTCCGGCCGGGATGCTGAGGTCGATCCCGTCGAGCACGGTCTTCTCGCCGTACGCCTTGCGCAGTCCGTTCGCCGCGATGGCCGGGTTCGTCATGGTGGGCTCCTTCTGCTTGTACGAGGTGGGGGGGAGGTGTCAGAGGCTGCGGGCGGTGATGTCGCCCTTGGTGGTGGTCGCCCGGATGGTCAGGACGGGCGCGCCGTCGTTCGTCAGGGCGTTGTCGATGCGGCCGAGGACGGTGCCCGCGTCGAGCACGGCCGGGACGCCGCGCGCCGCGCCGACCCTGATGTCGCCCAGCTGGGTGCTGAGGGTGAGCTCGCCGCGGGCGGCCTCCTCGACGGTCACGTCGCCGCGCTGGGTGCTGAGGTCGCCGGGCCCGGTGAGGCGGCGGACGATGACGGCGCCGTCGTGAGCGGCGATCCGGGCGCTCGCGGCCTCGTCCACCTTGACCGAGCGGTAGCCGCCCTCGAACACGACGTCCCCGAGGCGTCCGACGCCCCGGAACTCGGCGGCGCCGGCCTTCGCCTCGACGTGCGACCCGGCGGGCAGCTGGACGGTGATCTCGACGGACCCGGAGTCGCCGAGGAGGCGGCTCTTCGCGCCCTTGGCGGTCCGGATGTCCAGGACGCCGTCGGCGCAGGTGACCTCGGTGCGCTCGGCGGCCTTGGCGTCGCGGCTCTTGGCGGGGTCGGCGGGCAGGACCTCGACGACGGTGTCGGCGCGGTCGGCGGCGATGAACCGGATGATGCCTGCGGGGATGTCGACGCGGGCGGTGACGGCGGCGGGGGTGTCGAACTTCGGCATGGTGCGCTCCTTCTGCGGTGGTGCGAACCGGAGTGGCTCGCTCTTTCCGACGAGAGAAACGCTACGTTGCATTCACTATCTCGGCAACACACTTGCTGCATCGAGATCGCGTAATTGCACGTCAAAACAGGGATGTTGGAGCAATGAGCTCGAAGGTAACGCAACAGCCGCGCCACGATTCGTTGCAATGAACTGCCAGCGAACGCTATAGTCGGCGCACCGGCCACCGCACGGCCGCACCCGCGCCACGAAGGAGTACGCGATGCCGGGAGGCAGGCTCACCCAGCAGGAACGCCGCCAGATCGCCCGGGGCCTGGCCGACGGCCTGGCCTACGCCGAGATCGCGAGGCAGCTGGACCGCCCCACCTCGACCATCACCCGCGAGGTGACGCGCAACGGCGGTCCCGCCGGCTACCGCGCCGACGTCGCCCACCGCACCGCCGAGCAGCGCGCCCACCGTCGCAAGAACCCCGCGCCCCGCGACGCGCGCCCGGACCCGCAGCCCCACGGCCGGGACGCCGAGGCGGTGCGCGCGTACGAGGAGCTGTTCACGACGGCCATGACGGCCTCGGGCGCACCCCTGATGATGTCGAGGGTCCTCGCGGCCCTGACCCTCAGCGACACCGGCAGCCTCACCGCCGGCGAACTCTCCGCACACCTGAAGGTCAGCCCGGCCTCCGTGTCCAAGGCGGTCGCGTTCCTGGAGACCCAGAGCATGGTCCGCCGCGAGCGCGAGGGACGCCGCGAACGCTATGTCGTCGACAACGACCTCATGCACGACTCGATGATGGCGAGCGCCCGCTCCACGGCCCAGCTCGCCGAGACCGCCCGCAAGGGCGTCCCCGTCCTGGGCGCGGACACGGCGGCGGGCACCCGCCTGGAGAACATGGCCCGCTACCTGGACTTCGTCTCCGAATCAATAGCCCGAGCCGCCGACCAGGCCAGAGCCATCCTGCACACGAAGGCCCCGGACCCGGAGGCCTGACAGGGCATCACTTCCGGTACAGCGCCTCGATCTCCTCCGCGAAGTCCCGTGCTATCGCCGCCCGCTTCAGCTTCAGCGACGGCGTGAGGTGGCCGCGCTCCTCGGTGAAGTCCACCGGCAGCACGGTGAACTTGCGGATCGACTCGGCCCGGGAGACCAGCCGGTTGGCCTCGTCGACCGCGCGCTGGAGGGCCGTGCGCAGCTCCTCGTCGTGGACGAGTTCACGCATCGGGACGTCCTGCTTCTTGCGCATCCGGCACCAGTGCGCGATCCCGTCCGCCTCCAGCGTGATCAGGGCGGTGATGAAGGAGCGGTTGTCGCCGACCACCATGCACTGGCTGACCAGCGGATGGGCGCGCAGCCAGTCCTCCAGCGGGGCCGGGGTGACGTTCTTGCCGCCCGAGGTGATGATGATGTCCTTCTTGCGGCCGGTGATCGTGAGGTAGCCGTCCTCGTCGAGCGCGCCGAGGTCCCCGGTCGCGAACCAGCCGCCGTCGAGCACGGGCACGGACAACCCGCGCTCGGCGTCCCAGTACCCCTGGAACACCTGCCCGCCGCTCAGCAGCACCTCCCCGTCACCGGCTATGCGTACGGCGGTGCCGGGCATCGGCCAGCCGACCGTGCCCAGGCGGGGCTTGAGCGGCGGGGTGACCGTGGCGGCGGCCGTCGTCTCGGTCAGGCCGTACCCCTCGAAGATCTCGATGCCCGCGCCCGCGTAGAACGCGGCGAGCCGCCGCCCCAGCGGGGAGCCGCCGCAGATCGCGTACCGGACGTGCCCGCCGAGCGCGGCCCGGATGCGGCGGTAGACCAGCGGGTCGTAGAGCGCCCGGGCGGCGCGCAGCCCGAGGCCGGGCCCGGGGCCCGTGCCGTGTTCGGCGGCCTCGACGGCCCGGCCGTAGCGCTGGGCGATCCGGGCGGCGCGGTCGAAGGAGGAGGCGCGGCCCATCTTCTCGGCGGTGGCCCGGCCCGTGTTGTAGACCTTCTCCAGGACGTACGGGATCGCCAGCAGGAACGACGGCTTGAAACCGGCCAGGTCGGCGAGCAGGTCCTCGGTCCGGATCGACGGGGCGTGGCCCAGGCGGACCCGGGCGCGCAGGCAGCCGATGGCGACCATCCGGCCAAAGACGTGCGACAGCGGCAGGAACAGCAGCGTGGACGCGGGGTACTTGCTCACCGACTTGAAGACCGGGTGCAGCAGTTCGATGGCGTTGTCGACCTCGGCGAAGAAGTTGCCGTGGGTCAGTACGCAGCCCTTGGGGCGGCCCGTGGTGCCCGAGGTGTAGATCAGGGTGGCCGGGGTCTCCGGTTCCAGGGTGGCGCGGCGCTCGGCGACGACGTCGTCCGGGAGGTGCTGCCCGAGCTTCTTCAGCCGGCCGAGCGCGCCGGTGTCGAACTGCCAGAGGTGGGTGAGCCCGGGGAGCTGCTTGCGTTCCTGGCTGATGATGCGGCCCTGGTCGGCCGTCTCGACCGCGCAGGCGACGGACCCGGAGTCCTGGAGGATCCAGCGGGCCTGGAAGGCGGACGAGGTCGGGTAGATGGGCACGGTGACGAGGCCCGCCGCCCACGCCGCGAAGTCGAGCAGCGTCCACTCGTACGTCGTACGGGCCATGATCGCGATCCGGTCGCCGCCGCGCAGGCCCTCCGCGATCAGGCCCTTGGCGACGGCCAGCACCTCGGCGGCGAACTCGGCGGCCGTCACGTCCTGCCAGCTGCCGTCCGGCTGCTTGCGGCTGAGGACGGCGTCGCCGGGGGCCTCGCGGGCGTTGTCGAACGGAATCTCGGCGAGCGAGCCGCGCCGGACGGGCGGGGCGAACGCCGGTACGGAGGCCTGCCGGACGGTCCCGTGGGCGTCCCGCTCAAGCGTCGGCTCGACCAGGGCGGGAACGGCGGGTGCGGGGGAAGGTGCGGGTGGCGTGGACACGTGCGGCTCCTCTGGCAAGGGGGACGGGCGGTTCACTGGGGGACGACCGGTCGTGCGAGGCGGGGCCGGACGGCGACACATCCAGCCCCGCCGGCGTTTGAGGCGCGGGGTCCGGGGCGGAGCCCCGGTTCCGGGAAGGGGCGGGGAGGGGAGAAGGCCCCGCGCGGCGGCCCCCTACGCCCCGTCGGACGACGAGGCGCCGCGTTCGAGAATGGCCGTGACCCCTTGGCCACCCGCCGCGCAGATCGAGATCAGCCCGCGGCCCGGGGCGTCCCGCTCCGCGAGGAGCTTGGCCAGGGTGGCGACGATGCGGGCGCCCGTCGCGGCGAAGGGGTGGCCGGTGGCGAGGGAGGACCCCGCCACGTTCAGCCGATCCCGGTCGACGGGCGCCAGCCCCTGCTTCTCCCAGGCGGCCAGCGTGGCCAGCACCTGGGAGGCGAACGCCTCGTGGATCTCGAAGAGGTCGAAGTCCTCGGTCCCGAGCCCGGCCCGCTCCAGCATCCGGGGCACGGCGTACGCGGGCGCCATCAGCAGCCCGTCCTCGCCGTTCACGTAGTCCACCGCGGCGGTCTCGTACAGCGAGAGGTACGCCTGCGGCTCCAGGCCGTGCGCCTCGGCCCACTCCTCGCTCGCCAGGAGGACGGTCGCGGCCCCGTCCGTGAGCGGCGTCGAGTTGCCCGCCGTCATCGTCGCGTCCGGGTGGTCCGTGCCGAACACCGGCTTCAGCGTGGCGAGTTTCTCCACCGTGGAGCCGGGACGCAGGTTCTGGTCCCGGTCGAGACCCCGGTACGGGACGACGAGGTCGTCCAGGAAGCCCCGTTCGTACGCGGCGGCGAGCCGCTGGTGGCTGGTGGCGGCGAGGAGGTCCTGATCGGCGCGGGCGATGTCCCACTGCCGGGCGGTGAGCGCCGCGTGGTCGCCCATCGAGAGGCCGGTGCGTGGTTCGGCGTTGCGCGGGATGTCCGGGACGAGGTGCCGGGGCCGTACGCCCGTCAGGGCCTTGGCGCGGGCGCCCGCCGACTTCGCGCGGCGGACGGACAGCAGCAGCCTGCGCAGTTCGTCGTTGACGCCGAGCGGGGCGTCGCTCGTGGTGTCCGTGCCGCCCGCGACGGCCGAGTCGATCGCCCCGAGCATGATCTTGTTCGCGGCGGCGATCACCGCCTGGAGACCCGTGCCGCAGGCCTGCTGGACGTCGTACGCGGGGGTGCGCGGGTCGAGCCGGGAGCCGAGGACCGTCTCGCGGGCCAGGTTGAAGTCGCGGCTGTGCTTGAGGACCGCGCCCGCCGCGAACTCGCCGACGCGCTCGCCCTGGAGCCCGAACCGCTCGACGAGACCGTCGAGCGCGGCGGTCAGCATCTGCTGGTTGGAGGCCTGCGCGTAGGGCCCGTCGGAGCGGGCAAAGGGAATGCGGCTGCCACCGATGACCGCGACGCGGCGGGGCTGCGGGAGTGCGAGGGGAATCAACTCGACCAACTCATCTCGACCAGCTCCTGACTCTTGAGTAACCTTACTCCGGAGTAAATCTACGACCGAGCAGGGAGTCTGGACAATGGCCGACCGCTATCTGCACCTGACCGGCACGGCACCCGGCAAGTTCCTCACCCGCAAGCTCGGCCTCCCGCAGCCCACCCGGCTGCGACGCTGGACCCTGGAGACACCGGCACTGACCGGCCCGGTCCTCCACCTCACCGCCGGGGACTCCGCCGTCACCCGGGAGCTGGCCGCGATCCTCACCGCGACCGGCCTGGAGGTCACCGCCCGCGCGGACCGGCCCGCCGCGCTGGTGCTCGACGCGACCGCCGTCGACACCGCGGCCGGGCTCGCCGCCGTGCACGCCGCCCTCCACCCCGTCGTCCGCTCGCTCGCCCCCGGCGGCCGGGTTGTCGTCCTCGGGGTGCGGCCCTCACCGGACGACCACCACCAGGCCGCCGCCCAGCAGGCCCTGGAGGGCTTCGTCCGCTCCCTTGGCAAGGAGATCGGCAAGGGCGCCACCGCGCAGCTGGTGCGCGTCGCCCCCGGGGCCGTCGCCTCCGCCGAGTCCACGCTGCGCTTCCTGCTCTCGCCCCGCTCCGCGTACGTCAGCGGCCAGGTCATCGAGGTCACCGACGCCGCCCCCGACGAGGTCGCCGACTGGGCCGCCCCGCTCGCCGGCCGCACCGCCCTGGTCACCGGAGCCGCCCGGGGCATCGGGGCCTCCGTCGCCTCGGTGCTGGCCCGCGACGGCGCCCGCGTCGTCTGCCTGGACATCCCGCAGGCCCAGGAGGACCTGGTGCGCACCGCGGACCGCCTCGGCGCCACCGCGCTCCCCCTCGACATCACCGCCGAGGACGCCGCCGAACGCATCGCGGCCGCCGTCCCGGACGGGCTCGACATCCTCGTCCACAACGCCGGCATCACCCGCGACCGACGGCTCGCCAACATGCCCGCCGAACGCTGGACCTCGGTCATCGACGTCAACCTGGACAGCGTGCTGCGCACCACCGACGCGCTGCTGAAGGCCGGGACGCTCAACCGGGGCGGCCGGATCGTCGCCACCGCCTCCATCGCGGGCATCGCCGGCAACAACGGCCAGACCAACTACGCGGCCAGCAAGGCCGGCATCATCGGCCTCGTCCGCTCACTGGCCCCGCGCGCCGCCGCCGGCCACGGCGTCACGGTCAACGCGGTGGCCCCCGGCTTCATCGAGACGAAGATGACCGCCGCCGTCCCCCTCTTCATCCGCGAGGCGGGCCGCCGCATGAACTCCCTCTCGCAGGGCGGCCTCCCGGTCGACGTGGCCGAGACCACCGCCTGGTTCGCCCAGCCCGCGTCGACGGCCGTCAACGGCCAGGTCGTCCGGGTCTGCGGTCAGAGCCTGCTGGGGGCGTGACGCGATGAGCCTCACCCTCTCGCTGGCCCGGGGCGCCGTCACCTCGCCCTTCAAGCGGGCCGGGCGCCCCGGCGCCACCCTCCCCGCCGACCGCCTCCGCCTGCCCGCCGCCATCGCCCCCGGCCCGCTGGCCGCGTACCGCACGATTTGCGGCTTCCCGGCGACCGGGCCGCTGCCGGTGACGTACCCGCACGTCCTGGCGTTCCCGCTGGCCATGCGGCTGATGACCCGCGGTGACTTCCCGCTTCCCGTCACCGGCCTCGTCCACACCTGGATCGAGATCACCGCCCACCGTACCTTCCAGCCGCAGGACATGCTCGAGCTCACGGTGTACGCACATGAGTTGAAGCCGCACCGGCGCGGCACCGAAGTCACGGTGGTGACCGAGGCGCGCCTCGCGGGCGAGCTGGTGTGGGAGTCCCGCAGCGGCTACCTGTCCCGGCACACGACGCATATCGAGGCACCGGCACCGGAGGCACCCTCCGCGCCACTCCCCGCCGTCGCCGAGTGGCGGCTGCCCGGCAACCTCGGGCGGCGGTACGGGGCCGCATCCGGCGACCGCAACCCGATCCACCTCCACCCGCTGACCGCCCGGCTGTTCGGCTTTCCCCGGGCCATCGCACACGGCATGTGGACCGTCGCCCGCTGCCTCGCCGAAGCCCCCGACCCGGCCACGCTCCGCACCGTACGGGCCGACTTCCGCGCCCCGGTCCTGCTGCCCGGCACGGTCACGTACGCCTCCGATGGCCACGCGTTCCAGCTGCGCGGCGGCCCGGACGGCGAACGGCTGCACCTCACCGGCACTACGGGCTAGGCGCCTGCCAAGGGCGGCCGTTCATCAGGTTCTCCAGGCCCGCCCAGGAGAAGTTCATCATCGTGGCCGCCGCCTCCCGGGCCGAGACGCCCGGGGTCTCGTTGGCCCAGCCGGCCAGCGCCTCCGCGGCGCCCACCAGCGCCTGCGCGAGGCCCGCCACGTCCCGGTCCGGGAGCGCCGGGTCGTGGTGCGCCTCGCGGGCGGCGGCGCCGATCAGCCCGGTCACGAACGCGACGATCTCCTCGCGCATCACGTTGACCTCGGTGGCGAACGGCTCCCCGTGGGTCCGCGCCTGCCGGTACAGCACCGCCCAGCCGTCCGGGTTCTCCGCGGTGTGCGTGAAGAACGCCCGCAGCCCGTCCCACAGTTGCCGGTCGGCCGGCAGCCCCGGCTCCACGCCCGCCTGCACGGCGGCGAGCAGCGCCTGCGCCTCGCGCCGGATGCACGCGGTGAACAGCTCGTCCTTTGAATTCAGGTACAGGTAGACCAGCGGCTTGGACACCCCGGCCAGCTCGGCGATCTCGTCCATCGAGGCGGCCCGGTACCCCCGCTGCCCGAACGTCTGCACCGCGGCGTCCATCATCTGCTGCTCGCGCACGGCGCGCGGCATCCGCTTGTTCCGCACAGCACCCACGTCGACTCCCTCCCGCCCCCGCAGCACTACTCCCTGGTAAGGGTACGGGGCGCGGGGGAGCAGCCGCGTACGCCCGAGGGCCCCTCCTCCGCGCGGAGAAGGGGCCCTCGGGGTGGGACCGGGCGGTCAGGCGGCGACCGGGAGGCGCTCCGGCTCGGTGTCGCGGACCTCGGCGTCGTCGACCGGGGAGGCCGAGGCCGAGTTGTAGGCGTCGTGGTCCAGGATCTTCTCGCGGGCCGAGACGATCACCGGGACGAGCGCCTGGCCGGCCACGTTGGTGGCGGTGCGCATCATGTCCAGGATCGGGTCGATGGCCATCAGCAGGCCGACGCCCTCCAGCGGGAGGCCCAGGGTCGACAGGGTCAGCGTCAGCATGACCGTGGCGCCGGTCAGACCGGCGGTGGCCGCCGAACCGATGACCGAGACGAACGCGATCAGGATGTAGTCGCCGACGCCCAGCTGCACGTCGAAGATCTGCGCGATGAAGATCGCGGCGAGCGCCGGGTAGATCGCGGCGCAGCCGTCCATCTTGGTGGTGGCGCCGAACGGGACGGAGAAGGAGGCGTACTCCTTCGGGACGCCGAGGCGCTCGGTGACCTTCTGGGTGACCGGCATGGTGCCGACCGAGGAGCGCGAGACGAACGCCAGCTGGATCGCGGGCCAGGCGCCCTTGAAGAACTGGAGCGGGCTGACCTTGGCGACGGTGGCGAGCAGCAGCGGGTAGACGCCGAACAGCACCAGGGCGCAGCCGATGTAGACGTCGGCGGTGAACGTCGCGTACTTGCCGATCAGGTCCCAGCCGTAGTCCGCGATGGCGTAGCCGATGAGGCCGACGGTGCCGAGCGGGGCGAGGCGGATGACCCACCACAGGGCCTTCTGGAGGAGCTCCAGGACGGCTTCGCTGAGGGTGAGGATCGGCTGCGCCTTCTCACCCAGCTGGAGGGCGGCGATACCGGCGACGGCGGCCATGAAGACGATCTGCAGGACGTTCAGCTCGGCGAACGGCGTGATGACGTTGTCCGGGATGATGCCGGTCAGGAAGTCGAGCCAGGAGCCGGCGTGCTCGGGGAGCTTGCCGTCCTTCGGGGTGAGGCCGGTGCCGGAGCCCGGGTTGGTGATCAAGCCGATCGCGAGGCCGATGGCGACGGCGATCAGCGAGGTGATCATGAACCAGAGCACGGTGCGGGACGCCAGCCGGGCGGCGTTGTTGACCTTGCGCAGGTTGGTGATCGACACCAGGATCGCGAAGAAGACGAGGGGCGCGACGGCCAGCTTCAGCAGCTGGACGAAGATGTGGCCGACCTTGTCGAGCGTGGTGTACAGCCAGTCGATGTCCTGGCTGCGGGCGAGCCAGCCGAGCAGGACGCCGAGGATCAGACCGGCGACGATCTGGGCCCAGAACGGGACCTTGGGTATACGGAAGCCGGAGCTTGCGGGCTTCTCGGCGGTGGACGCGGAGTTCGCGGACACGGACACACTCCAGATGTGACGCATCGGGACGCACGGGGACGGTGTGCGGGGGACGGGGATGCGGCGCCCGCGTCAGGGGGCGGCGCCGCTGCATGGTGCCGGTATCAGACGTTGCGGCAACAGACCGCGGACATACAGCGGCAGAGATCGACGTGAAGGCGCTCCACGAGCGGGATGCTCGTGGCAGATCGGAGGCGCACATCAGTCTTCATGCCGAACACGTTAACACTTGAACTTTGAGAACCTCAAAGGTCTTCTTTGGTACGAGAGAGCGCTCCGCACCCGTCCGCGACCCACCGGAATCCCCAACTCCGCCTGGAGCAACGAAAAACCCCAGTACAGGAGCAGACGCTCCCGTGCCGGGGTTCGACGGAAAAAAGCGAGGGGTGTGAGGAAGCTTACCTTCCCCTTACTGCCGGCCCCTTACTGGCTTTCCCTTACTGCGTAACGCCGTCCTCGCGCGTGCGGTTGGCCTCCAGCCGGGCCTTGGCGCGGTCGACCGAGGAGACGAGCTGCTCGGACATCTCGTCGCGCTGCTTGCGCAGCAGGACGAAGCTGAGCGGCGCGGACAGCACCAGGGCTAGCAGGATGACCCAGACGACGTTGGACCCCCCGACCCCGGACGGCACCACTCCGAAATTGACGGCGATGGCGGCGACGACGAAGCAGCCGACGAAGATGCTGAGACGCATCGCGGTGTACCGGATCGTTGCGCTCGGCTTGGCAGCGGACACGGCTGGCCCTCTCTCTACGTACGACAGTCCTGCCCGACCAGTGAAGCATGCCCCGCAATCGATCGATTCGCTGGGCCGCACCCGTACGCGCTCAGCCCAGCGGCAGCAGCATGATGACGTCGTCCCGGTCGTCGCCCTCGGCGACCCGGATCGCCCCCGGAACCCGCCCGACCTCCTTGTAGCCGCAGGCGGCGTAGAAGCGATCGGCGCCCGTGCCGCCCCGGCAGGTGAGCCGGACGGCCTCGATGCCCTCCGTCGCCCGCGCGGCGTCCGCGACCACTTCCATCAGGTCGCGGCCGTACCCCTTGCCCTGGTGACGGGGGTGGACCATCACGGTGTAGGCCCACAGCCAGTGCGTCATGAGCCGGTGCGTGTTGCGCGTCAGGAACGCGGTGGCGGCGACGCGCCCCTCCTCGTCGCGGCCGACGACCAGCCGGGTGCGGCCCTCGGTCAGGGCGACCTGGTGCTTGAGCAGCTCGGGCCGGACGTCCTTCTCCGACACCGGCGGCACGAAGCCCACCGCGCCGCCCGCGTTGGAGACGTCGGCCCAGAGCGTGACGATGCCGTCCCGCACGGACCGGTCGAACGTCGGATCCACCTCAAATGTAAGACTCATAGGCGCAGATTAACTATTACAGGGCGCTCGCTCAAGCGGTGTCCGGAACGCGAGAAAGCTCCGGCCGGGGACGGTGGCCGGAGCTTTCGTACGTGCAGCGTCGCGCGCGCGGCGCGCGCCGGGTCAGACCCGCATCGGCTGCGGCGCCTCGCGCCGCTCCGCGTCCGGGCCCGGGTACTCGCGGATGATCTCGTACCGGGTGTTGCGCTCCACCGGCCGGAAACCGGCGTCGCGGATCAGGTCGAGCAGGTCCTCACGGGTCAGCTTGTTCGGCGTGCCGTAGTTGTCCGCGTCGTGCGTGATCTTGTACTCGACGACCGAGCCGTCCATGTCGTCCGCGCCGTGCTGGAGCGCGAGCTGCGCGGTCTGCACGCCGTGCATCACCCAGAACACCTTGACGTGCGGCACGTTGTCGAACAGCAGCCGGGAGACGGCGAAGGTCTTCAGCGCCTCGGCGCCGGTCGCCATCGTGGTCCGCGCCTGGAGCTTGTTGCGGACCTTGCCGTCCTTCATGTCCACGAAGTCGTGCTGGTAGCGCAGCGGGATGAAGACCTGGAAGCCGCCGGTCTCGTCCTGGAGCTCGCGCAGCCGCAGCACGTGGTCGACGCGGTGCCGGGGCTCCTCGATGTGCCCGTACAGCATGGTCGCCGGCGTCTTCAGCCCCTTCTCGTGGGCGAGCCGGTGGATGCGCGACCAGTCCTCCCAGTGCGTCCGGTGGTCCACGATGTGCTGGCGGACCTCCCAGTCGAAGATCTCCGCGCCGCCGCCGGTCAGCGACTCCAGACCGGCCTCGATCAGCTCGTCGAGGATGTCCGACGCGGACATCCCGGAGATGGTCTCGAAGTGGTGGATCTCGGTGGCGGTGAACGCCTTGAGGGAGACCTGCGGCAGTGCTTCCTTCAGCGCGCTCAGCGAGCGCGGGTAGTAGCGCCACGGCAGCGAGGGGTGCAGCCCGTTGACGATGTGCAGCTCGGTGAGGTTCTCGCCCTCCATCGCCTTGGCGAGCTTCACCGCCTCCTCGATGCGCATCGTGTACGCGTCCTTCTCCCCCGGCTTGCGCTGGAAGGAGCAGTACGCGCACGAGGCGGTACATACGTTGGTCATGTTGAGGTGCCGGTTGACGTTGAAGTGGACGACGTCGCCGTTCTTGCGCGTACGCACCTCATGGGCCAGCCCGCCGAGCCAGGCCAAGTCGTCGGACTCGTAGAGCGCGATCCCGTCCTCGCGGGTCAGCCGCTCACCGTCCCGGACCTTCTGCTCCAGCTCGCGCTTGAGTCCCGCGTCCACCGTGCTCCTCGCAATTCCTCGCCTTAACGGACCCCGCCACCGTACGCCTAGTGCTCCTCGGGGAGGTCTCCGACCCGGTTCTCCCACTTCGTGGAGAGCACGATGGTGGTACGGGTCCGCGAGACGCCCTTGGTACCGCTGAGCCGGCGGATCGTCTTCTCCAGCCCGTCCACGTCGCCGACGCGCACCTTGAGCATGTACGAGTCGTCGCCCGCGATGAACCAGGCGTCCTCGATCTCCGCGAGGTCCTTCAGCCGGCGCGCCACGTCCTCGTGGTCGGCGGCGTCGGAGAGCGAGATGCCGATCAGGGCCGTGACCCCGAGGCCGAGCGAGGCCGCGTCGACGGTGGCGCGGTAACCGGTGATCACACCGGCGGATTCCAGCCGGTTGATGCGGTCGGTGACGCTGGGCCCGGAGAGCCCGACGAGCCGCCCGAGCTCGGCGTACGACGCCCTGCCGTTCTCCCGGAGGGCCTGGATGAGCTGCCTGTCCACCGCGTCCATGTGACTGAAACCTTCCATTGTTCAGCAGTACAGCAAGTCTACGTGTAGAATCTAAGGCACACAGGCATTGAAGCCTGCAAATCTTCTCGCTCAATCAAAAATCGCTTACGAATCTTCAGGAGTGACGACACCGTGTACACGATCGAGATGGCCTACGCCCGGATGCGCGAGCTTCAGGACCTGGCCAACCGCTCGCGTGCCCACCAGCCCGCCGCCGCCCTCCGCGTCGACCGCGCCCGCGGTCCGCGGCGCACGCCCAAGAAGCGCTGACCCCCGGATCAGCCCGGGGAGCCGCCACCGAGCTCCCCCTCCCAACGGCGGTACAGCCGGTGCGGCACCCCCGCCGCGTCCAGCACCCGCCCCGCGACGAAGTCCACCAGATCCTGGATGTGCGTCGCTCCCGCGTAGAACCCCGGCGAGGCGGGCAGCACGACCGCGCCCGCCTCGTCCAGGGCCACCAGCTGCTTCAGCGTCGCCCCGCTCAACGGCGTCTCCCGCACCGCGACCACCAGCTTGCGCCGCTCCTTCAGCGTCACGCTCGCCGCCCGCTGCAACAGGTCCTTCGACAGCCCGAGCGCCACCCCCGCCACACACGCCGTCGACGCCGGCACGATGAGCATCCCCTTCGCCGGGTACGACCCCGAGGACGGGCCCGCCGCCAGATCACCGGCCGCCCAGTGCCGCACACCCGACACGTCCACGTCGAAGGTCTCCGGCTTCCCGTCCGCACCCCGCGCCAGCCAGGCCGCCAGGTCCTCGCGCCAGTGCGCGTCGCGGAAGGAGATACCCGTCTCGTCCAGCAGCGTCAGCCGCGAGGCCCGGCTCACGACCAGGTCCACGCTCTCCCCCGCGGCCAGCAGCCCACGCAGCACCGCGGCGGCGAATGGCGTACCCGAAGCACCGGAAACCCCGACAATCCAAGGCATTCGCTGCTGCTGACTCACTGAAGACCCGGAATCCACACCCCCGAGCCTATCCGGCGCCCCGCACAGGGAACTGTCCGAGGGCCTTGGTACGTTCCGTCGGGTGAAGGGGGGTCCTGTCATGGACGACGTACAGATGAGAACCCGTGACCGGGCTCTCGTGGCCGGAGCGCTCGTGCTCGGCTGGATCGCGCTGCTCTGGATCCTGGAGGCCGTCGACCTCGCGACCGGGCACGGCCTGGACGACCACGGCATCTCCCCCCGCGAGCCGGGCGAGCTGCTCGACATCGTGCCCGCCGCGTTCCTCCACGACGGCTGGGGCCATGTCGCTTCCAACAGCCTCCCGCTGCTGGTCCTGGGCTTCATAGCCGCGCTCGGCGGCCTGCGCCGCTTCGCCGGTGCCGTGCTCACCGTGATCCTCGTCGGCGGCCTCGGCGTCTGGCTCACCGCCCCCGCGAACACCATCACGCTCGGCGCTTCGGGCGTCGTCTTCGGCCTCTTCGGCTACCTGCTGGTCCGCGGCTTCGTGGACCGCCGCCCGCTCGACGTGGTCGTCGGCCTGGTCGTCGCCGCGGTGTACGGCTCGCTGCTCCTGGGCGTCCTGCCCACCGACTCCGGCGTCAGCTGGCAGGGCCACCTCTTCGGACTCATAGGCGGGGTGGTGGCGGCCTTCGCACTGCGCCGCCCCACCGCCCCGCGCGCGCTCACACCGTGAGGCCGCGCACCACCAGGTCCAGCAGCGCGCAGACGAACAGCGCTATGCCGATGAAGCCGTTGACCGAGAAGAACGCCCGGTTCAGCCGGGACAGGTCGTGCGGCCGCACCACGCGGTGCTCGTACACGAAGGCCACCGCGACGATCACCATGCCGATCCAGTAGAACGCCTCCGCGTCCGTGGCGAGGCCGAACCACACCAGCAGGCCCGTCGTCACCACGTGGCACACCCGCGCGCCCCACAGCGCGGCCGGGATGCCGAAGCGGGCCGGGAAGGAGAGCACCCCGTGCGCCCGGTCCGCCTGCACGTCCTGGCAGGCGAAGATCAGGTCGAAGCCGCCGATCCAGATGCCGACGGCGAGCCCCAGGATCACCGCGTCCCACGACCAGCTCCCGGTCACCGCCAGCCAGGCGCCGATCGGCCCGATGGCCTGCGCGAGCCCCAGGATCGCGTGCGGGAAGTTCGTGAACCGCTTGCCGTACGGGTAGACCACCATCGGGACCACCGCGACCGGCGCCAGCGCCAGACAGAGGGGGTTCAGCAGGGCGGCGGCCCCGAGGAACACGACGACGGCGACGAGCGCCCCCGTCCACGCCGACTTCACCGACACCGCGCCGGTCACCAGCTCACGGCTCGCGGTGCGCGGGTTCCGGGCGTCGATCTCGCGGTCGATGATCCGGTTCGCGGCCATCGCGAACGTCCGCAGCCCGACCATCGCGAGGGTCACGAGCAGCAGCGTGCCCCAGTGGATCGTCCCGTCCACCCGGAACATCGCGGTCAGGGCGGCGATGTAGGCGAAGGGCAGCGCGAAGACCGAGTGCTCGATCATCACGAGCCTGAGGAACGCCTTCACCTTGCTGCTGGGTTGCGCGGGCCCCGATCCCAGGGTCGCTTCTGCGGCGCTCACAGCCCGTACTCCTTCCACCGGCGGTCGACCAGCGCCGCCGTATCCGGGTCCGACTCGACCATGTCGGGCCAGCCCCCGTCTCGCGTGTACCCCTCCTCGGGCCACTTCTTCGTCGCGTCGATGCCCGCCTTGCCACCCCAGAACTGCTGATAGGAGGCGTGGTCCAGGTGGTCGACGGGGCCCTCGGACACCGTCAGGTCGCGCGCGTAGTCCGTGTTGCCGAGCGCCCGCCAGGCCACCTCGTGCAGGTCGTGGACGTCGCAGTCGGAGTCCACGACGACGATCAGCTTCGTCAGCGACATCATGTGGGCGCCCCAGATGGCGCTCATCACCTTCTGCGCGTGCTTCGGGTACTTCTTGTCGATCGAGACGATCGCGCAGTTGTGGAAGCCGCCCGACTCCGGCAGGTGGTAGTCCACGATGTCCGGCACGATGATCTTCAGCAGCGGCAGGAAGAACCGCTCGGTGGCCCGCCCCAGCGGCCCGTCCTCGGTCGGCGGCCGGCCCACCACGATCGACTGGAGCAGTGGGCGCTTGCGCATGGTCACGCAGTCGATGGTCAGTGCGGGGAACGGTTCCTGCGGGGTGTAGAACCCGGTGTGGTCGCCGAACGGCCCCTCGGGCAGCGTCTTGCCCGGCTCCAGCCAGCCCTCGATGACGACCTCGGCGTTGGCCGGGACCTGCAACGGCACGGTCTTGCAGTCGACCATCTCGATCCGCTTGCCCTGGATGAACCCGGCGAACAGGTACTCGTCGATGTCCCCGGGCAGCGGCGCGGTCGAGGCGTACGTCACGGCGGGCGGGGCGCCGAACGCGATGGCGACCGGCAGCCGCTCCCCGCGCCGGGCGGCGACCTGGTAGTGGTTGCGGCTGTCCTTGTGGATCTGCCAGTGCATCCCGATGGTGCGCCGGTCGTGCCGCTGGAGCCGGTAGAGCCCGAGGTTGCGGACGCCGGTCTCCGGGTGCTTGGTGTGCGTGAGCCCCAGGTTGAAGAAGGAGCCGCCGTCCTTGGGCCAGGTGAACAGCGCGGGCAGCAGGTCCAGGTCCACGTCGTCGCCGGTCAGGACGACCTCCTGGACGGGCGCGTTCTCCCCCTTCACCTTCTTCGGCGGCACGTGCACCATCGACCCGAGCTTCCCGAAGGCCTCCCGCACCCCGACGAACCCGTGCGGCAGCTCGGGCTTGAGCAGCCCGCCGATCTTCTCGCTGATCTCCCCGTAGGACTTGAGCCCGAGCGCCTTGAGCAGCCGCTTGTCGGTCCCGAAGACGTTCATGGCCAGGGGCATCGAGGACCCCTTGACGTTCTCGAAGAGCAGCGCGGGCCCGCCGGCCTTGTTCACCCGGTCGACGATCTCACCGACCTCCAGGTAGGGGTCGACCTCGGCCTTGATGCGCTTGAGCTCGCCCTCGCGCTCCAGAGCCCGGAGAAGGGATCGAAGATCGTCGTAAGCCATAGGGCCCAGTATCGGCCACCCGCTACCCTGGGCCCGTCACCGGGGCGGGGCAAAGCCCCGCCAACTCTCCTCGGGGGGACCTTTCCACCATGCTCCGGGCTCTGATCTACCTTCTGCCGCTGGCGCTGACGATCTTCGCGTTCATCGACTGCCTGAACACCCCGGAGGACGAGGCCAAACACCTGCCGAAGATCGCCTGGGTCTTCATCATCCTGCTGTTCTGGATCGTCGGCCCGATCGTCTGGCTGGCCGCGGGCAAGGTCCGCGAGGTGCCCGCCGGAGGCCGTACGCCCTCCGAGTGGCACCGCAGCCACCGCCAGCAGTGGGTGGCGCCGGACGACAACCCGGACTTCCTGAAGTCGCTGAAGGAAGAGAACAAGAAGGACGAGGCGCTCCTCAAGGACTGGGAGGCGGACCTCCGCCGCCGCGAGGAGGAACTGAAGCGCCGCGAGAACGGCCCGGAGGCCTCGTAGCGGCCGCGGGTTCACGTCTGCCGGGCTCAGCTCGTGCCGAGTCGCTCGGCCTCCTCGGCATCCAGCTGGTGCTCGGCCCAGACGTAGCTCTCGGGGAGCAGCTCGGCGATGGCGACGGTCCGGAGCCGCTCGCCTCCCCCGACGATGACGCGCAGGCTCGGGAAGTAGTCGAGAAGGACCTGGCGACACCGTCCGCACGGGGGCACGACCCCCCGGTCGCGGTCGCCCACGGCCACGATCGTGTCCAGTTCGTACGCACCCTGGGCGGCTGCGGCGCCTAGGAGAACCAGCTCTGCACAGGGCCCGCCGGTGAAGTGGTAGGCGTTCACGGCGGTGACGATCCGGCCGTCCCGGGCGCGAGCCGCTGCCGCCATGGTGTGGTTGTCGCCCCGGCAGCGCGTGCGTGCGATGTGGGTCGCGGCCTCGATGAGTTCGTGGTCGACGTCGTGGGTCTGCTTGGTCATCTTCTCCGCCTTGGTGAGGTAATGACGTGATCATGCCGCTCTCGCGGCGCAGGCGTCGACTCTGAACCCATCGAGGCCGCGTACGACGACTGCCCGCCCCCGGTCCTCCGGGTGGCGGGCAGTCGTCGTAGGTGCGGGGTCAGACGCCGGCGTACGAGTGCTTGCCGGTGACGAAGATGTTGACGCCGTAGTAGTTGAAGATCCAGCAGCCGAAGGCGATCAGGGCCAGGTACGCGGCCTTGCGGCCCTTCCAGCCGGCGGTGGCGCGGGCGTGGAGGTAGGCGGCGTAGGCGACCCAGGTGATGAAGGACCAGACCTCCTTGGGGTCCCAGCCCCAGTAGCGGCCCCAGGCGTCCCCGGCCCAGATCGCGCCCGCGATGATCGTGAACGTCCAGAGCGGGAAGACGGCCGCGTTGACCCGGTACGAGAACTTGTCGAGGGTGGAAGCGGACGGCATCCGGGAGAGCACCGAGTGGGCGAAGGAGCCCGGCTCCCCACCATTCGCGATCTTGTTCTCGTAGCTGTCGCGGAAGAGGTAGATGAAGGTGCCGATGCCGCCGATGAAGAACACGGCGCCGCAGATGATGGCGGTGGAGACGTGAATCCACAGCCAGTACGAGTGGAGCGCGGGCACCAGCTGGTCGCTGGAGGTGTAGAGCACCGTGGTCGCGAGACCGAGGTCCAGCAGGACCGCGGTGACCAGGATCAGCCCCATCCAGCGGACGTTCTTCTTCAGCGCGAGCAGGATCAGGTACGCGCCGACCGCCACCGTGGAGAAGGTGATGGAGAACTCGTACATGTTGCCCCAGGGGGCGCGCTGCACGGAGAGCGCGCGGGCGACGACGCCGCCCGCCTCGACGAGGAACGCGAGCACGGTCAGCGAGACCGCCATCCGCCCGTAGAGGTCGCCCTTGAAGGTGCCGCCGGCGGCACCGGGGCCGTCCGGGACGTCACGCGAACCGGCCGCGGCCCGGGTGATGACCTTCGGCCGTTCCAGTACGGCGGTGGTCCCCCCCTTCTGGGCGACCTGGACCTTCACCGTGGAGGCCGCCGCGGCGGCCTCCACGGTGGTGAGCGCGGCGGCGGTGCGGCCGACCTTGCTGCGGCTGCCGAACACCCACTCCGCGATGTGCGCGAAGAAGGCCAGGGTGTAGACGGCCATCGACGAATAGATCAGCACATTGCTGGTGTGCGCCAGGTTCTCGTTGGTTGCGGCGGCGAGATTCACTTCTCAGCCCCTTCGGCAGGTTCTACGGAGGACGCCTCGTCGACGTCGCTGTCGGTGCCGGGCGCCGTGGGCGCCTCGGCGTTGAGCTTGACCGCGAGGTCGGCCAGCTCCTCGGGAAGCTTCGCGGACTCGCTGCGGCCGAGTCCGGCCATCTCGACGACGGTGGTGCCGTCGTCGCCGCGTACGGCCCGCACCCAGACGCGGCGGCGCTGGATGAAGAGGGAGCCGGCGAGGCCGGCGATGGCGGCGACGGCGCCGGTGAGCGCCCAGCCGCTGGCGGGCTGTTCGGAGATCTGGAAGCTCGCCCACTCCTGGATGCCCTCGAAGGTGATGGAGCCGGCCCCGTCGGGCAGCTTCATGGTCTCGCCGACGAGGAGCCGCTGCTTGAGCTGCTTGCCCTTGGCGTCCTTGAACTCCTTCATCTTGCTCGTGTCCAGCTGGTACACGTTCTGCGCGATGCCGGAGTTGACGCCGATGGAGCCGTGGTAGCCGTTGAGCGCGAGGACGGGGAAGTCGGCGGCGGGGAACTGCGAGAACATCGTGCCCTTGCCGTTGCCGGCGAAGGTCGGCACGAAGAACGCCTGGAAGCCGAGCTGGTCCTTCTTGCCGTTCTTGTCGCGGTAGCCGTCCAGGACCTTGATGGCGCCGCTCGACGTGACGTTGTTGTCGATGGGCAGCAGAGGTACGGCGTCCTTGTAGACCTCCTTGCCCCGGCCGTCCTTGACGGAGACGACGGGCGCGTAGCCGTGGGCGTTGAGGTAGACCTTGGTGCCGTGGACGACGAGGGGCTCGTTGACCTTGATGACCCTCTTCTCCTCCTTGCCGTACGCGCCGTCGGAGAAGGTCACGCGCGCCTCGTACGTGCGCGGGGTGCCGATCTGGGGGCCCTTGCGCTCGTACGTGCCGACGAAGTCGTCGAGGGTGAAGCTGAACGGGGTCAGCGAGTCGTTGTCGTAGAGCGACCCGGACTTGAAGTTGTCGTACTGGGTGATGGTGTTGGAGAACCCGTCGCCCTCGACGACCAGCTTGGCGCCCTCGTACTTGAAGAGCTGGCCCCAGGCGAAGGCGACGAGCATCACGATGAGCGCGACGTGGAAGATCAGGTTGCCGGCCTCGCGCAGGTACCCCTTCTCGGCGGCGACTGCGTCTCCCGCGATGTGGGCCCGGAAGCGGCGCTTGCGCACGATGGCGAGGGCGGCCTCGTGGACCTGCTCGGGCGTGGCCTCGGTGCGCCAGGTGGTGTACGCGGGCAGCCGGGTGAGGCGCTTGGGGGCGCCCGGCGGGCGGCTGCGGAGCTGGCCGACGAAGGTGCCGGTGCGCGGGACGATGCAGCCGATGAGCGAGACGAACAGCAGGATGTAGATCGCGGAGAACCACACCGAGCTGTAGACGTCGAAGAACTGGAGCTTCTCGTAGATCGGGGTGACGACGGTGTGGGCGTCCTTGAACGTCTGCACCTTGAGTTCGTCGACACTGTTCTGCGGGATCAGCGAGCCGGGGATGGCTCCGAGCGAGAGCAGGAAGAGCAGGATCAGGGCGACCCGCATGGAGGTGAGCTGGCGCCAGAACCAGCGGATCCAGCCGATGACGCCCATGGCGGGGAGGCCGGCGAGGGTCTCCTCGCGGGGGGCGGTGGAGAGCTGGGAGCCGGCGGCGCCCAGTTCAGTCGCGTTCTCCTCGTCCCGCTCCTGGGAGGGGTTGGACGTGGTGTTGCTCATTCGTACTCAGATCCCCACCTGGAAGCCGTTCGACCAGCCCTGTAGTTCCTGCATCATGCTGCCCCACGCCCCGGTGAGCAGGAGCAGCCCGGTCACGATCATCATGCCGCCGCCGATGCGCATGACCCAGGCGTAGTGGCGCTTGACCCAGCCGAATGCGCCGAGTGCCTTGCGGAAGGCGACGGCGGCGAGCACGAAGGGGATGCCCAGGCCCATGCAGTAGGCGACGGTCAGTATGGCGCCGCGTCCGGCGGTGCCCTGGTTCATCGCGAGGATGGACACCGAGCTGAGGGTGGGCCCGAGGCACGGGGTCCAGCCGATGCCGAAGAGGGCGCCGAGCAGCGGGGCGCCGACCAGGCCGGTCACGGGCTTTTTGTGGATACGGAATTCGCGCTGTGTCATCCACGGCATGAGGCCCATGAAGAAGACGCCCATGAGGATCATCAGCACGCCGAGGACCTTGGTGAGGGGCCCGCTGTTGGCCTGGAGCGTGTCGCCGAAGTAGCCGAAGAGGGCACCGCCGGAGACGAAGACGGCGGTGAAGCCCGCGACGAACAGCGAGGCGCCGGCGACCATGCGGCCGCGCCGGGCCTCGGCGAGGTCGGCGCCGCTGACCCCGGTCACGTAGCTGAGGTAGCCGGGGACGAGCGGCAGCACGCAGGGCGAGAAGAAGGAGACGAGTCCGCCGAGCAGGGCGATGGGCAGGGCGACCAGGAGGGCCCCGTTCATGACCGTGCCGTTCTGCATGGCGGCGGCGAGGGTGCTCACCTGATCACTTCTCCGCGATCAGCGGGTCGAGCATCTTGTGCAGCTGGGTGTCGTCGACCGGGCCCACGACGCGGGCGGCGAGCTTGCCGTCCCGGTCGATGACGACGGTCGACGGGATGGACTGGAGGCGGAAGGTGCCCTTGGGGAAGCGCAGCAGGAGCTTCCCGGTCCGGTCGTAGAAGCTGGGGTAGACGACCCCGTGGTCCTTCTCGAAGCTGAGGGCGTTGCCCCGGGAGTTGTCGCGGGTGTTGATTCCCACGAACTGGACGCCCTGGTCCTTGGTCTCCTTGGCCACCTTGTTGAAGTACTTCGATTCCAGCCGGCAGGGCGCGCACCAGGAGCCCCAGGCGTTGAGGACGATGACCTTGCCCTTGTAGTCGGCGAGGTCGAGTTGCTTGCCGTCCACGGTCTCGCCGTCGAGGTTCGGTGCGTCGGCGCGCTCGCCCTTGGGGGCGGTGGCGATGCCGCCCTTGCCCGCGACGAAGTTGGTGTCGCCGCCGCTGCTGGTCTGGTTGCCGGAGTCGCACGCGGTCAGCGTCAGTGCGAGAGCGGCGGCCGCCAGGGGGGCGGCGAGCAGGGTGAAGCGGCGTCGGGGTGCGCGGCCATGGCTCATGTGAAAAGTTTCGCATGGCGGTTCCGGGGATCTTGGGCACCCCCCTCGGTGCCCGTAAAGCCCGTTGTCAGGCTTGTTTAAAGAAGGTGTTCCAGCCGCCTGAGGGGGCCTCGCCGACCTGGAGTGTGCGGAGCTTGGCGAGGACGGCCGGGTCCTGGACGTCGAGCCAGTCGACGAACTGCCGGAATGAGACGAGGCGCACATCCGGTTTTCCGGCGATGTGCTTGAGCGTGTCCTCGACGGCGTCCATATAGATGCCGCCGTTCCACTCCTCGAAGTGGTTTCCGATGTAGAAGGGCGCGCGGTTCGTCTCGTAGGCGCGCTTGAATCCGCTGAGGTACGACTGCGTGGCCTGTTCGCGCCAGCCGGGATAGCGCGAGGGCATTCCCTTGGTGGAGTTCTGCGACTGGTTGGCGAGGATGTTGTAGTCCATGGAGAGGACTTCGAAGGTGTGCCCGGGGAAGGGGATGCCCTGGAGCGGCAGGTCCCAGACGCCCTGGCGCTTGCTGGGCCAGACCTGGGTGCCGCCGGGTGAGCTGGCGTCGTAGCGCCAGCCGAGCTTCTTGGCGGTGGGCAGCAGGTTGTCCTGGCCGAGCAGACAGGGGGTGCGGCCTCCGACGAGTTCCTTGCGGTAATCGAAGGGGAGCGATTCCTCGTCGTTCCAGCCGGTGTTGGTGCGCCATTCGGTGACGAAGGAGATCGCCTGGTCGATTTCGCTCTGCCACTGGGCGGGGGTCCAGTTGCCGACCGATCCGGAACCGGCGCAGAAATGGCCGTTGAAGTGGGTGCCGATCTCGTGGCCGTCGAGCCAGGCGTTCCGGACGTTCTTGAGCGTCTCCTTGACGTGGCCGTCGGTGAGATAGCCGATGTCGGAGGCGCCGACGGGGTTGTTCGGCGGGCGGTAGAGCGTTTTCTTCGATTCCGGGAGGAGATAGAGGCCGGAGAGGAAGAAGGTCATCGACGCGTCGTGTTCGCGGGCGAGTTCCAGAAAGCGGGGGAAGAGTCCGTTGCCGACCTCGCCGGCGCCGTCCCAGGAAAAGATCACGAACTGCGGGGGCTTCTGGCCGGGCTCCAGGGGTTCGGGGGCCTTCGGCTGCTTGGGCTGTTTCCCGGTGTAGGCCGTGGAGCCGTCGCCGATGGCGCGGACTTCCTTCTTGGTGCCGGAGCCCTTCGACGTCCCGCCCTTCTGGCCGGTGGAGCCGTTGTCGGGACTGGGGCTCCCGTCCCCGGCGCTCGCGCCGGAGGACCCCTTGATGCTGCACCCCGCCATTCCGACGGCGGCCGCGGCACCGAGACCGGCTCCGAGCAATCCCCTTCGGCTGATCTCACGCATGCGGCATCCCATCTGCGGTCGTTTTGCCCTAAGTACATACAAACTGGCAACCGCTTAGATGGGCGTAGCCACACGGGGGTTCCCCCGATTAGCACATAATTCTTTACGAAACCAGCCCCCAGCGTTGACCGAACATAGAACCGGATCCCCGCTGGGGGCCGCGTCACTCCTGGATGACCGCTACGCGCCGAACCCCTTCGACGCGCCCTTCACCGGCTTCGCGCCCGCCCGCAGGTGCGCCGGGACCAGGTCGCGGGCCGGCTCCGAGTAGCCGACGGACACGATCTTGTCGCCCCGGTACGTGAAGCTGGTCAGCGAGGCGAGGGTGCACTGCCGCTTGCGCGGGTCGTGCCACAGCCGGCGCCGCTCCACGAAGCTGCGGACGATCCAGACCGGCAGCTGGTGGCTGACGCAGACCGCCTCGTGGCCCCGCGCCGCGTCCCGTGCCGCGTCGAGCGCGCCCATCATGCGGACGACCTGCTCGATGTACGGCTCGCCCCACGACGGGCGGAAAGGGTTCGTCAGGTGCTTCCAGTTGTCCGGTTTGCGCAGCGCGCCGTCGCCGACGCCGAAGGTCTTGCCCTCGAAGACGTTGGCGGCCTCGATGAGTCGGCCGTCGGTCGCCAGGTCCAGGCCGTGCGACTTGGCGATCGGGGTCGCCGTCTCCTGGGCGCGCTCCAGCGGGGAGGCGACGACGTACGTGATGTCGCGCTTCTCCAGGTGCTCGGCGACCCGGTCGGCCATCTGCCGGCCCAGCTCGGAGAGGTGGTACCCGGGCCGGCGGCCGTACAGCACGCCCTCCGGATTGTGCACCTCGCCGTGGCGCATCAGGTGGACCACGGTGATGTCGGTGCTGTCGTCGGGCTTCTCGCTCATGCGGTGGCCTCCGAGGCGGCGCGGGCGGCGGCGGGCAGGGCGGCGGCGATGCGCTCGACGGCCTGCGTGTCGTGGGCGGTGGATACGAACCACGACTCGAACGCGGACGGCGGAAGGTAGACACCCTGCGCCAGCATCGAGTGGAAGAACGGGGTGAAGCGGAAGGCTTCCTGTCGCTTGGCGTCCTCGTAGTCGCGGACGGGTCCGTCGGTGAAGAAGACGGAGAACATGTTGCTCGCCGCCTGGACGGTGTGCGCGACGCCCTCCTTGTCCAGGGCGGCGCTCACCAGGCCCCGGATCTCGGCGGAGACCGCGTCCACCTTCGCGTACGCGGCGTCGTCCAGCAGCCGCAGCTGCGCGAGCCCGGCGGCGGTGGCGACCGGGTTCCCGGACAACGTGCCCGCCTGGTAGACCGGGCCGGCCGGGGCCAGGTGCGCCATCACGTCGGCGCGCCCGCCGAACGCCGCGGCCGGGAATCCGCCGCCCATGACCTTGCCGAAGGTCATCAGGTCCGGGCGGACCCCGTCGACGCCGAACCAGCCGGCCTTCGACGTACGGAACCCGGTCATCACCTCGTCGGAGATGTACAGGGCCCCGTTGGCGGCGCAGAGCTCCTTGAGCCCCGCGTTGAACCCGTCCAGCGGCGGGACGACGCCCATGTTGCCGGGCGACGCCTCGGTGATCACGCACGCGATCTCGCCGGGCTGCGCGGCGAACGCGGCGCGCACGGCCTCCAGGTCGTTGTACGGCAGCACGATCGTGTCGCCCGCCTGCGCGCCGGTGACCCCCGGGGTGTCCGGGAGGCCGAAGGTCGCGACGCCGGACCCGGCCGCGGCGAGCAGGGCGTCCACGTGGCCGTGGTAGCAGCCGGCGAACTTCACGACCTTGGCCCGGCCGGTGAACCCGCGGGCGAGGCGGATCGCGGACATGGTCGCCTCGGTCCCCGACGACACCAGCCGCACCTGCTCGACCGGCTCGACGCGCGCGACGATCTCCTCGGCGAGCGCGACCTCGCCCTCACCGGGCGTACCGAACGAGGTGCCGCGGGCGACAGCCTCCTGAACTGCGGCGATCACCTCGGGGTGGGAGTGGCCGAGAATCATCGGCCCCCACGAGCACACGAGGTCGACGTACTCCCGCCCGTCGGCGTCGGTCAGGTACGGACCGGTACCGGACACCATGAACCGGGGCGTACCGCCCACGGCCCGGAAGGCACGGACGGGAGAGTTCACGCCGCCGGGCGTCACGAGGGACGCGCGGTCGAAAAGCGTCTGCGAAACTGGGGCGTCATAGGGAAAGCTCACACATGCCATGGTGTCAGAGCCACGGACGGTCTTTGCGGACAGGTGTTTCACCGCACGCCCGTGGGGGAGGTCACTGACACGATGATCGGGTTGCGCGGCGGGGGCTGTGCCTCCTAGTGAGTAGTCGGGTGGATGAGATATGCATCGCGGTGGCGGAGTGGGCGAAGGGACCGACGGCCCGGGGCCCGAGCCTGCCCGGCGTGGCAGGCACCGGCGGCGCGAGGCCGAGCACACGCAGGGCATACAGGCCGGTGAGGCGCGGACAGGCGGCGGAGCCGGGAGCGGAAGTGGTGGCCGGGTGGGGGTGACCTACAAGTATTTCGGTGCCCCCGACGGGGCCACCGCCGCACGCGTGCCCATCTCCATGCGTCCCGAGGAGCTCGGCGGCGACGAGCTCGGCATGGGCGGCATGTTCACCAAGATCAAGCCCGAGACGGTGGCCGCCATGGTCCTCACCGGCATACAGGGCATACCCCTGCACAAGGTCCCCCCGCTCGAACTGGTCGTCCTGCACCCCGACTACGCGGTGGTCAAGCTCCCGATGACGGTCGTCGACCCGCTGCGCGGCGTCGGCGAGGAGTCCGTGGGCGCCGCCGCCTTCATCTGGTCCACGGTCCCCGACCGCGGCGGCCCGCGCGACGCGTTCAACGTCTACCAGCTGCTCCACGAGTGGCAGGACTTCAGCCACCGGCTGCACGACGCGGGGCATCAGGCGTACTGCCTGGTCTGGCCGTGACCCGCCCCGCCTGCCGCGGAGGGACGGGGCGTGGAGCGGTGGCGGGCGCGGGCCCAGGCGCGGCTCGACCGGTTGCGGCAGGACGACGCGACGCTGCCGGACCGGCTGCACGCGACGCCGTACGAGAACGTGGTCTTCCCGCCGGTGCGGGAGTACGGCGAGGACGCGGCGGCCGGGGTGCTCCGGTTCTCGCTGCGGCTGGGGCGCGAGCTGTTCGGCGCCGGGGCGTCCACGCGTGACATCCAGACCGCCGTGGTGGCGGTCACCGCGGCGTGGGGCATGCAGAACCTGGAGATCGTGATCTCCGGCTGCGCCCTGCACCTCCGGTACGCGCGGGCCGCGCTGTTCGCGCCGCTGCTCTTCATGGGCGGCAACCGGGTGGCCTGGGCGCTCACCCGTACCTGGCCTGGCGTCGTTCTTCGTCACGGCGGTGCAGATCGCGCTGCTGATGGCGGGGACCATGGCGCTGATCCACCCCGGGGTGCTGAGCGGGCGGCAGGGGGCGAGTCTGCTCGCCGCCCCGGCGAACGCCAGTGGCTCCGCCGGCCGCACCCGGCGCCCGCGCACTGAGAGCCCCGGCGGGGCTCACGCGCCCGGGAACGCGTGCCGCCGCCCCCCGGTGACGACGAGCAGCGCGACAGCCCCGAGCACGGCGGCCGTCGCGGCGACCGCACCGGCGCCCGAGCTGTCGAGCAGGAGGCCGCCGACCACGCCCCCGAGGGCCATCGCCGCGTTCCACAGGGTGACCAGGACGGCCTGCGCGGTGTCGGCGGCGGCCGCGCCGTGCCGGGACGCGGCCCGCCCGGCGGCGGTCTGCAACAGGGTCGGCGCGCCGCCCCACCCAAGGCCCCACAGGACGGCGGCGACCCAGACGACCGGGTGGGCCCCGGTGAGGGCGAGGGCGGAGGTGGCCAGGGTGAACAGCGCCGCTCCGGTGACCATCAGCGCCCGCGGCCGGCGGTCGACGAGGCGCCCGACGCACCAGATGCTCAGCAGGGAGGCGACCCCGAAGGCGAGGAGCACCGCGTCGGTCACCGAGCCGAGACCCGCGTGCCGCAGGTAGGGCGCGACGTACGCGTACACGACCGTGTGCCCGAGGACGAACACCGCCACCGTCACCATGACCGCCGCGACTCCGGGCACGGCCAGGGTCCGGCGCAGGCCGGGCCGGTCCCCTCCCGCTCCCCCCGCGGCGGGCCGCCCCACCGCCGGGACGGACACCGCGATCCAGCCGACGACGGCCAGGGTGGCCAGCGAGACCGCCCCGAACGCCGCCCGCCAGCCGACCTGTTCACCGATCAGCGTCCCGGCGGGCACGCCCAGGGACAGCGCCACCGGGATGCCGGTCATGGCCACGGCGATGGCCCGCCCCTCCGATCCGGCGGGTGCGATGCGCCGTGCGTAACCGGCGAGGATCGCCCATGCCAGGCCGGCGGCCACCCCGGCGAGGAACCGGGCCGCGAGCAGGACGGCGTACCCGGGCGCGAGCGCGGTCAGCGTGTTGGCCACCAGGAACACGGCCATGGCGCCGAGCAGCAGGGGCTTGCGAGGCACGGACGCCGTCGCCGCCGCAAGCGGGATCGCGGTCAGGGCCGTACCGGCCGCGTAGACGGTGACGGCCTGGCCCGCGGCGCCCGCGCCGACGTCCAGGGAATCCGCCATCCCGGGCAGCACACCGGCGGGCAGGGTCTCGGTCAGGCTGGTGATGAAGACGGCGGTCGCGAGCGCGAGGAGCGCGGGCCATGGCAGCCCTGCCTCGCGCGTCCGGGGCGGCGCACCGGAGGCTGTGGTGGTCATGGCGGCATCCTGAAACGTTCACATTGATGTGATGGTCAAGCCGTCAAGTGCCGGGTAGCTTCGGCGGGATGAGGATCGGTGAGCTGTCGCGGCGTACGGGCGCCTCCCGCCGGCTGCTCCGCTACTACGAGGAGCAGGCGCTGATCGTCCCGGACCGGGGTCCGAACGGGTACCGGGAGTACGACGAGCGGTACGTGGACCGGATCAACCAGATCCGCGGCCTGCTGGACGCCGGGCTCCCCACGCGCATCATCAAGCAGATCCTCCCCTGCCTGGACAAGCCCCGGTCGATCCACTTCCCGGACGCGACGCCGCAGATGCTGGCCCTGCTGGCCACCGAGCGGGACCGGCTCAGCGAGCGGATCGACGTCCTCGTCCGCAACCGCGACGCGATGAGCGAGTACCTGGCGGAGGTCGCGCGGTGCCGCGCGCCCGAGGACTGCGGCACCCAGTAGCCCCCGCATGAAGCGCCGACCTGCGGGCATGTGCTCGAAGGACAGATGTAGGCCCTTCACATCCGGCCATTCAATGGCCGAAGAATGATCTCCAGAGAGCCCGTCCGACCTGCCGATGCAGGAGACACCGTGCCCCTGAAGGAGGCTGCCATGGGCGACACTCTCCTGACCCTGTCCATCCCCGCGCTGCTGCTCTCCAGTGGTCTGTACGCGGCGGCCAGGGCCCGGTGGCGGCGCGGGCATCCCGCGCCCCCGTCCCCGTACACCCACCAGGCCGCCCGGCTGGCCGGCGATGCGGCGCTGACCGACGCCGGGCGGATCGTCGACGAGGCGTACGGGACGCTCGGCGGGCTCTACGACGACCGGCACCCCGGTACGGAAGCGCAACAGAGCCCCGCGAGCGCCACCGCCGCCTAGGATCGGCCGTCATGGCCGGTCACGAAGGTCCGCGGCGCGACACCCGGGGCATCGTCGACGCGCCCGAGCTGTTCGCGCACGTACAGTTCCGGCGCCGCGAGCCCGCGCCCGAGCTGCGGGCGTATCTGGAGCACTACTGGCTGATCGACTGGGACCTCTCCCAGCCGTACGCCTCCCACCTCGTCCCGCACCCCAGCGTCAACCTCGTCTTCGAGCGGTACGCGGGCTGCGGCGACGAGGACGCGGGGTACGCCGAGGTCTCGGGCATCGGCCTGGAGCTGTTCACGCAGAAGCTGGAGGGGCGCGGGCGGGTCTGCGGGGTGCAGTTCCGGCCCGGCGGCTTCCGGCCGTTCGCGCCCGGGGCGCCCGTGGCGCGGTGGACGGGCCGGCGGCTTCCGGTGGCCGACGTGTTCGCGCCGCCCGCCCCGCCCGCCGCCGTGCTGGACCCGGAGGCGGAGGACGACCGGGTCGCCGCGCTCGACGCGTACCTGCTGGCGCTCGGCCCCGAGCCCGATCCGCGCGCCGACCTGGCGATGGCCCTGGTGGACCTGGTGCGCACCGACCGCTCGGTCCTGCGGGTCGACGGACTCGCCCGCGCCGAGGGGGTGTCGGCCCGCTCGCTGCAACGGCTGTTCGCCGCGTACGTGGGCGTCGGGCCCAAGTGGGTCATCCTGCGCTACCGCATCCACGAGGCGCTGGAGCGCGCCGGGGCCGGCCCGGACGTGGACTGGGCGGCCCTCGCCGCCGACCTCGGCTACAGCGACCAGGCGCACCTGGTCAGGGACTTCACCGCCACGCTCGGCGTCCCGCCGACGGCGCTGGGCGCCCGCTGAGGGCCACGCTGTCAGTGCCGCGTCCTACAGTGCGGTCATGGCCGATGTGAAGCGCACCACAGCGTCATCCGTACGGATCGAGCCCTGGTCGCAGGACGACCTGGACCTCCTGCGCCGGGCCAACGCGCCGGAGCTGATGGCCCATCTGGGCGGCCCCGAGACGGAGGAGCAGCTGATGGGACGCCATGCCCGCTATGTCGCGCTGAGCGCCGACCGGACGGGCCGGGGCCGGATGTTCCGCGTCGCCCTGGCCGGCGAGGCGGAGGCCGTCGGGACCGTCGGTTTCTGGGAGCGGCCATGGCAGGACCAGGAGGTGTACGAGACGGGCTGGACGGTCCTGCCGGAGTTCCAGGGCCGGGGCATCGCGTCGGCCGCGACGCGGGCGGTGGCCGACGCGGCGCGCGCCCAGCGCAAGCACCGCTATCTGCACGCCTACCCGTCCGTGGACAACGGGCCGTCGAACGGGGTCTGCCGCAAGGCGGGCTTCACGCTGCTCGGCGAGTGCGAGATCGAGTACCCGCCGGGCCACCCGCTCCTGACCAACGACTGGCGGCTGGACCTGCGCGCGGACGACTGAGAGGGCGGGGCAGGACCCGTCCGGCGGACGACTGAGGGCGGGGCAGGGCCCGTCCGGCGGACGACTGAGGGCGGGGCAGGACCCGTCCGGCGGACGACTGAGGGGGCGGGGCACGGCCCGCCCGGCGGACGTTCACGGCCCGAGAACGCCCGGCGGGCGCAAACGCGTTTGACGGCCGGCGCCACCTCCTGGATATTTACCTGTGTTACGCAGTCTTTGTGTGACGCATTCGAACCTTCGGGGAGACCACCTCATGCTCACGCTCGTCACCGGATGCCGCGGCCGCGTCGGCTCCGCCCTCGCCGCCCTCCTCCACCAGGGCGGCCACCCCGTCCGCGCCGCCTCGCGCAACGCCGCCGAACTGACCCCGCCGCCCGGCGTACCCGCCGTGACCTGCGACCTCGGCGACCCGTACACGTTCCCCGAGGCCCTGAAGGGCGTCGACTCCGTCTTCCTGTACGCGGAACCCGCGCACATCGACGCCTTCCTCACCGCCGCCCAGGAGGCCGGAGTACGCCACATCGTGCTGCTGTCCTCCAGCTCGGTCCTCGCCCCGGAGCCGGCGGACAACCCCATCGCCGCCTCCCACCACGCGGTGGAGCAGGCGCTGCTCGCCTCACCGATCACCGCGACCCTGCTGCGCCCCGGCGCCTTCGCCACCAACGCCTACGGCTGGGCCGGCTCCTTCCGCTCCGGGCGCCCCGTCGACCTGCCCCACCCGCGCAGCGAGGGCAGCCCCATCGACGAGACCGACATCGCCGAGGCCGCCTGTGCCGCGCTCACCGACCCGGCGCTCCAAGGCGCCGCGTACCACCTCACCGGCCCCGAATCCCTCAGCGCCGCCGAGCAGGTCCGCATCCTGGCCGAGGCCGCCGGCACCCCGGTCGCCGTCAACGAGGTGACCCCGGCCGCCTGGAAGGAGGCGATGTCCCCCTTCATGCCGGCCGAGGTCGCCGACGGGCTGCTCTCCTACTGGGCGACCACCGACGGCATCCCCGCCGAAGTCGCCGGCGGGGTCGAGAAGCTGACCGGCCACCCGGCCCGCACGTTCGCCGACTGGGCCGCCCGGCACGCCGCCGCCTTCCGCCCCTGAAATCCAGGGGCGCCCCTCGGCCCCCGATGACATGCTGACCGGGTGAACGGACCGGAGATCCATCTCGAAGTCGCCCCCGAGCTGCGGCTCTTCGTGGCCCACGGGCGCCGGCAGGGGCGGACGCCGGTGACCACCGACGGCTCGTCCACGCTCGGCCACGTCGTCGAGTCCCTGGGCATCCCGCTCACCGAGGCGGGCGAACTCCTCGTCGACGGCCACCCGGCCCCCGTCTCGCACATCCCGGCGGCCGGGGAGCTCGTCCAGGTCCGCCCGGTGACCCGCCCGCAGGACGTCCCGGGCGCGCCCCTGCGCTTCCTGCTCGACGTCCACCTCGGCACGCTCGCCCGACGGCTGCGGCTGCTCGGCGTCGACGCCGCGTACGAGAGCGAGGACATCGGCGACCCGGCCCTGGCCGCGCTCTCTGCGAAGGAGAAGCGCGTCCTGCTCTCCCGGGACCGGGGGCTGCTGCACCGCCGGGAGATCTGGGCGGGCGCGTACGTCTACAGCGACCGCCCGGACGAGCAGCTGCGCGACGTACTGGAACGGTTCGCGCCGGTGCTCGCCCCGTGGACCCGGTGCACCGCGTGCAACGGCCCCCTGACGGATGCCGACAAGGACTCGGTCGGCCCGCACCTGGAGCACGGCACGCGCCGCTCGTACGACGTGTTCGCGCAGTGCGTGGAGTGCGGCCGGGTCTACTGGCGCGGCGCGCACCACGCCCGGCTGGAGGCGATCGTCGCGGAAGCCGTCCGCGACTTCGGCCCGGTGGCGGGCTGAGGGACGTGCGCGCTCAGGCGTCGCCCTCGCGCAGCCGGGCGATCTGGGTCGCGCTCAGCTCCACCGTGCGCCGCATATGGGTGAGGAGCAGGGCCGCCTCCTCGTCGTCGTACGCGTCGAACAGCCCGTCCCAGCCGCTGTTCAGCCGCTGCCAGACCGCGCCGACCTCCGCCATCCGCGCGGGCACCGTCGCCACGAGCACCCGCCGCCGGTCCTCGGTGTCCCGGGCACGCGTCACGTAACCGGCCCGCTCCAGGCGGTCCACCAGCCGGGTCGCCGAGCCCGTCGTGAGCCCGGTCAGCTCCGCGATGCGCCCCGTGGTGACGGGCCCCGCCTCCAGGCTGAGCAGGTTCAGGCACTGGAGGTCGGTGGGGTGTACCCCCAGCCGGTCGGCGACGGCCTGGTTGAACAGCGCGTAGGCGGCCATGTAGCGCCGCGACACGGTGGACAGCTCGGCCAGCAGTGCGCTGCGGCGGGGGGACGGCTTCGGCGGCATGCGAAAAGTGTACGAAGACCGGGGTCACGGGGCGGTCCGGGCGACCCGGCCACCGGAACTCGCACGGGGCGCCGGCGGCCGGGGCCGGGCGGTTCCTGCCGGTCCGCGGGCCATGGCACTCCGCGGGCCATGACACCCTGCCCCCATGTCCGTGCTCCGCTCCATCGCCCTGTTCGTCCTCGCCGCACTCTTCGAGATCGGCGGCGCCTGGCTCGTCTGGCAGGGCGTACGGGAGAACCGCGGCTGGGCATGGATCGGCGCGGGAATCATCGCGCTCGGCACGTACGGCTTCGTGGCGACGCTCCAGCCGGACGGCGAGTTCGGGCGGGTGCTCGCGGCGTACGGCGGGGTCTTCGTGGCGGGCTCCATCGCCTGGGGCATGGCCGCCGACGGCTACCGGCCGGACCGCTGGGACGTGACCGGCGCGCTGATCTGCCTGGCCGGGATGGCCGTGATCATGTACGCCCCCCGCAACCACTGACCCCCGCCGGACCTGCCTATCCTGGCCCCGTTGGACCGTACCGATCAGCCGTCCGAGGAGAGCCCGACCATGGCCGCAACCCCCATCGCCGTCATCACCGGAGCGAGCAGCGGCATCGGTGCCGCGACCGCCCGGCAGCTGGCGGCCTCCGGCTACCGCGTCGTGCTCACCGCCCGTCGCAAGGACCGCATCGAGGCCCTGGCCGCCGAGATCACCGAGGCCGGCCACCAGGCGACGGCCTACGCGCTGGACGTCACGGACCGGGCCGCGGTCGACGAGTTCGCCACCGCCTTCCGCAGCCTCGCCGTCCTGGTGAACAACGCGGGCGGCGCGCTCGGGGCCGACCCGGTCGCCACGGGCGACCCGCAGGACTGGCGCCAGATGTACGAGACCAACGTCATCGGCACCCTCAACGTGACCCAGGCCCTGCTCCCCGCCCTCACCGCGAGCGGCGACGGCACGGTGGTCATCCTCTCCTCGACGGCCGGTCTGTCCACGTACGAGGGCGGCGGCGGCTACGTGGCCGCCAAGCACGGCGAACACGTCCTGGCCGAGACCCTGCGCCTGGAGATCGTCGGCACCCCGGTCCGCGTGATCGAGATCGCCCCCGGCATGGTCAGGACCGAGGAGTTCGCCACCACGCGGTTCCGCGGCGACAAGGAGAAGGCCGCCAAGGTCTACGCGGGCGTCGACGCCCCCCTCACCGCCGACGACGTGGCCGACACGATCAACTGGGCGGTCACCCGCCCCAGCCACGTCAACATCGACCTCCTGGTGGTCCGCCCCCGCGCCCAGGCCTCCAACTCGAAGGTGCACCGCACGGCGTGAAGCGGCCGGGCGCCCCGGGCGGGGCGCCTCAGCCCTTCACGCAGATGACCTGCTTCAGCTTGGCGACGACCTCGACCAGGTCGCGCTGCTGGTCGATGACCTTCTCGATCGGCTTGTAGGCGCCCGGGATCTCGTCGACGACGCCGGAGTCCTTGCGGCACTCGACGCCCCGCGTCTGGTCCTCCAGGTCCTTCGTGGAGAAGCGCTTCTTCGCCGCGTTCCGGCTCATCCTGCGGCCGGCGCCGTGCGAGGCCGAGTTGAAGGACTTCTCGTTGCCGAGGCCCTTCACGATGTACGAGCCGGTGCCCATGGAGCCCGGGATGATCCCGTAGTCGCCGGAGCCCGCCCGGATCGCGCCCTTACGGGTGACCAGCAGGTCCATCCCGTCGTACCGCTCCTCCGCCACGTAGTTGTGGTGGCAGGAGATGACCGGTTCGAAGGTCACCTTGGCCTTCTTGAACTCCTTGCGGACGACGTTCTGGAAGAGCGCCATCATGACCGCGCGGTTGTGCTTCGCGTACTCCTGCGCCCAGAAGAGGTCGTTGCGGTACTCGCGCATGGGCTCGGTGTCCGCGAGGAACACCGCGAGGTCACGGTCGACGAGGCCCTGGTTGTGCGACAGCCCCTGTGCCCGGCCGATATGGAAGTCGGCGAGTTCCTTGCCGATGTTCCGCGACCCGGAGTGCAGCATCAGCCAGACCGAACCCGACTCGTCGAGACAGAACTCGATGAAGTGGTTCCCGCTTCCGAGCGTCCCCATCTGCTTCGTTGCACGTTCCTGACGGAATTTGACCGCTTCGGCAACCCCGTCGAACCGCTCCCAGAAGTCGTCCCAGCCCCGCGCCGCGAGGCCGTACAGGCCGGACGGGTCCACCGGGTCGTCGTGCATGCCACGGCCGACCGGGATCGCCTGCTCGATCTTCGAGCGGAGGCGGGAGAGGTCACCGGGGAGGTCGTTCGCGGTCAGCGAGGTCTTCACCGCGGACATGCCGCAGCCGATGTCCACGCCGACCGCCGCCGGGCAGACCGCGCCGTGCATGGCGATCACGGAGCCGACCGTGGCGCCCTTGCCGAAGTGGACGTCGGGCATGACGGCCAGGCCCTTGATCCACGGCAGGGTGGCGACGTTGCGCAGCTGCTGCATCGCCACGTCCTCGACCGACTCCGGGTCGGTCCACATCCGGATGGGAACCTTCGCACCCGGTACCTCTACATACGACATAACCCCTCGATTCCCCCGAAAAAGTCTGAAGCGCAAAACCGGCGCCAGGATCGGCCAAATAGGTCGGCCGACCGGCGTTCACAGCGGCGCGTGCGATACACATTGTGTCCACCGGCCGTCATCGAGCGGCAACCGTTTTTCGCACGAAGGGAGCCCAGGACCGTGCGACGAATGGCGTACGCGACCGGCGCCGTGCTCATCGCGGCGCTCGCCGCCGGCTGCACCGGCAATTCCGGAACCAGCGACTCCGTCCCCGACGGCAAGCCGGGCACCCCGACCGTCTCCGCCGCTCCCCCGGGCAGGTACCGCACCCTCCCGGACGCCTGCCGCGCCATCCCGCTGGCCACTCTCAAGGATCTCCTGCCCGGCACCGCCGACATGCCGGAGGCCCAGCAGGACAAGGTGTTGGAGGGCGCCGCCACGGTCACGTACGACACCGACCGGCGGATCGGCTGCCGCTGGAAGTCCGACGCCCCCGAGGGCGCCCGCAGCATCCACCTCGACTTCGAGCGCGTCGTCTCCTACGACACCTCCGTGAGCGATGACGACCGCGCCCGCGAGGTGTACGCGAAGAAGGAGACCGCCGCCGACCTCCCCGACTCCGGCCTGCCGCCGGAGGGAAGCCCCGACGCCTCCCCGACCGGCTCCGGGCACGCGGACTCCGGCACGGACGGCAGGACGGAGGACGGCAAGACCGAGGACAAGCCCGGCAAGAAGGGCAGCGCGAACGACGACGGTTCCACGGAGAGCACCGACACGGAAGCCACCGACGACGCCTCCGCCGACAGCTCCGACGACCCCGCGTCCGGCAGCCCCGGCGACAGCCTCCAGCCCCGCCTGCTCGACAAGCTCGGCGACAGCGCCTTCCTCGACGACGCGCTCGTCCAGGCCGGGTCCACCGCCCGGCACCGCACCGTGAGCGTGGTGTTCCGCACATCCAACGTCATCGTGACCGTCGAGTACACGGCCCAGCCGGCCCTCACCACCGAGGTGCCCGACAGCAAGGAACTCCAGGAGAAGGCCCAGGCACTGGCCGGTCAGCTGGTCGATTCGTTCGACGACTGACACCGCCTGCCGGCCCGTCCCGGCCCCCGGCGCACCGCTCCCCGCACCCTCCCGCGGAGGCGGCATCCGCGCGCCGTCCGTCGTACCGTGGCCCTCCGGAGACACCGGCGGCCGATCGCCGCGGCCTGTCTCCGTACGGCTACCGCCGCACAACCGTCCCCCGACCGCCGCGCCATCCGAGTGAAGGAACCATGCACCGATCCGCCCCGCGACTCACCCGCATACTCGCCTGCGCCGCCGTTCCGGTGATGCTCCTCGTCGCCGGCTGCTCGTCGGACTCCGACGGCGACAAGGCGGCTGGCTCCTCCGCCTCCGCCTCCGCCTCGCCGGACGCGACGAAGTCGGAACCGGCCGTCGAGGCGGCGAAGTTCGCAGAGCTGCCCGACCCCTGTTCCTCGGTCGAGGCGAAGACCATCAAGACCCTGGTCCCCTCGGCCAAGAGCAAGAAGGGCACCCGCAGCAAGTCCAGCGACGCGTCCGTCCGGGGCGGCTGCTCCTGGAACGGCCTGGCCGACAAGGGCGTCAAGGGCTCCCAGTACCGCTGGCTGGACGTCGGCTTCACCCGCTTCGCCTCGGACCAGACCCTGGGCAGCGGGGCCGCCCGCGCCGGGGACGAACTCTCCAAGCAGGTCAAGAAGACCGAGGCGACCGACGGCGCGAAGAACGTGAAGACGGAGCCCGTCAGCGGCATCGGCGAGCAGGCCACCAAGGTCACGTACGACCAGTCGAAGACGGGCGAGGACTTCAGGTTCGCCACGATCGTGGCCCGTACGGGGAACGTCGTCGTGGTCGTCAACTACAACGGCGCCGGCTACGCGGGTTCTAAGACCCCGTCCGAGGAGTCGATCCTGAAGGGCGCCACGACGGCGGCCAAGGACGCGGTCTCCGCCGTCGCCGAGGCGAACGCCGGTGCGGCCGAGAGCCCGGAGCCGACCGGCAAGACGACTGACAAGGCGACTGACAAGGCATCGGACGACTCCTCCAAGAAGCCGTCGAAGAAGCCCAGTTCGTCGGCCGGGTCGAAGTCCTCGGACTGACCCCGGGGGCCGCCCCCGCCCCTCCCCCCGCGACACCCGTCGCACACATGTGCCAGGCTGTGCCCGCCGGAAACAAGCCAAGGCGGTGCCAAGTCGGCGCCAAGACGACGCCAAGGCACCGAGGGACAAGGGAACAGGGAGGGGATGGGGGGTGGCTGCGATGCAGCTGACGCGCACGCACCGGGTGCTGATCGGGCTGGTCGTGGCCGGCGCGGTGCTGATCGCCGGGATCGGCTTCGCCGGTTCGTACGCGGCGGTGCGCGAGCTGGCCCTGAGCAAGGGGTTCGGGGACTTCTCGCTGGTCTTCCCGATCGGCATCGACGCGGGCATCTGCGTCCTGCTGGCGCTGGACCTGCTGCTGACCTGGCTGCGCATCCCGTTCCCGCTGCTGCGCCAGACCGCCTGGCTGCTGACGGCCGCGACGATCGCGTTCAACGGCGCAGCCGCCTGGCCCGACCCGCTCGGCGTTGGGATGCACGCGGTCATCCCCGTCCTGTTCGTCGTCGCCGTCGAGGCCGCCCGCCACGCGGTGGGCCGGATCGCGGACATCACGGCCGACAAGCACATGGAGGGCGTCCGCCTCACCCGCTGGCTGCTCTCCCCCATCCCCACCTTCCGGCTCTGGCGCCGGATGAAGCTGTGGGAGCTGCGCAGCTACGAGCAGGTCATCAAGCTCGAACAGGACCGGCTGATCTACCAGGCCCGCCTCCAGGCCCGCTACGGCCGCGCCTGGCGGCGCAGGGCCCCCGTCGAGTCCCTGATGCCGCTGCGCCTCGCGAAGTACGGCGTCCCGCTCGCCGAGACCGGCCCCGCCGGCCTGGCCGCCGCCGGAATCGAACCGGCCCTGCTGCCCCCCGCCCCGCAGACGCCCGCCGCCCCCGGCGCGGCGTCCCGGGACCAGGCGGTCCCGGCCGCGGTCGAGACCGCCCAGCAGCACCCCGAGCTGCCCCACACCGCGACCCCGGAGGCCCAGGCCGTACCGGCGGAGTTCCAGCAGCCCCAGGAGCAGCCCCAGGAACACCCCCAGGGCCCCGGGCAGCCCGCCGGCGACGACAACCCCTGGTTCCCGTCCCAGGCGACCGCCAAGGTGTACGAGGGCGGGTACGACCCGGACTTCGAGGTCGAGGGCCCCACGCCGCACCAGGTCCCCACGGGCCCCGGCGGCCGCACCCGGCCCCTGGGCAACGTGGGCACGGTCGGCAACGGCGGCCCGGACGCCCAGGACGAGGTGCCCGTATCCACGCCCGCGTCCGCACCCGCGCCCGTCGACGAATGGGCGCAGGAGGACGAGGAGTTCGCGCAGATCGCGTACGAGGTGTTCTCCGCGTTCGTCGCCGAGCACAACGACTACCCGAGCGTCGCGGTGCTCGACATACACCTCTCGGACGGCCACAACGTCCGCCACCCGCGCAGCGAGGCGCTGCTCCGGCAGCTGATGCCGGCCTTCAAGCAGCGCTACCACGCGGAGCTGGAAGCCGACCACATCGCGTGAGCGCGTAACGCACGAGGGGCCGCCTCCCACCGGGAGACGGCCCCTCGGCGCATCCGTACTAGGCGCCCAGCAGCCTGCGCACCCGGTCCGCGCCCACGGCGAGCAGCAGCGTGGGCAGGCGCGGGCCCGTGTCGCGGCTGACGAGCAGCCGGTAGAGCAGGGCGAAGAAGGACCGCTGGGCGGTCTTCAGCTCGGGCGTCGGCTTGGCGTCGGGCTCCAGGCCCGCGAGGACCTTCGGCACGCCGTAGACGAGCGTGGTCAGGCCGTCGAGGGACCAGTGGGTGTCCAGGCCCTCCAGGAGGAGCCGCAGCGACTCGCGGCCCTCGTCGTCGAGCGAGCCGAGGAGGTCCTTGTCGGGCTCGTCGCGGACGACGGTGCGGGCGTCGGCGGGCACCTGGGTGGTGATCCAGCTCTCCGCGCGGTCGAGGCGCGGGCGTGCCTCGTCCAGCGAGGTGAGCGGGTTCTCCGGGTCCAGTTCGCTGAGGATGCGCAGCGTCTGGTCCTCGGCGCCGGCGGTGATGTCGGCGACCGAGGCGAGCGTGCGGTACGGCAGCGGGCGCGGCGTGCTCGGCAGCTCACCGGCGGCGGTGCCGATCGCGCGGGCGTACGCGGCGGCGTCGGCCGGGAGGACCGTGCCGTCGGCGACCTTGCGGGCCAGCGAGTCCCACTCGTCGTAGAGCCGCTGGATCTCCTGGTCGAAGGCGATCTTGAAGGACTGGTTGGGCCTGCGGCGGGCGTAGAGCCAGCGCAGCAGCGGGGCCTCCATGATCTTCAGGGCGTCGGCCGGGGTGGGCACGCCGCCCTTGCTGGAGGACATCTTGGCCATGCCGGAGATGCCGACGAAGGCGTACATCGGGCCGATCGGCTGGACGCCGTCGAAGATCTCGCGGACGATCTGGCCGCCGACGACGAACGAGGAGCCGGGCGAGGAGTGGTCGACGCCGCTGGGCTCGAAGATCACGCCCTCGTAGGCCCAGCGCATGGGCCAGTCGACCTTCCAGACGAGCTTGCCGCGGTTGAACTCGTTCAGCCGGACGGTCTCGGCGAAGCCGCAGGCCGTGCAGGTGTAGTTCAGCTCGGTGGTGTCGTCGTCGTACGAGGTGACGGTGGTGAGGTCCTTCTCGCAGTTGCCGCAGTAGGGCTTGTACGGGAAGTAGCCGCCGGAACCGCCGGAGCCGTCGTCCTCGCTCGCCGCGCCGGAGCCGGTCTCGGCCTCCAGCTCGGCCTCGTCGACCTTCTTCTGCTGGGGCTTCTTGCCGCCCTTGCCGCCGGCCGCCGGGTCCTTCTTGGTGCGGTAGCGGTCGAGGACGGCGTCGATGTCCGCGCGGTGGCGCATGGCGTGCAGGATCTGCTCGCGGTAGGTGCCCGCGAGGTACTGCTCCGTCTGGCTGATGGCGTCGTACTCGACGCCCAGCTCGTCCAGGGACGCGGTCATCGCGGCCTTGAAGTGCTCGGCCCAGTTCGGGTACGCGGACCCGGCCGGGGCGGGCACGGAGGTCAGCGGCTTGCCGATGTGCTCGGCCCAGGTCTCGTCGACGCCGGGGACGCCGTTCGGCACCTTGCGGTAGCGGTCGTAGTCGTCCCAGGAGATCAGGTGGCGCACGGTGTACCCGCGGCGGCGGATCTCGTCGGCGACCAGGTGCGGGGTCATGACCTCGCGGAGGTTGCCCAGGTGGATCGGGCCGGACGGGGAGAGGCCGGAGGCGACGACGACCGGTTTGCCAGGCGCACGACGCTCCGATTCGGCGATGACATCGTCCGCGAAGCGGGAGACCCAGTCGGTCTCGGTGCTGCTCTGACTCTGAGCCACGGTCGGCACGTCCTTCTCTCGTGTAGGACTCGTAGGGGCACCGCCCATTCTCCCAGGTGCGGGCCGCACAACGAAAACGGCTTTACACCCCGTGGAATACTGGACCGATCCTGTGTCCTCTACCGAAACGGCAGCCAGCTCATGGCCTCGGTCAATTCCCTCGCTTCCACGCTCCAGCAGCAGCTGGCGGACGCCCTGACGGCAGCTCTGCCGGATGCGGGCACCGCCGATCCGCTGCTGCGCCGAAGCGACCGGGCCGACTTCCAGGCCAACGGCATCCTGGCGCTGGCCAAGAAGCTCAAGGGCAACCCGCGCGAGCTGGCCGCGAAGGTCACCGACGCGCTCCCGGCCTCGGACCTGATCAAGGACGTCGAGGTCTCGGGCCCGGGCTTCCTGAACGTCACGCTCACCGACCGGGCGATCACCGGGACGCTGGCCGCGCGCGCCGCTGACGGCGACCGGCTGGGTGTGCCGGTGAACGCGGCGGCGGGCACGACGGTCGTCGACTACGCGCAGCCGAACGTGGCCAAGGAGATGCACGTCGGCCACCTGCGGTCCGCGGTGATCGGTGACGCGATGGTGCGGATCCTGGAGTTCACGGGCGAGTCCGTGGTCCGGCGGCACCACATCGGTGACTGGGGCACCCAGTTCGGCATGCTCATCCAGTACCTCGTGGAGCACCCGCACGAGCTGGACCACGAGGGTGCCGCGCAGGACGGCGAGGCCGCGATGTCCTCGCTGAACCGGCTGTACAAGGCGTCGCGGGCCCTGTTCGACTCGGACGAGGAGTTCAAGGCGCGCTCCCGGGACCGGGTGGTCGCGCTCCAGGCGGGCGACGCGGAGACGCTGGCCATGTGGCAGCGGTTCGTGGACGAGTCGAAGATCTACTTCTACTCGGTCTTCGACAAGCTGGACATGGAGATCAGCGACCCCGACATCGTCGGTGAGTCCGGGTACAACGACATGCTGGAGGAGACCTGCCGGATCCTGGAGGAAACGGGCGTCGCGGTCCGCTCCGAGGGTGCGCTGTGCGTCTTCTTCGACGACGTGCTGGGCCCGGACGGCAACAAGGTCCCGCTGATCGTCAAGAAGTCGAACGGCGGCTACGGCTACGCGGCGACCGACCTCTCCGCGATCCGGGACCGGGTGCAGAACCTCAAGGCGGACAGCCTGCTGTACGTGGTGGACGTACGGCAGTCGCTGCACTTCAAGATGGTCTTCGAGACGGCCCGGCGGGCGGGCTGGCTGAACGAGGGCGTGAAGGCGCACCAGCTGGCGTTCGGCACGGTGCTCGGCAAGGACGGCAAGCCGTTCAAGACCCGTGAGGGCGTCACGGTCCGGCTGGAGGACCTGCTGGACGAGGCCGTCGAGCGGGCCACCGACGTGGTCCGGGGCAAGGCCGACAAGGTGGGCCTGACCGAGGAGGAGATCGCCGAGAACGGCCGGTACGTCGGCGTGGGCGCCGTGAAGTACGCGGACCTGTCGACCTCCGCCGTGCGGGACTACAAGTTCGACCTGGACCAGATGGTGGCGCTGAACGGCGACACGTCGGTGTACATCCAGTACGCGTTCGCGCGCATCCAGTCGATCCTGCGCAACGCGGGCGACGCGAAGCCGGTGGCGCACCCGGAGCTGGAGCTGGCCCCGGCGGAGCGGGCGCTCGGCCTGCATCTGGACCAGTTCGGCGAGGTACTGGCAGAGGTGGCCGCCGGTTACGAGCCGCACAAGCTGGCCGCGTACCTCTACCAGCTCGCGTCGCTGTACACGACGTTCTACGACCAGTGCCACGTGCTGAGCGAGGACAACACGGCCGAGGTCGTCGAGAACCGGCTGTTCCTCTGCGACATCACCGCCCGGACCCTGCACCGGGGCATGGAGCTGCTCGGCATCCGGACGCCCGAGCGGCTCTGAGGCGAAGGGAGGGGCGGGGCTTTCGCGGCCCCGCCCCTCTTGCCTGCTCGGCGCCCGTCCCGGCTTGCCTACTCGGGCCGTCCCAGCGCCCATCCGGAGACGTCTGCCAGCCGGCCGCGCCACAGGGGCAGCCGCAGCGGGGCCACGCCGCCGCAGACGAGGGTCGCGTCCCGCAGGTGGATCCACCGGGGCAGGAACGGGGCTTCCTCCTCGGCCGCCATCTCCTTGAGGCCCTGGTCCACCGTCTCGGGGAACTCCGCGAGGAGGTTCGCCCCCTCGCCCTCGACCTGACGCAGGCTGCGGGCCCACTCCGCCTTCCACGCCTCATGACCGATCACGTCGCCGTGCAGCACCCCGGCGGGAACGGCGAGCGTCAGAGGCAGGCCGGACCGGGTCTCCCGGTCGAGCAGCTGGATCAGGAGCTGAAGCTGGAGATCGGGCACCGGCTGGGTGATCATCCCGATCGTTTCCCCGGCGGCTCCGGCTGGGTCGGTCATGAAGTGTTCCCTTCGCCCGCGGCCATGTGTCCGGGTGGATCCGGCAGGCCGGAATTTCTCTGCCCCGTATGCCCGGACCGGGGCGTGTGCAATCTCTCGTGCCGTGAAGTCGAAAAAAGCCGGATACGCCTGGGGCGGGAGGGCAGAAGAAGAATTCAGACCGTTCAACGATCAGTTCTCCGGGGGAGAAGATGTCTGACCTCGAATCAGCGACCGTGTCTCCCTCGCCGCACGCGATGACGGCGTCCGAGCCGCCGCCCGCCCGGGCCGCCGACGCGCGCGCGGCAGCCAAGGCATTCATCGCGACCCTCGTCCCGCGGCCGGCGGCGACGACCGTGCAGGACCTGTTGCTGCTGGTGTCCGAACTGGTGACGAACGCGATCCGGCACGCGGGGGCGGTGACCGGGCTGGCGTTCGGAGCGGACGACACCACTCTGTACGTGTCGGTCACCGACCCCAGTCCCGAGCGGCCGAAGCAGCGGACACCCGACCTCCGCGGGGGCACGGGGGGTTTCGGCTGGCCCCTGATCACGCGCTTGGCCAAGAGGGCCGAAATTCGCGACCATTCATCCCAGGGCAAGATCATTTGCATCGAAATGGCGCGCTGAGGACGGGACAGGTCCGCGGGAAATCCGGAACGGGACCCCGCGGCCCGTCCCTTTCGGGGAAATCAGCGCCTTCTCACAGGAAGCGGCGCAGCGGTACGACCGCGGCCTCGCGAAGCCGCTGGACGACCGGCCGGCGCCGCCACCGCCGCCCCTCGATCCGCTCGCTGACCGCCAGGTCCTGCTCGAAGTGGGCGTCCAGCTTCTCGGTGAACGTCCGGTCCATGACCGCGAGCATGACCTCCTCGTCGTGGTCGAGGGAGCGGCGGTTGATGTTGGTGGACCCGATCAGCGCGGCCACCCGGTCCACGGTGACGACCTTGGCGTGCATCATCGTCGGCTGGTAGTGGTAGATCTTCACCCCGCACTCCGTCAGCTGCTCGTAGTAGAGCTGGCCGGCGAGCTGGCAGACCCGCTTGTCGGTGTGCGGGCCGGGAAGCAGGATCTCGACCTCGACTCCGCGCCGCGCCGCCGCGCACAGGAGTTCGATGAAGAAGACGTCCGGCGCGAAATAGGCCGTGGCGATCCTGACGCGCTCCTCGGCGGACTCCAGGACGACCCTGAGCAGCGTCTGCATGTCCTGCCAGCCGACGCTGGCCGAGCCGCGCACGACCTGCACCACGGCGTCGCCGTGCGGCGGGATGTTCCGGAACCGGTCGCGGTCGTCGAAGAGTTCGTCGTGGCATTCGGCCCAGTTCTGCGCGAACGCGGCGGCCAGGCCGTCCACCGCGGGGCCCCGCACCTGTACGTGCGTGTCGCGCCACTCGTTCTCGTCGCGCGCGTCCCCGCACCACTCCTCGGCGATGCCCACGCCGCCGGTGAACGCGGTCTCCTCGTCCACCACGAGGACCTTGCGGTGGCAGCGGTGGTTCTGCTTCAGCGGGGAGAGGTACAACGGCTTGCGGAACCAGGCGACCTGGACGCCCGCGTCCTCCATGGCGCGGAGCTGGTCCTTCTCTATGAGCCTGCTCCCGAACCCGTCGAGCAGCAGCCGCACCCGCACCCCGGCGCGCGCCCGTTCCGCCAGCGTGGCCGCGAACTCCTCGGCTATGTCACCGCGCCAGTAGACGAAGGTCATCATGTCCACGGTGTGCCCGGCGCCCCGGATGGCGTCCAGCATCGCGGTGAAGATGGCGTCGCCGTTCCGCAACGGGATGAGCTCGTTCCCCTCGGTCGCGGCGATCCCGATGAGCCGTTCCAGCCGTCGCCGGAGCCGGTGGGCGCGCTCGGTGAGGGCCGCGTCCCCGGGGGCGAGGGGTGTGCCGGAAAGGGTCGGGCGGAGTTCCGGTCTGTCGTCCGTGCTGCTCGTCATGGCTCACCATCTTCCCCGGCGCCCCCGGCCCAACCCGCCCCATCGATCGCCCCATTGGTCTTGACCAATTTCCGTAAGTGTGAGAATCATGGCCGAAGTCGCCACAGAACCTTCATAACTGCTCAGCAGGAGAACCACGCACTATGCGCATACCGACCTCCGCCGCACTCGCGGCGCTCGGCGGTGCCCTCGTTCTCGGGCTCACCGTCGCTCCGGCCGCCCAGGCCGCCCCCGCCACCGCGGACTGCACCACCGACGCCTTCGGGATCGCCGGGAAGTACGGCGAGTTCGTCCTCGGGGACGACGTCCACTCCCCCGATGCCGAGGGCGCCGTGGCCGTCGGCGGCAACGCCGACTTCAGCGGCGGGTTCAGCGTCGGCAACGAGCTGACGGCCGCCCAGGTCGACGCGCTGCCCGGCCGCACGTCGCTCGTCGTGCGCGGCGACCTGGTCAACGGCGGTTCGGCCACCGTCGTGATGAAGGGCAACGCCGTCGTCGGCGGCGCGGTCAAGGACCGGGCCCTCGAAATGCACAACGGCACCTTCGCCAAGAAGGCCGATCTCATCGACTTCGACGGCGAGTTCGCCAAGCTGCGCGCCTACTCGGACGCCCTGGCCAAGGAAGCGGCCACGTCCGGCGCCTCGGTGAGCCTCGACGGGAACCGGCTGACGCTGACCGGCACGGACAGCGGTCGCAACGTGTTCTCCGTGGACGCGTCGAAGCTGGAGAAGGCGAAGGAGGTCTTCGTCAAGGTTCCGGCAGGCGCGACGACGATCGTCAACGTCACGGGCCAGTCGTACGACATGGCGACCGCCGGCACGACGGGCTTCTTCCTGTCGGGCGGCAAGGACTTCGTCCTGGACGACAAGCTGCAGAGCGCGGACGACGGCGCGGTCCGCGCCAAGCTCCTGTGGAACTTCCCGAACGCCGACAAGATCGTCAAGAACAGCCAGGCCGCCTGGCCCGGCAGCGTGCTCGCGCCCCGTGCCCACCTGGAGCTGGGCACGGCCGCCCCCGTCAACGGCTCGGTCTGGGTGGCCTCGCTGCACGGCTCGGGCGGCGCGGAGACGCACCACTTCCCGTTCACCGGCTGCCTCCCCGAGGTCCCCGGCACCGGCACCCCGACGCCCGGTACCACCCCGAGCGGCACGCCGTCGACCACGCCCCCGGCTACCACCACCCCGGCGCCCTCGGCCACCCCGTCCGGCACCGCGACGCCGTCCGGCACCCCGTCGGGCTCGGCGACTCCCGGCGCCCCGGCGCCGTCCGCCAGCCCCTCGCAGCCCGAGGGCGACCTGGCCACGACCGGTAGCGGCAACATGATCCCGATCACCGTCGGAGGCGCCGCCGTCGTCGCCGCCGGTGCTGCCCTGGTCGTCGTGGCGCGCCGCCGCAAGCGCGCCTGACCCCGCGCGAGCGGTACGCGGTCCACCGGGTCCGCGTACCGCTCAGCGCTTCTCCCAGACCGACGTGTCGTAGCGGTAGTAGTACTCCGGCCGCCCCGCGATGCTGCTCGTACGGAACGGCTTGCCGCCCTCGTCGACGCGCAGCGTGCCCGTGCGGCCGCCGCTGCTCCACTCCAGCTCCAGGTACCAGCTGACGTCGTGGCCCTCCACGTGCGCGTCCAGGTCGAAGACCTCCACATCGCTGGACGACACCCGGAACGGGAAGTCCTTGGCCGGCACGACCTCGTCGCCCTGCTGCCCGGCGACCGGGGTGAGCGAGGGGCGGCTGTCGTCCAGGTCCACGTCGAAGGACTGGGGCTCGATGCCGCTGCCGCACCCCTCGCCCATCGAGAACGCGGGCTGCTGCACGGGCGCCCGCCGGCTCAGCACCTTCACCCGGAGGCTGTTCAGGACGACCGCCTGCTGGGAGGTGCCCTGCACGGTCAGCTCCAGCCGCATGCCACCGCCGTCCACCCCGCCGAGCGCCCGCGCCCAGCCCCGGGTGCTGTCCGGCGGCGGCGGGGGCGGCACGGTCTTCGGGTCCTGGGCGAGCAGGTAGTACTGCCCGCACGGCGCCTCCCAGTTGTACGAGCTGATGGTCACCGTGGGCGGCCGCCCGGTCTCGGTCTCCGTCCCGCCGGTGGTGCGCGAGGCGGACGGTGACGACCGTACGGAGGGACTGGCGGACCCCGCGCTCACGGACGGGCTCGGGCTCCTCGACGCGCTGACGGACGGCGACGGGCTGTGCGGGGACGCGGAGACGGCGTCGGCGCCCTTCCCCTCCCCGGTGCTCCGCGTGTCCGTCAGGCCGACGGCCGCGTCGGAACCGGTCCCCTTCAACTGGTCGACGACCACGGCGGTGGGCACGGTGAGCGCGACGACCGCGGCGGCGGCGAGCAGCACCCGCGTACGGGCGGACGCCCGGCGCCAGCGGGAAGAGGGCGCGGGGGCGGGGGCCACGCGTACGGGGTCGGGCTCCGGGTCCTCGGGAGCGGGCTCCGGCTCCGCGCTCACGGGCTCCGGCTCGGGCTCGACAGGTGGCGCCGGAACCGGAGCATCCGATTCCGCAGCCGCGACCGTGCCCGCAACCGCCGTCTCCGCCTTCCCCCGCCCCCGCGCCGCGTCGGCCAGGATCCAGCGCCGGTGGATCTCCACCAACTCGTCGGCCGTGGCCCCGCAGAGGCGGGCGAACCGCTCAACCGGCGCGAACTCACCCGGCACCGCGTCCCCGTTGCAGTACCGGTGGAGCGTCGACGTACTGACGTGCAGCCGCCCGGCCAGCACCCCGTAACTGCGCCCCGAACGGTCCTTCAGTTTCTTCAGCAGGGCCGCGAACTCCTCGGCCTCCGGCGTCGTCACTGCGGCGTTCCCCCTCCTGGTCCGTCCCGGATCACCGTTCCAGGGACGTGGAATCTGCCCAGGTCACAGTACGCGCAGCCATTCCAGCATCCCCAATGGTGCGGCGGGCGTTGCGGCTGGAATCGGCCGTGCCACAAGCTCGGACCAGACCACAGCACAGCGACCACGGGGGACCGGCTTCATGCGAACCCTCTTCCGCATCGGGCTGACCGATGCGCTGGCCATCGGAGTGGTGATCGTGACGACCGCGATCGTCCTGCTCCTGATCTGCCGCAACTGACCGCAGCATACGAACCACCGACCACCGACCACCGACCGAGCACACTCACGGGGAGTACCACCATGCGCAGCAACCGCATCCGCACCACCGTCCTGGCAGCCACCACCCTGCTCGCCGCGCTCTCGCTCACGGCGTGCGGCGGAGACGACGGCACCGACGCGAAGAAGCCGGCGCAGGCAGTCCAGGACGTCTCCGGCTCGCCGACGCCGGAGGCCACGACCGCGCCCGAGAAGGACTCGACGTCCCCGACGGACACCGAACCGGCCTCCGACTCCAAGCCGAAGGCCCCGGCCACCACTCCGAGGACCGAGGCCCCCGCCGCCAAGCCGAAGCCCAAGCCGAAGACCCCGGTCACCTGCACCGGCGCCAACACGAAGGTCACCGTCACCAAGGTGAGCCGTCCCATCAACCACCTGCTGCTCACGGTCACCAACACGGGCGACCGCCCCTGCTACGCGTACCACGCGCCCATGCTCCGCTTCGACGGCGCGCAGGCGGTCTTCCGGGTGCTCCAGGACAGCAAGCCGCAGGCCGTGGTGACGCTGGCCCCGGGCCAGGCGGCGTACGCCGGGATCGGCCTGACCGGTGAGCCCACCGGTCAGAAGCCCTACCCGAGCAAGCACCTCGGGGTCACCTTCGCCGACCGCAACGACGGGCCCATCAACTCCGCGTCGACCGAACTGACGCTGCCCGCCGGGACCTACTGGGACGACAACGGCTTCGTCACCTACTGGCAGAGCGAGATGGCCGACGCGCTCACCTACTGACCGGCGAGCTCGAAGTCGAACCAGATCCGGTGCGTGCCGTCCTCGTCGACGGCGAGACCGCCGCCCCCGCTGATCCCGGCGAGGGCGGCGGTCCCGCTCGACGGCACGATCGTGAAGAACTCGTCCACCCGGTCATCGCCGGTGGTCGAGGCCGCGTGCACGAAGTTGAACGTCCCCTCACGCCCGGCGAGCGCGCCCTCGAAGGACTCCATGGCGATGTACGTACCGGCGCCGCTCTCCTGGTCGAAGGCAGCAGTGAACAGCGTCGTCGACCGCCCCGCCACCTCGCCCTCGAAGGTCTTCACGATGGTCGCCACCCCGACGGGCAGCGCGGTGACCACCTCGGGCTCGGGCTTCAGCTCGGACGGCACGAAGGAGTTGACGGTGAAGGTTCCGGAAGCTCTCATGCGCCCGATCGTAGGGACCGGGTACGACAGTCGAGGGCCTAGGTACGACAACTCATGTGCCGGAACACCCCGACTGGTGGAATCGCACGCATGTCGTATCCCGCCGTGCCCAACCGCCGCCGCAAGACCTGGATCGCCCCGCTGATCTCCACGATCGTGACGCCGCCGCTCGCCTTCTACACCTGGGTGTTGGGCGTGTTCGCTTCGGTGGCCTGCGAGGCGTGCTCGGAGGCGGAGAACCACGGCTTCGCCACGAGCTTCAACACGGGCTGGATCCTGTTCCTCTGCGGCCTGGCGCTGGCGTTCCTCACGATGGTCGCGAGCTGGGTGTTCGCCCAGCGCCGGCCGGTGACCACGGTCCTCCTCGCCCTGGCCGCACCCGTCACCGTCTTCCTCTCGTGTGCGCTCTTCATGGCCGTCGTGGACTGGCCGTAGGCGCCTGGACACCGAACTCGCACCACACGACCTTGCCCGGCACCCGCTCCCCCACCCCCCACCGGTCCGCCAGCGCGTCGACGATCACCAGCCCCCGCCCCGACTCCCCGTCGGGCTCCCGCACCCCGGGCTCGCCGTCCCCGGTGTCGTGCACCTCGACCCGCACCTGACCCTCGTGCAGCCACAGCATCAGCCGGTATCCACGCCCCGGCGGCACCCCGTGCACCAGCGCGTTGGTGGCCAGCTCGCTCACACACACCACCACGTCGTCCGCCCGCGCCTCACCGAACCCCCAGTCGGCCAGCGCGCTCCGTACGTACTCCCTGGCCTCCCGGACCGACCGGCGCTCCCGCCGGAAGAACCGCTCGCGCAGCTGTGGGATGTGTGGGAGTTGCATCGTCTCGTTCATGCGACGAGCGTCACACTCGGTGACTAGGCTGTCGCAGTGCGCAGACCCGTACACCTTTCTTGTACGGGTCGGGCGCGCGTGAAGTACGAACGCGGGTGGGAAGTGGGGACCCTATGCAACCCAGGAAGCGGCAGCGCAGGAACGCGTCGGCAATGAAACTGGTGGGCGCGCTGGTCGCCCGGTTCCGCATCGCGGCAGAAATGACCCAGCGCCAACTGGCCGAGGAGACCTGCACCCAGCCGGAGACCATCGCCTCCGTCGAGCAGGGCAGACGCGCCCTCCAACTGCCCCTGGCCCGCCGCATGGACGACCTGCTGGACACGAAGGGGGCGCTGGCGACGGCGGTGGAGAACCTGCCGGAGGTGGACCTGATCCCGGCTTGGGCGGAGGAGTACATGGACCTGGAGCAGAGCGCCCTTGCTCTCTGCTTCTTCGCCAATCAGGTCCTACCCGGCCTGCTCCAGACCGAGCGCTACGCGCGGGCCGTGTTCGACAGCCGAGTGCCCACGTTCAGCCGGGACGAGATCGAGGCGCACGTGGCCAAGCGTCTGGAGCGCCAGGAGATCCTGCGTCGCGATGTGCCGCCCACCACCAGCTTCGTCATCTCCGAGGCGGTCGTCCGAGACCGCATCGGCGGCGAGGAGACGTATCGCGAAACACTTCGCCACCTGCGGGCCTACGCCGAAAGGCCAGGCATCTCGCTCCAGATCATGCCATTGGCTCGGACGCATCACGCGGGTCTCGATGGACCGTTCATCCTGCTGGAGACGCCTGACTATCAACGCATCGCCTACACGGAAAGTCAGCGGGGCAGCCAGCTCATCTCCGATCCGGATGAGATCAGCATCCTCGCGCAGAGGTATGCGATGCTGCGAACGCAGGCTCTCAACACCGAGGAAACGAGGGCCCTGCTGGACAGGCTTCTAGGAGAGTTATGAGCACCGCACTTGAGTGGTTCAAGTCCAGCTACAGCGGCAGCGACGGTGGGGAGTGCCTCGAAGTCGCCTACGACTGGAAGAAGTCGAGCTACAGCAGCGAACAGGGCGGCGCCTGCGTAGAGGTCGCCGCCCACCCCTCCGCCGTCCACGTCCGCGACTCGAAGAACCCCGAAGGCCCCACGCTCACCCTCGACCCCACCACCTGGACGGCCTTCGCCGCGCACCTCGGCTCCTGAGCGCCCGGCAGGCAGTGGTTCAGCGCGCCCGCAACTGCTCGCGGATGCGTTGTACGTGGCCTTGGACGTCGCACCCGGCGCCGGGGTCCTTCTCGGGTGCGGGGTCGGCGGCGGGGCTATGGGTGCTGCGGAGGCAGGGGCCGCACAGCCCGTCGCGGAAGACCTCGGGCGGGCCGGGTGTGCGGCAGTCGGCGCACTCGATCATCAGGTGGCGGGCGGGGCCGTCCTGCGCGGCGGAGGCAGGAGCGGGGGCGGGGAGCTGCGGCGGGAGCTTGTCGACTAGGCGGCGCCGGACGAAGCCCACGGGTGAGTCGACGGCTTCGGGAAGCCCGGCGATGAGGGCACGGGTGAGGTAGTCCGCGTCCACACCGCGTGCGAACCACTGGCCGGCCAGCTGCTCCAGCACCGCACAGTCGGCGGCGGAAAGCGCCAGCCGCGCGTCGGTACGGCCCAGCCCTGCCAGGGCGAGGTACGCGGGTGACGGGACCTGCGGCTCCTCGGTGCGCTGCTTCGGCAGGACCGGGGCGGATGGCCGGGCCCCCGCCGCGTCCATGGCGGCGGGTTCGGCCGGAACCCACGGCGGCGGGCCCACGGGCGCCACGGCCGGCTGCGGCGCGCAGCGGCTCTCCTCGGCGCCGAGGAAGGCGGTCCACCACTCGTTGTCCCGGGCCGTACGCGACCAGAACGTGCGGGTCACCCAGCGAATACCCTCGCCGCCATCGACCGCGCACCGGACCTGACGCAGATGCCCGGCCACTGCCAGAGCCCGCAGCGCGCTGCCGACAGCCATCTGCCCGTACAGGGGCTGGCACTTGGCCAGGGACTTGATGCCCATCGCCGCACCGTCGGGAAGGCGGTCTACGTAACCCGCGATGTACCGCTCCCGCTCCGGGAGGAACGCGAAGTCGTCGGCCTGAGCCGGGCGTTGACCAGGAACAGCTCGCTTTCCGTAGCCGGGACTGGCCTTCGGATACGGGGCCGAACGAGCGGACGTCGACAGGACGGGGCTAAAGTTTTGTGCAGCCACAGGATCGGAACTTTCGCTTGGGCGATCTTGAGGTGAGACCCCGGCCGGTGTGCCAACACCGCGTCGGGGTCGCTTCGTCTGGCGGCACCGTAAGCAGCCGCGACGCCGCGTCGCAAGTCGGTCACGAATAGTCACACTTGCTCGCCGTGACGGGGCAGGGAGGGCGGGGAGGTTTTCCCCAACCCTTCTTTTCCCTACCGGTTGTACAACAGCGCTCGACTCCCGAAGCCCGAATCCCGACGCCCGGCACCCGGGTCCCAAGACTCGGGCGGAGCCCCCTTTCCGTACACACGAAAGAGGGAACAGGACCGTCCCGAAACTCGCACCCCGAAACTCGCACCCCGAGACCCGGGCCCCGGGCCCCCACCCAAGCCCTACCGCCAGTGACAGATGGGGCGCTCTTCGAGGACAAGCGGAACTACCGCCGGTGAACGCTGCTCTCTACCTGATCGACACCAGCGCCCTCGCCCGGTTCATGCGGAGCGACGCGGAGCAGCACGGCTGGGACCAGGCTGCGGCCGCCGGACTCATCGCCACGTGCCCGATCACCGAACTCGAGTTCTTCTACAGCGCCCGGTCCGCCGCCGACAGGGCACGCGGCATCGAGGACGTCCGCCTGATCTTCGGCTGGGTCCCGGTCGACGCCCGGGCCTACGACCGGGCCTCGCAGGTTCAGGAGGCCCTCACCAAGCAAGGCAAGCACCGCAGCGCCGGTGCGGTGGATCTCGTCGTCGCCGCGACGGCCGAATTGCAGGGGCTCACCCTGCTGCACTGACCACGATTTCGAGTGCATCGCCGCAGTGACCGGCCAGCCCCTCCAGTGGTACGGGCCCGAGCGGCGCAAGTAGCCGGGGAACCCCGAAGATCACCGCCCGGCCGTCAACGCCCCAGCCGCTGCGCGACCTCCGTCGCCCAGTACGTCAGGATCAGCTGGGCGCCCGCGCGGCGGATGCCGGTCAGGCTCTCCATGATCGCCGCGTCCCGGTCGATCCAGCCCTTCTCGGCGGCGGCCTCGATCATGGAGTACTCGCCGCTGATCTGGTACGCGGCGACCGGCACGTCCGACGCCTCGGCGACCTTGGCCACGATGTCCAGGTACGGGCCGGCCGGCTTGACCATGACCATGTCCGCGCCCTCTTCGAGGTCCAGCGCCAGCTCGCGCAGGGACTCGCGGATGTTGGCCGGGTCCTGCTGGTAGGTCTTGCGGTCGCCCTGGAGCGAGGAGCCGACGGCCTCGCGGAACGGGCCGTAGAACGCGGAGGAGTACTTCACCGTGTACGCGAGGACCGAGACGTCCTCGTGGCCCGTCTGGTCGAGCGCGTCGCGGATGACGCCGACCTGGCCGTCCATCATCCCGCTGGGGCCGACCACATGGGCGCCCGCGTCGGCCTGGACCTGGGCCATCTCCGCGTACCGCTCCAGGGTGGCGTCGTTGTCGACGCGGCCGTCCCCGGTCAGCACACCGCAGTGGCCGTGGTCGGTGAACTCGTCCAGGCACAGGTCCGACATGACGATGAGGTCGTCGCCCACCTCCTCGCGCACCGCGCGCAGTGCGACCTGGAGGATGCCGTCCGGGTCGGTGCCCGCCGTGCCCCGGCCGTCCTTCTTCTCGTCCAGCGGGACGCCGAACAGCATGAGCCCCGAGACCCCGGCCGAGACCGCCTCGACGGCGGCCTTCCGCAGGGTGTCCAGGGTGTGCTGCTGCACGCCGGGCATGGCCGAGACCGGGACCGGGGCGTCGATGCCCTCGCGGACGAACGCGGGCAGGATCAGGTTGGCCGGATCGAGCCGTGTCTCGGCGACCATCCGCCGCATCGCGGGGGTCGTCCGCAGCCGACGGGGCCGCGAGCCGGGGAAGTTTCCGTACACAGTCATCCTTCGAGCGTAGACCCGCCCGCCCCACGCTCTTACCGACACCCGTGCCGGGAAAGCGACGGGGCCCGCCCGCCTCACGAAGAGGCGGCGGGCCCCGCGTCACAGCACCGGTCAGGTCGTCGTACGCCGCCTGCGCGCACCCGGACGGCGCTCGCTGGGCCGGGTCACCGGGTCACCGGCCTCCCGCGCCGCGTCCCGGCGCCGCGCGCCGAACTCGGCCAGCGCCTCGGCCAGCTTGTGCACCGAGGGCTCCGGCGACAGGACGTCCACGCGCAGCCCGTGCTCCTCGGCGGTCTTCGCCGTGGCGGGGCCGATGCACGCGATGACCGTCACGTTGTGCGGCTTGCCGGCGATGCCGACCAGGTTGCGCACGGTCGAGGACGAGGTGAAGAGCACCGCGTCGAAGCCGCCGCCCTTGATCGCCTCGCGGGTCTCGGCGGGCGGCGGCGAGGCGCGGACCGTGCGGTACGCGGTGACGTCGTCGACCTCCCAGCCCAGCTCGATCAGCCCGGCCACCAGGGTCTCCGTGGCGATGTCGGCACGCGGCAGGAAGACGCGGTCGATCGGGTCGAAGACCGGGTCGTACGGCGGCCAGTCCTCAAGCAGCCCGGCGGCGGACTGCTCGCCCGAGGGCACCAGGTCCGGCTTCACGCCGAAGTCGATCAGCGCGGCGGCGGTCTGCTCGCCGACGGCCGCGACCTTGATCCCGGCGAAGGCCCGGGCGTCGAGCCCGTACTCCTCGAACTTCTCCCGGACGGCCTTCACGGCGTTGACGCTGGTGAAGGCGATCCACTCGTACCGGCCGGTGACCAGGCCCTTGACCGCGCGCTCCATCTGCTGGGGCGTACGCGGCGGCTCGACGGCGATCGTCGGCACCTCGTGCGGCACCGCACCGTAGGAACGCAGCTGGTCGGAGAGCGAGGCCGCCTGCTCCTTCGTACGCGGCACGAGCACCTTCCAGCCGAACATCGGCTTGGACTCGAACCACGCGAGCTGGTCGCGCTGGGCGGCGGAGCTGCGCTCCCCGACCACGGCTATGACCGGCTGGTGCCCCTCCGGCGACGGCAGCACCTTGCCCTGCTTGAAGACCTGGGCGATCGTCCCGAGGGTCGCCGTCCAGGTGCGCTGGCGCGTCGTCGTACCGGCGGCCGTGACGGTCAGCGGGGTGTCGGGCTTGCGGCCCGCCGCGACCAGCTCACCGGCGGCGGCGGCCACCGCGTCGAGCGACGTCGAGATGACGCACGTGGCGTCGCTCGCGCCGACCTCGCTCCAGCACCGGTCACTGGCCGTACGGGCGTCGACGAACCGTACGTCCGCGCCCTGCGCGTCCCGCAGCGGCACCCCTGCGTACGCGGGCACCCCCACGGCATTGGCGATGCCCGGGACGACCTCGAAGGGAATGCCGGCCGAGGCGCAGGCGAGCATCTCGCCGGCCGCGTTCCCGTCCAGGCCGGGGTCGCCGGCCACGGCACGGACGACCCGCCTGCCGCCCTTCGCGGCCTCCATGACAAGATTGGCCGCATCCCTGAGAACGGGCACCCCGGCGGCTGTTGACTGGGCGTCAACAACCGTCAGCTCAGGCGTGCTTACGCCTGCCCGCGCATGGCAGCGGACGACGCCGAGGACATCCGGTTCGGCGACAAGGACGTCCGCGCTCGCAAGCGCCTCGACGGCGCGCAGGGTCAGCAGTCCCGGGTCGCCGGGACCGGCACCGAGGAAGGTGACGTGCCCTGCGGACTGGACCGGGAAATCGGATGCGGCGGGGCCGGTGGGGCTCAAAGTGCTCGCTCCCCCATAAGACCGGCCGCACCCTTGGCAAGCATGTCGGCCGCGAGTTCGCGACCGATCGCCGCCGCGTCGTCGTGCGACGTGGGAACGGGACCGGTGGTGGACATCTGCACCAGCGAGGCACCGTCGGTGGAACCGACGACACCGCGCAGGCGCAGTTCGTTGACAGCCTGACCGTCGGCGAGGAGGTCGGCCAGCGCACCCACGGGTGCGGAGCAGCCGGCCTCCAGGGCGGCGAGCAGGGCACGCTCGGCGGTCACGGCGGCCCGGGTGTACGGGTCGTCGAGCTCGGCGAGCGCGGCGGCGAGGTCGGCGCTGCTCGCAGCGCACTCGATCGCCAGTGCTCCCTGGCCGGGAGCGGGCAGCACGGTGTCGACCGAAAGGAAGTCGGTCACCTCACCGCTGCGGCCGAGGCGGCTGAGCCCGGCCGCGGCGAGAACCACCGCGTCCAGCTCGCCGTCACGTACGAACCCGATCCGGGTGTCGACGTTGCCCCGGATCGGCACGGTCTCGATGTCGAGGCCGTGGCTCCGGGCGTACGCGTTGAGCTGGGCCATGCGGCGCGGCGAGCCGGTGCCGACACGGGCGCCGGCCGGCAGCTGCGCGAAGGTCAGCCCGTCCCGGGCGATCAGCACGTCTCGCGGGTCCTCGCGGACCGGCACGGCGGCCAGCACGAGGCCCTCGGGCTGCGCGGTCGGCAGGTCCTTGAGCGAGTGGACGGCGAAGTCCACCTCGCCCCGCAGCAGCGCGTCGCGCAGCGCGGCGACGAACACGCCGGTGCCGCCGATCTGCGCCAGGTGCTCCCGCGAGGTGTCCCCGTACGTGGTGATCTCGACGAGTTCGACGGCGCGGCCGGTCACCTCGCTGACCGCGTCGGCGACGTGCCCGGACTGCGCCATGGCGAGCTTGCTGCGCCTGGTCCCCAGTCGCAGGGGTGAGTTGTCGGTCATGACCGCCCTCGATTCGGGTCGTTCAGGTCTGCCCGGGAGACGGCGGCGACCGTCTGCGGGTCGAGGTCGAAGAGTTCTCGCAGCGCGTCCGCGTACCCGGCTCCGCCGGGCTCGCTGGCGAGCTGCTTGACCCGCACGGTGGGCGCGTGCAGGAGCTTGTCGACGACGCGGCGCACGGTCTGCGTGATCTCGGCGCGCTGCTTCTCGTCCAGGTCGGGGAGGCGTCCGTCCAGCCGCGCGATCTCGTCCGCGACCACACCGGCGGCCATCGTGCGCAGGGCGACGACGGTCGGGGTGATGTGGGCGGCGCGCTGGGCGGCACCGAAGGCGGCGACCTCGTCGGCGACGATGGTGCGCACCTGGTCCACATCGGCGGCCATCGGGGCGTCGGCCGACGCCTCCGCGAGCGACTCGATGTCGACGAGGCGCACACCGTCGAGGCGTCCGGCGCCCGCGTCGATGTCGCGCGGCATGGCGAGGTCGAGCAGCGCCAGGCGCACCGGTCCGGTGGACTGCGCCGGGATCAGGCCGCTCGCCGCGTCCCGGGCGGGGGCGAGGCCGAGGGCGTCGGCCACGGCGTCGGCGGTGAGCACGAGGCCGGTGGCGCCGGTGCACGAGACGGCGATGTCGGCACGTGTCAGTTCGCCCGTGACCTCGCCCATCTCCACGGCGTGCGCGCGCACTCCGGTCCCGCCGGGCTGGTTCAGGATCTCGACCAGGCGGTCGGCGCGGGCCCGGGTGCGGTTGGCGACGACGATCTCGGCGACGCCGGTGCGGGCCAGGGTCGCGGCGGCCAGCGAGGACATGGAGCCGGCGCCGATGACGAGGGCGCGCTTGCCCTTGGCCCAGGCAGCGGTGTCGGGGCCGTCGGCGAGCTGTTCCAGGCCGAAGGTGACGAGCGACTGCCCGGCCCGGTCGATCCCGGTCTCGCTGTGGGCGCGCTTGCCGACCCGCAGGGCCTGCTGGAAGAGGTCATTGAGCAGCCGGCCCGCGGTGTGCAGCTCCTGCCCGAGGGCCAGCGCGTCCTTGATCTGGCCGAGGATCTGGCCCTCGCCGACGACCATCGAGTCCAGCCCGCAGGCCACCGAGAAGAGGTGGTGGACGGCCCGGTCCTCGTAGTGCACATAGAGATACGGGGTGAGCTCGTCGAGCCCGACGCCGCTGTGCTGGGCGAGGAGCGTGGACAGCTCGGCGACGCCCGCGTGGAACTTGTCCACGTCGGCGTACAGCTCGATGCGGTTGCAGGTGGCGAGGACCGTGGCCTCGGCGGCGGGCTCGGCGGCCAGGGTGTCCTGGAGCAGCTTGGCCTGGGTGTCGGCGGCCAGCGAGGCCCGTTCCAGCAGGGAGACGGGGGCGCTGCGGTGGCTCAGACCCACGAGGAGCAGGCTCATGCCGGCATCACGGCGGGCATGTCCCCGTCGGGTCCCTTCCGGCCGGTGGTGGCGCGCACGGGCGGCGCGGCCGGGTCGGGCGCGGTGTCGACGCCCTCCTCACCGGCCTTGCGCTGCTCGTGGAAGGCGAGGATCTGGAGCTCGATGGAGAGGTCGACCTTGCGCACGTCGACGCCGTCGGGCACGGAGAGGACGGTCGGGGCGAAGTTCAGGATCGAGGTGACCCCGGCGGCGACGAGCCGGTCGCACACCTGCTGGGCGGCGCCGGGCGGCGTGGTGATCACGCCGATGGAGACGCCGTTCTCGCTGATGATGCGGTCGAGGTCGTCTGCGTGCTGGACGGGGATGCCCGCGACGGGCGTACCGGCCATCGCCGGGTCGGCGTCGATCAGGGCGGCGACCCGGAAGCCACGCGAGGCGAAGCCGCCGTAGTTGGCGAGGGCCGCGCCGAGGTTTCCGATGCCGACGATGGCGACCGGCCAGTCCTGGGTGAGGCCCAGTTCGCGCGAGATCTGGTAGACGAGGTACTCGACGTCGTAGCCGACGCCGCGCGTCCCGTACGAGCCGAGATAGCTGAAGTCCTTGCGCAGCTTCGCGGAGTTGACCCCCGCCGCCGCGGCGAGCTCCTCGGAGGAGACCGTGGGGACCGAGCGCTCGGAGAGCGCGGTCAGCGCGCGGAGATACAGCGGAAGTCGGGCGACGGTGGCCTCGGGAATTCCTCGGCTACGGGTCGCCGGTCGGTGATTTCGGCCAGTTGCCACGGTGCTCCTGCGGGATGAGCGGGGCTGCAGGCGGCCGTATGTCCCAAGACCGCCCCGTCGAATGCAGGCTATGTCTTTGTGAACGCGTGCACAAAGATTGTGTCCGGTTTGTCCGGTCAAAGTGACCGGGGTCACGCACATCCGTCGCGCGATCCAGGAACCATGGACCGCATCAGCCCGTTGCAGGCCCGAAGGGGGCAAAGCAGCACACACTCCTCACAGCCACGCCCCCGAGACCACTCAAAACGCCCACGATGGTAACCGCGTTTCACTCAGGAAAGCAGCGCGCTGCGCAGTCTCGCCGGGTCGACCCGCCAGAACGTGTGCTGTTCGTCATCCACCAGCACGACGGGGATCTGCTCCCAGTACTCGCGGTACAGCTCCTCGTCCCGGGTGATGTCCTTCTCCTCCCAGGAGGCACCGGTCTCCTCGCACACGGCGCGCACGACCGCGCGGGCGTCGTCGCAGAGGTGACAGCCGGGCTTCCCCACCAGGGTCACCACACGCTCGGCGGGGTTCTTCTTCCTACGACGCAGCAGGGCACTCATGCCCTCATTCTGCGGCCCCCGCGGCGATGCCCCGGACACCAGGAGTTCACACCGCGGCACCACGGCGGAACCGGAAGGGCCGGACCGACTGGCTATGCTCACCGCATGGCCGCTCTTGGATGGCTCACCCCCCGCAGGCGTTCCGCGACCGCACGCAGCGTGCTGGCCGGCGAGGCCGCGGCGGAGGCCGCGCGGAAGTCCTCGCTCGAAGCCGAATCCGCCGCCGAGGAGAGCGCGGCGGAGGAGCCCGAGTTCCCCGTCGTCGGCGACGAACGGGCCGCCGCCTTCTTCGACCTCGACAACACCGTGATGCAGGGCGCCGCGATCTTCCACTTCGGCCGCGGCCTCTACAAGCGGAAGTTCTTCGAGCGCCGCGAACTCACCCGGTTCGCCTGGCAGCAGGCGTGGTTCCGGCTGGCCGGCGTCGAGGACCCCGAGCACATGCAGGACGCCCGCGACAGCGCCCTGTCCATCGTCAAGGGCCACCGCGTCTCCGAGCTGATGTCCATCGGCGAGGAGATCTACGACGAGTACATGGCCGACCGCATCTGGCCCGGCACCCGCGCCCTCGCCCAGGCCCACCTCGACGCCGGCCAGAAGGTCTGGCTGGTCACCGCCGCCCCGGTGGAGACCGCCACGATCATCGCCCGCCGCCTCGGCCTGACCGGGGCGCTCGGGACGGTCGCCGAGTCGGTCGACGGCGTCTACACCGGACGCCTGGTGGGCGAGCCCCTGCACGGCCCCGCGAAGGCCGAGGCGGTCCGCGCCCTGGCGGCGGCGGAGGGCCTGGACCTGGCGCGCTGCGCCGCGTACAGCGACTCGCACAACGACATCCCGATGCTGTCGCTGGTGGGCCACCCGTACGCGATCAACCCGGACACCAAGCTCCGCAAGCACGCCCGCGCCCTGGACTGGCGGCTGCGCGACTACCGAACCGGCCGCAAGGCGGCCAAGGTCGGCATCCCGGCCGCCGCCGGTGTCGGCGCCCTCGCGGGCGGCACGGCCGCGGCCGTCGCCCTGCACCGCCGCCGCCGCTGACTCTCCGCGTCTGCGTACGTCAACACCGGGCACTCTTTTCACCGACCACAACCCGTCGCACCCGCAGACAGATACCGAAGCAAATCGATCAACAAGCGGTCACGATGTGCCACTTGGTGCGTCGAAAAGTTGGCACCGAAGCGACCCAATCGGTGATTTGCGCAACTCGGCGTAGCGCCGCCTGTACGAAGCGTTATTCTCCTCAGACGCATTCCGGACCCGCCGCTCACTACGACGAGTGACGGTTTCGCACTGCTCGTGATGGAAGCTCTGCCTCTGGGAGTCCCGTGTACCCACACGTCGGGGTTGACGCCTCGGGCCTGGCTACGCTGCGCGCATCAGTAGCCGAACGCATGCGCGGCTTCGTCCCCACCGCGTACGCCGTACCCGCATTCGCCACCCCTGCACCTGCCGGCCCCTGCTACGCCCTGGCCGAACGCTCCGCAGCGGTCGGAAGACGCGGCAGCCGCGGCTCGGCGACCGCTGCCCCGGTCCGGCGGCCCGCCGCCGACAGCGACAGCGCGCGCATGATGGAGCTCGTCGAACGCGCCCAGGCCGGCGAGGCCGACGCCTTCGGCCGCCTCTACGACCAGTACAGCGACACCGTCTACCGCTACATCTACTACCGCGTGGGCAGCAAGGCGACGGCGGAGGACCTCACCAGCGAGACCTTCCTGCGCGCCCTGCGCCGCATCTCCACGTTCACCTGGCAGGGCCGCGACTTCGGCGCCTGGCTGGTCACGATCGCGCGCAACCTGGTCGCCGACCACTTCAAATCCAGTCGTTTCCGACTGGAAGTGACCACCGGCGAAATGCTCGACGCCAACGAGGTCGCCCGCAGCCCCGAGGACTCCGTCCTGGAGCACCTCTCCAACGAGGCACTCCTCCAGGCCGTGCGCCGGCTCAACCCCCAGCAGCAGGAGTGCGTGACCCTGCGCTTCCTGCAGGGCCTCTCGGTCGCCGAGACGGCCCGTGTCATGGGCAAGAACGAGGGCGCGATCAAGACCCTCCAGTACCGCGCGGTCCGCACCCTCGCCCGGCTCCTCCCGGACGATGCCCGCTGACCCCGGCTCCCCCGGCCCGGCCGGTTCCGACGGTAGGTTCATCACGCACTGGTCCGATCATCTTTCGTGCGTAACCCAAGTGCCGCGCCAATCGTTGTGCCGGTTGCAGGCCCCCTGTCGTCACACCATGTCCGCAGACGCTCACTCGATCGTGTGGAAGCGCTCAAGGTGTGCAACCTTCCGGACAGCCAGGGGAGTCGACCGTCATGACGAGAGGAGGTGCCGCCAGTGATCGCAAACGTCTCGGCACACCGGCGGGCGAACGCCTTCGCCCAGGCCCTGGAGGAGCAGTCGCTCCGCGGTGCGGCGGCCGTACAGCCCGAGGACCCGGCCGAACAGGCCGACCAAGGACCGCTGTTGGCCCTGGCGAACGGCCTCGGTGAACTGCCGAAGCCGGTATTGGACCCCGAGGTCAAAGTGGTGCAGCGAGCCCAGCTCGTCGCCGCCATGGAAGCCATGTTCGCCCAGGGAGGCGCATCCGCGGACCCTACGGTGCCCGGGCAGCGGAGCAGGGGCAGCCACCGCGCCTCCCCGCTCCGCAAGCTGCGCCCCAGATCCCGCTGGACCAAGGGCCTCGCCGCCGGCGGGCTCACCGTAGGAGTGGCCGCGGGAGCCTTCGGCGGAGTCGCCGCTGCCAGCTCCGACGCCCTCCCCGGTGACTCGCTCTACGGGCTGAAGCGCGGCATGGAGGACATCCACCTCGGCCTCACCCGCGACGACACCGACCGCGGAGAGATCTACCTCGACCAGGCGTCGACCCGCCTCAGCGAGGCCCGCAGGCTCATGGAGCGCGCCCGCTCGGGCGACCTCGACCACGAGCAGCTCGGCGAGATCCGCCGCACGCTCAACGGCATGACCCACGACGCCACCGAGGGCCACCGCCTTCTCCACGCCGCGTACGAACGGGACGGCGCCCTCGGCCCGATCCAGGCCCTGGACACCTTCTCCCGCTCCCACCGCGACAGCTGGACCAGCCTCCGCGACCGCCTCCCCGTCCAGCTGACCGACGTGGGCAACCAGGTCAGCTCGGTCTTCGACGCCATAGACGAAGAGGTCGCCCCGCTTCAGTCGCTGCTCCCCCGCCCCCCGGAGAAGCGCGCCGAATCCCAGCGCTCCGGCTCCACCGGCACCAGCGCGGACCCCTCCACCGGCACCCGCACCCCGTCCCCGTCGTCCTCCGCGCGCCACGAGGACGCCGACGGCACGGGCGGCAGCAGCACGTCGCCGCGCCCCTCGGACACCGGCAGCAGCCCGGCCGGCGGCCTGATCGGCGGCGGCGCGGACGGCCTCTTCGACCCGCCGTCCCCCGACGCGAGCAGCCCGTCGAAGGAGACCCCGAGCTCGACGCCGTCACCGGACATCACCATCCCGCCGCTGCTCCCGGGCCTGATCGGCGGCCTCGGCATCGACGCGGAGAACGAGAAGGGCTGAGACCCCGGCACAGCGGTGCGGCGGCGGCCGTCAGAAGAAGACCGACCGCCGCTGCACCAGCAGCTTGTACAGCGTGTGCTGGATCTGCTCCCGCACCTGGTCCGTCAGGTTGAACATCAGCATCGGATCCTCCGCCGCCTCCAGCGGATAGCCGTCCGTCGGAATCGGCTCGCCGAACTGGATCGTCCACTTCGTCGGCAGCGGCACCGCCCCGAGCGGCCCCAGCCAGGGAAACGTCGGCGTGAGCGGGAAGTACGGGAAACCCAGCAGCCGCGCGAGCGTCTTCGAGTTCCCGATCATCGGGTAGATCTCCTCGGCGCCCACGATCGAGCACGGCACGATCGGCACCCCGGCCTTCAGCGCCGTCGACACGAAGCCGCCCCGCCCGAAGCGCTGCAGCTTGTACCGCTCGCCGAACGGCTTGCCGATCCCCTTGAAGCCCTCCGGCATCACACCGACGACCTCGCCCTTGCGCAGCAGCCGCTCCGCGTCCTCCGCGCACGCCAGGGTGTGCCCGGCCTTGCGGGCCAGCTCGTTGACGACCGGCAGCATGAAGACCAGGTCCGCGGCCAGCAGCCGCAGATGGCGCCCCGCCGGGTGGTGGTCGTGCACCGCGACCTGGAGCATCAGCCCGTCCAGCGGCAGCGTCCCGGAGTGGTTCGACACGATGAGCGCCCCGCCCTCGGCCGGGATGTTCTCGACGCCCTTCACCTCGACCCGGAAGTACTTCTCGTACACCGGCCGCAGCAGCGACATCAGGACCTGGTCGGTCAGCTCCTCGTCGTAGCCGAACTCGTCGACGTCGTACTCGCCGGTGACCCGCCGCCGCAGGAACGCCAGCCCGCCCGCGATCCGCCGGTCCCAGGCACCCCGCTCACCGTCCCCGGGGCCCTCACGCGGCTCCTCGGGCCCGGGCGGGGCGTCCGCCTGCCCCGGCAGGGCGCTCACGGACGCCGTACCGCCCACCGGAGGCCGCCGGCGCGCGGCGCGCGGCAGACCTCCCGGCCGCGAACGGTCGTCGTCGAACGGAATGACCTTCGCATCCGCCATCGTCGCTGCGCTCCTCTACCTGGCGCTCGGGGTCGGGTGGGTGTCGCCGTCCGTGCCGGCGATCCGGGGCACCGCCGCGGCCACGCGGTCCACGGCCCGGCCGACCGTGTCTGGCGGCAGGAGGCCCGGGGTCCGGCTGCGCGCGAAGTCCGCGAACGTCTCCCCCGTGGAGTACTTCGGCACGAACCCCAGCGTCTCGCGCATCTGGACCGTGGAGACCACCCTGCCATGGGTGAGCAGCCGGATCTGCTCCGGAGAGAAGTCGGTCATGCCGACCGCGCGCAGCGCCTGCCCGACCCAGGTGACGGCCGGCAGCAGCATCGGCACCGTGGGCCGCCCCAGCCGCCGCGCGCACTGGGAGAGCAACAGCACCCCGTCGCCCGCGATGTTGAACGTGCCGCTGTTCAGCGTCCCGCGCCTCGGTTCGCCGGCCGCGATGGACAGGACGTCCATGACGTCGTCCTCGTGGACGAACTGCAGCCGCGGGTCGTACCCGAGGACGGTCGGCAGCACCGGCAGCGACAGGTAGTCGGCGAGCGGCGAGTCCGCGCCCGGCCCCAGGATGTTCGCGAACCGCAGCACGCACACGGCCACGTCCGGCCGGCGGCGCGCGAAGCCGCGTACGTACCCCTCGACCTCCGCCGCGTCCTTCGCGAAGCCGCCGCCCGGCAGCGACTTGGGCGGGGTCGTCTCGTGGAAGACCGCCGGATCGCGCGGCGCCGAGCCGTACACACCGGTGCTGGACTTCACCACGAGCCGCCGCACGGCCGGTGCCTTCTGGCAGGCGCCGAGCAGCTGCATGGTCCCGATGACGTTGGTCTCCTTGACCGCCGTACGCGCCTGGGCCCCGAGCGCGAAGCCGCTGACGTCCAGGTGCACGACGGTGTCCACCGCGTGCTCGGCGAGGACTCTGGCGATGGCGGGGCGGCGGATGTCCGCCCGTACGAAGAGGGCGTCGCCCAGTTCGTGCCCCGGCTCGACCGCGTCGACGGCGATCACCCGTTCCACGTCCGGATCACGCTGGACACGCCGCACGAAACGGCCGCCCAGCTGCCGGGCCGCTCCCGTGACGAGCACGACCTTCCCCAAGATCAGCGCCTTCCGTCGGTCTCCCGTATTCGGTCGGTCAGGACGTCACCGTAACCGGTGAGCATCCCCGTACACAGCACCGCAGCCCTCCCGCCGGAACGGCGGGAGGGCTGCGGATTCACGAACTGCGTTCGCTTACTTCTTGTTGCGACGCTGAACGCGCGTGCGCTTGAGCAGCTTGCGGTGCTTCTTCTTGGCCATCCGCTTACGCCGCTTCTTGATAACAGAGCCCACGACTACCCTCGCTCACTTCTTCTTCACTGGTGCGGGGCGTCTGGGCCCACACGACCTACGTCGGCCTAGCCTACCCGCCACCGCGTGAGGGACGTAATCCGAGGGGAATGTCAGGCCGATGCCACCCCCACGAAGGACTCGCGCAGATACTCGTGAACCGCTTGCTCCGGCACCCGGAAGGACCTTCCCACCCGGATCGCCGGCAGATGGCCGCTGTGCACCAGGCGGTACACGGTCATCTTCGACACCCGCATGACCGAGGCGACTTCCGCCACGGTCAGAAACTTGACCTCGTTCAGAGGCCTCTCGCTGTCAGCAGCCATGACTCACCTGTACCTTCCGCACGAGACGCGCACCGGCTTCCCCTCCGGTGACTCTTCGTCGTTGTGCGCTCACTCCCCAGGTTAGGGGCGGGTGATGCGAGTGGGGAAGAGGAGAGACGATCGGCCGCTACTGTGACAGACAGGCCCGATTGAGTACATAGCGCGTGAGCGGCAGGTAGTACGCCGACCGCACCGCGTCGTCCAGCGGAACGGCCACCGCCACCCGCCCGTCGGCCTCCCCGACGAACAGCGCGGGATCGTCCGTATCGGCGAGCCCGATTGCCTCGATGCCCAACTGACCTGCGCCGCAGACCCACCCGTGGTCCCCGACGACGAGTTCCGGAACCGGCCCGCACCCGGCCGCTGCGGCCTCCAGGGCGACCCGCACGGGCAGCGGCGAGTGGGAGTGTGCGCCGGTGCCACCACCGGCCGCCCCCGCGCCGGGTTCACGCACCAGCGCGACGCCCCGTACGTAGTCGAGGTGGTACGTACGTACGCCAAACCGAGTCGTTATGTCGATACATCGCCCCTGCGCCGGGGTGAGAACGGGACAGCCCGCCGACGCCAAGGCGTCCGCCAGCGCTGCGTAGAAGCCGATCAGCCGGTGCGGGTGCCCGGTCCCGAAGAGCACCGGCACCCGTCCCGCCGCCGCCTGCGACAGCCGCGCGGCGAACGCGTCGAGCCCCGCCACCGTCCGCTCCGGATCGATCACATCGGGCCCCGACACATGCGCGGGGTCGTCCGAGACCCCGCACCTGTCAGCCATCAGCTCCAGCAACTCCCGCTCGCCCCAGCCCCGTCCGGGGTCGAGGCCGAGCGTCACCCGGGGATCGCGGGCCGCGAACAGCCGATAACTCCGCAGGCTCACCTCACGCGAGGTCGCCACGGGCCCGGCCAGCCGGGCCGCCAGCAGATGCGCACGCAACGCTCCGGTGCTCAACACCCCACCGATGCTGCCCGAACCGGCCCTCCCGGGGGCCAAAAGCCCGATTACGCCCCACAGTCGGCGTAACCCGTGCTCAACCCCGTAACCCCCAGGGCCTCCCGTGCCCGATTCAGGTCAGCAGGCCCCGCAGCGGGAACGCCGCCCGCCGCGTCGCCAGCACCGCCTGGTCCAGCCGGTCCGCCGGGTCGTACCCGTCCTCCCACGCCGACCACGCGGGCTCCCGCCCGTCCGTCATCCGCGCCGGCCCCAACTGCCGCGTGCGCGCGTACACCTCGTCACGCCACGAGGACGGGATCACCGACTCCGGGTCGACCGGCGCGTGCGCGGCGATGCCCACGAGGTGCGTCCAGGACCGGGGCACCACGTCCACCACCGCGTAACCGCCGCCGCCGAGCGCGACCCAGCGGCCGTCGTCGGCGTAGGAGTGGGCCAGGTCGTGGCAGGCCGCCATCACGGACCGCTGCGCGTCCAGCGACACCGCCAGGTGCGCCAGCGGGTCCTCGAAGTGGGTGTCCGCCCCGTGCTGCGTCACGAGCACCTGGGGCCGGAAGTCCGCCAGCAGCTCCGGCACCACGGCGTGGAACGCCCGCAGCCACCCGGCGTCCCCGGTACCGGCCGGCAGCGCCACGTTGACGGCCCCGCCCTCGCCGGGCCCCGCCCCGGTCTCCTCCGGCCACCCCGTCTGCGGGAAGAGCGTCCGCGGGTGCTCGTGCAGGGAGATCGTCAGGACCCTCGGGTCCTCCCAGAAGGCCGCCTGCACCCCGTCACCGTGGTGCACGTCCACATCGACGTACGCGACGCGTTCGGCCCCGAGCTCCAGGAGCCGGGCGATGGCCAGCGCCGGGTCGTTGTAGATGCAGAAGCCCGCCGCTCCCCCGGGCATCGCGTGGTGCAGCCCGCCGGTGAAGTTCACCGCGTGCCGGGTCTCGCCCCGCCACACCGCCTCGGCGGCGGCCACGGACTGCCCGGCGATCAGTGCGGACACCTCGTGCATCCCGGCGAACGCGGGATCGTCGACGGTCCCCAGGCCGTACTTCTGGTCCGCAGCACGCGGATCGGCCGAGGCGGCCTTCACCGCCGCCACGTAGTCCGGCCGGTGCACGAGCCGGAGCGTGGAGTCCCCGGCGGACTTCGCCGCCACCACGTCCACCGCCCGGTCGAGACCGAACGCCCGCACCAGCCCCATCGTCAGGGCCAGCCGGACCGGGTCCATCGGGTGGCTCTCCCCGAAGTCGTAGCCCGTTACTGCGTCATCCCACATCAGCTGTGCGCGGCCGCTCATGCCCGCCACCGTATCGGGCGGGTTCCGCGCCGAACGACTTGGCGTACAGGAGCGTCGCGAGCACCAGCACCATCGGCACCAGCATCGCGCCCCGGTAGCTCCAGGCGTCCCCGAGCGCCCCGACCAACGGGGAGCCGACCAGGAAGCCCACGTAGTTGAAGATGTTCAGCCGCGCGATCGCGGTGTCGCTCGCCCCGGGGAACATCCGCCCGGCCGCCGCGAAGGTCTGCGGCACGATCACGCACAGCCCGAGCCCCAGCATGGTGAACCCGAGCATCCCCGTCCACGCCCCGCCGGCGACCGCCACCACGGCGAACCCGGCCGCCGCGAGCACGGTCCCACCGCGCACCACGGCCACAGCCCCGAACCGCCGCACGCCGAGGTCCCCGACGGCCCGCCCCAGCAGCGTCGTGACCATGTAGACGTTGTACGGCACGGTGGCCAGCTGCTCCGAACTGCCCAGCACGTCCTGGAGGTACTTCGCGCTCCAATTGGAGACCGTCGAGTCCCCGATGTACGCGAAGCTCATCACCAGGCACAGCGGCAGCAGCAGCCGGAACGAGACCGCCCCGGCCCCCTTGACCGCCTCGCCGCCCCGGTCCTGCTCCTCGTCCGCCCCCTCGACGTACCACCGGCTCCCGATGAACGCCGCGGGCAGCAGCACCACGACCGCCGGAAGGTACGAGACCAGCAGCGACAGGTCCCAGTGCGCCCCCGCCCACGCCATCGAGGCCCCGGCGATCCCGCCCAGGCTGTACGCGGCATGGAAGCCGAGCATGATGGAGCGCCCGTACGCCCTCTGGAGGCTGACGCCCATCATGTTCATGGACGCGTCCAGCGCGCCGACGGCCAGCCCGAACGCCCCGAGCGCCAGGGCGGCCGCCCACAGCTCGCTGCCGGCGCCGACGCCGAGGAGCGCGAGGAGCACGACGGGCTGGGCCCACCGCAGGACCACACGCGGCCGCACCCGCGCGACCACCTTCTCGGTGAGCACACTGCCCACCCCGGCCAGGATCGGCACGGCGGCGAGGAACACGGGCAGCAGGCCGTCGGATATCCCGTACCGGTCCTGGATGGCCGGGATCCGCGTCACCAGAAGGGCGAAGGTGACCCCCTGCACGAAGAAGCTCAACGCGAGGGACGCCCTGCCGTGCCGCAACCGTGCATCTGTCATGGCCGCGAGCGTAGAGCCACTTTCTACCCATGGGTAGACGCGTCAGGCAAGCAATTCCGGCAGCTGTCCCATGTCGGAGAAATACCCGGTCACACCGGTCAACCGGTCCGCGGGCATCATCGACGTGAACCCGTACACGTCCATGCCGGCCGCCCGCGCCGCCTCGACGCCGAGCGGGCTGTCCTCGATGACCACGCACCGGTCGGGGGCGACGCCCATGCGCTCGGCGGCGAGGAGGAAGAGGTCGGGTGCGGGCTTGCCCCGGCCGACGTCCTCCGCACTGAAGATCCACTCCTCCTCGAACCACTGGTCGAGCCCGGTCGTCCGGTGGCTGACCCGGATGCGCTGGTGGCTGCTGGAGGACGCGACACAGTAGGGGACGCCGTCGGCGACGAGCTTGCCCAGCAGGTCGCTGACGCCGGGGACCGGCTCCAGTTCCGCCTCGAACGCGGCGAAGACCCGCGAGTGGAGGGTGACGTCGAAGTCCTCCGGCAGTTTCGTCCCGGACCGCTCCTGGACGAGGTCGTGGACGCGATGCACGGCGGATCCCATGTAGTCGCGCAGGGATTCCTCGTACGAGGTGGGGTGCCCGAGCTCCGTGAGGTAGCCGGCCAGGATGGTGTTGGCGATCGGCTCGCTGTCGACGAGCACACCGTCGTTGTCGAAGATGACAAGTTCGTAGCGCATAGCACGACCTTAAAGGGTCAGAACGCGAAAGAGCCCCGTGCCACAAGGGCACGGGGCTCTTCCTAAAAGGAGTTCGGCGGCGTCCTACTCTCCCACAGGGTCCCCCCTGCAGTACCATCGGCGCTGAAAGGCTTAGCTTCCGGGTTCGGAATGTAACCGGGCGTTTCCCTAACGCAATGACCACCGAAACACTATGAAATTTGAACACCGGGCAACAACACGGCTGTTCGTTATTTCAGAACTAACACAGTGGACGCGAGCAACTGAGGACAAGCCCTCGGCCTATTAGTACCAGTCAGCTCCACCCGTTACCGGGCTTCCACATCTGGCCTATCAACCCAGTCGTCTACTGGGAGCCTTAACCCTTCAAGAGGGTGGGAATACTCATCTCGAAGCAGGCTTCCCGCTTAGATGCTTTCAGCGGTTATCCTTTCCGAACGTAGCCAACCAGCCATGCCCTTGGCAGAACAACTGGCACACCAGAGGTTCGTCCGTCCCGGTCCTCTCGTACTAGGGACAGCCCTTCTCAATATTCCTACGCGCACAGCGGATAGGGACCGAACTGTCTCACGACGTTCTAAACCCAGCTCGCGTACCGCTTTAATGGGCGAACAGCCCAACCCTTGGGACCGACTCCAGCCCCAGGATGCGACGAGCCGACATCGAGGTGCCAAACCATCCCGTCGATATGGACTCTTGGGGAAGATCAGCCTGTTATCCCCGGGGTACCTTTTATCCGTTGAGCGACAGCGCTTCCACAAGCCACTGCCGGATCACTAGTCCCGACTTTCGTCCCTGCTCGACCCGTCGGTCTCACAGTCAAGCTCCCTTGTGCACTTACACTCAACACCTGATTGCCAACCAGGCTGAGGGAACCTTTGGGCGCCTCCGTTACTCTTTAGGAGGCAACCGCCCCAGTTAAACTACCCATCAGACACTGTCCCTGATCCGGATCACGGACCCAGGTTAGACATCCAGCACGACCAGAGTGGTATTTCAACGACGACTCCACAACCACTGGCGTGGCCGCTTCAAAGTCTCCCACCTATCCTACACAAGCCGAACCGAACACCAATATCAAACTATAGTAAAGGTCCCGGGGTCTTTCCGTCCTGCTGCGCGAAACGAGCATCTTTACTCGTAGTGCAATTTCACCGGGCCTATGGTTGAGACAGTCGAGAAGTCGTTACGCCATTCGTGCAGGTCGGAACTTACCCGACAAGGAATTTCGCTACCTTAGGATGGTTATAGTTACCACCGCCGTTTACTGGCGCTTAAGTTCTCAGCTTCGCCACCCCGAAGAGCAGCTAACCGGTCCCCTTAACGTTCCAGCACCGGGCAGGCGTCAGTCCGTATACATCGCCTTACGGCTTCGCACGGACCTGTGTTTTTAGTAAACAGTCGCTTCTCGCTGGTCTCTGCGGCCACCCCCAGCTCACCGAGTAAATCGGATCACCAGTGATGGCCCCCCTTCTCCCGAAGTTACGGGGGCATTTTGCCGAGTTCCTTAACCATAGTTCACCCGAACGCCTCGGTATTCTCTACCTGACCACCTGAGTCGGTTTAGGGTACGGGCCGCCATGAAACTCGCTAGAGGCTTTTCTCGACAGCATAGGATCATCCACTTCACCACAATCGGCTCGGCATCAGGTCTCAGACTTACATGCACGACGGATTTGCCTACCGTGCGTCCTACACCCTTACCCCGGGACAACCACCGCCCGGGCTGGACTACCTTCCTGCGTCACCCCATCGCTTACCTACTACAAGTCTGGTTCGTCGGCTCCACCACTACCCTCAACTCCGAAGAGATCGGGCCGGCTTCACGGACTTAGCATCGCCTGATTCAGTATTGGGCGTTTCAAAGCGGGTACCGGAATATCAACCGGTTGTCCATCGACTACGCCTGTCGGCCTCGCCTTAGGTCCCGACTTACCCTGGGCAGATCAGCTTGACCCAGGAACCCTTAGTCAATCGGCGCACACGTTTCTCACGTGTGTATCGCTACTCATGCCTGCATTCTCACTCGTGAACCGTCCACAACTCGCTTCCGCGGCTGCTTCACCCGGCACACGACGCTCCCCTACCCATCCATACAGGCGTTGGCCCTATGCGTATGAATGACACGACTTCGGCGGTACGCTTGAGCCCCGCTACATTGTCGGCGCGGAATCACTTGACCAGTGAGCTATTACGCACTCTTTCAAGGGTGGCTGCTTCTAAGCCAACCTCCTGGTTGTCTCTGCGACTCCACATCCTTTCCCACTTAGCGTACGCTTAGGGGCCTTAGTCGATGCTCTGGGCTGTTTCCCTCTCGACCATGGAGCTTATCCCCCACAGTCTCACTGCCGCGCTCTCACTTACCGGCATTCGGAGTTTGGCTAAGGTCAGTAACCCGGTAGGGCCCATCGCCTATCCAGTGCTCTACCTCCGGCAAGAAACACACGACGCTGCACCTAAATGCATTTCGGGGAGAACCAGCTATCACGGAGTTTGATTGGCCTTTCACCCCTAACCACAGGTCATCCCCCAGGTTTTCAACCCTGGTGGGTTCGGTCCTCCACGAAGTCTTACCTCCGCTTCAACCTGCCCATGGCTAGATCACTCCGCTTCGGGTCTTGAGCGCGCTACTGAATCGCCCTATTCGGACTCGCTTTCGCTACGGCTTCCCCACACGGGTTAACCTCGCAACACACCGCAAACTCGCAGGCTCATTCTTCAAAAGGCACGCAGTCACGACTGCATGTGCAAGCACACACAGCGACGCTCCCACGGCTTGTAGGCACACGGTTTCAGGTACTATTTCACTCCGCTCCCGCGGTACTTTTCACCATTCCCTCACGGTACTATCCGCTATCGGTCACCAGGGAATATTTAGGCTTAACGGGTGGTCCCGCCAGATTCACACGGGATTTCTCGGGCCCCGTGCTACTTGGGTGTCTCTCAAACAAGCCGCTGATGTTTCAGCTACGGGGGTCTTACCCTCTACGCCGGACCTTTCGCATGTCCTTCGCCTACATCAACGGTTTCTGACTCGTCTCACAGCCGGCAGACTGTGAAAGAGAGATCCCACAACCCCGCATACGCAACCCCTGCCGGGTATCACACGCATACGGTTTGGCCTGATCCAGTTTCGCTCGCCACTACTCCCGGAATCACGGTTGTTTTCTCTTCCTGAGGGTACTGAGATGTTTCACTTCCCCTCGTTCCCTCCACACTGCCTATGTGTTCAGCAGCGGGTGACAGCCCATGACGACTGCCGGGTTTCCCCATTCGGAAACCCCCGGATCAAAGTCTGGTTGACGACTCCCCGGGGACTATCGTGGCCTCCCACGTCCTTCATCGGTTCCTGGTGCCAAGGCATCCACCGTGCGCCCTTAAAAACTTGGCCACAGATGCTCGCGTCCACTGTGCAGTTCTCAAACAACGACCAGCCACCCATCACCCCACCCTTACCAGGTGAGTGCACTGGGGCCGGCAACCGAAGGACAGACTCAAACGAGCCCGTACCTTCAGATACCCAACAGCGTGCCCGACCCAACCCATCAACCCTCACGTTCCACGCCGAAGCAGTACTAGTGAAGACCCATGTGCTGTGCCGAGTAGTCAACGTTCCACCCATGAGCTGACCACCGTCGAACATTTGCCGACGTAGTGGCTCTGGATTCCTTGCGGAATCTAGATGCTCCTTAGAAAGGAGGTGATCCAGCCGCACCTTCCGGTACGGCTACCTTGTTACGACTTCGTCCCAATCGCCAGTCCCACCTTCGACAGCTCCCTCCCACAAGGGGTTGGGCCACCGGCTTCGGGTGTTACCGACTTTCGTGACGTGACGGGCGGTGTGTACAAGGCCCGGGAACGTATTCACCGCAGCAATGCTGATCTGCGATTACTAGCAACTCCGACTTCATGGGGTCGAGTTGCAGACCCCAATCCGAACTGAGACCGGCTTTTTGAGATTCGCTCCGCCTCGCGGCATCGCAGCTCATTGTACCGGCCATTGTAGCACGTGTGCAGCCCAAGACATAAGGGGCATGATGACTTGACGTCGTCCCCACCTTCCTCCGAGTTGACCCCGGCAGTCTCCTGTGAGTCCCCATCACCCCGAAGGGCATGCTGGCAACACAGAACAAGGGTTGCGCTCGTTGCGGGACTTAACCCAACATCTCACGACACGAGCTGACGACAGCCATGCACCACCTGTACACCGACCACAAGGGGGGCACCATCTCTGATGCTTTCCGGTGTATGTCAAGCCTTGGTAAGGTTCTTCGCGTTGCGTCGAATTAAGCCACATGCTCCGCTGCTTGTGCGGGCCCCCGTCAATTCCTTTGAGTTTTAGCCTTGCGGCCGTACTCCCCAGGCGGGGAACTTAATGCGTTAGCTGCGGCACCGACGACGTGGAATGTCGCCAACACCTAGTTCCCAACGTTTACGGCGTGGACTACCAGGGTATCTAATCCTGTTCGCTCCCCACGCTTTCGCTCCTCAGCGTCAGTAATGGCCCAGAGATCCGCCTTCGCCACCGGTGTTCCTCCTGATATCTGCGCATTTCACCGCTACACCAGGAATTCCGATCTCCCCTACCACACTCTAGCCTGCCCGTATCGACTGCAGACCCGGGGTTAAGCCCCGGGCTTTCACAACCGACGTGACAAGCCGCCTACGAGCTCTTTACGCCCAATAATTCCGGACAACGCTTGCGCCCTACGTATTACCGCGGCTGCTGGCACGTAGTTAGCCGGCGCTTCTTCTGCAGGTACCGTCACTTTCGCTTCTTCCCTGCTGAAAGAGGTTTACAACCCGAAGGCCGTCATCCCTCACGCGGCGTCGCTGCATCAGGCTTTCGCCCATTGTGCAATATTCCCCACTGCTGCCTCCCGTAGGAGTCTGGGCCGTGTCTCAGTCCCAGTGTGGCCGGTCGCCCTCTCAGGCCGGCTACCCGTCGTCGCCTTGGTAGGCCATTACCCCACCAACTAGCTGATAGGCCGCGGGCTCATCCTTCACCGCCGGAGCTTTCAACCTTCCTCCAGGAGGAGGAAAGTATTATCCGGTATTAGACCCCGTTTCCAGGGCTTGTCCCAGAGTGAAGGGCAGATTGCCCACGTGTTACTCACCCGTTCGCCACTAATCCACCCCGAAGGGCTTCATCGTTCGACTTGCATGTGTTAAGCACGCCGCCAGCGTTCGTCCTGAGCCAGGATCAAACTCTCCGTGAATGTTTTCCCGTAATCGGGGAACACATCACGAGAGCGGAACAACAAGGTCGGAATAAGACCCGTTGTCCACTGCGTCCTCGCTGTGTTTTTGCCTGCCGAACCCGAAGGTTTCGCAGGACTTTCAAAGGAACCACCAACCTGCCGTAGCAGGCCGGGGTATCAACATATCTGGCGTTGACTTTTGGCACGCTGTTGAGTTCTCAAGGAACGGACGCTTCCTTTGTACTCACCCTCTCGGGCTTTCCTCCGGGCGCTTCCCTTCGGTCTTGCGTTTCCGACTCTATCAGACTCTTTCGTGTCCGATTCCCGGTCGAAGCGGGTCAAGCGATTTTCGCTTTCCAGTTCTTCGCTTTCGCGTTTCCCTTTCCGGCGACTCCGACTCTATCAGATCCTTTCGGGCCTGATTCCCAGTCAGCGGGGCTTGTCTTCCCGGCCGTTGAGCCGTTCCGACGAGTGAACATTAGCGGAATCCTGGGCCCCGACGCCAATCGGGGTCGCGCTCTTTCGAACGCGGATTCCTCATTTCGCATAAGCGCACGCCAAGTCATGCGACAGCTGTCGCGTGCTCGTTGTGTTTACTGCGGAATGGCTGTCCGGGGACCGACCGGAGTCGGCGCTCACGTCGGACAACTCGGAGCACACTACGGATGCGGGAGGGGTGTGTCAACCCCGGTCGACCGGGGCCGACGCGTGTGTCTCAGCCGTTGCCGGAGGCGAGCTGGCGGCTGCGGTCCCGGGCCGCTTCGAGGGCGGCGATGAGGGCTGCGCGTACGCCGTGGTTCTCCAGTTCGCGGATGGCGCTGATGGTGGTACCGGCCGGGCTGGTGACGGCCTCGCGGAGCTTGACCGGGTGCTCGCCGCTGTCGCGGAGCATCACGGCGGCGCCGATCGCGGCCTGGACGATGAGGTCATGGGCCTGGGCGCGCGGCAGGCCGAGGAGGATGCCGGCGTCCGTCATCGCCTCGACGAGGAAGTAGAAGTACGCGGGGCCCGAGCCGGACAGGGCGGTGGCCGCGTCCTGCTGGGACTCCGGGACGCGCAGGGTCTTGCCGACGCCCTTGAAGATGGTGTCCGCCGAGGCGAGGTGCTCGCCGGTGGCGTGGCTGCCCCCGGAGATGACGGACATGCCCTCGTCGACCAGGACCGGGGTGTTCGGCATGACGCGGACCACCGGGGTGCCGGCGGCGAGGCGCTCCTCGATGAAGGCGGTCGTGATGCCGGCCGCCGCGCTGATGACCAGGCGGTCGGCGGTGAGGTGCGGGGCCAGCTCGTCGAGGAGGCGGCCCATGTCCTGGGGCTTGACCGCGAGGATGAGGATGTCGGCCCGCTTCGCCGCCTCCGCGTTGGTGACCGCGTCCACGCCGTAGCGGTCGCGGAGTTCGGCGGCCCGGTCCGAGCGGCGGGTGGTGACCAGCAGGTTCGACGGGCGCCAGCCGGCCCGGATCATCCCGCTGAGCAGGGCCTCGCCGATCTTGCCGGCGCCGAGGACTGCAACTGTCTGGGTCATGCCGTTCACCCTCCGGGCGGTGCTCGATGTGCGCGGTGCTCGTCGGCGCCATCTTCGCACCGCCCCGTCAGGCGGTGCGGCGGCGGAGGGTGGCGGCGCCAAGGGCCAGTACGAGCAGGGCGCACCCGGCCACGATCAGGATGTCGCGCACGAAGTCGCCGGTGATGTCGGTGTGCTGGAGGACCTCGTTCATGCCGTCCACGGCGTACGACATCGGCAGCACGTCCGAGATGGCCTCCAGGAGCGGTGCCATCTGGTCGCGCGGGATGAAGAGCCCGCAGAGCAGCAGCTGCGGGAAGATCACCGCGGGCATGAACTGGACGGCCTGGAACTCGGAGGCAGCGAACGCCGAGACGAACAGCCCGAGTGCCGTGCCGAGCAGCGCGTCGAGCACGGCGACCAGGAGCAGCAGCCAGGGCGAGCCCATGACGTCCAGGCCGAGGGCCCACACCGACAGGCCGGTGGCCAGGAGCGACTGGAGGACGGCGACGGCGCCGAAGGCGAGCGCGTAACCGGCGATCAGGTCGCCCTTGCCGAGGGGCATGGCGAGCAGGCGTTCCAGGGTGCCGGAGGTGCGTTCGCGCAGGGTGGCGATCGAGGTCACCAGGAACATCGTGATCAGCGGGAAGATGCCGAGCAGTGAGGCCCCGATGGAGTCGAAGGTCCGCGGGCTGCCGTCGAAGACGTACCGCAGCAGGGTGATCAGCAGGACCGGGACCAGCAGGAGCAGGCCGACCGTGCGGGGGTCGTGGGCGAGCTGGCGCAGGACGCGGGCGGCGGTGGCGAGGGTGCGGGCCGGGTTCAGGGGTGCGGTGGCGGTGGTGCCGCTCATCGGGCGTTCTCCTTGCGGGTGGCGGCCGCGTCGACCAGGTGGAGGAATGCCTCTTCGACGGTGTCGGTGCCGGCGGCGGTGCGCAGGGCGTCCGGGGTGTCGTCGGCGAGGATCTCGCCCTCGCGCATGAGGAGGAGGCGGTGGCAGCGCTCGGCCTCGTCCATGACGTGGGAGGAGATGAGGAGCGTGGTGGAGCGTTCGGCGGCGAGGGTGTGGAACAGCTGCCACAGGTCGCGGCGCAGGACCGGGTCGAGGCCGACGGTCGGTTCGTCCAGGACGAGCAGGTCCGGGGTGCCGAGCAGGGCGACGGCGAGGGAGACGCGGGTGCGCTGGCCGCCGGAGAGGTTGCCGGCGAGGGCGTCCTCGTGGCTGGTCAGGTCGACCTCGGTGAGCGCGCGGGTGACGGCGTCGCGTCGGGTGTCGCGGTGGGCGCGGCCCGGTCGGAGGACCGCCGCGAAGTAGTCCAGGTTCTGCCGGACGGTGAGGTCCGTGTAGACGGAGGGCGCCTGGGTGACGTACCCGACGCGGGGGCGGAGGGAGGGGTGGCCGGCGGGGCTGCCGAGGACCTGGAGGGTCCCGGTGACCTTGGCCTGGGTGCCGACGACGGCACGCATGAGGGTGGATTTGCCGCAGCCGGAGGGGCCGAGGAGGCCGGTGATCCTGCCGGGTTCGACGGTGAAGTCGAGGCCCCGCAGGACCGTGCGGCTGCCTCGTTGGACGGTGAGGCCACGGGCCTCGACGGCGACGCCCGAAGAATTCATCATGTGATGAATATTCTCTCCGCAGGGCGCCGCCGTCAAGGTTCAGCGCACGGCCGCGCTCAGCTCGACGACGTATGCCTCTTCCACCGTGCCGTCGGGGAACTCCGCCAGGAGCCGGTCGCGCTCCTCGGCGAGGAAGTCCCGGGCCGCCTTGTCCTCGATGGTCAGGAACGCGGAGTGGCTGCCGAGGTTGTCGACGTGGGTGGCGAGGGGGACGCGCCGGGTCCACGGGACGCGGCGGTGCGTGAAGTCGAGCTCGGGCGGCAGGCCGCGGTCCTGGTCGGCCGCGCCGTGGGCGCCCCGGCCCAGTTCCTCCGGCCCGACGCCGAAGAACCGCTGGAGCCGTTCGCCCTGGGCGGCGAGCCACGGGACCGTGCTGTCGGCGACGTTCCACCAGAGGGCCAGCGTGCCGCCCGGCCGCAGGACGCGCCGGACCTCGGCGCCCGCGCGGGCGTGGTCGGTCCAGTGCCAGGACTGGGCGTACGTGATCAGGTCGGCCGAGGCGTTCGCGAACGGGAGCCGGTTGCCGTCGCCCCGCACGAGCGGGACGTCCGGGAGGTCCCGGCGCAGCTGGGCGGCCATGCCCGGCCCGGGTTCGACGGCGACGACGCGGGCGCCCCGGTCGTGGAGGCGTCGGGTCGAGATGCCGGTGCCCGCGCCCACGTCCAGGGTGCGGGCACCGCGCAGGGGGCGCCCGGCCATGTCCTCGACGGCGTCGAACAGGGCGTCCGGGTAACTGGGGCGGGCGGCGGCGTACTGCGCGGCGGCCCGGTCGAAGGACAGGGCGCGCGAGGGGCCCGGGACGGCATCCGGTGAGTGTGTCGTGGTCATGCGGCCATCGTGCCCGCCCGGCCCCCGGGCGCGTCAGCCGCGGCGGCCCTTCTTCCTGCGGGCGGAGGGGTTGCCGGTGCGGGCGGCGCGGCGCTTCGCGTACCGGGCCGTGGCCTCCTCGTACTCCGTGCGCCGCAGTTTCTCGCCCGGCGCCTCGGTGAACGTACGGAAGAAGTACGCGAGCAGCGAGCCGATGAAGCCGATGGCCTTCAGGCCGCGCAAGGTCTCCTCGCGGGCCGGGTCGGCGGGGCGGCTGCCGAAGCCCTCCCAGGTCTTGCGGAAGGCGACCGCGCTGCAGATGGCGAACATCGCGACGACCAGCACGCCGACGAAGCCGCCGACGTCGGCGATCTGGAGGCCCTGGTAGGCGAAGCGGAGGACGAAGCAGGCGGCGACGGCCGCGGCGAGCGAACCGACGGCGGCGCCGACGCGGCGCAGGCCGTAGTGGCCGTCGTGGGCGACCCAGGTGGTCCCGAAGAAGCGGAGGGGCTCGGGCTGCGGGCCCTGCGGGGTCGCGGGCTCGGACGGGCCGGGGGCCGCGCCGTCGGGGGTCTCGCTGTTCTCGCTCACGGGGCCGATTATCCCGCAGGCGAGGAGCGGACCGGTCAGGCATGGGTGCGGCCCCCCGCGGACGCGGGGGGCCGCACACCGGGGTCAGCCCAGCTTCGAGACGTCGCGGACCGCGCCGCGGTCGGCGCTCGTCGCCATCGCCGCGTACGCCCGCAGCGCGGCCGAGACCTTGCGGTCGCGGTTCTTCGGCGCGTACACGCCGTTCAGCGCCTCGCGGCGGGTGGCCAGCTCCTCGTCGGAGACCAGGAGGTCGATCGAGCGGTTCGGGATGTCGATCCGGATGCGGTCGCCGTCCTCGACGAGCGCGATGGCGCCGCCGGAGGCCGCCTCGGGCGAGGCGTGGCCGATGGACAGGCCCGACGTACCGCCGGAGAAGCGGCCGTCCGTGATCAGGGCGCAGGACTTGCCGAGGCCGCGGCCCTTCAGGAAGGACGTCGGGTAGAGCATCTCCTGCATGCCGGGGCCGCCGCGCGGGCCCTCGTAGCGGATGACGACGACGTCGCCGTGCGTGATCTCCTTGCGGAGGATCTTGTCGACGGCGTCCTCCTGCGACTCGCAGACGACCGCCGGGCCCTCGAAGGTCCAGATCGACTCGTCGACGCCGGCCGTCTTCACCACGCAGCCGTCCAGGGCGATGTTGCCCTTGAGGACCGCGAGGCCGCCGTCCTTGGAGTACGCGTGGGCCACGTCGCGGATGCAGCCGCCCTCGGCGTCCACGTCGAGGGTGTCCCAGCGCTCCGACTGCGAGAACGCGGTCGCGGAGCGGACGCAGCCGGGGGCCGCGTGCCACAGCTCGACGGCCTCGGGCGACGCGGAGCCGCCGCGCACGTCCCAGTTCTTCAGCCAGTCGCCGAGGGTGTCGGCGTGCACCGCGTGCACGTCCTCGTTGAGCAGTCCGCCGCGGTTCAGTTCGCCCAGGAGGGCGGGGATGCCGCCGGCGCGGTGCACGTCCTCCATGTAGTACGTCCCGCCGGGCGCCACGTTGGGGGCGACCTTGGAGAGGCAGGGGACGCGGCGGGAGACCTCGTTGATGTCGTCCAGGCCGAAGTCCAGCTCCGCCTCCTGGGCGGCGGCCAGCAGGTGCAGGATCGTGTTGGTGGAGCCGCCCATCGCGATGTCCAGCGCCATCGCGTTGCCGAACGCGGCGCGGCTGCCGATGGAGCGGGGCAGGACCGTCTCGTCGTCCTGCTCGTAGTACCGCTTGGTGATGTCCACGATCGTGCGGCCGGCGTTCTCGTACAGCGCCCTGCGGGCGGTGTGCGTGGCGAGCGTCGAGCCGTTGCCGGGGAGGGAGAGGCCGAGGGCCTCGGTCAGGCAGTTCATCGAGTTGGCGGTGAACATGCCGGAACAGCTGCCGCAGGTGGGACAGGCGTTCTCCTCGATACGGAGCATGTCCTCGTCGGAGACGCTCTCGTCGACCGCGTCGCTGATCGCGTTGATCAGGTCCAGCTTGCGGACCGTGCCGTCGACGAGCGTGGCCTTGCCGGCCTCCATCGGGCCGCCGGAGACGAAGACCGTCGGGATGTTCAGCCGCATCGCGGCGTTCAGCATGCCCGGCGTGATCTTGTCGCAGTTCGAGATGCAGATGAGGGCGTCGGCGCAGTGGGCCTCGACCATGTACTCGACGCTGTCCGCGATCAGGTCGCGGGAGGGCAGGCTGTAGAGCATGCCGCCGTGGCCCATGGCGATGCCGTCGTCCACCGCGATCGTGTTGAACTCGCGGGGCACCGCGCCGGCGGCCTTGATCGCCTCGGAGACGATGCGGCCGACGGGCGCGAGGTGGGTGTGGCCGGGGACGAACTCGGTGAAGGAGTTGGCGACGGCGATGATCGGCTTGCCGATGTCCTCGCTCGCTACGCCGGAGGCCCGCATGAGGGCGCGGGCGCCGGCCATGTTGCGGCCGTGGGTGACTGTGCGGGACCTCAGCGTGGGCATCGTCTTTTCGCTCCTTCTGCGTTGAAGACCGTTCTTGAGCGTACGCCCGTGGTGCCAGGATGTGGACCGGGTGTCCGCTATGCGGAATGTTTTTGCGGGGTGCGGGTGGGGTGGGGGTACCTGCGGCGGGCCTGTTCCCCACCCCGCCCCTTCCCGAAACCGGGGCTCCGCCCCGGGCCCCGCGCCTCGAACGCCGACGGGGCTGAAAGTGGTTACGCGGGCGGTTCCGTCAGGTAGCGCTGCAGCGTGGGCGCGACCATTTCGATAATCCGTTCCGGCGGCGCCGACGCCAACGGCTCCGCCTTCAGGACGTACCGCACTATCGCGATCCCCACCATGTGCGACGCCGCCAGCTCCGCCCGGAACGTCGCGTCCGGGACGTTCAGCCCCGCGGCCACGCGTTCGAGGAGGCGGCGGAGTACGAAGCTCCGCAGGACCTTCGCGGCGGCCTCGTGGGTGAGGGCGGAGCGGAGTACGGCGAGGAGGGGGGCGCGGGTGGCCGGGTTCTCCCAGATCGCGATGAAGGCGCGGGCCAGGCGTTCGCCCACGTCCCCCGGGTCGCCCTCCAGGACCGCCGGGACGAGCAGGGCCGGCTCGAAGGACAGCTCGATCGCGGCGGCGAAGACCTCGTCCTTCGTACCGAAGTAGTGGTGGACCAGCGCGGAGTCGACGCCGGCCGCGCGGGCGATGCCCCGGACCGAGGTCTTGTCGTACCCGCGCTCGGAGAACTCCGTGCGGGCGGCCTCCAGGATGCGGGTGCGGGCGTCGGGGCCGGGGCCCGCCGCCGTACGGGCGGGGCGGCCCCGGCGCCTGGGGGCCGGTGCGTCCTCGGTCATGAGCGGGGGGCGCGCTCGGCGGACGAGGCGAGGTGGAGCCGGGTGAAGGCGAGGGCCTCGGCGAGGTCGGCCTCGCGTTCGGCGGTGGACATCGCGCGGCGGGTGTTGACCTCGATGACCACGTGCCCGTCGAAGCCGGAACCGGCCAGCCGCTCCAGCAGCTCCGCGCAGGGCTGGTCGCCCCGGCCGGGCACCAGGTGCTCGTCCTTGTTGGAGCCCTTGCCGTCGGCCAGGTGGACGTGGGCCAGCCGGTCGCCCATCCGGTCGACCATGGCCAGGCCGTCCGTGCGGGCGGTGGCGGTGTGCGACAGGTCCACCGTGAAGTGCCGGTAGTCGTCGTTCGTGACGTCCCAGTCGGGGGCGTACGCGAGCATCTCGCGGTCCCGGTAGCGCCACGGGTACATGTTCTCGACGGCGAACCGGACGTCCGTCTCGTCGGCCATCCGCCAGATCCCGGTGACGAAGTCACGGGCGTAGTTGCGCTGCCACCGGAACGGGGGGTGCACGACGACCGTGGAAGCGCCGAGCTTCTCGGCGGCGGCGCGGGCCCGCTGGAGCTTGACCCACGGATCGGTGGACCAGACCCGCTGGGTGATCAGCAGACACGGCGCGTGGACGGCGAGTATCGGCACCTGGTGGTAGTCCGAGAGCCGGCGCAGGGCCTCGATGTCCTGGCTGACCGGGTCCGTCCAGACCATGACCTCGACACCGTCGTAGCCGAGGCGCGCGGCGATCTCGAAGGCCGTCGCCGTCGACTCCGGATAGACCGAGGCCGTCGACAGGGCGACCTTCGCATCCGGGACGCGCACCACTGGTTCTGCCACGCAGACAGCGTACGGGCACTGGTGCGCCCCGCCGAGGGAGAGCGGCGGAAAGTGAGAAGGGCCGCACCGGCCGCCGGGCCGGTCAGTCCAGCACCGCTCCGCCGTCCGACGGCAGGTGGTCCAGGCGACGCAGGATGACGCCCTCGCGCAGCGCCCAGGGGCAGATCTCCAGCTCGTCGACGTCCAGCAGGTCCATCGCGCCCTCCGCGACCAGCGCCCCGGCCAGCAGCTGCGCGGCGCGGCCCTCGGAGACGCCGGGGAGGGTCTGGCGCTCCTCGGCGGTCATCGCGGCCAGCTTGGGCACCCACTCCTCCAGCGCCTTACGGGTGAGGGTGCGCTGCACGTAATGGCCCTCGGCGGAACGGGCCGCGCCCGCGATCCTGGCGAGCTGCTTGAACGTCTTGGAGGTGGCCACCACGTGCTCCGGGCGGCCGATGCGGGTGAAGTCGCCGACGCTGCGGGCGATGCGCGCCCGTACGTGCCGGCGCAGCGCCTTGACCTCGGCCGGGTCCGGCGGGTCGCCCGGCAGCCAGCCGGCGGTGAGGCGCCCGGCGCCCAGCGGCAGCGAGACCGCGGCGGCCGGTTCCTCGTCCATGCCGTACGCGATCTCCAGCGAGCCGCCCCCGATGTCGAGGACCAGCAGCTTGCCGGCGGACCAGCCGTACCAGCGGCGGGCGGCGAGGAAGGTGAGCCGGGCCTCCTCCGTGCCGCTGAGGACCGTGAGGTCGACGCCCGTCTCGTCCCGTACCCGGTCGAGCACCTGGTCGGCGTTGCTCGCGTCGCGCACCGCGGAGGTGGCGAAGGCGAGGACGTCCTCGCAGCCCTTGTCCTCGGCGGCTTCGAGCGCGCCGGCGATCGTGCCGACCAGCCGGTCCACGCCGAGCGGGCCGATCGCGCCGTCCTCATCGAGGAGTTCGGCGAGGCGCAGTTCGGCCTTGTGCGAGTGCGCGGGCAGCGGGCGGGCGCCGGGGTGCGCGTCGACCACCAGCAGATGAACCGTGTTCGACCCCACGTCGAGGACTCCGAGTCTCATACGGCGAACGCTACTGCCGGTGGCGGACTTACTCTGGGCCCGTGCCAAAGACGAAAAAGGCGAAGCCGGGCAAAGCCACGAAGAAGCGGGACGTCGAGCCGGACGTGCCGCAGGACATCAAGCATGTCGAGAAGGTGGAGATGCACACGCCGGCCGCGGAGCCGGATCCCTCCGACGAGACGGGCCTCGATTTCGCGCGCGCCTGGGTGGAGTTCCCCGACCCCGCCGACGACGAGCAGGTCTTCCGCTGCGACCTGACCTGGCTGACGTCCAGGTGGACGTGCATCTTCGGCAGCGGCTGCCAGGGCATCCAGGCGGGCCGCGCGGACGACGGCTGCTGCACCCTGGGCGCGCACTTCTCGGACGAGGACGACGAGAAGCGGGTGGCCGGTCATGTCGCGCGCCTCACTCCGGAGCTGTGGCAGTTCCACGACGTCGGCACGGAGACGGGCTGGACGCAGACCGACGACGACGGGGAGCGCCAGACCCGGCGCTGGCAGGGCTCGTGCATCTTCCAGAACCGGCCGGGCTTCCCCGCCGGAGCGGGCTGCTCGCTGCACATCCTGGCGCTGCGGGAGGGCCGCGAGCCGCTGGAGACCAAGCCGGACGTGTGCTGGCAGCTGCCCGTGCGGCGTACGTACGAGTGGATCGACCGGCCCGACGACACGCGGGTGCTCCAGGTGTCGATCGGCGAGTACGACCGGCGCGGCTGGGGTCCGGGCGGGCACGACCTGCACTGGTGGTGCACCTCGGCGACCTCGGCGCACGGGGCCGGCGATCCGGTGTACGTGTCGTACCGGCCGGAGCTGATCGAGCTGATGGGCGAGAAGGGGTACGAGGCGCTGACCGAGCTGTGCGAGCAGCGGCTCGCCTCGCTGCTGCCGATGGCCCCGCACCCGGCGGACCCGGCGTAGCGCCGTTCCACGGTCAGTCCGCCGGGGGCGGGGTGCTCGGGCCCTTCGGCGGCGCGGGCGGTTCCGAGGCGTCGGTCGGGTCCGGGGTCGGGCTCGGCGCGGATTCCGTCGGGGTGGGCGTGGGGTCGGTCGGGTCCGGTGTCGGCTCGGAGGGGTCCGGGGTGGGCTCGGGCTCCGTCGGGGTGGGCGTCGGGTCGGCCGGGACCGTCGGGCGCGGGGTGTGGGTCCCGTGCGGCGGGCGTCCGGGGCGCGTCGGGGTGCCGGGCGCCGCGGCCCCGTGGCCGTGCAGGGCGACGACCGCGCCCGAGGGGGCGAGCGTGAGGTGGGCGGTCCAGGGGCCCGAGGGCTCCCGCGCGTGGTCCACGGCGGCCCGGATCGTGACGCTGCCGCCCGCCGCGAGCTTCCCGGAGGTCCGGCTCAGGCGCACCCAGGAGCGGTCGGTTGCCGCGGACCAGGAGACCGGTCCCGCCTTCGACGCGGTGAGCGTGACGAAGGTGGTGGAGCCGGAGGTGCGGGCCTCGACGGTGAGCCGGCCCTCGCCGTGGTCCGGGGCGCGGGACGGGCCGGGGCTGACGATCTCGGCGGAGACTTCCGGGAGGGTGTCGCGGTCCTTGAAGCGGCTGCCCGCGTCGGGGCGGGCGTTGCCGGCGTTCTCGTAGTGGTCGGAGGGGGTCTCGCCGGCGCCGGTGTCGCCGGCGGCGGCGCTGACCGCCGGGCCCTCGCGGCCCTCGCCGGTGAGCGGGGCGCCCCGGTAGGCGGACCACAGGGCGATGACGGGGGCGGCTACGACGGTGGCGACGACCGTCGTCGTCATGACCCGGGAGCGCAGCCGGTCGCGGCGCGCGGCATGGTCCTTGGGGTCCACGGGGAAGCCGGTGCGGTCGAAACGCGGTGTGGCGGACCGATTCTTCTGGTGTTTCTGCGCGTGCAGCATGGCCACGTAAGCGGACGGCCTCGGCGCCTCCACGACGGGCAGCACGGCCGCCGGTGTCACCGTCTTCCCCGGCCACGGCCCCTCGGCCCCGGCGCGCTCGGCGGCGCGGCGGCAGCACGGGCAGTCGTCCACGTGCCGTACGAGCTCGCGGCGGAGGGTGGCGGAGAGCAGCGCGCGGTGGTCCCCGGTGAGCCGGCCGGCCGTGGGGCAGTTGCCCTTCTCGACGACGGCCAAGGCGGCCCGGGTGCGCTCGACCTCGCAGGCGGCGCCGGCCAGCAGCTCGCGGGCGGACGTGGCGTCGAGGCCGAGGACGGCGGCGACCGCGCGCGGGGTCAGCCCGTGCCGTACGGCCAGCTCCAGGGCCTCGCGCTGCTCCGGCGTGGTGCCCGCCGCCTCGGGCCAGGCGAGCTGGGCCAGCTCCCGGCGGTGGGCCTCGGCGGTGGGGCCCTCGACCGGGCTCCCGGTGGGGCTCCAGGCCGGGCTTTCCGGCGACGCGGCGTGGGCGGCCGAGGGCGCGGCGCGGTGCGCGCGGCGGGCGGGCGCGGGGCGGCGGTCCTCGGCGGCGGGCCCGCGGTGCGGGCGGGCGGGGTCGGGGCGGCGGTGGGCGCGGCGGCCCTGCTTCTGCTCGGTGAGCCGGCGCAGGCACGTCCACCGGGCCAGGGCGTACAGCCAGGTTTTGCGTGCCTCCGCGTCGGCCGGGCGGCGGGCGCCCTGCCGTTCGGCCAGGGCGAGGACGCCGCCGAGCGCCTCGGTGGCCGCTTCGTGGTCGCAGAGGACGGAGAGGCAGTAGGTGAACAGACCGTCGAGATGGGGCTCGTAACGGGCGGGCGGCTGCTTCGGCGAGGCGTGGGGCGCGCGATGCCGGCCCCAGTGCGCGCCGGGGGTGTCCGTGGGGGTCTGCAGCCTGCTGCTCGTCACCTTGCGACCGTAGGCAGGGCGGGGCGGGCGCCTGGTGCTCCTTGAGTAGATTTAACCCTTTCGGGTGAACGTATCGCGCGACAAAGGGCAGGCGTCCCCCGCCGCGTTGTCCGACCCCGCCTATACGGTGGCGCCATGGCTGCCCGTACGAAATCCGCGAAGGACCGGCCGTCCTACCGCTGCACCGAATGCGGCTGGACCACCGCGAAGTGGCTCGGCCGTTGCCCCGAGTGCCAGGCGTGGGGGACGGTCGAGGAGTTCGGCGGCGCCCCCGCCGTCCGGACCACGGCCGCGGGCCGGGTGTCCACCGCCGCCCTGCCCATCGGCCAGGTCGACAGCCGGCAGGCCACGGCCCGGCCCACCGGCGTGGGCGAGCTCGACCGGGTGCTGGGCGGCGGTCTGGTGCCCGGGGCCGTCGTGCTGCTCGCGGGTGAGCCGGGCGTCGGGAAGTCCACGCTGCTGCTCGACGTGGCGGCGAAGGCGGCGAGCGACGAGCACCGCACCCTGTACGTGACGGGCGAGGAGTCCGCCTCCCAGGTCCGGATGCGGGCCGACCGCATCCACGCGATCAACGACCACCTGTACCTGGCGGCGGAGACCGACCTGTCGGCGGTGCTCGCCCACCTCGACGCGGTCAAGCCCTCGCTGCTGATCCTGGACTCGGTGCAGACCGTGGCCTCGCCGGAGATCGAGGGCGCGCCGGGCGGGATGGCGCAGGTCCGCGAGGTGGCGGGGGCGCTGATCCGGGCCTCCAAGGAGCGCGGGATGTCGACGCTGCTCGTGGGCCACGTCACCAAGGAGGGCGCGATCGCCGGGCCCCGGCTCCTGGAGCACCTGGTGGACGTGGTGCTGTCCTTCGAGGGCGACCGCCATGCCCGGCTGCGTCTGGTGCGCGGCGTCAAGAACCGGTACGGGGCGACCGACGAGGTCGGCTGCTTCGAGCTGCACGACGAGGGCATCACGGGCCTCGCCGATCCGTCCGGCCTGTTCCTCACGCGGCGCGACGAGCCGGTGCCGGGCACCTGCCTGACCGTGACCCTGGAGGGCAAGCGGCCCCTGGTCGCGGAGGTGCAGGCGCTGACGGTGGACTCGCAGATCCCCTCGCCGCGGCGCACCACGTCGGGCCTGGAGACGTCCCGGGTGTCGATGATGCTCGCGGTCCTGGAGCAGCGCGGCCGGATCAGCTCGCTGGGCAAGCGGGACATCTACAGCGCGACGGTGGGCGGCGTGAAGCTGTCCGAGCCTGCCGCCGACCTGGCCATCGCGCTGGCGCTGGCGAGCGCGGCGAGCGACACACCGCTGCCGAAGAACCTGGTGGCGATCGGTGAGGTGGGGCTCGCGGGCGAGGTCAGGCGGGTCACGGGCGTGCAGCGCAGGCTGGCCGAGGCGCACCGGCTCGGTTTCACGCACGCCCTGGTCCCGACCGATCCGGGCAAGGTCCCGGCGGGCATGAAGGTCACGGAAGTGGCCGACATGGGGGACGCGCTCAGGGCGCTCCCGCGCCGGTCCCGAGCACAGGCCCCCCGGGAGGAGGACGCGCGCCGGTAGACTTTGCCCTGGTCTCGCCCGTCCGTACGAACGGTACGAGGGACCACGGGGTGCGTCAGACACCCCCGGGTCCTTCGACTGGACCCGGCCTGCTCCGTAGCGACAGGCCACGAGGGCACCGCAAACCTGTGACCGGAGGAGTGCAGTGGCAGCCAGCGACCGGGCAGCATCGCCCGGAAAGTCCGGCCAAACCACCGGTAACGAGGCGCTCATGCGCGCCTCGTTGAGCGCCGTCGCGCCCGGTATGGCCCTGCGGGACGGCCTGGAGCGCATTCTCCGCGGCAACACCGGGGGTCTGATCGTGCTCGGCATGGACAAGACCGTCGAGTCGATGTGTACCGGCGGCTTCGTGCTGGACGTGGAGTTCACCGCGACCCGGCTGCGGGAGCTCGCCAAGCTCGACGGGGCCCTGATTCTCGACAAGGACATGACGAAGATCCTGCGGGCCGGCGTGCAGCTGGTCCCGGACGCGTCGATCCCCACCGAGGAGACCGGCACCCGGCACCGCACGGCGGACCGGGTCTCCAAGCAGTGCAATTTCCCGGTGGTCTCGGTCTCCCAGTCGATGCGCCTGATCGCGCTGTACGTGAACGGGGAGCGCCGGGTCCTGGAGGAGTCGGCGGCGATCCTGTCCCGCGCCAACCAGGCGCTCGCGACGCTGGAGCGGTACAAGCTGCGGCTCGACGAGGTCGCCGGGACGCTCTCCGCGCTGGAGATCGAGGACCTGGTGACCGTCCGGGACGTGACGGCGGTGGCCCAGCGCCTGGAGATGGTCCGCCGGATCGCGACGGAGATCGCGGAGTACGTGGTGGAGCTCGGCACCGACGGGCGGCTGCTGTCGCTCCAGCTGGACGAGCTGATCGCGGGCGTGGAGCCGGAGCGCGAGCTGGTCGTGCGGGACTACGTGCCGGAGCCGACCGCGAAGCGTTCGCGCACGGTGGCGGAAGCGCTGACCGAGCTGGACTCGCTGACCCACACCGAGCTGCTCGAACTCCCGGTGGTGGCGAGGGCGCTGGGCTACAGCGGTTCGCCCGAGACGCTGGACTCGGCGGTGTCGCCGCGCGGTTTCCGGCTGCTGGCGAAGGTGCCGCGGCTGCCCGGTGCGATCATCGACCGGCTCGTGGAGCACTTCGGCGGTCTGCAGAAGCTGCTCGCGGCGAGCGTGGACGACCTCCAGACGGTGGACGGGGTCGGCGAGGCGCGGGCGCGCAGCGTGCGCGAGGGGCTGTCCCGGCTGGCCGAGTCGTCGATCCTCGAACGCTACGTGTAGGGGCGGCCCCTGCACCGCTCCCCCGGGCCGGCGGCCGGAACCCCGCGGGCTCAGTCCTTCGCGAGGACGAACGAGGCGCGCTGCACCGGCTCGCCCGGCGCCTTGGCCTCCACGAGGTACGTGCCCGGCTTCGCCTTCCCCGGCGGCGGCGTCGCGCACTTGGGGGCGCTCTTGGCCCGGTCCCACTCCACGGTGTGCACGACGGTCGTCCCGGCGGGCACCTCGAGGAGCACGGGCGCCGGCTTGCGCGGGCAGTCCTTCGAGGACCACACCTCGTCGTCGTCCCCGCCCGCCTCGGTGACGGTGAACACCGCGCTCTCAGGGCCGAAGTCGGCCTTGCAGGCGGTGGACGAGGTGTTGGTGGCGAACAGGCGGAACTTCGGCTTCTCGTCGGGCGAGTAGCTGAGTTCGGTCTTCAGGGTGAGCCGGATCGAACCCGCGGCGCAGTCCGGGAGCGAGGAGCCCGCCGGTACCTGCCGCGCGACCTGCGCGCCGGAACCGGAACCCGAACCGGAACCCGAACCGGAGCCGGAGGCGGAACCCGAACCGGTTTCCTGGCCACCGCCGTTGGCGTCCGACGAGCCGGACGAGCCGCCCGCACCGTTGGACCCGCCGCCCGAACTGCCGTCCTCGTCACCGTCGCTGCCGCCGGAGCCGTTCGACTCGCCGCCCCCGCCGGGCTGTTCACTGATAGCGGGGCCGGAACCGGAAGGCCCGGGTGTGATCGAACCGGCCGGACTCGAGCCGGGCGCCTTGGAGTCGTCGTGGGACCCGCCCTTGCCGCCGCCCGAGGTGACGGCCCATGCGATCAGTACCGCGAGGAGCACGACCAGGGCCGCAGCGACCGCCCTCCGTCGCCAGTAGATGCTGGAGGGTAGCGGACCGATCGGATTGCGCAGAGATCCCACGGCGCAAACTGTACGAGAGATCCGGCCCAACTCCCGCCCCACCCGCCGCCTTGGGCACCAAGTTTTCCGGATCATCATTCCGCGAAGGCCAGTTCGGCCGCCGAGCACGCCCGAAATGACCCTGAGCGATGAAACGTTTACGCAGGGGCATCCCCCTCGATGGCGCGGAAAACGGCCCATCGGCCAGTTGCCGCAACGGCTCGCGGGGCGTGAGGCCTCTTACCGGAAGGCCGTGTCAGGATCGATGGTGCGATGACTGCCACGACTGCGACCCAGACGCCCCCCTCCGCCCTCCACACCCCCGTCATCGGGTGGTTCGACCAGCACGCCCGCGATCTTCCCTGGCGCCGCCCCGAAGCGGGTGCCTGGGGTGTGATGGTGAGCGAGTTCATGCTGCAGCAGACCCCCGTCAGCCGGGTGCTCCCGGTGTACGAGCAGTGGCTGGCCCGCTGGCCGCGCCCCGCCGACCTCGCGGCCGAGCCGCCCGGTGAGGCGGTCCGCGCCTGGGGCCGGCTCGGCTACCCGCGCCGGGCACTGCGGCTCCACGGCGCCGCCCAGGCGATAACGGAACGCCATGGCGGCGACGTACCGAGCGAGCACGCCCAGCTGCTCGCGCTGCCCGGCATCGGCGAGTACACGGCGGCGGCCGTGGCCTCGTTCGCGTACCGGCAGCGGCACGCCGTCCTGGACACCAACGTCCGCCGGGTCTTCGCCCGGGCCGCGGCCGGCATCCAGTACCCGCCGAACGCGACCACCGCCGCCGAACGCAGGCTCGCCCGGGAACTGCTGCCCGACGAGGACGAGCGGGCGGCCCGGTGGGCGGCGGCCACGATGGAGCTGGGCGCCCTCGTCTGCACCGCGAAGAACGAGGACTGCTCTCGCTGCCCGATCGCGGAGCAGTGCGCCTGGCGGCTCGCCGGGAAGCCCGCGCACCAGGGGCCGCCGCGCCGGGGCCAGACGTACGCCGGCACGGACCGGCAGGTGCGCGGCAGGCTGCTCGCCGTGTTGCGGGACGCGGTCGGGCCGGTGCCTCAGGCGGCGCTCGACGCGGTGTGGGACGAGCCGGTGCAGCGCGCCCGCGCGCTGGACGGGCTGGTCTCCGACGGGCTGGTCGAGCCGCTGTCCGGCGGGCGCTACCGGCTGCCGCTGACCTGACGGACCGGGCCGGGCCGTCTTCGTAACAAGGGGACGACCGGCCCCGCCCGCCTTCGTAACAAACGCGGACAGGGCCCGTCCTCCTCGTCACAATGACGGGGTGGGCGGGCCCTTTCCGCGTCCGGCGCGGGGCCCTTTGTCCGGGCTCGTCCTCGCGCTGTTACACAACCGATGGACAGCCGTGCGCCCTCCTATGGCTGCTCCGCACAGCCTCGTGACAACCGCTCCGTAGCGTCTGCGACGTCGGCCGCACGACCAGCGGCCGGCGGCGGTACGAGCGGTACTACGGGGTTCCACGGGGATGGAGGCGGTTGTGATGGCGCAGGGCGAGGTGCTCGGCTTCGAGGAGTACGTACGGACCAGGCAGGAGGCGCTGCTGCGCAGTGCGCGCCGGCTCGTCCCGGACCCGGTGGACGCCCAGGACCTGCTCCAGACCGCGCTGGCCAGGACGTACGGCCGCTGGGACCGCATCGAGGACAAGTCCCTCGCCGACGCCTATCTGCGCCGCGTCATGATCAACACCCGCACCGAGTGGTGGCGGGCCCGCAAGCTCGACGAGGTGCCCACCGAGCAGCTGCCCGACGCGAGCATCGAGGACGGCAGCGAGCAGCGCGCCGACCGCGCCCTGCTGATGGACATCCTGGGCGTGCTCGCTCCCAAGCAGCGCAGTGTCGTGGTCCTGCGACACTGGGAGCAGATGAGCACGGAGGAGACGGCCGCGGCGCTCGGCATGTCGGCCGGTACGGTGAAGAGCACGCTGCACCGTGCCCTGGCACGACTGCGCCAGGAGCTGGAGAACAGGGAAGCGGCGAGCCGGGATGCCCGGCTCGCCGAGGAGCGGGGGCGGGAGCGGTGCGCGGCCTGACAGGCAGCGGTGACGAGGTCACGGTCACCGGCGGTACGGGCGGGGGAACGGCCGGCGGACGCCGGCTGTCCGGCTGGGCGGCGAGCAGTGCGGCACTTGCCGGGCTCGCCGTCTTCGGGCTGTTCGCCGTCAGCTGCTCCACCGGTGGTACCGGCACCAGGGACGAGGGCCCCGCGGGTGCCGAGCCGGTGGTCCGCGTCACCCCGAGCACCACGCCCGCGTCCACGGCGAAGCCCGCGCCCCGGGTGGACGCCGTGTCGCTGCTCAAGGCGGACCCCAAGGTGAGCGGGCAGGTCCGGATGGGCCTGAAGCCGTGCAGCGGCGACGAGTACCCGGTGGACTCCTCGTACGGGAAACTCACCGGCGGCGCCTCCCCGGACGTCGTGGTGAACGTGATGACCTGCGGCGATTCCGTGGGCGTCGGCACGTACGTCTACCGGCCGCGCGCCGACGGCACGTACGAGAACGTCTTCGCCGTCGAGCAGCCCGCCGTCTACGGCACCATCGACCGGGGGGACCTGGTGGTGACGACCCAGGTGTACGAGAAGAAGGACTCCGTGGTCTATCCCTCGGGCGAGGAAGTGATCACGTACCACTGGGCGAGCGGCCGGTTCGGCGAGCTGGACCGGGTGCACAACGACTTCAACCGAGCCGTGGGCGGCGGTGACGGAGACCTTCCCGCGCCCACGGAACCGTCGAGGAACTGAGAGCTTTCCGATGGCCGAGACCCATGTGCTGTTCGTCGAGGACGACGACGTCATCCGCGAGGCCACCCAGCTGGCGCTGGAGCGGGACGGCTTCGCGGTCACCGCGGTGCCCGACGGGCTGACCGGCCTGGAGGCGTTCCGGGCGAAGCAGCCCGACATCGCACTGCTCGACGTGATGGTCCCCGGTCTGGACGGGGTCAGCCTCTGCCGCCGCATCCGGGACGAGTCGACGGTCCCGGTGATCATGCTGTCGGCGCGGGCCGACTCCATCGACGTGGTCCTCGGCCTGGAGGCCGGCGCCGACGACTACGTGACCAAGCCCTTCGACGGGGCCGTCCTGGTCGCCCGGATCCGGGCCGTGCTGCGCCGCTTCGGCCACGCGTCGGGCGGCCGGGCCGGCGGCGGGCAGCCGGAGCCCGCGGCCGAGGGCGGGGTGCTCGTCTTCGGGGACCTGGAGGTCGACACCGAGGGCATGGAGGTCCGCAGGGGCGGTGCGCAGGTGGGGCTGACCCCGACCGAGATGCGGCTGCTGCTCGAGTTCTCGTCGGCGCCCGGCACGGTTCTCTCCCGCGACAAGCTCCTTGAGCGGGTCTGGGACTACGGCTGGGGCGGCGACACCCGGGTCGTGGACGTCCATGTGCAGCGGCTGCGGACGAAGATCGGCCAGGACCGCATCGAGACCGTCCGCGGCTTCGGCTACAAGCTCCGGGCATGAGGCGGCCATCCCTGCGGACGGGTGTCCGCTGGAAGATCAGCATCGCGATCGCCTCCGTCGGCGCCCTGATCGCGGTCGCGCTGAGCCTGGTGGTGCACAACGCGGCCCGCGTCTCGATGCTGGAGAACGCCCGCGAGGTGCAGCTGGAGCGGCTGACGTACGCGCAGCTGCTGTACGAGGCGAAGAGGACGAAGAAGGCCGACCCCCGGTTCGGGGCGAAGCTCAACGACCCCACGATGCCGCAGAGCCTGCGCGCGGAGACCCGCCGCAACCGCCGCGCCACGCACGTCGAGGATGCCGGCGGGGTGCCCGACGTCTGGGCCGCCGTGCCGGTGGGCAACGGGAACGTGCTGTCGCTGCACACCCGGTTCGCGGACCGCTCGACCACGATCATGGGCGATCTGGACCGGGCCCTGATCATCGGTTCCGTCTCGGTGGTCCTCGGCGGCTCCGCGCTGGGCGTCCTGATCGGCGGCCAGCTCTCGCGCCGGCTGCGCAAGGCGGCCGCGGCGGCGGGGAAGGTCGCCCAGGGCAACACGGACGTCCGGGTCAGGGACGCGGTCGGCGGTGTCGTGCGCGACGAGACCGATGAGCTGGCCGGTGCGGTGGACGCGCTGACCGACGCGCTGAACGAGCGGATCGAGGCGGAGCGCCGGGTCACCGCGGACATCGCGCACGAGCTGCGGACCCCGGTGACCGGGCTGCTCACGGCGGCGGAGCTGCTGCCGCCGGGCCGCCCGACGGAGCTGGTGCGCGACCGGGCGCAGGCGATGCGCACGCTGGTCGAGGACGTCCTTGAGGTGGCCCGGCTGGACAGCGCGTCGGAGCGGGCCGAGCTCCAGGAGATCGCGCTCGGCGAGTTCGTCAGCCGCCGGGTCGCGCTGCTGGACCCGGAGGTGCGGGTGCAGGTGGTCCACGAGTCCTGGGTGAACACGGACCCCCGCCGCCTGGAGCGCATCCTGGGCAACCTGCTGGGCAACGCGGCCAAGCACGGGTCGACCCCGGTGGAGGTCACGGTCGAGGGGCGGGTGGTCCGGGTCCGCGATCACGGGTCCGGGTTCCCGGCGGCGCTGCTGAAGGAGGGGCCGAGCCGGTTCCGTACCGGGTCGACGGACCGGGCCGGGCACGGGCACGGGCTCGGGCTGACCATCGCGGCCGGGCAGGCCCGGGTGCTGGGGGCCCGGCTGACCTTCCGGAACGCGGCGCCGGCGGGCGCGGCGGAGGGCAGCGGCGGGGCGGTCGCGGTGTTGTGGCTGCCCGAGCACGCGCCGACGGACACGGGGAGCTACCCGATGCTCCAGTTCGCGGAGCAGCGGGGCCCGGCCGTGGAGCCGGGGGCCGGGAAGCGGGTCTGACGACTACAAAGAGGGCCCCGGGACGCGTGTCCCGGGGCCCTTCGCGTACGTACGTGACCGGATCAGATCTCCGCGACCGCCGGGGCGGCCTTGGCCTCCGGGCCGGCGCCCCGCAGCGGGACCTCCTTGACGAAGAAGGAGGCGACGACCGCGACCAGGCCGACGGACGCGCCGACCAGGAAGGCGATGTGCGTACCGGAGGACACCGCGAACTCGTACGCCTCGCGCACCGGCACCGGCAGCTTGGCCAGGCTCGCCGCGTCCAGCTGGGCGGAGTGCGCGGTGGCCCCGCCGCCGCCGTGGGCCGCCATCTCGTCCTGGACCCTGCCGGTGAACAGCGCGCCCATGATGGCGACGCCGAAGGAGCTGCCGAGGGTCCGGAAGAGGGTGGTGGAGGAGGAGGCGACGCCCATGTCCTTCAGCTCGACGCTGTTCTGCGCGACGAGCATCGTGATCTGCATCAGGAAGCCCATGCCGGCGCCGAGCACCGCCATGTAGAGCCCCGAGGTGAAGCGGGTCGTACCGGTGTCCATCTGCGCGAGCAGGAAGAGGCCGATGACCATGAGGATCGAGCCCACGATGGGGAAGATCTTGTACTTGCCGGTGCTGGTGGTGACGCGGCCCGCGACGAGCGAGACGACCATCATCGACAGCAGCATCGGCAGGAGCAGCAGTCCGGAGTTGGTCGCGGAGGCGCCCTGGACGGACTGCTGGAACAGCGGCAGGAAGAGCACCGCGCCGAACATCACGAACCCGGCCATGAAGCCGACCACGGACATGAGCGTGAAGTTGCGGTTGCGGAAGATGTGGAGCGGGATGATCGGCTCGGCGGCCTTCGTCTCGACGAAGAGGAAGCCGGCCAGCGCGGCGACGCCGATCGCGATGAGCTCCATGATGACCGCGGAGTTCCAGTCGTACTCGGAACCGCCCCAGGTGGTGACCAGCACGATCGCGGTGATGCCGACGGTGAGCAGCGCGGCGCCGAGGTAGTCGACGTTCCGCTTGGTGCGCTCCCGCTTGGGCAGGTGCAGGACCGTGGTGATCATGAACAGGGCGACGGCGCCGAGCGGCAGATTGATGTAGAAGCTCCAGCGCCAGCCGAGGTGGTCGGTAATGGTGCCGCCGACCAGCGGTCCGCCGATCATGGCGATGGCCATCACACCGGCCATCATGCCCTGGTACTTGCCGCGCTCACGGGGTGGCACGAGGTCGCCGATGATCGCCATGACGCCGACCATCAGGCCGCCGGCGCCGAGGCCCTGGACGGCCCGGAAGCCGATGAGCTGGCCCATGTCCTGGGCCATGCCACTGAGGACCGAGCCGATCAGGAAGATCACGATGGACGTGAGGAAGATGCCCTTGCGCCCGTACATGTCGCCGAGCTTGCCCCAGATGGGGGTGGCCGCGGCGGTGGCCAGGGTGTAGGCGGTGACGACCCACGAGAGGTGTTCGAGGCCGCCGAGGTCGCCGACGATGGTCGGCATCGCGGTGCCGACGATCAGGTTGTCGAGCATCGCCAGCAGCATGGCGATCATCAGGGCGAGGACCACCACCCGGACGCTGCGCTGCTGCGGAGCCGAGGGTTCCGCCTTCGTGGCCGGTGGGCCGTCCGCCTTCCCGTCGGCCGTCTTGATCAGGTCCGCCATCTTCCCCAACTCCCCAGTCACCCTGCTCACCGGGCCCTTACTTGCCGCCCGGCTAGTTGATTACACTGGAGGAAGGTAGACCCGTAACTAGCCGGGCGTCAAGTAAGTTTTTTTGGGAGAGCACCATGGGCAGCACGCCGCAGCCGCGCCGGGGCAACACCCGTCAGCGCATCCAGGACGTCGCCCTGGAGCTCTTCGCCGAGCAGGGGTACGAGAAGACCTCGCTGCGGGAGATCGCCGAGAAGCTGGACGTCACCAAGGCGGCGCTCTACTACCACTTCAAGACGAAGGAAGACATCCTCGTCTCCATCTTCGAGGACCTGAACCGGCCGGTGGAGGAACTGATCGCCTGGGGCGAGACCCAGCCGCGGACCCTGGAGACGAAGACGGAGATCCTGCGCCGCTACAGCAACGCGATGGCGCACGCGGCCCCGCTCTTCCGCTTCATGCAGGAGAACCAGGCGACGGTACGCGATCTGAGCATCGGCGAGACCATCAAGCACCGGGTCCTGGGTCTGGTGGACCTGATCAAGGAACCCGACGCGCCGCTCACCGACCAGGTGCGGTGCTTCAGCGCGCTCTTCACCCTGCACGCGGGGATGCTCGCCCTGAAAGACGTCGACGGCGACCCCGAGGAGAAGCGCAAGGCCGCTCTCGAAGTCGCCGTCGAACTGGTCACCCGGGCCCATGACCCGGAAACCCCCCGGTAGCCGGGGGGCGGGGGGACGGCCGGATCGGACGTATCAGACGTTGATGCCGTGCTTGTGCAGGAAGTTGACCGGGTTGACCGCCGAACCGTAGTTCGGGGTGGTCCGGATCTCGAAGTGCAGGTGCGGGCCGCTGGAGTTGCCGGTGTTGCCGGACAGGGCGATCTTCTCGCCCTTCTTCACGTGCTGGCCGATGTGCACGTCGATCTTGGACAGGTGCGCGTACTGGGAGTACGTGCCGTTGCCGTGCGAGATCACGATGGCGTTGCCGTACGCGGGGCCGTCGCCGCCGCCGTTCGGGCCGGCCTTGACGATCGTGCCGGAGTGGGCGGCATCGACCTTGGTGCCGATCGGCACGGCGAAGTCCTGGCCGGAGTGCTTGTGCGCCCAGCGGCTGCCGTCGTTGCCGAAGCTCGCGCTCAGCTCGTACTTGCTGACCGGGGTCTCCCAGGGGAGCTTCGCGGCGCGCTTGGCAGCGGCCTTCTTCTTGGCGGCGGCCTTCTTCTTCGCGGCGTCGGCCTTCTTCTTGGCCTCCTCCGCCTTGTGCTTGGCGGCCTTGCCCTGCGCGGCAGCCTGCTGGGCGACCGAGTCGGCGGTGGTGGTGGCCACCGGGTTCGAGGCCCGGGGGGCGTCCGCAGTGCCGGCCGCGAACGCAGCACCCGCACCGAGAACCATCGATGTCCCCAGACCGGCTGCCACCACAGCGCCGCGAACACGGGACACGGACGGGCGGCGGGACTGGAACGTAACGCGCTTCGACATAAGCGGAAATCCTCCGAAGATGACTGGACCCGGCGGCGTGCCGGGCTGGCCATACCTTGGTAACCCGCACCCCCACCGGGGCTCAAACACCCCATCTACGACCAAAAGCCGTAGAAGGCCCCCCGGGAATTCACGCGTCGGACTCCGGTCCGAGCCCCTCCGAAGGGCTCCCGAAAGTCCTCGCCGGAACAGGTTTAGAGCCAGTCCCAAACCGCCCCAACCGGACATACGCCCCCTGTGCGGGCATACGGCACCTCTCATGCCGAGGGCCCGTCCGCCGCAGGGCCGAAAGGCCCCCGCCGGATCGGGCCCGTTACTCCTATGGCGGCTAGTAGGCCTCGAATGGCCTGTGCGCCTTGTCACCGGCGGTGGGACCGAAGGCCGTCCGTTTCGGGACCTTCAGCCCGGTGCCGACACCTACCCGACGGGCAGTGCGGTCACCTTCTTGGCGTGTACGGCGACCAGTCGCTTGCCGCCCGAGGCCAGGTACCAGCGGTCGATGTCGCCGGAACCGTCGTTGTACGTCCACAGCAGCTTGCCGCTGTCCGGGGCGAAGGCGTGGACGCCGCCGTTGTCGTCGAACTCGGTCGCCCCGTAGAGGACGTCGCCCACCTTGGCGAACTGCCAGGGGGCGGCCACGTCCAGGCTTTCCTTGTTGTGCCAGTGGCGCTTCCCGGTCGCCGGGTCGACGGCCCACAGGGCGTGCACCGTGTCGGAGGCGTAGAGGACGCCGTCCAGCACCGCCGGGTCGTTGAACCGGCTGTACTTCTCGGTCGCCAGGGACCAGCGGTCGGCGCCCGTCTCCAGGTCGAAGGCGCGCAGCTCCTCGTCGATGGCGATGATGACGAGGCCCTCGTGGACCACGAAGCCGCGGTTGCTGGTGCGGCCGATCTTCTTCGTCCAGACCTGGTGGCCGGTCGCGGTGTCGCGGACCGTGAGGTTCTTGCGGAAGTCCGTGTAGACGAGGCGCTTGCCGGAGGTCTGCGCGGTGATGCCGTTCTGCTCGGTGCCGTGGTCGCGCTGCTCGCGCCAGACGACCTTGCCGGAGCCGGTGGAGATGGCGGCGATGACGTTGTCGGGGGTCCGGAACTCCTTGTCCAGGATTCCCGCGACGACGTAGACGTGGTCGGCGTCGGCGGCGATGACCCGGGGCTGGGAGTACTCCTTGTCGCCCAGCCGGCTGCGCCAGGTGTCCCGGCCGGTCTTCGGGTCGAGTCCGATGATGTTGCCGTCGTACTTGGCGCTGGCCAGGTAGAGGGTGCCGTCGCCGATCAGCATGCTCGCGCCGGGGGTGGTCACCTCGGCGCGGGACCAGATCTCCTTGCCGGTGGCCAGGTCGCGGGCGACCAGCGGGTCGCCGGAGACGAGCACCACGTCGTCGACCACGGCGACCGCGGATATCCACGCCAGTCCGTCGAAGGTGGTGGTGTGCTGCCAGGCGGGCTTCGGCTTCTCACCGGGTGCGGGGGCCGCCCCTCCCGGCTTCCCGGACTCCCCCGGCTTCTGCGATCCCGAGCCGCCGCCCCCGGCCGGCTCCTCCTCCGGTCCGCAGGCCGCGGCCCCGGCGCCCAGCAGGGACAGTCCTGCCCCGGCACCGGCCAGCCTGATCATCCGCCTGCGTGACACGTCGCCTCTGCCCATGGCGTGCCCGTCCCCCTCGTTCGTCGCGTGATCCGGGCTCTTCATTCGCAATCGAGAAGCCCATCCGGGCAGGCCGCCCGAAGCGGGGCCAGACTAACGAGCGTTTTTCGATCAATGCGCGTAGCGAACGCGACCGGAACGTTCCTGTGACGCCGCTGTCACCGTGTCCGCGACGCGCGAAAGGGGCGGCCCCGGCCGGTCGAAACCGGTCCGGGGCCGCCCCTTTCGGACGTTCGGGCGCTACTGCCGGGAGGGGCAGCGGGCGCCTGTCACGCCTCCTTCGACATGTTCGGGCCGGCGCCGCCTGCCGCCTGCTCGATCGGCGGGACGTCGGGCAGAGCCGACTTCTCCTCGCCGCGGAAGGTGAACTTCTGGTCGTCACCCTCGCCCTCGCTGCCGACGACCACGATGTGGCCGGGGCGCAGCTCGCCGAAGAGGATCTTCTCGGAGAGGACGTCCTCGATCTCGCGCTGGATCGTCCGGCGCAGCGGCCGGGCGCCCATCACGGGGTCGTAGCCCTTCTTCGCGAGCAGCTTCTTGGCGTCCGTGCTGAGCTCGATGCCCATGTCACGGTCCTTGAGCCGCTCGTCCACCTTCGCGACCATCAGGTCGACGATCTCGATGATGTCTTCCTGGCTGAGCTGGTGGAAGACGACGGTGTCGTCGACACGGTTGAGGAACTCGGGCCGGAAGTGCTGCTTGAGCTCTTCGTTGACCTTGACCTTCATCCGCTCGTAGTTCGTCTTGACGTCGCCCTGGGCGGCGAAGCCCAGGTTGAAGCCCTTGGAGATGTCCCGGGTCCCGAGGTTGGTCGTCATGATGATGACCGTGTTCTTGAAGTCCACGACCCGGCCCTGGGAGTCGGTCAGGCGACCGTCCTCCAGGATCTGGAGCAGGGAGTTGAAGATGTCGGGGTGGGCCTTCTCGACCTCGTCGAAGAGGACGACGGAGAACGGCTTGCGGCGCACCTTCTCGGTGAGCTGCCCGCCCTCCTCGTAGCCCACGTAGCCGGGAGGCGAACCGAAGAGACGCGAGACCGTGTGCTTCTCGCTGAACTCCGACATGTCGAGGGAGATCAGCGCGTCCTCGTCACCGAAGAGGAACTCGGCGAGCGTCTTGGAAAGCTCGGTCTTACCGACACCGGACGGGCCGGCGAAGATGAACGAGCCACCGGGGCGCTTCGGGTCCTTCAGGCCGGCCCGCGTACGGCGGATCGCCTGCGAGAGCGCCTTGATGGCGTCCTTCTGGCCGATGACGCGCTTGTGGAGCTCGTCCTCCATGCGCAGCAGCCGGGAGGACTCCTCCTCGGTCAGCTTGAAGACCGGGATGCCGGTGGCGGTGGCGAGGACCTCGGCGATGAGCTCGCCGTCGACCTCGGCCACGACGTCCATGTCGCCGGCCTTCCACTCCTTCTCGCGCTTGGTCTTCGCCGCCAGCAGCTGCTTCTCCTTGTCGCGGAGGGAGGCTGCCTTCTCGAAGTCCTGGGAGTCGATGGCCGACTCCTTGTCGCGGCGCACGCCCGCGATCTTCTCGTCGAACTCGCGGAGGTCCGGCGGCGCGGTCATCCGGCGGATGCGCATCCGGGAACCGGCCTCGTCGATCAGGTCGATCGCCTTGTCCGGCAGGAAGCGGTCCGAGATGTAGCGGTCGGCCAGCGTCGCGGCCTGGACCAGCGCCTCGTCCGTGATGGACACGCGGTGGTGGGCCTCGTAGCGGTCGCGCAGGCCCTTGAGGATCTCGATGGTGTGCGGCAGCGACGGCTCCGCGACCTGGATGGGCTGGAAGCGGCGCTCGAGCGCGGCGTCCTTCTCCAGGTGCTTGCGGTACTCGTCGAGCGTGGTGGCACCGATGGTCTGGAGCTCGCCTCGCGCCAGCATGGGCTTGAGGATGCTCGCGGCGTCGATCGCGCCCTCGGCGGCGCCCGCACCCACCAGGGTGTGGAGCTCGTCGATGAACAGGATGATGTCGCCGCGGGTGCGGATCTCCTTGAGGACCTTCTTCAGGCGCTCCTCGAAGTCACCGCGGTAGCGGGAGCCGGCGACCAGCGCGCCGAGGTCCAGGGTGTAGAGGTGCTTGTCCTTGAGGGTCTCGGGCACCTCGCCCTTGACGATGGCCTGCGCCAGGCCCTCGACGACCGCCGTCTTGCCGACGCCGGGCTCGCCGATGAGGACCGGGTTGTTCTTGGTACGGCGGGAGAGCACCTGCATGACCCGCTCGATCTCCTTCTCGCGCCCGATGACCGGGTCGAGCTTGGATTCGCGAGCGGCCTGCGTGAGGTTGCGGCCGAACTGGTCGAGCACCAGCGACGTGGAGGGCGTGCCCTCCGCGGGGCCGCCCGCCGTGGCCGCCTCCTTGCCGCCCGAGTACCCGGACAGCAGCTGGATGACCTGCTGGCGCACCCGGTTCAGGTCGGCGCCGAGCTTCACGAGGACCTGGGCGGCGACGCCCTCGCCCTCGCGGATCAGGCCGAGCAGGATGTGCTCCGTACCGATGTAGTTGTGGCCGAGCTGGAGGGCCTCGCGGAGCGACAGCTCCAGGACCTTCTTGGCTCGGGGCGTGAAGGGGATGTGGCCGGACGGGGCCTGCTGGCCCTGACCGATGATCTCCTCCACCTGCTGGCGGACCGCCTCGAGCGAAATCCCGAGGCTCTCCAGGGCCTTAGCGGCGACACCCTCACCCTCGTGGATCAGGCCCAGGAGGATGTGCTCGGTGCCGATGTAGTTGTGGTTGAGCATCCGGGCTTCTTCCTGAGCCAGGACGACAACCCGCCGCGCGCGGTCGGTGAACCTCTCGAACATCGTTAATCGCTCCTCAGAGCGGTCAGGCAGTAAGGGGTCGGTCCCCTCCCTGTCCTTCCGCAGCTTAGTCCCGCAAGCGGGGACCGCTCATTTCAACTGCCGACACCCGGCCTTGCTTCCTGGCGGTTCCTCCGCCCCGAACGCCGACAACTCCTCCAACCCGATGGTGCGAGACGATGTTCCCGCAGGCCAGGCCAATACCCCAGTCGCCAGTACGCCGATGGCGAACGTGAGACGTGCATGGCTTGCGTGTCGCCCCTCCCCACTAGGGATGTCTTACCCGCAATTACAGACAGTCCATGCGGCGTACGCGGGTTCCCTCCGCTACGGGCGAACATCTTCGTACTCCTGAATGCGCCCGTACGCCCCCAACCCGGACACCCTATGCGTTTGCCCGTAAGCGCCGCGTAACCCGGAGGGCCGGTCGGGGGTTGTTCCGTCATGGCCCTCACCGTCCCGCCGCCCCGTGTCCCGCCTCCCGCCGAGCGGGGCGGTGAGGTACGGGGCGAGCCCTGGGGCGGGTGGTACGAGCGGGAGCTGGGCTGGGCCACGGCGGGCACCTCGCCGGTGCGGCTGCTGACCGGGCTGCGGTTCGACGCGCTCGTCGTCCCCGCCGTCGCCGGTCACGCGGCACTGCGGCGGGTGGGCCCGACCGGGCCGGTGGCGCTCATGGGACTACGGATGACGCTGCTGGTGGCGCCGGGGAGCGCGGAGGAGCTGCCGGGGCTGCTCGACTGGCTGGAGTGGAGCGGGGTCGCGCTCTCGCTGGGCCGGCTGGGCGCGGGCGGGCGGATCACCGCTCCGCCGCCGCCCGGGCATCCGGCGGAGCCGGGGGCCGCCTCATGGCTGCGACCCCCCCGGCCGTCACGGAAACAGGACGAAGTGCCGGTTCTCCCGGCCTTCTCCGGCTTCGGGAGCAGTCGTGGCGATGCTCCCGACCTCGTCCGGCTCGTGGACGCCGTGGCGACGGAATGCCACCGGGCGCGGCTGGCGCGCGCCCGGGCGGGTGTCTCCCCCGATGAACCCGCCGCTCAGCCGTTGGCCTTCTCGTAGGCCTCGCGGATCCCGGCGGGAACGCGGCCGCGGTCGTTCACGTCGTGGCCGTTCTCGCGGGCCCACTTGCGGATCTCGGCGGTGTCCTTGCTGCCGCCGGAGACGGCACGGCCCTTGCCGCGGCCCGACGCCGTACGGCCACCGGTACGCCGGCCGCTCTTCGCGTAGGGCTCAAGAAGGGAACGCAGCTTGTCCGCGTTGGCGGTGGTGAGGTCGATCTCGTAGGACTTGCCATCCAGCGCGAACGTCACCGTCTCGTCCGCCTCGCCACCGTCGAGGTCGTCAACAAGAAGGACCTGAACCTTCTGTGCCACTGGATTTCCTTTCATCGAAAATGGAGTACGCGGAAAGGAAACCGCTTTTCCCCGGAAAACACAAACCCCCGGTAGGGGTTCGACTGCTCAAGGAGACGGGAAACGTACGCGATTCGGACATAGGGATCGCCCTACTTCCCGCGGTCACAGGTGCAGAAGCATCCGGCTGTTGCCCAAGGTGTTCGGCTTCACTCGTTCGAGACCCAGGAACTCCGCGACTCCCTCGTCATAGGAACGCAGCAGCTCGCTGTAGACATCTCCGTCGACCGGCGTCTCTCCGATCTCCACGAAGCCGTGCTTCGCGAAGAACTCGACTTCGAAGGTGAGGCAGAAAACCCGGCGGACGCCCAGCCAGCGGGCGGTCCGCAGCAGCTTGTCGAGGACTTGATGCCCCACTCCGGCGCCCTTGAGGCCGTGGTCCACGGCGAGCGTACGGACTTCGGCGAGGTCTTCCCACATCACGTGCAGTGCGCCGCAGCCGACGACCGAGGCGTCCTCGTCCCGTTCGGCGATCCAGAACTCCTGGATGTCCTCGTAAAGCGTCACCGTGGCTTTGTCGAGGAGGATGCCTTCCCGCACGTAGCCGTCGAGGAGACGGCGGACGGCCGGCACATCGCTCGTCCGTGCGCGCCGGACGGTGATGGCCACGTTTATAACCGACGGTTCGGTCTGCAAATCGGTTTGCGGAAGCTCTGAGGACATACGCAGACGCTATCGCCCGGACTCCGGCTCCGCGTCATCGGCCGCTTCCCCGGGGTCGGGCGCCGAGCCGTCCTCGGGAAGAGTGGGCAGAACGATCCGCATCGCGTCCCGCAGCGCCTCGCGCTGCTCGGCCGACATCATCCCGAAGAACGCGACCAGCGCGGCCGCCGGGTTGTCGCTGCGCGACCAGGCTTCGTTCATCAGGGCGGCGGCGTATGCGGCGCGGGTGGAGACGGCCGTATATCGATATGCGCGGCCCTCCACTTCGCGGCGGACCCAGCCCTTCTGATGGAGATTGTCCATTACCGTCATGACGGTGGTGTAGGCGATGGACCGCTCCTGCTGAAGGTCCTCCAGGACTTCCCGCACAGTGACCGGACGGTTCCATTCCCAGACCCGTGTCATCACGGCGTCCTCGAGCTCTCCCAATTGACGGGGCACAGCGTCACCTTAGTGCCACATGTCTGGAATGCGTGGTTATTTACACAGCAAAAGGGCGTACGGCTCTTCGGGAGCCGTACGCCCTTTCGGTACGCCGGGTGTGCGGGTACGCGCCTCGGGAGGGTCAGGCCCCTTCGGCGCGCGGGGTCTGGTGGACCGACTCGGCGCGGCTGATCGCCGCGTCCACGGCCGCGTCCTCCTTGGCCTTGTTGGGACCGCCCTGGCTCTTGACGATCGTCACGACCAGGCCGATGAAGAAGGCGGCCATCACCACGGGGGGCACGAGCGCGGATACGTAGTCCATGCCGTCCAGAGTAGCGAGCCCCTCCCGGCCCCCCGGAGAGGCCCTACCCCGCGCGGCGCTGCGGGGGCTGGGGCACGGGACGGCGCGGCGGGAAGACCTCCGAGGGCTTCGGGGCCGGCCGCTCCGGCGGGGGTACGGGACGGCCCGGGGCCGCCGGCGTCTTCGGCTTGTCCGGCTCCGCGGCGCGCCCGCCGGGGAGCGCGGTGAGGCGGCTGCGGGGTGCGGGGGCGGTCGCGTGCACGGCCCGTCCGGCGAGGCGGGCGCGTACCGAGCGCTCCGCGATCATCTGGCAGCGCTCCAGGAGCGCGGCGGCGAGCGGTCCGCCGCGCAGGGCGCGCAGCGCGGCCAGATCCTCGGGGCGGGGGTCGTAGCCGGCGGCCAGGGCGTCCTGGAGGAGTTCCAGGTAGCCGGTGAGGGAGCCGGGGAGGGAGTCGCGGTAGCGGACGAGGTCGGCGAGGAGGAAGGCGCGCAGCCGTCCGGCCTCGGCGACGGCGTCGTCCACACTGCCCGCCAGCCGCAGGCAGTCCTGGACATCCTCGTCGGGCAGGGGCGCGGGGTGCAGGGCGAAGGCGAGGGCGCGTCGGAGCACTCGCAGCTCGTCCGCGCTGAACGCCATACCGCCACGTGATCCGTAGGGCGTGGGCATGACGCGACAATACGTGCTAAAGGGACAAAATCCGCTTAACTGGTCGTCGGTGGCGCGGCGGCTCCGGAGAGCCGCCGCGCACGGAACCGCCGGTCAGGGCCCCTTCCGCTAGAGGCGCGACACGTTGCGCTCGTACACCAGGCGCAGCCCGATGAGGGTCAGCCAGGGCTCGTGCTCGTCGATGACGGAGGACTCGTTCAGCACCATCGGAGCAAGGCCGCCCGTCGCGATGACGGTGACGTCGTCCGGGTCGTCCGCCAGCTCCTTCTTCATCCGGTCCACGACGCCGTCGACCTGGCCCGCGAAGCCGTAGATGATGCCCGCCTGCATGGCCTCGACGGTGTTCTTGCCGATGACGCTGCGCGGCCGGGCCAGCTCGATCTTGCGCAGCTGTGCGCCCTTGACGCCCAGCGCCTCGACGGAGATCTCGATGCCGGGCGCGATGACGCCCCCGGTGTACTCGCCCCTGGCCGAGACCGCGTCGAAGGTGGTGGCCGTGCCGAAGTCGACGACGATCGCCGGACCGCCGTACAGGTCGACGGCGGCGACCGCGTTGATGATGCGGTCCGCGCCGACCTCCTTCGGGTTGTCCATCAGGATCGGCACCCCGGTCTTGATGCCGGGCTCCACGAGCACGGCCGGGACGTCGCCGTAGTAGCGGCGGGTCACCTCGCGCAGCTCGTGCAGCACGGCCGGGACCGTGGAGCAGATCGCGATGCCCTCGATGCCGTCACCCAGCTCCATGCCGAGCAGCGGGTGCATGCCCATCAGGCCCTGGAGCAGCACGGCGAGTTCGTCCGCGGTGCGGCGGGCGTCGGTGGAGATCCGCCAGTGCTCGACGATCTCCTCGCCGTCGAACAGGCCGAGGACGGTGTGGGTGTTCCCGACGTCGATGGTGAGCAGCATCAGGCGCCGGCCCCGTCGGTGTCGCGGAAGTCCAGGCCGATGTCCAGGATCGGCGAGGAGTGGGTCAGCGCGCCGACGGCCAGGTAGTCGACCCCGGCCTCCGCGTAGGCGCGGGCCGAGTCGAGCGTGAGCCGGCCGGAGGACTCCAGGACCGCCCGCCCGGCGGTCAGGGCGACCGCGTCGGCGGTCTCGGCCGGGGTGAAGTTGTCCAGCAGGATCAGGTCGGCGCCCGCGTCCAGCACCTCGGCGAGCTGGGCCGGCGTGTCCACCTCGACCTCGATCGGGACGTCCGGGAACTCCTCCCTGACCCGCTTGAACGCCTCGGCGACCCCGCCCGCCGCGATGACGTGGTTGTCCTTGACAAGCGCGGCGTCGGACAGCGAGAACCGGTGGTTGACGCCGCCGCCGCAGCGCACCGCGTACTTCTCCAGTGCGCGCAGGCCCGGGGTCGTCTTGCGGGTGTCGCGGACCTCCGCCTTGGTGCCCTCCAGTACGTCGGCCCAGGCGCGGGTGGCGGTGGCGATGCCGGAGAGGCGGCAGAGCAGGTTGAGGGCGCTGCGCTCGCCGGTGAGGAGGTCGCGGGTGCGGGTGGTGACGGTCAGCAGCTTCTGGCCGGGGACGACGCGGTCGCCGTCCTCGACGTGCCGCTCGACCTCGAACTCGGAGGTGCAGACGATCGACAGGACCGCCTCCGCGACGCGCAGACCGGCCACCACGCCGGCCTCGCGGGCCGTGAAGTCACCGGTGGCCATGGCGTCCTCGGCGACGGTGGCGACGGTCGTGACGTCCACCCCGCCGTCCAGGTCCTCCGCGATGGCCAGGTGCGCGATGTCCTCGACCTGGATGGGGTCCAGGCCGGATTCGACGAGGAGCTGGGCGAGCGCGGGGTCGAGCCCGCACTCCTCGTACTCCTCGTCGCCGCCGCAGCCGCAGCCGTCACCGCAGCCGCCGGCGGCGGGTGCGGGCGCGCCGACCCGGATCAGCGGTACGTCCACGGGAGTGGGGCGCGGATTCTCTTCGGGCGTGCTCACGGTTACGGCTCCTCGGGAGTGGGGTGGGTGGTGCTCGTCGCTGCGCAGTCTGCTGCCCCGGGCGCGTCCACGGGCCCGAACGCCTCGGTATCCGTCCGACGGAGGACGAGACCGCCGTCGGGGCCGAGCCGTACGACGAGGTGGCGGCGCCAGTTCGCGTCGTCGCGCTCGGGGCGGTCCTCGCGCCAGTGGCAGCCGCGGGTCTCCTCGCGGCGGCGGGCCGCGGCGACCAGGACCCGGGAGACCAGCAGCAGGTTCGTGGCCTCCCACGCCTCGACCCCGGGCACGGCGGGCTTCGCCTCGGCGGCCGCGGTGGGGTGGCCGGCGCCGCGGTGCAGTGCGTCGAGCGCCTCGTCGGCGGCGGCCAGGCTCTCGCCGGAGCGCAGCACTCCGGCTCCCCGGCTCATGACGCGCTGGATGGTGGTCCGGGTCTCGGGGGCCAGGAGCGGGACGTGACCCCGGTCCGCCTCGACGGCGTCGCCCGCGCGGGGGCGGGTGGCGACGATGTCGGCCGCGATGCGCTCGGCGAAGACCAGTCCTTCGAGCAGCGAGTTGGAGGCCAGCCGGTTGGCCCCCTGCACCCCGGTGCAGGCGGCCTCGCCGCAGGCGTACAGGCCGGGCACGGTCGTACGGCCCCGCAGGTCGGCGCGGACGCCGCCGGAGGCGTAGTGCGCGGCGGGGGCGATGGGGATCGGCTCGGTGACGGGGTCGATGCCGTGGGACCGGCAGGCGGCCAGGATGGTCGGGAAGCGCCGCTCCCACATCTCGGCGCCGAAGTGGCGGCCGTCGAGGTACATGTGGTCGGTGCCCTTGAGCTGCATCTGACGCGTGATGCCCTTGGCGACGATGTCGCGCGGGGCCAATTCCGCCAGTTCGTGCTGCCCGAGCATGAAGCGCGTACCGGACGCGTCGACGAGGTGGGCGCCCTCGCCGCGTACCGCTTCGGAGACCAGCGGCTGCTGGCCCTCGGAGCCGGCGCCGAGGAAGAGGACCGTGGGGTGGAACTGGACGAACTCCAGGTCGGAGACCTCCGCGCCGGCCCGCAGCGCCAGAGCCACGCCGTCGCCGGTGGAGACCGAGGGGTTGGTGGTGGCGGAGAAGACCTGGCCCATGCCGCCGGTGGCCAGGACCACGGCCGGGGCATTGACCGCGCCCACGCCGTCGTGCTGGCCCTCGCCCATGACGTGCAGGGTGACACCGGCGGTACGGCCTTCGGCGTCGGTGAGGAGGTCGAGCACGAGGGCGTTCTCGACGGTGTGCAGGGCGGCCTCGCGGACCGCCTCGACCAGGGCGCGGGAGACCTCGGCGCCGGTCGCGTCGCCGCCCGCGTGGATGATGCGGCGGCGGTGGTGGCCGCCCTCGCGGGTCAGGGCGACGGAGCCGTCCTCGGCGGTGTCGAAGCGGGCGCCGGTCTCCATGAGCCGGCGCACCGCGTCGGGGCCGTCCGTGACCAGGGCGCGCACGGCGGCCTCGTCGCAGAGGCCGGCGCCGGCGACCAGGGTGTCGTCCAGGTGCTGTTCGGGGGTGTCTCCCTCGCCGAGGGCCGCGGCGATGCCGCCCTGGGCCCAGCGGGTGGAGCCGGCCTCCAGGCGGGCCTTGGTGACGACGACGGTGGCGAGGCCCGCCGCCGCGCAGCGCAGCGCGGTGGTGAGCCCGGCGACGCCGGAGCCGACGACCACGACATCGGCGTCGATGGACCAGCCGGGTGCGGGGGCGGTCAGCCGTATTCCGGTCACGGGGTCGCTCCGAAGGTGAGGTGGATGTTGTCGATGAGGCGGGTGGCGCCGACCCGGGCGGCCACGGCGAGGATCGCCTCGCCGGCCGTGCGGTCGTCGGGGATCTCGGTGAAGTCGGACGGGTCCACGAGCGCCACGTAGTCCAGGTCGAGCGGCGGGCTCGCGGCCTCCGCGTCCTCCAGGACCGTGCGGGCCGCGGCGCGCACGGCGGCGGGTCCGGCGTCCGGGCGGGCGCGGGCCACCGCCTGGGCGTCGGCCGCGAGGCGGGCCTCGCCGAGCCGGTTGAGCCCGGCGGCCCTGTCCTCGGTCGCGCCGGTGGCCCGCGCGCGGGCGTGCAGCGCGGCCTGGGCGGCGAGGCGGTCGCGGGCCGCGAACAGGGCCCGGGACAGGGCGAGCGCGGTGCGGCGCTCGTGCGCGTCGAGGAAGCGGTTGCGGCTGGAGAGCGCGAGGCCGTCCGGCTCGCGGACCGTCTCGACGCCGACGATCTCCACCGGGAAGTTCAGGTCGCGCACCATGCGCCGGATCAGCGCTAGCTGCTGGGCGTCCTTCTGCCCGTAGAACGCGGTGTCGGGGCGGGTGAGGTGGAGGAGCTTGGCGACGACGGTGAGCATGCCGTCGAAGTGCCCGGGGCGCGAGGCCCCCTCCAGCCGCTCGCCCATCGGGCCCGCCGAGATCCGGACCTGAGGCTCGCCGCCCGGGTAGACCTCGTCGACGGACGGGGCGAAGACCACGTCGGCGCCCGCCGCCCCGGCCACCGCGAGGTCGGCGTCGAGCGTGCGCGGGTAGCGGTCGAGGTCGGCGGCCTCACCGAACTGGAGCGGGTTGACGAAGACGGTGACGACGACCTGCCCGGCGGGGCCCGCGTGGGCGCGGGCGGCGCGGATCAGGGAGGCGTGGCCCTCGTGCAGGGCGCCCATGGTCATGACGACGGCCCGCCGCCCCCCGGAGGCGTACGCGTGCAGCTCGGCGGCCGTGTGGAGCAGGGCCGGGGTGGATGCGGTCGCGGTCATCAGGACTCCTCCGGTCCGCTGCCGGTGTCGCCGGAAGGGGTCGGGCCGCCGGGGCCGGACGGGCCGGAGCCGCCGTCCGCGAGGACGTCGAGCAGGTCCTCCGCCAGCTCCGGCTTGAGCAGGCCGTGGGCCAGGGCGCGGTCCGCCGTGGCGCGGGCCATCGCGACGTAACCGGCGACCGCCTGCGGGGCATGGGCGCGCAACTCGCCGATGTGCGCGGCGACCGTGCCGGCGTCGCCGCGCGCGACCGGGCCGGTGAGCGCCGCGTCGCCGGAGCGCAGGGCGTTGTCCAGGGCGGCGCCGAGCAGCGGGCCGAGCATCCGGTCGGGGGCGGTGACCCCGGCGGTGCGCAGCAGCTCCATCGACTGGGCGACCAGCGTGATCAGGTGGTTCGCGCCGAGGGCGAGGGCCGCGTGGTAGAGCGGGCGGGACTCCTCCGCGACCCACTCCGGTTCGCCGCCCATCTCGATCACCAGCGCCTCGGCGGCGAGCCGCAGCTCGTCGGGCGCGGTGACGCCGAAGGAGCAGCCGGCCAGCCGCTGGACGTCCACGGAGGTACCGGTGAACGTCATCGCGGGGTGCAGGGCGAGCGGCAGGGCGCCGGCCCGCCGCGCGGGGTCCAGCACCTTCGTCCCGTACCGCCCGGAGGTGTGGACGAGGAGCTGTCCGGGGCGGACGGCCCCGGTTTCGGCCAGCCCTTCGACGAGCCCGGGCAGGGCGTCGTCGGGGACGGTCAGCAGGACGAGCTCGGCGCGCGCGAGGACGTCGGCGGGCGTCACGAGGGGCACGTCGGGGAGCAGGGCGGCGGCGCGCCGCACCGAGGCGTCGGAGACGCCCGAGACGGCGACCGGGCGGTGTCCGGCGAGGGCGAGGGACGCGGCCAGGGCGGGGCCGACACGGCCCGCCCCCACCACGCCGACGGTGAGCCGGGCGGGGCGGTCCCTCGCGTCGAGGGGGTCCTTGGGAGCTGTTGCGTTCACACTGCGGGCCTTCCGTTCCAGTCCGCGGGGGGTACCGGACGATTCCTCTGCATGCTACGCCAGCGTCCGCCCCGCCATCCCGGCTGTCCACAGGCTGTGGATACCGCGCTCGGCGGGCGCCGGAAACCGCCTGGGCAGGTCCGGCGTTCTGCGTGATGATCGTCCCATGGCATACATGAACACGCAGGTGAAGGACGGGGCGGCGGACGAGGGCGCGGCCGGGGACGTCGAGGCCCGGCGGCTGCGGCAGCTCAGCGCGTGGCGGCAGGCCGGGCGCGTCCTGTCCCGCCTCCCCCAGGACGGCACGCTCGGCGAGCAGCTGACCGCCCTGGCGGACGCCGGGACGGTCACCGACCTCGATCTGCCCGCGGACATCTACGGGAACGGCGTCGTCGGCGAGCTGGAGCAGCGGGTCGCCGGGCTGCTGGGCACGGAGGCCGCCGTGTTCTTCCCGACCGGGACGATGGCCCAGCAGGTCGCGCTGCGCTGCTGGGCGGGCCGCACCGGCAACGCCACCGTGGCCCTGCACCCCCTCGCCCACCCCGAGATGCACGAGGGCGGCGCCCTGGGGGCGGTGAGCGGGCTGCGCACCGTCCACCCGACGTCCGATCCGAGGCTGCCCACGGCTGACGAGGTCCGCGACTTCCCGGAGCCGTTCGGCACGCTGATGCTGGAGCTGCCGCTGCGGGACCCCGGTTTCCTGCTGCCCGCCTGGGAAGAGCTGGAAGCCGTGGTGGCCGCCGCGCGCGAGCGGGACGCGGTGGTCCACTTCGACGGGGCCCGGCTGTGGGAGTGCGCCACGCACTTCGGACGCGGGCTGCCGGAGATCGCCGCACTCGCGGACAGCGTGTACGTGTCGTTCTACAAGTCCCTCGGCGGGATCTCCGGGGCCGTGCTCGCCGGTTCCGCCTCGCTGGTCGAGGAGGCCCGCGTCTGGCGGCACCGGTACGGCGGCCTGCCGTTCCAGCAGTTCCCGGCGGCGGTGGCGGCCCTGGCGGGGCTGGACCGCGAGCTGCCGAAGCTGCCCTCGTACGTGGCCCACGCCAAGGTGGTGGCCGAGGCGCTGACCGAGGGGTTCACGCAGGCCGGCGCGGGCTGGTTCCGGGTGCATCCGGAACCGCCGCAGACCCACCAGTTCCAGGTGTGGCTGCCGTACGGGGCCGACGAGCTGACGGAGGCGTCGGTGCGGCAGGCGGAGGAGACGGGCACGGCCCTCTTCCGCCGCTGGTTCACGCCCTCCACCGGTGCGCCCGGGGTGTCGTTCACCGAGGTGACCGTGACGGAGGCCGGGCTGGAGTGGACGGCCCAGGACGTACGGGACGCGGTGGCCGCGTTTCTGGAGCGGGTGCCGGGGAAGAGCTGAGCCGGCCCGTCCCCCGGACGGATCCGGTCGGGGACGCGGATTGACGCCGCCCGCCGTCAACGCCTGCCGTTCGGCGCCCGCCGTCAACGCCCGCCGTTTGACGCCCGCCGTCAATCCGCGTCCGGGCTGTCGTACCCACCCGGCACCATGGACGGGTGAGCGTCACCATCGACATCGCGGGGCTCGACCCCGCCCGCATCGTCTTCGCGACCTCCCCGCTCGTCGAGCTGGGGGTCGCCCTTCACGCGCTCTCCGAGCCGGGGCACCATCCGGGCCTGCACGGCTGGGCGACGGCCACCACCACGGCCCTGGAGCCCGACCTCGCCGACCGGCTGCACGAGGCGGAGTTCCTGTGGCGGAACACCTTCTCGGACATATTCATGCCGTTCGCCGGGATCACCGGGGGCGACGCCGCGACGGGCGCCGACCTCGCCGCCGACCTGGACATCCTGGACCGGCTCGACGACGACCGGTTCGTCTCCGCCGCCCTGGAGTTCACCTGCGCCGCCTTCTACGGGACCGGCGCCGACTCCCCGCTGCGCAACGCGGGTGCGCGCGCCCGGGCCCTGGACATGGCGGCGGCGCGCGGCCCGCGCCAGGTGGAGTTCACCCAGCGGCTGCTGGCCGACCCCGCCCCGGTACGCCGCTGGCTGCGCCGCCTGTTCGAGGACTGCGACCGGGCGTTCTTCGCGGACACCTGGGAGCGGACGCGGATCCAGCTGGTGGCGGACGCGCGGCACAAGACCGACCTGCTGCGGCGCAAGGGCCTCGGCGAGGCGATACGGGCGGTCTCCCCCGCGCTCTCGCTCGACGCGGACGGCGGCAGGATCAGCGTGGACAAGCTGACCGAGGGGTCGACCGACGCCACGGACCCGGCCGTCGGCCCCGGGCTCACGCTGATCCCGACCAGCTTCGGCTGGCCGCATCTGATGGTGCTGCACGCCCCGGGCTGGCGCCCGGTGATCCACTACCCGGTGCACCGGCCCGAACTGCCCGTGCCCGCCTCCGTGGAGCTGCTCCAGCTCAGGATGGACGCGCTGGCGCACCCGATGCGGATGCGGCTGTGCCGGAACATCGCGCGCTCCCCGTACACGACCGGCGAACTGGCCGACACCAACGGGATCACGGCGCCCGAGGTCTCCCGCCATCTCGCGGTGCTCAAGAAGGCGGGCCTGGTCACGACCCGGCGGCGCGGCCGGTACGTGCTGCACCAGCTGGACCTGACCGTGGTGGCCCGGCTCGGCAGCGACTTCCTGGAGGGCATCCTGCGTTAGGCAGGGCCTTACTCAGCCCGCGCCGCCGCCCGCGCGCACCAGGCCCGTCTCGTACGCGAGGACGACGACCTGCACCCGGTCGCGCAGCGCCAGCTTGGTCAGGATGCGGCCGACATGCGTCTTCACGGTCGCCTCGGAGAGCACCAGGCGGCCCGCGATCTCGCCGTTCGACAGGCCCTGGGCGACCAGCAGCATCACCTCGCGCTCGCGCTCGGTGAGCTTGGCGATGTCCTTGTGCTGGGGTTCCGGCGTGCCGCTGGGAAGCATCGGCGAGAACCGGTCGAGCAGCCGGCGGGTGGTGGACGGGGCGACGACCGCGTCCCCGCTGTGCACGGAGCGGATCGCGGCGAGCAGTTCGCCCGGCGGCACGTCCTTGAGCATGAAGCCGCTGGCCCCGGCCTTCAGCCCGGAGAACGCGTACTCGTCGAGGTCGAACGTCGTCAGGATCAGCACCTTCGGCGGATCGGGCTGCTCGCAGATGCGGCGGGTGGCCTCGACACCGTCCAGCCGGGGCATGCGGACGTCCATCAGCACCACGTCCACGGCGGTGGCACGCAGGATCTCGATCGCCTCCGCGCCGTCACCGGCCTCGGCGACCACCTCCATGTCGGGCTGGGCCGCCAGCACCATCCGGAATCCGGTGCGCAGCAGCACCTGGTCGTCGACGAGCATCACGCGGATCGCCATGGGGGCCTGTTCTCTCCTCGTTCGTTCAGCGGTCGGCGGCCTTGAGCGGCAGCAGTGCGCTGATCCGGAATCCTCCGCCGGGGCGCGGCCCGGCGTCCAGTGTGCCGCCGACCATGCCGACGCGTTCCCGCATGCCGATCATGCCGTGGCCGGCGCCGTCGGCGCCCCCGTCCTCGTACAGCTCGTGCGCCGCGCCCCGGCCGTCGTCCTCGACGAGCAGGCCGAGCCCGTCGTCGAAGTAGACCAGCCGCACACTGGCCCCGGCGTGCGGGCCGCCGTGCTTGCGGGTGTTGGTCAGGGCCTCCTGCACGATCCGGTACGCGGTCAGCTCGACGCCGCTGGGCAGCGGGCGGGCGGTCCCCTCGACCTTGAAGTCCACCGCCAGACCGGCCGCCCTGACCTGGTCGATCAGCTCCTCGATCTGCTCGACGTCGGGCTGCGGGACGTACTCCCCGGTCTCCTGCGCGTCCCCCGTCCTGAGCACGCCGAGCAGCCGCCGCATCTCCGCGAGGGCCTGCCTACCGGTGCCGGAGATGGTCTCAAGCGCCTGCCGGGCCTGGTCGGGCGCCGCGTCCATGACGTAGGCGGCGCCGTCTGCCTGCACCACCATCACGGAGACGTTGTGCGCGACGACGTCGTGCAGCTCGCGGGCGATCCGGGCCCGTTCGGCGGCCACCGCGACCTTCGACTGGGCCTCCCGCTCCCGCTCCAGCCGGGCCGCCCGCTCCTCCAGCTGGTCGAAGTAGGCCCGCCGCGTCCGCATCGAGTCGCCGAGCACCCAGGCCAGCACGAACGGGACCGTGAGCACGACGACGACGAAGACCGTCTGCGCCCAGTTGCGCGGGTCGCCCTCCTCGTTCGGCCAGCGGAGCTGGGACATCGCGGCCGCGGTCAGGCTGCACGCCAGGGCGAGCCGGGAGGCCCAGCGCTCACCGACGGTGGCCACCGTGAAGGTGATCACGAGCATCGCGAAGTTGGCGACGGTCGGCCGGACGCCGCAGACCAGTTGCAGGACGCCCATCGCGATGGCGAGCAGCAGCATCTTCTCCGGCGCGCGCCGTCGCAGGGCGACGACGAGGCAGAGACCGATGACGATCGGCACGATCGCGATGCGTTCGAGACGGCCGCCGTGCCCGACGTCGCCGACCACGATGGTCATGCCGGAGAGCCCTAGGAGGAAGACAGCCCAGAAGCTGTCGACGCCCGTCGGGTGTCTGCGGATGAAATCGTAGAGGCGCTGCACGTAACCCAGCGTAAAGAAGGCCGAGGGGTGCCGGGTCAACCGAAGGGCCGATCCGGGTCCTGGGACCGTACTCCCCAAGGTGGAGACTGGGAAACGTGATGGATGAGTGGCGCGGGTGGCAGGAGGCGGCCGAGGCCGCGCTCTACGGTGACGAGGGCTTCTACCGGAGCCCCGAGGGCCCCGCGGGCCACTTCCGTACCTCCGTGCACGCCTCCCCGCTCTTCGCCGCCGCCGTCGCCCGGCTGCTGGTCCGTACGGCGGCCGGACTCGGCACCGCGGACGTGGACCTGGTCGACATGGGCGCCGGGCGCGGGGAGCTGGTCACCGGCGTGCTCGCCGCCCTGCCCGCCGAGGGCGGGGCGCACCTCACCGTGCGCGCGTACGCCGTCGAGCTCGCCGCCCGCCCCGACGGCCTGGACCCCCGGGTGGAGTGGTGCGCGGAGCCGCCGCCCGGGGCGCGCGGGCTGCTGTTCGCCAACGAGTGGCTGGACAACGTGCCGCTGCCCGTCGCGGAGACCGACGACGAGGGCGTCGAACGGTACGTCGAGGTGCGCACCCGTGACGGCGCGGAGCGGCTGGGCGCCCCGGTGACCGGGGCGGACGCGGAGTGGCTGCGGCGCTGGTGGCCGTCGGCGGGTCCTGGCAGCCGGGCGGAGATCGGCCGCCCGCGCGACGAGGCGTGGGCGGCCGCGGTGGCGTCCCTGTCCGCGGGGCTCGCGGTGGCGGTGGACTACACGCACGTACGCGGGGAACGCCCGCCCTTCGGCACGCTCACCGGCTTCCGCGCGGGCCGCGAGGTCCGGCCCGTGCCGGACGGCACCTGCGACCTGACGGCCCACGTGGCGCTGGACGCGTGTGCGGCGGCCACCCCGGACGCGACCGTCCGCACCCAGCGCGAGGCCCTGGCGGACCTGGGCGTCACGGGCGAACGCCCGCCGTTGACCCTGGCGTCGACGGACCCGGCCGCGTACGTCCGCGCCCTGTCCTCGGCGGGCGAGGCGGCGGAACTGACGGCCAGGGGCGGCCTGGGCGACTTCGGCTGGCTGAGCCACGTGGTCAGCCCCTCCGGCGATTGAGGAGCGGGGTCCGGGGCAGAGCCCCGCGGCAACGGCGCGCAAGGAATACTGGCCCCATGACGGAGACGACCATCGGCATCGGCGGCGCGGCCGAGAGCACCGACATGGTGCTCAACATCGGCCCCCAGCACCCCTCCACCCACGGCGTGCTCCGACTCCGCATCGTCCTGGACGGCGAACGCGTCCAGCACGCCGAACCGGTCGTCGGCTACATGCACCGCGGCGCGGAGAAGCTGTTCGAGGCCCGCGACTACCGCCAGATCATCATGCTCGCCAACCGCCACGACTGGCTCTCCGCGTTCTCCAACGAGCTGGGCGTCGTGATGGCCGTCGAGCGCATGCTCGGCATGGAGGTCCCCGAGCGCGCCGTCTGGACCCGCACCCTGCTCGCCGAGCTGAACCGTGTCCTCAACCACCTGATGTTCCTCGGCTCGTACCCGCTCGAACTGGGCGGGATCACCCCGGTGTTCCACGCGTTCCGCGAGCGCGAGGAACTCCAGGCCGTGATGGAGGAGGTCTCCGGCGGCCGCATGCACTACATGTTCAACCGGGTGGGCGGCCTCAAGGAGGACCTGCCGGCCGGCTGGCTCGGCCGCGCCCGGGACGCCGTCGCCTCGGTCCGCTCCCGGATGGACGTGTACGACGGACTCGTGCTCGGCAACGAGATCTTCCGGGCCCGCACCCGGGGCGTCGGCGTGCTGTCGGCCGAAGCGGTGCACGCGTACGGGGTGTCGGGGCCGATCGCGCGCGCCTCGGGCGTCGACTTCGACCTGCGGCGCGACGAGCCGTATCTCGCGTACGGGGAGCTGCGGGACACCCTGAAGGTCGTCACCCGGACCGAGGGCGACTGCCTGGCCCGGTTCGAGTGCCTGCTGGAGCAGACGCACAACGCCCTGGACCTCGCGGACGCCTGCCTGGACCGGATGGCCGGCCTCGCGCCGGGGCCCGTCAACCAGCGGCTGCCCAAGGTCCTCAAGGCCCCCGAGGGCCACACCTACGCGTGGACCGAGAACCCGCTCGGCGTCAACGGCTACTACCTGGTGTCCAAGGGCGAGAAGACCCCGTACCGGCTGAAGCTGCGCTCGGCGTCGTTCAACAACATCCAGGCGCTCACCGAACTGCTGCCGGGGACGCTGGTCGCGGACATGGTGGCGATCCTGGGCTCCTTGTTCTTCGTCGTCGGCGACATCGACAAGTAGGCGGGCCGGAACGACGCGAAGGCCGCCGCCCGGAGTCCGGGTGGCGGCCTTCGCGCTGCCTCGTGCCGTACGCCGCTGCCGTGGGCGCTACGAAATGGCGCTGCGCAGCTCCGCCACGTCGAGCTGCTCCGTCTCGTCGTGCGCGGTGAGGTCGATGACCTTGCCGACGGCACGCTCCTGCGAGGCGTCCGAGCGGTGCTCGGCCAGCGCCTCCTCGCCCACCACGTCGGCCAGGTCCTCGTTCTGCACGGATTCGATCGCGGCCCGCTCGATCGCGGCGGGCGCGGCCTTCTGCGTACCGAAGAAGTCGAAGCTGCCCTGCGGCACCAGGTGCCGTCGGGCCGCCGCGTACGGGACGACCGCGCTGGCGGCCGGGACCGGGCGCGTGGCGGGCGCCTGGGCGGCGGGCCTGGTCGCGGGCAGGGCGGCGGACGGACGGCGGTCATCGCCGGTGCCGGGCCCGGACGGCTCGGCCGCCGCGTGCTTCCCCCGGCGCTCGTCCGTCTCCCGGGCGCGCTCCGCGAGGTCCCGCTGCCGGGCGTCGTCGGCGATGCGGCGGGCCTTCTGGAGCGCCGCGTTGCGCGGGAGGTCGGCCAGCGCGCGGGCGGCGCGGGCGTACGCGTCGGGCGTGGGGGTGGAGCGGGCGGCAGGCAGTTCGCGGGCGGGCTCGGACGCCTCGATCGCGAGCTGACGCCGGCTCTCCAGGACGCTGGCGCGCTCGGTCTCCGCGTTGGCGTACCGCCGCAGCAGCGCCGCGTGTTCGCCGCGCAGTCCGGCCAGCTCGACCCGCTTGCGGCGCAGCTTCGTCTCCAGGCGGGCGCGGATCTCGCGCGCCTCCTCCAGGTCCGCTTCGAGCTCCGCCACGCGTTCCTCGGCACGCCACTCGTCACTGGCGCGGGCGCGCGTCAGCTCGGCGACGCGGCGGCCCGCCTCGCGGTCCCAGCTGCGCATCAGGACCGCGCCGGTGACGGCGGCGGCCGCTGCCGCGGCGACCAGGGTGCGCAGGACCATGGGCTCGGTCAGCAGCCAGGCTCCCGCGGCACAGACGACCGCTGCCCCGGCGACTGCCGAAGGCGGAAGGATTCTGTGCAGTGGTGGCGAATGGCGATGGCGTCCACGTGGCATGGCCCGAAATTTACCGTGTGCGCGGCGTACTTGGGGAGCCGCCCGGCAATCTGTGCCCGGCAAGTTACCCGGCGGCTCCCGCGACTCCTTCCCCGGGCGCTTCCCCGGGGGCCTTTCTACTTCTTGATCAGCCCCTTCGACTGCAGATATTCGCGGGCCACATCGGCCGGCTTGGCGCGCTCCGCGTCGACCTTGCGGTTGAGTTGGGCGAGGTCGTCGGTGGTGAGCGCGCCGGTGAGCTTGCCGAGTGCGTCGGCTATGTCCTGGGCACCGGCGTCCTTCGCGTTGAGAACCGGCAGCACGTTGTCCGCGTTCTGGAGCTTCTTGTCGTCGTCGAGGAACACCAGGTCGTAGGTGTCCAGCACGGCGTCGGTGGTCGTGGTGAGAACGAGCTGGTCCTTGCCGTCCTTCACCGCCTGCTTGGACTGCGGGGTGCCGACGCCCTTGGGGTCGATTCCGGTGACGTCGATGCCGTACGTCTTCTTCAGCCCGGGCGCGCAGAAGGGCCGCACCTCGCACTCGTCGCCCGCCGCGACCTTGACGCCGATCTTCGCCGCGCCGAGATCCGAAAGGGTCTTCAGCTTGTGCTTGTCGGCGAATTCCTTGGTCACCGCGAAGGCGTTCTGGTCGACGGCCTTCCCCGCCGGAAGCACCTTCAGTCCGCGCGGCTCGGCGAGCTTCTTCAGGGCGGCCACGGTGGCGGCGGTGTCGCCCGAGGCGACCGGCTTCGACTCGGCGGCCTTCGCGCCGTTCACCTTGGCGTTGAGGAATTCCGCGATGGTCGCCGCGTATTCCGGTACGACGTCGATCTCGCCCTTCTCCAGCGAGGGTTCGTAGAGTTCGCGGTTCTTCACGGTGGTGACCGAGGTGCTGTATCCGGCGTCCCCGAGGATCTGCGCGTACAGCTCGGCGAGCACCTTGGACTCGGTGAAGGCGGCGGCGCCGACGACGAGCGAACCCTTCTTGCCCGAGTCCCCGCCCCCGGCCGGGGCGCCCTTGTCCTTCTCCAGGCTGTCTCCGCCGCACGCGGCGAGCGAGCCCGCCAGCGCGAGGATGCCGATGACGGCGCCGGCCATGCGTGAGGTGCTGGTCATGTTCTTCTCCGTCCACGGCGGCGAGGCCGTATGCGACAAGTGGTGCGTATGCGACAGGATTTACGGGTGGGGCGAGCCAATACTTCTCGGGAGGCGTCCTACGCGGGCCGGCGGCGGCGCAGCGGGGACAGCAGGCGGTCGAGGGCCACCAGGACCGTCTCCACCAGCAGCGCGAGCACGGCCACGAGCAGCGCCCCCGCCACCACCTGCGCGGTGTCGTACGTGTTGAAACCCGCCGTGATGATGCGGCCGAGGCCGCCCTGGCCGACCATGGCCGCGATCGTCGCCGTGGCCACGACCTGGACCGCGGCCGACCGCAGCCCGGTCATGATCAGCGGGTACGCCAGCGGGAGCTCGACGCGCAGGAAGAGCTGGCCGCCCGACATGCCCATCCCGCGCGCGGCCTCCGTCACCGAACGGTCCACCTCGGTCATCCCGACGTAGGCGTTGGTGAGCAGCGGCGGCACGGCGAACAGCACCAGGGCGGTGATCGTGGGTATGTAGCCCGCGTTGCGCAGGGGCGAGACCATGAAGAGGGCCAGCACCGCGAAGACGGGGACCGCCCGGCCGACGTTGGCCAGGTTGACCGCGAGCGCGCCGCCCTTCCTGATGTGGCCCAGGTACAGCGCGACGGGCAGGGCGATGCCGCAGGACAGGGCGAGCGCCACACCGCTCACGTACAGGTGCTCGCCGAGCCGGTGGCCGACCCCGCTCTCCCCGGACCAGTTGGCACCGGTGGTGAGCCAGGTCCAGGCGTCCCCGAGAACCCCCATGTCAGACCGCCTCCGCCTCGGCCGGGCCGTGCGCGGCGCGTATCCGCGTCCAGGGCGTCAGCAGCCGTTGCAGTCCGAGCAGCAGCAGGTCCGCGACGACCGCGAGCAGCACGCAGAGCACCGAGGCGGCCAGCACCTGGGCCTTGAAGAAGCTGGGCAGCGCGTCCTCGATGAGATTGCCGAGACCGCCCCGTCCTACGATCGACCCGACCGTGGTGAGCGCGATCGTGGACACCGTGGCGATCCGTATCCCCGCCATCAGCGCGGGCAGCGCGAGCGGCAGTTCGACCTCCCACAGCAGGCGGGCCGGCCCGTACCCCATGCCGTGCGCGGCCTCCTTGGCCTCCTCGGGGACCGCTTCCAGGCCCGCCAGGATGTTGCGTACGAGGATGGTCAGTGAATACAGCACGAGACCGGTGACCACCAGCGCCGCGGAGAGCCCGAACAGGGGCAGCAGCAGCGAGAACATCGCGAGCGAGGGCACGGTGTAGAGCACCGTCGTCAGCCCGAGGACCGGTCCGGCGAAATGCCGGCCGCGGCGTGCGAGGAGTGCCAGCGGGAAGGCGACAGCCACTCCGATCGCGACCGAGACGGCGGTGATCCAGATGTGCTGGACGGTCGCGTCCGTCAACTCCTGGCTGCGGGAACGGAGATACTCCCCGCAGATCCAGTCGTTCGTCACCAGGCAGTTCTGTCCGGCCATCCGTCCCCCCACCTCCCGTTCGCCTTCTCGTACTGATGTCCGGCGAGCCTATCCTCGACCACTGACAATCGCCGGAGACGTTGTATTCCAGCAACATGTCCTTCACAGAACACCCGCGACAATGGGGAACCATGATCCGTTTCGAGCACGTCACCAAGCGGTATGCGGACGGCACCACCGCCGTCGACGACCTTTCCTTCGAGGTCGCCGAGGGTGAACTGGTCACGCTCGTCGGACCGTCGGGCTGCGGCAAGACGACCACCATGAAGATGGTGAACCGGCTGATCGAACCGACCGAGGGCCGGATATTCCTCGACGGGGACGACATATCCGCCATCGACCCCGTCCGGCTGCGCCGCCGCATCGGCTATGTGATCCAGCAAGTGGGCCTCTTCCCGCACCGGACGGTCCTGGAGAACACCGCCACCGTTCCCCATCTCCTCGGGTGGAAACGCGGAAAGGGCCGCGCCCGGGCGGCCGAACTCCTCGATCTGGTCGGACTCGATCCTTCCGTTTATGGCGACCGCTATCCCGAGCAGCTCTCCGGCGGCCAGCGCCAACGCGTCGGCGTGGCAAGGGCACTGGCGGCCGACCCGCCGGTCCTGCTGATGGACGAACCTTTCGGCGCGGTGGACCCCGTGGTGCGCGAGCACCTCCAGAACGAATTCCTGAAGCTCCAGGAGCAGGTCCGCAAAACCGTGCTGTTCGTCACCCACGACATCGAGGAAGCGGTCCGCCTCGGCGACCGCATCGCCGTCTACGGGCAGGGCGCGATCGAGCAGTTCGACACCCCGGCGACCGTGCTCGGCGCCCCCGCCACCGGCTACGTCGCGGACTTCGTCGGCGCCGACCGGGGCCTGAAGCGACTCTCCGTCACCCCCGTCGAGGAGAGCGACCTCGACCACCCTCCGGTCGTCCACCTCGACGACCCGCTGGCCGCCGCGACCGAGCGCCTCCGCGCCGAGGGCGCCCGCTGGGCCGTCGTCCTGGACGGCGACGAGCACCTGCACGGCTGGATCGCCGCCGACGACACGCGTACGGGCTCCAAGGGCACCGTCCGCGACCACGCCCGCCGGATGGAGGCGTGGCTTCCCCTCGGCGCCCCGCTCAAACAGGCATTCGCCACCATGCTCCAGCACGACGCCGGCTGGATCGCCGTCATCGACGAGGCGGGCGAGGGCCGCTTCCTGGGCGTGCTCACCCCGGCCCGCCTCCACGAGGCGCTGCGCCGCTCGGTCGGCGCGGACGGCCGCGCGGTACCGCGCGCGGAGGTGAAGGTCGAGAGCGTCACCGGCGTGGCGGAGACGGCGGCGGGCTGAACGGGCCGAGGGGGTCCGCTCAGTTCTCGCTCAGCCGGCTGCTCAGCCATTCCAGCGCCGCCGGAATCTCCCGGCGCCACGTGTTGAAGTTGTGGCCGCCGCTGTCCAGCACGATCGAGGAGACCTGTGCCGGCTGCTTCACCTTGGCGACGAACTTCCGCGTGTCGGCGTAGTTCGACTCGCCGTGGCGGGAGCTCGTGACCAGGAACGAGGAGTCCGGCTGCGGCCGGTTGTCCAGGCTCCACAGCAGGTCCGCGCGGTGCCGGGCCGACTGGTCGCCGTGGAAGAGGTCGCCCGTCGTCGGGTCCTCGGCCGCCTTGTAGTACGCGGAGAGCCCCACGCTCGCGGTGAACCTCTCCGGGTGGTGCAGCCCGATCTTCAGCGCGCAGTACCCGCCGGTCGAGTTGCCGATGATGCCCCAGTTGCGGGCGTGCTTGCCGACCCGGTAGCCGGCCGAGACCGCCCTGGGCAGGTCATCGGCGAAGAACGTCTCCGTCTGCGGGCCGCCCTTTATGTCCACGCACTCCGTGTCCCGGGGCGGCGCCACGGTCGGACGCAGCATCACCAGGACCATGGGCTGCGCCCGTCCCGCCTTCACCCGGTCGAGCGCCGTACGCGGATAGGCCAGCCCCTTGATGAGGTTCTCCGCGGTGCCCGGGTAGCCGGTGAGCACCACCGCCGCCGGGAACTTGCGGTGGGCGAACGCCGGCTGGAAGTACTCCGGCGGCAAGTACACGTACGCCGAACTCTCGATGCCCGAGCGCTTGCCCGCGATCACGACCTTGTCGATCCGGCCGCCCACCCTCGGCAGCGCACCGCCCGGCACGTCCGGGCGCTGCGTCCCCACCCGCACGATGTTCTTCGCGGCCAGCGTCCCGGCAGCGTGGTCGGTCACCACGCCCATGTCCTGCTTGCGGCCGAACAGGTCCGCCCAGGAGCCGTAGAACAGGAAGCTGTTGTTGGCGAGCAGGGCGACCGTGGCGAACACCGCCACCTGGGTCGCGAGCAGCATGCCCACCCGGCCGAGGACCGCCGGCACGCCGCGCCGGGCGAGCCTCGGCCAGCACCAGACGGTGACGGTGAACAGCACGACGGCCAGCGCGATCGCGAGGATCAGCAGTGGCTTGCCCGTAAGGCCCATGACCGGTGAACTTTCTGTCAGGAAATTTCCGGGCAGCGGTGAACCCGCGGCCCGGAAGGCTCGTCCTAGAGGTCGCACATCGTCCGCAGGGCCCCGGCCGCCGGACTCCAGGAATCTCACGCGGAACCACGGGAAGCGATGTCTGTCACGCTAGATGGGGATAAATCAGGATCGGTTCCGGTTCGCGCACGTACGTTCGTGCGCGGCCCCCGGCCGGAAGCCGTACCGGCGCTCGTCGGCGCCGCCTGCACCGCCGTCGGACTGATCGACGTCGCGGCCGGGGTCTTCCCGCGCTTCCGGCACAGCCGCATGCACAGTCTGGCCGAGGTGCTCCCCGGGGCCCTCGGCCCCTTCGCCGCCGCGCTCTCGCTCAGCGCCGGCGTCCTGCTGCTCCTGCTGGCCCACGGCCTCAAGCGCCACAAGCGCCGCGCCTGGCGGGCCGCCGTCGTGCTGCTGCCGGCCGGCGCGCTGGCCCAGTTCACCTACCGGCACTCGGTCCTCGGCACACTCGTATCGCTGACGCTGTGCTACCTGCTCGTACGCCATCGGAGTGAATTCGCCGCCCTGCCCGACCCGCGCAGCCGGTGGCGGGCCCTGGCCAACTTCGTCCTGCTCGGCGCCGGCTCGCTCGGCCTCGGCCTGGTCATCGTCAGCGCCCACCCCCGCCGCATGGTCGGCAGCCCCAGCATCGCCGACCGCCTCCAGCACGTGCTGTACGGCCTGTTCGGCTTCGAGGGGCCCGTCGACTACGCCGGTGACACCTCCTGGACCGTCGCCTACTCGCTCGGCGCCCTCGGCCTGCTGACCGCCATCACCACCATCTACCTGGCCTTCCGCCCCGAACACCCGGCCGCCCGCCTCACCGAGGACGACGAGGCCCGGCTGCGCGCCCTGCTGGAGCGGCACGGCGGGCGCGACTCGCTCGGCCACTTCGCGCTCCGCCGCGACAAGGCCGTCGTCTTCTCGCCCAGCGGCAAGGCCGCCGTCTGCTACCGCGTGGTCTCCGGCGTGATGCTCGCCAGCGGCGACCCGATCGGCGACGTGGAGGCCTGGCCCGGCGCCATCGAACGCTTCATGGACGAGGCCCGGGCGCACTCCTGGGCCCCCGCCGTCATGGGCTGCGGCGAGACCGGCGGCGAGGTCTGGACCCGCGAGACCGGGCTCACCGCGCTGGAACTCGGCGACGAGGCGGTGGTCGACGTCGCGGATTTCTCCCTCGCCGGCCGCGCGATGCGCAACGTACGCCAGATGGTGAAGCGCATTGAGCGGAACGGCTACGAGACCCGCGTCCGGCGCGTGGCCGACATCGGCGAGACCGAGCTGGCCCGCATCCGCCGGGCCGCCGCCGACTGGCGCGGCACCGACACCGAACGCGGCTTCTCCATGGCGCTCGGCCGGATCGGGGACGCCGCCGACGCGGACTGCTTCGTCGCCACCGCCCACAAGGCCGACGAGCACAGCACCGACTCCCCCCACGGCGACCTGAAGGCCGTCCTCCACTTCGTGCCCTGGGGCACCGACGGCATGTCCCTCGACCTCATGCGCCGCGACCGGTCCGCCGACCCCGGCATGAACGAACTGCTCATCGTCGCCTCCCTCCAGGCCGCGCCCAGGCTCGGCATCAGCCGCGTCTCGCTGAACTTCGCGATGTTCCGCTCCGCCCTCGCCCGCGGCGAGAAGCTGGGCGCGGGACCCGTCCTGCGGGTCTGGCGCGGGCTGCTGATCTTCCTCTCGCGCTGGTTCCAGATCGAGTCGCTGTACAAGTTCAACGCCAAGTTCCGGCCGCGCTGGGAGCCCCGCTTCGTGGTCTACCGCAACGCCCGCGACCTGCCCCGCATCTCGTTCGCCGCGATGCAGGCCGAGGGCTTCGTCAACCTCGCCCTTCCCCACCCCCTGGCCCGCCGCCTCCCGGTCGGCCCCCGACGCCCCTGCGCCCACGTACGCCCGCCCGCGGGCGAACAGGGAGCTCGTACGGCGTAAAGGGTCCGGGTACGGGCCTACGCTGGTCATATGAGTACGTTGCGTGGAACGGTCCAGGGTCTGCCGGAGTGGGACCGCTGCGCGGTCATGGGCGTCGTCAATGTGACGCCCGACTCCTTCTCCGACGGGGGCCGCTGGTTCGACACCACGACGGCCGTCAAGCGCGGCCTCGACCTGGTCGCCGAGGGCGCCGACCTCGTGGACGTCGGCGGCGAGTCGACCCGCCCCGGCGCCAGCCGGGTGGACGAGTCCGAGGAGCTGCGCCGGGTGATCCCGGTGGTCCGCGGCCTGGTGTCCGAAGGGGTCGCCGTCTCCGTCGACACCATGCGCGCCCGCGTCGCCGAGCAGGCGATCGCCGCCGGCGCGGTCCTCGTCAACGACGTGAGCGGCGGCCAGGCCGACCCGGACATGGTCCCCGTCGTCGCCGCGGCCGGCGCCCCCTTCGTCGTCATGCACTGGCGCGGCTTCAGCGAGTCGATGAACAGCCGGGCCGTGTACGGGGACGTGGTGGGCGAGGTCGTCGACGAGCTGCGCGCCCGGATGGACGCGGTGGTCGCCGGCGGCATCGCGCCGGAACGCGTCGTCTTCGACCCCGGGCTCGGCTTCGCCAAGGACGCCCCGCACGACCTCGCGCTCCTCGCCCGGCTGGACGCGCTCCACGCCCTGGGCCGCCCCCTGCTGGTCGCCGCCTCCCGCAAACGGTTCCTCGGCCGTGTGCTGGCCGGCGAGGGGGCCGCCCCACCGCCCGCCCGCGAGCGCGACGCGGCCACCGCCGCCGTCTCCGCGCTCTCCGCCCGGGCCGGCGCCTGGGCCGTCCGCGTCCACGAGGTACGGGCCACCGCCGACGCCGTCCGGGTCGCCCGCGCCATCGAGGGAGCCGCGTGAACGGGCCTGGGGACGACGCGGGGGCCGCCGCCGACATCGCGGCCGTCGAGCAGGCGAACACCGCCTACTACGAGGCCGTGGAGCGCGGCGACCTGGAGGCGCTGACCGCCGCCTGGCTGCCGGGCGAGGACCTGACGGTCTCCTGCGTCCATCCGGGGTGGCCGGTGCTCAGCGGCCGGGGCGAGGTGCTGCGCAGCTACGCGCTGATCATGGCGAACACCGAGTACATCCAGTTCTTCCTGACCGACGTCGGGGTCTCCATGACGGGCGACACCGCCCTGGTGACCTGCACCGAGAACATCCTCAGCGGCGGCCCCGCCGAGGAGGGCGCCTCGCTCGGCCCGCTCGTCGGGCAGCTCGTGGTCGCCACGAATGTGTTCCGCCGCACGCCGGAGGGCTGGAAGCTCTGGTCCCATCACGGTTCGCCCGTACTGGCCGAAACCGGTGAGGAAGAGGACGAAGACACCACGTCGTGACCCCGCCCGGTCCTCTTTCGGGCAGGAATGCCCACCCGGCGCGATTGGAACCGGCCGGACCGGGGTATCAGCGGGCATCTGACCCGTGGCCGCAGGCCCGGGCCCCCGCGGGGGAGGCATGTCGGTGCCCGCAGGTAGATTCGAAATCGGGCACCCGGCCGCCCGCACGCGGCCCCGTGCCCTACGACCAACGACAGCAGGAGTGATTCGCGTGGATCGTGTCGCGCTGCGCGGCCTCAAGGCCCGTGGGCACCATGGCGTCTTCCCCCGGGAACGGGAAGAGGGACAGACGTTCATCGTGGACCTGGTGCTCGGCCTCGACACCCGCCCCGCGGCAGCCGCCGACGACCTGACGAAGACCGTTCACTACGGCGTGGTCGCGGAGGAGGTCGTCGGCGTGGTCCAGGGCGAGCCGGTCGACCTGATCGAGACGCTCGCGGAGCGCATCGCCCAGCAGTGCCTGAAGCACGACGGCGTCGAGGAGGTGGAGGTCGTGGTGCACAAGCCGGACGCGCCCATCACCGTCCCGTTCGACGACGTCACCATCACCATCACCCGGAGCCGAGCATGACTGCATTTTCCACCGAAGGGCAGAGCGACCCGACCGTACAGCCGGTGCCCGCCTCCGTGGTCGAGCAGGTGGACGCGGCGGACATCACGCTTTCCAACCCCAAACTCGCCGTGCTCTCGCTCGGCGCCAACCTGGGCAACCGGCTGGAGACGCTCCAGGGCGCCATCGACGCCCTGGAGGACACGCCCGGCCTGCGGGTCAAGGCCGTCTCCCCGGTGTACGAGACGGAGCCCTGGGGCGTCGACCCCGGCTCCCAGCCGTCGTACTTCAACGCGGTGATCGTCGTGAAGACGACGCTGCCCCCGTCGTCCCTCCTGGAGCGCGGCCAGGCCATCGAGGAGGCCTTCGAGCGGGTGCGCGAGGAGCGCTGGGGCCCGCGCACCATCGACGTCGACATCGTCGCGTACGCGGACGTCGTATCGGACGACCCGGAGCTGACCCTCCCCCACCCCCGGGCCCGTGAGCGCGCCTTCGTCCTCGCCCCGTGGCACGACGTGGACCCCGAGGCGCAGCTGCCCGGCGCGGGACCGGTGGCCGATCTGCTGGCCGGTGTCGGGCGCGACGGCGTGCTCCCCCGGGCCGACCTGGAACTCCGGCTGCCCGAGTAGTCGTTAGGCTCACAGAACACAGCACGACGGACCACAGGCGGCGAAGGGCGGCTCACCCGGTGAAGCAACTACGGATCGGCGTCCTGGCCGGCCTCTTCGCCGCCGCCGGGGTCCTGTCCTGGGGCGCTGCCCGCCTGTGGGACTCCTTCGGCACGCTGCCGAGCGTCCCGCTGGCCGCACCGATCGTGCTCGCGGTGATCGCCGTCGTCCTGCTGGCCACGGCCCTGTCCATCCGCTCCCGCCTGCGCGCCCAGCGCGAGCGGCGCCCGGGTGCGAAGGGCGTCGAGCCCATGATGGCCGCCCGCGCCCTGGTCTTCGCCCAGGCCAGCGCCCTCGTCGTGGCCCTGGTCTCCGGCATGTACGGCGGCACGGCCGTCTTCCTGCTCGGCTCCCTGGACATCCCGCCCCGCCGCGACCAGGCGGTCTACGCCGCCTTCGCGGTCCTGGCCGGCATCGCCGTCATCGCCGCCGCCCTCTTCCTGGAGCACGTCTGCAAGCTCCCGGACGACAAGGACGACAACAAACCGAACGCGGCGGCGGCGTAGGGGCGGGTCACCGCCCCCCACACCACCGCCGCGCGGCATCGAAGGGGCGTCAGCGGGCCATGATGAGGCTCATGGCCTCGGCGCGCGTCGCGGGGTCGCGGAGCTGTCCGCGGACCGCCGAGGTCAGCGTCTTCGCCCCGGGCTTGCGGATTCCGCGCATCGACATGCACATGTGCTCGCACTCGATGACGACGATGACACCGCGCGGCTCCAGGATCTCCATCAGGGACTCGGCGATCTGCGTGGTCAGCCGCTCCTGCACCTGCGGCCGCCGGGCGTAGACGTCGACCAGCCGGGCCAGCTTCGACAGGCCGGTGATCTTGCCGCTGGTGGCCGGGATGTACCCCACGTGCGCCACGCCCCGGAAGGGGACCAGATGGTGTTCACACGTACTGAACACTTCGATGTCCTTGACCAGCACCATCTCGTCGTGACCGAGGTCGAACGTGGTCGTCAGGACGTCCTCGGGCTCCTGGTAGAGGCCCGCGAATATCTCCTTGTACGCCCGCGCCACGCGCCCCGGCGTCTCCTTCAGGCCCTCGCGGTCCGGGTTCTCGCCGACGGCGATGAGCAGCTCTCGGACGGCGGCCTCGGCACGCTTCTCGTCGAACTCGCCGATCGGGCCCTGGGTGTCCAGCGTCACCGGGTCGGTCATGTGTGCCTCGTTCCTTGAGCCGTCACCGCGGGGACATCCGCGTGGGTAAACGGAAATGCCGCGCCCCCAACAGGCTAGAACCTGGGGGACGCGGCATCCATTCCGGGCCCGGCGGAAGCCCCGTGACAGGGGCCACACCGGGTCGGTGACTAGCTCTCGGGGCGCTCCTCGGGAAGCGTCTCGGTGGCCGGGACGGTGTCCGTGACCGAGCCGTTCGCGGTGCTCGCGCCGTTGGTGAGGGCGAGCTCCTTCGGGGAGAGGACCGGGGGACGCGTGGACGGGGTACGCCGGGCGGAGCCGGTCCACGCGGGGCGGGCCGGGCGCTTGACGATCGGGGCGAAGATCTCGGCGATCTCCTCCTTGCCCAGGGTCTCCTTCTCCAGGAGGCGGAGGACCAGGGTGTCCAGCACGTCGCGGTTCTCGACGAGGATCTCCCACGCGTCGTTGTGGGCGGTCTCGATGAGCTTCTTGACCTCTTCGTCGACCAGCGCGGCGACCTCTTCCGAGTAGTCGCGCTGGTGGCCCATCTCGCGGCCGACGAAGGGTTCGGTGTTGTCGCCGCCGAACTTGATCGCGCCGAGCCGCTCCGTCATGCCGTACTGCGTGACCATCGCGCGGGCCGTTGCCGTGGCCTTCTCGATGTCGTTCGCGGCGCCGGTGGTCGGGTCGTGGAAGACCAGCTCCTCGGCCGCGCGCCCGCCCAGCATGTATGCCAGCTGGTCGAGCATCTCGTTGCGCGTCGTGGAGTACTTGTCCTCCTCCGGCAGCACCATCGTGTAACCGAGGGCGCGGCCGCGGGAGAGGATCGTGATCTTGTGGACCGGGTCCGACTGGGGGGAAGCCGCCGCGACCAGGGCGTGTCCGCCCTCGTGGTACGCGGTGATCTTCTTCTCCTTCTCGGACATGATCCGGGTCCGCTTCTGCGGGCCCGCCACGACGCGGTCGATGGCCTCGTCCAGCATCGCGTTGTCGATGAGCTTCTGGTTGCTGCGCGCCGTCAGGAGCGCGGCCTCGTTCAGCACGTTCGACAGGTCGGCACCGGTGAAGCCGGGCGTGCGGCGGGCGACGGCGCCGAGGTCGACGTCCGGGGCGACCGGCTTGCCCTTCTGGTGGACCTTGAGGATCTCCAGACGGCCCTGCATGTCCGGGCGGTCGACGGCGATCTGCCGGTCGAAGCGTCCCGGGCGCAGCAGCGCCGGGTCGAGGATGTCCGGCCGGTTCGTGGCGGCGATCAGGATGACGCCGCCCTTCACGTCGAAGCCGTCCATCTCCACAAGGAGCTGGTTGAGCGTCTGCTCGCGCTCGTCGTGACCGCCGCCCATGCCGGCCCCGCGGTGGCGGCCGACGGCGTCGATCTCGTCGACGAAGACGATCGCCGGGGCGTTCGCCTTGGCCTGCTCGAAGAGGTCGCGGACCCGGGAGGCACCGACACCGACGAACATCTCGACGAAGTCGGAACCGGAGATCGAGTAGAACGGGACGCCCGCCTCGCCCGCGACGGCGCGCGCGAGCAGGGTCTTGCCCGTACCGGGAGGCCCGTAGAGCAGGACGCCCTTGGGAATCTTGGCGCCGACGGCCTGGAACTTGGCCGGCTCCTGGAGGAACTCCTTGATCTCGTGGAGCTCCTCGACCGCCTCGTCCGAGCCCGCGACGTCGGCGAACGTCGTCTTGGGGGTGTCCTTGGTGATCAGCTTGGCCTTGGACTTGCCGAACTGCATGACCTTGGAGCCGCCGCCCTGCATCTGATTCATCAGGAACAGGAAGACGACGACGATGAGGACGAAGGGCAGCAGCGAGAAGAGGATCGAGACGAACGGGGACTGCTTCGACGGCGAGACGGTGTACCCGTCCTTGATGTCGCCGCTCTCGAACTTCTTCTGGAGCAGGTCGGCGAGCTGTACGCCCTGGTTGCCGATGTAGCTCGCCTGGAACTTGCTGCCGGACTCGTCGGCCAGCTTCTGGCCGTCCTTCATCTCGATCTTGATGATCTGGTCGTCACCGGTGGTGAGCTTGGCCTGGTCCACCTGGTTCTTGCTGATCGCCTGGATCACCTGGCCGGTGTCCACCGTCTTGTAGCCGCCGCCCGAGCCGACGACATTCATCAACACGACCACGGCGAGGACGGCCAGCACGATCCACATGACCGGCCCACGGAAGTATCGCTTCACGTCCATCCATACGGAGCGAAGTTCGCCCCGTCCCTCCTGCCCGTAGGTAAATGCTGCTGTGAGTAAAGACTGTTCTTCGGACGGTACCCCAGCAAGGTCACCGGCGTCCGCCTCGGACGTCCGGCAATCCCGCCTTCGAAGGCTCAACGGCGGGAAGCCCGCGAGGGTTCCCGGCGTTCCCGGCGGCGGGGCCGCGCGCCCTCAGCCTCCGTATACGTGCGGAGCGAGGGTCCCGACGAAGGGCAGGTTGCGGTACTTCTCCGCGTAGTCCAGCCCGTAGCCGACGACGAATTCGTTGGGGATGTCGAAGCCGACCCACTTGCAGTCGAGCGCGACCTTGGCCGCGTCCGGCTTGCGCAGCAGGGTGCAGATCTCCAGCGAGGCGGGCTCGCGCGAGCCGAGGTTCGACATCAGCCAGGACAGCGTCAGGCCGGAGTCGATGATGTCCTCGACGATCAGGACGTGCTTGCCCTTGATGTCGGTGTCGAGGTCCTTGAGGATGCGGACGACACCGGAGGACTGGGTGCCGGCGCCGTACGAGGAGACGGCCATCCAGTCCATGGTGACGGGGGTGGACAGCGCGCGCGCCAGGTCCGCCATGACCATGACCGCGCCCTTGAGGACCCCGACGAGGAGCAGGTCCTTGCCGGCGTACTCCGCGTCGATCTTCGCGGCCAGCTCGACGAGCTTCGCGTCGATCTCTTCCTTGGTGAGGAGCACCGACTGGAGGTCGGTGCCCATGTCCTTCTCGTTCACCCGCGTCTCTTTCTGTGCCTGCCGGGCCCGGGGTGTAGTCCAGTCCCGGGCCTGCGCGGCCGCTCGCCCTGCATGTCAGCCGCTCGTGCGTCAGCTCTGCCGGATGACCAGTCTGCCACCCTGCCGCAGGGCTTCGACGCGGCCGGGGAGGTTGATGGCCTGCTGGCCGCGCCAGCCGGTGACGAGGCGGTCCACTTCCTCGATGTGCCGGGCGAACAGCGAACCTGCCGGGGAACCCGCCTCTATGGCGGCCCGGCGCAGCACCCGGCGGCGTACGGCGGGGGGCAGCGCGTACAGCTTGGCGCACTCCAGCCGGCCCGCGTCGTCGCGTACGTCACGGTCGGCCTCGGCGGCCCAGGTGTCGAGGGCGTCGGCATCGTCGCGGGAGAGCTGGGCCGTACGGGCGAGGGCTTCGACGACGCCCTTGCCGAGGGCCTTCTCCAGGGCGGGCAGCCCCTCGTGGCGCAGCCGGGAGCGGGTGTAGGCGGGGTCGATGTTGTGGGGGTCGTCCCAGACGGGCAGGGACTGGGCGAGGCAGGCGGTGCGGGCGGTCTGCCGGTCGAGGTGGAGGAAGGGGCGGCGGTAGCGGCGGGCCGGGCCGGAGGCGGCGGCCATGCCGGACAGGGAGCGGATGCCGGAGCCGCGGGCGAGGCCCAGCAGGACGGTCTCGGCCTGGTCGTCGCGGGTGTGGCCGAGGAGGACCGCGGCGGCGCCGTGGCGTTCTGCGGCGGCGTCGAGGGCGGCGTAGCGGGCGTCGCGGGCGGCGGCCTCGGGGCCTCCCTCGCGGCCGACGCGGACGGCGACGGCCTCGACGGGGCCGAGGTCCATGGCGGCGAGCCGGGCGGCGACCTCGGAGGCGCGGGTGTCGGAGCCGTCCTGGAGGCCGTGGTCGACGGTGATGCCGCCGGCGCGGACGGGGAGTTTGCGGGCCTCGAAGGCGAGTGCGGAGGCGAGTGCCATGGAGTCGGCGCCACCGGAGCAGGCGACGAGCACCAGGGGGGTGTCGGGGCGGTCGGGGAGTGCGCCGCGGCGGCTGCCGGCCCCGGCCCGCACCAGCTCGGGGTGCGGGGCGACGTGCCCGGCGCGTTCGGTCTGTTCGGCGTGTTCGGCGATGACGTCGTGGAGTACGCGGCGGACCGCCAGGCGTATCGCCGCGACCGCAGGATGGGGACCCATGTCCGGTGCCCTTCGTGAAGTTCTTCGGGGTGTCTCGGAGTGCCGGGACGGAAAGGAGTGCCGTCACTCAGAGTGCGTCGATGGTGACAGAGCAATGCCGTTCATCGAGCATTGCACGCCTTCCCATGCCCCTACGGTCCCTCGGATGGGTGATTACCGGCGCGTTGCCTTCGGGTCCGGGGCCTTGATCACGACTCTGCCTTACGGTGCACCCTCGCGATCCAGTCGGCGGGCCGGGCGATCTCGGCCTTGGTGGGGAGTGTGTTGGGCGAGGTCCACACGCGGTTGAAGCCGTCCATGCCGACCTCGTCAACGACGGCCCGTACGAACCGTTCGCCGTCCCGGTACTGGCGGAGCTTCGCGTCGAGGCCGAGGAGCTTGCGCAGGGCCTGGTCGAGACGGCTCGCACCGCGGGCGCGGCGCTGCTGGAACTTCTCCCGGATCTCGGCGACGGAGGAGACGACCTCGGGGCCGACGCCGTCCATGACGTAGTCGGCGTGCCCCTCCAGGAGGGACATGACGGCGGTGAGCCGGCCGAGGATCTCGCGCTGGGCGGGGGTCTGGACGAGTTCGACGAGGCTGCGGCCGCCGTCTTCGCCCTCCTCGCCCTCGGGCCTGCCGCCGGAGAGGGACTGGACGGCTTCGCGCAGCCGCTCCAGGAAGGTCATCGGGTCGACGTCGGTCTCGTCCAGGAACGACTGGATCTCGCCCTGGAGGTGGTCGCGGAGCCAGGGCACCGCGGTGAACTGGGTGCGGTGGGTCTCCTCGTGGAGGGCGACCCAGAGCCGGAAGTCGTGCGGGTCGGCCTCCAGCTCGCGTTCGACGTGGACGATGTTCGGCGCGACGAGCAGGAGCCGGCCGCCGCCGTCGGCGGAGGCGGGGAGGTCCCGGGTGGCGGGGGCGAAGGTCTCGTACTGGCCGAGGACGCGCGAGGCGAGGAAGGACAGCAGCATGCCGACCTCGACGCCGGTCACCTTGGAGCCGACCGCGCCGAGCACGGCGCCGCCCGCGCCGCCGCTGCGGCGTTCCTCCATCTTCTCCAGGAGGGGGCGCAGCAGTTCGCGGAAGCCCGCGACGTTGGCCTTGATCCAGCCCGTGCGGTCGACGACCAGGACGGGGGTGTCCTCGGGCTCGGTTCCCTCGGGGATCATCCGGGTGAAGGAACGGACGTGCTCCTCCGCGGCCTTCGCGTGCCTGCGCAGCTCCGCGACGACCTCGCGGGCCTCCTCGCGGCTGATCTCGGGACCCGGCCGCACCAGCCGGGTCGCGGTCGCGACCGCGAGGTTCCAGTCGACCATCCCTGCACCACCGATGCTCGTCATGCGTCAACCGTACGTGCTCTGCCCTGGGAGTGAGCGGCAAATGGGGGGGCGGCGTCACGGGGCTGGGCACGCGCATCCAGCCCCGCTCCTTCACCCACCCCCCATTGCCGCTCACTCCTTGATGCGGTGAGGTGTTGACCGGCTCATCGCTTGCCGGCGCCGAGGGCGGTGGCGAGTTTGTCGAGGGCGGCCTGGGCCTCGGTGGGGGCGGTGGTGCCGGAGGCGAGGAAGGCGAAGGCGAGGAGCCGGCCCCGGGTGTCGACGACCGTTCCGGCGAGGCTGTTGACGCCGGTGAGGGTGCCGGTCTTGGCGCGGATGAAGCCGGTGCCGCCTGCCTTGGTGGTGTAGCGGCCGCTGAGCGTGCCGCTGAAGCCGGCCACCGGGAGGCCCGTGAGGACGGGGCGCAGTTCGGGGTGGGCCGGGTCGGCCGCCCGGGCGAGGAGACCGGCCAGCAGGGCGGCGGTCACCTTGTCGTCGCGGTCGAGGCCGCTGCCGTCGGCGACGTTCACCCCCTTGATGGGCAGCCGGAGCTTCTTGAGCTGGGCGGTGACGGCTCGTCGGCCGCCGTTGAAGTCGGCGGGTTCGCCGGCGGCGACGGCGGTCTGGCGGGCCAGGGCTTCGGCGATGTCGTTGTCGCTGTTGGTCAGCGCCCGTTCGACGAGGCCGGAGAGGGGGGCGGAGAGGTGCGTGGCGACGGTGCGGGACTTCCTGGCGGGGCGGCCGGGGGCGGGTGCGCCCTTCGTGCTGACGCCCGCGTGGTCGAGGAGCCCGGCGAAGGTGCGGGCGGCGTCGCCGGCCGGGTCCTCGGTGCGCGGGGCGGGGCCCTTGGAGGAGTCGTCCTGGCGGCCCTCGTTCACCATGAGGGCGCTCATCGGCGCGATGTTCTCGTTGGGGCCGATCGGGTGGTGCGAGGGCCCCGAATAGCCGGAGGCGTCGTAGCGGAGCCGTACGGAAGGGACCTTGCCCGCCTTGAGGGCGCGGGCGGTCTCGGTGGCCAGGGCGCGCAGGGCGGCCTTGTCGAGGGTGGGGTCGCCGCCGCCGACGAGGGTGACGGTGCGCAGGTCGTCGGAGACGCGGACGGTGGTGGGGATGCGGTGGGCGGGGCCGAGCGCGCTGAGGGCGGCGACGGTGGTGGCGATCTTGACGGTGGAGGCGGGCGTCATGGGGGCGTCGGCGCCCTTGCCGTACAGCCGTTTGCCGGTGGCGGTGTCGATGACGACGGCGGCGCGCCGGTCGCCGAGCGCGTCGTTCCCCATCAGCGGGTCCAGGACGGAGCGCAGGTCGCGGACGGCTCCGGCCGGGGCGTCCTGCGTGACGGTGCCGGACAGTGCGGCGAGGACGGCGGGGGCGCTGGGGGCGGGTGCGGGGCCCTCGGGGTCGCCGGCGTCGTGATGTGCGCCACCTGTGCGTTCGGCGGCGGCCGCCCGGTCCCGCTCGGCCTTACGCTGACCCGAGTCCCAGGGGCCGGCGGCGAGGACGACGCCGGCCGCGAGGGCCAGCCCCGCGACGGCGGAGACGGCTGTGAACTGCCAGTTGTTCGCTCCGCCGCGTACGCCCAGGCGGGCCTTGAGGCCTCCGCCCGGCGCGCCGGGCGGTTCGGTCGACGGTCTTTCCACCGGCTCGGCCACCGTTGACCAGCCCCTTTCGCGAGCACACATCTGCGTGAGGGACACTTAACCACCAGTCGTATGTGTTGATCATGGAGGAGCCACCCGTGGAGTTCGACGTCGTTATCGAGATCCCGAAGGGTTCGCGCAACAAGTACGAGGTGGATCACGAGACCGGCCGGATTCGTCTGGACCGTCGGCTCTTCACCTCGACCAGCTACCCGGCGGACTACGGCTTCGTCGAGGACACCCTCGGTGAGGACGGCGACCCGCTGGACGCGCTGGTGATCCTGGAGGAGCCGACCTTCCCGGGCTGCCTCATCAAGTGCCGCGCGATCGGCATGTTCCGGATGACCGACGAGGCCGGCGGCGACGACAAGCTGCTGTGCGTCCCGGCGTCCGACCCCCGGGTGGAACACCTTCAGGACATCCAGCACGTGTCGGAGTTCGACCGCCTGGAGATCCAGCACTTCTTCGAGGTCTACAAGGACCTGGAGCCGGGCAAGTCCGTCGAGGGCGCCGACTGGGTCGGCCGCGCCGAGGCCGAGGCCGAGATCGTCGCCTCCCGCAAGCGCCTTGAGGCGCAGGGCGGCGCGCACTGACGTTCCGCTTCCTGTGAGCGGGCTTTGATACGGGCGGTACACCTCACCGGTGTGCCGCCCGTTTCGTGTGGCCTCCCTTGGGCTTGGCCATACTGGGCAGGAGTGCGGCCGAGGACGCGCAGCCGAGGAGGAACGAGGTCGAGTGGTGGCGGAACCGGGCGGGCCCGAGGACGAGAAGCCCCAGTCCGACGAGGCGCACAGCGCCTTCTCGCAACCGGCCGGGACCGAGCCGCCCGCTGCCCCGCCGGAGGAGGACCACCCGACGTCGGAATTCGCCCTTCCGGCCGGTGTGACACCGGACTCGCCGGCCCCGGGTTCCGGTTCCGGTACGGGTTCCGCTTCCGGGTCCGAGACGACCGGTTCGGCCTTCGCCCTGCCGAGCACGTACAGCTTCCGGGACTCACCGCCGGCCTTCACTCCGGCGCACGGCGTGCCGATGGTCAGGCTGACCAAGGAGGCGCCCTGGCAGGACCGGATGCGCACGATGCTGCGGATGCCGGTCGCCGAGCGCCCGGCTCCGGAGCCGGTCCAGCGACACGACGACTCGGGCCCCGCGGTGCCGCGCGTGCTCGACCTGACGCTGCGTATCGGGGAGCTGCTGCTGGCGGGCGGTGAGGGCGCCGAGGACGTCGAGGCGGCGATGTTCGCGGTGATGCGCAGCTACGGGCTCGACCGCTGCGAGCCGACCGTGACGTTCACCCTGCTGTCGATCTCGCACCAGCCGTCGCTGGTGGACGACCCGGTGACGGCGAGCCGTACGGTACGCCGCCGGGGCACCGACTACACCCGTCTGGCGGCGGTCTTCCGGCTCATCGACGACATCACCACGGCCGACGACGAGATCTCGCTGGAGGAGGCGTACCGGCGGCTGGCGGAGATCCGGCGCAACCGGCACCCGTATCCCGGCTGGGTGCTCACGATGGCCGCCGGCGGGCTGGCCGGGGCGGCGTCCGTGCTGGTCGGCGGTGGTCCGCTGGTGTTCGTGATCGCGGCGCTGGGGGCGATGCTCGGTGACCGGCTGGCCTGGCTGTGCGCGGGGCGCGGGCTCCCGGAGTTCTACCAGTTCGTGGTGGCGGCGATGCCGCCCGCCGCGATGGGCGTGGCGCTGACGCTGACCCACTGGTCGGACGTACGGCCGTCGGCGGTGATCACCGGTGGGCTGTTCGCGCTGCTGCCGGGGCGGGCGCTGGTGGCGGGCGTGCAGGACGGTCTGACCGGCTACTACATCACGGCCTCGGCGCGGCTCCTGGAGGTCATGTACTTCTTCATCGCCATCGTGACCGGGGTGCTGCTGGCCCTGTACGGGGGCCTCCAGCTGGGCGCGGAGCTGGATCCGGAGGCGCGGTTCATCACGCACGACCGGCCGGTGATCCAGATCTTCGCGTCGATGCTGCTGACCCTGGCCTTCGCGATCCTGCTCCAGCAGGAGCGGGCGACGGTGCTCGCGGTGACCCTGAACGGCGGCGTGGCCTGGATCGTCTTCGGGGCGATGGCCCGGACGGGCAAGCTCTCGGCGGTGGCCGCCACTGCTGCGGCGGCCGGGCTCGTCGGGCTGTTCGGGCAGCTGTTCTCGCGGTACCGCTACACGTCGTCGCTGCCGTTCATCACGGCGGCGATCGGGCCGCTGCTGCCCGGTTCGGCGACGTACTTCGGTCTGCTGGGCGTCGCGCAGAACGAGCTGGACCGGGGGCTCGCCTCGCTGTCCACGGCGGTGGCGACGGCCCTGGCCATCGCCATCGGGGTGAATCTGGGGAGCGAGATCTCCCGGCTGTTCATGCGGGTGCCGGGCGCGGTCGGCGGCGCGAACCGCCGCGCGGCCAAGCGGACGCGCGGCTTCTGACCGCGCGGCCCGCCGGACCGCGCGGCTCGCGGCCTACGGGATACGGCTTACGGGGGTACGGCGCTCAGCGCTTGGCGTGACGGCCGCGGCGGCCGGCGGCCGGGTCCTGCGGGGGCACCTCGCCGGCGACGGGGCCCTCCTTCTTGGCCTTGCTCCGGGCGCGCAGGAACTCGATCGCGATCGGGACGACCGAGATCAGCACGATCAGGACGAGCATCGCCTCGATGTTCTTGTGCACGAACTCGACGTTGCCGAGGGCGGCGCCGAGCAGCGTCACGCCGACGCCCCACAGAACGCCGCCGATGACGTTGAACACGATGAACGAGCGGTAGTTCATCCGGCTGACCCCGGCGATGATCGGGGTGAAGGTGCGCACGATCGGCACGAAGCGGGCCAGGATCAGCGACTTCGGGCCGTGCTTCTCGAAGAACTCGTGGGCCTTCTCGACGTTCTCCTGCTTGAAGAGGCGCGAGTCGGGCCGGCTGAAGAGCGAGGGGCCGACCTTGCGGCCGAAGAGATACCCCACCTGGTCACCGATGATCGCCGCCAGCGCGACCAGCACGCAGACCAGCCACAGCGGGGTGTGGAGCTTGTCCGTGGTCACCAGGAGGCCCGTGGTGAACAGCAGGGAGTCACCGGGCAGGAAGAACCCGATCAGCAGCCCGGACTCGGCGAAGACGATGACCAGCACGCCGGCCAGGCCGAACTGACCGATGAGATAGTCCGGGTCCAGCCAGCTCGGTCCGAGCGCAAGCGTATTCAAGGGTCCGGGCTCCAGGATGAGGTCGATAAGCGGCTGCGTGGCCGCCCCAAGCTATCAACGCCTTGGGACGGCCCCGGGTTCCACCCGCCTCCGTGACCGTTTACGACCGGCGGCGCGCGTTGGCCTCGATCGCGTCGCGCAGGTGCTCGGCGAGGCCGGGCCGCATGGCGTCGTAGAACGCCTTGAACTGCGGATCGGCGACGTACATCTCTCCGAGGCCCCGGTGGATCTCGTAGGTGCACTCGTAGTACCAGGTGCAGATGTGGAGCCGGTGCTCCTCCGCGAGGTCCGTGGCGCGCTCGCCGCCGGCCGGCTCACCGGCCTCCATCAGCGCGTCGTAGCGCTCGCCCCAGGAGGCGACCTCGGCCTTGATCCGCTGCCAGTCCTCCTTGGTGTAGCGGGCGGCCCGGCGCTGCGACTCGGCGTAGGTGTCGGTCCCGCCCCAGCGGCGCTCGGCCTCCTCCGCGTACTGGTCGGGGTCCTTGTCGCCGAAGACCTCGAACTTCTCCTCGGGGGTGAGGTTGATGCCCATCCTGCGTGCCTCCATCGCTGTCTCTACGGCGGCGGCCATCCGCTGCAACTCCTCGATCCGGTGCGACAGCAGCGCGTGCTGGCGCCGCAGGTGCTCCTGCGGGTCCGCGTCCGGGTCGTCGAGCAGGTCCGCGATCTCGTCCAGCGGGAAGCCGAGCTCCCGGTAGAAGAGGATCTGCTGCAGCCGGTCCAGATCGGCGTCGTCGTAGCGCCGGTGGCCCGCGTGGCTGCGCCCGCCCGGTGAGAGCAGGCCGATGGTGTCGTAATGGTGCAGGGTGCGCACCGTGACCCCGGCGAAGCCGGCGACCTGTCCCACGGAGTGCTCCATGGCTCCCCGCTCCTTCCTGTATGGGTACGGGTACGAGCCTGGGTCCTCACGCGACGTGAGGTGCAAGTCCCGCCCGCCGCCCGCACCTTTTAGAGGGTTTTACGGCTTTCGCGTCGCTATGGTGTGCCGATGCCGACCGATTCCGCCGTCGCCGCCGCCCCGCCGGCCCCCGCCCGCCGGCTGCTCGCGCTCATCGTGCCCGCCCTGGCCGTCGGCGTGGCCTCGGCCTTGATCCTCCTCGGGGTCAGCCTGCTCGCCGACCAGCTCCAGGACGTGCTGTGGGAGACGCTGCCCGACGCGCTGTCGGTCGGGCGGTACTCCTCGCTCTGGATGATCGTCATGCTCACGGTCACCGGACTGGTGACCGGCCTGGTAGTCCGGGCGGTTCCCGGCCGGGCCGGGCCCGACCCGTCGACCATGGGGCTCGTCGACCCGCCGCTGCCCCCGTACGTGGTGCCCGGCCTGCTGGTGGTCACCGTCCTGGCCCTGGCCGGCGGGGTCAGCCTCGGCCCGGAGAACCCGATCACCGCCGCCAACATCGCCCTGGCCGCCTGGGCGGGCCGCCGGATCGCCCCGGACGCGCCCGGTGAGCTGTGGCTCGCGCTCGCCGCCGCCGGCACCATCGGTGCCCTCTTCGGCACCCCGGTCGCCGCCGCCCTGATCCTCACCGAGACGCTGGCCTCGACGCCGGGCCCCGGCGCGCTCTGGGACAAGCTCTTCGGGCCGCTCGCGGCCGGGGCCGCCGGGTCGCTCACCATGTCGCTGGCCGCCCACCCCAGCTTCGACCTGTCGCTGCCGGCGTACACACACGCGCACTGGGGCGACCTGCTCGCCGCCCTCGTGATCGCGTCCGCCGGAGCGGTGCTGGGACTCGCGGCGGTGTACGCGTTCCCCCTGGCGCACCGCTTCTTCCGGGCCCTGCCGCACCCGGTGCTCGCCCTGACCCTGGGCGGTCTGGTGCTGGGCCTGCTCGGGGCGCTGGGCGGGCACCTCACCCTCTTCAAGGGGCTGGACGAGGTGAAGACGCTCGCCGCCGACCCGGACGGCTGGTCGGCCGCCGAGTTCGGGGCGATGGCGGTGGTGAAGACCGCGGCCCTGCTGATCGCGGCGACCTGCGGCTTCCGGGGCGGCCGGATCTTCCCGGCGGTGTTCTCCGGCGTCGCGCTCGGCCTGTGCGCCCACGCCCTCGTGGACGGGGTGCCGGTGGCACTGGCGGTGACGTGCGGGGTGCTGGGCGTCCTGCTGGCCGTCACCCGGCAGGGCTGGCTGAGCCTGTTCACGGCGGCGGTGCTGGCCGCCGACACGGCCCTGCTCCCGATCCTGTGCGTCGCCTCGCTGCCCGCGTGGCTGCTGGTGACCGGCCGGCCGCTGATGCAGCTGCGCGAGGACGGTACGCCGCTGCGCTGATCCGTACGGACCAGCAACGGATGGCGCGCGCGGCCCCCGCCCGTATTGTCGGATTCATCCGGTCTCGCGGGCGCGAGCCGAGAAGGGCAGGTCCGTGATGCCGCTCCACCGGGGCTCCGCGCACCAGGAAGAACCGTCGGCGCAGCAGAGCAAGCTGGCGCTCAACCCGTTCTACGGGGTCGCCGACCCGGTCGCCGGAATGGAGACCGCGCCGCCGCGGCACCGGATGCCGGACGGGCCGCTGCCGCCCCACACCGCGTACGGGCTCGTCCACGACGAACTGATGCTGGACGGCAACTCGCGGCTCAACCTCGCCACCTTCGTGACCACCTGGATGGAGCCCCAGGCCGGGGTGCTGATGGCCGAGTGCCGAGACAAGAACATGATCGACAAGGACGAGTACCCGCGCACCGCCGAGCTGGAACGGCGCTGTGTGTCGATGCTCGCCGACCTCTGGCACGCGCCGGACCCCTCGGCGACCGTCGGCTGCTCCACGACCGGGTCGAGCGAGGCCTGCATGCTCGCCGCGCTGGCCCTCAAACGGCGCTGGTCGGCCAGGAACGCCGACCGCTACCCGGCGACCGCCAAGCCCAATCTCGTGATGGGGGTGAACGTGCAGGTCTGCTGGGACAAGTTCTGCACGTTCTGGGAGGTGGAGCCGCGCCTCGTGCCCATGGACGGCGACCGCTTCCACCTCGACCCGCAGGCCGCCGTCGAGCTGTGCGACGAGAACACCATCGGGGTCGTGGGCATCCTCGGGTCCACCTTCGACGGCAGCTACGAGCCCATCGAGGAGCTGTGCGCGGCGCTGGACGACCTCCAGAAGCGGACCGGCCTCGACATCCCCGTCCACGTGGACGGGGCCTCCGGGGCGATGGTGGCGCCGTTCCTCGACCCCGACCTGGTGTGGGACTTCCGGCTCCCCCGGGTCGCCTCCATCAACACCTCCGGCCACAAGTACGGCCTGGTCTACCCGGGCGTCGGCTGGGTGCTGTGGCGCTCGCCCGACAACCTGCCCGAGGAGCTGGTCTTCCGGGTGAACTACCTGGGCGGCGAGATGCCCACCTTCGCGCTGAACTTCTCCCGGCCCGGCGCCCAGGTCGTCGCGCAGTACTACACCTTCCTGCGACTGGGCCGCGACGGCTACCGGGCGGTGCAGCAGGCGGCCCGGGACGTGGCGACCGGGCTGGCCGCGAAGATCGAGGAACTGGGCGACTTCCGGCTGCTCACCCGGGGCGACCAGCTCCCCGTCTTCGCGCTGACGACCAAGCCCGAGGTGACGGAGTACGACGTCTTCGACGTGTCGCGGCGGCTGCGCGAGCGGGGCTGGCTGGTGCCCGCGTACACCTTCCCGGCCAACCGGGAGGACCTGGCGGTGCTCCGCATCGTCTGCCGCAACGGCTTCTCGTCCGACCTGGCGGAACTGCTCCTGGAGGACCTGCGGCTGCTGATGCCCGAACTGCGCGCCCAGCCGCACCCGCTGACCCGGGACCAGAACGCGGCGACGTCGTTCCACCACTGAGGCGGGCCGCTACCCGGTCGCGTACGGGTTCTCCTCACCCTCGGCGAGCACCCCCACGAACGGGTCGCCCTCGCCCGCGAAGACGTACGCCCCGCCCTCGATCCGCTCGATCAGCCCGCGCGTCCACTCGGCTCCGGCGTCCGCCGCGTGGACCCACATGTTCATGATCTCGCCGATGTGCCCGGCCGACCCCGGGGTGTAGCGGTCGGTGACGTCGGTGCGCCAGGCCGCCAGGTGGGCCAGCCGCTCCCGGAGCAGGGACACCGCCTCGGAGCGTTCCAGGTCGACGATGAAGCCGATGCCCGCCGAGAGCACGTCCATCCGCTGGTCGTACGAGGTCAGCGAGGCGCGCAGCAGGGCGAGGTACTCCTCGGTGCCGCGCTCGGTGAGCTCGTACTCGATGCGCGGCGGGCCGCCCGCGGTGCTCGGGGCGACCTCGTGGGCGAGCAGCATGCCCTGCTTCGCCAACTGCTTCAGCGCGTGGTAGACGGAGCCGGGCTTGGCGTTGGACCACTCGTGGGCGCCCCAGTACTCCAGGTCGTTGCGGACCTGGTAGCCGTGGGCCCGGCCGTGCTGGCGCACGGCGCCGAGGACCAGCAGCCGGATCGCGGACATGCCCTCCACCTCTCTGGTCAACCCGGCCAGCGTAGCGGGGGCGCGCCCTCGGGGGCGTACGGCGAGGTCAGAAGGGGAAGACGCTGCGACCGTGCTGGACGGAGATCCACTTCTGGGTGGTGAAGGCGTCCACCGCCGCGTCCCCGTTCATCCGGCCGAGTCCGGAGTCCTTTTCGCCGCCGAAGGCGATGCCCGGGTCGTCGTGGACGGTGGAGTCGTTGACGTGGAACATCCCGGCCCGGATGCGCCGGGCGAAGCGCACGCCCCGCCCGGTGTCCGCGGTGTGCACGGCACCGCTGAGCCCGTACGGGCTGTCGTTGACGATCCGCACGGCCTCGTCCTCGCCGTCGAAGGGCACCAGCAGCGCGACCGGGCCGAAGATCTCCTGGTGTAGCAGCGGGGAGCCGTCGGGCAGCCCGGTGAGCACGGTGGGTTCAACGAGGTTGCCGCGCACCCGGCCGCGCACCGGCGCCTCGGCGCCCTCGGCGATGGCCTGGTCGACGAGGGCGGCCAGCGAGTCGGCGTGGAAGGTGTTGATGACCGGGCCTATACAGGTGTCGGGCTCGCGCGGGTCGCCGGTCTTCAGGGCGGCCACCCGGGCGCAGAACTTCTCGGTGAACTCCGCGGCCACCGGGCGGTCCACCAGGATGCGGTTGGCGGCCATGCAGACCTGGCCCTGGAAGACGAACCGGCTGAAGACGGCCGCGTCGACGGCGTAGTCGATGTCCGCGTCCGCCAGGACCACCAGGGCGCTGTTGCCGCTGAGTTCGAGGATGGTGCGCTTGAAGAGGCCGCCCGCGGTGGCGGCGACGTGCCGGCCGACCCGGTCGGAGCCGGCGAAGGAGATCACCTGGGGCACGGGGTGCTCGATGAACGCGTCGCCTATCTCGGCGATGTCGGTGACGACCACGTTGAGCAGTCCGGCCGGCAGTCCGGCCTCCTCGAAGATCTTCGCGATCAGGCCGCCGCCGACGACGGGCGAGTTCTGGTTGGCCTTCACGACGACCGCGTTGCCGAGCGCGAGGGCCGGTGCGACCGACTTCATCGTCACCAGGAGCGGGAAGTTGAACGGGCTGATGACGCCGACGACGCCGACGGGCAGCCGGTGGAGGAGGTTCTCCTTGCCGTCGGTGACGGAGGGCAGGATGCGCCCTTCCGCGGCCGTCGCCTGCCGGGCGGCCTCGCGCAGGAACTCCTGGGTGAGGCCCAGTTCGTACTCGGCCTTGGCGCGGGTGCCGCCCAACTCGTCGATGATCGCCTCGGTGATCTCGCCGGCCAGCCGCTCGGTGACCCGCTGCGCGCGCTCCAGGACGTCACGGCGCCGGAAGGGGCCGGCCTCCGCCCACTCCCCCTGCGCGCGCTCGGCGGCGCGGTAGGCGAGGTCCACCTCGGCGGCGGTGGCGATGGTGATCGCGGCGAGCTTCTCCCCGTTGTAGGGGTTGAAATCGATGATGTCCCAGGAGCCGGTGCCCGTCCGCCATTCACCGTCGATGTACTGGCCGGCCAGCTCTTGGAAGAAGGACATGCGATCCCTTAACTCAGGTGCAGACTCCTGTAGGAGTGTCATCGTACTGAAATTTCAGGAGAGTTGGAGAAGTCCCCGAAGCAGGTCACGGCTCTCTTCCGGGCCGGGGCTGTCCTCGTGGAGCAGCGTCATCGCCTTTTCGTACTGGGCGACTTCTTCTTCCTTGTCCAGATAGAGCGCGCTTGTCAGCTGCTCCAAATACACGATGTCCGACAGATCGGATTCCGGGAATCGCAGCATCGTGAAGGAGCCGCTCTCCCCGGCGTGTCCGCCGAAACTGAACGGCATCACCTGGAGCGTGATGTTCGGCTGCTCCGACATTTCGATCAGATGCCGCAATTGCGCCCGCATCACTTCCCGCCCGCCGTACGGACGGCGCAGCGCCGCCTCGTCCAGGACGGCGTGGAAGCGGGGCGCGCGCTCGGACACGAGGACCTTCTGCCGCTCCAGCCGGAGCGCGACCCGGCGTTCTACCTCGGCGGCGGGTGCGCCGCGCATGCCGCGCGAGACGACGGCATGGGCGTAGTCCTCGGTCTGGAGCAGTCCGTGCACGAACTGGACCTCGTAGGTCCTGATGAGCGAGGCGGCTCCCTCCAGACCGACGTACGTCTGGAACCAGCCGGGCAGCACGTCCCCGTAACTGTGCCACCAGCCCGCCACGTTGGCCTCACGCGCCAGGGAGAGCAGGGCATCGCGCTCCGCCTCGTCCGTGACGCCGTAGAGCGTGAGCAGATCCTCGACGTCCCTGGCCTTGAAGCTCACCCGTCCCAACTCCATGCGGCTGATCTTCGACTCGGAGGCCCGGATCGAGTAGCCGGCCGCCTCGCGCGTGATGCCGCGCGAGTCACGCAGTCTCCTGAGCTGGGAGCCCAGCAGGATGCGCCGCACCACGGACCCACTCGACTCGCCTGCCGCCACTGGTCCAACCCTCCCCATCGCTTCCTGGCATCGAGGTCCCCCCTGAACCCCAAGAGCCGGATTCTGCCATCAAAACGCTTCAGCCCGTACTCATTCGATTACTGAAATGGGAAGACCTTGGGAAGAGGGCGAAACCACGGGCGGGAAGAAATGAGCAAGAACCGGACGGGGTCGGACAGGTCCGGCGCGTGCACGTGCATCTGCCCTTGCATCTGCTGTGCGCATTCGGAACCATGGAGCCCGCGCACCTGCGTGCTCGTTCGTGTTGTGCCGCTGTACCCGGTACGCAAGTGCCGGCGCAGCCGCGATTCCCGGGAGTGCCTCGCATGGGGACGAATGGATCGACGATGCTCGAGCCGTTACGGCAGGGGCTTCCCCCCATCGATCCCTCAGCCGTCTCCGGATCCGCCACCTGCACACTCCCACCGCGCTACGAAGCGGTGGGCGGGGCCAGGCAGTTCACCCGGTCGACCCTGGGGGATGGGGACTGAACGAGCGCTTCGACGACGTCGCGCTGGTCGTCTCCGAGCTGGTCACCAACGCCCTGCGGCACGCCCTGCCGGCCGACGCCCCGCGCGAATCCCAGGAACCCGCCGTACGGCTGCACCTGATGCGCTGGACCTCGCGGCTGGTGTGCGCGGTGCGCGACCCGAGCCGGGCGAGCCCGGTGGCCTCCGAGGCGGCGGACTCCGCGGAGTCGGGGCGCGGCCTCTTCCTGGTGGAGTCCTTCAGCGACTGCTGGGGCTGGCACCCCTCGCCCGTACTGAGCACCGAGAGCACCCCGGGCACGGCGGCGGCGCGGGGCAAGGTCGTCTGGGCGCTGTTCAGGCTGGCCGACCCGGTGTGACGGGGGCGGTGCGACCGGCCGGTCGGACCGCGTGGCACACCGACCCGAGGGCCGGGTTCCGCTCCGAGCGAGCGGAACCCGGCCCTCCGTCATGTCCGGAAATCGCGGTTCTCAGCGCACGCGATGGCCCTCAGCCCACGAGATGGTCGAACTCGCCGTCTTTCACACCCAGCAGCAACGCCTCTATCTCCGCCGGCGTGTAGACGAGCGCGGGCCCGTCGGGATGGCGGGAATTGCGCATCGCCACATCCCCGTCGGGCAGTTTCGCGAACTCCACGCAGGAACCCTGGGAGTTGCTGTGTCTGCTCTTCTGCCAGACGACTCCGCGAAGCTCTGTGGCCGCCATGCCGTTGTACACGTGGTGCACAGGACGCTCCCCGAGTTGCAAGGTGCAAGTGTCAACTGACCCGGATCATAGCTGTGTTCAATTCGCAGTGCATGAGCGGATGCACGGGCAGATGCACGTGCACGCGGGGTGTTCCCGCGATTACAGCTCCTGCCGGGATAGACGTACGAACGGGCTCTTCGGCTCCCGATTCCGGAAGTTGACTCCTCGGCATCCCCGGCGACCCACTGGTAGCTTGGACGGCCATTCGTCTTCCAGGGGGAATTCCACATGCACAAACTCGCACGTACCGGCGCAGTCCTCGCCACCGGTCTGCTGACCGCGCTCGCGCTCACGGGTTGCGGGAGCGACGGCGACAAGGACGACTCGGGCAAGGACTCCGGATCCACGGCGGCCCCCGCGTCCGGCGGCGCGTCCTCCGGCGGGGACTCCGCGGGCGACGCGAAGGACCTGGAGGGCGCCTGGGCGGGCAAGAGCGACGACAAGCCCGTGGTGCTCTCGGTCTCCGGCGGGAAGGCGGTCGTCGTCGCCGATTCCCATGTCTGCTCGGGCACCGTCTCCGGCACGGGCAAGCCGGAGCTGGAACTGAAGTGCGTCGACGGCGACACCACCCGCATTACGGGTGCCGTCGAGTCCAACGACGGCAGGACCGTGGTCGTCGCGTGGGGCTCCGGGACCAAGGACACACTCGTCAAGACCGACTCGGACGCGCTGGAGAACCTCCCGGACCTGCCGGACATGTCCAATCTTCCCGAGCTGCCGACGCCCTGACGTCACGACGCCAGCCCCTGTGAGAAGTCCTCCAGGGTTTCGAGGAGCAACGTGACGTTGTTGCGTACGAGTTCGGTCCCGGCGGGAGGCGACGCCCCGGCCTCCGGCGCCTCCTCCCGCTCCCGGCACTCCGCCTCCCAGCTCTCCAGGGCCTCCCGCACCGGCCTCCAGTCCGGCACCCGCCGCTCCCGCACCGCCTTGGCGCCCCGGTCGGTGGCCCGGCGCAGCGCCTCGGCGAGCGGGGCGGCCCCCGGTACGGACGCGGCCCCCTTCCTCGGGATGTGCGCCTCCAGGAGCATCGCCACCCGGCCGAGCTGGGCCAGGGCGTGCTGGGTGGCGTCGGCGGCGCCGTGCGAGAGGCCCCGGTGGCGCACCGGTTCGTGCCGGGCGGTCGCCACCGCCTCCTGCCAGGCGACCCTGGCCTCCCGGGTCGCGAGCAGCGCCCGCCGCACGTCGTCCTGGCCGCGCTCGGCCGGGTCCGCATACTGGTCGACGACCGCCGCCGCGTACCGGCCGCCCTCCTTGAGCCAGTCCCCGAGCCGGCTGCGCAGGCGCGGGGTCTCCCAGGCCGGGTAGACGGCGTACGAGATCATCGCCAGGAGCCCGCCCGCCAGGGTGAGGAGCACCCGCTCGAACACGGTCTGGGAGAGGTCGTCGCCGGCCATGCCGAGCAGGAAGACGACGTACGCGCCGACGCACGCCTGGCCGACCGCGTAGCCGGTCCGCATCAGCAGGTACATCAGCAGGGCGCAGGCCACGGCGAGGGCGGCGAGCGGTCCGGTGCGCGGGTGCGCGGCCTCGACGATCGCGGAGGCGAGGGACACCCCGACGAGGGTGCCGCCGAAGCGGGCGACCGCGCGGGAGTAGGTCTGCGAGAACTCCGGCCGCATCACCATCACCGCCGCGAGCGGCGCCCAGTAGCCGTGCCCGAGCGGCAGCAGGCGGCCGATGAGGTAGCCGACCGCCGCCACCGCGGCGAGCCGGACGGCGTGGCGCAGGATCGGGGAGCCGCGGTGCGCCTCTCGGCGCATCGCCCCGAGGATCACCGGCACCAGCCGCAACAGGGTGGGCCGCCGGTGGTGGTGCTCGGGGGGCAGCCGGCTCTCCTTGATGGCGTCGGCGGCCTCCTCCGCCCCGGCCCGCTCCTCCTTGGTGCCGTCGCCCTCGGCCGCCTCGATCACGTCGGAGAGCAGAGCGGTGAGCCGGTCGGCGGCGCGCAGCGGCGGGCCGGTGAGCAGGGCCCCGGTGTCCGGGGTCTTCAGCGCGGCGACGGCGGGCGCGGGCAGCGTGACCGGGTCGCCCTTGCGGATCGCCCGGGCCGCAGCGTCGAGCAGTGATCCCGCGGCGCCCAGCAGTTCGCGGACGCGGTCGCGCTCGGGGCCCTCGGCGGGCACGCCCATGGCCGGGTCGGCGAGCGAGGCCAGCACGGGCCTGATGCGCTCGGCGACCCCGCGTGAGCCGTGCAGTTCGGCGGGGCGGCGGCGGGCCTCGCGCACGGTGACGGCGGCGGCCCGGCGGGCGAGCATCAGCGGCACCGGGTCGAAGTGGGCGGCCGGGTCGTGGCGCAGCCGCCGGGCGTAGTCGGCCTCGGCGGCCAGGGCGTCGGCGAGCGCGTCGCGCTGGGCGCCCCATCTGCGGATCGGGAAGAGCACGATCAGCGCCGCCTGGACGACCCCGCCGAACATGATCATCGCGCCGTGCAGGGCCGCCTCGGCGGCGGAGGTGGGCAGGGTGATGGTGACGAGCATGATCGCGACGTTGGACGCGGCGATGATGCCCCCGGTCGGGCCCGCCGCCCAGGCGAGCCCGGCGAGGAAGGTCCAGACGACGAGGAGGGCCACGAAGAGCAGGAGATGGGTGCCGGTCACATAGCCCACGAAGGTGGACAGGCCGAGGCTCACGCCGGAGATCAGGGCGAGCACGGGGCGGGGGCGCCAGCTGCGCTGGAAGGTGGCGATGGCGGCCTGGAACGCGCCGAACGCGGAGCTGGCGGCGACCACGGGCCCGAAGAGCGCCAGGCTCACCCCGATGACCAGGGCGAGCCCGGCCGCGCCGCGCAGCGCGATCAGCGGTTCGAGGCGGCGCCGCTCGATCTTCAGGCCGGAGCGGGCGGTCTCCTTCAGCGCCCGGAGCCAGCTCATGGACCGAGCCTAACCGGAATTACCGTTTCGCCCGAGTTGTCGGAGCAAGGGGTCTCGTAGGCGGTCACTCAGCCCCGGATACCCGGTGCGTCCCCGCCCATCCGGGCACGGTCCGCCGCCGCCGTGCCGTGGGTCCAGCCGTCCAGGTCCGTGGCGCCCCTGACCCGGGTGGTCGTGGTGCGCGGGAACATCTGGTCGGCGGTCTCGGTGACCGCCAGGTCGCGGGCGGCGAGCACCGGGAGCAGCGCGGTACCGGCCGCCGTGTCGTTCTCCGCCTCGGCCGTGGCGCGGGCGGTCCCGTCGGCCAGCCGGCTGCCCAGGCGCTGGGCGTACGCCATCAGGAAGGACTGCCGGAACGTCTTGGTCCGTTTGCGTCCTCCGGCCCGCTGGCCCGCCTCCGCCCGGGTCATCGCGGCGGTGCCCTGCACGAGGAGCGAGGTGTGGAGCAGTTCCACGGCCTCCAGGTCCGCCTCGAACCCCACCACCGTCGTGAAGCCGAGGTCGCTGTTCCACACGGCCCGGCAGCGGTTCGCCGAGGCCACCGCGTCCAGCAGGATCGCCTTGGCCGTCTCGTACGGGGCGTCCACGCCGATCCGGCAGGCGCCCGGGGTGCGGTCACCGTGCGTACGGGCGGCGAGCAGGGCCTCGTCGATGCTGTGCCGGGCCATCAGCTCCTGCGCCTTGGTGGTCAGCGCCTCCGCCTCCTCGGGATAGCCGGTCGCCTCCGCCTTCGCCAGCAGCGCGCGGATGCGGGTCAGCATGCGGGGCTCACCGGCGACGGGCGGCCGGTGCAGGACGTCGCGCGCCGCGCCCGGCGGGGGCCCGACGGGCTCGATGACCGGGAGGTTCAGCAGCAGCCGGTGGAGCGCGAGGAGCGCGGAGGCGTACGAGAACCGGTCGGGCCTGCCCGGGGGCGGCACGGCGGGCAGCTCGTCGAGCTGGGAGCGCCAGCGCGGCGGCAGCTCGTCGTATCGGCGGACCTCGGAGGCGATCAGCCCGGCGGCCAGGCCGGCCGCGTGCTCGTCGAGGTCGCGGCGGACGAGGCGGACGACGTCGGCGGGCAGCCAGCCGCGCTCCCAGGCCCGGCGGACGGACTCCTCGCCCCGGCGGGCCAGCTCGGCGTCGGCCTCCGGGGCGGCGGCGAGCAGCGAGGCGCCTGTGTCGAGACCGGCGTCGCCCTCCGTGTAGAGGGCGGCCGCGAACGCCCGGTCGATCACCGATTCCATGCGCCCAGCGTAGGCGTCCATCTGTCCACAGCCTGTGGATATCGAACACGCGACCGATGTCGGGTGGGCGGTCCGGTGCTCCCGCCGTTGTCAGTGCCGGGTGCCAGACTCGCTCGTATGACCGAACGCTGGGCGCTGGCCGTCACGGAGAGCGGGGGCGCGCGCCTCGCCCCGCTGGACCGCGCCGGCCGCCCCGCGGGCCCGGTCCTGACCGAACCGGACCTGGCCGGCGCGGTCCGCTCCCGCCCGGACGTCGCCCGCTGGGTCTGGCGCTCGACGGCGGAGGTCTACCCGCGCCTGCTGGCCGCCGGGGTGCGGGTGGAGCGCGCCTACGACGTGGAGGCGGCGGAGTCCCTGCTGCTCGGGCACGAGGGCCGGCTCGGCGAGCCCCGCTCGGCCGCCGCCGCGCTGGCCCGGCTGCGCGGCGGTCCGGTGCCGCCCGATCCGCCGCCCCGGTCCGCGGAGCCCGGCTCCCAGTCCTCCCTGTTCGAGCCCGCCTCGGGTCCGGAGCTGCCGTTCGACGCCCTGACCGAGGTGTACGCGGCCCAGCTCGCGCGGCACGACGCGACGGACCGGCCGGACCGGATGCGGCTGCTGACGGCCGCCGAATCGGCGGGAATGCTGGTCGCGGCCGAGATGAACCGTGCGGGCCTGCCCTGGCGGGCGGACGTCCACCGCGAGGTGCTGCACGAGCTGCTCGGCGAGCGGTACGCGGGCGGGGGCGAGCCCCGCCGGCTGGCCGAGCTGGCCGACGAGGTGTCCGCCGCTTTCGGCCGCCGGGTCCGCCCGGACCTGCCGGCCGACGTGGTGCGGGCCTTCGCGCGGGCCGGGATCAAGGTCCGCTCGACGCGCCGCTGGGAGCTGGAGACCCTGGACCACCCGGCGGTCCAGCCGCTCGTCGCGTACAAGAAGCTGTACCGGATCTGGACGGCGCACGGCTGGAGCTGGCTCCAGGACTGGGTGCGCGACGGCCGCTTCCGCCCCGAGTACCAGCCGGGCGGCACGGTCAGCGGGCGCTGGACGACCAACGGCGGCGGGGCGCTCCAGATCCCGAAGGTGATACGGCGGGCCGTCGTCGCCGACGAGGGCTGGCGCCTGGTGGTCGCGGACGCCGACCAGATGGAGCCGCGGGTGCTGGCGGCGATCTCCCGCGACCCGGGCCTCATGGAGGTCGCGGGCCACGACGGCGACCTCTACACGGCCCTGTCCGACCGCGCCTTCCACGGCGACCGCGACCACGCCAAGATCGCGCTGCTCGGCGCGGTCTATGGCCAGACGTCCGGAGACGGCCTGAAGAACCTGGCGGCCCTGCGCCGCAGGTTCCCGCGCGCGGTGGCCTATGTGGACGACGCCGCGAAGGCGGGCGAGGAGGGCCGTCTCGTACGTACCTGGCTGGGCCGCACCAGTCCGCCGGCGGCGGGGCACGGGGAGGACGGCGAGGCGGGCATCCCACAGGAGGAGGACGGCGCGCGCTCCGAGTTCACGCCCGGTTACGCCTCGTCGGACGCGAGGGCGCGCGGCCGGTTCACGCGCAACTTCGTGGTCCAGGGCAGCGCCGCGGACTGGACGCTGCTGGTCCTGGCGGCCCTGCGCCGGTCGATCGCGGAGGCCGGGCTCCGGGCCGAGCTGGTCTTCTTCCAGCACGACGAGGTGATCGTGCACTGCCCGGCGGCGGAGGCGGCGACGGTCGCGGCGGCGATCCGGGAGGCCGCCGAACTGGCCGGCCGCACGGTCTTCGGCGAGACCCCGGTGCGCTTCCCGTTCACCACGGCGGTGGTGGAGCGCTACTCGGACGCGAAGTGAGCGCGCAGTGAGGGGCGTGCGTACGGCCCGAGCCGAACCCCCTCCGGCCCGGGCCGTGCCGCCTCCGTGCCCGGGGAGAGAGCCCGGGCACGGAGGCGCGGCGGTTGCGGTCGCGCCGCAGGTCTGCCTGTCTACCCGCGTTCCCACAACGCGGGGACATTCGGCGGCTCCCAGCCGGTCAGGGCGGTGTGAGCCTGCAGACAGCGATACGCGACCCCGCCGTATGTGACGCGGTTTCCCGCGGTGTAGGACGTCCCGGCCCTCCAGGTGCCGCCCGGTTCGGTCGGCGGATCGGTCGGGTCGGTGGGGGGATCGGTCGGGTTCTGGGAGACGTCGAGGACGAAGTCGAAGCTGCCTTCCTTGCCGGAGCCGACCGCCCGTACGTTCATCAGCAGCGCCGCGTCGTACAGCATGTCGGTGTTGTTGCGCGGCTCGCCCGGGAAGTACAGCTGCGTGGTGAGGATGCCGGAGCCGGGCGCCTGGGCCTTCACGTGAATGTGCCGGGTGCGGCCCGGGTAGAGCCCCGGCACGATCGTGGTCAGCGTGAACGCGCCGTTCTGATCGGTGAACTGGTGGCCGCGGAAGCCGTAACCGCTCATGTCGTACGCGCCGTTGGTGTCCGCCTGCCAGAAGTCGAGCAGCACGCCGGAGATGGGGCGGCACTCGCGGCCGAAGACGTAACCGCTGACGGTCAGTGGGACGCCGGGCGTCGACGAGGTCACCAGGCTGGTGCGGAGCGGGGAGTTGGGCTTGAAGTACGGGCCCTCGATCTGGTCGTGCGTCGGCTCGTCGCCGTCGTCGCAGTCAGGGGTCGGGGCGAGCGGTGCCCCGCTCGCCCCGGTGTCGCGCGCCAGCGCCACCCCGCCGCCCGCGAACAGCGGTACGGCGGTGGCCACGAGCGCGGCCTTCAGGAGGGACTTGCGGCTGATCGCCGGGCCGCCGGCGGCTTCGGCGGAGGCGGTGGGCTCGTTGCTCTCGGAGGACTCGGGGGATGCGGGGGGCATGGCTGACGGACTCCTCGGGGTGGTGGGGGAAGGGCACGTGCGCGGTGCGGGGGCCCGGGGCGGCGTCGCCCCGGGCCCGTTCCTCTCGCCTGAGGGGCTGGGGTGGCGGTGGTTACAGGGCCTGCCACAGGGCGGGGACGTTCGGCGGGGTCCAGCCGGGCTGCGCCAGGTGGCCCTGGAGGCAGCGGTAGCTCGCCGAGCCGTACGTCACCACGGCACCCGCCGCGTAGGTGGTCCCGGCCGCCCAGGTGCCGCCCGGGTTCGTCGGCGGGTCGGTCGGGTCGGGCGGGGTGGTGGAGCCGTTGGTGACCAGGCTCAGCCCGTACGCCTGGAGCGCGGGGTTCAGCGGCTGGAAGTACGTCACACCGCCCTGCGAGCAGTTGCCGGTGCCGCCGGAGGTGACGCCCTGGGCCTGGCTGCCCGAGATGAACGAGCCGCCGGAGTCGCCCGGTTCGGCGCACACGTTGGTCCGGGTCACCCCTGAGACGGTGCCCTCCTGGTAGGTGACGCTGCTGTTGCGCTGCTGGACCGTGCCGCAGTGCCAGCCGGTCGTCGAACCGGACCGGCAGACGGAGGAGCCCTCGATCGCCTCGGTGGAACCGGTGACGGTCACATCGCCGTTGCCGTAGCCGTTGACCAGCGGGCGCGGGGTCCAGTTGGTGTTGGCGGCGACCCAGGAGTAGTCGCGGCCTGGGAAGGTGGAGCCCTGGAAGGAGCCCTGCGCCTGCTGGTTGTAGCCGCTGGTGGAGACGCCCGGCGTACCGCAGTGGCCGGCGCTCACGAAGCCGCCCTGGGTGCCGCGCTTGACGGGGAAGCCGATGGAACAGCGGCCGGAGCCGTTCATGTAGTACGCGTCGCCGCCGCGCAGGTCCGCGAAGGTGCGGGGCTGCTCGGTGGAGCGGGTGACCGTCACCAGGCCGGCGGAGACCCCGGCCTTCGCGAGGAACGCGTCGGCGGCGGAGGCCTTTCCGGCCTGGACGACGACGCGGTTGGTACGTACGTCCACGTACCAGGCGGGTATGCCCTTCGGGGCGGTGCGCAGCGCGACCCGGTCCAGGGCTGCCTTGGCCGCGTCGAGTTCGGCGAGGCTGTGGTCGACGACCTCGGCGCGGGCGCCGGCCTTCGCGATGCGGGCGGCGTCCGCGGCGTCGGTGGTGGCGACGGTCAGGTCCGCGGCGTCACCGCCGACCCGGGCCCCGGCGAACCGGTCGCCGAGCGAGTACCGCAGCCCGGCGGTGACGGCGGCGGCGCGCGACTCATTGCCGATGCGGCCGCGGGCCTCGGCGGCGGTGAGCCCGAGGTCCCGTTGCATGGCCTTCAGCAGGCCGGGCGAGAGCGGGGCGGCCTCCGCCGCGGGGGTGGGGGATGCGGGATCGGCGGACGCGGTGCCGGTCAGCCCGGCGAGCGCGAGCGCGCCGACGGCCACGGTGGCGGTACACGCGGCCAGGGCCCGTCTGCGGAGCATGGATCTCTCCACGGAACTCTCCTTGGATTCGGGGGGATTGCTGCGGGGGGGGAATGCTTCGGCGGAAGCACTGCCGGGGGATTCGCCGCCAAAGTAGCCGCGTGCACACCGGCTCCAGGAGATCCCGTCCGCCCCATCGCACCGCGTTATGGGGCGGACCGCGCCGGGGCCAGGCTGTCTCCGTATACAGGGCCCGAGTAGGTTCCCCTCATGCGAATAGGCCGGCTGCTGGGCAGTGGACGCAACGCGGACGTGTACGAGCTGGACGAAGCGTGGGTCCTGCGGCGTTACCGGGACGGGATGGACGCCACCCGCGAACTGCCCGTCATGTCCTACCTGTCGGCCTCCGGCTATCCGGTGCCCCGGCTCGGCCCGCAGCCCCCGTCGGCCGGCCCCGGCGACCTGGTCCTCCAGCGCCTGCACGGTCCGACGATGCTGGAGTCCCTGATGTCCGGGGCGGTCGGTGCCGAGGAGGGCGCCGCGCTGCTGACCGGGCTGCTCGCCGACCTCCACACGGTCCCGGCCCGGCTCTCGCCCGACCCGGACGACCGCATCCTCCACCTGGACCTGCACCCGGACAACGTGGTGCTGACGCTGGACGGGCCGATGGTGATCGACTGGAGCAACACCGAGGAGGGCCCGCCCGCCCTGGACCGGGCCATGTCGGCGCTGATCCTGGCGCAGGTGGCGGTGGACACCGCGCACCCGGCGGCGGACGGTGCCCGGCAACTGGTAACCGCCCTGCTGCCCCGCCTCGCCGCCGACGACGGCATCCCCGCCCACCACCTCGCCGACGCGGCGGCCCGACGCACCCTCAACCCGACGATGTCCCCCGCGGAGAAGGCCCTGATCGGGGAGGCGGCGGCCCTGGTCGCCCGACGCGCGGACCGGTAGCAGGCCCTATTCGCGCGCCCCGGCGAGCTCCACCGGCCGGGTGCGCAGGGCGAGCGAGGCCGGCAGCACGGCGAAGACCACCGCGAGGGCCGCGCTCACCGCCACCACCAGCCCGACGGCCTCCCACGGCACGACGACCGCCGCCGGGACCCCGAGCCGCCCGAGCGCTGCCCGTACGCCGAGCAGGTTGAGCGCGGCCACCGCCCCGCCGAGCCCCGCGCCCACCGCCACCACGGCCAGCGCCTCCGCCCCGGCCAGCCGCAGCACCTGCGCCCAGGTCGCCCCGGCGAGGCGCAGGACCGCGAAGTCGCGGACCCGGTCCGCCGTGGCCATGACCTGGGTGTTGGCCAGCGCGATCCCGGTGTAGACGAGGGCGATGGCGAGGATCATCAGCAGCCCGGCCCGGGTGCTGCCCCCGCCCGGCGCCTCGGCCGCCGCCCACGCGTCCCGGGTCAGCACCTCGGTGCCGGTGGCCCGCCCCACCGCGCGCAGCTCCCGCTCGACGGCTCTCCGGTCCGCGCCGGCGCGTACGGCGATCTCGACGCGGTCGACACCGGCGCCCGCCGCGTGGCGCCGGGTGAGGTAGACGCCGTTGTCACCGGTGCCGGTGGCGAGCACGGCCGCCACGCGCAGGGTGACCTCGCGGCCGTCGCCCAGCCAGACGCGGACGCGCTCGCCGACCCGGTGGGTCACCCACTCCTCGTTCACGACGATCGAGTCGTCGTCCAGGCCGGTGAGCCGGCCCGCCACCACGGGCAGCGCGGACACGGCGGCCGCGTCGGACGGGTCCACCGCCCTGGCGTCGGAGCGGATGAGCGCGGTGCCCTCTTCGAGCACGCTCACGGAGGTGGCCCGCGAGGCGCTGACCCGGACGCCCTCGATCCGGCGGGCGCGGTCCACGAACGCCTCCGGTACATCGCCGTGTTCATCCGTGGCGACGAAGTCCGCGGTGACCTGGCCGTGCGCCTCGGCCGCCTTGGCCGCGTCGATCGTGGCCTTGGTGCCCATCAGCGACGCGGCCAGGGCGACGGTGACGAGCACGGGCGCGGCGACCGCGGCCGTCCGGCGCAGCCCGGCTGAGGCGTTCTCCCGGACCAGCAGGCCGGTGGCGCCCGGCAGCCGGGCCGGCAGCCAGGTCAGGAGGCGGAGCGCGGGGCGGACCAGGACGGGGGCGAACAAGGCGCATCCAGTGATCAGGAGCATCGGCTGTGTGGTGTACGTCTTGCGCTTGAGCAGGCCCGCCGGGTCCTGGACGAGGCCGAGCACCACCAGCACCGCCCCGGTGAGCAGGACTGCGGTCCCGAGCACCACCCGTACCGGCGGCATCGTGCCGCTGTCCACGGCGGCGTCCCGCAGGGCCTCGGCGGGGCGCACCCGTCCGGCGCGGTGGGCTGCGGCGACCGCCCCGGTGAGGGCGACGGCGAGGCCGGTCCAGAACGCGGTGTGCAGCGGCCAGTTCTGGTCACCGATGGCGAACCAGGCCGGCGCGAGCCCCTGTTGGGCCATCCAGTGCGCGAGCCGGGGCGCCCCGGACAGCCCGAGCCGGCAGCCCGCCGCCGAGGCGAGGAGGCCGACGAGTGCGGCCTCCGCGTACACCAGCCGCCGCACCTGGCCCGGCGTCGCGCCCGCCATGCGCAGCAGGCCGAACTCGCGACGGCGCTGGGCCACGGCGAAGGAGAACGTGGAGGCGACGACGAACACGGAGACGAAGGCGGTGATGCCGGCGGCGGTGCCGAGCAGGGCGTTCACGGAGACCAGCGCCTCGGCGTCCCGGTCCGGGTCGGGGTCGGCCCTGCGCCGGTCGTCGCCGGTGAGGACGTCCAGGCCCGGGCCGACGGCGGCGCGCACGGCGGCCGGGTCGGCGTGCACCACGACGGCGTCGATGTCCGGGGAGAGCCGAGCGGCCTCCGCCTCGCCGAAGAACACCGCGCGCTCGACGGGGGCGGGGCGCACGGTCCCGGTCACCGCCCAACGCCCCCTGCCCGCAGGCGTGGTGAGGGTGATGCGGTCCCCCACGACCCCCTCCCCCGCCGCGACCACGACCTCGCCGGACGCGGCGGGCGGATGACCGGAGAGCAGCCGGTACGGGGCCGCGGCGGCGACGGGCCAGGGGTGCCCGGCCGCCTCGCCGGACCCGTCCCCCGCCACCACCGGGAACGTACGGTCCACCGCCGTCCGCCCCAGCCCCGCCAGCCGCTCGGCCACTTCGGCCGGAACGGGCCGGGGATCGGTGAGCTTCTGCGTACGGACGCCGACCGACGTGCGTACGCGCACCTCGTCCTCGCCCCGCACCACCACCGGCGCGGCGGCGAACCGCTCCGGTGCCTGGTCCGGTCCGGCGAAGGTGGCGGCGAGGGCCAGCCCCGTCGTGGCGATGATCCCCACGCCGAGGGCCAGCGCGAGGAAGGAGCCGGCGAGGGTGACCCAGCGGTTCCTTATGCCTTGAAGGACGAGCTTCAGCACGGGACGGCCCCCATCCGCGTCATGCGGGCCGCGATCTCCTCGGCCACCGGGGCGTGCAGCTCGTCGCGCACCCTGCCGTCAGCGAGGAACAGCACCCGGTCCGCGTAGGAGGCGGCGACCGGGTCGTGGGTCACCATGATCACGGTCTGGCCGTCGTCCGCCATGGTCCGGAGCAGCGTCAGCACCTCGCGGCCGGTCGTGGAGTCCAGCGCGCCGGTCGGCTCGTCGCCGAACAGGACGTCGGGCCGGGTGACCAGGGCGCGGGCGAGCGCCACCCGCTGCTGCTGGCCGCCCGACAGCTCACCGGGGCGGTGCCCGGCCCGCCCGCCGAGGCCCACCCGGTCCAGGACTCCGAGGACGTCGGCGCGCTTCGGGCGGCGGCCCGCGAGTCTCAGCGGGAGGGCCACGTTCTGCTCGGCGGTGAGGGCGGGGAGCAGGTTGAACGCCTGGAAGACGAAGCCTATGCGGCTGCGGCGGAGCAGGGTCAGCCGGCGTTCGCTCAGCCCGGTCAGCTCCGTGTCTCCGAGGAACACCTGCCCCGCGGTGGGCCGGTCGAGCCCGGCGGTGCACTGGAGCAGGGTGGACTTGCCGGAGCCGGAGGGGCCCATGACGGCGGTGAAGGAGCCCCGGGGGATGTCCAGGCTGACCGCGTCGAGCGCGGTGACGGCACCGGACTTCCCGGCGTAGGACCGGGTGACCGAGCGGAGTTGGACGGCTGCGTGATTCATGCCTTCAGCCAACCGCCGTCGGCCGCCCGGCACATCGCAGCGGTTTCCACTTCTGAGGTGGAGGTAGCTCCACCTCAGAAGTGGAAACCGCTGGGTGGTCCGGGTCCGTGGGCGCCGCCTACGGTTCCCCCATGTCCTCGTCCTCCGGCCTCCACCAGGCCCTGTGGCAGCGGCGTTACCTGCGCGGCCCCTGGCCGTGGCGGGCGGCGCTCTACCTGCTGACCGGCGCAATCGTCGGCGTCCTGGCGTTCGCCGTCCTCCTGCTGCTCGCGGTCGCGGGCGGCGCGCTCGCCGTGCTCCTCGTCGGCCTGCCGCTCCTGCTCACCCTGGCCCTCTCCGGCATCCCGCTCGCCGCCCTGGAGCGCCGCAGGCTGCGGCTGGTGGACCCCCGCCCGCTCGCCCCGGTCCACGGCGAACCGGACGGCACCGGGCTCACCGCCTGGCTGAAGACCCGGCTGCGGGAGCGGGCGACCTGGCGGGAGTTGGGGTACGCGCTGCTCACCGCAATCGTCCTGTGGCCGCTGGAAGCGGTGACCGTGGGGGCGGCGCTCACTGTGTGCGGCGGGCTGATCGCGGCGCCCGTGGTGCTGGCCGTGAGCGGCGGCGAGGAGGCCCGGGTGCTGAAGCTGTGGCTCGTCCACTCCTATCCGGCCGCCTTCGGGACGCTGCTCGCCGGGCTGGTACTGCTCCCGGTGTTCGCGTATCCGGTGGGGGTGCTGGCGGCCTGGCGCGCGACGCTGGCCCGGGCGCTGCTCGCGGACTCCGGTGCCGGGGCGCGGCTGCGGGAGCTGGACCGGTCGCGCACCCGGCTGGTGGACGCCTTCGAGGCCGAGCGGCGGCGCATCGAGCGCGATCTGCACGACGGGGCGCAGCAGCGGCTGGTGGCCCTGTCGATGGCGCTCGGACTGGCCCGGCTGGAGGGCCCGCCGGAGCCGCTGGCCGGGCTGCTGGCCAAGGCGCACAGCGAGGCGGACACCGCGCTGGTGGAGATCCGGGAGCTGATCCGGGGCATCCACCCCCAGGTCCTCACCGACCGGGGGCTGGAAGCGGCCGTCGAGGACGTCGCGGACCGCTCGGTGATACCGGTCGATGTGGAGCTGGAGCTGCCGGAGCGGCTGCCGGGGGCCGTGGAGAGCGGGGTCTACTTCGCGGTGTGCGAGGCGTTGGCGAACGCGACGCGACACAGTGGGGCGGAGCGGGTCCGGGTGTCCGGGCAGGTGGCGCGCGGGCGGCTGGTGGTGGAGGTGGCGGACGACGGGCGGGGCGGCGCATCGGCCGAGGACGGGACGGGGCTCCAGGGCGTTTCCGACCGTCTCTCGGTGCTGGACGGCCGTTTGGTACTGTCCAGTCCCCCCGGCGGGCCCACGGTGTTCCGCCTGGAAGTCCCCGTACCGGGCGCGAGCGGGAGGCCCTGAGCGTGCGGATCGTACTGGCCGAGGACAGCGTGCTCCTGCGCGAAGGGCTCGTCGGTCTCCTCGAACGGTTCGGCCACCAGGTGGTGGCGGGCGCGGGGACGGCGGACGAGCTGATCGCGGCGGTCGCCGAGCACGGCCCGGACATCGTGGTGACCGATGTCCGCATGCCGCCCGGCTTCTCCGACGAAGGCCTGCGTGCCGCGCTCGAACTGCGCGCGAAGCAGCCCGGGTTGCCGGTGCTCGTGCTCAGCCAGTACGTGCAGCGCGCCTATGCGGAGGATCTGCTCGACTCGGCGGACGGGCGGGGCGTCGGCTATCTCCTCAAGGAACGCATCGGCCACGTCGAGGAGTTCGTGGACGCCCTCGCCCGGGTCGCCGCCGGGGACACCGTGGTGGACCCGGAGGTGGTCCGGCAGCTGATCCGGCACCGCCGGGACCCGCTGTCCCGGCTGACCGCGCGCGAGCTGGAGGTGCTGGCCCTGATGGCGGAGGGCAAGTCCAACGCCTCGGTCGCGGCGGCCCTTTCGGTGAGCGAGGGCACGGTGAGCAAGCACTTCGGCTCCATCCTCGGCAAGCTGGACCTGTCCGTGGACGACACCACCAATCGCCGGGTACTCGCGGTGCTGGCGTATCTCAGGGGCTGACCCCTCCGGCCCGGCGCGCCCAGCCCGCCTCGCTCCGGCCGCCGGGCCGGACGCGGCGGCCCGCGCGCGACCACGGGGCCGGGCGGACCACGTCGGCGGGAAGGTCCTCGGCGCGGTGGTGGGCCAGGGCGTGCAGGACAGTGAGGACGGCGGCCAGTTCCTCGGGCGTGGGGTCTCCGGACAGGAGGCGGATGGTCATGCCGGCTGGTTCCCGTGCTTGCGGTGCGGGAGCGCCACCGTCTTGGTCCGGAGCATGGCGAGACCGGCGGCGAGGACGGCCCGGGTGCGCGCCGGGTCGATGACGTCGTCGACGAGCCCGCGCTCGGCCGCGTAGTAGGGGTGCATCAGCTCCGCCTTGTACTCCTTGACCAGCTGCTGCCGGGTCGCCTCCGGGTCGTCGGACGCGGCGATCTGCCGGCGGAAGACGACGTTGGCCGCGCCCTCCGCGCCCATGACCGCGATCTCGTTGGCGGGCCAGGCGTAGGAGAGGTCGGTGCCGATGGACCGGGAGTCCATGACGATGTACGCGCCGCCGTAGGCCTTGCGCAGGATGACCTGGATACGGGGCACGGTCGCGTTGCAGTACGCGTACAGCAGCTTCGCCCCGTGCCGGATGATGCCGCCGTGCTCCTGGTCGACGCCGGGTAGGAAGCCGGGCACGTCGACCAACGTGACGAGCGGGATGTTGAAGGCGTCGCACAGCTGCACGAAGCGCGCGGCCTTCTCCGAGGCGTGGATGTCGAGCACCCCGGCCAGCACCATGGGCTGGTTCGCGACGACGCCGACCGTGCGCCCGTCGATCCGGCCGAGGGCGCAGATGACGTTCCCGGCCCAGTGCTCGTGGACCTCCATCAGGTCGCCGTCGTCCACCACCTCGCGGACCACCTGGCGCATGTCGTAAGGGCGTTGCGGGTCTGCCGGGACCAGGTCGAGCAGGTCGTCCCCGGGGCGGTCGGCCGGGTCGTCGCAGGCGACGGCGGGCGGTTCCTCGGTGCTGTTGGCCGGGAGCAGCGTGATCAGGTGGCGGACCTCCTCCAGGCAGGTCTCCTCGTCGTCGTACGCGAAGTGCGCGACGCCGGAGGTGCCGGCGTGGACGTCGGCGCCGCCGAGGCCGTTCTGCGTGACCTTCTCGCCGGTGACGGCCTGGATGACGTCGGGGCCGGTGATGAACATCTGGGAGGTCTCGCGGACCATGAAGACGAAGTCGGTGAGCGCCGGTGAGTAGGCGGCGCCGCCCGCGCACGGGCCGAGCATCACACTGATCTGCGGGATCACCCCGGAGGCGCGGGTGTTGCGCTGGAAGATGCCGCCGTAGCCGGCGAGCGCGGTGACGCCCTCCTGGATGCGGGCGCCGGCCCCGTCGTTGAGCGAGACGAGCGGCGCGCCGGCCGCCAGGGCCAGGTCCATCACCTTGTGGATCTTCGCGGCGTGCGCCTCGCCCAGGGCCCCGCCGAAGATCCGGAAGTCGTGGGCGTAGACGAAGACCGTGCGGCCCTCGACGGTGCCCCAGCCGCCGACGACGCCGTCGGTGTGCGGGCGCCGGTCCTCCAGGCCGAAGCCTGTGGCGCGGTGCCGGCGCAGCGGCTCGACCTCCTCGAAGGTGCCCGGGTCGAGCAGCAGGCCGATGCGCTCGCGGGCGGTGAGCTTGCCCTTGGCGTGCTGGCGTTCGGTGGCGGCCGCGTCCCCGGCGGCCACGGTGGCGTGCAGGCCGTTCAGTTCGGCGGTACGGGTGCGGAGCGAGAGCACCGCGTCGGGCGCCGCGAACTCCTCCTCCAGCTCTGCCAACGTCTGGGTTTCCACGGTTCGACTCCCTTGTCTGCTCGGACTGGTCAGAGGCCGAGGCCGCGGTAGCGGCGTGGCCAGATGCCGTGCTTGCCGGGGGCGAGAATGCCCTCCGCGTCGAGTGCGTCCTTGATGCGTTCGCCGAGCCTGCGCACGGCGTGGTCGTTGAAGCCGTAGGTCGCGGCGACCCGGTCCATCAGCGCGGGGTGGGCGCGCTGGACGCCGTAACCGGCCTCCGCCGCGGCCCGGACCAGTGCCTCGCACAGCTCCAGGGCCCGCGCCCGGTCGTCCGCGTCCCGCGTGTCGAAGACGGCGGTGACCCGGTGGTGCAGTGCCCGCGCCCCGACCGCGAAGGCGCCCAGGTAGTCCCTGCCGTACGCGTGCGCGTGGTCGCGGGCCAGCGCGTACTGCGCGAGGGCGTCCGCGCCGGTCACCGGTGACACGGGGGTGAGGTCGAGCCGGCCCCCGTACGGCAGCCAGCCGTCGGCCTCGTCCGCGGGCGGCCGTGCGTACCCCGCCTCGCCGTCGCCCCCCTCGGCGCGGGAGAACCGGGCGCCGGGGACGGCGGCGAGCGCGTCCCGGATCACGGACCACTGGGCGTCGATCACCGCGGGCGCCCCCGCCAGCTCCCCGTACAGGTTCCAGCGGCCGATGCCGAGGTCCGCCATCAGCGCGCGGACGGCGCTGTCGGGGACCGGCCCGGTGCCACGGTGGTACGTGGCGCGGCTGCCGGCCGCCGCCGCGTCGAGGAGCACGCTGCGGACGGTCGGCGTCCCGGTGAGGGTGCGGTCCCTCAGCAGCGGGCGCAGGGCGTCGACCAAGGGCCCGAGCCCGTCCTCCGCCGGGACGGCGACCGCGTAGGCCCGTCGGGCGGCCGGTTCGGGGCGCAGCCGCACCCCGAGCTTGGTGACGATCCCGAACGCGGACCGGGCGAACATCGCGCCGAGCGCCGGCCCGCAGCCGTAGGGCGCCCAGGGCCCTGAACCGGTCAGGGCGGCCGTCCCGGTGCGCACCACGTCCCCGTCGGCGAGCACGACCTCCATGCCGTACGGGGACGCGTCGGCGCCCTCGTATCCGGGGCCGCCGGTGGAGCGCTCCAGGACCTCGCCGAGGACGCTGCCCCAGCGGGGTCCGTCCAGGTCCACCCGCTGGTCCAGGCCGAGTCCGGCGATGTGCCCCGCCAGGTCGTGGAAGGTGACCCCGGGCTCGACGACCGCGTAGCCGCCGGCCGGGTCCACCTCGACGACCCGGTTCAGCCGGGCCAGGTCGACGGCGACGGCCCCCGGGAGCCGGGGCGCCGGGCCGCCGAAGCCCGGGTCGCGCCCCGGCAGCACGGGTGAGAGCGGGACCCCGAAGGCGCCGGCGATCCGCACCGCCGCCCGGACGTCCTCGACCGAGCCGGGCATCAGGGCGGCGGATGCGCCGAAGTGCGCGTCGCCCAGGACTGGTTGCGGGTCGGTGTAGCCCGGCAGGCCGACCGCGCCCTCGGTCAGGACCCACCGCGGGCCCAGGGCCACCCGGAAGGCGGCCAGGGCCCGGGTGAACTCCCGGCCGTCCACCCCGGGCGGGAGCCGGCGGACCTTCACGGCGTGCCTGCCCCGATCCGGACCGGGGACCGCTCCGAGGGCGCGAACGCCTGGATGTCGATGCGTTCCCACACCCCGGAGACGGCGAACGGGTCACCCGTGGCGAACTCCTCCACCTCGTCCCGGGTCCCGGCCTCCACCACGATCAGGCTGCCGACGGCGGTGGTCCCGTCGGCGGCCACCAGGGGGCCGTACAGCACGGGCCGTACGCTCGCCTCCCGCAGCCGGGCCGAGTGGGCCGGGCGCTGGGCCGCGCGCAGTGCGGCGCTTCCCGGCGCGTCCAGGCAGTGGATCGCCCACAGCATGTCCTTACTCCTTCCGTTCGTCCTGACTCGTCGTGACAAGAGGCGCGGCCCGGTCAGGCGGCGCGGTCGGCGCTGAACGCCGGGGCCGACTGCTCGCGGAGGCGGGTCAGTTCGCTGACGACGGCCTGGCGGGCGGCGAGCTTCTCCTGCTTGACGGAGAACTTCTCCGGGATGACCCGGTACTCGGCCTCGACGACGCTGGCGAGCTTCTCGCCGTGATGGAAGCCGATCCGGCACCGGAAGACCGATCCGACCGGGCTGCGGGTGTGTTCGAGCAACTCGTACTGGGCGGTCGCGGGCAGCGGGAAGACGAAGCTGTGGAACTCGGAGTTGACCGAGCTGATCACGAAGCGGGTCTTCTCCGGGCCGGTGACGAAGAACTGCTCGGTGACGACCGTCCACATCTGACGGGCCGCCTCAAGCAGGGTGATGGCCGGGATGTGCTGCCCGGTGAGGTGGTCCTCCAGGACCTCGACGCGCTCGTCGATGACGAGGTCGGCGACGAAGCGCTTCTCGCCGGTCTGGCCGACCGGGCCGATCAGGACGTTCTTCGCGTCGTGCTTGTGGGTGAGCCGCTGCTCGGCGGGTTCCGGGACCCCGCCCTTGCCCAGCGAGACGGCCGGCCCGTGCTCCTCGGCCAGGGCGCGTATCTCGGCGAGCTGACCGGCGCTGAGGCCCTGGCCGATGCTCACCGACAGGCTCTCGGTCAGCTCCCCGGTGCGCAGCCGGGCGATCAGCTCGGAGACCGGGACGGTCCCGCGGTTGGCGAGGAAGTCCTCGAAACGGTCCCCGACGGCGATGAGTGCTTCGTGCGACATGTCGATCCCTCCAGAGTGTGGGGCTGGTGCGGGCGGGTGCCGTGCTCAGACGGCGGTGGCCGCCAACTGCTCGACGGTGCGGACGTACGCGTCGGACAGGGCGCCGACCGTGCGGACGTCGGAGATGACGTACTCCTCCTCGAAGGGGTCGACGCCGAGCTCCATCTCCAGCTGGATGACGAGGCGGGCCAGCAGCAGGGAGTTGAGCCCCAGCTCGTGCAGGAACTCCGAGCCGGTGAGCGTGGGGTGCGTCGGGCGCTCGGCCTCGGCGAGCAGGGCGTTGATCTCCTGGTGGACCAGGGCGGTGATGTCGGCTGCGATCAGCATGTGATTCCTCCGTCTACGACGATCGACTGTCCGGTGATGAATGAAGAGGCGGGCGAGATGAGATAGAGAACGGCGTCGGCGATTTCGTTCATGGTGCCGAGCCGGCCGAGCGGGGTGCGTCGCTGAATTCGTTCCCGGTTCCTCTCGGTGACTTCCTCGGTCATGTCACTGTCGAAGAATCCGGGGACCAGCGAATTCACCCGGATATTGAAGGCCCCGAGTTCCCGGGCCAGACTGCGGCTGAATCCGTCGAGTCCGGCCTTGGTGGCGGCGTAGACCGCCACGCCCCGGTAGCCGCGGATGGCGTTGATGGACGAGATGTTGAGGATCTGGCCGCCGCCCTGGCGCGTCATCGCGCGGGCGCAGGCCTGGGCGAGGGTGATCGGGGCGAGCAGGTTGCTCGCGATCAGCGTCTCGGTCTGCTTGCGGGAGGTGGTCAGGAAGAGTTCCTGGTGCAGCACGGCCGCGTTGTTGACGAGCAGGTCGACCCGGCCGAAGCTGCGCACCGTCGTCCGCACGACCCCGCGCAGCGCATCGGGGTCCCCGAGGTCGGCGGCCTCCCACAGGAAGCGGTCGCCCCGCTCGGCCTGGAGGTCCTTGACGAAGTCGTTGGCGGACCGGCTGAAGGTGGCGACCCGCCAGCCATCCGCGAGCAGTCGCTCGACGAGCAGCCGGCCGAGCCCGCGGCTGCCGCCGCTGACGAGGGCGACCCGGTCCTCGGGGGCGGTCGCCCCGTCGGCGCTCATGCGGCGCTCCGGATCTTCTTGTACCGCTCCGAGTGCTGCGGGGCGGCGGAGATCTCCACGAGCACCGGGACCTTGTACGCCTCCAGGCGCCGGCCGCAGTACTCCCGCACCCTGCGCGTCACCGCGCGCCGGTCCTCGTCCTCGACGAGCTGCACGGTCGCCTTGACGACCATGCCGGTGACCGGGCTCGGGCGGCCGCTGACGGTGGCCTCCGCGATGTTCTCGACCTCCAGCAGGACGCTCTCGACCTCGCTGGGGTAGACCTTCTCGCCGCCGACGTTGATGATCTCGGAGTTGCGGCCCAGGATGCGCACCCAGTCGCCGTCGACCTCGACGACGTCCTGCGTGTTGAAGAACCCCTCCTCGTCGAAGGGCGCGGGCGCGTTGAGGTAGCCGAGCATGGCCATCTCGGAGCGGATCCACAGGATGTTGTCGATGATCCGGTGCTCGAAGCCGGCCGAGCCGAGCTTCACCCACAGGGTGTCGTCGCCGCGCGACCGCGTCGGCAGGATGCCCAGCTCGGACAGCCCGTACGTCTGTTTCAGCCGTACGCCCGGCAGCGCCTCGCCGAGCCGGCGCAGCGTCTGGAGCGGCATGGGTTCGGTGCCGTACGTGACGAGCTTCAGCGAGTCGGTGGCGTAGCGCTCGTGGGCGCCGGAGATCAGCACCATGTTCAGGAAGGTCGGGGTGGTCGGCAGGATCTGCACCCGGTGCTCGGCTATCGCCTCGAAGACGGCCTCCGGGGTTCGCTCGGCGACCGTGACCACGGTGCCGCCCTGGCTGAGCGTGTACAGCAGGGTGTTGACGCCGCCGATGTGGTCCAGGCTCAGGAAGGACAGGATGCGCGAGGGGCGGGTGGGCTCGCCGTACCGCGCGAGCACCTTGTCGAAGTCGAGCACCGACGCCTTGCTGCGGCCGGTCGTGCCCGAGCTGAACAGCACCAGGCCGGGCCGGCCCGCGTCCCGCAGCTCCCGGTAGAGCGCGTGGTCCGCGGTGCGGCCGGTGCGCTCGCAGCGGTGTACGCCGCCCTCGTCGACCTTGACGACGACCTCGACCTCGGCCACGTCCAGGAACTCCGCGCGCTTCGCGGCCGGCAGGGTGCCGAGCGGGACGACGACGACCCCGCGCTCGATCAGCGCCAGCAGACCGGCGCATGCCTGCGGGGAGTACGCGCCCTCCAGCGTGACGACCTCGCCGGCGCGGACCTCGTACCGGTCGAGGAAGAGCCGCCACTCGCCGACGAGCCTCAGCAGGTCCTCGTAGCGGTAGCTGCGGCCCTCGAAGGCGACGGCCTCGGAATCCCGGAAGGATTCCAGTCGGGTCAGAAACGGATGGGGCATCGTTTTCTCCTGGGGGGTGATTTCTTTCGGATTTCGATGATTCGAAGCTAGCCCGGGGTAATTCGTCGCTCAATATGGCTTTTATGAGCCCCCGTACGGAGTGGCCGTACGGAATGGCTTTCCGGGGTACCCGTTCGGGCAGGGGTACGGGGTAGCCGAAAGGGCATGTAGCGGAAGAGGCATCGACGGGCGCATGCTCGGAGGCGTAACGCACGACTGCCGTGACCTGTCCTGGGATGGCAGCGGGCCGCCGAATACGGCCGGCCCCGGTGCGCCGGCTTTCCGGCGCGTTGCCCCCAGGAGCAGAAGTGATCCAGCAGATCCTGCCGTCCGCCGTCGCCTGCGCCGACACCACCGCCGACCTCCCCGAAGCCCGAGTCCTGCCGGAGGAGGAGCCGTTGCTCGCGAAGTGCGTGGAACACCGGCGCCGGGAGTTCACGACCACCCGGCACTGCGCCCGCACGGCCATGTCGGCACTCGGGGTGCCCCCCGCCCCGGTCCTGCCGGGTGCCAAGGGCGAACCGCGCTGGCCCGCCGGGGTGACCGGCAGCATGACGCACTGCGACGGCTACCGGGCGGCGGCGCTGTCCCGCAGCGACCGGTTCCACAGCGTCGGGATCGACGCCGAGCGCCACGCGCCGCTGGAGGAGTCGATGGTGCGGCACATCTCGGTGCCGTCCGAGCGCGAGCACCTGGCCGAGCTGGCCCGGGCCAGACCCGAAGTGCACTGGCCCACGGTGATGTTCAGCGCCAAGGAGACCGTCTACAAGACGTGGTACCCGCTCACCGGCCGCTGGCTCGGCTTCCGGGACGCCCGGCTGGCGTTCGACCCGGAGGCCGGCACCTTCCGGGCCCGGCTGATGGTGCCCGGGCCCGTGGTGGACGGCGCCCGCCTGGGCTGGTTCACCGGCCACTGGGCGGTGCGCGAGGGGCTGGTGCTCACCGCGATCGCGCTGCGACGGGCGCGGTGAGCCGGGCGCCGGTCGCGGCTCCCCGGTCCGCGAGGCCCGTCAGCTCGGCCGCCGCCCAGGCTCCCGCCGTACGCAGCTGGCCCGGGGCCGCCGAGAGGACCGGCCAGTCCAGGCGCTGGGCGTGCTCCATCAGGACCCGGTCCGTGCCGCCGACGACCACGGGGCGGCCGACCGCGAGAAGCATGTCGAGGTCGCTCGCGTGGTCCCCGTAACAGCTGGACTCCTGGGCGTTCAGGCCGAGTCCGGCGACGGTCTCGCGGACCGCGTCGGCCTTCACGGAGCCGATCATCGGGCGCACCACCTCACCGGTGAGCAGCCCGTCGGGCCCCACCACCGGCTCCGAGCAGAGGATGAGGTCGGCCCCCAGGTCCTCGGCCAGCGGGTCCAGGCAGCCCCGGAACGAGCCGGAGACCAGCACCACCAGGTCCCCCGCCTCCCGGTGCCGGCTCGCCGCTGCCCAGGTGGCGACGGTGACGGCGGCGGGCCCGCGCCGGTACTCCTCGTACCACTCGCGCCCGGCGGTGTGCAGCTCCTCCATCGCGACCCCGGCGAACCGGCGGTAGTAGCGGCGGTTGATCTCCGAGCGGTGGACGCCGGAGGCGGCGGCCTCGCGGACGCCGGCCATCACGGCCGCGTGTCCTGAGCCGTCGTCGCCGTGGCGGGCCATCCAGAACCGCAGGAAGTCGAACATGCTCTTGGTGTTGATCAGCGTCTCGTCGACGTCGAAGAAGGCGGCGCGGGTAGCACCGGTCACAGGGCTCATCACGTCGTTCACCAGCCGGTTTCGTAGGGGGTTGCCGGCGCGTGGGTGGCGGCCGGCGGGGCGAGGGGGCCGCGCGGGGCGGCTGCGGGGTGGCCGCACAGGCCCTCGCGCAGGGCGCGGGCCGCGGCGAGCGTGCGGTTGGGGCAGTTGAGCTTGGCGAGGATGTTGGCGACGAGCCGCTTCGCCCCGTGCTCGGAGATCCGCAGCCGGCGCCCGATCTGCTTGTTGCTGAGGCCGTCCACGACGAGCGTCAGCGCCTCGCGCTCGCGCGGGGTGAGCCGGGGCGCGGCCGGGACCTCGCGGGGGCCGCGCCCGGCCAGCTCCAGGAGGGGCCGGGTCAGGGCGGCCGGTATCCGGACCTCGCCGGCCCGCATCGCACCGAGCATGTCGCCGAGGGCCGCCGCGTCGAGGCCGTCGGAGAAGAGGAGAGAGGCGCCCGCCACGGAGGCGACCCGGTCGAGGTCGACGGACCGGGTGTCCGGCAGGAGCAGCAGCACCCGCACGCCGTACGCGGCGACGCGGTGCAGTACGGAGTCGCCGTCCAGGTCCGCCGGCTCCGGGACGATGAGCAGGAGGTCGGTCCGCGGGTCGTGGACGGCGTCCACGGCGGCCGAGAGCTCCGCGAAGGACCGGCAGGTGCCGGCCGCGTCCACGGCACCGAGCATGCGCTCCAGGCCGTAGCGCTGGAGGTCGTCTCGGACGGAGAGGATGACGTGGGTCGCCTGCTGCGGGATCAGCGGCGAGGCGGTGGCGGTGGTGGTGGAACGTACCGGCGGAGAGGCGACTGCTAGAGCCGCGCGGTTCTGCGACATTGCCCTTACCCCCAGGGGTCCTTGTCGGTGACCGCTGGGGCCACCCGTATGCAAGGAACGCTAGACGCGCGAAGGGCCGTGGAGGCCGTCACTGCCTCCTAGTCCGGGTGGCCGCGGACCGAAAGTAGTAGCCGGATACCTCGGGGGTATCCGGCTGCCGGGAGGACGGGGCGGGGAACGCTTCAGGCCGCCGGAGCGGCGAGCGGGACGTCGGAGAGGGCCTGCCGGGCGAAGGCCACGACGTGGGCGCGCAGGTCGAGGCCGCCGGCCGCCTCCGCGTCGGGGCCGATGATCAGCCGGGCCAGCTGCGGCACCGCGTTCGGCCAGGCGGCGAGCCCGATCAGGCTCAGCAGACAGGCCGCGACCTGCGGCGACGCCTCGGTCCCGAAGCTCTCGGCGAGGGCGGCGATCTTCTCCTCGTAGTGGCTGCGGCGGCCCTCCTCGTTGGGCAGGACGCCGTCGCGGTAGTGCAGGCCCTCCCAGAAGAAGAGGCGGACGAGGACCGGGTTGTCGCGGTGGAAGTCGTACACCCGGCCCACGTACTCGGCGGGGTCGTCGCCGCCCTTGAGCGGGACGGCTGCGGCGAGCTCGTCCAGCGCACGCCCCACGACGGCGTCGAACAGCTTCTGCTTGTTGCCGAAGTAGCCGTAGATCCGTTCCTTGTTCACGCCAGCCAGCTCCGCGATGCGGTCGACGCGCGCCCCGGCAATGCCGTGAGCCGCGAATTCCTCCTTCGCCGCAGCGAGGAGCCGTTCCTTGGTGTGGGTCGTGTCCGAGGTCATGACACCAGCGTAGAACGGCTTCCCGCAGATGCCAACCAACTGGATGGTTGACATCCAACTAGTTGGTTGGCAGAGTGGAACACGTCGCCGAGGGCAGCACCACCGCCCAGGCCCCAGGACAGGACCTGCGACAGCACCGCCCGTACCGCATTCCGTACGCACCGCACACCAACCTGGATGGGACTTCTCATGACCACCGTCGCCCGCCCCGCCGCCACTTCCGCCACCGCCGCCGCCGACCGGAATCAGCCCCGGTCCGCCGCCCCCGCCCAGCCGGCCGGACTGCCCTCCGTCCACATGCGTGCACTGCTCACCTGGATCGCGGTCTTCTCGGCCCTGACCGTCGTGCAGCTGCTGGTCGGCCCTTACGTGAAGGGGTTCCCGATGCTCCTGCGCACCCTGGTGATCACCGGGATCGTCGTGCCGGCCGTCGTCTACACGCTGGTGCCCAACCTGCTGAAGGTGCGCGCCGCCGTCCTGCGCCGCCGCCACTGAGACGTGGGACACCTGGCTGATTCCAGCCATCACCGCCACGCAGTCCGCAAATCGGCTTATCCTGCACCGGTTCAGCGCTTGAGAAGCAGTTGAGCCCCGGGGGAGGAAAGCGTGATGAGAGAACCGGCGCAGAGCCGCCTCGGCAGCCGCCAGGGCGGCCCGCCCGCGAACCGCTTCAGGGCGTACGAGGACGAGGTGATCGCCCTCTACCACGCCCGGCTCCGCGGGATCAGCAGCCCGCTCGCCGCCGAACAAGAAGTCTGGGCGCAGTGCGAGTTACAGGGCCGCCGGGTCTTCCGTGACTGCGCCGACAGCCTGGAGGCCGGCCTGACGGAGGTCTCCGACAGCCACATCGCCGAGGTCGTCGACCTCGGCAGCGCCCGGGTCCAGCAGGGCGTCCACCTCACGCACTCGGTGCGGGCCGGTGTCATCCTCTTCGACACCGTCCTGGAGCGCCTCCTGGAGTGCACCGCCGGCATCGAGGGCGCCGACAAGGCGTACGCGGCGGCCATCCGGGCCCTCCAGCAGGGCATCGGCCGCCGCCTTGAGGTCGGCTCGATCGCGTACGACTCGTTCATGCTCGCCCGGGTCCGCGAGGTGCACGACAAGGGCCACCGCAAGCTCGCCCGCGAGATCCACGACCAGATCGGCAACTCCCTCAGCCTCGCCATGCGCCAGCTGGAGCTGTACGAGCTCCAGGTGGCCCGGCAGAACGCCGACGTGCCCAAGGAGGTGCGGGCGGCTCAGGACGCCATCCTGGAGACCCTGGCCCACACCAGGGAGCTGGTCACCGAGCTGCGCCGCCCGGCCATCACCGGCTGCCTGGAGGCGGCGCTCGCCGACTTCGTCGCTTCCATGGGGGACGAGGGCGTCCCCGTACAGCTGTGGGTGCGGGGTCTGGACGAGTGGATTCCGGCCCCGGTCGCCGAGGAGGTGTTCGTCATGGTCCGCGAGTGCCTGCGCAACGCCTTCCGGCACGCGGACGCGGGGAACATCGTCGTCCACATCGACATCGCCCCGCACGAGATCCAGTGCGAGATCATCGACGACGGCCTCGGCTTCGACGCCGAACAGGTACTCGCCGGCGGCCGCACCAACGGCCTCACCGGCCTCCAGGAACGCACCGACCTGCTGGGCGGCACGCTCCACATCGGCTCCTCGGCCGGGCGGGGGACGCACGTCACCATGTGGATACCGATCAAGGAGGACCAGGCTCTCCGATGAGCGCCCCCGACACCCCCGAATCCGTCCGCATCCTCGTCGCCGACGACCACACCCTGCTGCGCGAGGCCCTGTGCGACCTGCTGCGCTCCGAGCCCGGCTTCGAGATCGTGGCCCAGGCGGGCAACGGCGAGGACGCCATCCGGCTGGCCGCCGCGCACCGCCCCGACGTCGTCCTGCTCGACATCGAGATGCCGCGCAACGATCCGCCCGCGACGGTGCGCCGGCTGCTCCAGGGCGACCCCGGCCTGCGGATCATCGTGCTGAGCATGTACGACGGCCAGCAGCTGGTCCAGGAGCTGCTGCACCTCGGCATCAGCGGCTATCTGCACAAGAGCACCGGCCGCGAGACCCTGATCTCCGCCGTACGCTCCCGCGAGGGCGGCGAGCTGCGCACCGTGACCGTCTCCGTGTCCCCCGACAGCCTGCGCGCACCGCAGCCCGTTCCCGACAGCGCGGGCGGCCTCTCCGACCGCGAGGCCGAAGTACTGACCCTGGTGGCCCAGGCCATGAGCAACCGTCAGATCGCGGTGAAACTCGGCATCGCCGAGGGGACCATCAAGCGGCACATGCGGAACATCTTCACCAAGCTCGACGCCGTCTCCCGGATCGACGCCGTCAACAAGGCCGTCGAACGCGGCCTGCTCCCCCAGCCCGACCCGCCCCGCCGCCGCTTCTGAAACGGCTCGGCCCCGCACACACTCTTGTGTGCGGGGTGGTCGGACCGGAGTGCCGGATGGTCAGGCCGCGACGAACAGCCCGGCGAAGAGCGTCACATGGACCAGGTGCTGGGTCACCATGAAGGCGCGGTACGGGGTTCGGCCCCGGGCCTCGTCGCCCCGCGTGGTCCGGCAGAGCACCGCCACCACCAGTCCCCCGCCCGCCAGCACCGCGGCAGCCGGGCCCAGCAGGGCCGCCCAGCCGGTCAGCGCGGCGGCCAGGAAGCCCCCGCCGACCAGGAGGGCGCCCGCCCCGCCCACCAGCCGGGCGGTGGTGTCGCCCCAGGCGGTCACCGACGTACGCCGGCCGGCCGCCGCGTCGCCCCGCACATGGGAGAAGTCCTTGGTCACGGCCCCCACCACGCACATCCACAGCGACATCGCGGCGGCCAGCACCAGCATCGCCCCCGGCGGCCGCCCCTCCCCCGCCGCCGTCCAGCCCGCCGCGTACGTCAGCAGCCCCATCAGCAGCACGGACCCGGAGGTACCGGCCGCGCTGCGCTTGAGCTGGAAGGGCGCCGCGGAGTAGGCGTATCCGAGGAAGAGGAACGCCAGGACGAACGTGATCAGCAGTACGTTGTTGCAGGCCAGCGCGATGACGACGGACCCGGCGGCGGAGAGCCAGGTCAGCCGGGCGGCGGCCTTCGGTGAGAGGTCGCCCCGGGCGATCGGCCGCCCGGTCCGGTTCAGCCGGTCCTCCTTGACGTCCGACACCCCGTTGATGCCGTACGTGAAGAGGGTGGCCAGCACCCAGCTGACACCGGGTGCGATCAGCTCCGGCCCCATCCCGGCGAGCCGGCCTCCGGCAGTGACGGCGGCGGCTGCCAGGAAACGCATCAGAAAGACGATCTGCACGCAGACCCGCGCCTCTTCGACGAAGAGAACGGCGGCGCGTGCCGCACCTGCGATCCGCAGGGTGGAAGTCGGTGTACCGGAATTGATCTGCGCTGTGTATGCCCCCATGGCCAGGGACATTAATGACGGGCCCCGGACACACACATGCCCCATCGGCGGGCGTTCCGATACCCCTTTTGGGGAAGGGGCCGTATCGGAAGGACCGCCGACGGGGCAGTGCGCGTGGGGGTGTGCGGGGGCTGTGTGGGGGGGGAGTTGGCGGGGTGCGGGATCAGCGTTCCTGCTGGGCGCCGGTCACCGAGGGGAGGTTGACCAGCAGGGCGGCGAGCAGGCCGATGATGAGACCGGTGAAGTGGACCTGCTGGGCCGCGCCGATGTAGATCCAGTAGCCGAAGAACATGCCGCCGGAGAGGAAGAGCAGGAACAGCCCGGCGAAGGCGCCCAGCGCGATGTTGGCGCGCTGCGTCACGACGATCCCGGTCTCCTCGCCGCGCGCCCGGCGCCACAGGCCGTACGCCGCACGGGCCAGCAGGGCCACGATCAGCACCTCGTAGATGATGACGCCGATCAGCGCCGGTGTGGCCATCGACTCGGGCATCGCGCGCCACTCAAGACCGTTGCCCCGGACGGGGTCCTTCACCAGGTCCCGCATGGTCAGCATGGAGCCTATGAGCGCCTTGTTGGTGCCGAAGTCGTTGACGTTGTTGAGCGTGACGAGACCCAGCCACAGGGTGAGCCCGCTCATCAGGAAGGCGTTGAGCGCGGCAAGCCGGGAGCGGACGGCGAGGTCCGGCCGACCGGTGGCCCGCGCGGCCGTCGTGTCCTTCGTCGTGGTGGGCCGGTCGGCGGTCAGTGCCATGGGAGGACTCCTCGGAGCAGAAGGGGAGGGGAAGTTCGATGGCTTCAGCGTGCCGGGCTTCCCGCCGGCCCGGCAGATCCCTCTTCGGGCTGCCCGGCCGGGCATGGCCTGCGGACCTGCCCGTACGCACTGCCCGTACGGGCTCCTCGACCGGCCAGGGGTACGACCCCGAATCCCATTGCCCGGGGGCGAGTTCGTCCAGCAGGATCGGGCCCCGTGACCACCGCAGAGATACCCCCCGCCGCACGGCCCGCCGCATCGCCCGCCGCCGCGCCGCCCGCCACCGACGAGCCGAGCGCTGTACTGCCCACCGCGGAGCGGCCGGTGGCGGAGCGGCCCGTGCCGGAGCAGCCCACCGGGGAGCAGCCCACCGCGGAGCAGCCCGTGGCGGCCCCGCCCGCGGCCGCCCCGCCCCGGCCCCTCGCGCTGATCACCGGCGTCGGCCGCACGGTCGGCATCGGCGCCGGCATCGCGCGCCGGCTGGCCTCCTCCGGCTGGGACATCGCCTTCACCTACTGGACGCCCTATGACCGCCGCATGACCTGGGGCGAGGAGCGCGGCTCCACCGCGGCCATCGAGGCGTCGCTCGCCGCGCACGGCGCCCGCACCGCCGCGATCGAGGCGGACCTGATCGATCCGGACGCCCCCACCCGGATCTTCGACGAGGCCGAGCGCCGGATCGGCCCGGTCACCGCGCTCGTGCTGAGCCACGCCGAGTCGGTGGACTCCGGTCTCCTGGACACCACCCTCGCGAGTTTCGACCGCCACTTCGCGGTGAACACCCGCGCCACCTGGCTCCTGATCCGGGAGTACGCACTCCGCTTCCGCGCCCCCGCGGGGACCGGCCGGATCATCGCGCTCACCAGCGACCACACCGTCGGCAACCTGCCGTACGGGGCCAGCAAGGGCGCCCTGGACCGCATCACCCTGGCCGCCGCGCGCGAACTGGCCCACCTCGGGGTGACCGCCAACGTGATCAACCCCGGCCCGGTGGACACCGGCTGGATGAGCGAGGAGCTGGCGGAACTGATCCGCCGGGACACCCCGCTGGGCCGCCTGGGCACCCCTCAGGACACCGCGCATCTGGTCGACTTCCTCTGCTCACCGCAGGGTCAGTGGGTCAACGGCCAGCTGCTCAAGAGCAACGGCGGCTCCGCGTAGGGCGACGCCACCCCTTGTCGTGCGCCCGGCGGGTCATTAGGGTCACGCGGGTCACCACGTTGTCGAAGCGCTTCGACGAAGGCGCTCCGTCAACGGCTCCGGCAGCACGCGCGCGACGTACCAGGAACGGATGCCATGCCAGTCCGAGACCAGACGGGCACGACCGTCGACAACCCGGTGATCCCCGGATTCCACCCCGACCCGAGCGTCTGCCGCGTCGGCGAGGACTACTACCTGGCGTGCTCCAGCTTCGAGTACTTCCCGGGCATCCCGCTGTTCCACAGCCGCGACCTCGTCCACTGGACGCAGATCGGCAACGTCCTGGACCGGCCCGGGCAGTTGCACCTGCCCGTGGGCACCCGGGCATCCGGCGGCATCTACGCGCCGACGCTCCGCCACCACGACGGCCGGTTCTGGCTCATCGTCACCAACGTCGAGGTGGGCAACCTGCTGTTCACCACCACCGACCCGACCGGTCCCTGGTCGGACCCGGTCCCGCTCCCCGGCGTCCCCGGCATCGACCCGGACCTGGCCTGGGACGAGGACGGCACCTGCTGGTGCACCGTGGCCGGCGTCTCCCAGGTCCGTATCGACCCGCACACCGGCGAGACCTTCGGTGAACCCCGGCGCATCTGGTCCGGCGCCCCCGGGGCGAAGGCGCCGGAGGCCCCGCACCTGTACCGGATCGGCGACCACTGGTACCTGGTCATCGCGGAGGGCGGCACCGAGCGCGGCCACGCCGTCTCGGTCGCGCGCGGCCCCTCCCCCGCCGGCCCGTTCGAGCCCTGCCCGGACAACCCGGTGCTCACCCACCGGGGCCGCGAGCACCCGGTACAGAACACCGGCCACGCCGACCTGGTCCAGGGGCCCGACGGCTCCTGGTGGCTGGTGCTGCTCGGCGTGCGCCCGGGCGGCGGCACCCCCGGCTGGCACGTGCTGGGCCGCGAGACCTTCCTGGCCCCGGTGACCTGGGTGGACGGCTGGCCCGTCGTCGGCGAGGTGGCCACGGAACTCGCGGCCCCGCCCTGGCCGTTGACGCCCGCCCCCGGCGCCCCGGTCCGGGACGACTTCGACCTGGCCGAGCCGCGCCCGTACTGGATCTCGCCCCGTCGCTCGACCGCCGGCCGGTCCGGCACCACGGAGCGCCCCGGGTGGCTGACCCTGCACGGCCGGGGCGGCTCGCTGGACGACCCGGACGCGGTGTTCACCGGCCGCCGCCAGCAGCACCTGTCGTGCCGCGCCCGTACCCTGGCCGACGCGGCGGACGGCCGCGGCGGCCTCGCGGTCCGCCTCGACGAGGCCCACCACTACGCGGTCGAGGCGGACGCCGACGAGATCCGCCTGCTCGCCCGGATCGGCCCCCTCCGCCAAGTGGTCGCGACCCGCCCGGCGCCCTCGGGCCCCGTGGTCCTCGGCGTCGACGTCGTACGCACCCGCCCACCCCTCGCCCCCTGCACCGGCCCGGACACGGTGTCCCTGGGCTTCGAGGAACCGGACGGCACGTTCACGGTGCTGGGCGCCCTCGACGGGCGCTACCTCTCCACGGAGGTGACCGGCGGCTTCACGGGCCGCGTGATCGGCCTGTACGCGGCCGGCGGGACGGTGCACTTCGACTGGTTCGACTACGAGCCGCTGGAGGGCTAGTCCTGGATCGGGGCGGGCGACGGCCAGTCGGCGGCAGGGTCCTCGGGGAGCAGCGGGCGCAACGCCCCCACCGCGGCCCCGACGCAGGTGTCGCGCAACTCGGTGCGGGTGCAGGTCTCACGGGTGAGCCAGTCGACGCAGAGCACCTGCACGAAGACGAGCCACGCCTTCAGCGCGGCGGACACCGCGTCACGCACGCGCTCGTCGGCCAGCGGGAGCACGCCGAGCAGGCGTGAGCGCAGGGCGTCGAGTTCGTCCGTCATGATCGTCTGGATGACCGGATCGCCCGCCAGCACACGGTTCGCGGCCAGCACGGCGTGGCGGTTCGCGACGAAGTAGTCGAGGTGGGCGTCCAGCCCCTGGGTGAGCTGCTCGACGAGCGAGGCCCCCGGCTCGAACCTGGTCGCCACGAGCAGCTGCTCGGCCGCCTGCTGGTAGACCGCCGCGAAGAGCGCGTGCTTGCTGGGGAAGTGCTGGTAGAGCAGGGCGCGTGACACCCCCGCCTCGCGCGCCACGTCCTCCATGAGCACGTCGTCATAGGGCGATGCGGCGAAGAGGCGCGCGCCGACGGCCAGCAGCTGGGCGCGGCGGTCGGCGGGATTCAGACGGCGACGGGGCGGCACGCCCGCAGCTTACTTGACACACGTCTACCAAGGCCCCCTAGGCTGACCCTAAGTAGACGCATGTCAACTAACGCAGGGGGAGCCATGAGCAGAGCACTGCGGATGTTCGCCTGGGTGACAGGGGTCGCGTGCGTGGCGATCGGCCTGTTCCACGTGATCGCCGGCAACGCCGCGATCCCGGGTGAGTCCGACGCGGGCGCCACGATCGACAGCCTGGGCCGCTTCTTCGGCGCGATCTTCACCGGCTACGGACTGGCCTGGCTGTGGGCTGCCCGCCAACACCCCATCCCGGCCCACGCGGTCCGATGGCTCGCGGCGGTGTTCCTGCTGGGTGCGGCGGGCCGCCTGCTGTCCCTGGCCGCACACGGCTGGCCGCACCCGTTCCAGGTAGCACTGACCGTGATCGAGCTGGTCCTGCCGCCGATCTGGCTCTGGCTCGCCGACGCCGACGAACGCACCACCCGCCGGCCCGCACAGGAGACACCGTGAACCCTCCCGCGTCCGAACTCCAGATCTACGCGGTGGAGGAGCGAAGCCCCGAGGCCGCCACCTGCGTAGTCCGCTGCGTAGGCGGCGTAGCCCGCACCGGCCAGCACTTCACAGTCCACTCACCCACCGCCGCAGCCACGGCTCCCGTCCTCCTGACCCTCGACCACATCAACTGCTACGCGAAGGCCATGGAGTTCCTCGACCCACCCCACAGCGCGACGGTCCGCCTGTCGGGAGACGGCACGGACTCCCTGGCGAAGGGCATCGTCCTCACCTCCGCCGAGACCGACGAACCATGACGGAGGCGCCGATGGGGACGATGCCGCTCATCCACTCCCCGCCGCACGGAAGTCACGCGTCCTCGACACGGTGACGCCGGTGGCGCGGAACCGCACCAACGACCCAACGGAAGAAGCCGACACCCGTACTGCCCCGTCGCCCCCTCTCTCGACGAGGACGTCCTTCCGCCCCGGGGCACCCCAACCCCGCACGCGCACATCGCGTGCGTCATGGAAGCGCAGAAAGAACTCGACGCCCTCGCTGCCGTGCACACGGGAGAACCCGAGGGTGACGGAGCAGCCTCGTTCGTCGAAGTGAACGTAGAAGAGATCGCTGCTGCTCAGGACATCACTCGCGCACAGCGCCGGAAGCGCCGGGCCGCTCTCGGCAGCATCCTCAGAGTCGTTCATGGAAGGTCTTTTCACTCGGGCCGGGAACAGTGGTGTGCAGCTTGGCGTCGAGCCTGCTGCGGAAGCAGTGAGGCCCGCTGTCCGCACCTTCCGGGCCCACCCGAAACCCGCTGATGTGACCGACGAGGACATCGCCACTGCCGGTGAAGCGAAGGAACTCGGACTCCCCGCAGCGCGACACCGAGACACGGATCCTGTGGCCACTCCCACTGAGCACCGCCAGCTCGAAAGACACGAGCAGCCCGGCCTCCCAGCCCTCCAGCTCCAGATCATCCACAGCAAGGAACTGGAGCTGCCCCTGTACCGTGTCGACGCCCGCGGCCACCCACTCCTCCGGCAGCGGCAAGGACGGAGCGGGCAGATCCAGCCGCAGCGTCACGGTGGGCCCGCGCCAGTCGAGGTGAACGGACCGGAGCCTGACGCAACTCAGATCCAACGGGTCCGCGCCGTAGAGCGGGGCGAGAACCTCACAGTTCCGGGCCAAGAGCCTTGCGGTCATAGCCCTGGTGCTGGCCGGATACGGTCACGCCGGCCGCTCGCGACGCAGGTGCATGAAGTAGTCATCGATATCCATGATGTCGTCCTGGGTCAAGGACGGCGGCCCGCCGTTCCAGCCGTCCACATGCCGGACGAACGCGTCGCCGGGGCTCACGCCGTGCGTCTCGACGTAGTCCGCAGCATCTCCGCGCCAGTAGTACGTCCCATCGGTCAGGATGCCGCTGCCGCCTGAGGTGCCGAACCGGTCCTGAAGGATGTCGGTCGTGTACTCCATGATCGCCGGCACGACGTGCCCTCTGCGCAGATACGCGGCAACACGGGCCCGGTCCTCTTCGCGCGGCGCGCCCGTCTGCCCGGCCGTTTCGCCCTTGTGCCGGGCGTACTCCTGCTGGCTCGCGAGCGAACTCAGGAGGCCCAGTGACCGCACTTCACGCATGCGTTGGGGATCTCCGCATCCATCCCCCACGAGCAAGCAAAAGGATCGCCCCAAACAAGAAACCCCAGGCCGAAGGCTCGACCTGGGGTTCATCATGGAGCCGCCTTCGGGATTCGAACCCGAGACCTACGCATTACGAGGGCCTGCAAGATCATCTCAGCCCATGCCGGACGATGTCGCCGAATCTCATTTCGCCAGGTCAGAGAGCCACAGCCCCCGCTCCACATGCCACCAAATCCATCCTGTGCCGCCCGGTCCGCTCACGCAGCGCTCACGCAGCGCTGGTCCGTTACGTGCCCCTTGGTTCCCAGGTAGCCGATGTCTCCGTCAATGACGCAGCTGACCGCTTCGGCGGAATGCAGATGTGGGAGCGGAGTGCCAGACCTGAGCGTCTTACTGCTGGTCTCCCTCGCCGCCAAACTGCTGGATGTCGCTCAGCAGGTGGAGGGCATGTGCAGTCAAGGAGAGGGCGTGAGGCCGTGTCAGGGAGATCTTGCGGTGGGCGTGCGGGTTGCGAACGAACTTGAAGAACGTCCGCAGCCGGAGTCGGTAGATCTTCAGCATCGTGTTGTAGACGAAGACTTCGTCATGCAGGTGGTCGATGAACTCCCCAACGAGCCTCTGACCGTACCCATCATCGTTGCCCACCACGTCTCGCAACGCCGACTCAACCGCGATCCCGACTTCGCGGACCGCATGGTCATAGAGCTCGTTGTCCAAGAGCTTGCGCAGGTCTGGCAGAAACTCGGGAAGCTCGACCTGCTCCGAGAGCTGCTGGGTGACGACTTCCCAACCCGAGGCGGTGATCGTCAGAGGAGACTCGTTGCCGTCTTCCTCGAAGGCGGGGTACGTGTAGGGATCGCCATCCCAGAAATCTTCTTCTACCGGTAGCTCGGGCAGGCTTGGAAGCGAGATCTCCCGACTGTTGCCTTGATCGTCCTTGGTGAAGTACCTGACTCCCCGCTTCCATCCCATCTCGATGCGCCGGCGGAGCTCCCACTCGCGATGACTGATCGGGGTAACGCCGCTGATGAGGCCCTCCTTCCGCAGGCGAAGCAGGTCTTCATGCCAGATCGCCACCTGGAACGCATCCCGCGACCACGGATCCCGGGGAGGGTGCGGCTTCTTCGAGTCATAGTTGTACGCGTTGAACAGGACACAGCGATCAATGTCATCCATGGGCTCGAAACGGGTGCCCTCCGGGAACTGCGCCAAGTCGAACAGACCGTGCACCCCACCCGGCGAGCATGGGTAAGCGGGCCAGTCCGCATGAATCGCCAGGACGAAACCACCACGACCATCGCCGTAGCCCCACCCAAACCAACCGGGGTGGTCAGAGAGGTCGCGGGACTTCTCAGCGTCCGATCCGCCTTCGCTCATGAGACGAGCATCTCATCAGCCGCGGACCCGATCGCAGCAGAATTTCGAGTCAGGACCGGCCTCTCGTTCCCTTGCCTGCTTCGACGTGCCCGTACAGCTGGCGCCACTGGTGGCCGCCGAGTAGATCACGGCGGACCGCGACCCAGCACCCCTTCAGTTCACTGAGATGGCCGCCGAGAACGGGCGAGGGCGGACGGGTGCGGACGGCGAATAGCGCGGCCAAGCCGACGATGCCCATCTCGCACCTGCAGCAGCCCCCTCGTCATCAACGGTGTGCGGCGAGTCAGCCAGTGCCACCACATCACCAAGTGAGCCGCACGTGCCCCCCGAGACCTCGCCCCAGGACCCCGTCCAGGAAGCGAAGCACCGCCGCGCCGGCATCATCGCCTTCGCCATTGGCGCCGCCGCCTCGCTCGCGTTCTTCGCCTTCTTCCCCGGCCTCCCCCACGTCATCGACTGGGGTGCCATCCTCGTCTCCCTCGTCGTCGGCGCCCTCACCCGCTGGGCCTGGCTGGCCCGGACCCGAAGGAAGCACGCCAGCGCGGAGTAGATCGTCGCGGCCCCTCCCACCACCGACGCTGTCACGCGCGCGGGCGCTTACCGAGCCAATGCGCATCAAGCCAGACCCGATGTTCAGGTCGCAGCTGCACCGCCACAGGTTGGCCGTGCAGCTGCGCGTAACACGGATAGCCGTGAAGGCTCGGGATCACGTCGAGGGTTCCGGAGGCCACGTCCACCGCGATATGGCCGAGGTCAAAGAGCCTGTGGATGTCACGGCGCAGGAGCAGCCCGCCATACTCGTGGTGCTCGCCACTCTCGGCATAGCTGTAGAGGTGAGCCGCTTCCAGGGCGTCCGCCGGCGTGGGGCCCGTGAAGGCGCACACTTCGCCCTGCTCGCGCAACAGACGTGCGCGGAAAGCCTCTTGCCCGACGCGCGTTCGCACGAACGATTCCTTGTGGCCTCCTGCTATGGCCAGACGAGCGGCTGCGGCAATGTCCTTCACGGTGCTGGCCTGACCGGTGGCGTCGAGAAGTGCCTGCCGTAGCCGCTCCCATCGCGCAGGGCGCATACTCAACTGCGACTTCGGAGATTCGCAGAGGGCCCGCAGCTCGGAGCCCGAGAGCAGACCACGCCCGTTCATCCATCTCTTGCCGTGCGAAGACCGGTAGGTAGTCACCGACTTGGTTTTCTGACGTGGGGCGGCAAAGAGGTGTCCGCACTTGCCGCAGCGGTAGGCTGGCTTCTCTCGGTGACGCCGTTTGATGTCAGCCTTGCCACACCGAGGACAGGAGTACAGCACCTTCTCGGCCGAAGCAGTGTTGATCGCCTCTATCACCGAAACGCCGACGAGCTCCTTCCTGTCCCAAAGAGCTATGACGTCCCCCACCGCCACACGAGCATGGTTCTGAACGGTGCTGTCCCAGCTGTAGTGCAGAGACGCTCTGTCGTCATAACCGTCGTTTCCGGCATGCTCCCGGTTGGCACCCAGCGCCAGCATCAACCACGCAGCGGCCACGTTCTTGGTGGTGAAGTTGGCTCGCACATCGACCAGTTCGTAGTCGCGACTGGCGCCTATATCGGCCTCCGGAATCATGCGCCAATCATGCCTGAGGGACCAGCGGCGTACAGCCCGGGCGTCTTCGCAGCAGGTCCCGCTGGATGTCGTCGCCCGACCTCGCTTCTCCGTTCGGCAAAGCCGCGGTGGTGAACATCAGATCAAGGCACCGACGGACTCGATCCGGACAGATTCGATCAACTATACGTAACCGCTTGCGACTTCGCCGAGGCACGTTCGATGCTGCTGGGGCTCGAAGCAGCAGAAGATGTCCGGCTTTGGCGTCGTGCCTTGGCGGCTTCTGACTCGCGAGCCTGGAGACCCCGTGGCCACCCATGTCCCGCGGGCCAGTTCGGCATGTCTGCCTCAACTGGCACGCTCTTCTGAGCCACCTCGGCTCTCACACCTTCCCTCATGTGCGGGGGCACGCCCCCTTCCAGCCCCGGCGGAGCTCGCCGGATCCGACGGGGAGGCGGCGTGACCAACCCGTTCGAGCCAAGCGTTGCCCAGCAGACTGCTCTCGTGGACCACCTAGTCAACGCGGTGGTCAGCGATGCGACCGGCGAGGCCCGGGGGGACGTCTGCCTGGGCGAGCCTCCAAGTGCTCGGTACTTCATGGAGAGCCTCGGCCCCCACACCATCGAACCTGGCGGAGCCGCCCCGCGGTACGGCCGCACGACACCGGACAGTCTCGGGTTCGAGTTCGAGGCCAGCAATGCCAGCTCCATCAGCGTCAAGGCGCGGGCATCGTTCTACTACGCGGCACTTCCGACCCGATCGCAGCAGCTGGAGTGGGCTGGTGAGCGCGAAGAGCCGTACAGACTGGCCCCTCTGTTCAAGCGACTGACTGTGACCGTCGGTCCCGTGGACGTCGTGCTGGGACAAGAGGCCGGCCTGCGTCAGACCTTGGAAGCTGAGTTCCAGCGCGCCTTCCAGGACGCCGTAAGAGTGGCACTCCAAGACCCTCGGATCGACCGTCGTGTCGGGAACGACCGCCGAGAGCGGCTCGTTCCTCCTGCCGCGATGGCGGACGACCGGACCTTCGAACAGTGGCTCGCCCGGGAGGTGGGCGGGGACCCCGTAGTGCCATCCCCCGCCGCGCACGTCGTCATCACGTCGAGGCTGGTCGCGTCCGGGCGGCTCCGCGTGACCGTCACTCTGCAGAACCTCGCCACCGACCCCGTCGTGACCGTCCAGGGACGGGGCAGCAACGCCGGCCGTACCCGTCGCGACGAGGCGAGGGACAACGCCCTGTTCCGCGCAGAGCTGGAGATCCAGGGTGACCATCTCCTGCCCATCGTGATGGACCTCGGTGCCGACGCCTACCGCTACTCCGGGGAGCTCGGGGCGTACGCGAACAACTGCGGTGTCGAGCCCCGGTGGCACGAAGGCAGGCTCGTGGCCGTACGCAGCGTGCCCGTCCCTCAGCACGACACCCATCGGGCCGTGGCCAGAACCGATGAGCGCTGGAGTTACGCGACGCTTTCGACCGACCCTCTTCCCGTTCTCGACGAGCTCGCTGACGAGATGGAGGCGTACCTGGGGGCTCCTGTGTGGAGCACCGAGGATCTCCAGGACAGGCCCGAACTGGCCCAGCGTAAAGAGGCAGACCGAAGGGCCGCGGCCGCGGAGGTCGCCCGCTTCCGTGACGGTGTCGCTTGGCTTCGGAGAGACAGGCGTCTCCTGACAGCGTTCCAGCTGGCCAACGAGTCCATGGTGGAGCTCAACAAGCGGCGGAAGCGACCCAGCCGGGGGTGGCGGCTCTTCCAGCTGGTCGCCATCGTCAGTCAGCTCAGTTCCCTGGCCTGGCGCGAGCATCCCGAGGACCTCTTCGCACCTGGCCTCTGGGGCGACGAACACGACGTGGATCCGACCGAGGCAGCGACCGTCGTCTGGTACCCCACCGGCGGCGGCAAGACCGAGGCGTATCTCGGCTTGGTGCTGGTGTGCATGTTCTACGACCGTGCGCGGGGAAAGGCGCTCGGAGTCTCGGCATGGTGCCGGTTCCCTCTGCGGCTGCTGACCTTGCAGCAGACACAGCGCCAGCTCGATGTGATCGCCGCCGCCGAGACGGTCCGTGGCAAAAACACCGGCCTGCTCAGGGAGGTTGGTGGCGATCCCGGCTGGCCCTTCTTCATCGGCTTCTACGCCGGTGGTGGTAACACCCCCAACTCGCTGATCACGGACCGCATGATCGACCGCCTTCGCTCAAGCGAGGAGGAACGGCATGCGTACCGCCTTGTCCATGACTGCCCTTACTGCGGTGAACGGTCAGTCCGCATCCCGGCGCCCGACCCACAGCGACTCAGGCTCCAGCACGTCTGCGGCAGCGAGGCGTGCGGGAAGGTTCTGCCGATCCTCGTCGTCGACACCGAGATCTACCGGTACCTACCGACCGTCGTGGTCGGGACCCTGGACAAGCTCGCCAACGTAGGGCTGTCGGACAAGTTCGGCGCCCTCCTCGGCGACGTGGACTGCTGGTGCCCTCCTCACGGCTTCGGTCGGGGCGGTAAGTGCCACGAACGGCATGCGCCGGGTCATCCGAAGACCCCGCTCCAGCCCCTGGGCGAGCCTCTTTACGACCCCTCCCCGTCACTGGAGATCATCGACGAGCTTCACATGGTCAACGAAGAGCTCGGAGCTTTTTCCGGCCACTACGAGGGCCTGCTGGCCGAGGTGCAGCGCACTCTGTCGTCCCGACAGCGTGCCGACGGTCGAGGTGTCCGGATGAAGGTGGTCGCCACCACCGCCACCATCCGGGGCGAGGACCGCCAGAGTGAGCACCTCTTCGGTCTCAGGTCAGTGGTGGTGCCACTGCCGGGGCCCAACCTCAACGAGAGCTTCTACTGGCGCCTCGACCGGAGTCTCCCGCTCCGTCGCTTCGTCGGAGTCATGCCGACACGCGGCACGGCAGAGATGACGCTGGTCAGGATCCTGACGTCCGCCCACCGGGCACTGTGGAAACTCGACCGGCGAGAGGGTCTGCCCCCCGCCCTCGAGAGTTGGCCGGAGGATGAGCTCCGCGCAGTCGTCGACCTTTACCGGACGAGCCTCACGTACGCCACCACTCTGGTCGACTTCGGCCGTATCCGTCGCTCGCTGGATACCCAAGTCAACGAGGCCCTGCGCAGGGAGGGCTTTCCGGATCTCAGGGTGGCCGAACTCAAGGGCGAGACGCGCCTGGACCAGGTACGCGGCGTCCTCGACGACCTGGGAAGCACCAACGGCAACACGGGCATGGTCGTCGCCACCAGCATGGTCAGCCACGGAGTCGACGTGGACCGGTTGAACCTGATGCTGTTCAACGGCATGCCCCGCTCCATGGCGGAGTACATCCAGGCGTCGTCGAGGGTGGGCCGCGCCTACCACGGCCTCGTCTTCATGCTCTTCAACCCCGTGAGGGAGAGAGACCGGTCGCACTACCGCTATCACGGCAAGTTCCACGAGTACCTCGACCGTATGGTCGAGCCGGTGGCCATCAACCGCTGGAGCAGGTTCGCGGTTCGCAAGACCCTGCCGGGGATACTGATGGGGCAACTTCTCCAGATCGCGAACCGTGACTGGTGGCGGGCGGGTAACGCCCCTGGCCACCTGCACGACCTCTCGAAGATGCAGGCCGCCCTCCGTACCCCCTCGAGCGGGGGCCTGGAAGGGGTCCAGCTCACCGAGCTGCTGGAGGTGCTGCACTCCGTCTTCCAGTCGGACCGCCCGGAGGGGCAGGAACTCCGTACTGACCTCGAGGACATGGTGGAGCACGCCCTGGCGAGCCTCCGCTCCGCCGGCGCCTCCGCTGGCCTCACCGGCGGGAACAACCGGGGATACCGCGCGACTGGCGACTACCTGGGCCTCGAGTACCGGCCCATGACGAGCCTCCGCGACGTCTCCGAGGGAATCCCGTTCCACGTCGTATCCGACAGCAGGAGGTCGTGATGGCGTTCAACCCCAGGAACGACGACATGGCTCGGGACAGGGGCCAGGTTCTCTACCGATACCGCCCCGGCCAGACCTTCGACCACCGCGGCGGCTACACGGCCCAGGTGGTCCAGTTCGGGCGTGACGAGGAGTTTGACGGTCCCTCGCTCGACCGCGAGCACCTGGTACAGGAGGCGATGCGGTTCGTGCGCAGGTGGCGAGCCGCCGGGAGTGCGCGCTCCGCCGGAGCTGACCGGGCGCCGGAGTTCCCCGGGGACGAGGACCGGCTTGCCGATCGCCACTACGAAGTCGTGGTCCCGGGTAAGGTCTTCTGCCGCATCTGGCCTCGGGTGGTGCGCTGCTCGAGCGGCGGGTGCGGGCATGTCTGGACGGCCAGTGACCCACGGCCCGGAACGGACGACTGGCCACCGGCCTGCCCGACCTGTGGCAACACAGTCGGGAATCGACAGCTTCAGTTCGTCTTCGCGCACAAGTGTGGCGAGATGTCGCCCATGTACCCGCCAAGCAAGTGCCCCAGGGGACACACCCGGTTCAGGTTGGACGACCGCGCGAGTCGGTTCCGTGACTTCCGGTGGGAGTGCATGACCTGCGGCTTTCCACTGTCCGTGCAGTGGAGTTGCAGCAACTCCTCGTGCAGCTACCCGGACAAGTTCATGCACCCCCTGCTCCACACCGCGGGCACGGCGCATGTCGGGCAGGGGTTGACGCTCGTGAACGTGACCACGGCAGAAGAGGCCACTCGGCAGAGCAACCCCCTGTACACGGCTGCCGTGCTCGGCTGGTGGCTCGGTGAGATCACCGAGGACGAGTTCCGGCGGCTCACGGACGGGCACACGGTGGACGTCCCCGACGAGGTCGTCGAGAGCATCCGTGCGATGGAGGAGGCCGGCCTGAACGATCAGGCGCGCGCACTCCGGGCACGCTTCATGCCGGTCGAGGTGGACCACCTGCGGGACAGCGTGAGCAAAGCCCTCGGGCTGGACACCGAGAGCGACGACGCCCGCGGGCTTGCGGCCGAACTGCACACCTATCGTCGGGTCCTGAACCTGGAGCGCCTTGGTATCCCCCGCCTGCAGCGGGAAGCCCGCAACCCCGAGCGCCGCGCCCTGTACGAGCGATACCCCGGTGTACTGAGGGCTGCCGGACTCGGTCAGGAGACATGCCTGATCAGTGATCTCCCGATCACCTACCTCGCGATCGGATACAGCCGGACGGGGTTCAGCCCCGAGGAGGCCGACCTGGTGCCCTATCGGGGACGTGCCGCACGAGGCGCACCCGAGAAGACCCTCCTCTACGCCCACCCCACAGAAGCGGAGGCTCTCCTGTTCCCCGTGGACCGGGAGCGGGTGAGCAGGTGGCTGGTCCGCAACGAGCTCGTGAGCCGCAGCACGCTGGACGACTCAGGGGGCGTCACGAAGTGGTTGGTGCACCAGCTGGGTCCCAGTAATGGTCAGGCCCTCTCTCACGAGACCCGGCCGGAGCCCGGGCACCCTGATCTCCCTGTTCACGAGCTGTTCGGCCTGCTTCACTCCCTGTCCCACCAGCTGCTCCGGGCTCTGGCGGTCGACAGCGGCTACAGCGAGACGAGCCTGTCCGAGTACCTCTTCCCGTACGACCTGGCATTCGCCATCTACCCCAACGGTGGGAGCGACTTCAGCCTCGGTGCCATGCGGACGGTACTCGAACAGAATCTGGACGCGGTCGTCAGCCGTGCAGTCGACAACGACGCGTGTCTGTACGACCCGAACTGCATGATCACCAACGAGGGCGCGGATCACGGCTGCCTCCAACTCCCCGAGACCGCCTGCCAGTCCTGGAACCGGAACCTCTCCCGTTGGCATCTGTTCGGATCTCCCGACGGTTCCAGGGTCGGATACTGGGATCCGACCCTGTGAATCACCGGTGGTGGGGGGGCGGGAACTGAACCAGAACCCTCCCCTAACCACTTTCCGAACGTGCGTGAATTCCAACCGACCGTCGGTCATGGATGATTCGGAGTCTCCGTGAAGCCCGAGCTGGATCTCTTGGACGTCGTCTCCGACGCGCGTGCCCGTGTAGGTGCGCACCCGGCTTGGCAGTCCGGGCCGGAAAGGATCTACGACCTGCTCCGCACGGCGACCAAGTTGCGAGCCATGGAGATCGCCTCAGGAGTCGAGTCCGATCTTCCATGGGAAAGCGTTCTCGCCCAACTCGTCGCATGGCACCAGGACTTTCCGCTCGGCACGGGTCCATGCTCTGAGTCCGCTGCTGGCGAGATCACGGCGCTGGCTGCCGCAGCCCAGCACTGGGACCGCTTGGAGACCGGTGTCCGAACTGGCGCCTACCAGGTCCGCCTGACTGGAGGGGGCTTCCGTGTGCGTCACAGCTGGAACCCCGCCGTCGAGGTCGCCGACGCGTTCCTCGAAGCAGCCTCGGTTCCGACGCAGTTGCCGAAACTGTCCGAGACGGAACGCCGGTGGATCTCCACGAGGAGCGCCGGCTCTCGGAAGGGGCCACCAGGGGACGTGTTGGAGGCTGCTGTCAACCGCGCCACCGTGACCATCGAGGCTTACCGGAAGGCGGTGCCCGAGGGCCAAATTCCCGACACCTTCCCCCTCGGCGAGGGGATGACCGCCGGAGACATGACCCGCGTCTTGGCGGTGATCATGGGGATCGCCTCGCTGTGCGAGGAGACAGCGCACCGGCTCTCAAGACTGGAGTCGACGCTCGCTCACATGCCGATTCCACGGCTGATGGCCGTCCTCGCGGACCTGTGCCCAACCGTGTCCGAGGCTCATCAGGCCCTGGCAGTGGAGAGGCTCACCTACCGCTCCGGACGTTCGTGCAGGACATCCCCTCTCGTGCCGTACGGTGGCGCCGTGATCATCTGCCCGCCCCTGATCACTCCCCGGGCCGTGGACCCGATCATGCTTCGTTCCGCTGCCAACGACTCCCGGGGGTTCGGAAGTATCGGACGTGAACTAGGTAACCGTGCAACCGCATGGACCGAATGGCTACGCACGACCCCAGGTGCTCTCGTCGCCGAGCAAGTGCCCGTGACGAGAGCCGACGGCCGATCTGCTGGCGACCTGGACGTGGTAGCCGTGGACCCGGCCGGGCGTGTGGGCCAGTGCTTCGAGATCAAGTGGCCGATCGAGGCGCTGTCACTACCCGAGTCGATGAAGGTGGAGAACTGGGCCACCTCCGCCGCTCGCCAGTTGGACCGGCTGAGAGAAGAACTCCGCGCGGGAACGGCGACGGCCCTGCTGCCGAGCGGCTGGCCACCTTTCGAGTCGATCGACTGGATCTGGTGCGTCGGCACTCCACAGCAGCTCTGCCTGCGTCCGCTCCCAGCGCAGGCCATGCATGTCACGTCCCTTCGCTACGTACAGGCGCTGGGAACGCCACCCGACCTGGCGACCTTGTCAGACGCGCTTGTGAGGCCCGACCTACCGACCGAGGGGGTACATTTCAAGGTCGCCAAGAGATCCTTCCCCGTGGGAAGTCGTCAGGTCCATCTCGATGTGCTGGGGCTGGTCCCTGGCCATTGGCGCCCCCGATTCCTGTGAAGGTCGACGAGATGGACGGCCTGTTCGACGAGGTCACTGCGTGAGCAGGCCCGAAACCGTTGCCGGGACGGACAGGAAGTCTCGGCCCCATCCCATCTCGCGAAAAACCACGGGTCGGGCAAACTCCGGTTGGCATGCGGTGCTGCTCCCGTAGCATCGATTGGTGGTGGGGTGTGTCGCCCTGAGCGAACGAACGCAGTGGTCCCTCTTGGTCGGGGGTCGCATCCGTCCGGTTTCACCGAGTCTCCGGGACGGTCACCCTCCGGAGAGCAACGTCACGGGGAAGCAGAGCCGGGCACATATGAAGTACGACATCGCCGCACCCGAGCCAGCGGGCATGGTGGCCTCGCTCAGCTCCCTAGGGTACTCACTCCCCGCGGCCGTCGCGGACTTGGTGGATAACAGCATCTCCGTCGAGGCGAAGAACATCGACGTGGAGTTCACCTGGGCGGGAGCAGACTCGTGGATCGCCGTGGTCGACGACGGCTGGGGCATGACCGCCGAGGAGCTCGTCACGGCCATGACCGTGGCTGCCCGCGGACCCGCGACCGCACGCACGTCCAGCGACCTGGGACGTTTCGGGGTCGGCCTCAAGTCGGCCTCCTTTTCCCAGGCCAGGTCTCTGACCGTGACCACGGCCAGAGATGGGGAATGGCACACCCGGACATGGGACCTCGACGTCGTCGAGGAGTCCGGCCAGTGGCGCCTTCTTCACGGGGCCGACGACGACACCACGGCCGTGCTCGACAGACTTCGAAGCTCGTCCGACCACGGCACCGTCGTGCTGTGGAGACGGCTCAACGGATACCGCACCGACGGCGTCAGCACGGATGACGAGCGCACCCAGAAGCAGTTCTACGCCGAGGCGACGCGCACGGAGTCGCATCTCGGTATGGTCTTCGCCCGCTTCCTCACCGGGACCCGCCGTCGGAAGCTGCAGGTTCGCGGCGCCCTCGTGGAGCCCTGGGACCCGTTCATGAGCAGTCACCCCTCCGTGCAGCGTCTGCCAGAGGAGGAACTTCCCCTGAACGGCAGCCTCGTGAGGGTCGAGGCTTTCGTCCTGCCCAGCGTGCAGAGGCTCACACCGGAGGAACACGACCGGGCCGCCGGCCCCGGAGGCTGGCTCGACCAGCAGGGGTTCTACGTCTACCGCAGGAACCGGCTGATCCTCGCGGGAGACTGGCTGGGACAACGGGGCATGCGCAGGGAGGAGAAGTACAACCTGGCGCGCATAGCCGTCGACATCCCCGCCGAAACGGACGCAGAGTGGGGCGTGGACGTGAGGAAGTCGAGCGTCGTCCCGCCTGTCGGCCTCAGGCCACACCTCGACCGCATCGCACGCAAGGCGCGGTCCACAGCCGCCGACGCCCTGAGACACCGTGGCCAGGTGGCCGCGCGGACGCATGGCGATCCCCTTTCGTACGCATGGCTCGTACGTCGCCCCGATGACAGGGTCGTCTGCAAGATCAACCGCAGCCATCCGTTGGTGGAGGCGGCCCTGCGTCCGGGAGGTGCCAGCGCCGCGGACGTGCGTGCCCTGATCCGGCTCTTGGAGGAGACGATTCCGGTCGCGGCTCTCCGCGTGATGCACGAGGCGGACAGCAGCGACGATCCCGAGCCTTTCGGCGGTCCTGGCGTCGCGGACGCCGAGGCGATCGAGGTCGCCCAGCGCATCTACGAGTCACTGGTCCGGGGCGGGCGTTCGCCGGCCGCCGCGCGGGAGAGGCTCCGAACGATGTCGCCCTTCGATCAGCTCCAGGGTTTCTGGAGCAGGTGACCCAACTGTCAGCGGTCGCCCCTACTCTCCGTACGTACCGTCGTGTCCTGCTGGAGGTCCCCGTGAGTGACGTGTCCGACGACTCGATGGCCAAGGCCAAGCGCCTGGTCCTCGGCTTCCTGCCACAGGACCGGCAGCCGGGGACGGAAGAGGTGCAGAACGCGGTCAACGCCATCTTCGGCCTGCTGGCTGCGCAGGGGGAGGAGGTCGACCGGGAGTTGCTGTTCAAGGAGATCCGGACTCTGGTCGCGGTCTTCCAGGAGCGTTCCGTCGCACTCACGGACGCCAAAGGGCACGAGCCGTGGCTGTCCGAGGCGAAGATCAACCGGGACTGGGACTTCTGGGAGCGGTACCGCAGGTACCTCGAGGACGTGGTGAGTCTCCCGCCCTGGGTGGTGCGTCGTCTGGACCAGAGCTCGGACGACGTGCTGAGCCAGCTGGAGGATCCCCAACGTCCCGGTCCGTGGCGGCGCCGGGGGCTCGTGATCGGGCAGGTGCAGTCAGGCAAGACCGGCCAGTACATCGGTCTCGCCGCGAAGGCCGTGGACGCCGGATATCGCTTCGTCGTGGTTCTCGCAGGCATCCACAACGACCTCCGTAGCCAGACTCAGCTCCGGATCGACGAGGGCCTTCTGGGTTTTGACACCCAGCACCAGAGCCGGTCGGACCAGGATGGCCGGTCCCGTGCGATGGGTGTGGGCAAGATGCCGTCGCTGGTCAAGGAGTTCAAGATCGCGTCGCCGACCAACAGCGGGGAGAAGGGCGACTTCGGGCTTGCCACTGCCAAGACGATCAACTTCCCCCTGGGCAGCTTCCCCGTCGTCCTGGTGGTCAAGAAGCACTACAAGATCCTCGAGTACGTCCGCAAGTGGGTGCTGGACGTCCATGGGACCAAGGACGAGAACGGCGAGGAGACCGTCAAGGACTTCCCCATGTTCGTCATCGACGACGAGGCCGACAACGCCTCCATCAACACGGTGCGAGATCCTGAGGCGGATCCGACCAAGACGAACGCGGCCATCCGCAAGCTCATGAGGAGTTTCGACAAGTCCGCCTACGTCGGTTACACGGCGACCCCCTTCGCCAACATCTACATCGACCCGGATGCGGAGCACTCCGAGGCGGGAGAGGACCTCTTCCCCGCCAGCTTTATCCGCAGCCTTCCTTCGCCGACGAACTACCTCGGTCCCGAGAGGGTCTTCGGGCTCCAGGTGGACGACGAGGACGAGTCCGACGTCGAACCCCTCCCCCTCGTCCGGCACGTGAACGATGCGGACGCCTGGCTGCCGCCCAAGCACAAGGCCGGTGATGATCCGGGGGAGATCCTCCCGGGGTCCTTGCGCGAGGCGATCCTCTCGTTCGTGCTCTCCTGCGCCGCCCGGAGGGCCCGAGGGCAGACGAAGGTGCACAACTCGATGCTGGTGCACGTCACCCGCTTCACCTCGGTACAGGCCCGAGTCCGAGACCAGGTCGACGACCACCTGCGACTTATCGTGGACACGATCCGGGACCGGTACGGGAAGGCTCCCGAGCTGCGTGCCGAGCTCCGAGCCCTCTGGGAAAGGGACTTCGAACCCACCACCGACTGCTTCCCCGCGGACCAGGCCGAGCGTGTCACCTGGGAGCAGGTCTCGGAACAGCTTCTACCTGCCCTCAGAAAGATCCAGGTCAAGACCGTCAACGGAGCTTCAAAGGACGCCCTCGACTACTACGAGAACCGGAGGAACGGGCTCTCCGTGATTGCCGTCGGTGGGCAGAAGCTCTCTCGTGGTCTCACGCTCGAGGGACTGACCGTCAGCTACTACCTGCGGGCCTCGAAGACGTACGACACACTGCTGCAGATGGGCCGTTGGTTCGGCTACCGTCCCCGTCACGAGGATCTGTGCCGCCTGTACACCACCCCAGCGCTCGAGGACGCCTACGTGGAGGTCACCTCCGCGACGGACGAGCTGCGCAGGGAGGTCGAGGAGATGGCCACCCGTGGCCTCACCCCGACGGAGTTCGGCCTGAAGGTCCGCTCCTCCTCCCTGGGGCTCACCGTGACCGCGCCGAACAAGATGCGTCAGGGTACGAAGATCATGCTCAGCTACTCCGGTGAGGGACCGGAGACCGTGATCTTCAAACTCGCCGACAGGGCCGTCGACCACAACTTCGGGGAGCTGGAAGCCCTCGTCCGGCGCTTGGACGCGAGTGGTGACGCCGAGCAACCCTCCACGAACGGCAACGTCAAGTGGGACGGTGTGCCAGCCGACGTCGTTGCCGAGTTCCTGACGTCGTACGAGGCCGACCGTATGGCGCAGCGCGTGCGTCCCCGGCTCATTGCCAAGTACATCGAGCAGTGCACGAAGGTCGGCGAGCTCGACAACTGGACCGTGGTCCTGGTCGGCAGCACGAAGTCGAAGGAGCCGATGGATGTTGCGGGCCACACCGTCGGCCTCGTTACGCGCAAGGCCCTCAATCCTGAGGGTTTCCGGGCCGAGGGCAGGTACACGATCCGCCGCGTGCTCAGCCCGCCGGACGAGTTGATCGGCCTCGACGACGGACAGAAGAAGGCAGCGGAGAAGGCTGCGGGGATCACGGCGAACGAGCAGGAGAAGAAGTCGAAGTCGAAGACCCCGGCCGGCCCGTACATCCGTCGGCAGCGCCGCACCGACCAGGGCCTGCTGCTGATCTACCCCATCGCGGTCCCGGACGCCGACAGCGCCGGTACGAAAGCGCCCCTCGTCGGTTTCCAGCTGAGTTTCCCGCACTCCGAGTACCAGTCCAAGACCGAGTACGTCGCCAACTCGGTCTGGTTCCAGGAGGACGTCTACACCCTCGCAGAGGAGGACGACGAGTGACTGTCACCGAAGACGACTGGCAGACGCTGGAGAGCCCGCAGGACACTCCGGGGCGGTCCAGCATCAGTCTGTACACGGACTCACCTCTCGACATCCACCTTGCTGTCTCCCACCCTGGCCGCCAGCGCATGCTGGTCCTGCGTACGGACGCCCGCTCGGCCGACCCGATCGTGCGGTCGGTCAGCCGCCTGCCCAATGCCGCCGGGATCGAGATGAATCTGAGCGCGGTGTCGCGGGTCGAGTACGAACTCCAGTTGGTCCTGACCGCCAACGATCTCAACGAGGTGTTCAACCCGCTCGTCGCCGACGTCGCCGACGTCGCAAGGGACGCCCCCGACGCCACCGGCGCCCTCTCCGCCGCGGTGCAGCGGTTCGGCAGGTGGCAGGAGCTCCTGAGCGCCGTGGGCAGGGACGGGCTGACCGTCGAGGCGCGTCGGGGGCTCTACGGGGAGCTGCTGGTGCTGGGGGACGTGCTGCTCACCCAGCTGTCCCCGGCCGAGGCCGTAGCAGCATGGACCGGCCCCACGGGGACGAACCAGGACTTCGAGATGCCCGACGTGGCCGTGGAGACGAAGGCAAGCACCGCCAAGCGCCCTCGGAGCATCCGGATCGCCAGCGAGCGTCAGCTCGACGGGGCGGGCACGGCAGCGCTCCTGCTTGGTCTCGTCCAGCTCGACGAGCGTCGGGGAGGAACGGGGGAGAGCCTGAACAGACGGGTGGACGGCATACGCAGGCAGCTCACCGACCCCGCCGCCCGGACCCGCTTCGACGGCCTGCTCATCCAGGCCGGGTACCTGCCCGTACAGCGGGACCTGTACGACGAGCCCCGCTACACGCTTCGCGACCTGAGGTTCTGGCACGTGCGGGACGACTTCCCGAGGCTGGTCGAGTCCGACCTCCCTGAGGGCGTCGGCGACTGCTCCTACCGCTTGGACGTGTCGGCTCTGTCCATCTACAAGGCAGAGACCGACGAGGTGAAGGAACTGATCGGGGGATCGGATGGCTGAGCTCGATCTCGCGGAGTTCTCCAGGAGCCTGCTGGCCGACGTCCAGGCGACGGCCGACGCCGAGGCCGCAACCACTCCCGAGACGTTCACTCGGCGTGTCTTCGAGGACTTGGAGGAGGCCGGCGTCGTTTCCAACGCCTTCACCGCCTACCACAAGGCACACGGCCTCCTCGTGCACGGTTATGGCATCGGGGAGTCTGGTGAGTGCCTGGACCTGTTCGTGACGGACTTCCACCTCGCTCCCCTGGACACCAGGCTCACCAAGGGACCGGTCGAGACGTACTTCAGGCGTCTTCTGACGTTTGCCGTGCGGTGCCGGGACGGGCTCCAGAAGGACTTCGAGCCGTTCTCCGACGTGTACGACATGTGCTCGGCCGTCGCCAAGGCACTCACCGAGGTCCAGCGGGTCAGGCTCTTCCTGCTGAGCAACAGGGTGGCCACCCACACCGAGGCCCCCGCCACGGAACTCGACGGCCTGCCGGTGACCCACGAGGTGTGGGACCTGGCACGGCTGCACCGTCACGCGACGTCGGGAGCCCTCAGCGAGCCGATCGTTGTGCCGTTCTGCCCACCGCTTCCTTGCGTGGCGGCTCCCAGCTCCGAGGAGGACCACTCGGTGGTCCTGGCAGTCGTTCCCGGGCAGATGCTCGCCGAGCTGTACGCGGAGTACGACACCCGCCTCCTGGAGCTGAACGTCCGTTCCTTCCTCCAGACCCGGGGCGCGGTCAACAAGGGCATCAGAGAGACCTTGCTCCACGCGCCGGGCCGGTTCCTCGCCTACAACAACGGGATCACGGCGACCGCGTCGCAGGTCGACCTCGTGCGGGGGCCCGATGGCATACCCACCCACATCTCCGGGGTGCACGGCCTCCAGATCGTGAACGGGGGACAGACCACCGCCTCGCTCCACCATGCCCTCACGCGGGACAAGGCCGACCTGTCCGAGGTACGGGTTCAGATGAAGCTGACCGAGGTCGCCCCGGACCGACTCGCGGAGATCGTGCCGAAGATCTCGGAGTACTCCAACACCCAGAACCGGGTGACCCAGGTCGACTTCAGCTCGAACCACGAATACCACGTGGAGATGCAACGGATCACCCGTTCCCTGTGGGCGCCCGCCACCGACGGCAGTGGTCAGGAGACCCACTGGTTCTACGAGAGGGCCCGTGGCCAGTACACGGATGCCCTGGCGAAGGCCCGGACCCCCGCTCGGCAGAAGCAGTTCAAGAGGCTCAATCCCTCGAAGCAGAAGTTCACGAAGGCAGATCTGGCCAAGTACGTCCACTCGTGGCACCGACTGCCGCACATGGTCAGCCGGGGTGCCCAGAAGAACTTCGTGGAGTTCATGCTGCATGTCGACGAGGCTCCGCCGCGTGTGGACCTCCGGTACAGCCAGCGGGTGATCGCTATGGCTGTCCTTTTCAAGGCCGTGGACCGCATCGCCGCGATCCACGGTGCCGGCAGCCACAAGAGCATGATCACCACATACACCGTGGCCCGGCTGTCCCTGGCGACCGACCGTCGGATCGACCTCGACCAGATCTGGCGGGAGCAGGCCCTCTCGCCGGTCCTGACGGCCGCGGTCCACGACCTCTGCCCCAGGGTCATGAGGGCAGTGACCACGCCGCTGGCGGGGAACCACGTCGGTGAGTGGGCCAAGAAGGTCGCCTGCTGGGACGCCGTGTCGCAGGTGCCCTGGACCCTCCCTCCCGCACTCTCGCACGAGCTGCGTGACAAGCCGCTGGACGAGGACGCTCTCGCGGGCGGCACCGGCGACGAGACGGGTGCGAGCGACGAGGCCGCGCTGGTTCCTGCCGACGAGTGGTACGCGATCGAGGACTGGGCCAAGGAGACTAGGGTCCTCGAACCGTGGCAGCGGCAGCTGGCTCACTTCGTGGGCAAACGCCTCGAGCTCGGCGAGGACGTTCCCGAGGCACAGGCCGTTCAGGCGCTCCACACGCGCAAGGAGGCCCTGGGGCTGGGGTTCACCCCAGCTCTGTAGGAAGGGGAGGGAACACCCGCGACGAGGCTCATGCGCCGGTCGCGGGTCCACCGCAGCAGAGGGTCAGGGATGCCCCTTCTCGATCAGGTCCTTGATCGAGTCCTCCGCTCGCCTCAGCACGATGCGGCCGTCACCGTTACTGAAGGCGACGAGCTCGGCGCCCGGTGGGATGCCGGCTTCCGCCAGCAACCCGAGCGGCAACTCGACACGGCCGTGGTCGTCGACGCTGATTTCGACTGGTTCCCGGGGAATGGGCAAAGTGTGGCACCCTCCGAAGCGGGGCCTGTCGACGGGCTTACAAAGGTAATGATCATGGACGTGGGCCGCGGGGCGGGACGGCGGTGGGTCTCCACCGCCGCGGGCGAGCACCTACACGGGCGCCGGGCGCGGAACACGAGGCCGGAGATCCTTCTGCGGAAGGCCGTCCACCGGACGGGCCTCAGGTTCCGTCTCCAGCAACGGGTGGCCCCCAGATGCACGGCCGACTTCGTGCTGCCCCGCCACCACGTCGCCGTGTTCGTCGACGGCTGCTTCTGGCACGACTGCCCGGAGCACGGTCCCGAGGGGTTCCGCGGCCCGAACGCCTCTCTTTGGCGGGACAAGATCAACGCCAACAAGGACCGGGACCGGCGGAACACGGAGCAGGCCACAGCCGCCGGCTGGACCGTGGTCAGGGTCTGGGAGTGCGAGATCCGTCGGGACGCGGAGGCCGCTGCGAGACGGGTGGCGGAGGCCACCGGCAGGGGCACAGCAGCTCCGCGTCAGACCTCGACTACTTCTGTGAGGCGGCCAGCGTCAGAAGGTCGTCCGGACGGGCCTTCCGGTCGGGGCAGTACGCGAGGAACGGGCAGTCGGAGCAGACGGGTCCGTCCTCCCGGCACAGATCGGAACCGATGAGCCGGATCGCCCCCATCCGCAGTGGGGCGTCCTTACCCGCGCCCACGAGCTTCACCAGGTTGACGCGTCCCTCGCTGAGCCGGTTCGGATGGTTCGTGTCGAGGCCGTTCATCCGGGCCGCAACCCGCAGTGTCCCCTGCCCAACGAGCATGAGGTCCTCACCGATCAGCAGAAGGTAGAGGGCCTTCTCGCCTGGCTTCATGCCCAGCTTCCCTGGGATGTCGAGCCGCTTTTCCCAGCGCCAGGCATAGGGCTTGTCCACGAGTGGGGTCAGACGGTCGAGGCGGGACCGCGCCGGTGCCGTGGGTGCCATCTCCAGCAGCCTGTCGAGCAGCTTCGCGGTCAGCCTCTTCGCCCGCCGGACGATGCCCATCAGTTCGGCCATCTCGGCTGGTCTGATCTTCGCCCCGGACAGTATGGCGACCACCGCGGCATGGAGCGAGATCTGCTCCACGTCTGGTTCGTCGGGGAGCTGATACCAGTCGGCGCCGTCCCGGCGCTGCTTCGCCCACTCCGTGAGTGCGCCCCGGACCTCACGCCAGTGGGGCTGAAGGCCCTCCCGATCGCCGGAAGCGTCGTCGGCCGGCCTGAGAGCCTCGGCGGCCGCCTCGCCCAGCAAGGGAGGGACGGCGTTGCCGATCTGCCGGAACGCATCGCTGCGAGTGCCTGAGAACCGGAACCTGTCAGGGAACGTCTGGACGCGTGCTGCCTCACGCACGGTGAGCGTGCGCAGCTGCTCCGGGTGGATGTACCAGTAGCCGTCCTTGGCGATGTGAGCGGTGATCGTGCGGCTCAGCTGCTGCCAGTCCAGCTTCTTGTACTTGTCCGTGTACTTGTCGGTGGCGTAGCGCTGATACGTCTTCTCTTCATCGGTCTTCAGCAGCTCGCCCAGGTCCGAGTATTTGGTCCTGGATCCCATGAGCTCGAAGATCCGGTGGTCGTCCTTCCGGACCCTGCGGGTCATGTGGTCCCACACGCGCCCCCGGGGAGCGCCCGCGCGCATCATCTCCGCGAACGGCGACAGGTTGCGCGGCTTGCGATAGGACATCTCCCGCTCGCCGACCCGCGCGGTGGGCACGACCTCCAGTTCGGGAAGATCACCGATGGCGTCATGCAGGGTGGTGGGCTGGACGTCGGGATCCCGCCAGTTGAACTCGGCCACGTCCCTCCGGGCCAGAAGGATCAGTCGCTTCCGGTGCTGCGGAACGCCGTAGTTCCACGCGTCGACGAGGCGTACCTGCGTCGCGTACCCGAGCTCCTCCAGCTTCTCCTCGATCGTCCGGATCACGAAAAAGTCGTCGTGCAGGCCCATGTCGGGCACGTTCTCCATGAGGACCACTCGGGGCCGGACCCGCGTGACGATGTCCAGGTAGGCGCTCCAGAGCTCCTTCCGCCGGTCCTCCGGATCACGCCCGTGGTTCTTGACCAGGTCGCGGATCTTGTTGCGCCCGGCCCGACTGAAGGGCTGGCACGGAGGGCCACCGGCAACGAGGTCGATGTTCGCCGAAGCGAGGATCTCCACGAGCCGGTCGCGCTCGGCGGGGTCACCGAGATCCATGTGCAGACTGAGACCCGGGAAGTTCGCCCGGTGCGTCTCCAGCGCACGCTCGTCAAAGTCCACCGCTGCCGCAGTGGTCCAGCCCGCCCGCTCCACTCCGGCGCTGAGCCCCCCGGCACCGGAGAAGAGATCGACGGCGAGCCGCTTGCCCTTGCCGAAGCCTTCCAGCCACTCCTGGAACGTCTCTGGGGTGCAGCTGTCGGGGTGTGGGGCCAGCTTGAGGTAGTCACTGCGTTCAAGAGGTACGCCGTAGCCGCTCCCCTTCACAGCACAACCCTCCATACGCACGACATGAACGAGCACCAGGAGATCACAGACCTACTGGTGGAAGCAAGGATTCTGGCACTCCGGGCACCGGGATCAGCGGAGGTGCCGACAGCTCCCCAGCTCGACTTTCGCACCCCCGCCACCTGCGGGCTCGAACCGGTGTTCCACGTGCCGAGATGATCGATCATAGTCGAGCCCAGCGTCTGATTCAGCGCAGTTGGCGGGAGTGATTGGTCACTCGTCCGACTAACGAAGCCAGGACACAGAAGGCACGTTCGAGTTACCGCGGGATCGCCAAACACTAGCGCCCAACAGGCTCCTTCAGCCACATGAGTCACGCGTGAACCAGCTGTCAAAATCCAGCCAGTTCACCATGAACCGGTGGCATGGCGCCCCTGGCAGCGCGACAAGCGGGGGCGCGGGTGGACTTCGAGAACGCCAGGTCTTGTCACGAAATTCAGTCGCTCATCGGTTCACGCCACCGAATTGAGCGACCGACGCCAACGAGGTCAGTGGCTACCCCGCGCCGACATAGCTGGGCTCTCATCACCCCAATGTCCTGATTACTGCGTCGATCAGAGCTCCGGCACGCAGGTCATCGCGCCCACTGACGATGTGGTTCATCACGTAGCCGAAGGCAATTCCGTGATCCGGGTCAGCGAAGGCCAAGGAGCCTCCCCGGCCGTTGTGACCGAAGGCGCTTGGCCCACTCATGGGGTTGTCCTGGGTAGGCAGCTGGTACCCAGAGGCGAACCGGCTCGGCGCCACCAGCACCTGGTCCATCCCGGCCGCCTGCTCCTTGGCCGCCGCCGCGACGGTCTCCGGGCTGAGCAGGCGCACGCCGTCCACCTCGCCGATCAACGCCGCGTACATCCGAGCCAGGGCGCGCGCCGTACCGATGCCATTCGAGGCTGGCAGTTCCGCGGCCTGCACCTCGGGTGAGTCGAAGTCGATCGCGGCCGGGTCCGTGACCGCGTACGCCCTGTTGCTGAAGGAATTCGGGTCGCGCCAGGCAGCCACCTGCTCGCGTAGTTCTTCGGGGACCGAGTCAGCGGGCAAGGTGGTGAGGTCGACGTTCGGCTTTCTGTACGCCATGCGGCTCACGCGGTGGCGTTCGTTCGCCGGCAGGCCGATGAAGAAGTCCTGGCCGAGGGGAGCCGCGATCTCGTCGGCGAAGAAGCGGCCGGGAGTGCGGCCGGACACGCGGCGGATCACCTCGCCGACCAGCCAGCCCCAGGTTCGGCCGTGGTAGCCGTGCGCGGTGCCAGGGGTCCACACGGGGCGCTGCGTGGCCAGTGCGGCCGTCATCGGGTGCCAGGACAGAGCCTCGGCCAGTGGGACCGGACGGTCCAGCGTGACGAGGCCGGCCTGGTGGGACAGCAGCCAGCGCACCGGGATGTCCGCCTTGCCGTTCGCAGCGAACTCCGGCCAGTACTCGGCCACCGGCGCGTCCAGGTCCAGCAGGCCGCGCTGGGCCAGCATGTGCGCGGCGGTCGCGGTTGCCCCCTTGGTGGCCGAGTAGACGAGCTGGAGGGTGTCCCGCTCCCACGGACGTCTGGTTTCGCGGTCGGCGATACCTCCCCACAGGTCCACCACCGGTCGGCCGTCCTGGTACACGCAGACCGCCGCGCCGATGTCTCCGTGCCGGGCGAAGTTTTCCGCGAACGCCTCGCGTACGGGCTCGAACCCGGCCGCGACGTCACCGCCGATCGTCGTCATGCCGCCCATCGTGGCACTCCGCTTGCCCGTTTCCAGAAGCCGGGTTGCCTCCTGCACCCGAGCGCGGGCGTCCGGTTCAGGACGCGGCGGGCAGGGCCTGGAGGCGATCGCGGAACTCGCGGACTGCTGGGATGGCCTTGTGCGGTTCGAGCCGCTCGGCGAACTCCTTCAGGCGATCCAGTGCCCGTACGGAGCTGACCTTGTCTTCGAGGAGCGAGGCGCCGTAGTTCGCGGCGTCGAGTGCCCCGTCCAGGTCGTGGCCGGCCAGTCGGGCTTCGGCGAGGCGGCTGGACCGTACGGCCTTGTCTCGGGGCGTCGCTTTCTGAACCGAGACCTCCAACAGGCTTGTGGCTTGCTCCACTTGGCCAGCTCGCAGCAGCACCTTGCCCTCGGTGGATTTGAGTTGGGCCTCACCGAACCAGTCGAGCCAGTCGGGATCTTCGCCCTCCGTGTGGCGGTCCCAGTTGGAGACGGCGCGATTCAGTGCCGTGCCAGCCCGCTGGTGGTCGCCGTCGCGGGAGAGCGCTTCGGCCTTGTGCAGGTGGAGGAAGGACTGGGTGTAGGGCGACAGGGTGCGAGGGGCGTTCTCGATGGCGGTGGAGATGAGGTCGACACGTTCAGCGGTCCGGCCGGCTTCGGAAACGTGGACGCCCATCTCCGCCAGGACGAAGGCGCCGAAGGCGTCGTCGCCGGCGGTACGGGCGCTGCGCAAGGCGCCTACGTAGTACTGCTGTCCCGCGGACCGGAGCCCGGCGTCGTAGGCCATCCAGCCGGTCAGATGCGACACCTGTGCCGCCAGCCCGTAGAGGCGAAGGCAGATCTCGTCCGTGTACCGGCTCGCGCTCAGGAGGCCGGTGATCAGGGCGAAGTCACCGCGTGACTGTTCCAGGAGACGGGCACCGCCGAGCTGGTCGTCGAGCGTGCGGAGGGTGGTGATGCGCTGCTCGATCGTCGAGACCATCGTGTCGGTGACGCGATCGCCGTTGAGCGCCGAGGCGAAGGCGGACGGCGCCTCGGCCCAGCTCGCCGCCAGCCCTGTGAGGGCGGCACCGGTGATGGTGAGGAACCCCCGGCGGTCCAGGCGGCCACTACCCACCAGGTCGTCGAGCGCTTCGACGGTGCCGGCCTCGTTCCATGGAGCGGTGAGCCCGGTCACCTCCCATACGGGCAGCCAGCGCGGCCACTGCTCGGCCTGTAGCTGCTCGCTCGGGACCCGCAGCAGGTCTGCGAGGACGCGCTGCGCGTCTGCGTCGGGCTCTTGGCCCTGCTCCCATTTCCATACGGTGGTGCGGTTGGTCGCGAGCGGGATTCCGAGCGACTTTCCGTGGGCTTGCATGAGGCGGGCGAACTCCGCCTTGCCCCAGCCGCGGGACTGGCGGACGAAGGTCAGCGGGTGGACGGCTAACGGCTCACCGGGCACGTCATCACTCCCGTTCATCGCTCGCGGCGTTGCTCCGAGGCTACTGGTCCTGTACGCGCAGGGAAGGGCGTCCCCAAGAGAAACCCCCTGGAAACGTTCCGGGCTTGCAGGTCAGGACGTTGACTTGGTGTCAGCCGTCGGGGGCAGTGCGCAAGGCGCCGCTGCTCGGGCGGTTTCCCAGATCGGCGGCTCCATGTCTGCGCCCCCTATCGGGCATGGAGCCGCTCTCCAGTCCTTCGGAGGCGTTCACCATGCCCACCCTCGTCACTCGATTCGTTCTCTCGGGTATCAAGGAGGAGGTCTCTCCTGCCCGGCGCATGGTCGTGGACAAGGTTCGGGCGTGGGGCGTCCGCCTGGATGGCGAGACGACGGACGCGATCCGCCTTGTGGTCTCCGAGCTGGTCACCAACGCCGTGCTCCATGGGGTGGGCCCCGTCACCGTGGAGTTGTGCCATCAGCCGGGCAGCCTGGTCATCGGCGTGTTCGACAGCAGCGAGGCGATGCCGGAGGTCGATCATCCGGCCTTGGGTGCTGAAGGCGGGCGCGGACTCGGGTTGGTCGGCTTCTTAGCGGTCCGCTCAGGCTGGGAGCCCGTAGAGCACGGCAAGCGAGTCTGGGCGGAGGTGGCTCTCCCCAAGGCAGCTCCTGCCGTCCGCGCCGCTGTTCTGCGCCGGTTCTTCCTGGCCAGGCCGGGGCCTCGTGCCCGATCCGGGACCGAGGCGCCCAGCTCGGCGACGGCCTGATGGGCCGCCACGCGGGAGGGCGGGTTCGTCTGCCGGATTCCGGTGTGGTGTTCAGGCCGACTCGTAGAGACATCGACCCTTCCACGGGTGAGCCCACAGCTCATGCGCTCTGGGACCGCCACGCATGGGAGCCGAGCGGCCGGTGCTGGCTCTGGTGCGGGCAGCTGGACGTCGAGGTGACATGGCTCGGGCCCGTGTGCTCCAGCGGCATGCACGCGGACCTCTACTCCTGCCGGGCGTGCCTGTACGAGCTGGACCAGCGGGTCCTGGAGTCCAACATCCGCCGCGACATAGCCGCTCTGCCCGTCATGCCCTCCATGCCCGGTCCCCCACGGCGCTGAGGGCGTGGCGTGACCGAACCATCGAAACCTCCCCGATCACAGACTTCCCGCCGGAACCCCGGCCGGGAGAACCCGAAAAGGAAGGAGCACGAGGTGGTACAGAGCACGACAACAACGCCGCCGGCCCCGAGTGGCCTCCTGGTGGCGGTGGAGGAACTGACCGCCGTCCATGACCGGTACGACAGCCTCCGGTCCGACAACCAGGGCAACTCCGGCGACGCGCCCTGGCCGGGCGGGGACGGCAACCTGACCGACATCGAGTAGCGCCAGCGCGGCGGGGGCCGACCCGGTCCGCTGTGTCGGCCCCCGCCGCGTACGCGTCGTCGCATGACTGAAGCCGTACTACTCAAGGAGGCTGTGATGGAACACCAGTTGGTCGGCGCCATCGAGCGCGCACTGGGTTGGACCGGGGTGGAGGAGCTGGGCAAGGGCTTCGCTCGCGGCAACCTGGGCGATCCCGCGCTCGTCTCCCGCATCCTGACCCCGAACCGCCTGCTCGACATCGTGATGCGCCGGAGCCTGAACCGTCCGCAGTTCCGGCGCTTCCAGCAGGGCGAGGAAGTCCACCCGGCGATCTACTACACCGACAGCGTCAGCCCGCGGGGACAGAGCATCCCCATGGTCAATATGCGCAGTCTCGGCCGGCTGCTCGACGAGGGCGCGACGCTCATCCTCGACCAGCTCAACACCTTCGACCCGACGATGGAGGTCGCCTGCCGCGCACTCCAGTGGTGGTCGCACGAGCGGGTTCAGGTCAACGCGTACCTGACCACGAACGACGCCTCGGGCTTCCCGCTGCACTGGGACGACCACGACGTGGTGATCGTCCAGCTCGCCGGCGAGAAGGAGTGGGAAGTGCGCGGCACCTCCCGAACGGCACCTATGTACCGGGATGCCGACCCCAACACCACCCCGACCGACGAGATCGTCTGGTCCGGCGTGATGAGGACCGGCGACGTCATGCACATCCCCCGCGGCCACTGGCACCAGGCGACCCGGACAGGCAGCGGCTCGGGCAAGAGCCTCCACGTCACGTTCGGCATCACCAAGCGCACCGGCGCGAGCTGGCTGGCGTGGCTGGCCGACTGGTGCCGCGAGGAGGAGATCTTCCGCCACGACCTGGATCGCCACGGCATTGACCGCCCGGGCGGAACCCGTGGCGAGGCCCTGGCCGAAGCCGCCACCCGCCTGATCGGCGACCGCTCTCCGGCCGACTTCCTGGCGGCATACGAGCAGGCGGCGGCGCTGCCGCGCCACGTGCCGTTCCTCGACATCCTGGGCTCGCTCGACGCCGTGGTGTGCACCACGCACTTTCCGCCTCGGCTCCAGGAGAACGGCGAGACGGTCGACATCGTGGCCTCGGGTAAGAAGCTCACCCTCGCGGCCAAGGCCGTTCCGGCGCTGCGTCTGCTGCTGAGCGGCCGTCCCGTCCCCCTGGAACGGGCGGCGGCGCTCGTCGGAACCGAAGTGGTGGAGGTGGCCGAGATCCTGGTGAAGGAGGAGATGTGCGCGACTCTGACCCCCGAGTTGTCCTCGGGCTACACAGGTCTCGTCACGAACGCCGTCTTTTGACCGGGGCGTTGGACCTCGGCGTCACCGCGATCGACACCAGCGCCAACTACCTCGGCTTCCGCTCCCACGAGGTCCTGGCACGCACCGCCGGTGATCTGCTGCCGAAGTTCACGCTCTCCACGAAGGTGGGCTACTTTCCAGGCGTCGGCGGGGTCGAGCACTCGCTTGACCCCGTACGGCTGCACGCCGCCGTGGAACACGCGGTACGGGATCTCGGGAGGGAACCGGACCTGGTGTTCCTGCACAATCCCGAGCACTCCCTGTCGGCGGAAGGCACGCGATCACGGGATCGTCTAGCCGAGGCGTGCGCAACCCTCTCCCGTGCTGCGGAAAAGGGACTGTGCGTGGCCTGGGGCATCGCGACCTGGGATCCGACGTCACTGCCACCCCTGATCGAGCCGACCATGCCGAAGCCGTCCGTACTCATGGTCCGCGCCGGCCTGCTGGTCGGCTCCAGGACTCTGGACGCCGCTGAAGCCCTGACGACGGCCTGGGGCCTGGATCCGGCATCGGTGTGGGGAATGAGCCCCTTCGGCGGCAGCGTCAAGGCTCCGGTCTGGGGCCGGATCGACCCTCGGGTCTTCATCCGGAACGGCATCGGACTCTCCCGCACACAGGCCGCGTTCCGTGTCGCCTACCGGCTGCCCGAGGTCAGCAGTATGGCCGTCGGTACAGACGAACCAGCGCACTTGGGGGAGCTGCTGGGCGCTCTGGTCGCGGAGCCCGACGAGCGGGTGATCGGTGAGTACCGGCGCCTTCTTCGCGACCACACCATCACTCAGCCAGCCTGAAGAAGCTCCTGAACGATCTCCTCGGCCATCCGGAGGGCCGGCTCCCGTCGCGGATCCTGTGGGTGCGCATCCGGTCCGAGGATCTTCGAACACGCGAACAGCGTCATCAGCTTGCCGTCCCGGCTCGCGAAGTCCGCGTGCCGCTCCCGCCGCATGCGATCGGCCAGGGCCGGGACGACGAGCGAACTCGCCCACAGCGACGCGGAGTCCAGCCCTCGAGGAGCGTTTCCCCAGTCCTCCCAGTCGAAGAGGCAGAACACCGGCCCGGTCATGTTGGCCCAGTTCAGGTCCGCGTGCGCCGGCACCCACTGCTCAATGGTCGTGTCGAAGGCTCCGGGCACCGCACTGTGAATGGACTCGGTGACAAGGTTCTGCGTGATGGGGTCGGTGTCCGGCGTGGCGACGCGGTTCGTCGTCTGGGCCGCGAGCGAGTCCAGCGATGCGTTGAACGCCTGCCACCAGTCGTCGGGCAGCGCGGGGTCCTCCGCCAGTACGGCGGTCCCGATCGGCCTTCCGGGCAGCAGGCTCGTCTCGTCCGCCCGCCACATCACGGAGTCGTCAAGGTCGCGCCAGACCACACACCTCCGCCACTCAGGCTGGGCGATTCCCTGCAGGCGGGCGGCGCACTCGGTGCCGTTCCATCCCTGGTCGCCGATCTTGTCGAGCCGACGTCGCTCGATCCGGACCCAGGTGTCTCGCTCCGTCCGAGCCCCCACGGATCGGCGCTTACGCACCACGGTGTCTGGGACCAGCCCCGTCTGCAGCGACCGCTCAACGCACGCAAGCACCTTGTCGACCGACTCGACGCGTAGATCAACAGCACGACCAGCGGGGACCGAGAAAGTCATGCGAGCGACCGTAGCAGCGAGTCGCCCGGCACATCGGCGTCCTGAGCGGGCCGCGCTGCCCCCGTTGTCAGCCGCCGACGACAACCTGTAGGTGCTGCTTGAGCTCGTCCGCGACCCGCTCGTGGTCTCCGCCGGCCGGGATGCGCCAGTCGGTGTCGATGTCCCGCTCATAGGCGAGCTCGGAGGTGAAGCGGATGAGGTCGGGGGCCGGGAGGTACGCGTCGCGAAGCCACAGGATGAATGAGGCAGCTTCGTCGACCGTGGTCGAGCTCAGGGCGATCGTGTCGCGAGACTCGTTGTCGGCGAATCCGTCGAACTCCTCTCCCTCCGCCGTCATCACCCAGAAGGACAGGCGAGCCGAGTGCCCGTCCTCCTGCCGGTAGCGGACCTCGGGGAAAGCGTCGTCGAGCGCCTGACCGAAGGCGGCCAGATCCAGATTCCACCCTTGCGGGTTCTTCGCCGGCGCGTAGAGCAGGTACGCGGTGCTGTACTCGTCGAAATCCACGGGGTCCTCTCCCTCTCGGCTACTTGACGCACTTCGATACTCAATGACAGGCAGCCTGCATCCCCGCCACCCCGCTACCGATGAGGGGACTTGCCTCGGTCCGGAGCCACAGCACGGGTGCTCGGCTGTATCGGCGGCTGTGTCGCCCCCGCCCGGCTCCAGGCCACGGTGGTGCGTCGGCGGGCGGCTTCGGCGACACGGTTCGGGGCAGCGTTTCGGCCCGTGTGCTGCATACGGGCGATGAGAACCCGCGCCGGCTGGCGTTTATGAACAGCTCGCTGCGTGCCGTCTTCGACGTCTTCGTCGTTGAAGTGGGCAGTGTCGGGGGCCCGTCATGGACACCCGGTGCTGTCGTGTCGTCGACGCAAGGAAGTGAGCTATGCGAGTGCAGCGGGTGCGGGTTCCGGACTCGGATCGGGTGTCGTACACCGTCATCGACGACGGCGGACTGCCCGTCGAGGCGGCGGATGTGTACCTGGGCCACCTGACCGCGACGGGACGTTCGCCGTACACCGTGGAGGCGTACGCGCACGACCTGCGGGACTTCTTCGAGTGGACCGGCCAACGCGACGCCGACTTCCGGTGCTTGGGCCTGGAGGACCTCGCGGAGTTCTTCGTCTGGCTGCAGCGACCGCGCCCGGCCCGTCAGCCCGGCGTGTACCAGCTGCCGGGCACTCCGCCCGCGGTCGGCAACACCACGCTCGTACGCAAGCGGGCCGCACTCGCCGGGCTCTACCGGTTCCATGCCCGCCGGGATGAGACCGTGCCAGCCTTGCTGGGGGAGCTGACCGGGCCGCGGCCGATGGGCCGGTACGTGCCGATGCTGGCGCACACCCGGCGCCACGGACCGGGGCTGGATGCTTACAGTCCGATCCGTATCGCCACGGCACCGAAGGCGCCCGCCACGGTGACCGCCGGTGAGACCCGGCGTCTTGTGGACGCCTGTGCCCGCCTGCGGGACCGGTTCTTGATCATGCTGCTGTCGGAGACCGGGCTGCGGATCGGGGAGGCGCTCGGGCTGCGGCACGAGGACCTGCGGCTGCGGGCCGGGGAGGTGCGTGTCGTTCCCCGGGAGAGCAACGTCAACGCCGCCCGGGTGAAAGGGCTGAAGCCCCGTACGGTCCCGGCCGGACCTGAGGTTTTCGACGCCTACGCCGACTATATGGAGAGTGAGTACGGGACGCTGGACTGCGACTACGTGTTCGTGAACCTGTTCCGGCCGCCGGTGGGGGCGCCGATGACCCGCAGCGCGGTCGAGGACCTGGCGGCCCGGCTGCGCAAGCGGACGGGGATCGGGCACTTCACGCCGCATGTGCTGCGGCACAGCTGGGCGACCCGGCTGCTGCGGGCCAAGGTGCCTATCGAGGTCGTGGCTGAGTTGCTGGGGCATTCGTCGTCGCAGGTCACGGAACAGATCTACGCGCATCTGACGGTGGAGGATCATCGGGAGGTCCTTGTCTCGGCAGGGCTGTTGAGGAATGGGAGCGTGAAGGCGTGAGCACGCTGGAGCGCGTCCAGCCGCCGGCCGGTCTGCTGGAGCGGCTGATGGAGGTCGTGCGGCCGGAGTTCAGGGGCGAGGAGTTCTATCCGCCGCGTGCCAGCCGGGTGTTCTTCCAGGGCGAGTGCCGCATCCCGTCGTGCGAGCGGATGCTGAGCTACGCGGTCAAGCGGCTGTGTACCGCGCACTACCAGCGGTGGGTGCAGGCTGGCCGCCCCGAGTTCGAGGCGTGGGTGCCGAGCGAGGACGCCTACCACCGGCACCACCGTGTGATCCGGGGCTGCGCGGTGACGGGCTGCCGCCGTTCAATGAACGGGTGCGCGCCGCGGATTTGCACCCGGCACACGGAGCTGTGGCAGGCGGCCGGGGCGCCGGACCTGGACGAATGGCTGGCCACCACGCGTTACGAGGCGCCGCCGCACGGCGAGCGGGACTGTGTGCTGCCCGACTGCCCGTGGTGGACGACAGGCCCCGGTTCGGTGTTGTGTCGGCGGCACTACATCCGCTGGCGCAACAACGGCCATCCCGAGCTGCTGGACGACCAGTTGATCGAGTGGTTCGAGCGGCTGGAACTGCGGCGCGACCCCTACATCCGGTTTCACGACCTGGGGCGCCAGGTCCGCCTGGAGGTGCAGTTCGGGTTGCAGCGCCGCGCCGACATCGGAGACCGGCACACGGCTCCACGGACGGTGACCCGCGCGCTGAGCTGGATCCGCGAATCGGGCGTGCACAGCCTGATGGACTTCGACGAGACGCAGTGGCGGGAGTTCTGCCGCGTCGCGCGCAAGGGCTACCAGTCGCTGTCCTATGCCTTCATTCGCGACACCCGGTTCGAGCTGCAGCGGCTGCTGGTCGCCGACGATCCGTGGGCCGACCAGTTCCCTCGCGACAGCTGGGATCTGCGGCTGCTCGGCCTGGCCAACGAGGACTGCTGCCGCCTGCACTTCGGTGGCATTCCTCAGCCTTGGCTGCAGGATCTGGCCAAGCGGTGGGCCCGCTGGCGGCTGACCCGCGGCAGCAACCCGGCCGGCTTGGCCATCAGCGTCCAGGCCGTCACCCGCCTGGCCTGCCACTTCGCCGACGTCGACGGTGTCGATGCCGGACCGGCGGCGCTCAACCGGGCCCGCATCGAGACCTGGTTCGCTGCCCTGCAGGCCGAAGGACACAGCGAGCACTTCCGCTCGCGCGCCATCAGCTGCGTCGGTGTCTTCCTGCGCGACGTCCATCGCTACGAGTGGCAGCCGGACCTAGCCCGCAGCGCGGCCATCTACGACGACGCGCCCAAGCCGCGCGGGCTGAAGCCGCGGTTCATCCCCGAACACCTCATGCGCCAGTTGGAGGCTCCCGAGGCCGTCGCGCAGTTCCCGTCCGACGACGGACGGGTGCTGCTGAAGATCCTCATGGCCTGCGGTCTGCGCACGAAGGACGCCCGCTGGCTGCCCTTCGACTGCATCGTCCGGGACGCCGAGAACAACCCCTACCTGGCCTGGCTCAACCGCAAGATCCACGACCGCCCGGCGTTCTTCCCGCTGAGCGAAGACCTGGCGGCCGAGATCGGCCGCCAGCAGCAAGCCGTCCTCGAACGCTTCCCGCAGGGCTGCAAGTGGCTCTTCCCCGCGGCGCTGAAGAACGTCGACGGCAGCAAGCCGGTCAGCGACCGCCGCCTGCGCGACCACCTGGCGATCTGGCTGGAGCGGCTCAGCCTCACCGACGAGCACGGCGCCCCGGTGAAGGTGACCTTCCACCAGTTCCGGCACACCCTGGCCACCCGCATGATCAACGCCGACGTTCCCCAGCCCGTGATCCAGACCCTGCTCGATCACATGTCGCCGGCCATGACCGCCGTCTACGCCAAGCTCCACGACAAGACGCTGCGGCGGCACTGGGAGAACGCCCTCAAGGTCAACCACGAGGGGCAGAGGGCCGAGATCGCCTCCGACCACCCGCTCGCCGGGGCGGCCTGGGCCAAGATGAGCCTGGTCCGCGCGAAGGTGACGCTGCCCAACGGCTACTGCGGAGCCCCGGTGCAGACCGACTGCGAGTACGCCAACCCCTGTCTGGACTGCCGGTTCTTCATCACCACCGGCGACTTTCTCCAGCAGCACCACCAACAGCGGCAGGAGACCAGCGAACTCATCGCCCAGGCCGAACAATCCGGGCTCGCCCGGGTCGCGGAGAAGAACCGCCGCACCCTCGGCAAGCTCGACACGATCATCAGCGCCCTCGAGGGGACTACCGAGAACCAGATCGTCATTGGCGGCCAGGTGGAGGACGTCGATGCCGCCAGCTGACAACACCGCCGCACTGTCCGAGGCCACCCGGCGTCGCAGCGAGCGCGCTCGCAGTGACGCCGAGAAGACCATCTCGGCAGCACAACGCACCGGCGACCGGACCAGCTTCGCGGCGATCGCGAAGGCGGCAGGAGTCTCGAGGTCGTGGCTATACACCCAGCCCGACCTCGTCGCCGCCATCCGACAATTGCAGGACCGGCAGCCCGCCACCGAGCGAACCGGGTCACAGCCCGCGTCGGTCGCCTCCGTCCAGCGACGGTTGGAGACCGCGCTCGCGCGCATCAAGCAACTGCGCGCGGAGAACAGCGAACTCGCCAGACGCCTGGAAACTGCCTACGGCGAGATCCGCCGACTATGTAGCGAACGGTCCCCTGACCTGCACCGTTGAAGCGAGCCCGGCAGCCCGCTCACGACACCGCAGATCCTCGTTAGTGCTACTCAAAAGCACAGAAAAACCGCTCATCCGCGCGGGAAGAAGTAGTCGAGAAGTGCGACGAGGGTGGAGATGATCCCAGCGAGGCTAGCCAGAACGCCGACCACGACAAGTGACTGAGTCGGTCCGCTCGCGTTCGGGTGGTTCCGGCTGCGTCGCACCAGGAACTTCCGGATGCGTTTGGGCTCGTTGACGAGCATGGACCGGGTCAGCTGGTAGTGCGTGCGGAACAACACGAGAGCCATCACGAGAGCACTGGCCCCAACTGTTCCCGGCGTCCCCGACGGCTCGTAAATCAGGCTCCACAAAGCGATCAGTAGGCATAGTTCAGTCAGACGGCTGATCCATTTGGTTAGGCGTCGCCCTAGGAAGCGGGCCTCGTTGAACACTGCCCCCACTCTGAGGGCCACGCCTTCCTCCCACGCCTTGGATCCACCTTCGATCCTCGCCACGGCCATGTGCGGCCAGTCGAAGATCTTGTCCAAGCGGTCGCCGCCGATCTTGAAACTGATCTTCTGTGGATCGGAAGGCGCAGAGACCTCAATCTGCAGTTCAGTAATCACGGGCTCGCTGCCCAGGTGCACTCGCAACGAGGCGAGGTCGGCCCACTCATGTGTCTCAGCGGTACTGAGGATCAGGTCCTCTCTGGTCTTCTTGCGGGTGTTCTTCGTGTATCGGACGGTCAGCTGACCGGTCGGAAGAGCATCCTCAAAGATCGTCAGCAGGTCTTCCAAGTTCTTCCACGAGAACCAGCAGCCACCACGCACAACGCGCATCCCCCACTCCGTCATGGCAGGGAACCTAGCGGCTCAGTGATCGCTCTGTCAGCAGAGCCAACAGTTATTCGGGGCCGCCCAGTCGCGGGACTCCGAGGTCATCGTGGGAACAACCGTCACAGACATGTCTCTCACGCAAAGCACCAGATCAGAGCCTTGAAGAGCCACTGAGCTATCCATAATCCAGGGCCGTGTCCAGTTCTCGCTGTGCGGCAGCTTCCTTGATGAGTTGGTGGGGCTCGTGGCCGAGGGCTTCGGCATCGGCAAGGAGAGTGGCGAGGGCAGGCCAGGCGTCTTCGGCGAGGATTCGATCGGCATGTCCCGGGACCGCGGCTCGAACGTCGTGGGCAAGGACCCGACGCCTCTCCTCTCGTGGGCTACGAGCTTTGAGGTCGGCGAGCACCGGAGTGGCGGCCTTATCCGCAGCGGCTTGGAGGTGTCGCTGCGCCTGGGCGGCAGCCTCCGTCTGCTGGGCGTGTCCCATGGCCTCGTGCCAGCGCTTCGCGATGACCGTGGCCCATACGAGGGCGGCGAGCAGAGCGGCCAATGCGCTGCCGTCCGGGCCTGTGGCCGTGTGCACGATGTCGCGAGCCGCAGAACGCATCGCGTGGGCGACGCGATCTTCGGCACGGATCTTGGAGCGCTGCGCGCGAGTGAATTCCCTGGCGCTGGCGCGCAGTTCCGCGCTCAGTGTCGTGGGGGCCGTCTGTGCAGTGGCTTCGAGCAGTTCTCCGAGGGCTGCAATGTGCGCCTGGGCGGCCTGCAATTCCGTACCGCCATCGCCGTCGGTTGGCGCGAGATCAGCGTGGAGGGTGTCGAGCGCGTCGACGGCCTGCTGCCAGGGGGTGTCAGGACGGGCGCGACGGGCGGTGGGGTGTTCTTCCGGGCTAGCGCTTTCCAGACGGGCCTTCAGCTTGGGCAGTGAGAGGTCGGGGGCGATCTTTCCGCCCGGATGGAAGATCTGCTCTCCAGCCTTGTTCAGGTCATCAGGGCGACCTATCGCGTAGCCGAGCAGATCACCGGACGGGCCGCGCCTGGACTTCACGGCCACGCCCTGGGCTTCGAGGTAGGCGAGGAGCTCTTCGGCGTCGCGTGCATGCGGGATGGCGGCCCGGACCGAGTCTTCGAGCCATTGCCGGCTGGTCTGCTCCCAGCCCTTGCGCTCGGCCTTGTGCATCTCCCCTTGGGTGGGTCGGCGGCCGGCAGTGCGGTCCCCCTTCTTCAGCTGCCGAAGTCCGTAGTCCTTCTCGATCTCTCGGCAGGCGTCGCCGACACGGATCCCGCTGTCGTGCAGCTTGGGGCGGCGGCCGTCCTCGCGAACGGTGGTGGCGAGGATGTGGATGTGGTCGTCAGCGTGGCGTACGGCGATCCAGCGGCAGGCCAGGTCGTCTCCGGGCGGGGCAATGCCGGCGGCTTCGACGACGCGCTGAGCTATCTCGCCCCACTCGACGTCGGAGAGGTACCGGTCTTCAGGGGCCGCCCGCACGGGGCAGTGCCACACGTGATCGGTGACCTTGCGCCCGAACTCACCGTTCCGCAGGCGCACGGGCTCGTCGAGGTAGCGGGCGAGTTCGGTCAGAGTGGCGCTCTCGTCGCGACCAGGGTCGGGCATGCCGAGCATCGCGAAACCCGCGACGATGTGCGGGTCCAGGTGCTCGTCCTGGCGGCCAGGGCCGTAGAGATAGGCGAGCAGCCCCCGGGTATTGGAACCGGCCGGCTTGATGGCGGCGATCATGCGGCTGCTTCCTCCTCTTCCACCGGGTCGGCGGGGTCGCGCAGTGTCTCGGCGATGAGTTCCAGCAGCGCCTGGAGTTCGACGAGGTGTTGACGGATGTCGGGTGGGGTGAGGTCGCTGTTCAGGGCACGGGCGATCTGGTTGACGTTCACGCCGATGCGGTTGAGCTGGCGCAGCACCTGGGCGCGGAAGTGATGGGTGCGGCGGCGATCCTCGGAAAGGGGCAAGTTTGCGGTGAACCGTCCGCTGATGAAGGCGACGACCACGTCGGCAGCGAAGCCGCCCTCGCCCTTGTAGCCGTGCTCGGCGGTAGCTACCTCAAGTGCGGAGAGCTCGTCGACGGTGAAGCGCAGAGGGCCGATGCGCTGGCCACGTTTGTCACCGGTGAAGCGGCGGATCGTGGGCTGCACGCTCTTTACGGCGGGCTCGCCGGCAGCAGTCGTAGCATCGCGAACGGGGCGGAGGATCTCGCGCTGTGCGGTGTGGAGCGTGTCCAGGTCGCGGCCGCCCTCGGCCTCGACCTCCCGGTTCGGCGCCCCCTGGCGCCGGGCCTCCTCCGCCACCCCCGGGGCGGAGATCCCCGAAGACCGGCCTTGAGTCGGACTCGGGGTACTACTGGCTCCGCCGGGGGCAGGCAGTCCGAACGCACGGCGCCAGAGCGACCTTCGGGGTTGGCTCTTCGTCGACACCGACGCGTCTTCGTGGGCGCTCTCGCGGTGGATCGGGTCGTGGGTCACAGGTGTTCTCCGGATGAAGGCGAAGGGAGCGCGCGGTTCTGGGCTAGGGGCGGATGGAAAGCGGGGAGCCGCCCGCCGCATCCACAGGTGTGGAAAACGCCCGGTCCACGGTTCAGACCGGCGGGCTGCCGGGTGACCGGAAGGGTTCCGGTCACCCGGCAGAGGTTCCGCTCAGCCGATGGCGGGCTCGTTCTCGGCGGAGGTTGCCCGCTCAGCCCGGAGCACCTCCATCACCTTGGTCAGCCGTTCGCTGCCGACCGTCAGGTTCTTGTCCTCGACCGCCGTTCGGACGACAGCGCGGGAGAGTTTTCCCTGCTCGGCAACGGCAGCCCGGCCGATCGCTACGAGCTCTTCGAGCGGGACACCGGGTGGGCGTCCGCCACGCGGTTTGCTCTCTGCGGGCGCCGAGGACGGTTCCGGCGACTGAACGGATATGGCGGCCAGCGGCCGAGCGTCATGGTTCGGTTCGACGATCTCCTCGGCAGGCCGACCGACTACGGAGGCTGGAGGCTCGGTGGACCGGCCGAATGTGGTCGCCTGCCGATCCGGCACCTGCGCGGTACCCGATCCCGCAGGCTCCGCGGGGTGCTCGACGAGCTGGTGGATCTGCCGCATCAAGACGCCGAAGGCGGCCATCGCGGCGGCCGGCGGCACCGCTGCGACCACGTAGTCGAGGAACGGGACAGCTGTGGCGCCGCCCGTGTCGCTGACCCCGGCGACGTTCAGCGCGATGGAACCGGACGATCCGATGGCCGTGACGCCGATGGCCCATCGGTCGGTGACGCGGCGCAAGGCGGCACGCAGCATGAGTAGTTCGCCAGCGATGATGAACGCGTCCAGCGTGGCGGGCCAAGCCCAGCGGCGGATCGGCGACGTGCCGAGCCCGTGCTGGCCGGCGACGTCGGCCAGGTGCGCGTAAGAGAGCCAGAACGCTCCGGCGGTCAGGGCGACGATGACGACGCCGGCCAAGGCGAGCGCGTACCGCTCGGCGTCGTGCGTATGCACCGACGGCTGGCGCGTTCCGGGGTGGTGCGCCGATTGCGGGCGGTGGGGTTGTCGAGGGTGGGGAAGGGTGATCAAGCGGGGTTCTCCTGGGGTGGTGACGTGGTGCGTCTTGAACGTCTTGGCCGTTGCAAGCGCAGGTCAGGGCGTTACGGCAGCGGCTACGGCAGTCCGTCTTGCGAGGCCGCTGCCGTTTCAGCCCGACTGCGCGCCCGCGCGCCGTGCACCTCCCGTCTTGGCGCACACGGCCGCGATCTGCACGGATACGGCAGGGACGCCTAGGACGTCACGAGACGGATCGGGACGATGTCTTGGGCGAGTGGCTCATCGGCGCTGCTCGCGCTGCCGTCTTGCCACTGGATGCCGTCTTGGCTGGAGGTCGCCTGACCTGCAAGATCACGGCAGGGACGGCAAGGACGGCATCCCGAAGGGGCGGGCGGGCTACCCTTCTCGGAGGCTGGGATCGGCCCCGACGGGGTGAATGGTGGGGCAGTACCGGCGCCAGGCGTCGAGGAACTTGTTGCGCATGTAGCCCTTGCGCTGGGTCCGGTCGGCCATGCGGACGTTGCCGGGCCTAATGTCGAACTCGCGCAGCATCCTTCCCAGTTCGCGGGACGTCAGCCCGGTACGGCCCCACTCCGCCCACGGAGCCTCGTCGTCCTGGCGCAGGTGGTGGAGGAGCTCCTCGGTGGACAGACTGTCCACGTCGCGCTGGGCATGGAAGACCCGGCGAATGTCCGCGAGGATCCTCGCGCCGCTCGGGTTCTCCTCCTCAGCTGCCACTTCGGCGGCGACCATGACGGCGCACGCGTGGCGCGCGCGGCGGGGCCACTCCCCGCCGGCCAGATCGGCAACGATGACCAGCGGCTCCCAGGTGTCCGCGGCCCGGTCCTCGACCGGCATGTGCGGCTCCAGGTCAGCGGCCTCGTCGAGCAGTGGCTTGGCCCACGCGGCGATACGGTCGCGCAGACCGTGCAGGGCCGGTACGTCGCGCCGAGACCGGAACGGCTTGACCTTCTCGCCCTCCGCACGCCGACGCATGCGGATCACGATCGCCCGGTCCATGATCGTGTCGGGCAGGTCACCGATTCCCGCGATCGCCGCCATCGCGAAGGTGGCGAAGCGGTGCGGGGTGTGGTCGTTGCCCACGACCCGGGTGACGTACCGGTTGCGCTGGTGGCCGGCGTTGAGCAGGCCGCGCATCTCCTCGTTCTTCTCGGCCACCTTCGGGGAGCCGAAGATGGTGTCCGCCTCGTCCACCAGGAGAGTGGGCGGGTTGTCCTCGGTGATGGACCGGAAGATCGCCGCCGGTGTGGTGTTGATGGTGAGCATCGGGTCGTGGACCGTCTCGGTCAGCACGTCCAGCAGCCGCGACTTGCCGCACCGCTTGGCGGGGCCCACCACGGCCAGGCGCGGAGCGTGCTGCCACGCTGCCTGCAGGTGTGTCGCCGCGACCCACAAGGTGATCGCGTCAAGCGCCTCCCGTGAGGGGGCAATCACGAACTGGGCTATCTGCGAGCGCAGTTCGTCGAGCAGGGCCGAACCGCGGGTCGGCTCCACGTCTGGCGCCGTAACGGGCTCGGCCCGCGCCTCCGTCTCATCGGCGCCGTGGTCGCCCGTGTCCGCGCTCAGTTCCGGATCATCGGACTCGGCCTGCGATGCGTGGAGGTGAGCGCCAGGCCGGCCGGGTATGGCCGTCGCGGGCCAGTTCGTCTGGGCGGCGGAATACGGCTGGGGGTTCTCGGGTTGCACCGAGCGGCTCCTCGTCTGGCGGCCGTGGGCTTGCACGCCCCGCCGCCGGGTCGGATCTCATGGGATTGCTGGGGAGTCACGGGGCCTTCGGCGTTGCACCGCCGGGGGCCCTGCCTCTTCTCGCGGGCGTCTCGGGACCGCGAGGGACCACGGACAGTACGTCCACGCCATGCGGCAGTCCAGCGATTCTGTGTCAGCTCAGCGCAGAAGCATCTCGTACGGGCACGGCCTCTCACGCGGCCAACCCCAGCAGGGCCAACAGATCCGCAGTGACGACCCGATAGGCGTTGCCCAGCCGCAGCACCTTGCACGGGTACTGGCCGCGCTTGGCGAGTTCGTACCCCTTGCTGCGCCCAAGCCCCAACGCCCGATTGCCTGTCTCCAGGTCAACGGCAGCGGGGAGCTCCAGAAGCTCCGCTCGACTCATCCCTTTCGCCCGACCGACCTCTTCGTTCTCGCGCACGCGCGCTCCATCCATGACTGAGCCCTCGGCGAACGCGACCGTCGCGCCCGTCTCCAGGCCATGGAATCAACGCTAAGCGAGCTAATGTGTCTCCATGACACAACGCCGTGGCGAGCATGGATCCAGGAAGACCGACGACGAGGACGACGTCCTTGAGTGGGTGGACCAGGTAATGGCCACCGTGGCCGCCGAGGTCCGCAGACGGCGGAAGGAACTGGGGTGGAGTGCACAGGACTTGGCCGACCGATGCGAGGAGATCGGTCACCCGATCCCCCGCAACGTGATCGCCAACATGGAGTCCGGGCGCCGCTCCAACCTGCCCCTGGTCGAGGTCATGGTCCTGGCCGAGGCGCTGAACACCCCGCCCATCTGCCTCGTCTACCCCGTCGGCTACGTCGACGACGTGCAGCGGCTTCCGCTCCAGGACCCCACCTCCCCCTTGGACGCCCTGCGCTGGTTCACAGGGGAGGAGACCGACCTCGGTGCGGACGACGACATGCTCCGCTACTTCCGTGCCCACCACACCGCCCAGGAGCGGCTGCGGAGCGCGCGGCGCGACGAGGAGTACGCGCGCTACCACGCCAAGACCGCGCCTAACGCCGACCGCAAGGCTGAGGCACTGCGCTCCCAAGCCCGCGCCGCCGAGGCGGCTGACGAGGCCGAGAGCCGCCTGCGCAAGGTCCGCGCCTTCATCCGGCAAGAAGGCGTCACGCCTCCGTTCCTGTGGCCCGACATCGAAGCCGCGATCGAGTCACCCGAAACCGACTCCGACGCCATCGAGGAGAATGATCTTTGAAGGGCTCCACCTATCGCCGCTGTTCCTGCCGCGACCCGAAGACCGGCAAGGAACTCGGCGCCTCCTGCCCCAAGCGCAACAGCAGGAACCACTGCACGTACTCCATACGCCAGGAGCTGCCGCCCCGCGATGACGGCAGCCGACGCTCGTTCGCCCGCGGCGGGTACAGCAGCCTCAAAGCGGCTCAGGCGGACCTCGACCACGTACGCGCTCTCATGGGACTCGCCGAGTCCGACGACTCCGAGGGCGTCCAGCTGATCGCGGAGATGCTCGCCGAGGTGAGCGGCGAGAAGCTGCCCCTGCCTGACTGGAGGAGACGAGGCGCCGGCTGATGGCCGGCCAGGACCTCGTGGGCAGCCTGACCGTGGGCGAATGGCTGGACCGGTGGCTCGCCGGCAAGCGCATCCGGAAGTCGGGCATCAGCCGCTACGAGACCGACGTCCGCGTCCACCTAAAGCCCCGCATCGGAGACCGTCGCCTCGACCGACTGCGCGTGAGTCATCTCAGCGAGATGTTCACCGCCATCTCCGACGCCAACGCCGAGATCCTGGAGCAGAACGCCCAGCGTCGGGCTGCTGTCGAGGAGTTGGCGACCGTGCCGTGGAAGGGCGCGGAGAACCGTGCTCGCCGCAAAGCCATGAAGGCCGCACTCGACGCCATGCCGCCGTTCCGCCGCATCACCGGGCCGTCGACGCGACAGCACATCAAGGCCACCCTCCGAGCCGCCCTGAACGACGCGATCGGCCAGCAGATCATCACGTTCAACCCGGCGGCCCACGTCGAGATCGATCCGGTCCGCAAGCCGAAGGCCCTGGTGTGGACGGACGAGCGCGTCGCCCGGTGGCGGCAGACGGGCGAGAAGCCCTCCCCCGTCATGGTCTGGACGCCGGAACAGACGGGCGCCTTCCTCGACTTCGTGGAGACCGACCGCCTGTACGCCATGTGGCACCTGATCGCCTTCCGTGGCCTGCGGCGCGGTGAGGCGTGCGGGCAGCCGTGGTCAGAGACGAACCTCGACCGGCATTCCCTCACGGTCACGGGCCAGCTCGTGCAGGACGGCTGGGAGGTCGAGTCGTCCGAACCGAAGACGGACAGCGGCTTCCGTGTCGTCGCCCTGGACGACGACACCACCGGCGTCCATGAACGCCACCGCAAGCAACAGCAGGCCGAGCGCGAGGAGTGGGGCCCGGCCTGGATCGATACCGGCCTCGTCTTCACCCAGGAGAACGGCTCCTGGCTCCACCCGGGCAAGGTCACCGACCTCTTCGAGCGCCTCATCTCCGCCTCCGGCCTCCCGCCGATCCGGCTGCACGACCTCCGCCACGGTGCGGCCACGCTCATGCTCGCCGCCGGCATCGACGTCAAAATCGTGTCGGACACCCTCGGGCACAGCGACACCCGGATCACGCGGGACATCTACCAGGACTCTCGGGAATTGCATCAGATGGGCGAGAAATTGAAGGTCACGACGTCAGGGCAGGGGCCGACGAGGACCCCACCCTCCTGCAACTTTGCGGCTTGAGCTGGGAGTTTGGCGATCAGATCCCATCTGATGCAGGATTTGCCCTCTGGAGGGGAGGGTGAAAGTGGGTGTACAGCGACGCGCCGACCTGGCGGGGGCGGCTCACCTGGAGCTGGTCTCCGGGGTGGCTCAGCTGCGTCCGCAGGACGCGATGGTCGAAGCGATGGTGCGGGGCTGGCGGGCCCAACAGGCCGCTCGCGGGCTTCGCGAGGACACGGTCACCGCGCGGGAACGACTCGTACGGCGGTTTCTGGAGCACACCAACGAATACCCGTGGGCCTGGACTCCTGGCCATGTGGATGAGTGGTCACTGTGGCTGACCAGCGAGAAGCACCTCGCGCCGTCCACGATCCGCAGCTATCAGGGCAGCCTGCGCCTGTTCAGTGAGTTCTTGATCGACGGTCGCTACGGCTGGTCGGTGGCGTGCGAGGACGCCTTCGGCACTCACCCCGTGGCCATCTGCCACGAGTGGAACACCATCGCCCACCTCAACGACTACGAGGGGCGCCCCGAGGCGAGGCCGTTCACCCGCGAGGAGATCCAACGCTTCCTCGACTACGCCGACGACCAGGTCGATCGAGCGGTACGGGCCAAGCGCAAGGGAGCCCTCGCCGCCTACCGCGATGCCACCCTCTTCAAGGTCATCTATGGGTGGGGTCTGCGCCGGACGGAGGCATCGAAGCTGGATGTGGTCGACTTCGGGCGGAACGCGAAGGCGCCGCAGTTCGGCCGGTACGGCACCCTCAACGTCCGCTACGGCAAAGCGAAGAAGGGGCAGCCGCCGCGCCGTCGGAACGTGCTGTCGGTGATGGACTGGGCGGTGGACGCGGTCGCCGATTACGTGGAGAACGTACGGCCGCGGTTCGGCTGCGAGGATCACCCCGCCTTGTGGGTGACCGAGCGCAGCGGCCGGGTCCAGCCGGCGGAGATCAACGCCCGGTTCGTCGCCTACCGCGACGCGCTGAAGCTCCCGAAGGCCCTGACCGTCCACTCGGCTCGCCACTCCTACGTCACCCACCTCACGGAGGACGGGGTTGACCGCCGGTTTCTCCAGCAGCAAGTCGGTCACGAGAATGACAGCTCCACCGCTATCTACACCCACGTCAGCGACGACTTCATGAACACCATGCTCCACAGGGCACTTGCGCCCGTGCTCGCCCCGTTCCCCGCAAACAAGGACCGCTGATGGCCGCGAAGCTCGACTACCACTGGCACTTGCGCAAGGTCATGGCCGACCGAGGACTCTTTTCCACCACCGACCTCATCCCGCTGCTGGACGAACGCGGCATCACACTGTCGTCCAGCCAGGTCTACCGGCTCGTCGTCGAGCGCCCCGAGCGGCTCAGCCTGAAGATCCTCATGGCCCTGCTCGACATCCTCAACTGCACCATGGACGACCTCATCGAGCCGACCGCCGCAGCGGGTGCCGGAACCGCTACCCGAACAAAGAAGGCTGTCGGTGCCGAGGCAGGCGTCGGTGACCTGCGCCCCAAGCGAGCCCGCATCAGCGGTTTCGAGCGGCCGTGACCGCACCCGGGCACCCCGAGCGGGCCGTCTCCGACCCGATCGGGCTCATTGCGGACCTGGTCGCGGCCATCGAACATCGGCTGGAGCCGGACCGGATCCGTGCGGTGGTCGCCAGCGTCGCGGGCGGACGCTCGAAATCACGCCTGCTCGCGGCACATCTCACTGAGCATCCTCGCGTGCTGAATGACGGTCGCTCGCCGGCGCCCAGGGCCGTCGGCGACCTGCTCATCGCCCTGCGTGAGGCCGGGGCCCAGACGGTCTCGCCGCCGTGTTGCGCCGAATGCGGCAGGCAGATACGAACGCTCCAGCGCCGCGGCCAGGACTGGTACTGCTGGAACTGCGGGCGGTCACAGCCCGAGCCGTGTGCTGCCTGCGGAAACACCCGCCGGGTCGCTTCACGCGACCGGACCGGGCGGCCGCGATGCGGCAAGTGCCCGGACGACGACGGACGCGACCCCATCGCAGTGATCGGTGCCCTGATCGCTGAACTGGATCCGCAGGCCGAACGGGAGGCGGTCTCCGACGCGGTCCGTCGATCGGCACCTCGTCCCTCCTACCAGCGGAAACTTGCCTGGGCTCTGGAATCCCACCCAGCTCTGCTGACCGGCGACGGTCACCTCGCACCCCACCGCGCGATCCTCAAGTTGATCGACCTGCTGCACGAGGCCGGCATCGCCGGGATCGTCCGACCGTCCTGCCCCGGCTGCCACAGAGTCGTACGCATCGACAAGCCTTTGGACGGAAGGCGGGTCTGCCGCATGTGCATCTCCCACTCCCGTATCGAGGAGTGCTCGGGATGCGGAGCCCGCCGAGAGCCCGCCACCCGCGACGACCAAGGTCGGCCAGTGTGTCCGAACTGCCTGGTCAGCGACCCGGCGAACCTGGAGACCTGCATCAACTGCGGCCGACGAAGGGTCGTGAACACCCGCACACCGGACGGCCCGCTCTGCCAGAGCTGCCCCTCCTTGCCCACCGCGACTTGCAGTATCTGCGACGCGGAGAAACCCTGCGGCACCTCCCGGACTACGGGTCGGCCATGGTGCCTGGACTGCCAGCGTCACACCGCGCCGTGCTCGGCCTGCGGCGGCGTCGCGGCGGTCGTATCCGGCACTCTCGACCAGCCCCTTTGCCTGGGCTGCACCGTCCCTGAGGTCTGGCACACCTGCCCCACCTGCAGCGAGCCCGATTACCCGCACCCCGGTCAGTGCGCTCGTTGTCTCATCAATCAGCGCCTCAACGAACTCCTGGGCCCTCCGTCCGATGCCCTCCACCCCGGTCTCGAAGCCCTGCGGAACAACATTGCCACCACCGAGCACCCACTCACCGCCAATCGGTGGCTGAACAAGCCGTTCGTGTCTCCGGTCCTGGCCGACCTCGCGGCCGGCAGACGCGCCCTGACTCACGAGGCCCTCGACGAGCTGCCCGACAGCCCGCCCCTCGCTCACCTCCGCCAGGTCCTCGTCGGCGTCGGTGCCCTGCCCGAGCGGGACGAGTACATGGTCCGCCTCGAACGTTTCCTCACCGGCCTTCTCGCATCACAGCAAGACCCCGAACAGCGCAAAGTCCTGCACCGGTACGTGATATGGCACCTGGTCCGTCGACTACGCCGACGCAACAACGGCCGCCCCGTCACTCCGCAGCAGTTCGCCTCCACACGCCAACGCACCCACGCGGCCGTCGCCTTCCTGAACTGGCTGACGGCCCACAGCCTGACCTTGGAAACCTGCAGACAGGCCGACCTCGACCGGTGGCTCACCGACGACTCCGCCACCTACCGCCACACAGCCGGGCACTTCATCCGCTGGGCCCGCACCAACAAGCTCACCACTGTCCACGTCCCCGCTGTCCGCTGGAACGGCCCCACCCAGCCACTCGACGACGAACACCGCTGGAACGTCGCACGTCGGCTCCTGCACGACGACAACCTCAATCCCGAAGACCGCCTTGCCGGACTGCTTCTCCTCCTTTACGCCCAAGGGCCGTCGGCGATCCACCGGTTGACCACCGAGGACGTCGAAGTCGGGGTCCAGGAAGTACGTCTCCGCCTCGGCGACGCCCCCGTCCAGTTACCCGAGCCCGTCGCCCACCTCGCCCGCACCGTCACGGCGAACCGCAAGGGCCACGCAACCATCGGCGCCCTGACACCGTCTCCATGGCTCTTCCCCGGCGGACAGCCCGGACGGCCGATCAGCACCACACAGCTGACCCAACGGCTGAACCGGCTCGGGATCCGTCCCAATCAAGCCCGCAGCACGGCGCTCTTCCAACTCGCCACCGAGATCCCCGCCTCGATCCTCGCCCGCACCCTGGGCATCCACACCGACGTCGCCGTCGCCTGGCAACGACTCTCCGCAGGCGACTGGGCCGACTACGCCGCTGAAGTCAGCCGACGGCGGGGCGAAGGAGACATTGGCACGGCAACCCTCAATTGACCATCGCGGCTGTGCTTCCACCGCTCGGGGCCTGAGCACCAACCGATGGGATCGTGAGACGAGCTTCAGCGCGATGCCACGGAGTCTTCAGCCGTTCTTGAAAACATCGGCTCCAGCCGAAACAAGTGTCCCCAGTGTCGCAAGAGTCGCCGCAAGAAGGCCCACGGCAGAAAGCTGTTCGGCAGTGGAGAGCGTCTTCCACCAACTTCCGGCTGGAAGCTCGCCGGTCACAGCAAGGCGGCCTCTACCAGCGCGGTCGCGTGCCCATTGCTGGACCGCCCTAACGGCAAAGTAGAGCGCGAACATAGCCAGGACCAACAGACTGCTCAGCGGCAGAGGCTTGTTGACCCATTCGGCACCCGTCGCTCCTGGCGGTGCGCCAACACGGCTGCCTGGGTACCACACCACGGCATACACGATCACGAAGGTCCACAAGAAGACGCCACCAACTGCGCTCCGCATCTTGCGATGCGCTTCGGAGCGGGACTTGCTGCTTCCGCCCACAGCCTCATCCTCCAGGAAGAGACGGATCTGGGCGTCAGCGCCATAGACCCAGGTGGGGTCCGAGCCTGTGACGGTCACTTCTGCATGTTCCGGCGTGAGTTGCACACTGACTGCACATCTGCCTGATGCCTCCTTTGCCGTGAAGGTCAAGTTGCTCCACTGATCTGGGTTCCCCGGCAGCGGGGCGCTACGGACTGCTGCCACCAGGTCGTCCAGGGCGGCGGCGCGAAAAGTTCGGTTGTGGCTTTCAGTAGAGAGCTCGACAGCATCAGTGCTGAAGCCCGACGAAGCGGTGGCGAAGAGACCATCGAGTTGACGGCGGCCAAGGCGGCACCGGTAGTACGTGTGCTTCAACGTGATCGCTGGCGGCTGCGTGGTCATGGAGTTGATTTTGCACCGACAGGCCACCTCCGCGACCGGCGTTTCAGGATCAGCGTTCCGGCCATCTGACACAGGCGATTCGCGCTGAGCCACGTGCGGCGACGTCCCTCCCAGCTCCGTGATCACTCTTTGTCGATCAAGCGCCGGATGAGGCATTCGGACAGTTCCAATACCCGACGTCACCATTAAGCGTGCTCCCCCACGTCGGCAAGAGCGCTGCCGAGGCAACCGCCAAGCTGGTCCCGCTCCAGCGCAAGGCGGACGCCGAAGCGGCCGAACGCAAGGCCGAGAAGGCCCGGAAGAAGACCAAGCGCGCCAAGAAGGCCCGGGCAGAGGGCAAGAAGAAGGCCGGGCAGAAGAAGGCCGGGCAGAAGAAGCCCAAGAAGTAGGGCCGGTCCCCGCTCCGCTCACGCATCGCTCACGCAAGCACTTCCACGCCATCCCCGTCGCGCGGCTCGGCCGGCCCCGGGCATGAAAAAACCCCAGGTCACGGCGAGTGAGTCCTGGGGTTAATCCGAGCCGCCTTCGGGATTCGAACCCGAGACCTACGCATTACGAGTGCGTTGCTCTGGCCAACTGAGCTAAGGCGGCACCGCCCTGTTCGCACCATGATGCGATCAGCAGCGACGCCAAGTCTACACAGTTTCGGAGGGTGCTCCGTACCAGCCCGTACAGGGGCCGTCCTCGCAGGTCAGCGGCACTTCTTGCCCGAGGCCGGCGGGGTGCCCTCCAGGAGGTACGTGTTGATCGCCGTGTCGATGCAGTCGCTGCCGCGGCCGTACGCGGTGTGGCCGTCGCCCGCGTAGGTGAGGAGGGTGCCGGAGGAGAGCTGGTCCGCCAGGGACTCGGCCCAGCGGTACGGGGTGGCCGGGTCGCGGGTGGTGCCGACCACGACGACGGGGGCCGCGCCCTCGGCCTTGATGCGGTGGGCGGAGCCGGTGGCGGGGACGGGCCAGTAGGCGCAGTTCAGGGCCGCCCAGGCGAAGCCCCTGCCGAAGACCGGGGACGCCTTTTCGAAGGAGGGGAGCGCCTTGGCGACCGCATCCGGACCGGAGAACGCGGGCGGAAGATCGAGGCAGTTCACCGCGGCGTTGGCGAACATCAGGTTCGTGTACTTGCCGCTCGGCTCCCGCTCGTAGTAGCTGTCGGCCAGGGTCAGCAGGCCGGAACCGTCGCCCGACTCGGCGGCGGTCAGCGCGCTCCGGAGCTGCGGCCAGGCCGACTCGTCGTACATGGCGGCGATGACGCCCGTCGTGGCGAGCGATTCGCCGAGTTCGCGGGACTCGCCGGTGCGGATCGGGTCCGCGTCCAGCCGCGTGAACAGCTTCTTCAGCCGGTCCGCCGCGTCGGAGGCGGACGTGGTGCCGAGCGGGCAGTCCTTCTGCTTCACGCAGTCCTGCGCGAACGACTGGAACGCCGTCTCGAACCCCGCCGTCTGGTCCCGGTTCATCTCCACGGGCGACAGCGAGGGGTCCATCGCCCCGTCGAGGACCAGGCGGCCGGTGCGCCCCGGGAACAGCTCGGCGTACGTCGCCCCCAGGAACGTCCCGTACGACGCCCCCACATAGTTCAGGTGCTCGTCACCGAGCAGGGCCCGCAGCATGTCCATGTCGCGGGCCGTCTCCACGGTCGAGACATGCGGCAACACCTCCCCGGACCGCTTCTCGCAGCCCGAGGCGAACTTCTCGAAGGCCCCCTTCAGCTTCGTGACCTCGGCGTCGTCGTCCGGGGTCTGGTCCACCTGTGTGTACGCGTCCATCTGCGCCCCGGTCAGACACTCGACGGGCTCGCTGCGTGCCACCCCGCGCGGATCGATCGCCACCATGTCGTAGCGGGCACGCACCTGGGCCGGGTAGCCGATCGCTGCGTAGCCCTGGAGGTAGCCGATGGCCGATCCGCCGGGACCGCCCGGGTTCACCAGGAGGGAGCCGATCCGCTTGCCGGGGCCGGTCGCCTTTTTCCGGGAGACGGCCAGCTTGATCTCGCCGCCGTCCGGCTTCGCGTAGTCGAGCGGCGCCTTCATCGTCGTGCACTGGAAGCCGCTGACACCGCAGTCCCGCCAGCTGAGGTGCTGGGAGTAGAACGGCTTCAGGGCCGCCGGCACGGCCGAGGGCGAGGCGGACGCCGACTCGGCGGAGGACGAGGCGCCTGACGACGAGCCGCCGCTGCACCCGGAAACGAGCAGGCCGGCAGCGCCCAACGCGAGGACGAGAGTGCGGAACGAGCGCCTGGAGTCCATGCCCGGAGCGTAGCCGCCACCTCACCGACCACCCGATTCCTTCCTCCTTCGGGTGATTCGGCGGGCCGCGCAAGGTGCCCGGCGGCGCGCCGTGGCTCCTCAGCCCGCGCGCAGGGCCATCGTCATCGCCTCCACCGCCAGCAGCGGCGCCACGTTGCGGTCCAGGGCCTGGCGGCAGGCCGACACCGCCTCGATCCGGCGCAGCGTGCGCTCCGGGGTGGACGCGCGGGCGACGCGGTCCAGGGCGTCCTGCGCGTCGGCGTTGGCTATGGCGATCCGTGAGCCGAACTGCAGGGCGAGCACATCGCGGTAGAAGCCGGTCAGCTCGGTGAGCGCCAGGTCGAGGCTGTCGCGCTGGGTGCGGGTCTTGCGGCGCTTCTGCTTGTCCTCCAGCTCCTTCATCACCCCGGCCGTCCCTCGCGGCATCCGGCCCCCGGCGGCGGCTCCGAGCGCCGCCTTCATGTCCTCCGTCTCCTTGGCATCTATCTCCTCGGACGCCTGCTTCGCGTCCTCGGTCGCCGTGTCGATCAGCTCCTGCGCCGCCTTGAGGCACCCCCCGATGTCCTCCACGCGCAATGGCAGCTTCAGCACCGCGGCCCGCCGCGCCCTGGCCCGCTCGTCCGTGGCGAGGCGACGCGCCCGGCCGATGTGCCCCTGGGTGGCGCGGGCGGCGGCAGCGGCCCGCTCGGGATCGATGCCGTCCCTGCGGACCAGGACATCGGCGACCGAGTCGACCGGCGGTGTCCGCAGCGTGAGGTGGCGACACCGGGACCGGATCGTCGGCAGCACGTCCTCCAACGAGGGTGCGCAGAGCAGCCACACCGTGCGCGGGGCGGGCTCCTCGACGGCCTTCAGCAGGACGTTGCCCGCGCCCTCGGTGAGGCGGTCGGCGTCCTCCATGACGATGACCTGCCAGCGCCCGACGGCCGGCGAGAGCTGGGCGCGGCGGACCAGCTCACGGGTCTCCTTCACACCGATGGAGAGCAGGTCGGTGCGGATCACGTCCACATCGGCGTGCGTACCGATGAGGCTGGTGTGACACCCGTCGCAGAAGCCGCAGCCCGGTGCCCCGCCCAGCGCGCGGTCCGGGCTGGTGCACTGCAGCGCGGCGGCGAACGCCCGGGCGGCGGTGGAGCGCCCCGAGCCGGGAGGACCGGTGAACAGCCAGGCGTGCGTCATCTTCGAGGCGGCCGGCACCGGCTCCCGCGCCGCCTCGGCGGTGACCAGCGCGTCGGCGTCCCGGGCGGCGGCGCCCAGCTGCTCCTGCACCCGGTCCTGGCCGACCAGGTCGTCCCACACGGACATGGGGCACCGCCTTTCACTTCGCTCGACGCGTCGCTCTCGTCGATCCGGTCTCCCATTGTGAGGGACGGGTCCGACAACGCGGATGCCGATGGCCCCACACCAGGGAAAGGTGCGGGGCCATCGGCGTCGTCCCGTAAGGGTGCCCCGGACCGCGCGCGGCCCCGGGGGTCAAGCAGGCCCCAGGCCTCAAGCGGGCCGGGGCCGGGGCTCGTCCCGGCCGGAAGCACCCCCGGGCCAGAAGCTCACCCCGGGCCGGAAGCACCCCCAGGCCAGAAGCCCGACCAGGCCGGAAGCGCGTCCCAGCCGGAAGCGCGTCCCAGCCGGAAGCACCCCCGGCCTCCCGGTCAGCGGCGCGGCCGTCGGCCCCGGCCGCCCGAGGGCTCCGGGCCCTCGTCGTCGTGCCGGCCCAGCAGCTCGTCGGCGAGGCTGGGCAGGTCGTCCAGCGGGGTCTCCTCCGCCCAGTCGGGCCGGGGGCGCCGGGAGCGGCGGGAACTCTGCTGCTCCTCGGCCTGCCTCGGGTCAGCGTGCGGGTCGGTGATCTGCGGCAGCTCGCGGGTGCGCTCGTTCTCGCTCTCCGCCGGGCGTTCGTCCCGGAAAATACCGCGAGGCACCCGGTCGGCCGGGTCGGCATCCCGTACGCCGCCGTGCCCGGTGTCCTGGATCGCCGGGAGCACCGTCGTCTCGTCCGAGGCTCCGGAGGGTTCCGGCGCGTCCGAGAACTTGGGGATCACCGTCGTCTCGTCCTGGTCCGACGGCCAGGGCGCCGACGAGGCACCACGCGGCCGGTCGGTGCGCGACGGCCGGTCCGTCGGCGAGGGCACCGGCTGAGTGATCTCGTTCGGGTCGACGATCGGGGTGGGCACCGTCAGCTCGTTGTCGGGCTCGGAGGGCCCGTCGCCGGCGTCGGGGCGCGCGGCCGAACCGGACGGCTCGTCACCGCTTCCGGATTCCGCCGCGCCGCCCTCCTGCCGCAGCCGGGATTCCTTCTGGGCAGCCCGGGTGCGGGCCTCCTGACGCGCGGCCAGGGCGCGCGCCTCCTCCTCGCGGGCCGCCCTCTCACGGGCACGCTCCGCTTCGGCCTCGGCCTTCGCCTGGGCCTCCGCTTCCGCCTGACGGCGGGCGGCCTCGGCCCGCAGGAGGGACTCCTCGGCCTGGCGCTGCTTCTCCAGCCGCTTGGCCTCGGCCTCCTTGCGCAGCCGGGCCTCCTCCTCCGCCTGTCGGCGCAGCCGGGCCTGTTCGGCCTCGTAGGCGGCTTCCTCCGCCTCGCGACGGGCCCGCTCGGCCTCGGCGACGCGACGTGCCTCCTCGGCACGCTCCCGCTCCTCCTCAGCACGCCGCCGCTCTTCCTCGGCACGCTTGCGGGCTTCCTCCTCGGCGCGCTGCCGGGCCTCCTCGGCCTGGCGCTCGGCCTCGCGGCGGCGAGCTTCCTCCTCCTCGCGGCGCTTGCGCTCCTCCTCCTCCGCGCGGAGCTTGGCGAGCTGTTCCTGGCGCTCACGCTCCAGGCGCTCCTCCTCCGCCTTGCGGGCGGCCTCCTCCTCGGCGCGGCGCCTGGCCTCTTCCTCGGCGGCCTTGCGGGCCTCCTCGCGGGCCTTGATCTCGGCCTCGGAGAGGGGAAGGACCTGGTCGAGGCGGTGGCGTACGACGGTGGTGACGGCCTCCGGTTCCTGCCCGGCGTCCACCACGAGGTAGCGCGTCGGGTCGGCGGCGGCCAGGGTCAGGAAGCCGGAACGCACCCGGGCGTGGAACTCGGGCGGCTCGGACTCCAGCCGGTCGGGCGCCTCGGTGAACCGTTCCCTCGCGGTCTCGGGCGGGACGTCCAGGAGCACGGTCAGGTGCGGTACGAGGCCACTCGTCGCCCAGCGCGAGATGCGGGCGATCTCGGTGGGCGCCAGGTCCCGGCCCGCGCCCTGGTAGGCGACGGACGAGTCGATGTAGCGGTCGGAGATGACGACCGCGCCGCGCTCCAGTGCCGGGCGGACGACCGAGTCGACGTGCTCGGCGCGGTCGGCGGCGTACAGCAGGGCCTCGGCCCGGTTGGAGAGTCCGGCCGACGACACGTCGAGCAGGATGGACCGCAGCCGCTTGCCGATCGGGGTCGCGCCGGGCTCACGGGTGACGACGACCTCGTGCCCCTTGGCCCGGATCCACTCGGCGAGCGCGTCGACCTGGGTGGACTTGCCGGCCCCGTCGCCGCCCTCCAGGGCGATGAAGAAGCCGTTCGCGGCGGGTGCGACCGCCGGGTCGCCGCCGCGCAGCGCCTCGCGCAGGTCACGCCGCAGCGGCACGCCGGAACGGTCGTCCGTCTTCGCGAGGACGATGACCGCGACCGGCAGCAGCAGGGCGCCGACGAGCATCAGCGTGAACGCCGCGCCGCCGTGGGCGAAGACGAAGTCGCCCGTGGTCAGCCGGTGGGTGCCGATGGCCGCGGCGACCAGGGGGCCGCCGACCGCACCGAGCGCGATCAGGACCCGGACGACGGCCTGGAGGTGTTCGGTGGTCCTGGTCCGGCGGGCTTCCTCGGTCTCCTGGTCGACCAGGACATGACCGGTGTTCGCGGCGACGCCCGCCGCGTACCCGGCGAGGGCGGCGAGCAGGACGACGGTCGCGGTGTCCGGGACGAGGCCCATCGCCAGGAGGGCGACGCCGGTGACGGCGGTGGCGAGCGACAGCATCCGCCGCCGCGACAGCGTGGGCAGCACCTTCCCCGCCGTACGGATGCCGACACCTGTGGCACCGGTGAGAGCGAGGATCAGCAGAGAGAGGGTTACGGGACCGCCGCCGAGGTCGCTGGCGTGCAGCACGGCGACCGCGGCCGCCGCGGCGATGGCTCCGGCGACCGCCGCGCAGGTGGCGACGATCAGCGGGATGGCACCGGTACGCCCCTTGTCGGGGCCGTTCCCCGCGGACGGACGCCGCAACCCCTCCAGCGGGGAGCGCGGGCGGGGCGTCTGCGTACCGGGCAGTTCCAGGAAGTACAGGGTGGAGATGGAGGCGGAGAACAGCCCGGCCGCGACGTACGAGCCGAGGGCCGCCTGATGGAACGAGAACCAGTCGAGGCCGGACCCCAGAAGGTTGCCGATGATCGTGGCGACCAGCAGAACGGCAGCGGCGAGGGGAACGGCCGCGAAGTCCGTACGCAGGGAGAGCCGGCGCAGCGGGTCGAGGTGGTCCGGCAGCGGCCGCACGGCCGCGCCCTCGATCGGTGGGGCGGGCAGCAGTGCGGGGGCCGCGCTCTCCTTGGCGACCGTCCACAGGCGTTCGGCGGCACCGGTCACGAAGACGGTGACGAGGATCATGGTGAGCGCGTTGGACGGCGTCCAGTCGATCCACAGCGGCGCGACGACCAGCAGCGCGAGCCGCAACCCGTCGGCCCCGATCATCAGCCACCGCCGGTCGATCGGCCCGCCCGGCGCGGTGAGGGACGTCAAAGGCCCCAGAAGTACGGCTCCGAAGAGCAGGGTGGAAATGATCCGGGCCCCGAACACGGCGGCGACGGCGAACGCCGCCCCGCGGTATCCGGACCCGAATGAGCCCTCAAGGACCGCCGCTTGCAGCGACAGCAACACCAGCACGAGAAGGGCGAGTGCATCGCCGGTACTGCCGACGAGCTGTGCGCTCCACAACCGCTTCAGCGGGGGAACACGCAACAGGGCTCGTACGGCGCGCTCGCGTGAGTCTGCGGCAAGTGTGTCGGAGGTGGGGCTCACGACCGTAGGCTGCTCGGCTCGCGTCATCCGCCCAGCCTAACGGCCCGTCCCCACCCACCGTGTCCCCACCCGAACAAACGCCCACCGAGTCCGGCGTTTGAAGCGCAGCCCCCAGGGCAAAGCCTCGCCACACCATCCAGCCCCGCCGGCGTTTGAGGCGCAGAGCCAGGGGCAACGCCCCGCCTCACCATCCAGCCCCGCCGGCGTTTGAGGCGCCGAGCCAGGGGCAACGCCCCGCCTCACCATCCAGCCCCGCCGGCGTTTGAGGCGCGGGGTCCGGGGCAGAGCCCCGGTTTCGGGAAGGGGAGGGGAGGGGCAAGGCCCGCCGCAGGCGCACCCACCCCACCACCGCCCCAACCGGAACGCCTAGTCCTCTGCGGCAGCCTTCTTCGCCGCAGACGCCTTCTTGGCAGGAGCCTTCTTCGCCGTGGTCTTCTTGGCCGCGGCCTTCTTCGTCGCCGCAGCCTTCTTCGCGGGCGCCTTCTTCGCAGGAGCCTTCTTGGCCGTCTTCTTCTTCGCCGGCCCCTTCGCCCGCTTCTCGGCGAGCAGCTCGTACCCCCGCTCCGGCGTGATGTCCTCGACACTGTCACCCGTGCGCAGCGTCGCGTTCGTCTCGCCGTCGGTGACGTACGGACCGAACCGGCCGTCCTTCACGACGACCGGAGCCCCGCTCACCGGGTCCGTGCCCAGCTCCTTCAGGGGCGGCTTCGCCGCGGCCCGCCCGCGCTGCTTCGGCTGCGCGTAGATCGCCAGCGCCTCTTCGAGGGTGATGTCGAAGATCTGGTCCTCGGAGGTCAGCGACCGCGAGTCCGTGCCCTTCTTCAGGTACGGTCCGTAGCGCCCGTTCTGCGCGGTGATCTCGACGCCTTCGGCGTCCGCGCCGACCACCCGCGGGAGCGACATCAGCTTGAGCGCGTCGGCCAGCGTCACCGTGTCGATCGACATCGACTTGAACAGCGAAGCCGTCCGCGGCTTCACCGCGTTCTTGCCGGTCTTCGGCGTGCCCTCGGGCAGCACCTCGGTCACGTACGGCCCGTAGCGGCCGTCCTTGGCGATGATCTGGTTCCCGCTGACCGGGTCCGCGCCGAGCTCGAAGTCGCCGCTCGGCTTGGCCAGCAGCTCCTCCGCGTACTCGACGGACAGTTCGTCGGGCGCCAGGTCCTCGGGCACGTCCGCGCGCTGGTGGCCCTCGGAGTCCTTCTCGCCGCGCTCGATGTACGGACCGTAGCGGCCGACGCGGAGCTTGATGTCGTTGCCGACGGGGAAGGACGAGATCTCGCGCGCGTCGATCGCGCCGAGGTCGGTGACGAGCTCCTTGAGCCCGCCGAGGTGGTCGCCGTCGCCGTTGCCCGCGTCGGACGCCGCGCCCGCACCGGCCGCGTCGTCCCCTTCCTGCGTACCGAAGTAGAACCGCTTCAGCCACGGCACGGACTGGGCCTCACCGCGGGCGATGCGGTCGAGGTCGTCCTCCATACGGGCCGTGAAGTCGTAGTCGACGAGCCGGCCGAAGTGCTTCTCCAGCAGGTTGACCACGGCGAACGACAGGAACGACGGCACGAGGGCCGTGCCCTTCTTGAACACGTAGCCGCGGTCGAGGATGGTCCCGATGATCGAGGCGTACGTCGACGGGCGGCCGATCTCGCGCTCTTCGAGCTCCTTGACCAGCGAGGCCTCTGTGTACCGGGCCGGCGGCTTCGTCGCGTGGCCGTCGACCGAGATCTCGTCGGCGGACAGCGCGTCGCCCTCACTGACCTGCGGCAGCCGCCGCTCGCGGTCGTCCAGCTCGGCGTTCGGGTCGTCCGCGCCCTCGACGTACGCCTTCATGAACCCGTGGAAGGTGATCGTCTTGCCGGATGCGGAGAACTCGGCGTCGCGCCCGTCGCTCGCCCGGCCACCGATCTTGACGGTGACCGAGTTACCGGTCGCGTCCTTCATCTGGGAGGCGACGGTCCGCTTCCAGATCAGCTCGTACAGCCGGAACTGGTCGCCGGTGAGGCCCGTCTCGGCGGGGGTGCGGAAGCGGTCGCCGGAGGGGCGGATCGCCTCGTGCGCCTCCTGCGCGTTCTTGACCTTGCCGGCGTAGGTGCGCGGCTTCTCGGGCAGGTAGTCGGCCCCGTACAGCTGCGTGACCTGCGCCCGGGCCGCGACGACCGCGGTGTCCGAGAGAGTCGTGGAGTCCGTACGCATATAGGTGATGAAGCCGTTCTCGTACAGCTTCTGCGCGACCTGCATGGTGGCCTTCGCCCCGAAGCCCAGCTTGCGGCTCGCCTCCTGCTGGAGGGTCGTCGTCCGGAACGGGGCGTACGGGGAGCGGCGGTACGGCTTCGACTCGACGGACCGCACGGCGAACGCGGAGTCGGCGAGCGCGGAGGCCAGAGCCCGGGCGTTCGCCTCGTCCAGGTGCAGCGTCTGGCCGGAGCCGGACTTGAGCTGCCCGTCTGGACCGAAGTCGCGGCCCTGGGCGATGCGGCGTCCGTCGACGGCGCTGAGCCGGGCGGTGAGCGTGGACGGGTCGGAGGCGTCGCCGCCGCGACCGGTGGCGAAGGTTCCGGTCAGGTCCCAGTACTCGGCGGACCGGAAGGCGATGCGCTCGCGCTCCCGTTCGACGACGAGGCGGGTGGCCACGGACTGGACGCGGCCCGCCGAGAGCTTCGGCATGACCTTCTTCCACAGGACCGGCGAGACCTCGTAGCCGTAGAGGCGGTCGAGGATGCGGCGGGTCTCCTGCGCGTCGACCATGCGCTGATTCAGCTCGCGCGGGTTGGCGACGGCGGCCCGGATCGCGTCCTTGGTGATCTCGTGGAAGACCATCCGGTGGACCGGGACCTTGGGCCGCAGGACTTCCTGGAGGTGCCACGCGATGGCTTCGCCCTCGCGGTCCTCATCGGTGGCGAGGAAGAGTTCGTCGGACTCGGCCAGCAGCTGCTTCAGCTTCCTGACCTGGGCCTTCTTGTCGGCGTTGACGACGTAGATCGGCTCGAAGTCGTTCTCGACGTCGACACCGAGGCGGCGCACCTCGCCGGTGTACTCGTCCGGTACCTCGGCGGCGCCGTTCGGGAGGTCGCGGATGTGCCCGACGCTCGCCTCGACGACGTATCCGGGGCCGAGATAGCCCTTGATCGTCTTCGCCTTGGCAGGCGACTCGACGATGACGAGTCGGCGGCCGCCCTGTGCGGTCTCGCTGGTCGGGGACAACTTCGCTCTTCTCTCCGGTCGACGCTCGGTGGGCATCCGGGCAGCGTGAGGGCGCTGCCGACAGTGCTGTCGCTGCGGAGTGTGACGGTACAACCCGCCCCCGTGTCAAACGGCAAAAGCCCGCAACGGCCACTCGAACGGTAACCCGACTTCCGGCATTCCTGCCGCCCGGCCCGCTCAGTCCGCTTCGCGCACGGCCCCTGCCTGCGGGTTTCGGCGGCGCCCCGACTGTCCTGCCGGTGCAGCGAGCCAGAGGCGGACGGCCCGGGCGTGTTCCCGGCGCGGGGCGCGGACTCCGGAGGAGGCCGAACTCGTACGCGCGCCCCGGAGGCGTACTCAGCCGCGACCGAGGCACCACACCCCGAGGACGAGGAAAAGTACGCCGAACACAGTGGCGAGTGCGGTGGAGAGGGCGGGGCTCACCCGGTACGCGACCGGCGCGCGGTGCAGCACGCGCGCCCCCGTCCACAGCAACAGCGCCACGCCGAACAGTGCGAACGTCGTTCCGGCGAAGACAGCGGGTCCGCTCTCCATCCCGTACGCCTCCCTCTCCCTGCCAAATCCTCGGCTGACCGGGGGAGGCTCCCACCGCGGGGCGTCACGGGCGCCAACACGGGGTGAACAGCAGGACCGTCACATCACGTCGAGCGTCGCGCGCCGCCGGCTGCCGCGTTCGAACAGGGCCAGCAGCACGACGGCGAGCAGCGCGTACCCCGCTCCCGTCAGGAGTTCGGCCACGATGCCCCGGCCGTCGAGGCCGCCACCGGCGGACAACTGACGTGCCGCGTCGGCGGCGTGGGTCAGCGGGAGTACGTCCCCCAAGGCCCGCATCCACGCCGGCAGGGTCTCCCGCGGCACGTTCGCACCGGTCAGGAGCAGGAGTACGGAACTGGCCACGTTCGATACGAGGAACACGTCCCGGAAACGCAGCCCCAGCGCCCCCAGCGCCAGGCCGAAGGCGGAGCACCCGGCCGCGGCGGCGAGCAGGACCGCACCGAGCCCCGGCAGAGCCTCAACCGGAATGCGCAGACCGAGCAGAAGGCAGGCGGCGGACAGTGTGAAGACACTGATGACGAGGCCGTTCAGCACGTACGGGATCGCCCGGCCGAACCAGAGCGGAGCCCGGTTCCGGGGACTGAGCAGGACCGCGCCGAGCGTCCCGTACCGCCGCTCGTTGGCGACGGCCATCGTGCCCCCGTACACACAGGCTGTGGACGCGGAGACGACGGCATTGCCGAGCAGATAGAAGCGGTCGTCGGCGACGTGCAGCTGCCGTCCGAGGAAGACGAAGAAGAGGAGTTGCAGCAGCGGGCCGACGAGCAGGGTGCCGATGAACATCGGCGGTGTCGTCCAGTTGAAGAGTGCCCGGTACGAGAGGGCGCCGCCGACCACCACGAGCCGCAGCGCGGAAACGGTTCGGCGGTACGGGCCCGGGGCGGAACCGGAATCTGTGTGAGGGGTACGGGTGGGCATGCGGACAACTCCTGGGTGCGGCGGGGAAGGGTACGGGGCGCGGGCCCGCGCGGCGGGGCGGGACGGCTCGCTCGGCAGGTCAGGCCAGGGCGAGGGTCGCGGCGGCCCGGGCGCGCCGTTCGACGCGTCCCAGCACGAGGACGGCGAGCAGCGCGTAGAGCGCCCCGAGTCCGAGGGCGACGCCCATCGGGACCAGCACCTCACCGGCTCCGGCCCCGCCGGAGGTGGCGGCGTGCACCGCACGGGAGCCCCAGGTCGTGGGGAGCGCCCAGGAAACCGGACGCGTCCAGTCCGGCAGCACGGTGACGGGCACGAGCATCCCGGACAGCAGCCACACGGGCGCGTCCAGCGGGTTGGCCAGCGCGTTCGCGTTGCGCAGCAGGACGAAGGTGGCGGCGAGCAGCAGCCCCATCATCCCGAGCGAGAGCACACAGACCGGGACGGCGGCCAGGAAGAGCAGCGGATGCGCGAAGTCCAGCGGCACGTCGAACAGCACCGCACCCCAGAGCACCGTCGCGCCCATGGCGTACGTGCCGATGACGGCGGTGGCCAGGGTGATGGGCAGCAGGACGAGTGAGAGCGGGGTGGGCGAGGCGACGAGCGTCTCCAGCGTGCCCAGCCAGCGCTGGTTCTGGACGGCGCCGCCCGAACCGAAGAGCACCGACGACCAGATGCCCATCAGCCCGGCCCCGACCGCCGCCGTCAGCAACCGGTCGGGGTCGTCGGCGGCGCGGAAGAGGTAGACGGCGAGGGTCGCGTACACCAGGGGCACGAGGACCGCGAAGGTGATCTCGAGCGGCGAGCGGCTCATGTACGAGACGTGTGTCCGCACGCCGACGCCGATCAGGCGCACGGCCCTGACGAGGGTCATGCCGCGACCTCCGTGGATCCGGACGCGTCCGTGGACGCAGGCGCATCCGTGGGCCCAGGCACATCCGTGGGCGCAAGCGCGTCCGCCTCCTCGACGATGGCGATGTAGGCGTCCTCCAGTGTGGGTTCCCGGGTGACGACCCGTCCGACCCGGACTCCGTCGAGCGCTGCCAGAACCTGGCCGTGCAGGTCCGCGCCGCGCTCCGTCTGCACGATGACGGCCTGTCGGCTGCCCCGCTCCTCGGCCGCCGCTCCGTGCACTCCCGACACGCCACGGATGCGTTCGAGGTGCTCCTCGCCCGCTCCGTACGCCTCGATCTCCAGGATGCCGCGTTCCTGGACGCGCGACTTGAGCCGGTCCGGGGTTCCGAGGGCCCGGATGGTGCCGCCCGCGATGACGGCGATCCGGTCGCACAGCTCGTCGGCCTCCGCCATGTAATGCGTGGTCAGCAGCACGGTGGTACCGCCGGCGCGCAGGTCGGCGACGGTGCGACGCAAGTCGCGCGCCGCCACCGGGTCGACGCCGATGGACGGTTCGTCGAGGAACAGCACGTCGGGCCTGTGCAGCAGACCGCGCGCGATGTGCAGCCGCTGCCGCATGCCCCGCGAATACCCCTCGACGCGTTCCTTCTCCCGGCCGGCGAGGCCGACCAGGTCGAGCAGTTCACCGATCCGCCGCTTCTGGTCGCGCGGCTCGACGCCGTACAGCTCCGCGAAGTACCGCAGGTTGTCCAGGGCGGAGAGCCGGTCGTACAGCCCACGGTCGCCGCCGAAGACGTAACCGATCCGGCGGCGTACGGCGACGGGGTCGGACGCCACGTCGTGCCCCAGCACCCTGGCCGTGCCGGAGGTGGGCAGCAACAGAGTGTTGAGCATCTTGATGGTGGTGGTCTTGCCCGCGCCATTGGGCCCGAGGAGCCCGAACAGCTCCCCGCAGGCCACCTCGAAGGTGATCCCCCGCACGGCTTCGGTCTCGGTGCGGCGCGGGCGCAGGAAGCCGGTCCGGCTGGTGTAGGTGCGGCGCAGGTTCTTCGCCTCGATCGCAAGCATGGCCCGGACGCTAGGCCCGCCTCCGCCACCCCCGCCATTGATTCGGAGCCCTCCGAATCGTCGTCGCCGTCCCGCCGCGTCTCACGACACCGCGCGCAGCACGTCTTCCCCCGAGAGCAGCGCGAGGAGGGCGCGGCCCGTGTCGGTGAGCTGGTAGTAGACGCTGCGCCCGATCCGGTGCCGGGTGACGACGTCGGCTCCGGCGAGGACGGACAGGTGCTCCGAGACCGTGCTCGGCGCGAGGCCGAGCCGGTCGGCTATCCCGGCCGTGGTGAGCGGTCCCCCGAGCTGGCGCAGGACCGAGGCCCGGCCCCGCCCCAGGAGCAGCCCGAGCCGGTCGCCGCTGTCGGCCCGCTCCGCCGGACGCTCGCGCAGGGCGCCCGCGCCGCGCGCCTGGAAGGACACCGTCAGGACCTCGGGGTCGTCGGTGGAGTAGAGCCGGCAGCCCTCCGCGAAGACGAGGGGCACGAGGAGCAGCCGTCGCTCGCCCGCCCGGTACTCGGCGTCGATGTGCTTGGTCAGCTCCAGCACGGGCGGCTCCCACTTGGCCCGGCTCTCCAGGCCGGTGAAGAGCGCGTCCACACCCTCGGTAGCGAACGTCCGTGCCCGTATGAGCACTTCGTCCTCGACCAGACGCCGCATGACGGGCCAATGGCCGGCCAGCGCACCTTCCCAGTACGCGGCGTAGGCATCCGCGAGCGCCGCGCACGCGGTCTCGGGGTCGTCGAGAAACGGCCGCACGTGCGGATGGTCCTCCATCCCGGCGTAGTGCTCGGCGACTCCCGCCCGTACGAGGTCGGCAGGGGTAGTCCGGACAGCGTCCAGCTCCGCCTCCACGGACGTGGCCCCGACGGGGCGGGGCAGCATGAAGTCGGGGAACTGGTGCGGGCCGTCGATCAGCAGCCGGAGCGCATGCGTCCGGTCGTCCTCTCGCAGCACCTCCCGGGCCCGCACCACCCACTCTTCGTACGGGCGGGAGGGACGCCGGTGCGGCATAGCGAGATGGAGGCTGCAGAAGGCGTCCCACAGCGGGCTGATCGCGATGCGGGTCGCGCCGAGCGACGCCTCGTCCAGCTCGATCCGGATCATCCGGCCACCCGTCCGCCCGGGGGCAGCGGCTCCAGGAACCCCTCCTCGACCAGCAGCCGGATGGCCTGCGGGGTGCGATCGCGCAGCAGCACCGGGTCCTCGTTCATCAACTGCGCGATGGCGTCGAGGATGCGCCCGGCGGGCAGCGAGCCGTCGCACACCCCGGCGAACCCGGCGCCGACCGCGTCGACCTTCGTGGCCCTGCGCATGCCGCGGTTCTGACGGAGCACCACGTGCTCCGGGTCCTCCGCGCCGGGGAGCCCGACCTGCTCCTGGACCACCTCGGTGGCCAGGGTGAAGTGAGCGGCCAGGAGCGCCGCGTCGTCCTGCTCACGCAGATAGTCCTGGCGGGCGAAATGCGCCTCGACGGCGGGGCCGAGCGGCTGCTCCACCGCGTGCGGCCACTCCTCGATCACGACCGAGGCGTCCCCGGCGGCCGCGGCGGCGGACTTCCGCAGCGTGATCCAGCCGAAGCCGACACCCTTCGTCCCCCGCACCTCGAACTCGTCCAGCCACGCGTCGTACCGCGCCTCGTACTCGGCCGGGTCCGTGCGGTGGTCGCCGCTGTCGCGCAGCCACAACTCGGCGTACTGCGTGACGTCCTGCACCTCACGCTGCACGATCCACGCGTCACAGCCCGCCGGAACCCAGGCGCGCAGCCGGTCCTGCCATTCCTCGTCCCCGCTGTGCTCCCAGTTGGCCAGGAAGTGCGCGAAGCCGCCCTCGTTGAGCCGGTCGCCCGTCTGCTGCACCAAGGTCCGGCACAGGTCGTCACCGGCCATGCCGCCGTCGCGGTAGGTGAGCCGGGCGCCGGGCGAGATGACGAACGGCGGATTGGAGACGATCAGGTCGAAGGTCTCGGCACCGACCGGCTCGTACAGGGAGCCCTCGCGCAGATCGGCCGGGGCCGCGCCGGACAGGGCGAGGGTGAGCCGGGTGAATTCGAGGGCGCGCGGATTGAGATCGGTGGCCGTGACCCTGGTGGCGTGCTGCGCGGCGTGCAGCGCCTGGATGCCGGAGCCCGTACCGACGTCGAGGGCGGATCCGACGGGCTCACGGACGGTGATCCCGGCCAGGGTGGTGGAGGCCCCGCCGATGCCGAGGACCACACCCTTCTCGCGCGAGCCGATCCCGCCCGCGCCGCCCACGGCGCAGCCCAGGTCGGACACGATGAACCAGTCCTCGCCGTCCGGCCCGCCGTACGGCCGCACATCTACGGTCGCCCGGACCTCGCCGGCCGTCTCGGTCAGCCAGCCGTCGGCCACGCACTCCGCCAGGGGAAGCACGGCCGCCACCCGCTCGGCGGGCACCGCCCGCTGGAGCAGGAAGAGGCGCACCAGCGTGTCGAGCGGCGAATCGCCCCGCGTGGCCCGCAGCGCGGGCACCGTTTCGCTGCGCGCCAGCGCGGCGTAGGCGGACGCGCCGAGCAGGTCGAGGAGCCCGTCGGCCGTGAACGCGGCCGCGAGCAGGGCCTCGCGGAGCTGCTGTGCGCGGTCCACCGAGGGAAGGTCTGCTGCGAAAAGGCTGGTCTTACTCACGTGCCCCATTGTGACGGCTCCCACTGACAACAGCAGCGACCCGGTCACGCCCCGGGTATCCCAGGGGGTGCCGGGCCGCTCTCCCGATGTGTGCGAGCCGTCACGCCGTTCGCGTGGTCACGCCTTCTTACTGGCGGACGCCGACGGGGACGCCTCCTTCGACGGATCGGTCGACGGCTCGGAGTCGTCCGACTTGCCGGCAGAGGGGGATGCCGATGCGGTCGGCTTCTGGCAGCCCTCCTGCTTGGCCATCGCGGTGCCGACCTCGCCGGACTGGAGCTTCTTCAGCGCCTGGTCGCCGTTGGTGCTGATCTTGTTCAGCTCGTCGGCGATGCCCTTGAGGCCGTCGGCGAACTTGCCCTGGTCCTTCGTGTCCAGGGCATCGACCTTCTCCTGCAGCTTGGCGTAGGCCGCGGAGGAGGCGTTGAGCTCCTTGACGGCCTCCTTCTGCGTGGTCTCTCCGTCGTCGACGGGCGGCGGGCCGGCGGACTCGACGGCCGAGCCCAGCGCCTTGTACGCCTGCGAGATCTGCTTGAAGGCGGCCGAGTCGGTCTCCTGGACGTCGGCGGGCTTGCTGTTGTCGGCGGTCTGCTGCTGGATGGACGCGTTGGCGTTCGCGATCTTCTGCAGCTGCGGGTGGACCTGGTCGCAGACCTTCTTGGCCCAGTCGTTCACCTTGTTGTCGCTGTCGTCGCTGCAGCCCGACAGTGCCAGTACGAGTACCGCACCGCCGGACAGCGCGGCTGCAAGCTTCTTGTTCACCGGTTTGGTCCCTTCCAAGGCTCTTCGGCCCCGGAACTTACACGCCGAACACCCTCCATCCGGGTGCCGGGCGTCCGATGCGCAGGCTTTTGCAGCCATTTGCACCAAGGGGAATGAGGGATATGCAACTCACCCGGACAGCCCTCGCCAAGGGGAACGCGCAAGCGATTTCCCACTCGCGCGAGAAGCCGTCAGCCCTACGGCGCGCCAGGCGAGGCAGTACGAAAGCGATCTGAGCTCACATCACCCGATCGAGGGACGTGCGGCCCCCCGAGGACACCGCACGGGTCGCCGGTCAGGGAAGAACGGGGACCGGCGTCTTGGGCCAGCTCATCCGGATGACTCCACCGCCCGCACCGGATCTGACCTCGACGTCGTCGACCAGGCCACTGATGACCGCGAGGCCCATCTCGTCCTCGTCGTCCGCCTCCGGCTCGGGCGCGTCGAGCCCTCCGCCGGACGTGCCGGCACGTCGCCCGGAGACACCGCCCGGAACCGAGCCGTCCGCGCCGGGGCCGGGGACCTCGTCACCGACCTCGATGGCGAACGTCTTCTCCTCCTCGATCAGGACGACCGTGACAGGAGCCGTGATGCCATGGCTGCGGTGCAGGCCGACGGCTCGGCTGCACGCCTCGCCCACGGCGAGCCGGACCTCGTCGAGCACGGCCTCGTCGACCCCGGCCCTGCGCGCCACGGCCGCCGCCACGAGACGGGCGGTCCTGACGTGCTCGGGCTGGGCGCTGAAGCGGAGTTCAACGGTGGCCATGCGATCCCCCTCGAACGTACGTGTGTGCATGCCAGGGCCTGGCCCCATGCCCCAGGGCCCCTGGCGCTGTCTACGAGCCCGCTGATCCCGACCCGCAGGACGATCTCGCCCGGGCGAGTCGGACGGCTGACAAATAAATCAGCCACCGACCGCCGACCGGGTGATCCGGCAGCCGCCGAACGCCCACCGGGCCTCACCGGCCACGGCAGAACAGAGGCTGCCGCCCCGGGCGGTCGCCCACCGGAGCCGCCGCAGCCGAGACCGCCGCCGGACCGGCGGGAAGCCGGGCCGGCGTCGGGCCGGACGTCAGTCGGTGGCCGCGACGGCCTCGTCGACCGTGGTGTGGATCGGGAACACCTTGGTCAGACCGGTGATCCGGAAAATCTTGAGAATGCGCTCCTGGTTGCACACCAGGCGCAGCGAGCCCTCATGGGCGCGCACACGCTTCAGGCCGCCCACGAGCACGCCGAGGCCGGTGGAGTCGAGGAAGTCGACGCCTTCCATGTCGACAACCAGGTGGTAGCTGCCGTCATTCACCAACTCGACCAACTGCTCGCGCAGCTTGGGCGCGGTATACACATCAATCTCGCCACCGACCTCGACGACCGTACGGTCGCCACCAGGGCCGGACACATTGCGAGTCGACAAGGACAGGTCCACGGATCCTCCAGCACCTTGCTATCGAGCGGTCGCCCCTCGGTCTCCCCGACGGAGCCGGGGGACGGATCGCCAGCCGCGATGGCATTCAATCACTTACCGGCAGCCATGCACGACGCCTTGGGACCATTGTCCGTCCTGCCAGTGACACACTCGATGCCGATGGCCAAGAATCAATGCCCCAGTCCACCCCCGGAGAGCGGGGGTTCCCGCCCCTCTCCGGACATGGTCCTCGACCGGCTCGCCGCAGGGGCGGGCCGGTCCGCGCGCATCACTCATACGGAGCACTTGCCCCCGCGCGCGGGAACCCATGCCATCTGGCCCGATCGCATCCGTCCGGAAGTGATCGCCGCCATCCAGAAGGCCGGCATCGACCATCCCTGGGCCCATCAGGCGGCCGCCGCGGAGCACGCCCTGGACGGCACCTCCGTCGTGATCGCCACCGGAACGGCGTCCGGCAAATCGCTGGCCTACCTCGCCCCGGTGCTCAGCGCCCTCCTGGACGGCTCCGAAGCCCCCAACGGGCGCGGCGCCACCGCCCTGTACCTCGCCCCCACCAAAGCCCTGGCAGCCGACCAGCTCCGTTCCGTCAAGGCACTCGCTGCTCCGCTGGGCAATGGAATCCGCCCCGCGGTCTTCGACGGCGACACCCCCGTCGAGGAGCGCGAGTGGGTACGCCAGTACGCCAACCACGTCCTCACCAATCCCGACATGCTGCACCGCGGGATCCTCCCGTCACACGCACGCTGGTCCTCCTTCCTGCGCTCCCTGCGCTACGTGGTCATCGACGAGTGCCATACCTACCGGGGCGTCTTCGGCTCCCACGTCGCCCAGGTGGTCCGGCGGCTCCGCCGTCTGTGCGCCCGCTACGGCTCCGACCCCGTCTTCCTCCTCGCGTCCGCCACCTCCGCCGAGCCCGCCCTCGCGGCCGGCCGCCTCACCGGCCTCCCCGTCACCGAGGTGGCCGACGACGCCTCCCCGCGCGGCGAACTGGTCTTCGCCCTGTGGGAGCCCCCGCTGACCGAGCTGCACGGCGAGAAGGGTGCACCGGTACGCCGTACCGCCACGGCCGAGACCGCCGACCTCCTCACCGACCTCACCGTCCAGGGCGTCCGCTCGGTCGCCTTCGTACGGTCCCGGCGTGGGGCCGAATTGATCTCCGTCATCGCCAAGGAGCGCCTCGCCGAGGTCGACCGGAGTCTGCCGCCCCGGGTCGCCGCGTACCGCGGGGGGTACCTCCCCGAGGAACGCCGCGCCCTCGAACGGGCTCTGCACTCCGGCCGCCTCCTCGGCCTCGCCGCCACCACTGCCCTCGAACTGGGCATCGACGTGTCCGGCCTGGACGCCGTCGTCATATCCGGATACCCGGGCACCAGAGCCTCCCTCTGGCAGCAGGCGGGCCGCGCCGGCCGGGCGGGCCAGGGGGCCCTCGCCATCCTGGTCGCTCGCGACGACCCGCTGGACACCTTTCTCGTGCATCACCCCGAGGCCCTGTTCCAGCAGCCCGTGGAGTCGACGGTCCTGGACCCGGACAACCCTTACGTCCTCGCCCCCCATCTCTGCGCTGCTGCCGCGGAGCTGCCGCTCACCGAATCCGACCTCCAGCTCTTCGGCCCTGCCACGCCCGGCCTGCTGCCCCAGCTGGAGACCGCCAGGCTGCTGCGCAGGCGACCGTCCGGCTGGCACTGGACCCGGCGCGAGCGCGCCGCCGACCTCACCGACATCCGAGGCGAGGGCGGCCGCCCCGTCCAGATCGTCGAGGAGGGCACCGGCCGACTGCTTGGCACCGTGGACGAGTCCGCCGCCCACAGCGCCGTGCACGAGGGCGCCGTCCACCTCCACCAGGGCCGCTCCTACCTGGTCCGGAAACTGGACCTGGACGACTCCGTGGCCCTGGTCGAGCAGGCCGACCCGCCGTACTCGACCACCGCACGCGACACCACCTCCATCGCCGTCCTGGACACCGACACGGAGATCCCCTGGGGGGACGGGCGCCTCTGCTACGGGTCCGTCGAGGTCACCAACCAGGTCGTCTCCTTCCTGCGCCGCAAGCTGATCACCGGGGAGGTGCTGGGCGAGAGCAAGCTGGACCTGCCGCCCCGCACCCTGCGCACCCGAGCCGTGTGGTGGACGGTGACCGAGGACCAGCTCGACGCCGCACGGATCAACCCGGAGATCCTCGGCGGCGCGCTCCACGCCGCCGAGCACGCGTCGATCGGGATGCTGCCCCTCTTCGCCACCTGCGACCGCTGGGACATCGGCGGCGTCTCCATTCCCCTCCACCCCGACACCCTGCTGCCCACCGTCTTCGTGTACGACGGCCACCCGGGTGGCGCCGGATTCGCCGAGCGCGCGTTCCACACCGCCCGCGAGTGGCTGTCGGCCACGCGCCTGGCCATCGCCTCGTGCGAGTGCGACGCGGGATGTCCGTCCTGTATCCAGTCCCCCAAGTGCGGCAACGGCAACGACCCCCTGCACAAGCGGGGCGCCGTCCGCCTCCTCACGGAACTCCTCCGGTGCGCTCCGGGGGCTCCGGGCGATCCGGGGGCTCCGGACTCCGCCGGCCCGTCCCGGGCGCAGGAGCGGCCGCCGCAGGGCCCGCCCGGGACCTGACCTCCGGCGCGTACAGCCCCAACCGGACCCTGGCCGTCACATCGGCGACCTCCCCCTGAACCGCGCAGCGCACCACCTCCGCCCCCTGCGCCCCGGCCACCTCCTCCGCCGACTTGCAGGCCGCAGCCGCGCCCTCCAGGGCCCGGTCCGCCGCGGCCAGCGCCGCCAGGTCGGCCGCTCCCCCGGCACGGTGCCGAGCGGCCACCACCTGCCCGAGCGCCAGGACCACTGCGAACACGGTGCACAGCGTTGTCGTGGTCACCGCCGCCCACACGGTTGCCAGCCCCTGATCCGCCACCGGCACCCGGCGCCGCCAAGGCCGCCACTTCGGCCAACCGCAGCCCCTCACCGCTTCCCCTCCCCCGCCGTGGCGTCCGGCGCGTCCGGGCCCGTCGCAGCAGTCGGCACCGGCGCGTCCTCCGCCGCCGCGGCAGCCTCCGCCCTCAGCGTCACGGTGAGGGGGCCCGGCCCGGGCGTCGGGGCGGTCACGTTGACCCGCCACAGCGTTCCGGCGCGCTCCACGGCGACCGAGGCCCCGTCGGGCGCCGCGGAGAGAGCTGCCTCCCGCACCTGCTCCGCCGGCTCCGAACGCGCCGCCGCCCGAGCTCCGGCGCGCGCCGCGTCCACGCACCGGATCTGGGCCGACGCGGCCATCAACGCCCAGAGCAGCGCCAGGGCGAACACCGCCAGCACCGGGATCACCACGGCGGCCTCCGCCGTCACCGCGCCTCGGTCGCGCCGCCACTCGACGCCTGCGGCCTGGCTCCCGCACACCTCTCGCCCGAAGCGGCGCACAGCCCCGAGGCCGGGCCCCTCCGCACCGCCCTCAGAACTTCGCATCGAGCGCGCCCTTCAGCAGTGACTGCAACTGGGACATCACCGCGGCGCTGGTCACCACCTTGTAGAGCACCGCGGCAAAAGCGCATGCCGCGATCGTGCCCACCGCGTACTCCGATGTCGTCATTCCGCTGTCCGCCCCCGACCGTGCACGGCGAACCACGGATCGCATCCAGTTCTTGATCTTGCGCATCATTCCGGAACCCCCGATGTACCAGTTACGTACAGAAACAACTGAAACTGCTCTTGTACCTTCGATTTCGGTCACGCCGCTTGCAGCAGGCCTCCGGCCAGCCCGATCACCACGGGCGCCACCCCTACCGCCAAGAAGGCGGGGAGGAAGCAGAGCCCGACCGGCGCGGTGACCATCACGGCAGCCCTCTGAGCCCGCGCCACGGCCGCCCTCGCCCGCTCGGCCCGCAACGCCTCGGCCATCCTGGTGACCGGTTCAGCCGCCGGGGCGCCGGTCGAGCCGGCCCGGTCCAGGCAGCGGGCCAGGGCGTTGGCCCCCGGTATCGCGCCGAACCTCCCCCAGGCCACGGCGGGGTCGCCACCGAGCCGGATCTCCGCCGCCGTGCGGGCGAGCTGCTCGCCCACCGGTCCGCCCAGCGACTCCCCCACCGCCTCGGCCGCCTCCACCGGGCCCGCACCGGCGGAGATGCAGGCCGCCAGCAGATCAGCCGCCATGGGGAGCTGCCGTGCGGCCTCAGCGGTCCGCGCCTTCGCTTCCGAGGCGGGCGCCGGGCCCTGCCCGAGCCGGGTCCGCCACCACCGCCGGCAGCCGTACGCCGAGACCAGGCCGACCATCCATCCCACGGTTCCGCCCAAGAGAAACCACCCGGTCAACACGACTGCCGGCAACACCACCCACTGTTTGACCGGCCCGGCGGAGACGGTCCGGATCACCCGGAAGCCGGACCACCGGAGTGGACCCGACCGCAGGACAGGAACAACCGGCGACACCGCCAGAAGCCGCTCGCCCCGGCGCCGTACCCGTCGGCCCACTCGACGCCGGGCCAAGGGCAGGACCACTCGGGCGTAGAGCGCCAGTGCCGCACCGACAGCCTCACCCGCTTGCACGGCCCCGCCGACTGCTGCGTTCATCCCGCTTCCCCCGCCCGTACGATCCGGGCAGCCCACAGGAGACCGCATACCTCCAGCAGCCCGCCCGTCACCAGGCAGGCCAGCCCGGCGGTGCTGTGGAGCAGCACTCTCAGCGGATCCGCCCCGAGCGCGGCGCCGAGCCCCATCCCGACCGCGGGCAGCAGAGCGAGCACCGCGACCGTCGACCACGCTCCCGCCAGCTGCGCCCGCAACTCCTCGCTCTGACGGCGTTCGGCCCGCAGCGCGCTTTCCAACCGGGCCAGGCCCGTTGCGAGACCGGCACCGCTGCCCACAGCCACCCGCCAGCAGGCGGCCACTCCAGCCAGCCCGTCCAGCCCCGGCTCACCCGCCGCCTGCACCAACGCCTTCGGCACATCGCCGCCGAACCGCGCCGCAGCCGACACCCGGGAGCCTGCTTCGCCCAGCACTTCCGTGCCGCGCACCGCGACGAGCAGCGCCTGCCCCGGCTCGTGGCCTGCCCTCAACTCGCCGACCAGCGCACCGCACAGGGCCACCACCCCGTCCGCCCGCGCTTCCTCGTCCTTGCGCGACTGCCTCTTATGCAGCCACCGCCGCACCATAGGAACCGTGAAGGCCCCCACGATCAACGGCAGCACGGACTGCCCGAGCATGGCCAGGGCCGAAGCCACCGGGAGACAGAGCCACTCCCATCGCCCCCGCAGCCTCTTCTCCATCCGGCTGCGGACCCTCCCCCACCTCTCCTTGGCCCCCGACTGTTCGCTACCGCCGGAGAGCAGTGTCAGCGCTCTCCGCAGCGGTCGCCCACGCCCCACCAGAACCAGCCACGTCGCCAACGCCGCACCCAGCGCCGCTGCACGCACTGCCTCCGGGATCCCGGCAGGCACCGCCCCTGCCGTCACAGCGCGCCCCCGATCAGCTCGTGCAGTCGCTCCCAACCCTGATGTCGCTCGAAGCCCGTGGCACCCCAGCGCAGTGCCGGAACCGTCCTCACCAACCCCGCGGCGTCCCGCTCCAGCACGTGGATGTCCGCGATCCGTCTGCGTCCGGTGCGGTCCCGTACGAGGTGGACGACGACCGACAAGGCCGCCGCCAGCTGGCTGTGGAGCGCCAATCGGTCCAGCCCTGCAGCGGTTCCGAGCGCCTCCAACCGTGCCGGGACGTGGCAGGCAGCGTTGGCATGAACAGTCCCTGAGCCGCCCTCATGCCCGGTATTAAGGGCTGCCAGGAGCTCGGTCACCTCGCTGCCACGCACCTCACCGACCACCAGCCGGTCGGGACGCATGCGCAGGGCTTGGCGCACCAAATCCCGGAGGGTCACTCGCCCTGCGCCCTCCTGGTTCGCGGGGCGCGACTCCAGCCTCACGACGTGTGGGTGGTCGGGGCGCAACTCCGAAGAGTCCTCGGCCAGCACGATCCGCTCCCGCTCGCCCACCACTCCCAACAGGCTCGCGAGCAGTGTCGTCTTGCCCGCCCCCGTCCCGCCGCTGATCAGATACGAGACCCGCGCCTCCACCAGGGCTGTGAGCACTCGGTCACCGCCGGGCGGTACGGTCCCCGCTTCGACCAGTTCCGTCAGGGCGAAGGCCCTGGGCCTGACAACCCGAAGGGACAGGCACGTCGATCCGACCGATACCGGGGGCAGCACGGCGTGCATGCGGGTGCCGTCAGGAAGCCTGGCGTCCACCCATGGCCTTGCGTCGTCGAGCCGGCGCCCCGCCACGGCCGCGAGGCGCTGCGCCAGTCTGCGAACCGCGGCCGCGTCCGCGAACGCCACCCCGGTGAGTTCGAGCCCGCGGCCCCGGTCCACCCAGACCCGGTCGGGCGCGGACACCAGGACGTCCGTGACGTCCGGGTCGGCAAGGAGCGGTTCCAGTACCCCGGCCCCGATCAGTTCGCCTCTCAACTCGTCCGCGCGGCCCAGCACTTCCGCCGTACCGAGCAGGCGCCCCTGCGCACGCAGCGCGGCGGCCACCCCGGCCGGGGTCGGAGCCGTACCGCTGTGCGCGAGCCGTTGCCTGACGGCGTCCAGCAGCGCCTCTGTCATGAGGTGCCTCCGGCGGCCGGGGCGTTGACGCTCTCCGCAACAAGTGCCTGTTCCCAGAACGCGGCGCAGAACCTGGCGAGCGGCCCACGTGTGTTGCCCCCAGGCGGTTCGCCCACGTTCTGCTCGGCTGCCAGGTCTCTTTCCAGGGGGACTTCACCAGCCAGCGGGAGACCCACGGCCTGGGCCACCCAGTGCTCGTCGAGCCCCGACGCATACGGCCCCCGCGACATGACGCGCAGGTCGTCGAGCACCATTCCGGCCATCGACACCACCCGCTTCGCCGCCGCGACCGCGCGCAGTTCGCCAGGAACCACCACCAGCCCCAGGTCGAGCTGGGCCAAGGCTTCTGCCACCGCTTCGTCCACCCGACGTGGCAGATCGACAACCACCACCCCACCGAGCCTCCGGGCGGCGGCCAATACCGCGCGCATGGCAGGTGGCGGAATGACCACCCAGTCGTCGCGGCCCCAGCTGAGGACCCGCAGCCCGTGCAACGCGGGCAGCGCCTCCTCCAACGCCCCTCCGCCGACCCGCCCCTTGGAATGGGCGAAATCAGGCCACCGCATCCCTTCGGCTCGCTCCCCGCCGAGCAGCACATCGATACCGCCACCCAATGGATCGCCGTCGATGAGCAAGGTCCGCTGCCCAGCTCTCGCCGCGGTCACCGCCAAGGCACAGGCCAGTGTCGACGCACCCGCACCACCCCGGCCCCCGATCACTCCCACCGTGAGCGCGGGCCGGCCGACGCCCTCCGCGGCGTTGGCGATCTGGTCGACGAGCCAGTTCTCGGAGTCGGGCAGTCGAAGCACGTACTCGGCGCCGATCTCCAGGGCTCGGCGCCAGACATCGGGCGCCTCCCGGCCACGGCCCACGACCATGACGCCCCGCCTGCGCGCCGCCCCGCGGCACCGCGCCGCCGCGTCGTCCCCGATGAGGACCACAGGTGCCTGCTCCCAGTCACCACGGCCCTCGGGCAACGTGTGGTGCACCTCCGGCTCCGCACCGGCAGCCGCACACAACCTCAGCAGATCGTCGAGCAGGTCCACGTCCTCGGTCACGATCAGCGGACCGCCCCGTACTGCGCCGGCAGTCGTCGATCGATCCCGTGCACTGGATTCAGCCACACTCTCCACCCCTCCACCGCTGGCCTTCGCCGCGGTTCACAGCGATCTCGGAGCCCATCCGAGATCGGCGATTCCGGCCCCCGTGGACTTCACGGGTGGAATCACGGTGCCGTGCTTCCGGAAATCATGTGGATCTTGCTCAAAAACTGTGGACGACTCGGCGGTTGTGAATAACTCCGTAGCTCATACCGGTGACTTCCCGACGCGACGCTTTCGCTACCCAGTGTGACGGTGCACGCTGAAGCGAGTCGGCCACGGAGAGCGTCCGACATGGAGCAGAAGGAGAAGAAAAATGTCGAATCCGCGCGTGAAACCGCGTCCGGACATGCGACGACCCCCGCCGGGGGGGAGAGCGGGGGTCGTCCCCACGGCCGACTCGGGGGGGGGAGGAGCCGGACCGGGGTTAGCACGGTCGCGAACGATCCGTGACTTCCATGGTGTACCCGAGGCCCATCTCAGGCAAACCCACGCGCCGGGGTTTACGCCGAATGGCGGGCCCCTATGCTCTGCCATGTGGAAAACCGCTTCTTGCCGCGTACAGCCGCCTTCTTTGACCTGGACAAGACGGTCATTGCGAAGTCTTCGACACTGACCTTCAGCAAGTCCTTCTACCACGGCGGGCTGATCAACCGCCGCGCCGTGCTGCGCACCGCGTACACACAGTTCGTGTTCCTCGCCGGGGGTGCGGATCACGACCAGATGGAGCGGATGCGCGAATACCTCTCGGCGCTCTGCAAGGGCTGGAACGTGCAGCAGGTCAAGGAACTCGTGGCCGAGACCCTGCACGACCTGATCGACCCGATCATCTACGACGAAGCGGCGACGCTCATCGAGGAGCATCACACCGCCGGACGCGACGTCGTGATCGTCTCCACCTCGGGTGCCGAGGTGGTCGAACCGATCGGCGAGCTGCTCGGTGCGGACCGTGTCGTCGCCACCCGCATGGTCGTCGGCGACGACGGCTGCTACACGGGCGAGGTGGAGTACTACGCGTACGGGCCCACGAAGGCCGAGGCCATCAAGGCGCTCGCGGTCTCCGAGGGCTACGACCTGGACCGGTGCTACGCGTACAGCGACTCGGCGACCGACGTACCGATGCTGGAGTCCGTCGGCCATCCGCACGCGGTCAACCCGGACCGGGCACTGCGCCGGGAGGCAACCCTCCGGGAATGGCCGATTCTCGCCTTCGACCGGCCCGTCCGGCTCAAGCAGCGCCTCTCGGCGTTCTCCCTGCCGCCACGGCCGGCGCTCATGGCCGCGGCAGCGGTCAGCGCCGCCGCCCTCACCGCAGGAGTCGTCTGGTACACCGCCCGCCGGAGGGCAGGTGCGGCGTCCGCCTGACCCAGGCGGTTGTACCAACTCGTCCGTAATTGAACCCAAAAGTAAAGAAGTGCGGCCAGCCCTACCGCTCACCCGGCCCCTGGAGTACAAAGGATTCAACGGCCCGCGAGACCAAGGACATCCGCGAGGATGACCTGAATTACGCAGCAAGGCCCCACGGACCGCGCATGAATACCCGGCACCCACGCGACGTCGACCCGTCGATTACGGGCCAGCCGCACCAGGAGCGGGCAAAGACCCCGGCCTGATGGGCACATATCGAGGACGCTTGGTAACTGGGTGGACATGCCAGCGGCGGTACCGATACCGGTACCGCCGCAACCATGTTCACCAGGGCGGCGCGCCCACCCCAGGACGACACCGCCGCATGTCGGGCCCTACTACGCGGCGCCTCGCTGAAGGGCCTCGCACACCGCCGTTGATTCCCTGGCCCCGAGTTCCGCAGAGCGCCCACAATGCGTGATCCAGGCGGCCATTCCGTCCGGCGTACCGGACAGATAGCCGTCGAAGGCCGCCGCATAGGCCGCCCGCCCCTGCTCGGCGTGCCCGACTTCGGCCGGGCAGATCGACTTGGGGTCCAGCCCGCTCCCGATCAGCACGATCCGCTCCGCGGTCCGCGCCACCAGTCCGTTGTGCGACCCGAAGGGTCGAAGCGCCAGCAGTTCCCCGTGGACGACGGCGGCGGTCACCAGAGCGGGCGCCTCGCTACCCGAAAGAATGAGCCGGGCAAGTCCGTCCAGTCGGCCCGCGACCTCGTCCGCTTCCGGCAGCGGCGCCTCGATGAGCGGCTCGTCCACCGGTTCGCCCGCGAGGCGGGGCCGCCCGACAGCGTCCTCGGGGGCGGCGCCGCCTGCGGCCACCAGGTGGAGCCGGGCGAGAACCCGCAACGGCGACTGCCGCCAGATGGAGAGAAGTTGCCCCGCCTCCGCGGTCAGGCGAAGGGCGGACCCGACGACACGGGCCTCGCCGTCACCGCTGAAGTCGGTGCGCCGGCGCACCTCTTCGAGATTCCAGTCGGCACCGGACAGCGCGGCAGACCCGCGGGCGCCCCGCAGAGCGGCCTCCGCTGTGACTTCATTGCTGCGGCGCCGCATCACGCGGTGCCCGTAGACCCGGTCGACGGCCTGGCGTACGGAGTCCACCGCGTCGGTCACACCCGGCAGAGCGCCCAGAGCGACAAGCGGGTCCGAGGAAGTCGTACTCATAAGTAGCGAGGCTACGCGCCTCCCGCCCGCCTGCCGCCACGGAGTGGCCTTCTTCACGAAACCGAACAACACATAGCGATCGATCGACTACCCTAGGTGAACATGAAGATCGCTTTCGTAGGGAAGGGCGGCAGCGGCAAGACCACGCTGTCCTCGCTCTTCATCCGCCACCTCGCCGCCAATGAAGCCCACGTCGTCGCGGTGGACGCCGACATCAACCAGCACCTCGGAGCCGCGCTCGGCCTCGACGAGGACACAGCGGCAGCGCTGCCCGCGATGGGGGCGCAACTGCCCCTGATCAAGGAGTATCTGCGCGGCAGCAATCCGCGTATCGCCTCGGCAGAGACGATGATCAAGACAACGCCGCCGGGCGAGGGCTCGCGCCTGCTGCGTGTACGCGAGGACAACCCGATCTACGACGCATGCGCCCGCACGGTGCGGCTCGACGACGGGGACATCCGGTTGATGGCGACGGGACCGTTCACGGAGTCGGACCTCGGCGTGGCGTGCTACCACTCCAAGGTCGGCGCGGTCGAGCTGTGCCTCAACCACCTCGTCGACGGCCCGGACGAGTACGTGGTGGTCGACATGACCGCCGGTTCGGACTCCTTCGCGTCAGGGATGTTCACCCGCTTCGACATGACGTTCCTGATCGCCGAGCCGACGCGCAAGGGTGTCTCGGTGTACCGCCAGTACAAGGAGTACGCGCGGGACTTCGGCGTGGACCTGAAGGTCGTCGGGAACAAGGTGCAGGGTGAGGACGACCTGGAGTTCCTGCGCGCCGAGGTTGGCGACGACCTGCTGGTCACCATCGGCCACTCCGACTGGGTCCGGGCCATGGAGAAGGGCCGTCCCGCGCGCTTCGAGTTGCTCGAAGCCGATAACAGGATGGCCCTGCAGGCCTTGCAGAACGCCGCGGAGGACTCGTACGAGCGGCGGGACTGGGGCCGTTACACGCGTCAGATGGTCCACTTCCACCTGAGGAACGCGGAGAGCTGGGGAAACGAGAAGACCGGGGCCGACCTCGCCGCCCAGGTCGACCCGGCCTTCGTACTGGACGAGCGCCTCATTCGCGTCGAGGCCGGCCAGCCCGCCTGACGGACCGAGGCTTCGGGCGGGCCGGTCACGGCATCGCCTGCCTCGGTGAACGAACCGGACGGCGCCGGGCACGCCCCTGCCCGGCGCCCGGAGCGGCCTCCTAACGGCCGGCCGGATTCCCCGCTGCTGCGGCAGGCGTCTTCGAGGCAACCTGGTTCCGGCCCACGCCGGCCTTGAGGAACGCGGGCCAGCCGACCTTGGGCTCCTGGCCGACCTTCAGCGTCCGGAGCTTCGCCAGCGTCGCCGGGTCCTGCGCGTCCAGCCAGTCCGCCAGCTGCCTGAACGAGACGCAGCGGACGTCCTTCTTGGTACAGGCCGTCGCGATTGTCTCCTCGATGGCACGCATGTAGGTGCCGCCGTTCCAGGACTCGAAGTGGTTGCCGATGATCAGCGGGGCGCGATTACCCTCGTATGCACGGTCGAAGGCCTTGAGCAGGCCGTCACGCATCTGGTTTCCCCAGTACGCGTGCTTGTCCGGGTCGCCTTGGGTGGTACCGGACTGGTTGAACATGAAGTTGTAGTCCATCGAGAGCGTCTCGAACTCTCGGCCCGGGACGGGGACCAGCTGCATGGAGAGGTCCCAGATTCCGCTCTTCTTCTCGGGCCACACCTGATCGTTGACGCCACTGGAGTCGTAGCGGAACCCCATGGTGCGCGCCGCTTCCACCATGTTCTTCCGGCCCTCAAGGCATGGGGTGCGGCCGCCGACGAGTTCCTTGTCGTAGTCGAATGGCAGCGGCTGCTCCCCCTTGAGGACGGGGTCGTTCGTCTTCCAGCTCTTGACGAAGGACTTCGCCTGGCTGATCTCGCTCTTCCACTCGTCGACGGACCAGGTGCCGACGCCGCCGTCCGTGCCGCAGAAGTGGCCGTTGAAGTGGGTGCCGATCTCGTTGCCGTCCTGCCAGGCGCTGCGGAGCTGGGTGAGGGTGTCCCGGATGCCCTTGGTGTCGTTGAAGCCGATGTCCGAGCTGCCGACGTTGTGCTTGGGCGGGTCGTACTGAGTCCGCTTGCCCTCCGGCAGCAGGTACACACCGCTGAGGAAGTACGTCATCGAGGCGTTGTACTTCTTGCCCACCTCACGGAAGTGGGAGAAGAGCTTCTGGCTGTCCTCCCCCGCTCCGTCCCACGAGAACACCACGAACTGTGGCGGCTTCTGGCCTGCCGTCAGGCGTTGCACCACCGGCTGCTTGGGCTGAACTCCCGTGAAGGCGGTCGACCCGTCACCGAGAGCCCTGAACACCGCCTTGGGCGCTGCTTCCGCGGCCTTCTTCTTCTCGCCCGCGGCGCCGTTCACGGCTCCGAGGCCGGCGTCTCCCGAGCCCGAGCCCGCCCCCGAGCAGCCGGCCGCCCCCACGACCATCGCCACAGCCATGACGCCCAGAGCGATCCTTCTCGTGGCGGCCATCATCCGCCCACCTCTTTCTCGCAGGTAGCTTGCGCCGAGTGCCGACACGGCGCCGCCAAGGTCGCACGCACGGTCGAAAGGCAGGCGCGACAGGCCGAATGAAAAGCTGCTTATTCACCGGAATGGGTGGCTGAACGGCCCATTTGCTCTCAACTCTGGACACAGTTCTTTACTCTCCATTACGGTCTGTTTACCGAGAGTTGAGATATCCCGCCGCTGCACGCCGTGATCCACGGCCGCGTCACCGAATTTCGCGACCGCGCTGCCCAGGAGGAGACGGGACAAATGTCTGCCTGCGTACCTACTCGCCACGACCACTCATCGCGCAGTTCTCGCCCCTCCCGGTCCTCGGGAGTCAAGCGACCACACAGCCCGCCCCCGCCGCCGCCGCGCCGCGGCCGATTCCGTATCGCGGGCGCAGACGTGTCGGCGTCCATCCCCGTCTTTCTGCTCGCCATCCCCATGTCGCTGGGCCTCGCCGTGGCCATGGATGCGCCTCTGGAGGCGGGCCTCATCTCCGCCGCGGTCGGCGGCATCGTCGCCGGGCTTCTCGGCGGGACTCCGCTCCAGGTCTCCGGCCCGTCCGCCGGACTGACCGTGGTGACAGCCGAGACGATCCAGATCTACGGCTGGCGCACCACTTGCGCCATCACCATCGGGGCGGGCCTGCTTCAGCTCGCGCTCGGCTCCCTGCGGGCGGCGCGCAGCGCGCTCGCGGTCAGCCCCGCCGTCGTCCACGGCACGCTCGCCGGCATCGGCGTGGCCATCGCGCTCGCTCAACTGCACATCGTGCTGGGCGGTTCACCGCAGAGCTCCGCCATCTCCAACGTCCTGCATCTTCCCGACCGACTGGCACGTGTCAGTCCCGCCGCTCCGCTGATCGGCGCGCTCACCGTGACCGTTCTCGTCCTGTGGCCGCGACTGCCCGGACGAGCCGGACGGATTCTGCGCCGCGTCCCGGCGGCCCTGGCCTCCGTCGGGCTCGCCACGGCCGTGGCAGCGTGGGCGGCACCGTCGATCGCCCGGGTGGATCTGCCCTCCTGGCGCTCGCACGCCCTGCCCGAAATGCCGCACGGTCCCGTGCTCGGCCTGGCCACCGCCGTGTTCACGATGATGCTGGTGGCCAGCCTGGAGTCGCTGCTCGCCGCGGTCGCCGTGGACAAGCTGGTCGCCGACCGGAACCGTTCCCACCCCACGGATTCCTCTGCCGGGGCCGGGAAGCTACGAGCCCCCGCGCCCGGCTCGGCGAGGGAGTTGAGCGAGAACGCCCGCCACCCCGCCGACCCGGCGATGCCCGCCTCCGAAGCCGAGCCCGAAGTCGCATCCCACGCCGGGCCGGCCGACCTCAGCCGGTCGGCGCCGCCGCTCAAACGCTCCGACCTGGACCGTGAACTCCGCGCACAAGGCATCGCCAACGTGGTATCGGGGCTGCTGGGCGGACTCGCGGTCTCCGGCGGCGCCGTGCGCAGTTCCGCGAACGTGAGAGCCGGTGCGACCAGTCGCACCTCCACCGTGCTGCACGGCGTGTGGATCCTGCTCGCCTCGGCCCTGCTCGTCACGGCCCTGGAGCGCATTCCGCTGGCGGCCCTGGGCGCGCTGGTGATGATGGTCGGTTTGAAGATGGTGAGCCTCGCCCACATCCGCAACGTGCATAAGCACCGAGAGTTCCTGGTGTACGGCGCGACGATCGCAGGTGTCCTGGTGGTCGGCGTCCTCAAGGGCGTGGCGATCGGAATCGCCGTCGCGGTAATCGTCGCCCTGCACCGCCTGGCCAGGACGCGGATCTCCATGACCGAACGGAACGGGGAGCATCACCTCTCGGTACGCGGCCAGTTGACGTTCCTGGCCGTGCCACGCCTCAGCCGCGCGCTGGGACAGCTGCCCCACGGCGCGGACGTGGTCGTCGAGTTGGACGGGTTCTTCATGGACCACGCGGCGTACGAGACGATTCAGGACTGGAGCAACGCCCATACGGCGCACGGCGGCCAGGTCGCCTTCGCCGGCCGCTTCGGCGGCAGGATCGCAGAGCCAGCCGCTGCGGCTCATGCCTGTTGCCGGCCATGGACTCCCTGGCGCAACCATCACTGCCACGACCAGCCCGAGCACGCTCCTCCCCCGCAGCCCGCCGCCGACCGGCCGACCCCGTTCATCACCGCCGACACCTCGACAGGGACCGCCCCGCCCACGGTCCAGGAGACGGACGGCAAAGCACCCGCCCTCCCCCCGCCACACACCCACAGCACGCTGTCCCCGGGCCCGACATCGCCACTCCCGGCGCCCTCAACCCTCCCGCAGACCGCGACCACCGCACCACCAGCCCCCGCGCCCCACGCGGCGCCCACCCCACAGGCAGTCTCACATGCCGCGTCCCTTCAGGACCCCGCGCCCGCCGACGGGCCCCCGCGCGCGGTCGGCGATCACCGGCTGGTCAGAGGCCTCAGCTCGTTCCAGCGCGACACGGCGCCCTTGGTCCGCGGCGAGCTGGCGCGGCTCGCCAGAGAGGGCCAGCGCCCCTCCCAGCTCTTCATCACCTGCGCGGACTCCCGCCTGGTGACGAGCATGATCACGGCCAGCGGTCCGGGCGACCTGTTCACCGTACGCAACATCGGCAACCTGGTGCCGCTCCCGGATGCCGAGGAGGGGGATCACTCGGTGGGGGCCGCGATCGAGTACGCGGTCGACGTGCTCGGCGTCGAGTCCATCACCGTCTGCGGGCACTCGGACTGCGGCGCGATGAACGCGCTGCTCGAAGGCGCACCGGACTCCCCGGACACATCGCTGTGGCGCTGGCTCCGGCACGGGCTCCCCAGCCTGGGGCGGGCGACCTCGGCCGACGCCTGCCGGGTCCGGTTCTCCGGCCGGCCTCCCGCCGACGTGGTGGAGCGGCTGTGCCTGACCAATGTGGTCCAGCAGCTCGACCACCTGCGGGCTCACCCCTCGGTGGCGCGCCGCATCGCCGACGGCACCTTGCGGCTCCACGGCATGTACTTCCACGTGGCGGAGGCCCAGTCGTATCTGCTGACCGAGGAGGGGGGAGCCGGAAGCCGACCGGCTGATGTGTTCGACCCGATCGCACCCGTCCACCCGGCCGAACCGGCGCGTACCGGTGCCTGAACCTCCAGGGCCCCGCATCCGTGAGACCTGGTGATCCCGCTTCCGTGCCTTCCCGCAACACACGTACCGCCCAGCGCGGCGGCGAGGCAGCACAGGCCGAGCCGCCGCACCGGCGCCGCACTCCACCGCGCCACCCCGGCGCGGAAGCGGGATCATGCCTCTATACACGAGACACAGGTCTAAACCAATTCCTGGCAGACACTTGTCACCCGGCCTCGGGACTGATGAGCTATGCCCCGGGACACAACGGACACCCTGGGACTGGGAGAAGTCGTGAGCAACGAGAGCCTGGCCAACCTGCTTCGGGAAGAGCGGAAGTTCGCTCCGCCTGCCGAGCTGGCCGCCAACGCCAACGTCACCGCTGAGGCGTACGAGCAGGCCGAAGCGGACCGGCTGGGCTTCTGGGCCGAGCAGGCCCGCCGCCTGACCTGGGCCACCGAGCCCACCGAGACCCTCGACTGGAGCAACCCGCCCTTCGCGAAGTGGTTCGCGGACGGCAAGCTCAACGTCGCCTACAACTGCGTGGACCGTCACGTCGAGGCGGGCAACGGCGACCGGGTCGCCATCCACTTCGAGGGCGAGCCCGGCGACAGCCGCGCCATCACCTACGCGGAGCTGAAGGACGAGGTCTCCCGCGCCGCCAACGCCCTCACCGAGCTCGGTGTCGGCAAGGGCGACCGGGTTGCCGTCTACCTCCCGATGATCCCCGAGGCAGCCGTAGCGATGCTGGCCTGTGCCCGCATCGGTGCGGCGCACTCGGTGGTCTTCGGCGGGTTCTCCGCCGACGCCATCGCCGCCCGCATCGAGGACGCGGACGCGAAGGTCGTCATCACCGCCGACGGCGGCTACCGTCGCGGCAAGCCGTCCGCGCTCAAGCCCGCGGTCGACGACGCCGTCTCCCGTATCGACGGCGTGGAGCACGTCCTCGTGGTCCGGCGTACGGGCCAGGACACCGCGTGGACCGAGGGCCGCGACGTCTGGTGGCACGAGATCACCGGCCGCCAGTCCGCGGAGCACACACCCGAGGCGTTCGAGGCCGAGCAGCCACTGTTCATCCTGTACACGTCGGGCACGACCGGGAAGCCCAAGGGCATCCTGCACACCTCCGGCGGCTACCTCACGCAGGCGGCCTACACCCACCAGGCGGTCTTCGACCTCAAGCCCGAGACCGATGTCTACTGGTGCACCGCCGACGTCGGCTGGGTCACCGGGCACTCGTACATCGTCTACGGACCGCTGGCCAACGGCGCCACGCAGGTGATGTACGAGGGCACCCCCGACACCCCGCACCAGGGGCGCTTCTGGGAGATCGTCCAGAAGTACGGGGTCACGATCCTCTACACCGCGCCGACCGCGATCCGTACGTTCATGAAGTGGGGGGACGACATCCCCGCCAAGTTCGACCTGTCGTCCCTGCGCGTCCTCGGCTCCGTCGGTGAGCCGATCAACCCCGAGGCGTGGGTCTGGTACCGCAAGCACATCGGTGCCGACAAGTGCCCGATCGTGGACACCTGGTGGCAGACCGAAACCGGCACGATGATGATCTCGCCGCTGCCGGGCGTCACGGAGACCAAGCCGGGAAGCGCCCAGCGTGCCCTGCCGGGCATCTCGGCCACCGTCGTCGACGACGAGGCCAACGAGGTCGCGAACGGCGGAGGCGGCTACCTGGTCCTCACCGAGCCGTGGCCGTCGATGCTCCGCACCATCTGGCGCGACGACCAGCGGTTCCTCGACACCTACTGGTCGCGCTTCGAGGGCAAGTACTTCGCCGGCGACGGCGCCAAGAAGGACGAGGACGGCGACATCTGGCTGCTGGGCCGGGTCGACGACGTGATGCTGGTGTCCGGGCACAACATCTCGACCACCGAGGTCGAGTCGGCGCTCGTCTCGCACCCCTCGGTCGCCGAGGCCGCCGTGGTCGGCGCCGCCGACGAGACGACCGGCCAGGCCATCGTCGCCTTCGTCATCCTGCGGGGCACGGCCACCGCCTCCGACGAGCTCGTGGCCCAGCTGCGCAACCACGTCGGCGCGACCCTCGGACCGATCGCCAAGCCGAAGCGCATCATGCCGGTGGCCGAGCTGCCGAAGACCCGTTCCGGCAAGATCATGCGCCGCCTGCTGCGCGACGTGGCGGAGAACAGGGCCCTGGGCGATGTCACGACCCTGACCGACTCCTCGGTCATGGACCTGATCCAGAGCCAGCTGCCCACCGCCTCCTCCGAGGACTGAGACCGGCGACCCGAAGGGCACCCGGCAACGCGCCGGGTGCCCTTCGGGCGTCTAGGGTCGAGATCACCGCTCTCCCACACCCCCGGCTCCCACGCCACACGGGTACAGTGGCAGTTGATCGACAACAGAACAGGAAAATCTCCACAGGGGTGCCGGGAAGTCTGGTCGGCAAGTGCATCAGCCATGCCATCGCTGCCGTACCGACCCGGAGGTCTTCCCCCGTGGCCCGTCCCACCCCCACGCCCACCGGCCCCCGCCGCACCTTCCTGGGGCGCCTGCCGCTCCCCGAACGCAACTACGTCGCCGACGCCCTGCGTACGGAGACCGTCGGCGGTGTCATCCTGCTGGTCGCCGCCGTGGCCGCACTGGTGTGGGCGAACACCGCAGGTTCGAGCTACTCGGCCGTCAGCCACTTCCGCCTCGGGCCCGAGATCCTCGGGCTGCACCTCTCCGTCGAGCACTGGGCCGCCGACGGGCTGCTGGCGGTCTTCTTCTTCGTCGCCGGTGTCGAACTCAAGCGAGAACTCGTCGCGGGCGAACTGCGCGACCCCAGGGCCGCCGCGCTCCCCGTGGCCGCCGCGCTCTGCGGCATGGCCGTCCCGGCGGTCGTCTACACGCTGGTGAACGTGCTCGGTGACGGCTCCACGGACGGCTGGGCCGTTCCCACCGCCACCGACATCGCCTTCGCGCTCGCCGTTCTCGCCGTCATCGGCGCCTCGCTGCCGGCCGCGCTCCGGGCCTTCCTGCTGACGCTCGCCGTCGTGGACGACCTCTTCGCGATCCTGATCATCGCCGTCTTCTTCACCGAGGACATCGACTTCCTCACGCTCGGCGGCGCCTTCCTGGGTCTCGGCCTCTTCTATCTGCTCCTCCGCCTCGGCGTACGCGGCTGGTACGTCTACGTACCGCTCGCCCTGGTCATCTGGGGGCTGATGTACAACAGCGGCGTCCACGCCACCATCGCCGGTGTCGCCATGGGGCTGATGCTGCGCTGCACCCGGCGCGAGGGCGAGGAGCACTCGCCCGGGGAACGCGTCGAGCACCTGGTGCACCCGCTGTCGGCGGGGTTCGCGGTGCCGGTCTTCGCGCTCTTCTCCGCCGGAGTCTCCCTCTCCGGCGGCGCGGTGGCCGGTGTCTTCGACAGGCCCGAGACGCTCGGGGTCGTCCTGGGACTCGTCGCCGGCAAGACGATCGGCGTCTTCGGCGGTACGTGGCTGACCACGCGGCTCACCAAGGCCGAATTGAACAAGGACCTGGCCTGGGCGGACGTCTTCGCCATCGCCACCCTCGCGGGCATCGGCTTCACCGTCTCGCTGCTGATCGGGGAGCTCGCCTTCGCCGGTGACGACGACATGATCAACGAGATCAAGGCGTCGGTTCTGTTCGGCTCCCTGATTGCCGCCGTACTCTCCGGTGTACTGCTCAAACTCCGGGTACGCAGATACAGGGCGCTGTCCGACGCCGAAGAACTCGACGAGGACGGTTCCGGAGTACCGGACGTCTACGAACAGGGCGATCCGGCGTACCACCTGAGGATGGCCGCCATCCACGAGGCGAAGGCGGCCGAGCACCGCCGCCTTGCCCGACTGGCGGGGGCAGCGAGCAGCAAGCCGGACAGTCCGGCATGATCTGACATCGGACGTGTTGAACAGGAGAGGGAGTCAGGGATGAGCGACCCCGGCAATTACGCGGGCGGCGCCGACCGCAGTCTCGGCCAGCTGGTCGCGTCGGCGACGGCCGAACTGTCGGCGCTGGTGCACGACGAAATCGCCCTGGCCAAGGCCGAGGTGCGGCAGGACGTCAAGCGCGGCGTCATCGGCAGTGTGGCGTTCATCGTCACGGGCGTGCTGATCCTGTTCTCGATCCCGGTGCTGAGCTTCGCGGCCGCGTACGGCATCCACAACCTGGGGCTGGGACTCGCCTGGTCGTTCCTGATCGTGGGCGGCGCGTTCATCCTGCTGGGCATCCTGCTCGCGCTCTTCGGGTACGCGAAGATCAAGAAGGTCAAGCCGCCGGAGAAGTCCATCGCGTCCGCCAAGCAGACCGCGGCCGTCCTCCAGGGCGTCAAGCCGCACCCCCGTCCGGAGATCGCCGCCGACGCGATCCTCCCGGTGGGCGGCAGCACCCGCGCGGACCGGGCCCTCGAAACCGCACCGGTCCAGGACAAGGCGTCGGCTGTGGCACGCTCGTCCACATGACCGTCCCCGATTCCAGCGCATCCGGCCTCCCGGCCCCGGACGGCCGGGCGGGCCACGAAGGACTCTCCGGCCCGGCGGACGCCGCGTCCGCGCCGTTCGCCCCGGCCGGCGGCCCCGTACGCCTCGACGGCCCCTGGATCCACCGGGACGTCGCGGCGAACGGTGCCCGCTTCCACATCGCCGAGATGGGTGAAGGGCCGCTGGTCCTCCTCCTGCACGGCTTCCCGCAGTTCTGGTGGACCTGGCGCCACCAACTGCCCGCGCTCGCCGAGGCCGGTTTCCGGGCCGTGGCGATGGACCTTCGCGGCGTCGGCGGCAGCGACCGCACGCCCCGGGGCTACGATCCCGCCAACCTGGCGCTGGACATCACCGGCGTGGTCCGGTCGCTCGGCGAGCCGGACGCCGCTCTCGTCGGCCACGACATGGGCGGCTACCTGGCCTGGACGGCCGCCGTGATGCGCCCCAAGCTGGTGCGCCGGCTGGTCGTCTCCTCGATGCCCCACCCGCGGCGGTGGCGCTCGTCGATGCTCTCCGACTTCGCGCAGTCCCGGGCCGGCTCGTACATCTGGGGTTTCCAGCGGCCGTGGGTGCCGGAGCGTCAACTCGTCGTCGACGACGCCGCCCTGGTGGCGCGGCTCATCAGCGACTGGGCGGGGCCGGGCGGGGAAGACTTCCCGGACGAGGCCGCGCTGGACGTCTACCGGCGCGCCATGTCCATCCCCTCGACCGCGCACTGCTCGATCGAGCCGTACCGCTGGATGGTGCGCTCGCTGGCACGGCCGGACGGCATCCAGTTCAACCGGCGCATGAAACGGCCCGTTCGGGTGCCGACGCTGCATCTGCACGGTTCACTCGATCCGGCGGTCCGCACCCGCAGCTCCGCCGGATCCGGTGAGTACGTCGAGGCGCCCTACCGTTGGCGACTTTTCGACGGTCTCGGCCACTTCCCGCATGAGGAGGATCCGGCCGGCTTCTCGGCCGAACTCATCAACTGGCTCAAGGATTCCGAGCCCGATCGCTGAGCCCGTGCGCACGTGTTTCCGAGGAACAGCCACGTGCCTGACGCATAGGCCAATTGGCTGACGGATAGGCGGTTACGGACCATGAGGCACGGGCAGACGTCCGGGTATGGGCTGGACGCACGACTTCGGTGACGCAGCACGCAACCGTCGCTCGACCGCCACGGCGGTTCCGAGCATTCATGAGGGGGACGGCCTTCAGGGCCGGGTGCACGCTTTGCACGTCATGCATGATCCTCGGCTCGGCATCTCCCGCATCCTCCGCCGCCGGGCCCGCTGGGTCTCGGCGCGGCTGCGCCACCCCCGCAACTGACGTACCGGCGGGCACCCTCGCGGACCTCTAGGGCGTGTCCGGCGGATCATGGCCGGGTGCGCGACCCTGATCCGTCGGACACGCCCTAGAGCGCGCACCCCTGGCTGTCGACCTGCTGGTTGGCGGCCCGGCCCTGCGTGATGTCGTCGCGGATCTCGTCCGCTGTCAGCGCGTAGCCGGTGTCCGGGTCGTCGAGCGACTTCGCGAACACGACCCCGTACACCTTGCCCTCGGGGGTGAGCAGCGGGCCGCCGGAGTTGCCCTGGCGGACCGTGGTGTAGAGGGAGTACACGTCGCGGCGGACCGTGCCCCGGTGGTAGATGTCGGGGCCGTTGGCGTCGATGCGGGCCCGGACGCGCGCGGAGCGTACGTCGTACGCGCCGTTCTCCGGGAAGCCCGCGACGATGGCGCTGTCGCCCGACTCCGCGTCGCTGTCGGTGTCCGCGAAGCGCAGCGGCTTCACGTCCAGGTCCGGTACGTCGAGCACGGCGATGTCGCGCCGCCAGTCGTAGAGGACGACCCTGGCGTCGTACAGGCGTCCCTGGCCGCCGATCTGGACGGTCGGCTCGTCGACGCCGCCGACGACGTGGGCGTTGGTCATCACCCGGCGGTCGGAGAAGACGAATCCAGTGCCTTCGAGGACCTTGCCGCAGCTCGGGGCCGTGCCCACGACCTTCACGATGGACTGCTTGGCGCGCGCGGCGACGGGGCTGCCGACGAGCGCCGGGTCGGGGGCCCTGACCTCGGTGATCGGTTCGTTCGCGAACGGGCTGAAGACCTGCGGGAAGCCGTTCTGCGCGAGGACGGACGAGAAGTCCGTGAACCAGGTGGACGCCTGGGGCGGCATCACCCGGGAGACGCCCAGCAGCACCGAGGAGCTGCGGACCTCCTTGCCGAGCGTGGGCAGCGAGGTGCCGGCCAGGGCCGAGCCGATCAGCCAGGCGACCAGCAGCATCGCCACCACGTTGACCAGGGCTCCGCCGGTCGCGTCCAGAGCGCGCGCGGGCGACCACGTGATGTGGCGGCGGAGTTTGTTGCCCAGGTGGGTGGTGAAGGCCTGGCCGATCGACGCGCACACGATCACGATGACGACCGCGACGACGGCCGCGGTGGAGGAGACCTCCGAGCCGTCCGTCATCTGGTCCCACAGGACCGGAAGCAGGTAGACGGCGACGAGACCGCCGCCCAGGAACCCGATCACCGACAGAATGCCGACGACGAACCCCTGGCGGTAGCCGATGACCGCGAACCACACGGCTCCGGCCAGCAGCAGGATGTCCAGCACGTTCACCGTCTATAGCCTCGCAGATTCGTCACCGGGCCCCTTTGTCTCCGTCGTCTCCGTGGTCCGGGCAGGGCCGGAGCGGCGGAACACGGAAGTCAGCCTGTCATGCGCGCCAGTCGAGCGGCACCTGCCTGGCTCTGTCCCACGGGCGTTCCCAGCCCGCGAAGTGCAGGATCCGGTCGATCACCCCGGCCGTGAACCCCCAGACGAGGGCCGATTCGACCAGGAATGCCGGGCCTTGATGGCCGCTTGGATGGACGGCCGTCGCCCGGTTGGCCGGGTCCGTGAGATCCGCCACGGGGACCGTGAAGACCCGTGCCGTCTCGCCGGGGTCTACGACACCGACCGGGCTGGGCTCACGCCACCAGCCGAGGACGGGCGTCACCACGAAGCTGCTCACCGGGATGTAGAGCCGGGGCAGCACACCGAAGATCTGCACCCCGCCCGGATCGAGGCCGGTCTCCTCCTCCGCCTCCCGCAGAGCTGCCCTCAGCGGCCCGGTCGTCGCCTGGTCGCCGTCCTCCGGGTCGAGCGAGCCGCCCGGAAACGACGGCTGGCCCGGGTGGGAACGCAGGCTCCCGGCCCGTTCCATCAGGAGGAGTTCGGGCCCGCGGGCACCCTCGCCGAACAGGACGAGCACGGCGGACTGGCGCCCCGCGCCGCTCTCCGGCGGCAGGAAACGGCTGAGCTGCTGCGGCCGCACGGTCCGCGCGGCGCTCACCACCGGATCGAGCCATTCCGGGAGCCCGTCGGCCGAGACCGTGACCGGCACTCCGTCACCGTCGGCGCCGGCGGTCACGACGTCCGTACGGCCGCCGCGGGCACCGCCGTACTCCGCGCCGCCGCGCTGCCCCGTCCCGCGGCGCTGCGCGTCAGCGCGTCCCGTGCCGCCGTACTGCTGCTCGCCATGCTGCTCCGTGCCGGATTCATGCGTCTTCATGGGCACCCCTCCGTCTCACAACGCCTGCCGTCCCGCGATTCGTTCCGCAGAAGCGGTCCGCGTCAGTCGGTTCCCAGCGGAGGTGCCGGGCTGCCCGGGTAGTCCGCGGGCGGGTTCAGCCGCTGGCCCGGACGGCCGCCCATCTCGTACTTCAGGAGCTTGCGGGCCTTCTCCGGGTCCGTCTCGCCCTCACCGTAGGAAGGGCACAGCGGGGCGATCGGGCAGGCGCCACAGGCGGGCTTGCGGGCGTGGCAGACGCGGCGGCCGTGGAAGATCACGCGGTGCGAGAGCATGGTCCACTCGCTCTTAGGGAAGATCGCCGCGATCTCCGCCTCGACCTTCTCGGGGTCCTCCTGGTCTGTCCACTTCCACCGCCGGACCAGCCGCCCGAAGTGGGTGTCCACGGTGATTCCGGGCACTCCGAAGGCGTTGCCGAGCACGACGTTGGCCGTCTTGCGGCCGACGCCGGGCAGCTTGACGAGGTCCGCGAGCCGCCCCGGCACCTCGCCGCCGAAGTCGTCCCGGAGCGCGGCGGACAGGCCGAGCAGCGACTTCGCCTTGGCCCGGAAGAAGCCGGTCGGCCGGATGAGCTCCTCCAGCTCCTCCGGGACGGCGGCGGCCATGTCCTCGGGGGTGGGATAGGCGGCGAAGAGGGCGGGCGTCGTCTGGTTGACCCTCAGGTCCGTGGTCTGGGCGGAGAGAACCGTGGCCACGAGCAGCTCGAACGGATTGCGGAAGTCCAGCTCCGGGTGGGCGTACGGGTAGACCTCGGCGAGCTCGCGGTTGATCCGGCGGGCGCGGCGGACCATGGCCAGGTGCGACTCCGGCCGGCCCGGCTTCTTCTTCGGCGCACGAGCGGCTTCGTCACCGCCCGACTTCGGCGCACGGGCAGCTTCGTCACCGCCCGACTTCGGCGCACGAGCCGCTTCGTCACCCTTCGGCTTCGGCGCACGAGCGGCTTCGTCACCGCCCGACTTCGCTCTCCTGGCCGATCCGGAGCCGGTGGCCCCGGCGGGACGGCTCTTCGCCGATCCGGACCGGTTTTCCGCCGTTTTCTTCACATTCTTCCGGTTGCCCGCACCTTGTTCGCCCACAGCGGAATCACGGCCCTCCGACACTCCATCAGCCCCCTTGGCCTGCGCTCTCACCGGCATTCTGGACACCCGGCCAGCCTAGAGCCCGCCACTGACATCCGCCCCGGTCACCGTTGATCCGCCCCCAATCGGCCCCCTGCCGTACCCCTCGGCACGCGCGTGCGTCAAACTGGTTTGTGATTGATCGCACTGTTTTACCGTCCGGCATGATGGGGACCACGGTTCCCTGAACAGGCCGACAAGGAGAGAACTCGTGGACGACGTTCTGCGGCGCGCCCCGCTTTTCGCGGCGCTCGATGACGAGCAGGCCGCGGAGCTCCGCGCCTCGATGAGTGAGGTGACCCTCGCGCGCGGCGACGCGCTGTTCCACGAGGGTGACCCCGGCGACCGCCTCTATGTGGTCACCGAGGGCAAGGTGAAGCTCCACCGCACCTCCCCCGACGGCCGCGAGAACATGCTGGCGGTCCTCGGCCCCGGCGAGCTGATCGGCGAGCTCTCGCTCTTCGACCCGGGCCCGCGCACCGCCACCGCCACCGCGCTGACCGAGGTCAAGCTCCTCGGCCTGGGCCACGGCGACCTGCAGCCCTGGCTCAACGCGCGCCCCGAGGTGGCCACGGCCCTCCTGCGCGCCGTCGCCCGGCGCCTGCGCAAGACCAACGACCAGATGTCCGACCTGGTCTTCTCCGACGTGCCCGGCCGTGTCGCCCGCGCCCTCCTGGACCTGTCGCGCCGCTTCGGCGTCCAGTCCGAGGAAGGCATCCACGTGGTGCACGACCTGACGCAGGAGGAGCTGGCCCAGCTGGTCGGCGCCTCCCGCGAGACGGTCAACAAGGCCCTCGCCGACTTCGCCGGCCGCGGCTGGCTGCGCCTGGAGGCCCGCGCGGTGATCCTCCTGGACGTGGAACGGCTCGCCAAGCGCTCGCGCTGACCCGCCGTCGTACGCCGTGCGAGAGGGGCCCCGCCGACACCCGGCGGGGCCCCTCTCGCGCATGTGGCCTCAGATCAGCCCGTGCTCGACCAGGTACTCCAGCTGCGCCCGCACCGACAGCTCCGCCGCCGGCCACAGCGAACGGTCCACATCCGCGTAGACATGGGCCACCACCTCGGATGAGGTCCGGTAGCCGGACTCCACCGCCGTCTCCACCTGGGCCAGCCGGTGCGCGCGGTGGGCAAGATAGAACTCGACCGCGCCCTGCGCGTCCTCCAGCACCGGCCCGTGCCCCGGCAGCACCGTGTGCACGCCGTCGTCGACGGTCAGCGAGCGCAACCGCCGCAGCGAGTCGAGGTAGTCCCCCAGCCGCCCGTCCGGGTGCGCCACCAGCGTCGTCCCGCGCCCGAGGATCGTGTCCCCGGTCAGCACCGCGCGATCGGCCGGCAGATGGAACGACAGCGAGTCCGCCGTGTGGCCCGGCGTCGGCACCACGTACATCTCCAGGCCGCCAGTCGTGATCACGTCACCCGTGCCCAGGCCCTCGTCGCCGAGCCGCAACTGCGGGTCGAGCGCCCGCACCTTCGTCCGCGTCAGTTCCGCGAACCGCGCCGCGCCCTCCGCGTGGTCCGGGTGACCGTGGGTGAGGAGTGTCAGCGCGATCCGGCGGCCCGCCCGCTCGGCGGTGTCGATGACGGCCCGCAGATGGGCGTCGTCCAGCGGGCCCGGGTCGATGACCACCGCCAGGTCCGAGTCGGGCTCGGCGACGATCCACGTGTTGGTGCCGTCCAGCGTCATCGCCGAGGGGTTGGGCGCCAGGACGTTGACCGCACGGGTCGTGGCGGGACCGGACAGCACGCCGCCGCGCGGCTGCCCGGGCAGTGCCGCGGCGTCGCTCATGCCGCACCGCCTTCCTTGTCGTTCGCCTTCCGCCCGCCGGGCGTCCCGCCCGGGCCGGCCGTGGGGACGTGCTTGGTGAACTCCTCGTGCCCCGGCCAGCTCAGCACCAGCTCGTCACCGTCCAGACGGGCCTGCGCGAGTACGGGGGTGAGGTCCTGGTCCGCGGCCGCCTCCAGCGCCCGCGCGGCGGTGGCGTACGGCCGGAGCGTCCGCAGCGTCGCCACGGTCGGGGGCATCATCAGCAGCTCGCCCCGGTCGTATCCGTCGGCCGCGTCGCCCGGGGTGATCCACACCGTGCGGTCGGCCTCCGTCGAGGCGTTCCGGGTGCGCTGGCCCGTGGGGAGCGCGGCGACGAAGAACCACGTGTCGTAGCGGCGCGGCTCGAACTCGGGCGTGATCCAGCGTGCCCACGCGCCGAGCAGGTCCGAGCGCAGCACCAGCCCGCGCCGGTCGAGGAACGCGGCGAAGGACAGCTCCCGCGCGACCAGTGCCGCGCGATCGGCCTCCCAGTCTTCACCCGTGGTGTCGGTGACGACGGTGTCCGGCGTCGGCCCGGCGAGCAGGACCCCCGCCTCCTCGTACGTCTCGCGGACGGCCGCGCAGACGACCGCCTGCGCCTCGGCCGGCGTGCCCACGCCCAGCCGGCGCGCCCAGGTCTCCAGCGCGGGCCCCGCCCAGCCGACGAGCCGGTCGTCGTCGCGCGGGTCGACGCCGCCACCCGGATAGGCGTACGCCCCTCCGGCGAAGGCCATCGAGGTGCGCCGGCGCAGCATGTGGACGGCGGGCCCGCCCGCGGTGCCGGTGGCGTCGTCCCGGAGCAGCATCACGGTGGCGGCCCGCCGGGGCACGGCGGCCGTCAGCTCGCCTGCGGCGAGGGCCCTGATCCGGCCGGGCCATTCCGGGGGGTACCACTGACCATTGGACATGGCCGGAGGCTATCCGGAACCGCGACGATGTTCGAGAGCTCCCCCGACCCGTACATGCCCCGTACACACGTGATCCCGCCCGGTCGCGGGGACCGGACGGGATCAGGGGGTGGGGCGGGCCGGATCAGGCTCCGGTCAGCTCGACCTGGATCTCGACCTCGACCGGGGCGTCCAGCGGCAGCACGGCGACGCCCACGGCGCTGCGGGCGTGCACGCCCTTGTCCCCCAGGACCTCGCCCAGCAGCTCGCTCGCGCCGTTGATCACGCCGGGCTGGCCGGTGAAGTCGGTGGCCGACGCGACGAAGCCGACGACCTTCACGACCCGTGCGATCCGGTCCAGGTCGCCCACGACCGACTTCACGGCGGCCAGGGCGTTCAGCGCGCAGGTCTTCGCGAGCTCCTTGGCCTCGTCGGCCGTGACCTCGGCGCCGACCTTGCCGGTCACGGCGAGCTTGCCGTCCACCATGGGCAGCTGGCCGGACGTGTACACGTACACCCCGGACTGCACGGCCGGCTGGTACGAGGCCAGCGGCGGCACGAAGGCCGGCAGCGGGAGGCCCAGCTCGGCGAGTCTCGCCTCGACGGCGCCCGCCACTACTGCTTCGCCCGCTTCAGGTACGCCACGAGCTGCTCGGGGTTGTTCGGGCCGGGAACGACCTGGACCAGCTCCCAGCCGTCCTCGCCCCAGGTGTCCAGAATCTGCTTGGTCGCGTGCACGAGAAGGGGCACGGTCGCGTATTCCCACTTGGTCATGGCCCGACTGTAATGCCTGCGGAATCCCGGGCACGCGCAGCCTCGTGCGTAGCCTGCGGTGTGACTGGTTAGGCTCGAATACGTGAGCAGGTTCCAGGTCGTCAGCGGCAAGGGCGGTACCGGTAAGACCACGGTCGCCGCCGCCCTCGCGCTCGCCCTCGCGACCGAGGGCAGGCGCACCCTCATCGTGGAGGTCGAGGGCAGACAGGGCATCGCCCAGCTCTTCGGGGCGGATTCCCTCCCCTACGAGGAGCGCAGGATCGCCGTCGCCCCGGGCGGCGGCGAGGTCTACGCGCTCGCGATCGACGCGGAGCTGGCGCTTCTGGACTACCTCCAGATGTTCTACAAGCTCGGCGGCGCGGGCCGGGCGCTCAAGAAGCTCGGCGCGATCGACTTCGCCACGACGATCGCGCCCGGCGTGCGGGACGTCCTGCTGACGGGCAAGGCCTGCGAGGCCGTCCGCCGCAAGGACCGGCAGAACCGGTTCGTCTACGACTACGTGATCATGGACGCCCCGCCGACCGGCCGCATCACGCGCTTCCTCAACGTGAACGACGAGGTGGCCGGGCTCGCCCGGATCGGCCCGATACACAATCAGGCGCAGGCCGTGATGCGGGTGCTGAAGTCACCGGAGACCGCGGTGCACCTGGTGACGCTGCTGGAGGAGATGCCGGTCCAGGAGACCGCGGACGGCATCGCCGAGCTGCGCGCCGCCGAACTGCCGGTGGGCCGGGTCATCGTGAACATGGTGCGCCCGCAGCTGCTGGACGGGGACGCGCTGCGCACCGCCTCGGGTGGCCGGCGCAAGGAGATCGCCAAGACGCTGACGCGGGCGGGCGTGACCGGCTCGGCGGCACTCGTGCGCCCCCTCGTCGAGCAGGCCGCCGAACACGCCCAGCGGGTCGCCCTGGAGCGCGAGCAGCGGACCGTCCTGGCCGGCCTGGGCCTGCCGGGGTACGAGCTTCCGCTGCTCGGCGAGGGGGTGGACCGGGCCGGGCTCGACGAGCTGGCGGCGGCACTCCGCGAACAGGGCGCGGGTCAAGGGGAGTCCGGACGAGGGGCGGGTTCATGACAGCGCGCACGAAGGCGGGGGCGGACGGCGGTACGCCTACGGGGGCGGGGGCGGACGGCGGTACGCGCACGAAGGCGCGGGCGGACGGCGGTACGCGTACGGAGGCCGTGCCCGCCCTGGACACCGACGCCCTGATCGACGACCCGGACATCCGGATCATCGTCTGCTGCGGCTCCGGTGGCGTCGGCAAGACGACGACCGCGGCGGCGCTCGGGGTGCGGGCCGCGGAGCGCGGGCGCAAGGTCGTCGTCCTCACCATCGACCCGGCCCGCAGGCTCGCCCAGTCCATGGGCATCGACTCGCTGGACAACGTCCCGCGCCGGGTGAAGGGCATCGAGGGCGAGGGCGCCGGTGAGCTGCACGCCATGATGCTCGACATGAAGCGGACCTTCGACGAGATCGTCGAGGCGCACGCCGACGCCGAGCGGGCCCGCGCGATTCTGGAGAACCCGTTCTACCAGTCCCTGTCGGCCGGATTCGCGGGCACGCAGGAGTACATGGCGATGGAGAAGCTCGGCCAGCTCCGGGCGCGCGAGGAATGGGACCTGATCGTCGTCGACACCCCGCCGTCGCGGTCCGCGCTGGACTTCCTGGACGCACCGAAGCGGTTGGGCTCGTTCCTCGACGGGAGGTTCATCAAGCTGCTGATGGCCCCGGCGAAGATGGGCGGCCGCGCGGGGATGAAGTTCCTCAACGTGGGCATGTCGATGATGACGGGGACGCTGGGCAAGCTGCTCGGCGGCCAGTTCCTGCGGGACGTACAGACCTTCGTCGCCGCGATGGACACCATGTTCGGCGGGTTCCGTACCCGGGCCGACGCCACGTACAAACTCCTTCAGGCGCCCGGCACGGCGTTCCTCGTCGTCGCGACGCCGGAGCGGGACGCGCTGCGCGAAGCGGCGTACTTCGTGGAACGTTTGGCCGCCGAGGACATGCCCCTGGCCGGGCTGGTGCTCAACCGGGTCCACGGCAGTGAGGCCGCCCGGCTCTCCGCCGAACAGGCCCTGGCCGCCGCGGAAAGCCTCGGAGCAGAAAATCTTGAGAACGACGGCATTGTGGATCAGGCGGCCGGGAAGGCTGGACTTCGTGAGCCCGCCGACTCCCCCGCGGCCGGGCACGCACCCGCCCCTTCCGAGGCCGAGGCGGACCGCCGGCCCGTCACAACCGAAGAGCTGACCGCCGGCCTGCTCCGTCTGCATGCCGAGCGGATGCAGATGGTCGCGCGCGAGCAGGACACCCGCGACAGCTTCACGGCGCTGCATCCCGAGGTGCCCGTGACCGCCGTGGCCGCGCTGCCCGGAGACGTCCATGACCTCTCGGGCCTGCGCGCCGTCGGGGACCGGCTCGCGACCGGTTCCGCACCGGCCGGAGCTGTCTAGCCCCTCGTACCCCGTAAGCCGTACGTACGCGCCGCCGGGCTAACCCACGGCGGCGAACGTCTCGTGCAGCTCGTCGTCCTCCAGCCCGATCGCCACGGGCAGGATGCCCGAGGACCGCTCGTACTCGCTGCGGGCGGTCTCCAGCAGGCGTCGCCAGGACGTCACCGTCGGCCGTCTGCGCAGCAGCGCGCGGCGCTCCCGCTCGGTCATCCCGCCCCACACGCCGAATTCGACGCGGTTGTCCAGCGCGTCGGCCAGGCACTCGGTCCGCACCGGGCATCCGGTGCACACCGCCTTGGCCCTGTTCTGCGCTGCCCCTTGTACGAACAGTTCATCCGGATCGGTAGTGCGGCAGGCTGCCTGCGCACTCCAGTCGGTTACCCAGCCCATCCCGGCGCCGTCCTCTCCCGAATCGAGGCTCCCCCACGGCGGCAGCGGCATATTCACCGCTGCCAGTTGAGGACGTTACGGAAGGTGGCGACAGCACAACACCCCCTTCGGGCCCAATCTTGAATGGCCCGAACGGACTATGCGTATGCGGCAGATCACCCAGGGGAGTGAGGTGGGGACATGCGGGACTATCCCGCCAGAATCGGGACAGTCCACCAGAACCACAACGGACGTCCGGTGACACACGGGGCGATTTCGGGAGCGCCGCGCGGTTGGCCGGATCGTGCACGGGGGTTGATACGGAACCGGACTGCTGTGACAGTTGAGAGCAGCTTAGGCCAAGGCATGTCCCTGTGTCCGGCGAATGGGAACGCAGCCGCCCCGCGCTGCCATGGCACCAGGTCCGGCCGCCGAAGCGGGGCGTACACGCCGCCGCTGAATGTCACGGTCCGGTACGGGAACGCTCCGAGGGCCACCCGGTCCTACGGAACGCTCATATCTACGGATTAGGCTGCCCCCATGCCAAAGAAGCGCTCGGGCGGGGGTCTCACCACGACCCAGCAGGCCGCCAAGTTCCTCGGTGTCGCCGCACTTTCCGGAGTGGTCCTGGCGGGCATCGCGCTGCCGGCCGCCGGAGCACTGGGTCTCGCCGCCAAGGGGACGGTCGACGGGTTCGACGAGATCCCGGCCAACCTGAAGACTCCGCCGCTGAGCCAGCGCACCAAGATCCTGGACAGCAAGGGCGGCCTGATCGCCACGGTCTACTCGCGCGACCGCACGGTGGTGCCGCTGACGAGCATCTCCCCGTACATGCAGAACGCGATCGTCGCGATCGAGGACGCCCGCTTCTACGAGCACGGGGCGGTCGACCTCAAGGGCATCCTGCGCGCGATGAACCGCAACGTTCAGGCGGGCGGCACCGCGGAGGGCGCGTCCACCCTCACCCAGCAGTACGTGAAGAACGTCTTCGTCGAGGAGGCGGGCGACGACCCGGCCAAGGTCGCCGAGGCCACCCAGCAGACGCTGGGCCGCAAGGTCCAGGAGCTGAAGTACGCGATCCAGGTCGAGGAAGAGCTCGGCAAGAAGAAGATCCTGGAGAACTACCTCAACATCACCTTCTTCGGGCAGCAGGCGTACGGCGTCGAGGCGGCGTCGCAGCGCTACTTCTCCAAGTCGGCGAAGGACCTGAAGCTGGAGGAGGCGGCGCTGCTGGCCGGCATCGTGCAGTCGCCCAGCCGCTACGACCCCATCAACGACACGGAGGAAGCGACCAAGCGCCGCAACACCGTGCTCCAGCGGATGGCGGACATCGGCAAGATCTCGCAGGACCAGGCGGACAAGGCCAAGAACACCCCGATCAAGCTGAAGGTCAAGCGGCCGCGGAACGGCTGCATCACCGCTGTGAGCGGGGCCGGCTTCTTCTGCGACTACGTCTCGAAGATCGTCAAGAACGACCCGGCCTTCGGCAAGACCGAGAAGGAGCGCGCCAAGCTCTGGGCGACGGGCGGTCTGACCATCAAGACGACCCTGGACCCGAGGTCGCAGGCCGCGTCCAACGAGGCCGCGGTCTCCCGGGTCAACAAGGACGACAAGGTCGCGGACGCGGTCGTCCAGGTCCAGCCCGGCACCGGGCGGATCCTGGCGATGGCCCAGTCCCGGCCGTACGGTCTCGACCCCTCCAAGCACCAGACCGTGCTGAACCTCTCCGTCGACCACGCGATGGGCGGCAGCTACGCCGGCTTCCAGGTCGGGTCGACGTTCAAGCCGATCACCGCGGCGGCGGCGCTGGAGAAGGGCATCAGCCCGGCGCAGAGTTTCGACACCCCGCGCAAGATCTCCCTGCCGGCCGACTCCTTCCGCACCTGTGCGGGCGCGCCCACGGACGACAAGCCGTGGTCGGTGCAGAACGAGACGGAGTCGGAGAAGGGCACGTTCGACATGACCAGCGCGCTGGGCAAGTCGATCAACACCTACTTCGCGAAGCTGGAACAGAAGACCGGCCTCTGCGAGACGCTCGCGATGGCGAAGAAGGTCGGTTACGAACGCGGCGACAACAAGCCGCTGTGGGAGGTCGCCAACACCACGCTGGGCGGGCAGGAGTCGACCCCCCTGGCCATGGCCTCGGTGTACGCGACCTTCGCCAACCGCGGCACGTACTGCACGCCGGTCGCGCTCCTCTCGGCCACCAAGCCGAACGGCAAGCCGATCGACGTACCGAAGTCGCGGTGCGACCGCGCGATGAGCGAGCACACGGCCGACACCATAAACCAGATGCTCAAGGGAGTCGTCGAGGACGGCACCGGTACGCAGGCCGGCCTCAGCGACCGTGACAACGCGGGCAAGACCGGCACCACCGACGAGCGCAAGAACGCCTGGTTCGTCGGCTACACGCCGAACCTGTCCACGGCGGTATGGGTCGGCAGCGACGGCGCCCACCAGAACAAGATGATCGACATCATCATCGGCGGCCAGTACTACGACAAGGTCTGCGGTGGCTGTCTGCCCGGTCCGATCTGGAGGACGGCGATGACCGGCGCCCTCAGCTCGTCCGAGACCCCTTCCTTCAACGCGGTCGACGTACCGCGGGCGAAGCCCAAGGAGGACAAGGACAAGGGCGGGGACAAGAAGAAGCCGGGCGACGACGAGAAGCCCGGCGGCGACGACAACCCGTTCCCCGGCATCAGCATCCCGCCGGACATCCTCGGCGGGAACAACGGCCACGGCCGCGGTCAGAACGGCGGCACGAACGGCCCCTGAGCGGTCGTCGCACGTGCGAGGGCGGGGCGCTCCCGAGTGATCGGGGGCGCCCCGCCCTCGTGTGTACGTGGCGCGGCCCCGCTCCGCTCAGCCCGCGAGGAGCTTCTTCACCGCGGCGGCCACCCGGCCGCCCTCGGCGCGCCCCGCGACCTTCGGGCTGACGATCTTCATGACGGCGCCCATCGCGCGCGGCCCCTCGGCCCCGGCGGCCTTCGCCTCGTCGACGGCGGAGGCCACGATCGCGGTCAGCTCCTCGTCGCTCAGCTGCTGCGGGAGGTACGCGTCGAGGATCTCGCCCTCCTTCTTCTCCCGCTCCGCCTGCTCGGTCCGGCCGCCCTTGGCGAAGGCGTCGGCGGCCTCGCGGCGCTTCTTCGCCTCCTTGGCGATCACCTTCTGCACCTCGTCGTCGGAGAGTTCGCGGGCGGTGGTGCCGCCGACCTCCTCCTTGGTGATCGCGGTGAGGGTCAGCCGGAGCGTGGACGAGGTCAGCTCGTCACGCGCCTTCATGGCCGTGGTGAGGTCTTCCTTGAGCTTGGACTTGAGCGTGGTCATGAGGAGATTGTGGCAGGTGCGGGGCGCTCGGCGCCCGCCTGTTTTCCTGTGGGCGCACGCCGTCTGCGACGATGGGCGCATGCGCGCACGCTACGGAGTACCCCTGAAAATCACGGCGGTCACCGCCGCGGCCGGCGCCGCCGGTCTCGCCTACGCGGCAGGCTTCGAGGTCCGCTCGTTCCGCCTGCGCAGGGTCACGGTCCCGGTGCTCCCGCGAGGGGCACGCCCGTTGCGGGTGCTGCAGATCTCGGACGTGCACATGGTCAGCGGACAGCGCAAGAAGCGGGCCTGGCTCCAGTCGCTGGCCGGCCTGCGCCCCGACTTCGTCGTGAACACAGGGGACAACCTCTCCGACCCCGAGGCGGTGCCGGAGCTGCTCGACGCGCTCGGCCCGCTGATGGAGTTCCCGGGCGTGTACGTGTTCGGCTCCAACGACTACTACGGGCCCAAGCTCCGCAACCCGGTCCGCTACCTCTTCGAGAAGGCGTCGGGCAAGCACGGCCTCAACGGCAACGCCCCGGCGACCGGCGCCGTCCACAACCCGTGGGAGCCGATGCGCGACGGCTTCGACGAGGCGGGCTGGCTCAACCTGTCCAACACCCGCGGCCGCCTCAAGCTGGACGGTCTGGAGCTGGCCTTCACCGGCCTGGACGACCCGCACATCAAGCGTGACCGCTACGCCGAGGTCGCCGGGGGCCCCGAGACGGGCGCCGACCTCTCGATCGGCGTGGTCCACGCCCCGTACCTGCGCTCCCTCGACGCGTTCACGACGGACGGTTACCCCCTGGTCCTCGCCGGTCACACCCACGGCGGCCAGGTCTGCATCCCCTTCTACGGCGCCCTGGTCACCAACTGCGACCTGGACACGGACCGCGTGAAGGGCCTCTCCACCCACACCTCGGGCGGCAACCGCTCCTACCTCCACGTCTCGGCCGGCTGCGGCACGAGCCGCTACGCCCCGGTCCGCATCGCCTGCCCCCCGGAGGCGACGCTGCTCACCCTGACGCCCCGGGACGCCTGACCGGACCGCCCCGCCGATCACGACAAAAACCGGATTTCGTCTCCGGGCGCCGGTGGGCTAGAGTTGTCGATGTCGCCGGGAGACCGGCGGCGATCGGGGTGTAGCGCAGCTTGGCAGCGCGCTTCGTTCGGGACGAAGAGGTCGTGGGTTCAAATCCCGCCACCCCGACAGCTGAAACACCAGGTCAGGCCCGGTACTGAGAGATCAGTACCGGGCCTGATGTGCGTTCGGGGGCCAGTTGGGAGCCGACTTCGGGATGCGGATTCCCCCTCCCCCTGTGAGCCGACCCCTCGCACCCTGCTGTACCTAGCTGTACTCGCGGGGCCGCTTCAAGAAGGCGCTGACGAGGTGGTCGATCTCAGAGTCGACGCTCGCCTCCTCTATAGAGATCCGCAGAGATCCGCTCGATGTGCACGATCCCGCTGTTGCGCCAATGGCGATCGCCAGTCACATCCGCAGCACCTTCCCGCGCCACATGCTCGCCTCCGCCGCAGGCGTCGCCTCGTACGCGCTCGGGGGCGTTAAGGACGTTGGAGACCGCGCCGGTAGGGACTCCGGCACGGCGTGCGGCATCGGCCGGCTGCGCGCCCAGGTGACCGCCGGTGCGCGCAGCGCCTTGGCCTCGGGGGACTTATGTCCTGCCGTGGCAGGGGCGGGCAGGGGCTTCAACTACGTCATCACCATGGGTGCGGCGACGCGTGGCAGCCCTGGCCGCCGAGATCGCCCGCGCGCGACGCTCGCCCCCGGAAAGAACGTCTAACTCCCGAATAATTATTTCTGTGTTCGCGAAGGGAGAGTTTGACGAACCGCGTGGTAAGAGTTTTTCGCACGACGAACAGAGCGGATAATTCGCCACTCGCGGACCTCCGGGACGTGCTAGTGTCGTTGCAGTTGCAGTTGCAGTTGTGGTTCCCAAAGCTTGTTTACCGGTAGTTTCCGGCGGGGCGATCATCGCGGCGACACGGAATCCGCAGAGCGTGGATCCCGATGCACTGCCCCGAAGGAGACAGACATGGCCAATGGCACCGTGAAGTGGTTCAACGCGGAAAAGGGATTCGGCTTCATCGAGCAGGACGGTGGCGGCGCGGACGTTTTCGCCCACTACTCGAACATTGCCGCCCAGGGCTTCCGCGAGCTCCTCGAGGGCCAGAAGGTGACCTTCGACATCGCGCAGGGCCAGAAGGGCCCGACGGCCGAGAACATCGTTCCGGCCTGACACTGACGCACAGTTCGCAGCTGGGGCCCGCATCCTTCGGGGTGCGGGCCCCAGCTGTACGTTTCTCCGCAGCGATCTCCGCAGTGGCTTCGCCCACGGGGTCGAGCTCGGCAGGATCCGCAGCCTCGGCACAAAAGAATGATCACCCGGAGACGGGGACGCACCCCTTCACGCCATGAATCTGCACCGCGGATCTCGCGCCTGCCTCACGCCGATCATTTCGGCTCCTGCGCCCGCGCATTCTGTTTTCCGGCCGGCTCGACCGCCGTTTTCCATCGGTACATTCTCGTAATTCTCTGCGCCGTTCATTGCAGCGGGAATTCCTTGATATGCGCCGCATCGAGGAAGGTTCCCGAATGAACCGTACGCGTACGAACAACCGTTTCAGCCGGACCAGTGGCGGCCCCGCCGAGGCCGGGGGGGGCGGGTGGCACCGCGGATCGTCGGCCGCCCGCACCGGCGGTGGCAGCCGTCGGACCACTGCGCCCAGGGGAGAGTTCGCGCTCCCCGAAACGATCACTTCCGCGATTCCCGCGGTGGAGCATTTCGCCGATCTCGACATGTCCACGCAGTTGCTCGCCGAACTCAGCAGGCAGGGCGTCGCCCTGCCGTTCCCGATCCAGGGCGCGACGCTGCCGAACTCCCTCGCGGGCCGCGACATCCTGGGCCGCGGGCGCACGGGCTCCGGCAAGACCCTCGCCTTCGGTCTCGCCCTGCTGTCGCGCCTCGCCGAACAGCGCGCCGAGCCCCGCCAACCACTGGGACTGATCCTCGTGCCCACCCGCGAGCTCGCCCAGCAGGTGACCGACGCACTCACTCCCTACGCCCGCTCCGTCAGGCTCCGTCTGGCCACGGTCGTCGGCGGGGTGTCCATCCGTCGGCAGGCCGGCGCGCTGAGCGGCGGAGCCGAGATCGTGGTGGCGACCCCGGGCCGTCTCAAGGACCTCATCGACCGTGGTGAATGCAGGCTGGACCAGGTCGGCATCGTCGTCCTGGACGAAGCCGACCAGATGGCGGACATGGGGTTCATGCCCCAGGTCACGGCGCTGCTCGACCAGGTGCGCCCCCAGGGGCAGCGGATGCTGTTCTCCGCCACGCTGGACCGCAACGTCGACCTCCTGGTGCGCCGCTACCTGACCGACCCCGTCGTCCACTCGGTCGACCCCTCGGCCGGCGCGGTCACGACGATGGAGCACCACGTTCTGCATGTCCAGGGCGCCGACAAGCACACCACCACCACCGAGATCGCCGCCCGCGACGGCCGCGTGATCATGTTCCTGGACACCAAGCACGCCGTCGACCGGCTGACCCAGGATCTGCTCCGCAGCGGTGTGCGCGCCGCCGCGCTGCACGGCGGGAAGACCCAGCCCCAGCGCACCCGCACACTGGAGCAATTCAAGACCGGGCACGTCACGGTGCTGGTCGCCACGAACGTGGCCGCCCGAGGCATCCACGTCGACAACCTCGACCTCGTCGTCAACGTCGACCCGCCGACCGACCACAAGGACTACCTCCACCGCGGCGGCCGCACAGCCCGCGCCGGTGAATCGGGCAGCGTCGTCACGCTCGTCACGCCGAACCAACGCCGCGGCATGATCCGCCTCATGTCGGATGCCGGGATCCGTCCGCGGGTCACCCAGGTCCGCTCCGGCGAGCCGGAACTGCATCGCATCACCGGCGCCCGGACTCCCTCCGGCATCCCGGTCGTCGTCACCGCGCCGGTGGCCGAACGGCCCCAGCGCGGCGCCGCCTCCCGGGGCCGTCGCCGTGCCGCTTCGGCGAACCGGCGTGCGTCCGCTCAACAGCGCCCTGTCGAGAAGGCTGCCTAGCACCTCCTTGATCAGGAACCTGATCCCTCTCTGTAGGAGACATCTTTTGACGCTCGTTCAGATGCAGCTCCGCCCGACGGACGCCGACGCCCTGCGCACTACGATGGCCGACACCGCGAAAGAAGCAGGTCCACGAGTCTGGGACGACATGACGGTCGAGGTGGCACTGTCCGTCATGGCCGGCGCCCGAGTCGGACACCTGGTCGTGTGCGACGAGGACGACATGCGCACCGGCCTGGTCACCCTGGCCCGGCTCACCACCGTCCGGGACAGTTCCGGATATACGGACCGGATCCGTCTACGTGACGTCAGTGGGGCCGCCGGCCATCTCCCCCCGGCCGTCGTCGGCCTCGCCCACTGAACCGGCTCCCACGGTCGGCCCCCTTCCCCGCTCCTTGTGAGGTCTCATGCGCTGTGTCATCGCCCGCTTCCCGTTCGACCTGACCAAGACCGGCGTGCTGGAGACAATGAAAGGCGTCAAGCCCGAGGCGGTCACCGGTGAATCGGTGACCATCGGACGGCGGCAGTACCCCGTCAAGCAGGTCGGCCAGTTGATCACCGGCCAGGACCGCCGCGACTTCAGCGCGGGCGAGGTCGTCCGGGCCATGACCCTGCTCGGGTTCATCTGCCGCGCGATCCCGGCGACCACGCCCGCACCCGCTCTCAGCCCACTCCAGCGAGCCTCCGCCATGCTGGGGACGAGCGCAGCCTGAGCGGCAGAGCAGGTACGAGACGACACCAGCACGCAGTGAGGGCCCGACCGGTACGACCGGTCGGGCCCTCACTGCGTGGCGAACCCTGCTCAGATCGCCTGTCGCCGCAGGCTCGGCCCTCCCCTCGGACATCCGTGCACGATCGAAGAGGTTTACCTGATCGGCGTAGGCTCGAAAATCTATCGCGCTCAGAGTAGACATTCGGTCTTCACCTGGCTATGGTTTCTCTTGTAGCCGAGATCGAGCGAGGCCCGGCAGACATGAACTGCCGGGGTGCACGCATCACGGTGCGGTGGTGGAGTTTCGGAGCCAGGGATGTTGCACGACGGCGACGGGGCTGACCGCCGGACCGGGTGGCCCGCAGTGATAAGGGGCCGCCGCAGCAAGAGAGTGAATGATCCAGAGGGAAGAACGGAGGAATCGATCGCCATCAGGATCGCCCGGGAGCACCACTGAGCCCGGGTACCGCAGGACATCGACAGGCAGGTGGTCTCCGGTCACGCATCCGCGATCCCCGCAACTCCGTCGGCATTCCGGACGGTCGTGCGGAAACAGAAGGCCGGCGCAGCATCAAGGTCGGCAGATGGTGTAGTAGTTCCTTCGGGGCCCTGGTGCCATATGGCACCAGGGCCCCTCGACGCGTTCCACAGAGAGGTGAAATGACAGCAGACGATTCGCTGGGCCGTCTCGATGACGACGACTACCCCGCCTACACCATGGGCCGGGCCGCCGAGATGATCGGCGCCACTCCCGGCTTCCTGCGCGCCATCGGCGAAGCGCGGCTGATCACGCCGCTGCGCTCCGACGGAGGGCACCGTCGCTACTCCCGCTACCAGCTGCGGATCGCGGCCCGCGCGCGTGAGCTCGTCGACCAGGGCACCCCGATCGAGGCCGCCTGCCGGATCGTCATCCTCGAGGATCAGCTCGAAGAGGCCCAACGCATCAACGCCCAGTATCGGCGCGCCGCCGAATCCTCGGATCCGACGACCACGGCCTGAGGCGAGCCGTCGGTCCCGCGCGGCGGAGCCGGCCTCGCCTGCAGGGGCAACCGGCTGAACGCGCTGTCGACGGTATGCCCCAGCCGCCGAAGGCGGCCTCCGGGTCAGCGATCGTTGGCACAGACCCGCCAGATACGACGGGGCCAGAACATGAGCAGGTCATGGCGGTCGGGGTCGAGCAGCCTGCGCGTGGACCCAGCCCGAAACGAGGGGAAGCTGGGAGCGATGTGCGAGCCGAATCGCTCCCCCGGCCCTCGCGAGACCGCTCCCCGCCGACCCGCACCAATGATCTGACCAGGCTGAACGCCGTCCGAGCTGGTGTCGATCTTCGCCGATCCTCATTCGGGACGAAGAGGTCGTGGGTTCAAATCCCGCCACCCCGACAGCCGAAACACCAGGTCAGGGGCCTGATCCGCGAAAGCGGGTCGGGCCCCTGAGTGGATTCCGGGCCTTGTGCGCTTTCCGCCCCCTCAGTCGTGTCTGATGTGCTGGAGCGCCTCCACGTCGACGCCCAGTGGCTCCACCTCGGCGGTGGGCGGAATGAGTACGTCCGCGGCTACGAACGCCGAGGGCTGGTGGGCGCGGAGGGCGAGAGGGTCGCGTGGGAGCGTGACGCGGAACTTCTTCGTACGGGATTCCTGCTTGCCGTCCGTGTGCAGCGGGGACGGGTGGGTGTGGCCGGGCCGGACAGCTGGGGCCTCGGCCGCTTCGGGATCGGTAAGGCCCTGATCCTGCTGTCCACGCAGCCTCGGGGTGGCACGGCGGTGAACGCGGCGAGCTGGGCGCAGTCGGCCACCACGGCAGTGATGGGGGTTCGGAACAACCGGCCTCCGGCAGCCCGGAGCCCCAGTCGGCCGAGAATCGGTTAGCGCTTCCCCCCATCTGATGAACGACGAGCAATGGGTGACGCCGCATCAGGCAGGCCCTCACCGACCGCCGCCGCGCCCCCCGACGAACCCAGCCTCCACCCTGCGATGCGGTGATCTGATTACATAAAATCCTTTGATTCAAGGGCAGTTGTGGGTTTATCTACGCGCGGAGCTACGGCTACCGACCGATCATTCGGGCAATTCCGGCGGGTTCTCGCAGAGCTATTACCGACCGGTACCGGGAGCTGCTACAACAGGGGACGCTCACTCAACCCCCCACCCACCCCCCACACTTCGGAGGGCTGACAGCTATGTCAGTACGGAGATTCTGGGCGTCCGCATCCACTCTGCTCCTCGCCGCCGCCGCCGCGCTGGGCCTGGCCCAGCCGGCCTCGGCATCCCCCTCGGCCGCCGCCGGCGGGTACGTCGCCCTGGGCGACTCGTACTCGTCCGGTGTCGGCGCGGGGAGCTATCTGTCCGACAGCGGTGACTGCAAGCGCAGCACCAAGGCCTACCCGTACCTCTGGGCGGCGGCGAACTCGCCGTCGTCGTTCACCTTCGTCGCCTGTTCGGGCGCCACCACGAGCACCGTCTCCAGCGGTCAGCTGGGGGCGCTGAGTACGTCCACCTCGCTGGTGAGCGTCACGGCGGGCGGGAATGACGTCGGGTTCGCCGATGTCATGCAGGACTGCGTGCTGTCCGGCGAGTCCGCGTGCATCTCGGCCGTCGACGCGGCCGTCGGGAGGATGAACAACAACCTGCCCTCCGGGCTGGGTTCGCTGTACGCCTCCATCCACTCCAAGGCCCCGCAGGCCCATGTCGTGGTACTGGGATACCCCCGCTTCTACAAGATCGGCGGGAGCTGCGTCGTCGGTCTGTCCGACAAGGCGCGTACGGCCATCAACAACGCCTCCGACGTGCTGAACGGCGTCATCGCCAAGCAGGCGGCGAACGCCGGGTTCACCTTCTCCGGGGTCGCCGACGATTTCACCGGACACGAGATCTGCTCCGGTGATCCGTGGCTGCACAGCGTCTCGATCCCCGTCTCCAACTCGTACCACCCGAAGCCCGAGGGCCAGTCGGGCGGCTACCTGCCCGCGTTCCGCTCCGCGGCCTGACTCGGAAGGGGCACGGACGAGGGGCGGCACCGTCCCGGCGCGAGGCCGGGACGGTGCCGCCCCTCCGCCCTGTCCGTCATGCCGCCGGCCGGGTCGCCTTGAGCGAGTACATCAGGGGGATGCGCGGCCGGTCCGACGGGAAGCGGTAGAAGTCGTCCGATCCGCGTTTGAGAACCGGGAAACGAGCGAAGAGCGAGGCGTCGTGCTCGTGCAGGAACTCGATCCGCAGTCCCGCGGCGGCCAGCGCCGACACCACACTGCCCACCGGGTGCTGCCACTCGACGCTGCGGTTGTGGACGGTCGGGGCGTCGAAGTCCGCGTACGTACCCGGCGTCTCGTCCACCCATGCCTCGCGGCTGAAGTAGTCGTGCGCGATCCGTGAACCCGTCTCGTCGTCGAGGCAGTCCGTGAGCGGATGGAACTCGGCGAGGTACAGGAAGCCGCCCGGCGCCACCAGTGACGCGGCCGTCTCGGCCCAGCGGTCGATGTCGGGCAGCCAGTTCAGCGCCCCGACGCCGGTGTAGACGATGTCGTACGAGGAGTCGGGTACGGCCTGGGCCGCGTCGTACACGTCGGCGGCGACGAAGGCCGCGCGGTCGGGGCCGAGGCCCAGGTCCTCGGCGAGGGCGCGGGCGGTCTCGACGGCCGGTTCGGAGAAGTCGAGGCCGACGACCTGCGCGGCGCCGTGCCGCGCCCAGGAGAGCGTGTCCAGTCCGATGTGGCACTGGAGGTGCAGCAGCGACCGGCCGGTCACGTCACCGACCTCGGCCAGCTCGAAGGGCCTCAGGGCGTCCTTCCCGGCACGGAAGGCGTCGAGGTCGTAGAAGTCACTGCCGGCGTGGATGGGCACACGCTCATCCCACATCCTGCGGTTGGCCTCGCGCCAGTCGGGCGGTATCGGAGCGGTGGACATGTCCGCGAGGTTATCCACAGGCTGCGGACGAAGCGAACGGATTGTCGGGCGTCCGACGCAGAATGGGGTCATGACTGAGGCAACAGGTTCGTCGACGAACACATCCGTCCCGCTGTGGGAGCAGCGTTTCCGAGCTCCCCGGGTATCGCTGCCCGACTGGGCAGAGGACGCGCCGGACCGCGCGTTGTTCGTGTCCAACGCGACGGGGACCTACGAGCTGTACACATGGGACCGGGCCACCGGCGAGCAGCGCCAGGTGACCGACCGGCCGAACGGCACGACGGACGGCGTGCTGACGCCGGACGGCGAGGCCGTGTGGTGGTTCGACGACACCGACGGGGACGAGTTCGGGGTGTGGATGCGGCGGCCGTTCCATGGCGGGACCGAGGCGGCGAACGAGCCGGCCGCCCCCGGTCTCGCGCCCTCCTACCCGGCCGGACTCGCGATCGGGCGGGACGGCACGGCGGTGATCGGCCGTTCGACGGACGAGGACGGCACGACGGTCCACGTCGTACGGCCGGGCGCGGAGCCCGTCGAGATCTACCGCCACCGCGAGTCGGCCGGGGTCGGCGACCTGTCGCACGACGGGACGCTGATCGCCCTGGAGCACACCGAGCACGGGGACGCGATGCACTCCGCGCTGCGCGTGGTGCGGCCGGACGGGACGACGGTCGCGGAGCTGGACGACACCGAGGGCGGTACGAAGGAGCTGGGCCTCGCGGTCCTCGGCTTCGCCCCGGTCGCCGGGGACACCCGCCTGCTGGTCGGGCACCAGAGGCGCGGGCGCTGGGAGCCGATGATCTGGGACCCCGTCGCGGGCACGCAGACGGACCTGGCCGTCGATCTGCCGGGCGACGTGGGCGCCGAGTGGTATCCGGACGGCTCCGCGCTGCTCGTCGAGCACGGCTTCGAGGCGCGCAGCGAGCTCTGGCGGTACGAGCCCGCCACGTCGGACGGCAGGCTGGTGCGGGTGGAGACGCCCACCGGTACGGTCTCGGGCGCCACGGCCAGGCCGGACGGGACGGTGGAGTACCTCTGGTCGTCGGCGGCCGAGCCGCCGGTGGTCCGGTCGACGACCGGTGCGGTGGTGCTCGACCCGCCGGGCGCCAAGGCTCCGGCGTCGGTGCCGGTCGAGGACGTGTGGGTGGAGGGCCCCGGCGGCCGGATTCACGCGCTCGTCCAGCGCCCGGCCGCCCCCGCCGAGGGCCCGTTCCCGACGGTCTTCGAGATCCACGGCGGCCCGACCTGGCACGACAGCGACGCCTTCGCCGCGGGCCCCGCCGCCTGGGTGGACCACGGCTACGCGGTCGTCCGGGTCAACTACCGCGGCTCGACCGGCTACGGACGGGCGTGGACGGACGCGCTCAAGCACCGGGTGGGGCTGATCGAGCTGGAGGACATCGCGGCGGTGCGGGAGTGGGCGGTGAAGTCCGGCCTCGCGGACCCGGCCGCACTGGTCCTGGCCGGCGGCTCCTGGGGCGGCTACCTCACCCTGCTCGGCGTCGGTACGCAGCCCGGTGACTGGGCCCTCGGCCTCGCCGCGGTCCCCGTCGCGGACTACGTGACGGCGTATCACGACGAGATGGAGGCCCTGAAGGCGATGGACCGCACGCTGCTGGGCGGCACACCGGAGGAGGTGCCCGAGCGGTTCGAGGCGTCGTCGCCCCTGACGTACGTCGACGCCGTGCGGGCCCCCGTCTACATCTCGGCCGGCATGAACGACCCGCGCTGCCCGATCCGCCAGGTCGAGAACTACGTGGACCGGCTGAAGGCACGCGACGCGGTGCACGAGGTCTACCGGTACGACGCCGGGCACGGCTCGCTCGTCGTGGAGGAGCGGATCAAGCAGGTCCGGCTGGAGCTCGACTTCGCCCGGCGCCACCTGGCGGGGCTCTCGCCCGCGGGGCCCGGCGACCCCACCGGCCCGGACGAGGGAGCGCCGGGCGGCGACCTGTAGGGGCCGAATGAAAGGAGGCTTTTCGGGTGCCCCCGCTCCGGCCGGGCGGAGCGGGGACCGTACCGTGGAGGTGTGTACCGGTTCCTGCTGACCCCGCGGTGGTGGGGGATCAACCTCTTCGTCGTGCTGGCCATTCCGTTCTGCGTGTTCATGGGCACCTGGCAGCTCGGCCGCTTCGAGGACCGCGTGCACACGCACGAGGCCGCCGAGAAGCGGCCCGACCCCGGCACCCGGGCCGCCGAGCCGCTCGACGATCTGCTGCCCGTCGACACGGAGACCTCCGGCCGGCCCGCCACCGCGAGCGGCCGGTACGCGGACCGTTTCCTGGTGCCCGGGCGCGAGCTGGACGACCGGAAGGGCTTCTACGTCCTGGACATGCTGCGCACCGACAGCGGCAAGGCCCTGCCGGTGGTACGCGGCTGGCTGCCCGGGAAGCCCGGACAGACCAGGGTGCCGCCCGCGCCGGCCGGCCGAGTCACCGTGACCGGCGACCTCCAGGCCTCGGAGAACGCGGGCACCGCGGGGGTCGGCGCGACCGGCGGGCTGCCGGACGGCCAGGTGGGCATGATCAGCGCCGCGTCGCTGGTCAACCTCGTGCCGTACGACGTGTACGACGCCTGGGTGACGCTCCCGAAGAACGGCGAGGGCACGTCGGCGGAGGCGGCCGGCGGTGCCGACCGGGCCGGGGCGACCGCGCTGCGCCCGGTGCCGGCCGCCGCGCCGGAGGGCGGCGGGCTCGACCTCAAGGCCTTCCAGAACCTGGGCTACACGGGTGAGTGGTTCGTCTTCGCCGCGTTCGTGGTCTTCATGTGGTTCCGCCTGCTGCGCCGCGAGGCCGAGGCTGCCAGGGACCTGGCGTTGGGGCTGGTCCCCGGGACGGAGGCACCGGGCACCGGGACGGAGAGCGCCGAGGCGGAGGCCCGTTCCGGAGCGTGAACGGGCAGGGGCCGGGCTGCTCCCCCGGCCGCCCCTCCCCTTCTCCCTCTCTCACGACGGCCTCTACGAGGACGAGGGCTCCAGGACGCCCGTCCGGTAGATCGTCCCCGCGCAGGCATTGTCGATCGTCGTCGCGGCGACCGGGGCCCCCGGTTCCGGTGTGTGCTGCACGGAGACGCTGCCCTGTGCGGTGCCCGCGCCGTCAGTGCCGAACTGCGTCTCCGTACCCGTCTCGGTCTCCCCCGTGCCGCCGGCCGCCACTGCCCCGGCGGAGCCGCCGCTGCCCGCGCCGGTCGTGCCGTCCGTAGGCGTCGGGGAGGGTGAGCCGCCGGTGGAGGGACAGGTCTCGTTGGGGACCCAGGCGAACTGCACCTCGTAGGCCATGTCCGGCTTCAGCAGGACGGTGGCCTCCTCGGTGGCCGGGTCGGGCAGACCGGACGCGGGATCGCCCGCGGTGTGCCGGACGACCACGATCCGGGCCGGGTCGGCGGCGCCCATCGCCGCGAAGCCCACGGTGCCGCCGCTGCTCACCGAGCAGTCGGTGCCGGACACGTTGGCGATGCGGAAGGACCCGTACACCGTGCCGTCGGCACCCGCCGCGCCGGAACTGGCGGACCGCACGCCGAGCTGCCCGGAGTCGCAGGGGGGCAGGACGCCCGCCGCGCTGACGGCGGGATCGGCGGACGCGCCGGCCGTGGCGCCGTCCTCCCCCTTGCCGCTGCTGGCGGACGGGCTCACGGTGCTCTCCGGGAGCCCTTGGCCCCCGTTCGGCTGTCCGCCGCCGCTCTCGCCGCCGCCCCCGGTGCCCGAGTCCGCGCCGGGCTCGTCGCCGTTGCCGCCCTGCGCCTGCTCACCGTGTCCGGCGATGGCGGGGTTTGCGGTGCTCGAACCCTCCGAGTTCGCGACGTGGACGAACGCGGGAACGGCGGTGCCGATCAGCAGCGCGGCGGCCGCCGCACCCACCAGGGCCTGGCGGCGCCGGGCCCGCCGGGCGGGCACCGCGCGCTGCAACCGGTCGAGGCTGCCCTCGCTCGGCTCCAGGCCCTGCACCACGCCGTGCATCATGCGGCGCAGCGCGTCCTCGTCACCGTCGTCGCCGCCGCCGAAGGGATTGCTCCCGCCGAACAGGCCGGCCGGGGTCGTGAAGCCCACCGTGTCGCCGTCCTCCGCCCCCCGGCCCCCGGGCCGTGAGGTCTGTTCATGATCGTGCTCGTGGTGGTCGTCGCGCCGGCTCATACCTGCGCCTCCATCACCACGCGCAGGGCCGCGATGCCGCGGGACCCGTACGCCTTCACCGAGCCCAGGGATATCCCCAGCGTCTCGGCCACCTGGGCTTCGGTCATGTCCGCGAAGTAGCGCAGGACCAGCACCTCGCGCTGGCGCCTCTGCAGGCCGCGCATCGCCTTGATCAACGCGTCGCGCTCCAACTGGTCGTACGCGCCCTCCTCCGCGCTCGCCATGTCCGGCATCGGCTTCGAGAGCAGCTTCAGCCCGAGGATGCGGCGACGGAGCGCGGAGCGGGAGAGGTTGACGACGGTCTGTCGCAGGTACGCGAGGGTCTTCTCGGGCTCGCGGACCCGGCTGCGCGCGGAGTGCACGCGGATGAACGCCTCCTGCACGACGTCCTCGCAGGACGCCGTGTCGTCCAGCAGCAGGGCCGCGAGGCCGAGCAGCGAACGGTAGTGGGCGCGGTAGGTCTCGGTGAGGTGGTCGACGGTTGTTCCGGCTGCCACGCTCTCCTCAGCGCCCTCGCGCTGCGCCGGCAGCCCCGTCCGGCGCGCGGCGGGCATGGGCGCGATCACCGGCATGCCACCGGCCGCGCGGGCCCGTCGGAGCGGTCGCACCGAAGCGCCGCGCAAGGGGCCCACCACTGTGATATCGAGAACCTCTGCCACGCCAGTTGGACACGCTTCCCCCCGTCAGGGTTGTACGCATACGGCACCGCGTTTGAAACCCTGCGACATGCCCTCATACGTACCCGTTCTTCCCCAGATGCCCCGCACATGCGCCCCGCCGCGCAAGAAGTGACCGCTTAGACGCCTGGCGTCCGACCCGCGGTTGCAACGAACCGAAAGGTCATCGTCGGTCACGGCGACTGCCCAGCTCAAGAGGTTCAGACCAGCAACTTGCTCACAGACCGTTCACAGAAAGTACAAAACGGGTTCGATCCGGACCCCATGATCACGATCGCTCAGGGCCGGGGGAATTCGGCGGCCACCGATTCGGCGATCTGCGCCACGTTGAGCGCCGCGCCCTTGCGGAGGTTGTCGCCGCAGACGAAGAGCTCCAGCGCCTGCGGGTCGTCCAGCGAGCGCCGGACCCGGCCGACCCAGGTCGGGTCGGTGCCCACCACGTCGGACGGGGTGGGGAAGTCGCCGGCTCCCGGGCTGTCGTACAGCACCACGCCGGGAGCCGTGGCAAGGATCTCGTGGGCGCGGTCGACCGCCACCTCGTTCTCGAAGCGGGCGTGCACGGACATCGAGTGCGTGGCGACGACGGGTACGTAGACGCAGGTCGCCGACACCCGCAGCCCCGGGAGGCCGAGGATCTTGCGGCACTCGTCGCGGATGGCCCTCTCCTCCGACGACCAGCCGTCGCCGGCGTCCGTACCGGCCCAGGGGACGACGTTGAGCGCGACCGGTGCGGCGAACGGGCCGCCCTGGGTGTCGCCCACCACGCGGCGCACGTCGCCGGGCTTCGTACCGAGTTCGGTGCCGGCCACCATCGACAGCTGTTCGCGCAGGGCGGCGACCCCGTCGCGACCGGCGCCGCTGACGGCCTGGTACGAGGAGACGACCAGCTCGCGCAGGCCGAATTCGGCGTGCAGGGCGCCGACCGCGACGATCAGCGCGAGCGTGGTGCAGTTCGGGTTCGCGACGATGCCGCGCGGCCTCATCCGTACGGCGTGCGGATTGATCTCGGGCACGACGAGCGGAACGTCGTCGTCCGTACGGAAGGCCGCGGAGTCGTCGATGACGACGGCGCCCTTGGACGCGGCGACCGGGGCCCACTGCGCGGAGACCTCGGCGGGTACCAGGAAGAGCGCCACGTCGACGCCCTCGAAGACGTCCTCGGTGAGTCCGAGGACCTCGCTCTCCTCACCGCGGACGACCAGCTTGCGGCCGGCCGAGCGCGGCGAGGCGACGAGTCTGACCTCGCCCCAGACGTCCGCGTGCTGCGAGAGGATCTGGAGCATGACGCCACCGATCGCCCCGGTCGCACCGACGACCGCGAGCGAAGGGCGGCGTGCGGTCATCGTCCGGTGCCCCCGTACACGACCGCCTCGTCGGAGTCGCTGTCGAGGCCGAAGGCGGTGTGCACGGCGCGCACGGCCTCGTTGACGTCGTCGGCGCGGGTGACCACCGAGATGCGGATCTCGGATGTCGAGATCAGCTCGATGTTCACGCCGGCGTCGGAGAGCGCCTCGAAGAAGCCCGCAGTGACCCCGGGGTTGGTCTTCATACCTGCGCCGACCAGGGAGATCTTGGCGATCTGGTCGTCGTAGCGCAGCGAGTCGAAGCCGATCACGCCGCGGTTGCGCTCCAGTGCGTCGATGGCCTTGCGGCCCTCGGACTTGGGGAGCGTGAACGAGATGTCCGTCAGGCCGGTCGAGGCGGCGGAGACGTTCTGCACCACCATGTCGATGTTTACCTCGGCGTTCGCGATCGTACGGAAGATCGCGGCGGCCTCGCCCGGCTTGTCGGGGACGCCGACGACGGTGATCTTGGCCTCGGAGACGTCATGGGCGACTCCGGAGATGATCGCGTGCTCCACCTGCTGGTCCCCTTGCGGCTCGTTGCTGACCCAGGTGCCGCGCAGTCCGGAGAAGGATGAGCGGACGTGGATCGGGATGTTGTAACGACGTGCGTACTCGACGCACCGGTGCAGCAGCACCTTGGAGCCGGACGCGGCCAGCTCCAGCATGTCCTCGAAGGAGATCCAGTCGATCTTGCGAGCCTTCTTCACGACTCGCGGGTCGGCGGTGAACACGCCGTCCACATCGGTGTAGATCTCGCAGACCTCGGCCTCCAGCGCGGCCGCGAGCGCGACGGCGGTGGTGTCGGACCCGCCGCGGCCGAGGGTGGTGATGTCCTTCTTGTCCTGGGACACACCCTGGAACCCCGCGACGATCGCGATGTTCCCCTCGTCCAGCGCCGTACGGATACGGCCCGGCGTCACATCGATGATGCGCGCTTTGTTGTGGACCGAGTCGGTGATGACGCCTGCCTGGCTGCCGGTGAACGACTGGGCCTCGTGGCCCAGGTTCTTGATCGCCATGGCCAGCAGCGCCATGGAGATCCGCTCTCCCGCGGTCAGCAGCATGTCGAACTCACGCCCGGCCGGTATCGGGGATACCTGCTCGGCGAGATCGATCAACTCGTCCGTCGTGTCGCCCATCGCTGACACCACGACAACCACCTGGTTGCCGTTCTTCTTGGCATCGACGATTCGCTTGGCGACGCGCTTGATGCCCTCGGCATCGGCTACGGAGGAGCCTCCGTACTTCTGCACGACAAGGCCCACGTGCGCTCCTCGCTCAGTCCATTACTGCGGTCGGCTCAGTTTAACGAGCAGCCCGGAAACGCCCCGCTGATACCGCATCGTGAGATGTCCCGCTCACCACGTGATCATCGGCGTGTCGCCTCCGGACCGCTCGTATCGCGCTGCTGCCCACCGAACACGTACACATTCCCCTTTGTGGCCCAGCCCACACGCGTCCGCGCCGGTCGGGACCGACTACTTCGCGGGGCGCAGGCCCAGCGGGCCCGCGATCTCCTCGAACATGACGCGTCCCGCCTCCTCGGCGAGATCGTCGTCGCCGGCGTCCTGGTCGGTGTCCAGGCCGTCCAGCTCCTGGAGGGGCTGGTTGAGGCGGATGTGGGCGATCAGGGACTGGAGGGCACGCAGGGTGGCGGAGGCGGTGGAGCCCCAGTTGGAGAAGTAGGAGAACTGCCACCACCACAGGGCCTCGGTGGTGCGGCCCTCCTCGTAGTGGGCCAGGCCGTGGCGCAGGTCCGTGACGAGGTCGGCCAGGTCGTCGGAGATACGGGCCGGCACCGGGGCCTTGCGGGGCTCGTACGGGTCGAAGACCTCGGAGTAGACGTCGATCGGCTCCAGGAGGGCCGCGAAGCGCTCGCGCAGGCCGTCGGCGTCCGGCTCGGCGCCCAGGTCCGGCTCGTAGCGCTCGTCCGGGACGATGTCCTCGTACGCGCCGAGCCGGCCGCCGGCCAGCAGCAGCTGGGAGACCTGGAGGAGCAGGACCGGAACGGCCTCTTCCGGTTCCTCGACCTTGGACACCTCGGTGACCGCGACGATGAACGTCTTGATCTGGTCCGCGATCTGGACCGCGAAATCGCCGGGGTCCTGCGTGACGGTGTTCAACGTGGCGTCAGACATCGAGGAGACCTCCCGTGTGCACGGTCGGAGACGGTGAGTAGAAGATAACCGCGCTGAACGTAAAGCCCTCGTGAGGGGCGGCGGAACCGTCAGACATCCAGCAGTCGCCTCCCCTCGAAGGCGCGGCCGAGCGTGACCTCGTCCGCGTACTCCAGGTCGCCGCCCACCGGCAGACCGCTGGCCAGCCGGGTGACCCGCAGCCCCATCGGCTTGACCATCCGCGCCAGGTACGTCGCGGTGGCCTCGCCCTCCAGGTTGGGGTCGGTCGCCAGGATCAGTTCGGTGATGGAGCCGTCGGCGAGGCGTGCCAGCAGCTCGCGGATGCGCAGATCGTCCGGACCGACGCCCTCGATGGGGCTGATCGCCCCGCCCAGCACGTGGTAGCGGCCCCGGAACTCACGGGTCCGCTCGATCGCGACGACGTCCTTCGGCTCCTCGACCACGCAGATGACCGACCGGTCGCGGCGCTGGTCGCGGCAGATGCCGCACTCCTCCTGCTGGGCCACATTGCCGCAGACCGCGCAGAAGCGGACCTTGTCCTTGACCTCCAGGAGGGCGTGGGCCAGGCGCCGTACGTCCGTGGGCTCCGCCTGGAGCACATGGAAGGCGATCCGCTGCGCGCTCTTGGGACCGACGCCGGGCAGTCTGCCCAGTTCGTCGATGAGGTCCTGAACCACGCCTTCGTACAACGGAACGCCTTCCTGACTGAGTCGGCCGAGTCGTGGTACGTACCGTAGGGGGTACGTACGGTCTTGGGTATGCGGTCGGTCAGAACCGCAGGCCGGGCATGCCGCCGCCCAGCCCCTCGGTCAGCGGGCCGAGCTTCTGCTGCTGGAGCTGCTGGGCGTTCTCGTTGGCCGCCTGGACCGCCGCGACGACGAGGTCGGCGAGGGTCTCGGTGTCCTCCGGGTCCACCGCCTTCGGATCGATCACCAGGCCGCGCAGCTCACCCGAGCCGTTGACCGTCGCCCTGACCAGACCACCGCCCGCCTGGCCGTCGACCTCGGTCCTGGCGAGCTCCTCCTGGGCCTGCGCGAGCTCCTGCTGCATCTTCTGGGCCTGCTGCAGCAGCTGCTGCATATTGGGCTGACCACCACCGGGAATCACGGTCACTCCAGGCATTTCGACGACAAATGTTTCGGTACGCCGAGCCTACGTTGTCGCCGGGCGACGCGCCCCACCCGCCGAGGAGCAACTCTTTCGGGTGAGATCGGGAGACCGGTGCCGGGGCTCCTATACCTGACCAGAGGCCGTACGCACCCGGGAATACCGCGATTTCGACCCCATGGCCCACCATTCGGCGGTAGGAAGGGCATGCGTCCCGGTACGCACGCGCATACTTCCCGTCACGCATGGTTACGCACGGGGGACTGCCCGTCGCGTCCAGGGGCATCGAGCAGCCAGGGAGCAGAGATCCGCCCCGTCGTCGAGTACGCGGTCGAGAGCACGCGTCGCTATGCAGCATGCAGAGGAGTACCCCGGTGAGTCAGCCGGAGATGCAGCCCGAAGTGCCGCCCCGCAAGTCCGGCACGTCCGGCCCGGGTGCGGCCGCTCCCTCCGGTACGGGCTCCGGCACCGAGGACCGTGCGGGGCGGGGTCGTGACCTGACCGGGGAGCCGTTCCCGCTGGGCGACTGGGGGGAGCCCGCCCAGCGGCTGGACGAGCTCTACCGGTGGCTGGAGGCGGACGCGCTGCGCACCGCCGACTGGTATCTGAACGACCGCCTCTGGAAGCGGCGCGGGGCCAGGGCGCTGCGGATGGGCACCGCGGCCGGGGTGGTCGCGGGCGCCGCCCTGCCGCTGCTCGACCTGACCGGCGCGCTGCACGGCGCGGCAGGCTGGGGGTACCTGTCGCTGCTGCTGGGCGCCGCGTGCATGGCGTGCGACCGGTACTTCGGCCTGACCTCGGGCTGGATAAGGAACCTGGCGACCGCGCAGGCCGTGCAGCGGCGCCTCCAGGTGCTCCGGTTCGACTGGGCCTCGGAGTGCGTACGGGAGGTGCTCGGCCCGGCCGAGGGCACGGCGAGCGAGGCGACCGAGCGGTGCCTGGGGGTGCTGCGGCGGTTCTCCGAGGACATCACGGAGCTCGTACGGTCGGAGACCGCCGACTGGATGGTGGAGTTCCGGGCCGGCCCCGCACCGTTGGGCATGCAGGCCCTGGTCTCCGGCGGCTCAGGCAACGGGCGCCCGGAACCGGGGAGCGTGCCGGGACGCTTCCCGCTCCAGTCGATGGGCCGGCCCAACATGCCGCGGCAGCGGCCGCCGGAGTCCCCGCGCTGACCGGTACGGGGACCCGGGCGGGGCCGGACCGCGTCAGCTGAAGACGATCATCGATCCCTGGGCGAGGCTGCGGGTGGCCGCGGTGTGCAGCCCGAGCCAGACGTGGCGCTCCCGGGCGAAGGGGTCGTCGTCGTACGGGACGGAGCTCGCCGGTTCCTCCAGCTCGGTGGGGGCGGCGGGCGGCAGCGGGGCGGGCGGCGGGTTCAGCGGGTCGATGCCGATGGCCGGGGCGACGAACTCCAGCTCGCGCAGCAGCCCGTGGGCCGAGCCGAGCGGGCCGCCGCCCGTCAGCAGGTCGTCGGTGGTGACCGGGGCGGCGAAGTCGAGGGGCACGTACGCGCCCGCGTGGTCGAAGTGCCACACCAGGTGGGACTGCCGGGCCGCCTGCTCGAACATCTCCAGCAACTGCTCGTAGTCCCCGCCCAGCTCGTCGACCGGTGTGACGGCGAGGCCGCTGAGCCGGAGCAGGTAGGCGCGGCGCAGGAAGTGCAGGGCGTCGTAGTCGAATCCCGCGACCGGGGCCACGTCCCCGGTCAGTCCCGGCATGTACGCGTAGACGGGGACGGGCGGCAGTCCGGCCTCGCCCAGGGCCTTGTCGTAGAGGGCGATCTCTTCGGCGAACGGGTTGTCGGGGCTGTGGCACAGCACATCGACGAGGGGGACCAGCCACAGGTCACAGGCCACGAAGTCTCGCTCTCCAACGGGGGCGTGCGGTGGTCGGGACAGCGTAATGCGGCAGGCAGCGCGCGCACAGTGGTCGCTCACGACCGGACCGGGGCGCGGTGGGGCGGCGGCCGGTGCCCGCGGGGGTCAGGAGCGCCCCCGGTCCTCCTCCGCGCCCGGTTCCGGATCGGCCAGGCGGTCCGCCCAGCTCAGCGCGTGGCCGTTGTAGCCGTCGATCACCGCGCGCAGGGCCTCGCGGTCCCGGTGGGTGATCGCGGCGACCAGTTCGGCGTGGCCGTTCCACAGCCAGTCCCGCAGGTCCGCGTCGCCCCGCAGGTACGGCACGGCGAACACCCATGCCTGGACGCGCAGCCGGTGCAGGAAGTCGCTGATGTAACTGTTGCCGATGAGGCCGCCCAGCTCGCGCCAGAAGCGCAGGTCGTAGCCGATGAGGATGTCCAGGTCCCCGGAGCGCGCGGCGCGGGCGGCCTCCTCGGCACGTCGGCGTACGGACACGAGTGCGTCCCGGTAGTCGGTGCGCCGCTCGGGGACCGGGTCGTGGAAGACGCCCCGGATGACCCCGTCCATGACCAGGGTGCGGGCCTCCACCATCGCCCGGTAGTCCGCGACCGTGAACTGGTGCACCCGGAAGCCGCGGTGCTGGTCGGATTCGAGGAGCCCCTGCGCGGACAGGTCGAACAGCGCCTCGCGGACGGGCGTCGCGGAGACCCCGTACTGCTCGGCGATCTGCTTGACGGTGAACTCCCGCCCCGGCAGCAGACGCCCGGCGAGCACCTCGTCACGCAGCGCGTCCGCGATCTGCTGCCGCAGGGTGCTGCGGGTAACGGCTCCGCTCGCGCACATGGCGCCCCTCCCCGATTCGGTTCCGGGTCACCTTAGACCGGCCCCGGACCGGTCAGGAGCCCCCGGCACCCCCGGCGGGACGGGCCACGCCGCTATTCTCGTCCCCGTCCGGCGTGTTGTCGTACGGGGGAGGCCGCACACCATGGAGAAGCTCGGGTCCACCGATCCACAGCGCATCGGCGCCTACCGCTTGCTGGGGCGCCTCGGCGCGGGCGGCATGGGCCAGGTCTATCTGGCCCGTTCCGACCGCGGCCGTACGGTCGCGCTCAAGCTCGTACGCGAGGAACTCGCCGCCCAGCAGGTGTTCCGCGACCGGTTCCGGCAGGAGGTACGGGCCGCCCGCACGGTGGGCTCCACCTGGACCGCCCCCGTGCTGGACGCCGACACCGAGGCCGACGTGCCGTGGGTCGCCACCGGATACGTGGCGGGGCCGTCCCTCCACACCACCGTCTCGGGCGGGCCGGGCACCGGATCCGGACCGGCCCCCGGCACGTTCGGCCCCCTGCCGGAACGGTCCGTCCGCATCCTCGGTGCCGGTCTCGCGCACGCCCTGAAGGCCATCCACACGGCCGGCCTCATCCACCGGGACCTGAAGCCCTCCAACATCCTGCTCACGATCGACGGTCCCCGCGTCATCGACTTCGGGATAGCCCGGGCCCTGGACACCGTCACCGACGGCGGTCTCACCCGCACCGGCGCGCTGGTCGGCTCGCCCGGCTTCATGTCCCCGGAGCAGGTGCGGGGCGAGCGGGTCAGCGCGGCGAGCGACGTCTTCTGCCTGGGGTCGGTGCTGACGTACGCCCTGACCGGGCGGCTCCCCTTCGGCGCCGCGGCCAACGAGATGCACGCCCTGCTGTTCCGCATCGCGCAGGAGGACCCGGACCTGACCGGGGTCACGGCGGGCCTCGACGACCTCATCCGGGGATGCCTCCACAAGGACCCGCAGGCCAGGCCGACCACGGACGACATCCTGGGGCTGCTGGCGGACGGCGACGACAGCTCGGAGCCCTGGCTGCCGGGCGCACTCATCGCCCAACTCGGGCGCCATGCGGTGGAACTGCTGGACTCGGAGGACCCGGAGCATGTGGCGCCGGGTGCGGCGGGGCCGGGTGCTGGGGGGCCGGGTGCTGCGGGGCCGGGTGCGGCGGGGCCAGATGCTGCGGTGCCGGCCGATGCGGTGCCAGGTGCCGTGGTGCCGGACAAGACGGCACCGGCCGACGCTGTGCCGGGCGCGGGGCCCGGCGCGGGGCCCGGCGCGGGCGCGGGCCCGAGGGACGCGGTGCCGCAGGGCACGGTCCCCCTCACCAAGCCGGCCGCCCCCGTCACGGCGGCAGCCGGCCCTGGCGACCCGGAGCCCGAGCCGCCCACCGAGATACTCGACGCCCCCAGCTTGCCGACCACCCCGCTCCCCTCCCCCGGGCAGCCGGCGCCCGGGCAACCCACGCCGGGCCCGGTCCACGCGCTGCCCATCGCGGCCGGCCCCGCCGGGGTCACACCCCCGCCGGCCGCGCACCCGGCCACGCCGCCCCCGCCCGGCTACGGCTACCCGCACCAGCCGGCCCAGCCGCAGCCCGTCCAGGGCTTCGGCCATCCGCAGCAGCCCTACCAGGGCCCGCCCTACGGCTATCCGCAGCAGCCGAGCCCGGACCACGGCTACCCGTACGGCTACCCGCAGCAGCCCGGTCCCGGCGCCACTCCTCCGTACGGCCCCGGCTACCCGGCCGGCACCCAGCACCCGGCCCCCGCGCCGGAACCGGCCCGCAGGGGCAGCGGCTCCACCATCGCCCTGATCGTGGTCGCCTTGCTGGTCGCCATAGGGGCCGGCGGGTCCGTGTACGCGCTCATGAACGACAAGGACGGAACACCCACGGCGGGGCCCACCCACTCGGCGGGTCCCTCCCCGACGAAGGCCGTCGACGAGTCCCCCTCCCCCGACGTCTCCCCCGACCCCTCGCCGAGCGACGACGGGGTCAACGGCGAGGAGGGCGGTGTCCCCGAGGGCTACCTCGGCTCCTGGTCCGGCAGCATCGACAACGCCACCGGCCACTCCACCCGTGAACTGGTCATCCGCCAGGGCGAGGCGGGCGACACCGTCCTCACCCTGACCGCCGAGGGCCCGCTCGACAGCGGCGGCACCTACCGCTGCGTCTTCGAGGCCCCCCTGACTGCCGAGGCCGCCGAGGGCGAGTCGGTGCGGATCGGCCCCTCCACCGTGACCGAGGGCGAGCCGGCTGCTTCCTGCACCCCCGGCGCCCCGACCACGCTCACCCTGCTCCCGGACGGCAGCCTCAGCCGGGAGAACACGTCCAGCGGCGAGAAGCTCACGTACACCAAGACCGGCTGACAGGACGTCCCGCGGTGCTCCGGGAGCCACGCGGCCCGGTCAAAATCCGACCGCGCGTACCAGTTGTCACTCCCATGTCATAACCTGCGATCCGGACCGCGCACCTCTCTCATCTCCAGGTGCCGGGCGGTCCCTTCACCGTGGGGGTAGACACCATCTTGCGTACGCGCAGAATCTCCACCGCGACCACGATCGCGGTGCTCTTCAGCTCAGTTGTGCTCATCGGGGGCGCGGCCGACCCGGCCGCCGCCGACTCCGGCAAGGTGATCGCCGCCGCATCCGTCGGCGACATCGTCGCCGACGGCGTGCACAAGCGCGTCTTCATCAGCGATCCGGCCGGGGGCAAGGTCGTCGTCGCCGATTACAGCGGCACGGTCATCGCCAGGATCGGCTCGCTGCCGGGGGTGACCGGACTCGAACTGTCCGCGGACTCCGGCACGTTGTACGCCGCCGTCCCGGGCTCCGACGCCATCGTCGCGATCGACACGGCGGCACTCGCCGTGTCCGCCCGGTATGCGACGGGGGGCGGCACGGACCCGAAGTTCCCGGCGCTGGCCGGCGGCAAGCTCTGGTTCGGCTACGGCTCGGCCGGCCAGGGTCACATCGGGTCGCTCGACCTGTCCGGCGCCGAGCCGGTGGTGGCCCTGGAGCAGGACACCGACGGCACCTGGTACGCGGCGCCGACGCTGGCCTCGACCCCGGGGGCGCCGAATGTGCTGGCCGCCGGTATCGAGACCCAGAGCCCGACGGACCTGGCTGTCTACGACGTGGCCTCGGGGACGGCCGTCCGGACCGCGTCGACGAGCACAAACGGCGCCAACATGCACGACCTCGCGCTCAGCCCGGACGGCACACAGCTCGTGGTCGCCAGCGGCGCCCCGTACGTCCACCAGGCGTACAGCACCACGGACCTCGCACCGACGATCGCCTATCCGTCCGACGCGTATCCCAACGCGGTCGACATCGCCCCGGACGGGACGGTCGCCGCCGGCATCGACGGCTGGTACGAGCCGGACGTGTACGTCTACAAGCAGGGCTCGGCCACGAAGCCGGTCCGGACGTACGACTTCCCCAACACCGGGAACAGCAGCGGCTCGGACACCCTGGACCCGTCCGGTCTGGCCTGGGCACCGGACACCAGCCGGCTGTTCGCCGTCACGGTCAACAGCGCGGGCGTCCGCTCGTTGCGGGTGCTCACCGACCCGGTCAAGTACCGCACGACGGTGACGGTCAGCGCCCCGTCGAAGGCGACCCGCGCCAAGAAGCTCACCGTCACCGGCAAGGTGAAGTCGGACGGTGCCTTCCCGTCGGGCGCCGTGGCGACGGTGACCCGTACCGACATCGAGTCCCCCAAGGGCAAGGCGCTGGCCGCCGTTAAGCTGAAGTCGGACGGCACGTTCTCCTTCAGCGACACCCCGCCCGCGGGCGGCACGGTCACGTACAAGGTCTCCTACGCCGGTGACGCCACGCACTCCGCGGCGTCGGGCAGCGACAAGGTCGCCGTCTCCCGGACAGCCACCTCGCTGACCCTGAACCGCAACAAGGCGGTCTACGCCTATGGCACCGACGTCTCGTTCACCGCGCACCTCGGCAAGACGTACAAGAACCGCACCGTCGAACTCTGGGTGGACCCGTTCGGCAAGGACAAGCCGAAGAAGCTGGCGAAGACCGGCAAGGTCAACTCCAAGGGCAACCTGTCCACGACCGTCGACATGACCCGGGACACGACCGTCACCGCCGTTTTCAAGGGCGACGGACGCTCCGCGTCCAAGACGGTCAGCTCCGTCGCCTACGCGAAGGTGAAGGTCTCGACCTCGGTCTCCAAGCAGTACCGGACGGCGAAGATCGGCTCGCAGTCGTACGCCTACTTCCACAAGAAGACCAACCCGGTCTTCGGCACGACGATGAGCTACTACAAGAACCGCAAGTTCCGCCTGTCCCTGGAGCTCTACTACCAGGGCAAGTGGTACGACGCGGGCTCGCAGTACTTCAAGCTGGGCACCGCCGGAAAGACCTACGTGACGCTGACCGGCGCCCATGAGACGGGCTACCGGATGCGGATCCGTTCCTCCTACGTGAACAACACGTCGGGCGACAACGTCAACACGACGACGCACAGCGCCTGGAAGTACTTCATCTTCACGAAGTGACCCGGGACTCCGGGAAGTTGTGAACGCGGGGCCGGGGAGAACAGTCATCCCCGGCCCCGCGGCCGTCGTGCTCACTGGACCATCGGGCGTACGGACATGAGCAGGTGCTGGTGGACCGTGTCCCCCGCCCCGTCCGCTGCGGCCGCCGCGTCCTCGTGGTCCGGATGCCCGGTGATCATGGCGCGCTGGCCCTGGCCGATGAGCTGGAACCGGACGACCGGGGTGTCGAACGAGGCCAGCGCGTCCATCAGGTACGAGGGGTTGAACGCGACGGTGATCTCCTCGGCGCCCAGGAGGCCGGCGGGCAGGCGCTGGGAGGCCACGTCGTCCTCGTAACCGGCCCGGAGCAGGACGGAGCCGTCCGCGAAGGCGAACTGGAGCGGGCTGTCGCCGTCCGCCACCACCGCGACCCGCTTCACGGCCTCGACCAGCGGCTCTCGCTCGGTCACCGCTCTGACCGGGCTGTCCAGTACGAACAGCTTGTCGTGGCGGGGGAGCCGGCCGTCGAGCAGCCGGACCGTGGTGCGCATGGACTCGCGCTCGAACCCGGCCGAGCCGCTGTCCAGGGCGAGGCGGAGCGCACCGGGGCGGGCGCCGACCGAGCGGGCGATCTCGCTGAGCCGACGGGCCGATACGACGACGTCGGCCGTGACGCCCTGGGTGGCGGGACGCCAGTCGAGCGTACGGACCGCGAAGCGGTAGCGGTCCGTGGCGGCCAGGGTCATGCGCCCGCCGTCGAGCCCCAGACGGATACCGGTGAGCGTGGGGAGGGTGTCGTCCCGGCCCGCGGCCACCGACACGTCGGCGACGGCTGCCGCGAACTCCTGCCCGTCGACCTCGCCGAGGACTTCCGGCAGCGGCGGCAGCGCGGGGTAGTCGTCCAACGGGAGGACGGACAGGCCGAATCCGGCGCCGCCTGCCGTGACCGTGAACCGGGAGCCCTCGACCGCGCACTCGACCGGCCCCTCGGGCAGCACCTTGCACACGTCGAGCAGGCGGCGGCCCATGACCAGGACCCTCCCGGGCCGGTCGGTCCTGGCCTCGACCTCGATGCGGGCGGACGCCTCGTAGTCCAGGCCGGAGATGCTCAGCCTGCCGTCCGCCGCCTCCAGCAGCAGGCCGCCCAGGACGGGCACGGGTGATCTGGTGGGCAGCACCCGGGCGGCCCAGGCGACGGCGTCCGTCAGCTCGCCGCGTTCGATCCGGAACTCCATCGTGGTGACCTCTCCTCGTGCGCCGACCGCCTGCGGTCCCGACGGTCACGACGCTAGAGGCCACCACTGACAACGGGACGGGGGATGCCCCCGGCCGCGGGGCCGGGGGCATCCCCCACACGTGTGAATCAGCCTGATGAAAGCGCTGGTCAGCAGCTCAGGTTGGATCCGGGCGTGGTGCCGAGGATCTGCGTGAACGCCTGGTACTTGTCGATACGGCTCTGGACCTGGGCGGGGTTGCCGCCGTTGCACTCGATGGAGCCGTTGATGGAGCGGATCGTCTCACCGAAGCCGGCGCCGTTGACCATGGCGTTGTGGGCCGTCATGGTGCCGGGGCCGTTCTGGGTGTTCCAGTACCAGAGGCCGGTCTTCCAGGCCACGGCCGCGTCCGTCTGCACCAGGTTCGGGTTGTGCAGCAGGTCGATGCCGAGGGCGTCGCCCGCGGCCTTGTAGTTGAAGTTCCAGCTGAGCTGGATCGGTCCGCGTCCGTAGTACGCGGCCTGGCCCGCCGGGCACCCGTAGGGCTGGCTGCTGTCGCAGTAGTGCGGGTAGTTGGCGGTGTTCTGCTCGACGATGTACACCAGTCCGCCGGTCTCGTGGCTGACGTTGGCGAGGAAGGCCGCGGCCTCCTGCTTCTTGACGGTGTCGCTGCCGGTGTTGGCGAAGCCCGGGTAGGCGTCCAGGGCGGCGACCAGCCCGCTGTACGTGTAGAAGGAACTGCGGCCGGGGAACATCTGGTTGAACTGCGCCTCGCTGACCACGAAGCCGGAGGACGACCCCGGGCCGCCCGGGTCCGTGCCGCCGCCTCCGCAGGCGCCCTGGTCGGCCCAGACGTCGGAGCTGCCGGGCTTCTCGTTCTGCGTCCACCACTTGGCGGTCCAGTTGTGCCCGTTGTACGAGGCGGAACCGCCGCCCGTGTAGACGGACGAGGCGTTCCAGGCGGCCGCGCAGTCGGCGGCCGACGCGGTGGCGGCGGGGAGTACGACGAGCCCGGCGACGACCGCGCCCAGCGCGGCGAGCAGGCCCATGATGCGACGGAACATCAGCACACTCCTTCGGCGCGGAGCACCGGTCGTCGCGGTGCACCGCTGTGGGGGGTTGCCGTCACTCAAGCGCGGTTGGTCTGGACCTGTCAAGGTCTAGACCAAAAATGGGGACACTCCCGACGGAAGAACCCCGGGGCCCATCCACGAGGCGGGATCGCGGCGGCCCTGGGGTTTGAACGCGTATCAGCAGGTAAGGCCCGAGCCCGGGTTCACCCCGACGACGTCGGTGATGTGCTCGTACTTGGCCACCCGCGCCAGCACCGAGCCGGGATTGCCGCCGTTGCACTCCAGCGAGCCGTTGAGCGAGCGGATGGTCTCACCGAAGCCCGCGCCGCCGACCATGGCGTCGTGGGACGTCATCGTGCCGGGCCCGTTCTGGGTGTTCCAGTACCAGAGCGCGGTCTGCCAGGCGACCGACGGATCGCGCTCGACCATCCACGGGTCGTTGAGCAGGTCGAGCCCGAGGGCGTCCCCGGCCGCCTTGTAGTTGAAGTTCCAGCTGAACATGATCGGCCCCCGCCCGTAGTACGCGGACTGGCCGGCCGGGCAGCCGAACGGCTGGCTGTAGTCGCACTTGATCCAGTAGTTGGCCTCGTTGATCTCCTTCACGTACCGCAGGCCGACCGACTCGAAGTCGGCGTGCGTCAGGAAGGCCGCGGCCTCCCGGGCCCTGGTCTGCTCGGTCCCGGTGTTCGCGAACCGCGGGTACGCGTGCAGCGCGTCGATCAGGCCCTGGTACGTGTAGAAGGAGTCGCGCTCGGGGAAGATCTCGTCGAACTCCGCCTCACTGATGACGAAGTCCGAGACCCCTCCCGTACAGGCGCCCGCGTCCGCCCAGACGCTGGTGGCACCCGGATTCTCGTTCCGCGTCCACCACTTCGCCGTCCAGTTGCGGCCGTGGTGCGAGACCGCGCCACCGGCCGGGTAGGCGGTCGAGGAGTCCCACAGGGGTGCGCACGGGGCGGAACCGCCGGTGTCCGCGGCGGCCGGCGCGGCGGTGGCGGCCGCGGGCAGAAAGGCAGCCGTCGCGACGACTGCGCCCAGTACGGTCAGGATGCTCTTGATGCGGTTCAGCGCTGCTCACTCCTTCGGCGAGGACGGGCATGGCTCGCCGCACACCTCGGCGGCGGGCCGTGCGGGCATCCCTGCACCCAACCGTCGCTGGTCTGGACCTGTCAAGGTCTAGACCAGCCGGAGTCGCCGCGACGACACACGCGGGAGGGCCGGGGCTCAACCGCCGCCCCGGCCCTCCCGCGTACCTGCGTGTCTACAGGAACGAGTTGATCTCGATGGTCTCGGTCCGGCCGGGACCGACACCGATCGCGGAGATCGGGGCGCCGGACATCTCCTCCAGCGCCTTCACGTACGCCTGCGCGTTCTTCGGCAGGTCGGCGAACGTCTTCGCCTTGGTGATGTCCTCGGACCAGCCCGGGAGCATCTCGTAGACCGGCTTCGCGTGGTGGAAGTCGGTCTGGTTGTACGGGAGCTCCTCGACGCGCTTGCCGTCGATCTCGTACGCCACGCACACCGGGATCTGCTCCCAGCCGGTCAGCACGTCCAGCTTGGTGAGGAAGAAGTCGGTGAGGCCGTTGACCCGGGTCGCGTACCGCGCGATGACCGCGTCGAACCAGCCGCACCGGCGGTCACGGCCGGTGGTGACACCGCGCTCGCCGCCGATCCGGCGCAGCGCCTCGCCGTCCTCGTCGAGCAGCTCCGTGGGGAACGGGCCGGCGCCGACGCGGGTGGTGTACGCCTTGAGGATGCCGATGACGCGGCTGATCTTGGTCGGACCGACGCCGGCACCGGTGCAGGCGCCGCCCGCGGTCGGGTTCGACGAGGTCACGAACGGGTACGTGCCGTGGTCGACGTCGAGCAGCGTGCCCTGGCCGCCCTCGAACAGGACGACCTTGCCCTCGTCAATGGCGTTGTTCAGGACGAGCGTCGTGTCCGCGACGTACGGCTTGATCTGCTCCGCGTACTGGAGCATGTCCTCGACGACCTTGCCGGCCTCGATGGCGCGCCGGTTGAAGACCTTGGCCAGAAGCTGGTTCTTCTGCTCCAGGGCCGCCTCGACCTTCTGCTCCAGGATCGACTCGTCGTAGAGGTCCTGGACGCGGATGCCGACCCGGTTGATCTTGTCGGCGTACGTCGGGCCGATGCCGCGCCCGGTGGTGCCGATCTTGCGCTTGCCGAGGAACCGTTCCGTCACCTTGTCGACGGTGACGTTGTACGGGGTGATCAAATGAGCGTTGCCGCTGATCAGCAGCTTGGACGTGTCCACGCCGCGGTCGTTGAGCCCACTCAGCTCGGAGAGCAGGACCGCCGGGTCGACGACGACACCGTTACCGATGACCGGGGTACACCCCGGTGACAGGATGCCGGAGGGGAGGAGATGCAGTGCGTACTTCTGGTCGCCGACGACGACCGTGTGGCCGGCGTTGTTGCCGCCCTGGTAGCGCACCACATAGTCCACGGATCCACCGAGCAGGTCGGTGGCCTTTCCCTTGCCCTCGTCACCCCACTGAGCACCGAGCAGCACAAGTGCGGGCACAGGCGTACACCCCTTCCGGGCGGGGCATGTCCAAGGTCAGGGGGCGTACGAAAACGCCGTTCATGCCGTACGTCGTTGTACGGCACAGTCCGAACCGTCGAACCGGGTGCCCCGGAATAGACGAAACCCCTGGCGCAATAGCGCAAGGGGCTCTTGCACCAAGATGCTACCCGAGGAAGGTCCGAGGTGTCGGCTGCCCAGCCCCCCGGTAACGGCGCGCCCCATCTGCTGGTGGTGGTCGATCCGGTCGCCCGCCGCACGGACGGCGAGTCCGTACGCATCGCGAAGGACGTGCTGAGCGCGGGCTCGCACGCCAAGATCTGCCTCCCGGACAGCCCCGGGGAATTCGCCCGGGCGCTGGCCCGCCGGGGTGGCCGGCGGCCGGTGGTGATCGGCGACGACCGGGCGCTGCGGCGTGCGGTGTCCCTGCTGCACCGGGAGCGGGAACCCGCCATGAGCGCGCTCTCGCTCGTCCCGGTCGGCGCCTCGGACGCCCTGGAACTGGCTCACTCGCTCGGCGTACCGAACGGCGCCGTGGCGGCGGCGCGCACGGCGCTGGACGGGGCGGTGCGCCGGCTGGACCTGCTCGTCGACGACAGCGACGGCGTGGTCCTGGGCGCGCTGCGCATCCCCGCGCTGAACAGCGCTCCGGGCACGGGGACCGACCGCTCGGGCGTGACCGCCGTCTGGGACACCTGCCGCTCCCTGGTCCGTACCCTGGTACGCCCCGCGCCCCCGGAGCCGCCCGCCGCGTCCTCGACGCACCGCCTGCGCGTGGAGGCCGACGGCGTCGTGCTGAACGACCTGGACCGCCCGGTCGCCTCGGTGACGGTGACCTCCCGGTGCGGTGACGACGGCGTGGCGGCCGTGACGATCGACGCGCCGGACGCCGATCCGGTCACCACGGAGGCCAAGGCGGTCACGGTCTCGGGGGCCGATTTCCGCTACCGGGCGGACATACAGGTCGCGGGGCCGGTGCGGACGCGGACGTGGACGGTACGGGCCGGGGCCTGGGGGCTGATGCTTCCGGTTCGGTAGCGGGGCGGGGGCAGGTTCGCCGCCCTCGGGCTCACACCTCGACCCGCAGCTCCTTCAGACCCCGGATGACGTAGCCGGGGTTCCACTCCGGTTCGGCGGCCAGTCGCAGGCCCGGTGCCTTGCGCAGCAGCTCGCCGAAGGAGGCGGCCAGCTCGACGCGGGCCAGCGGGGCGCCCAGGCAGAAGTGGATACCGGCGCCGAAGGTGATGTGCGGGTTCTCCCGCCGGGCGAGGTCGAGGGTGTCCGGTTCGGTGAAACGGGCCGGGTCGCGGTTGGCGGAGCCGAAGAGCAGGGCCACCTCGGAGCCCCGCGGGATGACCGTGCCGTCGATCTCGATGTCGTCCAGGACCCAGCGCTCGAACATCTGGAGGGGGGTGTCGTACCGCATCAGCTCTTCCAGCGCCGTCGGCAGCAGACCGTGGTCGGCGCGCAGGGCGGCCAGTTGTCCGGGGTGGCGCAGCAGCGTCCACCAGCCGTTGACCGTGGTGTTGACGGTCGCCTCGTGCCCGGCGTTCAGAAGGAGGACACAGGTGGAGACCATCTCCTGCTCGGTCAGCCGCTCGCCCTCGTCGTGGGCGGCGACGAGGGCCGAGATGAGATCAGTACCCGGGTTCGCCCTCCGCTCGGCGATCAGCTCGCGCAGATACGCGGAGAATTCGAGCGAGGCGCGGACGGCGGCGCGGGCGGTCTCCTCGGACGGGTTGAGCTCGAACATTCCGCAGATCGCGGCGGACCAGGGCCGGAGCGGGGCGCGGTCGGACTCCGGAATGCCGAGCATCTCGGCGATCACGGCGACGGGCAGCGGCTCGGCGACGGCGGAGAGCAGGTCGCCCCCGCCCTGCTCGACGAAGTCGTCGACGAGTCCGGCGGCCAGCCGCCGGACGGTGGGGACGAGCTGTTCGACAGTGCGCGGGGTGAACGCCTTGGACACCAGACGCCGGATGCGCGTGTGGTCCGGCGCTTCGAGGTCCAGCAGCCCCTGCCCGTTGAGCGTCTCGAACGGCTCGTGCTCCGGGGGCGGCGGCGTCCGGCCGAACTCCTCGTGCGTGAACCGGTGCAGATACGTGCGCCCCAGCCGCCGGTCACGCAGCAGGGCCGACACGTCGGCGTAATGCGGGACGAGCCACTGGTCGGTGGCCTCGAACCAGTGTGCCCGGCCGGTGGCACGCAGCTCGGCGTAGGCGGGGTGCGGATCGGCGACGAACGCCGCCGACCAGGGGTCGAAGAGGGCGGGGGAGGCGCTGGGCTGTTCCATGACCCGACGCTAACCGGCCGCTCCGGGGCGGGGCCGGCCCCGCCCCGCTCAGGAAGGAGTGACCAAGCGGGCCTCGTACGCGAAGACGGCGGCCTGCGTGCGGTCCCGGAGGCCGAGTTTGACCAGGATGCGGCTCACGTGGGTCTTGATCGTGGACTCGGCGACGACCAGGTGCGCGGCGATCTCCGCGTTGGAGAGGCCCTGGGCGATGAGGACCAGCACCTCCGTCTCGCGCTCGGTGAGGTCACCGACCCGGGCGAGGGCTGGCGGGCGCGGGGCCGACGCCAGTTTGGAGAACTCGGTGATCAGGCGCCGGGTGACCGTCGGGGCCAGCAGGGCCTCGCCGGACGCGACCACGCGTACGCCGTCGGCGAGCTGGCGGGCCGAGGCGTCCTTGAGGAGGAAGCCGGAGGCGCCCGCGCGCAGCGCCTGGTAGACGTACTCGTCCAGGTCGAAGGTGGTGAGGACCAGGACCTTCGCGTCCCCGTCGGCGGCGACGATCTCACGGGTCGCCTCGATGCCGTTCAGCTCGGGCATGCGGATGTCCATCAGCACCACGTCGGGGCGGAGCGCGGCGACCTGGGTGACGGCCTCGCGGCCGTTCACCGCCTCGCCGACGACCTCGATGCCCGGCATGGCGTTGAGCAGGACCGAGAAGCCTTCGCGGACCATCATCTGGTCGTCGACGATCAGGACCCGGATCGGGGCGGTGGCCGACGTCGTCATGCCTGCTCCACCACGGCGCCGGACGCGCCGGAACCGGTGGGCTGAGCCGGTATGAAGGCCGTGACCTCGTAGCCGCCCTCCGCGGTGGCCCCGGCGGTCATCTCGCCGTTCAGCATCGCGACCCGTTCCCGCATCCCGGTGATGCCGTGTCCGGCCCCCGGCGACGGCTTCACCGGAGCCGTGGGCGGCCCGTTGACGACGCGCAGGCCGAGGCCGCCCAGGACGTAGCCGATCTCGACCCTCGCGGTGGCCCCCGGGGCGTGCCGCAGGCTGTTGCTGAGCGCTTCCTGGATGATCCGGTACGCCGACAGCTCGACGCCCTGCGGCAGTTCGCGCACCGCGCCGGTCACCGCCTTCTCCGTCACCAGGCCCGCGTCCGCGACGTTGGCGAGCAGCCGGTCGAGGTCGGCGAGGGTGGGCTGCGGCGCGTCCGGTGCCTCGTAGTCGTCGGCCCGGACGACGCCGAGCACCCGGCGCAGTTCGGTGAGCGCGGCCACGGCGTTCTCCCTGATCGTGACGAAGACCTGCTCCAGCTCCGGCGGCGGGTTCTCCACCCGGTACGGGGCGGCCTCGGCCTGGATGGCGACGACGGACATGTGGTGGGCGACCACGTCGTGCAGTTCCCGGGCGATCGTGGTGCGCTCCTCCAGCAGCGTGCGCCGGTCGCGCTCGACGGCGGTCACGGTGCGCTGCACGGTGACCTCGCGCTGCGCCTCCCGCCGGACCTGGACCAGGCTCACCACGAGCAGCGCGAACGCCGAGACCACCGCCATGGCCGCGGTGCTCGAGCCGCCGTCCCCGCCGGTGACGACGCCCTCGACGACGAGCCCCAGCAGCAGCGTGAGGGCCCACATCCAGGCGGCGGTGCGCGGCCGGGTCCTGGCCGCCACGACGAACAGCACCACCAGGTGGGAGAAGAAGGTGCTCGCCCCCACGGCCCCTCGCCGCTCAGGACGGCGTTCACCGGCATCAGCGCCATGGCGATCCAGAACGCCCCGACCGGCCTGATCAGCGTCATCGCCACACAGATGGCGGGCAGCAGCCCGGACAGCAGGACACCGGCGTTGCCCGTCTCGGTGAACCCCGCCATGAAGGTGATCAGTGCGGCGCCCAGTACCAGGGCGTGCGGAATCCACGCGGCCCCGGCCCCGAGCCTCCCCGGCAGCCGCCGGGTCAGGCGCCCGTCGGTGCGCATCGGCGCCATCGGCCGGTAGGCGAACGCGTCCTGGAAGAGGTCCTGCCGCAGGTCTGCGATCGCACCGTCGGCGAACCGGAGCTCCGGGCTTCTGGTCTTGGTCTCGGTCACGTGTCCACGGTAGGCGGACCGGCGGGCCGGGTCGTCGGCCCCGATACGGATTCCCGGCCGTCCGTCGCAAGTACTACGCGGCACCGTACGGGCACCGCGCGGCCTACCAGGCGAGCTGGGCGATCTCCTCGGCGACCACCGCGCACGCGTCGGCGGCCGGGTCGATCAGCGGGAAGTGGCCGACGTCCGGCAGCAGCGTCAGCCCCACCGTCTCGCCCTCCTTCGCCGCGGTGTCCACGAACGCCTCGGAGACGGCCACCGGCACCGTCAGGTCCGTGGTGCCCTGGACGACGACGGTCGCGATGCCCGTGGGCAGCAGCCGCGACGGGTCCGCGTACGCGCTCCGCCCGGCGAAGTCCTCCGCCGGGCCCAGGAGCTGCCCGACCGCCCCCGAGCACACGTCGAGCGCCGCCGCGGAGGCGAAGTCCGCGATCGGCGCGAGGGCCACCACACCGCGCAGCGCGGGCGGCCTCGGCAGCCGCCACGGCGAGCCCTCCGGGAGGACGTGCCGGGCGGCGGCCCACAGGGCCAGCTGCCCGCCCGCCGAGTGCCCGGTGACCACGATCCGGCGGCCGTCCGCCGAGGGCAGTTCCCGTGCCAGCAGCTCCGGCAGCGCGTCCATCGCCGCGGCGACGTCGTCGAAGGTCTCCGGCCAGCGGCCCGCGACGGGCCCGGAGCCGCGCTGCTGCGGAAGCTCGCTGCCGCGCCGGTACTCGACGCTGGCGACGGCGAACCCGCGCCGGGCCAGGAAGTCCGCGAACGGCGACACATGCGCCCGGTCGTACGGGGCCCGCCACGCACCGCCGTGCAACAGGACGACGACGGGCGCACCGGTGCGGCCCCCGCGCGGGGCGTAGAAGTCGATGACCTGGTCCGGGTGGCCGCCGTAGGCGGCGGAGCCGTCCGGGGGGACGGCCGGATGCGAGAAGGCCGATTCCGTCTCGGCGGCGTCCCGCTCGCGCGCGGCGGAGTCCGACATCCTGCTCCCACCCTCCCTGTCGTCCGGCCCAACTGGCCTGACCTGCGGGGACGGTACCAGTACGGCGAGGGGCCCCGCCCACCGGGAATCGGCACGCCGAGACCGCCTGGGAATCGGCACGCCGGGAACGCACCGGAGGGCGCACCGCGTGAACCCCGGTACGGCGCCGTCCGGTGACCGGGGCGAGCCGGTCACCGGACGGATGCGGCAGCCTACGCCGCCGGGGCGCCCAGAACCTCCGCCAGCACCCGCGCCGCGCGCTCCGCGTCGGCGAACCCCACGTACAGCGGTGTGAAACCGAACCGCAGCACATCCGGCCGGCGCAGGTCCCCGACGACGCCGCGCGCGATCAGCTCGGTCATCACGGGCTCGGCGTCGTCGCACCGCAGCGCGACCTGGCTGCCGCGTTCCGCGTGGGCGGCCGGGGTGACCGAGGTGACCCGGCCCTCGGGGGCGTACGCCTCGACGCACTCCAGGAAGAAGTCCGTCAGCGCCAGGGACTTCGCCCGCACCGCGTCGATCCCGACCCCGTCCCAGACGTCGAGGGACGCCTCCAGGGCCAGCATCGACAGGATGTCGGGCGTGCCGACCCGGCCCCGTACCGCGCCGTCGGCCGGGGTGTAGCCCGGCGTCATCGCGAACGGGTCGGCGTGCGACGTCCACCCCGGCAGGGGCGAGTCGAAGGCCGCCTGGTGGCGCTCGGCGACGTACAGGTAGGCGGGCGAACCCGGTCCGCCGTTGAGGTACTTGTACGTGCAGCCGACCGCCAGGTCCACGCCGTGCTCGTCGAGGCCGACGGGAAGCGCGCCCGCGCTGTGGCACAGGTCCCAGACGGCGATCGCGCCCGCGGCCCGCACCGCGGCGGTCAGCCCCGGCAGGTCGTGCAGCCGGCCCGAGCGGTAGTCGACGTGGTTGAGCAGGACGGCGGCGGTCCGCGACCCGAGCGCGTCCGGTACGTCGGCGGGGGCGACGGGGATGATCCGGTGGCCGGTCATCCGGGCCGCCGAGGCGGCGATGTAGCCGTCGGTGGGGAACGTCTGCGCGTCCACCAGGATCTCGTCGCGGCCTTCCGGCGCCAGCCGGGTCGCGGCGACGAGGGCCTTGAAGACGTTGACGCTGGTCGAGTCCCCGACGACGATCTGACCCGCCGCCGCACCGACGATCGGGGCGATGCGGTCGCCGATCCGTTCCGGCGCCGTCCACCAGCCGCTCTCGACCCAGGACCGGATGCGCAGCTCGCCCCACTCGCGGGTGAGGACCTCCTGCACCCGGGCGGGCACGTGGCGCGGCAGCGCTCCGAGCGAGTTGCCGTCGAGGTAGACGGTGTCGTCGAGGGTGAACAGCCCGCGCAGCGGTGCGAGGGTGTCGTCGGTGTCGAGCGCCTGTGCGCGCTCCCGCAGGTCAGACATGGCTGCGGGCCGTCCAGAGCTCGGGGAAGACGTTCTTCGTGGCGCGCTTCTCCAGCCAGGCCACGCCGGCCGAGCCGCCGGTGCCGGTCTTGGAGCCCATGGCCCGCCGGGTGGCGAGGAGATGGTCGTTGCGCCATCGCCACACCAGCTCGCCGACGTCGGTGAGCACCTCGCCGAGGCGGACCAGCTCGTCGTTCTGGTCCGGGTTGGCGTAGATCTCCGCCCAGACGGCCTCGACCTCGGGCGACGGCTCGTACTTCTTGGTCAGGTCCCGGCCGAGCACGGCCTCGGGGACCGCATGCCCGCGCCGGGCGAGCAGGGCGAGGGCCTCGTCGTACAGACCGGGTTCCGCGAGGGCCTTCTCCAGCTCCGCGTGGACGCGGGGCGCGCCCCGGTGCGGCACCAGCATGGACGCGGATTTGTCGCCGAGCAGGAACTCCATCCGCCGGTACATCGCCGACTGGAAACCGGAACCCTCGCCGAGCGAGGACCGGTAGGAGTTGAACTGGGCGGGGGTGAGCTGGGCGAGCGGCGTCCAGGAGGCGTTCAGGGCCTCCAGCTCGCGCAGGGACCGCTTCAGCGCGTCCTGCGCGACGTCCAGGCGGTCCTCGCGCATCGCGTGCGCGGCGGTCTCCCACTCATGGACGATGACGGTGAACCAAAGCTCCATGACCTGGGTGGTGACCAGGAAGACCATCTCGCCGGGATCGTCCGAGCGGAGGTGCTGGAGGTGGGTCAGGACATCCGCCTGGACATAGTCCTCGTACGGAGTCGTGCCCGCGAAGTCCAGGTGCGGGGTCGCCGCACCGGTGGCTTCGGGGTCGGGGGGAATCGTCGACATCGCTGTCTCCTCGACACGAGCTTCCGGGTAGCGGTCCGCCCCTTCCATCAGGAAGTGGAGCTCCGGTCCCCTGTTCGCATCCTAAACGCCACCCCCGAAGACGCGCAGGCCCCGCGGTCGCGGGGCCTGCGGTACGGAGTGGGCTAGCCGAGGGTCTCGGCGGCGGTCGGCGAGGAGTCGCGCAGGAACGTCGAGCAGCGCTCGTACTCCTCCTGCTCACCGATCGCCTGCGCGGCCCGCGCGAGTGCGTGCAGGGCACGCAGGAAGCCGCGGTTCGGCTCGTGCTCGAACGGCACCGGGCCGTGGCCCTTCCAGCCGGCCCGGCGCAGCGCGTCGAGGCCGCGGTGGTAGCCGGTGCGGGCGTAGGCGTACGACTCGACGACCCGGCCGCCCTCGAACGCCTCGTCGGCGAGCTGGGCCCAGGCCAGCGAGGAGGTCGGGTACTTCGCGGCGACATCGGCGGGCGCGGTGCCCGCGGCGAGCAGCTCGCGCGGCTCCGGGTCGTCGGGCAGGTGGGTCGGGGGCGGGCCCCCGAGCAGGTTCTCGTGGATCGACATGGGTCCCAGTGTGCCTGGCACGGGCCCCTCCCGGGGAACCAGGCGGGCAGTGGGGCCGGTGCGGCGACGGGTTCCGGTCAGCGCCGCTTCAGCCCGTGGTCTCCGGGCGAACGGTCTCCGGTGCGGGTTCCAGCGGCGGGCTCGTGACACCGCAGTGCACCGCGCACTCCGGCCGCCGTGCGGCCTCCGCCCCGGGCTCGGACGGCCTGCGTACGGTCGACCAGGCGATCAGCGCTCCGAGCACCAGCAGCCCGGCGCACATCGGCATGGCCCGCCGGAACGTCGCGGCGAACTCCCCGGCGTCCCGGTAGGCGTCCGGCCCCATCCCGGCGAGCAGCGGCAGCGCGGCCACCGCGATCAGGCCGGCGGCGCGGGCGGCGGCGTTGTTGATCCCACTGGCGAGCCCGGCCCGGGCGGTGTCCACGGAGGCCAGGACGGACGCGGTGAGCGGCGCCACCACGGTGACCAGCCCGGCGCCGAGGACGGCCACGGCGGGCAGCACGTCGGTCAGATAGCCGGTGACGGAGCCCGAGCCCGGCCCCACCCGAAGCATCAGCAGCATCCCCCCGGCGGCGATCAGCGGCCCGGCGGTCAGCGGGACGCGCGGGCCGATGCGCTGGCCCAGCTCGCCGGACGCGGCCGAGAACAGCAGCATCAGCAGCGTGGTCGGCAGCAGCGCGGCGCCCGCGCCCAGGGCGGAGTACCCGGCGACGACCTGGAGCTGGATCGCGGAGAGGAAGAAGTAGCCGCCCAGCGCCGCGTACACGCACAGGGTGACGACATTGACGGCGGTGAACTGCCGTGAGGCGAACACCGACGGCGGGAGCATCGGATCCGCCCTGCGCCGCTCGACCTGGACGAAGGCGACCCCGAGGGCCACCCCGCCCAGCGCCGCCCCGATCACCACCGGGGAGGCGCCCCGCCCCGGCGCCGCGATCAGCGCGTACGTGACCAGCGCGAGCGCCAGGGCCCCGAGGACCGCGCCCACGACGTCGAAGCGCCCGTGCGCGTGCGGGTCACGGGACTCCGGTACGTGGCGCAGCGCCACGGGCACGCAGACGGCGGCGAGCGGCAGATTGAGCAGGAACACCCAGCGCCAGCCGGGTCCGTCGACGAGCCAGCCGCCCACGAACGGCCCGACGGCGGCCCCGACCCCGCCGAACCCGGACCACAGCCCCACCGCGCGGGCCCGGTCGTCGGGATGGAAGCTCGCCTGGATCAGGGCCAGGGACCCGGGCGTGAGCAGGGCGCCGCCGACACCCTGGAGGGCGCGGGCGGCGATGAGCACGGCGGCGTTCGGCGCGAGGCCGCAGGCCAGCGAGGCGGCGGCGAACCAGACGACGCCGACGACGAAGACCCGCCGCCGCCCGTAGCGGTCGCCGAGCGAGCCGCCGAGGAGGATCAGCCCGGCGAGGGTCAGCATGTAGGCGTTGACGGTCCACTGGAGCGCGGCCAGGTCGGTGCCGAGGTCCTCGCCGATGCGGGGCAGGGCCACGTTGATGACGGTGGAGTCGAGCATGGCCATGCTGGACCCGAGCACCGTCGTCAGGACGACCCAGCGCCCGGCGGCGGAGGCGACCCGGATGCCGGGCCCGTCCGCCTCGCTCTTCTCCATGCCCTCAGCATCGTCGGCACGGCGCCGCCGGGCCACCGGGACGGCCCTCAGGGGGAGACGCGTACCGCCTCGACCCCCCGGATCAGCGCGTCGAGCCCCGCTTCGACCTTGCCCCGCGCGCACCCCACGTTCAGCCGCACGAAGCCCTCCGCCCCGTACGAGCTGCCCGGCATCACGGCGACCTTCTCCCGCTCGATCAGCACCCGCTGCAACGCCTCGTCGTCCCGGACGCCCGCGCGCCCCAGGTCGATCCAGGCCAGGTACCCGGCCTGCGGCGGCTCCCACGCGAGCTCGGGGAACGCGGTGTTCAGCCGCTCGGCGACCAGCGCCAGGTTCCCCGCGACGTACGCGCGCACCGCGTCCAGCCAGGGCCCGCCCTCCCGGTACGCGGCGATGTGCGCGGTCAGCGAGAGCACGGCCGGTGAGGCGAGGCCCTCCGCCGTCTCCATGCGGCGCAGGTACTCGGTCCGGTCCTCCGGCCGCCCGATGAGCCCGTACGAACCGGTGAGCGCCGGGAAGTTGAACGCCTTCGAGGCCGAGGTGACGACGGCCCAGCGTTCGTCACCGCCCACCCGGGTCCAGGGCACGTGCGGGCGTCCGTCGTGCACGAAGTCCGCGTGGATCTCGTCGCTGATCACGGCCACCCCGTGGCGCGCGGCGAGCGCGGCCATCCCGGCGAGCTCCGCCTCCGTCCAGACCCGGCCGGACGGGTTGTGCGGGGAGCACACCACGAGGACCTTGCTGTCCGGACGCGCGAGCTCCCGCTCCAGCGCGTCCGTGTCCCCGAGCGGCACGCCGCGCAGTTCCCGCCCGAGCCCGTGGACCGCCTTGCGGAAACCGTCGTACGTGGGGGTGTGCAGGACCACGCCGTCGCCCTCGGCCGTCCACATCTGGAGCATCTGGGAGAACTGGCTGAGCACCGACGGCCCGTAGACCAGTCGGCCGGTGTCGATGGTGGTGCCGTAGCGGGTCGCGTACCAGTGGGCGACGGCCGAGCGGAAGTCGCCCAGCCGCCAGTCCGTGTAGCCGAACACCCCGTGGTCGAGCCGGGCCCGGAGGGCCGCCAGCACCTCGGGAGCCGTCTCGAAGTCCATGTCGGAGATGGTGAACGGCAGCAGCCCGTCCACGCCGAAGCGGTCCGCGACCCCGTCCCACTGGACGCACCAGGTTCCGCGGCGGTCGATCACGGTGTCGAAGTCGTAGGACGTGCTCACAGATCTTCCTCGGGGCCGGGACATGCCGTGGGCCCGGCTCCCCGAGGGGTGCCGGGCCCACGCCACACATCCGTACGGAATTACTTCAGCTTGGTGCCGGTGGAGCGCAGGTTGGCGCAGGCCTCCGTGACGCGCTTGGCCATGCCGCCCTCGGCGGCCTTGCCCCAGGTGCGGGGGTCGTAGGTCTTCTTGTTGCCGACCTCGCCGTCGACCTTCAGGACACCGTCGTAGTTGCGGAACATGTGGTCCGCGACCGGGCGGGTGAAGGCGTACTGGGTGTCGGTGTCGAGGTTCATCTTCACGACGCCGTTCTCCAGCGCGGTGGCGATCTCCTCGGCGGTGGAGCCGGAGCCGCCGTGGAAGACGAAGTCGAACGGGGAGGTCTTGCCGTACTTGGCGCCGACGCCCTCCTGGAGGTCCTTGAGGAGCTCCGGACGCAGGACGACGTTGCCCGGCTTGTAGACGCCGTGCACGTTGCCGAAGGAGGCGGCCAGCAGGTAGCGGCCCTTCTCGCCCAGGCCGAGCGCCTCGGCGGTGCGCAGCGCGTCGTCGACGGTCGTGTAGAGCTCGTCGTTGATCTCGTGGGTGACGCCGTCCTCCTCGCCACCGGTCGGGGTGATCTCGACCTCAAGGATGATCTTGGCGGCGGCGGCCTTGGCCAGCAGCTCCTGGGCGATGGCCAGGTTGTCGGAGAGCGTCTCGGCCGAGCCGTCCCACATGTGCGACTGGAACAGCGGGTTCAGACCCTTGGCGACGCGCTCGGCGGAGACGTCGAGCAGCGGGCGGACGTAGCCGTCCAGCTTGTCCTTGGGGCAGTGGTCGGTGTGCAGCGCGACGGTGATGTCGTACTTGGCGGCGACGATGTGCGCGAACTCGGCCAGCGCGACGGCGCCCGTGACCATGTCCTTGTTGTACTGGCCGCCCAGGAACTCCGCGCCGCCGGTCGAGATCTGCACGATGCCGTCGCTCTCGGCCTCCGCGAAGCCGCGCAGGGCGGCGTGCAGGGTCTGGGTCGACGTCACGTTGATGGCCGGGTAGGCGAACTTGCCTGCCTTCGCCCGGTCGAGCATCTCGGCGTATGCCTCGGGGGTTGCGATGGGCATCTGTCCGCTCCTTGGGATGTGCGGGTGTGCGTGCTGGGTCCCTGACCTGGGGGCGACGTCATCGTCGCCCCCATCTTCCCAGACTCTGCTTCCGGCTCCACCCGGCGGTGTCCCCCAGGATCGGCGGTCCCCGTTCGCAGGGTTACGACAAAGGCGGCCGGTTTCACGTGAAACCGACCGCCTCCGAAGAAACCCGCAGGTCACGCCAGGTCGAGGTCCGGAACCGTGTAGACGTGGACGTACGGGAGGCCCGCCTCGGCGATGGCCGGGGCCGCACCGCGCTCCACGATCACGGCCACGGCGACCACCTCGCCACCGGCCTCGCGCACGGCCTCGACGGCGGTCAGCGGCGAACCGCCGGTCGTCGAGGTGTCCTCAACAACGAGGCAGCGACGGCCCTTGACGTCCGCGCCCTCGATCCGGCGCTGCATCCCGTGGGCCTTCTGCGCCTTGCGGACGACGAAGGCGTCCAGCTCCTGGCCCCGGGCGGCGGAGGCGTGCAGCATCGACGTGGCGACCGGGTCGGCGCCGAGCGTCAGGCCGCCCACGCAGTCGTAGTCCAGCTCCGCCGTCACGTCGAGCATGACCTGGCCGACCATGGGGGCGGCCTTGCCGTCCAGCGTGATGCGGCGCAGATCGATGTACCAGTCGGCCTCCAGGCCGGAGGAGAGCGTCACCTTGCCGTGGACCACGGCCTTGTCCTTGATCTGCTGGAGCAGCTCAGCGCGTACGTCAGTCATGGCTACGAGGATAAGGCGCGCGTTTCCCGCGGCGGCCCGCCCGAGTCCGGTCCCGCCCGCCCGCCGGCCGGGTTGCGCGCTCAGAGCCGGCGCCAGCTCCAGGTGGTGGCGATCTCCAGCGGCTCGATCGGGGTGACGTAGCGCGGGTCGGTGTTCAGCCCGTTCGGCGGGCCGGACTGCGGCTCCACGCAGACCGCCTCGTCCTGCTCGTCGTAGATCACGACCCACTCGGACCGGCTCTTCACCGTCAGCTCCAGCTGCCGCGGCCAGGTCAGCGTGACGTCGACACCGTCCGGCATCCCGAAGCAGTCGTCCCAGGGGCCGGGCAGGGGCGGGATCCGGCGGCCGGTCGGCAGGTGGTTCTCGCCGCGTTCCTCCTGCCAGGCGGCGTCGAAGTCGATACGGACCTCCTCACCGCCGTCCAGGCGGCGGTGGAACCACGGGTGCCAGCCCGCCTGCGCCGGGAAGGAGTTCCCGTACGTCTCGATGCCGAAGGCCAACGTGAGGGAGTCCTCGGCCAGTTCGAAGGTCTGGGTGACCCGGCCCGGGTACGGCCAGGGGTCGGCCAGGTCGTAGAAGAACGACGCCTGCGTCCCGCTCTCCAGGGCCGTGCGCCAGGCCGTGTCGCGGCCGGTGCCGTGGATGGCGTGCGGCGGCGCGGTCAGCGGCAGCTGGTGGAGGACGCCGCCGTCCCGGAACTGCCCGTTCTCGGTCCGGCCGCACCACGGCACCATCGGGAAGCAGCCGTACCGCTCCCCCTGCCGCAGCAGTTCGGTACCGCCGATCCGCAGGCTGCTGATACGGCAGCCGTTGGCGGGGTTCACGGTCAACTCTGTGTCGCCGACGGAGAGCCGGACGTCCTTCTCGCTGCTGCTCACGGGACGACCCTACTGGCGCCGCTACCTCCGGCGCCGCAACGCCCGGCTGACGACCACCGCCGAGGCGATGGCCAGCGCAGCGGCCGGGGCGACCCAGCGCAGCGTGGCACCCGCACCGCCCGAGTCGGGCGAGGGCACGGGGGCGTACCGGCCGCGCGGCGGGGCGTGGTCGACCTCCTCCGCGCTGCGCCCGATCATGGTGCGCCGGGCGTGCGCGGCCTCGGCGGGCGGCCCGTCCGGCACGGTGAACTCGATCCCGGCGACCGGATCCAGCGACGACGGCGGGATGGGCGCGTCGAACAGGGACTCCGGGTCCACCGGCTCCTGCCCGCCCGCCTCCCCCGGCTGCTCGGCGCCCGGGGCCTCATCGGGGGCGGCCTCGTGGGTGGGCAGCGTCTCGTCGGCGCCGCTCACGGGGCCCGATCCGCTGAGCGGGGAGCCGGCCGCGGGTTCGGGGCCGGTCTGGTCCGCCTCCTCGGCGGCCTCTTCGAGCGCCTGCTCCACGGCTTCCCCGACCGCCAGCTCATCGGCGGAGACCTCGGCGGCGCCCGGCTCCTCGTCGGCGGCCGCACCGCCGGAGGGCACGCTGCCGGACGCACCGGCCGCGTCGCCCGGGACCGCTGCGGCACCGCCCCACGCCTCGTCGGCCGCGCCCTCGCCCCGGGCGGCCAGCGACTCCGTCACGAGCTGCTGCGCGAACCGGTCCAGCAGGCGGTGGACCGTCGACAGCGCGGCCGCCGGTTCGAGGTCGCGCAGGCGCCCGTCGCCGCCGGCCGTGCCCTCGAAGGCGATCGACGTGCCCTCCTCGCCCTCCGTCAGCCGGAGGGTCAGCGACAGCTTCGCCGAACCGCCGCCCCGGGCTTCCGCGCCCTCGCCCTCCACCAGGACGGCGTGCACGGAGTCCACGTCCGGGTCGCCGGGCAGCGCGGTGAGGCGCAGCGCCCCCCGGTAGGTGATGGTGTGGCCGCCGGCCCGGATTCTGAGCCGGCCCGTCAGGGGGTCCGCCGACACGTCGGCGTCCTGCTGGAACCCCGGTACGCAGCGGGCGACCCGGGCGGGGTCACCCAGCGTCCGCCGCAGGGCCGGGACCGGAACCGGTACGAACACCTCATGCTCCATGGGAAGCGAGCCTACTCAGCCCCGGCCGACTCGTCAGCGCTTCCGCACCCCGCAGTGGCTCGCGACCGCCTCACCGCTCCTCCCAGTAGCGCGGGTGCACCAGCGTCGACGGCGCCAGGCCCGGCAGCCGCCCGGCCTCGGCCAGGCGCCCCGCGTCCAGCAGCCCCGGGACGCTCAGCGAGCGCAGCGCGGGCCCGTCGGGTGCCAGGCCGAGCGTGGGCCTCGTGGCCGTACCGGCCAGCAGGAACCCCCAGCCGCGGTCCCCGTCCGCACCGCCCCCGGCCCGGTCGGGGCCCACCGCGAAGCCGGAGGAGCGCCCGCTGATCCGATAGGGGCGCGGGTGCATTCCGGCCGCCCGCATCGACGCGTCGACCGTCCAGAACGTGCGCGGCCGGGCGAGAGGCGGGCCCGCGTGCACCACGAGCCGGCCGTCCGCCGCGAGGGCCTCGGAGACCAGGCCGTAGAACTCCGCCGAGTAGAGCTTCGTGCTCGCCGAGATACCGGGGTCGGGCAGGTCGGAGATCACCACGTCGTAGCGGCCGGGGGCGGTCCGCAGCCAGGTGAACGCGTCACCGGTCACGACCGTCGTGCGGGGGTCGTCCAGCGCGTGCGCGTTCAGCGCGGAGAGCGCGTGGTCCGTACGGGCCAGTCGGGTGACGGCGGGGTCCAGCTCCACCAGCGTCACGCTCCGCACGTCCGGGTAGCGCAGCACCTCCCGCGCCGCGAGGCCGTCGCCGCCGCCGAGGACCAGGACCCGGGCATGCGGCCCGTTCATCGCGGGGTGCACCAGCGCCTCGTGGTAGCGGTACTCGTCGCGCGCGCTGACCCGCAGCCGCCCGTCCAGGTAGAGGTCCAGGGAGCTGCCGCCGGCCCCGGTCAGCACGACCTCCTGCACATCGGTCTGCACGGCGACCCGGACCTGGTCCCCGTACACCGCGCGCCGCGCCGCCCGCTCGAAGTCGTCGGCCAGCACCGCGGCCGTGGCGAGCACGGCGATCACCGTCACGTTGGCGGTGATCAGCAGCCACCGGGACCGGGGCGCGATGTCGCGCCGGAACACCCAGAGCACCAGGGCCCCGCCCGCCGCCGCGTTGACCGCTCCGGTCAGCAGCGCGCCGGTGAGCTGGCCGAGCATCGGCAGCAGCAGGAACGGGAAGGCGAGGCCGCCGACGAGCGCCCCCACGTAGTCCGCCGCGAACAGATCGGCGACCGCGCCGCCCGCGTCCTGCCGGTCCACCCGCTGGATCAGCGTCATGAGCAGGGGGATCTCCGCGCCGATCAGGATGCCGATCGTCAGCGAGAACCCGACCAGCGCGTATCTCGACTCGCCGAACCAGGCGAACGACGCGTAGAGCACCAGCGCCGAGAAGCCCCCGACCAGGGCGAGCGCCGCCTCGATCAGCCCGAAGCCCACCGCCGCCCGGCTGCGTAAACGTTTCGCGAGGAGCGAGCCGATCCCCATCGCGAACACCATCACGGAGAGCACGACGGACGCCTGGGTGACCGAGTCGCCGATCAAGTAGGAGGCGAGGGCGACCAGTTCGAGTTCGTACACCAGTCCGCAGGCGGCACACACGAATACGGCGGCCAGCACGAGATACCGACCGGTCCTCGGCCTGACGGGAAGCCGCGCCGCGCCCCCTCGCAGCGACACCTGCTGGTCGATCATGCCGCGAACGCTACGTCACTGACTGCGTGCCGCTTGTCACCCACAAGGGTGTAACTGGCGCACCCGAGGCGCAGTCGCCCTCCGTCACAGCGCCGCCGGCATGCGCACGCCCACCCGGGTCCGCGTCACCACGAGTTGCCCCTCCTGCGGGTACGCGTGCCAGGTGCGCCACCGCACCTGGCCCTCGGCCCGCTGGGCGAGCATGGCGGTGAAGGCGTGCGGGCTGCCCGGGAACGTACCGGCCAGCCCGTGCGGGTGGTCGGCGACGAGCGCCAGCAGCTCCTGGGCGCGACCGGCGAAGGAGCCCGCGCCCAGCGTCTCGACGCGCGCCGCGAACTCGTACTCCCAGTCGCCGATCCGCTTGGCCACGCCCAGGGGCAGTGGGGTGCTGCTGCCGGGCATACAGGCGACGGTCTCGGAGCAGCTGCCGCGCTCCTCCTCCAGGAGGACCTGGTGGGAGGCGCCGAGCAGCCGCAACTGCATGGTGGCACCGGCGAGTTCCAGGTCGAGGACGGCCAGCGCGGGGAGCGGTTCGCGCCCCAGCGCCCAGGCCAGGTCGGCGGCACGGGTGTCGGAATAGGCCGTATGAAGGGTCGTGAGCATGGGTCGGCTCCGCAAACACGCATGGACACGTGGACAGGGGACGCCCCCGCGTCGTGCGCGTGGGAGGTGGGAAGCGCCCGATCAGGTCCAACTGGGGTCCGAGGGCTGAATGTTCTCTCCAACGAGGGAATCACGAACTACGCCGCACTCACAGCGTTTTTGACCAACTTGCCGGGGTTTCCATCCCCTCGGGGGCCACCCGCTCACGTGTTCACCGCAGACCCGTCGCACGGCTCAACAAAAAGGTGCCCGACGGGACTTGGCACGCGCGCCGGGTGTCCCGCCGGGCTCCGCGGCGTGTCCGGGGACACGCCCGCGCGGACCGACTGCCCCGTGTCAGCTGCCTCCGCCGCATCCGCCCCCGCCGCCGCACGAGGAACCCCCGCCGCACGATGAGCCGCCGCCGCAGGAGTGGCCCCCGCCGCAGGAGTGCCCGCCGGAGTGACCGCCCCCGCCGGAGTGGCCGCCCGAGTGCCCGCCGCTGCCGCAGGACGAGCCCCCGTCACCGCCACCGGCCCACCAGCTGCCGCCGGCCGCCGAACCTCCCGCCGCACCGCGCCGTCGCCTGCGCGACGACGCGCGCCCCCGCCCGCCGGCCCGCGCGGTCCCTCCGACGAGGCCCACGACCAGCACGACCAGAATCACCCCGAAGAGCACACCACCCATGAACCTCACGTCCTTCCGTCCCCCGAAGCGAGGCCCCCGCTCCGCGCCCGTAGCGGCGTGCAGGGGAGATGCCCCCGCCCCCGTACGGCCAAAGCAGACTTGAGCAACTCCAGAGCTTGCGCGCAGGATGGCGGCCATGACACACGGACGACCGCTGCTCAACCGCCGCCTCGCCGAGTTCGGAACGACGATCTTCGCGGAGATGTCCGCGCTGGCCGTACGCACCGGAGCCATCAACCTCGGCCAGGGCTTCCCGGACACCGACGGCCCGGAGGAGGTCCGCGAAGCCGCGGTGCGTTCCCTGCGCGCCGGCCACGGAAACCAGTACCCGCCCGGTCCCGGAGTCCCCGAGCTGCGCACCGCGATCGCCGCGCATCAGCAGCGGCGCTACGGCCTGGCCTACGACCCCGACACGGAGGTCCTGGTCACGGCGGGTGCCACCGAGGCCATCGCCGCCTCGCTCCTGGCGCTCCTGGAGCCCGGTGACGAGGTCGTCGCGCTGGAGCCGTACTACGACTCGTACGCCGCCTGCATCGCCATGGCGGGCGCCACGCGCGTTCCCGTGACGCTGCGTCCCGACACCTCCGCCGGCACCTACCGGCTGGATCTCGACGAACTGCGCGCGGCGGTCACGCGCCGTACCCGGCTGCTGCTGATCAACACCCCGCACAACCCGACCGGCACCGTGCTGAGCCGCGAGGAACTCGGCGCCATCGCCGAGCTGGCGTGCGAACACGACCTGCTCGTCGTCACGGACGAGGTCTACGAACACCTGGTCTTCGAGGGCGAGCACCTGCCGCTGGCGGGCTTCCCCGGCATGCGCGAGCGCACGGTCACCATTTCTTCAGCCGGCAAGACATTTTCGTACACCGGTTGGAAAATCGGCTGGGTCACCGGCAGCGCCGAGCTGGTGACGGCGGTCCGCTCGGCCAAGCAGTACCTGACGTACGTCTCCGGCGGCCCCCTCCAGTACGCGGTCGCCGAGGCGCTGCGGCTGCCCGACAGCTTCTACGAGGAGCTGCGCGCCGGCCTGCGCGCCAAGCGGGACCTGCTGTGCGCGGGGCTCACCGAGGCCGGGTTCGCGGTGTACCGCCCGGCCGGCACGTACTTCGTCACCACCGACATCCGCCCGCTCGACGCCACCGGCGACGGCATCGCGTTCTGCCGGGCGCTGCCGGAGCGGTGCGGGGTGGTGGGCGTCCCCAACGCCGTCTTCTACGACCACCGGGACCAGGGCGCGCCCTTCGTCCGCTTCACCTTCTGCAAGAGGACGGATGTGCTGGAAGAGGCCGTTACCCGGCTCAAGCAGTTGTGACACACGACGAGGCCCGGTGCGGGATTCCCGCACCGGGCCTCGTCGAAACACCTGCGCTCAGGCCTCCGGAGCGTCCTGCTCCGCGCCTTCCGCCTTCTGCTCGGCCGGGGCCAGGCCCAGGCGCTCCAGCAGCCACTTGTCGAACTCGATGGAGGCGCGCACCCAGCTCACCGTCGAGGAGACGAAGTGCTCCAGCGAGACGCCGGTGCCGATGAGCATCTGCGCCTCACCGATCAGGCGGACCGAGGTGCCGGTCTCCTCGGAGTCCTCCTCGTGCTCGTGGGTGTGCGTGTAGACCTTGGGCCACAGGGTGCGGCGGTTCCAGTCGTCGATCGCGTCGAGCAGGACCGGGCGCTGGTCCGTGGCGTGCGGGCGGTCGTAGAACGTACGGACCGAGAAGACCTGCTGCTCGCCCTCGCCCCGGAACATGAAGTACGTGCGGAATTCCTCCCACGGCGCGGCGAGGTCGCCCTCGTCGTCGACGACGTACTTCAGCTCCATCTGGTCCAGCAGCTGCTTGACGAGGTCCTGGTCGGGGACGACGGGGCCCTCCGGTCCTGTCGCCTGCGGTTCGGGCTGAGCCCCGAAGTTGGGAATCGAGGACGGGTCGATAGACATTGCCGGTACTCCTGTGGATCTCGTGGTTTCCTGCCGACGACCCTAGCCGCGTTTGGCCTCCGGGGCGTAGACCGCCCGGGGCTACGCGTTCTTCGGAATCATCTCCGCCCCGGTTCCCCGGGCCCGGGCCCAGGCAATGGCGACCAGGACGGCGCAGACCGCCCCGAGGAGCCCGGAGGCGCCGATGGTGTTCGCCGGTGACCCGGTCAGCTCGGTCACCACGCCTCCGGCCGCCACGCCGATGCCCTGCATGGCGATCATCCCCGACCGGGCGAGCCCCAGAGCCTGGCCCCGCCGGTCGGCCGGGGTCAGCAGGACGAAGGTGGCCCCGGCGGTGATCTGGTACGCCGAACACACCCCGGCGATGAACAGGAGGAGCATCGCCACTTCCGTACGGGGACCGAGCAGGTAGAAGACCAGCGGCAGATTCGCGGCGACCGCCAGCGGGCCGAGGAGTCTGCTCCGGGTGCCGTCCCCGACCCCGGAGCGTCCCAGCAGGGCCGCCCCCAGGACCATGCCCGCCGGATGCGAGGCGAGCAACAGCCCCACCGCGTAGGCCCCGCCGCCCGCCTCGTCCGCGAACGGCGCGGCCAGCCCCTCCGGCAGGACGATGAAGGCCGCGAGCCAGCCCAGTACGAGCAGCGAGCGCAGCCTGCGGTCCGACCAGATCAGTGCGGCGGCACCGCGGACCTGGGCACCGAGCTTCACCGTGCGGGCCTCGGCGTTCGCGACCGGGCGGGCCTTCACCCCGAACCGGACGAGGGCCGCCGAGATCAGGAAGGTCGCCGCGTTCACCGTCAGCGAGCGGTTGCTGCCCAGCCACGCGACGAGCAGCCCGCCCCCGGCGAAACCGACCAGCTGGCCCGCCTGGTGGGTGATCTGCATGATCCGCTGACCGCGCTCGTAGCGCTGGACGCCGAGCACGGTGGGCAGCAGCGCGCCCTGGGCGGCGGCGAAGGGCGCCTCGGCCAGCTGCGCCAGCACCAGCAGTCCGGCGAGCAGCGGCAAAGGCATCCCCGGCAGCGCCATCAGCCCGACCAGCACCATCCGGGTCAGGTCGCAGCTGATCATGACCGTGCGCCGGGGGAACCGGTCCGCCAGTCCGGAGAGCAGCACTCCGGACAGCAGGGCCGGCAGAGTCGTCAGCGCGTAGGTCGCCGCCGTCCATCCCGGCGAGTCCGTCCGTTCGAAAACAAGCAGTGACAGCGCCACACGAGCCAGCTGGTCGCCCAGGATCGACTGAGCGTAGGCAGCCCAAAGGGTACGGAATTCGCCAAGGTGAAAGAGGTTGTCAGGTCTGGACTTTTTGGGTCCATTGGTTGCCACATCGCCTGTCCGCTCGTTCATGCGGGCACGCTACCGGCCACCCGATCCGACCTCTAACCCCAGCCACGAGAAGGTTGCCGCAGGTGGGGAAGGGTGTCCTGTTTATGCGCGGGGCCCCGGCCGGACAGCGCGGTGCCACGTCCCGAACTCCCTTGCCAGAGGGGGTACGAGGGGACCGCGCCAGCTCCTGGGAAGAAGTTGACGCGGCAGGAGCCGGACACAGCGTTTGGCTCGATTCCGATGTTGAAGAATGGATCACATCTGGCACGGAATGTGACACCCGAGCTTGCGGGTGTCACATTCCCACGGGCCGCCCCCTCAGGTCGCCGCGCCGACGATCAGGCCGTCCTCGAACCGGTCCACGCGGACCGTGTCGCCGTCCCTGATCTCGCCCGCCAGGATCTCCTTCGCGAGCCGGTCACCGATCGCCGTCTGGATGAGACGGCGCAGCGGCCGGGCGCCGTACGCCGGATCGTTGCCCTCCTCGGCCAGCCAGGCCAGGGCCTCCGGCGTGACGTCCAGGGTGAGCCTGCGGTCGGCGAGGCGCTTGGCGAGCCGGTCGATCTGGAGGCCCGCGATGTGCGCGAGCTCGTCGCCCGACAGCGCCGAGAAGACCACCAGGTCGTCCAGCCGGTTGAGGAACTCCGGCTTGAACGAGGCCCGTACGACCTCCAGGACCTGCCGCTTCTTCTCCTCCGGCTTGGCGAGGGGGTCGGTCAGGAACTGGCTGCCGAGGTTGGACGTGAGGATCAGGATGGTGTTCCGGAAGTCCACCGTCCGGCCCTGCCCGTCGGTGAGCCGGCCGTCGTCGAGGACCTGGAGCAGGATGTCGAAGACCTCGGGGTGGGCCTTCTCGACCTCGTCCAGCAGGACGACGGTGTACGGGCGGCGGCGGACCGCCTCCGTGAGCTGGCCGCCCTCCTCGTAACCGACGTATCCGGGCGGGGCGCCGACAAGCCGGGCGACGCTGTGCTTCTCGCTGTACTCGCTCATGTCGATGCGGACCATGGCCCGCTCGTCGTCGAAGAGGAAGTCCGCGAGGGCCTTCGCCAGCTCGGTCTTGCCGACACCGGTCGGCCCGAGGAACAGGAACGAGCCGGTGGGGCGGTCGGGGTCGGCGATGCCGGCGCGGGTGCGGCGTACCGCGTCCGAGACGGCCTGCACGGCTTCGGTCTGCCCGATCAGGCGCCTGCCCAGCTCCGACTCCATGCGCAGCAGCTTCTGCGTCTCGCCCTCCAGGAGGCGGCCGGCCGGGATGCCGGTCCAGGCGCCGACGACATCGGCGATGTCGTCCGGCCCGACCTCCTCCTTGACCAGGGTCTCCTTGGGCTCCTTCGCTGCTTCCTCCTCGGCCTCGGCGGCCTCGGCGAGCTCGCGTTCAAGCCCGGGGATCTCCCCGTACAGCAGCTTGGAGGCGGTGTCGAAGTCGCCGTCGCGCTGGGCGCGTTCGGCCTGGCCGCGCAGGTCGTCGAGTCGTTCCTTCAGTTCACCGACGCGGTTGAGGCCCTGCTTCTCCTTCTCCCAGCGGGCGTTGAGACCGCGCAGCTCCTCCTCCTTGTCGGCGAGGTCGCGGCGCAGCTTCTCCAGGCGCTGCCTGGAGGCGGGGTCGGTCTCGTTCCTGAGGGCCAGCTCCTCCATGTGCAGGCGGTCGACGGAGCGCTGGAGTTCGTCGATCTCGACGGGCGAGGAGTCGATCTCCATGCGCAGCCGGGAGGCCGCCTCGTCGACGAGGTCGATGGCCTTGTCGGGAAGGAAGCGCGAGGTGATGTAGCGGTCGGACAGGGTCGCGGCGGCGACCAGGGACGCGTCCGCGATCTGCACCTTGTGGTGGGCCTCGTAACGGCCCTTGAGTCCGCGCAGGATCGCGATGGTGTCCTCGACGGACGGCTCCGCCACCAGCACCTGCTGGAAGCGGCGCTCCAGAGCGGGGTCCTTCTCGATGCGCTCGCGGTACTCGTCGAGCGTGGTCGCGCCGACCATCCGCAGCTCGCCGCGGGCCAGCATCGGCTTGAGCATGTTGCCCGCGTCCATCGCGGAGTCACCGCCGGCGCCCGCGCCCACGACGGTGTGCAGTTCGTCGATGAACGTGATGATCTGGCCGTCGCTCTCCTTGATCTCGGAAAGGACGGTCTTCAGGCGCTCCTCGAACTCGCCGCGGTACTTCGCGCCCGCGACCATCGCGCCCAGGTCGAGCGAGACGAGCCGTTTGTTCTTCAGGGACTCGGGAACGTCGCCCTTGACGATGCGCTGGGCGAGCCCCTCGACGACGGCGGTCTTGCCGACGCCGGGCTCACCGATGAGCACCGGGTTGTTCTTGGTGCGCCGCGAGAGCACCTGGACGACCCGCCGGATCTCCTGATCGCGCCCGATGACCGGGTCGAGCTTGCCGTCGCGCGCGGCGGCGGTGAAGTCGGTGCCGAATTTCTCCAGGGCCTTGTACTGGCCCTCCGGGTCGGGAGTGGTCACCCGTCGCCCTCCCCTGCTCTTCTCGAACGCGTCCAGCAGCTTCTTCGCACCGGCACCCTGCCCGTCGAGGATCTCACCGGCCCGGCCGCCCTTCGCGGCGATCCCGATCAGCAGGTGCTCGGTGGAGATGTAATCGTCGCCCAGCTCCTTGGCGCGCTGCGCGGCGTCCGCGATGACGGCGAGCAGCTCGCGGTTGGGCTGGGGCGGGGACACCGTCGACCCGGTCACGCTGGGCAGTGCGCCCAGGAGCCGTTCGGTCTCGGTGCGTACGGCGATCTGGTCGGCCTCGACGGCGGCCAGCAGATCGACGAGGTTCTCGTTGTCCTCACCCGAGAGCAGCGCGAGCAGCAGATGCCCCGGGGTCAGATCGGGGTGGCCGTCCTTCACGGCCCTGCTGGTGGCCGCGTTGATGGCGTCCCGGCTCCTGTTGGTCAGCTCGGCGTCCACGTGCGCTGTCTCCTCCTTGCGACGACTGGTCCGACTCCCACTTCTGACACGGTGAACGTGTACAAAGTTGAGTCTATTCCACTCAAGGCACGGCGCGCCGAAAGTTGAGCGCTTTCCACTCAAGGCGAAAAGGCGGCCCTGCCCTCTTCGAGTGAACCGGCCGCTGCGGGCACCCGCCACCGCAGGCCGTCGCGGCGGGCCTACGCTGGGGCCATGGCAGTCGACGTACACCAGCCGAGCCCCGAGTACCTCGCGTTCTGGCGCGAGAGCCACGTGTGCACGCTCACCACGCCCCGCCCCGACGGCACCCCGCACGTGGTCCCGGTGTGTGTGACGTACGACCCCGAGGCCGGCCTCGCCCGGGTGATCACCAACAAGCACAGCCGCAAGGTCGCCAACATCCTGGCCGCCGGCCCGGACGGCGCCCGCGTCGCGGCATGCCAGGTGCACCGCCGCCGCTGGGCGACCCTGGAGGGCGTGGCCCGGATCAGCTCGGACCCGGAACGGGTCGCGGAGGCCGTACGCCGCCACACGGAGCGCTACGACCGGGTGCCCTCGCCCAACCCGGACCGGGTCGTCATCGAAATCACCCTGGACCGGGCCCTCGGCCGCGGCTGAACGCGCCGCCCGGCCGGGGACAGCACAACGGCGCCACCGTGTTCAGGTCACGGTGGCGCCGCTGTGTGGGGGAAGTGTCTGAGCGACGTGGAACGACGGGGGATCGCTCAGGCACTGCGGGGGGTGGCGGAAATGGCTTCTGGTTCGAACAGCTGGTGGTCACGCTGTGCGAGATTCACAAAAATCATGTCGTACCGGATGGCGCAGCGCACCGGCTGCGGCGCGCCCCGCGGCTTGCGCAGGCAACGGTAGGCGCGCACCTCTCCGTCGTCCTCGCGGGCGACGACGACCGGGTCGCCGAACAGAGTGACCATCAACGAGTCACCACGGTGGGGCAGCGCCGTGACGAGATCGATGAAATGCCACCCTGACCGGTAGGCGGTCGCCATCTCACGCCGGAAGGTCCGGTCGTCCGGCGGGGTGGTCATGCGACCGGAGCGGAATCGGCCGGCGCGACCGCCCAACCGATGTCCGACTTGGCAGTGGGGGCAACCCAGCCTATGTCCGCTGCCGCGTTCGGGGCTTTCCAGCCAATGTCACCGGCGGTGGCAGCTCCCGCACCGCCCTGCCCAAGGCCGCTGCCGCCCAACAGCCCCACACCCAGGGCCGCAACGAACGAGGCGGCAAGCGCCGAGCGAAGCATTCGCTTATACATAGTCGGCTTCGTCCTCACTTGTGGATTCATCTCCCCCGCACAAAAGACGATGTCTTACAGGGGCACCCATGCACCACTGAGGAGATGCATCATGTTCCTGTATGTTCAGGAACCTGGGGGGTGAAGATATGGCCACAATCAGCATAAAACCGGCACATCCTCATGGGATCGCCGAGCTTTGTGAGGACGGGACACGTCTTTACGCCAGTGCGTTGCGACTAGGACGTATAGCGCGGGCCGACATCGAACCCGCGCCCTGCCTCATCGACTTCGCCCTGCTGCACCCCGACCCCGACGACCAGGCATGGCTTCGGCCAGTCCCCCCTTCGGTCGCGCTGGCCCAGCACCTGCAGCCCCTGGAGCGGGAGATCCTGGAACGCCGCAGAAACTCGGTCCAGCTGACCGAATCGTTCGAGCCATTCATGGACATCAGCACCCAGGGCCCCCCGGTCACCCACGCGATCACCGTGCTGGAAGGCGACAACCGGATCAATGCCGCGCTCGATCAGGCCACGGCGGAGTGCCGCACGGAAGTCCTCACCGTGCAACCCGGCGGCGGACGCCCCGAGGACCGGCTCAGCAAGTCGCTGGACCGCGGCCTGTCCGTGGTGCAGCGAGGCGTTCGCATCCGCACCCTCTACCAGCACACCATGCGGCACAGTCCCAGCACGCTCGCATACGCCGAGCGCATGGCCGACGACAACATGGAGATCCGGACACTCGAGGAACTCATCGAGCGTCTGATCGTGTTCGACCGGACGGTGGCCTTCATCCCCGCCCAGGACGACCGCAAGGTCGCCCTCGAACTGCGTCATCCCGGACTCGTCGAGTACCTGGCCAACGTGTTCGAACAACTGTGGACACGCGCCTCCCCCCTGCGGGAGGAGATCAAGTACGAGCCGAAGCCCCTGGGGATCAGCGGGGTGCAGCACTCCATAGCCCAACTGCTCGTCGAGGGGCATGTCGACGACTCGATAGCGCGGCGCCTGGGAATGAACGTCCGCACCTGCCGTGCCCATGTCGCCAAACTCGCCGCCGCGCTCGGCAGCAACAGCCGCGCCCAGCTCGGCTATCTGATCGCCCGGTCAGGAATCCTTGATCAGGATTCCTGACCGGACCGGCCCCGAATTCCCCACCCCCGGGCCGGGCGGGCGCACCACGCAACGGGGGAGAGCATGGCCGCGCCCTTGATCAGCCGGGAGAGTTCCCGGCTCCCCCGACACACCCAGAGTGGCCGGGGGGCCACGTTTCCACCACCGTCATCTTGCTGCATTGCCGAAAGAGGGGGGGCACGAATGAGCGAGGAAGCGGACATATCGCACCACCCGCACGGTGAGCTCGAACTGTGCGAGGCCGGCGTCAGGACGTACACCGAGGCCCTGGAGGCCGGCCGTCTGCCGCGCTCCGCCCTCGAAACCGTGCCGTGCCTCACCGAGTTGGCACTGGTCCACCCCGATCCCCAGGACGACGACTGGATGCGCCCGGTGCCGCCGTCCGCAGCCCTGACCCATCTGCTGCAGCCCGTCACCCGGGAGATCCACGAGCGCATCCGGCTCTCCGCCGCCCTTGCCGACTCCCTGGCACCGCTGGCCTCCGTCGCCAGCACCGACCCCAACCTCGCCATCACCGTCCTCGAAGGCCTCCCACTGATCGAGGCGGCCATCCAGAACGCCACGGACAGCGCGCGGGAGGAGGTCCTGACCCTGCAGCCCAGCGGAAGCCGCCCCGTGGACCAGCTCAAGAAGGCGCTGGAGCGCGCCCTGTCCATGGCCGAGCGAGGCGTGACCCTGCGCCACATCTACCAGCACCCCGCCCGGCACAGCCCGGCCATCAAGGCGTACGTGCAGGAAGTACCGACGGGCCACATCCAGGTGCGCACCATCGAGCAGTCGGTCGAGCGCCTCTTCGTCTTCGACCGCACCGTGGCCTTCATCCCCGCGAGCGCCCGCCGCGACGTCGCCCTGGAGATCCGCCACCCGGCACTCGTCCGCTACCTCATCCAGGTGTACGAGGTGCTGTGGGCCCAGGCCAGGCCCCTCTCGGCGCCCCTCCAGGCGCCGGCCCACACGATGCCGGTCACCGCCGCCCAACTGAGCGTCGCCCGCCTGCTGGTCGAGGGCAACACCGACCAGATCGTGGCCCGCAAACTGGCCATCAGCGTCCGCACCTGCCGCGCCCACATCGCCAAGCTCATGCAGGCCCTCGGCGCCACCAGCCGTACCCACCTCGGCGTCCTGCTCGTCCAGTCCGGCGTCGTGGAGCTCGACCGCTAATGCCGTCACACGAACACGGCCACAGCAGCGACGAGCTGTGCGAGGAAGCCCTGAACCTGTACACACAGGCCCTGGCACGAGGCCGCATCGCCCGGGCCGCCACCGCCACCGTGCCCTGCCTGCTGGACGGTGCCCTGCTCGGCCCGGACCCCGACGACGGTCTCTGGCTGCGCCCCACGCCGCCCTCGGCAGCCCTGGCACAGCTGCTGCACCCGCTGGCCAGCCGGGTCCTGGACCAGGTACGCGCGATCGACGTCCTGGCCAAGGCACTGGTACCACTCGCCTCCGCGGCGCAGGAACATGCCGCTCGTACGGTCACCGTGCTCGACGGCAGGGAGACGATCCAGGCGTCCATCAACGGCTCCGCCCGCAAGGTCCGGGACGAGATCATGACCGTGCAGCCCGGCAGTACGAGGCCGCCCCACAAGCTTCAGCTCGCGCTGGCCAAGACGCTGCCCACGGCCGACAGGGGTGTCCGAGTGCGGCACATCTACCAGCATTCGGCGCGCTACAGTGCGGATCTCAAAGCCTATGCGGCCCGGTTGCCCAGGGATCTCCTCCAGGTCCGCACCATGGAGCAGGCCATCGGACGTCTCATGATCTTCGACCGCGATGTCGCGTACATCCCCGCCGACATCGAAAGCACCGCAGCGCTGGAGATCCGCCACCCCGCCGTCGTTTGTTACCTGGCCCAGCTGTACGAAACGCTCTGGGCCTGCGCCACCCCCTTCGCCCAGCCGCTGCGCAGCGCCGCACCCCATGCCTCGGTCACCGCGGCCCAGCAGAGCGTCGCCCGCCTCCTCGCCGACGGCTGCACCGACCAGACCATCGCCGACAAGCTCGGCATCAGCGTCCGCACCTGCCGCGCCCACATCGCCAAGCTCATGCAGACCCTCGGCGCCACCTCCCGCACCCACCTCGGCGCCCTGCTCGTCCGGTCGGGCGTCATGGAGGAGTCCGAGGCATGATCGCTCCGGTGCCGCACCCCCACGGCGAGCGTGAGCTGTGCGAGGCCGCGCTGGACCTCTACAAGGAGGCCCTGGCGGCCGGGCGCATCGCCCGGAGCGCGACGGAGACGGCCCCCTGTCTCCTCGACCTCGCCCTGCTGTTCCCCGATCCGCTGGACGACACGTGGCTCCGGCCCGTGCCGCCGTCCTCCGTGCTGGGGCGACTGCTCGGCCCCCTCAGCCGGGAGATCGACGCCCGGGTACGGCTGACGGACGCGCTGACGCGGTCGCTGCTGCCGCTCGCGGCGACGGGCGACGAGGACCCGAATGGCTCGATCACGGTGATCGAAGGGGTGGAGCGGATCCGCGCGGCGCTCCACCGCGCCTCGCAGTCCGCCAGGGAGGAGGTCCTGACCGCCCAGCCCGGCGGCAACCGGTTGGCCCACAACATACGGCAGGGGCGGGTGAACGCCGGGTTCGTCCTCGCGGCCGGCGGCCGGCTCAGGCATCTCTACCAGCACCCGGCGCGCTACAGCCCCCGGCTCAAGGAGTACGTGACGGAGATACCCTCCGACCGCGTCCAGATCCGCACCATGGAACAGACCGTGGGCCGCCTGCTCATCTTCGACCGCAGGACCGCCTACATCCCCGCGAACCCCGACGGCACCGCCGCTCTGGAGATCCGCCACCCGGCCCTCGTCCAGTATCTGGTAGGCGTCTACGAAACGCTCTGGGCCGGAGCCACGCCCTTCACGCAGAACCTGCCGACCGCCATGCCCGGCGCCCCGACCACCGCCGTCCAGCAGAGCATCGCCCGCCTGCTCGCCGACGGCTGCACCGACCAGACCATCGCCGACAAGCTCGGCATCAGCGTCCGCACCTGCCGCGCCCACATCGCCAGGCTCATGCAGACCCTCGGCGCCACCTCCCGCACCCACCTCGGCGCCCTGCTCGTCCGGTCGGGCGTCGTGGAAGGCCCCGTACCGCCGCCGCGGACAGCGAAGCGGCCCGCCACTCGGGAGTGACGGGCCGCACAGGCGAACAGGGAGCAGCGCTCAGTCCTTCGGGCGCTTCGGGCGCCAGACCACCAGGGCGCTCGTCTGCTGGACGTCCTGGTACGGGACCAGGTCGCGCCGGTAGGACGCGTGGACCTGGGCCTCGCGCTGCTGCATGGCCGCCGCGGCGCCGTCCACGGCCGCCGAGAGTTCGGCGACGCGCTGCTGGAGCGCCGCGACCTGGTTTTCCAGCTCGATGATGCGCTTGATGCCGGCGAGGTTGATGCCCTCGTCCTGCGACAGCTGCTGCACCGTACGCAGCAGCTCGATGTCGCGGGCCGAGTAGCGCCGGCCGCGTCCGGCCGTGCGGTCGGGGGAGACCAGGCCGAGGCGGTCGTACTGGCGCAGTGTCTGCGGGTGCAGGCCCGAGAGCTGGGCCGCGATCGAGATCACGTACACCGGGGACTCGTCGGTCAGTTCGTACGGGTTACGCCGTCGGCCGTCCACCTCAAGCTCCCTTCGCCGCCTGGAACAGCTCCGCCCGCGGATCCTGGTCCGCGGTCGCCTTGCGGTAGGCCTCCAGCGCGTCCCTCGCCTCGGTGCCGAGGTCGGTGGGCACGGTCACCTCGACGGTGACCAGGAGGTCGCCCCGGGTGCCGTCCTTACGGACGGCGCCCTTGCCGCGGGCCCGCATCGTACGCCCATTCGGCGTACCGGCCGGAAGCTTCAGCGTCACGGGCGGCCCGCCGAGCGTCGGCACCTTCACCTCGCCGCCGAGGGCCGCCTCCGTGAACGTGACGGGCACCGTGACGGTGAGGTTGTCGCCCCTGCGGCCGAAGACCGGGTGGGCGTCGACGTGGACGACGACGTAGAGGTCGCCGGCCGGTCCGCCGCGCTCGCCCGGGGCGCCCTTGCCGCGGAGCCGGATGCGCTGCCCGTCCGAGACGCCCGCCGGGATGCGGACCTGCATGGTCTTCGAGGAACGGGCCCGGCCGCTGCCCTTGCATACCTCGCAGGGGTCCTGGGCGATGAGGCCGCGGCCCTTGCAGTCCACGCACGGGTCGGTGAGCGAGAAGCCGCCGCCGCTGCCGCGCGAGACCTGGCCGGTGCCGACGCAGGTCGGGCAGACCCTGGGGGTGCCGTTCTTGTCGCCGGTGCCGGAGCACGCCTTGCAGGGGGCCTGGCTGGACATCCTGAGCGGGACCGTGGCCCCGTCGACCGCCTCGGTGAAGCTGAGGGTCACCTCGGACTCGATGTCCTGGCCGCGCCGCGGCTGCACCCTCGTACCGGCGCCGCCGCCGCGGTTGAAGAGGCCGCCGAACACGTCTCCCAGTCCGCCCCCGCCGAAACCGCCGGCGCCGCCCTGGCCCCCGCCCTGGGCGCCTCCGAAGAGGTCTCCCAGGTCGAAGTTGAAGTTGCCCTGGGCGCCGCCCGGCCCGGCGCGGAAGCCGCCGTTGCCGAAGAGGGCGCGCGCCTCGTCGTACTCCTTGCGCTTCTTGGTGTCGCCGAGGACGTCATTCGCCTCGGAGATCTCCTTGAAGCGCTCCTCCGCCTTGTCGTCGCCCTTGTTGGCGTCCGGGTGGAACTCGCGGGCGAGCTTCCGGTACGCCTTCTTGATCTCGGCGTCGGTGGCGTCCTTCGGGACGCCGAGAACCTTGTAGTAGTCCTTCTCGACGAAGTCCTTCGTACTCATCGACGTCCCTCCTTCCGGACGACCGGCCGGGAGCCCCCCGTCCGGCCGGTGCCGGGCCCGCAGGCCCCGGCACCGGCCGGACGGAAGGTCCTGATGGCCGGGCGGTGTGCTGCCAGGTGATCGGACGGAATGTCAGACCTCCTCGCCGCCACCGCTCTCCTCGTCGTCTGCCTTCTCTTCCTTCGCGGCCGCGGGAGCCGCCCCCGGCTGGGGTTCGGCGACCGCGACCCGCGCGGGACGGATGGTGCGCTCGCCGATCCGATAGCCGGGTTGCAGGATCGCCACGCAGGTCGTCTCCGTGACGTCCGGCGCGTAGCTGTGCATCAGGGCCTCGTGGACCGTCGGGTCGAAGGGCTCGCCCTCCTTGCCGAACTGCTGGAGGCCCAGCTTCGCGACGACCGTCTCCAGCGATTCGGCCACCGACTTGAACCCGCCCACGAGCTCACCGTGCTCCCGGGCGCGGCCGACGTCGTCGAGCACGGGCAGCAGCTCGGACAGGAGGTTCGCGACGGCGATCTCCTTGACCGTGACCCGGTCCCGCTCCACGCGGCGGCGGTAGTTCTGGTACTCGGCCTGGAGCCGCTGGAGGTCGCCGGTGCGCTCGTTGAGCGCCGTGCGGGCCTGGTCCAGCTGCGCGGTCAGGGCCGTGACCCGGTTCGCGTCGTCCCCGGCCGGGGCCGCCGCCTCCTCCTCCTCGGAGGGGGTGGCGGCCTTCGGCTCGGCGTCGTCAGGGGTGGCGCCGGAGGGGACGTCGGGCTTCTCCTCGAAGCCCGGAGTCTCCTCGGTCACGCCGCACCGCCCTTGGAGTCCTTCTCGTCGTCGACGATCTCGGCGTCGACGACATCGTCCTGGGCGTCGCCCTGCGCCTGCTCGGCACCCGGCTGCGCGTCCTGCGGGCCGCCCTCGGCCTGGGCGTTGGCGTACATCGCCTGGCCCAGCTTCTGGGAGACGGCCGCGACCTTCTCGGTGGCCGTGCGGATCTCGGCGGTGTCCTCGCCCTTGAGCTTCTCCTTCAGCTCGGTGAGCGCGGTCTCCACCTCCGTCTTCACGTCACCGGGGACCTTGTCCTCGTTGTCCTTGAGGAACTTCTCGGTCTGGTAGACGAGCTGCTCGCCCTGGTTGCGCGACTCGGCGGCCTCGCGGCGGGCGTGGTCCTCCTCCGCGTACTTCTCGGCCTCCTCACGCATCCGGTTGACCTCGTCCTTCGGCAGCGAGGAGCCGCCGGTGACGGTCATCTTCTGCTCCTTGCCGGTGCCGAGGTCCTTCGCGGCGACGTGCATGATGCCGTTGGCGTCGATGTCGAACGCGACCTCGATCTGCGGGACACCGCGCGGGGCCGGCGGCAGACCGGTCAGCTCGAACATCCCGAGCTTCTTGTTGTACGCCGCGATCTCGCGCTCGCCCTGGTAGACCTGGATCTGCACGGACGGCTGGTTGTCCTCGGCCGTCGTGAAGATCTCGGAACGCTTGGTCGGGATCGTGGTGTTGCGCTCGATGAGCTTGGTCATGATCCCTCCCTTGGTCTCGATACCGAGGGACAGCGGGGTGACGTCGAGGAGCAGGACGTCCTTGACCTCGCCCTTGAGGACACCGGCCTGGAGCGAGGCGCCGATGGCGACGACCTCGTCCGGGTTCACACCCTTGTTGGCCTCCTGGCCGCCGGTCAGCTCCTTGACGAGCTCGGCGACGGCCGGCATGCGGGTGGAGCCACCGACGAGAACGACGTGGTCGATCTCGGAGAGCTGGATGCCCGCGTCCTTGATGACGTTGTGGAACGGGGTCTTGCAGCGGTCCAGGAGGTCCGCGGTGAGCTGCTGGAACTGCGAGCGCGTGAGCTTCTCGTCCAGGTGCAGCGGGCCCTCGGCGGACGCCGTGATGTACGGCAGGTTGATCGTGGTCTCCGTCGAGGAGGACAGCTCGATCTTCGCCTTCTCCGCGGCCTCGCGGAGACGCTGGAGAGCCATCTTGTCCTTGGACAGGTCCACGCCGTGGCCGTTGGCGAACTGCTTCACCAGGTAGTCGACGACGCGCTGGTCCCAGTCGTCACCACCGAGGTGGTTGTCACCGTTGGTGGCCTTCACCTCGACGACGCCGTCGCCGATCTCCAGGAGGGACACGTCGAAGGTGCCGCCACCGAGGTCGAAGACGAGGATCGTCTGGTCGTCCTTGTCGAGCCCGTACGCCAGCGCGGCGGCGGTCGGCTCGTTGACGATGCGCAGGACGTTCAGGCCCGCGATCTCGCCGGCCTCCTTGGTCGCCTGGCGCTCGGAGTCGTTGAAGTACGCCGGGACGGTGATCACCGCGTCGGTGACCTTCTCGCCCAGGTACGACTCGGCGTCGCGCTTCAGCTTCTGCAGGATGAAGGCGCTCATCTGCTGCGGGTTGAAGCTCTTGCCGTCCAGGTCGATCTTCCAGTCAGTGCCCATGTGGCGCTTGACGGAGCGGATGGTCCTGTCGACGTTGGTCACTGCCTGGCGCTTGGCGACCTCGCCGACCAGCACCTCGCCGTTCTTCGCGAAGGCGACGACGGACGGCGTGGTCCTGGCGCCCTCTGCGTTGGTGATGACGGTGGGCTCGCCGCCTTCGAGAACGCTGACGACGGAGTTAGTCGTGCCCAGGTCGATGCCGACCGCACGTGCCATTTCGATTCCTCCAACTGACTACTTGAGTGGATCTGACTCAAGGATGCACGACTCCCGTCACGGAGTCAACAGACCTGAGTCGCCATGACTCAACTTACGTGCATCCACCCCGCGCCACCGGCGACACCAGGCGCCTCATGGGCCGCACAGCCCTCCCCCATCATGGCCGCATGGGATCGTTCTGTCACAAAATGCCGTGAGCAGCGCAAAACCGGCATCCGATCCGCCGAATTCCGGGCAGGTGCGAACGATGCGTACGCAGGGACAGTGGTCAAGAGGACCCCGGCCGCACCCGTGGCGCCCGCCCCGGCCGTCCCGTCTCGCGACCGCGCGCGCCTCACTGGGCACCCTGGCCCCCACGCCCCTTCCCCGCCCGACCGCCAAACGCACCCTCGACGTGGTCCTGGGTTCGGCCCTGCTGCTCCTCGCCTCCCCTCTACTGGCGGCCGCCGCCCTGGCGCTCGCCGTACGGGGCCGCCGCGTGACCACGCGCTCCCCGCGCACCGGACTGCACGGCAGACCCCTGGTCCTGCGCTCGCTGCACACCCGACGGCTGAGGCTGGACGTGGTTTCGCGCCTGCACCACGTGGTACGCGGCGAGCTCTCTCTCGTGGGGCCCGCCCCGCTCACCCCGGGCGACGTCCGGAACGGAACGGACGGTGCGCGACACTGGCGGCTGGAGCTGAAGCCCGGCCTGACCGGCCTGGCCCAGGTCCGGCACCGCTCGGGGATGCCGTGGGACGACGCGGAGCTCCTGGACCAGCACTACGCCGAGCACCAGGGGCTGCGGCTGGACCTGGCGGTCCTCGCCGAGGCCGTACGCGTACCCGCTTGCGAAGCGGTCCACGCACTGCCGTGGCGCGGCAAGGCACGCCTGAGCGACACAGATCACCGCCTGCCCGGCTACAGGACGGCGGAATAAGTGGGTAGTGTCGGCACGGACTGATTAAGTTACTGCTTAGTAGTAGCGATACTCGTAGTCCCAGTGGTCACTGGAAGGCGCAGTACTCGCCAGTAGACGCTGGATCGATCCCACCTCGCAGGCCCGAGGAGCCCCCAATGCAACTCGCCGCGATCATCGTGTCGCTGGTGCTGACCGTGGTCGGCGTTGCGCTCATCGCCCGAGCCGTCGCGCAGATCTACCGGTTCGTCACGCTCGGACAGCCGGTCCCCGCCGGCAGTCGCACCGACAACCCGAAGCAGCGCACGATCACCCTGGTCAGGGAATTCCTCGGCCATACCCGGATGAACCGGTGGGGAATCGTCGGCTTCGCGCACTGGTTCGTCGCCATCGGCTTCCTGACCCTGCCGCCGACGCTGCTGCAGGCGTACGGGCAGCTGTTCAAGGCCGACTGGGTGCTGCCGATCATCGGTGAATGGCTGCCGTTCGAGCTGTACATCGAGTTCATCGGCCTGATGACGACGGTCGGCATCCTGGTGCTGATCGCCATCCGGCTGCTGAACCTCCCCTCCCGGGCGGGCCGCAAGTCCCGCTTCGCGGGCTCCAAGGCCTGGCAGGCGTACTTCGTCGAGTACGTGATCCTCGTCATCGGCCTCGCGATCCTGACCCTGCGCGGTCTCGAGGGCGCGATCCACCACGTCGACGGCTACGAGGCCGCGTACTTCGTCTCGTACCCGCTGGTCCTCGCCTTCAAGGGACTGGCGCTCGGCACGCTGCAGAACCTCATCTACTTCGTCGCGATGATCAAGATCGGCACGTCGCTGATCTGGATGATCACGGTCTCGCTCAACACCAACATGGGTGTCGCCTGGCACCGCTTCCTCGGCTTCCCGAACATCTGGTTCAAGCGGAACGCCGACGGCGCGGTCGCTCTGGGCGCACTGCAGCCGATGACCACGGGCGGCAAGGAGATCGACTGGGAGGACCCGGCCGAAGACGCCGTCTTCGGTGTCTCCCAGGTCGAGCAGTTCTCCTGGAAGGGCATCCTCGACTTCTCCACCTGCACCGAGTGCGGCCGCTGCCAGTCGCAGTGCCCCGCCTGGAACACCGGCAAGCCGCTCTCGCCGAAGCTCCTGATCATGTCCCTGCGCGACCACGCGCACGCCAAGGCCCCCTACCTGCTGGCCGGCGGCGGCAAGGACATGGAGGGCGAGGAGAAGGCGACCGAGGAGCAGCTGAAGGACGTTCCCGCGGCCGCCCTCGCGGAGGCCGAGCGCCCGCTGATCGGCACGGTCGAGGAGAACGGCGTCATCGACCCGGACGTCCTCTGGTCCTGCACCACCTGCGGTGCGTGCGTGGAGCAGTGCCCGGTCGACATCGAGCACATCGACCACATCGTCGACATGCGCCGCTACCAGGTGATGATCGAGTCGGCGTTCCCGTCCGAGGCGGGAACCATGCTCAAGAACCTGGAGAAGAAGGGCAACCCCTGGGGGCTCGCCAAGAAGCAGCGCGTCGAGTGGACCAAGGAGGTCGACTTCGACGTCCCGATCGTCGGCAAGGACGTCGAGGACCTCACCGAGGTCGACTACCTCTACTGGGTCGGCTGCGCCGGCGCCCTTGAGGACCGCGCCAAGAAGACCACCAAGGCCTTCGCGGAGCTGCTGCACATCGCGGGCGTCAAGTTCGCGATCATGGGCGGCGACGAGAAGTGCACCGGTGACTCGGCCCGCCGCCTCGGCAACGAACCGCTGTTCCAGCAGCTCGGCGCGGAGAACGTGGCGATGCTGAACATGGCCTTCGGCGAAGACGACGAGGACGACTCGACGAAGAAGGCCAAGGCCACCAAGAAGATCGTCGCGACCTGTCCGCACTGCTTCAACACGATCGCGAACGAGTACCCGCAGCTCGGCGGCGAGTACGAGGTCATCCACCACACGCAGCTGCTCCAGCACCTCATCGACGAGGGCAAGCTGATCCCGGTGACCCCGGTCGAGGGCCTGATCACGTACCACGACCCCTGCTACCTGGGCCGTCACAACAAGATCTACACGCCCCCGCGCGAGATCATCGCGAAGGTCCCGGGTCTGCGGAACGAGGAGATGCACCGCCACAAGGAGCGCGGCTTCTGCTGCGGCGCCGGTGGTGCCCGGATGTGGATGGAGGAGCGGATCGGCAAGCGCATCAACAACGAGCGCGTCGACGAGGCCCTCTCCCTCAACCCGGACATCGTCTCCACCGCCTGCCCGTTCTGCCTGGTCATGCTGACCGACTCGGTCAACGGCAAGAAGAACGACGGCAAGGCGAAGGAGTCCATCCAGGTCGTGGACGTGTCGCAGCTGCTGCTCGAATCCGTGAAGACCCCGGCCGACCCGGCGGGCGACCCGGAATCGGCGGACGAACCGGAGCCGGAACCGGTGAAGTAGCCGGACCGGCGTCACGGCGCGGCGAAGCGGTCGGACCTGCCTCGGGGGCAGGACCGGCCGCTTCCGCGTTTCCCCGGTTTCCCTTCCGGCGTGGTGGGGAAAGCCCCCCGGGGTTCCCTTAGGGGATGTCACATCTACGCGTCAAAGGCCGGTACTTCCCCGGCCCCGGGCCCTTGTATCCGGCGGACCAGGTACGTTCGACGAGTGGCTGGATTCAGGATCGGACGCGGCCGGGACAACCGCACCCCGCAGCAAGGGCAACAGCAACCGCGGCAGCAGCCGTACGGCAATCAGGCACCGCCGCCGCCGTACGGCCGGCAGCAATGGCCGCCGACAGGAGGCCACGGCGCCCCGCACCACGCCGCACCGGGCTACCACGACGGCGGCTACCGGGGCGGTGGCCCCGACGAGCCGGAGTACTTCGGCGACCCCTACCCCCAGCAGGGCGGCCCGCACCACGGCGACCCTTACGCGAACAGCCCCGGCCACACGCAGGCGTTCCGCGTCGACGAGGAGCCGTACAGCGACGGCAGCGCCTACCGCGCCGGCCACGCCCCCGCGGCGCCCATGGGCCCGCGCCTGCACTGGAAGCAGCTCCTCAGCGGCATCGTGACCCGCCCGGGCCCGACGTTCTGGCAGATGCGCGACTACCCGGCCTGGGGCCCCGCCCTGATCGTGACGTTCCTCTACGGCCTGCTGGCCCTCTTCGGCTTCGACCAGGCCCGCGACGACGCGATCCACGCCCCGGTCTCCAGCGCCGCCCCCTACGTCATCCTCACCGGCGTCTGCTTCGTGCTCGGCGGCCTGGTCCTGGGCGCGGTCACCCACACCCTGGCCCGCCAGCTCGGCGGCGACGGCGCGTGGCAGCCGACGGTGGGCCTGTCCATGTTGATCATGTCCATCACGGACGTGCCGCGCCTGGTCTTCGCGATGTTCCTGGGCGGTGAGAACTCGCTGGTCGTCATCCTCGGCTGGGTCACCTGGCTCGCCGCGGCGGCGCTGCTCACCTCGATGGTCGGCAAGTCGCACGACCTGCCGTGGCCGAAGGCCCTGGGCGCGTCGGCGATCCAGCTGCTGGCGCTCGTGTCGATCCTGAAGCTGGGCACGATCTGACGGCTGCGCCGCGCGTACGGAAAGGGCCCCGGGGGTGACCGGGGCCCTTTCGCGCTACAAGGCTGTTACTACGCGTCGAGAACCTGCCCACTACGCCGCACGACGGGCTTCTCCACGCTCCACGGGAAGTTGATCCAGTTGTCGGTCTTCTTCCACACGTACTCGCACTTCACGAGCGAGTGCGACTTCTCGTAGATGACAGCGGACCGCACCTCGGCGACGTGGTCGATGCAGAAGTCGCGGACGAGCTTCAGCGTCTTCCCGGTGTCGGCGACGTCGTCGGCGATCAGGACCTTCTTGTCCGAGAAGTCGATGACGTTCGGCACGGGGGCCAGCATGACCGGCATTTCCAGCGTGGTACCCACGCCCGTGTAGAACTCCACGTTCACCAGGTGGATGTTCTTGCAGTCCAGCGCGTACGCCAGACCGCCCGCGACGAACACCCCGCCGCGCGCGATGCTCAGCACCACGTCCGGCTCGTACCCGTCGTCGGCCACGGCCTGCGCCAGCTCGCGTACGGCGTGCCCGAAGCCGTCGTACGTCAGGTTCTCCCGCACATCGTCGGTCATCGGGTCCTCACACCTGCGTCCGGTGGAAATTCATGAAGGAGCGCGACGCGGTGGGTCCGCGCTGCCCCTGATAACGCGACCCGTACCGCTCGGAGCCGTACGGGAACTCGGACGGAGAACTCAGCCGGAACATGCACAGCTGACCGATCTTCATTCCCGGCCACAGCTTTATCGGCAGCGTCGCCAGATTCGACAGCTCCAGGGTCACGTGGCCGGAGAAACCGGGGTCGATGAACCCGGCCGTGGAATGCGTGACCAGCCCGAGCCGGCCGAGCGAACTCTTGCCCTCCAGCCGCGACGCGAGATCGTCCGGCAGCGAGATGACCTCGTACGTCGACGCCAGCACGAACTCCCCCGGGTGCAGGATGAACGCGTCGTCCCCCTCCGGTTCGACGGTGCGGGTCAGGTCCACCTGCTCGACGGCCGGGTCGATGTGCGGATAGCGGTGGTTCTCGAACACCCGGAAGTAGCGGTCGAGCCGCACGTCGATACTCGAGGGCTGCACCATCGACGCGTCGAATGGATCAATGCGTACGCGTCCGGCGTCGATCTCGGCGCGGATGTCCTTGTCTGAGAGAAGCACCCACCGAGGATACGCAGAACGCGCGGACCCGCCCTCATCGGGCCGCCCCGCGCGCCTGTCACCGCCGCTGCCTACCGCTGCTCGAACACCACGGGCACGGCATGCCGCAACCGGGCGCAGCGAGGACACCGGATGAGCCGCCCGGGCCCGATCCGCCCAGCCCCGAGCTGCTGCATCGGAAACGAGGTGGTAGCGAAAACGTGCCCTTCGGCACAGCGGACGACGGTGCGCTCCATGGAGTCCATCAAGTCCCTTCCCCATCAAGCCGTGGACGAGACCGCCACATTAGGGGATGAACGGGACGCCGCTCCACGCGGCACTCCGACCACCCACGCTACGCCCCCAACTCCCGCCCCCGACACCCCCGTCACCCTCCCCGCACACCCCCGCTCCCGGACGACGCCGCGACGGGATGGCGATGGGGTAAGGTGTGTCAAGATGCACCGCTGGAGACAGCGGTCGGCATTTTCGCGGGTGTAGTTTAATGGTAGAACATGAGCTTCCCAAGCTCAGAGCGCGAGTTCGATTCTCGTCACCCGCTCCATGAAAAGAGCCCCAGGCCAGCGGCCGGGGGCTTTTTTGTTGCCGTAAGTCCCATCAGGCACCCCGCGCCTGCTCCGCACCCGGCGTGCCCGTTGTTTCCTCCAGCCCTCGCACCCGCGGGCACATATGTCAACTATGATAGTTGCTATACGCTTGAGCGTATGGAGACGAAGACGTACACAACCATCGACCTGCGCAAGGGGATGGGCGAGATCCTGGACCGGACCCGGATCGCCGGCGAGGCCGCCGCCATCACCCGCAAGGGGAAGACGGTCGCCTACCTGGTGCCGGCCGAGTGGTTCGAGCAGATGGCCCGCGAGCGCGAGGACCGACACGAGGCGGCCTGACCCACCCCCACACCAAGGAGCACGAACCATGCCCGCCCACGCACTCCATTTCGATGGGTACGAGGGGGAACCCCTGCGGTTGCCGCCCATGCCCGAACACACGCCTCAGGCACTTCGGTTGGCGATTCAGGAACACACTCCGCACCTCCTCCCGGACTTTGAGGCGCACTGGAAGCGCGTCATCGGCGACGCCTTCAACATCACGCCCGTGCCCGCCTTCATGCGCCTGTGGTGGACGCAGTACGCCATCGCGCGGAATCCCGTCCTCGACTCGCACCTTCGCGAACTCGAAGCCCGCGCCGCTAAGTCCGAGGACCCCGAGGAGTCCAGCCGACTTCTGGAGGAGTACAGCCGCCTCCGGCACGAAGCCGCTGAGAGGAAGCCCGGAGAGTGACCGACGAACCACTCCGGCCGCCTTGGCAAATGGACTGGACGAAGCAGGCGCAGCACGACTTCCAGAACATGCCTGTCGAAGGCAGTGATCTGATCATGAGCGCCCGTGCGGAACTGATCACGGCCGAAGACCCGTACTTCCGGGGGATCGACGCCGATGCCTCGCTCCCGCACTGGATGACCGTCCGGCCTCTGGCCTCCACAAGCCCCGGCGGCCCCCACATCGTGGACCTGGCCGGCGGACGCGGCTGGCTCATCTACACCTTCATGCGGCGCCACGCCGATCCCCAGATCGTCGTCACCGAAGCCTTCTGGGCCTGACGTCTGCGCCACCGGAGCACCTGCAGCACAGGTGGTCCCGTTCCGTTTCCGTCACCCGCTCCAGCGCAGAACCTCAGACTGACGACCCGCCGCCGACGTGCCCCATCCGTGCCCAGCAGAGCGGACAACAGCGGTCAGATACGGCTCTCAGAGACACGGGCTCATCCACCCGCCCGCTGCAAAACCCCAGCTCAGGCGCCCTCTGGCAGCCCAAGAACCGTTGATTCCCAAGCTCAGGGCGCGAGTTCGATTCTCGTCACCCGCTCCACATGAAAGCCCCAGGTCAGTGGCCCGGGGCTTCTTCGTATGCGGCGCCTTGTCACCGTCCGGTCGGCTTCTGTGGCCTTTCCCTGGATAATCGACGTAGGGCATCACAGCCCAGCCCCTCCGACCTCCGCCGTGCCAAGTTCGCCCGGCGCGTGCCCGCAGCGCTGTCCGAGCTCGCCGGCCCCGAGCACGGCACGGTAAGCCTGCCGCTTCACCTGGCGGGGTCAGGACTGACCACGTTCGACCTCGACCAGCCCCGTCTACGGATGAGCTAATACCGCATCGTCCTGGCCGAGGGCCAGCACGACGACCTGGTCCGGTACCTCAATCGCAGCCTTCTCGTCAGGCTGTGGCCCACTCTGCGCACGCTGATCAGCCGTGATGTCCGTGAAGTCTGGGAACGCTCCTTCGACGAGCTGGCTCACAGCTCCCGGGCGGCTGCGTGAACCTCACCGGCCTGCACCGTCGCCTGCTTCAGACGTGCTCGCCGTAGGCGGTGCGTACCCTCTGGCGCTTACCGGCGGCTACGCGGTCCAGGCGCACGGCCTGGTCGACCGGCTCAGCCAAGACCTCGACGTTGCGACCGAGAATCCCCAGCGCATGGAGGACATCGCGACCGCCGTGCGCATCGGCTTGGAGCAGCGCGGGTGGCAGGTCAGTGCTCTGGAAACAGACCCGCTGTCCGCGCGCCTGATCGTCACCGATCCTGTCAGCCGTGAAGAGTGCGAGGTCGACATCCTCAAGGAAGCACTCTGGCGGCCACCCGTACACACAGAGCACGGCTTGGTGCTGTCCCTCGAAGACGTCGTCGGCACCAAGGTCCGCGCACTGGCCGACCGCGGACTCGCCAGGGACCTGATTGACGTACAGGCCGCCACGAACCTCTGGAGCCACATCGAACTCGAAGAGCTCGGACGGCGTCACGCCCGCGACTCCTTCGACCTGAGCGAGCTTCAGGCGCGACTGAGCGGGGCCGACTGGATCGACGACACGGAATTCGCCGCCTACGGACTCGACGAACAAGCAATCATCGGGCTGCGTCAGTGGGCACAGGCGTGGGCCACCGACATCAGCGAACGACTCCAAGGGCTGGAGACTCCGATCTGCCCATCATTCGCAGGGGCGGCCCGTTTGACAATCCTCTCTTCATTCGGGTCCCGTGACAGCCATGAGCCAATACTCTTACTGCAGGATCCTGGTCGCCGGGCTGAAGGTCGACAGAGCTCAAATCCTCCTAGAAGCACTCTTCAACGGCACCTTCGAGCGGCGTACGCTGACAATGGGCGACGTGGAAGTCGAGGTGCGCCGAAATCCTGATGCCCGGAATGACGAAGCTCCATCCAACGACTTTGTCCGGTGGCCTGTACAGATTGAGGTGGAGCCGGTATCGCAGGATGGAGAGGCATCAACGGTGGAGACCGTCTCACGCATTCTCGAAGCCGTGTGGGGCGCACAGGGGCAAGCTGTTGCGGCGTGTGACTTCGAAGACGAACTACCGTGGAGCGGGGGCATCGGGCTTCTAGACGAGCCCACGCCCGAATAAGCGGGCGGACCAATACCCCCGAGTGTGCCGCCGTCTCGGCGGGGTCTTTCGCTTCGGCCCCCCCGTCGAGTGCCTATCGGGAAGGGCGGCGGAGAATAAAACAGGGCCTCCGCCGCCTGGGCATCGTCCAAGGAGGGTGGTCCTGCGCCGGAATGTCCGCCTCTCCCAAACCCGACATGAGCTGATCAGGGGTTTCGTAGCGGCCCTGAAGTCGGCCATGATTGATCCGGCAGATGGGAAGCGCGGGTCTGATGCCCGCACCGCGGAAGTATCCCGACGAGCTCCGTGAGCGAGCCGTCCGTGAAGTACAGAACGCCGCCGCACGACGATCCCCGAACCCTCCACCCCAAGGCCACCCGACCTGGTCAACCGGCACTTCCGTGCCCACCGCCCGAATCAGTTGTGGGTCGCGGAACTGACGTATATCCGCACCTGATCGGGATGGGTCTACGTCGCCTTCGTCCTGGACGTGTACTCCCGGATGATCGTCGGATGGCACCTCGCCACCCACGTGCGCATCGATCTCCCGCTCGACGCAGTGGAAATGTCTTGTGGCGACGGGAGACCAAGAGGGGCTCGGGGCCCATTCGTCACAGCGACCACGGATCGCAAGACCTGCCCATTCGCTACGGCGAGCGCCTGATCGAGGCCGGCGCCACCGCACCGGTCGGCTCCGTCGCCGACAGTTACGACAACGCGATGGCCGAGGCCCTCAATGGATCCTTCAAAGCCGAAGTGATCGAGTACCAAGGTTCCTGACGAGACGCTGACCAGGTCGAACGTGCCGTCGTCCGGTGGGTCGGTTGGTACAACACCGAACACCTGCACTCCGCCCTCGACCACCTCCCACCCGAAGAGTCCGAGGCCCCAACACCACCGATCCCGGGCAACCACGAACACCGCCCGAAACCACAAAGCCGGCCGCTACGGAACCCAGGGCAGCTCACTCCCGCCCCGAATCCCGTGACCTACGTCAACCACCCGCACACGGCGGCCGAGCCCCTCGGGCTCGCACCCGTGGAGTACCCGGACGAAACGGTGACGGGCTACCGCAAACAGGCGGGCGGGTCAAGGCCGAACCCCGCCCCTGCTCGTGCTGCCCCCGGATCGCGTTGGTCCTGGCCAACCAGCAACTCCGCCCCCTTCCAGGCGACGTGGCACGCGGCTCTGCGCCGCCACGAGGACACCTGCCCGCCCGGACGCAGTGCCATCGAGCACGAAAGGCTCTGGGCCAGGGGCGTCGGCATGCGTGCACAACTCAACGCTCACAGGGGGCTCCTGACCTCCACCGCCGAGGAACTGGCCGCTCTGTGCGGGCTCGACCTCCTGCGTCCCGTCCGGCCAGAGGGCACCTGGGAAGCACCTCTGCCTGTGTACCGCCGCTCGAGGTGACGGTCATTGCAGCCGCGTGCGACCATGGCCGCTTGTTCGTCGCGCCCGGGGGAGGCCACGCCGTCGTGTTCGTACAGCACTTCACCCTTCCCGAGGAACTGCTGCTCCTCGCCCATGACCCGGAGGAGGGGCGGGTTCTGGGCCGGCCCCATGTCCTGCGGCTCGGCCTGGCGGGGGCGCTCGCCGCGGAGTTGATGCTCGCGGGGCGGGTCACCGTGCACGAGGGCCGGATCACCGCCGTGGGCGGGCCGCCGCTCGGTGACCTCGTGCTGGACGCGGCGCTGACGCGTCTCGCCGGGCGGCGCAGGGGCCAGAAGCTGCCGCGTTGGGTACGCGACACCGCGGGCCTGAAGACCACCGCGGGCCGGGCCGACGAGGTGTGGCGCAACCGGCTCGTCACGCGCGGGGCCCTGCGCGAGGCACGCACCCGGTCCCTGGTGGTCGTCCCGCAGCGGCGCCACCCCGTGGGCCCGGACGACCGGACCACGCCCGCGCGCGAGCGGGTGGCCGCCGTGGCCCACGGCGCGTCCACCGACGAGCGCGCCCGGCTGCTGGCGGCGCTCGTCGGCGCGACGGGGCTGGCCCGGCATGTGCTGCCCGGGGACGAGGAGTTCCGGCCGCGCAACGAGTTGGCGGATGCCGCGAGGCACGACCCGATAGCCCGATGCGTACGCGACCTGGTGCTCGAGTCCCAGGGGCCGGCGCCCCGCCCGCGCAACGGCGCCGAACCGATCGCCGAGGGCACGGGCTGGAACCCGCTGGACTGGATCTTCGGCGGAAACGGGGACGGCGGCGGGGACTGAAGCCGGCAGACGGGCGGCGCCGTAACCGCCGTACATGCGAAGCGGCCTGACCGAGCCTGCCCGGTGTCTCGGGGACGAGTTCCGGCCCGCCCCCGTCTGCGGGCTCGCAGTCCGTGAGCACTGCTTCGTCGAGTTCGTCGAGAATTTTCTTGACCGATCGTTCCAATACCGTCTACGCTCTTGGTTGTGGCCAGGACCAAGGAATTCGATCCGGAGGCCGCGCTGCAGTCGGCCCTTGAGCTGTTCTGGCAGCGCGGTTACGAGGCGACGTCGATGGCGGACCTCGTCGAGCATCTCGGCATCGGCCGGGCCAGCATCTACGCCACCTTCGGCAACAAGCACGAGCTGTTCCTGAAGGCCATGGACCGTTACGCGGAGGGCCGGGATCCGTCCCTTCTCGCGGAGCTGTCCCAGCCGGGACCGGCCCTGCCCGCCGTCCGGTCCGTGGTCCGCCGCTTCGCCGAGGAGGCCACCTCCCTGGAGGCGCGGCTGCACGGATGCCTCATCACCAACACCGCTTCCGAGCTGGCGCCCCACGACGTGGCGGTGGCGCGCCGGGTCGAGACCAGCTGGGAGCACCTCGAAACGCCGCTGCACTCCGCGCTCATACGGGCCCAGGCCCAGGGCGAGTTGCCGGAGGACCGAGAGCCGCGCGCGCTGGCCCGCATGCTGCTCGTGCTGCTCCAGGGCGTACGGGTCGTCGGCAAGGCCTCCAGCGATCCCGCGCGCGTACGGGACGCCACCGAGCAGGCATTGGCCCTGCTGGACTGAACGCCACAACCTCGCACGACCGAACCCTGCCGAACCGAACGACCCGCCCGCGACGTCAGCCGGGGCGACCCTCGCACGCCGCCATATTTGACCGAACGATCCATTATGGGTGTTCAACGCCCACGCGCGCTAGGAGTTGTGGAAGTGAACCGCTTCACCGGCAGGACCGCCCTCGTCACCGGCGCCGGCTCCGGCCTCGGCCGTGGCACCGCGCTCGCCTTCGCCGCCGAAGGCGCGTCCGTGGTGGTCGCGGGGCGTACCCGGGCGTCCCTCGACGAGACGGTGCGCCTCATCGGGGCGGCCGGGGGCACGGCGGCCGCCGTGGTCGCCGACGTCACCGAGTCGGAGCAGGTCCGCCGACTGGTCGAGGAGGGCGCGGCCCGCTTCGGAGGGCTCCACATAGCGGTCAACAACGCTGGAATCCTCCGGGGTTCGGGTCCGGTGGCGGATGTGAGCGAAGAGGACTGGGACGCGGTTCTCAGGACCAACGTCACCGGCGTCTGGCTGGCGATGAAGCACGAGATCGCCCACATGCGCGCCAACGGGGGCGGCGTCATCGTCAACATCGCCTCCAACCTCGGGGCCCACCTGCGCATACCGAACGCCGCCGCCTACATCACCTCGAAAGCGGCCGTCTCCGCGCTGACCCGCGCCGCGGCGCTCGACCACGTCCACGAGGGCATCCGCATCAACGCCGTCAGCCCGGGAGCCTCCGACGCGCCCATGTCCCTTCGCCCGGGCGAGACCGAGGCCGACCGGGCGGAGCGGGTGAAGTCGCAGAACCCGCTCGGGCGGCTCGCGGGGGCGGAGGAGGTCGCGGCCGCGGTCCTGTACCTCGCCTCACCCGCCGCCGGCGCGGTGGTCGGCACGGACCTGGTCATCGACAGCGGGGCGTCGGCCTGATCGCCGCGTACCTGCCGGGGCGGAACCGGCCCGGCTGTCGACGGGTCGGCTCGGTACCTCTGACCTAACATCAGGGCCTGCCGATCGCTGGAGTGAGCCACCATGTCCTTGTCGCCGCGTATCGGGGTCGTCATCGTGACCATGGGGACGCGCCCCCGGGAACTGGAGGCGTTGCTCGCGTCCGTGGCGAAGCAGGACGTGCCGGCCGCGCGGGTGGTCCTCGTCGGCAACGCCACCTCGCTCGACGACGTCTCGACCGATGCCCTGGACGCGGCGGGCACCCCCGGCGCCACCGTCGTGACCAAGGTGGCGCTCACCGAGAACCTCGGGTGCCCCGGGGGACGCAACGTGGGGCTCGAACTGCTTCGCGACGCGGGCGAGGTGGATGTGGTCGTCGAGCTGGACGACGACGGGCTGCTCGTCGCGACGGACGTGTTCCGCGAGGTGCGGCGGCGCTTCGAGCAGAACCCGCGACTGGGGGTCATCGGGTTCCGCGTCGCCGACGAGCACGGGCGGACAGAGCGGCGCTGGGTCCCCCGGCTGCGGGCGGGCGATCCGATGCGCGGGGGCCAGGTGACCGCGTTCCTGGGTGGCGGACACGCCTTCTCGGTGCCGATGCTCCGCCAGATCGGCCTGTGGCCCGGGGCGTTCTTCTTCGGCCACGAGGAGACCGACCTCGCGTGGCGGGCGCTCGACGGGGACTGGGAGATCCACTACGTGCCGACGCTCGTCCTCCAGCACCCGCGGACGTCTCCGGCCAGGCACGCGGTCTACTACCGGTTCACCGCGCGGAACCGGGTGTGGCTCGCGCGCAGACGGCTTCCGGCGCCACTGGTCCCCGTCTACCTCGGCGTGTGGATCACACTGGCCATGCTGCGGATGCGCTCGCTGACGGGGCTGAAGGCGTGGTGGGGCGGGTTCGCCGAAGGGGTCCGGGCACCGGCCGGGCGGCGGGCGCCGATGCGCTGGCGGACCGTGTGGCGCATGACCCGCCTGGGCCGGCCACCGATCCTCTAGAACAGCACAGAACAGCACAGCACTCGGACGAGGCCGGGCCCCGACCGCCCCGTCCCCGACCGCCACCACACGCCCTAGGGTTTGGCTCGTGGTGGTCGCTGAAGAGGTGCGGGCTGACGCGGGTGGGGTCGAGCGGTGGCAGAGGCGGCGGGTATGGCGGTGGCGGGTCCACCGTGTGCCGCTGATCTGTGTCGCGACCGTGTCGCCGCTGTACGCCGTTTGGGCCGCCGTCCTGGCCACCGGAGGCGGTGACCTCGCCGCGCAGCTGGCCTGGGCCGGGTTCACCGCGCGCCACCCGGGATCGGCGTACAACCTCTCCTGGTACGGCGGGATGCACACCGCCAACTACAGCGTCTTCTCCTCGTACGTGATGGCCCTCCTCGGCGTCCGCACGGTCTCCGTCCTCGCCGGCCTCGCCGCCACCTGGGTCATGGCCGGCCTCCTCGTGCGTACGGGGATGCGCCACGCGCTCGTGCCCGCGCTGCTCGCCGCGTTCGCCCTGTGGTGCAACGTCGCTTCGGGGCGTACTACCTTCGCGCTCGGCGTCGCCATCGGGCTCGTCGCCTGCCGGTACGCGGACCGCACCGTGGTGGCCGTCGTCGCGGGGGCGTCGGCCACGATGGCGAGCCCGGTGGCGGGGCTGTTCCTGGTCGTGGCGGGCGGGGCATACCTGCTGGACCGCCGGTGGCGGACGGGGATCGCGCTGACGGTGCCGTTCTTCGCGGTCGTCGGGGCCACCACGCTGCTGTTCCCGTTCCGGGGCGAACAGCCCATGCACGCGGACCGGTTGTGGCTGCCGGTCCTCGTCTGCGCGGTGTTCGCGCTCGCCGCCCCGCGTGCGCGGGAGTGGCGGGTGACGCGGTACGGGGCGGTCGTATACGCGGTGGGGGTGCTGCTCACGTTCCTCGTCGCGTCTCCCGTCGGTACGAACGTGGAGCGGCTGCTCGGCCTCGTCGCCTTGCCCGTGCTGGGCGCGGCGGTCCTCGACACGTTCCGGGCCAGGGCCTGGGTGCGGACCGGGGCGCTGGCCGCCGTCCTCGTGCTCTCCGGGCTCTGGCTCGTCGACAGGACTCTGGACGACCTGCGCGCAGCCGCCCCCGTGCCGGCCTGGGCGTCCCGCACCGAGGGCGTCGTCGCCGCGCTCGACCGGCTGGGCGCCGGCCGGACCCGCGTGGAGGTCGTCCCCGCCCGCAGCCACCGGGAGGCCGCCCTCCTCGCCCCGCATGTGAACATGGCCCGGGGCTGGAACCGCCAGCTCGACGTCGAGCGCAACCGCTTCTTCTACGAGGGCGAGTTCACCCCGGACCGCTACCGGGCCTGGCTCGACCAGCGGGCCGTGGGCCTCGTCGTCCTGCACCACGGGGAGCCGGATGGTCCCGCCGAGGCCGAAGCGGCGCTGGTCAGGGGCGGGTTGCCGTGGCTGGACCGGGTGTGGGAGGACGACGGCTGGACGGTCTACCGGGTCCGGAACGCCACCCCGCTCGCGCCCCCGCCGGCCACGGTGACCGGCAGCGGTGACGCCGACCTGACCATGCGCATGGAGCGCCCGGGCTCGGTGACCGTACGCCTCGCCCACTCGCCCTGGCTCCGCGTGAACGGGCCCTCCGGGGCCTGTCTGCGGCAGGACGGGGAGTGGACACGGCTGACCGTGCGGAAGGCGGGGACGTACCGGCTGGACTCGGCGTACGGGCTCGCCCGCTTCACTGGACACGGCTGCTGAGACCGGGCGGCCCGCCGCCACGGGGCGGGCCCGCGCGCCCTCCCACGGTCCGTGAGATCTCGGCAACACCCGGGCAATGAAATGCGGCGGAAACACACGGGGTCCTCCGACGAAACGCGGGCCGGTCACGCTCGCAGTCGTTCCCACCGCTCCCCGCCCCGAGGAGGGACTCCCCCGTGACCCCCGTGACCACGGCCGCGGCCGGCCTGGACTCCGGCGACACCGCCTGGCTGCTCGCCGCCACCGCCCTCGTCCTGCTGATGACCCCCGGGCTGGCGCTGTTCTACGGCGGAATGGTCCGCACGAAGAGCGTCCTCAACATGCTGATGATGAGCTTCGTCTCGATCGCGCTCGTCACCGTGGTCTGGCTGGTCGCGGGCTACTCGCTGGTCTTCGGCGACGACGCGTTCGGCGGGCTGGTGGGGAACCTGGCGCACCTCGGCCTCGCCGGCATCGGGCCGGACGCGCTGACCGGCGGGGTGCCCACCCTGCTGTTCTCCACCTTCCAGCTGACCTTCGCGATCATCACGGCGGCACTGATCAGCGGCGCGGTGGCGGACCGTACGAAGTTCGCCGCCTGGCTCGTCTTCGTACCGGTGTGGACGCTGCTCGTGTACGCGCCCGTCGCGCACTGGGTCTGGGGGCCCGGCGGCTGGATCAAGGACTCGCTGGGCGCGCTGGACTTCGCGGGCGGACTCGTCGTGGAGATCGCCTCCGGTGCGTCGGGGCTGGCGCTCGCGCTCGTGGTGGGGCCGCGCATCGGGTTCCGGAAGGACGCGATGCGCCCGCACAACCTGCCGATGGTGATGCTCGGCGCGGGTCTGCTCTGGTTCGGCTGGCTCGGGTTCAACGGCGGTTCGGCCCTCGCCGCGAACGGCCTCGCCGCCGCCTCGATGCTCAACACGGTCGTCGCGGGCTGCACCGGACTGCTCGGCTGGCTCTTCGTGGAGCAGCGGCGCGACGGCCACCCCACCACCTTCGGCGCGGCCTCGGGCGCGGTCGCCGGGCTGGTCGCGATCACCCCGGCGTGCGGCACGGTCTCCATCCTGGGCGGGGCCGCCGTCGGGCTCGCGGCGGGCGTCGTCTGCTCGTACGCCGTGGCGTGGAAGTTCCGCTTCGGATACGACGACTCGCTCGACGTCGTCGGGGTCCACTTCGCCGGCGGCATCGTCGGCACCCTGCTCATCGGCCTGTTCGCGACCGCCTCGATGACCGGCGGTGCGGAGGGCCTGCTGTACGGGGGCGGGGCGGCCCAGCTCCTGAGGCAGGCGGTCGCCGTGGTCACGGTGGCGGCGTACACGTTCCTCGTGACGTACGGGATCGGCAAGGCCGTCGACCGGCTGATGGGGCTGCGGGCCACCGCCGAGGAGGAGGTCACGGGACTCGACCAGACGCTGCACGCGGAGAGCGCCTACGATCACGGCGCGCTGGGCCACGCGGCCCCGCAGTCGGCGTCGCTCCCGAGGGACAGGAAGACCGGACCGTGAAGCTCATCACCGCCGTCATACGCCCGCACCGCCTCGACGAGGTCAAGACCGCGCTCCGGGAGACCGGTGTCCAGGGCCTGACCGTCACCGAGGCCGGCGGATACGGCCGCCAGCACGGGCACACCGAGGTCTACCGGGGCGCCGAGTACCGCGTCGATCTGGTGCCCAAGATCCGGATCGAGGCGGTCGTGGACGACGCCGACGAGGAGGCGGCCGTCGACGCGATCGTCCGCGCCGCCCGGACGGACCGCATCGGCGACGGCAAGGTGTGGGTGCAGCACGTGGAGACGGTGATCCGGGTCCGCACGGGCGAGCGGGGGCCGGACGCCCTGTAGGCCACCGGGCGCCGCAGGCGTCCGCCCGCCCTCAACGGCGTTTCAGCAGGCCCGTGTCCAGCGCCACCACTACCGCGCGCGTGCGGTCGTTGACGTCCAGCTTGGCGAAGATGCGCAGGAGGTGGGTCTTGACCGTGGCCTCGCCGATGAACAGCCTGCGGCCGATCTCCGCGTTCGAGAGGCCGTCCGCGACCGCCTCCAGGACGTCCGACTCGCGGGCGGTCAGGGTGACCGGGGCGGACCGCCGCATCTTCGCCACCAGGCGCTGCGCGACGCGCGGGGCGAGGACCGTCTCGCCCCGCGATGCCGCGTGGATGGCCTCCACCAGCTGCTCGCGGGTGGCGTCCTTGAGCAGGTAGCCGGTGGCGCCCGCCTCCACGCCGCGTTCGATGTCCGCGTCGGTGTCGTACGTGGTGAGGATCAGCACCCGGGTCGGGGCGGCGCCCGCGACGATCTCCGTGGTGGCGCCGACGCCGTCCAGGACAGGCATGCGCAGGTCGAGCAGGGCCACGTCCGGGCGGAGGCGTTCGACGAGGTCGACGGCCTCGCGGCCGTTGCTCGCCTCGCCGACGATGTCGAGGCTCTCCTCGGAGCCGAGCAGGGCGACCAGGCCGGCGCGCATCACGGTGTGGTCGTCGGCCAGGATGACGCGCAGAGGCGCGGGGGTGGTCGTCATGGCACCTCGGGTCTGTCGTTCAGAGGGATGGTGGCGAGGACGCGGGTGCCGTCCCCGAGCGAGCTGGTGACGGTGAGCCCGCCGCCGAACTCCGCGAGGCGCTTGCGCATGCCGTCCAGGCCGAAGCCCCGGGACTCCTCGACGACGAAGCCGCGTCCGTCGTCGGTGATCTCCAGTTCTGCGCCGCCGGGGTGTGCGGTGAGGACGACGCCCACGGTGGTGGCGGCGGCGTGCTTGCGTATGTTGGCCAGCGACTCCTGGGTGCAGCGGAGCAGGGCGACCCGGGTCGGCTGGTCGCAGTCGATGTCGGCGAGCTCGGCGGTGACCGTCAGGCCGGTGTCCTCGGTGAACCGGTCCAGGGTGCGCCGGAGTGTCGCGGCGACCGAGCCTGCGGCCACCCCGCTGCTGGGGGCGGCCCCGACCAGGACCCGGGCCTCGGCCAGGTTCTCCCGGGCCGTCTGCTCGATGGACTGGAGCTGCTGGGCGCTGCGGGCCGGGTCCGCGGCGAGCTGGGACCTGGCCGCCTCGGCGAGCACGATGATCGAGGCGAAGCCCTGGGCGAGGGTGTCGTGGATCTCGCGGGCGAGGCGTTCGCGCTCCTCGGCCGCGCCCTGGCGCTTCTGGGTCTCGGCCAGTTCGAGCTGGGTGCTCGCCAACTCGGCGCGCAGGGCGGCGCGTTCGTCGCGCTGCGCCAGAGCCCTGGGCGTCAGTACGGCCATCAGGACGGCGACCGCCCAGACGCCCAGCGAGGAGACGGTGTTGTGGAGGAAGACCTCCGGCTGCCCGCCCTCCCTCAGGCTGCCCCCGACCGTGATCCCCAGCGCCCCGAGCCCCGTGAAGAGGACGGCACCCCGGGGGCTGTCCACGAAGACGATGAACTGCGCGAGCATCACGGCGTAGAGGGCGCCGAACCCGTCGCCCAGGTAGGCGAGGAGCCCGAGCCCCGCGGCGAGCACCGACAGATAGCCGTACGGACCGGGCACCCGGCTCGCGGGGCGCAACCGCACCCCCGCGTAACAGGCAGCGAGCAGGACCGTCACCGCGAGGATGCCGAGCTTCCGGTCCCCGGGCGACCCGCCTGCCATCGTGACCAGGGTGACCAGGGCGACGAGGCCCCAGGACAGGGCCTCCCACCCGTGGAGCGCCCAGATCCAGAAGGGGTCGCCGCGCCGGGGCCGTTGAAGCATGTCCGTCAGCCTACGGGGAGGGGTTCGACAGCGGCCGGGGCCGGGCGCTTCCGGGGCCAGGCGCGTTCGCCGAGGAGCAGCAGGAGGGACGGCAGGATCATCATCCGGATCACCACGGCGTCCAGCAGGACCGCGACGGCGAGGCAGAAGCCCATCTGCTTCATCTCCGTGAGGTGCAGGAAGACGAAGGCCGCGAAGATCGTGACCATGACGAGGGCGGCGCTCGTGACGACCTTCGCCGAGCGGGCGATGCCCTCGAGGACGGCTCCTCGGGCGGTCATGCCGTGGTCCATGGCCTCCTTGATCCGGCTGACGACGAAGACCTGGTAGTCCATCGAGAGGCCGAAGAGGAGCACGAACAGGAAGAGCGGCACGCGGGACGCGATGGCGCCGAGGGAGTCGAAGTCGAGGAGCCCTTCGGCCCAGGTGCCCTGGAAGACCAGGACGAGCGCGCCGAGCGCGGCCGCCGCGGAGAGCAGGTTGAGGACGACGCCGATCAGGCCGATGACCGCCGAGCGGAAGGCGACCGCGGTCGTGACGAAGGTGAGCAGCAGCAGGAAGCCGATCACCAGCGGCAGCTTGCCGCGTTCGTGGTGCACGTAGTCCTGCCCGCGTGCGACGTCACCGCTGACCGCCGTGTCGACGCCGCTCAACATGCCGACGGTGGCCGGGATGTAGCGGTCGCGGAGGTGGTCCAGCGAGGCGATGGCCTCGTCGGAGGGGGCGGGGTGCGGCACGGCCAGTTCGAGGACGGTGACGCGTCCGTCGGCGGACGTACGGACGAGGGGCTCCGCGGTCCGGGCGAAGAGCGGGTCGGCCTGGGCGCGCCGGCCGAGTTCGGTCAGCGCCGCCCTGACCTCGGGCGCCCTGCCGGGGCTCGTACGGGTCACCACCTCGTGCTTCACGAGGAGTTCGGGGTAGGCGGCGGTCAGCCGGTCGTACACCCGCATGGCGGGGATGGAGCGGGAGAAGGTGTCCTTGCCCGGGTCGACGAGCCTGAGGCCCAGCGCGGGCGCGGCGACGGCGAGCATGACCAGGACCGAGGCGCACAGGGTGGCCACGGGGTGCCGCTGCGCGGGGCGCATGAGCGCGGTGAACACCCGGCCGTTCTCGGGCTTCGGGGGCTTGGCGGTGGCCGGTGCCCCGCGCCGGGCCCGCCGGGCGGCTTTCCGTGCGGCGCGGCGTTCCGCCCGGTGGCCGAGCTTGACCAGCAGGGCGGGCAGCACGGTCAGCGAGCTGAGCACGGCCACGGCGACGACGAGGATCGTGCCTGTGGCCAGCGAGGAGAAGATGACGTCCGTGGCGAGGTAGAGGGTCGCGGTGCAGACGATCACGGCTAGGCCGGAGATCACCACGGCCCGGCCGGCCGTCGCCGCGGCCAGCTCGACCAGCGCCTCGGGGCCGAGCCGGCCGCCCGCGCGGGCCCGCTCCTCGCGTTCGCGCTTGAGGTGGAAGAGGGTGTAGTCGACGCCGACGGCGAGACCCATGAGCAGGATCATGTTGGTGCCGACGCCCGGGTCGGGCAGCAGGTGCGAGGCCAGCATGGACAGGCCCATGGTCGCGGCGATGGAGGAGAGCGCGAGCAGCAGCGGCACCCCGGCCATGACCACCGAGCCGAAGACCGCGAGCAGGATGACGAGCGTGACCGGCAGGGAGAGCCGTTCGGAGAGCGCGAGGTCGTCGCCGCGCTGGTCGTTGACGCCCTTGCTGATGGCCGGTGATCCGGTCTCCTCCACGGCCAGGTCCGGGTGGGCTGCGGCCACCTCGGCGGTCGCGGCGAGGAGCGGGACGACGTTCTTCCTGCCGTCCAGTTCGGCGCCCTCCATGACGACGCTCACCCGCAGGGCGGTGCCGTCCTTCGAGGGGATCGGCGCCCCAACATCGCGTACCTCGTCCAGGGCGCGCATCCGGACGGTGAGTTCGCGGGCCGCCTCAGTCGCCCGGGCGGTGTCCAGGGGGCCGGACGCGGACCGGATGAGGATGTGCTCGGTGGGGCGGCGCTGGAGGCCGGCGTCGGTGGCCATCGACTCGGCGTGACCGGCCTCGCCGACCCAGAAGTCCTTTGTGGTGGCCTCGTTGGAGCCCGCCGCGATGCCGGCGCCGAGGCAGAGCAGGACGAAGAGGAACCATCCGGTGATCGCGCGCCACGGGTGCCGGGCGCTCCACCGGGCCATGTGAACGGGTCGAAGTCTCATGCCCTCCATGCTGTTGCGCGGGGCGGTGCGCCCGGCAGCCTCGACCGGTGGAACCGGGGGTCCACCGGCCGGTGGACACGCGCCGGCCGCAACGTCAGAGCTGGGCGGCAAAAACGCTGCTGACGTGACGTCAGAGCCGGGCCGCCAAAAACCCCTTCGCTTCCGGCCACTCCTCGGCCAGCAGCGAGAAGTACACCGTGTCGCGCCAACTGCCGTCCGGGCGGCGGCGGTGGCGGCGCAGGACGCCTTCGTGGCGGGCGCCGAGACGAGAAATGGCGCGCTGTGAGCGCTCGTTGAGGTGGTCGGTCTTCAGCTGGACGCGGCCCATACCCAGGTCCTCGAAGGCGTGGGTGAGCAGGAGGAGCTTGGTCTCCGTGTTGACGGCGGTGCGCCAGTGGGCGCGGCCGTACCAGGTGGAGCCGATCTCCAGGCGCTCGTTCTTCACGTCGATGTCCATGTACGTCGTCCAGCCGACCGCCCGCCCGGTCTCCAGGTGGACGACGGCGAACGGGACGTAGGACGCGTCCGCGAGCAGCGCGTCGAGCTCGGACTCCAGCTCCTGGGGGGTGCGGGGCGTCGGGGTGCCGAGCCAGCGCCAGACGTCGTCGTCGTTGCCGCCGGCGGCGAAGAGGTCGTCCAGGTGGGCGGGAGCGAGGGGTTCGACGCGGACGTGGCGGCCGGTCAGGGTCACGGGGAGCGGGCTCGTGGCGGGCATGGAGACACCTTACCCGCGTACGTACTAGCGTCAAGAGATTTATGCACTAGTACGTACTCGCATCCTCCGTGTCCGCATCCCCGGTGTCCGCGTCGCCGTCCCGTTCGGCCGCCGCGCGCATGGCCGCCGCCATGGTCCGGATCTCGGGCAGCTCGTCGTACAGCGCCTGGCCGGGGCAGCTCGTCCGATACGTATCGCGGTGGCCGGAGATGACGTTCAGCACGGCCACCTCGCCCTTGGGATACCGGCTCGCGTCGTTCGTCGACCGCAGCCGCACCTTGCCGCGCGGGTCCACGCCCGGCAGCAGCTTCCAGGCCGCGATCGACGCCAGCGCCCGGACGACGGGGGCCGGGACCTTCTCGCCGTCGTAGTAGTCGCCGAGCACCGCGATGCCCACGCTGTCGGCGTTGAAGCCCGTGGTGTGCGCCCCGCGCACCGAGCGCGCGACGCCGCCGGCCCGGCCCTCGTAGATCGTGCCGCAGCGGTCGACGAGGAAGTTGTAGCCGATGTCGTCCCAGCCCCGGTCCCTGATGTGGGCCTCCTCGACACGCCGGATCAGCTCCGGCGCCTCGGCGCAGTCGTAGTCGTTCGTCTCCCCCGTGTGGTGGACGAAGACCGCGCGTACTGCACCCGTGTAGACGGCGTGCTCCCGGACGATGGCCTCGTCCGCGTGCCAGCCCGCCCTGGTGACGATCACGGGCTGCGGCGCCGCCCCGGCCCTGTCACGCGCGGGCGCGGCGGGCGGCTCGGCCAGGATGTGCGGCACCGGGGCGTCCCGCGGGACCAGCAGAGCCAGCGGGAGGACCGCGGCACCCAGCCATATTCGATGGGGCCACATGCCTCCACCCTGCGGCCATACCGCCCGGCTCGCAGATGAGGTGGCCGAACGGGTGAAAACGCAGCGGACGAGGAATATTCCCGGGCCGGGTCCGGGCCGGCGCCGGGCCGGGCCGGGTCCGGGCCGGCGCCGGGCCGGGCCGGGCCGCTCCGGCGATATCCTGGGAGCAGCAGAGGGTCGGTTCCGGCCGCTGCGCGGCGGTGGGGCCCGCCGTACCCGAACCGCGGGCGCGTGCGCGCCCGCCAACGGTCCCTACTTGCGCAGAAGCGCGCCCGCGACCGGTGGGCGCCCCGGCAGGTAGGAGACGTATGCCCGGCTCATGGACGCGGAATCCGCAGACGGCTGTCGTCGGCGTGGTCGCCCTCGGCGGTGCCGTCGGGGCCTCCGCCCGCTACGGCGCCGGGCTGCTGTGGCCCACCGCGACCGGCGGCTTCCCCTGGACGACCCTCGTGGTCAACGTCGTCGGCTGCGCGGTCATCGGCGTCTTCATGGTGATCACCAGCGAGGTCTGGGCGGCGCACCGGCTGGTCCGGCCGTTCTTCGGCACCGGCGTGCTCGGCGGGTTCACCACCTTCTCCACCTACGCGGTGGACATCGAACGGCTCGTCTCGAAGGACCGGGCCGGCACCGGACTGGTCTACCTCGGAGTGACACTGCTCGCGGCCCTCGCGGCGGTGTGGAGCGCGGTGTGGCTGACGCGCCGCGCACTGGCGTGGAGGCAGGCATGACGACACCCGTGACCGAACCCGGACTGCGGCTGACCGTGCTGGTCGGCGAGTCCGACAGCTGGCACCACAAGCCCGTCTACACGGAGATCGTGCACCGGGCGCACGCCGCCGGACTGTCCGGCGCCAGCGTCTTCCGGGGCATCGAGGGCTTCGGCGCCTCGTCGACGATCCACACCCAGCGGCTGCTCTCGCTGAGCGAGGACCTGCCGGTGGCCGTGATCGTCGTGGACGCGGAGGAGGCGGTACGGGCGTTCCTGCCGCGGATCGCGGAGCTGACCGACGGCTGCCCGGTGACCCTGGACATCTGCGAGATCGTACGGAGCCAGGGGCCGGGCATACAGGGGGAGCAGGAGTGAACTGGCTTCTCGTGATCGCCGGCGCGGCGGTCGGCGCCCCGCTGCGTTATCTGACCGACCGGGCCGTGCAGTCCCGCCACGACTCCGTCTTCCCGTGGGGGACGTTCACCGTGAACATGGCCGGCTGCCTGATCCTGGGCACGCTGACCGGCGCGGCGGCGGCCGGGGCCGCCTCCTCGCACCTCCAGCTGCTGCTCGGGACCGGTCTGTGCGGGGCGCTGAGCACGTACTCCACGTTCAGCTACGAGACGCTGCGGCTGGCCGAGGACGGGGCCGGGTTCTACGCGGCGGCCAACGTCGTGGCGAGCGTGGTCGTGGGCCTGGGCGCCGCCTTCGCGGGCGTCGAGCTCGCCGGGGCGCTCTGGTCCTGACTCCCCCGCGCACGCCGGAGCCCGGCCACCCCTCGGGGTGGCCGGGCTCCGCACCGGGGCGTCAGCCGGTGTGCTTGCCGGACGAACGGCGCGGTGCACCGCTCCCGGCCGCCGGGGCCGGGCCGCGGCGGCCCTGCGCCGGGCGCCGGCGGCCGCGCGAGCCGCCCGCGGACCGCTCGGAGGGCGGAGCGGTGATGGTGACGGGCACGCCGGAGGGCGCCTGCGCACCGGTGATGCGGCTCAGCTCGGCCTCGCCGGAGCGGACCTCGGCGACCTTCGGGGTGATGCCCGCGTCGGCCATCAGCCGGGTCATCTCGCGGCGCTGGTTGGGCAGCACCAGCGTGACGACGCTGCCGGACTCGCCGGCCCGGGCGGTCCGCCCGCCGCGGTGCAGGTAGTCCTTGTGGTCGCTCGGCGGGTCCACGTTGACGACGAGGTCGAGGTTGTCGACGTGGATGCCGCGCGCCGCGACGTTGGTCGCCACCAGGACCGTGACGTGCCCGGTCTTGAAGCGCTCCAGGGTGCGGTTGCGCTGCGGCTGGGACTTGCCGCCGTGCAGCGCGGCCGCCCGTACCCCGCTGCTGAGCAGGTGGTCGGTGAGCTGGTCCACCGCGTGCTTGGTGTCCAGGAACATGATCACCCGGCCGTCGCGCGCCGCGATCTCCGTCGTGGTGGCGTACTTGTCGGCGCCGCGCACGTAGAGCACGTGGTGCTCCATCGTGGTCACCGCGCCGGCGGCCGGGTCCACCGAGTGGACGACCGGGTCGTTCAGGTAGCGGCGGACGAGCAGGTCGACGTTGCGGTCCAGGGTCGCCGAGAACAGCATGCGCTGGCCGTCCGTGCGCACCTGGTTCAGCAGCTCGGTGACCTGGGGCATGAAGCCCATGTCGGCCATCTGGTCGGCCTCGTCGAGCACCGTGATCTCGACCCGGTCCAGGATGCAGTCGCCGCGCTCGATGAGGTCCTTGAGGCGGCCGGGCGTCGCGACGACGATCTCGGTGCCGCCGCGCAGCGAGGCAGCCTGGCGGCCGATGGACATCCCGCCGACGACGGTGGCCATGCGCAGCCGCAGCGGCTTGGCGTACGGGGTCAGCGCGGCGGTCACCTGCTGGGCCAGCTCGCGGGTCGGGACGAGGATCAGGGCCAGCGGGTGGCGGGCCTCGGCGCGGCGGCGCTCCATGCGGGCCAGCACGGCCAGGCCGAAGGCGAGCGTCTTGCCGGAGCCGGTACGGCCCCGGCCCAGCACGTCGCGGCCGGCCAGCGAGTTCGGCAGGGTGGCCGCCTGGATCGGGAACGGCTCGGTGACGCCCTGGGCGGTCAGCGCCGCCAGCACGGCGTCGGGCAGGTCCAGGTCGGCGAAGGCCTCGACGGCCGGCAGCGGCGGGGTGACGGTCTTCGGCAGCTCGAACTCGCCCTGCCGGGCGACGGGCCTGCGGCCGTACCCGCCGGAGCGGCGGTCGGGGGCGCCGAAACGGCCCTGTCCGGAGCGGCCCGCGCCCCGGGTACGGAATCCGCCGCCGGAACGGGAGCCGGAATCCGGCCCTCCGCCACGGGTGCGGGAATAGCGATCGTTGGAACGGGGTGTGCGTTCGCGGTTCAAGCGGGGCCTTTCCTCGGCTGGGCGGGGCGCGTATCGACTCGTTTCCGCGCCGGTGAGCGGCGCGGAAAGCGCAAGAACGGGCCGTTGGCATACGTGAACGAAGCCGACGGCCGGTTTCGGGCCGATACGGGCCGGGCCTGAGCCGGGTCCGGTGCTTCGCGAAGGACGTGACGGGCCGGCCCGTGAAACGGGCCTGCGGGTCACGTCGCGGGCTCCACCGGACCCTTGCGTCCGGGGAGGCGGATCATCCGTCCCCCGGGGGAGACGGTGGAGCACGACGAAGCGCCCTCGGGGGCGCTCACAGCGATGGTACCGCCACGGCCAGGGGCTGCGCAGTACCGGAAAACACAACAGGCTGGGGCCCGCACCCAAGGTGCGGGCCCCAGCCGGGATACACGGTCAGCGCACCGGCGCCGACGTGATCAGGTTCACGCGGGGGTGATGTTCTCCGCCTGCGGGCCCTTCTGGCCCTGCGTGACGTCGAAGTTCACCTTCTGGCCCTCCTGCAGCTCACGGAAGCCGGAGGACGCGATGTTCGAGTAGTGGGCGAAGACGTCGGCGCCGCCGCCGTCCTGCTCGATGAAGCCGAAACCCTTTTCCGAGTTGAACCACTTCACGGTGCCAGTAGCCATTTTTTTCTCCTTCTGGGGCAGATCCCCGGAACCCGCACTGCGCGAGCCCCGCATCGCCGCGATGATTACCCCGTCCGGATATGAAGCCGGATGAACATTCAGCACACTCACCGGCCATTAGGCCGTCGAAAGCGCTCGGAATTCGGGAACCACAACTGCAACTGAAACCACCGTAGCACAATGGAAGCGGCCGGGTGCGTCGAGTAATTTCACTCCGCCCGGCGAGGCATAAATCTTTACCGCGTATGGCAATAAAAACTGTGCCGACGCCTGTAGATATTCGTTGAGCCGCGCGCGAGCGTTTCCCGCGGACCCTCAGTCCGCTGCGCCGCCCCGGCCGGGCCTGCGCAGCTCCTCGTTCAGCCGGAGCGCCTCCTCCAGCTGGTCCTCCAGGATCACGATGCGGCACGCGGCCTCGATCGGCGTGCCCCCGTCGACCAGCTCCCTGGCCCGGGCCGCGATGCGGAGCTGGTAGCGGGAGTAGCGGCGGTGGCCGCCCTCCGACCGCAGCGGGGTGATCAGCCTGGCCTCCCCGATCGCGCGGAGGAACTGCGGGGTGGCGCCGATCATCTCGGCGGCACGGCCCATGGTGTAGGCGGGGTAGTCGTCGTCGTCCAGACGGTCGGCGGCGTGCCGGGGCGTCTCGGGGGGCAGGGTCTCCTGCCGCGTCTCACCGACGTCGTCACCGTGCAGAGAATCTCTCATTGTGCGAGCCATCGCCTCCAGCATAGCCGCGACAGATTTCCTGCACCGGCGAGGGAAGGAATCGGCGCGCGGCCGGAGGGGGGCGGGCGGCTGCCGGGACCCGGCAACCTGCGGCGGCTCGGGCCAAGGACACTGACCGGCCGGTCAGTTGATGACTGCCGGGGGCAGGGGCCATAATGCACGGGTAGCCCTTCACGCATCCCCCGTCGTGAAGGGCTACACCCCTTTGTGCGCGCCCGTGGCGGCGCGCGGCGGCGTCTTCACGGGCAAGGGACTCCCCTCGTGGCCCCCTGCCCATGTTTTTTCGAGTTAACAGTGACGTAGAGTGTTTGCGCAAGCCCGCTCCGGACACCGGATGAGAATGCTCCGGTTCACGTCGTCTCCGGTCTCCCGCCCCCGGGAGACCGGTCGGGGGTTCGTTACAGTACGAGCCCGTTGACCGAATCGAGCGCCGCCCGGGACCGGACAGGGGCCTGCGGCGGACGTGAACGTGGGGGCCGGATGGACAACGGCGAAGAGCGCGCGCCGGAGCTGCGGACGCTGCGCCAGAAGGTCGAGTACATGGTCGAGGAGACCTTTCCCGGCCGGAAGATCTCGGGCCGGTTCTTCGCCGACCTGGTCAGGGAGCGCGGCGGATCGCTCTCCCACAGCTACTTCTCCAACATCCTGGCCGGCAAGGTGACCCAGCCGTCCGAGGAGATCCTCAAGGCGCTGGGGCTCGGCTTCGGCGTGGACTGGCGGTTCTTCAAGGAGGAGTCCGAAGTCGTCGACGACGTCGTGGCCGGGCTCCAGTTCCTGGCCAAGCGGCGGACCGGCGAGATCAGCGGGCTCGCCGGGCGCGGGCTCGGCGAGGACGGACTGCCGCCGGAGCTGCTGCAGTTCGCGCTCTCCCTGCTCAAGGACGCCGAGGACCGCAGGCCCCCGGCCGGCAACGGACAGCGGGGCTGAGCGATGTCCATGCGGAAGCTGCGCAGGGAGTGCGAGGAGGGGCTCGCGGAGCTGCCGCTGCCCTCGCCGTTCTCCATACCCGGCCTGGTGGCCAACATGGAGGCGGCGCGGGGCCGGACCATCGTGCTGCACGAGATGCCCGACCGGCTGGCGCGCGCCAACGCGGCCTGCGGGCTGCGGCTGAAGACCGGCGACACCAGCTTCGTGCTCTACCGCCGGCGCCCCACCGAGTACCAGACGCAGCACGTCATCCTGCACGAGCTGTGCCACGAGTGGTTCGACCACGGCACCTCGCTGGACGCGGAGCAGCTGCAGCGGCTGCTGCCCGTCTTCGACACCTCGCTCATCTCCCGGATGGTCGGCCCGGACGCGGTGCTGGTCCCGGACGCCGTGCAGGCGCGCGCGCAGTACGACACCCACGACGAACGCATGGCCGAATTCGGTGCCTCGCTCATCCCCCGGATGGCCCGGGACGTCACGAGCGATGACATGGTGGGGCGGCTCGCCAACTCGCTCTCGCGCCCGGTCGCGCACCGCCGCGGGGGCCTGTTCCGGCGTACGTAGGATCCGTACCGCACGATCCCGCTCCCCCACACCCGAGGACGTCTGCCGTGACCCCGCTCGACCTCGCCGGCTATCTCATAGCCGGCCTGATGACAGCCGTCGCCCTGTGGCGCATGCCGGCCGCCCTGTGGGGTGACGAGGAGGACCGGCGCCGCCGGGCGCTGTGGGGGTGTTACGCGGGATTCGCGCTGGCGCTGTGGACCAAGACCCGGTTCGTGCGCGTCGGGCTCAACGACAGCCCGGTCACCGACCTCTCGGTCCTCATCAAGCACTACACGGCCACCATCGCGATTCTGGCCATTCTCAGCTACATCGTGGCGATCTACGGCCAGTACGCCGACGAGGGAACGGTCCCCCGGCACGTGCGGTTCGCCCGGCTGATCCAGCAGGTGGCCGCCAAGGCGTCGGTCGCCACACTGGTGCTGCTGACGGTGCTGTTCTTCACCGTCGTCGACCGCTCCACGCCTTCGGACCGCTTCGTCGCGGACCACGCCGGGCAGTGGGGCGCCACGCTGTACATGAGCGTGTTCTACCTCTACCTCGGCGCGGCCTCCGCCGTCTGCGCGTACCAGTGGGCGCTGGCCACCAGGAGCGCGCGGATGCGTCATCTGCGCGTCGGGCTCGGGATGATGACGTTCGCGATGTTCATCGGCGTCGGCTACACCGTCAGCCGCACTCTGTTCCTCTGGGTCAGCGTGGTGGACCGGCCGAGCGAGTCCTTCGCGCTGGGCTTCGACGAGGTCACCGAGGCCGCCCAGGTCGTCCTCTTCCTCTTCTTCGCGGTCGGCGCCTCCATCCCGGCCCTGAGCAACGTCCGCCGCCGCGCCAAGCTCTGGCGGGCGCAGGTGCGGCTGCACGGCCTCTGGTACGAGCTGATGACGGCCTTCCCGGAGCAGCCGTTCGAGCCCCCGCGCCCGCTGCTGCGGGAGCTGACGCGCTTCGACACCCCGGCCGACCTGCGCGTCGACCGGTGGGCGGCGGACATCGCGGACGCGGTCGAGAAGCTGCGCCACTACGTGCCGGACGCCCTGCTGCCCGCCGCCGAGGCGGCCGCCGGGGCCGGTTCCGGGTCGCCGCTCGCCGACGCGTACTGGATCAGGGCCGCGCTGGCCGCCCGCGCGGACGGGGCGCCCGCGGGCGAGGCGGCGGCCGTCTCCACCCAGCACGCCACCGACCAGGACGGCGAGGTCGCCTGGCTGGTCCGGGTCGCGACGGCGTACCGCACGGTCACCCCGGAGCGGGCGCGCCGGATTCTGGAAACCTCTTCCCCAGCGGGCAAGGAGCAGCCGGCATGAGCACCACCGACACGACAGCGGCACCCGACCACGCCCTCGCGCGGACGGTGACCGACGTCCTCCAGCCGCGCAACGTGCTGCTCGTCGGCATGCTCGCGATCGGCCTCGCCGCGGCCGGGGAGTGGACCGGGCTGCTCTGGGGGCTGCTCGGCGCGCTGTGCGCGGGGATCGTGCCCGCCGGGTACATCGAGTGGGAACGCGGGCGCGGCACCTGGGGCGACCGCCACGTCGTGGACCGCACCAAGCGGGCGCCGATCTTCTTCGTCATCCTCGGTTCCATCGGCGCCGGTTCGGCGGTCATGCTGCTGGGCGGGGCGCCGGCCGGCATCCTGACCGCGATGCTCGCGCTGTGGGCGATGACGGTCGTGCTGCTGGCCGTCAACACGGTGTGGAAGATCTCCGTGGACGCCTCCGTGGCCTCGGCCGTGATCGCCCTGCTCGCCGCCGTGCACTCGCCGTGGTGGCTGTTCGGGTACGCGATGACGGCCGCCGTGGCCTGGTCGCGGGTGGCGCTCGGCTACCACACGGTGGGCCAGGTGACGGCCGGGACGGCGCTGGGGGCGGCGACGGCGGGCGCGTTCCTGTTCGGGTGAGCGGGGCCGGGCGTCGTTGAACGCGCCCGGCGCGCGGTCCATGGTGTACGGGTGCCGAACTTCGAGATCACCACAGCGAGCGCGGACGACCTCCGGATGATGGCGGACTGGGCCCATGCCGAGGGCTGGAACCCGGGCCTGACGGACGGTCAGGCGTTCTTCGCCGCCGACCCGTGCGGCTTCCTCACCGGCCGGCTCGACGGTACGCCCGTCTCCTGCGTCTCCGTGGTCCGCTACGGCCCCGGCTTCGGCTTCCTGGGCTTCTACCTGACCCGCCCCGAGCTGCGCGGGCAGGGGTACGGGAGCCGGCTGTGGGCCGCCGGGACGGAGCGGCTCGCGGGGCGGCTCACCGGCCTCGACGGGGTGGTGGAGCGGCAGCCCAACTACCGGAAGTCCGGCTTCCGTCCGGCCTGGACGAACATCCGCCACGAGGGCCTGGCCCCGCTGGACGTGGCGCCGCCGGCCGGCGTGACGCTCGTGGACGTGCGGACGCTGCCGTTCGGCCTGGTCACCGCCTACGACCGCCGCTTCTTCCCCGCCGAGCGCGACGGCTTCCTGGCCGCGTGGACGACCGCCCCGGGCCGCACCGCTCTCGTCGCGCTGTACGAGGGCGAGGTGCGGGGGCTCGGGGTGCTGCGCGCCTGCCGTACGTCCTCGCGGATCGGCCCGTTGTACGCGGAGACGCCGGAGATCGCCGAGGCCCTGGTGAGCGCGCTCGCCGCGAGCGACCCGGCCGCGCCGGTCGCGGTGGACGTTCCCGACGCCAATCCGGCGGCGGTGCGGCTCGTCCAACGGCTCGGACTCACCCCGTCGTTCGAGACGGCCCGCATGTACACGGGTCCGGCGCCGGAGGTCGACCTGGCCGGGCTGTACGGGATCACCAGCCTCGAACTGGGGTGACCGGGCGGGCGGGGTGACCGGGCGGGCCCTCAGGCGATGTCGTCCGCGTCGCACCGGGTGCGCGAGGCCATGACCGCGATGTCGTCCTCGGCGCCGGGCGCGAAGCGTTCGAGCACCTGGTCCAGCAGGGTCTCCAGGTCGCCGCCGGCCGGCAGGGTCAGCTCGCCGAGCCGGGCGACGCAGGCGTCGATGTCCTCGTCGCGCCGCTCCACGAGCCCGTCGGTGTACATGAACAGCACCGTGCCCGGGCCGCACTCCATCACCGTGGACCGGTAGCCGCCGAAGCCGGTGCCGAGCGGCGGGGCCGCCGGGACGTCGCAGATCCGGGTGCCGGCCTCGCCCGGGTCGAGGAAGACCGGCGGCAGGTGGCCCGCGCTCGCCACTTCGCACATCCCGCCGTCCGCGTCCACCACCGCCAGCAGACAGGTCGCCGCCCGGTCGATCCCGGAGCGCTCCACCATCCGGTCCAGCTGCTCCAGGATGCGGTGCGGGGGCAGCTCCTCGTCGGCCAGCAGCCGCAGCAGCGAGCGGTAGTGGCTCATGGCGACGGCCGCCTCGACGCCGTGGCCCATGACGTCGCCCATGGCCTTGAGATGCCGCCCGTCGGGCAGCGGGATCACGTCGAACCAGTCGCCGCCCACCAGGACGCTGCGATCGGCCGGCAGATAGCGGGTGGCGACCTCGATGTGCGGGTGGGGCGGCCGGGGCTCGGAGAGCAGGGAGCGCTGGAGCTCCAGGGCGATGGTGTGCTCGTGGGTGAAGCGGCGGGCGTGGTCGAGGTGGACGGCGGCCCGCCCGGCGAGCTCCCGGGCCACCACCACGTCGTCGTCCGAGAAGACCGGCGAACCGCCCGCCCGGAACAGCGCGAGCACTCCTATCGGGGCGCCGCGCACGGAGACGGGCACCACGACCACCGAGTGCAGGCCGAGCGCCCGGTACGCGTCGGCCAGCTCCGGGGTCGGGGCCGAGCGGTCCACCTGCTCGTCGTCGGTGAGGTTCTCCACGACGGGCTGGTCGCCGGCCAGGCAGCGCGGTACGGCGGCGCCCTCCTGGTGGTCCACGTAGTCACCGGCCGTGCCGAACCGGGCGATGCCTCCGCTCAGCCCCCGTACCGCCGACATCGCCGCGCGGCGCAGCCGTACGACGCCGGGCGGGGAGGGGCGGACCGGTGGGGCGACGTCCCTCGGGAAGATCTCCACGACGGCGACGTCCGCGAGGCCGGGCACGACGAGGTCGGCCAGCTCGGCGCAGGTGGTGTCCATGTCGAGGGTGGTGCCGATGCGGGTGTTGGCGCTGTCGAGCAGGGACAGGTGGCGCTGGGCCTGGGCGAGCTGCCGCTGGTCCTCGTCGGAGGCCACCACCTCCAGCACGATCCCGACGACGCCGACGACCCGGCCGTCCATCTCCAGCCGGTGGTACGCCCCGTGCCAGTAGCAGCGGGCGGTCCCGGAGGCGGCGGGCAGCCGGCCGCTTGAGGTGACCTCGCGGGCCCGGCCGTCGGCGAGGACCGCGCGCATCAGGTCCTCGCGGGCGTCGATGTCGGGCATGACCTCGCTGGGGCGGCGGCCGATGTGCGCGGCGGGCGGGATGCCGTTGTGGCGTACGAGCGAGGGGTTCACGTACAGGTAGCGCAGCTCGGTGTCGAACACGGCCACGCCCGCCGTCGTGCCGTCGAGCACGGCGGCGAGCGCCGTGACGTCGATGGACGGCGGATGGTCGGCGTGCACCGGCAAGGCAAACCTCCTGGGGCAGGGCGCGGGCCGCCACACTGCCCGGCCCTTCATCCTCGGACGCCCCGCCCGCTCCCGCATCCGCAGCGGCTCCGACCGCGCGGCTCAGCGTGCCGGGACCGCGCCCGCGTAGGACCCCGGGGTGGTGCCGAAGGCGTGCCGGAAGGACTGGATGAACGCGCTCGGCCCGCTGTAGCCGCAGGCCACGGCCACCGAGGTGACCGAGCCGCCGGAAGCCAGCAGGGTGAGCGCGTGGTGCAGCCGCAGCTGGGTGCGCCACTGCGGGAACGACATACCGGTCTCCGCGCGGAAGAGCCGGCTCAGGGTGCGGGGCGACGCGCCGACGGCCGCGCCCAGCTCGGTGAGGGTCCGGCCGTCCGCCGGGTCGTCCTGGAGGATGCGGGCGATGTCCCGCAGCCGGGGGTCGGCCGGGGAGGGCAGGCAGACGCCGAGCGGTTCGACCCGGCGCAGCTGGTCGAGCGCGACCCGCTCCAGGTTTCGCCGCTGCCGTGCGTCGCCGGCCGGCTCCGTGTCGTCGGTCAGGCAGGCCACGACCTCCCGCAGCAGCGGGGTGACGGCGAGGACGGTCGGCCGGTCGAGCCGCAGCGGGTTGTCGGCCGGGGCGAAGCTGAGGGCGCGCAGCTCGGTCGGGCCGTACGCCAGGTGGGCGTGGACGACGCCGGCCGGGATCCAGACCGCCCGGTGCGGGGGCACGGCCCATACGCCGAGCGGTGTGGCGACCTCCAGCACCCCGCGCGAGGGGCAGACGAGCTGGTGCTCCAGGTGGTGGTGGCTCTCGATGCGTTCCTGGTGCGCGAGCGGGACCCGGGCGGGGCCGTGCAGGGTTCGGCCGGTTGGCGACATAAGCAGGCAGATTATCGCTAGCCCGCTGCCCTGGTCGGCCGGAATCCTCGAAGGGACCCCAGCAAGGAGCCCGCATGACCACCGACAAGGCCCACCGGGCCGATGTCCCGCCCGCCGACGCCCTTCCCGCCGGGGTTGCCGCCGCCCCCGTCTCCGCCTGGCGGCGGATGCGGATGTGGGGCGCCGCGCACGCCGTCGACGACCTCTACCAGGGCTTGGTGCCCGCCTGTGTCCCGTACTTCGTGCTCGACCGGGGCTACAGCTATGTCGCCGCGTCCGGGCTGACCCTGGCGGCGGCGCTCGGCAGCTCGGTGCCGCAGCCCTTCATCGGCCTCGCGGTGGACCGCTACCGGCTGCCCCGGCTGGCGCCCGCCGGGCTCGCCGTCGCCGGGGTGGGGCTCGGGCTGTCGGGCCTGGTGCGGCCGTACGCCGCCGTGTGGCTGCTGATCCTGCTGTCGGGTCTCGGCGTGGCGATGTTCCACCCGGCGGCGGGCAAGGCGGCCCGGCAGGCGGCCGGCGACAGCGCGTCCGCGATGAGCATCTTCGCGGCGGGCGGCAGCGTCGGGTTCTTCCTGGCCCCGGTGCTCGCGACCCCGGCGCTCGTCGCGATGGGCGTAGGCGCGACGGCCCTCTTCATCCCGCCCGCCGTCCTGATGGCGGTCGTCCTGCTCCGGCACCGCCCGGCCGCCGCGCCCGCGCGCAGGGCCGGGCGCACGGGGCGGGACCGGTGGCGGCCGTTCCTCTTCCTGACCGGGATCGAAGTGGTGCGCTCGGTGGCGTTCTTCGGCGCGATCACCTTCATCGAGCTGTTCTGGATCCGCCATCTGCACTCCGGCCGGGGCGTCGCGGGCGTCGCGCTCGCCTGCTTCCTGATCGGCGGGGTCGCCGGCACGCTGCTCGGCGGCCGGATCGCGGACCGCGTCGGCATGGTCCGTACGGTGCAACTCGGCGGTGTCGCCGCCGTGCCCGCCCTGATCGCGCTGCGGGTGACCCCCGGCACCCTGCCGCCGCTCGTGTTCGCGGTCCTGGCGGGACTCGCGCTGAACGTGCCGTTCGCCGTCCTGGTGAAGCTCGGCCAGGACTACCTGCCGGGGCGCCCCGGCACGGCGGCCGGGGTCACGCTCGGCCTGGCCGTCAGCATCGGCGGCCTGATCGCCCCGGCGCTGGGTGCGGCGGCGCAGGCGTACGGGCCGCAGGGCGTGTTCACGATTCTGTGCGCCATTCCCGTACTGGCCCTGTTCCTCGGACTGTTCCTCACCGAGCCGGAACCGTCCCCGGGTGGCTGACCGTCCCCTGTCACGGAGGCATGCTGTACGCGACACGGGCGGCACCACCGCCGTCCGGGCGCAGCACACCGAAGGGCACGCCCATGGGATCGTCACCGCAGATCGGCTCACCCGTACCGGACTTCACGCTCCCGGGCGGCGTGCTCGCCGGGGACTCCTTCGAGCGGCGCGACTACGCGCTCGCGGACGCGCGCGGCCGGGCCCTGGTCCTCGCCTTCTACCCGGGTGACAACACCTCCGTGTGCACCAAGCAGTTGTGCTCGTACTCCTCGGGCATGGAGACCTTCGAGAAGCTGGACGCCGAGGTGTGGGGGATCAGCCCCCAGGGCGTGGACAGCCACGAGTCGTTCGCGCGCGCCCAGGGGCTGCGCATGCCGCTGCTGGCGGACCCTGGCCGGGAGGCGGCCCGGGCCTTCGGCGTCGCGGCGCCGGGGATCGGGGTGCGGCGCGCGGTCTTCCTGATCGACGGCGAGGGGGTGCTGCGGTGGAAGCACGTGGCGCTGCTGGGGGCGACCTTCCAGTCCCTGGACACCCTGGCCGACCGTCTCTCCGGCATCAACAACAAGTAAAAGATTGCCGGGTTCCGGCAATGTTGCTTCGGGGGTGCGTATGGGACCATCCAGCCAGTTCGACGGAAAAGCAGCACGCGGGTCGACGGGGCCGGGAGGGGTGATCACGTGACCTTGTTCCTCGGTCTCGGCATCGCGGGGGTCGCCCTGCTCGCCCTGTCCCTGGTCTTCGACGGGATTCTGGAGGGCCTCTTCGGGGGTCTCCTGGAGGGCCTGTTCGGCGGGCTCGTCTCCCTTCCGGTGATCGCGGGCTTCCTCTCGATGCTCGGCTTCGGCGGCGCCATCGTGCTCGGCACGACCGGTGCCGGCACTCTCGTGGCCACCGTGGCCGGGGTCGCGGCCGGACTGGTCGCCGCCGTGCTGACCTGGAGGTTCAGCAGGGCCCTGATGCGCGACCAGACCGACGCGACCCCGCGCAACGAGGACCTGGTCGGCACGTCCGGATCCGTGGTCACCGCCATTCCGGCCGACGGCTACGGCGAGGTACTGCTGCGACTGGGCGGGCAGCTCGTCAAGCTGTCGGCCAGGAGCACGGTGCCGGTCGCCCGGGGTGCGGAGATCTGGGTCGAGGCGGCCCTCTCCAGCACCTCGGTCTCGGTCCGCCCCGTCGAACGCTGACCCGGTACGCCGGCCCCACCACCGCTCGTCTCACAACTGCCCCCGTCCGGAGGCAGAGGGGGAAACCGCATGAGTCCCGTAATGATCGCGATCGTCGGAGTCGTCGTACTCCTCTTCCTGCTCGCCCTCGCCGTCATCACCCGTTACAAGGTGGCCGGCCCCAGCCAGGCGTTCATCATCACCGGCCGCCGGGGCAAGAAGTCCGTCGACCCGGTGACCGGGCGGACCAGCATCGACAACAGCGGCCAGAAGGTCGTCGTCGGCGGCGGCGTCTTCGTCGTGCCGTTCGTCCAGCAGAAGTTCACCCTGGACCTGTCCAGCCGGCACATCCCGGTCGCCGTGCGCGGTGCCGTCACCCTGCGCGGCGTCAAGGCGCACCTCGAAGGCGTCGCGATCGTCAAGGTCGGCGGCAGCGAGGACGCCATCCGGGCCGCCGCCCAGCGCTTCCTGCGCCAGCAGGACGGCATCGTCGGCTTCACCCAGGAGGTGCTCTCCGGCGCGCTGCGCGCCATCGTGGGCCGGATGTCGGTCGAGGACATCATCCGCGACCGCGCCGCGTTCGCCGGCCAGGTCGCCGAGGAGGCCGAGGCGAGCCTGTCCGGCCAGGGCCTGATCCTGGACGCCTTCCAGATCCAGGACATCACCACCGAGGGCTCCTACCTGGAGGACCTCGGCCGCCCCGAGGCCGCCCGCGCCAAGCAGGAGGCCGACATCGCGGAGGCCATCGCCCGCCGCGCCTCCGAGCAGGCCCGGCTCAAGGCCGCCGAGGAGATCGCGATCGCCGAGCGGACCTTCTACCTGAAGCAGGCGGAGATCAAGGCCGAGACCGAGGCGGCCGCCGCCAAGGCCAACGCCGCCGGTCCGCTCGCCGAGGCCGCCCGTCAGCAGGAGGTCCTCACCGAGCAGGAGAAGGTCGCCGAGCGCCAGGCCGCGCTGACCGACCGCGAGCTCGACACCAAGGTCCGCAAGCCCGCCGACGCCGCCCGCTACCAGGCGGAGCAGGAGGCGGAGGCCCGCCGCATCGCCCAGGTCAAGGAGGCCGAGGCGGCCGCCGAGCGCGCCCGGCTGACCGGTCAGGGCGAGAAGCTGCACCGCTCCGCGCTCGCCGAGGCGGTGCGCATCGAGGGCGAGGCGGAGGCCGCGGCCATCGCGGCGCGCGGTTCGGCCGAGGCCGAGGCCATGCGGAAGAAGGCCGACGCCTTCGCGCAGTACGGCGACGCGGCCGTCCTCCAGATGCTCGTCGAGGTGCTGCCGCAGGTCGTCGCGAAGGCCGCCGAGCCGATGAGCGCGATCGACAAGATGACCGTCATCTCCACGGACGGGGCCAGCCAGTTGTCCCGTACGGTCACGGACAACGTCGCCCAGGGCATGGAGCTGCTCAGCTCCACCACCGGGGTCGACCTCGCCGCACTGCTCCAGAACCTCAAGGGCGCGGTGCCGAAGCCGGCCGAGCCGGTCGCCCCGGCGGCCGCGGCCGAGAAGAACGGGAAGATCGAGATCGGCGACTGATCCACCGCACGACCCGAATCGCGTGCCCGGCCGGTTGCGCAACCGGCCGGGCACGCGTGTGCCGGGCTCCGGAGGGTGGCCGGAACTCGCCCCTCGGAGGCGGCTCGGACCTCCGGATAAGGTAATGCGGGTCTAAAGAGATCACCAAGTGCCTCGCGCGGACCGCGCCCCTCTGGAGGAAGCCATGGGAACCCACCGCACCACGCTGCCCGGAGTCGGCGTCCAGTACGACTACACCACCGAATCGGGGCAGCACATCTCCGTGGTCGTCCACCACGACGGGCGGCGGTTCATCGGCTTCTACGACCAGGACGACCCTGATTCGTGCCGGCTCTCCGTACCCCTGACACCGCAGGAGGCGACGGGGCTCGCGCACCTCATCGACGCGGCGCCGATCGACGCCGTACGGACCGAGGGCATCGACCTGGTCACCGAGCACATCCCGCTCGGCACCCGCTCGCCGTACGGCGGCCGGCTGCTCGGCGACACCAAGGCGCGGACCCGGACCGGCGCCTCGATCGTGGCGGTGCTGCGCACCCACAGCGCGCATCCGTCACCCGGGCCGGACTTCCGGCTGGCCATCGGCGACACGCTCATCGCCGTCGGAACACGCGAGGGCGTCGACACGCTCTCCGAGATCATCGCGGAGGGCTGACCGTGCACGACACGACCGCACTGCTCATGGAGCTCGGCTCCGTCATCCTGGGACTCGGCATCATCGGGCGGTTCGCCGGCCGGATAGGACTCTCGCCGATCCCGCTCTACCTGCTGGCCGGGCTCGCCTTCGGTGACGGCGGGCTGCTGCCGCTCGGCGCCAGCGAGGAGTTCACCGCCGTCGGCGCCGAGATCGGCGTCATCCTGCTGCTGCTCCTGCTCGGCCTGGAGTACAGCGCGTCCGAGCTGGTCACCAGCCTGAAGACGCAGTACCCGTCCGGGGCCGTGGACTTCGTGCTCAACGCGACCCCGGGCGCGGTCGCCGCACTGATGCTCGGCTGGGGCCCGGTCGGAGCCGTCGCGCTCGCCGGTGTCACCTGGATCTCCTCCTCCGGTGTGATCGCCAAGGTCCTCGCCGATCTCGGACGCCTCGGCAACCGGGAGACCCCGGTCATCCTCGGGGTGCTGGTCATCGAGGACCTGTCGATGGCCGTCTACCTGCCGCTGCTCACCGCGATGCTCGCGGGCGTCGGCCTCGCCGGCGGCAGTGTGGCCCTGCTGATCGCGCTCGGCACGGTCGGCCTGGTGCTCTACCTCGCGCTCCGGCACGGCCGCCTCATCAGCCGCGCGGTGTCCTCGGACAACCCGGAGATGCTGCTGCTCGTCGTGCTCGGGCTGACCGTCCTGGTCGCCGGGGTCGCCCAGCAGCTCCAGGTGTCGGCCGCCGTCGGCGCGTTCCTCGTCGGCATCGCCCTGTCCGGTGAGGTCGCGGAGGGCGCCCGCAAGCTGCTGACCCCGCTGCGGGACCTGTTCGCCGCCGTCTTCTTCGTGTTCTTCGGGCTCTCCACCAACCCGGCCGAGATCCCGCCGGTGCTGCTGCCGGCCGCGCTGCTCGCCGTCGTCACCGTCTTCACGAAGATCGCGACCGGCTGGTACGCGGCCCGGCGCGCCGGCATCGGACCGCGCGGGCGCTGGCGGGCGGGCGGCACGCTCGTGGCGCGCGGCGAGTTCTCCATCGTGATCGCCGGTCTGGCCGTGGCGACCGAGCCCCGCATCGGCCCCATCGCCACCGCGTACGTCCTGATCCTGGTCATCGTCGGCCCGCTCACCGCGCGCTGGACCCAGCCGGTGGTCGAACGCGTCCAGAAGTGGCGCGGCAAGGACGCGGCGTCCGCCGCGCCCGCGGGCACCGCACCGGTCCCCCCGGCCCGGGAAGAGGTCTCCGCCTCGTCCGAGTAGGCGCGTGGGGCCAGGTCCCGCCTCGCCCGGGTAGCCGTGCGGTGCCAGGGCCCGCCTCGTCCGAGCGGCCGTCCGAGCGGCCGTGCGGGGTCAGGCCCCCGTCGGCAGGTCCGGGGTCCAGCCCAGCGGGTACGCGTCCGCGCCCTCCGCCGGGGCCGCCGCCTCGCCGCCCGCGTCCGTGAACGCCCGCAGCGCGTCGATCAGCGCGGCGCGCTGCCCGGGCGTGAGGCGTTCGACGATGGCGGCGACCTCCCGGCGGCGGCCCGCGGTGACCTCCGCGACCAGCCGGTGGCCCTCGGGCGTCACCCGCAGCACCGTCTCGCGGCGGTTGGCCTGGTTGACCTGACGCTCGGCGAGGCCCGCCGCGATCAGCCGGTCGAGCATCCGCATCGCGGTCGACGGGTTCACGCCGAGGCGCTCGGCCAGCGTCACGAGCTTGGCGTCCCCGTGCGTGGAGAGCACCACGAGCAGCCGGAGCTGGGGCAGCGTCACCCGGTCCTCGACCGCCGCGAGGGACCGGGCGGACACGGCGACCAGCAGTCTCGACGCCGTCAGCACCGCGCGCGTCACCGCGTCGACGTCGTCCCGGTCCGGGGCGGTCGGTGGGTCATCGGATGCCTGTCCGTGCGCGGCCATGCCCCTTTTTACCGCGCGGGAAGGACTTACTCGAACCGGCCGCGATCCGATGCCGAACCGCCGCCCAACCGGTACCGGAACGACAGCGGTGAGCACTGGCGACAACCTTTGGATTGTGCAACGTTTGCACAGTGACGGATGAACCCGCGGCTACGCCCGCTCCCCGGCGCCCGGACCCGCCGACCAGCTGGCGGCGGGCCGCCTTCCGGCTGCCCGTCCACATGTTCCGCATGGGGCTCGGACCGCTCTTCGGGGGGCGGCTGCTGCTGCTCGTGCACACCGGCCGCGTCTCGGGTCTGTCGCGCCGTACCGCCGTCGAGGTCGTGGAGGCGGGCACCCACGAGGGCAGGGCGTGCTGGACCGTGGCGTCGGGCTTCGGCCCCGGCGCCGACTGGTTCCGCAATCTGCGGCAGACCCCGCACGCCACGGTCCAGGTCGGCCGCCGGTACCACGCCGTCACCGCGCAGGTGCTGACCGCCGAGGAGGGCGGCGAGCTGATGGCGCGGTACGCACCCCGCCACCCCCGGGTCGCCCGCCGGCTCTGCGCGTACATGGGGTTCACGGTCGACGGCGGCGCGGAGGACTACCGCAGGGTGGGCGAGTCGATTCCGTTCGTCCGGCTGACGGAGGGCGCGAAGCGCTGAGGCCGCTCAGGCGTGTACCGGCTCGGGTTCCCCCACGGGGTGCGGGCGCGGGGCGCCGGGCCGGTACAGGAACAGGGTGACGAGGAGGCCGAGGGCGAAGAAGCCCGCCGACCACCAGTACGCGGTCGAGTAGCTCTCCAGTTGCGCCTGGGCCACAGCGGGCGGCGTCGGCCTGCGGCCCACCAGGTAGTTCGTGGCCGCGCTGGTGGCGAGGGTGTTCAGCAGGGCCGTACCGATGGAGCCGCCCACCTGCTGGCTGGTGTTCACCGTCGCCGAGGCCACCCCGGCGTCCCGCGGCCCGACCCCCGCGGTGGCCAGGTTCATCGCCGTGGCGAAGACGGCGCCGAGGCCGATGCCCAGGCAGAGCAACGGCGGCAGCACATGGGCGGCGTAGCTGCTGTTCAGGTCCAGGGCGGTCAGCCACACCATCGCGGCGGCCGCGATGCCCATCCCGGTCGGGACGATCGGCTTGGCGCCGAATCGCAGCAGCAGCACATTCGTCGTCGTCACCGACGAGGCGATCATGCAGGCGACCATCGGAATGAACGCGAGACCGGTGGAGACCGGCGAATAGCCGAGGCTCTTCTGCAGGTAGTACGTGAGGAAGAGGAAGACGCCGAACATCCCGCCACCGGAGATGAACATGGCGAGGAACGACGCAGCCCGGTCCCGGTCCAGCACCACCCGCAGCGGCAGCAGCGGATGCGCCGCCCGGGTCTGCCACCACGCGAACGCCGCCACCAGCAGCGCGCCCGCCACCAGGAACCCCCAGGTCAGCGGCGAGCTCCAGGCGTGCGACTCGGCCTCCGAGAACCCGTACACGATGCAGAACAGACCGGCCGAGACCAGCACGGTCCCCGGGATGTCCAGCCCCGGGCGGTCGGCCGGCGCACCGGGGGCGAGCAGCCGCCAGCCGCCGATGAACGCCACGAACGCGAAGAGCAGGTTGACGTAGAGGCACCAGCGCCAGTCCAGGTACTCCGTCAGCACCCCGCCGAGCAGCAGCCCCACCGCGCCGCCCGCCCCGGCGATGGCGCCGTAGATCCCGAACGCCTTGGCCCGTTCCTTCGGCACGGTGAACGTCGTGGTGAGCAGGGACAGCGCCGCCGGGGCGAGCAGTGCCCCGAACAGGCCCTGCAGCGCACGGGCCAGCACCAGGATCTCGAAGCTCGGGGCCGCGCCGCCGATCGCGGAGGCGACCGCGAAGCCGACCAGGCCGGTCAGGAAGACCACCCGGCGGCCCACCAGGTCGGCGATGCGTCCGCCGAGCAGCAGCAGCGAGCCGAAGGCGAGGGCGTACGCCGTCACGATCCACTGCCGGTTGCCGTCGCTGAAGCCGAGGTCCTGCTGGGCGGAGGGCAGCGCGATGTTCACGATCGTCGCGTCGAGCACCACCATCAGCTGGGCCAGGCCGATCACCCCGAGCACCCACCAGCGATGGGACGGGCCCTCCTCGCGGGGGTTGGCTCTGCGGGCGACTGCTTCACGGGCCATGCTGCGGTTCTCCCTCGCTGCGCACACCGCCGGACTCCCCCGGACGATCACGCTAGGCGGAGGCCGCCGTCCCCGCATGTGGAGCGCCGGCCGGCCCTAGACCTCCTTGGCCGGCCAGTCCAGCAGCCGGGCGCCGATCACCGCGGTCTGGAGCGTGTAGCGGTGCATGGGGTCGGAGGGGTCGGAGCCGGTCAGCTGGTGAATGCGTTCCAGCCGGTACGTGAGGGCCCGGACGCTCAACGAGAGGCGGCGGGCGGTCTCGGCGGCGACACAGCCCGCGTCGAAGTACACCGCGAGCGTCTTCAGGAGCGGTTCGGCGCCGCCCCTGGCCTTCTGGAGCGGGCCGAGCTCACTGCGCACGAGGTCGGCCATGGCCTGCCGGTCCCGGGTCAGCACCGGATAGACCAGCAGGTCGGCGGCGTACAGAACGGGGTCGTCCAGGTCCATCCGGTCCGCCAGGTCCAGTGCGTCCAGCGCCTCGTCGTACGACTGGACGACACCGCCCGGGCCCCGGTGGGCGCGGCCGACCGCCACCCGGCCGCCGTCGGTCGCCGCGTGCGCCTGTTTCGCGAAGTGGCGCAGGACGTCGGGCTGGTTGCCCGGCGCGATGCACACCATCCGGCCGTCCTTCGTCGTGAGCAGGATCTTGCGCCCGCTGAACCGGGCCAGCAGCGCCGACTCCACGTGCCGCGGGACCTGGTCCGTCTCGGTGTACGCCTCCGGGCCCGTGGCCACCGCGACGGCGTGGGCGCGGGAGAGGCGCAGCCCGAAGCGGGTGGCCCGTTCGGCGAGGCGGCCCAGGTCGCTGCGCCCGTAGAGCAGGTCGTCGATGAACTCCCGTCTGGCCGCCTCCTCGCGGCGCACGGTGAGGCGCTGGGCGCGCTCGAAGCCGTCGGCGAACGCGTCGACCGCCTGTTCCGCGGCGGCCAGGACGCTGTCGGTGGACGCGGCGACGGAGGCGGGGGTGGCGCCGGGGGCGGGGGACGGCCAGGCGTTGCGGGTCTCGGCGAGGTGCATGCGGACCAGGGCGCGGAGCTGGTGTCCGGCCTCGGCCGCCCGCCGGCCCAGGTCGCGGCGGGAGTCCAGCTCCTCGCGGGTCAGCCGTCGGCCCGAGGCGGCCGCCTCGCCCAGTATGTGGGCGTAACCCTCCAGAAAGCTGTCGGGAATCAACGGTTCCGCCACGCGTCCGCCTCCGTTCCTGTTCCATGCCGACATCTGCCCAACGCACGGGGGCCGGTGCCGGTGCCCGGCATCCAGGAGTGGCGAACGTTGCCGCGTTCCGGCAATGCGATCGGGCGCCCCCTGATGACACGATCCTGTCAGCACCGACCGGGGACCACGGGGGACCTACGGGGGGTGCACGGGGGATCGGGGGAAGACCCGGATGCCGCGGCGCCGCCCTGGGCGGCGCCGCGGCACCGGGGTCGCCGCCGGCCCGCGCGTAAGGCGCCGGCAGCACGGCCGGCGGGACCGGCAGGGGGTGGAAACCGATGCGGGAGTTCCTGGACGCGGCACTGTCCTTCCCGGCCGTACTCTTCGCCGCGGCGCTCGTCGTGGTCATCGCCTTCTGGCTGCTGGTGCTGGTCGGCGCGGCCGACCACCACTCCTTCGACACGGACCTCGACACCGATCTCGCGGGCGTCGGCGGCGTACCGGTCACCGTCTCGGTGTCCCTGATGGTCGCCGTCGGCTGGTTCACCGCTCTGACCGGTTCGGTCCTGGTGCATCGATCGGGCACCACCGGGGCCGTCCGCGCCACGCTCGCCTGCGCGGTGCTGGCCGGGGCGCTGCTGCTCGCCTGGGGCGCGGTGCGACTGCTCGTCCACCACTTCCGGCGCTACTTCCCCGACCAGCCTCCGCCATCGCGCCAGGACTTCCTGGGCCGGGTCTGCACGATCCGCACCGGCTCCGTCGGCACGGACTTCGGCCAGGCCGAGGTGACCGCGGCCGACGGGTCGACCGCCATCGTCCAGGTGCGCCAACTGGAGCCCGTCGACGCGGAGCTGACCTCGGGAAGCTCGGGGCTGCTGTACGCGTACGACGAGGCCGGCGAGTTCTTCTGGGTCTCGTCCTACGACCAGGCGCTCGACCCGGGTCCGCCGCCCGCCACGCTGCCGCCGCACGGCCGTACGGCCTGAGGCTCCGCCGCCCGCATCACCGCTCGCACCGGCGCGGTGTGCCCGTCCGGCCTGCCCGGACGCTGTGCGCCGCCGCGCCGTGTTTCACGTGAAACCGCTCATTTCCCTCATCTCAGCCGCCAAGGACTGTCATGGAAGCCATCTCCTTGGGCCTCGGCCTGCTCATCGCCGTGGTCCTGCTCATCGCCGTAGCCGTGCTGCTGATCGTCACCCGGCTCTTCCGCAAGGTGGAGCAGGGCAAGGCGCTCATCATCTCCAAGACCAAGAAGGTCGACGTGACCTTCACCGGCGCCGTCGTCCTGCCGGTGCTGCACAAGGCCGAGTCCATGGACATCTCGGTGAAGACCATCGAGATCCGCCGCACCGGGCGCGAGGGCCTGATCTGCCAGGACAACATCCGCGCCGACATCCACATCACGTTCTTCGTCCGGGTCAACAAGACCGTCGAGGACGTCATCAAGGTCGCCCAGGCCATCGGCACGGAGCGCGCCAGCGACAAGGTCGCCATCCAGGAGTTCTTCGCCGCGAAGTTCTCCGAGGCGCTCAAGACCGTCGGCAAGCAGCTGGACTTCGTCGACCTGTACACCAAGCGCGAGGAGTTCCGGGACCGGATCATCCGCGTCATCGGTACCGACCTGAACGGCTACCACCTCGACGACGCGGCGATCGACTTCCTTGAGCAGACGCCGATGGCGCAGCTCGACGGCGCCAACATCCTGGACGCGCAGGGCATCCGGAAGATCACCGAGCTGACCGCGATCGAGCACGTGCGCACCAACGAATTCCAGCGCACGGAGCAGAAGGAGATCACCCGGCAGGACGTCGACGCCCGGGAGACCATCCTGGAGCTGGAGCGCCGGCAGGCCGAGGCCGAGATCAAGCAGCGCCGCGAGGTCGAGACGCTGCGGGCCCGCGAGGAGGCCGTGACCGCCCGGGTCCAGGAAGAGGAACGCCTCGGCGCCCAGGCCGCGTTCATCAAGACCGAGGAGCAGCTGGGCATCCAGCGGGAGAACCAGGCCCGGGAGATCGCCGTCGCGCAGAAGAACCGCGAGCGGGTCATCGCCGTGGAGAACGAGCGCATCGAGAAGGACCGGATGCTGGAGGTCATCGGGCGCGAGCGCGAGACCGAGCTGAACCGCATCGCCGCGACGAAGGAGGTCGAGGCGGAGCGCCGCGAGGTCGCCGACGTCATCCGCGAGCGCATCGCGGTGGACCGTACGGTCGCCGAGCAGGAGGAGTCCATCAAGACGCTCCGGTCCGTCGAGGAGTCCGAGCGCACCCGCAAGTCGGTCATCATCGCCGCCGAGGCGGAGGCTCAGGAGCAGCTGGTCAAGGACATCAAGGCGGCCGAGGCGGCGGAGGCTGCGGCCACCCACCGCGCGGCCGAGCAGCTCACCCTCGCCGAGGCCCGGCTGAAGACCGCCGATCTCGACGCCCAGGCGAAGCTGCGGCTGGCCGAGGGCATTCAGGCGGAGTCGGCGGCGCCCGGCCTCGCGGACGTCCAGGTGCGGGACGCGGCGGCAGAGGTGATCGAGAAGACGGGGCTCGCCGAGGCCGAGGCCACGTCCGCGCGGCTCAAGGCGGAGGTCGAGGGTGCCCGCCTCAAGGCCCTCGCGGACGCGGAGGGTACGCAGGCGCAGGCGACGGCCGACGCGGCGATGATCGGCGAGAAGCTGAAGGCGGAGGCCGCGGGCCTCACGGAGAAGGCGGCCGCGATGGCGGCGCTGGACGACGCGTCGCGCGGGCACGAGGAGTACCGGCTGCGGCTGGCCGCCGAGAAGGAGATCCGGCTCGCCGGGCTGGACGTGCAGCGGCAGGTCGCCGAGTCGCAGGCGACGGTGCTGGCCACGGGTCTGGAGAACGCCGACATCGACATCGTCGGCGGCGAGTCGGTCTTCTTCGACCGGCTGGTCTCGTCCATCTCGATGGGCAAGAGCCTGGACGGCTTCGTCGCGAACTCGGACACGGCGCAGGCCCTGGCCGGTCCGTGGCTGAACGGCGAGTCCTCGTTCACGGAGGACCTGACGCGGGTGCTGTCCTCGGTGTCCACGGGTGACGTGCAGAACCTGACGGTGTCGGCGCTGCTGATGCGGATGATGGCTTCGCCGTCGGCGGGGGTCGGTGCGGACCAGGTCCGCGCGCTGCTGGATCACGCGAAGTCGCTGGGGATCGCTGATGTCCCGGTGGCCGGCCCGGCTCCGGCGGGCCTGAACGGTACGCCGGTGTCGTAGGGGTCCGTTGCCCGCACGCCCCACCCAGCGCCGTCCGTCCGCAATCCCCGGGCGGGCTGGGTGGGGCGGACTCCTCAAGCCCGTCCGGCGATTGAGGACACCGCCGCAAGCCACACCGCAAGGAGCACCCAGTGGACACCGTGACCACCCCCACCGCCGGGGACTACGACGTCCTGCGGCGCCGCCTCCGCACCCACGCCACCGAGCTGGCCGGCAGGGCCACCGCCCTCAACGCCCGCCGCACCGAGGCGTTCGGCGCCACCGGTCTCCAACTGCTCGGCAGCGAGCAGATCCGGACCGCCCGCCCCTCCGTCCCCCGAGACCTCGTCGCACTCGGCGGCGAGCTGCTGTTCGGCTTCGAGCGCGGGCCCGGCCAGCAGAGCGCACCCGCCGTCGACGACGTGCTCGCGCTGTACGCCGCCGACCTCACGCCCGGCACCGGAACCCCGCTCACGGACGCCTCGTTCGTCCGCGAATTCGACGGCCTGCACCGCTACTTCAGGGACGCCCGGCTGCTGCGGCTGCGCCGGACCGAGGGCCGCCTGCTGGCGGTCTTCCGTACCGGCGAGACCGCGAAGGACATCCGGGTCCTGCGCTGGGCGCTGAACCCGGACGGCTCCCCCGGCGCCTTCCTCGACGCGCGCGGCGAGCGCGACCACGTGTTCCCGCCGTCGCACGACTTCTCCTGGACGACCGCCGGGCGCGAGTCCCACGTCGCGGGCCGCCACCCGCACATCGCCGTCGGCTGCGAGGCCGAGCTGTACGTCGACACGCTCGGCGGCACGCTCACGGTGAAGACCGTCAACGACACGGAGACCTCGGAGGGGATCTACGAGGAGCCGGTCACCGAACCGCTCCAGTCGCTCGCGGACGCCGAGGTCGAGTACGCGGAGCTGGGCCCGCTCGTGCTGCTGCGCGTGCGCCCGTACAAGGAGGAGGCGAGGCGCCACCTCGTCTTCAACGCGCTGCTCGGGACCGTCACCCGCCTCGACGGCATCGGCCCCGCCTGTCAGCGGCTCCCGGAGGACCAGGGGATCATTTTCCCCGGCGGGTTCTACCTGACCACGGGCGAGGCCCGGACCTTCGACATCGCGCAGCCGCTCACCGACCCGGTCTTCGAGGAGGCCGTCCGCTCCCCGAACGGCGAGGACGTGCTCTACGTCTTCCGGTCCCGGCAGGACGGCCGGAGCCTGCTCCTGCCGTACAACGTGATCCGCCAGGAGGTGGCGACCCCGCTCCAGGGCAGGGGCCACGCGCTGCTCGACGACGGCACGCTGATCGTGCTGCGCGACCCGGTGGAGGGCGGCGACGGGGGCGCGGCGCGCGTCCACCCGTTGCAGCGCTGGCAGACCCCGTACGTCTCCGACACCTATGCCGCGTCCCGCCCGGCGGGCGAAGGTCCGCTGGCCCGGGTCGGCAACGCCGACCTCGTGCGCGGGATCTCCGACTGCCTGGCGCTGGCGCACGCCGCGTCCGAGACGACGCCGACGGCCGCCGTGTACGACCGGCTGGTCGCGGACTGCGTGCGGGCCGGCGACCGCTACCACTGGCTGGACGACGCCGAACTGGGCGGCCTGGCCGAGCCCCTGGGCGCGCTGCGGGAGACCGCGCGCCAGGTCGTCGCGGAGTTCGAGACGGTCCAGGAGCTGACCCGGCAGGCCGCCGACGCGCTCACCGAGACCGCCGACCGCATCACCACCCTGGTCCGCCGGGTCCGCGGCGAGGCCCCGCGCACGGCCGCCGACTGGGTCGACCGGCTCACCGAACTGCGCGGCGCGCACGGCCACCTGGCGACGCTCACCGAGATGCGGTACGCGGACACCGAGCGCATCGCGGAGCTGACCGCCGCCACCGCCGAGGACATCGACGCGGCGGGCCGCCGCGCGGTCGCCTTCCTGGCCAGGGACGACGCGTTCGCCGGCTACCACGAGGACATCGCCCGCCTCACCGAGGAGGCCGCCGGACTCGACACGGTCACCGACGCCGCCGCGCTCGGGGGCCGGCTGGCCTCCATGACGGACGGCCTGAGCACGGTCACGGACGTCGTGGCCGGTCTCGACATCGGCGACGGTGTGGTCCGTACGTCGATCCTGGAGCGCATCGCGGAGGTACTGGGCGCCGTCAACCGGGCCCGCGCCACGCTCGACGCCCGCCGGCGCGCCCTCGCGGACCACGAGGGCCGGGCCGAGTTCGCCGCCGAGTCCGCGCTGCTCGGGCAGGCCGTCACGGCCGCTCTGGCCGCCGCCGGCACCCCGGAGTCCTGCGACGAGCAGCTGGCCAGGCTGCTGCTCCAACTGGAGAACCTGGAGGCGCGGTTCGCCGAGTTCGACGACTTCCTGGCGGACCTCGGTGTGCGCCGGACCGAGGTGTACGAGGCGTTCTCGGCCCGCAGGCAGGGCCTCCAGGACGAGCTGGCCCGCCGCACCGAGCGCCTCGCGGACTCCGCCGCGCGCGTCCTGGAGACGGTCGCGCGCCGCAGCGCCGCCCTTCCGGACGCGGACGCCGTCCACACCTACTTCGCCTCCGACCCGATGGTCGCCAAGGTCCGCCGCACCGCCGAGGAGCTGCGCGCGCTCGGCGACACCGTGCGCGCGGAGGAGCTGGACGGGCAGCTGCTCGCCGCCCGCCAGGAGGCGGGCCGGGCCCTGCGCGACCGCAGCGAGCTGTACGCGGACGGCGGGTCCGTGATCCGGCTGGGGCGCCACCGGTTCGCGGTGAACACCCAGCCGTTCGAGCTGACGCTGGTGCCGCAGGACGACGGGCTCTCGTTCGCCGTGACCGGAACGGACTACCGGATGCCGGTGACCGACCCGGAGTTCGCGGCGACCCGCGCGTACTGGGACCAGACGCTGCCGTCCGAGTCCCGGGCCGTCTACCGGGGCGAGCACCTGGCCGCCCGCCTCCTCGACGAGCACGGCGCGGACCGCCTGGCCGCCCTGGACGACGACGGCCTCGCCGGGCTCGTACGGGAGTCGGCGGCGGCCGCGTACGACGAGGGCCATCAGCGCGGGGTGCACGACGAGGACGCGACCGCGATCCTGGCCGCGCTGCTGCGGCTGCACGCGGGCGCCGGGCTGCTGCGCTTCCCGCCCGCCGTCCGGGCCGCCGCCCAGCTGTTCTGGGCCCACGAGGCGGACGAGGCCCGCCGCGCCTCCTGGACGCGCCGCGCCCGCTCGCTGGCCCGCGCCCGGGAGACCTTCGGCCTGGCCCCGGCGGTCGCCGCGCTCCAGGAGGAGTGGGCGTCGGTGATCGGTGGCGAGGGCCCCCGGACCGTCGCCGCCTACCTCTTCGAGGAGCTGTCCGGCGGCCCCGAGGGCTTCGCGACGAGCGCCTCCGTGCGCGCGTTCCTGGACAAGTTCCGGCATGCCATCGGCACTTCCGCGTACGACGACGACCTCGCCGCGCTCGCGGACGACCTGTCGGCCCGCCGCCAGCTCGTGGAGGGCTGGCTCACCTCGTACGCCGAGGCGAGCGGCACCGGCATCGAACCGGGCGACCTCGCGGAGGCCGTCGCCGTGGAGCTGTGCCCGGAGCCGCTGCTCACCCGCTACGAGGCCGACGCGCCGCTCACCGAGACCGTCGACGGGCTCCTCGGCGTCCACCCCCGTATCGAGCGCGGCCGGCTCACCGTACGGATCGACGAACTCCTCTTCCGGACCGAGGAGTTCCGCGCCCGTGTCGTGCCCGGCTTCCGCGCCTACCAGCGACGGCGCACCGCCCTGGTCGCCGCCGAGCGGACCCGGCTGCGGCTTGACGACCACCGCCCCCGTGTGATGTCCGCGTTCGTGCGCAACCAGCTGCTCGACGAGGTCTACCTGCCGCTCATCGGCGACAGCCTCGCCAAGCAGCTGGGCACCGCCGACGCCGACCGCCGCACCGACTCGCAGGGCCTGCTGCTGCTCGTGTCCCCGCCCGGCTACGGCAAGACGACGCTCATGGAGTACGTCGCCGACCGGCTCGGGCTCGTCCTCGTCAAGATCAGCGGCCCCAACCTGGGCCACGACGTGACCTCGCTGGACCCGGCGCAGGCGGGCAGCGCCACCGCGCGCCAGGAGATCGAGAAGATCAACTTCGCGCTCGAGGCGGGCAACAACACGCTGCTCCACCTCGACGACATCCAGCACACCTCGCCGGAACTCCTCCAGAAGTTCATCCCTCTCTGCGACGCCACCCGCCGCATCGAGGGCGTACGGGACGGCGAACCGCGCACCTACGACCTGCGCGGCAAGCGGTTCGCGGTGTGCATGGCGGGCAACCCGTACACCGAGTCCGGCGCGCGGTTCCAGGTGCCCGACATGCTCGCCAACCGGGCCGACGTGTGGAACCTGGGCGAGGTGCTGTCCGGCCGCGAGGACGTCTTCGCGCTGAGCTTCGTCGAGAACGCGCTGACCGCCAACCCGGTCCTCGCCCCGCTCGCCGGCCGCTCCCGCGACGACCTCGCCCTGCTGCTGCGGCTCGCCGACGAGGACCCCACGGCCCGCCCGGAACAGCTCGAACACCCCTACGCGCCCGCCGAGGTGGACCGGATCACCGCCGTCCTGCGCCATCTGCTACGCGCCCGGGACACGGTGCTCGCGGTCAACGCCGCGTACATCGCCTCCGCCGCGCAGACGGACGCCACCCGCACCGAACCGCCGTTCCGGCTCCAGGGTTCGTACCGCAACATGAACCGGATCGCGGAGCGGATCGCGCCGGTGATGAACGACGCCGAGCTGTCCGCCGTGGTCGACGACCACTACGCGGGCGAGGCGCAGACGCTCACCAACGGCGCCGAGGCGGCCCTGCTGAAGCTGGCCGCCCTGCGTGGCACGCTCACGCCGGCGCGGGCCGAGCGCTGGGCGGCGCTCTGCTCGTCGTACGTCCGCAATCAGGCGCTCGGCGGTCCCGAGGGCGACCCGATGACCCGCGCGGTGGCCGCGCTCGGGCTGCTCGCGGACCGGATCGCCGCCGTGGAGACGGCGATCGGCCGCGCCGCGGACCCGCGCCACCTGCTGGCGAGACACCCCGAGGGCCGCTGACGGTATCGATCTTCCGGAAGGGAGCAAGGCATGCTGGGACACGTGTCCTCATTCCCCCAGCAACCCCAACCCTCCCCGTTCACGGGCCACATGGTCGTCTGCGGGGACGACGCGCTCGCCCAGCGGCTCGCCGTGGAGCTGCGGTACGTCTACGGGGAGCGGGTCACCCTCGTCGTACCGCCGGGCCCGGGCACGGCCGGACCGGACGAGCCGCTGAGCGGACGGGGAAGGGCAGCCGCGCTGTTCGGGCGGATGGCGTCCGCGATGAACCGCAACGGGGGCGGGCTGCCGCACGGTTCGGACGGGGACACCAACGCCGGAGTGGAGGCGGTGCGCATCCTCCAGGCGGCCGAGCCGTCCGACGAGGCGCTGGAGGAGGCGGGCATCGGCCGGGCGGCGGCGGTCGCCCTCGTCTACGACGACGACGAGCGCAACATCCGGGCCGCGCTGACCGCCCGCCGGCTCAACCCCCGTGTCCGGCTGGTGATCCGGCTCTACAACCGCAAGCTCGGCCAGCATCTGGAGACCCTGCTCGACCAGGCCGCCGCCGTCGCGTCCCCCGGGCTCGACCAGGCCGCGATCGACGCCTCCACCACGGTCCTGTCCGACGCCGACACCGCCGCGCCCGCCCTCGCGGCCACCGCGCTCGCCGGGTCGACGCGGGTGATCCGGGCGGAGGGCCTGTTCCTGCGGGCCGCCGAGCGCACCCCGCCCCGGGGCGGCCAGGTCGCGGACCCCGGGCTGTGCACGCTGGCCCTGCTGTCCTCCACCACCCACGACCCGGCCGGTGCGGAGGGCTCCGACAGCAGCGGTGCGGAGGGGCCGCAACTGCTCCCGGACCCGGCGGAGATCGCCGCCGCGGCCGGGCGCGGCGCGGTCGTCCTGGAGGCCGTCACGCAGTCCGGGCCGGCCGCCCCGAAGGTCCGGATGAGCGGCCGGAGCGCGCCGCTCAGCCAGTTCTTCTCGCGGCGGCTGCGGTGGTCGGCGCTCGGCGTCGGGCTGGCGGTCCTCGGGCTCGCGGTGGCCTCCACGATCACCACCGGCGACAACCCGCTGCACGCCACGTATCTCACCCTGCTCGACCTGTTCGCCATGGGCGACCCGGCGATCGGTGACCCCACCCCCCGCCAGATCATCCAGATCCTCTCCGGCATCGCGGGCCTGATGCTGCTGCCCCTGCTGGTGGCCGGTGTTCTGGAGGCGTTCGGCTCGCTGCGCACCGCGTCCTCGCTGCGGCGCCCGCCGCGCGGCCTGTCCGGGCACGTGGTGCTGCTCGGCCTCGGCAAGATCGGCACCCGGGTCCTGGTGCACCTGCGGGAGCTGGGCATCCCGGTGGTGTGCGTGGAGGAGGACCCGGACGCGCGGGGCATCCCCGTCGCCCGGCGGCTGCACGTGCCGGTGGTGCTCGGTGACGTCACGGACGAAGGGGTGCTGGAGGCGGCCAAGATCAGCCGCTCACGCGGGCTCCTCGCGCTGACCAGCATCGACACGACGAACCTGGAGGCCGCGCTCTACGCCCGCTCGCTCAAGCCGAACCTGCGGGTGACGGTGCGGCTCTTCGACGACGAGTTCGCCACGGCGGTCTACCGCACCCTGCGCACGGCCCACCCGCAGGCGATCACCCGCTCCCGCTCGGTCTCCCACCTGGCCGGGCCGTCCTTCGCCGTCGCGATGATGGGCCGGCAGATCCTGGGCGCGATCCCGGTCGAACGGAAGGTGCTCCTGTTCGCCGCGATCGAGGTCGCCGGGCATCCCCAGCTGGAGGGCCGTACGGTGGAACAGGCGTTCCGCGCGGGCGCGTGGCGCGTCCTGGCCCTGGACGTGGCCCCGACCGGGCCCGCCTCCACCGGCGAGGGCGCCCTCGTGTGGAACATCCACCCCGGCTACGTGCTCCGCCCGACGGACCGCGTGATCATCGCCGCGACACGACGGGGCCTCGCGGAACTGATGGGCCGCCGGGCGCTGACGCGCCGCTGAATGCCCCGGCCGCCGTCCAGCCCGTCGGCCGGGCGCCGCGTACCCGCCCCACCCGGGGCAAACCAGCCCGTCCGGCGCTTGAGGACGAACCCTCGGCGCCGGACCGGGGCACGCGTGGCCGGGAAGGAATATGCCGCCCATGCCCCCGGTTGTACGATGCGTTCACTTAGTTCAACGTTCAACAAAAAGCGCAGGAGGCGGACGCCATGCAGTTCGGGATCTTCACCGTCGGGGACGTCACCACCGACCCCACGACCGGTACGACGCCGAGCGAGCACGAGCGGATCAAGGCCACGGTCGCCATTGCGCGGAAGGCCGAGGAGGTCGGGCTCGACGTCTTCGCGACCGGTGAGCACCACAACCCGCCGTTCGTCCCCTCGTCACCGACCACCACGCTCGGTTACATCGCCGCGCAGACGAAGAACATCATCCTGTCGACCTCGACGACGCTGATCACCACCAACGACCCGGTGAAGATCGCCGAGGACTACGCGACGCTCCAGCACCTCTCGGACGGTCGCGTGGACCTGATGATGGGGCGCGGGAACACCGGCCCGGTGTACCCGTGGTTCGGCAAGGACATCCGCCAGGGCATCCCGCTCGCCATCGAGAACTACGCCCTGCTGCACAAGCTGTGGCGGGAGGACGTCGTGGACTGGGAGGGCAAGTTCCGTACGCCGCTCCAGTCGTTCACGGCCACCCCGCGCCCGCTGGACGGCGTGCCCCCGTTCGTCTGGCACGGCTCCATCCGCTCGCCGGAGATCGCCGAGCAGGCCGCGTACTACGGCGACGGCTTCTTCCACAACAACATCTTCTGGCCCATCGAGCACACGAAGAAGATGGTGCGGCTGTACCGGCAGCGGTACGCGCACTACGGCCACGGCACCGCCGAGCAGGCGATCGTCGGCCTCGGCGGCCAGGTGTTCATGCGGAAGAACTCGCAGGACGCGGTACGGGAGTTCCGTCCGTACTTCGACAACGCGCCGGTCTACGGGCACGGACCGTCGATGGAGGACTTCACGCAGCAGACGCCGCTGACCGTGGGATCGCCCCAGGAGGTCATCGAGCGGACGCTGACCTTCCGGGACGCCGTGGGCGACTACCAGCGTCAGCTGTTCCTGATGGACCACGCGGGCCTGCCGCTGAAGACGGTCCTGGAGCAGCTCGACATCCTCGGCGAGGAGGTCGTCCCCGTCCTGCGCAAGGAGTTCGCCGCCCTGCGCCCGGCCGGTGTCCCCGAGACCGCGCCGCTGCACCCCGCCCTCGCCGCCACCGTCACGAAGGAGAGCTGACCGTGTTCGCCACCGAACCCCTGAGGATCGTCGCCGTCTCGGCCGGCCTCAGCAACCCGTCCTCGACCCGGCTGCTGGCCGACCGGCTGGCCGCCGCCACCCGGGAGCAGCTGGAGGCCGCGCAGGACCGCGCGGTCGACGTCCGGGTGATCGAACTGCGCGACCTGGCCGTGGACATCGCGGGCCACCTGGTGTCCGGCTTCCCGTCGGCCGCCCTGGAGGACGCGCTCGCGGCGGTGACGGGCGCGGACGGGCTGATCGCGGTGACACCGGTGTTCACTGCCTCGTACAGCGGCCTGTTCAAGTCGTTCTTCGACCTGGTCGAGAACACCGCGCTGACCGGCAAGCCCGTGCTCGTCGCCGCGACCGGCGGCACCCCCCGGCACTCGCTGGTCCTGGAGCACGCGATGCGCCCGCTCTTCGCCTATCTGCGCGCCGTCACGCTGCCGACCTCGGTGTACGCGGCGTCGGAGGACTGGGGCGCGGCGGGCGACGCGTACGCCGACGGCCTGCCGGCCCGCATCCGGCGCGCGGGCGGGGAGCTGGCCGGGGCCGTCTCGGGCGGCCGCGCCGTCTCCGGTGCGTCACGCGCCCCCGGGCTGGACGACGAGGTGGTCCCCTTCGAGCAGCAGCTCGCCGCCCTGCGCCCGGCCTGACCGGACCGGTCGATCCGGCCGGACCAGCGGGAATCGCCGTTTCGCCCGTTTTGACTAGAGTCGTACGGGAAGACGTGACGCGAGCACGAACCGAGCACAACCGCAGAACCCAGCTGGAGGCAGAGATGGGCAGGATCGTGGTGGGCGTGGACGGCTCCGAGTCGTCGGTCAAGGCACTGCACTGGGCCGTACGCCAGGCGGAGCTGACCGGTGACACGGTGGAGGCCGTCAACAGCTGGGAGTACCCCGCCACCAGCTGGGCGTCGATGATGCCGGGCCTGCCGGAGGATTTCGACCCGCAGGCCATGGCCACGGTGTCGCTGACCGAGACGCTGGAGGAGGCGCTGGGCGCCCAGGGCGCCGCCGCCGTCTCCAAGGTCGTCGTGATCGGTAACCCGGCGCAGGCCCTGCTCGACCGGGCCGAGGGCGCGAACCTGCTGGTCGTGGGCGCGCGCGGGTACAGCGGCTTCAAGGCGACCCTGCTCGGCTCGGTCAGCCTGCACGTCACCCAGCACGCCTCGTGCCCGGTGACCGTCGTCCGCGCCTGACCCCCGGACAGCCGGGAGGGCCCCGCACCACGCGTGGTGCGGGGCCCTCCCGCGTACTCACAGCTCCACGACGTCCGCGACCGCGCAGGCCACGTTGTCCGGGGCGCCGGCCGCCTCCGCGAGGGCGATCAGCTCGCGCACGGCGGTGCCGGGCTCGTCCGCCCCGGCCAGCACCCGCGCCAGCTCACCGCCGTCGACGACCGCCGAGAGCCCGTCCGAGCAGAGCAGATAGCGGTCACCGGGCCGCGCGTCCCGGACGTCCAGATCGGGCCCGGAGCCGCTCGTCCCGTCCCCGGCCAGCACCTTCAGGAGCATCGCCCGCTGCGGGTGCGAGAACGCCTCCTCCTCCGTCAGCGAGCCGTCGTCGATCATCGACTGGACCAGGCTGTGGTCGTGCGTCATCCGGAACAGCTCGCCCCCGCGCAGCAGATACGCCCGCGAGTCCCCGATGTGCACCAGGCCGAGCTGGGAGCCCGTCCACACCATCGCCGTCAGCGTCGTGCCGGACTCCTCCGGCGCCGCGCTCGCCGCGACCGCGTCCCGTACCGCGTGCGCGGCCCGCTCCGCCGCGTCGTGCAGGCTGTTCAGCAGCTCCGCCGCCGGCACCCCGCCGGGCGCCAGCGGCTTCAGGGCCTCGATCGCCGCCGTGCTGGCCCCCGCGCCGCCCGCGCCGAACCCGTCGGCGACCGCGAGCAGCCGGGCACCGGCGTACACCGCGTCCTGGTTGGTCTCCCGCACCGCTCCCGTATCGGTGCCGGCCGCATAGCGGATTCCGAGTGTGCCCACCGATGTCATGACGTCCTCCGTCGACAGCTGGTCGATGAGGAAGGCCGCGAGATCACGGCGAGCCGCCGTCTCCGCCTCGACGCGCGCCCAGTACACCCGGATCGCGGCGGCGGCCGCGCCGGGTTCCAGCGCGATCACCTCCCTGATCCGGGCGAGCGGCATCCCGATCCGGCGGAGCCAGGCCACCAGCCGGGCCGCCCGCACCTGGGCCCGGTCGTAGTACCGGTAGCCGTTCACCGGGTCGACCAGGGCCGGCGGGAGCAGACCGAGCTCGTCGTAGCGGCGCAGCGCCTTGGCGGACAGCCGGGACAGCCGGGCGAACGCCCCGATCGTCACCAGTGCCGCGCCGGGACCCCGCCCCTGCCCGTCGTCCGTCGTCACCGCACGCCTCCTCATACCGGGCGGACTTCCCGCCCCGGCACACTCGATCCTTGGCCTTCCCCCGTGGAGAAGGTCAAGGACCGGCGACGCGCGAGGTCGGCGCGGGGCTCACTCCCGCGTATAGAAGTAGTAGTACGAGACGAGCAGTCCGCCGAGGCCGAGGATCACGCCGATCACCGAAGCGGACAGGATGCTGGCGCCGGACAGGCTGTAGAGGAAGCCGATCGAACCACCGGTCAGCACCCCGTACGCGGCGGCCCGCAGCTCGCGCGGCAGCCGGTTCTGGATCCGGCCGAGCCCGAAGCAGAGCACCGCGAGCACGGCGCCGGAGACGAGCCCGAGGGCCAGCCTGGTGCCGGTGAGCACCCCGCCGCCCCGGACGATGGCGGTCGCGTAGCAGCCCATGATCACGCCGAGCGTGACCGGGATCGCCCAGCTGAGGACCGGGCGGTGCCGGGCGGGCGTCGCATGCCTCCCGCGTGCCGGCACCGAAGCGTGTGCGGCCATGGCAGAAAGCTCCTTCCGTCGCCCCCGCTTTCCCTCCAGGGCACACCCGGTCGCGCCGCCCGGCAACTCGGATGGCCCACGGCCCGGGGCGCGCCGCCGCCATCCGGGATTCCCTTGAGGGGTGCGGACGTATTTCTCGGTGGCTCTCTCGGCGGTCCTGGTGGTGCTGCTGGCCGTCCTGGTGCCGCTGAGCGCGCTGTCCGCGTGGGTCGATCTGGAGATCGACGACACGGACCGTTACGTGTCCGCCGTCGCCCCGCTCGCCGACGACCCCGAGGTGCAGAACACCGTCGCCGACCTGATCACCGACAACGCGATGAAGCAGATCGACGTCGGGCCGCTCCAGGGCACCGTCCGCGACTTCCTGCACCAGGCGGTGCGGTCGTTCACCACCACCGAGGCCTTCCAGGACGCCTGGACCGCCGCCAACCGCACCGCCCACGAGACGGTCACCGGCGCGCTGGACGGGCAGAGCGGCGAGAGCGTCACGATCGACCTGGCACCCGTCACGGAGCAGGTGAAGCAGAACCTGGTGGACAACGGGGTGCCGTTCGCCGACCGGATCCCCGTCCAGCACACCGACATCCAGCTGGTCTCCGCCGACCGCGCGGACCAGTTGCGGCAGAGCTTCCGGTGGCTGCGCTCGGCGAGCGTGTGGCCGGCCGTCGGCACCCTGGTGTTCGCGCTGCTCGCGATCGTGCTCGCCTGGGTGTGCGGCGGACCGGGCCGCCGGTTCCGGGCCCTGGCCGCGCTTTCCGCCACCGCCGTGACCGGCGCCGGGTTCGCGCTCGGCGCGCTGGTGCTGCGCGGGGTGCTGGCGCTGGCCCGCGACCGGGTGCTGGACGAGGTCCCGGACAGCGACACCGGCGCCGCCGCGGCCGTCTACGACGCGCTGACCTCCTCGCTGCGCACCACGGTGTGGGTCGTCCTCGGCCTGGGCCTGGCCGTCGCGGTGTGCGCGGTGGCGGCCCGGATCTGGGCCCAGCGGGTGCTGCCGGCGCCGTCGGTGGCGGAAACGGCGGAGTGACGGGGGCCGCTCCCGGTGGAGCGGCACGACAGGGAGGTGTACGGATGCGAGCCATCGCCGTCGGCGCGCTGCGGGGCGACCCGGTGCTGGTCGAGCTGCCCAAGCCGGAACCCCGGCCCGGCGAGGTCCGGGTGCGCGTCGAATACGCCTCGCTCAACCCGCTGGACTGGCAGGTCCTGGACGGCTCGGCGGGGGACCTCGCCCCGGCTCCCCAGTCCTTCCCGTTCGTCGTCGGCGTCGACTACGCGGGCCGGGTAGACATGATCGGCGGCGGCGAGAACCGCTTCCGGGTGGGCGACGCGGTGTTCGGGCGGGCGGGGGTGACGGACACGTGCGGGTCGTACGGCGAGTACCTGTGCGTGCCGCAGGACTCCGCGATCACCCTCGTCCCGCGCGGGCTCGATCCCCGGGCCGCCGCCGCGCTGCCCTCCGCCGGGATGGCCGCCGCCCAGATCCTGGAGGCGGTGGAGCCGCGCGGCCACGACACCCTGCTGGTCGTCGGGGCGGCGGGCGGCGTCGGCTGCTGTCTGACCCAGCTCGCCCGCGCCCGGGACGTCCGGGTGATCGCGGCGGTGCGCGGTGACGAGCGGTCCCGGATGGGGTCGCTGGGCGCCGCCGCCACGGTCGACCTGACGGCCGGTCCGTCCGCCGACGCCCTGTCGCACGCCTGCCCGGACGGCATCGACGCGCTGGCGGACCTGGCGTCGGCGGCCCCGGACGCGTTCGCGGGACACGCGGCGGCGGTCCGGCCGGGCGGTATCGCGCTCTCCACCCGGGGCGCCGCCGCCGGGGCCCGGCTGCCCGAGGGCGTCAGGGGCGTCGACTTCCGGCTCGACCCGAGCCCGGTCCTGCTGGACGTGCTGGCGGCGGGCGCCGCGGACGGTGTCCTGCGCGTGCTCGTCGACGCCGAACTCCCGTTGGAGGAGGCCCCGCAGGCCCTGGAGCGCAACCGGGCGGGCGGTGCGCGCGGCAAGACCGTGATCGTGGTGCGCGCCCCCGGACGCTGCTGAGGCGTCCTCGCCTCACTCCTCCGGGCCGGGCCCCTTCCCGCGCAGCCGGTCCATCTCGCGCCGGTCCCGCTTGGTCGGGCGGCCCGCGCCCCGGTCCCGGACCGGCACCTGGATCGCGGCCTCGCGGGGCGGCGGGGGCGGGCTGTTGTCGACGAAGCACTCGACGGCCACGGGCGGCCCGACCCGCTTCTTCACCAGCTTCGACACGACGACGATCCGGTCCCGGCCCGCGTGCCGCAGCCGTACCTCGTCACCGACGCGCACCGGCTGCGCGGGCTTGGCGCGTTCGCCGGCGACCTTCACATGACCCGCACGGCAGGCGGCAGCGGCCTGCGCACGGGTCTTCGTGAGCCGGACCGACCAGATCCAGACATCGACCCGGACGCTGCCCTCCGTCTGCGGAGCCTCACCGGAAACCATGCGTCCGACTGTATGCCGTACGGCGGGACGGTACGGCCCCGCGTCAACTCGGCGCCCCTGCGGCGCAGGTGAAGTGCGGGTGCGGTGAACGTCCGTACGGGCGCCCGGGACTCGGTCAGGGCTCGGTTGCGGCTCAGTTGTCCCACAGGCGGGACATGCCGCCGACAGGCCTGATCCGGCCGCTAACCTTACGTATCCGCCCTGGCCAGGGATCAATTCCCGCAGTACGGACATTCATCGCACCCAACTCACGCGAAAGGCCTCGCCCATGGGCATTCGGAGCTTGCTGCGCAAGGTGTTCGGCCGTGACCGCACGGAACTGGACGAGCCGACGACGGCCACGGTCCCGCCCCAGGGCGAGCGCTCCGTGCCCGCGGAGTCCGAGTCGGTCGCGGTGGACGAGCCCGCAGCGGACGGCGAACAGCCCGTCAGGATCTCGGTACCGGCCCCCGCGACCTCGGACGAGGACGCCAAGGCGTCCGACCTGGTGGCCGCGGCCTTCGACAACCCGGTCACGCCGACGGTCCCGGCCCAGGGGCAGGGGCCGCGAGGGGCCGCCGAGGCCGCCGAGCCGGACGCGGTGGCCGCTGTGGAACCGGACGCGTCCGCTGCGCCCGGGGTCCCGGAGCCGGTCGCGGAGACCGTCGCGCCCGAACCGGCCGCGCCCGTCGCGGATTCCGAGGCGCCGGAGCCGGCTGCCGAGGCCGTCGAGCCCGAGCCTGTCGTCGCACCCGCCGCCACGCCGGCCCCCGAGCCCGAGGCCGCCGTCGCCCCCGAGCCCGTCGCGGCCCCGGAGCCGGTCACCGCTTCGGAGACCCCCGAGCCCGAGCCGGTCGTCGCGAGCGAGACGCCGGTGCCCGCGCCGGTCGCCGAGCCCGCGCCCGTAGCGGCCCCCGAGCCGGAGGCCGTGGTCGAGCCGGAGCCGGTCGCAGCCCCCGAATCGAAGGCCGCCGTCGCACCGGAGCCGGTCGCGGCCCCCGAGCCCGAGGCCGCCGTCGCGCCCGAGCCGGTCGCGGCCCCCGCCGCTCCCTCCGCGATCATCATCGACATGGACCCGGAGCCCGACCCGGAACCCCTCCAGGCGGCCCCGGCCGCCACCGCCGCCAACGCCGTCACCACCGGAAAGCCCGCCCTCGGCCTCGCCAAGGTGAAGGCACGCGCGCCCGAGCTGGCCGGGGCGTACAAGGCCGCGCAGGCCGCACTCAAGGCGCACGGGCTGACCGGGCTGCGGGCCACGGTCTACCTGGTCCTGGACCGTTCCGGTTCCATGCGTCCGTTCTACAAGGACGGCAGCGCCCAGCACCTGGGCGACCGCACGCTCGCGCTCGCCGCGCACCTCGACGAGAGCGCCACCGTGCGGGTCGTGTTCTTCTCGACCGACATCGACGGCACCGGCACGGTGGAGCTGGACGGCCACGAGGGCCGGATCGACGAGCTGAACGCGGGCCTCGGCCGCCTCGGCCGGACGAACTACCACCGCGCGGTCGAGGAGGTCGTCGCGCACTACGAGGCGTCCGGATCGACCGGTCCGGCGCTGGTGGTCTTCCAGACGGACGGACCGCCGGACGTCCGCCAGGCAGCCCGTCAGGCGATCGACGAGGCGGCCCGGCTGCCGCTGTTCTTCCAGTTCGTCGCGTTCGGCGAGAAGGACGGCAAGGGCTTCGACTTCCTGCGGAAGCTGGACGCCCCGAACACCGGCTTCCTCCACGCGGGCCCCGCCCCCCGCGAGGTCCCGGACACCGCGTTCTACCGCGAGCTGCTCGCGGCGCTCCCCGCGTGGGTGGCCGCGCGTTCCTGAACCGCCGGCAGGCGTACGGTCACGGCGAGCCCGCCCCCTGGGCCCGGCACCGCCGTGACCGTACCGTCGTGGGCCAGCGCGATGGACCGCACGATGGACAGGCCGAGCCCCGAGCCCGGCCCCATCCGGTCCTTGCCCTCGCCCCGCCGGAACGGCTCGAACAGCCCGGGGACGTCCGCCGCGTCCACCACGGGCCCCGTGTTGCGGACCTCCAGGAGGACCCCGCCGCCGGCCGGGACCACCGACACGTCGACGCTCCCGCCGGGCACGTTGTACGTCACCGCGTTGGCCAGCAGGTTCGACACCAGCTGGGCCAGCAGCAGCCGGTTCCCGCGCACCTGACAGGGCCGGGTGTCCAGCCGGACGCCCCGGTGCCCGGCCGCTTCCTCGGCCGCCACCCGGGCCAGGTCCACCGGCTCCCGCTCGCTCCTGGCCAGCCCCCGCTCGCTGCGCGCCAGGACGAGCAGCCCCTCGATGAGCCGTTCGCTGCGGCGGTTGTTGTCCAGCAGGGTCTGCCGGGTGCGGACGAGGTCGTCGGGCGTCGGGTCGTCCAGACCGATCTGGATCGCGGCGCGCTGGGTGGCCAGCGGGGTGCGCAGCTCGTGCGAGGCGTTGGCGATGAACCGCCTCTGGCTGTCGAAGGCCCGCTCCAGCCGGGCGAGCAGCGCGTCGAGCGTGTCGCCGAGCTCCTTCAGCTCGTCGTCGGGCCCGCCGGCGGCGATCCGCTCGTGGAGGGTGTGCTCGGAGAGCTGGCGGGCCTTGGCGGTCATGGTGTGGACGGGCCGCAGGACCCGCCCCGCCGTCCACCAGCCGACGCCCACCGCGCACGCCGTCATCACCAGCAGGGCGGCGGCCGACCAGATGAGCAGCTGGTGGCCCGCCGCGTCGCTGACGTGGTCGGTGAGGTCGTAGACGGTCGGCGGACCGAGGCGGCGGCGACTGACGAGCGGACCGTTGACCGCGTAGCCGGGCTGGACCACGACGGCGGTCTCCGCGATGGCGCGGGCCTGCGAGTCCGTACCGGCGCGGGAGGCCAGGTTGACGGTGGCGAGCAGGGCCGTACCGAGGATCAGGAAGACCCCGCCGTAGACGAGGGCGATGCGGGTCCTGATCGTGGAGTGCGGCAGCAGGGGCGGACGCTTCACAGGGCGTACCCCACGCCCTGGACGGTCCGGATCACGGCGGGCTCGCCGAGCTTGCCGCGCAGCTTGCTCATGCAGACCCGGACGGCGCCCGTGAAGGGGTCGGCGTTGGCGTCCCAGGCCCGCTCCAGCAGCTCCTCCGCGCTGACCGTGCCGCCGTCCGCCTCCAGGAGGAGCTGGAGCACGGTGAACTCCTTCGGCGACAGGTCCAGGTCCCGCCCGTCCCGGGTCGCGGACCGGCGTACGGTGTCGAGCCGGATGCCGTACCGCTCCAGCTGCGGCGGTACGGGCCGGGCGCTGCGCCGCCGCAGGGCGCGTACGCGTGAGACGAGTTCGGGGAACTCGAAGGGCTTGCCCAGGTAGTCGTCGGCGCCCAGGTCGAGCCCGGCGACGCGGTCCTCCATGGACCCGGCGGCCGTCAGCATCAGGATCCTGGTGCGGGAGCCGGAGGCGACGAGTCCGCGCGCCACGTCGTCGCCGTGCACCCGGGGCAGATCGCGGTCGAGGACGACCACGTCGTAGTCGTGCAGTCCGAGGTAGGCCTGGGCGGCGTCACCGCTGTACACCGTGTCGACGGCGAAGCCGGCCCGCCGCAGTCCGGTGGCGACCAGCTCCGCGAGGATCTCCTCGTCCTCGGCGACCAGTACCCGCATCGTGATGTCCCCTGCCTCGTGCATGCGTGTCCACTCCCTCCCAGGATGCGTCCTTGATACGGGAAGGGACGTTTCGCAAAGCTCTCCGGCCCGGGGCGGCTCAGCGGCCCAGCGACTCCGCGTCGCCCATCACGATGACCGGCCGCTGCTCCGGGTCGAGCGCCCCGAGGAGCTCCTTCATCCGGTCCTCGGTGACGGAGACGCAGCCCTGGGTGGGCCCCCCGTGGTCGACGTGCACCCAGATGCCGCCGCCGCGCTCCTCGCCGAGGGGGCGGGTGTGGTCGAGCGGGGAGGTGCCGGGGGCCCGGTTGTAGTCGATGGCGACGACGTAGTCGAAGGAGCCCTCCAGCGGCTCCCCGTGGAACCCCTCGCCGGTCACGGCGAAGTCGGGGCTCAGGTCGTACGGCAGCAGCGCCGTGTCCGGGGGATCGAGGCGACCGCCGGCGGCGGTCAGCGTGAAGACGCCGACGGGTGAGCGCAGATCGCCCTCCCAGTGCTCGCCGGTCCAGCCGTTGAGGGCGTTGTGCGCGGGCCAGGGCCCCAGCGCGGGGCGCCAGCCCGGTCCGGCGGGCCCGTCCAGGGTGTAGAGGACGGCGGTCGACCGGTTGGAGTCCGGCCCCTCACCGGTCACCACGAACGCCTGCCGCGCCGTGGCCGGGATCGCCGCCCGGGTCTTCGGTCCGAGGCCCGGGATCTCCGTGGGCAGCGGCGAGGGCTCGGGCACCGAGGGCGGGACCGGCACCTCGCCCGACGGCGCCCCGGCGGCGGACGCGGCGGCTCCGGGCGGGCCCGGTACGCCCTGGACCGGCGTGTGTTCCGTGGTGGGACCGCTCAGTTCCGTACCGGCGAGGCCGCCCGCACCGCACCCGGCGAGCAGCACGAGCAGGAGCAAGGAGCAGACGACGTGCGGCAGGCGCAGGGGAGCACGCGAAGGGGGCACGGGCACGGAGGGCTCCTCAGCAGTCAATGCGCCGGTGTCGGCCCACCCAGTCATTGCCGCCCGCGCCCTCGCCCAATCCGTGGCACAGCCCATCCGGCCGTAGCTGTTCAGGTGATTCGTGTGCCTATTCGGAACCGGCCGGGGGCCCGTCACGCGAACAGCCCCCGGCCGGAGGTGGCCGGGGGCTGTTTCACGTGAAACAGGTGGAACTACTTCTGCGCGTCCTTCGCCGGCGCGGCCGGCTTGCGGAGCTGGATGTTCAGCTCGCGGAGGCGGGTCTCCTCCAGGACGGTGGGCGCGCCCATCATCAGATCCTGGGCGTTGCCGTTGAGCGGGAAGGCGATGGTCTCGCGGATGTTGGGCTCGTCGGCCAGCAGCATCACGATGCGGTCGACGCCCGGGGCGATGCCGCCGTGCGGCGGGGCGCCGAGGCGGAAGGCCTTGAGCATGCCCGCGAACTCCTTCTCGACCGTCTCGCGGTCGTAGCCGGCGATCTCGAAGGCCTTGATCATCAGCTCGGGCTCGTGGTTCCGGATGGCGCCGGAGGACAGCTCGATGCCGTTGCAGACGATGTCGTACTGCCAGGCGAGGATGTCCAGCGGGTCCTTCTCCTCCAGGTCCTTCAGGCCGCCCTGGGGCATCGAGAAGGGGTTGTGGGAGAAGTCGATCTTCCCGGTCTCCTCGTCCTTCTCGTACATCGGGAAGTCGACGACCCAGCAGAACCGGAAGACGCCCTCCTCGAAGTGGCCGGCCCGCTTGGCGGCCTCGACGCGGACGGCGGACATGATCTTGGAGACCTCGTCGAACTCGCCGGCGCCGAAGAAGACGGCGTGGCCCGGGACGAGCGAGAGGCGCTCGGTGAGCGTCTTGACGTCGGTCTCGGTGAGGAACTTGGCGATCGGACCGGCCAGCGTGCCGTCCTCGCCGACGCGGACCCAGGCCAGGCCCTTGGCGCCGTGCTGCACGGCGTAGTCGCCGAGGCCGTCGAAGAACTTGCGGGACTGGCCCGCCGTGTCCGGCACCGGCAGGGCGCGGACGTGCTTGCCGGCGAACGCCTTGAACCCCGAGTCCGCGAAGACGTCGGAGATGTCGACGAGCTCCAGCTTGGCGCGCAGGTCCGGCTTGTCGTTGCCGTACTTCAGCATCGACTCGCGGAACGGGATGCGCGGGAACGGCGAGGTGACGTGGCGGCCGTTGCCGAACTCCTCGAACAGCTCGGTCATGAGCTTCTCGATCGGCTGGAAGACGTCTTCCTGCTCGACGAAGGACATCTCGACGTCGAGCTGGTAGAACTCGCCGGGCGAACGGTCGGCGCGGGCGTCCTCGTCACGGAAGCAGGGCGCGATCTGGAAGTACCGGTCGAAGCCCGAGATCATCAGCAGCTGCTTGAACTGCTGCGGGGCCTGCGGCAGCGCGTAGAACTTGCCGGGGTTCAGCCGGGACGGGACGACGAAGTCACGGGCGCCCTCGGGGGAGGTCGCGGTGAGGATGGGCGTCGCCATCTCGTTGAAGCCGAGGGCGACCATCTTGGACCGGATCGAGGCGATCACGGCGGAGCGCAGCATGATGTTGCGGTGCATGCGCTCGCGGCGCAGGTCCAGGAAGCGGTACTCCAGGCGCCGCTCCTCGTTGACGCCGTCCTCGGCGTTGATCGTGAAGGGCAGCGGGCCGGCCTCGCCCAGCACCTCGACGTCTGAGACCTCGATCTCGATCTCGCCGGTCGGCAGGTCCGGGTTGACGTTCTCGGTGCCGCGCGCGGAGACCTTGCCGTCGATCCGGACGACGGTCTCCTTGGTCAGCTTCGCCAGGGCCTCGTTGCCCGGGGTGCCGGGGCGGGCGACGAGCTGCACCAGGCCGTAGTGGTCGCGCAGATCGATGAAGAGGATGCCGCCCAGGTCTCGGCGATTGTGCAGCCAGCCGCTCAGCCGGACGTCGGTGCCGACGTCAGAGGCGCGGAGCTCGCCGCAGGTGTGGGACCTGTACCGATGCATCGTCGTTCATCCAGTCTTCGCGGTTGGGGGCTGAATAGCCCTCCCAGGCTACCGCCCGCGACCGGAGGGTTTCATTGTCATTGCCCGCACCAAGATCGTCCGTGGGCCCGCGCCACTGCCTTCCGCCCACATGGCGGTCTAAAGTGGGGCAATGCGCACCGAGGATGTGCTGGCCGCGACCGCGACCGGGCTGTGGCGCTGGGACAACGGAGCCGGGACGGTCACGCTGGACGCGGAGGCCGCCCGTCTGCTGGAGCTCCCCCCGAAGCCCGGTGTCTTCCGCGAGTCGGAGGTTCGCTCCCGCTTCCACCCCGTCGACTGGAACGAGATCGCCGGGGTCATCGGCCTCGCCGTGGCCGAGGGCACCCTCGCCGAGGCGAGGCTGAGGATCGTGGACGACAGCGGCCGGGTACTGCGTACAGTGCGCAGCCGTTCCAAACCCGTCCCCGGTGGTGAGGGCGACGGGGACTACGTGCTGGTCGGCACCCTCCAGGAGGTCGCGGAGCCCCGGCCCGGCGCCGGCGGGTCGGGCACCGCGATCACCGGTGACTGGAGGCGCTCGCGCGAGGCGTTCCTGCTGGACGCGGGACGGGCGCTGGCCGAGGCCGGGTCGACGACGGAGGTCCTGCGGGTCGCGTACTCGCTGTCCATGCCCGGGTTCTCGCCGGACGGCCTCGCGGTCTTCGGTGTCGAGGGCGAGCGGCTGACCATCGTCGGGCAGCACGGGCACTCGCTGAGCGACGAGGGCCCGTTCTCCGACATGCCCCTGGACACGGACTACCCGGCGACCGAGGTCGTACGGACGGGCCGGGCGATCTACCTGCCCACGCCGGACGACTACCGCAGCCGCTACCCGGCCACCTGGCCGATGGCCCGGCAGTTCGGGCGCCGCTCCTGGGCCTTTCTGCCGCTGACCGTCTCCGGGCGCACCATGGGCACCTGGATGGCCGGTTTCCGCCACCCGGTGTCGTTCTCGCCGGACGAGCGGTCCGTGCTGACGACCGTGGCCCGCATGCTCGCCCAGGCGCTGGCCCGGGCCGGCGCCGCCGACACCGAGCGGGAGCTGTCGCTGGGCCTCCAGCGCACGATGATGCCCTCGCTCGGCCCCGGCATCCCGGGAATGACCGTGGCCGCGCGCTATGTGCCGACCGGCGGGGGCCTCCAGGTCGGCGGCGACTGGTACGACCTGATCCCCCTGCCCAGCGGCCGCATCGCCCTCGTCATCGGTGACGTCCAGGGGCACGACGTGCGGGCGGCGGGCCTGATGGGCCAGCTCCGGATCGCCCTGCGCGCGTACGCCTCCGAGGGGCACCGACCCGACGCGGTGCTGGCGCGCGCCTCGCGCTTCCTGTCCGGTCTCACCGCCCCCGGCGATGACGACGAGGGCACGGCGGCCCGCTTCGCGACATGCCTGTACGCGGAGGCCGACCCGGAGTCCGGGGTCCTGGACATCGCGCGGGCGGGCCATCCGGATCCCGTGGTGATGACCGCCGACGGCACCGCCGTCGTCCGGCAGACCGAGGGCGGGCTGCCGCTGGGCGTCGAGGCGGACGCGGACTATCCGACGACCCGGATCGTGATGGAGCCCGGCGAAACGATCATGCTGTGCACGGACGGGCTGATCGAGACCGGCGGCCACGACCTGGCCACCGGCTGGGCCCGGCTCCGGCCGATCCTGGAGCGGCACACCGGCGACCTGGAGAAGCTCGCGGACGCGCTGGTGCAGGCCGTGCACGGGCCCGGCTCGCACTACACGACCGGGCCGCTCGCCGACCGGCGCGAGGACGACGTCGCGGTGCTGCTGCTGCGCCGCGAGGGTTCCGTCGCGCAGCCCTCGGTGTCCCGGCGCACCGCGCTGACCATCGCCCAGGCCGAACCGGAGCGGATCTCGGCGGCCCGGGGGCTGCTGCGGGAGCTGCTGCACGACTGGGCGGACCCCGACCAGGTCGACGCTGCGGTGCTGCTGCTCTCCGAGGTGGCCACGAACGTCCTGGTGCACACGGACGGCGACGCGTTCATGGTCGCCCGGGCGACCGGGTCGCCGGGGGAGCGGTGCCTGCGGGTGGACGTGGCCGACGGCAGCGACGAACTGCCGCACAAGCGCAGGCCCGGGGAGATGGCGTCCAGCGGCCGGGGCCTGGTGCTGATGGAGATGCTCGCGCACAAGTGGGGGGTGGACCCGCGCGGGGCCGGCAAGTCGATCTGGTTCGAGCTGAACGAGGGCGAGGGCGAGCGGCCGGAACCGGCCGCGCCGGACCTGGACGCCTTCGAGGACCTCTGAGGCACCCCCGTAGAGAGGACCTCTGAGGCACCCCCGTAGAACCGTTCAGGCAGGCTCCTCCGGCGTCTCCGCGCCCCCCTTGCGCAGTTCGCCGAGGATGCCGAAGGCCGCCGCGCACAGCGGGACCGCGAGGAGCATGCCGAGGATGCCCGCCACGCTCGCGCCCGCCGTCAGCGCGATCAGGATCATCGCGGGGTGCATCTGGACCGTGCGGCTCTGGATCATCGGCTGGAGGATGTGGCCCTCCAGCACCTGCACGGCGAGTACGACGCCGAGCGCCCAGAGCGCGATGACGAACCCCCGGTCCGCGAGCGCCACCAGGACCGCCACGGCCCCCGAGATGAACGCGCCGAGGTACGGGATGTAGGCGCCGACGAGCACCAGCGCGCCGAGCCCCACCGCGCCCGGCACCTTCAGGATCAGCAGGCCGACCGTGATGCAGACGGCGTCGATCAGGGCGATGAGCGTCGTCCCGCGCATGAAGCCCTCGACGGCCTCGAAGGCCCGCCGGCCCATCGCCTCGACCATGTCCCCGGTACCGCGCGGGGCGATGGTGTGGGCGAGCTTCACGGCCCGGTCGGAGTCGCGCAGGAAGAAGAAGGTCAGCAGCAGCGAGAGGACGGCGGTCGCGACGAGGGAGCCGACGATGCTGATGCCCGTGAGCAGCCCGCCCGCGGCGCTCGCGCCGAACTTCTCGACGAGCTTGCGGCCGTTGGCCTCCAGGTCGTCCACACTCAGGTCGTCCGCGACCTGGAAGTGGTCGACGACCCACTGCCCGGCGTCCTTCAGCGACTGGACGATCTGGTCCCCGGTGTCGACGAGCGCGGCCACGACGATGTAGGCGGCGCCGCCGACCACGGCGAGCAGCAGCGCGCAGGTGACCCCGGCGGCCACCGAGCGGTTCACCCCGTGGTTCGTCATCCGGCGGTGGACCGGGCCGAGCAGCGCCGTACCGAGCAGCGCGAGCAGCACCGGGGTGACGGCGGTCTTGAAGACGACGCACAGCCAGACGGCGACGGCGGCGACACCGGTGACCAGCAGGACGACACCGCACCAGGCGGCCGTCCGGCGTGCCGCGTCGGGCAGGAGTGGCTTCGGGGTCTGCACCCTGCCAGCCGATCACGGCCCGGGGGCGGTGTCCCGCCCGCGCGCGCCGTACGAGTGACGGGGCGTCACACGAGGGCGCGGGCGGCAGGGCCGGGCGCCCGCCGCACGACAGCGGCACGGGCCCGGCCGGCGGATCACATGCCGTGGACGGCGGGGACGGTGCCGAGGCGGCCGGCCTGGAAGTCCTCGAAGGCCTGCTTCAGTTCGGCCTGGCTGTTCATCACGAACGGCCCGTAGTGCGCCATCGGCTCCCGGATGGGACGGCCGCCGAGCAGGACGACCTCCAGGTCCGGGGTGTTGCCGTCCTGCTTCTCGTCCGCGCGCACGGTCAGCGAGGAGCCTGCACCGAAGACGGCGGTCTGGCCCATGTGGACCGGCCGGCGCTCCGCACCGACGGACCCGCGTCCGGCGAGCACGTACGCGAGGCCGTTGAAGTCCTCGCGCCAGGGCAGCGTCACCTCGGCGCCGGGGCGCACGGTGGCGTGGATCATCGTGATCGGGGTGTGTGTGATGCCGGGGCCCTCGTGGCCGTCGAGCTCACCGGCGATGACGCGGAGCAGCGCGCCGCCGTCCGGGGAGGCGAGCAGCTGGACCTGGCCGCCGCGGATGTCCTGGTAGCGCGGGTCCATCATCTTGTCGGCCTTGGGAAGGTTCACCCAGAGCTGGAGGCCGTGGAAGAGGCCGCCCGACATGACCAGGGACTCCGGCGGCGCCTCGATGTGGAGCAGCCCGCTGCCCGCAGTCATCCACTGGGTGTCACCGTTCTGGATGGTGCCGCCGCCCCCGTTGGAGTCGCGGTGGATGAAGGTGCCGTCGATCAGGTACGTCACGGTCTCGAAGCCGCGGTGCGGGTGCCAGGGCGTTCCCTTCGGCTCGCCCGCCGCATACTCCACCTCACCCATCTGGTCCATCATGATGAACGGGTCGAGGTACTTGTAGTTGATCCCCGCGAAGGCGCGGCGGACGGGGAAGCCCTCGCCCTCGAAGCCGCTCGGCGCCGTGGTCACGGCGAGCACGGGACGGGCCGCGGCGTCGCCGGAAGCGGCCACCTTGGGCAGGGTCAGCGGGTTCTCGACGGTCACTGCGGGCATGGGAGCCACCTCCGTGGGGGACTGTGCTGCCATCAATTTAGTTGAATGGTGAACATCCCGCAAGGCGCCATCCATTCCCGCGGCACTCCGGACAGCGAGGAGGGGCCCGTACCGACGGCGGTACGGGCCCCTTCCGGAAGCCTGGGGAGAGCGGGTGGCGGATCAGTCGTCCGCGGCGATGACGTCCAGCCGCCTGCGCGGCAATGGCGTCTAGCCATACATGCGACGCATCGCGAAATCGACCATCTGTTCGACTGCCTTCGCGTCGAAGACCATCCGGTGCTCGCCCTCCATGTCCAGGACGAAGCCGTAGCCGGTGGGCAGCAGGTCGATCACCTCGGCGCCGGTGATCACGAAGTACTTGGACTCCTTGCCCGCGTAGAGCCGCAGCTCCTTGAGCGTGGTGAACATCGGGATCACCGGCTGCTGGGTGTTGTGCAGCGCGAGGAAGCCGGGATTGTCGCCGCGCGGACAGTAGACCTTCGAGGTCGCGAAGATCTGCTGGAAGTCCTCGGCGGCCAGCGAGCCGGTCGTGAAGGCCCGTACCGCGTCGCCCAGCGAGGGCGGCGAGGGTTCGGGATACAGCGGCTGCTCGCCGTAGCCGCCACCCATCGGCTGCTGTGCGCCCTGGTTCTGGTCGTAGCCGTACATGGGGCAAAGAGTAATCGGCCACATGTATGGCTCGGGGGGTTGCGCCTTATTACTGACGGGTAGCATCATCGTAGGGGTCAGCTGATACGTCCGGGCCACCCCTCCACGGGGCGCTGCGCGCCACTGCTATTGATTACGGAGCCTTCCCATGGGGCACTACAAGTCGAATCTCCGCGACATCGAGTTCAACCTCTTCGAGGTGCTCGGACGCGACAAGCTGTACGGCACCGGACCGTTCGCGGAGATGGACGTCGACACCGCGAAGAGCATCCTCGACGAGGTCGCGCGCCTCGCGGAGAACGAGCTCGCCGACTCCTACGCCGACGCCGACCGCAACCCGCCGGTCTTCGACCCGGAGACCAACACCGCCCCGGTCCCGGACACGTTCAAGAAGTCGTACCAGGCCTTCATGGACTCCGAGTACTGGCGCCTCGGCCTGCCCGAGGAGATCGGCGGCACGACCTCGCCCCGCTCCCTGATCTGGGGCTACGCGGAGCTGCTGCTCGGCTCGAACCCGGCCGTCTGGATGTACTCCTCCGGCCCGGCGTTCGCCGGCATCCTCTTCGAGGAGGGCAACGAGGCGCAGAAGAAGATCGCCGAGATCGCCGTCGAGAAGCAGTGGGGCTCGACGATGGTGCTGACCGAGCCGGACGCCGGCTCCGATGTCGGTGCCGGCCGCACCAAGGCTGTCGAACAGGAGGACGGCTCCTGGCACATCGAGGGTGTGAAGCGCTTCATCACCTCGGGCGAGCACGACATGTCCGAGAACATCCTCCACTACGTGCTGGCGCGCCCCGAGGGCGCCGGCCCGGGCACCAAGGGCCTCTCCCTCTTCCTGGTCCCGAAGTACCACTTCGACTGGACCACCGGCGAGCTGGGCGAGCGCAACGGCGTGTACGCGACGAACGTCGAGCACAAGATGGGCCTCAAGGCGTCCAACACCTGCGAGATGACGTTCGGCGACCGCCACCCCGCCAAGGGCTGGCTCATCGGCGACAAGCACGACGGCATCCGCCAGATGTTCCGCATCATCGAGTTCGCCCGCATGATGGTCGGCACGAAGGCCATCGCCACGCTCTCCACGGGTTACCTGAACGCGCTGGAGTACGCCAAGGAGCGCGTCCAGGGCACCGACCTGTCGGAGTTCATGAACAAGACGGCGCCCAAGGTCACCATCACGCACCACCCCGACGTGCGCCGCTCCCTCATGACGCAGAAGGCGTACGCCGAGGGCATGCGCGCCCTCGTCCTCTACACCGCCTCGGTGCAGGACGCGATCCAGGAGAAGGAGGCCGCGGGCGAGGACGCCAAGGCGCTGCACGGCCTCAACGACCTGCTGCTCCCGATCGTCAAGGGCTACGGCTCCGAGAAGTCGTACGAGCAGCTGGCGCAGTCGCTCCAGACGTTCGGCGGCTCCGGGTACCTCCAGGAGTACCCGATCGAGCAGTACATCCGCGACGCCAAGATCGACACCCTGTACGAGGGCACCACGGCCATCCAGGGCCAGGACTTCTTCTTCCGGAAGATCGTCCGCGACCAGGGCGCCTCGCTCAACGCGCTCTCCGAGGAGATCAAGAAGTTCCTCGCGGGCGCCCAGGACAACGAGGAGCTGTCCGGCGCGCTGGACAGCCTCGCGAAGGCCGCGGTGGACCTGGAGGCGATCGTCGGCACGATGATCACCGACCTCACCGCGACCGGCGAGGACGTCAAGAACATCTACAAGGTGGGCCTCAACACCACCCGCCTGCTGCTGGCCTCCGGTGACGTCGTCGTCGGCTACCTGCTGCTCAAGGGCGCGGCCGTGGCCGCCGAGAAGCTGCCGACCGCCTCCGCGAAGGACGTCCCCTTCTACCGGGGCAAGATCGCCGCCGCGAAGTTCTTCGCCGCGAACGTCCTCCCCGGCGTCGGCGCCGAGCGCGCCCTCGCCGAGGCCGTCGACAACTCCCTGATGGAGCTGGACGAGGCCGCGTTCTAGGACGCTCCGCACGATCGAGGACCGCCGCCGCCCGGACCCCCGTCCGGGCGGCGGCGGCCGTACGATGAGCTGTCCGGGCCGGGGGGCGACAGGGAATCCTTTCGGCCACGTCTGGCTACAGTGAAGAACATGAGTTCCTCCCCCCGCTTCGACCGCGGGCACACCGACGATCTGATGGCCTTCCTGATGGCCTCCCCCTCCCCGTACCACGCCGTGGCGAGCGCCGCCGCACGTCTGGAGAAGGCCGGATTCCGGCAGGTGGAGGAGACCGCGGCCTGGGACGGAACCACGGGTGGCCGGTACGTTCTGCGCGGTGGCGCGATCGTCGCCTGGTACGTGCCGGAGGGAGCCGGGGCGCACACCCCGTTCCGGATCGTCGGCGCGCACACCGACTCACCGAACCTCCGGGTCAAGCCGCTGCCCGACAGCGGCGCGTACGGCTGGCGCCAGATCGCCGTGGAGATCTACGGCGGCACCCTGCTCAACACTTGGCTGGATCGCGACCTCGGTCTCGCCGGCCGGATCTCGCTGCGCGACGGCAGCGACCGGCTGGTCTCGATCGACCGGCCGCTGCTGCGCGTACCGCAGCTCGCCGTCCACCTGGACCGGTCGTCCAACACCGACGGGCTCAAGCTGGACCGGCAGAAGCACATGCAGCCGATCTGGGGGCTCGGGGACGTCGAGGAGGGCGACCTCATCCGGTTCGTCGCCGAGGAGGCGGGCGTCGACGCCGAGGACATCACCGGCTGGGACCTGATGCCGCACCCCGTCGAGCCGCCGTCCTACCTGGGCCGCGACCGCGAGCTGGTGGCCGGCCCGCGCATGGACAACCTGCTCTCGGTGCACGCGGCGACCGCCGCGCTGGCCGCCGTCGCCGGACAGCCCGACGCCGAGCTGCCGTACATCCCGGTCATGGCCGCCTTCGACCACGAGGAGAACGGCTCGCAGTCCGACACCGGTGCGGACGGGCCGCTGCTCGGGTCGGTCCTGGAGCGCTCGGTCTTCGCCCGCGGCGGCGGTTACGAGGACCGCGCCCGCGCCTTCGCCGGCACGGTCTGCCTCTCCTCCGACACCGGCCACGCGATCCACCCGAACTACGCGGAGCGCCACGACCCCACGCACCACCCGGTCGTCAACGGCGGACCGATCCTCAAGGTCAACGTCAACATGCGGTACTCGACGGACGGCGCGGGCCGCTCCGTGTTCGCCGCGGCCTGCGAGAAGGCGGGCGTGCCGTGGCAGACGTTCGTCTCCAACAACGCGATGCCCTGCGGCACGACGATCGGCCCGATCACCGCGGCCCGGCACGGCATCAAGACCGTCGACATCGGTGTCGCCATCCTGTCCATGCACAGCGCCCGTGAGCTGTGCGGCGCCGACGACCCGTACCTGCTGGCGAACGCGCTGTCGGCGTTCCTGACGGGCTGATCCCCCGGGCGGGAGGACGCGTCAACCTCCCGCCCAGGCATGCTCGTTGCCGGGCCGGGTACGCGCTCCGTACACGGCCCGGAGGCCCCGGGCCGCCTAGGAGGCGGAACTCATGGGACTCGGCGGATGCATTCTCCTCATCGGGGTGGGGGCCATCCTGGCCTTCGCGACCGACTGGCACATGGACAGCGTCAACGTCGACCTGGTCGGCTGGATCATGATGATCGTCGGCGTCATCGGCGTCTTCGTCTACGCGAGCGTCATCCGGCGCCGCCGCATGGTCGTGCCGCCCACCACGACGGTGGTGTCCGACGACGAACGGCACCTGTGACCGGGCGCGATCCGGCCACACCCCTGAACCACCGCGGCGGAATCCCCGATATTCTGGGCACTTGTCCGTGACCCGGCACCGGGCGCGTCAGACCCGGAAGGGGAGCCGCTCGTGGAGTTCCGGCTGCTCGGCACCGTCTGCGTCGATACGCTGACCGGGCCGCTGCCCCTCGGCCCCGCCAAGCGCCGCAGCCTGCTCGCGGCCCTGCTGCTGCACGCCAACACCCCGGTCTCCATGGCCCGGCTGACGGACTGCCTCTGGGACGACGAACCACCGCTCCACGCCCGCACGGTCATCCAGGGGCACGTCTCCCGGCTCCGCGCCCTGCTGATGGGCGCGGACTCGCAGGCGTACGGGGTCGAGCTGGCGACGCTCGGCGACGCGTACGTGCTGCGGGCGCCGGAGACCCTGCTGGACTCCCAGCGGTTCGAGGAACTGCTGATGCTCGCCCGCGAGCAGCGGGACCCGGCCGACGCGGTGCTGATGCTGAAGGAGGCCCTGTCCCTGTGGCAGGGCCCCGCCCTCACCGGAACCTACGCGAGCGCCCCGCTGCAGGCGGCGGCCCACGCGCTGGAGGAGTCCCGCCTCTCGACGGTCGAACAGCTGGCGCGCGCGTACGGAGAGCTGGGCGAACACCACCGCGCGGCGGCGGTCCTGCGCGCGGAGGCCGTCGCCCACCCCATGCGCGAATCCCTGGCGGCGGGCCTGATGACGGCCCTGTACCTCTCGGGCCGCCAGTCCGAGGCCCTGGACTGGTTCCACCGCACCCGCCGCCTGCTGGCCGACGAACTCGGCATCGACCCGGGCCGGGAGCTGGCCGACGCGTACGCGCGGATCCTGCGGGGGGAGGGGAGCGCGGAGGCGCCCGTCGGAGCGGGTCGCCGGGGCGCACCCGAACACACGGGGTGGCCCGGGGGGCGCGGCGGACCGGGCAGCGAGCCCGGGGGCTCAGTACACGCCCGCGGCGCCGGCGCAGAGAGCGGCACGGAGGACCCGGGTGCGCCTGCGCGCGGGGCCGCCGCTACCGGTGACGCGCCGGCCGGCGGGGCCGGGGCGGTGCCGGCCGGCGGGGCCGGATCCTTCGGCCCCGGAGCGGGGCCGGGCGGCTCGGCCCACGTGCCGGGAGCCGGTACGCGTGGAACGGGCAACCACCCGTCGCCCGCAGGGGCACCCGGCACCGGCGGGGCACCGGCCGACACGTCTGGCTCGGCGGCCGCCACGTCCGGCGGGACGCAGGGCGGCCCTGCCGCACCGCACCTGTCCGACAGGCCGCAGGCCGTCGCGCCCCGGGCGGCCGTCCTGGCCACGCACGCCCCGCCCTCCCCCTACACCGCATCCGCGCCCGCCGCCGATCTGCTACCCCGTGCGCCGCGCGGGTTCCACGGGCGCGGGGCCGAACTGACCGCGCTCTCGCGGGCCGCGGCCGGGGAGGCCCCCGTCTGCCTGGTCACCGGCCCTGCCGGGGTAGGGAAGACGGCGCTGGCGCTGCACTGGGCCCGGCGGACCCCCGCCGCGTTCCCGGACGGGCGGCTCTTCGCGGACCTGCGCGGGTTCGGGGACGGCGCCGAGCCGACCCCGCTCGAAGTGCTGCGGGAGTTCCTGCTCGCGCTCGGCGTCGCGCCCCGCCGGGTACCGGAGTCCGTGGCGGGCGCGGCGGCCCTGTTCCGCTCGCTGACCGACCGGCTCAGCCTCCTCGTCGTCCTCGACAACGCCCGCGACTCCGCCCAGGTCAGGCCGCTGCTGCCGGGCGGAGCGGACTGCGTCACGCTGGTCACCAGCAGGCGCCGGCTCGAAGGGCTCATCGCCTCGGACGCCGCCGTCCCGGTCCCCCTGGACATACTCGAACCGCCGGACGGCACCGCGCTGCTGGCCGGTGTCCTCGGCGAGGAAAGGGTCCTCGCCGAACCGGTGGCGGCCCGGCGGCTCGCCGAACTGTGCGGCGGACTGCCCCTCGCCCTGCGGGTCACGGCCGCCCGGCTGGCCGGCCGCCCGCAGTGGACGCTGGCCGCCATGGCCGACGAACTCGCGGACGAGCGCAGCCGGCTGTCCTACCTGGACGTGGAGGACACCGGTGTCTCCGCCGCCCTGCGGCTCACCGTGCAGCAGCTGCCGCCGGACGCCGTCCACCACCTGGCCCGGCTCGGCCACCACCCGGGCGGCCACTTCGACCCGTACACCGCCGCCGCGCTCGCAGGCAGCGACCCGGTCGCCGGCGGGGCCGCGCTGGAACGGCTCGCCGCCGCCCATCTGGTCTCGGAGGCCGGGCCCGGGCGCTGGATACTCCACGACCTGGTGCGGCTGTACGCGCGCGGGCTCGACCCGGCGGCCGGGCCGGACGCGCTCATCGGGGTGCTCGACCACTACATCGCCACCGCGCTCGCCGCCGCCGACACGGCGGAACCGGGCGGCGAGCCCTGCTTCGTGCTGCCCGACGACTTCCGCGCGCCCGCCGCGACCCGGGACTTCACGGACCGGGCGACGGCGATGAGCTGGCTGGCCGCCGAACGCGAGGACCTGACCCTGGCCGCCGCGGCCGCCCGGTCCGCGGGGCTCGACGACCGCGCCTGGCGGATCATCCTGCTCCAGTGGCCGCACGTGGTGTGGCGGGTGCGGGACGGCTGGACCCCGATGCTGGAGCTCGCCCTGGCGGCGGCCGTCGCCCGCGAGGACCCGTACGCCGAGTCCCGGGTCCGCAATCTGCTCGGCTGGGTCCTGACGGAGGAGGGCAGGACCAGCGAGGCCGTCGCCATGCTCGAACCCTCGCCCGGCCTCGCCCGGCGCGCCGACGACCGGCTCGGCGAGGCGACCGCGCTGATCAACCTGGCCATCGTGCAGGCCGAGCAGGGGGGCCTGCGCGAGGCGATGGAGGGCTGCGAGCGCGCCCGCGCACTGGCCGCGAAGGAGCCCGACGCCCACACGGAGATGCTCGCGCTCCAGCACCTGGCCCGGATGCAGCTCGCGGCGGGCCGCCCGCAGGACGCCCTGGACTCCGCCCGCACCGCGTTCGACCTCGGCCCCGAGCACGAGGAGGCGGCCCGCCGGGTGCTGCTGCTGTCCGTCAGCGGCGAGGCCCGCCTGGCCCTCGGCGCGGAGGAGGAGGGCATCCGCCTTCTGGACCAGGCCGCCACGGAGGCGGAGGCCGCAGGCTACGACGAGGGCGCGGTCCGCGCCCTGGAGGCGCTGCTCCGGGTCACGGCGGGCCCGGACTACGTACGCCGCCACGCCGAGGCCGCCCGCCGCCTCACGGCGGACGGCTGAGGCCCTAGGCGTCCATCCCGGCCAGCACCAGCGGCAGCCGCCCCGCCCCGCCATCCACCACACGGACCGGGACGCCCCAGTCCTGCTGGTGGACGTGGCACGCCGGGTACTCGTTCGCCGGGTCGTCGTCGCAGGACGCGGCCATCGCGGAGACGTGCAGGACGCCCTCGGTGACACCGTCCGCGAGGACCAGGTCACGGAAGAGGTCGGTGCCCGCGCCCTCGCCCTGGGCCAGCAGCTCGGGCGGGGTCGAGGAGACCAGCAGGCGGGTCGACGGACCGTACCGGGTGTCCAGCTTCTGCCCGGCCGGAGCCTGGAAGACGACGTCGAGCCGGAGCGCGCCGGGGGCGATCTCGGTGGCCGCCCGCTGCGTGCGGTGCGCCTGCTCGGCGACGCGTACCGCCTCCTCGGGCAGCCGCAGCCGGGTCAGCCGGTGCCGGGCGGACTCGACGACGACCAGGTCGCCGTCGACCAGCACGGCGTCGCTGGGCTCCCGCAGGTCCGTGGCGAGGGTGGTGACCTCGCCGCTCGCCGGGTCGTAGCGGCGCAGTGCGTGGTTGTAGGTGTCGCAGACGGCCACGGACCCGTCGGGCAGGGCGGTCACACCCAGCGGGTGCTGGAGCAGGGCCTGCTCGGCGGCTCCGTCCCGGTGGCCGAAGTCGAAGAGGCCGGTGCCGACGGCGGTGTGCACGGCACCCTCGTGGTCGACCCAGCGCAGCGCCGACGTCTCGGAGTCCGCGACCCACAGCCGCTCCTCGGTCGCGGCGAGCCCGGACGGCTGGGCGAACCACGCCTCGTCGCCGGGCCCGTCGACCAGGCCCTCGTTGGTGGTCCCGGCCGAGACCCGCACGGCGTCGTCCTCGGGGTCGTACGTCCACAACTGGTGCACGCCGGCCATGGCGATCCAGAGCCGCCCGTCGAACCAGGCGACGTCCCACGGCGAGGAGAGGTCGACCTCGCGGGCCGGGCCGCTGGTGGGCGCCCCCTGCCACCACTGGCGGCCTGTCCCGGCGAGGGTGGTCGTGGCCCCGGTCGTGAGGTCGAGCGCACGGATGGCGTGGTTGACCGTGTCGGCGACCGCGATCCGCCCGTCGGGCAGCAGGGCGAGGCCCTGCGGTTCGCTGAACCGGACCTCGTCGGGCCCGCCGTCGGCGAACCCGCGCTCCCCCCTCCCGAAGTGCCTGCGGACGGTCTCGCCGTCCGGGTCGAGCTCGACCAGGCGGTGCCGGGTGGTGTCGGAGACCAGGAAGCCGCCGTCGGCCAGGAGCAGCGCCTTGCCGGGGAAGCGCAGGTGCGTGGCCACCGGCTCCGGCGCCACGTAGGGCCCGTCCCCGCGCCGCAGGGTGCCCTTCGCCGCGTGCTCCGCCTCCAGCTCCTCGACCAGCTTCTCGATGGCGTGGGCGTGCCCCTCACCGGCGTGCTGGGCGACGACGTAGCCCTCGGGGTCGATGACGACGAGCGTGGGCCAGGCGCGTACGGCGTACTGCTTCCAGGTGGCCAGCTCGGGGTCGTCGAGCACCGGGTGGTGCACCTCGTACCGCTCCACCGCGTCGACGACCGCCTGGTGCTCCGCCTCGTGGACGAACTTCGGCGAGTGCACCCCGATGATCACGACGGTGTCGCGGTGCTTCTCCTCCAGCTCGCGCAGCTCGTCGAGAACATGCAGGCAGTTCACGCAGCAGAAGGTCCAGAAGTCGAGGATCACAATGCGTCCTCGCAGGTCGGCGAGGGTGTATTGCCGGTCGCCTGTATTGAGCCAGCCGCCCTTGCCGATGAGTTCGGGGGCCCTGACGCGCGCACGTGTTGCCATGAGACCAGTCAACATCACCGTGGCGTCCCCGCATTCCACAGGTGCCTCGGGGAACCTGTGAGCCATGAGACTTCTCGTGCGCGAGCGCATTTTCGGCATCGGTGACGACTACTGGATCGAGGACGCGGACGGCCACAAGGTCTTCCTCGTCGACGGCAAGGCCATGCGGGTGCGGGACACCTTCGAGCTGAAGGACGCGCAGGGCCGGATCCTCGTCGAGATCCGTCAGAAGCTGCTCAGCCTGCGCGACACGATGCTGATCGAACGGGACGGCGAACAGCTCGCCAAGGTCAAGAAGAAGCATCTGTCGCTGCTCCGCAACCACTACCGCGTGACCCTGGCGGACGGCACCGAGCTGGACGTCAGCGGCAAGATCCTGGACCGCGAGTTCGCCATCGACTACGACGGCGAACTCCTGGCCCAGATCTCCCGTCGCTGGCTGTCCATCCGGGACACGTACGGCATCGACATCGTGCGGGACGACGCCGACGCGTCCCTGCTGATCGCGGTCGCGGTGTGCGTGATCGTACTCGCGGAGAAGGACCACGACGACTGACCGCGCCACGCACGCCGAAGGGCCCGTGTTTCACGTGAAACACGGGCCCTTCGGCGTGCATGGTCCCTCTACGGGGTCCGGCCCAGCCGCCGGTCCTTCAGGGCCGGGAACTGCTCGCGCACCGTGGCGACCTTGGCCGGGTCCAGCTCCACGGTCAGCACCTCCTCGCCGGCGCCCGCCTCCGCGAGCACCTCGCCCCAGGGGTCGACGACGAGGGAGTGCCCGGCCTGCTGGACGCCCGCGTGGGTGCCGGCGGAGCCGACGGCCAGCACGTACGCCTGGTTCTCGACGGCGCGCGCCCGGGCGAGCAGGGTCCAGTGGGCGCGGCGGCGCTCGGGCCAGCCGGCCGCGACGACCAGGGTCTCGGCGCCGGCGTCGACCAACCCCCGGAACAGCTCGGGGAAGCGGAGGTCGTAGCAGGTGGCGAGGCCGAGCGTGGTCTCCGGGAGGGGAACGGCCACCAAGTCCTCACCGGCGCCCATCATGACCGCCTCGCCCTGGTCGAAGCCGAAGCGGTGGATCTTGCGGTAGGAGGCGGCCCGTTCGCCCTCGGGGGAGAAGACGAGGGTCGTGTTGTAGAGGGTGCCGTCGGCGGCCCGTTCGACGAAGGAGCCGGCGTGCAGCCAGACCCCGGCCTCCGCCGCGGCCTTGGCCATCACCTCGTGCGTGGGGCCCGTCAGGGGCTCGGCCTCGTCCTCGAACGCCGTGTACGCGAAGGCCCCCACCGGCCACAGCTCGGGAAGCACCACCAGATCGGCGCCCCGCTGGGCCACGACCAGGGAAGCGGCACGCTGCCTGCGGGATTCGACGGGTTCGTCCGGGTCTACTGCGATCTGGATGAGGGAGGCGCGCACACTACCACCGTCCTGGCATTCGAGCCGTCAACACGGGCCTACGATCGTCACACGAAAGCACTGCCGGGGTGCCTGCTCGCAGCGTAACTTAGCCACCGAACCTCATCGCCGCTCACAGCCGCAGCCCGACCGTCCGCGCCCAGTTGCCCATGCACCGCAGAACCGCACGAGGGGTCCCGTGACCGTCCATCCCAGCCTCCAGACCTACGCCGACGCCTGGACCCACTCCATCGAGTCGATAGCCGAGCTGGTGAGCCCGCTCGCCGAGGGGGAGTGGAACGGCCGTACGCCCTGCCCCAACTGGTCCGTGCGCGACATCGTGTCGCACATCATCGGCATGGAGTGCGAACAGCTCGGCGACCCGCGGCCGATCCACACCCTGCCACGCGACCTCTTCCACGTGCAGAGCGACTTCGCCCGCTACATGGAGATGCAGGTCGACGTCAGGCGTCACCACACCGCGCCGGAGATGACCTCCGAGCTGGAGTACACGATCATTCGCCGCTCCCGGCAGCTGCGCAACGAGACGCGTGACCCGGAGACGAAGGTGCGGGCGCCGCTGGGCGCCGAACAGACCCTGGAGACCGCGCTGCGGATGCGCGCGTTCGACGTCTGGGTGCACGAGCAGGACCTGCGTACGACGTTGGGCAAGCCCGGCAACCTGGACTCCCCCGGCGCCGTGGTCGCCCGCGACATCCTGCTCCTCGGGCTGCCGAAGGTGGTCGCCAAGAGCGCGGGCGCGCCGGTCAACTCGGCGGTGGTGCTGGACGTGCACGGGCCACTGGAGTTCATGCGTACGGTACGGGTCGACGCCGACGGGCGCGGTTCGCTGGACGTCGCCCCGTCGCTCGGGCCGGTCGTGACGCTGTCCATGGACTGGGAGACATACGTACGGCTGGCCTGCGGGCGGGTGCGGCCCGCCGCGGTCGCGGACCGGATCAAGGCCGAGGGCGACCAGGAGCTGGCCGACTCCATCCTCCAGCACTTCGCCGTCACCCCGTAACGGCGCCGGCACCCCGGCTCACAGCGGCGCCCGCCCCCACGAGGGGGACGGGCGCGCCGCGTTTCCGGACCGGTCAGGCGGGCACGTGCACGGCCTCCACCCGGCTGACCACGTGGTACTCGCGCTCCCGGCGCGCGGCCTTCACGCGCAGCCGCAGGATCTGCGCGATGCCCAGCGCCTCCAGGAAGAAGACGGACGAGAACGCCACCCGGTAGTTGTCGCCGGTCGCGTCCAGCAGCACGCCGACGGCCAGCAGCGTGGTCATCGAGGCGACGAAGCCGCCCATGTTGACGATGCCGGACGCGGTGCCCTGGCGCTCCGGCGGATTGGCCGGGCGGGAGAAGTCGAAGCCGATCATCGAGGCGGGTCCGCACGCCCCGAGCACCAGGCACAGGACGACCAGCAGCCACATGGGCGCGTGGTCCCCGGGGTGGAAGACCGCCGCGGCCCACAGCGCGGCCGTCGTGCCGACCGTGCCCAGCGCGAGCGGGACCCGGGCCGTCTGGTGGCGGGCGATGATCTGCCCGTAGACGAGCCCCAGCGTCATGTTGGAGAGCACCACCAGGGTCAGCAGCTCACCGGCGGTCCCCCGGCCGAGCCCCTGGTCCTCGACCAAGAACGGCATGCCCCACAGCAGCAGGAACACCATGGCCGGGAACTGTGTCGTGAAGTGCACCCACATCCCCAGACGGGTGCCGGGCTCCCGCCAGGCGGCGGCGATCTGCTTGCGCACGTACGTGCCGCCGGCGTGCTGCACGGGGGGCGGCTCGTATCCCTCGGGGTGGTCCTTCAGGAAGAGCAGGAGCAGCACCAGCACCACGACTCCGGCCAGCGAGCTGCCGACGAAGGTGGTGGTCCAGCCGAAGCCGTGCAGGGCGCGGGCGATGACGAGCGTCGAGATCAGGTTCCCCGCCATCCCGAAGAGGGCGGCGACCTGGCTGATCAGCGGTCCGCGCCGGGCCGGGAACCAGCGCGAGCCCAGCCGCAGCACGCTGATGAACGTCATCGCGTCGCCGCAGCCCAGCAGCGCGCGGGAGGCGAGCGCCGTGCCGTACGAGGGGGAGAGCGCGAAGCCGAGCTGGCCGAGGGTGAACAGGACGGCCCCGAGGGTGAGGACCCGCTTGGTGCCGAGCCGGTCGACCATCAGGCCGACGGGTATCTGCATGCCCGCGTAGACGAGCAGCTGGAGGATCGAGAAGGTGGAGAGCGCCGAGGCGTTGACGTCGAACCGGTCGGCGGCGTCGAGTCCGGCGACGCCGAGGCTGGTCCGGAAGATGATGGCGACGAAGTAGACGGCGACGCCGATGCCCCAGATCCTGACGGCACGCCGGCCGCCGGGCGGGTCACCGGGCAGGGGCAGGGTGGGGGCGGCGGCGGAACTCACCGGTCCTCACCCCTGACCAGCACCTTGACGCGGCCGACGTGGCGGCGCACGACCTGGGCGGCGCCTTCCGCGTCACCGGCTCTGATCGCCTCCAGCAGCTCGCTGTGCTCCGCGATGTTGGCGGCGATCCTGTCGGGGTGGGCCTCCATGACGGCGACGCCCATCCGCAGCTGGCGGTCGCGGAGCTGGTCGTAGAGTCGGGAGAGGATCTCGTTGCCCGCGTGGCGGACGATCTCCGCGTGGAAGCAGCGGTCCTTCACGGAGACGGTGGCCAGGTCGCCGGCCTCGGAGAACCGCCGCTGCTCCTCCAGGAGCCCTTCCAGCCGGCTGATCAGCTGCGGGGACGCGGGCACGGCCTTGCGGGCGGCGAACTCCTCGACGAGCAGCCGGGTCTCCACGACGTCCGCGATCTCCTGCGCGGAGACGGCGAGCACCAGGGCGCCCTTCTTCGGGTAGAGCTTGATCAGCCCCTCGACCTCCAGGCGCAGCAGCGCCTCGCGCACGGGGGTGCGCGAGACCCCCACGGCCTCGGCGAGGCCGCCTTCGGTCAGCAGGGTGCCGCCCTCGTAGCGGCGGTCCAGGACCGCGTCCTTGACGTGTGCGTAGACGCGCTCGGCGGCCGGGGGCTGCTTCGCGGGCGGGGGGACGACGGCGGGTCCGGGGGACGTGGCGGGGGCGGGGGCTGACATGCGTACAGCATAGATACAACATGCACGCAAGCACCGCCCGCGTCCACGATGTGAGCGGCGGAGCCGGTGCGCTACCGCCCGCAGACCAGGAGAACGGTCGTGCTGCCGTCCTCCTCGGTGATGTCCCTGACGTGCCGGAAGCCCACCTTCCGCAGGGCCGCCCGCGAGGCCGCGTTCGGCTCCGCCACGGTCGCGTACACCTGCTCCAGGCCCAGCGTCTCGAAGCCGTACGCGACGATTCTGCGCGCGAGTTCGGTGCCGAGGCCCTGCCCCCACGCCCCGTGCGCGAGGGCGTAGATCAGCTCATGGCCCTCGACGGCCTTCGACGGCTTGATCTCGGCGTGGCCCACGAACTCCCCGTCCCGGCGCACGGCCCAGACGTCGAAGGCCGCCGGCTCGTACACGTGCGTGAAGACGCGGGCGAAGAGGGCGCGGGTGCTGTCCTCGGGTTCGGGGCCGTCGCCCATGTGGCGGGAGACCCGCTCGTCACCGAAGAGGGCGACGAAGTCCTCCTCGTCGGCCGGCACGTACGGTTCGAGCAGCAGGCGTTCGCTGCGCAGGGAAGGCGTCATGCCGAGGGACGCTATACCGGCCCCTAGGCGGAGGGCCCGTCGTTTTCCACCAGCCGCAACGTGGGGCGCTGCGGGGCGAACTCGCCGAGTCCGAGTGCCGCCTCGCGCCAGTGCGCGGCCAGTTCGAGCAGGCGCTCGTCGTCCTGGCGGTAGTCCGGCGACGGCACGTCGGGCACGGTCCGCCACAGGATCGTCGCGGCGAACCGGACCGCGTGCAGCGCGGCCGTCGTGTGCGCCTCGACGCCGTCCTCCCCCAACTGCCGCAGCGTCTCGAGACGCTCGGCGAGGGCGAGGAGCTCGCCATATGCCCTGACGGACTCCTGCGCACGTACGACATCGTCCACGGATACCTCCGGCCTCTGGGGCGCTCGGCGCACCTGTCGTCGCGGTACGTCGGGCCGGCTCGCCGATCCCCGTGCCGTACCTCGCGCACCGGGGCTCGGATGTGACGCCGATGTTAGCCCCTGGTCACGGGGTGAGATCGCCTCGCGGAAGCCGAAAGCCCGTTCCCCGGGCCCGGATGTCGTAAAAAATCACCCCCGCATGGATTACAACCAAGAGGCGCGGTCAGTCGTCTTATCAGCGCGCGGCACCCTCATGTGGCCGCATTCCAGGTGCATTTGGAGCGTTTAAGTTGAAACTCGGCATTAAGGGCATAAGGCGCGGATCCGCAACCGCCACGGTGGCCCTCACGACGGGCGCCCTGATCGCGGGCGGCGCGTTCGCCTCCACGGCACAGGCCGCCGCCGCACCCAAGGCGCCCTCGATCGTCGCCAAGGGCGGCTTCGTGATGAACAACGGCACCGGAAAGACGCTGTTCAGCAAGGCCGCGGACACCCGCCGCTCCACCGGTTCGACGACGAAGATCATGACCGCCCGCGTGGTGCTGGCCCAGAAGGGCCTGAACCTGGACTCCAAGGTCACGATCCAGAAGGCGTACAGCGACTACATCGTCTCCAAGGGCGCGTCCTCGGCGCGTCTGATCGTGGGCGACAAGGTCACCGTCCGCCAGCTGCTCTACGGCCTCATGCTGCCGTCGGGCTGCGACGCCGCCTACGCGCTGGCCGACAAGTTCGGTTCCGGTTCGACGCGTGCGGCGCGGGTGAAGTCGTTCATCGGCAAGATGAACAGCACGGCCAAGACGCTGGGCCTGAAGAACACGCACTTCGACTCGTTCGACGGCATAGGGAACGGGTCCAACTACTCGACCCCGCGCGACCTGACGAAGCTCGCGAGCAGCGCGATGAAGTACTCCACGTTCCGCACGGTCGTGAAGACGAAGTCGACGAAGCAGAAGGTCACGACGAAGAGCGGTGGCTACCGCTACATGGCGTGGACCAACACGAACAAGCTGCTGAGCTCGTACAGCGGCGCGATCGGCGTGAAGACGGGCTCCGGCCCGGCGGCCAAGTACTGCCTGGTCTTCGCCGCGACCCGCAAGGGCAAGACGGTGATCGGCACGGTCCTCACCTCGTCGTCCGAGGCGAACCGCACGGCGGACGCGAAGAAGCTGATGGACTACGGCTTCAAGAAGTAACCCTCTTGTACGAGGAAGGGCCCCGCACACCAACCCGTGCGGGGCCCTTCGCGTGTCCGGCCGAAATCCGGTGGCGGCCCACCGGCCGGCGCCGCTACCGTCCAGCCGGGCCCCGCCGTTCGCGGCGCGGCCCCGCATCTGCCGTCCGCCGGAAGGGCGTTCCGTTGTACATCGCGTGAGACCTCCCCACTGCTGATCTGTCGCGCGTCGCGCCCGTTGTGCGCCGCGCTGCTTCCTGCTGCGGATTTCTCACACTGAAACCGGTGTACTCCTGTGCTCACCCATTGGGCCGTCGTGCCCACACGCCTGCCCCTCGTCCTGCGCCGCTGCCACGCGTGCGCGTCCGGCAGCTTCCGCCCGCACGGCAAGTTCCGTGTCAACGCGAACCACAAGCTGCTCGACGCCTGGCTCCTCGCGCTCTGCACGGGGTGCGGGGACACCACGAAGCTCACGGTCCTGGAGCGGGCGCACGTCCGCTCCGTACGCCCTGAGCTGCTGGACCGGATGCACGCCAACGACCCGGCCCTGGCGGGCGAACTCCTCCAGGACGGCGTGATCCGGCGCCGCAACCATGTGGCCCTCGACTGGACGGGCGCGTGGCGCCTGGACACCGGGGGCGACGCCCTCCCGGACCACGAGGCGATCGACGTGTCGGTCCGCTTCGGGGCCCGGATACCGGTCCGTCCGCTGCGCCTGGTCGCGGACGGCTTCGGCCTCTCACGGGCCGAGGCGGAACGCCTGCTGGCCGAGGGGAAGCTCGTCTCGGCTACGCGCCTGACCGGCCGGACGTCCGGCGCCTTCGGCTTCCTGCTGAAGCGGTGAGGCGGCGGGGGCCGGCCCCCGGCGGACCGGCCCCCGCACCACCCGTACCACCGTCAGTGCGCCGCCAGCCGTCCGACGAGCCCGATCGCGCGTGCCAGCAACTCCCGCTCCTCCTCGCTCAGTTCCGCGTCGATCGCGCGGGCGAGCCAGTCGGCGCGGCGGTCCCGCTCCTCCTCCAGGAGCGTGCGCCCGGCGCCCGACAGCTCGACGAGGCTCTTGCGGCCGTCGGTGGGATGGGCGCGGCGCGTGATCAGCCCCTGGTCCATGAGCAGTCCGACGGCCCGCGCCATGGACTGCGGCCGCACCCGCTGGTTGGCGGCGAGCTCGCTGGTCGTCAGGGCGCCGTTGCGGTCCAGCTCGCCGAGGACGGCCACCTGGCCTAGCGGCATCTGGTCCTCAAGCTTCACACGGCGGGTGAGCTTGCCCATCGCTGTGCGCAGCTCGGCGGCGATGGAGGCGGATTCCGGGAGGGGCATACCGCACTTTAGCGCGGGGGCGGAATCAGGCCGATGGACTGCGCAGCAGACCTGAACAGCCAAACTGAACAGCACGGCTAAACAGCCGCGCTGAACAGCATTGCTGTAGAGTTGCGTCGCCGGGTCCCGCGCCACCGTCGTCGCAGCCGGACCGCGGCACGCGACAACGGGAAGGACCACTTCCATGACCGCCATCACCTCCGTCACCGGCCGCCGCGTCCTGGACAGCCGGGGCAACCCCACCGTCGAGGTGGACGTGGAGCTGTCGGACGGCTCGCTCGGCCGCGCCGCGGTCCCCTCCGGCGCCTCCACCGGCGCCCGCGAGGCCGTCGAACTGCGCGACGGCGACCCCACCCGCTGGCACGGCAAGGGCGTCGACCGGGCCGTGCACCACGTCAACACCGAGCTGACCGAGGCCGTCATCGGCCGGGACGCGGAGGACCAGGCCGGGCTGGACGCCGCCCTCGACGCGGCGGACGGCACCGCCACGAAGTCCCGGCTGGGCGCCAACGCGATCCTGGGCGTCTCCCTGGCCGCCGCCAAGGCCGCCGCCGCCGCGCACCGCCTGCCGCTCTACCGCTACCTGGGCGGTTCGGACGCCCGGCTGCTGCCCGTACCGATGATGAACATCGTCAACGGGGGCGCCCACGCGGACAATCCGCTGGACTTCCAGGAGTTCATGATCGCCCCGATCGGCGCGGAGACCTTCGCCGAGGCGGTCCGCATGGGCTCGGAGATCTTCCACACCCTGCGCGGCGACCTGCTCGCCGCCGGCCACTCCACGGGCGTCGGCGACGAGGGCGGCTTCGCGCCGTCCCTCCGTACGGCGGAGGAGGCGCTGGACTTCGTCGTGGCCGCCGTCGAGCGCTCCGGGTACCGGCCCGGCACGGACATCGGCCTGGTCATGGACCCGGCGACGTCGGAGTTCTTCCGCGACGGCGTGTACGACTACGCGGGCGAGGGCGTACGCCGCACCCCGGCGGAGCACGCTGACTACCTGGTGAAGCTGATCGACGCCTACCCGGTCGTCTCGGTCGAGGACGCGATGGCCGAGGACGACCTGGACGGCTGGCGCGAACTTACCGCCCGTGTCGGCGACCGCTGCCAGCTCACCGGCGACGACGTGTTCTGCACCAACGACACCCTGCTCCGCGAGGGCATCGCATCCGGCGTCGCCAACTCGATCCTGGTGAAGGTCAACCAGATCGGCACGCTGACGGAGGCGATGACCACCGTCTCCACCGCCCACCGCGCGGGCTACACGGTCGTCATGTCCCACCGCTCCGGCGAGACGGAGGACACCACGATCGCGGACCTCGCCGTCGCCACGGGCTGCGGCCAGATCAAGACGGGCTCCCTGTCCCGGTCCGACCGCACCGCGAAGTACAACCAGCTGATCCGCATCGAGGAGCAGCTGGGGGCGGGCGCGAGGTACGCGGGGGCGGAGGCGCTGCGCGCCCGGTAGGGCCTGCCGGAACCCTGGCGGCCCTCGCCGCAGGCGCGTAACATCCGGTCGGCCCCGGCCCCGTGAGCCCCATGAGCCCCGTGCGCCATGGGAGTTACGGCCACCCGACCCCGAGGGGGACCAGGATGTCAGCGCTTCCCACGATCATCGTCGTCGTCTTTCTGGCCCTGCTGGTGGTCTGGATCGTCTCGGCGTTCACGGGGGGCCGCGGGAACGGCCGCTGACCGCGGCGGTTCGGACCTCGGGCTCCTCGCGCGCCCGCTGGACCGACGCCGCTGGATCCTGCCGTACGGGTCCCGTCACGAGCCGCAGCAGCCCTCCGCCTGAGCGGGCGCCCCGAGCCGGACGAGCTGCGGGGCGGGCGCGCAGCAGCCGCCGCCGTCCGCCTCGTTCCCGGCCGGGGCGTCGAACAGTCCCGCGCCGCCGCACACACCGGTCTCCGGCAGCGTGAGCTCGACGCGGTCGGCGGACTCCGTGTCACCCGCCAGGGCTGCGGCGACCGAGCGGACCTGCTCGTAGCCGGTCATCGCGAGGAAGGTCGGCGCCCGGCCGTAGGACTTCATGCCGACCAGGTAGACGCCCGGCTCGGGATGCGAGAGCTCGCGGTGGCCGTGGGGGTAGACCGTCCCGCAGGAGTGCTGGTTCGGGTCGATGAGCGGGGCGAGGGCGGTGGGCGCCTGGAGGCGTTCGTCCAGGCCCAGGCGGAGTTCGCCCAGGAAGGACAGGTCCGGGCGGAGCCCGGTCAGCACGATCACCTCGTCCACGGCGTCCAGGCGGCGCCCGTCCTCACCGGCCAGGACCACGCGGCCCTCGGCGTCCCGCTCGACGGCCTCGGTGCGGAAACCGGTGACCGCGTCCGCGTACCCCTCCTCCACGGCGGCCTTCGCCGCGAGGCCCAGGGCACCGCGTGCGGGCAGCTGGTCCGCGGCGCCGCCGCCGAAGGTGGAGCCGGAGAGCCCGCGCCGCAGGATCCACGTGGCGTGCGTCCCCGCACCGTCATCGGACTTCGCCAGGTCCGCGAGGTACGCGAGGGCGGTGAAGGCGGAGGCCCCGGAACCGATGACTGCGGTGCGCCTGCCCGCGTACCGGGCGCGGACCGCGGGGTCCTTCAGGTCCGGGACCCGGTAGCCGATCCGGTCGGCCGCCGCCCGTTCCCCGAGGGCGGGGAGGCCGCTGCCGCCGGCCGGGGACGGCGTGGCCCAGGTGCCGGAAGCGTCGATGACGGCCCGGGCGAGCAGCTGCTCCTCACGGCCGTCGGCGTGGACGAACCGGACGACGAACGGCTGCCGTTCGCGGTCGGCGTCGACGACGCGGTCCCGGCCGGCGCGCGAGACCCCGGTGACCGTGGCTCCCAGGCGGACGCGGTCGCCGAGAACTTCGGCGAGCGGCTCCAGATAGCGGTCGGCCCAGTCGCCGCCGGAGGGGTAGGAGGCGGGGTCGGGGCGGGTCCAGCCGGTGGGCGCGAGCAGCTTCTCGGCGGCCGGGTCGACGACCTCCGCCCAGGTGGAGAACAGCCGCACGTGCGACCACGCGCGCACGGCGGCACCGGCCCGGGGCCCGGCTTCCAGAACCAGGGGCTCGATGCCCCGGCCGGCCAGGTGGGCGGCGGCGGCGAGGCCGGTGGGACCGGCCCCGATGACGACGACGGGCAACTCGGCGGGCGCGTGCATGGCGACTCCTTGCGTGTTTCGACGTCTGTCGATGGCTACACGGACCAGAGTGGCACTTGCATCGATAACCGTCAACATAGACCTCCATCGAATCAGCCCTCTCTGATTCGAAGTGTGTCAACATAGACACATGTCGAACACGAACGCGCTGCCGCTACTGGAAGCCGACGGCCGAGGCGTGGTGCCGTGCTGCCCGCCGCTGACCGAGCGTCCGATGACCGCCGAGGAGGCGGAGACCGCGGCGCGGATGTTCAAGGCGCTGGGCGACCCGGTCCGCCTCCGGCTGTTCTCCGCCGTGGCCTCGCACGAGGGCGGCGAGGCGTGCGTGTGCGACATCTCGGATGTCGGCGTCTCGCAGCCGACCGTCTCGCACCACCTGAAGAAGCTGAAGGAGGCCGGGCTCCTCACCTCCGAGCGGCGCGGCACCTGGGTCTACTACCGCGTCGAGCCGTCCGTGCTGGCCGGCATGGGCCGCCTGCTGGGGCCCTCCGCCCCGGAAGGAAGCCGTTGAGCCCGGTGATCGAGCCCCTGACGGCGCAGTACGCGGAGCAGGTGCTCGCGATCTACCGGGCGGGGATCGACGAGGGCAACGCCACCTTCGAGACCGAGGCCCCGTCCTGGGCGGCGTTCGACACCGCGAAACTCCCCGGCCACCGCTTCGCCGCCCTGGACGGGGCGGGCACGGTGCTGGGCTGGGTCGCGGCGAGCCGGGTCTCCGACCGCTGCGCGTACGCGGGTGTGGTCGAGCACTCCGTCTACGTCCACCCGGACGCCCGGGGCCGCGGGGTCGCCTCCGCGCTGCTCCGGGCGCTGACCGACTCCACGGACCGGGCCGGGATCTGGACGGTCCAGTCCGGAATCTTCCCGGAGAACACCGCCAGCCTCGCCGTGCACCGGCGCGCCGGCTTCCGCGTCATCGGCACCCGGGAGCGAATCGGCCGCCACCACGGCGTCTGGCGCGACGTCGTCCTCGTGGAGCGCCGCAGCCCCGCGATCACCTGACCCGCGGGCGGCCGCCCATCCGGGGTCAGGGGGCCGTCGCCAACGCGTCGGCCGTGAACCTCCGCCGCCAGGCGAGCGCGACGCGCACGAGGCCGATCAGTACCGGGACCTCGATGAGCGGGCCGACGACCCCGGACAGCGCCTGCCCGGAGGTGACGCCGAAGGTGGCGACGGCGACCGCGATGGCCAGCTCGAAGTTGTTCCCGGCCGCCGTGAACGCCAGGGTCGCGGTCCGGTCGTACGCGAGCCCGAGGCCCTTGCCGAGCAGGAAGGTGCCGAAGAACATCAGCGCGAAGTACACGAGCAGCGGCAGCGCGATCCGGACGACGTCCAGCGGTTGCGAGGTGATCGCCCGCCCCTGGAGGGCGAACAGCACGACGATCGTGAACAGCAGCCCGTACAGCGCCCAGGGGCCGATGCGCGGCAGGAACGTCTCCTCGTAATCGGCGCGTCCCAGCCTGCGTTCACCGACACGGCGGGTCAGGAAGCCGGCCAGCAGCGGGATGCCCAGGAAGACGACGACGTTGAGCGCGATGTGCCCCACGGACACGTCCAGGCCCTGACCGTCGCCGAGCTCCAGCCACCTCGGCAGCAGATCGAGGTAGAACCAGCCCAGCAGCCCGAACGCGACCACCTGGAACACCGAGTTGAGCGCGACCAGCACGGCCGCGGCCTCGCGGTCGCCGCACGCGAGGTCGTTCCAGATGATGACCATGGCGATGCAGCGGGCCAGCCCGACGATGATCAGGCCGGTGCGGTACTCGGGCAGGTCCGGCAGGAAGATCCACGCCAGCGCGAACATCACGGCGGGCCCGACGAGCCAGTTGACGACCAGCGACGACACCATCAGCCTGCGGTCGCCCGTGACGCGGTCGAGCCGGTCGTACCGGACCTTGGCCAGCACCGGGTACATCATGACCAGCAGGCCGAGCGCGATCGGCAGGGAGACACCGCCGACCTCGATCCTCGCGAGCGCGTCGCCCATGCCCGGGACCAGTCGGCCGAGGCCCAGCCCGGCGCCCATGGCCAGCAGGATCCACACGGCGAGGTAGCGGTCGAGGGTGGAGAGCCTCCCGACGACCGAGGGGTGCGTGGCGGTCACGGACACGCCCGCTTGTTCTCGCCGACCCCGCGCGCCGAGGCGGCCAGCGCGGCGAACTGCTCGGAGAGCCCGGCCAGCACCTCGGGCCTGAGCCTGTAGTAGGTGTAGCGGCCGCACGGCTCGGTCTCCACGATCCCCGCCTCGCGCAGCACCTTCATGTGGTTCGACAGGTTGGTCTGGCGGGCCCCGGTCTCCTCGACCAGATGGGTCGTGCACAGCGTCTCGCGCGCCAGCAGGTTCACGATCCGCAGCCGGAGCGGATCGCTCAGCGCCCGGATCACATCAGGATCGACTGAAGTCAGCATGCGCTGATACTGTCACATCAGCGCGCGCTGATGTAATGGCCTCCAGCGAGAAGAGGGCCCGCCCACCATGGCCGACAAGCCGTCCGTCCTGTTCGTCTGCGTCCACAACGCCGGCCGCTCCCAGATGGCCGCCGCCTGGCTCGCCCACCTGGCCGGCGACCGCGTAGAGGTCCGCTCGGCCGGTTCCGCCCCGGGTGCCGCCGTCAATCCGGCCGCGGTCGCGGCCATGGCCGAGGTGGGCATCGACATCTCCGCCGAGACGCCCAAGATCCTCACGGTGGACGCGGTCCGCGAGTCGGACGTGTGCGTCACCATGGGCTGCGGCGACACCTGCCCCGTCTTCCCCGGCAAGCGCTACCTGGACTGGAAGCTGGACGACCCGGCGGGCCGGGGCGTCGAAGCGGTACGCCCGATCCGCGACGAGATCCGGACCCTCGTCGAGAACCTGATCACGGAGATCGCCCCTCCCGCCTGACGCGGCACGGGTCTCCCCGGTGAACCCCCGCCCTCCGGGGCACACGCCCTCCATGACCTCATCGCGGAGCGAAGCGAGCCGCCGCAACCGGCGGGAGACCCGGCACGCCGGACGCGCGGTCCGGTCCGGATGCGCACTGCTGCCCCTGCTGGTCCTGACCGCCTGCGGTCACGGCGGCGCGGACGAAACGGCGCACGACGCAGGGGGAGCGGAATTCCGGACGGCCTCCCTCGCGCGGGACACCCGCCTCGTCATCACCACCCAGGGCGGTGTCCGGGTCGTCGGGACGGACGGCGACCACGTCACGGTGGACGACTCGGTCCTGGCCCACGGGGACGGGGACGGGGGCACGTACACCCTCGACCTGCCCTGCGACGAGGGCGACGACCGGGCCAAGGAGAACTGCGGAGGCATGCCCCTCGTACGCGTGCCCGCCGGCGTCACCCTCACCGTACGGGCGCGCAACGCCGGAATCGATGTGAGCGACGTGCGCGGCGAGCTGAGCCTGAGCACCGTCAACGGTGACGTCACCGTGCAGGACTCGGGGACGAAGAGCGCCCGCCAGCACCTGGTCACCCGGAACGGCTCCGTCCGCGCGACCGGCCTCCGGGGCGTCGGCATCGACGCCGAGACGGTCAACGGCGACGTCGACGTGCAGTGCGCCACCGCTCCGGACACGGTCGACGGCGTGACCCGCAACGGCTCCGCGCGTGTGTCCCTCCCGGCGGACGCGCCCGCGTACGCGACGGACGCGCGGACGGTCAACGGCCGCTCGACCACGGACGTCCCGGCCGCCGAGCCCTCGGACCGCACGCACCGCCTGACCCTGCGCACGGTCAACGGCGACACGGAGGCCCACCGGGGGTAGGGGAGCCACTTCAGACCAGGACATCGTGGACCATCCCCCTTATATTCATAAAATGCGCTTTGTGGGCATCGGGCTTTCCCTCCCCGCCCGGACGGAGGCCGTGGGGTGAGAGACCCCGGGAGGCTCGAGGCACTGCGGCTGGCGGGGCTGACCGCAGCGGCCGATCCCGGCATGGACCGGTTCGCGAGGCTGGTCTCGCGCCTCCTGCGCGTCCCGGTGTCCCTGGTCTCGCTGCTGGAGGTCGACCGGCAGGTGTTCCCCGGCATGATCGGGCTCTCCGGCCCGTGGGCGGCCCGGCGCGAGACTCCCCTGAGCCATTCCTTCTGCCAGCACGTCGTCGCGGACCGCAAGCCGCTCATCCTCAGCGACACCCGGGCGCACCCCCGCACCTGCACCAGCTTCGCCATCCCCGACCTCCAGGTGATCGCGTACGCCGGTATGCCGCTCACCGACGCCGACGGACGCGTGCTCGGGTCGCTCTGCGCCATCGACCACAGGCCCCGGGAGTGGACGGCGGACGAGCTGCACGACCTCGAAGACCTCACCGCCGCCTGCTCGATGGAGCTGCGCCTGAGGATCGCATCGGAGCTGCTCCAGCGGGACCGCGACCATGCCGGCATCCTGCTGCGCGCCGCGGTCGAACTCGCCCATGCCCGTGACCTCACGGACCTCACCCGTCGCCTCCGCCGCCTGTTCCAGGGCCCCGCGGAGCCCGCCTTCGTGGGCCTGCTCCTGGCCGACGGCCAGGGGTTGTGGCGGGTCATCGACCCGGACGACGTGTCCCCGGCGGAGAGCTCCATCGACCGTCTCGGCCGGGACGCGGCCTTCCCCAGCGCCCTGGCCGTGCGCGAACAGCGCACCGTCTTCGTACCGGACCGCGCGGCGCTCGTGGCCGGTTTCGGGTCCGAGGCCGTCGCCGGGTACGACTCGCTGGGCCTCCAGTCCGTCCTGTGCGTCCCGCTGCCGAACGGCCACGGCGTGCTGACGTGGTGCTGGTCCCACCCGCACGTCATGGCGCCGACCGAGGAGGCCGTCCTCACCACGGTGGCGGGGTACGTGAGCCAGGCGGTGGAGCGCACCCGCTTCGTGGCGAACCGGCTCAGTGCCGCCGAGCAGCTCCAGGCCGCGATGCTGACCGAACTGCCGGACGTGCCGGGGCTGGAGATGGCGGCCCTGTACCTGCCCGCCGCCGACCAGGACATGGTGGGCGGCGACTGGTACGACGCCTATCCGCTGCCCACGGCGCCGCCCGCCGCCCCGCCCGCCCTCATGATCTCGATCGGTGACGTCATCGGCCACGACGTCCGGGCCGCCACCGTGATGGGCCAGATCCGCAGCATGCTCCGTCAGGCGAGCCTGGACGACCCGGCGCACTCACCCGCCGCCGCCCTCAACGCCATCGACAAGGCCATCGACGTCCTGCCGCTGGGCGTCGGCGCCACAGCGGTCCACGCCCGCCTCGACCTCCACGCGGGCCGCCACCGCCTGACCTGGTCCAACGCCGGTCACCCCCCGCCGCTCCTGTACGCCCCGGAGTCGGGCGTCTCACCCCTGGCCGACCACGACCTCCTCCTGCTCGGCACGTCGGACGACTCGTCCCGCCACGACCACAGCCGCGAACTCCCGCCGGGCAGCGTGCTCCTGCTTTACACCGACGGCCTGGTCGAACGCCGCGACGCGGACATCGACGCGGGCACCGCGCACACGGCCTCGGTACTGGCCCGCCACTGCGACGCGCCCCTGCCCCTCCTCCTGGAAGCCGTCTCCGCAGGCCTCGCGGAGATCCCCCGCCGCGACGACGTGGCGGTACTCGCGGTGCGGGTCGCCCAGGGCGGACGGTGACGGCCGAGCCCGCCGGGAGGCCATGGCCCGGCCCGGGCCCCGTCAGCCGTTGACGTCCAGAGCTGTTCCGTACAGCCGGTCCACCTTCAGCCGGATGACCACCCGGCGCTCGGCCACCAGCTGTTCCAGGAGCGCCGCCTCGTCCCCGGGCCGCGCGTCCGAGGGGATCATGGCGAGCAGTTCCCGCCCGACCGCGTCGCCCGGAACGGCCGTGACCTCGGAAACCTCGGCCGTACCCTCCGCCACCGCGAACGACCACACGTCCCCGCCCGGCACGTGCAGCGCCGCGTGCGGGTCGCGGCGCAGGTGCCCGACCTTGACCCGGTCGGCGGTCGACGAGAACCGCGCGATGCGGGCCTCCGCGTCCCAGCTGTACAGCATGGTCGTCAGATGGGGGTGGCCGCTGCGCTTGACGGTGGCGAGCGTGCCGAACTGCTGCGCCTCCAGGAGGGCGGACAAGGAGGCGTCGGACAGCGCGCGCGGCGCGGGACGTTGAGTCATGCTCTGCTGAACGCCCTATCCGCGTAAGGGATTCCCGGGCCCGGGGCCGCCCTTACGGCTGGCGGGACAGCGACGCCCGAAACGCGTTCCACGCGGTGGGGGTGAGTACGAGGACGGGCCCGGCGGCCCGCTTCGAGTCGCGTACGGCGACGGCACCGGGCACGTTGCGGGCCACCTCGACACAGTCCTTCTCCAGCGTGCTGTAGCTGGACTTGACGAACTGAAACACCTTCACTCACTCATTCCTTTGCCGATGCTCTGCATGAGCTGAACCGAGTCGTAGGGCGCCAAGGCCGAACGCGACAGGCTGTTGAACATGTCGACAAACGCCACGCTACGTTCCGCGTCCTCGATCCAGATCTCCGAGCGCGGCGTATCCATGTGGACGACGTCCAGTGCCTCATCCTCGCCGAAGGACAGAATGTTGAACGGTCCTCCGATGCCACTGTGCCCTCCCGCACGGAACGGAAGCACCTGAAGGTGCACGTTCGGCAGTTCGGCCAGATCACACAGATGATTGAGCTGGCGCCTCATGACTTCCGCCCCACCGACCAGTTGTCGCAGGGCAGCTTCCCAGATCACCGCGTGCATGACCAACGGGCGCTCACCGTGCAACCGCTGCTGACGTCTGGCCCGGGTCGACACCACGGCTTCGATCTGGTCCAAGTCTTCCCACATGGAGTCGGCGACGCCCATCGCCCGGATGTACTCAGGCGTTTGGAACAGTCCGGGAATCAGTGCGAGTTGCCACTGCCGGTTACGAATCGCCGCATCCTCCATGGCGATGTACGACGCCGCACCCGGCACCAAGCCGTCGTCCCACCATCCCTTGACCTTCCGCCGCTCGCGGTCCGTCTTGGCCAGCTCCAGGAGCTGCGCGGTAAGTCGCGACTCCTCAACGCCGTAGAAGGCGCACAGCGCCCGGATGTCCGGATCGCGCATGGGAACCCACCCGCTCTCCATCTTCACCACCTTGGTCTGGGTGGCGCTCAAGACCTCCGCCGCTTCGCGCTGTGTCTTGCCGGCCGCCACCCGCAGACGCTGCAACTCGCCGCCGAGGCGTCGACCGAGAACCGTCGACACCCGGTTACCTGTCGCCCTCTTGCCAGATGCCTGCATATCGACCTCCCGGTGAACGGGACCAGTGTCGCAGCTAGTTGGGACTGTATCCGCATGCGCCACCCGTACGGGGAATATATGTCCCGAGCCCTTGTATCCCCGGCACCGGTACCGCTACGTTCAGCGTCGAGCCGGTTACGTAACGGCACCGCGCAGCGGAAGCGCACCGCCCTGCCCGCACGGGCACACCGCGGCAATGCCACCGCCCCACCCGGAGAGGCCCCCCATGACCGCAGCCCAAGCGCTCCCCGAGGACAGCTCGCCGCTCCACGAGGACTGCCTCGACTACACCCCCACCGCCCGCAGCGTCACCCTCGCCCGGCGACGCGCCGCGCGGCTCGTCACCGCCTGGGGGCACCCCCACCGCGCCGGCGAAGTAGCGCTCCTCGTATCCGAGTTGGCGACCAACGCGCTCATCCACGGCAGCCTGCGCGGCCGGCTCTTCCGGGTCCATCTCACCGTCACCGGCGGAGCCATCCGTATCGAGGTCAGCGACCCGCGAGGGGAACGGCTGCCGGGGCTCCGCGAGGCGGGCCGGGACGAGTGCTACGGGCGCGGGCTCGCCCTCGTGGACGCGGTCGCCGACCGGTGGGGCGTCGAGCCGCGCACCGTCGGCAAGACCGTGTTCGCCGAACTCGCGCTACGGCAGCCGGAGACACCGAGGGGTCCGCACCGGCTCGACGCGAGCCCCGCTCAGGGGGCCGACCGGACCACCACCACCCGCCGGCCACGCGTATGACCGGCCTGGCTGTCGATGTGCGCCTGGGCGGCCTCGGCGAGGGTGTACGTCTTCTCGACGGGGATGCGCAGCCGCCCTCGCGCGATGAGGTCCACGGCCTCGGCGAGCGCGTCCGGCACGCTCCCGGCCACTCCGGAGAACCGGACACCGTGCTCCGGCGCGCCGAGGTCGGCGATGGTCACGACCTTGCGCGCGTCCCCGGTCAGCTCGACGAGGTCGGGGATCACGCCCGAACCGGCCAGATCGAGGGCCGCGTCGACCCGGCCGAGCCCCCGCACCCGCCCGGCCCAGCCCTCCCCGTACGTCGTGGCGAGCGCACCCAGACCGCGCAGGTAGTCCTGGTTCGCGGCCCCGGCCGTGCCGATCACCGTGATGCCGCGCTCGCGGGCGATCTGGAGCACCGCCGACCCGACGCCCCCGGACGCCCCGCTCACCAGCAGCGTCTCGCCCGGTCGTACGCCGACCTCGTCGATGACGCGCAGGGCGGTCTCCACCACGGAGGGATACCCGGCCGCCTCCTCGAACGTCAGCCCCTCGGGCATCCGGGCCCAGGCCGACAGCACGGCGAACTCCGCGTAGGTGTCGGCGCCTTCGCCGAACACGCGGTCGCCGGTCTCCACGCCCTCGACGCCCTCACCCACCTCGTCCACGATCCCGGCGGCGTCCAGCCCGACGCCGGAGGGCAGCACGGTCGGATGGGCACCCAGGACCTGGCCCTCGCGGACCCTCCAGTCGACGGGGTTCACCCCTGCCGCCCGCACGGCGATCCGTATCCGGCCGGGACCCGCATGGGGCTCCTCGGCGTCGATGAGGCGCAGGACATCGGGGCCGCCGAACTCGGCGAAGCTCACTTTCTTCATGCCGGGGACCGTAACACTAACGGTTAGGGTATCGAAACGGTTAGCTTTTCGAGGCTGTTACGGATACGTACCTGCTAGCGTGAGCGCATGACCGTGCAGTCCGGGCGCCGCGAGCGCAAGAAGGCCGCGACCCGCCAGAAGATCGCCGACACCGCGCTGCGGCTCTTCCTGGAACGCGGATACGAGGCGGTGGGCATCCGGGAGATCGCCGCCGAGGCGGACGTGGCCGTCACCACGCTCTTCTCCCACTTCGCCTCGAAAGAGGCGCTCGTGTTCGAACAGGACGCCGACTTCGAGCACCGGCTCGCGCAGGCGGTCACCGGCCGCGCACCGGACGAACCGCTCATGCCCGCGCTGCGCCGCGAGATGCACGCGATGGTCCGGCACTGCACGGCGGACGGCGCCGCCCCCGTCTGGCGCATGATCGACGGATCGACCTCCCTGCGGGAGTACGAGGAGTCGATGAGGCTGCGGCACGCGAAGTCACTGGCGGCGGCCATCGCCGCCGACCCCGGGCTGTCCCGGACCGCGACGGCCTGCCGGACTATCGCCGGGTTCGTGGTCGACGCGCACGCGCTGGCCCGCGAGGCGGCCGACCCGGAGGCCGCGGTGGACGAGATCTTCGGGATGATCGAGGCCGCCTGGGAGTCCACGGCCACCTGAGGAACCCGGCCGGCACACGAACGTGGGGGCCCCGCATCGAGCGGGACCCCCACGGGCACGGAACGTACGGCTCAGCCGCCCTGGCCCGCGCTGCCGATCGGGCCGACCCTCACCGGCTCGCCGGAACCGTCCGTGACGGGCAGCGAGGGCTTGCCCGGCCAGGCGAGGGTGACCGACTTCGTCTCGTTGGGCGGGGTCACCACCAGCCCGGTGATGCGGACGCCGGTGCCGCCCGTCTCGTTGAGCGGGTAGGTGACGGAGAAGCCGATCGACTTCCCGGACTTGAGGACGTACGGGTCTCCGGGCTCCCCCTTGCGCTCGGCGGACAGCGTGCCCGAGTCGGTCTTGAGGTCGACGCCCGCGAATCCCGCGATCACGCAGTCCTGTCCGCCGCTGTTCTTCATCTCCACCGCGACGGTCCCCTGCGGGTCGCCGTCGATGAAGTTGTCGATGGCGGTGATCTTCAGCCCGTCGGTGCGGCACTTGGCGGCCTTGCCGCTCTCGCCGGACCCGGCCCCGGCAGAGGTGTCCTTCCCGCCGGGACTCGCCTCGGGGGAGGCCGGGTCCGAGCCGTCGGAGCCCGAATCGCCGCTGGACGGGGACGCGGTCGTCACGGACGACGGGTCGGTCTGCGCCGCGGCGTCGTCGTCGTTCTGGCAGGCCGTGAGCGAGAGGCCCGCGGCGACGACCAGGGCGGCAAAGGTGATCTTGTGGGCGCGCATGGTTTCGTCCTCGGTATCCGTTGAGCGAACGCTTCCGATCAGCAAGAACCGTCCGGGACGGGGGTGCGTTGCGCCCAACCGGTGGCTAATACACCCTTGTTACACAGCCGGAGGAGGACCGTGTCGTCCCGCCCGGCGTGGGCTGCCACGAACATGACGAGGGGCCCGCGCGAACCTCGCGCGGGCCCCTCGTACACCCGGCTACGCCCAGGTGATCAGCCGCTTCGGCTGCTCCAGGATCGCGGCGATGTCCGCCAGGAACTTGGAGCCCAGCTCGCCGTCGATCAGACGGTGGTCGAACGACAGGGCCAGCGTGGTCACCTGACGGGGCTTCACCTTGCCCTTGTGGACCCACGGCTGGAGCTTGATCGCGCCGACCGCGAGGATCGCGGACTCGCCCGGGTTGAGGATCGGCGTACCGGTGTCGACGCCGAAGACGCCCACGTTGGTGATGGTCACCGTGCCGCCCGCCATCGCGGCCGGGGACGTCCTGCCGTCCCGGGCCGTGGCGACCAGCTCGCCCAGGGACCCGGCCAGCTGCGGCAGCGTCTGGTCGTGGGCGTCCTTGATGTTCGGGACGATCAGGCCGCGCGGAGTGGCGGCGGCGATGCCCAGGTTCACGTAGTGCTTCTGGACGATCTCCTGGTTCGCCTCGTCCCAGACCGCGTTGACCCCGGGATTCCGCTTGATCGCGACCAGGAGGGCCTTGGCGATGACGAGGAGCGGGTTGACCCGCACCCCCGCCATGTCCTTGTCCTCCTTCAGCTCCGCGACGAGCTTCATCGTGCGCGTCACGTCGACGGTCACGAACTCGGTGACGTGCGGGGCGGTGAACGCGCTGCCCACCATCGCCTGGGCGATGGCCTTGCGCACGCCCTTGACCGGGATACGCGTCTCGCGGGCGCCGGCCGGGACGGGAGCGGGGGCCTGTACGGGGGCCGGGGCCTCGACGGACGGCTCGGGCACCGAAGGCACCGCAGGTGTCTCCGGCGTCGCCGCCGCGTGCACGTCCTCGCGCGTGATCACACCGCCCACGCCGGTCGGGGTGACCGTCGCCAGGTCGATGCCCAGGTCCTTCGCGAGCTTGCGGACCGGCGGCTTGGCCAGCGGACGGGCCTCCGGAACCGCTGCCGTGCCCTGGCCGTTCAGCTCGGCCTGGACCGCAGCGGGGGCGGCCGCCGGGGGCGCGGTCTCGGCGCCCTTGCGGGCCCGGCGCTTCGTGGAGGACTCGGCCACCCCGTAGCCCACCAGCACGGGCTGGCGGCCCTTGGGCGCCTCGGCCTCGGGGGCCGGAGCGGGGGCCTCGGGCTCCGCGGCGGCGGGGCCCGACCCCGGCGCCACGTCCACCGCGATGATCACCTGGCCCACGTCGACCGTGGTGCCCTCGGGGAAGCGCAGTTCGTGGACGACGCCGTCGAACGGGATCGGCAGCTCGACGGCGGCCTTCGCGGTCTCGACCTCGCAGACGACCTGGCCGTCGGTGACGGTGTCGCCGGGCTGGACGTACCACTTGAGGATCTCGGCCTCGGTCAGTCCCTCGCCCACGTCGGGCATCTTGAACTCACGGAAGCGAGCAGCGTTGGAAGTGTCGGTCATCGTGGTCACGCTCCTCTCTCCTCAGTACGCCAGCGAGCGGTCGACGGCGTCGAGCACCCGGTCCAGGCCCGGCAGGTACTCCTCCTCCAGCCGCGCCGGCGGGTACGGGGCGTGGTAGCCGCCGACCCGAAGCACGGGCGCCTCCAGGTGGTAGAAGCACCGCTCCGTGATGCGAGCGGCGATCTCGGCCCCGGAGCCGTAGAAGACGGGCGCCTCGTGGACGACGACCAGGCGGCGGGTCTTCTCGACGGACGCCTGGATGGTGTCGAAGTCGATGGGGGACATCGAGCGCAGGTCCACGACCTCGACCGACTTGCCCTCCTCCTGGGCGGCCGCGGCGGCCTCCAGGCAGACCTTCACCATCGGGCCGTACGCGGCGAGCGTGAGGTCCGTGCCCGTGCGGGCGACGGCGGCCGCGTGCAGCGCGCCGGGGATGGACTCGGTGTCGACCTCGCCCTTGTCCCAGTAGCGCCGCTTCGGCTCGAAGAAGATGACCGGGTCGTCGCTCTGGACGGCCTGCTGCATCATCCAGTACGCGTCGGACGCGTTGGAGGGGGAGACCACCTTCAGGCCCGCGACGTGCGCGAACAGCGCCTCGGGCGACTCGCTGTGGTGCTCGACGGCACCGATGCCACCGCCGTACGGGATGCGCACGACGACGGGGAGCTTGATCTTGCCGAGCGCGCGGGCGTGCATCTTCGCGAGCTGCGTGACGATCTGGTCGTACGCGGGGAAGACGAAGCCGTCGAACTGGATCTCGACGACAGGCCGGTAGCCGCGCAGGGCCAGGCCGATCGCCGTACCGACGATGCCGGACTCGGCGAGCGGGGTGTCGATGACGCGGTCCTCGCCGAAGTCCTTCTGGAGGCCGTCGGTGATCCGGAAGACGCCGCCGAGCTTGCCGACGTCCTCACCCATGATGAGGACCTTGGGGTCGGTGTCGAGGGCCTTGCGCAGCGACTCGTTGAGCGCCTTGGCGAGGGACATCTTTTCCACGGCCATGGTTACTTGCCCTCCTCGGCGAACGATGCCTGGTAGGCGGCGAACTCGGCGCGCTCCTCGTCGACGAGCGGGTTCCCGTCGGCGTAGGCGTGGTCGAAGATCGCCATCCGGTCCGGATCGGGCATCGCCCGTACGGCCTCGCGGACGCGCTTGCCGAGGGTCTCGCTCTCCTCGTCGAGGGCGGTGAAGAACGCCTCGTCGGCCGCGCCCTCCCTCTCCAGGTACGTGCGCAGGCGCAGGATCGGGTCCTTGGCCTCCCAGGACGCGCGCTCCTCGTCGGCCCGGTACTTCGTCGGGTCGTCGGATGTGGTGTGCGCGCCCATGCGGTACGTGAACGCCTCGACCAGGGTCGGGCCCTCGCCGCGCCGGGCCCGCTCCAGGGCGGAACGGGTGACGGCCAGGCAGGCCAGGACGTCGTTGCCGTCGACCCGGACGCCGGGGAAGCCGAAGCCCTGGGCGCGCTGGTAGAGCGGCACCCGGGTCTGCTTCTCGGTGGGCTCGGAGATCGCCCACTGGTTGTTCTGGCAGAAGAAGACGACCGGGGCGTTGTAGACGGCGGAGAAGGTGAACGCCTCCGCGACGTCGCCCTGGCTGGAGGCGCCGTCCCCGAAGTACGCGATCACGGCCGAGTCCGCGCCGTCCTTGGCCACGCCCATGGCGTAACCCGTGGCGTGCAGGGTCTGCGAGCCGATGACGATCGTGTACAGGTGGAAATTGTTGGTGTTCGGGTCCCAGCCGCCGTGGTTCACACCGCGGAACATCCCGAGCAGGTTGGTCGGGTCGACGCCCCGGCACCAGGCCACACCGTGCTCACGGTAGGTCGGGAAGACGTAGTCGTCGTCGCGCAGGGCCCGTCCCGAGCCGATCTGCGCGGCCTCCTGGCCCAGCAGCGAGGCCCACAGGCCCAGCTCGCCCTGGCGCTGGAGGGCGGTGGCCTCGGCGTCGAAGCGGCGGGTGAGGACCATGTCCCGGTACAGGGCGCGCAGCTCTTCCGCGCTCAGGTCGATCGAGTAGTCCGGGTGCTCGACCCGCTCGCCCTCGGGCGTCAGCAGCTGTACGAGCTCGGGCGTGGAACCCTCCGGCGTCTTCGCGGGCGTTTTCGCGGCGCTGGTCCGCTTGCTGCTGCGTCGCGGTTTACGCGCGGCAGCAGTGCTCTCCACGGTCACGTGCGTGCTCCTCCGTCGGTCCGGCCCCCGGGGTCTGCCGGGAGACCAGTGCGGCTCGCCTGTGTCCGTACCCGTGCACGGGGTGGGTGCCGCTCGGTCCGGGAAACAGGCGTGACAGGTGCCCCGGCGAGCGCCCTGTCCAAGGCACGTTACCCAGTGGGTCCCGTAACTGCGAAACCCTTCCTGACCTGCGATTTTGCTTGGATATCCAAGTAAATCGAGGAATTCGGGGAGTCTCGCTGGTCACAGCACTGATCACAGCCTCGCAGGCCGCCGGAACAACGGCACGTTATCCCGCCCGACAGCGGCAGGGAAGAGGTGAGTGTGTGAGACTGCGATTGTGCGCGAAGAAGGAAAAATCACCGTATTTCTGCTCGACGACCACGAAGTCGTCCGGCGCGGCGTCCATGAGTTGCTGGCGATGGAGGACGACATCGAGGTGGTCGGCGAGGCCGGCACGGCGGCGGACGCGCTGGTGCGGATTCCGGCGGTACGCCCCGACGTGGCGGTGCTCGACGTGCGGCTGCCGGACGGCAGCGGGGTCGAGGTCTGCCGCGAGATCCGGTCCCAGGACGGCTCCATCCACTGCCTGATGCTGACCTCGTACGCCGACGACGAGGCGCTGTTCGACGCGATCATGGCGGGCGCCGCGGGCTACGTGCTCAAGGCGATCCGGGGCAACGAACTGCTGACGGCCGTACGGGACGTGGCAGCCGGCAAGTCGCTGCTGGACCCGGTCGCCACCGCGCGCGTGATGGAGCGGCTCCGCGACGGCAAGACGGCCCGGGGCGACGAGAAGCTCGCGAGCCTCACGGACCAGGAGCGCAAGATCCTCGACCTGATCGGCGAGGGCCTGACCAACCGGGTGATCGGCGAACGGCTGCACCTCGCCGAGAAGACGATCAAGAACTACGTGTCCAGCCTGCTCTCCAAGCTCGGCATGGAGCGCCGCTCGCAGGCCGCCGCGTACGTGGCACGACTCCAGGCGGAGAAGCGCTGAGAGGGAGCCGGGAGGGACTTTGGTCCCGGCGAAACGGGGGCCCCGGCCTCTTATCCGGCCCTCACACGGTGGCCGACAGTGGAGGACATGTCCCACGAGGAACTCCACGCGATCGACCTGCTCGGCCGGGTCCCCTACGGCCGGCTGGCGACCAGCATGCGGGCCCTCCCGATGCTGACGGTGGCCCGGCACATCGTCATCGACGGCCGCGTCGTGCTGCGCATGCACAGCGGTCTCGGCCACCACGGCGCCTGCGACGGCGCGGTCGTGGCCTACGGCGCGGACAACTTCAACACGGCCCCCGCCGGCACCGAGGACCTGTGGTCCGTGCAGTTCACCGGGCCCGCCCGGATCGTCGAGCCGACCCCCGCCCAGCGCGAGCGCTTCGGTCCCGCGCCCGTCGAGGTCAACGGAGAACCGTTCGCCCCGTCGTACCTCTGGCTCGAACCCCACTTCGTCACGGTGCACACTCTGGACTTCCACGCAACTCAGCAAATCCGCAACGCAGCGTGATCTAACATCTGAAGCGTGTCGCGCTCATCTGTCGCCTCCCCGCCGGTCCCGCCGGTCGGCGAGGTGCTTCGCCGTTACCCGGACGCCGGTGAGCCGCTCACCTGCACCCCGCTCTCCCAGGGCCTGCTCAACCACGGTTACCGGGTGTCCACCACACGGGGTTCGTACTTCCTCAAGCACCACTCGGACGACGCCACCCGCGACCGCGCCACCATCGTCCGCCAGCACCGCGCGACCCGGCGCCTCCAGTCACTCGGAGTGCCCGTAGCCCCGCCGCTGGGGGCCCGTGACGGCGAGACCGTCACCGAGATCGCCGGCCGCCGCTACGCCCTCCACCCCTGGGTCGAGGGCCTGCACCGGGGCGGCGCCCAGCTCACCCTCGCCCAGTCCATGCGTCTCGGGACGCTCCTCGGAGCCGTACACACGGGTCTTGAGCAGGTCATGGGAACCGAGCGCGACACGGGGACGGGCGGCGGGCGGCCACCCGGTTACGCGAGTCCGCAGGCGGCCGACACCTTCGCGCTGATCGGCGACCTGCTCGCCGCCGCGCGCGGGCGCGGGAGCCGGGACGCCTTCGACGAACTGGCCGAGCACCGGCTGCGCGAGCGGCGCGTTCTGCTGGAACGGTACGCCGACCGCCGGCCGCCCGATCCGGGCGCGCCCGCCACCGGTTGGGTGCACGGCGACTTCCACCCGCTGAACGTGCTCTACCGGGGCGCCGAACCGGTCGCGATCCTCGACTGGGACCGGCTGGCCGTCCAGCCCCGGGCGGAGGAGGCGGTGCGCGCGGCGGCGATCTTCTTCGTCCAGCCGGCCGGTGCGCTGGACCTGACGAAGGTACGCGCCTACGCCCGGGCCTACCGGCGGGCGGCCGGGGCGGACGCGGCTGAACTGGCGGCGGCGGTGCACCGGGTGTGGTGGGAGCGGCTCAACGACTTCTGGATACTGCGCTGGCGCTACTGCCTGGACGACCGCAGGGCCGACCCGCAGTTCCCCGCGGTGTCGGCCCTGGCGGTCTGGTGGACCCGTGAATACGAGGCGGTGCGCGCGGCGTTCACGGGGTGAGGCGGGCGGCTCAGCCGCCGGTGGCCGCGCCCGGAGCGCCCGCCGTGGTGCCGGTGGACGCGCCTTCGGCGGCACCGCCGGCGGCCCCGTCCGTGCCCTCGGTCGTGCCCTCGGCGGTACCGGTGCTGCCGCCGTCGCTGGTGCCCGTGCTGCCGCCGTCGCTGGTGCCGGTGCTGCCCCCGCTGTCACCGGTCTCGCCGTTGGTCCCCGTACCGCCGTTGCCGGTGCCGTTGCCGCTGTTGCCGCCCGACCCGCTACTGCTGCTGCCGCCGTTGTCGGTGCCGCCGTCGTCCGTGCCGCCCGTGCCCGGGTCGGTCGCGGTGGCGGAGGGGCTCTCGGCCGTCCGGCTCGGCGTCGGCGAGGGCTCCCAGGTGTTGTCCCACTGGCCGCCGCTGCTGTCGCCCGGCTGTTCGCTCTCCTCGGTCTTCTCCGGCGTCGGCGTCGGGGAGTCCTCCGTCGGCGTCGGCGAACTGGAGGTCTCCGTCGGCTGCTTCTCGTGCTTCTTGCCGCTGTCGCCCGCCGCGTTGAGTGCGATGGCCACGCCCGCGCCGATCGCGATCAGGGCGAGCACGACGAACAGCCACAGCTTGCCGCGACCGCCGCCGCCCTGCCGGGTGCTGCCGCCGTCGTAACCCCCGTCGTCCGGGTTCATCGGCGGCAGGATCGGGGCCTGCGAGGTGTCGCCGTGCTGCGGGTAGCCGCCCATGGCGCGCGTGGCGCCGGTCATGCCGCCTGGCGGGGTGCCGGGGCCGTCGGCCAGGACGACCGGGCCGGTGTTCCACGTGCCGGTGTGGCCGCCCTGCACCTGGAGCATCTGAAGGCCGTACTGGACCAGACCGCGCATCTCCTCGGCGCTCTGGAACCGGTCGTCCGGGTCCTTCGCCAGCGAGCGCATGACGAGCCCGTCCAGCTCCGGCGGCACCGCGTCCAGGATCTGCGACGGCGGGACCGGGGTGTCCTGCACGTGCTGGTACACCACGGAGAGCGGCGTCTCGCCCGTGAACGGGGGCCGCAGCGCCAACAGTTCGTACAGCAGGCAGCCGGTGGCGTACAGGTCGGAGCGGTGGTCGACGGCCTTGCCCAGCGCCTGCTCCGGGGAGAGGTACTGCGGCGTGCCCATGACCATGCCGGTCTGCGTCATCGTGGACTGCGCGCCGTGCAGCGCGCGGGCGATGCCGAAGTCCATCACCTTGACCGCACCGGAGTGGGTGATGATCACGTTGGCGGGCTTGATGTCGCGGTGCACGATGCCGTGCTGGTGCGAGTAGGCGAGCGCCTCCAGCACCCCGGAGACGATGATCAGCGCCTGCTCCGGCGGCGGGGCCTCGGCGTTGATCAGCAGGTCGCGGATCGTGCGGCCCTCGACGAGCTCCATCACGATGTACGGGACCGTCTGGCCGTTGACGGTGTCCTCGCCGGAGTCGTAGACCGCCACGACCGCATGGTGGTTGAGCCCGGCGACCGACTGCGCCTCGCGCGTGAAGCGGGCCTTGGAGACCGGGTCCTCGGCGAGGTCGGAGCGCAGCAGCTTCACCGCGACCGTGCGCCCCAGCCGGACGTCCTCCGCCGCGAACACCTCGGCCATGCCGCCCCGGCCGAGGCGGTGGGTCAGCCGGTACCGTCCGTCGCCGACGACCCCGCCGATACCGAAGGATTCGGTGCCATCCGGAACTCCGCCGCCGTTTGCTTCGGGTTCGGGTGCCATCAGTCCTCGCCGTCGTTTCTGTCCGCTCTGTCCGCGCGTCCGCGGGGTCTCACGGTGCCCTGCTGCGTTGCCGGCTGCACTGCCGGCCGCGTTGCCCCGTCACGCTACAGCCTCTGTACGACAGGCCGATCCGGCGCCGGACCGGCCATCCAATCGGCTGGCGCGCCGCCGACGCAAATTCCATGCTGATCCTGTAACGCTTCCGAGACGCTTCCAGCGCGTACGGTCACGGAACGGGCACCCGGCTTGACGTGTCGTACCCCTCGGGCAGACTTGGCCAGTAATACGGATCATCGCGTGAGTGGCACGCCGAGTTCGCGTGAGTCGCGCGCCGAGGGGGAAGCAAGTCATGAGCCAGGACGGCGGACACGGTACGCAGGGTCGCTACGCGGGCGGTTCGGTCGCCGGCGGCCGTTACCAGCTGCGTGACCTGCTCGGCGAAGGCGGGATGGCGTCCGTATATCTGGCGTACGACTCCGCCCTCGACCGGCAGGTCGCGATCAAGACGCTCCACACCGAGCTGGGCCGTGAGCAGTCGTTCCGCGAGCGCTTCCGCCGTGAGGCGCAGGCCGTCGCCAAGCTCCAGCACACCAACATCGTCTCGGTGTTCGACACGGGCGAGGACGAGCTCGGCGGCGCGCTGATGCCGTACATCGTCATGGAGTACGTGGAGGGGCAGCCGCTCGGTTCGGTCCTGGCGGCGGACATCCGCGCCCAAGGCGCGATGCCGGCCGACAAGGCGCTCAAGGTCACCGCGGACGTGCTGGCCGCGCTGGACACCAGCCACGAGATGGGCCTGGTGCACCGCGACATCAAGCCGGGCAACGTCATGGTGACCAAGCGCGGTGTCGTCAAGGTCATGGACTTCGGTATCGCCCGCGCCATGCAGTCCGGCGTCACGTCGATGACGCAGACCGGCATGGTCGTCGGCACCCCGCAGTACCTCTCCCCCGAACAGGCCCTGGGCCGCGGGGTGGACGCGCGCTCCGACCTCTATTCGGTCGGCATCATGCTCTTCCAGCTGCTGACCGGCCGCCTCCCCTTCGACGCGGACTCCCCGCTCGCCATCGCGTACGCGCATGTGCAGGAGGAGCCGGTCGCCCCGTCGACGATCAACCGCTCGCTGACCCCGGCGATGGACGCGCTCGTCGCCCGCGCGCTCAAGAAGAACCCGAACGAGCGCTTCCCGAGCGCCGCGGCCATGCAGGACGAGATCGCGCGCGTGCTCAGCGCCAGTGCTCACACCGGCGCCCCGGTCATCGTCGGAGACGCCGGAGCCCCGGCGAACAGCGGCTCGGGTGTCGGCTCGGCGGTCTTCCCGCCGGTCGACCAGTCCGCGCCCGCCCCGCAGAGCGTCCAGACGCCGTACCAGCCGGGCCCCTACCAGCCGCAGCAGCCCGGCCCGTACGGCCCGGCGACCCCGGCCCCCGCCACGAACCCGTCGTACGGCTACCCGCAGACGGGCGTCCCCGCCTACGCGAACCAGGCGCCCCTCCAGCACCAGACGCCGGCGCCGTACACGATCTCCCCGCAGACGGCGTCGACCCCCGCATCGGGCGGTGGCTCCAAGCGGAACATGCCGGTGATCATCGGCTCGATCGTCGTCGCGCTCGTCGCGATCGGCGGCCTGATCACGGTCATCGCGCTCAACGGCGAGGAGAAGAAGGGCGGCACGGAGGGCAAGGCCAGCGCGTCCCCCGTGTCCGGCGAGCACCGCGATCCGGAACGCAACCGGACGATCGACTCCGAGAAGTGCACGGACGCGTACGAGGACACCGACGACCCGCAGAAGGTCGACGCCCCGAGCTTCATGTACAAGGACATCCTCTCGGTGCGCGCCTGCGCGGACGCCGCGGGCTGGACGATCAAGCAGAAGAAGGTCCCGGGCAACGCGTACGCGGAGGACCAGGTCGTCAACCAGTTCCCGTCGCCCGGGACGGCGGTCCCGAAGACCGGCGCCCACTTCGAGGTGGAGATCGCCACCGGCGACCCGGCGTAGCCCCGCCGATCGGAGCCATCCGTACGCCTCACCCGGGGTGCCGGTCGTACCGGCGCGTGTGACGGTGGCCGCATGGCTTCGGGACAGCTGCGTGCACGCTCCTTCCGGGGCGTGGTCTGCCTGGCGCTGACGGCGGCCGCGGCCGTGGGTGCCGCCGCCGCCCCGGGCGCCTCCGGGCCGCCCTCGCCCTCCCCTTCCTCCAGCGGTTCGCCGCACGCCGGGGAGATGCAGACGCCGCTCGCCGGGTGGCCCGCCGGGGCCGGGCGGGAGCGGCCCGGGCGGTCGGCCGCCGAAGTGGCCCGGGAGGACGCGCGGGAGGACCGCGCGCAGCGCGCCGAGGAGACGGCACCGGCCGCCCTGCCGGCCTTCACGCCCGATCCGGACGACTTTCCCGGCCCGCTTCCGGCGGGGCGCCGGGCGCTGAACGGGGCGACCGTCGAGCGGGTGCAGCAGGTGTCGCTCGGGGCGGGAATCGCCCTGGTGGGGCTGGGTCTCGGCTTCCTCGCGCTGCGGATGCGCCGCGCCCGCTGACCGTACGGCCCTCCTCCCGAACCGCGTCCCCCAAGACTTGCGGTGATCGACATACTCGGTATACATACTCGGTATGTCGATCCGTCACGGGCTCCTCGCCCTCCTGGAGCGCGGGCCGCGCTACGGCTCCCAGCTCCGTACCGAATTCGAGTCGCGCACCGGCTCCACCTGGCCGCTCAACGTCGGGCAGGTGTACACGACGCTGAGCAGGCTGGAGCGCGACGGCCTGGTCGCGCAGGACGGCGAGGACGACCAGGGCCACGCCCTCTACTCGATCAGCGACGCCGGGCGCACGGAGCTGCGCGCCTGGTTCGAGACGCCCGTCGACCGCACCAACCCGCCCCGTGACGAGCTGGCCATCAAGCTCGCCATGGCGGTCGGGGCGCCCGGCGTCGACATCAGGGCCGTCATCCAGGCCCAGCGCCACCACACGGTGAAGGCCATGCAGGACTACACCCGCCTCAAGGCGCAGTCCCTCGGCCAGGCGCCCGCCAACCGCGACGAGGTGGCCTGGCTGCTCGTCGTGGAGCAGCTGATCTTCCAGGCGGAGGCCGAGGCCCGCTGGCTGGACCACTGCGAGTCCCGGCTGATCCGCCTCGCCGAGGCCGCCGCCACGGAGCCGGAGCCGGGGCCGCCCCCGGGCGCCGCCGCCCGCACCGCCGGGCGCTCCCGCACGCGCCGCTGAGTCCGGCAACCCCCTACATCCACCCGTTCCGAGAGGGAACCATGTCCCTGCACGTCCCGTCCCCAGCCGCACCGCCCCTGACGGTGGACGCACCGGTACTCGAACTCCGCTCGCTCACCCGCACCCACGGCACCGGAATCGCCGAGGTCCACGCGCTGCGCGGCATCAGCCTGTCCGTGTACGCCGGTGAACTCGTCGCCGTGATGGGCCCGTCCGGCTCCGGGAAGTCCACCCTGCTCACCCTCGCCGGCGGTCTCGACACCGCCAGCGGCGGCCAGGTGATCATCGAGGGCCAGGACATCTCCACGCTCGGCCGCAAGGGCCTCGCCGCCCTGCGCCGCCGCAGTGTCGGCTACGTCTTCCAGGACTACAACCTGATCCCCGCCCTCACCGCCGCCGAGAACATCGCCCTGCCCCGCGAGCTCGACGGCGTCTCGGTCCGCAAGGCCCGCAAGGAGGCCCGCGCCGCGCTGGAGGAGATGAACCTACTGGAGATCGCGGACCGCTTCCCGGACGAGATGTCCGGCGGCCAGCAGCAGCGCGTCGCCATCGCCCGCGCGCTGGTCGGGGACCGGCGCCTGGTCCTCGCCGACGAACCGACCGGCGCGCTCGACTCCGAGACCGGCGAGGCCGTCCTCGCGCTCCTGCGCAACCGCTGCGACCAGGGCGCGGCCGGGGTGATGGTCACGCACGAACCGCGGTACGCCGCCTGGGCGGACCGGGTCGTCTTCCTGCGGGACGGCTCGATCGTCGACCAGACGCTGACGGCCGGGGCCGACTCGCTGCTGGCCGCCGGAGGAGCCGAGTGAGCGTCTTCACGGGGTGGCGCGCCGCCCTCCGTATAGCCCGCCGCGACGCGCTGCGGGCCAAGGGCCGCAGCGCCCTGGTGGTCGCGATGATCGCACTGCCGGTCCTCGGGGTGACGGCCGCCGACATCACGTACCGCAGTGCGGACCAGAGTCCGGCCGAGCAGCTCACGGCCCGGATCGGCTCGGCCGACGCGATGTACGGCGACTCGGGCATGGGCCCGATCCAGCAGATGCCCGACGGCGACATGTACTACACGGAAAGCGGCGAGACGCCCGAGGAGGACGTGCCGCCGGTCGACATGCGGGCCGTGTTCCCGAAGGGCGCCCGGGCGATCAGCGAGCAGTCGGTGTCCGCCACGGTCACGACCTCGTACGGCATAGCGAGCACCGAGATCACCGAGCTGAAGGCCTCGGACCCGATGGTCCGGGGAAAAATCGACCTGGTCGACGGCGCGTTCCCGCGCGGCACCGGCGACATGGTCGCCACCGAGGCGTTTCTGAAGTCGGCGGGCCTGCACGTGGGCTCCGGCGTCACGGTGACGACATCCGGCAGGAAGTACACGATCACCGGCGCCGTCGAGCTGCCCGCCGACCTGAAGGCGAAACAGCTGTACGCCGACCCCGGCGCGGTGATCGCCCCCTGGCAGGCCCTGGCGGACCACGACAAGAAGGTGCCGGTGCCCCGCCCGGACACGGCACACTGGCTGGTCGACGCGGCCGGGCAGGACGGCATCGGCTGGAAGGACGTGCTGGCGGCCAACAAGGCCGGCGCTCTCGTCACCTCCCGGCAGGTCTCCGAGAACCCGCCGCCGCACTCCGAGATCCCGCTGCTCAAGACGAACCCGCAGTACGCCAACTCCAGGACCTACGAGTCCGGCGAGACCAGTGCCGCCCTGATCACCGTCGTCTCGATGGCGCTCCTGGAGGTCGTGCTGCTGGCCGGACCCGCGTTCGCCGTCGGCGCCCGCCGCTCCCGGCGTCAGCTGGGGCTGCTCGGCACGTGCGGCGGCGACCGGAGTCAGGTCCGCGCGGTCGTCCTCGGGGGCGGTCTCGTCCTCGGCGGCGTCGGGGCGGTCGCCGGTGTCGCGGTCGGGCTGCTGCTGACGGTGGTGTTCCGTCCGATGATCGAGAACTGGGCCGGCCACCGCTTCGGCGGCCTGGTGCTGCGCCCCGCGGAACTCCTGGTCATCGCCGTGCTCGGCCTGGTCACCGGTCTGCTCGCGGCGTTCGCCCCGGCGATCGTGGCGGGCCGCCAGTCCGTACTGGAGTCGCTGACCGGCCGGCGCGGGGTGCGCCGCAGCTCCCGGGTGCTGCCCGTCACGGGCGCCTGCGTGCTCGCGCTCGGCGTGCTCGTCGCCGTATACGGGGGGACCAGCGGCAGTTCCGCCCTGGTCGCCGGCGGCTCGGTCGTCGCCGAACTGGGGGTGCTCGCCTGCATCCCGGTGATCGTCGGAGTGCTGGGCCGGCTCGGCCGCAGGCTCCCGCTCTCGCCCCGGATGGCGCTGCGCGACGCGGCCCGCAACCGGGGCCGTACCGCCCCGGCGGTGGCCGCCGTGATGGCCGCGGTCGCGGGTTCGGTGGCCATCGCCACGTACATGTCGAGCAGCCAGGCGGAGTCCGACTACGACTACACACCCTCGCTGACCGAGGGCACGATCTACCTGTCGGCCAGTGACGCCGAGGCAGCCGGGCGGCTTCCTGCGGCCCGGTCCATCGTCGAGCACAACTTGGCGGTGACCGGCGGCCGCGCCGACATCTCCCGGCCCTGGGCGGGCAGCGACTGCAACGTCTACTACGCCGAGGAGGACGGCTGCGGCACCCTCGAACTGGTCAAGCCCACCGGCAAGGGACACACGTGCCCGCTCGACACCAAGGGCGCCAAGGAGCTCGCGGCCCGGCTGTCCGCCGATGAGCACCGCGCGATGATGCGGACCCCCGCGTGCGTGGACGTGCACACCTCCACGGGCACGTTCGGCTACGAATCCCACAACATCGTCATCGGCGACGCGGCCCTGCTTGACACGTATGTGAAGCTCCACGACCCGGCGGCGGCCGCCGCCCTGAAGGCCGGAACGCCGGTCCTGCTCAACGAGGCGTACGCGGAGAACGACAAGGTCACGCTCAAGGCCGTGCACACATACAGCCCCAAGGACAAGGAGGGCCGCAAGCTGCACCCAGGCCCTGCCCGGAAGACCACGGACCGGCTGAAGGTGTACGTGGCGAAGCCCCAGTACGCCACCACACCCGGCATCCGCATGATCCTTCCGCAGCAAACCGCCGAACGCCTGGGCCTGCACACAGAGCCGCGGGGCAGTCTGTACGCCGTCGCCCACCAGCCCACGGACGCCGAGGACCAGCGGGTGGCGGCCGCCATCGAACAGGCCGGCGGCGGCTTCTGGGTGCAGGCCAACCAGGGGCCCAACGAGGGCCGCGACAGCACCATCCTGCTGATCCTCACGCTGTTCGCCGGGGTGGTGACCGTGGGTGCCGCCGCGATCACGACCGGTCTCGCCAAGGCCGACGCGGAGGCCGACCTCACCACGCTCAGCGCGGTGGGCGCACCCCCGCGCGTGCGGCGGACGCTCTCCGGGTTCCAGTGCCTGGTGGTGGCCCTGACCGGGGTGCTGCTCGGCACGGCGGCAGGGCTGGTCCCCGCCGTGGCCCTGCGCCTGGTCGATCTGCGCGAGGCGATGGAGTACATGCGGACGGAGCCCATGGAGTCCGCGTACACGCCGATCGTGCTGCCCTGGGCGAGCATCGGGCTGCTGGCCGTCGCGGTCCCGCTGCTGGCGGGCGTCCTCGCCGCGGCGTTCACCCGCTCGCGGGTGGCCCTGGCGCGGCGGGCCGGCTGAGCCACTGGGCTGTTCGGTGCCCCCGGGACGGTGGATCATCCGTTACCGGGGGCACCACAGTGGTGAACGCCGTGTGTGCGAGACAATGGCGGCATGGAGATGCCGAGGAATGAACGGTCGCAGGAGCACCCCCAGGTCCTGGTAGTGGGACAGGACGGAATGGCGATCGGCGGCGGTGGCAATGACGACGAGTCGCGGGAGGTCCCGGTGACGGAGATGGTCGAACAGCCCGCGAAGGTCATGCGCATCGGCAGCATGATCAAGCAGCTCCTGGAGGAGGTCAGGGCCGCTCCTCTCGACGAGGCGAGCCGCGTGCGTCTCAAGGAGATCCACGCCGGTTCGGTCAAGGAGCTGGAGGACGGCCTCGCGCCGGAGCTGGTGGAGGAGCTGGAGCGGCTGTCCCTGCCGTTCACCGAGGACTCCGTCCCCTCCGAGGCGGAGCTGCGGATCGCCCAGGCGCAGCTCGTGGGCTGGCTGGAGGGCCTCTTCCACGGCATCCAGACCGCCCTGTTCGCCCAGCAGATGGCGGCCCGCGCCCAGCTGGAGCAGATGCGCCGCGCGCTGCCGCCCGGCACCGGCCCGGAGGAGGACGGCGGGATCGACCCGCACGGCCCGGTCCGCTCGGGGCCGTACCTGTAACCCGCGCACTGTCCGACCGACCACGTCCGAGGGGCCCGGCACACCGCGGTGTGCCGGGCCCCTCGTCGTACTGGTTCAGGCGGCCGTGGGCGCCTGGAGCAGCACCTTGCCGATGTGGGCGCTGGATTCCATGACGCGGTGCCCCTCCGCCGCGTCCCGCATCGGCACCGTGCGGTCGACGACCGGCTTCACGATCCCGTCCGCGACGAGCGGCCAGACGTGCTCGCGGACGGCCGCGACGATCGCCGCCTTCTCGGCGAGCGGGCGCCCGCGCAGCGAGGTCGCCGTGACCGCCGCCCGCTTGTTCAGCAGCATGCCGAGGTTGAGTTCGCCCTTGGCACCGCCCTGCAGCCCGATGATGGCGAGCCGGCCGTTGACGGCGAGCGCCTGCACGTTCCGGTCGAGGTACTTCGCGCCCATGAGGTCGAGGATGACGTCCGCGCCCGCCCCGGCCGTGGTCTCGCGGATCTCCTCGACGAAGTCCTGCTCGCGGTAGTCGATCAGGATGTCCGCGCCCAGCTCCGCGCAGCGGGCCAGCTTCTCGGGGCTGCCGGCCGTCACGGCGACCCGTGCCCCGACCGCCTTGGCGAGCTGGATCGCCATCGTGCCGATGCCGCTGGACCCGCCGTGCACCAACAGGGTCTCGGTGGGCCGCAGATGGGCCACCATGAACACGTTGGACCAGACCGTGGCCGTCACCTCGGGCAGCGCCGCGGCCTGCGTCAGGTCCAGCCCCTTCGGTACGGGGAGCAGTTGGCCGGACGGAACGGCGACCTTCTCCGCGTAACCGCCGCCCGCCAGGAGCGCGCACACCTCGTCGCCCACGGCCCAGCCGGTCACCCCGGGGCCGAGCGCCGAGATCCGGCCCGAGCACTCCAGGCCCGGGTAGGGGGAGGCGCCTGGCGGCGGGTCGTAGAAGCCCTGCCGCTGGAGCACGTCGGCCCGGTTGACCGCGCCGGCCACGACGTCGACGAGGACCTCGCCCTCGCCGGGTACGGGATCGGGCACCTCGGCCCACACGAGCGCCTCGGGGCCACCGGGTTCGGGGATCGTGATCGCATGCATGGCCGCGAGGCTACTCCGTGGGCCGGGTGGACTCAGGAACGCGGGATGCCCTGGTGCGGCGGCTGGGCGGGCGGCTCGTTCGAGGCGCGGACGATGGTGATGAGGCGGTCCGTCAGCTGCAGGGGGCTCGCCGCCGGGTCGTCGTACCCGAGGAGCCGGTGACCCCGGAGCACGTTGACGACCAGGTCCTCCGTCTCCCGCACGCCCTTGCCGACCTCGCTCTTTATGACCGGCCGTTCCACGAGGTCGAGGCCGCTGCCCTGCTGGATGAGGTCCTCCATGACCGTGCCCGCGCTGGGGCTGAGCACCGAGAGGCCGAGCAGCCGGCCCGCCGCACTGGCACTGGTGATCACGGCGTCCGCACCGGACTGCCGCAGCAGCGGGGCATTCTCCTCCTCGCGCACCGCGGCCACGATCTTGGCGCCCCGGTTGAGCTGGCGGGCGGTCAGCGCGACCAGCACCGCGGTGTCGTCGCGCTGGGTGGCGATGATGACCTGACGGGCCTTCTGAAGCTCGGCGCGGAGCAGCACATCGCTGCGCGTGGCGTCCCCGACGACCCCGGTGAAGCCCTCGGCGTTGGCGATCTCGATCACCTTGGACTGCGGGTCGACGATGACGATCTGTTCCTTGCTCAGCCCGGTGGCGCACAGGGTCTGGATGGCCGAGCGGCCCTTCGTGCCGAAGCCGACGACGACAGTGTGGTCACGCAAGTTGGTTCTCCAACGCTTCAGCCGGAAGTCCTCCCGGGTCCGCTCCGTGAGGACCTCAAGAGTGGTGCCGACCAGGATGATGAGGAAGAGCACGCGCAGCGGTGTCACGAGCACCACATTGATGAGACGGGCACCGTCGCTGTACGGGGTGATGTCGCCGTACCCGGTGGTGGAGAGGGTGACCGTCGCGTAGTAGACCGCGTCCAGCAGGTCGACCTTGCCGTCGGCCGCGTCGTGGTAGCCGTCGCGGTCGATCCAGACGATGAACACGGTGATGGCCAGCACCATCAGAGCCATCATCAGCCGCTTGGCGACCTGGCGCGCCGGTCCGTCCACGACCCGGCGCGGAAGCATCACCCGGGTGGGGACGACCTGTTCGTCGGCCCGCCTGGCCATCGCGTCATGGCCGGGAAGTTTCACGTGAAACACCCTTCAGTCCACGGCGTCGCCGAGGCCCACGGTAGATCGAGGATCTCCACCTCGGTGCCGGACCGTACCCCGCCCGGCTCCACGACGGCCAACCCGTCTGCGGCGGCGATCCCGCGCAGCATGGCGGGACCGTTGTAATGCAGTGGTACGACGTGCTCCGCCCCGCCTGCGGTTCCGGGTTCTCCGGCCGCCCGATGGACCACGGGCACCAGCCGGGTGTCGTGCGGATGCCCGTGCACATCGTCGCGCACGGCCACCCGGTAGGGATCATCGGGGGTGCGGCCGGCCAGTCCGCCCAGCAGCGGGCCGGCCAGCGTGAGCAGTCCGGAGACGGCGGCCAGGGGGTTGCCGGGCAGCCCTACGAGATACGGCCCGGCGGAGCCGAGCCGGGCCAGCAGCATCGGATGGCCGGGGCGCACGGCGACCCCGTCGACCAGCAGCTCGGCGCCGATCCGGGCGAGAACGCGGTGGACATGGTCGACGGGCCCGGCAGCGGTGCCCCCGGTCGTGATGATCAGGTCGGCGTCGGAACCGGTGAGCGCCTTCCACAGCGCCTCCGCGTCGTCGCCGATGCGGCGCGGCGGAGAGACCTCGGCGCCCAGCGCGTGCACCCAGGGTCCGATCATGGGCCCCAGCGCGTCGCGGATCAGCCCGTCTCGCGGCAGCCCGGCGGTCAGCAGTTCATCGCCCAGCACGAGGACGTCGACGCGCGGCCGGACGCGCAGGGGCAGCTCGTCGTACCCGGCGGCCGCGGCGAGGCCGAGCACGGCGGGGGTGACGACCGCTCCGGCGGGGAGCAGGTGTTCCCCCGAGCGGCATTCCTGGCCGCGCGGCCGGATGTCCTGCCCCTGGCTCACGGACCGCTGCGCGTGCAGCAGCCCCTTGGCCTCGTCGGCGTGCGCGTGTTCGCTGCGGATGACGGCGGTGACCTCTGCGGGGATCCGGGCACCCGTGGCGATCCGGACGGCCTCTCCGTCGGACAGCGCGGCGGGGGCGCCGTGGCCGGCGAGGATGCCGCCGTCGCCCCGGATGCGCCAGGGGCCGGGCCCGGCGACGGCCCACCCGTCCATGGCCGAGGTGTCGAAGGACGGCAGGTCGGTGAGCGCGGCCAGCGGTTCCCCGAGCACCCGTCCGACCGCACCCCCGAGCCCCACCCGCTCGACCCGAACGGCACCGGTCCCCCCGGCCCGCTCAGCGATACGCCGGGCTGCCCGCCAGGGGAGGGCGGGGTGGTGGGGCTCCTCGGCGGGGCGGGGGGTTGCCGGGCGGGGGCCGCCGCAGGCCGAGGTGCTGTCGGTTGCCGGGCGGGGGCCAGGGCCGTCGGTGGTCGGGGCGCCGTCCGGCAGAGCGGGGCCGGGGTCGGGGCCGGGGTCGGGTTCGGGGTCCTGAGCGTGCGGCTTATCGGCAGGGCGGTGGTCCGGTTCGGCAGGGCGGCGGTCCGGTTCGGCGGGGCGGTGGTCCGGTTCGGCGGGGCGGTGGTCCGGTTCGGCGGGGCGGTGGTCCGGTTCGGCGGGGCGGTGGTCCGGTTCGGCGGCTGTCTGGGCGTCCTGCCAGTCGTGGTGCAAGCTGGTGAGCCAGTCGTTCGGCTCGGGGGCCGGGTCCCCCGACGACGCGGCGGGCCGGCCGGACGGCCCGCCCGTGGGCCTGCGTTCCGCGTTCCGGGAAGCCTGCGTGCTCACCAGGGCCAGTGCCTGGGCGACGGCCCGCTCCTCGTCGGCCCGGACCTCATCGAACCGGTCCTCATCGAACCGGCCCTCCGCCGCGGCGCGTGTCCGCGCGCCGACTCGGTGCTCGCTCTCGCCGGAGATGCGGTCGTCGGCGGCAGGGCGCCCGGTGGGGGCGGGGTGACCGGTGGGGGCAGGGCGCCCGGTAGGGGCGGGGTGACCGGTAGGGGCGGGGTGACCGGTGGAGGCAGAGGGCCCGGTGGAGGCAGGGTCCCCGAAGCCCCCGGCGCCCCCGGGCCCCCCGGACCCCGTCACGGCGTCTCGTTCTCGTCCGCCCAGCGGAGCGCCAGCGCCTCCGCCTTGCGGGTGGCCTCGGCCACCGCCTCGGGGCCGTCGCCGCTCGCCCGCCCCGCCGCGTACCCGACCAGGAAGGTCGTCAGCGGCGCGGCGGGCCGGGCGACGCCGTGGGCGGCGTCACGGGCGAGGTCGAGCAGGAGGGCGGTGTCGACGTCGAGTTCGATGCCGAGCTCTTCCTTGACTGCGGTGATCCATTCGTCCAGCACCGTCCCATGGTCCCTGATCCGGGCCCGGGCCGAAGCGATGTCCTCCCAGGTGTCGCAGTCGAACGAGGCGAGCGGACCGGCCGGCACCCGGCGCAGCGTCAGTTCCCCGGTGAGCAGTCGCAGCGGCAGCCCGGCCAGACCGCCGTGTTCCGCGGCGAGAAGGGCGAGTTCGCGGCGGAGCGGCTCGGCCCGGTAGACGGCGACCAGCGGCTGTTCGCGCCCGTCCTCGTCGCAGCAAAGGGCACCGTCGGCGTCCTCGCCCCGCGCCGCGGCCGCCAGCAGGCCCCGGACCGTGTCCGCGCCGAGGAACGGCAGATCCGCGGAGAGCACGAGCAGGCGCTCCGCGGAGGTGTGCCGCACCCCCGCGTCGAGCGCCGCCAACGGCCCGCCGCCCTGCGGAACTTCGCGCGCCCAGGTCACCGCGCGCATGGTGGGCCGCCGGTCCCCCACCACCACGGTGGCCCGGGCGTCGGCGCAGGCGGCGAGGACCCGGTCGAGCAAGGTCCGGCCGCCCACCCGCAACCCGGGCTTGTCGGCACCGCCGAGCCGCTTGGCGGCCCCTCCGGCGAGAACAATGGCGTCGTAGGCGGTCATGCCCCGAGTATGCGGGCCCCGCCGGGCGGTGGTCCGGGCAGCCTCCTGCCGACCACCGGGGATGCCCGGGCTCCGGCCACCGGGGCCACCGGGGCCCAGCCGGGCCCGCCCTACAGACTCCGCAGCAGTAGCGCCGGCCGCTCCACGCAGTCCGCCACGTACCGGAGGAAGCCCCCGGCGGTGCCGCCGTCGCAGACGCGGTGGTCGAAGGTCAGGGAGAGCTGGACGACCTGGCGGACGGCGAGCTGCCCCTCGTGCACCCACGGCTTGGGGACGATGCGGCCGACGCCCAGCATCGCGGCCTCGGGGTGGTTGATGATCGGCGTCGAACCGTCGACACCGAACACCCCGTAGTTGTTGAGCGTGAACGTGCCGCCGGTCAGCTGCGCCGGGGTCAGCGTCCCCGTCCTGGCCGCCTCGGTCAGCCGGGCGATCTCCGCACCGATGGACTCCGCGGTGCCCTCGTGGGCGTCCCGGACGACGGGAACGATCAGGCCGCGTTCGGTCTGCGCCGCGAATCCGAGGTGGACCTGCGGCAGCCGTACGATCTCGCGCGCCTCCTGGTCCACCGTCGAGTTGAGCTCGGGGTAGCGGGCCAGGGCCGCCGTGCAGATGCGGGCGAGGAGCGCGAGGACGGACACCTTCGAGGCCCCGGAGACGCTGTTCATCGAGGCACGCGCGGCCATCAGTTCGGTCGCATCGGCGTCGACCCAGCAGGTGGCGTCGGGAATCTCGCGCCGGCTGCGGGACAGCTTGTCGGCGACCGCACCCCGGACACCCCGCAGCGCGACCCGCTCACCGCCGGAAACGGAGGAAGCGGAGGACGCGGAGGAAACGGGGGACGCGGAGGAAGCGGAGGACGCGGAGGAAACGGGGGACGCGTAGGCCCCTGAGGCAGCGGGGGCCACCGCAGGCTCCGCCACGGACTCCAGCGCGGGCGCATCGGCCGCCGACCGGATCGCTGACTCGACGTCGGCCCGCAGGATCAGCCCGTCCGGACCCGACCCGGCGAGCCGGCGCAGATCCAGATCATGCTGCCGCGCCAGCCTGCGGACGAGCGGGGACACGACCGCGACCGGCCCTGCGACGGGCTCGGGCTCGGGCGCCACAGCCTCGGGAGCCGCCGGCACCGCGACCGCCGCCTTCACCCCCTGGGGCCGTACCCGCCGGCGCCGCACGGGCGGTGCCCCGGTCCCGTACCCCACCAGCACGTTCCCGGACCCGGAATCCTCCGTACCGGAATCCGCGGCCGGGCCGTCCCCGGAAGGGTCGACGGGCGATCCGACGGCCACGGTCAGCAGCGGCGCCCCGACCGGGAGCTCCGTGCCCTCGTCGCCGAAGCGGGCGGTGACCACACCCCCGTACGGGCAGGGCACCTCCACCATCGCCTTGGCCGTCTCGACCTCGACGACCGGCTGGTCGATGGCGACGACGTCCCCGACCTCCACCAGCCAGCGCACGATCTCGGCCTCGGTCAGGCCCTCGCCGAGGTCCGGCAGCTTGAACTCAAGAACCTGAGGCATCAGTTGTCCGCCTCCCACTGGAGCCGCGCGACGGCGTCGAGCACCCGGTCCACACCGGGAAGGTGGTGGCGCTCCTGCATCGGCGGCGGATAGGGGATGTCGAACCCGGCAACCCGCAGCACCGGTGCCTCCAGGTGGTGGAAGCACCGCTCGGTGATCCGGGCCGCGATCTCGCCGCCGGGCCCGCCGAAGCCGGTGGACTCGTGGACGACGACCGCGCGACCGGTGCGGCGGACCGAGGCGGCGACGGTCTCGTCGTCGAACGGCACCAGCGAGCGCAGATCGACGACTTCGAGGTCCCAGCCCTCCTCGACCGCGGCCTGCGCGGCCTCCATGCAGACGGGCAGGGACGGCCCGTACGTGATCAGGGTGGCGCTGCGGCCGGGCCTGCGTACGACCGCCCGGCCGACGCGCTCCACGGCGGTGGGGTGCTCGGGCGACCAGTCCGACTTCGACCAGTACAGCCGCTTCGGCTCCATGAAGACCACGGGATCGTCCGAGGCGATCGAGGCCCGCAACAGCCCGTACGCGTCCTCGACCGTGGCCGGCGTGACGACGTGGAGACCGGGGGTCGCCATGTAGTACGCCTCCGAGGAGTCGCTGTGGTGCTCTACGCCCCCGATGCCGCCGCCGTACGGCACCCGGACGGTGATCGGCAGCGGCATCGCGCCCCCGGTCCGGTTCCGCATCTTGGCGACATGGCTGATGAGCTGCTCGAACGCCGGATAGGCGAAGGCGTCGAACTGCATCTCGACGACGGGCCGCAGCCCGTACATCGCCATGCCGACCGCCGCCCCGAGGATGCCCGCCTCGGCCAGCGGAGTGTCCGTGCAGCGCTCGTCGCCGAACTCCTTCGCCAGGCCGTCGGTGATCCGGAAGACCCCGCCGAGCGTCCCGACGTCCTCGCCGAGGACGTGGACCGTGGGGTCGTCGGCCATCGAGTCGCGCAGGGCGCGCCCCAGGGCCTGTGCCATGGTGGCGGGCTTGGCCTTCGCCGTCCGCTCCCCGGCCGTCGCCGCTGCCGTGGTCATCGTGCTGCTCCCCCGTCGTGCGTGCCGTGCTCGTCGTTCTCCGCGGCCAGTTCCTCGCGCAGCCGGGCCGCCTGCTCCCGCAACTGCGCCGTCTGCTCCGCGTACACATGGGTGAAGAGGTCCATCGGGTCGAGCACCGGGTCCACGTTCATCCGCTCGCGCAGCGCCGCCGCCATCCGCTCGGCGGCCGCCCGCGCCGCCTCCGCCCCTTCGTCGTCGAGCAGCCCGCGCGCGGTCAGCTCGCGCTCCATGAGCTGGACCGGGTCGTGGTCACGCCACGCCTCGACCTCGCTGTCGCCGCGGTAGCGGGTCGCGTCGTCGGCGTTGGTATGGGCGTCCATCCGGTACGTGACGGCCTCGACGAGCGTCGGACCGCCGCCGCTCCTGGCCCGCTCGACCGCCTCGGAGAGCACCTGGTGCACCGCCGCCGCGTCGTTGCCGTCGACCAGACGGCCGGGCATGCCGTACCCCACGGCCTTGTGCGCCAGGGACGGCGCCGCCGTCTGCTTGGCCAGGGGCACGGAGATGGCGAAGCCGTTGTTCTGCACGAGGAAGACCACCGGGGCCCGCCACACGGCCGCGAAGTTCAGTGCCTCGTGGAAATCGCCCTCGCTGGTGCCGCCGTCGCCGACCATGGCCAGCGCGACCACGTCGTCACCCTTGAGCCGGGCCGCGTGGGCCAGCCCCACCGCGTGCGGCAACTGGGTGGCGAGCGGGGTGCAGAGCGGGGCGATGCGGTGCTCACGCGGGTCGTAACCGGTGTGCCGGTCACCACGCAGCAGCGTCAGCGCCTCGACCGGGTCCAGGCCCCTCGCCACGGCCGCGAGCGTGTCGCGGTAGCTGGGGAAGAGCCAGTCGCGCTCCTCCAGGACCAGGGCGGCCGCGATCTCGCACGCCTCCTGGCCCGTGCTCGACGGGTAGACCGCCAGCCTGCCCTGCTTGGTCAGGGCCGTCGCCTGGGCGTTGTACCGGCGCCCGCGCACCAGCTCGGCGTGGAGCCGCAGCAACAGCTCGGGGTCCACGTCGGCCACGGCGTCCGTCCCGAGCACCCGGTACGGCTCGGGGTCCGGGAGCAGCGGCGCGGGATCGGTGAGCGGCTTCCAGGCCGGGGGCGGCGTGGGCCGGTAGGCGGCCGCACCGGGCAGCTCTTGGACCGTCATGACAGGCACCTCCGAGCATCGAGGGGTGTCGACATATGGTGATATATCGAAAACGACATGGGGCACAGGTGTGGCGCGCCTCACCTACCGATTGTTCGGTCGCGAGCGCATTTTGGCTACAGGCACCGCCAGCCTGTGGACAAACGGTTCTCCACAGCCTGGGATGGGAACAGGTCGTCCAGGACGGGGAGGCGCGGGAACATGGCAGCTGAACAAATGGCCGACGGGGCCGAGGAGACGGGCCGGGTTCCTCCGGCGCGCCCGCTGGATTCGATCGACCGCGCCATCCTGCGACTGCTCCAGACGGACGGCCGCGCCTCGATACGGTCGGTGGCCGACCGCGTCCACGTCTCGCGCGCCAACGCCTACGCCCGGATCAACCGGCTCGTCGAGGACGGCGTAATCCGGGGCTTCAGCGCACGTGTGAACCACGAGCGGGCGGGAGAGGGCGCTTCCGCGTACATCACGCTGAAGATCGTCCAGAATTCCTGGCGGACCGTCCGCGAACAGCTCCAGGCCCTGCCGGGAGCGACGCACATCGCCCTGGTCAGCGGCGACTTCGATGTACTGCTCCTGGTGCACACCCCGGACAACCGGACGCTGCGCGAGCTGGTGCTGACCCGGATCCAGGCCATTCCGGAGGTGCTGTCCACCCGAACGCTGCTGGTGTTCGAGGAAACGGATCTGGCGCCGGGACCGGACCGCCCCACCGAACTCGACTGAGCGCCCGCGGGGCGGAAGCGCCGGTCAACGACCCGCAGGACCGGACTTCATGCCGTCGAAGGCCAGCTGCACCACGGTGTCGGCGAGCTTCTCGCCCTCCGCGCCCCCGTCGGGCAGCGGCCGGTACCACTCCACCAGGGAGTTGACCATCCCGAACAGCAACCGGGTCGCGAGCCGTATGTCCACGTCGGAGCGGAGATCCCCGTCCGCGACGGCCGCCTTGAGCAGTCCGGCCACCCGCTGGTCGAACTCGCGACGCCGCTCCAGCGCCCAGCGCTCGGTCTTCGTGTTGCCCCGCACCCGCAGCAGCAGGGTGACGTAGGGCAGTTCGGCTATCAGCACCTCGACGGTCCGGCGCGTGACGTACTCGACCCGCTCGACCGCGCGGCCCCGCGTCGCCCCCGGCTCGTCGAGGATCGCAAACAGCCCGTAGAGGGCCCGGCTGACCGCACGCCGCAGCAGCTCCTCCTTACCCGCGACGTGGTGGTAGATGGACGACTTGGAGATGCCGGCCGCCTTCGACAGGTGCTCCATGGACGTGCCGTCGTAGCCGCGCTCGTTGAAGACACGGACGGCGACGGTCAGCAGTGTCTCCGGTGTGTACGTGTCCCGCTTGGCCGTGGTCATGTCCGCGATCCTCCCCTACGAGTTGTCTACAGGTTTCGTGGGCCCCCTTGTCCCGACCGATCGTTCGGTTACTCTAACTCTGTCCGCCCGTCCCCGCCCAGCTCGATGAGGAGTTGGTCCGCCATGGCCGCCGAGCTCTCCCCGCACCTGCTGTCCGAGAAGCACCGCCCCACGCTGGACCGGGCCCTCGAAGCGATCCGCACGCGGGACTACTGGTCCCCGCACCCCGAGCACCCGAAGGCGTACGGGGAGGGCGGCGCTCCCGGTAGCCTCGGGGCCGCCGAGGGCAAGGCCGCCTTCGACGCCGTGCTGCACACCCGCCTCGACCTCGGCCAGCCGGGCACCGACGGCTGGACGGGCGGGGAGGTCTCCCCGTACGGGCCCGAGCTCGCCGTCGAGTACCCGCACGCGGACCTGGACGTGCTGCTCCCGGCGATGCGCGCGGGCATGCCCGCCTGGCGGGACGCGGGCGCCGAGACCAGGGCCCTGGTCTGTCTGGAGATCCTGGCGCGGATCAGCGCCCGCACCCACGAGTTCGCCCACGCCGTGATGCACACCAGCGGCCAGGCCTTCATGATGGCGTTCCAGGCCGGCGGCCCGCACGCCCAGGACCGCGGCCTGGAGGCCGTCGCCTACGCGTACGAGGAGCAGCTCCGCGCGCCCCGGACCGCCGACTGGTCCAAGCCGCAGGGCAAGCGCGACCCGCTCGCGCTGCACAAGACGTTCACCCCCGCCGGGCGCGGCATCTCGCTCCTGATCGGCTGCAACACCTTCCCGACGTGGAACGGCTACCCGGGCCTCTTCGCGTCCCTCGCCACGGGCAACCCCGTCCTGGTCAAGCCCCACCCCCGCGCGGTGCTCCCGCTCGCCCTCACGGTCCGGCTGGCGCGCGAGGTGCTGGCCGAGGCCGGCTTCGACCCCAACCTCGTCGCCCTGGCCGCCGAGCGCCCGGGCGAGGGCATCGCCAAGACCCTGGCGGTCCGCCCCGAGATCAAGATCATCGACTACACGGGCTCCACGGAGTTCGGCGACTGGCTGGAGGCCAACGCCCGCCAGGCCCAGGTCTACACGGAGAAGGCCGGCGTCAACACCGTCGTCGTGGACTCCACCGACGACTACCGCGGCATGCTCGCCAACCTGGCGTTCTCGTTCTCCCTGTACAGCGGCCAGATGTGCACCACCCCGCAGAACGTGCTCATCCCCCGGGCCGGCATCACCACGGACGCCGGCGACAAGACGTACGACGACGTGGTGGGCGACATCGCCGCCGCGGTCACCGGCCTTCTGGGCGACGACGCCCGGGCTAACGGCCTGCTCGGCGCCCTGGTCAACCCGGACGTGAAGGCCCGCCTGGACGCCGCGTCCCAGCTGGGCGACGTGGCCCTGCCCTCACGCGAGGTCACCAACCCCGACTTCCCGGACGCCGTCGTCCGCACCCCCGTGATCGTGAAGCTCGACGCCGCCAAGTCGCAGGACGAGCCCCCCTACCTCTCCGAGTGCTTCGGCCCCGTCTCCTTCGCCGTCGCGGTCGACTCGACGACGGACGCCCTGGAGCTGCTGCGCCGCACGATCCGCGAGAAGGGCGCCATGACGGTAGGCGCGTACACCACGTCCCCCGAGGTCGAGCGCGCGATCGAGAACGTCTGCTTCGACGAGTCCGCCCAGCTCTCCCTGAACCTCACCGGCGGCGTCTACGTCAACCAGACAGCGGCCTTCTCCGACTACCACGGCTCAGGCGGCAACCCCGCAGCCAACGCAGCCCTCTGCGACGGCGCCTTCGTATCCAACCGCTTCCGAACCATCGAGGTCCGCCGCCAGAACTAGAACCACCCGCCCCCGGGGACCCGTCCAGGGGCGGCGCCCCACCCACCCAGCCCGTCCGGCGTTTGAGGACCGGGGGCCCGGGGACGGCGCCCCCGGTCACGGGAAGGGGCGGGTAGGGGACAACGCCCGCCGCAGGCGCACCCACCCGCACCGGCAACGGCACCCCCACCTCACCCAGAAGTCTCCGCATAGCGCGAAACCCACGCGTGCATGGCGATCGCCGCCGCCGCCCCCGCATTGATCGACCGCGTAGACCCGAACTGCGCGATGGAGCACACCATCGCCGCCCGCCGCCGCGCCTCCTCCGTCAGCCCAGGCCCCTCCTGCCCGAACAGCAGCACACACCGCCGCGGCAACACGGTCCTCTCCAGCGGCACCGCCCCGGGCAGGTTGTCGATCCCGATGATCGGCAGGTCCTCGGCCGCCGCCCAGGCGGTCAGGCTCTCGGTGTCGGGGTGGTGCCGGACATGCTGGTACCGGTCGGTGACCATCGCCCCGCGCCGGTTCCAGCGCCGTCGCCCGACGATGTGCACCTCCTTGGCGAGGAAGGCGTTCGCGGTCCGCACGACGGACCCGATGTTGAAGTCGTGGCCCCAGTTCTCCACGGCCACGTGGAAGTCGTGGCGCCGCAGATCGAGGTCGGCGACGATCGCCTCGCGGGTCCAGTAGCGGTACTGGTCGCCCACGTTGCGCCGGTCGCCGCCGGCCAGCAGCTCGGGGTCGTACCGCTCGCCCTCGGGCCAGGGCAGCGGATGCGGCCCGACCCCGACCTGCGTCCCGAACCCCTCGTCGTACTGCGCGGGCTCCTCATCGACGGGCCGCCCGCCGAGTCCCTCGCCGAGGGACTCGCCGAGAGGCCCCCCGCTCCTGCTGGTACCGGTGCTGCCGGTCTCACTGCTCACCCGACGAGGGTAGGCGCCCCGTCGTCACCGGACTCCGCCGCCTCCACGCCGTCACCGACGCCGGCCGCACGCGGCGCCGGCACCCGGCCGCGCCCCCGGAACAACCGCCCCCGGAACAACCGCTGCCGCCCCAGACTCGCCCGGCCGCCCAGCCACACCAGGAACGCGGTCGGCAGGAAGACGGCATCCGCTGCGATCATGGCCATGGAGAAGAACGGCAGCCCCAGCAGCAGCGCGATCCCCGCGTGCTCGCAGATCATCGCGGCGAGCAGGACGTTCTTGACGCGGCGGTTGAAGAGGGTGAAGGGGAACGCCACCTGCACGATGACCGTGGCGTACGAGAGCACCATCACCATGACGCCACTGGAGGCGAGGAGGCCCGACAGAGCGGGCCACGGGGTGAAGTACTCCAGCTTGAGCGGGTAGTACAGCGCGGTGCCGTCCTGCCAGCGTGAACCCTGGACCTTGTACCAGCCGGCCGTCGCGTAGATCAGGCAGACCTCCGCCATGATCACGACGAGAGTCGCGTTGTGGGCGAGGTTGGCGATGACGTCGAGGAGAGTACGGAGCTCGCTGCGCGGCGCGTACCGGTTCGCGGCCCACCAGGCGCCCTGGCCGGTCCACAGGGCCCACAGGAGGACCGGCATCCATACGGTCCCGCCCAGGCCGCCCCCCACGGTGGCACCGATGAGAACGGCCCCGAGGACCACCCACAGCACGATCCCGTCCGCTTCCCCGGGCCCCCGCCGCCGCACGGTCTCCTCGCGGTCCTCCGCCACGGCCTCGCGGCGCCGCGCCCGCCGGGCGTCCAGTGACCAGACCTGCCCGCAGCGGGTCAGTACCAGGTAGATCGACATCAGGTGGATGACGTTGTCACCACCGTCGCCCATGAAGATGCTGCGGTTCTGAAGCGAGAGCACTCCGGCCATGAAGAGAACGGAGACGGCGCGGGTGTGCCAGCCGAGCATCAGCAGGAGGGACGAGATCAGCGCCAGCGCGTAGACCATCTCGAACCAGAACGCGCTGTCCGACCACATGAGGACCGTGAAGGCCTGGTTCCCGGATATCAGCTGCTGCGCCAGGTCCCAGCGCCAGGGCGCGTCGGGACCGTACATCTCGTGCCGGTGGGGCAGCTCGCGGAGCAGGAACAGCAGGAAGGTGGCGGAGAAGCCGATCCGGATGACGGCGCTCTGGTACGGGCCCAGGGCCGAGGCGGTGACGCGCTGGATGCCACGGGCGAGCCCGGGGACGGGGCGGGGTGTGCTCACTGTCCGGCCTCCCCGGAACCGTCGGCGCCCTCGGGCAGGTCGTCCGCGGTGATCTTCCACCAGGGCAGGACCCGGTAGGACGGGCCGGTACTGATCTTCTCGTCGCTCCACCCGGGCGCCTCGACGGCCCGCACCTCGGACCTGACCTGGATCCTGAGGACGGTCTCGCCGTCGTGGGCGCCGAGGCGCAGCATCACCAGACGGCGGACGTACTTCTCCGAAAGGGTGCCGCGCAGGCCGTTGGCCCGGTTCTTGTCGTCGTGCGATCCGACGTAGAAGTCCCAGGCCCGGCGGAGTTCGTTCTGCTGGACGTGGGACGGCAGCAGATTGCCGCGTATGGCCCGGCCGTCCTCGGCGGAGAGGTCACGCCAGGGCATGGTGCGGGGGCCCTCGGGGCCGGCTATCTCGGTGCGCACCTGCACGGCGACGTTCTGCTGGAGCGGATTGGGCGCGAACAGCTTCCAGTTCTGTTCGAACTCGGGGTAGACCCACTCGTCGACGGCCGCGCCGTGCTGCTTGGTCAGCGTGTTGGAGGGCGCGACGTGCAGGAAGACCATGGCCAGCTGCATACAGGCCAGCACCGCGAAGGCCGCGAGCGCCGCAGCGGCGATGAGCTGGTACGGGAGCGAGAGCCCGGCCGTCCCCCCGACCGCCGGCGACACCACCGTCGGAGAAACCACCGCCGGAGACACCTCGTCCGGGGTGGGCCCGTCCTCGGAAGTCCCGACGGCGGAAGCGAGCCCGTACCCGGCGCCGGCGCCCCTGTCGTCGTCCGAATCCATCCCGCCCCGCTCGCGTCAGTCATCCACAGGGTTGACACCCTACGGGCCCCGGACACACCATTGAAGACATTGAACCGAACGATCGGTCGGTAGGGAGTCCGGGATGGCGGCAGGGACTGCGAGCCAGACAGCGCAGGCGACAGCGGGCAGTGCGGAAGGGCCGGAGGCCGCCCTGCAAGCGGCCTTCGACGCCGCGGTGGCGGCCGACGAGCGCATCGAGCCGCGCGACTGGATGCCGGACGCGTACCGCGCCTCGCTGGTCAGGCAGATGGCCCAGCACGCGCACTCGGAAATCATCGGCATGCAGCCGGAGGCCAACTGGATCACCCGCGCTCCCTCGCTGCGCCGCAAAGCCATCCTCATGGCCAAGGTGCAGGACGAGGCCGGCCACGGGCTGTATCTGTACAGCGCGGCCGAGACGCTGGGCACCGGCCGCGAGGAGCTGCTCGACAAGCTCCACGCCGGGCGCCAGCGCTATTCGTCGATCTTCAACTATCCGACCCTGACCTGGGCGGACGTGGGCGCGATCGGCTGGCTCGTGGACGGCGCCGCGATCACCAACCAGGTCCCCCTCTGCCGCTGCTCCTACGGCCCGTACGCCCGCGCGATGGTCCGCATCTGCAAGGAGGAGTCGTTCCACCAGCGCCAGGGATACGAGCTGCTCCTCGCGCTGAGCAACGGCACCCCGGCACAGCACGAGATGGCCCAGGACGCGGTGAACCGCTGGTGGTGGCCCTCCCTGATGATGTTCGGCCCGCCGGACGACGCCTCGGCCCATTCGGCGCAGTCGATGGCCTGGAAGATCAAGCGGCATTCCAACGACGAGCTGCGGCAGCGCTTCGTCGACATCTGCGTCCCCCAGGCCGAAGCGCTCGGCCTCTCCCTCCCCGACCCGGACATCCGGTGGAACGAGGAACGCGGCCGGCACGACTTCGGCGCGATCGACTGGACGGAGTTCCAGGAGGTCCTGAAGGGCAACGGACCGTGCAACGAGCAGCGCCTCGACCAGCGCCGCCGCGCCCACGAGGAAGGCGCCTGGGTCCGCGAGGCCGCCGCCGTGTACGCCCGCAAGCACACGTCCGGCGCCGGCCCGGCCGTACCGAATGGAAAGGCGACAGCATGAGCAGCTCGACGGACTGGCCGCTGTGGGAGGTGTTCGTCCGCTCGCGGCGCGGGCTCTCCCACACCCACGCCGGCAGCCTGCACGCGCCGGACGCCGAAATGGCCCTGCGCAACGCGCGCGACCTCTACACCCGCCGGTCCGAAGGCGTCTCCCTGTGGGTCGTGCCGTCCGACCGGATCACGGCGTCCTCCCCGGACGAGAAGGACTCCTTCTTCGAACCGGCCGGCGACAAGCCCTACCGGCACCCGACGTTCTACGAGATCCCGGACGGGGTGAAGCACCTGTGACCGCAGCCCTCGCCCTGGGCGACGACGCGCTGGTGCTCTCGCACCGGCTGGGGGAGTGGGCGGGCCACGCCCCGGTGCTGGAGGAGGAGGTGGCCCTCGCCAACATCGCCCTCGACCTGCTCGGCCAGGCACGGCTGCTGCTCTCGCTCGTGGGTGACGAGGACGAACTGGCCTACCTGCGCGAGGAACGCGCCTTCCGCAACATCCAGCTGGTCGAGCAGCCGAACGGCGACTTCGCCCACACCATCGCCCGGCAGCTCTACTTCTCCGTCCACCAGCAGGGCCTGTACGAGCAGCTGGCCGCCGGAGACGGCCGGTTCGCGGGCATCGCGGCCAAGGCGGTCAAGGAGGTGGCCTACCACCGGGACCACGCCGAGCAGTGGACGCTGCGTCTCGGTGACGGGACGGACGAGAGCCACCAGCGGATGCAGCGGGCGGTGGACGCGCTGTGGCGCTTCACCGGCGAGCTGTTCCAGCCGGTCGAAGGCGTGGACGTGGACTGGCAGGCACTGCACAGCCGTTGGCTGGAGACAGTCACCGATGTCCTCGGCCGGGCGACCCTGACCGTGCCGACGGGCCCGCAGTCCGGTGCCTGGACGGCGGGGGCCGGCCGGCAGGGCATCCACACCGAGTCCTTCGGGCGGATGCTCGCCGAGATGCAGCATCTGCACCGCAGCCACCCGGGGGCGTCATGGTGACCTGGACCTCCGTCGAGGAGGAGCTGCTCAGCCTGGCGGGCTCGGTCCCCGACCCGGAGCTCCCGGTGCTGACCCTGGAGGAGCTGGGCGTGGTCCGGGGCGTCGACGTGAGCGAGCCGGAGGGCCGGGTCACAGTCCGTCTCACGCCGACCTACACCGGCTGCCCGGCGATCGAGGCCATGTCCGCGGACATCGAGCGCGTGCTCCACAACCACGGAGTGGCCGAGGTGACCGTGCAGACGGTCCTCTCCCCGGCCTGGTCGACGGACGACATCAGCCCCGAAGGGCGCCGCAAGCTCGCCGAGTTCGGCATAGCGCCGCCCCGGCCCCACGACGCCGCGTCCGACGGACCGGTGCCGCTCACGCTCTCCGTGCGCTGCCCGCACTGCGGCTCCACCGACACGGAGCTGCTGAGCCGGTTCTCCTCCACCGCCTGCAAGGCGCTCCGGCGCTGTGTGGCGTGCCAGGAGCCGTTCGACCACTTCAAGGAGTTGTAGATGTTCCATCCGCTCCGGGTCAGCGGGATCGAGCGGCTCACGGACGATTCGGTGGCCGTCACCCTCGCCGTCCCGCCGGACCTGCACGAGGCCTTCCGGCACAAGCCGGGTCAGCATCTCAATGTGCGCTACACCGTGGACGGCAAGGAGGTGCGCCGCTCGTACTCGATCTGCGCACCGGCGACCGAGTCCCCGGCGGGCCCGGCGCTGCGTGTGGGCATCCGCCTCGTGGACGGTGGCGCGTTCTCCACGTACGCCCTCAAGGAACTGCTGGTCGGGGACACGATCGAGGCGATGCCGCCGATGGGCCGCTTCGTCCTGGAGCCCCGGCCGGGCCGGTTCGCGGCGATCGTCGGGGGGAGCGGCATCACGCCGGTGCTGTCCATCGCGGCCACCTTGCTCGCCCGTGCGCCGGACGCCACGTTCTGTCTGGTCCGCAGCGACCGGACCGCCGCCTCGACGATGTTCCTGGACGAGGTCGCCGACCTGAAGGACCGCTACCCGGACCGGTTCCAGCTGGTCACCGCGCTCTCGCGGGAGGAACAGCAGGCCGGGCTTCCCATGGGGCGACTGGAAGGCGAGCGGCTCTCCGCGCTGCTGCCCGCGCTGCTGCCGGTGGGCGGGATCGACGGCTGGTACCTGTGCGGACCGCTGGGCCTGGTCCGGGCCGCCGAGGGCGCGTTGCACGGCCTGGGCGTGGACCGCTCCCGCATCCACCAGGAGATCTTCCACGTCGAGGACGGGCCGGCCGCCTCCGCGGGACCCCGGATCGAGACGCCCGTGGGAAGCACGCTGACGGCGACCCTCGACGGCCGGTCCGGCAAGTGGCCGGTGGAGGAAGGGGAATCGCTGCTGGAGACGGTGCTGCGCAGCCGTTCGGACGCCCCGTACGCGTGCAAGGGCGGCGTCTGCGGGACGTGCCGGGCGTTCCTGGTCTCGGGCGAGGTACGGATGGACCGCAACTACGCCCTGGAGCCGGAGGAGACGGACGCGGGTTATGTGCTGGCCTGCCAGTCGCACCCGGTGACCGAGGAGGTCGAACTCGACTTCGACCGCTGACGGCCGACGACCGGTCCCGGGCCGCGGTTGCGGCCCGGGACTCCGGCCGAACTAGGGCGCGTCCGACCCTGAGGCGCCGGACACGCCCTAGGCGACGAACGCCGGCGCCCCGTTGTCGGTGACCATCGGGCGGCCCGCGCCGTCCCAGGCGAGCATGCCGCCGTCGATGTTCACGGCGTCGATGCCCTGCTGCACCAGGTACTGGGTGACCTGGGCGGACCGGCCGCCGACCCGGCACATCACGTGCACGCGCCGGCCGTCCTCCACGGCCTCGGTCACCTCACCGAAGCGGCCCACGAAGTCGCTCATCGGGATGTGGAGGGCGCCGTCGACGTGGCCGGCCGCCCACTCGTCGTTCTCCCGGACGTCCAGCACGAGGCCGTCAGCCGGTACGGACGCGACGTCGACCGTGGGAAGCGGGCCGAAATTCATGGGTCATGCCTTCTCTCGTCAGTGCGCTCCGGAGTCACCGAAAACGCTACTGCACCAGAGCCGCGAGTTCCGCCTCGCGCTGTGAGACCTCACCCAGCAGCTGTTCGGCGATCTCCTCCAGCAGGTGGTCCGGGTCGTCCGGAGCCATCCGCAGCATGGCGCCGATCGCGCTCTCCTCCAGGTCCTGGGCGACCTCGGTGAGCAGCTCCTTGCGATGGGACAGCCACTCCAGCCGGGCGTAGAGCTCGTCGGCCTCGCTCAGCTCCGGCTGCGGCGCGACCGGTCCGGCCTCCCACTCCTCGGCCAGTTCCCTCAGCACGGCCTCGTCCCCGCGCCCGTAGGCGGCGTTGACCCGGGCGATGAACTCGTCGCGCCTGGTCCGCTCCGTCTCGTCCTGAGCGAGGTCCGGGTGGGCCCGGCGCACGAGGTCGCGGTAGAGCTTGCGGGCTTCCTCAGCCGGCCGGACCCGCTTCGGCGGCCGGACCGGCTGATCGGTCAGCATGGCCGACGCCTCCGGGGACAGCCCGTCGCCGTCCATCCAGTCGTGGAAGAGCTCGTCCACGCCCGGCATGGGCATCACGACCGACCGCGCCTCCTCCGCCTTGCGGAGGTCCTCGGGGTCACCGGTCTTCGCCGCCCGCGCCTCGGCGATCTGGGCGTCGAGCTCGTCGAGCCGCGTGTACATCGGGCCCAGCCGCTGGTGGTGCAGCCGGGAGAAGTTCTCCACCTCGACCCGGAACGTCTCCACCGCGATCTCGAACTCGATCAGCGCCTGCTCGGCCACCCGCACGGCACGCGCGAGCCGCGCCTCGGGCCGCTCCCGCCCCGCGGCCCCGGCCGCCTCCTCGGGGCCGGCGGCCGGCCGTGCCTCGTCCTGCGGGTCATCGTCGTTCCGGGAGGTCGGCACCCCGGGTGCTTCGTGGGTCACCCGTCCAGCGTATGGCCCCGGCCCGCCCACCGTGGACCCACGGTCGCCCCGGCAGGCCCCGCGCCGCCAGCCCGGCAGCCGACCGCGCCCGCACCCGACCGGCCGCGCGGCCCCTCACGCCTCCTGGCGGCAGGGGCCGCCCGCACCCGACGAGCCGCGCCCGCCCCTCACACCCCGTGCTCCGCGGCTATCCGTCCCGCCCCGATCGCCCGGACCAGCTCCGCGTGGTCCGCCTCGGTGCGGTCCGCGTACGTCACCGCGAAGTCCGCCACCGCCTCGTCCAGCTCATCGTTCTTGCCGCAGTAGCCCGAGAGGAGCCTCGGGTCCGCGCTGTGCGCATGGGCCCGCGCCAGCAGCGCCCCGGTCATCCGTCCGTAGTCGTCCACCTGGTCGGCGGCCAGAGCGGCGGGGTCGACGCTGCCCTTGCGGTTCCGGAACTGCCGCACCTGGAAGGGCAGGCCGTCCACCGTCGTCCAGCCCAGCAGATGGTCGCTGACGACCTGCATCCGCTTCTGCCCGAGCACCACGCGACGCCCCTCGTGCGCGACCTCGGGCACCTCGAACCCGGCGGCGGCCAGATGCGGTGCGAGGACCGAGGGCCTGGCCTCCTTCACCTGGAGCACCAGCGGCTCCCCGCGGTGGTCCAGCAGCAGCACCACGTACGAGCGGGTGCCCACGCTGCCGGTGCCGACCACCCGGAACGCCACGTCGTGGATCGCGTAGCGGGCCAGCAGCGGCAGCCGGTCCTCGGAGACGGTGCCCAGATAGTCCCCGAGCCCCTCCGCCACGGCCGCGGCCTCGGCGTCCGGCACCCGGCGAAGCACCGGCGGCGCGTCGACGAACCGGCGGCCGCCGTCCTCGCAGTCCTCCGTGGACTTCGCGGCGAAACGGGCGCTGGTGTTGTTGCGGGCCTTCTCGGAGACCCGCTCCAGGGTGCCGAGCAGGTCCCGCGCGTCGGTGTGGGAGACGAGTTCCTCGTCCGCGATGGCGTTCCAGGCGTCGAGCGCGGGCATCCTGGCCAGCAGCCGCATCGTCCGCCGGTAGGCGCCCACGGTGTCGTACGCGCCCTTGCGGCAGGTGTCCTCGTCGGCCCCGGCCTCGCGGCCCGCGAGCACCAGGGACGTGGCGAGGCGCTTGAGGTCCCACTCCCAGGGGCCGGCCGCGGTCTCGTCGAAGTCGTTCAGGTCGATGACGAGGTTGCCCCGCGCGTCGCCGTACAGCCCGAAGTTGGCCGCGTGCGCGTCGCCGCAGAGCTGGGCGGTCACTCCGGTGACCGGGGTACCGACCAGATCGTGGGCCATCAGCCCGGCCGAGCCGCGCAGGAAGGCGAAGGGGGTTGCGGCCATCCGGCCCACCCGTATCGGCGTCAGCCCCGGCACCCGGCCCCGGTTGGACTCCTCGACCGCGCGCACCGCGTCGGGCCGGTCCGGCGGCAGGGCCAGCGTCGCGTGCGAAGAGCGGGGCACTCGCGCACGCAGCGTTTTGCCCGCCTGCTTCGGGGCCGCCGCGGCCTCCGCGTACGCCCCGTCCGTGCGACGTGCGAATCCCGGCACGGCCGGTATCCGCGGCCCGCCCGAGCCGGCCGGGAGCGGGGCTCCCACCACCGCCTCCACGCCGCCCGGCTCGACCCCTCGCACCGGCGGCAGTGCCGTCCCGGTTCCGTCCATGGCGCGCAGCCTCCCCCGCCCGGCGCCGCAGCCGGGTCCCGCCCAACATCAACTGCCGCCGACGGTACCGCCGTACACCGACCGCCGTCTCCCCCTGTGGACAACTCCCTGCGGAGCCCCGTGGCTGGTCAGACCCCCACCGCCTCCTCCATCTCCTCTTCCTCCCCGGCCGACGCCTCGGCCTCGTGCCCGGCCTCCGGCTGTGCGGCGGGGGCGGCCGGAAACGGGGCCGCCGGCCGGCGCTTCCTCTCGGCGAGACCGGCGAGACCGAGTATCGCCAGGCCCGCGGCGAACCAGAGCGCCAGCACCAGCAGGTTCCCGCCCAGCGCGTGGCCGCCGAAGTACACGTGGCTGCGTACTCCCTCCACGAAGCCCGCGCCGTTCCAGAAGGAGTGCAGTGCCCCGAAGAAGCCGGGCTGCAGCTCGGGGCGGAAGATCCCGCCGGAGCTGGTGAAGTTGAGCATGACGAACAGCACCATGACGCCGAGCGTGGTCCAGCGCTTGAGGAAGGTGTGCAGCCCCACACCGATCAGCAGGATGCCCGCCGAGTAGAGCCAGGCCATGGCCCAGAGGCCCGCGAGCCCGTGGTCCACGAGGCCGAACAGCGGCCCCGCGAAGACCGCCCCGATGGCACTCACCACCAGCGAGGCCCCCAGCGCCAGCGCCGCCCGCACCCGCAGCCGCAGGACCGCCCCGGCGCCGCCGATCACGGCGACGGACGCGTACGAGCCGATGCTCACGGCGACCAGCAGGAAGAAGATCCCCTGGCCCGTCGGGTCTCCGTCCGCCGTGGGCGCCGTGTCCGTCACCTTCAGCGGGGCGTCCTGTCCGGCCGCGACCTGGGTGAAGACCTTCTCGACCACCGTCGCGCTGGTGTCGGACGCGGCACTCGCGACGAGCAGTTCGGGTGCCCTGCCCGGGATGTAGGCGCCGTAGCTGTCCTGCGTGCGCAGGTGCTCGGCCGCGGTCGCACGGTCGGCGACGGTACGCACGCTGAGCGCCCCGTCCCCCTCGTCCTGGAGCGTCTGCGCGAGCACCTGCGCGCTGGGCCCCGAGCCGACCACGTCCACCCGCAGGTCGTGCGGCTCCGGGGCGTGGAAGGCGCCCAGGTAGGCGAGCCCCATGCCGATGCACATCAGCAGGGGTGTGACGAGATGGCTCAGTACGTGACGCAGCGCGCCCGCCGGCGAACCGGCGGCGGCGCTGGGGCCTGCGGACATGGGGACTCCAGACGACCGGCAGCCAGTTGGCTTTTACAACCCAACTGGTTGGCTTTTACAACTTCAATTCCGTTGTACTATACAACTGAACTTCAGAGGAAGGCGAACCCCGTGCCAGGCACCCCCGGAGAACGCGAGGAGTCGCTGGATGTCATCCAGCGCGAACTGACCGCCTTCGCCCGCCGCGCGCGGGCCGCGGCGGCCCGGCTCCATCCGGAGCTGCCGCTCGTCTCGTACACGCTGCTGGCCCACATCGACGACCAGCAGGGCTGCCGCGCGACCGACCTGGCGGCGCACTACATGCTCGACAAATCCACGGTCAGCCGGCAGATCGGCGCCCTGGAGAAGCTCGGCCTCGTCGAACGTCACCCCGACCCGGACGACCACCGCATCCAGGTCCTGCACCCCACCGAGGCCGGCACACAGGCCCTCGCCGCCACCCAGGCCAGCCGCCGGGCCGCCTACCAGGAACGCCTCGCGGACTGGACGGCGGACGACCTCTCCCGGTTCGCCGCCTACCTCCTGCGCTACAACGCGACGGGCGACGCCCCGCAGTCGTAAATCGGGCGTTTCACGTGAAACAAAGCACACCCGCGGAGACTGCCGACCGAACTGAAGAAGCCCCCCGGGCCAAGGCCTGGGGGGCTTCCTTCTTGTGCGCGAGGGGGGATTTGAACCCCCACGTCCCTAAGGACACTGGCACCTGAAGCCAGCGCGTCTGCCGTTCCGCCACTCGCGCATGAGTGGTGTTTCCAGACTCTCTCACTTTGCGGTGCGAGCGCCTGGCGACATCCGGAAGATTAGCACGCTGGACAGGGTGGATTCACATCCGTTGTTTCGCCGCCCGCTCGGCGGGCACTCGCCGCACGCTCGGCCGATGTCCGATGAACGTCCGAAAGAAACCGGGAACCCGGAGCGGTCGCCCCCCACTCCTCCTGAGTGCGCCCAACGTGCGGGACACTGTGAGGAGGCCGCCTCTACGATCCGTGTGAGGGGGGACACTCATCCACAGGGCAGACGAGGGGAACCAGCCGATTTCCCGACGCGTGGATACGATCAGTAAGCAGTACAGGGACGATGACACCGGAGGAGGTGCCCCATGGGAGTGATGAAGCGTTTCGAGCAGCGTCTCGAAGGACTGGTCAACGGCACTTTCGCCAAGGTCTTCAAGTCCGAGGTCCAGCCGGTTGAGATCGCGGGTGCCCTCCAGCGGGAGTGCGACAACAACGCCACCATCTGGAACCGTGAGCGCACCGTCGTCCCCAATGACTTCATCGTCGAGCTGAGCGCGCCCGACTACGAGCGCCTGAGCCCTTACTCCGGCCAGCTGGGCGACGAGCTCTCCGGCCTCGTCCGGGACTACGCCAAGCAGCAGCGGTACACCTTCATGGGCCCGATCAAGGTCCACCTGGAGAAGGCCGAGGACCTTGACACCGGTCTCTACCGGGTCCGCAGCCGCACGCTGGCCTCGAGTTCGTCACAGGCGCAGGGACAGGGGCAGAGCTACGGTGCCCAGTCCCCCCAGCAGGGCTACCCGAACCAGCCCGGCCGGCCCGCCCCGCAGGCGCCCGGCGGCTACGGCTACCCGCCGTCCTCCGCCCCGCCCATGCCCGCGGCCCCGCCGCCGGGTGCCGGGCGCCACGGCGGCCAGGACCGCCGCCCGCCGGCCACCCCCACCTCCCTGCCGAACGTGCAGGTGCGGCGCTGGATCGAGATCAACGGCACCCGCCACCAGATCTCCCGCCCGACGCTCGTCATGGGCCGCAGCACCGAAGCCGACGTGCGGATCGACGACCCCGGCGTCTCCCGCCGGCACTGTGAGATCAGGACCGGAACGCCCTCGACGATCCAGGATCTCGGGTCTACCAACGGCATCGTGGTAGACGGGCAGCACACCACCCGCGCTACGCTCCGCGACGGCTCGCGGATCGTCGTGGGCAGCACCACCATCGTTTACCGGCAAGCCGAAGGGTGAAGCGGGGGCAATGTCAGAGCTGACCCTGACGGTCATGCGGCTAGGTTTCCTGGCTGTTCTGTGGCTGTTCGTGATCGTGGCCGTCCAGGTCATTCGCAGCGACCTGTTCGGAACGCGCGTCACGCAGCGCGGCTCACGCCGCACCGCGTCCGACGCACGTCCGCCACAGGCGCGCCAGAACAACGCGGCACCGCCGCAGCAGCGCCAGCAGCCCGGCCGCCAGCGCCGGGGAGCCCCGACCAAGCTGGTCGTCTCCGAGGGCACGCTCACCGGCACCACGGTGGCGCTCCAGGGGCAGACCATCACGCTGGGCCGGGCCCATGATTCAACGATCGTGCTGGACGACGACTACGCGTCCAGCAGGCATGCCAGGATCTACCCCGACCGTGACGGCCAGTGGATCGTCGAGGATCTCGGGTCCACCAACGGCACGTACCTGGACCGGACCCGTCTCACCACCCCGACGCCTGTTCCGCTGGGCGCGCCGATCCGGATCGGCAAGACCGTCATCGAGCTGCGGAAGTAGTACGACAATGAGCGAGCGGAGCGAGCGAGCCGCGGGGGTCCGGGCATCGGATCCGGCCAGGCTCCCGACCGGAGGGTGGGCAGTGTGGCTCGAGACCGGCTGTACCCCGAACCGACGGGTGAGGTGCGCATGAGTCTGTCCCTGCGCTTCGCCGCCGGATCGCACAAGGGCATGATCCGGGAAGGCAACGAGGACTCCGGCTACGCCGGTCCCCGCCTTCTCGCGATCGCCGACGGCATGGGCGGACAGGCGGCCGGTGAGGTCGCCAGCTCCGAGGTGATCTCCACCCTCGTCCAGCTCGACGACGACGTCCCGGGTTCCGACATCCTCACCTCGCTCGGTACGGCGGTCCAGCGGGCCAACGACCAGCTGCGGATGATGGTCGAGGAGGACCCGCAGCTGGAGGGCATGGGCACCACGCTCACCGCCCTCCTCTGGACCGGCCAGCGCCTCGGCCTGGTCCACGTCGGCGACTCGCGCGCGTACCTGCTGCGCGACGGCGTGCTCACCCAGATCACGCAGGACCACACCTGGGTCCAGCGCCTGGTCGACGAGGGCCGCATCACCGAGGAGGAGGCCACCACCCACCCGCAGCGCTCCCTGCTGATGCGCGCGCTGGGCAGTGGCGACCACGTCGAACCCGACCTCTCCATCCGTGAGGTCCGGGCCGGCGACCGCTACCTGATCTGCTCCGACGGGCTCTCCGGCGTCGTCTCCCACCAGACGATGGAGGAGACGCTCGCCAGCTACCAGGGCCCCCAGGAGACGATCCAGGACCTGATCCAGCTCGCCCTGCGCGGCGGCGGACCGGACAACATCACCTGCATCGTCGCCGATGTCTTCGACGTCGACAGCAACGACACCCTGGCCGGGCAGCTCAGTGACACCCCGGTCGTCGTCGGCGCGGTCGCCGAGAACCAGGCGGCCCAGCTGAACGACGGCGGCGCGATGCAGACGCCCGCCGGGCGCGCGGCCGGCCTCGGCCGTCCCGTACCGCCGCCCTCGGGCAGCTTCGGCCCTCCCGGCAGCGGCGACGACGGCGACTACGGGGACATGCCCGAGGGGTCCTTCTCGTCCTACACGGACGACGACTTCGTCAAGCGCGGCGGCCGCAAGTGGCTGAAGCGGTCCCTGTACACCGTGCTCGCGCTGGCGGTCGTCGGCGGCGGTCTGTACGGCGGCTACCGCTGGACCCAGACCCAGTTCTACGTGGGCGCGAAGAACGACAACGTCGCGCTGTACCGGGGCATCAGCCAGGACCTGGGCTGGCTCTCGCTCTCGAAGGTCGAGACGGACCATCCCGAGATCGAACTCAAGTACCTCCCCGCCTACCAGCGCAAGAAGGTCGAAGCGACGATCGCCGAGGGCAGCCTCGCCGACGCCCGCGAGAAGATCACCGAGCTCTCCGTCCAGGCGTCCGCCTGCAAGAAGGACGAGCAGCGCCGCGCCGCCGAGAAGGAACACGGCGACGAGGGCCAGGCGCAGGGAACGGACACCGACGCCACCAAGGCGTCCAGCTCCGCCAAGACCGGTGGCGACACCAAGTCCGAGCAGACTTCCACGACTCCCACTCCTGGGCCCAGCCTCTCGGAGGAAGAGAAGAAGCTGGTCCCGCAGTGCGGTAAGAAGTAGAGCCGTAGGGGGCCTTCAGCACCATGAGCGTTGTCACCAACACGACCACGATCGGCGCGATCAACGCGCCGAGCCGGCGCAACACCGAACTGATGATGATGGTCTTCGCCATCGCCATCTCGGTGTTCGCCTACGCCAACGTGGGCCTGGCCCTGGACGGCAAGCTGCCTTCCGGCATGTTCGGCTACGGAGCGGGGCTCATCCTGCTCGGCGGTGTCGCCCATCTCGTGGTGCGGAAGTTCGCCCCGTACGCGGACCCGCTGCTGCTGCCGCTGGCCACGCTGCTGAACGGGCTGGGCCTGGTGCTGATCTGGCGGCTCGACCAGTCGGAGAGGCTGATCAGGCGCGCGGAGTTCCTGTACGGGTCGTACAGCCCCGACGCCCCCAAGCAGCTGCTCTACTCGGCGATCGGCGTCGCCTTCTTCGCCGCGGTCCTGATGGTCCTCAAAGACCACCGCATCCTGCAGCGCTACACGTACATCTCGATGGCCGCGGCTCTCGTTCTGCTGATCATCCCCATGTTCTTCCCCCCGGTGAACGGCGCGAAGATCTGGATCAGCGTCGGCTCCTTCACGATCCAGCCGGGTGAGTTCGCCAAGATCCTCATCGCGATCTTCTTCTCCGGCTACCTGATGGTCAAAAGGGACGCGCTGGCTCTCGCCAGCCGCCGTTTCATGGGTCTGTACCTGCCCCGTGGACGCGACCTCGGCCCGATCATCACCATCTGGGCCCTGTCCATCCTGATCCTCGTCTTCGAGACCGACCTCGGTACGTCGCTGCTGTTCTTCGGCCTCTTCGTGATCATGCTGTACGTCGCCACCGAGCGGACCAGCTGGATCGTCTTCGGTCTGCTGATGTCGGCGGCAGGCGCGGTGGGTGTGGCCTCGTTCGAGCCCCACGTGCAGGAGCGGGTGAACGCCTGGCTCGACCCGTTCGGCAAGGCGACGATGGCACAGAGCGACCAGATCGCGCAGTCCCTCATGTCCTTCGGCTCCGGCGGCACGATCGGCACCGGCCTGGGTCAGGGCCATTCGGACCTGATCATGTTCGCCGCCAACGCGGACTTCATCCTCTCAACCGTCGGCGAAGAGCTCGGCCTCGCGGGGATGATGGCCGTCCTGCTGATCTACGGCCTGATCGTCGAGCGCGGCATCCGTACCGCTCTCGCCGCCCGCGACCCCTTCGGCAAGCTCCTGGCAGCAGGCCTCTCCGGCGCGTTCGCCATCCAGGTCTTCGTGGTGGCCGGCGGCGTCATGGGCCTGATCCCGCTGAGCGGTATGACGATGCCGTTCCTCGCCTACGGTGGCTCGTCCGTTCTCGCCAACTGGGCCCTCATCGGCATCCTCATCCGCATCAGCGACACCGCCCGGCGCCCCGCGCCCGCGCCCGCACCCTCGACCGACGCCGAGATGACCCAGGTGGTCCGACCGTGAACAAGCCACTGCGCCGGATCGCGATCTTCTGCGGCGTCCTGATCTTCGCCCTGCTCGCGCGGACCAACTACCTGCAGTACGTGAAGGCCGACTCGCTCAACACCCGCGACGAGAACCGCCGGGTCCGCATCGAGCGGTACGCGCACGAGCGCGGCAACATCATCGTCGACGGCAAGTCCGTCACCGGGTCCGCCGAGACCAAGGACAGCGACTTCAAGTACAAGCGGGTCTGGAAGGACGGCCCCATGTGGGCCCCCGTCACCGGCTATTCGTCGCAGGCATTCGGCGCCACGCAGCTGGAGAGCATCGAGGACGGCATCCTCACCGGCAACGACGACCAGCTCTTCTTCAACCGCACCATGTCGATGTTCACCGGCGACGACGAGCAGGGCGGCAACGTCGTCACCACGCTCAACAGCGCCGCGCAGAAGGCCGCCTTCGAGGGCCTCGGCAAGAAGAAGGGCGCCGTCGTCGCCCTCGACCCGGAGACGGGCGCGATCCTGGCGCTCGCCAGCACCCCCTCGTACGACCCCTCGACCTTCGCGGGCAACGGCGGAGACGACACCAAGGCGTGGCAGTCCCTGTTGAAGGACAAGGACAAGCCGATGCTCAACAGGGCGCTGCGCGAGACGTACCCGCCCGGCTCGACGTTCAAGGTCGTCACCGCCGCCGCCGCCCTGGAGAACGGGCTCTACACCGACGTCGACGAGGACACGAAGTCGCCGCTGCCCTGGAACCTCCCGCTGACCAGCCCCCCTCAGCCCTTGCCCAACGAGGGCAACATCCCGTGCAAGAACGCCTCGCTCCGCAAGGCGCTGCGGTACTCCTGCAACACCGTCTTCGGCAAGATCAGCGATGACCTGGGCAACCAGAAGATGATCGACGAGGCCGGCAAGTTCGGCTTCAACAAGGAGATCTTCACCCCGGTCCGCTCGAACGCCAGCGTCTACCCCGAGGACAACCGGCCGCAGAACGCCATGGCGGGCATCGGCCAGGCGTCCAACCGCGCCACCCCGCTCCAGATGGCGATGGTCGCCTCCGCCGTGGCCAACGACGGCAAGCTCATGCAGCCGTACATGGTCGCCGAGCGCAAGGCACCCAATCTGGACGTGATCTACACGCACGAGAAGGAAGAGTTCAGCCGTCCCCTCTCGGCGGAGAACGCCCAGAAGCTCCAGTCGATCATGGAGACCGTCGTCAAGGAGGGCACCGGCACCAACGCCCAGATCCCCGGCGTCACGGTCGGCGGCAAGACCGGTACCGCCCAGCACGGCGTGAAGAACAGCGAGAACCCGTACGCGTGGTTCCTCTCGTACGCGAAGACCGACTCCGGTTCACCGGTGGCCGTGGCCGTCGTCGTCGAGGACAGCGACGCCACCCGCGACGACATCTCCGGTGGCGGCCTGGCCGCCCCGATCGCGAAGGCGGTCATGAAGGCGGTCATCGACAGCGAGAAGTGATGCCGCTCACATCCGGCCGCAAATGCGCCTCCGCGGATACCGGTCGGATATCAGGTATTGCCTCCCGGCCGATCAGCTGATGCGCGGCCGGTAGCGTATGCGCGAACAGCACACCGCCGGACCGCACACCGGTGCGGTCAGGACTGACGGAGAGGGCTGGAACAGTTATGGAAGAGCCGCGTCGCCTCGGCGGCCGGTACGAGCTGGGCTCGGTGCTCGGCCGTGGTGGCATGGCCGAGGTCTACCTCGCCCACGACACCCGGCTCGGCCGCACCGTCGCCGTGAAGACGCTCCGGGCGGACCTCGCCCGCGACCCGTCCTTCCAGGCCCGGTTTCGCCGTGAGGCCCAGTCCGCCGCCTCGCTCAACCATCCGGCGATCGTCGCGGTGTACGACACCGGCGAGGACTACGTCGACGGGGTCTCCATCCCGTACATCGTCATGGAGTACGTGGACGGCTCGACGCTCCGGGAGCTGCTGCACTCGGGGCGCAGACTGCTGCCCGAGCGCACGCTCGAAATGACCGTGGGGATCCTGCAGGCGCTGGAGTACTCGCACCGGGCGGGCATCGTCCACCGGGACATCAAGCCGGCCAACGTCATGCTGACCCGGACCGGACAGGTCAAGGTCATGGACTTCGGCATCGCCCGCGCCATGGGCGACTCCGGCATGACGATGACCCAGACCGCGGCCGTCATCGGCACCGCCCAGTACCTCTCCCCCGAGCAGGCCAAGGGCGAGCAGGTCGACGCACGGTCCGACCTGTACTCGACCGGCTGCCTGCTCTACGAGCTGCTGACAGTCCGCCCGCCGTTCGTCGGGGACTCCCCGGTGGCGGTCGCGTACCAGCACGTACGGGAAGAGCCGCAGCCGCCGAGCAACTTCGACCCCGAGATCACGCCCGCCATGGACGCGATCGTGCTGAAGGCGCTCACCAAGGACCCCGACTACCGCTACCAGTCGGCCGACGAGATGCGTGCCGACATCGAGGCGTGCCTCGACGGCCAGCCGGTCGCCGCCACCGCCGCGATGGGAGCGGCGGGGTACGGCGGCTACGGCGGGTACGACAACGACCAGCCCACCACCGCCCTGCGGGCCACCGACCCGAACGGCGAGCGCACGTCGATGCTGCCGCCGGTCAACCCGGACGACGGCGGCTACGGCTACGACGACCGCCCGGACCGCCGCAAGCAGAAGAAGAGCAACACCTCGACGATCCTGCTGGTCATCGCGGGCATCCTGGTGCTGATCGGCGCGATCCTCATCGGCAAGGCGGTCTTCGGCGGGGACGGCGGCGACGAGGGCGCGTTCGACGTGCCCAACATGGTCGGTATCACCGTCAAGGACGCCCAGAAGCTCGCCGACAACGCGAACGTCAAGCTCGAGGTCGGCCCGAAGGAAGAGTGCGAGGCCCAGCCCAAGGGCAAGATCTGCCGCCAGACGCCGACGGCCAAGGAGCAGATGAAGGAGCAGGAGACCGTCACGGTCTTCGTCTCCAGCGGCGCGCCGAAGATCGAAGTCCCCGACGTCACGGAGAAGTCCGAGGACAACGCCCGCAAGGCCCTGGAGGACAAGGGCTTCACGGTCAACGTCACCTCGGTCGAGTCCGACCAGGCCGACCCCGGCACGGTCCTGGAGCAGTCGCCCAAGGGCGGCTCGAAGGCCGAGGAGAACTCCGAGGTCGAGCTCAAGGTCGCCACGGAGAAGCTGCTCACCGTGCCCGACGTCAGCACCCGCTCGTACGATGACGCGGTGAACCAGCTGAAGGGCCTCGGCTTCACCAACATCGGCAGGTCCGACGAGGACTCCGACAAGCCGGCGAACGAGGTGATCGGCCAGAACCCCGAGGCGAACACGAAGGCCGGCAAGGACACCTCGATCATCCTCAAGGTCTCCAAGGGCCCCCCGAGCCCGAAAAGGTCAACGTCCCGGGCGACATCCTGGGCAAGACGTACCAGGACGCGAAGGCGCAGCTGGAGTCCATGGGCTTGGTCGTCGCACTCGGTCCCGGTTCGGTCGACAAGCCGGACGCCAAGGTGGCCATGAGTACTCCGATGCCCAACCAGCCGGTGGACAAGGGCGGCACGGTCACCCTGAACACCGTCGAGGGCGGAGGCGGCGGCATCTTCGGCGGCCCGAACGGCCGGTAGGAGACGTCCCCGGACACGAACAGAGGGCCCCGGTCACCGCGAAGGTGACCGGGGCCCTCTGTCGTGACGCCCGCGTCAGCGCAGCTCCGCCGGCTTGGTGCGGTCGCGGTCGACCTTCTCCGTACGGACCAGCTCGCCCCACACGATGTAGCGGTACTTCGACGTGTAGACCGGGGTGCAGGTCGTGAGCGTGATGTAGCGGCCGGCCTTCTTCACTCCGGAGCCCTTCGGGACGGGGCCCAGCACGTCGACGTTGTACTTGGACGTCTCCGGCAGCTCGTTGAAGACCTTGTAGATGTACCAGGTGTCCTTCGTCTCGAAGACGATCGCGTCCCCGTCGTGCACCTTGTCGATGTTGTGGAACTTCGCCCCGTGCCCGTCCCGGTGGGCGGCCAGCGTGAAGTTGCCCTCCTTGTCGGAGGGGAGCGCGGATTTCACCGGATCGGTGTAGTAGCCGGCGACTCCGTCGTTGAGCGTCTCGGTGTCGGTGCCCTTCTTGACGAGCACCTCGCCGTTCTTCATCGACGGGACGTGGAGGAAGCCGATGCCGTCCTTGGTGTCCAGCGCGCCGGGCCCGTCGGCCCAGCGGTCGCGGACGGTGTTGCCCTGCTTGGTGGCCTCGCGGTCGGCGAGCACGTTCGTCCACCACAGGGAGTAGACGACGAAGAGCCCGAGCACCAGACCTGCGGTGATGAGGAGTTCACCGAAGACGCTGACGGCGGTCGCGATGGGATGGCGGCCGCCCTTCCGCGCGGGGGGAGCGGATTCGTCGGTCCGCTCGTGGTCCTCGGTCGTCGCTGTCATAGCACCGCCCTGTCCTCGTGACTCCAGCCCGTTCAGTCCACGAGCACGTCGGGCTTCCCCTTGCTGCGCGGCCGTTCGTCGACCATCTTGCCCCAGACGATCAAACGGTACGTACTCGTGAATTCGGGTGTACACGTCGTCAACGTGATGTAGCGGCCGGGCTCGGTGAACCCGGACTGCTTCGGGACCGGCCCGATCACGGAGACGTTGGACGGCGAGGTCTGCGGCAGCACGCTCGTCATCTCGTACGTGTAGTACGCCTCCCGGGTCTCGACCACGATCGGGTCGCCGGGCTTCAGCCGGTTGATGTAGCGGAACGGCTCCCCGTGCGTGTTGCGGTGACCGGCCAGCGCGAAGTTGCCCTGCTTGTCGGAGGGCATCGCCGTACGCAGCGGCTTCTCGCTGTAGTGGCCGACCATGCCCCGGTCGAGGACCTTCTCCTTGCTGGTGCCCTCGGCGATGGGCGTGACGACGTCCAGCTTGGGGATGTGGATGATGGCGAAACCCTGCCCTGGCTCGAACGCCTCCTGTTTCGGGGTGCCCTTGGCCCAGTCGTCCTGGATCTTGTGGGTCTCCCGGCCGGCGATCTGGTCGGCGCGCACGTTCGTCCACCAGAGCTGGTAGGTGACGAACAGCAGCATCAGGACGCCGAGCGTGATGAACAGTTCGCCGATGCCCCGGCTGATGACGACCGCGGGGCTGTCCTTGGCGGCCTTGGCCGCCCGACGCGCCTCCATGCGGGTCATGGGCTTCGCGGGGGCCGCGTTCTCGGGCCCCGGCCGCGGCGCGGGCCGCCGCCGGCCACGGCCCTTGGCGGCCCGTCGGCGCTCGGCGCGGCCGCCGGTGGGCGGGGCGAGAGGCGCAGCCGCCGCGAGGGCGCCGCCGGCCTCGTCGGCCTCCTCCGGGTCCGGGCGCGGCGCCGGAACGACCGGTTCGTCCGCGTCTATTCGCCCGAGCACCTCGGTGGCGGGCTCCACGGCATCGTCGGACGGGGCGTACGGACCGGCGGGGGACTGCTGTACGTCGTCGGACGGAGCGTACGGACCGGCGGAGGCCGGCTGTACGGGGTCCTGGGGGCCGTACCAGTCGCGTTGGTAGCCCTCGGGGTCGTACCACTCCTGCGCGGCCTGCTGAGGGCCATGGGGGTCGTACGGGGTCTGCTGGGGCGGCGGCACGGGGTCCGGCTCCGGCAGCGGGTCGTTCAACGGGTCGGACAGCCCGTGGACCGCCGCCTGGAACGCGCCCGGGGCCTCGTACGACCGCGGATCGTGCGGGTCGTCCTGCCCGGCCCCGGCTCCGTGGCGGGGTGGGGTCACGCGACGGCCTTGCCCACCACCGGAGCGAGCCCCGCCGACCTCTCGACGGCTCCGGCGTCCCCGCAGCGCACCAGCCAGTTGGCCAGCATCAGGTGGCCGTACTCGGTGAGCACCGACTCGGGGTGGAACTGCACGCCCTCGACGGCCAGCTCCCGGTGGCGCAGGCCCATGATGATCCCGTCGGCGGTCCGCGCGGTGACCTCCAGCTCCTCGGGGACCGTGTCCGGTTCGGCGGCGAGCGAGTGGTAGCGGGTCGCGGTGAAGGGCGAGGGCAGACCGGCGAAGACGCCCGCGCCCTCGTGGAGCACCGGGGACGTCTTGCCGTGCAGCAGCTCGGGGGCGCGGCCGACGACACCGCCGTACGCCACCGCCATGGACTGCATGCCCAGGCAGACCCCGAAGACGGGGACGCCGGTCGCCGCGCAGTGCCGCACCATGTCGATGCAGACACCCGCGTGCTCCGGCGTGCCGGGGCCGGGGGAGAGCAGGACGCCGTCGAAGCCGTCCTGGGCGTGGGCCGTGGTGACCTCGTCGTTGCGCAGCACCTCGCACTCGGCACCCAGCTGGTACAGGTACTGGACGAGGTTGAAGACGAAGCTGTCGTAGTTGTCGACGACCAGGATGCGGGCGCTCATCGGCCGGCCCCCGTCGCCGCGCCCGCACCGTCGACCGTCACGTCACCGAACGGAAGCAGCGGCTCCGCCCAGGGGAAGACGTACTGGAACAGCACATAGACGACCGCCAGGGCGAGCACGAGCGAAATGAACGCGCGCACCCACACGTTGCCCGGCAGATGCCGCCAGATCCAGCTGTACATCCAGACCCTCCATTCGGTACGGGACCAGACTAAAGGGCGGGGGGCCCGGCGTGGGCAGCCTGTGGAAAGCTGTGCGGCGCCGGAAGCCGTCCGCTACTCCACCGGCTCCGCGTAGTGCAGATCCACCGTGCCGGAGTAGCCGGGAAGCGTCACCGCCACGTGCTCGTCGACCTTCCAGCCGAGCCCGTACGCCTTCACGTACAGCAGGTAGTTCTGGATCGCCGGCGAGGCGTCCAGCGCACGCCGCAGCGCCCCGGGATCGCCCACCGCGGTGATCTTGTACGGGGGTGAGTAGACCCGGCCCTGGAGGATCAGGGTGTTGCCGACGCAGCGCACGGCGCTGGTGGAGATCAGCCGCTGGTCCATGACCTTGACGCCCTTGGCGCCACCCTGCCAGAGGGCGTTGACGACCGCCTGGAGGTCCTGCTGGTGGATGACCAGGTCGTTGGGCTGCGGGTCGGGGTAGCCGGGGCTCGCGGTGGCGTTCGGCGGGGCGTCGTCGAGCGTGACGGACACCGCCGCACCGGACAGCTCGGTGGTGCCCGCGTTCCGCTCCAGCGCCTTGAGCTTGGCGGCCTCCGCCTTGGTGCTGCCGTTGTCGCGCTGGGCGAGGCTGTCGATGTCCCCGCGCACGGAGGCGGCGGACTCCTCGAGGGCGGCGTTCTTCTCGCTGCGCTGCTGGATGAGGTCGGAGAGCTTCAGCAGCGAGGCGTCGGTGCGGATATTGGTGCCCTTCGCCGTATTCGCGCTGGTCACGAAGATGAGACCGGCAAGGGCGAAAACGGCAGCCGTGAGCACTCTGACCGGGTGCCGGAAGGTGCGCCGGACCGGCCCGGGGGGAGAGTCGGCAGAATTGCTCAACGTACCCTTATCTCCTTCGGTGCCACGGAAGCACTACGCTAACGGACGCCCCGGGGAGGCCACATTCCCCCTCGCGCCCAGCCCCGGCGCCAGCCACAGTTCCCTGCGCGGTCACGCAGCGCATCGACAGGAGAGTTCCTCGTGCCGAAGTCACGTATCCGCAAGAAGGCCGACTTCACGCCGCCTCCGGCGAAGCAGGCGACCAACATAAAGCTGACCAACCGCAGCTGGGTCGCGCCCGTGATGCTGGCGCTGTTCCTGATCGGGTTGGCCTGGATCGTCGTTTTCTATGTGACCGACGGCGACCTGCCGGTCAAGTCGCTGGGGAACTGGAACATCGTCGTCGGCTTCGGCTTCATCGCCGGCGGCTTCGGCGTCTCCACCCAGTGGAAGTAGCCCGCACCACCGCGTAAACCACACGTCGGCACTGCCGCGCAACCCCTGCCCTGAGTTACCCACAGCGTTATCCACAGGTGGGGGAAAAGGTCAGACGATCTGTGGATAACTCTCCGGCCGTTGACGCCGGTGTGACTGCAGCCGCTCCCGCCCGGGGGCGGGACGCCCCTTGCCCCGACTGGAAAAACCCAGCTCAGGGACAAGGGGCGCAGTTGTGCCCGCACTATGCACAAGATCGGGATCACGCTGTGGAACCCTGTGGACAACTTCGGTCACAAATGGCCCACAACCGCTTGTGAAAGGTGCCGGGAACACCTTTCAGGACAGGGCGGCCGTTCTGGTCACCACGATCAGGAAGGTGGCCAGCAGGACCACCGCGCAGGCCCCGAACTGCACGAGGTCACGCCGCTCACGCGGGGCGTGCAGCATGGCGATCCCGATCAGCACTCCTGCGACGAGCCCCCCGACATGCGCCTGCCAGGCGATCCCGCCCCAGGGGTTGAAGGTGATGATCAGGTTGAGCGCGAGGATCATGAAGACCGGGCGCATGTCGTAGTTCAGCCTGCGCATCAGCACGATGGTCGCGCCCAGCAGACCGAAGATGGCGCCGGACGCCCCCAGCGAGGGCTGGTTCGGCTCCGCGAGCCAGTACGTCAGCGCGCCGCCGGCCAGCCCCGAGATCAGATACAGCGCGAGGTAGCGGACACGGCCCAGCACCGCTTCCAGAGGGCCGCCCAGCCACCACAGCCCCAGCATGTTGAAGGCGATGTGCCACACCTCCTGGTGCAGGAACATCGACGTCACCAGCCGGTACCACTGGCCCTCGGCGATGCCCTCGGGCGGCCCGCCGTAGTAGAGGTTGGCCCGGCCGAGCAGCACCAGCTTGTCGAGCAGCGCGTCGTCCACCGATACCGCGACGAACATCGCGATGTTGATCCCCAGCAGGATCTTGGTGATCAGCCGCGGGTCGGCCGCGACGAGGCCGCCGGCCAGCGTGCGCGGCTGCGTGACGGACGCGCCGTGTCCCGTACCGGAGCTCTGGCGGACGCAGTCGGGGCACTGGAAGCCGACCGAGGCGCTGACCATGCACTGGGGGCAGATGGGGCGGTCGCAGCGGACGCACCGGACCGCCGTCTCACGGTCCGGGTGGCGGTAGCAGACGGGCGGCCCATCGACGGGCGGGCGCGGTCCGGACGCACCCGGCGGCTGCTGGTCCATCGGTCCCATGGCTTCCCGGTCCCCTCGGTCCTCGTCGTTCGGCGCTCGTCTCACGGCGACGCACACGACACCGCCCCGCGCGTCCGTTCTGTCATGAGATACGGACGAGCGGGGCGGTTGGTTCCCGGGAGTCGGGTCGGAGAGTGACCGAGCGGTGACGAAGGGCGCTCAGCGCTTCTCGACGACGACCGACTCGATGACGACGTCCTGCACCGGGCGGTCGGTACGCGCGTTGGTCGGAGTTTCCACGATGGCGTCGACGACCTTCTTGCCCGCCTCGCCGGACACCTCACCGAAGATGGTGTGCTTGCCGGTCAGCCAGGCGGTCGGCGAGACCGTGATGAAGAACTGCGAGCCGTTGGTACCGGGGCCGGAGTTGGCCATGGCGAGCAGGTACGGCTTGTTGAAGGCGAGATCGGGGTGGAACTCGTCCGCGAACTTGTAGCCCGGGCCGCCCGTGCCGTTCCCCAGCGGGTCGCCGCCCTGGATCATGAAACCGCTGATCACGCGGTGGAAGACGGTGCCGTCGTACAGCCGGGCCGTGGTCTTCTCGCCGGTCTCCGGGTTGATCCACTCGCGCTCACCGGTGGCGAGCCCGACGAAGTTCCTGACCGTCTTGGGAGCGTGGTTCGGCAGGAGCCGGATCTCGATGTCGCCCTGGTTGGTCTTCAAGGTGGCGTAAAGCTGCTCGGCCACGATCTGCCTTCCGTGAGTCTGCACGTGTGCTCTGCGCAGCCGCGCTGCGCGTCGGTCCGCTCCGGCAACCGGCCCGGCCCCGACGCCCCGATCCTCGCACGCACCGCCCCCGCGGCGTCCGAAGCGGGCGCCGGGTGCCTTCCGCGCCGCCCGGCGCGACCGATGCCGCCATGCGCGTGCCGAACCTGCCGCCGAGTGCGTGCCGAACCGGCGCGCGGCGGTCCGGGCCGTGGCATGGTCGACGGAAGGCTCCCCTTGCACCACATCGCCCCGGGACATCCTCTGTGCACCGCATGACCCGGATGCCCGCCCCACGTGCCCCACCGGCACCACGCAGGCATGATCTCGAAATGGGTGGAAAGGCGGAGTACCAACCCGCCACCAAGGAGGAGGATCCCGTGACCCGCATCGACAGCGTGCGTGCCGCAACCGACTCGGCGAGGGACAGCGTGCAGCACGCCGCGGACGTGGTGGCGCCCTACGCCGACTCGGCCAAGGACCAAGCCGTTCACTATGCGCACGAGGCCCGCACGCTGCTCGCGCCGAAGGTGTCGAAGGCAGCCAAGCAGGCCCGTGTCCAGTACGGCGCGCACGTCGCCCCCCGTATCGAGCTCGCCCGTACGCACGTCCCCCCGAAGGTCGACGAGGTCGCGCAGCGCGCCGCGCTCGTCACCCGTCAGGCCGCCCGCAGCGCCGCGGACTACACCGTCCCGCGCCTCGAGAGCGCCAGGGCAGCCGCCCAGCCGGTGGCCGAGGAGGCCGCGGCCCGCAGCGCCGCCGCGGTGGCCGCCCTGCGCGGCCAGGTCACGGCCAAGCAGATCCGCAAGCTCGCCCGCAAGCAGCAGCGTCGGACCCGGGCCGGCAAGGCGTTCAAGGGCCTGGCCGTGACCGGCATCCTCGCGGGCGTCGGGTACGCCGTGTGGCGCTGGTGGGACAAGCAGGCCAACCCCGAGTGGCTGGTCGAGCCGCCGGCCCCGACCGAGGTCGACGACCGCGGCCCGCTGTCCTCCGTCGACGGCAGCCCGAGCACCTCGGCGATCCTGGACCCGGAGGTCGAGGCCAAGCAGGCGGACGCCGAGGCGGCGGGCGAGGTCGGCCCGGAGGGCGTGGACGGCACGGATCTCGACGACCGCCCCTGATCCGCGCCCGGCCGCGGAGCACACGTACAAAGATCCCCCCTGACCTGTGTTTCCACAGGTCAGGGGGGATCTGTATGGGTGGAGCCTAGGAGATTCGAACTCCTGACATCTGCCTTGCAAAGGCAGCGCTCTACCAACTGAGCTAAGGCCCCGACAGTACGCAGCCCGAACGCCTCGACGTTCCGGCCACCACCGCAGAACAGAGTACCGGCTCACCCCCGTGATCCTGCAAAAAATCAGGGACTCCCCGTGTGCGACCACGCTCCGTAAGATGCTGGTCGAGGTTCGCAGCAGCGAAGCTCATGCGAAGGGGAGACGCAATGGATGCAGCGCAACAAGAGGCTACGGCCAGAGCAAGAGAGCTTCAGCGCAGTTGGTACGGAGAGCCACTGGGTGCGCTCTTCCGCCGTCTGATCGACGATCTCGGTCTCAACCAGGCGCGGCTCGCCGCGGCACTCGGACTGTCCGCTCCCATGCTTTCCCAGCTCATGAGCGGCCAGCGCGCGAAGATCGGCAACCCGGCTGTCGTTCAGCGCGTCCAGGCACTTCAGGAACTGGCCGGCCAGGTGGCCGACGGCAGCGTCAGCGCCGGGGAGGCCACGGACCGCATGGAGGAGATCAAGAAGTCCCAGGGCGGCTCGGTGCTCTCGGGCACCGGCCAGACCACGTCGAGCGGCGGAGCACCCACCGTGCGCCGGGTGGTCCGGGAGATCCAGTCGCTGCTGCGCTCGGTCGCGGCCGCCGGTGACATCATCGATGCGGCGGACTCCCTCGCACCGACCCATCCGGAACTGGCAGAGTTCCTCAGGGTGTACGGGGCAGGGCGCACCGCGGAAGCGGTGGCGCACTACGAGAGCCACCAGAGCTAGGGCGTGCCAGGCTCCGCGAGCCCGGCATGACCCAGACGACAGGCCCCCGGCCCTCGCGGTACGGGGGCACGGGCCGGAACAGGAACGGGGAGCGAGCGCAGCGCCATGGGTGAGGTCTTCGCCGGACGGTACGAACTGGTCGATCCGATCGGACGCGGTGGGGTCGGTGCCGTCTGGCGCGCCTGGGACCACCGGCGCCGCCGCTATGTGGCGGCCAAGGTGCTCCAGCAGAGCGACGCGCACACCTTGCTCCGCTTCGTCCGTGAACAGGCGCTGCGCATCGAGCATCCCCATGTCCTCGCGCCGGCCAGCTGGGCCGCCGACGACGACCAGGTCCTGTTCACCATGGACCTCGTCAGCGGCGGTTCGCTCGCCCATGTCATCGGCGACTACGGCCCGTTGCCCCCTCGGTTCGTCTGCACGCTGCTCGACCAGCTGCTGTCCGGCCTCTCGACGGTGCACGCCGAGGGCGTCGTGCACCGGGACATCAAACCCGCCAACATCCTCATGGAGGCCACCGGCCGGGGCCGGCCGCATCTGCGGCTGTCCGACTTCGGCATCTCCATGCGCAAGGGCGAGCCCCGGCTCACCGAGACGAACTACGTGGTGGGGACGCTCGGTTACTTCGCCCCCGAGCAGATGATGGGAGCGGAACCGGACTTCCCGGCGGACCTCTTCGCGGTCGGTCTGGTCGCCCTGTATCTGCTCCAGGGCACCAAGCCCGATTCCCAGGCCCTCATCGAGCACTTCGCCGCGCACGGCACGCCGAGCGCCCCCGACGGCGTCCCGGAGCCGTTGTGGCAGGTCATCGCGGGGCTGCTGCAGCCGGACCCGCAGGACCGTTTCCGTACCGCCACGGGTGCGCGCAAGGCGCTGAACGCGGCCGTGGAGATGCTGCCCGATGCGTCGGCCGACGAGGAGCCGGTGGAGGTCTTCGACCAGATCGGCCCGCTGCCCGAGGGATTCGGTCCGGACGGTCCCCTGCCGTCCGGCCGGACCACGGCACTGCACTCACCGGGTCATCGGTCCACGGACCAGCAGGCCCCGGCGCACCCGGCCACCTCGCACCTGGCTCCGGAGGCGCCGGCTCCGCAGCCCTCCGCCCCGCAGCCCTCCGCGCCCCAGGCCAACGGGCCGCACTCCGGTGGGCAGTTCGTGCCACCCCCGGGCGTACAGCAGCCGCAGCCGTACCCCTCCGCGCCCGCTTCCATGTCAGAGACGGGCAGCTTCCACCTCCCGCCGCCCGAGCCGGCCGTTCCCGCGCACCACGCGCCTCAAACCGCCGCTCCGGGTGCCGCGTACGGCTACCCGGGCCCCGCGGCGCCCGGCTACTCCGCCCCCTACGGCGACCCGGCGCACGCACCGGCTCCCGGCCCGCACGACCAGGCGTTCACCCGTCCCTACACGGCCCCGCAGGCAGGAGCCCCCGTACCGGCACCGGCGACCGCCCCGGGAACGCGTCCGGGACCGTCCCCGAAGGTGGCGGTCCCGGTCCTGCTGGTGGCGCTGGTCTGCTTCGCCGTGGGGATCTGGGCGCTGACCCAGGCCTGAGGGCTACCAGGCCCGGGGCGGCCCCCCGTACGGGTACTGCCCCGTGGGCGCCGCGGGTACGGCGGCCGCGCGGCGCCGCGCGAGCAGCATCCACGCGCCCATCCAGAGCACCAGCACGGTGCCGGCGCCGATCCCGGCCGCCGCGACGAGCTTCATCGTGCTGCTGCTCCTGCTGTCGGCCGCGGCCTGCGCACCGCTCTGCCCCTGCCGCGCCGCGTCCTTGTCGCCCTGGGTCACGGCGAAGATCCCGGCGTCCCCCTTGTAGGGCGTCTTGGCGGCCTGTCCCTTCACGCTGATCTGGAGGGTCAGCGTGATCGGCTTGTCGCCGTACGCCTTCGCGACCGCGGGGCTCAGCGAGACGGAGAGGTAGTACCAGCCGGCGAACCGCATGCCCCTGACGTCGTCGCTGGAGTCGTTCCGGTTCTCGTACGCCACCGGGGGCAGCGGGTCGAAGGAGACGGAGGCCGGCTTTCCCGCGTACGACATCGGCGACACCTCACCGACGTGCCCCAGCGCGGGATTCTCCAGTGACATCGCCAGCGCGCTGCTGACGTACGGGTTCTGCGTGGAGGTGCTGTTGCTCAGCCCGGCCGTGGCGAAGAACTGCTGTCCCCAGTCCACCGGGACCCGGTAGAAGAGGGTCTGCCCGGGCTCGATGCGGTCCTTCCACTCCCCGGTCTCCAGACTCGTGGCGTCGTAGTAACCGGCGCCCCCGCGACGGGTGTTGTCCGTGGCAGCGGCGGGCGGCGGAGGTGAGGCGGACGGCCAGGACGTGGGGGCGTCGGTCGGCCCGGCGGAGGGGTTCGCGAGCTCCGGCTCGGAGACGTAACGCAGCTCCAGGTCCCACTCCCCCTGGTCGGACGTCGCCTTGCTGTCCCGCTCGACGAGCACGTAATACGTACCGGCGTCCTGGCAGTTGCCGTCCTCCTCGATCCGCCGGGAGGCGTAGGCGGCGAGGGGACGCGGGTACTCGGCGGACCCGAACATGGCGTCATTCGAGCTGCATTCGTCGTCCGAGCTGTCCCTGATGCTCACCGTGAAGCCGTCGGCGTACAACACCTTGCCGCCGCCCTTGGGGACGACCACGGCGGAGACGTAGGCGTTCGTCTTCGCGTCCAGGTTCAGCCGGTAGTACAGCTTCTGAGTGCCCGAGATCGCGCTCTTGTAGACGGTGTCGGGCTTCAGCGCCACGGCGTCGGCGCTGACCTCCGCACCGTTGACCGACTCGGCGTCCGGATCGAAGGTGTACGTGCCGGCTTCGCCCGCCGCGTACGCCTGCCCGGGCAGCGCCGCCACCGCGAACACCGCCGCCACCGCCGCGAGCGCCCCCCGCATCCTGCTGCGCCGCCTCATCACGCGCTTCCCCTCGTCATCCGTGCGGCTGCCGCGCGGCGGCCGCGTACATATACGAACACGGCCAGGACCACGGCCATGGCGGCGGCCCCAGCGCCCGCAGCCGCAACGACGGCCCATCCTGCCCCTCCCGTACCTCCGCTGTCTGCGGAGGCGGCCGATTCGCCGCTCTTGTCCGCGCCGGATCCGTGACCGCCGCCGGCGTTCCCGTCCGGCGTCCCCGTGACCGCCGGGGCGTCCCGGCCCGGCCCGGAGCGTTCCTCGCCCAGCACCATGACCCGCAGCACCACCCCGATCTCCGGGTTCTCCGCGATCTCCGCGGCGCGGGCCCCCAGGGTCACCGAGATGTAGAAGTCGCCCCCGACGTGCACCGGCTGGACCTCGGCCCCGCTCTCGTAGCGGTTGGTCCAGGCGACCGGGACGCCGCCCATCCGGACCGCCGCGGGGCGGCCGTCGTACATCGTGCTCGCCCGGAATCCGCCGCCACCGCCGAGTGGGAAGCGGGCCGGGGTGTAGAGCCGGCAGGCACCGTACGAGTAGGTGGAGCCGGGCCGGTCGACAGTGGGCTCGTTCGCGAACTCCACGCCGTACACGACCTGCTGGCCCCAGCCCGCCGGGACCTTGTACCAGAGCGTCTGCGACGGCAGGATCCGGTCGCGCCACACACCCCGGCCGAGTTCCAGCGCGTCGTTGAAGCCGGTGCCGCCCCGCACATCGCGCGGGTCACCGGTGGGCAGCGGGGCGCTCTCGCCCTCTCCGTACTCCGCCTCCGACTGGGCGGGCGTCACCCCGTCCGCCAGCGGCTCCTCGACCCCGTGGACCAGCTCCAGCGGCCAACGGGCCGTGTCCGAGCCCTTCTTGCCCGCCCGCTCCACCACGAGCCGGTAGCGCCCCGCGCGGTCGCAGGAGCGGTCGCCGCCCGGCGAGGGGACGCGGGCGACGGCGGCCGTCAGCGGAACCGCGCCCTCCTTCTGCGAGAAGCGCTCGGTGTTCGCCGCGCAGTACCCGTGTCCGGCCTGCTCGATCCTGGTGGTGAGCGCGTCGAAGGTGTCGACGGCCGCCCCCGGCTGCGGGACCGCCGTCGCGGCGAAGTCGGCCGTCGAGGCGTCGTCGAGGTCCACCGCGTAGTACCGCTTCTCGCCCGGCCCGATGGTGTCCAGGTACTGCCCGGGAGCCAGTACGGGTGCCCGGTCGGCGGTGGCCGCGCCCGTCACCCGGCGGCCCTTCAGCCGGTAGCCGTCCGCGGAGAGCTGGGCGGCGCGCTGGAGCTGGCGGGCCAGCGCGTCGGCGTCCGGTGCGTCGTAGTAGCGGCCGTTGCCCGCGTGCGCGATGCACTCCAGCTGCTCGCGGGCAGCGCCCTTCACCTGGAAGCCGACGGTGTCGATCCGCAGCCCGAGCTCTTCCCCACCGAGCTGTGCGGCAACCTCGCAGGGCTCCGGCGAACCGCAGTTGTCCTCGCCGTCCGAGACGAGCAGGATCGTGCGCGTGCCGATGGCGCCGTCCGCCGGCTCCGGCAGATCGTCGGCCGCCTTGCGGAGCGAGAGCCCGATGGGGGTGTCGCCCCGGGGCCGTACGGTTTCGACCGCCCGCTTCAGCGCGTCCCGGTCCAGTTCGCGCACCGGCTGGACGAGCCGGGTGTCCGTGCAGCCGCGCGGCCGGTCGGCGCCGTAGACCCGCAGCCCGGTCGGGTACCCGTCAGGCAGCCCGTCCACCACCGTGGAGACCGCCGCGCGGGCGCTCTCCATCCGGGTGTGCCCGGTGCCGTCGTCGTCCCCCATGGAGCCGGAGGAGTCGAGCACCATCACCAGGCTGCCGTGCCCACCGGTCCGCGCGGCCGCCGGTACCCCCTGGGCGTCCGCCGGACCCGCCAGGGCCGGCAGCACGCCCGCCACCAGGGCGAACAGCGCCCCGCCGATCAATGTCCCCGCCCGCACACCGCCGCGGTGATGCCCTGTCCCCACCTGTGCCCCCTAGACCGAACAGCCGCACCCTTTGCTCAAGCAAGTTATTGATTTGCGTGAGTGAACTCAAGAGCACGGCTGTCACGGTCCCGCAACAGCACAGAGCCCCGGCCGCGTCAGCGACCGGGGCTCGTACCAGGCTGTTCCGTCTCAGACACCCGAACCTGCGGGCACGGAGTCGGTCGCCTCCGTCCACAGATCCTGCTCGGCGCGATCCGCCTGGATCTGGCGGTACACGAGGAGCCCGCCGATGGCGGCCAGTGCGACCAGGAGAAGCTTCTTCACCGCGCGACCTCGTCTTTCGTTGGCGTAGGGGACTTCTGCCGCCCGACTATACACACCGGCCGATATCGGCCGGTGACCTCCCCGCAACCCAATTGGCGCCTGTGGAAGTGCGGTCGACGCCCTCCTGTGCCTCACCGTCCGACCGCCGCTCGATCCGCTCTCCGGAAGCCGGTGGCGGCCGGTTGAACCATAAGAGTGGTGTTCATCTGAAGATCGGCGCTTGCGCGGCGTCGGTCCACGAAATCGCGGGCCGGATCCACATCATCGGAAAGGTAAGCAAACCGGACCACCCGAAAGTGAGGGGCCATGAGCACCTTCAAGGCCAAGAGCATCTGGACCGCCTTCATCACCGCCTTCTTCGCCCTCCTCGCCTCCCTGGGCCTCGCGGCCTCCACCGCCGCCGCCGCGGAAACCACGAACACGAACACGGAGCCGGCGGCGACAACCCAGGAGCACGCCCCCGCGGCCCGCGCAACCGCGACCGGACCTTCGGTGCGATGGACCCTTCCGCGTGACCGGGCCCTGCCGCCGACCATGAAGCAGCGCATCCGGGCCGAGGCCCACGGCTCCTCACCCGCCACCCGGCACCTGTCGTCCGACGCGAAGAACACCGTGAACTCCACCGGTACCGCCCGCACCTCGCACGGCACCACGGCGCAGGACGCCTCGCTCCTCCCACCGTGACAGCGCCGCTGCTGATCCCCTGAGCCCCCGGGCCGGTGCACACCGGACGGGGGCTTTCCCGTGCGCCCGCACCCCCACCCCGAATGAGTAGGTCTACTCACGCCCGGACGACGGCCGGCGACAAGCATGAGAAGCACACAGCACGCCAGAAACGCTTCTTCCGGGGGGAATTCCATGCACGCTCGCGCCCTGTTCCGTCTGACCTTCGCCAACCCCGTCTCCGCCGTCTACCTGGGGATCGTCGGCGCCTCCCTCGTCTTCGAGGCGCTCGTCGCGACGTTCGGAGACCCCGGTTTCGTCGGAATCCGTTCGTTCCTCCTGACCGCCCCGGCTTCCTTGCTGTTCACGATGCTGGGCATCGATCTCTGGGGCACCACCGAGGTCCCGTACTGGTACGTGACCGGCGGCATCGTCGCCGGAGCCCTGGTCCAGGCGTTCGCCCTCGGCGCTCTCACCGAGACCCTGCGCGGCCGCCTGCGCCGCACGGCCATGAGATGACGCCGCGTTCCGGGACACCGTCCCGGAACGCCGAAGGCCCCCCACCGTTTCCGGTGGGGGGCCTTCGTGCTGGTGGGGCTAACAGGATTTGAACCTGTGGCCTCATCCTTATCAGGGATGCGCTCTAACCAACTGAGCTATAGCCCCGCCGCGCTTTTCCGTCGCGCTGACTTCTGAAGATTAGCGCACGTCGGGGCCAGTCCCAAAATCGATACCCGCCGGGCTACTCGTCCTCGGCCAGCGTGAGCTCGACACCGCCCACGAAACCGGCCGACAGGTTGTAGATGAAGGCGCCCAGCGTCGCCAGAGCGGTGGCCAGGACCACGTCGATCACCGCGATGACCGCGGTGAAGACGAGGACCCGCGGCAGCGACAGGAACGCCTGAAGGTCGAAGCCGTTGCCCTCGTTCGAGCCGGTCGCCTCGCTGATGGTGCCGCCCACGGTGGAGAAGACGCCCATCGCGTCCATCACCATCCACAGGACCGCCGACGCCACCACCGTGCAGATGCCCAGCGCGATGGACAGCAGGAAGCTGACCTTCATCACCGACCACGGATCGGCCTTGGCGACGCGCAGACGTGCCTTGCGGGTACGCGGAGTGGTCCGCGCCCCCGTCCGCGGCTTGCGGGCCGTCTGCGCCGGTCCCATGCCCTGCTGCTGACCGCCGTAGGTGCGGCCGCCGCCCTGGGTCCCGCCCTGCGGCGAGGGGTACGCCTGCGGCGGGTGGTACGGGCCCGCCTGGCCCGGTGCGGGTTCCCGCTCGCCGGGCAGCGGCCCGGTCGCGTAACCCTCGTACTGGGGCTGAGGGCCCCGGGTATCCGTCACAGTGCCCCCTTGGGAGTCCGTGGCGGGGCCACGGGCACCGTTACCTCCCGCTCCGGAAGCGGACGAACCGGCGCCCGTGGCTCCACTCACGCTCTACTCCTCGTGCTCCCCGGTCGAGGACGACGTGTCCTCGACATTGCTGTCGACCGTGCTGCCGGCGGCCGCCTCGGCCGTGGTGGCCTCGGCTGTCGCCGCCGCGGTCGTCCCGCCTTCGGCGTCGGTGTCGACGGAATCGTCGACCTCCGCGGCCTCGCGGCCCGCCTCGGCGTTGCGAGCGATGCCTACGACGGCATCGCGCTTGCCCAGATTGATCAGTTGGACGCCCATGGTGTCACGGCCCGTCTCCCTGACTTCGTTGACTCGCGTACGAATCACACCACCGCCGAGCGTGATGGCGAGGATCTCGTCGGTCTCCTCGACCACCAGCGCACCGACCAGCGAGCCCCGGTCCTCCACGATCTTGGCGGCCTTGATACCGAGGCCGCCCCGACCCTGTACGCGGTACTCGTCGACGGGGGTCCGCTTCGCGTACCCGCCGTCGGTGGCAGTGAACACGAAGGTACCGGGCCTGACGACATTCATCGACAGCAGTTCGTCTCCTTCGCGGAAACTCATGCCCTTGACGCCCGAGGTCGCACGGCCCATCGGACGCAGTGCCTCGTCCGTGGCGGTGAACCTGATCGACTGCGCCTTCTTGCTGATGAGCAGCAGGTCGTCATCGGAGGAGACCAGCTCGGCGCCGATCAGCTCGTCGTCGGAACCGTCCGCCGTCTCGCGCAGGTTGATGGCGATGACACCGCCGGAGCGCGGGGAGTCGTAGTCCTTCAGCGCGGTCTTCTTCACCAGACCGCCCTTGGTGGCCAGGATCAGGTACGGCGCCGCGTCGTAGTCCCGGATCGCCAGGATCTGCGCGATCCGCTCGTCCGGCTGGAAGGCCAGCAGGTTCGCGACGTGCTGGCCGCGCGCGTCCCGGCCGGCGTCCGGCAGCTCGTACGCCTTGGCGCGGTAGACCCGCCCCTTGTTGGTGAAGAACAGCAGCCAGTGATGCGTCGTCGACACGAAGAAGTGGTCGACGATGTCGTCTTCCTTGAGCTTCGTGCCCCGCACGCCCTTGCCGCCGCGCTTCTGCGAGCGGTAGTCGTCCGTCTTGGTGCGCTTCACGTAGCCGCCGCGGGAGATCGTGACGACGATGTCCTCCTCGGCGATCAGGTCCTCGATGGACATGTCACCGTCGAAGGGCACCAGCTTGGAGCGCCGGTCGTCGCCGAACTTGTCGACGATCGCCGCCAGCTCCTCGCTGACGATCTGCCGCTGCCGCAGGGGCGAGGCCAGGATCTCGTTGTACTCGTTGATCTTCGCCTGGAGCTCGTCGTGCTCGGCGGTGATCTTCTGGTGCTCCAGCGCGGCCAGCCGGCGCAGCTGCATCTCCAGGATCGCGTTCGCCTGGATGTCGTCGATCTCCAGCAGGCCCATCAGGCCCTCGCGGGCGATCTCGACGGTCTGGCTGCGCCGGATGAGGGCGATGACCTCGTCGATGGCGTCCAGGGCCTTCAGCAGGCCGCGCAGGATGTGCGCGCGCTCCTCGGCCTTGCGCAGGCGGAACCGCGTACGCCGGACGATGACCTCGATCTGGTGCGTCACCCAGTGGCGGATGAACGCGTCGATCGACAGGGTGCGCGGCACCCCGTCCACCAGCGCCAGCATGTTGGCGCCGAAGTTCGACTGGAGGTCGGTGTGCTTGTACAGGTTGTTCAGTACGACCTTGGCGACCGCGTCCCGCTTCAGTACGACGACGAGGCGCTGGCCCGTACGCGAGGAGGTCTCGTCGCGCACGTCGGCGATGCCGCCGATCTTGCCGTCCTTCACCAGGTCGGCGATCTTCTGCGCGAGGTTGTCGGGGTTGGTCTGGTACGGAAGCTCCGTGACGACCAGGCACTGGCGGTTCTGGATCTCCTCGACCGCCACGACCGCGCGCATCGTGATCGAGCCGCGGCCCGTCCGGTACGCCTCCTCGATGCCCTTGCGGCCCACGACCAGTGCGCCGGTCGGGAAGTCCGGGCCCTTGATCCGCTCGATCAGGGCCTCCAGGAGCTCCTCCTGCGAGGCCTCCGGGTTCTCCAGGTACCACTGGGCGCCGGCCGCGACCTCGCGCAGGTTGTGCGGCGGGATGTTGGTCGCCATGCCGACCGCGATGCCCGCGGAGCCGTTGACCAGCAGGTTCGGGAAGCGCGCCGGCAGGACCGTCGGCTCCTGGTTGCGGCCGTCGTAGTTGTCCTGGAAGTCGACGGTCTCCTCGTCGATGTCCCGGACCATCTCCATGGACAGCGGCATCATCTTGCACTCGGTGTACCGCATGGCGGCGGCCGGGTCGTTGCCCGGGGAACCGAAGTTGCCGTTGGAGTCCACCAGCGGCATGCGCATCGACCAGTGCTGCGCCAGGCGGACCAGGGCGTCGTAGATCGAGGAGTCGCCGTGCGGGTGGTACGTCCCCATGACGTCACCGACGACGCGGGCGCACTTGTAGAAGCCCTTCTCGGGCCGGTAGCCGCCGTCGTACATCGCGTACAGCACCCGGCGGTGGACGGGCTTGAGGCCGTCCCGTACGTCGGGGAGCGCACGCGAGACGATGACGGACATCGCGTAGTCGAGGTAGGAGCGCTGCATCTCCGTCTCGAGCCCGACGGGCTCGACACGCATACCCACGCCCTCGACGGGCGGAACCTCTTCGGGCGTCACGGGGACGGGGTTGTTCTCGTCGGCCATTGCTGGTCAAAGTCCTTTCGCGGCTGCGGCTTGCTTGTACGGCCGACTCAGATGTCGAGGAAGCGGACGTCCTTGGCGTTGCGCTGGATGAACGAGCGCCGCGCCTCGACGTCCTCACCCATGAGCACCGAGAACAGGTCGTCGGCCTGCGCCGCGTCGTCGAGCGTGACCTGGCCGAGCACGCGGTGGTCGACGTCCATCGTGGTGACGCGCAGCTCCTCGGCGTTCATCTCGCCGAGACCCTTGAAGCGCTGGATCGAGTCTTCCTTGATCCGCTTGCCGTTCTGCTTGCCGAGCGCGACCAGGGCGTCGCGCTCGCGGTCCGAGTACGCGTACTCGAAGTCGTCGCGACCCCACTTGATCTTGTACAGCGGCGGACGCGACAGGTAGACGTGGCCGGCCTCGACCAGCGGTCGCATGAAGCGGAAGAGGAACGTCAGCAGCAGGGTGTTGATGTGCTGGCCGTCGACGTCGGCGTCCGCCATCAGGATGATCTTGTGATAGCGGAGCTTCTCGATGTCGAAGTCCTCGTGGACCCCGGTACCGAAGGCCGAGATCAGCGCCTGGACCTCGGTGTTCTGGAGGATCTTGTCGACCCGGGCCTTCTCGACGTTCAGGATCTTGCCGCGGATGGGCAGGATCGCCTGGTACATCGGGTTCCGGCCGGACTTGGCCGAGCCGCCCGCCGAGTCACCCTCGACGATGAAGATCTCGCACTTGGTGGGGTCGTTCGACTGGCAGTCGCTGAGCTTGCCCGGGAGCGAGGCGCTCTCCAGCAGGCCCTTGCGCCGGGTCAGGTCGCGCGCCTTGCGGGCCGCCACACGAGCGGTCGAGGCGGCGATGCCCTTGCGGATGATGTCGGCGGCCTCGTTGGGGTTGCGGTCGAACCAGTCCGTCAGCTGCTCGTGGACGACCTTCTGCACGAAGGTCTTGGCCTCCGTGTTGCCCAGCTTGGTCTTCGTCTGGCCCTCGAACTGCGGCTCGCCCAGCTTCACCGAGATGATCGCCGTCAAACCCTCGCGGACGTCCTCGCCGGTGAGGTTGTCGTCCTTCTCGCGAAGCAGCTTCTTGTCGCGCGCGTAGCGGTTGACCAGCGAGGTCAGCGCGGCGCGGAAGCCTTCCTCGTGCGTACCGCCCTCATGCGTGTGGATCGCGTTGGCGAAGGAGTAGACACCCTCGCTGTACTGCGTGTTCCACTGCATGGCGATCTCGGCCGAGAGGAGCCGGTCCTTGTCCTCGGCCGCGATGTCGATCACCGACTGGTGGATGACATCGCCCTTGCGGGAGTTGAGGTACTTGACGAAGTCGACGATGCCGTTCTCGTAGTGGTACGTGACCGAGCGGGCCACTTCCTCCTCGGGAACGTCCGCCGCCTCCGCGCTGTCCGCGCCGGCCGTCGCCTTCGCCGACTCGCGCTCGTCGGTCAGCTTGAGGGTGAGGCCCTTGTTGAGGAAGGCCATCTCCTGGAAGCGGCGCGAGAGCGTCTCGAAGGAGTACTCGGTCGTCTCGAAGATGTCACCGTCGGCCCAGAAGGTGACGCTGGTGCCCGTCTCGTCGGTGGCCTCGTTACGTGCCAGCGGGGCGGTCGGGACACCGAACTTGTAGTCCTGGGTCCAGCGGTAGCCGTCCGTCTTCACCTCGACGGCCACGCGCGTGGACAGGGCGTTGACGACGGAGACGCCGACACCGTGCAGACCACCGGAGACGGCGTAGCCGCCGCCGCCGAACTTGCCGCCCGCGTGCAGGACGGTGAGCACGACCTCGACGGCCGGCTTGCCCTCGGACGGCACGATGCCGACCGGGATGCCACGGCCGTTGTCGACCACGCGTACCCCGCCGTCGGCGAGGATCGTGACGTCGATGGAGTCCGCGTGCCCGGCCATGGCCTCGTCGACGGAGTTGTCGACGACCTCTTGCACGAGGTGGTGGAGACCGCGCTCACCGGTCGAGCCGATGTACATGCCAGGTCGCTTGCGGACCGCGTCCAGACCCTCCAGCACGGTGATCGCGCTGGCGTCGTACGAGGCCGTGGCCTCGGCAGCGGCGGGAGCGACGTCGCCCTCGCTCCGGGTGGACGGAATGTTCTCGTTGGGGTTGCCGGAATCGGCCACGAAGCGCCCTTTCTGGCACAGCACAGGCCGTTCTCCGGGCAGGCGGGAGCGGCTGCGTCGTTCGGCTTGTATCGACGACTCCCGCCAGACGCGGGATTGTTCACCAGTCTACCGGTAGCGCCGACCCGAATGGGGGTTTGCGGGCACCTGAGTCCGCATGTGCCGCCCTGAATGAGCGGCTGACGACTCCCCATATCCGGGAAGGGGCCTCAGGAGGCTCACGAGGGCGTTGAGCGCTTCGGCCTGTCAGCCTCCCGCTACGGTGAGGGACGTCCGTTCACCGCCACCTGGTTTCACCCACCACGTAATCGCGGTCCGGGACGCCCTGAACGGTGGGCGCGCACCCGCGAGCCAGCGCCTGCGGAGGGGAGAATCCCAGGTCAGGACGGGTCAGCCGTAGGTGTCGCCCGGGCCCGTGCTTCCGGGGGCCCGCAGTGGGCCGTATCGGCGCTGAGGGCCGCCAGGGCCGAGCACCTTGATCATCCGCACCGTGCCGTTGCCCAGGTCCGCGTTGAGCCGGGCCACCAGCTGTGGGGCCAGCAGCCGCAGCTGCGTCGCCCACACCGTCGAATCGCACTGCACCGTCAGAACGCGCTGGTCCGGTTCCTCGTCGTACCGCACCGGTACGCAGTGGAGGGCGAGGTCGTCGCCGACGATCTGCGGCCAGCGGCCCATCACCCCGCCCACCGCGGCCGGGGTCTCCCAGCCGCGTTCGGTGATCAGGCGGTTGATCGCCGCGCCCAGAGGCAGCGGATCACGGCCGTCCGCCCGCGCCCCGGAGCGCAGCCCGCCGCCCCGCCTCGCCTGCTTCTTCTGCTGCGCGGCCGCGCCGCGGGCCCGGGCCTGCTCCTTCGCCGCGCGCAGGGCCACCCGCGCCAGGTCCACGCCGGACGGCTCCGCCGGCTTCGCCCGGTCGCCGTCCGGGGCCTTTCCCTCGCCGTCGCCGCTCACACCCGCTCCACCTCGCCGGCGGTGACCGCGTACCGCGTCCCCACGAGCGCCCCTGGCACGTCGTCGTCCACGGCGGCGGTCACCAGCACCTGCTCGGCCGGCGCCACCAGCTCCGCCAGCCGCTCCCGGCGGCGCGCGTCCAGCTCGGCGAAGACGTCGTCCAGCACCAGCACCGGTTCGTTGCCCTCGCCGCGCAGCAGCTCGTACGAGGCCAGCCGCAGCGCCAGGGCGTACGACCAGGACTCGCCGTGGCTCGCGTACCCCTTGGCGGGCATCGAGCGCAGGCCCAGCACCAGGTCGTCGCGGTGCGGGCCGACCAGCGTCACTCCGCGTTCGATCTCCTGCTTGCGGACGGCGGCCAGGGCCTCGACGATCTGCGCGTACAGCTCCTCGCGGGTGCGCGCGGGGCCCGCTTCGGCGCCGACGGAGCTGCGGTAGTCCAGCGTCACCGGCCCTCCGCCCGGGGCCACGTCCCCGTACGCCTTGTCGGCCAGGGGCTGGAGCACGGCGATCAGGTCCAGGCGCTGGGCCAGCAGCTCCGCGCCGACTCCGGCCAGATGCTGGTCCCACACGTCGAGCGTGGACAGGTCAAGGGAGCGGCCGCCGTGCCTGCGGGCCATCGCCGCGGACTTCAGCAGGGTGTTCCGCTGCTTCAGCACGCGCTCGTAGTCGGACCGGACCCCGGCCATCCGGGGCGACCGCGCGGTGACCAGCTCGTCCAGGAACCGCCGTCGCTCGCCGGGGTCGCCCTTCACCAGGGCCAGGTCCTCCGGCGCGAACAGCACCGTCCGCACGATGCCGAGCACGTCACGCGGCCTGACCTGCGAGGACCTGTTGATGCGGGCGCGGTTGGCCCGGCCCGGGTTGAGCTCCAGCTCGACCAGCTGCGAGCGCTCGCCCTGGGTGACGGCCGCCCTGATCACGGCACGCTCGGCGCCCATGCGGACGAGCGGGGCGTCCGAGGAGACTCGGTGGCTGCCGAGCGTGGCGAGATAGCCGACGGCCTCGACCAGATTCGTCTTGCCCTGGCCGTTGGCCCCCACGAACGCGGTGACGCCCGGGTCGAGAGGCACCTCGACCCGGGCGTACGAGCGGAAGTCGGCCAGCGACAGATGCGTGACGTGCATGGTGTGCGCCGACCTTCCCGGCTTCCTGCTCCGTGCTCCGGCGGGCGGGAGAGGCGGTCGGCCCCTCCCGCTCCTCGTTGCGGGTTACTTCTTGTTCTCGACCGCGTGGCCGCCGAACTGGTTGCGCAGCGCGGCGATCATCTTCATCTGCGGGGAGTCGTCCTGGCGCGAGGCGAAGCGCGCGAAGAGCGACGCGGTGATCGCGGGCAGCGGCACGGCGTTGTCGATGGCGGCCTCCACCGTCCAGCGGCCCTCGCCCGAGTCGGACGCGTAGCCGCGGAGCTTGTCCAGGTGCTCGTCGTCGTCCAGGGCGTTGACCGCCAGGTCGAGCAGCCAGGAACGGATGACCGTGCCCTCCTGCCAGGAACGGAAGACCTCGCGCACGTCGGTGACGGAGTCGACCTTCTCCAGGAGCTCCCAGCCCTCGGCGTAGGCCTGCATCATGGCGTACTCGATGCCGTTGTGGACCATCTTCGCGAAGTGGCCGGCGCCGACCTTGCCCGCGTGGACCGAGCCGAAGTCGCCCTCGGGCTTGAGCGCGTCGAAGATCGGCTGGACCTTCGCGACGTCGTCGGCGTCGCCGCCGTACATGAGCGCGTACCCGTTCTCCAGGCCCCAGACGCCGCCGGAGACGCCGCAGTCGACGAAGCCGATGCCCTTGCCGCGCAGCTCCTCCGCGTGCTTCTCGTCGTCGGTCCAGCGGCTGTTCCCGCCGTCCACGACGATGTCGCCGGGCGAGAGCAGATCGGCCAGCTCGTCGACCGTGGACTGGGTCGCGGCTCCGGCCGGGACCATCACCCACACGACCCGGGGGCCCTTGAGCTTGCCCACAAGCTCTTCCAGGCTGTGGACATCGGCGACATCCGGGTTGCGGTCGTAACCGATGACGGTGTGGCCTGCGCGGCGGATGCGCTCGCGCATGTTGCCGCCCATCTTGCCGAGGCCGACGAGACCGAGCTCCATCAGAGATTCCTTAGCGTTGTGCCGATTCGTACCCAAGTCCGAGCCTACGCCCGGAAGGGGACAGGACGCCGGGCGTGCTCGGCGCTGAACACGCTCGTCGGGCCCCGCCGGGGCGGGGCCGGGGGAGGTCAGCCGGAGAGGCGGACCGGCATGATCAGGTACTTGTACGCGTCGTCCGCCTCGGCGTCCACGGCCGGGCGGCCGCTGAGCAGCGCCGGCTTGGTGGAGGTCGTGAAGGAGAGCTGGGCGACCGGGGAGTCGATGGCGCTCAGGCCGTCGAGCAGGAAGGTCGGGTTGAAGGCGATCGAGATGTCGTCGCCCTCCAGCACGGCGTCGACCCTTTCCACAGCCTGTGCGTCGTCGCTGGAGCCCGCTTCCAGGATCAGGACGCCCTGTTCGAAGCTCAGCCGGACCGGGGTGTTGCGTTCGGCCACCAGGGCGACGCGCTTCACGGCCTCGACGAACGGGGCGGTCTCGATCACGGCGACCGAGTTGAACTCGGTGGGGAAGAGCGTCCGGTACTTCGGCAGGTCGCCTTCGAGCAGTCGGGTGGTCGTACGCCGTCCGGCGCCCTCGAAACCGATGAGCCCCTCGCCCGCGCCCGAGCCGGAGAGCGCCAGGGTGACCGTGTCACCGCTGGTGAGGGCCTTGGCGGTGTCCAGCAGCGTCTTGGCGGGCACCAGGGCCACGGCGGAGGCCTCCGGGTCCTCCGGCTTCCAGAGGAACTCGCGGACCGCGAAGCGGTAACGGTCGGTGGAGGCGAGGGTGACGGTGTCGCCCTCGATCTCGATGCGCACACCGGTCAGGACGGGCAGCGTGTCGTCGCGGCCGGCGGCGATGGCGACCTGGGCGGCGGCGGAGGCGAAGACCTCACCGGGCACGGTGCCGGTCGCGGTCGGCATCTGCGGCAGTGCCGGGTATTCCTCCACAGGAAGGGTGTGGAGTGTGAATCGCGAGGAGCCGCAGGAGACCGTCGCCCGTACACCGTCTGTGGAAATCTCCACCGGCCGGTTGGGGAGGGCGCGGCAGATGTCGGCGAGCAGCCGGCCGGAGACCAGGACGGTGCCGTCCTCCTCGACCTCGGCCTCCACCGAGACGCGCGCCGAGACCTCGTAGTCGAAGCTGGAGAAGCTGAGGGCTCCGTCCTCGGCCTTCAGCAGAAGGCCCGCGAGAACGGGCGCCGGCGGACGGGCCGGGAGGCTGCGGGCCACCCAGGCCACCGCCTCCGCGAGTACATCGCGCTCCACCCGGATCTTCACCGGAACCGCCTCCTGCTGTTCTCGCCCTGCTGGCCTTCGTCGTCTGGTCGGGTCGCTCCGCCGAAGACGGGGAGGACGCCGGGGACCAGTCTGACGCACCGCACCGACACTCGGTGCTGCTCGGGGTCAAATCGCGGCGGAAGGCTCGGAGCGCTCCGAGGGCGAGTTGTGCACAGGCCCCACTTCGAAACGGATTCCGGGCTAACTATGGGTGGTGGTAGTAGTAGGGCCTGTGGAAACCGTGGATAACCCCGTTTTCGCAGGTCAGGGCCCGTTTTTTATCCACCGGCCCTGTGGGTGGCACCGGTGGACAACCCGGGCTTTCTGTGGACACCCGGAAGTTGTGCACAACCCGTACACAGGACAGGGGAGTTTCTCCCCAGGTCTGTCCCCAGCTTTACCCCCGTTCCCCACAGGCCAACCCCGCCTCTTGGTGTGACGCCTTTCACTCGGGCCGGTGACAGGGCCTGTCGTGTTGCCGAACAGTGGACAGCGGTGTGGAGAAGCGGCCCCCGACTGGGGAAAACAGCCTCTGACCTGTGGGCAGCCGGTGGACAACGCGGCGCGGTGCCTGTGGACGAAAATCTTGTCCACAGGCTGTGGATCATCGTTGACCACAAATCCCCAACCCTCTGAGCTGCCCTGATGTCCTCCCGGTGGTTCTGCCTGTGGATGCAGTATGGACAACTTTTGGATCCCCAGGCTGTGGAGGGAAAAAAGTGCCCGGATCTGTGGAGAACACCCGTGTCCTCCCGAGTAATCGAACAGGGCGGGGCCTCCGGCAGAGGGCGCGGTGGACGGCCGGCCGCCGTCCGGAGCCGTGCGAGAGGGGGTTGCGAGCCGCTTTTCGGGGAATGCGGAAGGGCGCTGTGCGGACTCCTGACGAGTCCGCACAGCGCCCTCGGGGTACGTGCGGGAGTCGGCGCGCGGGGCGCCGTCAGCCGTTCTTGATGCGGTTGGTGAGTTCGGTGACCTGGTTGTAGATGGAGCGCCGCTCCGCCATCAGAGCCCTGATCTTGCGGTCCGCGTGCATCACCGTCGTATGGTCCCGGCCGCCGAACTGCGCACCGATCTTCGGCAGGGAGAGATCCGTCAGCTCGCGGCACAGGTACATGGCGATCTGCCGGGCCGTCACCAGCACGCGGCTGCGCGACGATCCGCAGAGGTCTTCCACCGTCAGCCCGAAGTAGTCCGCGGTCGCCGACATGATGGCGGTCGCCGTGATCTCGGGGGCCGTGTCCTCGCCGCCCGGGATCAGATCCTTCAGCACGATCTCCGTGAGCCCCAGGTCCACGGGCTGGCGGTTGAGGCTGGCGAAGGCCGTCACCCGGATGAGCGCGCCCTCCAGCTCACGGATGTTGCGCGAGATACGGGAGGCGATGAACTCCAGTACCTCCGGAGGGGCGTTCAGCTGTTCCTGCACCGCCTTCTTGCGCAGGATCGCGATGCGGGTCTCCAGCTCGGGAGGCTGGACATCGGTGGTCAGCCCCCACTCGAAACGATTCCGCAGGCGGTCCTCCAGAGTGACCAGCTGCTTCGGCGGCCGGTCGGAGGAGAGCACGATCTGCTTGTTGGCGTTGTGGAGCGTATTGAAGGTGTGGAAGAACTCCTCCTGCGTCGACTCCTTGCTCGCCAGGAACTGGATGTCGTCGACGAGCAGGATGTCGACGTCGCGGTACCGCTTGCGGAACGTGTCGCCCTTGCCGTCACGGATCGAGTTGATGAACTCGTTGGTGAACTCCTCGGAGCTGACGTACCGCACCCGGGTGCCCGGGTAGAGGCTCCGCGCGTAGTGCCCGATGGCGTGCAGCAGATGGGTCTTGCCGAGCCCCGACTCCCCGTAGACGAACAGCGGGTTGTACGCCTTCGCAGGCGCCTCGGCCACCGCGACGGCCGCGGCGTGCGCGAAGCGGTTCGAGGCTCCGATGACGAAGGTGTCGAAGAGGTACTTCGGGTTCAGCCGGGCATGCGGCTCGCCGGGGCCGGGGGCCGGCGCGGGCTGTGCGCCCATCGGCCCGGGGGCTCCTCCGCCGGGCCTGCCGGTGCCGGGGCCCGTGCGGTGCTGCGGCTCCGGGAGCTCGTGGCGCTCGGGGCGGGGGCGGTCGGTGTGCTGGGGCTCGTACCCCTGGCGCTCGGGCGGCTGCTGGCGGTAGTCGTGCTGCGGGGGGCGGCCGCCGCCGTACGGCTCGCGCCACTGGTCGGCGGACGGCTCGCGGTCCTGGAAGCCGCCGAGCCGGGGCTGCTGCCAGGACAGGTCCTCCTGGGTACGCGGCCAGGCGCCGGGCTCCGGGCGCTGCTGCTGGTAGTCCGGGTAGGCCGGCCGTGCGGTCGGCATGCCGTCGTCCGAGGGCCGGGCCCCGTAGTTCTCGTACGCGTCGCCGGGGCGGGCCTCGTCGTGCCGAGGGCCCTGGTAGCGATGGGGCGGCTGCTGCGACTGGTGCATGGGGGGTGCCGGCGGCCCGGCCGGCTCGCCGGCGGTGTCGTCGACGGTGATCGCGATCCGGATGGGGCGCCCGCACTCACGGCTCAGCGTCTCGCTGATGAGGGGCGCGAGGCGGCCTTCGAGGACACGCTTGCCCCACTCATTGGGGACGGCGAGCAGTGCGGTGTCGGCCACCAGGGCGAGCGGCTGACAGCGTTCGATCCACTGCTTGTCCTTGGGCTCGATGCCCTGCTGCCCCTCCCCGAGGAGCTGCTCCAGCACTCGCGGCCACACTGCGGCAAGATCGGCAGGTACGTCAGCCACAAGGCACGCTCTCTCGCTGGTCCCACGAATGTGTGGTTCTCGGGACGGTATGGGTCGGGACCGGCAGGCGGGAAGAAAAAGAACCGGAGTTCAGCCACGGTAGTCAGCCCGACCCGCGTGGTTCAAGTCGTTGTCCACAGCCTGTGCACAATGGGGGGTCCGACAGGGTCGGTTTGACCGGATGGCGTAGCCGCGCGTACCGTGACCAGGTCGAGTTGTCGATGGCTGCTGCCGCCTGCCTCCGATGGGCAAAGATCACGATCTGTGATTGTGAAGCGGTGCACTAGGGCGTTTACGCGAGTCTCTCGTGGGCGCACGGTGACAGCCAGGCGATGTCCCGCCAACCACGAGTCTTTTCTGGAGCCCCCGAGTGAGCAAGCGCACCTTCCAGCCGAACAACCGTCGTCGCGCGAAGACCCACGGCTTCCGGCTGCGGATGCGCACCCGTGCCGGCCGCGCGATTCTCGCGTCCCGCCGCAGCAAGGGTCGCGCCAGCCTGTCCGCCTGATCGCGTACAGGTCGTCATGACGTGCTGCCTTCCGAGAATCGGCTGAGGCGGCGCGAGGACTTCGCGACCGCAGTACGACGAGGACGCCGGGCCGGTCGCCCGCTCCTCGTCGTCCATCTACGAAGCGGTGCAACCGACCCGCACGTGACTGGGGAGAACGTTCCCCCGCCGCGTGCGGGTTTCGTTGTCAGCAAAGCCGTGGGTGGTGCGGTCGTCCGCACAGCGGTGAAGCGCAGGCTTCGCCACCTGGTCCGAGAACGACTCGCCCAGCTGCCCCCCGGTAGCCTGGTTGTCGTACGAGCGTTGCCCGGAGCGGGCGACGCCGGCCATGAACAGCTGGCCCGAGACCTGGACGCCGCGTTGCAGCGGCTGCTGGGAGGGGGCGTGCGATGAAGTACCCGCTGCTGGCTCTCATCAAGCTGTACCAGTGGACGATCAGCCCACTTCTCGGGCCTGTCTGCCGTTACTACCCGTCGTGTTCCCACTATGGATATACGGCGATCGACCGGCACGGAGCGATCAAGGGAACGGCGCTGACGGCCTGGCGCATCCTGCGATGCAATCCGTGGTCACCCGGCGGCGTGGACTACGTACCACCACGCAAACGTCCGCGTTGGCACGAAATGCTGCGCAGCGCGCTACGCGGCAGCAAGGGCGGGGACTCCGCCGCTGACGTGCCTTCCGGGGGTTCGGCCAACGAACTCCCGAGTTCGGCCGCAGAGACTTCGCCCAATGCTCAAGGAGCCTGATTAGTGGACACGATTGCCAGTCTGTTCAGCTTCATCACCTGGCCCGTCTCCTGGGTCATCGTCCAGTTCCACAAGTTGTACGGGGCGATCTTCGGTCCCGACACGGGATGGGCCTGGGGCCTGTCCATCGTGTCCCTCGTGGTGCTCATCCGTATCTGTCTGATCCCGCTGTTCGTCAAGCAGATCAAGTCGACGCGGAACATGCAGCTGCTCCAGCCGAAGATGAAGGCGATCCAGGAGCGCTACAAGAGCGACAAGCAGCGTCAGTCCGAAGAGATGATGAAGCTGTACAAGGAGACGGGTACCAACCCGCTCTCCTCGTGCCTTCCCATCCTGGCGCAGTCGCCGTTCTTCTTCGCGCTGTACCACGTACTCTCCGCGATCGCCTCGAACAAGAAGATCGGCGTCATCGACCAGTCGCTGCTGGACAGCGCCCGTCAGGCCCACATCTTCGGTGCCCCGCTGGCCGCCAAGTTCATGGACAGCGCGGAGAAGGTCGACGCCCTCGGTGCTTCGCTGACCGACGTCCGGGTCGTCACCGCGATCATGATCGTGATGATGTCGGCCTCGCAGTTCTTCACGCAGCGCCAGCTGATGACGAAGAACGTCGACCTCACGGTCAAGACGCCGTACATGCAGCAGCAGAAGATGCTGATGTACATCTTCCCGCTGATCTTCGCGGTCATGGGTATCAACTTCCCCGTCGGTGTCCTCGTCTACTGGCTGACCACCAACGTCTGGACCATGGGTCAGCAGATGTACGTGATCAACCAGAACCCGACCCCGGGCAGCAAGGCCCAGGAGCAGTACCTCGGACGGCTCCTGAAGAGCGTCACCGCGCACGGCGAGGTCCGCGGGCGGACCCGTCGCAACACGGTCAAGCGGATCGTGGCCAAGGGCCCGGACCGCAATGACATCGAGCGGAAGTTCGTCGTCGGACTGGCCAAGCTCGGACTCGCTCCGCAGGAGGACGGCACGGTGGCCAAGAGCGACACCGCCGTCGCGGAGGCGGAGGGTGGTGCTGCGCAGCGACGCCAGCAGCCCAAGCGGCAGACGAAGTCGCAGCGCCAGACCGGTGCGACCCACCAGGGCGGAGTCAAGGACGGCGACTCCGATGAGTCGGAGTCCAAGACCTCCCTGCAGAAGAGCACCGCTCGGGACGACAAGTCGAAGCCGGCGGGCAAGTCCGCGTCCGGCTCCTCACGCCAAGCCAAGTCCGGACAGCGCAAGGGTCCGCAGCGGCCCAAGCACCCGTCCAAGAAGTAAGAAGGAGTCCATCCGTGACGGAAGGCACCACCTCCACGGCCGCTGAGGGCAGCGACACCTTGACCCGCCTTGAGCAGGAAGGGGAGATCGCAGCGGACTACCTTGAGGGCCTGCTCGACATCGCCGACCTCGACGGCGACATCGACATGGACGTCGAGGCGGACCGGGCCGCGGTCTCGATCATCAGCGAATCGGCGCGCGACCTGCAGAAGCTCGTGGGGCGCGACGGCGAGGTCCTGGAGGCGCTCCAGGAGCTGACGCGGCTGGCCGTGCACCGGGAGACCGGTGACCGGAGCCGTCTGATGCTGGACATCGCCGGGTTCCGGGCCAAGAAGCGCGCGGAGCTCGCCGAGCTGGGTGCCGAGGCGGCGGACAAGGTCAAGAGCACCGGTGAGCCGGTGAAGCTGGACCCGATGACGCCGTTCGAGCGCAAGGTCGTGCATGACGCGGTCGCGGCCGCGGGCCTGCGCAGCGAATCGGAGGGCGAGGAGCCGCAGCGCTTCGTCGTCGTCCTGCCGGCCTGACCGGCTCCTTACCTGTCGGCCCCGTCTGTTCGCAGACGGGGCCGATCTTTGTCAGCCTGATAGACAGCCACCATGGTGCGGTAGTGCGGTATGGAAGGACGGTCCCCCGTGACGGAGGAAGTAGCGCTTCCCCAAGCGCCCGAAGAGGCCCGGGAAGTCTTCGGTGAGTGCTTTCCCGAGGCTGTCCGGTACGCGGAACTACTGGCGGACGCGGGGGTCACGCGCGGGCTGATCGGTCCGCGTGAGGTTCCGCGTCTGTGGCACAGGCACCTGCTGAACTGCGCGGTGCTCTCCGAGGTGGTTCCCGAGGGGGTCACGGTCTGCGACGTGGGCTCGGGGGCCGGGCTCCCGGGAATCCCCTTGGCACTGGTGCGTCCAGACCTGAAGATCACCCTGCTGGAACCGCTGCTGCGCCGGACGAACTTCCTCCAGGAGGTCGTTGAGCTCCTGGGCCTCGACCATGTGACAGTCGTCCGCGGCCGGGCCGAGGAGGTCCTCGGCTCCCTTCAGCCTGTGCACGTGGTGACCGCCCGGGCGGTTGCGCCGCTGGACCGGCTGGCCGGCTGGGGCGTGCCCCTGCTGCGGCCGTACGGCGAGATGCTCGCGCTCAAGGGGGACACCGCCGAGGAAGAGATCAACGGTGCGCGTGCGGCGCTCAGCAAACTCGGTGTGGTGGAGACCGAGGTGCTGCACGTCGGCGAGGGCGTGGTCGATCCGATGTCCACCGTGGTGCGTGTGGTGGTCGGTGAGAGCCCGGGCGGCGTGAGGTTCGCCGCAAAGCGAGCCAAGGCCGCGCGGACCAGCCGGACGCGTCGTCGGCGCTGAGCCGTACGCGCTCCGCGCGGAGTGTCGTGTCTTTGTAGCTACGCTGCGGAGGCATCGTGTTTCACGTGAAACGTCGTTCTCTGCTGCATGGAATCATTGGCCGCGGTCATGAGGCAGCCGCCCCACCCCATCGCAGGCCCGTTAGGGCTACGGAGTTGTCCACAGAAGTGGTTTCATCCACAGAAGAGCGGGCCTCGCTGGTTCACGACCCCGAAACCATGACAGGCTCTGCTCATTGCGAGCCTGAAGTCGAGGAGAGTGAATCCTTGCGGTCCGACGCCAACATCGCGGGGCCGATGACCGAACCGGTCCCCGGCCCCCGAACCGAATCGGCGGGGGACGGTGTTTCACGTGAAACACCGCCGCCGATGGACGACACACCCATCGGTCGCGCGGCCCAGCTGGCGGTGGAGGCCCTCGGCCGAGCCGGCGAGGGACTGCCGCGGCCTGAGCAGACCCGCGTCATGGTCGTGGCGAACCAGAAGGGTGGGGTGGGCAAGACCACCTCGACGGTGAACCTCGCCGCGTCGCTGGCACTTCACGGTGCACGGGTCCTGGTGGTCGACCTCGACCCGCAGGGCAACGCCTCCACGGCTCTGGGTATCGATCACCACGCCGAAGTCCCCTCGATCTATGACGTCCTCGTGGAGAGCAAGCCACTCTCCGACGTGGTTCAGCCCGTTCCGGACGTCGAAGGTCTCTTCTGCGCCCCGGCCACCATCGATCTCGCCGGTGCGGAGATCGAGCTGGTGTCGCTGGTGGCGCGGGAGAGTCGACTCCAGCGCGCCATCCAGGCGTATGAGCAGCCGCTGGATTACATCCTGATCGACTGCCCGCCCTCGCTGGGCCTGCTGACGGTCAACGCACTGGTGGCCGGTGCTGAGGTGCTGATCCCCATTCAGTGTGAGTACTACGCACTGGAGGGCCTGGGCCAGCTTCTGCGGAACGTGGAACTGGTGCGGGGCCACCTGAACCCCACTCTCCATGTGTCCACGATCCTGCTCACCATGTATGACGGCCGGACCAGACTGGCGTCGCAGGTGGCGGAGGAGGTCCGCAGCCACTTCGGCAAGGAGGTGCTGCGGACCAGCATTCCCCGGTCGGTCCGCATCTCCGAGGCACCGAGCTACGGGCAGACCGTGCTCACCTATGACCCCGGTTCCAGTGGATCGCTTTCCTACCTCGAAGCGGCCCGGGAGATCGCGCTGCGCGGGGTCGGGGTGCACTACGAGGGACAGCACGCCCACACGGGCGGTTCGATCAGTCAGCAGAGCAATTCGGAGGGGATCCAGTGAGTGAGCGTCGTCGAGGGTTGGGGCGAGGGCTCGGTGCCCTGATCCCAGCCGCTCCGCAGGAGAAGCAGCTGTCGTCCACCGGGACCGGGGCTTCCGCTCCTGTCCTCACCACGGAGCGGGGTGTGGCCGCCGCGAAGGTGACGACACTCGGATCCAACCCCGTCGTGCCGGAGCCGAGCGCGCCCGTGGGGGCCGAGTCGACGGTCCCCAACGATGTGGCCGGGGCGTACTTCGCCGAGGTGCTGCTCGACTCCATCACGCCGAACCCGCGGCAGCCCCGTGAGGTCTTCGATGAGGACGCGCTGGCGGAGCTGGTCACCTCCATCAAGGAGGTCGGTCTTCTCCAGCCGGTCGTGGTACGCAAGATCGGGACCGACCGCTTCGAGCTCATCATGGGCGAGCGGCGCTGGAGGGCCTGCCGGGAGGCCGGCCTGGAGCGCATTCCCGCCATCGTCCGCGCCACCGACGACGAGAAGCTGCTCCTGGATGCCCTCCTGGAGAACCTTCACCGGGCTCAGCTGAACCCGTTGGAGGAGGCGGCTGCCTACGACCAGCTGCTCAAGGACTTCAAGTGCACGCATGACCAGTTGGCCGACCGGATCGGACGCTCCCGGCCGCAGGTATCCAATACCCTGCGTCTGCTGCGGCTGTCGCCTCCGGTGCAGCGTCGAGTGGCCGCCGGAGTGCTGTCGGCGGGCCATGCGCGCGCCCTGCTGTCGGTGGACGACTCGGAGGAGCAGGACAAGCTGGCTCATCGCATCGTGGCCGAGGGACTCTCGGTGCGTGCGGTCGAGGAGATCGTGACGCTCATGGGCTCCCGGCCCACGAGCGCCAAGAAGGCCAAGGGGCCGCGCGCGGGAGCCCGGCTCTCTCCGGCCCTCACCGACCTGGCGTCGCGGCTCTCCGACCGGTTCGAGACCCGGGTGAAGGTCGACCTCGGGCAGAAGAAGGGCAAGATCGTCGTCGAGTTCGCCTCGATGGAGGATCTGGACCGCATCCTCGGCAGCCTCGCGCCGGGCGAGGGCCGTGTGCTGGACCGCGCCCAGTCCGAGGAGCCCACCGAGGACGACGAGAGCTGACTCCGTCGATCGCCGAGAGGGCGGGCTGTATCCGGTTCACGGATACAGCCCGCCCTTTGCTTTGTCACGGTGTCAGCTTGATCCGGTGGTGGTTACGATGCGTTCTGGCAGGGCATTTCCGTCCAGGACGTGGGCGAGAGAAGTGAGGAACAGCCTTCATGGGGCGTCGGCTCGTACCGCTCACGCTGGACAACCTTCCCGACCTTCCCCGGCGCTGTCGCTCCTGTGTGTTCTGGGAGCTCGACCCGGTCAGTGGCGAAGCTGCCGCCAAGGGCGGAACGGCCGATCGGGAGAAGGAAGCCTGGATCTCCGGCGTTCTCCTGGAGTGGGGCTCCTGCGGGCGTGTGGTCTATGTCGATGACGTACCGGCCGGCTTCGTGCTTTACGCACCCCCGGCGTATGTCCCGCGCGCGACCGCCTTTCCGACGAGCCCCGTGTCCCCCGATGCCGTCCAGCTGATGACCGCGTTGATCATGCCGGGATACCGCGGCCAAGGGCTGGGCCGGGTGATGGTTCAGACCGTCGCCAAGGACCTGATCCGGCGGGGCTTCAAGGCGATCGAGGCCTTCGGGGACGCGCGGTGGAAGGAGCCGGCCTGTGTACTGCCCGCCGACCATCTTCTGTCCGTGGGGTTCAAGACGGTGCGTCCGCATCCGGTGAACCCTCGGCTGCGGCTGGAGCTGCGTACGACGCTCTCCTGGAAGGAGGACGTTGAGATGGCCTTGGACCGACTTCTGGGCGTGGTGCAGAAAGAGCCTGCTCTGCGACCGTTGTGAGGCTCACTCATCCGTGCATACGAAACGGGCCCGTCCGAGGAGGACGGGCCCGTTTCACGTGAAACATCAGACGCAGGCGGCGTCTTGCTCGCGAAGCCTTACTCGGAGATGAAGTCCGAGAGGTCACGCAGGATCGCGGCCTTCGGCTTGGCGCCCACGATAGTCTTGGCAACCTCGCCACCCTGGTAGACGTTCAGCGTCGGGATGGACATGACGCCGTACTTGGCGGCGGTGGCCGGGTTCTCGTCGATGTTGAGCTTCACGACCTCGATCTCGCCGTGCTCAGCCGCGATGGCCTCCAGCGACGGGGCGATCTGGCGGCACGGACCGCACCAGGCAGCCCAGAAGTCCACCAGAACGGGCTTGTCGCTCTTGAGGACGACCTCCTCGAAGGAGTCGTCGGTCACGTTCTTCAGGGTGCCGGCCACGGCAGCCTCCTTAGCTTCGCGGGGTGGGGATGTGGGATGAGGCGTGGTTCAGACGGCGGCCGCGGGAGCAGCCTTCTCGTCGTCGGCGAGCGCGGCAAGGAAGCGCTCTGCGTCGAGGGCGGCGGAGCAGCCCGTGCCGGCTGCGGTGATCGCCTGGCGGTAGGTGTGGTCGACGACGTCGCCCGCACCGAAGACACCGGGCAGGTTGGTACGTGTCGAGGGGGCGGCCACCTTCAGGTAGCCCTCGTCGTCCAGGTCGAGCTGGCCCTTGAAGAGCTCGGTGCGCGGGTCGTGTCCGACGGCGATGAACAGGCCGGTCACGGCCAGCTCGGACGTCTCGCCGGTCTTGGTGTTGCGCAGGGTCACTCCGGAGAGCTTCTGCTCGCCGTTGACCCCGGCAACCTCGCTGTCCCAGGCGAACTTGATCTTCGGGTCGGCGAACGCGCGCTCCTGCATGGTCTTGGAGGCGCGCAGCGTGTCCCGGCGGTGGATGATCGTGACCGACTTGGCGAAGCGCGAGAGGAAGGTCGCCTCCTCCATCGCGGTGTCGCCGCCGCCGACCACGGCGATGTCCTGGTCCTTGAAGAAGAAGCCGTCGCAGGTCGCGCACCAGGAGACGCCGCGTCCGGAGAGGGCGTCCTCGTTGGGGAGACCGAGCTTGCGGTGCTGCGAGCCCGTCGTGACGATGACCGCCTTGGCGCGGTGGACGGTGCCGGCGGTGTCGGTGACCGTCTTGATGTCACCGGTGAGGTCGACGGAGACCACGTCGTCCGGGACCAGCTCGGCACCGAAGCGCTCGGCCTGGGCGCGCATGTTGTCCATGAGGTCGGGCCCCATGATGCCGTCCTGGAAGCCCGGGAAGTTCTCCACGTCGGTGGTGTTCATGAGCGCGCCACCGGCGGTGACGGCGCCCTCGAAGACCAGCGGCTTCAGCGAGGCGCGCGCGGTGTAAAGGGCGGCTGTGTAGCCGGCCGGGCCGGAGCCGATGATGATCACATTACGCACGTCGCTCACGGGTTTCTTCCTCGTCTCTGCAGACTGCCTACTGTCCACGCCTACTGGGGCCGGTTCAACGACTCTCACCCCACCCAACGGATCCTACGGGGGATGCATTCCCAACGTGCCGGAGCGGCTGGCGGTGTGATTCTCAGGGGCGGTTGTAAGCGTGCGTCAGCAGCAGTTTCCCCTTGGCGGGGGGCCCGGCGCCGACGCATGCAGCCTCGATGACATAGGCCTGGACGCTGGCCGGGTCCGTGGGGTGGGGCAGTACGACGAGGTAGGCATCGATGCCCTCGTACGAGCCCTTCTCGATGGCGAGGGCGTCGCTGTTCCGCCCGATGCCCTCCTCCACACACGCGGGGACGGTCACGGCCGGAGCGCGGAGCGGGGCCTCAGGCGACATGGGGTCCGAGGGGTCGGACTGGGGCGAGGACTTGGAGCCGACGGACGGAGCCTGTTCCTTGGCGCCGGGGCCCTGGCTGGCCACATCGGCACGTTCATTCAGCAGCGCGTCCACCTGGCCCTCAAGTGTGGCCTGCGAGTACACACGCGCGTTGCTCTTGCCCCCCGTATCCTGACTCACTGCGCTGGTGTCGCTGCTGCTCTGCGAGACCGGGACGTTCTGCAGCAGGAAGACGCTCATTCCGGTCAGGGCAGCAGCTCCGAGTGCGGTGGCGAGAAGGGTGGCTCGGCGTCGTGTCCGGCCGGGGCGACGCCCGGGGCCCGTACCCGCACGGGCATGTCCGGTGGGGCGGTCTGGGGTGCCTGACCGTGGCGGAACGGCCGAGGTTATGGGTTCGGGCTCTGTTTCACGTGAAACATCTGTTGCTTCACGTGAAACGTCGGCGGCCGCGGCCTGTGTGCGGCGGGACGCTGCCTCCGCGGCGAGTGCGGCATCGATGCGGTCGGCGATGTCCCCGGGCATGGGCGGAGGTGCCGGCAGGTCGCCGAGCAGGCTGCGGATCTCCTCCAACGAGGCGAGGAGGTCACCGCAGAGGTCGCACCTATCCGTATGGCTGCGGACCTCGGCCGCTCGGGACTCGGTGAGCAGGCCCTCGGTCAGGTCGGAGATCTCCGAGACATCCGGGTGCTGGGTCGTGTCGGCTGCTGATGTCATCGGTGTCCACCTCCGCCCTTCATTGCTGTGGGGTCGCCGGCTGCGTCTCGTGGTCCGGCTGCCGGTGGGACGGATGGCCGTGGTGTCCGGTTCCCTTCCGTGTCGGGCGTCTCACTGCCGCCACCGTCACTTCGGAGATGGGCCAGCAGCGGCGCCAGGCGGGCTCGGCCCCGCGCGCAGCGGCTCTTCACGGTGCCCACGGGCACGTCGAGGATGCGGGCGGTCTCCGCCACCGGGTATCCCTGCATATCCACCAGGACAAGCGCCGCGCGCTGTTCGGCGGGGAGAGTGGCGAGAGCGGCGATGAGTTCGCGGTGGAGGTCGTGACGCTCTGCCGGAGCCTCCGCCGACTCGTGGGGCTCCAGAAGCTGGTCGAGCCGTTCCGGGTCGTCGACGGGCGAGGTCTTCCGCGACGCGGCCTTGCGGACCCGGTCGAGACAGGCGTTCACCGTGATCCGGTGCAGCCACGTGGTGACGGCGGACTGGCCGCGAAAGGTATGGGCGGCGCGGAACGCGGAGACCAGCGCGTCCTGCACGGCGTCAGCCGCTTCCTCGCGGTCGCCCAGCGTCCGCAGGGCCACGGCCCACAGCCGGTCGCGATGGCGTCGTGCCAGCTCACCGAAGGCATCGGGGTCACCGGCCACATGGCCGGCGAGAAGGTCCGCGTCGCTCGGCGCGTCGGCATCGGCACCGTGGTGCTCGCGGTCTCCCCCCTCAGCTGTCGCCATCCGTGCATTCAAACCGATCCTCGACAGAAAGTAAATGGTGAGGTGGGTTGGATTATAGGAATGACAAAAGCGCGTTTCGCTTGAGCTTCGAATGTGCCCTGTCCGCCCTATATTGAGGGAAATCAGGAAGGGGACCACATGAAGAAGAGGCATGTGAAGCGGTACCTGGGAAAGGTGCTGACGACCGTTCTCGCCGCACCCGCGCTGGTGGCACTGCTCCCGGGGAGCGCACAGGCGGCCAGCTATTCGATGGACGGGAAGAATCCCATTTCCGCCGGGTGTTCCGGCGATGCGACCACTGTCAAGCGCGCCTCCATCGGCACCTCCACCTGGACACTCGGTGCTGTTGAGCTGCGGTACAGCGTCAAGTGCCACACCGCTTGGGCGCGGATCACCCTCTCCGAGGACGTGTGGGGCAAGGCTCAGATCGTGCGGAACTCGGACGGCAAATCGTATAACTGCACGAAGCTTTCCTACAGCTCTTCCCTCGGCAGCTATAGCTGCTACACGGCGATGGTCTACGACAAGGATCCGCTCTCCTCGTACGCGGAGGCCTGGTCCCAGTACGACAACGTCAGCCTGCACTCGAAAACGCCTTCGTACTGACCGCTGAAACGGCTGGGCAGACGAAATGGGGCCGGTCCGGATCGAGTGATCCGGGCCGGCCCCATTTGTTCGCGATCCTGAAAGGTCAGCTGGTGACCTTGATGTCCGAGATCTTCCCCCGGAAGTTCCCCTCACTGCTCGGCGGGAGCTTGGTGAGCCAGACAAGCAGGAACCGAGCCTGCACAGGCTTGGCGGGCTTGAGCGAGACCTGCGTCCCGGCACCCTGTGCGACCCTCTCGAAGCCGGAGAGCCCGGCCGGCATCGTGGAGCCGCCCGTGCGCAGCTCGACCGACGTGGTGCCACCCAGGAAGGACACGTCCACCGTCCCGACCCGCTGCACCTTGCCGAGATCGAGTACGATCCCGACGCCCTTCTTCAGATTGCCGAATTCTGCGGAGTAGTAGCCGTCCGTGTTCCAGTACGAACTCGGGTCGTCGTCGTACGCATTGCCTATGCTCTGCGGCTTCTCACTGCCGTCGCCTCCGAGCGGGTCGTAGTCCTGCGCACTGACGATCGGGACGGGCTTGCTCTTCTCGACCGGCGGGGCGTCGTTGTTCTCCGGGTTGGACTGGGTGGTGCCGGGATCATCGCCCGAGTTGTTGTCCCGGTCGATGAGTGTTTCGGCGAGTTGCCAGCTGCCCAGCCCCAGCGCGGCGATCAGCAGCGCGGAGACGGCCCACTTCAGGGCCCGTCCGGTGCGGCTCTGCAGCGGGGCGGGCGGCACGGGGACGACGGGCTGGGTCGCGGCGGCTCCGGGGACGGCCGGCCTGCCGTACGTGCCCTGCTGGTAGGTGGTCCGCTGGTACTCGGGCGGCGCGGTGAAGACGGGCTCGGGAGGCCGGATGCGAGGCATGGCCGCCACGGCCTTGGCGAGCTCGTCGGGGGTGGTGCACGGCTGTTCCTGGCGGGAGGCCGTGGCGCCGTCGTTGGCGAGGGCGCGCATGGCGATCTCGGAGAGCCCCCGGTGGACTCCTGCCCGCACCTGGTCGGGCGCCAGCAGCCCCATCCCCTTGGGCAGGCCGGTGAGCCCGTACGCATCGCTCTCGTACGGCCAGCGCTGCGTCAGCGCGGCGTACAGCAGGGCACCGATGGCCTCCGTGTCGGCCCGCTGGGGGCCGTCCGAGGTGATGCCCCTGAGAGCGGCGTTCACCGCGAGGCCGCGGATCCGGTACTGGCCCGACGTACTGCGCAGCACGGCCCCCGGAGTGAGCCTGAGGTGGGCCAGGCCCTCCCGGTGGGCGGCGGCCATGGCTTGGGAGACCTGGCTGACGAGCTGATAAGCGTCGTGGGCCTCCATCGGGCCCGCGCTCAGCAGGGCGGTGAGCTCGGTGGCGTCGGGCAGCCATTCATGGACGACGTAGACGAGGTCGTCCTCCTCGACGGCGTCGAGGACCTGTACGAAGCGGGGGTCGCCGAGCAGCGCGGAGGACCGGGCCGCGGCCAGGACGGCGCGTGCCCTTGGGTGGTCCGCGGGAAGGAGGTGGACGCCGACCGCCCGACGCAGCTTCTCGTCGACGGCCCGCCAGCTGCTGAACCCGTCCAGGCGGGTGACGCACTCCTCCAGCCGGTACCGGCCGGCCAGCTTGTGTCCGCTGTGCAGGTCCGGGGTGGCCGGGGAGGGCTCGGGAGCGGCTTTGGTGCCGTCCTCCGTCGAGGATTCCGCTTCCGCCGCGTCCTGCGCTTCTGCCGTGCCGTCGGTCGTGGCCTCGTCCGCCTTGGCGGTCAGCGGCTCGTCCCCGCTGTTGTCGGCCACGTCGACGGCAGCCGTGCTACGTTCCGCCACCGTCGTTCCTGCCTCCCCATCCGTTGCGCGATGCCAGCCAGCTCTGCACAGTCACGCCAATTGTGCCCACACTCCGGCGCTATGCACGACACGCGGAGGCCGGCGATGGTTGTGCGGGCTCGGCCGCCCTAGCGGCCGAGCCGCCCCCTGACCATGCCGACCATGCCGTTGATCTCTTCGATCCGCATCCTCTTGGCCGCGACGAAGAACACGCCCAGCAGCAGGATCCCGCCGCAGATCAGTGCGACGAGCGAGCCGAAGGCACCTTGCCCGAGCACGCTCAGAAGCCCGAAGCCTGCCGCTCCGCCGACCACGGCGGCCGGAATCGCGGCCAGGCACAGCCGGGCGTAGGTGCGGACCACGTGGGCGCCGTCCAGGTCGCCGCCCAGGCGGTTGCGCAGTCGGCGCCACGCGATCCCGACACCGACGGCATACGCCAGTCCGTACGAGGCGGCCATGCCGACCACGGCCCACTGGGCGGGCAGCACCACGTAGCAGAGGGCCGAGGCTGCCGCGTTGACCAGGGCGACGATGACCGTGTTGTAGAACGGCGTCCGGGTGTCCTCGTACGCGTAGAACCCGCGCAGCACCACGTACTGCACGGAGTACGGAATCAGACCGAGGCCGAACGCCATGAGGATGAAGCCCATGGAGCGGGCGGCCTCGGGGCCGCTGGACGCGTACAGCAGCGTGCACATCGGCACGCCCAGGGCCAGGAACGCGAAGGCGACCGGCACGATGGCCACAGCGGAGTTGCGCAGCCCCTGCGAGATGTCGTCGCGGACGGCGCCCGGGTCGTTGTCGTGCGCGGCCCGGGAGATACGGGGCAGCAGGGCGGCCATGACCGAGACGGTGATGATCGCCTGCGGCATGCCCCAGATCAGCTGGGCGTTGGAGTAGGCGAGGAAGCCCGCGCCGTTCTTCCCGGACGCCTTGCCGGCCGAGGTGGCGAGCTGGGTGACGACCAGTACACCGGCCTGGTTGGCGAAGACGAACAGGACCGTCCACTTGGCGAGCTTGACCGTCTTGCCGAGACCGTGGCCCTTCCAGTCGAACCGCGGGCGGAAGCGGAAGCCGGCCTCGCGCAGGTACGGGACCATGGCCAGCGCCTGGACGACCAGTCCGAGCAGGGTGCCGATGCCCAGCAGCCGCACGCCCTCCGGCGGGATGGTCTGCACGCCCATGTGGGACTCGTGGGACGTGCCGTAGACCCAGATGAACATGCCGAAGGTGAAGATCATGACGATGTTGTTGAGGACCGGGGTCCACATCATCGCGCCGAACTTTCCGCGGGCGTTGAGGATCTGGCCCATCACGACGTGCACACCCATGAAGAAGATGGTGGGCAGGCAGTAGCGGGCGAAGGTGACGGCGACGTTGTTGGCCGCCGGGTCGTCCGCGATCGTCGACGACATCAGCCGGATGAGCCACGGTGCCGCGAAGACCACCACGGCGACGATCAGGCCGAGCGCGACCATCACCAGGGTCAGGAGCCGGTTGGCGTAGGCCTCGCCGCCGTCCTCGTCGTCCTTCATGGAGCGGACGAGTTGCGGGACGAAGACGGAGTTCAGGCCGCCGCCCACGGTGAGGATGTAGATCATCGTGGGCAGCGTGTAGGCGATCGTGAAGCTGTCGCCGAGCAGGGCCGCGCCGAGCGCCGCCGTGATCACGAGGCTGCGGACGAAGCCGGTGAGGCGCGAGACGAGCGTGCCGGCCGCCATGACCGCACTGGACTTCAGCAGGCCGGAGGCGCGGCCGCCGGACTTGGGCGGCGCGGGGGCCGGGGCGGGCTCGGGCTGGGCCGGTGCCGGGGAGGCGGCAGGCCCCGCGGGGCCCTCCTGGTCCCGGAAGAGGTGGGCGAAGGCGTCGGGCTCGTCGCGGTCGGCGGAAGCCTGGGTGACGAGGTCGTCCACGCCCACGAACTGGGTCGTCGCGGCGTTGTCGCCGTACGGGAGGTGGCGCGAGGGCCCGGCGGGTTCGGGCGGCGGTGTCTGGGCCCAGATGCGGGGGTCGGGGGGGTACTGGGCCGCCGGAGGCTGCTGGTACAGCGGCTGCGGCTGCTGGTAGGTGCCGGGCGGCGGTGGCGGGTGCGCGGCGCGGTCGTACAACGCCTCGTCCACCGGGTCCTGCGCGGAGAGGTCCTGGGCCCGGTACGGGTCGTAGTCGTACGTGGACTGCAGATACGGATCCGGCACCGGCTCCTGCTCCGGCCCAGGGGGTACCGGAGGGCCGCCGGGGTACCCGGCACCGCCCGCACCCTGACCGCGGTCACCGTCGTACGGCGCGTTCATCGAAACCCCACCTCATCGTCCCCGGCCGACCGGCCACGACAGACATCTGCTCAACGGTCCACTTTCTCACCCGTGCCCGACGGCTCCGTGCTTTCGGGACCGGTGTCCGGCGTCGGGTCACTCGGCTGCTCGGGTTCACTGCCGTCGTCGCCCGCCGCGCCGCCCCCGTTGGCGCGCTTGCGATGTGCATACATCCTGATGCCGGCCAGGACCAGCAGCAGCAGCCCGCCCGCGATCACCAGAAGCACCGTCGGGGTGATCTCGGAGACCTTCACGGTGAAGGCCATCTCCTCACCGTACGGAGTCCCGTCCTTCGTGTAGAGCTGCGCGGTCATCTGGACCTGGCCGTTGATGTTGGCCGCCGCGTCGAACTTCACCGACTGGCTGTGGCCGGCGCCGATCTGGATGGGCTGCTCCGCCGTGCTGCCACCGTCGTTCAACTTCAGACGGGTCGCGTTGTCCGACTTCAGCCGCAGTACGAGGTCGTCGACGTCCTGAAGCAGCCGGTTCTGCACGGTCACGGGGATCGTGGCGCTGCGACCGGACAGGGTGATGTCCGACTTCGGGACGAGCTGGACCTCGCCGACCAGCCCCTGGAGATAGGTGCGGACCGAATCCCGGTACTGCTGGGCCTTCAGCGGTCTGCCGCGCCACGACGTCGACATGGACCGGTTGACGGCGTTGCCGAAGGGCGTCACCACCCGCTCGGGGTGGGTGAGGATGACCTGGAAGTTGTCGAGCGAGGACTGGATGGACTTGATGTCCTGGAAGGCCTGCGTCGGCAGCTCCTGGCGGCGCAGCTTCTTCGGGTACCGGGAGGCCGGCGGCACGCTGGTGGTCGCCTCCGCGTCCGGCTTGGTCGCCGATGCCTTGGTGAGCCCCTGGGGCTGTGTCCAGCGGTCGTCGTCCAGCGCGTGGAGGGCGCGGGCCATCGACTGGGCCTGGGCGACCGTCGGCATGCGGGAGGGCGCCACGACGACGGACCGGTCCTTGTCCGTGTCCTGCTCGGCCAGGGCGAGTGTCAGGGCGAGGAACTTCTGCACGGCGAGCGTGGAGCTGCCCGCGTTGCCCATGTCTCCCTGGAAGGCGGTGGAGAGCCGTGCGTCGGCGACGACCGCCGTGGTGCCGCCGCCGATCGGGCGGGCGGCGGAGGGCGTGTAGGCCAGGTTCCCGGTCTCTTCGAGGCTGTCGCTGCGGGCGATCACGTTGTGGGCGCCGGCCGAGGTGGCGACGTCCACGATCGACGGGTCCACCGCACCGTCCACCGGCCACGCGAAGTCGGTCGAGGGCTTCAGGTGGAGGATCGTCTCCACCGTCATCCCGGCGACCTCACTGGCGGTCTGCAGATGGCTGAGGGTGCCCGAGACGGTCTTGCCGCGGTGGGCGATCGAGGCGAGGTCCGGGTCGCCGAACGGCAGGGCCACGACCTTGCCCTCGGAGACGGCCGCCTCCAGCGAGGTGAGCCACTTCTTGGCCACCTCCTGGTTCGTCCCGGCGACCGTGGTGTCGCCGGACCTGACCCGGTAGGGCTTGGTCATCGCGTCGACGCTGGCCAGCAGGTCCGGATCGATGACCCAGGTCACGGGCAGCTGCCTGCCCAGTGACACCATCTGCTCCAGACGGCCGCCCGGGGCGATCTCGGCGGCGAGGTCGTCGTCGGCGAACACCGGCGTCTGCTGCTCGTCGGAGCCGGTCTCCGCCGTGAGGTGAGCGGACGCGATGAGCGGCCAGAGGTAGCTGAGGCCGATCCGCGAGTCGCGTTCCCCGTCCTGCCAGGGCAGGAAGGTCCGCTTGATGCCGAGTACCTGGTCGTACACGGTGTGCGAGGTCCGGCCGGACAGCGAGATGCCCAGCTGGTAGACCCCGTCGTCCCCGAGGCCCAGCTTGCTGACCGGGACCGACAGCGTGAAGTCCTGGCTGATGCCCGAACGCAGCTTGTCGATCTCGACCGTGTACTTGCCCCCGAGTGGATAGGGGTCGGTCCCGGGCAGGTATCCCGTACGGCCGGCGGCCGTGTCGATGGCGGTCCTGCTGTAGAGCCGGGGGCCGACCCGCAGATCGACCTGGGCGTCGGTGACCGTTTCCTTGCCCTTGTTGGTCAGGGTGCCCGAAATCCTCAGCGTGTCCCCCTTCTCGGGGGCGCTGGGGGTGATCTGGTCCAGCGACACCGCGACCGTGCTGGAGCCCGTGGGGGCCTTCGCGGGCGCGTCTGCCCGGGCCTGCGGGGCGGATGCTCCGGCCAGCAGGGCGGCGACGAGCGGAGCCCCGGCGAGCACGGCGGCTGTGCGCCGCAGCCACCGGCGGGCAGGAGAGGGATGCATCCCCTGGATGTCTGCCGCCTCGGCCACGCGTACCCGTCCCTCGTCATCGTCGGCTGCTGGCGACCGTTGTCCGTCGCTGCGTCCCCGCATGGTAACGAGGCTTGCTGGGACTAAGTGCTGGGGAGTGCGCTGCATGATCGTGAGAGTCTCGCAGGGGCGAGGAAACTCGTGACGCCCGGACCGGTGGGGGCACGTACCCTTTTCTGTTGTGCCGAACGCCAACGAAGACAACTCCAGCGCCCTGACCCAGGTGCAGCACCGCGCAGTCAGCGAACTGCTGCGGGTCTCCCCGGTCGCCGACGATCTCGCCCGCCGATTCCAGGATGCCGGATTCAGTCTCGCACTGGTCGGCGGCTCGGTCCGCGACGCACTGCTCGGCAGGCTCGGGAACGACCTGGATTTCACGACCGATGCCCGCCCCGAGGATGTGCTGAAGATCGTCAGGCCGTGGGCCGACTCCGTATGGGAGGTCGGGATCGCCTTCGGCACGGTGGGTGCGCAGAAGCACGGCTACCAGATCGAGGTCACGACGTACCGGTCGGAGGCGTACGACCGGACCTCGCGCAAGCCGGAGGTGTCCTACGGCGACTCCATCGAGGACGACCTCGTGCGGCGCGACTTCACGGTGAACGCCATGGCGGTCGCGCTGCCCGAGAAGGAGTTCATCGACCCCCACGGAGGTCTGGAGGACCTGGCCGAGCGGGTTCTGCGCACCCCCGGGACGCCCGAGGAGTCGTTCTCGGACGACCCGCTGCGCATGCTGCGCGCGGCACGGTTCGCCGCACAGCTCGACTTCGAGGTGGCTCCCGAGGTCGTCACCGCCATGACCGAGATGGCCGGCCGGATCGAGATCGTCTCCGCCGAACGCGTGCGTGAGGAGCTGAACAAGCTCCTTCTTTCCGCGCATCCCCGGAAGGGCCTGTCCCTCCTCGTCGCTACGGGGCTGGCCCAGCAGATCCTGCCCGAGCTCCCGGCGCTCCAGCTGGAGAGTGACGAGCATCACCGGCACAAGGATGTCTACGAGCACTCCCTGACCGTCCTGGAGCAGGCGATCGACCTGGAGGAGGACGGGCCCGACCTCGTTTTGCGCATTGCCGCCCTCCTGCATGACATCGGCAAGCCGAGGACGCGCCGCTTCGAGAAGGACGGGCGGGTCTCCTTCCACCATCACGAGGTGGTGGGCGCGAAGATGACGAAGAAGCGCATGACGGCGCTCAAGTACTCCAACGAGATGGTCAAGGACGTCTCGAAGCTGGTGGAGCTGCATCTGCGCTTCCACGGCTACGGCGACGGCGAGTGGACCGACTCCGCGGTCCGCCGCTACGTGAGGGACGCCGGTCCGCTTCTGGAACGGCTGCACAAGTTGACCCGGTCGGACTGCACCACGCGCAACAAGCGCAAGGCCGCCGCCCTCTCGCGCACATACGACGGGCTGGAAGAGCGCATTGCCCAGTTGAAGAGCCAGGAAGAGCTGGACGCGATCCGGCCGGACCTGGACGGCAACGAGATCATGCAGATCCTGGGCGTGGGGCCCGGCCCGGTCATCGGCAAGGCGTACGCGTTCCTCCTGGAGCTGCGCTTGGAGAACGGCCCGCTGGAGCATGACCAGGCGGTCGCGGAACTGAAGAAGTGGTGGGAGGCGCAGAGCTGACGCTCGCGCTTCCGATCGCTGCCTCGGCGCTCATGTTTCACGTGAAACATGAGCGCCGAGGCATACGCCGAGGGCGTTGTTTCACGTGAAACAACGCCCTCGTTCGGTGTTCTGGGTGATGCGGAGCCTCAGCCGGTCGGCTTGAGCGGCGTCAGGCAGAGCACCACGCTGCTCCGGCTCTTACGACTACCCGAGCTCTCGGTGTAGGCGGAGTACTTCTCCGCGTCACAGAGATCCGTGTCGGTCGTGCTGTCGTGGACCTCCGCGACCTTGTACTCGGCTGCGGACGAAGAGCAGTCGACCGACTTCATGTCCGGGTCGAAGTTGGTGCCCTTGTTCTCCAGGCAGTCCCCGACCGAAGCGGCCTTGGCGTCGGACTCGAATATCTCGCCCAGGCCGAACTTCAGCCCGATCAGCACGGCGATGCCTACCACGATGATGATGATGTTGCGCGTGGCGAGGAAGGCCTTCTTGCCGCCCGACGGCTGGGCAGGGCCCTGGGGCCCCTGGGGGCCACCTCCCCACCCCTGCGGCTGCTGGCCCTGGTGCGGAGGGTAGGGCTGCTGAGGCCCGCCCCACCCCTGCTGCGGCTGCTGGGGCTGTTGCTGCGGGTAGCCGTATCCGCTCTGCTGTGGAGGGTAGGGCTGGGCCGGCTGCTGGCCGTACGGGCCGTTGCCCTGCTGCGGCGGGTAAGTCATCTGAATGCCCCCGTGATTAACGTGTCCTGCTTGACGCGGGCACGCTATAGGACATCCCCGTTCCGACTCCAATGCGCCAGGTACAGGGCAGAGCTTGCGTAGAGCGCTGCCACGCCCATCACGAGCGCGACCGACCGCCCGTCAGGAGGCAGCATCAATGCGGCCGCTGCCGCGGCGGCGACAAAGGCGACGTTGAACAGCACGTCGTAGAACGAGAAGGCCCTGCCGCGGTAGGCGTCGTCCACCGCGATCTGCACCACGGTGTCCGTGGCAATCTTCGCCCCCTGGGTGACGAGCCCGAGGACGAACGCAGCCACGAGCATCGGCGCCGGGGCGAACCACAGGCCCAACGCCGGTTCGAGGACCGCGGCGGTCGCCGCGCATGCCACCATCCAGCGGAACCGTCCGAGCCGAGCCGCGGCCCACGGGGTCAGCACCGCCGCCGCGAAGAAGCCGGCGCCTGACACCACGACCGCCAGGCCGAGCAGGGCCAGACCGTCGTCCTCGCCGTCCGCCCAGGCGTACCGGCAGAGCATCAGGACCATGACGGTCAGGGCCCCGTAACAGAAGCGGATCACCGTCATCGCGGTCAGCGCGCGGGAAGCGCTCCTGTGCTCCATCAAGTGCCGCAGTCCGTCGAGGAGTCCGCCGCCCGCGGCGGCGAGCGCCGCCCGCAGTGGCATCCGGCCTGGTCCTCGGTCCGGCCCCAGGAGCCCCGACGCCAGGCTCAGCGACGCCAGTGCCGATGCGAGGTAGAGCGCCGCGCCCAGCAGCACCACGACCGCGTCGGAGTCCGCCAGCAGCAGCCGCACCAGGAAGGCGAGTCCGCCGCCCGCCGTCGCGGCGAGGGTTCCCGCCGTCGGCGAGAGCGAGTTGGCGAGCACCAGGCGTTCCCGGTCGACCACGCGCGGCAGCGCGGCGGAGAGCCCGGCGAGGACGAAGCGGTTGACTGCGGTGACGCAGAGGGCGGAGGTGTAGAAGAGCCAGACGGGAGCCGCCCCGATGATGAGGAGCGCGGTGCAGCAGGCGAGCGCGGAGCGCAGCAGGTTGCCGTAGAGGAAGATCTGGCGGCGGGGCCAGCGGTCCAGCAGCACGCCCGCGAACGGGCCGATGAGCGAGTAGGGGAGCAGGAGCACGGCCATGGCGGAGGCGATGGCACCCGCGGACGTCTGCTTCTCGGGGGCGAAGACCACGTGTGTGGCCAGAGCCACCTGATAGACGCCGTCGGCCGACTGGGACAGGATCCGCACTGCCAGCAGGCGGCGGAAGTTCCGAAGGCGCAGGAGTACGCGCAGATCACGTACGACGGGCATGGGAGCAAGGGTCACACACGCAGAGGGCCCCCGGGCGCATTGCCCGGGGACCCTCAATGGCGCGGCAGACGAGAAGCGCTGCCGCTCCTCACCGGCCCGACCGACTCAGCTGAGTCAGTTGGAGACCTCGCCGCGGATGAACTTCTCGACGTTCTCGCGGGCCTCGTCGTCGAAGTACTGAACCGGCGGGGACTTCATGAAGTAGGAGGACGCCGAGAGGATCGGGCCACCGATGCCGCGGTCCTTGGCGATCTTCGCGGCACGGACGGCGTCGATGATGACACCGGCCGAGTTCGGGGAGTCCCAGACCTCGAGCTTGTACTCCAGGTTCAGCGGAACGTCACCGAAGGCGCGGCCCTCGAGGCGCACGTACGCCCACTTGCGGTCGTCCAGCCAGGCCACGTAGTCCGACGGGCCGATGTGGACGTTGTCCGCGCCGAGCTCGCGGTCGCGGATCTGCGAGGTGACGGCCTGCGTCTTGGAGATCTTCTTGGACTCCAGGCGCTCACGCTCGAGCATGTTCTTGAAGTCCATGTTGCCGCCGACGTTCAGCTGCATCGTGCGGTCCAGGATGACGCCCCGGTCCTCGAAGAGCTTCGCCATCACGCGGTGCGTGATGGTGGCGCCGACCTGCGACTTGATGTCGTCGCCGACGATCGGGACACCGGCCTCGGTGAACTTGTCCGCCCACTCCTTGGTGCCGGCGATGAAGACCGGGAGGGCGTTGACGAACGCGACCTTGGCGTCGATGGCGCACTGCGCGTAGAACTTCGCGGCGACCTCGGAGCCCACCGGGAGGTAGCAGACGAGGACGTCGACCTTGCGGTCCTTGAGGATCTGGACGATGTCGACCGGGGCCTCGGCGGACTCCTCGATCGTCTGGCGGTAGTACTTGCCCAGGCCGTCGTGGGTGTGGCCGCGCTGGACGGTGACGCCGGCGTTCGGCACGTCGCAGAGCTTGATGGTGTTGTTCTCGCTCGCGCCGATGGCGTCCGAGAGGTCCAGGCCGACCTTCTTCGCGTCGACGTCGAAGGCGGCGACGAACTCGACGTCCCGCACGTGGTAGTCGCCGAACTGGACGTGCATCAGACCGGGCACCTTGCCGGCCGGATCGGCGTCCTTGTAGTACTCGACGCCCTGGACCAGCGAGGCGGCGCAGTTGCCCACGCCGACGATGGCTACGCGAACCGAACCCATTCCGGTTGCTCCCTGTGTGTAATGGATGTTTCTGATGAGTCCGCCGCGGATCTGCGGTGGACTCACTTGGCGGTGTCGCCGGACGGATCCGGCGGGTTGTCTCCCCGCCGGGGCAGGCCGTCAGGCTCTCCTGCGGTCTTCTGCTGAGCTGAGCCCTCGGGCGAGGATCGTCGCTGATCCCGTCCCGACCGCTCGCTCTCGATGAGCTCGTTCAGCCAGCGCACTTCGCGCTCCACGGACTCCATGCCGTGTCGCTGCAGCTCAAGTGTGTAGTCGTCGAGGCGCTCGCGGGTGCGGGCCAGAGAGGCGCTCATCTTCTCCAGGCGCTCCTCCAGCCGGCTGCGACGGCCTTCCAGCACCCGCATCCGCACCTCGTGCTCCGTCTGCCCGAAGAAGGCGAAGCGAGCCGCGAAGTGCTCGTCCTCCCAGGAGTCGGGGCCGGTGTGCGAGAGCAGCTCCTCGAAATGCTCCTTGCCCTCGGCCGTCAACCGGTAGACGATCTTGGCGCGACGCCCCGCCAGGGACGAGGCAGGAGCGACGGGCCGGCCGGAACCGGGCACCGTCTCTGCCGGAGCAGTCCCCGGTTCCTCGATCAACCAGCCGTTGGTGACCAGCGTCTTGAGGCAGGGGTAGAGGGTTCCGTAACTGAAGGCACGGAAGATGCCCAACGAGGTGTTGAGGCGTTTGCGCAGCTCATAGCCGTGCATCGGGGATTCGCGGAGCAGTCCGAGGACGGCGAACTCGAGGATGCCGGAGCGTCTGCTCAACCTCGCCCCTCCTTCTCCGAGTGCTCTCGCGGTCCCTTGTGCTGAGTCGATGTACCGAGCTGATGTATCGACTCGATACATCAGCACGATAGATCGGACCGCCCGCGCCGACAAGGGGAGCCTCAGTGAGCGGCGTCACATCGCTAATTCGTAGGAACCGACTTGCGTTATTTGAGGTGAAGTTCGGTCCTAGAAGGGTTTTGACCGTGCGTAGTCTGTGCGGCATGCAGACCACCGGGAACCGCGAGACGCACGCGTGCGTCAGTGCTCGCGGGCCAGCCGGATGTACTGCGGACGGGCCTGTCGCCGGGCTGGTCCGTCATTCGGGGGACCGGATCTCACCTGCCGCTTCCAGGCGCTCTCGCCTGCCCGAGGAGTAGTCGTTCGATGAGCGAGCACCGTCGCAAAACGTCGCAACCGCAAGGTGGCGGACGTGCCGCGGCCCGACGAGCCGCCCAGCAGTCCTCCGGACGCCGCACGGCACCGTCACGCGGAGTAACTTCAGCCTCACCTTCCGAATCGCACAGCGAGGAGGCTCCCTACGAGGGCCGCGCCGCCGCGAGACGGGCGGCCCAGCGAGGTGGTGGGGGCCGAGGAGGCTCCGGAGGCGGTGGCCGGCGCCGCGGCGGGGACGGCGGGCCGGAGGGCCGCGGTGGACGGCGTCCGGTCAAGAAGCGCTTCATCGACTACCCGCGGGCCGGCCGACAGGGCCTGCGCCGCTGGATTCCGTCGTGGAAGCTGGTCTCCAGCCTGTGTATCGGCTTCCTCGGCCTGCTGATGGGCCTTGCCGGTCTCGCGTACGCGATGGTCGCCAAGCCGGACATCAAGGTCGCCGCGAAGGCGGAGAACAACGTCTACTTCTGGAAGGACGGCACCCAGATGGTGGCCACCGGCGGTGAGGTCAACCGTCAGGTCATCGACTACGCGCAGATCCCCGAGGCGATGCGCAACGCCGTCATCTCCGCGGAGAACAAGTCCTTCAACAGCGACCACGGCATCGACCCCATGGGTATCGCCCGAGCCGTGTTCAACATGGCCAAGGGCGGGGAGACCCAGGGCGGGTCGACGATCACCCAGCAGTACGTCAAGAACTCGCGGCTGTCGCAGGAGCAGACCCTGAGCCGCAAGTTCGAGGAACTCTTCATCACGCTGAAGGTCGGCAGCGAGATGAAGAAGTCGGAGGTCATGGCCGGGTATCTGAACGTCTCGTACTACGGACGAGGTGCCTCCGGCCTCCAGGCCGCGGCCCGTACGTACTACGGCAAGGACGCCAAGGACCTGGACCCGAGCGAGTGCGCCTTCATGGCCAGCCTCCTCAAGGGCGCCAGCTACTACGACCCCGCGGGCGCTCCGGAGATCGACTCGGTGCAGGCCACCCCGGAGAAGAACCTCGAGCGGGCGACGAAGCGCTGGAAGTGGATCCTCGACGAGGAGGTGAAGGACGGCCGGATGACGCAGTCGGAGCGGGACAAGTACACCGAGTTCCCGATGCCCGACAAGCAGCAGAAGAACGCCCAGCTGGGCGGTCAGATCGGCTACCTCGTCAACACGGCCAAGGCCGAGTTCCTCAACAACACCGACGTCACCAGCGAGCAGCTGGCCCAGGGCGGCTACGAGATCCACACGACCTTCGACAAGAAGAAGGTCGACCAGCTCAGCAAGGCCGTGAAGCGCGTCTACGACGAGAAGATCGACCCCAAGAAGCGTCCGACGAAGGACACGCACGTCCAGTTCGGCGGTTCGTCGGTCGATCCCAAGACCGGTGCGATCCAGGCCATCTACGGCGGTGTGGACGCGACGAAGCACTACACCAGCAACGCCGGCCCCACCGGTGCCGCTGTCGGCTCGACCTTCAAGCCGTTCGTGCTGGCCGCCGCCATGGAGTACGGCAAGCGGGACCCGTCCGGCGGCGAGCAGCAGGGCGAGTCGGAGCGTACGAAGGTCTCGCCGCTGAGTATCTACAACGGCGACAACAAGCTGAAGATCAAGAAGTACAACGGCGACATCTGGACCGATGAGAACGGCAAGGAGTGGCAGCAGACCAACGACGACCACACGTCGTACGGTCCCATCACTCTTCGCGAGGCCATGCAGTGGTCGGCCAACTCCCCCTACGTACAGCTCGGCATGGACGTCGGTACGGACAAGGTGAAGGAGGCGGCCATCGCCGCCGGCCTGAAGGACGACCAGTACATGGCGGACGCCAAGGTCCCGTCCTTCTCCATCGGTACGTCCTCGCCGAGCGCGACGCGCATGGCCGGTGCCTACGCCACCTTCGCCGCCAGGGGCCAGCAGCGTGAGCCCTACTCCGTCACCGAGGTGAAGAAGGGCGGCGAGCCGGTCTACCGGCACAAGGTCGTCACCAAGAGCGCCTTCGACAACGTCATCGCCGACAACGTCACGGACGTGCTCAAGAACGTCGTCGAGAAGGGGACCGGTACGTCCGCGAAGCTTCCGGGCCGTCAGGTCGCGGGCAAGACGGGTACGACCGACGACAACCTGTCGGCGTGGTTCGTCGGCTACACCCCGCAGCTGTCGACGGCGATCAGCATGTACCGGCTGGACGACGACGAGAAGCACAAGAACCGCACGTTCGAGCCCATGTACGGCACCGGCGGCAAGGACAAGATCCACGGCGCCTCGTTCCCCGCACAGGTCTGGCACGAATACATGGCCGAGGCCATGAAGGGTGTGAAGGCCGTGGACTTCCCCAAGGCGGAGCCGGTCGGCGAGAAGGTGTACGGCGGCGGCGCGTCCAAGAAACCGACGCCGACCCCGACGCCCACCCCGACCGAGTCCGAGACGGCGTCGCCGACCCCCACCCCGACGCCCACGCCGACCCCCGAGGTCCCGACCCCCGACCCGTCCGACACCTGCGGTACGTGGGGCTGGAACTGCCAGGACAACGGCGGCACGAACGCGGGCACGATCCAGGGCAACGACGGCGGCGCGAATTCCGGTACGAGCCAGGGCAACGACGGCGGTACGGACACCGGAACCTCCACCGGCACGACCGAGGGGGACAACGGAGGCACGGACACCACCACCGGCGGAAACAGCAATGGGAACACCAACACCACCGGGAACAACACCACCGGAAGCTGGTTCGGCGGCACGGGCGGGTAGCGCCCGCACAGCGAGCCCCGCGCCGGCGAACAGCGCGGGGTGAACCGAACGGGAGAAGAGGGCCGCGGCACCCCTGGTGCGGCGGCCCTCGCCGTTTCCACAGCGCCGTACGGCAGGATGTGCGGCATGCCAAGCGCAGAGGACACGAGCGTGCACCAGGAACGGTCCGTCGTACGGCCCACGCACCGGGACGAGGTCGCGGCGGCCGGCAGCGAGCTGATCGGCGGGAGGTCGGGGCGCTGGTCGCGACTCGGCAGCGCGGCTGTCGCCCCGGTGGGGGCCATCGCCCTGGTGGCCATCGGGATGTTCGCGCTCGGGATGGTCCAGAAGCTGCCCTGCTACAACTGGGCGTGGTTCAGGGGCGCGGGCTCCCAGTACACGCACGCGTGCTACTCGGACATCCCGCACCTGTACTCGGGACGCGGCTTCGCCGACGGACTGGTGCCGTACTTCGACCGGCTGCCGGGCGACATGCAGTTCCTGGAGTACCCCGTTCTCACCGGGCTGTTCATGCAGGTCGCGGCCTGGCTGACGCCGGGCGGCGGCTCCGTCCAGGAGCAGGAGCAGGCCTACTGGCTGGTCAACGCGGGCATGCTGATGATCTGCACGGCTGTGATCGCCGTCTGCGTCGCCCGCACGCACCGGCGGCGCCCGTGGGACGGCCTCCTGATGGCGCTCGCGCCCGCCTTCGCTCTCACCGCCACGATCAACTGGGACCTGCTGGCGGTGGCCCTCACCGCCGCGGCGATGCTCATGTGGTCCAGGAGCCGCCCGCTGGCCTTCGGCATCCTCATCGGGCTGGCGACGGCGGCCAAGCTCTATCCCGTGTTCCTGCTGGGGCCCGTGTTCGTCCTGTGCTGGCGGGCCGGGAAATGGCGCGAGTTCGGGGCCGCGGTACTGGGAGCCGCCGGCTCCTGGCTGGTGGTCAATCTGCCCGTCATGGTCTTCGCGCCCGAGGGCTGGAAGAAGTTCTACGCGTTCAGCGAGGAGCGCGGCATCGACTTCGGATCGTTCTGGCTGATCATCACGCAGCGCACCGGTGAGCCGATCGACGTCGGTACGGTCAACACCGTCTCCACCCTGACCACGGTCGCGCTGTGCGTCGTGATCGGCGTGGTGGCCCTGACGGCACCGCGCAGGCCGCGTTTCGCGCAGCTCGCCTTCCTCGTCGTCGCGGTGTTCATCCTCGTCAACAAGGTCTACTCGCCGCAGTACGTGCTCTGGCTGATCCCGCTCGCCGCACTGGCCCGGCCCCGCTGGCGGGACTTCCTGATCTGGCAGGCGTGCGAGGTCATGTACTTCCTGGGGATCTGGATGTACCTCGCGTACACGACGAGCGGCGACAAGCACCAGGGGCTGCCCACGGAGGGCTACCAGCTCGCGATCGTGCTGCACCTGCTGGGCACGCTGTACCTGTGCGCCGTCGTCGTACGGGACATCCTGATGCCGGAACGCGACCCGGTGCGGCGGGACGGCTCGGACGACCCGTCGGGCGGGGTGCTCGACGGGGCCGAGGACGCCTTCGTGCTGTCCCACCTCGTCGAGACCGTTACCGCGCGCCGCGAGGCGGTTCCGGCGGCGGCCGGAGCGCGGGTGGAGTGGGGCGGGGCCGGCACGCCCGCCGCCGACTGAGCGGGGCGGGCGCGCGGGCTCAGCGTTCGACGATGCGGTCGTACTGGGTGGTCGTGTGGCGCAGGTGGGCCACCAGCTCGTCGCCCACCCGGGGCTCCTCGGCGTCCGAGGGCACGAACAGGATCGACACCTGCATGTGCGGCGGCTCGGCGAACCAGCGCTGCTTGCCCGCCCAGACGAACGGCGACAGGTTGCGGTTCACGGTGGCCAGGCCCGCCCGGGCCACGCCCTTGGCGCGCGGCATCACGCCGTGCAGGGCCTTCGGAGCCTCCAGGCCCACGCCGTGCGAGGTGCCGCCGGCGACGACGACCAGCCAGCCGTCGGACGCGGCCTTCTGCTGCCGGTAGCCGAACCGGTCGCCCTTCGCTACGCGCGTGACGTCGAGCACCGCGCCCCGGTACTCCGTCGCCTCGTGGTCCCCGAGCCAAAGCCGGGTGCCGATGCGGGCGCGGAACCGGGTCTGCGGGAACTGCTGCTGGAGCCGGCCCAGCTCATCGGCGCGCAGGTGGCTGACGAACATCGTGTGCAGCGGCAGCCGGGCCGCCCGCAGGCGGTCCATCCACGCGATGACCTCCTCGACCGCGTCCGAGCCGTCCGTACGGTCCAGCGGCAGGTGGAGGGCGAAGCCTTCGAGGCGTACGTCCTCGATGGCGGCGTGCAGCAGCCCGAGCTCCTCCTCCTTGACGCCGTGGCGCTTCATCGAGCTCATGCACTCGATGACGACCCGGGCGCCCACCAGGGCGTGCACCCCGTCCACGGACGACACGGACCGGACGACGCGGTCGGGCAGCGGCACCGGCTCCTCGCCGCGCCGGAACGGCGTCAGTACCAGCAGGTCACCGCTGAACCAGTCCTTGATGCGGGCCGCCTCGTACGTGGTGCCGACAGCGAGGATGTCGGAGCCGAAGCGGATCGCCTCGTCGGCCAGCCGCTCGTGGCCGAAGCCGTACCCGTTGCCCTTGCAGACCGGCACGATGCCGGGGAACTGGTCGAGAACGGATTTCTGGTGCGCCCGCCAGCGCGCGGTGTCGACGTACAGGGAGAGCGCCATGGCCGGTCCGGGACCCTTCTGGTGGCTGCGGTGAATCGGAGGGGAGAAGCGTGTTCAGGCCCCATTGAAACGAATGAAGCCGGTTTCGTCAGCTGTGGGGCGCCGATCAGCGACGCGACATGTAGATGTCGAGCGCCTTGTGCAGCAGCTTGTTGAGCGGGAAGTCCCACTCGCCGAGGTACTCCGCCGCCTGCCCGCCGGTGCCGACCTTGAACTGGATCAGGCCGAAGAGGTGGTCGGTCTCGTCCAGCGAGTCCGAGATGCCGCGCAGGTCGTAGACCGTCGCGCCCATGGCGTACGCGTCGCGGAGCATGCGCCACTGCATCGCGTTCGAGGGGCGGACCTCGCGCTTGTGGTTGGCCGAGGCGCCGTACGAGTACCAGACGTGGCCGCCCACGATCAGCATGGTCGCGGCTGCGACGTTCTCCCCCTCGTGACGGGCGAAGTAGAGCCGCATCCGGTTGGGGTCCTCGCTGTTGAGGGCCGTCCACATGCGCTCGAAGTAGCCGAGCGGGCGCGGACGGAAGTGGTCGCGCTCCGCCGTGATCTCGTACAGCCGCTGCCACTCGGAAAGCTCCGCGTAGCTGCCCTGCACCACCTCGACGCCGGCCTTCTCGGCCTTCTTGATGTTGCGTCGCCAGAGCTGGTTGAAGCCCTTGTGGACGTCCTCCAGCGAACGGTTCGCCAGCGGCACCTGGAACACGTAGCGGGGCTGTACGTCACCGAATCCGGCGCCGCCGTCCTCGCCCTGCTGCCAGCCCATCTTCCGCAGCCGGTCGGCGACCTCGAAGGCGCGCGGCTCGATGTGGGTGGCCTCGACGTCGCGCAGGCGCTTCACGTCCGGGTCCTGGATGCCGGCCTTGATGGCCGAGGCGTCCCAGCGGCGGATGACCACCGGCGGGCCCATCTTCACGGAGAAGGCGCCCTGCTGCTTGAGGTGCGCCAGCATCGGCTGGAGCCAGTCGCTCAGGTTGGGGGCGTACCAGTTGATGACCGGGCCCTCGGGCAGGTAGGCCAGGTACCGCTTGATCTTGGGGAGCTGCCGGTAGAGCACCAGGCCGGCTCCGACGAGCTGGCCGGTCTTGTCGAACCAGCCCAGGCTCTCCGAGCGCCACTCGGCCTTCACATCCGCCCATGCCGGGACCTGCATGTGACTGGCCGCGGGCAGACTCTGGATGTAGGCCAGGTGTTGCTCTCGGCTGATGGTCCTCAGGGTCAGGCTCATGCGGGGCGCTCCTCGGCAGGTGTGTCCCCATCGGTCAGGGGCTCCGGCTCTCGCGCCGAAGCCTACTGTGACCGAGGAGCGCCCGGTCCGGCCCGTCAGGACCGGACCGGGCGCCACCCGCGCGGGATTGCCCGGCCGTGCACCGTGTGGGCCGGCCTCGGATCTGCGGGTCAGGTGACGACGCCGCCGAAGAGGCCGCCGTGCGCCATGCCGAGGTAGAAGCCGACGGCGGAGGCGCCGATCCCCATGATCAGGCCGAAACGCTCCCAGGTGGTCCTGGAGATGAACTGCCCGTAGAGGCCGGTCAGGATCCCGGCCAGCCCGGCCCACGAGCTGACCAGATGCAGGCTGTGGAACATTGCCGTGACGAACGCGAGGATGCCCAGGACCCCCGTCACCACCATCAGCGCTTCCTGCAGCGGATGCGGCCTGCCGTCCGTCGCGAAGAGGGAACCGGTGGCCGGGCGGGCATGAGCCACGTGGCTGGGGGCGGGTCGGCTGCCAGCGGTTCGGACTGTCTGTGCCATGGAGTACCTCCTGGCGGGAAGGGAGGTGCGATGTAGCGCCTCTCACACCGCATCTGTCTTGATTGTGCGCCCTGAACACCGGATTTCAACCGGAAGCACGTCTGCGGGTAGTCTGTACGGTCTGCACCGGTGTCTGCCCGGGCCCGCACGACCGCTCCTCCTCTTCGAGGGCACTGTCAGTGGGGCCTGTTCTACTCGGCACCGTTGCTCAACGCATCACGACCCTCCTGCCACGGAACGACCGTGGCCGCTGAGTCCAAAGGAGGTGGGTTCCACATGCGTCACTACGAGGTGATGGTCATCCTCGACCCCGATCTCGAGGAGCGCGCAGTCTCCCCGCTGATCGAGAACTTCCTCTCCGTCGTCCGTGAGGGCGAAGGAAAGGTTGAGAAGGTCGACACCTGGGGCCGTCGTCGTCTCGCTTACGAGATCAAGAAGAAGCCCGAGGGCATCTACTCGGTCATCGACCTGCAGGCCGAGCCTGCGGTCGTCAAGGAGCTCGACCGCCAGATGAACCTGAACGAGTCGGTCCTCCGGACCAAGGTCCTCCGTCCCGAGATCCACTGAGCTTCTAGCTCAGTGGTCATCGGGTTCGAGTAGCAGCAAGCAGCCAGAAGCAATCCCCGCCGAGAGGTTCATCCATGGCAGGCGAGACCGTCATCACGGTCGTCGGCAATCTCGTCGACGACCCCGAGCTGCGCTTCACCCCGTCCGGTGCGGCGGTCGCGAAGTTCCGTGTCGCGTCCACTCCCCGCATCTTCGACCGGCAGACCAATGAGTGGAAGGACGGCGAAGGCCTGTTCCTCACCTGCTCGGTCTGGCGGCAGGCGGCGGAGAACGTCGCCGAGTCGCTCACGCGAGGCATGCGCGTTGTCGTGCAGGGCCGGCTGAAGCAGCGGTCCTACGAGGACCGCGAGGGCGTCAAGCGCACGGTCTACGAGCTGGATGTCGAGGAAGTCGGCCCCAGCCTCAAGAACGCCACGGCCAAGGTCACCAAGACCACCGGTCGCGGTGGCCAGGGCGGCCAGGGTGGATACGGCGGCGGCCAGCAGGGTGGCGGTAACTGGGGCGGCGGTCCCGGTGGTGGCCAGCAGGGTGGTGGCGGCGCTCCCGCCGACGACCCGTGGGCCACGAGCGCGCCGGCCGGCGGCCAGGGCGGGGGCCAGCAAGGCGGAGGCGGTTGGGGCGGAAGCTCCGGCGGCTCCGGCGGCGGCTACTCGGACGAGCCCCCCTTCTAGGGAAGCTCGCACCCCCACTTCTTGATCACACAGGAGAAACACCATGGCGAAGCCGCCTGTGCGCAAGCCTAAGAAGAAGGTCTGCGCGTTCTGCAAGGACAAGACCCAGTACGTGGACTACAAGGACACGAACATGCTGCGGAAGTTCATTTCCGACCGCGGCAAGATCCGTGCCCGCCGCGTCACCGGCAACTGCACGCAGCACCAGCGTGACGTCGCCACGGCAGTCAAGAACAGCCGTGAGATGGCGCTGCTGCCCTACACGTCCACCGCGCGATAAGGGAAGGGTGACCGAATCATGAAGATCATCCTCACCCAGGAAGTCACCGGCCTCGGTGCCGCTGGCGACGTCGTCGACGTCAAGGACGGATACGCCCGCAACTACCTGGTTCCGCGTGGCTTCGCCATCCGCTGGACCAAGGGCGGCGAGAAGGACGTGGCGCAGATCCGCCGCGCCCGCAAGATCCACGAGATCGCGACGATCGAGCAGGCCAACGAGGTCAAGGCCAAGCTCGAGGCCGTCAAGGTCCGTCTGGCCGTTCGCTCCGGCGACGCCGGCCGGCTCTTCGGCTCCGTCACCCCGGCCGACATCGCTTCGGCGATCAAGGCCGCCGGTGGTCCGGACGTCGACAAGCGTCGCGTCGAGCTCGGTTCGCCGATCAAGACGCTCGGCGGGCACCAGGTGTCCGTCCGTCTGCACCCCGAGGTCGCTGCGAAGCTCGGCGTCGAGGTCGTTGCTGCCTGATCGGGCCGCATCTCAGCAGAACAGTGAAGGGCCGCACCTCTGGGTGCGGCCCTTCGCCGTTTCACGTGAAACATGCCGCAGGGACCGTCGCTGGGTTTCCTGGGCGCCCGGACTCATCCGGCGTTACGGGTCAGCGGGTCGCGCCGGTGACCAGCCACTTCCCGGAGCGGGTACGGAGCCAGAGCGTCGCCATCCGCACGATCATCATGAGCGCCATCGCGAACCACAGGGCGGTGAGCCCGCCGCCCAGGGCCGGGACCAGGAGGGCCGCAGGGGCGAAGACCGCCAGCGTCACGAGCATGGCCCAGGCCAGGTAGGGCCCGTCGCCGGCGCCCATCAGCACGCCGTCCAGGATGAAGACGACCCCGGCGATCGGCTGGGTGGCGGCCACCACCAGCAGGGCCGGCAGGAGAGCGTCCCGGACCGATGCGTCGCTGGTGAACAGGGGCACGAAGAGCGGGCGGGCCAGGACGATCAGTACGCCCAGGACCACGCCGGACGCGATGCCCCACTCCACCATCCGGCGGCAGGCATCGCGGGCGCCCTGAGTATCGCCCGCTCCCAGGTACCGCCCGATGATGGCCTGCCCGGCGATGGCAATGGCGTCCAGCGCAAAGGCCATCAGGCTCCACAGCGACAGGATGATCTGGTGCGCGGCGATGTCGGTGTCCCCGAGCCGGGCGGCGACCGCCGTGGCGATGAGGAGGACGGCACGCAGCGACAGCGTGCGGACCAGGAGGGGCACGCCTGCCTGTGCGCAGGCCCGGATGCCTGCGGCGTCGGGGCGGAGCGACGCGCCGTGCCGTCGGGCGCCGCGTACGACGACGACGAGATAGGCGGCGGCCATCGCGAGCTGGGCGATGACCGTGCCCCAGGCCGATCCGGCGATGCCCAGGCCGGCGCCGTAGACGAGGCCGGCGTTGAGGGCCGCGTTGGCGGCGAAGCCGCCGATGGCGACGTAGAGCGGGGTGCGGGTGTCCTGGAGACCCCGGAGCACGCCCGTCGCGGCCATGACCACCAGCATCGCGGGGATGCCGAGGCTGGAGATCCGGAGGTAGGTGACGGCGTGGGGGGCCGCTGTGGGAGAGGCGCCGAACACGTCGACGAGCCAGGGTGCCAAGGGGAGCGTCAGCGCGATGACGGCCAGGCCGAGCAGAAGCGCCAGCCAGATGCCGTCCATGCCCTGGCGGATCGCGGCGGCCAGATCGCCGGCACCGACCCGGCGGGCTACCGCCGCGGTGGTGGCGTAGGCGAGGAAGACGAAGATGCTCACCGCGGTCGTCAGGAGGGCGGCCGCGACTGCCAGGCCGGCCAGCTGCGGGGTGCCGAGATGGCCGACGATCGCGCTGTCGACCATCACGAACAGCGGCTCGGCCACGAGCGCGCCGAAGGCCGGTACGGCGAGCGCGACGATCTCGCGGTCGTGTCGGCGGCGACGGGAAGACGGGGTTCCCGGTGGCTTGATCATGGCAGTCAATCTAATCTTCCACAGGTAAGAGATGCAATCAGTATGGAGTCCTTACATTTGCTCGCCTGTGGGTAACGCCTTCACGGGACGCGTCCTGAACCGCGCCCGAGGGCAGAACTTTTTCTCCCCCACAGGCCGTGGATGGGAAAAGGCCAGGTCATGGCCGTGTTTGCAGCTGCCTTATGAGTTTGTCCACAGTGCTGTCCCCCGGTCCGTGCACAGGTTCTGCGGAGTTCTCCACAGCATCTGGGCCGTCGTCCACAGGGCCTGTGGATAACCAGATTGGCTGACGGTGCCGGGGCGCCTACCGTAGTCCGGCGCCCCCACCCTGTTTTGGCTCTGCGACGACGCAGAACTCGACACACCGGAACCGGAGTCGGGGCTCTTGTTTGTCGGTGCCGTGCCGTAAGAAAGAGAAGCACGGCTAGGTCCGCGGAGCGGACGGGAGGAGGTGGCCGGGTGAGCATTCCCGAACCCCTGGACGACCCCTGGGCGGACACCGGCCCCAGTGACCGGCTGCCCGTCTCCCGCCAGCGCCGGGGCGAGGACCGGGACCGCGGCGAGCGCCGCGACCGAGGCCGGGAGAGCGACGACTGGGAAGGCGGCTCCTCGGGCTTCGAGCGGGTGCCGCCCCAGGACCTAGACGCGGAGCAGTCCGTGCTCGGCGGCATGCTCCTCTCCAAGGACGCCATCGCCGACGTCGTGGAGATCATCAAGGGCCACGACTTCTACCGTCCCGCGCACGAGACCGTCTACCAGGCGATTCTCGACCTCTACGCCAAGGGCGAGCCGGCCGACCCGATCACCGTGGCCGCCGAGCTGGTCAAGCGCGGTGAGATCACCAAGGTGGGCGGGGCGCCCTATCTGCACACCCTGGTCCAGTCGGTGCCGACGGCGGCCAACGCCTCGTACTACGCGGAGATCGTCCACGAGCGCGCGGTCCTGAGGCGGCTCGTCGAGGCCGGCACGAAGATCACGCAGATGGGATACGCGGCCGACGGCGACGTCGACGACATCGTCAACTCCGCGCAGGCCGAGATCTACGCCGTCACCGAGCAGCGGACCAGCGAGGACTACCTGCCGCTCGGTGACATCATGGAGGGCGCCCTCGACGAGATCGAGGCGATCGGCTCCCGCAGCGGTGAGATGACGGGCGTGCCCACCGGGTTCACCGACCTCGACGCCCTGACCAACGGTCTGCACCCGGGCCAGATGGTCGTCATCGCGGCCCGTCCCGCCATGGGTAAGTCGACCCTCGCGCTGGACTTCGCCCGGGCCTGCTCGATCAAGAGCAACCTTCCCAGCGTGATCTTCTCCCTGGAAATGGGACGGAACGAGATCGCCATGCGTCTGCTGTCCGCCGAGGCACGCGTGGCACTGCACCACATGCGCTCCGGCACGATGACCGACGAGGACTGGACGCGGCTGGCCCGGCGGATGCCGGACGTCTCCGCGGCCCCGCTCTACATCGACGACTCCCCCAACCTCTCCATGATGGAGATCCGGGCGAAGTGCCGTCGCCTCAAGCAGCGCAACGACCTCAAGCTGGTGGTCATCGACTACCTCCAGCTGATGCAGTCCGGCGGTTCCAAGCGCGCCGAGAGCCGTCAGCAGGAAGTCTCCGACATGTCGCGAAACCTCAAGCTGCTCGCCAAGGAGCTTCAGCTGCCGGTCATCGCGCTCTCCCAGCTGAACCGTGGCCCCGAGCAGCGCACCGACAAGAAGCCGATGGTCTCCGACCTCCGCGAGTCCGGCTCCATCGAGCAGGACGCCGACATGGTGATCCTCCTGCACCGTGAGGACGCGTACGAGAAGGAGTCGCCGCGTGCCGGCGAGGCGGACCTGATCGTGGCCAAGCACCGTAACGGCCCGACCGCCACGATCACGGTCGCCTTCCAGGGCCACTACTCCCGCTTCGTGGACATGGCACAGACCTGACCGGCGGCGGGCCGGGAAATGGAGTCGCCATACGTCCACGCGGGCGGTAGTTGTTGACGATGACTTCTCCTGCTGAACAGCTGCTTCCCGGAACCCGGCGTGCCCTGCTGCACCGCGTTGCCAAGGCCCAGGCCGAAGGCCGTACCCCCTCTCTGGTCGCTGCCGTTCGGCGGCAGGGGCAGATGGTCTGGGACGGTTCGCGCAGTTGTGTCGAAGGCCATGCCCCGGGCTCCGACACGCAGTTCAGGATCGGCTCCCTCACCAAGACGTTCACCGCGGTGCTGGTGCTGCGACTGCGGGACGAGGGCCTGCTCGATCTGTCCGATCCGCTGGAGAAGCATCTGCCCGGCACCGGTGCGGGCGACGTGACCATTCACCAACTCCTCGGCCACAGCGCCGGTCTCGGCGCCGAGACGACCGCGCCATGGTGGGAGCGGACCCCCGGCAGCGTGCGCCCGTCCCTCGCGGACGTACTCGGTGAGCAGATCGCCATGCATCCGCCCGGCCACCGCCACCACTACTCCAACCCGGGTTACACACTGCTCGGTTCGCTGGTCGAGGCCGTCCGCGGGACGTCCTGGGACGAGGTGCTGCGCCGCGAGGTGCTGGAGCCCCTCGGCATGCACCGCACGAGCTCCCTCCCGCAGGTCCCGCACGCCGGCGGCTGGGCCGTCCACCCGTGGGCCGATGTCATGCTTCCCGAACCGGCGGAGGACCTGGGGCTGATGGCGCCCGCCGGGCAGCTCTGGTCCGCCACCGCGGATCTGCTCCGCTTCGCGGCCTTCCTCGCCGAGGGCGACGGCCGGGTGCTGAGCGCCGCGTCGGTGGAGGAGATGAAGCGCCCGTCGGCCGCTCCGGAGCCCGGTGACTGGGACAACGGCTACGGCCTGGGGCTGCAGCTGATCCGGCGGAAGGGCCGCACCCTCATCGGGCACACGGGCTCGCTGCCCGGGTTCCTGGCCGCCCTGTGGGTCAGCGCCGAGGACGACGTGGCAGCCGTGGTGCTCGTCAACGCGACGTCCGGTGTGGCGATCGGTGAGGTGGCCGCCGACCTCGTGGACATCGTCGCCGAGGCCGAGCCCCGCATCCCGGAGCCGTGGCGCCCGCTGCCGGAGGTCGACGCGGAACTGCTCGCGCTGACCGGTCAGTGGTACTGGGCCACGCGCCCCCACGTCCTGCGGCTGACTTCCGACCGCGGTCTTGAGCTGCGTCCGGCGAACGGCCAGGGCCGGGGTGCCCGCTTCACCGCACGTCCCGACGGCACGTGGGTCGGCCTGGACGGCTACTACGCGGGGGAGACGCTGCGGATCGTGCAAAACGCCGATGGCAGCGTGAACCACCTCGATCTCGGGTCCTTCGTCTTCACGCGTGAGCCGTACGACCCGAAAGCGGCGGTGCCCGGGGGCGTGGACGAGGAGGGCTGGCGCGCCCTGGGCGATTGACCGCGGCCGGGAAGGCCTTCGCTGAATGGGGAGTTGCGAGTTTTCCCGTTTCACGTGAAACGGGAGAACTCTCACTCAGGCAGTCAACTCCCGTTCCAGCGGGGTCCGGAAACGTGGCGTGATCCGCGCGTCCCCCACCCAGGCGGCCAGTCGGGCCGCCTCGGCCTCGATCGCCGATGACGCCTCCCGGCCGGGGTCGGTCAGCAGCCGCCAGATCAGCTCGCCGTTGCCGCGCTGCGCCCAGCCGCCCACGACCCCGCCGTTCCACCACACTGTGGGGCCGATGTTGCCCGAGCGGTCGAAGAGCGCTGCCCGGTGCTCGGCAGGCAGATGGAAGCCGCGGTCCGCCCACCCCATGCCGCTGGGGTCGAGCGCGGGCAGAAGGGCGGCCCAGGGGGCCGGTTCGGGCTCGGGTGCGGTGTCCCCGGGGGCGACCCAGGCGACGGCCCCGCTGTCGAGCTGTACCTCCACGGCTCCGACCGCCGCCAGCGCCGTACGGGCCTCGCGCGTTCCCCACCCGGTCCACCACTTGAGGTCGGCCTCGGTGCCCGGTCCGTATGCCCGGAGCCAGCTCAGGGCCAGCTCAGCCTGGGCCGGAGCCGTTTCTTCCACCGGCCGGGGGCGGGCAGGGGCCCAGCGGAACTGACTGGAGGTCCAGGAGCCGCGCGGCCGGTCCCGGCGGATCCGCCCTTCCGCAGCCAGTACGCGGATGACCCGGGTCGCGACGCCCTGCACCGTCTCCTGCTTCTTCCCGGGGAAGATCGTGATCTTGGTGCGGAGGGCGGGTACCCCGGCGGCCAGTTCGCTGCCCGAGGCCGGGCCGCTGCCCTCCAGGAAGGCCAGGGCACTCTTCTCGGTCTCGTCGAGCCAGCGTTCGTCCAGGCCGTTGCCGTCCTCCCGCAAGTGCTTGAGCAGCTTGCGGCGCTCCTTGGCGGCAACGGCGCGGGCGTTCGCGGCCTCGACCCGGGGAGCCATCTCGTCCGAGACGACGAAGAGGGTGTTGCGCATGGAGAGCATCCGCACCAGTGAGACGTCCTCGTAGAGGCACTGCTCCACCGCGGCGACGCTGGGCTCGGCGAGCCTGGCGCAGGCGGAGAGGAAGACGGTGGCCGCATCGGTCGCATGGAGCCCGACGACGGCGTCGGCCACGGCGACGGGCGACGAGACCCGTACTCCGGGTGCCAGCAGATGGCGGTGGCCGATCCGGATGCGCCGCTGTTCGTCAGTGATGTGTTGCACGTCGGCCTCTCGGGAGGGCGGCAGGGTCAGAGGGCGAGTTTGAAGCCCACGTGGCTCGCCACGAAGCCGAGCCGCTCGTAGAAGCGGTGCGCGTCCGTGCGGGACACGTCAGAGGTGAGCTGCACCAGTTGGCAGCCTTGGCGGCGCGATTCGTCCACGGCCCACTGGATCAGCCGGGTGCCGAGGCCGCTGCCCCGTTCGTCGGCGTGGATGCGTACGCCCTCGATCACCGAACGGGTCGAGCCGCGCCGGGACAGTCCCGGGATCACGGTCAGCTGAAGGGTTCCGACGACGCGCTCGGCCCGCACGGCCACCCTCATGTGCTGGTTCGGGTCGTCGGCCAGCCTTCGGAACGCCGCCCGATAGGGCGTGAGGTCGTCCGGCGACTCGCGCTGCGCGCCCAGCGGGTCGTCGGCGAGCAGTGCCACTATCTCCGCCAGGTCCTCGGCGGTCGCACGGCGTATGTCCAGATCGCTCATGATCCGCAGCCTACGCAGTCGGCGGGCGCTGCTACACGGGTACGGCCTTCAGTTCCTCGACGGCCCTGACGAGGGGGGCCAGCTCGGGATTCTCCGCAGCCTCGTCGAGCGCGGCGCGCAGGGCGCTGTCGTTGGTCGGGCGGGCTTCGGCCAGCAGGGCCAGCCCACTGTCGGTGACATCGGTGTAGATGCCCCTGCGGTCGGTGTCGCAGAGATACCGGGTCAGCAGTCCGCGGTCTTCGAGGCGGGTTACCAGACGGGTGGTGGCGCTCTGGCTCAGCCCGACGGCGTCCGCCACCTGCTTCATCTGGAGGTGCCCGCCCGGCCCGTTGTGCTGCCTGCTGAGCACGTCCAGCAGGGAGTACTCCCGCACGCTGAGGTCGTGGCCGCTCTGCAGGGCCCGTTCGATGCGCGTCTCGATCTTGCCGTGGAGCAGGGAGAGCGCGATCCAGCCCTGGGAGAGGGCGGTCAGGGCCGGGTCCGTGGCTGTCATGGTCTCTCCTCCGTGCTGGAGCTGCTTACGTCCAGAGTAGCCGACGGCCGCAATAGTCGGCGCTTGCAATTAAGCAGCGTCTGCAATTATTGTCTACGCTCGTAAGGTGCAGTAGCAATCATCTTGGAGGGAACCCATGCCGCTCGCACTTCTCGCCCTGGCCATCGGGGCATTCGGTATCGGGACCACCGAGTTCGTGGTCATGGGACTGCTCCCCGAGGTGGCCGCCGAATTCCAGGTGTCCATCCCGGCTGCCGGCTTCCTGGCCACGGGCTACGCGCTCGGCGTCGTGCTCGGGGCCCCGCTGATGACCGTGCTCGGCACGAAGGTCAGCCGCAAACGGATGCTGATGATCCTCATGGGCCTGTTCATCATCGGCAATGTGGTCACCGCGGCCGCACCCGTCTTCGAAGTGATGGTCGTCGGCCGCGTGATCGCCTCGCTCGCCCACGGTGCCTTCTTCGGCATCGGAGCGGTCGTGGCGGCCGATCTGGTCGCCCCGGAGAGGAAGGCGGGCGCCATCGCCCTGATGTTCACGGGGCTCACCGTCGCCAACGTCGTCGGTGTGCCGATGGGGACCTACATCGGCCAGAACGCCGGCTGGCGTTCCACGTTCTACGTCGTCGCGGCGCTGGGCGTCCTCGGCCTGCTCGGTGTGGCCCGGCTCGTGCCCGAACAGCCCCGCTCCGACGGCGTCAGGCTGCGACAGGAGATCGCCGCCTTCCGCAACGTGCAGGTCCTCCTCGCCATGGCGATGACGGTCCTCGGATTCGGCGGCGTCTTCGCGGCCATCACCTACATCACGCCGATGATGACGGAGATCGCCGGATTCTCGACCCCCGCCGTCACCTGGCTACTGGTCCTCTTCGGTCTCGGCATGGTCGGCGGCAACCTGGCCGCCGGCAGGTTCGCCGACCGCCGCCCCACGCTCCTGCTCCGTGTGTCGCTGGGCGGCCTCGCCCTGGTCCTGGCCCTGTTCACGCTGACCGCCCACAACAAGATCGCGGCAGCGGTCACCCTCGTCATGATCGGTGCCTTCGGTTTCGCGACCGTGCCTCCGCTGCAGAAGCGGGTGCTCGACCAGGCGGTGGACGCCCCGACGCTGGCGTCCGCAATGAACATCGGGGCCTTCAATCTCGGTAACGCTCTCTCGGCCTGGCTCGGCGGGATCGTCATCGGTGCCGGCCTCGGCTACACCGCCCCCAACTGGGTCGGGGCGGCGCTCGCCGCATCGGCGCTGGTACTCGCCCTTGTATCCAGCGCGCTGGAGCGCCGGACGGTCACCCCGGGCCGCCTCGCCGCCACCCACGCCCCCGAACCGGTGGCGGTTCCGGTGAGCCGGAGCTGAGCCACAGCCCCGGCGGGCTCCGAGCCACAGCCCCGGCGTCCTCCGGGTCGCAGTACGTGTGACCCGGAGCGAGGGCCGGGTGCTCAGCCCGTCGCCAGGCTCAAGGGGGCGAAGTACCGGGACCAGTCCCCGTGCTGCCGCCCGCCGAGAGTCATCAGCGTGGTCCCCATGGCGGGCCGCAGCCCGCACGCTTCGAGCCAGTCGAGCAGCTCTTCGTGGCGGGCGTCGACGTCCACGCGCAACGGCCGGTCCGTCGCCTCCGCCAGCGAGGCCAGGAGCTGCTTCGCCACGGTGGTGTCCCTGGCGATCAGCGGGCCGACCGCATGGTTCTCGGCGCTCGGCGAGAGCACGGCGTACCCGATCAGCTCCCCGTCCTGCTCGGCGACCCGCATGTGATCGGCGAACGTCGGGAGCCGGGTCAGCAGATGGGTGCGGTCGAGGCCGAAGACGACGGAGTCCAGTTGCACCAGGGCTCGCAGATCCTGCGCGGAAGCAGACCGGACGACCACAGAGCCGCCGGGAGGCCGCGATCCGGTGTCCGCCTCAGGTTGGAAGACCCCGCCCAGGCGTACGGCACGGCCCAACGGGATGAACCCGAGTTCCTCGTAGAGCGGGCGGCCCGCCGACGTCGCGTGGAGGCTGAGCGGGGTGCCCCCGGCAGCCTCGATCACCCGCTGCATCACGTACCGGCCGATCCCGCGCCGAGCATGGCGTCCAGCGACCAGCAGCATCCCGACGGCGGCCATCCCCGGCCCGTACGAGACCACCACGCAACTCGCCATCAGGCCCTTGCTGTCGGGGTCGTCGATGCCGTAGCCAGTCCCGGCGGCGAGCAGCAGGGCCCAGCGCTCCTCGTCGCGCGGCCAGCCGCGGTCTTCGCTGAGGTCGGCACAGGCGATCAAGTCGTCCCGGGTGAGGCGCCGGATGGGGAGATCGGACAGCGGGCGGGGCAATGAGCTGGGCATACGGGCCAGGCTGTCCGACGCGATGATCGCCGTCCACCGCTTTACCGGATCTGGCCGAGACCCGCAGCCGAAAATTGTGCGCGGGCGAGGTGAACGAACGGTTTCACGTGAAACACGGCGCGGTCGGCATGAGCCGTTTCCCCCTCAACCGGTCGTCCATCAGCCCAGGTCGGCGGCGTGCAGGGCCCGGACCCCCTCGATGTTGCCGTCCAGATAGTGCCGCAGTGACAGTGGTACGAGATGCACCGCGGCGATACCGACCCGGCTGAACGGCACCCGCACGATGTCGTAGTCCCCGCAGGGGGCTTCCATCTCCGGGCCGTGGCGCAGGGACAGGTCCATGGAGTCGAGGCGGCAGACGAAGAAGTGCTGCACCTTGACGCCCTTCACCCCGCCCTCCTCGATGTGTTCCACGGTGTCGACGAAGCAGGGCACCACATCGGTGATCTTCGCACCGAGCTCCTCGTCCACCTCGCGGTGCAGGGCGTCGACGACGGTGGCGTCCTCGGGCTCCACTCCGCCACCGGGCGTGACCCAGTACGGGTCCACTCCGGGCTTGGTGCGCTTGATGAGGATGAGGTCGTCGCCGTCGAGCAGGATGGCGCGTGCGGTGCGTTTGACCACAGGACGTTCGGTCATGGCAGAAGCGTGGCCCGCGCGAGCCCTTCTGAAACACCGGGGCTCCGACGGGCGCCCCTGGGGTCACCAGTCGGCCGCGGCCCGCAGCAGCCACTCGTGGGCCCGGGTGAGATGGGGCAGGGAGAGGGTGCCGGTCCGCGCGGCCAGGAAGTACGTGCGCAGGGGTGGGACCGGAGGGTCGAGGAGGGCCACCACCTCGCCGCGTTCCAGAGCGTCCTCGCACAGATAGCGCGGCAGCACGGCGAGCCCGGCACCGGCGGCGGCGCACTTGAGCACCGCCCGGAGGTCGGGGGCGATGACGGCACCGGCGGCCGCGGGCGAGCTGTCGAAGACGGCGGCCCAGTACCGGGAGACGAGGGGCAGGCTCTCGTGCACCTCGACCACGGGAAGCTGCTCCAGGACCACGGGCCCGTTGTGCCGCAGCGTCCCCGGCCCCAGGCGGCCGGCCCAGCGGGGAGCGGCGACGAGGACGTGCTCCTCGTCGCAGAGCGGGGTGGCGGTGAGCAGTTCCCCGCGCGGCCGGGCCGTCACGACGGCCAGGTCGTGGTGCCCGGCCGCGAGGCCGTCCAGGGTCTCGTCCGTATCGGCGGAGAACGAGCCGCGCAGCGCGAGACCCTGGGCGATCAACGGGGTGAGCGCGGGCAGCACCCGTATCGAGAGGAATTCCGGGGGCCCCGCCAGATGCAGGGTCCGTACGCCCGACTCCTCGTCGAGATCGGTCTCTGTGATCTCGACGAGCGCGTCCAGATGGGGGGCGGCCCGGTGCGCGAGTTCGTCGCCGATCGTCGTCGGGGTCACCCCGCGGGCTCGGCGAAGGAACAGCGGACGGCCCAGCTGCCGTTCCAGGGTGCGGATCTGCGAGGTCACGGCGGGCTGCGAGAGGCCGAGGAGTGCGGCGGCGCGGGTGAAGGAGCCGGCTCGGTGGACGGTGACGAATGTACGCAGCAGGGACAGATCCACGTCCCGTCCCTCCTGCCCTCACGCAGCGGCGTGTCCGATCGGACCCGACAACTATAAATATGTCGATAGGTCGCTGTCGTTACTGTGATTGGACACTGACGCAGAGTCAACTAGCCTTGTCGAGGCGGTTCTTCGCGAGGAGAACGCGAAGGACCGGGGCGGCCCGAGCCACGAGGGGGGAGGCTCGGGCTGTCCGTACCCCGTCACGGAGGGCGGAAGCGGGATCAGCTCTCGCCGGTGGCGGTGGCCAGCGCCTGCTCGACATCGGCTACCAGGTCGGCGGCGTCCTCGGCGCCGACGGAGAAGCGGATGAACCCTTCCGGTACGGCGTCGCCGCCCCAGCGCCCCCGCCGCTCGGCGGTGGAGCGTACGCCGCCGAAGCTGGTGGCGTCCTCGACCAGATGCAGCGCCGACAGGAAGCGCTCAGCGGTCTCCCGGTCGGCCAGCACGAAGGACACCACGGAGCCGAAGCGCCGCATCTGTCGTACCGCGTTCGCGTACGACGGGTCGGTGGGCAGGCCGGGGTAGCGCAGACCGGACACGGCCTGGTGCTTGGCGAGCGCCTCGGCGAGGGCGAGGGCGTTGGCGCACTGCCGCTCGTTCCGCAGTTCCAGCGTGGCCAGCGACCGGTGCGCGAGCCATGCCTCCATCGGGCCGGGGATCGCGCCGACGACCTTGCGCCAGCGGCGCACCCCGGCCGCCAGCTCCGGATCGCGGCAGGTCACGTGGCCGAGCAGGATGTCGCCGTGGCCCGTCATGCCCTTGGTGTCACTGGCCACGGAGAAGTCGGCACCCAGCTCCAGCGGCCGCTGGCCGAGCGGGGTGGCGAGGGTGTTGTCGACGGCGACCAGCGTGCCGCCGGCGTGTGCGGCCTCGACGAGCCGCCGTACGTCGCAGACGTCGAGGCCCGGGTTGGAGGGTGTTTCGAGCCACAGGAGCTTCGCGCCCTCCAGAACGGCCAGCTGCGCGTCTCCGCCGGTCGGCGCGGTCCGCACCTCGACTCCGTACGCCTCCAGCTGGGCCTGCAGCAGGGGCAGTGCCTGGTAGCCGTCGTCGGGGAGCACGACTGCGTCGCCGCTGCGTGCCTGGGAGAGCAGAACGGCCGAGATCGCCGCCATTCCGGAGGCGAAGACAGTGGTCTCGACGTCTTCGTCCGGCGCTTCGAGCTCCCCGATGGCCCGCTCCAAGTGCGTCCAGGTCGGGTTGGAGTCCCGTCCGTAGGTGTAGGGGCCGGCCGGCTCGCCGGACAGGTGGTAGTGCGCGGCGAAGACCGGGCCGGGGAGGGTGGGCTCGTACTGCTGCGGTTCCGGCAGTCCCGCGCGTACCGCCCGGGTTCCGTCGCCCTTGCTGCTCATGCTTCGTCCTCGCTTCTCTCCCCGGCCGGTCGCCGGTCCTGGTCGCACTGTGTCAGGTGGACGCGGGCCGCTGCCCGCCGGGCGGATCAGTCCTCGTCCGGGAGGACGACGTTCAGCGCCCAGGAGACGATCGAGACGATCAGGCCGCCGAGTACGGCGGTCCAGAAGCCGTCGACGTGGAAGCTCAGGTCCAGTACATCGGCCAGCCAGGAGGTGAGCAGCAGCATCAGGGCGTTCACCACGAGGGTGATCAGGCCCAGGGTGAGAATGAAGAGGGGCAGGGTGAGCAGCTTCACGATGGGCTTGACCACGACGTTGACCAGGCCGAACACCAGCGCTACGAGGATCAGCGTCAGGGCCTTGCGGCCGGTGCTGCCACCGGTCAGCGTGATGTCCTGGACCAGCCAGATGGCCACGGCCAGCGCACCCGCGTTGGCGATCGTCTTGACTACGAAATTCTTCATGTGTCTGATCGTGGCAGACATGATCGGTGGCGCACACCGGCTGGGCAGAGGCAAGGGACGGACGGGCCATGAAGGCATTCAGGCTGGACGAACTGGAGGCGGAACGGGCCGCCAACGACGGTGCGTACCTGCAGTTTCTCCGCGAGCGGAACATGTCGGTCGGCCTGTACGCCCTGGACGCCGGAGAGCTCGACCCGCAGAAGCCGCACGGCCAGGACGAGGTCTACCTCGTGGTCAGCGGGCGTGCGTCGATCACCGTCGGTATGGAAACGACACAGGTGGGAAGAGGCAGTGTCGTGTATGTACCGGCCGGCACGGCCCACAAGTTCCACCACATCACCGAGGATCTGCGGGTGATGGTGGTCTTCTCCCCGCCCGAGGGATGAGCCCGGCCCCGGAGTCTCCCCGGGTTCCCTAGGGGATCGTTCAGGGGAGGACAAGGGATTCCCGGGGCCCGGCGACCGCCTCTTCGCCTCTAGCATCGAGGCAGGAACTCACAGAGACGAGGTAGGACGATGGCCGTGCGGGAGATATTCGCTGGTATGCCCTGGTGGGTGAAGTGGATCGCGGTGCCCGTAATCGCGATCGTCGTGTTCGGCGGGCTGATCGCCAGCCTGGTCGCGTTCGTGGTCGGTCTGCTCTTCAAGATCCTGATCTTCGTGATCCTGGTCGGCGGGCTCGTCTTCGTCGTACGGAAGTTCCTGTCGTCGTCCTCCGGCAGCGGCTGGTGACCGTACGCCCGACGGGGCATTAGCCCAGCTGAGCTAAGGGAAACGTGAATCGGCACCCGGTCACAGGGCTGCCGATACAGTGACAGTCCGCTGCCGCCGCCTGGGAAAAGCGCCGTAAGTCACCACCCTGACCAGTGGTTTGTACGGGATCCGGCCTCCGGACCTCCAGGTCCGCGGCGGACCTGTGGGGGAGGCCCCCACGGGCGGGCTGACCGCCCGTCACCACGCCTGGGGGTGACCGTTGACCGCGGCATCGAGTACGCCTGTTCCGACGCTCATCGGGTCGGTGCAGCGGGCGCTGAGGCTGCTGGAGGCTGTGGGCACCCATCGCGACGGGGCTCCGGCCAAACAGCTGGCCAGGGAAGCGGGACTGCCCCTTCCCACCGCCTACCACCTGCTGCGGACCCTGACCCACGAGGGATATCTGCGCCGGGAGAACGGCGTCTTCCTCTTCGGCGCGGCCGCCGAACGGCTGATGGGTGACGGCGCCCTGAAGAACCGCCGCGGCACCATCACCCAGTCGCTGGACCGCTGGCGGGACCTGGTCGGTGCCCCGGTGTACTGCGCGATCTACCGCGAGGGCGAGATCGAACTCCTCGCCGTGGCCGACACCCCCGAGCAGCCGGCGGTGGACGAGTGGGCGGCCTTCCGCGAGACCGGCCATGCGCATGCGATCGGTCAGTGTCTGCTGAGCCGGCTCGACGAGAAGGCCCGCGAGGACCACTTGGACCGGTACCCGGTCCGCCCGCTGACCCGGTACTCCGTGCGCGACCGTTCGGCGTTCCTCGCGCGGCTGCGGTCGCTGGAGCGTACGGAACCGGTCATCGAGCGGCAGGAGTACGCCCTCGGGACGGTCTGTGCGGCCATCCCGATCGTGGCCGGATTCACCGCCGCCGCGATGGCCATTTCCGTACCCCTCGATGAGGAAGAACGGTTGCTCCCCGCAGTCGAACGGCTACGCGGTGAAGTGGCCAGCCTCTTGCGCTCGTTCGTGTTCTCTATCAGTATCTGAAAAATCACTCCTTGTGATCTGCTATCGCGTGCACCACGATGGCGTCAATAGGGCCATGGGGGATCATTCCTGGCCAGATTCATCTACTGCGGGGTTGAACGATGCGCGAGTCGGTTCAAGCTGAGGTCATGATGAGCTTCCTCGTCTCCGAGGAGCTCTCATTCCGTATCCCGGTGGAGCTCCGGTACGAAGTGTGCGATCCGTACGCGATCCGGATGACTTTCCATCTGCCCGGCGACGCCCCCGTCACCTGGGCCTTCGGCCGCGAGCTGCTGCTCGACGGCCTCAACAGCCCCAGTGGTGACGGCGATGTCCACATCGCGCCCACCGAGCCCGAGGGCCTGTCCGATGTCCACATCCGGCTGCAGGTAGGTGCTGACCGTGCGCTCTTCCGCGCGGGCACGGCACCTCTTGTCGCCTTCCTCGACCGTACGGACAAGCTGGTGCCGCTCGGGCAGGAGTGCACGCTGGGTGACTTCGACGGTGACTTGGAGGAGGAGCTGGGGCGCATTCTGGCCGAAGAGCAGAACGCCGGCTGAACGGGCCCGGCGTTTTCGGACCCTCCATGCCACTCGAACAAGACACCTGCCGATCGGGTGAATCACGCTCCGTGTTCCGGTCAGGACTTCGCCCGCCGTCGCCGGCCCCGGCCGCTCCGCACGGGTGCCGAAGGCCCGGCTTCCGAGCCGAGCCCCGTGCGGTCCGCGGAGACGACCACCGCAGCGAGCGCGGTCGTCACCGGAACGGAGGCGACCAGTCCGATCGAGCCGACGAGGGTGCGCACGATCTCCTCCGCCACCAGCTCGCTGTTGGCGACCGTGCCGACGCTGCTCTGCGCGACCGTGAACAGCAGCAGGAGGGGCAGCGCGGCACCCGCATAGGCGAGCACCAGGGTGTTGACCACCGAGGCGATGTGATCGCGTCCGATTCTGATCCCTGCCCGGTAGAGCTGCTTCGCCGTCATGGTGGGGTTCGCCTGGCGCAGTTCCCAGACCGCCGAGGTCTGGGTGACGGTGACGTCGTCGAGCACCCCGAGGGAGCCGATGATGACGCCGGCCAGCAGCAGGCCGCTCATGTCGATGTGCGGATACAGGCCGTGGATCAGACCCGTGTTGTCGTCGGTGTTCCCGCTCAGGCTCGCCCAGCCGATGAAAAGTGATCCGAGCAGCCCGATCAGGAGCAGGGAGATCAGGGTGCCGATGACGGCGACGGAGGTGCGGGCGGTCGGTCCGTGGCAGATGTAGAGCGCGATCAGCATGATCGCGCCCGCCCCGACGACCGCCACCACCAGCGGGTTCGAGCCCTGGAGGATGGCCGGAAGGATGAACAGGGTCAGGATCGCGAACGACAGCGCGAGCGCCACCAGGGCCATGACCCCGCGCATTCTGCCCACCAGCACCACCGCGAGGGCGAAGATCCCGGCCAGCAGCATCAGGGGGAACTTCCGGTTCACGTCCGTCACGGAGTACTGGAGGTCATGGGGCGCGTCCGGGGCATACGCCACCACCACCCCTTGACCCTCCCGCAGTTGCCGGGGGGCGTCCGGCTGGACCACCTCGACGAACCGGCGTCCCTCATCGGGTCCGCTGGTCACCTCGACGGTGGCCTTCTTGCAGTGCCCCTCGCCGGCCTTCGGCTCCCCGTCGGGCGGGTCGGTCGCGCCGTCGACGGGCAGCTGGGCGGCGTTCACGTCCTTGCAGTCCACCCCGACGACACTCACCACCTTTCCCTGCTGGGTCTGCCGGTCGAAGCCGACACCGGTCCGTTCGTGTGCCGGCGCACCACCCGGCCAGAGCACGACGAGACCGACGATCACGGCGGCCGCGAAGGGGATCAGCACCGCGGCGATCACCTTGCGCAGATGGGTGGATACAGGCGCGGCCGGGCCATGGCTGTGCGCGTGGGCGTGCTGCTGGCCCTGCGGTTCTGGGTCGCGATGAGGGGGCGTCACCGGCCGATCATCGCAAGAAGGAAGGGGCCCTCTGTTCAGCTCACCCGTCCGGAGGCTAGCGTGGTGGCACCTTTGCACACGCGGGAGCTCGGAGCACCGGGCTGAGAGGGCGCTGACCGCCGTACGTCCGTACGGGAGAGCCGCTGCGCCGACCGCCGAACCTGTTACCGGGTAATGCCGGCGTAGGGAGTAGGTCTCATGACCACATCGGACACACGCACGCCTGCCTCCAATCAGGGCGACGAGGCCGGGAAGTCCATCGGCTGGCACAAGGGATACGTCCAGGGGTCGCGCCCGGACATCCGGGTGCCGGTCCGTCAGGTGCACCTCACCAACGGCAAGGACGTGACGCTGTACGACACGTCGGGGCCGTACACCGATCCCGCCATCGCGACCGACGTCCGCCGCGGGCTCGCGCCCCTGCGGGAGAACTGGATCATCGCCCGCAGCGACACCGAGGAGTACGCGGGCCTCCCCGCCCGTCCCGAGGACGACGGGCTGAAGCACACCTCGCCGCGGGGTGGGCTGCGCAACCTGGACGCGGTCTTCCCCGGCCGCCCGCGCCGGCCGCGGCGCAGCCGCGACGGGCAGCCCGTCACCCAGCTCGCGTTCGCCCGCAGGGGCGAGATCACCCCGGAGATGGAGTACGTCGCGGTCCGGGAGAACGTGGCGGCCGAGGTGGTGCGCGAGGAGATCGCCGCGGGCCGCGCGGTGCTGCCCGCCAACGTCAACCACCCGGAGACCGAGCCGATGATCATCGGGAAGCGGTTCCTGGTGAAGGTGAATGCCAACATCGGCAACTCCGCGGTGACGTCCTCCATCGAGGAGGAGGTGGACAAGATGACGTGGGCGACCCGGTGGGGTGCGGACACGGTCATGGACCTTTCCACCGGCCGCAATATCCACACCACCCGTGAGTGGGTTCTTCGCAATTCACCCGTACCGATCGGAACAGTCCCCCTCTACCAGGCCCTCGAAAAGGTGGACGGCAGGGCGGAGGAGCTGACCTGGGAGATCTACAAGGACACCGTCATCGAGCAGGCCGAGCAGGGCGTGGACTACATGACGGTGCACGCCGGCGTGCGCCTGCCGTACGTGCCGCTCACCGCCCGCCGCAAGACCGGCATCGTCTCCCGCGGTGGCTCGATCATGGCGGCCTGGTGCCTGGCGCACCACAAGGAGTCGTTCCTGTACGAGCACTTCGAGGAGCTCTGCGAGATCCTCGCCGCCTACGACGTGACGTACTCACTGGGCGACGGCCTGCGCCCAGGGTCGATCGCGGACGCCAACGACGAGGCCCAGTTCGCCGAACTGCGCACGCTCGGCGAGCTGAACACGGTCGCCAAGAGGTTCGGTGTGCAGACCATGATCGAGGGCCCGGGTCATGTCCCGATGCACAAGATCAAGGAGAACATCGACCTCCAGCAGGAGATCTGCGAGGAGGCGCCGTTCTACACGCTCGGTCCGCTGACCACCGACATCGCGCCGGCGTACGACCACATCACCTCGGGCATCGGCGCGGCGATGATCGCCTGGTGGGGGACGGCGATGCTCTGTTACGTGACGCCCAAGGAGCACCTCGGGCTGCCGAACCGGGACGACGTGAAGACCGGGGTCATCACGTACAAGATCGCGGCTCATGCCGCCGACCTCGCTAAGGGGCACCCGGGGGCGCAGGAGTGGGACGACGCGCTGTCGGACGCCCGGTTCGAGTTCCGCTGGGAGGACCAGTTCAACCTGGCGCTCGACCCGGACACGGCGCGGGAGTTCCACGACGAGACGCTGCCCGCCGAGCCCGCCAAGACGGCGCACTTCTGCTCGATGTGCGGTCCGAAGTTCTGCTCGATGAAGATCAGCCACAGCATCAGCGAGCAGTTCGGCGGCGCGTCGGGCGCGGACGCGACGGCCGAGGAGGTCGCGGAAGGGATGCTCCAGAAGTCGCGCGAGTTCGCGGCGAGCGGTAACCGGGTCTACCTGCCGCTGGCCGACTGACCTGGTGGCAGCGCGATGAGCACACGGACGCGGCCTTTCACCGGGCCGCGTCCGGACGCCTCCCCCGCCCCGCTCAGTCCAGTTCGTGTTCGGGGCCGCCGAAGTCGGGGCTCGTGAAGTCCGGACTGCTGTACGTGGGGCGGGGCGCGGCGGCCGGGCCCTCGTCCGGGCCCGCGAAGTCGGGTCTGCTGTAGCCGATCTTCGGGAGGCGGCCCGCCGGGCGGTGCGGGGCGGGGACCACGGGGCCGATGGCGGGCTCGGTGAGTGCGTCGCGCAGGAAGGGCACGATGCCCCGCTCCAGCAGTGCCTGCCGCCAGGTCTCCCTGGCCAGGGCCACATCGTCGGGCAGGTCCTCGCCGGCTTCTCGGGCCGCCAGGGACGTAGAGCCGTTGCGCAGGGCGGTTATGAGCAGCCCGACGGCCGCGACGAGGATCGCGGCGGCGGTGGCGGCGGCGAAGAACCAGCCGGCTCCGACCATGGTCGTGGCGAACGCCGGTGGTGGCTCCAGCATCTTCAGGAGGTAGCCGATCAGCAGGAAGATGGCCGCCGCCGTACCCGCCAGCATCGGCGCCAGAACGGTGACGACCGCTCCTATGCCGGCGCCCGACTGACCGAGACCGTCCGGTGCGGTGCCGGGGTCCGCGTCACGGCCGGTTGCGCGCAGTTCGTCACGTGCCTTCACGTACTGCTCGTACTCGGTGGCGGCCGCGGCGGTGATCAGGGCGACGGCAGCCAGCGCCATGGTGCGCAGCTGCGCGGCGTTGAGGCGTTCGCCGACGGCGGCCAGTTCCGGTCGTTCATGAGCGTGACGCAGTGCGTCGTCGAGGAGCCGTTCGTACTCGGGCCGGTCCTCGGTCAGCAGGTGCGGAGCGCTGTTCATGTGCATCCCCCGATGCTCCGTCGGGCCTGTGTGCCCGCTCTGGCCGGGCAGTTGGGCGGAAACGGAGGAGAGCCTGCTACTGATACGCCGATGGTAGAGCGCGCACAGCACGGGGTGACAGAGGGTTTCCGGAAATAGGCCCCGCGCTCGGCGTGGTCAGGTCGGGACGCGTCTTCCCCACCGCCCGTCAGTCATGCAGCGGCAGTTGGACGACCAGTAGCTTTCCGGCCATGGTCACTCCGCCGTCCATGGCGATGGCGAGCCCGTCCGCGTACACATGGGGGCCGTCGACCTGAGGGCCCGCACCGTCCTCGCTGTCCTCGGAGCCGACCTCGCCGGTCAGGTACGGAATCGGGCTGTGACCATGGACGACGCGCCGGCCGCCGTACGCCGCCATCAGCTCCTGGACGGCCTCGGCGCCCTGCTCGTCCCGGAAGGCGAACCGCTTGGTGAGCTTGCGGAACAGGTCCCAGCATTCGTCGGCGTCGTTGCGCGTCAGGATGGCGTGCACGGTGTCGTTGACGTCCTCGATGGTGGATCCGTAGTCGAGGTACGCCGTCGTGTCCGAGTGCATCAGGAGGTGCCCGTCCTCCTCGACGACCGCGTCGAGCCGGGACATCCACTGGAGGTGGACGTCCTGGAGGCGTTCCATGTCCGCCTTCTGGCCGCCGTTGAGCAGCCAGGCGGCCTGGAAGGTGGCGGTGCCCGCGCCGGAGTTCACCGGGGTGTCGGCGAACCGCTTGGCGCCGATCAGCAGCAGCTCGTGGTTGCCCATCAGGGCCTTGCAATAGCCGCCGGCGGCCGCGGCCTCGGCGGAGAGCCGCATGACGAGGTCGATGACGCCGATGCCGTCGGGGCCCCGGTCGGTGAAGTCGCCGAGGAACCAGAGGCGCGCGTTGCCGGCGGCCCAGCGTCCGTCGGTATCGATCAGGCCCTGCTCGCCGAGCGCTGCGAGCAGCTCGTCCAGATACCCGTGGACGTCACCGACCACGTACAGCGGGCCGAGACCCGGTGCAGCGGCGGGACGCGGCTCGGGCACGGGCTGCACCTGGGCGGGTTTGTCGGCACTGATGACGGGAAGGTCGCGCGCCGTCGGCGTGTACCCCTCCGGCGCGTCGCCCTCCGGGAACTGGCTTCCCGGGTGCGGTGAGGCCGGCGGCGCAGGGGACTGCGCATAGGGCGGTACGCGGAAGTCGCGCAACGTCGCCGTCCGCACCACGGGTTCCTGACCGGCCCCCTGTGTCATCGACCCCTCCACACCACCGTCGCGCCGCCGTACACCTGACGGGCCCTGCTGGTCGGGTTGGTCCGCGGTGTCGTGCGCCCATCATAGGAATGCGGATCGTGCTCTGGGACGCACCAGGGGTGGTGAATCCTTCCGCATGCCAGGTTCGTCGGTCGATTGGTCCCAATTGGGCTGATCAATCCCCTGCCGGGGAACGCGGCGCACTGACCGTGGTGCGGGGCGGGCGGCGTTGCGAGGACGTCCGGACGATGAGTTCCGTCGGTATCACCCGCTCCACCGGGCCGTCCTGGTCGACGCCCTCGATCGCGTCGATGAGCAGCTGGACGACCGCCGTGCCGATGCGCCGCGGCTTCAGCGAGAGTGTCGTGATGGGCGGCTCGGTCGTCGCGTAGACCGTGGACTCGCTGCAGCAGACCAGCAGCAGGTCCTCGGGGACGCGCAGGCCGTAGCGCCGGGCGGCCGCCAGCAGGTCCGTGCCGTTGGGGTCGAAGAGCCCGTAGACGGCGTCGGGGCGGTCGGGGCGGGCCAGCAGCCGGTCGGCGGCCACCGCTCCCGCGCAGGGGTCGTGGGCCGGGTAGGACTCGTAGACGGGGTCCTGCCCCACGCGCTCGCACCAGTGCAGGTAGGCGGTGGTGGAGAGCCGGGTGTACGTGTCGGTGGTGGTGCCGGTGAGCAGTCCGATACGGCGGGCCCCGGCGGCGGCGAGATGGTCGAGGAGGTCGAGGACGGCGGCCCGGTGGTCGTTGTCCACCCAGGCGGTGACCGGCAGCGACCCCGCGGGGCGGCCGTCGGAGACCACGGGCAGACCCTGGCGGACCAGCTCGGTGACGACCGGGTCCTGGTCGGAGGGGTCGATGACGACGGTGCCGTCGAGGGCCACGTTCGACCACACGTCGTGGCGCGAGGTGGCCGGGAGGATGACCAGGGCGTAGCCGCGGGCGAGCGCCGCCGAGGTGGCCGCTCTCGCCATCTCCGCGAAGTACGCGAACTCGGTGAAGGTGAAAGGTTCATCCCCGTACGTCGTCACGGTCAGGCCGATGAGGCCGGACTTGCCGGTACGGAGCGTGCGGGCCGCCGCCGAAGGGCGATAGCCCAGGCGCTCTGCGACCTCGCGGACATGGCGGCGGGTGGCGTCCGGAAGCCTGCCCTTGCCGTTGAGCGCGTCGGAGACGGTCGTGATGGAGACGCCGGCGGCCGCGGCGACATCCCGGATACCGGCACGTCCCTGCCTGCCGCCGCGCCGGGGGGTCTCCGTCCGGCTCACCTGGTGCTTCCCTGCTGCTGTCATGGCGAGCCGATAGTAGGGCTCGGACGGGCAGTTGGCCCGGTCGCATATGCACCCATTGACAGGCACGTTTCTGCAAGGTCATTTGGCGCCAAAACCCTTGCTTACCAAGGAGGTTGGTGGGGCCCGCCGTCATGTGTCACGCATCTGACGGGACGGGCCTGCCGGGGGAGTGAGGTCTCGAAGAGGTCTCAACTCACCTCTTCGAGGGACGCGCGCCACGGAGTGCGCCACCGGCGCGCGCCATGGCGGGGCGCGCTCCCCCTCATTCCGGGGTCCACCGGACGAATCCGCTGTCCACCCGTTCGCAGCGGCGCCCAATCCTCATAAGGTGAGCAGTATTGCTGTGTACGGATGGTCGAGGAGGACCTGCGGTGAGCGAGACGAGCCCCAAGCTGCGTGCCGAGCTGGACGGCGTTCCCGCCTATGTGCCGGGCAAACCGGCATCGGCGGACGGACCGGCCGCGTTCAAGCTCTCCTCCAACGAGAACCCGTATCCCCCGCTGCCGGGAGTGATGGAGGCCGCGACGGCCTCGGCGGCGCACTTCAACCGCTACCCGGACATGGCCTGCACGGGTCTGATGAACGAGTTGTCCGACCGCTTCGGTGTACCCGTGTCGCACCTGGCCACCGGGACCGGTTCGGTCGGCGTGGCCCAGCAGCTGCTCCAGGCCACCTCGGGCCCGGGTGACGAGGTCATCTACGCCTGGCGCTCCTTCGAGGCGTACCCGATCATCACGCAGGTCAGCGGCGCGACCTCGGTGAAGGTGCCGCTGACCGACGGCGAGGTGCACGACCTGGACGCGATGGCGGACGCGATCACGGACCGGACGCGGCTGATCTTCGTCTGCAACCCGAACAACCCGACCGGCACCGTCGTGCGCAGGGCCGAGCTGGAACGGTTCCTCGACCGGGTGCCGGGCGACGTGCTCGTGGTGCTGGACGAGGCGTACAAGGAGTTCATCCGCGACGTCGAGGTTCCGGACGGCATCGAGATCTACCGGGACCGCCCCAACGTGGCGGTGCTGCGGACGTTCTCCAAGGCGTACGGCCTGGCGGGGCTGCGGGTCGGCTTCGCGGTGGCCCATGAGCCGGTGGCGGCGGCGCTGCGGAAGACGGCGGTTCCGTTCGGCGTCAGCCAGCTCGCCCAGGACGCGGCGGTGGCCTCGCTGCGCGCCGAGGACGAGCTGCTCGGCCGGGTCGGGTCGCTGGTGTGCGAGCGGGACCGGGTCCATGGGGCGCTGGTGCGGCAGGGCTGGACCGTGCCCGAGTCCCAGGCGAACTTCGTCTGGCTGCGCCTGGGCGACCGCACCCTGGACTTCGCGGCGGCCTGTGAGAAGGCCGGCGTGGTGGTCCGCCCGTTCGCGGGTGAGGGCGTGCGCGTCACCATCGGTGAGAACGAGGCGAACGACCTGTTCCTGAAGGTGACGGAGTCGTTCCGCAGGGAGCTGTGACCGGCGCTTCCCGGCAACCGGGCCCCGTATCTCGTAAGAGGTGCGGGGCCCTTTCGTATGCCCGGCGCCCGGAGCGGCGGGCGAGGGGGACCCCCGGCGAACGCCTCGAAAACGCGTGCGCCATAATTGCTTGTGAATGTGAACGCGTTCACAAGCGTGTCCTGCTTCCTCCCGTGATCCGTTGGATTTCACGGACAAATCGCCGACGTGACGGCGGTGACGTAAGGAGAAGACGACGTGGAGCTAGCTCTGGCGCCGGAGACCCTGGCGCGATGGCAGTTCGGTACGACGACCGTCTACCACTTCCTCTTCGTTCCTCTGACGATCTCTCTCGCGGCGCTCACCGCCGGCCTGCAGACCGCCTGGGTGCGGACGAACAACGAGAAGTACCTCAGGGCCACCAAGTTCTGGGGGAAGCTCTTCCTGATCAACATCGCTATGGGTGTCGTCACCGGCATCGTCCAGGAGTTCCAGTTCGGGATGAACTGGTCCGACTACTCGCGGTTCGTCGGTGACATCTTCGGGGCCCCGCTCGCCTTCGAGGCCCTGATCGCGTTCTTCTTCGAGTCCACCTTCATCGGTCTGTGGATCTTCGGCTGGGACAAGCTGCCGAAGAAGATCCACCTCGCCTGCATCTGGATGGTGTCCCTCGGCACCATCCTGTCCGCCTACTTCATCCTGGCGGCCAACTCCTGGATGCAGCACCCGGTCGGCTACCGCATCAACAAGGAACGCGGACGCGCCGAGCTCACCGACTTCTGGCACGTGCTCACGCAGAACACCGCGCTCACCCAGTTCTTCCACACCATCACCGCCGCCTTTCTGGTCGGCGGAGCGTTCATGGTCGGGATCGCGGCCTTCCACCTGGCCCGCAAGAAGCACATCCCGGTGATGCGGACCTCGCTGCGCCTGGGACTGATCACCGTGGTGATCTCCGGCCTGCTGACCGCAGTCAGCGGCGACCAGCTCGGCAAGGTGATGTTCAAGCAGCAGCCGATGAAGATGGCGGCGGCCGAGGCGCTGTGGGACGGACAGAACTCCGCGCCCTTCTCGATCTTCGCCTACGGGGACGTCAGCAAGGGCCACAACTCGGTGGAGATCTCCGTCCCCGGGGTGCTGTCCTTCCTCGCCGACGACGACTTCCACTCGTACGTGCCCGGCATCAACGACATCAACAAGGCGGAGCGGGAGCGCTTCGGCCCCGGTGACTACCGGCCCAACATCCCAGTCGCCTTCTGGAGCTTCCGGTGGATGATCGGCTTCGGCATGGCTTCCTTCGGCCTCGGCATCCTCGGGCTGTGGCTCACCCGGAAGAAGTTCATGCTGCCGGAGGCGATGCGCACGGGCGAGGACGAGGTGCCGAACCTGGTCCTCTTCAAGAACAAGGCCCTCAGTCCACGCCTCGCCCGGTGCTACTGGATCGTCGCCCTGTGGACCCTGCTCTTCCCGCTGATCGCCAACTCCTGGGGCTGGATCTTCACCGAAATGGGCCGTCAGCCCTGGGTCGTCTACGGCGTACTCCAGACCCGCGACGCGGTCTCCCCCGGCGTCTCGCAGGGTGAGGTGCTCACCTCGCTGATCGTCTTCACCGTGCTGTACGCGGTGCTCGCCGTGATCGAAGTCCGGCTCCTCCTGAAGTACATCAAGGCCGGGCCCCCGGAGCTCACGGACGACGACCTCAACCCGCCCACTCGGATCGGCGGCGATCACGAAGACGCCGACCGGCCCATGGCCTTCTCCTACTGAGAGCGGGAGCCGAGAAATGGAACTCCACGACGTCTGGTTCGTGCTCATCGCCATCCTGTGGACCGGCTACTTCTTCCTGGAGGGGTTCGACTTCGGGATCGGCGTCCTCACCAAGCTGCTGGCCCGGGACCGCAAGGAACGACGGGTACTGATCAACACGATCGGCCCGGTCTGGGACGGCAACGAGGTCTGGCTGCTCAGCGCCGGCGGAGCGACCTTCGCCGCGTTCCCCGAGTGGTACGCCACGCTGTTCTCCGGGTTCTACCTGCCGCTCCTGGTCATCCTGCTCTGCCTCATCGTGCGCGGCGTCGCCTTCGAGTACCGGGCGAAGCGGCCGGAGGAGAAGTGGCAGACCAACTGGGAGCACGCGATCTTCTGGACCTCGCTGATCCCCGCCGTGCTGTGGGGCGTGGCCTTCGGCAACATCGTGCGGGGCGTGAAGATCGACGCGCACATGGAGTACACGGGCAGCGTCCTGGACCTGCTCAACCCCTACGCGCTCCTCGGCGGCCTGGTCACCCTCACCCTCTTCACCTTCCACGGCGCGGTGTTCGCCGGGCTGAAGACGGCCGGTGACATCCGGGCCCGGGCCCGCGCCCTGGCCCTGAAGCTGGGTGCCGTCACGGCGGTCCTCGCGCTCGCCTTCCTCATCTGGACCCAGCTCGACAACGGGAACGGACGGAGCCTCGTCGCGATGGTCGTCGCCGCCGTAGCGCTTCTCGGAGCGATCGTGATGATCGGGGCGGGTCGTGAGGGCTGGTCCTTCGCGCTCTCCGGCGTGGCCATCGCGGCAGCGGTCGCCATGTTGTTCCTGACGCTCTTCCCGAACGTCATGCCCTCCTCGCTGAACGACGCCTGGAGCCTCACGGTCACCAACGCCTCGTCCAGCCCGTACACGCTGAAGATCATGACCTGGTGCGCCGGGATCGCCACGCCCGTCGTGCTGCTCTACCAGGGGTGGACGTACTGGGTGTTCCGCAAGCGGATCGGCACCCAGCACATCGCCGATGCGCACTGACGCAGTGAGTGTTCCGACCGAGCCGAGCCGCATGGGGTGTTTCACGTGAAACCGATCGACCCGCGTCTGCTCCGCCACGCCCGTGCCACGCGCCTGTTCATGGTGGCCGTGGTGGTTCTCGGCCTGGCCGGGGCGGCGCTGGTCATCGCCCAGGCCATGCTGGTCGCCGAGATCGTGGTGGGTGGCTTCGAGGACGGGCTCACGACCGGCGGGCTGCGGACGCCGCTGCTGCTGCTCGCGGCGGTCGCGCTCGGCCGGGCCCTTGTCGCCTGGCTCACGGAGCTGGCCGCCCACCGGGCCGGTGCTGCGGTCAAGTCCGAACTGCGCGGCCGGCTGCTCGACCGGGCGGCCGAGCTGGGGCCGGACTGGCTGAGCGGCCAGCGCACCGGCTCGCTGGTGACGCTCGCCACCAGGGGGATCGACGCGCTCGACGACTACTTCGCGCGCTGCCTGCCGCAGCTCGGGCTCGCGGTGGTCGTGCCGGTGGCCGTGCTCGCCAGGGTCGTCACCGAGGACTGGGTGTCGGCAGCGATCATCGTCGTCACGCTGCCGCTCATCCCGCTCTTCATGATCCTGATCGGCTGGGCGACCCAGTCGCGCATGGACCGTCAGTGGAAGCTGCTCTCCCGGCTCTCCGGCCACTTCCTCGACGTGGTGGCCGGGCTGCCGACGCTGAAGGTGTTCGGCCGCGCCAAGGCCCAGGCCGAATCGATCCGCAGGATCACTTCGCAGTACCGGCAGGCCACCCTGCGCACCCTGCGGATCGCGTTCCTGTCGTCCTTCGCCCTCGAACTTCTCGCCACCCTCTCGGTGGCCCTTGTCGCCGTCACGATCGGCATGCGGCTCGTGCACGGTGAACTCGACCTGTACACCGGCCTGCTGGTCCTGATCCTCGCGCCCGAGGCCTATCTCCCCATCCGCCAGGTCGGCGCGCAGTTCCACGCCGCAGCCGAGGGGCTCTCGGCTGCGGAGGAGGTCTTCGCCGTCCTGGAGACGGAGCCTCGTGCCGGCGGTACGCGGGAGGTCCCCGCGTCGCTGCGGCTGGAGCTGGACGAGGTGACCGTCCGGCACGAGGGCCGCTCCGAGCCCTCGCTCGCCCCCGTCTCGCTCACCGTCGAGGAGGGCGAGACCGTCGCCCTGGTCGGTCCGAGCGGGGTCGGCAAGTCCACCCTGCTGAACGTCGTGCTGGGCTTCACCGCCCCCGAAGCGGGCCGCGTACGGATCGGCGGCACCGACCTGGCCGGCCTCTCCCTCGAACGCTGGCGGGAGCACATCGCCTGGGTGTCGCAGCGGCCGCACCTCGTCGCGGGCACCATCGCTGAGAACGTCAGGCTGGCCCGTCCCGCCGCCGACGACAGCGCGGTGACGGCGGCGCTGCGCGATGCGGGGGCGTACGACTTCGTGCAGGGGCTCCCCGACGGCGACCGCACCCTTCTCGGCGAGGACGGCGCCGGACTGTCCGCCGGCCAGCGTCAGCGGATCGCGCTCGCCCGGGCCTTTCTCGCGGACCGGCCGGTGCTGCTGCTCGACGAGCCGACCGCGAGCCTGGACGGCGAGACGGAAGCGGGCATCGTCGAGGCGGTACGGCGGCTGGCCGCGGGCCGGACCGTGCTGCTGGTGGTGCACCGGCCGGCGCTGCTGGCGGTCGCGGACCGGGTGGTGACCCTGACGGCACCCACCCCGGACGAGGGCCTGGCCTCCCGGCCCCGCGCTGTGAGCGCGCCCGAGGACATCCGGCCCACCGAAGAACCGGCCCGCGCGGCCGAGGCGCCCGAGGGGACCGCGGCGGAGCGCGGACACGTGCTGACCCGGGTCCGGCACGCCGCAGGCGCCCAGCGCGGCCGGCTCGGGCTCGCCCTGCTGCTGGGGAGCCTCGCCCTGGGATCCGCCGTCGGACTCATGGCGGTCTCCGGCTGGCTGATCTCCCGCGCCTCCGAACAGCCCCCCGTCCTCTACCTGATGGTCGCGGTGACGGCGACCCGCGCCTTCGGCATCGGCCGGGCCGTCTTCCGCTACGCCGAGCGCCTCGTCTCGCACGACGCGGTCCTGAGGATGCTCGCCGAACTGCGCGTCGCCGTGTACCGGAGCCTGGAGCGCATCGCGCCGGGCGGCCTGCGCACCACCCGGCGCGGTGACCTGCTCGCGCGGCTGGTCGCTGACGTGGACGCCCTCCAGGACTACTGGCTGAGGTGGCTGCTGCCCGCAGGCACCGCCGTCCTCGTGGGTGCCGCGACCGTCGGCTTCACCGGCTGGCTGCTCCCCCAGGCGGGCCTGGTCCTGGCGGCGGGACTGCTGCTCGCGGGCGTCGGCGTCCCGCTCGTCAGCGGTGCCTTCGCCCGCCGCGCGGAACGGCGGCTGGCCCCGGCACGCGCCGACCTGGCCACCCGGATCACCGACCTGCTGGCCGGCACCGCCGAGCTGACCGTCGCGGGTGCCCTCCCCGGACGCGTGGCCCGGACGCGCGCGGCCGACGCCGTGCTCACCCGGATCGCCTCCAGCGCGGCGACCGCCACCGCGCTCGGGGGCGGCCTCATCGCCCTGATCGCCGGCCTCACCGTGGTGGCCGCCGCACTGGTCTCCCTGCCCGCCGTGGCGGACGGCCGGCTCGCCGGCGTGGAGCTCGCCGTCGTCGTCCTCACTCCGCTGGCCGCCTTCGAGGCAGTGACCGCCCTGCCGCTCGCCGCCCAGTACCGGCAGCGGGTCCGGCGGAGTGCGGAACGCGTGTACGAGGTGCTGGACGCCCCCGTGCCCGTACGGGAGCCTGCCGCCCCGGCCGCGACTCCCGCGAGCCCCTTCCCGCTGGAGGTGCGCGGGCTCTCGGCCCGGTACGCGGGCGCCGCCCGCGACGCGCTCACCTCCGTCGACCTCACCTTGGAGGCGGGCCGCCGCATCGCCGTCGTGGGGGCCTCGGGGTCCGGCAAGACCACGCTGGCCCAGGTGCTGCTGCGCTTCCTGGAGGCGCGGGCGGGCACGTACCGGCTCGGCGGGGTCGATGCCTCGGCGCTGGACGGGGACACCGTCCGGCGGTTCGTCGGGCTGTGCGCCCAGGACGCCCACATCTTCGACAGCTCGCTCCGGGAGAACCTGCGGCTCGCCCGCCCCGCCGCGACCGAGCCGGAACTGCGCGATGCGCTTGCCCGGGCCCGCCTGCTCGACTGGGCGGACGCGCTGCCGGACGGGCTGGACACCCTCGTCGGTGAGCACGGCGCCCGCCTCTCCGGGGGCCAGCGCCAGCGCCTCGCCCTGGCCCGGGCCCTGCTCGCCGACTTCCCGGTCCTCGTGCTGGACGAGCCCGCCGAGCACCTCGACCTGCCGACCGCCGACGCCCTGACGGGGGACCTGCTGGCGGCGACCCGGGGTCGTGCGACGGTTCTGATCACGCACCGGCTCGCCGGTCTCGAAGCGGTGGACGAAGTGGTGGTCCTGGAAGCGGGCGGGATCGTGCAGCGGGGCGCGTACGACGTACTGGCGGCGGTCGACGGACCGCTGCGCCGGATGCTGGCGCGGGAACGTGAGAGCGTGGGCGGTCCGGTCGGGGCGATGGGCGTCCACGTCTGAGCGCATGGGCGTGCACGTCTGGGCGCGAAGGAATACGGCTTCCGACTTTCCCCCGCAAATAGGACTAATTACGCTCTGGGTATGGCAGCCGAGGATCCGGACCAAACAGAGCCTTCGAAGGACTCGGAGCCCTCGCAGGACACGCGCGACGACGTGACAGAAGCCCAGGGCGCGGGCGGCGACGTGCCGGAGACGGCCGAGGTGACGCGGAGCCTGCGGGGCCTGTCCACCGAACTCACCGCCCGGGTGCCACGTCTGCTGGAAGCCATGCGTTCTGTGGGCACCGGCCTCGAACTGCACTCCACGCTCGACCGGATCTGCGAGACGGCCGCCGAACTGGCCCACGCCCGTTACGCCGCGATCGGAGTCGTGGACGAGGAGGGCGAGGGCCTCTCCGACTTCGTCACCTACGGCGTACCGGAGCCCGTAGCGCGCGAGATCGGCCGACGGCCGGACGGCCACCGGGGGCTGCTCGGCGCCCTCATCCACGACCCCCGCCCTCTGCGGCTCGCGGACCTGACCGACGATCCGAGGTTCGACGGCTTCCCGCCCGGTCATCCGCTGATGCGCACGTTCCTCGGCGTTCCGATCAGGGTCCAGGGCGAGATCTTCGGAAACCTGTATCTCGCCGAGAAGGACGGCGGCGGCGAGTTCAGCGACTACGACCTGCACCTGGTGCGCGTACTGGCGACGGAGGCCGGGATCGCCATCGGCAACGCCCGGCTGTACGAGGCCGCCCGGCAGCGTGAGCGGTGGATCGACGGTTCGGTCGCCGTGACGACCGCGCTGCTCTCCGGCGGGGACGCCGACGACGCGCTCACGGTCGTCGCCGAGCAGGCCCGCCGTCTCGCGGGTGCCGCCGCAGGCATCGTGCTGCTGCCGGCCGAGGGCGGGGGCCTGGAGATCGTCGCCGTCTCGGCGGACGATCCGACGGACTCGCTCGGGCTGATCGTTCCGGCCCAGAGCCCGGTGGTGGGGATGCTCCTGGGGGGCGAGGCGGTCTTCGTCGACGACTCGGCCACCGACACCCGCATGATCACCAGGCTGGCGGACCCGTTCGGGCCGAACATGCTGCTGCCCCTGCACAGCGGGGGGCGGGTGCTGGGCGCGCTCGCCACGCCCCGGGCCAGGGGTGACAGGCCCTTCACGGAGACGGAGCGCACGCTCGCCGCCCAGTTCGCCTCGCAGGCCGCGCTGGCCCTGATGATGGCCGACGCCCAGCGCGACCGGGAACGCCTCGCGGTCTACGAGGACCGCGACCGGATCGCCCGTGACCTGCACGATCTGGTCATCCAGCGGCTCTTCGCGACCGGGATGATGCTGGAGAGCGCCCAGCGGCGGTCGGACGTGCCGGAGGTGCAGGCCGGCGTCGGCCGGGCGGTGGACGAGCTGGACGTGACCATCCAGGAGATCCGTACCGCGATCTTCGCGCTTCAGCAGGAGCCGGCCGAGGCGCCGTCCGGGCTGCGCACCCGGGTTCTCCGTGAGATCAACATGGCTGCCGTGCCGCTGGGCTTCAAGCCGTCCCACCGTTTCGTGGGGGCGGTCGATTCCCTGGTGGGCGAGCTGACGGGCAAGAACCTGATCGCGGCGCTGCGGGAGGCGTTGTCCAACGCGTTCCGGCATGCCGGGGCGGCGCGCATCGAGGTGGTCGTCGACGCGACCGTCACGCTGGAGGACGGCCGGGACGCCGTGCGGCTCTCGGTCGCCGACGACGGGGTGGGCATGCCGGAGGGCGGGCGGCGCAGCGGTCTGCGGAATCTGGCCCGCCGGGCGGAGTCGCTGGGCGGGGCCAGCTGGTTCGAGCCCGGCATCGGGGAGGGCGGGGGAGGCACGACGGTCGTGTGGCAGGCGCCGCTGTGAGGCGCGCGAGGCCGTCCGGCGCGGTGGTACGCGGGCGGCTGGGGAGCTCAGGGCCCCGCCGGGCTCTCCGCCCGTTCCGCGAGGATCCGCTCGATGACGACGGCCACGCCGTCCTCGTTGTTGGTGACGGTGCGGCCGGAGGCGGCGGCGATTGCGGCCGGGTGGGCGTTGCCCATCGCGTAGGAGGTGCCGGCCCAGCTCAGCATCTCCACGTCGTTGGGCATGTCGCCGAAGGCGACGACCTCGGCCGCCGAGATGCCGCGCTCGGCGCAGCACAGCTCCAGGGTGCTGGCCTTGGAGACGCCGGGCCCGCTGATCTCCAGGAGCGCGGCGGGGCTCGACCGGGTGAAGGTGGCCCGCTCCCCCGCGGCCGCGCGGGACAGTGCCAGGAACTCGTCCGGGTCGAGCTCGCCGTGGCGTGCGAGCAGCTTCAGCACCGGCGCGCCGTCGCCGGGGGCCTGCTCGTGCAGCAGCTTCTCCGCGACCGCCACGGTGGCACCGGGGTCGAGGTAGAAGGGCGGGTAGGCGGGCTCGTAGTGGATGCCGGTGGCCAGCTCGACGGCGAAGGACGTGCCGGGCGCGGCGGCGCGCAGCGTGTGGACGACGTCGAGGGCCGTCTCCCGCTCCAGCCCTCGGACCTTCAGCAGGCGCCCGCCGTCGTGCAGGTCGGCGACGGCCGCGCCGTTGGCGCAGATCGCCAGTCCGTGGCCGTGGACGTGGGCGCTGACGACATCCATCCAGCGAGCGGGACGCCCGGTGACGAAGAAGACCTCGACCCCCGCCTCCTCGGCGGCGGCGAGCGCACGGACCGTGCGGTCCGAGACGGTCTTGTCGTCGCGCAGAAGGGTCCCGTCCAGATCCGTGGCGATCAGCCGGGGAACGACGGTGGCGGACTGTTCGATAACGGAGGTCACCCGTACATTCTCGCGTACGTAGGTGCACGGGCGTGCGGAGGGGCGCACATTTGAGACCACGCGCCCCTGACCTGGCGAACATTCCACAGGCATATGACGGGGTCGAGGAATGGGTGCGGGCGACCTGGGTCCGTCCCCTTCCGGTCCCCGGGTGTCCCGCGCCCCGTGCGGGGAAAGCGGGCGGGATGGGAGAGATCCGAGTCGGCACCTGCTCGTGGACGGACAAGGCCCTGGTGGCCAGTGGCTGGTATCCCGCGGGCAGCCGCGACGCGGAGGGCCGGCTGCGGCACTACGCCACACGGTTCCCGGTGGTCGAGGTGGACTCCACGTATTACGGACTGCCCAGCATCCGCAACAGCCTTCTGTGGGCCGATCGCACGCCGGACGGCTTCCGGTTCGACGTGAAGGCGTTCTCCCTGCTCACCGGGCACCCCACCCGGCCGCACGCGCTGCCCGCTGACCTGCGTCCGGCCTTCGTACGCGATCCCGGGCGCAACGGTGTCGATCCCGGCCTGCTCGACGAGGTGTGGCAGCGCTACAGCGCGGCCCTGGAACCGCTGCGGGCCGCGGGGCGGCTGGGGACGCTGCTCTTCCAGTTTCCCGCACGGCTCGTACCGGGGAGGCCGGCGGAGGAGTTCGTGCGCCGGTGCCGTGAGCGCGCGGCTGGCTGGCCGGTGGCGGTGGAGTTCCGGCATCCGGGCTGGTGGCGCGGGGAGCAGGCCGACGCGACGGCCGCCTTGCTGACCGATGTGGACGCGGCCGCCGTGGCCGTGGACATGGTCCGGACGCTGCCCGCCTCCGTACCGCCTGTCGTACGGGTCACCCGGCCGGGGCTCGCCGTGGTGCGGCTGCACGGCCGCAACAGCGCCTGGGGGACCGGTACGAAGGAGGAGAGGTTCCGCCACACCTACACGACGGACGAGCTCCGCGAGTGGGTGCCGCGCGTCCACGAGATGGCCGAGCGGGCCGACGAGGTCCATGTGCTGTTCAACAACTGCTGCGGTGACGCCGCCGTCCGCGCGGCCGAGTCGATGCGGTGCCTTCTCGGCTCTCATAGGGTCGCCCCATGCGACTGAGCACTGTGATCCTGCCGATCCACCGCTGGCACGAGGGGGGCCGCGAGCGCTGGCGGCGCGCCGAGGAGCTGGGCTTCCACACCGCCTACACGTACGACCACCTGTCCTGGCGGGCCTTCCGGGACGGTCCGTGGTTCGGCGCGGTGCCCACGCTCACGGCCGCCGCGGCTGCCACCGAACGGCTCCGGCTCGGCACACTCGTGACTTCGCCGAACTTCCGCCACCCGGTCACCCTGGCCAAGGAGCTGATCACGCTCGACGACATCTCAGCCGGCCGCATCACTCTCGGCATCGGCGCGGGTGGCAACGGCTTCGACGCGACGACCCTGCTGCGGAGCGGCGAGGTGCCGTGGACGCCGCGGCAGCGAGCCGACCGGTTCGGCGAGTTCGTCACCCTGCTCGACGCCCTGTTGCGCGAGCCGGCCGGGAAGTCGTACGAGGGGGAGTCCTACTCGGCCACCGAGGCGCGGAACCTGCCCGGCTGTGTGCAGCGTCCCCGTCTGCCCTTCGCCGTCGCCGCGACGGGGCCGCGCGGCCTTGCGCTGGCCGCGCGCCAGGGACAGGCGTGGGTGACCACGGGTGACCCGAAGCTGTACGAGGCGGGCAGCGCCGCAGAGTCGCTCGACGCCCTACGCCGGCAGGTGGACGGCCTGGCACGCGCCTGCGCGGAGGCCGGGCGGGACGTGGCGGAGCTGGACAAGGTCCTGCTCACCGGGTTCACCCCGGAGTTCAACCCTGCGCTCGCCTCGAACGGTGGCCGGCCCCTGGACTCGGTCGACGCGCTCGTGGACTTCGCGGGCAGGCATGCGGAGCTGGGATTCACGGAGATCGTCATCCACGCACCGGTGCCGGCCGACGGGCCGGGTTTTGACGCGGCGGTGCCGGACGAGAAGCTGTTCGAGGAGATCGCGGTGCGGGGCGCGGCCCAGCTGGCAGGTTGACGGCGGCCCGGCTGACGGGGCCCGGGCTCCACGGCGGCTCGCCTCCCCGGCGGGCCGGCTCCGAGGCGGCCGGGTCCCCGCGCGCTCACGGCCCGCCCGCCTCAGCCCGGCAGGCGCAGATACTCGGCGGGCACGGCATCCGTGAGCCACACCCCGTTGGCGCTGACCCAGAACGTGTGGCCGCCGCGGTGCATCGCGCCCGCGTCCACGGAGAGCACGACGGGGCGGCCGCGCCGGGCCCCCACGCGGGTGGCGGTCTCCCGGTCGGGCGAGAGATGTACATGAGTGCGGTTCATCGGGCGCAGTCCCTCGGCGCGGATCGCGTCCAGGACCCGTCCGACCGTGCCGTGGTAGAGGTACGCGGGCGGTTCGGCCGGCGGCAGGCCCAGGTCCACGGCCACGGTGTGCCCCTGGCTCGCTCGGATGCGGTCGTCGGCCACGGCGAAGCGCTGCTTGTCGTTGGCGGCCACGACGTGGTCGAGCTCCGCCCTGCTGATCGGGAAGTGATGACGGGCTGCCGCACGCAGCAGCTCGTCGATCGGCACCCACCCCTGGGCGTCGAGCGCGAGCCCGATCCGCTCGGGCTGGTGCCGCAGGTGCTTGGAGAGGTACTTGGACACCTTGACGGTGCGTCTTTCATCCATGTCCTCAGCGTGCCCCTGACATGATCCGGCTGCATCCGCATTTTCGTCCGGACTCCACCGGAACGATTGTCGCTCAGAGGTTTGATCCACAGCCAACTCGACTTATCCACAGGTTGATTGGCAATTCTGTGGACAAGCGACTTGCGAAATAGGCGGTTTGCTCAATTTTGGCCTATTCGCGCGGAGATGGAGTCAGCGCATCCAACGCCCTCTTGTGGACCTCTCGTTGCGCCGCAGCCGTGACGAAGGCGGCGACATGGTCGCTGCCAACCAACTTCTCCACAGCCTCGATCGTGGCGGCCGGCAATGCGACGGACACCTCCGGAACGTCGACGGAGCCAGGCGTGTAAGGCCCGTCCGCGGTGAGGTGCTCCTCCAGGTGGCGAGTGGCGAACAGCCGCATCGCACGCGCGAGTTCCGCGTCGACCGTCTGTTGGGCGAGCGGTCGCAGCCGTCGCACCATCGACGCCGCATCGGCCGCGTCCGCGTCGCTGGGTGGACGGTGACCGAGCCATCGCGCGAAGACATGCTCGGTAGTGAACTCCAGGAACCGGGAGGCTATCTGCTCGACCTGACCGCGAACCTCCCTGAGCTGTGCGGCGATTGCGGATAGCGGCACGCCCGCCTCGGACAACTCGACGGCCACCGCCAGCTCCTGCGGGCTCGGGACGACGAACTCGTCCTCTCCGGGGACGGGTTCGAGGACGCCCAGCTCCACTGCCTCCGCGATGGCCTGTTCGTCGGTGACACCCTCGAACCTGGCGACCAGTTGGGCTCTGCTGATGCGGTCGGCCCGTTCGTCGGTCCAGGGGCCGTGCACCTCGGCGACGAGCCCGAGCACCCCGCCGAGGCCGCGCCCCGCGTCCCAGGCGTCCAGCAACTCCTTGATGCTGGCCAGGGTGTAGCCCCGGTCGAGGAGATCGGCGATCCGGCGGAGCCGGGTGAGATGAGCATCCCCGTACACGTTGGCGCGCCCCCGCCGCTCCGGGGCGGGCAGCAGCCCGCGGTCCTGGTAGGCGCGGATCGTGCGGACCGTGGCGCCGCTGGCCTGCGCCAGGCCATCGATCCGGTACTCGGCAGCGCTCCGCCCCCCGGACGGAGGGCGGGCGCCGTCCCCGGACCCGGCCCGGCTCACAGCGGCGGCTTCAGCCGGGCGACGCCCCGCAGCACGCCGGGACCGACGCGGGAGAGGAAGCGCGCTGTGTGGGCCTCCGGCGTCACCGGGACGACGGCCTGGTTGCGCACCACCGCCCGGAGAACCGCGGCCGCGACCTTCTCCGGCGGGTAGTTCCGGGCACCGTAGAACTTGCCCGCCCGTTTGCGCAGCCGCTGCTCCTCCGCCGCGTCCGTCCCCACGAACCGTGCGGTGGACGTGATTTCGGTGTTGACGATGCCGGGGCAGATCGCGCTGACCCCGATCGACTTCTCGGCCAGCTCGGCCCGCAGGCACTCGCTGAGCATCAGGACGGCCGCCTTCGACGTGCTGTACGCGGGCAGCGCACGGGACGGCTGGAAGGCCGCTGCCGAGGCGGTGTTGACGATGTGGCCGCCCTGGCCGCGCTCCGCCATCTGCCGGCCGAAGAGGCGGCAGCCGTGGATGACCCCCCACAGGTTCACGTCGAGGACGTTCCTCCAGTCCTCGGAGGTGGTGTCCAGGAACGGGCCGGACAGCCCGATGCCCGCGTTGTTGACCAGCACGTCCACGACCCCGTACTCGGCGGCCACCCGGGCGGCGAGCTTCTCCATGGCCTGCTCGTCGCTCACGTCCACGGCCTCCGCCCAGGCCTCGGGCGCCCCGGCCTGCCGGGCCGACTCCGCGGTCCGCTCGGCGCCCTCGGCGTTCCGGTCGACGGCGACCACTCTGGCCCCCGCCTCGGCGAAGGCCAGGGCCGTGGCCCGCCCTATCCCGCCCGCGGCACCCGTGATCAGCACGAGCTGGCCGCTGAACCGCTCCGCGTACCGCCCCTGCGGCCGGGCCTCCACCGGAGCGCCCGTCTCCCGGGACGCCTCGGTGGCCGTCACGAACTCGTCGATCCAGGAAGCCAGCTGGTCCGGCCGGGTGCGCGGAACCCAGTGCTTGGCCGGGAGTGCGCGGCGGGTCAACTGCGGCACCCAGTGTTCGAGTTCGTCGTAGAGCCTCTCCGAGAGGAACACGTCACCGGTCGGCGTGATCAGCTGCACCGGCACGTGCGCGTACGCGTCGTCGCGCGGCCTGCGCAGCCGGGCGCGCACGTTGTCCCGGTAGAGCCAGGCCCCGTGCGCGGCGTCGTTGGGCAGCGAGGACGTCGGGTAGTCGCCCTGGGGCACCTTCTCCAGCCGCTCCAGGATGCCCGGCCAGCGCTTGCCGAGCGGTCCGCGCCAGGCCAGCTCGGGCAGGACCGGGGTGTGCAGCATGTACACGTACCAGGACTTGGCACCCTGGCCGAGCAGCTGGCCCACCCGGCGCGGGGTGGGGCGGTTCACTCGGCGCTTGATCCAGTGGCCGAAGTGGTCCAGGGACGGGCCGGACATCGAGGTGAAGGACGCGATGCGGCCCTCCGTGCGGGCGACCGTGGCGAACTCCCAGGACTGCACCGAACCCCAGTCGTGCCCCACGACGTGCACCGGGCGGTCCGGACTCACCGCGTCGGCCACGGCCAGGAAGTCGTCGGTCAGCTTCTCCAGCGTGAAGCCGCCGCGCAGGGGCTTGGGGGCCGTCGAGGCGCCGTGGCCGCGCACGTCGTACAGCACGACGTGCCACTTCTCGGCCAGCCGCGCGGCGACCTGGGTCCAGACCTCCTTGCTGTCCGGATAACCGTGCACGAGCACGAGCGTCGGCCGCTCGGCGTCCCCCAGCTCGACCACGCACAGTTCGATGCCGCCCGTGGCCACCCGGCGCTCGCGCGCCCCCGGCAGGTCACGCAGACGCACTCCGCCTCTCCCTCCGGACTCCCCGGTGTCCGCGGGCCGTTGGTTCTCTCCTCGTGACGCCATGCGACCGTCCGTCCCCTGCCGTGTGCGGTACGTGCTCGTAACGTGACACTGATGAATGTGACAATGACCGGCGGCTGCGTCAAGGGGTGTGCATGGCCTGTGGACAACTCTCCGTGCAGGCCGCGGCGGCTTTCGACGGGTCTTCCGGGTAGTCCTTCCTGAGGTCCCCTTACGGGTCCCCTACAACTGGAGTCTGACGTCGATCCAACCGTCAGGTCTGACGACCGCTGTGGTCCGCGCCACTACCGTCGAACCTGTGAATGTCATCGCTGCCGAAGGCCTGAGCAAACGGTTCCCCCGGGTGACCGCGCTCGACCGGCTCTCCTTGGACATCGGCCCGGGTGTGACCGGGCTCGTGGGTGCCAACGGGGCCGGCAAGTCCACGTTGATCAAGATCCTGCTGGGTCTGTCGCCCGCGACCGAGGGCCGGGCCGCAGTGCTCGGGCTCGACGTCTCGACCAGCGGCGCCGCCATCCGCGAGCGGGTCGGCTACATGCCGGAGCACGACTGCCTGCCGCCCGACGTCTCGGCCACCGAGTTCGTCGTCCACATGGCGCGCATGTCCGGGCTGCCGCCCACCGCCGCCCGCGAGCGGACCGCGGACACCCTGCGCCACGTCGGCCTGTACGAGGAGCGCTACCGCCCCATCGGCGGCTACTCGACGGGCATGAAGCAGCGGGTGAAGCTCGCCCAGGCGCTGGTCCACGACCCGCAGCTGGTCCTGCTCGACGAGCCGACCAACGGACTCGATCCCGTCGGGCGCGACGAGATGCTCGGTCTCATCCGCCGCATCCACACCGACTTCGGCATCTCGGTCCTGGTCACCTCGCACCTGCTCGGCGAGCTGGAACGCACCTGCGACCACGTCGTCGTCATCGACGGCGGCACGCTGCTGCGCTCCAGCTCCACCAGTGACTTCACTCAGACCACCACGACGCTCGCGGTCGAGGTCACCGACAGCGACACCCACCCCGACGGCACGGGCGCCCTGCGCCGTTCCCTCACCGAGGCGGGCGTCAAACTCGTCGGGCTGGACGGACTGGACACGCAGGGGCTGCCCGGCGCCGGCCACATCCTGCTGGTCGAGGCGACCGGCGAGGAGACGTACGACCTGGTGCGCGACAGCGTCGCGGGGCTCGGACTCGGCCTCGTACGGATGGAACAGCGCCGTCACCACATCGCCGAGGTGTTCCGCAGCGACGAGGCGCGGCCCGCGGCCGTGCCGGCCGGACCCGTACTGCAGAAGGGGGAGCGGACGCGATGAGCACTGAGACCGGCGCCGCGGCCGGGAGCGAGACCTCCCGGATCCACAACATCGGCTACCGCGCCTACGACGGCCCGCGGCTCGGCCGCGCCTACGCCCGCCGCTCGCTGTACTCGCAGACCCTGCGGGGCTCCTTCGGGCTCGGCCGCTCGGCCAAGTCCAAGGTGCTGCCCATGCTGCTGTTCGGTGTGATGTGCCTCGTTGCGGCGATCATCGTCGCCGTCGCCATTGCCGCACCGGGGACGACGAAACTTCCGATCAAGTACACGTCGTTCGCGATCTACCTGCAGGCAGTCATCGGTCTGTTCATCGCCGCCCAGGCACCGCAGGCGGTCTCCAGGGACCTGCGGTTCAAGACCGTACCGCTCTACTTCTCGCGGCCGATCGAGCACGGGGACTACGTCCTCGCCAAGTTCGCCGCCATGGCCTCCGCGGTCTTCGTCCTTACGGGTGCGCCGGTCGTGATCCTCTACATCGGCGCGCTGCTGGGGAAGTTCGACTTCGGCGACCAGACCAAGTGGTTCGCCCAGGGGATGGTGTCCGTGCTGCTGCTCTCCGTGCTCTTCGCCGGCCTCGGTCTCGTAATGGCCGCGCTGACGCCCCGCCGCGGCTTCGGCGTCGCGGCGGTCATCGCCCTGCTGACGATCACGTACGGCGCGGTCACCACCGTCCAGGGCATCGCCTGGTCGACCGGCTCCGAGGGCGCGGTGCCGTATCTCGGGCTCTTCTCACCGATCACGCTGATCGACGGGGTGCAGACCGCGTTCCTCGGGGCCACCTCGGCCTTCCCCGGTGGGAACGGGCCGGGCGCCGGTATCGGTGTCGTCTATCTGCTCGTTGTTCTCGCGCTGATCGCCGGCTCGTACGCCGTGCTGATGCGCCGCTACCGGAGGGTCGGGCTGTGACCACCATCGAGATCGACCACACCTCCCGCTGGTTCGGCAACGTGGTCGCCGTCAACGACGTGAGCATGACCGTGGGCCCCGGGGTCACCGGCCTGCTCGGCCCCAACGGCGCCGGCAAGTCGACGCTGATCAACATGATGGCCGGATTCCTCGCCCCGTCGACGGGCACGGTCACGCTCGACGGGAAGCCGATCTGGCGCAACGAGGCGGTGTACCGGGAGATCGGCATCGTGCCGGAGCGCGAGGGGATGTACGACTTCCTGACCGGCCGCGAATTCGTGGTGGCCAACGCCGAACTGCACGGACTGGGCGACGCCGAGGCGGCGGCCGCGCTGGCCACGGTCGAGATGGAGTACGCGCAGGACCGCAAGATCTCGACGTACAGCAAGGGCATGCGCCAGCGCGTGAAGATGGCGTCCGCGCTCGTCCACAACCCGTCCGTGCTGCTGCTCGACGAGCCGTTCAACGGGATGGATCCGCGCCAGCGGATGCAGCTGATGGAGCTGCTGCGCCGGATGGGCGCGGAGGGCCGTACGGTCCTGTTCTCCTCGCACATCCTCGAAGAGGTCGAGCAACTCGCCTCGCACATCGAGGTGATCGTCGCGGGACGGCACGCGGCTTCCGGTGACTTCCGCCGCATCCGCCGGCTGATGACCGACCGCCCGCACCGCTACCTCGTACGGTCCAGCGACGACCGGGCCCTGGCCGCCGCGCTCATCGCCGATCCGTCGACGGCCGGGATCGAAGTCGACCTGAGCGAGAACGCCCTGCGTATCCAGGCGATCGATTTCGGCCGCTTCACCACACTGTTGCCCAAGGTCGCACGCGAGCAGGGCATTCGTCTTCTGACCGTTTCACCGTCCGACGAGTCCCTCGAATCGGTCTTTTCCTATCTCGTAGCGGCCTGAGGCCGACAAGGAGCTGTGACGTCATGTACGACCCCACAGTCGCCCGGCTCACCTACCGGGCGCTGCTCGGCCGGCGCCGCGCCGCCATCCTCTTCGTCCTGCCCGCACTGCTGATCGTCATCGCGGTCGCGGTACGGATGTTCGCGGGGGCCGACGACCAGGTGGCCTCGGACGTGCTGGGCGGATTCGCCATCGCCACCATGGTGCCGCTGATCGGTGTGATCGCCGGTACGGGCGCCATCGGCCCGGAGATCGACGACGGCTCGATCGTCTACCTGCTGGCCAAGCCGGTGAGCCGCCCGACCATCATCTTCACCAAGCTGATCGTCGCGATCGCGGTGACCATGGTGTTCTCGGCGGTCCCGACGCTGCTCGCCGGTCTGACCCTGAACGGCAACGGCCAGCAGATCGCGGTGGCGTACACGATCGCCGCCCTGGTCGCCTCCATCGCCTACAGCGCGCTGTTCCTGCTGCTGGGCACGGTCAGCCGGCACGCGGTGGTGCTGGGTCTCGTCTACGCGCTGGTGTGGGAGGCCCTGTTCGGCAGCCTGGTGCCGGGTGCGCGCACCCTCAGCGTGCAGCAGTGGTCGCTCGCGCTGGCGGAGAAGACCGGCGGCAACGGCGCGATCACCTCGGACGTGGGCCTGCCGCTCGCGACGGTCCTGCTGGCCGTGGTCACCGTGGCGGCGACCTGGTACGCGGGGCAGAAGCTGCGCACGCTGAAGCTCGCCGGCGAGGAGTGAGACCCGTCCATCCCTGTGAAAGCCCCCGGCCGTTCAGCCGGGGGTTTTCACATGTCGGACAGTCTTACGCGTAACTGTACGTTTATCGGTGCGTTGTTCACGGTGCGTGGAGGCAACTGGAATCCGTGGCGTCGTAGCGTTCGTGAAAGAGCAGATGGCCGATGCGGCGAGGGAATACCCGCCGGTCGGTTCCTTGAGTGAGTGGCAACCGTGAGCGTCCTCCGCCCCTGAAGCCCGGGGAGAGGGCTGTCCATTTCCGCGCAGCTCTTCACGAACGGAAGGCAGCTCATGCCGACGGAAGTCGCCTTGCTCGAATCACGCGCACTGCGCGTCGAACAGATGGGGCGCGTCGACGTCCTGGACAAGGTGAAATGCCTTGTCATGCTCCCGGATGGGGTTCACCTTCGCACAGAGGACGTGGCTCGTTACTTCGAAGTATCCACAAGGGCGGTCAGGAGGCTGGCCGACCGGCACCACAGCGAGCTTCTGGAAAACGGAATGCGGGTGCTGCGAGGCTCTGATCTGCGAGACTTCCATAGCGACATGCTGTCGCTATGGGGTGGTGAGGATGCCGGAAGTTATCCACAGGCGGCCACTCAGCTCCGTCTCTTCACCCGCCGGACCGTGCTCAACGTCGCCATGCTTCTTCGCGACAGCGACGTCGCGCGGTGCGTGCGTACGTATCTGCTCGACGCCGAGCAGGACCTGCGCGCCGGGTACGCGTCGCTCGAACACCGCGTCACCCGGGTCGAGAGCCATCTGGCAGGCGTGGGCATCGCGCTCCAGGAGCTGGGCCCGGTCCTCAACCGCATGTCGCATCGGCTCGACAGCCTCGACCGCAGGCTGGAGGCGACCCACCAGGTCGTCGGCGCCATGAGCGTACGGCTGAGCGGGGTGACCGAGGACGTCGGCCGGCTCGATGGGCGCATGGACGCACTCGCGCGCAACCTGAAGGAGCTGAACCGGCGCAACCAGCGCTGATCAGGCCCGGCAGACGTGGAAAAGGCTCAGGGACCGAGGCGGCGCCCCGGTCCCTGAGCCGCGTGCGGAGAGCGGACGGTCTACGACTCGCGGAGCAGCCGCTCCAGCACCACGGCGATGCCGTCGTCCTCGTTCGACGCGGTCGTCTCCTGGGCGACGGCCTTCAGATCGTCGTGGGCGTTGGCCATGGCCACACCGTGCCGGGCCCAGGCGAACATCGGGATGTCGTTGGGCATGTCGCCGAAGGCGATCGTGTCCGCCGCCTTCACGCCCAGCCGGCGCGCCGCCAGCGAGAGGCCGGTGGCCTTGCTCAGCCCCAGCGGAAGGATCTCCACGACCCCCGGGCCCGCCATGACCACGTCCACCAGATTCCCGACCGCCGCCCGTGCGGCCTTGGCCAGTGCGTCGTCGTCGAGCTCCGGATGCTGTAGGTACACCTTGTTCAGTGGAGCCGCCCACATCTCGGCCGGGTCCTGGACGAAGACGGCGGGGTGCGGCCCCTCCTGAACGCGGTAGCCCGGCCCGACCAGCACCTCGCCGTCGAGGCCGTCACGGCTCGCGGCCAGCGCCAGCGGACCGACCTCGGCCTCGACCTTCGACAGGGCGAGCCCGGCGAGCTGCCGGTCCAGGGTGAGCGACGTCAGCAGCCTGCCCTCACCCGCGTGGTAGACCTGCGCACCCTGGGCGCAGACGGCCAGGCCCTCGTAGCCGAGGTCGTCCAGGATGTGCCGGGTCCACGGGACGGCGCGTCCGGTGACGACGATGTGCGCCGCACCGGCAGCGGCGGCGGCGTCCAGGGCCTCGCGCGTCCGTGCGGAGACGGTGTCGTCGTCGCGCAGCAGGGTGCCGTCGAGGTCGGTGGCTACGAGCTTGTAGGGAAAGGTCACTTGACGACCGGCTTCAGGATCTCGCGCCCGCCCAGGTAGGGGCGGAGCACCTCGGGCACCCGCACCGAACCGTCGGCCAGCTGGTGGTTCTCCAGGATCGCCACGATGGTGCGCGGGACGGCGCAGAGCGTGCCGTTCAGCGTGGCCAGGGGCTGCATGACCTTCTTGCCGTCGCGGTTTTCGCGCATCCGGACCGAGAGCCTGCGCGCCTGGAACTCACCGCAGTTGGACGCGGACGTGAGCTCGCGGTACTTGCCCTGGGTCGGGATCCACGCCTCGCAGTCGTACTTCCTGATGGCCGATGCTCCCAGATCGCCACTGGCGACGTCGATGACCTGGAAGGGCAGCTCGAGGCCGGTGAGCCACTGCTTCTCCCAGTCCAGCAGGCGCAGGTGCTCGGTTTCCGCGTCCGCCGGGTCGACGTACGAGAACATCTCGACCTTGGTGAACTGGTGGACCCGGAAGATGCCGCGGGTGTCCTTGCCGTACGTCCCGGCCTCGCGGCGGTAGCAGGACGAGTAGCCGGCGTAGCGCAGCGGCAGCTTGTCCGCGTCGATGATCTCGTCCATGTGGTACGCGGCGAGCGGTACCTCGGAGGTGCCGACGAGGTACTGGTCGTCCTTGTCCAGGTGGTAGACGTCCTCCGCCGCCTGGCCGAGGAAGCCGGTGCCCTCCATGGCGCGGGGGCGGACCAGCGTCGGAGTCAGCATCGGCGTGAAGCCGGCCTCGGTGGCCTGGGCGATCGCCGCGTTGACGAGCGCGAGCTCCAGCAGCGCGCCCACACCCGTCAGGTAGTAGAAGCGCGAGCCGGAGACCTTGGCGCCGCGTTCCATGTCGATCGCGCCCAGGGCCTCGCCGAGCTCCAGGTGGTCCCTGGGCTCGAATCCCTCGGCGCCGAAGTCGCGGATCGTCCCGTGCGTTTCCAGGACGACGAAGTCCTCCTCGCCGCCGACCGGCACGTCCGGGTGGACGATGTTGCCGAGCCGGAGCAGCAGGTTCCTGGTCTCCGCGTCGGCCTCGTCCTGGGCCGCGTCGGCCGCCCTGACGTCGGCCTTGAGCTGCTCGGCGCGGGTCAGGAGTTCGGCGCGCTCCTCGGGAGAGGCCTTGGGGATGAGCTTGCCGAGCGACTTCTGCTCGGAACGGAGTTCGTCGAACGCGGCCCCGGACGACCTGCGCCGTTCGTCGGCGGAGAGCAGGGCGTCGACGAGTGCGACGTCCTCTCCCCGGTTGCGCTGGGAGGCGCGGACACGGTCGGGGTCCTCACGAATCAGGCGAAGGTCAATCACCGTTCCAGGCTACCGGTGTCGGCTTCCCCCACTTGAACCGATAGGGACAAGCGTGGAGTTTTGCCCGAATTGGCAGTATTTGGCATTCTGGGGACGGCTGGAGGCGAGGGATCGGCCGCGGGCCGGGAGAGGACTCCCTATTCCCCTAAAAGGTGCAGAAGGGGCGGGGTCCTTGAGGCATCGGCCGCGCGTGGCGGGGCAGTTGGTCGCCGCTTGTCCACAGGAGTGGGTAGCTCGGCAAAGTTATCCACAGGCTGTGGGGGAAGTCTGTGGACGCGGAGGAGATCATTCCGGCGGGTCGGCGAACGCGCATGGATTCAGAGTTCAAACCCGCTTCGCGCGCTCGTTCGGTGGGAATTGATAGCCCTAAAGGGTTGATCAATGGAATTGGACTGACAGGGGGTGACTCCAAGCCCTGTGAAAGGATCTGGGAGTGCTGCGTTGATTTGTCGACCATGTCGGATTGTGGTGTCGACTTGTCCCCAGGTTCCGGCTCCGGCCTGTGGATAACTTTCTGGTCCGGACAATCCGCTGATCCCACCGGTCGCGAGGTCGGCGGGATGCCCGGCCGCCGGCTCCGGCCGGCCGGGCGACGGTATGCCGTCAGGCGCGCCCGTCCTGGTTGCGCGCCAGCCAGTCGGAGGCCTCGGTGAAGTCGGCGTCGGACGTGCCCGCGCGCAGGGGACGCACATCGGCCGGCGTCACACCGGCGCGAGGGTAGGAGCCGAGGAATCGCACGTTGGGGCAGATGCGCTTGAGGCCCATCAGCGCCTCGCCGACCCGGCGGTCGGAGATGTGGCCCTCGGCGTCGACCGCGAAGCAGTAGTTGCCGATGCCCGCCCCGGTAGGCCGCGACTGGATCAGCATCAGGTTCACCCCGCGCACCGCGAACTCCTGAAGCAGCTCCAGCAGGGCGCCGGGGTGGTCGTCGCCCAGCCAGATGACCACGGAGGTCTTGTCCGCACCGGTCGGCGCCGAGGGCCGGGCCGGCCGCCCCACCAGCACGAAGCGGGTCTGCGCGTTCTCCGCGTCGTGGATCTCGGTCACCAGCGGTTCGAGCCCGTACGTCGCCGCCGCGAACTCCCCCGCGAACGCCGCGTCGTACCGGCCCTCCTGCACGAGCCGCGCGCCGTCGGCGTTGGACGCCGCGGACTCCCAGACCGCCTGCGGGAGATGGGCGGCCATCCAGTTGCGCACCTGGGGCTGCGCGGCCGGGTGAGCGGTGACCGTCTTGATGTCGGACAGCTTGGTGCCGGGCCGCACGAGCAGCGCGAAGGTGATGGAGAGCAGCACCTCGCGGTAGATCATCAGTGGTTCGCCGCTGGTCAGCTGGTCGAGGGTGGTGGTGATGCCGCCCTCGACGGAGTTCTCGATCGGTACGAGCGCCGCGGCGGCCGTACCGCTGCGCACCGCGTCCAGAGCTGCCGGCACGGAGACCATCGGGACCAGTTCGCGGGTGGCGGCTTCCGGGAGCGTACGGAGGGCGACTTCGGTGAAGGTGCCCTCGGGGCCGAGGTAGGCGTAGCGCGTGGCGGACATACCGTCACCCTAGTGCGCGGAGACGGCCCGGAAGCTCTGGGCGACCGGGGGCGGAGACGGCCCGGAAGCTCTGGGCGACCGGGGGCGGTGACGGCCCGGAAGCTCTGGGCGGGCGGGCGCGGTGACGGCTCCGACGGCCCGCGGCCCCGTCCGCCGCGGCTCAGGACTCCAGCAGCCGCTGGCCCACGTACTCCCCGGCCGGTGCACCGCCCGGTACCGCGAACAGGCCGCTCGCCTCGTGGCGCAGGAAGGGCGAGAGCGCGTCCCCCCGGTCGAGCTTGCGCTGCACCGGGACGAAGCCGCGCAGCGGGTCCGCCTGCCAGCAGATGAACAGCAATCCGGCGTCCGGGGTGCCGTCCGGGGCGATCCCGTCGTGGTACGAGAACGGCCGCCGCAGCATCGCGGCACCGCTGTTGCGCTCGGGGGAGGAGATCCGGGCGTGCGCGTTCTCCGGGATCAGCAGCTTGCCGTCCGGGCCCGCCTTGTCGAGGTCCATCGCTGTGGTCTCGGTGCCTCCGCTGAGCGGGGCGCCGTCCGCCTTGCGCCGGCCGATGACGCGTTCCTGGCGGTCCACCGACAGCTTCTCCCAGTCGTCGAGCAGCATCCTGATCCGCCGGACCACCGCGTAGGAGCCGCCCGCGAGCCAGTCGTACGCCGCGTCCTGGCCGCCCGGGACGAACACGCGCTTGTCGAAGTCGCCGTCCGTGGGCTTCGGGTTGCCGGTGCCGTCGATCTGGCCCATCAGATTGCGGGCTGTCATCGGCTTCGCGGTGGCGCCGGGCGTGCGGTTGAAGCCGTTCATCTGCCATCGCACGGTGGCCGTCGAGGCCGCCTCCTTCTGGATGGCGCGCAGGGCGTGGAAGGCGACGAGCGCGTCGTCGGCACCGATCTGGACCCACAGGTCGCCGTTGGACCGGCCGGTGTCGAGGTGGTCGGAGGAGAACGGCGGGAGCGGGTCGAGCCCGGGCGGACGGTGCTCGGTGAGGCCCGTGCGTTCGAAGAAGGTGGCGCCGAAGCCGAAGGTGACGGTCAGCGAGGACGGGCCGGCGTCCAGCGCGACACCGGTGTCGTGTCCGGGGCCGTCCGCCGTGCCGTCGGTGGTTTCGCCGGCCATCAGCCGCTGGGCCACCGCGGACCAGCGGCGCATCAGGGCGGCGGCCTGCTTGCGTCCGGCGCCGGGGGCGAGGTCGAACGCGATCAGATGGCCGCGGGCCTGAAGCGGAGTGGTGATCCCCGGTTGATGTTTCCCGTGAAACATCACCTCGGTGGAGCCGATCGTGGACCGGGCGGTCGGCGCTTCCTCGCGGGTCGCGGCATAGCCGGTGGCGCCGCCCGCCGCGCCGAGCACCAGGCCGGTGGCCCCGGCCGCGCCGGCGGTGCCGAGCAGCCGCCGCCGGGTGAGGGCCCCGGCCGCACTGTTCCCGCTGTCCTTGCTGTGTGTGCTGTTTCCGCTCACGGTCCTGCTCAGCCGATCTTCGCGTTCTTGGTGACCGTCGTCTGGTCGATGTCCGAGGTCCGCACCGTCACCGCGACGTCCCAGTCGCCCGCGATCGGGATCTGGAGGCCGGTGGCGGTCCAGTGGCCCTCGGTCAGCCGCACCGGGACGGCAGGGAGGGGGCCGATGTCCTTGGACTTCAGGGTGAAGGCGAGTTTCACCTCGGGAACGTCCATGGGTTTCTTGTCCGCGTCCTCGATCCACAGGTGGATCACGTTGGCGCCGGTGTGTCCCGGGTCGATGTCCATCCGTACCGTGCCCTGGCCGTTCTCGCCGCCCGTGTCGAAGGGCAGGGCGAGATTGACGGGACCGTCCTGCGCGGGCGCGGGCGCGGCCGCCGCCGACGACGAGCGCGCCGCCTCCTCCTCCGTACGGCCCGGCTCGGTGGATGTGAGGATCGTGGTCACCGCCAGCAGGGCCACCGCGACGCCGACCTCGGTCAGCACGGAGCGGCGCAGCCCCGACCGGCCGGGGTCGGCGTCACGTATCCGCTTCTTCTCGGCGGTGGCCACGGCGGCCCGCTGCCGGGCGAGCTGGGCGGCGCGCTCCGGGTCCTCGGCGGTCTCCGCCCCGGCCTCGGTCTTTGTCCCGGCCCCGGGTTCCTCGTCGGTTTCGGCTGTCACCACGGCCGAGGCACCGCCGCCCGCCGCGAGCCTCCCCGTCCACCGGCGGGACATGGACGCGATCCCCACCAGGACGGCGACGAGCCCCACCTTGACCAGCAGCAGCTGTCCGTAACCCGTACCGGTCAGCGCCGACCACGTGCCGACCTGCCGCCACGACTGGTAGATCCCCGTCGCGACGAGGACGACCACGCTGACGAAGGCGATCGCGGAGAAGCGGCGTACGGCTTCCGAGGGCAGGTCGGGCGTGCGGTACAGCGCGGTCAGCAGCGCCGCGAGACCGCCGAGCCAGGCGGCCACGGCCAGCAGATGTAGCACGTCGACGGGCATGGCGATGCCGGGCTGGATGCCGGTCGACGCGTGCTCGGCCAGCGCCCAGGTGCCGGCGATTCCGGCGGCGATGACCGCGCCGCCGATGACGAGGCCGAAGGTGAGGTCCTTCTTCTCGCGCGGGTCCTCGCGCTTGGCGTACGTACCGAACAGCACCGCGACGAACAGCGCGCTCGCGCCGAGCAGCAGGAGCCGGGAGACCAGCGCCGCGCCGGGCTTGGTGTCGAGCACCGCCTTGAGGCCATCGAGGTCGAGTACGTCCCCGAGCTTTCCGGAGCCGGTGTACGAGCTGCGAAGGAGGAGCATCGCGATCGTCGCCGCGGTGAGCGTCATCCAGCCGCGTACGACCAGGCGCTGCAGCGGACGCGCTCCCGCACCGCGCTGCCAGCAGGCCAGGACGAAGGCGGCGCCGCCCGCGAGGACGATGAACCCGGCGTACGCGGCGTAGCGCGCGATGTCGTAGAGCGTGCCGACGACTCCGCCGCCGGCCGCGTTGCCGGGCAGGGCGACGCTGGTTTCGGAGGGCGCCCCGATCGAGAAGGTGAAGGCGCCGGAGACGGGGTGGCTGTCGGCGGAGACCGCCTGCCAGGCCACGGTGTACGTGCCGTCGGGCAGGCCGCCGCGCAGGGCGACGCCGTACTTCACGGTGGAGCCGCTGTGCAGGTCGCGCGGGGCTGCGTCGGTGTCGGCGCGCTTGCCCGACGGGTCCAGGACGCGGATGGAGTCCGAGCCGAGGGCGACCTGCTCGGAGAAGGTGAGGGTGACCTGCTGGGGTGCCGTGGCGACCACCGCCCCGTCCTGCGGATCGCTCCCGGTGAGTGCGGCATGGGCCGACGCGGGGGCCGCGACGGCCAGCAGCAGCCCGAACACCGCGCCGAGCAGGGCGGTGAGGAGCCCGGCCGCGGTGAGCGGCCGTCGCAGGGCGGACGGGGACGGTCCGGAGGGCGGCGCGGTGGCGGTCATGGCGTGTCAGTCCCTCACTGCTTCTTCGGGTTGTGGGTGGTCTCCTTCACGGGAAGGTCGACCTTGACGGCGCCGGCCTTCTCGAAGTGCAGTTCCACGGACACCTTCTGGCCCTCCTTGGGCTGCCGCTTGAGCTTCATGAACATGATGTGGCTGCCACCGCGTTCGAGGTCCAGCTCGCCGCCCGCGGGTACGTCGAACGACGTCACCTCGCGCATGACCTGGTCCTTCGTCTCGTGGATCGTGACGTCGTCCGAGAGCGGACTGGTGACCGAGGTGAGGCGGTCGTTCCCGGTGCCGTTGTTCCGCACGACGAGGAAGCCGGCCGCCATGTCGTTGACGGGCTGCGGCATGAACCCGCCGACGACCTTCAGCTCGGGTTTGTCCGACGAGGACGAGCACCCCGCGAGCGTCAGGCCCGTGGTCAGGGCCAGGACGCCGGCGAGGGCCGTGCGGTGGTTCACGGGTTCTCCCCCTTGACGATCTTGGGGAGGTCCTTGGTGTAGTCGTCGGGCGTGGTGTCCTCGCTGTACAGCACGTATCCCTTGTCGGTCTTCGGGGAGAACGCGATGACCTGCGAGCCGTGCATCGAGACGACGGTGCCGTCCTTCTCCTTCTTCGGCGCGTCGATGCCGATGCCGATCTGCCGGGCGCCCGCCTGGATGGCAGGGAAGTCGCCGGTGAGCCCGATGAAGGAGGGGTCCTGCGCCTTGAGCCAGCTGCCGAGGGAGGCGGGGGTGTCGCGCTCCGGGTCGGTGGTGACGAAGACGACGCGGAGCTTGTCCTGGTCGGCCTTGGGCAGGGACTTCTTGGCGACGGCGATGTTGCTCATGATGAGCGGGCAGACGTCGGGGCAGTTGGTGTAGCCGAAGTAGATGAGCGTCGGCTTGCCCTCGGTCTCCTTGCGCAGGTCGTACTTCTTGCCGTGGGTGTCGGTCAGGACGAGGGCCGGCTTGGTGAACGGCTGGTCGAGCACCGTCGCGGCCTGCGTCTTCGCCTCCATCGACACGTCGGCGATGGGCTTCTTGCTGTCGTTGTCACTGCCGCCGCAGGCGGACAGGGTGAGCGCGGCCGCGACGACGAGCGCCGCGGCCGGCACGATCTTCTTAACCATGGAGCACTTTTCCTGGTGGGTCGGTGGAGCGGGTGGGGCCGGGAAGAGTCCCGGCCCCTTGGAGCCGGTCAGGTCGTACGACGGCGCCCCGCCAGGACGCCGAAGGCCACACCGGCGACACCGATGACGATGCCGACGATGCCGAGCACACGGGCGGTGCCGTCCTGGGAGGAGGACGAAGCAGTCGTTTCGCTCTTCTCGGACGAGGCCTCGGTCTTCGAGGAGTCCGAGCCGGACGCGGCGGTCGCGCCGTGCGCGTCACCGGCCGCGGCCGTCAGCTTCAGGACGGGGGCGGGGGTCTCCGGCTCCTCGGCGCCTTCCTTCGGCTCCTCGATCCAGCGGACGACCTCCTTGTTGGAGTACGTCTGGACGGCCTTGAACACCAGCTGGTCGGCGTCCTCGGGGAGCTGGCCGACGGAGAGCGGGAACTGCTGGAAGCGGCCGGGCTCGATCTTGCCGCCGGTCCAGGTGACCTTGGAGACGGCCTCGTTGATCGTCTTGCCGTGCATCTCCAGCGGCTTGGTGAGCTTGCTCGTCGTCACCTCGATGTTCCAGCCCGGCACCGGCTGCGGCATGACGGACGCCAGCGGGTGGTCGGTCGGGAAGCTGACCTCCAGCTTGGTCGTCGAGGCGTTGTCACGCTCGTTGGGGACCTTGAAGTTGATGACGGCGTAGCCGCCCTTGGCGGCCTCGCCCTGCGGCTGGACGCTGACGTGGGCGGAGGCCGTACCGGCGAGCAGCAGCACGGTGGAAGCGGCGACGCCGCCGGCGAGGGCGATGCGGGAAACGTTCATGACAGGGATCACTCCACAGAGACACGAAGGGAGGTGCTCCGGCGCGCGGATGCGCGCCGACATCGCGACACCACTTCCGTGCGAGCGGAACGCGTACCGGGCCCGTGGCTGTACGGGGAGGCCGGTACGCATCGCGTGGAGGGTGTCGCGTCAGGCTGCGAGAGCGAGCGCGAAGGGCGGGCCGCGCCTGATCACCATGTGCTGAAGCGGATCCCCGGTGACGGGGCGCGGCGCGTCCACGGCGGTACGGGGGATGAGCGGCCCGGTCGTCCGCCCGCCGGGCAGTCCGGCGCGCAGGGCGGCGACGAGACGGAAGGCGTCCCGCAGCGCCCGGAGCCTGGCCCCGGCCGCTACCTGCTGGGCACCGTGGGCCGACAGCCGGGCGAGGCGGAACAGGGCGACCTCGCCCCGCCGCAGCAGCCAGCCGGTGGCCAGCGCGGCCAGCAGGTGTCCGAGCAGCATGGGCAGGCTGGGCAGCGTGCCGGAGAAGCCGGACATGCCGGCGGCCGGGGCGGCGGCCAGGTGCTGGTGCGCCTGGGCGGTCACCGTCGCCGGGTCGATGCCCGCGGTGCCGACGATGTGCCGCGCGTCGGCGGCGTTCAGCTGGTGGGGTCCTGCGCCGCAGACGAGGCTCGCCGCGAACCGGATCAGCGCGTCCTCGCCGCCCGTGGCCGCGGAGGCCGTGGTGGTGGTGTGCGTGCCGATCCCGAACAGGGTGTGCAGGGCGAGCTGTCCGCCGGCCAGGGCCACGGCGATGGAGGGCAGGGAGCGTTCGCGCCCCGCGAGGGGGACGGCGACGGCGAGGACGCCGGCGAAAGCGGCGAGCAGGCTCCACCAGGGGACCGTCGCGCAGGCCGCCAGCGCGTGCCCGGCCGCGGACAACGCGACGCAGACCGCGGCGAACACCGCGGCCCTCAGTAGCCGTAGACCGGCTCCGGCGCGTCCCACAGACACAGACATGGCGGGCCCATCATCGCACCTGGCCCCCTGCCCCCGTACGGCAGGTCCGGAAGGTCGTCTTCCGTGCGGATTGGGTGTGACCAGGGCTGTTGGGGCGGATTCAGGACGGGCGCGGGTGAGGCGGAACGGACCGGTGGAGCGGGGGTACACCGGTGTGGCACATCCGGCTATCCGCCGATTGAGCGGTATCACAGCGCACCTGTGCTTACGAGCGCCCCGGTGCGGCAATACGTATCGGTATGTCTAGCCGCAGCCAGGAGGCCGGAGCATGAGCATCTGGTGGTCACTCCATTTGCGGCGCGATGCTGCGAGTGTCCCGCTCGCCCGCCGGTTCCTGCTCGGCACGATGGAATCCGCGGGCGTGGACCCGGACATCTCCTTCGACCTGTCTCTCGCGCTCAGCGAAGCCTGTGCGAACGCGGTCGAGCACGGTGGGAAGTACGACTGCGCCTCGGGCTCCGCCGGTGAGGGCCGGGACGTCTGGGAGGAGCCGTCGGCCACGGCCAGTGGCCAGTACCGGGTCACCGCGTATCTGGACGGCGAGAAGTGCCGTATCGAAGTCGCCGATTCGGGGCCCGGTTTCCCCACCGCGGGTGGGCCGCACACGTCGAAGCGGCAGCCCGGGACCGGGCTCCCCGACCCGCAGTACGCGTCGTATCCGCCCGTCACCGCCGAGGAGGGACGGGGCTTGTGCCTGATCGAACAGCTCGCGGACCACGTCCACTTCGGCAACCGCCCGGGGTGCTCCGGCGCGGTGGTGAGCTTCGACAAGGTCCTGAAACGGCGCGAGGGCGCCCTGCTCATGGTGTCCTGAGCGGGGCGCCCTCCCGTACGTACGGCGGGCGGGGAGTCAGCCCTTGAGGCGGGCCATCCACGCCTCGACCTCGTCGGCCTGCCGGGGCAGCTTGTCCGAGAGGTTCCGGTTGCCGTCCTCGGTGACCAGGATGTCGTCCTCGATCCGGACGCCGATGCCGCGGTACTCCTCCGGCACGGTCAGGTCGTCGGCCTGGAAGTAGAGACCGGGCTCGACGGTGAGGCAGACGCCCGGCTCCAGCGTCCCGTTCACGTACGTCTCGGTCCGCGCGGCGGCGCAGTCGTGGACGTCCATGCCGAGCATGTGGCCGGTGCCGTGCAGGGTCCAGCGACGCTGGAGGCCCAGCTCCAGGACCTTCTCCACCGACAGGTCGCCGAGCAGGCCCCACTCGATGAGCTTCTCGGTGAGCACCCGCTGCGCGGCGTCGTGGAAGTCGCGGAACTCGGCGCCGGGCTTGACCGCGGCGATACCCGCCTCCTGCGCCTCGTACACCGCGTCATAGATCTTGCGCTGGAGCGGTGTGAACGTGCCGCTGATGGGAAGGGTGCGGGTCACGTCGGCGGTGTAGAGGTCGTTGGTCTCCACCCCGGCGTCGAGCAGCAGCAGCTCGCCCGAGCGGACGGCACCGTCGTTGCGCACCCAGTGCAGGGTGGTCGCGTGCGGTCCCGCGGCGCAGATCGAGCCGTAGCCGATGTCGTTGCCCTCGACGCGGGCGCGCAGGAAGAACGTCCCCTCGATGTAGCGCTCGCTGGTGGCCTCGGCCTTGTCGAGGACCTTCACGACGTCCTCGAAGCCGCGCGCGGTGATGTCGCAGGCCTTCTGGAGTTCGGCGATCTCGAAGGCGTCCTTCACGAGGCGCGCCTCGGAGAGGTACACCCGCAGTTCCTCGTCGCGCTCGGCGGTGACCTTGTCGGTGAGCGCGGCCTCGATGCCGGCGTCGTGACCGCGCACGTTGCGGACGGGGCCGGTGGCCTCGGTGAGCGCGGCGGGCAGCTCGCGCACGTCCTTGGCCGGGATGCCCAGCAGCTGCCCGGCCTCTGTGAGGGAGTGGCGGCGGCCGACCCACAGCTCGCCCTGGCCGTCGAGCCAGAACTCGCCGTTCTCCCGGTTCGAGCGGGGCAGCAGGTAGATCGTCGCCTCGTGGCCGTCGGCCGTCGGCTCCAGGACGAGGACGCCGTCCTCCGTCTGGTCGCCGGTGAGGTACGCGTACTCGGTGGAGGCGCGGAACGCGTAGTCGGTGTCATTGGAACGGGTCTTCAGCCGTCCCGCGGGAATGACCAGCCGCTCGCCGGGGAAGCGCGCGGACAGCGCGGCACGGCGGTCGGCGGTGTGACCGGCCTGGGCGATCGGCTCCAGACCGTGCAGCTCGGTGTCGGCCCAGCCGGACTTCATGCTGGCGGCGAGCTCATCGGAAACGCCCGGGTACAGGCCGTTCTTCCGCTGCTTGACCGGCTCTGTCTCTTCGGTCTCCGGGGTCTCCGGGAACTCCTCAGACACGACTGTTCTCCTTGATACGACACTGGACCTCCTCCATCGTACGGGCGTACGGAAGGGGGCCCAGGGCCGGAAGACCTCTTACACGGGAAGGGGCCTGTGCGTGCCGTGTCAGTCGAACCGGGCCGCGAGTACGACCACGTCCTCGGCGCCGTCCGCGCGCCCGGCGCCCTGCGGCAGCACGCTGCGCACCACGTGGTCGGCCACCGCCGCGGCGTCCCGGCGCAGCGCCCTCGGGACGCTCGCCGCCGCCGCGTGGAGCCGGGCGTACGCGCGGTCCATCGAGTCGCCTGCCCGGTGCAGCAGCCCGTCGGTGTACAGCAGAACCGTCTCGCCAGGTGCGGGGGCGATCTCCACACTGGGCGCCTCCCAGCAGGACAGCATGCCCAGCGGGGCGGACAGCGTGGTCTCCACGTACGAGGTGCGGCGCTCGCCGATGATCAGCGGAGGGGTGTGCCCGGCGCCGGCCAGCAGGATCTTGCGGCGGGCCGGTTCGCAGTACGCGAAGAGCGCGGTCGCCGACCGGGCGGGTTCGGTGAGCCGGAGCAGCAGTTCGAGGTCGGAGAGCACGGCGACCGGGTCCTCGCCCTCCATCACCGCGTACGCGCGCAGTCCGGCGCGCAGCCGTCCCACGGCGGCCAGCGCGGTGGGACCCGAGCCGTCCACCGAGCCGACGGCGAGACCGAGCGCGCCCTCGGGGAGGGCCAGCGCGTCGTACCAGTCGCTGCCGCCCTGCGGGGCCACCTCGTGGCGGACGGCGAGCTGGACGCCGGGGACGCGGGGCAGCCGGGTGGGCAGGAGTTCCTCGGTCACGGTGGCGACATCCGTCCTGGCCCGTTCCAGTTCCAGCAGGCGGGCCAGGTGCTCGGAGGCGTATCCGGCGTAGAGCCCGGCGAGATGGCGCTGGCGCTCCGTCGGTTCGGCGGGTTCGTCGTAGAGCCAGACGGCGGCGCCGAGGACGCCGGTCGTGTCGGTGGTGAGGGGGAGCGCGTAGCTGGCGGCGTAGCCGAGACGGGCGGCGACCTCGCGTCTGCGGGGGTCCAGGCTGCTGTCGCCGAGCAGGTCGGGAGTGGTCAGCGGGCCGTCCGGGTTGGGCAGGCCCTCCAGGACGCGACCGTAGGAGGTGGCGCTGCGCGGCACGGTCTCGATCTGGCCCAGTTCGGCGTGGGCGAGCCCGAGCCCGATGGTGGAGACGGGGCCGCGGCGGTCGGAGGGTTCGAAGGCGACCAGTCCCCGGCGGGCGCCGACCAGGGCGGCCCCGGCGTCGAGGAGCTCGTGCAGTGCGTCGTCGAGGGTGCTGGTTCCGGCCAGCCGCTCGGTGAGTTCGTGGAGCGTGGTGAGGTCGGAGACCCAGCCGGCCAGCCGGTCCTGGATGAAGGCGCCGGGTGCTGCGGGGACCTCGTCGATCGGCGCGGCAGTCTGCGCCGAAACCGGAACTGTAGGATCGATTCCAGCCACTTTTGGCAGGTGCGGAGCGCTCATGGTCGTCGGCTTTCCGAGCGGTGTGTTCCGTCGAATAGCATCGCAAACCCCCATGTCATTTTGCGCCGCTACCAGTGCATCCACATGTACACGTACAAGTGAGGCGATGTCCAGCATTGTCACCACGGGAAACGCGGTGTCCGAGCCTTAATCAACTTGGCCAAAAACCGCACCCCGCAGTGACCATTGGAGGTCGACTGGGTCTGCCCGAAGGGGTGCACCTCCGGGCGGAGCCGCAGGGGGAGCGTCATTCCGGGCATGCTGGGTACGTAATTCTTTGGACGGCCAGGGGTGGCCCCGCCCGCCCCCGGAACCTGGCAGCGGGCCCGGACGTCCTCTCCTGTGACGGCCGCGCCCCACCCCCGAGTGGTGAGGCCGTAAGCACGGACGGCAGGCGCGCCGTGCGCCCCGCACTCGCCACGTCGTCGACTGCAAGCAGCTCGATCCGGCTCAGCACAGCTCACGCTCGGTACCGACGAACGGCCCGTACCGCAGGCTCGACGAGCACGTACACCCAGAAGATCCGCAGGCATGGTGTGACCGCGCACGATGCGAGGCGGACCCTCGGCGTTCAACGGAAAGGAACGAGCGTTCATGCGCGAGATCCTCGGAAGGCGACGCAGGCTCGGCCGCAGGGGCGGCTCCGCCCGACTCGACGCGGCCCTGACCTGCGCCACGGAGTGGCAGTGGCCCGTGGTCCCCGGAGTGGGGCTGCGGGGGGCGGGTGACCGCGACCGCCGCTGCGCGTGCCCCGATCCCGAGTGCGCGGTGCCGGGCGCGCACCCCTTCGATCCCGGACTGCTCGCCTCGACCACCGAGGCCCGGATGGTGCGCTGGTGGTGGACGAACCGGCCCGCCGCGCCCGTGCTGCTGGCGACGGGCGGGCGGGCGCCGTGCGCGCTGAGCCTGCCGGCGGTGGCCGGTGCCCGCGCACTGGCCGGACTCGACCGGGCGGGGCTGCGGCCGGGGCCCGTGGTGGCGACGCCCACCCGGTGGGCGCTGCTGGTCGCCCCCTACACCCTCGAACGGCTCGGTGAGCTGCTGTACGCGCAGGACTGGGTGCCCAGCTCGCTGCGGTTCCACGGGGAGGGCGGCTATGTCGTCCTGCCGCCCTCGGAGATCGGCACGGGGCAGGTCCGCTGGGAGCGTGCGCCGGAGCGCGCTACCGGCCCGCGCCGTGAGCGCGCCGCCGCGGCGCCCTGGCTGCCGGACGTGGGGGTGGTGCTGGACGCGCTGGTCGAGGCGAGTACGAGTGCCCCGGACGGCGGCAGCAGACTCGCTCATTGAGCGATTGGTGCCGGGGTTGGCCAGAATCTGATGCGCGCTTGTTCTTTCCGGCGGCATTCAATACGGAGTTCTGTCGCTTCCTTGTCCGATCTCCGGTGAAACCCTCACGTTCTTCCCCGCCCCTTCCCTCCGCTTCACGATTTCCGCGTAAACGACCGGACTGCTCGTATGTCATCCGTTTGTTCCGCGAGGGGGGCCGGCTGTTCCGCGAGGCGGTCGGCGCGCGAATTCGGGCGGCTGGAAAACGGGTCGCCGTCCGGGCTTTCTGAGGGGGCCTCGGGCGGCGTTCCCCTGCGGGTACGCGCTCAACCGGCTTCATCGGCAGCAGGGCTGACGACGAGCCATCGTGCCGAAGGAGGCGGAGGGAGCCCGGGCTGGAGGGTTCGCGGTGGGTCTCTGCACCACCTGTGCGAGGCCCGTGCGCGGGCCTGCGCGCCCCCGGGTGCGCGGGACGCGCCGTACCCGGAAATGAGGACGCCCGATCGCTGGCGACGGGGGATGCACCAGCGACCGGGCTTCTAGAACCGTAACAAGAGATCTGCCGTTCGCAAATTCGATCTCGGGTATTCGGTCAGCGATTTACCTGCCAGTACGGGGAGTTGTGACGGGGGTCACCGTCCGGCCCCGGCGGCGGTCACGGTCAGCTGAGCGTCACCTGACGGTTGGTGAGCCCCCCGCGCGCTCGTCGCTCCTCGGCGGTGAGCGGCGCGTCCGAGGCGAGCGCCGTCGCGAGCCGCTCCGCGAACGCGGCAGCGGGCTTCTCGCAGTCCTCGGCGCCCATGGAGCTCGGCAGGTCCCAGACCGGGACCATCAGCCCGTGCGCCCGGAACGAGCCGACCAGCCGGGTGTCGTCGCCGAGGGACGACTCGCCCGCGGCGTGCAGCCGGGCGAGCGCGTCGAGCAGCTGCTCCTCGGCGTGCGGCATGACCCAGCGCAGGTGGTTCTTCTCCGGCGTCTCGCACCAGTACGCGGCGTCCACCCCGGAGAGCAGGGTGGTCGGGATCGCCGCCTCGTTCGCACGCTCCAGCGACGCCGTCACCTCGGCCGTGGCGTTCTCCGCGTCCGGCACCCAGAACTCGAAGCCGGAGTGGACGACCGGCTCGAAAGGCGCGTCGGCGTCCAGGAGGTCCTGCAGCCGGGGCCCGTCGGCCGGCACGCGGCGGGCGGTGACGGGGGAACCGGGCTCCGCCTCCAGCGCACGCTGCAGGGTGTCCGCGAGGTCCCGGCTGAGGTCGCCGGAGGAGGTGTCGTTCTGGAGGGCGAGCAGGACGGAGCCGTCGTCGCGGCGCAGCGCGGGCCACGCCATCGGAAGGACCGTCGCCAGCGTCACCGACGGCACACCGTCGGGCAGGCCGCCCTTGAGCGTCAGCTCGGCCGTGGCCGCGGGGACCAGCTCGCGCAGCGCGACCCAGTCGCACTCCCCGGACAGGCCCTCGAACGGGCGCTGGACCAGCTCCGTCACGGCCTGGGCGGCGGCACGGCCGTGACACGCCTTGTAGCGGCGGCCCGAACCGCACGGGCAGGGCTCACGAGCCCCGACCACCGGGATCTCGCCGTTTTTGAGCTGCTGCTTCCCGGCCTTGGTCTGAGGGCGCTTCTTCGCCATGGTGGGCATACTCCCGATTGCGACAGTGCGGTCTGGCCCGCGAGCCTAGCCGCCCGGCCGCCCACCGGCGCACCACTCGGCCGCCCGCCCGTCCGGGCCCGCGCCACCGGCCTTCTCGGGCCCGCCGGCCCCGGTCCGCTTCCTCAGCCCACGTCGTCGAACGCTTCATCGAACGCGTCGGAGAAATCCAGCCCGTCGAAGCCCGGGACGACGGTGGGCCGCTGCGTACTCGGCAGTCCGCCCATACCCGCCGCCCGGCCGTTGCCGCGCCGTTCGCCCGGGCGCCCGTGGGAGCCGTGGCCCCCGTCGACGAGCACCCAGACGGTGACCTCGCCCGAGGCGTCGTCGCGCACGCCCCACTCCTCGGCCAGCGCGCCGATGATGTTGAGCCCCCGGCCGCCGCGGGCAGTCACCGAAGGCGTGGCCGGAACCGGCCGAGTGGGACCGCCACCGTCCGTCACCTCGACGGTCAGCCCGCCCGTCCTGTCGACGCGCCAGGCGACGCGCACGGCGCCGTCGCCCCTCTCGGTCTGCCATCCCAGCGGCCTGCCGTGCCGGCAGGCGTTGCTGAGCAGCTCGGAAAGAATCAACACTGCGTCGTCGACGACCGAATCCGACACCCCGTTGCTGCGCAACTGCTCGCGCATCCGGTGCCGCGCCTGGCCCACGCCCGCAGGACCATGGGGAACGGCCATGCTCGACGACGTGGGCACCTCTTGTGCCACCACCAACGCCACCCCCGAGACCTCCTTTGCCCCCACGCCACGGAGTGGATGCCCTCCTGAGCTGTGCCGGAAACCGGCCAGTGGTCTGCCAGTGACGCACTCGACACGAACGGGCACACTCCGAGTGCGCCGGTGTACTCCCCGTAGTTGATCCGGTGATGCGCAGATGGGTTCATGCGCAGATGGGCATATGTAACGGTTCGCTGATGTTACGAACGGCCCAGTTGGGCCATGACCTGCTTGGGGCGGTTGGTGATGATGGCCTCGACCCCGAGCCGTACGCAGAGCTCGACGTCCTCCGGTTCGTTGACCGTCCAGACGTGCGCCCGGTGCCCGGACCGATGCAGGCGCTCGACGTAATCGGGGTGGCTGCGCACGATCCGCATGCTGGGGCCGGCGATCCGGGCACCGGCCGGGAGCCGTCCGTCGCGCAGCCGGGGCGACACGAACTGCATCAGGTACACGGTGGGCAGATGGGGTACGGCCGCCCGGACGCGGTGCAGGGAGCGGGCCGAGAAGCTCATGACGCGTACCGGCGCGGGCATGTCCGTGGGCGGGGGCGCGTCGAGCTCGAAGCGTTTCAGCAGGTGCAGGAGCCGTTCCTCGACCTGCCCCGCCCAGCGCGTCGGGTGCTTGGTCTCGACGGCCAGCTGGAGGGGCCGCCCGGCCGCTCTTGTCTCGACGAGCAGTTCGAGCAGCCGCTCCAGGGTGAGCACGGAGGTGAGCTCGCCCGGCACCGGGTCCCAGTCCGGCGACTCCGTCTCGTCGCGGTCCTTCCAGGAGCCGAAGTCGAGGGCGGCGAGCGCGTTCAGCTCCAGGGCGGAGACCGCGCCGCGACCGTTGGACGTACGGTTCACCCTGCGGTCGTGTACGCAGACGAGGTGCCCGTCGGCCGTGAGGCGTACGTCGCACTCGAGGGCGTCGGCACCGTCCTCGATGGCCTTCCGGTACGCGGCGAGCGTGTGCTCGGGGGCGTCGTCGGACGCGCCGCGGTGGGCGATGACCTGGATGGGATGCTGCTGCCGTGCTCGATTCACCCGGGTCATGGTGTCACCGCGGGAACACGGCCGTGCGCACCTTGCGACGCGGGGCCGTTTTGTCCGATGTAAGGGTCGTGCGCAGATGCACAGGTCCTGCTTACAGTGGCCTGACGTGTTGTGGGAAAAGCTGACTCCAGACACGTACACAGCGGATCTCTTGCCGAATGACTGATGTGGAACCGAGGAGTAAAGAGCTGTGAGCACAGAGAACGAGGGCAACGAGGGCACCGGGGCCGAGTCCGCCTCGTCCGTTCCGTCCGCACCTCCCGTGCCGGCCGACGCTCCCCAGGCGCACCCGCAGGACGCGCCCCCCGTCGCGTCCCACCCGGACGCCACGGAGACCCGGCAGCAGCCGGTCCACCCCGCGCCCGAGCAGCAGGCTGCCGCGCCGTCGCCCGCGCCGGAGCAGACGGCCGCGTTCCCGACGACCCCGCAGTACGCGCCCCCGCCCCCGCCGCAGTCCGCGGCCGACGCCGGCTGGCCCCCGCCTCCGCCCGCATTCCCCGCGTACGCCCACGGGGCGCACGGCGGCGGTAACGGCCCGGTCTGGGGCCCGCCCGGCGGAACGCACGCGCCCGACGCGCCGCGCAAGCGGGGCGCGGGCGGCCTGGTCGCGGCCGTTGTGGTGGCGGCGCTCGTGGCCGGCGGCATCGGCGGCGCCCTCGGGTTCTGGGCGGCCGACCGGAACGACGACTCCGGCTCGACGACGGTCTCGGCCTCGGCCAACCCGCAGGACCTCAAGCGCGACCCCGGCACGGTCGCCGGTGTGGCCGCCAAGGCGCTGCCCAGTGTGGTCACGATCGAGGCGCAGGGCGGTGACGGCGAGGGCGGCACGGGCACCGGCTTCGTGTACGACAAGGAAGGCCACATCCTCACGAACAACCACGTGGTGGCCTCCGCGGCGGACAGCGGCCAGCTCACGGCGACGTTCTCGAACGGCAAGAAGTACGACGCCGAGGTGGTCGGCCGGGCCCAGGGCTACGACGTGGCCGTCATCAAGCTGAAGAATCCGCCGCAGTCCCTGACCCCGCTGCCGCTGGGCAACTCGGACCAGGTGGCGGTCGGCGACTCGACGATCGCGATCGGCGCCCCGTTCGGCCTCTCCAACACGGTCACCACGGGCATCGTCAGCGCGAAGAACCGCCCGGTCGCCTCCGGTGACGCCGGCGGCGGCAGCAACTCGTACATGAGCGCCCTGCAGACCGACGCGTCGATCAACCCGGGCAACTCCGGTGGTCCGCTGCTCAGCTCGGGCGGCGCGGTCATCGGGATCAACTCGGCGATCCAGTCGACCGGCAGCTCCGGCCAGAGCCAGGCCGGCTCCATCGGCCTCGGCTTCGCGATCCCGATCAACCAGGCGAAGACCGTCGCCCAGCAGCTGATCAAGACCGGCCAGCCGGTCTACCCGGTCATCGGCGCCACGGTGACGATGGACGAGAAAAGCGGTGGCGCCGTCATCTCGGACCGCGGCACGGGCGGCACGGACGCGGTCACGAAGGACGGCCCGGCGGCCAAGGCGGGTCTGCGCGCGGGCGACGTCATCACGAAGTTCAACGACACCCCCATCGACAGCGGCCCGACCCTGATCGGCGAGATCTGGACCCACAAGCCGGGCGACCGCGTCACCCTCACCTACGAGCGCGACGGCAAGTCGGCGACGGCCGAAGTCACCCTGGGGCAGCGCAAGGGCGACAGCTGACCGGCTAGGCTGTTCCCGCGCCGAACCGGTCTCACCGACCGCGCCGGCGCGGGGTGGGTTGCCCGAGCGGCCTAAGGGAACGGTCTTGAAAACCGTCGTGGCGCGAGTCACCGTGGGTTCAAATCCCACACCCACCGCAGGTGAACGGCCCTCGACCGGGCGTATCGGTCGGGGGCCGTCGCCGTGGGCGCAGGGGCTTCTAGGATGGCCGGCGGGGGCGGGGTCGTAGCGCAGAGGTCGTCGCGCGCGGTCTCCAAAACCGTGAGGACGCCGGTTCGAATCCGGTCGGCTCCGCCTTCGCCTTTCCCGCTTCGGGCGGCGCTTACGCCGACGTCGGGCGCATGGTTCGCCCCAGGTCAGGGGTTTGGGGTTCGTTCCTCACGCTTGCGGGGGAATCGGAAGCTGTGGGTGGTTCGCCGGTGGGGCGGTGGGCAGTTCTGGTCCGCGACGTCGTGATCGACACCGGGCGGGCGGCCGCCGGCCCGGGTTCAGCCTCAGCCCTATTTCCGGTTCCTGGAGGAACAGACATGGCAAGCATCCGTACCGCTCGTGCCCTCGCCGTCGTCGCCGCGCTGCCTCTCGCCGCCGTTCTCCTCGGCGGAGTGGCCCAGGCGGACAACGGCTCGTTCGCGGGCAACGGATCGAACGCGGGCGTGGCCACGATCAGCGGCAGCGGGGTCGGCAGGGACAACGCGGGCAACTCGTCGACCTCGCAGCAGCAGGCGACCGGTGCCGGGGCGTCGAACCAGAGCAACTCCGCGCAGGTGAACGGCTCCGGCTTCACCGACATCGACCAGTCCACGTACAACCTGGCGGTGAACTTCACGAACCTCTGGTGAGCCCCGGCCCCGTGCGCGGCCCGGTCGGGGGGCCGGGCCGCGCACGGGGTGCGCACCTCAGGGGTGACCCCGACTCCCGGAGTGCGGCGCCCTCCACCTACAGGAGGTGGACGGGCGCCCGGTCCTACACCCTGAGTCGGACGCGGTTTCGGGACCTGGGGGCGATCCGGGCGAGGGGCCCCGCTCCTAGCGTGGAGCCATGACCACGCCAGTCCGTACGAGGACCTCCGGGGGAGCCGCACCGGCCTGCACGTCGGCTGCGGTACGCACGTTCGCGCCGGCACGCGCTTCCGCCCCGGTACGCAAGCCGGGCACCCGCGCCTCGCACGGTGCGCGCGCGTCGGCGGCGCCGCACCTTCCGTACCCCTCGTTCACGTCGTTCGTTCAGGCGCGCGGCCCGGTGCTGCTGCGGGCAGCGCGCTCGCTCACCGCCAACCCGAGCGACGCCGAGGACCTGCTGCAGACGGCGCTCACCAAGACGTACGTCGCCTGGGACCGGATCGAGGACCACCGGGCACTCGACGGCTATGTGCGCAGGGCCCTGCTGAACACCCGGACCTCGCAGTGGCGCAAGCGCAAGGTCGACGAGTTCGCCTGCGACGAGCTGCCCGAGCAGGAGGCGGCCCCCGGCCCCGACCCCGCGGAGCGGCAGTCGCTGCACGACGCGATGTGGCGCGCGGTGCTGAAGCTGCCGGCCCGGCAGCGGGCCATGGTCGTCCTGAGGTACTACGAGGATCTGAGCGAGGCGCAGACCGCCGAGGTGCTCGGTGTGTCCGTCGGTACGGTCAAGAGCGCGGTCTCCCGGGCGCTCGGCAAGCTGCGCCAGGACCCGGAGCTGACCCCGGTCCGCTGAGTGCGGCCACCGAGCCTTCCGTACACGGGCCCCACACAAACGGAATCGATCCGTCCGCCACCGTCCCGGCCGGCGTGACATTGCGGGACGACGTCGATTCGTACCCTCGGGAGTAGTGACATACCGCTCGGTATGTGCGCAGAATCAGCGGAACCCTACTGCCGCGTAGCGCCCACCGGGAGGACGCCGTGCTCAGCACCATGCAGGACGTACCGCTGACTGTCACCCGCATCCTGACGCATGGGATGACGATTCACGGGAAGTCGCAGGTCACGACCTGGACCGGAGAGCCGGAGCCGCATCGGCGCAGCTTCGCCGAGATCGGCCGGCGCGCCACGCAGCTCGCCAACGCCCTGCGCGACGAACTCGGCATCGACGCTGATCAGCGGGTCGCCACCCTCATGTGGAACAACGCCGAGCACGTGGAGGCGTACCTTGCCATCCCGTCCATGGGCGCCGTCCTCCACACGCTCAACCTTCGCCTCCCCGCCGAGCAGCTGGTCTGGATCGTCAAGCACGCCGACGACAGGGTCGTCATCGTCAACGGCACCCTGCTGCCGCTCCTCGCGCCGCTGCTTCCCCAGCTGACATCGCTCGAACACGTCATCGTGTCCGGCCCGGGCGACCGCTCCGTCCTGGAGGGGGCGACGGTGCGTGTGCACGAGTACGAGGAGCTGCTCGCCGGCCGCTCCACCAGCTTCGACTGGCCGGAGCTGGACGAACGGCAGGCCGCCGCCATGTGCTACACCTCCGGCACGACCGGCGACCCCAAGGGCGTCGTCTACTCCCACCGCTCGATCTACCTGCACTCCATGCAGGTCAACATGTCCGAGTCGATGGGGCTGACCGACAAGGACACCACCCTCGTCGTCGTCCCGCAGTTCCACGTGAACGCCTGGGGTCTGCCGCACGCGACGTTCATGTCCGGCGTCAACATGCTGATGCCGGACCGTTTCCTCCAGCCCGCCCCGCTCGCCGACATGATCGAGCGCGAGCGCCCGACGCACGCCGCCGCCGTCCCCACCATCTGGCAGGGCCTGCTCGCCGAGGTCACCGCCAACCCGCGCGACCTCACCTCCATGGCCAACGTGACGATCGGCGGCGCCGCCTGCCCGCCCTCGCTCATGGAGGCGTACGACAAGCTCGGTGTGCGCCTCTGTCACGCCTGGGGCATGACCGAGACGTCCCCGCTCGGCACCATGGCCAACCCGCCCGCCGGTCTGACGGAGGAGCAGGAGTGGCCCTACCGCGTCACCCAGGGCCGCTTTCCCGCCGGCGTCGAGGCACGCCTCGTCGGGCCGGGCGGCGAGCACCTGCTGTGGGACGGCGAGTCGGCCGGTGAGCTGGAGGTGCGCGGCACGTGGATCGCGGGCGCGTACTACGGCGGCGCGGACGGCGAGGCGCTGCGCCCCGCGGACAAGTTCAGCGAGGACGGCTGGCTGAAGACCGGTGACGTCGGCGTCATCAGCGAGGACGGCTTTCTCACGCTCACCGACCGCGCCAAGGACGTCATCAAGTCCGGCGGCGAGTGGATCTCCAGCGTCGAGCTGGAGAACGCCCTGATGGCGCACCCGGACGTCGCGGAGGCTGCCGTCGTGGCCGTCCCGGACGAGAAGTGGGGCGAGCGCCCGCTCGCGACGGTCGTCCTCAAGGAGGGCGCCGCCGCGGACTACGAGTCGCTGCGCGCCTTCCTCGCCGAGTCCGGCATCGCGAAGTGGCAGCTGCCCGAGCGCTGGTCGGTCATCCCGTCCGTGCCGAAGACGAGCGTCGGCAAGTTCGACAAGAAGGTCATCCGCAAGCAGTACGCGCAGGGCGAGCTGGACATCACACAGCTCTGAGCCACGGTCCGACAGAGCGAGGGCGGTAGGGGTGCGTTCCCGTACCGCCCTCGTCCTATGCCTCCGTACGCTGGTCAGTCGACGCGTACGCGCAGTGCGCCCCGGGCGCGCGCCCTCAGTCCGTGCGCCGTCAGTTGGTGCCGATCTTCGCGAGCAGGTCGACGATGCGGGACTGCACCTCGTCGCTCGTCGAGCGCTCCGCCAGGAACAGCACGGTCTCGCCCGAGCCGAGCCGGGGCAGCTCGGACCGGTCGATGTCGGCCGAGGTGTAGACGACCAGCGGGGTGCGGTTGAGCTGTCCGTTGGCGCGCAGCCAGTCCACGATTCCGGCCCGCCGGCGGCGTACCTGCATCAGGTCCATCACCACCAGGTTCGGCCGCATCCGGGTCGCCAGCGACACGGCCTCGCTGTCCGTCGCGGCGCACGCCACCTGCATGCCCCGCCGCTCCAGCGTCTCCGTCAGCGCGACCGCGATGTCCTCGTGCTCCTCGATCAGCAGGACGCGCGGCGGGTGCTGTTCGCTGTCGCGCGGTGCGAGCGCCTTCAGGAGTACGGCGGGGTCGGCGCCGTACGCCGCCTCCCGCGATGCCTGCCCCAGACCGGCCGTCACCAGTACGGGCACCTCGGCGGCCACCGCGGCCTGCCGCAGGGACTGCAACGCCTTGCGGGTGATCGGCCCGGTCAGCGGGTCTACGAACAGCGCGGCGGGGAACGCCGCGATCTGCGCGTCCACCTCCTCGCGCGAGTGCACGATCACCGGCCGGTAACCGCGGTCGCTCAGCGCCTGCTGCGTGGAGACGTCGGGCGCGGGCCAGACGAGCAGGCGGCGCGGGTTGTCCAGTGGCTCGGGGGGCAGCTCGTCGTCGACGGGCTGCGGGGAGGGCCGGTTCGCGACCTCGACCGCGCCGCCGGGACCGTCCAGCGGCTCGGGACCCTCGGCCGCGCCCTCGTCGGGCGCCCCGATGGCGTACGCGCGGCCCTCGGCCGCCGGCGCGGAGAGCAGCTGCCCGGACCCCTGCCCGTGCACGGTGCCGCCGGTCGCCGGGGCCGGGGGTGCGGGCTGCGGGGCGGCCGGAGCCGGCGCGGCGGGCGCGGGAGCGGCGAGCGCGGGGCGCTCCTCCTGGCCCGCATCGGGCTCGGGCGGCGCGGCCAGCTTGCGGCGTCGCCCGACGCTGCTGCCGCCGCCGAGCGTCTGGTTCTGCTGGTGGGCGATGTGCTGGGCGAACGGCACGCCCTGCCCGAGCGTGCGCACGCTGAACGCGCGCCCCTGCGTCGAGTCCGGCGATTCCGGCATGGGCGCCTCGGCGGGCAACGGCTGCCGCCGCGCGTCGGGCGTGGGCGCCGGCGTCCGGGGACGGGCCGGGGATGCGGTGGGCGCGGCTGCGGTGGGCGCCGCCGCGCCGGTGGTGTGGGCGGTCGCACCGGTGCTCTGCGTCTCCGGCACGGCGGGGCCCTGCCCCGAGGCGTCGTCGTCCCAGGCGCCGGGGGGCGCGACGGGCGCCCCGAGGCTCGGGTCGCTGGGGGCGTCCGGCGCGACCGGGGTGCCCGCGGGAGGTGTGGACTGTGCGGGCTGCGGGAAGGGCGGGGCCTGGGCGCCAGGGGTATTCGGTGCCGTCGGTGCAACCGGGGTCCCCGCGGGAGGTGTGGACTGTGCGGGCTGCGGGAAGGGCGGGGCCTGGTTGCTGGGGGCGGCCGGTGCGACTGGGGTTCCCGTGGGCTGCGCGGGCTGGGGGAAGGGCGGGGATCCGTCGCCCTGGACACCCGGCGCGGACGGGGCCACCGGGACCCCCGCCATCTGCCCGGGCAGTGCGAACGGAGCCGGCTGCTTCTCCTGCGCACTCGTGTCCCCGTGCCGGGCGCGCCGCCGGCCGGTGGGCGCGGGCTGTACCTGCGGCGGAACGGGGGCGTGCTCCGGCGCCCCGGCCGGAGCGTCGGGCGCGACGGCCGGAGCGTTGGGCGCGGCGGCGTCGGGCGTACCAGGCGCCCCGGCTCCGGGCTCATACGTACCGCCGGAAGCCTCACGCGTACCCACGCCGACCTCGTACGAACCGCCCGGGGCCCCACGCGTACCAGCAGCGAGTCCCGAGCCCTCCGGCTCCATGCCCTCCGCCGGCGCGCGGTCCGCGTCGGCGGGCGGGAGGGCGAAGGGGACGCGGGGGCCGGCGTCGGCGGCGGCGCGGTCCTGGGCGGCGGCCAGCGCGCGGCGGGCGCGTCGGCCGGTCGGCTGCGGTGCCGGTGCGGGCAGCTCCGGGGAGGGGGCCACCGCGCCGGGAGCCGGACGGGCCGCCTGGTCGAGGTTCGAGAAGGCGGCGGGGGCGGCGGACTCGATGGCGTTCACGACGGGGGGCAGGGCCAGCCGGCCCTCCTCGCCCGGGTTACCCCGGTGCCCACCGGCCGCGACCGGGACCTGCGCCTCGGCCGGAACGCCCTGCGGCGGCACGGTCTGCCCGCGCTGCGGCCGGGCACCCGCACCCTGCGCACCCTCGGCGGCAGTCACCACGGACCCCTCCGACGGAGCGGCCGAGGGCAGCGCGAGGGCCTGCCCCGGAGCGCCCGTCTCGGCGGGGCTGGGGCGCCCGCGACGGCGTCCGGAGCCCTCGGCGGCCTGCTGGGCGGGGATCAGCTCGTTCGGGGCGGCCTCGGGAGCGGGGGCCGCACGGCGCGCACGCCGGCGCCCGGTCGGCGCGGCCGCGCCGGTGTCCTCGGCCGTCTCCAGTTCGCCGGTGCCGTCGGAGCCGCCCACGGGGCTGTCCAGGAAGGCGTCGGTGGACGAACGCCGCGCCCGTCGCCGCCCCCTGCCCGCCTCGGGGCCATCGGCCGGCGCGGGACCCGCATGATCCGGCTCCCCGACGGGAACGGACTCGGGTGCCACGGGGGGAGCTGCCTCCACCTGTGGCACCGCAGCCGGCTCCGGCGGTGCCACCGTCCCCGCACCGGCGCCGATCGGCACCTCGAGGACGTACGCGCTGCCGCTCATACCAGGCATCTCGTGCGTCTGGAGCACACCGCCGTGCGCGCGGACGATTCCGCTGACGATCGGCACGTGCACCGGGTCTCCCCCGGCGAACGGCCCACGCACCTCGATGCGTACGACGTCACCGCGCTGGGCGGCGGCGACCACGACGGTCGAGTCGACGTAACCGCCACCGGGCACGACCCGCGCCTTGCCTGTCGAATCGACGCCGGCGACATCCGCGACGAGGTGGGCGAGGGCGGTCACCAGGCGTCCGGCGTCGACCTCCGCCTCGATCGGCGGGGCGTGCACCGCGAACTGAGCGCGCCCCGGCCCGATCAGCTCGACCGAGGCGTCGATGCCGGCCGTGACGACCCCGTCGAGCAGCACCCGCGTCTTGACGAGCGCCTCCGCGCCGCCGTCGAGGCGCTGGTAGCCGAGCACGTTGTCGATGAGCGTCGTCATACGCGCGTAACCCGCGGCCAGGTGGTGCAGGATCTGGTTCGCCTCGGGCCACAGCTGGCCGGCCGGGTCGGCGGCGAGCGCGGAGAGTTCGCCGCGCAGCTCCTCCAGGGGGCCGCGCAGCGACTCGCCGAGTACGGCGGTGAGCTGGGTGTGCCGGGCGGTGAGGTCCGTCAGCCGCTCGGTCTGCTCCTCCAGTTCGGAGGCGTAACGCTCGGTGCGGTCGGCCAGCTCCGCGGCGTGCGCCTCCTTGAGGGCGGCGAGCTCGGCGGCATGCCGTTCGGTGAGCTCGGTGACCTCGGCGGTGTGGCTCGCGGTCAGCTCGGCGACCTCGGACTTGCGCTGCTTGTCCAGGTCTTCGTAGGGGCGGCGGTCGGTGAACGTCATCACGGCGCCGACGAGCTGGTCGCCGTCGCGGACGGGCGCGGTGGTCAGGTCGACCGGCACCTGTTCCCCGCTCTTCGACCACAGAACCTGGCCGCGCACCCGATGTTTGCGTCCCGACTTCAGCGTGTCGGCGAGTGGGGACTCCTCGTACGGGAAGGGCTCGCCCTCCGCGCGGGAGTGCAGGATCAGCGGGTGCAGCTCCTGGCCGCCGAGATCGCTGGCCCGGAAGCCGAGGATCTGCGCGGCGGCGGGGTTGACCAGGACGACCCGGCCGTCCGTGTCCGTACCGACGACGCCCTCGGCCGCGGCCCGCAGGATCATCTCGGTCTGGCGCTGCGAGCGGGCCAGCTCGGCCTCGGTGTCGACGGTGCCGGAGAGGTCGCGCACGACGAGCATCAGCAGCTCGTCGCCCGTGTAGCTGCCCCCGTACGAGCCCTGGACGTCCTTGTACGCCGCCTGCCCGTCCTCCAGGCTGGCGCTCGTCACCTCGACGGGGTACTCGTTGCCGTCGGTACGCCGCGCGATCATGCGCGTGGGCTTCGTACGGCCCCGCTCGTCCGCAGCCTCGGGCCGGCGCATCGACCCCGGGATCAGCTTGGAGTCGAACTCCGGCAGCAGATCGAGCAGCCCGCGACCGACGAGCGCGGTGCCCGGCGTCTCGAACATTTCGAGGGCGATGGTGTTGGCGTTGACGACCGTACCGTTGCAGTTGACGAGCAGAAGCCCGTCCGGAAGGGCATCGAGTATGGCTGCGAGGCGAGCAGCGCCTCGGGATGGCCTGCTGCTCACGACGACGCTTCCTCCCTGATTACTGCACCTTGCCGACAGCGGGCCCCATCCTGCCCCTCGGGCCTCAGGCTGTCACTGAAGGAGTCTAAAGGCAGGGGAGGCGCGTGGGGCTGCGGATGAGGGGGAGCTCTCACCAAGATTTGGTGCATTCGGTGTACGGCTCCGACCCGCGCCGGGCCCCGCGGGGAGCCGCCGCGGGGCCTCGGGCGCGGCTCACCGCACGTTCGGCAGGACCGGTCGCAGGCCGTTCCACCGGGCGATCTCGCAACCGTTGGTCCGCCTGAACGTGGCGTCGACGTGGCGCCCGTGCCAGGTCCCGGTGACCCGGGCGGTCGCTTCCCCGCCGTACTGCTGCGTACACATCGCGTCCCTGGACACGGGTGCGAACGGGTCCGTCCCCTCCCCCTCCAGCTGCCCCAGCCGCTCGCACGCCTGCGCCGCGACCGGATGCGTTCCCCCCGCCGGCCCGCACTCCAGCTCGTACCTCCCGTCGGCCTCCGGGTTGCCGGAGCCGGCGACGACGACGGTGAGCCGGGTGCCCGCGTCGTCCTGGAGGAGCGGCAGGGACAGCGGCAACGGGAGGGGGCCGGACGCGGCGGTGGCGGCGGGCGCGGCGGCGGACAGCGCGGCGAGGGACGCGACAGCGGTGAGGGCGAGACGGCGCATCATTGCGGACTCCTGTGGCGGAAGAACCTGCGGGGGCGGCGCCCCCGCCCTGCCTAACGCGCGACGCGCCCCGGCGTTGCGCACGGCAACCGCTTTGCCCTCCCGGCCGACCGCCTAGTACCGTAGGCCGCGATTGGTGGCGCAGCGTGCAGCTGTGTCATCATCTGCACGCACCATCCGCGTTCGCGCGGGCGTTGCGCTGGAGGCGTCGCCTAGTCCGGTCTATGGCGCCGCACTGCTAATGCGGTTTGGGGCTTACCCCCCATCGAGGGTTCAAATCCCTCCGCCTCCGCACCACCACGAAGCCCCGGTCCCCAGGACCGGGGCTTCGCCCGTTCCCGGCGTCTGCCCAGCTCAGGCCGGGTCCGGGCAATGGATTTCGCGTCCCGGCGCAGGTCATGTAATGTTGTTCTCGCAACGCCAACGGGGCAGAAAAAACCCCGGAAGCACAAGCACTCGTAGCTTAACGGATAGAGCATCTGACTACGGATCAGAAGGTTGCAGGTTCGAATCCTGCCGAGTGCACAGCAGACGAGAGGCCCCCAGGACAAATCCTGGGGGCCTCTCGCGTTGCCCGTACAGCACGAAGTGCAGCAACCGTGTCAGCCGCTCGGAGGATGAGAGGGGCGGGGATCTACGGCCTGCAACATAGTCCCGAGGTGGCTCCCGGTGACCTTTGTGCCCGCCCCTCTTGACCGCGGACCTCGAAGGTTCTCCGACCGGTCTCTATCCACCGGGCAACCTAGCAAGCACGGGGCCTGGCCGGCTGATGTGCGGTGGGTTGTTGATCGGTGAGGGTGCTGGGTCTCCGCGTACCGTGGCTGTGTGGCGAGTGATGAGTTGGGGCGGACTCTGCGGCGCTTGCGGCGGCTGGCTTCGTTGACGCAGGAGGAGCTGGCCGAGCGGGCCGGGGTCTCTGTTGATGTGGTCCGGCAGCTTGAGCAGGGGCGGAAGCAGTCGGCTCGGCTTCCCACGCTGCACGCGTTGGCGAATGGGCTGGGCGTGGAGCTCACCACGTTGTTGGGGGACCCGCCTGCTGTCGCTTCGGGGGAGAACGACGGGCCGCGGTTCGTGGCTGTGCGGCGGGCGATCATGCCCGTGCTCGGGGGGCCGGAGCCGGAGGTGCCCGGGGACGGCTTCTCGTTGGAGCGGTTGCGGGAGCGGATCGCGGCCGGGTGGACGCAGTACCACTCCGCCGAGTTCGACACGGTGATGAAGGCGTTGCCGGATCTGATCGCGGATGCGCGTACAGCTACTGCTTCGGCCGATGGGGAGGTGCGGCGGGCCGGGTTCGGTGCCTTGGGGAAGGCGCTTCAGCTTGCTGGGCATGTTGCCGTGCGGATGGGGAAGACCGACCTGGCGCTGATCGGTCTGGAGCGTGCGATAGAGGCCGCAGGGCAGGCGGGAGATCCGCTGCTTGTGCCGATGATCGTCAATTCGACGGCTTGGACGTATCAGAGGCAGGGAAGGCTGGACGACGCGTTGGGCATCGCGCTCCGCCATGCCGATGACCTGGTGGGCGAGGGCCGGCTCGACACCGCCGACGGGTTGAAGGTCTGGGGGGCGCTGACCATGAGCGCCGCCACCTCTGCGGCGCGGAGTGGGGACTACGAGCGTGCGGCGGCGATGATGGAGGCCGCGGAGAAGGAGGCTGTGCGCGTCGCCACACTGCCGGACGGTGGTGACAACCGGATGGTCAGTGTCTTCAGCCCGTCCTCCGTACGTATTGAACGGGTCCGGCTGGCTGTGCAGTACGGGCACCCGCAGGAGGCCCTGGCGCTGGCCAAGGGGATGCGGCTGAGCAGGGACACACCGCCGTCCTGGCGTACGTGGCTGCTCCTGGACGTGGCGCGTGCGCATACGGACACCGGGGACGCGGCCGGCGCCGTGAAGACTCTGGAGTCCCTGCGGCGGGTGGCCCCTACCTGGATGCAGCACCACACGTTGGCCGTGGCCATCGTCCGGGATCTTTGGGCTCTGCCCAACCACCCTGCGGGGCTCCGGCCGTTGGCGGAGTTCTTGGGCGTTTGCGAATAGCGTGGTGAAAGTGGGACGTGGCGTCCCTGTCACCGCTTCCTGCATGTCGCTTCCATGAGCGGACAGCGTCCCGGCGGCCGTGCGACCGGCCCCGGGGCTCGGCCGATCCGAGAGAGCAGACCGACATGCCGCAAGCTACAACGCGGGCCCGTCCGACCGGGCCGCCGGGGTACAGCCAGACATTGCCGCGCCGGCCGGAAAGCGCCGCGGTCGCCAGACGCCTCGCTGAGACCGCCCTCTGTTGTTGGGGCCTGGGGGAGCTGGCCGACGACGGCGCCTTGATCGTGGGCGAACTGGTTGCCAATGCCGTGCTGCATGCCAGGCGGGGTTCCATCCGGGTGGTGGTGGAGCGTGTCACGGAGCGGACCGTGCGTGTGGCCGTTACCGACTTCGCCCGGGAACTGCCCGTGGAGTGTCGGCCGGGGGACGGTGACGAAGGTGGGCGGGGTCTCTTACTCGTCGCTGCCTTGGCGTCCGACTGGGGTACGGATACGCGTCGTTGGGGCAAGGTCGTGTGGGCTGACCTGGAGGGGCGCGGGTGAGCACCGAAGAGAGCCCCGACCGCAGCGCGGCCCGTGACCATCTTTCGCAGTTGATCGACATGTTCGGTACGGACGGGTGCTTGCGGGTCAGCGTGAATCCCGCACCCGATCCCGAAAGTGTCGGTGGGACGACGGCGGACGAGGAGTAGGGACGCGTCCACGGGGAAGGGCGAGGGCCCGGGTGAGTCCTCGCCCTTCAGGGGCTACTGCGCCAGGCGTTCGCGGATCAGGTTGATGACTGCGGGAGCGTGGTCGTTCAGGTAGAAGTGCCCGCCCCTGTAGGTGTGGAAGTTGGTCGTTGACGTGGTGTGGGTGGTCCAGGCTGTGGCTTCCTCGGCGGTTACCTCGGGGTCTTCTGTGCCGTTCAGGACCTCGATGGGGCAGGTCAGAGGGGTGGAGCCCTGGAAGCGGTAGGTTTCCGCGGCTTTGTAGTCGGCTCGGATGGCCGGGAGGATGGAGCGGAGGAGTTCGTCGTCGGCCAGGACCGCGGGGTCGGTGCCGCTCATGCGGCGGATGGTGGTCAGGAGTCGGGCGTCCGGGGAGAGATGGACGTTTTCGTTCTCGCGGGGGCGGGAAGGGGCGCGGCGGCCCGAGGCGAAGAGGACGCGCGGGGTGGTGCCGGCGGCCTCCAGGCGGAGGGCGACCTCGAAGCCCAGGGTCGCGCCGAGGCTGTGGCCGAAAAGGGCGACGGGCCGGTCGCACCAGGGGAGCATTTCGGCGGTGACCAGGTCGGCCAGGCGGCGGACGTCGTCCACGCACGGTTCGTTGCGGCGGTCCTGGCGGCCGGGGTACTGGACCGCGATCACGTCCGCGGCCGGGGCGAGGGCTCGGGAGACCGGGAAGTAGTAGCTCGCCGAGCCGCCCGCGTGGGGCAGGCAGAAGAGACGTACGGGGGCCTGTTCGGCCGGGTGGAAGCGGCGTAGCCAGCTCGTTGCGGGGCGCGTTGAGGTGGTCATCTGGGTGCGGTGTCCTTACGCAGTGCTGTCATCGGGCCGCCGGCCAGGTGCCCGGGGGGCGCCAGCCTCGTGCGGGGCCCCAGTTGGACCGGGGCGAGGAGGTGCGCTTCTCGGGCGCCTCCTGGGCTCTCGTCGCCGAGAGCAGGACCAGGAGGACGGCGGCCAGTTCGGTGGGGGTCGGGGTTCCGCCTTCGATGCGGATGGAGGAGTCGGCCATGTCAGAACGGAGGGTTGCCGTGCTTGCGTTCGGGTAGCGACACGTGCTTGGCGCGCAGGACGTCCAGGGCGTCGGCCAGCACCTGGCGGGTGGAGGCGGGGTCGATGACGTCGTCCACCAGGCCGCGTTCGGCCGCGTAGTACGGGTGCATCAGCTCCTGGCGGTACTGCTTGACGCGCTGGGCGCGGGCCGCTTCCGGGTCGTCGGCGGCGGCGATCTCGCGGCGGAAGACGACGTTGGCGGCGCCCTCCGCGCCCATGACGGCGATCTCGTTGGTGGGCCAGGCGAAGGACAGGTCGCAGCCGATGGAGCGGGAGTCCATCACGATGTACGCGCCGCCGTACGCCTTGCGCAGGATGACCTGTACGCGGGGGACCGTCGCGTTGCAGTACGCGTACAGGAGCTTCGCGCCGTGGCGGATGACGCCGTTGTGCTCCTGGTCGCTGCCGGGCAGGAAGCCGGGCACGTCGACCAGCGTGACCAGCGGGATGCTGAACGCGTCGCAGGTCTGCACGAAGCGCGCGGCCTTCTCGGAGGCGTGGATGTCCAGGACGCCGGCGAGGGACGCGGGCTGGTTGGCGACGATGCCGACCACATGGCCGTCCAGGCGGGCCAGGCCGCAGATGATGTTGGTCGCCCAGTTGGCGTGCACCTCGAAGAGGTCGCCTTCGTCGACGATCTCCTCGATCACCGCGCGCATGTCGTACGAGAGGTTGGGGTCGGCCGGGACCAGCCGGGACAGGGTGTCGCCGGGGCGGTCGACCGGGTCCTCGCAGGGGACGACCGGCGGGAGTTCGCGGTTGTTGGACGGGAGGAGGGAGAGCAGGTGGCGTACCTCCTCCAGGCACTCCTCCTCGGTGTCGTACAGGAACGCGCTCGCGCCCGACACCGTGGAGTGCACCTGCGCTCCGCCGAGGTCGTTGTGCGTGATCTTCTCGCCGGTGACGGCCTGCACGACGTCGGGGCCCGTGATGTACATCTGTGAGATGTCGCGGACCATGAACACGTAGTCGGTGAGTGCCGGGGAGTACGTGGCGCCGCCGGCGCACGGGCCGAGCATCACGCTGATCTGCGGGATCACCCCGGACGCGGCCACGTTGCGGCGGAAGATGCCGCCGTAACCGGCAAGTGCGGTTACACCCTCCTGGATACGGGCGCCCGCGCCGTCGCTGAGCGACACCAGCGGGGCGCCGGCGGCCAGGGCGAGGTCCATCACCTTGTGGATCTTCTGGGCGTGCGCCTCACCGAGCGAGCCGCCGAAGATCCGGAAGTCGTGTGCGTACACGAACACTTTCCGGCCCTCGACCTGGCCCCAGCCGGTCACCACGCCGTCGGTGTGTGGCCTGCGGTCCTCCAGGCCGAATCCCGCGGCGCGGTGGCGGCGCAGCTGTTCGATCTCGCGGAAGGTCCCCGGATCGAACAGCAGGTCCAGCCGCTCGCGCACGGTGAGCTTGCCCCGCGCGCGCTGCGCCTCGGTGGCGCTCGGTGAAGGGCCCAGCTCCACGGCCTCCTTGATCGCTCCTCGTTCGGCCACTCGGACACTGACATCGGCAACGGTCATGATCCACCCGTCTCTTCGGCCATCGGGCCCGCCGTTGGCGGCGCCCTGGGCAGTGCGTGTCATTGAAGGGGCCGGGGGCGTGCGCGGAGAACACCGACCACCCCCCTGACCGCTCCCGGGCCCGGCAGGACCCCGGCCCAACAGGCATCTCGTCGCCCACCACCCCTGTCACCGGCGGTTTCGCAGGGGCGCGAGGGTCGCGTGGGCAGGGTCAACACCTGGGGGGATAGGGGTGTCGCCGCCCTTCGCGGGCGACCTAGCGTGCGGACACCCCGTGGCTGGAATGACTCGGGGGATTCGATACGAGCTGGGAGCGTGCAGATGTCCGCGGGCTTCGATCCTGTCGCTGATGACATGTCCGGCGCGGAGGTCCGCCCGGAGGGACGCTCGGAGGCCCAGCCGGGGGAGAACCCCGGGGCCGCCCTGGCCGGCCGCCTCTCCGGGCTTCCCGGGAGCGAGCAGTCCAGGCTCCTGACCGACCTCGTCTGCGAGCAGACCGCGGAGTGCCTGCGCAAGGTGCGTCCCGACAGTGAGCCGGTGGTCGTCGCCCAAACCTCCTTCCGGGAACTGGGGCTTGATTCCATCGCCCTCGTCGACCTGCACGCGCGCCTCAACGCGGCGACCGGGCTCGCGCTGCCCGTGACCGCCGCCTTCGACCACCCGAGCCCCGAACTGCTCGCCGACCGCGTCCGTACGGAGTTGCTCGGTGCCTCCGCCGGGCCGGCCGCCGCCGCAGCCGTCGCGGAGCCGGCACCGGCCTTCGACGGTGAGCCCATCGCGGTCGTCGGCATCAGCGGCCGCTTCCCCGGCGGGATCCGTTCGGCCGAGGACCTCTGGAACCTGGTCGACGCGGGTGCGAGCGCCGTCGGGCCGTTCCCCGACAACCGGGGCTGGGACCTGGACGCGCTGTTCGACGAGGACCCCACCGTTCCCGGCACCTGCTACACGCAAACCGGCGGCTTCCTGCACGACGCCGCCGAGTTCGACGCCGAGTTCTTCGGGATCGGGCCGCGCGAGGCGCTGGCCATGGACCCGCAGCAGCGGCTGCTCCTGGAGACGGCCTGGGAGGCGCTGGAGCGTACGGGCATCGACCCGACCTCGCTGCGCGGCAGCCGTACGGGCGTGTTCATCGGAGCCGGCCCCTCCGAGTACGGGCCACGGGTGCAGGACGCCCCCGAGAACCTGACCGGGTACCTCGTCACCGGCGGCGCGCTCAGTGTCACCTCGGGGCGGGTCGCGTACGCGCTCGGCCTGGAGGGCCCGGCGCTCACCGTCGACACCGCCTGCTCCGGGTCGCTGGTCTCCCTGCACCTCGCCGTCCAGTCGCTGCGCCGCGGCGAGTGCTCGATGGCGCTGGCGGGCGGCGTCACCGTCCTCAGCACGCCCGGCCTGTTCACGGAGTTCAGCCGGCAGCGCGGGCTCGCCCCGGACGGGCAGATCAAGGCGTTCGCGGACGGCGCCGACGGGACCTCCTTCGCGGAGGGCGTCGGCCTGCTCGTCGTGGAACGGCTCTCCGACGCCCGGCGCAACGGCCACAACATCCTCGCCGTCGTCCGGGGTTCGGCCATCAACCAGGACGGCGCGAGCAACGGGCTCACCGCCCCCAGCGGCACCGCCCAGCAGCGCGTCATCGCCCAGGCCCTCGCCGACGCAGGGCTCACCCCCGCCGAGGTCGACGCGGTCGAGGCGCACGGCACCGGCACCACCCTCGGCGACCCGATCGAGGCGAGCGCCCTCATCGCGACCTACGGCAAGGACCGGCCCGGGGACCGGCCGCTGTGGCTCGGCTCGGTCAAGTCGAACCTCGGCCACACCCAGGCGGCCGCAGGCGTGGCCGGGCTGATGAAGATGATCATGGCGATGCGGAACGGGGTCCTTCCCCGCACCCTGCACGTCGACACCCCCACCGGCAACGTCGACTGGTCCGCCGGGACCGTACAGCTGCTCACCGAGCCCGTCGCGTGGCCGCAGACGGAGGACCGGCCGCGCCGTGCGGGCGTCTCCGGCTTCGGGATCAGCGGCACCAACGCCCATGTGATCGTGGAAGAACCGCCGGCGCAGGACGCGGTCCCGGTCGCGGAGGAGCCTGTCGCCGGGCCGGTGCTCGTGCCCGTCGGCGCGCGCTCCGAGGACGGGCTGCGCGCCCAGGCCGCCCGGCTGGCGGACTTCCTGGAGGAGCGGGACGAGCTCACCGCCGCCGACCTCGGGCACGCGCTCGGCACCGGCCGCGCCGCCCTCGAACACCGCGCCGCCGTCGTCGCGGACGGCCGTGACGAGCTCCTCGGCAAGCTGCGCGCTCTCGCCGACGGCACCGCCGCCGCCGACACGCACACGGGCACGCTGCCCGCCGGGCGGCTCGCGTTCCTCTTCACCGGCCAGGGCAGCCAGCGCCTCGCTATGGGCCGCCGGCTGTACGACGCCTTTCCGGTCTTCGCGGACGCTCTCGCCGACGCCATCGGCTGGCTCGACCTCCAGCTCGGCCCGTCGCTGTGGGACGTCCTGTTCGCCGAGGAGGGCTCGCGGGAAGCGGCCCTGCTCGACCAGACGCGTTACGCGCAGACCGCGTTGTTCGCCGTCGAGGTCGCCCTGTTCCGGCTCGTCGAGTCGTGGGGCATCCGGCCCGACTTCCTGGCCGGACACTCCATCGGGGAGATCGCGGCCGCCCACGTCGCCGGGGTGCTGAACCTGGAGGACGCGGCGATCCTCGTCGGTGCCCGGGGCCGGCTGATGCAGGAACTCCCGTCCGGCGGCGCGATGATCGCCGTCCGGGCGACCGAGGAGGAGGTCGCTCCGTTCCTCGGGGAGCGGGTTGCCGTGGCCGCGCTCAACGGGCCCGGTTCCCTGGTGCTCTCCGGCGAGGAGGAGGCCACCGTCGCGCTGGCCGAACGGTTCGCCGCGCAGGGCCGCAAGACCAAGCGGCTCCAGGTCAGCCACGCCTTCCACTCGCCGCTCATGGCGCCGATGCTGGAGGAGTTCCGCCGGATCGCCGGCGTCCTGACCTACTCCCCGCCCCGGATCCCGCTCGTCTCCACCGTCACCGGGCGCCTCGCGACCTCCGAGGAGCTGTGCTCGCCGGACTACTGGGCCGGGCACGTCAGCAGCGCGGTGCGCTTCGCGGACGCCATGGACTGGCTCGTCGAACAGGGCGGCGCCCGCACCTTCCTGGAGCTGGGCCCGGACGGTGTCCTCAGCGCCCTCGGGCAGGGCTGCCTTCCCGAGGAACGCGAGTCCGACACCTTCTTCGCCCCGCTGCTTCGCGCCGGGAAGGACGAGGTCCGCGAGGCGCTGGGCGCCGCCGGACTCGCCCAGGCCCGGGGCGCGCACATCGACTGGGAGGCCCTGTACGCGGGCCGCGCCACGCGCCGCGTCGAGCTGCCCACGTACGCCTTCCGCACCCGCCGCTACTGGCTGACCCCCGAGCCGTCCACCGCCACCACCGGGCTCGGCCGGCTCGCCTCGCAGCACCCCGTCCTGACCTCGGCCGGCGACCTCGCCGGGACCGGTACCACGGTCCTCACGGGACGCGTGTCGCCGCGCACCCACCCGTGGACCGCCGACCACACGATCGCCGGGATCACCCTGCTTCCGGGCACGGCCCTGGTCGAACTCGCCCTGCGCGCGGCCACGGAGACCGGCTGCGGACTCGTCGAGGAGCTGACGCTCCAGGCGCCGCTGATGCTGCCCCCGACGGGTGGGGTGGACCTCCAGGTCGTCGTCGCCCCGGCCGATGCGTCCGGTCGCCGGAGCGTCGAGTGCTTCTCCCGTCCGGACGGTGCCGAAACCTCCGAGGACGCCTGGACCCGGCACGCCACCGGTGTCCTCGCCCCGGCCGCGCCCGTGCCGGACACCGCGGCGCTGTCCGGCACCTGGCCGCCGACCGGTGCCGTCCCGCTCGACGTCAGCACCCTGTACGCCGACATGGCCGACGAGGGCTACGGCTACGGGCCCGCCTTCCACGGCGTACGCGCCGCCTGGCTGCTCGACGGCGAGGTGTACGCGGACGTCGAACTCCCGGAGCACGTACGGGCCGACGCCCCCGGCTACGGCCTGCACCCGGCGCTGTTGGACGCCGCCCTGCACCCCGCCGACCACGCCCTCGCCACGGCCGGCAACCGGCCCGAGGGCACCTGGATCCCGTTCTCCTGGAACAGGGCCGCGCTGTACGCGGCCGGAGCGTCCGCAGTGCGCGTACGCATCGCGGCACGCGGCTCCGACGAGCTGGACGTGACGGTCGCCGACGTGGCCGGCGCCCCGGTCGCCCGCGTCGAGTCCCTGCTGCTGCGCGCCGTCACCGCCGACCAGCTGGCCGCCGACCGCTCGGACCCGCTGCTCGCCGTGCGGTGGAACGCGCTGGAACTCCCCTCGGGTGAAGCCGGGTTCGGCGTGTTTGGCGAGGAGCTGGGTGAGGAAGTCCCGCCCGTCGTCGTGTACCGCGTGCCGCCCACCCCCGAGGGCGATGTGCCCGCCGCCGTGCGTGCCGTCGCCGCCGACGCGCTCGCCGCCGCACAGGCATGGCTGGCGGACGACCGGTACGCCGGGTCGAAGCTCGCCGTCGTCACGCGGGGCGGGGCCGCCGTGCCCGGCACCGACGTCGACCTCGGACAGGCACCCGTCTGGGGCCTCGTGCGGTCGGCGGAGGCGGAGAACCCGGGCCGTTTCGTGCTCGTCGACAGCGACGAGGCCGGTGCGGACCACCTGGGCCGTGCCCTGGCCGCCGCCGCGTCCGAGCCCGAAATGGCGCTGCGTGGCGACCGCTTGTACGTTCCCCGGCTGGCGGCCGTGCCTGTGCTCGACGAGGAGCGCCCCACACCCTGGGACGCGGACGGCACCGTGCTCCTGACCGGCGGTACGGGCGGCGTGGGCGCCGCACTGGCCCGGCACCTGGTCCGCGAGCACGGCGTACGCCACCTGATCCTCACCAGCAGGCGCGGCACGGACGCCCCCGGGGCGCGTGAACTCCTGGCGGACCTGGCCGAATCGGGCGCCGAGGTCACCGTCAGCGCCACCGATGTCGCGGACCGGGACGCCTTGGCCGCCCTGCTCGCCGCCGTTCCGGCCGCGCACCCGCTGCGCGCCGTGGTGCACGCGGCAGGTGTCATCGACGACGGCCTGGTCGGCCACCTCACCCCCGAACGGCTCGACACCGTGCTGCGGCCCAAGGTGGACGCCGGCTGGCACCTGCACGAGCTGACGGCGGACCTCGACCTGACCGCCTTCGTCCTCTTCTCCTCCGCCTCGACCGTTCTGGACGGCGCCGGGCAGGGCAACTACGCCGCCGGCAACCTCTTCCTGGACGCCCTGGCCGCCCGCCGGGCAGCCGCCGGACAGGTCGTGACCTCGCTCGCGTGGGGGCTGTGGGCCGGCGGCGGCGGGATGGGCGCGACGCTCGACGCCGCCGCGCTGACCCGCATCGAACGCCTCGGCCTGGACTCGCTGTCCTTCGAGGAGAACCTCGCCCAGCTCGACAAGGCCCTGGCCACCACCTTCGAACCGGCCGTGGTCCCCGTACGCGTCAACCAGCGTGCCGTACGCAACCGCACGGACGGCACGCCCACCCTGCTGCGTGCCCTGGTACGCCCGCGCACGGTCCCCGCCGCACAGTCGGCCGGGACGCCCGCCGCCGGGGCCGCCCCGCTCGCGGCGCGCCTCGCGGAGCTGGGCGCCGCAGACCGGCTGGCGCACGTCCTGCGGATGGTGCGCACCGAGACGGCCGCCGTCCTCGGCTACCAGAGCGCCGACGAGGTCAGCGCCACCCGGGCCTTCATGGAGACCGGCTTCGACTCGCTGGCCGCGGTGGAGCTGCGCAACCGCCTCGCCACCGCGACCGGCCTCCGGCTGAGCGCCACGCTGACCTTCGACTACCCCACGGCGACGGCCCTGGCCGAGCACCTGGTGACGAAGCTCGTGGGCGAGGCTCCGGCGGCGGGACCGGCGGCGCCGGTGACCCGTACCGGTGCCACGGACGACGACCCGATCGTCATCGTCTCCATGGCCTGCCGCTACCCGGGCGGCGTGTCCTCGCCCGAGGAGCTGTGGCAGCTCGTCGCCGAGGGCTCCGACGCCATCGGGCCCTTTCCCACCGACCGGGGCTGGGACACCGACCTGTACGACCCGGAGGTGGGCAAGCCGGGGCGCACGTACTCCGCGGAGGGCGCGTTCCTGTACGACGCCGCCCAGTTCGACCCTGCCTTCTTCGGGATCAGCCCGCGCGAGGCACAGGCCATGGACCCGCAGCAGCGGCTCCTCCTCGAAGTTGCCTGGGAGACCTTCGAGCGTGCGGGGATCGACCCGCGCTCGGTGAAGGGCAGCTCGACCGGGGTGTTCGCCGGGGTGATGTACCACGACTGGGGACTGCGGCTGGGCCCGCTGCCCGACGACGTGGCCGGCTACCACGGCAACGGCAGCCTCGCGAGCGTGGTCTCCGGCCGGGTCGCTTACACCCTGGGGCTTGAGGGCCCTGCGGTCAGTGTGGACACGGCCTGCTCGTCGTCGCTGGTCGCGCTGCACATGGCGGCCCGTGCGCTGCGGGCGGGTGAGTGCTCACTCGCCCTCGCGGGCGGCGTGACGATCATGTCCACGCCCGACACCTTCCTCGACATGGCCCGCCAGCGCGGCCTGTCGTCGGACGGGCGCTGCAAGTCCTTCGGCGCGGGTGCGGACGGTACGGGCTGGGGCGAGGGCGCGGGTGTGCTGCTGCTTGAGCGGCTGTCCGACGCGCGTCGCAACGGCCACCGCGTGCTCGCCGTGGTCCGTGGTTCCGCGCTCAATCAGGACGGTGCGAGTAACGGCCTCACCGCCCCCAACGGGCCGGCCCAGCAGCGCGTCATCCGTGGCGCGCTCGCCAACGCCGGTCTGTCGGCCGCCGAGGTCGACGTCGTCGAGGCGCACGGCACGGGCACCCGGCTCGGCGACCCCATCGAGGCGCAGGCGCTCCTGGAGACCTACGGGCAGGAGCGGCCCGAGGGGCAGCCGCTGTGGCTGGGTTCCATCAAGTCGAACATGGGCCACACGCAGGCTGCCGCCGGTGTCGCGGGCATCATCAAGATGGTCATGGCCATGCGCCACGGCGTGCTTCCCAAGTCCCTGTACGCGGAAACCCCGTCGGACCAGGTCGACTGGTCGGCCGGTGAGGTGGAACTGCTCACGGAGGCCCGGGAGTGGGCGCCGGAGGGCCGTCCGAGGCGGGCGGGCATCTCGTCCTTCGGCATCAGCGGGACGAACGCGCACGTGATCATCGAGGAGGCGCAGGAGGAGCCGGCGGCGACCATGGCCGGCGAGGCCCCCGCGCTGTTCGCCTGGCCGGTCTCGGGTTTCACTCCGGAGGCGCTGCGGGCCCAGGCCGCCCGCCTGCACGACGGGCTCGCCCGTCTCTCCGACGAGGACCTGGCGGCCGCCGCCCGCACCCTGGCCACCGGCCGCGCCGCCCTGGAACACCGTGCCCTCGCGCTGGGCACCGACCGGGCGGAGCTCGCCGGTGCACTGGAGCAGCTGGCCGGTGCGGACAGCGTGCAGGAGGCGAAGACGGCGTTCCTGTTCACGGGGCAGGGGGCGCAGCGGCTGGGTATGGGGCGTGAGTTGTATGCGGCCTTCCCGGTGTTCGCTGAGGTGTTTGACGCGGTGTGTGTGGAGGTGGACGCGCATCTCGAAACGGCGTTGAAGGACGTGGTGTGGGGGGAGGACGCGGAGGCGCTGAATGCGACTTCGTGCACCCAGCCCGCGTTGTTCGCCTTCGAGGTGGCGCTGTTCCGGTTGGTGGAGGCGTGGGGCGTCAAGCCGGACGTCGTCGTCGGTCACTCGATCGGTGAGCTTGCCGCCGCACACGTTGCGGGCGTTCTCTCCCTGGCGGATGCCGCACGTCTTGTTGTCGCGCGTGGTCGGCTGATGCAGGCGCTTCCTGCCGGTGGCGCGATGGTCGCGGTTCAAGCGACCGAGGAAGAGGTGCTGCCGCTCCTGACGGATGGCGTGTCCATCGCGGCGGTGAACGGCCCCCGTTCCGTGGTCGTTTCGGGGTTGGCGGATGAGGCGACGGGTATCGGCGAGTACTTCGCCGCGCTGGGGCGGAAGACCAGCCGTCTTTCCGTCTCGCACGCGTTCCATTCCTCGCTGATGGACCCGATGCTGGACGAGTTCCGTGCCATCGCGGGCGGGTTGGCGTTCAACGAGCCGAGGATTCCGGTTGTCTCCACGGTGACCGGTGCGCTGTCCTCCGATTGGCAGTCCCCGGACTACTGGGTCGATCAGGTCCGTCAGGCCGTCCGTTTCGCGGACGCCGTGGTCGCTGCCGAAGCGTTCGGTGCCCGTACGTTCGTCGAGATCGGCCCCGACGCCGTTCTGACCGCTCTCGGCGCGGGCTCGGCCACCGACGACACCACCGCTTTCATCCCCCTCGTACGCAAGAACCGCGACGAGCCCCGCGAGGCCCTCGGCGGTCTCGGGGCCGCGTGGGCGCGGGGTGCCGAGGTGGACTGGAGCGCGCTCCTGGGTGCGACCGGACGCCTCGTCGACCTGCCCACGTACGCCTTCCAGCGCAAGCGCTACTGGCTCGACGTCACCGCGAAGGCGGGTGATGTGGGCTCGGCCGGGCTGGATGCCGTGGAGCACCCGGTGCTCAGTGCTGCCGTGTTCGCGCCGGAGTCCGGGTCGGTCGTCCTGACCGGCCGGCTCTCGGCCGCAGGGCAGCCCTGGGTGGCGGACCACGGGGTGCACGGGGCGGTCCTGCTGCCCGGCACCGGGTTCGTCGAGCTGGCCGTGCGCCTCGGGGACCAGGTCGGCTGCGACCTCCTGGAGGAACTGACCCTGGAGGCGCCGCTCGTCCTCCCCGAGCACGGTGGCGCGTCCCTGCGCGTCGCCGCCGGGGCCCCCGACGCCTCGGGCCGCCGCCCCCTGCACATCCACTCGCGCCTCGACGGCGCACCCGAGGACGCCTGGACCCGGCACGCCACCGGCTTCCTCACCACCGGCGCACCGCCCGAGGTGCCCGGCGCCGACCTCACGCAGTGGCCGCCGCGCGGGGCCACTCCCGTGGAGGTCGAGGGCGCCTACGAGCGGTTGAGCGAGCGCGGTTACGGGTACGGCCCCGCCTTCCAGGGGCTGACGGCGGCCTGGCGGCGCGGTGACGAGCTGTTCGCCGAGGTCGCGCTGCCCGAGTCCGTACGCGCGGAGGCCGCTGATTACGGGCTGCACCCGGCGCTCCTGGACACCGCCATGCACGTGGACGTCCTGGTGGACCAGGGCGAGGGCGGCACCGAGGCCCTGCTGCCGTTCGCCTGGAGCGGGGTGTCGCTGCACGCGACGGGCGCCGCCGCGCTGCGCGTGTACGTGCGGCGCATCCGGGGCGCGGAGGAGTCGGCGATGGTCGTCGCCGACGAGACCGGCAGCCCCGTGATGACCGTGTCGTCGCTGATCTGCCGCCCCGTCTCCGCCGATCAGCTCGTTCCGGCGGAAGGCCCGCTTTCGGACGCTCTGCACCACATCGAGTGGACGCCGCTCCAGCAACAGGCCGAGCCGCTTCCGTCGTCGGCCGCCGTGCTGGACGAGTACGGGTTCGCGATCCTCTGCGAGCCGTCGGCCGTCGTGCTGGCGTGCCGCCCCACGCCGGGCGGCTGGCCGGTGCCGGAGGCCACCCGCACCACCACCTCGTACGTGCTCGACCTGGTGCAGTCCTGGCTGACCGACGAGCGGTTCGAGTCCACCACCCTGGTCGTCGTGACCCGGGGTGCCGTGGCCACCGACCCGGGCACCGCCCCCGACCTGACCCAGGCCCCCGTGTGGGGCATCGTCCGGGCGGCCCAGGCGGAGAACCCGGGCCGGATCGTCCTGCTGGACGTGGAGCCGGGCGACGACCTGGACGCGGAGGACTTCCCGGCCGTCGCCGGTGCCGCCCTCGCCCAGGACGAGCCCGAACTCGCCCGGCGCGAGGGCCGCTTCCTCATCCCCCGGCTCGTCCGGACCGCCGTCCCCGAGGCCGACGCGCCCTGGGACGGCGAGCGCACCGTCCTGGTCACCGGCGGCACGGGCGGACTCGGCGCCCGCGTCGCCCAGCACCTCGTCGGGCGCCACGGCGTCCGCCACCTGGTGCTCACCAGCCGAAGGGGCATCGAAGCGCCCGGTGCGGCCGAGCTGCGCGACCGGCTCCTGGAGGCGGGAGCGGCGGATGTCCGGATCGCGGCATGCGATGTTTCGGACCGGGAAGCGCTCGCCGGTGTCCTCGACGCCGTCCCTCAGGCGCACCCGCTGGGCGGGGTCGTGCACGCGGCCGGGGTCGTCGACCCGGGCCTGATCGGGGCGCTCACCCCGGAGAGCCTGGACACCGTACTGCGGCCCAAGGCGGACGCGGCCTGGCACCTGCACGAACTCACCGCCGGGCTCGGCCTGTCGGCGTTCGTGATGTTCTCCTCGGCCGGAGGGCTCGTCCTTCCCGCCGGGCAGGGCAACTATGCGGCGGCCAACGTGTTCCTGGACGCCCTCGCCGCCCACCGGCACACCCTCGGACTGCCGGCCACCTCACTCGCGTACGGGCTGTGGGCCGTGAACACCGGGCTCGGCGGCGAACTCACCGACGCCGACGTGGAGAAGATGAACCGGCTCGGGCTGCCCGCCCTGCCCGCCGAGCGGGGCATCACCCTGTTCGACGAGGGGCTGCGCACCCGGCACGCCCTGGTCGCCCCGCTCCTCGTGGACGCGACCGCCCTGCACGCCCGGGGTTCCGACGTCCCGCCGATGCTGCGGGCCGCCGCGGCCGCCGTCCGGCCCGCGCTCCGCCGTACGGCAGCCGCCGCACCGGCCGTCGACACGCTGGCCCGCCGGCTGTCGCCGCTCACCGCCGACGAACGCGCCCGTATGCTGCGCGAACTGGTCGCCGGGCAGGTCGCGGCGGTCCTCGGCCACGAGTCCGCGGACACCGTCGGCATCGACCGCGCGTTCAAGGAGCTCGGTTTCGACTCGCTGGCCGCGGTGGAGCTGCGTAACGCCCTCAACGCCGCCACCGGTCTCCGGCTGCCCGTCACGCTCGTCTTCGACTACCCGAACACCCGGGCCGTCGCGGACTACCTGGACGCCGAACTCGGCGGTGCGCGGGAGGAGACGGCCGCCGAGGCCGTGCCGGTGACCGCGCTCTCCGACGACGAGCCCATCGCGATCGTCGGCATCAGCTGCCGGTTCCCCGGCGGTGTCCGCAACGCCGACGACCTGTGGAAGCTGGTCGCCGAGGGACGCGACGCCGTCGCTGGTTTCCCGGCCGACCGCGGGTGGGACACGGACGGCATCTACGACCCCGAGCCCGGGCTGCATGGAAAGACGTACGCGCGGGAAGGTGGCTTCCTCTACGACGCCGCCGAGTTCGACCCGGCGTTCTTCGGGATCAGCCCGCGCGAGGCCGTGGCGATGGACCCGCAGCAGCGGCTGCTGCTCCAGTCGGCGTGGGAGGCGTTCGAGGACGCGGGCATCGACCCGACGGCCATGCGCGGCAGCCAGACCGGTGTCTACGCGGGCGTGATGTACCACGACTACGCCTCCCGCCTCCAGCACATCCCGGACGACGTCGCCGGCTACCTCGGCAACGGCACCGCGGCCTCGATCCTCACGGGCCGGGTCGCCTACACCCTGGGTCTGGAGGGGCCCGCCGTCAGCGTGGACACGGCGTGCTCCTCGTCGCTGGTCGCCCTGCACATGGCCTGCCAGGCGCTGCGGCGCGGCGAGGTCGGCATGGCGCTCGCGGGCGGTGTCACGGTGATGTCGACGCCCGAGATCTACGTGGAGTTCGCCCAGCAGCGCGGACTCGCCGCCGACGGCCGCTGCAAGGCGTTCGCGGGCGGCGCCGACGGCACGGGCTGGGCGGAAGGCGTCGGCCTGCTGCTCGTCGAGCGGCTGTCCGACGCGGAGCGCCTCGGCCACGACGTCCTCGCCGTCATCCGGGGCTCCGCCATCAACCAGGACGGCGCGAGCAACGGGCTCACCGCCCCGAACGGACCCTCGCAGCAGCGCGTCATCCAGCGCGCCCTGGCCGCGAGCGGCCTCACGACCGCCGACGTGGACCTGGTGGAGGGCCACGGCACGGGCACCCGGCTCGGCGACCCGATCGAGGCGCAGGCACTCCTCGCCACCTACGGCCAGGGGCGGACCGCCGAGGACCCGGTGTGGCTCGGCTCCATCAAGTCGAACATCGGCCACGCCCAGGCGGCGGCCGGCGTCAGCGGTGTCATCAAGTCCGTCATGGCCCTGCGCAACGGCCTGATGCCGAAGACCCTGCACGTGGACGAGCCCTCGCCCGAGGTGGACTGGGAGGCAGGGCACGTACGCCTCCTCACCGAGGCCCGGCCGTGGCCGCGCCGCGAGGACCGGCCGCGTCGCGCGACCGTCTCCTCGTTCGGGCTCAGCGGGACGAACGCCCACCTGATCGTGGAGGAGGCGCCGCAGCCGGTCCACCCGGCGGAGGAGCCGCGACCGGCCGTTGTGAGGCCGATGCCCCTGCTGCTGTCCGGCTCGGACCCCGAAGCCCCCGTGCGTCAGGCCGCCGCCCTCCGCGACCGCCTGCTCGCAGCCCCTGACCTGGACCTCCGCGACATCGCCCACACCCTGGCCGCCGGCCGGGCGGACCTGGAGCACCGAGGCGTGGTCCTGGCCGCCGACACGGAGAGCGCGCTGCGTGAGCTGGACGCCTTCGTGAACGGCGAGGGCGTTCGGGGTGCGGTGACCAAGGGGAAGACGGCGTTCCTGTTCACGGGGCAGGGGGCGCAGCGGCTGGGTATGGGGCGTGAGTTGTATGCGTCGTTCCCGGTGTTCGCTGAGGTGTTTGACGCGGTGTGTGTGGAGGTGGACGCGCACCTCGAAACGGCGTTGAAGGACGTGGTGTGGGGGGAGGACGCGGAGGCGCTGAACGCGACTTCGTACACCCAGCCCGCGCTGTTCGCCTTCGAGGTGGCGCTGTTCCGGTTGGTGGAGGCGTGGGGCGTCAAGCCGGACGTCGTCGTCGGTCACTCGATCGGTGAGCTTGCCGCCGCACACGTTGCCGGAGTGCTCTCGCTGGCGGATGCCGCACGTCTTGTTGTCGCGCGTGGTCGGCTGATGCAGGCGCTTCCTGCCGGTGGTGCGATGGTCGCCCTTCAAGCGACCGAGGAAGAGGTGCTTCCGCTGCTGGCAGATGGCGTGTCCATCGCGGCGGTGAACGGCCCCCGTTCCGTGGTCGTTTCGGGGTTGGCGGATGAGGCGACGGGTATCGGCGAGCACTTCGCCGCGCTGGGGCGGAAGACCAGCCGTCTTTCCGTCTCGCACGCGTTCCATTCCTCGCTGATGGACCCGATGCTGGACGAGTTCCGTGCCATCGCGGGCGGGTTGGCGTTCAACGAGCCGAGGATTCCGGTTGTCTCCACGGTGACCGGTGCGCTGTCCTCCGATTGGCAGTCCCCGGACTACTGGGTCGATCAGGTCCGTCAGGCCGTCCGTTTCGCGGACGCCGTGGTCGCTGCCGAAGCGTTCGGTGTCCGTACGTTCGTCGAGATCGGCCCCGACGCCGTTCTGACCGCTCTCGGCGCGGGCTCGGCCACCGACGACACCACCGCTTTCATCCCCCTCGTACGCAAGAACCGCGACGAGGTCCGGGACGCTCTGTCCGGTGCCGGGGCGGCCTGGACGCGGGGGCTGTACGTGGATTGGGAGGCGCTCCACGCGGGAACGGAGGCGCGGAAGGTCGCCCTTCCCACGTATCCCTTCCTCCGCACCCGTTACTGGCTCGACGCTCCCGCCGCCGTCGGGGACGCCGCCGGGCTCGGGCAGCTGCCCGCCGGGCACCCGCTGCTCAGCGCGGTCGTCGTGTCGGCGGAGACCGGGGCCCCGGTGCTCACCGGCCGGCTGTCCGTCGTCACGCATCCGTGGCTCGCGGACCACGCCGTGCACGGCAGTGTGCTGCTGCCCGGCACCGCGTACATCGAGATGGCGCTCAGGGCCGGGCACGAGGCCGGGTGCGCGCGGCTGGAGGAGCTGACGCAGGAGACGCCGCTGCTGCTGCCGGCCAAGGGCGGCGTCGCCGTCCAGGTCACCGTGGGCGCGGCGGACGAGACCGGGCGGCGTGATGTCGTCGTGTACTCGCGCGCCGAGGAGCTGCCGGCCGACGCGCCGTGGACCCGCAACGCGCGGGGCGTCCTGGCCGTCGAGCCCGCGCCCGTCGTGCCGGACCTGGAGTCGTGGCCGCCGGCCGGGGCGCGGCCGGTGGACGTGAGCGGGATGTACGAGGACCTGGCGGGGCTCGGGTACGGGTACGGGCCGGTGTTCCAGGGGCTCACGGCCGCCTGGCGGCGCGGGGACGAGCTGTTCGCGGAGATCGGGCTGCCGGAGCACGCCCGCACCGAGGCCGCGGCCTTCGCTCTGCACCCGGCGCTGCTCGACGCGGCGCTGCACGTGGAGCGCGTCTTCGACGGGGACCACGACGGGCCCGTCCGGGCGGCCCTGCCGTTCGCCTGGAACGGGGTCACCCTGCACGCCACGGGTGCCACGGCCCTGCGTGTACGGCTGACGAAGCCGGGCCCGGACGCCGTCGCGCTGCGGATCACCGCACCGACCGGCGAGCCCGTGGCCACCGTGGAGTCGCTGGTGGTCCGCGAGGTGTCCGCCGCCCAGCTGTCGGGCGCCGGGAACGCCAGGGGCGCCGAGCTGTTCCGTATCGACTGGCAGGCACCGCAGCCGGGCGGAGCGGCGGGCGGCACCGATGACTGGCTGGTCGTCGGGAGCGCGCTGCCGGGCATCCGGTCGGTCCCCACGCTCACCGAGGCCCTCGCGGAATCCGGAGTTCCGGGCACGGTGCTGCTGACCGCGCCGGACGTCTCCGATGTCTTCGGCACCACGGGCGGCGTGCCCGAGCAGGTCCGTACGTCCGTCGGGCGGCTCCTCGACACGCTCGGCCAGTGGCTGTCCGAGGCGCGGTTCGCGGACACCCGGCTTGTGCTCGTGACCCGTGACGGCGTCGTCGCCGGCGACGGGGACGAGGTGGACTGCGTACAGGCACCGCTGTGGGGTGTGGTGCGGGCGGCGCAGGCCGAGAACCCGGGGCGGTTCACCGTCGTCGACCTCGACGCGGCCCCCGAGTCCCTTGCCGCCCTGCCCGCCGCCCTGGCCACGGCCGAGACCGAGATCGCCGTACGCGGTGGCAAGGTCCTGGTCCCCCGCTATGCCCCCGCCACCGGCGGCGGCGAGGCGACCGTGTGGCGCGAGGGCGGCACCGTACTGATCACCGGAGGCACCGGTCTGCTGGGCGCCGTGCTCGCCCGGCACCTGGTCGCCGAGCAGAGCGTGCGCCATCTGGTCCTCACCAGCCGGCGCGGCACGGACGCGCCGGGCGCCTCGGAGCTGCACGCCGAACTCATCGGGGCCGGTGCGGAATCGGTGCGGATCGTCGCCGTGGACGCAGCCGACCGGTACGCGCTCGCCGCACTGCTCGACGAGATCCCGGACGCGCACCCGCTGACCGGGGTCGTGCACGCGGCCGGCGTCATGGACAACGCCCTGGTCGGCGCGGTCACCCCGGAGCAGGTCGGCAAGGTGCTGCGGCCCAAGGTGGACGCCGCCTGGCACCTGCACGAGCTGACCCGGAACCTGGATCTGACGGCGTTCGTCCTGTACTCCTCGGCGGGAGGCCAGATCCTTCCCGCCGGGCAGGCCACCTATGCCGCGGCCAACGTGTTCCTCGACGCACTCGCCGCCGAGCGCAGGGCTGCCGGACTGGCCGCCACCTCACTCGCCTGGGGTTTGTGGGAGGGCACGGTCGGGGAAGGGCCCGAACTCACCGACGCGGACCTGCGCCGCATGGGCCGCTCCGGGGTCCTGGAGCTGTCCTTCCCCGACGGGCTCGCGTTGTTCGACGCGGCGATGGCCCAGGACGCGGCGCTTCTCGCACCGGTCAGGCTCGACCGGGCCGCGCTGCGCGAACGGGCCGACGAGATCCCGGCGCTGCTGCGCGGACTGGCCGGACCGCCCGCCCGCAAGGGGCCCAGGCCGGCAGCCGTACCGGCCGCCGGCGCGGGCGACGGCGGGGGCTCCCTCGTACGCGCCAAGCTCGCCGGGCTGCCCACCGGGGCCGAACAGGACCGCTACCTGGAGGAGCTGGTGCGCGGCCACGCCGCCGCCGTGCTCGGCCACGGCGATCCCGCCGGGGTCGCCGCCGACCGGGGCTTCACCGAACTGGGCCTCGACTCCCTCGGCGCGATCGAACTGCGCAACCGGCTCCAGAAGGCGACCGGGCTGCGGCTGCCCGCCACGCTGATGTTCGACTACCCCAACTCGGCCGCGCTGGCCGGATTCCTGCGCGAGGGCCTGGCGCCCGAACCGGCGGTGGACACCGGCGGCATCGACGACGAGTCCGTCCGGCGGGCCCTGCTGTCGATTCCCACCGCCCGCCTGCGCGAAGCGGGGCTGCTCGACACACTGCTCGGCCTGGCGGGGACCGAGCCCGGCCCGGACGCCGGAACCACGACCGAGGAACCGGGGCAGGCCATCGAGGAGATGGCCGTGGACGACCTCGTACGAGCCGCCCTGGCCGGCGGCGAACTCAGCTGATCCCGACGCTGGATGATGAGGATGACGTGACCAGCACATCGATGGAACAGGTCGTGGCGGCGCTCCGTAAGTCGCTCACGGACAACGAGCGGCTGCGCGAGGAGAACGCCCGGCTCACGGCCGCGAGCAACGACCCGATCGCGATCGTCGCCATGGCGTGCCGCTACCCCGGCGGGGCCGGCACACCGGAGGACCTGTGGCGGCTGGTGGCCGGGGGCGTCGACGCGGTGTCCGGCTTCCCGGCCGACCGGGGCTGGGACCCGGACGTGTACGACCCCGAGCCGGGGCTGCCCGGCAAGTCGTACGCCCGGGACGGCGCGTTCCTGTACGACGCGGCGGAGTTCGACCCGGACTTCTTCGGGATCAGCCCCCGCGAGGCCCTGGCCATGGACCCGCAGCAGCGACTGCTCCTGGAGGTCTCCTGGGAGGCCATCGAGCGCGCGGGTGTGGACCCGACGACGCTCAAGGGCAGCCGGACCGGGGTCTACGCCGGTGTGATGTACCACGACTACGCGGACGGCGCGGCGGGAAGTTTCGTATCCGGCCGGGTCGCCTACACGCTCGGCCTGGAGGGCCCGGCGGTGACCATCGACACCGCCTGCTCCTCCTCGCTGGTCGCGCTGCACACGGCGGCGCAGGCGCTGCGGTCGGGTGAGTGCTCACTCGCCCTCGCGGGCGGTGTGACGGTCATGTCCACGCCCGACATGCTCGTGTACTTCAGCGGACAGCGCGGCCTCGCCCCGGACGGCCGCTGCAAGCCGTTCGCGGCGGCTGCCGACGGTACGGGCTGGGGCGAGGGCGCGGGTGTCCTGCTGCTGGAGCGCCTGTCGGACGCCCGGCGCAACGGCCACCCCGTGCTCGCCCTCGTCAGCGGCTCGGCTGTCAACCAGGACGGCGCGTCCGCCGCGATGACGGTGCCCAACGGTCCCGCCCAGCAGCGCGTGATCCGCAGCGCCCTCAAGGACGCGGGCCTGTCGGCCGCCGAGGTCGACGCGGTCGAGGCGCACGGCACGGGCACCCGGCTCGGTGACCCGATCGAGGCGCAGGCACTGCTCGCCACCTACGGCCAGGGCAGGCCGGCGGACCGGCCGCTGTGGCTGGGCTCGGTGAAGTCGAACTTCGGTCACACGCAGGCCGCCGCCGGTGTCGCGGGCATCATCAAGATGGTCATGGCCATGCGCCACGGCGTCCTTCCCCGGTCCCTCCATGTCGACGCGCCCTCGGACCAGGTGGACTGGTCGGCGGGTGACGTGGAACTGCTCACGGAGAACCGGGAGTGGGCGCGCCCGGGGCGGCCGAGGCGGGCCGGTGTGTCCTCCTTCGGGCTGAGCGGGACAAACGCGCACGTGATCGTGCAGGAGGCGCCGGAGGCCCCTGCGGGCGGCGAGGCGGGTGCGGACCTGGCGGTCACGCCGTGGGTGCTGTCCGCGAGGACGCCGGGTGCGCTGGCCGAGCAGGCGTCGCGGCTGCTGTCCGTGACCGGTGACCACCGCGCCGAGGACATCGGGCGCTCGCTGGTCTCCGCCCGTACGGCGTTCACCCACCGCGCGGTGGTGCTCGGCGACCGTACGGACGCGCTGGCGGCACTGGCGGCGGGCGAGGAGCACGCGGGGCTGGTGCGGGGGGTCACGCGGTCGGTCGGCAGGTCGGCGTTTCTGTTCACGGGGCAGGGGGCGCAGCGGCTGGGTATGGGGCGTGAGTTGTATGCGGCCTTCCCGGTGTTCGCGGAGGCGTTTGACGCGGTCTGCGCGGGGGTGGACGCGCATCTCGAAACGGCGTTGAAGGACGTGGTGTGGGGGGAGGACGCGGAGGCGCTGAACGCGACTTCGTGCACCCAGCCTGCGCTGTTCGCCTTTGAGGTGGCGCTGTTCCGGTTGGTGGAGGCGTGGGGCGTCAAGCCGGACGTCGTCGTCGGTCACTCGATCGGTGAGTTGGCCGCCGCGCACGTTGCGGGCGTGCTCTCGCTGGCGGATGCCGCACGTCTTGTTGTCGCGCGTGGTCGGCTGATGCAGGCGCTTCCTGCCGGTGGCGCGATGGTTGCGGTGCAAGCATCCGAGGAAGAGGTGCTGCCGCTCCTGACGGATGGCGTGTCCATCGCGGCGGTGAACGGCCCCCGTTCCGTGGTCGTTTCAGGGTTGGCGGTCGAGGCGGCGGGTATCGGCGAGTACTTCGCCGCGCTGGGGCGGAAGACCAGCCGCCTTCCCGTCTCGCACGCCTTCCACTCCTCGCTCATGGAGCCGATGCTCGACGACTTCCGTGCCGTCACGGCCCGGTTGACGTTCTCCGAGCCGCGCATTCCCGTCGTCTCCACGGTGACCGGCGCGCTGTCCTCCGACTGGCAGTCCCCCGAGTACTGGGTCGATCAGGTCCGCCGCCCTGTCCGCTTCACGGATGCCGTGAACGCCGCCGAGGCCTTCGGTGCCCGTACGTTCGTCGAGATCGGCCCCGACGCCGTTCTCACCGCCCTCGGGACCGCCTCCGCGACCGACGAGAACACCGCCTTCGTCCCGCTCGTGCGCAGGAACCGCCCCGAGTCCCAGTCGCTGGTCGGCGGGCTCGGCCGGCTGTACGCGGACGGGGTGCGGGTCGATTGGGAGGCGTTCTTCGCGGGGACGGGCGCGGCCAGGGTCGACCTCCCCACGTATCCCTTCCAGCGCACCCGGTTCTGGCTCGACGCGGTGAAGCCGGGGAGCACGCCTCACCCGCATCCGCTGCTCGGCTCCGTGGTCACTCTGGCCGACTCCGGGGGCGCGGTCCTGAGCGGGCGGCTGGCCGTCGCGGCTCAGCCGTGGCTCGCTGACCATGTGGTGCGGGATGCGGTGCTCTTCCCCGGTGCCGGGTTCGTCGAACTCGCCGTGCGCGCCGGTGATCACGTCGGCTGCGCGGTGCTGGAGGAGCTGGCCCTGCACGCGCCGCTCGTCCTGCCCGAGGCCGGTGCCGTGGCCGTGCAGGTCGTCGTGGGCGCGGCGGACGAGTCCGGCCGGCGCACGGTCGGCGTGTACGCGCGGTACGAGAACGCGGCCGAAGCCGACTGGGTGCTGCACGCGGAAGGTGTGCTGGCCGAGGACGCGGACGCGCCCGCCTTCGCGCTGTCCGCCTGGCCGCCCGCCGGCGCGGAGCCGGTCGCGCTGGACGGCGCGTACGAGAGCCTGCGCGAACAGGGGCTCGCCTACGGCCCCGCTTTCCAGGGGCTGGCGGCGGCCTGGCGGCTCGGCGGCGACCTGTACGCGGAGATCGCGCTCGACGACGACGTACCGGCCGCCGACTACGGCCTGCACCCGGCCCTGCTGGACGCCTCGATGCACGCCGCGCTCGTCGAGGGTGCCGGGGAGCAGGGCGGCGGAACGGTTCTGCCGTTCGTCTGGAAGGACGTGCGGCTCTACGCGGACGGCACGTCGGCGGCCCGGGTCCGCATCTCGCGGCCCACCCCGGAAAGCCTCGCCCTGGAGATCGCGGACGGATCGGGCACCCCGGTCGCCTCGGTCGGCGGAGTCGTCGGCCGCGCGATGGATTCGACGCCCGGCGGTGCGGGTACGGCGACGGACCCGCTGTACCGGGTCGTGTGGCAGCCGGCCGGTGCCGCGCCCGCTCCCGGTGCGTGGCCGCGCTGGGAGGACGCGCCCACCGGCGGCCCGGTGACCGGCACGGTCGTCCTGGACTGCGCCCCGGTCGCGGCAGCGGCGGGGGACGACATGCCCTCGGCCGCGCACACGGTGTCGGTGCACGTCCTGGACGTCATACGGCAGTGGCTGGCGGACCAGCGGTTCGCCGCCGCCACCCTGCTCGTCGTCACACGCGGCGCGGTCGCCACGGCGGACGGCGAGGCGGTCGACGTACGGCAGGCCCCCGTCTGGGGTCTGGTCCGGGCCGCGCAGGCGGAGAACCCGGGCCGGTTCGTACTGCTCGACACGGACGCCCCCGAGGGGCTGCCGCACACCGGACCCGCCGAGGAGCCGGAGTCCGCCGTACGGGACGGGCGGGCGCTGACACCCCGGCTGGCCCGGGTCACCGCGGCCTCCGAGGCCGCCCCGGTGTGGGACGCGGACGGGACCGTACTGATCACCGGCGGCACGGGCGGCCTCGGCGCGCTCGTCGCCCGCCACCTGGTCACCGCACACGGCGTGCGCCACCTGCTGCTGGCCGGCCGCCGGGGCGCCCAGGCTCCCGGGGCCGAGGAACTGCGCGCGGAACTGGCCGAGTCGGGCGCGAGCGTGTCCTTCGCCGCCTGCGACGTGGCCGACCGGGAGGCCGTGGCCGCGCTGCTGGCCGGTGTCGACCCGGCGCAGCCGCTGCGGGGCGTCGTCCACGCGGCGGGCGTCCTGGACGACGCGATGGTCACCTCGCTGACCGCCGACCGCCTCCGGGGCGTGTTCGCGCCCAAGGCGGATGCCGCCTGGCACCTGCACGAGCTGACTCGGGACCTGGACCTCACGGCGTTCGTCCTGTTCTCGTCGATCGCGGGGACCCTCGGCTCCACAGGTCAGGCCAACTACGCGGCGGCCAACGCCTTCCTCGACGCACTCGCCGTCAAACGTCACTCCGAGGGCCTTTCCGCGTCGTCCCTCGCCTTCGGGCTCTGGGACACCCCCGGGGGCATGGGCACCGGGCTCGGTGCGGCCGAGCTGGACCGGATGCGCGACGCCGGCACGCCCGCGATCCCCGCCGACCGGGGCCTCGCCCTCTTCGACGCCGCCCTGGGGTCGGGCGTCGCGGCCTCGGTGCCGGTACGCCTCGACCTCGCGGTCCTGCGCGCTCACGCCGACGAGGTGCCCGCCCTGCTGCGGGGCCTCGTGCGGTCGCCGGGGCGCCGTGCGGCGCGCGGTGGTTCGCCAGTGCTGCGGACGCGGCTCGCGGGCCTGACCGGCGCCGAGCGTGCCGGGGCCGTCCTGGAGCTGGTCCGTACGAAGATCGCGGCCGTTCTCGGCCACGCCTCGGGTGAGGCCATCGAACCGGGTCGTGCCTTCGACGAGCTGGGCTTCGACTCCCTCACCGCCGTCGAACTGCGCAACCGGCTCGACGCCGAGACCGGACTCCGGCTCCCGGCAACGCTGATCTTCGACCACCCGACCGCCGAGGCCGTCGCCGCCTTCGTGCTCACGCTGCTCGACGGCGCCCCGGACGCGGAGCGCTCACCGTCCCCGGCGGTCTCCCGCGCGGGCGCCGAGGACCCGGTCGTGATCGTGGGCATGGCCTGCCGCTATCCGGGCGGTGTGACCACCCCCGACGAGCTGTGGCGCCTGGTCGCGGACGGCGTCGACGCCATCGCCCCGCTCCCCGACGACCGGGGCTGGGACCCGGACGTGTACGACCCGGAACCGGGCGTGCCCGGGAAGTCGTACGCGCGGGACGGCGGATTCCTCTACGACGCGGCGGAGTTCGACCCCGCGTTCTTCGGAATCAGCCCGCGCGAGGCGGCGATCATGGACCCGCAGCAGCGACTGCTGCTCGAAGTGTCCTGGGAGGCGATCGAGCGCGCGGGTGTGGACCCGACGACGCTCAAGGGCAGCCGGACCGGGGTCTACGCCGGTGTGATGTACCACGATTACGCGGGCGGCACGGCGGGAAGCCTGGTGTCCGGCCGGGTCGCCTACACGCTGGGGCTCGAAGGCCCGGCGGTCACCGTAGACACGGCCTGCTCCTCCTCGCTGGTCGCGCTGCACACGGCGGCGCAGGCGCTGCGGTCGGGTGAGTGCTCACTCGCCCTGGCGGGCGGTGTGACGGTGATGTCGACGCCGGACATGCTCGTGTACTTCAGCGAGCAGCGCGGGCTCTCGCCGGACGGGCGCTGCAAGTCCTTCGGGGCGGGCGCGGACGGTACGGGCTGGGGCGAGGGCGCGGGTGTGCTGCTCCTGGAGCGGATGTCCGACGCGCGGCGCAACGGTCACCCCGTGCTCGCCGTGGTCCGTGGCTCGGCCCTGAACCAGGACGGTGCGAGCAACGGCCTCACCGCCCCCAACGGGCCCGCCCAGCAGCGCGTCATCCGCCAGGCGCTCTCCGATGCGGGCCTGACGGCGGCGGAGGTCGACGCGGTCGAGGCGCACGGCACGGGCACCCGGCTCGGTGACCCGATCGAGGCGCAGGCGCTGCTCGCGACCTACGGGCAGGGGCGCTCGGAGGCGGAGCCCCTGTGGCTGGGTTCCATCAAGTCGAACATGGGTCACACGCAGGCCGCCGCCGGCGTCGCGGGGATCATCAAGATGGTCATGGCGATGCGGCACGGTGTGCTGCCGCCGTCCCTGCACGCGGAGGAGCGCTCGGACCAGATCGACTGGTCCGAGGGTGACGTGGAGCTGCTGACGGAGGCCCGGGAGTGGGCGCCGGAGGGCCGTCCGAGGCGGGCAGGTGTGTCGTCGTTCGGACTGAGCGGGACGAACGCGCACGTGATCGTGGAGGAGGCTCCCGAAGCTGCGGCGATCGAGCCCGGGACGGACCTCGCCGTCACCCCGTGGGTGGTGTCCGCGAAGTCCCCCGAGGCCCTGGCCGAGCAGGCGGCGCGGCTGCTGTCCGTGGCCGGTGACCACCGCGCCGAGGACATCGGCCACTCGCTGGTGTCCTCGCGCCCGGTGTTCGAGCACCGGGCCGTGGTTCTCGGCGACCGTACGGACGCGCTGGCCGCGCTGGCGGCGGGCGAGGAGCACCCGGGGCTGGTGCGGGGTGCGGTGGCCAAGGGGAAGACTGCGTTCCTGTTCACGGGGCAGGGTGCGCAGAGGCTGGGGATGGGGCGTGAGCTGTACGAGGCGTTCCCGGTGTTCGCGGAAGCGTTTGACGCGGTGTGTGCCGAGGTGGACGCGCACCTCGATATGCCGTTGCGTGAGGTCGTGTGGGGGGAAGACGCTGAGGCGTTGCACGCCACCGGCTTCACTCAGCCCGCGCTGTTCGCGTTCGAGGTGGCGCTGTTCCGGCTGGTGGAGGCGTGGGGCGTCAAGCCTGATGTCGTCGTCGGTCACTCGATCGGTGAGCTTGCCGCCGCACACGTTGCCGGAGTTCTCTCTCTCGGGGATGCCGCACAGCTTGTCGTCGCGCGGGGCCGCCTCATGCAGGCCCTTCCCGCCGGTGGCGCGATGGTTGCCGTGCAGGCGACCGAGGACGAGGTGGTTCCCCTCCTCACGGACGGGGTAGGTATCGCCGCCGTCAACGGGCCGCACGCCGTTGTAATTTCAGGGTTGGCGGACGAGGTGGTGGGTATCGGCGAGCGATTCGCCGCGCTGGGCCGGAAGACCAGCCGCCTTCCCGTCTCGCACGCCTTCCACTCCTCGCTCATGGAGCCGATGCTCGACGAGTTCCGGTCCCTGGCGGACGGGTTGCGGTTCAACGAGCCGCGCATCCCCGTCGTCTCCACCGTCACCGGCTTCGTCTCCTCCGACTGGCAGTCCTCCGAGTACTGGGTCGACCAGGTCCGCCTGCCCGTCCGTTTCGGGGACGCAGTGAACGCGGCCGAAGGGTTCGGCGCCCGTACGTTCGTCGAGATCGGCCCGGACGCGGTCCTCACCGCACTCGGGGCCGCCTCCGCCACCGAGGACACCAGCGCGTTCGTCCCGCTCGTCCGCAGGAACCGCCCCGAGCCGGAGTCCCTGGCCGGGGGCCTGGCGCGGGTGTTCGTGGACGGCGGTGAGGTGGACTGGCGGGCGTTCTACGCCGGTGCCGGCGCGCGGACCGTCGAGCTGCCCACGTGCGCCTTCCAGCGCAGCCGGTACTGGCTCGAAGCGCCCGCCTCCCAGGGCGGCGGCGTCGCGGCGTCCGGGCAGCTCGCGCTCGAACACCCGGTGCTCCGCGCGGCCGTGGTCCTGCCCGACGACGGCGGGGCCGTGCTCACCGGCCGGCTGTCCGCCGGGACGCACGGCTGGATCGTCGACCACAACGTGCTCGGGAGCGTCCTGCTGCCCGGCACCGGCTTCGTCGAACTGGCCGCCCGGGCGGGCGAACTGCTCGACTGCGGGCTGCTGGAGGAGCTGACCCTTCAGGCGCCCCTCGTCCTGCGACCCCTCGGCGGCCTCGCCGTCCAGGTGGCCGTCGGGGCGGCGGACGAGACCGGGCGCCGGACCGTGGCGGTCCACTCCCGCGCCGAGGACCAGCCGGACCTGCCCTGGACCCGTCACGCCGAAGGGATCCTGGCACCCGCGGCCGACGAGGGCGGGCCGGACGGGCTCATGGAGTGGCCGCCGGCCGGGGCCGACGAGCTGGCCGTGGACAGTGCCTACCAGGATCTCGCGGAGGCCGGCTACCACTACGGGCCGGTGTTCCAGGGCCTCACCGCGGCCTGGAGCCTCGGCGAGGAGCTGTACGCCGAGGTGCGCCTGCCCGAGTCCGCCCACGAGGACGCCGCCCGCTTCGGTCTCCACCCCGCCCTGCTGGACGCGGCGATGCACGTCGGGCTGCTGGCCATCCCGGGGCGTGAGGACGGCGGGCAGACGCTGCTCCCCTTCGCCTGGAACGGCGTCGCCCTGCACGCGGCCGGGGCGAAGGCGCTCCGGGTGCGTGTCAGGCCCGTCGCCCAGCAGGACGGCCTCTCGCTGACCGTCGCCGACGAGCACGGCAACCCGGTGCTGTCGGTGGAGTCCCTGCTGTCCCGGCCCGTCTGGGACCAGCAGTCCACCTCCGGGACCGCCGACTCGCTGCTGCGGGTGGACTGGCAGCCGGTGCCCCTGGGCGACGGGACATCCGAGGTGCCCGCTGTTTACGAGTGCGTGGTGGAGGAGAAGGACGCGGATGTGCCGGACGCCGTACGGGGCGTGGTGGGCCGTGCGCTGGAGGCCGTACAGGATTGGCTGTCCGAGGAGCGGGAAGAGGGCGCGTTGCTGGCGGTCCTCACGCGGGGCGCGGTCGATGCCGGGGCTGCCGGACCGGTGGACCTGCGGCAGGCCCCCGTCTGGGGTCTGGTCCGGGCCGCGCAGGCGGAGAATCCGGGGCGGTTCGTCCTGATCGACTCCGACGACTCGGTACCGCTCGGTCGCCTGGCCGCCCTCGGTGAGCCGGAGTTGCTGGTGCGCGACGGCGAGGTGCGGGTGCCGCGCCTCGTTCCGGCGGGCGCGGGCGGCGGGGCCGGACCGGTGTGGGACGCGGACGGGACCGTACTGATCACCGGTGGCACCGGCGGGCTGGGCGCGCGCGTCGCCCGGCACCTGGTCACCGAACACGGGGTGCGGAGCCTGCTGTTGCTGGGCCGCCGTGGTGCGGACGCCCCCGGCGCCGCCGACCTGGTGGCGGAGCTGTCCGGCCTGGGCGCCTCGGTCTCCGTGGCGGCCTGTGACGTCGCGGACCGGGAGTCCCTGGCGGCGGCGATCGATGCCGTGGACCCGGCGCATCCGCTCTCCGGTGTCGTCCATGTCGCCGGTGTCGCGGACAACGGCGTGGTGGGCGCGCTCACGCCCGAGCGGGTGGACGCGGTCCTGCGACCGAAGGCGGACGCGGCCTGGCACCTGCACGAGCTGACCCGGGACCTTGGCCTGTCGGCGTTCGTGCTGTTCTCCTCGGCCGGCGGGCTCGTGCTGGCGGCCGGCCAGGGCAACTACGCGGCGGCCAACGTCTTCCTCGACGCGCTCGCCGTCAAACGTCATGCCGAGGGTCTTCCGGCGTCCTCCATGGCCTTCGGGCTCTGGGCCGTGGACACCGGTATGGCGTCCCACCTGGCCGACGCCGACCTGGAGCGCATGCGCCGGGCGGGGATGCCCGCACTGTCCGAGGCGGAGGCCCTGGCCCTGTTCGACGCGGCCCTCACGTCGGGTGTCGCGGCCACCGTTCCGCTCCGCGTCGACCCGGGCGCCCTGCGCACCCGTACCGACGAACTCCCCGCCCTTCTGCGCGCGACAGCCCCGCCCGCCCGCAAGCGGTCCGCGGCCGGTGCGGCCAAGGGCGCCTGGCTGGCGGCGCGGGTCGCGGGGTGCGACGAGGAGGAGCGGACCGGGATCGTCCTGGACGTCGTACGAGGGCACGCGGCGGCCGTACTCGGTCACGCGTCCGGTGAGGCGATCGAACCGGACCGCGCGTTCGGGGAGCTGGGTTTCGACTCCCTGGGTTCGGTGGAACTGCGCAACCAGCTCAGCGCGGTGAGCGGGGTGCGGCTGCCCGCCACGCTGATCTTCGACTATCCGAGCGCGGCGGAGGTCGCCGCGTACATCGCCGCCCGTCTGGTCCCGGCCGTGCCGGTGTCCAGGGCGGAGGCGGACCTCAAGAAGCTGGAGGCCCTGCTCACCACCGACGCCCCGCCCGCCGGACCCGAACGCGCCAGGTTCGTACAGCGCCTGAGGGAGCTGGCCGGCCGGCTCGACGCACCTGAGCCGGACGCGACCGAGGAGGCGGCGCAGGACCTCGGTGAGGTCACCGCGGACGAGCTGTTCGACATCCTCGACAACGAGCTCGGCACCCCCGCGACCCCCTGACCCCCGGCCCCGCCTCACCAGGCGGTACGGGCCCCGGCCGGGGTGCGTGACAGCTGTACGGCAGCTGTCACGCACCCCGGCCTTTCGCGTGCCCGTCCCCCGCCGGACAGGGGCCCTCGGCAGGGGTGGGTTAAGGGTAGGCCGCCCCTCGGAGCCGTCAGTAGCGTTCGAATCCGATCAACGTTGGACGCCGCGTGAGTGAGTCGCCACGGATCGTCGAGCCAGAGGGAGTAGGTCTCTGTGAGCAACGAAGAGCGACTTCTCGAATACCTGAAGCGGGCCACGACCGACCTGCGGGAGGTGCGCCGCCGGCTGGCGGACGCCGAGCGTCGACTGGAGGAGGCGGGCCCGTCCGGTCGCGGCGCGCACCACGACGACCCGGTGGTCGTCGTGGGCATGGGCTGCCGCTACCCGGGCGGCGTCACGAGCCCCGAGACCCTGTGGCAGCTGGTCGCGGACGGCGTCGACGCGATCGGGGAGTTCCCCGCCGACCGCGGCTGGGACGAGAGTGTGTACGACCCCGAGCCGGGCAAGCCCGGCAAGACCTACGCGCGCGAGGGCGGGTTCCTCTACGACGCACCCGGGTTCGACCCGGTGTTCTTCGGGATCAGCCCCAACGAAGCCCTGGTGACCGACCCGCAGCAGCGGCTCCTCCTTGAGGTGGCCTGGGAGGCGATCGAGCGGGCCGGGATCGACCCGACGACGCTCAAGGGCTCCTCGACGGGCGTGTTCGCCGGGGTGATGTACCACGACTACGCGCTCGGCGCGGAGCCCGGGAGCACCACGGCCGGCAGCGTGGTGTCGGGCCGGGTCGCCTACACGCTGGGGCTCGAAGGCCCTGCGGTCAGCGTCGATACGGCCTGCTCCTCCTCGCTGGTCGCGCTCCACCTGGCGGCGCAGTCGCTGCGGGCGGGTGAGTGCTCACTCGCCCTGGCGGGCGGGGTGACGGTCATGTCGACGCCGGACATGTTCGTGTACTTCAGCACGCAGCAGGGCCTGGCGTCCGACGGCCGTTCGAAGTCCTTCTCCGCTTCCGCCGACGGCGTCGCCTGCTCCGAGGGCGCCGGTGTCCTGGTCCTGGAGCGGCTGTCCGACGCGCGCCGCAACGGCCACCCGGTCCTCGCCGTGGTCCGCGGCTCGGCGCTCAACCAGGACGGCGCCAGCAACGGCCTCACCGCCCCCAACGGGCCCGCCCAGCAGCGAGTCATCCGCCGCGCCCTGGAGGACGCGGGCCTGACGGCGGCCGAGGTGGACGCGGTCGAGGCACACGGCACCGGCACCACCCTCGGCGACCCGATCGAGGCGCAGGCGCTCCTGGAGACCTACGGGCAGGAGCGGCCGGAGGGCCGGCCCCTGTGGCTGGGGTCCATCAAGTCGAACATGGGCCACAGCCAGGCGGCGGCGGGTGTCGCGGGGATCATAAAGATGGTCATGGCCCTGCGCCACGGCGTGCTTCCCAAGTCCCTGTACGCCGAAACGCCTTCGGACCAGGTGGACTGGGCAGAGGGCGCGGTCGAGCTGCTGGCCGAGTCGCGCCCCTGGGTGCCCGGCGGCGCGGTGCGGCGGGCCGGGGTGTCCTCCTTCGGGATCAGCGGGACGAACGCCCACGTGATCGTCGAGGAGGCGCCGGAAGAGACAGGGGAGACGGCCGTGCGGGCCGCGCCCCCCGTGGTTCCTTGGGTGGTGTCGGCAAAGTCCGGGCAGTCCCTCGCTGCTCAGGCCGCCCGCCTGCGGGAACAGGCCCTGGGAGAGCCCGAGGCCGATGCGGCGGACATCGGGCTCTCCCTGGCCACCACACGGACCGCCTTCACCCACCGGGCGGTGGTCCTCGGACAGACGCGGACCGACCGCGCGGACGCGCTGGCCGCGCTGGCGGCGGGGAACGAGCACCCGGCGGTGGTCGTCGGCCGGGCCCGCCGGGCGGGCAAGTCGGCGTTCCTGTTCACGGGGCAGGGGGCGCAGCGGCTGGGTATGGGCCGTGAACTGCACGAATCCTTCCCGGTGTTCGCGGAGGCGTTTGACGCGGTGTGTGTGGAGGTGGACGCGCATCTTGAAACGGCGTTGAAGGACGTGGTGTGGGGGGAGGACGCGGAGGCGCTGAATGCGACTTCGTGCACCCAGCCCGCGTTGTTCGCTTTCGAGGTCGCGTTGTTCCGGCTGGTGGAGGCGTGGGGCGTCAACCCGGACGTGGTCGCGGGTCATTCGATCGGTGAGATCGCTGCCGCGCACATCGCCGGGGTGCTTTCCCTCGCGGATGCGGCGAAGCTGGTCGTGAGCCGGGGCCGGCTGATGCAGGCCCTTCCGGCCGGTGGCGCGATGGTCGCCGTGCAGGCGACCGAGGACGAGGTGGTTCCCCTCCTCACGGACGGGGTGGGCATCGCGGCCGTCAACGGCCCGCAAGCGGTCGTCGTCTCAGGTGTCGAGTCCGAAGCCCTCGCCGTGGGCGAGCACTTCGCCGCGCTGGGCCGCAAGACCAGCCGTCTTCCCGTCTCGCACGCCTTCCACTCCTCGCTCATGGACCCGATGCTCGACGACTTCCGGGCGCTCGCGCGCGGGTTGACGTTCAATGAGCCGCGCATCCCGGTCGTCTCCACCGTCACCGGCGCCCCCTCCACCGACTGGCAGACCCCCGAGTACTGGGTCGACCAGGTCCGCCGCCCTGTCCGGTTCGCGGATGCCGTGAACGCGGCTGAAGCCCTGGGCGCGCGCACCTTCGTGGAGGTCGGCCCCGACGCGGTGCTCACCGCTCTCGGTGCTGCCTCCGTGACCGACGAGGAGACCGCGCTCGTCCCGCTGCTGCGCAGGAACCGCCCCGAGGCGGAGTCGCTGGTCGGCGGGGTCGGGCAGCTGTACGCGCAGGGCGTCCGGGTCGACTGGCGGACGTACTTCGCCGACAGCGGGGCGCGGACCGTCGAGCTGCCCACGTACGCCTTCCAGCGCAGCCGGTTCTGGGTCGAGGGCAGCGGTTCCACCGGTGCCGCCGTCCCGAACGCGGCGCACGACGTGCCCACTGTCGAGGAGTCGCAGCGGGCGGCGGCCGGGCTGCGGGCGGAGCTCGACGGGCTCGGGGCGGCCGAGGCAGGGCGGGTGCTGCTGGCGCTCGTCCGTACCCATGTGGCGGCCGTGCTCGGACACACCTCCGTGGGCGTCGTCGAGACCGATCTCGCCTTCCGTGACATGGGCTTCGACTCGCTGGCGGCCGTGGAGCTGCGCAAGCGGCTGACCGCCGCGTCCGGCTGCGACCTGCCCGCGACGCTGATCTTCGACTACCCGACCCCGCGCGCCGTCGCCGCGTTCCTGGCAAAGCGCCTGGACTCCGAGGCCGGTGCGGGGGCCGGTGACCCGGCCGCGGCCGTGCTGGCCGAGCTGGACCGGATCGAGGACGTACTCGGCGGGTTCCCCGTCGCCGGCGGGGACGCCGAGGCGGTCAGTGCCCGCGCGGACGCGATCACCGCCCGGCTGGAAGCCATCGTGCGGCGGTGGCGCGACGCACAGGGCGACCCGGCGTCGGCCGGCGAGGGGCCCGACTTCGAAACGGTCACCGACGAGGAGCTGTTCGACGTGCTCGACAGCGAATTCGGCATCTCCTAGCCAGCGATCAGCTGCAGATTGGTTGAGGTTCGATGAGCAACGACGACAAGCTCCGGGACTATCTCAAGCGCGCCACCGCCGAACTCCAGCGGACCCGGCGCCAGTTGTCGGAGGCCGAGGCGCGGGGCAGCGAGCCGGTCGCGATCGTGGCGATGGGCTGCCGCTTCCCCGGTGGCATCACCTCGCCCGAGGACCTGTGGCAGCTGGTGGACGCGGGCCGGGACGCGGTGTCGCTGTTCCCGGACGGCCGCGGCTGGGACATGGACGCCTTGTACGACCCCGAGCCGTCGACGCCCGGCAGGACGTACTGCCGTGAGGGCGGCTTCCTGCACGACGCGGGGGAGTTCGACGCGGACTTCTTCAAGATCAGCCCGCGTGAGGCGAAGGACACCGACCCGCAGCAGCGGCTGCTGCTCGAAGTGTCCTGGGAGGTCGTCGAGCGTGCCGGGATCGACCCGACCTCGCTGAAGGGCAGCCGTACCGGTGTGTTCGCCGGGGTGGTCTACCACGACTACCCGGGCGGCGGCGGTACCGGCGGCCTGGCGAGCGTCGCCTCCGGGCGCGTCGCCTACACGCTGGGGCTCGAAGGCCCCGCGGTCACCGTCGACACGGCCTGCTCCTCCTCGCTCGTCGCCCTCCATCTCGCGGTTCAGTCGGTGCGCAGCGGGGAATGCGCGCTGGCGCTCGCGGGCGGCGTCACCGTCATGGCGAGCCCGGACTCCTTCGTGGGCTTCAGCCAGGACCGGGGCCTCGCCCCCGACGGCCGCTGCAAGTCCTTCGCGGCGGCGGCCGACGGCACCACCTGGTCCGAGGGTGCCGGCATGCTCCTCGTCGAGCGGCTCTCCGACGCCCGCCGCAACGGTCACCCCGTCCTCGCCGTCATCCGCGGCTCCGCGATGAACTCCGACGGCGCGTCCAACGGGCTGACCGCGCCGAACGGCCCCTCGCAGCAGCGCGTCATCCAGCAGGCACTGGCCTCCGGCGGCCTCGCCCCCGCCGACGTGGACGCCGTCGAGGCGCACGGCACAGGCACCACCCTCGGCGACCCGATCGAGGCGCAGGCCCTCATCGCCGCCTACGGGCGCGAGCGGCCCGCCGGCCGGCCGCTGTGGCTGGGCTCGTTCAAGTCGAACATCGGCCACGCGCAGGCCGCCGCCGGTGTCGGTGGCGTGATCAAGATGGTGCAGGCGATGAGGGCGGGCGTCCTGCCGCGCACCCTGCACGTGGACGAGCCGAGCCACAACGTGGACTGGAGCGCGGGCAGCGTACGGCTGCTGACCGAACCGGTCGCCTGGCCGGAGCTGGGCCGCGCCAAGCGCGCCGGGGTGTCGTCGTTCGGGCTGAGCGGCACGAATGTGCACGTGATCGTGGAGGAGGCGCCGGCCGAGGCGGTTTCCGCCGCCGACGAGCCGGGTACGGCGCAGGTTGCCGACGAGGGGCGTACGAGCCAGGCCCCCGCCCCCCGCTTCGTCCCCGTGCTCCTCTCCGCCCGCCGCCCCGAGGCCCTGGCCGCGCAGGCCGCCCGCCTCGCGGACCACCTGGAGGCCCACCCGGCCACGCCGTCGGCCGACACCGGCTGGTCGCTGGCCACCACCCGGGCCGCCCTGGAGCACCGTGCGGTGGTCGTCGCCGACGGGCAGGCGCCCGCCGGTCACGCCGATCTCGTACGGGCGCTGCGCGCGCTCGCGGACGGGTCCGCTGATGCGGCCGTCACCGGGGACGCGCGACCCGACGCGCTGAGCGCCGTGCTGTTCACGGGGCAGGGCTCGCAGCGCCTCGGCATGGGCCGGGAGCTGCACGCCGCCTACCCGGTGTTCGCCCGCGCCTTCGACGAGGCGGTGGAGGCGCTCGACGCGCACCTCGACACCTCCTTGCGGGCGGCGATGTGGGGCGAGGACCGTGCGCTGCTCGACGGTACGGGGCTCGCGCAGCCGGCCCTGTTCGCGTGCGAGGTGGCGCTGTACCGCCTCGTGGAGTCCTGGGGCGTGCGGCCCGACTTCCTCGCCGGGCACTCCGTGGGCGAGTTCGCCGTCGCGCATGTCGCGGGCGTGCTCTCCCTGGCGGACGCCGCGAAGCTCGTCGCGGCCCGGGGCCGGCTGATGCAGGCGCTCCCGGCGGGCGGCGCGATGGTCGCCGTGGAGGCGTCCGAGGACGAGGTGACGCCGCTGCTCACCCCGGCGACCGGGATCGCCGCTCTCAACGGACCGCGTTCCGTGATCGTCTCCGGCGGCGAGACCGACGCGCTCGCCGTCGCCGCCCACTTCGCGGCCGAGGGCCGCCGTACCAAGCGGCTCGCCGTGTCGCACGCCTTCCACTCGCCGCTCATGGACCCGATGCTCGACGACTTCCGTACGGTCGCCGAGAGCATCACGTACGCCACCGCCCGCATCCCGGTCGTCTCCACGGTCACCGGTGAGCTCGCCGGTGACGACGAACTGGCCTGCGCGGACTACTGGGTGCGGCACGTCCGCGCGAGCGTCCGGTTCGGCGACGCCGTGCGCGCGCTCGCCGCCAAGGGCGTCCACACCTTCCTGGAACTGGGCCCCGACGCGGCCCTGACCCCGCTCGGCCCCGACTGCCTGACCGGCGCCGACGAGGGCACCGATCAGCCCGTCTTCACGGCGGCCCTGCGCCGGGACCGCGACGAGGCACGGGTGCTGACGGAGGCCGTCGCGCTCGTCCACACGCGCGGTGTGCCCGTCGACTGGAACGCCTGCTTCACCGCGACCGGCCACCGCCCGCACCGCGTCGACCTGCCCACGTACGCCTTCCAGCACCGTACCTACTGGGCCGCCGCGCCCGAGACCGCCCCGGCTGCGACCACGGCGGAGCCGGGTGAGACCGGGTTCTGGGAGGCCGTGGAGCAGGAGGACGTGGCCGGGCTCGCGGAGCGGCTCGGTGTGGACCCCGCAGACCTGGCCCCCGTGCTGCCCGCGCTCACCAGCTGGCGCGCCGGACGGCGCGAGGCGTCGGCCGTTGACGCGCTGCGCTACCGGGTCTCCTGGGCACCGGTCGCGGACCCCGCGCCGCCCGCCCCGCTCACCGGGGACTGGCTCGTCGTGCACGCTGCGGGGGAACGTGCCGTGGCGGAGGCGCTGGCCGGGATGCTGGCGGAGCGGGGCGCGAAACCCGTCCTGACGGAGGGCGTGGAGCTGTCTGCCGCCGGCTCGGCCTTGCCCGCCGCCCCCGCCGGAGTCGTCAGCCTCCTCGCCCTCGACGACACCCCGCACCCGGACCACCCCGTGCTCTCCCAGGGGCTCGCGGACACCGCCGCCCTGCTGCGGGAGACGTCGGCCCTGGGGTGGACGGCCCCGGTGTGGTGCCTCACCCGGGGCGCGGTGGCCACCGACGACGGGGACGCGGCCGTGCGGCCCGAGCAGACCGCCGTGTGGGGGCTCGGCGCGGCCCTCGCGCTTGAGGCGCCGGACACCTGGGGCGGCCTGATCGACCTGCCGCAGAACGCCGATGAGGCGGTCCTGCGCCGGGTTTGCGACGCCCTCGCCCGGGGAACCGCCGAGGACCAGCTGGCCGTACGCCCGCAGGGTGTCCACGCCCGCCGACTCGTCCGGCCCGCCCAGCCCGATCCGGCGGCGACCTGGCAGGCCCGGGGCACCGTCCTCGTCACCGGCGGCACCGGCGGGATCGGCGCCCACGTGGCCCGGATGCTCGCCGCGGACGGTGCGGAACACGTGGTCCTCGCCGGGCGGCGCGGCCCGGACGCCCGGGGTGTCACGGAGCTGGCCGAGGAGATCGAAGCCATGGGCGCCCGCGTCTCCGTGGCGGCCTGCGACATGGCCGACCGCGAAGCCGTACGCGGGCTGCTCGCCGGCCTCACGGACCTCACCGCCGTCTTCCACGCGGCCGGGCTCGCGCAGCGCATCGCCCCACTCGGTGAGCTGTCCCTCGCGGAGCTGGCCCAGGTCGCCGACGCGAAGGTGCTCGGCGCCCGTCACCTGGACGAACTCCTCGGCGACACCCCTCTCGACGCGTTCGTCCTGTTCTCGTCCGGCGCCGCCGTCTGGGGCAGCGCGGGCCAGTCCGCGTACGGCAGCGCCAACGCCTACCTGGACGGGCTCGCGCACAGCCGGCGTGCCCGTGGACTCGCCGCCACTTCGGTGGCATGGGGATCGTGGGACGGGGGAATGGTCGACGCCGAACTGGCCGCCGTCATGCGCCGCATGGGCGCCCCCGCGATGGACCCGGCCCTCGCCGTCGGCGCCCTGCGCCGCATCCTGACGGGCGGCGGCTCGCACGCGGTGGTGGCCGGCTTCGACTGGGAACGCTTCGCCCCCACCTACGTACTCGCCCGCCCCCGCCCCCTTCTGGACGCCCTGCCCGACGCGCGGGCCGCCCTCGGCACGGACGGTGGCGCCGACGGCGGAGCGGGGGACTCCGGCCTCGCGGACCGGCTGGCGGGTCTCCCCGAACCGGAGCAGCGGTCCGTGCTGCTGGACCTCGTCCGTACGCATGTCGCGGCCCTGCTCGGGTACGACGACCCGGCGGGGGTCGGGGCGGACCGGGGGTTCACGGACCTCGGGTTCGACTCGGTCGCCGCCGTCGACCTGCGCACGAAGCTCGTCGCCGCGACCGGGCGCCCGCTGCCCACCAGCATGATCTACGACCACCCGAGCCCCGGTGCGCTGGCCGGTCACCTGTGGTCGGAGCTCTGCCAGGGGGACAGCCTCGGCGAACTCCCCGTACTGGCGCAGCTCGACCGCCTGGAGGAGGCCGCTTCGGCGCTCGCCGCCGAGGACATCGAGGCCACCAGGATCACGGCCCGGCTCCAGTCCCTGCTCACCCGGCTGACCGGAACGCTCGACGCGCAGAACGGCGACGGCGGCCAGAAGGTCGGCGACCAGCTGGAAGCCGCCTCGGCGGACGACGTCTTCGCCTTCATCGACAACGAACTCGGCCTCACCTGACCGACCGCGCGGCCGGTGCCCGCGACGGCACCGGCCCCGTCCCGCATCTGCGACCCGACTCGACCTCTCGGCATGAACCGGCATGAACAAGGACTCGGTGGGACCCAACATGTCCAATGACGACGCACGGCTTCTCGACTACCTCAAGCGGGTCACGGCAGATCTGCACCAGACGCGGCGCAGGCTCCAGGAGGCCGAGAACCAGGACCACGAGCCCATCGCCGTCGTGGCGATGAGCTGCCGCTACCCGGGCGGGGTCTCCTCCCCCGAGGAGCTGTGGCGGCTCGTCTCGGAGGGCCGCGACGCCGTCTCCACCTTCCCCACCGACCGCGGCTGGGACCTCGACGCGCTGCGCGGCGACGAGGGCGACACCGCGTCCGGCAGCAGTTACGTGAACGAGGGCGGGTTCGTCCGCGACGTCGCCGACTTCGACGCCGGCTTCTTCGGGATCAGCCCCAACGAGGCCCTGACCATGGACCCCCAGCAGCGGCTGCTCCTGGAGGTGTCCTGGGAGGCGATCGAGCGGGCCGAGATCGACCCGTCGTCCCTGCGCGGCAAGCCCGTCGGCGTGTTCGCGGGTTCCGGAATCCAGGACTACGAGTACATCGTCGGCGCGGCGGGCGAGGTCGCCGAGGCGTACATGACGACCGGCAACGCGGCTGCCGTCATCTCCGGCCGGATCTCCTACACCCTGGGCCTCGAAGGACCGGCCGTCACCGTCGACACCGCCTGCTCCTCGTCGCTCGTCTCGCTCCACCTGGCGGCGACCGCGCTGCGCCGCCGCGAGTGCACGCTCGCCCTGGCCGGTGGCGTCATGGTGATGTCGACCCCGTCCCCGTTCATCGCGTTCAGCCGTCAGCGCGGGCTCGCCCCGGACGGCCGCTGCAAGGCGTTCGCGGAGGCGGCGGACGGCACCGGCTGGTCCGAGGGCGCCGGCATGCTCGTCCTCGAACGCCTCGCGGACGCCCGCCGCAACGGCCACCCCGTGCTCGCCGTCGTACGCGGCAGCGCGGTCAACCAGGACGGCGCCAGCAACGGCCTCACCGCCCCCAACGGGCGCGCCCAGCAGCGCGTCATCCGCCAGGCCCTCGCCAACGCCAAGCTCTCCGCGACCCACGTGGACGCCGTCGAGGGTCACGGCACGGGGACGACCCTGGGCGACCCGATCGAGGCGCAGGCGCTGCTCGCCACCTACGGGCAGGGGCGCGACGAGGACCGGCCCCTGTGGCTGGGGTCCATCAAGTCCAACATGGGCCACGCACAGGCCGCCGCCGGTGTCGGCTCCGTCATCAAGATGGTCGAGGCCCTGCGCCACGGCGTGCTGCCCAAGACCCTGCACGTGGACGAGCCGTCGAGCCACGTCGACTGGTCGGCGGGCCGGGTGCGGCTGCTGACCGAGACCCGGGCCTGGGAGCGCGCCGAGGACCGCCCGCGCCGGGCCGGCGTCTCGGCCTTCGGCGTGAGCGGTACGAACGCGCACGTGATCCTGGAGGAGGCGCCGGCGCAGGAGCCGCCCGCCGAGACCGACGAGGCCCCCGAAGCGCCGGCGACTGTCGTCACGCCGCTGCCCGCGGTACTGCCGTGGCTGCTGTCCGGTCGCGACGCGACGGCTCTCGCCGCGCAGGCCGACCGCGTCCACGCCCACGTCACGGCGGACGCGGAGACGAGCGACGCCGACCTCACGTACTCCCTGGCGACCGCCCGCGCGGCGCTCGACCACCGCGCGGTGGTGCTCGCGGAGACCCGCGCGGCGGCCCTGACCGGGCTCGCGGCTCTGGCCGCGGGGGAGGACCACCCTTCCGTGGTGCGTGGCGTCGCCGCGAAGGGGAAGACGGCGTTTCTGTTCACGGGGCAGGGTGCGCAGCGGCTGGGTATGGGCCGTGAGTTGTATGCGGCCTTCCCGGTGTTCGCGGAGGCGTTTGACGCCGTGTGTGCGGAGGTGGACGCGCATCTCGAAACGGCGTTGAAGGACGTGGTGTGGGGGGAGGACGCGGAGGCGCTGAACGCGACTTCGTGCACCCAGCCCGCGTTGTTCGCCTTTGAGGTGGCGCTGTTCCGGTTGGTGGAGGCGTGGGGCGTCAAGCCGGACGTCGTCGTCGGTCACTCGATCGGTGAGTTGGCCGCCGCGCACGTTGCGGGCGTGCTCTCGCTGGCGGATGCCGCACGTCTTGTTGTCGCGCGTGGTCGGCTGATGCAGGCGCTTCCTGCCGGTGGCGCGATGGTTGCGGTGCAAGCATCCGAGGAAGAGGTGCTGCCGCTCCTGACGGATGGCGTGTCCATCGCGGCGGTCAACGGGCCCCAGTCCGTGGTCGTTTCAGGGTTGGCGGTCGAGGCGACGGGTATCGGCGAGCACTTCGCCGCGCTGGGGCGGAAGACCAGCCGTCTTTCCGTCTCGCACGCGTTCCATTCCTCGCTGATGGACCCGATGCTGGACGACTTCCGCGCCATCGCCTCGCAGTTGACGTTCAATGAGCCCAGCATCCCGGTCGTCTCCACCGTCACCGGCGCCGCTTCGGCCTCGGGCTGGCAGTCCCCGGAGTACTGGGTCGACCAGGTCCGCCGCCCTGTCCGCTTCGCCGACGCCGTAAACGCGGCCGAAGCCTTCGGTGCCCGTACGTTCGTCGAGATCGGCCCCGACGCCGTTCTCACCGCCCTCGGGACCGCCTCCGCGACCGACGAGAACACCACCTGCGTCCCGCTCGTACGCAAGGACCGCGGAGAGTCCGAGGCCCTGGTCGCGGGCCTGGCAAGGCTGTTCACCACCGGCCTAGCCGTCGACTGGGAGGCGTTCTACGCCGGCACCGGTACGCAGCAGGCCGAGCTCCCCACGTACGCCTTCCAGCGCACCCGCTACTGGGTCGAGGGCACCAACGCCCCCGGCGACGTCTCCGCCGCCGGTCTCGCCGCGGCCGGGCACCCGCTGCTCGGGGCCGTCGTCTCGCTCGCGGACTCCGGTGGCGTCGTGCTCACCGGCAGGGTGTCCGTGTCCGCGCAGCCCTGGCTCGCGGATCACGTCGTCGGGGACTCCGTGGTCTTCCCCGGAACCGGCTTCGTCGAACTCGCGGTCCGGGCCGGGGACCAGGTCGGCTGCGAGACGCTCGACGAGCTGATGCTCCAGGCCCCCCTGGTGCTGCCCGCACGCGGGGCGGTGGCGCTCCAGGTGGAGGTCGGCGCGTCCGACGCGTCCGGGCGCCGCCCGTTCAGCGTTCACTCGCGCCGCGACGACCAGCCCGACCAGCCCTGGACGCTGCACGCGGCCGGGGTCCTGGCGGCCACCACCACGGACCCGGCCCCCTTCGACCTGGCCGCCTGGCCGCCCGCCGGCGCCGAGGCCATCGACACGGACGGGGTGTACGCGTCGCTGGCCGAGGCCGGCCTCGCGTACGGGCCCGCCTTCCGGGGGCTGACGGCCGCCTGGAGGTCCGGGACCGAGATCTTCGCCGAGGTCGCGCTGCCCGAGAAGGCGCACGCGGACGCCGGGAAGTTCGGGCTGCACCCGGCGCTCCTCGACGCCTCGCTGCACGGCTCCGTGTTCACCGACCTGTTCGCGGAGGCGAGCGGTCCGGTGCTGCCGTTCGTCTGGACCGGTGTACGCCTGCACGCCTCCGGGGCCGCGCGGCTGCGGGTCCGGATCGCCCCGGACGGTGCGGGAGCCGTCGCCCTGTCCGTCGCCGACGAGACGGGCCGGCCCGTGCTGTCGGTCGACTCGCTCGTCCTGCGCGAGGTCTCCGCCGAGCAGCTCGCCGCCGCCCGCACGGTCGCGCACGAGTCGCTGTTCGGACTGGAGTGGGTCGAAATCCCGGCGGACGCCCAGGTTTCGGTGCCCGTCGACTGGACAGAGCTGAGCGCCGACGGACCCGTGCCCGAGAGCGTGGTCCTGCGGTCCCGGCACACCGGTGCGGACCCGGCGGCCGTCCGGGCCGCCACCACCGAAATCCTTGCCGCACTCCAGCACTGGCTCGGAGCCGAGCGCTTCACGGGCTCCCGCCTGCTCGTCGCCACCAGCGGTGCCGTGGCCCTGCCCGGCGAGGACGTCACCGACCTCGCCGGGGCCGCAGTCTGGGGCCTCGTGCGTTCCGCGCAGGCCGAGCACCCCGGGCGGGTCCTCCTCGCGGACCTGGACGACCTCGCGGACGACGCGCAGGCCGCCGCCGCGCTGGCCACCGGCGAGTCCCAGGCCCTCGTGCGCGGCACGACCGTCCACGGCGCCCGCCTCGCCCGCCTCACGGACGACCCCGAGACGCGCGTCGGCCCCGACTTCGGCACCGGCACGGTCCTCGTCACCGGCGCGACCGGCGCGCTCGGCAGCCTGGTGGCCCGGCGGCTCGTCGAGGCCCACGGGGTCCGCAGCCTGCTGCTGGTCTCCCGGCGCGGCGCGGACGCCCCCGGTGCGGCGGAGCTGTCCGCCGAACTGCGCGCGCTCGGCGCCGAGGTCACCGTCACCGCCTGCGATGTCGCGGACCGGGACGCCCTGGCCGCCGCGCTCGACGGGGTGCCGTTGACCGGGGTGGTGCACCTCGCCGGTGTCCTGGACGACACGCTGATCGCGTCGCTGACCCCGGAGAGCCTGGACACCGTCCTGCGCGCCAAGGCCGACGCCGCGCTCCACCTGCACGAGCTGACCCGGGACCTGGGCCTGTCGGCGTTCGTCCTGTTCTCCTCCGCCACCGGCGTCCTGGGCGTCCCCGGCCAGGGCAACTACGGCGCCGCCAACGCGCTGCTCGACGCCCTCGCCGCCCACCGCACCGCCCACGGCCTGCCCGCCCGCTCCCTCGCGTGGGGCCTGTGGGCGAGCGGGATGTCCGGCACCCTGACCGACGCCGACCTCCAGCGCATGAGCCGCACCGGCATCGGCGCCCTCACCGCCGCGTACGGCCTGGACCTCTTCGACCGGGCGCTGACCGTGGACGTGCCCGTCGTCCTGCCGATCCGGCTCGACGTGCGCACCCTCGCCGAGGCCGGTGAAACGCTGCCGCCGCTGTTCCGGAAGCTCGTACGCGTACGGGCCCGGCGCACCGCCGGTTCCGCGCCGGAGGCGGCCGGGGCGCTGCGCGGCCGGCTGGCCGGGCTCGACCGGGAGGAGCAGGAGCGCGTCCTGCTCGATCTGGTCCGTACGCAGGTCGCGGTGGCCCTCGGCTACCCGGACGCGGACGCCGTGGACGAGACCCGGGCCTTCAGCGAGCTGGGCTTCGACTCGCTCACGGCCGTGGAGTTCCGCAATGCCGTCAGCGCCGCCGCCGAGGTCCGGCTGCCCGCCACCCTCGCCTTCGACTACCCGAGCCCGCGCGCCCTGGCCCGGCACCTGCTGGGCGAACTCGACGGCTCCCTCGCCGAGGTGGCCCCGGCGCGAGGTGTGAGCGGTGCCGGTGCGGGGAACGACGACGACCCGATCGTCATCGTCTCCATGGCATGCCGCTACCCGGGCGGGGTACGCAGCCCCGAGCAGCTGTGGCGGCTCGTCGCGGACGGTGTGGACGCGGTCTCCGACTTCCCCGCCAACCGCGGCTGGGACCTGGACCGGGTGTACGACCCGGCCTCCGAGCGCCCGCACACCACGTACGCGAACGAGGGCGGATTCCTGCACGAGGCGGGCGAGTTCGACCCCGCGTTCTTCGGGATCAGCCCCAACGAGGCCGCGATCATGGACCCGCAGCAGTTCCTGCTGCTGGAGACGGCCTGGGAGGCGTTCGAGCGGGCCGGGATCGACCCCGAGACCCTGCAGGGCAGCATGACCGGCTGCTACGCCGGGATGATGTACCACGACTACGCGGCCAACAACAGCACGGGCGCCATCGCCTCCGGCCGGGTCTCGTACGTGTTCGGCCTGGAGGGCCCGGCCGTCACCGTCGACACGGCGTGCTCGTCGTCGCTGGTCTCGCTGCACATGGCGGCGCAGGCGCTGCGGTCGGGTGAGTGCTCGCTCGCCCTCGCCGGTGGTGTCGCGGTCATGGCGACCCCCGAGGTCTTCGTCGAGTTCAGCCGGCAGCGGGGCCTCGCCCCGGACGGCCGCTGCAAGTCCTTCGGCATCGGCGCCAACGGCACGGGCTGGGGCGAGGGCGCGGGCATGCTGCTCCTGGAGCGGCTGTCCGACGCGCGCCGCAACGGCCACCCGGTCCTCGCCGTGGTCCGGGGCTCCGCGCTCAACCAGGACGGTGCCAGCAACGGCCTCACCGCCCCCAACGGCCCCTCGCAGCAGCGCGTCATCCGCCAGGCACTGGCCAACGCGGGCCTGACGGCGGCGGAGGTCGACGCGGTCGAGGCGCACGGCACCGGCACGGTTCTGGGTGACCCGATCGAGGCGCAGGCGCTGCTCGCCACCTACGGGCAGGACCGGCCGGACGGACAGCCGCTGTGGCTGGGCTCCATCAAGTCGAACATGGGCCACACGCAGGCCGCCGCCGGTGTCGCGGGCATCATCAAGATGGTCATGGCCATGCGCCACGGCGTCCTCCCGCCGACCCTCCACGCGGAGGAGCGCTCGGACCGGATCGACTGGTCCGAGGGTGACGTCGAACTGCTGACGGAGGCCCGCGAGTGGGCGCCGGAGGGCCGTCCGAGGCGTGCGGGCATCTCCTCCTTCGGTATCAGCGGCACGAACGCCCACGTGATCGTGGAGGAGGCCCCCGAGGCCGCCGAAACCGCCGCGACCGAGGCGGCCGGGCCCGACATGGCCGTCACTCCCTGGGTGGTGTCCGCGAAGAGCGCGGACGCGCTGGCCGGTCAGGCGGCGCGGCTGCTGACGGTGGCCGACGACCACCGCGCCGAGGACATCGGCCACTCACTGGTGGTGTCGAAGCCCGCCTTCGAGCACCGGGCCGTCGTCTTCGGAGACCGTACGGGCGCGCTGACCGCACTGGCGGCGGGTGAGGAGCACCCGGGGCTGGTGCGGGGGGTCACGCGACCGGTCGGCAAGTCGGCGTTCCTGTTCACGGGGCAGGGTGCGCAGAGGCTGGGGATGGGGCGTGAGCTGTACGAGGCGTTCCCGGTGTTCGCGCAGGCGTTCGACGCGGTGTGCGCGGAGGTGGACGCGCACCTCGATATGCCGTTGCGTGACGTCGTGTGGGGGGAGGACGCGGACGCGCTCAACGCCACCGCCTTCACCCAGCCCGCGTTGTTCGCTTTCGAGGTGGCGTTGTTCCGGCTGGTGGAGGCATGGGGCGTCAAGCCCGACGTCGTCGTCGGTCACTCGATCGGTGAGATCGCTGCCGCGCACATCGCCGGGGTGCTTTCCCTCGCGGACGCGGCGAAGCTGGTCGTGAGCCGGGGCCGGTTGATGCAGGCTCTTCCGGCCGGTGGCGCGATGGTCGCCGTGCAGGCGACCGAGGACGAGGTGGTTCCCCTCCTCACGGACGGGGTAGGCATCGCGGCCGTCAACGGCCCGCAAGCGGTCGTCGTCTCAGGTGTCGAGTCCGAAGCCCTCGCCGTGGGCGAGCACTTTGCCGCGCTGGGCCGCAAGACCAGCCGCCTTCCCGTCTCGCACGCCTTCCACTCCTCGCTCATGGACCCGATGCTCGACGACTTCCGTGCCACAGTGCGTGAGTTGACGTTCGACGAGCCGACGGTCGCGGCTGTCTCCACGGTCAGCGGCGAACCGTCCGCCGACTGGCAGAACCCGGAGTACTGGGTCGACCAGGTCCGCCGCCCTGTCCGGTTCGCGGATGCCGTGAACGCGGCCGAAGCCCTGGGCGCGCGCACCTTCGTCGAGGTCGGCCCCGACGCGGTCCTCACCGCCCTGGGAGCCGCCTCCGCCGCCGAGGACACCAGCGCCTTCACCCCCCTCGTACGCAAGAAGCGTCCCGAGGCCGAGTCCCTGATCGCGGGCCTGGGCCGGCTGTACGTGGACGGCGTCCGGGTGGGCTGGGAGGCGTTCTACGCCGGCAGCGGGCCGCGGACCGTGGAGCTGCCCACGTACGCCTTCCAGTGCACCCGCTACTGGGTCGGCACCGAGGAGTACCTCGCCAACTCCTGGATCGGCGGCGGCAGCAGCATGGCGACGGCCGGGCTGACCGATGCGGGGCACCCGCTTCTCGGGGCGGTCGTGCCGTCCCCGGACACGGACATGGTGACCTTCACCGGCAGGCTGTCCGCCGGTACGCACGGCTGGATCGTCGACCACGACGTCCTCGGGAGCGTCCTGCTGCCGGGCACGGGCTTCGTGGAGCTGGCCATCCGCGCCGGTGACCAGGTCGGTTGCGCGGTACTGGAGGAGCTGGCCCTGCAGGCGCCGCTCATCCTGCCCGCGCGCGGTGCCGTCACCGTGCAGATGGTCGTCGGGGCCGCCGACGCGACGGCCCGGCGCTCGGTGAGCGTGTACTCGCGCGCCGAGGACCGCCCGGACCTGCCGTGGACCTTGCACGCCGACGGCGTACTCGCGCCCGGTACGCAGACCGCAGCGTTCGACCTCGCGGCCTGGCCGCCGGCCGGGGCGGAGGAGCTGCCCCTGGAGGGCGCGTACGACGGTTTGCGGGAGCGAGGGTTCGGGTACGGGCCGACGTTTCAGGGCCTCAAGGCCGCCTGGCGCGTGGGTGACGTGCTGTTCGCGGAGGTCGCGCTGCCCGAACAGGCTCACGCGGAGGCCGAGAAGTTCGGGCTGCACCCGGCGCTCCTGGACGCCGCCATGCACGCGGCCCTCGTCAACGGCACCGGCGGCGACGAGACCGTGCTGCCCTTCGTGTGGCGCGAGGTGTCCCTGCACGCGGCGGGCGCCTCCGCCGTCCGCGTACGGATCACGCAGCCGACCCCCGAGAGCCTGTCCCTGCAGGTCGCGGACGCCACCGGGGCCCCCGTGGCGACGGTGGGCGCGGTCGTCGGCCGGCCCGTCTCCACCGAGCAGCTCGCCACCGGCGGGAACGACTCACTCTTCCGCATCGCCTGGAGCAAGCTGCCCGCGGTCCCCACCCGTACGCCGTCCGACGCGCCCGCACCGGTCGTCTTCACCGCTGGGACGCGGGGCCTCGACGCGGACATGCCGGGTGCGGTGCACGGGCTGGTGAGCCAGGCGCTGGAGGCCGTACAGGAGTGGCTGGCCGAGGACCGCCCCGAGGGCGCGGTGCTGGCGATCGCCACGCGCGGCGCGGTGGCCGTGTCCGACGGCGAGCCGGTCGATGTGCGCCAGGCACCGGTCTGGGGGCTGGTCCGGGCCGCGCAGGCCGAGAATCCGGGCCGCTTCGTGCTCGTCGACTCCGACGGTTCCGTGCCCTGGGACCAGGTGACCGCTCTCGGCGAACCGGAACTGGTCGTGCGCGACGGCGAGGTGTGGGTGCCGCGCCTGGTGCTCGCCGCGCCGGGCTCCTTCGACGGCGCCGGCCCGGTGTGGGACGCGGACGGGACCGTACTGATCACCGGCGGCACCGGCGGCCTCGGCGCCCGGGTGGCCCGCCACCTGGTGGCCGGGCACGGGGTCCGGCAGCTGCTTCTGGTCGGCCGCCGGGGCGCGAGCACTCCGGGCGTCGGTGACCTCGTCGCCGAGCTGTCCGGGCTGGGCGCCTCGGTCTCCGTGGCGGCCTGCGACGTGGCGGACCGGGAGTCCCTGGCCGCCGTCCTCGCCTCCGTGGACCCGGCACACCCGCTCTCCGGAGTCGTCCACGTCGCCGGTGTCGTCGACAACGGCGTGGTCGGCGCGCTGACCCCCGAACGCGTGAGTGCGGTCCTGCGGCCGAAGGTGGACGCGGCCTGGCACCTCCACGAACTGACCCGGGAGCTGGACCTGTCGGCGTTCGTGCTGTTCTCCTCGGCCGGCGGGCTGGTTTTGGCGGCCGGGCAGGGCAACTACGCGGCGGGCAACGTCTTCCTCGACGCACTCGCCGCCCAGCGCCACGCCGAGGGCCTTCCGGCGACCGCCATGGCTTTCGGGCTCTGGGGCGTCGACACCGGGATGACCAGCATCGACATGCTGGGCCTGGCCGAGGAGCGCATGGCGGCCCAGGGGCTGCCCGCACTCTCCGAGGCGGAGGGCCTGGCCCTGTTCGACGCGGCCCTGGAGTCGGGTCTCGCGGCCACCGTCCCCCTCCGCATCGACACCAACGTCCTGCGCGACCGGGGTACCGAACTCCCCGCCCTGCTGCGGGGCCTGGTGCGCGTACCCGTACGCAGGACCGCGCAATCCACCGACGGGGGTGACGGGCTCCTCGCCCGGCTGGCGGGGCTGGACACCCCCGCACGCGCCGCCGCGCTCCTCGATCTCGTACGCACGCACGTGGCCGGGGTCCTCGGCCACGCGTCGGCCGACGCGATCGAACCGGAGCGGGCCTTCAGCGAGCTGGGCTTCGATTCGCTCGCGGCCGTCGAGCTGCGCAACCGGCTCGGCTCGGCGACGGGCCTCCGGCTCCCCGCCACGCTGATCTTCGACTACCCGACCGCCGACGCCGTCGCGGCGTACATGGGCGAGGAAGTGGCCGGTTCGGACCGCGCCCTGCCCGTGCCCACCCGCGCCCCGGCGGCGGGCGGGGCCGGCGGGGACGACGATCCGGTGGTCATCGTCGGCATGGGCTGCCGCTACCCGGGCGGGGTCACCACCCCGGAGGAGCTGTGGCGGATCGTCGCGGACGGGGTCGACGCCATCGGTGACTTCCCGGCCGACCGCGGCTGGGACGCGGAGGTGTACGACCCCGAGCCCGGGACGCCCGGCCGTACGTACGCGCGCGAGGGCGGATTCCTCTACGAAGCACCCGAGTTCGACCCGGTGTTCTTCGGGATCAGCCCCAACGAGGCGCTGATGATGGACCCGCAGCAGCGACTGCTCCTTGAGGTGGCCTGGGAGGCGATCGAGCGGGCCGGGATCGACCCGACGACGCTCAAGGGCTCGTCGACCGGTGTCTTCGCCGGGGTGATGTACCACGACTACGCGCTCGGTGTGGAGGCCGCGGCCAGCAGTGGCGGCAGCCTCGTCTCCGGCCGCACCGCCTACACGCTGGGCCTGGAGGGCCCGGCCGTCACCGTCGACACCGCGTGCTCGTCCTCGCTCGTCGCGCTGCACATGGCGGCCCAGGCCGTGCGCGCCGGTGAATGCTCGCTCGCCCTGGCCGGCGGTGTCGCCGTCATGGGCACGCCGGGCATGTTCATCGAGTTCAGCCGGCAGCGCGGGCTCGCCCCGGACGGCCGGTCGAAGTCCTTCGCCGCGTCGGCCGACGGCGTCGCCTGGGGCGAGGGCGCCGGCGTCCTGCTCCTGGAACGGCTCTCCGACGCACGCCGCAACGGCCACCCGGTGGTAGCGGTCCTCCGGGGCTCCGCGCTCAACCAGGACGGTGCCAGCAACGGGATGACCGCCCCCAACGGCCCGTCCCAGCAGCGCGTGATCCGCCAGGCCCTGGCCAACGCGGGCCTGACGGCGGCGGAGGTCGACGCGGTCGAGGCGCACGGCACGGGGACGACCCTGGGCGACCCGATCGAGGCGCAGGCGCTGCTCGCCACCTACGGGCAGGGGCGCGCGGACGAGGCTCCCCTGTGGCTGGGGTCCATCAAGTCCAACATGGGCCACACGCAGGCCGCTTCGGGCATCGCGGGCGTCATGAAGATGGTCATGGCCATGCGCCACGGCGTCCTCCCGAAGACCCTGCACGTCGACGCGCCCTCGGACCAGGTCGACTGGGAGGCCGGAAACGTCGCCCTGCTCACCGAGGCGCGGGAGTGGCAGCCCACCGACCGGCCGCGCCGCGCCGGGGTCTCGTCCTTCGGGATCAGCGGGACGAACGCGCACGTGATCGTCGAGGAGGCGCCGGAGACGGCGGCCGGGAACGCCGGTGACCGCGAACTCCCGGTGTTTCCGCTGGTGCTGTCGGGGAAGAGCCCGCAGGCCCTCGCCGCTCAGGCCGAGCGGCTGCTGGACCGGGCCGCGGACGAGCCGACGCCCACCCCGGCCGACCTGGGCCTGTCCCTGGTCGCCACCCGCACCGCCTTCCCCCACCGGGCCGTCGTCCTCGGCGCGGACACCGAGGAACTGCTGCGCGGCCTGACCGCCCTGGCACAGGGCCGCAACGCCCCGGCCGTCGCGAGTGGTCAGGCACGGCGGAGCGGCAAGTCGGCGTTTCTGTTCACGGGGCAGGGGGCGCAGCGGCTGGGTATGGGACGTGAGTTGTACGACGTGTTCCCGGCGTTCGCGGAGGCGTTTGACGCGGTGTGTGTGGAGGTGGACGCGCATCTTGAAACGGCGTTGAAGGACGTGGTGTGGGGGGAGGACGCGGAGGCGCTGAATGCGACTTCGTGCACCCAGCCCGCGTTGTTCGCTTTCGAGGTCGCGTTGTTCCGGCTGGTGGAGGCGTGGGGCGTCAACCCGGACGTGGTCGCGGGTCATTCGATCGGTGAGATCGCTGCCGCGCACGTTGCCGGGGTGCTCTCGCTCGCGGATGCGGCGAAGCTGGTCGTGAGCCGGGGCCGGCTGATGCAGGCCCTTCCGGCCGGTGGCGCGATGGTCGCCGTGCAGGCGACCGAGGACGAAGTGGTTCCCCTCCTCACGGACGGGGTGGGCATCGCGGCCGTCAACGGCCCGCAAGCGGTCGTCGTCTCAGGTGTCGAGTCCGAAGCCCTCGCCGTGGGCGAGCACTTCGCCGCGCTGGGCCGCAAGACCAGCCGTCTTCCCGTCTCGCACGCCTTCCACTCCTCGCTCATGGACCCGATGCTCGACGACTTCCGGGCGCTCGCGCGCGGGTTGACGTTCAACGAGCCGCGCATCCCGGTCGTCTCCACCGTCACCGGCGCCCCCTCCACCGACTGGCAGACCCCCGAGTACTGGGTCGACCAGGTCCGCCGCCCTGTCCGGTTCGCGGATGCCGTCGAGGCGCTGGAGGCGCAGGGCGTCACCCGGTTCCTGGAGATCGGGCCCGACGGCATCCTGACCGGCCTCGCCCAGCAGGTCCTGGACCGGGGCGAGGGCGGCGCGGCCGTGCTCGTACCGTCCGTACGCAGGAACCGTCCCGAGCCCGAGGCGCTGGTCACCGCCCTGGGGCGGCTGTACGCGGACGGGGCGCGGGTCGACTGGGAGGCGTACTACGCGGGTACGGGTGCGCGCCGGGTCGAGCTGCCCACGTACCCCTTCCAGCGCACCCGCTTCTGGGTGGACGCGGCCAAGCCGGCCACCGACGCGGTGGCGGTCGGGCAGGACGCGTTCGACCACCCGCTGCTCGCGGCCGTCGTGGCGTCGCCCGACTCCGAGGCCGTGACGCTCACCGCCCGGGTCTCGCTGGACACCCAGCCCTGGGTGGCCGACCACGCGGTGCACGGCAGCATCCTGCTCCCCGGCACCGGGTTCGTGGAGCTGGCCCTCCAGGCCGCCGACCACGTCGGCTGCGGGCTGCTGGACGAGCTGACGCTGTACGCGCGGCTGGTGCTGCCCGAGCGCGGCGGGGTCTCGCTCCAGGTCGTCGTCGGTGAGCCCGACGCACAGGCCCGGCGCGCGGTCCGCGTCTACTCGCGGCCCGAGAATCACCCGGACGAGCCGTGGACCCGGCATGCCGAAGGTGTGCTGGCCCCCGGGGCGGGGAACACCGCCGCCTCCGACCTCACCGCATGGCCGCCCGTCGGCGCGGAGGAGCTGGACGCGGACGGCCTGTACGACGGGCTTCAGGAGCGCGGGTTCGGGTACGGGCCGGTGTTCCAGGGACTGACGGCGGCCTGGCGGCACGGCGACGCGCTGTACGCGGAGATCGCGCTGCCCGAGCAGGCGCACCCGGACGCCGGACGCTTCGGTCTGCACCCGGCCCTGCTCGACGCCTCCATGCATGCGCTCGGCTTCGGCGGGCTCGGGGCCGACGAGGACGAGGGGCAGGCGCTGCTCCCGTTCTCCTGGACCGGGGTCACCCTGCACGCCGCGTCCGCGACCGCCGTACGTGTCCGGCTCGCGCCGGTCGAGGGCGTGCGCAACGCGGTACGCCTGGACCTGAGCGACCCGGCCGGGGTGCCCGTCGCCTCGGTGGAGGCGCTCCAACTGCGGCCGGTCGCCGCGCAGCAGCTGGGCGGCGGCGGGTTCCGGGAGGCCCTGCTCGCCGTCGAGTGGCAGCCGGTCGGCGGCGGCAGCGGGCCGCGCGGTGACTGGGCGGTCGCCGGGCCCGGCCTGGTCGTCGCCGGGATGCCGGTGGTCGCGGGGCTGGACGCCCTCGGCGACGCCGTACCGGACGTGGTGCTGCTGCCCGTCCTCGCGGACGCGGACGGCGCCGGCACCGAGCACGAGATCCCGGCAGGCACCCGTACCGCCGTGGACGGGGCCCTGGCCGCCGTGCAGCAGTGGCTCGCCGAGCCGCGGTTCGCGCGGTCGCGTCTGGTGCTGGTGACCCGGGCCGCGGCTGCCGTCTCGGACGGCGACCCCGTCGACGTACGGCAGGCCCCCGTCTGGGGTCTGGTGCGGGCGGCGCAGGCGGAGAACCCGGGCCGGTTCGTCCTCCTCGACCTGGAGGAGGGCGAGCCCTCGCCCCGGGCGCTCGCGGCGGCCCTCGCCACGGACGAACCCGAGCTGGCCGTACGCCGCGACAAGGTGCTGGCACCCCGCCTCGTCCGGTCCTCGGCGCCCGGCGGCGAGACCCCCTGGGACACCGGGGGGACCGTCCTGATCACCGGCGGCACCGGCGGTCTCGGCGCGATCGTCGCCCGGCACCTGATCACCGAACACGGCGTACGCCACCTGGTGCTCGCGGGGCGGCGCGGGCTCGGCGCGCCCAATGCGGCCGGGCTTCGCGACGAACTGACCGCGCTCGGCGCCCGGGTGGAGATCGCCGCGTGCGACGTCTCCGACCGGGCGGCCGTCGCCGCGCTCATCGCGGGCATCGATCCGGACCACCCGCTGCGCGGTGTAGTCCACGCGGCCGGCGTCGCGCACAACGGGCTCGTCGGGGCGCTCACCCCCGAGCAGGTGGACCACGTCCTGCGCGCCAAGGCGGACGCCGCCTGGCACCTGCACGAACTGACCGCCCACCTCGACCTGTCCGTGTTCGCGCTGTTCTCCTCGGCGGGCGGGCTCGTCATGGCCGCCGGCCAGGGCAACTACGCGGCGGCCAACGTCTTCCTGGACGGTCTCGCCGCCCACCGCCGCTCCCAGGGGCTGGCCGCCACCTCCATGGCGTTCGGGCTCTGGGCCACCGAGACCGGGCTCAGCCAGTGGCTCGGCGAGGCGGACTTCCAGCGGATGCGGCGCACCGGGACCCCGGCGCTCACCGAGGAAGAGGGTTTGTGGCTGTTCGACGCGGCGGTCGCCGCCGACGCCCCGGCGCTCGTCCCGCTCCGCGTCGACCTGGCCGCGCTGCGCGCCCGCACCGACGAGGTGCCCGCGCTGCTGCGGGCCCTGGCCCCCGCCGGACGGCGGCGCGCGGGTGCCGCGGCCGTCGTCCGCGAGGCCGGCGGGCTCGTGCGGAAGGTGCGCGGGCTGGACGAGGCGGCCCGCGTCCGGGTCGTGCTCGACGAGGTGCTGAGCCACGCGGCCGAGGTCCTGGGGCATGCGGACGCGGGTGCGGTGGACGCCGAAGCGGGCTTCCTGGAGGCCGGGTTCGACTCGCTGACCGCCGTCGAACTCCGTAACCGTCTCAACGCGGCCTCCGGGCTCGCGCTGCCGGCCATGGTGGTATTCGACAGCAGGAACCCGCTGGAGCTGGCCAGGCTCGTCGCCGGCCGGCTGGGCGCCGAAGGGGGAGAGGCGGGCCCTGGTGCCACGGCCGCCCCGGAGGCCGCGAGCCCGGTCGACGACACCCTGTACGGGCTGTTCCTGGACGCGATCATGGCCGGGAACATCAAGCCCGGTCTGGCGATGCTGCGTTCGGTGGCGGCCCTGCGGCCCTCGTTCACCACGGCCGCCGACCTGGACGCACTGCCCGAGGCGGTCTCGTACGGGGCACGGGCCAAGGCGGAGGTTCCGGTGCCCCGGCTGATCTGCCTCAGCACCCCGACCGTGGCCGGCGGCGTGCACCAGCACGCGCGGCTCGCGGCCCGGCTGTCCGTGCCGGTGTCCGGAATCCCGACCCCCGGATTCGCCCGTGGCGAGTCGCTGCCGGAGTCGTTCGACGCGGCCGTCGACGTCCTCGCGGAGGCGGTGCTGCGTACTGCCGACGGGGAGCCGTTCGTGCTGCTCGGCTTCTCCTCCGGCGGGCTCCTCGCCCACGCCACCGTCGCCCGCCTGGAGCGGGTGCACGGGGTGCGGCCGGCCGGGCTCGTCCTGCTGGACACGTACTACATGGGCGCGGCGAACGACGCGATCTTCGACCAGATGGCGTCCGCCGTCCCCGACAAGGCGGCCACCCTCGGCTCGTTCAGCAGCGCCGAACTCTCCGCGATGGGCCGGTACGTGGAGCTGCTGCCGCAGTTCACGCAGGCGGACATCGAGGCGCCGGTGCTGTTCGTCCGGGCCGGTGACCTCTTCGAGGCGGGCGAGCGGGCCGGTGTCGGCGAGGGCGGCTGGCAGGCCGACTGGCAGGGCGCCGAGACCGTGGCGACCGTTCCCGGCACGCATTTCACCATCGTCGAGCAGCACGTCGACACGACGGCCCCCGTCATCGACGGCTGGCTGAAGGACCTCAAGGAGCGGATCTCCTCGTGACTGTTGAACGCCACACACCCCGACGAGCGCAGGAGGCGGGCCGATGAGCCTGAGCACGGAGCACCCGGCGGCGGTCGGCGCGCCGGCCGAGCGCATCCACGAATTCATGCTGGCCGCGGCCCGCACCGCGCCGGACAGCCCGGCGGCCTGGGAGGCGGCGGAGGACGGTTCGCACCGGGTCCTCAGTTACCGCCAACTGGAGCGCAGGGCCCACGACTACGCGGTCACCCTGGACTCCCTCGGCCTCGACATCGGTGACCGGGTCGTCCTGGAGAGCGACAACTCGGCCGCCGCCGTGGCCGCGCTGCTGGCCTGCTCGATGCTCGGGCTCACCTTCATCCCGGTGAGCCCCGACGTCCCCGACCCCCGCCTCCGTACGATCATCGACACGGCGGAACCGGCGCTGCACCTCCAGACGCTGAAGGGCACCCGCGAGGGCATCCCTTCGACCGTCGGCACGGCCCGTTTCGGCCCGGACGGCGTGACCGTGGAGCGCGTCCCGGTGGCGCGCACCCGGCACCGCCGTGAGGCCGTCACCACCGACGCCGCGTACATGATCTTCACCTCGGGCACCACGGGCCGCCCCAAGGGCGTCGTGATGAGCCACCGCGGGGTGCTCTCCTTCTACCGGGGCATGCTGCGGCACTCCATCGTCACGCCGCAGGACCGGCTCGCGACGACGTCCCCGCTCCAGTTCGACTTCGCGCTCCTCGACATCGGGCTCGCCCTGGGCTCGGGGGCGCAGCTCATTCCCGTACCGCGCGAACTCATGCACTGGCCGCGCCGGTTCCTGAAGTTCCTCGCGGACACGGGGGCCACGCAGGTCGACGGGGTGCCGTCCATCTGGCGGCCGGTGCTGCGCCACGAAGCGGCCGGCCTCGCGGCCCTGTCCGGGCAGATCCGCGGGGTCCTGTTCTCCGGTGAGGCGTTCCCGCTTCCCGAGCTGCGTCAACTGCAAACGCTGCTGGACCGGGTCCGGGTGGTGAACTGCTTCGGCCCGACCGAGGCGATGGCGTTCTCCCTCACCGATGTGCCGAACCCGCTGCCCGAGAACATCGACAAGCTCTCCATCGGCTTCGCCTACCCGGGCGCGGAGATGCTGCTGCTCGACGAGGAGGGCCGCCCGGTCGACGAGCCGGGCGAGGTGGGCGAGATCCACCTGCGCGGCCCGTCCCTCTTCACCGGCTACTGGGACGACCCCGAGGCCACCCGGTCCGTTCTCGTCCCGGACCCCCTCAACCCCCGCTCCGGCCAGGTCGTCTACAAGTCCAGCGACCTGGCGTACCGGGGCGAGAGCGGCGAGCTGTACTTCGTCGGCCGCTCCGACCTCCAGGTCAAGATGCGCGGCAACCGCGTCGAACTGGGCGAGATCGAGCGCCGGCTCCTGGAGTTCCCCGGCGTGGAGGCCGCGGCGGTCGTGGTCCGCCCGCGCCCCGGCGAGGACCCGGAGCTGTACGCGTACGTCGTCCCGGCCCACGGCTTCGACGCCCAGCCGGTGGCCCTGAGCGCCTTCTGCAAGCAGACCCTCCCCGACTACATGGTCCCCCGCAAGGTCTCCCTGACCCCGTCCCTCCCCCTCACCCCGAACGGCAAGACGGACCGCCGCGCCCTGGCGGCGCTGGTGGCGGAGGAGTGAGCGGGCGCCTCCCTCGCACCTGCTCGGTCTGTATGGCGACCGGGGTCGCGCTCCGCGCCCTCGGACCTACTTGCGCGTGAGTGCCTTGCGTACCGCCACCGTGTCCGTGTCTTCGGAAAGGTTGACCGACTGGTCGATCAGCCAGGTGCCGTCCTCGCCGGGCACGACGCGGTGTGCCGTGTCGATGGTCACGCCGTTCCCTATGGGGCCCAGGGAAACCCGCAGGCCGATGCCCGCGGGGTGGACGCCGGATGCCGGGAGGTCGATCGGCTCGCCCGTGGTCACCCGGGCGCCCGAGCCGTCGTTGATCCGGGGGACGCCCCTGACGGCGACGCACTCGGCGATCGTGTCGGCCTCCCAGCGCCGCCGCAGGCGGTCGGTGATGGCCTCGCACGCGGCTTCCCAGTCCATGTCCAACTGGGCCTGCTGGTAGGCCCGGGCGGCCTCGACCGCGGCCGTCGTGCGGTCCTCGCCGGCATCACCGTCACCACCGAACCACGCCGCCGGCAGGATCGCCGCCACCACGAGCACCGCCCCCGCCGCACGTGCACCCCGGACACCCATCCACGTACCCCCTCATCCGCATGCCGGCGCCGATTACAGCACACGGCCGCAGGCGCCTTTCCTACCCGGGCGCGGGCGTCACGGACCCCTATTCGGGGCCCTGTCTGTACCCCTGTTCCCTTGCGCGCGGGGCCCCTACGCGCCAGTACTTCCGTTCACTGATACGTACGTCCCGTCCCCCCAGCATTGGACCGTCTCCATGACCAGCTCCCAGAGCGAGAACGCACCTACCGGACCGGAGGCCAGAGCGGGCCGGAAGGAATGGATCGCCCTCGGCGTTCTGCTCCTGCCCGTGCTGCTCGTCTCCATGGACCTGACCGTCCTCTACTTCGCGATCCCGTCCATCAGCGAGGAGCTGCGGCCGTCCGGCAGCCAGCAGCTGTGGATGATCGACATCTACGGCTTCGTGCTCGCCGGCGTCCTGCTCACCATGGGCGCCCTCGGCGACCGCATCGGGCGCCGGCGGCTGCTGCTGATCGGGGCCGTGGTCTTCGGCGGCGGTTCGCTGCTCGCCGCGTACGCCAACAGCCCGGAGATGGTGATCAGCGCCCGGGCGTTCCAGGGCATCGGCGGGGCGACGCTGATGCCGTCGACGCTGGCGCTGATCCGGAACCTGTTCCGGGAGCAGACCCAGCGGCGTACCGCCATCGCGGTGTGGTCGACGGGCATGGCGGCGGGCGCGGCGCTCGGGCCCGTGGTCAGCGGGGCGCTGCTGGCCGGGTTCTGGTGGGGGTCGGTGTTCCTGATCAACGTGCCGGTGATGGTGCTGCTGCTGGTCGCGGGGCCGTTCCTGCTGCCGGAGTTCAAGGACCCCGCCGCCGGGAAGTTCGACCTGGTGAGCGCCGTGCTCTCGCTGGCCGCGATCCTGCCGGTCGTCTACGGGTTCAAGAAGATCGCCGTGGACGGGTTCACGATTCCGTACGTCGTCGCGATCGTCGTCGGGCTCGCCTTCGTCCCGATGTTCCTGCGCCGTCAGCGCACCAGCGCCGACCCGATGATCGACGTGTCGCTGTTCCGGAACCGGGCGTTCGGCGCCTCGGTGACCGTCAACATGCTGGCCTGCTTCACCCTCGTCGGGTACTCGTTGTTCTCCACGCAGTACATGCAGTCCGTGCTCGGGATGAGCGCCCTGAAGTCCGCGCTGTGGACGATCCCGGGGACCATCGCGGTCGGCGCGGTCGTGCCCCTGGCGACGGTGCTCGTCCGGACGATCCGCCCGGCCGTCATCATCGCGAGCGGCTTCGGGCTGGCCACCGTCGCGCTGCTGATGCTCACCCAGGTGCCGGACGAGGACGGCCTCGTGCTGATCCTGATCGGCATCATCGCCCTCGCGGTCGGCCTCACCCCCGTCCTCACCCTGGTCACCGAACTCGTCGTCGGCCAGGTGCCGCCGGAGCGCGCCGGCACCGCGTCCGCGCTGCTCCAGACCTGCCAGGAGCTGGGCGGCGCCCTCGGCGTCGCCGTACTCGGCTCCATCGGCGCCACCGCCTACCGCAACAGCTCCGCGCTGGACGACCCCGCCAGAGTGCCGGACAGCGCGCTGGACGCGGCGCGCGAGACGATCGGCGGCGCGCTCGCGGCGGCGGCCCGGCTGCCCGGCGAGGCCGGCGGGAACCTCGTGGACGCGGCCCGTTCCGCCTTCACCACCGAGGTGCACGCGGCATCCGTGGCCGGCGCGGTCGTGATGGCCGGGGCCGCCGTCGTGGCACTCGTCGGGCTGCGATCCGTACAGCAGGACAACGCGAAGGCGACCGAGCCGGCCGAGGGCGAAGGGGCTGCCGCGCAGTCCTCGACGGCGGGCGTGCAGGAGCCGGGCACGGGGCTCGCGTAGCGCCGTTCCCGCGCGGGCCGGGCGTAACCTCCACCCGCGCGGGGCTCGCGTAGCGCCGTTCCCGCGCGGGGCCGGGCGTAACCTCCACCCGCGCGGGGGTCGCGTAACGCCGTTCCCGCCCGTAACACCCACCCCTCAAGGGGTCCGAAAGCAGCCGTCCAGGAGCGCGTCCCCCGTCGCTCCTGGGCGGCTTCGCCATGCCCGGGAGCCGCGGAAAACCCGCAGGGGTGGCGGCTGTTCGTAAGGGTCCGGCTGGGGTCGGTTCTGGGGTCCGGTGGCCGATTCACGTCCCTAGCATCGGCATCGTGTTCGAGCAGACGCTCGGACTGCCGGGCACCAGGCTGGAGGAATATCCGCATGTCCCTGCTGGCAACCGATCCTGCCGAGGCGGCACGGTTCCGCGCCTACGGACCACGGCAGCTCGACGAGATCGCCGACCGCCACGGCCTGCCCGCCGACATACGGGAGACCGTCCGGCTCGTGTCGATGGTGCTGCCCTTCCGGGTCAACGAGTACGTCCTGTCGCAGCTGATCGACTGGGACCGCATCCCCGACGACCCGATGTTCCAGCTGGTCTTCCCGCAGAAGGGGATGCTGAGCGGGCAGAACGAACGCGATCTGGCCAAGCTCTCCGCGGACCCCTCCGGCAAGGTCGCGCTGCGGGCCCTGGTGCAGCAGATACGCGGCCGGCTCAACCCGCACCCGTCCGGGCAGAAGGAGCTCAACGTCCCCACCCGCGACGGCGTCGAACTCCCGGGCCTCCAGCACAAGTACCGCGAGACGGTGCTGTACTTCCCGAGCCAGGGCCAGACCTGCCACTCGTACTGCACGTACTGCTTCCGCTGGGCGCAGTTCGTCGGCGACAGCGAACTGCGGTTCGCCGCACCGGACCCGCGTGGCCTGATCTCGTACTTGGAGACGCACCCGGACGCCGGCGACGTGCTCGTGACCGGCGGCGACCCGATGGTGATGTCCACCGCGCGGCTGCGCACCCACCTGGAGCCGCTGCTGTCGCTGGACAGCGTGCGCACGATCCGGATCGGGACGAAGTCCGTGGCCTACTGGCCGCAGCGGTACGTCACCGACCCGGACGCCGACGACGTGCTGCGGCTGTTCGAGGAGGTCGTCGCCACCGGCCGGAACCTCGCCGTGATGGCGCACTTCAGCCACCCGCGCGAGCTGGAGACCGACCTCGCCCGACGCGCCGTCGCCCGCATCCGGTCCACCGGCGCGCTGGTCTACTGCCAGGCCCCGTTGATCGCGAAGGTCAACGACGAAGCCGACGTGTGGGCGCGGATGTGGCGGGCCGAACTGGCCGTCGGCGCCGTGCCGTACTACATGTTCGTGGAGCGCGACACCGGCCCGTACGACTACTTCAGGGTGCCCCTCGCGCGGGCGGCGGAGATCTACCGGGACGCCTACGCGACGCTGCCCGGCCTCGCCCGTACGGTGCGCGGCCCTGTGATGTCCGCGACGCCCGGCAAGGTGGCCGTCGACGGGGTCGTCGAGAAGGCCGAGGGGCTGTTCTTCCAGCTGCGCATGATGCAGGCGCGCGACCCGAAGCTCGTCGGGCGCCCGTTCCTCGCGCACTACGACGCCGACGCGGCCTGGCTGGACGACCTCCGCCTCGACCACTCGGTGCCCGCCGACATCGCCCGTGCCATCGCCGGGCCGGTCCGGTCCACCGAGCCGGAGCTCTTCGGGAGCCGGACGGCCGTCGCCGGGGTGGGGGGCCAGGCATGAGCACGATGGGCATGTCCCCGAACCTCGCGCTCAACCAGCTCGTCGCCGAACGCCGGGCGGCCGGCGAGAGCCTCGTCCACCTCGGCTTCGGCGAGTCGCGGCTGCCCGCCTTCGGGCCGCTCGTCGAGCGCCTCGTCGCGGGAGCGCGGCGCAACGCCTACGGCCCGGTGGCCGGTTCGCCGGGCGTACGGGAGGCCGTCGCCGGGTACTTCGCGCGGCGCCGCCTGCCCACCGGAGCCGAGCAGATCGTGGTCGCCCCGGGCAGCAAGCCGCTGCTCATGGCCGTCAACCACACGGTCCCCGGCGACGTGCTGATCCCGCGCCCGGCCTGGAACACCTACGCCCCGCAGGCCCGGCTGGCCGGCAAGCACCCGGTCCCCGTGCCGATCCCCGAGGAGTGCGGCGGGGTGCCCGACCCGGCCGTGCTGCGCGAGCACATCCGGGCGGCGCGCGCCGGGGGCCGCGATCCGCGCCTCATGATCCTGACGCTGCCGGACAACCCGACCGGCACCCTCGCCTCGCACGCGATGATCCGTGAACTGTGTGCCATCGCCGATGAGGAGGACCTGCTCATCGTCTCGGACGAGATCTACCGGGACGTCATGCACGACCCGGAGGCGGACTACCTCAGCCCCGCCGAGGTGGCGCCGGCCAGGACCGTCGTCTGCACCGGGCTCAGCAAGTCCCTCGCCGTGGGCGGCTGGCGGATCGGGGCGGCCCGCTTCCCCGAGGGGCCGTGGGGCGGGTCGATCCGCGCCGGGGCCGTCTCGGTGGCCAGTGAGATCTGGTCCACGCTCGCGGGCCCGATGCAGGAGGCCGCCGAGTACGCCTTCGGGGAGCCGGAGGAGATCCGGGAGCGGCTGCGCGCCAGTGCCCGGCTGCACGGGGCCGTCGCCCGCGAGGTGCACCGGATCGCCGTGGACGCGGGGGCACGCTGCCGGCCGCCCACCGGGGCGTTCTACGTGTACCCGGACTTCGAGCCGGTCCGGGAGGAGCTCGGCAAGCACGGCGTGACGGACTCGGCCTCGCTGGCCCGGAGGATGCTGGACCTGGGGACTGTGGTGCTCGCGGGGCACCTCCTCGGGGACGAGCCGGGGGCCCTCCGCTTCAAGTGCGCGACGAGCATGCTCTACGGCGACAGCGCGGAGCAGCAGGAAATGTCACTGGCCGCAGAAAAACCGCTGGAACTGCCGCACGTGCGGTCGGTGCTCGACCGGGTCGAGGAAAGTTTTCAACGCCTTCTGTGAAATCCGCTGGACTTCTGCGGGCTCATTGAACGGGAGCGGCCCGACTCGGACGGGAAATCCTAGTCGGGCCGGGCGGTGGATCCGTTTCCTCACGCGGATTCTGTTTTGGTGATCAGGGTGTTCCACAGGATGTCCGGGCTGGCGAAATTCTCCAGCTTCAGGGCGTCGTCCAGAAAGCGCACGGAATAGGCGCTCTCCAGTGCGGCGAGCAGCTCGATCGTGCCCATGGAGTCGAGTCCCAGCTCCTTGAGCGGGGAATCGTCGGTCAGCTTCTCGCCCGGATCGAGATAGGGCAGGAACGGGCGGATGACGGCCTCGAAGGCTTCGTCCCAGGTGTGATTCGCGAGTTCTGGCATACGGGAATGATGAGGGCGTCCGTCGGCGGCTGTCAACGTGTCACGGAAATGTCCCGGGAAAGCCCGAGAGTATGCCGGGAAATGAGGAGCGGAAATGGAACCAATGACGTCGAAGGCGTTGCACGCGCGTTTCCTGCGGGGCCTGGAGAAATCCCCGGATCGGATCGCCGTCCGGGTGGGCGGGGACACCGTGGACTACACGACGGCCCATGCGACGGCCCTGGCCTGGGCGGGCGCCCTGCTGGCCGCCCCCGGCGGACCGCCCACGGCCATCGGCATCCTGACCGGCCGCGGTACCACCGCGTACGTCGGCATCCTGGCGAGCCTGTACGCGGGGCTCCCGGCGGTCCCGATCCCGGCCGACTTCCCCGCCGGCAAGGTCGTCTCGATGCTCGGCGCGGCCGAGGTGTCCGCCCTGGTCGTCGACGAGGAGGGCGCGGCCCTGCTCGCCGGCGGCCCGGGGGCGGAGCTGGGCGGCCTGCCGGTGCTGGCGCCGCACCTGGACGCGGCCGGGGCGCGGGCTTTCGCCGAGGGGACCGGCCTTCCGGCGCTGGCGGCGGGCCCGGACACCGCGCTGGACGGGCCCCGGGACGCGGCGCCCGAGGACGTGGCGTACATCTTGTTCACCTCGGGCTCGACCGGCCGCCCCAAGGGGGTCCGGCTCACCCACGGCAACATGGCGCACTACTTCGCGCTGATGGACGACCGGTACGACTTCTCGGCCGACGACGTGTTCTCCCAGGCCGCCGGGCTCAACTGGGACTCCGCGGTCTCGGACCTGTGGTGCGCGTGGGCGGCCGGGGCGTCGCTGGTGTCGGTGCCGTCGCACGCGTACCGCGATCTGCCCGGGTTCGTCGCGGAGCACGGGATCACCGTGTGGTTCTCGGCGCCCAGCGTGATCTCGCTGTCCCGGCGCACCGGACGGCTGCTGCCCGGCTCGATGCCCACGCTGCGCTGGACGTACTTCGGCGGCGAGGCCCTTCAGTTCGAGGACACCGACGCCTGGCAGCGCGCCGCGCCCGGCTCCGCGGTGATCAACGTCTACGGGCCGACCGAGATGACGATCACCACGCACCGCCACCGCTGGTCGCCCGAGGAGTCGGTCCGGCTCGGCGTCAACGGCGTCGTCCCGCTGGGCCTGCTCCACGAGGGCCACGCGGAGCTGCTGCTCGACGAGCGGGGCGAGGAGGCGGCGGACGAGGGTGAACTCTGGCTCGCGGGTCCGCAGCTGTCGGCCGGCTACCTCGACGAGGAGGACGGGCACGGCAAGTACCTGGAGCGGGACGGGCTGCGCTGGTACCGGACGGGGGACCGGGTCCGCCGGCTCGCCGACGGCCAGCTGGTCTACCTCGGCCGGATGGACTCGCAGGTGCAGGTGCAGGGCTACCGCGTCGAACTGGCCGAGGTGGAGCACGCGATGCGGGCCGCGTGCCCGGTGACGGGGGCGGTCGTGGTCGGCGTGCCGGTGGCCAACAGCACCGAGCTGGTCGCGTTCTACCTCGGTGAGCCGCGCGCCCCCAGGGACTTCCACCGCGATCTGGCGGCGGTGCTGCCGCCGCAGCTGATTCCGCGCCACTACCACCGGCTGGACGAGTTCCCGCTCAACACCAACAAGAAGACGGACCGGCTGGCGCTCACCGCCCTCGCGACGGAGCGGCACGGCACGAAGGCGCCGGAGCCGGCGCGCGTGACCCCTGCGGCCGCCTGAGCCCGCTCGCGTAACCCCAGGGCCTTCCCGGCCCCCACAGACCCCACAGGTATCACCCTCACCACCGTCCTCAGGAGGACAGTCAGTCATGTTCACAAGACTCCGCGCGCAGCGGAAGACGGCCCGCAGGTTCACGCTGCTCGCCGCCGTGGCGATGGCGACCACGCTCGGTATGGCCCCCTCCAACGCGTGCGCGGCCCAGGTCGACTGGTCGACCGGCGGCCACGACCTGGCCAACAGCCGTTCCGCCTCGGCGGAGCACAAGATCACGAAGGACAACGCGAGCCGGCTGAAGGCCAAGTGGACGTACGCCACCCACGGCGACGTGTCGGCGACCCCGGCGGTCGTGGGCGGGGCGGTGTACTTCCCCGACTGGGGCGGCTACCTGCACAAGATCAACGCGAAGACCGGCAAGGAGATCTGGTCGCACAAGGTCTCCGAGTACACCGGTGACGCGGCCTCGGTCTCCCGGTCCAGCCCGACGGTCGTGGACGGCAGGGTCTACATAGCCGACTGGACGAAGGCCGTCCTGATGGCGGTGGACGCGAAGACCGGCGACAAGATCTGGACGCGCGAGATCGACCAGCAGTACAAGGCAGTGCTGACGCAGTCGCCGGTCGTCCACGACGGCGTCATCTACCAGGGCGTCTCCTCGCGCGAGTCCGAGGGCGCGTACGACCCCTCGTACCCCTGCTGCACCTTCCGCGGCAGCGTGAACGCCATCTCGGCGAAGACCGGCAAGGTGCTGTGGCGGCAGTTCACCACCCCGGACAACGGCGGGAAGCCGGGCGGCTACAGCGGTGTCGCCGTGTGGGGCACCCCGGCCCTGGACCCGTCGACCAACACGGTCTATTTCACCACCGGCAACAACTACACCGTGCCGAAGGAGGTCTCCGACTGCCAGACGGCCGGCGGCACGCCCGCCCAGTGCTACCAGGAGGACAACTACGTCGACACGGTCCTGGCCCTGGACATGACCACGGGCCGGATCAAGTGGCACACCGGCGCCAAGCGGTTCGACGCCTGGAACACGGGCTGCCTGCCGGGCCTCCCGCCGAACAACTGCCCGCCGAACCCGGGCTACGACTACGACTTCGGTGACGGCGCCCACCTGTTCACCATCAAGGACGCGAGCGGCCGCCCCCGCAAGGTGATCGGCGCGGGTGAGAAGAGCGGCGAGTACTGGCTGATGGACGCCACCAGCGGCGAGGTCGTCTGGAGCGCGGCGGCCGGACCCGGCGGACACGTCGGCGGCATCGAGTGGGGCACGGCCAACGACGACAAGCGGATCTACATCGCCGAGGCCAACTTCAACAAGCTCGACTATCCGATGGCCGACGGCACCGTCACCAACCGCAGCTCGTTCGCCGCACTCGACCCGCAGACCGGCAAGATCATCTGGCAGGTCGCGGACCGCACCGACGGCTTCGCCTGGGGCGCCCTGACCGCCGCGAACGGCGTCGTCTTCGGCGGCTCCACCAGCGGCCACATGTACGCGTTCGACGCGGCCACGGGCAACTACCTGTGGGAGTTCACCGCCCCGTACTCCTCCAACGCCGGCCCGGCCGTCGTCGACGGCACGGTCTACTGGGGCAACGGCTACGCCCGCTTCGCCGACGGCGCCGGCACCACCGGCAGCAGCACCGAGGGCACGTTCTACGCCTTCACGGTGGACGGCAGGTAAGCGGTACGACAGAGGGGGCCGGTGCCACGACGGCACCGGCCCCTTCCGCGTGCGTACCGCTCTCAGGCCGCGACCGGCATCCGGCGCCGCGCCGGCCGCATCGCCGAGCGGGGGGTCACCGGCATTACCCGGAAGTTCCGGGTGGTGCACGCGACGCGGGTGAACAGCCCGTCCGCGCCGGAGACGCAGAGCCGGGCCACGCCCGCCGCCTTCAGCGAGGCCACCACGTCCGGCCAGCGCACCGTGCGTACGAAGCCGTCGAGCAGCATCTCGCGCACGCCCGCACCCGTCGTCACCGTGCGGCCGTCCTGGTCCGCGATCACCGGCAGCCGCGGGTCCGACCAGGTCAGCCCGGCGAAGATCTCCTCGTCGACCCGGTCGCGCAGCCCGTCGAAGAGGTACGAGTGCATCGGCGGCTTCATCGTGTACATCGCCATCCCGCCGAGCGAGCGGATACGGCGCTGGAGCCAGTCCAGGACCGACTCGTGGACGGTCAGCATCGTGAAGTCGTGGTCGACGACGCAGGCGATGTCGCTCCACTCGCCGCGCTCCTCCAGCTCCCGGCGCAGCTCCGCCACGCCCTCCTGCGGCACCCGGGCCATCGACTGGGTGACCAGGGCGGGGTGCTCCCGGGCGAAGTAGTCGTCCACCGTCTCCGCGAGCCGGGCCGTCATCGTCACCGCGTCGGCGAAGTCCAGGACCCCGGAGTACACGGCGGCGGCGCGGGCGCCGAAGCTCGGGCCCGTCACATGGGACGGGTCGACCTCCAGCCGCTCACCGGCGAAGTGCGCCAGGGCCAGGCAGTTCACCACGAAGGAGATCTGCCCGTAGAGCGAGTAGTCGCCCTCGGTCTCCTGGTAGCGGTCGGCCAGGCGGTAGCCGAGGGTGTCGTCGGCGCGCGCGTACAGCTCGCGCGCGTACGGGTTGACCAGCATGAACCGGGAGACCTCGGAGAAGGCCGTCGGCTGCATGCCGGGGAAGACGATCGCCGTCCGCGTCGCCTCTGCGGGTTCGGTGTGGGTGTCCATGGGCCGAGCGTCACCCGTACCCCCTCCCTCGGTGCACCCCTGCCGCCCCCTGAGTTCGGCGCGTGCGCCGGGGCGCGCAAGCGAGCTGCAAGGGCCTTTGCGGAGGATCGGCGGGAACGAGGGCCGCACATCCACGGGCCCGCAGACGCGAGGGGATGCCGCGGATGTCAGAGTCACGCTTCGCCACCTTCACCGAACTGCTCCGCGCCCGGACGGCCGAACTCGCCGACGAGGACGTGCACGTCTTCCTCCGTGACACCGCGGACGGTCCGGTGGCCGAGCACCTCACCTACGGAGAGCTGGACCGGGAGGCGAGACGCATCGCCGCCTGCCTCCAGAGCTACGGCGTGGCGGAGCAGCCCGTGCTGCTCGCCTACTCCTCGACCGTGGAGTTCCTCAAGGGCTTCGCGGGCTGCCTGTACGCGGGAGCCGTCGCGGTCCCCGTACCGCTGCCCGGCGAGGCCGGCCGCGACAAGCGGCTCAACCGGACCACCGCCGTGCTCAAGGACACCGGCGCCGCCGTCGTCCTCACCGAGACCGACGCCGCGCCCGAGGTCGCGCTCTGGCTCGCCCGCAACACCCGGTCCACCGCCGAGTGCCTGGTCACCGACGTGTCCGAGATCGGCGACCCGGAGGCGTGGCGGCCGGTCGCGGCCCGCGGGGACGACCTGGTCTTCCTCCAGTACACCTCCGGCTCGGTCTCCGAACCGCGCGGCGTGACCGTCTCGCACCGCAACCTCCTCGCCAACCAGGCCAGTCTGAAGAAGCTGCTGCACACCACCCGCGAGGACGTCTTCGGCAGCTGGCTGCCCTACTTCCACGACATGGGCCTGGTCGCGCACCTGCTGCATCCGGTGTACCTCGGCAGCCACAGCGTCCAGGTCACCCCGCTCTCCTTCGTGAAGCGCCCGCTGCGCTGGCTCCAGGCCATCGACGAGTACGGTGTCACCGTCGGCGGCGGCCCCAACTTCTGCTACGACCTGTGCGTCCACCGGGTCAAGGACGAGCAGATCGCCGCGCTCGACCTGTCCCGCTGGCGGCTCGCGCTCAACGGCGCCGAGCCCGTGCGCGCCGAGAGCCTGGACGCATTCGCGGAGCGGTTCGCGCCCGCCGGGTTCCGGCCGGAGGCACTGCGCCCCTGCTACGGGCTCGCGGAGGCCACGCTCGTCGTCTCCGGCGGCGAACCCGGCACCCCGTACGTCCGCAAGGAGTTCGACCAGGCGGAGCTGGAGCGGGACCGGGCCGAGGCGGCGGGCACGGAGACCCGCCGGCGGACCCTCGTCGGCTGCGGCGTGCCCGTGGACACCGACGTACGGATCGTGGACCCGCTGACCCACCACGAGCTGCCGCCCGGCGCGGTCGGCGAGATATGGGTACGCGGCTACAGCGTCGCCCGCGGCTACTGGCGGCGGCCCACCGAGACCGTCCGGACCTTCCTCGCCGCCGTCAACGACGAGGAGAGCAACTTCCTGCGCACCGGCGACCTCGGGATGATGGTCGACGGGGAGCTGTTCGTCACCGGTCGGCTCAAGGAAGTCATCATCATCAACGGCCGCAACGTCTACCCGCAGGACGTCGAGTGGGCCGCCCGCACCGTCAGCCCGGCCCTGACCTTCGGCGCCGGAGCCGCGTTCTCGGTGGACGCCGGCCGTGAGCACCTGGTCCTCGTGCAGGAGGTGCGGGGCGTCGCCGACAGCACCGAACTGCGCACGGTGGCCCAGAAGATCCAGGCCCTGATCGGCCAGGAATTCGAGATCCCGGCCGGCAACATCCTGCTGGTGCGCCCCGGTGCCGTGCGCCGCACCAGCAGCGGCAAGGTCCAGCGGACCCTGATGCGGAAGCTGTTCCTGGACGGTGTGGTGCGCGGCGAGTACGAGGTGCTGACCCCGGACGTGTGGGCGCTGGCCCGCGCCGAGGACGTGCTGTTCGGAGGCGACCTGCTGCGGCCGGAGGGAGCCGACGGAGGAAGGCGGTGGTGACGACCCTGCCCACCGCGCTCCCGCACACCTCCGAAGCGGCCGCGCGCCGGCGCGAGAGCGCCGTCCGGGCCCGGGTCGCCGAGCTGGAGGACCTGTTCGGCGACCCCTCCGACCCGGCCAACCCGGCCGGGTACACCGCGCTCCTCGAAGCCGACCGGGCCGCGGTGCCGTTCGCCGCGGGGGAGGCGCTGCTCGACGAGTTCGGGATCGTCGACGAGTACGTGCCGCGCGCGCTGGGCGGCCGGCTCGACGCGATGGACACCCTGGTCCGGGTCATGCGGCCGGTGATGCGCCGGGACGTGGGCCTGGCCATCGGGCACGGCATGACCACGTTCATGGCCGCGTCCGACGTCTGGGCCACGGGCAGCGACCGGCAGCGGGAGTGGCTGGCCGGGCTGCTGCGTGCGGGCGGCCGCGCGGCCATCGCCCAGCACGAGACCGCGCACAGCAACGACTTCGTACGCAGTCAGGTCACCGCCCGGCGCGGCCCCGGCGGCGGCTATCTGATCAGCGGCGGGAAGCCGCTGGTCAACAACCTGGAACGGGCCGGGGCGCTCGTCCTGTTCTGCCGCACCGACCCGGCCCCGGGCAGCCGCAGCCACTCCGTGCTGCTGCTGGCACCGGAGCAGCTGTCCGACGCCCACGCGGCCGTCACCGCCCGCCGGACCCCGGTCGGGCTGCGCGGCTGCCGGTTCGCCGGGGTGGAGTTCGACGACTGCCCGGTGCCCGACGGGGCGCTCCTCGGCCCGGAGGGCAGCGGGATCGAGACCGCGCTGCGCTCCTTCCAGATCAGCCGGACCGTGATCGCCGCGACCGCCGTCGCCGCCCTGGACACCAGCCTGCGCACCGCCGTCCGCATCGACCGCGAGCAGTCCGGCGGCTGGCAGGGCCGGCCCACCGACAACAGCCGCACCGGCGCGGCCCTCACCAACGCCTTCGTCAGCCTGCTGCTCTACGACGCGCTCGCCGTGGTCGCCGCCCGCGCCCTGCACCTGCTGCCCGCCGAGACGAGCGTGACCTCGGCGGCGCTCAAATACCTGATGCCGCGCGTGCTCGGCGAGACGATGTACGACCTGTCGATCGTCCTGGGCTCCGACTTCTACACCCGCGAGGGCACCCGGGGCATCTTCCAGAAGCACGTCAGGGACGTGCCCGTGCTCAGCCTCGGCCACGCCGGCACCGTCGCCTGCCAGGCCACCGTCATCCCGCAGATGCCCCGGCTGGCCCGCCGCTCCTGGTTCGTCGAGGACGAGGCGCCCGCCGGGCTCTTCCGGCTGGACGGGGACCTGCCGCCGCTGCGCACCGACCGGCTCGCGCTGGCCTGCGGCCGGGACTCGCTCAGCGCCTCGCTGCTCGCGGTCGCCGCGCGCATCGAGGGCCACGGCCCCGTGGAGCGTGCCCTGCGCGCCCTCGCGGGGCTGCTCGTCGAGGAGTTCCGGGACGTGCGGCGGCGGGTGCTCCGGCTGGAGGCGGCGGGACCGGCCACCAGCGCCCAGCCCGCCAGGTTCGCCCTGATGGACCGGTACACGCTGCTGCTCGCCGGGGCCGCCGTGCTCGGCGTCTGGGACCAGGCCCGCTACGGCTCCGACCCGTTCCTCGCCGACCCGTCCTGGGCCGCCGCCGCGCTGCACCGCATCTGCGGGCGGCTCGGCACACGCGTCGACGCCCTCCCCCCGGAGTGCGAGACGCGGCTGAGGCACGAGGTCCAGCTCCGCTTCTCCACCCGGACCAGCTACGACCTCTACTCGACCCCGATCCCGGGTTGACCGAAGGAGTCCGCCATGACCATCCCCACCGGCCGGCACGCCCTTGCCGCCGACACCGCGAAGGCCGACGGCGTGTACGAGTGGCTGTCGGCCCGCCTCTCGCTCTACCTGCGGCGGGCGCCCGAGTCGATCGACCCGGCCGTGCCGCTCGCGGAGTACGGCATGGACTCGGTGGCGGCGCTCAGCCTCTGCGGCGACCTGGAGGAGGAGTTCGGCCTGGAGGTCGAGCCCACCCTGCTCTGGGACTTCCCGACCGTCTCTGCGCTCGTCCGCCATCTGACCGCCGTGCTGCCGGACGTCCCGGCGGACCCGGCCGCCGCGCGGGGCCAGAGCTGATGGGGGACATCGCCGTCGTCGGTATCGACTGCGCGTTCCCCGGAGCGGCGGGCGTGCGGGCGTACTGGGACCTGCTGGTGGGGGGCAGGGCCGGCATCGGGCCCGTCCCCGGACAGCGCTGGGAGGCGCGGGACTTCCCCGCGGTCGGCGACAGCGGCGGTTTCATCGACGACGCCGATGTCTTCGACAGCGACTTCTTCTCGGTCACCCCGCGCGAGGCCGCCGCGATGGACCCGCACCAGCGGCTGCTGCTGCCCTGCGCCTGGCGGGCCCTGGAGGACGCGGGCCGCGCGCCCGGCGGACTGGCGGGATCCGGGACCGGGGTGTTCGTCGGCGTGATGGGCGGCGAGTGGGGGCGGCTCACGATGAGCGACCTCGCCCAGGTGACCCCGCTGCTCGGTTCCGGGAGCAGCGCGGGCATGGCCGCCAACCGGATCTCGTACCACTTCGACTTCACCGGCCCGAGCCTCGCCGTCGACACGGCCTGCTCGTCCTCGTTGGTCGCCGTCCACCTGGCCGCGAACTCGCTGCTCGCCGGGGAGTGCGACACCGCGCTCGCGGGCGGGGTCAACATCGTGCTCTCGCCCTCGCTGGGCCTGGTCTACGGGCAGCTCGGCCTGGCCGCGGCGGACGGGCGGTGCAAGCCGTTCAGCGCCGAGGCGGACGGGATCGGCCGCAGCGACGGCGTCGGCCTGGTCGTGCTGCGCCGGCTGGAGGACGCGCTCGCCGACGGTGACCGCGTCTACGCCGTGCTGCGCGGCAGCGCGGTCAACCAGGACGGCCGCAGCAACGGGATGATCGCGCCCAACCGCTGGTCCCAGGAGCGTGTCCTGAACGCCGCCTACAAGCGCGCCGGGGTCAGCCCCGCCGAGGTCGCGTTCGTGGAGGCGCACGGCACCGGGACCGTGCTCGGGGACGCCATCGAGTGCGCGGCCCTCGGCTCGGTGCACGGTGTCCCGCGCGAGACCCCGTGCGCGATCGGCTCGGTCAAGGGCAACCTGGGCCACACCGAGGCCGCGGCCGGGATCGCCGGGTTCATCAAGGCCGCGCTGGCCCTGCACCACCGCATCGTCCCCGCCAGCCTCTACGCGGAGCGCGAGAACTCCCGGCTGCGGCTGGGCGAGCGCGGTCTGCGGCTGCTGAAGTCCCCGGTCCGGCTGCCGCGCGGCGAGAACATCGCCGGGGTCAGCAGCTTCGGCATGGGCGGTACGAACGCGCACGCCGTCCTCGCGAGCGCCCCCAGGTCCCCGCGCGCCGTCCCCGCCCGGGCCCGCGCGGACGCCGGTGCGGCCGGGGTGTTCACCGTCAGCGCCGACACCCCGGAGGCGCTGTGCCGCAACCTCGCCGCCCAGGCCGACGCGCTCGCCGCGCTGCCGAAGGGCGGGGCGGCCGCCCTGTGCCGGAGCAGCAACCGGGTCAAGACCGGTCTGCCGCACCGCTTCGCGCTGACCGCCCACGACACCGGCGAACTCGTCGACGGACTGCGCCGGGCGGTCGCGCTGCGCACCCCCGCGCCGGGCGAGCTGCGGGCCGCCGCCGACCGGCCCTGGGGGCGTCCGGTGGTGGCGTTCCTCTTCACCGGCCAGGGCAGCGAGTACCCCGCGATGACGGCGGGCCTGTACCGCGAATCCCCGGCCTACCGGCGCCACTTCGACGCCGCCGACGAGGCGCTGGCCGCGCACCTGGGCACCTCGGTGCGCGAGGCGGTGCTCGGCGGTGAGGAGTGGGGCGGCCGGCCCGAGCTGGTCCAGCCCGCGCTGTTCGCCGTCGGCTACGCGCTGGCCCGGACCCTCACGGAGCTGGGTGTCACCCCGGCCGCCGTGCTCGGCCACAGCCTCGGCGAGTACGCGGCCGCCGTCACGGCCGGGGTCCTCCCGCTCGGCGAGGCCGCCGCCCTCGTGGCCCGGCGCGCCCGGCTCACCGCCGCGCTGCCCCCGGGCGGGGGCATGATCACCGTCTCGGCCGGCCCGGAGACGCTCGCCCCGGCCCTGGCAACGGAGCCCGAGGTGGTGGCCGCCGCGCTCAACGGGCCCGCCGACACCGTGCTGTCGGGTCCGCTGGACGCCCTGGCCCGGATCGCCAAGGAGCTGACCGGGCTCGGCATCCGGACCCGGGAGCTGGCCTCTCCGTACGCCTTCCACTCCGCCCGGACGGCCCCGGTCGCCGCCGGACTGCGCACCGCCCCGGTGGACTGCGCGCCCGCCGCGCTGCCGGTGGCCTCGACCCGGTACGGGCGGATGCTGCGCGACGAGCCGATGGACGCGGAGTACTGGGCCGGGCAGGCCGAGGAGCCGGTGCTCTTCGACGCGGCGCTCGGTGCCCTCGTACGCGACATCGCCCCGACCCACCTGGTCGAGATCGGCCCGCAGCCCCAGCTCACCCGGATCGCCGCCCGCGCCGGCAGCCTGGGCGGTGCCGAACTCCTGCACCCCGCGCCCGGGCCCCAGGGCACCGGCCGGGACCTGGCGGAGACGGTTGCGGCGCTGTACCGCTGCGGACTCGACCCGGACTGGGAGCAGTTGTACGCACCGGAGCACCGGAGGCCCGAACCGCTCGTCCCGTACGTCTTCTCGTCCGCCCAGCGTTACTGGGACCGGCCGCCGGCCTCGGTCGGGGCGCCGGTCGAACGGCGAACCGATGATCCACCGCGCCGCGGGGAGACGCCACGCCGCGGGGAGACGCCACGCCACGGGGAGACGCCACGCCCCGAGGAGACGCCACGCCCCGAGGAACCACCGCGCCCCGTTGTTTCACGTGAAACAGAGAGTAACGGGGCCGGGAGCGGCGACCCGGTGCTCGTCGCCGTCGTGGAAGCCGTCACCGAGGTCGGCGGCTACCCCACGGAGCGCGTGGTGCGCGAGGCCCGCTTCCACGAGGACCTGGGCTTCGACTCGGTGATGATCATGCAGCTCAAGAACCGGGTCGAGGCCCGGCTCCCGAGAGTCGGTGAGGTATCCGTGCAGCAGATGCTGCCCGCACTGCGCTCGGTCGGTTCGCTGGCCGAGTTCCTGGACGGCGTGATCATGGCGAGGTCGGCATGACCGACGTCCATATCGCCGCGACCGGCACGGCACTGCCCGGCGACCCGGTCGACAACACCACGCTGGCCAAGATGCTCGGGGCGAGCAAGGAGTGGATCGACCTCTTCGTCGGCACCCGGACCCGCTACTTCGGCTGGGATCCGGCCACCGGCGAGGTGCACGGCTCGCTGGCCGACCTGTGCGCCGAGGCCGCCGCCCAGGCCGTACGGGCGTCGGGGCTCGGCCTCGCGGACATCGAGTTCCTGGTGCTCGCGACCGCGACCCCGGACACGCTCCTGCCCACCACCGCCACCGAGGTCGCCGACCGGCTGGGCCTCGACCATCTGCCCGTCTACCAGATCCAGGCCGGCTGCTCCGGGGCCGTGCAGGCGCTCGACCTGGGCCGCAGCCTGATCGCGGGCGGGCGGCACGCCGGGCTCGTCATCGGCGGCGACGTCACGTACCGCTTCCTGTCGCCCCGGCAGGACGCCGCGAAGATCCCCACCAACGAGCTGGTCAACTACGTCCTGTTCGGGGACGGAGCCGGCGCGGCCGTCCTCACCGCCGAGCCGGAGGGCGAGCGGATCGCCGTGCGCTCGGTGCTCAACTCCTGGACCGGACGCGGCCGACAGCCCGGCCAGCTCCTCGACTGGTACGGCACCACCGACCGCGACTCCGACCGGCCGATGCTCGCCGAGGACTACAAGGCGATCGAGGAGCACGTGCCGCCGATCGCCTCGGAGATCCTCTGGGACCTGCTCGGCGGCCTCGGCTGGAGCCTGGATGACATCGGGTTCCTGCTGCCGCCGCAGCTCTCCGAGCGGATGACCGCCCGGATCGTGGAGCGGCTGCCCGACTGCGCCGCCCGCGAGGTCTCCTGCGTCGCCGATACCGGCAACACCGGAAACGCCCTGCCGTTCCTCCAGCTCGACCGGCTGGTGCCCGAACTCGCCGACGGCGACCGGGCGCTCGGCCTGTGCGTCGAGTCCAGCCGGTGGATCCGGGCCGGGTTCGCCCTGGAGAAGGTGTGAGGTGGCGATGAGCACGGGGATCGACCACCTCCGCGAGCTGCGAAAACGCGGGCTCCTGGAGAAGGCGTACGACCAGGTGGCCGCCGCCCTCGCCGAGGAGGAGCCAGGCGGCGCCCGGGCCGACACCGCCGCGGCCGGCCGGCTCCTCGGCGGCCTCGACCCCGAGGCCGTGCTGAGCCACCACCCGGCGACCCCGGTCGTCACGGTCGCCGTCACCGGCCAGTCCACGGTCGGCCAGGTCCTCGACCCGCTCCGGGGCGAACTCGCCCGCCACGGGCTGCTCCTGCGCCCCGTCCTCGGCGAGCACGGCACGTATCTGCGCGACCTGACCGACCCCACGAGCGAGCTGCACGCCGCCGCCCCCGACCTCACCCTGTGCCTGCTGGACGCCGAGACGGTGTTCGAGCAGGTCCCCGGGGTGTGGCGGCCCGAGGACGTCGAGGCGGCCGCCTGCGAGGTGCTGGACCGGTGCGCCGCACTGGCCGACGCCGCGCCGGGCACCCTCGTCCTCAACACCCTGCCGCTGCCCCTCACGTACAGCAGGCAGCTCATCGACCACCGGTCCCGGGCCCGGCTCGGGGCGGTGTGGCGGGAGTTCAACGCCCGGCTGCTGCGGCTCACCGAGCGGTCACCGGCCCTGGTGGTCATCGACCTGGACCCGCTCACGGCCGACGGCGGCCCGGTCACCGACGCCCGCCTGGCCCGATACGCCAAGGTCCGGCTCGGCGCCGGGCTGCTGGCCGGGTACGCCAGGGAGGTCGCCCACCTGGCGCGTGCCCTGCGCGGCGCCACCCGCAAGTGCCTGGTGCTCGACCTCGACCGGACGCTGTGGGACGGGGTGCTCGCGGAGGAGGGGCCCGACGGCATCGCCGCCGCGGGAACCCTGCGCGGGGAGGCGTTCGGCGCCTTCCAGACCTGCGTCAAGCAGCTCGCCTCCCAGGGGGTCCTGCTCGCGGTGAGCAGCAAGAACGACGCGGCGGAGGTGGCCCGGGTGCTGGCGGACCACCCCGATCTGGTGCTGCGCGAACGGGACTTCGCGGCGGTCAACGCCAACTGGGAGCCGAAGGACGGCAACCTCGCCGACATCGCCGGGCAGCTGGACCTGTCCACCGACGCCCTGGTCTTCGCGGACGACTCGGCGGCCGAGCGGGCGCAGGTGCGCCACGGCCTGCCCGGGGTCGCCGTGGTGCCGCTCGACGACGAGCCCGCGACGCACATCGCGCGGCTCCTCGCGGACGGCTGGTTCGACGCGGTCGGCCTGACCGACGAGGACCGGGCCAGGACCGGCGAGTACCGGGCCCGCCGCGCGCGCCGCGAGCTGCATGCCGGATCGGGCTCGCACGAGGAGTTCCTGCGCGCCCTCGGCTTACGGCTGGAGGTCGGGCCGCCGCGTCCGCACGAGGCGGCCCGGATCTCGCAGCTGACCCTGCGGACCAACCAGTTCAACCTCGCTGGAGGCGGTCTCACCGAGGCGGCCGTGAAGGGCCTGGCGGCCGACCCGGAGCGGGAGGTTCTGGTGGCCCGTACCGCCGACCGGTTCGGGGACAACGGGCTGGTCGGCGCGGTGCTGATCGGCCGGTCGCCCGGGCAGTGGCGGCTGGAGAACTTGTGGCTCAGTTGCAGGGTGCTCGGGCGGGGCGTCGAACGCGCTTTTGTCGCCGTACTGTTGAGTAGAGCCCGGCGTCTCGGACTGCACACCGTCGACGCCCGCTACGTACCCACCGCCCGCAATCACCGGGCCGGGGACCTCTATCCGTCCTGTGGGTTCGCCGTCCGCCGCCTGCCCGGGTCCGGGGAGCACGGAGACGGGGCTTCGGGGTACCGCCACGATCTGACGGTTCTGCCGGGGATCCCCGGCCACATTTGTGTCACCGAGTCCGGAAAGGCACCCCGATGAGCGCCGCCGACCTGACGGGCCTCGACGCGTTCCTGCGGATCGTGGGCGACGACCTGGGCCTGGACGTGGAACACCCCGCTGGTGCCGACCTCGCCCTCACCGAGGTGCCCGGCTGGGACTCGCTGAACCTGCTCCGGCTGGTGGTGCTCCTGGAGGAGTCCGGCCACCGCGTACCGGTGCACCGTCTGCTGGAGGCGCAGAGCCTCCGGGACATTCACACCCTCGTTAAGGAGTACGGATGACCGCCCCGGGCAGCGTCACGCTCGGCTCACCGCTCGGTGAGCCCGTCGCCGTGGTTCCCGGGGGTGACTCGTGGAGCAGGGTCGGGGAAGACCTCGCCGCCCACGGCAGCGCCCTGGCCTACGCCTGGCTGAAGGACCTGGAGCCCGCCGTGCCCTCGGGCGACGACCTGCGCGAGCTCCTCGGCCGGGACTGGACGCGCTACCTGGACCTGACCCACGCCGACGTGCGCAACCGGTACGTGGCCTCCCGGATGCTGCTCAAGCACGCGGCGGGGGCGGTGCTCGCCAGTGATCCGGCCGACCTGGAGCTGGCGTACGGGCCGACCGGGCGCCCGTACCTGCGCGGCTGCGACCAGATCGACATCAGCCTCAGCCACACCGAGGACCTGCTGCTCGTGGGGCTGACCACCTGCGGGCTGATCGGTGTCGACGCCGAGCGGGCCGACCGCGACATGTACGGCGGCGGGCTCGTCCGGCACATCTGCACGCCGTACGAGGCGGTGCTGCTGTCCGGGATGCCGGAGAAGGAGCGCAACGGCGCGCTGGTGCGGCTGTGGACGCTGAAGGAGGCGTACTCCAAGGCGATCGGGCAGGGCATGCAGTTCCGCTTCACCGAATTCGGCTTCGGCCCGGACGGCCGCCCGGTGCGGGTGCAGCGGCCCGACGGCACCCCGGGCACCGGCGAGGAGTGGACCTTCCGCACCTTCGCCCTCGAGGACGGCTACGTGGTCAGCGCGGCGGTGTACGACGCGGGGTTCGGCAAGCTCCAGGACGCCCATGTCACGACGATGCTCGACCAGGACTGCGTGGACGCGATCACGGAGGCGCTGGACGAGGAGGAGAGCGGGGGCACCGGTGGGTGAGGGAGCGTGAGGCGGTGCCCCCGGTCAGTGCGGCTTCGTGGCCGTCTCGCCGGCGAGCATCTCCTGACGGGCGGCGTTGTAGCCCGCCTGGAAGCGGCTGGTGGCCTCCAACTGCTCGGTTATCTCCGCGATGTGGCGCCGGCAGGTGCGCACGGACATGCCGAGCCTGCGGGCGACCATCTCGTCCTTGTAGCCCTTGGTCATCAGCCGGATGATCGACCACTTCAGCTCGTCGGTCGAGGACGGGGGGCGCTGCGACTCCACGACGTACGGGGTCGCGCCCTCCCACAGGTACTCGAAGACGGAGCAGAGGAACGCCACGAGCGTGGGCTCGCGGACGACGGCCGCGCCCGGGAAGCCGCCCTCGCAGGCGGACCGCGCCGGCAGGAAGGCGACCTCCTTGTCGTAGATGATCATCCGGTCGATCACCTCGTCGGCGGTCCGGATCTCGGCGCCTTCCAGCGTGACGTCACGGACGTAGGAGCGGGTGGGCAGGTCGTTGCGCGCGGTGTGCTGGTAGATGGTCCGGATGTGCACCCCGCGCGACAGGATGGACAGGGCGCTGGCCCTGGCGTCGTCGAGCATGTCCGCCGGGCGCGCGCCGCCGGGCTGGACGGTGATCAGCTCGTGCTTGCAGGTCTGCCCGAGGTGGTCCAGGAGTGCCTGGATGCGGGCGGGGTCGCTGATGATGTCGATGGCTTCCAGATGGTTGCGCAGCCGCCGGCCCTCGAAGTACAGGGGGGTCAGCGACATCAGCTGGGCCCGGACGTCCGTGACGGCCTGCTGGAGGTCGCGGATCTGCCGCTCGGCGGGGCCCACCAGGGAGGCGGCGGCCGCGTCGGGCGTGACGGGGGTCAGTTGGTGCGAGTGACCGGGCACCGACTGGAGCAGGCGGACACCGACCAGCACGCTCTCGACCCGGGCGACCTCGTCGTGGGTGAGCGACAGGTCCTTGGCAATCCGTTCCCGGTCGAACCGGCCGCACTCGACGGCGATCCCGTATGCCGCAGCGCTCACGTCATCCAGTTCGGCGAAGCCCGAATCCGCGTACTCCCCTTGGAACACGCCAGCCCCCACTGGTCGGTGTAATTGCTGCCACGTAACTTTACGCCAACGTGGGGCCCTTGGCGCGAATGATCGGCGTCCGAGATTCTTTTCCCGTCGCCGGAGAGCTCCCGAGCCGGAGGTTTCGGGTGACGCAGTAGCCGGAGGTAAGGCTCATTCATTGACCTAGGGGGAGTCGCAATGGCAAGTTATGGTAAAGAATCTTTGGTTCGCTTGACTTTGCTGATGGGTGTACTTCTGGCCGTTATCGGGGGGCAGTTCATGCTGGGGCTCTCGCAGGCGATGCCCAGCCACAGCGCGGTCAGCGCGGCGGGTACGGCGCCCGTGAGCCCCGGGCCGACGGGGGGCGAGCACCCGGACGACGACCGCTGGGGCCCTCTGAACTGACCATCGGGCCGCCCGGGGCCCAAGAAACGAGGCTCAGCGAATGCTCCCCGCAGCGCACATGCGGGGAGCATCTCCGTGTGCGGCCCCGGCCGGCCTGCGGGCGGGCACGGCGATGGCGCTCAGCAGCACCCCGTCCCGAGCGGACCAGCGCCCGCTGAACGAGGTGGGCCCCGCCGGGGACAGTCCGGCCGGGTCCGGCAGCAGCCGGGCGGTGAACGTCTCCTGCGCCGCGTCGACGCTCACCAGCGCGTCGGTGAAGTCGAGTTCCTGGCCGGTGAGCGGGAACCACGTCTTGTACACCGCCTCCTTGATGGAGAACAGCAGCCGGTCCCAGGCGACTTCGGGCACCGCCCACGCCAGTTCACGCGTCCGGCGCAGCTCCTGCGGCAGCGCGATCGACTCCAGCACGCCCGGCCGCAGCGGGGCGTTGGGTTCGGCGTCGATCCCGACCGACAGGAAGTCCTCCCTGCGGGCGAGCGCCACGCCCCGGAACCCCGCGCAGTGCGTCATCGAGCCCACGACCGAGGGCGCCCACTGCGGCACCCCGCGCCGGCCCGGCAGCACGGCGGCCGGTGCCACCCCGAGCGCCCCCATGGCCCGCCGGGCGCACCACCGCACGGTGGCGAACTCCAGGCGGCGCTTCGGGACGGCGTTGCTGATCAGGGACTCCTCCTCCGGGAAGAGGAACACACCGGCCGGGTCGGCGGTGGCCTCGGCGGTGGCGACGGTCGAAGGCAGGAGCTTGGTGAGCACGGCAGTCCTTCAGGTCGGGGCGTCGGGTGGACGCTTCCCACGCTCCCGCCGCCGCCCCGCGCCGGCCAGCGAAGCCGCCTCCGCGCGGGCGGACCGGCCCTCTCACTCCGCCATTCCTGCCAGCCCGCTGCCATCCGGCCCGCCCCGCCGGCCCCGTCCGCCGCCGGTCTGTCACCGCCCGGCACCGCCCTTGCCATGCCCCTGCTACACAGTTCGGTCACGCACCGTCAACTGAGGGGTTCTAGAGGGGTGTTCGCGGCCGGGCCGCTCCGGCCAGCCTGGGGGAATGGCGCACGGAAACCTCATGGGCATCAGCGACCTCCATGTCGCATTCCCGGAGAACCGCCGGATCGTCGAGGAGCTGTATCCCGACAGCCCCGCCGACTGGCTCATCGTCGCCGGTGACGTCGGCGAGTCACCCGACGATCTGAGCTGGGTGCTCGATTTGCTCACCCGCCGCTATGCCACCGTCATCTGGGCGCCGGGAAACCATGATCTGTGGACCCTTCGCGATGATCCTGTGTCGTTGCGTGGAGACGCTCGGTACCGAAGATTGGTCGAAATCTGCCGCTCGTACGGAGTGCACACCCCGGAGGACCCGTACCCGGTCTGGTCCGGGCCGGGCGGCCCGCTGGTCGTGGCCCCCCTCTTCCTGCTGTACGACTACACCTTCCGCACGCCCACCGCCGCCACCCGGGAACAGGCGCTGGAGCAGGCGTACGAGGCCGGTGTGGTGTGCACCGACGAGTTCATGCTGCACCCCGATCCCTACCCCTCCCGCCAGGCCTGGTGCCGGGCCCGGGTCGCCGCCACCGAACAGCGCCTGGCCGCCTGCGACCCCGAACTTCGCACCGTGCTGGTCAACCATTTCCCGCTGGTCCGTACGCCCACCCGCATCCTGCGCCACCCCGAGTTCGCCCAGTGGTGCGGCACCGAACTGACTGCCGACTGGCACACGCGCTTCCGCGCCGCCGCCGTCGTGTACGGGCACCTCCACATCCCGCGCACCACGTGGTACGACGGTGTGCGCTTCGAGGAGGTCTCCGTCGGCTACCCGAGGGAGCGGCGGCAACGGGGGCAGACAGGGGTGGCGCCCCGGCGCATCTTTCCGGCCGTCCCCGGGGATAGCTGACTGGCAGGTTCCGGCCACCGTGAACGCGCCGCACGCGCCCCTATGCTGAAGTTCGATTGCTTCTCAAGCGCCGCTCGATCGGTCCTGTATCCGGTTCGCATTCCCGTATCTTTACCGAGAGCCGGAACATGGGCATGGGGGATCTCATGGTGTTGTTCCGTCGCGCCGAAGAACTGTCTCTTCTGGAAAAGCTCATCGAAGGATGTGCCGAAGGGAATTCCGGACTGCTCCTCATCGAAGGGGCGGTCGGCTGTGGAAAAAGCGAATTCCTGGAGACCGTTGCCGTAAATTCCGAGAAACACGGCGCCCTGGTGCTGCGCGGAATGGCCACCGCCGACGAGCGGCGCCACCCGCTCGGCGTGCTGCGCCAGCTGACCGCCGACGCCCCGACCGGCGCACTCCCGCCGCTGCCTCCGTCACCCGCCGAGGCCGGCCGGGTCGGTGCCATGCGGCAGTTCGCCTCGGCCGTACGCGAGCTGAGCGCCACCGCGCCCGTGGTGATCTGCGTGGACGACCTGCACCACGTCGACGAGCTCTCCGGCCGCTACCTGCTCCAGCTCGCCCGGGGCACCCGCGAGGCCAAGGTGCTCCTCGCCCTCACCGAGTCCGTCCACGAGCACGGCGACGACCCGCTGCTGCGCACCGAACTGCTGCGGCTGCCGCACTTCTCGCGGCTGCGCCTCGAACGCTTCACGCCCGACGCGGTCCGGGCCATGCTCCCCGACCGCACCGACGCCGAGACGGCCCGGCTGCACCGGGCGAGCGGCGGCAACCCGCTGCTGCTGCGCGCCCTGCTCCAGGACCCCGGCACCCGCCCCGGCGAGGCCTACGGCCAGGCCGTCCTGGCCTGCCTGCACCGCTGCGGGCCCGCCACCACCGCGCTGACCGAGGCCATCGCCGTACTCGACCCCCTGGCGGCAGTCCCGCACGTCGCCCGCCTCGCCGGCACCACCGAACCGGCCGCCGCCCGCGCGCTCTCCGCCCTGGAGGACGCGGGGCTGCTCACCCGGGAGCGCGGCTTCTGCCACCCGGCCGCCCGGGCCGCCGTGCTCGACCGGACGGAGCCGGACACCCGCCGCGCCCTGCACCGGGAGGCCGCCCTGCTGACCCGTGCCGCCGGCGCCCCCGACACCGTCGTCGCCGCACAGCTGCTCGCCGCCCGGCACACGGGTGAGGACTGGGCGCTGTCCGTGCTGCGGGCCGCCGCCGACCAGCACGCCGCCGACGGCGGGCCGGACAGGGCGACCGCCCTGCTAGGGCTCGCCCATGAGGCGTGCGCGGACGACACCGTCCGCGCCGAGCTGGGCGTCCGGCTCGCCGTCGTCACCGGCCGCACCGACCCGGCCGGCGCCGAACGCCACCTCACCGAACCCCTGGCCGCCGTCGCCGCCGGACAGCTGGACGCCCGCGCGCTGGGCCCGCTCGCCCGGGTGCTGGCCGCGCAGGGCCGCGTGGACGAGTCGACGGAGGTGCTGGAACGGCTCGCCGCCGGTGAGGGCCGCCACCCCGGCGCCGAGCGCAGACACGGCGACATCCCCGGCGACGACCCGCTCGACGGCCTCTCCGCCTTCCCGCAGTGGGGTGCCGCGGGCCGCCGGTCGCCGGGAGCGCCCGGGCACCACCTCGGCCGCGTGGTCCGGGGTGCCGTCCACCCGGCCGCCCTGTGGGCGCTGCCTGCCGAGGCGGACGAGGTGGCCGCCGCGCAGGCCGCCGAACTCTTCCTGCGCGGGGCCACGCTGGCCGAGGGCATGGTCGAGCCGGCCGTCCAGGCCCTGCGCACCCTGCTCTTCCTGGACGGCGCGGAGCGCGCGGTGCCGTGGTGCGAGACGCTCACCGGGCAGGCGGCGGAGCGCGGCGCGACCGGCTGGCAGGCCGTCTTCGCCGGCCTCCTCGCCGAGGCCCGGCTGCGCCTCGGCGACCTGAGCGGCGCCGCGGACACGGCCGAGGACGCCCTGCGCGTGGTGCCCGCCAGGGGCGGAGGCGTCCAGCTGTGCGGGCTGATGGCGACGCTGGTGCGGGCCCGGACCGCCATGGGTCAGCCCGAGGCGGCGGCCGCCGTGCTCAGCCGGCCCGTGCCGGAGCGGCTGACCGGCAGCGTCCACGGCCTGGCCTACCTCAGGGCCCGGGGCCACTACGCCCTGGCGACCAGCCGGTTCCACGCGGCGCTCGGCGACTTCCTGGACATCGGCCGCCACATGAAGCGCTGGGGCCTGGACCGGCCGAGGGTCCTGCCGTGGCGGGCCGACGCGGCGGAGGCGCTGCTCAGGCTCGGCGAGACCCAGCAGGCCGACCGCTTCCTGGCCGACCAGCTGACCACCCGGGACGCGGGCGACCCATGGGTGCGCGGGATGACGCTGCGGCTGCGGGCCTCGCTGCGGGAGCCGAAGGAGCGGCAGGCGATGCTCACCAAGGCCGTGGACGACCTGCACCGCTCCGGCGACAACTACGAACTGGCCCGCGCCATGAGCGACTTCGGCCAGGTGCTGCGCGTCCTGGGCGAGCCGGCCAGGGCCGCCATGGTCAACCGGCGGGCCTGGCACGTGGCGAAGGAGTGCGGGGCGCAGGCCCTGTGCGTGAAGATCCTGCCCGGCCACAGCGGCGAGGCCCCGCAGGAGGCGTCGGCGGCCGATGCCCCGCACGCCGACCTGGTGGCGAGCCTCAGCGAGTCGGAGAAGCGGGTCGCCCTGCTTGCCGTGCACGGCCACACCAACCGGGAGATCGCCCAGAAGCTGTACATCACCGTGAGCACGGTGGAGCAGCACCTCACCCGCGTGTACCGCAAGCTGGAGATCCCCGGCCGCCAGGCGCTCCCCGTCGACTTCCACCTGGGGGTCGCCGAGTTCATCTGACGGCATGGCAAGGTCGTAGCAGCCCGGTGCCCGGGCCCGGCCGGCCATGGCAGACAACTGCTGTGGCCGGACCCCGCATTCAGTGGTCCATACCCCTGGATGTGAGACGGAGTGGTTCGCCGGCGGCACCGCCTGGAAGGTCGGTCATGAGGCCGTAGCCCACCAGGGAGGGCGCCATGACCACCACACCGACGCAACGTCAGCCGGGAAGCGCGGCGAGCCCCGGACAGCTGCGCGACGCCATGCTCGACCGGGTCGAGGAGCGGCTCGCCCGCCTCCTCGCCGACGAGACCCGGAGCCGCCGCACGGCCGATCCGCGCAGCGCGGTCCTGGTGGCGGGTGTGGCCGAGTTGGTCCAGGCCGGGGCCGAGCGGGCCCATCCGGTCATCTGCCTCACCGGATACCTCGCGGCGGACGGCGACCCGGCCGGCGAGGACGTGGTGTCCGCGTGCGCCGCGCTCGAACTCCTCGACACCTGCCTGATGATCCGCGACGACGTCCGCAAGAACGCGACCCTGCGCCGGGGCATCCCCACCCTGCACATCAGCCACGCCGCCGAGCACGAACGCAACGGCTGGCGCGGTGAGTCCCGCCGCTTCGGCGAGGACACCGCCGTCCTCGCGGGCGACCTCGCCACGGCCTACGGGGACCGCATCGCCGCCCGTCTCCCGCTGGTCGCTCGGGAGTTGTGGGACGCCCTGCGCACGGAACGCACCATCGGCGCGCACGCGGAAGCCGCCGAGGCGACGGAGTACCTCGACGACGCCTGGCCCGGCCAGTGCCTCGACGGCTGCGGGGCCGGCTGCGGCGCCGGCTGGTACGGGCTGCGCCATGCCCTGCTGATCGGCGCGGCGCTCGCGGGCCGCGACGACCTGCGCGAGCCGTACGAGGAGTACGCGCGCGCCCTGCACGCGGCCTGGCGGATCCGCGGCTTCCTGCGCGGCGGGCCGGGGTTCGACGGCGACGCGCAGTTCCTGCGGGACATCTTCTTCGACGCGCAGGCCCGCGAGAAGGCGGAGGAGACGATCGCGCGCCTCCTGGTCCGCGCCGACGAGGTGGCGTCGGCCGCCCCGGTCTCCCCGCGCTGGCGCACGGAACTGAAGGCGTTCGCCCGCAGGGTGGCGGGCTGCGAGTGACGACGGGGCGCGGCTGTACGGGGACGACGGACGCGCCACGCGAGCGCAGCCCGGCGGAGGCGTGCCGGCCGTACGAGCCCCACGTGCCCCCTACACCGGCGCCGGCCGAGGGCTCCCCGGCCGCCCCCGCAGCAGCCACGCGCGCAGCGCCGCCCGGCGCAGGCGGCCGTCCTCGTCGCGGGGGAGGGCACCCACGACCTCCAGGCGGGTGGGCAGGAACGCCTCGGCGACGCCCCGCGCGGTGAGGTGTTCGCGGAGTTCGGCGGGGCCGGGCGGCCGGTCCCACGCGACCGGGACCACCACTGCGCACGGCAGCTCGCCGTGTTCCGGGTCGGTGTAGGCGACCACGGCCGCCTCGCCGACCCTGGGGTGGGTGAGCAGGGCCTCCTCCACCTCCGCGACCGGGACCATGAAGATCGCCCCGGTGCGGGTGCCTGCCCGGGCCCGGACCCGGATGGAGCCCCCGGCGTCCGTCGTCGCGAGGTCGCCGGTGTCCAGCCAGCCGTCCCCGTCCTCCCAGGTCGAGACGGGCACCGCCTCCCCGTGCCGCCAGGTCGCCAGGGCCACCGACGGCCCGCGCACCCGGAGCGGGGCGGGGCCCGTACCGTCCTCGGCCGGCACCTCCAGGCCCCTCAGCAGCCGTGACTCGCCGGCCGCCGCCGACAGCGCGCCCATGCCCAGCTCGGGCGCCCCCCACGCGGAGAGCACCGGCACCCCGAACACCTCGCGCAGTTCGTCCGCCAGCGGCTCCGGGGTGCTGGTGCGCCCGCCGGACAGGACGAGCCGCAGCCGCTCCAGGCTCCGGGGCCGCTGCCGCTGGGTGGTCAGCAGTTCCGCGAAGTAGGCGGGCTCCGCGTACACCTGGTCGACACCCGCGTACGCCATCAGGTCCAGGCACCTGCCCGGGTCCCACACGTCCTGCCAGACGCCGGTGCCGCCGACCGCGAGCGGCCAGCACACGGTGTAGATCAGCGAGGCCAGCGAGGTCAGCGGGAGGGTGGACAGGAAGACCTCCCCGGGCCGCCGCCCCGGGCCTTCGGGGTGGTGCTGGGTCGAGACGTTGGCGTACAGCGTGTCGGGGGAGTGCACCACCGAGGTGTACGCGTCGCGCAGCCCCATCACGCTGATCAGCAGCGCCGGCCGGTCCGCGCGCCCCGGCAGCGGGGCGAGGCGGCGGCCCGCCGCGGTCCGCTCGTGCGGGGTGCGGACGAAGTGCGCGGCGAAGTCGACGGCCCCGGTCGCCGCCGCGTCCCCCACCACCACGCGGTGGCGCAGCCACGGCAGCCCCGGCGCGAGGTCGGCCAGCGCCTCGGCGTGCGGGAAGCCCTCCCAGGCGTCCGGGACCACGCAGACCCGGGCCCGGGTGCCGTCCAGGATGTGCCGCAGCCCGTGGGCACGCACGGTCGGCAGCACGGGCACCGCGACCGCCCCGGCCCGCCAGCAGGCGAGGGTGAGCGCGGCCGTCTCCCACCAGTTCGGCAGCTGGTAGGCGACCGGATCGCCCGGAGCGACCCCGAGCGAGGCCAGGGCCGCCGCGAACCGGTCGACGTACAGAACGAGTTGTCCGTAGGTGAGGGTGATCCGGCGTTCGCCTTCCGGTCGCAGCATGCGCTCCGCGACGATCGCGGGCCGCTGCGGCGCACCGGCGGCCGTGCGGTTCAGGTCGTCCAGGAATGTCTCCTCCCGCCACCACCCGGCCGCCCGGAACCGCCGGACGACCTCGTCGGGCGCGGTCAGCTCCAGGAGGCGGCGCTCGGCCGTGCCGGTGCCCCGGGTCATCCCCACCGCCCCACCGCCCCCGCGACCTGCACCCGCGAGGTGCACCCGAGCCGCCGCATCACCTGGCGGACGTGGTTGACGACTGTCCACTCGGAGATGTCGAGCCGGGCCGCGATGTGCCGGTTGGTGAGCCCCTCGGCGACCAGGAGCGCGACCTGTGCCTGGCGCGGGGTGAGCGATTGCGCCTCGGCCGCCGCCCCGGCGACCGTGCGGCGCGACGGCGCCGGCGAGGACAGCGCCTCTGCCACCGCCGTGGCCGCGGACATCCGCACGCCCTCCGCCCAGGCGGTCGCGAAGTCGGGCCAGTCGAGCCGGGCACCCAGCTCCGTACGGGCCCGCTCGGCCTGCGAGCGCCACTCCTGCGGGACCTCGGCGCCGGTCCGCTGCCGCAGCACGTCGGCCGCCGCGAGCAGCCGGACCGCGCGCGGGCGCTGCGCGGGCTGCGAGCGGAGCAGCAGCAGCGCGAACTCCTCCAGCAGGCCGGGGAGTTCCGTGCGCTCGTCGATCGCCTCGTACAGCCGCAGGGCCTCCCTGAGCGCGGTCTCCGCCGGTTCCGGCTCGTCGCCCTCCAGGTCCAGCGCGGCCAGCGCCCGCAGCGCTCCGGCGAGCCCGCGTCCGTCGCGGCTGCGGCGGAACGTCTCCTCGGCCCTGAGCAGCATGTCCCGTGCCTTGCGCCGGTCGCCCTCGGCGTGCAGGGCGGCGGCGAGCGAGACCGCCGCCTCGGCGGTGCCCCCGGTGACGCCCATCGTGGACAGCGCGCTGTGCGCGGTGACGAGCACGCTGCGGGCCCCCGCCGCGTCGCCGGACCTGAGGAGGGCGGTGCCGAGCCGGAGCGAGGCGAGGGCGTTCTGCCGGCGGTCGCCGACGCTCTTGCCCAGGGCGAGGGCGCGCCGGTGGCGGCGCACGGCCTCCTGCGGGTCGCCCAGGGCCAGCGCGAACACCCCGGACACGTCGGCGAGCCGGGCCCGTGACGCCTCCGGGAGCGGTCCGGCGTCGGCGACCGCGTCGCACCACTCCAGGCCCTCCCGCAACCGGCCCTGCGCCAGCCACGGCAGGCGGCAGCCCAGCACCGTCGCCGCCGCGGCCTCGCCGTCGCCCCGCTCGTGCAGGTGGCGCAGGGCCGCCAGGACGTTGGCGCTCTCGGCCGCCGCCTCCCGCAGCAGCCGGTCCTGCCCGGTCCCGGCGAGCCCCGGCAGCGCGGCGGCGACCAGCCGCCGGTAGCGCTCGGCGTGCGCGTCCGCCGCCCCTTCCGGCGCCCGGGCGCGGACGTGGGACCGTACGGGCTCGGGGACCGCGAGCCGCAGTTCGCCGCGCTCCTCGCCCATGACGGTGAGCAGCCCCCGGTCCATCAGGAGTTCGAGCCCCTCCTCCTCGTCGAGCCCGGCGGCGGCGAGACCGAAGCCCGGCTCGTACACCGCGAGCCGCCCCAGCAGCGCGAGGGCCGCCGGTTCCAGGCCCAGGCAGCTCCACTCGGCGAGCGCGGTGAGCGAGCGGTGCCGGGCGGGCGCGTTCACGGGTCCGCCCGCGAGGACGGTCGTACGCCCGCGCAGCCGGGCCGCCAGCAGCTGCGGCGGCAGCAACCGCAGGCGCAGGGCGGCGAGTTCGAGCGCGAGGGGCAGTCCGCCGAGCAGGGTGCAGATCTCCGCGACGGCCGCGCTGTTCTCCAGGGTCAGCGCGAACGACGGGTCGGCGTCCCGCGCCCGCCGCACGAACAGCTCCACGGACGCCACGGAGTGCGGCTCCTCCCCGTCCCCCTCGCCGGGCACGGCCAGCGGTCCGAGCGGCAGCAGCTGCTCCCCGTACACCCCGAGCGGTTCCACGGCGGTGACCAGTACGACGACCTGCGGCTCGGCGGCCAGCGCGACGACCGCGTCGGCGGCCGGGCCCCGGGCGTCATGGTCGCACCCGTCGAGGACCAGCAGCACCCGCCCGTCGGCGGGGAGACCGGCGGGCGCGGGCAGCGCCCCCGCGTCCACCACCTCCACACGCGCGAACGCGTCCCCCAGCTCCCGTACCGCCTCCCGGGCGAGCCGGGTCTTGCCCACGCCCGCCCGTCCGGTGAGGGTCACCAGGCGTACGCCGGGGGAGAGCAGGCGCTCCCGCAGGGCGGCGGTCTCGCGGGCCCTGCCGATCAGTTCCGTGTCGGGGCCGAGCACTACCGGCATGGTTCTCCACAGGCCGTGGACGACCGCGCGAACGGGCCGCCCTGATGAATCCGCCAGAGCCCCGGCCGGATCTCCACGGCCCCGAACCCCGCCCCCGGCGCGTCGGCGTCCGCGTCCAGCGCGCGCAGCGAGCGCCGCGCGTACATCCGCAGCCCCGGGTCGTCCAGCGCGCCCGCCAGCGTCAGGCACTCGGTGAACCAGGTCCTGGCCGCCTCCGGGCCCTCCTGGGCCAGGGCCACCAGCGCCCGCGCCCGCGTCGCCTCGTAACGGGCCCTGGTGTGCGCGGGCGCGGCCAGGGCCGGTCCGAGCAGGTCCGCCGCCTCGTCGGCCGCACCGCCGTCCAGCAGGAGTTCGGCCAGACCCACGAGCGCCTGCCCGGTCTCCTCCTCGTCACCGCACTCCCGGGCCAGCTCCAGCGCCCGCCCCAGCAGGTCGCGGGCGCGCTCGAAGCGCCGGTAGCGCCAGGCCAGTTCGGCGAGCAGCCGGAGCATCCGGGCCTGGGCCGGTCGGTCCGCGCACCGGCGCGCCGCGTCCAGGGCCAGCGCGTAGGACGCCTCCTCGGCGACCGCGTCGGGCCGCGCGAACCCGGCGAGGCCTTCCGTCAGGCGTACGGTCAGCTCCCACAGCCCCGCGTCGTACGCGGTCCCGGCCAGCCGGGCGAGCGCCGGTGCGTCCGGGGCCGTCGCGCGCCGGGGGCCCGCCGCGCCCGGCAGGTACGCCAGGCACACGCGCCGCACGGCGGCCCGGACGGTCGCGGGGTCCTCCTCGGCGGCCAGCCGTTCGGCGGCGACGATGCGCAGCAGCTCGGGCAGCCGCCAGGCGTCCCGGTCCGCCTCCACCAGCCGGTCGTCGGCCGGCCGCCAGGCGTCCCGGTCCGCCTCCACCAGCCGGTCGTCGGCCAGCCCTTCGAGCGCGGCGAGGGCGCGCGCACCGGTGAGGTCGAGCGCGGCGGCGGCCCGGGCGGCGTCGAAAGGGCCCGGCGGCAGCAGGGACAGCAGCCGGAACTGCCGGCGCCGCCCCTCGTCGCAGTCCTCGTACGCGGTCAGCAGCCGGGCCCGGACGTCCATGTCGCCGGTGCGCAGCGCGTCGAGCCGGCTCTCCTCCGCGTACAGCCGGTCGATGAGCGTGGCGGGCGTCCAGTGCGGCCGGGCGGCGAGCTGCGCGGCGGCGGCGCGCACGGCGAGCGGCAGCCACCCGCACCGTTCGGCGACGGCCTCGGCCTGCTCGACGGAGACGCGGCGCCCGTCGGGCCCGTCCAGCAGCGGCACCAACTGCCGTGCCTCCTCCGGGCGCCACGGCCCGAGGAGCACGGTCCGCAGTCCCGGTAGCCCGGCCGGTACGCGGCGGGCGGTGAGCAGCAGGATGTAGCCGAGCGGCAGCAGCGGCCGCACCTCGGCCTCCGAGGCCACCCCGTCCACGATCAGCAGCGTCCCGGGCGCGGGGGCCGGGCGCGGCGGGGGCCCGCCGTCGCGCGGGTCCAGCAGGCGGAGCCCGCCGGGGAACGCGTCGGCGGAACGGTGCGCGGCCTCGACCGCCAGAGCCGTCTTCCCAGCACCGGGCATCCCGGTCACGGCGAGGACGTCACCGGCCTTGGCACCCCGCAACAGCGCTTCGAGAGCGGCGAGTTCCTCCGTACGCCCCACGAACGACGGGTCGGGCCCGGGCAGCGCGGTGTCCCCGCCGGCCGCGCCGGCGGCCACCGGGCGGGGACCCGGTTCGGGCCGGGCCAGGACCGGGTCGCCCGCCAGGATGAGCCGCTGGAGCCGGCGGGACCGGGGCCCCGGTTCGATGCCCAGCTCGTCGACCAGCGTGTGGCGCAGCCGTGTGAAGACCCGCAGTGCCTCGGCCTGGCGCCCGCATCGGTAGAGGGCGACCATCAGGTGCGCGTGGAACTCCTCGCGCAGCGGGAACTCCGCCGCCAGCTCGTGGAGTTCTGGGACGAGTTCACGGTGCATGCCGAGGTGCAGCTCGGCCCGCACGCGCTCGTCGAGTGCCGTGGTGCGCGCCTCGTCCATCCGGACGGCGGCGCCCTCCAGCAGGGGCCCGTGCGGGATGTCCGAGAGCAGCGGCCCGCGCCACAGGGCGAGGGCCCGGCGCTGGAGGTCGGCGGCGGCGGCGAAATCCCCGTCGCTCAGAGCCTGGTGGCCGCGCCGGGTCAGTCCGATGAAGGCCGTGCTGTCCAGCTCGTCCGGGGTGACCCGCGCGAGGTAGCCGGGGCGGCGGGTGAGCAGCGTCTCCCGGTCGTCGTGCGGGTCGGCGGTGCGCAGGGCCTTGCGCAGGTGGGACACGTACACCTGGAGGGTGGTGGCGGCGGTGCGCGGCGGGGAATCGGGCCACAGCTCGTCGATGAGGGCGTCCACCGAGACGACCTCGTTCGCGCGGACGAGCAGGGTGCCGAGGACGCCCCGCAGCTTGGCGGCCGCCGGCGCGCCGCCGCTGACCTCCAGGGGGCCCAGGATGCCGAAACGCACCGCGTTCATGGGTCAGTAGTCCTGGACCACGCAGGTGCGGGCCTCGGCGACCGCCCACCGCTGCTGCGTCAGGGTCAGGGTCACCGGCACCGAGGGCCGTCCCTCGGCGTCCCGGTCCAGCGGCCCGGCCACGGCCACGCAGCGCAGCGGCAGCGCGCGCTCCGCCTGCCCCCGGAAGTGCACCTGGCAGGCGCCCAGGGTGCTGCGCTCCGGGTCCAGGCCGTGCGCGCGGCCGGCGGTGAGCAGCGAGCTCTGGCGCAGCGCCTCCAGCAGGTGCAGCCCGGAGAACTGCCCCTCCTGGCGACCGTCCGTGACGTCGAAGACCGGGCTGACCGGTGCGGACAGCACCCAGGTGCTGATCCGGCCGCGCGAGGCGTCCACCGGTTCGCTGATCACCACGTTCTCCCCGGCGGACCGGCCGGCCTCGGCGGCGGCGGCCGGGCGCGGCGGGGCGTCGGGGGCGTCGTGCAGCTCGGGCACGGCCCGCATCGCCTGCCGGGCGTGCGCGACGTGCTTGCGGTACAGCTTCGGCATCAGGAAGACCATCCCGGCGGCCCCGACTCCGCACGGCCGCCCGTCGATCCGTACGTCCAGGTGGAAGTCGAGTCCGCGCGGCACCTCGGCGACCACGTTGGCGGGCCTGGCCCTGATCTGCGTCTCCATGACCACGCCCCGGCCGCCGGCCGGTTCCGTGCGCCAGGCGGACAGGTCGGTGAGGTCGAGGGAGAAGCGGTAGAAGAGGCCGGGACGGTCCTCGGGCACCCCGAAGTAGCGGTGGCCGACCAGCTCACCGACGTCCCGCACCCCGGCGGTGGCGATCTGGAGGTCGTGGAAGCGTCCGGGGCCGTCGTTGAAGAGCGGGTGGGACACGGGGGTGTCGCCGACGAGGGTGAACAGCTCCTCACCCAGACTCGGCGCGTCCAGGCCGTAGTACGACCGGGCGGCCGGGCGGTGGATCAGGTGCTGGGCGGCCCCCGCGCTCCCCGCAGCCGCTGTCGCAAGTCCGTGGATGGCGGGAGCCGAGGCCGTGCGGTTGTCGACTGTCATGTCCCTCCCCTTCTCCCATCACATGGTGGAGCCCGTGGCAAGACCCGGCCACCCGTCGCCGCTGACCACAAAATGCATGGCAGGAAGGTGCGTTCGCGGATGCGGGGGCGCTTAAGCGGCGCCCATGGGCGGGGCGCGATGCTGTGCCCCGACAGCCCCGCCGAGGGACATCCCCCGCGCCCTCGGCGGGGCTTTCCGAGGGAGGCACCGCGATGGCCATCACCGAAACCGGCGGCGACCGTACCGCCCCGCCCGCGTCCGCGCGCACCGGCGGACCGAGCCGCCGCGTGCGGTTCGGTTACGCCTCGGGTTCGCTCGTCACGGGCACCTTCACCACGCTTCCGGGGCTCCTCCTGCTCCCGTACCTCACCGACACGCTCGGTGTCGGCGCCGCGCTGGCCGGGGCGGTCGTCTTCCTGCCGAAGGCGTGGGACGTCGTCCTCAACCCGTTCGTCGGCCGCGCCAGCGACCGCACGCGCACCCGCTGGGGCTCCCGCCGCCCGTACGTGCTGTGGGGCGGGCTCGTCATGGCCCTGGGCTTCGCGCTGACCTTCGCGGGCCCGCTGCCCGGCGCGGCCGGAGCCTGGTTCACCGCCGCCGGCTACCTGCTCACCGCGACCGCCTTCGCCTTCTTCCAGGTCCCGTACGTGGCCATGCCCGCCGAACTCGCGGACCGCGAGGAGGACCGGATGCGCCTGGTCGCGGGCCGGGTCGCGGTGATCGGCGTGGCGGCCCTGGTCACGGGCGCCGCCGCCCCGGCCCTGGTGGACGCGGGCGGCGGCGGCCTGGCGGGCCACCGGTACGCGGGGGCGTTCGGCGCGGTGGTGGTGGCGCTGGGCGCGGTGTGGGTGTTCGCGGGAACCCGTACGGCGGGCGGGGCACCGCGCGTCGCGGCCGACGGCCCCGCCCTCCGCGAGCAGTTCGCCGCCGCCCGGGCCAACCCGCCCTTCATGGCGCTGCTGCGCTGCGTGGTCCTCCAGTCCGTCGCCACCGGCGTCCTCCTCGCGGGCGCCCCGTACTTCGCCGACCACGTGCTGCACGACTCGTCCGGGGTCGGCCCGCTGGTGGCCGCGTTCGTCGCGCCGAACCTGCTGACGATGCCGCTGTGGTCCCGGCTGCGCGGCCCGCGCGGATACGCCCTGGCCTCCGCGCTGTTCATCGCGGGCTGCCTGCTCTTCCTCGCCTCGCCGGTGCTGCCGCAGGGCGCGGTCCTGGTCACGATGGCGCTCGCCGGCACCGGCCACGCGGGCCAGCTGCTCTTCCTGTACGCGATGCTGCCGGACTGCGTCGCGCGGGACACGGCCCGGACCGGCCGCCGCCAAGGGGGCGTGCTGTCGGGGGTGTTCACGACGGCGGAGGGTCTGGGCGTGGCCGTCGGCCCGTTCCTCTACGGCCTGGTCCTCCAGCTCACCGGTTATGTCTCCTCCGGCACCGGTGACGCGGCCGCCCAGTCCCTCACCGCCCGCGTCGGCATCCTGGCCGGCTTCGGCGCCCTCCCGGCCCTGGCCGCCGTCGCGGCGGTCCTCCTGCTCCGCGCGTACGACCGTCCGGGCCGCCCCTAACCAGTCCCCCTAGGGCGTGAACACGGGTAGGCGCGCCCGCACCCCCGCAGCATGATGGGCACGGCCGTGACGCGCGCATCGGGGGGTGGGTTCCGTGACGTACACGCGAGACCGGTACACCACGCAGGTCGGCTTCGGCCCGGAGGTGCGCGAGCTGATCACCCGGGCCCTGGCGCCCCGGGAGCCCGACCTCGTCGTCCGGGCGGGGACCTACGTCGTCGACCCGCCGTTCTTCGGCAACGGGGACATCGGCCGGGTCGCCGTCTGCGGTGCCGTCAACGACCTCGCGGCCACCGGCGCCGACCCCCGCCACCTGGCCCTCGGCATCGTGCTGGAGGCCGGGCTCCCGCTCGACCTGGTCCACAGGCTCACCGCGTCCATCCGGGACGCCGCCGCCGAGGCCGGGGTCACCGTCGCCGCCGTGGACACCCAGGTCGTCCGCGCCGGTGAGGCCGACCGGGTCTACGTCACCGCCACCGCGTTCGGCGACCGCCGGGGGCCCGCGCTGGCCCCGGACCGCGTCCGCCCGGGCGACCGGATCGTGGTGACGGGCCCCCTCGGCGACCACGCGGCCCACCTGGTCTCCCTGCGCGACGGCCTCGGCTACGAGCACCACGTGCCCAGCGACTGCGCCCCCCTCACGGGCCTCCTGCGCGAGGTCCGCGACGGCCTCCACCACGCCCGCCCCGTCGGAGCCGGCGGCCTCGCGGAGACCCTGCGCCTGACCGCCGCCGCCCGCCGGCTCACCCTGCGCGTCGACGAGTCCGCGCTGCCCGTCAGCTACGAGGCCCGGGTCGCCCTGGCCACCCGGGGCCTCGCCCCCCTGGACGCGGCGTGCGCGGGGAGCCTGTGCCTGTTCGTCCCCCCGGAACGCACGGACACCGTGCTCGCCGCGCTCCACGCCCGCCCCGAGGGCCGGCACGCCGCCGTGGTCGGCGAGGTGACGGCGGACCCCCTGGGCGACGTCGAGTACGTCACCCCGGACGGCCCCACCACCCGGACACCGAGCGCGGGACCGCCCCCCGAACGCCTCTTCTGACCCCCGGTCACCGCTGCTCGGCCACCACCGGTGCCGCCGTCCCGTCGCGCCCCGCCACGACCGGGCGGCGCCGGATGATCAGGCCGGCGGTCGGGTTGGCCACGCCCCAGGCGGCGCCCTTGCAGATCAGCTCCTTGTAGAGCGCGGCGACCCGGCCCCTCAGTGAGGCCCGGACAGCGCGGTCGTCGGCGGTGACGTACTGGATCAGGCCGTCCTTGCGGCCCAGCGAGACGCACTGGTTGAAGTAGCGCAGCGGTGTGGACGGGACCTTGGCGCCGGTGAGCCGGGCCGCGATGGCGTCGGCCGCCTGCCAGGCGGTGGGGACGCCCGAGGCGCAGGACATCCGCAGCGGCTTGCCGCCGGGGCCCGCGACGAGGGCCGCGTCGCCGATCGCGTACACGTCGGGGTGCGAGACCGAGCGCATGGTTTCTTCGACCACGATCCGGCCGTTCTCGTCGGTCTCCAGCGCGGTGGCCTCCGCGAGCGGGTGGACCGCGAAACCCGCCGTCCAGACGGTGACCGCCGCCGGGAACGAGGTGCCGTCGGCCGTGGTGACGTGACCCGCCCCGACCTCCGCGACGGCGGTGTTCTCGTGGACCGTGATCCCGAGCCGGCCGAAGACCTTGCGGACGTGGGCGCGACCGTTGGGCGAGAGCCAGTCGCCGAGTTCACCGCGCGCGGCGAGGGCGATGTCGAGGTCCGGGCGGGCCTCCGCGAACTCGGTCGCGGCCTCCAGGCCGGTCAGTCCGCCGCCGACGACGAGGACGGACTGCCCGGGCGCGAGGGCGGCCAGCCTGTCGCGCAGCCGGAGCGCGCCGGGGCGGCTCGCGATCTCGTGGGCGTGCTCGGCGGTGCCCGGGACGCCGTGGGTGTTCCAGGCGCTGCCGAGGGCGTAGACGAGGCTGTCGTACGCCAGCTCCTCCTCGCCGTCCGCGCCCCGCACGGTGACGGCCCTGCGGTCGACGTCCACGGCGGTGACCCGGCCGACCTTCAGCTCCACACCGGTGCCGGCGAACATCTCGGAGAAGGGGCGGGGCTTGAGGTCCTGGCCCGCCGCGAGCTGGTGCATGCGGACGCGCTCGACGAAGTCGGGCTCCGCGTTGACGAGGGTGACCTGGACGTCCTCGGGACGCAGCCGCTTGGCGACGCGGCCCGCCGCGATGGCTCCGGCGTATCCGGCTCCGAGGACGATGATGCGGTGCTGCTGCATGTGCCTGCTCCTGTCTCGCGCGGGTTCGCCCCTACGGGGTGGTTTCTCGCCCCTTGAACCGGGCAGCCCGCGCTTTCCTGACAGAAGAAGAACGTGACCTGCGTCACAAAGCACTCAGAAGGCCGTGAGCAGCGGCTTTCCGTGTTCCATGGCCGCCCACTGCCGGGTCGCCCGCTCCAGCTTGTCCGGGTTGACCTGGTTGCGGAAGGAGGCGATGCCCTCGGGGGCGACCTCCACGCACATGACGCCGATGACCCGTCCGCCGACGGCCGCCACGACGGCGTGGGAGCCGTTGGCGGACGTCAGGTACAGGTCGACGGAACCGCCGGTCACCGCCGTCTTCGCCTTGCCCGGCTTGAGCAGGCCGCGCATGAACGTCGCGACCGCCTTCGCGCCCTCGAACGCCTTGGCACGGGCCGGCACCTTGCCGCCGCCGTCCCCGATGGAGATCGCGTCCGACGTCAGCAGTTCCACGAGCGGTTCGGTACGGCCGCCTGCGGCGGCGAGCAGGAACTCCTCGATGACCCGCCGGGCGGCGGCCTCGTCGACCTGGGTGCGCGTCCGGCCGTCGGCGATGTGCTTCCTCGCCCGGTGGTAGACCTGCTGCGCGGCTGACTCGCCGATGTCCAGGATCTCCGCGATCTCCCGGTGCGGGTAGCCGAACGCCTCGCGCAGCACGTAGACCGCCCGCTCGCTCGGCGTCAGCCGCTCCATGAGCGTGAGCACGGCGTACGAGACGGACTCGCGCTGTTCGGCCGTGTCGGCGGGGCCGAGCATGGCGTCCCCGGCGAGCAGCGGCTCGGGCAGCCACGCGCCCACGTACGTCTCGCGGCGGGCGCGGGCGGAGGTGAGCTGGTTGAGGCAGAGATTGGTGAGGACCTTGGTCAGCCAGGCCTCGGGGACCTCGATCCGCCGGACGTCGGCGGCCTGCCATCGCAGGTACGTGTCCTGCACGGCGTCCTCGGCCTCGCTCGCGGAGCCCAGCAGCCGGTAGGCGATGGCCTCCAGCCGGGGCCTGGCCGCCTCGAACCGGTCCACGTCCTGCACGGTCGGGGTCATGCCCGAATCCTAGTCGCGCCCGCGTTGTCAGTGGCCGCCCGTAGGGTGCCGGCATGGACTGGCAGTGCACCGGCCTCCGCTGGCCCGAGGACTCCGGCGGCCCCGCGCTCGGCTGGCGCAAGGGCACGCGTACGCGGTCGAGTCCGCTGTCGTACGGGACGGAGTTCGGCTTCCGGGCGGCCGGTGAGCGGCGCTGTTCCGGGGCGCGGGGCAACGCGTGCCCGGTGGCGGCCGTGGTCCCGGCGACGAGCACGGGCGGGCGGTGCGCGGAGTGCGGGCGGCTCGACCGGGCGCACTCGGTGGCCGCCGACACGATCCCGGACGACCCGCGCACGTACCGGGTGTACCTGGCGTGGTTCGGGCCCGGCATGGTGAAGGTCGGGATCACCGCCGAGGAGCGGGGCGCGGCGCGGCTGCGGGAGCAGGGGGCGGTGGTCTTCAGCTGGCTGGGACGGGGTCCGCTGATGGCGGCGCGCCGGGCCGAGGAGGTGCTGCGGGCGGCTCTCGGCGTCCCGGACCGAATCCCGTACGCGCGCAAGCGGGCGGTGCGGGCGGACCTGCCGGCGCCGGGGGAGCGGGCCGCCGAGGTGGCGGAGCTGTACGGGAAGGCGGCGGCCCTGGAGGGCGGCGGCTGGCCGGAGGCGCTGGAGCGGCTGCCGTTCGGGGCGGTGGACCACGCGGAAATCTTCGGTCTCGGGGCGGCGTCCGGACCGGTCCGCGCGGTGACCGGGCTGGTGGACGGTGGGGCGGTCGCGGGGCGGCTGGTCGCGGCGGCCGGGCCCGACCTGCACCTGGACACGGGCGCGCGGGGCCTCGTCGTCGTCGACACCCGGCTGATGACCGGCTGGGCGCTGACGGCGGCCGGCGCGGCCCCCGCCGGGGTCGGCGTGCCGACCGTCGCGGTGGGGGGCGGCGCGGCGCAGGACGGGCTGTTCTGAGATGGTCGGCCGTATGGGTGACGATCACGACGCCGTGGCGCGGTTCCGGCAGCGGCTCGGGCTGCCCGGGCTCATCGACGTACACACGCACTTCATGCCCGAGCGGGTGCTGCGCAAGGTCTGGGCGTACTTCGACTCGGCGGGCCCGCTGACCGGCCTGGAGTGGCCGATCACCTACCGGCACGAGGAGGACGAACGCCTCGCCCTGCTCCGCTCGTTCGGCGTCCTGCGCTTCACGTCGATGCTCTACCCGCACAAGCCGTCGATGGCCGCCTGGCTCAACGCCTGGGCCGCGGACTTCGCCGCCCGCACCCCGGACTGCCTGCACACCGCGACCTTCTTCCCCGAGCCGGACGCCGGGACATACGTCCGCGAGGCCGTCGAGGCCGGGGCCCGGGTCTTCAAGGCGCACCTCCAAGTCGGCGCGTACGACCCGAACGACCCGCTGCTCGACCCGGTCTGGGGCCTGCTCGCGGAGGCGGGCATCCCCGTCGTGACGCACTGCGGCTCGGGCCCGGCCCCCGGCAAGCACACAGGACCCGGCCCCATCGCCCGCGTCCTGGCCCGGCACCCCCGCCTCCCGCTGATCGTGGCCCACATGGGCATGCCGGAGTACGGGGAGTTCCTGACGCTCGCGGAGAGGTACCCGGAGGTCCGGCTCGACACGACGATGGCGTTCACCGACTTCACGGAGGACTTCATGCCGTTCCCGAAGGCGGAGCACCCCCGCCTCGCGGACCTCGGCGACCGCATCCTGCTGGGCACGGACTTCCCGAACATCCCGTACCCGTACGCCCACCAGCTCCACGCCCTGGAACGCCTGGACCTCGGCGACCCCTGGCTGCGCGCGGTCTGCCACGACAACGCGAAGGCGCTGTTCGGCGTCTGAGAACGCCGGCCCCGCTTTCTCAGGGAATTCACAGAAACGGGCAAGAAGACTCTCAGAGCCGTCTCGCAGGCTTGGCGTCATGACGACGACGACCTCGCCCCAGGGGCGTACCGAACTGCTCAGGCCGGACCGCACCCCCGTGCGGGTCCTGGTCGTGGACGACGAGGCCTCGCTCACGGAGCTGCTTTCGATGGCGCTCCGCTACGAGGGCTGGGAGGTGCGCAGCGTCGGTGACGGGGCGGGCGCGGTGCGGGCTGCCCGGGAGTTCCGGCCGGACGCGGTGATCCTCGACGTGATGCTGCCCGACATGGACGGGCTGGCCGTCCTCGGCAGGCTGCGCCGGGAGCTGTCCGACGTGCCGGTGCTGTTCCTGACCGCGCGGGACGCCGTGGAGGACCGGATCGCCGGGCTCACGGCGGGCGGCGACGACTACGTCACCAAGCCGTTCAGCCTGGAGGAGGTGGTGGCCCGGCTGCGCGGCCTGATCCGGCGCTCGGGCACGGCGACCGCGCGCAGCGAGTCGCAGCTCGTCGTGGGCGACCTGATGCTCGACGAGGACAGCCACGAGGTGAGCCGGGGCGGGAAGAACATCCACCTCACGGCCACCGAGTTCGAGCTGCTGCGGTTCCTGATGCGCAACCCGCGCCGGGTGCTCAGCAAGGCCCAGATCCTGGACCGCGTCTGGAACTACGACTTCGGCGGCCAGGCCAACGTGGTCGAGCTGTACATCTCCTACCTGCGCAAGAAGATCGACGCGGGCCGCACGCCCATGATCCACACCCGGCGCGGGGCGGGATACCTGATCAAGCCCGGTGAGTAGCGCCGTGCGCCCGGGACGGCCGTGGACCCTGCGCACCCGGCTGGTGGTCTCGGCGGTGACGCTGATCGCGGTGGTCGCAGCCGTGATCGGCTCGGTGACCGCGATCGCGTTCCACAGCTACATGTACGGGAAGCTCGACGACCAGCTGCGGGACATCGCGGTCCGGGCCCAGCGGGTGCCGGGCGCCCCGAGTCCGGGCGGCGGCCCCAAGGACCGTGACCCGCTGGGCTTCGTCGGCATGGGCGGCCAGCCCCTGGAGACGTTCGGCGCGCTGATCGAGCACGGGGCGGTCACCGACTCGGCCGTGGTGAAGGACGGCGGGTTCGACGCCGGCGAGAACACCGAACCGCTGAGCACCGCCCAGCGCGACGCCCTGACGTCGGCCGGTGTCACGGCGGACGACCACGCCCACGACGTCGACCTCCCCGGCCTGGGCGGCTACCGCGTACGGGCGGTGCCCGCGAGCGGCGGCGCCACGGTGCTGGTCGGCATCCCCACCACCGAGGTGAGCCGTGCGCTGGGCACCCTGATCCTGGTGGAGGTCTGCGTCACCGGCGCGGGGCTCGTCGCCGCCGGGATCGCGGGCGCGGCGATGGTCGGGGTCGCCCTGCGCCCGCTGCGCCGGGTGGCCGCGACGGCGACCCGGGTCTCCGAACTCCCCCTGCACAGCGGCGAGGTGGCTCTTTTCGAGCGGGTCCCGGACGCGGAGGCGGACCCGCGCACGGAGGTCGGGCAGGTCGGCGCGGCACTCAACCGGATGCTGGGCCACGTCGGTTCGGCCCTGGACGCCCGGCAGCGCAGCGAGACGCGGGTGCGCCGGTTCGTCGCGGACGCCAGCCACGAGCTGCGCACCCCGCTGGCCTCGATACGCGGCTACGCCGAACTCACCCGGCGCGGACGCGAGGAGCCGGGCCCGGACACCCGGCACGCCCTGGGCCGCATCGAGTCCGAGGCGCAGCGCATGACGGGCATGGTCGAGGACCTGCTCCTCCTCGCACGCCTGGACGCGGGCCGCCCGCTCTCGTACGAGAGCGCCGATCTCTCCCCGCTCGTCGTGGACGCGGTGAGCGACGCCCGCGCGGCGGACCGCACCGAACCCGCCCGCCACTGGCGCCTGGACCTCCCGGAGGTCCCCGCCACGGTCCGCGCCGACCCCACCCGCATCCACCAGGTCCTGGTCAGCCTCCTGGCCAATGCCCGCACCCACACCCCACCGGGCACCACGGTCACCGCCCGCGTCCTGGCCGGCCCCGCCCACCCCTGGGTCACCCTGGAGGTCCAGGACGACGGTCCCGGCATCCCCCCGGACCTCCTCCCCCACGTCTTCGAACGCTTCGCCCGGGGCGACGCCTCCCGCTCCCGCCACGCGGGCTCGACGGGCCTCGGCCTAGCGATCGTGCAGGCGGTGGTGACGGCCCACGGCGGCGTGGTGGAGGTGCGCTCGGTCCCGGGCGAGACGGTGTTCGCGGTACGGCTGCCGGCGGACCGGCCCCTGGCGGACCGGGGGGCCGCCGCGCGGGCGGTCACCGGGACGTGACCACGGACCGAGGAGGCGGTCGGAGGGGACGCCTCAGCTCCAGGGGAGCGTGAGCCAGGGGCTGGCCGGGTCCGTGGTCAGGGCGCGGTGGGTCGCGAGGGCGGTCTCGTACCACTCGCCGAACTCCTCCTCGTCGAAGTGGAGGCAGCGGCCGAGGATGTAGGCGGCCGAGAAGGCCTCCCACGAGCGGTAGTTGAGCTGGACGAGACGGCCGGCGCGGACCACGGCCGCCTCCGCCTCCGGCAGGGAGCAGAAACGGGCGGCGAGGCCCCAGCGGGCCATCCCGGAGGCGCGGCCGTAGTCCCAGGCCTCGACGCTCCGGACGAAGCCGCCCTCAGGCAGGAGGCCGTCGGCCCTGAACCGTGCCTCGTAACGGGCTATGCGGCCGATCAGCCGCTGCACGCCGGTCACCTGGCCCTCCAGCTCCGCGGGGCTGACGGTGTGGCCCTGGGTGACGCCGTCCGGGGTCAGGCGGGGTTCGGTGGCGGCCTCGATGCGCCGGCGCACCACCTTCGCGGCGGCCTCGCGCCAGTGGTCGACGTCGACGGGGCCGGCGAAGTCCAGGGCCATGGTCCGGCGCAGTTGCAGGACGAACTCCCAGACCTCGCTGACCATTCCGGCGCTCAGCAGCAGTTCCTGCATTCTCTGCCACTGCTCACGGGTGGTGACGCTCCACCAGCGTTCCAGCGTGTTCTTCTCGATGCGGTAGCCGGAACCGTGGTAGGCCATCGCGTTCCAGTACTGCCCGTTGCGCACGTTGATGTGTGCGCCGACCGCGAGCCCGAAGGCGACGGCCCCGCTCCGCGGCCCGCCCGTCTCCAAGGTGTGGACGGCGTCCCGGGCCAGCCCGGGCTCTTCGACGGAGGCCGAGTGGTGCTGCCACAGGGCGCGGCCCTCCGGCCCCGCCGGCAGGATGCCCTCGCACGGGCTGCCGGGGTTGACGACGAGGTAGGGCGGGTCGTTCTGCTCCCAGGCCTCCGCGAACCAGCCCAGGTCGTAGCTGTTGTAGACCGGGTCGGCGACGGGCGGCGGCAGCATCCCGCCGGTGTAGACGGCCAGGCACATGGTCCCGGTCTGCGGGTTCCAGTAGGGGTGGAAGCGGGTGTTGCCCGGGTTCGCGTCGACGTACGCCCGCGACTGCATCATGTACAGGTCCGCCCGGGCGACGAGGTCGTAGTACGCGGGCCAGTCGCCGCGCGCCTTCGCCTCGTACAGCCCCTTCTCGACCGCGCTCGGCGCCTGCCAGCCCTGCGCCGGGGCCGCCGGACCGGGCAGCACTCCTCCGTCGTCACCCGTTGTCAGACCCATGGGGAGATTTTAGAAGGCGGCCCGGCACGGCCGGCGGCGGCAGGGGGTCACGCGTCGAGATCCAGGACCATGTCCAGCGACCGCGCCCCGTCGCCCCCGGTGAAGGAACCGACCGCCCGGAACCCGTTCTTCTCGTAGTACCGGATGGCACGCGCGTTCTCGGCGAGCACGCCGCCGAACAGGATGACCCTCTTCCTGCCGAAGCGGCGCGCGACGTCCGCCACGAGGGGGAAGACCCGCGACCCCACGCCTCTGCCCTGGTGGTCGTCGGCCAGGGTGACACCGAAGCGGCAGTCGGTGGCCCCGAGACGGATACCGGCTTCCCGGTAGCGCGCGACGTCCCCGGCGACGACATCGAAGCTGAACTCCACCAGGCCGACGATCCTGCCCGACACCACGTCCTCCACCACGAGCCGCAGCTTGTCGTAGCGCGCGATGGCGTCGCACAACTCCGTCGCCGCCACGAGCCCGTACCCGTCGAAAGGACTAAGCCGCCTCGTCTCCCCCGACAGACCCCCCAGAAAGCCCGCCAGACCCTCCGCGTCACCGTGGACGAGCGGCCGGAACACCACGTCCGAACCGTCGTCGAGAGTCAGGCGACCTGTCAGAACCGACGGGTTCTCGGCGACTTCCGGCAGGGCGAGCATCACAGCACCTCCGTCGGCGCGGGTCCGGTGCACCAGCCTAGGGGTGATCTCCGAGCTGCGGCTCGTGGGTCACCGGCCGGTTCACAGACGGGCCACAGCGTCACCACACACCCGTGACAGCGGGGTTGGCGACTGTCGATGGCATGCGAACAGAGACTCCTTGGAGCACCTTGCCGGCCCGGGACCACCTCCTCGCCGGCGTGGGCGGTGCGGCGGGTGCGCCCGTGCTCGATGTGGTGGTACCCGTCTACAACGAGGAGAAGGACCTCGAACCGTGCGTGCTGCGGCTGCACGATCACCTGGCCCGCACCTTCCCGTACGCCTTCCGGATCACCGTCGCCGACAACGCCAGCACCGACCGCACGCCCGAGGTGGCGGAGCGGCTGGCGCGGTCGCTGCCGGGGGTGCGGTCGTTCCGGCTGGAGGAGAAGGGGCGCGGGCGGGCGCTGCGTACCGTCTGGAGCCACTCCGACGCGCCGGTGCTCGCGTACATGGACGTGGACCTGTCCACCGACCTCAACGCGCTGCTCCCGCTGGTCGCGCCGCTGATCTCGGGCCACTCGGACCTCGCCATCGGCTCCCGCCTCGCCCGCAGTTCGCGGGTCGTGCGGGGCACGAAGCGGGAGTTCATCTCGCGGGCGTACAACATCATCCTGCGTTCGTCGCTGGCCGCGCGGTTCAGTGACGCGCAGTGCGGGTTCAAGGCGATCCGCCGCGAGGTCGCGCAGCGCCTGCTGCCGATGGTCGAGGACACCGGCTGGTTCTTCGACACCGAGATGCTCGTGCTCGCCGAGCGGGCCGGGCTGCGCATCCACGAGGTGCCGGTCGACTGGGTCGACGATCCCGACTCCACGGTGCACATCGTGCGCACCGCCACCGAGGACCTGAAGGGCGTGTGGCGGGTGGGCCGGGCGCTGGCCGTCGGCGCGCTGCCGCTGGACCGGCTGGCGCGGCCCTTCGGGGACGACCCGCGCGACCGGGGGATCGGCGGGGTGCCGCGCGGACTGGCCCGGCAGCTGGTCGGCTTCTGCGTCGTGGGCGCCCTGTCCACGCTGTTCTACCTGGCGCTGTACTCCCTCTTCCGCATCGGCGTCGGCCCGCAGCTCGCCAACGGGGGCGCGCTCCTCGTCTCGGCCGTCGCCAACACGGCGGCGAACCGGAGGCTCACCTTCGGGGTACGCGGCAGAGGCGGCGCCGTCCGCCACCAGGCGCAGGGGCTCGTGGTGTTCGCCATCGGCCTCGCCCTGACCGCCGGTTCGCTGGCGGCCCTGGGCGCCGCGTCGGGCTCGCCCTCGCACACCACCGAACTCGCCGTGCTGATCGCGGCCAACCTCGCCGCGACGGTGCTGCGGTTCCTGCTGTTCCGCGCCTGGGTCTTCCCGGACCGCGACCGGGCGGCGGCGGACCCGGCAGCTGTTCCCGCACCGCCCACCGCCGAAACCATCCACGACCTCAGGGACGCCCGATGACGACGCTCGACCCCGCCTACGCGCCGGCCCGGCCGGACACGCCCCCGGGGCACGCGCGGGCCGGCACCTCCTTCCCCCGCCGCGTCTGGCGCGGCCGGGCCGGGGACGCCCCCTGGGTGCGGCCCGCCTTCCTCGCCCTGCTGCTTGCCATCACGCTGGCGTACTTCTGGAACCTCAGCGCCTCCGGCTACGCCAACTCCTTCTACTCCGCGGCCGTGCAGGCCGGCAGCCGGAGCTGGAAGGCGTTCTTCTTCGGTTCGCTGGACTCGGCCAACGCGATCACCGTCGACAAGCCCCCGGCCACCCTGTGGCCCATGGCCGTGTCCGTGCGCTTCTTCGGCCTCAGCTCGTGGGCGATCCTCGCCCCGCAGGTCCTGATGGGTGCGGCGACGGCCGGGGTGCTGTACGCGGCCGTGCGCCGCCGGTTCAGCGCCGCCGCCGGGCTGATCACCATGGCGGTGTTCGCGCTGACGCCCGTCGCCGCGCTGATGTTCCGCTTCAACAACCCGGACGCGCTGCTCGCGCTGCTGATGACCGTCACGGTCTACTGCGTGCTGCGCGCGATGGAGCACGGCCGTACGAAGTGGCTGGTGTGGGCGGGGATCGCGGTCGGACTGGCGTTCCTGTCCAAGACCCTCCAGGCGTTCCTGATCCTGCCGCCGCTCGCGGTGCTGTACGCGGTGTTCGCGCCGGTCTCCGTACGGAAGAGGTTCGGGCAGCTGGGCCTCTCCGCGCTCGCCACGGTCGTCGCGGGCGGCTGGTGGGTGGCGGTCGTCGAGCTGTGGCCCGCCTCCTCGCGCCCGTACATCGGCGGCTCGCAGAACAACTCGTTCCTGGAGCTGACCTTCGGCTACAACGGCCTCGGCCGGATCAACGGCGAGGAGACCGGCAGCGTCGGGGGCGGAGGCGGCGGCCGGGGCGGCGGCGGTCAGTGGGGCGAGACCGGCATCGGCCGGATGTTCAACTCCGAGATCGGGGCGCAGATCTCCTGGCTGCTGCCGGCCGCCCTGATCCTGCTCGTCGCGGGCATCTGGCTGACCTGGCGCGCGAAGAGGACGGACACCGCGCGGGCGGCGTTCCTCGCCTGGGGCAGCTCGCTGCTGATGACGGCGGCCGTGTTCAGCTTCATGGCCGGCATCTTCCACCAGTACTACACGGTGGCCCTGGCCCCCTACCTGGCCGCGCTGACCGGCATGGGCGCCACGGTCCTGTGGGAGGAACGGTCCCGCTGGTGGGCGGGCGCCGCGCTGGCCGCGACCGTCGCGGCGACGGCGCACTGGGCGTACGTCCTGCTGGGCCGCATCCCGGACTACCTGCCGTGGCTGCGGACGGCGGTGCTCGCCACCGGCCTCGTGGCGGCGGTGGGGCTGCTGCTCGCGGCGCGCCTGGGGCGCCGGCTGGCGCTGGCCGCGGTGGTGCTGGGCTTCGCCGCGTCGCTCGCCGGGCCGACGGCGTACACCGTGAGCACCCTGAACACGGGCCACCAGGGCTCGATCGTCACGGCCGGCCCGTCCTCGGGCGGCATGGGAGGCGGCCCCGGCGGCGGAGGCCGCGGCGGCGGCCCGGGCGGAGGCGGCCCCGGCGGCATGCAGCCCCCGGGCCAGGGCGGCACCAACCAGCAGGGCACCAACCAACAGGGAACGAACCAGCAAGGCACCGGCATGGGCCGGCCCCCCACCGGCACCCCGCCCGGCCAGGGAACGGGCCAGGGAACGGGCCAGGCCCCCGGCCAGAACCAGGGCCAGGCTCCCAGCGGGAACACCCGGCAAGGCGGCACCTTCCCCGGCACGGGCGAACGCGGCGGAGCCGGCGGCATGGGCGGCCTCCTCAACGGCGCGTCCGTCGGCTCCAAGGCCGAGGCGCTCCTGGAGAAGAACGCCGACGATTACACCTGGGCCGCGGCGGCCATCGGCTCGCAGAACGCGGCGAGCTACCAACTGGCCATCGAGAAGCCGGTCATGGCGATCGGCGGCTTCAACGGAAGCGACCCGTCCCCGACGCTCGCGCAGTTCGAGCAGTACGTCGAGGACGGCCGCATCCACTACTTCGTCTCGGGCGGCGGAATGGGTGGCGGCATGGGCGGCAGCGGAAGCGGCACCGCCTCCCAGATCTCCTCCTGGGTGGAGAAGAACTTCAAGGAGGTGACGGCGGGCAGCGCCACCTTCTACGACCTGACCCAGCCGAAGACGAGCAGCTGACGGCAGGAGAACTCAGCGCCGCAGCAACAGGTCGGCGACGACAGGGCGGTGGTCCGAGGCAAGCGTCTCGGCCACCGCCGCGCCGCGTACCCGGACCGTGTCCTTCGAAACGGCCACATAGTCGATCCGCTGCACCGGGTCCTGCGCCGGATAGGTCGGGCCGCCCGGTTCGATGTCGGTCAGCTCCTTCCACAGCGGGGCCAGCTCGGGCGCGGTCGGCGGGGCGTTGAAGTCGCCGAGCAGGATCTGCCGCACCGGCCGCCGCTCGGCCCGCTGGTCCTCCGCCATGATCCGCCGCGTGTCCGCGACCTGGGCGACGCGGACGGACGGGTCGGCCCGGTAGTCGAGGTGCGTGGCGTAGACGTGGACGGGGAGCCCGCGCACCTTCAGCACCACCTCGCCGAAGCCGGGCGCGGGCGCCGGGACCGGGTTCGGGTACTGCGTGGAGAGCCGGGTGAGGTCGTGGTTCTCGGCGCTCACGATCCGGTACCGGGAGAGCACGGCGACGCCGAACTCGCGCCTCGGATCACCTGGAACCACCGGGTCCAGGCTGTAGATCGGCGCGAAGGAGACATGCATCCGCAGCCGCCGGCCCAGCTCGGCCGCCAGGTCCCGCCACTCGCTGCGGTCACCCCAGCGGACGTCCACCTCCTGGAGCCCGATCACGTCCGCGTCCAGCGCGCGAAGGGCGGCCACCTGCCGGTCGAGGTCGAAGACGTTGTCCATGCCGGCCCCGGCATGGATGTTGTACGTGGCGACGCGCAGGGGCACCGAAGGACCGGGGCCGTGCCCCGCGGCCGTCGCGGGAGGCGCGAACGCCGCCCCCAGCAGACCTGCGGCCACCAGTACTTCCACCGTTCGACGACGCAGTGACATATCAATCCTGCTTCCGGGATCCGGGTCGGCATGGGCTGGGCGACCGGCACCGTACCCACGAAAGGTCGCTTGTACGCCCCAACGGGTCGGAACCCGAGCGGCGACCGCCCCGACCTGCTGGGCGTGCTGCTCTCCACGATCGGCATGGCCGCGGTCGTGTACGCGATCATCTCGGGCCCGGAGCACGGCTGGACGTCCGCCAGGGTGCTGCTGACCGCGTTCACCGGGGCCGCCGTCCCCACCGGCGGACTCCTGGCAGCCGTACTCCTGCGCCGGGCCGGGCGAGGACAATCAGCACAGGCCGATCCGGCCGCGACAGCGGCATAGCATCGGGCGGGACCTACCGGACCGTACGGCTCCGGTTTACGGGTACGCGGTACGGAGCCGGTCCGTCCGTGCCGCCGGCGAGACGAGGGAGTGCGCCATGGTGTCCGCGGCCGACCGCGTGAAGAACCCTGTCCGGACCAGCGTGTGGCTGAACACCCGGCCGCCCGCCCGCTCCCGGCGGGCGGACCAGCCGGCCGGGCTCGACCGGGAGCGGATCACCGCCGCCTCGGTCCGGCTGCTGGACGCCGAGGGACTGGCGAAGTTCTCCATGCGCCGGCTCGCCGCCGAGCTGAACGTCACCGCGATGTCCCTGTACTGGTACGTGGACACCAAGGACGACCTGCTGGAACTGGCCCTCGACGCGGTCTACAGCGAGATCGACCCGCCGCCCGCCGACGCGTCCTGGCAGGACCGGCTGCGCGCGGTGGCCGCCGCGTACCGGGGGCTGCTCGTCCGCCACCCCTGGGTCTCCCCGCTCGCGGGCAAGTTCCTCAACCTGGGCCCGCACTCGCTGCTGGTGACCCACACCATCCAGGACGTGATCCGGGCGACCGGCCTCCCCGTGGAGGGCCGCAGCGGCGCGCTCGCGGCGGTCTTCCAGTTCGTGTACGGATTCGGCACGGTCGAGGGCCAGTTCGCGCAGCGCAGCGCGGAGGCGGGGCTGACCCAGGACCAGTACTTCCGGCAGGCCATGTCGGCGATCCGGGAGCAGCCGGACCTCGACGAGTTCGTGGAGGACTCGCGGGACCTGATGGCCGCGCGCGGTGGCGTCGCCATCGAGGAGATGCGCGACCGGGACTTCACCTTCGCCCTCGACCTGCTGATCGCGGGCATCGACGCGATGCGTACGCGCGCTCAGTAGCCCCGCGCTCAGTACCCCCGCGCGGTGTCCACGGTGAGCGCCGGGACCCGGCCCGCCGTCAACTCCCGCATGCACGCGGTGAAGTCGGTGACGATGTCCTCGTCCGCGGTGATGCCCGCGGAGTGCGAGGTGACGACCGTACGGGGGAGCCGCCAGCACGGGTCGCCGGGCCCGGCCGGCTCGTCGGCCAGCACATCGAGCACCGCCCGCCCCACCGCCCCGGAGCGCAGCGCCGCGTCCAGCGCCCCCAGGTCCACCGTCGCGCCCCGCCCCACGTTGAGGAAGGTCGCCCCGCCCATCGCGGCGAACCGGTCCGCCCCGAAGTACCCGGCGGTCGCCCCGGTCAGCGGCAGCGCGGCGACCACCCAGCGGGCGTCCACGGGCTCGTCGCCCACGACCACCGCGTCGAAGCCGGGCGGCACCGGGCGCGGGGTGCGGGCGGCGGCCACGGTCCGGATGCCACAGGCCCGCAGCAGCGCGGCGACGGCCGAGCCGATGCGGCCGGTCCCGTGCACCACGGTGGTCTGCCCGGCGACGAGTTCGGAGTCGATACGGCGCCACTCGGCGCGGGCGTGCTGTGCGGCGAACTCCGGGACCGACTGGCACTCCGCGAGCACCCAGCCCAGCACGTACTGCGCGATCCGCTCGCCCATCCGGCCCACGGTCCGGGTCAGGAGTACGCCCTCCGGCCAGGGCCCGGACCGCAGCAGGGCGTCCGTGCCCGCGTTGACGCTGTGGAACCAGACCGGGTCCGCCCCGCGCACCGCATCGGGCAGCGAGGCGCCCACGTACACGAAGGGGCCCTCGACGGGGCCGCGCTCCACCGGCCGCCCGATGGCCGCCGCCAGCCCGCGCACGGTGGCGTCGGAGACCTCGGGCCCGGCGACGATCCGGGCCCGGCCGAGCAGGGCGGGGGAGATCACGGGGCGAGGTGGGCCGGGAAGCCGCCGGTGGCGACCGGGCCCCAGCGCTCCGGGGTGATCCGGATGATCGACTTGCCCTGCTTCAGCATCGCCGCCCGGTACTCGTCCCAGTCGGGGTGCTCGCCGGAGATGTTCCGGAAGTACTCGACGAGCGGCTCGACCGAGTCCGGCGCGTCGATGACCTCGGCGGACCCGTCGATCTGGACCCAGGGCCCGTTCCAGTCGTCGGAGAGCACGATCACACTGACCCGCTCGTCGCGCCTGGCGTTACGGGTCTTGGCGCGCTCGGGGTACGTGGAGACGACGATCCGGCCCGCGTCGTCGACGCCGCAGGTGAGCGGGGAGCCCTGGGGGCGGCCGTCGGCCCGGGTGGTCAGCAGGATCGCCCGGTGCCGGGGCCGTACGAAGTCCAGCAGTGCGTCGAGTTCCACGGCGGTGTTCGTTGCGATGTTGGGTGCCATGGAACCGACCATACGACTGCCCGCCGTCAGACGGCGGGCAGGGAATCGCCCTGCACGGCCTGGATGTCCAGCTCGACGCGGAGCGTGGTGCCGATCGCCGCGATGCCCGCCTGGACGACCTGGTTGTAGTTCATGGCGAAGTCCTCGCGGCGCAGTTCGGCCGTCGCGCTGAACGCCGCGCGCACCCCGCCCCACGGGTCGGGGCCGGTGCCGAGGTAGCTGAGGTCCAGGTCCACGGGGCGCTTCACCCCGCGCATGGTCAGCTCGCCGTGCACGGTCCAGCGGTCGGGCCCGGCCGGGGTCAGCCCGCTTGAGCGGTAGGTGATCTCGGGGAACCGCTCGGTGTCCAGGAAGTCGGGGGAGCGCAGGTGCTTGTCCCGCATGCCGTTGCCGGTGTCGATGCTCGCGGCGTCGATGACCGCCTCGACCCGGGAGCTTCCGAGGTCCTCGGAGATCTCGATGCGCCCGCCGAAGTCGGTGAACCGGCCGTGAACGCTGGAGATGCCCAGGTGCTGCGCGACCGCGCCCACCGAGGAGTGCGCCGGGTCCAGCGACCAGGCGCCCGGCGGCGGCAGCTCCACGCCACCCTGGCGGTTCAGCACCACCGTGCCGGCGTCGACCGTGCCGCTCGCCGTGACCAGGGCGGTGGAGGCGGCGGGGGCGTACCCGACGGCCGTCACGATCACCGTGTACGCGCCTGCGGACAGCCGGGTGTCGGCCCGTACCGCCCCGGCCTCGTCGGCGGCGGCCCGCAGCACCTGCGTGCCGGTCATGTCCGTGACCGTCACGACCGCGTGCTGGACGGCCCAGCCGTCCCGCGTCCGTACTTGTGCGCGAAGTCCCATCCCGTTCTCTCTCCTTGCTCTGACCCGCCCGCTCACCGGACAGGGTCGTCAATGAGTCGGGCCCCGGGGCGGGGGCGGCAGGCCGTCCCCTGCCTGCCGTCCCCGCCGCCGGGGCCCATTTCCACCGGCCGGTGCGGCGCCTCCGCTCGAAGAGCGCCGCCCCCGCCAGGGGTTCTGATGCGGGCCGGGGGTTCTACCCCGTACCCCTCGGGTTACTCGCCCGGGTGGACGAGCTCGATGTCGTGCCCGTCGACCCCGTGACCGGCCACCGTCAGGGCACCGGCCACCGGCGGGTAGCCGGTCGCGATGACCGTGTACTCGCCCGCGTCCAGGTCGGCGAAGGCGTACGCCCCGTCCTCCCCGGTCGTCGAGTTGGCGACCACGTTCCCTGCCGCGTCGACCAGTGTGACCCGGGCGTCCGGCAGCGGGCGCCGGCTCGCACCGGCCCGCACGACGCCCTGGACCAGCGCACCCGCTTGGAGGGCGACCTCGACCCGGGTGACGCCCTGGCCGCCGATCTCCACCGGGAGGGCCAGCGGGCGGAAACCGGCCGCGTTGACCGCGACGGTGACCGCGCCGGGGACCAGCTCGCCGAAGGTGAAGTCGCCCGTCTCGGCGGACTTCCCGGTGGCCAGCACGTCGCCGCGGACATCGGTGACGATGACCATGGCGTCCGCGACCGGCGTACCGGTCTCGGCGGCACGCACGGTGCCGGCCAGGCCGCTCGTACCGGAGAGCAGGATGTCGTACGCCAGCGGCTCGTCGCCGACGACCACGGTGGACGCCTGCGGCTGGAAGCCGTCGGCGGACGCGATCAGCACGTACGAACCGGCGCCCGGGGCGTCCAGTGCGTACCCGCCGTCGGCCTGCGCCGCGGCGATGCCCAGCTGCCGGCCGCCGAGCGAGATCAGCGTGACGGCGGCGCGGGTGACGGGTGCGCCCTCGGCGCCGCGGACCACGCCGCGGACGGGGGTGCCGCCCTTGCCGAAGTCCACCGGTGCGTCGGCCGGGACCGTCGGGGCCTCGGCGGTGTCGACCGCGGTGACCCCGGCGGCGCCCTCCGCGACGGCCTCGACCGCGCCGGCGGGAACCTCGGCAGGCGCCTCGGCCGGAGCCTGGGCGTCGTTGCCGGCCCGGGTCTTCAGCGCGACCTCCTTGATGAACAGCGTGATCAGGAAGGCGAGCAGCGCGGCCGGAGCGGCGTACAGGAAGACGTCACCGACGCCGTGTCCGTAGGCGGCCTCGACGACCGTACGGAACGGGGCGGGCAGCTTGTCCAGGTCGGGGATGCCCCCGCCGCCGGTGCCGCCGTGGCCCAGGGCCGCGCCCTGGGGACCGAGGTCCGCGAGGCCGTCCTTGACGTAGTGGGTGACGCGGTTCGCCATGACGGCGCCCAGCGCGGAGACGCCGATCGCACCGCCGAGGGAACGGAAGAACGTGACGACGGAGCTGGCCGAACCGAGGTCGGACGGGTCCACCTGGTTCTGCGTGGCGAGCACCAGGTTCTGCATCATCATGCCGATGCCGAGACCCATCACGAACATGAAGACGGCGATGTGCCAGTACGTCGTGTCGTAGCGGATCGTGCCGAGCATCCCGAGTCCGGCGGTGAGCAGGAAGCCACCGCTGACGAGCCAGGCCTTCCAGCGGCCGGTCTTGGTGATGATCTGGCCGGAGAGCGTCGAGGAGAGGAACAGCCCGCCGATCATCGGGATCGTCATGACGCCGGACATCGTCGGTGACTTGCCGCGCGCCAGCTGGAAGTACTGGCTGAAGAAGACGGTGCCGGCGAACATCGCGATACCGACGAACAGCGAGGCGAGCGAGGCGAGCGTGATGGTCCGGTTGCGGAAGAGCCGCAGCGGGATGATCGGCTCGCTGGCGCGGGACTCGGTGAAGACGAAGAGCAGCGCGAGGACCACGGAGCCCGCGAGCATCACGCCGGTCTGCCAGGACATCCAGTCGTACTTGTCGCCCGCGAAGGTGACCCACAGGAGCAGCAGCGAGACGGCGGCGCTGATGAAGAAGGCGCCGGTCCAGTCGACCTTGACCTCGCGCTTGACGACCGGGAGCTTCAGGGTCTTCTGGAGCACGATGAGGGCGATGACCGCGAAGGGCACACCCACGTAGAAGCACCAGCGCCAGCCCATCCAGCTGGTGTCGGTGATGACGCCGCCGAGCAGCGGGCCGCCGACGGTGGCGACGGCGAAGACCGCGCCGAGGTAACCGCTGTAACGGCCGCGCTCGCGCGGGGCGATCATGGCGGCCATGACGATCTGGGCGAGGGCGGAGAGACCGCCGACGCCGACGCCCTGCACCACGCGGCAGACGATCAGCATGCCTGCGCTGTTCGAGAGCCCGGCGACGACCGAGCCGCCGACGTAGATGACCAGGGCTATCTGGACCAGCAGCTTCTTGCTGAACAGGTCGGCGAGCTTGCCCCACAGCGGGGTGGTCGCCGTCATCGCAAGCAGCGAGGCGGTGACGACCCAGGTGTACGCGCTCTGGCCGCCGCCCAGGTCGGAGATGATCTCCGGCAGGGCGTTGGAGACGACGGTGGACGACAGGATGGCGACGAACATGCCGAGCAGCAGCCCGGTCAGCGCCTCCATGATCTGCCGGTGTGTCATCGGCGTGCCGGCGGAGGCGTCGTGCCCTCCGTGCTTGGCGTGGCCGCCCCGCACACCGGTTGGTGTGGTCGTAGCCATTTAAGTCCTTGTCTTTGCTTCTTTTACACGGGTGTACGGGTGTACGAGTCGTGGTCGGTGCCGGCCTGCCGGGAGCGGCACTCGCCGCTGTGCTTTCCGGCAGCGCACCCTCCGGTGCCGCGACAGGAGAAGCTGTCGCGCAGCCGGGCCAGCAACGTGTTGAGCTGTCCGACCTCGTCGTCGGACCAGTCCTGCAGATGGCAGGCGAACATCTCGGTCGACCGGCGGTAGAGGTCGTCGAGCACCCCTTCCCCCGCGGGGGTCAGCCGCAGGATGCGGGAGCGCTTGTCCGCCGGGTCCGGGAACCGTTCGATCCAGCCCCGTTCCGCTACGTGGGCGACGTGCCGGCTGGTCACCGACATGTCGACCGCGAGGAGCTCGGCCAGCCGGCTGATCCGCATCTCGCCGTGCCGGCTCAGCAGAGTCAGCACGGCGGCGGAGCCGCCCGGGCACTCGGCGGGGAGGATGCGGGCGAGACCCCTCTTGACGGCCCCGATGGCGCTCAGCTGCCGGGCCAGTTCTTCGTACTGACTCCGTGCGGCCACGGGACCCCCAGACATCTCACCGGTCATCTTGTTGCTTAGGGCAACCATAGAAGCCGTTGGTTGCTGCAGGCAAACGAAAAGGGGCTTGCGGGAGTAAAGGAACGCAAAAGGCTGCGTAGGGCGCTGGTCAAACCCGCAGGGTCTGCGGTAGGGGAGGGTCCGGTGTGGTTCGTGACACACGGGCGGGGGATCGGGAGGCGGCGCCCGGGGGTTGGGCCGTTCGCCCGAGTTCGCTAGGGTCCTGCGACATGGCACACAATCCCCACGCACCGCAGGGTCCCGAGGGTTCCTACGACCCGGCCGGCAGCACCCAGATGTTCCGCGCCTTCGTCGACGAGGGCGAGCCGCAGCGCGCGCAGCAGCCCGCAGCCGTCTCCTCCGGCCCGAGGACCGGCCTGATCGCCGGAATCGTCGCGGTCGTCGTCGTGCTCGGCGCGGTCGCCTGGCTCGCGCTCGGCTGACCTTCCGCTCCGCGTCCCGTTCCGGGCCGCGCCCACCCCTCATGCGCCGCCGCCCGCGCCGACCCGCGCGAGCGGCGGCGCCGTCGGTTCCGGGCCCGTCCGCGCGAGCGTCCCCGCCCCGGAACGCGGCACGGCCGCCGAGGCGGTGCCTCGGCGGCCCGCGGGGCCCGAGGGGCTTCAGTCCGCGATGAGCCCTTCCCGGAGCTGGGCGAGCGTGCGGGTCAGCAGGCGTGAGACGTGCATCTGCGAGATGCCGACCTCCTCGCCGATCTGGGACTGCGTCATGTTGGCGAAGAACCGCAGCATGATGATCTGCCGTTCGCGCGGCGGGAGTTTGGCCAGCAGCGGCTTGAGGGACTCGCGGTACTCGACGCCCTCCAGCGCCGTGTCCTCGTAACCGAGCCGGTCCGCCAGCGAGCCCTCGCCGCCGTCGTCCTCGGGGGCGGGCGAGTCCAGCGAGGAGGCGGTGTAGGCGTTGCCCACGGCCAGGCCGTCCACGACCTCCTCCTCGGAGACCCCGAGCGCCTTGGCCAGCTCAGGCACCGTCGGCGAGCGGTCGAGCTTCTGCGCGAGCTCGTCGCTGGTCCGCGTCAGGGCGAGCCGCAGCTCCTGGAGCCGGCGCGGCACCCGTACCGACCACGAGGTGTCGCGGAAGAACCGCTTGATCTCGCCGACGACGGTGGGCATCGCGAACGTCGGGAACTCGACGCCCCGTTCGCAGTCGAAGCGGTCGATCGCCTTGATCAGGCCGATCGTGCCGACCTGGACGATGTCCTCCATCGGCTCGTTGCGGCTGCGGAAGCGCGCGGCGGCGTACCGCACGAGCGGCAGGTTGAGCTCGATGAGCGTGTCCCGCACATAGGCACGCTCCGGGCTGTCGGTGCCGCCGGGCCCCGGCGCCGGCCCCAGCGCGGCGAGCCGCAGGAACAGGGAGCGGGAGAGCGTGCGGGTGTCGATGGCTTCCGGCGAGCTGGTGAGCGCAACGGGTGCGGGTTCGCTCTTGGTGAGCGTGAGCACCTTCGAGCTGCCCTGTTCTACGGACATGCCACCCCCTTGAGGTCGCGGACGGTCGCGGTGGCCACGACCATCGGAGGAACGCAGCCTCCACCTGAATACCGGAGCGGGGACTGCGGCAAACTCACTTCCCGCAGAATGTCACATGTCGGCAACACGCTGTAGTGACTTGTCGACAAGTCCAGGGGGAGTCTGCGCAGTTAACAAGGGGTGTGGGGCTTTTGGACCCCGGGAAACGCCTCGGGAACGGTCTACCCGTTTCGGTTACGCCTCGATCCTGTTTGCGGATCGGAGTCTGGCGAAACTTCGGGCCAGGAGCCTTGACACATGCATCTGCGAGACTCCCAGCTCGGCACTGATCTGGGACTGCGTCAGGTTGCTGTAGTACCGCAGCAGCAGGATCCGCTGCTCCCGCTCGGGCAGTTGTACGAGGAGGTGCCGGACCAGGTCCCGGTGCTCCACCCCCGCCAGCGCCGGGTCCTCGTAGCCGAGCCGGTCGAGCAGCCCGGGCAGTCCGTCGCCCTCCTGGGCGGCCTCCAGCGAGGTGGCGTGGTACGAGCGGCCGGCCTCGATGCAGGCCAGCACCTCGTCCTCGGAGATCTTCAGCCGCTCGGCGATCTCCGCGGTGGTGGGGGAGCGCCCGTGCGCGGTCGTCAGGTCCTCGGTGGCGCCGGTGACCTGCACCCAGAGCTCGTGCAGCCGGCGGGGTACGTGGACGGTGCGCACGTTGTCCCGGAAGTACCGCTTGATCTCGCCGACGACGGTGGGCATCGCGAACGTCGGGAACTGGACGCCCCGTTCGGGATCGAAGCGGTCGATCGCGTTGATCAGTCCGATGGTGCCGACCTGGACGACGTCCTCCATCGGCTCATTGCGGCTGCGGAACCGCGCGGCGGCGTACCGCACGAGGGGCAGGTTCGCCTCGATCAGCGCGGTGCGGACCCGGTGGTGCTCCGCGGTGCCCGGCTCCAGGTTCTTCAGCTGCCCGAACAGCACCTGGGTCAGCGCCCTGGTGTCGGCCGCCCGCGTCCTGGCCGGCGCGACCGTCTCGTCGGGGGTCTCGTGGACCGTCGTCTGCAACTGGCCCGGCGCGGGGGCGGCCGGTGCCGCCTGGTGGACCTGGGGAGGCACTTGAGGCGCTGTACTGGCCGGCACGGTGACGCCACCCCTTCGCGGTCAACTTCGGTACGCGGTCAACTTCGGTCAATCCATCCGTCAAAAGCGGTCATAGCATCACAAGACATGACCACTATGTGCAAGCACCCCATAGCGCCGTGTTGACCTCGACCGGGTTTAAACCGTCCGCCGGGCGTCCCACCGGGTCCCGGAACAAAGAAAAGCCCCTCACCGGCGTGGTGAGGGGCTCGCAGGGCCGAAGGCGTCAGAACGGGTAGTCGGCGATCACCCAGGTGGCGAACTCACGCCACTGACCGGCGGCCGCCTGATGGTCCGGGTGCTCGATGTACCGCTTCAGCGCGGCCTCATCGGCGACCGCGGAGTTGATGGCGAAGTCGTACGCGATCGGCCGGTCGGTGATGTTCCAGGCGCACTCCCAGAACTCCAGCTCCGGGACCTTCCCCTCCAGCGCCCGGAACGCCTCGGCGCCCGCGACGACCCGCGGATCGTCCCGCTCGACGCCGTCGTTCAGCTTGAAGAGGACCAGATGGCGGATCACGGCGGTACTCCTAGTTGACGAGCTCGGACATGAAGTCGCCGACGCTCTGCGCGGCGCTCGCTATGCCCTCGAACCCTACTTGCACCAGGTCCGCGGCCCGGGCGGGGGAGTTGATGATCGTGTAGAGCACGAAGACGACTATCAAGTAGAGAGCTATCTTCTTCGCTTGCACCATCGGCCCCTGACTCCCCTTCGATCCCCTGAGGTTTCGATCCCCTGTGCGGTCGGGCGAGTCTATCCACACACGTGCTCGTATCCTGCTGCCGTTTCCGTCACGTGCCGTGTCCCGGGGGAGTCCCGGCAGGGACCAACGACCCGCGCGTCGGGGCCGTTGGTCCGCCCGTACGCGCCCTCCGGCGAGGCACCATGGAAGGTGAGCCCCTCGGACTCCGAGGGGCCGGGAACGGGAACCCTGCCGGGGACCCATGCCGAGGCCTCCCCCGACCTCGGCAAGGAGCGGCAGGCCCCGTACCCGGGGGAAGCGGCACATCCCCCCCGATGCCGCTTCCCCCTCCTCTACTTCTCCCCGCGCCCCTTGTCGCGCGCGCCCTGCTCCCGCGTGCCCTTCTCCCGCGTGCCCGGCGCATCGCCCAGCGCGTCGTAGAGGTCCCGCCGGCTGATCCCGAACGGGCGCAGCACCGTGCTCAGGGTCCGCGCGGTGACCCCCTGTTCCACCAGCAGCGGCAGCAGTGGGCGCAGGTCCACGTTCCACGCGCCGCGCTCCGGGGGCGCCAGCACGAACACGCGCTCCTCCTCGCCCCCGACGGCGGCGACCGCCTCGGGCAGCGGCAGCCAACTCACCCCGTGCCCGAGATCCGCGTCCCCGTCCGGCACGGCGATCCGGCGTTCCTCGAAGGACCCGGCCAGCACCTCCGCCAGCACGCCGAGATCGGCGGCGGGCGCCCGGAACACCACGGGGACCGACGCCGTGCGCAGCAGCTCGGCGTGCGGCGGGGCGGCGAGCGAGCGGCGGTCGGTCCGGCCGAGGTGGACCGCCGGAGCGACCGGCAGGCCCGCCGCGAGCAGCGCCGGCACGGTCCCGGTCGCGTCGCCCCGCACCTCGAACCGGGCCCCCTGACCAGCTGCCTCGGCCAGCCACGCCCCGGCCGCCTGTGAGACGCCCTCCAGCGGCCCGGAGACGGACGCGGCGATCACACCGCCGTCCGCGAGGGCCGTGCGCGCCTCGGCCGGGACGCGCGCCGCGTCCAGGTCCACCGAGGCGTCCGCCTCGCGCCACAGCAGCCCCGGGCGCCCCGTGGGCTCCGGCAGGTCCCGGCGGTGCACCAGCACGAGCGGCCGGCGCGGCCCGGTCTCGGTGAGCGTCAGCGTCACCTCGTTCGCCGGATCGGCCAGCGCGGCCGCGAAGTCCGGGTCGAGGTCGCTCGCCACGAGGGTGCTGCGGAAGGCGAAGGTGTCGGGCGAGGCGTGCTCGCTGCGCCGGAGCACGAGCCGGTCGGTGACCTCGTGGTGCGGGTTGACCACGGCGGTGCCGGTCGCGACGTGCGGTCCGGCCGAGAGGCGGACGGCGACCGGGCCGCGCAGGAGGGCCAGACCCTCCGCGTCGAAGGCGGCGCCCACCCCGACGACGCAGGTCGCCCGGGCCGTGATGTCCCGCTCGCCGGTGATCTCCAGGGTCTTGGCATGGGTCGCGCGGACGTTCTCGTGGCCCCTGGCGTGGATCTTCATTGCCTTCTCCAGGCCCTAGGTGGGTTGTCCCGACCGGTCATCGTAGTCCGCACTCCCGTACGCGGAGTCGGCCGGCGGAGGCCCAGTAGACTTCCGGCATGTTCGAACACCTCCGCCATAAGCCGGGCACCCCTTTGCTCCGTAATCGTGAGCTCGTCATCGCGTGCTCGGCGTTCCGCAGCCGCGTGAATCTGTCGAGCGTGGTGCGGACGGCGGGGTGCTGCGGCGTCGAGCGGATCATCGCCTGCGGCAATGTGAAACTCGACCCGAAGATCGCGCGGGACGGCGCCGAGAACGTCGAGATCGAAATGCGGCGGAGCCTTCCGCCGGTGCTGAAGAAGATGCGCGAGGACGGCTACACCATTATCGCGCTCGAACAGGCCACCAATTCGAAGAGCCTGCACGAGATCAGCTTCCCCCGTAAGTCGGTCATCGTCCTCGGGAACGAGCGGACCGGCCTGAAGGAGGACGAGCTCGCGTGCGTCGACGAGTGCGTGGAGATCCCGGTCTGGGGCTCCCCGCACAGCTACAACGTCGCCACCGCGGGCGCCATGGCCATGTACGAGTACTGCCGGCAGTTCCCGACGGGCTGACTGACGGGCTGACCGGCGGACCGACCCGGCCTACTGCTCCGGCTCGGCGGTGACCGCCGTCAGCGTGGCGATGATCTCGGTGCTGTCCGAGTCCAGCCGCCGCGCCCACGACGACGAGACGGCGGCCGTGTCCTGCGCCTTGGCGAGTTGGAAGCCGGTGATCCTCCAGCCGGCGGCGAGCGCCTTTCCGGTGAGCACCTCTTCGACGTACGAAGGGGTCAGCTCCGGAAGGCCCTGGATGTCCCGCGGAACGGGCTCCCGCCAAATGCTGGTGCCGACCGTCGCGGTGAGCGGCGCATTCGGCTTGGCGACGGCCCGCAGCCCGTTCCAGATGTCCTCGTCGCCGCGCACGAGACCGTGCAGCAATTTCCCCCACGGCATCAGGACCAGCAATTCGTCGGCGGCGCCCAGAAGCTCCTGCGGCGCGTTCTCGATCGCGGAATTCACGAGCAGCAGATTCGGTACGCCGCCCTTGGCGGGTTTGCGGCGGGCGCGAATGCTCGTCTGCGTCATCCGCTGCCAGGCCGGGTCCACGCCCACGACCAGCCAGTCCGGATTCTCCTTGGCAATGCGGTAGGAAGCCCTGGCGTCACCCGTACCGACGTCGACGACGACCCGGGACCTTTCCCCGACGAGCTGCTCGAATTCCCCCTCGGCGGCCTTTTCGAGCTTCTTGCCTCGCACGATCTGCATCACGGCCAGTGCTTTCTTCTCTCGGCTACCCGGGCGGCGGCGGAGCCGGCCCCGGAGGGCGTCCCGCCCCCGAATGATCCCCCAGCGCCCGTCCCCTTGACCAACCGGCGGGGCACACGCAAAACCGCCCCCGAGCCGTTCACACGGTTCGGGGGCGGTTCTCGCTGGCGGTAGCGGAGGGATTTGAACCCTCGGTGAGTTTCCCCACACTCGCTTTCGAGGCGAGCTCCTTCGGCCGCTCGGACACGCTACCGAGAGAGAGCTTAGACCATGTTGGCCGTACGCCGAAATCCGTTACGGGACGACGCCGCGCGCCCCGGCCCGGGCAGGTCAGCGGTCACGGAAGAAGGCCGTCAGCGGGGCCGCGCAGTCGGCCTCCAGGACCCCGGCGACCACCTCGGGGCGGTGGTTGAGGCGCCGGTCGCGCACGACGTCCCAGAGCGAGCCGGCGGCCCCGGCCTTCTCGTCCCGGGCGCCGTAGACCACCCGGTCCACCCGGGCCTGCACCAGGGCGCCCGCGCACATCGTGCAGGGCTCCAGGGTGACCACCAGGGTGCAGCCGGACAGCCGCCACTCACCGAGCGCGGCTGCGGCCCGGCGCAGCGCCAGGACCTCGGCGTGCGCGGTGGGGTCACCGGTCGCCTCGCGTTCGTTGTGACCGGTGGCGAGCAGCGCCCCGTCCGGGCCGAGGACGACGGCGCCGACCGGTACGTCACCGGTCGCCGCCGCACGGTCGGCCTCGGCCAGGGCGCGGCGCATGGGCTCCCGCCACGGTTCCCGTACGGGATCGGGCAGGTCGTCCGGGTCGTACGGGTGGGGTGCTTCGGTCACCCGCGGACCCTAGCGCCTTTCCTTCGGGCCGGCCCTAGCGGACGGTCTCCAGGACCTCGGCCGCTCCCAGCGCGTCCGCGATCTCGGTCAGGGCGTCCGTCCGCAGCATCAGCAGCTCGGCCTCGGGGAGCCCGAGGTCGGACAGGACCCCGGTGTCACCGATCGGGCCCGCCGGGACGACGCCCGCGCCGGGCCCGTCGTCGTCATCGTCGTCGTTGTCGGTGGTGTCGTTGTCGGCAGGGGTCGGCTCGCCGTCCTCGGTGCCGTCGAGGCCGACGAGCTCCTCCAGGGCGGCGATCGTGTCCTCGGCCCCGGGTTCGCGGCCGAGCAGTTCGTCGGTGAGCAGGATCTCCCCGTACGAGGAGCGGGCGGCGGCGGAGGCGTCCGAGACGTAGATCCGGGGGTCCTCCTCACCGTCCACGCGGACGACGCCGAACCAGGCGTCCTCCTGCTCGATGAATACGAGCACCGTGTCCTCGTCAACCGAGGCCTCACGGGCCAGATCCGTCAGGTCGGACAGGGTCTCCACATCGTCGAGCTCCGTGTCGCTCGCTTCCCACCCGTCTTCGGTGCGCGCGAGCAGTGCGGCGAAGTACACCGTGACTCTCCCACTGGTCTCGGGGCCAAGGGCCGGTCCGGGCGGGGAGCAGCCGGTGCTCCGGCTGCCCTGTGTCCCGCCCATTCGGCATCGTGGCAGAAACCGGCGCTTCGCGAGAGCAGTTCGGCGGTTGAGTCGGCCATCAGTTCTCTCCACCACCGCCACCAGCGGCTTTTCCGCAGGCCGGAGGGCTACCAGCGGAACGTACGCATCCGCATGGCCTGGCGCATTCGGGCGGCTTTGACCCGCCGGGGCTGGACGCGGTCGCGCAGCGCCTTGGCCTCGTGGAGTTCGCGGAGGAACTGGGCGCGCCGCCGGCGCCGCTGGGCGTCGGTCTCCGGAGCGTCGGGGTCGTCCGGTGTGCTGCGGGGGTCCGCCGTGCTGCCGGGGTCGCGTGCGTGTGCGGGGTCCTCGGCGCTCTGTGCCCCGTCGGCCATCGGCTGCTCACCCCATGCCGGCTCGTCGCTGGGTCCGTATGCCATCACCTTCCCCCCGAACGTGTGGATGATGCCAGCGCACGGGTGCGGGAGGCGCGGCTACGCTGGGTGTCATGCGGATCCACGTCGTCGACCACCCGCTGGTCGCGCACAAACTCACCACCCTGCGCGACAAGCGCACCGACTCCCCGACCTTCCGGCGCCTCGCCGACGAGCTGGTGACCCTGCTCGCGTACGAGGCCACCCGCGATGTGCGCACCGAACAGGTGGACATCGAGACCCCGGTGACACCCACCACCGGCGTGAAGCTGTCGCACCCCCGTCCCCTGGTCGTCCCGATCCTGCGGGCCGGCCTGGGCATGCTCGACGGCATGGTCCGGCTGCTGCCGACCGCCGAGGTGGGCTTCCTGGGCATGATCCGCGACGAGGAGACGCTCAAGGCGTCCACGTACGCGAGCCGGATGCCCGACGACCTCTCGGGCCGCCAGGTCTACGTGCTTGACCCGATGCTGGCCACGGGCGGCACGCTCGTCGCGGCCATCCAGGAGCTGATCAGGCGCGGCGCGGACGATGTCACCGCGGTCGTGCTCCTCGCCGCCCCGGAGGGCGTCGAGGTGATGGAGCGCGAGCTCGCCGGGACGCCGGTCACCGTGGTCACCGCCTCGGTCGACGAGCGGCTCAACGAGAACGGCTACATCGTGCCGGGCCTCGGCGACGCGGGCGACCGCATGTACGGCACCGTCGACTAGGCCCTGGGGCGCCCTTCCGAAGTCCCGCCCGGCGGCGTCCTCAGCAGGAGGACGGTGCCGGGGCCGGCTTCGTCAGCGCGGTCAGCGCGGACGCGGCCACCTGCGGCTTGTTGAACGCCGTGAACTTCTTGCCGATGATCAGATCGACCTCCGCGTTCTTGCGGGCGTCGGTCTTCGTCGTGGCCCCGGGCAGCTGGGTGCCCAGCACCGGGAACGAGCCGTCGACGGCGGCCGGGGCGCCGAGCAGCAGGCCCGTACCCGGCACCTTCTTGTCGTACGAGGCGGTGGCGTTCCCCACCTCGCCGATCTTGAACCCGCGCTTCTTCAGCTCGTCGGCGGCCGCCTTGGCGAGACCGCTGCGCGTGGTCGCGTTGTAGACGTTGACCGTGATCTTTCCGGGCTTCGGCAGCGCCTTGGCGGGCGCGGACGGCTTGGGCGACGCGCAGCGCTCGGTGCGGTCGGCGGCGCTGGCCGTCTTGTCGCCGCCGGTGAAGACGTCGATGAGCTGCAGCGTGCCCCATCCCGCCAGCCCGAGGGCGACCACGGAGGCGACGGTCGCGACGATCATCTTGCTGCGGCGGCGGGGGCGTCGCATGCGGGGGTACTTGTCACCCGTGATGCGGTACTTTCCGCCCATGCCGGGGGGAGTGAGCATGCTCATGGGCGCAGCGTAGTGCGACCCGGTGATGATGCCTACTAAATGATCAGTTGATCGCACCCGTCCGGGTGGGAAAACACCCGAACGAACCCCGGAACGATCCTTTCCTAGCCCAGTTCGAGCACGCGGGCGTGCAGCACCTGGCGCTGCTGGAGCGCGGCGCGGACCGCGCGGTGCAGCCCGTCCTCCAGGTACAGGTCGCCCTGCCACTTCACGACGTGCGCGAACAGGTCGCCGTAGAACGTGGAGTCCTCGGCGAGGAGGGTTTCGAGGTCCAGCTGGCCCTTGGTGGTGACGAGCTGGTCGAGGCGGACCGGGCGCGGCGCGACGTCCGCCCACTGCCGGGTGCTTTCCCGGCCGTGGTCGGGATAAGGCTTCCCATTTCCGATGCGCTTGAAGATCACACGGAAAGCCTACCGGTCGGGAGCCACCGGGCGCAGCCATGCTCGCCACGACCCCGTGTACGAGGGGGCTACTTGCCCTTCGCCGCGGCTTTCGCGGCCTTCGCGGCCTGCTTCGCCTCCTGCTTGTACGCGCGCACCTCGGCGAGCGACTCGGGCCCGGTGATGTCCGCCACGGACCGGTGCGAGCCCTCCTCCCCGTACGCCCCCGCCGCCTCCCGCCAGCCCGGCGGCCGCACCCCGAACTGCTTGCCGAGGAGCGCCAGGAAGATCTGCGCCTTCTGCGTACCGAACCCCGGCAGCGCGTTGAGCCGCCGGCGCAGGTCCGCCCCGGTCGCGGCGCCCTCCCACACGGCGGCGGCCTCACCGTCGTACTGCGCCACCAGGAACTGGCACAGCTGCTGCACCCGCTTGGCCATCGAGCCCGGGTACCGGTGCAGCGCGGGTTTGGCGGTGAACAGTTCGGTGAAGGCCTCCGGGTCGTACGCGGCGATCTCATGGGCGTCCAGATCGTCCTGCCCCATGCGCCGCGCGAGCGCGTACGGGCCGGCGAAGGCCCACTCCATGGGCACCTGCTGGTCCAGCAGCATGCCCACCAGGGCGGCGAGCGGACTACGCGCGAGGAACTCGTCCGCCGCCGGCTCCTGGGCGATCCGGAGGGTGATGTCTCGGCCTTCGCTCTTGGTCATGGCCCGAATCATGGCGAGCACGGAAGGCAACGGCCAGCACAACCACCGCCGACCCCCCGGTTTGCAGCCGTTTGCCGGTCACCGGGGCGGGGCTCAGGCGCCTACGGGGGCGGGTACCGAGTGGTCCGGGGCGTCCCGCCGATAAACCGGATCGCGTGCGGTCCGGTGGTTGCTACCGTCGGTGCCACAACGCACCGACCCCACTCGCCGGACCAGAAGGACCCCTCATGCATGATGCCCGCGCCCTGATCGACATGGGTGCCGAAGCGGTACGCCGGCTCGCTCGTCGCGGTTACGCGCTGGATCTGGCCGCTCTGGAGGGCCTCCAGTCCCGGCGGAACCAGAACATCCGCTCGGCCGACGAGCTGCGGGCGGAGTCCAAGCGGGTGGCGAGCGAGGTCCAGCAGACGGCGAAGGCCGGGGGTGACATCTCCAAGCTGAAGGAGCGGGCCCGCGAGCTGAAGGACGAGATCCGGGTGATCGAGGCCGGGCAGGAGCAGGTCCAGGAGGAGCTGCGCGAGCTGCTGCTCAGCATCCCGAACCTGCCGGCCGACGAGGCCCCGGACGGGGACAGCGACGCGGACGCGGTCGAGGTCAGGCGGGTGGGCACGCCGCCCGGGTTCTCCTTCGAGCCGAAGGACCACGTCGACCTCGGCGAGGCCACGGGCATCCTCGACTTCGCCCGCGCGACCAAGCTCTCGGGCCCCCGCTTCGCGGTCACGCGCGGCGCGGGCGCGGCCCTGGAGCGGGCCCTGGCGACCCTCTTCCTCGACCTGCACACCCGCCGCCACGGGTACGTGGAGCACGCGGTCCCGTACCTCGTCACCCGTAAGACGATGACCGGCACCGGACAGCTCCCGAAGTTCGAGGAGGACCTGTTCAAGACCGGCGTGGCCGACCGCGAGCTCTTCCTCATCCCGACGGCCGAGGTCCCGCTGACCAACCTGTACGCGGACGAGATCGTCCCGCCCGCCGAGCTCCCCCTCGCCCTGACCGCCCAGACGCCGTGCTTCCGGTCCGAGGCGGGCTCGTACGGCCGCGACACCCGGGGGCTGATCCGGCAGCACCAGTTCTCCAAGGTGGAGATGGTCCGCATCGTCGACCCGGCGGAGTCCGGGGCCGAGCTGGAGCGGATGGTCGGTCACGCCGAGGCGTGCCTGAAGGAGCTGGGGCTCGCCTACCGCGTCGTCATGCTCGCCGCCGGCGACACGGGCTTCTCGGCCCGGCTGACGTACGACATCGAGGTCTGGATCCCGAGCCAGAACACGTACCGCGAGATCTCCTCGGTCTCCGACTTCGGTACGTTCCAGGCCCGTCGGGCGAACATCCGCACACGTGACGAGAACGGCAAGCCCAAGCTCGTCGCCACCCTCAACGGCTCCGGCCTGCCCATCGGCCGCACCCTGGCCGCCCTCCTCGAACAGTGCCAGCAGGAGGACGGCTCGCTGGTGCTTCCGGAGGCCCTGGTCCCGTACCTCGGGTTCCGCCGGATCGCGCCGGACGGGACACCGGGGGCGTAGCGCATCCCCCGCCGGACAGGCATCAGGGCCTGTCCGGCGGCTCCCGGCGCCGGTGTCACACGTCTGTGGTGCAGGGCAGCGCGGCGACGTCGTCCATGGGCAGCAGCCTGATCCCGCCCGGAACCATCGCGGCGAACAGCGCGGTGGCCGCCGGGTCGTCGGGCACCCCGCCCTCGCTCTCCTCGAAGTACTGCGTCATGTAGGCGCGTACGGGCTCGGAGGGCACGACTTGCGCGTCCGCCAGTTCCGGTGCGGCGGTGAGCAGGGCCAGGACCAGCCCGGGCACCCTGGCGGCGCCGGGCCGCAGGGCGGGCTGGAAGTAGGGCACGTCGAGGACGCGGGCGCCGTGCCGGGCGTAGAAGCGCAGCCGGGCGGACTGGTCGCCCTTGTCGTCGTCCGGGGTGTGCGCGGCGGGGTGCTCGATCTCCGCGAGGGTGAGCAGCGGGCGCACCCGCTGCTGCCAGCCGGTGAGGACCTCTGACAGGAGGGCTCCCCCGATGCCCCCGGACCGCAGGTCCCGGCGCACCGCCAGGTAGGAGAGCAGCAGGACCCCGCTGTCCGGGGACCACTCGGCGACCGCGGCACCGTCCGGCCGGCCGTCGCGGACGGCGGCCGAGATCCACTGGAGCCCCGACTTCAGCCCCGCCCGCAGCGCCGCGGGGGTGACCAGTTCGTGGGCCGGGAAGTTGGGGACGAGCAGTTCGTCGTACACCACGTCCAGCAGCGGATCATCCGACCCGACGTCAATTACTCGCATACCGCCCTCACTTAGACGCTCGGTCCTGACGTTACCCAGGGCGGCGGCCCGCCCGTGACACCGACGGGCGTGTCAGGGCGCCGCCGGATCGCGCAACGGTTCCTCGACGGACTTCTCCAGCTCGTCCTCCATGTTCCGCACCACCCACTTCGCCGCTCTCGCGAACGGGGTGAGGTCGCTGCCGAGGTCGGTGGCGGCCGGCGGGTCCGGCAGGCCGAAGGTGTCACCCGGGTCCCGCCCTACGTGCCGCCAGTACGGCGCGAAGAGGGCCCGGCTCCGCGCCTTCGCGGCCGCGACCTCGTCCGTGAGGCCGGCGTCGAGGGCGGCGCGTTCCCTCCGTTCCACGTGGGTGAGGACGCTGCGGTAGAGCGAGTCGGTGTAGTGGTTGGGGTACTGGCCGTAGGTCTCCTGGCGTACGTGGTAGACGAAGCCGTGCAGGGCGGCGCGGGCATGGGCGTCGAAGCACCGCCGGGGATCGTTCTCGGCCCAGGCGATGTCGGCGTACGTGTCGGCCAGCCACACCGGCAGTTCGGTGTCTTCCTGCGCCGCGAGGCGGTCCTCGAAACCTGCCAGGAGCGCTCGGGCACGGGCCGGGTCCGAGGTGGACCACAGACTGGCCTCCTCGTGAACGGCCCAGTTGCCGATCCACAACTCGTTCTCGTCCGTGCACGCGTCCCCGGCGGCCCGGAACCAGGCCGCCGCGCGGTCGCGCTCCGGGTCGCCTCCGCTGCCCGAGAACCAGAGGGCCTCTCCCTGCAGCAGGGCGGAGATGATGTAGATGCGCCGCAGGTCGGGGTCGGCGGGGATGTGCCCGCGCCGCAGCCCGAGGTATGAGGTGACGGCGTCCAGAGCCGTGCCGGCCCGCTCCCACCGTTCCCGGTCCCGGCCGGGCACCTGGTTGACGCGTCCGGCGACGTAGCCGGTGCGCAGATCGTCCAGCCAGTCGACCCAGCGCAGGTCGCGTTCGGTGGGCAGGGCCCGGTAGGCGGAGACGAGCTGGGCGCAGTAGCTGGAGGAGACCTCCATGTCCCACCAGAAGAAGGCCTCCAGGAACAGCCGGATCATGGCGCGCTTGCTGCTCTCGTACGCCTCGCGGGGCAGGAACGCGGCGTGGTGCAGCCACTCCTGGGAGTCGCGTTGCCAGTCCGCGTCCTCGTAGCGCGCGCCGACCGCGCCGATCGGCTGCTCCTCGCGCTCCTCGTCGAAGTTCAGCCTGGTCCGGTAGTAGCGCTCCACCGAGGCGTGCAGGGCGGCGTGTTGTGTCGGCCGGGTGCGCCGGAACCGCAGGTCGAGGTTCTCCCGCAGATAGTCGTGCAGCCGCCAGCCCTCGTTCTCGTCGTCGTCGAAGGGTGTGACGAAGGCGCAGCGCGACAGCCAGTCGTAGAGCCGGGACGCCTGTCTCCCATCGACCCCCTCGGTCTCGCCGAGTACCGCGGTGAGGATCGGGGCGGTGCACCGGCGCAGGACCACGAGGAGGTCGAAGAGCGGGAGGGGACGGCCGGTGATGCGTGCCGCGTAGTCGTCGACGTACGTGCGTACCGCGTCGAAGGCGCCGTCGTCGTCCCAGTGCCCCGCTCCGCCCAGGAGCAGCGCGCGGACCTCGGCCGTCGAGGCGTCGGCCGGTAGCGAGTCGCGGACGATCGTGGTGCAGGTGGCCACACCGATCGGGTGGCCCCGGGTGAGGACGGCGATCTCGCCGGCGGCGGCGGTGGCCCCGGCCGACTGCCAACCGGCCTCCACCAGCCGTTCCTTCACGAACGCGGTGGTCTCGTCGTGGGCCAGCAGGCCCAGCCTGAGCCGTTGGGCGCCCGGCGCCGGCGCGCGTTCGCCGCCGTTGTCCGCGGGGCGCCCGGCATGGACGACCACGGCGGTGGACATCCCCCTGAGTACGCCCATCAGCCAGTTCTCGACCGGCGTCCCGGCCACGGCGTGCACGTCGTCCACGAGCAGGGCGGTCGGCCGGGACCTGGCCGTCCGGTCCATGACCCGCGTCAGCTGCTGCTGCATCTCGGCGAGCCGGGAGAGCGCGGGTTCACGGGGGAGCGCACCCGCGACCGCCTCGCCGATGTCGCCGACGCTCACATCGCGGGAGCGTCTGACATCGATGACGACGTTCGTGCCGGCCGACCGCGACTCCCGCTGCCAGACGTCGCGTGTGCCCAGGACCGAGGTCTCCAGCTCGCGCCCGGCCGCGGCATCGAGGAGGGGCTCCTCGCCGCCCTCCGGAACGTACGCCCGGTGCACGTCGGTGGCGATCGCGTCGATGATCTGCCGGCAGGCCGCGTACTCGGCCATCTCCCGCCCGGCGGCTCCCATGGCCCCGGCCTCGCCGTACTGCGGGGCGCCGGCGGTGATGAACAGGACCAGACGGCGGTCCTCCTTCAGCCCGGCGGCGATCTCCTCCAGCAACAGCGTCTTGCCGCAGCCGCTGTCGGCGACGACCTCGAAGCGCACGCCCGTTCCTCGGGCACCGCCGCGCGCGGCGCTCAGCACGGTGTCGCGGGTGCGGGCCAGGGTGGGGGTGTACGGCTTGCGGGGCGTGAACGGCTCGGGCTCGGCGGCCGGTTCGCTCTCCGGTACCGGCAGGATCGCGGGCGCGGAGTCCCGGGCAGGGCTGCCGCCGATGACCACGTCCTCGCTGCGGCGCACATCCACCCGCGAGTCCCCGCGCCACGCCCCGAAGTCGGACACCTGCACCCTGCGGGACCGCCGGACCTTCGCCCGCCGGCTGTCCCCCGCCGCCCGCGCGGTAGGAGGACTGCCCCACCGCCGGAACACGAAGAGCGCGACGAGGGACAGGGCGTACGCGCCGAACATCAACGACGCGACGAGCAGGAAGGTCCCGCCGTACAGGGCTCCCGCCAGCTCGACGAGGAACATGGTCGCGAACCCGGCGAGCAGGACCGGCTCGACCTTCAGGCTCTCCGCGATGCCGACGAGCACATCGGACGCGGCGGACAGAACCTGTTCCCATAACTCCAGCGGCCCTCCGGCAGCCCCGGGGTCCGGCGGTGTGGGTGACGCGCTGGGTTCGGACATATGACCCTCCGCGATGAGACCGGTGAGCGAACCCTAGACGCTGCGGTCCGGGCGGGTGAGGGCTTTGCGGCATGTGCGACCGCGTGCGGGAGAACGCCGAAGGGCCCCACCACCCGCCCAGAGATCTCGCAAGCAGATGCCCGCGGGTGTGCTCGGCCGTGTCCCCCAGCCAGCCCGGCGGCTTGATGCGCCTGGGGGCCTTCTGCCTCGTGTTGAGCATGGACGGCGTGATCGTCGCGTCTACGCCCAGCGCATCGAGGGGCTCCGCGTATTGGTGGCGTGCTTCCACCGTACGACGGCACCGCGACGCGCCTGGCAGGCATGAACGGCGGGATGCCGACTTCAGCGCGATCTGGCGTAACAGCGGCAAGGCATGTAAACGTACGACATCCCATTACGAGATCTGCCTCGATCAGTGGATGGGGTATCCGCATCACGAGGTTCAGGTCTCCTGACGCGATCGGATGGCGGATCGAAGGAGGGGGCGCACGATGCCGTTGGAATTCGGGTTGTGGAGGGTGGACGACAAGCCGGTGCGGGTCGCCACGCGGCCGATGCGGTTGGAGGCTCGGCTGGAAGAGCTCATAGAGGCCGACCCGGAGATCTTGGGGAAGCCGCTGCTTCTTGTCGGCCGGCAGGTGCAGACCGACCACGGAAAGGTCATCGACCTGCTCGGCATGGATGCCGAGGGCGCACTGCACGTCCTGGAACTCAAACGGGACCGCACGCCGCGCGAGGTCGTCGCCCAGCTGCTCGACTACGGCTCCTGGGTGCAGGACCTCAGTAATGAGCAGGTGCGTGAGATCTACAGTGCCTACGCGCGAAGCCGCAGGTTGGGGGAGGAGCTGGACGAGGCGTTCGCGCTGCGCTTCGGCAGTAGCCCGCCGGAGGAGCTGAACAGCACCCACACCCTCACGGTCGTCGCGAGCGAGGTCGATGCGGCAACGGAGCGGATCGTCACCTACCTGGCGTCCGGCTACCAGGTTCCCCTCAACGTGCTGTTCTTCCGCTACTTCGAGGACGAGGGCCGGTCCTACCTGGCCCGCACCTGGCTGATCGATGACGCCGACGCAGCTGCGGCGCCTGCGGGAACCACGAGGCGGGCCAAACAGGAGCTGTGGAACGGCGCGGATTGGTACGTCTCGTTCGGTGACGAGCCAGGAGGGCGCAGCTGGGAAGACGCCCGGCAATACGGCTTCGTGTCGGCCGGCGGAGGGGAGTGGTTCTCCCGGACGATCCGCTCCCTGCCCGTGGGAGCGCGAGTGTTCACACACATCCCCAAGGTGGGTTACGTGGGTGCGGGCACGGTGTGCGGTGAGCCGCGCCCCTTCGACGAAGCTGTCCTCGTCGTGGACGGTGAAAGTCGGCGGATGCCTGACCTCCCACTCCAAGGCGATTACCGGCCCGACAGCAGGCCGACGGCGGAGAGCGACACCGGGGACCGCCGCGAGTGGGTCGTGCCCATCGACTGGGAACGATCCGTGCCGAGAGAGAGGGCGTTCTGGCGGACGGGCCTCTTCGCGAACCAGAACTCCGCCTGCAAGCTGCGGGCCCGCTTCACGATCGAGGAGGTCTCCCGCCACTTCGACATCGGTTGACCAACATGTGAGACCGCGTAACGTCGAAGGGCCCCGCAGCAAGCTGCGGGGCCCTTCGACGTATTGCCCGGTGAGAGCAATGGCGGAGGATACGAGATTCGAACTCGTGAGGGGTTGCCCCCAACACGCTTTCCAAGCGTGCGCCCTAGGCCACTAGGCGAATCCTCCGCGGCAAACAATACAAGACGTTGGGGAGTGCTCGCGAACCTGTTCCCGGGGAGGGCGTCCGAGGGGGTTCGGGGAGGTGGGGGAGGTGGACTTGTGGGGGTGGGGATCGGTTAAGGTGGGCGTCAGCCCCTCACGTGGCGCTATCTGACTGAACTCCCCCAGGGCCGGAAGGCAGCAAGGGTAGGTTGGCTCTGGCGGGTGCGTGGGGGGCCCTTGCGTTTCCGGGGGCGGGGTGGTGCCGGTCACGGGCGGGGCCGGTTGTCAGTCGGCCCCGATAACCTCGTAGGTGTGTCGTCCCTTGCGCTGTACCGCCGCTACCGCCCCGAGTCGTTCGCCGAGGTCATCGGTCAGGAGCATGTCACTGACCCGCTCCAGCAGGCCCTGCGGAACAACCGGGTCAATCACGCGTACCTGTTCAGCGGCCCGCGCGGCTGCGGCAAGACGACGAGTGCGCGCATCCTGGCCCGCTGTCTGAACTGCGAGCAGGGGCCCACGCCCACGCCCTGCGGGGAGTGCCAGTCCTGCCGGGACCTGGCGCGCAACGGGCCGGGATCGATCGACGTGATCGAGATCGACGCAGCTTCGCACGGTGGCGTGGACGACGCCCGTGACCTGCGGGAGAAGGCGTTCTTCGGGCCGGCCTCCAGTCGTTACAAGATCTACATCATCGACGAGGCGCACATGGTGACGTCGGCCGGGTTCAACGCCCTGCTGAAGGTGGTGGAGGAGCCGCCGGAGCACCTGAAGTTCATCTTCGCGACCACGGAGCCCGAGAAGGTCATCGGGACCATTCGGTCGCGTACGCACCACTACCCGTTCCGGCTCGTCCCGCCCGGGACCCTGCGCGACTACCTCGCCGAGGTGTGCGGGCGGGAGAAGAGCCACGTGGACGACGGCGTCCTGCCGCTCGTCGTACGGGCCGGTGCCGGTTCCGTGCGTGACTCGATGTCCGTCATGGACCAGCTGCTCGCCGGCGCGGGCGACGAGGGTGTGACGTACGCCATGGCGACGGCACTGCTCGGCTATACGGACGGCTCGCTGCTCGACTCGATCGTGGACGCGTTCGCGGCGGGCGACGGGGCGGCGGCCTTCGAGGTCGTGGACCGGGTCATCGAGGGCGGCAACGACCCGCGCCGCTTCGTCGCCGACATGCTGGAGCGGCTCCGTGACCTGGTGATCCTCGCCGCCGTGCCGGACGCCGGGGAGAAGGGGCTGATCGACGCCCCCGCCGACGTCGTCGAGCGGATGCAGGCCCAGGCGTCCGTGTTCGGGGCCGCAGAGCTGAGCCGCGCCGCCGACCTGGTCAACCAAGGGCTTACGGAGATGCGCGGGGCGACCTCGCCGCGCCTCCAGGTCGAGCTGATCTGCGCCCGGGTCCTGCTCCCCGCCGCCTTCGACGACGAGCGCTCCCTCCAGGCCCGGCTGGACCGGCTGGAGCGCGGCGCCTCCTTCCAGACCACCGGCCCCGGCCCCGCCATGGGGTACGTCCCCGGCCCCGAGGCCCTCGCCCACGCCCCGGCGCCCCCCGCCCCGCAGCCGGACGCCGCGCCCGCCGCCGCCCGCGCCGCGGCCCGGGGGGACGCACCCGCGCCGCAGGCCCCCGCCCCGGTCGCCCCGCAGGCCCCCGCCACGGCCGCACCCGTACAGGCACCGCCCCCCGCCGAGGCGTCGGCCGCCGGGCAGCAGCGGCCGGGGGCCTGGCCCGCCGCCGCACCGTCCGCGCCGTCCGCCCCCGCGCTGTCCGCCCCCGCGCCGTCCGCCCCCGACCAGGGCCGCCGGCCCGGTGGCTGGCCCACCGCTGCCGCGCCCGGCCGTGGACCGGCACCGGCCCAGGCCCCCGCGGCGCCGCCGGCCCCCGCCCCGCAGGGCGCCCCCGCGCCCGCCTCCGCCCCTGCTCCGGGCATGGCGCAGGGTGCCGGCCAGGTGCGCAACATGTGGCCCGACATCCTGGAGGCGGTGAAGAACCGCCGACGTTTCACGTGGATCCTTCTCAGCCAGAACGCCCAGGTGACCGGGTTCGACGGCAGCACCCTGCAGATCGGCTTCCTCAACGCCGGTGCGCGGGACAACTTCACGAGCAGCGGCAGCGAGGACGTGCTGAGGCAGGCGCTGGCCGAGCAGTTCAACGCCCAGTGGAAGATCGAGGCGATCGTCGACCCGTCGGGCGGCGCCGGACAGCCCCCGCAGCCGCCGACGGGCGGTGGCCAGCGGCCGTACACCCCGCCGCCCGCCCCGCAGCGCCCCGCGGCCCCCGCGCCGCAGGCGTACGAGCCGCCCCCCGCCGCCCCCGCACCGGCCCCCGCCCCGCAGCAGCCGAGCGGCGGCGGCTCCCCGGCCGGGCCCCCGCCCGCCTCGCAGGCGGCCCCCGAGCCGCCCATGCCGGTCTCGCCCGAGGACGACATCCCGGAGGCCGACGACCCGGACCTCGTCGACTCCGCGCTCTCCGGCCACGAGCTGATCGTCCGCGAGCTGGGCGCCACGGTGGTCGAGGAGTTCACGAACGAGTAGGCGCGCCCGCGCGTCGGTCCGCACCTGTCCACGGACCGGCGCCCGGCAAGGCCACCGCGCCCCGGCGGCTAGGCTGCACCCCGTGAAGGTCCTCGTCATCGGCGGCGGCGCCCGCGAACACGCCCTGTGCCGCTCTCTGTCCCTCGACCCCGACGTCACCGATCTGTACTGCGCTCCCGGCAACGCCGGCATCGCAGAGGTGGCCGAACTGCACCCGGTCGACGCCCTCGACGGCGTCGCCGTCGCGCGCCTCGCCGCCGAGCTGGGCGCCGGGCTGGTGGTCGTCGGCCCGGAGGCGCCGCTCGTCGCCGGTGTCGCCGACTCGGTGCGCGCCGCGGGCATCCCGTGCTTCGGTCCGTCCGGCGCGGCCGCGCAGCTGGAGGGCTCGAAGGCGTTCGCCAAGGACGTCATGGCCGGGGCGGGCGTACCGACCGCCCGCAGCTACGTGTGCACGACGCCCGCCGAGATCGACACCGCGCTCGACGCGTTCGGCGCCCCGTACGTGGTCAAGGACGACGGCCTGGCCGCCGGCAAGGGCGTCGTCGTCACCGACGACGTTGAGGTGGCCCGGGCGCACGCGCTGGCCTGCGACCGGGTGGTCATCGAGGAGTTCCTCGACGGCCCCGAGGTGAGCCTCTTCGCGATCACCGACGGCACCACCGTGCTGCCGCTCCAGCCCGCCCAGGACTTCAAGCGCGCCCTCGACGGCGACGAGGGCCCGAACACCGGCGGCATGGGCGCGTACTCCCCGCTGCCGTGGGCCGACCCCAAGCTGGTCGACGAGGTCATGCAGTCGGTGCTCCAGCCGACCGTCGACGAGCTGCGCCGGCGCGGCACCCCGTTCTCGGGTCTGCTGTACGCGGGCCTCGCGATCACCTCGCGAGGGGTACGGGTCATCGAGTTCAACGCCCGGTTCGGCGACCCGGAGACCCAGGTGGTCCTGGCGCGCCTGCGGACGCCGCTGGCCGGTGTGCTGCTCGGGTCCGCCGACGGCACCCTGGACCAGCTGCCGCCGCTGAAGTGGCGCGACGACGCCGCCGTCACGGTGGTCATCGCCTCGCACAACTACCCGGGCACCCCGCGCACGGGCGACCCGATCGAGGGGCTCGACGAGGTCGCGGCGCAGGACGCCCCCCACGCGTACGTGCTGCACGCCGGCACCCGGCGCGAGGGCGACGCGGTCGTCAGCGCGGGCGGCCGGGTGCTCTCCGTGACGGCGACGGCCGAAGACCTCGCGGGCGCCCGTGAGCGCGCCTACGCGGCGGCGGCCAGGATCCGGCTGGAGGGCTCCCAGCTCCGTACGGACATCGCGAAGAAGGCCGCCCAGGACGCGGCGGCCGCGCGGGCCTGAGCCGGCGCACTCGGCGGGGCGAACACGTACCCCGCCGACCCCCCGGCCCTCAACACCTTTGCCCAAAGCCATTCCATCGAGTGACTGCTGAGCCATCCGGATGACGCCCGCCGCACCCCCAACTAGGGTGCGGCGCAAGCGTTCCGGCACTTGGCCCACCGGCATTGCGATGTCGGTGGCGGGTGCCACAGTGGGGGAGTGAGCAACACCGCCGTGGGGGCAGAGGGGGTGAGGTCCAGCCGTGTCCGGTACCGGTACGGGTGAGGAGCCGGGTGCGCGCGCCGCGCGGACCCGGGCGCTCGTCCTGCTGCGCATCCGCGGCAGGGCGACGGCGGTCGCGCTGCTGCCCGCCGCGCTGGCCGTGGTGCTGTTCGCCGCGGGCGCGCAGGGCTTCGCCGACGGCGGCGGCTGGGACGCGGCGCGCTGGGCGGTGGCCGCCTGCGCGGTCGTGGTCCTGCTGATCGCGGCGGCCGTCGCGATCGCGGTGGCGCGGGCGAAGCCCGCGGTCAGCCCGACCGTCCCGCTCAGCGAGGCGGCGGCCCCCGACCTCTACCGCCTGGTCCGGGAGCTGGCGGACCGGCTGGAGGTGCCTGCGCCCTCGGCCATAGCGCTCACGCCCGACTGCGACAGCTGGTTGGAGGACCGTGCCCACCCGGTGTCCGGCGGCCCCGCCCGCCGGACCGGGGAGGCCCCCGTGCTGGTCATCGGTTCCCCGTTCCTGTGGTGGATGCGGGTCGCCGAGCTGCGCGCCCTGCTCGCCCCGGTCGTCGCGGGCACCAGCGCCTCCGCCCAGCCCGACATAGCCGCCGCCCGGCGCTTCGTCCGGGGTCTCGACGGGGCCGTCGCCGACGGCTCCGCGCCCGCCAAGGGGCCGGTGCGCAGGGCGCTGCGGCTGCCGCGTGCCTTCGTCGGCCGGATCGCCCGGATACTGCTGCGCAGCTGTCGCGGGCATGCCGCCGAGATGGAGCGGGGGGTCGCCGCCGCCGCGTCGACGCGCGCCCAGGCGGTGGACTACGGGCTGCGGATCGTCGCCCAGGAGCAGGTCGGCCTCGCCTACGCCGGCTGGGACCGGCTGCTCACCCGGGTCGCGCTGCCCGCCTGGCGGATGGGCCGCTGGCCCTCGCAGCTGGACGCGGGCGTGGTCTCCGCGCTCACCGAGCTGTCCCGCCGCGACCGACTGGCCGAGGGGTATGCCTCCCGGCTGGGGGAGCGGCCGGCCTGCGACCTTCTGGAGGAGCCGGGAGCGGCCGACGAGGCGGCGTCCCTGCTGGCGGCGCGGCTCTTCCACGGCGGGCCCGCCGAGACGGGGCCGGACTGGGCCCCGGTGGACTGGCAGCAGTATCCGGACGAGGTGGTCGACCGGAAGTGGCGTTCGGAGGCGGCCCGGCTGCACCGCGTCCTCGACACCATGGGGGTTCCGCCCGCCGCTGCCGTCGGCGGGGTGCCCACCCTGGCCCGCGTCGTCGAGCACCTGGAGGCGGGGGAGGGCGGCGGCGACGAGCTGGCGGCCGGCATCAGCGCGGCCGTGGCCCGCGAGGAGGCCGAGGCGCAGGGCACGGGCGCCACGGGAGCGGCTGCCCCCGCCCCCGGCGACGACCTCCTCGCCCTGTGGGGCCCCGACCCGCTCCCCCTCTTCCCGCTCCAGCCGCCCCGTACGGGGACCGAACTGCTCGCCGACCACGTCGCGGCGATGGTCTGCTGCGCGGCCGTGGACACGGCGGGTGCGGCGCCCGGCCTCGACTGGCTCGACGGGCCCGCGCTGCTGGTCGACGGCGAGCGCCGCGCGGACCTCGGCAGCCCGGTCCTCAGCCTCATCGAGGACGGCGACGCGGGGCCGCTGCGCTCCTGGCTCGCCTCGGTCGGCGTGCGCACCGACAAGCCCGTCCGCCTCGTCTGAAACAGGCCCCGCCGACGGAAAGATGCGGCGGACGGGATGGCCGAGAACAACCGCATAACCGGAGCACCAGGTTCCGTTCACGTCAATTCACGACGAACGGTGACGGAGTGCGTGCGTTATGTGATGTGCTGGGGAATGGCGCTGACTGTCGGCGCGCCACTGTTGATCCGGGGGCCTGAGGGAGGGGGAGCGAGATGGGGGCGGAACAGATCCGTCGGTGGGAATCGGGTGCCCTGGCGCATGCCGTGACCGACCCTTTCGGCCAGGGGCCGCTGCCCTGGCTGCGCGGCAGCGAGAACTACTTCGACGACACCGGCCAGGTCGTGCCCTGGTACGCGGACCCCACTCTGTCCCGCGCCTCCACCGACGGCGGCACGCGCACCGCGGACGACGTGCGCCGGCAGATCAAGGGCTTCACCTCCACGGGCGCCGCCGCCCCCGGTGAGGCGATCGACTTCCACATCACGGTGGACCCGCCCCAGCAGTTCTCCGTGGACGTGTACCGGATCGGCCACTACGGCGGCGATGGCGCCTCCAAGATCACCACGAGCCCCCGGCTGTCCGGCATCGTCCAGCCGGCCCCCCTCACCGCCGACCGCACGGTCTCCTGCCACCACTGGTGGCTGTCCTGGCGGCTGCAGATCCCGTCCTACTGGTCGATCGGCGCGTACGTCGCCGTGCTCACCACGCTCGACGGCTACCGCTCCCACATCCCGTTCACCGTCCGCGACGACCACCCGGCCGATCTGCTGCTCGTACTCCCGGACGTGACCTGGCAGGCGTACAACCTCTACCCGGAGGACGGCCGGACCGGCGCCAGCCTCTACCACGCCTGGGACGAGGAGGGCAGGCTGCTCGGCGAGGAGGACGCGGCGGTCACGGTCTCCTTCGACCGCCCCTACGCGGGTGCGGGCCTCCCGCTGCACGTGGGGCACGCGTACGACTTCATCCGCTGGGCCGAGCGCTACGGCTACGACCTCGCCTACGCGGACACCCGCGACCTGCACGCCGGCCGGGTCGACCCCGCGCGCTACCGGGGCCTGGTCTTCCCCGGCCACGACGAGTACTGGTCGGTGCCCATGCGCCGCACCGCCGAGCGCGCCCGCGACCACGGCACCTCGCTGGTCTACCTCTCCGCCAACACCATGTACTGGCAGGTCAGCCTCGGGCCCTCGGCGTCCGGGGTGCCGGACCGGCTGCTCACCTGCCGCAAGCGCCGAGGCCCCGGCAGGCCCGCTCTCTGGCGCGAGATCGACCGCCCGGAGCAGCAGCTGCTGGGCATCCAGTACGCGGGCCGGGTCCCCGAGCCCCACCCCCTGGTCGTGCGGAACGCGGAGCACTGGCTGTGGGACGCGACGGGCGCCGTCGAGGGGGACGAGATCGAGGGCCTGGTGGCGGGCGAGGCCGACCGCTACTTCCCGCGCACCACGCTGCCCGAACACGACAACCGCATCCTCCTCGCCCACTCCCCGTACCAGGACGGCGAAGGCGTGATGCGGCACCAGGAGACCTCGCTGTACCGGGCCCCGTCCGGAGCGCTCGTCTTCGCCTCGGGCACCTTCGCCTGGTCGCCGGCCCTGGACCGCCCCGGCCATGTGGACCCCCGCATCCAGAAGGCCACCGCCAACCTCCTCGACCGGATCTGCAAGCGCGCCTGAACCACGGGCGCCCACGGGCCACCCGGTCGGCACCCCTCCGCAGCCGGCCGTTCCCGGATACGGGACAATCGGAACGGTTCTTGGAACAACGTACGCGGAGGCAGCGTGTCCGGATTCGTAGAAAAGCCCGAGCCGGTGCAGGTGCCGGGGCTCACCCACCTGCACACCGGCAAGGTCCGCGACCTGTACCGGAACGAGGCCGGTGACCTCGTCATGGTCGCCAGCGACCGGCTGTCCGCGTACGACTGGGTGCTGCCGACCGAGATCCCGGACAAGGGCCGCGTCCTGACCCGCCTCTCGATGTGGTGGTTCGACCAGCTCTCCGACCTCGTGCCGAACCACGTCCTGTCGACCGAGGTGCCCGCCGGGGCCCCCGCCGACTGGGAGGGCCGCACGATGATCTGCAAGTCGCTGCGGATGGTCCCGGTCGAGTGCGTCGCCCGCGGCTACCTGGCGGGCTCCGGCCTCGTCGAGTACGACGCCTCGCGGACCGTCTGCGGCATCGGGCTCCCCGACGGCCTCGTCGACGGCTCCGAGCTGCCGGGCGCGATCTTCACCCCCGCCACCAAGGCCGCCGTCGGCGACCACGACGAGAACGTGAGCTACGAGGAGGTGGCCCGCCAGGTCGGCACGGAGACAGCCGCCGCGCTGCGCCGCACCACGCTCGACGTCTACGGACGGGCCCGCGACATCGCCCGCGAGCGCGGGATCATCCTCGCGGACACCAAGTTCGAGTTCGGCTTCGCGCCCACCGCCGACGGCGGCGAAGAACTGATCATCGCCGACGAGGTGCTGACCCCGGACTCCTCCCGCTTCTGGCCGGCCGAGACCTGGGAGCCGGGCCACGCCCAGCCGTCCTACGACAAGCAGTTCGTCCGCGACTGGCTGACGTCCCCGGCCTCCGGCTGGGACCGCAGGAGCGAGCAGCCGCCGCCGGCGCTGCCCCAGGAGATCGTGGACGCCACCCGCGCCAAGTACATCGAGGCGTACGAACTCCTCACCGGCACGTCCTGGTAGCAGCGGGGTGTCCCGCCGGCCATGACCGGCGGGACACCCCGCGGTCACCGCACACAGCCACGCGCACATGAAGAAGCCCCCGGCCGAAAGACCGGGGGCTTCTTCGTGCGGAGCGGACGACCAGGTTCGAACTGGCGACCTCAACCTTGGCAAGGTTGCGCTCTACCAACTGAGCTACGTCCGCAAGCGCCGAAGCGCGAGACCTACTATACCCAACCCCGCTCGCGTGCGAGACGCACTGCCGAGTGACGATTCTCCGCCCCGAGCTTCGAGGCCGCCGCCGAGAGGTAGTTCCGCACGGTGCCCTGCGACAGCGAGGCCCGGTCGGCGATTTCCGAGACCGGTGCGCCGTCGGCCGCCAGCTCCAGCACCTCGGTCTCGCGCGCGGTCAGCGGCGAGTCCCCGGCGGCGATCGCGTCCGCCGCCAACTCCGGGTCCACATAACGGTTTCCGGCCTGGACGGTACGGATGATGCCGGCGAGCTGACGGGCGCTGACGGTCTTGGGCACGAAGCCCCGCACGCCCGCCGCCAGGGCCCGCTTGAGGTGGCCGGGCCGGCCGTGGCTCGTCACGATCATCGTCCGGCAGTCCGGGAGTTCGGCCCGCAGCGATGTGGCTACGCTCACACCGTCGGCCCCCGGCATCTCCAGGTCCAGCACCGCGACATCGGGGCGGTGCGCCCGGGCCATGGCGAGCGCCTCCGGCCCCGTCGCCGCCTCCGCGACCACCACCAGGTCCTCCTCCAGCGCGAGGAGGGCGGCGAGCGCGCCCCGGATCAGATGCTCGTCGTCGGCGAGCAGCACCCGTACCGCGGTCATCGTCGTCCCTCCACCAGGCCGGGCCCCGGCCCCACCATCACACCGGGAGCCACCACGGTCCCGGGACGCAGTCCTTCGGCGCCGAGCGCCCCGCCCGCGCCGGAAGCCCTGAGCGGGCCGTTCGCGCCGAGTGGGCCGGCCGCCCTGAGCGGGCCGTTCGCGCCGGGGCGGCCTGGGCGACCGGATTCCGCCTTCGGCCAGTCGCGGTCGCCCAGCGGGATCGTCGCCGTCAGCCGGAACAGGCCGCCGCCCTTCGCGGGCCCCGCCTCCAGCGAGCCGTCGAGCGCGCCGAGCCGCTCCCGGAGGCCGGCCAGCCCGGAGCCCGGCCCGTCGGACGCGGTCGCCCCAGCGGTCGCGGCCGTCGCCCCGTCGTTCTCCACCTGGAGCGTCACGGCGTCCGCGGTGACGCGCACCCGGATCGCGCAGTGCCGGGGATCGCCGTGCCGCAGCACGTTGGTCGCGGCCTCGCGGACGACCCAGCCGAGCGCCGACTGCACGGGCGCGGGCAGGTGCTCACCGCTGTCCCCGGTCACCGCGCAATCGATGCCGGCCGCGCTCAGCACGCCCCGCGCCCCGGCCAGTTCCGTGCTCAGGTCGGCCTCCCGGTAGCCGCGCACCACGTCGCGCACCTCCTGCTGCGAGGCCCGCGCTATCCGCTGCACCTCGACCATCTGGTCCACCGCCTCCGGCCGGCCGCGCTGCGCGAGCTCCACCGCCAGTTCGCTCTTGAGCGCGATCACCGCGAGGTTGCGGCCCAGCACGTCGTGCATGTCCCGCCCGAAGCGCAGCCGCTCCTCGGCCACGGCGAGTCTGGCCTGTATGTCCCGGGCCTGCTCCGCCTGCCACATCACGCTCATGCTCCAGACGCTGGGCCGGACCGAGATCAGGACCAGCACACAGCCGAAGAGGCTGCAGGCCACCACTCCGGCCAAGGTGCCGCCCCGTACGCCGGCCGCAGCCAGGGCACTCGTGATCAGGGCGGTGAGGCAGAGCGACTCGATCAGGAAGCGGCGGACCGGGACCAGCAGCACCCGCGTGATCACGAGGGCCATCGGCGCGTTCAGCGTCATGAGCAGCAGCCCCGCGCCATGGACGCCGTCCACGGCCACCAGCGCCGCCAGCAGCCCGACGGCCACGACCAGGAGCGTGACAGGGGCCAGCAGACGCCGCTGAGGGAAGACGGAGCCGGTCAGGTAGTGCTCGTACGACGCGGAAACGTTGCGGTTGCTCAGGAGGCACTGCACCAGGCTGACCAGGAGCAGCGCCACCCCGAGCGTCAGCGGGACCGGCGCGTGGCGGATGTCCGACTGGAAGGGTGCCGCTTGCCAGCAGAGGGCGAAGAGCCAGGGGACGCAGGAATTGGTGAACCGCGAGTACAGGTCGATCCGCTCCATCTTGCTGCGCTCCTGCCAGCTGCGGCGCCAACTCCGTACGCGCATCACGGTGTCTCCCCCTCTTCAGCGTCGCGGATCCCAGCGGAACCACCGCTGCACAGCAAACACGGCGGCGGCCGTCCAGACCAGCCCGGTCAGCGCGGCGCCGAGCAGGTCCGTTCCGTCGGAGGTACCGAGCCAGCCGGCCCGTATCAGCGTCATCACCCCGGTCAGCGGCAGGAGTTCGCAGACCGTCGCGAGGCGGTCGGGGAATATCTCCAGCGGGACGAAGAGCCCCGAGCCCATCATCGAGACGAGGAACAGCGGCAGGGTCGTCAGCTGGGCCGTCTGCACGGTGCGGGTGATCACCGAGGTGATCGCGGCGAGGACCGTCAGCAGCACCACGCCCAACAGCAACCCGGCCACGAGCAGTTCCGGGCGCTCGGGTGCGTCGAGGCCGAAGAATGCCGTGCCTGTGACGATGATCACCGCGCTCTGCGCCAGGGCGAGGGCGCCGGCCGGGAGGGCGGTCCCGGCGAGTATCTCACCGTCGGTGACCTCACCGGTACGCAGCCGCTTCAGGACCAGCTCCTCGCGCCGGGCGACGTAGGCGGCGACCATGTTCATGTAGACGGCCTGGACGAGCACCGTTCCGATGCCGCCGATGAGCGCCGCGCCGGCGACGGTGAGGCCGGTGCTCTTGAGGTCGATCTTCTCGAAGGTCGACTTCATGGCCATGATCATGGCCGCCGGCATGAGCAGCGCGACGAAGACCGCCGTCCGGTTCCGGACGAGCAGCGTCAGCTCCGCCCGCCCGAGGGCCGTCAGCCGGGTCAGGGGCGTCGTGCGCGGGGTGCTGGGCGCGGTGGTGGTAGTGGTGGTCATGCGGCAGACACCTCTTCGGTTTCGGCGGCGGACTTCGCGATGTCGAGGAAGGCCTCTTCGAGCGAGGCCGAGCGGGCGTCGAGCGCCCGCAGTGCGACGTCCGACTCCGCGGCCCAGCGGAGCAGTTCGGTCAGGGAGTCCTGGAGCCGGTGCGTACGTATCTCGATCCGCGGGCCGTCGGCGGCGGCGCGGAGCTCCAGGGGGAGCCGCGCCGCGGGGACCCCGTCGGGCAGCTCGAAGCGGATGCGGGCGGGGCGGGCGGCCGTCACCTCGGCCGTGGTGCCCGCGGTGACGATCCGGCCGCGGTGCATGATCGCCAGCCGGTCCGCGAGCGCCTCGGCCTCCTCCAGGTAGTGCGTGGTGAGCAGCACGGTGGTGCCGTCCTCCTGGAGGCGGCGCACCAACGCCCAGGTGTCGCGCCGGCCCTCGGCGTCGAGCCCCGTGGTCGGCTCGTCGAGGAAGAGGACCTCGGGCCGGCCGAGCAGGGCCAGCGCCAGGTCCAGCCGCCGCCGCTCACCGCCCGAGAGCTGCTTGACCCGGACGCGGGCGCGGTGGCCCAGCCCCACGAGCTCCAGGGCCTCCCCGGTCGGCCGGGCGCCACTGGTGCAGCCCGCCCACATCCGTACCGTCTCGGTGACCGACAACTCGGACGGGAAGCCGCCCTCCTGGAGCATCACGCCTATCCGGGGGCGGACCCGGGTGCGCTCGGCGTACGGGTCGTGGCCCAGGACCCGTACCGTGCCGCCGTCGGGGCGGGCCAGGCCCTCCAGGAGCTCGACGGTGGAGGTCTTGCCGGCGCCGTTCGTACCGAGCAGGGCGAACAGTTCGCCGCGCGCCACGGCGAAGGAGGCGCCGGACACGGCCTCGAAGCCGCCGGCGTAGCTGCGCCGGACGTCCTCCGTCTGGATCACGTACTCACGGGACTTGTCGTCGCTGGTCATGTCTCCAGGTTTCCGGCCTCGGAAGGCCGGGGGCAGTGCGGGCTGTCACCACCACCCATGACAAACGTCATGGGTGGTGCCCGAGGAGTGGGGAAGACACATGAGGACCCGAGACACGACGAAGGCCCCGGTCGAAATCGACCGGGGCCTTCATTTTCTGAGCGGACGACCAGGTTCGAACTGGCGACCTCAACCTTGGCAAGGTTGCGCTCTACCAACTGAGCTACGTCCGCATTGCAGCCACTCGGCTTTCACCGGTGGAGCGATCACTACTCTACCTGATCCACCGGAGTGGTCCTGCAGGAGTCGTGCGGAGCGGGTGACAGGAATTGCACACTGCGCCTTCCCCCTGGAAGGGGGATGTTCTACTACTGAACTACACCCGCACGCTGCGTGGGGTTCGGCCTTTTCGGCCTTGCCCCTCGGCGTGCTCCAGACTCTAGCCGACCTGCGGGGGTGTAGCGCAAGTCGGCTCCCCCGCAGGTCCTCCGCGGCACCTTTCGCCGGGTCAACTCGCTTCCTGGAACGCCTCGTAGACGCTCTTGGGGATCCGGCCCCGGGCCGGCACGTCCATCCGGTGCGAGCGCGCCCAGGCGCGCACCGCCGCGGGGTCGGGCGCGAGCGAGGTGTGCCGGTACGGAACGGGGGTCTTGCCGCCCTTGCCGGTATTTGTCTGCTTACGGCCGGCCGCCATGTACGGGGCCAGGGCGTTGCGCAGTTTCTTTGCGTTGGACGGATTGAGGTCGATCTCGTACGACTTCCCGTCCAGGGCGAAGGTGACCGTTTCCGCCGCTGATCCCCCGTCGATGTCGTCGGAGAGTGTGACCACTACGCGCTGCGCCACGGATATCGGTCCTTTCCTACGGCATCGACGCGTCTGACATGCGTCGATGCCGGCCTTCCGGCTGTGAGCGCGGATGCGGGCCGACTGCTGTCGGTGCTCCGGGGCAATGCTGCATTCCCCGGTAATCATTTGTACAGCGAGTGGTGCCGCATTGTGAAGACCGTCCAATTACCTGCGCGTGTCCGCCTGCTAAGTGCGCGGCTCATAGGCATTTGTTTCGCGGCTTTTCTGCCGTCCGGTGATCGGCCGAAATCTGGGCGTGATCTATCCCGTTTGATATCTACCCGCGTAGAATTTCCGGCCAGGTACGCTGAGTGGACCCGCGGGGGTCCGGGGTACCCCCTCCGGAGAAACAGCCGCACCACACCACCACACCGGGAGTGCCAGTGGCACGCGTCGTAGTCGACGTCATGCTCAAGCCCGAGATCCTCGACCCGCAGGGACAGGCGGTGCAGCGCGCACTGCCCCGTCTCGGCTACGAGGGAATCGCGGACGTACGTCAGGGAAAGCGTTTCGAGCTGGAGGTCGAGGGGCCGGTCGACGACGCCGCCCTCGCCCGTATTCACGAGATGGCGGAGACGTTCCTCGCCAACACCGTGATCGAGGACTTCACCGTCAAGGTGGAGAACGCCGAGGAGTCGAAGTGACCGCTCGTATCGGAGTCGTCACCTTTCCGGGCACCCTCGACGATCAGGACGCCCTCCGGGCCGTACGCGTCGCGGGTGCCGAACCCGTATCGCTGTGGCACCGCGACAAGGACCTGCACCAGGTCGACGCGGTCGTCCTCGCGGGCGGTTTCTCGTACGGCGACTATCTGCGCGCCGGTGCCATCTCCCGGTTCTCGCCGGTCATGGAGACGGTGATCGAGCAGGCGAAGGCGGGCATGCCGGTCCTCGGCATCTGCAACGGCTTTCAGATCCTGACCGAGGCGCACCTGCTGCCCGGCGCGATGCTGCGCAACAACCACCTGCACTTCATCTGCCGCGACCAGACCCTGCGCGTCGAGAACGCGGAGACCGCCTGGACCTCGGACTACTCCGCGGGCCAGGAGATCTCCGTACCGCTCAAGAACATGGACGGCCGCTACACCGCCGACGAGCACACGCTCGACGAGCTGGAGGCCGAGGGCCGGGTCGCCTTCCGGTACCTGGGCGGCAACCCCAACGGCTCGCTGCGCGACATCGCCGGCATCACCAACGCCGCAGGCAACGTCGTCGGCCTGATGCCGCACCCGGAGCACGCCGTGGAGCCGCTGATCGGCACCGGTCGCACCGACGGTCTCGGTTTCTTCACCTCGATCATCAAGAAGCTGGTCAACGCATGAGCCTGGACACGGTCAAGCACGCGGCCGAAACCCCGGAGACCGAGCAGCCCTGGAAGGAACTCGGCCTCAAGGAGGACGAGTACGCCCGCATCCGCGAGATCCTGGGCCGCCGTCCCACCGGCGCCGAGCTCGCCATGTACTCCGTGATGTGGTCCGAGCACTGCTCGTACAAGAGCAGCAAGGTCCACCTCAAGCAGTTCGGCGAGAAGGTCCCCGAGAACGACGCGATGCTCGTCGGCATCGGGGAGAACGCCGGTGTGGTCGACGTCGGCCAGGGGTACGCGGTCACCTTCAAGGTCGAGTCGCACAACCACCCCTCGTACATCGAGCCCTACCAGGGCGCGGCCACCGGCGTCGGCGGCATCGTCCGCGACATCCTCGCCATGGGCGCCCGCCCGGTCGCCGTCGTCGACCCGCTGCGCTTCGGCGCGGCCGACCACCCGGACACCAAGCGCGTCCTGCCGGGTGTCGTCGCGGGCATCGGCGGGTACGGCAACTGCCTCGGTCTGCCGAACATCGGCGGTGAGGTCGTTTTCGACGCCTGCTACCAGGGAAACCCGCTCGTCAACGCCGGCTGCATCGGTGTGATGAAGCACGAGGACATCCACCTCGCGCAGGCCTCGGGCCCCGGCAACAAGGTCATCCTGTACGGCGCCCGCACCGGCGGCGACGGCATCGGCGGTGTCTCCGTGCTGGCCTCGGAGACCTTCGAGTCGACCGGCCCGGCCAAGCGCCCCGCCGTCCAGGTCGGCGACCCGTTCCAGGAGAAGCTCCTCATCGAGTGCACCCTGGAGATCTTCAAGGAGAAGCTCGTCGCGGGCATCCAGGACCTCGGCGGCGCCGGGCTCTCCTGCGCCACGTCCGAGCTGGCCTCCGCGGGCTCCGGCGGCATGCGCGTCGAGCTGGACACCGTGCCGCTGCGCGACTCCTCCCTCTCGCCCGAGGAAATCCTCATGAGCGAGTCGCAGGAGCGCATGTGCGCGATCGTCGAGCCGCAGCACGTCGACCGCTTCCTGGAGATCTGTGAGAAGTGGGACGTCATCGCCACCGTCATCGGTGAGGTGACCGAGGGTTCGCAGCTGGAGATCTTCTGGCACGGCGAGCAGATCGTGGACGTTCCGCCGCGGTCCGTCGCCCACGAGGGCCCGACCTACCACCGCCCGTTCGCCCGCCCGTCCTGGCAGGACGCGCTCCAGGCTGACGACGCCGGCAAGCTGGCCCGCCCGGCGAACGGTGCCGAGCTGCGCGAGCAGGTCCTCAAGCTGGTCTCGTCGCCGAACCAGGCGTCGAAGTCCTGGATCACCGACCAGTACGACCGCTTCGTGCAGGGCAACACCGTCCTCGCGATGCCCGAGGACGCCGGCATGGTCCGCATCGACGAGGAGTCCAACCTCGGCGTGGCCATGGCGACCGACGGCAACGGCCGGTACGCGAAGCTCGACCCGTACACCGGCGCGCAGCTGGCGCTGGCCGAGTCGTACCGCAACGTCGCCGCGTCCGGTGCCAAGCCGCTCGCGATCTCGGACTGCCTGAACTTCGGTTCGCCCGAGGACCCGGATGTCATGTGGCAGTTCGCCGAGGCCACCCGCGGTCTCGCGGACGGCTGCCTGGAGCTGGGCACGCCGGTTACCGGCGGCAACGTCTCGCTGTACAACCAGACCGGTGAGACGGCGATCCACCCGACGCCGGTCGTGGCCGTGCTCGGTGTGATCGACGACGTCACGCGGCGCACGCCGGTCGCCTTCGCGGAAGAGGGCCAGCTCCTCTACCTGCTGGGCGACACCCGCGAGGAGTTCGGCGGCTCGGCCTGGTCCGAGGTCGTCCACAACCACCTCGGCGGCATGCCGCCCAAGGTGGACCTCGGCCGCGAGAAGCTGCTCGCCGAGATCCTGATCTCCGCCTCCCGCGACGGCATGGTCGACGCGGCGCACGACCTGTCCGACGGCGGTCTGATCCAGGCGGTCACCGAGTCCTGCCTGCGCGGCGGGAAGGGCGCCCGGCTGGTCGTGCCGGACGGTCTCGACGCGTTCACGCTGCTGTTCTCCGAGTCCGCGGGCCGCGCGGTCGTCTCGGTGCCGCGCAGCGAGGAGCTGCGGTTCAACGACATGTGCGGGGCGCGCGGTCTGCCCGTGACCCGCATCGGTGTCGTGGACGGCGACACGATCGACGTCCAGGGCGAGTTCAGCATCCCGCTGAGCGAGCTGCGCACGGCGCACGAGGGGACGATCCCGGCGCTGCTCGCGTAGTTGCCGGACGGCTCACGCCGAAACCCCCGACCGATTCGCCCGGTCGGGGGTTTTCGCGTTCCGTGTACGGGGAAGCGCAGGGCTCGTGCGGGAGGTTCGGTCCTTGCTCGTACGGGGAAGGGTCAGGCCCTCGTACGGGTGCCCGGGAGCCGAGTCGCCAGGATCAGGGCGAGGACCATCGCGCCGGTGGCGCAGGCGAAGACCACGTCGGCCGAGGAGGCGAAGGCGTCCAGGGCGTGAACGCGGGCCGTGCCGGTGAGCCGGGCGATGTCGCTGGTGCTGCCGCCGGGGCCCTTGGCGGCGTAGACCCTGCTGAGTACGGCTCCGAAGAGGGAGGCACCGAGCGCGGTGCCGAGGGTCTGGAAGAAGCGGACCCCGGTGGTGGCGACGCCCAGCCGGCTCGGCGGGGCCGTGTCCTGGACGAGCTCGATCAGCTGGCCGATGAGCTGGCCGAAGCCGACGCCCATGAGCAGCATCGCGCCGCGCAGCGTCCACAGGCCGGTGTCCGTGTCGAGCGTGGTGAGCAGGGCGAGGGCTGCCGAGGCGAAGACCGTGCCGCTGATGACGAAGGTCTTCTGCGACCAGCCGGCCGCGACCAGGCGCCCCGAGACGAGGCCGACGACGGTCATGCCGATGGCCATCGGGACCAGGAAGAGACCGGCCGAGGTCGCGGCGATCCCGCGGACGACCTGGAGGTAGATCATCACGTAGACGATCGACCCCATCATCGCGACGCCGACCAGCCCCTGGATCGCGAAGCCGTACCGCATGGTCCGGATCCCGAAGAGGGAGAGCGGCAGGATCGGTTCGGCGGCCGTGGCCTGGCGCCACAGGAACAGGCCGAGCGCGACGGCCGCGGCGGCGGCGAGACCGACGATGGTGGGGGAGGTCCAGGCGTAGTCCTCGCCGCCCCACTCGGTGACCAGGAGCAGCGCGGTGGAGAAGGCGGCCGCGAGACCGGCGCCGAGGAAGTCGATGCGGTGACGGGTGGTGTGGGCGGGGAGCTTCACCACGACGGCCGCGGCGAGCAGGACGGCGATGCCGACGGGCAGGTTGACGTAGAAGATCCAGCGCCAGCCCGCGTGGTCGCTGAGGGCGCCGCCCAGCCAGGGACCGAGGGCCATGCCGGCACCGGCGATGATCCCGCCGATGTTGCCCTTCTTGTCGCCGCCCTTGGTCTTCGCGCCCTCGCCGTCCTCGGTCTTCGCGCCCTCGCCGTCCTTCGGGCCCGCCGCGCCGAGTTGGCGCAGGACGACCATGGTGACGCTCATCAGCCCGCCGCCGCCGATGCCCTGGAAGGCGCGGGCGGCGATCAGCTCGCCCATGGACTGGGCCATGCCGCACAGCGCCGACCCGGCCAGGAAGGTGGCGAGTGCCCCGATGAAGATCTTCTTCGCGCCGAGCGAGTCGCAGAGCTTGCCGTAGAGCGGCAGCGCGGCGGTGGCAGCGAGCTGGTAGGCGGCGATCAGCCACGGGATGCGGTCGACGCCGTGGACCGGGTCGAGGTCCCGGACGATCGGCACGGTCGCCGAGGACACGATGTTCGAGTCCAGCACCGCGAGCAGGATCGTGACGACGCAGAGCACCACGGCGATCGTGGTGCCGCGGGTGCCGGCCGGCCCTTCAGCGGCGGCCGTTTGCTCCGGCGCGGGCGCGATCTTCGTTTCAGACGCGATCTTCGTTCCAGACATGACAGGGAGCCCCCTCCTGAGCGGCGCCGAGGCGCGCCGCTGTGGTCGCTTCACTGTCCCCTTGATTTATGTACCGAGTCAAGTTTTCGTCCGGGATTAATTTTCATCCTGGTACAGTGAGGTCATGACCGAGGGGATGGGCCTGCGCGAGCGCAAAAAGATGGAAACCCGGCGGCGGCTGCTGGAAACGGCCACCAGGCTCTTCTCCGAGCACGGGTTCGACCAGGTCTCCGTCGCGGAGATCGCCGACGCGGCCGATGTGTCGAAGATGACCGTCTTCAACTACTTCGACAGCAAGGAGGACCTGGTCTTCGCGCCGCTGGAGGAGCACGTCGGCGACGCCGCCCAGGTCGTGCGGGACCGCGCGCCCGGTGAATCGGCGGTGGCGGCGATACGCCGTCAGTTCATCGAGGCCATCGAGCGCCACGACCCGTCGGTGGGGATGGGTGACAAGCCGCTGGCGCTCGGCATCGTGCGGCTCATCATGGAGACGCCGGCCCTGCTCACCCGCGCCCACTCCTTCTTCGTCCGCACCCAGGACCAGCTCACCGAAGCGCTGATCGAGGAGGGCGAGGAGCCGGTCGTCGCGCGTATCGTCGCCGCCCAGATCCTCGGCACCCGGAACGCGCTGCTCACCGAGAACCGCCGCCGCCTGCTGGCCGGCGAACCGTCCGCCGCGGTCGCCGCGGACGCCGTCGTCCTCGCCCACCGGGGCTTCGACCTGCTGGAGAAGGGCCTCGGCGCCTACGCGACCCGGGCCTGAGTCGGAACCTCCTGTGGGCTGAGCCGGCGCCCCCTGTGGCCTGAGCCGGGGCCCCGCCTGTGGGCCCGGGCCGGGGGCGCTCCACCTGCCGAGCCGGGGCGTCCCGTCCGAGACGCCCGCCCTGTCGGTGCCACGCCGTAGGCTCCCCCGCATGCCGCCCTCGCAGAAGCGCGCCCGTCGCTACGACCCGGCCAGGACCCGCACCGCGGTCCTCGCCCAGTTCGCGCACGTCCGGGACGCCGTACGCACGCTGACCCCGCAGCGGCTCGCCGCGCCGAGCGGGCTGGGGGAGTGGACGGTGCGCGAGCTCGCCGCCCACATCACCATGGCCCTCTCGCACGTCAGCCAGACGCTGGAGCTTCCCGCACCGGCTCTCGCCAAACCCGAGGTGACCCTCCTGGAGTGGCCGTTCACCACGGCGGCCCGCGCCTCCAGCATCGCGGACGACACCGCCGAGCGGGCCGCCGGCCACACCGACCTGGACGCGCTGTACGCGGAGGTCGCCGCACGCTTCGAGGCGCTGGTGCCCGGCGCCTCCGAGGACCGGCTGCTGGCCACCCGGGTCGGTGCGATGCGCCTCGGCGACTTCCTGGTCACCCGGACCGTGGAGCTGATCGTCCACACCTACGACCTCAACGCGGCGACCGGGCTCTCCGTCCCGTACGACCGGCAGGCGCTCGCCGCGTGCAGCCGGCTGCTCGCCGACGCCCTGGCCGAGAAGGCGCCCGGCGGCTCGGTCGAGGTCCGGGTGCCGCCGTTCGCCGTGGTCCAGTGCGTCCAGGGCCCGCGCCACACCCGGGGCACCCCGCCCAACGTCGTCGAGACCGATCCGCTGACCTGGATACGGCTGGCGACCGGGCGTACGGGGTGGGCGCGCGAGGTCGACGCGGCGAAGGTCGCGGCGAGCGGCGAGCGGGCGGACCTGTCGGAGCTGCTGCCCCTGATGGGCTGAGCCGCCCCGGTCGGCCCGCGCGCGGGAACCGGATCGCCCGTGCCGACCGTCTCACCCCCATGCAGCTCCCCATCGCGGCACCCGCGCAGCGCAACCGTCTGGCCGTCGGCCTGCTGGCCGCCCTGTTCGCCCTCACCGCCTGCGGTACGGAGAAGGCCGGCGAACCCGGCGCGGGCTCCCGGCCCGCACCCGCCGGTGACAGCGGCTCCGTACAGCCCGCGGCCGACCTGACCGGTGTGCGCTGGAGCGTCGACGCGGTGACGGTCGACGGGAAACGGACGGACGCCCCCGAGGGCGCGTATGTCGAGATCGACGCGAGGGGGTGGGCGAGCGGCCGGTACGGCTGCAACCGGTTCACCGCGCGCGCCCGGGTCGACGGGCACACCGTCACCGTCGACCCGGAGCTGACCACCGAGATGGGCTGTCCGCCGGACGTGCAGCGCTTCGAGACCCTGCTGGCCGGCGCCTTCAGGGGCAGGCTCACCGCGGCCGTGAAGAAGAGGACCCTCACCCTGACCACGGAGAAGGGCGAGACCATCGCGCTGACCGCCCGCCGCCCGGTCCCGCTCGCCGGCACCGACTGGCGGGTCACCACCCTCGCCACCGGAACCACCGCCTCCTCCGTGCCCGCCGGTACGGACAACCGGGCGCGGATCACCTTCGGGCGGGACGGCACGGTCCACGGCACCCTCGGCTGCAACACCTTCCGGGGCACGGCGAAGGTGTCCGGCCCGGCCATCGCCTTCGGCACACTCGCCGTCACCCGCAAGCTGTGCCCGGACCCGCAGATGCGCCTCGAACGCGCCGTGCGGGCGGTCCTCGACGGGACCACGACGACCTTCGGCATCGACGGCCGCACTCTGACCCTCACCACGAAGGACGGTGCGCGGGGGCTCGGCGCCCGGGCAGCCGGCCGGAACGGCTGACCGGACGGCCGGCGGGAGCGCCCGGGGACGTGACGAGACGGCGCATACCGGGCGGCGGAAGTGTGAGGCTCGCCACGAAACGACCGTTCGGGCTCCTTGCCTTCGGGGGCCGCGTACCGCCTCACACAGTGCCACGAACCGGCCCGGCGACCCGGCTCGCACAGTGACCGGAACCCGCCGGTAACCCGTCGGCAGTCCGGGCGTCGCCTGCCCTGTGACGGTTGCCGCGCGTAGATCCGGGAAGAGCCGAGGTCACCGTGCGTGACGGTATCGGCGGGTTCCGGAGCGTGCTCGAAGGGCTTCGCACCAGCGGTCCGGCGGGGGATCCCCAATTCGGACCAGTGGTCGATCTCCCCTACACTCGATGGCGTGCCTCGTGGTGATGGACGACTCAACCACGACCTGCTCCCCGGAGAGAAGGGCCCCCAGGACGCTTGCGGCGTCTTCGGTGTCTGGGCTCCGGGCGAAGAGGTCGCCAAGCTCACCTATTTCGGACTGTATGCCCTGCAGCACCGTGGACAGGAGTCCGCGGGCATCGCAGTGAGCAACGGGTCCCAGATCCTGGTCTTCAAGGACATGGGACTGGTCTCGCAGGTCTTCGACGAAACCTCCCTGGGATCGCTCCAGGGCCATATCGCGGTCGGTCATGCCCGCTACTCCACCACCGGTGCCTCGGTGTGGGAGAACGCGCAGCCGACGTTCCGTGCGACCGCGCACGGCTCGATCGCCCTCGGTCACAACGGGAACCTGGTCAACACGGCCCAGCTCGCTGAGATGGTCGCCGACCTTCCGCGCAAGGACGGCCGTGCCACCCAGGTCGCCGCGACCAACGACACCGACCTGGTGACCGCGCTGCTCGCCGGCCAGACCGACGAGGACGGCAAGCCGCTCACCATCGAGGAGGCCGCCGCCAAGGTGCTTCCCGAGGTGCGGGGCGCCTTCTCCCTGGTCTTCATGGACGAGCACACGCTCTACGCCGCCCGCGACCCGCAGGGCATCCGCCCGCTGGTCCTCGGCCGCCTGGAGCGCGGCTGGGTCGTCGCGTCGGAGTCCGCCGCCCTCGACATCTGCGGCGCCAGCTACGTCCGCGAGATCGAGCCGGGCGAGATGGTCGCCATCGACGAGAACGGTCTGCGTACCTCTCGATTCGCGAAAGCGAAGCCCAAGGGCTGCGTCTTCGAGTACGTCTACCTGGCGCGCCCCGACACCGACATCGCGGGCCGCAACGTCTACCTCTCCCGTGTGGAGATGGGCCGGAAGCTGGCCGCGGAAGCGCCCGTCGAGGCGGATCTGGTCATAGCGACCCCGGAGTCCGGCACCCCGGCCGCCATCGGTTACGCGGAGGCCAGCGGGATTCCGTTCGGCGCCGGCCTGGTGAAGAACGCCTACGTCGGCCGGACCTTCATCCAGCCGTCCCAGACGATCCGCCAGCTGGGCATCCGCCTCAAGCTCAACCCGCTCAAGGAAGTCATCAAGGGCAAGCGCCTGGTGGTCGTCGACGACTCGATCGTCCGCGGCAACACCCAGCGCGCACTGGTCCGGATGCTCCGCGAGGCCGGTGCCGCCGAGATCCACATCCGGATCTCGTCCCCGCCGGTGAAGTGGCCCTGCTTCTTCGGCATCGACTTCGCGACCCGCGCCGAGCTGATCGCCAACGGCATGTCCGTCGAGGAGATCGGCACGTCGATGGGCGCCGACTCGCTCGCGTACATCTCGATCGACTCGATGATCGAGGCGACGACCATCGACAAGCCGAACCTGTGCCGCGCCTGCTTCGACGGCGAGTACCCGATGGAGCTCCCGGACCCGGAGCTGCTCGGCAAGCAGCTGCTGGAGACCGAGCTGGCGGCAGGCCCCGCGGCGACCGCGGCGGCCGACGCGCTGCGGCGTCCGTGACCCGGACCGTCCGGCAGCCCTTCCCCCAGCCCCGTATTTCCACACGAAAGATCCCAGGCAATGTCTGAGACAACAGGTGCTTCCTACGCGGCAGCGGGCGTCGACATCGAGGCCGGCGACCGCGCCGTCGAGCTGATGAAGGAGTGGGTGAAGAAGACGCAGCGCCCCGAGGTCGCAGGCCTTGGCGGCCTCGGCGGATTCGCCGGCCTCTTCGACGCCTCGGCACTCAAGCGCTACGAGCGTCCGCTCCTGGCCTCCGCCACGGACGGCGTCGGCACCAAGGTCGACCTCGCCCGCCAGATGGGCGTGTACGACACCATCGGTCACGACCTCGTCGGCATGGTCGTCGACGACCTCGTCGTCTGCGGCGCCGAGCCGCTGTTCATGACCGACTACATCTGCGTCGGCAAGGTGCACCCCGAGCGTGTCGCGGCCATCGTCAAGGGCATCGCCGAGGGCTGTGTGCTGGCCGGCTGCGCCCTGGTCGGCGGCGAGACGGCCGAGCACCCGGGCCTGCTGGGCGCGGACGACTTCGACGTGGCAGGCGCGGGCACGGGCGTCGTGGAGGCCGACCGCCTGCTGGGCCCCGACCGCATCCGCGAGGGCGACGCCGTGATCGCCATGGCGTCCTCCGGGCTTCACTCGAACGGGTACTCGCTCGTCCGCCACGTGGTCTTCGACCGGGCCGACTGGACGCTGGACCGCCAGGTCGAGGAGTTCGGCCGGACCCTGGGCGAGGAGCTCCTGGAGCCGACCCGGATCTACTCGCTGGACTGCCTCGCGCTCACCCGTACGACCGAGGTGCACGGCTTCAGCCACGTCACCGGCGGCGGCCTGGCCAACAACCTGGCCCGGGTCATCCCCGACACCCTGCACGCGACGGTGGACCGCTCCACGTGGACGCCGGGCGCGGTGTTCGACCTCGTCGGCAAGGCGGGCCAGGTCGAGCAGCTGGAGCTGGAGAAGACGCTCAACATGGGCGTCGGCATGATCGCGATCGTCCCCGCGGAGTCGGTGGACGCGGCCCTGACCACGCTGGCCGACCGGGGCGTCGACTCCTGGGTCGCCGGCGAGATCACCGCCCGCGGCGACCACGCGACGGGCGCCGAGCTGGTGGGTTCGTACGCACGCTGAGCGGGAAGCACCGGTCGGGCCGACGGGCCCGGCCGGTCAGCGGCCTTCCCGTACGGGAAAAGCGCAAACCCGTGTCGGGACAGCACAAAACCCGGTCCGGAGCAGGTCCGGACCGGGGTGATGTGTCAGCGCGAGGTCAAGCGCCGCGGCGCTTGGACGACGGACCGGACTGGTCGTTCTCGTCCTCGTCCTCGTCGTTGTTGTACAGATCCGCGTACTGTGCGTACGGGTCATCTTCCTCGTCGTCGTCCTCGAACGGCTCCGCGTTCGGTGGCTGACTCGAAGTCGATGCGCCCAGCTCATTGGCCAGACGTGACAGGTCCGTCCCGCCGCTGCTGTACTTCAGCTGGCGGGCGACCTTTGTCTGCTTGGCCTTTGCCCGGCCGCGCCCCATGGCTCGACCCCCTCGGTGACGGGGCTCGACGGCCCCAGAGTCTTGACACGCGTTCATGTTTCAGGCCGGACTCTCGGCAGAGAGACCGTGCCTGTAGAGCTTTAACGGTACCTGCTTCCGCGGCCATACGGTACGCCGCCCGCATCAAGCGCCCCGGAAGAGGACCCGCGAGACGCCCCGTCCTCGCTGGTCAACTGCGATTTTAACCTCTTATCGGCAGGCGACCCGCCGACCGGCGTGAGTCTTGTCTCGCCGGCCGGCGGGCCGCGGCCGTACGGAGGGCCTCCGGGTCAGCGGCGGCGGGCCTCCGCCATGCGCTGCTCGGCGATCCGGTCGGCCGCCGCGGCCGGCGGAATGCCGTCCTCCTTCGCACGTGCGAATATGGCCAGCGTGGTGTCGAAGATCTTCGTGGCCTTCGCCTTGCACCGGTCGAAGTCGAAGCCGTGCAGCTCGTCGGCGACCTGGATGACCCCGCCCGCGTTCACCACGTAGTCCGGCGCGTAGAGGATCGCGCGGTCCGCGAGGTCCTTCTCGACACCCGGGTGCGCGAGCTGGTTGTTGGCCGCGCCGCACACCACCTTCGCGGTGAGCACCGGCACGCTCGCGTCGTTGAGGGCGCCGCCCAGCGCGCAGGGGGCGTAGATGTCGAGGCCCTCGGTGCGGATGAGGGCCTCGGTGTCCGCCGCCACGGCGACCTCGGGGTGCTTCTCGGTGATCCGGCGCACCGACTCCTCGCGCACATCGGTGATGACGACCTCGGCGCCGTCCGAGAGCAGGTGCTCGACGAGGTGGTGGCCGACCTTGCCGACTCCGGCGACCCCCACTTTTCGGCCACGCAGCGTCGGGTCGCCCCACAGGTGCTGGGCCGAGGCCCGCATGCCCTGGAAGACGCCGAACGCGGTGAGCACCGAGGAGTCGCCCGCGCCGCCGTTCTCGGGGGAGCGGCCGGTGGTCCAGCGGCACTCGCGGGCCACGACGTCCATGTCGGCGACGTACGTGCCGACGTCGCAGGCCGTGACGTACCGGCCGCCGAGCGAGGCCACGAACCGGCCGTAGGCCAGGAGCAGTTCCTCGCTCTTGAGCTGCTCGGGGTCGCCGATGATGACGGCCTTGCCGCCGCCGTGGTCGAGCCCGGCCAGGGCGTTCTTGTACGACATGCCGCGCGCGAGGTTCAGCGCGTCGGCGACGGCCTCGGCCTCGGAGGCGTACGGGTAGAAGCGGGTGCCGCCGAGGGCGGGGCCCAGGGCGGTGGAGTGGAGGGCGATGACGGCCTTGAGGCCGCTGGCCCGGTCCTGGCAGAGGACGACTTGTTCGTGTCCGCCCTGGTCCGAGTGGAACAGGGTGTGCAGGACATCGACAGGCGCGCCGGTCACATCGGTCACTGTGGTGACTCCCAAGTACGAAGCGGCGGAAAGACCCTCCTGAAGGTGGGGAGGGCCCACCGGCCCGGCCGCGTGGGCCGGCCCGGTGGGCAGAAGCGTAAGTCCTACCCCCACGTAGATCTGTTCCAGTGCCAAGGATCACCCCCCACCGGGGGACAGGCGTGACACGATCACCGCATGTCGGTGGTGTCTTCGGTGCTGGTTCCCTACGCGTCCTACCTTCGGGTGTACGAGCCGCTGGCGGCCTTCCCGGAGGACGAGCGCGCCCACTGGGCCCGGTACGCGGCCCGCGACCGGATCCCCACCGCCCAGGACGAACTGCGGCGCTCCCTGGCCGACTTGGTGGCGACCCCGCCCGCGGGGGTGCCCGTACACGAGAGCGCCGACGCGTTCGTGGCGGAGCTGGACGGCGTGGTGTGCGTCTGCCCGTGGCGGACCCGGCTGCGCGGCTGGCTGGCCCTGGACGGGCTGGCGGAGCTGTTTCCGGCGCCGGTGCTCGACGCGGTGCTGCCGCCGGTGGTGCGCGGCCAGGCGCTGGCCGACCACGAGCGGTGGGCGGAGCGCAATCCGGACGCCCGGCCGTGGATCAGGACGGCGGTGTGGCAGGTTCCGGTGCGCTGGTTCGTGCTCTTCGAGGACGGGGAGCGGGAGCACGTGGTGGCCGGGCCGGACGGGGAGCCGCCGGTGTTCCGGTACCGGACGCGGATGGTCGAGGCGCGGCGCCGGCTGGCGCGGTCGCTGAGGACGCTGCGGGAGACGATGGACGAGGGGCCGCTGACCGCGGGGCTGGTGGACATCGGGCGGTGGCTGGAGGAGTTCCACCCGCGCGCACTGGTCGAGCTGGACTACGGCGGGCTCGTTCACGCGCTGCCGGAGCGGCACCTGAGCGAGGACCGGAGCGCGGCCGACGTGGCGGAGGGCATCGCGGCGCTGCGGGCGGGCGAGGCCGAGCAGGCCGCCGAGGCCTATGCGAGGCTCGCGGAGCGCTGGCGGGCCGTGAGGGACCGTCAGTTCGCGAACTGACCGGGTCGGGCCGGCCGGGCCGCCGGGGCGAGCCGACGGCCGGGATTTCACCCGCGCGGAGCCGAGTGTGAACCCGTTCCGGATGTGACACGTGAGGGTGAAGGGGCTGAAGGGTCCTGAGAGGCGGCGGGACCTACGTCCCGAACCGGGCCTTTGGTTCAACCGTGATGGATAGCACTTACGGGGCCCTTGCGCCCTTCCCTACCCCTCGTGCCAAAATAGGACAAGGAGTCCGGCGAGGACTCCATCCGTCCATGTATGGGCGGATCGCTCTGCATTGCACGCTATGGGGGGTCTGATGACTCCTGATCGCTCTGTGACTGATCGTCACGGTGGCGTGACTGTCCGCTATGGCATGGTCCATCGGCTTTCCTTCGCTGATGAACACCTGGGAGGGCAATTCCATCGGTTTGGCCGACGTGGCTGGACGGATGGTGTAGTTGTAGTGCCGAGGACAAGCCGTTCGTCCTATAACCGACTCGGCCCGCGTCCGCCATTTCGGGCAACGTGGGTCAAGGTGCAGAATTTAGAGGAAAGAACCGAGATGGTTCGGTTCTCCCGAGGAGGCCGCTCATGACCGCTCGCACCCCTGATGCCGAGCCGCTGCTGACCCCGGCTGAGGTTGCCACGATGTTCCGCGTGGACCCGAAGACGGTTACCCGTTGGGCGAAGGCAGGCAAGCTCACGTCCATCCGCACGCTCGGTGGGCATCGCCGGTACCGCGAGGCAGAGGTCCGCGCACTGCTTGCGGGTATTCCGCAGCAGCGCAGCGAGGCCTGACAAACCCCCTGTCACCCCGCCACACCTGGGCTTTTGGGTCCCCCAACCCACTTGCTCACCCATAGCTCCATATGACGGGCGCCCGCCCCAACGGGCGCCGTACCTGTGTCGTACGGGTCATGTCATCCGATCGCGCTGGACTCCGCCGGGTCCAGCGCGATTTTTTTGTGCCCGCGCTCACCCTGCCCGGACCCGCTCCCGCCGTGCCCTCACCCGCGCCCGCCCTTGCCCGTACGCGGTCCCGCCCGGTCTACGGGGGCCCTTTGCGCAGACCCGCGTGGCGGCCGGGGTGCTCGCCCGGGGTGTCGGCGGTCGGTCCACGGGTACTTGAAGGGCGCCCCTCCGGACGGTGCAATTGCACATATTAAATTCGACAGTTGTAGGAAGGGTGTAAAGTCCCCCCTTCTCAAAACTGATTCAGTGACACCCGTCACACCGCACGGGTGTTGCCAACTACGAGCCTGCCACTGTGAGGAAGCCGACGGCACCGCCGAAGGTCATGTCGTGGGAGGACTTACGTCCCCGCCCCGCGATGCCCGTATTGGAGCCCGTCGACGTCCCCCGGGCGCTTCGGGCACCCCGGCCGGCTCATCGGCCGTTCCGGCGCCGTGTGGGGCCGCCACGGGCTCCGTGGCGAGCCGCAGCAGCCGGGCGCAGACCGCGCAGTGACGGGTCAGGTGGCGGTAGCCGGACGCGGCCGCCAGGTGCGCGCGCAACAGCGCGCGGACGTCGTGCCGGGGCGCCCTCGCGCGGCCCCGCTTCGCCTCGCGGTAGTCCTCACCCGCCGATGCCCCCATCGCGCCACCTCCCGGTGGATGCGCGCCGCCCCCTCTCCGGGAAATCCGGGGGCGACCCCTGGTTTCTGAGTACTCGTCGGCGGACACCGCAGTCAAGACGCGCGAAAGCCCGGATCCAGGGGATCCGGGCTTTCTTTACTGCGGTCCTGACGGGATTTGAACCCGCGGCCTCCACCTTGACAGGGTGGCGAGCACTCCTAACTGCTCCACAGGACCAGGTTTCGCTGCCTTCCTCGCGTCCGGCTGCGAAACCAGACTGTACAGGAGTTCAGAGGGTGCGGTCGAACTCACTCCTGGTGGCGGTCCCGTCACGGATCTCCCCTACGGGGCCGCGGCGTCGATCGCCTTCACGATCCGCTTGTCCGAGACGGGGAACGCGGTGCCCAGGGCGTGCGCGAAGTAGCTCACCCGCAGCTCCTCGATCATCCACCGGATGTCCAGCACCTCCTGCGGGACGGGCCTGCCCTTCGGCAGCTGCTCCAGCAGCCAGGCGTACTCGTCCTGCATCTCGTGGACCTTCTCCATGCGCGTGGTGTCGCGCTGGACGTTGGTCGGCATCTGCTGGAGCCTGCGGTCCTCGGCGACCAGATACCGCATCAGGTCCGGCAGTCTGCGCAGCCCGGTCGCGGTGACGAAGCCGGGCGGCATCAGGCGCGCCAGGTGGTCGCGTACGTCCGTGACGTTGTTGATCAGGACCAGGCTGTTGGTGGCCTTCAGCCGGCGCTCGCAGGCCTGCCAGGCCGCCAGGATCTGCTGCACCTGCCCGACCGTGCGGACGGTCAGGTCCACCAGGTCCGCGCGCACCTTGTCGTACAGCGTCCGGAACGACGCCTCGTCCCACGCGGGGCCGCCGTGCGCCGCGATCAGCCGGTCGGCGGCCGCCGTCGCGCAGTCGTCGAACAGGGCCTGGATCGAGCCGTGCGGATTGCGGGACAGGGCCAGCTTCTGCTGGTTCGTCAGCTTGTCCGAGGCGAACTTCGCCGGGTTCACCGGGATGTTCAGCAGGATCAGCTTCCGGGTGCCCCGCCACATCGCCTGCTGCTGCTCGGCCTCCGTGTCGAAGAGGCGTACGGCCACGGTCTCGCCCTGGTCGACCAGCGCGGGATACGCCTTGACCGGCTGGCCGGCCCTGCGGGTCTCGAAGACCTTGTTCAGCGTGCCGATCGTCCAGTCCTTGAGGCCCGAGCGCTCGATGGACTCCCCGGAGGGCCCCGCGGTCGCCGCGGCGGCCTTGGAGAGGGCCTGACGGGCCTTCGGGCGCAGCTGGAGCTTCAGCGCCTCCAAGTCCTTGTCCTCGGCGACCCTGCGGCGCCGCTCGTCGACGATCCGGAACGTGATCTTGAGGTGGTCCGGGACCCGGCCCAGATCGAAGTCGTCCGCGGTGACCGGAACGCCCACCATCCGCTGGAGCTCACGGGCCAGCGTCGCCGGCAGCGGTTCCTGGAGGGGCACGGCCCGGTCCAGGAACTTGTCCGCGTAGTTCGGCGCGGGCACGTAGTGCCGGCGGATCGGCTTCGGCAGCGAGCGGATCAGCTCCGTGACGACCTCCTCGCGCAGGCCCGGGATCTGCCAGTCGAAGCCCTCCGACGTGACCTGGTTCAGCACCTGGAGCGGAATGTGGACGGTCACCCCGTCGGCGTCCGCGCCCGGCTCGAACTGGTAGGTCACCCGGAACTTGAGCTTCCCCTGCCGCCACGAGTCCGGGTAGTCGTCCTTGGTGACGGCCCCGGCCTTCTCGTTGATGAGCATCGAGCGCTCGAAGTCGAGCGCGTCCGGCTCGTCGCGCCGCTTGTGCTTCCACCACGAGTCGAAGTGCGCGCCGGAGACGATGTGTTCGGGGATGCGCCGGTCGTAGAAGTCGAAGAGCGTCTCGTCGTCCACGAGGATGTCGCGGCGCCGGGCGCGGTGCTCCAGCTCCTCGACCTCGCCGAGCAGCTTGCGGTTGTCGTGGAAGAACTGGTGGTGCGTACGCCAGTCGCCCTCCACCAGGGCGTTGCGGATGAAGAGGTCCCGCGAGGTCTCCTGGTCGATACGGCCGAAATTGATCTTGCGCTGGGCGACGATCGGCACGCCGTACAGCGTGACCCGCTCGTACGCCATCACCGCGGCCTGGTCCTTCTCCCAGTGCGGCTCGCTGTAGGTGCGCTTCAGCAGATGCTGGGCGACCGGCTCGATCCACTCCGGCTCGACCTTGGCGTTGACCCGCGCCCACAGCCGGGACGTCTCCACCAGCTCCGCCGACATCACGAAGCGGGGCTGCTTCTTGAACAGCGCCGAACCGGGGAAGATCGCGAACTTCGCGCTGCGGGCGCCCAGGTACTCGTTCTTCTCGGTGTCCTTCAGCCCGATGTGCGACAGCAGTCCGGCCAGCAGAGAAGTGTGCACCGACTGCTCGGGCGCGTCCTCCTCGTTCAGCTCGATGCCCATCTGCTTGGCGACGGACCGCAGCTGCGCGTAGATGTCCTGCCACTCGCGGATGCGGAGGAAGTTCAGGTACTCCTGCTTGCACATCCGGCGGAAGCTGGAGGAGCCGCGCTCCTTCTGCTGCTCGCGGATGTAGCGCCACAGGTTCAGGAAGGCCAGGAAATCGGAGGTCTCGTCCTTGAACCGGGCGTGCTGCTGGTCGGCCTGCGTCTGCTTGTCGGAGGGCCGCTCGCGCGGGTCCTGGATCGAGAGCGCGGCGGCGATGACCATCACCTCGCGTACGCAGCCGTTGCGGTCGGCCTCGACGACCATACGGGCCAGGCGCGGGTCCACCGGCAGCTGCGAGAGCTTGCGGCCGAGCGGGGTGAGGCGCTTCTTCGGGTCCTTCTCCGCGGCGTCGAGTGCGCCCAGTTCCTGGAGCAGTTGCACGCCGTCGCGGATGTTGCGGTGGTCCGGCGGGTCGATGAAGGGGAACTTCTCGATGTCGCCGAGGCCGGCGGCGGTCATCTGGAGGATGACGGAGGCCAGGTTCGTACGGAGGATCTCCGCGTCGGTGAACTCCGGGCGGGTCAGGAAGTCGTCCTCGGAGTACAGCCGGATGCAGATGCCGTCCGAGGTACGGCCACAGCGGCCCTTGCGCTGGTTGGCGCTGGCCTGCGAGATCCGCTCGATCGGCAGCCGCTGCACCTTGGTGCGGTGGCTGTAGCGGGAGATGCGGGCGGTGCCCGGGTCGATCACGTACTTGATGCCGGGGACGGTCAGCGAGGTCTCGGCGACGTTGGTCGCCAGAACGATCCTGCGTCCCGTGTGGCGCTGGAACACGCGGTGCTGCTCGGCGTGCGACAGGCGCGCGTAGAGGGGGAGCACCTCGGTGTGTCTCAGGTTCCGTTTGCCGAGCGCGTCGGCGGTGTCGCGGATCTCGCGCTCGCCGGAGAGGAAGACCAGGACATCGCCCGGGCCCTCGGACTGGAGCTCGTCGACGGCGTCGCAGATCGCGGTGATCTGGTCGCGGTCGGAATCCTCTGTGTCTTCGGCGGCCCCTTCGAGTAGCGGCCGGTAGCGGACCTCGACCGGATACGTACGGCCGCTGACCTCGATGATCGGCGCTTCCCCGAAGTGGCGCGAGAAGCGTTCCGGGTCGATGGTCGCGGAGGTGACGACGACCTTCAGGTCGGGACGTCTCGGCAGCAGCCTGGCCAGGTAGCCGAGCAGGAAGTCGATGTTCAGCGACCGCTCGTGGGCCTCGTCGATGATGATCGTGTCGTACGCCAGCAGCTCGCGGTCCGTCTGGATCTCGGCGAGCAGGATGCCGTCCGTCATCAGCTTGACGAAGGTCGCGTCCGGGTTCACCTGGTCGGTGAAGCGGACCTTCCAGCCGACCGCCTCGCCCAGCGGCGTCTTCAGCTCGTCGGCGATCCGCTCGGCCACCGTGCGCGCGGCGATCCGGCGCGGCTGGGTGTGCCCGATCATGCCGCGGACGCCCCGGCCCAGCTCCATGCAGATCTTGGGGATCTGCGTGGTCTTGCCGGACCCGGTCTCACCGGCGACGATCACGACCTGGTGGTCGCGTATCGCCTCCAGGATCTCGTCCTTCTTCTGGCTGACCGGAAGCTGTTCCGGGTACGTGACGGCGGGCACCCGGCCGGCCCGCTGCGTGAGCCGCCCGGCCGCCTTGTCCGCCTGGGCGGCGATCTCGTCCAGCACGGCCTGCTGGGCCTCGGGCTTGCGGATGCGGCGGGCGCCCTCGAGGCGGCGGCCGAGCCGGCTCGCGTCGCGGAGCGAGACCTGCGCGAGCCGGGACTGGAGATCGGCGAAGGAAGTAGACATACGGATCCCAGGATCTCACCCGGGCCCGAGGAAGGGCGAACCCATTTCGGGCGGGCACTCCCGTGGTCCTTCGGACGGCCCTTCCCGTGGCCCGGTACGACGAAGGCCCCGTCCAACGGACGGGGCCTTCGGGTGGTGGCTGGGGCCGGGATCGAACCGGCGACCTATCGCTTTTCAGGCGATCGCTCGTACCAACTGAGCTACCCAGCCACGCAGCTCACAAGGGCTGCAGCGGTCCTGACGGGATTTGAACCCGCGGCCTCCACCTTGACAGGGTGGCGAGCACTCCTAACTGCTCCACAGGACCAAGCAATGTGCGAGAACAAGTCTCGCACACGTTCAAGCGTGCCCCCAACGGGATTCGAACCCGTGCTACCGCCTTGAAAGGGCGGCGTCCTGGGCCACTAGACGATGAGGGCTAAGGGCCCACCTGCGCGCTTTCCAGCGCGTCGGGGACGTGAGAAGCATATGGGATGCCGGCGGGGATCGCCAAAACGGTTTACGGGGACGGGGTGGGGGCGGTCGGGGACGGGCTCGCGGGAGCCGGCTTCTGCTCCGGCAGATGGCGGCTGACCTCGGCCGTCGTCAGGCCGAGGCCGCCGAGCGTGATCTCGTCCCAGGCCTGGAGCCGGCGGGTGGAGCGGTCCAGATAGAGCACCGAGGCGAGCACCTGTTCCGGCTTCTTGTTCTGGACGGCCCGCAGCCCGCCGCCGCCCGTGGAGCCCTCGATCATCAGCCGGGTGCCGCCCTTGAGGACCTCGTTCTGCCGGTGGTGCACATGGCCGGCCAGGACCAGCGGGACCTCGCCGTCCGTCTCCTTCGCCGCCTCCGGCTCGTGGGCCACGGCGATGTCGGCGGGGGTGCCGGAGCGCTGCTGCTCGCGCAGGGCGGCGGCGAGCGTGCGGCCGGCCACGCTCTCGACGTCCTCGGCCTGTTCGGGGCCGGTCCGGTCGGGCGTGAACTGCGGGTCCCCGATCCCGGCGATCCGCAGCCCGCCGACGCTCACCGCCCGGCCCTGGTCCAGGACGTGCACGTTCGTGAAGCGCTTCTTGTTCTCCAGGTACTTCTGCGTCACCGCCGAGTCGTGGTTCCCGCGCACCCATACGTAGGGGACGCCGAGGTCGGCGACGGGGTCCAGGAAGCTGTTCTCGACGGCGGCACCGTGGTCCATCGTGTCGCCGGAGTCGATGATCACGTCGATGTCGTACTGCTCGACGAGCGAGCCGATGATGTGCCACGCGGCCGGGTTCAGATGGATGTCGGAGATGTGCAGGACGCGCAGGGTCGCCGGGTCCGGGCTGTAGACGGGGAGCGTCGACGTGGCGTCGTACAGCCTGGTGACGTTGGTGACCAGGCGGGCCAGTTCCTGCTGGTAGACGTCGAAGTCGCTGACGATCGAGCGGGCGTCGCCGACTACGGACGGGGCGCTGGAGAGCAGCCCGGAGAACTTGGGCTCCAGGACGGACTTCGGGTTCCAGGTGGCGTACGCGCCGACCCCGGACGCGGCCAGCAGCGCGAGTGCGAGGCCCCCGGCGGCCAGGGCCCGGCGCGGCCGGCGGTAGACCGCGAGGCCCAACGCGGTGGCGCCGGTCACGACCGCCACGCAGGAGCGCAGGGCCAGCTCGCGGGTGCCGGAGGCCACGTCCGAGGTGACCTCGTCCTCCAGCCCGGCCAGCCGCTCGGGGTGCTGGACCAGGGCTTGGGAGCGGACCGGGTCGAGGCGGTCCACGTCGACGTCGAGGCGGACCGGGGCGTGGTGCGAGTCCAGCTCCAGGGCGCCGAGCGGCGAGACGTTGATCTTGGTGCCGCCGCTGAGCGAGGGCCGCAGGGTCATCGTCGTGTCCATCGGCCCCACGGTCGTACGGACACTGCCGACCGCCAGCAGCCCCAGCCAGGCGCCGAACAGCACGACGACGACCATGCCGAGCGCGCGGACGAACGGGCGGGAGGCGGCGAGGGGCCCATCCCTGGCGCGGCGGGATATCGGGCGGCGGAAGGGGAGTCGGGCGCGGGCCATTGGGTGCCCCTGCCCCAGTCGTGGCGGGGGTATGCCCGGGGCGGTCCGGGCTGCCGTGCGGGACAATGGCCGGGTGCTGGAGATGACGCGGGAAGCGTTCGAGGAACTGGTCGCCGAGGCACTGGACCGGATTCCGCCGGAGCTGACCCGGCTGATGGACAACGTCGCGGTCTTTGTCGAGGACGAACCGGAATCCGGCGATCCGGAACTGCTGGGGCTGTACGAGGGCACGCCGCTGACCGAGCGCGGTGAGTGGTACGCGGGTGTGCTGCCGGACCGGATCACCATCTACCGGGGGCCGACGCTGCGGATGTGCGAGACGCGCGAGGACGTGGTGGCCGAGACCGAGATCACCGTCGTCCACGAGATCGCCCACCACTTCGGCATCGACGACGAGAGGCTGCACGCGCTGGGTTACGGGTGACAGGCGCGGGGCGGCCGATGTGAACATGCCGGCCCGGTGGGCGTGTCCCGGGCGGTGTCACGGGAGTTGGGCACAACGCACCCGGCTTTCATGTCAGGCCCCGTCCCTCCCCGCGCTCCCGGAGGTGCCCTCGTGCGCCAGTTCTCCGTCCCCGTCCGCTGGGCGGCCGTCACCGCTGTGACGCTCGCCACGTCCACCGGCTGTATGAGTGTCGGCTCCGACGGCGCGGAACCGGCGCCCTCGCGCTCCGCCGAACCCGAGGGCGCCGCGGTCGAGCCGAACGGCTCCACGGTGGCGGGCACCGGCGGCTCCCGCATGGGCGGCCCCGGAGCGCAGTCGCAGCGCCGGAGCGCCGGAGCGGGCGCCTCCGCTTCGCCCTCGGGGAGCGGCCCGGACGCCGACGAGTCCGAGGGGGGCCGGAGCGTGGGCAAGGGGGAGGGCGCGGGAGAGGGCCGGGGAGCCCACCCCTCCCCACCTGCCGCTTCGCCCGGGCCGGGGGTGCCGGAGCAGCCGGAACCTCCGGCTCCGGCCGACCCGGACCCCGTACCGGACCCGGAGGACACGGCCTCGCCGGCGGACCCGGAGCCCGAACCGGAGCCCTCGGAGCCGGAGCCGCCGGCGCCGTCGACGTCTCCGGCGGCACAGTTCCGTACCGACGCCATGGGGTGGCCGGACGAGGTCGAGGTGCCGCGCACGCCCGAGGCGTCACCGCAGGCGGGGCCCGCCTGAGAGGTGGCCGGAGGGAGGTGGGTTGCACAATGCGGGTAGGAGTGCGTATGGTGGTAGATCGTTTGATCCCATTGCCCGGCGCCGACACAGAAGAGCGCCGTGTGGCGCGTACTCTCCCTTGCCGTGGCTGGACCGCATTGAGGCGGTCGACATTGCGAAATCACGGAGTTATGGGCGCGTGCCGAGACTCCGGAAGGTTTCGCATTTCGCATGTCAATTTCCAGTTCTGACCGCACCGTCATGCCCGAGAACGTCGAGAACGACGAGCTCACCGCTGTCGCCGAGGCCGTCGTCGCCGAGACCGCCGAGTCCGTCGAGACCGCCGAGCCGACTGTCACCTTCGGTGACCTGGGCCTGCCCGAGGGCATCGTCCGCAAGCTCGCGCAGAACGGTGTTACCACGCCCTTCCCGATCCAGGCGGCGACCATTCCGGACGCCCTGGCCGGCAAGGACATCCTCGGCCGCGGCCGTACCGGCTCCGGCAAGACCCTCTCCTTCGGTCTGCCGACCCTCTCCGCCCTGGCGGACGGCCGCACCGAGAAGAAGAAGCCCCGCGCGATCATCCTCACCCCGACCCGTGAGCTCGCGATGCAGGTCGCGGACGCGCTGCAGCCGTACGGCGACGTGCTCGGCCTGAAGATGAAGGTCGTCTGCGGTGGTACGTCGATGGGCAACCAGATCTACGCCCTGGAGCGCGGCGTCGACATCCTCGTCGCCACCCCGGGACGTCTGCGCGACATCATCAACCGCGGCGCCTGCTCGCTGGAGAACGTCCAGGTCGCCGTCCTCGACGAGGCCGACCAGATGTCCGACCTGGGCTTCCTGCCCGAGGTCACCGAGCTGCTGGACCAGATCCCCGAGGGCGGCCAGCGCATGCTCTTCTCCGCCACCATGGAGAACGAGATCGGCACCCTGGTCAAGCGCTACCTGAGCAACCCGGTCACCCACGAGGTCGACTCCGCCCAGGGCAACGTCTCGACCATGTCGCACCACGTCCTCGTCGTGAAGCCGAAGGACAAGGCGCCGGTCACCTCCGCCATCGCCGCCCGCAAGGGCCGCACCATCATCTTCGTCCGCACCCAGCTGGGCGCCGACCGCATCGCCGAGCAGCTCGTCGACGCGGGCGTCAAGGCGGACGCGCTGCACGGCGGCATGACCCAGGGCGCGCGCACCCGCGTCCTGGAGGACTTCAAGAAGGGCTACGTCAACGCGCTCGTCGCGACCGACGTCGCCGCGCGCGGTATCCACGTCGACGGCATCGACCTGGTCCTCAACGTGGACCCGGCCGGTGACCACAAGGACTACCTGCACCGCTCGGGCCGTACCGCGCGCGCCGGCAAGTCCGGTGTCGTCGTCTCGCTGGCCCTGCCGCACCAGCGCCGCCAGATCTTCCGCCTGATGGAGGACGCGGGCGTCGACGCCTCGCGCCACATCGTCCAGGGCGCGGGCGTCTTCGAGCCGGAGGTCGCCGAGATCACCGGTGCCCGCTCGCTCACCGAGGTCCAGGCCGACTCCGCGAACAACGTCGCGAAGCAGGCCGAGCGCGAGGCCGCCGAGCTGACCAAGCAGCTCGAGCGCGCCCAGCGCCGTGCCGTCGAGCTCCGCGAGGAGGCCGACCGCCTGGTGGCCCGTGCCGCCCGCGAGCGCGGCGACGACCCCGAGGCCGCCGTGGCCGAGGTCACCGCCGAGGCCGAGGCCGCCCTCGCGGCAGCCGCCGCCTCCGTGCCGGAGCAGTCGGCCGTGCGCGAGGACCGCCGCGACGAGCGGGGCAACTACGAGCGCCGCGACAACCGCGGTGGCTACCGGGGCAACGACCGGCGCGACGACCGCATCGGTGAGCGCTCCGGGCGTCCCGCCGGCCAGAGCGGCTACCGGGGCAACAGCGACCGTCCGTCGTTCCGCAGCAGCAACGACCGCCGCGACGACCGTCCTTCGGGCGGTTTCCGCTCCGGTGGCGACCGTCGTGACGACCGTGGTGGCCGTTCCTTCGAGCGCCGCGACGAGCGTCCCTCGTTCAACCGCGACCGCCGCGACGACCGTCCCTCGGGCGGTTTCCGCTCCGGCGGCGACCGTCGTGACGACCGTGGTGGCCGTTCCTTCGAGCGCCGCGACGAGCGTCCCTCGTTCAACCGCGACCGCCGCGACGACCGCCCCTCGGGCGGCTTCCGCTCCGGCGGCGACCGCCCGTTCAACCGCGACCGCCGCGACGACCGCCCCTCCGGTGGCTTCCGCTCCGGCGGCGACCGCCCGAACGGCCGCCGTGACGACCACCGTTCGACCGGCACGAGCACCGGCTCCTTCGGCCGCCGCGACGACAAGCCGCGCTGGAAGCGCAACGGCTGATCCGGAGCGCCGCGCACGGCGCAGGCCGTGAGGCCCGTGCCGTGAGGTTCGTACGAGAGGCTCTGCCCGCATGCCGGGCAGGGCCTTTCGGCCGTTCCGGGCAAGTTGGCGGGTCAGCGGGGTAATGCGGTCGCGCCAGGGGGGCCGACGGCTGATAACGTCGCTCTCCGCTGTGGACGTGAACCTGCCACGTACCCGGCGCACATCTTCTGGTTCCGGCGCACCCGCCCGGGACCACTGCCCGAGGGCCCCACACCTCGTCACCGTCCGGGGTACGCCACGGCGTACCCCGGCTTTCGCTGAAGTGGGGGAACCTATGGGGCGTCATGTCCTGACACACTCCGGTGCGCGACGGGGCGTCGTCGCGACCGCCGCCGTCCTGGCGGCCGTCGCCGGTGCCATCGGGCCGCTCAGCGGCCCGGCGGGCGCGGCTGTTCCGTCGCCCGAGGCCGTACTCGACGCGGCCACACGCACGGTCAGCACCGGCTACCCCAAGGTCGCGGGCGCCACCGGCTTCGCGTACCGGGACGGCTCCGGCGTGTACCGGTGGATCGACTACGCGAGCGGCGCGTCCTCCGAACTGCGGCTCCCCGACACCTCCGTCTCGCTCCACAACACCATGTCGGACACCCTCGCCTACGTCGTCCCGGCCGCGTCCGGCGAGCCGGTCTCGGTCCGACTGGTCGACCAGCCGGGCGGGGCGACCCGGACCCTGCGGCTTCCCGAGGGATTCCGGCTGGCGGCGGTGCAGGGCGACACGGTGGTGGCCATGTCGCCGACGTCCGGCGAGAACGCCTGCCACGTGTTCCGCCTCAACGGTGCGGAGCTCGTCGACCGCCCGGTGACGGGGCTGCCCGCCGGCGTCATGTGCGGGCAGGTCAGTCCGTTGGCGTCGTACGGGGGCGGCGACGTCTCCAGCATGGCGGTCGCGTACGCGGGCAAGGCCGGAACCACGTACGGCATTCTCGATCTGGAGGACGCCTCGGTCACCGAGCTGCCGTTCGCCGGGTTCGTGACGAACATCCGGGTCGGCAAGGACTCCGTGGGCTGGTACGACAAATCGGCCGGGGTGTTCAAGGTGCTCCCGCGTGCCGATCTGGGGGGTGTTCCGCGCAGTGTGCCCATAGCCCCGACGGCCAATTCCTACGTGTACCTCGTCGGCGGTCATGTCCTCACGCTGGGCTCGGGCACTGGAGCGCTCAAGTCCGTCGCCCCCGACGGCACGACCACCACGCAGCTGCCCTTCGCCTACGGGATCCGCGCCCTCGCCGGCCCGGACGGCAGCCTCATCGTTCTCGGAAAGGGCGCCTCTGGGGACTACGGGGTGTTCCGCTTCACCGAAGGGCCCGACGGGGCGCTGCGGCGTGACGAGTTGTACACCCTGCCATGGGCGCCGACGTTCAGCGCGGCCCTCGCGCTGAGCGGGAACCGGCTTCTCACGAACGAGACGACCGCGAGCGGCAATGGTGTCTCACTCTACGAGCGCCTTCCCGCCCTGACGGGCGTGCCGTCGGTGAGCGGTGGGAGGTCCCTCGGATCGGCCGCGCCGGTCCACGGCGAGGGCTGCGCGGACGCGGCGGCCTGCCCTCAGATCTACGCGGGGCCCGACGGGACCGTCGCGTACGTGACGAAGGAGACCGCCGGGTACGTGATCCGGGTGGCCGACAAGAGTCACCTGTCCCCGGGCCGGGGCCTGATCGTCGGTGACGCCGCGCCGACGATCTACGGAGTGTCCGGCCGCTACCTGGCCTACGGGACGGGCACGGGAGCCACCGCGCAGACGTCGGTGCGCGACAGGGGCACCCTGGCGAACGTGCGCACGGTCCCCGGTGGTGCCGCAGCCCTCTGGGGCGGCACCCTGTGGCAGCTGTCCACGACGGGCAAGGTCACCGGGACCGATGTGGCGACGGGCGCGGTGGTCCGGACCCTCTCCACGGCGAGCTCCTGCGCCACCCCCTCGCTGCAGGCGTCCGAGCGGTATCTGTACTGGGAGTGCGGTGCGGTCCCGACCGCCGCCGGAGTCGTCACGCTCGCCGACGGCAAGGCCCGCGGGCTCGCCGCCACCACCCCCGGCCGGCTCGGCGACGGTTTCGTTGTCCGGCTGGACGCCGCGAACCGCGTGACGGTCACGGACCTCACCGGCGCCTCCCCGGCCCAGGCCGTTGTGGGGACGGCCGCCTCGACGGTTCCCGGCATCGGCTTCACGGCCGATCCGTACAGCTCGCTCGTGGCCTACACCGGTACGGACGGGAAGGTTCATCTCGTCCCGACCGGGACCGGCGCGGCGCCGCTGACCGCGATCGACTCGACCGTGGCGACGGCGACGGACGCGGACCATGAGGAGAGTCCGTGGAATCCGCAATGGTGGCTGTCGAAGGCGGTCGGCTCCTGGACGCTGTCGTTCAGGAACAAGGCGACCGGTGTCACGGTGCAGACCCTCTCCGGGGGCGAGGCCCGCGGGCTGCTCGACGTGCGCTGGTACGGGGGGTCCAGTGGCGGCGAGCCCGTGCCCAACGGTATGTACTCCTGGACGCTCACCGCGTTGCCCGCCGACGGTTCGGGTCCGGCGATGACGAAGACCGGATCACTGCGGGTGACCGGTGCCGGCCCGGTGCTGCGCGACTACACCGGTGACGGCTTCGGCGACGCGCTGACCCTGAACAATAAGGGCGAGTTCACCTTCCAGCACGGCACCGGGACGGGGAAGTTCTCCGGGAAGACCTTCGCCGGCGGCTGGTCGACGTCCTCGGTCGCGGTCCCGTTCGGCGACCTCAACAGCGACCACTGCAACGACGTCCTCATCCGCATGCCGGACGGCTCGCTGCGCGGCTACAAGCTGAAGTGCGGGGCGGCCGTAACACCCACCACCCCCTACACGGCGCTCGGGACCGGCTTCCAGGCGTACAAGACCCTCACCACGGCCGGTGACCTGACCGGCGACGGCTTTGCGGACCTGCTCGGCTGGGACAAGGCAACAGGTGACATCCACCTCTTCGCCCGGAAGAGCGACGGAACGCTGGCGGCCGCGAAGAAGATCCGCACCCATTGGACCTACACCAAGGTCATGGGCGTGGGCGACCTGAACGGCGACGGATACGGCGACCTGCTCGCCACAGACACCTCGAACAACCTGTGGCGCTACGACGGCACGGCCGCGGGCCAGTTCAAGGAGCGGGTGCTGGTCTTCAAGAACTGGGGCTCCTCGTACGACACCGTCGTGGGCGTGGGTGACATCACCGGGGACGGGAAGGCCGACATCATCGAACGCGACAAGACCGGCAAGCTGTTCCGCAACGACGGGAACGGCAAGGGCTCCTTCAGCAGCCGCACAGAGATTGCCACCGGCTGGACGTACAAGGGCATCTTCTGAGCCCTTGAGCCCGCCCCCACCCCGATGACGGGGCCGCGCGGCCGATACCCGATCGGCTGCGCGGCCGGGGCGGGCTATGCTCGGGGGTGATCTGCCGAGGGCCGTTAGCTCAATTGGTCAGAGCAGCGGACTTTTAATCCGTTGGTTGTGGGTTCGAGTCCCACACGGCCTACCGACAGCAGGGAGCGCCCCGACCGGTTTTCGCCGGCCGGGGCGTTCCGCTGTCCGGGGGACGGGGCGTCAGACCAGGAGCTTCGACTTGGCGCGCTGGTACTCGTCCTCCGTGATCGCGCCCTTGTCCTTGAGGTCGGCGAGTTTCGCGAGGTCGTCGACGTGGCCGCCCTTGTGGCCGTTGCCGCCGTCCGTGCCCGCCGCGTCCCTGATGTACGCCTTGAACGCGGCGTCGCGTTCCTTCGCCTCCTGGACGTCGCGCTTGCCCATGGACTTGCCGCGGGCGATCACGTAGATCAGCACGCCCAGGTAGGGCAGGACCAGCGCCAGGATCAGCCAGCCGGCCTTCGCCCAGCCGCTGAGGTCTTGGCTGCGGAAGATGTCCATGATCACCCGGAAGAGCAGGAAGAGCCACATGATCCAGAGGAAGAACCAGAGCATCGTCCAGAACAGGTTGAGCAGGGGATAGTCATCCATCGTCCACTCCCGGCGCCGTCGAAATGGCTGAGTCTGAAACCAGTCATATCGCCATATGGGTGTGCGCGCCCGTTGAGGGGATCCAGGCTTCGGCCGGGAGGGGACGGGTGGAGTGCGGCGTCTACTTCTCCGGCCCGGACGCGGTGGCCGGAGCCTTGTCGGTGTCCGCGTCGGGCGCCTCGGCGGCTGCTCCGGCATCCGGTACGGCGCCGGCGGTGGTGGCCGCGGACGCCTTCCTGCTGTTCACCATGATGCCGATGAAGCCGGCGAGGAACCCGCTGATCAGGCCCGATATCGCGTGGTTGACCGCGTTGACGGACTCGCTGCCCGGGAGGCCGATCGCCAGGTAGTTCACCGCCGCACTCATCACCGCGCCCATCACGCCGCCGATGAGGCCGCCCGTGGCGGCGGCGCGTACCGGTGACGTCGGGGTGGCGACGGGGGTCGGGGTGTGATCGGGGGCGAGCGGTGCGGTCATGGTCGAGAGCCCTCCAGACAGGCTGCGATCAGAGACCGGGAGCGGCTACCCGGGCGCGCCGGTATGCGCGGTCGGAGGCCTGCTCACACGGGCAGCCCACCGAGCCGGGGGGTGCAGCAGATACCTTGCGACAGAACACATGTTCCTTGCAACACCTTCTCGTTTTCCGCACTTTGACGTTCGGGTGAAGGCGGGTGCGCATGGGTGTGCGAGGCAGGTGGTCATGAGAGCTCCGAACATGCCGTAGAGTTGTGTTCATCGACGCGGGGTGGAGCAGCTCGGTAGCTCGCTGGGCTCATAACCCAGAGGTCGCAGGTTCAAATCCTGTCCCCGCTACTGAAGGATCAGGCCCGGCACGCAAGCAGCGTGCCGGGCCTGATGCGTTGTCGGTGTATACGCGTTTCGCCCCATCGGCGGCCGATGAGTCGCCCGCCGACCGGGTGGCGGCGAGGCTGGGGGAGGTGCGCGGTACCGTCCGCGGCCGTGGCTGCACCGGGCAGGAGACCGCAGGTGGGGAAGTGGGAGCGTCGGTGGCGAGGGCGCGGCGGCGCGCGGAGCCGTCGGTTCGTCCGGTTGCTGCCGGCCGCGATGATCCTCGTGGGAGTGGTGTTCGACTACTTCACCCCGCCCGTCTTCACGGCCGTCCCGATGTTCGCCGCCGCCCCGCTGATCGCCGCGCCCTTCTTCGGTCTGGGCACCGTTCTGCGCGTTGGGTTCGCCGGGGTAGTCGCCATTGCCGCGATGCGGCTGTACACGGGTGATCTGCCGGGGGTGGTCCCGTTCATCGAGATGCTCACCGTGGTCACGGTCGCCGTCCAGGCCGGGGTGATCAACCGGGTTGTGCGGCGCGGCAACGAGCAGCTGGCGTCCGCCCGGATCATCGCCGAGACCGCCATGCGGGCCGTGCTGCCGGAGCCGCCCGAGCGGATCGGCGGACTCCAGGTGGCCGCGCGGTACGAGGCCGCGCAGGCGGACGAGTTCGTCGGGGGCGACCTGTACGCGGCCGCCGACACCCCGTACGGCATGCGGCTGGTGCTCGGGGACGTGCGCGGGAAGGGGCTGGAGGCGGTCGGGGCCGTGGCGGTGGTGATCGGGGCGTTCCGGGAGGCGGCCGAGCAGGAGAAGTCGCTGGAGGGCGTGGCGCAGCGGCTGGAGCGGGCACTGGCACGTGAGGCGGCGCGGCGGAACAACCTGGACGCGGCCGAGGGGTTCGTGACCGCCGTGCTGGCGGAGATCCCGCCGGGTGCGAGGCACGTACGGACGGTGAACCGGGGCCATCCGGATCCGTTGCTGCTGCACGGGGACGGGGCGGTGGAGGCCCTGGCGCCCTCGGAGCCCGCGCTGCCGCTCGGCATGGACCTGGGGGTGCGGCCGGACCGCTCGGACGAGTGGGAGCTGCCGACCGGGGGGACGCTGCTGTTCTACACGGACGGCCTGTCCGAGGCGCGTGATGCCGAGGGGGTCTTCTACGACCCGGCGGAGCGGCTGCGCGGGCGCCTCTTCCCGGGGCCCGAGGAGCTGCTGTCCGCGCTGACCGACGACGTACGGCTGCATACGGGGGGCGAGTCGACCGACGACTTGGCGCTGCTCGCGGTGGCGCGGCCGGCGAAGGGGCAGCCCGACCGGCGCAGGACGGTGAAGATCGTCAAGCGGGAGGACCACCCTGCGTGATCGAAGGGCGCCGCTCCGCATAACATTTGACGCAACGTCAGAAAACGCGTAGTGGGGGGACCTCGTTCAACTCGCCCGATTCCACCCGGTTGTGTCCCATAAAGTCCGGCCCTTGTGGGTGAACGACCAGTGGGAACAGCTTGGAATCGGACCCGTCTGTCTATTAACGTTCGATAACGCAGCGCGGTTGTCACAGCCGTCGTCAGTGGCGGCACCGTGCGCGAGCGCCGAATTCCGCAAGGGAACCGGGGAACCACCTAAATGGGGTGAATCGGGCATCTCTGTCTTCACGAGAGGCGGAGGGACCCGTAGGAGACCTTCCTGCTCCGAACCCGTCAGCTAACCCGGTAGGCGAGAAGGAAGGAAAGGAGTGCGCCCGCGTGGCGTCCAACAAGCCTGCCCCCGAATCACCTTCCCGGTTCGTGCCCGAGTACGGCGCCGACTTCGCGAACGGCCCCGCTACCGCGTACATCCCGGAACAGGGGATCGACTACGCGACCGACGGGGGCAACGGCTACGGCGCCGGGTTCGGCAGCGGCTTCCGCGCCGACGATGCCGACTCCGAGCGGACCTGGGAGGAATGGAACCCCACCGAGGAGACCGTCCGTCCCGTCCGCGGCAAGCACCGTGTCGCCAAGCAGCGCAATGGTCTGGCCCGTAGCTCCACCGTCCTCGGCGTCGGTGTCATCGCGGCCGTCGGTGCGGGTGGCATGGCCACCGCGCAGAGCAAGCCGCCGGTCTCCATTTCTCTTCCCGATTCCATCGCGAACAATCTTCCCGACGCCAACTCCCTTCCGGGCGTCGGTGCGTTGTTCTCCGGCGAGACCGAGGCGGAGACTCCGGCCACCACGACCGCCACCGCCCCGCTGACCACCGCCGGCATCACCACCGCCGAGGCGGAGCAGGGCACCACGGACGCCGGCGAGGCACTGCGCGCCCGTATCCTCCAGCAGGCCGAGCAGCAGCAGGGCGCCGCCGACGCCGAGGCCAAGGCGGCGGCCGAGAAGGCGGCGGCCGAGAAGGCGGCGGCCGAGGCGAAGAAGCAGCAGGACGAGGCCGAGGCCAAGGTCGCCGCCGAGAAGAAGAAGGCGGAGGAGGAGGCGAAGAAGAAGGCCGAGGCGCTGCGCCTGGCCAAGCTCGCCGCCAGCTACGCCATCCCCACCTCCTCGTACACGATCACCTCGACGTTCGGCGAGGCCGGCTCGATGTGGTCCTCCGGCTACCACACGGGCCTCGACTTCGCGGCGCCGACCGGTACCCCGATCAAGGCCATCCACACCGGCACCATCAAGTCGGCCGGCTGGTCCGGCGCGTACGGCTACCGCACGGTGCTGGAGCTCGAGGACGGCACCGAGCTGTGGTTCTGCCACCAGTCCTCGATCGGCGTCACCGTCGGCCAGAAGGTCACCACCGGCGACACCATCGGCCGCGTCGGCGCGACCGGCAACGTCACCGGCCCGCACCTCCACCTGGAGGTCCACACCCCGGACGGCACCGGCATCGACCCGATGGCCTGGCTGCGCGCCCGCGGTCTGACCGTCTGACCCTCCGCAGTACTTCCCGCGAGTCCGGGACGGCCCTCGCCGTACCCGGTCCGCGGCCTTCCGAACCCCGGCAGCCCTGACGCACACCCCCCGACGTCAGGGCTGCCGGTCTGCGTGTGGCCATGCCCCTGCCTCCCTCCCTGCCTGCCGGCCCGTCCGTCCGCCTGCCTGCCCGTCCGCCTGGCTGGATGTAGGTGGCACGGAATAGTGGGTTGGCCGGAAACCGTTGTGCCTCTTATGACTTCACTGCGCACTCTCGGTCAGTCCGGCCTCCGGGTCTTCCCGCTCTGCCTCGGTGGAAACGTCTTCGGCTGGACCGCGGACGAGGACCGGTCCTTCGCCGTCCTCGACGCGTACGCGGCGGCCGGCGGGAACTTCGTCGACACCGCCGACGCCTACTCGCACTGGGTTCCCGGCAACGAGGGCGGCGAGTCGGAGACGGTCATCGGCAAGTGGCTCGCGGCGCGCGACAACCGGTCCGATGTCGTGGTGGCCACCAAGGTCGGCGCGCTCCCCGGGTACAAGGGGCTGTCGGCGCCCACGATCAAGGCGGCCGCCGAGGAGTCGCTGCGCCGGCTGAACACCGACTACATCGACCTCTACTACACGCACTTCGACGACAAGACCGTGCCCGTCGAGGAGATCATCACCGCTCTGGACCAGCTGGTGAAGGAGGGCAAGGTCCGCGAGATCGCCGCCTCCAACATCAGCGCGGAGCGCCTGCGCGCCTCGGTGGAGTTCTCCGAGCGCGAGGGCCTGGCCCGCTACGTGGCGCTCCAGCCGCACTACAACCTGGTCTCCCGCGACACCTACGAGGGCGAGCTCCAGGACGCCGCCGCGCGCGCCGGGCTCGCCGCCGTCCCGTACTTCGCGCTGGCCGCCGGCTTCCTCACCGGCAAGTACCGCCCGGGAACAGCCGTGGACAGCGCCCGTGCCGGGAGCGCCGCCGGCCACCTGGAGTCGGAGCGCGGGCAGCGGGTGCTCGCCGCGCTCGACACGGTGGCGCGGGAGCGGGACGCCGAGATCGCGACGGTGGCCCTGGCCTGGCTCGCCTCCCGGCCGACGGTCGCCGCGCCGATCGCCTCCGCCCGCACGGTCGAACAGCTCCCCGCCCTACTGGCGCTCGCCGACCTGCGCCTGACGGACGACGAGCTGTCGACGCTCACCGAGGCGTCCGCGTAGCGGCGTCGACCCGGCCCGGGCCGCTTCCCGACGGGCCGCTTCCCGCCCGGGCAGCGGCCCGTCGGCAGTGGCTCAGGCCGGCGGGCCGCCGGCGTACGGCGGGCCGGCGTAGGGCGGCGGGGTGTGGGGCGGCGGTGCGGTGTACGGCGGTACGGGCTGTCGGACGTACGACTGGACCGCGTACGGAGCGTACGGGGGCGGGGCGTACGGGGCCGGGGCGCCGTACGGGTACGGAGCGGGGGCCACGGCGTAGGCGTGCGGTCCGTACGCGTGGTGCGGCCACGGCGGTGGGAAGCCCGGGGGCCGGCGGTGCGTGGCACGGGCCGCGTACGCCAGGGCGGGTCCCGCGACGTCCCGGCGCTGCCACAGGTGGTGCAGCAGCTCCAGCTCGCGGGCGGCGAAGTCGGGATCGGGCGTGCCCCGGCCGGCCTGCCGGCGCAGGAAGGCGAGGGACGTCGCGAACGCCTCGTACTCCGCGACCGCACGGGCCGCGGCCCTGCCGTGCTCCTTGGCCTCCTTGGGGTGCTTCGCGTGGGCCGGGGCGTGGGCGTGGCCGTACGGGGCCGTGGCGTGCGGATGCCCGTACGGGGCCGTCGGGTGCGGTCGGCGGTAGGCGCCGGCCGCCGTGGCGTACCGCTGGCGCGCCGCGTTCCGGGCGAGGGCGCGGGCTCGCATCGAGGCGAGGGCGAGGGGTTCGTCGGGGGACAGCCAGCCGGCCTCGGCGTACGCGGGGAGCTCGACGGCCAGGGAGCGCAGCTCCTGCCGGCGCGCCCGGACCAGGAGCCACGTGATCAGGCCGAAGACGGGGACCATGAACGCCCCGTAGACGATGTAGAAGCCGTACCGGGTGAAGGTGGCCGAGCCGTTCCACAGGGCGTGCATGCCCATCGCTAGGACCAGGCCGAGCAGCGGAGCCCCGATGCGCCTGAACCGGCGGCCGGGCGCGGTGCTCGCGGCGATCCCGAGACCGATGCCGGTCATGACGGTGAAGAGCGGATGGGCGAACGGCGTCATGACCGCCCGGATGAGGAACGTCATCACCGTCACCGACGCGAAGGCGGTGCCCATCTGCTGGTCCTCGCCGAAGGCGTTGCCCAGATAGAGGATGTTCTCGGTGAAGGCGAAGCCCGTCGCGGTGAAACCGGCGGCCACCGCGCCGTCGACGAGACCGGTGAACTCCCGTCGGCGGAAGAGGAAGAGCAGCAGGACGGCCGCCGCCTTGGCGCTCTCCTCGACGACCGGCGCGATGACCGTGGCCCCCAGGGTGTCCGCGTTGCCGGGGTCCGATCCGGCTATCCACCGGGTGGCGAAGGAGTTGGCGAGGATCGCGACCAGGGCCGCGGCGCACGCGCCCCACGCGAAGGCGAACAGGAGGTTCTGCCACGGCCGGGGGTCGATCCGGCCCAGCCAGCGGAAGGCCGACATCAGCGCGGGGACCGGCAGCACGGCCAGTCCCAGGCCGACGAGGAACCCCTCGGTCCCGGTCTGGTCGCGGACCAGGGCCAGGATCACCACACCGCAGAGCGCCAGCACCGCGAAGACGGCGACCACTCGGAACGTCCGGTTCCGCCACAACGGGGCGACGTGGCGCGGCCGGTAGCGCCACTGGCTCCGCTCCGGCACGGCAGCCAGAATCTCGTCGACCCGCTGCTCCTGGAGCACGGGGACGACCGGCTGACCTTGCCATCGCTGCTGAACAGAACCGTCCGACACCCCTCGACCCTAACGAGCGGTACCGACAACGGCCATGGCGCATGGGGCGGCGCGGGGCGCCGGCCCCTGCCGGTCAGACGCGCGCGAAGAGCAGGTCGTGCACCACGTGGCCCTTGCCCAGGCCCTGGCCCTCGAAGCGGGTCAGCGGACGGAATTCGGGGCGCGGGGCGTAGCCGCCGTCGGCCATCGTGTTCTCGAAGCGGGGGTGGGCGGTGAGGACTTCGAGCATCTGCTCGGCGTACGGCTCCCAGTCGGTCGCGCAGTGCACGATCGCCCCGGGCTTCAGCGGGCCCGCGACCAGGTCCAGGAACTCCGGCTGGATCAGCCGGCGCTTGTGGTGGCGGGTCTTGGGCCACGGGTCGGGGAAGTACACCCGCAGCCCGTCCAGCGACTCCGGCTCCAGCATCTCGCGCAGCAGGATGATCGCGTCACCGTTGGCGACCCGGACGTTGGCCGAGCCGTTCCGGTCGGCGAGGCCGAGCAGGTTGCCCTGGCCGGGGGTGTGCACGTCCACCGCGAGGATGCCGGTGCCCGGGTCGGCGGCGGCCATCTGCGCGGTGGCCTCGCCCATGCCGAAGCCGATCTCAAGCACCACCGGGAGCCCGTCGAACATCGCGGGCAGGTCGAGGACGCTCAGCCCGTCGATGTCCAGGCCCCACTTGGGCCACAGCCGCTCCAGGGCGTCCTGCTGGCCGGGCGTGACCCGGCTGCGGCGCGGCTGGAAGCTGCGGATCCGGCGCTCGTGGTGCGAGCCGGCCGGGTCGGCCGCGGGACCGCCCGGGAAGCGGGGCTCCTGGCGCATCCGGCGGGCGCGCTCCAGGGACGCGGCCCGGATGTCGTCCGGGATTCCGGCGGTGGTGGGCGCGGTGCCGTCCGGCCCGGCGGGGTCGCCGGAGGCCGGGCGGGAGGGGTTCATGGGCTCAGACACAATGCCCTGATTCTACGGGGCGGCGCGCGGAGAGGGCGTCCGCCGACGGGGCCGCGCGCGGAGGGGGCCGCGCGGGGAGGGGCGTCCGCCGGCAGGCCCGGCCGCTCACCCCGCCTTCGCCGGGGTCGGCGGCTTCCACCCGGCCGCCCGCGCCCGGAGCAGCGCCCGGCGGGCCACCTCGCGGCCGATCGGCAGCGAGGCGGTGGCGGCGGGCGACGGGGCGTTCAGCACGTGCACCGTGTGCGGGGCCTCGCGGATCAGGAAGTCGTCCACCAGGGTGCCGTCCCGCAGCACGGCCTGGGCGCGGACGCCGGCCGGTGAAGGACGCAGGTCCTCATGCGTGACCTCGGGCAGGAGGCGCCGGACGGCCTCCGTGAACGCGTGCTTCGACAGCGAGCGGTGCACCTCGCCCGCCCCGTACCGCCAGTGCCGGCGGGCGATGCGCCACGAGCCGGGCCAGCTGAGGGTGTCCATCAGCTCGCGGGGGCGGACGACCGGCCAGCCGTAGCCCTCGCGGGCCGCCGCGGGCACCGCGTTGGGGCCGACGTGGACGGAGCCGTCGAAGCCCCGGGTCAGATGGACGCCGAGGAAGGGGAACGCCGGATCGGGCACCGGATAGACGAGGCCGCGCACCAGCTCGGGCCGCGCCAGCTCGTAGTACTCCCCCCGGAACGGCACGATCCGCATGCCCGGGTCGTCGCCGGCCAGCCGGGCGATCCGGTCGCAGTGCAGCCCCGCGCAGTTCACGAGGACCCTGGCCCGGACCACCAGGCCGTCGGCCGTGCGGACGGCGACGCCCCAGGGGCGGCGGTCGACCGCGGTGACCTCCGCGCCGAACCGGATCGCGCCGCCCGCGCCCCGTACCTCGTCGGCGAGCCGTCCGGCGACCGCCCCGAAGTCGCACACCCCCGTCGTGCCGACCCGGATCGCGGCGAGGCCCCGCACCTTCGGCTCGTACTCGGCGATCTGCGCGGGCCCCAGCTCGCGCACCGGCAGCCCGTGCTCACGGCCGCGCTGGACCAGGGCGTGCAGCCGGGGCAGCTCGGCGCGGTCCGTGGCGACGATCAGCTTGCCGGTCACCGCGTGCGCGATGGAGTGCTCCCGGCAGAAGTCGACGAGCTCGGTGCCGCCGCGCAGCGCGTACCGCGCCTTGAGCGAGCCCGGCGGGTAGTAGATCCCGCTGTGGATCACCCCGCTGTTGCGCCCCGTCTGGTGGCGCGCCGGGGCATCCTCCTTCTCCAGCACCGTCACGCGGGTGCCGGGCGCGGCACGCGTGAGCGCGTACGCGGCCGACAGGCCGACGATCCCGCCGCCGATCACCAGCACATCGCAGTCGTACGCCGCGTGCGTCATCATCACGCCACCTCCCACCCCGATAGTGCACTGACCCACTGACAACGGGCTCAAACCCGTTCGGCCAGCGTGGCGCTTCCCGAGGGCGGGGGTTCTATGCCGGGGCGACCAGCAGGGGGCGGGCGCGTTCGCGCAGCTCGACGACGCGCGGCTCGTCCCCGTAAGGCTCCAGCCGGTGCAGCAGGTCGCGTACGTACTCCGTGGTGCGCGCCGACGAGATGCGGCCCGCCACCTCCACGGCCCGGGTGCCCGCCGCGCAGGCCGCGTCCAGGTTCCCCGACTCCAGCTCGGCGACCGCCGACACGACGAGGCGCAGCCCGTGCGAGCGGACGAACTCCTCGGTGGGCCGGGACAGCGCCTGCTCGGTGAAGCGGCGGACCTGGCGCGGTGCCTTCAGGTCGAGGTGGCACTCGGCGGCGTCGGCCGCGAATCTGTCGTACGAGTAGAAGCCCAGCCAGGCCGGGTCCGCGTCGCCCTCGCGGGAACGCTCCAGCCAGCTCTCGGACGCCTTGAGCGCGGCCCCCGCGGCCGGCGCGTCATTCGCCTTCGCGTGCGCCCGGGCCTCGACCAGCCGGAAGAAGCTCATCGTGCGCGCGGTGGCGAGGCCCCGGTTGCGCTCGACGGCGGCCTGCGCGAGGTCGACGCCCTCGTCGGCGAAGCCGCGGTAGGTGGCCTGGAGCGACATGGACGCCAGTACGTAGCCGCCGAGCGGTACGTCGGCAGCCGCGCGGGCCAGGCGCAGCGCCTGGATGTAGTAGCGCTGGGCCGCCTCCTGCTGGCCGGTGTCGAAGGCCATCCAGCCGGCGAGCCGGGTCAGCTCGGCCGCGGCGCCGAACAGCGCCCGGCCGACCTCGTCGCTGTACGAGCCGAGCAGCAGCGGGGCCGCGTCGACCCGTAAGCACTCGGGGACCATCGAGGAACGCCAGTCCCCGCCGCCGTACTTGGAGTCCCAGCGGCGCGCGTCCTGGGCGGCCTCGCGCAGTTTGGAGACGTCGCTGTGGCCCACGCGCAGCGAGGAGGCGTCGGCTCCGGACTCGGGGCCGGGCTGCTTCGGGATCAGCAGGCTGTGGCCGGGGGCCGGTGCGGTGCCGTTCTGCTGGGGGGACGCTTCGGGGAGACCCGGCGGCGGGGGTGCTCCGGCGGCGCCGTGCGCCCCCGGTGCGCCCTGTGCGCCGGGCGGCTGCCCCCCGACCGTCGCCGGTGTACGCGCCACCGACGGGTCGGCGGGGGATATCAGCCAGCGGGACGCGGGTGTGGCGTACGCGCTCACGGAGAAGGAACCCGCCAGCGACTGCCAGATCCCGCCGCTGCCGGCCCGCCGCCCGGCCAGATCCAGCCGGTAGAGCTCCGTCGCCGACCGCACCGCCGCGTCCACGTTGCGCGGGAAGGCCAGGCCGACCTCCGGCGCCGGATCGGCGTCGGCGAGCCCGATCTCGTGCAGGGGGACGGGCCGGCCGAGCTTGGCGCCGATCGCCGCGGCGATGAGATGGGGGGCGGCGCCCTGCGGCACCATGCCCTTGGACACCCACCGGGCGACCGACGTCTTGTCGTACCGGAGGGTCAGCCCGCGCTGCGCCCCGAGGTCGTTGACCCGCCGGGCAAGCCCGGCGTTACTGATTCCCGCGAGGGCGAGAACGGTGCCGAGCTTCTCGTTCGGTCCGCGTTGCTCCCTGGACATGGCCACCCCTCGACACACAGACGGCAGCCGCGTCACCGTCACGGCGCGCGGCATTCGTACCGTGTTCTCCCCAGGGACGAACCCTGTCACTCCGCCCGCACACGCATTTGGCCGTGCCCCGGGGAATATGCCGCCCTGCTGAGAACATCAGTGCACCCAGCGTAGTTCGTCGCATCCCTACCGTTAAGGGCTGGACGTCCGTATGGCGGGATTGTTGTCCGTCCCGGCCACTCGGGGAGGGCTGTGGGGCGGGGGAGGACGCGAGGGGCGTACGGGGCGGCAGGGGCGAACACGCGACGGAGGAAGAGCGAAGGAAAAGCGGGGGAACGACGGGGGAGCGGGGGAGGCGGAGTGGAGGTCGCCGGCCCGGAACTCCGGCGGGTCGGCGGCCGCTCGGGGATGGTCGCCGTCCCGGCGGGGAAGGGCTCGGTGCCCGCTGTGCTTCCGCCCGCCGACCAGCGCGGACCGGCGCGCGGGGCGTACGGGTGCGGTGCGGTCCTCCTCGTGCACGGCTGCTTCCGGGAGGCCCTTGCGGGGTCATCGCGCGTGCCCCCCGGTGTGTGGCCGTGCGCCTGTACGTGCGCTCTGGCCCGGCCCCCGGGGCGGCGCTTGCATGGGTGCTGCGTGGATCGGCCCGCTGCGCTGTACGCGGGGGGCTGGGGGATAACGCCGTCTCATTCCCCGCAGGCGGCGAAACCGGTCCGGGGGGCGAGGCCCGCCTCCCGGGCCGTGTGTTCCCGGGGGTGCGGGGGTGTTCCGCCGGCGAGTGGCGGGTGCGCGGCGGGCCGGGTGTGCCGACGGGGGAAGACCCGCCCGAACTGGTGTGAATAAGGATGAAAAGGTCAAAAGGTCACCGGTCCAACGGTTCCTTGGGGGCCTGAGATTGGCCGGATGTCGACGGTCGGATGCGGTCGAGCCGGGGGAAGCGCGTACCTCCGGGTGACCGTGCCCACCGGTTACGGGCGATGGCCGGAAGCGAGCCGTTCACCCGAGGAGGTACCGGGGAACGCAACGCCCGGAATCGACAGCTCCGTTGGCCCGGTGCGCGACGCGCGCGGGCGGTGTGCGGGACGTCGGACCCGGCGTCCGCCCTGCGGCCTTTGCCAGGGGCGCATGCGCTCACGACGTGCGCCGTCCGTAGCCACTCCTGCGCGCCGTTGTCGTGGCAGCATGTCCGCAACGGCGCCGATCGTCACCGGAGTTCTCCAGGTGCTTGCCTGCCGCGCCGTTTTTGTCCACAGCCTGTGGAGGCGGCGATGCGTTGGTTGGTGGGTTGGAGCAGTATCGCCGCGAGCTTCGGCACGGCCGGGGCGGTCGGCGGCAGCGACGACGGGCGCACGATGCACCCCGTGGGCTCCCAACTCCTGTGGGGCGACCCCGATCCGCTCTGGGCGGTCGGTGACTGGCGCCCCGACGAGATCCGCACGGTCCGGGTGGACACCGCCGAGGGCGCCCCCATGGTCAGGCTCGCGGTCCTCGGCTGCTGCGGCGCCACCGACGAACAGCTGCGCGTCGGTCTGCTCGCCGCCCGGGGCGGTGCCCTCCGCCACCTCACGGCGTGGACCGGCAGCTACACGGCCGTCGTCCAGATCGGCCGCCGGATCACCGTCGTCGGCGACCTCGCCGGAGCCCGCCCCGTCTTCTACACTCCCTGGGCCGGCGGCACGGCGTACGCCACCGCCGCGCTCCCCCTCGCCGACCTCATCGAGGCACAGCTCGACATCGGGCACCTCGCCGCGCTGCTCGCCTGCCCCGAGACCCCGGAGGCGCTGCGCGACGGCACCCCCTACGCGGGCGTGAAGCGCATCCCGCCCGGACACGCCCTGATCCTCCGCGAGGGCTCGCGCGAGATCACCGGGTACGAGGCCGTGGCCTCCCTCGCCGTGGCCGCGCCCGAGCTCGATCCGGTGAGCGCGGTCGACGGCGTGCGCGACGCGCTGGTCGAAGCCGTACGCGCCCGGCTGCTCGCCCCGCGCCACGCTCCGGAGACCCTGCCGCCCGACCCCGGCCCGGTCCCCGGCATGGGACCGGCCGAACGCCGCGCCGCCCGCGGCGCCCCCGTCCCCGGCATCGGCGCCGACCTCTCCGGTGGCAGCGCCTCGGCGACCCTCGCCCTGCTCGCCGCCGGTCTCCCCGGGCTGCCCGGCACGATCCTGGGCCACGGCACCGGAGCGGGGGAGCGGCTGCTCGCCGTCACCTTCAACGACCTGACGACCCGCGCCCACGAGCCCGAACTCGAACGCGCCCGCGCCATCGCGGCCAACCCCCGGCTCCACCACGTCGTCGTCGCGGCCGGCGAGGAGGCCCTGCCCTATGCCGAACTGGGCGCCGGCGCGCTCACCGACGAGCCGGCTCCCTCGCTCGTCCTGGCCGAACGCCACCGGCGCCGGCTCTCCGCGGGCAGCGCCGACCACTTCGTGGGGGCCGGTGCCCGACAGGTGCTCGACGCCCACCCGGCCCGTCTCGCCGACCTGCTGATGGACCGGCGCCGCCGCCACCTGCTGCGCCCGGTCGCGGCCCTCGCCAAGGCCGAAGGGCCCTCCGCGCAGTCCCTGTTCGTTCCGCTGACCGTCTACCGGGCGGCCCGCCGGCTCGCCCGTACGTCGTACCGCACCGGTCTCGAAACTGCCGCCGTCCGGCTGCCCGACGCCAACCGGATCGCTCCCGGACTCGACACCCCGGCCGACGCCTCGCTCGCCGCGCTCGCCTGGTCGAGACCGGGGCCGGCCGCCCGGTGGCTGACCGGGGAGGCGCTGGCTGAAGTATCGGTTCGCCTCCAGGAGGCGGCGATCCGCCCCTCCTCCGTCCAGCGCCCCGGCGAGGCCCGCGCCAGGGCAGCCCTCGCGCGCAGCGCCGCCGACCACCGCATCCTGGAGCAGGCCGCCGAGATCCGCAGCCAGCGGCTCCATGCTCCCTTCCTCGACAACCAGGTGGTACGCGCCGCCCGGGCGCTCCCGGAGTCCCTGCGGGTCCAACCGGGTGCCCGTGCGGCGATCCTGCGGCGCGTGCTGGCCGGCGCGGGCATCCACGAGCTGCCCCCCGGCTGGGGTGCCCCCTCGCAGCACACCTCTACCGCGGTGACCCGGACGGGCCTGCGTGCCGCCCTGCCCGAGCTGATCGCCCTCTTCGACGCCCCGCTGCTCGCCGACGCCGGCCTGGTGGAGGCCCGGGTCGTACGCAAGGCCCTGCGCGCCGCCTCCGAGGGCGAGCCGCTGCCGCTGGACGGCCTCGCCGAGCTGGCCTCCACGGAACTGTGGCTGCGCCGGCTCGTCTCACGACGCGGCACCTGCTGGACGGGCACGGCGGCCCCGCGCCAGCGCGCGGTGGCGGGGGGCGTGGTCCCGGCGCGGCGGTCGTTGCAGGGGTGAGCGCGGTCAGGTGCCTGTTGCGGGACTGAACGCGGCCAGGCGCTCCCTTGCAGGGGCTGAGTGCGGCCGGGTGTCTGTCGCAGGGGCTGAGTGCGGCGGGGTGTCTGTTGCAGGGGCTGAGTGCGGCGGGGTGTCTGTTGCAGGGCTGAGTGCGGTTGCCGCGGGGCCGGGTGTCTGTTGCAGGACTGAGCGCGGCTGTCGCGGGGCCGGTCGAGTGCGCGGGGGCGGCTCGGGCCCTTGCCTCTTCGCGGCCGGCCAGCAGGTCCGGAGGGATCGTCCGGAGACCTCCCGGTCCGTCCGACCACGGCTCACCCGGGGTGCCGCCGGGACACAATGGTGGCGTGCGGTATCTGATCCTGGGCGCCACCGAGGCGCGAGACGAGAACGGTGGCGTGCTGCCCCTCGGCGGCAGCCGGCTGCGTGCCCTTCTCGCCGCCCTTGCCCTGCGCCCGGGACGCCCAGTGCCCGTCGCCGATCTCGTTGACGACGTCTGGGCGGACGATCCCCCGGCCGACGCGCTCGCCGCACTCCAGGCCCTCGTCGGCCGACTGCGCAGAGTGCTCGGCCGGGAGGTGCTGGCCAGTACCCCGGGCGGCTACCGGCTGACGGCCGGCCCGGACGACGTCGACCTGTACGTGTTCGAGCGGCTGGCCCGGCAGGGCGGCGCCGAGCTGGAGGCGGGCGCCCCCGAGGAGGCCGCCCGCACTCTGCGTACTGCCCTGGCGCTCTGGCGCGGCCCGGCCCTGGCCGACCTGCCCGACGGAGACCGGGGCCACGCCCTCCGCCCCGAGGCCCACCGCCTGGCCGCCCTGGAACGCCGCATCGAGGCGGACCTGCGTCGGGTGACGGCGGGCGACGCCTGCGACTCCCACGGCGCCGGAGGTGCAGGTCTCACGGATGCCGCCCCCGGCGCGGTCTCACCGGAAGCCGACGCCTCGGTCCCGCCCGCCCCGCCCGCCGCGTCTCTCGCAGCTGAGCTGACGGAGCTGGCCGCCGCCCATCCGTACGACGAGCGCTTCCGGGCACAGCTCATACGGGCCCTGCGTGCCGACGGCCGGCAGGCCGATGCGCTGGCCGCGTACGAGGACGCGCGCCGTGCCCTCGCCGACGGCCTCGGCACCGATCCCGGGCCCGAACTCGCGGCCCTCCACCGCGAACTCCTGACCCCCACGCCCGACCGCGCCGAAACCGGGTTGTTTCACGTGAAACCCGGTCGGAGCAATCTCCGCCCCCGGCTGACCTCCTTCGTGGGGCGCGAGCCCGAACTGCGCGCCATCCACGATGATCTGACCCGGTCGCGGCTGGTCACCCTCACCGGCCCCGGTGGCTCCGGCAAGACCCGCCTAGCCGAGGAGTCAGCGGCCCGCCATGAGCCCGCCCCCGGCACTCCGGCACCGGACGTCTGGATCGCGGAACTCGCCCCCGTGGAAGACCCCGAGGCCGTCCCGGATGCCGTGCTCTCCGCGCTCGGGCTGCGCGAGACCACGTTGCTGCGGGACACCACGCTCGACGGGGTACCCCCGCGCACCGACCCGGTCGACCTACTCGTCGACCGCCTGGGACACGGCTCCCGCCCGGCACCGGTCCTCCTCATCCTCGACAACTGCGAGCACGTCATCGGGGCCGCCGCCGCGCTGGCCGAGACGCTGCTGACCCGGTGCCCGCACCTGCGCGTCCTTGCCACCAGCCGGGAACCGCTCGCCGTCCCCGGTGAGTCCGTACGCCCCGTCGGTCCGCTCCCGGCCGATCCCGCCCACCGGCTGTTCACCGAACGTGCCCGGGCCGTACGCCCCGGATTCGACCCCGACCACGAGCCCGCACACGACGCGGAAGCCGTCGCGGAGATCTGCCGCCGGCTGGACGGGCTGCCGCTCGCCATCGAACTGGCCGCCGCCCGGCTGCGCCTGCTCGGACCGCGTCAGATCGCGGACCGGCTCGACGACCGGTTCCGGCTGCTCACGGGCGGAAGCCGGACCGTACTGCCCCGCCAGCAGACCCTGAGGGCGGTCGTCGACTGGTCGTGGGACCTCCTCGACGAGGACGAGCGCACCGCCCTGCGCCAGGTCTCCGTCTTTGCGGGCGGCTGGGACCTGACCGCCGCCGAAGCCGTCATCAGGACACCGTCCGACACCGCCGACCTGCTCGGCGCGCTCGTCGACAAGTCCCTGGTCGTGGCCGCCCCGGCGGCGGACGGCGCGATGCGCTACCGCCTCCTGGAGACGATCCACGAATACGCCACCGAGCGGTCCGCCGAGGCCCCCGAGGTCCGCGCGACTGCCGAGAGGGCGCACACCGCGTACTTCCTCGCCCTCGTCGAGGAGGCCGAGCCGCGCCTGCGCTCCGGCGACCAGCTGCCCTGGATCCAGAGCCTGGAGACCGAGCTCGACAACATTCGGGCAGCCCTCCATCGCACCATGGACCCTGCCGCCCACTCCGAGGCGGAGGCCGCCCGTCTGGTGCTCGGGATGGGCTGGTTCTGGTGGCTGCGCAACTACCGCCCCGAGGGCCTGTCCTGGACCCGGAAGGCCCGCTCGATCGGTCCCGAGCCCACCGACGAGTCGGACCCGCGGTACTGGCCCCGGATGAACCTCCACCTGCTGTGGTTCTTCTACGCGGCGGAGAGCGGGCAGGCCGCGACGGCGTACGACGATCCCGCGCTTCACGCGCTCGTGATCCGGGTGGCCGACGTGTTCGCCGCCTCACCTGCCCAGAGCGTCCGCTTCCCGGGGCTGCTCTGGCCGATGACCTCGTATCTCACCGGTACGTCGGAGGACACCCGGGCCAAGATCGACAAGGCGGTCGACAACGCCCGTGCGCACGGCGGCCCGTGGGAGTACGGCGTCATCCTGATGTTCCGCGCGCACATGCTGGTCGACATGCCGGGGGGTATGCCCGGCATCGACGACGACCTCGACGAACTGCGCGCCCTGGGCCGCCGCGTCGGGGACCGCTGGATGCGGGCGCAGGTCGCGAGCGCGGTGGCCGAGGCGGGCATGATGCGCGGCCGTTATGACGAGGCCCGCGCCGCGTACGAGGAGGCGCTGCTGCTCTCCCGCGAGGTCGGCGCCCATGCCGAGGCCCCGTTCCATCTGGCCCGGCTGGCCGAACTCTCCTACCGCACCGGCGACATGGTGGACGCCCAACAGCGGCTGGACAGTTCGGAGGCCGAGGCGGAGCGCCACCAGGCGCACGACGCCACCGCGTACGTCCACTACCTGCGCGCCATCATGGCGTTCCACCGGGGCGACATCGCGGACGCCCGGCGCCGGGTCGACGCGGCGATGGAGGAGGCCGGGCGCGGCGGTCCGCCGTCGCACTTCACCGTGGCGATGGGCGGCCTGTCGGCCCGGGTCGCCGTGCACGAGCCGGGGCCGGAGGGCGGCCCGGTCGCCGGGGTGCGCGGGCTGACCGCGTCCCTCGTCGCGGCGAGGGAGGCGCAGTGCGCCGAGATCGTCACCGGGCAACTGGCGGACGGTGCTGTGACGGTCCTGTCGAGGCTGGGCCACGAGGCGGCCGCCGTCCGTATCCTCGCCGCCGCCGACGACTGGCGGCGGACGTCGAGCCGGAGGACCGAGGGGGAGCAGGCCGAGATCGACGCGGCAGAGCGCGTGTGCCGGGAGACGCTGGGCGACGCGCGTTACGAGGAGGAGATCGCCGCCGGCCGTGCGCTGACCCTCGACGACGTCATCGGTCTGCTGGAGGGCATCGTCGCGGACCTGCCGTGAAGGGGCAGCGGACCGGGTGCGGCCCGTCAGCGGCAGCTGATGCGTGACTCGGCCCAGTCGGCGAGGGCGACCCCGCCGAACGGCTGCTCCGGCTCCACGACCAGCCGGATCCGCTGCTGCCCCGTGACGTTGATCCCGACCGGTACGGCGGGGTCGTCGCCGCGCACCACCGGGGACTGCCACAGCCGTGTCCCGTCCCCGCCGAACACCGAGAACCGCACCGCTCCGAGCCCCAGGGTGAGGTCGTCGACCCCGGCCATGGCCTCGTACCGGGTGCACTGGCGGTTCAGCTGGATGACCACCGAGGAGCGGCCGTTGACCGTCACCCCGTGCGCGTACCGGGAGCCGCCGATCGACATCCCGGAGCGCTGCCAGACCCAGCCGCTCTCACCGAGCACCACCTCGGGCTCGGTGTGGTCGCCGAGAAGCGTGTAGTCCATCTCGCTGACCTGGTAGACCTCCGGCGCCGGCGCGGGAGGCGTCGGAGTCGGCGTGGGCGTGGGCTTCGGGGGCGGTGTGGGTGTCGGCGTGGGTGTCGGGGTTGGTGTAGGCGTTGGCGTCGGGGTGGGTGTCGGGGGGGCGGGTGTCGGAGTCGGCGTGGGCGTCGGTGGCGTGGCAGCCGGCGGAGCGGGCTGCGGCGGGATCGGCTCGGGCTTCGGAGGTGTCGGCTCCGGCGGCGTCGGCGAGGGCACCGCGGGCGCCACGGCCGGGGGCGTGACGGCCGGCTTTGCCTCGGGCCGGGGACTGTCGTCGCCCACCAGGGCCCAGACGAGCCCGGCCGCCGCCGCGACGGCGACCGCCGCGGCGATTCCTGCCTTGGCCGGGGCACCGAGCCCCTCGGATGCGGCCGCGCCACCGGCGGAGCCCGCGGATGAGCCCCCTCCGGTCGCCGCCGCCGCGGCCCCCGCACCGGCGGCTCCGACGGCGCCTCCCGCCACGATCCCGGCAGCCTTGAGCGTGTATCCGGCGGCGAACCAGCCGATGACCGCGATCGGCAGCAGCGCGGGGATGCCGGCGTTGACCTGGGCGAGCTCGCCCGCCGCCACCCGGCACTTCGCGCACTCGTCCAGATGCCCCCGCAGCCCGCGCTCCGCCCGCATCCGCAACCCGCCCCGGGCATACGCGCCGAGCCGGTCGGCGTACCGCGCGCAGTCGCCGCCCGCGGTGAGCGCCTGGCTCACATGGGCCTGGAGGTAGGCCTGCTTGAGCCCTTCACGAGCCCGGCTGGCCAGCACCGATGTGGCGTTCGCGGTCAGCCCGAAGAGCGGGGCGATGTCGCTGGGCGACTCCTCCTCGACGGTGGTGTGCCACAGGACCGCCTGCCAGCGCTCCGGGAGGCTGCGGAAGGCCTGCATCGCCATCGACTGCTCGGCCTCGTGCATCGCCAGCACGTCCGCGCCGAGGTCGAGGGTGTCCGCGTCCGACACCTCCGACGACCGGGCGGCCTGCGCGGCGAACGCGGCGAAGTCGTCGACCAGTTGCTCGCGCTTCGCGGTCTTCGTCCAGGCGGCGGCCACATGCCGGACGGCCGTCATCAGGTAGGCGCGCACCGCCTCCTCTGGCCCCTTGCCGCCCCGTACCGCCTGCAGGGTCCGGGCGAACACCTCGGCCGTCAGGTCGTCAGCGGTGTGCGCGTCCCGGCAGCAGGTGCGGGCGTACCGGCGGACGGACTGCGAGTGGCGCCGGAACAGCTCGTCGTACGCGAGGTCGTCGCCCTCGCGCATCCGCTGGATCAGCTGCGCGTCCGAAGGACCGGCCGCGGCGGCGTCCACGGGACCCGAGCCCCGCCCCGACCGTTGCATCGGCACGGCGGGAACCGCCTCGGCCGCCGTCCCGACGCCTCCGGGATCGCCGCCCGCGGCGCCGTCGTCGACCGGCGCGGGCGGCCAGGGCCCCGGCAGGACCGTTCCGCCTGCGTCGGCCTCGTCGACACCCTGGTGGCCGGGAACGGCCTGGCTCGGCACGTGGTGCCCGGACGGGCCGGCCTGCCCCGTACCGTCGTCCGCGGTGGACACACCGTCGTGCGACTCTTCCCTCTGCCCGTCACTGCTCATCGCGGACGCCCCCGTATGCGCCATCGGACCCGAATACCGGGCAAGCGTGCCACAGAGCACCGATGCGGGGGGCCTCCAGTCCTACCAACCACTCATCCGGGGCGTCCTCCGTGAACGTGAGCACTAGGGCCTGTCCGACCATTCCCGTCTGCCGGGCGACGCCATGCACGCACTCTCGCCGCACCGGCCCCAGACCCCAGTACGTCCAGTACAGGAATCTGGGGCCGGGACGCCGAGAGCACGCACCTGACGCCGTCCGGCCGCCCTCCGGGCGACGACGGACACGGTCGGACAGGCCCTAATGGGTACTCATTCGGGGAAGGTGCGACGGTCTGGGTTGACGTGACCGCGGGTGATGGGAAGGGCATGGCCCTGCCCCATCACCCGACGCCGGATCACTCGGGCCGCGAGCGCAGCCCTTCCAACAGGATGTCCAGCAGCCGAGAGGAGGCCGCCGCCTGCTGCGCGGCGTCCGGCAGCGAAGGGGCCGCCGTCGCGATGACCAGCAGGACGTCCGACACCGTCACATCGCGGCGCAGCTCGCCCGAGGTCCGTGCCCGCTCGACCAGCCGCCCCACGACCTCCAGCAGTTCGGCCGCACCGGCGCCCAGGTCCTCGTCGGCCTCCGGCGCGGTCCGCTGCCCGGGCGCCCGGTGCGCGGCCGTGCCCGCCTCCTGCCGCTGCTGCGGCACTCGCGGCTCGTCCCCCGCGGATTCACCGGCCTCACCGACCACGGTCGAGTCCTCGGCCTCCACCCCGACCCGCAGTATCTGCGGGGCAGGAGCCGTCCCGCACCCGAGGCGACCGAGGTCCGCAGGAAGCGCGAGAGCGCCGACCACGGTTCGTCCTCCTGCCCCAGCGCGGACCGCGCCTGGTCGGTCAGCCTGGAGGTCTCCTCCTCGGCTATCCGGCGCACCAGCACGTCCTTGCTGGGAAAACGCCGGTAGACCGTGCCGACACCGACCCTGGCCCGACGGGCCACGTCCTCCATCGGCGCGCCGTATCCCAGCTCCCCGAACACCTCGCGCGCAGCGCGCAGTACGTGCTCCAGATTGCGCTGCGCGTCCACCCGCAGCGGGGCCGCCCGCAACTGCGCGGACGCGGTGCCGGTCGGGGCGCCGAGTCCGTTGCCGAGCGCGCTCACCGAAGCGGAAGGCGTCGTGGTCGTGGCGCCCCCCACTCCGTTGAGAGTGCCAACTGCCCCGATATGTACGCCTTCTTCAGGCGTCACGGCAGTGGTCGACCAATGCGAATCCTGAATATCCATAACTGTTCCCCCGGATATGACGTCTCCCCCCGGAGACTCCCGCCGTGTCGGTCGAGGTGGACCGATCGTCACCGTCCGACACCCGACGACATACGAACATAGTTGAGCCGGGGTCAATTCAGAAGGGGGCAGTTCCGCCCGGAGCGCCCCCGGATCGGAGCAAGGACCGGTTGGTCACCAGTTGGTCCGCAGCCATACCCCGGACCGCGGTGCCTGACCTGCGGGGCTTGCGCGCCAACGGTCCCTCCGGCGCCGGTGGCCGGTTCGCGACCTCCGGTCACACAATTTGCCGGGGCTGTGGACAAACTCCGGTGCACGTTGCGTCATGGGGTGGTGATGGCTTCAGCTTCCGGGGGCACGCCCCCCGGCCCCCCGCCGGCGACACGCGTTCTCGTCGTCGGCGGAGGCTACGTCGGGATGTACACAGCGCTGCGTCTCCAGCGGAAGCTGAAGCAGCGGCTGAGATGCGGCGAGGCCGAGATCGTCGTGGTCGCGCCCGAGCCCTACATGACGTATCAACCATTCCTCCCGGAAGCCGCCGCCGGCTCGATCTCACCGCGCCACGTCGTCGTACCGCTGCGCCGTGTCCTGCCGCACTGCACCATCGTCATCGGCGAGGTCAGCGGCATCGACCACGCCAATCGAACCGCCACTGTCACCACCCTGGCCAGCGGTGAGGACGGCACCGGCGCCCTGGAGATCGCGTACGACGAGGTCGTCCTGGCCCCCGGCTCCGTCTCGCGCACCCTCCCCGTCCCCGGCCTCGCCGACCACGGCGTGGGTTTCAAGACGATCGAGGAGGCCATCGGGCTGCGCAACCACGTCATCGAACAGATGGACATCGCCTCCGCCACCCGCGATCCCGCCGTCCGTGACGCCGCCCTGACCTTCGTCTTCGTAGGCGGCGGCTACGCGGGCGTCGAGGCGCTCGCCGAGCTGGAGGACATGGCGCGCTACACCTCGCGGTACTACCACAACATCAAGGCCGAGGACCTGAAGTGGATCCTCGTCGAGGCCACCGGCCGGATCCTGCCCGAGGTCGGCGAATCCCTGGGCCGCTACGCCGTGCGGGAACTGCGCGGCCGCAACATCGACGTACGCCTCGACACCCGGCTCGAGTCCTGCGAGGACCGGGTCGCCGTCCTCAGCGACGGCTCCCGCTTCCCGACCCGCACCCTCGTGTGGACGGCAGGCGTCAAACCCGCCCCGCTCCTCGCCGCCACCGGCCTCCCCCTCGACGAACGCGGCCGGCTGGCCTGCACCGCCGAGCTGACCGTCGAGGGCGTCGAGCACGCATGGTCCGCGGGCGACGCCGCCGCCGTACCCGACCTCACCGCCGCCGAAACCGGCCGCACCACCGCGCCCAACGCCCAGCACGCCGTCCGTCAGGCGAAGGTCCTCGCGGACAACGTCGTCGCCGCACTCGACGGCACACCGCTCACCGAGTACCGCCACAGCTACGCGGGATCCGTCGCCTCGCTCGGACTCCACAAGGGCGTCGCGCACATCTACGGGCGCAGGCTGAAGGGCTATCCGGCCTGGCTGATACACCGCATGTACCACCTCAGCCGGGTCCCCACCTTCAACCGGAAGGCACGCGTCCTGGCCGAATGGACGCTCGCCGCCTTCTTCAAACGCGAGATCGTCTCCCTGGGCTCCCTGGAGCACCCCAGGGCCGAGTTCGAACTCGCCGCGGGGCGCCGGCCGCGGCCCGGCGGGGACGACCGTCAGTAGGGTCCGACACTCTGGACGTGTGACCATGGGTGGGCCCAGATCTGCACAGAGTGACCCGGCCGGCAGCAACCGACAGTGACCAGCGAAGACACCCCCCGGGGGCGACGGAGCCCTCGACGCCCTGGCAGAGGAAGCAGCCCGCCCGAGCGGACCAGACCGACACACGAGGCCAGAAATTCCGTGAACTTCACGCGTTGGAGCGCCCGCCTCCCCGGTACGCAGCGTCGCGCCGCCCGGGACGACCACAGCTCCGTCCCGGCGGCCCGCGCCGAGTACAGCAGGGCGGAAGCGGGCGAGGGTCCGCCGCAAAACGGGCCCGCCGGGAGCCCCCTGCCCTCGGCGCCCGATCTGGAGGACCTCACCGCCCTCGACATCCTGGGCAGGCTGCCGGCCCTCGTCGCCCTGGTGCACGGTCCCGACCACCGCATCGCCTACGTCAACGAGGCGTACGCCGCCGCCTTCGGGAGCCGCCCCTGCGGAGCCCCCGCCGCCGACGCGATGCCCGAGCTGACCGAGATCGGCCTGCTGCCCCTCATGGACCAGGTCCTGCGCAGCGGCACGCCGCGCACGGTCAAGTCCCGCAAGGCCGCCGACGGCCGCTCGTACACCGTGACCTGCACCCCCGTGCGATCCGACAAGGAGAAGGGGCGCGACGGCGGGGTCCTCGTGTACGCGGCCGACGTCACCGACCACGCCGAGGCCGCCGAGCGGCTGCGCACCAGCGAGGGCCGCCACCGCGAGACCGCCGTCACGCTCCAGCGCTCCCTGCTCCCGCAGGAGCTGGAGCAGCCCGACGACCTGCGGATCGCCGCCACCTACCAGCCGGGCGGCACCGACGCCGCAGTCGGCGGCGACTGGTACGACGTGATCACCCTCGGCGCGGGCCGCACCGCGCTCGTCATCGGGGACGTGATGGGCCGCGGGGTGCGCGCCGCCGCCGTGATGGGCCAGCTGCGCACCGCCGTACGGGCCTACGCCCGCCTCGACCTCCCGCCGCACGAGGTCCTCCAGCTGCTCGACGGGCTCGCCGCCGAGATCGACGCCAGCCAGATCGCCACCTGCGCGTACGCCGTGCACGACCCCAACGAGGGCCTGCTCGTCTACTCCTCCGCCGGACACCTGCCGATCCTGGTGCGCGACGAGGACGGCACGGTCCGCCGTGCGGAGGATCCGATCGGCCCGCCGCTGGGCACCGGCGGCTGGCTCCACAGCTCGGGCACGATCCCGCTGCCGCCCGGTTCGACGGCCGTCCTCTACACGGACGGGCTGGTTGAGCGCCGCAGCGAGGACATCGACGAGGGCGTGGGCGCGCTGGAGCGCGCGCTGTCCGGTGCGAAGGGCGCGCCGCAGGTGGTGTGCGACCGGCTGATCCGGTCCCTCAACGTCACCGCGGAGCACGATGACGACGTGGCGGTCCTGGTGGTGCAGCACCCCGCTCGCACGGGGGCCGCCGCCGAACTGTTCCACAACGCCTCGCTCGACCTGCTCGGCGGCATCGAGGCGGCTCCCCGCGCCCGAGCCTTCGCGACGGGCGTGCTGGCCTCGTGGCGTTTCCCGGTGGAGCTGTGCGACCTCGGGGTGCTGGCAGCGGGGGAGCTGGTGGCCAACTCCCTGCAGCACGGCACCCCGCCCATGCGGCTGGGCCTGCGCCGCACCGACCGCCGCCTGATCATCGAGGTGACGGACGGGGACGACCACCTGCCCCGCCGCCGCCGCGCCGATCCGGCGGACGAGGCGGGTCGGGGCATCACCATCGTCGAGTCGATCGCCACGTCGTGGGGCAGCCGCCGCACGCCGGGCGGCGGCAAGGCGGTGTGGTGCGAGTTCGTCCTGCCGCGGTAGCGCCCGCGGTCAGCGCGCGGCGGCCACGGGCTCCGGCACGCTCTCCGGCACCGAAACGGCCACCACACGCGACGGCACGTGCGCGAGCGAGGGCTGGTCCTGTACCGGGGTGAGCCGCCGGCCCAGCCGCAGCGCGAGCGCGGTGATGCCCAGCGAGAACAGCACGAACGTCACGATGTACGGACCGTGAAGCGAGGCCCCCATCGGACCGCCGACCGCGGGGCCGACCGCAAGCGCGAGCTGCTTGCACAGCGCGAACGCCGAGTTGTACTGGCCCACCATCGACTCCGGCGCCAGGTCCGCGACGAGCGGTGCGACGGTCGGCGACAGCATGGACTCGCCGAGCCCGAACATCGCGTACGTCGAGATCATCGCGGCCGTCGCCATGGTCTGGCTGCCGTGCCCGAGGCCCGCGTAGCCCGCCACGATCCAGGCGAAGGCCCAGATCAGGCCGACCGCGGCGATCACCCGGGTGCGCCGCCGACGCTCCACGAGGCGCAGCACCACGAACTGGGCGACGACGATGACGGCGGTGTTGGCGGCCAGCGCGACACCGAGCGTGGAGGGCTCGATCCCGGCGGCCTCGGTGCCGTAGGCCGCGAGCCCGGACTCGAACTGCCCGTAGCAGGCGAAGAACAGCACGAAGCCCAGCACGCACAGCTGCACCATCGCCCGGTGCGAGAGCAGCGCCCGCAGCCCGCCGCCCGCCGCCGGTGCCCCGGCAGCGGCCTCCGGCGAGGTCACGGGGATACGCGGCATGCGCACGGTCGCCGCGATGACGCCGAGCACCAGGAACATCACGGCTTCGATCAGGAACAGCAGCGTGAACGAAGCGGGGCTGGTGGTGTCGACGATCTGCCCGCCGACGAGACCGCCGATGCCGAGGCCCAGGTTCTGCAGGAAGAACTGCATGGCGAAGGCACGGGTGCGGGTGGCGGGACCGGTGCACCGGACGAGCATGGTGGCGAGCGCCGGCTGCATGACGGCGGTACCCGCGCCGAGCACGGCCGCCGACAGGACGGCGGCGGTGACCTGCGAGGACACGCCGAGCGCGACGGCGCCCAGGGAAGCGACGGCCGAGGCGACGATCAGCACGGGCAGCGGCCCGCGACGGTCGATCGCCCGGCCGGTGAACGGCAGGACGGCGAGCGCCGCCATGGCGAAGACCGCCAGCACGATCCCGGCCGTACCGGCGCCCAGATCCCGTACCTGCGCCACGTAGACGTACAGATACGGGACGGTGAACCCGAGCCCGAACGCACTCAGCGCGCTCCCCAGCTGGATCCGCCGCAGTGCTGCGCCCATTTCCCTGGTCACACTCACCTACCTCAAGCTCTCGAAACCTCTGAGTCGTACGAAGTGAACGACTCGAACCCGAAGACTTTATCACTAAAGTTAGATGTTGAACACTACGACTTGAAGGACTTCGACGGCTGTGGGTGGCGTGCCATACTGCGCGCCATGTCTGACACCACCGAGCCCGGACTCGATGAGCCGAGCCTCGACGAGCAGATCGCCGCCTACCAGCGCGAGTACCGCGACCTGGACCCCCAGGTCGAGCAGGTCGTCTCCGCCCTCGGCCGGCTGAACCGCCGCATGAACGTGGCGTACGGAAGACAGCTCGCCGCGCTCGGCATCAGCAACGCCGAGTGGGAGGTGCTCAAGACCCTCGTCCTGGGCGGCGAGCCGTACCGCCTGGGCCCGGGCGAGCTCGCCAAGCGGCTCGGTCTCACCCCGGCCGCGATGACTCACCGCATCGACCGGATGGCGGGCGAGGGCCTGGTGACCCGCGACCGCGACGAGAACAACCGCGTCCGCGTCATCGTCGAGCTGACGGACGAGGGCCGGACGAAGTGGCTGGAGGCGATGCGGATGGCCACCGACTTCGAGGCGGACCTGCTCCAGGACCTCGGGAGCGGCGAGCGCGGGGTGCTCGGCGAGATGCTGACCCGGCTGCTGCGCCGGGTGGAACACGCCCAGCCGGACGCCGGCGGCCGCCTCACCGACCTGGATTGAGGCCCGCGACTGGACCGACTCGGAGGGGAGTTGACATGCCCCTCCGCGATCCGTAAGGTTCTTCGGGTTGCCACGGAGCCGAAGGGTTCCTGGGGCAACCGATCCCGCCGCGAATGCGGCAACCTCAACTCAGCACGATCTCCCGCTCGGGGAAATTTCGGCATGCCGGAATTCATTTCGAGGGCTCGATTATGAGCCGCCGGGAAAATCCGCTAGAGTTTTGGACGTCGGAACGGCTGAACGGCCGGGAGGACAAGCCCCGCTGACTGGGAATCAGGCCCGAAAGGATCTGATAGAGTCGGAGTCGCCGGAAAGGGAAACGCGAAAGCGAAGAACTGGAAAGCGAAAATCGCTTGACCCGCTTCGACCGGGAATCGGACACGAAAGAGTCTGATAGAGTCGGAAACGCAAGACCGAAGGGAAGCGCCCGGAGGAAAGCCCGAGAGGGTGAGTACAAAGGAAGCGTCCGTTCCTTGAGAACTCAACAGCGTGCCAAAAGTCAACGCCAGATATGTTGATACCCCGGCCTGCTACGGCAGGTTGGTGGTTCCTTTGAAAGTCCTGCGAAACCTTCGGGTTCGGCAGGCAAAAACACAGCGAGGACGCAGTGGACAACGGGTCTTATTCCGACCTTGTTGTTCCGCTCTCGTGATGTGTTCCCCGATTACGGGAAAACATTCACGGAGAGTTTGATCCTGGCTCAGGACGAACGCTGGCGGCGTGCTTAACACATGCAAGTCGAACGATGAAGCCCTTCGGGGTGGATTAGTGGCGAACGGGTGAGTAACACGTGGGCAATCTGCCCTTCACTCTGGGACAAGCCCTGGAAACGGGGTCTAATACCGGATAATACTTTCCTCCTCCTGGAGGAAGGTTGAAAGCTCCGGCGGTGAAGGATGAGCCCGCGGCCTATCAGCTAGTTGGTGGGGTAATGGCCTACCAAGGCGACGACGGGTAGCCGGCCTGAGAGGGCGACCGGCCACACTGGGACTGAGACACGGCCCAGACTCCTACGGGAGGCAGCAGTGGGGAATATTGCACAATGGGCGAAAGCCTGATGCAGCGACGCCGCGTGAGGGATGACGGCCTTCGGGTTGTAAACCTCTTTCAGCAGGGAAGAAGCGAAAGTGACGGTACCTGCAGAAGAAGCGCCGGCTAACTACGTGCCAGCAGCCGCGGTAATACGTAGGGCGCAAGCGTTGTCCGGAATTATTGGGCGTAAAGAGCTCGTAGGCGGCTTGTCACGTCGGTTGTGAAAGCCCGGGGCTTAACCCCGGGTCTGCAGTCGATACGGGCAGGCTAGAGTGTGGTAGGGGAGATCGGAATTCCTGGTGTAGCGGTGAAATGCGCAGATATCAGGAGGAACACCGGTGGCGAAGGCGGATCTCTGGGCCATTACTGACGCTGAGGAGCGAAAGCGTGGGGAGCGAACAGGATTAGATACCCTGGTAGTCCACGCCGTAAACGTTGGGAACTAGGTGTTGGCGACATTCCACGTCGTCGGTGCCGCAGCTAACGCATTAAGTTCCCCGCCTGGGGAGTACGGCCGCAAGGCTAAAACTCAAAGGAATTGACGGGGGCCCGCACAAGCAGCGGAGCATGTGGCTTAATTCGACGCAACGCGAAGAACCTTACCAAGGCTTGACATACACCGGAAAGCATCAGAGATGGTGCCCCCCTTGTGGTCGGTGTACAGGTGGTGCATGGCTGTCGTCAGCTCGTGTCGTGAGATGTTGGGTTAAGTCCCGCAACGAGCGCAACCCTTGTTCTGTGTTGCCAGCATGCCCTTCGGGGTGATGGGGACTCACAGGAGACTGCCGGGGTCAACTCGGAGGAAGGTGGGGACGACGTCAAGTCATCATGCCCCTTATGTCTTGGGCTGCACACGTGCTACAATGGCCGGTACAATGAGCTGCGATGCCGCGAGGCGGAGCGAATCTCAAAAAGCCGGTCTCAGTTCGGATTGGGGTCTGCAACTCGACCCCATGAAGTCGGAGTTGCTAGTAATCGCAGATCAGCATTGCTGCGGTGAATACGTTCCCGGGCCTTGTACACACCGCCCGTCACGTCACGAAAGTCGGTAACACCCGAAGCCGGTGGCCCAACCCCTTGTGGGAGGGAGCTGTCGAAGGTGGGACTGGCGATTGGGACGAAGTCGTAACAAGGTAGCCGTACCGGAAGGTGCGGCTGGATCACCTCCTTTCTAAGGAGCATCTAGATTCCGCAAGGAATCCAGAGCCACTACGTCGGCAAATGTTCGACGGTGGTCAGCTCATGGGTGGAACGTTGACTACTCGGCACAGCACATGGGTCTTCACTAGTACTGCTTCGGCGTGGAACGTGAGGGTTGATGGGCTGGGTCGGGCACGCTGTTGGGTATCTGAAGGTGCGGCCGTCATGGTCGTCCTTCGGTTGCCGGCCCCAGTGCACTCACCTGGTAAGGGTGGGGTGATGGGTGGCTGGTCGTTGTTTGAGAACTGCACAGTGGACGCGAGCATCTGTGGCCAAGTTTTTAAGGGCGCACGGTGGATGCCTTGGCACCAGGAACCGATGAAGGACGTGGGAGGCCACGATAGTCCCCGGGGAGTCGTCAACCAGACTTTGATCCGGGGGTTTCCGAATGGGGAAACCCGGCAGTCGTCATGGGCTGTCACCCGCTGCTGAACACATAGGCAGTGTGGAGGGAACGAGGGGAAGTGAAACATCTCAGTACCCTCAGGAAGAGAAAACAACCGTGATTCCGGGAGTAGTGGCGAGCGAAACTGGATCAGGCCAAACCGTATGCGTGTGATACCCGGCAGGGGTTGCGTATGCGGGGTTGTGGGATCTCTCTTTCACAGTCTGCCGGCTGTGAGACGAGTCAGAAACCGTTGATGTAGGCGAAGGACATGCGAAAGGTCCGGCGTAGAGGGTAAGACCCCCGTAGCTGAAACATCAGCGGCTTGTTTGAGAGACACCCAAGTAGCACGGGGCCCGAGAAATCCCGTGTGAATCTGGCGGGACCACCCGTTAAGCCTAAATATTCCCTGGTGACCGATAGCGGATAGTACCGTGAGGGAATGGTGAAAAGTACCGCGGGAGCGGAGTGAAATAGTACCTGAAACCGTGTGCCTACAAGCCGTGGGAGCGTCGCTGTGTGTGCTTGCACATGCAGTCGTGACTGCGTGCCTTTTGAAGAATGAGCCTGCGAGTTTGCGGTGTGTTGCGAGGTTAACCCGTGTGGGGAAGCCGTAGCGAAAGCGAGTCCGAATAGGGCGATTCAGTAGCGCGCTCAAGACCCGAAGCGGAGTGATCTAGCCATGGGCAGGTTGAAGCGGAGGTAAGACTTCGTGGAGGACCGAACCCACCAGGGTTGAAAACCTGGGGGATGACCTGTGGTTAGGGGTGAAAGGCCAATCAAACTCCGTGATAGCTGGTTCTCCCCGAAATGCATTTAGGTGCAGCGTCGTGTGTTTCTTGCCGGAGGTAGAGCACTGGATAGGCGATGGGCCCTACCGGGTTACTGACCTTAGCCAAACTCCGAATGCCGGTAAGTGAGAGCGCGGCAGTGAGACTGTGGGGGATAAGCTCCATGGTCGAGAGGGAAACAGCCCAGAGCATCGACTAAGGCCCCTAAGCGTACGCTAAGTGGGAAAGGATGTGGAGTCGCAGAGACAACCAGGAGGTTGGCTTAGAAGCAGCCACCCTTGAAAGAGTGCGTAATAGCTCACTGGTCAAGTGATTCCGCGCCGACAATGTAGCGGGGCTCAAGCGTACCGCCGAAGTCGTGTCATTCATACGCATAGGGCCAACGCCTGTATGGATGGGTAGGGGAGCGTCGTGTGCCGGGTGAAGCAGCCGCGGAAGCGAGTTGTGGACGGTTCACGAGTGAGAATGCAGGCATGAGTAGCGATACACACGTGAGAAACGTGTGCGCCGATTGACTAAGGGTTCCTGGGTCAAGCTGATCTGCCCAGGGTAAGTCGGGACCTAAGGCGAGGCCGACAGGCGTAGTCGATGGACAACCGGTTGATATTCCGGTACCCGCTTTGAAACGCCCAATACTGAATCAGGCGATGCTAAGTCCGTGAAGCCGGCCCGATCTCTTCGGAGTTGAGGGTAGTGGTGGAGCCGACGAACCAGACTTGTAGTAGGTAAGCGATGGGGTGACGCAGGAAGGTAGTCCAGCCCGGGCGGTGGTTGTCCCGGGGTAAGGGTGTAGGACGCACGGTAGGCAAATCCGTCGTGCATATAAGTCTGAGACCTGATGCCGAGCCGATTGTGGTGAAGTGGATGATCCTATGCTGTCGAGAAAAGCCTCTAGCGAGTTTCATGGCGGCCCGTACCCTAAACCGACTCAGGTGGTCAGGTAGAGAATACCGAGGCGTTCGGGTGAACTATGGTTAAGGAACTCGGCAAAATGCCCCCGTAACTTCGGGAGAAGGGGGGCCATCACTGGTGATCCGATTTACTCGGTGAGCTGGGGGTGGCCGCAGAGACCAGCGAGAAGCGACTGTTTACTAAAAACACAGGTCCGTGCGAAGCCGTAAGGCGATGTATACGGACTGACGCCTGCCCGGTGCTGGAACGTTAAGGGGACCGGTTAGCTGCTCTTCGGGGTGGCGAAGCTGAGAACTTAAGCGCCAGTAAACGGCGGTGGTAACTATAACCATCCTAAGGTAGCGAAATTCCTTGTCGGGTAAGTTCCGACCTGCACGAATGGCGTAACGACTTCTCGACTGTCTCAACCATAGGCCCGGTGAAATTGCACTACGAGTAAAGATGCTCGTTTCGCGCAGCAGGACGGAAAGACCCCGGGACCTTTACTATAGTTTGATATTGGTGTTCGGTTCGGCTTGTGTAGGATAGGTGGGAGACTTTGAAGCGGCCACGCCAGTGGTTGTGGAGTCGTCGTTGAAATACCACTCTGGTCGTGCTGGATGTCTAACCTGGGTCCGTGATCCGGATCAGGGACAGTGTCTGATGGGTAGTTTAACTGGGGCGGTTGCCTCCTAAAGAGTAACGGAGGCGCCCAAAGGTTCCCTCAGCCTGGTTGGCAATCAGGTGTTGAGTGTAAGTGCACAAGGGAGCTTGACTGTGAGACCGACGGGTCGAGCAGGGACGAAAGTCGGGACTAGTGATCCGGCAGTGGCTTGTGGAAGCGCTGTCGCTCAACGGATAAAAGGTACCCCGGGGATAACAGGCTGATCTTCCCCAAGAGTCCATATCGACGGGATGGTTTGGCACCTCGATGTCGGCTCGTCGCATCCTGGGGCTGGAGTCGGTCCCAAGGGTTGGGCTGTTCGCCCATTAAAGCGGTACGCGAGCTGGGTTTAGAACGTCGTGAGACAGTTCGGTCCCTATCCGCTGTGCGCGTAGGAATATTGAGAAGGGCTGTCCCTAGTACGAGAGGACCGGGACGGACGAACCTCTGGTGTGCCAGTTGTTCTGCCAAGGGCATGGCTGGTTGGCTACGTTCGGAAAGGATAACCGCTGAAAGCATCTAAGCGGGAAGCCTGCTTCGAGATGAGTATTCCCACCCTCTTGAAGGGTTAAGGCTCCCAGTAGACGACTGGGTTGATAGGCCAGATGTGGAAGCCCGGTAACGGGTGGAGCTGACTGGTACTAATAGGCCGAGGGCTTGTCCTCAGTTGCTCGCGTCCACTGTGTTAGTTCTGAAATAACGAACAGCCGTGTTGTTGCCCGGTGTTCAAATTTCATAGTGTTTCGGTGGTCATTGCGTTAGGGAAACGCCCGGTTACATTCCGAACCCGGAAGCTAAGCCTTTCAGCGCCGATGGTACTGCAGGGGGGACCCTGTGGGAGAGTAGGACGCCGCCGAACAATCATTGTGGGAAAGCCCCGTGCCGATGGCACGGGGCTTTTCTGCGTTCTGGGCCCCGGCGTCAGTCCGCAGTGACCAGACGGGTGTCGTATGCCAGGATCACCGCCTGGACGCGGTCTCTTGCACCGGTCTTCGCGAGGATGCGGGTGATATGGGTCTTCACCGTCGACTCGGCGAGGTGCAGGCGTTCGGAGATCTCCCCATTGGTCCAGCCCCGGCCGATGACCGTGAGGATTTCCAGCTCGCGTCCGGTGAGACCGGCAATACGCGGGTCCTGGGTTCCCGCGCCCCCCGGGGCGGCGGGCAAATGTTGCACGTAGGCGTCCAGGAGGCGCCGGGTCAGGCTCGGTGCGACCACGGCGTCGCCGCCGGCCACTGCCCGGATGCCGGAGAGGAGCTCCTCCGGCAAGGCGTCCTTGATGAGGAAGCCGCTGGCGCCGGCGCGGAGCCCGTCGTAGGCGTACCGGTCGAGGTCGAACGTCGTGACGATCAGGACGCGGGTGCGGGAACCGGCCCTGATGATGCGGCGGGTCGCTTCTATGCCGTCCAGGAGCGGCATGCGGATGTCCATCAGGGCCACGTCCGGCTGGTGCCGGGCGACGAGCTGGAGTGCTTCGTGGCCGTTGGCGGCCTCGCCGACGACCGTCATGTCGTCCTGGCTCTCCAGCAGCATGCGGAAGCCGAAACGTTGCATCGGCTGGTCGTCCGCGATGAGCACGGTCGTCACGAGGAGTCCTCCAGAGGGAGCCGGAGCCGCACCTGCCAGCCGGCTTCGGCCGACGGCCCGGCTTCGAGTGTGCCGTCGTACAGGGAAGCGCGGGCGCGCATCCCGGTGAGGCCCTGTCCGGTGGGTCCGGTGGGTCCGGAGGTCCGGCCGTCAGAGCGCGAGGTGCCATTGTCCGTGATCAAGGCCTCGAGTGTGCCGGGCCGGTAGGTCAGGGTGACGTCGGCCGTCAGCGAGGGAGCGGCGCCCGCGTGTTTCAGCGTGTTGGTAAGGGACTCCTGCACGACCCGGTAGGCCGTCAGCTGGCGTCCAGGGGAAGGTGGTTGTGTCGGAGGGGTGCCCTGTATATCCAGACGCACCGGCAGTCCCGCCCGGCGTACGCCTTCCAGTAGCGCGTCGATGTCGTCGAGCGTGGGCTGCGGTGTGCGGTCGGCGTCCTCCGGCTGGTCGCGCAACACCCCGAGCAGGCGGCGGAGGTCGTCGAGGGCCTGGCGGCTGGTGGTGCCGATGGCGTCCAGGGCCTGGGCCGCGCGTTCCGGGCTGCGGGCCACCGCGTACGAACCACCGTCGGCCAGGCCCGTGATGACGGAGAGGTTGTGGCCGATGATGTCGTGCATCTCGCGGGCGATCCGGGTGCGTTCGGCGGCGGCGGCGAGGCGGGCCTGCTGGTCGCGTTCGCGCTCCAGCCGGTCGGCGCGGTCGACGAGGGCCTCCGTGTACTCCTTGCGCGTACGCACCAGGATGCCCGCCAGGGCGGCGACGGCGAACATCCAGACGTGCGGGAGCACCAGCCGGCCCCAGTCGTCCGGGAACCGCCCCGAGGCGATCACGAGGGGTGTGGCGAGCAGTGCGCCGGACCGGGCCAGGGTGCGCATCGGGAGCCGTACCGCGATGTTGAAGACCACGATCTCCTGCAGCAGCGATACCTGGACGACCGCGCCCGTCCACACGTTGACGAGGGAGAACGGCGCCATGAAGGCCAGTACGAGTAGCGGGTGGCTGCGGCGCCACAGCAGCGGAGCGGAGAACGCGATGCTCATCGGGAAGACCAGCGCCTCCGGCACCTGCCGGTCGACGGCGACCGTGCGCCAGCCGCCGGTGGAGACGTCGAGGACGGCGAAGAGCACCCAGAACGTGGTGAGGGTGCCGTTCCAGACGGCCGGGCGGAGGCGGTCGAAGGCGCGGATGTGCTGGAAGAGGCGCTGTATGTGGCCGGTGAGCGGGGTGGACGCGGGCACAGGCTCCCGGTCCCTTGCGTCCGGGAGCGGGGTGGCGGTGTCCGGCCCGCGGCGCTTGGTGAGTGCGTGTGCCCTGAACATGCGGTCGACGGTACGGGGCTGGTGCGGGCCGGTCGTCGGACAGTGGGGGGATCTGCGGGGGCGGGTAGTACCGGGGTACGACGGGGCGAATGCGTTTGCGTGGGTGCGGGAGAGCGGGTCAGGATCGGTTCATGGACTACGTGATACGGCCGGTGCGCGCCGACGAGTGGCAATCGGTGAAGGAACTCCGGCAGGCCGCGCTCCGGGACCCGGCGGCGCCGGTGGCCTTCCTGGAGACGTACGAGGAGAGCGTGAAGCGGGCGGACGACGCATGGCGTGAGCGTACGGTGAACGCCTCCGAGGGCGGCGCGGGCGAGGTGCGGCAGTTCGTTGCCGAGGGCCCCGACGGCTCGTGGGCGGGATCGGTGACCGTGCTCGTCGAGGGGCCGGACGTCGAGATGCGGTTCGGTGAGCCGGCGTCGGTGAACCAGGGGCATCTGGTCGGAGTGTTCGTGCGGCCGGAGGCGCGGGGCTCGGGGGTGGCGGATGCGCTCTTCCGGGCGGCCGTGGAGTGGGCGTGGGCGCTGGAGAAGCCGCGGCTGGAGCGCGTACGGCTGTATGTGCACGAGGACAATCCGCGCGCTGCGGCGTTCTACCGGCGGTTCGGCTTCGTGCCGACGGGGGAGTCGGTGGCGATGCCCGGGGATCCGTCGGCGCGTGAGCTGGAGTACGAGGTTGCGCGACCCTGAGCCGTAACGCGTCAGAGGGTGCTGGGTGTCCGGAGCTGCTGCGTCCACTGGGAGCGGGCCTGTTCCTGGGAGCGGAGCAGGGCGATGGTCGCAAGGCCCTGGGTCTGGCCGGATCTCAGCAGGTCCGGCAGCCGGGGCAGGGGTGCGACGGCCGCGACGTCGTCGAGGACGAGGGTCATTGGTGGGTCGAGCCGGCCGTCGGATGACCGTGCGGCCATGCGGCGGCCGTGCTCGACCACGTCTGAGGCGAGCGCGGTGAGCAGGGGCATCGTCCCTGGACCGGATCGCGGGGTCTCGATGGATTCACCCACCACATAGAGGCTGCCCCCTTCGATCGCAAAAGAATCCAGTGCGAGGGCATCTGCTCGATTTGGGGTGCAGGCGTCCCGGACGTGGACGGAGGACAGGGCTTCGAACGCACGGACCGTCAGCTCCTGTGCCATCTCGCGGCGTTCGGGGTGGCCGGTGAGCGCGGACTCCAGGAGCCCGGCGAACCCGGGTGCCGCCTTCGGGTGGGTGCGCAGCAGGCGGACCGCTTCGTGGGCGTTGCCGCCCATGGCCCAGCGGTGCACCTGGCGGAAGGGGCGGCCGTCCACGGCGGCGGCGTGCAGCCAGCAGCGCAGCAGGGTCTCGGCGGTGTCGGCCGTCCCCGCGTCCACGCGGGCCTGCGGGCGGACGGGGGCGAGCAGGGCGGTGGCGCGTTCGGCGGCCCGGTCGGCCTGTTCGCAGCCGGTGGTGGGTGCCCAGTGCAGCCGGTCCGGGGTGTCGCAGAGGTGGCCGGGGTCGTAGACGAGGACGGGGCCGAGCTTGGAGCGGGCGTCCTTGGTCTCGGCCCACAGGCTGGGGTCGGACGTCACGACGAGCACGGGGCCCTCGGCCTCGCGGATGGCCTCGACGGCGGTGGCGCGGCGGGTGGCTGCGTGGCCGTAGAGGACGAGGGGGGTGCGCGGGGAGGGGACGGTGGGGGCGGTCACCGCCGGGACGGGCACTGTGGTGGCCGGCAGGGGCTGTGTCTCCGGTTCGACGACGGCTACGGGCGCGGTTTCGGTGACGGGCTCCGCGGGAACGGGGGCTGTTCTGCGCCCGGTATCCGGTTCGGGTGCGGGGAGCGCCGCCTCGTACGCGTACTCCCCGTCCTTGCTCCGTCGGCCGCGGGCGCGTCCCTTGCCCTGCTGGATCCGGCGCCGGGCCCGTTCCTCCCTGCGTGCCTGTTCGAGGAGTGCCAGTCGCTCGGTGCGTTCCGCGCGGCGGTCGGCCCGGACGGCGCGCCAGCGGGTGACGACGCCCATGACGAACACCGTCAGCACCACGAACACCATCAGTTCGCCGATGAGCAGGCCCCAGAACAGGCCGTATCCGGAGAGTTCGTCCGGTGGTGTGGTCGGCCAGGCGGCGGGGAGGTCGTGCGGGGCCGCGAGCAGTCGGCGCAGGGCCAGGGGCGTCTCGGCCAGGGTGACGCCGTCGGGCCAGGCACCGTGGGCGAGGAGGCCGGCGAATCCGGTGGCCGTCCAGGCCATCAGGGTCACTCCGAGGAGGAAGGCCAGCAGCCCTATGAGCAGGCCGTCGGGGATGCCGCCCCCCTTGCCGTCGCCGGGCCGTGCCCCGCCGCCGTTCCCTGCCATGTCACGCCACCGTTGACTCGGACGACTCGTTCAGCCGTTGCTGGTGCTCGATTCTGGCCGCGCGTTCCTCCGCTTCGAGGTCGGCGGCGCGTACGTCGTCGGGGACGAGGTCGCTCGCGGACGACTCGGTCATGGCGCGGTCGGTGAAGACGAGGGGGCGTTCGGCTTCGGTGATCAGGTGCTTGACGACCTGTACGTTGCCGTTGACGTCCCAGACCGCGATGCCCGGGGTGAGGGTGGGGATGATCTCGACCGCCCAGCGGGGCAGCCCGAGGACCCGGCCGGTGGCTCTGGCCTCGTCGGCCTTCTGGGCGTAGATCGTGCGGGTCGACGCCATTTTCAGGATGGCCGCGGCTTCCCGTGCGGCGGCGCCGTCGACCACGTCGCTGAGGTGGTGGACGACGGCGACGAACGAGAGACCGAGCCGGCGGCCGAACTTCAGCAGGCGCTGGAAGAGCTGGGCGACGAAGGGGGAGTTGATGATGTGCCACGCCTCTTCGACCAGGAAGATGCGCTTCTTGCGGTCGGGCCTGATCCAGGTGTGTTCGAGCCAGACGCCGACGATCGCCATCAGGATGGGCATGGCGATGGAGTTGCGGTCGATGTGCGAGAGGTCGAAGACGATCAGCGGGGCGTCGAGGTCGATGCCGAAGGACGTCGGGCCGTCGAACATGCCGCGCAGGTCGCCGTCGACGAGCCGGTCGAGGACGAGGGCGACGTCCAGGCCCCAGGCGCGTACGTCGTCTATGTCGACGTTCATCGCCTGGGCGGATTCCGGTTCGGGGTGGCGCAGCTGCTCGACGATGTCGGTGAGGACCGGCTGGCGGTCGGTCGTCGTCGCGTTGACGTAGGCGTGGGCGACCTTGAGGGCGAAGCCGGAGCGCTCGTCGAGGCCGTGGCCCATGGCGACTTCGATGATGGTGCGCAGCAGGGCGAGCTGGCCGGTGGTGGTGATCGCGGGGTCGAGCGGGTTGAGCCGGATGCCGCCGTTGAGGGCGGAGGTGGGGTCGAGGCGGATGGGCGTGAGGCCCAGTTCCTCCGCGATGAGGTTCCACTCGCCGACGCCGTCCTCGCCCTGGGCGTCGAGGACGACGACCTGGCGGTCGCGGAAGCGGAGCTGGCGGAGCACGTACGTCTTCTCCAGCGCGGACTTGCCGTTGCCGGACTCGCCGAGCACCAGCCAGTGCGGGGCGGGGAGCTGCTGTCCGTAGAGCTGGAAGGGGTCGTAGATGTAGCCCTTGCCGGAGTACACCTCGCGGCCGATGATCACGCCGGAGTCGCCGAGGCCGGGGGCGGCGGTGGGCAGGTAGACGGCCTGGGCCTGGCCGGTCGAGGTACGGACGGGCAGCCGGGTGGTCTCCACCTTCCCGAAGAGGAAGGCGGTAAAGGCGTCCGACAACGCGGACAGCGGATCTCGCATGGCGTGACTGACCTCCCTCTCGGTGTCGCGGACTGGCGTTAGCGGCGGATGCCGGTGGCGAACGGCAGGGTGTTGACGAAGGCGCGGTGGTGCTCGCGGTCGCACCACTCCAGCTTCAGATACGACTTGCCGGCGGAGGCCCGGATGGTCCGCTTGTCGCGGGCGAGGGCCTCGGGGGAGCGGGATGACACGGTGATGTACCCCACGAGGTTGACGCCGGCGGCGCCGCTGGCGAGATCTTCACCCCGCTGGTCGAGCCGGCCGTGGGCGGCGATGTCGCGGGGGTCGACGGTGCGGTTCATCTTGGCCTGGCGGCTGGCTTCGGCGTCGTCGTTGGTCTTCTCGGTGAGCATGCGCTCGATGGCGATCTCGGTGGGTTCCAGGTCCATGCAGACGGCGACCGTGCGGATGACGTCGGGGGTGTGGACGAGGAGGGGGGCCAGGAAGTTGACGCCGACGGGGGTCATCGGCCACTCCTTCACCCAGGCCGTGGAGTGGCACCAGGGGGCGCGGGTGGTCGATTCGCGGGTCTTGGCCTGGAGGTAGGTGGGTTCGACGGCGTCGAGCTCGGCGGGCCAGGCGTTGCGCCTGGTCATGGCCTGGATGTGGTCGATGGGGTGGTCGGGGTCGTACATGGAGTGCACGAGGGAGGCGAGCCTGCTCTGGCCGAGGGGCTGGCGGACCCGGATGTCGGCCTCGGCGAGGCGGGCGCAGATGTCGGTGAGCTCGCGGGCCATGACGACGGCGAGGCCGGCGTCGCGGTCGAGCTTGCGGCCGCCGTGCGGGCGGGCGGCGCGGGCCATGGCGTTGGCCTCGGCGGCGAGCTCGCGGTTGAAGTGCATGCAGGCGACGAGGTAGGCGCGGTGCTGCTCGCTGGAGGTGGAGACCATGGACTGGAGCTGGTCGTAGGAGTCCTGGAGCCAGCGGGGGGAGCCCTTGTCGCCGCGCTGGGCGACGTCCTTGGCGTGGGCATCGGGGTCGGCGGGGAGCGTACGGGCCAGCATCTGGAGGCGCGTGACGAAGCCGTCCCCGTTGGCGACGTGCTTGAGGAGGGTGCCGAACCGGTCGACGAGGGCTTCCTGGTCCTCGCTGTCGCGCAGGCCGACGCCGGGGCCCTCGATCTCGATGGCGGCGGTGACGGTGCGGCGGTCGGCGTGGAGGAGGACCGCGATCTCGTCGGGGCCGAAGGGGGCGGCGAGCCAGTTGATCCGGCCGATGCCGGGGGGCGGGCCGATCTCGACCTCGCGGCCGTCGGCGCCGGTGCCGGCCTCCATGGCGGAGGAGCGGTAGGCGGTGCCGCGGCGCAGGGAGCGCTTGTAGCTGCGGTTGATCTCGAACCACTTGTAGAAGGTCCGGTGCCGGTACGGGACGTACACCATGGCGATGGCGAGGAGCGGGAAACCGGTGAGCAGCACGATGCGCAGGGAGAGGACGGGGACGAGCAGGCCGCTCATCATGCCGAGGAACGCGCCGGCGATGATCAGGGCGATCTCGCCCGTCTCACGGTTCTTGCCGACGATCGCGTTCGGCCGGGCGCGGCCGATGAGATACGTACGGCGGGGCGTGATCGGATGGGACTGTGTGCTCAACGCCCGCCACCTCCTGTGCGGTTGTTACCTGTACTGCCTGAACCGCCGCGTGCGTTGCGGCTGCTGTGGGGGGTGCCGGAGGTGGGGCCGGCGCCGCTGCGGGGCGGAGGTGCGGCGGAGGGGACAGATCCGCCGCCGACTCCGCTCCCGCTGTTGCGGGAGCTGTGCGCGGCGACTCCGCCGCTGACCGGGTTGGCGGGCCGGCCGCCGCCGCTGCCGGTGGCGCCGCTGTTCTGGCCGCCGCGGCTGCTGTGGGTCTTGATGCCCTGGGAGACGAGCGCGGCGGGGGAGCTGATCATGGCGGCGGCCTGGGAGCCGTCGGTGGCCTGCTTGCGGTTGGTACGGGCACCCTGGATCTCGTCGCCGAAGCCGGGGACGAAGCGGTAGATCATGCCCGAGGCGAAGATGGCCAGGAGGATGATCGCGAGGCCGGAGACCACGGCGGAGAACGCGTCGGGGCCGTCGTCGGAGGAGAGCGCACCGGCGAGGCCGAGGACGATGACGATGACCGGTTTGACCATGATCACCGCGATCATGATGCCCGCCCAGCGGCGTACGTGGCCCCACATGTTCTTGTCGACGAGCCCGGCGTACACGGCGGTCCCGAGGAGGGCGCCGACGTAGAGCAGGGCGGCGCGGATGACGAGCTCCAGCCAGAGGATGCCGGCGGCGAGGATCGACACGAGCGAGACGACGATCAGCATGATCGGGCCGCCGCCGATGTCGGAGTCCTTCTTGAGCGCTTCGGCGAACGACCCGAAGAAGACGTCGGTCTGGCCGCCGGACGAGGAGGCGATGACCTCGGTGACGCCGTCGGTCGCGGAGACGACCGTGTAGAGGATGAGCGGGGTGAACGCGGAGGCGAGGACGGTGAGCCAGAGGAAGCCGATGGCCTCGGAGATGGCGGTGGTGAGCGGCACGCCCCGGATCGCGCGCTTGGCGACGGCGAGGAGCCAGAGGACGAGCGTCAGGACGGTGGAGGCGGCGAAGACGATGGCGTACTGCTGGAGGAAGCGGGTGTTCGTGAAGTCGACGTTGGCGGTGTCCTTGACCGCGTCGCTGAGCTTGCCCACGATCCACGCGGCGGCGTCGGCGCAGCCGCGGCCGAGGGAGGTGAGGGGGTCCAGGGCGGGGTCGGTGCTGTTGGGCGGGGTGGACTTGTGCGAGCCGGCGCCGTCCCCTTCGCAGTAGTCCTTGGCAAGCCCCACGATGAGGTCGCAGGCCTCATTGCCCTCTTTGCTGGGCGACGGCGATGGAGATGGTGCCGCCACAGCCTGTGAGGTCAGCAGGACCGTCAGGGGAATAACGGACAGCATGGTCAGGGAGCGGATGCTCCGGCGACGGCTATCGGGCATAAACGAAACCTCCGTATCCCTCCACCGCGCCAGCGATTTCGTCGGCCGAGGACGCCCGATTGTCACCGCTGACCGGAGTGGGCCCCTCCGTCTGACTCGACGACTCGATCTTCCAGTCGTTTCCGGTCCACCTGAGCTTCTCCGAAATCGTGAACCAGGTCTCGGTCACCGGCTTCGTGGAACCTTCACCAGCCATGCCGACCAGACCGGTGCACCAAACCTCGACGGTCGCTGAGTCAGCGGCATGCTCGACCACCTTCGTGCCAACTGGGACGGTGCGGGAAACAAATGTCAGGCCACTTGGGGCGCTGCCGTCTTCGTTCAGACCCACGTTCTTGAGGAAGCTCGGCGAGTAGGCCGTGTCAAGGTCGGTAGTCAGCTTGCCGACTACGGCAGGGTCATGCGTCGCCTGCACGATGGTCTGGCGGGAGGACGCGACGAACATGTCGGCGGACCCCAGCGCCACCGCGTAGTTGGAGGCCGCGCTCTCCGCCCCCTGCTGGTCGTGGGCGAAGCCCGAGGGGATGGTGCCGTTCTTGCCGGTTACCGGCTTCGTGCCCGTTGCCGCTGTCGGGGCCGCACCGGTTTTGTCCTTGGTGCCGGAGCCCGACTTGCCGCCGGAGCCGTCGTCGCCGCCCATGTTGGCGAAGGCGATGGCGCCCAGGAGGAGGACCACCACGCCGACGAAGGTGATGAGGGAGCGGGAGTTGCGGGCCGGGCGGCGGGGGCCGTAGGCGTCGCCGGCCGGGCCGTCGGGCAGGCGGGTGCGGGTCTGGCGGGTGCCGCCGATGGTGCTGTAGGCGTCGCTCGTGCGTCCCGCGTCGCTGCCGTAGCCGTCCTCGTCGCCGAGACTCATGCCGCGTACGCCCTCTCAACCGTTGCTCGGACCGTGTCGTAGTACGACGGTAGCCGTGCTGCTCTCCGCGTGGACGCGGTGTGGTGACTCGACATCAGGGGTACGCAACCTCTGCCGGTGGGCACGACGGACGGATGGGAGGGGTGGGGCGGACGGGCGGACGAGGGACCCGGTCAGGGGTGACGCCCGGTCAGACCGCCATCCCGTACACAATGGTGAACAAGGTTCCGAGCGATCCGATGATGAACACACCGGTCAGGCCGGCCACGATCAGCCCCTTGCCCTGTTCCGCGCTGAACGTGTCGCGCAGAGCCGTGGCACCGATCCGTTGCTTGGCCGCTCCCCAGACCGCGATGCCGAGGCAGAGCAGGATGGCGATCGCCATCACCACCTCGATCATGACGCGCGCCTCGTTGCCCAGGGTCCCGAACGGCCCCCAGTTCGGGGCGATTCCGCCGATGATGGTGGTGATGTCGCCCTTTTCAGCTGCCAGGATCATGTAAGTCACCGCCCCTATTGGGTAGTTCGGCGCCCGTGCCGCACGGCACGAGTCACTCTCTATCTTCGCTGATGAAACTGGATTCGTACGACGGCTTCATGGCTCTCTTTACCCGGATCTCGCACGTTTGACCGGTCTGGCCGCCCTGACCTGCGGATCGAATCGGTGTGTGGGCGAAATGCGTATGGTTACTCTGTGTATCACGGAGAGTGACGCCGGGCAATGATCGTCATCGCGCCAGACCGGCTGAGATGCCCCGAAGTGATCGAGACGCGCTGTTCAAGTCGTGGGGTGCCAGGTCTGAGCGCTCGTCGGTCGGAGCAGCGGGTGGCGCGGGGTAGGCGGGCGGGGAGGGGTTCTCCATGAGGACGGTGGCCGGAAATCGCACCAGGACCCGTCGAAGGGAAAGGTTCCGGCCTCGGCGAGCTGTGCGACCGTCGTTCCTTCGGACCGGATCGCGCGGGCTTCCTCGGCCGTCCAGTACGCCGGGTGGCCGGTCTTCTCCGCGAAGGACTGCTCGTCCTTCCAGGCCCACGTACGGTCCGGCGCGACGTTGATGTCCAGCTCGTGGTCGCTGATGTCGATGTCGGCGCCGTGGTGGACGCGCCGTTCGAGATTGACGTACCAGCCGCGGAACTTGTGTCTGCGGCCGAAGAGCCAGAGCACCGAGTGCGCGGCCCCCGTCGGCTGGTAGAAGAGGGCGTCGCCCATCGGCCAACGGCCGGCGACCACGGGGAAGCCGTCGGCCGGACGTTCGTGCGGGTCGATGTCCCGGAGGTGGGTGATGCCGCGTGGCAGGGCGGTGTGCCACATCGGGGTGCCCGACTTCATCCACACCAGCTGTCCCGCGTCCGTGCGTTCGACGAGGCGCACGGGTACGGAGGCGCTGAGATGGCCGCCTATGAAGAAGTTCCAGTGCAGGATCTGGCCCGGAGTGCTGCTTGCGGCGTCCCTCTTGTCCTCTTTCATGCGTTTGATCATGCCCGCCACGCGCATGGCGGACACGTACGGACGCCTGGGCCCGCGCGGGGCCGGCTCACGGGCCGTCAGTCGGTGGCGATGCCCCGGCTCGCGAGGACGTCGAGGTCGAACGCGGCGCCCATGCCGCAGTCGTCCACCCCCGAGATCAGCCGCAGGTTGGGCAGCAGGTCCAGGTCGTCGAGGGAGCCCACGTCGTAGAGGTCGTCCTCGCCGTCCCAGACGGGGGAGCACTCCTGGTACACGCGGAGCCCGCCGTCGAGAGCGAGCGTCTCCACGGTCGCCAGCAGTTCCGGGCTGATCTCCAGCGCCTCGAAGTGGGCGCGGGCCTCGTCGAGGACGGTGAAGGCGAGGTCGTTGTCGTAGGCGTAGGTCTGCGGGTCGTCGATGCCCTTCGCCTTCAGGCAGTCGGCTATGCGGAACGCCGGCGTGAGCGTCTCGTCGTCGTACATGAGCTTCTCGATGACGAGGAGCTTGAAGTTGAAGTCGCGGAAGGCAGGCATGCCGGGATCGTAGCGGGGCCCTCGGACAGACCGTCCTGGTCCGCCCGAGGGCCCGGGTGCTTCGCTGCCGTCGGCCACGGCCCGTCCGGTCAGGGCTTCGTGTTCGCCTGCTTCATCGAGGCCACCGCGTCCGCGATGCTGCTTTCGTACAGGCCCAGCTTCGGGGCGCCGACCTTCACGTCCGGGCCGAGCGGGAAGTTGAGCTGGTCGGCGTTGGGCATGTGGTCGCCGTCGGCGAGCACGTTCAGCTCGTTGACCCAGGTCACACCGTTGCCGCCGCCGGGATTGAGGTCGATGACGGCGATCGCGGCGGTCTTCGGCTTCACCGGGTACGCGGGGGCGCCGCCCAGGCCGCCCGGGACCAGCGGGGTGATGTCGCCGCTGTGGTCCGTGGCGTTCGAGGCGCCCAGGCTGACCCGCGGGAAGTAGCTCAGGCCGCAGGAGTTCTTGCCGGTGTTGTTGACCTCGATCACGTGCTGGGTGGCCGAGCCCTCGCGGGCGTACACGCGCACCGACAGGTCGGAACTCTTGCAGGGGTGCTTGTAGGCGTAGTCGTCGCTGGTGTTGCCGCCGGTGGCCCCGCCCGTCTTCGCGGCGCCGCCCGTGGACTTGCCGGAGCTGGAGGAGACCGTGTCCGTGGAGCCGCCCGTCTTCGCGCCGTCGGAGGCCGTGCCGCCCTGGGCGTCGTCCTTGCTGGTGCCCTTGGCCGTGTCCTTGGCGGCCACAGTGGCCTCGGCGGACGCGGAGTTGTCCGCCGGGCCGGCCGACTTGGTGCCGCCGTCGTCGCCGCAGGCGGTGAGTGCGAGGGCGAGCACGGCGGTGACGGCGGTGCCGAGGGCGGCGGTGCGCTTGCGGTTGCGGATCGTACGCATGGAATTCCCCGAAGTGTGTGGCGGTCGGATGATCGGCTCGGTGCGGTCAGGGCCCGGGACCTGCGGCGAACCGCTCCCCCTCCGGGCTGACACAAGAAGACTCTCGTCCGCCGCTCATGTTCTGCTAACGCCTCCCTGACGTCCCGCTGACGTCCCTCCGGACGGGCTTCGGACACCCCTTCGGGCTACCGGGGACAGGCATGAGCCGGTGGTCATTCGGGAAGGGTTCGGTCCGCGCGCGTGACTTCGGCGGTGCGATCACCGTTAGATGTGATGTGCCCAAGCCTGCCGTGTCAGCCGTGTCAGCCGTGCCGCCCCTGACGACCGCTTCCGCCGGGGACGGTGCCGCCGCCCCGCCGCCCTTCCTGCTCACACCGCGCCAGGGGGAGGCCGCCCGCGCGCTCCTGTCGTACGTGGCCGCCCTGCCGCTCAACTCCGTCGACGCGCAGCTCCTCGCGGTCGTCGTGGGGATCCGGGCCGCCCGGACGGGCACCGGCAACCTCACGGGGACCGACCTGCGGTCGTTGCGGCTGGAGGACCCGGAAGCGGCTGTGGCCGAGCTGTCCGCGGCCGGGTGGGAGGTGTCCGGTGAGCTGATCGACGGCGACCCGGACAAGCCGGCCGGCATCGTCGTGCCGGGCATGACTCCCGGTCAGGGCCATGCGCTGCCCCTGGGTAAGGAGGCGCGGTCGAAGGTGTCGGGCTGGTCCATGCGTACGCGGGTGGCCAAGCCCGTGCGGAAGAGCTCGTCGGGGGTCCGGCTGGCCGCGCTGTTCCTCGCGGCCCACGCCTCCGCCGAGCTGGTCGGCCACGCTCCGGCCGAGCTGCCCGTCGCCTGTTACGGGGCGGTGCCCACGCTCCTGGAAAAGGGATTCCTCGCCGAGGTGAAGGGGCAGACGTACCGGCTCGGCCCGACGGTGGGGCATCTCGCGGGCCTCTTCCGTACCCCGGAGGAGCTCGCCGCACTCGCCCGCGAGGAAGAGGAACGGCTGGCGGCGCGGGAAGCGGCGGCCGCCGCCGAGGCCACGCCGGAGAGCTGGGCGGCCTGGAAGGCGGACGTCAGCCCCGCGCTGCTGCGGCACGTGGAGGCCGTCGAGAACTGCCGGCTCTGCCATCTCGCCTTCATCCGCGTCGCGAACGGGTTCATGACCCCGCCCTCCCCGTTGCCCATGCCCAGGTCGGCCCTCGACGCCTACGACACCTGGCGGGCCGCCCACCCGGAGAGCGGCCGCGAGGCCGCGCAGTTCACCGTGGCCTTCCGTACGGGGCACGGCCACGGGCCGTCGTACGGGCAGCTGTGCAAGGGCCTGGGGTGGCGGAAGCTCTCCCGGGAGCTGCGCGGGGTCATCGTGCGCACGCTCATCGACGAGGGCTGGCTGACCTCCACGCCCCCGGTGCCGTGGACCCTGCGGCCGGGGAAGACCGCCCACGCGCAGGGGATCGTCCTGCCGGGGCAGGTGGCGCGGGGCGGCCGCTGAGCGCGCGTCATTCCTTCCGGGAGGCCAGGAGCAGCGTCGCGGCGATGAGGAGTGCGGTGACGATGCCCGTCGTCAGGATGGGTGACGGTGCGAACGTGGCCGCCAGGACCGCGAGCGCCGCCACCGGGTGCAGGACGTCGGCCGCGCGGCGCAGGCCGGCGGTGCGGTGGTGCAGCAGCCAGACGAGGACGACGAAGACGGCGACCGGGACGGTGTAGACGGCTGCCGCGGTGCGGTCGGAGATGTGGCCGTGGCCTTCGGTGTGCGCGACGTTGAGGGCCAGCCCGGCGCCGACGGCCGCCGCCGACGCGAAGACCAGGTAGTGGCCGTACCCCCACAGCAGCGCCGTACGCAGACTGGTCAGCAGCCGGGGAGCGCTCTGCGCGAAGTAGAGCCACCACAGGGCGAACACGGTCAGCAGGCCGCCCGCGACCAGGGCGGCGAGGTCGCCGAGCGCCGCGTGGGTGTCCAGGGCGGTGCGTACGGCTCCGGTGGCGGCGGTGATGGATTCGCCCAGCACGATCAGTGTGAACAGGCCGTACCGCTCGGCGATGTGGTGCGGGTGCCAGGTGGTGGTGGTTTTGCGTTCCGCCAGTGCGGGAACGGCGATCTCCGCCAGTACGAGGACGGCGAAAGTGGCGAGCCCGGTGTCGTCGGGGAGGGCCAGCCGTACGACCCAGCCGATCTGCACCAGGAAGATCCCGGCGGCGTACCCCAGGCAGGTGCGGCGTCGCTCAGGGTCGGAGCGGGCGGCGCGCAGCCACTGGGTGACCATGGCGAGCCGCATGATCACGTAGCCCCAGGTGATGACGGTGAAGTCCTCGTGTTCCAGCGCCTCGGAGGCGCCCGCCGCGAGGACGAGCGCGCCGGTGATCTGTACGAGCGTCAGGAGCCGGTACGGGACGTCGTCGGTGTCGTAGGCGGAGGCGAACCACGTGAAGTTCATCCACGCCCACCAGATCGCGAAGAACACCATCGCGTACCCGAGGACGGCGTGGCCGATGCGGCCGGCGGCGAGTTCGTGCTCGAAGGCGGAGGCGGCCTGGGCGACGGCGGCGACGAAACAGAGGTCGAAGAACAGCTCCAGCATCGTCGATGCGCGATGCTGCTCGTCGGCGCGGCGGGCCACCATCGGGCGGTGCCAGAAGCTGGGGGAGGGGGGCGATGAGCTCATGGGGGCGCATTCTTCCGGCTGGGCGGGGTAGGGCGGGGCGGGCCGCGCCCGGGCCTGGGTGTGTACGGGGCCCGGTGCGGGGGAAAAGCGATGGCCCGTCTGCGGGCGGTCCTGTCACACTCCCGTCCATGACCTGTGGAATCGAGAACCACCCCGCCCGTTGAGCGCCCCGGAAGAGCGCGGAGCGCTCACTTCCCGGCCCTCGTCCCTCTACGCGTGCGCGCTGCGTGTCCAGCGCGCCGAGCCCGAGGGGCGGTGGTCCCTGGCCGACGCGGCACCACCCGTACCCCGCCCTGTCCCGTCCGACCCGGCGAGCCGTGACTTCACCCGGACCAGGGACGAAGTAGAAGGCATGCTGGGGCAGTTGCTGGTCGCTCCGGACGCCGTCGAGGCGGCGGAGCAGGTGCACCGGCGGCTGGCGTCCCTGGATCCGCCCGTCCGGCACCGCACCCTGTGCCTTCTCGTCGCCGGGCTGCCGGTGGAGAACGAGGAACGGGCGCGGGACCTGGCGCGCGTCCTGGTGCGTACGGGCTACAGCCGGCCGGCCGTCTGCGTCGGCCTCGCCCTCCTGCGGGACCTGGGCGAACCGGAGGACGTGCCGTATCTCCGTACCCTCGGCGTGCTGCGCACCCTCGTACGTCCCGTCGTCCACGCGCTCGACGCCCTGGACCGGCCGGCCGCCGCCGTGCTCGACCTGCGCAACCGCGACGGGGCGCCCGAGCTGAAGCCGCTCCTCGCCGCGCTCGACTCCGGTGACCGTGCCGCCGTACGGGAACGGGTGGCCGCGCTGCCTGCGGACGTGTCGCCCGAGACGGGGCGGAGGGCCGCCGAGGCGTCCGGGCTGGCCGAACTGATGGCAGGGGTCGATGAACTGCCGCCCTCGCAGGGTGCCGTACTGGTGGCCCGGGCGGGGCGGTTGCTGTTCCGCATGACGACATTGCGGGACTACCGGCCCGAGATCCTCTCCTACCCGGACGCGCCGCGTGCGTACGGGGAACTCGCGCGGCATGCCGGTCTGCTGACGCCCACCCCCGGCCATCAGGCGGTTCTGCTGTCCGCCGTCCAGGAGCTGCGTACCGGGCCCGTCATGCTGCACGACTGGGGTCCGGGGCGTCGGGAGGCGGCGCTCGCGGAGCTGACGGCCGTCCTGAGCCGGCCGGAGTGGCAGGCCGTACTCGGCCTGGAGGGGGACGATTCCGGCAGGCGGAGGCGGCTCGCGTGGATGCGGCGTACGCGGGCGCGCGTTTTGCGCTCCCCGTGCGCCCCCTCCGCGCCGTTGCGCATCGAGGTCCACCATCGTGACCCCGACGATCCCGCCGTGGTCGAGGCGCGCATCCTCGTCGACGGGCGCCCGCTCGTGCCGGACTGCTTCGGCCGGGGGCCCGCCAACGGGCCCGAGGAGCTGCTCGACACCGGCCTCCTGCGGGCCACGGACGAGCCCCACGAGGTGCAGCTCGCCGAGGCGTACTGCACCGAGGGCTGCTGCGGTGCGCTGTACGTCACCGTGCGGCGGGACGGGGACCAGGTCGTCTGGTCCGGGTGGCGCTGCCCGGTTCCGCCGGGCGGCAGACGCGAGCTGCCCGAGCTCCGCTTCGACGCCGCCGCGTACGACGCCGAGGTCGCCCGCGCGGAGAGCGACGACGGCTGGTCGTGGCCGGCCCGCCGGGCCGCCCGGCTGATCGCCGCCGGACTGCGGGGCCGGCCGGACCTCCTCACCCGTTGGAACGTCCGGCTCGGCTGGGCCGGGACGGCATTCCGGGACCCCGACGAGACGGCGATCAGCCTCCTGTACCACGCCGAGGACGGCACCGCGCGGCAGATCATCTGGCGCCTACCGGAGGACGGCACCCCGCCGGAGGGCCGCGCGGCGGCGGCGTTGGACCGGCTGACCAGGGAGGACCCGAGGACGTACGGGCGTTAGCGCCGGTCCACCGTTCGGGTGATCCGTCGGTGGGGGCGAGGCGTTGGCAGACCCGGGGAGCGAGGCGATACCCGCTCCCCGGCAGCCTCTTGTCCGGCGCGTCGCGGTTGCCGCGTTTGGCACAGTGCCGCTCCACGATCTTCACGATCAGGAACGGGGCGAACGGTGAGCGGTGCGCGGCTGAGGCTGAGCGATCTGGCGGGTGGCGGTACGGGGGGCGGCTCCGCCGCGGGGGGCTCCGCCGGTGGGGGTCCCGTCGGTGGGGGTTCCGTCGGCGGGGGCGAGCTGCGGCACAGCGGGGGTGCGTGGTTGCGGGCCGCCGGGGGTGCGGAGGGGATGGGTGCGCATCTCGGGCCCGTACGTGCGGAACTGACGACCGCGCACGAGGGGCTGGCCGCAGGGACCGCCGGCCTGCGCGCCCTCGCCGAGCTGGGCGTCGTGCAGGAGTCCTGGGTCCGGCGCTTCGAGTCCGCCCGCCATGAGTGCGGGGCGCTCGCGGGCAGCCTTCGCGCCGTGGCGCGGGCGCAGGGCGAGACCAACGAGTCCGTGCGGTCGTCCTTCTCGCCCGTCGCGCGCCGGACCCATGGGGTCGAGCGATGACCGCGCTCGACGCCGCGCTGACGTGGGCCCAGCTGCGCGACATCAAATGCGCCGAGCTGGAGAGCGCGGCCGACGGCTGGGGCAGGGCGAGCAACCGTGCGGACGCGGGGCGGGACCGCATCGAGAAGCAGTTGCTCACCGGTCTGCGCGAGAACCAGCATGGCGCGGCCGCCGACGCGGCGGTCGGGCGGTTGCGGCGGATGGGCCGGAACCTGCAGTACGTGTACACCGAGTGCGGTCTGGTCCGCACCGCGCTGAACAGCCTCGCGCACGACCTGAGGGTGCAGCAGACGGCGTTGCGGCGGGCGCTGGACGAGGCGGAGTCGCTGAAGTACACCGTGCACCCGGACGGCTCGGTGACGTATCCCGCCGGGGGCGCGAGTGTCGTCGAGGGCGCGCCGTTACCCCCGGGCGGCACGGCGCGGGTGACGTCGGACCCCGGTCTGTACCCTCCCTCGGGCCTGGTCGGCCCGAACCCGCACGCCGCGAAGGCCCAGGACATCGCGCACCGGATCGCGAAGGCGGTCGGGACGGCCGTGGAGATCGACTGGCGCTTCGCGCGGGTGCTGCGCCGGCTCAAGGCGGAGGAGGGCCTGAAGGTCCCGGACCGCACCTGGACCGATGCGGCGGGGGACGCGGCGGCGGTACGGGAGGCTGCGCGCGGCTACCTGAAGTCCCGTATCCCGCGCGACGCGTCGCCTGCGGCGAGGCGTGAGTGGTGGGAGCACCTGACGGACGAACAGCGCGAGGAGTACCTCGCGGTGTACCCGGACCAGATCGGCAACCTGGACGGCATCCCGTCCCTTGTCCGCGACACCGCGAACCGGGACAACCTCCAGCTCCTGATCGGCAAGCTGGAGGGACGGTCGGACGAGACGTCCGGGGTGCGGTTGGCGGGGCTGCGGGAGATCCAACGTCAACTGAACGAGGGCGGCCAGCCGCCGATGTACCTCCTCGGCATCGGCGACGAGGGAAACGGCCGGGCGATCGTGTCGTTCGGGAACCCGGATACGGCGCGGAATGTTGCGGCTTATGTGCCGGGGTTGAATACGTCGTTGGATAAGGACTTTGCTACGGGGGACCTTAAGCGGGCGCGTGATACTGCAATCGGCGCCAAGGAGATGGATCCGAGTTCGACGGTCGCGTCAATCGTTTGGCTCGGATACGACGCGCCGCAGACGGAGATCGGGGACCCGGTGGGCAGTTTGGATGTGTCGGGTGACGCGAATGCCAAGGCAGGGGCATCTACTTACAACCAATTCATGGCGGGGATTTCTGCTACGAATCAAAATTCGGATCCTCACGTAACGGCGATCGGCCATTCCTACGGCTCGTTGACGGTAGGCGTCGCGGCTCAGCAGAGAGGCGGGATCCCGGGAGTGGACGACGTTGTTCTGGTGGGAAGCCCCGGCACGAACGCGCGATCTGCGGATGAGCTTGGTGTTGGGAGGGAACACGTCTTCGTGGGAGCTGCGGAAAACGATGTGGTCACCAAGTTGCCTAACGACCGGGAAGCAAGTGGCTTGGGAACGGGAGTCGTGGGAGGTGCGTCGACGGGGTTTGTGCTGGGGTTGAGCGGAGGGCCTGTCGGGGCGGTATTCGGTGGTGTGGCCGGTGGATTTGCTGGCGGTGCCGCGGGGTATGCGGCTCAGGATTCTCACACCGAGGAAAGTGATACTTGGTTTGGCACAGATCCCGCGCACCGGGATTTCGGAGCTACCAGGTTCGCGGTTAGCGACGGTCCTCGGGTGTTCGAGTCAGGGCATCGCCCCGCTGAAGCGCACTCCAACTACTTTGACCCGACGAAGGATCAGCAATCTGCGGACAATATCGCAAGAATTGTTGCCGGGAAGTCAGACGAGATTGAGCGGGAGGGTCCGAGGTGAAGGTCCGAACGAGCGCCATGATTGCAGCAGTGCTGGTGCTTTCGAGTTGTGCGCCGACAAGTGGATCCGGGGATGAGGGGAGGAGTGGCGGAGTGAACATGCAAGAGGCTGCCGACCGGGCAGATAGGATTCTCGACGAGACATTTTCTGGAATCGAGCCGCCGGTAGAGTGGGTGCACGGGGAGTCAACTGAAGGTAGCTGCGACGTATCGCGCAGGAGGGCAGTGACAACAGTGATCTCGGAGGAGCGTAGGGGAAGCTTTCTGGGTGTAGTTGAGCGCGAGTGGCAGAGGGCGGGGTATCGTCAAGTAGGAGTTAATGCCAGTGCGCAAAGTCCTGCGACCTATTTTGAAACACCAGACAAATTTCGTGTGAGGCTGCTTATCGGGGGGCGCGGGCAGGCGTTCTTTGAGGTGGCTACGCCCTGCGTGGAACGGTCCTCGGTCTCAAAACCTCTTCCGCGGCCCGGGGGGGCGCAGCACGTGGGCGAACCGATCCCAGCGCCCAACGTCCGCGACGACTTCTGGTCTGCCGGCGCTTCGTGAGCGCCATCCGTGCGCCCCGTTGACTCGTACACACCGTCGAAAGCGCTCCCCGAAACCCGCCCCGATGGGGGATGGTTGACGGGTGCGTAAATTCTGGTTGGCCGTGGGGATGGGTGTCGGGGGCGCTGCGTGTTTCGTGGCGTTGCTTGTCGTCGGGACCTACTCCGCTGCCGCCGGGCTCGTGGGGGGTGGCGGTGGGGGGGCCGTCGCGTTGGCCAAGGGGGCGGTGCCGGCCAAGTACCAGGGGCTCGTGCAGAAGTGGGGGAACCTCTGTCCCGCCATCAACCCCGCACTGCTCGCCGCGCAGCTCTACCAGGAGAGCGGCTGGAACCCCCGCGCCCAGAGTGCCGCCGCCGCGCAGGGCATCGCGCAGTTCATCCCCGGGACCTGGGCCGGGCACGGCATCGACGGGGACGGGGACGGGGACCGGGACGTGTGGGACCCGGCCGACGCCATCCCGTCCGCCGCGTCCTACGACTGCGAGCTCGCCGGGTACGTGAAGAAGGTGGCCGGCGACCCCACGGACAACATGCTCGCCGCCTACAACGCGGGGGCGTACCGCGTGATCAAGTCCGGCGGGGTCCCGAACATCTCCGAGACCAGGAACTACGTCAAGATCATCCGGTCCCTGGAGAAGAGCTTCGCGCGGCCCGTCGGGCGGGTGCAGCCCTCCCAGCAGGCGGCCGGGGCCATCTATTTCGCGCAGAAGAAGCTCGGCACCAAGTATCTGTGGGGCGGCAACGGTACGCCCGAGCAGGGCGGGCGGTTCGACTGTTCCGGGCTGACCCAGGCCGCGTACCGCACGGTCGACATCGAGCTGCCCCGCGTGGCGAACGACCAGTACAACGCCGGGCCGCATCCTTCGCGTGACGAACTGCTCCCCGGCGACCTGGTGTTCTTCTCCGACGATCTGACGAATTCGCGTGCCATTCATCACGTCGGCCTCTACGTCGGAGGCGGGTACATGATCAACGCTCCGTACACTGGGGCGGTCATCCGGTTCGACAAGATCGACACGCCCGATTACTTCGGTGCCACACGCGTGACCAAGGACGGCGCCGCGGCTCTGCCGACCACGCAGCCCGCGGCCTGACCCACGCGTGCCGGTGGCCGGAACTCTCCGTGAAGCCCGGGCCCTGAGCTGCGACGTTGTGTCACTCTTCGATAACGTCATGGTGATCATTCGGTGGAGAGTGGAACGTACACGCGGTGCGCGTCGTTCTCTGGTGGGCGTGTGATTGATCGACCTGGGCGAACCGAACAACACGGGGGTTCGTGAATCGCGGCGCACAGGGACGTGTGCCGCAGCAGCAGACAAGGCAAGGGGCAGCAGCAGATGGCTGGACTCGCACTGGATGGGTCGAACCCCGACGTCAGCCTGCTCTACGACATCAACGGGCTCGCCAAGTCCGCTCCCACCTGGTTCGACCGGGTCATGGAGTTCGTCGGAGAGTACGGGATCATGCTCGGCATGGTCCTCGTGGTCCTGTGGTGCTGGTGGAGCGTTCGCCGGCGCGGCACGGCCGAGGAGTCGGTGTCGGCGGTGGCCGGGCTCGTCTGGGCTCCGCTCGCGGCCGGTATCGCGTTGCTCATCAACATCCCGATCCGCGGATTCGTCGAACGGCCGCGGCCGTTCAAGGACCACTCGGGTCTCGACGTCCTGGTCGACGGCAAGAACGACTTCTCGTTCGTCAGCGACCACGCCACGATGGCGATGGCGCTCGGCGTCGGGCTCTTCGTCGCCCATCGGAAGTTCGGCATCGCGGCCATCGGGCTCGCTCTGCTGGAGGGCTTCTGCCGGATCTACATGGGCGTCCACTATCCGACCGACGTCATCGGCGGCTTCGCCCTCGGTACAGCCGTCGCGTTGCTCCTCGCCCCGCTGGCCATGATGCTGCTGACGCCTCTGGTGGGGGCGGTCTCCCGGTCGCCCCGCCTGGGCCCGCTCGTCCGTTCGCGCCGGCCCCGGGTGGTGGCCTCCGGCCGGGACGACGCGGTCGGGATCCCCGAGCCGCGGCCCGGTTCGCGCGGCGGCGGCTCCGACGGTGAGAAGGGCCTGGCGGCCTGAGGGACCGGCATTGACGTGTGCCCCGGAAGGCATCGGCTTCCGGGGCACAGGTGTTTCCGGGGTCAGGGCGGTCGCAGCGCGCTCCCGCTCCTACACCCCCTGCGGGTACGTGAACAGCCCCTCCGGGTCGTACCGCTTCTTCACCTGGGCCAGGCGGGTCGTCCCCGTGCCGTAGTACGCCTGGCGCCAGTTGGACAGGGACGGGTCCGTGTAGTTCTGGTACGCCGCGCCGGAGGCGTACGGGCGCATCGCCGCATGGGTGTCTTTCAGCCACTTCTGCTGGGCGGTGCCCGGGGTACCCGGGCGCCAGGCGCCGATGTACTGGGCGAGCATCCGGGAGCGGCGGTGGACGAACGCCGTGGCCTTCGGGTCGACGCGGTTGACCGCCCCGCCCAGCGCGGTCAGCGCGACCGAGCCGCCGCCGCCCCGGCCGGGGGAGAGCTTGGTGAACGCCTGGACCGCGGAGAGCAGGGCCGATACGCCCGCCGGGGGCAGTGAGCGGTCGTAGAAGTCGGAGGCGGCGGCGTACGTCTCGCGCTGGAGGGTGCCCTGCGCGGTGCGGCCCGGCGTGGTGCCAGGCAGGTGGCACTGCGCGTCGGTGATGCCCGAGCAGCCCGCGTACACGAGCATCGCCTCCCGGTAGCCGCGGCGGCGCAGCGAGACCGAGGTGGCGGGTGCGCCGATGCGGTCGGCCAGGCGGTCGACGGCGTTCTGGAGGTCCCCGTACGTGCCGAGGCTGAACGCCGAGACCGAGACCGTCGGGTTGCTGCCGCCGGGGCCGGCCGCGAGGTGCACGGCGGACCAGATCTCGTCGGGCTGGTCGGGGCCCCAGGCCTGCCAGGCGGTGACGACGTTCCGGGCGCGCGACCACGGCCAGGACATGTACGCGGTGACGGTCTGGGGGGCGGAGTGCGTACGGAAGCGGAGCTTCGTGACGACGCCGAAGTTTCCGTTGCCCGCGCCGCGCAGCGCCCAGAAGAGGTCGGGGTTGCGTTTGGCGTCGGCGGTCACCGTGTGGCCGTCGGCGGTGACGAGAGTGGCGGAGGTGAGGTTGTCGCAGGTCAGGCCGTAGGCGCGGGCGGCGACTCCGTGGCCGCCGCCGAGGGTGAGACCGGAGATGCCGACCGTGGGGCAGGAGCCGCCGGGGATCGTGACGCCGTGCGCGGCGAGGCCCTCGTAGACGTCGAGGAGCTTGGCGCCCGCGCCGATCGTGCCGTTCCCCTCCACGCGGGAGAGCGACGAGACGTCAATGACCAGGCGCCCGTTGCCGCTCGACCAGCCGGCGTAGGAGTGGCCGCCGTTGCGGATCGCGACCGGTACGGAGGCGCGGCGGGCGAAGGCGAGGCACTCGCGGATGTCGTCCTCGTGCCGGACGTAGGCGATCCCGGCCGGTTTCTGGCCGTCGAAGCGGGTGTTGTAGAGCTGACGGGCCGTCGGGTAGGCGGTGTCGCCGGGGCGGATCACGGGGCCGTCGAGGCTCTTGGCCAGCGCGGGCCAGTCCGCCGGGCCGGAGGGCGCGGACTTCGAGGGGGCCGGGGACGGGTCGGACCTGGTGGGCGCCGGGGTGTCGCCGGGTGCCGGGTCCGTCGAGTCGGCGCCCTCGCAGGCGGTCGTCGTGGCACCGGTGAGGGCGGCGGCGGCGCCGGCCGCGAGGAGGGAGCGCCGGGTCGGCGGGGTCATCGGACCTCCGGGTGGGGGAGAGGGGGAGGGGAGGGCCGGTGCTCAGGCCGTGGTGCGGTGTTCATCGGCGTCCGCGCGGGCCCGGTCGCGTGACCGGCGGGCGGGGCCGGACCAGCCGCAGGCGCAGCGGGCGGTGCAGAACGAGCCGCGTTCGACGGTGGTGGGCTCATGGGCGGGCCGGGCCGGCGGGACCTCGGCGGCGTGTTGGTCGTACACGCGACCACGGTACTGGGCGGGGCGGCCCGGCCGGGAGGGGTCCGGGGAACGGGCCACCGGGGGGGTGACGTCCCGGGTGCCGCGGACCTGGCCGCTGCGGGCCGGCCTGGCCGGACAGCCTCGGACCGGGCCCGCCCCGGCCTGCCGGACAGCCTCGGACCGGGCCCGCGCCGGCCGGCCGGACAGCCTCGGACCGGACACGGCCCCGCCCCCCCGCCCGGCAGACCCCCCGGACCCGCCCCGCCCCCCGCCCGGCCCACCGCATGGTGCCAATCGGGGTCCAGGACGTTACAGGCGCCAGGGGCTGTCGTTATGCGAAGCGGGTGGGGCCTCGGGCAAGCGGTACGTCGTTGGGGATGGCAGGCGATGGTGGTGCAGCAGCACAGGGCCGGAGGCGGGGTGCGCGCACTGCGTGCCCTCGCCGTGGCGGGCGTGGTGGCGGCGGCCGCCGGGTGCGCGGGCGACGGGGGCGTCGACCGCGCCGCCGCCGCGGCGGACGCCCGGGACGGGGCCTCCGATGTGGTGCGGCGGGCGGCGTCGGTGCTCGCCGGCGAGGGGGTCGCGAGCGCCGGGGTGAGTACGTCGATGGAGACGGCGGCCGGTGGCACCCGGGTCACGATCCGCGGAACCGGGGCGTACGACTTCCGGGCCGGGGCGGGGCGGCTGAAGGTCGTGCTGCCGCCGGACGCGGCGGGCGAGGAGGAGCACCGGCCGATCACGGAGCTGCTGGCCCCGGGCGCGCTGTACATGATGAACCGGGGCGCCGGGGTGCCCGCCGGCAAGTGGGTGCGTATCGACACGACGACGCTGGAGGACGGGAACCTCGTCACCGGCGGGGTGACCGATCCGCTGGCCGCCGCCGAACTGCTGCGCGGCGCGGGGGCCGTGACGTACGTGGGCGAGACGGACCTGGCCGGGGTGACCGTACGGCACTACCGGGGGACGGCCGACATCGGCCGGGCGGCGCGGCAGGCGGGTCCCGGCTCGCGGGCGTCGCTGGCGGCGGCGGCGAAAGGGTTCCGCACGCGGACCGTGCCGTTCGACGCGTATCTGGACGAGGAGGGCCGGTTGCGCAAGGTGCGCCACCGGTTCAGCTTCGCCAACGAGGGCGCGGCGGCGGAGGTGGTCTCGACGACGCTGCTGTACGGGTTCGGGGCGCCGGTGGCCGTACGGCTGCCGGCGGAGCGGGACATCTACACCGGTGAGATCGAGCAGGGGCGGGCGTGAGATGAATCGCACCGGCCCCGCGTCTCCTGGGACACGCCCTAGCCCTCCGGTGGCGGCGAAATGGTCCGTCCGTGCCATGCGCGGCGCGTGTCGGGCTCTCTACCCTGGAAAGCCGGTGACGGCAGTGAGAGGTGAGTGACGTGGTGACGCTCGGGGCCCCGGCCGTATCGGACCATGTGGCGCTCGCCGAGATCGAGCTGTGCGGGGAACTGATGATCGCGGCCTCGGCGGCGATCGGGGAACGGCTCAGCGCGGACCGTATCGACGAGGTGCTCGACGTGAAGGCGGGCACCGACCGCACCACCGTTCCCCGGCAGGGCCACCACCAGGGCTGACGGGGGCGGAATCAGGTGCGCAGCAGGCGGGCGATGGCCTTGGTGGCCTCCTCGACCTTCGCGTCGACCTCCTCGCCGCCCTTGAGGGCCGCGTCGGCGACGCAGTGGCGCAGGTGCTCCTCCAGGAGCTGGAGCGCGAAGGACTGGAGGGCCTTGGTGGACGCCGAGACCTGGGTGAGTATGTCGATGCAGTAGACGTCCTCGTCGACCATGCGCTGGAGGCCGCGGATCTGGCCCTCGATGCGGCGCAGGCGCTTGAGGTGCTCGGTCTTCTGGTGGTGGTAGCCGTGTATTCCGCGGTCGTGGTCGGTCACGACGGCTTCGACGGGGGCCGCGCCGGGTGCCGCGTCCGGTGCGGGTTGCGTGCCCGTGGCCTCGGTGGTCGTCATTGCTGCCTCCCGTTTTCCCTTTACCCTGCCGTTTGAATACCCCTGGTGGGTATATCCTAACGAATTCAGCTGAAACGTGACCGGGGTCCCGTGCTGATCACTGTGCCTGATGCGCGACACTGAAGAATGCCGGTTAGCCGTGGCCGGATGATGCGCCTAGCATCAGCCTGACCGAATCCAAAGCACCCCGAGGACCCCACGTGCGTTTTCGTCTGACCCCCAGGGAGACGAGCTTCTACGACATGTTCTCCGCATCCGCGGACAACATCGTCACGGGCTCGAAACTCCTGATGGAACTGCTCGGGGCGGATTCTGCCTCCCGAGTCGAGATCGCGGAGCGTATGCGGGCAGCGGAGCACGCGGGGGACGACGCCACCCACGCGATCTTCCACCAGCTGAACTCCTCCTTCATTACGCCGTTCGACCGCGAGGACATTTACAACCTCGCGTCGTCGCTCGACGACATCATGGACTTCATGGAGGAGGCCGTCGACCTGGTCGTGCTGTACCAGATCGACCAGCTTCCCAAGGGCGTGGAGCAGCAGGTCGAGGTGCTGGCGCGGGCGGCCGAACTGACCGCCGAGGCCATGCCGGGTCTGCGCACGATGGACAACCTCACCGAGTACTGGATCGAGGTCAACCGCCTGGAGAACCAGGCCGACCAGATCCACCGCAAGCTGCTCGCCCACCTCTTCAACGGCAAGTACGACGCCATAGAGGTGCTGAAGCTGAAGCAGATCGTGGACGTGCTGGAAGAGGCTGCCGACGCGTTCGAGCACGTCGCGAACACGGTGGAGACCATCGCGGTCAAGGAGTCCTGAACCACGTGGACACCTTCGTACTGATCGTGACCATCGGTGTCGCGCTCGGCTTCACGTACACCAACGGCTTCCACGACTCGGCGAACGCGATCGCCACGTCGGTCTCGACGCGGGCGCTGACCCCGCGTGCGGCGCTGGCGATGGCGGCGGTGATGAACCTCGCGGGCGCGTTCCTCGGCAGTGGGGTCGCCAAGACCGTCAGTGAGGGCCTGATCGCGACGCCCGAGGGCCACAAGGGGATGGGCATCCTCTTCGCCGCGCTCGTCGGCGCCGTCATCTGGAACCTGATCACCTGGTACTTCGGGCTGCCCTCGTCGTCCTCGCACGCGCTGTTCGGCGGCATGGTCGGCGCGGCGCTGGCCGGCGGGACGATGGTGCACTGGGACGGGGTGCTCGACAAGGTCGTCATCCCGATGTTCGTCTCCCCGGTGATCGGCCTGGTGGTCGGTTATCTGGTGATGGTCGCCATCATGTGGATGTTCCGGAAGGCCAACCCGCACAAGGCCAAGCGCGGATTCCGCATCGCGCAGACGGTGTCTGCCGCGGGCATGGCGCTCGGTCACGGCCTCCAGGACGCGCAGAAGACGATGGGCATCGTGGTGATGGCCCTGGTCATCGCCGACGTCGAGTCCCCGAACGACCCGATCCCGGTCTGGGTGAAGCTCGTCTGCGCGCTGATGCTGTCGCTGGGCACGTACGCGGGCGGCTGGCGCATCATGCGTACGCTCGGCCGGAAGATCATCGAGCTCGACCCGCCGCAGGGGTTCGCCGCGGAGACCACGGGCGCGTCGATCATGTTCGGCTCGGCTTTCCTCTTCCACGCGCCGATCTCGACCACGCACGTGATCACCTCGGCGATCATGGGTGTGGGCGCGACGAAGCGCGTGAACGCGGTGCGCTGGGGGGTCGCGAAGAACATCATCCTCGGCTGGTTCATCACGATGCCGGCGGCGGCGCTTGTCGCCGCCGGGAGCTACGGGGTCGTCTACCTGATGTTCGGCTGACGCCGGCTGCTGTACGTGGGTCCGCCCCGCACTCCCGAGGGAGTGCGGGGCGGACCCTTTTCGCCTTGTGGTGGCACCGCCATGCAGCACCCCAAGGCCGTACGGGGGACCGGGACGGATCAGCCGAAGCGGCCGGAGATGTAGTCCTCGGTGGCCTGGACCGACGGGTTGGAGAAGATGCGCTCCGTCTCGTCGATCTCGATGAGCTTGCCGGGCTTGCCGACCGCCGCCAGGTTGAAGAAGGCCGTCCGGTCCGAGACGCGGGCCGCCTGCTGCATGTTGTGGGTCACGATGACGATCGTGAACCGTTCCTTCAGCTCGCCCACCAGGTCCTCGATGGCGAGGGTGGAGATCGGGTCGAGGGCGGAGCACGGCTCGTCCATCAGCAGCACGTCCGGCTCGACGGCGATGGCGCGGGCGATGCACAGGCGCTGCTGCTGGCCGCCGGAGAGGCCGGAGCCGGGCTTGTTCAGCCGGTCCTTGACCTCGTTCCACAGGTTCGCCCCGCGCAGCGACTTCTCGACGATGTCGTTGAGGGCGCTCTTGCGGTACGAGCCGTTGAGGCGCAGGCCCGCCGCCACGTTGTCGAAGATCGACATGGTGGGGAACGGGTTCGGGCGCTGGAAGACCATGCCGACCGTGCGGCGCACGGCGACCGGGTCGACGCCGGCCCCGTACAGGTTCTCGTCGTCCAGGAGCACCTTGCCCTCGACGCGGCCGCCGGGGGTGACCTCGTGCATCCGGTTCAGGGTGCGCAGGAAGGTGGACTTGCCGCAGCCGGAGGGGCCGATGAAGGCGGTCACCGAGCGGGGTTCCACGGTCATGGAGATGTCGTCGATCGCCTTGTGGCTGCCGTAGTAGGCCGACAGTCCGCTGACGTCAATGCGCTTGGCCATCTGAATCACTGCTGCTTTCCGGCGGGCCTAGCGCCCGGCCTTGGGGGCCTTCCAGCGGGCGATGCCGCGGGCCACCAGATTGAGGATCATGACGAAGGCGATCAGGACCAGGGCCGCTGCCCAGGCGCGGTCGTAGGACGCGGCCTCACCGATCTTGTACTGCTCGTAGATGTAGAACGGCAGTGACGACTGGGCGCCTTCGAAGGGGTTGGTGTTGATCAGCTGACTGCCGAAGACCAGCAGGATGATCGGCGCGGTCTCGCCGGCGATGCGGGCGACGGCGAGCATGACGCCCGTCGCGATGCCGCCGATCGCGGTCGGCAGGACCACCTTCAGGATGGTGCGCCACTTCGGGATGCCGAGGGCGAGCGATGCCTCGCGGAGCTCGTTCGGGACGAGCTTGAGCATCTCCTCGGTGGAGCGGACCACGACCGGGATCATCAGGATGCTGAGGGCGAGCGCGCCCATCAGGCCGGACGGCTCCAGCCCCGCGATCAGCATGATCGAGAGGATGAAGAGGCCGGCCACGATGGACGGGATGCCGGTCATCACGTCGACGAAGAAGGTGACGGCCCTGGCGAGTGCGCCCTTGCCGTACTCCACCAGGTAGACGGCGGTGAGCAGGCCGAGCGGGGCGGAGATCAGGGTGGCGATGCCGACCTGTTCCAGGGTGCCGATCAGGGCGTGGTAGACGCCGCCGCTGGCCTCGGGCCCGAGGACGCCGGCCATCGAGTGGGTCAGGAAGTAGCCGTCCAGGCGCTCGGAGCCTCGGCTGACGGTGGTCCAGAGCAGCGAGGCGAGGGGGACGACGGCGAGCAGGAAGCAGACCCAGACGAGGCTGGTGGCGAGGCGGTCCCTGGCCTGGCGCCGGTTCTCGACGACGCTGGTGGTGACGTACGAGATCACCAGGAAGAACAGCGCGGAGATCAGGCCCCACTGCACACGGCTCTGCCAGCCGGCGGCGAGGCCGAGGCCGACGCCCAGGACGATCGCGGCGACGGCGAAGCCGAGCGGGGCGAGGCGGGGCAGCGACCGGCTGCTGAGGCCGGGCTTCGGCGCGGCGGGTGCGGGCGTCGGGATGTCCCGGACGGTGGTGGCGTGGCTCATGCGTTGGCCCCCGAGTACTCCTTGCGGCGGGCGATGATGAGCCGCGCGGCGCCGTTGACCAGCAGGGTGAGGACGAAGAGGACCAGGCCGGATGCGATCAGGGCGTCCCGCCCGAACGCGTCGGCCTCGCCGAACTTCGCGGCGATGTTCTGGGCGAAGGTCCCGCCGCCCGGGTTGAGCACGTGCAGCGAGATCAGGAAGTTCGGCGACAGGACGGTGGCGACGGCCATCGTCTCGCCGAGCGCGCGGCCGAGGCCGAGCATCGAGGCGGAGATCACGCCGGAGCGGCCGAAGGGCAGTACCGAGAGGCGGATGACCTCCCAGCGCGTGGCGCCGAGGGCGAGCGCGGCCTCCTCGTTCATCCGGGGGACCTGGAGGAAGACCTCGCGGCTGACGCTGGTCACGATAGGGAGGATCATGACCGCGAGGAGGATGCCGACGGTGAACAGCGAGCGGGCGACGCCGATCTCGGTCTTCTCGAAGACGTACGTCCAGCCGAAGAACTGGTCGAGCCAGAGGTTCAGCCCCTCCAGGTACGGCACGAGGACGAGGGCGCCCCAGATGCCGTAGACGATGCTGGGGACCGCGGCGAGCAGGTCGATGACGTACGCGATGGCGCCGGCCAGCTTGCGCGGGGCGTAGTGCGAGATGAACAGGGCGATGCCGACGGCGACCGGGACCGCGATGACCATCGCGATGACGGAGCTGACGACGGTCCCGAAGAGCAGGACGGCGATGCCGAAGACGGGCGGGTCACCGGCCGGGTTCCAGTCGAAGGTGGTGAGGAAGTTGCCCTCGTCCTTCGAGATGGCGATGGCGGCGCGGTAGCTGAGGAACACGGCGATCGACGCCATGATCACCAGGAGCAGGATGCCGGAGCCGCGGGAGAGGCCGAGGAAGATCCGGTCGCCCGCGCGGCCCGTGGACCGGGGGCGGAAGCGCCTGCCCGGCGGGGTCTGTATCTGTTGTGTGGTGGAAGCCATGGTCTTTCCGGTCTGTGTGGGGGAGCCGGGGCTCCCCTGGCGGCGGTGCACCGGAGGGGCTGGGTGGCGGGCCGGTCCGGAGGGGTGTTCCGGACCGGCCGCCGGTTGCGTCGGGTGTCGTACGGCTGGTTACGAGAGGCCGGCGACGGTCTCGCGGACCTTGGCGTTGATCTCCTCGGGGATCGGCGCGTAGCCGGCCTCGGTGAGGAGCTTCTGGCCGTCCGCCGAGGCGGTGTAGGTCAGGAAGGACTTGACGGTGCCGAGGGTGTCGGCCTTGTTGCCGGTGTCGCAGACGACCTCGTACGTGACGAGGACCAGCGGGTAGGCGCCGTCGGCCTTGGTGGTGTAGTCGAGGTCGAGCGCCAGGTCCTTGCCGGTGCCCTTGACCTTGGCGGCGGCGATGGCCTTGGAGGCGTTCTCGGAGGACGCCTTGACCGGGGCGGAGCCGCCGGTGTCGATGGAGACCGTGGAGATCTGCTGCGAGGTGGCGTAGGACAGTTCGAAGTAGCCGATGGAGCCGTCGACCTGCTTGACCTGGGTGGCGACGCCGGAGGAGCCGGACGCGGCCTGGCCACCGGGGGCGGGCCACTTCTTCTCGGCCTCGTACTTCCAGTCCTTCGGGGCCGCGGCGCCGAGGTACTTGCCGAGGTTCTGGGTGGTGCCGGAGTCCTCGGAGCGGTGGAAGGGCTGGATCGCCTTGTCCGGCAGCTTGGCGTCGGGGTTGAGCTTCGCGATCGCCTCGTCGTTCCACTTCTTGATCTTCGTGTCGAAGATCTTGGCGAGGGTCGGGGCGTCCAGGGTCAGGCTGTCGACGCCTTCGAGGTGGAAGCCGACCGCGATCGGGCCGCCGACCATCGGGAGGTTGATGCCCTGGCCGGTCTTGCAGATCTTCTTGGAGTCGGCGACCTCCTCGGGCTTCAGCGCCGAGTCGGAGCCGGCGAAGCCGACGGTGCCCTGGTTGAAGGCGACGATGCCCTCGCCGGACGAGGAGGAGTTGTAGTTGATCTCCACGCCGGAGCAGGCGGCCATGTACTCCTTGACCCAGAGGTCCATGGCGTTCTTCTGCGCGCTGGAGCCGGAGGCGCGCAGCTGGCCCTTGGCGCCGTCGCACTTGACGTTGGACGCGGCCTTCGTCTTGGCGCCGCCGGTGGTGGAGGTGTCGCCGCTGTTGTCGTCCGAACCGCACGCCGTGAGGACCAGGGCGCCGGAGACGGCGAGGGCACCGAGCGCGGTGGCACGAAGCCGGTTCTTGCGCTGAAGCTTCACTTTCGGGTGTTCCTTCCAGAAGCCGCCGCGGCTGCTTGCGGGCGGCGTGCGACGCGGGCGGTGCAGTGGCTGATCGCTGCACCCGGTAGGTCTGAAATTAGGCAGATCAGGTGACGTGGTTTACGGGGGTGGGTGAACGGGGGGTGAACCGTGGCGGGCCCTTGGGTTCCGCGGGCGGCGGCACGCGCGGCACCCCGGTCGTGGGCGTCGGGTTCCGTCCTCAGACGCCGGACGGGCCGGCATTCCCCGGAAGTGTCGTCAGCGCCGCTTCGAGGACCTCGCGGTCGCGGGGCTGGGTCAGGCGGGTGCGGGCGGCCGTCGGGGGGAGCCACAGCACCGCGTCCACCTCGTCGTTCGGGGTGAAGGAGCCCGTCGTGGCCTCGGCGGACCAGTACGTGACCTCCTTCGGGCGGCCGTTGGCGACGTACCGGACCACGGGCAGCACGGGCCCCGGCACACAGTGGTGGCCCGTCTCCTCCAGCACCTCGCGGAGCGCCGCGTCCCGCGGGGACTCGCCGCGCTTCAGCTTGCCCTTGGGGAAGGACCAGTCGTCGTAACGCGGCCGGTGTACGAGGCAGAGCTCCACGCCGCCGGCGGACGCGGGCGGCCGGCGCCACAGCACGCAGCCCGCCGCCCGCACCGTGCCGCTCATGACCGGGCCGCGCCCGTCGTCGCGTAGGGCCAGCTGCCGCGGAACACCGTGCGCGCCGCCTCGACCTCGTGGCGCTGGTCGGCGTGCAGCACGCCGAGGGCGTACGCGGTCGCCGGCGCGATCCTCGGTGTGCGGGCGGCCGCGGCAGCCGCGCCGGCCGCCTCTGCCGCGTCCCGGTGCAGGTCCAGGGCGCGGACCGGGGCGGCCAGGACCGGGTCGGGGGCGCCGTGCACCACCTCGTGCGCGTACCGGTGCAGCCGCAGCAGCAGCCGGATCTGGTGCCAGGGCGCGTCGTGCGCCTCGTTGTACGGTTCCGCCGACTCGTCGGGGGGCAGCGCGGCGACGGCCCCGAGCAGCCGCTGTTCCGCCCGGTACGCGGGTTCGCCCAGCAGTTCGCGGGCGGGGCCGGCCGCGGCGGGCGAGAGCGGGACCTCGGAGGCGAGCAGCGCGACGGAGTCGGCGACCGCGTGGAAGCGGGCGGAGCCGAGGGCCTGGAGGGCGGCGGAGTGGGCGCGGGTCCGGGCGAGGGTGAGCTGCCGTTCCAGCAGGGCGCCGGCGCGGGCGGCTCCGACGCCGAGGACGGGGCGGCCCTGTCCGGCGGAGTCGCCGGGGGTGCGGGCGGCGGGGAGCACGGGGTCGCCGGACAGGCCGTGCAGCGCTTCGAGGAGGCGGGCCAGCCGGTCCGCGTACGCGTGCTCGCGGGCCAGGGTGCCGGACAGCCAGGTCAGTTCGGTGCGCAGCTGCTCGGCCCAGAGGGGGTCGAGCGCGGTGCGGAAGGTGCGCAGGGCGGAGCCGATCCGGCGGGACGAGCGGCGCAGCGCGGTGGCGGCCTGTTCGGCGGCGCGGGAGCCGGCGTCCGTGGGGGCGGTGCTCTCGCGGTGCAGGCGCAGGCTGCGCAGGAAGTCCGCGGCCTGGGTGCGCAGGTAGGGGCCGAGTACCGCCGCCGCGCTCACGCCGGTGGTGCCGGGTGCGTGGGCCGGGGCGGCGGCCGTGGTCTGCTGGTCAGGGCGTCGCACGCCGGCGCCTCCGGGCGTCAATGAGCATTTCCTGTACGTGTCGCAGGGGCTTGCCGTCCGCGTCGACGGAGTGCCGGGTCCAGTCTCCGTCGGGGCCCAGGTGCCAGGAGGAGGTGGTGTCGGCCATGCCGGTCTCCAGGAGGCGGCTGAGGGCGGCGCGGTGGGCGGGGTCGGTGACCCGGACCAAGGCCTCGATGCGGCGGTCGAGGTTGCGGTGCATCATGTCGGCGCTGCCGAACCAGACTTCGGGTTCGCCGCCGTTGCCGAATGCGAAGACCCGGGAGTGTTCGAGGAAGCGGCCGAGGACCGAGCGGACCCGGATGTTCTCCGAGAGGCCGGTGACGCCGGGGCGGATCGCGCAGATGCCGCGTACCCAGATGTCGACGGGGACGCCGGCCTGGGCGGCCCGGTAGCAGGCGTCGATGATCGCCTCGTCGACCATCGAGTTGACCTTGATCCGTACGTAGGCGGGGCGGCCGGCCCGGTGGTGCGTGACTTCCTTGGTGATGCGGGCGACCAGGCCGTCGCGCAGCGACTTGGGGGCGACGAGCAGGCGGCGGTAGGTCTCGCGACGGGAGTAGCCGGAGAGCCGGTTGAAGAGGTCGGAGAGGTCCGCGCCGACCTGGGGGTCGGCGGTGAGCAGGCCGAGGTCCTCGTAGAGCCGGGCCGTCTTCGGGTGGTAGTTGCCGGTGCCGACGTGCGAGTAGCGGCGCAGGGTGTCGCCCTCCTGGCGGACGACGAGGGAGAGCTTGCAGTGCGTCTTCAGGCCGACGAGCCCGTAGACGACGTGGCAGCCCGCCTCCTCCAGCTTGCGCGCCCACTTGATGTTGGCCTGCTCGTCGAAGCGGGCCTTGATCTCGACGAGGACGAGGACCTGTTTGCCGGACTCGGCGGCGTCGATGAGGGCGTCCACTATCGGGGAGTCGCCGGAGGTCCGGTAGAGCGTCTGCTTGATCGCGAGGACGTCGGGGTCGCCGGCCGCCTGTTCCAGGAAGGCCTGGACGGAGGTGGAGAAGGAGTCGTACGGGTGGTGCAGCAGCACGTCCCGTTCGCGTACGGCGGCGAAGATGTCCGGTGCGGACGCGGACTCCACCTCGGCGAGGTCGCGGTGGGTGCCGGCGATGAACTTGGGGTACTTCAGCTCGGGCCGGTCCAGCGACGCTATGCCGAACAACCCGGTGAGGTCGAGCGGTCCGGGCAGCGGGTAGACCTCGGCGTCGGACACCTTCAGCTCGCGGACGAGCAGGTCCAGCACGTACGGGTCGATGGACTCCTCGACCTCCAGGCGGACCGGCGGGCCGAAGCGGCGCCGCATGAGCTCCTTCTCCAGGGCCTTCAGGAGGTTCTCGGCGTCGTCCTCCTCGACCTCCAGGTCCTCGTTCCTGGTGACCCGGAACATGTGGTGCGCCAGCACCTCCATTCCCGGGAACAGCTCCTCCAGGTGGGCCGCGATGACGTCCTCTATGGGGACGTAGCGCTGCGGCGACGCCTCCAGGAAGCGGGTCAGCAGCGGCGGCACCTTGACCCGGGCGAAGTGGCGGTGGCCGCTGACCGGGTTGCGTACGACGACGGCGAGGTTCAGCGAGAGGCCGGAGATGTACGGGAAGGGGTGCGCAGGGTCCACGGCGAGGGGGGTGAGGACGGGGAAGACGCGCTGGCGGAAGAAGGTGAACAGGCGGGCCTGCTCCTTCTCGGTCAGCTCCGGCCAGCGGATCAGCTGGATGCCCTCGTCGGACAGGGCGGGGGCGACGTCCTGCTGGTAGCAGGCGGCGTGCCGGGCCATGAGCTCGCGGGACCGGGTCCAGATCAGGTCCAGCACCTCGCGGGGCTGGAGGCCGGACGCGGACCGGGTGGCGACCCCGGTCGCGATGCGGCGCTTGAGGCCCGCGACCCGGACCATGAAGAACTCGTCCAGGTTGGACGCGAAGATCGCCAGGAAGTTGGCCCGCTCCAGGAGGGGCGTGGTGGGGTCCTCGGCGAGTTCGAGCACCCTTTCGTTGAACGCGAGCCAGCTGCGCTCCCGGTCCAGGAACCGGCCCTGGGGCAGCTCGTCCCCGTCCACATCGGGCTCGTAGGCGTCGGCGTCCGCGTCGATGTCGGGATCGAGGTCCGCCGCGGTGGACAGACCGGGCCCGTGGGACGAGGGGGAGGCGACGGCGTGCGGCCGGTGTGCGGCGAGGGCGCCGACGGAGGGCTGGGCGGCGGGCTGGACCGGGACCTCGGAGCTGGGCTGCTGGCTCATGAGCCCATTGTTCCGCGCGGAGCGCTCCGGGGGCGCGTCGGAGGAGGACGAGATCGCGGGAACGGCGCGGCCGGGGCGCGTTCTGCCGGGATTTCGGCCGTTGCGGGGGGACGGCACAGCTGGCTGCATCCTGCGAGGGTCGCAAGGCCGTCTGAATGCCCGGTTACGACGACATGACGTGCGGGAAGCGGTGAGTGGCCGTGTGTGGCGGCCCGCCCGGGGCCGGAGCCCCGGGCGGGTTTGGGAACCCCTCAGGCGTGGTAGCGGCGCAGCACCCGGAAGGCGAGGGCGGTGGCGGCCGCGGCGAGGACGAGCAGGATGCCGGTCTCGGTGAGCTGGAGGGGCCAGAAATGGGATACGGGGTGGTAGTCGACGTAGTAGCCGGTGACGCCGCGGTCCGCGAGACAGCGGTCGGCTCCGGATCCGGCCTCCCAACACGTGTCGAGCGGCAGCCGGCCACCGCCGCCGGTGAGTCGGCCGGTCTCGACGAGCCACGTGCCCTCGGGCGTCTGGGGCGGGTTCGAGCCGGTGCTGGTCTGCGTGTTCAGCGGCCAGAGCCGGCCGCGCACCCGGTTCAGCGCCATGGCGACCGCGGCGGTGGCGAGCACGGCCATGGACGTCGCGGGCACGGTGCGGCGGGCCAGGAGTCCGGCCGGCGCTCCGAGAGCGAGCCCGAGCAGGGCGTACGCCACGGGTGCCGTTCCCAGCGCGCCGAAGGCGGCGTCGCCGAACCGGTTGACCGGGTACAGGCCCTCCGTCCTCGCCCGTGCCCAGGCGAAGACGGCGGACAGGACGGACACCCCCGCGACCAGCAGTGCGGCCGGTACCGCGAGCCTGGCGAGGAGCCAGTGGACGGGGGACACCGACTGCGTCCAGGAGAGCTTGTACGTACCGCTCTCGAACTCCCTGGCGATCATCGGGCCCGCGACGAACGCGGCGACGAGTCCGGGCATCACGGTCACGCAGAGGCCCGCATAGCCGAGCACCTTCTGCCGGACCGACAGGGCGAGGTCGAACTCCTGCCACCGGCCGTCGCAGACGCGGTCGGTCACCGTCGTCGTGCAGGGGCTCGCCTCGAACGCGTCGTTGACGTGTCCGGCCCACAGCGTGAAGCCGACCACGACGGCGATCCAGACCAGGGCGAGGGCGACCATGAGCCACAGGGCCCACCGGTGCTGGCGCAGGAGAACGCGGGCACCGGCGCCCAGGGCGGGCCCGGGCCGGGCCGTACGCGGCGCGGCGGGTGTGACGTCGGTGAGCGCGCTCATGCCGGCACCGCCTCGTGGACCGTCGCGCTCGGCGTGAGCAGCGTGGGGACCTCGGGGGAGCGGAGGTGGGCGAGCAGCAGTTCCTCGAGGGAGGGCTCGGCCCGGTCCCAGGCCGGGTCGACCGGGCCCTCCGGGCGGACCAGGGCGGTCAGGGCGCGGCCCGTGGTGCGGGATTCGACCACCGTGTGCGGGGTCAGGTCGCGGACCGGGCCCGTGAGGACGGCGTGGGCGGCGATGAGGTCGTCCGTCTCGCCGCCGAGGCGGACGCGGCCGCCGTCGACGAGGAGCAGGTGGTCGCAGGCGCCCTCCAGTTCGCCGAGGATGTGCGAGGACATCACGATGGTGGTCCGGTGCTCGGCGGCCTCGGCCATCAGGACGCCCATCAGCTGGTGGCGGGCGAGCGGGTCGAGGTCGGCCATCGGCTCGTCGAGCAGCAGGAGTTCGGCCCGCTTGCCGAGCGCGAGGGCCAGGGCGAGGCGGGTGCGCTGCCCGCCGGACAGCTCGCGGACCTTCGCGTCGGACGGCAGCGGTCCGGCGACGCGCTCGGCGGCGTCCCGGTCCCAGCTGCCGGGGTTCAGTTCGGCCCCCGCCCACAGCGTCCCGGCGACCGTCAGCCCCGGGTACAGCGGCTTGTCCTGGGCCACGTACGCCATCCGGGCGCGGGCCTCGCCGGGCGCCGAGCCCAGGACCCGGATCGTTCCCTCGGCCGGCCGCAGGAGGCCCGCCGCCAGGGCGAGCAGGGTGGACTTGCCGGCGCCGTTGGGGCCGACGAGCGCGCAGACCGCGCCGGCCGGGAGCCGGAACGCGCAGTCGCGCAGGGCCCAGCCGCCCCGCCTGCCCCGGTATCTCATGCCGAGGCCGTCGGCCATCAGCGCTGTACCTGTCATCGGTCCTGGTCCCCCTCGAAGGTGCTGTCCAGTACGGCGGTGAAGAGTGCGCTCACGTCGTCCCGGTCCAGACCGGCGGCCCTTGCCCGGCCCGCCCAGCCGGTGAGTTCGGCGCGCAGCGGGGAGTCGTCGGCGGCCGCCGCGCCGCCGAGCGTTCCGGTGACGAAGGTGCCGAGGCCGCGACGGCCCTCGACGAGCCCTTCGCGTTCCAGCTCGCGGTACGCCTTGAGCACGGTGTTCGGGTTGATCGCGGTGGCCTCGACCACCTCGCGGGCGGTGGGCAGCCGGTCGCCGGGCTCCAGCAGGCCCAGGCGCAGGGCCTGCTTGGTCTGCTGGACGATCTGGAGGTACGTGGCGACGCCGCTGCGCCGGTCTATGCGGAACTCGACTGCCGCGGACTCTGCCATCTGCACCCTTTCACTAATTGAGTAGTGAAAGGGTGGCGTAAGGAAGGGGCGGCGTCAAGCGACGCCGCCCCGAGAAGAGTTGAGGAGCGGTCAGGACTCCGTGCGGTACATCAGATCGACCTCGTGCGTCACGAAGCCCATCCGCTCGTACACGGCGAGGGCCGCCGGGTTGTCCGCGTCGACGTAGAGCATCGCGGTCGGCAGCCCCTCGGCGGCCAAGTGGCGCAGCCCGGTCGCGGTGAGCGCCTTGCCGAGGCCGCCGCCCTGCGCGTCGGGCCGGATGCCGACCACGTACACCTCGCCGAGTTGTTCATCGGCGTGCACCTTCGTCCAGTGGAAGCCGATCAGTTCGGTGGAGCCCGCGCCGTCCTCCCGCTCCGCCAGGAAGAAGCCCTTCGGGTCGAACCAGGGCTCCGCCTTGCGGTCGTCCAGGTCGCGCTGGGTCAGCGAGCCCTGCTCGGGGTGATGGGCGAACGCCGCGCGGTTCACCGCGAGCCAGGCGGCGTCGTCCTCGCCCGGGACGAAGGTGCGCACGGTGACGCCCGGCGGAAAGGCCGGCTCGGCGAGGTTCAGCGGGCTCAACGGGCGGCGCAGCTGGCGCAGTTCCCGGAACAGGGAGAGGCCGAGGACCTGGGCGAGGTGGCGCGCCGCGGCCTTCCCGCCGTGCGCCCACACCCGCAGCCGCTTCCCGGTGGCGGCGAGCAGGGCGGCCCCGAGCGCCCGGCCGTGGCCGTGGCCCCGGTGCGCGGGGTGGACGACCAGCTCGGCGGCCGGCGCCTCCACGGGGTCGGTGTCCTCCAGCTGCGCGTATCCGGCGAGCACGCCCCCGGTGGACAGCAGGAAGTGCCGTACGCCCTCCCGCTCCCCGCCCCGCAGTTGCAGCCGCCCCTGCTCCGACACGGCCTGCCGGCCGTCGGACCGAGCGGCCTCGGCGAGCAGGTCGGAGACGGCCGCGGCCTGGTCGGGGGAGAGGGAGTCGAGCGTCTGGATCTCGCGTCCGGGGGCGGGGAGGGGTGCGTCTGTCGTCATGTGTCCGAGCGTACGGGCCTGTGGCCCGGGGGTCCCGGCCTCTTGCCCGGTCCGGCGCGACGGTTCCGTCCTCCATCGCCGGACGGCTGAAAACAGGCGCTCGGGCCCGGGGGCTCCCGCCCGCGGATGGGTGAATGATCCCGGTTCCGACCGGTCGGCAACCAGTTCGTAACCCCAAACATCTGTCGCGCTACGCGCGTTGACTCTAGGCTGCGGCTCGAACTTCCACCCGCTGAACTCACAAGGGGACCGATGTCAGCGACTCCGCAGAAGAACCGCGCGTCCCGGCGGGTGCTCGCCGCCGCAGCCGGTCTCGCCACCATGGGCGCGCTGGTCGCCGCCATGCCGGCCGGCGCACACGGGCGCGGCCACGGCCACGGGCACCACACGCCGGCCTCGACCGTCGACGTACAGCTGCTGTCCTTCAACGACCTGCACGGCAACCTGGAGCCGCCGGCCGGTTCGGCCGGTACGGTCACCGAGACGCAGGCCGACGGCACGACGAAGGCGATCCCGGCCGGAGGCGTCGAGTACCTCGCCTCCTCGCTGCGCACCGCCCGCGAGGGCCACCCGTACTCGATCACCGCGGCCGGCGGCGACATGGTCGGCGCGAGCCCGCTGCTGTCGGGGCTCTTCCACGACGAGCCGACCATCGAGGCGCTCAACAAGATCGACCTCGACGTGACGAGCGTCGGCAACCACGAGTTCGACGAGGGCGCCGTCGAGCTGGCCCGCCTCCAGAACGGCGGCTGCCACCCGGTCGAGGGGTGCTACGAGAAGGGCAAGAAGTTCAAGGGCGCCGACTTCCCGTACCTCGCCGCCAACGTGACGAGCGAGAAGACCGGGAAGCCGATCCTCAAGCCGTACACGGTGTGGAAGAAGAACGGCGTCAAGATCGGCTTCATCGGGGTGACCCTGGAGGGCACGCCGAACATCGTGACGGCCAACGGCGTCAAGGGACTGAAGTTCCACGACGAGGTCGAGACGATCAACAAGTACGCCAAGGAGCTGGACCGCCAGGGCGTGAAGTCGATCGTCGCGCTCATCCACGAGGGCGGCGCGCCCGCCTCGGCGTCGTACAACTACGACTGCGACAGCCCGGGCGCCGGTGACGGCATCTCCGGGCCGATCACGGACATCGCCAAGGGCATCACGCCGAAGGTGGACGCGCTGGTCACGGGCCACACGCACCAGGCGTACGTCTGCACCATCCCGGACCCGGCGGGCAACCCGCGCCTGGTCACGTCGGCCGCCTCGTTCGGCCGGCTGTACACGGACACGACGCTCACGTACGACCGCCGTACCGGCGACATCGTGCGTACGGCGGTGAAGGGGAGCAGCAAGAAGGGCTCGAAGCACCACGGCCCGGCCCCGAAGAACCCGGTCTCCGCGAACCACCTCGTCAGCCGGGACCAGAAGCCGGCCAAGGACATGACGGACCTGATCGCCCGCTGGAACACGCTCGCGGCGCCGATCTCGAACCGGCCGCAGGGTTACATCTCGGCGGACATCAACGGCCGCGGCTCCACGGCCCCGGAGAAGCCGCTCGGCGACCTGATCGCCGACGCCCAGCTGGAGGGCCTGGCCCCGGCGGACAAGGGCGGGGCGGTCGTCGCCTTCATGAACCCGGGCGGCATCCGCGCGGACCTGGTGTACAAGGCCTCCGGCAGTGAGGGCGACGGTGTCGTCACGTACGGAGAGTCGTTCACCGTGCAGCCGTTCACCAACATGATGAACGTCGTCGACCTGACCGGCGCGCAGCTCGTCAGCGCGCTTCAGCAGCAGGTCAGCGGCTCCAACGAGGCCAGCCCGAAGATCCTCCAGGTCTCGAAGGGCCTCACCTACACGCTGGACATGACGAAGTCCGGCGCGGCTCGCGTGGTCACCGACACGATCAAGCTGAACGGTGAGGCGATCGACCCGGGCAAGACGTACCGCGTCGCGATGAACGAGTTCCTGGCGGGCGGCGGCGACGGCTTCGCGGCGCTCGGCGAGGGCACCAACAAGCTCGTCGGCGCCTCCGACCTGGACCTGTTCAACGCCTACCTGGCCGCGCACTCCACGGCCTCGGCCCCGCTGGCCCCGCCGGCGACGGACCGGATCACGATCGTGCAGTAAGCAGGATGTGAGCGGACGCGGATGCGCGGGCCGGGGCGGCTGCCCCGGCCCGCGCATCCGTCGTTTCCGCGCCGCGTGCGGGCGCTGCGTCCTCGGCCCTGTTCCGCACGTGACGTGTACGGGACATAATGCGCGGGCCGGTCCCGACCCCCCACTCAGCCGGAGGCAACCCCATGGGCCAGACGCGTACGTACACCGCGAGCCGCAGACACTTCCTGACCGGGGCGCTGGCCGTCTCCGCCGCCGCCCTCGTCGGCGCCGCACCGGCCCGCGCGGCGGCGCCGAAGGCGCTCACCGTGCAGAACTGGATGAGCGGCATCGCGGACGGCACCGCGCTCCAGCGCCTCACGATCCCCGGCTCGCACGACTCCGGTGCCCGCTACGGCGGCCCCTGGACGGAGTGCCAGAACACCACGATCGCGGAGCAGCTGAACAGCGGGGTGCGCTTCCTGGACGTACGGTGCCGGATCACCGGTGGCTCCTTCGCGATCCACCACGGGGCCTCGTACCAGAACCTGATGTTCGGTGACGTCCTCGGTGCCTGCTGGGACTTCCTGGCGGGGCGGCCGACCGAGACCGTCCTGATGCGGGTCAAGCAGGAGTACTCGGAGGAGAGCGACGCGGCGTTCCGGGCGGTCTTCGACGACTACCTCGACAACAGGGGCTGGCGACCGCTGTTCCACATCGGCGACGTGCTGCCCACGCTGGGCGGGGCCCGCGGCAAGGTGGTGCTGCTCGCCGACAACGGCGGGCTGCCCGGGGTGCGGTACGCCGACCCGGCGCTCTTCGACATCCAGGACGACTACATGGCGGAGCCGTTCGCCAAGTACCCCAAGATCGAGGCCCAGTTCCGCAGGGCGGCGGCCGGGCCCGGGAAGCTGTTCATGAACTACGTGAGCACCGCGGCCCTGCTTCCGCCCCGCTGGAACGCGGACCGGCTGAACCCGCAGGTCCACTCGTTCCTGGACTCGGCGGAGACGGCCGGCTGGACCGGCCTCGGCATCGTGCCGCTGGACTTCCCCGCTACCCGTTCCGGCCTCGTGGAGTCCCTGATCCGCCACAACCCGGCGTCCTGACCCGGCCCAGCGAGGGGGGAGGGGCTGCGGACCGGTTCGACCGGCCCGCAGCCCCTCCGTTTTCCGCCTGAGGGTGAGGTGCCGTACTCCCGCCCGGGCGCCACCGCAGAGTGCTGCTGGCCGACGTGCCGGCGTACAAGGAGAAGCGGCGCTCCCGAAGGAGCCGGGGCCTCGACGAGCTGATCGAACCGGCCGAGGATGCGGTTCGCTGCGGCGGCCGGGCCGTCATGGCATCCGAGTCATACGGAACGATGTGCAGTGCGTGGCCCTGGACACCTGCGTCCTCTTTCCGATGCGGCTACTCCTGCGGGGCGCCCGGCGGGGGCTGGGGCGCTCCCGGGAGGGTGATCGACGCCTCCGTGCCGCCGCCCTCGGCCGGGGACAGGGTGATGTCGCCGCCCGACTGCTGGACCGTACGGGCCACGATCGACAGGCCGAGGCCCGAGCCGGGGAGCTGGCGGGCGGACGGGGAGCGCCAGAAGCGTTCGAAGACGTGGGGGAGTTCGTCGGCGGGGATCCCCGGGCCGTGGTCCCGGACCGTGAGCCGGCCCCGGTGCAGCACCACGTCGATCGTGGAGCCGGACGGGCTGAACTTCACCGCGTTGTCAAGGACGTTGACGATCGCCCGTTCGAGGGCCGCCGGTTCGGTGCGTACGTACCAGGGGGCCAGGTCCTCCGTGATCGTCAGCTCGGGGCCGCGCAGCCGGGCGCGGTGGAGCGCGGCCCGGGTGATGTCGTGCAGGGCCACCACCTGGAGCGGGCCCGGCTGGGCGGCGTCCGGGCGGGCCAGCTCCTGGAGGTCGCCGATGAGCGCGGCCAGCTCCGTCATCTGCGCCTTCACCGAGGACATCAGCGCCCTGCGGTCGTCCGGCGGGATCGCCCGGCCCGTCTCGTCGCTGCGGGCGAGCAGCTCCACGTTGGTGCGGAGCGAAGTGAGCGGGGTGCGCAGCTCGTGCCCGGCGTCCGCGATGAGCTGCGCCTGCCGGTCGCGGGAGGTCGCCAGGGACGCGGTCATCGAGTTGAACGAACGGGACAGCCGGGCGATCTCGTCCTCGCCCTCGACCGGGATGCGGACGGTCAGGTCCTCGGTCCGGGCCACGTGCTCGACGGCCTCGGTCAGCTCGTCGACGGGGCGCAGGCCGGAGCGGGCGACCCAGAGACCGGCGGCGCCGGCGCCGACGACGCCGATGCCGCTGACGAGGAGGAGGACCCAGGCGAGGGTGGAGAGGGGTTTGTCGATCTCGCTCATGGGGCGGGCGATGGAGACGGCGAGGTCGATGGGGCCCTTCACGGGAGCGGTGTACACGCGCATCTCGACGCCGTTCGCATCCTTCACCGTGCGCAGGGCGTCCCGGCGGTCGTGGGTGACCACGGCGAGGTCTGCCTGGCTCACGGGGAGCTTGGAGGAGCCGGGGGCGACGCAGATCGTGCCCTGGTCGTCGATGAGCTGGACGGTGAGCCCTGTGTAGGGCTGGGGCAGGATCTGGCTGGCCCCGCGGCAGTAGTCGTACAGGTTGGTCAGATACCGCGCGTCGACGTTGGCGCCGCGCAACGCCCTGTCCTGCTGCTTCTCCAACTGCTCCCGCGTCACGAACCAGCACGCCACCGCAACCGCCGCCACCGCCACCGCGACCGCCGTGGCGACCAGCAGGGCCAGCCGGGAGCGCAGGGGCAGCGCGCGGAACCGGCGCAGCGGGCCCGTCACCCCTCGCCCCCGCCCGCGCGCAGCGCGTACCCCACGCCGCGCACCGTGTGGACGAGGCGCGGTTCGCCGCCGGCCTCCGTCTTGCGGCGCAGGTACATCACGTACACGTCCAGGGAGTTGGAGCTCGGCTCGAAGTCGAAGCCCCAGACGGCCTTGAGGATCTGCTCGCGGGTCAGGACCTGGCGCGGGTGCGCGAGGAACATCTCCAGGAGGGTGAACTCGGTACGGGTCAGCTCCACGCGCCGGTTGCCGCGCATGACCTCGCGGGTCGCCAGGTCCATGCGCAGGTCGGCGAAGGAGAGCACGTTGTCGTCGGGGACGGGGCCCGCGGCGGCCGCGTACGAGCTGCGGCGCAGCAGCGCGCGGATGCGGGCGAACAGCTCGTCCAGTTCGAAGGGCTTGACCAGGTAGTCGTCGGCGCCCGCGTCGAGTCCGGTGACGCGGTCGCCGACGGTGTCCCGGGCCGTGAGCATCAGGATGGGTGTGGTGGCGCCCGTGGAGCGGATGCGGCGCGCGGCGGTCAGGCCGTCCATGCGGGGCATCTGGATGTCCAGGACGATGAGGTCGGGGGCGTACGACTCCGCCTTGGCGAGCGCGTCGAGTCCGTCGACGGCGACCTCGGTGCCGTACCCCTCGAACGCGAGGCTGCGTTGCAGGGCCTCGCGCACGGCGGGCTCGTCGTCGACGATCAGGATGCGCTGGGGATCGTCTTCGGCGGGGCTCATCGCTGTCTCGTCCTCTTCTCTTTCGGTACGGGGCCGGGGCGCGGCGGGCCCAGTTTCTCAGCCCCGCACGCCTCAGGAGCCGTTGCCGGCGCGCAGGGTGTCGAGGTCGGCCTTCAGGGTGTTGACCGGGATCGCGAAGCCGAGGCCGACGCTGCCCGCGGTGGAGCTGCTCCCACCGCTCGCCGAGCTCGCCGAGTACATGGCCGAGTTGATGCCGATGATCTCGCCGTCCATGTTGATCAGCGCGCCGCCGGAATTGCCCGGGTTGAGGGAGGCGTCGGTCTGGAGCGCCTTGTACGTGGTGGTGGACTCGCCGGTGTTGCCGTTGAACTGCTGGCCGCCGAACTCGAAGGGCCACTGGCGGCCGCCACCCTGCTGGTCCTGTCCCTGGCTCTGGTCCTGGCCGCTGTCGCCGTCCTTGGCGACGGTGACGTCGCGGTCGAGCGCGGAGACGATGCCGCTGGTGACGGTGCCGGTCAGGCCCTCGGGCGAGCCGATCGCCACGACCTCGTCGCCGACGGCGACCTTGGAGGAGTCGCCCAGGGTGGCCGTCTTCAGGCCGCTCGCGCCCTGGAGCTTGATCAGCGCGAGGTCCTTGTCGGCGTCGGTGCCGACGACGTCGGCGGTGTACGTCTTGCCGGTGCTCAGGGTGACCTTGATCTGGGAGGCGCCCGCGATGACGTGGTTGTTGGTGACGATCTCGCCGTCCGACGTGATGACCACCCCGGACCCGGTCGACTGCCCGGCCGTGGAGGTCGCGCCGATCTCCACGATGGTCGGCGCGAGGGCCGCGGCCACACCGGCCACCGTGCCTTTGCTGCTCTGCGAGACGGTGGTGCCGGGGATGACGCCGCCCCCGGCGGTGGTCGCGGTGCCGCCGTCCGTGAGCTTCGCGATCACCGTGGCGGTGCCGCCGCCGACGATCGCCGCCGCGATGGCCACCGCCGCGAGGAGCGCGACCGGCTTGCGGAGGCGGCGCCGGGCGGCGGGCGGTTCGGCGGTGCCGTGCCCGTACGGGCCGTCACCGCCGCCGTCGCCGGCACCGCCGTAGTGCGCGTCGGCCGGGGCGGGGGCGGGCCACACGGTGGTCCCGGGGCCCATCGGAACCGGCTGGACGGGCTGGTATGACGGCGGCGGCGGGTAGGCCGCGTCGCCGTTGCCGTACGAGGGGTACATCGGGTACTCGCCGCTCGGGCGCTGGCTCTCTGTCATGCCTATGAGACTGTCCGGCCAAGATGAGAGGAGCGTGAGGGCGCCCTGAGAAGCCCGGCAGAACCTCGTATGCCCGATATAAAGGGCCACCGGGCGACCCTTTACGGAAGCGCGCGCCCCGCGGGCTCACCGCAGCCGCACGAGCGGCGGACCACCAGCGCCGACGGGAACTGCTTCAGCCGCTCCCGCCGCGACCCCGAGACCCGCAGCGAGTCGTCGAGGACCAGGTCCACCGCCGCCCGGGCCATCGCCGGCCGGTCCGAGAAGACCGTGGTGAGCGGCGGATCGGTCAGCCCGGCCTCCTTGACGTCGTCGAAGCCCGCGACCGCCAGCTCGCCCGGTACGTCGATGCGCAGCTCGCGCGCGGCCCGCAGCACGCCGATGGCCTGGTCGTCCGTGGCGCAGAAGATGGCCGGCGGCCTGTCGGGGCCGGAGAGCAGCTCCAGGGCCACCCGGTAGGCGTCGTAGCGGTTGTACGGGGCCTGGAAGAGGCGGCCCTCGGTGGAGCGGCCGGACTCGTGCATCGCGCGGCGCCAGCCCTCCACGTGGTCCGCGACCGGGTCGCCGACGGCCGGGGTCTCCTCCGTACCGCCGAGGCAGGCCACGTACGCGTTGCCGTGTTCGAGGAGGTGTCGGGTGGCGAGCTGGGCGCCGCCGATGTCGTCCGTGACGACCGCGACGTCGTCGATCGCCTCGGGCCGCTCGTGCAGCAGCACCACCCGGGCGTCCCACGCCTCTATCTCCGCCGCCGCGCGCTCGCTGGGGCCCTGGCTGACGAGGATCAGGCCGGAGACCCGCATGCCGAGGAAGGCCCGCAGGTAGTGGACCTCGCGCTCGTCGCGGTAGTCGGAGTTGCCGACGAGGACCATTTTCCCGCGCTCGGCGGCGGCCTGTTCGACCGCGTGCGCCATCTCCGCGAAGAACGGCTGCCGGGCGTCGGGCACGATCATCCCTATGAGATCGGTCCGCCGCGAGGCCATGGCCTGGGCGACCCGGTCGGGCCGGTAGCCCAGCTCCTTGATCGCGGCGAGCACCCGCTCGCGCGTGGCCGGGGCGACCGGCCGGGGTCCGTTGTTGATGACGTAACTGACCACTGCGGTCGACGTCCCCGCCAGTCTCGCCACATCGTCCCGCGTCACCTTGGCCACGCGCGGCAGTCTACGCGGATGGAACTACCTCTTGGCGGGCCGGACCGGGGCTTCTTCCGGAACGTCCACGATGCGAGACTGCTCCGAACGGGTGACCTCTCGCGCGGCCGCCTTGGCCTCTTCCGCCGCCCGCTCGACCTTCTCCGGAGCGACGAACCGGTAACCCACGTTGCGCACGGTACCGATCAGCGACTCGTGCTCGGGGCCGAGCTTGGCGCGCAGCCGCCGTACGTGCACGTCGACCGTGCGCGTACCGCCGAAGTAGTCGTAGCCCCAGACCTCCTGGAGCAACTGGGCGCGGGTGAAGACCCGGCCCGGGTGCTGGGCGAGGTATTTGAGCAGTTCGAATTCCTTGAAGGTGAGGTCGAGGACCCGGCCCTTGAGTTTCGCGCTGTACGTCGCCTCGTCGACGGAGAGATCACCGTTGCGGATCTCCATCGGGGAGTCGTCGGCGGTGATCTGCTGCCGCCCGGTCGCCAGACGCAGCCGCGCCTCGACTTCGGCGGGGCCGGCCGTGTCCAGCAGTACGTCGTCGATGCCCCAGTCCGCGGTGACGGCCGCGAGGCCGCCCTCAGTGACGACGAGGATCAGCGGACAGCCGGGTCCGGTGGACCGCAGCAGCTGGCACAGGGAGCGGACCTGGGGCAGGTCGCGGCGCCCGTCCACGAGGATGACGTCGGCACCGGGGGTGTCGACGAGCGCGGGGCCCTCGGCGGGCGCGACGCGCACGCTGTGCAGCAGGAGGCCGAGCGCGGGAAGCACCTCCGTGGACGGCTGGAGGGCGTTGGTCAGGAGCAGCAGGGAACTCATCGCCGCTCACCTGCCCGGTTCGTCGGTCGGTGATCGTGCACGGTTGGCTCGCCCATGACGTCGGTCCTCCTCGTTCCCTGCGAGAGGGGCACTCCCGGGTGGGACCCGGGGGAGTATGCGGCTCTGCTTCGTACGTTTGTGTCCCGCTGAGCTTGTCGAAACGTCGCCGTAACAACGTCCGGAAAGCACAAAAGGACCCGGGGGCTGCTTTGCCCGGATCCTCTTCACAGGAGAATAACCCACATGAGTTCAGTGTCCGAGGGGAGAATTCCGGATTCCTCTGTTCGCTCCGTCACGCACGGTGGGGTGCGGGCCGTGTTGCGGGCGGATGACGGGACCCGGATCGAGGCGGTGTACGACCCGTGTACGGCGGATGACGCGACCGGCACGGTGATCGTCGTCGCGCACGGATTCACCGGTTCGGTGGACCGCCCGGCGGTGCGGCGGGCGGTGGAGACGTTCTCCCGGTACGCGGCGGTGGTGACCTTCTCCTTCCGTGGTCACGGCAGGTCCGGCGGGCTGTCCACGGTCGGCGACCGCGAGGTGCTGGACCTGGCGGCGGCGGTCGCATGGGCGCGCTCGCTCGGACACCGGCGGGTGGTGACGGTCGGCTTCTCGATGGGCGGCTCGGTGGTGCTGCGGCACGGCGCGCTGTACGGGAAGCAGGCGGCGGACGCCGGGGACGGTGGCGGCGACGGGTGCATTGCGGAGCGCGGGGGGCGCACAGGGGCGCGTACGGATGCACACGCGGACGTGGTGGTGTCCGTGAGCGCCCCGGCGCGCTGGTACTACCGGGGTACGGCTCCGATGCGCCGCCTGCACTGGATGGTGACCCGCCCCACGGGCCGGCTGGTCGGGCGCTACGGCTTCCGCACCCGCATCCACCGCGAGGCGTGGGACCCGGTCCCGCTCTCCCCGGTCGCGGCCGCCGCCCTGATCGCCCCGGTGCCCCTGCTGATCGTGCACGGCGACCGGGACCCGTACTTCCCGCTCGACCACCCCCGCATGCTGGCCGCCGCCGCGGGCGATGCGGCGGAGCTGTGGCTGGAGCGCGGAATGGGGCACGCGGAGAACGCGGCCGACGAGACCTTGCTCACCCGCATCGCCGACTGGGCGGCGCGACGGTGAACCATGATGGGCAGCCGGTGTCACCCGAACGGGCACCGACCGGACGGAACGAAAGGAGCGCCGCCATGCCTGCGGGAACGATCCGCTACTGGGCAGCCGCCAAGGCCGCGGCCGGGACCGCGGAGGAGCCGTACGCCGCCGCGACCCTCAAGGAGGCGCTCGACGCGGTGCGCGAGCGGCACCCCGGCGAGCTGAGCAGCGTCCTGCGAAGGTGCTCGTTCCTCATCGACGGCGACCCCGTCGGGACCCGGAGCCATGAGACCGTACGCCTTGCCGAGGGCGGCACGGTCGAGGTGCTCCCGCCGTTCGCAGGAGGGTGAACCGCAGCACATGAGCAACGATCAGCAGCATCCGTACTACCCGGGTCCCGAGCAGCAGCCGCAGTACGGGTACGGACAGGACCCGCAGCAGCAGTACCCGCAGGGGCAGGACCCCCAGCAGTACGGGCAGGCGCCGCAGCAGTACGGCCACCCGCAGCAGGACGCGTACCCGCAGCAGCAGGCGTACGGCGACCCGTCCTACGGCGGTCCCGCGTACGGCGGGCAGGGGTACACGGACACCTCTGCCGGGCAGCCGGAACAGGGCGCCGCCCAGGTCTGGCAGGGCCAGACCTGGGACACCCAGTACCAGCCGACGGTCCGGCGCACGGACGGGCCCGCGCCGCAGGGGGACCACCACGCCGCCCCCGCGCCGCAGCACACCCCCGCGCCGCAGCACACCCCCGCGCCGCAGCACACCCCCGCGCCCGGCACCGGCTCGTACCCGCTGCCGCCCGAGGTCCACGCGGAACCCGCGCCCGCCCCCGCTCCGGCGCCCGTCGCCCCGGCCGGCACTGATGCCGACGGCTACAGCGCGCCCACCACGCTCGGCAACGCCCGGATCACCGACGCGCAGCGCGCCCGGGCAGAGGGGCGTTCCCCGGTCATCGCGCCGGGAATCCAGCCGGCCGCGATCACCGCGGTGCTCGGGCTGCTGCTCGCGCTCGGCGCGGCGATCGGTTCGTACGCGCTGGCCGTGCCGCTGGTGCTGCTCCAGGCGGTGACGGCGGCGGGCTGGTTCCGGCTCAACGGCATGTGGCCGGCCCGGCAGGGCATCGCGCTGGCCTTCGCCGGCGGCCTGGTCGCCGATGTGGCGCTCCTCGCGGCGGGCCGGGAGCACGGTCCGGCCGCGATCATCGGCACGCTCGGCGTCTGGGTGCTGCTGACGGTGGTCCTCCAGCTGCGCAGCCGGGCCGGGGCCGACGAGCGGATGCAGGGCCTGTTGGCCACCGTCGCCTCGGCCGCGCTCGCGGTGCTGGCGGCCGGGCACCTCGCGGCCGTCCCGGACGCGGTGACGGTGGGCGCGGTCGCCGTGGCCGGTGCCGTGCTCGTACGGGCGCTGCCGCTGCCCGGGCCGGTCTCCGTCGTGGCGGCCCTGGCCGTCGCGGCGGGGGCTGGGGCGCTGGCGGGGGCCGCCGGCGACCTGGGCGCGAAGGGAGCGCTGCTGGGCCTCGCCGCCGGGGTCTGCGCGCTGATCGGGCTGCGGGTGGCGAGCTATGACTACCCGTCACGCTTCGTCCACATGACGGCGGGTGTGGCCCTTCCGCTGACCGCGGCCGCGCCGGCCGTCTATCTGCTGGGGCGCGTGCTGACGTAGTCCCGTACCGCCCGGATTCGTACCGCTCGACGCGCATGGCGAAGCCCTCCACGGGGAACCGTTGGGGGGCTTCCGCGCGTCGATCACCCGGGGAAAGTGCCGTGCGGCCGTCAGGTGGCCCGCGGCCCCGGGGTCCGTACGGACGGCAGGGTGGGGGAAGGACAGGCATGCGTGCACTGCGAATATCGGCCGTCGTCCTGGTGGTCCTGGTGGCGGTGTTCATCGCCGTGGACCGGGTGGCGGTGTACGTCGCCGAGTCGCAGGTCGAGGACCGGGTGAAGGTCCCGGGGGCGCAGATCGGCTCCACCGACGTCTCCATCAAGGGCTTCCCGTTCCTCACCCAGGTCGCCGGATCGTCGCTCGACGAGGTGGACGTCAGCATGGACGGCATCGAGACCCACGCCGCCGGCCGCTCGCTGCGGATCTCCACCATGGACGCCGAACTGCGCGACGTGCACCTCACCGACGGCTTCTCCGGCGCCACCGCGACCCGCGCCACCGGGACGGCCGTCATCTCGTACGACGACCTCACTGAGGCCGCCAGCGACGGGGTCGCGGTCGAGTACGGCGGCAAGGGCAAGGTGAAGGTGACCGGAACGGTCGACATCCTGGGGCAGCCGATCACGCGCAGCGTGCTGTCCACCGTCACCCTGGCCGACGGCCACACCGTCCGCGTCCACGCGGACAAGGTGCCGGGCGAGGGCATTCCCGGCCTGGAGAAGCTGGTCCGCCAGAAGACCGACTTCGAGCGCGAGGTCGGCGGGCTGCCGAACGGCCTGAAGCTGGAGAAGATCCAGCCGACCGCCGACGGCCTGGAGATCTCGGTGACCGGCACGGACGTGCGCCTGTCGGGATGACCGGCCCCGCGAACGGGTAGGGATCGGTGGCCCCGCCACATAGTGAGACGGGCGAGTCCGGTCCGCAGATGGCCGACGGCCGCGACGCCTCGCGCGACTGCGGAGGACCCTTTCCGCAGCGGCGCTCGTTCCGCAATGCGGACGATGCTGTCTCAGGATGCGACACAACGGTGACATGTCCGCCCGTACGTCCCTACGATCGGACCCATGCAGTGCTCTATTAGCGGCCTCCCCCAGGGTGGCCAGGCGGATCTCACGAAGCGGCGGGCAGTGGACCTGTGCCGCGTCGCCGCCATGCTCTGTCGCACTGTCTGAGCGGGACGTCCGGTTTCCCGCATTCCCAGGCCCTTCGACCGCACGTCGGGGCCATCCCGCATGTCGCCCGTGCTCGTGGGCCCGGCCCGCGTCCCGCACATCCGCATCACGCACGATCCGTGCACCATCTCGCCGCAGACTGCCCCGGAGGAGAAACACAATGAGCCGCAGTGACGTCCTGGTAGACGCCGACTGGGTCGAGGCCCACATCGACGACCCGCAGGTCGCCATCGTCGAGGTCGACGAGGACACCTCCGCGTACGAGAAGAACCACATCAAGAACGCGATCCGGATCGACTGGACCAAGGACCTCCAGGACCCGGTCCGCCGCGACTTCATCGACCAGGCCGGGTTCGAGGCGCTGCTGTCCGCGAAGGGCATCGGCAACGACACCACGGTCGTCCTCTACGGCGGCAACAACAACTGGTTCGCGTCCTACGCCTTCTGGTACTTCAAGCTCTACGGCCACCAGGACGTCCGCCTGCTCGACGGCGGCCGCAAGAAGTGGGAGCTCGACTCCCGCGACCTCGTCGACGGCGACCAGATCCCGTCCCGCCCGGCCACGCAGTACCGGGCCCAGCCGCAGGACGAGTCGATCCGCGCCTACCGCGACGACGTCGTGAAGGCCATCGGCACCCAGAACCTGGTCGACGTGCGGTCGCCCGACGAGTTCAGCGGCAAGCTGCTCGCCCCGGCCCACCTCCCGCAGGAGCAGTCGCAGCGCCCCGGCCACGTGCCGAGCGCCCGCAACATCCCGTGGTCGAAGAACGCCAACGACGACGGCACCTTCAAGTCCGACGAAGAGCTCAAGGCGCTCTACGAGGCCGAGCAGGTCGACCTGTCGAAGGACACCATCGCCTACTGCCGCATCGGCGAGCGCTCCGCGCTCACCTGGTTCGTGCTGCACCAGCTCCTCGGCCAGGAGAACGTCAAGAACTACGACGGTTCGTGGACCGAGTACGGCTCCCTCGTCGGCGTCCCGATCGAGCTCGGCGCCAACAAGTAACCCGCACGTCCCGCACCAGCACGACCACCCGACCAGAAGGACTGAACACCATGTGTGGAGCAAAGGCCGGCGGCCCCGACGCTTCGACGATCAAGCCCGGTGAGACCACCATCCAGGGCAGCGTGACCCGCGACGGCGAGCCCGTCACCGGCTACGTCCGCCTGCTGGACTCGACCGGCGAGTTCACCGCCGAGGTGCCGACCTCGGCGACCGGCCAGTTCCGCTTCTACGCGGCCGAGGGCACCTGGACCGTCCGCGCGCTCGTCCCCGGCGGCAGCGCCGACCGCACGGTCGTCGCGCAGACCGGCGGCCTGGCCGAGGTGGCCATCGCCGTCTAGCACCGCCGTCGGTGACAGCCGACGACCGGCCGAAGGGCCGTACCCCAGGGGGTTTGGACGCTTGCCTGGCACGGGTACGGCCCTTCGCGCTGCCCGGAGGGTCCCGGCGCCGCCCGGACGAAGTGTCCGTTTTCCAGGACGTGCGAGCGGCCCGATCGGGCCTACGCTGGACTCATGTACCGCCGACGCCGGCGCGCCTACTTCGTACTGATGGGCGTATGCCTCGTCCTCTTCGTATCGGCCTGGGCCTTCGTGAGGCTCTGGTCGATGCCCGCCGCCATCGCGATGTGTGTGGTCGCGATGGTGATCCCGCCCGTCGCGGCCATGGTGGGCAACCGCAAGGGACCGGAGGACCGCTGGTGGGACGAGCCCGGCGGACGGCAGGAGCCCCCGCCCGGTGACACGCGGCGGACCGGCAGGGGCGGCGGTGCCACCGGCGACCCCGAGTCCGACGCGTGGTGGGACGAGCTGGACGGCAGGAAGCGGCGCTGAGGACGGCTCTCAGTAGACGAGCGCCTGCACGCCGTCGGCCATGATCTCGCTGACGAAGACCTGCGCCCCGGCGATCCGGACGCCCTCCAGGACGTCCTGCTCGGTGATGTCGCGACGGGCCGCGCACTGCGTGCACAGCGTGATCCGGCCGCCCGCCTGGACGGACTCGATCAGATCGGGCAGCGGTGCCGCGTGCGGAAGCTCGAACTCGGCGGCGCGCCCCGGCAGGGCGAACCACGCGGATTCCCCGGTCAGCCAGAGCGAAACCTCCACCCCGCTGGCGACGGCCACCGCCGCCACGGTGAACGCCTGCGAGCAGCGCTCGGCGGAATCGGCACCTGCGGTCACCTTGATCACGAGCTTCTTCGGCATATACGGAACTGTAATCGCCGCCCGCACGGGCCCGCCCCGATGCGCGGCGGCACGCCCCGGAACGGCAGGGCCGGACCCCACCCATTAGGCTGGGGGCCGGCCCTGTATGCCGCCATACCGCTCGTTCGAGGAGCCCCCCGTGCTTGAGGCATTCTTCTCCGCCCTGCTGGTCCTGGTCTGCGTCGGCGTGCTCGCCTTCGCCGGCGTGACCGTGAAGAAGCTGTACCAGGGTCAGCGCTGACCCCCTCCTTGTTCCCGGCGTCCCCGCCTCCCGCCTCACAGATCGTCTGAGCCGCTCATGATCGAGATTCCGTCCGACCTCCACCCGGACCTCGTCCCGCTGGCCTTCCTCCTGGGCAACTGGGCGGGCGCGGGCGTCTCCGACTTCCCGGGCGCCGAGAAGTGCAACTTCGGCCAGGAGGTCACGTTCAGCCACGACGGCCGCGACTTCCTGGAGTACACCTCGCACTCCTGGGTCCTCGACTCCGAGGGCAACAAGGTCCGCCCGCTGGAGACCGAGACCGGCTACTGGCGCATCGACAAGGACCGCAAGGTCGAGGTCGTCATGGCCCGCGACCAGGGCGTCATCGAGATCTGGTACGGCGAGCTGGCCGACAAGAAGCCGCAGATCGACCTGGTCACCGACGCCGTCGCCCGTACCGCGGCCTCCGGCCCGTACAGCGGTGGCAAGCGGCTCTACGGGTACGTGAACAGCGACCTGATGTGGGTCGGCGAGAAGGCGACGCCCGAGGTCGAGCTGCGTCCGTACATGTCGGCGCACCTGAAGAAGACCGTCACGCCCGAGGAGGTCGAGGCGATGGCCAAGAGCCTCGGTGACCTGCCGGACGACGGGATCGCGTTCTTCAAGTAGCCGTCGCTTTCCCCGGAGAGGGCGCCGGGCGCGGATCTACACTGGGGGCTGTGGTGAGCACCGACTGGAAGACCGATCTCCGGCAGCGCGGCTACCGGCTGACGCCGCAGCGCCAGCTCGTCCTGGAAGCCGTCGACACGCTCGAACACGCGACGCCCGACGACATCCTCTCCGAGGTGCGCCGGACCGCGTCGGGCGTGAACATCTCGACGGTCTACCGGACGCTGGAGCTCCTGGAGGAGCTGGAGCTCGTCAGCCACGCCCATCTGGGCCACGGCGCCCCGACGTACCACCTGGCAGACCGCCACCACCACATCCACCTCGTCTGCCGTGACTGCGCGGACGTGATCGAGGCGGATGTGAGCGTCGTCCAGGAGTTCACCGAGAAGCTGCGCGGCGCGTTCGGCTTCGAGACGGACATGAAGCACTTCGCGATCTTCGGCCGCTGCGCCGACTGCACGGCGAAGGCGGCGGAGAAGGGTACGGACGCCGCAGGTCCGGCACCGGCGGCCGGGGACTGAGAGCACCGGCGGCCGGGGCCCGACAACCAGTCGTACGCTGGTCGCATGAAGAGCCCCCTGCTGTCCCAGCCCGGCGCCGTCCCCGCCGAGGGCCGCGACGAAGGTGTCGCCGCGCACTACGGCGACCTGTTCCGCGAGCAGCGCGCCCTCGCCGACGGTTCGGGACTGGTCGACCTCTCGCACCGCGGCGTCGTCGCCGTCACCGGGAGCGACCGGCTGGCCTGGCTGCACCTCCTGATCACCCAGCACGTCACCGAACTCGCCCCGGGCCGGGCCACCGAGGCCCTGATCCTCAGCGCGAACGGGCACATCGAGCACGCCCTCTATCTCGTCGACGACGGCGAGACGGTGTGGATGCACGTCGAACCGGGTACGCAGAGCGAGCTCATCGCCTATCTGGAGTCGATGAAGTTCTTCTACCGGGTCGAGGTCGCCGACCGCACCGAGGACTTCGCTGTGGTGTACCTCCCGGCCGGCTCGATCGCCGAGGTCCCGGAGGGCGTCGTCGTACGCGAGACGCCGCACGGCCGCGACCTGTTCCTGCCGCGTGCCGACCTGGAGACGTACGCGGCGGCGCACGGACCGCTCGCCGGGGTGCTGGCCCACGAGGCGCTGCGCGTGGAGGGCCACCGGCCGCGGCTCGGCTTCGAGACCGACCACCGCACCATCCCGCACGAGCTGGGCCTGATCGGCGTCGCGGTGCACCTCCAGAAGGGGTGCTACCGGGGTCAGGAGACCGTCGCCCGGGTGCACAACCTGGGCAAGCCGCCCCGCCGCCTGGTCTTCCTGCACCTGGACGGCAGCGAGGTCCACCTGCCGGGCCCCGGCACCCCGGTCCGGCTCGCGTCGGACGGGCCCGAGGGCCGCCAGCTGGGCTTCGTCACCACGTCCGCCCGCCACCACGAGCTGGGCCCGATCGCCCTGGCCCTGGTGAAGCGGAACGTGGCGGTCGACGCGGAGCTGCTCGCCGGGGACACGGCGGCCGCCCAGGAGACGGTCGTCGAGCCGTAAGCACCCCCGGGTACGAAGGCTCAGACGTACGAGGGCTCGGACGTACGAGGACTCAGACGTACGAGGGCTCAGACGTACGAGGGCTCAGACCTCGACGATGACGGTGAACGGGCCGTGGTTGGTGAGCGAGACGCGCATGTCCGCCCCGAACCGGCCCGTCTCCACCGTCGCCCCGAGCGCCCGCAGCCGCGCCACCACCTCGTCGACCAGCGGCTCGGCGACGTCACCGGGCGCGGCGGCGTTCCAGGTGGGGCGGCGGCCCTTGCGGGCGTCCCCGTAGAGGGTGAACTGCGAAATCACCAGAAGCGGCGCATTCACGTCGGAGCAGGACTTCTCGCCCTCCAGGATGCGGACCGACCAGAGCTTGCGGGCGAGCTGCGCCGCCTTCTCCGGGGTGTCCTCGTGGGTCACCCCCACCAGCACACACAGGCCCTCGCCGACTATTTCCCCGACGACACGGGAACCCCCGCCGCCGTCCGCGGCGTCCGCCACCGTGACGCTCGCACCATCCACCCTCTGTACCACTGCACGCATACAGACCAACCTATCTTGGGCCGAACGGGTACAGAGCAACCTCACAGAGGCCCTCGGGGTGGCACCATGCTCGGGAGGCGGTGCGCCGACGCACCGGTCGAGGGGATGGACACAAGCATGAGCACCCATGGAACCGGGCAGTCCCCGGGCGCAGTGCCGGTCGCGCGCCCCGGCATCAGCGGCAGCAGCGGTACCGGTACGAGTATCAGCACCATGCGCCCGCCCGTACAGAGGACCGGGCAGGGCGACGACACCGGCGACGGAGCCCGGCCCGATCTCGGCACCCTGAACCTGCCGGAGCTGCGCGCCCTGCGCCGCGACGCGCAGCGCGACGAGGCCGACCTGAGCTATGTGCGGCGGCTCGTCCAGGGGCGGATCGACATCCTGCGGGCGGAGCTGGCCCGGCGCCGGGACCCGGAGTCGCCGGTGGTGGACCGGCTGTCGGAGATCCTCGCCGACGCCCCGTCCCCGCAGCGCTCCTCCCGGCACGTGACGCTGTCCACGCCGCGCAGCGACGAGTACCGCAGGCTCGCGGCCGATTCGCTCGCCGAGATCGAGCTGTCCGACCTGGACGCCCGGACGGACGAAGAGCTGCACACCGCGATGGGGCGCCTGGTCCGCTACGAGCAGCAGGTCTCCCGGCGCCGGCGCCGGCTCCAGCGCACTGCGGACGGGTGCGGCGCGGAGATCGCCCGCAGGTACCGTGACGGGGAAGCACAAGTAGACGACCTGCTCGCCTGAGGCGATCCCTCCGGGGGCGGGTCCCGTCCGTCCCCGGAAGGCCACCATGACCTCCAGCGCAGCCCGCACCCCCGCCATATCCGACCCGGCCCCCGGCCTGCCCGTGCTGGCCGAGGTCGTGCGGTCCGGCTTCACCGAGGGCCACCACCGGGGCTCGCTGGTCGTGCTGGCCGCCGACGGCAGCGTGGAACTGGCCCTGGGCGACCCGGCGGCACCGGTCTTCCCGCGCTCCTCCAACAAGCCGATGCAGGCCGCGGCGGTGCTGCGGGCCGGGCTCGACCTGTCCGGGGAGCGGCTGGCGCTGGCCGCCGCGAGCCACTCCGGCGAGGGCTTCCACCTCGATCTCGTACGCAAGATGCTCGCCGAGCACGGACTGTCGCCCGAGGACCTCCGGACCCCTCCGGACCTGCCGCTGGACCAGGTCGAGGCCGAGTCGTACCTGGCCGTCGGCCACGTCCGCGAGCGGATCACGATGAACTGCTCCGGCAAGCACGCGGCGATGCTCGCCGCCTGCGCGCTCAACGGCTGGGACCGGGCGGGCTACCTGGAACCGGCGCACCCCCTCCAGCAGTTGGTGCACCAGGTCGTCGAGGAGGCCGCCGGCGAAGAGGTCGCCGCCGTCGGCACGGACGGGTGCGGGGCGCCCCTGATGGCGATTTCGCTGGTGGGCCTCGCGCGGGCGTTCCGCGGTTTCGTCACGGCCGAGCCGGGTACGGCGGAGCGCCGGGTGGCGGACGCGATGCGCGCGCACCCGGAGTACGTGGCGGGCACGCGGCGCCCCGACACCTGGCTGATGCGCGAGGTGCCCGGGACCCTGTCCAAGATGGGCGCGGAGGCCGTGCAGGCGGTGGCCCTGGCGGACGGCCGGGCGCTGGCCTTCAAGATCGACGACGGTTCGACCCGGGCGCTGGGCCCGGTGCTGGCCCGCGCGCTGGGGCTGCTGGGGATCGACGCCCCGGTGGTCGGGCGGATCGGCCGGGCCCCGCTGCTGGGCGGGGCGGCGGAGGTGGGGGAGATCCGGGCGGTCTTCTGAGACGCGTCCCTTCCCCGCGTACGGGCGCCAAAACCGGGCGACATCGCGCATCGCGCTGCCTAGCGTGGGGCGCATGAACGCCCTTGATATCCGCCCTGTCACCCCGTCCGAGTTCGCCGACTGGCTGCGCGCCCTGAACACCGGCTTCCTGAGGCAGCCCACGCCGCCCGAGGAGGAGGTGACCGGGCGCCTGCCGTACATGGATCTCGCGCGCACGCGGGGGGCGTTCGACGCCGGGCGGTGCGTGGCGACGTTCCGCTCGTTCGCCCAGGAGCTGACGGTGGTCGGCGGTGCCACCGTGCCGACCGACGCCGTCACCAACGTCACCGTCTCGCCGACCCACCGCCGCCGGGGCCTGCTCTCGCGGCTGATGGCGGTGGATCTGGCCGAGGCGAAGGAGCGCGGTGACGTGGCGGCGACGCTGATCGCCGCGGAGTACCCGATCTACGGGCGGTACGGGTTCGGCCCGGCGGCCTGGACCACGCATTGGGAGATCGACGTCCACCGCACGGGCCTCGACCCGCACCGCCGGGTCCCGGCGGACGGCGACGGCGGCCGGATCGACCTGGTGGACGGCGCGGAGGCGCGGAAGCTGGGCCCCGCCCTGCACGACCGGCTGCGGGCCCGGCAGCACGGTGCGGTGAGCCGTGACGCCCGCTGGTGGGACAAGGTCACGGGGGAGGGGGTCTTCGCCCGGGACCACTGGACCGAACCCTTCTACGCCGTGTACCGGGGCGACGACGGCACGGTCGACGGGATGCTGGTCTACCGTGCCGACGAGAACTGGAGCGACGCCAAGCAGCCGTTGAACGGTGCGCAGGTGCGCGACATGGTCGCGGTGACTCCGGCGGCCGAGCGGTCGCTGTGGCACTTCCTAGGCTCGGTGGACTGGATCTCGACGATCCGCACCGGCAACCGGCCCGCCGACGACCTGCTCCCACTGCTGCTGCCGGACCCGCGTGCCGCGCGCGTGGTGACCCAGGCGGACTTCCTGTGGGTGCGCGTCCTCGACGTCGTACGCGCGCTGGAGACCCGCACCTACGCGGTGCCCGGTTCCCTGGTGCTGGAGATCCGGGACGACGCGGGCCTCGCGACCGGCCGCTTCCATCTGGACGCCTCGCCGGACGGTGCCACCTGCGCCTCGACCACCCGCTCGGCGGACCTGGCCCTGGACGTAAGGGAGCTGGGGACGCTCTGGCTCGGTGACGAATCGGTCCTGCGGCTGGCGGCGCTCGGCCGGGTGGAGGAGCTGACCCAGGGCGCGGCGGCGACGGCGGACGCGGTGTTCCGGGCGGCGCGGCGGGCCTGGTGCCCGGACGTCTTCTGACGTGCGGGGGCCGGGCGGGCGGAGGGCTCAACTCCGCTTGAGGTCAAGGGCGTACGCTTCGGAGTCATGAGCGCAGAGAAGGCCAGGTCGGACGGGTCGGCGGACGGGCATGCGCCGATGAGCCTGCGGGAGCGCAAGAAGCAGCTGACCTACCAGGCGGTCTCGGACGCGGCGATCGCCCTGTTCCTCCGGCGCGGGTTCGACAAGGTGTCGGTGGCGGAGGTCGCGGCGGCGGCCGACATCTCCAAGCCGACGCTCTTCCGGTACTTCCCGGCCAAGGAGGACCTGGCCCTGCACCGGTTCGCCGACCACGAGGACGAGGCCGCGCGGGTGGTCGCCGCCCGCCCGTCCGGCACGACCCCGCTGGCCGCGCTCCGGGCCCATTTCCTGGACGGCCTGGAGCGCCGCGACCCGATCACCGGCCTGTGCGACGCGCCGGAGGTGCTGGCGTACCACGCGCTCCTCTACGGCACCCCGGCCCTGGTGGCCCGCCTCCACGCCTACCTGAGACGCTCCGAGGACGCCCTCGCCCGCGCCCTCGGCGGCAGCCTCCGAGCCCGCCTGGCGGCGGGCCAGATCATCGTGGTCCAGCGCCTCCTGGCCTCGGAGAACTGGCACCGCATCAACAGCGGCGCGACGGCGGACGAGCTGTACGCGGAGGCGGTGGAGGCGGCGGAGAGCGGGTTCGCGCAGCTGAGGTCGGGACTGGAGGGCCCGCTCTAAGGCGTGCGCGGCCGGGGCCGGGTGCGCGGGTCAGCCCCTGCGCCACCACCGCCGGAACGTCCTGCCGGCACCCCGCGGGCCCTGGACGCGCGACGCCCGGGGCAGATCGTACGGGGAGCGCCACGGGTCGTCCGGCGCGGCCATCGGTGCCTGCCGGTCGGCCTGTGCCCGGATCTCGTAGTACGACTCGTGGGACGTCACCCGGAACGCCTCGTCGTACGAGGCCATCGCTGCCTGCAGCGCCGCCCCGGCGACCCCGCGCCGCCGGGCCCGTACGGCCACCCAGCCGAGGAAGCCCATGACCGCCGCGAGGGCGCCGGCGCAGACGAGGAGCGGTAGCAACTGGTCCATGCCGCCGAGCCTACGGTCCGGGGCACCGGGCGTCGTCGCCCTGGAGACACCGAGTGGCGGGGGACACTTTTGCAAGCGGCTGCTTGCAAAAGTTAGCAAGTGGGTGCAGCATCGAGTCATGGCCTCACTCAACGTCGGCAATCTCGGCGAGTACCTGCGCGAGCAGCGCCGCACGGCGCAGCTCTCGCTGCGGCAGCTCGCCGAGGCCGCCGGGGTGTCCAACCCGTACCTCAGCCAGATCGAGCGCGGGCTGCGCAAGCCCAGCGCCGATGTGCTGCAGCAGGTCGCGAAGGCGCTGCGCATCTCCGCCGAGACCCTGTACGTACGGGCCGGGATCCTGGACGAGCGGCAGCCGGACGAGCTGGAGACGCGGGCGGTGATCCTCGCCGATCCGTCGATCAACGAGCGCCAGAAAAGCGTGCTGCTCCAGATCTACGCCTCCTTCCGCAAGGAGAACGGGTTGGACGACGAGCCCGGGGCAGGCGACGGGGACACGTCCGGCGAGGACGCTCCCTTCAATGCGGACGGCAGTGCTGCCGATACAGCTTGAGAGCTCCACCACCCTCACACCGAGCCTGATGATCCGGGAGGACCACAGTCATGGCCATCACCGATGACCTGCGCAAGACCCTCACCGACCCGACCCCCCTCTACTTCGCCGCCGGCACCGCCGACCTGGCCGTCCGCCAGGCCCGTAAGGTCCCGGCGCTGCTCGAACAGCTGCGGGCCGAGGCGCCCGACCGCATCGAGGCCGTGCGCAACACCGACCCCAAGGCGGTCCAGGAGAAGGTCGCCGAGCAGGCCCGGGAGGCGCAGGCCACCCTTCAGGCCAAGGTCACCGAGGTGATCGGCGCCTTCGACACCGACCTGAAGAAGCTCGGCGAGAACGCCCAGGACCTGGCGCTGCGCGGCGTGGGCGTGGCCGCCGAGTACGCGGTACGGGCCCGGGAGACGTACGAGAAGGTCGCCGAGCGCGGCGAGCGCACCGTGCGGACGTGGCGGGGCGAGACGGCCGACGAGATCGTGGAGATCGCCGTCGTCGTCGAGCCGCGCAAGGAGTCGGAGCCGGCCGCGACCGAGCCGGCCACCGCCGCGAAGCCCGCCCCGGCCGCGAAGCCCGCTCCCGCCGCGAAGCCCGCCGCCACCGCCAAGCCCGCCGCGGCGAAGCCGAAGCCCGCCGCCGCGAAGAAGGCGCCCGCGCGCAAGCCCGCCGCGAAGAAGGCCACGCCGCCCTCCGCCAAGTAGCCGTGTGTCCGGCAGGTGTGCCGGGACGGCGGGTGGGCACATTTCGGATGGTCCGGTCGTTGTCCCGGTACCTTGGCCGCGAGGCGCTATCCACTGACTAGGCGGTGCACATCATGTTGCTCGAAGGCTTCAACTCGTTCCTCGGGCTGATCTACACGGCCATGCTCGTCCTCGCCGTGGTCGCGCTGGTCATGGCCCTGATGGCCCGGGAGGACGCCTACCGCGCCGCGGACAAGCAGAAGAAGTCGTTCTGGCTGATCATCCTCGGCGTCGCGGTGGCGGTGAACCTCTGGGTGCCCTTCCTCTTCCTCCAGCTCGCCGGGCTGATCGCCAGCATCGTCTTCTTCGTGGACGTGCGGCCGGCCCTCAAGGCCGTCTCCGGCGGTGGCCGCCGGCGCGGCGGCTCCAGCAGCGACGGTCCGTACGGCCCCTACAACGGCGGGCGCTGAACCCCCGCAGGTGCGGCCAGGCCGGGGCGCGGGCGCGGGATGTTCAACGTCCGTCCGCCGCCCGCGGTCCGGGGGCGGGCGGTCTCCTCGTCGCGGTCGAGCAGGAGGACCGCGACGTCGTCGGTCAGCTCGCCGCCGTTCAGCTCCCGCACCTGGGTGACCGCGGCCTCCAGCAGGTCCTCGCCGGTCAGCCCGTCGGCCAGCTGCCGGTTGACCATCGCGACCATGCCGTCCTGGCCCAGCCGCTGCGTACCGTCGCCGACGCGGCCCTCGATCAGGCCGTCCGTGTACATCATGAGGCTCCAGGAACCGCCCAGCTCCACCTGCCGGCGCGGCCACCGCGCACGTGGGAGCAGGCCCAGGGCCGGTCCGCCGTCCTCGTACGGGAGCAGCTGCGCGGGCCGTCCCCGACGGGTGATCAGCGGTGCGGGGTGACCTGCCAGGCACAGGCCCGCGCGGCGGCCGTCCGGGGCGATGTCCACGGTGCAGAGCGTCGCGAAGATCTCCTCGCTCTCCCGCTCGTGCTCCAGGACCTGCTGGAGCGTGGACAGCAACTCGTCGCCGCACAGCCCCGCCAGCGTCAACGCCCGCCAGGCTATGCGCAGTTCCACGCCGAGCGCCGCCTCGTCCGGGCCGTGCCCGCAGACGTCGCCGATCATCGCGTGGACCGTGCCGTCCGGGGTGCGGACCGTGTCGTAGAAGTCCCCGCCGAGCAGCGCGCGGCTGCGGCCCGGGCGGTAACGCGCCGCGAAGCGCAGGTCGGAGCCGTCGAGCAGCGGGGTGGGGAGCAGCCCGCGTTCCAGCCGGGCGTTCTCCTGGGCGCGCAGCCGGGACTCGGTGAGCTGGTGCTGCGCCACGTCGGCGCGTTTGCGCTCCACGGCGTAGCGGATGGCCCGGCTGAGCAGCCTGCTGTCCAGCTCGCCCCGGAACAGGTAGTCCTGCGCGCCCACCCGGACCGCCTCGGCGGCCAGCTCGGCGTCGTCCTCCGCGGTGAGGGCGAGCACGGCGTGCCGGGGCGCGATCCGCAGCACGTGCTTGAGCGTGGCGAGCCCGTCCTCCTCGCCGTCCCGGTCGCCGCGCGTCTCCGTGCCGGCCGGCAGGGCCAGGTCCAGCAGGATGCAGTCCACGTCGTCGGTGAGGAGCCGGCCGGCCTCGGTGAGGTTGCGGGCGGCACGGATACGGACCCGGGCACCGGCCGCGACGGAGAGCTCCGGAGCGGTGAAGGTGCCCGCGGGGTCGTCCTCGATCACCAGGAGCGTGAGGCCGGTGCCGGAGCTGGTCTCCTCGGCGGGCGCGGAACACTGCTGCGGTACGGGTACGGGCATCGGTTCGGGTTTCCTTCCCTCCCCCGAGGGCGCGGCGGAACGACGAACGACGTTCCGCCAGACGGGGACCATAGCGTTACGGCCCGCACGAACGGAATGCCGACCCGCGGGCGCCGTCCGGCATACGCACCGCCATAAGCCGCGTCCCACCACGGATCAGGCACGCTGCGCCGCGATACGGGGGCCGCACCGACATGACAAAGGTCACGCGGCCCGTGACGCGCGAAGTGGCCCGCCTCACGCGGGGTTGGGGGCGCCGCCGCAGTCCGCTTGGGCCCCGGCCGGTCCGCCGGGGCACGACCCGGTCCGCCGGGGGGCGCCGCCGCCCGGCGCACCAGCCCCCGGCGCACCCGCGCCCGCGGCGCACCGCCACGGCTCGCCGTCCGTCCGAGGACTACGCGTCGGGCCGGACCACGCCGAGTATCTGCATCGAGCCGGCGCCCGCCAGAGTGACGTCGCGGCCGGGGCGCGGGGCGTGGACGATCCGGCCGTCGCCCACGTACATGCCGACGTGCGTGGCGTCCGCGTGGTAGATGATCAGGTCGCCGGGGCGCATGTCCTTGATCTCGATGTGGGGGAGCAGGCGCCACTGTTCCTGCGAGGTGCGCGGGATCGGGCGGCCCGCCGCCGCCCATGCCTGGGACGTGAGCCCGGAGCAGTCGTACGACTTGGGGCCCTCCGCGCCCCACACGTACGGCTTGCCGATCTGCGCGGTCGCGAAGGCCACTGCCTTCTTGCCGAGCGGGCTCGCCTCGCGGTTGATCTCCTTCAGCGCTCCGGAGCCGAGCCAGGTGGTCTGGGCCCGGTTCGCCTCCTCCTGCTCCATCTTGAGGAGCCGGGCGCGCTCCTCCTTCTCCAGCCGCGACTCCAGCTTCTTCGCCGCCGCTATCTGCGCGTTGATCTTCTTCTTCGCCTTGGCCTGCTTGACCCGGTTCGCCTCGAGCTTGGCCCAGTTGGTGTTGGCGTCCTTGGTGTAGGTCTCCAAGTCCTCCTGCGACCTGGTCAGTTGTCCCAGGAGTCCCTTGGTGGCCTGCTGGCCCTGGCGGGCGCGGCTGATCCCGTCGAGGAAGAGCTGCGGGTCGCCGCTGAGCATGAGCTGTGCGCCGGGCGGCAGTCCGGCGTTGCGGTACTGCTCGCGGGCCTGGGCGCCCGCCCGGCTCTTGAGGTCGGCGATCTTCGCCTGGCCCTCGGCTATGGCCTGCGTCAGCTCGACGAGCTCGCCCGACTGCTTCTTCGCCTTCTCCTCGGCGAGGTTGTACGCGTCCGTGGCGGCGCCCGCCTTGAGGTACAGCTCGTCGATCTCGGCCCGCACCTCTTCGAGGGTCTTCCCGCCGGATCCCGTGGCCGTGACGGCGGCGTCGGGTCCGTCCGCTCCGGGCGGTGCCGGGGCGGCGAACGCCTGGGCGGGCGAGGCGAGGACCGCCAGCGCGCAGACCAGAGTGATCGCGGCGGCTCCACAGTGACGTCGGTACACGAGCTCCCCCTCCGAGCAGTTCCCAACTGTTCGAGCAGTCCCAACAATCTGATTAACCGTCAGTAACATGTGGTCTCGACGAGATCGTGCCATGCCGTACCGAAAAGCAACAGAGGCAGACACATCCCGGCCTACGGGCACCACTTCGCTGATTCGTCACTCCCCGCCAACCCCACCCCATCGGTGCTCCACAGACTCCGACGAACGGTGCCAGTCCGCCGTTCCCACCGAACGGGTGAATCCCGGTGCGACGGGGGCGCACCGTGGCATCGCGGATACGCGCCCCCTCACGACCCCCCGGGCTTCAGCGCCGCCCACTCCACCGTGACCTCGCCCTGGCGCCACCGACGTACCCCGTCCGTCAGCGGCCAGTCGCCGGACAGCGCCCGCACCGCCGTGATCCAGCGCTGCCGGGCACCCAGTGACGCGTACGGCGCCGCGGCCGCCCACGCGCGGTCGAAGTCGCGCAGGAACGCGTGCACCCGCTCGCCCGGGACATTGCGGTGGATCAGTGCCTTCGGCAGCCGCTCGGCGAGATCGGACGGGCGGTCCAGCGAGCCGAGCCGGGTCGCGAACGTCACCGTGCGCGGCCCCTCCGGCCCCAGGGCCACCCACACGTGCCGGCGCCCGATCTCGTCGCAGGTGCCCTCCACCAGCAGTCCGTCCGGGGTCAGCCGGTCGCACAGCCGCTGCCAGACGGCCGCCACCTCGGCCTCGTCGTACTGGCGCAGCACGTTCGCCGCGCGGATCAGCACCGGCCGTTCCGGCAGCGGGATCTCGAAGCCGCCGTGCCGGAAGGTGAGGCCGTCGCGCACGTACGGCTGCGCGGCGGCCACCCGCTCGGGGGAGATCTCGATTCCGACCACCGTCGTGCGCGGCTCGGCGGTGCGCAGGCGCTCCAGCAGCTCGACGGCGGTCCAGGGGGCGGCGCCGTAACCGAGGTCGACGGCGACGGGGGAGTCGGCGCGGCGCAGGGCGGGGCCGTGCGTGGCGGCGATCCAGCGGTCCATGCGGCGCAGCCGGTTCGGGTTGGTGGTCCCGCGGGTCGCGGTGCCGATCGGGCGCATGACACAGAGCGTAACGATCCGGGCGGATGCGGGCGCAGGGCGGGCAGCAGAGCATCGTGACGACACGCCGCGTGTACACCGTAATGATTTGGCAAAGCGGAAATGAAAGGAGGGATTCCGCTGTTCCCCACCTTCGAAGGGACCGTGCGCCCCTTCGGTGCCATGCCGTGAACCATGCCGGCACCGGGGCCCAGCGAGGAGGACGGACGACGTGACCCAGTACGTCTCTCGGCTCGGCAGCAGTCGTGGCGCACCGCGTCTCAGGTTCCCCGCAGGACTCACCGGCTCCTTCACCGCCGGTCACCGCAGGCCCCGCCGCATCGCGATGCTCTCCGTGCACACCTCCCCGCTGCACCAGCCGGGGACGGGCGACGCCGGTGGCATGAACGTGTACATCGTGGAGCTGGCCAAGCGGCTCGCGGCCATCAACATCGAGGTCGAGATCTTCACGCGCTCCACCACCGGCGGCCTGCCCGCCGCCGTGGAGCTGGCGCCCGGCGTCCTCGTCCGGCACGTCGACGCGGGACCGTACGAGGGCCTGGCCAAGGAGGAGCTGCCCGCCCAGCTCTGCGCCTTCACGCACGGCGTGATGCAGGCGTGGGCCGGCCAGCGCCCCGGCTACTACGACCTCGTCCATTCCCACTACTGGCTCTCCGGACACGTAGGCTGGCTCGCCGCGCAGCGCTGGGGCGTTCCCCTCGTGCACGCCATGCACACCATGGCCAAGGTCAAGAATGCCGCGCTCGCCGAGGGCGACACCCCCGAGCCCGCCGCCCGGGTCATCGGCGAGACACAGATCGTCGACGCGGCCGACCGGCTGATCGCGAACACCGCCGAGGAGGCCGACGAGCTCGTCCGCTTCTACGACGCCGATCCGCACGCCGTCGCGGTCGTCCACCCCGGGGTCAACCTCGACCGCTTCCGCCCCGCCGACGGCCGCGCCGCCGCCCGCGACCGCCTGGGTCTGCCGCAGGACGCGCTGATCCCCCTCTTCGCCGGCCGCATACAGCCGCTGAAGGCCCCGGACGTGCTGCTGCGCGCCGTCGCCGTGCTGCTCGACCGCGACCCGTCGCTCCGCTCACGGATCGTCGTGCCCGTCGTCGGCGGCCCCAGCGGCAGCGGCCTCGCCAAGCCGGAGGGGCTTCAGAAGCTCGCGGCCCGGCTGGGCATCGCGGACGTCGTACGGTTCCACCCGCCGGTCGGGCAGGACCAGCTCGCCGACTGGTTCCGGGCCGCGTCCGTGCTGGTCATGCCCTCCTACAGCGAGTCCTTCGGCCTGGTCGCGGTCGAGGCCCAGGCGGCCGGGACGCCGGTCGTCGCGGCGGCCGTGGGCGGCCTCCCGGTGGCCGTGCGCGACGGGGTCAGCGGCTTTCTCGTCCCGGGGCACGACCCGGCGGCGTACGCGCAGGCGCTGGAGCGGTTCGCCGCGGCGCCCGAGCTCGTCGCCCGGATGGGCGGGGCGGCGGCGGAGCACGCCCAGCGGTTCGGCTGGGACACGGCGGCGGCCGCCACCGCCGAGGTGTACACGGAGGCGATCCAGGAACACCGCAGGCGGACCCGCACCCGCCACGTGTGACCTCGCGCCCTTCCCGCACCCGGCACAGGTGAAACCGCGCGCCCCCGCCCCGGACCGCGCGCCCTTACCGGCTGACGTACGCTCGAAACATGGCTGACGCACCCGTACCGGCGAAGAACGAGGTCACCCGGGCCGCCCAGGTCCTCGAAGCGGCCCTCGCGGATGCCGGGCTCGACTGGGAGAGCCCCGCGCCGGGCAATTACGTCGTCCAGCTCCCCGGCACCCGGAAGCTCGCCACCACCTGCTCCCTGATCGTGGGCGCCCACAGCCTCTCGCTCAACGCGTTCGTCATCCGGCACCCGGACGAGAACGACGCGGCGGTGCACCGCTGGCTGCTGGAGCGCAACCTGCGCCTGTTCGGCGTGAGTTACGCCATCGACCCGCTCGGGGACATCTACCTCACCGGCAAGCTGCCGCTCTCCGTGGTGACGCCCGAAGAGGTGGACCGGCTGCTCGGCTCCGTACTGGAGGCCGCCGACGGAGCCTTCAACTCCCTGCTGGAGATCGGTTTCGCGACCGCGATCCGCAAGGAGTACGCCTGGCGGGTGTCCCGCGGCGAGTCCACCCGTAACCTCGACGCCTTCGCGCACCTGACCAGGCGTACCGAGAGCTGATCCCGCGTCACTCCCGCCCGCGCGGCGCGGACTCGATCTCCGTCAGCGCGGCCTCCAGGCGGGGCGCGACCTCGTTCCAGGTCCACTCCAGCCGGTCTCCGGACGTGGAGCGCGGCACGGTCTCCACCAGCATGATCAGATACAGATACGCCCGGTAGAGCGCGAGCCGCAGCCGCAGCGAGCCGTCGAACTCCACCGGACCGCCCGGCGCCGCCTCCCCGTACCCGGCGAGGAAGTCCTTGTCGTCCGCGATGTCCCCGAACAGGGCGAGCGAGACGAAGTCGGCGGCCGGGTCGCCCCAGAACATCCGCTCCCCGTCGATGACCCCGCCCACCCGGCGTTCCCCGGGACCGCCGGTGACCAGGATGTTCCCCTGCCACAGGTCGAAGTGGACCAGCGCGGGCCGGGTCACGTCGTCCAGCACGTACGAGACCGCGCCGAGCACGGCACCGATGTCCGCCGCAGTACGGGGCAGCCGCGCCGCGTACCTCCGCGCGTCGTCCAGGACCGCGTCCGTCATCCCCGTGAACGCCTCCCGCCAGGTGGGCGCGAGCGGACCGAGCGCGCCCGAGGGGTAGCCGAACCCGCCCGGCGAGGGCACGCCGTGCAGCCGGCCGACGATCCGCCCGAGCGCGGTGCGCAGCCGCGCCTCCTCGCCGTCGGCCATCGCACCGGTCAGCTCGTGCCAGGGCTGTCCCGGGCGCGCGGTCATGACCACGTACGCCCCCGCGGGAGCGGCCGGGGCCGGCTCGGCGCGTACCACGGCGGGCACGGCGGTCTCCTCGGCGAGCGAGGCGCAGGCGTCGTAGTACGTCACCTCGTTGACGAGCAGGTCGTGTTCGTACGACAGGCACACCCCGGAGTTCGGAGGCGGCGTCTTCACCACCCACTCCCGGCCGTCCGTCAGGCGGACGCGGGTGACGGCGTTGTACGTGCCCCCGGTGAGCGGTTCGCGTGAGGCGACCGCGTCGGGTGGTATGCCCAATGAGCCCAGCACATCGGAGAGAACGGAATCGATCGCCACGGACTGCCTCCCCCTGAACCGTGTGCGCGAAGTGATCACGACGTCGTCACGATCACCTGCGATGCCCACGGTAAAGGTTTGCTGAACCACAGCGGGCTCATAGAGTTGGATCACCCCCACGCACCCCCATTCACAGCCGCGCCGAACCCGGCGGGGCTGCTCTCGTGCGGGCGAAACACTTTGAGACAGAAGGACGGGCCATGCGACCCACTGCCATACGCCGTACCGCCGTTGCCGCCACTGTGATGTCCCTGGCCCTGCTCACCGCGGCCTGTGGTTCGGACGGCGACGACAAGGACGGCGGCAAGGCGGCCGGCTCCTCGGCCCAGCCGTCCGAGAAGGGCGCGGACAAGGGCGCCGACCAGGCGTCCGCGAAGGCGCTGTCCGCGGCCGAGCTGGAGAAGGTCTCGCTGGCGCAGGGCGACGTCAAGGGTCACAAGATCACCAAGGCGGGTCCGGCCGACGCGGTCGACGCCAAGGACGTGACCGCGGACAAGGCCGCCTGCGACGTCTTCGGCGACCTGCTGATGGGCGCCAAGGCCGGTTCGCCCGCGGCCTCCACGCAGCGCAAGGCGGCCAGTGAGCCGAAGAAGGGCGCGGACAAGGACACCGCGGACCCGGAGGAGGCGTTCAAGGCCGCCTTCGACATCACGACCACGCTGACCACGCTCGCCTCGTACGACGGCAAGGGCGCCGAGGAGGCGCTGGCCTCGCTGCGCACCGCCGCGACGGAGTGCGCGGGCGGCTTCGCGCTCACCGTCGCCGGGGACAAGCAGAAGGTCACCAAGATCACCGAGGAGCAGGTCGAGGGCGGCGAGGAGGCGGCGGCCTGGACCGTGGGCGTGGAGTCGGGCGGCGACAAGATGACCTTCAAGCTCACCGCTCTGCGCCAGGGCACCACGCTCGCCTCGTTCAGCTCGATGAACCTCGCAGCCATGGACGGTGGCGGCGACTACGACCTGCCGACCGCGGTGATCGGCGCACAGGCGAAGAAGCTCGCCTGACCCGGAGCCTGACCCGGAGTCAGGGCAGCGGGACGAGCCGTACGACGGTGACGGTCAGGACCGATCCGGAGACGTAGTAGAGCACGATCGCCCCGGCTACCGTCGCCTCACGGCGATCGTGCTCCCCCTTCACGGCGGTCGACCCGTGCCCGTACGGCTCGACTCCCAGGGTCACCGCCATCCGGTCCCGGAAGGTGTCACCGTCCCCCATCTTGGCCAGGGTGTCGTCGGCGGGCGGCGCGTAGGAGATCCGGAAGCTCAAGCGACGCTCCGCCTCTCGGCCTCGTCGCGCGCCAGCCGGTCCAGGATCCGTTCGGCCTCCGGATCGGGCACGGCCTCCAGCATCCAGTGCCGCATCACGGCCTGGATCTCGTGCACCCCGGCCTCGTTGATCGCCCGCTCGAACTCCGCCCGCCGCTCCTCGGGCAATGCGTCACGGATCGCCGGAATGCTGTTGGGCACCTCGACCTCGGCACCCCCGACAAAGGTCTTCAACGGCTCACCCATGACCGCCCTCCCGCTCTTCCCCGCGTGGGGTCAGGGTACGGGGGCGGGGTGACGGGCGTCACTTCCGCCTGCGCCACCACCGGGTCGGGGCGGGCGCCGCGACATCGGCGTCGTCAGCGGGTCGCTGCGACAGATCCCGTACGGCTGTACGTATGTGATCGAAGGTAGCCACGGGATGACGCGTCGTCTCGCCTTCGCCTTCGGCGGGCAACAGCACACCGAGACACACGAGCTTGAAGCTGCGGTCCGCCAGGTGGAGCCCGACGAAGACCGGCGCCCCGGCGCATCCTTGGGGTGCGTGCCCGTGCCATACGAACTCACGGCCGTCACCGCTGCGCGCGACTTCCCCGATGACCACGGCCTGTTCGCGCTGCGTGCGGTCCGGCCCCACGTCGTGGCCCAGCGCGTACGCCGGCAAGGGACCGTCGTCCAGCAGTGCGATGTCCTCCGGCTTCGCGGCGATGCCGTCGGTGATCTCGTCGGTCGCCCACGCCCACTTCTTCCGCCGCGCGAGCGCGTGCAGCACGGCGGCGGGCAGGACCGAGACGCCGGAGTCGCCGAGCGGTATCCAGCCTTCCTGGAACCGCGGCATCATCAGGCCGTTCGCGCTCATGGGCGTGTCCGACAGCTCGGGCCGCAGCCGTATCTCGGCGAGGTCGTACCGGGTCGACGCCCCCGCGGTCATGAGGTACCGCACGTACGTCTCGCTGTCGTCGTCCTCGGACACCAGATCGTTGAACCAGAACGCCGTCCCGAAGGAATCCCCGCGGTGGGCCTGCTGATACGGCAGCGTCGAGCGGCGGCAGTTGTCGAGGATCGCTTCGATGGTGGACCGGTGATCGGCCGTCTGTTCGGGCACGGGGCCGAACCTATGCGAGGAAGCCGGTGCTCCGCAGTACCACGCGAGAAGGCCCCCGCCTGACGGTGCAGGTCGGGGGCCTTCTCGGGGGCGGGTGCTACTTCTTGCCCTGGTTCTTCACGGCCTCGATGGCCGCCTGGGCGGCGTCCGCGTCGAGGTAGGTGCCGCCCGGGTTCAGGGGGCGGAAGTCCGCGTCGAGCTCGTAGGTGAGCGGGATGCCCGTGGGGATGTTCAGGCCCGCGATGTCGGCGTCGGAGACGCCGTCGAGGTGCTTGACCAGGGCGCGGAGGCTGTTGCCGTGGGCGGCGACCAGGACCGTGCGGCCGGTCAGGAGGTCCGGGACGATGCTGTCGTACCAGTACGGCAGCATGCGGGTGACGACGTCCTTGAGGCACTCCGTGCGCGGGCGCAGCTCCGGCGGGATCGTCGCGTAACGCGCGTCGTCGCTCTGGGAGAACTCGGTGCCGTCCTCCAGCGGGGGCGGCGGGGTGTCGTACGAGCGGCGCCAGAGCATGAACTGCTCCTCGCCGAACTCGGCGAGCGTCTGGGCCTTGTCCTTGCCCTGGAGGGCGCCGTAGTGGCGCTCGTTCAGCCGCCAGGAGCGGTGGACGGGGATCCAGTGGCGGTCCGCGGCCTCCAGCGCGAGCTGGGCGGTGCGGATGGCGCGCTTCTGGAGCGAGGTGTGCAGCACGTCGGGGAGCAGGCCGGCGTCCTTCAGCAGCTCACCGCCGCGGACCGCCTCCTTCTCGCCCTTCTCGGTGAGGTTGACGTCCACCCAACCGGTGAACAGGTTCTTCGCGTTCCATTCGCTCTCGCCGTGGCGGAGGAGGATCAGCTTGTACGGTGCGTCGGCCATGAGTCCGAGCGTAATCGAACCCGTCCGAGCGGCGCGCGACCGGTCACAGGGCGGACAGGCCGGGCGGGGCGGTGGGGCTCTCTCCGACGTTTGACGGGGACCGTCAATTGAGTGGCAGCGGAGCCCCGCGGATTCGTAATGTTCGGATCGCCGGTGGGCCGCTTACCTCCCCGGCGTCATCCGTCGTACGTCCCTGGGGGGAACCCGTATGTCTGCCACCGGTCTCGGACGGGCCACCCGGGCCACCAGGGAAACGGTCTCCGGTCTCCCCAGGGAGTTCTGGTGGCTGTGGACCAGCACGCTGGTCAACCGCCTCGGGGCGTTCGTCGCCACCTTCATGGCCCTCTACCTGACCCTGGACCGCGGCTACTCCGCCTCGTACGCCGGTCTGGTCGCCGCCCTGCACGGCCTCGGCGGGGTCGTCTCCTCGCTCGGGGCCGGGGTGATGACGGACCGTTTCGGGCGGCGGCCCACGATGCTCGCCGCCCAGCTCTCCACCGCCGCGGCGGTCGCCGTGCTCGGGTTCATGTCGCATCCGGTGGCCATCGCAGGCGTCGCCTTCCTCGTCGGCATGGCGAGCAACGCCTCGCGCCCGGCGGTCCAGGCGATGATCGCCGACATCGTCCCCGCCGAGGACCGGGTGCGGGCCTTCTCGCTCAACTACTGGGCCATCAACCTCGGTTTCGCGGTCTCCTCGGCCGGCGCCGGGTTCGTCGCCGAGTACAGCTACCTCGCGGGCTTCCTCGGCGAGGCCGCGATGACCCTGGTCTGCGCGATCGTGGTCTTCCTGAAGGTGCCGGAGTCCCGTCCGGAGCGGCCGGGCGCGCCCACGGCGGGCGGTGTCCCGTCCGACGACGGCGTACGGCTCTCCACCGTGCTGCGCGACGGCCGGTTCATGGGCGTCGTCGGCCTGTCGTTCGTGATCGCGCTCATCTTCCAGCAGGGTTACGTGGGCCTGCCGGTGGCCATGGGCGCCGACGGGCTCAGCAGCTCCGACTTCGGTACGGCGATCGCGGTCAACGGCGTCCTCATCGTCGCGCTCCAGATCCCCGTCACCCGGTTCATCCAGGGCCGAGACCCGCGTCGGCTGCTCGTCGTCTCCTCGGTGTTCGCGGGGTACGGCTTCGGGCTGACCGCCTTCGCCGGCTCGGTCGGGGTGTACGCGCTGACGATCTGCGTGTGGACCGTCGCCGAGATCATCAACGCGCCCGTGCAGAACGGCCTGGTCGTCCAGCTCTCCCCGGCGCACGGCCGGGGCCGCTACCAGGGCATGTACACCCTGTCCTGGTCGGCCGCCGCGCTCGTCGCCCCCCTGATGTCCGGCGTGGTCATCGACCACTTCGGCGCCGGGTGGCTCTGGGCGACCTGCGCGCTGCTGGGCACCGTGGCCGCCGCCGGCTACTGGCTGCTGATGCGCGGCCTGCCGGCGGGGACGGACGCGACGAAGGAGCCCTCCGTGGCGCAGGCGATCGCCGCGACGGAGATCGCCGCGGCGACGGAGACCGCCCCGGTGGCCCCGCAGGACACCGGCGTACGGGTCACGAAGGCGGAGGCGTCGCCCTCGTAACCCGTACGGCCCAACGGCTCGCGACCGGTCAGGCGTCAGCCCGAGCAGCCCCCGCACTGGCACGGCGCACCGGACTGGCAGCCGCACCCGCAGCCCGAGCCGCAGCCGCAGGCGCCCAGCACGGTCAGGTGCACCACCTCGACGGGGGCCTCCTGCTCGGGTTCGGTCATGGGGGAATCGGCCATGGTTCCTCCTCAAGGCGTACGACAGGGCCGCACGCCCGCACGGGGCCCGCGACCGGGGCGTACGGACAGGTCGTGCCGCCCCACCCCATTGCATGCCCACCCGGACGGGCGCATCAACGGCGCACACGCGCAGGAACGCATGTGCGAGCCGTGCGCGCGGGCGTGCGCCTCACCGTCCCGCGCCCCGCCCTTCCCGCGCAGGGATCCTCTCAAGCCCCGTCCACCGGGGTGGGCTGCTGGATCTCGTCGGCGTGCTCGCCCGTCACCAGGTAGACCACCCGCTTGGCCACCGACACCGCGTGGTCGGCGAACCGCTCGTAGTAGCGGCCGAGCAGCGTCACGTCGACGGCCGTCTCGATGCCGTGCTTCCAGCGGTCGTCCATCAGGTGCCGGAACAGCGCGCGGTGCAGCAGGTCCATCTCGTCGTCGTCCTGCTCCAGCTGGAGCGCCAGGTCGACGTCCTTGGTGACGATCACCTCCGCCGCCTTCGCCATCAGGCGCTGCGCGAGCTGCCCCATCTCCAGGATCGTGGCGTGCAGGTCGTGCGGGACCGCGGACTGCGGGAACCGCAGCCGGGCCAGCTTCGCGACGTGCTGCGCCAGGTCGCCCGAGCGCTCCAGGTCCGCGCTCATCCGCAGCGACGTCACCACGATCCGCAGATCCGTCGCCACCGGCTGCTGGCGCGCCAGCAGGGCGATGGCCCGCGCCTCCAGCTCGTGCTGGAGGTCGTCCACCTTCTGATCGGCGGCGATCACCGACTCCGCGAGCTTGAGATCGGCGTCGAGCATCGACGTCGTCGCCCGGCCTATCGCCGACCCGACGAGCCTGGCCATCTCGACCAGGTCCTCTCCGATCGAGTCGAGTTCCTCGTGGTACGCGTCACGCATGGGATGTCCCTCTCCAGTCCTTGACCGAGGCCGGGGCCCGCCGACGACCGGCTCCGAACCCCACGACGCCACCGTGACCGGCGTACGCGTCGGATTCCGACCGGCCAAGTGAACCGTCGCTTGCCCCTCGGTGAACTCTGGGCGACGAGTGGCCGAGGAGGCGCCCGCACCGCTGGGAGTGTGTCCGAGGTGCCGCATAACCTGGGCACATGGACGTGAACGCGGCGGTCGCCGCAGCTGCCGCGATCGCCGGTGTCGGAACCGGTGTGATCGCCATGCTGGCGTTCCGCTGGAGCGAGCGCGACCAGAAGAAGCCGACGCGCATCTCCCCGCGGCCCGACAGCAACGCCCCGCTCCCCCCGGGCGTCGACACGGTCCTGTCCGTGCTCAGCTCCTCCGCGGTCGTGCTCGACGAGAGCGACAGCGTCGTCAAGGCCAGCTCCGCCGCGTACGCGCTGGGGCTCGTCCGGGGCGGCCGCCTCGCCGTCGAGCCGATGCTCAACATGGCGCGGGACACCCGCCGCGACGGCGAGATACGCCAGGTCGAACTGGACCTCCCGCGCCGCGGCACGGGCCGGGGCGAGGCGCTGGCCGTCTCCGCCCGGGTCGCCCCGCTCGGCTCCCGGCTGGTCCTGCTGCTCGTCGAGGACCTCACCGAGGCCCGTCGCATCGAGGCGGTCAGGCGCGACTTCGTCGCCAACGTCAGCCATGAGCTCAAGACCCCGACCGGCGCCCTGTCCCTGCTCTCGGAAGCCGTGCTCGACGCCTCCGACGACCAGGAGGCGGTGGAGCACTTCGCCCGCCGTATGCAGATCGAGGCGACCCGGCTCACCAACCTCGTCCAGGAGCTCATCGACCTCTCCCGGGTGCAGAACGACGACCCGCTGGAGGACGCCGAGCCCGTCCGCGTCGACGAACTGGTCGCCGAGGCCATCGACCGCTGCCGCCAGCAGGCCGGCTCCAAGCAGATCACCATGGCCGCCGGCGGCACCGCCGACCTGCGGATATGGGGAAACCGCGGCCAGCTGGCCGCCGCTCTCGGCAACCTCGTCGAGAACGCCGTCAACTACAGCCCCGCAGGAACCCGCGTCGGCATCGCCGCCCGCCGTGTGGTCGTGCCCGGCGGGGACGAGATCGAGATCGCCGTGACCGACCAGGGCATCGGCATCTCCGAGAAGGACCGGGAACGGGTCTTCGAACGCTTCTACCGCGTCGACCCGGCCCGCTCGCGCGCCACCGGTGGCACGGGCCTCGGCCTCGCCATCGTCAAACACGTGGCCGCCTCGCACGGCGGGGAGGTCACCGTGTGGAGCTCGGAGGGACAGGGCTCCACCTTCACCCTGCGGCTGCCCGAAGCGGGCTCCGCGCGCGACCGCGACCGTACGGCGGGCGGCCCGCTCATCGTCAACGGCGACGAGGCGTCCCACCGTGGCGCCACCCCCGACTCCTACGTACCCTTCCCTGCCCCGGAGGCCCTTCCGTGACCCGAGTGCTTGTCGTCGAGGATGAGGAATCCTTCAGCGACGTCCTGTCCTACATGCTCCGCAAGGAAGGCTTCGAGGTCGCCATCGCGGCCACCGGACCCGACGGCCTGGACGAGTTCGAGCGCAACGGCGCCGACCTCGTACTGCTCGACCTGATGCTGCCCGGGCTCCCCGGCACCGAGGTCTGCCGCCAGCTGCGCAGCCGGTCCAACGTGCCGGTGATCATGGTCACCGCCAAGGACAGCGAGATCGACAAGGTCGTCGGCCTGGAGATAGGGGCCGACGACTACGTCACCAAGCCCTTCTCCTCCCGCGAGCTCGTCGCCCGCATCCGCGCGGTGCTGCGCCGCCGCGGCGAGCCCGAGGAGGTCGCCCCCGCGGCCCTGGAAGCCGGCCCGGTCCGCATGGACGTGGACCGGCACGTCGTCACGGTCTCCGGCGGCAAGGTCGACCTGCCGCTCAAGGAGTTCGACCTGCTGGAGATGCTGCTGCGCAACGCGGGCCGGGTGCTGACCCGGATGCAGCTCATCGACCGGGTCTGGGGCGCGGACTACGTGGGCGACACCAAGACCCTCGACGTCCACGTCAAGCGCCTGCGCGCCAAGATCGAGCCGGACCCGGGCGCGCCCAGGTTCCTGGTGACGGTGCGCGGTCTGGGCTACAAGTTCGAGCCGTAGGCCGTACGCGTACGTCCGACATGGCTGAGGCGCCTCCCCGGCGGGGAAGGCGCCTCAGCCATGTGTGTACGGGCCCGGCTCAGCCGGGCCGGCCGGACTAGCTCGCCGAGGAGGAGGGCGACGCCTCGCCGGACGGGCTCTCGGAGCTGTTCGGCGACGCGGAGCCGGAGGGGGAGCCGGACGGCGAGGCGTCCGGCGTCTTCGGCGTCTCCGGGAGCGCGCTGGGGCCGAAGCCCTTGAAGTAGTGGGCCGCCGGGACGACGGAGGCGCCCAGGGAGACCTCGCCGGTGCGGCTGAACTTGAAGACAAGGGGCTGCACGTTGCCGTTCTGCGTGGCCTCGTCGCCGTTCTCGATCACGGCGGAGGCGTTGCCCTTGCCGCCGAAGACGACCCGGCCGCCGGCCGGGACGACGACCGGACCCGAGCCCTTGGCGGGGTTCAGCTGCACGGAGCCGCTGCTGCCCGTCAGGGTGATGGAGTCGAGGGTCTCCGCCTTGGAGCCGGTGTTGAACACGGTGGCGGAGACGACCGCCGGGCCCTTGGCGTCGCGCTCGGGCTGGGTGATGACGTTGACGTTCTGGATCTTGATCGTGCCGGCCGAGGTGGCGGCGTTGTCAGGCCTGACTTCGAGCGTCTGCGCGTTATTGCCCGCACCGCATGCGGTGAGCGCGGCGAACGAGAACGCGATGGCAGTGGCGGCGAGGGCGCCGTGTCGAAGGCTGCGGCTCACGGCGGCGGCAACTCCTTGAACGAGCGGACGGTGATATGGACGGGTCGGGCGGGTGGTGTAAAGCCGCCCTAAGGGTCTGTCAGCGGTCAGGTTACCGAGCCCTCCTCGCCGCCCCGCACCCGACCCGCCCCTGACGGAGCGGCGATCCCGGGCCCCGGCCGCGTACGCGCATTCGCGGGCGCTTCGCATAACGCGCTTGATCAAATTCCGGCCGCGCGTTCACCCCGTGCTTCGTGGCTGTTCACGGACGGTGGCGCATTCATTGTGCATAATCCCCGCCGCGGCCGTACGTTGATCAATTTCATTGGCCATCGGCAGTTACGCCCGAACGGGTGATCCATCTCCGAACGGGCTACGGAAACTTCAGCAACCAGAACCCGACAAATCGGGACGTTCGGCTCCTTCGGAGCGAGGCGGAGTGCGTGTAACGTCCGCGTTTCTCCGTCCCCGCACAGCCGCTCCGACCTGCGGATACCGTCTTCCCGGGGCCGTCCGCAGCACGTCCCTGTCGCAGTTGTCAAGCCCCGAGATATGCCCTGACCTGCGAAAACGCCATTCAGGAGTGGCGATTCTCGTGTTACGCTTGATAGCCACGGAAGGGGTACCTGTCACATGACGTTCAAGGTTGGCGACACCGTGGTCTATCCCCATCACGGGGCCGCGCTGATCGAGGCTATCGAAACTCGCCAGATCAAAGGCGTGGACAAGACCTACTTGGTGCTCAAGGTCGCTCAGGGCGACTTGACGGTGCGTGTACCGGCGGACAATGCGGAGTTCGTGGGTGTGCGCGACGTAGTCGGGCAGGAAGGGCTGGACCGCGTCTTCGAGGTGCTGCGCGCACCGTATGCCGAGGAGCCGACGAACTGGTCCCGGCGCTACAAGGCAAATCTTGAGAAGCTCGCCTCCGGCGATGTCATCAAGGTCGCCGAAGTGGTGCGCGACCTGTGGCGCCGCGAGCGCGAGCGCGGACTCTCCGCAGGTGAGAAGCGGATGCTCGCCAAGGCCCGCCAGATCCTGGTGAGCGAGCTGGCCCTCGCCGAGAACACCAATGAGGACAAGGCCGAGGCGCTCCTCGACGAGGTCCTCGCCTCCTGAACCGGACGGCACCGGTCGTCCTGACGACCGGTTCGCACCGGCCATGGAAAATGTGCCGCGGTGCCCGCTGACCAGCCGTATTCACGCTGTGTCGTCGGGCGCTGCGGCATGTCCGGGCCTGTGGACACCATCGAACGGTACGGATGGACCGTAATCGAACGGCGAATTCCAGCCATATGCCAACCCGGCTGGATACTGTTTCAGCCACCAACGGCGAGATCCGGCCGGATTTCCCGGCGCCCGCCGATGATCCCCCGTCACACGTCCTTGGTACGTTGCTCGCGATCTTGCTGAATCCGGCGTGCGAGGCCGACCCCGAGCGGCCGCGGCGTGCACCTACCCGCCCGGGGTCACGGAAAGGGTCCCGGTCGAGTCATGGCGCGGCGCCCGGCTCGTTTGTGGCCATACCCACGTCGGCCGTGGACACAAACATGCCGAAGCCTCGGAGTGCAACCGATGTCTGAACAACCGCGTCCCTACCGCACGGCCGCCGTGATCCCCGCGGCCGGCCGCGGCGTACGGCTCGGCCCCGGCGCCCCCAAAGCGCTCCGCGCGCTCGGCGGGACGCCCATGCTCATCCACGCCGTACGGGCCATGGCCGCCTCCCGGCACGTGTCCCTGGTCGTCGTCGTCGCGCCGCCCGACGGTGCCGCCGAGGTACGCAACCTCCTCGACGAGCACGCCCTGCCCGAGCGCACCGACTTCCTCGTCGTCCCCGGCGCCGACACCCGCCAGGAATCCGTGAAGCGGGGCCTCGACGCCCTCCCCGACACCATCTCCGCCGTCCTCGTCCACGACGCGGCCCGCCCCCTGGTCCCCGTCGACACCGTGGACGCGGTCGTCGAGGCCGTCCGCGACGGCGCCCTCGCCGTCGTCCCCGCCCTGCCGCTCGCCGACACCGTCAAGGAGGTCGAGCCCGGGCCCCCCGGCGCACCCGAACCGGTGCTCTCCACCCCGGCCCGCGCCCGGCTCAGGGCCGTACAGACCCCGCAGGGCTTCGACCGCGCCACCCTCGTCCGCGCGCACGATGAGGTCGCGGTCAGCGGCGAGGGCGCGACCGACGACGCGGGCATGGTCGAACAGCTCGGCGCGCCCGTCGTCGTCGTCCCCGGACACGAGGAGGCTTTCAAGGTGACCCGGCCGCTGGACCTCGTCCTGGCCGAGGCCGTACTCGCACGCAGGAGGGCCAACGATGGCTTCTGAGAACCCCGGCCCAGCCCGGGGCCCCGCCCCCGTCATCCCGCTCGTCGGGATCGGCACCGACATCCACGCCTTCGAAGAGGGCCGCGAGCTGTGGTGCGCCGGTCTGCGCTGGGACGGCGAGGGCCCCGGCCTGGCCGGCCACTCCGACGCCGACGTCGTCGCCCACGCCGCGTGCAACGCCCTCTTCTCCGCCGCCGGTCTCGGCGACCTGGGGCAGCACTTCGGCACCGGCCGCCCCGAGTGGTCAGGCGCCGCCGGGGTCACCCTCCTCACCGAGGCCGCCCGCATCGTCCGCGCGGCGGGCTTCGAGATCGGCAACGTGGCCGTCCAGGTCGTCGGCGTACGCCCGAAGATCGGCAAGCGGCGCGAGGAGGCGCAGCGGGTCCTGTCCGACGCCGTCGGCGCCCCCGTGTCGCTGTCCGCCGCCACCTCCGACGGCCTCGGCTTCACCGGCCGCGGCGAGGGCATCGCGGGTATCGCGACCGCCCTCGTATATCGCACCGGCTGACCCGCGCGGGGAACGCCCGCACCGGCCCTCGTAACAACTGCGCCCGCAATATCCACAGGGGCGCGGGGCACTGGTGCGGGCCCACTACCCTTGAGGGGTGACTATTCGCCTGTACGACACCAGCGCCCGGCAGATCCGTGACTTCGTCCCGCTCGCAGCGGGCTGTGTCTCGATCTACCTCTGTGGCGCGACTGTCCAGGCCGCTCCGCACATCGGGCACATCAGGTCCGGACTGAACTTCGACATCATGCGCCGCTGGTTCGCCTACCGCGGCTACGACGTGACGTTCGTCCGGAACGTCACCGACATCGACGACAAGATCATCACCAAGTCCGCCGAACAGGGCCGCCCCTGGTGGGCGATCGGCTACGAGAACGAGCGCGCGTTCAACGCGGGCTACGACGCGCTCGGCTGCCTGCCGCCCACCTACGAACCGCGCGCCACGGGGCACGTCCCCGAGATGATCGAGATGATGCGCGGTCTCATCGAGCGCGGTCACGCGTACGCGGCCGACGGCAACGTCTACTTCGACGTGCGCTCGTTCCCCGGCTACCTGGAGCTGTCCAACCAGGAGCTCGACGACCTGCGCCAGCCGTCCGGCGAGGGCGAGACGGGCAAGCGCGACCAGCGCGACTTCGCCATGTGGAAGGCGTCCAAGCCCGGCGAGCCCAGCTGGGAGACGCCGTGGGGCCGCGGACGCCCGGGCTGGCACCTGGAGTGCTCCGCCATGGCGCACAAGTACCTCGGCACCGCCTTCGACATCCACGGCGGCGGCATCGACCTGATCTTCCCGCACCACGAGAACGAGATCGCCCAGGCCAAGGCCTTCGGCGACGACTTCGCGAAGTACTGGGTGCACAACGGCTGGGTCACCATGGCCGGCGAGAAGATGTCGAAGTCGCTGGGCAACTCGGTCCTCGTCAGCGAGATGGTCAAGGCCTGGCGCCCGATCGTCCTGCGCTACTACCTCGGCACCCCGCACTACCGGTCCATGATCGAGTACAGCGAGGAGGCCCTGCGCGAGGCCGAGTCCGCGTTCGCCCGGATCGAGGGCTTCATCCAGCGCGTCACCGAGAAGGCCGGCGAGACCGTCGCGCCCGCCGCCGAGGTGCCGCCCGCCTTCGCCGAAGCCATGGACGACGACCTCGGCGTCCCGCAGGCGCTCGCGATCGTCCACACCACGGTCCGCCAGGGCAACTCCGCCCTCGCCGCCGACGACAAGGAGGCCGCCGTCGCGCGCCTCGCCGAGGTCCGCGCCATGCTCGGTGTCCTCGGCCTCGACCCGCTCGACGACCACTGGGCCGGCGAGAGCGACCGCGGCGACGACCTGCACGGCGTGGTCGACACGCTCGTCCGGCTCGTCCTCGACCAGCGGCAGTCCGCCCGCGAGCGCAAGGACTGGGCCGCCGCCGACGCCATCCGCGACCAGCTCAACCAGTCCGGACTCGTCATCGAGGACAGTCCGTCCGGCCCACGGTGGACACTCGGCCCGCGCCAGTAGCCCACCACATGCCGCCCGGTCCGCCGGGCGGCACACTTCACTTATACGTACGCACGACCGAAGCAACGAAACAGGTAGGTCATGGCCGGGAACAGCCAGCGCAGGAACCGCCGCACGTCCAACAAGAAGGGCGCCACGGTCGGCAGCGGTGGCCAGCGACGCCGGGGCCTCGAAGGCAAGGGCCCCACCCCGCCCGCCGAGCAGCGCAAGAAGCACAAGAAGAACCGCATCGCGACCGCCAAGGCCAAGCAGGCCGCCAACCGCCGCCCCGCCCCCCGGCGCGGCGGCGTCAAGGGCACCTCCGAGATGGTCGTCGGCCGCAACCCGGTCTTCGAGGCCCTGCGCGACGGCGTGCCCGCCACCACGCTCTACGTCCAGCAGTACATCGACAACGACGAGCGCGTCCGCGAGGCCCTCCAGCTCGCCGGCGAGCGCGGCAACATCAACCTGATGGAAGCCCCCCGCCCCGAGCTCGACCGCATGACCGGCGGACTCAACCACCAGGGCCTCGTCCTCCAGGTCCCGCCCTACGAGTACGCCGACCCGCAGGACCTCGTCGAAGCCGCCTACGACAACGGCGAGGACCCGCTCATCGTCGCCCTCGACGGCGTCACCGACCCCCGCAACCTCGGCGCGATCGTCCGCTCCGTCTCCGCCTTCGGCGGCCACGGCGTGGTCGTCCCCGAGCGCCGCGCGGCCGGCATGACCGCCGGGGCCTGGAAGTCCTCCGCCGGCACCGCCGCCCGGACGCCGGTCTCCAAGGTCACCAACCTCACCCGCTCCCTCGAAGCCTTCAAGAAGGAGGGCATCGCGGTCGTCGGCCTCGCCGCCGACGGCGAGCACACCGTCGAGGACCTCGAAGCGCTCGCCGGACCCGTCGTCATCGTCATCGGCAGCGAGGGCAAGGGCCTCGGCCGCCTCGTCGGCGAGACCTGCGACTACCGCGTCCGCATCAACATGCCCGGCGGCGCCGAGTCCCTCAACGCCGGTGTCGCGGCCGGCATCGTCATGTACGAGGTCGCCCGCCGCCGCGCCTGATCCACCGGGCCCCGCCGGGCCGCTCGGGGGCGCGAACGCACGTGCGCGCGCCCCCGCGTGACCCCCCACCACCTATTGACGGGTCTCGGACACTTCGACACGGTCGAGGCAGTGTCCTAATCACACATCACTCGGTTAGATGAGTGTGGACACCAGAACGCCTCGGTTCGACGAACTACCCGCCCTGAGCATGACCAAGGTGGACTGCGACCCTGCGCAGGTCATCGTCAACCACGCCAGCTTCCGGGTGCAGCTCGCCCCCGGCCAGCGCGCACGGCTGCGCGGTGTGACCCCCGCCGGCGCGCCCAGGATCCCCGCCATGAGCGCCGCCGGAGCCGGACGCGGCAGGCGCGCGCCCGTCGTCTGGAGCGGCAAGTCCGCGCCCGGCGACCCCGGCGCCACCGGACTCCTCCAGGCCGTACGCAACTCCACCGCCGGCCGCCCCGACACCGCGTACGACCCCTACGAGCCGTACGCCTCCTACGAGTTCGACCACGGACGCGGCGGCGCCGGTACCCAGGTCATCCCGCGCCTCGACGAGCTCCCCCTCGAAGAGACCCAGCCCACCCCCGTCATCGGCGCGCCCCGCTCCGGCGGCGGCCCCCTGCTGCCCCCCATGCGCCGGGCCGTCGGCGCCTACGACCCGGTGGAGCCCGGCCCGTACGACGCGGACCGCTACGACCAGCGGGACGCGTACGCCGACGGGCCCGGCGTCGACCTCACCGACGAGGACAGCGACATCCGCGGCCGCCGCCGGGACAGCGCGGACGACGTGCGCCACGCGTACTACCCGGGCCGCCGCATGAACCTCGGCGTCGTACTCCTGCCGATGCGGGTCTTCCTCGGCTTCATCTCCATCTACGCCGGCATGGGCAAGCTCTGCGACCCCGTCTACTTCGACGGCGGCGAGCGCGGCTCCATGGTCAAGTGGCTCAACTCGCTGCACCCGTGGGCGCTGGCCGAGCCGCTGCGCGAGTTCGCGCTCTCGCACCCGGTCGGTGCCGGACTCTCGATCGCCTTCCTCCAGGTCGTCGTCGGTGTCCTCACCGTCCTCGGGCTCTGGCAGCGCGTCGCCGCCAGCGTCGGCGCCCTGCTGTCCGCCGCCCTCCTGGTCACCGTCAGCTGGCGCACTGTCGCCGCCTACGACGCGCCCGACATCATCTACCTGGCCGCCTGGAGCCCTCTGATCATCGCGGGCGCCCCCGTCTACTCCATCGACGGACGGCTCGCCGGGGAGGCCTGGCGCAAGCTCGGCCCGCGCTCCGAGATCTGGGACCTGCGCCGCCGCGTCCTGCGCCGCGGTGCCGTCGTCGCGAGCGTCGTCGTCGGCCTGACCCTGCTCATCGGCTCCGTCCTCGGCGGCGCCGTCCGCTCCTCCGGGGTCGTCACCGTTCCCGGCCCCAACGGCGTCCCCACCAACCAGCTCCCCGGCTCCCCGCTCCCCGACAAGTCCCGTGGCGGCAAGGCCTCCAAGACGCCCACCGGCGACCGCCCCACGCCGTCGCACAGCACCGCCCCGCGCACCCCGTCCGCCAACGCCTCCACCCCCTCGTCGGACAGCGTCCGCGAGACGGGCCAGTCGGCGGGCGCGAGCACCGGCCGGCCCAGCCAGACCCAGGGCACCGGCCAGCAGCCCCCGCAGCAGACGACCCCCCAGCAGCCCCCCGCCACCAGCTCCGGCCCCAGCTCCTCCGGGTCCACCGGCACCGGCGGCGGCTCCACCACCGGCGGCTCCGAACCCGACCCCGGGTCCACCTCCGGCGGCGACGACAGCGGCTCCGGCCGCAACCCGATCGGCGGCCTCCTCGGCTGACCGGGGGCGCCCACGGAAAAGGGGCGGGCCCGGAGGTTGTTCCTTCCGGGCCCGCCCCTTCTCGTACGCCCTACCGGCCGTCCAGCTCCTTGGCGGCCTCCGTCAGGTCCTTCGCCGTGTCGATGGCCCGCCAGTACGCTCCGTGCGGCAGCGGATAGCCCGCCAGCCGGCGCTCGCGGGCCAGCCGGGGGAACGTCGTACGCTCGTGGTCGCCCCGGTCGGGCAGCAGCCCCGTGAAGGCGGGGGAGAACACGTACACGCCCGCGTTGATCAGATACGGCGACGGCGGCGCCTCGATGAAGTCCGTGATGTGGCCGAACGCGTCCGTCTCCACGGCGCCCCACGGGATCCGGGGGCGGGCCAGCGCGAGGGTCGCTGTCGCGTCGCGCTCCGCGTGGAACGCCGCCATCTCCCGCAGCGAGAAGCGCGTCCAGATGTCCCCGTTGGTCGCGTACCACGGCTCGTCGGGCGCAGGCAGCCGCTCCGCCGCGTACTTCAGCCCGCCCCCGCGTCCCAGGGGCTCTGACTCCACCACCGTCGTCACGCGCAGCGGCAGCACGGCGTCGGCCAGCCACTCCTGGAGGACCTCGGCCAGATGCCCGCACGAGACCACGGCGTCCGTGACGCCCTCGGCGGCCAGCCAGGAAAGCTGATGGCCGATGATCGGAGTCCCGGTGCCCGGGATCTCGACCATCGGCTTGGGGCGGTCATCGGTATACGGGCGCAGCCGTGACCCCTGGCCACCCGCCAGGATCACGGCCTGCGTCGGAAACGTATGCATGCCAGGCACGATAAGCCGTGCCCGGCAGCGGAGGGTGTCGCGTCGGTCAGCTGAACTGGGCGACGCCCGAGGCGAACGAGGTGTCGCAGACGGGGCGCGAGAAGCGGTGCGCGCGCGTCGGGCCGTACTTGTCGACGGCGGCCTTGCCCAGGGTCTTCGCGATGGACATGCAGTGCTTGGCGAGCGACGGGCGCCCCTCGACGGCGCGCTGGAGCTCCGTCAGGGCGACGCCGGGGTCCTTCGCGCGGAGGTCCTGGAGGAGCCGGTCGCGCAGGACGTCCTCGGGCGCGCGCACCTTGGCCTCCTTGGCGGCGCCCTTGGCGTCGGGGACGGAGCGGGCCGACGCGGCGAGCAGCTGCGAGTCGGAGTCGCCGGCTGCCCACGGCACGGCGGTCACCGCGAGGGTCCCGGACAGGACCATGACGACGGGCAGTACGAAAGCGAGAGTTCGGCCGATACGGCGCACGGTGTGGGTCACGCAGCGAGCGTAGCGGCCGGTGATGGCGTGGCGACATTACGTCACTCTCGCGGGGGATGGTTCGAGAGTGCTTTTCGAATCGCGTGTTGACGAACCGGAGCGAAATGACCGTTGTGCCGGGGAATTCGCCTCCGCCGTTTCAAACCCCCGCACAACGCGGTGGCCCCGCACGAAGATCGTGCGGGGCCACCGTACAGCGTGTGCGACGTCAGTCGGTGAGGCGCTCACCGGTCGACGTGGCGAAGACGTGCAGCTCGTCCGGGCGGGGCACGACGTGCAGCTTGGTGCCCTTCTCCGGGACGGCGCGGCCGCCGACGCGGACGACCAGGTCCTTGTGCTCGCCACCGACCTCGGCGCCACCGTAGACGAAGCCGTCGGCGCCGAGCTCCTCGACCACGTTGACCGAGACGGCCAGACCGGCCGGGGCCTCGGAGGAGTCCTTGGTGAGGGTCTTCGCGGCGGCGCCGCCGTGCTCGACGATGTCGAAGTGCTCGGGGCGGATGCCGACCGTGACGGTCGTGTCGCCGCGGTTCGCGGCGGCGGTCAGCGCCTCGCGGGAGACCGGGACGACGCTGTTGCCGAACTTCACGCCGCCGTCGGTGATCGGGACCTCGACGAGGTTCATCGCCGGGGAGCCGATGAAGCCGGCCACGAACAGGTTCGCCGGGCGGTCGTACATGTTGCGCGGCGAGTCGACCTGCTGGAGCAGACCGTCCTTGAGGACCGCGACGCGGTCGCCCATGGTGAGGGCCTCGACCTGGTCGTGGGTGACGTACACGGTCGTGATGCCCAGGCGGCGCTGGAGCGAGGCGATCTGCGTACGGGTGGAGACACGGAGCTTGGCGTCGAGGTTCGAGAGCGGCTCGTCCATGAGGAACACCTGCGGCTCACGCACGATCGCGCGGCCCATCGCCACACGCTGGCGCTGACCACCGGAGAGCGCCTTCGGCTTGCGGTCCAGGTAGTCGGTGAGGTCCAGCATCTTGGCGGCCTCTTCGACCTTCGCCCGGATGTCGGTCTTGTTCACACCGGCGATCTTGAGCGCGAAGCCCATGTTGTCCGCGACGGTCATGTGCGGGTAGAGCGCGTAGTTCTGGAACACCATGGCGATGTCCCGGTCCTTCGGCGGCAGGTGCGTGACGTCGCGGTCGCCGATGCGGATCGCACCGCCGTTGACGTCCTCGAGACCCGCGAGCATGCGGAGCGAGGTGGACTTGCCGCAACCGGAGGGACCGACGAGGACGAGGAACTCGCCGTCCGCGATGTCGATCTCGAGCTGGTCGACCGCGGGCTTCGTGGAGCCGGGGTAGACGCGGGACGCCTTGTCGAACGTGACACTGGCCATGCTGATGCTTCTCCTCCACCGGCAGGTACGTGCCGGACGATCCGTGGTAAGGGAGTGGTCTGGTCCATGCGAGTGAACCTGCAAGGACGCTACCTGGCGGTTTCGGATCTGTCAGTAGTTCACCGGCTGTGAAATTTCTGCACGGTGCGGGGTGCCGGGTTGGTTAGACTGCTCCGGCACGCCTCCTTAGCTCAGCTGGCCAGAGCAACGCACTTGTAATGCGTAGGTCGTCGGTTCGAATCCGACAGGGGGCTCCACCCACCAGGCCGGCGCTCCGCCGGCCTGGTTTTTTCATGCCTCGCGTGCCTGTGCCCCGCGCCGCGTCAGCGGGTAGCACCCCAGGCCGATCAGGGCCGCCGTGAGGTGGCCGATGTCGGTGAAGGTCGGGTTGGTGACCAGGGGGACCGTGTAGATCACCAGGACCGCGAAGAGGTAGGCGGGGCGCCAGGGGCGGGGGACGTAGTAGGTGAGGACCGCGACCACGCCGGCGAGGGCGTAGCTGACGCCCACGTCGAGGGTGTTGACGGCGGACTGCGGCGCGTGGCCGTGGTTGATGGCCCAGGCGAGGACGGACTCGCTGACGAGGGTGGCGAGTACGTGGGCGGTGGCGGCGACGGCGAGCCAGCGCGGGGTGCCGAGGCGGCGCTCGGCGGGGGCGTGGAAGACGGTGTAGAGGACCGCGTAGGGGAGCCACTGGCCGCCGTCGATCCAGAAGGCGCTGCTGATCAGGACGCGCACCGGGTTCTGGGACAGCTCGTGGATGTTGGTGGAGCGCTGGCGGAGGAACTCCTCCTCGAAGGCCGGTGACATCTGGTGGACGATGACCGTGGTCACGAAGAGGGCGGTCAGCCAGAGGTGGGTGCCGGGTGCGCTGCGGATCCAGGAGCCGGTGGCGCGGAGCCACGTGGCGGGGGTGGGGCGGGGCCGTGCGGGCGGGGCGGGGTGGCCGGTGGGCATGGCCCGATTGACGCACGCTCCTACGATCGGTGGCGTGATCGACATTCCGGATGCGCTCATCGCTACTCAGTCCGCATACAACGGGGAGGCGGGGCGGGCGTTCGTGGCCGCGTTGCCGGGGCTGGCGGCGGAGTTCCTGGAGCGGTGGGGGCTGCGGCGGGACGGCGCGGCGATGTACGGGGTGTGCGCGCTGGTGCTGCCGGTGGTGCGGGTGGGGGACGGGTGCCCGGCGGTGCTGAAGTTGCAGCCGGTGGACGAGGAGACGGCGGGCGAACCGGTCGCGCTGCGGTGCTGGGGCGAGGCGGGAGCGGGGGCGGTGCGGTTGCTGGAGCACGATCCGGCGACCGGGACGATGCTGCTGGAGCGACTGGACGCGGGCCGTTCGCTGGAGGGCGTGGCGGACGCGGGTGCGGCGGTGCGGGTGACCGGGGAGCTGCTGGCCGGGCTGACGGCGGTGCGGCCGGGGCCGGACGCCGGGTTGCGGGGCCTGGGGGAGGCGGCCGCGCGGATGCTGGCCGGTGCGCCGGACGTTGTGGCGGCGCTGGCGGACGAGGGGGAGCGGGGGCTCGTACGGGACTGTGCGGCGGCGGTGCGTGAGGTGGCGGGGGAGCCGGGGGACCGGTTGCTGCACTGGGACCTGCACTTCGGGAACGTGCTGGCGGTGGAGGGCGGTGGCCGGTGGGTGGCCATCGATCCGAAGCCGCTGGTGGGGGACCCGGGGTTCGAGCTGCTGCCCGCTCTGGTGAACCGGTTCGACGCGGACGCGGTGGGGGCGCGGTTCGATGTGCTGACCGGGGTGCTGGGCCTGGACCGGGGGCGGGCGGTGGCGTGGACGCTGGGGCGGGTGCTCCAGAACGCGTGCTGGTCGGTGGAGGGCGGGGCGCGGCGGCTGGGGCCGGAGCAGGCGGAGATCGCGCGGGCGCTGCTGGGCCGGGGGTAGGGGGCGGCGGGGCGCTGTTTACGCTGCCCCCATGATTCGTACCGCTACCCCCGCCGATGTCCCCGTCATCCACGCCATGGTGTGCGAGCTGGCCGATTACGAGAAGGCGCTCCACGAGGTGCGTGCGACCGAGGAGCAGTTGCGGGACGCCCTGTTCGGCGAGCGGCCGGCCGCGTTCGCGCACATCGCGGAGTCGGACGAGACCGGCGAGGCCGTCGGCTTCGCGCTGTGGTTCCTGAACTTCTCGACGTGGCGCGGGGTGCACGGGATCTACCTGGAGGACCTGTACGTACGCCCCGACCGGCGGGGCGGCGGGCACGGCAAGGCGCTGCTGACGGAGCTGGCGCGGATCTGTGTGGAGCGGGGTTACGAGCGCCTGGAGTGGTCGGTGCTGAACTGGAACGCCCCGTCGATCGCCTTCTACGAGTCGCTGGGCGCGCGTCCGCAGGACGAGTGGACGGTGTACCGGCTGACGGACGGGGCGCTGGCTGAGCTGGGCCGGGCCTGATCGCGCGCGGTCCCCGCGGGCGTTGTCAGTGGCGTGCGTCACGATGGGGTCATGGTGCGCGGTGGTGGTCGGAAGAGCGGTGTGGCGGCGGCGCGGCGGCCGGAGGTGCGGCTGCCGCCGCTGGTCGGGTTCGAGGGCGGTGGGCTGGAGGCGGACGGGGATTACGACGGGGTGAGGTTCGGGGCGTCCGTCGATCTGGCGGACGCGTCGGGGCGGGGTGCGCGGTTCATGGACTGCGCGCTGGAGGGGTGCGCCCTGGACCGGGCGGAGCTGATGCGGGCGCGGTTCATCGACTCGGTGCTGACGGGCGTACGGGGCGTGGGCACCGATCTCGCGGAGGCGTCGCTGCGGGATGTCGAGGTGGTGGACGCGCGGCTGGGCGGGGTGCAGTTGCACGGTGCCGTGCTGGAGCGGGTGCTGGTGCGGGGCGGGAAGATCGACTACCTGAATCTGCGGGAGGCCCGGCTGACGGATGTCGTCTTCGAGGGCTGTGTGCTGGCGGAGCCGGATTTCGGGAGTGCGCGGCTGAAGCGGGTCGAGTTCCGCGACTGCGTGTTGAAGCGGGCGGACTTCAGCGCGGTGCGGATGGAGGACGTGGATCTGCGGGGGACCGCGGAGCTGGACATCGCGCGGGGTGTGGAGCGGCTGGCGGGTGCGGTGATCAGTCCGGTGCAGCTGATGGAGCTGGCTCCGGCGTTCGCCGCGCAGATCGGGGTGCGGGTGGAGGCGTAGACGCGCTCTTCAGAGGCGGGGGAAGCGGGACTGGAGGCTCCAGACCGCGGGGTTGTCGGCCAGGCCCTCGTGCATGTCGGCGAGGTCGGCGATCAGGTCGTGCAGGAAGTCGCGGGCCTCGCGGCGCAGCAGCGAGTGGCTGAAGGTGAGGGGCGGTTCCTCGGGGTCCATCCAGTCGGCCTCGATGTCCACCCAGCCGAAGCGGCGCTCGAAGAGCATGCGGTCGGTGGACTCGGTGAAGTCGAGTTCGGCCTGCTGGCGGCGGTGCGAGCGGCTGCCGCGCGGGTCCTGGTCCAGCTGCTCGACGATGTCGCACAGCGCCCAGGCGAAGTCGAGCACGGGCACCCATCCCCAGGCTGTGGACACTTCGCGGTCCGCCTTGGTGTCCGCGAGGTAGACGTCCCCGGAGAACAGGTCGTGCCGCAGCGCGCGGACGTCCGCGCGGCGGTAGTCGGTCTGCGGAGGGTCCGGGAAGCGGCGGGAGAGGGAGTAGCCGATGTCGAGCACGGTTCGATGGTGTCATGCCCGGCGCGTCGCCCGTTACGGCAGCAGGCGCTGCTCCTTGGCGACGGCGACGGCTCCGGCGCGGGTGTCCACGCCGAGCTTGTCGTAGATGCGGCCGAGGTGGGTCTTGACCGTGGCCTCGCTGATGAACAGGGCGCGGGCGATGTCGCGGTTGCCGAGGCCCTGGGAGAGCTGGCCGAGGATGTCGCGTTCGCGGTCGGTGAGGGTGGGGCGGGGCGCGCGCATGCGGGCCATGACGCGGCTGGCGACGGGCGGGGAGAGCGTGGTACGGCCCTGGGCGGCGGAGCGGATCGCGGCGAAGAGCTCCTCGGGGCGTTCGGCCTTGAGCAGGTAGCCGGTGGCGCCGGCCTCGATGGCGCGGGTGATGTCGGCGTCGGTGTCGTACGTGGTGAGGACGAGGACGTGGGTGCCGGGGCCGGCCGCGATGCGGCGGGTGGCTTCGACGCCGTCGATGCCGGTGCCGAGCTGGAGGTCCATCAGGACGACGTCGGGGGTGAGCCGGGTGGCGAGGGCGACGGCCTCCTCACCGCTGCCGGCCTCGCCGACGACCTCGATGTCGGGCTCGCTGCCGAGGAGGGCGAGGAGTCCGGCGCGTACGACGGCGTGGTCGTCGCAGAGCAGGACGCGGATGCGGTGGGCGGCGCGGTCGGCGGTCATGCGGGGTCCCGGTGGGTGGGGGCGACGGGCACGGTGGCGGTGACGACCGTGCCCTCGCCTGGGGCGGATTCGATGGTCAGGGTGCCGCCGAGCTGGTGGAGCCGGGCGCGCATGGCGGGCAGGCCGTGGCCGCGGACCCCGGCGGGGGCGCCCGCGGCGGCGGTGGGCGTGAAGCCGTGCCCGTTGTCGGCGATGTCGAGGACGGTGCGGTCGTCGAGGTGGGTCAGGGTGAGAGCCGCCTCGGTGGCGCCGGCGTGCTCGGTGACGTTGGCGAGGGCGCCCTGGGCGATGCGGAGCAGGGCGGACTGGGTCCGGTCGGGCAGGACGGTGTGCGGTGCGCCCTCGATGTGGCAGCGGACGGTGAGCCTGCCCTGCGCGGCGGCGGTCTCGCGGGCGGCGAGGGCGTGGAGCGCCGCGTCGAGGCCGCCGCCCTCGGCGAGGTCGGCGGGGGCCAGGTCGTGGACGAAGCGGCGGGCTTCGGCGAGGTTGCGTTCGGCGATGCCTTCGGCGGTACGGATGTGGCGCCGGGCGGCGGCGGGGTCGGCGTCCCAGGTGCGGTCGGCGGCCTGGAGGAGCATCTGCTGGCTGGACAGGCCCTGGGCGAGACTGTCGTGGATCTCCATGGACAGCCGCTGGCGTTCGGCGAGGGTGCCCTCGCGGCGCTCGGTGGCGGCGAGTTCGCGGCGGGTGCGCAGCAGGTCGTCGATGAGCCGGCTCTGCCGTGCGGCCTGGCGCCGCATGTGGACGAACACGGCGGTGGCGACGGCGGCGACGGCGGGCGGGGCGAGGACGAGGTTCGGGTCGAAGCCCTGGGCGAGTCGGAGCTGCGCGGCGACGACGAACAGGGTGAGCAGGGCGACGAGGGCGTACGCGGCGCGGGGCGGCAGGATGCGCAGCCCGGTGTAGAAGAGCGGCACCGCGCACCACGCGAAGCTGGGCGCGAGGACGACCACCACCATCCACACGGCGACGAGCACTCCGAGCCAGAGGAGGCTGCGGGGCGTCGGCCGGGAGCCGAGGACCGGCCCGAGGACGTAGAGGGCGGCCAGCGCGACGGACAGCCCGATGATCCACGGGGTGCGGGCCTCCCCGGGGTGCCGCAGCAGGAACCGGGCGAGCGAGGCGCCGAGCAGCAGGAAGAACGCGGCGTGCATGAGGAGGGCCAGGGAGCGGGTGCCCCCGTCGTCGGCGTCCCGCTCCGGCGCGGGCCGTAGCCCGTCCTCGTACCGCTGCTCCACCTCGTACCCCTGCTCTCCGGACCGTGAAAGCCCCCTCCGGTCCCGAAGGGACCCCGCTGACCTGCGTGGACATTCCATCGTCACCCCGGACGGACGCCCGCGCATCAACCGATCGGCCGATGGGGACGTCAGCCGTCCCGTGCGCGGGGACGAGCCGGTACGACGACCGTCCGGACCCGGTTCCGGGCCAAGGATGGATGACAGGACGCGGGAACGACCCGCCTCCGACCTTCCCCCGCTGAGGAGCCCCTGATGAAGAAGATGTCGCTGCGCACCCGTGTCCTGACCGGTACCGTCGTCGCCGCCGCCCTCGGGGCCGGCACCTTCGGCGCGATGTCCGCGAACGCCTCCACCCCGGCCGCCACCACCGTCAAGGCCGACACCGCGAACCGCAACCTCCAGCAGACCACGCACCTGACCCTCGACGCCGCGACGAAGGCCGCGAAGGCCGCCCTGGACGCGGCGAAGAAGGAGAACCAGCGCGTCGCCGTCTCGGTCGTCGACCGCAACGGCAACACGATCCTGACCCTGCGCGGCGACGGCTCGGGCCCGCAGGCGTACGAGTCGGCCGAGAAGAAGGCGTACACCGCCGTGTCCTGGAACGCCCCGACCTCCGAGCTGGCCAAGCGCCTCGCCCAGGCCCCGAACCTGAAGGACATCCCTGGCACGCTGTTCCTCGCGGGCGGCGCCCCGGTGCAGGTCAAGGGTGCTCCGGTGGCGGGCATCGGCGTCGCGGGCGCCCCGAGCGGCGACCTGGACGAGAAGTTCGCGCAGGCCGGCGTCGCCGCCCTCGCCAAGTAGTACGTACGCGACCCGAGCAGTACGTACGCGACCGAACCCCGGGAGACGGACATGAACGCCCTCGATCACCAGCTGCTCGACGCCGCGCGCACCGGCGACACCGACGGAGTGCGGACCGCGGTCGAGGGCGGCGCCCGGGTCGACGCCCGCGACGAGGAGCTGCGCACCCCGCTGCTCCTGGCCGTCCACGGTGACCACGTCGGGGCCGCCCGGCTGCTCGTCGCGGCGGGCGCGGACCCGGACGCGCAGGACCGGCGCGAGGAGAGCCCCTGGCTGGCCACCGGTGTCACGGGCAGCGTGGAGATGCTGCACGTCCTGCTGCCGGCCGGGCCGGACCTGAAGCTGCGCAACCGGTTCGGCGGGATCGCGCTGATCCCGGCGAGCGAGCGCGGACACGTGGCGTACGTACGGGAGCTGCTGCGGGCCACCGACATCGACGTGGACCACGTCAACCGGCTGGGCTGGACCGCCCTGCTGGAGGCGGTGATCCTCGGTGACGGCGGCCGGCCGCACCAGGAGATCGTGGAGCTGCTGCTCACGGCGGGCGCGACGCCGGGTCTCGCGGACGGCGACGGGGTGACGGCGCTGGAGCACGCGGAGCGGCGCGGGTTCGACCGGATCGCGGGCCTGCTGCGGGCGGCGACGGGCGAGGGAGGCGCGCGGTGAGCGCCCCCCGCCCGGAGCCCGGACGCTGAGCGAAGGCTGCCCGGAGCCCGGACGCTGAGCGAAGGCTGCCCGGAGCCCGGACGCTGTGCGACGGTCGCCGCCCGGAGCCCGCGCGCCGAACGACCGCCGCCGGAGCCCACGTACCTCCGGATTGCGACATTCCGCACATAGGATCATCGGTGTGGATCACCGAACCCCCGCACGTCGCAGGGCCCCCAGGGCGGCCCGCGCCACCCTCCCGCTGCTCGCCCTCGCGCTTCTCGCGCCCGCCTGCACAGGCGGGGTGGAGGGCAAGCCGGGGGCGGCCGGCGTGCGCGACCCGTACTTCCCGAAGCTGGGCAACGGCGGCTACGACGTCACGCACTACGCCCTCACGCTCGACGTCGACCCGGACGAGCAGACGCTGCGCGGGACCGCCGAGATCACCGCGCGGGCCACGCAGGATCTCAGCTCGTTCAATCTGGACCTGGCCGGGCTGACGGTGGACTCGGCGACCGTGGAGGGGCGTCCGGCCGCCGTGAACCGGGCGGGCGACGAGTTGACGCTGCGTACGGATGCGAAGGTCGAGGACCGGCTGCGCAAGGGCGAGACGTTCCGTACGGTCGTCCACTACTCCGGATCGCCGAAGACCATCACGGACCCGGACGAGTCCGAGGAGGGCTGGCTGCCGACGGACGACGGGGCGCTGGCCCTGGGGGAGCCGACCGGGTCGATGGCCTGGTTCCCGGGCAACCACCACCCGAGCGACAAGGCCGCGTACGACCTGACGGTCACCGTCCCGAAGGGGCTCACGGCGGTTTCCAACGGCGTGATGGCGGGTCAGCCGGTCACCGAGAGGGGCCGCACCACCTTCCGCTGGCACACCGCCGAGCCGATGGCGAGCTACCTCGCGACCCTGGCCATCGGGGAGTTCGGGACGAAGACGTCCACGACGGCCGGTGGCATCACGGTGTTCACGGCGGTGGACCCCGAGGTGGCGAAGGCGAGCGCGCGGACGGTCGCCCGGATCCCCGAGGTCGTGGCGTGGGAGGCGGAGCACTTCGGTCCGTATCCGTTCTCCGCGACGGGCGCGATCGTGGAGCGCGAGGACGACGCCGGGTACGCGCTGGAGACCCAGAACCGGCCGGTCTTCCCCGGCCCGCCGGACCTCGGAACGCTCGTCCACGAGATGGCGCACCAGTGGTTCGGCGACTCGGTCACGCCGGAGAGCTGGCGCGACATGTGGCTGAACGAGGGCCTGGCGACGTACGCGGGATGGCTGTGGGGGGAGGAGAAGGAGGACACCCCGGCCGAGGAGTCGTTCGAGGGCGCCTACGAGGACGAGGACAACTGGGCGTTCCCGCCCGCCGATCCGCCGTCGGCCGCGGAGATCTCGGACGAACCGGTGTACGGACGCGGGGCGATGGTCATCCACAAGATCCGTGAGGCGGTGGACGACGACGAGGAGTTCTTCGCGCTGCTGAAGGGCTGGACGAAGAAGTACCGGCACCGCAACGCGTCGACGGCCGACTTCACGGCGTACGTGGAGGAGGAGACGGGCCAGGATCTGTCGGACCTGTGGAAGGCGTGGCTGTACGGCAGGAGCCGGCCCGCCGCGGACGGCTGACCGGCTCCTGGTTCTCGCTCCTCGCGGAGGGGTTACTTCACGTTGACGCCGCTCCAGGCCGCGTCGACGGCCTTGAGCTCGGCGCTGTCGGCGCCGTAGAGGTCGGTCGCCGCCTTCTCGGTGGCGGTGCGGGCGTCCGCGTAGTCGGTGGTGGAGGTCATGTACTCGGACAGGGCCTTGTACCAGATCTGGACGGCCTTGTCCCGGCCGATGCCGGTGACGGTGGAGCCGTCGGAGGTCGGGGAGTCGTAGTCGACGCCGTTGATGGTCTTCGCGCCGCTGCCCTCGGACAGCAGGTAGAAGAAGTGGTTGGCGACGCCCGAGGAGTAGTGGACGTCGAGGTCGCCGACGCCGCTGTCCCAGGAGTCGGCCGAGCCGCCGTCCTTGCTGGGCTTGTCCATGTAGCGCAGCGGGCTGCCGTCGCCGTTGATGTCGATCTTCTCGCCGATGAGGTAGTCGCCGACGTCGGTGGAGTTGTCGGCGAAGAACTCGACGGAGGTGCCGAGGATGTCGCTGGTGGCCTCGTTGAGCCCGCCGGACTCGCCGGAGTAGTTCAGGTTGGCGGTGGACGAGGTGAGGCCGTGGCTCATCTCGTGGCCGGCGACGTCCAGGGCGGTGAGGGCGCTCTTGTTGTCCTCGCCGTCGCCGTACGTCATGCAGAAGCAGCTGTCGTCCCAGAAGGCGTTGACGTACGCGTCGCCGTAGTGGACCCGGGAGTACGCGGCCCTGCCGTCGCCCGCGATGCCGTCGCGGCCGAAGGCGGACTTGTAGAAGTCCCAGGTCTTCGCGGCGCCGTAGTGGGCGTCGACGGCGGCGGTCTGGCGGTCGTTGCCGGTGCCGTCGCCCCAGGTGTCGTCGTCGTCCGTGACGAGGTCGCCGGTGCCGCTCTCGCCCTGGTTGAGGTCGTACGTCTTGTGGCCGCCGCGGTCGCCGTCGGTCAGCTCGAAGCCGGAGCCGGACGCGGTGGTGGTGAGGTCGACCTTGCCGCTGTACTGGCTGTTGCCGACGCCGGCGGTCTCGATCTCCTCGTAGCTCTGCAGGACCTTGCCGGTGGTGGCGTCGGTGATGACGCGCTTGCGGCTGGGGGTGCCGTCCTTCTGGACGCCGGTCTTCACGGATTCCAGGGCGAGGACGGGAGTGGAGCCGCCGGCCCAGATCACCTTGCGGGCGCTCGCCGCGGTCTTGATCTTCGGCGTGGTGGACGGCACGGATATGCGGGCGCCGGTCGCCTTGGTGACGCTCTTGAGCTTGCCGTTGGCGGCGGTGTGCGTGACGAGGTCGCCGCCGAGGACGGGCAGGCCGTCGTAGGTGCGCTCGTAGCGGGTGTGGACGGTGCCGTTCGCGTCCTTGATCACGTCACGGGCGATCAGCTTCTCCTTGCCGCCGAGCTTGAGCGCGTCGGCGGTCGAGGAGGTGTCCGCCTGGGCGGACTTGATGGCGGCGGTACGGGCGGAGGCGCTGCTGAACGCCGGGGTGGCGGCGGAGACGGAGGGGGAGCCGTCGGTGGCGACGGGGCGGGCGTTCGCCGCACCGGTCTGCACTCCGACGACGACCATCGCGGCCACGGCGGCCAGGGCTGCGGCGCGACGGGTGTTCATGTGGGGGGTCATACAAACTCCGTTGCTCGTTCCGTGGGGGGTTACGAGCGGGGAGCTTGCCACTGGATGACCGTCATTGACGGTGTACGAACAATTACCTCACATTTCCTTGACCAGTTCTTGTCCGACTGAGGCTCTGTCATGTCCGCTATCCGGCGGGCTCCGACCGGCCTTGACCGGGTGTGCGGACATACGGGAGCCCCCGGCCGCAGGACGTTCGGCCGGGGGCTCCTCGTAAGGGCTTGCTGGGCGTCAGAGGGTGACGCCGAAGTCCTGGGCGATGCCGCGCAGGCCGGAGGCGTAGCCCTGGCCCACGGCGCGGAACTTCCAGTCGGCGCCGTTGCGGTACAGCTCGCCGAAGACCATGGCGGTCTCGGTGGCGGCGTCCTCGCTCAGGTCGTAGCGGGCGATCTCGGCGCCGCCGGCCTGGTTGAGGATGCGGATGTAGGCGTTCCGCACCTGGCCGAAGTTCTGGCTGCGGGTCTCGGCGTCGTAGATCGAGACCGGGAAGACGATCTTGTCGACGTCGGCCGGCAGACCCGCCAGGTTGACGTTGATCTGCTCGTCGTCGCCCTCGCCCGCACCCGTGAGGTTGTCACCGGTGTGCACGATGGTCTGGTCCGGCGTCGCCTTGTTGTTGAAGAAGACGAAGTGGCCGTCGGAGTAGACCTTGCCGCCCGCGTTGACCGCGATCGCCGAGGCGTCGAGGTCGAAGTCGGTGCCGGTGGTGGTACGGACGTCCCAGCCGAGGCCGACCGTGACGGCGGTGAGGCCGGGGGCCTCCTTGGTGAGGGAGACGTTGCCGCCCTTGGACAGGCTTACTGCCATGGGAAGTCCCTTTCATCTGTCGGGTGCGGGCTTCGCGGTCACGAAGCTACCGTCACAGGTCATAACGCCGACAGGGGACCAGGAGGTTCCGCCCGCCTTTACTTTCTTTGCCGAAGAGGGGCCGGGGCACGGCAAAAAGAAGTGACGAACACCTGGTGGGGCGGGGAACATGGGTGTCATGTCCGGGCCCTATGTCATCCGCGGTTCGGTCTCCCTGCCGGAGGCCGAGCTGATGTGGCGTTTCTCGCGGTCCTCCGGGCCCGGCGGGCAGCACGTCAACACCAGCGACTCCCAGGTGGAGCTGCGCTTCGACCTCGCGGCCACCGAGGCGCTGCCCGAGGTGTGGAAGGAGCGCGCGCTGGAGCGGCTGGCCGGCCGGCTCACCGACGGCGTGCTCGCGGTCCGCTCCTCCGAGCACCGCTCCCAGTGGCGCAACCGCGAGACGGCCGCCGTACGCCTCGCGGCCCTGCTGGCGGAGGCCTCCGCGCCGCCGCCCAGGCCGCGCGTGAAGCGGAAGGTGCCCCGCGGCATCAACGAACGCCGGCTGCGGGAGAAGAAGCAGCGCGGCGACACCAAGCGGGGCCGCTCGGGCCGCGACTGGTAGAGCGGTCCCGGCGCTCAGCCCAGCTGCCGGTACTTCCCCCGGAAGTACGTCAGCGGCCCGCCCTCCCCGCTCGGGACGTGGGCGCTCAGCACCCGGCCGATCACCAGCGTGTGGTCCCCCGCGACCACCCGCTGCTCCGTGCGGCACTCCAGCGTCGCCAGCGCGCCGCCCGCCAGCGGGGCGCCGGTGACCTCGCCGCGTACGTACGGGATGTCCTCGAAGAGCAGCCGGTCGCTGATCCGGCCCTTCATGGCGAACCGGCCGGCGATGTGCCGCTGGCTCTCCGCCAGCACGGACACCGCCCACAGCGGCTGCTCCGCCAGCAGGTCGTCCATCCGGGAGTCGTTGCGCAGGCTCACCATGACCAGCGGCGGGTCCAGGGACACCGACATGAAGGCGGTCGCGGTCATCCCGACGTCCTCGCCGCGGCCGCCCTCGTCGAGCGGCGGCTCCTGGGCCGTGACCAGAACCACGCCGGCCGCCAGCCGGGACAGCGCGGCCCGGAACTCTTCGTTGCTCACCCCCTCAGCATGGGGGACGGGCTCGGTACGTGGTGTGGGGGGCTTCGTCTGCAACACACCGAGAACGCTAGCCGCGCGCCCCGCGCCCCCGCATCGGGCCAGGGGACCAGCCGGGTCCTAGGACCACCGGCGCGCTGACCTGCTCCGATCACACCCGGCTCGGCTGTGACTTGAGTCACAGAGTGCAATATTTGTTGACCCTGTGTACCGGGTGCACAGCTCGCTGTGATTCAGTTGCCGTGACACTGCAGTAAGTACGTCACGTACGTCGATATGAATTCTGGAGTGCTGTCGAGGTCTCGGGGAGTGCGAGCGATGGACGCCGAGTCGGAGCCCTACGTCCGTCTCGCGACGATGCGGCAGCTGCACCAGGCCGTCGCCGACCTCAACACGGCACGGAGCCTGGCCGACACCCTTCAGACCGTGGCCGACGGGATCGTCGCCAACCTCGGGTACGAGCTCGCCTGCGTCAACCTCGTCCGCCCCGACGGCGATCTCGTCGTCGCCTCCTTGGCGGGGAACCACGCCGCCGAGGCCCTGATCACCGGCCGGGTCGGCTCCCGCGGGTCCTGGGAGCGCCGGCTCGCCATGGGCCAGGCGTGGGACGGGCTGCGGTTCATACCGCACACCGAGGGCTGGGTCCTCCTCGACGACGACGTACCGCAGTGGCACACCGAGGGCCCCGAGCCCCGCTTCGAGGACGAGTGGCACCCGCAGGACCGGCTCTACGCCCCGATGTACGCCTCCGGCGGCGGCTCGGACCTCCTGGGCGTCATATCCGTCGACCGGCCGCGCAACGGACGCCGCCCGGGCGCCTGGGGCCGCGAGGCGCTCCACATGTACGCCTCGCAGTCCGCCATCGCGATCAGCAACGCCAGGCTCCGGGCCAACATGCAGCGGGCCCTGGTCCGGCTCGAGCGCGAGCAGCAGGCGCTCCGGGCCAGTGAGGAATCCTTCCGCCAGGCCTTCGAGTACGCCCCCAGCGGCATGGCCATCGCCGAGCTGGGCGGCGACCAGCAGGGGCGGCTGCTGCGGACCAACGACGCGCTGTGCCGGCTGCTCGGCCGCCCCGCCTCGGTGCTGCGCCGCTACTCCTTCGCGGACCTGGTCCACCCCGAGGACATCGGCACCCTGCTCCGTACCTCCGCCGAGGGCGGCCGGGCCGAGCTGCGCCTGGGCCGCCGGGACGGCTCGTACCTGTGGGTGTCGCTGCGCAACTCCGTCGTCGCGGACACCGCGGACGGGCCGCGGTTCCTGCTGACACACGTCGAGGACATCGAGGAGCGCAAGCGCCACGAGCTGAACCTCGCGCACCGCGCCTCGCACGACGCGCTCACCGGGCTGCCCAACAGCGCGGAGCTGCGGGCCCGCCTCGGCGCCCGGCTGTGCGCCCGGCCGGACGCGGCGGCGACCACGGACGTGGAGGCGCTGGACGCGGCGTACGGGGACGACACCCGGGGGCACTACCTGCCGGACCCGGGCGCCCACCCGTTCGACCACCATGTGCACGCCGTGGCGCCGGACACATCGCGGGACGACGGGGCGAAGGGGCTGGCGGTCCTCTTCTGCGACCTGGACGGCTTCAAGTCGATCAACGACCGCTTCGGGCACCACACGGGTGACGCGGTTCTCATCGAGGTGGCGCGCCGGCTCACCACGTGTGTGCGGGACGGGGACACCGTCGCCCGGCTCGGGGGTGACGAATTCGTCGTCCTCGCGGACGGGCTGGGCGCGGCGGACGCGGCTGACCTGGCCGTTCGCCTGCGGAACGCCATCATTCCGCCGATCCGGGTGGATGGGCGCGCGGTGCGGGTCGGGGCGAGTTTCGGGATCGGCTGGGCGGCGTGCGGGATGACCGCGGAAGAGGTGCTGCGCTCCGCCGACCAGCGGATGTACATCGAGAAGCGGTCGCGGTCGAAGGTTCACCGCAGGGCCGGCTGACGTTCCTCCGCGCGGCCCCGTCCGGGTTCCCGCCCGGGGCCGCGTCAATTCTTGACATCGTCCATTCGAGGTAGGCTCGGCCGGTCGGCGACGGCCGGCGCTATTCGGCGACGGCCGGCGACATGGTGAGGAGTGACCCAGGGATGGCCGGGAACAACGGCGCGAGCACACCCGAGGACGACGATCCGTTCGGCTACCTCTACGCGGACGGGCAGGCGGCCGGTGCGCAGCCGCCGGGACAGGGCGGCTACGGCTACCCGGGACCCGCCTCCCAGCCGGGTGTGCCCCGGACCTCGTACAACCAGGTGCGGACCGTCGGCGAGCGCCAGTACGGGCAGCAGGTGCCGCAGCAGCAGGCGTACGGGTACCCGCCGCAGGCGCCCCAGGGCCAGCAGGGCGGCCAGTACGGTCAGCCCAGCCCGCAGTACGCCGCCCCGGAGACGTATCCCGGCGGCGCGGCCACCTCGCAGGTGCCGCAGCAGGGTGTGCGCGGCGGTGCGGGCGGTTCCGGCCGGGGCGGTCCGAACACCAAGGGCCTGCTGATCGCCGCGGTCGCGGTGGTCGCGGTGGTGCTCATCGGCATCGGCGCGGCGCTGCTGACGGATGACGGCGACAAGGACAAGAAGGCCGAGGCGACGTCCTCGGAGGGGCCCGGCTCGAAGGTCGAGGAGTCCCCGACCCCGGAGAAGTCTCCGTCCTCCTCGCCCCCGGTGGAGCTGCCGAAGCAGGACGCGGCCTCGCTCCAGCTGGGCGGGACGGCGCAGCTGGACAACTCCGTGAAGGGCGCCAAGAGCGCGAACGGGCAGTACATCAACCTCAACGAGGTGGGCCGTTCGGCGACCTGGTCGGTGGAGGTGCCGGAGGACGGCGAGTACACGCTGTTCGTGACGTACGGCGTGCCGGGCAAGGACGCGAAGACGTCCCTGACGGTCAACTCCGAGGACCCGCGCGACATCAACATGAACAACTTCGCGAAGGCCCCCGAGGGCGATCTGGAGAAGGGCTGGACGACGACGTACGCCTACGTCAACCTCGTCAAGGGCGCGAACACGCTGAAGATCTCGTGCAACGAGGGCGATCAGTGCGACGCCAATTTGGACCAGCTGTCGCTGAAGGCCGGTCACCAGACCCGCTGACCGGCGCCTCACGCATTGCGGCCCCCTCGCCTACGGGCGAGGGGGCCGGTGCGTTTCCCGGGTGCGCTCAGCCCATCAGGGCGAGGAAGCCGGCCACCGTGGCGGCCATGGCCTCGCGGCCGGGGGCGATGTACTTGCGGGGGTCGACGCCCGTGGTGTTTTCGGCGAGGTGGGCGCGGACGGCTCCGGTGAACGCGGTGTTCAGGGCGGTGCCGACGTTGATCTTGACCATGCCGGAGGCGGCGACGGCCTGGCGGATCTCCTCGTCCGGGACACCGCTGGAGCCGTGCAGGACGAGCGGGACGGGGACGGCGTCGCGCAGCCGGCCGATCAGAGCGTGGTCGAGGGCGGCGGTGCGCTCGGTCATGGCGTGCGAGGAGCCGACGGCGACGGCGAGGGCGTCCACACCGGTGGCGGCGACGTACGCGGCGGCCTCGTCCGGGTCGGTGCGGACGCCGGGGGCGTGGGCGTCGAGCGGGGCCTCGCCCTCCTTGCCGCCGACCTTGCCGAGTTCGGCCTCGATCCAGATGCCGCGCTCGTGACCCCAGGCGACGGCCTCGGCGGTGGCCCGGACGTTGTCCTCGTACGTGAGCTTGGAGGCGTCGAACATGACGGAGCCGAAGCCTTCGTCGTGGGCCCGGTGGAGCAGGTCCACGGACTCGACGTGGTCGAGGTGCAGGGCGAGCGGGGCGTTGGACGTGCGGGCGACGGCGGCGGCCGCGGCGGCGATGGCGGTGAGCCGGCCGCCGTGGAACTTCACGGCGTTCTCGGAGATCTGGAGGATGGCGGGGGCGCCGGCGCGTTCGGCGCCGGTGGCGATGGCCTCCGCGTGTTCCAGCGTGATGACGTTGAAGGCGGCGATCCCGCGCCCTCGGGCCTGGGCCGCGGAGACGAGTTCACCGGTGCTGACGAGCGGCATTGCTGACCTCTGTTGTTTCCCCGGGTCCGGCGGGCGGGCCCGGTGCGGGGCGGGGGCGGCGTGCGGGCCGTCCCCTTGCGGGTGCGGCCCTCAGGCCGCTCCTGGTCCTTGTTCCTCGACGGCCACGCGCGGCAGCAGCTCCTCGTACGCCGTGCGGTCGAAGTCGCCCGCGGTGGGGGCCAGCACGGTCGCCGTCGACAGTGCCACCGCCCGGCGCAGCCGGTCCGGCCAGCTCAGGGACTCCACGAGCCCGGAGATCAGGCCGGCCACCGCCGAGTCGCCCGCTCCGGTCGGGTTGCCCTTGACGGCGGCGGGCGGCGAGGCCTGCCAGATGCCGTCCGGGGTGACGGCGAGCATGCCGTCCGGGCCGAGCGAGGCGATGACGCCGTGGGCGCCGCGGCGGCGGGCGTCGCGGGTGGCGCGCAGGGGCTCGCGGGAGCCGGTGAGCTGGGCGAGCTCGTCGGCGTTCGGCTTGATCAGGTCGGGGCGGGCGGCGATGCCCCGGCGCAGCGGTTCGCCGCTGGTGTCCAGGAGGACGGGGACGCCGGCGGTGCGGGCGAGCCGGACGAGTTCGCCGTACGCGCCGACGTGGATGCCGGGCGGGAGGCTGCCGCACAGGGCGACGGCGTCGGCGGTCTCCAGCAGGCCGGCGTACGCGTCGAGGAAGGCGTTCCACTCGTCGGCGCCGACGTGCGGTCCGGGTTCGTTGAACTGGGTGGTGTCGCCGGTGGCCGCGTCGACGACCGCGAGGGTGCGGCGGGTGTCGCCGGCGACGGGGACGAGCGCGTCGGTGAGGGCGCCCTTCTGCCGGGGCAGCGCGGCGAGCAGGTCGCGCAGGACGGCCCCGGTGGCGCCGCCGGCGAAGCCGGTGACGACGGTGTCGTGGCCGAGGGCGGTGAGGACGCGGGCGACGTTGAGGCCCTTGCCGCCGGGGCGCTCGGAGAGATCGGTGACCCGATGGCTGGAGTGCGGTACGAGGGCGGGGACGCCGTACGTCAGGTCGAGTGCCGTGTTCAGCGTGACCGTGAGGATCACCGCGGCCGCCCCTTCGCTTTCGATCCGTGCTGAGCGCTGATTCCTTGCCGGAACGCGCTTTCCGTGCTGGTTTCCCAGGCGATCATGCCAAAGAGGGGGCGGTCGGCCCAGACCCCGGGGCCAACCGCCGTCTCTTCGTTACGTTGCCGCCGCGCGGAGCCTCAGTCGGCCGCGGCCTCGGGCCGGACGATCCACTCGCCCTTGCGCATGACGCCCTTGAGCCGGAAGTCCGCGTCGAGGACGACCAGGTCGGCGTCCTTGCCGGGCTCCAGCGAGCCGACCCGGTCGTCCACGCCGAGGAGGCGGGCCGGGTTGGCGGAGATGGAGCGGACCACGTCCTCGATGGGGATGCGGTCGATGGTCACGGCGCGGTGGAAAGCGGTGTCCAGGGTGAGCGTGGAGCCCGCGATGGAGTTGCCCTCGACGAGGCGTGCGACGCCGTTCTCGACGTTCACGGCGAGCGGGCCGAGCTGGTAGCGGCCGTCGCCGAAGCCGGCCGCGTCCATGGCGTCGGTGATCAGGGCGACGCGGTCGGCGCCGGCGTGGTGGTAGGCCAGTTCGAGGGCGGCCGGGTGCAGGTGCGTGCCGTCGTTGATCAGCTCGACGGTGACGCGCTCGTCCTCCAGGAGGGCGGCGATCGGGCCGGGCGCGCGGTGGCCGATGGCCGGCATCGCGTTGTAGAGGTGCGTGGCGACGGTGGCACCGGCGTCGATCGCCTCGACGGTCTGCTCGTACGTGGCGTCGGTGTGGCCGATGGCCGCGATGACGCCGTGCTCGGCGAGCAGCCGTACGGAGTCGATGCCGCCGGGCAGCTCGGTGGCGAGGGTGAACATCTTCGCGGTGCCGCGCGCCGCGTCCATCAGCTTGCGGACCTCGGCCGGGTCCGGGTGGCGCAGCAGGGCCTCGCTGTGGGCGCCCTTGCGGCAGGGGGAGATGAAGGGGCCCTCGAAGTGGATGCCGGCGAGGTCGCCCTGTTCGACGAGCTCGGAGAGGATGCCGGCGCGCTCGGCGAGGAAGTCCATCTCGCCGGTGACCGTGGAGGCGACCAGGGTGGTGGTGCCGTGCTCGCGGTGGGTGCGGATGCCGGTGAGGACCTCGTCGACGGTGCCGGAGGTGAAGGACGCGCCGCCGCCGCCGTGGTTGTGCATGTCCACGAAGCCGGGGACGATCCAGTGGCCGGAGAGGTCCACGACCGGGGCGTTCCCGGCCCCGTCGCCGGCGATGCGGGTGCCCTCGACGGTCACCCGGCCGTCCTCGACGGTGCCGGTGGGCAGTACCACCCGGGCCCCTGCGAGAACGGTGCTGTCTGCGCGTCCGGCCATCAGGCGGATACCTCCGTGGAGAGTAGATCCCAGGCGAGCAGCCCTGCGCCCAGGCATCCGGCGGTGTCCCCGAGGGCCGCCGGGACGATGTGGGGCAGCTTCTGGAACGTGACGCGTTCCTCGACGGCCGCACGGAGTGGTGTGAACAAGGTTTCCCCGGCCTCGGCGAGCCCGCCACCGATGATGAGCGTGCGCGGGTCCAGCAGGGTGAGCGCGGTGACGAGCCCGGCGGCGAGCGCGTCCACGGCGTTCTGCCAGACCTCGATCGCCTTCGGGTCGCCCGATTCGACGGCCTTGGCGCAGTCGGCGGCGTCCGCGTCCGGGGCGCCCGAAGCGGCGGCCCAGGCGCGGCTGACGGCTGAGGCGGAGGCCAGGGTCTCCAGGCAGCCGCGCTGGCCGCAGCCGCAGTCGGGGCCGTCCGGGCGGATGACGATGTGCCCGATCTCGCCCGCGTAGCCGTGGGCGCCCTCCTCGATGGCTCCGGCGATGCCGATGGCTCCGGCGATGCCGGTGCCGAGCGGGATGAAGAGAAAGCGGTCGGCGCCCTTGCCCGCGCCGATCCGGCCCTCGGCGAGGCCGCCGGTGCGGACGTCGTGGCCGAGCGCCACGGGCACGCCGCCGAGGCGTTCGCCGAGCAGCTGCCGCATGGGTACGTCGCGCCAGCCCAGGTTCGCCGCGTAGACGGCGATCCCCTTGTCGGCATCGACGATGCCGGGCACCGCGACTCCGGCCGCGACGGCGCTCTCGCCGAAGTGCTCCTCGCCGTACGCGCGCAGGTCGGCGGCGAAGGTCAGGATCGACTCCACGACGGCTTCGGGGCCGCGCTCCCTGCCGGTCGCGCGCCGTGCCTCGTGGAGCAGGGCGCCGTCGGCCCCGACCAGTGCGGCCTTCATTCCGGTGCCGCCCACATCGAGGGCGATGACGTGTTTCACGGGAAACAGTTTCGCCCGAGGGACCCAAAAGGTCTAGTCCACTATCGCTGTTTGTTGCGCATCCATACAAAATCCCGGTACCGGTTACGGGGAACGGTCCCGGATTGTCGAGAACCGTCCCCCGGCGGGTCTGCTCCGGCGGCCCTACTCCGGCAGGATCACGCTGCGCGAGAGGTTGCGGGGGTGGTCCGGGTCGTACCCCTTGGACTCGGCCAGCACCACCGCGAGCCGCTGCGCGCGGATCAGGTCGGCCATCGGGTCCGCCGAGCGGTGCGCGACCAGCGTCCCGCCGACGGCCGCCACCTCGCCGGCCAGCCCCTCGGGCAGGGCGCCGAAGACCCAGGCGACCCGGTTCGGCCCGGTGATCGCGATCGGGCCGTGGCGGTACTCCATCGCCGGGTACGACTCGGTCCAGGCGCCCGCCGCCTCGCGCATCTTCAGCCCGGCCTCCTGGGCCAGCCCGTAGGTCCAGCCGCGCCCCAGGAACGTCCACTGCTCGGCCGCGACCACCGCCTCGTCCAGCGGCTCGGTCACCGCCAGCTCCGCGTCCACCGCCGCCTCGGCGACCGTCTTCACGCCCGCCGGAAGCGGGCCGGCCGCCTCCAGGCCCGCGCGCAGGAAGGCCAGCGCGGTGGTGGCGAACCGGGTCTGGACCACCGACTCCTCGTCCGCCCAGTCGAGCACGGCGACCGCGTCGGCGGCCTCCATGACCGGTGTCCTCGGATCGCCGGTCAGCGCGACGGTGGCGGTCTTCCCGCGCAGCCCGCCCAGGAGTGCCAGCACCTCGCTCGTCGTACCGGACCGGGTGATCGCCACCACCCGGTCGTACGGGCGGCCCACCGGGAACTCCGATGAGGCGTACGCGTTCGTCTCGCCCTGGCCCGCGGCCTCCCGCAGTGCCGCGTAGGCGATGGCCATGAACCACGAGGTGCCGCAGCCGGTGACGGCGACGCGTTCGCCCGGTCTCGGCAGGCCCTCGAACTCCGCGCCCGCCTGCGCGGCACGCCGCCAGCAACTGGGCTGGGTGGCAATTTCGGTTGCGGTGCGCGACATGCGGAACGGCTCCTTGCGGTGAGCGGTCGGGACGACTGGGCGGGAGGCGGGGCGCACGGGCCAAGGGGCGGGCCGGAGTTGAGGAAAGGTCTGGACCAATAGGGCTCGTATGTCGAGACCTACTTAGCAGCCGCCGCACGGCCCGTGCAATGCTGCTGCGTTGTGGAAGCGATACCTCCATGGTGTAGACCTCTACGCCGGTGCCGGGGAAAATCGCAGCTCACCCGGAGGGCCCCGCGCGCACGCGGGAGCCGCGGGCGATGCAATCGACGAGGACGGACTGAGCTGTGCAGCGGCGTTACTTGGGACTGACGGCGGCTGTCGCCGTGATGGGAATGACGGCCACGCTGTCGGGCTGTGGCAGCGACGGCGGCTCGGGCGACGTCACGCTGACGGTCGTCGCGGCCGACTACGGCACCGGCGAGGCGAACAAGTCCGACAAGTACTGGGACGGAGTCGCCCGGAGCTTCGAGGCGTCCCACCCCGGGATCAAGGTCGACGTCACCGTCCTGCCCTGGACCGACATCGACCGCGAGGTCGCCAAGATGGTCAAGGACGGCAAGGCCCCCGACATCGCGCAGATCGGCGCCTACGCGGACTACGCCAAGGCCGGGAAGCTCTACTCCGCCGACGAGATGCTCAGCATCCCCACCCAGGCCAACTTCCTGCCGAAGCTCGTCGACGCGGGGCGGGTCAACCGCATCCAGTACGGGCTGCCGTTCGTCGCCAGCACCCGGCTGCTCTTCTACAACAAGAAGTTCTTCAGTCAGGCCGGCCTCCAGGCACCCCGCACCTGGAGCGACATCGCCTCCGACGCCGCCGCGCTCAAGCAGCACGGGGTGACGTACCCCTTCGCGCTGCCGCTCGGCCCCGAGGAGTCCCAGGCCGAGACCCTGATGTGGATGCTCAGCGGTGGCGGCGGCTACACCGACGAGGTCGGCTCGTACAACATCGAGTCCGAGGACAACGTCAAGACGTTCAACTGGCTGAAGACGAATCTCGTCGAGAAGGGACTCGTCGGCCCCGTCGCGCCCGGCAAGCTGAACCGGGCGAAGGCCTTCGAGGCGTTCACCAAGGGCCAGGTCGGCATGCTCAACGGCCACCCCACGCTGATGGAGGAGGCCGAGAAGAAGGGCGTCGAGGTCGGCATGGTCCCGCTGCCCGGCGAGAAGGGCCCCACCCAGGGGTCGATGGGTGTCGCCGACTGGATCATGGGCTTCAAGCAGAACGGCCACCGGGCCCAGATAGGCAAGTTCTTCAACTTCCTGTTCAACGACAAGAACGTCATCGAGTTCGCCGACATGTACGACCTGCTGCCGGTCACGGACAGCGCGTCGGCGGCGATGGAGGACGACGCCAAGTACAAGCCGCTGCACAAGTTCCTGGAGGCGCTGCCGGAGTCCGCGTTCTACCCGTTCGGCAAGACGTCCTGGGCCGCGGCGAGCGAGTCGATCAAGGAGAACATCGGCCAGGCGGTGGAGCCGGGGTCGAGCCCGGAGACCGTGCTCGGTCGCATATCGCGGGAGGCGACCGCGGCGGAGGCCGCGGAGTAGTCAGTGCCGCGCCATATATTGGCTGATATGACCGCCCATCCCCCGAACGGCCCCGCCGACCCCGCCCCGCTGTCCGACCGCGACCGCGCGGTGCTGGCGGTCGAGCGGCAGTCGTGGGCGGGGCCGGGGGCGAAGGAGCGGGCGATCCGAGAACGGCTCGGCCTCTCGCCGACCCGGTACTACCAGCTCCTGAACGCCCTCCTGGACGACCGGCGGGCCCTGGAGGAGGACCCGGTGACGGTGAACCGGCTGCGGCGCGTGCGCGATGCGCGACGAGGCCGACGCTAGGCCCCCGGGGCGCCGCCCCGCACCCCGCGCCTCAAGCGCCGGCGGAAGCGAGATCAAGCCCCTGCGGCGATTGAGCAGCGGGGTGCGGGGCGGAGCCCCGGGAGGGCGGCAGCCACCTCCAGCCTCTGCGGCGATTGAGCAGCGGGGGTCCGGGGGCGGAGCCCCCGTGGCGGTGGGCCCGGGGGCGGATACGCTCGTCCGTATGGGTACCCATCCGCACACCCCCGCCGGCCACCACGGCCTCGACGCCATCCTCGCCCGCCCGGCCGAGGCCCTCGTCGCGCTCGACTTCGACGGCACGCTCGCGGACATCGTGCCGGACCCCGAGCAGGCCAGGGCGCACCCCGGTGCCGTGGAGGCGCTCGCCGCCCTCGCGCCGAAGGTCCGGTCCGTGGCGGTGATCACCGGGCGGCCCGCCGAGGTCGCCGTGCGGTACGGCGGGTTCGCGGGGGTCGAGGGGCTCGACCACCTCGTCGTCCTCGGGCACTACGGGGCAGAGCGCTGGGACGCCGCCACCGGGACCGTGCACACCCCCGCCCCGCACCCGGGCGTCGCGGCCGTGCGCGCCGAACTCCCCGACGTACTGGCGGAGTCCGAGACCTGGACCGAGGACAAGGGCCGCGCCCTCGCCGTGCACACCCGCCGCGCCGCCGACCCGCAGGCCACGTTCGACGCGCTGCGCGGGCCGCTGGGCGAGCTGGCCGCCGAGCACGGGCTGATCGTCGAACCGGGGCGCCTGGTCCTGGAGCTGCGGCCCCCGGGCATGGACAAGGGCGTCGCGCTCACCGAGTACGTGCGCGAGATCGGCGCCACCTCCGTGCTGTACGCGGGCGACGACCTGGGCGACCTCGCCGCGTACGCCGCCGTGGAGAAGCTCCGGACGCGGGACGAGGACCCCGTTCCCGGGCTGCTCGTCTGCAGCGGCAGTGCCGAGGTGCCCGAGCTGGCCGGCCGCGCCGACCTGGCCCTGCCCGGTCCGGGCGCGGTCGTCGAGTACCTCCGCGACCTGGCCGCGCGGCTGCCGGACGGGCCCTAACCCGCGCGCAGCGCCTCCAGCTGGTCCAGGAACCACTGCTGCGGCGGCAGCGCGGTCGCCGCGTCGGCCAGGCGCTCCGAGCGGGCGGCGCGCACGTCGTCCGGGAGCGTCAGCGCCTCGTGGAGCGCGTCGGCGGTGGCGGAGACGTCGTACGGGTTGACCGTGAACGCGTGCTCGCCCAGCTCCTCGTACGCACCGGCCTCCCGCGACAGGACCAGCGCGCAGCCCTCGTCGGAGACGACCGGGACCTCCTTGGCGACCAGGTTCATGCCGTCCCGGATGGGGTTGACGAGGGCCACGTCGGCCAGCCGGTACGCGGCGAGCGAGCGGGCGAAGTCGTCCTTGACGTGGAGGACGACCGGGGTCCAGGAGTCCGTGCCGTACGTCTTGTTGATCGCGTCGGCGACCTGCTGGACCTCCGCGGTGTACTCCCGGTAGACCGCGAGGTCCTGCCGCGAGGGGTAGGCGAACGCCACGTGCACGACGCGCTCGCGCCACTCGGGCCGCTCGTCGAGCAGGGCGCGGTAGGCGTGCAGGCCCCGGACGATGTTCTTGGACAGCTCCGTGCGGTCGACCCGGACGACGGTCTTCCGGTCGGGCCCGATCTGCTCGCGCAGGGCCGCCATCCGCTCGTCCACGTCCGCCTCGTGCGCGCGGCGGCGCAGGAATCCGGCGTCGGCCCCCAGGCCGTGGACGCCGATGCGGGTGCGGCCGGTGCCGCCCAGGATCTCCGTACAGCAGCCGATGAAGGCGTCCGCCCAGCGGCGGGTCAGGAAGGCGGCGCGGTCGGCGCCGAGGATGCCGCGCAGCAGCTGCTCGGCGATGTCGTCGGGGAGCAGCCGGAAGTAGTCGACGGGCGCCCACGGGGTGTGCGAGAAGTGGCCGATCCGCAGGTCGGGGCGGAGTTCGCGGAGCATGCCGGGGACGAGCGAGAGGTGGTAGTCCTGCACCAGGACGGCCGCGCCCTCGCCCGCCTCCTCGGCGAGCGCCTCGGCGAAGGCCCGGTTGTACGCCTCGAAGGAGGCCCACTGCCTGCGGAACTCCGCGTCGAAGACGGGCTCGACGGGCGTCTGGTACAGCATGTGGTGGACGAACCACAGCACGGAGTTGGCGATGCCGTTGTACGCGTCGGCGTGCGTCTCGGCGTCGATGTCGAGCATCCGGACGCCCGGCTCGCCGACTCCGCGGCGCACCGCCTCGCGGTCGCCGTCGCCGAGGGCGGCGCAGACCCACATCTTGTCGTCGACGGCGCTGAGGCCGGAGACGAGTCCGCCCCCGCCCCGTTTCGCTTCGAGGGAGCCGTCCTCGCCCCGTGTGTACGTCACGGGGCCGCGGTTGGACGCGACGAGGACCTGGGCAGCGGGCTGGTGGGGGGCGTGCTCGGAGACCATGGCCGGAATCTAGCCCGAACCCGATCCGCCCAAACGTACGAAGTCGGACGGGCCGGGGTCGTGATCAGGCCGCGCGCCGTGCCACGTACTCCTCGATCTCCAGCATCGGCGGCCGCTCCTGCGTGTCGACGGGGTGGGTGCGCGGGACGAATCCGCCGGTCCCGCGCTCGAACTGGGTGAGTGAGGGGCGGACCAGATGGCCGCGGGAGAGCCGTACCTGCGCGGTGCGGTAGATCGCGGCCGCCATCCGCCCGAGGGCCTGGCCGTCCTGGTGGCGGTGGACGCGGACGCCGACGTCGACCTGCGCGAGGGCGTCCAGGCCGACGGTGTGCAGCGCGTCGACGAGCAGCCCGAGCTCGACCCCGTAACCGACCGGGAACGGCAGCCGCTCCAGGAGCGAGCGGCGTACCGCGTACTCGCCGCCCAGCGGCTGGACGAAGCCCGCGAGGAGCGGCCAGTGCAGGTTGAGCAGCGGGCGGGCCACCAGCTCGGTGACGCGGCCGCCCTGGCCCGCGACCTCGCCGAGCGGCCGGTCGTACATGGCCTTGACGAACTGCACCTCGGGGTCGTCGAGCAGCGGGCCGACGATGCCGGAGACGAAGTCCGCGGAGAAGTCCTTCAGGTCCGCGTCGATGAAGCACAGGATGTCGCCGCCGGTCACCAGGAGCGAGCGCCAGAGCACCTCGCCCTTGCCGGGGACGGCCGGGAGCCGGGGCAGGATGCTGTCGCGGTGGACGACCCGCGCCCCCGCGCGGCGGGCGACCTCGGCGGTGGCGTCCGTGGAGCCCGAGTCGATCACCACCAGCTCGTCGACCAGCGGGACCTTCCCCATCAGCTCGCGCCGGATCGTGGCGACGATGTCCCCGACGGTCTCCGCCTCGTTCAGCGCGGGCAGGACGACGCTCACGCCCGTACCCCGGGCACCGTGCGCCGCGGCCTGGGCGCTCGCGGACGGGCGGTCGGCCGCCGACCAGGAACGCCTGGTCAGCCAGCGTTCGACCTCTTCGAGCACGGTCGATACTCCCTGTTATGTGATCCATCTCGCGGTACGGACGACTATCTCGACAGTCCGCTCCTTCGGTTACAGTCTTGAACAACGCGGACGGCCATCGCATGCCGGGGTCGGTCCGCCGACAAATGCCCGGATCCAAGATCCGGTGCCACAGCGCTCATCCAGAGGGACAGAGGGAACGGCCCGTTGAAGTCCCGGCAACCCTCCTGCCGACCGCGAGGTCAGGTGGGGAAGGTGCCAATTCCGTCTCGCGGCGAAACGCGCCGTGAGGAAGATGAGGAGAAAGGGCCTCGCCATCATGGCTGTTGAGACTGTCGCAGCAAACACCGAATCCTCTGTGGACCTGGGTCCCGCCGCGGCCCTTTCCTGCCGCGAATGCGGTGAACGGTTCGCACTCGGTCCCATTTTCGCCTGCGCGTCCTGTTTCGGGCCGCTCGAAGTGGCGTACGACCTGCCGAGCGGCTCCCCCGACGAGCTGAAGAAGCGCATCGAGGCCGGTCCGGACAACATCTGGCGTTACGCGCCGCTGCTGCCGGTGCCCGCCGATGTCGCCGACAAGCCCAATCTCAACCCCGGCTTCACCAAGCTGGTCAAGGCCGACAACCTCGCCCGCGAGCTGGGCGTGACCGGCGGCCTGTACGTGAAGGACGACTCCGGCAACCCGACGCACTCCTTCAAGGACCGTGTCGTCGCGATCGCCGTCGAGGCCGCCCGCGCCTTCGGCTTCACCACGCTCTCCTGCTCCTCCACCGGCAACCTGGCCGGCGCGGTCGGCGCCGCCGCCGCCCGGGCGGGCCTGCGCTCCTGCGTGTTCATCCCGCACGACCTGGAGCAGGGCAAGGTCGTCATGGCCGCGGTGTACGGCGGTGAGCTGGTCGGCATCGAGGGCAACTACGACGACGTCAACCGCTTCTGCTCCGAGCTCATCGGCGACCCGCTGGGGGAGGGCTGGGGCTTCGTCAACGTGAACCTGCGCCCGTACTACGGCGAGGGCTCCAAGACGCTGGCGTACGAGATCTGCGAGCAGCTCGGCTGGCGGCTGCCCGACCAGATCGTCATTCCGATCGCGTCCGGCTCACAGCTCACGAAGATCGACAAGGGCCTCCAGGAGCTGATCAAGCTCGGTCTGGTCGAGGACAAGCCGTACAAGATCTTCGGCGCCCAGGCCGAGGGCTGCTCCCCGGTCTCCACCGCCTTCAAGGCCGGCCACGACGTGGTCCGCCCGCAGAAGCCGAACACCATCGCCAAGTCCCTGGCGATCGGCAACCCGGCCGACGGCCCGTACGTCCTGGACATCGCCCGCCGCACCGGCGGCGCCGTCGAGGACGTGAACGACGAGCAGGTCGTCGACGCGATCAAGCTGCTGGCCCGGACCGAGGGCATCTTCGCCGAGACGGCGGGCGGGGTGACGGTCGGCGTGACGAAGAAGCTGATCGAGGCCGGCCTGCTCGACCCGGCGCTGACCACCGTCGTCCTGAACACCGGTGACGGCCTCAAGACGCTGGACGCGGTGGCCGAGACCTCGCAGGCGACCGCCACGATCCGCCCGAGCCTCGACGCGTTCCGCGCCGCCGGTCTCGCCACCAGCTGATACGCCTCCGACCACCCGAGACTTCAGGAAGGGCACCCGCCATGAGCGTCAAGGTCCGCATCCCCACCATCCTCCGCACCTACACGGGCGGCCAGGCCGAGGTTCCGGCCGAGGGCGCGACCCTCTCCGAGGTCATCGCGTCGCTGGAGAAGGACCACCCGGGCATCGCCGCCCGCGTCCTGGACGACCAGGGCAAGCTGCGCCGCTTCGTCAACGTGTACGTCAACGACGACGACGTGCGTTTCGAAGGCGGCCTCGACGCGGCGACCCCGGACGGCGCCGGCGTCTCGATCATCCCCGCCGTCGCCGGCGGCTGCTGAGTTCCCGGCTCCGTAGCTTCACGCAATTGCCCCCTCCGCGAGAGAAGCGGAGGGGGCAATTCTGCATGGTTGAGCGCGGTAGAGTGTGGGAAGTCCCCTTCGCTGCGCGTGCCGCCCGCATATGAGAATGCGCCGCCCCACGACCAGATGCAGCCAAAGTGCTTGAGCCTCTTGCGCCATAAGTCACCTTTGCCGGGCCCGACTTGCCCCGCAATCCCGTGAATTCCCCATATTCGGGCGATCGGTGCCGCGCAGAATTGTCGTCCGATTGACCTGTTGCAGAGGGCAGTTGGGCAGATACATTCAGCGGCGGTCGACGCGCTTCGGCGCACACACGTTACAGGGGAGTTAGGCATGGCTCAGGGCACCGTCAAGTGGTTCAACGCGGAGAAGGGGTACGGCTTCATCGCGGTCGACGGTGGTGCGGATGTATTCGTCCACTACAGCGCGATCCAGATGGACGGTTACCGCACCCTCGAAGAAGGTCAGCGGGTCGAGTTCGAGATCTCGCAGGGCCAGAAGGGGCCGCAGGCGGACATGGTCAAGCTCGCCGTCGGCTGAGCCCGGCACGCACGTCGGCCACGACGCTACGCACGTACGAGGGGTCCGTACCTAGGGGTACGGGCCCTTCGCGCGTCCCGGGCCCCATGCCGTGTCCCCCCGGCCCGTCCACATGCCGACGGAGGCGCTTGCACTCGACGGTGCCGAGTGCTAATCATTGGCTTAGCACTCTCCAGGTGAGAGTGACAGAATTTTGGACCGGGCCGGTGAGGCCCGCAGGCGTGGCGGGGCAAGGAACCGCCAGGCACGCAGGCCGTCCGTCGCGGGCGCCTCTCGGTCCGGAGCAATCCACCCCTGTCCGGGAGGACCACTTCACATGGCCAAGATCATCGCGTTCGACGAGGAGGCCCGGCGCGGTCTCGAGCGCGGCATGAACCAGCTCGCCGACGCCGTCAAGGTCACCCTTGGCCCCAAGGGTCGCAACGTCGTCCTCGAGAAGAAGTGGGGCGCCCCCACGATCACCAACGATGGTGTCTCCATCGCCAAGGAGATCGAGCTGGAGGACCCGTACGAGAAGATCGGTGCGGAGCTGGTCAAGGAGGTCGCCAAGAAGACGGACGACGTCGCCGGCGACGGTACGACCACCGCCACCGTTCTCGCCCAGGCGCTCGTCCGCGAGGGCCTGCGCAACGTGGCCGCGGGTGCGAACCCGATGGCTCTCAAGCGGGGCATCGAGAAGGCCGTCGAGGCCGTCTCCGCCGCCCTCCTGGAGCAGGCCAAGGACGTGGAGACCAAGGAGCAGATCGCTTCGACCGCCTCCATCTCCGCCGCCGACACCCAGATCGGCGAGCTCATCGCCGAGGCCATGGACAAGGTCGGCAAGGAAGGCGTCATCACCGTCGAGGAGTCCCAGACCTTCGGTCTGGAGCTGGAGCTCACCGAGGGTATGCGCTTCGACAAGGGCTACATCTCGGCGTACTTCGCCACCGACATGGAGCGCATGGAGTCGTCCCTCGACGACCCGTACATCCTGATCGTCAACTCCAAGGTCAGCAACGTGAAGGACCTCCTTCCGCTGCTGGAGAAGGTCATGCAGTCCGGCAAGCCGCTGCTGATCATCGCCGAGGACGTCGAGGGCGAGGCCCTGTCGACCCTGGTCGTCAACAAGATCCGTGGCACCTTCAAGTCCGTCGCCGTCAAGGCCCCGGGCTTCGGTGACCGCCGCAAGGCCATGCTCGGCGACATCGCCATCCTCACCGGTGGCACCGTCATCTCCGAGGAGGTCGGCCTCAAGCTGGAGAACGCCGGTCTCGACCTGCTCGGCCGCGCCCGCAAGGTCGTCATCACCAAGGACGAGACGACGATCGTCGACGGCGCCGGTGACAGCGACCAGGTCCAGGGCCGCGTCAACCAGATCCGTGCCGAGATCGAGAACTCCGACTCGGACTACGACCGCGAGAAGCTCCAGGAGCGTCTGGCGAAGCTGGCCGGCGGCGTGGCCGTCATCAAGGCCGGTGCCGCCACCGAGGTCGAGCTCAAGGAGCGCAAGCACCGCATCGAGGACGCGGTGCGCAACGCCAAGGCCGCCGTCGAGGAGGGCATCGTCGCCGGTGGTGGCGTGGCTCTGCTCCAGGCCTCGGCCGTCTTCGAGAAGCTGGAGCTCTCGGGTGACGAGGCGACCGGCGCCAACGCCGTGAAGCTCGCCCTGGAGGCCCCGCTCAAGCAGATCGCCGTCAACGGTGGTCTCGAGGGTGGCGTCGTCGTGGAGAAGGTGCGCAACCTGCCGATCGGTCACGGCCTCAACGCCGCGACCGGCGAGTACGTCGACATGATCGCCGAGGGCATTCTCGACCCGGCGAAGGTCACGCGCTCCGCCCTGCAGAACGCCGCGTCGATCGCCGCGCTGTTCCTCACCACCGAGGCCGTCATCGCCGACAAGCCGGAGAAGGCCGCTGCCGGCGGCGCTCCGGGCGGCATGCCGGGCGGTGACATGGACTTCTGATCCCGACGGATCGGTAGTTCAGCAGTACCAACGGCACCGGCCCCCGGGGATTCGTCCCGGGGGCCGGTGCCGTTGTGGCGGCGCCGTACAACCGTCCGACGTCGTGGGCCGTCTCATGGGGCAGAACTGTTGTTCGCGCACGGTTCGTCCATACGTATCCATCGCTTCACTGCAAGGGATCGCCCATGCTCGGAACTGTCGCCGACCACAGCCGCCCGCTGCGCAGGGCCGCCGCCGCGGTGGGGGCCGTCGCCCTCATCGCCGTGGCCGCGGCACCCGCCTCCGCGGACAACGGCCGCGTGCCCGGAGACCTGGTGCTGGGGCCGCTGACGTCCGTCGCCGGAGCGAAGATCGGTAGCGTCGTCGAGGTGCCCGCCCTCTTCGCGAACAAGGGTGACAAGGCGCTCGAAAAGATTTTTCTTACCTATGGGTTCAGCCAGGGGCTGGCCTTCGGGGGGACTTTGTCGGATTTGCCCTCCAACTGCGCTCTCAGAGGCAGCGACATCGAAAGCGACGCCGGCCTCGTGCTCTGCGAGCTGGAGCAGACAGTGAAGGCCGGCGGCATCTACGCGCCCCCGGAGACGCTGCCGCTGAAGGTCCTCGGCGAGGCGCTGAACGAGAATGTCTCCGTAATGGTCAGCACCTACGACCCCGTTCAGGAGGGCTCCGAGAAGGCCTGGCCCGGGACCGGCCCCGCGATGCAGCTGACCGAGCTGCCCCCGACCACTCCGGTGGGCGACGGCGACCACCCCTCCCGGACCCCGTCCGGTGACCAGGAGTGGGACTCGACCGACATGTCGGTGGACGCGGTGAACACGGCCGACTTGCAGATGGCGTTGCGGGAGAAGAGCCGCGCCGGGAAGACGCTCACGCTGGAGGCGACGTTCAGCAACGCGGGACCGGGCGAAGTGAAGCACTACGACAGCGAGACCTCCCTGACCAAGTTCCTGTTCAAGGCTCCGGCCGGTACGACGGTGACGAAGATCGACAACCGCTGTCGGAAGGTCACCACCGGTAGCTACAACTGCGTCCCCTACACGCATCCCTATCTGTGGGTGGGTGCCACCGACTCCTTCGCCGTGACGCTGCGCGTCGACAAGGCGGTCCCCGGGGCCAAGGCTTCGGCGTCCCTCGAGAACAAGCCGCGCTTCTACGACAAGAACAAGAAGAATGACAGCGCCACGCTGCTGATCAACAAGGACGGCGGCTCGACCGGCGGCACCGGCACCACGGACGGCGGCACCACGGACGGCGGCACCACGGGCGGTCACACCACGGGCGGCAGTTCCGCGGGCGGCGGTTCGACCGGCGGTGACGGCTCTACGTCGTCCACCGGTGGTTCCACCGGCACCGGGGGCTCCGGCTCCACGGGCGGCTCCGCCACCGGCGGAAGCGCGACGACCGGTTCCTCGGGTGCCTCGGCCACCGGCGGGAACCTGGCGAGCACCGGTTCCGGTGCGACCCTTCCCCTGGCGGGCGCGGCCGCCGCGACGCTCGCCGTCGGTGCGGGCGCGGTCCTGCTGGTCCGTCGCCGCGCGGCCCGGAGCTGACGCCGGCGGTGGGGCCGGGAGCTGACGCGGCCCCCGACCCCCACCGCCTAGGATCGGGCTCGCCGTTTCCCGACCCGTCCACGGAGGTATCGCCGGTGTCCTACGACGACGTGTGGGAGTACGGGCCGGACGAAGCGCTCGCGCAGGACGGGGAGTTCAGACTCACCGTCGTGGGGACGCCGTTCCCGGGCGGGGACGGCGAACTGCCCGCGCACGACCCCGCGCGCGCCACCGGACTGGTCGCCGCGCTGGGGACCGTGGACGACGTGGTGGGGGAGGACGGGCGGATCGAGGCGGTGGAGCGTCCGCCGTTCGCGGCGCGCGCCGACCTCGATCTGGTCGCCGTCGGGTGCTGGGGCCCGGTGTCCGAGGTGAACGACCCGGCTCTCGCGGCCGGCGGGGACGGGTCCGCGCTCGCCGAGCAGGCGGACGCCCTCGCGGCGCGCTTTCCCGGGGCGGCCGTCATCGGCTCGGTGCGGGTGGACCACCCGGTGGCGTACAGCGCGCACGTCGTCCAGCACCCGGACGGGGTACGGCTGTTCGCGGCCGGGTGGGCCGGTGAGGGTGACTGGGACCTGGAGGGCGGCGTCGCGGAGGTGGCCGGGGCGTTCGGGATCGACGCCGACGCGCTGCGGGACGCGGGCGTCGACCCGGACGGCGAGCCCGGGGACCTCGCCTGGGAGAGCCTGACCCGGCTGGTCCTGCGGCGGACGAGCCCGCTGCACCGGGCGGGCCGCACGCTGTCGGTGTTCCGGGTGCGGCGGTCCGAGGGGACGGCCGGGGACCTGGAGGACACCTGGATCGGGGAGCCGGACGGCTTCTGACCGGGCCCCGGCCGGCGGCGTACCGGATGCGCGCGCGGCGCGACCGCCGTGCGGAGATTCGGCGAGGACATGCCGAAACAACCCCGGGTGTCTCACAGCGGATTCCTAGATTATGCAAAGGGCGGCGCACACAGACCAGTTGGCTTCGGAGCCGACGGCGCCGCCGAACGGGGAGAAGTCAGTGAGCATCCGAATACCTCAGCCTGCGCTCCGCCGGCCCGTGTGGACGCGTATCGCGCTCGTCCTCACCGCCGCCGGGGCCCTGACCCTGACCGGCCTGCCCGCCTTGGAGCAGGCGGACGCCGCCAAGGCCAAGGCGGTCCGGTGCGACGAGAAGTTCCTGGGGAAGCAGTTCCCCTCGACGCCCGCCAACTCGGGGCCGCCGGACAGCCTGCCGTACGACGCCTGGCCGACCGACGAGAACTACACGTACGACAACCCGGCCAAGGCGTACGACGGGGTGCTGCCGCCGACCGACGCGCAGCGCGAGAAGGCGGGCACGAACTACCGCAAGTGGCAGCGGGCGTACAACAAGTCCAAGAGCCCGGCGGACAAGGTCATGGAGATCTACGCCCGCTACAACAGCCAGTACGACAAGAAGACGGGGTTCAAGGAGTTCCAGCGCTTCCTGGACGTGCGGTACGTCGGCAACCACGGCAATCCGCCCCGGGGTGAGGCCTTCGAGGCGCGCATGGTCAAGAAGTACAACATGGTCGGCCCGGACTGGTGGTGCCAGGACCCGATCGAGTACAAGGACCCCGAGACCGGCGAGAAGCGCACGCGGGTGGTGGACGCCCACAACCGGCGCACCGAGCGCAAGGTCGAGATGAAGTCCAACGGCAAGATCGAGGACGACCAGCTCAAGGCCGACCGGCAGATCGCCAAGGAGAAGCCGAAGTCGACGTTCCGGTACCTGACCGGGGCGAAGACGGAGGACTCCACGAAGAGGAAGATCGCGCAGTTCGACGCGGACCTGAAGCGGGACCGGGGCACCGGCCGCACCCAGGCCGGGGTCAACGAGCGGCGCTCGAACGCGATCGAGCGCACCCAGAAGCCGAACCAGTACACGAGGTTCGACAAGCGCTTCAACCCCGATCCGCTCAAGGGCGGCAGTCAGGGACCGCTCTTCGACCAGGCCCTGAGGTCCGGGAAGACCGCCGAGGAGGCCCGCAGGATCCAGGCCATCTACAACAGGAACAACGGCGGCGGCTACTTCGGCCGGGGGCCCGGCGGCATCGACTTCTCCACCCTGGAGATCAACTACGTCGGTACGCCCGTCAGGGGCAAGGGCCTCGACTACTCGATGAAGGCCGACTACGTCGCGGACCCGGACACCAACCCCGGGTACGGCGGTGACGCCAAGCTGCAGCTGGCCTCGGACGCCTTCTTCACCTGGCTGGCGCTGAGCCCGGAGAAGTTCTGGGTCAACCTCAATCCGATCAGGCCGGACCTGATCATGGACAAGGACTTCGCGAAGACCGACGCGGGGCGGGTCCTGCTGGAGTCCGACCTGATCCTCAAGCACGACTACGCGGACGCGATGAACCCCGACAAGTACGAGCGCGGGGAGAAGTTCTGGAAGGCGGCGCCGCGTACGCCGGAGGGGATGCCCTGCCTGCCGATCATCCGGCAGTGGATCACCCCGAAGCCGGCGAAGGTCCGTGAGCAGGACGGCGGGATCTACATCCTGGACGCCCCGCTCAAGGTCAACATGGAGGTCCCGACCGGCCCCGACGTCCCGAAGAACAGCTGCGAGCTGACCAAGGCGCAGACCGAGCAGGCCGAGCAGCTGATCCTCTCGACGATCCAGCCGGAGCTGGAGCGCCGGGTCAACGACGACCCGTCCTACGCGGACCTGCGCCGCGTCTACTCCTCGCGCGTCGCGGCCGAGTACATCCGCCGCAAGGACGCCGTGGAGGCGACCGACTTCCGCAAGATCATCAACAGCAACGACGTGTCGCGGTGGCCGCTGCGGGACGAGAACAAGAACTGGGACAAGAAGACCGTCTACGACAAGTACGTCGACTCGTTCAAGAACGGCGACTACAAGTTCGAGCGCGTCTACGACGGCAAGGTGTGGATCCTGTCGATGGGCGGGGTCGACTTCTCGAAGGCGCCCAGGAAGAACATCAGCGGGACCGAGTTCAAGACGCGGCACAAGGGCCTGGACAGGACGACGAAGACGTCCGTGCAGACCGAGGTGACCTACCAGGACGGTGACACGGCGTACCTGGGCGGGAGTACGGAGGGCCGGGCGACGACCCCCGAGGACCCGAAGCCGACGCCCTCGCCGACCGGTTCGTCCCACCCGAAGCCGACCGACGGCCCGTCGACCCCGGCCCCCGGCTCGTCGTCCACTCCGGGCGGCGGCCACTCCACCCCGCCGGCCAAGGACCCGGACGGCGACCTGGCGCACACCGGCAACGACCTGCCCGTCGGGCTGTTCGTCGGGGCGGCCGCAGCGCTCGCGGTCGTCGGCGGCGCGCTGACGTGGTGGATGCGGCGGAGGAGGGCCCCGGGGCACTGACGCCCGCCTGACGGCCTGACCGCCCGACCCGTCGTCCCCCGCACCCGCTGGCTCCATGGGTGCGGGGGACAGCCGTGTCCGAACCTCTACTTGCGTTCATTTGCGCAAAAATAAAATGCGCTCGCGCACTTCAAACACATCCCTGTGAAATCCATTCGCAGGAGTCTTGTGGGCGGCGAGGTGCGCGCCCTACTGTCGCCTCGTCCACGACGGCGGCGACTTCCCACGCGCGCACGGCCGTTGAGCCTCGTCGACCCCGTGTCGACCCCTCAGAGAAACGGGCATGCGATGTCACGGAAGACCGCCGCCGCCGCGGCTCCGGTGCGAAGACCGCGCCGGACAGGGCTGTACGCCACCGCCGTCGCCTCGGTGACCGCGGCCGCCGTCGGCCTCGGCGCACTGGCCGCCGCCCCCGCGTCCGCCGCACCCCGGCCCGCCGCGCCGGTCGTCACCCGCGCCGCCCTCGACCCCGCCCTGGTGCGGGGGCGCGGCGCGAAGGTGGCCTTCGCCGAGCAGGAGGCCGAGAACGCGGTCACCAACGGCACGGTCATCGGCCCGGACCGGACCGCGTACACGCTGCCGTCCGAGGCGTCCGGCCGGAAGGCGGTCAAGCTGGCGCCCGGCCAGCACGTGGAGTTCACGCTGCCCGCCGCGGCCAATGCGATCACCGTCCGCTACAGCATCCCGGACGCCCCGGGCGGCGGCGGGATCACGGCCCCGCTGGACGTCTCGGTGAACGGCACCAAGCGGTCCACGATGACGCTGACCTCGCAGTACTCCTGGCTGTACAACCAGTACCCGTTCTCCAACGACCCGGGCGCCGGGCTGCTCCACCCCGACTGGTGGATCACCGAGTGCTCCTGCGTACCCGCGGAGACGACGCCCGCCCCGGTCGTCGACAAGCCGTTCCGGCCCAGCCACTTCTACGACGAGCAGCGCCTCCTGCTCGGCCGTACGTACCGCGCGGGCGACACCGTACGGCTGACCGTGCCGGCCGGGAGCCGGGCCGCGTGGACGGCGATCGACCTGCTGGATTCGGAGCGCGTCGGGCTGCCGCACGTCGAGCTGCTCGCCGCCAACGTCCTCGCGTTCGGGGCCGATCCGACCGGGCGCCGGGACGCGGCGGGCGCGATCGAGAAGGCCATCGCGTTCGCCCGGCGCACGCACCTGAAGGTGTACATCCCGCCGGGGACGTACCGGGTCGACCGGCACATCGTCGTCGACGACGTCACGATCACCGGCGCGGGGAACTGGTACACGAAGATCAAGGGCCGCGAGGTGGCGCTCGACGAGCCGGCCGCCGACGGCTCCACGCACACCGGGGTCGGCTTCTACGGGAAGCCCGCTGCCGAGGGCGGCAGCCGCAACGTGCACCTCTCCGGCTTCGCCATCGAGGGCGACGTGCGCGAGCGCATCGACACCGACCAGGTCAACGCCATCGGTGGCGCGATGAGCGACTCGACGATCACCGGCCTGCACATCAGCCACACCAAGGTCGGCATGTGGTTCGACGGCCCCATGAAGAACCTCCGGGTCTCGGAGACGATGATCACCGACCAGATCGCGGACGCCGTCAACTTCCACACCGGCGTGACCGATTCACGCGTGACGAACACCTTCGTACGCAACTCGGGCGACGACGGCCTCGCGATGTGGGCCGAGAAGACGACCAACGCACGCAACACCTTCGACCACAACACCGTCCAGACTCCGGTCCTCGCCAACGGCATCGCGATCCACGGCGGCACCGACATCACGGTCTCGGACAACCTGGTCGCCGACCCCGTCCGCGAGGGCAGCGCCCTGCACCTCGGCGCACGCTTCGGCGCGGAGCCGTTCGCGGGGAAGGTGGAGCTGGCCCGCAACACCACCGTCCGCGCGGGCACGTACGAACTCAACTGGAAGATCGGCCTCGGCGCGCTGTGGGTCTTCGCGCTGGACCGCAGCATCGACGGCGCGGACATCCGGGTCACCGGCAACGACTTCCTCGACAGCACCTACAACGCGCTGATGCTGGTCTCGGACTGGGCGGTGAAGGACCAGTACGTCATCGAGAACATCCACTTCAAGGACCTCCGCGTCGACGGCACCGGCACCTCGGTCCTGAGCGCCCGCGCGGCGGGCAGCGCGACCTTCGAGAACGTGGACGCGCGGAACGTGGGCGCGGTGGGCGTGAACAACTGCGGCTCGTTCAACTTCCCCGCCACGGGCTCCGAGTTCGGCCTGACGGACCTGGGCGGCAACGACGGCGGCTGGTTCGCGCCGTGGCTCCTGCCAAACACGATCACCTGCGACGACCGCCCGGAGGCGGTCCCGCCGCCGGCGCCGGGAGCGTGGTGACCGGTTCCTGACGCCCCGACGGCCACGGGTGCGGCTGGTTGCATACGCTCGACACCAGCACACGGCAACCAGCCGCCGCCCGACGCACGGGAGAGACCACCGGTATGGCCGTCATCCACCGCACCACGCTGTCACCGACCAAGCTCGAACTGCTCGCCCCCTGGCTCCCGACCCGCCCCTGGTACGCGGGCTCCGCGTCCCCGGTCCTGGACAGGAGCGGCGGCTTCCGGCTCGACGACCCGCAGGGTGAGGTGGGCATCGAGTTCATGGTGGTCACCGACACCTCGGGCGCCGAGCCGGTGGCGTACTTCGTGCCGCTCACCTACCGGGGCGCGCCGCTCGCGGGCGCCGAGGACGCGCTCGTCGGCACGACCGAGCACGGGGTGCTCGGGAAGCGCTGGGTGTACGACGGCGGCCACGACCCGGTCCTGGCGGAGCGGCTGTTCGCCCTCCTCGACGGCCGCGCCGAGCCCCAGGCCCAGAGCGAGACGGACACCCCGGACCCCACGATCACCCACTCCTCCACCGGCGTCCCCTTCGGCTCCGCCGTCGCCACGGTGACCGACGGCCCCGAGGGCACGGACCTCTCCGTCACTGGCGCAACCCTGCGCCTGAACCGCGTCCTGCGTCCCGCCGGGGACGGCGACCCGCTGCCGGAGGGCGCGACCGGCCAGGTCTCCGGCCCCTGGCGCACGCCGGAGGACGTGGAGGTACGGGGGACGTTCGCGGTGCTGCGTACGGCGTAGGGCCTTGGAGGCCCCCGCTCACCGGTCGGCGCTGCCCGGCGGGACGACCCACTCGGCGGGCCGGCCGGTGAGCGAGGCGATCATGTCGAAGTCGCCGTCGTAGTGCAGGACGGTCAGCCGGTTCAGCTCGGCAGTCGCGGCGATCAGCAGGTCCGGGAGCGACAGGGCCCGGTGGAAGCCGGCGCGGAGGGCGTGCCGCTGCACCTCCAGGGCGCGGGCGAAGATGTCCTCCGTGACGGGGTGGCCGCCCGCCCCGGAGGCCGGGTTGGGATACGGAGGATCCAGAGGGGCCTTCGTAAGGCGCGGGCGCACGGCCTTGAGTGCGTGGGATGCCCGTGGCAGGGTCGCGTCGCATGATCGATGGATTTGCGAAGGACCACCTGCACGGGCGGCTGCGGCGGGACCGTGAGGCGCTGCTGTGGAAGCTCGACGGCCTGTCCGAGTACGACGCACGCCGGCCGCTGACGGCGACCGGGACCAATCTCCTCGGGCTGGTCAAGCACGTGGCCACCGTCGAGGCCAGGTACTTCGGCGAGGTCTTCGGCCGCCCGTCCCCGGAGCCGCTGCCCCTGTGGCAGGACGCCGACGGCAGCGATCTGTGGGCGGCGGAGGGCGAGACCCGCGACCAGATCACCGGGTTCTACCGGCGTACGTGGGAGCACTCCGACGCGACGATCGACGTGCTCTCGATCGACGCCCCCGGCCGCATCCCGTGGTGGCCGGAGCCGTACGCCGACACGAACCTGTTCGCCGTCCTGGTCCACGTACTCGGTGAGACCGTCCGTCACGCCGGGCACGCCGACATCCTCCGCGAGGGCCTCGACGGCCGGACCGGCCTGCGGCCCGAACACGAGCGGGAGATCGACGAGGAGGCCCGGGCGGCCTACCGCGCGAAGGTCGAGCGGGCGGCCGGGCCGGGCGCACCCGTCGGACCGTAGAGCCCTTCAGCGCCTCGGCCGGTCCGACTTCGGGATCAGGCCCGCTCGTGCGGCTCGGGCGTGGGCCCGGACCTGTTGGGCGGGGAGCGTGGGGGCGGGGCGGGTGGGTTTGCCCCGGCAGGGGCCACACTTGCCGCCCGGTAGCGCGTCGGCCGTTCCGGGGGCCCGGCATTCGCTGCATTCCAGGCTGCGCAGAACCGTCTGCGGTTCCCGGGCCGGGGGCAGCTTGTTCTGGAGGCGGGTGGCCACGAACGCGGCCGGGTGGTGGATGCGGCTCGGGAGGCCCGTGGTCAGGGCCTGGAGGATCTCCGGGGGCGTGGCGCCCCGGTTCAGCCACTCGGTCACCCCGGGTTCCAGGGCGACGCAGTCGCGGTCCGACAGCGACAGGGCGGGGGCCGTACGGCCCAGAGCCGCCAGCAGAATGAACGCCTTCGAGCGCGTCGCCCGCTGGGGCTCCTTCGGTACGTCGCCCCGGCTGAACGCCGCCCACCACGCGTTGTCCCGCGCCGTCCGCGAGAAGAACGTGCGCGTCACCCACAGCAGGTTCTCCCCGCTCGCCACGCACTCGCTGCCCCGCCGCAGGTGGCCCGCCTCCTGGAGGCGGTTCAGCGTGGTCCGGATCGCGCACTGCCCGTACGGGAGTGCCTTCGCGAGCGCCTTCACGGAGATGTCGGCCCCGTCGCACAGCCCGTCGACGTAGGCGGCGACGGCGGCGTCACGGGGGAGCAGGTGGGCGAAGTCCGCACCCGTATGCGGCCGTTGGTCGGGCGCGGAGCGCTTTCCGTAACCGGGGTTCGCCATCGGGTGTTCGGGCGAGGGTGCACTACTAAACTGGCTGTCAGCCATGAGGTCGCGCTCCGGGCGATCGAGGTGGTCAGGCCCCTGGCGGTGTTTCCGCACCGGCGGGGGCCGTCTTCAGGTCTGTGTCCTCGCTGAAGCTAGAACGTGCCTACGGTCCGTCGCAACTCGATCGCGAAAAGTGAACCCTTGCGGGTCACGAGGGTGGGCGGGTGGGTACAAGCCCCTCCCAACCATTCCGCTGAAAGAGCGCTCGGACCTCGCGACTTGAGCGCCGGGGAGCGCCTGGCCGCGCTCCCCGCTCTCCGCCCGGCGGCCCTCAGGGCAGCGGGCGGGCAGGCGTCACCTTCTGGGTGTGGACGACGGCATCGAACCAGCTTGCGAGTGACCCGCCGGACATGTGATGGCCCTCATCATCGTGCGGGTCGTACGACGGGCCTATCAGCCGCGTACGAGTCGAGGTGTCCAGAAAACGGCGCACCTGCTCGGGGCGCGGGAGGCTCAGGTCGAGGAGGTAGCCGGTCCTGTTCCCCGCGGCCTCGCTCAGCATGGCGTCCACGAAGCCCGGGCCCGGAGTCGGCAAGGGCTGGCCGATTGAACCGTGGGCCAGGGTGAGGCCGACGGACCGGAAGTCAGGACCCAGGCGCTCACGCAGGTACCCACCCATGTTCCGGTGCGTTTCGGGGGGCTTGGAAGAGGAGACGGACACGGTACGCGGGGTGCCGATGGCCGTGTGGGCCATGCCGCCCCAGTAGACGACCTTGTCCCCGGAGCGCTGCTGCCACCAGGCCGCACCGTCGGCCAGTGTGCGTTCCGCTGCGGCCAGGCCGCTGAGCGGCGAGGCGTGGCGGATCGGTTCAGCAGGTGATTGCGCGAAACGGACCGGGTCTTCCGGGTGGCGCTTGTTGTAGGACCGCATCCAGCGGATGAGTTCCAGGATCTCCGCGGTCTGCCAGAACGTCCGTGCCTCTGCGAGCATGGCCCGCGGGTCCCCCTCGCCGGTAGCGACGTAGGCGTCCAGGCCGAGTCGGCCGGGGTCGTCACCCTCCAGGGCGATGCTCCGGAACCCCTCCTCCTCCACCAGCAGGCGCACCACGCGGTGGGCGACTTCCGACAGTTCGTGTGTCAGCCGGGCGGCGGCCCCCAGCGCCACGATCCTGGCGTCGCGCACCAGTGGGGCGAGAGGTCGCAGATCGTCCAACGGCTCGTCGGGCTTGCCTGCGGTGAACGCGTGGGAGTTCTTCCCGATCCATTCCGTAGCCGTCTGCATGGACCTGCCCTTCGTCTCCGAGCTCCGCTTGTGCGGGCCACTCAGGAGATCGTTTGGCCTCAAGCATGGTTGAGGTCAAGGGTCGGGGCAGGCCGGAAGCCGGCCCCGCCACGCGGTTCGGTGTATCGGCTCCCGGCTCCCTCTGTGTCAGGCCTGCTTGAGGTCGGTGATGAAGGGGTGCCAGGCGGTGGCCGCGAACACGATGGCCGGGCCGTCGGTCATCTTTGAGTCCCGGACGGGGACGACCTCGGGGGCGCCGTCGAGGACTTCGAGGCAGTTGCCGCCGCTGGCGTCGCTGTAGGTGGACTTGCGCCAGGTGGCGACCTCCACGCAGTTGCCGCCGTCGCCCCCGCTGTAGCTGGACTTGTGCCAGGTGGCCTTGGACAGGTCGTAGTCAGTGCTCCTGCGCTTCATGCTCGTAATCCTCCGCCACCGACTCGATCAAGGCCAGGGACGCTGCCGGTGAGAGCGCGCTGGCCACGACCAGATCGTAGGTCAGTTCGTAACTCCTCACAGTTCCTGGGTCGTCGAGGAGTTGGCCTGCTCCGAGGCCGTCCAGGTAGGCCAGGGGTGGGGCGTCCTTGAATGCCATGAGCTTGAGGCCACCGCCCATAGCCGCGTGGCCGCCCGCGTCGAACGGCAGTACCTGAATGATGATGCGGCGCCGATGGGTCAGAGTGGAGATGTGGCGAAGTGCCTCCGCCATGGTCCTCGGGGTGCCCACTTGCCTACGTAGCACTGCCTCGTCCAGCACGAACCACAACAACGGCTCTGTTGGATCCGCGAGGATCTGCGCACGTTCGAGTCGAGCCGCAACTAGATCGTCAATCGCGCCTTCGGCGGCGGTGGGAAGCCCACTCCTGAACACCGCCCGCGCGTACGCCTCCGTCTGTAGCAATCCCGGGATGAGCTGCGGTGCGTACTCCTTGATCTCCGTCGCCCGCGCCTCCGCCTCGGCGGCCTCCGCGAAGTGATCGGGGTACTTGGACTTCCCCAGCGCCGCGCAGTTCCGTACGAAGAAGCCCTCGGCGCTCAACGCCCTGTCGAACTCGGCCGCCTGGTCCATCTGCATGCGCCGTACGCCGGATTCGAGCTGGCCGATGAACGAACCGCTGAGGAAGAGGGGCTTGCCCAGGTCGTTCTGGGAGAGGCCGGCCCGCTCTCTTCGGTGGCGGAGTTCGGCGCCCAGCAGGGCCCTCGGGGAGGAGGAGGGGTCGAGTTTTCTGGGTCGCGCCATGACAACTCCCGGTCGCACACATGTGGTTGTTGGGTCGGAACCTCTTCCAGGCTAGCGAGAGAATCACCACTCTGGGTATGCATTCCCATTACTCAGCGTGGAAGGAATGGATCATGACGACTACGGAACGGCGCAGAGCAGCGGTGGCGAAGATTCGCGAGGCCGAGGAGGTGGTGGCGTTGCTGAGGGAAGGGTTCGCGCGGGCCGGGGTGAAGCTGCCGTCGCTGCGGATCGACGCGGCCTCGTGCGCGGGTGACGATCCGGCGGTCCTGATCGACCTGGGGCGCTGCAACCTGGAGGCGGCGCAGCGGCTGAGCCGGATGCTGGACGAGAAGGCGGCGGCGTCGTGACGGGCGGGGGTGACGGCCCGGAGGCGGGGTGTACGCCGGAGCGGGGATCGTTCGCCGTGGACGTGCGGGACGGACGGGTGGGCCGGGTGATGGGCCGCGTCGGGGCGTACGTGCGGCTGCGGCCGCCGGGTGGCGGGCCGGTGTGGGACTGCCCACCGGAGTCCGTACGGCCGGCGCCGCCGGGAGCGGTGCTGCGGGCGCGGGTGACGGAGATCAACCGGGAAGGGCAACTGCCGCGATGAGCGACGTTCGGCACCGGACGCCGGGGGCCGGAATTAGCCTGCCCCGATGGGGATCATGAGCATGGAAAGCGACGCCGAACTGGCCGTCAGGGCCGCTCGGGCGGGTGCGGCCGTCGTGCGGGAGATGTACGGGGCTTCGCTGACGCGGCACGAGAAGGGCGGGGGTGACTTCGCCACGGCCGCCGACATCGCGGCGGAGGAAGCCGTCCTCGGGGTGCTGCGCGCGGAACGGCCCGATGACGCGGTGACCGGGGAGGAGAGCGGGGAGTCCGGGGCCGCAGGGGCGGGGCGGCGGTGGCTGGTCGACCCGTTGTGCGGGACGTTGAACTACGCGGTGGGCAACATGCTCGTCGCGGTGAACGTCGCGCTGCGGGACGGCTCCCGCATCGCGGCGGCTGCCTCCGCCGATCCGTTCAGCGGCGAGGTGTTCTGGACCGACGGGGCGGGGGCGTGGGTGCGGCGTGAGGACGGGCGGGACGAGCGGCTCATACCCTCGGCGGGCTCCCGGCTCGTCGACCTCAACCTGGACCCGCCCTTCCCGCACGCGCCCGGCTTCCGCGCGGTGGCGCTCATGGCGGCCCCGGGGTTCGTCGCCGGGTTCCGGCCGCGCGTCGTCTCCAGCACGGTGGCCGTCGCCTGGGTGGCAGCCGGGCGCCGGGCCGCGTACGTCACCGACGGCGGGCCCGGTCTGCGCCTGGACAGCGTCCACTTCGCGGCGGGCATCGCGCTGTGCGAGGCGGCCGGATGCGTCGTGACGGGGATCGACGGGCTGCCGGTGGACCAGGGCGAGGGCGGGCTGATCGTCGCGGCGGACCACGAGACGCACGCGGCGCTGCTGGAGTTGGCGCGGGGCGGGGCGACTGCCGGGAAGTGAAGGTGAGCGGCGCTCGGTGCGTCGCTCACACGATCGTGGGACGCTGAGGAAAGCGGCCCCCGCGCCGCCGCACCGTCGATCTACGTTCCTCGGACAGGCTTCGGAAGAAGGGACCCGCGATGACCGCTGCGATGGTCGAACGCCAGCAGGACCCTGAAGGCCGCCAGTGGGACTACCTCCTGCGCACCTGGTAGGAACTGGACGTGCCCGAGGGATGGCGTGCCGAGATCGACGAAGGGCAGATCGTCTTGGTGCCGCCGTCGCACGCGCATCACCATGGGATCGCCGCCAAGGTGCAGCGCCGCCTCTACGCGAATCTGCCTGACGAGTTGGGGGTGTACCAGACGCTGGGCGTGCACGTCGCGCCTCTCGACAAGCTCTACGTTCCCGATCTCGTCGTCATGCCGTCCGAGCTGATCGACGCCGCCGACCCCGACGCCAGCGCCCCGATGGACGCCTCCGAAGCGCTCCTCGTCGTGGAGATCACCTCGAAGGGGAACGCCCGCGAGGACCGTACGAAGAAGTACCGCGCCCATGCCCGCGCCGGTGTGCCGATGTACCTGCTGATCGACCGGTTCGATACCCGGGCGGCCATGGCCACCCTCTTCACGGAGCCGAGCGAGCACGGCACGTACAAGCACTCGGACGCGGTGCCGTTCGGCAAGCCGCTCGCGTTGCCCGCGCCCTTCGACGTCACGCTGGCCACGGACGGCTTCCCGGTCCGAGAGATACGCCGAAGCGGCGGCCCTCCCCGGTATGGGAGGTGGCCGCCGCTCCGTAGCCGTACGGGTCAGACCGACGCCGGCGCCTTCGCCGTCGCTGCGGCGGGGGCCGGGTCCGGGGTCGCCGTGGGGGCCGCCTCCTCCTGGGGCACGTTGAACTCCGCCAGGAGTTCCTTGCTGAAGCCGAAGAAGTACGTGGCCAGGAAGCCCGCGAGGTAGCCGACGACCAGGCCGCCCGCGTAGATCGCGACCGTCGCGCCCAGGCCGTGGTTGCCGTCGAGCAGCGGGAACAGGGCCCAGCCCGACGGGCCGATCGCGGTCGAGCCGACCGCGTCGCCCAGCTGGTTGAAGAAGCCGACGAACGCGCCGCCGAACGCACCGCCCACGCACGCCGTGACGAACGGGCGGCCGAGGGGAAGCGAGACGCCGTAGATCAGGGGCTCACCGACGCCCAGGAAGCCGGCCGGGAGGGCGGACTTGATGGTCTTGCGGATCGACTCGTTGCGCGGGAGGCGGAAGTACGTCGCGATGGCCGCGCCGACCTGGCCGGCCCCGGCCATGGCGAGGATCGGGAGCAGGACCGTGTAGCCCTGCTGCTCGATCAGCGTCGTGTGGATCGGGATCAGCGCCTGGTGCAGGCCCAGCATGACCAGCGGGAGGAAGAAGCCGCCCAGGATCAGGCCCGCGCCCGCGCCGCCGTTGGACAGCAGCCAGTCGGCGAAGTCGCCGATGGCGGTGGAGACCTCGCCCGCCACGTACATCAGGCCGAAGATCGTGACCAGGCCGGAGACGAGGACCGTCAGCGTCGGCGTGACCAGCACGTCCAGCGCCTCCGGCACCCAGCGGCGGCACCACTTCTCCACGTACACCGCGAGCACCGCCGCGCCCAGCGCGCCGAGGACGCCGCCCTGGCCGGGGGAGAGCTTCTGGCCGAACGCCTCGATGTTCGCGACGCCCGGGAAGACGATGATCGCCGCGACCGCACCGCCCAGGATCGGCGTGCCGCCGAACTCCTTCGCCGTGTTGTAGCCGACGAAGACCGCGATGAGCGCCATGAAGCCGGAGGCCATCGCCGCGAGCGCCGGGGTGACCGAGGTCAGCCAGCCGAGGTTGACCAGCAGGCCGTTGAGCCCGGCGATGATGCCGCAGCCGATCAGGGCCGGGATCAGCGGCACGAAGATGTTCGCGATGCGGCGCAGGAACAGCTTGAACGGCGTCGCGTTCCTCGCCTTGCGGGCCGCCCTCATCTCGGCGCCCTGCGCGGCCAGTTCCTCCGCGGTCTGCGGGGCGGAGGACGTAGCGGCGGACGGGGCGGGGGCCTCGGCCTTCCCCTCCTCGACGAGCTTCTCGAACTCCGGCGTGACGCGGGCGACCGTACCGGGACCGAGGACGATCTGATACGTGTCGTCCTCGACCACGCCCATGACCGCGGGGACGGCCTTCAGCGCGTCGTCCTGGACGAGCGAACGGTCGTGCAGCCCGAGCCGGAGCCGGGTCATGCAGTGGGCGATGGAGCTGACGTTCGCGGCGCCACCGACGAGCGGAAGGATCGCGGCGGCAGTGGCGCGGTTCTTGTCTTCTGTAGCCATGGTGCGTGGTGCCTTGCTGTGCGGGGGAGGGGGTGGTGCGGTGGGTCAGGTGGTGCGGGGGGCGGCGGCGAGCGCGGCGCGGAGGTGGCCGTTCGACTCGGTCAGCAGCGCGGCGGCCGTGGGGCCGTCGACCTGGCCGAGGATCGTCAGGATGGCGTTCTTCACCTCGCCGCCCGTGGCGGCGAGCGCCGTCTCGATCTCCTCGTCGGAGGCGCCGGTGGCCAGCGCGACGATGCGCCGGGAGCGGGCCTGCAGCTTCTCGTTGGAGGCGCGCACGTCGACCATGAGGTTCCCGTACGTCTTGCCGAGCCGGATCATCGTGATCGTCGAGATCATGTTGAGCACGAGCTTCTGCGCCGTACCGGCCTTGAGGCGGGTGGAGCCGGTCAGCAGCTCGGGGCCGACGACGACCTCGAGCGGGTGCTCGGCGGCGGCGCCCAGCGCGGAGTCCGCGTTGCACGACAGGCCGAGGGTCAGGGCACCCTTCGCGCGGGCGTGCTCCACGGCCCCGATCGCGTACGGCGTGCGGCCGGAGGCGGAGATGCCGACCACCGTGTCGTCGGCGGTGAGCTTCAGCGCCTCCAGGTCGGCGGCGGCCAGCTCCTTGCTGTCCTCCGCGCCCTCGACGGCGGTGACCATCGCGGACGGGCCGCCCGCGATGAGGCCGACCACGTCGGCCGGGTCGGTGTTGAAGGTGGGCGGGCACTCGCTGGCGTCCAGGATGCCGAGCCGGCCCGCGGTGCCCGCGCCCGCGTAGATCAGCCGGCCGCCCCGGGCCATGCGCTCGGCCGTCCCGTCGATCGCGGCGGCGATCTGGGGGAGCCGCTCGGCGACGGCGGCCGGGACCGTCTGGTCCTCGCCGTTCATGATCCGGGCTATCTCCGCGGTGCCCAGCCGGTCGATATCAGCGAGCTCCGGGCGGAACGCCTCGGTGGTGAGGGTCGCGAGCTGGGCGCGCAGCTCGCCGTAGCCGTCGGGGGTGGCGTCGGCGTCGGTCAGGGAGGTCATGGAGGGCGGCTCTGCTTTCTCGTGCGGGTGCGGGTGCGGGTGCTTCGGGGGTGCGGGCTGCCGGACGGGGTCCGGGTGACGGTCAGCGGGTGCGCGGGGTGTGGCGGTGGGCCAGTGCCTCGTAGGAGGCGGCGAGGGCCGGGGCGGCCGTCTCGTACGTACGCTGGGCGACCCCTATGAAGAGGCAGTCCACGACCAGGAGCTGGCTGGTGCGGCTCGACATGGCGGCCGGGCGCAGCTCGCTCTCGCGGGCCGTGGACGTCGTCAGGACGTGGTCGGCGTACTGCGAGACGGGGCCGTCGGGGCGGCCGGTGATCGCGACGGTCGTCGCGCCCCGGTCGAAGGCGACGCGCAGTGGCTCTATGACGTCGCCCGTCGAGCCGGAGTGCGTGATCGCGATGGCCATGTCGCCGGAGCGGAGCTGCACGGCGTTGGTCACCGCGAGGTGCGGGTCCGTGTGGGAGTGGGCGATCAGGCCGATCCGGGACAGCTTCTGGGCCAGGTCCTGGCCGACGAGGGAGGACGCGCCGACCCCGTAGATGTCGATCCGGCGGGCCGTGGCGGCGGCGGCGACCGCGGCGCCCAGCTGCACCGTGTCGAGCCCGGCGGCCGTGTCGGCGAGGGTCTGCTGCTCGTCGTAGGCCAGCTTCGCGACCACGTCGGCGATCGGGTCGTCCACCGCTATGTCCGCGGTGACGGCGGGGGCGCGGCCGGACTCCTGGTGGGCGGCGAGACCGGCGAGCGCGAGGCGCAGGTCGCGGTAGCCGGGGTAGCCCAGGAGGCGGGCGGTGCGGACCACCGTCGCCTCGCTGGTGCCGGTCAGCTCCGCGAGACCGGTGACCGTCAGGGCGGCGCAGCCCGCCGGGTCGCCGGCGACGGCCTCGGCGACGCGCTGCATGGAGCGGGTCATCGACGGCGACAGCGTCCGCACCTTGGCGGCCAGGGCCGCCGGGGCGGGCGGCGAGTCCGTACTGAAACTTTCCTTCAGGTCATTGGTCACCTTTGAAAGATATTTTCAAGCCCCGGGCCCGTCAACCCCCTTTGGTGTGACCTCTGAAAGAAACCGTTGACACCGCACCCTGGGACCCGGAACGGGGCGGGTGGACAATGGGTCCATGGAGCAGAACCCACCGGAGCCCGACCGCCTGGAGCAGGCGCTGCACACCGCCCGCGCCCTCGTCATGGCCGACCTCGCCGCCGGTGACGTCGCCGAGGCGCAGATCGTCTCGATGGTCGAGGACGCCGTGACGCACCGCCGCTGGTGGGTCGAGCAGTGGCCGCAGGGCGCCGAGTTCGTCGTGGGCCTGGTCGCCCAGGACGTGCAGGACGCGCTCCTGGAGAAGTACGGCCGCTGGCCGCTGTGCCCGGTCTGCGACGCGGGCGACCCGCACGCGCTGGACGTCGAGCCGGAGCTCGGGCCGCACCCGCACTGGGTCTGCACCAAGGCCGCGGTGGCGGTCGCGCCGGTCGGCGCGCTCAGCGGCATACTCCGGCGATGACGCGGTGAACCGATGACGCTCTACATCGACCCGCCGACCTGGCCCGGACACGGGCGGCTCTGGTCGCACCTGGTCAGCGACGTCTCCTTCGAGGAACTGCACGCCTTCGCCGCTTCCATCGGCGCCCCGGCGCGCGCCTTCGAGCGCGACCACTACGACATCCCGTCCGCGCGCTACGAGGACGCGGTACGGGCCGGGGCGCGGGAGATCGGCTCGAAGGAGCTGGTCCGGCGGCTCACGGCGGCGGGCCTGCGGCGGCCCAAGGGACGCCCGGCCCCTGACCGGCCTGTCCCCTATACGCCCGGCCCCTGACCGGCCTGCCCCCTATACGCCCGGCCCCTGACCGGCCTGCCCCCGGACCGCCCGGCTCAGCCCATGAGACCTCTCAGCCCGTGGCGCACTCCGAAGACTCCACCGGCGCCGCCTTGGGCGAACCCTGCGCCACCAGCCGGGAGGACGCCGAGGCGCGCGAGCGCTGGAGGCGCAGCGAGAACACCACGGCCACCAGCGCCGCCACCGTCATCGCGGCGCCCGCCCAGGCCGTCGCCGCGAAGCCGAAGTCCGCGTCGATCACCGTGCCGCCCAGCCAGGGGCCGCCCGTGTTGCCCAGGTTGAACGCGGCCGTCGTGGTCGCGCCCGCCAGCGTCGGGGCGGCACCCGCCACGTTGAACATCCGGGCGTTGAGCGCCGGGGCGGTGTAGAACGCCGACAGGCCCAGCAGGAACGACAGCGTGATCACGGCCGCCTGGTTCGACGCGAACAGCGCCAGTGCCGCCAGGAACACCGTCGACGCCGCGATCCCGCTCAGCAGCACCCCGAAGAGGTGCGCGTCAGCGACCCGGCCGCCGATCGTCGTACCGACCAGCGCGCCCACCCCGAACAGCGCCAGCACGGTCGGCACCCAGCCGGAGTCGAGCCCGGCCACGTCCGTCAGCAGCGGCGCGAGGTAGCTGAACGCGCAGAAGACGCCGCCCGCCGCGAGCGCGGTGATCACGATCGACAACCACACCTGCCGGTCGCGGTAGATGCCCATCTCGCGCTTGAGCTGCGGCTTCTCGTCCGGGAGCGGGATACGCGGAATCAGCGTCACCACCCCGACCAGAGCCACCGCCGACGCCGCGCCGACCGCCCAGAACGCGGACCGCCAGCCCAGGTTCTCGCCGAGGAACGCCCCGAGCGGGACGCCCAGCACGTTCGCGATGGACAGCCCGCCGATCATCACGGCCATGGCCCGCGCCCGCGCGTTCACCGGCACCATCGCGATGGCGACGGCCGCCCCGACGGCCCAGAAACCGGCGCACGCGAACGCGCTGACCACGCGGGACGCGAACAGCACCTCGTACGTCGGCGCCAGCGCGCCCGCGACCTGGCCGAGGCCGAAGACCGAGATCAGCGCGATCAGCGTCGTCCGGCGCGGCAGCCGCAGCGTGGCCACGGCGAGCAGCGGGGCGCCGACCACCATGCCGATCGCGAACGCGGATATGAGGAGTCCGGCGCGCGGAATCGACACGTCCATGTCATCGGCGATCGGCGGCAGCAGCCCGGAGAGCATGAACTCGCTCGTGCCCAGGGCGAAGACCGAGAGGCCGAGGATGTAGACGGCCAGGGGCATAGGGGAGCGGCCGCGCGCGGCTGAGTCAGGCATAACAGCACCCAACACGGGCCGGGACCCGGGAATTCCCGCCTCAGCGCGTGAGCAGCTCCAGCTCCGTCAGCAGGTTCTGCCGCGCCTTCGGCTCCCACTCGGCCGTCCCGAACGGCGTACGGAACAGCCTCGGCAGCCCGAGGAGCTGCCGCAGGACCGCCGCCCGGCCCTCCCGGAACGCCTCCTCCGGCACGAAGCCGTACTCTTCGCGGACCTGCGCCGCGTATTCCGCGTACTCCTTCGGCGGCGCCGCCAGGATCGCCAGATCCGCGTCGCACAGCACCTCGCCGTTGGTGTCGCCGACGGCCGGGTCGTGCGTGACGGTGAGCCGGACCAGCCGGGCGACCTCCCCGGTGACCGCCTCGGACACCCCCGCCTCCGGCAGCGCCCGCTCGGCGAGGACCGCGCTGCGCTCCTCGTTCTCCGACCGGTCGGGGCGGTAGACCGCGTCGTGGAACCAGGCCGCGAGGCGTACGGCGTCCGCGTCGGCGGCGTGCCCGGCGAGCGTGTCGATCCGGTCGAGCACCGCCGCCAGGTGCGCGGTCGTGTGGTACTTGCGCTGCGGCTCGGCCCAGCGGGCGAGGAGATTGTCGGCGTACGGAAGCGGGTCGGGCCCCTCCGCACCGGCCCGGGCCGCGAGGAGTGCGTCCTGCCAGCGGGTGCGGAGGGCCTGGGCCATGTCGTCCATGCCCCGAGGGTAGGGGGTGCCCCGGGCGGTCAGTGGCCGGGCGGGGTGTCCAGGGCCAGGGCGGCGTAGGTGGCCAGCCAGTGGTCCGAGCTGAAGTCGCCGGAGGAGACCGTAGGCAGCCCCGCGGCGAGGTGCGCCTCGGCGGCGGCGGCCAGGGCGTCGCGGGCGGGCCCCTCGCCCAGCGCGTCGCCGATCGTGCGGAGCGCCGCCGCCCGGCTGAGCGTGAGGCCGAGCAGGTGGCCGATCTGCGGGTCGGCGTGGTCGGAGACGACGGGCGGGGTGAGCAGCGGGGACGTGGTCAGCTCCGGCAGGAACCCGGCCAGCCAGCTCCGGAACGCGTCGGCGGGCAGCACGCGGCGCATCGCGTCCGCCTCGGTCAGGGCCGGGGAGAGGAAGTCCTGCCCGGACGGTTCCCAGTGGACGGGGGCGTCGTGGTCCCCGGAGAACCAGTCGCGGAGCCGGTCCGCCACCGCCTCCAGGACCGCCCCGGACAGCCCGGCGCGCTCGCCCGCGTCCAGGACGAGCCCCAGGCCGAAGGCGCTGTTGGGGTGGACGCCGTGCCGGATCGGGTACGTGGCCCGGGGCAGCCAGCCGGTGAGGAGGTCGCCGACCGCCCCGACGGCGGGGGCGAGCGCGTCGGCCCAGCGGTCGCCCTCCGGGGTGCCGGACGCGCGGCACTCGGCCGCCAGCGCCACCAGCCACGCCCAGCCGTAGGGGCGCTCGAAGTGCGGGCGTCCGCGCAGGTAGGCCGCCTCGACGGCGAGGTTCTCCGGGGTGAGGTGCGTGTCCAGCACCTCCCGGACGCGGGTGGTGAGGGTGGCGGGGAGGTCGCCGGTGGGCGCGAAGCGGCGCAACAGCCGGACGAGCAGCCAGTGCATGTGCACCGTGGAGTGCCAGTCGTACCCGCCGTAGAACGCGGGGTGCAGTACGCGGGGCTCGACCAGCTCCTCGGGCCCGGCGTACAGGTGGGCCGGGGCGTTGGGGTATTCGCGTACGACGTTGGCGAGGGCCAGTTCGGCGAAGGGGACGGCGTACGCGGCGGGGAGCGCGGGGGACATCGGGGTCACTCCAGAGGGTGGGCGGGGTGCTCGGGTCGGAGCCGTACGGGGACGGGCGCGGTGGTTCAGAAGGCGAACAGGGCCATGATCGCGATGTTGCAGACCAGCAGGGCCGCGGCCGTGGGGAGCTGGGCCTTGATCGGGCCGTACTGGTCCTTGAGTTCGAGCAGGGCCGCGGGGACCAGGTTGAAGTTGGCGGCCATCGGCGTGACGAGGGTGCCGCAGAAGCCGCAGAGCATTCCGATGGCGAGGATCGCCGGGGTGTTGCCGTGCATCTGCTGGATGAGGACCGGCCAGCCGATCGCGGCGGTCATCACCGGGAACGCCGCGAAGGCGTTGCCCATGACGATGGTGAACAGCGCCATGCCGCAGCAGTACACGGCGACGGCGACGAACTTCTGGCCGTCCGGCAGGACCGCCTCGGTGATCCTGCCGACCTGCTCGCCGACGCCCGCGGACTGGAAGATCGAGCCGAGCACGGAGAGCAGCTGCGGCAGGAGCAGCGCCCAGCCCATCGATTCGAGCATGTTGCGGCCGGCGTGCAGCGGTACGGAGATCTTGCGCTCGCGCAGCAGCAGCATGCCCACGGCCAGCGCGGCGACGGCGCCGACGCCCAGGCCGAGGATGGTCTCGTAACCCGGCTCCAGGACGGGTTCGCCGTCGATCTTCCAGTTCTTCACGAGCGTCGCGCAGATCATCGCGACGACGGGGATGGTGAGCGCCGGCAGGAACAGCTTGTTGCCGAGGAGGGCGGCGGAGGCGGCGCGCTTCTCCCGGGACGGCGTGTGCGACGCGCCCTTGCCGGTGAGGCCGAAGCCGCCCAGGACGATCAGGACGAGGACGGCGACGCCCAGGGGTTCGGCGGGGAGGGACTTGTCGACGACCCCGGTCGAGTAGAAGAACGCGGCGCCCAGCAGGCCCCAGAAGCCGGCCGAGCCGAAGCGCTTCGGGTTGGTGCGGTCCATGGCCATCTGCGCGGCCATGACGAGGAACACCGCGCCCACGAGCCAGAAGAAGTACTCGGACTTGATCACTTGGCGTCCTCCGTCCGGACCTCGGCGAGGCCCGTCAGGTCGTTCTCGGCGGCGGCGACGGCGAGTTCGCGCTCCAGCTGCCGGTCGAGGTGGAGCAGTCGGGCCCCGTGGATCAGGAAGGCGCAGATCGCGGAGGGGATGGCCCACAGGGCGAGGTGCAGGGGTTCGAGGTGCTGGTCGTAGGTGGAGTTCACGAAGCCGGTGATCAGCAGGATCGATCCGATGGCGATGAAGCAGTCCTCGCCGAAGAACACGCCGATGGTGTCGGCGCCGGACGCGTGCGAGCGGACCTTCTCGCGCAGCTTCTGCGGCAGCGGGCGCCCGGCCTTCGCCTCGGCCGCGGCCTCGGCCATGGGGGCGATCAGCGGTCGGACGCTCTGTGCGGGTCCGCCGATGCTGGTGAGGCCGACGGAGGCGGTGAGCTGCCGGATCAGCAGGTAGAGCGCCAGGAAGCGGCCGGTGGTGAGCTTGCCCAGCTTCCCGATGAGCGTACGGGCCTGCTCCTGGAGTCCGTACCGCTCCAGCAGTCCGATGACGGGCAGGGTGATGACGAAGACGGTCACCGAACGCGCGGAGGCGAAGCTGTTGCCGAACGAGGCGAGCACTTCCTGCGGGGAGAGCTTGCCGAGCAGCCCGGTGACGATGCCGGCGACGCCCACCACGAGGAGGGGATTGCGGCGGGTGGCGAATCCGAGGATCACCACGAGCACGCCGAGGAGAACGATCACGCGTCGGCCTTCTTCCGCGCATGGACGTGCAGGCGAGGCTGCGCGGTCCTGACAGGACGGGGGTATTTCGCGAGACCCTAGGCGATTGTTCAACAAACACACAAGGGTGTGGGGTACACGAATGTGTCGACGGTCCGGCGAAGGGCGTCGCGAGCCTTGTCTCCGTAGGAGGCGCCCCGTCCTGGGGCCGGAAGGATCGTGGAACGTTCGGTGTGCGGGAGCGCCGGGGCGCCCGTCGGCCGGGCGGTGCCGGACCCGGCTAGCGCGCGGTCAGGCGCTCCGCGTACGCCTCCGCCAGCTGGCGCCGTGAGTCCTCCAGGTAGAAGGCGAGCATCCGCTCCGCGCCCGCCGCGTCGCCCTCGGTGAGCCGGTTGGTGATCTCCCTGTTGCGGGAGAGGTAGGGCTCGTGGAACCTGCGCGGGTCGGCCATCACGTGGAACGCCAGCCGGAGTTCCGCGAGGACGCTGCGCATCAGCTCGTCGGTGCGGGGACTGTTCGCGAGTCCGGCCAGGGCCTGGTGAAAGCGGATGTTCGCGGTCGAGCAGACCGCCCAGTCGCCCGCCTGCGCCGCCTGCTCGCCCGTGGACACGGCCGCCTCGACGTCCGTCAGGTCGTACGGCGGCTCGCCCAGGTTCCGCAGGGCGGCGCACTCGACGAGGAGCCGGACCCGGTAGATGTCGATCAGGTCGTCGACGGCGAGGACGCGGACGAAGACGCCCTTGTTGAGCCGGTGTTCCAGGAGGCGTTCGTGCGAGAGCAGGCGGAACGCCTCGCGCAGGGTGTTCCGGGACACCGCGAGGGCGCCGCTGATGCTCTCCTCGGAGAGCCGGCTGCCCGGCGGGAAGTAGCCCGCGGCGATGCGGTCCCGGAGGACGACCGCGACCCGCTCGGCGGTGCCGGACCGGGCGAGGGGCGCGCCGTCCGACGCGGGGGCCGATGCGGGGTCCGGCGCGGGGTCCGAAAGATCCGAGAGGTCCGGAACGGTCCGGCCGTTCGCAGTCTCCGCCATGCCCCGTCCCCTGCCTTCCCGGCGCACGTCGTGCGGGTGCGCACCCTGTGATCAGTGAACCGTACGGGCGTCCCGGCCTCCAATCCGGGTCTTGTCAGATTGTTGAACAATCGCTAGCGTGCGCCCGTGATGGATCTGACGAACCCGGTGACCGAGGCGGACCGCGCCCATCCGATGGATCTCAACGCCGATCTCGGTGAAGGGTTCGGGCGCTGGACCCTCACCGACGACGAGGCGTTGCTCGACTGCGTGACCAGCGCGAACGTCGCCTGCGGCTTCCACGCGGGCGACGCGTCCGTGATGCGGCGGGTCTGCGACGCGGCGGCGGCCCGGGGCGTCCGGATCGGGGCCCAGGTCTCGTACCGCGACCTGGCCGGCTTCGGGCGCCGCTCCATGGACGTGCCCCCGGCCGAACTCACCGCCGAGATCGCGTACCAGATCGGCGCGCTGCGGGTCTTCGCCGAGGCGGCCGGTTCCGCGGTCGCGTACGTGAAACCGCACGGCGCCCTGTACAACCGCGCCGTCTGGGACGACGGCCAGGCCGCGGCCGTGGTCGAGGGCGTCGCGCTGGCGGGCGGGGACCTCGCGGTCCTCGGACTCCCCGGTTCGCGCCTCCTCGCCCACGCGGCGGCGGCGGGCCTCGCCACCGTGGAGGAGGCGTTCGCCGACCGCGCGTACACCCCGGGGGGCACCCTCGTCCCCCGGAGCGAGCCCGGTGCGGTGCTGCACGACGAGGACGAGGTCGTGCGCCGCAGCGTCGGGATCGCGGTGGACCGGGCCGTCACCGCCGGGGACGGCAGCCGCATACCGGTCGCGGCCCGCTCGCTCTGCGTCCACGGGGACACCCCGGGCGCGGCGGCGCTGGCGCGCAGGATTCGCGGCGCGCTGGAAGCGGCGGGCGTCACCGTGCGGGCGTTCACGTGAGCGGGGAGGCGGGGGCGGCCGGGGCCCCGGGGGCACCCGAGGCAGCCGGAACCGTCGGGGGAATGCCCGAGCGCGGCCGTGGGGGGATCGCTGCTGCGGACGCCGGGCCCGGCGTACCCGAGACCGCTTCCGGCGGCCTCCGCGTGCTGCCCGCCGGGCCCGGCGCGCTGCTGGTCGAGCTGGACCGCGGCGAGCACGCCGAGGCCCTCCACGCCGAGTTGCTGCGGCGGCGCGCACGCGGTGAGCTGCCCGCCGTGCGCGAGATCGTGCCCGGCGCCCGGACCGTCCTGCTCGACGGCATCGCGGACCGCACCCCGGACGGCCGCGCCGCGTTCGCCCGCGCGCTCGTCTCCTGGGAGATACCGCCGCTGCGGCGCGACGCCGTGGACGCCGTCGAGATCCCCGTGGTCTACGACGGGCCGGACCTCGCGGACGTCGCCGCCGCCTGGGGCGTCACCGCCGACGAGGTGCCCGGCATTCACGCCGGGACCGAATTCCGGGTGGCCTTCTGCGGGTTCGCCCCCGGCTTCGGCTACCTCACGGGCCTCCCCGCACACCTGCGTACGCCGCGCCGTGCGACCCCGCGCACCCGTGTCCCGGCCGGGGCGCTGGCCCTCGCCGGCCCTTACACCGGGGTCTACCCCCGTACTTCGCCCGGCGGCTGGCAGATCATCGGGCGGATGCCCGGACCGCAGGAGCTGTGGAATCCGGGCCGGGAGCCGGCCGCGCTGCTGAGCCCCGGGACGCGGGTGCGGTTCGTCGCTACGGAGGCGCGGTCGTGACCGGGCGCGTCGAGGTGGTCAGGGCCGGGGCCCTGACCACCGTCCAGGACGCGGGGCGCGGCGGCTGGGCGCACCTCGGGGTGCCCCGGTCCGGCGCCCTGGACGCCCCCGCCCACCGGCTCGCCAACCGGCTGGCCGGGAACCCCGGCACGGCGGCGGTCCTGGAGACGACCGTCACCGGCTGTGCGGTCCGCCCGGACCGGCCGGTCGTCGCGGTCGTCGGCGGTGCGCCCTGCCGGGTCACGGTCGACGGGCGACCTGCCGCCTGGGGGGCGCCCGTGCGCGTACCGGCGGGCGCGGTGCTCGACGCCGGTCCCGCGGCGCGGGGCCTGCGCAGCTATCTCGCGTTCGGCGGCGGCCTGCTGCCGGAACCGGTGCTCGGCAGCCGTTCCGCGGACCTGCTCTCCGGCCTCGGCCCGCCGCCGCTGCGGGACGGGGACGTGCTGCCGCTCGGGTACGCGACCGGGGCGCCGCCTCCCGTCGCGGACGCCGTGCCGTGGCCGGCCGCGCCGGACGTGGTCGTCCTGCCCGTCCATCTCGGGCCCCGCCACGACTGGTTCACCGACGCGGCGCTGCGGACGCTGACGACGGCCGCGTACCGGGTCTCGCCGCAGAGCAACCGCATCGGCCTGCGCACCGAGGGCCCGGCCCTGGAGCGCGCCCGTACGGACGAACTGCCCAGCGAGGGCATGGTGTTCGGCGCCGTCCAGGTCCCCCCGGACGGCCGGCCGGTGGTCTTCCTCAACGACCATCCGACGACGGGCGGTTACCCCGTGGTGGGCGTCGTGGCCGAATCCGCGCTCGCGGCGGCGGCCCAGGCGGGGGCGGGGACGCCGGTGCGGTTCGTGCGCGCCGGAGGGTGAGTCCGTGCGTGCTGTGGGGTGAGGTCGTGCGTGCGCGCCGGGGGTGAGGTCGTGCGCGCCCGGGGGTGAGGGGGAGGATGCGTCCGGTGGGGGCCGGTGGGCCCGGGGACGGCCAAGGGGGACCGCATCCATGCGCTTGTCGCGGCCTACGTCGAGACGAACCAGCGCCTGCGCGGGGAGGCGGACGCGCAGCATCCGGTGCTCGGTCTCACCTGGGCCGCGAGCCGCGCCGCCGCCTGTGTGGTCGCCGCGTGGCTCGTGGGGCATACGGCGTGGAGCTGGTGGCGGGGGCGGACGGCCGGTGGGCCGGCCGGCCGGCTCTGATGCTCCCCCCCCCGCGAGGCCATATTCGCGCGACACACGTGCGACGGCTCTGGAAACCTACGCACGGGCGCGCGGAGGGCGGGCCCGGTGACTGGATGGGGGACCGATGGCTTTCGTGCTGGCAGGGCCTGTTCTGGAGGGTTCCCGGGTGCGGCTCGAACCGCTCGAACACCGGCACGCGGAAGGGCTGTTGCGGGCGGGGCGGGAGAACCGGGACTCGTACGGGTTCACCTGGGTGCCGGGGCCCGGGGAGGTCGAGGGGTACATCGACGCCCAGTTGGGGCGGGCCGCCGACGGGAAGCTCGCGCCGTACGCGCAGGTGGACCGGGCCTCCGGGCAGGTCGTCGGGGCCACCGCCTTCTGGGAGCCGCGCCACTGGCTGGGCGAGGACAGGCTGAGCGCGATCGAGGTCGGCTTCACCTGGCTCGCCGCGTCCGCGCAGGGCACCGGGGTGAACACCGAGTCCAAGTACCTGCTCTTCCGGCACGCGTTCGAGGTGTGGGGCGTGGCGCGGGTGGACCTCAAGACCGATGCGCGCAACCGGCGTTCGCGGGCCGCGATCGAGTCGGTGGGCGCGCGCTTCGAGGGCGTCCTGCGGAACTGGTCCCGCTCCTGGGCGCCCGGCGAGGAGGGGAAGCTGCGGGACTCGGCGATCTTCTCCGTCACGGCCGAGGAGTGGCCCGGCGTACGGGAGCGCCTGGAGGCGCGGATCGCGCGCTGAGGGCCGGCTCGTACGCCGTACCGGCTCCTTTACGATCACCGCATGATTGAGGGAAAGCTCGTTCGAATCCGCGCCCTGCGCGCCTCCGACCTGGACGCCCACCTGCGATGGCGCAACGACCCCGAGGTCGTGCACTGGGCCACCGGTGGCGACCCGCACTTCGGGCCCGTCACCCGCGAGGCCCTGGAGGGGTTCCACGACGCGCGCCTCCGGCAGGACCCGCGTGCGGAGGCCTCGCTCACCGTGGAGGACCTGGCCGACGGGCGGGTGATCGGCACCGTCGACTACCGCGACGTCGAAGCGTTCACCCGGCAGGCGACGGTGGGCATCACCATCGGCGAACGCAGCCACTGGGGAGGCGGATACGGCTCCGAGGCCCTGGGGCTGCTTCTTGAACACCTCTTCGGCGCGTGCGGGATCCGGCGCGTCGAACTCGACACCTGGAGCGGCAACGAGCGCGCCATGCGGACCTTCCGGCGCGCCGGGTTCGTGGAGGAAGGGCGCCGGCGCTCCGCCGTCCGCGTGGGCGACCGCTGGTACGACCGGGTGGTCTACGGCCTGCTGTACGAGGAGTGGGCGGAGCGCCGGGGCTGACGGCGGAAGGGGCCTGAGCCCTGCACCTCCACCCGGCCCCGGCGGCGATCCCAGCCGTCCGGCGTCCGAGGACGGAACCGGGGCCCCCTGGTGGGCGGTGCGCCTGAGGTTCGGGGCCACCCCGTGAACGGTTCCGTCCTCGAACGCCGGACGGGCCGCGCCTACGCCTCCCCCCGGAACCCGCGCAGCCGCAGCGAGTTGCCGACCACGAAGACCGAGGAGAAGGCCATCGCCGCGCCCGCGATCATCGGGCTCAGCAGGCCGGCCGCGGCCAGCGGGATCGCGGCCACGTTGTACGCGAAGGCCCAGAAGAGGTTCGTCCGGATCGTGCCGAGCGTCCGGCGGGCCAGGCGGATCGCGTCCGGGGCCGCCCGGAGGTCGCCGCGGACCAGGGTGAGGTCGCCCGCCTCGATCGCCGCGTCCGTGCCGGTGCCCATCGCGAGGCCCAGGTCGGCCTGGGCGAGGGCGGCGGCGTCGTTGACCCCGTCACCGACCATCGCGACCGAACGCCCCTCCGCCTGGAGGCGCTTGACGACGTCCACCTTGTCCTGCGGCAGGACCTCCGCGTACACCTCGTCGATCCCGACCTCGGCCGCGACCGACTCCGCGACGGCGCGGTTGTCGCCGGTCAGCAGGATCGGGGTGAGGCCGAGGCGGCGGAGCCGGGTGATGGCCTCCGCGCTGGTGTCCTTGACCGCGTCCGCGACCTCCAGGACCGCGCGCGCCTCGCCGTCCCAGGCGACCGCGACGGCCGTGCGTCCGGCGGCCTCCGCCTCGGCCTTGCGGCCGGCCAGGCCGGCCGGGAGGCGGATCTCCCACTCGGCGAGCAGCTGCTCGCGGCCCACGAGGACGGCGTGGCCGTCGACGACGCCCTGGACGCCGAGGCCGGGCACGTTGGTGAAGTCCTCCGGGGTGGGGAGGGGGCCGGTGCGGTCGGCGGCGGCCGTCGCCACCGCCTGGGCGATGGGGTGTTCGGAGGCGTGCTCCAGCGCTCCGGCGAGGCGGAGGGCGTCGGACTCGGTGGTTCCGGCGGCCGTGTGGACGGCCCGGAGCGTCATGCGGCCCGTCGTCACCGTGCCCGTCTTGTCCAGCAGGATCGTGTCGGCCCGGCGGGTGGACTCCAGGACCTCGGGGCCCTTGATCAGGATGCCGAGCTGCGCGCCGCGCCCCGTGCCGACCATGAGCGCGGTCGGCGTCGCGAGGCCCAGCGCGCACGGGCAGGCGATGATCAGGACGGCCACCGCCGCCGTGAACGCGGCCGTCAGCCCGGCCCCGTCGATCAGCCAGAAGGCCAGGGTGCCCAGCGCGAGCGCGATGACCACGGGGACGAACACCGCCGAGATCCGGTCCGCCAGCCGCTGCGCCGCCGCCTTGCCGTTCTGCGCGTCCTCGACGAGCTTCGCCATCCTGGACAGCTGGGTGTCCGCGCCGACCCGGGTCGCCTCGACGACGAGCCGGCCGCCCGCGTTGAGCGTCGCGCCGGTCACCGGGTCGCCGGTGGAGACCTCCACGGGGACGGACTCGCCGGTGAGCATGGACGCGTCCACGGCGGACGAGCCCTCGACGACCACGCCGTCCGTCGCGATCTTCTCGCCCGGCCGGACCAGGAAGCGGTCGCCGGCCCGGAGTTCCGCCGTGTCCACGGTGACCTCGCGGCCGTCGCGCAGGACGGTGACCTCCTTGGCGCCCAGTTCGAGGAGGGCCCGCAGCGCGGCGCCCGCCTTCCGCTTGGAGCGGGCCTCGAAGTACCGCCCGGCGAGGATGAACGCCGTGACGCCCGAGGCCGCTTCGAGGTAGATGTTCCCGGCGCCGTCGCTGCGGCCGATGGTCAGCTCGAAGGGGTGCGTCATGCCGGTCATGCCGGCGGTGCCGAAGAACAGCGCCCACACCGACCACAGGAACGCGGCGGACGTGCCGACGGAGATCAGCGTGTCCATGGTCGCCGCGCCGTGCCGCGCGTTGGTCCACGCGGCGCGGTGGAAGGGCCAGGCGGCGTACGTGACGACGGGCGCGGTCAGCGTCAGCGCGAGCCACTGCCAGTTGTCGAACTGGAGCGCGGGGATCATCGACATCAGGATCACCGGCACGGCGAGGAGGACCGCCGTGATCAGCCGCTGCCGCAACGAGTCCGTCTCCCGGACCGGTGGTGCGGCCGTCTCCTCGGGCGTACGCGCCGGGGGCGCGGGCTCCCGCGCGGTGTAGCCGGTCCTCTCCACCGTGGCGATGAGGTCCTGTACGGAGACGCCGGCGCCGTCGTCGTAGCTGACCCGGGCCTTCTCCGTGGCGTAGTTGACCGTCGCGGTGACGCCGTCCATCCGGTTGAGCTTCTTCTCGATGCGGGCCGCGCAGGAGGCGCACGTCATGCCTCCGATGGCCAGCTCGACCTCGGCGGTGTCTGCGGTGGCTGCGGTGTGCGTGGACACGGGCCCTCCTCGGCTGGACGGTGAACGGTACCCCCTGGGGGTATCTTTCTCTGCCCCCATGTATACCCCCGCCCCCTATGTGGTTGCAAGGACGGTCTCCGAGGGGCGCGCGGTTCGCCGCCGGTGATCGCCGGGCGTGCGTTTGACCTCGCGTATGTTCACGTTCACGGTGGGGCTGCGCCCCGGGCCTACCGCCCCGTAGGCTGGGTCATTGGACTAGACCTATAGCTGCTTCCTGGAGGATTGGGTTCCCATGAGCAACCGTGCAGTCCTGGAGGTGATCGCTCTCGACGCGGAGGACGCGGTCGCTGCCCAGGCGGGTGGTGCGGACCGGCTTGAGCTGGTCACCGACATGGCGGCGGACGGCCTCACCCCGTCCTGCGCGACCTTCGCGGCGATCCGCGCCGCGGTGGACATTCCGCTGCGCGTGATGCTCAGGGTCGCCGACGGATTCGCGGCCGGTGACATCGACGTGCTCGTAGGCAAGGCGCACGAGCTGCGGGCGGAGGGGGCGGACGAGTTCGTGCTCGGGTTCCTGGACCCGGACGGGAACCCGGACCTGGTCGCGGTCGAGCGGCTGGTCGCCGAGCTGGAAGGGTGCCGCTGGACGTTCCACCGCGCGATCGACCGGGCGGCGGACCGGGATGCGCTGCGCAAGGCCCTCGCGGACCTGCCGGGGCTCGACACGTACCTGACGGCCGGCTCGGCCGCGGGCGTGGACGCGGGGATTCCCACGCTGGTGGCCGAGGCGGGACGGGCGGGGGAACCGGGGTACGAGCCGCGGATCCTCGTCGGGGGCGGGCTTCGGCTGGAGCACCTTCCGGAGCTGCTCGCCGCGGGCATCGACGCCGTCCACATCGGTGGCGCCGCCCGGCCGCAGGGCTGGTCCGGGCCGGTCGACGCGGCGGCGGTACGGGAGTGGCGGGACGTGCTGGACGCGTAGCCGCGGGGGCGGGGTGCGGTGGTGTGGCCCGCCCCGTCCGGCGCGGGCTGCCTGCGCGGGGGCGCTGCCCCCGGACCCCCGCTCCTCAAGCGCCGGAGGGGCTGGTTCCGTGCGTTGCCCGCTCGGGGCCCTGCCCGGGGCCCCGCTGCTGGGAAACCTCGTCCTGTCATGACCCTGGCGCATCAGGCGCCCCCCGCCCCACAATGGATGCGCGCGATGGGACCGCTCCCATGGTGCGCCTCCCCGGCATGCCCATCAGTTGTGGGAGCGCTCCCATCGCTTCAGCCCCCACGTCGAAAGGCTCCCGGTGAACGCCTTCTCGCCCCCGTCCTCAGTCCGGCGCAGACGTCGCGTGTTCGGCGTGCTGGCTGTCGCCGCCCTGTGCGGCGGCATCCTCGCCGCGCCCGGTGCCGCGGCCGCCGACGACGATCCCGCGCCGGAGCAGATCACCAACGGTGACTTCTCCGCCGGGACCGCGCCCTGGTGGTCGACGGCCAACGCGCCGATCGCCGTGGCCGACGGGCGCCTGTGCGCCGACGTGCCGGCCGGGACCGCCAACCCGTGGGACGCGATCATCGGGCAGAACGACATCCCGCTCGTCGCGGGGGAGACGTACACGCTGACGTACACGGCGAGTTCGAGCGCGCCGCTCTCCATCCACACCAACGTGCAGATGGCGACCGACCCGTACACCGCCGACCTCTCCGCGACGGACCACATCGGCGCCGAGGCGGCCCCGTTCACCCACGTCTTCACCGCGAGCGCGGACCAGGACGCCGCGCAGGTCGCGTTCCAGGTCGGCGGGGGCGCGGCGGCGGCCACGTTCTGCGTGGACGACGTGTCGCTGCGCGGGGGCGCCGAGCCGCCCGTTTACGTGCCCGACACCGGCTCGCCCGTACGCGTCAACCAGGTCGGCTACCTCCCCGAGGGCCCCAAGACCGGCACCCTGGTCTCCGACGCGGCCGGCCCGCTGCCGTGGAAGCTGAAGGCGGCCGACGGGGAGACCGTCGCGAGCGGGACGACCGTGCCCGGCGGCGAGGACCCGACCTCGCGGCAGAACGTGCACACCTTCGACTTCAGCGACGCCACCGCGACCGGCGACGGCTTCACGGTCGAGGCGGACGGGCAGGTCAGCGAGCCCTTCTCGATCCGCGCGGACCTCTATGACAGCCTCCGGTCCGACTCGCTCGCGTACTTCTACCAGAACCGCAGCGGCATCGCGATCGACGCGGACCTCGTCGGTGCGGAGTACGCGCGCCCGGCCGGACACCTCGGCGTGGCGCCCAACAAGGGCGACACGGACGTGCCGTGCCAGGCGGGCGTCTGCGACTACCGGCTCGACGTGCGCGGCGGCTGGTACGACGCCGGGGACCACGGCAAGTACGTCGTCAACGGCGGCATCGCGGTCGCCGAGCTGATGGACACCTACGAGCGGACGCTGACCGCCGACGGCGCGGAATCCGCCGAGCTGGGCGACGGCGCGCTGCGGGTGCCCGAGCACGGCAACGACGTGCCGGACATCCTCGACGAGGCGCGCTGGGAGCTGGACTTCCTGCTGCGCATGCAGGTTCCGGCCGGGCAGCCGCTCGCGGGCATGGTCCACCACAAGGTGCACGACGCCAACTGGACCGGCATCCCGATGCGGCCCGAACTCGACCCGGAGCGGCGCGAACTGCACCCGCCGACGACCGCCGCGACCCTGAACCTCGCCGCGACCGCCGCCCAGTGCGCCCGGCTGTACGCCCCGTACGACGCGGACTTCGCCGCGAAGTGCCGTACCGCCGCCGAGACGGCGTGGGCCGCCGCGAAGGCGCACCCGGCGGTGTACGCCAGCCCGGCCGACGGGGTCGGGGGCGGGACGTACGAGGACAACGACGTGCGCGACGAGTTCTACTGGGCCGCCGCCGAGCTGTTCACCACCACCGGCAAGGACACCTACCGGCAGGCGCTGCTCGACTCGCCGCTGCACGGTGACGTGGACGCGGCGTTCCCCGCCGACGGCGGCATGTGGTGGGGCGGCACCGCCGGGCTCGGCGTGCTGACCCTGGCCACGGTCCCGAACGACCTGACCTCAGCGCAGCTCGCCGACGTACGGTCCGTGGTCACAACGGCCGCCGACCGGTACGAGCGGCAGACCGAGGACCAGCTGTACGGCGTGCCGTACGCGCCGAAGGACCAGAACTACGCCTGGGGCTCCAACAGCCAGGTCCTCAACAACATGATCGTGCTGGCCACCGCCGCCGACCTCACCGGCGAGACCGGCTACCGGGACGCCGTCCTGCGCGGCGCGGACTACCTGTTCGGACGCAACCCGCTCAACCAGTCGTACGTCACCGGCTACGGCGAGCGGTTCTCGGAGAACCAGCACCACCGGTTCTGGGCGCACGAGTCGGACCCGTCCCTGCCGCACCCGCCGGCCGGGTCCCTCGCGGGCGGACCGAACCTGACCGCGCCGACCTCGGGCGACCCGGAGGCCGCCGCCAAGCTCAAGGGGTGCGCCGCCGCGATGTGCTACCTCGACGACAACGGCTCGTACGCCACCAACGAGGTCGCCATCAACTGGAACGCGCCGCTGGCCTTCGTCGCCTCCTACCTGGACGACGCGGGCGACGGCGCCGGACCGCAGCGCGCCTGCCAGGTGACGTACTCCTCGCACCCGTGGAACACCGGCTCGACCACCACGGTCACGGTGAAGAACACCGGCAGCGAGGCCGTCACCCCGTGGTCCCTGACCTGGCTGCTCCCCGGCGACCAGAGGCTCAGCCACACCTGGAGCGCCGAACTCGCCCAGTACGGGCGGACGGCGACGGCCACGCCGCTGTCCTGGAACCGGACGCTGGCGCCCGGCGCCTCGATCGACTTCGGGTTCAACAGCAGCCGCACGGGCCCGGCGGCCGACCCGGGCACGGTCAAGCTCAACGGACGGGCCTGCACGGCCGGATGATGACCGGGCGGGGGCGGGAGTGGACGCGAGGGTCCTCCCGCCCCCGCTCTTTCCTACGCCAACTCCGCCGGCAGCGGCGCCGAGTGAAGCACCGTCAGGCCGGATACGGCACGGGTCAGCGCCACGTAGAGGCGGCGCAGGCCCGTGCGTTCGTCCGGTTCGCCGTCGACCACGGCGGCCGGTTCGTCCAGCACCACGTAGTCGTACTCCAGGCCCTTCGCCAGCGAGGCCGGGACCAGGGTGAGCCGGGACTCGGCGGTCGTCTCCTGGCCGGGGGAGAGGCAGCTGTGACCGGCCGCCGCGAGCGCGTCGGCCAGCGCGGGGATGCGGGCGTCGGCGGCGATCAGGCCGATCGACCCCTCGTGCGTCAGGGACTCCTCGCAGGCCGCGACGACCGCCGCGTCCAGTTCCGTGACTTCGCGCACGGACAGTGAGCCGGGCGACTCACGCACCGACTCCACCGGCGTCAGCCCCGGCGAGATCACCGGGAGCAGCCGCGAGGCGTACGCGATGACGTCGCGCGGCACGCGGAAGCCGGCCGTCAGCTCCTCCACCAGCGCGTCCGCCTTGCCCAGGTGGTGCAGCGCCTGCTCCCAGCTCTGCGTGGACCAGGGCGTCGTGCCCTGCGCCAGGTCGCCGAGGACGGTCGCGGAACCGGTCGAGCAGCGGCGGCCGACCGCGCGGTACTGCATGGGGGACAGGTCCTGCGCCTCGTCGATCACGACGTGGCCGAGCGAGTGCGTACGCGACACCAGGTCGGCGGCCTCGTCGATCAACACCGCGTCCGCCGCAGACCACTTGGCGGTCTTCACACTGCGGGCCGGCTTGCTCCAGAGGATGGCCTTCTGCTCGTCGTCGGAGAGCAGCCCCTCCGCGTGCTCCGCCAGGAACTCCGGCTCGGCCAGCAGCCGCAGCACCAGCTTCGCCGGGTCGACCGCCGGCCAGATCGCCTTGACGGCCGCCTTCACGGCTGGGTTGCGGGCCACCGAGTTCTGCACCCGGTCGTCGGGGGCCTCGCCCGACTGCTCCATCCGCACCAGGACGGCGTGCGCGATGCGCTGCGGGAGGGCCTCGTGCGCGGCGCCGTACCGCATGTCGCGGGCCAGCAGCTCCTGGACCATCTCCTCGATCTCGTACGCCGGAACGCGCCAGCGCCGCGAGCCGCGCACCACCATCACGGGCTCGGTCGGCAGCGTGACGTGCGAGCGGAGCGCCCGGCGCAGCACCTCCGCCATCCGCGCGTCGCCCTTCACGACGGCGGCCGTCGCCTCGTCCGTCCCCCGGACCTCGATCTGCGCGGTCACCAGGTCCTCGACGGTCGCCTGCTTGACCTCCAGCTCGCCGAGTGCGGGGAGCACCTGCTCGATGTAGTGCAGGAACGAGCGGTTCGGCCCGACGACCAGAGTGCCCGTGCGGGCCAGGCGCTCGCGGTGCGCGTACAGCAGGTACGCCACCCGGTGCAGGCCCACGGCCGTCTTCCCGGTGCCGGGCCCTCCCTGCACGCAGACCGTGCCGCCCAGCTCGCTGCGGACGATCTCGTCCTGCTCCGGCTGGATCGTCGCGACGATGTCGCGCATCGGCCCGACGCGCGGGCGCTCGATCTCCGCCTGGAGCAGCTTGCTCGTCTGCTCGGCCTCCGCCGGGTCGGTCAGGTGCTCGTCCTCGTACGCGGTGAGGTCGCCGCCCGTGTAGCCGAAGCGGCGCCTGCGGCCCACGTCCAGCGGGTCCTTGCGGGAGGCCCGGTAGAACGGCTGGGAGACCGGGGCCCGCCAGTCGATCACCATCGGGTCGCCGACCGCGTCGTGCACATGGCGGCGCCCGATGTAGAACTGCTCGCCCTCCGCGCCCTCGGCCTCCTCGGCACCGACCACGTGCAGGTAGTCCAGGCGCCCGAAGAACAGCGGGGTGTGCGCGAGGTCCGCGAGCGACTTGATCCGCTCGTCGATCTGGGCCTGGAGCACCGCCGCGTTCACCCAGTTCGCGGTGACATCGCGGATGTCGAGGTTCTGGGCGTCCTCCCGCATGGCGCGCAACGCGGCGCGGGACGCCGCGAGATGGGCGCGCTCACGGGCGAGTGGGTCGGTGGTGGTGTCGCTCTCGAATTCGTGCGCGGGCACGGTGTTGCCTCCGGCATTCAACGCAGGACGGCGGACCGCTCCCACCCTGGGGGTGTGCGGTCCGCTCGGGGATCGATCGTGCGTACGGTTGTCGGCCGGTTTCCGTCCGGTCGGCGGCGCTCCCCCGGCTGCCGGCAGGGCCCCTCCGGGGCCGCCGGTACCACGGTGCGGGAGGCGGGCAGACCGGAGAGTGTACCGGGGGGCGGTGCGGGGCGCGAACGGTTTACGGGGGCGGGGCCGGGGCAGTCCCGTACATCCCGTAGGGGATGCCGTGCGACCGGAGGCGTACGCGCGCCGCGCCCCGCTTCCGACTCCGGGCCGACGCCCCGGCGCACCCGCCCGGAGCACCATGGATACATGAGTACCGTCACCCTTGACCCGCGAAGGACCGGCGCCACCGCGGCCCCCGGTCACCCCCACAACCGCACCTCCGGCGCCCTGCGCGCCGTGAAGGTGTTCGCGCAGGCCGCGTTCGGCGTCGTCGTGCTCGGCGAGTACGCGGAGGAGGCGGGGGTGCGGCGCCGCTGACCGCACCCGCGCCCTCCCCTCAGCTCTCCGACAGCAGCTCGTCCGCGTCGACGATGCGGTACGCGTAGCCCTGCTCGGCCAGGAAGCGCTGGCGGTGCGCCGCGAAGTCCTGGTCGATCGTGTCGCGCGCGACGACCGAGTAGAACCGCGCCTCGTGCCCGTCCGCCTTCGGCCGCAGCACCCGGCCCAGGCGCTGCGCTTCCTCCTGGCGCGAACCGAACGTCCCGGACACCTGGATGGCGACCGTCGCCTCGGGCAGGTCGATGGAGAAGTTCGCGACCTTCGACACCACCAGCACGTTCAGCTCGCCCTGCCGGAACGCCTCGAACAGCTTCTCGCGCTGCGCGTTGCTCGTCTCGCCCTTGATCACCGGCGCGTCCAGATGCTCCCCCAGCTCGTCGAGCTGGTCGATGTACTGCCCGATGACCAGGGTCTGCTCCCCCTTGTGCTTGCGCACCAGGGCCTCGGTGACCTTCCGCTTCGTCGCCGTGGTCGCGCAGAACCGGTACTTCTCCTCGGCCTCGGCGGTCGCGTACGCGAGGCGCTCGGAGTCCGTGAGGTTGACCCGGACCTCGACGCAGTCCGCCGGGGCGATGTAGCCCTGTGCCTCGATCTCCTTCCACGGCGCGTCGAACCGCTTGGGCCCGATGAGCGAGAAGACGTCCGACTCGCGGCCGTCCTCTCGGACCAGCGTCGCGGTCAGTCCGAGGCGGCGGCGGGCCTGGAGGTCGGCGGTGAACTTGAAGACGGGCGCGGGGAGCAGGTGCACCTCGTCGTAGATCACGAGCCCCCAGTCGCGGGAGTCGAACAGCTCCAGGTGCGGGTAGACGCCCTTCCGGCGGGTCGTCAGCACCTGGTACGTGGCGATCGTGACCGGCCGGATCTCCTTCCGCGTCCCGCTGTACTCGCCGATCTCCTCCTCGGTCAGCGAGGTCCGCTTCACCAGCTCGTGCTTCCACTGGCGGGCGGAGACGGTGTTCGTCACGAGGATCAGCGTCGTCGCCTTGGCCTGCGCCATGGCGCCCGCCCCGACGAGGGTCTTGCCGGCGCCGCAGGGCAGCACGACGACCCCGGACCCGCCGTGCCAGAACCCGTCCACGGCCTGCTGCTGGTACGGGCGCAGCGCCCAGCCGTCCTCGTCCAGCTCGATCGGGTGCGCCTCGCCGTCCACGTACCCCGCGAGGTCCTCGGCGGGCCAGCCGAGCTTGAGCAGCGTCTGCTTGACCTGGCCGCGCTCGGAGGGGTGCACGGCGACGGTGTCCGGGTCGATCCTGGCCCCGACCAGGGGCTGGACCTTCTTCGACCGGAGGATCTCCTCAAGGACCGGCCGGTCCGTCGTCGTCAGGACGAGCCCGTGCACGGGGTGCTTGGACAGGGTGAGGCGGCCGTAGCGGTCCATCGTCTCGGCGATGTCGACGAGCAGCGCGTGCGGTACGGGGTAGCGCGAGTACGTCACGAGCGCGTCCACGACCTGCTCGGCGTCGTGCCCGGCCGCGCGGGCGTTCCACAGGCCGAGCGGGGTCAGCCGGTACGTGTGGATGTGCTCGGGCGCCCGCTCCAGCTCGGCGAACGGCGCGATGGCCCGACGGCAGGCGTCGGCCTGCTCGTGGTCGACTTCGAGGAGGAGCGTTTTGTCGCTCTGGACGATGAGGGGTCCGCTCACGCGCGTTGGCCCTTTCGGCTCGGGGGAAACCTCCAGTGTGCCGCATGCGGGGGCGGTGTGTCGTTGGCCCCGGACGAGCTGGGTTCCGCGCGGGTTACTCCGCCAGTTCCGCCACGCCCGTGATGCGGTGGAGCGGGTACGTGCGGACCTCGTCCGCCGTGTGGTCGTACGCCGTGACGAAGCCGCCCTCCACCCGGACCGGGGCGATGACGCGCTGGCTGGCGGCGCCCTCCGCGTTGACGTAGCCGATCCAGACCGTGGAGCCGGTCATCGCGGCGGCCTGGACGGTGACCAGGGTCTCCGCCGGGGTGGTGCGCGGGAGGGTGCCGGGCGGCACGGCGGGCCCGGCGTCCGGCTGGGCCTTCACCACCGTCGCCGCGTTGTCCCCGGCCCGGATCGCCCGGACCGCCGCCCCGAGCAGCGTGGTGTCCGGCACGGGCGGGCCCTCGGGGACGGGGGCGGGCGCCGAGCGGGGCGGGGTGCGGTGGGCGCCGGCCCGGGTGATCAGGACGTCGCCGTCGGCGGACTCCGCGGCGGGCGCGTACCCCATCTCGCGGAGCCCGTCGAGGAGGGACGCCGGATCGGCGAGGGCCGCCAGCACCGTCGGCGCGATCCGGCGCAGCCGCAGCGCGGCGGACCGCTTGTCGGCGAGGATCTCCCCGAGGACCGCCTCGTCGTCGCAGCGCACGTACGAGGAGGCCGCGCCGATCCGGAGATGGCCGTGGCGGCGGGCCACGTCGTCGATGAGGTAGCTCAGCGGCTGCGGCACCGGCGTACGGCTGTGCGTGGCGAGGAAGGCGTGCAGGTCGGCGGCGGTCTGCCCGGCGTCGAGCGCCCGGCGCACCGACCCGGGCGTGAACCGGTACACCGTCGCCCCGCCCTTGGACTCGATGTCCGCGAGCGCCCCGAGCATCTCCGCGAGCGGCCGTTCCAGCGGCCCGGGCGCGACGGCGGTCAGGTCGGCCTGGAGCAGGACGTGGTCCAGCGGCTCGGGCAGCAGCGGCGCGAGCAGGCCGGCCGCCTCGGCGGGCCCGCCGGTGAGCAGGGCGCGGGTCTGCGAGGCGAGGGCGCCGCGCCCGGTGATGCCGAGGAGTTCGGACTCGTTGAGCGTCCACAGGGCGATCCGGGACCGCAGGTCCATCCCGTCCCCGGCGGCGGTGCCGCGCAGGGGCCGCTCCCAGCGGAGGCGGGCGAGCACGGTCTCCGGGTCGGGCGCGGTGCCGGCCGGCAGCGCGCCGAGGAGGGCGAGGACCCGGTGGCGTACCTCGGGCGCGGCGGAGCGGTCCAGGTCGGGGCCGAGCGCGGACAGGGCCCGCCCCTTGGCGTCCTGGCCGCCGACCAGCCCCGAGGTGCGGGTGGCGGTGAGCCAGGCGGTGGCGAGGGCGACCCAGCGCTCCTGCGCGGACCGCTCCAGCCACTCGTCGTACGCCGGCGTCGGCGCGTACCGCTCGTCCGCCTCGCCGTCGGAGGCCAGCAGCCCGGCCGCGTAGGCGAGTTCCACCCAGAACGCGGCGACGGGCTCCTGGACGTCCAGCGCGGTCGCGGTCTTCCGCAGTTCGCGGACGCTGAGCCCGCCGGCGCGCAGGACGACGGGCCCGCCGCCGTTCCACAGCTTCAGCAGCTCCTCGACGGTGGACACCGCCAGGAACGCCTGGCCGGCCGCCGCGCTGTCCACAGCCTGTGGATCGCGTTCGGCCACCGCCGCCACGACCGGCGGCCGCGGCTCGGGCACCCGGTGCGCGCGCCCGGCCCGCAGATGCAGCGCGGCCTCGCGCGGCAGCACGACGGTCCGGGTCGAGACGGGCAGGAGGAGCCCCCGGTCGCGCAGCCACTTCACGGGCGGCGTCGGGTTCGGCGTGACCTCGCCGTACGGCGGCCCCCACACGAGCCGGTCCAGGACCGCCAGCGCCTCCATGGGCGCGGTGTCCAGCAGCTCGCCCATCCGGGTGCGGTCGGTGAACAGCGCGGTCAGGGCCGTCACCGCGGACACCGGGTCGTGCGTGGCGGGCAGCCCGGCGGCGGTCAGGATCTCCTGGAGTCGGCCGGGCGACATCCCGGCGGTGGCCTCCGCGACGGTCGGGCCGAGGCCGGTGGGGGAGGGGTGCTGCGGGGACGGCGACAGCAGCTCCCGCGCCGTGCGCACGAGCCGCAGCCGGTCGTCGTCGCCCCACACGAGGGCCTGCTCGCGCAGGGTCCCGAGTGCGCCGGGCAGCGCCTCGGTGATCGCGGCGCCCGCGTCCTCGAGCTGCTCGCCGTCGTCCTGCCCGTCACCGGTCAGCAGGCCGAGCAGCGTCCCGTACGGGGCCGGGTCGGGCGCCACCGCCAGCGCCTCGGCGGTCTGGAGGGCGAACCGGTCGAGGTGCTCCAGCGCCCGGACCACGGACGCACGGGTGCCCGCGCGCGTGGCGAGCTGGGTGATGTCGCCCGGCACGGGGGAGAGGAGATCGGGCCGCGCCCGCAGCAGCCCGGCCAGTGACTCGTCGTCCCGGGCGCGCAGAGCCTCGGCGAGCGTCCGCGGTGGTGTGGTCGTCCCCATCCGCCCCACGGTAGTCGCTCCGGACAGCCGCGAGGGCGCTACCGTCGGTGCAGGCCGGTAGAGGGGAACCGAGGGGACCATCGCGTGGGGATCGAGAGCGACCAGCTGGTCTACGACTATCTGAGCCGGGTCGGCGACCTGGCCCAGCAGCAACAGATGCCTTCCGGCGCCCGGATGCGGCTCGTGTCGGAGCTGCGGGAAGAGATCGAGCGGCAGCGCAAGGCCCAGGCGGCGCACACGCCCGGCCAGGTGCGCCGCATCATCGGGACGCTCGGCACCCCGGACGAACTGGTCGCGGCGGCGGGCCGCAGGGCACCGCAGGCGCCGGAAATTCCCGGACCGCGCCGCGCGCGTCCCCCGGCCGACGCGCCGGAGGAGGACGTCCCGCCGGACCCGGGCGCCGCCGGCCCGCACCGGGCGGGCACTGACGAGCTGGGCGACGGCGGCGACGAGGAGTGGTGGCTGGACGAGCCCGGTCCGTTCGGCGAGTCGGGCCCGGGCGCGTTCGGTGAGTTCGGCCCCGGTACGGAGGTGCTGGGCTTCCGGGGCGGCGTGGAGATCCCGGAACTGCTGCGGCCGCCGGTGCCGGAGAAGGAGAAGGAGAAGGCCAAGGAGAAGGCCAAGGGGAAGGCGGCGGACGCCCAGGAAGAGGCGGAACCGGACGAGGAGCCGCAGGCGGAGGCCCCCGGGAAGAGCCGCCGCCGGCTGCCGAAGCTCCCTCGCACCCGCCCCGCCCCGGCCCCGGTCCAGGCCGCCGCCCCGCGCCGCGGCTTCGGCAACCCCGTACTGCTGCTGGCGGCGGCGCTCCTGGTGACGGGCGCGGTGATGGGCTCGCTGCTGGCCCTGGGGGGCGGCTGGCTGCTCGCGTACAGCTCCCGGAAACTGACCCGCGCGGAGGCGAAGTGGGCGGCGATGGGCCTGCCCGGGGTGGTCGCGGCGGCGGCCCTGGTCTGGCTGTGGGGCCGCATGGACGGCCGCTGGGGCACCCCGATCCCGGAGCACGGCATGCGGGACGCGCTGGGTGACGTGTGGCCGGTCACGGTGCGCGCGGCGGCGGTGGCCTCGGCGCTGTTCCTGGTGTGGCGGGCGAGGCGTCGGTAGAGGGGCCCGCCGGCCGGGCTCGTACGGCGTTCAGAATGGAGGCATGACTCCCTCACCGCTGATGGTCGGCTTCGACCTGGACATGACGCTCATCGACTCCCGCCCCGGCATCAGGGCCGCCTTCCTGGTCCTCGCCGCCGAGACCGGTGCCACGATCGACACCGACCTGGTGGTGAGCCGCCTGGGCCCGCCGCTGGAGCAGGAGATCGCGCACTGGTTCCCGGCCGACCAGGTGGCCGCGACGGCGGCTCGGTACCGCGAGATATACCCCTCGTACGCGATCACGCCGACGCTCGCCATGCCGGGCGCGCGGGAGTCGGTCGAGGCGATCCGCGCGCTCGGCGGCCGGACGATGGTGGTCACCGCCAAGTACGAACCGAACGCCAAGCTGCACCTGGCGCACCTCGGCATCGAGCCGGACGTCGTCGCGGGCGACCTCTGGGCCGAGCAGAAGGCGGTGGCGCTGAAGGAGCACGGCGCCACGGTCTACGTGGGCGACCACGTCGGCGACGTGCGCGGCGCCCAGGCGGCGAACGCCGTCTCGGTGGGCGTCACGACGGGCCCGTGCGACGCGGACGAACTGCGTGGGGCGGGCGCGGACGTGGTCCTCGCCTCGCTCACGGAGCTGCCCGCCTGGCTGGAGGCGTACGCGAAGTCCCGGTTCTAGCGCTCACGCGACCCCGCGCGGGCCGAGCGGATCACGCCCGCCGCCGCGATGAGGAAGCCGACGCCCATCAGCATGCAGAGGGACCAGGCGATCGAGGGGAGCGGGTGGGTGCCCAGGAAGAGGGGTGCCATGGTCGCCATGGTGGCGAGGGCGCCGACGAAGAAGACGATGGCGCCGATCCGGACCAGCCGGTCGCCCGCGCCGGAAGTAGAGGTACTCACCCCGTCAGGGTAGTTGCCGGGGGCGGTGAATCCGTGTCCGGGTGAAGCAGGTGCCGTTTCCGGACACAGTCCGGATGACCAGGCTTGACGAGGGGTACTTCACCTGTGGAGGCTTCAGCCAGCAGGGGAGCACGACCACAGGACGGCCTGACCTGCTGAGGGCATTCGTTCCGGCATACGGGTTGAGATGGGGTGCGTGCTTTGCCGACTGGCAAGGTCAAGTGGTTCAACAGCGAGAAGGGCTTCGGCTTCCTCTCCCGCGACGACGGCAGCGACGTCTTCGTGCACTCGTCCGTGCTCCCGGCCGGGGTCGACGCTCTCAAGCCCGGCCAGCGCGTCGAGTTCGGCGTGGTCGCCGGCCAGCGCGGCGACCAGGCGCTCTCCGTGTCGATCCTCGACCCGACCCCGTCCGTCGCCGCCGCCCAGCGCCGCAAGCCGGACGAACTGGCGTCGATCGTCCAGGACCTGACGACCGTCCTGGAGAACATCACCCCGATGCTGGAGCGCGGCCGCTACCCCGACAAGGCCGCGGGCGCCAAGATCGCCGGCCTGCTGAGAGCGGTCGCGGACCAGCTCGACGTGTAGGGCCTGTTCGGCGGACCAGGGCCGGACGGGCCCTGGTCCCCGGCACCCGGCTCTCAGACGAACGACAGCGCGTCCGGGGCGAGCGCCGGGACCAGGCCCTCTGCCGCAGCCCGGGTCAGCAGGCCGCGGACCGCCGCGTAGCCGTCCTCGCCCAGGTCGGCGGTGAACTCGTTCACGTACAGGCCGATGTGCTGGTCCGCGACGGACGGGTCCATCTCCTGGGCGTGCGCGAGGACGTACGGGCGCGTCGCCTCCGGGTCGTCCCAGGCCATGCGGACCGACGCGCGGGCCGACTCGGCGAGCAGCTTCAGCGTGTCCGCGCCCAGCGAGCGCTTCGCGATGATCGCGCCGAGCGGGATGGGCAGGCCGGTGGTGTCCTCCCAGTGCCGGCCCATGTCGGCCAGGTTGTGCAGGCCGTAGTTCTGGTACGTGAAGCGCGCCTCGTGGATGACCAGGCCCGCGTCCACCTTGCCGTCCCGGACCGCCGGCATGATCTCGTCGAACGGCATGACGACGATCTCGCCGACCCCGCCCGGGACGACCTCGGCCGCCCAGAGGCGGAACAGCAGGTAGGCGGTGGAGCGCTCGCTCGGTACGGCGACGGTCCTCCCCGTCAGGTCGGTGCCCGCCTCACGGGTGAGGACGAGAGGGCCGCAGCCCCGGCCCAGCGCGCCGCCGCACGGCAGCAGCGCGTACTCCTCCAGGACCCAGGGCAGCACCGCGTACGACACCTTGAGCACGTCCAGTTCGCCGCGCTCGGCCATGCCGTTGGTGATGTCGATGTCCGCGAAGGTGACGTCCAGCGCCGGCGCGCCGGGGACCCTGCCGTGCGCCCAGGCGTCGAAGACGAACGTGTCGTTCGGGCAGGGCGAGAAGGCGATGCGCAGCGCGTCAGCCTGCGGTGTCGTCTCGGTCATGGCGGGTCCAGCCTTCCAGTACGGGTATGAGCTTCCCGAACGCCCCGGTCAGCGCGGTCAGCGCGTCGCCGATGCGCCAGGCGTCGCGGTCGCGCGGGCCGACGGTGTTCGACACGGCCCTGATCTCCAGGACCGGTACGCCGGCGAGGTCCGCCGCCTCCGCGACCCCGAAGCCCTCCATGGCCTCGGCGACCGCGTGCGGGTGGGCGGTCAGGAGTGCGGCGGTGCGCTCCGCCGTGCCGGTGACGGTGGAGACGGTGAGGATGTCGCCGGTGGCCGCCCCGGTCGCCCCGGCGGCGGCGCGGACGAGGGAGCGGGGCGGGAGGTGCCAGGTCCGGCCGAAGCCGAGTTCGGTGACCGGCACGAAGCCGGCCGGGGTGTCGGCGCCCAGGTCGGCCGCGCCGATGCGGCTGGAAACGACCAGCGAGCCGACCGGCGCCACCGGTGCGAAGCCGCCGCCGATGCCCGCCGAGATCACCAGGTCGTAGCGGTCCGCCGCCAGCGCGAATGCCGCCGAAGCCGCCGACGCGGCCGGGCCAGCGCCGCCGGCGAGCACGTCCAGCGGGCCGGCGCGGTGGATCTCCGCGCCGCGCACCCGGTGGACCTCCGGCTCGTCCCCGTACGCACGCGTGACCGCGTCCCGTTCCACCGGGACCGCGGTCACGACGAGTACACGCACGTCAGTCGGTCTTCTCCAGCTTGAAGTGCCAGATGCCGATCACGTCGTTGCCCTTGGTCTCCACCACGCTGATCTGCGTGTTCTTCGCGGCGGCCTCGCCGGTCTGGCTGGAGAAGAAGGCACTGCCCGAGATCGAGCGGTAGGTCTTCTTGAACGGCTCCTGCTCGGCGTTGCGGCCGTCGATGAAGAGCGTCCAGCCGTTGTCCGCGATCTCGGGGTCGACCCCGAAGTGGACCGTGTCGGTCATCCCGACCTTGACGGTCTTCTCCGCCTCCTTGTTGAGGCACTTCTCGGCCTCGGACCTCTTGAGGGCCTTGCCGTCGTTGTAGCAGGCGGCCTCGGAACTCACCGAGTCGTCGCCGACCGTCACGGTGGCGAGCGGCGTCGGCTTGTCGCAGGCGGAGAGGACAAGGAGTCCCGCGGACACGGCACCAAGAGCGACGCCGATTCGACGGCCCTTACCGGAGAAGAACGCAACGGTCATGGGCCGAAGGCTATCGGTCGCTCCCGCTCACGCCACGCGGGGGTGCGGCGAGCCGCGCCGCGCGGCGCCCAGCAGCCCCCGTACGGAGGCGGCCGCGCCGAGTGCGAGCAGTCCGGCGGCGACGGACATGCCGAGTACGCCGTTGAGGGGGAGGGCGATGCCGATCGCGCCGCCCACCACCCAGGCCATCTGGAGCGCCGTCTCGGAGCGGGCGAACGCCGACGTCCGCACCTCCTCCGGCACGTCGCGCTGGATCATCGCGTCCAGCGACAGCTTCGACAGGGCCTGCGTGAGGCCCGCCGTCGCGGCGAGCGCGGCGACCATGACCGTGGAGAAGAAGACGGCCGCGAGGACCGCCACGCCGAGCGCCAGGGCCAGCACCGAGGCGACGATGATCTCCGGGCCGCGCGCCCGCAGCCAGGAGCCCACCGCCGTGCCCAGCGCGTTGCCCACGCCCGCCGCCACGCCGACGATGCCCAGCGAGATCGCGGCGCTCTGCCCGGCGAGCGGGTGCTCGCGCAGCAGGAACGCCAGGAAGAAGATCAGGAACCCGGAGAGCGCCCGGTGCGCGGCGTTGGCCTGGAGACCGTGCAGCACGGACGGGCCGACCGACCGCAGGCCCGGCCGCCGCTCGCCGTTCTCCCGCCCCTTGCGCCCCTTGCGCCCCTTGGACCCGGCCTTCGTGGCGGCGCACCGCTGCGGCTCCGGGCGGGGCGCGCCCTCGCCGTGCGGCGGTACGAGCTGCGCCCGGCGTTCGCCCTTCGCCGAGTCGACCTTGGGCGGCAGCGTGAACGCCAGGGCCGCGCCGCCGGCGAACACCGCGCACGCCCCGTACAGCGGCCAGGGCGGGCCGATCATCTGGAGCCCCGCCCCGATCGGCGCGGCGGCCCCGGTGGCCAGCAACCCGGCGAGCGTGACCCGCGAGTTGGCCTTCACCAGGGAGAACTTCGGTGGCAGCAGGCGCGGTACGACGGCGCTGCGCACCACCCCGTACGCCTTCGAGCAGACCAGCACGCCGAGCGCCGCCGGGTACAGCTCCAGGCCGCCGGTGGCGACCGCGCCCGACATGGTGAGCGCCAGCAGCGCCCGCGCGAGCATGGAACCGGCCATCGCGGCGCGGCGGCCGTGCGGCAGGCGGTCCAGGAGCGGGCCGACGACCGGGGCGAGCAGGATGAACGGCGCCATCGTCACGGCGAGGTACAGCGCGACACGGCCGCGGGCCTGGTCCGTCGGTACGGAGAAGAACACGGTGGAGGCGAGCGCGACGGTGATCATCACGTCGCCCGCGCCGTTCACCGCGTGCAGCTCGATCAGTTTGCCGAGACCGCTCTCGCCGGCGCCGTGCGCGTGTGTCGCCTTCCGGATGCCCCGGGCGGTGCTGGTGAACGGCATTTTCAGGGCATGGCCGATCGACCGGCCCGTCCTGCGGAAGGGGCCGGGCCCGTCGTGCGACCTGGCAGAAGCCACTTGGTCATACTGCCCCAGGACCGGGCGATGCGAACCGGCATCGCTCCGGGGCACGGCCGGGACCGCCCCGTCGGGTCAGCGATCGGCCAGGTGGCGGGGGGTGCGGGGCGGCCCGCCGGGGCTGGTGGGCGGAGGCCGGCGCGGTGCCGATACGGCGTCGTTTGGGACGGCAGGTGGGCGGGGAGCGGCGGAGAGGGTAGCGTGCGTAGCGCGCCACCGGCGGTTGTTCTCGGCCGCGCGCCTCTCCGCGATCCCGCAGAATGGATAGCGGAAGGCGTGCCCGAGGTTGGCTCAACGGGTGTGGACGTCGACGCGGCCCTCAGGTCCGCTCCGTCCGCGACCGTATGGCCGGAATCGATGGTCGATGTGCTGGCGCGCTCGTGAGACTGGCGTAGGAGAGAAGCGAGACCTGTGAGTGCTGCGACGACGCGAGGCCGTACGGCCCGTACCGCCCGTACCCCCGCTCCCGACCGTCTGTGCGCCGAGGCCGTGGACCTCGCCCGCGCCGCGGCCGAGGAGGCTGCCGCGCCAGGGGTCGTGGGTGAGCATGCGGGCGTGGTCTCCGAGGGGGACCGGGTCGTCACGCACTACTTCGAGTGCGAGGACCCCGGCTACCGGGGCTGGCGCTGGGCGGTGACGGTCGCGCGGGCCTCCCGCGCGAAGAACGTCACGCTGGACGAGACCGTGCTGCTGCCCGGCAGCGACGCGATCCTCGCGCCGGAGTGGGTGCCGTGGAGCGAGCGGCTGCGGCCGGGCGACATGGGCCCGGGCGACCTGCTGCCCACCGAGGCGGACGACCTGCGCCTGGAGCCCGGCTACACCGGCGCGGAGGAGCCGCCGCCGAACTCCCCGGTCACCGGCGAGCTGGCGGACCTCGTCGACGTGGAGGACGCGGAGCTGACGACGCGCCCGGCCCCGGCCGCGCGCGGGACGATCGCGGCGGTCGCGGACGAGCTGGGCATGCGGCGTGCGCGGGTGCTGTCCCGGTACGGGCTGCACTCGGCGGCGGACCGCTGGGAGGAGGAGTTCGGCCCGAAGACCCCGATGGCCCAGGCCGCGCCGGCCTCGTGCGCGTCCTGCGCCTTCCTGATGCCGTTGTCGGGGTCGCTGCGGCAGGCGTTCGGAGTCTGCGCGAACGAGTTCGGCCCTGCGGACGGGCACGTGGTGTCGCTGTCGTACGGGTGCGGGGGGCACTCGGAGGCGGCGGTCATGCCGAAGCCGCCTGCGGCGGTTGCGCATCGGCTGGACACGGTGCGGGTGGATGAGTATCCGTTGCACGGCGAGCGGTCCCCGGAGGACCGGGGCGAGGCGTAGCCGGGCGTGCGCCCGGGGTCCCGGTCCTGTGGCCTCGGGTGCCCCGGCGCACCGGTTCCGTCCTCAAGCGCCGGACGGGCTCGAGATGCGGCCCCGGTCCGGAGTGGTGCGCCGCCCCCCGGCGCACCGGTTCCGTCCTCAATCGCCGGACGGGCTTGGTTCGGGCCGGTGCGGACTTTTGGCTGCGGGCCTCGCCTGGCCGCCCTCACCCGGCCGACCCAGCCCGTCCGGCGTTTGAGGACGGAAGCGGTGCCCCGGGGCCGGGGGAGTTCGGGGGCTACAGCCGTACCCGGTAGCTTCGCGGGGTACGCGTCAGCGGAATCGGCAGAGGGAGTACGCCCATGGGCATCAACGCGACCGAGGGCGCAGACCCGTTCGGCACCGCGCGGCTGCGGCGCGGCGTGCTCGACGCCTGGGGCGCGGGCCCGGCGCGGTTCCGGGAGGACGCCAACGCCGAGGAGGACCTCGCGCTCGGCGGCTACCGCGACCGCCTCGTCGTCGAGCTGGCCCAGAACGCCGCCGACGCCGCCGCCCGCGCCGGAACCCCGGGCCGCCTGCGGCTCACCCTGCACCCGGCGACGGACGGCACCCCGGCCGTCCTCGCCGCCGCGAACACCGGCGCCCCCCTCGACGCCACCGGCGTCGAATCGCTGTCCACGCTGCGCGCGTCCGCGAAGCGCGAGGGCCACGAGGGCGCCGTGGGCCGGTTCGGCGTCGGGTTCGCCGCCGTCCTCGCGGTCAGCGACGAGCCGGCGGTCGTCGGCCGGCACGGCGGCGTCCGCTGGTCCCTCGCGGAGGCCCGCGAACTCGCCCGGCAGGCCGCAGTCGGCAGCCCCGGCCTGGGTGACGAGCTGCGCCGCCGCGACGGCCACGTACCGCTGCTGCGCCTCCCGCTGCCCGCCGAGGGCGCCGCGCCCGAGGGCTACGACACCGTCGTGGTGCTGCCGCTGCGCGACGGCGTCGCCGAGGACCTGGTGGGCCGGCTCCTCGCCGCCGTGGACGACGCGCTGCTCCTCACGCTGACCGGGCTCGACGAGGTCGTCGTCGAGACCCTGGAGGGCGTACGCACTCTGCGCCGCACCCAGCACGGCCCGTACACGCACATCGAGGACTCCGCGCACGGCACGAACCGCTGGCGCACCGCCGTCCACCACGGCCCGATCGAGCCCGCCCTGCTCGCCGACCGGCCGTTGGAGGAACGGCTGCGCCCGCACTGGTCGGTGACCTGGGCCGTCCCGGTCGACGCGGACGGCGCCCCGGTCCGCCCCCGTACCGCCCCCGTCGTGCACGCGCCGACGCCCACCGACGAACCGCTCGGCCTGCCCGCGCTGCTCATCGCCTCGCTGCCGCTGGACACCACCCGCAGGCACCCCGCCCCCGGACCGCTCACCGACTTCCTGGTGGAGCGCGCGGCCGACGCGTACGCGGAGCTGCTCGGCGATTGGGAGCCGGTGTCCGTCGCGACGATCTCCCTGGTCCCGGGCCCGCTCGGGCAGGGCGGGCTGGACGGCGCGCTGCGCGGCGCGATCCTGGAGCGGCTGCCGCGCGTGGCGTTCCTGGAGCCGGCCGCCCCGCGCGACCCGGCCGCCGAGCCGCACGGCTGGGACGGCTGGGACGGGGACGAGGGCGTCCGCGAGGACACCGTCGCCCTGCGGCCGGTCGAGGCCGAAGTGGTCGAGGGCGTCGGCGCGCAGACCGTCGCCGTGCTCGCCGAGGTGCTGCCGTGCCTGCTGCCCGCCGGCCTTGAGCGCCGCGTCGAACTGCGCACGCTGGGCGTCGCCCGGGTCCCGCTGACCGAGGCGATCGACCGGCTGGCCGGCCTTGAGCGCGAACCCGCCTGGTGGCGGCGGCTCTACGACAGCCTGACCGGAGTCGACCCGGACCGGCTGTCGGGGCTGCCGGTGCCGTTGGCCGGTTCGAGCTCGGCCGGGGGCGGCCGCGGCGGATTCGGCGGCCCGGACGTCCTGTCCGCCGGCACCGACTGGGACGCCGCGTCCGTGGGACCCGGCCCGGGCACCCCCTCCGGCGAGCCGGAAGCGCCCGCGCTTCCCCGCACCACCATCGGTCCCCGCCAGGTCCTCCTCCCGCTCCCCGACGCCCTCCCCGGCCCGGTCCTGGACCGCCTCGGCCGGCTCGGGCTCAAGGTCGCGCACCCGGACGCCGCGCATCCGCTCCTGGAGAAGCTGGGTGCCCTGCCCGCCACGCCCCGGGCCGTGCTGACGACCCCGCAGGTGCGGGCCGCCGTCGCCGGTTCGCTGGACGCGGGGGAGATCTGGGACGAGGACGCGCTCGACGGGGACGAGCTGGTGGAGACCGTGCTCACGCTGGTCCGGGACGCGGCCCTGGAGCCGGGAGACGAGCCCTGGCTGGGGGCGCTCGCGCTGACCGACGAGGACGGCGAACTCGCCCCGGCCGGGGAGCTCGTGATGCCCGGGAGCGCGTTCGCGGCGGTCATGCGCGAGGGCGAACTCGCCCTGTGCGACGCGGAGCTGGCCGACCGCTGGGGCGAGCAGCCGCTCACCGCCTGCGGGGTGCTCGCCACCTTCGCCCTCGTACGGGCCACCGACGTCGTCCTGTACCCGGACGAACTGGAGCCGCGGGACGGCGACTTCGCGGAGCCGGACGACGCCGGGCTGCTCGACGCCGTGGACGTGTGGTGCGAGGACATCCTCGACCGGTTCCCGGACAGCCCGGTGCCGCCGGTCGCCACGGAGCTCGTCGCCGTACGGGACCTCGACCTCGTCGACGACGACGCCTGGCCGCAGGCGCTCGCGCTCCTGGCCCGGCCGCCGCTGCGGGACGCGCTCACCCAGCCGGTCCGGGTGCTGCTCCCGGACGGCACCACGCAGTCCGTCCGCCCGTACACCGCGTGGTGGCTGCGCGGGCACCCGGTGCTGGACGGCCGCCGCCCCGCCGGACTGCGCGCCCACGGCGGCGACGCCCGGCTCGCGGGCCTGTACGACTCCGCCGACGCGACCGGCTTCGACGACGCCGAGGTGCTGCGCGCCCTCGGCGTACGGACCTCGGTCGACGCCCTGCTGGACGAGCCGGGCGGGGCCGCCGAGCTGCTGGACCGGCTCGCGGACGAGGACCGCCCGGTCACCGGCGTACAACTGCACGCCCTGTACACCGCGTTGTCCGCGCTCGACCCGGAACAGGTCACGTTGCCGGACGAGCTGCGGGCGGTCGTGGACGGCGAGGTGCGGGTGGTCGACGCGGCGGACGCGGTGATCGCGGACGCGCCGGACCTGCTGCCGCTCACCGAGGGGCTGCCGCTGCTGCCCGTCGCCCCGGCGCACGCGGCGGAGCTGGCCGAACTGTTCCAGGTGCGGCGGCTCGGCGAGAGCGTCGAGGCCGAGGTCACGAGCGACGGCGAGGAGCACGCGGTGCCCGAGTCCGTCCGCGTCCTGCTGGGGCCCGCCACCCCCGCCACGTACATCGAGCACGGCGAACTGCGCGCGGGCGGCGTGGAACTGGACTGGCGGCGCACCCCGGACGGCGTGGTGCACGCCTCGACGATGGAGGGCGTCGCGGCCGGCCTGGCCTGGGCCGCCGGTCAGTGGCCCCGCCGCTTCGAGGTCGCGGCCCTCCTGGAGGACCCGTCCCGGACGGCGGAACTGGCCCGGGACCGCTGGTTCGACTGAGGCGGGGGCGCGGCGCGCGGGAAGGGCGAAAGCGCTCGGCGAAGGGTGCGGCGTCCGTGGCAACTACACCGTTCATGTGACCTTCGCAGAATCTTCAAATCCTGCGCAACCCTTCACATCCGTTGGTTGTCTGGTCTGTTGAGTCACCCCGACTCGACCGACCGATCGGCACGAGGGGTCCGCTCGCGCGGACTCTCCTCGGGCCCTTTCCCACGGGGAAGCACACATGCGCATGCGCACATCCGTCGCCGTCCTCACCGGCGCCCTCGCCCTGTCCGCCCTCGCCGTACCGGCCGCCCAGGCCGACGGGCACTACGGCGACACCGCGATCACCAAGGTCACGGTCAACGGCGGCAAGAACGTGGTTCTCGGTACCAGCGCGGTCAAGAAGTTCACCGTCTCCGTGACGGCGAAGGACAATTCCGGCATCAAGGAAGCCGACATCGCCCTGCACGGCCCCGGGTTCGGCTACCTGACGGGCAAGACCCGCTGCTCCGGCAGCACCTGCACGGCGTCGTTCGCCGTCGACCCCAAGGTCGACCTGCCGTACTCCAACGACTACGCCGGCACCTGGTACGTGGACGCCTGGGTGGACGCCAAGGACGGCGACTACATCTGGACCGAGAAGGCGCGCTCCTTCAAGTTCCAGCGCGCGTCGACGCTGACCGCCAACGCCGCGCCCGAGCCGGTCAAGAAGGGCAAGACGATCACCGTCACCGGCAAGCTGGCCCGGGCCAACTGGGACGACTTCAAGTACCACGGCTACACCGCCCAGCCCGTGAAGCTCCAGTTCCTGAAGAAGGGCGGCAAGGCCTGGTCGACGGTGAAGACCGTCAAGACGGACAGCAAGGGCGCCCTGAAGACGACCGTGAAGGCCTCGGTCGACGGTTACTGGCGCTACAGCTTCGCCGGTACGTCCTCCACCCCGGCGGTCAACTCCACGGCTGACTTCGTCGACGTGAAGTAGCCCGGCCGGGCCGCCGCTTCCCCTGTACGGCGACTACGCCGGGAAGCGGCGGCCCACCAGCCGCCACGCGTATTCCAGCGCGGGCGATGGTCGCCAGGACCCACATCGAGTCCAGGCCCGCCGCTTCGAGGTGGCGGCCCTCCTGGAGGACCCGTCCCGGACGGCCGAACCGGCCCGGGACCGCTGGTTCGATCGACAGCGGAGACGGCGGCCGGCGGATCGCGGGGAGATTTCACCAGTCGTTTCCGAAGTCCGCACAACCGTTCCCCTCCGGTGGTGGTCTTGTCTGCGGAGCCATCAGGCTCCACAGACACGTGTGGTCCGCGAGCGTGCAGTCGCCCGCGGACTCCATCTCCACTTGGGGAACGCATATGCGCATTCGTGCCACCGCTGCCGCTGTCAGCGGTGCCCTGGCCCTTTCCGCCCTCGCTCTCCCGGCGGCCGCCCAGGCCGACGGCGCGCAGGGCTCGACCAGGAGCGTCGCCGCCGTCGCGCGCGCGGCTCAGTCCGCCCCCGTGACGGGCTCCGCGACGAAGTTCGGCGCCCGCTCGGTCTCGCCCGCCTCGGAACCGGGCGAGCTCAACCTCAGCTTCTCCAAGCTCGTCGTCAACGGCGGCAAGCCGATCGTCGTGGGCACCACCCTGACGAAGACCGTGGCGACCACGTTCACCGTGACGCACGGCGCCGGCGTGAACATCCAGGCCCCGGACTTCGTGATCGACGTCGCGCTCTACCGCGGGTCGTTCGACAACCCGACGAACGAGCTGTACGGCGACAAGCCGGCCGTGTGCAAGGCCGTGTCCGCCACGGTCGCCACCTGCAAGGGCGAGATCTCCGTCTGGCCCCGGATCGACCTGCTCGGCAACAGCGACGCGACGAAGTGGCTGGCGGGCGGTTTCGCCGTCGACTACAACGGCGAGGACCCGCAGGACCCCGACCCGACCAAGATCGGCTTCGCCCTGCAGGAGAAGGTGGGGTCCTCCAGCCTTCAGCGTGCCTCGAAGGTGACGGTCAACGCCGCCCCGGAGCCGGTGAAGAAGGGCAAGACCATCACGGTCACCGGCAAGCTGTCGCGGGCCAACTGGGAGGACTACCAGTACCACGGCTACACCGTGCAGCCGGTCAAGCTGCAGTTCCTGAAGAAGGGCGGCAAGGCCTGGTCGACGGTGAAGACCGCCACGACGAGCAGCCTCGGCACCCTGAAGACCACGGTGAAGGCCTCGGTCGACGGCTACTGGCGCTTCTACTTCGCCGGTACGGCCTCCACCCCGGCCACCAAGTCCACGGGTGACTTCGTCGACGTGAAGTAGCCCGGCCGGGCCGCCGCTTCCCCCCGTACGGGGACTACACCGGGAAGCGGCGGCCCACCAGCCGCCACGCGTACTCCAGCGCGGCCGACGCCACCACCGCGATGCCCACCGCCATCCACGGCATCTGCGTCCCCACCAGCTTCAGCGCGAAGAAGTCCTGGAGCCACGGCACCGCCAGCACCACCAGGAACGCGAGACCCATCGCGGCCACCAGACAGATCCGCCACCAGGTGTACGGGCGGGCGATGATCGCCAGGACCCACATCGAGACCAGGAACAGCGTCAGCGTCGCCGCGCTCGTCTCCGCGTCCAGCGCCCCCGTACCGGAGTAATGGTGCCGGGCGACCAGGTACGTCACGAAGGTCGCGGCGGCGCAGATGACGCCCGAGGGGATCGCGTACCGCATGACGCGGCGCACGAAGTGCGGGTGTGCGCGCTCCTTGTTCGGGGCCAGGGCCAGGAAGAACGCCGGGACGCCGATCGTCAGCGTCGACAGCAGGGTCAGATGGCGCGGCAGGAACGGGTACTCGACCTGGAAGCAGACCACCAGGACGGCCAGCAGCACCGAGTACACGGTCTTCGTCAGGAACAGGGTCGCGACGCGGGTGATGTTGCCGATCACGCGGCGGCCCTCGGCGACCACCGACGGCAGGGTCGCGAAGCTGTTGTTCAGCAGCACGATCTGGGCCACCGCGCGCGTCGCCTCGGAGCCGGAGCCCATGGAGACGCCGATGTCGGCGTCCTTCAGCGCGAGGACGTCGTTGACGCCGTCGCCCGTCATCGCCACGGTGTGACCGCGCGACTGGAGGGCCGCGACCATCTCCCGCTTCTGCTGCGGGGTGACGCGGCCGAACACCGCGTTCCGCTCCATCGCGGTCGCCATCTCGTCCGCGTCCTCCGGGAGCCTGCGCGCGTCCTGGGGGTGGTCCGCGCCCTCCATCCCGAGCTTCGCGGCGACCGCGCCGACCGAGACCGCGTTGTCGCCGGAGATCACCTTCGTGGCGACCCGCTGCTCCCCGAAGTACGCGAGCGTCTGCCCCGCGTCGGGCCGCAGCCGCTGCTCCAGGACGACGAGCGCGGCCGGTTCGGCGCCCTTGGCCGCGTCCGGGGCGTCCAGCTCGCCCCGCGCCCGGCCGAGCAGCAGCACCCGCAGTCCCTGCTCGTTGAGCTGCTCGATCTCCTTGAGCGCCGGGTCGTCCTCGGCCAGCAGCACGTCGGGCGCGCCGAGCAGCCAGGCGGAGGACGCGCCGCCGTCCTCGTCGAACGCGGCGCCGCTGTACTTGCGGGCGGAGGAGAACGGCAGGGTGCCGGTGGTCCGCCAGCCGCCCTCCTCCGGTGCCGGGTAGGCGTCGATGATCGCCTGGAGGCTCGCGTTGGGCCGGGGCTCGGACGCGCCGAAGGCAGCCAGGACGCGGTGCAGATACGGTTCCGCGGTGCCGTTCAGGGCGCGGACCTCGGTGACGTCCATGCCGCCCTCGGTGAGCGTGCCGGTCTTGTCCAGGCAGACGACGTCGACCCGGGCCAGCCCCTCGATGGCGGGCAGTTCCTGCACGAGGCACTGCTTGCGTCCCAGCCGTACGACACCGATCGCGAACGCCACCGAGGTCAGCAGGACCAGGCCCTCCGGGATCATCGGGACGATCCCGCCCACCGTGCGGGCGACGGAGTCCTTGAAGTTGTGCTCCTTGACCACCAGTTGGCTGATCACCAGGGCGGTAGCGGTCGGCACCATCATCCAGGTGATGTACTTCAGGATCGTCGAGATGCCGCTGCGCAGCTCGGACCGGACGAGCGTGAAGCGGGACGCCTCCTCGGCGAGCTGCGCCGCGTACGCCTCGCGGCCGACCTTCGTCGCGGTGAACGCGCCGCCGCCGGCGACGACGAAGCTGCCGGACATCACCGTGTCGCCGGGCTTCTTGATGACCGGGTCGGCCTCGCCGGTGAGCAGGGACTCGTCGATCTCCAGGCCGTCCGCCTCGGCGACCGTGCCGTCCACGACGGCCTTGTCCCCGGGCCCCAGCTCGACCAGGTCGCCGAGGACGATCTCCGAGGTGTGGATCTCGGCGGCCCTGCCGTCGCGCCGGACGACCGGTTTCGACTCACCGATGACCGCGAGGCTGTCGAGGGTCTTCTTGGCCCGCCACTCCTGCACGATGCCGATGCCGGTGTTGGCGACGATCACGAAGCCGAAGAGGCTGTCCTGGATCGGCGCGACGAACAGCATGATCACCCAGAGCACGCCGATGATCAGGTTGAACCGCGTGAAGACGTTGGCCCGGACGATCTCGGTCAGCGACCGCGAGGACCGCACCGGTACGTCGTTGACCTCGCCCCGCGCGATCCGCTCGGCCACCTCGGCCGAGGTGAGCCCGCGTCCTGAAGCGCCGGTGTGCCGCTCCCCGGAAAGTTCGGATGCCCGCTGCGTCATGGTTCCGACCGTACGGGCGGAACGCGCGGGGCACCCGCTGGAGCGTACGAAGATCAGACCGGGGGAGGAGCGAAATGGTCCCGTGGTCGTACGAGGGTCAGTCGCCCCGAGCCGCCGCTGCCGCCGCCGCGCGCTTGAGGGCCGCGTCCCGTCCGCGTACGTACCAGATGCCGATCAGGCCCAGGCCCGCGCCGGCCAGGCAGGTCCACACCCACCACAGGTGGCCGTGGTCGTCGAACCAGCCGTAGAACGGGATCTGGACCAGGAAGAGGACGAACCAGAGGATCGTGCCGCCGGTGATGGTCGCGACGACCGGCCCCTCCAGGGGCTCCGGTGCCTCGTGCTTCGGTGTCCACTTCGCCATGCGGTCAGTGTATGCGGCGCGTATGTAAGTGCGTTCGGGCCAGTCGGCCCAAGGGTCTACGCGCGGAGATAGCGATCTTCGCCTTATGTATTCATACTGAATCTGCTTACGGCTGGCTCGAATTATTCGTGTGAAAGTCCAAAGCTGACCACTTTTGATCCCTCTAGGCACGTACTGAGGTCATACATGTCCCCCTCGGCCACCGCTCCGGTCGACGCCCCGACTCCGCAGCCCACCAACGGGCTGGACCGCTTCTTCAAGATCTCCGAGCGGAAGTCGTCGGTCGCCCGCGAGATCCGCGGCGGATTCGCGACCTTCTTCGCGATGGCCTACATCATCGTGCTGAACCCGATCATCCTCGGCAGCGCGAAGGACGTGAACCAGCACTTCCTCGACCACGGACAGCTGGTCACCGCGACCGTCATCACCGCCGCGTTCTCCACCCTGCTCATGGGCGTCATCGGCAATGTGCCGATCGCGCTGGCCGCGGGCCTCGGCGTCAACACCGTCGTCGCCCTCCAGCTCGCCCCCCGGATGACCTGGCCCGACGCCATGGGCATGGTGGTCCTCGCGGGCATCGTCGTCATGCTGCTGGTCGCGACCGGGCTGCGGGAACGCGTGATGAACGCCGTACCGGGCTCGCTGCGCAAGGGCATCGCGATCGGTATCGGCCTGTTCATCCTGCTGATCGGCCTCGTCGACTCCGGCTTCGTCTCGCGCATGCCCGACAAGGCGATGACCACCGTCCCGCTCCAGCTCGGCGGCGACGGCCACCTCAACGGCTGGCCGGTCCTGATCTTCGTCCTCGGCGCGCTGCTGACGCTGATCCTGATCGTCCGCAAGGTGCCGGGCGCGATCCTGATCTCCATCGTGACGATGACCGTCGTCGCGCTGATCATCAACGCCGTCGCGGACCTGCCGGGCAAGGCGTGGGGGCTGACCGTGCCGGAGTGGCCGGGCAATCCCGTCGCCACGCCGGACTTCGGGCTGCTGGGTCACTTCAGCCTGTTCGGCGGCTTCCACAAGGTCGGCGTCCTCACCGGCATCCTGTTCGTCTTCACCGTGCTGCTGTCCTGCTTCTTCGACGCGATGGGCACCATCCTCGGTGTCGGTGACGAGGCGAAGCTGACGGACTCCAAGGGCAACTTCCCCGGCATCAACCGGGTGCTCTTCGTCGACGGTGTCGCGGTCGCCGCGGGCGGTGCGAGCTCCTCCTCCGCCTCGACCTGCTTCGTGGAGTCCACGGCGGGCGTCGGCGAGGGTGCCCGTACGGGGCTGGCCAGCGTCGTCACGGGTCTGCTGTTCACGGTGGCGCTGTTCCTCACGCCGCTGGCGACCATGGTCCCCTCGCAGGCGGCCACCCCCGCGCTGCTGGCGGTGGGCTTCCTGATCATCGCGGGCTCGGTGCGGGACATCGACTGGAGCGACTTCACGCTCGCGATCCCGGCGTTCCTCGCCATGGTCATGATGCCGTTCACGTACTCGATCACCAACGGCATCGGCATCGGTTTCATCGCGTTCAGCGTGCTGCGGCTGGCCTCCGGGCGCGGCCGCGAGGTGCCGGTGGCCATGTACGCCGTGTCGGCGGTCTTCGTCTTCTACTACATGATGCCGGCGCTCGGCCTCACGTAAGGGCGGTGAGCGGGCCGGCCCCGGGGGTCAGGTGACCTCCTCGGCCGGCACGCCGTCCGCGGGGCAGAGCTTCTCCGGCCCGTAGAACTTCTCCGTCTCCTCGACGGCCGCCTGGAAGCGCTCGTCGAAGTCGTCGCGAATGAGCGTCCGGACCACATAGTCCTGGACGCTCATTCCGCGTTTTGCGGCGTGCTGCTTGAGCCGGTCGAGCAGCTCACCGTCTATGCGCAGGCTGAGCACTGTCGATCCCATGCCAAGCAGGGTTACGTCCCGCGGCCCCGACGCGCGTGATTTTCCGCCACCGACTCACTCGTTTGGGTGATCGATTGGTGATCCGGTCCAACCGCGGGAGGTGATCCCGCTTACGCGCGTGTAACACAAGTGGTCTTTAGAGTAGGTAATGAGTTACGCTAACGAACATGCCTGACCTGATCCACGACAGCGACAGTGCCGCCGCCGTGAGCTCCCTTCGTTCCGCCGTCATGCTGCTCGGCCGGCGCCTCAAGCACCAGCGCGTCGACGAGTCGCTGAGCCCGACCGAGATGTCGGTGCTCGGGACTCTCGCCCGTTGCGGCTCCGCCACTCCGGGTGAGCTGGCCCGGCGGGAGCACGTCCAGCCGCCGTCGATGACCCGCATCGTCGCGTTGCTGGAATCCAAGGGCCTGGTCAGGCTGGAACCGCACCCCGATGACCGTCGTCAGAAGATGGTCAGCCAGACCGAGCAGGCCGAGGCCATGCTCGCCGAGAGCCGCAAGAAGCGGAACGCCTGGCTGACCACCCTCGCCGAAGGCCTGGACGAGGACGAGTGGGAGACGCTGCGCAACGCGGCGCCCGTGCTGGAGAAGCTCGCCCACCTGTAGGAGACGCGTCTCCGTCCCCGTCAGTCAGCACAATGCCCACGCCGAGGAGGCGAACCCTTTTGAGTACGGGATCCGGAGCAGACTCCGCCCCCGCACCGACTTCCACCCACGAGAGCAAGCCCGGCGGGACCTTCTCGTCGCTGAAGATCCGCAACTACCGCCTGTTCGCCACGGGCGCCGTGATCTCCAACACCGGTACCTGGATGTCCCGCATCACGCAGGACTGGCTCGTCCTGAGCCTCACCGGGTCCGCCGCCGCCGTCGGTATCACCACGGCACTCCAGTTCCTCCCCATGCTCCTCTTCGGCCTGTACGGCGGCGTCATCGCCGACCGGCTGCCGAAGCGCAAGCTCCTGCTCGTCAGCCAGGCCGCCCTCGGCGCCTGCGGTGTCGTGCTCGCCGTGCTCACGCTCTCCGGCGTGGTGCAGGTCTGGCACGTCTATCTGATCGCGTTCCTGCTCGGCATGGTCACCGTCGTGGACAACCCGGCCCGCCAGGCCTTCGTGTCCGAGATGGTCGGCCCCGCCCAGCTGCGCAACGCGGTCAGCCTGAACTCGGCGAACTTCCAGTCCGCCCGGCTCATCGGTCCCGCCGTCGCGGGTGTGCTGATCACCACGGTCGGCAGCGGCTGGGCCTTCATGTTCAACGGCCTGTCGTTCCTCGCGCCGCTCGTCGGCCTGACGATGATGCGGACGAGCGAGCTCCACAAGTCCGTCGTCGTGCCGCGCGCCAAGGGCCAGCTCCGCGAGGGGCTGCGGTACGTATCGGGCCGCCCCGAGTTGATCTGGCCGATCGTCCTGGTCGGCTTCGTCGGCACGTTCGGCTTCAACTTCCCGATCTGGCTGACGGCCTTCGCGGACGAGATCTTCCACGGCGGCGCCGGGATGTACTCGTTCTTCAACATCCTCATGGCGGCCGGCTCGCTCGCCGGAGCCCTGCTCGCCGCCCGCCGCCGCTCCTCGCGGCTGCGGATGCTGGTCGCCGCCGGTACGGCGTTCGGCCTGCTGGAGATCGTCGCGGCGCTCGCGCCGAACGTCTGGATCTTCGCGGTCCTGCTCGTCCCGATCGGCATGATCGGCCTGACGACCAACATCAGTGCCAACACCAGCGTGCAGATGGCGGCCGACCCGGCCATGCGCGGCCGGGTGATGAGCCTGTACATGATGGTCTTCGCCGGCGGTACGCCGGTGGGCGCCCCGATCGTCGGCTGGATCAGCGACGCCTACGGTGCCCGCACCGGCATGGTGGTCGGCGGTGCGCTGTCCCTGGCGGCGGCGGTCGGCATCGGCGTCGTCCTGGCCCGCCTGGGCGGCCTGCGCCTCAAGGTCGACCTGCGCCCGGGCCGTCCGCACGTACGGTTCGTGCAGCGCGAGCAGCTGGCGACCGCGGCGTAGGGGTTCCCCCCTCCGTACGCGACTACGCGGCCCCGCTCCCGGTTCTCCGGGGCGGGGCCGCGTCGCGTTCACGCATACGGGTCCGGTTACGCTCGTCGGGTGGACCCGAAGACCAGAAACCGCATCATGGCGGCCGTGCTCGTATTGATGTTCGCCGTCGTCGCCGTGGCGGCTGCCCTCGGCTAGGCCCTTCGTTACGGACCTACCAGGCGAAGTTCTCCGGCGACGGACCCGGACCGGGGAAGATCTCCTCCAGCGCGTCCAGCACCTCCGCCGACAGCTCCAGCTCCACCGCGCGCAGCGCCGAGTCGAGCTGCTCCCGCGTGCGCGGGCCGGAGATCGGGCCGGTGATCCCGGGACGCGTCAGCAGCCAGGCGAGGCCCACCTCACCGGGCTCCAGACCGTGCTTGTCCAGCAGGTCCTCGTACGCCTGGATCTGCGCCCGGACCTTCGGGTCGGCCAGCGCGTCCCCGGAACGGCCGGAGGTGGAGCGGGCGCCGCCGCCCTCGCGCTCCTTGCGGATCGCCCCGCCGAGCAGGCCGCCGTGCAGCGGGGACCACGGGATGACCCCGAGGCCGTACTCCTGGGAGGCCGGGATGACCTCCATCTCGGCGCCGCGCTCCATCAGGTTGTAGATGCACTGCTCGCTGACCAGGCCGTAGCTGCCGCGCTGGCGGGCGCGCTCGTTGGCCTGGGCGATCTTGTAGCCGGAGAAGTTCGAGGAACCGGCGTACAGGATCTTGCCCTGCTGGATCAGTACGTCGATGGCCTGCCAGATCTCATCGATCGGGGTGTCCCGGTCGACGTGGTGGAACTGGTAGAGGTCGATGTGGTCCGTCTGGAGCCGCTTCAGGCTGGCGTCGACGGCCCGGCGGATGTTGACGGCGGACAGCTTGTCGTGGTTGGGCCACGCCTCGCCGTCGGCGCCCATGTTGCCGTAGACCTTGGTGGCGAGCACGACCTTGTCGCGGCGGTCGCCGCCCTGCGCGAACCAGGTGCCGAGGATCTCCTCGGTGCGGCCCTTGTTCTCGCCCCAGCCGTAGACGTTCGCGGTGTCGAAGAAGTTGACGCCGGCGTCCAGCGCGGCGTCCATGAGGGCGTGGCTGTCGCTCTCGTTGGTCTGGGGGCCGAAGTTCATCGTCCCCAGGACGAGGCGGCTTACCTTGAGTCCGGTGCGTCCGAGCTGCGTGTACTTCATGACCCCCAAGCCAACTCCTTCGAGCGCGCTCGAAGCAAGCGTGCCCCTTACATCGGCGCGGATTCACGCCCGGGCGAACCGGTCCAGCGCCGCGAGGACCGCCCGGCTCGTCGCCGCCCCGCCCAAGTGGCCCGCGTCCTCGATCACCGTCAGCTCCGCGTCCGGCCACGCCTTGGCCAGCTCCCACGCCGTGCCCAGCGGCCCGCCCATGTCCAGCCGTCCGTGCACCAGCACCCCGGGAATCCCGGCCAGCCGCCCCGCGTCCCGGATCAGCTGCCCCTCCTCCAGCCAGGCCCCGTGCGAGAAGTAGTGCGAGCAGATCCGCACCAGCGCCGCCCGCGCCCGCCCCGGCCGCCCGCTGTACGGGGGCGGTCCCGCGTACGCCTCGCCCGAGAGCACCGCGTCCTCCCAGGCGCACCACTCGGCCGTCGCCCGCGCCCGCACCTCCGGGTCGGGGTCGACGGTCCGCCGGGCGTACGCGGCGAGCACGTCCGGGGTCGCGTCGCTCGCGGCCTCCGGGACGTGCGCCCGGAAGCGGTCCCACGCCTCGGGGTGGAAGAGCCCGGCCCCCCGGTACAGCCAGTCGATCTCGGAGCGCCGGGTCGTGGTCACCGCCGGGATCACTACCTCGGTGACCCGCTCCGGGTGCCGCTCGGCGTACGCAAGGATCAGCGTGGAGCCCCAGGAGCCCCCGTACAGCAGCCAGCGGTCGATCCCGAGGTGTGCGCGGAGGCGTTCCATGTCGGCGATCAGGCGGTCCGTGGTGTTGCGCCGCAGGTCGACGGCCGGGTCGCTCGCGTGCGGCGTGGAGCGGCCGCAGTTGCGCTGGTCGAAGAGGACGACGCGGTAGCGCTCAGGGTCGAAGTACCGCCGGGCGCCCTCGGAGCAGCCGGACCCCGGCCCGCCGTGGACGACGGCGGCGGGCTTTCCGGCGGGGTTGCCGCAGACCTCCCAGTACACGTGGTCGCCGTCGCCGACGTCGAGCATGCCGTGCTCGTACGGCTCGATCGGCGGGTACCTCTCGTCGGTCATGACGTGTGCCTCCTCGCGCGGCGTACGGCAAAGAGCGTCAGCTTAGGGCCGATACAGGCCCGGGGCCGATACGGGCCCTAGGCCGATTCGGCGCGGGAGGGCCCGCTCATGCCGCCTTGCGCAGGGTGGAGAGGTCCTCCTCCGACAGGTGCAGGGAGCCGGTGGCGATGTTCTGGACGAGGTGGTCGGGGTCGCCGGTGCCGGGGATGGCCAGGATGTGCGGACCCTGGTGCAGGGTCCACGCCAGTCGGATCTGGGCCGGGCTGACGCCGTGGGCGCGCGCGAGGGCGGACACCTCCGGGCTGTGGCCGTTGGTCGCGCCGGCGGTGCGTCCGGTGCCGGCGATCGAGTAGAACGGCACGAACGCGATGCCCTGGTCGCCGCAGATGTCCAGCAGCTGCTTCTGCTCGGGCGTCGCGCCGATGCCGTACATGTTCTGGACGCAGGCCACCGGCGCGATGGCCTGGGCCTCGGCCAGGTGGTGGGGGCGGATGTTCGACAGGCCCAGGTGGCGGATGAGCCCGGCCTCGCGCAGTTCGGCGAGTGCGCCGAAGCGCTCGGCGATCGAGTCGGTTCCGACGATGCGCAGGTTCACCACGTCGAGGTGGTCGCGGCCGAGCTGGCGCAGGTTCTCCTCGACCTGGCCGCGCAGTTGGGCCGGGGTGGCGTGTGCCTGCCACTGGCCGGAGGCGTCGCGGCCCGGCCCGACCTTGGTGGCGATGACGAGGTCGTCCGGGTACGGGCCCAGGGCCCGGTTGATCAGCTCGTTGGCCGAGCGCAGCGGCGAGAAGTAGAACGCGGCGGTGTCGATGTGGTTCACGCCGAGCTCGACGGCGCGGCGCAGTACGCGGATCGCCTGATCGCGGCCGCGCGGTACGGCATCGGCGTCGAGCGCCTCGCCGTGCTGCGGCAGGCGCATCGCGCCGAAGCCGATCCGGTGGACCGGCAGGTCACCGATCTTCCAGGTGCCCGATGCCGCCGCATTGATGGTCTGTGAGGTCATGGCGGGATGATCGCCGCGCGGTAGGCTGCCCCGCCAATGATTCAGGCATACCTGAATCCACAGGGGGCGGGTGTCTTGGCGGAGCTGGCGTTCTCGACGAGTGATCTCGCGCGGGTGCGGTTCTCGGTCTCACCGATGTGGGAGGTCACGCCCAGCTTCCGGCTGCTGAGATCGGACTCCGCGCATCCGGTCCACCGCGCCTGGGCCGGGCAGGTACGTCCGCGCTGGGTGGCCGGCAGACTGGAGCGGGGCTGGCTCGGCGAGCTGATCCCCCACACCGGTGGCTACGTCCCCGACTTCCTCAACCCGGCCCCCACCGGACCGGCCCCCGCGCCGGCGGCGGAGTGGGAGGCGATCCGGGCCACGCCGGGCGCCCGGGTACGCCACGACCTCGACCACCTGGCCCGCCACCAGGGGACCCTCGGACCCCGGCTGCGGGCCCTGCGCGACGACCCGTACGGGCCGCTTCTCGCCGAGCTCACGTCGGAGCTCGAAACGTACTGGGAACTGGCCCTCGCCCCCTACTGGGCCCGCATCCGGGCAGTCCTGGACGCCGACATCCTCCACCGGGCACGCCTGGCCGCCGAGCACGGCACCGGCCACCTCCTGGGCGGCCTGCACCCGTCGGTGAGCTGGGACGGCAATGCCCTGCGGATGGCCCACCGCAAGCAGCCACTGACCCGGACGACGGCGGGCACGGGCCTCCTGCTGATCCCGTCGGCCTTCGGCGGACCGGGGCTGCGCACCCGGACGACGCCACCGGACCCGCCCCAACTCGCCTATCAGGCACGCGGTGTCGGCTCACTGTGGGAGGCGCGGCCCGCCGTGGGGGCCGACACCCTGTCCGCGGTGCTGGGCCGTTCACGCACCCTGCTCCTGACCGAGCTGGAGATCCCGGCCTCCACCACGCAACTGGCCCATCGCACCGGCCTCTCGGCGGCCGGGGTGTCCCAGTACCTCACCGCACTGCGCGACGCGGGCCTGGTGAGCGCCCACCGGGCCGGCCGCTCCGTTCTCTACGCCCGCACCGCCGCGGCCGAAACCCTCCTCCGGGCGGCCTCCGCCTGATCCGGCCCCCTTCCGCGGCGCACCCGGTCGTAGCCTGGTCGGCGTGAACGCGACTCCCGAGGTACTCGCCGTACTGGACGAACTGCTCGCCGCGGCGGCCCCCGACGACCGGGGCGCCCTGTGGCAGCTCGACCGGCAGGGGAGGGAGCTGGACGCGAACCTGGTGCGGCTGCCCCCGGGCGCGGAGGTCGGGGAGCACCAGGAGGACGTGCTCGACGTGCTCCTGGTCGTCCTCGCGGGCAGCGGCCGCCTGACCCCCGGCGGCGGCGCGGATCCCCTGACCCTGACCCCGACGACGGCGACGTGGCTGCCGCGCACCTCCCGCCGCTCCCTGACGGCGGGCCCGGACGGCCTCGCCTACCTGACGGTCCACCGCCGCCGCCCCGGCCTCGCCCTCAAGCCCACGGTCTACGCCGGGCAGGGCGGCGAGGCCCCGTGCGCGCTGGACCGGGTCTGCCCGGAGTGCGGGCGGATGTCCCCGGAGTCGGCGCCGGTCTTCTGCAGCGCGTGCGGGGAGCGGTTCCCGGGGCGGTGAGCCCGGCTCGGGAAGACGCGGATTCGGTACGTCAGTGCCTCGGCCGGCGACGCCGCCCCAGCAGGAAGATCCCCGCCGTGGCCAGCGCGAAGGCCCCGCCCGCCGCGTAGAGGGTGGTGGCCGTGCCGGTGTCCGCGAGCCCGCCGTGCGGAGGCCGGTGGTGGTGGCCGCCGTGGTCCGGGGGCGGTACGGGGTGGCTGTGCGTCGGGTTGGGCCAGGGAGTGGAGTCCGTGGGCGTCGGGACAGGGGTGGAGTCCGACGGGGTCGGGGTGGGGGTGGAGTCCGTCGGGGATGGCGTGGGCGTGGGGGTCGGGTCCGTGGGGCTCGGGGTGGGGGTCGAGTCCGTCGGGGACGGCGTGGGCGTGGGGGTCGGGTCCGTGGGGCTCGGGGTGGGGGACGGCGACGGGCCCTCCCCGCTGCACTCGATGTCGGCGGCGAACGGGAACTGGTGGATCTCGCCTGCGTTGACCGCGGTGCCGTCGTCGCCGAGCGGCCCGGCCGTGAGTTCCCGTACGACGATCGTGCCCTCGATGTTCGAGGCGTCCAGGTCGGTGAGGTGGGCGCGGGGCGCGTAGATCGTGCCCTCCAGCGAGTCGCCGTCCGCGATCGTGATGTCGGTGGCGTCGGGGAAGTTCCACAGCATGTACGGGGCCTGGTCGCCCGAGACGCCCGCGAGGTTCGGGATGTGCCAGCTGTACGTACCGCCCGTGCCCGTCGTGTCGACGTCGACCACGAACGGGGTCGTCGCCGTCGGCCGGCTGTCGAAGGTGATCTCGGAGAGGTTGTTCAGCTGCTCACCGGTCAGCCGGAGCACGTTCGTCTCGCCCTCGGTGAGCCTGACGTGTGCGCTCGTACCGGCGGGGAAGCCCGTCTGGTCGGGGAGCGGGTCGCCAGCGGCGTCGCGCAGGACCACGTTGGCGGAGCAGGTGTCGATGGCGTCCGAGCGGTCGCGGAAGGTCGAGAAGAGCGCGTCGAGGTCGGGCAGTCCGGTGGTGTCCGTGACGGAGGCGACGGGCTGGTGAATCGTTTCCTGAATGCGGGGCGCGGAGTCGTATCCGGAGCCCTCGGGGACGATGTGGGTGTTGACCTCGGCGTTGTTGGAGTCCTGGTCCAGGATCGAGGAGCCGGTCGGGTCGCCGACCTTCACGTACCCCTGGCTGAGGACCTGGAGCACGCCCTGCGGCGAGCTGGCCGCATGATCGATTCTGCCGCCCACGAGCAGCGCGGTCGGGCGGTCGTCGCCGGGCGCGGTGAACGTGCCGGGGGTGTGCAGCGCGACGTTGTACCCCGGCCCGTAGGTGAGGTTCCCGCCGATGGCCACCGAGCCCTCGGTCTCCGTGCTGCCCAGCACAGCGTCGTCCTGGACGAGCACCCCGAATCCGTTGTCCCCGGTCAGCGGGTTGCCGGAGTAGTCGGCCGTGGCGGGGACGGCGGCGGCCAGGCACAGGAGGCAGGCGGTCGTGGCGACGGCACTGGTGCGTTTCATGCCGGGAAACGTAAGCCCGCGCGCGTGGCCTTCCGGGGGCGGCGAGGCCGTGGACCACCCGCACGGACCCCGACGTCCCCACGACTGGCCGCCGCCCGCTTGAGCAGTCGCTCAAAGTCGTCTACCGTCTGCACCGTTGCGATTTGAGCGACTGCTCAAACGGTCCGGGGGTGGGGAAAACAGTGGGCGGTGGCCTGTACGTCGAGGCCCGGATACGGGACGGCATGGACCGGGTCTGGGAGCGCACCCAGGACCCGGCGCGGCATCAGCGCTGGGACCTGCGGTTCACGCGGATCGCGTATCTGCCGGGCGCGGAGGGGGAGCCGCAGCGGTTCACGTACGGGGTGCGGGTGCTGCCCGGGCTCCTCGTCGCGGGCACCGGGATCTCCGCCGGTGAGCGCCACCGGCCGGACGGGACGCGGACGTCGGCGCTGCGCTTCGCGTGCGGGCATCCGCTGTCGTTCCTCACGGAGGGCCGGGGCTACTGGCGTTACGTGCCCTGCGCGGAGGGCGGCCTCCGCTTCCTGACGGGGTATGACTACGAGCCGCGCTGGGGCCGCCCGGGCCGGCTCGCGGACCGCCTTCTCTTCCGGCCGCTGATGGGCTGGGCCACCGCCTGGTCGTTCGACCGGCTGCGGCTGTGGTGCGAGCGCGGGATCACGCCCGAGCGCGCCCTGTGGCGGGGCCTGGGGGAGGCTGCGGTCCGGCTGGCGGCGGTGGCGCTGGCGGCCTGGGCCGCACTGCCGGCCGCCGTGCCGGTCCTGCTCGCCGCCGTCCTGCTGCCGCCGCTGCCCGGCACCCCGGCCGCCCGCCGCTGCCTGCGCCGCCCGCCCGGTCGCGGCCCCGCCGCCACCGCGACCGCCACCCCGCCCGCCCTGCTCGACCGCTTGGAGCGCCCGTGACCTCGATCTTCCAGCAGGCCCTGGGGGCCGACTTCGACCGCCTCCACCCGCGCATCCGGCGCCGCTTCTCCGTCGGCCTCGACAGCGGCGAGTCCTGCACGGGGCGCGGGGTGATGGACCGCGTCTGGCACGGCGGCCCGTGGGTGCGGCCCTTCCTCGCGGTGGGCGGCACGCGCAACATCCTGCTCCCGCGCGCCGGCCGCGACATCCCGTTCACCATCGAGAACGTGCCCTTCACGGACTCCTTCGGCCGCGAAACGGTCACCTTCGTGCGGACGTTCGCCTTTGCGGACGGGCCCCGGCGGTTCGACGCGACGATGGTCCACAGCCCGGAACGCAACTGCGTGGTGGACTACCTGGGCACCCACCAGCACCTCGCGACCGACCTGCACCTCACGGTGGACGGGGCGGGCGCCCTGGTCATCCGCTCCGGTGAGCACCGCTTCCGGGAGGGGCCGGTGGACATCCGGGTGCCGCACTTCGTCGGGGGCGACGCGGTGGTCCGCGAGTCGTACGACGAGGCGGCGGGCCGCTTCCGCATCCAGGTCCGCGTCACCAACCGGCGCTTCGGCCCCCTCTTCGGCTACGAGGGCTCGTTCACCGCGGAGTACGCACGGGCGCACGGGATACGGCAGGATCTGCGGCCGGTACGCGAGGAGGCACGGGCATGAGCGGAGTTCCCCCGGCCGGGGGTGGCGGTTCCGGGGCGCGGCGGGGGAGTTCCGGGCGCGCGTCCTCCGCCGAGGACACCCGCACCAGACTCCTCACCGGGGCCCTCGCCACGCTCACCGAGCAGGGCATCGCGAAGACCTCCGCGCGGAGCATCGCCGCGACCGCCGGGGTCAACCAGGCGCTGGTCTTCTACCACTTCGGCACCGTCGACGACCTGCTCGCCGCCGCCTGCCGCCACGGTGCCGAGCAGCGCCTCGCGACCTACCGGGAGCGGCTGGACGGCGTGCGCTCGCTGGGCGAACTCCTCGCCGTGGCACGCGAACTGAACGCCTCGGAGCGGGCGGGCGGCCACGTCGCCGTACTGGGCCAGCTGCTCGCCGGAGGCCAGACGCAGCCGCGCCTCGCGGCGGCCACGGCGGCGGGCCTCACCCTCTGGACCGACGAGATCGAGCGGGTCCTCGCCCGCGTCCTGGCGGACACGCCGCTCAGCGGGTTCGTGGACGTCGGGGGCCTGGCGAAGGCGGCGTCGGCGGCCTTCGTCGGCCTCGAACTGTACGAGGGCGTCGACCCGGACGGCGCCGAACGCGCCCTGGCCGCACTGGACCAGCTCGCCGAACTGGCCGCCGCTTTGGAGGATCTGGGCCCGGTGGCGCAGCGCGCGGTGCGGTCGCGGCTGCGCAGGTCGGGGAACCGGGGGCGCGCGTGACCAGGGTCCGGACGGTGTGGCGCCCCCGCGTGCCCCGGTCCTCCGATGCGCCGCCCGCCGGCCGGTGGCGGCGGGGGAGGGTCCCGGCCGCGCTCGCCGCCCTGACCGCGCTCCTGCTCACCGCCCCCGGTGTCGTGCCCAACACCCCCGGCCGCCTCGGCAGCCTCCTGGAGGCGTTCCTCCCGTGGCTCGGTCTCGCCGTCGTGCCCCTGCTGACCCTGGCCGTACTGCGCCGGTCGGCGCTCGCGCTGGTGGCGGTGGTCCTGCCGGTGGTGGCGTGGGGGTACGCGTTCGGCGGGCTGCTCCTGCCGGCGGGGGACCCGGGCCCGCGTGACCTGGTCGTCGTCCAGCACAACGTCAGCGATGTGAACGCCGACCCGGCGGGCACGGCCCGCGCGCTGGCCGCCGAGGGCGCCGACCTGATCGCGCTGGAGGAACTGGTGCCCGCTGCGCTGCCTGCGTACGAGAAGACCCTCGCGGCGGCGTACCCCTTCCACGAGGTCCGGGGCACCGTGGGCCTCTGGTCCCGGCACCCCCTCTCCGGTACCCGGACCGTGGACATCAAGCCGGCGGACATCACGGAGGGCTGGAGCCGGGGCCTGCGTACGGTGGCCCGCACCCCGCACGGCGAGGTCGCGGTGTACGTGGCCCACCTGCCGTCGTTCCGGCTCGGCGCGGGCGGGCTGGGCACCGCCCGGCGCGACGAGAGCGCCCGGCTGCTGGGGCGGGCGCTGGACGCGGAGGCGACGGGTCCGGTGATCGTGCTGGGCGACCTGAACGGCACGGTGGACGACCGGGGCCTTGCGCCCCTGACCTCGCGGTTGAACGTCTCGAAGCGCGGCTTCGCGTTCAGCTTCCCGGCGTCCTTCCCGCTGGCCAGGATCGACCAGGTGATGGCCCGCGGGGCGACCGTCGGCCGCGTCCGCACCCTTCCCGGCACGGGCAGCGACCACTTGCCGGTGACGGCGCGGGTGACGCCGGACTGAGGGACGCGCGCGTCAGAGGCGGACCGTCATCGCCACGGTCACGTCGTCGCCCGCCGTGAGGTCCTGCGGCGCGCGGACCGCGTTCTTCAGCGGCAGCAGATAGCCGCCGTCCTTCGGGAAGAGCGACGTGGTGAAGGCGGTCCCGCCGATCTCGGCCTCGACCGGGACCACGCCCCAGCCGTACGAGCTGAGCGCGGCGACCTCGCGGATGTCGTCGGCCTGCTCGGCGGGCACGGGGGCGAAGTAGTACGGCGCGGGGCCGCGCCACTCGATGACGCGGCTGCTGAACACGACTCGCACGGCGGTGTCCGTTCGTCGGGGTCTTTGTCGGGGTTTTGGTGGGGTTTTTGTCGGGGCGGGGGCCGAGCCGGTCAGCGTATCCGGCGGCGGGGGCGCGCGAAATCGGGGTGCGCCGCCCGCGCCCCCTCCCTATGCTGCGCGGGCGCGCCGCCAACGAATCGGAGAAGTACGGAACATGACGCCCCAGCTCTCAGCGATCGGCTTCCACGCCACCGACCCGGCGGCCCTGGCCCGCTTCTGGGCCGAGCTCCTGAACCGGGAGCGGGCGGACGCCGTCACGGTGCTGCCCCCGGACGGCAAGGGCTTCGGCCTCCGCTTCACCGAGAGCCGGCAGCCCAAGACCCGGCAGAACCAGGCCCACTTCGACCTGACCAGCGCCACGCCGGAGGCCCAGCGGGAGACCGTGGCCCGGGCGCTGGCCCTCAGTGCCCGGCACATCGACATCGGCCAGACGCCGGAGGAGGGCCACATCGTCCTCGCCGACCCGGACGGCAATGAGTTCTGTGTGATCGAGGCGGGCAACAAGTTTCTCGCGGACACCGGGGTCATCGGCGCGGTCGCGTGCGACGGCACCCGGGCGGTCGGCTACTTCTGGAGCGAGGCGCTGGGCTGGCCGCTCGTCTGGGACCAGGACGAGGAGACCGCGATCCAGTCCCCGCAGGGCGGCACGAAGCTCACCTGGGGCGGCCCGCCGGTCCCGCCGAAGCCGGACGTCAACCGCCTGTACTTCGAGCTGGCCCTCCCGGCCGACGCCGACGAGGCGACGGAGACCGCCCGCCTGAGGTCCCTGGGCGCCCGCCCCGGACCGGACGGCATGCTGCTCGACCCGGACGGCAACGAGTTCCGCGTACTGCGCACACCGACGCCGTAGCGCCCGGGCGCGGCCGGACGGCGAGTTGATCGCGTCCACGCGGGCGGCACTTGCGCGGCCGCGGCGGCTGACCGGTCAATGAGGGGGGTTACGGCGCCGAAAGGCGCTCCGCGCGTCGCATTTCCCGTTTCTCGTTCGCGAGCGGCGCGCGGCCCGGTTTCCCGCCCCGGAACATGAAGGCGAGATCCGGCAGCAAAAGCTGCCGGATCTCGCGAAAAGGATGGTCGGGGGACGGTTACCAGCGGTACCAGCGGCCACGCTTGCCGCCGTGACCTGCGGGGCGGATGAAGAAGCCGAGCAGCCAGACGACGAGAACGATGACGGCGATCCACCAGAGTGCCTTGAGGGCGAAACCGGCGCCGAAGAGGAGCAGGGCGAGGAGGAGAACCAGAATGATAGGAAGCATGTTCGGCCTGTTGCCCCCGGTTGGCGCGTTAATCCATCCGCGGTGAGGAAATTTTTATGGCGGGCTGATTCCGCGACTGCCGCGTTTGGAACCGGAAAGTTCGGTCAGGCGGAGGACATCCCGATACCGAGTACAGCTAAGGGTGAGTGACATGGCTGCTGACGAGAAGACCGAGGCCAAGACCGAGCAGGCCAAGGGCAAGATCAAGGAAGTCGCCGGCCGGACCGTCGGCAACGAGCGGCTCACCGCCGAGGGCCGGGCCGAGCAGGCCAAGGGCGACGCCCGCCAGGCCAAGGAGAAGGCCAAGGACGCCCTCACCGACTGACGCGCTCCTCCCGCACGCAGGCCCCGCGGACGACCCGACCGGTCCGCGGGGCCCTGCGCGTGCCGTCATGGCAGAGCGCTAGGGGAGGTCCCCCGAGACCGGGAGCCGGTACACGGAGACGTGGGAACCCGACTCGGCCGTGAATTCGGCGCCGGTCCAGTCCGCGTGCCTGCTCTCCAGCTCGAAGCCGGCCAACTGGGCCATGAGGTCGAGCTCGGCCGGCCAGATGTAGCGGTGCGGACTGCGGAACAGCTGCGCCTCCTCGGTCTCGTCGAAGCGGAAGTGGTGCGACACGACGTGCTGGTTGAGCACGTCGTACGTGTCCAGCCCGATGTAGTCGGCTTCGGACTGCCAGACCGTGGCCGTCCGGCCCGGCGGCAGCGTGCGCAGCTCGGGTACCCAGAGTTCGACCACGAACCGGCCGCCGGGTGGGAGGTGGCGGGCCGCGTTGCGGAAGCACCGCACCTGCTCGTCCTGCGTGAGCAGGTTGGAGATCGTGTTGTACACGAGGTAGACGAGCGAGTACTCCCCGGGGGCGACCGCGGTCGCCATGTCACCGACGATCACGGGAATCGCCGCCTCGTCGGCCTTCGTACGCAATTGCTCGACCATCGGGCGCGACAGCTCGATGCCGGTGACGGGCACCCCGCGCCCCGCGAGCGGTACGGCTACGCGGCCCGTCCCGATGGCGAACTCCAGTGCTCCTCCGCCATCGGCGAGCCGGGCGAGGCTGTCCACGGCCGGCTCCAGGACCTCGGGCGCGAACATCCCGGAACCGGGGGTGTCGTAGCGTCGGGCGGTGTCGGCGCCCCAGATCTTCTGCTGCTGCATTCGGTCAACGGTCCCTGTCGGCCGCCGAGTTGTCCACCGAGTATGTGGCTCCCGGCCACGCGACCGGGCCGATCGTCCCCAGCGGGTGCGGCACCGTCCGGCTCTCCCGCTGGAACGCGCGGCAGAAGCCGCCCATCGCCGAGGCCACCGGTCCGTGCCGGAGCAGGAGCGCCGCGATCGACGCCGGAACCCCCTCCGGGAGCGCCCCCTGCGCGCAGGCGTCCACGAAGGCCCTGCGGTCCGCCGGGGGGTGGCCGTACAGCGCGACGGCAAGCCAGTTGACCAGGTGGTTCACGGCGTAGCACTCGTCGTACGCCCCGTGCTCCACGACGAAGGCGGCCTCGTCCGGGGACAGGTCGAAGCGGGAGGAGATCGCGAGGCCGTAGTCGGCGAAGTAGAGGCGGTGGCCGTCCGTGAGGATGTTCTGGAAGTGGGCGTCGAAGTGCAGGAGCCCGTGGGCGTTCATGAACGCGATGCCGGCCCGCAGCTCGTCCTCCACCATCGCGCAGGCCCGCTCCGCCGCGTCCCCGCCCGCCCCGATCCGCGCGTCCAGCCAGTCGTGCAGGTTGTCCGGGATGTACTCCAGGAACAGCACGAGGCTCGCCGTGGAGTCCCGCAGCCCCTCGATCCGTCCGCGTACGGCCGACCCGTCGCCCCAGTACGCGACGGCCCGGTCCACATCCGCGAGTTCCTCGGGAAGCGGGGCGCCGGAGTCCGTGAGCACCCGCCAGTGGTGCATCAGCGGGAAGCCCTCGTACGCCCCGGCGACCACCCAGTCCGTCGTCGTGGTGTGCGCGGCGAGCTCCCGCCAGGCGCCGAACCCCGGGCTGCCGATGGCGCCGATGCCGTAGTGGCAGTACGCGGGGAGGCCGAAGAGGTTCGCGGTGGAGCGCAGGTGCTCCGGTTCCCGCTCCAGGTCCGTGAGCCGCACCTGCTTGACGAAGACCGGGGTGCCCTCGACGTCCAGCAGCACGGTCCGGCCGCCGATGCCCGCGCCCAGCGGCGTGCCGGCGTCCAGCAGGTCCCGCAGACCGCGGTCGCTGCGCAGGGCCAGCGCCGTGGACGCGGCACCGTGTGCGGCGAGCCGGGCACTGCGGGACATGTCCCGGGGTATGTCGGGGCCTTTCACACGCGCCTCCAGCGGCTTCGTACGGACGGCCACCCTCCCACGTGGGGCGACCGATGAGTTCTCCGGTCGCGGACGGTCCACCCAGTGACCCGACCGTCCTCGACAGGAGTGCCATGTCCACCATCCAGCCCGTGATCCTCACCGCCGACCAGGACGTGCTGCGCCGGTTCTACACGGACCTGTTCGGCGCCGAGGAGATCTTCCGGGTCCCCGCGAAGGGCCCGGACTTCTACCTCGGCCTGCGCATCGGCGACACCGACCTGGGCCTGGTGACCAAGCCGGACCCGGCGGACGCCGCGGCGCCCCGGATCCTGCTCGGCATCGAGGTCGACGACGTCGACGAGACGCTCGGCCGCGTGGAGGCCCTGGGCGGCTCGGTCAGCGGCGGCCCCAAGAACATGCCGTGGGGCCAACGCGTCGCCCACATCCGCGACCCCGACGGCAACGCGGTCAACCTCACGCAGCCGATCCCGGCGGAGTGAGGGCGCGTACGACACACGTCCGCCGGGTGGCCTCACCTCCGGCCTCACCGCCCCGGCAGCCCCAGCTCGCCCGCCCGTAGCCCCGCCTGGAAGCGGGACGCGGCCTGGAGGGTCGTCATCAGGTCGGCGACACGGCGGCGGTACGTGCGCAGGGAGAGGTTCAGGTGGCGGGCGGCGGAGGCGTCGGTGAGGCCGGTGCTCAGGGCTTCCAGGATCTGGCGGGACTCCGGGGTGAGGTGCGGGGTGTCCGTCGCCAGGTACGTGGTGTAGGCGGCCGAGCGGTTCCACATCGCGTCGAACAGCGAGTGGACGCCGTCGATCATCGTCCTCGACGTCGTCACGGAGTACTCACGGCCGGCGGGCGCCTCGCGGCCGGCCAGGATCATGACGCGGCGGTCGATGATGATCGTCTCGTGCGGGAGCTCCGCGTCCGTGATGCGCACCTGGGCGCCCGCGTTCAGCACCAGCCGCAGGTGGTCCCGGGTCGCCTCGTCCGCCAGAGCGGCCGGGGTGAGCAGCTTGCGGGTCGTGAAGTCGGGGCCCGGGGTCGTCCAGGTCGCCGGCCGGGGCCACGTCGTCAGGGTGCGGGCGGCGCAGAGGAACTCGGTGCGGGCCGATTCGAGGAGGTGCCCCGCGCGTGCCAGCAGCTCCGCGTCGCCGTGGACCGAGAAGATCTGTTCGTTCCGCATACCGCCAGTCTCGCAGCACCCCGGATCCCGCGAGACTGGCAGCAAGCTGCCACGCGCTGGGCCGCCCCCGCACCCCCGGAGAGCATGTAGCCATGACCACCACCACCTTCGCCCTCGGCGGCGACCTCCCCGTCAACCGTCTCGGCTTCGGAGCCATGCGGCTGCCCATGGGCACGCTCGACGGCCCCGCCCGCACCCCCGAGAACGGCATCGCGGTCCTCCGCCGGGCCGTCGAGCTCGGCGTGAACCACATCGACACCGCCGCCTTCTACGCCCGGGGCGGCGTCCGGTCCAACGAGCTGATCCGCGAGGCCCTCGCCCCCTACCCCGACGACCTGGTCATCGCCACCAAGGTCGGCCCCCTCCCCGGCCCCGACGGCGTCCCCAGCGGCCAGGCCACCCCCGACCAGCTGCGCGGCCTCGTCGAGGCGGACCTGCGCTCCCTCGGCGTCGACCGGCTCGACGTGGTCAACCTCCGCGTCGGCGGCATGAGCGGCCCCGGCGGCGAGTCCGTCGCCGAACGGTTCGCCGTGCTCGCCGGGCTCCAGCAGGAGGGCCTCATCCGGCACCTCGGCGTCAGCAACATCGACGCCGCGCAGCTCGCGGAGGCGCGGTCCGTCGCGCCCGTGGTGTGCGTGCAGAATCCGTACGCCGACGACCTGGCGCTCCTCGCGGAGTGCGAGGCCGCCGGGATCGCGTACGTGCCGTTCTTCCTGCTCGGCGGCGGCCGCGAGCCGCTCGACACCCGGCGCCTTGAGAAGGTCGCGGCCCGCCTGGACGCGACCGTCTCCCAGGTGCAGCTCGCCCTCCTCCTCGCCTCGTCCCCCGTCATGCTCGCCATCCCCGGCACGGGCAACCTCGCCCACCTGGAGGAGAACATGGCCGCCCGCGACCTCACCCTCACGGACGAGGACCTGGCCGAACTGCGCGGCTGACGCCCCCACCCCCGCGGCGGCCGTACCGCTGGTCAGGTGCATGATGAAGGTCTGGCCGTGGGGGAAGGGGCGGGGCATGACGCGCTGGACGGTCGAAAGACAGGCGGAGGCCCCCGGGGAACCGGAGCGCGTCGGCGGTGTGGGCTGGACGGCCGCGTGGCTGACGGGGGCCGTGGCGCTGGTGGGGGAAGGCGGGCTCGCGTTCGTCGTGTACTTCCTGGCCGGTCTGCGCGACGAGCACTACTTCGCCGCCGGCATCGGTGCCTACGTCGGGTACCTGTTCCTGATCGTGGTCGTCACGGTCGTGCTCGGCCTGGGCGGCGCGATCGGCTCGGCGGCGCTCGTACTGCCAAGCCTGCAGCTCTCGCGCCTCTCCGCCCGCCGGACCGGGCGGGCGGAGACCATGCGCTGGTGTCTGGCCGTCTGCGGCGCGGTCGCCGCGGCGGCCGCCGTGTGCGCCGGGGTGCCGACGCTGCTGCTCGGCGGCAGCTGGACCGTACCCCCGCTCGTTCTCCTCGCAACCTTCCTCGGTCTGGCCCCCGCCGTCCTGTGCACCCGGGCCGTGACCGTAGTACGCCGCAACGGGGCCCGTTTCGGGCTCGCCGCGCTGGTGCTGGTCGGCGGGGCGGCGCTGTCGGCGGTGACCTTCGTCGGCGGCCTCCTGGCCTACGGGACCGGCCTGCTCCAGGAGTACGAGCCGCCCCGGCTCACCGACGCCCAGCTCGTCGGCACCTGGACCGACGGGCACGGCGGCACCCTCGCCGTCCGCGCCGACGGCACCGCGGTCGCCCACGGCCTGGGCCCCCGCAAGACGGACGAGACGTACGCCGGGGACGTCCCATGGGAGCAGTGCGAGGGCTCCGGTACGTGGACCCAGGGGCCGTCTCCGTCCGGAACCACGGAGTTCGAGCTCAGCGTCAGCGGCTGCCTGGAGGGCCCCGGCTGGCAGTACGGCGGCACCGAGGACCGACCCACCCTCTTTTACTGGATCGGCGACCCGGATTCGCTCAATCGGTACGTGCTGCACCGCGACCAGCGGGCTGGAGGAGCCACCGCCCCGGGCAGACACTGACCTGTCAGCTCCAGTCGGCGAGATCTCCGACGAAGTCTTCGTACGAGCGGTTGGTGCCGCGTGGGGAGGGAATCAGCCCGTGCCGCTGTGCCTCGCGGGCCACCGAGGGACCGTCGCTCTCACGGAAGAGCGGCAGGCCAAGCCCTCGCCTCAGTTCCTCCTTGGCGTTCTTGACGCGCCCGGTGTCCTTGTCGAGCAGGTGAGCGGGGACCTTCCAGCGTGGGTGGACGTGAGGGAAGGCTTCCGGGAAGAGCAGCAACCAGCCCTCGGTCTCCCAGGCGGCGAGCGCGAATGCGGTCCGGAAACCGGGGCACTGGCGTGCGAGTTCGGCGGCCAGAGTTCCGCGAACCTGCTTGTAGTCGGCGTTGGTGTAACCGTCCAAATCCTCGTGGACGACGAAGCCGTGCAGTTCGGCCCGCTGCTGGCGCGCCTTGGCGCGCGCCTTGCCGACCAGGACCTCCACGGCAGCAGCGAGCTTCGGGCCGGACTTTCGGCGCAGCCGTACCGGGTCGTTGATGCGGACGAGTTTGGCCGCGTCAGCGATATCGGGCCGGTGCGCACGTATGAGCGCGGCAAGGATGTCGCAGTCGTTCCGGTCCTCGCCGGCGAACACGACGACTCCCCGTTCCCGCGCCCGGGGCGCACGCCCGCCGCTCGGCCTCCGCTTCGGGGTCAAAGCTCACCGCCGGTCAGGTCTCCACCCAGTACCCCGGAGAACCAGAGTTCCCCGAGCGGTTGTTCACCTGACTCCTCCACGATGTCCCTCACCTCGTCAACAGTGAGCGCCGGAATGACGGAGGCCCCGTCGTCGAAACGGTCGCATACGACGAACTCGTCCGGATGCAGCCGGTTCACCAGGGCGGGGGAATGGGTGGCGACGATGAACTGGGTCCGCTCGGCAGCCTCGCGCAACCGCTGCACAACGAGTTCGAGTGCCTGCGGATGCAGCCCGTGATCGATCTCCTCGATGCACGTGAACGCCGGGGGATTCGGGTCGTACAGCAGGGCGAGCAGCCCCAGAAGCCGGACCGTCCCGTACGACGCGTCGGCGAGCGGGGTCAGACGGCGCAGGCCGCGCTCGCGCAGTACGACGGTCAGCTGGTCGGTCGCCCCGCCGACCTCCTCGAACTCGATGTTCTCCAGCTGGGGCAGCACCTCGCGGGCATCGGTGACCAGATTGTCCCAGGTTTCCTCGCGACCACTCAGGTGGATCAGGAAGCCGGCCAGATTCTCGGCGTGCGGCGAGAGCGTGCTGAAGTCCGCGCCACGCAGGCGGGTCGGTTGCCGCGCGGCGGCCACGTCCACATCAAAGAGACGAAACGAGGAGAGCCGGTCGGCGACCCGCGTCACCTCGTCTCCACCGTCGGCGGGCCCCAGCCGCGGGAGTGTGGACAGCCCGCTGCTCAGCCTGCGAATGCTGAAGTTGCCGCTGTCCTTGCTCTTGCCCGCCCGCTCGTCCTGGATCCGCGCCTCCTCACCCTTGATGGTGATACGCCGCCCGCGCCCCTGCCTGCGCTTGAAGGCGAAGCTCTCCTCGCGGGAGAGCGCGTAGTAGGGGGAAGGCTCACCTGACACCTTCGAGCGCAGTGAGCGCCGGCGAATGGTGAGGTCGTACTCGTCCGGTGCGTTGCGGGTGGAGTTGGTCGTCCACGTCGCCTTGAGGTGGACACGCATGGAGGTCGGTGGTTTGTTTCCACCCCAGAAGGCCACCTCGTCGAAACCACCACGCGCGTCGAGGGCCGGCTGGAGATCGGTACGGATGATGTCGGCGAGGAAGTCGAACACCTTCAGCACATTGGATTTGCCCGCGCCGTTCGGACCCACCAGCACGGTGAGCGGGCCGAGCGGCACGGTCACATCGCGCAGGCTGCGGAAGTTCTCGACATGCAGTTCGAGGAGACGGCCGGGCATGGGAAACCTATCGAGTGGGTGCGACGGACGGCTCCCGTCCACGAGACGATCACGTCGGCCCGTGAGCGGAACATCGTGGCTCAGAATATCCGGGCCGACTGCCGTCGGCCGGCGTGCCGGGCGGTTTCCTCGACGAGGTGCAGGATGATCCCGCGCAGGTCGGCGAACTCGTCGCCCAGGGGTTCCGGGTGGCGGCCCCGCGGGGGTGCCGTCAGCGGCGTGCGGGCGATCACGGCGTCGGAGCGGCGGCACTGGTCCGCGTAGAAGGCGAAGACCACCTCCGGCTCTCGGGGTGTCGTCAGCGGGGCGTGGTCGTCGGACCAGGGCAGGCCGTTCGGCCGCCCCGGTGAAGACCTCCTGGAACCAGTGCCTCTCCGCGTGACCCAGGTGTTCCATGAGCCCGAGAGGCGTCCAGCCGGACGGCAGGACCGGTGTGGTGAGTGCCTGTGCGTCGAGCCCGTCGACGATGGCCAGGACGCCGGCCCGCTGCGCCGCCAGGAACGCCGACAGAGTCTCTTTCTCCTTGGCATCCGTGGCATCTGTTGTCATACGCGCATGGTGCCGGGGGCCACTGACAAGCGCGGCGGGGATACGTCTAGCAGAGCCACCCCGCCGCCTCCGCCACCAGCTCCTCCATCTCGCCCACCAGGCGCGCCGTGTGGAAGCCGTCCGCCGCCGCGTGGTGCACCTGTACGGCGAGCGGGAGGAACACCCGGCCGCCGCGTGGGACGTACCGGCCCAGCGTGAAGATCGGGGCCAAGTGGTCGTACCCGTCACGGATGTTGAGGTTGAACCCCGTGAACGACCGCCACGGCAGGCTCGACACGTCGAAGGCGTTCGGCGGCGGCGGCCCCTGCGGGAAGAAGGACGTGGTGCGCGCGTGCTCCGCCAGCAGCGGGGCCGCCGCGTCGTGGAACGCCCCGAAGTCCGCGTCGTACGGCGCCCACACGCACGCGAACGTCTCCCGCTCCGTGTTGAACACCGTGAACGCGGGGTGCACCACCGGCCACACCGCCGGATCGCCCGACTCCGTCAGGCACATCCGGAATTCCTCGTGCCGGTTCACCACCGTCGCCAGCGCCCACACCTGCGCCACGTACGACTTGCGCTCCGAACGGCTCAGCGCGGCGGCGAACTCCGTGACGTCCACCTCCACCGTCATCGAGTACGTGCACGGCACCCGGCGCCGGTAATGTGCGAAGTGCTCCCTGCGCGGCCAGGTGTCCAGGTCGATGGGGGCGGGGGTGGGAGCGGAGGTGTCCATCCGGGCATCATGGCAGTCACCCGGGCGTCCGCCCGAACGGTTTTCGCGGGGCGCGCTTGCGTTGGAGTGCACTCCAACTCCTACCGTCATCCGCATGAGCATCGAACAGCGCAACGAACGGTACGAGCGTGGCTACGCGGCCCTCCGCGAGGTCGCCGGAGGCACCCAGGACGACGTCATCGACGGCCTCGCCGACATCGCCCCCGACATGGGCCGGTACATCGTCGAATTCGGCTTCGGCGACATCTGGACCCGCCCCGGACTCACCCGCCGACAGCGCCAGTTGGGCACCGTCGCCGCCCTCGCCGCGATGGGCAACGCCGCGCCGCAGCTCCGCTTCCACATCGGCGGCGCGCTCAACGTCGGCTGCACCCGCGAGGAGATCGTCGAGGTCCTGATCCACGTCAGCGTGTACGCCGGTTTCCCGGCCGCGCTCAACGGCCTCACCGCCGCCCGCGAGGTCTTCGAGTCCCGCCCCGACGAGCCCGCCCTCGTCCCCGCCGACACCTCCGGCGACCAGGACGGCGACCGCCTCGAACGCGGCCGGCAGGCCCTCGCCGACATCGACGGGGACGCCGGTCAGCAGGTCATCGACTCCCTCAAGGACATTGCCCCCGACCTCGCGCGCTACGTGCTGGAGTTCTCCTTCGGCGACGTGTACTCCCGTACGGGCCTCGACCTCAGGACCCGCGAACTGGTCACCGTCGCCCTGTGCACCGCCCTCGGCACGGTCGGCCCGCAGCTCCGCGTACACCTCCACGGCCTGCTCAACGTCGGCGGTACGCGGGAGGAGGCCGTCGAGATCATCACGCAGATGGCCGGTTACGCCGGTTTCCCGGCCGCGCTGAACGGCCTGACGGCCGCGCGTGAGGTGTTCGCGGCGCGCGGGGAGTGACCTACGGGGACGACACGCGGCCGGTCACCGCCGCGACCGCTCCTGCTCCCATGAGGGGTCCACGGGGACGTTCCAGCCTCGCAGCATGGCCAGGATCTCCGCCCGCGTCCTTGGGCCGGCGAACCGGAAGGCGCGGTCGAGCACTTCCCTGCTCTCCAGGAGGGGCTCCACGAAGGTGAAGTACGCCGTGTCCACCAGCTCGCCGCCCGGACTCTCCTCCAGGCCCTCGATGAAGTCGAAACAGCGCGCGAGGAACTCCTCGTCATCCGCGTCCATCTCGGCGGACTCCATCCCGGGCTGGAACAGCGGATGAGCGAGGACTTCGGAAAGCAGCGTCCCGGGGTGGGTGTTGACCTGCTCCCAGTGGGTCACCTGCGCGGCCCGCCTGCCGTGGCGCCGGGCCGCCGTCTCCAGGTACGGCTCCACTTCCGGCAGCGCCCGGACGAGCTGCCGGACCAATTCCTGGGAGGAGATTCCCTGCACGTGTCCGTACTCCTTTGAGCCGCGCCCGTTCGGAGCGGGTCAGGCGACGGTGCGCTGGATGAATACTGCCCAGGCGTCGGGGGAGACGGTGAGGGCCGGGACGGTGGTGTCCTTGGAGTCGCGTACGTGGATGGCGTGGGGGCAGGTGGCGACCTCGACACAGTTGCCGCCGTTCGTGCCGCTGTAGCTGCTCTTGAACCACTTCAGGTCGGTGCTCATAGTCCTTCTGCCATCTGCTTGATCAGCCCGCGCGACTCTTCCAGCCCGTGAGCCTGGGTCCGGAGCATGCCATGCGTGGCAAACAAGTCTCCCAGTTGAGGTTGCTCACTGACAACGAAGTTACGGCCCTGCACCTCCAGGTATGCCAGCCGCCGTCGGTCGTCGGTCTCCAGCAGGACGAAGGGGCCGTTCAGCCCGACGTGCGCCTCCTGATGGGGCGACATCACCTGGATGTTCACGTTCCGCAGCTCGCTCACTTCGAGTAGGTGTTGCAGCTGCGCGCGGTGCACGTCCCGTCCCCCGATAGGGCGCGTGATCGCGCTGATTTCCAGGATGAAGCTGATGTCCACCGGTGGCTTGCGTGTCAACAGGGTCTGCCGCGCGAGACGACCGGCGACCAGCCTCTCGATCTCGTCGTCATCGAGGGGCGGACATGCGACCCGGTGCAGGGCGAGCGCGTGTGCCTCTGTCTGCAACAGGCCAGGCACGGTGCTGGACTCGTATTCGTGCCGCGCCACGCACTTCGCCTCTTCCTCGGCGAACGGCTCGAACCAGGCAGCCAAGTGGCTGAACTGGAGTTGCGTTGCGGCCTTGATCAGCCCTCCGTTCGCCTCCAGCGCTGCGTCGGCCTTCGGTACGAAGTCCCCCTTCGGGGGCCTCTGTCCCCGCTCCACCATCGCCACCTGTGACTTGGAGAAGCCGATCTTCACCCCCAACGCCTCCTGCGACAGGCCCGCCAGTTCGCGGTAGTGCCGCAACAGCGCTCCGAACATGAGAGCCGTACCGCCGCCGGTATTACTGGAGTGCACGGCCCCACCTCCAAGTGCACAGCAGTGCACAGATGCCTTGTGTCCCTGGTCACCGTACGTGCGGGCACCGACGCTTTCCGTATGGAACCGAAAACTTCCCCGGACCTGGTGCACTCGTGGATTCCCGCGAGCGGTCACGCCCTGCGGCACGCGGGCATCCACTTCGACGCGATCCGCGCCCCCGGCATCCTGGGCGACCAAGTGGCGTACGAGATCATGCAGTTCACGGACTTCCAGGCCGGTCCGATCATCCGGTCCCGGATCGGGATGCGGAGCATGTACTTCCTCGTCCCGCCCGGCACGGCGAGTGCCCATCGCTGGCCGGCGGGGGCGGACGCGCTTGTGCGCAGGGGGTCGGACTTCGTGGGCGTACCCGCGCTGCACGGGCTGACGTACCCGCTGGACTGGCGTTCGCGGCCGACGGCTCAAGATCCGTACGTGGAAACGGCACTGCTGTTCGAGCTGTTGATCAAGGTGGTGTCGGACGAAAAGCCTGCTGTGCGGTGATCGCGTCGTTACGCTCCGTGCGCTTTGCGTACGGGGCGGCCCCCGGGAGTGCTGACAACACCTGGTCCGAGGGTCTTCACCCGAGATGGATTCACGAGGTCCACCGAAGGTGCTTTGGCGTGCCGTCTCGCCGTCCCGCGCCTATGGCAAGCATGTGTTCCGCCCCAGGGCGGACGAGACGCTGTGCCGCCCGTGCGCCCAACAGGCGGCGGGGGAGACCCACTGCATGAAATGGCCGCTGTATGCCCCCGACCCGGACGGCGAATTCCAGGGACCGGTGCGTCGGCGGGAGCGTTTCAAGGAGGTGCTGGGCGAGGACGCCGCGCACGCGGGCGCGCGGGACGCTCAGCGGGACGCGGAGGCCCTGCGCCGCCCGAGTTGAAGCAGGACGGGGACGGTGCCGCAGGCGAGCGAACCGGCGATGATCACGGGGAACAGGATCGCGAATTCGTGCCCCTGACAGGGATCGGTGGCCGTGGCCATGGCGCCCCTCCGCGGATGCGATCCGAACGATCATTGGATCATCGCCGGGCGTTCAGGCCCGCACGTGTATGCGAATGAGTGCCGACCGGGCGTGCCCGGGTCGGGCTCGGTGGAAACGGAACTGCCGTTCGGGCAGCTTTTGGCCGTAGAGGGCGCCTCGGGCGTGCGGTACCGTGAGCGAACTGTCACGCTCTGTGTGTTTCTGCGCTTATGTGGCCTCGGCGGTACCGCTCACGCTCGACCGGGGGCCGGGGCGGACAAAGGAGGGCCCGTGGTGGATGCCGTGGTGGAACTTTGGAACGGCGTACGGGCGGTGCGCGACCCCGCGCGACGCCGCGCGCAACTCATGGCGGCGGGGCGCACGTTGTTCGCGGTGTACGGGTACGCCCATACGTCCGTCGAAGACCTGTGCGCGGCGGCGCAGGTGGAAGTTCGGGACTTCCATCGCGAGTTCGCGTCGCGCGAGGCGCTGCTCACCGACCTGTACGACGAGGTCGCGATGGCCGGCATGCAGGCCGCCCAGGCGGAGCTGGCGGCCGAGGGCATGGACACCTGCCCGACGGAGGAGCGGGTGCGCAGGCTCTTCGAGGCGTATGTCCGGGCCGTCACGCGGGACCCCCAGGCGGCGCGGGTGGCGTTCGTCGAAGTGCTGGGCGTCAGCCGGGCGATGGACGAGCACCTGACGATGTGGCGTTCGGTGTGGGTGGAGTTCCTGACCGCCGAGTCCGAGCGGGCCCGGCGGCGCGGGCACGGGGTGGACGGCGACCTGGAGGTGGTCGTGAAGGTGCTGACGCGGTCGGTGGACGAGCTGCTGGCCCACCACGGGCGGCGGCCGCGCCAGGTGCCGCCCGCGTGGCTCACGAGTGAGTTCACCAGGTTGACCATGGCCATGATCGGCCCGGCGGAGGGGGCCCCTCCGGGCGCCTCCGATTGACAAGGTGCGTTGCCGGGGCGGCAAATGGAGCCATGGCAGACCCGATGGATGACGACGACCTGGCCGCCGTCCTGACCGGCGTCGGCCCCCGCCTCCGCGCGCTGCGCACCGAGCGCGGGACGACGCTGACGCAGCTGAGCGAGACGACCGGCATCTCGATCAGCACGCTCTCCCGCCTGGAGTCGGGCGGCCGCAAACCGACCCTGGAACTGCTGCTGCCGCTGGCGAAGGCGTACGGCGTCCAGCTGGACGAACTCGTCGGCGCCCCGGACACGGGTGACCCGAGGGTCACCTTCCGCCCCTTCAAGCGCCACGGCATGACCTTCGTACCGCTCACCCGGCATCTCGGCGGCGTAAACGCGTACAAGCAGGTCATGCCGGGCGCGACGGGCCCTTCGGGCCCGGTCGAGCAACGCGTCCACGAGGGCTACGAGTGGCTCTACGTCCTCTCCGGCCGGCTGCGCCTGGTCCTGGGCGACCACGACCTGGTCCTGACGGCGGGGGAGGCGGCCGAGTTCGACACCCACACCCCGCACTGGTGGGGACCGGCGGGGCCGGACCCGGTGGAGTTCCTGAGCCTGTTCGGACCGCAGGGGGAACGGATGCACGTACGGGCGAAGCCGACGGGGCGGGAGTGAGGGGGCCCGTGGGGCCGCGCTACGCGGCGACCGGGCGTCCCGCCGCCCCCGCGTACGCCCCGCCCACCCCCCAGGCCTGGTGCATCGCGTCCGCGAAGGCGGCGGCCAGGCGGTGTTCGCCCGTGGGGCCCGGGTGGGTGCCGTCGTACGTGTCGGTGTGGATGTCGTACGCCGCGGGGTGGGAGGCCAGGAGCAGCGGGGACGTGGGGGCGTCCAGGTCCGCCACCGCCTTGGCGAGCAGTTCGTTGAAACGGGCGCACTCCGCGGCGAAGGGTGCGTCCGTCTCGGCGCGTATGTTCGGGATGACCGGGAGCAGCACGCAGCGGATGTGCGGGTTCGCCCCGCGGGCGGCGGTCAGGAAGGCGCGGGCGTTCTCCGCCGTCTGCGCGCTGTCCGTGTAGAAGCCGAGGTCTATCAGGCCAAGCGAGACCAGGAGCACGTCCGGGCGGTGCGCGGTCACCGTCTCCGCGATCACCGGGGCCATGTGCAGCCAGCCCTCGCCCCAGCCCGCCAGGTGGCGGCGCGCGGCCGGCGGGAGGTCGGCGGCGTACGCGGACGAGGAGGCGGTGCCCGTCTCCGTGTCGTACAGCTCCGTGCGCGGGCCCACCAGCTCGTGCGGGCCGTCCGGTGCCGCCTTTAGGTGCTGCCACATGCGGTAGCGCCACGTGAAGTCGCCGGCGCGCCCGATGGTCATGGAATCGCCGACACACATGAAACGCATGGCGCCATCATGGCGGATCCCGGCTACGCGCCGGTAGGTGACGATGGACACTTGTCCCATGCGTTCGTACCGACTGACGTCCTGCCTCGGCGCCGCCGTCCTCCTCGCCCTCGCCGCGGCCCCCGCGCTCGCCGCCGACGACGGGGCCGATCAGGGCTTCACGATCGAGGACCCCCGGATCACCGAGTCCAGCGGCCTCGCCGCCAGCCGCGCCCACCCGGGGATCTACTGGACGCACAACGACAGCGACGACGGCCCCTACGTGTTCGCCGTCGACTCCCGTACGGGGAAGACCGTCGCGCGGATCACCATGAAGGGCGTCGGGCAGCCGCGCGACGTAGAGGCCATCTCGCTCGGCCCCGACGGCAACCTGTACGTCGGCGACATCGGCGACAACCTCGACGGCAGCTGGGACCACGTCTGGATCTACCGCTTCCCCGAGCCGAAGGTGCTCAAGGACGCGACGGTCCGGGCCACCCAGTTCGACGTGAAGTACGCCGACGGGCCGCGCAACGCGGAGGCGCTGATGGTCCACCCCAAGACCGGGCGCGTGTACATCGCCTCCAAGAACGAGGACGGCGGCGGCCTGTACGAGGGTCCCGCGAAGCTCACCACCGGCGGCGACAACGTCTTCCGGCGGGTCGGGGAAGTCCCCTGGGTGACCGACGGCGCCTTCTCCCCGGATGGCAAGGAGCTGGTCCTGCGCTCCTACTTCAGCGCCCGCGGCTACACCTTCGCCGGCGGCCGCCTCGGCAAGGACTACGCCGTCGAGTCGCCGCTGCTGCCGCAGTCCGAGTCCGTGACGTTCACGGCGGACGGCTCCGCCCTGATGTACGGCTCCGAGGGCGAGCGGAGCAGTGTCGTGCGGATCGACCTGAAGGAGAGCGGCGACGGGGGCGGCGGAGGAGCCGCGCACCGGGCGGGCGGGACGAAGGACACCGCCGACGGGGACGGCGCACCGGGGAAGGGCACCACGCTCACCGGGGGCGTCGTGCTCGCCGCGTTGGCCCTCCTGCTCTTCCTCGGCCGGAAGCGCCGCAAGGGCTGAGCGCTCAGGACTCCATCGGCCGGATCTCGTAGTGCAGCGTCCGGTCCCGTTTCAGCCGGTGCGTCAGCGGGACGAGCACCCCCTGCGACGCCGGGTACTTCCGGGACAGCATCCGGGACGCGTGCGTGTTCTCCCTCGAACCGGCCGGCAGGAGGCGGGCGTGGGCCTCGATCTGCGGGCCCGTCGGGCGGCCGCGCACGGTGCACGGGCCGAGGCGCACCACCGGGTGGTTGCGCATCCGCTCCACCTTCCACGCCGAGGAGAACGTACGGATGTAGGCGTGGTCGCCCTCGACCGCGATGTGCACCGGGGTGTCGGCGTGCGTCCCGTCCTGCCGCCGCGTGCTCAGCAGGACGGTGTACTGCTTCACGAAGGGCTTGAGCTGCGGGACCGTATCCATGCCTCCATGGTCCGCCGGTACGGCGCCGTGCTCATCCGGGCAGGGGACGGACGGCCGCGATTCGCGTAAGGTTCCCGGATCATGACGACCGACCGCCGCCCCGAGCCCTTCGCCACCCCCCGTCTCGACGCCCTGCCGCTGCGGGTGGAGTACGCGGACGAGATGGCCGCCGTCCTGGCCGACCCCGCGCTGCACACCTTCACCGGGGGCGCCCCGGAGTCCCCGGAGGGCCTGCGGGCGCGGTACGCACGGCAGACCGCCGGGTCGCCGGACCCCGGCGAGCTGTGGTGGAACTGGGTGCTGCGGGCCGGTGACGGCCTCGTGGGGTACGCGCAGGCCACCGTGCGCGGCGACCGCGCCGAGATCGCCTGGGTGGTGGGCGTCCCGTGGCAGGGACGGGGCTATGCCGGAGAGGCGGCCCGGGGCCTGGTCGGACATCTGCGGGAGGTGGGCGTCACGACCGTCGTCGCCCACATCCACCCCGAACACGCCGCGTCGGCGGCGGTGGCGGCCGGGGCGGGCCTGACGCGGACCGGGGAGTGGGAGGACGGGGAGGAGCGGTGGCGGCTGGGCGAGGGGTGAGCGTACGGCGAGGGCCCCGCACACCGGGTGTGCGGGGCCCTCGGACGCGTACGGGCTACAGCTTCTCGATCACGTAGTCGATGCACGCCGTCAGGGCCTGCACGTCCGACGGGTCGATCGCCGGGAACATCGCCACGCGGAGCTGGTTGCGGCCCAGCTTGCGGTACGGCTCGGTGTCGACGATGCCGTTGGCACGGAGGACCTTGGCGACCGCGGCGGCGTCGATCTCGTCGGCGAAGTCGATCGTGCCGATGACCTGCGAGCGCTTGGCCGGGTCGGTGACGAACGGGGTCGCGTACTTCGACTCGTCGGCCCAGCCGTAGAGGTGACCGGAGGAGGCGGCGGTGCGGCCGGTCGTGAAGTCCAGGCCGCCCTGGGTGTTCATCCACGTCAGCTGCTCGTTCAGCAGGAAGAGCGTGGCGAGCGCCGGGGTGTTGTACGTCTGGTTCTTCAGCGAGTTGTCGATCGCCGTGGGCAGCGAGAAGAACTCCGGGATGTGCCGGCCCGAGGCGTGGACGCGGGCCGCGCGCTCCAGGGCGGCCGGCGAGAACACGCCGATCCAGAGGCCGCCGTCCGAGGCGAAGGACTTCTGGGGGGCGAAGTAGTAGACGTCGGTCTCGGCGATGTCGACCGGCAGGCCGCCCGCGCCGGAGGTGGCGTCCACCAGGACGAGGGAGCCCTCGTCGGCGCCCGCGACGCGCTTGACCGGGGCCGCGACACCCGTCGAGGTCTCGTTGTGCGTGAAGGCGTAGACGTCGACGCCCGCCTCGGCCTTCGGGTCCGGGTGCGTGCCCGGGTCGGAGGCGATGACGGTCGGGTCGGCCAGCCACGGGGCGAGCTTGGCGGCCTTCGCGAACTTCGAGGAGAACTCGCCGAAGTTGAGGTGCTGGGACTTCGACTCGATCAGACCGTGCGTCGCGATGTCCCAGAAGGCGGTGGAGCCGCCGTTGCCGAGGATCACCTCGTAGCCCTCGGGGAGGGAGAAGAGGTCGCGTACACCGTCGCGCACCGCGCCGACCAGGTTCTTCACCGGAGCCTGGCGGTGGGACGTACCGAGCAGAGAGGTGCCGGTGGCGGCCAGCGCGTCGAGCGCCTCCGTCCGCACCTTGGAGGGACCGGCGCCGAAGCGCCCGTCGGCGGGCTTGATGTCAGCGGGAATCTGGATTTCGGCCACGAGTCGGAGCGTAGCCGCTCGGTGCGGCGGCCACGCACCCTGTCCGTCGGATGAGACGGGGATTCCGACTCGTGGCCAGGGACCGGGGTCCGGCTCAGCCCAGCTCGACCGGCAGTTCGAAGAGGTCGTTCTGCGTCACGATCGGCTTGTTGCGCAGTTCGCCGGCGGGTACGGCCAGCTCCAGGTCCGGGAAGCGCTCGTAGAGGGCGGGCAGGGCGACCCCCGCCTCCAGCCGGGAGAGGGCCGCGCCCGGGCAGACGTGCGGGCCGTGGCCGAAGGCGATGTGCCGGTTCGGCGAGCGCGTGACGTCGAACTCACCGGCGGTCGGGCCGTGCTGGCGCTCGTCGCGGCCCAGCGCGCCGAAGGAGACGATCAGGGCCTCGCCCTTGGGCAGGACCTTGTCGCCGACCTGTACGTCCTCCGTCGCGAAGCGGATCAGGACGTGCGAGGTCGGGGTGTTCCAGCGCAGCGTCTCCTCGATCACGTTCTCCCACGGCACCTCGCCGGACAGCACCTGCTTGCGCTGCTCGGGGTGGGTCTCGAGCGCGACGACCGCGTTCACGATGAGGCTGATCGTCGTCTCGTGGCCCGCCGCGATGATCAGCTGCAGCGTGTTGACGATCTCCTCGTTGCTGAGGTGGTCGCCGTCCTCGGACGCCTCGATCAGGGCGCTGGTCAGGTCGTCGCCCGGCTCCGCCCGCTTCGCGTCCACGATCTTCGTGAAGAGCGCGCCGAGGTCCGCCATCATCTGCGGGACCTCCTCGGGCGGTGTCTGCGTCGAGAAGAACTTCTCGAACAGCTCCTTGAGCCGGGGGTGGTCGGCGGCGTCGACCCCCATCAGCTCGCTGATCACGTTCATCGGCAGCGGGTAGGCGAACTCCGCCTTCAGGTCGACCCGCTCGCCCTCGGGCAGGGCCGCGAGGCGGTCCAGGCTCGCGGTCGTCAGCGCCTCGATGCCCGCGCGCAGCCGCTCCACCCGCTTCACCGTGAGGGCCTGCGCGACGAGGGTGCGCAGGCGGCGGTGGTCGGCGCCGTCGACGGTCAGCATCGAGCGGCCCGGGTTGGCCAGGCCGATCAGCGGCCAGTCCATGGGGATCTCGCCGCGCTGCCAGGCGCCCCAGACGTTGATGTCCTTCACGATCCGGGAGTCGGTGAGCAGCTGTCTCGCCTCGGCGTGGTGCGTCACGGCGTAACAGTTCACCCCGCCGGGGAGTTCGACCTCGGCGAGCGGGCCCGCGGCGCGCAGGGCGGCGCTCTCGCCGTTCAGGTCGGCGACGAAGGGGTCGAGGGCGATGCGGGTCATGTCCGGCCTCCGATGGCGGGGGTGGGTGTGAAGACGACGGGCAGGTTGGTCAGTCCCCGCAGCCAGGGGGAGGGGCGTCGGGTGAGCCGCTCGGCGGCGACGGCCAGGTCGATGTCCGGGAGCCGGTCGAGCAGTACCTCGATGCCGGTACGGGCGATGACCTCGGCGGTCTCCTGGGCCGGGAACGGGCAGCGGTGCTCGCCGTGGCCGAAGGACAGGAACGCGCTGTTGCCGCCGGTCAGGGCGGAGCCGTCGACGCGGACCTGGGGGTCGGAGTTGGCGGCGGCGATGCCCAGGAGGAGCAGGTCGCCCGCCCGGATGTGGCGGCCCCCGAGGTGCGTGTCGCGCGCGGCCCAGCGGCCGGCGACGTTCTGCGTCGGGGTGTCCTCCCACAGCACCTCGTTCATGGCCTCGGCGACGCTGTGCCGACCACCGGAGAGCGAGGCGGCGAAGCGGTCGTCGGTGAGCATCAGCCGCAGGGAGTTGCCCATCCAGTCCGCGGTCGGCTGGTGCCCCGCCGCCATCATGACCATGAGGTCCTGCATGACCTCCTCGTCCGTGAAGCCGCCGGGGTCGGCCAGCATCCTGGTCGCGACGTCGTCGCCCGGCTCGGCGTGCTTGTCCGCCAGCAGCTTCAGCATCGTCGCGCCGAGGTGCTGCTGACCGGCCAGGGCGCGTTCCCGGCCGTCGATCATGTCGTTGATGGAGCCGACGAGCGCGTCGCCGTCCTCGTCGCTCACGCCGTACATCCTGGCCAGTACGCGGGCCGGGAGCAGCATGGCGTAGTCGGCGATGATGTCGGTCGAGCCCTTGGAGCAGAACCGGTCGATCAGTTCGTCGGCGAACTCCTCGGCGAAGCGCCTGAGGGCGAACGGGTCGATCGCCTCCAGGGCGTTCCCGATCATCGCGGCGCGCTCGGCGTGCCGGGGGCCGACGGTGTAGAGGATCGACGGCTGCTTCCGGCCGATCATGGGCAGCAGGGGCCAGTCGGCGGGGACGTTCTCCCACTGGTTCCAGAGGTCCGAGTCGCGGCTGAACAGCAGGGGGTCGCTGGTGACCTGGTGCAGTTCGCGGTAGTCGAGGACCAGCCAGGCGGGCAGGCCGCCGTCCAGGACGACGGGTGCCACGGCGCCGTGGTCGCGCCGGATCTCCCGGTACAGCTGCGCCGGTTCGGTCTGGAACCGGGGGCCGGACAGCGGTACGGAACCGCCCGCCGCGTGGGGGCACTGGGTCACGGGGTGGGCTCCGGGGTCAGGGCGGGGGCGCCTCCGGCGGGCGCGGGGGCGTCCTCCGTACGGGCTGCCGACAGGCGGTGCAGGTGCTCGACCAGGGTGATCAGCACGTATTTGCTGGAGGACCGGTCGCGCGCGTCGCACTCCACGAGCGGGACGTCCGCGGAGATGTCGAGCGCCTCCCGGATCTGCTGCTCGGTGTGGAGCGGGCCGCCGAAGTCGTTGCAGGCGACGATGAACGGCGTGCCGTGGTGCTCCAGCCGGTCGATGGCGTACCAGGAGTCGGCGAGCCGGCGGGTGTCGACGAGGACGACGGCGCCCAGGGTGCCGGAGAACAGCCGGTCCCACAGGAACCAGAAGCGCTCCTGGCCGGGCGCGCCGAACAGGTACAGCACCGAGCGTTCGTCGAGGCTGATCCGCCCGAAGTCGAAGGCGACCGTGGTGGAGTTCTTGGACCGCACGCCGTCGAGGCGGTCGACCGCCTCGCCCGCGCGGGTCATCGTCTCCTCCGTGTTGAGCGGACGGATCTCGCTCACGGATCGGACCATGGTGGTCTTGCCGACCCCGAAGCCGCCGACGACGACTATCTTCAGTCCGTTGTCGGCCGTGGCCTGCAGGGCGGCACGGTCAGAGGTTGCGGAGTCCAACGAGCACCTGTTCCAGGATGTCGGGGGCCGGAAGCCGGTCCGATACACGTGCGGTACGCGGGTGGCGGGCGCTGATCCGGCCGGTGTCGAGCAGGTCGCAGAGCAGGATGCGCACGATGCTGACGGGCAGGTCCAGGGTGGCGGCGATCTCGACGACGGCGGTGGGCCGTTCGCACATCCGCAGGATCGCCACGTGCTCCGACTGCATGCCGACGGACGGCTCGCACTCGGAGACCACCAGCGTGACCAGGTCGAAGGCGGCGGAGTCGGACCGGGTGCGGCCACCTGTGAGGGTGTAGAGCCGGTCGGGGTCGTCGTCCCTGCCGGGGCGGGGGCGCGGCGTCATACTGCCGTGCCCCCGGCGGCCGCCTCCGCCGGTTCGCGGGGCGGGGCCACCAGGTGCTCGCCGAGCTGTTCGACGAGCTCGCTCATGTTGTGGCCGACGAGGCCCACGTCCGCGCTCTCGGCGGCGACGACCGCGAGGTGGGCGCCCGCGCCCGCCTCGACGATGAACAGGATGCCGCCGTAGAACTCGGCCATGGCGGAGCGGACACCGCCGGTTCCGTTGCCGAACTCCACGGACGCGCCGTGGGACAGGCTCTGGATGCCGGCGGAGATCGCGGCCAGCTGGTCCGCCTGGTCGACGGAGAGCTCGGGGGTGCGGCACAGCTTGAGGCCGTCCCTGGACAGCACGAGGGCGTGACGGGCGCCGGGGGTCCGTTCGAGGAGCCCCTCCAGCAGCCAGTTGAGCTTCTCGTCGGTGGTCGCGGTCATCGGGAGTTGCCTTCCGGGTGTGGGGAGTCGGGCCGTACGGCGTTGCGGAAGCTGCTGAAGCGGGCCGCACGGGCCTTGGGGTCGGATGCGGTGTCGGGAGAGCTGTCCGACGCGGCGTCGGTGTCGCGTGCGGCTTCGGCGGTGGACCGTGCCCTGGCCTCGGCGGCGGCGAGGGTGCGGCCGCGCGAACGCCTGGGCAGGCCGCTGTCGCCGAACTTCGGGAGGCTGCCGGTGGTGTCCGACGCGGAGTCGGAGCGCATGGGCTCGGGGGCGGCGGGCCGGCCGGCCGGGGCGCTCTGGTCCGCCGGTTCGGCGACCGAGGTGTGCTGGGGCTCCGGCTCGTCGGGCGTGGTGTCCGGGGCGGTGCGGGCCGGGGTGCGGGTGATGATCTCCTGCGGGAGCATGATCAGGGCGCCCGTGCCGCCGCGCGCGGAGGGCCGGAAGGAGACGGTCAGCCCGTGCTTGCGGGCCAGCCGGCCGACGACGGCGAGCCCGAGCCGGGTGCCGGACAGGCCGGTGAGGTCGGCGTCCTCGGCGGCGACCGCGCGCTCCGCCCGGCGCTGCTGCACCTCGCTCATGACGAGGCCGCTGTCCTCGACGGTGACGACGATCCCGGCCGGGACCTCCTCCACGTACACGTGGACCTCGGCGGTGGGCGGCGAGAAGTTCGCCGCGTTGTCGAGGAGTTCGGCGAGGGCGTGCATGACGCCCTCGGCGGCGTGGCCCGCGACGGCGACGTCGCTGGTGGAGTGGAGCCGGACGCGCTGGTAGCCGCTGATCCGGCCCATCGCGCCGCGCAGCACGGACTCCATGACGATGGGCTTGGCCCAGCGCCGGCCGGAGCGGGCGCCGGTGAGCACGGCGATGGAGTCGGCGAGGCGGCCGGCCTGGGCGGTGCGGTGGTCCAGGTGGAGGAGGTCGGCGAGGACGTCCTCGGAGGTGTGCCGGTGCTCCATCTCGCGCAGGTCGGCGAGCATGCTCGTGGCCAGGGCCTGCATCCGGCCGGCCGCGTTGGCACAGGCGGTGAGGGCGGCGGAGCGCTCGGTCTCGGCGCGCGAGGCGCGGACCTTCAGCCGGGCGTTCTCGGCGGTGAGGCGGGCGGTCCCGGCCTCGGCCTCCTCCTTGGCCTTCGCGGCCTCGGCCGCGGCGGCGGCCTTCACGCGGGCGCTCTCGGCGGTGAACCGCTGGGCGTCGGCGGCGGAGGCGGACACCAGGCGGGAGACCTCCGCGGTGAACCGCCCGCTCTCGGCGGCGTGCGCATCGCGGAGCCGGCGCACGGTGGCGCGGGCGTGGACGGCCGTGGCGACGGCGGTGGCGAGCAGCAGGGCGGCGGCGCCGGAGCCCCAGGCCACCGCGGTCCTTGCCGATTCGGGAGCGGCGAGGGTCGCCCACGCGCACAGAGGTGCGGTGAGGGCCACCGTGACCAGGAGGGCCAGTGCGGTCGGCCGGGTTGAGGGGCGCAAAGCGGAGTCCTTGGGGCGGACGGCGGCGGACGGGGCGATTCGGGCGAGGGTGACACGGGAGACAAGCGTGACAACTGGAACAGGAGGTTCCCAGGTAAGTCCCCGTCACTATATGAGAATTGACGATCCCTTTGGGAAGAACTTGTGGTGGCCTCTGTTCTGTTTGTGTTTTCAACCTGTCAATTTACGACTGAATAATGTCGTGTTGACCGGCGTGCGGCGATCTTCGGCGGCATCCTGGACCGATGGCATCCGGCACCGCCCAGAGCGGCAGCAGCGCGTCCACCGCCCCCGCCGCCCTGGTCCGCGACCTGCGGGCGGCCGTGCGCGGCGAGGTGGCGTCCGACGCCACCGCACGGGCGCTGACGACGATGGACGCGTCCAACTACCGGCGGGTGCCGCTCGCCGTCGTCGCCCCGCGCGACGCCGCCGACATCACCGCCGCGCTCGCCGTGTGCCGCGCGCACGGGGTGCCCGTCGTGCCGCGCGGCGGCGGTACGTCCATCGCCGGGCAGGCCACCGGCACCGGCGTCGTGCTCGACCTCACCCGCCACCTGCGGTCCGTCCTCGCACTCGACCCCGCCTCCCGCACGGCCGTCGTGCAGCCCGGACTCGTCCTCGACGACCTCCGGGCGGCCGCCGCCCCGCACGGCCTCACCTTCGGCCCCGACCCCTCCACCCACAGCCGCTGCACCCTCGGCGGCATGATCGGCAACAACTCCTGCGGCTCCCACTCCGTCGCCTGGGGCACCACTGCCGACAACGTCCACGCCCTGACCGTCGCCCGCTACGGCGGCGACACCCTGCGCCTGGAGCCCGGCGCACCCGGCCCGCCCGGCGTCCGCGACCTGGCCGCCGGCCACCTCGCCCTCCTGCGTACCGGCTTCCCCGCCCTCCCGCGCCGCATCTCCGGCTACGCGCTGGACGCCCTGCTGCCCGAGAACGGCCCCGACCCCGTGCGCGCGTTCTGCGGCAGCGAGGGCACCCTCGGCGTGATCACGGAGGCGACCGTGCGGCTCGTCGAGGTGCCCGCCGCCCGCGCCCTCGCCGTCCTCGGATACGCCGACGAGTCCGCCGCCGCCGACGCGGCCCCCGGCCTGCTGCCGTACCACCCGCTGACCGTGGAGGGCATGGCCGCCGACCTCGTACGCGAACCGGCCGGGCTGCCGCGCGGCGCGGCCTGGCTGTTCGCCGAGACGGGCGGGGCCACCCCGGCGGAGGCCCGGGCGCACGCCGAACGCCTCGTGCGGGCCGCGTCCGCCGACGCCGTGGACACCGCCGTCGTCACCGACCCGGCCGGGCAGCGGGCCCTGTGGCGCATCCGCGAGGACGCGGCCGGCACGGCGACCCGGATGCCGGGCGGCGGTGAGGCGTGGCCCGGCTGGGAGGACTGCGCGGTGCCGCCCGCCCGGCTCGGCGGCTACCTCCGCGACTTCCGCGCCCTGCTCGCCGAGCACGGGCTGCGCGGCACCCCGTACGGGCACTTCGGCGACGGCTGCATCCACGTCCGGATCGACTTCGACCTGCTGACCGGCGACGGCGTCGCCCGCTTCCGCCGCTTCTCCGAGGACCTGGCCGCGCTCGTCGTCGCGCACGGCGGCTCGCTCTCCGGCGAGCACGGCGACGGCCAGGCCCGCGCCGAACTGCTCCCGAAGATGTACGGGGACGAACTCGTCGCGCTCTTCACCCGCTACAAGGACCTCTGGGACCCCGACGGCGCCATGAACCCGGGCATCCTCGCCCGCCCGGCCCGCCTCGACGAGAACCTCCGCTTCGACGTCCTGCCCCGCGAACCCGTCGACGTGGCCTTCGGCTACCCGCACGACGGCGGCGACTTCTCCGCCGCCGTCCGCCGCTGCGTCGGCGTCGCCAAGTGCCGTACGGAGAAGGCCGCAGGACCGTCCGTGATGTGCCCCTCCTTCCGGGCGACCGGCGAGGAGGCCCACTCCACGCGCGGCCGGGCCCGGCTGCTGCACGAGATGCTCGCCGGGGACGCGGGCGGCCTGATCACGGACGGCTGGCGCTCCACGGAGGTACGGGACGCGCTCGACCTGTGCCTGTCCTGCAAGGGCTGCCGCAGCGACTGCCCGGTGGGCGTCGACATGGCCACGTACAAGGCGGAGTTCCTGCACCACCACTACCGCCGGCGGCCGCGCCCCGCCTCCCACTACGCGCTGGGCCGGCTGCCGCTGTGGCTCCGCCTCGCCGCGCCCCTCGCGGGCCCGCTGAACGCCCTCGCCCGGGTCCGCCCGCTCGCCGCCCTCGCCAAGCGGCTGGCGGGCATCGCACCGGAACGCGGGATTCCGCCGCTGGCGCGGGAGACGTTCACGCGGTGGTTCGACCGGCACCGCGGCGCCCGGCCGCTCTCCGGCGAGGGGCCGGCCCTCCTGTGGCCCGACACCTTCACCGAGTACCTGACGCCCGAGGTGGGGCGGGCGGCGGTGACGGTGCTGGAGGCGGCGGGCCGCCAGGTGCTCCCCGCCGGGCGGGGGCTGTGCTGCGGCCTCACGTACGTCTCCACCGGACAGCTCGACCGGGCGCGCGGGGTGATGCGACGCACGCTGGACCGGCTGGGCGGCGCGCCGGGCGACCCGGTGGTCGTGCTGGAGCCGAGCTGCGCGGCGACCCTGCGCACCGACCTGCCCGAGCTCCTCCCGGACGACCCGCGCGCCGCCCGCCTCGCCGCCTCCGTCCACACCCTCGCCCAGTACCTGGAGGCGTACGCCCCCGACTGGGCGCCCCCGCGCCTGGACCGCCCGGTCGCCGGCCAGACCCACTGCCACCAGCACGCGGTCCTCGGCGACGCGGCGGAGCGCCGGCTGCGCGAACGGGCGGGCCTGACCGGTGAGCTGGCGGGCGGCTGCTGCGGGCTGGCCGGGAACTTCGGCTACGAGCGGGGCCACTGGGACGTCTCGGTGGCCTGCGCGGGGGACCAGCTGCTCCCGGCGGTCCGGGACGCGGCCCCCGGCACGGAGATCCTGGCCGACGGCTTCTCCTGCCGCACCCAGCTGGCCCAGCTGGGCGGCGTACGGGCCCGGCACCTGGCGGAGCTGCTGGCGGAGGGACTGGCGGAGGGCGCGCCCTAGCAGGTGTCCCGGCGTTTCACGACGTTTGCGCGAGTCCTTACCGTGGAGGGACGGGCCGCCTCACAGAAGTGCAGTACCGTATATCGGGTAGTTCAGTGTGATGGACTGCCGCTGTTCATGGATCCAGGAGAGACAGGCCCCGGGTGAACGACCAGACCACCGCCGCAGAACCGGCCGCAGCCGCCGTCACCGTGCCGGAGGCGGTCGCCACCCCTGCCCTCGGTGAACCCGGCGCCCGGTCCGGCGCGCGGCGGGCCGCGCTCGCCCCGGTCGCACTGGTCGTCGCGGGCGGGCTCTCCGTGCAGTTCGGCGCCGCCATCGCGGTGCTGCTGATGCCCCGGGCCGGGGCGCTCGGCGTCGTCACGTTGCGACTGGCCGCAGCCGCGCTCGTCCTGCTCGTGGTCTGCCGGCCGAAGCTGCGCGGCCACTCGCGCGCCGACTGGGGCACCGTGGTCGCCTTCGGCATCGCCATGGGCGGCATGAACACGCTGTTCTACCAGGCCGCCGACCGCATCCCGCTCGGCGCCGCCGTCACCCTGGAGGTGCTCGGCCCGCTCGCCCTGTCCGTGATCGCCTCGCGCCGCCTGGTCAACCTGGTCTGGGCGGCCCTCGCGCTCGGCGGCGTCGTCCTGCTCAGCGGCGGGGGCTTCGACCGGCTCGACCCCGTGGGCGCCGCCTACGCCCTGGGCGCCGGGGCGATGTGGGCGGCGTACATCGTCTTCAGCGCCCGCACCGGCCGCCGCTTCCCACAGGCCGACGGCCTCGCCCTGGCCATGGTCGTCGCCGCCCTCCTCTCGCTGCCGCTCGGCATCGTGGACGCCGGCTCCAAGCTCCTCGTCCCCAGCACGCTCGGGCTCGGCGCGGCCGTCGCGCTGCTCAGCTCCGTCCTCCCGTACACCCTCGAACTCATCGCCCTGCGCCGCCTGCCGGCGCCGACCTTCGCGATCCTGATGAGCCTGGAGCCCGCGATCGCCGCCATGGCCGGCTTCCTCGTCCTCGACCAGGCGCTGTCCACGACGGACGCCCTGGCCATCGCGCTGGTCATCGGCGCGAGCATGGGCGCGGTGCGCAGCCAGGTGCGGGGCGTCTCGAAGCGCTGAGGGGCAGGCCGTCGCCCGTCACGGCGCCGGCGGGGATAAAAATCATGCAAGCATGCTTGATTGTTTTGAGTTCCGCTGGCAGGCTCCCGGGCACGCCGTCACGCCCCGAGGGGAGCGCACCGTGTCCGATGCCTCAGCCGTGCTCGACGACCTGCGCAGCGAGAGCCTGGAGCTCGACCTGCTCGTCGCCGGGGCGACCGCGAGACAGTGGGCGGGGCCGACCCCCGCCGAGGGGTGGACCCTCGCCCACCAGATCGCCCATCTGAGCTGGACCGACGACGTCGCGCTGATCTCCGTCACCGACCCGGAGCGCTTCGGCGGCGAGGTCGCGAAGGCGATGGAGGACCCCGAGGGCTTCGTGGACCGGGCCGCCGACGAGATCGTCACCGCGTATCCGCCGGACGCGCTGCTCGTCCGCTGGCGCGAGGGGCGCGAGCGGTTGCAGGAGGCCCTGCGCGCGGCCCCGGCCGGGACGAAGTTCCCCTGGTACGGGCCGCCGATGAGCGTGGCCTCCATGGCGACCGGGCGGCTCATGGAGACCTGGGCCCACGGCCAGGACGTCGCCGACGCCCTCGGGGCCGCCCGCACCCCCACCGCCCGCCTCCGGCACGTCGCCCGCATCGGTGTCCGGGCCCGCGACTACGCCTTCCTCGTACGGGGGAAGCAGGCGCCCGCCGAGGAGTTCCGGGTGGAACTGGAGGCGCCGGGCGGCGAACTGATCACGTACGGCCCCGAGGGCGCGGCGCAGCGGGTCACCGGGCCGCTGCACGACTTCTGCCTGCTGGTCACGCAGCGCGCCCACCGCGACGACCTGGCGGTCCGCGCGGAGGGGGCGGACGCGGAGGTCTGGCTCGACATCGCGCAGGCCTTCGCCGGTCCGGCGGGGGCGGGGCGGGCGCCGAAGGGGCAGCGGTGACGGGGGCGGCCGGGGTGCCCGCGCCCCTGCGGATCGGCAACGCCTCCGGTTTCTACGGCGACCGTTTCGACGCCCTGCGCGAGATGCTCACCGGCGGCCCGCTCGACGTCCTCACCGGGGACTACCTCGCCGAGCTGACCATGCTCATCCTCGGCCGCAGCCGCCTCAAGGACCCGGCGCGCGGGTACGCCTCCACGTTCCTGAGGCAGCTGGAGGAGGGCCTCGGGCTTGCCCACGAGCGGGGGGTGAGGATCGTCGCCAACGCGGGCGGCCTCAACCCCGCAGGGCTCGCCGACGCGATACGCGAACTGGCCGCGAAGGTCGGGGTTCCCGTACGGGTCGCCCATGTGGAGGGCGACAGCATTTCCGTACCGGAGGGTTTCCTCACGGCAAACGCGTATCTTGGCGGAGCAGGCATCGCGGCGTGCCTGCGGGCCGGTGCCGGGGTCGTCGTCACCGGCCGGGTGACGGACGCCGCCCTCGTCACCGGCCCAGCCGCCGCCCACTTCGGCTGGGGCCCCGATGACCGCGACGCGCTCGCCGGGGCCGTGGTCGCCGGGCACGTCCTGGAGTGCGGGACACAGGCCACCGGCGGCAACTACGCCTTCTTCCGCGACCACGACGTCCGCCGCCCCGGCTTCCCGGTGGCGGAGATCCACGCCGACGGCAGCTCCGTCATCACCAAGCACGACGGCACCGGCGGCGTCGTCGACCTCGGCACGGTCACCGCCCAGCTCCTGTACGAGACCGGCGGCGCCCGGTACGCGGGCCCCGACGTCACCGCCCGGCTCGACACCGCGACGCTGACGCAGGACGGGCCGGACCGGGTCCGGATCTCCGGCGTACGCGGCGAGGCCCCGCCGCCCGCCCTCAAGGCCGGGCTCACCCGGCTCGGCGGCTGGCGCAACGAGGTCGTCTTCGTCCTCACCGGGCTCGACGTCGAGGCCAAGGCGGCTCTCGTCCGGGACCAGTTCGCGGACGCCTTCGAGCGCGCCGGGCGCCGGCCGGAGGAGGTCCGCTGGGAGCTGGCCCGTACGGACAAACCCGACGCCGAGACCGAGGAGACCGCGAGCGCGCTGCTCCGTCTGGTTGTACGCGACCGCGAACAGGACGCCGTGGGACGGGCGTTGTCCGGTGCGGCGATCGAGCTGGCGCTCGGCAGCTACCCCGGCTTCCACGTCACCGCCCCGCCCGGAAAGGGCGCCCCCTACGGGGTGTTCGAGGCGCGGTACGTACCGGCGCGGGACGTGGAGCACGTGGCCGTACTCCCCGACGGGACGCGGCAGCCCGTCGCGCACCCCGCACGGACACAGGAGCTGCACGACGTCGAACAGCCGCCCTTGCCCCAGCCGTTGGAGCCGGGACCGACCCGCCGCGCCCCCCTCGGCCGTATCGCCGGCGCACGCAGCGGCGACAAGGGTGGGGACGCCAACGTCGGCGTCTGGGTCCGGGACGAGGACGCGTGGCGGTGGCTGGCGCACGAGCTGACCGTCGAGCGGTTGCGCGCACTCCTCCCGGAGACCGCCGACCTCACCGTCGTACGCCATGTCCTGCCGAACCTGCGGGCGTTGAACTTCATCGTCCACGGGCTGCTCGGCGAGGGCGTCGCCGCGCAGCACCGCTTCGACCCGCAGGCCAAGGCGCTGGGGGAGTGGCTGCGCTCCCGCCACCTGGAGATACCCGTCACCCTTCTGGAGGTGCCCGCATGACCGTCCTGCCCACCGGGCTCGACACCGCGAGCCCCGACTACGCGGCCAACCGGACCGCCATGCTGGACAAGCTCGCCGAGCTGGAGGCCGCGCACGCCAAGGCGCTGGAGGGCGGCGGCGAGAAGTACACCGAGCGGCACCGGGGGCGCGGCAAGCTGCTCGCCCGCGAGCGCATCGAGCTGCTGGTCGACCCGGACACGCCGTTCCTGGAGCTGTCGCCGCTGGCCGCCTGGGGCAGCGAGTACGCGGTCGGCGCTTCGCTCGTCACCGGAATCGGGGTGGTGGAGGGCGTCGAGTGCCTGATCACCGCCAACGACCCGACCGTGCGCGGCGGCGCCTCCAACCCGTGGACGCTGAAGAAGGCGCTGCGGGCCAACGAGATCGCCTTCGCCAACCGGCTGCCGTGCATCAGCCTCGTGGAGTCCGGGGGCGCCGACCTGCCGTCCCAGAAGGAGATCTTCATCCCGGGCGGGGCGCTCTTCCGGGACATCACCCGGCTCTCCGCCGCCGGCATCCCGACCGTGGCCGTGGTCTTCGGCAACTCGACCGCCGGAGGCGCGTACGTCCCCGGCATGTCCGACCACACGGTCATGATCCAGGAACGGTCCAAGGTCTTCCTCGGCGGACCGCCGCTGGTGAAGATGGCGACCGGCGAGGAGAGCGACGACGAATCGCTCGGCGGCGCCGCGATGCACGCCCGTACGTCCGGGCTCGCCGACCACTTCGCCGTCGACGAGCACGACGCCCTGCGTCAGGCCCGCCGCATCGTCGCCCGCCTCAACTGGCGCAAGGCGCACGCCGATCCGGCCCCCGCCGAGCCGCCGAAGTACGACGAGGACGAGCTGATCGGGATCGTGCCCGGCGACCTCAAGGTCCCCTTCGACCCGCGCGAGGTGATCGCACGGCTGGTCGACGGCTCGGACTTCGACGCCTTCAAACCGCTGTACGGGACGAGTCTGGTCACCGGCTGGGCGCGGCTGCACGGCTACCCGGTCGGCATCCTCGCCAACGCGCAGGGCGTGCTGTTCAGCGAGGAGTCGCAGAAGGCCGCCCAGTTCATCCAGCTCGCCAACCAGCGCGACATCCCGCTGCTCTTCCTCCACAACACCACCGGTTACATGGTCGGCAAGGAGTACGAGCAGGGCGGAATCATCAAGCACGGCGCGATGATGATCAACGCGGTGTCGAACTCCAGGGTCCCGCACCTCTCGGTCCTGATGGGCGCCTCGTACGGGGCCGGGCACTACGGGATGTGCGGCAGGGCGTACGACCCGCGCTTCCTCTTCGCCTGGCCCGGCAGCAAGTCCGCCGTCATGGGCCCGCAGCAGCTCGCAGGGGTGCTCTCCATCGTCGCCCGCGCCTCCGCCGCCGCGAAGGGGCGCCCGTACGACGACGAGGCGGACGCCGCCCTGCGCGCCATGGTCGAGCAGCAGATCGAATCCGAGTCCCTGCCGATGTTCCTGTCCGGGCGGCTGTACGACGACGGGGTCATCGACCCGCGCGACACCCGGACCGTCCTCGGCATGTGCCTGTCCGCCATCCACACCGCACCGGTCGAGGGCGCCCGCGGCGGCTTCGGCGTCTTCCGGATGTGAGGAGTGAAGTGATCACCAGCCTGCTCGTCGCCAACCGGGGCGAGATCGCCTGCCGGATCTTCCGCACCTGCCGGGCCCTCGGCATCGCCACCGTCGCCGTGTACTCGGACGCGGACGCCGGCGCGCTGCACGTCCGGGAGGCCGACACCGCCGTCCGGCTGCCGGGCGCGGCCCCCGCCGACACGTATCTGCGCGGCGACCGCGTCGTGGCCGCCGCGCTAGCGGCCGGGGCGGACGCCGTGCACCCCGGTTACGGCTTCCTCTCCGAGAACGCGGACTTCGCCACAGCCGTGCAGGACGCCGGGCTGCGGTGGATCGGGCCGCCGGTCAAGGCCATCGAGCTGATGGCGTCCAAGACCCGCGCCAAGGAGCTGATGGCCGCCGCCGGGGTGCCGCTCCTCGCGCCCGTGGACCCGGCCGCCGCGACCGCCGACGACCTGCCGCTGCTCCTGAAGGCGGCGGCCGGGGGCGGCGGGCGCGGGATGCGGATCGTACGGGAACTAGGCGACCTGGCCGGTGAGTTGACCGCCGCCGCGGCCGAGGCGCTGTCCGCGTTCGGGGACGGCGAGGTGTTCGCCGAGCCGTACGTGGAGCGCGGCCGGCACGTCGAGGTCCAGATCATGGCCGACGAGCACGACGGGGTCTGGGCGCTCGGGACCCGCGACTGCTCGCTCCAGCGGCGCCACCAGAAGGTCATCGAGGAGGCGCCCGCGCCCGGCCTGCCCGACGGGCTGCGGGAGCGGCTGCACGAGGCGGCGGTGGCCGCCGCGCGCGCCGTGGGCTACCGGGGCGCGGGGACCGTCGAGTTCCTGGTCGCGGCCGACGGGCGGCCGTACTTCCTGGAGATGAACACCCGCCTCCAGGTCGAACACCCCGTCACCGAGGCGGTGTTCGGGCTCGATTTGGTCGCGCTCCAGCTCCGGACCGCGGAGGGCGAGCCACTGCCGTCCGCCGAGCCCCCGGCCCCGGCCGGGCACGCCGTGGAGGCCCGGCTGTACGCGGAGGACCCGGCGCGTGACTGGCAGCCGCAGACCGGAGCACTGCTCTCGCTGGAGGTGCCGGACGAGCCGGGCGTCCGCCTGGACACCGGGTACACGGGCGGGGACACGATCGGCGTCCACTACGACCCGATGCTCGCCAAGGTCATCGCCCACGCCCCGACCCGGACCGAGGCGGTGCGGCTCCTCGCCCGCGCCCTGGAGCGGGCGCGCGTCCACGGCCCGGTGACCAACCGGGACCTCCTCGTCCGGTCGTTGCGGCACCCGGACTTCTTGGGCGCCCGCCTGGACACCGGGTTCTACGAGCGGCACCTGGCGGAGCTGACGGCCCCGGCGGACGAAGCGGCGGTCCGGATCGCGGCCACCGCGGCGGCCGTCGTGGAGGCGGCCCGTAACACCGTCGGGAAGACCGCCGGCGGGTTCGCCCGCTTCGGCGCCTGGCGCAACCTGCCCTCGCAGCCCCAGATCCGCCGGTACCGCAGCGAACCGGACGGCCGCGAGTACGAGATCAGCTACCGCCCCACCCGCGACGGCCTGGTGGTCGGCACGGAGGGTGTCCGCGTGGTCTCCGCCGGGCGCGTCCGCGCCACCCTCGACACCGAGGGCGTGACGGCCCCCTTCCACGTGGCCGTCCACGACGGCAAGGCGTACGTGGACACCGCCTCCGGCGCGTACACCTTCACCGCCCTGCCCCGCTTCACCGACCCCGCCGACCGCACCGAACCCGGCTCCCTGCTCGCCCCCATGCCCGGCACGGTCGTCCGCCTCGCGGACGGCCTCGCGGAGGGGGCCGCCGTCGAGGCCGGACAGCCGCTGATCTGGCTGGAGGCGATGAAGATGGAGCACCGCATCCTCGCCCCCGCCTCCGGCACGCTCACCGCCCTGCACGTCGCGCCCGGCCTCCAGGTGGAGGTCGGCGCCCTGCTCGCCGTAGTCACCGAACCCACCACGGACCCTTCTGAGGAGCAGCCCGCATGAGCACCGTCCTCGAAACCGAAGAGCACCAGGCCCTGCGCGCCGCCGTCGCCGCCCTCGGGAAGCGGTACGGACGCGAGTACATGCAGTCCCTCGTCAGCGAGGGCGCCCACCCCCGCGAGCTGTGGGCGGAGGCCGCGAAGGCGGGCTTCCTCGGCGTCAACCTCCCCGAGGAGTACGGCGGCGGGGGCGCCGGGATGGCGGAACTCTCCATCGTCCTTGAGGAGTTGGGCGCGTCCGGCTCCCCGCTCCTCATGATGATCGTGTCGCCTGCGATCTGCGGCACGGTGATCGCCCGCTTCGGCACTCAGGAGCAGAAGCGGCAGTGGCTCCCGGGCCTCGCCGACGGCTCCCTCACCATGGCGTTCGGCATCACCGAGCCGGACGCCGGCTCCAACTCGCACCGCATCACGACCACGGCTCGCCGCGACGGCGGGGACTGGCTGCTCACCGGCCGCAAGGTCTTCGTCTCCGGCGTCGACATCGCGGACGCCACGCTTATCGTCGGCCGCACGGAGGACGCGAGGACCGGCAAGCTCAAGGCCTGCCTGTTCATCGTCCCGCGCGAGACGCCCGGCTTCCGGCGGAACCGGATCGACATGGAGGTCCACGCCCCGGAGAAGCAGTTCGAACTCGTGCTGGACGACGTGCGGCTGCCCGCTGATGCGCTGGTGGGCGATGAGGACGCGGGGCTGCTCCAGCTGTTCGCCGGGCTCAACCCCGAACGCATCATGACCGCCGCCTTCGGTATCGGCATGGGCCGTTACGCGCTGAGCCGGGCCGTCGACTACGCGAAGACCCGCCAGGTCTGGAAGGAGCCCATCGGCGCCCACCAGGCCATCGCCCACCCGCTGGCCCAGGCCCACATCGAACTCGAACTGGCCCGCCTGATGATGCAGAAGGCTGCCCGCCTGTACGACGCGGGCGACGACCTCGGCGCGGGCGAGGCGGCGAACATGGCGAAGTACGCGGCGGGCGAGGCGTGCGTGAAGGCGGTGGACCAGGCGGTGCACACGCTGGGCGGCAACGGCCTGACCCGCGAGTACGGGCTCGCCTCGCTGATCACGGGGGCGCGGGTGGCCCGGATCGCCCCCGTCAGCCGGGAAATGATCCTGAACTACATATCCCACCAGACCCTGGGACTCCCCAAGTCGTACTGACCGGGTCACTGTTGTACGGGCGGCGGCGTCCTGCCGCCGCCCCACCCCAGCGCACCGAAGGGACCGAGATGGCGCACGTGTTCCGCAGCGACTACCCCGACGTCCAGCCCCTCGACACCGCCATCCACGACGCGGTGCTCGGGCACGCCACCGAGCGGTTCGGGGAGACCGTCGCCCTGGTCGACGGCACGAACGACAGCAGCCGCCTCACCTACGCCCAGCTCGACGCCTTCCACCGCAGGATCGCCGCCGGATTCGCCGCCGCCGGGCTCGTCAAGGGCGACGTGCTCGCCCTGCACAGCCCCAACACCATCGCGTACCCGGCCGTCTTCTACGCCGCCACCCGGGCCGGCGCCACGGTCACGACCGTGCACCCGCTGGCCACGGCGGAGGAGTTCGCCAAGCAGCTCCGCGACTCCTCCGCGCGCTGGGTCGTCACCGTGTCCCCGCTGCTCGCGGTCGCCCGCCGGGCCGCCGAACTCGTGGGCGGCGTCGAGGAGATCTTCGTCTGCGACCACGCGGAGGGGCACGCCTCCGTCCTCGACATGCTCACCACGAGCGCCCCGGAACCGATGGTCGCCGTCGACCCGGCCGAGGACGTCGCGGCACTCCCGTACTCCTCCGGCACCACCGGCGCCCCGAAGGGCGTCATGCTCACGCACCGCTCGATGGCGACCAACCTGGAGCAGCTGAGCCCGTTCGTTCCGCTGGGCGAGGGGCATCGCATTCTGGCGGTCCTCCCGTTCTTCCACATCTACGGTTTGACGGCCCTGATGAACGCCCCGCTGCGCACCGGCGCCACGGTCGTCGTCCTGCCGCGCTTCGACCTCGCCCAGTTCCTGGCGGCGATCGAGACGCACCGCATCAACGGCCTGTACGTGGCCCCGCCGATCGTCCTGGCCCTCGCCAAGCACCCGGTGGTCGACCGCTACGACCTGTCCTCGCTGGAGTACATCGTCAGCGCCGCCGCCCCGCTCGACGCGGACCTGGCCGCCGCCTGCTCCCGCCGCCTCGGACTGCCGCCGGTCCGCCAGGCGTACGGCATGACGGAGCTGTCCCCGGGCACCCACGTCGTCCCGCTGGCCGCCGAGAACCCGCCGCCCGGGGCCGTCGGCACGCTCCTCCCGAGCACCGAGATGCGCATCGTGTCGCTGGAGGACCCGTCCGCCGACGCCCCGGCCGGGGAGCCCGGCGAGATCCTGATCCGGGGCCCCCAGGTCATGAAGGGCTACCTCGGCCGCCCCGACGCCACCGCCGCGATGATCGACCCCGACGGCTGGGTGCACACCGGCGACATCGGCCGGGTCGACGAGGACGGCTGGCTCTTCGTCGTCGACCGCGTCAAGGAGCTCATCAAGTACAAGGGCTACCAGGTGGCCCCCGCGGAGCTGGAGGCGCTGCTGCTCGGCCACGACGCGGTGGCGGACGCGGCGGTGATCGGCGTGTACGACCCCGACGGCAACGAGATCCCGAAGGCCTACGTGGTCCGGAGCCCGGGCGCCGACCTGACGGTGGACGCCCTGATGGCCTGGGTGGCGGAGCGGGTGGCCCCGTACAAGAAGGTGCGGAGCGTGGAGTTCACGGACGCGGTGCCCCGGGCGGCGTCGGGCAAGATCCTGCGCCGGGAGCTGCGGGACCGGGAGGCGGGGAAGGGCTGACGCCGGGGCGATGGGCGGACGCGCGGTCCCCTCCCCCGGTCCGGGTGGCCGAGGGAGAACCCGGCGAGGACACGATCACCGTGCCGGCCGGGATCCCGGCCGCCGGGGATGCGGGTGACCTGCCTACGGCCGAGGTGCCCGGCGTCCCGCTGGCGGCCACGATCATCCAGCACGGGCCGACGGACGGCGTCACGGCCGATGACCGAGCTCCTGCGCCGGTTTGCCCCGAGCTACGAGCGGCTGCGTACGGCACTCGCGTCCGAGACCGGCTGGCGGTTCCCGGACCCCGGCGTCCTCGCCGGGATCGTTCTACGCGACGGCACTCCGGATGCCGAGGGCGATCAGGACCGCCGAGGTGGTCCTGATCGCCGTCCGCCTGAAGCGGGGGGTGCGCAGGGCGTGCGAGGCGCGCAGGACGAGGAGGGTCCAGGCGGTCAGCCAGAGCGCGATCAGCAGCGCGTGGGCGGTGGCCAGGGTGAGGAGCTGGCCGCCGATGGGCCGATCGGGCTCGACGAACTGGGGGACCAGGGTCAGGTAGACGGACGCGGCCTTCGGGTTGAGGACGTTGGCCAGCAGCGCCTGGGCGTACACGGAGTCCGTGCCCCTCGGCCGGGACCGGCGGCGCGGGGCGGGTTCCGCGTGCGCCGAGGCGGAACGCCAGGTCCACAGGCCCAGGCCGATGAGGTAGACCGCGCCGACGAGCCTGACGACCGCGAAGGCCACGCTGGAGTGCATGACCAGGGCCGACAGACCGGCCACGGCGAGCGCGGCGTGGACGTACAGGCCGGTGACGGTACCGAGTACGACGGGAAGCGCCCGACGGCGGCCGCCGTCGGTGACGTGCTGGACCAGCAGGGCCAGGCCGGCTCCGGGGTGGCGATCAGGGGAAGGACCGCCACCAGGAACCCGGCGACGCCGACGGGGCGGACCACGGGGATCAGAGCACGACCCGGTAGTGGGTGGTCAGGCGGTGGTCGTCGGACAGCACGTGGAACGCGAGACCGGGCGGCTGGTCGCGGTCCGCGGGCTCGGAGCCCTCCCAGGGCAGGCGCATGGTCCAGGTGACCGCCGGCCCGACGATCAGCGGCCGCCCGGCGAAGGCGGACACGGCCGCGGTGTGGGCGTGTCCCGTCAGGACGGCGACGACCTGCGGGTGTGCGGCGAGGAGGCCGGCCAGGTCCTCCGGGTTTTCGAGCATGCAGGAGTCGGGCAGCGGGTGGTGGAGCTCGACCGGCGGCTGGTGGAAGGCGATCAGCGCGGGGGCGTCCCGCGGCAGCTCGGTGAGCGTGCGGTCGATCCAGGCCAGCGTCCCGGCGTCGAGGCGCCCCTCGTTGCGGCCCGGGAGGGTGGCGTCGCACATGAGGACGGTGGTGCCGCCGATGCGATGGACCCGGTTGACGGGGCCGTCGCCGGGCGCCTCCCCGAGGAGGGCCTTGCGGTACGCCGGTCGGGCGTCGTGGTTGCCGGGGCACGTCAGTACGGGGAAGGGGGCGGCCAGGATCCGGGCCGCTTCCTCGTACTCGGCCTCCGTGCCGTGGTCGGCGATGTCCCCGGTGACCAGGAGCGCGTCGACCGGTCGGGGGAGGGCGCGCAGGTGGTCCATGACGCGGGTGGCGCGGCGGGTCGCCCGCGTACTGCCGTCCAGGTGCAGGTCACTGATCTGTGCGAGCAGGGTCATGCGCAGTCGCCTCCCGGGCGGGCCACAAGATCTAACGGAAGTTTCGTCTTTTGCCGTTAGGGACTTTAGGGTGCGCGCAGAGGTGCGTTCAAGTGGGCGGTGACCGGAAACCGGGAGAGGAAGGGGCGCCAAGTGGAGCGTTGGCCGGCGCTGGAACTGGCGAGCACGATCCGCCACGACGGGGACGGCGGAGTCGCCGACGACCTCGCCACGGTCCAGGGCGCGACGCGGTGGCTCCAGGACCAGGAGGAGCTGCCGGCCGGTGGCCTCGTGGCGGACGAACAGCTCCGCCTCGACCTCGTCGGGCTCCGGCAGGCGGTCCGCGCCCTGCTCGCCCGAGCGGTCAGCCCTGCCCCTCCCAGCCCGGCGGACGCCCACCGCCTGATGGCCGCCGACGAGGCGGTGGCCCGCCTCAACACGGCCGCGGCGCGCGAACCCGTCGCCCCGCAGCTCGACTGGCCCGACGGCGGGACCCCCGCCGCCGGGCTGCTGTCCGCGGAGGACGATCCGCGCGTCCGGCTGCTCGCGGCCCTGGCCCGAGCCGCCATCGACTTCCTCACCGGCCCGCAGCGCGCGCAACTGCGCTCCTGCACCGCGCCCCGCTGCGTGCGCTACTTCGTCAAGACCCACGGCCGCCAGGAGTGGTGCAAACCGTCCTGCGGCAACCGCGCCCGGGCGGCCCGCCACTACCGGCGCCGGCACGCGGCGGGCGAGGACGCCCCGGCCTGACGGCCACGGCCACGGGGACGTCCGGAGCGGGCGGCGGGCGGTCGCGGCCCGGGAGGCGTCGTGGCGCGGACCGCGTGCGGCCGTTCCGCCGGCGGTGAACCCCGGCCCGCTCGGGCCCGCCGCCCACTACCGTCCGGTCCCATGACGACGCTCACCACGCGCACGGTCGAGTACCAGGCCGACGGTCTGACGATGGTCGGGCACCTCGCCCTCCCGGCCGGTACCGGCCGTCGGCCCGCCGTGCTGCTCGGACCGGAGGGCATGGGGCTCAGCGACGTCGAGCGCCGCCGGGCCGACGCGCTGGCCGAACTCGGTTACGTCACGCTGGCCTTCGACCTCCACGGAGGACGCTACCTGGGCGAACCGGAGGAGATGCTGGCCCGTTGCCTCCCGCTGCTCGACGACCCCGACCGGATGCGGGGCATCGGCCACGCGGCGCTCGACGTGCTGCGCGCCGAACCGAGGACCGACCCCGACCGGATCGCCGCCGTCGGCTACGGCACCGGCGGCATCATCGCGCTGGAACTCGGGCGCGACGGTGCCGACCTGCGTGCGATCGGAACCGTCAACGGACTGAACACCGGCCGGCCGGGCGAGGCCGCGCGCATCCGCTGCCCGGTGTGGGCCGGGGTCGGGTCGGAGGACCCGATCATGGCGCCCGCGCAACGGGACGCGTTCACGGCCGAGATGCGGTCCGCGGGCGTCGACTGGCGCTTCGTGGTCTACGGCGGCGCCCTGCACGCCTTCCACCACCCGCCGGTCGACCACGCCGCGCCCCCCGGAGTCGGCCACCATCCACGGCACGCGCGACGGGCCTGGCACGATGTCGTCGGCCTGCTCGCCGAGTGCCTGCCCGCCCAGGGGGACCGGAAATAAATCGGTGCCGGGGTTCCGGTTGCGTCACTACAGTGCGCCCGTGGACACAGAGATCACGTACGAACTCTTCGGGCCCGCCCACGCGGACGAGCTGGTCGCCTTCCTCTCCGGTGACACCTGGCCGTTCCACGGCCGTGACACCGTCGAACCGGACGAGGCCCGGCGGTGGATCGACGAGGGCCGCTTCGGGGGCGACGACAACCGGTCGTTCTGGATCACGCGGGCCGGTGAACACGCCGGCTTCGTACGCCTCATGGACCTGTGCGACAACGCGCCCCTCTTCGATCTGCGCATCCGCTCCGGGCACCGGGGGAGCGGTCTCGGCGCGCAGTCCCTGACCTGGCTCACGCGGTACGTGTTCGAGGAGTTCCCGAAGGTCCGCCGGGTCGAGGGCAACACGCGGCAGGACAACGCGGCGATGCGGCGTACGTTCCGCCGGTGCGGATACGTGCAGGAGGCGCACTACCGCGAGGCGTGGCCGTCCGCCGACGGCACCGTCCACGACTCCGTGGGGTACGCGATCCTGCGCCGCGACTGGGAGTCGGGCACCACGACGGTCCCGGACTGGGACGACGAGCGCGGCACGGGGCGCTGACGGGGCCCGCCACCGGGCGGACGCGGTGTGGCGCACGGGCCGAAGCACTCCGGAGAGGCTTCGGCCCGTGCGGCGCCCGTCAGAACTTCGACGGCACGTACGAGTAGCAGTAGTTCTTGCCGCCGTAGTACTGGTCGCCCTCCACCAGCAGGTAACCGCCGGTCCCCTTCCCCACGATGCCGTCCACGGTGAGACCGAAGAGGGACGGGGCGGTGCGCTGGTACCACTGCACCCAGGCACGGGTGTTGGGACCCCAGACACCGTCCTCGGACAGCGGGCGGCCATAGCCCTGGTCGGAGGCGACGTCGTTCAGGAGGTGCTGGACGCACCACACACCGTGGGTGTTGTTGGCGTAGCCGTCGCCGATGTAGCCGGCGGTGGTGGACGCCTGGGCCTGGGTGACCGTGCCGACGGTTAGGAGCGCGAGCCCGGCGGTCACGCCCGCCATCTTCGCGAGGACACCGCTGCGTCGGCCCTTGCCGGTCTTGGTAGCCATGGAGACTGTGGTCCCTTCGTCGTTCGGTCCCGACGGCGGCATGGGCCCCCGTCGGGATCCAGACTCGCCCGGGCGGCCCCCGCGCACTATCCGCTTCGGGGGCGGGAGCCGGCCGCGTTTGCGGATAGTCAGCGCCGCCCCTTCGCCGTATCCGACGGCAGCCGCCCGTACACCCGCCGGTAGTCCGCGCTGAAGCGGCCGAGGTGCGTGAAGCCCCAACGGCAGGCGACCTCGGTGACCGATCCGGTGGCGCGGCCCGCGGCGAGGGCCGTCAGGTCGTGGTGGACGCGGTCGAGCCGGACCCTGCGCAGGTACGCCAGGGGCGTGGTGTCCAGGTGCGTACGGAAGCCCTCGCGCAGCGTCCGTACGCCCACGCGCGCGGCCTGCGCGATGTCGGAGACCGAGACGGGCTCGTGGGCGTGGTCCGCGCAGTACTCCGTCGCCCGGCGCAGGGCGCTCGGCAGCATCGTGGTGCCGAGGCCGGGCACCTCGTCGTTCCAGGAATGGACGTGTACGTCGAGCAGGGTGTCGACCAGGAGGCGTTCGAAGTGCCGTACGCCCGGGCCGGGCCGGAGCGCCAGCGGCGAAAGCAGGAACTGCCGGAAAGCGCCGACGAGCGCCAGCCAGGAGCGTACGGCCGGGTCCGCCCGGTCCAGATGCGGCCGGCGGAAGCGCAGTGGCTCCCGCGGTACGTCGCCGAGGCGCACCGAGGTCACCTCGTCGACGACGGCCCGGGACATGGCGAGCGACCCGTTGACCGCCCGGTGGTCCCAGTCCATGGAGACCACGTCCCCCGGCCCCGCCACGCACAACGGGGACGGCAGGGCGGTGCCGTTGACGACCAGCAGCCCCGCGCCCGCCTGCGGCAGGACGACGTTGTAGAAGTCGGGCAGCTCCTGCACCAGCAGCCGCACCGGGGCGCCGTAGACAAGGTCGTACAGCCCCACGGCCCCCTCGTGGAAGGCGCGGAACCTGCTCGGCGTCCGCTGCGCCCCCAGCACGGTCAGCCGGTGCGGGGACAGCCGCCCTCCGACGACCTGGCGCATCTCCTCGATGTCCCGTCCCTCGTAGATCCGCACCGGCTCCGCTCTGCCGTTCCCCTGTTCCAGCGTGTCGACCGTCATCGCCAGCCCCCGTTGCCGTACCGCTCCCCGACGCCCCGCCCGTGCGGAGCCGCACAACTGTGCGGTTGCGGTGTGCGGTGCGGCAAGGAGATCGGGGGCGGGCGCCCGGCGTGTCGTGGGCGGTCCCGAATGCCGGACTTGAGCTGGAGCGCACTCCAGCTCGTACCGTCGCCGTCATGAACCGCACCGATCAGCAGCCGCTCGGCTCGCCCTTCTCCGCCGCCACCACCGCCGACGAGGTCACCGCCGGGCGCGGCCTCTCCGGCCGGAACGCCGTCGTGACCGGGGGCTACTCCGGGCTCGGCCTCGAAACGACCCGGGCGCTCGCGGCCGCCGGGGCACGGGTGGTCGTCCCGGCGCGGCGACCCGATGTCGCCCGCGCCGCCCTCGCCGACGTGCCCGGCGACACCGAGGTCGTCCCCATGGACCTGGCCGACCCCGGGACCGTACGGGCGGCGGCCGCGCACATCCGCGAGGCGCTGCCCCGGCTCGACCTGCTGATGGCGGTCGCCGGTGTCATGGCCACCCCGGAACGGCGCGTCGGGCCCGGCTGGGAGAGCCAGCTCGCGACCAACCACTTCGGGCACTTCGTCCTCGCCTGCGAGCTGTACCCGCTGCTCGCCGCCGCCCCCGACGGCGCCCGCGTCGTCGTGAACAGCTCCGCCGGCCACACGCTCACCGACATCCGGTGGCACGACCCGCACTTCCGTACCGGATACGACAAGTGGGCGGCGTACGGCCAGTCCAAGACGGCCAACGTGCTCTTCGCCGTCCACCTCGACGCCCTCGGCCGCGAGGACGGCGTCCGGGCCTTCCCGCTGCACCCCGGCAAGATCATCACCGGGCTGCAACGGGAGATGGAGCTCCAGGAGCAGATCGACCTGGGCTGGGTGGACGCGCACGGCAACGTGGTCGGCGAGGGCTTCAAGGCGGCCTCGCAGGGAGCCGCGACCGGTCTGTGGGCGGCCACCTCGCCACTGCTGGCGGACCGGGGCGGGGTCTATCTGGAGGACTGCGAGATCGCCTCCGTCTCCGCGCCGGGTACGCCCATGGACGAAGGGGGCGTCCGTGCGTACGCGGTCGATCCCGAGGGTGCGGCGCGGCTGTGGGAGCTGTCCGTCGCGGCGACGGGGGCGGGGCCGCTCGGGCGGTGACGCGAGGGGGCGGTAGGGGTTCCAGTCGGGGCCGAGGCGGGCCGCGCGGACAAACCGGCTGCGGCCCACGGTCGTTGACCGGAACACTGGGCGCCATGGATGAGGTCGAGGTCGTCGTCGCCCACTCCGAGCGCACGACCCTGCGCGTCGGTGACATGCTCCTGAAGGTGGACGCCGACCCGGCGCGGATCGGGGCCGAGGCGGCGGCGATGGCCGCGGCGCCGGTCCCGACGCCGGAGGTGCTGTGGCGCGGCGGCCGGCCCGCGCTTGACCTCAACCAAGCTTGAGGGAGCACGGTCTACGTATGCCCGGCGCGCCGTACCGAAGGCGTGCCGCCCTACGAGCGGGAGCAGCCATGTCGTACCCCGAACCCCGTTACCTCGGTGAGAAGGGCGAGATCAACGCCACCTACCGGCCCGTGAGCGCGCCGCCCGAGATCTCGTCGGCCAACGGCGCCACGCACTACCTGGCGACCGGGGCCCGGACGGACGGCGAATTCGGCCTCTACAAGGTGGAGATGGGGCCGAAGGCGCCCGGGCCCAGCACCCACTTCCACCGCGCCATCTCGGAGTCGTTCTACGTCCTCGACGGCGAGGTGACCATCTTCGACGGCGAGCGCTGGGTCACGTGCCGTCCGGGCGACTTCCTGTACGTGCCCGTGGGCGGCCTGCACGCCTTCAGGAACGCCTCCCCGGACCCCGCGTCGATGCTCCTCCTCTTCACCCCGGGCGGGCCGCGCGAGGAGTACTTCGAGCAGGTCGCGGAGATGGCACAGCGGGGAGGGGAGGAGCTCAAGGAGTTCCGCATCCGCCACGACAGCTACTTCGTGGAGGACTTTCCGGACACGCCGTAGCTCCTCAGCCCACCACCAGCGCCGCCACCAGCCGTGTCATCGCCGGCCGGGGGTCCGGGGCGCCCGGCCAGGTCGTCATCAGGAGGTGGTGCGCGGTGCCGACGAGCGCGAGGGCGGCCGTGGGGGCGTCCACCGCCGACGGCACCCTGCCCCGGCCCTGCTCGTCCACGAGGTAGTCCGTGATCGCCTCCTGGATCGCCGTGAAGCCCGGGGCGCCGGCCTCCAGGGCCTCGCGGACGCGGATCGTGGCGGCGGGGCGGGTCATGGCGAGGCCCGAGATCGCGGGGCCGCCGGAAGCGAACAGGGCGAGGACGACGGCCTCCAGGTTCTCCGGCACGGTGCCCTGCCCGGCGAGTTCCGGCAGCGCCCGGGCCTTGGCGGCCGTGCGGGCGAACCGGTCCAGGCACAGCTCCGCCACGAACTCGTCGAGCCCCGCGAAGTGCGTGTGCAGAAGCCCTTTGGCGCAGCCCGCCTCCGTCGTGACGGCCCGGCTGGTCAGCGCGCCGGGCCCGTCCCTCTCCACGACGCGCTCGGCCGCCGCGAACAGCCGCTCGCGCACGTCCGGCGTCGCCACTCCACGCGGTGACATGGGCCTTCTTCCGTTCCGTCGGCTCCGCCCCTCGTGGGCGCGACCGCTGTGGATGGTAACCGGGATTGCGGGTTTGGGCGCACGCCCATACTGTTTGGGCCTACGCCCATTCCCGGCGCCCACCCCAGGAGGCACCCATGTCCGAGATCGTCAACACCGAGCAGGCGCAGGCGTGGAACGGCCCCGAAGGCACCCACTGGGCCCGCAACCAGGACCGCTGGAACGCCGTCAACGGCGGCTTCAACGGCCCCCTCCTCGACGCCGCCCGCATCACCGAGGGCCACCGCACCCTCGACCTCGGCTGCGGCACCGGGCAGACCACACGCCTCGCCGCCCTCCGGGCGCCCCGGGGGAGCGCGACGGGCCTCGACCTGTCCGGGCCGATGCTGGCCGAGGCGCGGGCGTGCGCGGAGCGGGAGGGCGTCGGCAACGCGACCTTCATACGGGGCGACGCCCAGACGCACCCCCTGGAGCCGGGCACGTTCGACTCGGCGATCAGCCGCTACGGGGTGATGTTCTTCGCCGACCCCGAAGCGGCCTTCGGCAACGTCGCCCGCTCCCTGCGCCCCGGCGGGCGCCTCGCCTTCGTCTGCCCGGCCGACGCCGCGCTCAACGACTGGGTGACGGCGATGGCCACCCTCCGCGACTTCCTTCCGGTCGGCGACTTCGGCCGGCCCGGACTGCCGGGCATGTTCTCCTTGTCCGCCCCGGACCGCGTCCGCGAGATCCTCACGGCGGCGGGCTTCTCCCGTATCGCCGTCGACGAGGACCAGGCGTACGGGACCTGGGGCACGGACGCCGAGGACGCGGCGGACTTCCTGCTGGGCACGGGCCCCGGCCGCCACCTGATGCAGCAGGCCGACGCCACGTCCCGCACCCGCGCCCGCGAAGCCCTTGCGGACCACCTCCGCACCCACGAGGCGGCGGACGGTGCGGTCCGGCTGCGCAGCACGTCGTGGCTGGTCACCGCGGACCGCGCGCACGCCGCCGACTAGCCTCACGGATGCCGGCAACCCAAAATCATGCAAGCACGCTTGATTGTTCTTGCCCTCGGTGCCACCCTCGTCCCCACATGCCGGCCGAGAAGGAGAGCACGCGGATGAGTCACCTCGCACCGCCCGTCCACGACCGCGGCGTCACCACCCTCACGCTCGACTCGCCCGCCAACCGCAACGCCCTCAGTGCGGGGCTCGTCGCCGAGCTGGCCGACGCGCTGGAGGCGTGCGCGGGCGACGCCTCCGTGCGGGCCGTCGTGCTCACCCACACCGGCACCACCTTCTGCGCGGGCGCCGACCTCCGCGCCCCGGCCGATCCGCACGCGTTCGTCGCCCTCATGCGGCGGATCGTCGCCCTGCCGAAGCCCGTCGTCGCCCGGGTCACCGGGCACGTCCGGGCCGGGGGGCTCGGGCTGCTGGGGGCGTGCGACATCGCGGTCGCCGGCTTCGGGGCGTCCTTCGCGCTCACCGAGTCACGGCTCGGGCTCGCGCCCGCCGTCATCTCGATGCCGCTCATCCCGCGCATCGACCCCCGGGCCGCCGGGCGGTACTACCTGACCGGCGAGCGCTTCGACGTGGAGGAGGCCGAGCGGATCGGGCTGGTCACCCTGGCCGCCGAGGACGTCGACGACGCGCTCGCGCCCGTACTCGACGGGCTGCGCCGGGCCTCGCCGCAGGGGCTGGCGGCCTCCAAGGCGCTGGTCACGGCTACTGTGCTGCAGAGTTTCGACCAGCACGCCGAAGACCTCATCGCCCGCTCCGCCCGCCTCTTCGCCTCCGACGAGGCCCGGGAGGGGATGACGGCCTTCCTCGAACGACGGGACCCCGCATGGGTGTTGTGACTCCGGGCGGCAGCAGCCCCGGCCCCAAACAGGACCGCAGCCGCGCCACCCGCCGGCGCCTCCTGGAGGCCGCGGTCGCCTGCCTCGCCGAACACGGCTGGGCCGGGTCCACCGTCGCCGTCGTCGCCGAACGGGCCGGCGTCTCGCGCGGCGCGGCCCAGCACCACTTCCCGACCCGCGAGGACCTGTTCACCGCCGCCGTCGAGTACGTCGCCGAGGAACGCTCCGCCGCCCTGCGCGCCGTCCCCGACCAGGACCGCGCCGCCGTCGTCGCCGCCCTGGTCGACCTCTACACCGGGCCCCTCTTCCGCGCCGCCCTCCAGCTCTGGGTCGCCGCCTCCAACGAGGAGCAACTGCGCCCGCGCGTCACGGAGCTGGAGGCGCGCGTCGGCCGCGAGACCCACCGCATCGCCGTCAACCTCCTGCGCGCCGACGAGACCAGGCCCGGCGTCCGCGAGACCGTGCAGGGGCTGCTCGACATGGCCCGCGGACTCGGCCTCGCCAACGTCCTCACCGACGACACCGCCCGCCGCCGCAAGGTGGTCGCCCAATGGGCGGAGCTCCTGGACGAGGCGCTGGGCTGAGCGGCGCCGGGCCGAGGCAAGCCGCTCAGGCCCGTACCGCCGTGATACGCAAGCCGTCCTTCGTACGGATCCGCAGCGTCTTCCCGTCCCACACCACCGGCAGCGGGTCCGGTGTCGTGTCCGGCGGAAGGCCGTCATCGAGGCCCGACTCCGTGTCATGGCCCCACTGGAGGGTGAGCGCGGCCTCGTCGCCGACCGCGGCGGGCAGGCCGGAAGCGGCCCAGACGTTGTCCGTGTCCCGGCCGTCCATGCGGACCACGAGACCGCTCCCGGCGACCTCGAACGAGCCGCTCTCGTCGTCCCCGTCCAGGCTCCAGCGGTTCCCCGTGATCTCGATCCGCCTGTACTCGTAGTTGGCCTGCCCCTGCGGCTCGTACGAGAGGTTCCAGGTGCCGCGCGCGAAGGCCGCGACCGCCGCCCCGGTCACCGACGGCCCGGGGGCCGGGCGGCCCTCCGCCCCGGGGGCATCCGTCGGACCGTCGGAGTTTTTGTCCCGGCCGCAGGCCGCCAGGGCGACCGTGATCAGGCCGATCCCGCCGTACCTGAGCACGTCCCGTCTTCGTACGAACTTCCCCAACTGCCGCATGTCGTCGAGCATGTGCGCCCCGTCTTCCCCTGGTACGGACCGGTCTGTCACGGTCCGGGAGCCAGAGTGTGGCGCAGGAAACGCCTTGGTGTCAGGGGAACGCACGGATAGGGTCCGCAGCATGAGCAGCAGCGCCACGCCCCCCTTTCCCGAGCACGTCGAACTCACGGGCGAAGGGCTCGTACTGCGCGACTGGACCGAGGACGACCTCGCCGCGATGCCGGAGCTGTTCGACCACCCGGACATCGCGTACTGGACGCCGATCGTCTCCCCGTTCGACGACGCCGCCGCCCGCGCACGGCTCGACAGGGCCCGGCAGCTGCGGGCCGACGGCACGGCCGTCCTGCTCGCGATCACCCTGGACGGCGGGGCCCCGCTCGGCGAGGTCATGCTGCGGCGCGCCCCCGAGGGCACGGAACTCGGATACGCGGTCGGCCCCGCCCACCGCGGGCAGGGGCTCGCCGGCCGGGCGGTGCGCGTGATGGCCGCGTACGCCTTCGAGGAGCTGGACGCGGAACGGGTCATCCTGGAGCTGGAACCGGAGAACGCGGCCAGCGTCGCCGTCGCCACCGCGACCGGCTTCCGGCTGCTCGGCGTCCCCCTCATCGAGGGCGAGGAGAAGGGGCGCCCGTACGCCCTCCAGACCTGGGCGCTCGACCGCGCCTGACCCGGAGGGCGCCGGACGCCGCCCGCTCAGTTCCCCAGGTCCGCCAGCTCGTCGAACCCGTCGATCTCGCGCGGGCTGCGCGGCCCCGGGCCCACGTAACGGGCCGACGGGCGCACCAGGCGACCCGTCCGCTTCTGCTCCAGGATGTGCGCCGACCAGCCCGCCGTACGGGCACACGTGAACATCGACGTGAACATGTGCGCCGGGACCTCGGCGAAGTCCAGCATGATCGCCGCCCAGAACTCCACGTTCGTCGCCAGGACCCGGTCCGGGCGGCGCGCGTGCAGCTCCTCCAGCGCGGCCTTCTCCAGCGCCCGCGCCACCTCGTAGCGGGGCGCGCCCAGCTCCTCGGCGGTACGCCGCAGCACCCGGGCGCGCGGGTCCTCGGCCCGGTAGACGCGGTGGCCGAATCCCATCAGCCGCTCGCCCCGGTCCAGGGCCTTCTTCACGTACGCCGTGGCGTCGCCGGTCCGCTCGATCTCCTCGATCATGCCGAGTACCCGGGACGGGGCGCCGCCGTGCAGCGGGCCCGACATGGCGCCCACCGCGCCGGACAGCGCGGCGGCCACGTCGGCGCCGGTGGAGGCGATGACCCGGGCGGTGAACGTGGAGGCGTTCATGCCGTGCTCGGCGGCGGACGTCCAGTACGCGTCGACGGCCTTCACATGGCGCGGGTCGGGCTCGCCGCGCCAGCGGATCATGAACCGCTCCACGACGGACTCCGCCTTGTCGATCTCGCGCTGCGGGACCATCGGCAGGCCCTGTCCGCGCGCCGACTGCGCCACGTACGACAGCGCCATGACGGCGGCCCGCGCCAGGTTCTCGCGGGCGGTCTCCGCGTCGATGTCCAGCAGCGGTTTCAGGCCCCACACCGGCGCGAGCATCGCCAGCGCGGCCTGCACGTCGACCCGGATGTCACCGGAGTGCACCGGGATCGGGAACGGCTCGGCCGGCGGCAGACCGGGTTTGAAGGCCCCGTCGACCAGCAGCCCCCACACATGGCCGAACGAGACGTGACCGACGAGTTCCTCGATGTCGACGCCCCGGTACCGGAGCGAACCGCCTTCCTTGTCGGGTTCGGCGATTTCCGTCTCGAACGCGACGACTCCTTCGAGTCCGGGTACGAAGTCGGACATCAGGCGGCTCCCTCGGATCGACGGCTGCGGCGGGCCCGGAGGCCCACCCCCGATACTGGCGGGTTCCACCGGGGCCGGGAAGGTGACATCCCGCACAGCCACCCGTGCCCCGTGCAACGGCGGGCGGACCACCTGCCCGTCCGGCCGCTGCGGCAGGATGGCCCCGTGCCCACCGCAGACTCCTCCTTCGATTCCACCACCGATCCGGCCGCGATGCGCGAGCAGTACCGTTCCGAGTCCTTCACGGAGGACTCGCTCGCCGCCGACCCGATGGACCAGTTCGCCGCGTGGTTCCGGCAGGTCGCCGCCGGCGGCATGCTCCACGAGCCGAACGCCATGGTGGTCTCCACCGCGACCCCCGAGGGCCGCCCCTCCTCCCGTACGGTCCTGCTGAAGATGTACGACACCCGGGGCTTCGTCTTCTTCACCAACTACGGCTCCCGCAAGGGCCGCGAGCTGACGGCCAACCCGTACGTCTCGCTGCTCTTCCCCTGGCACCCGCTGGCCCGCCAGGTCATCGTCACCGGCACCGCCGCCCGCGTCGCCCGCGAGGAGACCGCCGGCTACTTCCGCACCCGCCCGCACGGCTCCCAGCTCGGCGCCTGGGCGAGCGACCAGTCGGCGGTGATCGGCAGCCGCGAGGAGCTGACCGCACGCTACGAGGAGTTGTCGGCCCGCTACCCGGAGGGCGCGAAGGTCCCGGCGCCCCCGCACTGGGGCGGCTTCCGCGTCGTCCCCGACACGATCGAGTTCTGGCAGGGCCACGAGAACCGCCTCCACGACCGGCTGCGGTACGTCCGCGAGGGCGGCAAGGACACCGGGTGGCGCGTGGAGCGGCTGTGCCCGTAAGCCTCACGGGGCCTGAGAAAAGCAGAACCCGCAGGCTCTGGTCCCTCCTTGCGGAGGAGCCGGCCGGACTTACCGGCGAGCCTGCGGGTCGGTGACTGCTTGGGTTTCGGCAGACAGTCCGCCGAGGTGCACGATGTGCGACGACGGGCTGTCAGCCCGCAGCCACCTCACGAATCCGATAAGACTGCACTTTTCGGATCACCTCCTTTCAACGTGTACGGACAGCTTAGGAACCGCCTCCGGGCCCGCACAACCGAATTAATCGGAGGATTGATTTCGGGGAACTCGCTGTGGGCTGGGTCACGTTCGAGTTCAATGGTCTGACGTGCGGCTATTGCGGACACGTCTCGCAGGGGGTTCGGGATGAGCGCTTCCACGAGCAGGGGGACGGCCGGTGCCATTCCCGGGGCGGAGCTGCTCGCGGCTCTCCTCGACGGGATGGACGCGGCGCTCTGCGCCTTCGACGCGGACGGGGCCGTCACTCACTGGAACCGTGAGGCGGAGCGCGTTCTCGGCTGGTCCGCCGAGGAGGCCGTCGGGCGGGCCGGGCTCGCCGGGTGGGCGGTGCGCCGGGCCGACGCGGACGAGGTGCAGGGGCGGCTGATGGCCGTCATGGGGGCGCCGGGGCGGCAGGTGCACGAGTTCGCGCTGCTGCGAAAGGACGGCGGGCGCGTCCTCGTCCGTACGCAGTCCGCCGGGGTGCGGGGCGCGGACGGCAGGCCCGCCGGGGTGTACTGCGCGTTCAGCGAGGTCCACGCGCAGATCGACCTGGAACGGGCCATCGCGCTCAGCGAGGCGCTGTTCGAGGACGCCTCCTGGGGCGTCGTCCTGGTCGACGTGGACCTGCGGCCGACCGTCGTCAACGCGTACGCGGCCCGCGCCCTGGGCGGTGGTCGTACGACGCTCCTCGGACGGCCGCTCGGCGAGGTGATCGCCGAAGGGGTGGAGGAGCTGGAGGGCGCGCTCCAGCACGTCCTGGCCGAGGGGGCGCCCGACGCGTCCGCCGAGCTGTGGGTGACCCTGCGCGGCGGTGAGGGGGCCCGCCGCCGGTGCTGGCGGAGCGGATTCCTGCGGCTGGCCTCGCCGCTCACCGAGGAGCCGGTGCCGCTGGGCGCGGGCTGGGTCTTCCAGGACGTGACGGCGGCGAAGCTCGCGGCCCAGGAGGCGGACCGGCTGCGTTTCCGGTCGAACCAGCTGCACCGCGCCGCGAGGTCGGCCGCCGAGTGCGAGGACCCGATGGAGGCGGCCACGTCGTCGCTGGACTTCGCGCTGGCCGGGTTCGCCGATCACGTGGTGGTGGACCTGGCGGCGGGGGAGCGGCTGGTCCGGGCCGCCGCCACCCCGGCCGACGCGCCGGGCCCCTGCCTGCCGGTGGCCGGCGGTGCCATCCCGCTGCGGTACGCGCCGGGGCACCCGGCCCTCCAGGCGGTGGAGCGGACGGGTTCGGTGCGTACCTCGGCGGGGGCGGGGCGTACGGACGGCGAGTGGGCGCGGCAGCGGCAGTGGCCGCCGGACGCGGTGCACGCGCTGTGCACGGTGCTGCGGAGCCGGGGGCGGACGCTGGGTGTGGTGACGTTCCTGCGCTCGGCCCACCGCGCCGCGTTCGAACGCCCGGACGCGATGTACGCGGAGAGCGTGGCCGCCCGGGTGGCGGCCTCGGTGGACCTGCACCTGTCGGGCCCGTCCGGCGGCGGTCCCGGCCCGTCCGGCGATTGATGACGGAACCGTCGCCGCGCGGAACGGCGCCCCTCCGGACCGGGACGGCGTGCGGGCCCGTACGACTCAGTGCCGGTAGAAGATCCGGTCCGCGTACTGCGTCATCACGCGCCCGTTCCACTCGTGGCCGCCGTCGACGTTCCCGGACCGCAGCAGCGGCGGTTCGATGCCGCGCTCCAGCAGGCGTTCAGCCGCCGCGGCCATCATGCCCTGCATGATCGCGCTGGTGACCACGGTCGACGCGGGCGCGAACGGTGCCTCGATGCCGTCCACCTCCAGCTCCGCGTCGCCGATCGCGATCTTGCTGTCGAGGACGATGTCGCAGTGGTCCCGCAGGAAGCCGCCCGAGCTGTGCCGGGACCGGGTCTCCTCCGCGTACGCGACCGAGGTGACGCCGATGACCTTCAGGCCCAGCGCGCGGGCGTTGAGCGCCATCTCGACGGGCAGGGCGTTGCGGCCGGAGAGCGAGATGATCACGAGCACGTCGCCGGACTTCGCGGGGCTGGAGTCGAGGACCGCGCCCGCGAGGCCGTCCACGCGCTCCAGGGCCGAGCCGAGGGTGGCGGGCATGACGTCGACGCCGAGGGTGCCGGGGATGGCCATCAGGTTCATCAGGGCGAGCCCGCCCGCGCGGTAGACGACGTCCTGCGCGGCGAGCGAGGAGTGCCCGGCGCCGAAGGCGAAGAGCCGGCCGCCGGCCTCGACGGTGTCGGCGATCGCGGCACCGGCGGCCGCGATGTTGCCGGCCTCCTCGTCGCGCACCCTCCCCAGCAGGCCGATCGCCGCATCGAAGAACTGATCGGCCAGCTTGCTTTCGCTCATCGGGGAGGACCTTTCCGGCGGGGTGAGATGTCCATGGGGCGTCCGTACCGCCGATCACGTTGCGGTCTGGACCAGTGACATGTCAATACCGCAGGACCCCGGCGGGCACCGCGCGGCACGGTTCCGCGCGCGATGCGTCAGAATTGGTGCAGGGCCAGCGCACGACTGCATCGAGGGGCACGAATGTCCGGACTGATCGACACAACGGAGATGTATCTCCGCACCATCCTCGAACTCGAAGAGGAAGGCGTGGTCCCCATGCGCGCCCGGATCGCGGAGCGGCTGGACCAGAGCGGTCCGACCGTCAGCCAGACCGTGGCGCGGATGGAGCGCGACGGCCTGGTGCAGGTCGCGGGTGACCGGCACCTGGAGCTGACCGAGGAGGGCCGCCGGCTGGCGACCCGCGTCATGCGCAAGCACCGGCTGGCCGAGTGTCTGCTGGTCGACGTGATCGGCCTGGAGTGGGAGCAGGTCCACGCCGAGGCGTGCCGGTGGGAGCACGTGATGAGCGAGGCGGTCGAGCGGCGGGTGATGGAGCTGCTGCGCCACCCGACGGAGTCGCCGTACGGGAACCCGATCCCGGGCCTGGAGGAGCTGGGCGAGAAGGCCGGCGCCGACCCGTTCCTCGACGAGGGCATGGTCAGCCTGTCCGATCTCGACCCGGGCAGCGAGGGGAAGACCGTGGTGGTCCGCCGGATCGGTGAGCCGATCCAGACGGACGCCCAGCTGATGTACACGCTGCGGCGGGCGGGCGTGCAGCCCGGTTCGGTGGTCAGCGTGACGCAGTCGCCCGGCGGCGTGCTGGTCGGCAGCAGCGGTGAGGCGGCGGAGCTGGACTCCGAGGTCGCCTCGCACGTCTTCGTGGCGAAGAGGTAGACGAAGAGGCAGACGCGTGCGGCCCCCGTTCCGGGGAGAGCGTTCCGGGAGACCGGGCATCGGCGGCGCCGGTGCCCGGTCTCTCTTTTTCCGTACGGAACCGCAGCGCTCCGGCGCGGAGCGTGCCAGGCTGTGGCGGAGGGGTCGCTGAGCGTGTCGGCCGCCGGGCCGGGGAGGGGAGCTGCGATGCACCCGTCGTACGGGAACGCCCCGTCGTACGTACCGAAGCGGATGGCCCCGGCGCCGCAAGGCACCGGGGCCTGTCCTCCCCTGATGTCCGACCTGGAGCCCCGAGCTCTCGAGGTCGGTCCCGCGAGCCCTCATCCCCGAGTGGCCCGCCTCCCGGAGAAGATCTCCCCGCAGCTGTCGCCGTCAATCCTGGGAAGCAGTCACTCGAACGAGCGGTGTTGGCTGGCAGATCGCCGTTTTCGAATAAAGGTTCGATAGTCTGGCCGACATGACCAACCCGGTGACTCAGGGAGAGAAGGGGGTGCCAGAAGCTATGGCGCGGCGCATCGAAGTGACCGGAGCGGACGGCGTACGCCTCGCGGCCTGGGAGTTCGCCGATCCGCCCACGGGCGGCGCGGACGGCACCCGCGCCCCCGTCTTACTGCTGCACGGCCTGATGGGCCGGGCCTCGCACTGGGCGTCCACCGCCGACTGGCTCGCCGAGCGGCACCGGCCGGTCGGCCTCGACCAGCGCGGCCACGGCGACAGCGAGAAGCCCGCCGACGGCCCCTACACCCGCGACGCCTACGTGGCGGACGCGGAGGCGGTCATCGAACAGCTGGGTCTCGCCCCCGTCACGCTCGTCGGCCACTCCATGGGCGCGCTCACCGCCTGGCAGCTCGCTGCCAAGCGCCCCGACCTGGTCCGCGCGCTGGTCATCTGCGACATGCGCGCTTCCGCGCTCGGGGCCGCATCGCAGCGCGAATGGGAGGACTGGTTCCGGTCCTGGCCGCTCCCGTTCGCATCGCCCGACGCCGTACGGCGGTGGTTCGGCGAGGACGACCCCTGGACCGAGCGGCCGAGCGCCTCGCGCGGCGCGTTCTACGCCGAGGTGATGGCCGAGCGCGCCGACGGATGGCGGCCCGTCTTCTCCCGGCGGCAGATGCTGGAGTCCCGCGCCACCTGGGTGTTCGACGCGCACTGGGAGGAGCTGGCCCAGGTCGGATGCCCGACGCTGGTGCTGCGCGGGCTGGACGGCGAGCTGGGCCGGGCGGAGGCCCAGGAGATGGTCCGGGTCCTGCCGCGCGGGCAGTACGCCGAGGTGGCCGACGCCGGCCACCTCGTGCACTTCGACCAGCCGGACGGCTGGCGCGCCGCGGTCGAGCCCTTCCTCCAGCAGCTGGCCGAGGACGCGCAGGACGACCGCGAGCCCGTCTCCCCGTAGGGCGCGTCGTGGAGTCCAGTCCGCCCGGACTTCACGGACACGCCCCGGAACCTCAGCCCTTGCTGACCGCGGAAATGATCTCCGGCAGCCGAGCCGCCATGCGGGGGGCCGCCAGCCGCACCCCGCCCCAGGCGGTCAGCACCCCGTACGCGGCCCCCACCGGCACCAGCAGCCACAGCCAGTCCGTGCGGCCGGTGACGTGCAGGGTGATGGTCAGGGCGATCACGGGGGCGCTGAGCACGGCCGCCGTGACCATCCCGCCGAGGATGGAGATCCAGGCGAGCCCGGCCTGCCCGGGCGCCACGTTCTTGAACGCGCCCTCCTGCGGCACCGAGTACGGGAAGAGCACCGAGGCCGTCGCACCCGTCGCCAGCATCGCGCCCAGCAGCGCGAACGACAGGCCCACCACCCCGGGCAGCACGGGCCAGTCGCCCAGCAGCGCCGCAGTCACCACGGCGACGAGCACCGTGTACGGCAGGGTGATGAGCAGCAGCGCCAGCGCCCGCGCCCGCAGTTCGAGGTAGGCGTCCCGGGGCGAGGAGATCGTCTGGGCGACCATCCAGAACGCGGAGGTGTCCTGCCCGAACTGGTTGTACATCTGGATGCCGAGCATCCCGGAGGCGAAGCAGGCGAAGTACACCGAGCCCTGGCCCTGGAGGGCGTTGATCAGCGGCACGATCAGCCCGACGGCCAGCGCGGTCACCCAGGCGGCCTTGGTCTTCGGGTCCCGTGCCACGTACCGCAGGGACCGCTGCATCACCGTGCCCGTGCGGCCCTCGGGGAGCAGCGCCCACAGGCCGGCGCCGGTCCGCCCGGCCTTGTCGCGTCCGGGCCCGGCGGCGGCGGTCGTCGAACCGTCCGGCGAGGTCATCAGCTTCGTCAGGGTGCGCTGCCACAGCCACAGCAGCGCCACCAGAGCGGCGACGGCCAGCAGCAGCTGGACGACGGCACGCCCGTACGCCCCCTGAGCCGCGGAGCCCACGGACCCGACGGCCGACGCGGGGGGCACCCAGCGCAGGACGTCCGCCGCCGGGTCGAGCGAGGAGAGCCCGCCGGCCTGCCCGAGGCGCTGGGCGCCGAAGTTGACGACCTGGATGCCCACCGCGATCACCAGGCCGCTGAGGACCGCCAGGTCGCGGCCCTTGCGGGAGGTGAGCAGCCGGGTGTTGGCGGCGGCGACCGCGCGGGCCAGGGCCACGCAGACCAGCAGCGTCAGCGGCACGGCGAGCACGGCGAAGACGACCGCGCCCGCCCCGTGGGCCAGCGCGACCACCGAGCCGGCCGCCAGGCACAGCGTGAACAGCGGGCCCAGGCCGATCAGCGAGGAGACCAGCAGCGCGACGATCAGCGGCCGGGGCCGCAGCGGCAGCATGACGAGCCGGGTCGGGTCCAGGGTCTCGTCCCCGGCGGAGAAGAACAGCGGCATCACCGCCCAGCCGAGGGCCACGACCGCGGTGAGCAGCACCACCACCGAGTCCGCGTGGGCGTTGCCGCGCAGCAGGATCAGCCCGAGCAGCTGGCCGGCGGCGATCAGCAGGGCGCCGACGACCGAGGCGATGTAGGCGGCCCGCCGCCCGGAGGACTGGCGCAGCCCGTTGCGCAGCAACGCCAGCTTGAGGCGGGCGAAGACGGGGATCAGGGCCGTACGGCTGTCCGCGGTGCCGGTCCTGGGGCCGGAGCCGGCCGGGGCGTCGAGCACGCTCATCGGTCGCCGCCCAGCCAGTCCAGGGTCTCGCCGGTGTCGCGGTCGCCCGCGCCGACCAGCTCCAGGAAGGCGTTCTGCAGGGAGGTCGCCGAGCCGCGCACCTCGGCCAGCGGGCCCTGTGCCCGGATCGCCCCGGCCGCCATGACGGCCACCCAGTCGCACAACGACTCGACCAGCTCCATCACATGGCTGGAGAAGACCACGGTCGCGCCGGAACGCGTGTAGCGCTCCAGGACCTTGCGGATCGTCTGCGCGGAGACCGGGTCGACACCCTCGAACGGCTCGTCCAGGAAGAGGACTTCGGGGTTGTGCAGCAGGGCGGCGGCGAGCCCGATCTTCTTGCGCATTCCGGTCGAGTAGTCGATGACCAGCTTGTGCTGGGATCCGGCCAGGTCCAGCACGTCGAGCAGCTGGGTGGCCCGGCTGTCCACCTCCTGGCCCGGCAGTCCGCGCAACCGGCCCGTGTACGCGAGGAGTTCGCGGCCGGAGAGGCGCTCGAAGAGGCGGAGCCCCTCGGGCAGGACGCCGATCCGGGACTTCACCTCGACCGGGTCGCGCCAGACGTCCCGCCCGCCGACCTCGATCCTGCCCTGGTCCGGGCGGAGCAGACCGGTGACCATGGAGAGGGTGGTGGTCTTCCCCGCCCCGTTCGGCCCGACCAGGCCGATGAACTTCCCCGCGGGCAGTTCCAGATCGATGCCGGCGACCGCGGTCTGCTCACCGAACCGCTTCCACAGCCCCTCGACGCGCACCGCGGGCGGTGCCTCCCGCGGCCGTTCTGTCCCGTCGTGTTCCACCCGGTCCGGCATCTGCACGCCCTTCGAAGTCCCCGTACGTACGCGGGGACCACCCTACGAAAGGCCGTCGCGGGCGTCCGCCCTGGCCCGTCCGCAGGCGTACGCGAGCGGGCCGACCAGCTCCTCCACCTCGGGCAGCCACCGGTTGGCGGTGGTGGGGTTGCGCACCCACTGGACCGCGCCCGCGCCGCCGACCCGGGTCGGCGGCGCGACGACGTACGCGCCCTCACCGATCCCGCGCAGGCCGATCGACGCGGCGTTCCACCCGGCCCGGCGCACCAGGTCCTCCGTCTTGGCGGCGGCGCCGGGCAGCACGAAGAACTGCATGCGGCGGTCCGGGGTGCGGGTGACGGGGCCGAGCGGCAGGCTCATCCGCTCCATCCGGGCGAGCGCCAGGAAGCCCGCCGACTCCGGTACGTCGACGGCGTCGAAGGTGCGCCCCGTGGGCAACAGGACGGCCGCGCCCGGGTGTTGGGTCCACATCCGGCGGGCCGCCGCGCCGCTGCCGGTGGCTCCGTCCGCCCAGCCGTCGCCGGCGGGATGGGCGCCGGGCGCGGCACAGCCGTCCTCGCCGCACGAGCACCGGCCGCCGCCGGACGGCTCCAGCCAGGTGCCGGGGCAGACGTCCCAGTGCCTCTCCTCCGTGTACCGCACGGCGGCGTCGAGCAGCTGCTCCGCGCGCTGCCGGGGGACCTGCGCGGTTTCCATGACTCCGATGGGCTCTTCCACGCCCGGCTCAACTACGGGCTTCACGAAGAGTTACGGCCGCCCGTCGCGCGGATCCGCATACGGGGCGCACGGGTGCATGGGCGGGGGCGCGCGGGAGAGGCACGGGCCCCGGGCGGGTAACTGGTTACGGGACCTCCGGGCGGTGCGGTTCGGCGCGGCATTTTAGGTACTCGCCGTGACGAATGAGGTGAGTCGCACGGAAAGTGACCAACACGATGAATCTGCGCATTTCTCAGGCATATGTCGGGCAGTGATCCGGCCACCTATCACCGCGGCCTCAGGGGGATACACATGGCAGCCAGGCCACTCGTCGCACGTCAGCCGAACGAACGGCTCCAGGCGCTCATCCAGGAAGCCGGATGCTCCAACGCGGGCCTGGCCCGCCGCGTCAACATGGTCGGGGCCGAGCGCGGCCTCGACCTCCGCTACGACAAGACCTCCGTGGCCCGCTGGCTGCGCGGCCAGCAGCCACGCGGCCGGGCGCCGGGCACCATCGCCGAGGCGCTGGGCCGCAAGCTGGGCCGTACGGTCACGATCGACGAGATCGGCATGGCCAACGGCAAGAACCTCGCCTCCGGCGTCGGCCTCCAGTTCGCTCCCACGGTCGTCGGGGCGATCGAGCAGGTCTGCGAGCTGTGGCGCAGCGACGTCGGCCGCCGCGACTTCCTGTCGGGCTCCACGGTCGCCTCCTCCGCCCTGGTGGAGCCCAGCCGGGACTGGCTGATCACCGGCGCCGACCCGCAGGTCGCCCGCGCGGCCGGGTCCCGGGTCGGGATGTCGGACGTGGAGGCGGTGCGGGCGACGACGGCCGCGCTGGTCGACCTCGACCACCGCTTCGGCAGCGGCCATGTGCGCCCGGTCCTCGTGCACTACCTCAACAGCGTGGTCTCCGGGCTGCTTTCGGGGGCGTACCGCGAATCGACCGGCCGCCAGCTGTTCGGCGCGGTCGCCCGGCTCACCGAACTCGCCGGGTACATGGCCGTCGACACGGGCCAGCCCGGCCTCGCCCAGCGCTACTACATCCAGGCCCTGCGCCTCGCCCAGGCGGCGGGCGACCGCGCCTACGGCGGCTACGTACTGGCCGCGTCCATGAGCCACCTCGCCGCCCAGCTCGGCAACCCGCGCGAGATCGCCCAGCTGGCGCGGGCCGCGCAGGAGGGGGCGCGCGGCCGGGTCACGCCGCGCGCGGAGGCGATGTTCTACGCGGCGGAGGCGCGCGGCCACGCCCTGCTCGGCGACGCCCGTGCCTGCCTGGAGGTGGCGGGGCGGGCCGAGGCCGCCCTCGAACAGGCCGCGCCGGACACCGGGGACGACCCCGACTGGATCGCCCACTTCGACCACGCCTACCTCGCGGACGAACTGGCGCACTGCCACCGCGACCTCGGGCAGGCGGAGGCCGCCGCGCGCCGGGCGAAGGAGTCCCTGGACGGCCACCCGGAGTCCCGGGCCCGCCGCCGGGGCATCGGGCTCGCGCTGCTGGCCACGGCCCAGGTGCAGATGCGGGAGGTGGAGCAGGCGTGCCACACGGGGACGCGGGCGATGGAGCTGCTGGGCACGGTGCGCTCCAGCCGGGGCGCGGAGTATCTGGAGGACCTCCAGCAGCGTCTGCTGCCGTACGGGGACGAGCCCGCGGTAAGGGAGTTCGGCGCGCGCCTGGAGCTCCAGGCGGCCTGAGGGAACCCGGGCAGCGGGCGAGGAGGACCGTCAACCGCGTCCGTTAACTGCGTGCGGAGGGGGCGTGGTGTTACACCCGGTGTCACGGGTAGGCGGGGGACAGTGGGCACTTGGCGAACGGCGGCTGCCACCCGATAGCGTGAGCCGACGATTCCATAGTTGACGCGTAGGAGTCCCGGTGACACAGAGCGGACAGGGCGACGAGCAGCAGCCCCCTGCTGTACGGCCCGCACACGAGGGTGTCGTGCTGCCCTCGGACGGCGGCGAGCCCTGGACGCCGGGGGGTGCCGCGGACCGGCCGGCCCCGGCCGGCGGGCAGCCGTGGGGACAGCCCTGGGGCCCGCGGGACGGCGGCGGCCAGGGCGGCTACGGCTACCCTCAGCAGCAGCCGTACCAGGAGCCCCCGCAGCAGCAGGGCCCGTACGGACAGCAGCAGTACGGCGGCCAGGACGCGTACGGCCAGGGGCAGCAGCAGCCCGGCGCCTACGGCCAGGACGGGGGCGGCGCGCTCCCGCCCGCCCAGCCGCAGCCCTACGCGCAGCCGCTGCCGCCCGAGTCCGGGCACGGGCACGGCGCGGCTCCCCACGGTGACGCCGACGCCACGCAGTACATCGCGCCGATCCCCGGGGGCCCCGCGCCCGGCGGGCTGCCGCCGGAGAACCCCGCGGAGTCGACCCGGTTCCTGGGCCACGCCCCGCAGGCGCCCCAGGGCGGCGGGGACGCCGACGCGACGCAGTACATACCCCCGGTGCCCGGCGGCGCCCCGTACGGCATCCGGCCCGGTGCCCCCGGTGAGCGGCAGCCGCCGGCCGAGTTCGACAACCTCTTCCGCAGCGACGAGCCCGAGGGCGCGACGCAGCAGATGCCCCGGTTCGACCCGGCCCGGCAGCAGCCCCCGTACCAGCAGAGCCCGCAGCAGCAGCCGTACCAGGCGGGTCCGCCGCCGCAGCAGGGCTTCCAGCAGCCGCCCCCGTACAGCGGTCCGCAGGACGACGGGGACGGCGGCGGGCGGCGCAAGCGGTCCGGCGCGGTGCCGCTGATCGCGGCGGTCGTCGTCGGATGCGCGGTCATCGGGCTCGGCGCGGGTGCGCTGATGAGCGGCGGCGACGATGACGACAAGGACGCCAAGCAGCCGGTCGCATCCGCCAGTTCACCGGCCGGTGACCCGTCCGAGGAGAAGGACCAGCCCGCGGCCGACCCGGCGAAGCCGCAGGCCGAGGCGCTGGACAAGCTCCTCGCGGACAGCAACAACAGCCGTGCGGCGGTGATCGGCGCGGTCGAGAAGACCAAGAACTGCACCGATCTGGACAAGGCCGTCTCCGACCTCAAGGGCGCCGCGAAGCAGCGCCGCGACCTGGTCACCCGGCTCCAGGACCTGTCCGTCGACAAGCTGCCGAACCACGACCAGCTGACGGCCTCGCTCACCAGGGCCTGGCAGGCGTCCGCGTCCGCCGACGACCACTACGCGGCGTGGGCGGCGCAGGCCAAGAGCAAGAAGGTCTGCAAGCACGGCCACGCCCGGACGACCTCGCACACCCAGCAGGCGACCGTGAAGAGCGGCGAGGCCAGCACGGCCAAGCGGCAGGCGTCCGGGCTGTGGAACAAGATCGCGGAGAAGTACGGTCTGACGCGGCGCGAGGCGACCGCGCTCTGAGGGCCTTCCGCCCCGATCGGGGCGGCCGGCTCAGCGGGTGGCGCTGGCGTCGACGAGGGTCTCCGTGACGTCCACGAAGCCCTTCCGCTCGGCGACCAGCCGCCCGGCCCGCACCACCTGGAACGTCACCTTGCTGTTGACGATGCGCGGATACGCCTGCGAGCCGATCATGTCCTCGTAACGCCAGCGCAGCACGGGCGTGAGGCCGCCGGTGTCCGCGCTGACGCCCTCCTTGAGGGCCTTGGTGACCTTCGCCGCGGTGATCCGGGACTCGTGCATCGACTCGACGAGCGACTTCAGCGCGGTGTACGCGACCCAGGTGGTCTGCACGCCCGTGTCGTCCGGGTCGATCCGGTTGTCGCCGAAGGCCTCCTCGCGGATCACCTTGCGCATCGGGTTCCACCGGTCGTCGCCCGGGGCCGGGTACCAGCCGGTGACGTACGCCCCCTCGAACGGGCTGTTCCGGCCCCCGGTGCGGTCGATCAGCGGCTGTTCGACGCTGCCGAGCACGGACGCCACCCGCACGTCCGCGCCCGCCGGCTCCAGCCGCCGGAACGAGTCGAAGAACGTCTCCGTGCGGTCGCCGAGCACCGATGTCACGCATCCCCCGTCCGCGCCCGCGCCGGACAGCGCCCGCCGCGCCTCCCCGTCGTACGAGGTGGCACCCTCCGCCGTCGGTATGTCGAGCTGCGGGGACCGGCCCGCGCCCTTGAGCCCGGTGTGCAGCAGCCACGACTGGCTGTCGCCCTCCAGCGTGTCCGGGCGCACCAGCGAGACCCGGTCGCAGCCCTGCGCGAGCCGTTCGGCGGTGCCCGCGAGCAGCGCGGACTGGCCGCCGGTCAGCGGGTAGGAGGTGTAGCTGCGGAACTCGTCCTCGGAGGCCCCGTAGCCGCCGATGTACGGGATGCCGGCGACCTCCAGCGGGGTCAGGGCCGCCCGTCCGTGCCGACTGTACGAGCCGAGGACCGCGACCGCCTTCTCCTCCACGGCCCGGCGGGCGCAGGCCCCCGCGCCGGTCGAGGTGTCCTGTTCGTCACAGGTGACGACGCGCAGCTCGTGCCCGTCGATCCCGCCGGCGGCGTTGACCGAGCGCGCGTACGCCTGCGCCATCGCGGTCATCCCCGCCATGTTCACGGCGTCCGGGGCCGAGGCGCCGTCGCCCGGTGCCCAGGTGACGACGGTGACGGGCTCCCTGGAGTCCCCCGAGGCTCCAGGGAGCGCGCCGCAGCCGGTCAGCAGCAGGGCCCCGGCCGCCACCGCACCGGTGACTGTTCCGAAGGGGCGGGGGAAAGGGGGGCGTCGCCGTCCGGTCATGGCCCCAGAGCCTTCCCGGCCCGGGGTAACGCAGTGGTGGCCCTCTCTCAACGCCGGGTGACGTCCCGGTGAACGCCGGGGGCCGGTCCGGGGTGACGAAAAGGGAACGTACGATCGACAACCGTGCAGCAAGGTTCCGAGAACTCTTCCCGTCGCGCCCGTCGCTCCTCCACCATGGGCGGCATGCCGCTCAACGACCTTCCGTGGTGGCGCTGGCGCAGCAACGTGCGCTCGGCGCTGCACATGCTCTCCGACCCCGTCTTCCACCACGAGTGCTGGCTGGCCGGCCGGGAGGGGTACGGCGACGTCACCGACGCCGTGTACCGCCTGGTCGAGGACACCTGGCTCGACAACTGGTCCGCCGAGAAGTACGTCGGCACGATCTTCCGCGACGCCGGCGAGGCCGCCCTTGTGGACGCCGCCGTGCTGCGGGTGCTGCGCATCATGCACCAGGTCGGCGCGGACGCCCCCGTCTCCGCCTACCTGGAGCACCACGGCTGGCCGGAGGCGGTCGCCGCCGCCCGCGAGGCCCATGTGCGGCTGTCCGCCAACGACGGCGAGGACCCGGACGTACCGCCCCGCTCCCTGGACGTGCTCCGCATTCTGACCAGGTCCGCCTGAAGCCGCGCCGTTGTGGCACGCTACGGGGATGACCGCGCCGCAGCCTGCCGACACCGCCCCCGACCAGTACGTCCTCACGCTGTCCTGCCCGGACAAACAGGGCATCGTGCACGCCGTGTCGAGCTATCTCTTCATGACCGGCTGCAACATCGAGGACAGCCAGCAGTTCGGGGACCACGACACCGGCCTGTTCTTCATGCGCGTCCACTTCTCGGCGGGCACGCCGGTGACCGTCGAGAAGCTGCGGGCCAGCTTCGCCGCGATCGGTGACTCCTTCGCCATGGAGTGGCAGATCCACCGCTCGTCGGAGCGGATGCGGATCGTGCTCATGGTCAGCAAGTTCGGCCACTGCCTCAACGACCTGCTCTTCCGGTCCCGGATCGGCGCCCTGCCGGTCGAGATCGCCGCCGTCGTCTCCAACCACCCGGACTTCGCCGAGCTGGTCGCCTCGTACGACGTGCCCTTCCGGCACATCCCTGTGACCCGCGACAACAAGGCGCAGGCCGAGGCGGAGCTGCTGGAGCTGGTCCGTGAGGAGAACGTGGAGCTGGTCGTCCTGGCCCGCTACATGCAGGTCCTCTCGGACGACCTGTGCAAGCAGCTCAGCGGCCGGATCATCAACATCCACCACTCCTTCCTGCCGAGCTTCAAGGGCGCCAAGCCCTACCACCAGGCGCACGCGCGCGGCGTGAAGCTCATCGGCGCCACCGCCCACTACGTGACGGCCGACCTCGACGAGGGGCCGATCATCGAGCAGGAGGTGGAGCGCGTCGGCCACAACGTCACCCCCGACCAGCTGGTCGCCATCGGCCGCGACGTGGAGTGCCAGGCGCTGGCCCGCGCGGTGAAGTGGCACGCGGAACGCCGCATCCTGCTCAACGGCCGCCGCACGGTCGTCTTCGACTGAGACGGAGCGGGAACTCCAGACAGGACCTAGAGCCGGCTGAGCGAGGCGGCCGCGAAGAGCACGTCGCGGATCGCCTCGCGGTCCCCGCGCTGCCCGGCCGCCGCCTCCACGGGCGGCACGTGCCCCGCCACCAGCCGGCAGAACTCCACGCCGTCCAGCGCGACCTGCGCCACCGTGTGCTCGGCCGAGCCGAGCGCGGCGGGCGAGTCCAGCGCCACGTACCAGTCGCCGCCGCCCGAGCCCTCGATCTCCAGATGCAGCGAGCGCCCCGGCGAACCGGCCGTCACCAGCTGCCGGGCCGGTCCCGCCAGCCCCGACCGCCGCCGCACCGCCAGCGCGGCGGGCAGCATCCGGGCCGCGAGGTCGATCATCCGGTGCAGATGCCCGGCGGACGGCGGCTCGTACGGGTAGTCCACCGCCTTCGCGATGTCCCCCGCGTGCACCCAGCACTCGAAGGCCCGGTCCAGCAGGGCGTCCTGCAGCGGCAGCGCGAAGTCCCCGTACGACACGGACAGATCCTCGACCCCGCGCCCGGCGAACGACACCGTCCGGATCAGCGTGTGGCTCTGCTCCCGCCACGGTTCGCGCACGGCCCGGGTCGGCGGAACCCGGGTGGCGGACCAGTACGACTCGGTGCGCGCGGTGGGGGAGAGGGGGCCGGGCAGCGGGTCGTCGAGCCCGAGGGCGGCGCCGACCAGGCCGTCCACGGTCATCAGGTGCCCGATCACCCCGGCGACGGTGGTCCGGCGGCTGGCCTCCCGCTCGCCCTCGAACCACTGCAACCGCACCGGGGCGTGCCACTCGGCGCTCCCGATGTCCCGCAGCAGCGCGTCGAGCCGCGCCGTCTCGGCGTCGTACGGGGCGGCCCAGTCGGGCACCGGGATCTTCGCGGGCCGCCGGTTCAGGCAGTTCTCCAGCACCCGGGACCGCAGCAGCGGGTCCAGGTCCAGGCTGCGGTCGGTGTGCAACAGCCCGACGGCGTCCCGCAGCCGCAGCGCCTCGTCCGCACAGGGCGCGCACTCGGTCAGGTGCGCCTCGACGGCCGCGGTCTCCTCGGCGGAGCACGCGGCGAGCGCCCAGGCACCCAGGAGCGCCTGGAGCACGCGGTGCGGCAGGACCAGGGCGGGCGGTGCGGATTCCGGCTCCGCCCCGGCCGACGCGGGCCTCGGCTGCGGCTCAGGTACGGGTTCGGGTTCCGGCTCGGGCTCCGGTTCGGGTACGGGTTCGGGCTCCGGTTCCGGCGCGGGCTCCGGCATCGGCCCGGGCGGCGGTACGGGCGTCAGGTCGGCGAAGTCGTCCGCGGCGGGGCGGGGGCCCGGTATGCGCGGGGCGCCCCGTACCTCGTCGTCGCGGCCTTCCTCGTCCCGGCCGTCGGCGCCGTCGCTCACAACACCCTCCCGTAACCGGGCGGCGGGGCGCCCTCCAGGGGCCGGGTCCGGGCGGTGGACAGCAGTTGCAGCCCGAGCCGCAGCCGGCGCCGCGCCTCGTCCTCGGTGACCCCGAGGTCCGCCGCGGCCTGCCGGTAGTCGCGGCGGCGGACGTACGCCAGCTCCAGGGCGGCCCGCAGCGGTGCGGGCATGGACGAGACGATGTAGTCGGCCCGGGCCGCCGCGGTGGCCCGGCGCACCCGCTCCTCCAGGCCGTCGGGACCGTCGGGGTCGTCGCGGTCCTCGTCCGCGCCCCGGCGCAGCCGGCGCACGGACTCGCGGTGCGTGAGATGGGCCACCCAGGCCCGCATGGAGCCCTGCTTGGGGTCGTAGGCGTCCGGGTTCTCCCAGACGTGGGCGAAGACCTCGCGGGTGACCAGGTCGGCGGCGTCCTCGTCGTCCAGCATCCGGTGGGCCTGGCTGTGGACGAGGGCGGCGAACCGGTCGTACATCTCGCCGAGCGCGGCCGCCTCGCCGCGCGACAGCCGCTGCTGCATCTTGCGGTCCCAGCGCGGTGGTGCGTTTTTGGCCATCCGGCCCTCCACCCCCTCCGCTGTCGGCCCCGGGCCTGGCCGGCCCTCTCAGCTCCTGCTCGTCCTGTCCGAATGTAGTCGTCCGCCCCGGCCGGGCACGCCCCTTTGCGACAAGTACGTTCCTCGGACACGACGTCCTTCCGAGGCCGGTGTTTCGCGAGGGGCGTGCGGGGGCAGCCGCCAAGGAGGAACCCGGACCTCCGGATCATCGGGTTCCCCGGAATCCCCGGAACGAGAGGCCCAGTCACGTGACCCTGAAAGTCTCGGAGACCGAGCGGGGCGGGTGGACCGTGCTGCACATAGGCGGGGAACTGGACCTGCTCACATCGGCCACCGTCCGCCAGTCCGTGCACGACGTGGTCGCCGTGGGCCGCCACGACGTCGTCCTCGACCTGTCCGGAGTCCAGTTCTGCGACTCCAGCGGGGTCGGGGTGCTCATCGCCCTCCGCCGCCTCATGCGGTCCTGCGGGGGCCGGCTGCGCCTCATCCTGCCCGCCCGGGGCGCGGAGGAGGGCTCCCACGTCAACCGCGTGCTCGCCGCCCTCGGCGTGCGCCGCTTGTTCGAGGTCTACCCGGACTGGGACGCGGCGGTCGACGAGGAGGCCGAGCCGCTGACGGCCTGAAACCGTCGTCGCGGTCCGCTTGATGCGCGGCTGTCACAGGGCTGGTCCCGGTAAGTGACACGTGACGCCTGAACGCGTCGTACGCTCCCCGCATGGACAGCGCAGAGTATGAGCGCAAGATCGCCTTCCGCTTCGCCGCCTTCGACCAGGACGGCAACGGATACATCGATCGCGCGGATTTCAACGCCGCCGCGGCCCGTCTGCTCACCGAGTTCGGTACGACGGCCCGCTGCGACAAGGGGCAGGCGCTCTACAGCGGCGCCGAGGCGTTCTGGCAGGGCATGGCGGGCATCGCCGACGTGGACGGGGACCAGCGCGTCACCCGCGAGGAGTTCGTCGGCGGGGCGGTGAAGCGGCTGCGCGACAACCCGGAGCGGTTCGCGGAGATCGCCCGCCCGTTCCTCCGCGCGGCACTCGCCGTGGCGGCCGGTCCGACCGGTGACGGCAGAGCGCCGGTACCGGCCGTGGAGCGTGCGCTGAAGGTCCTCGGCGCGAGCCCCGACGCGGCGGCGTTCGCCGCGCAGAGCCTGGACACGGACCGGGACGGCGGGGTCGTCGAGGAGGACGCGGTGGCCGCGCTCGCGACGTACGTGACGGTGATCGAACCGGACTAGCCGGTGGGGCCCGGGGGCACCCCGCCCCTGGGCGTCACACAGAGCGACGGCTCGTCACCGATACCGGCTTGTGTCCTTTGCGTGATTCGTCACGGGGTGGAGTCGGCGCCCGCCTCAGGTACCCTCCGTGGGATGCGAGTGGTTCTGGAACCTGGCGGTCCGGGTGCGGCCTGTGCGGCGCCCCGGGTCCGCGCGAGGTGTGCCGCTCGCGATCGGCGCAGCGGGGCCGGGCCTGCCGGGACGGCGGTTCCCCGGCGCGTGCGGCGTCACTGTTCGACTCTCCGCAATGTGCGTCGCACAGTATGCACTACGCGTACTCCTTCGCGCTGGAATATGCCCGAAGCGCTTGTTGCGGTGACTGTACGTCAACCATGCTGTCGTGCAAGGGAATCACGTTCCGTGACCCTGAGGAGGCGCGAGGCGATGTGTCCGCCGGTTCGGATGGTGTGAGCGGTGCAGGTGCTTCAGGTTCAGTTGGAGGTCGGGCCCGACCCCGCGGAGGTCGGACGGGCTCGCAGATGGGCGCGCTCACGGCTCGCCGGGTCCGGGGTGCGGGACGACGAGCCGCTGGCCGAGACCCTCATCCTGCTCATCTCGGAACTCGTCACCAACGCGGTAGTACACACCGGCTGTCCGGCCGTGCTGCGCATGCTGTTCGGCCTGTCGGGCTCGCCGGCCGGGGCCGGGACCGTGCGGGTCGAGGTGGCCGATGCCAGCTGCCGCCCGCCGCAGCAGCGGCACGCGCGCGGTGAGGACACCGGCGGCCGGGGCCTGGAGCTGGTCGACGGCCTGGCCGACCGCTGGGGCTGGCAGCCGGAAGGCGCGGGCAAGCGCATCTGGTGCGAGGTCGACCGGAGCGTCCCGCTGATCCAGGTCCAGCTCCAGCCCGGCGCCCACGGCGCCGAGCCGGCAGTCCCCTAGGCGCGGCTCCCCGCGGTCGAGCGGAACGTCCGCCGGTAGACCGTCGGCGAGACGCCCAGGGCCGCCTGGAGGTGCTGGCGCAGCGACGTGGAGGTGCCGAAGCCGGCGTCCCGGGCGACCTGGTCGATGGACAGGTCCGTGGACTCCAGGAGCCGGCGCGCCAGCTCCACCCGCTGCTGGGTGAGCCACTGCACGGGGCTGACGCCGACCTCCTCGCGGAACCGCCGGGTGAACGTGCGTACGCTCATCGACTCCTGCTGGGCCATGTCCCGCAGCAGGATCGGCCGCTCCAGCCGGGCCAGCGCCCAGGCCCGTGCGGTCGTCGTCGTGGCGAACTCGGTGTCCGGGACGGGCCGCTGGATGTACTGCGCCTGCCCGCCGTCGCGGTGCGGCGGCACGACGGTGCGGCGGGCGACGTCGTTGGCGACGGCCGTCCCGTGGTCGCGGCGCACCATGTGCAGGCAGAGGTCGATCCCGGCGGCGACCCCGGCGGAGGTCAGCACGTCGCCGTCGTCGACGAACAGGACGTCCGGGTCGACCCGCACGGCGGGGAACAGCCGCTGGAAGTGGTCGGCGTGGGCCCAGTGCGTGGTGGCGGGGCGCCCGTCGAGATACCCGGCGGCGGCCAGGGCATAGCTGCCGGTGCAGATGGACACCATCCGGGTGCCCGGCCGGACGTGCGCGAAAGCGGCCGCCAGTTCGTCGGTCAGCCGGCCCTCGTCGTACACCGGGCCCAGTTCGTAGCTGGCCGGGACGACGACCGTGTCCGCCGTGGCGAGCGCCTCGGGTCCCTGGCCGACGGTGATCGTGTAGTCCGCGTCGGTGCGGACCGGACCCGGCGGGCGTACCGAACAGGTCACGACGTCGTACAGCCTCCGCTCCCGGTCCTGCGGCTCCAGCGGGCGGGCCATCCCGAAAATCCTCTGAGGGATGCCGAGTTCGAAGGGGATCAGCCCATCGAGGGCGAGGACGACGACCCGGTGCGGCACAGCGGACTCCCTTCGGTCCGTTCCGGTCGGCGAAAGTGCCTAGCTGGTATAGACCATAAGCTGATACATGTCATCGGTGTGAAGGAAAAGTCAGCAGACCCCGTGCGCATTCCCGCCGCGGACCCCGAGGCCGCCCACGGCGGTCCGTCCCCTCTCCCGCCCCTGCCGCCGCTCTTCGAGGAGACCGGCGGGCAGCTCTGGAACCGTAACTTCAGGCTGTTCTTCGTCGCCCGGACCGCCGCCGTCTTCGGCGACGGGATGATCCCCGTCGCGCTCACCGCCGGACTGCTCGGAGCCGGCCGTCCCGCCTCGTCCGTCGGCTACGCGCTGGCCTGCTGGATGGGCCCGCTCGCCGTGTTCGTGCTCTTCGGCGGCGTGCTCGCGGACAGGTTCACCCCGCGCCGCATGATGATCATCGCCGACGCGCTGCGGCTGATCGGCGCCTCCGTGCTCGCCGTCTCCTTCGCCGCCGGCAACCCGCCGCTGTGGGCGGTGTACGCGCTGAGCTCGGTGGCCGGTGTCGGGGCGGCGCTGTTCCAGCCGGGCGTGGCGTCCACCGTGCCGCGCGTGGCCTCGGACGTCCAGCGCGCCAACGCCACGCTGCGGGTCTCCGAAGCGCTGATGACCATGGCGGGCCCGGCGTTCGCGGGTGTCCTCGTCGGTCTGGCGAGCGCCGGCGCGGTCTACGCCGCCAACGCCTCCACCTTCCTGGTCTCGGGGGCTTGCCTCTTCCTGCTCCGGCTGGCCCCGGCACCCTCGGACGAGGCGCCGCACGGCTCCTTCGTGGCCGAACTCGTGGACGGCTGGAAGGAGTTCACCGCCCGCAGCTGGCTGTGGGGTGTGATCGCCGTCTGGACGGTGTACGGCTTCGCCGTGCTCGGCCCGATGCTCCCGCTCACCGCCGTCCGGGTCACCGAGGCGCACGGCTCGGGGACGTACGGCGCGATGATGGCGGTGAGCGGCGCGGGCAGCGTCGTCGGCGGCCTGCTCGCCCTGCGGCTGCGCCCGCGACGCCCGCTCGCGGCGGGGGCCGTGGCGCTGACCGGGGTGTGCGTGAACCTGGTCGTGCTGGGCCTCGGGCTGCCCGTGGCGGCCCTGGGCGCCGGTCAGTTGGTGGCGGGCGCGGCCTCCGCGTTCTGGCTGGTGATGTGGTCGACGACGGTCCAGACCCACATACCGCCGGAGTCCCTGAACCGGCTGCACGCCTACGACGTGGCCGGCTCGCTGCTGATGGTCGCGGCGGGCCGCGCGCTGGCGGGCCCGGTGGCGGACCGGCTGGGCACCGGCGAGGTGCTGATCGCCGGTGCGGTGATCAACCTCGCCGTGGTGGGCGTCCTGCTGGCGGCCCGTCCGATCCGCCGCCTGGAGCGGATCGGCTGACCCCGGGCGCTACTTTTTGCGCGCCCGCTCCTCGGACTGCTGCATCTCGATGACCCGCAGGACGTGTGCGCTGGTCTGCCGGCGCACGCTTCCGGCGACGAGCAGGCCAGTGCCGGCCACCGAGAGCGGCGTCGAAATGCCCAGCAGGGTCAGCTGCTTGGGCATCGTGGTGTCCATCTCGCAGATGGACGAGGCGCGGAAGCAGTACAGCGAGTCGTCGGTGTCCCAGATCAGGAAGCCCAGCCAGGCCCACAGGACGCAGGCGACGAGCAGCAGCAGGGCACCCCAGCCCTGCATCAGCGAGGACCCGTGGTTGAAGTACTGGCGTTCGGCCCACTGCATGAAGTCCCCCGAGGACATGGACGGTGCGGCGTGCGCGCGGGTGCGGCCGCCGGGCGGTGCAGATCGTACGCGCATACGGGCGCCGGGCAGGTGGCCCGATCCTTGCGAACCATGTCCCTCGGGCCACTCGTGGGGCCGGGGCCCGCGACCGGATGCTGGGCGGGTGAATCCGACAACCGAGAGCGCCGCCCCCGTCGCCCCGCTGCCGACCGCTCCCGACGCGCCCCGCCGACGGCGCGTCCACCGGGCGTGGATCGTCGCCGCCGTCACGTTCGTGACGATCATCGGCGGCGCCGCCTTCAACTCCTTGCCGGGTCTGCTCTTCGACCCCCTCCAGGACGACTTCGGCTGGTCGCGCGGCCAGATCGGCCTCGCCGTCTCCCTCGACATGGGGCTGTACGGGCTCACCGCCCCGTTCGCCGCCGCGCTGATGGACCGGTTCGGCATCCGCCGGGTGGTGGCCGTGGCGCTGAGCATGGTCGCGGCCGGGGCGCTGGCCAGTGTGTGGATGACGGCCGCCTGGCAGCTGATGCTCTACTGGGGCCTCCTCGTCGGCCTCGGCACCGGCTCCATGGCGATGGCGTTCTCCGCGACGGTCACCAACCGCTGGTTCGTCGCCCGGCGCGGCCTGGTCACCGGTATCCTCACCGCCGCCGGGGCCTCGGGGCAGCTGGTCTTCCTGCCGCTCTGCGCGTGGATCGTGGACCGGCACGGCTGGCGCCCGGCCTCGGTGACCGTGGCGCTGGCGGCCCTGGTCGTCGTCCCGTTCGTCTGGCTCCTGATGCGGGACCACCCGGCGGACGTGGGGCTCGCCCCGTACGGCGGCGATCACGTCGAGAAGCCGGCGCCCACGCGCGGGGCGGCGGCCCGTACCGTACGGGTCCTGTTCGAGGCGGCCCGTACGGGACCGTTCTGGCTGCTGGCCGGGTCCTTCGCGATCTGCGGCGCCTCCACCAACGGCCTGATCCGTACGCACTTCGTACCCTCGGCGCACGACCACCACATGCCGATCACCGCCGCCGCCTCGCTCCTCGCGGTCATCGGGATCTTCGACATCATCGGCACGATCTTCTCCGGCTGGCTCACCGACCGCTTCGACGCGCGCCGCCTGCTGGCGGTCTACTACGCGCTGCGCGGGGTCTCGCTGCTCTTCCTGCCGCTCCTGATGCAGCCCACGGTGGAGCCGCCGATGGTCTTCTTCATCGTCTTCTACGGCCTGGACTGGGTCGCCACGGTCCCGCCGACCCTGGCCCTGTGCCGCGAGCAGTACGGGGAGGACAGCGCGATCGTCTTCGGCTGGGTGCTGGCCTCGCACCAGGTGGGCGCGGCGCTGGTCGCCTTCCTGGGCGGGGTGGCGCGGGACTACTTCGGTACGTACGACGTCGTCTGGTACGCGGCGGGGGCGCTGTGCGCGGTGGCGGCGCTGATGGTGCTGGTGATCCGGCGCGTAAGGGAGCCCGCCGGGGCGGCGTTGGCGGCGTAGCGCCAGAATGCACGCGGGAGGGGGTCCTTATGGCGAGGAGCACCGCGTGGCGGGTACGGGAACGGGCGGAGTCGTCCGACGGTCCGCCGCCCGTGTGGTCGGGGCGGTCGATCGTCGCGGGGGCGGGCGCGCTGTTCATGGGGACGGTGCTCGCCCTGGAGGTATACGGCCTGGTGGGCACGGCCGTCGAGTCGCCCGCCCCGGCCGACGGGCCCGGCGGAGCCGTGCTCGTCGTGCCGTTCATGGCCTGCTACGGCGTCCCGGCCGTGCTGTGGGGCAGCCTCGCGGTCGTCCTGCCGCTGGTGTGGGCGGCCCGCCGGCTGAGTGGGCGCCTGACCGGGCGGGACGTCTGGTGGTGGGTGCCGGCCGTCGCGGCCCCGGCGGCGCTCGTCGTCACCGCCGTCGCCGGGATATGGCGCCCCGCGGCCGGCCCGTTGGCCGTCACCTGGCTGACGGGTGCCGCGCTGCTGACCGGGGCCGCCCTGATCGCCCGGGACTCCGCGCTGCACGGCCCCCGGCTGCTGCGGACCCTCGGGTACGGCGCCATGGCGATGGTGGCCGTACTCGTCGTGGGGGCGGGGGTGTTCGCGGCCGGCCTGGTCACCGAGTACACCCCGCCGCAGGCGGACGCGGCAGGGCTCGCGGGCACCTGGAACGACGGGCACGGCGGCACCCTGCGCCTTTCGCCCGACGGCACGGCCCGCGCCGAGAACCTGAAGGACCACGAGGCCGCCTACCAGGACGACGCCGACGTGGCCCGCGCCAAGTACCGCTGCACCGGCACGGGCACGTGGTCCTACGAGTGGGACGACTCCACGTCCACCTGGGACCAGCGGGTAAGCCTGGAGCTGGCGGACTGCGAGCTCGGGGAGCTCGACGGCTGGCGGATCGGCGGTACGTCCGAGGGCCTGAAGCTGAACGCGCAGTACGGCGACGCCGACGACCCGCACTGGTACACCCTCACCCGCTGACCCTCAACGCCCCTTGCGGGAAACCCGCTTCGCGATCTTCTCCGCGTCGCGGGCCAGTTCGCGGAGCATGCCGCTGATGGGGTTGGTGAAACCGGTGAAGTAGAGGCCGGGGGCCTGCTTGGGGGTGCGGGCGCCGTGGACCACCGGGCGGCCCCGGCCGTCCAGGACCCCGAGGTGGCCGACCAGCGGTTCCAGGGCGCGGCGGTAGCCGGTCGCGGCGATCACCGTGTCCGGGGTGACCCGGGTGCCGTCCGCGAGGACCACCGCGTCCTCGTCGAACGACTCGACGGCCGCCACCGGGACGACCCGGCCGCTCTTCACCGCGTCGATCAGGCCGACGTCCTGGACCGGGATCGCGCCCTCCTTGACCCGGGAGTACAGGCCCGTGTCGGGGCGGGGCAGCCCGTGTTCGGAGAGGTCGGGGACGGCCGCGCGGGCCATCAGGCGGCCGGCCCGGTCCACCAGGGCCACGGGCAGCCGGCGGACCAGGATGCCGGTGGCCTGCGCGGGCCAGCCCGCCGTGGAGCGGCGCACGATGTGCGGGACGGTGCGCACCGCGAGCCGTACGCGCGACGCCCCGCCCTCCACGAGGTCGACGGCGATCTCCGCGCCCGTGTTGCCGACGCCGACGACCAGGACGTCCTTGCCGGTGTACGGGGCGGGGGAGCGGTACTCCGAGGCGTGCAGGAGCCGGCCGGTGAACGTCTCGCGGCCGGGCCAGTCGGGCAGGTGAGGGGTGTGGTTGAAGCCGGTGGCGACGACGATGGCGCGGCCGGTCAGCTCACGGCCCCCGCTCGCGCTCAGCCGCCAGCCGCTGCCGTCCGCCGCCCGGTCGATACGGGAGACCTCGACGCCCGTGATCACTTCCAGCTCGTGGTGCTCGGCGTACTTCTCCAGGTAGCGCACCACGTTGTCGCGGGCCACCCAGCGGCCGAACTTCCTGGGCATCGGCAGCCCCGGCAGCGCGGACCAGCGGCGGGTGGTGTGCAGGTGCAGCCGGTCGTAGTGGCCCCGCCAGGACGCGCCGACGCTCCCGGTCCTCTCCAGCACGACGGCCCGGACGCCCCGCGCGCGCAGGGCGGCCGCGGCGGCCAGTCCGCCGGGGCCGCCGCCGATGACGTAGACGGGGCGGTCCTCGGTGAGGTCGGTGGGGGCCGGGGAGCTACCGGCGGTAGGTGCGCTGTCGGACATGCTTCGGAGCGTAATCGCGTGACTCCTTGATGGGTCTCGGTCAAGACCGGAATCGATTGCGAATCGATCACGCTCCCGGAGCGGCGGACCGCGTCAGGCGCGGTAGTGGGCGGCCACCGCGCCGAACGCGGCCTTCGGCTCCCAGGGCAGGCCCGGGTACGTGGTGCCGTCCCGGTCCTCGTACAGTGACGGCGACCGGCTTGTCCCCGGCCGTCAGGGCGCGTACGCCCTCCCGGAAGACGTCGGCCACCTCGGCGGACCGGATGAGCTCGAAGGTCATGACGTCGAACAGATCCCAGTCCACGCCCTCGAACTGGACGGCCGCGTACGTGACCCTGCCGCCGAACCGGGCCCGGACCGCGGCCACCGCCTCGCGGAGGAAGGGGTTGAGGCGGACGCCCACCGCGGCGAGCCGTTCCCGCCGGCCGACGGGGTCGGCCAGCAGCAGGCCCACCCGCTCCTCGGCGCTGCCGCCCTCCAGGAGACCGCGGTTCATGAGGCTCGGCTGGTCGTCCCGGCGGGCTCGCTGCCCTCGCTGCTCCGGGACGCGCTCGCCGCGCTCGGCCCGGCGCTGGACGCGGCGGAGGAGCGGCGGCGCTGACGTGCGGGCCCCCGGTCGCCGGACGCCCCGGCCCCGGTGGCACGCTGGGGGTGCCCGAACCGTACGGCCGTGAGGGAAGCATCCGTTGAGTACCGGCAGCTACTACGAGCGCATCGACGCACACCACTACAAGCCGACCGCGCACGCGAGCGGTGCGTGGAGCACGGACGAGGTGCACTTCAGCCCGCTCGGCGGCCTCCTCGTGCACGCCATCGAGGGCCATCTCGCGGACCGGCCCGGTGAGCGGCTGCTGCTGTCACGGGTGAGCTTCGACATCCTCGGCCGCCTCGCCCTGGACGAGTGCGAGATCCGCGTCCAGACGGTCCGCCCCGGCCGCACCATCGAGCTGGTGGAGGCCGTGGCGCTCATCGCGGGCCGTCCCGCCGTACGGGCCAGGGCCTGGTCGCTCGCCCCCGTGGACACCACCGAGGTCGCGGACGGCGAGGACGACCGGCTGACCCCGCCGGAGGCGCTCGCGCCCTGGCCGATGGCCGACCTCTGGCCCGGCGGCTACATCGCGTCCCTGGACGTCCGTCCGCTCGCCCCGCCGCTGCCGGGCCGCACGACCGCCTGGATCTCCACGCCGCTCGACCTGGTCGCGGGCGAGACCGCCGGGCCGCTGGCCTCGTACGTGGCGCTCGTCGACACCGCCAACGGCATCGCCGTACGCGAGCAGCCGACCGAGTGGATGTTCCCCAACGTGGACCTGACGATCCATCTGCACCGGCAGCCCGAGGGCCGCTGGACCGGGCTCGACACGACGGTGGTCTTCGGTCCCACCGGGCAGGGCCTCACCAGCACGGTCCTGCACGACGTCGACGGGCCCGTGGGCCGCGCCGAGCAGATCCTCACCGTACGACCCCTCTAGCCGTTCCTGTCAGCGCCGCCGGGTGCGCTCCATCCAGGGGCCGAACTCGCTCTCCAGCACAAGGCGTCCGAGCTTCCGGTACTCCGCCAGGACCGCCGCGACCAGCTGTTCCGTGTCCAGCGGGCGGCCCGTCTCCGCCGCCTGGTAAGCGGCGGTGACCGCGCAGGCCCGGATCGAGCCGCCCGTCAGCTCGAAGCGCTCCGCGCACGTAGCCAGGTCCAGGCCCGGGGCGCGGGGGATCTCCGTACCCAGGCAGCGTTCCCAGAGGGCCAGGCGCTGTTCGGCGTCCGGTACGGGGAAGTCGGCGACCACGTCGAGCCGGCGGGTGAACGCCTCGTCCAGGTTGGCCCGCAGGTTGGTCGTGAGCACGGCGATGCCGTCGAAGGACTCGACGCGCTGGAGCAGGTAGGCCGACTCCACGTTGGCGTGCCGGTCCTGCGCGTCCTTGACCTGGGAACGCTTCCCGAAGACGGCGTCCGCCTCGTCGAACAGCAGCACCGCGTTCACGTCCGACGCCTCCACGAAGATCCGCTCCAGGTTCTTCTCGGTCTCGCCGACGTACTTGTCGACCACGGACGACAGGTCGACGACGTACAGCTCCATGCCCAGGTCCGCCGCGACCACCTCCGCCGACATGGTCTTGCCGGTCCCGGACTCCCCGGCGAACAGCGCGACGATGCCCCGCCCCCGGCCGCCGCCCGGCCGCATCCCCCACCGGCCGAGCACCTGGTCCCGGTGGCGGGCGCGCAGAGCCAGGTCGGAGAGCTGGCGGCGGGTCGCCGGGGGCAGCACGAGGTCGTCCCAGCCGACCGCGGGCTCGATGCGGCGGGCGAGCCGGGCGAGCCCGGCGCCGTTCTGCGCGCGGACGGCGGTCCGCAGGTCATCCGGCGCCACCGGGCGGCCCTCCAGGGCGGCCAGCCGGGAGGCCACGGAGGCGGCCCGACGGATCTGCCCGGAGTCCAGCCGGTAGGCCCGGGTGGCTTCCGCGAGGCGGTCGTCGGCCTCCGGCGCGTCGGACGCCCCCGCATCGGCGAGCGCGCCGCGCCACCGCCGTACCGCGTCGGCCGGGTCCGGCGGGCGCACCCGGACCGTCACCGGGCTCTCGGCGGCCCACAGCGGGTCCCAGTGCTTCCTGCCGTACAGGATCAGGGGCGAGCCGCCGCCGACCGCCGCGCACAGCGCCCCGAGCAGGGCGGCGCCCTTGGGCTGCTCCGGGGTCAGGGTCTCCAGCGGGCCGAGGACGAGACCGCCGCCGCTCAGCCGGGCCTCGGTCGCCAGGATGCGGACGGCGCGCTCCGGTTCGGGCGCCGCCGCCAGGGCCGCAGGTTCCACGACGAGCGGGCGCAGCCCGGCCGAGGCGAGCGCGGCAGTGGCGAGGCGGGCCGGGTCGCCGCCCCGGTCCAGCAGGTGCACGAGACCGCTGCCGGTGCCGGCCGCCGCCGCGATGCGCAGGGTGACCTGGCCGGTGTCCGGCTCCTCCCGCCGCCCGGCCACCCGGACCAGGCCGTGCACCCGCGCGTCCACCTCGTCGTCGCCGAGCAGATGCGCGGTGATCCGGTCCGGGACGCGCAGGATCCGGGAGAGCAGGGGGCGTTCGGGCTCCAGCACCTCCACCAGACCGGAGGCGACGAGCGGCGCGGACGGCGAGAACCGGAACCGGCCGGGGCCCGCGCCGGGCAGGCCGCACAGTTCGAGCGCGAGGCCGATCGTGGCGCGGCGCCGGGTCAGGTCGTCGTTGAGATACCCGTACAGCCGCTCGAACCGGGCGTCGATGTCCGGCGCCATGGCGACGAGCAGGAGGTCGAGGTCGGGCGAGGCCAGCCCGAACCGCGCGGCCAGCTCCGCGAGCCTGCCGCGCTCGGGCGGGGCGTCGGGGCCGAGGTCCGGTACCGGGTGGAACGCGTCGCGCGAGTCCAGGACCCGTTCGGCGGCGGCGGGCGTGAGGTACTGCCCCCGGAACGGGTCGTCCGGCTCCGGGTCGTCCTCGCGCCGCAGCGCGACGGCCAGCCGTACCCGGTGCTCGATGTGCCCGAGCCGCTCCCACAGGTCGGCGAGGGCGGTGTCCGGCAGCTGCTGTGCGGTGGTCACCGGGGCGCACCCCCGCGCGGGCGCCCGGGGGCGGTCGGGGCGTTCCGGAGGCGGCCCGCCATGCTCCGGTGCGCGCGTACGGCCGTCATCGCACCCCGCCCCCGCGCCTGCGCCGCCCCGGCGGCAGCTGCCGTTCCCGTTCCGCCGCGAAGCCCTCGCCCGCCGGGTCCGTCGCGCCGTCCTCGTACCGCAGCCGCCGCCCCGGCTCCGTCGCCCCGCCGTCCACGGCGGGCGAGGTCCGTACGAGAAGGCCCTCCGTGACCGGCGGCCCGGCCGGCTCCACCTCGCCGGAGAGCGGGGCCCAGACGCGTACGTCGATCGCGGCCTTCAGCTCGCCGCCCAGCGCGGACCACACGTCCACCGTGGACGGGCGGTCGCCGGTGCCCGCCGAGGCCGCCTCCATCTCTACCGTCAGGCCGAGGCCGGCGAGGCTGCCCGTGAGCATGCGGGCGGGCAGCGCGCGCGTGCGGATCAGGCAGCGCAACACCTCGGAGAGCAGGCGGTGTTCGTCCTGCGGACGGTTGGTCCACGCGGTGACCAGGTACGTCAGCTCGAACCAGCGCGGCGGCGTCCGGCGGCCGGTGACCACGCCCTCGGCGTCGTACTCCTCGGCCGTGCCGCTGCGGCGGCGCGTCGCGTCCTCGCGGATGCCGTACAGGAAGACGCTCACCGTGGGCGCGTTGCGGCGGGCCGACCAGTCCTTCGTCGGGGCGTCGAAGACCAGCTCGACGCCGCTGTCCTCCAGGCCCGCGTCGACCAGCAACAGCCGCAGGCCCTCGTCGACTTCGTGGATCACCGGCGTCCCATCTCGTCCGGCGGCACCAGGTTGCCCGTCACCACCAGGAAGTCGGTCCTCACCGGCGAGAAGCCGGGCCCGGAGGCGGTGATGGTGCGCGGTCCGGTCCGGTCCTTCACCATGATCAGCAGCTGGGCGGTGAACGTGCCGTCACGGCCCGGCAGGGTGGGCGCGGCGGCGGCCGTGATCCCGGGGTGCCAGGTGAGCTTCACCGGCGCGCCGGGCGGGAAGTCCTTGCCGCGCACCGAGGTGACGAAGCCGGGCTTGCCGATCTCCGGCACCGAGATGATCCGGGGCTGGAGGATGCGCAGCGGGATGCGGGAGACGTTGTCGCCCCTGTCCGCGTCGGTGCCGGTGGTCGTCAGCGTGCCGGTGATCGTGGTCCGCAGCGCGCGGTCGGGGGCGAGAACGACGCGCAGGACCGATGAGGCGCCCGGCGCCAGGTCGGAGACCGCGCACACCCCGCCGGTGCAGCCGGGCGGGAGCGTGGCCACGGGGATGCGGGCGGGCAGCCCGAGCCGCAGCCGCAGGCCGGTGGCCAGGGCGTTCTTCCCGTTGCGGACGGTGTACGTGACCACGACCCGGCCGCCGACATAGCCGGGGCTCGGCTGCGCGCGGACGACGACGCCGGGACCGGCCTCGGGCGCGGGCGGCTGCGGGGCCGGGGGCGGTGCGGGTGTCGGGGTGGGTGTGGGTGTCGGGGTGGGCTGTGCGGGCGTGGTGCGGACCTGTACGGACGTGCCGGTGGCGTTGTCCGTGGGGTTGGGGTCGACGACGGCCCCGGTGACCGACCAGCCGAGCTGCCAGGGCCCGTCCGTGACACCGGTCAGCCGCACGGTGACCGGCACCTCGGCGCCGGGCGCCAGCAGGCCGAGGTCGCATGCCGGCGACCCGGCGGCGCACGGGCCCTCGGGGGTGGTCATGTCCTCCAGGCGGACGCCCGGCGGGAGGTCGGCGGTGAGCGTGGTGCCGGGCGAGGGCGCCGGGCCGTGGTTCGTCACCGTGACGGTGACGGAGACCGAGGAGCCGGTCTCCACGGTCGGGGCGGTGGGCGGCGCGGTGACGGTCAGGTCCACCTGCTGCTGGAAGGCGGGCTCCTTCTGGCGGCCCGGCAGTTCCGAGGTGAGCGGGGTCAGGGTGCCGGTGGCCAGGTCGAGCTGGGAGAGCTGCTCCGGCGAGCTGGGCGCGCGGTCCCGGCGGTGGCTGAGCACCAGCCGGGAGGCGTCCGGCGACCAGGCCACGTCACGCGGCTGGTACGGGCCGGTCGCCTCGACGTCCGGGATCCGCGCGCCGCACGCGGTGGGGTCGTCGCGCCGGCCGGAGGGCAGGACGACCCGGCAGTTCTCGCCCTTCGGCGAGGTGACGACGACACTGGCGCGCTGGTTGATCTGGTCGGCCCGGTCCTTGCGGTTGAAGGCGATGGACCTGCCGTCGGGCGAGAACGCGGGGCTGTCGTCGATGACCTTGCACTCGCCGGGGCAGCCGGTGACGCTGAGGTCGTTCTGCTGGGTGAGCGCGGCCACCGGGGCGGTCCACACGTGCTTGATGCCGCCGAGGCCCCGGATCACCTCGGCGCGGGTGAACGCGAGCGTGGTGCCGTCCGAGGACCAGGCGGGCTGCGCGTCGGCGCCCACGACCTCGCCCGCCGGCGGGACGATCCTGCCGGTGATCCGCCCGGAGGACGCGTCGGCGACGAGCACCTGGCTCGTCCAGGTGCCGTTCTCGCCGGGCGTGGAGCGGGTGAAGGCCAGCCGGGTGCCGTCCGGCGAGAAGGAGGGGTCGGTGTCACGGTCCCGGGGGCCGCGCCCGTCCAGCTTCATCGCCTCCGGGCGTGTCCCCTCGGTGTCGGCGAGCCAGATCCGCTGCACCCGCTGCCCGTCGATCGTCTCGAACCGGGTCACGGCGATGCGGCGCCCGTCGGGCGTGTACGTCTGCCGCTCGGTCCACGGGTCGTAGCCGTCGGCCGGGTGGAACAGCGGGTCGTCGGCGGGGTCGTCGCTGGTGTTGGTCTTCGCCCTGGGGTCCTCGCGCAGCACGTCGAGCCTCAGGTCGCGCGGGTCGGAGCCGTCCCGCCGCATGTCCTGGAGCGTGACGAGGGCGGCGTCCTTCGTGGTCCGGCGGGTGACGACGGTGGTCCAGGAGCCCGGGGGCCCGAGCACCGCCGGGGTCTCCACCTCGCGGTCCTCGGTGAGCACCATGTGCGGGGCCGGGTCGTCGAGGGACACGATCCGGTAGACGTGGTCGTAGACGGAGCAGCCGCAGTCCGTGTTGGGGCTGAGGAAGAGCAGGCCCTCGCCGTCGGGCAGCCAGGCCGACGAGCGGCTGCCCCAGTCGTTGCCGAGCCCGGTGAGCACGGGCCGGGCGGTGCCGGGCCCGTCGGTGACCCGCAGCCGGTGCCCGGTGTCCGTGTCGGACGTCGGCTCGACGTGCAGCGTGTACGAGACGCGGGTGCGGTGGTCCGAGTCGCCCAGCGGGTTCCACTCCGGCTCGTCCGCGTCGCCCTCGGCGCTGTCGCTCAGGCACGTCACCGGGCCGCCGTCCAGGGCCCGTTCGTAGACCTGCGTACCCGGCTCGGGCCCGCCGTCGCTCGCGTACGCGATGCGCTTGCCGTCCGGCGAGAGCGTCGGGGAGGTCTCCTCGGCGGGCGTGTCCGTCAACTGCCGTGCCGGGGAGCCGTCGAGGCCCACCGACCACAGGTCACGGCGGCCGCCGTTCCCGGGGGAGTCGAAGACCACCGTCCCTCCGTCGACGGAGAGTTCGGGGTGCGCCGCGTCCATGCCGCTGGTCAGCTTGCGTACGGTGCCGTCGGCGCCGCGCAGGTACACCTGCGGGCGTATCTCGTCGCGGAGGCTGGTGAAGACGAGCACCTGGCCGCGCCCGAAGGCGTCCTGGTCGTAGTGGGCGGGCACGCCGCCGCCGAACACGTCCTCGGTGGTGGTCTCCGAGGTGACCCGGCCCAGACTGCGGTGCCCCGTCCCGGCGAACGCGATGCGTCCGGTGTCCGACACCGCCGCGGCCACCGGCTCCGCCGCGGGCCGCGCCTGTGGCCCGGACACGGACCCCGCCACCAGCAACGGCGTCAGCAGCAGAACGGCACCGCCGAGCCGGCGCAGACGGGGACCCCTCGGACCGCCCACGGTCCACCTCACAGTCTGGTCGATGGTTCTCCACCACGAGCATCGGTCCCCTGGGGGCGGCGCAACAGGGCCGGGAGTACCCGGGACGGGGAAGAGCGGGTGCCCTTTGCGGCCGGGGCGCCGAGGGGGCGGCCGGGCACAGGCCCCCTCACCCGGCACCGCCCCTCGGTGCCCGCGCCCGTCAGATGAGCCCGTGCCGCATCGCGTAACCCACCGCGTGTGCCCGGTTGCGCAGGTTCAGCCGTGTCGCGACCTCGTGCAGCACGTTCTTGACGGTGCGTTCGGAGTACGAGGTCTTCTGGGCGATCTCCGCGGTGCCGTAGCCCTCCGAGACCAGCCGGATCATCTCCGCCTCACGCGTAGTGAGCGTGGACAGCGAGAGCCCCCTCGGGTCCAGCACCGAGCGGTGCAGGCTGCTGACGTGGTCGATGAGCTTGCCGAGGAGGTCCCCGGGAAGGACCCCCTCGCCCTTCGCGACCGCCGTGACGAGGTGGACCAGCCGGTCCTGGTCGGCCTCCCCGCGCCGCAGCACGGCCGCGACCCCGTACTCGATGAGGGTCTGCAGGGCGCCCGCCTCGAAGTAGCCGACGACCAGGCCGGTGCGGGTGGCGGTGTTGCGCTGGAGGCGGTGCAGGAGCTGGACGGCGGGTTCGTTCACCATGTCCACCACCACCAGCGAGACCTGCGCGCTGTCCGCCTCCTCCTCGGGTATCAGCTCGATCTCGGGGCGCAGGCGCAGCTGTTGGACCACCCCGGTCCGCAGGATCAGGTCCTCCGCGTACACCGCCACCGAGATCCGTCCGAGCGCCCGGGCGGGCGTGGCGCTCCCGGGCGGCGGGAGGGTGCGGACGTCCGCACCGGTCGTCGTCATGTCTGTCGTGGTCATCGTCATGTGCTCGTCCTTCTGGGCCGCTTCCGCCGAATTCCGTTACGTCCGGTGCCGTACGCGTACGGGGCGCGCGGGCAGGGCGACCTGGCCTTGGGGCGTGTCGTCCGGGTCGGGCCGGTATGCGGTGCGGGCACCCGGCGCCGGTGTGCCCCCGGGGCACTCGCGGTGCCCGCACATTGCCCTCGCGCCCCTGCTGCCGGGGACGCGGCGCGGCCTAACGTCGCAGCGTGACCACATCTGCCGAACTCGACATGCCCACGGTGACGGTGTCGCCCGGCGCCGAAGCGACGACCACGCTGACCGTGCGCAACGACGGCGACATCGTCGAGGCGTACACCCTCGACGTGGTCGGCGACTGTGCGGCGTGGACCACGGTCGAGCCGGCGCGGGTCTCCCTCTACCCCGGCACCTCCGAGACCGTCACGGTGCGTTTCGCGCCGCCCCGGTCGCACGAGGTCCGGGCAGGTGAAATGCCCCTGGGGATACGGGTGCTGCCCGCCGAGCACCCCGAGTCGGTGGCCGTCCCCGAGATGACGGTGGTCGTCGAGCCGTTCCGCGAGCTGCGGGCCACGCTGGAGCCGGGCCGGCGCAGGGGCTGGCTGGGGGCCAGGTTCAGGACCGCGGTGCAGAACCGCGGGAACGCTCCCACGGACGTGGTGCTCAGTGGCCGGCAGCAGGGGGAGGAACTGCGCCTCGCCTTCACGCCGGAACGCCGCCGGCTGGAGCCCGGCGAGTCCGCGGAGGCGGGCCTGAAGGTCCGCGCCCGGAAGCTGATCTGGTTCGGCGCGCCCGCCGCCTGGCCGTTCGAGGTGGTCGTCGCCGAGCCGGAGACCGAGGGTGCCGGTGTCGAGGACGCCAGGGCCGGACGGCCGGAACCCCTCCAGGGCGAGTTCGCCCAGCTCCCGCTGTTCCCGAAGTGGCTGCTGATCCTGCTGGCGGCGATCCTCGCGCTGCTGCTGGCCTGGTTCGCGCTGGTGCGCCCGGCCGTCCGCAGTACCGCCAAGGAGGCGGGCGCCAAGGCGGCGCAGGAGGAGAACCGGCAGCCCCGGCAGGGCGGTTCGGCATCCGGTGGCACCGCGGACGGCGGCCAGGGGCAGCCGGAGGGGCAGGGCGGTCAGGACGCGTCGGCCGGCGCGAGCGGCTCCGGCGGCGGCTCGGGCGGTTCCGGCTCGACCGGCGGCACCGGCGGCGCGGGGGCGAACCCCGAGCAGAGCTCCGAGACCATCGACGTCCAGACGGGCGCGGGGGCCCGGAAGACCGGCACGTATGTGGTCCCGGAAGGCAAGACTTTCGGTGTCACGGACATCGTCGTGGCCAATTTCCAGGGCGACGAGGGGCTGCTGACCATCTCCTTCGGCAAGCGGAAGATCACCACGATTGCCCTGGAGACGTTCAGGAACCAGGACTATCACTGGGTCACCCCCATTCAGATTCCGGAGAAGGCGGCGGTCACCGTTTCCGTGACCTGTTCCAAGCCTGGGACTCCGGCCACCGGTACGCAGGCTTCCGGGTGTCACCAAGTGCTCAATGTGAGCGGTGTGCTGAGCGATGCAGCGCGAGAAGAACGATAGCGCCGGATTCCTGTCCTTCTGTTCCGACCATGTGAACAGACGGGTTTCCCACCTGCGGGGATGCGCCACCGAGTGTTCATCCGGGTGTGTCCCTTCACACACCCGGACACACCCGCAAGGGCTGGACGCGTAATTACGCGGAGTGCGGGCAGTGGGTGAATCGGGCGCCTTTCCCGGGTGATTCCCGGTCATTTCCGTGTGCGGTGAATGGACTGGACCACTCGACGCCGTGCGCGCCGGATCGGTTTGTGCGCCATTCGGTTCCCGTGTACCACCGGGCAAATTCAGCCGATCCCGCGAGGGCGGTTCAGTAGCTTCTGGCTGAAATTAATCCCTCGCGCCGTGTGACGGGGCGCACAGGCCCGGAAAGGCACTCGCCCTGCCCCCCGGCCAGGACTTTGAGACCTACTGCCCCCGCCCACCGGCTGGCAAGACTGGGAGGTCGAACGACTGACCAGCCGAAGGAGCGAGCATGCCGTCGTACCTCACCCCAGGTGTATACGTGGAGGAGGTGCAGTCCGGAGCCCGGCCCATCGAGGGTGTCGGCACCGCGGTCGCCGCCTTCGTCGGCTTCGCCGAGACCGGCCCCTTCCACCGGCCGACGCTGGTGACGAGCTGGGACCAGTACGTGGCGGCCTTCGGCACGTTCACCCCGGACACGTACCTCACGCTCGCCGTCCACGGGTTCTTCAGCAACGGCGGCGGCGCCGCGTACATCGTGCGGATCGGCGGCCCCGCCGAGGACGCGCCGCGGGACTCCGCGCCCGCGACGGCCCCCTCCGTGGCCATCGGCGGCTTCCTGGTCTCCGCCCGCCCCGGCGCCGGCGAGGGCATCTCCATCGAGGTCGCCGACGCCGAGGGCGAGAACCCGCCGGAGGACCGCTTCCGCCTCCTCGTCCGGCAGGGCGGCAAGGTCGCGGAGACCTTCGACACTTCCGTACGCAAGAACGTCAAGGGCTACCTGGTCACCCAGGCCCGCCAGTCCAAGCTCATCGAGGTCACCGAGCAGCCCGGCGCCGCCCAGACCCGCCCCGAGAAGCAGAGCCTGACCCTCGCGCCGGCCGCCCCGGACGCGGCTGCCACCGGCCGCACCGGGGCCACCGAGTACGTCGGCGACGCGTCGGCCCGTACCGGCATCGCGGCCCTGGAGGCGATCGACGAGATCACCATGGTCGCCGTCCCCGACCTGATGGGCGCCCACCAGCGCGGCGACATCGACGACGAGGGCGTGCGCGCCGTGCAGCTCGCCCTCATCGCGCACTGCGAGCAGATGGGCGACCGGGTCGCCGTCCTGGACACCCCGCCCGCGATGAACGCCCAGCGCGTCCGCACCTGGCGCAACGACGACGCCGGCTACGACTCGCGCTACGCGACCGTGTACTACCCCTGGCTCAAGGTCCTCGACCCGGCCACCGGCCGGCAGACCCTGATGCCGCCGAGCGGTCACGTCGCCGGTGTCTGGGCCCGCAGCGACGGCGAGCGCGGCGTGCACAAGGCCCCCGCCAACGAGGTCATCCGGGGAGCCCTCGACCTCGAACTGCGCCTGAGCCGGGGCGAGCAGGACCTGCTCAACCCGATCGGCGTCAACTGCGTGCGCGCCTTCCCGGGCCGGGGCATCCGGATCTGGGGCGCCCGCACCCTCTCCTCCGACCCGGCCTGGCGTTACCTCAACGTCCGCCGCCTCTTCAACTACCTGGAGGAGTCCATCCTCCTGGGCACCCAGTGGGTCGTCTTCGAGCCCAACGACGACCGCCTCTGGTCGAGCATCCGGCGCAACGTCACCGCGTTCCTCTCCGAGGAGTGGCGCCGGGGCGCGCTCTTCGGCCGCACGGCCGAGGAGGCGTTCTACGTCAAGTGCGACCGGGACAACAATCCGCAGGAGTCCATCGACCTGGGCCAGGTCGTCTGCGAGATCGGCGTCGCGCCGGTGAAGCCGGCGGAGTTCGTCGTCTTCCGCCTCTCGCAGTTCTCCGACAGCACCAGCCTCGTGGACGAGTGACCGCCGGTCCCTCTCGCGCAGTGACCCAGCAGGCAGCAGACAGCGAACGGAACAGGTGACACAGAGTCATGGCAGAGGGCGACGCTCTTTCCACCCACGTCTTCGGCGTGCAGCTCGGCGGCTATCTCGTGGAGTCCATCCAGGAGATCAGCGGTCTGACCGTCGAGGAGGAGGTGGTGGAGGTACGGCAGGTGACCTCCACCGGCAAGCAGATCATCCGCAAGCAGCCCGGCGCGCGGCAGGCCGGCGAGGTCACGATCACCCGGGGACTCGACAAGAGCAGCGAGTTCACCAAGTGGATCAAGGAGACGCTGAACAACGGCGCCGTCGACACCGCCCGGCAGAACCTCACCATCGAGATCAAGGACTCGAAGGGTGACACCGTCCGCCGCATCCAGCTGATGCAGGGCTGGGCCAGCCGCTGGGAGGGCCCCTCGCTGAAGGCCGGCGAGTCCAGCGCGGCGACCGAGACGGTGACCATCACCTTCGAGGAGATCGTGGTCGAATGAGGCGCAGGACCGTATCCGGCGGCGACCTCGACCAGGTCCTCGACGACCTGGCCGCCGCCGCGCCCGCCCGGCGCGAGGCACCCGCGGAGCCCGCGCCCGCGCCGGCTCCCTCGCCCCGGCCCGAACCGGGGGGCCTCCGGACGGAGTTCGAGTTCGAGCTGCCGCGCGGGTACGTCGACGACGAGGGCCGGGTCCACCGGACCGGGTCCATGCGGCTGGCCACCGCCCGGGACGAATTGCGCCCGCAGATCGACCTCCGGGTCAAGGAGAACCCCGCGTACCTGAGCGTGGTGCTCCTCAGCCAGGTGATCACCCGCCTCGGCACGATCACCGACGTGCACGCGGGGGTCGTGGAGCGGATGTACGCCACCGACGTGGCGTTCCTCCAGGACTTCTACCGCCGGATCAACAGCGAGGGCCACACCCACGCGGCGGTGACCTGCCCGCTGTGCCACGGCTCGTTCGAGGTGGACCTGTCGGGTGAGCGCCTGGGGGAATAGTGACGTACGCGCCTGCCCGGCTGCGGGAGGAGCTCGCGTACATCGCCTACCACTTCCACTGGCAGCGCGAGGAGATCCTCGACCTCACCCACGGTGAGCGACAGGAGTGGGTGAGGGAGATAGCGCGGATCAACACCCGCGTCAACGAGAGCGGGTGAGGGCGTGGAGTTGAGGGGCTGGTTCCGTCGGGGTCCCGCGAGCGGGCCGGGGGGCGGGGAGGCGTCGGGTGATCCTTCGCCGGCGCCCGGGGCCGGAGACGCGTCGGGCGGTCCTTCGCCCCGTGGTGCCGACGGTACCCCGGGGGCCGGGGACGGTGCTGCGCCGAGTGGCGCGCGTTCCGGCGCGGGCCGCGAGCCCGGGGGCGCCGCGGCAGCGGCGTCCGCCGCCGGGCCCGGGGCGGACTGGGACGGCGGGTGGCGCCGGGTCGCGCCGCCGACGGTGACCGTCGCCCGCTCCTCGATCGGCGTCAGCGACGGCCTGCGCTTCCGCTCCCGCCTGGCGTCCTGGCAGAACATGGCCTACAGCGACGGCGACCTGGGCCACGCGGTGCTGCCGTCCGCCCCGGTGGGCCGCATCCAGGGCGTGACCCGCACACCCGGCACCCCGCGCAGGACGCCCGAGGGCGCCCCGCTGGTGCTCCGCGCGGTGTCCGCCGCCGCGTCCCCGGAGGACGACGCCGCGCCTTCCGGCGGGGTTACGGGGACGAGCCCGGCTCCCCGCACGGGTCGGGGCGCGAGCGCGCCCAGGCGCGCGGTCCGGGTGGTGTCCGCCTCGGCGCGGGCCGCCGAGCCGACGGCATCCCCGGAGCCGGGTTCGACGCCGGTACGGGCCCGCCGCACGGCGCCCCCGCTGATCATCGCCCGCCGCCCGGCGAAGGCGGCCCCGCGCACCGTGGCCGCCGTCCCGTCGTCCGGGGTGCCCGCGCCGGTCGCGGGGGCGGGTGCGGTGCGCACCGGGCGGGGCGAGTCGCGGGGAGCGCCGCCGCCGGGGACGGGTCCGACGCCCGCCTCGGACGGGGAGCTCGCGGGGGCGGGGCTGCCGGTGGTGCAGCGACGGGCGGGTGCGGCCACCGCTCCTGCGGTACGGCCTGCGCCGGGTGAACCCCTGGGTGACCTGCCCTCCGGGGGAACCCCGTCGGGGCCGGAGCCCGGTGCCAGGGTTGCTCCGTCGGGGTCCGAGCTGCCGGTGGTGCAGCGGCAGCCGGACGTCTCCGATGCTCCTCCGATACGGCCTGCGCCGGGTGAACCCCTGGGTGACCTGCCCTCCGGGGGAACCCCGTCGGGGTCGGGGCTGCCGGTGGTGCAGCGGCAGGCGGATGCGTCCGATGCTCCTGCGGTACGCCCTGCGCTGGGCGATCCCCTGGGTGAACTGCCCCACCGGGCGCGCCCGTCAGGCCCTGACGCCGGGCCCGGTCGGCCGACGGTCCAGCGGCAGGCGGACGCGCCCGCGTCCGGCGCCGCGGTGGTGCGCCCCTCGCGAGGCGCGAGCCCGGGCGAACTGCCCGCCGGTGCGGGCCCGGCGGGGCCGGAGCTGCCGGTGGTCCAGCGACAGCAGGAGGCGTCCGGCACCACGCGTGCGGGCGAACGGCCCGCCGGGGCAGGCCCGTCGGGGTCTGCCGCCGGGGCGGGGCCGGAGGCCGGCCGCCCGGTCGCCCAGCGGCTGCCGGACGCGTCCGCGTCCGCCGCGTCCGTGGTACGTCCCGCGCTGGGCGCGCGCACCGACGAACCTCCCACCGCGACGGCCCCGGCCACCCGGCCGACGCCCTCCGGGCCGGACCTCCCGATGGTCCGGCCACAGTCGGACGCGCCCGCGCCCGCGCCCGCCGCTCCTGCGGTAGGCCCTGCCCCAGGGCCGCCCCCGGGCGAACTGCTGCCCGGAGCCGGCCGGCCGGGCCCGCCCGCCGGTGTGGGGCGGGCGCCGTCCGAGCCGGACGCCCCCGTGGTGCGCCCCGCGCTGGGCGCGCGCTCCGAACCGCCCACCGCGACGGCTCCGGCCGCCAGGCCGACGCCCCCCGGACCGGATCTTCCGGTCGTCCAGCGGCAGGCGGAGGCCCCCGCGTCCCCGGTGACCGGCCGGCCGGCCCGCGAGGAGCGTCCGCGTACCGGACCGGACGCCGAACGCTCCGTACGCCCCACCCTGGGCGGGCAGCCGCCGACGGCCTCGCCCGCCGGGGGAGCGGGAACCCCGGGCCCCGTCGTCGCGGCGGAGACCACCTCCGCCGGGGACGTCCCCCCGCCCGTGGTCCAGCGGCACACCGCCGAACCGGCCGGCCCGGCACCCACCGAGCGGGCCGGGCACGGCCACGCGCAGCGCCCGCCCGCCGCGCGCCCCACCCTGGGCAAGCCCCTGCGCGAAATGCCCGCAGGCGCGGCCCCCTTCGCCCCGCCCACACGCACCACGGGCGGCCCCGCGCTGCCCGTGGTCCAACGGCAGACCCCCGACAGTGCCGACCCCGCGCACCCGGCCCCGCCCACCGGCCCCGGCTCCCATGCCCGCACCCGGGGCGGCCTCGGCGCGCCCCTGTCCGCCCTTCCGCCGACCGCCGGCACCGCGAGCGACGCCGCGCGCCCCGGGCCGCCGGGGGCCGCCGCGCCTCCCGCCATGCCCCTGCGTACCGCGCCCCCCGCGCAGCCGCCCGCCGTGCAGCCGCCCGCCGTGCAACGCACCCCCGACGGCCCGGTCCGCGTCCGTCCCGTCCCCTCGCGCCGCGCCCCCCGGCCCGCTCCCGTGCAGCGGGCCCGTGCCCTGCTCACCGGGCGGACGCTCGCCGTGCGTACCGGGGCGGCCGAAGGGTTCACCGCCCGTCCGTCCGCCGGGGCCGCGACCCGGCCCGTCGTACCGGCGACCTGGCAGCGCAAGCAACCCCAGGCACCCCAGCCGGCGCAAGCCGCCCACGTCGTCCAGCGCGTCGCCGCCGACCCCGTCGCCCCGCCGCGCCCCCACGCACCGCTGCCGGCCCGCACCGGGCCGCCCGCCGGCCAGGAGCCGCCGCTCCCCGAAGCGGCACACGCCCCCGTCGTCCGCCCGCATCCGCCCGGCACCCCCCGGCCCGGCGGCGCCGCCGCCCCCGTGCAGCGCCTCGCGACGCGGGGGGCGGTGGAGACGGCCACCCGGGCCGCCGAGCCCGGAGGCGTACGACCGACGACCCTCCGTACCGAGCCGCCCGCGCGAGCGGACGCGCAAGCCGTCCAGCGCGCCGTCGCCCAAGCCGGCCTCGCCGGCGTCCCGGTCACGGTCGTCCAGCGGCAGCCCGCCCCGGCGCCCGCGCCCCAGCGGCCCGGGCAGGAGCGGGAAGCGGACCTCGACGTCGAAGACCTCGCCCGCCGCCTCATCGACCCCGTCGCCCGGCTGCTCCGGGCGGACCTGCGGCGGGGCCGGGAACGTTCCGGACGCCCGTACGACGGCCGCCGCTGACCAGGAAAGCGCTGACAAGGAAAGCAACCGATGACGGACAACATCTTCGCGACGAGCGTGTTCTTCAAGCTCACGATCGGCGGCAGCGACCTCGGCGCGTTCCACACCTGCTCGGGGCTGGGCGCCGAGGTGGAGATCGAGCAGTACGCCGAGGGCGGGAACAACGGGTTCACCTGGCAGCTGCCGGGGCGGATCACCTGGACGAACATCACGCTCACCCGCCCCGTCACCGCCGACACGCTCAAGATCGCGCGCTGGCTGAACGAGACGACGCAGCGCGTCGAGCGCAAGGACGGCGAGATCGTCGCCCTGCGCCCCGACCTCAGCCGGATCGTCAGCTGGCAGGTCCAGGGCATCGTCCCGGTCCGCTGGCAGGGGCCCTCCTTCGACCCGGCCAGCTCCCAGGCGGCGGTCGAGTCGCTGGAGATCGCCCACGAGGGCCTGGTGCCGTCCTGATGAACCGTCAAGAACCAGACCTGGATGGAGGGACCCCGTGCCGGCCGCATCCCGCACGAGCCGTGCCCGCGCACAGCTGACCATCATGGAGCCGCCGTCCGACGTCGGCTCCAAGCCCGGCGGGACCCTCGCCCGGCTCACGCTCCAGTTCAACCCGGCGTCGCTCTCCCTGCGCAAGTCCACCGAGTGGCGCCGCACCCCGTCCCGGACGGCGGGGGAGTCCGCGCTGCCCGAGTTCGTGGGCAGCGGACCCCGCTCGCTGTCCCTGGACGTGTTCCTGGACGCCACCGCCACCCACGACAACTCCGTGGAGCGGGCGGTCGAGCAGCTGATGTCGGCCTGCGTGCCCACACCGAGCAGCCTGGGCCGGAAGAAGCCGTCGAGCCCCTGGGTGCGGTTCGACTGGGGGACGTCCAGGACGACGTCGTTCGACGGGGTGCTCTCCAGCCTCTCGGTCTCGTACACGCTCTTCGACGTGGACGGGAAGCCGCTGCGCGCCACCTGCTCGCTGTCCATCGAGGAGGCGAGCGTCGACCCGGCCGGGCAGAACCCGACGTCCGGCTCGCGGGAGGCACGGCGTACGCACACCGTCGTCGCCGGGGACAGCCTGCCGCTGCTCGCCTGGCGGGAGTACGGCGATGCCACGGCCTGGCGCACGATCGCGGAGGCGAACGACATCGACGACCCCATGCAGCTGCTCCCGGGCAGCGAACTCCTCGTCCCCGCGCTGGAGGACAGCGCGGCCGAGGACGGCGCACAGGAGGCACTCCGGTGACCGGACCCGCCCGCTCCTTCGCCGCCGACCCGATCGTGGAGGCGCCCGCCGAGCTGCCCCAGGCGTGGGCCGCGCAGCTGGTGAGCTGCGCGGTCGACGAGAACGTGGGGCTGCCCGACAGCGCCGTGCTCACGTACCGCGACCCGTACCACACGCTGCTGACCGCCACCGGGATCACCATCGGCACCGAGCTGAAGATCTCCGTGGTCACCGTCCAGGAACGGGCGCGCGAGCGGCTGTTCACCGGCGAGGTCACCGCGCTGGAGCTGGACAGCGACACCACCGGCTCGTTCACCGTCGTCCGCGCCTTCTCCAAGGCGCACCGGCTGCGGCGCGGCCGCAAGGTCGTCGCGTTCCGCAACATGAAGGCCGCCGACATCGTCCGCAAGGTCGCCGCCGGGGCCGGGCTGCCGTGCGGGAAGGTCGAGGCGGCCCCCGTCATGTACAAGCAGCTCACCCAGCCCAACATCTCGGACTGGGACTTCCTGCAGTACCTCGCGGGGGAGTGCGGGGCGCACGTGCGGGTGGACGAGAAGGGCCTGCTCCAGTTCGTGAAGCCGAAGCCCGCCTCCTCGGCGCCCGCCCCGTCCACCTCCGCGACCAAGCACCCGATGGTGCTGGAGTACGGGCGCAACCTGCTGGCGCTCCGGGCCGTCCTGACCGGCGCGGACGGGGCGGACAGCGTGGAGGTGCGCGGCTGGGACGTGGAGAACAAGGTCCGGGTCGTCCACCGCGAGCAGGCGATCCGCTCCGACACCGTGACCCCGGGCGCCAACCCGTCCACAGCCGCCGCCCTGTTCGGGAAGAACGCCCGGATGACCGTCGCGGACACCCCGTACCGCACCCAGGCCGAGGTCCGCGCGGTCGCCGGTGCCGTGGCGGGCCGGATCTCCTCCGGCTTCGGCGAGATAGAGGCGGTCGCCGAGGGCAACCCGAAGCTGCGGGCCGGCGAACCGGTCGCTCTCGGCAACGTCGGCCCCGCGTTCGCCGGCCGCTACACCGCGACCGCCGCCCACCACACCCTGGACCCGCAAGACGGCTACCGCACGACCGTCCTGGTCAGCACCGACCCGGACCGCTCGCTGACCGGCCTCACCGGAGGGCAGGGCGCACCCGTGCCGGGCCCCCGGATGCCGGGCCTCGCGATCGGCGTGGTCACCGACATCCGCGAGGGCCGGGGCAAGGAACGCGGCTCGGTGAAGCTGAAGTTCCCCTGGCTCGACGACACGTACGTCACCGACTGGGTCCGTACGGTCCAGTGGGGCGGCCAGGGCGGCGGAGGGGTGTTCAGCCCCGAGGTCAACGACGAGGTGCTGGTCGGTTTCGAACAGGGGCTGATCGACAGTCCGTACGTGCTCGGCGGGCTCTACAACGGTGTCGACAAGCCGTCCCCGCACGACGTCCCGCTCGTCGACCCGACCAGCGGCAAGGTCAACCGCCGTTCCCTGGTGTCCCGTTCGGGCAACCGGATCGAGCTGCTCGACACCCCGCGCGGCCCGTCCGGGGTGCGGCTGGCCACCGGCGACGAGCAGCTGGAGATCATGCTCGACGAGCGGCGCGGCGAGATCGCGCTCAAGGTGTACGCCCGGGGCACCTCCCGGGTCCTCAGCTCCCTGTCGCTCGGCCGCACCGGGATCACGCTCGACGCGGGCGTCGGGGACATCCATCTGAAGGGCAAGCAGGTGACGGTCAGCGGCAAGACCGGCGTCACCGTCGACGGCGGCCTGCTCGCCGTCCTGAAGGCCGCACTCGTCCGCATCAACTGACGCGCCCCACCTAGGAGAAGACCAGTCATGCCCCAGGCAGCCCGTACGGGCGACCCCACCGTCCACGGAGGCGTCATCGGCACCCCGCCCCCGGGCGCGGTGGCCGTCGCCACCGTGCTGATCGGCGGCAAGCCGGCCGCCGTCACCGGAAGCCTGCACGTCTGCGTCGTGCCGCCGCACGCCCTGCTCGGCCCGGGGAACGTGATCATGCCGAACCCGGCGGCGGCCGTCGGCGCCGCGGTCCTCATCGGCGGGCTGCCCGCCGCCCGCATGGGCGACACCACCACCTGCGGCGCGAAGATCGTCATGGGGGCGCCCAACGTCCTGATCGGGGGCCCGATATGAGCGAGCACGGCTTCATCGGCCGGGGCTGGGGCTTCCCGCTTCGCGTCGGCGCGACCGGCGGCATCGGCATGGTCGAGCGCGAGCAGGAGATCGAGGAGGCCATCGGCCTGGTCCTCGGCACCGCGCCCGGCGAACGGCCCATGCGCCCCGAGTTCGGCTGCGGCATCCACGAGTACGTCTTCGCCCCCGGCGACGGCGCCACCGCCGGGCGCATCGCCCACGAGGTGCGCAGCTCCCTGGAGCGCTGGGAGCCGCGCATCGAGGTCCGGGACGTGGTCGTCGCGTTCGACACCGTCGAGGAGGGCACCCTCTACATCGACGTGCACTACACCGTGCGGTCCACCAACGACCTGCGCAATCTCGTCTTCCCCTTCTACACGATCCCCGAGGCGGGAGCCCGCTGATGTCCCTGCCCCCGCCCAACCTGGACGACCGCCGTTTCCAGCAACTGGTCGACGAGGCCAAGCGGTACGTCCAGCAGCGCACGCCCGAGTGGACCGACCACAACGTGTCGGACCCCGGGGTGACCCTGATCGAGACGTTCGCGTACATGGTCGACCAGCTGCTCTACCGGCTGAACCGGGTGCCCGACCGCAACTACCACGCCTTCCTGGACCTGCTCGGCGTGCGGCTGTTCCCGCCGACGGCCGCCCGCGCCGACGTCGACTTCTGGCTGTCGGCCCCGCAGCCCGACACCGTGCGGCTGCCCGCCGGTACGGAGGTGGCGACCGCGCGCGGCGAGACCGAGGACGCGGTCGTCTTCTCAACCGACGAGGACCTGGCGATCGTGCCGAGCTCCCTGGTCCGCCTGGTCACCGTCCCGGCGGCCGGGGACCAGACCGACCGCACCGGACCGCTCGCCGACGGCCAGGACATCCCCTGCTTCCAGTCCCGCCCCCAGCCCGGCGACGCCCTGCTGTTCGGCCTGCCGACCGCGGTGCCCCGCTGCATCGTGGCCGTACGCCTGGACAGCCGGGTGGAGGGCGTCGGCGTCGACCCCCGGCAGCCGCCGCTGGTCTGGGAGGCGTGGGACGGCGCCCGCTGGGCGCCCTGCGCCACCGGCACCGACTCCACCGGCGGCCTCAACAAGCCCGGTGAGGTCACGGTGTTCGTGCCGGCCGGGCACACCGAGTCCGTCACCGCCGGCACCCGCGCCGGCTGGCTGCGCTGCCGGGTCACCGACGTGGTGCCCGGCCAGCCCTTCTACTCCGAGTCCCCGACGATCCGCGAGGCGGAGGTCTTCACCGTCGGCGGCACGGCCGGCGTCGAACACGCGGAGACCGTCCTCGATGTCCCGCTCGGCACCTCCGAGGGCGTCGCCGGCCAGACCTTCGCCGTGCCCCGGACCCCGGTCCTGCTCGACGGCGAACCCCCGCTCGTCGAGGTGTCCTCGGACGGCGGCTGGCAGACCTGGACCCCGGTCGACCACTTCGCCGCCTCCGGTCCGGCCGACCGGCACGTCCAGGTCGACCCCGTCGCGGGCCGGTTCGCCTTCCCGCCCGAGGTCCGCGAGGCCGACGGCACCATGCGGGCGTACGGGGCGGTGCCCCCGAAGGGCGCCCACATCCGCCTCACCCGCTACCGCACGGGCGGCGGCGCGGCCGGCAACGTGGCTCGCGGCGCGATCCGCGTCCTGCGCAGTTCCGTCCCGTACGTGGCGGGCGTCGCCAACCGCGAGGCGGCGCGCGGCGGGGTGGACGGCGAGACCGTCGAGAACGCGAAGCTGCGCGCGCCGCAGATCCTCCGCGTCCAGGAGAGGGCCGTCACCGCCGAGGACCACGAGGCCATCGCCCGCGAGGCCGCGCCCTCGCTGCGCCGCGTCCGCTGCCTGCCCGCCGCCCCCGGCGAGGGCGGCGCGGTCCGCGTCCTGGTCGTGCCCGACGCGGTCCCCGACGAGGGCGGCAGGCTCCGCTTCGAGCAGCTGATCCCGCCGGACTCCGTGCTCGCGGCGGTCGCGGGCCGGCTCGACGAACGACGCCTCGTCGGCACCCGCCTGGTCGTCGAACCCCCCTCCTACCAGGGCGTCACCGTCGTCGCCGGGCTCGTCGCCGACGAGGGCGACACGGACGCCGTCCGAGCCGCCGCGCTCGACGCCCTGTTCCGCCACATCGACCCGCTCCGGGGCGGCGCGGACGGCACCGGCTGGCCGTTCGGCAGGCCCGTGCAGTACGGGGAGGTCTTCGCCGTCCTCCAGTCCGTGCCCGGCGTCCGCCTGGTCGAGGAGGTCCGCCTGTTTCCCGCCGACCCCCTCACCGGGCGGCGCGGCGGCGCGGTGGACCGCGTCGACGTCGCCCCGAACGCGCTGGTCTTCTCCCACCAGCACCAGATCGCGGTCACCGCGTCCGGGGAGCGCTCATGACGAGGGCCGCCGTCCCCGGACTCCCCAGCCGCTACCCGATCGGCGCGCTGCTGCCCGCCATGTACGCGGACGACGACTTCGCCCAGCGTTTCACGGCGGGCCTGGACACGGTCCTCGCCCCGGTCCTGTCCACGCTCGACAACCTCCCCGCCTACTTCGACCCCGCGCTCACCCCGCCGGACTTCCTGCCCTGGCTGTCCTCCTGGGTCGACGCGGGCATCGACCCGGCCTGGCCGGAGGACCGCCGCCGCGCCACCATCGCCCGCGCCGCCGAACTCCACCGCCGCCGGGGCACCCGCGGGGGCCTCACGGACCTCCTGCGCCTCTGCTTCGGCGCCGAGGCGGAGATCCAGGACGGCGGCGGCGTCACATGGTCCTCGGAACCGGACTCCGCCCTGCCGCCCGCCCCGACGGGCGAGTTGCTGGTACGGATCCGGCCCGCCCCCGGCCGCCCGCTGGACGCCACCCGCGTCCTGGCGGTCGTCCGCGCCTCCTGCCCGGCGCACCTGACCGCCCGGGTGGAGATCCTGCCGGGCACCCCGGCCGACACCACAGGGAGCCCGACATGACCCGCCCGTGCCCCGCCTGCGGCGCCGCGAACGCGGAGGACGAGGACTTCTGCGGGAGCTGCGGTACGTACCTGGGGTGGTCGTCCCGGCGGCCCGCCCCGGAGCCGGTCGCGCCGGAACCGGCCCCCGCGCCCGCCCCGGAACCGGAACGGCGCACGGCTCCGAGCCCCGCCGCGCCCGCCCCGGAGCCGACCCGAGCACCGGAACCGACCCCGGAGCCGGACCCCGAGCCGGAGCCCCGACCGGCCCCCGCCCCACGGAGCCCCGCGCCCGCCCCCGTACAGCCGAGCCGGCCGAAGCCGCCGGAGCCGGAACCGGCGGAGGAGCCCGTAGGGGCCGTCCTGCCCGGCATGCCGACAGCCGCGCGCCCCACGGTCCGTACGGCGACGGTGGACGACGAACCGGACGGCGAGCCCTGCCCCTCCTGCGGGACGAACAACCGGCCGGGCCGCACGTTCTGCCGCAACTGCGCCAAGCCCTTGAAGCCGCAGGCCCAGGCGGCGAAACTGCCCTGGTGGCGCACCCGCTGGCCCTTCAACCACCGCGTCCGCGCGGGCTCGGGGCGGCTGCTGCGCGGCAGCCTGACAGCCCTGGTGATCGTGGGTCTCCTCGTCGCGGGCTTCCTGCTGATCCCGGCCGGGCGCTTCGTCGTGGAGGACGTACGCGACAAGCTCGGCGGCACGGGCGAGGTCTCCCCGGCCCACGTCTCCGCGACCGCGTCCGCCCCCGACCACCCGGCCAAGGCGGCGACGGACGGCGTGACGAACTCGTACTGGGGCGCCCCGAAGGTGGGCGACGCGCTGACCGCGAAGTTCAAGGACCCGTTCCGACTGGTCGGCATCACGGTCCACACGGGCATCTCGACAAAGCCGGAGGTCTTCCAGAAGGGCGCGCGGCCGACCCGGGCGGACCTGACCATCACGACGAAGGACGGCAAGACCCACGAGAAGACGATGACCCTCGCCGACAAGCCGGGCGAGCAGACCCTGCGCACTGGCATCAGCGACGTCGTGTCGATCCGCTTCACGATCCGCGAGGCGGCGGGCCGGGCCAACGGCCACCCGATCGCCCTGGGCGAGATCGAGTACTTCAAGCGGACCTAGAGGCAGGCGCGTCGGCACTCACCTATCTGACAGGTTCAAGCAGGTCAGCTGCGGTCAGCCCGGTCTCGCCGTGGACGAGCCGGAGGGCGACCATCCGCTGGGCAGCGGCCTGATCGCTGTATCCGGTGGCTCCGGTCAGAACGAGAGCCTTGGCCCCGGCGGCTTCGAGAACGTCGGAGCATGCCCCCACTCCGTCCACGTCCGCGACAGCAAGGTCACCGACGGGCCGACCTTCGCCGTCGACCCCGCCGCCTGGACCGCCTTTCTGGGCCACGCGACCGCGCACTGATCACTGGGCGGGGGTGCCATGGGCCGTCGAGGCGAACAGGTCCATGCCGAGCGCCGCGGACAGGAAGTGGGCGACGCGCTGCCCCCGCACGCTGTTGCCCGCCTCGTCCAGGCGGGGTGAGAACACGCCGAGCCCGCCCTTGCCGGGGGCGACGGTGATGATGCCGCCGGAGACCCCGCTCTTGCCCGGCACGCCCACCTCGTACAGCCAGTCGCCGCTGCGCTCGTACAGGCCCGCCGTGGCCAGCGCGGAGAGGGTGTCGCGGCAGACTCCGGCGGCCACGACCTGCTCGCCCGTGAGGGGGCAGACGCCGCCGTTGGCGAGGGTCGCGCCCATGACCGCGAGGTCGCGGGCGGAGACGGTCAGGGAGCACTGGCGGGTGTAGAGGTCGGTGGTGGCGACGGGGTCCCCGGCGAGGGCGTCGTAGCTGTCCAGCAGGCGGGCGATCGACTCGTTGCGCTGGTTGGTGCCGGCCTCGGAGGCGTACACCCGCTCGTCCACGTGCAGTTCGCGGCCGGCGAAGCGGGAGAGGCCCCGGCGGACGAACTCCCAGCGCTCGTCGGGCGATTCGCCCGGGACCAGGGCCGTGGTGGCGAGGGCGCCCGCGTTGACCATGGGGTTCATCGGGCTGCCGTGGTTGAGCTCGACGGCCAGGACCGAGTTGAACGGAAGGCCCGTGCTGTTGACCCCGATCCGGGTGCGGACGGTGTCGCGCCCGAGTTCCTGGTTGACCAGGGCGAAGACGAACGGCTTGGAGACGGACTGGATCGAGAACGGGTGTTCCGCGTCGCCGACCGCGTAGACGTTGCCGCTCACGTGGGCGACGGCGATGCCGAACAGCTCGGGGTCGACCTCGGCGAGTTCCGGGATGTAGTCGGGGACCTGCCCCTCACGGTCCTCCTGGAACCGGCGGCGTACGCCGTCCAGCGTCGTCCGTACGGCCTCGGCGGTCGGGAGCCGCCCGGTGGAGACGGCCGCCTGCGCCGTCCGGGCGTCCGGGGTGTCACCGGTGTTGTGAAGCACGCCGGCCATTCCGTACCTCCTGATGCCCGCCCCGGGCGTCCTCGACCGCTTCCGGCCCCCACCTGTAGCGCACGGTCCGGCCGGTGCCGCCACGCAATACGGGCCCCGGTCCCGACAGCCCCCGTATGGCCGATGGCGTCCCGAGTGGCTGCCGGGCGCGGAACGGGCTCCTCACTACGCTGACGCGGGTGCGTCGCGACGAGGAGCTGGCCCGTCCGGACGACGAGAAACGGTCCGAGGGCGTCGGCCCGTTCGGTTCGAGCGCCCTTGCGTCGGCCCTCGCCGCCATTTCGGCCTTTGACGTGCAGCACTATCTGCTGCATCCTGTGATGCATGGCTGCTGTGGTTCGTAAAAGCGTCCCTCTGGACACGCCGCTCGAAGACGCGATACGGCGTTTCCGGCTCCACGGCACTCCGGAGAACCAGGCCCTGTGGCAGGTGACGGGCATAAGAGTGGACGGCGACACGTCCGAAGCCGAAGTGCTTCGTGCGCTGCTGCACGCCGGCTGTCACGCGGTGGAGGAGAAGGCCATGGAGAACGGCTACGCCGCTCTCGCGGCGGCCCACGACGAGGAGGACCGGGCGTACGAGGCAGCTGTACGGGCTCGCGGGGCCCGTCGGCGGAGCCGAGTCGGGACCGGTGAATGAGCGAGATCGTTCCCATCCGTGGACGCGTGTACCGCGCCGACCTCGGCGCAGGTCCCAAACCCTGGCTCGTGGTCTCGAACAACGCGCGCAACCGGGCGCTCAACGACGTCCTGGTCGTGCGCATCACTACGTCGGTGAAGCCTCCGCTGGCGAGCATCGTCGAGCTGGAGGCCGGTGAACCACTCGTGGGGCGCGTGCTCTGCGACGATCTGGGCCCCATGTACAGGGACGAGATCATAGGAGACCTCGGCGCGCTCTCGAACCAGACGATGGTGAAGGTCGCCACGGCTCTGCGGCACGTCCTCGCCCTCTGAGCCGCGACAGGTGCGGGCCGGCCCCGGCGGCTGCGCTCCCGGGCCAGTCAACTCTGCCCCGGGGGACCTGGAACCGGGTGCACGTGCCGGGGTATGCAGGAGGGGTCATACCTCCGGCAGGAAGAGGGCCCCATGCGCGGCCAGGACGGCGCTGAGAAGACCGGCGCGGATCGAGGGGGGCACGCGGCGGCCCGTAGGCCCGGCGCCGCCGCCGGTGTGCCCGCCACCGAACTCCTCGCCCTCCAGGGCAGCCTGGGGAACGCGGCCGTCGTCCAGATGCTGCGGGCCGCCGGGCACCCGCACTGCGGCGACGAGGCGGAGCACGCGGTGCAGCGCTCGGCGGTCACGGACGTGCTGCGCTCGGGTGGCCGGCCGCTGGACAGCGCCGTGCGCAGTGAGATGGAGTCCCGGCTCGGGGCGGACTTCTCCGACGTACGCATTCACACCGACGCCGCCGCCAGGGCATCGGCCGCCGAGGTAGGGGCCCGTGCCTACACCTCCGGGCACCATGTCGTCATCGGCGACGGCGGGGCCGACAAGCACACGCTCGCCCATGAGCTGACGCACGTCATCCAGCAGCGCCGGGGGCCGGTCGCCGGTACGGACAACGGCTCGGGACTGCGCGTATCGGACCCGTCCGACCGGTTCGAGCGGGCGGCGGAGGCGAACGCGACCCGGGTCATGCGGGGCCCCGCCCCCGTACAGCGGGAAGAGCTCGCGGCGGCCCCCGGCCGGCCCGGGCACCAGGCGGTCGTGCAGCGCGTCAAGCTCACGGGGTACAACCAGCGCGTCGACTACCCGCAGGGGGCGCTCACCGTGACCGTCAACGGCACGGCGGGCAAGGTGGGCGTCAAGATGGAGGGCGAGCTCTTCGCGGGCGCCCTGGGGACGGGCGAGGCGCCCCAGGTGCAGCCCGCCTGGTGGCCGCCGAGCGGCACCCCGATCGGTGACTGGTTCAAGAACTACATGGTCCAGGGGCACCTGCTGAACCACAATCTGGGCGGCTCGGGCAAGCATCTGGAAAACCTGACTCCGCTGGTCAGGCAGGCCAACAGCCAGCACCACGCCAAGGTCGAGAAGAAGCTCAAGGCGGCCATCCTCCAGCAGGGTTACACCGCCCGCTACCACGTGACGGCGGACTTCAGCAAGCACCCCACATCGGCCGATATGAAGATGACGCCGGGGTCGCAGGAAGCCCTCGACTTCGACAACATCTACTCCGTCGGTCTCCCCTGGAAGATCTCCGCCGAATACACCCTGTACGACGCCAAGGGCAAGGAAGTGGGCTGGGACTCATGGGAGATCGAGAACAACAACATGTAGGCACTCCGACCGGTGGAACCGACAGGCGACGGGCGACACACACATGAGCAACGCAAGGCACCGACTCGACGCGCTGGTGGCCGAACTCCGGGAGAATCCCCGCGTCGAGCTGCTGAAACACGAACTGACCGACCCCCTCCCTCCGGACCGTATCGGCGAGCTCGCGGAGGGGCTCCCCGCCGGGGTGGAGGAGTTCTACCGCGAGGTGGGGTCCTTCACGCTGGAGTGGCGCTCTACCGAGGGCGACGGGGCGAACCGCGGTGTGGCCGACATCCTGCCGCTGGACCGGGTGCTCGGGGACTGGAGCGGGATCACCTGGTTCCCGGGCGGCGAGCAGGAGTTCCGCCCGGTGGTGCCCTTCGACTTCTTCACCCCGGAGGCGTGCGCGGCCTTCGAACGGGGAGAGGACGGCACCTTCGCCGAGACGGTGAGCTACCACTACTTCGGCGAGGAGCTGGCCCCCACCGGCCGCACCTTCACCGAGTACGTGGACCTCCTCATCGCCTCGCGCGGCTACTGGTACTGGCCCAAGACCCTGTGCCGGGGCTACGAGGACAGCGCGGAGGTCACCGGCTTCCGGCAGGACATGCCGCGCATCTTCCCGGACCACGACGACGAGCTGTTCCGCCCCCGGTGACGCGTCACAGCCCCGGCGCCCCCCACACCGGGAACCACCGCGACAGGTCCTGCTCCACGCGCAGGTCGTCCCCCAGGGCGGCCCGGACCTCCAGCTCCAGCTGGTTGTCGCGTTTCCCGGGGCCACCCGGGACCGGGGCGAATGGGTAGAACGTGCCGCGCTTGTACAGGTACACCAGCGCCAGCGCCCGCCCCCGCCCGTCCCGGAAGCCGACGAGCGAGCACAGCAGCTGCGGGCCGAAGCCGCCGTCCTGCAGCAGGGTGTTCACCGCGTGCAGGTCGTTGACCAGGGCCGCCGTGTCCTCGGGCGCCTGCCGGGCCAGCAGCCAGGTGTAGCCGTACGCGTCCCGGCTGAACTCCACCGGGACGCCGCCGCGCACCGTGTCCGCGTCGAGCAGTTCGCGTACGTCCTGCTGGACGCGGGCGAAGGCGGAGCCCTCCACGCCCGCGAAGCACACCGATCCCAGACCCGTCGGCGTGAGGCCCGTCGCCGCCTGGAGGGTCAGCGCGGCGGACGGGACGGCGAAGAGCTGGTCGAGGTCGGGGCGGACCGGCTTGCTGCGGCCCAGGATCGTGTCGAGCAGGCCCACGGGGACTCCTTACGGACGGGCTCCTCCACGAGGATTCACGGGCGGGACAGGTCCGCCGAGATGCGGGCCAGCTGGTCGAGGCGCTGCTCGAGCGTCGGGTGGGTGGAGAGCAGCCGGCCGATGCTCTCCTTCGAGGCGAAGGCCGGGACGAAGTAGAAGGCGTTGTACGGCTCCGCCTTCCGCAGGTCCTCCGTCGGAATCCGGGCCATCTGGCCGCTCACCTTGGTGAGGGCGGACGCCAGGGCCGAGGGGCGGCCGGTCAGCAGGGCGGCCGTGCGGTCGGCGGACAGCTCGCGGTAGCGGGAGAGCAGCCGGGTGAGCAGGAAGCTCAGCGCGTAGACGACCGCGCTGACCAGCGGGATCAGCATGATGATGATCCCCGAGGGGTCATTGCCGCGGCTGTTGCGGGCGAAGCCGCCCCACAGCGCCACCCGGGTGATGATCCCGGCCAGCACGCCGAGGAACGAGGCGATCGTCATCACGGCGACGTCGCGGTGCGCCACGTGCGACATCTCGTGCGCGAGGACCCCCTCCAGCTCCTCCGGCTCCAGTCTGCGCAGCAGCCCCGTCGTGGCGCAGACCAGCGAGGACTTCTGGCTGCGCCCGGTCGCGAAGGCGTTCGGCACATCGCTCTCCGCGACGGCCACGCGTGGTTTCGGCATGTCGGCAAGAGCGCAGATCCGGTCGATCGCGCCGTGCAGTTCGGGCGCCTCGGCGGGGGAGACCTCCCGGGCGCCCATGCTGAACGCCGCGATCCGGTCACTGAACCAGAACTGGGCGACGAACATGCCGCCGGTCAGGACCAGGATGATCGGCCAGGACCCGCGCAGCACGGCCAGGAGCACGCCGACCAGCACCACGTACAGCAGCCCGATCAGGAACATGGTGGTCACCATGCGGGTGGTCAGGCCACGGTCGGTGGCGTACCGGCTACGGGTTCTGGCCATGGGTGCCCTCCAGTCCTCGCCTGTCTCCATGGTGCTCCTCGGCGGCTGAAAGTGGATGCTCTCGCTCCGTTCACCGGGTATGGCCGAACATGACCTAGGCCAAGTAGGTGCCTGAGGCATCTAGTGAGAGTGATCGGCAGGACCCACCCCCCTCGCTGCGAGGTCCGTCATGACAGAGACCCAGTCCGAGCCCATTGCCTCCGAGTCCATTGCCTCCGAGTCCATTGCCTCCGACCCCGTTGCCTTCCCGCAGGACCGCACCTGTCCCTACCACCCGCCCGCCGGCTACCCGAGCGCGAGCCGCGGGCAGCGGTCGGTGTCCCGCGTCCGCCTCTTCGACGGCCGTACGGTCTGGCTGGTCACCGGCCACGCCGAGGCGCGGGCGCTGCTCGCCGACCCCCGGCTGTCCTCCGACCGCTCGAACCCGGACTTCCCGCTGTTCGCGCCCCGGCTGGCCGCGATCAAGCAGCGGCGCGTGGAACTGCTCGGGGTCGACGACCCGGAGCACAACACCCAGCGCCGGATGCTGATCCCGAGCTTCACGGTCCGCCGGACGGCGGCGCTGCGGCCCCGCATCCAGGAGACCGTGGACCGGCTGCTGGACGCGATGGTGGAGCAGGGGCCGCCGGCCGAACTCGTCGGCGCGTTCGCACTGCCGGTGCCGTCCATGGTCATCTGCGCGCTGCTCGGTGTGCCGTACGCCGACCACGACTTCTTCGAGGACCGCTCGCGCCGGCTGCTGCGCGGGCCCGAGCCGTCGGACGTGGTCGCGGCCCGGGAGGACCTGGACGCGTACTTCCGCGAGCTGATCGCGCACAAGCGGCGCGAACCGGGGGACGGGCTGCTGGACGAGCTGATCGCCAAGCACCTGGAGACGGGGGCGGTGGGCGGGGAGGAGCTGGTCCGGCTGGCCGAGATCCTGCTCGTGGCCGGCCACGAGACGACCGCGAACATGATCTCGCTCGGTACGTTCACGCTGCTCCGGCACCCGGACCAGCTGGCCCGGCTGACCGGTGGCGGCGCGGACGCGGTACCGGCCGCCGTGGAGGAGCTGCTGCGGTACCTGTCCATCGCGGACGGGCTCTCCCGGGTGGCGGTGGAGGACATCGAGGTCGGCGGGGAGACGGTGCGGGCGGGGGAGGGCGTGCTGCTGTCCACCGCGGTGATCAACCGGGACGCGTCCGCCTTCGCCTCCCCGGACGAGCTGGACCTCGGGCGCGGGGCGCGCAACCACGTGGCGTTCGGCTTCGGCATCCACCAGTGCCTGGGTCAGAACCTCGCCCGCGCCGAACTGGAGATCGCCCTGCCCGCCCTCTTCCGCCGCCTGCCGGGCCTGCGGCTGGCGGTGGCGCCGGAGGAGGTCCCGATCAAGCCGGGCGACACGGTGCAGGGGCTGCTGGAACTGCCGGTGACCTGGTGAAGGAGGAGCGAGCCATGCGGATCGACATCGACAAGGACGTGTGCGTCGGGGCCGGGCAGTGCGCCCTGGCCGCCCCGAAGGTCTTCACCCAGGACGACGACGGCCTCAGCGAACTCCTGCCGGAGGCCGAGCCGGGCCCGATGGTGGCGGAGGCGGTACGGGCGTGCCCGGTGGGGGCGATCAGGGTGGGCGGCTGAGGGGCTGCGCGAGCCGCCCCGTCCCTCACGGCCACAGCCGCTCCCGCTCCCACGCCCCCGCCCCCGTCGCCGGGTCCGCCGTCCGGCGGTACCGCAGGCGGACGTGGCGGCGGCGGGCGTCGCCCTGGAAGAACTCCACCTCGCGCGGCTCGACCACGTACCGCGTCCAGCTCTCCACCTCCGCGTCCGGCTCCTCGCGCGCCCGGTCCCAGGCGGCGTCGGAGGCGCGGGCGAGGTCGGCCGGCGAGTCGAGGATCTCGCTCTGGTGGCCGACCAGGGCGGAGGCGAGGGCCCCCGTCGAGCGGGCGTGCAGGTCGGCGGCGCTCTCGGCGGTGGGGCACGCGGTGACGCCGCCCCGGACGCGGACCTGGCGGCCCTGCGCCGGCCAGTAGAAGCCGAGTGCGGCGTACGGGCGGGCGGCGATCTGGCCGCCCTTCGCGCTGGTGGAGTGCGTGGCGAAGTGCCAGCCGCGCTCGTCCACGTCGTGCAGCATCAGCGTCCGTACGTCGGGCAGGCCGTCGGCGTCCGAGGTGGCCAGGTGCATGGTGTGCGGCTCGGTCTGTCCGGCCGCGACGGCCTCGGCGAACCAGGCGAAGAACAGGGCGTGCGGCGTGGGCGGCGCGCCCTCCGGGCCGAAGGCGGGGAGATCGGTCTCCCAGACGCGCTGTGCGTGCAGCAGATCGAGGAAGGACTGCCGGGCGGCGGGATCGAGTGCGTCGGTCATACGGCCGACGCTACGCCGCGAAGCCCCGGCCGACGCCGCGCCCCGGTCCGGATACGCCGACGGCGGACCACAGGCGTGGTCCGCCGTCGGTGAGACAGGACCTGGGGGCGCCGGAGATCACCGCGCGTCGCCCCAGCGGGGGATGCGCGCTACTTCGCGGGCTTCTTGCCGGTGATGCCGAGGTGCACCAACTGGGCGAGATTCGGCTTGAGTTCGGCCTGCTTGACGCCCCAGGCCGTGAAGCCCTTCTGGTGCGAGGCGACACCGGCGAGCATGACGACCAGGGAGCCCGCCACGGCGGCCGGGCTGACGTCCTTGTCGACCTTGCCCTTGGCCTGGAGCTCCTTCACGGACTCGGTCAGGGAGCCGGTGACCGAGTTGAGGATCTTCATGCGGATCTTGTTGAACCGCTTGTCGCCCTCGGCCGCCCCGAGGTCGATCACCCGCAGGATCGCGTCGTTGCGGCGCCAGAAGTCGAGGAAGCCCTCCACGAGTTGTTCGGAGGTCTGCCAGCCCGACTTGCCGACCCAGGAGCGTCCGGCTACCAGTTCGGTCATCCCGGAGCCCTCCTTCGCCACGTCCTCGGCGAGTTCGAGGACGGCACCCTCGACGTCGGGGAAGTACTGGTAGAAGGTCGCTGGTGAAGTCCCCGCCTTGCGCGCGACGTCGATGACTTTGACGTCCCGGTACGGCGAGGAGCTGAGCATCTCGCTGAGGCAGTCGAGCAGCTTCTGCCGCGTCGCCTGACCGCGCCGACCGGCCACGCGGCCGTCGACGGTGCGTACTTGTCCTGTCATGCCGTCAGCTTACCGACGGGTGATCGGAGCGCGATTCGGCCGAAGCAAATGGGGAACGGGGCCCGCCCGGGAGCCGTCCGGGCCCCCTCCGGGCCCGCGTCGCCCACAGTGTGATGAGTGTTATTAACAGGCTGTGGATAACTTCGGTGGATAACTTTCGAACCTGTGTTCGCTTCCCGGGGTTCGGGGTCGGGGTCCCGGGGCTCGGGGTCCGAGGGTCGGCGTCCGGGGATCGGGAGCCGTTCCGGGACGCGCCGCGTGCATCACGAAGCTACCGTGACTGTGACGGGCGTCACCGCGACGACGGAAGGATCCGGGCCCATGGCCGCATTCGCGCAGTCCGCACCGTGCTGGGTGGATGTGCAGCTCCCCGACCTGGAGGCGGGCAAGCGCTTCTACGGCGAGCTGTTCGGCTGGACCTTCCGGCCAAACGGCTCCCGCGCCGATGCCCTCAGCGACGGGAGGCTCGTCGCCGCGCTGGCCGCGAAGAAGGACGGCCGGATGCCGACCGCCTGGGGCGTCTACTTCGCTACCGACGACATCAAGGCGTCCGTCGCCCGCGTCCGCGCGGCCGGCGGCCAGGTGATCACCGAACCCGTCTCGGCCGGCCGGGACGGGGTGCTCGCCCAGGCCGCCGACCCGGCCGGCGCGGTCTTCGGCCTCTGGCAGGCCGGCGAGCGCGCGGGCTTCCGGAAGCAGAACGAACCCGGCTCCTTCTGCTGGACCGAGGTCCACACCCGCGCCAAGGACCGCGTCGACCCCTTCTACGAGGAGGTCTTCGGCTTCCGCAGCGCGGACATCGACGACTCGCCCTCCCGCGTCCCGGACACCGACGAGCACCGCGTCGACTTCCGTACGTGGTCCCCGCCCGGCACCGAACCCGGCCCCGACACCGCGGTCGGCGGGCGCAGCGTCATCACCGACGCGTTCCCGGCCGAGCTGCCCAGTCATTTCCTGAACTACTTCAACGTCGCCGACTGCGACGACACCGCGCGGACCGTGCGGCGGCTCGGCGGCCGGGTCACCGAACCCCCGATGGACATCCCGTACGGGAGGATGGCGGTCCTCCAGGACGACCAGGGTGCCGAGTTCGCCGTACTTCAGGGGCCTGTGTCCTGATACGGGAGGTGTGGCACGGGACACCCCGATCCGCCCCCGGGTTCGCAACCGGGGCCCGGGCCAGGAACAATCGGGGTGCGCACCGCCGGGCGGCGCCCACTGATGAGACGCTGCACACGGCGGGATTTTCGCGGGCCTCTGTGACCTGAGGCCCGTACGGGGAGGTGGCAGGTAGTGGAGCAGCTGACGCAGCACGACCCGAGGCGGATCGGCCCCTTCGAGGTGCTGGGACGTCTCGGGGCCGGCGGCATGGGGCTGGTCTATCTGGCCCGGTCCGCGTCGGGCCGCCGGGTGGCGATCAAGACCGTCCGCACGGAACTGGCCGAGGACCAGCTGTTCCGGGTGCGCTTCACGCGCGAGGTGGAGGCCGCACGCGCCGTCAGCGGCTTCTACACGGCCGCCGTCGTCGACGCCGACCCGCGCGCCGCCGTGCCCTGGCTGGCCACCGCGTACGTACCCGCCCCCTCGCTCGAAGAGATCGTGAACGAGTGCGGGCCGATGCCGACGCAGGCGGTCCGCTGGCTGGCTGCGGGCATCGCGGAGGCCCTCCAGTCCATCCACGGGGCGCAGCTCGTCCACCGCGACATGAAGCCGTCCAACGTGCTCGTCGTGGAGGACGGCCCCCGCGTCATCGACTTCGGCATCGCGTCCGGCGTCTCCAACACGCGGCTCACCATGACCAACGTGGCCGTCGGCACCCCGGCGTACATGTCGCCGGAGCAGGCGCGGGACTCGCGGAGCGTGACGGGGGCCAGCGACATCTTCTCGCTCGGCTCGACGCTCGCGTTCGCCGCGACCGGCCATGCCCCGTACCGGGGGGCCAACCCGGTCGAGACCGTGTTCATGCTGCTGCGCGAGAGCCCCGACCTCACCGGCCTGCCGGACGACCTGCGGCCGCTGATCGAGTCCTGCATGCAGAAGGACCCCGCGATGCGGCCCACCCCCGCGGACCTGCAGGCCCAGCTCGCCCCGCACCTCTTCGCCGCCGGCGGCGGTGACGACGACGGCGGTACGGCCTCCGCCTGGCTGCCGGCCGCCGCGACCGAGATGATCGAGCGGCGCCGGGGCGGCGGCCGTCCGGCTCCGCCGCCCGCGACCCCGCCGCGACCCGCCGACCCGGCGCCGTCCCGGCCCGCCCCGGCCCGCCAGGAGTCCGTGGCGACCGCGCCCCACCAGCCGCCGGGCACGGACTGGGAGGGGTCCTGGCAGGGCGGTGCGCCCGCCGCGCCCGTGCCCGACGCCGGGGGACCGGTCCGGCTCACCGGCGCCCAGGTGCCGATCGGGCCCGGGCCCCGCGCCCAGGCCGTCCGCGCCTCGGCGGCCGCCGCCGACGCCGGGCCCGCGACCGGCTGGGTCCGCCCGCCCGCGGGGGTCCAGGGCACCGCCCCCGCGCCCGTGCCCGCCCCGGCCCAGGCCCCCGACAGCGGGCAGTCCGGGCCCGCACGGTGGCGGCCCTGGCGGTTCCGCATGTCCAACGACGTGTGGGGCACCCCGGTCGTCGTCGGCGACCTGCTCTACGTCACGTCCTTCGAGGTCCACGCGCTGGACACCGGCAACGGGCGGCGCCAGTTCAAGACCCGCGACGTCGCCTGGGCGATGGCCGTCGAGGGCGGGCGCATCCACGCATCCGACGGCCCCTCCCTCTACGCCCTGGACGCCACCACCGGCGCCGAGCGGTGGCGGACCGGCACGGACGCCTGGGTGTACGCGCTCAAGGCCGACCGGGGCACCGTCGTCACCGCCACCCGGGGCGGCGGCGTCCAGGCATGGGAGGCCGCGACCGGCGAGAAGCTGTGGGACCTCACCGGCGCGCAGACGGACTTCGAGACCCCGGAGGGCGGGCCGGTCATCCACGACGGCACGGTCTACGTCTGGCAGGACGCCCGCGTCAAGGCCCTCGACGCCCGCACCGGCGCCGAGCGCTGGTCCTACCCCGTCGGCGACGCGGCCTCCTGCGGCGGCGTCCCGGTCCGGGTGACCCCCGCGCCGGACGGTTACGTGTACGTCGCCGCCGGGACGCGGGTCCTCGCGGTCGACATCGCCTCCGGGCGCGTCCGCTGGCACTTCGAGTGCCCGGCCGTCTTCCTCTCCCCGCCCGCCTTCGCCCCCGGCCCGGCCGTCACCGGCGGCGGGGTCTACCTCGCGGACTACCTCGGCACGGTGTACGCCCTGGACGCCGCGACCGGCAAGGACCGCTGGCGCATCGCCACGGAGGCCCGCCAGTCGGCTGAGCCGGTGCTCGTCGTCGCGGGCAACGTCCACGTGGGCAGCGGCAGCGCGCTCTACACCCTCGACGCGGTCACCGGCACCCCGAAGTGGCGGTTCGCCGCGGGCGGCGAGGTGGTCGGCGCCCCCGTCGTCGCGGACGGCCGCGTCCACTTCGGCTCCGCGGACCACGTCCTCTACACCCTCGACGCGGCGGGCGGCCAGCTCCGCTGGAAGCTCGCCACGGGCGGCGAGATCACCGGCACGCCGGTGGCCCGGGGCGGTGTGGTGTACGCGTGCAGCAAGGACCGCTGCGTGTACGCGCTGGACGCGCTGAAGGGCACCGGTACGGGGGCCCGCGCCCGGGCGTGACGTTAAGCCGTCCGGCCCGCCCCAGCCCGTCCGGCGTGTGAGGACGGAACCGGTCATCGGGTGGGCCCGAACCCCTGCTGCACCGCCCACCGGGGCAAGGGTTCCGTCCTCAATCGCCGGACGGGCCGGGATGTCCGCCGGGCGGACGGGTCCCGGGAGCCCCCGGGGGGTCCGAGCGCGGCCCCGGGGAGTCCGGGGGCGGCCCCACGTAAGGGTCGTCGCCCTCCGGTTCCGGCCACGGGCTCGTCTGGACCGAAGGCCCCGGCTCCCGCGTAGGCGGCCACGTGTCGGGCGCGCCCGACCCCGGCGCGTCGTACTGAGGGGCGCGGCGGCGGCCCGACATCACCCAGGCCCCCGCCAGGATCAGCGCACCCCCGCCGAGGGCCAGCGCGACGCCCGGTCCCAGCCCCGACCCGTCGCCCGTGACGGCCAGGCTGTCGGTCACCTGGAACACCCGGACCATCCACAGCACCGTGAAGCCGAGCACGACCACGCCCGCCAGGGCGACGAGCGCGCGGGAGCGCATCAGGACGCCCAGCACGGTCACCAGCGCCGCGCACAGGAACGGAAGCCACAGCGAGCCGAAGAGGCCACCGGAATGCGTACCGGCCACACCGGTTCCGCTGAAGAGGTCCCCCAGCCGGTAATGCCGCCCGAGGCGGCCGTCGTACCAGTCACGGAAGGGGCTCAGCACGGCGGCCGCCGCTCCGGCGAGAGCGAGGACCGCACCGAGGACGTTGCGGATCATGTCCGTACCTCCAGGACGCGCTCTCGCTCCGACGCTACGCCGCACGGGTTGCCCCCGCCACCAGACGGGGACGAGACCGTGACAGGGCCATGACCGGCCCGCCGGTCACCCGCGCCATGCTGTGGGTTACGGTGCCGTGTCGCCCGGCCACCCGGCCGGCCACGGCGGAACACCACACACTCGGGGGCGGATTCGATGAAACGGCAGCACGTCAAGCTGACGGTGGTCCTGGTCGCGGTGGTACTCGCGCTCACCGGCTTCTCCACCGGCAGCCACGGCAGCAAGAGCAGGAGCGGCAAGAGCCGTTCCAGCCACAGCAGCGGCGGCGGTTGCTCCAACGACAAGAAGAGCAACGGCACGTACCACGACACCGACTCCGGCAACCGCTACAACCGCACGTCGGGCGGCACCTCGGGCACTCGTACGTCCCCGACCCCCACGGCCACCGCCGCCCCGAAGGCGTACGTCTTCCGCTGCGCCGCCCCCGCGAAGGGCGCGGTCAAGGCCGTCACCGCCTCCACGGTCCGCCTCACCGCGAACGCGAGCGGCAGCCACACGTACAACGTCGACGTGAACTTCCTCGACGCGTCCGGCGTCGTGGTCGACACGGGCAGCGCGACGGCGGATGCGTCCCGCGGCGAGACGAAGACCGTGTCCGTGCGGATGGACCACCCGGACAAGGTCGCCCGGGTCGCGAAGTGCGCCGTCACGGCGGCGGTCCTCTACTGAGCCCGGGGTGGCCACTCGCCGGGGTGATGTGATCACCCCATGCGATGAATGAGGCGGCCCGGCTGAAAGGGTGACGGGCACGGTGTCAGATATGGCAACCAAGAAGTACACCGTCACCCAGCCGGAGGAACTGGCGGAGGAGATCCGCAGCGAGGTCGGCCCCGGGGCCTTCAGCGCCGAGCGACCCGCCGCAGCACCGAGGGTGCCCGAGCTGTTCAAGCCCGGGCACTCGCCGTGTGCGGTGGCTCAGGTGGCGTGCGGGTTGCCATCCGGGGTCACCACGGTGGCGTGGGTGTTCCGCGTGGTCACGGCGGTCTCGCCGGTGGCATGCAACGGCCGCGGCGGCTTCCCCTCCGCACCGCCGCGGCCGTTCCCCCGTTCCGGTTGGACTAGTTGGGCTTCGGCGCCGAGGCGTGGGCGTCGAGCGTGGTGATCTCCTCGCCCGAGGCGTGGGCGTCGGTCGGCTTGAGGGGCTCGCTGGAGGCGTGGGCGTCCTGCGTCGTCAGCTCCTCGCCGGAGGCGTGGGCGTCGGTCGGCTTGAGGATGCCGTTGTTGTCGGCCATGAAGGTCAACTCCTGAAAGCTGAAGCGTGGATGCAGTGGATGGTGTGACCGTCCGGCGGTTCCCCCGTGGATCGCCGGACGGCCACACCGGGCCGTTCACCCTAGTGGTGGGGCCACCCACCGATCCGCCTGCCCCCCGACGCGACGGATCGATGAGGAGAGAGTGGCCCGGCGCGATAAACGAATGATGAACGCGCCGGGAGGGCTCAGAACACCGGCGTCGACTCCAGCAGAACACGCACGTCGCCGGCCTCGGCCGAACCGAGTTCCTCGAAGACGGTCAGCGCCTCACGCCAGCACGCCTGCGCGCGATCGGTCTGACCGAGCGGCATGAGGCTGAGGCCCAGCACCGTGAGTACGTTGGCGCGCCGCCACTCCCCGCCGATGCCGTGCAGAACGGCGAGCGCCTGCTCGGCCAGTGCGGCGGCTTGGGCGTGCTGGTCGTCGGCGAGGTCCACCTCGGACAGACGGAACAGGGTCATGCCGTGCCAGAAGCGCTGCCGGCTCTCGCGGAACACGGTCAAAGCCTCGGTGAGTACGTGGCGCGCCTCGGAAGTCTGACCCGCGCCCGTGAGCGCCAGGCCGAGCGCGTACCTTCCGTTGGCCAGCCGGAGAGCCTGCTTCCTGCCGTCCGCCTCGTAGAGGGCGATGCCCTGCTGTGCCAGGCTCACCGCGCTCGTCTTGCGGTCCGTGGCCAGGTGCACCCTGGACATGTTGCACAGGGCGGACGCCTCGCCCGACTTGTTGCCGTCCGCCCGGAAGGCGTCCAGGGCCTGGGTGAAGTGCGCCTCCGCGTCGGCGTGCCGGTTCTCGTACAGGGCGATGATGCCGAGCTGATTGGGCGCCTGGCTCGACGAGACGGGGTCCCCGGCGGCCAGGCCCAGTTCCAGGGCTCGCAGAGCGTCGCTCCTGGCGTCGGTGAACCGGCCGGAAATGCTGTGCACATGCGTCAGCATCGTGCGCGCCCGCGCCTCCGCCCTGACGGCCCCGGCCGCCCGAGCAGCTTCCGAGACCGCCGTCGCGGCCTGGGTGAACTGGCGGGAGTTCGCACCTGATTCACCCAGGTCGACGGCGGCCATCAGAAGGTCGGCGGCCTTGCCGACCGTGTCCTTGGCGGCGGCCTGCCGGGCACACGCGAGGACACCGCTGGACTCGCTGAAGAGCCAGTCCAGTGCTTCCGTCGGCGTGGTGAAGGCCAGGCCGGGGCGGCCGGTGGGTTCGAAGTGGTCCAGGACCCGTTCCCCCGGCCGCTCCAGCGCGTACACCCCCGCCGCCGTCGCCAGGTAGAAGTCCAGCAGCCGCGACAGCGCCTCCTCCCGCTCGCCGGGCGCCTGTTCGTCGCGTTCCGCGCAGGAGCGGGCGTACAGGCGGACCAGGTCGTGGTAGCGGTAGCGGCCCGGGGCGGCGGACTCGACCAGGGACGTGTCGACCAGCGCCTCCAGGAGGTCCTCCGCGGTGTGCGGGTCCAGGTCGAGAAGGGCCGCCGCGGCGGCCAGGGAGATGTCGGGGCCGTCCGCGAGGCCGAGGAGGCGGAAGGCGCGGGCCTGGGGCGGTTCCAGCTGGCCGTAGCCGAGTTCGAAGGTGGCCTTGACCGCGAGGTCGCCCGCCTGGAGTTCGTCGAGGCGGCGGCGTTCGTCCGCGAGCTTGGCGGCCAGGACGGAGACCGTCCAGGTGCGGCGGGAGGCGAGACGGGAGGCGGCGATCCGGATCGCCAACGGCAGGAACCCGCACGCGGCGACCACGTCGAGCGCGGCCTCGCGCTCGGAGGTGATGCGTTCCTCGCCGACGATCCGGGTGAAGAGCCGCAGCGCCTCCTCCGGGGACATCACGTCGAGGTCGACGAGGTGCGCGCCCGCCAGGTCGACCATCCGCACCCGGCTGGTGACGAGCGCCGCGCAGCCCTCCGTGCCCGGGAGCAACGGGCGGATCTGGGCGGCGTCGTGGGCATTGTCGAGGAGGACCAGGACCCGGCGGCCGTCGAGCGTGGAGCGGTAGAGCGCGGCGCGCTCGTCCAGGGTGTCCGGTATGGCGGAGTCCGCGGTGCCGAGGGCCCGGAGGAAGGCACCGAGGACCGTCTCCGGCTCGGCGGCGCGGGCTCCGGCGCCCTGGAGGTCGACGTAGAGCTGGCCGTCCGGGAAGTGGCGGCGGGCCTGGTGGGCGACGTGGACGGCGAGGGTCGTCTTGCCGACGCCGCCGATGCCGGCCAGTGCGGAGACGGCCATCACGGAGCCCTCCGCCGTGCCGAGCCGGTCGCCCAGCTCACGGACGAACGCGTCCCGGCCCGTGAAGTCCGGCACGGTTGCGGGCAGTTGCGCGGGGCGGACCGGTGCCGCCGGCTGGGCGGGCTCGTCGGCCGGACGGGCCAGCTCCTCGTCGGCGCGCAGGATGCGCTGCTGGAGCCGGCCCAGCTCCGCGCGCGGGTCGACGCCCAGCTCCTCGGCGAGCAGCCGTCTGGTGTCCGCGTAGACGGCGAGCGCCTCCGCCTGCCGGCCGCTGCGGTACAGGGCCACCATCAGCAGCTCGCGCAGCCGCTCCCGCAGGGGGTGCGCGGCGGTGAGCGCGGTCAGTTCGGAGACCGCCTCCGCGTGGCAGCCCGCCTCCAGGTCCAGGTCGAGGCGGGTCTCGGTGAGCTGGAGCCGCCACTCCTCCAGGCGGGTGCGCTGGTAATCCGCGTACGGGCCGGGCACCGAGGCCAGCGCCTCGCCGTCCCAGAGCCCGAGCGCCTTGTTCAGGAGGGCCCGCGCCGCGTTCCGGTCGCCGCCGGCTCTGGCCTTCTCCGCCTCGGCCGCGAGCTCCTGAGCGACGGTCAGGTCCAGCGTGCCGGGAGCGGTGCGCATCGCGTAGCCGCCGGAGTCGCTGACCAGGGTGTCGGGTCCGAGGACCTTGCGCAGCCGGGAGGCGTAGGTGCGTACGGCGGCCAGCGCCTGCGAGGGCGGCTCGTCGCCCCAGATGCCGTCGATGAGTTCGGCGGCCGTCACCGTGTGCCCGCCGCGCAGCAGGAGCGCCGACAACAGGGCGCGCTGCTGCGGGGATCCGGACGGCAGCGGTTCGCCGCCGCGCCCGACCCGTACGGGACCGAGTACGGAGAAGTGCAGCACGGCCTCGTCCTCCGGGCCCCGCTGCTGCGGAACTCGTACCCGTGGCCCGTCGTCGCGGCCCATTGCTGCCTCCTGTCCTGCCTGCACACAGCACACGGCACGGTCGCTGTGTCCGGATCGGCCACAGGCTGTCCGGATTGCTCCATACCGTTGATACCGCCGTCAACAGTCTGCCTTGTGAAGGGTCGGCCCGTCAGTAACGGATGACTCTCTGCACAAGCCCTCGACAACGATTGTGGAACGGGGCAGCGGCACCGGGAGGGGTCCGCGCACGGGCAGGAGCCCCGCTCCTCCGCCGGTGCGGGGGAGCGGGGCTCCTTGGGTACTGCTCTTACCGGCCGCGATCGGCCGACCCGGGCAACTAGGCCGGGGTGACGTTCTCAGCCTGCGGGCCCTTGGGGCCCTGAGTGACGTCGAAGTTCACGACCTGGTTCTCCTCGAGGGAGCGGAACCCGGACGCGTTGATCGCGGAGTAGTGGACGAAGACATCCGGGCCGCCGCCGTCCTGGGCGATGAAGCCGAAGCCCTTTTCAGCGTTGAACCACTTGACGGTTCCGGTAGCCATAAGCCCTCCTTGGGCCAAAGGGTTGCCCTGCTCCAGAACCTGCGATGAAGTCTGAAAACTACAAAAGCCTGCGGGGTTACATGCTCCGCAGGCTCTGTACTGCAAGGGAAACCAAACTGCAACTTGCCGTCGAGCCTAGCACGCAGGGTGTACCGAAGGGTAGAGGGAAAGATCACTTCACCCGGATGTTTGATTGCCGCCCGGATGAGCCATCCGAGAGGGCCTTCCCGTGAGCCGCCCGCCCCCGGTGGGGCAGCCGGGCGGGGACGGGTCTAGCCTCGCGATGTGGACAATTCAACCGTTTCAAACGTCGCGGTCGACGACCGTCGCCCCCGGCCGCGCGTCGGCCACATCCAGTTCCTCAACTGCCTGCCCCTCTACTGGGGGCTCGCACGGACCGGAACCCTGCTCGACCTGGAGCTGTCGAAGGACACCCCGGAGAAGCTCAGCGAGCAACTGGTCAGGGGCGAGCTGGACATCGCCCCCGTCACCCTCGTCGAGTTCCTGCGCAACGCGGACGACCTGGTCGCCTTCCCCGACATCGCGGTCGGCTGCGACGGCCCCGTCATGTCGTGCGTGATCGTCTCGCAGCGCCCTCTGGAGGACCTGGACCGGGCCCGCGTCGCCCTCGGATCGACCTCCCGCACCTCCGTACGGCTGGCACGCCTGCTGCTCGCCGAGCGGTACGGAGTCACCCCCGACTACTACACGTGCCCGCCCGACCTGGGCCTGATGATGCAGGAGGCGGACGCCGCCGTCCTCATCGGTGACGCGGCGCTGCGCGCCAACCTGCACGACGCGCCCCGGCTCGGGCTCCAGGTCCACGACCTGGGCGCGATGTGGAAGGAGTGGACGGGTCTGCCGTTCGTCTTCGCCGTCTGGGCCGCGCGCAAGGACTACCTGGCCGCCGAGCCGACCGCGGTGAAGCAGGTGCACGAGGCGTTCCTGGCCTCCCGCGACCTGTCCCTGGAGGAGGTCACCAAGGTCGCCGAGCAGGCGGCGCGCTGGGAGGCCTTCGACGCGGAGGTGCTGGAGCGCTACTTCACGACGCTCGACTTCCGCTTCGGCCCGGACCAGCTGGCGGGCGTGGCGGAGTTCGCCCGGCGCACCGGCGAGGCGGCGGGCTTCCCGGCCGACGTGAAGGTGGAGCTGCTCGGCGGATGAGAACATCCCGCCGCACGGGAATGGCATTTTCGATTTCGTTGAACATGCGATGAATGGCGGATTGCGGGAGGCATCGGGAGTACGCCCCCGATGTCTCCCGCAATCCGCCCCCGCGCCTCCCGCAATGGGCGCTCGGCGGCAACCGGCGCATTCACGCCTTTTATCGCGGTGAATGACGTCGTTCGTTCCCTTGGGGGCGAAATCGGCGGATGGTTTCTCCCGTGGCCGGATCAGACTTCGCGGACACGAACTAGGCTTCGGTCGGAGGTCCGGCCGGGTTCACAGGGGGAGTCCTTATATGCAGCCGCTGGAAGCCGGGGAACCGCTGAGCATCGGCGCCTACCGGCTGCTCGGCAGGCTCGGGGCCGGCGGCATGGGCCGCGTGTACCTCGGGCGCAGCGCCGGCGGCCGTACGGTCGCCGTCAAGGTCGTCCACCCGCACTTCGCGCTCGACGAGCAGTTCCGCGCCCGGTTCCGGCGCGAGGTCGAGGCGGCCCGCCGGATCGGCGCCCAGTGGACCGCCCCCGTCCTGGACGCCGACCCGGACGCCCCCGTCCCCTGGATCGCCACCGGTTACGTGGCCGGCCCGCCGCTCTCCGCGGCCGTCACCGAGCACGGCCCGCTGCCCGAGCACGCGGTACGGGTGCTGGGCGCCGGCCTCGGCGAGGCGCTGGCCGCGGTGCACGAGCGGGGCCTGATCCACCGGGACGTGAAGCCGTCCAACGTCCTGCTCGCCCTGGACGGCCCCCGCCTGATCGACTTCGGCATCGCCCGGGCCATCGACGCGACCGCCTCGCTCACCTCCACCGGGGTCTCCGTCGGCTCGCCGGGCTACATGGCGCCGGAGCAGATCCGGGGCACCGACATCTCGGGCGCGGTCGACATCTTCTCGCTGGGCGCGGTCCTGGCGTACGCGGCGACCGGCTCCGCGCCCTTCCTCGGCGACTCGTCGGCGGTCCTCCTCTACAAGGTGGTCCACGAGGAGCCGGAGCTGGGCGAGCTGGAGGGCGGTCTGCGCGACATCATCGCCGCCTGCCTGGCCAAGGACCCGGAGCGGCGGCCGACCCCGGACGAGCTGGCCCGCCGGCTGCTGCCGGGCGGCGCGGCGGCCGCGGTGGCGGCGGGCTGGCTGCCGGGACCGCTGGTGCGCGAGGTGAGCCGGTCGGCGGTGGCCCTGCTGGACCTGGAACCGCAGGAGGCCCCGGTGCAGTCGGGGCCGGTGCCGTTCAGCAACCCGTCCTTCGGGGCGGGGGCGGTGGCGGGCGAGCCCGCGTCCGGGGCGGGTGCGGCGGACCCGTTCGGTGTGTCGGGTCCGGGCCCCGCGCTGGGTACCTTCGGCCCGCCGGTCGACCCGCCGCATCCGCCGACCGCCGGGGCCGACGGCCTGCCGGGGCAGCGGACCGGCGGGCGGAGCCTGACCCTGGGGGCGACGGCGGGCGGCGAGGGCGCGGGGCGGCGGCGCGTGAGCTGCACCGTCGCGCTGGCGGTGGCCGGGGCGCTGGCCGCGGTGACCGTGGGCAGCGCGTTCCTGCTGGACCTGATGCCGGGCACCGGCGGCGACGGCGGCAACGTCGGGCACGGGGACGTGGGGCACACCCCGTCCACCTCCCGCGAGCCCTCGCCGCCGACGGGCTCGGCCACGAGGAACCCGACGAAGGACCCCTCGAAGAGCCCCCCGACGAGCCCGGGCGGGGCGGCCGAGCTGCCCGACGCGTTCGTCGGCACCTGGAAGGGTCCGCTCACCGAGAAGACCACGGGCGCGCCGCACGGCACGCTCACCGCGGTGTTCACCAAGGGCCGCAAGGGCACGGACGTGGTCCGCCTGACGACCTCGGTCTCCACTCTCGGCGTCGAGATCAACTGCTACAGCGTCGCCACGCTGACCTCCGGGACGGATCAGGAGCTGCGACTGCGCGAACGGGCCGACCCGGACCGGACGAGCACGGCCGGCTTCTGCACCACGACGCCCTCCGACCTCCACTTCACCCGGGCGGCCGACGGCACCCTGCGCTTCCGCTCCGACGAGAAGGACGCGGGACTCCCGTACGGCACGCTCACCCGGTCCGGCGGCTGACCGCCGAGCCCCCTGGCGTACGCTGAACCGGTCCGTAGATCCGTTGAAAAACCGCCGAAAGGTGACAGCCCGGTGACCGAGAAGGCCGACCTTCAGCCCATCCTCGACCGAGCCGCCGAAGGCGGCCGGATCACCCCGGAGGAGGCGCTCGACCTCTACCGCTCGGCGCCGCTGCACGCCCTGGGTGCCGCGGCCGACGCCGTGCGCCGCCGCCGTTACGCCGGTACGGAGCACATCGCGACGTACATCATCGAGCGCAACATCAACTACACCAACGTGTGCGTCACGGCGTGCAAGTTCTGCGCGTTCTACGCCGCGCCGAAGGACACCGCCAAGGGCTGGTCCCGGGACCTCGACGACATCCTGCGCCGCTGCGCGGAGACCGTCGAGCTGGGCGGCACGCAGATCATGTTCCAGGGCGGGCACCACCCGGACTACGGCGTGGAGTACTACGAGGAGCACTTCTCGGCCATCAAGAAGGCGTTCCCGCAGCTGGTGATCCACTCGCTCGGCGCCTCCGAGATCGAGCACATGGCCCGTATCTCCAAGGTCTCCGCCGAGGAGGCCATCAGCCGTATCCACGCGGCCGGCCTCGACTCCTTCGCGGGCGCCGGCGCCGAGCTGCTGCCGGCCCGGCCGCGTACGGCCATCGCCCCGCTCAAGGAGTCCGGCGAGCGGTGGCTGGAGATCATGGAGATCGCCCACGGCCTCGGCGTCGAGTCCACCTCCACCATGCTGATGGGCACCGGCGAGACGAACGCCGAGCGCATCGAGCACCTGCGCATGATCCGTGACGTGCAGGACCGCACCGGCGGCTTCCGGGCGTTCATCCCGTACACGTACCAGCCGGAGAACAACAAGCTGAAGGGGCAGACGCAGGCGACGCTCTTCGAGTACCTGCGGATGATCGCCATCGCCCGGCTCTTCCTGGACAACGTCGCCCACATCCAGGGCTCCTGGCTGACCACCGGCAAGGAGGTCGGCCAGCTGTCGCTGCACTACGGCGCGGACGACCTCGGCTCGATCATGCTGGAGGAGAACGTCGTCTCCTCGGCCGGCGCCAAGCACCGCTCCAACCGGCTGGAGATCATCGACCTGATCCGCAAGGCGGACCGGGTCCCGGCCCAGCGCGCCACCACGTACGAGCACCTCGTCGTGCACGACGACCCGGCGAACGACCCGGTCGACGAGCGCGTCGTCTCGCACATCTCGTCCGTCGCGATCGAGGGCGGCACCGCGCACCCCGAGCTCAAGCTCCTCAACGCCAACTGATCGCTCCGTGCTGACGATTCACGCCGCCGCCCTGCTGCTGCCGGGCGGCGGCCGCGCACCCGTGCCCGGCGGCGCGGTGGCCGTACGGGACGGTTCGGTCGCGGCGTTCGGACCGTACGAGGAGGTCGCCGCCGCCCACCCCGGAGCCCGCGTCCGGCAGTGGCCGGGCGTCCTCACCCCGGGCCTTCTCCAGCGCGACGCGGTCCGGCTGCTGGAGGAGTGGTACTTCCCCGACCCCCGCGAGGCGGACGCGCTGGGCACCGAGCCCCTGACCGGTGGAGCGCTCGACGCGCTGGGGCCCGAGGAGTCGTGGCGGGCGGGGAGCGTGCGGCGCGGGCTGCACCGGATGCTCCGGCACGGGACCACGGCGGTGACGGCCGCCTCCGGGGCATCGTCCGCCCTGCTCACGGCGGTCCGCCGCTCCGGGCTGACGGTCGTCGCGCCGACATCCCCGCCCGGCGGCGGGCCACCCGGGCTCGACCCGTTGGCCGGGGCGGGTGCGGTGTCCGGCGCGACGGCGGCCCCGCTCGCCACCGGGGGCCGTGCGGACCTCGCCGCCTTCGACGCGCCGGACGAGGCCGCGCTGCTGGCGTTGGGCGCGGCGAGCTGCGTGGCGACGATCGCGGCGGGGCGACTGGTGTATCGGGGGCGGTAGACGGGGTTGGGGGGCAGGGGCTACGGCACCGGGGGGCCGCCCAGGTAGTGGCCCTTGGCGTCGTACGGCCAGGCGTTGGCGACGCACCCCTTCAGTCCGTCGATCTGCTGCATCATCGCGGGCGCCGGGCGCCCCTTGCCGGGGCACGTCTCGTGGCCGTGGCCGAGCCAGTGGCCGACCTCGTGGTTGATGATCAGGGCCCGGTACTCACCCAGCGGGCCGTCGAACTCGGGCGAACCCGTCTGCCAGCGCTTCAGGTTGACCATCACGACGGGGCCGACCCGGCAGTTGACCTCGCCGTGCGTGTCGAGGCCGCTCTGCCCGCAGATCCGGTCGGTGGTCCCGGGGGTCGCGATCCGTATGACAAGACCGGCCGGGCTCGTCGCGATCTGCCGGAAGGTGTGCTCCCCGCGGTGCGACCAGCCCCGTGGCGCGGCCAGGATGCGGGCGACGACCGAGGCGGCCTTGTCCGCGTCGAGCCCGGACCCCTCCTCCACCTCGACCCGGTACGTCTTCGCGTCCCCGTCCGCGTTCCCGGCCGCGGTGGCGGCGGCACGGGCCACGGTGAAGGCGGCCGTGGGCGCGGGCTCGTGCGCGTCCTTCCAGCGGAGTCCGACGACGGCGACGGCCGCGACGGCGACCAGTACGACGGCCGGCACGAGCAGCCGGGTGCGCCCGCGCTCTCCCCGGCCTCCCCGGCGCCCTTTCCATTCGGGCATCCGCGCCCCTCCCCAGTCCTCGGTGGTTCCGTCCCCTGCTGTAGGACCGGTACCCCGGTGAATTGGTTCAGTCCACATCCATATGAGGTGGGGCCGATTCCGTCCGAAGAATCGTTACGGCACGGACGGTCCGCCCAGGTACGCCCCCTTTTCGTCGTACGGCCAGGCGTTGGCGACGCAGCCCTTGAGGCCGTAGATCTGCTGCATCATCGCGGGGGCGGGGCGGCCCTTGCCGGGGCACGTCTCGTGGCCGTGGCCGAGCCAGTGGCCGACCTCGTGGTTGATGATCAGCGCCCGGTAGCCGTCCAGCGGACCGTCGAATTCCGGCGAACCGGTCTGCCAGCGCTTCAGGTTGACCATTACCGTCTCGTAGACGCGGCAGTTGACCTCGCCGTGGGTGTTCATGCCGCCCCGCCCGCAGATCCGGTCGGTGGTGGCCGCGGTGGCGATCTTCACGACCAGCCCCGCCGGCCCCGACGCCACCCGGTGGAACGAGCGCGCCCCGCCCTGCGCCCAGCCGCGCGGTGCGGCGAGGATCCCGGCGATCCGGGCCGCGGCCTCGTCCGGGTCGACGCCCGAACCGTCCTCGACCTCGACGCGGTAGGCGTAACGCCCTTCCCGGCCGTCCCCCGCGGCGGTCGTGAAGGTGCCGGGGCCGGAGGCGGGGACGCGGGTGGACTCCGCGGAGGGCTTCCGGGTGGGTTTCGGAGTGGGCTTCGGCGTGGGTTTCGCCGAGGGCTTCGGGCTTCGTGCGGTCCTGGGGGAGGGCGTGGGCGACGGCGTGCGCGCGGTCGCCGCCCGCGACTCGTCCCCGCCCGCCCAGCGGGGCGCGACGATCACCACGACGCAGATCAGCGCCGCCGGTACGGCGAGGGCGGCGAGCACTCGTATCCGGCCACGCCGGGCCCGGCGGGCGCGCCGCCGGCCGCCCCGGCCGTGCCGGGCGGTTCGTGTGTCAGCCACCACGGACCGCGTGCTCCTTCGGCTCCATGGGGTGGGCGTCGGCGTAGTCGACGAGCTCCAGGAACGCCGCGTCCTGGACGACGGCGAGCAGTTGGTCCGTCGTCACCGGCGCCGACACCATGGCCTCGTCGTCACCGCCGACCGACAGCCTCACGCTGCTGTGGCGGCGCTCGAAGGTGAGGGTGGTGCCGGTGACCGTTTTGCCCTCCTTCTCGTCCCCCGACGCGGTGACGGACCGGACCGTGATGCCGTTCGGCAGCGTCGCCTCCCTGCACCGGAGATGCTTCTCCAGGACCGACGTGCAAGGGGGATCGGCGTGGGCCGCTCCCGGCGCGGCCTTCGGGCGGACCGAGAACGTGATGGGGTAGTCGGGGCCGTCCGGCCCGCCCTGGTACAGGCTGACATCGAGATCGACCGGGCGGATCGGGGCGAACGCCTTGGGCAGGAGCCCTTCGAGCACCGCCGCCGCCTCGTTCTGGAACACCCGCTGCCGTGACAGCTCGTCCTCCGGCAGATCCGCCATGGAGGACTCGCCGGGGCTCGGCTCGATGTGCACGGGAAAACGGAGCCACGGGTCGGAGGTGTCCAGGGGGGCTGGGTCCGGCGTGATCTGCGAGGCGGCCGACGCCCTCCGTACCGGCTCCGCACCCCCGCCCCACATCGGCAGCGTCGCACCGAGCACCCCCAGCGCCGCTACGGCCGCCACCCCCGCCCCGATCGCCGCGCGGGACCTGGCCCGGCGTCGGCGGCCCCGGACCAGGGCCACGGGCACCAGGTCGGGCGGCGGCGGCGCGTCCTCGGCCGCCCGCTCCATCGCGGCCCGGATCAGCGGCTCCCGGTCGTCCCGGCCGGGCTCGCCGCCGGGCGGGGTGTCCGTGAACACATGCATGACGTATCTCCTCAGCTTCGGGTGGTGTAGAGGCGCGCGTCGCCCAGGCGGGTGCGCAGGGTGGCCAGCGAGCGCGAGCACTGGCTCTTCACGGTGGACGGGCTGCATCGCAGCAGCTCGGCGACCGTCTCCACGCTCAGGTCCTCCCAGTACCGCAGGACGACCATCGCCCTTGCCCGGGGCGGCAGTTCGGCGAGCGCCGCCAGCAGCGTGACCGTGAGCTCCGGGCCGACCTCCGGCGCGGGTGCGGCGATCGGCGTGTGGGCGAGGAGGTCGCGCAGCCGCCTGCGACGCTCGGCCATGTAGGTGCGGGTGAGCACGGTCCTGGCGTACGCGTCCGGATGGTCGGCGGCCCGCACCCGGTGCCAGTGCTGGAACAGCTTCGCCAGCGTCGTCTGGGTCAGATCCCGGGCGGCGTCGGCGTCCCCGCAGAGCAGGTACGCGGTGCGGTAGAGCCGGCGCTGACCGGCGCGGGCGAATTCCTCGAAGCCGTCGGTGCCCCGGCTGGCTCTCCTGAACATCTGCCCCCTTCCCTCTTCGTTCCGGTTCTCTCCGGTGGTCTCTCGCCCAGTACTGAGTGCCGGCGGACCGGAAAGGTTGAAGGCGGGTTTTCCGGGGGCGTCCGCCGGGGGGCCGCGCGGACCGGGCTGCTTGAATGGGGTGCGTGACCCGAGCATCCCTGGACAAGCAGCCGCACGAAGTCGCCTCGATGTTCGACGACGTGGCGGCGAACTACGACCTCACCAACGACGTGCTCTCGCTCGGCCAGGACCGGCTGTGGCGCAAGGAGGTCGCCAGGGCGGTGAACGCCCGGCCCGCCGAGAAGGTCCTCGACCTGGCGGCCGGCACGGCGACGTCCTCGCTGCCGTTCGCCGCGACCGGCGCGTACGTCGTGCCGTGCGACTTCTCCATCGGCATGCTCCGCGAGGGCAAGAAGCGCAACGCCTGGCTCCCCTTCACCGCCGGCGACGCCACGAAGCTGCCCTTCCGCGACGAGGTCTTCGACGCGGTGACCATCTCCTTCGGCCTGCGCAACGTCCAGGACACGGACGCGGCGCTGCGCGAGCTGTACCGGGTCACCAAGCCGGGCGGCCGGGTCGTCATCTGCGAGTTCTCCCAGCCCGTCTGGACCCCGTTCCGCACGGTCTACATCGAGTACCTGATGCGCGCCCTGCCCCCCGTGGCCCGCGCGGTGTCCTCCAACCCCGACGCGTACGTCTACCTCGCCGAGTCCATCCGCGCCTGGCCCGACCAGGCCGGCCTGGCGAAGAAGCTGCAGAACGCCGGCTGGTCCGAGGTCGCCTGGCGCAACCTCACCGGCGGCGTGGTGGCCCTGCACCGGGGCATCCGCGGCTGACGGCCCGGCCGGACCGCGGGACGGGGACCGGGCGCGCGTGAAAACGGGGGCCCGTATTCCGAGTTGACGGGAACCGGTGGTCGGGGAAGATGTGTCCGTTGATACGGCACGCGACTTCACCGTCTCCGTGTGTCACCGGTCTTGTTTCGCCCCCGTCCCCGCTGCGGAGCCCTCATGCCGTCGTACTGTCCCTTCTGTGGAACCCCGGCGCCGGACGAGGCGCGCTTCTGCCAGAAATGCGGGCGCGAGCGCCCCGCGGTCCCGGCCGCCGCGCCTCCGCAGCCCGCCGCGCCACCGCCCCCCGGTGCGCCGCCCGCCGGTCCGCCGCAGCCGCCCGCGGTGCCGGCGTACATGACGCGGCCCGCCGCCCCGCCGCCCGGTTACGCGCCGGCGCCTGCCGGGCCTTCACCCCTCGGGGTGTTCTTCGGCAGGGTGGCGCGCGGTGACTGGGCCGGCTCGGTCAAGGGCGCGCTCTGGCCGACCGGACTGATCGTGGGCCTCGCGGTGGCGCTCGCCATCCCCTCGTACGGGCAGGGCGACGACCCCGCCGTCGGGTGGAGCGACCGGCTGCGGATCGCGCTCGCGATGCTGCTCCAGGCGTTCGGCGGCGGCTTCGACGTCACGGCCGTCTCATCGGGTGGCCGCGGTGGGTACGGGGGCGCTTCGGACTACGGGGACACCTACGGCGACTTCGACCCGGGCGGGCAGGGGCAGATGTCCCTCTCCCTGATCCCGCTCACCGTCACCGTGCTGTGGATCGGCGCGCTGATCATCGGCGCCCGGGCCGTCCGCCGGCAGGGCGGCGGGCTCGACGCGGCCGTCCGCATCAGCGCCGTCGCCGCCGCGGCCGTCCTGGTCCTCGGGCTGTACGCCCAGCCCGAGATCGAGGACCTCTCGGTCCACTCCTCGCCGGTCCTCGCGACCCTCGGCGCCCTCGCCCTCTCGCTCGTCACCACCGGCGCCGTCCTGCAACGAGACGTCGCCGCCGCCTGGCTGGCTCAGCGTCCGGGCACGCTGAGCCTCGTACGCGCCTGCGGGACCGCAGTCCGCGCGCTCGGAGCGGTCCTGCTGCTCTGCGGCCTGGTCGGCTACATCACGTTCGCCGCCCAGGACGGCGTCAGCGGCGAGGCCATGCTGGTCGCCCTTCCGCTTCTGCCCAACATCGCGCTCATGGTGCTCTCGGTGAGCTGGGGCGGCTCGGTGGAGTACGACGTGCGGGGCAGGGCGGACCTGATCGGATCGGGCACCGACCACGGCGCGTTCGGTCTCGGCGAGCTGAGCGACGCGGCGAACGACTGGGCCCTCGTCGGCGCCCTCGCCACCGGCCTCGTCAGCGCCCTCATCGTGGGGGTGCTCGCCGCCCGCCGCTCCGCCGACCGGCGCGAACAGGTAACCGTCGGCGGGGTGTTCCTGGTGGCCTACCTGGTACTGACCGGCATGAGCGGCCTGTCCATGGAGTACACCGGCAGCGTCGCGGAGTTCACCGGCGCCGGCAACCTGGAGTTCGCCCCGAGCGTCGCCGACGCGCTGCTGTTCGGGCTGCTGTGGGTGGGCGGCGCGGTGCTCGTCGCGCCGTATCTGGTGCGGATGACGGGCAACGGCGGCGGCACCCCGGCCGTCCCGTCCCCGTACGGTCCGCAGCCCGGCCCGTACGGCACGGTGCCCGGCCAGTACACCCCGCCGTCCACGCCGGGCGCGTACAACCCGCCGCCCGGCACGGCCCCCGGTCCGTACGGTCCGCAGCCGGGCCAGGGCCACTACCCGGGGCCGGACGGCCCCCGCGCCCATTAGGGCGGGTCCGCGAAGTCCCGTCGTACGCCGGACGGGACTTCGCGGACCCGCCCCGGGCACGGGCACCGCCCACACAGCCGCACGACGTGAGGCGCGGCAGGCGCGATCGACATGGGGCAGCCCTTCGGAGGGTTGCCCGGCGGGCCCCCATAGACTGCCTTGGACCTGTGCCGCGCGGCACGCGAATTCGAGTCTTCGGGAGAGCCGACCGTGACCGAGCCCCTGTCCGAACACAGCGCGGACGTCATCGTCGTCGGGGCGGGCCCAGCCGGCTCCACGACCGCCTACTACCTCGCCAAGGCCGGACTCGACGTCCTGCTCCTGGAGAAGACCGCGTTCCCGCGCGAGAAGGTCTGCGGCGACGGCCTCACCCCGCGCGCGACCAAGCAGCTCGTCTCCATGGGGATCGACATCTCCGAGGAGGCGGGCTGGCTGCGCAACAAGGGCCTGCGCATCATCGGCGGCGGCGTCCGGCTCCAGCTGGACTGGCCGGATCTTGCCTCCTACCCGGACTACGGACTCGTCCGCAAGCGCGACGACTTCGACGAGCAGCTGGCCCGGAACGCGCAGAAGGCGGGTGCCCGGCTGTACGAGCGGTGCAACGTCGGCGCCCCGATCACCGACGAGCGCACCGGCCGGATCACCGGGGTGCACGCGAAGCTCGGCGAGGAGAAGACCCCGGTCACCTTCCACGCCCCGCTCGTCGTCGCCGCCGACGGCAACTCCACCCGGCTCTCCCTCGCTATGGGCCTGCACCGCCGCGAGGACCGCCCGATGGGCGTCGCGGTGCGCACGTACTTCACCTCGCCCCGGCACGACGACGACTACCTGGAGTCCTGGCTGGAGCTGTGGGACCGGCGCGGCCCGCAGGAGAAGCTGCTGCCCGGCTACGGCTGGATCTTCGGCATGGGCGACGGCACCTCCAACGTCGGCCTCGGCATCCTCAACTCCTCGTCGGCATTCAAGGAGCTGGACTGGCGCGAGGTCCTCAAGGCGTGGTGCGCGTCCATGCCGGAGGACTGGGGCTACACCCCGGAGAACATGACGATCCCGATCCGCGGCGCCGCCCTGCCGATGGCCTTCAACCGCCAGCCGCACTACACCAAGGGCCTGCTGCTGGTCGGTGACGCGGGCGGCATGGTCAACCCGTTCAACGGCGAGGGCATCGCGTACGCCATGGAGTCGGGCCAGATCGCGGCCGACGTCATCGTCCAGGCGCACGCCCGCGCGACCCCCGCCCAGCGCGAACTGGCGCTGAACAACTACCCGAAGGTGCTCAAGGAGACCTACGGCGGCTACTACACGATGGGCCGCGCCTTCGTGAAGCTGATCGGCAACCCGAAGGTCATGAAGGTCGCCACCCAGCGCGGCCTGACGCACCCGCTGCTGATGAAGTTCACGCTGAAGATGCTCGCCAACCTCACCGACCCGACGGGCGGCGACGCGATGGACCGCATCATCAACGGGCTGGCGAAGGTCGCGCCCCGCTCGTAGCGTCCGTTCACAAACGAAGGAGCCGTCACTCCCGAGCGGGGGAGTGACGGCTCCTTCGTGTGCCTCACGTGCGGATCGTGCTTGTGAATCCGTGAACGCGGGACGGTGGAATCAGAGGACGCGGACCGCGCCGGTCGGCATGTCGTAGTCCAGCGGACGCTGCACGACACCGGTGGAGGAGTTCTGCGCGCCGACGAACTGGCCGCCGCCCACGTAGATCCCGACGTGGTACGCGCTGCCCGCGCTGCCCCAGTACAGGATGTCGCCCGGCTGGAGGTTGCTCAGCGAGACCTGGGTGCCGGCGGTCGACTGGCTCTGGGAGACGCGCGGCAGGTCGACGTTGACCGAGCGGAACGCGGCCTGGACCAGGCCCGAGCAGTCCCACGAGTTGGGGCCGGTGCCGCCGGACACGTACGCGTCGCCGACCTGCGCCTGGGCGAACGCGACGACGGCGGCCGCGGAGCCGGAGGCGTTGGAGGAGTACGAGGTCGTGGCGGCGGCCGCGGTGGAGCCGGACGACGAGCTGCCGGTGGTCTTCTGGAGCGTGGTGCGAGCGGCGGTACGGGAGGCGCGCTCGGCGGCCTCCGCCTTGGCCTTCGCGGCAGCCTCGGCCTTCTTCTTGGCCTCGGCCTTGCGGACGGCCTCGGCCTTGGCCTTCTTGGCGTCCTTGGCGGCGTCGGTGGCCGCAGCGTCCTCGTGCGCCTGCGTCTCCAGGTCCAGGGCGACCTGCTGCGTGGCCTCGGCGGAGGCCGCGACGGTGGTGGAGAGTCCCGCCGTGATGGTGGGCATCTCGATCGTCTGGGTCACCGGTTCGGCCTGGGCCGGACCTGCGGCACCCGCGACCGCGATGGTGCTGAGGACGCCACCGGCAACTCCGGCCCGCAGCGCCGTCTTCGAGGCGTTTCGGCGGGGCTTCCGGTGGCTGGGTATGTGAGCGGTGTGGGACATGGGTACTAGCGCTATCAGGACGCGCGGGGTCCCATCAAGAAACGTGTGTTGCGACACAGTTACGTCCGGAATCTGTGAATCCGCTTTCCGGCGGCCTTTATTGACGCCGTAACGGGCAAAACGGTCACTGGTGATCACGGCCTTGATCACGGGTTTTCTGCAATACGCCCGAATTGCCCGTCGCCTACCACCCGTTCACACACTTGGCCAAGCCCGCTTCTGTAACGGCCTTTGTGAAGTGACGCAGGTCACAGCATGGTCTTGCCGCGACGGGCATACGAGCACCCCGCGCGAGCGAAGGGGCCGCGCGCGCCGAACTCGCGGCGCCAGAAGGGCGATTCGGGCGATAAGGCCCTTATGTCGATCTGCGTCCACTTCGTTCCATGGGAACCCCCGCGCGGGTGACCCCGTTCCGGCCGGTGTCCTCGCGGGGTGGGGCAGATCCCTCTATCACCCCATCGTGTCCATCGCCAATTTTGCGCGCGACGCCGTGGCTTGATAGTGCGACACCCCTTTGACCAGCGGGAACGGCAGTGAATGTCACCTCTCGTGATCACTCGGCCGCTTCGTGTACGAAGATCACCGCTCATCCGACTTCATGATCGTTCGTCAGGTGGTGGAGATCACAAAGACGTTGGCGTACCCCGTGTCGCAGATCACAGGACGGCGGGCATAGGATGCGGGGCAGTCGGGCTTGTGAACTGCCTCACATGTGCACGATCTTGGTGAGGCGGGGAGCCGGTTCGCCCGATGCGGTCCAACGGTCAAGGACGACTGGAAGGAGCGAGGAGCGTGAATGCCTACGCGCCCATCCTCGTGCTCGGCGCCCTCGGGGCAGGGTTTGCGATCTTCTCCGTGGTCATGGCCACGCTTATCGGCCCCAAGCGGTACAACCGGGCAAAGCTCGAAGCGTACGAGTGCGGTATCGAACCGACACCCACGCCGGCCGGAGGCGGCCGCTTTCCCATCAAGTACTACCTGACGGCGATGCTCTTCATCGTCTTCGACATCGAGATCGTCTTCCTCTATCCCTGGGCGGTCAGCTTCGACGCCCTGGGGATCTTCGGGCTCGTGGAGATGCTGCTCTTCGTGCTCACCGTCTTCGTCGCCTACGCGTATGTGTGGCGGCGCGGCGGTCTGGAATGGGACTGAGGGGCTGAGGGGCACACCATGGGACTCGAAGAGAAGCTGCCGAGCGGCTTCGTTCTGACCACCGTCGAGCAGGCGGCCGGCTGGGTGCGGAAGTCCTCCGTCTTCCCGGCGACCTTCGGCCTCGCCTGTTGCGCCATCGAGATGATGACGACCGGGGCGGGCCGCTACGACCTGGCCCGCTTCGGCATGGAGGTCTTCCGCGGTTCGCCGCGGCAGGCGGACCTGATGATCGTGGCGGGGCGGGTGAGCCAGAAGATGGCGCCCGTCCTGCGGCAGGTCTACGACCAGATGCCGAACCCCAAGTGGGTTATCTCCATGGGCGTTTGCGCGTCATCGGGTGGAATGTTCAACAATTACGCCATTGTTCAGGGTGTTGATCATATTGTCCCGGTTGATATTTATTTGCCGGGCTGCCCGCCGCGGCCCGAGATGCTGATGGACGCGATCCTCAAGCTGCACCAGAAGATCCAGGGCTCCAAGCTCGGGGTCAACGCCGAGGAAGCCGCCCGCGAGGCGGAGGAAGCGGCCCTCAACGCACTGCCCCTCATCGAGATGAAGGGGCTCATGCGATGAGCGACGAGCACAACGGCTCCTCCGTTCCCGCCCCGCGTGACGAGCACGGCGAGGTCATCGGCGTACGCAGGGGCATGTTCGGCGCCAACAACGGCGGCGACACCTCCGGCTACGGCGGCCTCGTCCGCACCGTCGCCCTCCCCGGCGCCTCCTCCCGCCCCTACGGCGGCTGGTTCGACGAGGTGGCCGACGAACTCGAAGGCGCCCTGGAGGAACAGGGCCTCGTCCCCGAGAACGCCATCGAGAAGACGGTCGTCGACCGGGACGAGCTGACCTTCCACATCGCCCGCGAGCACCTGGTCAACGTCGCGAAGACGCTGCGCGACGACCCGGCCCTGCGCTTCGAGCTGTGCACGGGGGTGAGCGGCGTCCACTTCCCCGGCGACAAGGGCCGCGAACTGCACGCGGTCTACCACCTGCGCTCGCTGACCCACGGCCGGCTGATCCGGGTGGAGGTCTCCACGCCGGACGAGGACCGGCACCTGCCGTCCCTGGTCCCGGTCTACCCGACCAACGACTGGCACGAGCGTGAGGCGTACGACTTCTTCGGGCTCGTCTTCGACGGGCACCCCGCCCTCACCCGGATCATGATGCCGGACGACTGGCAGGGCTTCCCGCAGCGCAAGGACTACCCGCTCGGCGGCATCCCCGTCGAGTACAAGGGCGCCCAGATCCCGGCTCCGGACCAGCGGAGGTCGTACTCCTGATGACCACTCCCCACGCAACGCCTCGCGCCACCACCGAGGGGACTGTATATACGGTCACCGGCGGCGACTGGGACGAGATCGTCGAGAACGCCGCCGCGTCCGACGACGAGCGCATCATCGTCAACATGGGCCCGCAGCACCCGTCCACCCACGGCGTGCTCAGGCTCATCCTGGAGATCGACGGCGAGACCGTCACCGAGGCCCGCTGCGGCATCGGCTACCTCCACACCGGCATCGAGAAGAACCTCGAATTCCGCAGCTGGACGCAGGGCACCACCTTCGTCACGCGCATGGACTACCTGACGCCGTTCTTCAACGAGACGGCGTACTGCCTGGGCGTCGAGAAGCTCCTCGGCATCGAGGACCAGATCCCCGATCGGGCCACCGTCCTGCGCGTGCTCCTGATGGAGCTCAACCGGCTCTCCTCGCACCTGGTGTGCATCGCCACCGGCGGTATGGAGCTGGGCGCGACCACGATCATGATCTACGGCTTCCGCGACCGGGAGCTGGTGCTCGATCTCTTCGAGCTGATCACCGGACTCCGGATGAACCACGCGTTCGTCCGTCCCGGCGGCCTCGCCCAGGACCTGCCCCCGGGCGCGGTCGACCAGCTGCGCGAGTTCGTGAAGACCATGAAGAAGAACCTGCCGGAGTACGACGCGCTGGCCACCGGCAACCCCATCTTCAAGGCCCGCATGCAGGACGTCGGCTACCTCGACCTCACCGGCTGCATGGCCCTCGGCGCCACCGGACCGATCCTGCGCTCGGCCGGCCTCCCGCACGACCTGCGCAAGACCGACCCGTACTGCGGCTACGAGACCTACGACTTCGAGGTCCCCACCGCCGACAGCTGCGACGCCTACGGCCGCTTCCTCATCCGCCTGGAGGAGATGCGCCAGTCGCTGCGGATCATCGAGCAGTGCATCGACCGGCTCGAACCCGGACCGGTCATGGTCGCCGACAAGAAGATCGCCTGGCCCGCGCAGCTCGCGCTCGGCCCGGACGGCCTGGGCAACTCGCTGGACCACATCAAGAAGATCATGGGCACCTCCATGGAGGCCCTGATCCACCACTTCAAGCTGGTGACCGAGGGCTTCCGGGTCCCCGTCGGACAGGCGTACACCGCCGTCGAGTCCCCCAAGGGCGAACTCGGCGTGCACGTCGTCTCGGACGGCGGAACCCGCCCCTACCGGGTCCACTTCCGCGACCCGTCCTTCACCAACCTCCAGGCCATGGCGGCGATGTGCGAGGGCGGCCAGGTCGCCGACGTCATCGTCGCCGTCGCATCCATCGACCCCGTGATGGGAGGCGTCGACCGGTGACCGAAGCACGTCAGGAAGTCAGTCTGGGGATGCCGCAGCTCCCCGCCCCCGCCTACCCGGCCGAGGTGCGCGCCAGGCTCGAAGCGGATGCGAAGGAGGTGATCGCCCGCTACCCCGGCAGCCGCTCCGCGCTGCTGCCGCTGCTGCACCTCGTGCAGTCCGAGGAGGGCTACGTCTCCCGTACGGGCATGGCGTTCTGCGCCGACATGCTCGACCTCACCACCGCCGAGGTCACCGCGGTCGCGACCTTCTACACGATGTACCGGCGCAAGCCCAGCGGTGACTACCAGGTCGGCGTCTGCACCAACACGCTCTGCGCGGTGATGGGCGGCGACGCCATCTTCGACCGGCTGAAGGAGCACCTCGGCGTCGGCAACGACGAGACGACCGAGGACGGCAAGGTCACCCTCGAACACATCGAGTGCAACGCCGCCTGCGACTTCGCGCCCGTCGTGATGGTCAACTGGGAGTTCTTCGACAACCAGACCCCGGAGAGCGCGACCCAGCTGGTCGACGACCTCATCGCCGGCCGCAGCGTCGAGCCCACCCGCGGCGCGCCCCTGTGCACGTACAAGGAGACCGCGCGCATCCTGGCCGGCTTCCCCGACGAGCGCCCCGGCGCCGTCGAGGCCACCGGCGGCGCCGGCCACGCCTCGCTCATCGGCCTCAAGCTCGCCAAGGGCGAGGCCGCGCCGCAGGCCCGGGTGGTGAGCCCGCGCGGCGAGGCGCCCAGCGACCAGCCGCAGAAGGGCGCCGAGCACCTCAGCTCCCACGACGCGCCGCAGCAGACCTCGGCATCCGACCCGGACCACCCGGCCGGCCCCGCCGCCGAGGAGGGGGAGTGATGACGTTGGCCACCGAAATCGACCAGAACGGGACCAGCCCCGAGAAGCTGCTCGCACCCGTGCTGTCCGCCTTCTGGGACCAGCCGGACTCCTGGACCCTGGACACCTACCGCCGCCACGAGGGGTACGAGGGACTGCGCAAGGCCCTCGCCATGTCCCCGGACGACCTCATCGCGTACGTCAAGGACTCCGGTCTGCGCGGCCGCGGCGGCGCAGGCTTCCCCACCGGGATGAAGTGGCAGTTCATCCCGCAGGGCGACGGCAAGCCGCACTACCTCGTCGTCAACGCCGACGAGTCGGAGCCGGGGACCTGCAAGGACATCCCGCTCCTCTTCGCCAACCCGCACAGCCTCATCGAGGGCATCGTGATCGCCTGTTACGCGATCCGGTCGTCGCACGCGTTCATCTACCTGCGCGGCGAGGTCGTCCCCGTACTGCGCAGGCTGCACGAGGCCGTGCGCGAGGCGTACGAGGCGGGCTACCTCGGCACCGACATCATGGGCTCCGGGCTCGATCTGGAACTCACGGTGCACGCCGGCGCCGGCGCGTACATCTGCGGTGAGGAGACCGCGCTGCTCGACTCCCTCGAAGGACGGCGCGGCCAGCCCCGGCTGCGTCCCCCCTTCCCCGCGGTCGCCGGTCTGTACGCCTGCCCCACCGTGGTGAACAACGTCGAGTCCATCGCCTCGGTTCCCGCGATCCTGAACAAGGGCAAGGACTGGTTCAAGTCCATGGGCAGCGAGAAGTCCCCGGGCTTCACGCTCTACTCGCTCAGCGGCCACGTCGCGGGCCCCGGCCAGTACGAGGCCCCGCTCGGCATCACGCTGCGCCAGCTCCTCGACATGAGCGGCGGCATGCGCCCCGGCCACCGCCTCAAGTTCTGGACCCCCGGCGGCTCCTCGACCCCGATGTTCACCGACGAGCACCTCGACGTGCCCCTCGACTACGAGGGCGTCGGCGCCGCCGGGTCCATGCTCGGCACCAAGGCGCTCCAGTGCTTCGACGAGACGACCTGCGTGGTCCGGGCCGTCACCCGCTGGACCGAGTTCTACGCGCACGAGTCCTGCGGCAAGTGCACCCCCTGCCGCGAGGGCACCTACTGGCTCGTCCAGCTGCTGCGCGACATCGAGGCGGGCAAGGGCCAGATGTCCGACCTGGACAAGCTCAACGACATCGCCGACAACATCAACGGCAAGTCGTTCTGCGCCCTCGGCGACGGCGCCGCCTCGCCGATCTTCTCCTCGCTGAAGTACTTCCGCGAGGAGTACGAGCAGCACATCACCGGCAAGGGCTGCCCCTTCGATCCCGCCAAATCGACCCTCTGGGCCGACGACAAGAACGCTCACCAGGGGGTGAACGCATGACAGTCACCACGAGTGCGCCCTCCGGGGGCGGCGAAGCGGCGATCCCGCCCGAGGACCTCGTCACGCTGACCATCGACGGCATCGAGATCAGCGTGCCCAAGGGCACCCTGGTCATCCGCGCCGCCGAACTCCTCGGCATCGAGATCCCGCGCTTCTGCGACCACCCCCTCCTCGACCCGGCCGGCGCCTGCCGCCAGTGCATCGTCGAGGTCGAGGGCCAGCGCAAGCCGATGGCGTCCTGCACCATCACCTGCACCGACGGCATGGTCGTCAAGTCGCAGATCACCTCGCCGGTCGCCGACAAGGCGCAGCGCGGCGTGATGGAGCTGCTGCTCATCAACCACCCGCTGGACTGCCCGGTCTGCGACAAGGGCGGCGAGTGCCCGCTGCAGAACCAGGCGATGTCGCACGGCGACGCCGACTCCCGCTTCGACGGGAAGAAGCGCACGTACGAGAAGCCCGTGCCGATCTCCACCCAGGTGCTGCTGGACCGTGAGCGGTGCGTGCTCTGCGCGCGCTGCACCCGGTTCTCCAACCAGGTGGCCGGCGACCCGATGATCGAGCTGATCGAGCGCGGCGCGCTCCAGCAGGTCGGCACCGGCGAGGGCGACCCCTTCCAGTCGTACTTCTCCGGCAACACCATCCAGATCTGCCCGGTCGGGGCGCTGACCTCGGCGGCGTACCGATTCCGCTCCCGCCCCTTCGACCTGGTGTCGACGCCATCGGTGTGCGAGCACTGCGCCGGTGGCTGCGCCACCCGCACCGACCACCGGCGCGGCAAGGTCATGCGCCGCCTCGCGGCCAACGACCCCGAGGTCAACGAGGAATGGCTCTGCGACAAGGGCCGCTTCGGCTTCCGCTACGCCCAGCAGCGCGACCGGCTCACCACCCCGCTGGTGCGGGGCGAGTCGGGTGAGCTGGAGCCGGCGAGCTGGCCGGAGGCGCTGGCCGCCGCGGCCGAGGGCCTGTCCGCGGCGCGCGGCCGCACGGGTGTCCTCACCGGCGGCCGGCTGACCGTCGAGGACGCGTACGCGTACAGCAAGTTCGCCCGGGTCGCCCTGAACACCAACGACATCGACTTCCGGGCCCGCGTCCACAGCGGCGAGGAGGCCGACTTCCTGGCCTCGCGCGTCGCCGGGCGCGGCAAGGACCTGGACGGGTCCGGTGTCACGTACACCTCGCTGGAGAAGGCGCCGGCCGTGCTGCTGGCCGGGTTCGAGTCGGAGGAGGAGGCCCCCGGCGTCTTCCTGCGGCTGCGCAAGGCCCACCGCAAGAACGGCCAGCGCACCTTCTCCATCGCCTCGCACGCCACCCGGGGCCTGGTGAAGGCGGGCGGCGTGCTGCTTCCCGCCGCACCCGGCACCGAGACCGAGTGGCTGGACGCCATCGCGGGCGGGGTCGGCCTGGAGGGCGAGGGCGCCGTCGCGGCCGAGGCGCTGCGCGGTGAGGGCGCGCTGATCGTGGTCGGCGAGCGGCTGGCCGGGGTGCCCGGCGGGCTGACCGCCGCGGCCCGGGCCGCGACCGCGACCGGGGCCCGGCTGGTGTGGATCCCGCGCCGGGCGGGCGAGCGCGGTGCGGTGGAGGCGGGCGCGCTCCCGTCGCTGCTGCCCGGCGGACGCCCGGCCACCGACCCGCGCGCCCGGGACGAGGTCGCCGCCGCGTGGGGCGTCGCCGAACTCCCGGCCCGCTTCGGCCGCGACACCGGCCAGATCATCGAGGCCGCGGCCACCGGTGAGCTGGGCGCGCTGGTCGTCGCCGGCGTCGGCACCGAGGACCTGCCGGACCCGGCGCGGGCCCTGGAGGCCCTGAACCGGGTCGGTTTCCTGGTCTCCTTCGAGCTGCGCCCGAGCGAGGTCACCGACCGCGCCGACGTGGTGTTCCCGGTGGCCGCGGTCGCCGAGAAGTCCGGGACCTTCCTCAACTGGGAGGGCCGGGCGCGGATGTTCGAGGCCGCGCTGAAGCCCGACCAGATGACCCGCAACCTCGCCCCGGGCGACGCGCGCGTCCTGCACATGCTGGCCGACGCCATGGCTCGCGCCGGAGGCGCTGATCGGATCAGTCACTTCGCGCTGCCGGACCTGAAGGCCGTCCGCCGCGAGCTGGACCGGCTCGGCGGCTGGCAGGGCGGGTACGCGGACGAACCACGCGTCTCCGCGCAGCCGCTGCCCCGGCCCGGCGACGGCGAGGCGATCCTCGCCGGCCACCGGATGCTGCTCGACCTGGGCCGCCTCCAGGAGGGCGACACCGCGCTCGCCGGGACCCGGCACGAGGCGGTGGCACGGCTCTCGGCCGCCACGGCCGCGGAGACCGGGGTCAAGGACGGCGACCTGCTGGCGGTGTCCGGCCCGGCCGGCAGCGTCGAACTCCCGCTCCGGGTCACCGACATGCCGGACCGCGTGGTCTGGGTGCCGCTGAACTCGGCCGGGCGGGGCGTGCCGGCAGCGACCGGGGCCCGCCCCGGCGGCCCGGTCCGGATCGGCGCCGCCGCTGCCGGTACTCCCGACGTCACACCGGAGGTGCGGGCGTGACCGCCTTCGCTCAACTGGCCGCTCCACCGCACAGCGCGGTGCTCGCCGCCGAGGACCTGTCGATGTTCGGCAACGACCCCTGGTGGCTCGTCGTCATCAAGGCAGTCTTCTGCTTCGCGTTCCTGATGGTGACCGTGCTCTTCTCCATCGTGTGGGAGCGCAAGGTCGTCGCGTGGATGCAGCTGCGCATCGGCCCCAACCGGCACGGCCCCTGGGGCATGCTCCAGTCGCTCGCCGACGGCATCAAGCTGATGCTGAAGGAAGACGTCATCGTCAAGCGGGCGGACAAGGTCGTCTACGTACTCGCCCCGATCGTCGCCGCGATCCCCGCGTTCATGGCCATCGCGGTGATCCCCTTCGGGCCGTCGGACAACGAGGTCTCGATCTTCGGGCACCGTACGGCGATGCAGCTCACCGACCTGCCGATCGCGATGCTGTACATCCTCGCGGTCGCCTCGGTCGGCATCTACGGCATCGTGCTGGCGGGCTGGTCGTCCGGGTCGACGTACCCGCTGCTCGGCGGGCTCCGCTCGTGCGCGCAGATGATCTCGTACGAGATCGCGATGGGCGCCGCGTTCGCCTCGGTCTTCCTCTACTCCGGGTCGATGTCGACGTCGAAGATCGTGGAGGCGCAGCAGGACCGCTGGTTCATCGTCCTGCTGCCGGTCTCCTTCATCATCTACATCGTCACGATGGTCGGCGAGACCAACCGCGCCCCGTTCGACATGCCGGAGTCCGAGGGCGACCTGGTCGGCGGCTTCAACACCGAGTACTCGTCGATCAAGTTCGCGATGTTCATGCTCGCCGAGTACGTCAACATGGTCACCGTCTCCGCCGTCTCCACGACCCTGTTCCTGGGCGGCTGGCGGGCCCCGTGGCCGATCAGCACCTTCTGGGAGGGCGCGAACCACGGCTGGTGGCCGATGCTCTGGTTCGTCGTCAAGGTCCAGCTGCTGCTGTTCTTCTTCATCTGGCTGCGCGGCACGCTGCCGCGTGTCCGCTACGACCAGCTGATGAAGCTCGGCTGGAAGGTCCTGATCCCGGTCTCCGTCGTCTGGCTGATGCTGGTCGCGACGGTGCGGGCGCTGCGCAACGAGGGCTACGACTTCTCGAAGATCCTGCTCTACGTGGCGGGTGCCGTGATCGCGGTGCTGCTGATCTCCTTCGTCGCCGACATCTTCCGCGACAAGAAGGAGAAGGCCGCCGCCGAGCAGGCCGGTCCCGAGCCGGCGTTCGACCCGATGGCCGGCGGGTTCCCGGTGCCGCCGCTGCCCGGACAGACCCTGCCGCCCGTGCCGCGGCGCAGGCCGCGCCGCGAGCGGGAGCTCGTTGTCAGTGGCGGCGTGGATACTCAGAGTGACGAGAGTCCGAGTGACGGAAAGGAGGCCGACGGTGTCTGAACTGCCTGATGCGCCGGGGTCCAGGAGGCCGGCGCAGTCCACCGGCCCGACGGGGGCGACGGCGTCGCAGTCCTCCCAGTCCTCGGAGGACAAGTTCCACAACCCGGTGGCCGGCTTCGGCGTGACCTTCAAGGCCATGTTCAAGAAGCGGCTCACCGAGCAGTACCCGGAGACGCCGAAGGTGACGGCGCCCCGCTTCCACGGCCGCCACCAGCTCAACCGCCATCCGGACGGGCTGGAGAAGTGCGTCGGCTGCGAGCTGTGCGCCTGGGCCTGTCCCGCCGACGCGATCTACGTGGAGGGCGCGGACAACACCGAGGAGGAGCGGTACTCCCCGGGCGAGCGCTACGGCCGCGTCTACCAGATCAACTACGCGCGCTGCATCCTCTGCGGACTGTGCATCGAGGCGTGCCCGACCCGGGCGCTCACGATGACCAACGAGTTCGAGCTCGCCAACACCACCCGCGAGAGCCTCATCTACACCAAGGACGAGCTGCTCGCGGGCCTGGAGGAAGGCATGGTCGACAGCCCGCACGCGATCTTCCCCGGCATGGACGAACAGGACTACTACCGGGGCGTGGTCACCGAGGCCGCCCCCGGTACGGAGCGCCAGATCGCCGTCTCCAAGGGCGAGAAGCCGGCTGACGACGCCCGGGACAACGGCGCTTCGCAGGAGGTGGACGCATGACCGGCCTGGCCGCAGCGGCCTCGCAGACCTCGACCGGTGAGGCCGTCCAGTTCTGGGTGCTCGGCACGGTCGCCGTGATCGGCGCCCTGTCCACCGTGCTGATGAAGAAGGCCGTGCACAGCGCGCTGAGCCTCGCCGGGACGATGATCATCCTCGCGGTGTTCTACCTCGCCAACGGCGCGTACTTCCTCGGCATCGTGCAGATCGTCGTCTACACCGGCGCGATCATGATGCTGTTCCTCTTCGTGGTCATGCTCGTCGGCGTCACGGCGGCGGACTCGCTGAAGGAGACCATCAAGGGCCAGCGCTGGCTGGCCGCCGGATGCGGTCTCGGCTTCGGCGTCCTGCTCATCGCCGGTATCGGCAACGCCTCGCTGAAGAGCTTCAACGGCCTGGGCACCGCAAACACCGTGCACGGCGGAAACGTGGAGGGGCTCGCCAGCCTCATCTTCACCAAGTACGTCTTCGCCTTCGAGATCACCGGCGCCCTGCTGATCACCGCGACCGTCGGCGCGATGGTGCTCACGCACCGCGAGCGCACCGAACGGGCCAAGACCCAGCGGGAGATGTCCGAGGAGCGCGTGCGGAGCAACCACCTCCCGCCGCTGCCCGCGCCCGGCGTCTACGCCCGGCACAACGCGGTGGACATCGCGGGCCTGCTCCCCGACGGCACCCCGTCCGAGTTGACCGTCATGAACACGCTGCGCAAGCGCGGCCAGATGCGCGACGTGTCCCAGGAATCACTGGCCGGCCTCAAGGCACTGGAGCAGCGCTCCGGTGAGCGGCTCGGCCGGGACACAGAAGAAGAGGAGGTCGCCAAGTGAACCCGGTCAACTACCTCTATCTCGCCGCCCTGCTGTTCACCATCGGCGCGGCGGGGGTGCTGATCCGGCGGAACGCGATCGTGGTGTTCATGTGCGTGGAGCTGATGCTCAACGCCTGCAACCTCGCGTTCGTCACCTTCTCCCGTATGCACGGCAACCTCGACGGCCAGATCATCGCCTTCTTCACGATGGTCGTCGCCGCCGCGGAGGTCGTGGTCGGGCTCGCGATCATCGTGTCGCTGTTCCGTTCCCGCCACTCGGCCTCGGTCGACGACGCCAGCCTGATGAAGCTGTAAGGGGCGCTTGCATCGTGGAGAACCTGATTGCGCTGCTCGTCGCGGCGCCCCTGCTCGGGGCGGCGGTGCTGCTCTGCGGCGGCCGGCGCCTCGACCGCGCCGGGCACTGGCTCGGCACCCTGCTCGCCGCCGCCTCGTTCGTCGTGGCCGTGGTGCTCTTCACCGACATGCTCGGGAAGGGCGCCGAGGACCGCGCGCTGCACCAGAAGCTGTTCAGCTGGATCCCGGTCGAGGGCTTCCAGGCCGATGTGGCCTTCCAGCTCGACCAGCTGTCGATGACGTTCGTCCTCCTGATCACCGGTGTGGGCACGCTGATCCACATCTACTCGATCGGCTACATGGAGCACGACGAGCGCCGGCGCCGCTTCTTCGGCTATCTGAACCTGTTCCTCGCGGCGATGCTGATCCTGGTCATCGCCGACAACTACCTGCTGCTGTACGTCGGGTGGGAGGGCGTCGGTCTGGCGTCGTACCTGCTCATCGGCTTCTGGCAGCACAAGCCCAGCGCGGCCACCGCCGCGAAGAAGGCGTTCCTGGTCAACCGCGTCGGCGACATGGGCCTGTCGATCGCGATCATGCTGATGTTCACCACCTTCGGCACGTTCGCGTACGGCCCCGTCCTGGAGGCGACCGGCGAGACGAGCGAGGGCAAGCTGACGGCGATCGGCCTGATGCTGCTGCTCGCCGCCTGCGGCAAGTCCGCCCAGGTGCCGCTGCAGTCCTGGCTCGGTGACGCGATGGAGGGCCCGACCCCGGTCTCGGCCCTGATCCACGCGGCGACCATGGTCACCGCCGGTGTCTACCTCATCGTCCGGTCCGGCGCGATCTTCAACGCCGCCCCGGACGCGCAGATGGTCGTGGTGGTCGTCGGCGCGGTCACGCTGATCTTCGGTGCGATCGTCGGTTGCGCGAAGGACGACATCAAGAAGGCCCTCGCCGGCTCCACGATGTCCCAGATCGGCTACATGATCCTGGCCGCCGGGCTCGGCCCCATCGGCTACGTCTTCGCGATCATGCACCTGGTGACCCACGGCTTCTTCAAGGCCGGGCTCTTCCTCGGCGCCGGTTCGGTCATGCACGGCATGAACGACGAGGTGGACATGCGGAAGTACGGCGGCCTGCGGAAGTACATGCCGGTCACCTTCGTCACCTTTGGCCTCGGCTACCTCGCCATCATCGGCTTCCCCGGCCTCTCCGGCTTCTTCTCCAAGGACAAGATCATCGAGGCGGCCTTCGCCAAGGGCGGCACCGAGGGCTGGATCCTCGGCTCGGTCGCCCTGCTGGGCGCCGCGATCACCGCGTTCTACATGACGCGCGTGATGCTGATGACGTTCTTCGGCGAGGAGCGCTGGCGCCGCACGGCGACGCCCTCCCCGGACGCGCCGGACGTCGAGCCCGCCGCCGAGACGCGCGGCGAGCACGCGGAGCCCCACCCGCACGAGTCCCCGAAGTCCATGACGATCCCGATGATCGTGCTGGCCTTCGGCTCGGTCTTCGCGGGTGGCTTCTTCTCCATCGGCGACCGCTTCCTGCACTGGCTGGAGCCCGTCACCGGCCACGACCACGGCGACGCCCCGATCGGCGCGTCCACCGTCACCGCGGCCACCATGGTGGCGCTCGTCATCGGTGTCGCCATCGCCTGGGCGATGTACGGCCGCAAGCCGGTGCCGGTGGCCGCCCCGCGCGGCTCGCTGCTCACCCGCGCCGCGCGCCGCGACCTCCTCCAGGACGACTTCAACCACGTGGTCCTGGTCCGCGGCGGCGAGCACCTGACCCGCTCCCTGGTCTACGTCGACCACACCCTGGTCGACGGCGTCGTCAACGGCACGGCCGCCTCCATGGGCGGGCTCTCCGGCCGGCTGCGCAAACTGCAGAACGGCTACGCCCGCTCCTACGCGGTCTCGATGTTCGGCGGTACGGCGGTTCTCATCGCCGCGACCCTGCTGATGAGGGCGGTCTGATCACATGTCCTTTCCCCTCCTGACAGCGACGGCGGCGCTCCCGGCGATCGGCGCGGTGGCCACGGCCGCCGTCCCGGCCGCCCGGCGCACCGCCGCCAAATGGCTGGGCCTGGCCTTCTCGCTGGGCACGCTCGTCCTGGCGGGCATCGCGCTCGCCCGCTTCGAGCCCGGCGGCGACCGCTTCCAGCTCACCGAATCGCACGCCTGGATCAAGGACTTCGGCGTCCGCTACGAACTGGGCGTGGACGGCATCGGCCTGGCGCTCATGGCGCTCACCGCCCTGCTGATCCCCTTCGTCATCCTGGCCGGCTGGCACGACGCCGACCCCCTGGAGACGAACTCCTCGCGCTGGCGCCCCACCCAGGGCTTCTTCGCCCTGATCCTGATGGTCGAAGCCATGGTGATCCTCTCCTTCGAGGCCACCGACGTCTTCCTCTTCTACATCCTGTTCGAAGCCATGCTCATCCCGATGTACTTCCTCATCGGCGGCTTCGGGGACCGGGCGCACTCCGGCAGCGACGAGAACGCGGCGGCGCAACGCTCGTACGCCGCGGTCAAGTTCCTCCTCTACAACCTGGTCGGCGGCCTCATCATGCTGGCCGCGGTGATCGGCCTGTACGTGGTGGCGGGCTCGTTCTCGCTCTCCGAGATCGCCGAGGCCCGCGCCAACGGCTCGCTCTCCATGGCGACCGGCACCGAGCGGTGGCTGTTCCTCGGGTTCTTCTTCGCCTTCGCGGTGAAGGCCCCGTTGTGGCCGCTGCACACCTGGCTGCCCAACGCCATGGGCGAGGCGACCTCCCCGGTCGCCGTGCTGATCACCGCCGTCGTCGACAAGGTCGGCACCTTCGCGATGCTCCGCTTCTGCCTCCAGCTCTTCCCGGAGGCCAGCAAGTGGGCGACGCCGGTGATCCTGGTCCTGGCGCTGATCAGCATCGTGTACGGGGCGCTGCTCGCGGTCGGCCAGCGCGACATCAAGCGGCTGATCGCCTACGCGTCCATCTCGCACTTCGGCTTCATCATCCTGGGCATCTTCGCGATGACCAGCCAGGGCCAGTCGGGCGCGACGCTGTACATGGTCAACCACGGCATCTCGACGGCCGCGCTGATGCTGGTCGCGGGCTTCCTGATCACCCGGCGCGGCTCGCGCCTCATCTCCGACTACGGCGGGGTGCAGAAGGTGGCCCCGGTGCTCGCCGGGACCTTCCTGATCGGCGGCCTGGCCACGCTGTCGCTGCCGGGGCTGGCCCCGTTCGTGAGTGAGTTCCTGGTCCTGGTCGGCGCGTTCGCCGCGTACCCGGCTGCAGGCATCGTCGCCACCACCGGCATCGTGCTCGCCGCGATCTACGTCCTGGTCCTCTACCAGCGCACCATGACCGGCCCGGTCAAGGCCGAGGTGCAGGGCATGGCGGACCTCAAGGCCCGTGAGCTCGTGGTGGTCGTCCCGCTGATCGCGCTGCTGCTCTTCCTGGGTGTCTACCCGAAGCCGCTGACGGAGATCGTCAACCCGGCGGTGCAGCACACCATGTCGGACGTACAGAAGAAGGACCCCCAGCCCGAGGTGGAGGCCGCCAAGTGAGCGCAACAGCTGTCCACAGCCTGTGGACGACGGCGAGCGGGGTGACATCTGCCGCCCCGGACGAGAAGTTCAAGGCCCCGGTCATCGAGTACACCCAGCTGGCCCCGGTCCTGATCGTGATCGGCGTCGCCGTCCTCGGTGTGCTCGTCGAGGCCTTCGTGCCGCGCCGGGCCCGCTACTACACGCAGGTCTTCCTGACCGTCGTCGCCCTGGTCGCCGCGTTCGCCGCGGTGGTCGGCCTGGCGGCCGGCGGGTACGGCACGACCAAGGCGCACATCGCCGCGATGGGCGCCGTCGCGGTCGACGGACCGTCCCTGTTCCTCCAGGGCGTCATCCTGCTGACGTCCCTGGTCGCGGTCTTCACGTTCGCCGAACGGCGGCTCGACCCCGAGGCGCACGGCAACCGTGTGGACTCCTTCGCTGCGCAGGCCGCGTCGGTGCCCGGCAGCGACAGCGAGAAGGCCGCGGTCCGGGCCGGGTTCACCACCACCGAGGTCTTCCCGCTGGTGCTGTTCTCGGTGGCCGGCATGCTGGTCTTCCCGGCAGCCAACGACCTGCTGACGCTGTTCGTGGCCCTGGAGGTCTTCTCCCTCCCGCTGTACCTCCTGTGCGCCGTCGCCCGCCGCAAGCGGCTGATGTCGCAGGAGTCGGCCGTGAAGTACTTCCTGCTCGGTGCGTTCTCCTCGGCGTTCCTGCTGTTCGGGATCGCCCTCCTCTACGGGTACGCGGGCTCCGTCTCGTACGCGCAGATCGCGACCGTGGTCGACGGCTCGATCCAGAGGACCGACCCGGCGCTCGCGGACACCATGGGCAACGACGCGCTGCTGCTCATCGGCGGCGCGATGATCCTGACCGGCCTGCTCTTCAAGGTCGGCGCCGTCCCGTTCCACATGTGGACCCCGGACGTCTACCAGGGCGCCCCGACCCCGGTCACCGGCTTCATGGCCGCGGCCACCAAGGTCGCCGCGTTCGGCGCGCTGCTGCGCCTGCTGTACGTGGTGCTGCCGGGGCTCACCTGGGACCTGCGGCCGGTCATGTGGGGCATCGCCATCGTCACGATGGTGGGCGGCGCGGTCGTCGCGATCACCCAGACCGACATCAAGCGGCTGCTGGCCTACTCCTCGATCGCGCACGCCGGGTTCATCCTGGCCGGTGTGATCGCGGCCACCCCCGACGGCATCTCGTCCGTCCTCTTCTACCTCGGCACGTACTCCTTCGTGACGGTCGGCGCGTTCGCCGTCGTCACGCTGGTGCGCGACGCGGGCGGCGAGGCGACGCACCTGTCGAAGTGGGCCGGGCTCGGCCGGCGCTCCCCGCTGGTCGCGGCGGTCTTCGCGGTGTTCCTGCTGGCCTTCGCCGGTATCCCGCTGACCTCGGGCTTCTCCGGCAAGTTCGCCGTGTTCAAGGCGGCGGCGGACGGCGGCGCGGGCGGCCTGGTCGTGGTCGGTGTGATCTCCTCGGCGATCGCGGCGTTCTTCTACATCCGGGTCATCGTGCTGATGTTCTTCAGCGAGCCGAAGGCGGACGGCCCGACGGTCGCCGTCCCGTCCCCGCTGACGATGACCACGATCGCGGTCGGTGTGGCCGTGACCGTGGTGCTGGGCCTCGCCCCGCAGTACTTCCTGGACCTGGCGAGCCAGGCGGGGACGTTCGTGAGGTAGCCGGAAGCGGCTGTACGACGACGCCGGACGGGCTTGACTTCCCCTGGGGAAGTCAAGCCCGTCCGGCGTTGTCAGAGGCGGCGCCTATCGTGGCAGGGGAGAGCGCTGGGACGCAGCGGGAGCGGTATCGGGGGACAGAGCGATGAGCGGGACGGGCGTGACGGGCATGACCACGGATGTGACCACGGGCGGGGCCCCCGGTGCGACCGAGAGCGAGGCGCGGCGCACTCTGCACCGCGTCTTCGGCTACGAGGCGTTCCGCGGCGAGCAGGAGGCGATCGTCGACCACGTGGTGGCCGGCGGGGACGCCGTCGTGCTCATGCCCACCGGCGGCGGCAAGTCCCTCTGCTACCAGATCCCGTCCCTGGTCCGCCGGGGCACCGGCATCGTGATCTCCCCGCTGATCGCCCTCATGCAGGACCAGGTCGACGCGCTGCGGGCGCTCGGCGTGCGGGCCGGCTTCATCAACTCCACGCAGGACTTCGACGAGCGCCGCTCCATGGAGGCCCAGTTCGTGGCGGGCGAGCTGGACCTGCTCTACCTCGCCCCGGAGCGGCTGCGGCTCGACTCCACGCTGGCGCTGCTGGCCCGCGGCGAGGTCTCCGTCTTCGCCATCGACGAGGCGCACTGCGTCGCCCAGTGGGGCCACGACTTCCGCCCCGACTACCTGGCCCTCTCGGTGCTCGGCGAGCGCTGGCCGGACGTGCCGCGCATCGCCCTGACGGCCACGGCGACGGACGCCACGCACCGCGAGATCACCCAGCGCCTCGGCATGCCCGACGCCAAGCACTTCGTGGCCAGCTTCGACCGCCCCAACATCCAGTACCGGATCGTGGGCAAGGCCGACCCGAAGAAGCAGCTGCTCACCTTCCTCAAGGAGGAGCACGCCGGGGACGCGGGCATCGTCTACTGCCTCTCCCGCGCCTCCACGGAGAAGACCGCCGAGTACCTCTGCCGCAACGGCATCGAGGCCGTCCCGTACCACGCGGGTCTGGACGCCGGGACCCGCGCGGCCCACCAGTCCCGGTTCCTGCGCGAGGAGGGCCTCGTCGTCGTCGCGACGATCGCCTTCGGCATGGGCATCGACAAGCCGGACGTCCGTTTCGTCGCCCACCTGGACCTGCCGAAGTCCGTCGAGGGCTACTACCAGGAGACCGGCCGCGCCGGGCGCGACGGCGCCCCGTCCACGGCGTGGATGGCGTACGGCCTCCAGGACGTCGTCCAGCAGCGCAAGCTCATCCAGGGCGGCGAGGGCGACGAGGCGTTCCGCCGCCGGGCCGCCTCACACCTGGACTCGATGCTGGCCCTGTGCGAGACGGCCCAGTGCCGCCGCGCCCAGCTCCTGACGTACTTCGGCCAGGAGCCCACGGCCACGACCTGCGGCAACTGCGACACCTGCCTCACCCCGCCCGAGACCTGGGACGGCACGGTGGTCGCCCAGAAGCTGCTGTCCACGGTGGTCCGGCTGAAGCGGGAGCGCGGACAGAAGTTCGGCGCCGGCCAGATCATCGACATCCTGCTCGGCCGCCGCACGGCCAAGGTCATCCAGTTCGACCACGACCAGCTCTCGGTGTTCGGCATCGGCGAGGAGCTGGCCGAGGCGGAGTGGCGCGGAGTCGTCCGCCAGCTCCTCGCGCAGGGCCTGATCGCCGTCGAGGGCGAGTACGGCACGCTGGTCCTGACCGAGGAGAGCGGCAAGGTCCTCGGCCGCGAGCGCGAGGTCCAGCTCCGCAAGGAGCCCAAGAAGCCGACGGCCTCCAAGTCGTCCTCGTCCGGCCGCGGCGAACGCAAGCCCAAGGCGGTCGCCGCCGACCTCCCCGAGACGGCCGTCCCCGTCTTCGAGGCCCTGCGCGCCTGGCGCGCCGCCCAGGCCAAGGAGCTGGGCCTCCCGGCGTACGTGATCTTCCACGATGCGACCCTGCGCGAGATCGCCACGGTCCGCCCGACGACGCTGGGCGAGCTGGGCGGCATCAGCGGCCTGGGCGAGAAGAAGCTGGCGACGTACGGGGAAGGGGTGCTGGAGGTCCTGTCCGGCCTCGCCACGGACGAGGCCCCGGCGGCTGCGGAGACCCCGCAGACCCCGGCCGCCCCGGCAGCCCAGGAGACCAAGCAGGCACCGCCCCGCCCCGCCCAGGCAAAGCCCGCGCCCGCCGCCCCCCACGACGACGCCGAGTTCGGCTGGGACGAGGAGCCCCCGGAGTACGAGTGAGACGGGCGGGTCGCGCGGTCGGCCTAGTGCGGGTCCGCCGCCCGGCGGCGCGGCGCGATGGCGCTGAGGCCGAGGTCGACCGGGAAGGGGGCGGACACCTTCATCCGGTCGTGGAAGATCCCGGTCGAGGTGTACGCGCCGGTCGCGGGCTCCAGCTCGAAGACGTACGCGCCGGTCGCGGGCTCCAGCTCGAAGACGTACGCGCTGCTGTCGATCAGCTGCGTGTGCGGAGGAAGATCCGGAAGCCTGTCCAGGTCATCGGCGGTCCAGCCGCCCTCGGGCGGGACCGCCCACCGCGGTTCCGGGACCTCGGGTTCGACGCTCATCAGTGCTCCCATGGACGGAGTCTCGCGGGAGCTTTCAGCGTTTCCGCCGGGAACCGGAAGCAGCTCCCCTGAACGGTTGAACGACTCACGCGCCCTTGACCGCCACCCCCCGCCCCGCATACGCCCGCACGTCCGCGTCCGGGTCCGCCGTCGCCCCCGCCAGCGCCTCCCCGGCCCCCGGGGCGTCCCGGTGCCGCAGCAGCGCCAGGACCGCCGCCTTGCGGACGTCCGCGTTCGGGTCGTCCAGCGCCCCGGCCAGCGGGCCCACCGCGCGCCCCGGGTCCGCCGGGGTCAGGGCCTTCGCCGCGCCCGCGCGGACCTGCCAGGCCGGGTCCGCCAGCGCGGCGACCGCGCGCTCGGCGTACGCCTCCGGGCAGCCCGTCTCCGCCAGCGCGCCGAGGGCCGCCGCGCGGACCAGCGCGTCCGGGTCGTCGAGCAGCGGGGCGAGCGGGTCCGGGGCGGGGTCGCGGACGGCGGCCAGGCCCTTGGCCACCGCGACCCGGACCTCGCGGGCCGGGTCGCCCGCCGCACGGGACAGCCCGTCCACCGCGTCCACCGAGACCAGCGCCCGCACGGTCTCCACGCGCACGTCCAGGTCCGGGTCGCCCAGTGTGCCCGCGTACAGCTCCGCGTCGCCCAGCTTCAGCGCCCGCAGCGTGTCCAGCGCGGCGGCACGGACCACCGCGTCGGCCGAAGAGAGCGCGGCGACCAGCGGGGTGCGGAGCTCCGGGGACGGGGGCAGCACCTCGACGAGTTCACGCAGGGACGCCGCGACTGCCGCGCGCACTGCGGGCGATGTGTCGCCGAGGACGGTGGCCAGGGCGGGGCCCGCGCCCGGCGGGGTGGACTCCGTGAGCGCGGCGACGGCGGCCCGGCGGACGGCGGGGTCGGGGTCGTCCAGGTAGGGCGCGAGAGCGGCCAGTTCGGGTTCGCCGTCGTTCAGGGCCAGCAGCTCCAGGATGCGCGGCGAGGTCGAGACAGCCGGTTCGGAGGCCGCCGATACGGGAACACGCCCCGAGGCCGACGCCGACACCGGTGCCGCGTCCCGCGCCCCCGCCGTGCCCACCCCCACCGGCTCGACCTCGCCGATCCGCCGCACCGGCCCCCCGGTCGGCGCGAAGCCCTCAACCGGGACCAGGTACGGCGCCACCGGCCGGGCGGTGAACTCCATCGCCCCCGACGCCGACTTGTAGACGTCCAGGTGGTGGAACCAGTCCGCGTCGTCCCGCTCCGGATGGTCCGTGCGCTCGTGGTAGAGCCCCCAGCGGGACTCCGTCCGGGCGAGCGAGGAGCGCGCGGCCATTTCCGCGCAGTCCCGGATGAACGACACCTCCGCGCACCGCATCAGCTCGTGCGGGGTCGTCGCGCCCATCTCCGCGAGGTCCGTCCGCATCCGCTCGAAGGACTCCAGGGCGATCGACAGCCGCGCCCCGGACTTCGGCGGGGCCACGTAGTCGTTCACGAAGCGGCGCAGCTTGTACTCGACCTGGGGCTGCGGCGGCCCGTCCGGATTGCGCAGCGGGCGGTAGATCAGCTCGTGCGCGTCCCGCAGCTGGGCGGCCGGCAGCTCGCCCTCGTACGCCGTGAAACGGGCCGCGTCCGCGCCCGCGAGGTCGCCGAAGACGAACGCGCCGATCATGTAGTTGTGCGGGACGCAGGCCAGGTCACCGGCCGCGTAGAGCCGGTCGACGGTGGTGCGGGCGTGGTCGTCGACGCGGACGCCGGACGCGGAGTGGCCGCCGCACAGTCCGATCTCGGAGATGTGCATCTCGATGTCGTGGGTGCGGTAGTCGTGACCGCGCCCCGCGTGGAACGTGCCGCGCGTCGGGCGCTCCGTGGAGTGCAGGATGGTCTCCAGCGCGCTGACGGACTCCTCCGGCAGATGGCTCAGCTTGAGGTAGACCGGCCCCCGGTCGGAAGCCACCTCGGCCGCGAACTCGGCCATCATCTGCCCCGACCAGTAGTCGGAGTCCACGAAACGCTCGCCGTGCCGGTTCACCTGGTAGCCGCCGAACGGGTTCGCGACGTACGCGCAGGCCGGGCCGTTGTAGTCCTTGATCAGCGGGTTGATCTGGAAGCACTCGATGCCGGTCAGCTCGGCGCCCGCGTGGTACGCCATGGCGTAGCCGTCACCCGCGTTGGTGGGGTTCTCGTACGTACCGTAGAGGTAGCCGGAGGCCGGCAGGCCGAGGCGGCCGCAGGCGCCGGTGGCGAGGATCACCGCGCCCGCGCGGACCGTGACGAACTGCCCCGTGCGGGTGTTGAAGCCGGCCGCGCCGATCGCCCGCCCGTCTTCGCCGGTGAGCACACGCACGGGCATGACACGGTTCTCGATGCGGATGCGCTCGCGCATCTCGCGCCGCCGCAGCTGCCGGTAGAGGACCTTCTTCACGTCCTTGCCCTCGGGCATCGGCAGGACGTACGAGCCGGAGCGGTGGACCTGGCGGACCGCGTACTCGCCGTGCTCGTCCTTCTCGAACTTCACCCCGTACGACTCCAGGCGCCGCACCATGTCGAAGCCGCGCGTCGCGGTCTGGCGGACGGTCGACTGGTCGACGATGCCGTCGTTGGCACGGGTGATCTCCGCGACGTAGTCGTCGGGTTCGGCGCGGCCCGGGATCACCGCGTTGTTCACGCCGTCCATGCCCATGGCGAGCGCCCCGGAGTGACGGACGTGCGCCTTCTCCAGGAGGAGGACGGAGGCGCCGTGCTCGGCGGCGGTGAGGGCCGCCATCGTGCCGGCCGTGCCGCCGCCGACGACCAGCACGTCGCAGGAGAGTTCCTCGGCGTCCGCGAGGGCGGGGATCTGCACGGGAATGCCTTTCAGTGAGAGATCAGGGGGTGAGGGATTCCAGGACCTCGCGGCGCAGCGCGACCGTCGCCGGATCGGTGTGCGCGGCCCGTTCGCGCGGACGCGGAACCGGCAGCACCCGGCCGCCCGGCAGCAGCGCCACCCGGTCGCCGAGGAACAGCGCCTCGTCCACGTCGTGCGTCACGAACACCACCGTGGCGCCGCTGCCCCGGAGCACGTCGACGAGCAGTTGCTGCATCCCGGCCCGGGTCTGGGCGTCCAGCGCGCCGAACGGCTCGTCCATCAGGACCGCCCGGGGCCCTGCCGCGAGGGCGCGGGCCAGCTGGACGCGCTGGCGCTGCCCGCCGGAGATCCGGTGCGGCAGCTTCGCCGCGTGCTCGGCCAGGCCGACCCGGGTCAGCCACTCCTCGGCGCGGGCCCGCCGCTCGGCGCGCCCCACGCCCCGGATGGCCAGGGGCAGTTCGACGTTGGACCGGACCGTGCGCCAGGGCAGCAGCGCGTCGTCCTGGAAGACGAGGGCCCGTTCGGCGCGGGGACCGGTGACGGGCTCGCCGTCCTCGTCGACCTCGCCGGCGAGGGCCGGAAGGAGCCCGGCCAGGGTCCGCAGCAGCGTGGACTTGCCGCAGCCGGACGGGCCGACGACGGCCAGGATCTCACCGGGCACGATGTCGAGGTCGATGCCGTCCAGGACGGGCGCACCGGCCCGGCCGAGCGTGGCGCCGCGCAACGCGAGCCGCAACCCATGAGTCGTGTCACCCGTCATGAGCGCACCCGTTCCTGTGCCGTAGGGACCGAGGGGGCGGCCGGCGCCGCCGGGGCCGGGAGGCGGCGCGCCGGGAGGGCGGCCGGGCGGCTCTCCGCGCGCGGCAGCCAGCGGGTCAGCCGGCGGCCCAGCAGCTCCACGGCCGTCGAGGTGAGCCAGCCGAGCAGGCCGATGGTGGCCATGCCGACGAAGACCCCGGGGTAGTCGACGACTGTGTAGTCCTGCCAGGTGCGGTAGCCGACCCCGTACTCGCCGGAGATCATCTCGGCGGAGATCACGCAGATCCACGAGACCCCGATGCCGACGGACAGGCCGCCGAGGATGCCGGGGAGCGCGCCGGGCAGCACCACGGACCACAGGACGCGCCGCCGTCCGCCGCCCATGGTCAGGACGGCCTCCTCCCAGACCGGGGTCAGCGCCCGCACCGCGTGCCGGGTGGAGACCATGACGGGGAAGAACGCGGCCGTGCAGGTTATGAAGACGATGCCCTGCTCGTTGCTCGGGAAGAGCAGGATCGCGACCGGGACGAGCGCGATGGCCGGGACGGGCCGCAGCACTTCGAGGACCGGGCCGAGCAGGTCGGCGGCGATCCGGGAGCGGGCGACGGCCGTCCCGACGGCGACCCCGAGGACGGCGGCCAGCGCGAAGCCGGTGACGATCCGGGTCAGGCTGTCGGTCAGGTCCTGCCAGTACGCGTCGCCGGAGACCCGGTCCGCGAAGGCGCGGGCGACCTCGGTGACCGTCGGGAACTGCTCGAAGCGCAGCCACAGATTGATGTCGTACGAGGTCAGCGCCTGCCACAGCCCGAGCGCCGCGACCACGGAGAGCACCCGCCGTACCAGGGACCACCGCCCGCTCATGACGCGGACCCGGCCAGTTCCAGCGCGGTGGCGTACGGGACGGTCCGGGCGCCGGGGTGCGCCGCGACGTCGGCCCGGGCCGCCGACTCGGTGACGTACGGCCGCAGTGCCGACCCGTCCGCGACCCATACCGCGTGGTCCGCGAACCACAGCGTGCCGGTGGACGCGTCGGGGACGTACGCCACCCGGACCGCGTCCCGGTGGGCGGCCACGTACCTCAGCACTTCGGCGGAGGTGGCGAAGGCGGTCGTGGTGTCCTTGCCCTTCAGCCACACCTCGCCGCCGCGCCGGGCGGGCGGCCCCGCCGCGAGGGCCTTCGCGTAGCCGGAGCCGTACACCCGCTTCACGTACGAGTCGTCGACGAAGGCGTCCACGTCGACGTCACCGACGAGCTTCGCCGAGGTCAGCACCGGGACGTCCTTCTTCAGGGCGGCGATCAGCGCGGGCTTGAGCGTGGTGTCGAAGGTGGCGATGCCCTGGGCGCCGTTGTAGAGGTGGACGACCTCGGCGGGCAGGCCGGTGGCCTTCGCGACGGACTCCGATGCGGCGACCGGGTGCTCGTGCAGATAGGTCGTCGCCCGGCCCTGGGCGCGCAGGAAGTCCTCCACCACGGCGGACCGCTTCTCGGCGAAGCCCTCACGGACCGTGACCCCGTGGAAGGTCGGCAGGTTCAGCTCGGCGCCGTCGTACAACGCCTTGGCCCGGCCCTGGAAGGCGAGCAGCCCCGGCCAGGCCACGAACTGCGACAGCGCGTCCACGCTGCCGGCCTGGAGCGCCGAAGCGCCCACGGCGGGCTGCTGGTTGAGCTTGTGGATGTCCTTCTCGGGGTCGAGCCCGGCCTGTTGCAGGGCGCGTACGAGGGTGCCGTCGGCGGCGGAGCCGACGCTCGTGGAGACCTTCTTGCCGCGCAGGTCGGTGAGCGTGCGGAGCTTGGAACCGGGCGCGGTGACAACGGTGTTGAGGCCGCCCGACAGGTTGTAGCCGGTGACCGAGACGAGCCGGGTGGGCTGCTTCAGCTGGACGCCCCGGGCCGCGTTGATCAGTAGCGGGAAGTCGCCCATCGAACCGATGTCGATCTTCCCGGCGGTCATCTGGGCGGTGATCGGGGCGCCGGTGGCGTAGTCCTGCCACTCCACCTTGTACGTGACACCGTCACGCTTCCCGCGCTTGCGCAGCTCTTCCTCGAAGTAGCCGAGGGAGCGCAGCAGGGTGCCGGCGGTGACGGTGTTGATGGTACGGGACTGGTAGCCGACGGTCACCGTGACCGTACCGCCGTCGTCCGCGTTCGCCCCGCCGCCGCAGCCCGTGGTGAGCGTGAGGAGCAGCGCGGCGCCGGCCAGGGCGCCGGGTGCTGTGCGTCGCATGGGAGTCGGGGCCTTTCAGCGAAGGAGATAGGGCATGTTGACGGTGACCGCGCCGGTGGGGCAGCGGGCGGCGCACGGGCCGCAGTACCAGCACTCGTCGACGTGCATGTATGCCTTGCCGCTGTCCTGGTGGATGGCCAGGGAGTCGAGCGGGCACATGTCGACGCAGAGGGTGCAGCCGTCGATGCACTTCGACTCGTCGATGGTCACGGGCACGTCGGCCCGCTGGGGCGCCAGAGGCATGGCGGGGCTCCAGGGAAGGTGTCGAAAAAATACGGGGACAGGGCTCAACAGGTCCGGTGCAGGACGCCGTTCATGCTGATGCGGTCGCCGCGGAAGCGGATGAACTCCAGGTCGACCGGCCGGCCGTCGGCGAGCCGGGTCAGCCGCTCCAGCATCAGGACGGCCGAGCCGCGCGGGACCTCCAGGACCGCCGCGGAGTGCGCGTCGGCGTTGACGGCCTCCAGGGTGATGTCGGCATCGCCCAGCCGCTGCCCGGTCAGGGACTCCAGCAGCCGGAACACATCGGTGTTCTCCAGATCGGCGCCGAGCAGCCCGGCGCCGACGTCCATCGGGACGTAGGTGAGGTCCAGGGAGAGGGGCAGCCCGTTCAGCAGGCGGCGGCGCTCGATGTACAGCACGTCGGTGTGCTCGGTGAGGCCGAGCCGCCGGGCGACCGGGGCCGGGGCGGGGACGGGCCCGACGGTGCGGACCTCGTTGGTGACCCGGCCGTGCTCGCGCAGGGTCTCGGCCAGGCCCTGGAGCCGGTCGAGCGCGTGCGGGTACTTCTCGGCGACGACGACGGTGCCGACTCCGGGCTGCCGTTCGACGAGCCCTTCGCCGCGCAGCAGGTCGAGGGCCTGGCGCACGGTGTTGCGCGAGACGCGGTAGTCGTGGCCGATGGTGTCCTCGTAGGGCAGGACACCGCCGGGGAACGCGCCCGTGCGCACCTGGTGGCGCAGCAGGTCGGCGAGGAGCCGGGCACCGTCCGCGCGCAGCCGGCGCCGGCGGGCGGCGGCGACGGGCACGGTGTGCTCGCGGGTGCGTTCGGCTGGCATGCGCTGGACCATACCGACGGGGTACGGGAGATGGTGTTGCCGCAGTGTTGCGCCATCAAGGAGGCCCGGGACAACGGCTCTGACCTGCGGTGACGGGACCGGCCGGGGGAAGATCCGCCACTTGCCGGTCCGGCATGCGGACCGCACCCGGCCGCACCCCGGGCGGGGCGCGGCCGGACCGCCGGGTCAGGCCGCCGGGACGATCCGGCCGGTGACCTCGCCCAGGCCCACGCGGGTGCCGTCCGGGCCCGGAGCCCAGGCGGTGATCGTGACGGTGTCGCCGTCCTCCAGGAACGTCCGCTTGCCGTCGGGCAGTTCCAGCGGGTCGCGCCCGTTCCAGGTCAGCTCGAGGAGGCAGCCGCGCTGGGACGGCTCCGCGCCGCTGACGGTGCCGGAGCCGTAGAGGTCGCCGGTGCGCAGCGAGGCGCCGTTGACCGTCATCTGGGCGAGCTGCTGGGCGGCCGTCCAGTACATCGTGGAGAACGGCGGCTCCGCGACGACCTGCCCGTTGACCGCGACGGAGATCCGCAGGTCGTAGCCGCCGGGCTCGTCCTCGTCCGCGTCGTCCAGATAGGGGAGGAGCGGGAAGTCACGGGCGGGCGGGGCGGTGCGGGCGGCGTCCAGGGCCTCCAGCGGGGTGACCCAGGCGGAGACGGAGGTCGCGAAGGACTTGCCGAGGAACGGGCCGAGCGGCACGTATTCCCATGCCTGGATGTCGCGCGCCGACCAGTCGTTGAGCAGCGAGAGCCCGAAGACGTGCTCCCGGAAGTCGGCCAGCGGCACGGCCGTGCCCTGCGCGGACGGGGTGCCGACGACGAAGCCGACCTCCGCCTCTATGTCGAGCCGCGTGGACGGGCCGAAGACGGGCGCCGGGTCGGCCGGTCCCTTGCGCTGCCCGGCCGGGCGGACCACATCGGTGCCGGAGACCACGACGGTCCCGGCGCGCCCGTGGTAACCGATCGGCAGGTGCTTCCAGTTGGGGGTGAGCGGCGTCTCGGCGTCGGGCCGGAAGATCTGGCCCACGTTGGTGGCGTGGTGCTCGCTCGCGTAGAAGTCCACGTAGTCCGCGACCTGGTACGGCAGGTGCAGGGTGACCGCGTCCAGCGGGTGCAGCAGGGGCTCCATGTCCGCGCGGTGGGCGGGGACCGTGACCCACGCGGTGAGCGCCCGGCGCACATCGCGCCAGGCGTTGCGCCCGGCCGCGAGGAGGGCCGTCAGGTCGGGCTGGGCCAGCAGTCGGGCGTACGGCGAACCGAGGGCGAGCGCGGCGGCCCCGGCGTCCAGGACGTGGTCGCCGATGCGGACGCCGACGCGTGGCTCCGGGCGGTCGGGCGTGGAGAACACGCCGTACGGCAGGTTGTGCGGGCCGAAGGGATCGCCCTCGGCCACATCGAGCGGGCTGCTCTGCTCGGGCATCGGTCGCTGCCTCGCTTTCCGGGTCGCTTGGGTGACACGTTACGTCGGGGGCCGTCACCCCCGTCGGTGCCCCAACCTTCCCCGGTGCCCCGGAAAGTACGCCTCACCTCTCGTGTCACCCGGACGTGCGCGGGATGCTCTTCTCCCAGGTCCGGTGGAAGACGACCTCGCCGCCCTCGGTGCAGACGACCTCGTTGACCGTGTGGAAGTCGTCCGCGTCGGCGGTGATCTCCGAGCGGGTGTCGATCTGCACGTCCCAGGACATCTCCGGCCGGTGCAGCCGGATCGTCCAGTCGGACCGGGTGCGCGCGGAGAGCGGGTCGCCCTCCTGGATGGTGTATGTCTCCAGCGCGTCCTCGGTGAATTCGAGCCCGTCCGGGTAGACCCGCGTGCCGCCGTAGCGCGGGTCCACCTCCAGCTTCCACTCGCCCTTCGCGACATCGCGGACGACGAGACGCTCGGGGCGCGGCGCGTCCAGCGTCTCCGGGAAGACCACGCCCAGCGGTTCGGACTGCTCGGGCTCCTCGAAGCGGATCGCCGGGTCCTCGGTGCGCCGCCGCACGGGGAGTTCGACGAGGCTGCCGTCGGCCTCCAGCGTGAAGCCGGCCGAGCCCGCCTGCGGCCAGATCCAGGGCCAGTACGAGGAGGAGACGGCGAGCCGGATGCGGTGGCCGGGCGGGAAGGTGTGGCCGATGCCGTTCAGCTCGAAGGTCACGTCCTCGGTGGCGCCGGACGGCCAGTCCTCGGTGCGGTCGCGGCCCTTCCGGGCGGCGAGGTTGATCGCGCCGCGCGTGACGAGGGTGGAGGAGCCGTCGGGGGCGACGTCGCAGAGCCGGGCGACGGCCTGGCCGCGCGGCGCGTCCATCGTGATGCGGAGCCTCACCCGGGGGCGGCCCAGGATCTCGATGGGCGCGTCGGCGACCGGGAACTCGAAGCAGAGCGACTTGGCGTCCTCGTCGCGCTGGTCGGGCGGCAGGTCGGCGTCGTTGCCGAAGGGGAAGAACCGCCCGGCGTCGAGCCCGGTCTGCTGCGGCGAGTGGACGATCTGCGGTCCGCCCTGGAGGGCGTACGCCACCGGGGCGACGTTCTCCGAGGGCCAGTCGCTCTCCCCGACCCAGCGGCCGGGCAGCGTCTCGTACACCGTGGCGGGCCGGTGCGACTCGCTGATCCAGGCGCGGAGCAGCGGCTCCTCCATCACCCCGGTGTCCTCGTCCTTCAGGTGCTGGTCCCACCAGCGCAGGGTCTCCTGGAGGAAGCCGATGGCCGGTCCGGGCGGCAGCCCCCGGTCGGGGTACTGGTGCGACCAGGGGCCGATGATCCCGCGCACCTTCGCCGGGTCCAGGTGCTCGACGAGGCGGAGGACGGTGTCGCGGTACGGGTCGTGCCAGCCGCCGACCGCGAGGACGTTCGCCTTGATCGCGGAGTAGTCCTCGCAGACGCTGCCGTGCTTCCAGTAGGCGTCCCGGGTCTGGTGGGAGAGCCAGGTGTGGATGAAGGGGTCCACCGCCTCCAGCCGGTCCAGCCACATCTGCCGCCAGTCGTCGCCGACGTCCGCCGGGTCGGGCGGGCGGCAGACGAAGGCCAGCATGGTGGCCGCCCAGGCGTGCATGTCCACGGCGAGTACCGAGCCGCCCATGTAGTGGACGTCGTTGTCGTAGCGGTCGTCGGCGGAGCACACCGTGACGATCGCCTTCAGCGGCTCGGGGGCCAGCGCGGCGATCTGGAGCGAGTTGAAGCCGCCCCAGGAGATCCCGAACATGCCGACCCGGCCCGAGCACCACTCCTGCTGGGCCAGCCAGTGGACGACCGCGACCCCGTCGGCCAGCTCTGTCGCGTCGTATTCGTCGCCCGGCATTCCCTCGCTGTTGCCGTGGCCGCGCACGTCCACCCGGACGGAGGCGTAGCCGTGTCCGGCGTACCAGGGGTGGCGCTGCCAGTCGCGCGGCGCGGTCCAGTCGCTCAGCCGGTACGGCAGGTACTCCAGCAGGGCGGGCACGGGTTCGTCCGTGACCGGCCGCCAGATCCGCGCGTACAGCTGGGTCCCGTCCGGCAGCGGGATGTAGAGGTCCTCGTGGGTCGTCTCGTACGGGAACGCGGTCTGGATGTGCATGGGCGTACCTCAGTGGACGGGGTGCATGGTGCGCTTGAGCCAGGGGGCGGCGGCGATCACGGCCACACCGGCCACCACCGCGACAGCGCCATTGACACCGAAGTAGGCGGGGTTGGACACCTCGCCGTACAGCTTCACGATCTGGGCCTGGATGCCGTTGGCGAGGGCCAGCGAGAGGAACCAGAGCGCCATGGTCTGGCTGGCGAACGCCTTCGGGGCGAGCTTGGTGGTCGCCGACATGCCGGAGGTCTCCAGCAGGATGTCGCCGAGCCCGAGCAGCAGATAGGAGCCGACGATCCACCAGGCGGCCATCTTGTACGTGTCGCCGGAGTGCCCGGAGGTGGGCAGGACCATCAGCAGGAACGAGAGACCGCCGAGGATCACGCCGATCGCGATCTTGTTGGAGGCGTGCGGCTGGCGCGGTCCCATCCTCGCCCAGACGGCCGCGACCACCGGGGCGAGCAGCACCTCGAAGGCGCCGAGCGCGGAGGCGTACCAGCTCGCCGGGAAGTGGAAGCCGAAGATCTCCGTACGGGCGTTGGTCGACGCGAGCAGCATCATCGTCGAGTACGCCTGGAAGAGGATGAAGTTGAACACCACGGACGCCAGGAACAGCACCACGTACGGGCGCAGCCTGCCCCGTTCCTCGTGGGTGACCCGGGGGCTGCGGAACATCACCACGAAGTAGACGACCGGCGCGATCACCGAGATGAGGGTGAGCACGTCGACGAACCGGTCCATGGTGAGCCGGCCCGCGAGGGCCAGTGCGGTCGCCACGGCCGCGACCACCACGGCCCCGACGGCGATGAGCAGGACCGCCCTGCGCATGGGTCCGGGGGCCAGCGCGTATTCGGCGGCGTGCTTTCGCCCGGCCAGGTGACGGCGGCCCGCCACGTACTGGATGAGGCCCAGCGTCATACCGAAGGCGGCGGCCGAGAAACCCCAGTGCCAGCTCGCGTGGTCACCGAGCCAGCCGGTGATCAGCGGGCCGAGGAAGGCGCCGATGTTGATGCCCATGTAGTAGAGGGCGAAGCCCGCGTCCCGCCGCTCGTCGTCCGTGCGGTAGAGCTTGCCGACCATGGTGGCCACGTTCGGCTTGAGCAGGCCCGTACCGGCGCTGATCAGCCCGAGCCCCACCCAGGTCATCGCGTCCGTGGGCACCGCCATGGCGTAGTGCCCGCAGGCGATCAGGATGCCGCCGTACAGCACCGCCCGGTACGAGCCCAGGATGCGGTCGGCGAGCCAGCCGCCGGCCACCGAGACCAGATAGACGAGCGTGCCGTACGCGGCCGAGACGGAGGCGGCGGTCCCGGCCTCCATGCCCATGCCGCCGTTGGCGACCGTGTCCGCGAAATAGAGGACCAGGATCGCCTGCATGCCCAGGAACGAGAAGCGCTCCCACACCTCCAGGCCGGACAGGGTCATCAGACCCCGGGGCTGGCCGAAGAACGCGTGGTCGTCGGCCGGGGGCGGCTGCGCCGGTTCGGTGTCTGCTGCTGGGTGGGACAAAGCGGCAACTCCTGATCGTATGAGCTGATCCCGAACATACCGGCGGCGGCGGGAAGGCGCCCACGGTGATCCAAAGGGGACCGGATACGCTGACTTGAGTGATGACAACGACACATCGACATTCCGTGTGATCGTCAGCAGACAGGAGATCCCCTCGTGACCGTCGTCGGGCCGTTCGGACTGAGCGTGCGGGACCAGGCTCTTGAAGCCGGTGTCCAGGCCGGTTTGGCTGCTGTCGAGTCGGGCCTGCTCGATGCCACCAAGAGCGACGTGCCCTTCATCACGGAAGCCGCCCAGCACCTGGTGCGCGCGGGCGGCAAGCGGTTCCGGCCGCTCCTGGCGATGCTCGCCGCCCAGTTCGGCGACGCCGACGCCCCGGGCGTGGTGCCCGCGGCCGTCGTCGTGGAGCTGACCCACCTCGCGACGCTGTACCACGACGACGTCATGGACGAGGCCGACGTGCGGCGCGGCGTGGACAGCGCCAATTCCCGCTGGGGCAACTCGGTCGCCGTCCTGACCGGCGACTTCCTCTTCGCGCGCGCCTCGCACATCCTGGCCGACCTCGGCCCGGAGGCCGTCCGCATCCAGGCCGAGGCGTTCGAGCGCCTGGTCACCGGCCAGATCCTGGAGACCGCGGGCCCGCGCGACGGCCGCGACCCCGTCGAGCACTACCTCGACGTCATGCGCGGCAAGACCGGCTCGCTGATCGCCGTCGCCTGCCGCTTCGGCGCGATGATGGCCGGCGCCGACGAGTCCACGACCGACATCCTCACCCAGTACGGGGAGCGGCTCGGCGTCGCCTTCCAGCTCGCCGACGACGTCCTGGACATCGCCTCCGACTCCCACGAGTCCGGCAAGACCCCGGGCACGGACCTCCTCGAAGGAATCCCGACCCTTCCCGTCCTCCACCTCAGGGCGCAGGCAGAGGCCGACGGCAAGCCGGACGACCTGGCCCTCGTCGAGATGCTCGACGGCGACCTCGGCGACCCGGACACGCTCGCCGAGGCGCTGCGCCTGCTGCGCGCCCACCCGGCGCTGGCCCAGGCCCGCCGCGACACCGTGCGGTACGCCCAGGAGGCGCGGGCCACGCTGCGGCCGCTGCCCGAGTGCTACGCGAAGCTCGCCCTGGAAGAGATGTGCGACGCGGTGGTCCACCGCGCCGGCTGACGGCCCGCAGGGTCCGTCCGGGCCCAACCCCTACTGGACGGCGGAGAATCGGCCCTCCGCCGTCATACCGAAGAGGTACGCGGAGTTGCTCCCGGGGGCTGACGCTTCGGGCCGCCCGATTTGGTCAGATGGAGAACAACCACTCCTGACCAAAACGGGTGAGAATGGCGGCACGGAGTGGACGAGTGCATCCCGACGGAAGCCGCCGACCACGGAGGTAGGGCACACATGGCACCGAACGACAGCGCGGAGACCAACGGCACGGCCGCCCGGCCCGGCCGCCGCAAGGCGGCGCGTTACATCGTCCCCGTAGCGGTGGCGGGGGTGGCGGCCGCGACGATCGGCCTGGTCCCGGCGCTCGCCAGCTCGGGCGACCCCGATCTGCCGAAGATCACCGCCCAGGAACTCATCGAGAAGATCGCCGCGTCGGACACGGAGCAGTTCTCCGGCACGGTGAAGATCAGCACGGACCTCGGCATCCCGTCCATGGGCGGCCTGGCCGGCTCCTTCCTGTCCGGCGCGGCCGAGGGCGGCGACGGCGGCAAGGACGCGTCCAGCGCCGACCCGCAGGCCAAGCTCACCGAGCTCGCCTCCGGTACGCACACCCTGCGGGTGGCCGCCGACGGCCCCGACAAGCAGCGCCTGTCGGTCCTGGACGACACGTCCGAGTACAGCCTGATCCACAACGGCGACCAGGTCTGGGCGTACGACAGCGGGTCCAACGCGGTCTACCACGCGGACGGCAAGGGCGCGGGCAAGGCGCCCCACGGCAAGGAGCAGGCCGCCCCCGAGGGCGTCCCCACCACCCCGAAGGCCCTGGCCGAGCAGGCGCTGAAGGCCGCCGACGGCACCACGTCCGTCACGGTGGACGGCACCGCGCGGATCGCCGGGCGCGACGCGTACCGGCTCGTCCTGAAGCCCGAGCAGAAGGGCTCCACGGTCGGTTCGGTCACCGTCGCGGTGGACGCGGAGAACGGCGTGCCGCTCAAGTTCACGCTCCGGCCCAGCAGCGGCGGCAAGGCCGTCGTCGACGCCGGGTTCACCTCGGTCGACTTCGGGAAGCCCGCCGCGTCCTCCTTCGCCTTCACCCCGCCCAAGGGTGCGAAGATCACCGAGGCGGACGACGCCGAGGCCGAGGGCCACGAGAAGGAGGCCCGGAAGGCCGCCGAGAAGGCACAGGGCGACCTGGGCAAGTTCGAGGGCGAGGGCGCCCCGAAGATCATCGGAAAGGGCTGGAACAGCATCGCCGAGTTCAAGACCCCCGGCGGCGCGGCCCTGCCGTCCGGGGCGTCGGAGTCCGAGGCGTCGAAGGGCGTCCCGGCCGAGGCCCAGCAGTTCCTGGACGCCCTCGGCGACAAGGTCAGCGGCAAGTTCGGCTCGGGCACGGTCTTCAAGACCCGCCTGATCAACGCGCTGATGACCGACGACGGCCGCGTCTACGTGGGCGCGGTCACCAAGGACGCGCTGGTCGCCGCGGCGAACGCGGGCTGACGTTCCTTCATCCGCCCCGCCGTGCCTCCGCGCGGCGGGGCGGACGCGACCGTACGACCCAGTGGGGAGCACGCATGGCAGGGTCCGACGCCGGGACCATCGGGCAGCCCGGGGCGCCCGGCACCGCACCCGTCATCGAGACGCGCGGGCTGACCAAGCGCTACCGGGGCGGGCAGCTCGCCGTGGACGGCCTCGACCTCAGCGTCCCCGCCGGCAGCGTCTTCGGCTTCCTCGGGCCCAACGGCTCGGGCAAGACCACGACCATCCGCATGCTCATGGGCCTCATCGCCCCCACCTCTGGCACCGCGAGCGTCCTCGGCCGCCCCATGCCCGACGCCTCGCGCAGGGTCCTCCCGGAGGTCGGCGCACTGATCGAGGGCCCGGCCCTGTACGGCTTCCTGAGCGGCCGGGACAACCTCCTGCGCTACGACAGGGCCGACCCCACCGCCGACCCGCGCACCCGCGCCGCCAGGGTCGGCGACGCCCTGGAACGGGTCGGGCTCGCCCCGGCGGCCGGCAAGAAGGCGCGCGCGTACTCGCTGGGCATGAAGCAGCGCCTCGGCCTCGCCGCCGCCCTGCTCCGGCCGCGCCGGCTGCTCGTCCTGGACGAGCCGACCAATGGCCTGGACCCGCAGGGCATGCGCGAGATCCGCGCCCTGGTCCGCGAACTGGCGGCGGACGGCACCACGGTCTTCCTCTCCTCCCACCTCCTGGACGAGATCGAGCAGGTCTGCACCCACGCGGCGGTGATGGCCCGGGGGAGGCTCCTGACCCAGGGCCCGGTCGCGGGCCTCGCCACCGGCGGCCGCCTGGTCGTCACCACACCGGACCCGGCCGACGCCGCGCGCGTACTCAAGGAGCACGGCGTCACGGGCATCACGCTCGACGGCGACCGCGTCCGCGCCGACGCCCCGCCGGGCACGGTGGAACTCGCCGATCTGAACGCGGCGCTGGTGCGGGGTGGCGTACGGGTGCGCGCGTTCGGCGTGGAACGGGCGTCGCTGGAGGACGCGTTCGTGGCTCTGACGGGAGAGGGATTCGATGTCGCAGGCTGAGGGAGCGGCCGGGGCCGCCGGGTCGTCGGCCGAGGGGGCCGCCAGGGAGCGCACCGGGAGCGCCGCCGAGGGGGCCGTGCGCGCGGGCGCCGGGCGCAACCCCCTCTGGACATTCGGCATCCTCCGCTCCGAGTTCGCCACCACCCTGCGCCGCTGGCGCACCCTCGCGCTGCTCGGCGTGCTGGCCGCCGTCCCCGTGCTCATCGGGATCGCGGTCCGCATCGAGACGGCCGACGGCTCGTCGGCGGGGGCCGGTGGCGGGGAGGGCGGACCGGCGTTCCTCTCCCAGGTGACCAACAACGGCCTCTTCCTGGTCTTCGCCGCGCTCGCCGCGACGCTCCCCGTCTTCCTCCCGATGGCCGTCGGCGTCATCGCGGGCGACGCGATCGCGGGCGAGGCCAATGCGGGCACCTTGCGCTATCTGCTGGTGGCCCCGGCCGGCCGGACGCGGCTGCTGCTCGCCAAGTACGCCGCCACGCTCGGCTTCTGCCTGGTCGCCACGCTCGTCGTGGCCGCTTCGGCGCTGGCCGTGGGCGCGCTGCTGTTCCCGGTGGGCGACGTCACGACGATCTCGGGGACGACGATCGGCTTCGGTGAGGGCCTGGTGCGGGCGGGGCTGGTCGCGGTCTTCGTGGCCGCGTCGCTGACCGGCTTCGCGGCGCTCGGCCTGTTCGTCTCGACGCTCACCAACAGCGGTATCGCGGCCATGGCGGCGACGGTCGGGCTGCTGATCACCGTGCAGATCGTGGACACGATTCCGCAGCTGAGCGCGGTCCATCCCTACCTCTTCCCGCACTACTGGCTGTCCTTCTCGGACCTGCTGCGCGCACCCGTCTACTGGGACGAGGTGCTGAAGAACCTGGAGCTCCAGGCGTTGTACGCGGCGGTGTTCGGTTCGGCGGCCTGGGCCCGGTTCACGACGAAGGACATCACGGCCTGAAGCGGAGGCGGCACCCGTACCGTCGGCCGGCGAGCCGTCCCCCGATCGGCTCGTCGCGGCACGAACGGCACGAACGGTGCGAAAACAGAAGGAACGAGCCGACACGGTACGTTCCGTTTCCGCCAGAGCATTGTTCGACTTGTAGCGACGCGATGTCAATAAGGTTTGGCTCGAACACACCTATGCTCACCGAATGAACACATCGCCGAGCTCACTGCGCCGGAGCGAGAGCTCACGCAGGGCGACCCTGGACGCCGCCCTCGACCTCTGCACGGAGAAGGGATACGGCCGGGTCACGATCGAGGCGATCGCGGCACGGGCGGGGGTCAGCAAGAAGACGATCTACCGCTGGTGGCCCTCGAAGAGCGCGATCCTTCTGGAGGCGTTCACGGAGATGCTGGTCTCCGCGACCCCGTTCGTGGACACCGGCGACATCGCGAAGGACCTGCGTACCCACCTCACGGGCGCGGTGAACGTCCTCGCCGTTCCCCCCTACGGCCCGGCCTACGCGGGAATCCTCTCGGAACTCCACCACGACGACCAACTGGCCGAAACGGTACGCAGGCAGCTGATCGACCCCCGCTTCGACGAGGCGGTCGGCCGCTTGCGCAGCGCCCAGGAGCAGGGCCAGATCCCGCCGGACGCGGACCTCGACCTGGCGGTGGAGATGCTGTACGGCCCGCTGTACTACCGCCATGTGCTGCGCAAGCCGATGCAGGACGCGGAGGACGTCGGAAGGCTGGTGGACCACGTACTGCGGTCCCTGGGGGCGACGCCGGGCCGAGAGACGGGCTGAGGGGCGCGCCTCAGCCGAAGAGGCGCTCCAGGACGACCGCTATCCCGTCGTCCTCGTTGGAGAGGGTGACCTCGTCGGCCGCCGCGCGCAGCTCCGGGTGGGCGTTGCCCATCGCGACGCCGTAGCCGCAGCTGCGGAACATCGGCAGGTCGTTGGGCATGTCCCCGAAGGCGATCGCCGTACGCGGGTCCATACCCAGCTCCTCGGCGGCGAGCGCGATCCCCGCGCCCTTGTCGATGCCGTACGGCTGGAGCTCGACGGTCCCGGGACCGGAGTGCGTGACCGTGGCGAGGTCCCCGACGACCGCACGGGCCTCGGCGGTCAGCGCCTCGTCGCTCAGCTCCGGATGCCGGATGAGCACCTTGATCACGGGCTCGGCCCACAGCTCGTCCCGGTGCCGGGTCCGCTGCGCCGGCAGCGTGGCGTGCGGCAGCCGGTACCCGGGTTCGATGAGCGTCCGCCCCTCGGCCCCGTCCTGGTCCACGGCCGCGAAGACCCGCCCCACCTGCGCCTCGATCTTCCCGAGCGCCGCGTCGGCCGCCTCCCGGTCCAGCGTGACGGCCCGGACGGTACGCCGCGCCCCGGCGTCGTACACCTGCGTGCCCTGCCCGCAGACCGCCAGCCCCTCGTACCCGAGCCCGTCGAGCAGCTCCCGCACGCCGGGCACCGGCCGCCCGGTGACGACGAGGTGCCGGGCCCCCGCGACGCGGGCCAGGGCGAGCGCGGCACGGGTCCGGGGGCTGATGGTGTCGTCGCCGCGCAGCAGGGTGCCGTCCAGGTCGGTGGCGACGAGGGCATATGCGGGTGGGATGGGCATGGCAGCAAGCGTAGGCGCTGGTTTCCGGAGCCCGGCCGGAGTTGTGGCGGGGCGGGGGAGTGGGGTAAGGCGGGTCCGCCCTACCAGGGAGGGCGGGTGTCGCGGAGTGCTTCCGGGGTCTGCTCGGGCAGGGCCATGTCCCCGTCGGTGCGCAGCAGCATGCTTGGGGCGGGTTCGAATTCGTGATCGGGCGGTGCCGGCTGGTGGAAGCGCTCGGTGCGCGGTAGGGCGACCTCTACCAGTCGGCCCTCGTGGAACATCCACAGCCCGAAGCAGTCGTCGTCCTGATCGCGCAGCAGGACCTGCACCGTCAGCGGATACGGCCACGGCAGCGACTCCAGGTGCCTGAGCAGACCCTTGCGGGCCCGCTCCTTCTCCAGCTCCAGGGCCCACCCGATCCCGTAGCCCCAGTGCCCCTCTATCGGGACGAAGCGGCCCCGCCACGTGCGTTCCGGATCGTCCCGGGTCAGGGGTTCCATCACCTCGTCCGCCCAGCGGGCGAGCACGATGACTTCGGCGTCTCTGCTCATGCCGGAGTATCGCCGCATCCCCCTGTGCCACCGCAACGGAATTCCTCAACGACGCGGCCCGGGAGGGGCTTTCAGGAGGCGGAGTTTTCAGGAGACGGTCAGGACGACCTTGCCCCGGTTGACCCGGCCCTCGATCGCCGCGTGCGCCCGTGCCGCGTCGGCGAGGGGGAACGCCGCGTGGACGGCGGGGCGCAGACTGCCCTCGCCGTGCAGTGCCCACAGCTCCGCGATCCAGTCTGCGTACCGCGTGGGCCGGGTCCGGGCGATGTGCGCCACCTGGAAGCCGATGACCGACTTGCCGCCGACGAGGAGGTCGTACGCCTCGATCGTGCCGCCGCCCGAGCTGTACGCGACCAGCCGGCCGCCAGGGGCGAGTGCGTGGATGGCTCGCGGGAGCAGGTCGCCGCCGACCGCGTCCAGCACGATGTCGCAGGGCTCGCCCCAGCTCTCGTCGGTGTACGTCACCACCTCGTCGGCCCCGAGCGACCGCACGAAGTCCGCCTTCGCCGGGTCGCCCGCGGCCGCCACGACCCGGGACGCGCCCCGGAGTCTGGCGAGCTGGAGCGCGAGGTGGCCGACCCCGCTCGCGGCGGCCGTAACGAGCACGGACTCGCCCTTCCCGGGCCGCGCGGACTCCAGCGCCCCGAGCGCGACGACCCCGCTGCGGACGAGCGCGACGGCGTCCCGCGCGGTGGCCCCGGCGGGGACGGCGGACGCCATCGCCCGGTTCAGCAGGGCGTACTCGGCGTACCCGTGCCCGAAGCAGAGCCCGGTGACCCGGTCGCCGACGGTGTACGCGCCCGCGCCGTCCCCGAGCGCCACCACATCCCCGGCGATCTCGCCGCCGAGCGGGACGGGCTCCCGGCTCTCGCGGACCTTCCGCACCACGGGGAGGGTGACGCCGACCGCCTCGACCTTGACGAGGAGTTCGCCGGGGCCGGGAATGGGGACGGGCACGTCCTCTTCGAACAACACCTCGGGTCCGCCGCTGTGTTCGTACCGAATGCGCCGCATGGCAAGGACCTCCGACCGCGAGCGGGTTCATTGGAAATCCCAACGATAGAAGGAAACTCGTGGGGAAGTCCAATGATTACTGGATACGATGCGGGGCATGGCAGACAAGGCAGCACCGGCGGCCCCGAGCCGCATCCGCCCGCTCCCGAGCTGGCTCCTGGGCCGGGCGGCGGCGAGGGGCCGGTCCCTGGTGGCCGACGCCCTGGCCGGGCACGGCATGAAGATGTGGCACCACGTGGTGCTGGCAGCGGTCGAGGACCTGGAACCGGTCGCCCAGGCGGACCTCGGCCGCGCGGTGGCCCTCGACCCCAAGGACCTGGTGGGCATCCTGAACGACCTCCAGGACGCGTCCCTGCTCGTCCGCGCTCCGGACCCGAAGGACCGCCGCAAGAACGCGGTCAGCCTGACGGCGGCGGGCCGCCGCCGCCTGGAGGACTGCACAGCGGCGGGCGACCGCGCCAACGCGGAACTCCTGGCCCCGCTGACCCCGGACGAGCGGGTCCAATTCCTGGACATGCTCCGCCGGATCACCGGGGCCGGGGGCGATTAGGCGTCGCCGAACCCTTCACCCTTGACGCCCGCCACGAAGGCGCTGAACGCGCCGGCCCGGAGGGGGAGGGCGGGCCCGTCCGGGACCTTGGAGTCCCGGACGGGAACGGTGCCGGTGGAGGCGACGAGATTGGTGGCGACCTCGACGCAGGCGCCGCCGTTGTCGCTGTACGAGGACGTGTACCAGCGGGGGGATTCGGTCGTCACGGAGTGCCCTTTCGTAACTGCTCGATCATGGCCACGGACGCCGGCTGAGAGAGCGCCTCGGCCTGTAGCTGATGGTAGGCCGTCAGCAATGGCAGCACGAACGTGCTTTCCCGCTCCAGATGGCCCCGTTGCGCCGACTCTGCATAGGACATGAGCGAGCGATCGGGCATCGTCAGTATGTAGAGCGGAAGATTGAACGGCCGACGGACGCCCATCGCGAAGGGGGCGATCTGGAGCACGGTGTTGGGCAGCTCGGCGAATTCAAGCAGTCGTTCCAGCTGCGCGTTCATGACGTCGGGTCCCCCGATGGGGCGCAGGAGGCAGCTTTCGTCCAGTACCACCAGCACCAGCGGTGGGTCCGGCCGCAGGAGTGAAGCCTGCCTCTCGGCGACGAGTTCCACTCGCTGGAGTGCCTGGTCGGGCGTGATCGCCCCCCGCTTCACGGCGCTCTCGGCGAGAGCCTTCGCGTACTCCGGGGTCTGGAGCAGGCCGGGCATGACGCCCACCTCGTAGAGCCGGATCTCGGCGGCCCGGCCCTCGTGACCCACGTATTCCGGGAAGCCCTCCAGGAGGGCGGTGTCCCGTGCCGCTCGCGCCTGACGTTCGAACAGGTCTCCGGTGCCGAAGGCTCTGTCAGCTCTGTTCGCAAAACGGGGAGTTGGGGGTCGACGACCAGTTTCGGCGGCTGAAATGTGTGTTCCCGAGTACCCCATGATCGCCCCCAGCTCGTCCTGGGTCCAGCCGCGCTCGTCTCGTAACCTGCGAAGACGCTCGCCAAAGGCTGCGACTGGGGAGTTCTCCGGGTTCAGCTCCTTGCGGTTCACGGCCCACCGTCCAACTCTCCGTACGGATCGTGCAAGTTGAAGACCCCTGCACTCTAGGCCACGCTGAATCCACTTGGTAGTGGAATGGCTACGGAGAGGTACGGCTATGCCGGAACAGGAAGAAACTCCCGCTGTCGGCTCGATCGTCGTGGACGTCGGGCGCTGGGATCAGCCGCTGGTCGGGGAGTTCCGAGGGGTCGCCGGCCCCTACTGGACGCTCCGGTCACCGAAGGGCGGGACCGAGTGGGAGGTCCGGCCCGAGCACACCCGGGAGGCGACGCCGGCCGAGAGGCTCGTCGCGAGGACCGCGCGGGAGAACGCCCGCAGCCGGGGCGAGGTCGCATGAGCGCCCCGGCGGAGCCCGAACCCTGCCGAACGTGCCAGCAGTTCGACCTCGAAGAGGCCGTCGCCCGGACCGAACGGGACGGCAGCCGGGCGACGGACTGCCGCGTGCTGCGGCAACGTCACGTCGCCGCAGCGCACGGCGAGTAGAGGCGTGTCGCCACCCGGTCGCGGGTCAGGCGCTCGTTCACTGTTGGACGGTGAGGGCCCAGGTGACGGTCGAAGGGGCCGTGATCTGCACGCTGCCCTCACCTCTGGCGCTCTTCAGCCGGATCTCGTTGGAGGTGCTTCTGACTTTCCCGTCGACGCACTCCAGCGAGAAGGAGAACTCCACCGGCTTGAGGTCCACTTCAAGGGTTCCCCTGCCCTGGCAGTCGACCTGGATGTCCAGGTTCCCGACGCCGATCTCCCTGGTCAGCGGGAGTTCGGCATTCCCCTTCCTGGGTTCGACGGACAGCAGGACCTCCCCGTCGTCGACCGGCTCGGGGGCCCGCGAGACCGTCTCGCGCTCGACGTGCCCGGCACGGTCCGCGGCCGGGGGCGAGGCGGCGTGCCGGGTCGGCGAGGCCGCCGGAACGGCAGAGGCGGTCTTCTCCTCACCGCTGCACCCGGTCAGCGCAAGGACTCCGGCCACGACGGCCGTCGCGAGCGCGAAGGAAGAACGCGTTCGGCCCAGACTGATGCTCATGAGGCACCTTCCCCCCGTGCCGCCTCTCGCTGAAGCGGCTGTGGGCCCAGTAGGCCACAGTCGTCCACGATGGCGTGGCGTCGCGCGTGAAAGCTGAGCGCAACTTGAGGTTCCCGGCCGGACGGTCGAGCCGTGGCCGGCGTGCTGGTCCTGCTGGGCGTGGTGGGGGCGCGGAGCCTGAGCCGCAAGTCCTCCCGACCCGGGGCCGGGCCCCCCGCCCGGCGGCCCTACGACACGCAGAACTCGTTGCCCTCCGGGTCCGTCATCACCGTCCACGTGCCGCCCTGCTCCGCCACCTCGCGTTCGGCCTTCGCGCCCAGGCCCTCCAGCCGGGCCACCTCGGCCTCTATGCGGTCCGGGCCGGCGTGGAGGTCGAGGTGGAGGCGGTTCTTCACGGTCTTCGGCTCGGGGACGCGCTGGAAGAGGAGGCGGCGGCCGCGCCCGGCGCCGCTCTGCTCGTCGTACGGGTCGTCCGGGTGCCGGACCGCCGCGAGGTCGAGCCAGGCGCGGCGGCCGTGGGCCGTCGTCGTGACCGCTTCCGGTACGGCTCCGAGGCCCAGGAGGTGTTCGACCAGGGGGCTGTTGTCCTCGATCTCGTAGCCGAGGGCCTGGGCCCAGAAGCCGGCCTGCGCGTGCGGATCGGCGGCGTCGATGACGACTTTCCACTCAAGAGTCATGAGCGGCATTCTGTCCCGGAATGAGGGATTCCGCTCAGATTTCGTCCCCGCTCAGGTAGGCCGTGACCGCCTTCACGTCGTCCGCCTCCGCGATCAGCCCGATGTGGTTGTCGGGGCGTACGAGGACCAGCAGCTCGTCGTCGGGGCCGACGCCGTACGCCGCGCGCGCGTGCCCCTCGTGGTCGCTCAGGCGGCCGGACGGGCCGTCCGCGTCGACCCCGTACGCCCGCAGCTCGTCGCCGTGGACCGCCGCCGCCCCGCGCAGGGCCCCGCCCGTCCCCGTACCGAAGCCCAGGAGCGTGAAGTGCGGTCCGGCGAAGGCGTCGAAGAGGCGGCGGGGGTCGCCGGTCGCCGCGTCCAGGCAGGGTGCGTCCGGCGCCCGGTCGCCCGCGCGGAGGCGGGGCGTGGCGCGCGGGGAGGCGGCGAGGGAGCTCCAGTGGTAGCCGCCGCCCAGGCCGTTCGTGCCGGGACCGACCGCCGAGTCGAGGCCGCCGCCGGGCTTCTTGATCGCCTCCAGCGTGGCCCGCAGGCGTTCCGCGCTGATGTCCAGGACCTGCGCGGCGACCGGCAGCCGCTCCTCCTCGTACGTGTCGAGCAGGGCGGGCCCGGCGAGCCCGGCGGCGACCCGGCCGAGCTTCCAGCCCAGGTTGTACGCGTCCTGGATGCCGGTGTTCATGCCGAGGCCGCCCGCGATGGAGTGCACGTGCGCCGCGTCCCCGGCGAGGAGGACCCGGCCCACCCGGTAGCGCGCCGCCATGCGCTCGTTGACCCGGTACGTGGAGAGCAGCGTCGCCTCGGTGAGGCGGTCCGAGGGCAGGCCGGTGTGCTTGGCGAAGAGGCGGCGGAACCCGGCGAGCGAGGGCGGCATCGGCGCGCCCGACGCGTCCCGCTCGGGGCCCGCCTGGAACCACCAGCCCGACCGCGTCCCCGGGATCGGGCAGAGCATCACGGCGCCGTCCTCGTCGAACCACTGATGCCAGAACCCCCGGTCGAGCCCCTCCACCTCGACGTCCCCGCACACCATCAGCTGGGTCTCGTCGGTCTTCCCCTCGAAGGGGACGCCGAGCAGTTTGCGCACCGCGCTGTGGCCGCCGTCGCAGCCGGCCGCGTACGACGCCTCGATCAGCCCGCCGTCCGCGAGCGTGGCGGTCACCGACGCCTCGCCCTCGGCCAGGCCCACGAGTTCGGCGCCCAGCTCGACCCGTACGCCGTACTCCGCGAGCCGCGCCCGCAGCACCTCCTCCAGGCGCCACTGGGCCATCATGCGCGGCCGGTCGTACGGGGCGTCCGGCGTCGGCCGCTGGTCCGCGAACGGCTCCGCGTCCGCGACGGCGACCCCGCCCCGGTACTTGCGCATCGGCAGCGGAGCGGCCCCGGCGGCCAGGACCGCGTCGACGACCCCGAGGTCCTCCAGGACTTCGAGGGAGCGCGGGTTGGGGCCCTTGGCCCGGGACGTACGCGGGAACTCGGGGCTCTTGTCGATGATCCGGACGCCGACGCCCCGGCGGGCGAGGTCGATGGCCAGGGTCAGGCCGGTCGGGCCCGAGCCGACGACGAGTACGGGGAGCGGGGAGGGGTGCATGGGTACTCCTGGGTCCGGTCCGGTGCGGTGGACCTCCAGGAAAACGTAACCGGGTTAAAAAAGCAACTAAGTTGCGCTTGAGGGGGTCTCGGTGCGGCTCGGGCCCGCCGGGGCGGCCGTCGCCGTCGCGGCCAGCCGGGCCGCCTGCGCCTGGGCCCTCGTGCGGCGCGCGGTCCGCAGCGCGTCCCAGGTGAGCACGATCAGCGCCGCCCACACCAGGCCGAATCCGGCCCACCGCTCCGGCGGCATCTCCTCGTGGAAGTAGGCGACGCCCAGCAGGAACTGGGCGACCGGGGTCATGTACTGGAGGAGCCCGATCGTCGACAGCGGGATGCGGATCGCGGCGGCGCCGAACAGGATCAGCGGCACCGCCGTGACGACGCCGGTCGAGGCGAGGAGCGCCGTGTGCCCGGCGCCCTCCGAGGTCAGGGTCGCCGTGCCCTGCGCGCTCAGCCACACCAGATAGCCGAGCGCCGGCAGGAAGAGGACGGCGGTCTCGACGGTGAGCGATTCCAGGCCGCCCATGTCGACCTTCTTCTTGACCAGGCCGTACGTCGCGAACGAGAACGCCAGGATCAGTGAGATCCACGGCGGCTTCCCGTAGCCGACGGCCAGCACGAGCACCGCCGCGACGCCGGTGCCGACCGCGGCCCACTGCGCCGGGCGCAGCCGTTCGCCCAGGAGCAGGACGCCCATGGCGATGGTGACCAGCGGATTGATGAAGTAGCCGAGCGACGCCTCGACCACGTGGCCGCTGTTCACGGCCCAGATGTACAGGCCCCAGTTGACGGTGATCGTCGTCGCGGCGACGGCGAGCAGGCCCAGCTTGCGCGGCTGCCGCAACAGCGGGCCGATCCAGGACCAGCGGCGCAGGGCGAGCAGCAGGAGCAGCACCACGCCGAGCGACCACACCATGCGGTGGGCCAGGATCTCGACCGCCCCGGCCGGCTTCAGCAGCGGCCAGTACAGCGGGACGAGGCCCCACATGCCGTACGCCGCGAACCCGGAGAGAAGCCCCGCCCGCTGGTCATTCGTCCCCTGCACGGGCCCCTCCTGGTGGTGTCTGTCGTGCGACGGTCAACCAGACGAAGGTAGCGCCGACACGGCCCGGTGTCATGGCCGTATCGTCATACGGTCATGACACCGGGCGGGGTACGGGTCAGAGCGCGGCGGCGACGGTGTCGGACACCGGGGTCGTCGGGCGGCCGATCAGGCGGGACAGCTCGCCGCTGGTCCCGGCCAGGCGCCCGCGCCGGACGGCCTGGTCCACGTCGACCAGGATCGCCGCGAAGCCCTCGGGCAGTCCGGCGCCGGTCAGGATCTCCTGGTGGACGGCGGCCGGGACGTCGTTGTGAACGATCTCCTTGCCGGTGGCCTTCGCGACCACGGCCGCGTAGTCGGCGTAGGACAGGGCGGTGTCGCCGCTCAGCTCGTACGCGCGGTTCAGGTGGCCCTCTCCGGTCAGGACGACGGCGGCCGCGGCCGCGTAGTCGTCGCGGGAGGCGTAGGCGATACGGCCCTCGCCCGCGCTGCCGACGACCGCGCCGTGCGCCAGGACCGGGGCCAGGTTCTCGGTCTGGTTCTCCGTGTACCAGCCGTTGCGCAGGAAGGTGTACGGCAGGCCGGAGTCCAGGATCAGCTGCTCGGTCGCCCGGTGCTCGTCGGCCAGCGTGAAGTCCGCGTCGGGCCCGCCGAGGATGCCGGTGTACGCGAGCTGGGCGACGCCCGCCGCCTTCGCCGCGTCGATGACCGCGGTGTGCTGGGCGATGCGGCTGCCGACCTGGTTGCCCGAGATGAGCAGGACGCGGTCGCCGGAGCGGAACGCCCCGGCCAGGGTCTCGGGGCGGTCGTAGTCGGCGATGCGCAGCTCGACGCCCTTGGCGGCCAGGCCGGCGGCCTTCTCCTTGTCGCGGACCACGGCGGCGACCCGGTCGGCGGGGACGGTGGTCAGCAGGTGCTCGACGACGAGGCGGCCGAGTGCTCCGGTGGCTCCGGTGACGACGATGCTCATGGGGGGTTTCTCCTCTTTGTTCGCTTCGCTCTCACACCACCTTACGGAATGCGCTAACTAAAAGAAAGTGCTCTTGTCGCGGACATGCGAGAGCGCGCCGGTCCCGCCCGTGAGGGGCAGGTCCGGCGCGCTCCCGCGTACCGGGGTACCGGCGTCAGCCGACCACCGTCCAGTTGTCGTTCCCGGCGAGCAGCGCCGCCAGGTCGCCCTTGCCGTGCTGCTCCACGGCCAGGTCCAGCTGCTCCGCCATCTTCGTGTCGTACACCGGCCGCTCCACGCTGCGCAGCACCCCGATCGGGGTGTGGTGCAGGGTGTCCGCGTCGGCGAGTCTCGACAGGGCGAACGCCGTCGTCGGGCTGGGCGCGTGCGCGTCGTGGACGAGGATCTGCGACTTGTTGTCCTCGGTGACCGCGACGACCTTCAGGTCCCCGGTCAGTGAGTCCCGTACGACACCCTTCGAGCCCTCCGCGCCGAAGACGATGGGCTGCCCGTGCTCCAGGCGGATCACCGCCTCCTGCGCCTGGTCCTTGTCCTTCAGGACCTCGAACGCGCCGTCGTTGAAGATGTTGCAGTTCTGGTAGATCTCCACCAGCGCCGTGCCCGGGTGGTCGGCGGCGGCCCGCAGCACGCTCGTGAGGTGCTTGCGGTCCGAGTCGACGGTCCGGGCGACGAACGACGCCTCCGCGCCGATCGCCAGCGACACCGGGTTGAACGGGGCGTCCAGCGAGCCCATCGGCGTCGACTTGGTGATCTTGCCCAGCTCGGACGTGGGGGAGTACTGGCCCTTGGTCAGCCCGTAGATCCGGTTGTTGAACAGAAGGATCTTCAGGTTCACATTGCGGCGCAGCGCGTGGATCAGGTGGTTGCCGCCGATGGACAGCGCGTCCCCGTCACCCGTGACCACCCAGACCGACAGGTCGCGCCGCGAGGTGGCCAGGCCGGTCGCGATGGACGGGGCGCGGCCGTGGATCGAGTGCATCCCGTACGTGTTCATGTAGTACGGGAAGCGCGACGAGCAGCCGATGCCGGAGATGAAGACGATGTTCTCCTTCGCCAGACCGAGGTCGGGCATGAAGCCCTGCACGGCGGCGAGGACCGCGTAGTCGCCGCAGCCGGGGCACCAGCGCACTTCCTGGTCGGACTTGAAGTCCTTCATGGACTGCTTCGCCTCGGCCTTGGGCACCAGCTGGAGCAGTTCGTTCGTCTCAGGCATCGATGGCCTCCTCAAGAGCTGCCGCGAGCTGCTCGGCCTTGAACGGCATGCCGTTGACCTGGTTGTAACTGTGCGCGTCCACCAGGTACTTGGCGCGGATGAGCGTGGCCAGCTGCCCCAGGTTCATCTCGGGGACGACCACCTTGTCGTAACGCTTCAGGACCTCGCCCAGATTCCGCGGGAACGGGTTGATGTGGCGCAGATGGGCCTGGGCGATGGAGCGCCCGGAGGCGCGCAGCCGGCGCACGGCCGCCGTGATCGGGCCGTACGTCGAACCCCAGCCCAGTACCAGCGTCCGCGCCTCGGCGGGGTCGTCGACCTCCACGTCCGGGACCTCGATGCCGTCCACCTTGGCCTGGCGGGTGCGGACCATGAAGTCGTGGTTGGCGGGGTCGTACGAGATGTTGCCGGTGCCGTCCTGCTTCTCGATGCCGCCGATGCGGTGTTCGAGACCGGGCGTCCCCGGGACCGCCCACGGGCGGGCCAGCGTCTGCGGGTCGCGCTTGTACGGCCAGAACACCTCGGTGCCGTCGGCCAGTTCGTGGTTCGGGCCGCCCGCGAACTGGACGCGCAGGTCCGGCAGACGGTCGAGCTCCGGGATGCGCCAGGGCTCGGAGCCGTTGGCCAGGTAGCCGTCGGAGAGCAGGAAGACCGGCGTGCGGTAGGTCAGGGCGATCCGGGCCGCGTCCAGCGCCGCGTCGAAGCAGTCGGCCGGGGTGCGCGGGGCCACGATCGGCACCGGGGCCTCGCCGTTGCGCCCGTACATCGCCTGGAGCAGGTCGGCCTGCTCGGTCTTGGTGGGCAGCCCGGTGGACGGGCCGCCGCGCTGGATGTCGATGATGAGCAGCGGCAGTTCGAGCGAGACGGCGAGCCCGATGGTCTCCGACTTCAGCGCCACACCGGGCCCGGACGTCGTCGTCACGGCGAGCGCCCCGCCGAACGCGGCGCCCAGCGCGGCCCCGATGCCCGCGATCTCGTCCTCGGCCTGGAAGGTGCGCACGCCGAAGTTCTTGTGCTTGCTCAGCTCGTGCAGGATGTCCGAGGCGGGGGTGATCGGGTACGAGCCGAGGTAGACCGGCAGGTCCGCCTGGCGGCCGGCCGCGATCAGGCCGTAGGACAGGGCGAGGTTCCCCGAGATGTTGCGGTACGTGCCGGTGGGGAACGCCTGCGACGCCGGGGCGACCTCGTAGCTGACGGCGAAGTCCTCCGTCGTCTCGCCGAAGTTCCACCCGGCCCGGAAGGCCGCCACGTTCGCCTCGGCGATCTGCGGCTTCTTGGCGAACTTGGCCCGCAGGAACGCCTCGGTGCCCTCGGTCGGACGGTGGTACATCCAGGACAGCAGCCCGAGCGCGAACATGTTCTTCGAGCGCTCGGCCTCCTTGCGGGAGAGCCCGAAGTCCTTCAGCGCCTCGATCGTCAGCGTGGTCAGCGGCACCGGGTGGAGGTTGTACGCCTCCAGCGAGCCGTCCTCCAGCGGGCTGGTCTCGTACCCCACCTTCGCCATCGGCCGCTTGGTGAACTCGTCGGTGTTCACGATGATCTCGGCGCCGCGCGGCACATCGGCGATGTTCGCCCTCAGCGCCGCCGGGTTCATCGCGACCAGCACGTTCGGCGCGTCGCCCGGGGTCAGGATGTCGTGGTCGGCGAAATGCAGCTGGAACGACGAAACCCCCGGCAGGGTGCCTGCGGGGGCGCGGATCTCGGCGGGGAAGTTCGGCAGCGTGGACAGGTCGTTCCCGAAGGACGCCGTCTCCGAGGTGAACCGGTCACCCGTGAGCTGCATGCCGTCACCCGAGTCACCCGCGAAGCGGATGATCACCCGGTCCAGACGGCGGATCTCTTTTCCGCCGGTGCCGGCGGACTCGGGGGCACGCTGTCCCCCCACGAGTGCCTCACCGGCTTCGTCGGCCTGTTCGGCTGGGCTACTGACCTGGCTGGTCACTTACTGGACCTCCCTCGGACGGCGGCTCGGAACCGTCCGGCCCGCCGGAGGTCCCCCGCCCACCCTACGTCTGTGAGGGTCGCCTTCCTGGGGCCGATCGCATGATGGACGGCATTTTGAGACGCTGTGATTCTGGATGCTGAGACGTTTCCCGGCGCTGCTCCGTCATGATTCACCAGCCGCCTGGTTCCCCGTCGGACCCTCGCTGGAGACACACCCGCCCGCGTGGTCCCGACGGGCCGTCAGGGCATGCCCGGCGGATCATGGCCGGACACGCCCAGCGGTCCGCCCGCCTCAGGAGTTCAGATACGTCAGCACCGCGAGGACCCTGCGGTGGTCGCCCTCGCTCGGGGCCAGGCCCAGCTTCTGGAAGATGTTGCTGACGTGCTTCTCCACCGCCCCGTCGCTGACCACCAGCTGCTTGGCCACCGCGGAGTTCGTACGCCCCTCCGCCATCAGGCCCAGCACCTCGCGCTCACGCGGCGTCAGACCCGCCAGCACGTCCTGCTTGCGGCTGCGGCCCAGCAGCTGCGCCACCACCTCGGGGTCCAGCGCCGTGCCGCCCTGCGCCACCCGGACCACCGCGTCCACGAACTCCCGGACCTCGGCGACCCGGTCCTTCAGCAGATACCCGACGCCCCGGCTCGACCCGGCCAGCAGCTCGGTGGCGTACTGCTCCTCCACGTACTGCGACAGGACCAGCACCCCGATCCCCGGGTGGTCCCGGCGCAGCCGCACCGCCGCCCGGACACCCTCGTCGGTGTGGGTCGGGGGCATCCGCACGTCCGCGACCACCACGTCCGGCAGCGCGTCCTGCCCGGCGAGGTCCCCGATCGTCTTGATCAGCGCCTCCGCGTCCCCGACGCCCGCCACGACGTCGTGCCCGAGATCGGTCAGCAGCCGGGTCAGTCCCTCCCGGAGCAGTACCGAATCCTCGGCGATGACCACGCGCACCCTGTCCTCCACCACGACGCTGTTTCCCCCGCTGCTCGCTTGCCGACACGACTCGTACGCCGTCCAGCATCCCAGTAACCGCAGGGACGTCGCGAGCACGCGGGGGGTTGAGAGCCGCTGCGGTCCGCCGGGGCACGGTTCCGGTCAGCCGCGCCAGGGCAGCTCGGCGGTGATCTTCGTCGGGCCGCCCACCGGCGAGTCGACGACCAGGACCCCGTCCACCGCGTCCAGCCGCTCGGTCAGCCCGGCGAGTCCGCTGCCTGTCGCCGGGTCGGCGCCGCCGCGCCCGTCGTCGGTCACCTGGAGCAGCAGCCGGTCCTCCGTGCGCCACACGTCGACCGAGGCGCGGGTGGCACCGGAGTGCTTGCTGACGTTCTGGAGGAGCTCGGAGACCGTGAAGTACGCGATGCCCTCGATGGCCTGCGCGGGCCGCGAGGCCAGGTCCACCTCTACGGTCACGGGGACCGTGCAACGGGACGCCACGGCGGACAGCGCCGCGTCCAGTCCGCGGTCGGTGAGGACCGCAGGGTGGATGCCCCGGGCCAGGTCGCGCAGCTCCTGGAGGGCGACCTTCACCTCGCCGTGCGCCTCGTCCACCATGCGCGCGGCCGCCTCCGGGTCGTCCGTCAGCTTCTCCTTCGCGAGGCCGAGGTCCATGGCGAGGGCGACGAGCCGGGCCTGCGCCCCGTCGTGCAGGTCCCGCTCGATGCGGCGCAGGTCGGCCGCGGCCGTGTCCACCACGACACCCCGGTCGGACTCCAGCTCCGTCACGCGCTCCGCCAGCCGGGACGGGCCGAGGAGCCCGGTCACCATCAGCCGGTCCACGGTCGCCAGGCCCCGGATCACCCAGGGGGAGAGGAGGACGATGCCGAGGCCCAGGCCGGCGGTCAGCGCGAGATCGGCGCCCGAGTCGAGGTACACCTCGTGCTGGGTGTCCCCGTACAGCTGGATGCCCGAGACGCCCGCGTGCGAGGGGACCGCCCAGTGCCACAGCGGGTAGGTGAGCGCCGCCCAGCCCCAGGCCTGGAGCGTGAGCGAGACGCAGAACGCGAAGACCGCCCACGGGAAGTGCATCAGCGCGTACAGCAGGTGGCGCCAGGACACCCCGCTCTTCAGCACCGCGCCGATCCAGGACATCAGCCCGCTCTTGCGCCCCCGCACCGGCGCCGGGTCGGCCACGTCCGCCCGCAGCAGGGCGCGCGCCCGGGTCCGCTCCAGCATCCCGAAGCCCCGGCACATGACCAGCCCGGCGGCCAGCACCGGGATGCCGATGAAGGTGACGAGCAGCCCCGCGCCCAGCGAGATCATCGTGATCGCGAAGGTGAACAGCACGATGCTGATCGGCAGGCTGAGCATCAGGTAGCAGAACTCGCGCCAGGTCCTGCCCTCCAGCGGCGCCCGCAGCGCCGCCGGCAGGACGTGCCGCTTCGACGGCCGCTCCGCGAGGCCGCTGCCGGACCGCTGGGGGTCCCGTGTGTCCGGTCCGTATGCCGTGGCCATGGGTTCCGTCCGTTTCTGCTTCGTCGCCGTGAAGGTGCGTGCGTTCTGTACTTCAAGAGTGCTGGGCGGCGCGCCGCCGCACCATGAGGGCGGTATCCGTCTCGGACCGGGGGTTTTCCCCACCCCTGTTGCGCGGTGTGCGTGCGGGCCGCTGTCACGCGGTGTGCGTGCGGGCCGCGCTCCTGTCGGTCTCCCGGTCGCGCCACGGCAGCTCCGCCGTGACGGTCGTCGGGCCGCCGGCGGGGGAGTCGAGTACGAAGACCCCGTCGACCGCGTCCAGCCGCTCCGCGAGCCCCGCCATCCCCGTACCGCCGTCCATCGAGGCCCCGCCCCGGCCGTCGTCGCCGACCTGGATCAGCAGCCGGTCGCCGGAGCGCCACACGTCGACGGACGCCGTACGGGCCCCGCTGTGCTTGCTCACGTTCTGGAGGAGCTCGGAGACCGTGAAGTACGCGATGCCCTCGATGGCCTGCGCCGGCCGCCCCGGAAGATCCACCCGTACGGTGACCGGCACCGTGCAGCGCGACGCGATGGCGGACAGCGCGGCGTCCAGGCCCCGGTCGGTGAGGACGGCCGGGTGGATGCCCCGGGCCAGGTCGCGCAGCTCCTGGAGGGCGACCTTCACCTCGCCGTGCGCCTCCTCGACCATGCGGGCCGCGGCCTCCGGGTCGTCGGTCAGCTTCTCCTTGGCCAGGCCGAGCCCCATCGCGAGGGCGACGAGCCGGGCCTGCGCCCCGTCGTGCAGGTCGCGCTCGATGCGGCGCAGGTCCGCGGCGGCCGTGTCGACGACCACGCCCCGGTCCGACTCCAGCTCCGCGATGCGGCGTTCGAGGTCGTCCGAGGGGGAGAGCATCCCGCGCACCATGGCCCGGTCCGCGTTGGCCAGGAGCCGCGCCACATAGGGGAGCGCCGGCCACACGATGAGGCAGACGAGCGTCACGGTGAAGGTGAGGATGCCCCACGGCAGCCGTACGAACGAGTACAGCGCAGTCCGCCAGGCGACCGGGTCGCTCAGACCGCTCCACAGCCAGGCGAAGAACCCGTTCTCCCGACGGCCCCGCGCGAGCGGGCTCGGCTCGTCGACCCGGACCCCGAGCAGCTTCCGGGCCCGGGCGCGCTCGGCCCGCCCGATCAGCCGGGACCCCTGCAGCCCGGCGGCGAGCAGCGGCAGCCCGACGACGGTGACCGCGAGGCCCACGCCGATCGCGGTCATCAACACTGTGTAAACAAATCCGGCGATCGCCATCGGCAGATTGGCGAGGAGGTGCGCGACCTCCTTCCACGTCCACCGGCCGAAGGCGAAGCGGACGGGAGGGGGCCCGTCGTCGGAGGGCACCTGGGGGCTCATGGTCATACGACCAGCCTGCCGGGCGCGGCATGCGGATGCCATGGGGCTCGTGGGTGAGGTGAAGTAGGGATATCCCCACCCGTGCCCCCACTCCGCCCCCGCCCGTGCCCCACTCCTTCCCCACCCGTGCCGTACTCGTTCCCCGTCCGTTGCCCGACGCAACTGCTTACCCGCCCTTTACAGGGCCTAGACTCCCGTGCGTACAGATCGTCGAACGGGGTTGAGGGAGCGAGGGGCGGACGTGGCGGACCTACCGGGTGTGGCGCCCACGCGGGCGGTGCTCGCGTCCTCGGACTACTTCCACAGCTACTCGGTGGTCGGACTGCTCGCCCTGGTCGGCGTCCTGTTCGTCGCGGTCGCCTTCGGAGCCGGCCGGCTGCTGCGCCCCGTGGTCCCGACCCCGGAGAAGCTCCTCACGTACGAGTGCGGCGTGGATCCCGTCGGCGAGGGCTGGGCCCACACCCAGGTCCGCTACTACGTCTACGCGTTCCTGTACGTGATCTTCGCCGTCGACTCGATCTTCCTGTTCCCGTGGGCGACGGTCTTCGCGGCGCCGGGCTACGGCGCGACCACGCTGGTGGAAATGTTCATCTTCCTCGGTTTCCTGGCCGTGGGACTGCTCTACGCATGGAAGAAGGGCGTCCTCGAATGGACGTGACGAGCCCGTCGTCCGCAGGGGCGGGGGACGAACCCGCCGCCGTACCCACGTTCCTCCCGGAACCGAAGCGTCTGGGCGTCCTGTCCCGCCTCGCGCCGGAACCGATGAAGGTGGTCCTCAACTGGGGCCGCCGCTACAGCCTCTGGGTCTTCAACTTCGGACTCGCCTGCTGCGCCATCGAGTTCATCGCCGCGTCCATGGCGCGCCACGACTTCATCCGGCTCGGCGTCATCCCCTTCGCGCCGGGCCCGCGCCAGGCCGACCTCATGATCGTCTCCGGCACGGTGACGGACAAGATGGCCCCGGCGGTCAAGCGCCTGTACGAGCAGATGCCCGAGCCCAAGTACGTCATCTCCTTCGGCGCCTGCTCCAACTGCGGCGGTCCGTACTGGGACTCGTACTCCGTCACCAAGGGCGTCGACCAGATCATCCCCGTCGACGTCTACGTCCCCGGCTGCCCGCCCCGCCCCGAGGCGCTGCTCCAGGGCATCCTGAAGCTCCAGGAGAAGATCGCGCGCGAGTCGCTGGGCGAGCGTTACGCGGATGCCGCGGGCGGCCGCCCCTCCACGGCGGCCCTGCGCAGCGGCCTGGTGACTCCGCCTCCGGCCGCGGGGGAGGGGGACGGGAAGTGACCGACTCCTTCGACCGGCTCCCGGACGCGGTCACCTTCGACCGGCTCCCGGACGCGGTCACCGAGATCTTCGGCGAGGAAGCCACCGCGGAGCAGGCGTACGACCTCCTCACCGTCGACGTCCCGCCCACCGCGTGGATCACCGCCCTGGAAACGGCCCGGTCCACTCTGGGCTGCACCTACTTCGACTGGCTGAGCGCGGTGGACGAACCGGGCACGGGCTTCCGGGTCTGCGCGCATGTAGCGGCGCTGCCGTCCGGCGGGTCCGGTGTCCGCCGCCTCCTCGTCCGTACGACGGTGCCGCACGAGGCTCCGGTCCTGCCGACGGCGATCGGTGTGTACGCGGGTGCCGCCTGGCACGAACGCGAGACGCACGAGATGTTCGGCGTCGACTTCGCGGACCACCCTCACCTGGTCCCCCTCCTGCTCCCCGAGGGCTTCGAGGGCCACCCCCTGCGCAAGGACTTCGTCCTGGCCGCCCGCGTCGCGAAGGCCTGGCCGGGCGCGAAGGAACCGGGCGAGTCCGAACACGGCGGCCCGAAGCGCCGCACGATGCTCCCGCCGGGCGTTCCGGACCCGAACGAGTGGGGCCCGCTGAAGGGCCAGCTGCCGCCGGCACCGGCACGTCCTGCGCGCGGAGCGCGCGCTGCGGGGGACCGCCCGGTCCGGCGTACCCGCACGGCGGGCGAGGCGACCCCGGGCACTCCCGACGCGGCGGCCCCGCCGGACGCCCCGGCAACCCGCCCGCGCCGCAGCCGCAGCGCGTCCCAGGGCTCGGCGAGCCAGCAGGGGGCGGACGCCCCGTGGCACACGGCGGGCGAAGACCAGCCCCTCCGGCGTTTGAGGAGCGGGGGTCCGGGGGCGGAGCCCCCGGTTCGGGAAGGGGCGGGTCGGGGAGAAGCCCAGCCCACCGCACCCCCCACCGCACCCGCCCCCGAACCCCCCACCGCACCCGCCCCCGAACCCGCCCCCGACAACGACCCCACCCCCGACGACGGAGGCGATCAAGAGTGAACGACGCACTGGACGTCGCCCTCCGCATCGTCATCGTCTTCGCCGTCTTCATGGTCCTCCCCCTCGTCGTCGGCCAGACCGAACACAAGGTCATGGCCCACATGCAGGGCCGCCTGGGCCCCATGTACGCGGGCGGCTTCCACGGCTGGGCCCAGCTCGTCGCCGACGGCGTCAAGTTCGCGCAGAAGGAGGACATCGTCCCCGCCGGCGCCGACCGCAAGGTCTTCCGCCTCGCGCCGGCCGTGGCCCTCCTCCCGTATCTGCTCGTGCTGGTCGCGATCCCGATCGGCCCGGGCGAGGGCGCGGTCGGCCAGGTCGTCGACGCCGGCATCTTCTTCGTGCTCGCGGTGATGGGCGTCGGCGTACTCGGCTCGCTCATGGCCGGCTGGGCGTCGGCGAACAAGTTCTCCCTGCTCGGCGGCCTCCGTACCGCCGCCCAACTGCTCGCGTACGAACTGCCGATGCTGCTCGCCGCCGCCTCGGTGGCGATGGCGGCCGGCACGGTGTCGCTGCCCGGCATCCTCGACGCCTTCGAGTGGTGGTGGCTGCCCTGGCAGATCATCGGCGCCCTGGTCTTCTTCGTGGCCGGTCTCGCCGAACTCCAGCGCCCCCCGTTCGACATGCCGGTCGCCGACTCGGAGATCATCTTCGGCGCGTACACCGAGTACACCGGCCTCCGCTTCGCCCTGTTCCTGCTCGCCGAGTACGCCGGGATCGTCGTGCTCTGCGGGCTGACCACCGTGCTGTTCCTCGGCGGCTGGCACGGACCGCTGGGCGCCGACGGACTCGGCTGGGTCTGGACCCTGCTGAAGACCGGCATCCTCGCGTTCGTCGTGATCTGGCTGCGGGTCAGCTACCCGCGCCTGCGCGAGGACCAGCTGCAGAAGCTCGCCTGGACGACCCTCATCCCGCTCGCTCTCGCGCAGATCGCGCTCACCGGCATCGTGAAGGTGGCGATCAACTAGTGCCCCCGATCCCCGGCTCAGGTCTGGCCAAGGGCCTCGCCGTCACCCTGCGGACGATGACGAAGAAGACCGTCACCGCCCAGTACCCGGACGTGCAGCCCGAACTCCCGCCCCGCTCCCGCGGCGTCATCGCGCTGTTCGAGGAGAACTGCACGGTCTGCATGCTCTGCGCCCGCGAGTGCCCCGACTGGTGCATCTACATCGACTCCCACAAGGAGACGGTGCCCGCGGCGGCCCCGGGCGGCCGCGAACGCAGCCGCAACGTGCTCGACCGCTTCGCGATCGACTTCTCGCTCTGCATGTACTGCGGCATCTGCATCGAGGTCTGCCCGTTCGACGCGCTGTTCTGGTCGCCGGAGTTCGAGTACGCGGAGACGGACATCCTCGACCTCACCCATGAGCGCGACAAGCTGCGCGACTGGATGTGGACGGTCCCCGAGCCGCCCGCGCTCGACCCGCACGCCGAGGAGCCGAAGGAGATCGCCGCCGCCCGCAAGACGGCCGACAAACTCCGCGCCCAGCAGGAACAGCAGGCACAAGAGGCACAGCAGGCACAAGAGGCACAGCAGGCGCAGGAAGCCGCCGCAGAGGCAGACGCAGCAAAGCCGGACGCAGCAAAGCCGGACGCAGCAAAGCCGGACGCAGCAAAGCCGGACGCAGCAAAGCCGGACGCAGCAAAGCCGGACGCAGCAAAGCCGGACGCAGCAAAGCCGGACGCAGGGGAGGGCGACGCATGATCACCGCCCTCGGCGCCTCCGGCGCCACCGCGGCCCCTGGCTTCCTCTCCCCGACCGGCGTCGAGATCGCCTTCGTCCTCGTCGGCATCGCGACCCTCGGCGCGGCCCTGGTGACCGTCACGACCAGGCAGCTGGTGCACGCGGCCCTCTGGCTGATCGTGGCGCTCGGCGGCCTCGCCGTCGAGTACCTCCTGCTCACGGCGGAGTTCATCGCCTGGGTGCAGGTACTGATCTACGTGGGTTCCGTCGTCGTCCTCCTCCTGTTCGGCCTGATGCTCACCAGGGCCCCGATCGGCCGCTCCCCGGACGCCGACTCGGAGAACCGCCTGCCCGCCCTCGCGGTCGCCGTCGCCTCCGCCGGCGCCCTGGTCTGGGTCGTCGTGGACGCCTTCCGTACGACGTGGATCGACCTGGACGGGCCCGCCCAGGGCTCCACGAAGGCCACCGGCTCCTTCCTCTTCCGGAACTGGGTCCTCCCCTTCGAGGCACTCTCCGTCCTCCTGCTCGCCGCCCTGGTCGGCGCGATCGTCCTCTCCCGCAAGGGCCGGGCCGCCGCACCCGTCGACGGCACCCCCGCAGCCGCCCCGGAACGAGAGGACAAGCGCTGATGCACCTCGCCTATCCCGCCGTGCTCGCCGCCCTCCTCTTCTGCACCGGGCTGTACGGAGTCCTCGCCCGCCGCAACGCGATCCTCGTCCTGATGTCCGTCGAGCTGATGCTCAACGCCGTCAACCTCAACCTGGTCGCCTTCGACGTCTGGCTCCGCGACCGCCTGCACTCCGGCCAGGCCCTCACCCTGTTCACCATCGCCGTCGCGGCGGCGGAGATCGGCATCGGCCTGGCGATCGTCCTCGCCGTCTACCGCAACCGCGGCAGCTCCGCCGTCGACCGCCTCCGCGACACCGCCGAGACCGACGAGGCCGAGACCGTCCCGGCCGGCGACGACGAGGACGACGACCCGGCGGACACCGCCCGCCCCGAAGACCAGGCCACTGCTGCGGCAGGGAAGGCAAAGAAGGCAGAGGCCACCCCGTGACCACCACGACCCTCGCCGTCCTCGTCCCCCTCCTCCCGTTCCTGGGCGCCGCGGCCGGCCTGCTCATCGGCCGCACCGCGCCCGAGTTCGTCCGCCCGCTCGCCGTCCTGCCCTCCCTCGCCTCGCTCGTCCTCGCGGCCGTGGTCGCCTCACGCCAGGGCGGCGGCCGGGCCATCGACGCGGCGACCCAGCTCACCCCCACCGGGTCCGTCCCCATCGACCTCGCCCTGCACCTCGACGGCTTCGCCGTCCTGGTCGCCGTGCTGGTCGCCCTGGTCGCGAGCTGCGTGCAGATCTACTCGACCGCCTACCTCCGGGACGACCCCCGCTACCCCTCGTACGCGGCGCTCGTCTCCCTCTTCACTTCCGCGATGCTGCTCGTCGTCTACTCCGGCGACCTGATGGTGCTCCTGGTCGGCTGGGAGGTCATGGGCATCTGCTCGTACTTCCTGGTCGGCCACTACTGGGAGACGCCCGAGGCCCGCGCCGCGTCGCTGAAGGCGTTCCTGGTCACCAAGCTCGGCGACGTCCCCTTCCTCATCGGCCTGTTCGCGCTCGCCGCCGACACCGGCTCCTTCCGCATCACCCGCATCCTGGGCGCCGTGGCCCACGGCGGCCTCGATCACCCCACCCTCATCGCGCTCCTGCTCCTGGCCGGGGTCGCGGGCAAGTCCGCGCAGTTCCCCCTGCACACCTGGCTGCCCGACGCCATGGCCGGCCCCACCCCCGTCTCGGCGCTGATCCACGCGGCGACCATGGTCGCCGCCGGCATCTACTTCGTGGCCCGGCTCCTCCCCGTCTTCGCGGCCTCCGGCGCCGCCCTCGTCGTCCTCGCCGTGATGGCGGCCGTCACGATGATCGGGTCCGGCCTCGCCGCCCTCGCCCAGGACGACATCAAGCGCGTCCTCGCCTACTCGACCATCGGGCAGCTCGGCTACATGTCCGGCGCCCTGGCCGTCGGCGACCGCGGGGCCGCCGTCTTCCACCTCGTCTCGCACGGTGCCTTCAAGGCGGTCCTCTTCCTCGCGGCCGGCGTCGTCATCCACGCCGCCGGCACCAACTCGCTGGCCGCCATGTCCCGGATGGGCGGCCTCGCCCGCCGCATCCCGGACGCCTACTGGACGATGACCGTCGCGCTGCTCGCGCTGGCCGCCATCCCCCCGTTCGCCGGCTTCTTCTCCAAGGAAGCCGTCCTCGTCGCCGCCGAACACACCGCGCTCGGCGACCGGCACGTCGCCCCGGCCGCCGCCGGCTGGACGGTCCTCGTCGCCGGCCTGCTGGCCGCCGTGCTCACCGCCGCCTACGCCACCCGGCTCTGGCTCCTCGCCTTCCGGGGCCGGGGCGCCGAGGCCCCCGACCACGGCAGGCAGCCCGCCGCCATGACCGCCGTCCTGTGGGTGCTGGCCGTCCCGACCATCGCCCTCGGGCTGAGCGTCGGCGTGATCGGCGACTGGTTCGACGGCCACCGCCTGGTCCCCTCGCTGACCACCGCCGTCCTGTCCACGGGCGTCGGTCTCGTCGGCGGACTGGTCACCTACGCGGCCTGGCGCCACACCACCGCCCTCGCCGCCCGCGTCCCCATGGGCTCCGTCGTCGCCCACCCGGACGCCGAACCGGCCCTCGTCGAGATCGAGGCCATCGAGGCCCGCACCGCCGCCTACGGCCCGGCCGGGGACGCGCCCGACCCGGCCGACCCCGGACGCCTGCTGCTCGGCCCGCTCCACCGCCACGCGGCCACCGGCTTCCACCTGGACGCCCTGTACGCGGCGCTGTTCGTCCGGCCCGTCCAAGCCGCGGCACGCCTCGTCCGCTTCCTGGACCGCGAGGTCGTCGAGACCTACGTACGAGGCTCAGCCACCGGCGCACGCTGGCTCGGCACGGCGGTCCGCCGCGCCCAGACCGGCAACGTGCAGACCTACCTCAGCGCGCTGCTGGCCGGTTCCCTGGTCCTGGCGGTCGCCGCCGTCGTCTTCGCCAACGTCAACGCGGGGTCCTGAGCCGTGATCGATATCAGCGCATCCGTGATGCAGTTCCTTCTGGCGTTGGTCGTCGTCGGCCCGCTCGTCGGCGCCGTCGCCGCCCTGCTCCCCGCCCCGCCCGGGCTGAAGGGCCGCAGCCCCGACCAGGCCGTGCTCCGCCACGGCGTGACCGTCACCGGTGTCATCTTCCTGGCGACCCTGGTGCTGGCCGCCGGCTTCGACCACGACCACCCGTCGAAGATGCAGGCCACCACCGACATCAGCTGGATCCCCGCGCTGGACGTACGCATCCACCTCGGCATCGACGGCATCTCGCTCCCCCTGCTCGTACTGACCGCGCTGCTGACCTTCCTCTGCGCGCTCTACAGCTACTTCAAGCTGCCCGAAGGGCCCTCCCCGAAGGCCTTCGTCGCGCTGATCCTCGTCCTGGAGTCCGGCACCCTCGCCACCTTCGCCGTCCTCGACCTGATCCTGTTCTTCCTGGCGTTCGAGATGGTGCTCATCCCGATGTACTTCCTCATCGCCCGATGGGGCGGTGCGGGGAGGCAGGCGGCCGCCTGGAAATTCATCCTCTACACACTGCTCGGCTCGGTCGTCATGCTGCTGGGCCTGCTCCTCATCGGACTGAAGAGCGGCACCTTCGACATGGTGGCACTCGCCACTGACAACGGCCGCGGGCTCACCACGTCCGTGCAGGTCACCGCCGTTCTGGCGATCGGCATCGGGCTCGCCGTGAAGACCCCGATGTGGCCGCTGCACAGCTGGCTCCCCGACGCCCACACCGCCGCCCCCACGGTCGGCTCGGTGCTCCTCGCGGGCGTCCTGCTGAAGATGGGCACGTACGGGTTCGTCCGCATCCTGCTCCCGGTCGCCCCCGACGGGATGCACACCTTCGCCCCGTACCTCGCGGCCTTCGCCGTCGCCGGGATCGTCTACGGATCGCTCGCCTGCCTGGCCCTCGCCCGGCCCGGCGCCAAGGGCGACCTGAAGCGGCTCATCGCGTACTCCTCCGTCGGCCACATGGGCTTCGTCCTCCTCGGCATCGCGAGCATGACCCCGACCGGCGTCAACGGCGCGCTCTTCGCCAACATCGCCCACGGCCTCATCACCGGCCTGCTGTTCTTCCTGGTCGGCGCCGTCAAGGACCGGTACGGCACCGCCGACCTCGACACCCTCGCCGGGGCCACCGGCGCCGCGCTCTACGGCCGCGCGCCCCGCCTCGGCGGCCTCCTCGCGTTCGCCGCCGTCGCCTCGCTCGGCCTGCCCGGACTCGCCGGGTTCTGGGGCGAGATGCTCGCCCTGTTCGGCGCGTTCGACCCGGCCGCCGGACTGAGCAGGCCCGCCTTCCTGACGTTCATGTCGATCGCCGCGTTCGGCACCCTGCTCACCGCCGCGTACCTCCTGATCGTCGTACGCCGCGTCTGCATGGGCGCGAACCGCGACGAACCCCGGGCCATCGCCGACGTCCAGAGCTATGAATTCGCCGCCTGGACCCCCCTCGCGGCCCTCACCGTCCTCGCCGGCCTGTGGCCCGCCGTCCTCCTAGGCCTCACCGACCCGGCAGTGCAGAAGCTCCTCGCAGGAGGCAAGTCGTGACCACAGCGGCCGAGAGCGCCACCAGCCTCGTCCAGTCCGTCGACTGGCTCGCGATCGCGCCCCCGCTCACCGCCGCGGCCGTCGCCCTCGTCGTCCTGGTCGCCGACCTCTTCGTCCCCGAGGCCCGCAAACCGCTCCTCGGCTACGGGGCCGTCGCCGGACTCGTCGCCGCGCTCGCACTGATCGTCCCGCTCCACGACGGCGACCGCTCCACCTTCTGCCTCACCACGGGCAGCCACGCGTGCAGCTACACCGCCGACCACTTCACCCTCGTCATCCAGGCCCTCGTGCTCGGCGGCGCCCTGCTCACCGCGTTGCTCTCCATCGGCGACACCCGCAAGCTCCCGGCCGGCGAGTTCTGGTTCCTGCTGCTGTCGTCCGCCGCCGGAGCCGCGCTGCTGCCCGCATCCCGGGACCTCGCCACGCTGGTCATCGCCCTCGAAGTCGCCTCGCTGCCCGCCTTCGCCCTCGTCGGCATCAAGCGCGGCGACCGCCGTTCCTCCGAGGCCGCGCTGAAGTTCTTCCTGTCCTCCGTGGTCGCCACCGCCGTCATGCTCCTGGGCGTCAGCTTCGTGTACGCGGCCACCGGCACCCTCCACCTCACCGACCTGACCGGCCGCCTCGACCACGTCGACCCCCAGCTCTCCACCCTCGCCGGGGCGGGCGTCGCCCTCACCCTCGTCGGCTTCGCCTTCAAGACGGCCGCCGCGCCCTTCCACTTCTGGGTGCCCGACACGTACGTCGGAGCCCCGCTGCCCATCGCCGCCTACCTCTCGGTCGTCGGCAAGGCGGTCGGCTTCTCCGGCCTCATCCTCGTCACCGTGGTCGCCTTCCCGGCGTACGCGGACGTGTGGGGCCCCGCCCTCGCCGTCCTCGCCGCGCTCACGATGACCGTCGGCAACGTCGCCGCGCTGCGCCAGAGCGCTTCCCGCGCGCGCGGCGCCGTACGCCTGCTCGCCTGGTCCTCCGTCGCCCAGGCCGGTTACCTGCTCGTCCCCGTAGCCGCCGCCGCGTACGCCGGGGAGCGCCGGATCGGCTCCACCGTCGCGTACGCGCTTATGTACGCCGTCGTGAACCTCGGCGCGTTCGCGGTGGCCGCCCTGGTCGCCCGTACCCACCCCGGCAACCGCATCGACGACTACCGCGGCCTGTACGCCACCCGGCCCCTGGCCGCCCTCGCGCTGGCCTTCTTCCTGCTCTGCCTCGCCGGCCTGCCGCCGGGCGTCATCGGCCTGTTCGCGAAGGTCACGGTCTTCTCCGCCGCCGTCGACGCCGGCCTCGGCTGGCTCGCCGTCGTCATGGCCGTCAACGTCGTGGTCGCGCTGTACTACTACCTCCGGTGGACCGCCGCGCTGTTCCGCGGCCCCTCCGAGGAGGAGGCCGCGCCCGTCGTACGGCCCCGGGTCCCGGCGCCGCTGACCGCGGCGATCGTCCTCACGGCCGCCGCCGGAGTCGTCCTGTCGGGCGCCCCGCAGACCGTCCTCAGATTCGCCGGCGTCAACCTCTTCTGAGGCAGTTCGCCGGTTCCAGGGACGGCAAGATCGGTTTGCCCCCGGCGGGCCGCACAGGGCAGGGTCATGCCTCGCGCACGGGCGCGTACGACATCCGGATCACCAAGAGGAGCCAGAGCAGTGCTGAGCGGGTTCAAGGACTTCATCCTGCGCGGAAACGTCATCTCCATGGCGGTCGGTCTCGCCGTCGGAGCCGCGTTCACCGCAGTCGTCACCGGGTTCAGCAACGGCTTCATCGTCCCGCTGATCGGCATCATCACGCGCGGAACCGGCGACTTCAGCAAGGCGCACTTCAAGGTCGACGGCGTGGACTTCCCGTACGGCCTGTTCATCAGCGCCGCCATCGCCTTCATCATCACCGCCGCGGTCCTCTACTTCGGCGTCGTCATGCCGATGGCCAAGGTCCAGGACCGCTTCACCGCCAAGAAGGCGGACGAGCCCGTCGACATCAAGGCCGCCCTGCGCGACTGCCCCCGCTGCTACACCGAGATCCCGGCCATCGCCTCCCGCTGCGCCCACTGCACCAGCGAGGTCGAGCCCGACCCGGCGGCCCTCGAACAGGCGAAGCTCCCCGTCCAGCGCTGAGCGCACCGAGCGCCTCCACCCGTACGGCCCAGAGCCCGCCCCGCGCGTACAGCGGTGGCGGGCTCCGGCCGTACGGCCGTCCGCACCAGGGAACTCGCTCCCGCCGCCTGGCGTTGACCAGTACGGGAGGCTCCACTGGGGAGTGGAGCCCCACCCAGCAAGGGTTCCCCTGCTGCACGATTTGGAGGGCGTACCGTGCACCGCCGGCACAACGGGCTGAGAACCGCCGTACTCCTCGGGGGCCTGTCCGCACTCATCATCGTCATCGGCAGCTTCTTCGGACGGACGGGTCTGATCGTCGCCCTCCTGGTCGCGATCGGCACCAACGCGTACGCGTACTGGAACAGCGACAAGCTGGCGCTGCGGGCCATGCGCGCCCGCCCGGTCAGCGAGTTCGAGGCGCCCCAGCTCTACCGCATCGTCCGCGAGCTCTCCACGTCCGCCCGCCAGCCCATGCCCCGCCTCTACATCTCGCCGACCCAGGCGCCCAACGCCTTCGCGACCGGCCGCAATCCGCGCAACGCGGCGGTCTGCTGCACCGAGGGCATTCTGAGTCTCCTGGACGAGCGCGAGCTGCGCGGCGTCCTCGGTCACGAACTGAGCCACGTCTACAACCGGGACATCCTCATCTCCTCGGTCGCCGGCGCCCTGGCCTCCGTCGTCATGTTCCTGGTCAACTTCGCCTGGCTGATCCCGGTCGGCCGCTCCAACGACGACGAGGGCCCCGGTCTCCTCGGCATGCTGCTGATCATGATCCTGGGCCCGCTCGCCGCGTCGGTCATCCAGCTCGCCGTCAGCCGCTCCCGGGAGTACGAGGCTGACGCCTCGGGTGCCCGGCTGACCGGAGACCCGCTGGCCCTGGCCGGAGCCCTGCGGAAGCTGGAGGCGGGGACGCAGCAGCTCCCCCTGCCCCCGGAGCCGAGGCTCGAGACGGCGAGCCACATGATGATCGCTAATCCGTTTCGCGCGGGGCAGGGTATGTCCAAGCTGTTCTCCACCCACCCGCCGATGGCGGAGCGCATCGCCCGACTCGAGCAGATGGCAGGTCCTCGCCCGTGAAAACCATTCTGAACGTCATTTGGCTGATCCTGTGCGGATTCTGGATGTTCCTCGGCTACCTGCTCGCGGGACTCCTGCTCTGCATCACGATCATCGGCATCCCCTTCGGCCTGGCCGCCTTCCGGATCGGTCTGTACGCCCTGTGGCCCTTCGGCCACCGGGTCGTCGACCGCCGGGACGCGGGCGCGCCGTCCTGCGTGGGCAACGTGCTCTGGCTGGTCCTCGCCGGCTGGTGGCTGGCGCTCGGCCACATCACCACCGGCATCGCCCTGTGCATCACGATCATCGGCATCCCCCTGGGAATCGCCAACTTCAAGCTGATCCCGGTGTCCCTGATGCCGTTCGGCAAGGAGATCGTCAGCACCGACGAGGAGTTCGCCGGCTGGTAGCCGGGCCGGGGCCGAGAGCCTCGTCGCGCAACCGTCCGCCCCTCACCCGCGTCTTCGATTTCAGGACAGAGGGACAGGTAGGTTCGCACGCATGACCATTATCGGCTGGATCATTCTCGGGCTCGTCGCGGGCGTCATCGCCAAGATCCTGCTGCCGGGGCGCGACCCCGGCGGCCTGGTGGGCACGACCCTCATAGGCGTCGTCGGCGCCTTCCTCGGTGGCTGGATATCGTCGCGCTTCCTGGACCGCGAGATCTCCAAGCACTTCTTCGACCCGGCCACCTGGGTCGCGGCCATCGGCGGCTCGCTGGTCCTGCTGATCGCCTACCGGCTGCTCTTCGGCAACTCCCGCGAACGGCGCTGACGTCAGCCCCGCAGCCCCGTCTCACGCAACGTCACATTGAGCCGGCCACCGCTCATCCCCGTACCGGGAGGAGCGGTTCCGGGCCGGACCGCGGGCACCCCGTGGAACGCCCGGCGCGACGGCCCGCCGAACACGAACAGATCCCCGGACGCCAGCTCCACGTCCGTCCACGGCCTGCCCCGGCCCTCCGTGTTGCCGAACCGGAAGACACATGTGTCGCCGATGCTGAGCGACACCACGGGCGCCCCGGACCGCTCCTCGTTGTCCCGGTGCATGCCCATCCGGGCCGTGCCGTCGTAGAAGTTGACCAGCGCGGCATCCGGCGCGTACGCCTCCGAGTCGCCTCCCGGCCCGTACGCCTCCGCGACCGCCGCCCGCCCGAGATCCGCCAGCCACGCCGGAAACGGGGCCACCGGCGCCCCGTTCACATCGTCCGCCGTACGCGAGTAGCGGTACGGCTGCCAGTGCCACCCCAGGCACACGGTCCGCACCGACATCACACCCCCGCCAGGCAGCTCCGTGTGCCGCAGCGGTACGGGCCCGCGCGCCCACTCCCGGCACGCCGCCACCAACTCCCGCTGCCGCTCCGGCGACAGCCAGTCGGGCACATGCACGGCCCCCGGTGCGATCACAGCGCGCGACCTGGGGAAGAGCCCGTCCATCAGCGCGCGGCGAGGGCGGCGCCGTCGAGCCCCAGCAGCCGTTTTCCGCGCTGCAGGGCGCCTTCGAGCCCCAGCAGCCGCTCCTTGCGCTCCAGCCCGGCCGCGTACCCGCGCAGCGCGCCGTCCGCACCGATCACCCGGTGGCACGGCCGCACGACCAGCAGCGGATTGCGCCCGATCGCCGTGCCCACGGCCCGAACACCGGCGCCGCTCGCGCCGACTCGCTCGGCGATCTGCCCGTACGAGACCGTCTCCCCGTACGGAACGGCCTCCACGGCCGCCCAGACCCGCCGCTGGAACTCCGTGCCCCGGCCCGGCGCGTACACCAGCTCGAAGCGCGTCCTGCGCCCCTCGAAGTACTCCCGCAGCTGACCGGCGACCCCCGCGAACGCCGAGGGGGCGCGCACCCAGCCGTCCTGGACCACCGCGGCGCCCTTCTGGCCGGGCAGGGAGAGCGAGACGAGCGCGATGCCCGCCGCCTCCGGGGCCTCTTCCCCGACCAGCAGCAGTTCACCCAGCGGGCTGTCGACCGTCGCGTACATGGTCATGACCGGTCCCTCTCCTCGTCCGTACGACCGGCCGGAACGCCGGCCGCCACGGACCAGTCTGCTGCGCCCGAACCGCCGCGACCGGCGGTATTCGGACATGCAGTCCGGGCGCGGAACGACACCCTCCGCACCCGGACCACCACGTTCTAGCGGTAGTTCGCGAACTGCACGTCGAAGTCGAAGTCCTGGGCCTTCAGCAGCGCCTGCACGGCCTGCAGGTCGTCCCGGCTCTTCGAGGTGACGCGCAGCTCCTCGCCCTGGACCTGGGCCTTGACGCCCTTGGGGCCCTCGTCGCGGATGATCTTCGCGACCTTCTTGGCGTTCTCCTGGGAGATGCCCTCCTGGATCGAGGCGAACAGCTTGTACTCCTTGCCGGACAGCTGCGGCTCACCGGCGTCAAGCGACTTCAGCGAGATCCCGCGCTTGATCAGCTTGGACTGGAAGATGTCGAGGATGGCCTTGACCCGCTCCTCGCCGTTCGCCTGCATCAGGATCTTCTCGCCGGACCACGCGATCGAGGCGTCCGTGCCCTTGAAGTCGTAACGGGTGGAGATCTCCTTGGCGGCCTGGTTGAGGGCGTTGTCGACCTCCTGCCGCTCGACCTTCGAGACGATGTCGAAACTGGAGTCGGCCATGACGTGTGGCTCCTTGGATCGGGGGTGCTGGAATGTACGTGCGTGACGCGGCGCCCGCGTCACCCGCGAGCCCTGCCGCCCGGCAAAGCCTAGCCACCCGCGCCCGCGGGGACCGCCGGACAATCCGGTGGCGTACCACCCTCGGTCATCAGGTATTGTTTACGTCGTTGCCAGAGAGCACCGCGGGAAACCCGGACTCGAAGGCGGCATCCCTTGGCGGTGTGCCCGAGTGGCCAAAGGGAGCAGACTGTAAATCTGCCGGCTCAGCCTACCCAGGTTCGAACCCTGGCGCCGCCACAAGCAAGGCCCCCGTCCTTCGGACGGGGGCCTTCTTCGTCGTCCGGGTCAGTTGCCGGCGATGTCCTTCACCGCGACCGCCAGCGGTACGTTGCCCGCGATCAGTTCGAGGGTCAGGCCCGCCGTGGCCGGGGTGTCGAGCAGCTCCAGGAGCGTCGCCGCCACGTCGTCCCGGGGGACCGGGCCGCGGCCCGTGGACGCGGCGAGCAGGACCTGGCCGGTGCCGGCGTCGTTGGTGAGCATCCCGGGGCGCAGGATCGTCCAGTCCAGACCGGAGCGGGACCGTACGTCCGCGTCCGCCGCGCCCTTGGCCCGCAGGTACACGTCGAACACCTCGTCCCCGGCGTGGTCCGGGTCCGCGCCCATGGACGAGACCACGACGTAGCGCCGCACCCCCGCCCGTTCCGCCGCGTCCGCGAACAGCACGGCCGCGCCGCGGTCCACCGTGTCCTTGCGGGCCGTGCCGCTGTTGGGGCCCGCGCCGGCCGCGAAGACCGCCGCGTCGGCGCCGCGCAGCACCTCGGCGGCCTCGTCGACCGTGGCCGATTCCAGGTCCAGCACCACGGGTTCGGCGCCCGCCCTACGGAGGTCCTCGCTCTGTCCGGGATTGCGGATGATGCCGGCCGCCTCATCCCCGCGTGCAGCGAGCAGCCGCTCCAGCCGCAGCGCGATCTGACCATGTCCACCTGCGATGACAATGCGCATACGACCGACGGTACGCCGGAGCGGGCCGCCGTGCTCACGGCCCGCCGGTGGATTCCGGCCGTCCCTGGCGGGGAAGACCCGGTCCGCTCCCGGCCTCCGAGTCGCAGTACTCGCGCACCGCGCTGGTACGGGCGACCACCCGGCCCCGGTGCACCACGATCCGGCTGTACGCGAGCGACAGCGCCCCGGCGATCCCTTCGCCCCGTACGGCGAGCAGTTCGGCCGGGAAGCCCGCCTCGACGCGGACCTCGGGCAGCCCCATCACGTGCCGGGCCTCGGTGGAGACCGCCGCGTACGCGTCCTCGGGGCGCAGTCCGCCCTGGGAGGCCAGCAGGAACGCCGCCTCCAGCGGGTCGCCGCGCCCCACCGGATTGGCCGGATCGCGCAGGGCTCCGCTGCCTGCGGCCACCCGGACCCCGGCGTCGCGCAGCAGCCGTACGGGGGCGGTGCCCCGGTGTTCGGCGCCGCAGCAGGGCCCCTGGGGGAGGCAGGCCACGTTCACACCGGCGGCGGCCAGCTGGCCCGCGATCCGGGCGGCCGCGTCGCGGGGGAGGCGGGAGAGGCCCGCGCAGGGGCCGATGGTGACCCCGTGGCGCATGCCGCCGGCCAGCGAGGCGAACCGGGCCAGCCGGGCGGGGTCGTCGCCGTCCGTGTGCAGGTCCACCGGGCAGCCGTGCTCGGCGGCGACCTCCAGGACGGCCTCGACGTAGCCGGACGGATCCGGGTCGAGGTCCGGGCAGCCGCCGACCGCCGCGGCGCCCATCTTCACCGCGTCGCGGAGCATGGCCAGGTTGCCCGCCCCGGCGGCGCCGGTGAGGAGCCGGGGGACGGCGACCGGGGTCAGGTCGGCCAGGCCGCGCAGGGAGCGCCGGGCCTGGAGGACGGCCTCCAGCGCCGCCAGGCCCTGCACGTCGCCGATCCGGACGTGGGAGCGCAGGGCCGTCGCGCCGTGGCCGAGCTGGAGCAGGGCGGCCTCGGTGGCGCGCCGCTGGATGTCCTCGGGGTGCTGGGAGGCGGGCCCGGAGCCGTCGGCGGTGAGCGCGGTGTCGCCGTGGGCGTGCGGCTCGGCGGGGGCGGGGAGGAGGAGGTGGCCGCGCAGGTCGAGCCGGGCGCCGGGGGCTGTGAGGCTGCCCGCGGTGCCGACGGCCTCGATGCGGCCGCCGCAGACCCGTACGTCCACGACGCGGCCGTCGGCGAGGCGGGCGCCGGAGAGCGTCAGCGCGGAGGTCTCCGGGGCGCCGGTGGTATCGGCCGCGCGGTCGTCGGGCTGCCGCGGCTGGCTGTCGGGCATCGTGCTCCTGGGAAGGGGTCAAGATCACGCAGAGTGATAAGAGCCTAGGGGCGTGCCCCGTCCGGTTCGAGGAGGAGCGCAATAGTCGTACCGGGTGCGGCCTTGCTGATCAGCGGTGTGCAGGCGCTCCGAGCGGGGTACGGGACAGGGTCGGGCGGGTGCCGCGAAACGGATTTGGGCGATCGGCGACCGAGCGTGTAATGTCTTCCTCGCTCGCCCCAATAGCTCAGTCGGTAGAGCGTCTCCATGGTAAGGAGAAGGTCTGCGGTTCGATTCCGCATTGGGGCTCTGGTGATCGGGAAACCCCGCTTCGGCGGGGGGCCTCGTCATCAAAGCGGTGTAGCTCAGTCGGTAGAGCAAGCGGCTCATAATCGCTGTGTCACCGGTTCAAGTCCGGTCACCGCTACTAACAGTAGCCGATTGTGGGGTCGGTCCTTCGATCGGCTACTCTTTTTTGCGTTCATCCGTCCATCGTCCGTCCAAGGAGCACTCACGTGGCTGCCACCGACGTCCGCCCGAAGATCACGCTGGCCTGCGTGGAGTGCAAGGAGCGGAACTACATCACCAAGAAGAACCGGCGTAACAACCCGGACCGTCTTGAGATGAAGAAGCACTGCCCGCGCTGCAACTCGCACACTGCGCACCGCGAAACGCGCTGAATCAGGCTCGTACACGAGGCCGTCCCCTTCGGGGGGCGGCCTCGTGTCGTTGTGCGGCGGGTTTGGCGTTGAATGGTGCCGGACGCCGTCACAGGCCGGCCCAGTCGTTCTTTCATCAGGAGGTTGCGAGTTCATGGCGCTCGACCAGTCCTTCGTGGGACGGACCTATCCGCCCACCGCGCCGTACGAGGTCGGACGGGAGAAGATCCGCGAGTTCGCCGAAGCCGTGGGCGACGCCCACCCCGCCTACACCGACCCCGAGGCCGCAAAGGCGCTCGGCCACGCCGACGTGATCGCGCCGCCGACCTTCGTGTTCTCGATCACTTTCAAGGCCGCGGGCCAGGTCATCGAGGACCCCCAGCTGGGCCTGGACTACAGCCGGGTGGTGCACGGCGATCAGAAGTTCGTCTACGTGCGCCCGGTGTGCGCGGGGGACCGACTGTCGGTCACGTCGACGATCGAGGCCGTGAAGTCCATGGCGGGCAACGACATCCTGGACGTCCGCGGTGACGTCCACGACGAGTCCGGTGAGCTGGTCGTGACCGCCTGGACGAAGCTGGTGGCGCGCGCCGCCGAGGAGGCGTGATGACGGCGAAGGTGAGTTACGAGGCGGTCGAGGTCGGTACGGAGCTGCCGGCGCGGACCTTCCCCGTCACCCGGGCGACGCTCGTGCAGTACGCGGGTGCCTCGGGCGACTTCAACCCGATCCACTGGAACGAGCGCTTCGCGCGCGAGGTCGGGCTGCCCGATGTGATCGCGCACGGCATGTTCACGATGGCCGAGGCGATCCGGGTGGTCACGGACTGGGCCGGCGACCCCGGCGCGGTCGTGGAGTACGGCGTGCGCTTCACGAAGCCCGTGGTGGTCCCGGACGACGACAAGGGCGCGCAGATCGAGGTCACCGGCAAGGTGGCTGCCCTGCTGGACGACCGGCGGGTGCGGGTCGACCTGACGGTCATGAGCGACGGCAAGAAGGTCCTGGGCATGTCCCGGGCCGTGGTGCAGCTCGCCTGACCGGTGCGAACGGCCTGACGCAAGGGGCACGGTCCAATGGGCCGTGCCCCTTACCCGTACCCCTGCTCGCGACCCGCTCCACCGTCCCGGTTGACAAAGTTAGTGATTGAGCAATAACTTTGGGGCATGGCAAGGATGAGTGCAGATGAGCGGCGCGAGAGCGCCATCCGCGCGGCGGTCACCGAGTTCGCCCGCGGCGGGTACAGCTCCACCTCCACCGAGGCGATCGCCAAGCGTGTGGGTGTCTCGCAGCCGTACCTCTTCCGCCTCTTCCCCAACAAGCAGGCGATGTTCCTCGCGGCGGCCGAGCGCTGCCTCCTGGAGACGCGAGAGGTGTTCGAGAAGGCGGCCCAGGGGCTGGAGGGCGAAGAGGCGCTCCACTCCATGGCCCGCGCGTACCAGCGGCTGATCGCCGACGACCCCGACAAATTGCTCATGCAGATGCAGGTGTACGCGGCAGTCGCCGCCGCCGAGGCGGCCGGCGACCACGAGTTCGGCGAGTCGGTGCGAGCCGGCTGGCTGGAGCTGTTCGACTCCGTCAACCTCGCGCTCGGTGCCGATGTCAACGACGCCACCACGTTCCTCGCGTACGGCATGCTCGCCAACACGCTGACCTCGCTCGGCTTCCCGGCCGGACACCGGATCTGGTCCGGTTTCTACGCCTCCGCCCAGCCGGTCGACTGAAAGACGTCCCACCCGGGTTCGGCCCGGTTTTCTGCCCGCGAAAGTTAGTCATCAATAACTAACCCTCCAGGGGGAGCAGTGAACCAGCACACGACCGGCCGCGCAGGAGCGGCCTGGGCACTCGTCATCACCAGCGTCGCCGGATTCATGGCGGCCCTCGACAACCTCGTCGTCACCACCGCCCTGCCGTCCATCCGCGAGAGCCTCGGCGGAGAGATGGAGGAGCTGGAGTGGACGGTCAACGCCTACACGCTGACCTTCGCCGTCCTGCTGATGTTCGGCGCCGCCCTCGGTGACCGCTTCGGCCGCCGCCGGCTCTTCCTCGCAGGGCTCACCGTCTTCACCGGAGCCTCCGCCGCGGCCGCTCTCTCGCCCGGAATCAACGAACTGATCGCCTTCCGCGCGGTCCAGGGCGTCGGCGCCGCGATCATGATGCCGCTCACCCTCACCCTGCTCACGGCCGCCGTGGAACCCGCCCGCCGCGGCATGGCGCTCGGCATCTTCAGCGCCGCGACCGGCCTCGCCGTGGCCAGCGGACCCCTGATCGGCGGCAGCCTCACCGAGCACATCTCCTGGCAGTGGATCTTCTGGCTCAACGTGCCGGTCGGCCTGCTCCTGCTGCCGCTCGCCCGCTTCCGCCTCGCGGAGTCGTACGCCCCCGGCGCCCGGCTCGACATCCCCGGCACCCTCCTGGTCAGCGGCGGCCTCTTCGGGATCGTCTACGGCCTCGTCAACGCCAACGCCGACGGCTGGACCGACCCGACCGTCCTGACCTCACTCGTCGCCGGCACCGCGCTCATCGGCGCCTTCATCGGCCACGGCTTCCGCGGCCGCAAGCCCATGCTGCCCATGCGCCTCTTCCGGGACCGCGGCTTCTTCGGGATCAACATCTCCAGCATGCTGATGTACCTCGGGATGTTCGGCTCGATCTTCCTGCTCAGCCAGTACCTCCAGGGCGTCCTCGGCTACTCGCCCACCGAGGCCGGACTGCGGATGCTGCCCTGGACCGGAATGCCGATGCTCGTCGCCCCCATCGCCGGAATGCTCTCCGACCGATTCGGCGGCCGTCCGGTGGTCGTCACGGGTCTCGCCCTCCAGGCGGCCGGTCTCGCCCTCTTCGCCATGGCCATTTCCCCGGACGCCTCCTACGTCTCGCAGCTGCCCGGCCTGATCGTCGGCGGCATCGGGATGGCCCTGTACTTCGCCCCGGCCGCCAGCCTGGTGATGTCCAGCGTCCGCCCCGGTGAGCAGGGCATCGCGTCCGGCGCCAACAACGCCCTGCGCGAGGTCGGCGGCGCCCTCGGAGTCGCCGTGCTCACCACCGTGTTCGCCTCGCAGGGCGGCCTCGAATCCGCGCGGTCCTTCACCGACGGGACCGTGCCGGCCGTCTGGATCGGCTCCGGAGTCGTCGCCCTGGCCGCGCTCGTCGCCCTGATGATCCCGGGCCGCCGCGCCGCCGCGAAGTCCGAGCCCGCCACGGAGGCGGCCGAGGCCGCGGAGCCCGCCGAGGAGCGGGTCTCCGTCCCCGCCTGACGCGCCCCGTACACCCGATACGGTCCGTGGCCCCGCCCAGCGGCGGGGCCACGGACCGTACTCTTGTCCCCGTGCAGGAACTCCACGACGCTCCCCTCGCCCCCCTGACCACCTTCCGGCTCGGCGGCCCCGCCACCCGGCTCCTCACCGCCACCACGGACGCCGAGGTCGTCGGCGCCGTGCGCGAGGCCGACGACAGCGGCACCCCGCTCCTGATCATCGGCGGCGGCAGCAACCTGGTCATCGGCGACAAGGGCTTCGAGGGCACCGCCCTGCGCATCGCCACCAAGGGCTTCGTCCTCGACGGCGGCTCCCTGGAACTGGCCGCCGGCGAGGTCTGGACCGACGCCGTCGCCCGCACCGTGGAGGCCGGCCTCGCGGGCCTCGAATGCCTGGCCGGCGTCCCCGGCTCCGCGGGCGCCACGCCGATCCAGAACGTCGGCGCGTACGGGCAGGAGGTGTCCTCCACCATCACGGAGGTCGTCGCCTACGACCGGCGCACCCGCGAAACGGTCGTCCTGCCCAACTCCGAGTGCGACTTCTCCTACCGGCACAGCCGCTTCAAGGCCGAACCCGACCGGTACGTGGTGCTGCGCGTCCGCTTCGGCCTGGAGGAGTCCGGCGGGCTCTCGGCGCCCCTGAAGTACCCCGAGACCGCGCGGGCCATGGGCGTCGAGGAGGGTGACCGCGTTCCCGCGGCCGCCGCCCGCGAAACCGTCCTCCGGCTGCGCGCCGGCAAGGGCATGGTGCTCGACCCGGAGGACCACGACACCTGGTCGGCCGGGTCCTTCTTCACCAACCCGATCCTGGAACAGGCCGAGTTCGACGCGTTCCTGGCCCGGGTCGCGGACCGGCTCGGCCCCGAGGTCGCGCCCCCCGCCTTCCCGGCCGGTGAGGGGCGCACCAAGACCTCCGCCGCCTGGCTCATCGACCGGGCCGGCTTCACCAAGGGCTACGGCACCGGACCCGCCCGCATCTCCACCAAGCACACCCTCGCCCTCACCAACCGGGGCGCGGCGACCACGGAGGACCTGCTCGCGCTGGCCCGCGAGGTCGTCGACGGGGTGCACGCCGCCTTCGGCGTCACCCTCGTCAACGAACCGGTGACGGTGGGCGTGAGCCTGTAGGGCCCTCGTGGGGCGGGCCGGGCCGCTCAGTACGCGACGCCCACGCCCTGCTTCACCGACGCCGGATCGTCGATCAGCGCCAGCATCGCGTGGGCCACGTCGGCCCGCGAGATGGACCGGCCGCTGCGCGGGTTGCCGCCGACGACCGTCCGGTACGTGCCCGTCAGCGGCCCGTTCGTGAGCTTCGGGGGCCGGACCGACGTCCAGTCCGTGGCGGAGGCCGCCAGTGCCGCCTCCATCGCCGTGAGGTCCGCGTACACCTCCTTGAGGATCGCGCCGATCATCGAGAGCATCACCCGGTCGAGCAGCGGGTCGTCGGCGGGCTGCGGGGCGACCGGGGCGGCGCTGACCACCAGCAGCCGCCGGGCGCCCTCCGCCTCCATCGCCGTCAGCACGGAGCGGGTCAGCCGCTCCGCGATCCCGTCCGCCTTGCGGCCCTTCGCGCCGAGGCCGGAGAGCACCGCGTCCCGGCCCGCCACCGCCTCGCGCAGCGCCTCCGGGTCGTCGACCCGGGCCGCCGTGTGGACGGTGACGTCCGAGAGCGGGACCGCGAGCCTGGCGGGATCGCGGACCACCGCCGTCACCTCGTGCCCCGCCGCCACCGCCTGGCGGACGATCTCCTGACCGATACCGCCTGTCGCGCCGAACACCGTGAGCTTCATGACACACCCCTCCCAAGGTGGGTAAGTATTCACTCACCTCTAGAGTGAGTGGGTATTCACCCACCCGTCAAGCTTTGTTGGAGCACACATGGAGCAGAAGCCGGCCCGCGTTCGTCTCGTCGACGCCGCCCATCAGCTCATGCTCACCAAGGGCCTGGCCCGCACCACCACCAAGGAGATCGCCAAGGCCGCCGGGTGCTCGGAGGCCGCGCTCTACAAGCACTTCCTCAGCAAGGAGGAGCTGTTCGTCGTGGTCCTCAAGGAGCGGCTGCCGAAGATCGACCTGCGGCAGCTCACCGACGACCCGGGTGCGGGGGAGCGGTCGGTCGAGGAGAACCTCGCCGTCATCGCCCGCCAGGCCGCCCTGTTCTACGAGCAGAGCTTCCCGATCGCCGCCTCCCTGTACGCGGAGCCGACGCTCAAGGAGCGCCACGACGCGGCCATGCGCGAGCTGGGTACCGGCCCCCACCTGCCCATCCGCGGTGTCGCCACGTATCTGCGGGCCGAACAGACCGCCGGCCGCGTCCGGGCCGACGCCGACACCTACGCGGCCGCCTCACTGCTCCTGGGAGCCTGCGCCCAGCGCGCGTTCGCCTACGACGCCACGGCGGACGGCGAACCGCCCCAGCCGCTCGACGACTTCGCGGCGTCCCTGGCCCGCACCCTGCTCCGGGGCCTGGCGGACTGAGGGCTCAGGCCACCGGCTCCGCCAGCCACGCGTCCACGCCCGCCAGCAGCTCCGTCCGCACCGGCTCGGGCGCCGAGGACCCTCGTACCGACTGGCGGGCCAGCTCGGCCAGTTCCTCGTCCGTGAACGCGTGGTGGCGGCGCACCAGGTCGTACTGGGCGGCCAGGCGGGAGCCGAAGAGCAGCGGGTCGTCCGCGCCGAGCGCCATCGGCACCCCGGCGTCGAACAGAGTGCGCAGGGGTACGTCGGCGGGCTTCTCGTAGACGCCGAGCGCCACGTTCGACGCGGGGCACACCTCGCAGGTCACCCCGGCCTCCGCCAGCCGGCGCATCAGCCGGGGGTCCTCCGCCGCCCGCACACCGTGCCCGACCCGGGCCGCGTCGAGGTCGTCCAGGCAGTCCCGGACGCTGGAAGGGCCCGAGAGCTCGCCGCCGTGCGGGGCGGCGAGCAGGCCGCCCTCCCGGGCGATGGCGAAGGCCCGGTCGAAGTCGCGGGCCATCCCGCGCCGCTCGTCGTTGGAGAGGCCGAAGCCGACGACGCCCCGGTCCGCGTACCGCACGGCGAGGCGCGCGAGGGTCCTGGCGTCCAGCGGGTGCTTCATCCGGTTCGCCGCGATGACCACCCGGATCGGCAGCCCGGTCTCACGGGAGGCGGCGTCCACGGCATCCAGGATGATCTCGATCGCCGGGATCAGCCCGCCCAGCAGGGGCGCGTACGAGGTGGGGTCGACCTGGATCTCCAGCCAGCCGGAGCCGTCCGCCACGTCCTCCTGGGCGGCCTCGCGCACCAGGCGCTGAATGTCCTCGGGAGCCCGCAGGCAGGACCGGGCGATGTCGTAGAGCCGCTGGAAGCGGAACCAGCCCCGTTCGTCCGTCGCGCGCAGCTTGGGCGGCTCGCCGCCGGTCAGGGCCTCGGGCAGCCGCACCCCGTACTTGTCGGCGAGCTCCAGCAGCGTCGTGGGCCGCATCGACCCGGTGAAGTGCAGGTGCAGGTGGGCCTTGGGCAGCAGCCGTACATCACGTTCCATTTCAAGATCCTGCCGCACGGACGGGGCGGCGCGGTAGCCGCTTTCCCCATCGAGTGCCCCCTCGAACGCGAAAGCGACCCCCGATCCGGACATCGGGGGTCGCTTTTACGGGAAGGGTGCGGAGTTACGCCTTCGCCTCGCCCAGCAGCTTCTGGAGCCGCGAGACGCCCTCGACGAGGTCGTCGTCGCCCAGCGCGTACGACAGGCGCAGGTAGCCCGGCGTGCCGAACGCCTCGCCCGGGACGACCGCCACCTCGGCCTCGTCCAGGATCAGCGCCGCCAGCTCGACCGAGGTCGCCGGGCGCTTGCCGCGGATCTCCTTGCCGAGCAGCTCCTTGACCGAGGGGTAGGCGTAGAACGCGCCCTCGGGCTCCGGGCAGAACACGCCGTCGATGTCGTTGAGCATCCGCACGATGGTCTTGCGGCGCCGGTCGAACGCGGTGCGCATCTCGGCGACCGCGTCCAGGTTCCCGGAGATGGCGGCCAGCGCGGCGGCCTGCGAGACGTTGGCGACGTTGGACGTGGCGTGCGACTGGAGGTTGGTCGCGGCCTTCACGACGTCCTTGGGGCCGATGATCCACCCGACGCGCCAGCCGGTCATCGCGTACGTCTTGGCGACGCCGTTGACCACGATGCACTTGTCGCGCAGCTCGGGCACGATCGCCGGGAGCGAGGTGAACTTCGCGTCGCCGTAGACCAGGTGCTCGTAGATCTCGTCGGTCATCACCCACAGGCCGTGCTCGACGGCCCAGCGGCCGATCGCCTCGGCGTCCGCCTCGCTGTAGACCGCACCGGTCGGGTTCGACGGGGAGACGAACAGGACGACCTTCGTACGCTCGGTGCGGGCGGCCTCCAGCTGCTCGACCGAGACCCGGTAACCGGTGGTCTCGTCGGCCACGACCTCCACCGGGACGCCGCCGGCCAGCCGGATCGACTCGGGGTAGGTGGTCCAGTACGGGGCCGGGACGATGACCTCGTCGCCCGGGTCGAGGATCGCGGCGAACGCCTCGTAGATCGCCTGCTTGCCGCCGTTGGTCACCAGGATCTGAGAGGCGTCGACCTCGTAACCGGAGTCGCGCAGCGTCTTCTCCGCGATGGCGGCCTTGAGCTCGGGGAGCCCGCCCGCCGGCGTGTAGCGGTGGTACTTCGGGGTGCGGCAGGCCTCGACGGCGGCGTCGACGATGTAGCCGGGCGTCGGGAAGTCGGGCTCGCCCGCACCGAAGCCGATCACCGGACGGCCGGCGGCCTTGAGGGCCTTGGCCTTGGCGTCGACGGCGAGGGTGGCGGACTCGGAGATGGCACCGATGCGGGCGGAGACCCGGCTCTCGGACGGAGAAGTAGCAGCGCTCATGCCCCCATGCTCGCAGACCGTTTTCCGCGTCGGCACAGGGGTTTCAGGGACCGGACAGCACTCGGACAGCATGCGGACAGGAAGGGACCAGGAGCGATCAGGAGCTTTCTGTTCGACGCCGGGCCCCTGAGCACGTACACTCTCCTGTCGTTGGCCTTCACCAGCCGCACCGTTCCTGCACTCGGGTCATCCGGGAACATGCGGTAGGTTGGTGGAATCCACAAAGGGTCGTAGCTCAATTGGTAGAGCACTGGTCTCCAAAACCAGCGGTTGGGGGTTCAAGTCCCTCCGGCCCTGCTACACACTCCTTCGCCAGGATGTGTGCGCATGTACGTACTTCAATGCACCGCCGTGCGGCTCCACCGGGCGCGGCACGGCCATGACCCGGAATCAGGTGAGAAGCGTGACGGACGCCGTGGGCTCCATCGACAAGCCTGATGCCGAGGACGAGGCCCCCGAGTCGAAGAAGAAGACTCGGAAGGGCGGTAAGCGCGGAAAGAAGGGCCCTCTGGGCCGTCTCGCGCTCTTCTACCGCCAGATCATCGCGGAGCTGCGCAAGGTCGTCTGGCCGACGCGCAACCAGCTGACGACGTACACCACTGTGGTGATTGCGTTCGTAGTCGTCATGATTGGCCTCGTAACCGTGATTGACTTCGGATTCGCGCGGGTCGTCAAGTACGTCTTCGGCTGATCCACGCGAAGGGCGCCTGATGGGCGCCCCTTTCGCATGTTCCACCCATATGTATCCAGGAAGAAGCCACCGTGTCTGACCCGAACCTGAACGACGCCGTCGAGCCGACGGCGGGCGCCTTCGAGTCCGCCGAGGACGAGCTCGACATCGTCGAGGCGGCGGACGCCGAGGAGTCGGACCAGGCCGAAGCCGCCGACACCGACGAGGCCCCCGAGGCCGCCGCCGAGGAGACCGAGGCCGCGGCCGACGAGGAGGAGGCCGAGCCGGCCGAGCCCGTCGACCCCGTCACCGCCCTGCGCGAGGAACTCCGCGGTCTGCCGGGCGACTGGTACGTCATCCACACGTACGCCGGTTACGAGAAGCGTGTGAAGGCCAACCTGGAGCAGCGTGCCGTCTCGCTGAACGTGGAGGAGTTCATCTATCAGGCCGAGGTGCCTGAGGAGGAAATCGTCCAGATCAAGAACGGCGAGCGCAAGAACGTCCGCCAGAACAAGCTCCCGGGCTACGTCCTGGTGCGCATGGACCTGACGAACGAGTCCTGGGGCGTCGTCCGCAACACCCCCGGTGTCACCGGCTTCGTGGGCAACGCCTACGACCCGTACCCGCTGACGCTGGACGAGATCGTCAAGATGCTCGCTCCGGAGGCCGAGGAGAAGGCCGCGCGCGAGGCCGCCGAGGCCGAGGGCAGGCCGGCTCCGGCCCGCAAGGTCACCGTCGAGGTCCTCGACTTCGAGGTCGGCGACTCGGTCACCGTCACCGACGGCCCGTTCGCGACGCTGCAGGCGACGATCAACGAGATCAACGCCGACTCGAAGAAGGTCAAGGGCCTCGTCGAGATCTTCGGTCGCGAGACCCCGGTCGAGCTGAGCTTCGACCAGATCCAGAAGAACTGAGCTTTCCGCTCGCTTCTGGACACATGCCTACCGAGCAGGTCAGACAGGCTGTCGAAGCCGGTCTGACCTGCTTGGTTTTTGGTCGCGCAGCTATACCCGTTATCGTTGTGCGGTATGCCTGCATCCGGATGACCGGATGACGGCGAAAAACTCTCACTAGGACCCGGAGAGAGCACATGCCTCCCAAGAAGAAGAAGGTCACGGGGCTTATCAAGCTCCAGATCAACGCCGGTGCGGCCAACCCGGCCCCGCCGGTCGGCCCCGCACTGGGTCAGCACGGCGTCAACATCATGGAGTTCTGCAAGGCCTACAACGCCGCGACCGAGTCGCAGCGTGGCATGGTCGTGCCGGTGGAGATCACGGTCTACGAGGACCGCTCCTTCACCTTCATCACCAAGACTCCGCCGGCCGCCAAGCTGATCCTCAAGGCCGCGGGTGTGGACAAGGGCTCCGGCGAGCCGCACAAGACCAAGGTCGCCAAGCTGACGGCTGCCCAGGTCCGCGAGATCGCCACGACGAAGCTCCCCGACCTGAACGCCAATGACCTCGACGCCGCGTCGAAGATCATCGCCGGCACCGCCCGTTCCATGGGCATCACGGTCGAAGGCTGATTCAGCCCCACCCCCTCAGTGGTAGGACCAAGCGCTGGTCCGCACCACGACTCCACACTCTGAAACCATCAGGAGTAGAAGTGAAGCGCAGCAAGAACCTCCGCGCTGCGGACGCCAAGATCGACCGGGAGCGCCTGTACGCCCCGCTCGAGGCCGTCCGTCTCGCCAAGGAGACCGCCTCCACGAAGTTCGACGGCACCGTCGAGGTCGCCTTCCGCCTGGGTGTCGACCCGCGCAAGGCCGACCAGATGGTCCGCGGCACCGTGAACCTCCCGCACGGCACCGGCAAGACCGCCCGGGTCCTGGTCTTCGCGACCGGTGACCGTGCTGCGGCCGCGGAAGCCGCCGGGGCCGACATCGTCGGCTCCGACGAGCTCATCGACGAGGTGGCGAAGGGCCGTCTGGACTTCGACGCCGTCGTCGCGACCCCGGACCTCATGGGCAAGGTCGGCCGCCTCGGCCGCGTGCTCGGTCCGCGTGGTCTGATGCCGAACCCGAAGACCGGCACCGTCACCCCCGACGTCGTGAAGGCTGTCAACGACATCAAGGGCGGCAAGATCGAGTTCCGCGTCGACAAGCACTCGAACCTGCACTTCATCATCGGCAAGGTCTCCTTCGACGAGACCAAGCTGGTGGAGAACTACGCAGCGGCGCTGGAAGAGGTCCTCCGTCTGAAGCCGTCCGCCGCCAAGGGCCGCTACATCAAGAAGGCCGCGCTGGCCACCACGATGGGCCCCGGCATTCCGCTGGACTCCAACCGCACCCGTAACCTCCTTGTCGAGGAGGACCCGGCCGCCGTCTGAGCCCTCGCGCTCGAACGACCGTCGCGTCACGTGTGACATGGGACGGGCCCCGCAACCTCTCGAGGTGCGGGGCCCGTCCTCATTCGTACGTGGACATGGTTGTCGGTGCCCTGCGTTAGCGTGGGTAACCGAGAGTCGAACGAGGGGTGGGATCAGAGATGCTGACCAATAACGTACGGCGCGTGGGTCTGTCCGTGGCCGTGGTGGCGGCGCTGACGTCGGTCGCGGCCTGTGGTGGATCGGACGACGGGGGCAACAAGGAGAGCGCCGGCAGCTCTGTGGCGAAGGTCGATCCGATCGCCGCGCTGGTCGCCGTTCAGAAGAAGACGGGCCAGGCACAGTCGGCGCGGATCGAGGGCGACACCGCCATGGGCAGCACGATGTCCATGAAGCAGGCGGGTGTCATGGACTGGTCCGACGGGATCACCGGCTCCATGAAGATCACGTACACCGGCGGCACCATGGCGGACGCCATGAAGCAGGCCGGCGGCAGCGGCACCATGGAGGCCCGCTACTTCAAGGACGGGTACGCGGCGGACATGGGCGAGGCCATGTCCCAGCAGACCGGCGGCAAGCGCTGGATCAGCTACAGCTACGACGACCTGGAGAAGATGGCCGGCGCCTCGGGGGCGGCGCTGAAGGATCAGATGCAGAACAGCACCCCCGAGCAGGGCGTGAAGTCGCTGTTGGCCTCCGGTGACGTGAAGAAGGTCGGTCAGGAGGACGTCCGCGGCGTCAGCACCACGCACTACGCGGGCACCGTCGACGTCGCCGCCCTGACCGCCAAGAACAGCAGCCTCAGCGCCGACGAGCTCGACGCCTTCAAGAAGCAGCTGGCGGACGCGGGGATCACCACGGAGACCGTCGACATCTGGGTCGACGACAACGACCTGCTGGTGAAGAAGACCGAGCGCGGCCAGATGAAGACCGGCGAGCTCAACTCCACGGTGTACTACAGCGACTACGGCACCAAGGTCTCCGTCGAGCGCCCGCCGGCCGACCAGACCGTCGACTTCGCGGAGCTGATGAAGCAGCAGCAGGGCGCCGCCTCGTAACCCGGTCCCGCCGGGTTCAAACCTCCCGGGACCATCCGAAGCGGGACGGATTTGCCCGGCGCGACCCGAGTCGCGTACTCTTCTGCAGAAGCCAAAGACCGCTGGTCGTTGTCCTGGATCCGCAAGGGTTCGGGCAACCGAAGGCTCCGTTGATGCGGACGACCTGCGCAGGTGACTGTGGAAAGCTCCCGGACTTCGTTTCGGTCGAGCTACGCCCTGGCGCCTGCGCCGGGGCGTTTCGTCTTTCCGGGTCCTTTTGAGCGGTCCTCATCACCCGGAAGGAGGCCGACGCTATGGCAAGGCCCGACAAGGCTGCTGCGGTAGCCGAGCTCGCGGACCAGTTCCGCAGCTCGAACGCCGCCGTGCTGACCGAGTACCGGGGTCTCACCGTTGCACAGCTCAAGCAGCTGCGCCGTTCGCTCGGTGAGAACGCCCAGTACGCCGTGGTGAAGAACACGCTGACCAAGATTGCGGCCAACGAGGCCGGGATCGACACGCTGGACGACCTGTTCGCAGGTCCGACGGCGGTTGCCTTCGTCACCGGTGACCCGGTGGAGTCGGCGAAGGGTCTTCGTGACTTCGCCAAGGACAACCCGAACCTGATCATCAAGGGCGGTGTCCTTGATGGCAAGGCACTGTCCGCCGATGACATCAAGCAGCTCGCGGACCTCGAGTCCCGCGAGGTTCTGCTCGCCAAGCTGGCCGGTGCCATGAAGGGCAAGCAGACCCAGGCTGCGCAGCTCTTCCAGGCGCTGCCGTCGAAGTTCGTCCGCACTGCGGAAGCGCTTCGCGTCAAGCTGGAGGAGCAGGGCGGTGCCGGTACGCCGGCTCCCGCCGAGGCCGCCGAGTAATCACGCTCAGCGGTCCAGCGGGCACCGTGTACGCCCGCCGACACATACATCCGGCACCTGCCGAATAGTGGAAGGACGCCTGTCATGGCGAAGCTGTCCCAGGAAGACCTGCTCGCTCAGTTCGAGGAGCTCACCCTCATCGAGCTCGCCGAGTTCGTGAAGGCCTTCGAGGAGAAGTTCGACGTCACCGCCGCCGCGGCCGTCGCCGTCGCGGGCCCGGCCCAGGGTGGCCCGGCTGCCCCGGCCGAGGAGGAGAAGGACGAGTTCGACGTCATCCTCACCGCCGCCGGTGACAAGAAGATCCAGGTCATCAAGGTCGTGCGCGAGCTGACCTCCCTCGGCCTGAAGGAGGCCAAGGACCTCGTCGACGGCGCCCCGAAGCCCGTCCTCGAGAAGGTCGCCAAGGACGCCGCGGACAAGGCTGCCGAGTCCCTCAAGGGCGCCGGCGCCTCCGTCGAGGTCAAGTGACCTCAGGAGTCCTCTGACTCCTCAGGACACCCGTGCCGCGAGGCACGGAGTCACATCGCGAAAGGCGATCACCCGTTCGGGTGGTCGCCTTTCGGCGTCCCCGGGGCGGGTGCCTTGCCCTTCCCGCGTTGACGAGTATGGTGATCTTCGCCGTGCGCCTCTCGTGGGGCGCGTGGCCGCCGCCGAGGGCGGGCGTACGCGGGGCCCGGGGGCCGGCGGGGCCGAGGGGGCCTTGACGAACCGCACGCGGCGCGCAATTCTCAAGGCGCGTCGCCGAATCGATCCGAATCCGAGGCATGGATCGACGGTGAAGCGGGCAGTAAAGAAGGGCGCACCTCGCGCAGGGCTTGGACAAGGGTGTTGAGAACAGCTGTTGAGAGCAACGTGGGTCTCTGAAAACCCCGACTGGACATCAGTGTGGCACTTGGCTACACTGACCCTTTGCGCTGCCTGTTAGCTGCCTCCTGCCCGTCACCAGGGGCATACCCATCTTGTGCATCGTGGACCGATCATCCCTGACCAGGGATTTTCTGCCCTCATGTCCAGTTTGGGACCGGTACGCGCGTAGTGAGTCCGAGCCCTCGGAAGGACCCCCTCTTGGCCGCCTCGCGCAACGCCTCGACCGCGAATACGAACAACGGCGCCAGCACCGCCCCGCTGCGCATCTCTTTTGCAAAGATCAAGGAGCCCCTCGAGGTTCCGAACCTCCTCGCGCTGCAGACCGAGAGCTTTGACTGGCTCCTCGGCAACGCCGCCTGGAAGGCTCGCGTCGAGGCTGCTCTGGACAGTGGACAAGACGTCCCCACCAAGTCCGGCCTCGAGGAGATCTTCGAGGAGATCTCACCGATCGAAGACTTCTCCGGGTCGATGTCGCTCACGTTCCGCGACCACCGCTTCGAGCCCCCGAAGAACTCGATCGACGAGTGCAAGGAGCGCGACTTCACGTTCGCCGCCCCGCTCTTCGTCACGGCCGAGTTCACCAACAACGAGACCGGCGAGATCAAGTCCCAGACGGTCTTCATGGGCGACTTCCCGCTCATGACCAACAAGGGCACCTTCGTCATCAACGGCACCGAGCGTGTCGTGGTGTCGCAGCTGGTCCGCTCGCCGGGTGTCTACTTCGACTCGTCGATCGACAAGACGTCCGACAAGGACATCTTCTCCGCCAAGATCATCCCTTCCCGGGGTGCCTGGCTGGAGATGGAGATCGACAAGCGCGACATGGTCGGTGTGCGCATCGACCGCAAGCGCAAGCAGTCCGTCACCGTCCTCCTGAAGGCTCTCGGCTGGACCACCGAGCAGATCCTCGAGGAGTTCGGCGAGTACGAGTCGATGCGCGCCACCCTGGAGAAGGACCACACCCAGGGCCAGGACGACGCGCTGCTCGACATCTACCGCAAGCTCCGCCCGGGCGAGCCGCCCACCCGCGAGGCCGCTCAGACGCTGCTCGAGAACCTCTACTTCAACCCGAAGCGCTACGACCTCGCGAAGGTCGGCCGCTACAAGGTGAACAAGAAGCTCGGCGCCGACGAGCCGCTGGACGCCGGCGTGCTCACCACCGACGACGTCATCGCGACCATCAAGTACCTGGTCAAGCTGCACGCCGGTGAGACCGAGACCGTGGGCGAGTCCGGCCGGACGATCGTCGTCGAGACCGACGACATCGACCACTTCGGCAACCGCCGTCTGCGCAACGTCGGCGAGCTCATCCAGAACCAGGTCCGTACGGGTCTCGCCCGTATGGAGCGCGTCGTGCGCGAGCGCATGACGACCCAGGACGTCGAGGCGATCACGCCGCAGACCCTGATCAACATCCGGCCGGTCGTCGCCTCCATCAAGGAGTTCTTCGGCACCAGCCAGCTGTCGCAGTTCATGGACCAGAACAACCCGCTTTCGGGTCTCACCCACAAGCGCCGTCTGTCGGCGCTCGGCCCGGGTGGTCTGTCCCGTGAGCGGGCCGGCTTCGAGGTCCGAGACGTGCACCCGTCCCACTACGGACGCATGTGCCCGATCGAGACCCCCGAAGGTCCGAACATCGGTCTGATCGGTTCGCTCGCCTCGTACGGCCGCGTCAACGCGTTCGGCTTCATCGAGACGCCGTACCGCAAGGTCGTCGACGGCCAGGTCACCGACGAGGTCGACTACGTCACCGCCGACGAGGAAGACCGTTTCGTCATCGCCCAGGCGAACGCGACGCTCTCCGACGACCTGCGCTTCACCGAGCCCCGCGTCCTGGTCCGCCGTCGTGGCGGCGAGGTCGACTACGTCCCCGGTGGCGAGGTCGACTACATGGACGTCTCGCCGCGCCAGATGGTGTCCGTCGCCACCGCGATGATCCCGTTCCTGGAGCACGACGACGCCAACCGTGCCCTCATGGGCGCGAACATGATGCGCCAGGCGGTCCCGCTCATCAAGAGCGAGGCCCCGCTGGTCGGCACCGGCATGGAGTACCGCTGCGCCACCGACGCCGGTGACGTGCTGAAGGCCGAGAAGGACGGTGTGGTCCAGGAGGTCTCCGCGGACTACATCACAGTGACGAACGACGACGGTACGTACACCACGTACCGCATCGCGAAGTTCATGCGCTCCAACCAGGGCACCTCGGTCAACCAGAAGGTCGTCGTCTCCGAGGGCGACCGGGTCATCGAGGGCCAGGTCCTCGCCGACGGTCCGGCCACCGAGTTCGGTGAGATGGCGCTCGGCAAGAACCTGCTCGTCGCGTTCATGCCGTGGGAGGGTCACAACTACGAGGACGCGATCATCCTGTCGCAGCGCCTCGTGCAGGACGACGTCCTCTCCTCGATCCACATCGAGGAGCACGAGGTCGACGCCCGTGACACCAAGCTCGGCCCCGAGGAGATCACCCGGGACATCCCGAACGTCTCCGAGGAGGTCCTCGCCGACCTCGACGAGCGCGGCATCATCCGTATCGGTGCCGAGGTCGTCGCGGGCGACATCCTGGTCGGCAAGGTCACGCCCAAGGGTGAGACCGAGCTGACCCCCGAGGAGCGCCTGCTCCGCGCGATCTTCGGTGAGAAGGCGCGCGAGGTCCGCGACACCTCGCTGAAGGTGCCGCACGGCGAGATCGGCAAGGTCATCGGCGTCCGCGTCTTCGACCGCGAAGAGGGCGACGAGCTGCCGCCGGGCGTGAACCAGCTGGTCCGCGTCTACGTCGCGCAGAAGCGCAAGATCACCGACGGTGACAAGCTCGCCGGCCGTCACGGCAACAAGGGCGTCATCTCGAAGATCCTGCCGATCGAGGACATGCCGTTCCTGGAGGACGGCACCCCGGTCGACATCATCCTCAACCCGCTGGGTGTCCCGTCCCGAATGAACCCGGGACAGGTCCTGGAGATCCACCTCGGCTGGCTCGCCAGCCGCGGCTGGGACGTCTCCGGCCTCGGTGACGAGTGGGCCAAGCGCCTGCAGGCCATCGGCGCCGACCAGGTCGCCCCCGGCACCAACGTCGCCACGCCCGTCTTCGACGGTGCGCGCGAGGACGAGATCTCCGGTCTCTTCGAGGCCACGATCCCGAACCGCGACGGCATGCGTCTGGTGCAGCCCTCCGGCAAGGCCCAGCTGTTCGACGGCCGCTCCGGCGAGCCGTTCCCGGACCCGGTCTCGGTCGGCTACATGTACATCCTCAAGCTGCACCACCTGGTCGACGACAAGCTCCACGCGCGTTCGACCGGCCCGTACTCCATGATCACGCAGCAGCCGCTGGGTGGTAAGGCGCAGTTCGGTGGTCAGCGATTCGGTGAGATGGAGGTGTGGGCCCTTGAGGCTTACGGCGCCGCATACGCCCTCCAGGAACTCCTGACGATCAAGTCCGACGACGTCACCGGCCGCGTGAAGGTCTACGAGGCGATCGTCAAGGGCGAGAACATCCCCGAGCCGGGCATTCCCGAGTCCTTCAAGGTGCTCATCAAGGAAATGCAGTCGCTCTGCCTCAACGTGGAGGTGCTGTCCTCGGACGGCATGTCCATCGAGATGCGCGACACGGACGAGGACGTCTTCCGCGCGGCGGAGGAGCTCGGTATCGACCTGTCCCGGCGCGAGCCGAGCAGCGTCGAAGAGGTCTGACGGGTTGGCCGGCCGGATCCCCGTGATCCGGCCGGCTCTCCCCGGACCCGTTCAGACCATTGCTGAAGTGCCCCGTTTTACTCGCGTGACGCGAGGGGGCTCGAACCCCCGAAAGAGGGATTGACGACAAGTGCTCGACGTCAACTTCTTCGACGAGCTGCGGATCGGCCTTGCCACCGCGGACGACATCCGGACCTGGTCCCACGGCGAGGTCAAGAAGCCGGAGACCATCAACTACCGCACCCTCAAGCCCGAAAAGGACGGACTCTTCTGCGAGAAGATCTTCGGTCCGACCCGGGACTGGGAGTGCTACTGCGGCAAGTACAAGCGTGTCCGCTTCAAGGGCATCATCTGTGAGCGCTGTGGCGTCGAGGTCACGCGCGCCAAGGTGCGCCGTGAGCGCATGGGTCACATCGAGCTTGCCGCTCCCGTCACCCACATCTGGTACTTCAAGGGCGTCCCGTCGCGCCTCGGCTACCTGCTGGACCTCGCGCCGAAGGACCTCGAGAAGGTCATCTACTTCGCCGCGTACATGATCACGTTCGTCGACGAGGAGCGCCGTACCCGCGACCTCCCGTCGCTGGAGGCGCACGTCTCCGTCGAGCGCCAGCAGATCGAGAACCGCCGCGACTCCGACCTGGAGAACCGCGCCAAGAAGCTCGAGACCGACCTGGCCGAGCTGGAGGCCGAGGGCGCCAAGGCCGACGTGCGCCGCAAGGTGCGCGAGGGTGCCGAGCGCGAGATGAAGCAGCTGCGCGACCGTGCGCAGCGCGAGATCGACCGCCTCGACGAGGTGTGGAGCCGCTTCAAGAACCTCAAGGTCCAGGACCTGGAGGGCGACGAGCTGCTCTACCGCGAGCTGCGTGACCGCTTCGGCACGTACTTCGACGGCTGCATGGGCGCCGCCGCGCTGCAGAAGCGCCTGGAGTCCTTCGACCTCGACGAGGAGGCCGAGCGCCTCCGCGAGATCATCCGTACCGGCAAGGGCCAGAAGAAGACCCGTGCGCTCAAGCGCCTCAAGGTCGTCTCCGCGTTCCTGCAGACCAGCAACAAGCCCAAGGGCATGGTGCTCGACTGCGTGCCGGTCATCCCGCCGGACCTGCGTCCGATGGTGCAGCTGGACGGTGGCCGCTTCGCGACCTCCGACCTGAACGACCTGTACCGCCGCGTGATCAACCGCAACAACCGCCTGAAGCGGCTTCTCGACCTCGGCGCGCCCGAGATCATCGTGAACAACGAGAAGCGCATGCTCCAGGAGGCCGTGGACGCCCTCTTCGACAACGGTCGTCGTGGTCGCCCGGTCACCGGCCCCGGTAACCGCCCGCTGAAGTCCCTCAGCGACATGCTGAAGGGCAAGCAGGGCCGTTTCCGTCAGAACCTGCTCGGCAAGCGTGTGGACTACTCCGCGCGTTCCGTGATCGTCGTCGGTCCGCAGCTCAAGCTGCACCAGTGCGGTCTGCCGAAGGCGATGGCGCTGGAGCTCTTCAAGCCGTTCGTGATGAAGCGCCTGGTCGACCTGAACCACGCGCAGAACATCAAGTCGGCCAAGCGCATGGTCGAGCGCGGCCGCACCGTGGTGTACGACGTCCTCGAAGAGGTCATCGCCGAGCACCCGGTGCTGCTGAACCGTGCGCCCACCCTGCACCGCCTCGGCATCCAGGCCTTCGAGCCGCAGCTGGTCGAGGGCAAGGCCATCCAGATCCACCCGCTCGTCTGCACCGCGTTCAACGCGGACTTCGACGGTGACCAGATGGCCGTGCACCTGCCGCTCTCCGCGGAGGCGCAGGCCGAGGCCCGCATCCTGATGCTGTCCTCGAACAACATCCTGAAGCCGGCCGACGGTCGTCCCGTCACCATGCCGACCCAGGACATGGTGCTGGGCCTGTTCTTCCTGACCACCGACGGCGAGCTCCGCGACACCAAGGGCGAGGGGCGCGCGTTCGGCTCCACGGCCGAGGCGATCATGGCGTTCGACGCCGGCGAGCTGGCGCTCCAGTCGTCCGTCGACATCCGCTTCCCGGTGGGCACCATCCCGCCGCGTGGCTGGGTGCCGCCGGTCGCCGAGGAGGGTGAGCCCGAGTACCAGCCGGGTGACACCTTCCGGCTGCGGACGAGCCTGGGCCGCGCGCTCTTCAACGAGCTGCTGCCCGAGGACTACCCGTTCGTCGACTACTCGGTCGGCAAGAAGCAGCTCTCCGAGATCGTCAACGACCTCGCCGAGCGCTACCCCAAGGTCATCGTGGCGGCGACGCTCGACAACCTGAAGGCGGCCGGCTTCCACTGGGCGACCCGTTCGGGCGTCACCGTGGCCATCTCCGACGTCGTCGTGCCCGAGGCCAAGAAGGCCATCGTCAAGGGCTACGAGGAGCAGGACGAGAAGGTCCAGAAGCAGTACGAGCGCGGTCTGATCACCAAGGACGAGCGCACGCAGGAGCTCATCGCGATCTGGACCAAGGCGACCAACGAGGTTGCCGAGGCCATGAACGAGAACTTCCCCAAGACGAACCCCATCTTCATGATGGTTGACTCGGGTGCCCGAGGAAACATGATGCAGATGCGTCAGATCGCCGGTATGCGTGGTCTGGTGTCCAACGCCAAGAACGAGACGATCCCGCGTCCCATCAAGGCGTCCTTCCGTGAGGGCCTCACCGTTCTGGAGTACTTCATCTCCACGCACGGTGCCCGTAAGGGTCTGGCGGACACCGCCCTGCGTACCGCCGACTCGGGTTACCTGACCCGTCGTCTGGTGGACGTCTCGCAGGACGTGATCATTCGCGAGGAGGACTGCGGCACCGACCGCGGCCTCAAGCTGAAGATCGCCGTCAAGGGTGCCGACGGTGTCCTCCGCAAGACGGACGACGTCGAGACCTCGGTCTACGCCCGCATGCTCGCCGAGGACGTCGTCGTCGACGGCAAGGTCATCGCGCCTGCCAACGTCGACCTCGGTGACGTCCTGATCGACGCCCTGGTGGGCGCCGGCGTCGAGGAGGTCAAGACCCGCTCGGTCCTGACCTGTGAGTCCGCGGTCGGCACCTGTGCCTTCTGCTACGGACGCTCGCTCGCCACCGGCAAGCTGGTCGACATCGGTGAGGCGGTCGGCATCATCGCCGCCCAGTCCATCGGTGAGCCCGGTACCCAGCTGACGATGCGTACCTTCCACACCGGTGGTGTGGCCGGTGACGACATCACCCAGGGTCTGCCGCGTGTCGTCGAGCTCTTCGAGGCGCGTACGCCCAAGGGTGTCGCCCCGATCTCCGAGTCCGCGGGCCGCGTCCGCATCGAGGAGACCGAGAAGACCAAGAAGCTCGTCGTCACCCCGGACGACGGCAGCGACGAGATCCCCTTCCCGATCTCGAAGCGCGCCCGTCTCCTGGTCGGCGAGGGCGACCACGTCGAGGTGGGCCAGAAGCTCACCGTGGGTGCCACCAACCCGCACGACGTGCTGCGCATCCTCGGCCAGCGTGCGGTCCAGGTCCACCTGGTCGGCGAGGTCCAGAAGGTCTACAACTCGCAGGGCGTGTCGATCCACGACAAGCACATCGAGATCATCATCCGGCAGATGCTCCGCCGTGTGACGATCATCGAGTCCGGCGACGCGGAGCTGCTGCCGGGCGAGCTCGTCGAGCGCTCGAAGTTCGAGACCGAGAACCGTCGTGTGGTCACCGAGGGCGGTCACCCCGCCTCCGGCCGTCCGCAGCTGATGGGTATCACCAAGGCCTCGCTGGCGACGGAATCCTGGCTGTCGGCCGCCTCCTTCCAGGAGACGACCCGAGTCCTGACGGACGCGGCGATCAACGCCAAGTCCGACAGCCTCATCGGCCTCAAGGAGAACGTCATCATCGGTAAGCTCATCCCGGCCGGTACGGGTCTGTCCCGCTACCGCAACATCCGGGTCGAGCCGACCGAGGAGGCCAAGGCCGCGATGTACTCGGCCGTCGGCTACGACGACATCGACTACTCGCCGTTCGGCACGGGCTCCGGCCAGGCCGTTCCGCTGGAGGACTACGACTACGGTCCGTACAACCAGTAAGCGAGTCGCTTGATACGCCCGGAGGGCGGTCGTCCCGTACGCGGGGTGGCCGCCCTTCGGCGTTTCCGGCTCGCGCCGTTCAGCGGTCGGGGGCCAGGAAGGGGCGGAGGCGGTGCACGCGGGTCGCGTAGTCCGGGTGGGAGGCCAGCAGGTGCGCGGCGGGTCCTGGACGGGCGCCGCGCATCCCGGACGTGGCCGGCCCGGGGCCCGAGTGCGAGGGGATCTCCCCCTCCTCCATGGCGAGCAGGACCTCGGTGAGCATGGGGGCGAAGCCGAGTGAAGCGGCGTGCAGGTCCGCCCGAAGCTCGGCCCGTCTGCTCAGCGCCGCTGCGGCGTAGGGGAGGGCGAGCAGCACCAGCGGCGCCGCGCCCAGCAGGATCGCCGCCGGTCCGAGTAGCACGACGCCGCACCCGGTGATCAGTGCCGCGGTGGTGACCGAGCCGAGCTGCAGGGCCCGGTCTCCGGCGCTGAGCAGGATCGCGCGTCCGGCCCGGAACGCCGCGCGGGCAGGCAGCGTGTACCAGCGTCCGGCCAGCGTGGACCAGCTGTGGCCGCCCGTGTGGTGGCCCAGCTCGTGGGCGAGTACGGCCGCGAGCTGGGCGCTCGACAGGTTCTCCAGCGCGAACCGGGTCACGCCGACGATGTGACCGGCTGCCGCGTACGCGTTGAGGTTCGGGGTGTTCTCCACCCAGAGGCGGTAACGGTCGCCCTCGACGCCTGCTCGTGCCGTGACCTCCCGCCAGACCGGGTCCAACCGGGCGCGCTCCCCGGGGAGGGGATAGCGGAATCCCAGTACGTACCGGGCGTACAGATCCTCCGCCGGCCGGTGGAAGACCAGCAGCCCGGACGCCAGCCAGATCAGGGCGGGGAGCCAGTACGGCACCTGCCAGGCGAGATCGAGGAGCCGGCCGACGGCTAGAAGCGCTCCGAGGCTGAACGCGAACGCGGGGAGGTGGAGCGCCAGGCCGCCCAGCGCGGCGGTGTCCACCCGGCGTTGGCGCGCGGCGAAGTGCAGTCGGGTCCCGGGGGCGTGGCGGTACTCGAGATCGTCCACCGCTTCGGTACCGGCGGTTCGATCCTGGTCGTCGCGCTGGTGTTCGGGGTACTGAGGCATGTCCGTCCTCGGGGGATAGGGGAGGTCAGCCGATGACCACGGAAAGGGGGAGTATCAGAGCGCCCAAGCAGGCCGCGGCCAGTCCGGCCCGTATCCACTGGTGCTTGCGCAACGCGATCCGGCTCGTCTCGGCGAGAGCTGCCAGGAGAGCGGGCATTGGCAGCTGTTCGGTCTCGGCGAGTGCCTGGGGAAGCCGGTTCAGCCGTACCGCCCGCTGGATGTCCCCGAAGTACGTGAGGGGAGCGCCCGGCCCTCCGCCACGGACCCGGTAGCGTGGGACGACGGCCATCAGGAGGCACAACAGGGCGACGGCAAGGACGGTGATCCCCGTCCACCAGACGACGGAACCCCACCCGGACAGACGGCTCGACGGCCACTGGGTGCCGGCCAGGATGCCGCAGACCATGCCCGAGCTGATCCCGAGAGCGGCGACCACGACGGCCGCCTTGCTGTCGGCGCGGGCGATCTCGGTGCGGAGGTCGGCCAGCAGACGTGCCGCGGCCTCCGCGCCGGGGGCCGGGTCCGGGCTGTTCACGGCGTGTCCTTGGACAGGTACACGTCCTGGTCGGGGGCGGGTGGTGAGGTGCGGGGCTGTTGCCGGGCCACGGGGACCTGCACATCGGGCAACGGCGACTCCGGCTCTTCGGGCCACTCGGAGGACAGCGGCAGCCGAGGCGCGGGGGCTCCCCGGCCCGTCTCGTCCGCCGGCAGCTGGTGGTTCAGGATGTCGTGCAGGGCACGCAGCGCGAGGTTCTTGGGGCCTTCGAGCTCGTACCCCTCGACGTTGTCGCTGTTGAGCAGCTGAGTGACCATCTCCGCCTTGGCCCGGATCATGCTCAGCTGGTCCTGGCGAAGACTCTGCATGACCAGCCGGGTGTCGTCGGGATGTTCGGCGAGGTGCAGCGCCAAGGCCCGGACTCCGCCCTGTTCCAGCTGGCGTTGGTAGAAGTCGACCTTGGCGAGTTCCGCGTCCTTCAACTCGGTGAGCCACTTCTGCTGCTGGAGCGCCAGTGCCTGCTGCTGTTCGCCGTGCACCAGGGCGCGGCGGGTCGTCTCGAAGTCGTGTTCCATGGCGCGGCGTTCGCGGTGGACGCTTTCGACTGCGGCGTGGTCGATGCTCTGCATGCGCTGCTCGTGGGCGATGTTGTCCTGATCCCGGTGCAGCCTCAGCGTCCACGTGACAAGAAGTCCCGCCTGCGCGCCGAGTGGGCCCCGGGCCCGTACCGCTCGCAGAACTTCCGCCTCGGCCTCGGTGCTGCCGGTGATGGGGAAGCGTCGCGCGACGGCACGGGCTGCCTGCTCCAGTTCACCGAGCAGCAGTCGCGGTACGTGGCGGTGTCTCGACGCGACGAAGGCCGCGGGATCGCCCACCTGCCAGCTCAACTCGGCGACACTCACGAACTGCAGGGCGTCGTTCCTGCTGGGGAGCGACAGCTCGGCGCGGACGGGATGGACGCCCATGTCCACCTCGTACACGGCGGTGTAGCGCCTGCTGATGATCTCCGCCCGCGTCGGCCGAATCGGCGGCAACGCGGTGGTGTACCGGCCGGAAGGGGTCGCGAACACCAGGGCGTGGTCGATGCGGGTAAGCCTGCGGGGCACGAAGCCGAAGCGGGAGATCTGGCGCACGGTCAGCACCGGATCGGTGAGAGGGGTATGGCGTCCGGCCGGCTGCTCCCACTCGGGGGGACCGTGGAACGGGTTCATGTCGGCGGGTCTCCTGTGCTTGTCGGGAGGTTCAGGGCAGCGGCAGCGCGGCCAGCAGGCGGTTCGCCAAGGGCGGCTGTGTGCCGTCGTCGCCCGTGAGCGTGCGCAACAGGTGGCTGATGCGCCGGCGCTCCTGCTCGTCCACGGCGAGGCCGGACAGCAGGTGGGAGAGTGCACTCTCGGCCCCGGGTACGCCTTCGGCCGAGAGCACCCACCGGCTCAGCACGTCGAGGGCGTGCTTGCGGTGGTCCCGGTCGTTCAGCGCCGTACGCATGAGCGACCGGATCCCCGTTGCCGCAGGCGTGTGCGTCGTCAGGGACGTCGCGTACCAGTCCAGGACGATCGGCCGGCCCTTGGGGGCGCCGCGCTCGGTGCGTCCGCAGGCGCCGAGGAAGCCGTTCATGGCCAGGGTCCGCATGCGCCGGTCGCGTTCCTGGGTTCTCAGGAGCTCGTCGAGCACCTGGTCGTTGGCTGTGGAGAGCAGGAGAAGTTCCACCGACTCGGCCAGCGCCTCGCCCAGTTCCCCGTCGTCCTGACCGGGGGCCTCTTCCGGATCGTCCCGGTCCTCCCGGTGTGCCGCGGTGCGCAGGGCCGCCAGGGTCTCGACCGGCCGTTCGGGTCCGATCAGTCCATGCGTACGGATGGCGACCCAGCGGAGATGGAGCGCGTCGCTGTCGCACCAGGCGTCGAGGATCTGCGGCACGTTCGGAGTGCCGATGCGATGCGCGAGAGCCAGAGCGTGCACAGCGACGGTTCGCGGCCCGTACAGCGGGGAAGCCGCCCAGGGCTCGATGACGAGTGCCATGGCGGAGGGAAGGTCTGTATGGGCGAGGACCGCGACCGTGGAGGACGCACGGGTACGGACGAGCGGCCTGCCGTCCTTCGCCAGTTCCTGCAGCCACTGCACCAGGGCCGGCCGTGCCGAGGGGTGTCCGGTCCACACCTCCCGCAGGAGGACGAGCGAGGTCCGGTCGTCCCGGAAGGCCGCCTTCACCTGCCGTACCGGGCCCCACTCGGTGGGCTCGTCGGCCTCGTAGCGGAGTGCCCTAGCCCGTTGCAGACGTCTGCCGATGTGCGTACCGAATACGGGTACGGCGGCGGGAAGTTGGGAGTCCGCAGTCTCCTGCAAACGTGCGTACAGCCGGTCGCTCACCTCGGCCGTGAGCGCGTACGGTCCGTCGTCGAACGCCGCGAGTGCGATGAGGAAGGACTTCTCCCGCAGGTGCAGCACGGTGTCGTCCTCCTCGAACCACTCCCGGACCTGGTCCTCAAGGGCCGCCAGCGAGAAGTTGCCGACGTCCTCCCCGCTGGCGTTCCCGGCTGTGTGCTCGACCAGTACGGACGCGAAGGCGGAGGTCTCGCGGGGCTGGTGGTCGCGTGCGAGGAACTCCGCGACCACCGGCAGGGCCAGCAGGTCCGCGGCGGTGTCCTCGTCGAGCCGGGCCCGTAGGTGCGCGGCCAGTACATCGGCCGGTGCGGGCGGCTGCCAGGGACGCGGCCGCACATCCTCCAGGCACGCCGTGGGACCGATCGTGATCACCAGGTACGCGTCCCGCCGGCCGAGCCGGTCGCGCAGGGCCAGCAGATCGACGTCCCGTAACGGCTTGTTTCTGTCGGTCTCCAGGTCGCACAGAAGGTGCCCCTGTGCCCCGGCGTCGTCGTCGCTCTCCGGAAGAAGGGCGTGCGGTGAGGTGTCCCGGGCCAGTGAGTGCACCGGGGAGAGGCCGAGGCGGTGCAGCAGCATGAGCGCGGCGGTACGACGGCCCGAGGACCGGGGTCCGCTGAGTACGAGTACGCGCTCCTCGCGCAGTTGCTCGACGAGCGCCGTGAACGCCGGCCCCGGATCGGCGAAGCACGCGGCGATCCCGCTCAGCATGGCGGCGCGGATCTCGCCCGAGGAATGGGCGGCCGACAGGGCGCCGAACCCGTAGTGGACATGGGTCCTGGCGTCCACATGGACGTCTCCGTGGAAGAAGCCGCCCCCGATGCCGTGGTTGACGCCGCCCAGCACACCACCTGCCAGCCGTGTCTCCGCGCCGAACGCCATGGAGCGCGGGGCGTGGTCCTCCAGGTCCCGGCGCGCCGCCCAGGCATCCTGCGGCCGGTCCGCCGGGGCGCCGTCGGCCGCCTCGTCCGTGTGCACGGCGGGCGCGGCGGCCGGTGACTGCTCCTCATCGGCCGGTTGACGGGGATCGGGTTCGCCGCTCACCCCCGGTCTCCGCGGTCGTCCCCGAAGTGGACATTGCCGTGGAATACCCCGCCGCCAATGCCGCGGTTCTCGCCGCCGAAGACGCCGCCGTTCACCGTCGCCCCACCGAGGTCGAACGTGGACGCCTGCGGAGCGGGCTGCCGGAGGGGGGCCGCGGAGGGGGTGGTGTCGCTCGCTCCGGCGGATGCTTCCGGTGCTGGCCCCCACCCGTGCAGCCAGGCCGGCAGCGGGCCGTTCTTGCTGTCCATGGTGACGGCGTGGAACTCGTCGGCCGGTACCCCGGGATGGTTGTGCCGTACGACGCCCCGGTAGACAGATTCCGACACCGCCAGGGCGAAGTCGTTGCCGGGCCGCTCCTCCAGCGCCTGCCGCAGCACCTTCGCGTCGAGCAGTCGGCAGGCGTGGTTGAGGTCGGACCCCACCCAGCCGCCGCCACCGTCGACCGCCACGTACCCGGACGCGACGACCCCGCGCAGCCTCATCTGCGCAGAGCTGGAGGCCGTGCGGTTCACCGCTCGTAGTTCCGCCGGTACGAAAGTGAGGAGCGTACGCAGCAGCGCGGTCACCGACGCGTTGGAGTCGATCAGCTCCATCACGCTGTCGCCCCGGTCGGCGCGCTGCCGCCGGGTCATCTCGATGCCCGCGGTCAGCAGCGCACGATCGGCGAGTTCGAACAGCATGCGGCGCAGATACGCCTGCTCCACGTCATCGCGTTTGCTGAAGTTCTCGATATCGAGAAGGAAGATGGTGCTGTTCACAGGGTCGGACATGGGAGTGCTGCCTCTCGCCGTCGGCTGGTTCGGCAAGAGCCTGTCGCCGGCGGGGCCGCGGTGGTGAGGGCAGAAGACGCACTCGCACTGTGACAGCGTGCACAGACGTCAGGGGGCGGGAGTGCTTTGCTGGGGCAGCTCGGCAGACTGCTGGAACGAGGTGCGGGCCATCAGCCGCAGGGCGCTCGGGCGTACGACCACCAGGGTCCGGCGGCCGGTGATCACGATGCCCCGGGCCCGGAGGTCCTTCAGTAGACGCTGCACCATTTCGCGGGAGGCGCCGATCGCGCCGGCCAGCTCCTGCTTGCTGAGTGGCACGGTGATCTCGATCCCCTCACCGGTGCGCCGTCCGTGGGACCGCACGAGGTCGAGGAGGAGCACCGCGAACCTCTCGCGGACGCTCATGGACGCGAACTCCAGCCGCCGCCGGTCCGCCGCCCTGTTCCGGTCCGACGTGAGACCCAGCAGCTTCAGCGAGATGGAGGGGGAGCGGCTCACGAAGTCGCGGAACCGTTCGTGAGTGATCACGACGGCACGTACGGGAGCCAGCGCGGTCACCGTCGCCGAGCGGGGGCGGCCCGTCAGGGCGGCCGACTCCCCGACGATGTCACCGGGCCCGCGCAGGGCGAGCAGGGCCTCGTAGCCGTTCTCGGCCGCCGCGATGACCTTGGTCCAGCCGCGCAGGATGAGCAGCACGTGGGAGGACGGTTCGTACTGCTGGAGCAGAGGTGCCCGGGGAGCGAAGGACAGCTCCCGTCCCAGCGCGAGCAGGGCTTCCCGCTCCTCGCGTTCCAGGCGCGCGAGAAAGGGCACCCGGTCGTCGAGTCCGTCCTCGCCGGGCAGGGCTGTGGCGCCCGTCATACGACCCCCCGATTCGTCGGCGCGGTTCAATGTACTGACGGTTCCGTCGGGTGGGCCGGTGACCGGAGGCGTTTCGGCCACGTAGCGTGCCGGGGTGGTCACGCCATGTCCAAAATGGTGCGCGCGGGCCGCCGCCCCGGGCCTGGGCGCCATTTGTTTTGACCCAGGTCCGTGAGGTAGGTACGCTCAGACCTTGTGCCTGGGGTGTGCCTGGGTTCGCGTGCGTGTCCTCAACCGCATGGCGAGCCTGTCTTCGGCCACCGTGATCCGTGCTCCTCATGCCGTTCCGGTACGGGCTCGCAGGATTCGACACACCCGACCGCGTGGGTCGGTGACGTTCCAGGTTAGTTTCACCGACGGCACACAGAAACCGGAGAAGTAGTGCCTACGATCCAGCAGCTGGTCCGGAAGGGCCGGCAGGACAAGGTCGAGAAGAACAAGACGCCCGCACTCGAGGGTTCGCCCCAGCGCCGCGGCGTCTGCACGCGTGTGTTCACGACCACCCCGAAGAAGCCGAACTCCGCGCTCCGGAAGGTCGCACGTGTGCGCCTGACCTCCGGTATCGAGGTCACGGCCTACATCCCGGGTGAGGGACACAACCTGCAGGAGCACTCCATCGTGCTCGTGCGTGGTGGCCGTGTGAAGGACCTGCCGGGTGTTCGTTACAAGATCATCCGCGGCTCGCTCGACACCCAGGGTGTCAAGAACCGCAAGCAGGCCCGCAGCCGCTACGGCGCCAAGAAGGAGAAGTAAGAATGCCTCGTAAGGGCCCCGCCCCGAAGCGCCCGGTCATCATCGACCCGGTCTACAGCTCTCCTCTTGTCACGTCGCTGATCAACAAGATCCTGCTCGACGGCAAGCGTTCCACCGCCGAGCGGATCGTGTACGGCGCCATGGAGGGTCTTCGTGAGAAGACCGGCGCCGACCCGGTCATCACGCTGAAGCGCGCCCTGGAGAACGTCAAGCCCTCGCTCGAGGTCAAGTCCCGCCGTGTCGGTGGCGCCACCTACCAGGTGCCGATCGAGGTCAAGCCCGGTCGTGCCGCCACCCTCGCGCTGCGCTGGGTCGTGGGTTACTCCCGCGCCCGCCGCGAGAAGACGATGACCGAGCGGCTCATGAACGAGCTGCTCGACGCCTCGAACGGTCTTGGCGCTGCCGTCAAGAAGCGTGAGGACACCCACAAGATGGCCGAGTCCAACAAGGCCTTCGCGCACTACCGCTGGTAGTCGCTACCCCCATCGAGACCGAGAGAAGACTGAGCCTTATGGCCACCACTTCGCTTGACCTGGCCAAGGTCCGCAACATTGGGATCATGGCCCACATCGACGCGGGCAAGACGACCACCACTGAGCGGATCCTGTTCTACACCGGCGTTTCGTACAAGATCGGTGAGGTCCACGACGGCGCTGCCACGATGGACTGGATGGAGCAGGAGCAGGAGCGCGGCATCACCATCACGTCCGCCGCGACGACCTGTCACTGGCCGCTCAACGATGTTGACCACACCATCAACATCATCGACACCCCGGGTCACGTCGACTTCACCGTCGAGGTGGAGCGTTCGCTCCGCGTCCTCGACGGCGCCGTCACCGTGTTCGACGGTGTGGCCGGCGTCGAGCCGCAGTCCGAGACCGTCTGGCGTCAGGCGGACCGCTACGGCGTGCCGCGCATCTGCTTCGTCAACAAGCTCGACCGCACCGGCGCCGACTTCCTGCGCTGCGTCAACATGATCGTGGACCGCCTCGGCGCGACCCCGATCGTCATGCAGCTGCCCATCGGCGCCGAGGCGGACTTCACGGGCGTCGTCGACCTCGTGTCGATGAAGGCCTTCGTGTACCCCGAAGAGGCCGCCAAGGGCGAGATGTACAACATCGTCGACATCCCGGAGAACCTCCAGGAGCAGGCCGACGAGTGGCGCGGCAAGCTGCTCGAGGCCGTCGCCGAGAACGACGACGCCATGATGGAGCTGTACCTGGAGGGCACCGAGCCCACCCAGGAGCAGCTGCACGAGGCGATCCGTCGCATCACGCTGGCTTCCAAGGGCAGCGCCGACTCCGTCACCGTCACCCCGGTGTTCTGTGGCACGGCGTTCAAGAACAAGGGCGTCCAGCCCCTGCTCGACGCGGTCGTCCGCTACCTGCCTTCCCCCCTGGACGTCGAGGCCATCGAGGGCCACGACCCCAAGGACCCCGAGACGGTCATCAAGCGCAAGCCCTCGGACGACGAGCCGCTCTCGGCTCTGGCGTTCAAGATCGCGAGCGACCCGCACCTCGGCAAGCTCACCTTCGTCCGGATCTACTCCGGTCGCCTGGACGCCGGCACCGCGGTGCTGAACTCCGTCAAGGGCAAGAAGGAGCGCATCGGCAAGATCTACCGCATGCACGCGAACAAGCGTGAGGAGATCGACTCGGTGGGCGCCGGCGACATCATCGCCGTCATGGGCCTGAAGCAGACCACCACCGGTGAGACGCTGTGCGACGACAAGAACCCGGTCATCCTGGAGTCCATGGACTTCCCGGCGCCGGTCATCCAGGTCGCGATCGAGCCCAAGTCCAAGGGTGACCAGGAGAAGCTGGGTGTCGCCATCCAGCGCCTCTCCGAGGAGGACCCGTCCTTCCAGGTGCACTCCGACGAGGAGACCGGCCAGACCATCATCGGTGGTATGGGCGAGCTTCACCTCGAGGTGCTCGTCGACCGCATGAAGCGCGAGTTCCGCGTCGAGGCGAACGTCGGCAAGCCGCAGGTCGCGTACCGCGAGACGATCCGCAAGGCCGTCGAGCGCATCGACTACACGCACAAGAAGCAGACTGGTGGTACCGGCCAGTTCGCGAAGGTGCAGATCGCCATCGAGCCCCTCGAGGGCGGCGACGCGTCGTACGAGTTCGTCAACAAGGTCACCGGTGGCCGCATCCCCCGTGAGTACATCCCCTCGGTGGACGCGGGTGCCCAGGAAGCCATGCAGTTCGGTGTCCTGGCCGGTTACGAGATGGTGGGCGTCCGCGTCACCCTGATCGACGGTGGTTACCACGAGGTCGACTCCTCGGAGCTCGCCTTCAAGATCGCCGGTTCGCAGGCGTTCAAGGAGGGTGCCCGCAAGGCGTCCCCCGTGCTCCTCGAGCCGATGATGGCCGTCGAGGTCACCACGCCCGAGGACTACATGGGCGATGTCATCGGCGACCTCAACTCCCGCCGTGGCCAGATCCAGGCCATGGAGGAGCGCAGCGGCGCTCGCGTCGTGAAGGGCCTCGTGCCCCTCTCGGAGATGTTCGGCTACGTCGGAGACCTCCGCAGCAAGACCTCGGGTCGCGCAAGCTACTCGATGCAGTTCGACTCCTACGCCGAGGTTCCGCGGAACGTCGCCGAGGAGATCATCGCGAAGGCCAAGGGCGAGTAACTCTTCGGAGCACACGCTTTAGGCTTATCACCGGAGTCCGGTCGGGCATTCGTCGCAGCGCGTAAGTAGCGTGGCGAATGCCCCCGGCACCGGCATCCCAGCAAAGATCACCTGGCGCCGATGAAGCAAGGCGTACAGAACCACTCAGGAGGACCCCAGTGGCGAAGGCAAAGTTCGAGCGGACTAAGCCGCACGTCAACATCGGCACCATCGGTCACATCGACCACGGTAAGACGACCCTCACGGCCGCCATTACCAAGGTGCTGCACGACGCGTACCCGGACCTGAACGAGGCCTCGGCCTTCGACCAGATCGACAAGGCTCCCGAGGAGCGCCAGCGCGGTATCACCATCTCCATCGCGCACGTCGAGTACCAGACGGAGTCGCGTCACTACGCGCACGTCGACTGCCCGGGTCACGCGGACTACATCAAGAACATGATCACCGGTGCCGCGCAGATGGACGGCGCCATCCTCGTGGTCGCCGCCACCGACGGCCCGATGCCGCAGACCAAGGAGCACGTGCTCCTGGCCCGCCAGGTCGGCGTTCCGTACATCGTCGTCGCCCTGAACAAGGCCGACATGGTGGACGACGAGGAGATCCTGGAGCTCGTCGAGCTCGAGGTCCGCGAGCTGCTCTCCGAGTACGAGTTCCCGGGCGACGACCTTCCGGTCGTCAAGGTCTCGGCGCTCAAGGCGCTCGAGGGCGACAAGGAGTGGGGCCAGACCGTTCTCGACCTGATGAAGGCCGTGGACGAGAACATCCCGCAGCCCGAGCGCGACGTCGACAAGCCGTTCCTGATGCCGATCGAGGACGTCTTCACGATCACCGGTCGTGGCACCGTCGTCACCGGCCGCATCGAGCGTGGTGTCCTCAAGGTCAACGAGACCGTTGACATCGTGGGCATCAAGCAGGAGAAGACCACCACCACGGTCACCGGCATCGAGATGTTCCGCAAGCTGCTCGACGAGGGCCAGGCCGGTGAGAACGTCGGTCTGCTCCTCCGTGGCATCAAGCGCGAGGACGTCGAGCGCGGCCAGGTCATCATCAAGCCCGGTTCGGTCACGCCGCACACCGAGTTCGAGGCCCAGGCCTACATCCTGTCGAAGGACGAGGGTGGCCGTCACACCCCCTTCTTCAACAACTACCGCCCGCAGTTCTACTTCCGTACCACGGACGTGACCGGCGTCGTGACCCTCCCCGAGGGCACCGAGATGGTCATGCCGGGCGACAACACCGTCATGTCGGTCCAGCTGATCCAGCCGGTCGCCATGGAGGAGGGCCTGAAGTTCGCCATCCGTGAGGGTGGCCGGACCGTGGGCGCCGGCCAGGTCACCAAGATCAACAAGTAAGTCCTTGTTGGTTTGACCTGGTAGCTCCGCACAGAGCACCAAGAAGGGCCCCGTCCCACCGTTCACGCGGTGGGGCGGGGCCCTTCGGTTTTTTACGGGGGTTACGCGACGGCGCCGGGCCGCCGGATCATGAACACGTCCACCGGGTCCTCCCGCTCGGTCACGAACCCGTGCCGCTCGTACAGCCGCCGCGCGGCGCTGCCCCGGAGCACGTTCAGCCGCACCGGCACCCCTTCGGCGTCCGTACGGTCCAGCAGGTGCCGCAGTACGCCGGAGCCGATGCCGCGCCCCTGGAGCGCCGCGTCCAGGAAGAAGCTCTCCAGGCACCACCCGTCCTCGTACGGCCGCAGGGTCACGCAGCCCGCGAACCGCCCGTCCACCACGATGACCGAGGTGCGCTCGGGGACGTACGAGGCGCGCATCCGCTGTCACACCCGGTGCTCGTCGAAGCGGCCGAGGCGGACCTGGTCGGGGCGCATCACGACGGCCCGGAGCTCCACCATGTCCCCCAGGTCGCCGGGGGTGGCGGGGCGCAGGTCCCAGGCTTGGGTGGTACGTACGTGCATGACGGGAGTCTGTCAGAGGGCGGGTGGGCGGCCGTCGCCGTTCCGGCCCGCGAGATCGGACGGGCTCAGCAGGGCGACCCGCAGTCCGTCGCCGCCTGCGGTGCGGCCAGGACGTCGAAGCCGTACCCGAGCGCGGTGAGCCCCGCGACGGCCGTCGCCAGGCCGAGCGCGGTGCGCCACCGGCCCCGTGCGGCGGCGAAGGCGGCCAGGGCGGCGACGGTCCCGCCGACGACGAGGACGGGCAGGCCGAGCAGGAGCACGTCGGTGTTCCGCTCGCCTTCGAACGCGCCGAACATGCCTCTGCGGCCGTACGGGAGCCAGACGGCGAGGCCGGCGAGGGCGCCGAGGACCGCTGTCAGGAGGCCGGCTGCGCCGATGGCGGCTTCGCGCCGGGACGTCTGTTCGGTTTCCATATACAGGTGGACGTCCAGCCCGGCGGGGAGGGTTCCCGCCGGTCAGACGGCTCCGTACGTCTCCGCCTCGCGGCAGTCCCGGCAGTGGCCGGGCTCCGGGGCGCGGAAGACGCGGTCGCAGAGGTCGCAGTCCTGGAGCGGGATGACTGCGGGGCGCGGTGCCGCCGTGTCGGGGAGCGGGAGTGGGAGCGGGGGCGGCAGGAGCGCGGTGAGGCGGTTGCGTACGAAGCCTGCCGGGTGCCTGAGGGGGGCCGGGAGGTCGCTGGTCAGTGCGTGCTGGATGGTCGCGGGGTGCACGTCGCGGTCGAGCCAGGTGGCGACCGCTGGGGCGAGCGCGGTGATGTCCCGCTCGGAGAGCGTGAGTTGGGGTGCGTGGCGGCGGCGTCCGGCGAGGAGGTTCGCGGTCGGCCGGTGGTCTGGGTTGCTCGGGATGTGCGGTGGGGGCGGCGGCAGGGGCTGCTTCCTGGGCACGGGGGGAGCAGGTGGCGCGTGGGTGGGCGTTTCCGGTGAGCTGGCGGGGACGCGGGTGCGGCGGTGGCCTGTGGCTGGTTGTACGACGTCGTGCGGGTGACGACGCGGCCGTCCGGGAGGCGTACGCGGCTGCGGTGCAGGTATCCGGCGGCTTCCAGTTCCTTCAGCGCGGCGGCGATCCGGGCCTCGCTCTCCGGGAAGCGGGCGGTGAGGCACTTGATGCCGACCCTGGCCCCGGCGGGCAGTGACTGGATGTGCGCGGCGAGCCCGATCGCGAGCAGCGAGAGGTCCGGGTGCTGGGCGAGGTGGTTGCCGATCACCGTGAAGCCGGAGCTGTGGCGGACGTTGACGTGCTGGACGCCTGCGGTGGGGGAGCCGGATCGGCTGCGCGGGGGCGCGATAATCTGCGGGATAGCCATCAGGAAGGGACTACTTCCTCGTTGGTCAGGCCCTCGGTGGAGATTGGCGTCTCGCCGGGGGCCGTTACGTTGTGTGGTGTTGTCGCGGCGAGCATATGCCAGCCAACCCGTGCCGAATCCAGCCCAGTTGCCCGAGTTCACCCGCGCGAGTGATGCAGGTCAGAGCGGGGTGGGGTGGGGTTGGGTGAGGTTCTTTCCCGGGTTCTTTAAAAGCCTTTATTACGTCCCGGAGGACCACGACCCGGTGGCCCGGGACGCGGTCGGCCGCGACGCGGTGGAGTCGGTCACGGTACGAGGTCCAGCTCGGCCCACACCGTCTTGCGGGGCACCGGCCCCTCCACGACGCCCCAGCGGTCGGCCAGGGCCTCGACGATGAGCAGACCGCGCCCGCTCTCCGCGTAGGGGCCGGGGGAGTCGGGCACGGGCAGGCGGTCACTCCGGGTGTCCGTCAGCTCGATCCGCAGGCGCTGTTCCGGGCTCACCGTGAGCCTCAGCCGGAAGTCGCGGCCCGGCACGCGCCCGTGCACGGCGGCGTTGGCGGCCAGCTCGGCCACGATGTGCGCGGCCGCTTCGGTGGGGAGCCCCCAGTGGCCCAGGTGCGCCGTGGTGAGCAGCCGGGCGAGCCGTGCGCCCCGGCGCGTGGGGGAGAGCTGGACCGCGAACTGCCGGGGAGGAGCGGAACGTTCGGGTCGGGTGATTTCTCGGTTCACGTCACTCAGGGTGGCCGTGGGCGCCTACCGTGAACAGTGACTCGGTGCTTACGTACGGTCATTGTCCCCAGCTTGTCCAGCGCTGTCCCCGCTGTACGGGGTGACGCCCGGGGGACGTACACGGTTGAGGAAGAACGGCACGCGCGCGGAAGCGGGGCACGGATGAGTGTGGACGAGATCGGTACGCAGTGGCAGCCCGACGCCGGGGCGGACGAACCGGGCTGGGACGTCGACCCGGACGACGAGTCGGGCGTCGCGGTGGTCGCCGCCGTGGGCCGCCAGATCAGGGCCTGGCGGGAGGCGGCGGGGCTCACGGCGGCGGAGTTCGGGACGCGGCTCGGTTACGGGGAGAACCTGATCTACAAGGTGGAGGGCGGTCGGCGGATTCCTCGGCCGGAGCTGCTGGACATGGCGGATCAGGTGTGCGGAGCGGGCGGCAAGATCGCCGCGATGAAGCAGGACCTGGCGGCGGTGCGGTACCCGAAGAAGATTCGCGAGCTGGCGAAGATGGAGGCTCAGGCCGTCGAGCTCTCGGCCTACGGAAGTCACAACCTCCACGGTCTGTTGCAGACGGAGGAGTACGCGCGGGCGCTGTTCGGAATGCGGCGGCCGGCCTTCTCGCCCGACGAAGTCGATCGGCTGGTCGCTGCTCGCATGGCCCGAAAATCCATCTTCAGCCGCTCACCTGCGCCGGAGCTCAGCTTTGTGCAGGAAGAAGCGACGCTGCGGCGCCCTCTCGGGGGCAGAATGGTCCTGCGACGTCAGCTCGAACACCTTTTGGAGGTGGGGGAGTTGCGGCACGTTGAGATCCAGGTGATGCCGACCAGCCGCGAGGACCATGCGGGAATGGGTGGCGTGATGCAGGTGCTGAAGTTCAAAGACGGGTCCGCGGTGGGGCGTTCCGAAGGCGAGTTCGGCAGCCGTCCGGTCGCGGATCCGAGGCACCTGCGAATCATCGAGCTGCGAACTGGGATCATGCGGGCTCAGGCTCTCACGCCTCGGGAGTCGCGGGCCTTCATCGAGCAAGTACTGGGAGAGACATGATCAGCGAGAACTTCGGCGCCGACGTTCCTCGGCTGGAGTGGTTCAAGAGCAGCTACAGCGACAGCAGCGACAGCAACGAGTGCGTTGAGGTCGCGTCGGCGTCCGGTTCGGTGCACGTCCGTGACTCCAAGGACCTGTCCGTGCCGCCGCTCGCCTTCGGCGAGACCGCGTGGGCGGGGTTCGTTTCGTACGCCGCCGGTCGGTGACCCGGCACTGAGCGCCCCCCGAGGCTGCGGGGGGCGCTCAGGATCGTGGTGCGAGTGGCGGCAGCCGAAAAACGCGTGAGCAGGAGGCCGCCGGCTCCTACCCTGGCGTGGTGAGCGACTATGCGATGCCGGCCGAAGACGTGGTCGCGCTGGTTCAGCGGCTGGACGCCCACGGCGTGGATGCGTGCATCGGCGGCGGGTGGGGCGTGGACGCACTGCTCGGGGAGCAGACGCGAGACCACTCCGACCTCGACGTATGGGTGCCGGCCGCACACCTTGAGGCCCTGTTCCGCGCGTTCGCGGAGGCCGGTGTCGACCGGATCTTCCCGTGGCCGGACGATCGGCCGTGGAACTTCGTCCTGCACGACGGCGTCCGTCGGCGCATCGACCTGCACCTGTACGAGCCGCTTGCCGGAGGCAGGCTGCACTACGGGTCCGTGGTGACCGGTACGGTCTTCTCCGCCGACGCGCTTGCCGGGCGCGGATCGATCGCGGGCACCCCGGTTCGGTGTGAGTCGGCTGACTGGGCGGTGCGTTGCCACACGGGCTACGAGCCCCGTGACGTCGACCGCCACGACGTGCCCCTCCTGTGCCGGCGCTTCGGGCTTCCGCTGCCCGAGGGCTTTGAACCGCTCGGGCGGCCTTGACCTGTCCCGGCCCGTGCCTCTGCCCCGCCACCGAGCGGGCCGTCCGCTGGACGCCGCGGCGAGCAACCCCATGGGCCGGCGCTGCCACTGATCAGGCGCGGGGCGCCTGCGCGCCGGGTTCCGGGGACGGCGCCTCCATCGGGAAGTGGATCGGGCTGAGCAGGTACTGCGTGCGCCCGGGGCCCGGCTCGTTGGCGAGCTTCGGGGCGATGGCCGCGCGCAGGCCGCCGATCAGCTCCTCCAGCTCCGCCGGGCTGAGCCACAGCGCGTGCTGGCGGTAGCCCACCCGGTCGGCCACGGGGTCGGCCTCGTCGCGGGCCAGGTAGGCGGTGAACTCGGCCAGCAGGGCGGTCATCGCGGTGGTGAAGGCGCGCCGGTGGTCCTCCGGGGTGAGCGTGGAGACCGTTTCCGGGCTGATCGTGGCCCGGTCCTGGCGGAGCCGGTAGTGGCGTTCCACCGCACCGCGCACCCGGCGCTCCTCGACCACCTCAAGGAGCCCGCCGGACGTCAGCAGGTCGATGTGCCGGTAGACCGTGGCCTTGGACGCCTCCGGGATGCGGGTGCAGAGCTGAGAGGTGGTCAGGGTGCGCGCGCCGCCCATCGTGAGAACGATCCGCAGCCGGATGGGATGGGCGAGCAGGTCCAAGGAGTCCACCCGCTCACCTTCTCATGGCTGATACCTTTCTCAACTATGAGAACGGTTGAGGGTGGGGTGCCGGAGGCGGCGCGTCGGTTCGCCGCGCTGCTGCGGGCCGAGCAGTTCGAGGAGTCGGTGGAACTGTTCGCGCCTCCGCTGCGCGCGGCCGTGTCCGGAGAGCAGTTGCGGCTCGCGTGGGCGGCCGAGGTCGCCGGACGGGGCGGTTGCGCGGCCGTCGAGGAGCCGGTGGCCGAGGCCGGCTCGGCGCGCGCACGCATACCCGTGGTCTGCGCCGAAGGCGGGTTCACCGTGGTCACGTCGGCCGGGGCCGACGGTCTCTTGCAGGGGCTGCGGTTCGACGCGCAGGGCGGCGCCGCGTGGGAGCCGCCGGGGTACGTGGACGAGGACCGGTTCACCGAGTGCGACGTCGTCGTGGGCACCGGGCCGCTCGCGGTCCCCGGAACGCTCACCCTGCCCCGGGGCGAGGGGCCGTGGCCCGCCGTGGTGCTGCTCAGCGGTGGCGGCGCGTTCGACCGGGACGAGAGCAGCGGCGCGAACAAGCCGCTGAAGGACCTCGCGTGGGGCCTCGCCTCCCGGCAGGTGGCCGTGCTGCGCTTCGACAAGGTGACCTTCGCCCACCCGGACCGTCTGCGGCCGGACTTCACGATGGCCGACGAGTACGTGCCGCACGCCGTCGCCGCCGTCCGGCTGCTGCGGCAGCGGCCCGAGGTGGCTCCGGACCGCATCCACCTGCTGGGGCACAGCATGGGCGGCAAGGCGGCGCCCCGGATCGCCGCGGCCGATCCGTCGATCGCGGGTCTGGTGATGCTCGCCGCGGACACGCAGCCGATGCACGAGGCGGCCGTCCGCGTGGCCCGCCACCTGGCGCGGCTAGCGCCCGGGCCGGCCGCCGACGCGATGGTGGCGACCCTGGTCCGGCAGGCCGCCGCGGTCGCGGACCCGGGTCTCACGCCCGACGCGCCCCCGGAGTCGCTGCCGCTGGGGTTCTCCGCCTCCTACTGGCTCGACCTGCGCGGCTACGACCCGGCGGCCGCGGCGGCCGGGCTGGAATGCCCGATGCTGATCCTCCAGGGCGGCCGGGACTACCAGGTGACCGTCGCCGACGACCTGCCGGGCTGGCGGCGGGCCCTGGCGGGCCGGCCGGAGGTGTCCGTCCGGGTCCATGAACACCTCGACCACCTCTTCTTCGCCGGGAGCGGCCCGTCCACCCCGGCCGACTACGCACGGCCCGGCCATGTGGACCCCGCCGTGGTGGACGAGGTCGCGAGTTGGCTGACGCGGCACGAGACCCCGTAGCCGCCTGGTCTCAGACGTCGCCCGGACGCGGGCCGGGGCGCAGCGACGCCCCCCTGAGCCCGCGCAGCACCTCCGCCCCGATCTCCGCCAGCCGGGCCCCGTCCGGCGGTGTCGCGCCCAGGCCGATCGCGTAGCCCGTGCGGTCGGGGGCCGTGACCGGGCGCGGCCACACGCGACAGTCCGGGGCGCCCGCCTCCGCCAGGGCGGCGGTGAGGGCGAGGAGGCGTCCGCGGAGGCGGCCCTCCTCGGGCGGGGCCGCCGTCGCGAGGGCCCAGGCGGTGTGCTCGGTGAGGGTCGGCGGGGCGCAGAGCCGGTCCGGATCGGTGTCCAGGAGCTCCCAGGCCCGGAACAGCTCCGCCGTCAGCAAGTCGCGCCCTGCGGTGCTCACTTGGGTCGTGCAGGAACGGACCGGGGCCGTCGGGGTGTACACCGTGACCGGGTCGCCCGTCGCCGGGCCCTCGCCCACCGGGGTGCGCCAGTCCCATGCGGCCCAGGTCGCGAAGAAGTCCCGCAGGCCGCCGCCCTCGTGGGCCGTGCGGGCCGCGAGCAGCGCCCAGGCGATCCCCGGGAGGCCGCCGCACGGCGCGGAGTCCAGACCCCTCGCCGCCGCCCACTCCTTCACGCCCCGGGCCAGGGCGGTGAACGCCTCCCGGTGGTGCTCCGCCGCCGCGAGCACCGCCTCCGCGTCGCTCACCGCGCTCAGCGCGACCGCCGCCGCCTCGCCCGACTCCGCGCGGCGGGCGACCGCTTCGGCCGGGGGGAGGGGGCCCGTTGCCACGGTGACCAGGTCGACCCGCAGGCCGTCCACGTACCACCGCAGGCCCGGGACCCGGGCGCCCGTAACCTCGCGCAGGTCCCGCGCCTCCGGGAAGGCGGCGGCGAGCCGGTCCCGCACGCCCGGGACGTCGGGGAGCGCCGCCACCAGGTCCAGGTCCGCGCCGGGGCGTGCGCAGCCCATGCGCCGGGAGCCGACGAGGTGGACCAGTGCGTCGGGGAGGGCGGCGGCGACGCGGGCGGTCACGGCCTCGGTCTCCGGGGCGGAGCGCTCGGGTTCGGCGGCCACCCGGGAAGCCGCGCCGAGCCCCACCCGTACCCCGTAGTGATCCGACACATACAGCCCGCCCGGCCCGGGCTCTTCCCCGAGCAGGGCCGCCCCGCACGCCCGCAGCCGCTCCGTACGCAGCAGCACCCGGTCCAGGCGGGAGACCCGGCCCGAGAGGGACGAGATCGCGGCCAGCGGGTTGGCCGACGGGTCGAAGGTCGGGGTGTCGTCCGCCGGGCCGCGCACCTGCGTCCACGCGTCCGTCATCGCCAGGCGGGTCTGCGGGTGGTCGCCGCCGTCGTTGAAGTCGCCGACGAGTACGAGCTCGCCCGCCACCGCCGCCAACCCCGTTGCCAGATCCGTCAGTTCGGCGTCACGGCGGGTCGCGCCCTCGGGGGAGTGGTCGCTGCTGAGGTGCGTGACGGCCACCGTGACCGGGCCCTCCGCCGTCTCCACGACCGCCGCCGCGACCGCCTTGTGCGGGCCCAGCACGTGCACCGCCGCCTCGCTCACCGGCAGGCGGCTGAGCAGCAGCAGGCCGTTGTCCGGGACGTCGTGCCCGGCGGGGTCGGTCGCGAGCGTGTAGTGGGCACGCACCCAGTCGCAGCCCAGCAGCAGTGTGAGCAGCGCGGGCTCCACCTCCTGGAGCGCGATCACGTCCGCGTCCGCCGCGCGCAGGGCCTCGGCCAGCAGGGGACGGCGACGGGCGGTGTCGATCCGGTCGCTGTCGTAGCGGTCCCAGAGGGTGTTCCAGGTGAGGACCGTCAGCGGGCCGGGCGGGCCCTTCGTGCCCGTGGGCGCCGGTTCCCAGGTTCCCGTCGCCGGGGAGTACGCGTGCGGGATCCGGGCCGTGAAGTAGGGGGACGGCAGGCGGCGCGACTCTCGTATCCGGCCGGCGTCCGTCGCGTCGATGCGGTCCGTGCCCGTCGCCCGGTCCCAGACCACCTCGCCGTCCGCCTCGAAGAAGAGGACCCGGTGCCAGGGGATGTCCCCGCCCGGTGTGAACCGGTCCAGCGGCACCCGCTTCGGCTCCCGGCCGCGCTGCGCCACGCCCAGCACGAAGCGCGCCGGGTCGAAGCGGGCGTCCCAGCGGACCCGGTGGTAGATCTCCTCGCTCGTGCGCATCAGGCCCGGTCCTCCACGGTTCCGCTGCTGCCGACGTACCAGGTGCGGTGCGCCTGGCCGGGGTACGGGGGGACGAACCGGTGCAGCTGCGACGCCAGCACCTGCGGCGGTACGGGGTGCTCCCGGCGCCCGTTGCGCGCGGCCAGCTCCGCCTCGCCGACCCAGGCCACGGCATGGGTGACCAGCGCGTCGCGGCGGCGGGCGACCGCGTGGACCAGGGAACGCTGGTGCGGGTTGAGCGAGGTCGCGTCCCAGACCACCGTCGCGCCGGGGACGAGGGCCGCGTCCAGCCGGTCCAGACCCTCGCGCAGCACGTCCCCGTTGGCGCTCTGGTCCGCGCGCGAGCCCCGGGCCAGGCGCAGGTCGTCCAGCGAGATGTACGTGGCGACGCCCGGCAGGCCCCGGCCGAAGGTGCTCTTTCCGCTGCCCGGGGGCCCGGCCAGCTGGACCAGGCGCGGGAAGTCCCCGGACCGCCACCGCCAGGTCGCGGCGACCGCCTCCTCGGCGGTGGCGATGCGGCCGTCCGCGTACGCCTCGCGGGCCTGCGCCAGGCAGCGGTCGGCGGCCTCCGGCGAGAGATCGGCGAACGCCCCGGCGAGCCCGTCCGGCTCCCTTACGTCCTCGGCGTGCAGGGCCGACCACTCGACCTGCTCCCGCGCCACGGCCGTGTCCGCCAGCACCCCGGACACCGCGTGCAGCACGGGCAGGTCGGCGGCGAGCGCCATCCGGGCCAGCCCGGCGCGCCGCTCCTCGTCGGGGTAGGGGCGGTGCAGGCCGGGGGCGAGCCCTACGAGGTCCGCGACGCGGCGGGCGAGCGGCATGCCGAGGGCGGGGGCCAGCAGCGGGGCGAGGGCGGTGCGGCGGGTGCCGTGCAGCAGGGCGGCGAGGACGCCGGTGAGCCGGTCGTCACCGGTGCGGCCGAGGGCGTCCAGGGCATCGGCGGCGGCGAGGGCGGCGGCGCGGTGCGGGGTGTCCGGGGGGCCCGCGGCGCCGGGGACCTCGCGCGCCGGACCCGCGGGCCCCCCGGACACCCCGCCTCCCGGACCGGCACCCACCGCCGCCGCCAGCGCTGTCGGGTCGACGGGTGCTCCGGACCGTACCGCCCACAGCGCCGCCGCAGACCCGAGCCCGTTCTCCACGACCTCCGCGTGCATCCAGTGCGTATCGGTCACCACATGCCCCGGCCGCACCCACTTGCCGACGACGCGCCCGAACAGCGCCGCCGGGAAGTCCGCCGCCGGCCGCACGACGTACCCCTCCTGCCGCCCCGTGTCCGGCTTCAGCGCGCGCAGCGCCTTCGCGTCGAACACCCCGCGCCACAGCACCGGCGGCGCCGGGATGCCCAGGGAGCGCAGGAACTCCACCGTCCGGTCCCAGCCCAGGCAGCGGTCGCCGTCCCACACGGAAAACCCGTAGAAGTGGCTCTCCAGCGCCTCGTACGCGAGGGAGTGCCGGGCGAACATGTTCTCCCCGCAGATCCGCCACCCCGGCGGAATCCGGGGACCGACCCGCGCCTGGAGAGCCTTCACCCACGTCCGGGACGGATGGTGCGCCGAGTCCAGCGAACGGGCGTGCAGCCCGTCCGCGTACAACGTGGTGTTCTCCCCGTCCAGCTTCTCGGTGACGACGACCTCGGTCCCGGCCAGCGCGGCGAGGTCGGTCATCCGCACGTCGTCGGACGTGGCCCCGGGCGACCAGGGCAGATGAGGGGTCCGTGGATAGTGCGTCCGCATGATCTTCCGCCCCCGTACCGTCGCGCCGTTCCCGGCCGGAAACTGTAGGTGGGCGGGCCCCTCGCGTACGAACCAATAACGCGTACGGCCGGCTCGGCGAGGGGCTCCCGGACTCGGCTCCGCACCGGATGGATCACGAGTTCGACGCGGTCGGTTACGGACACGGCAGGTGCGGTGACGACAATGTCCGGTGATCTTGTGCGGCCCCGTGCCGTCCCGTACTCACCGTGAAAGGGCGAGCCCGTGAGCACCGTTGACGTTCGCGGCGGGGGAGCGGGGCCAGGTGCGGGTGCACGCGGACTACACGTTCGTCGACCCGGTGGCCCGGGCGGACGGGGACGGTGGCGTGACCCGGACGATCGTCCGCCGGGATCTGACGACCTCCCTGATGGACCCGGCCAGGAACCCGTACGACCGGCACCGGTCGCTGTGCGAGGACAAGTACAGCGGCTGCTGGACGTTGACCCGTACCTGATCCGGCCGGTCCGTGAAGGACCCCGATGCGTGCCCGCGTTTGACCAGCCACTCGGCCGGGGTAAGATCCCCGGCCCGATTGGCCAGGCTCGTGACCCGTATGGCACACTAGCCAGGTTGCTCGGTTGAGTGTCAATGCTGCGCGCCTCCCGCCGGGAGGACCGGAAGCGAGTCCCACAGTACTCGTCGGCCCCATGCGGGCCGGACGTACGGGAATCTTCCGGGAAGCGTAAGTGGGGCACCGGCCAGGCGCCCGGTGGGGTTTCACCCCCGGCAGCGTGGTCTTCGGCCCGCACCCCCTTGGTTGGGAAATCCTTCGGGACTTCTGCGTAGAGGGGATGCGACACGCCCGACCGCGTGGGTCGGAGGAGAAGTTACCGAACCCCGGGTTCCAGAGCGTTAAACGAGAGACAGGACTACTAGTAGCCATGGCGGGACAGAAGATCCGCATCCGGCTCAAGGCCTACGACCACGAGGTCATCGACTCCTCGGCGAAGAAGATCGTCGAGACGGTGACCCGCACTGGTGCGTCGGTCGCGGGCCCGGTGCCGCTGCCCACTGAGAAGAACGTGTACTGCGTCATCAAGTCGCCGCACAAGTACAAGGACTCTCGCGAGCACTTCGAGATGCGCACGCACAAGCGCCTCATCGACATCCTCGACCCCACGCCGAAGACGGTTGACTCGCTGATGCGCCTCGACCTGCCGGCGGGCGTCGACATCGAGATCAAGCTCTGAGGGGACGGGCCGAGATGAGCAAGAACATCAAGGGCGTCCTGGGCGAGAAGCTCGGCATGACCCAGGTCTGGGACGAGAACAACCGGGTCGTCCCGGTGACCGTCGTCAAGGCCGGTCCGTGCGTCGTGACGCAGGTCCGTACGAACGACAGCGACGGCTACGAGTCGGTGCAGATCGCCTTCGGCGAGATCGACCCGCGCAAGGTGAACAAGCCCCTCAAGGGTCACTTCGCCAAGGCCGACGTCACCCCGCGCCGCCACCTGGTGGAGATCCGTACCCCTGACGCGAGCGAGTACACGCTCGGCCAGGAGATCAATGCCGAGGTGTTCGAGTCCGGCGTCAAGGTCGACGTCACGGGCAAGAGCAAGGGCAAGGGCTTCGCCGGTGTCATGAAGCGTCACAACTTCCGGGGCCTCGGCGCCGGTCACGGCGTGCAGCGCAAGCACCGTTCCCCCGGTTCGATCGGTGGCTGCGCCACCCCTGGGCGTGTCTTCAAGGGCATGCGCATGGCCGGTCGCATGGGTAACGAGCGCGTCACCACCCAGAACCTGACCATCCACGCGGTTGACGCGGAGAAGGGTCTGCTCCTCATCAAGGGCGCGGTCCCCGGTCCGAACGGCGGCCTCGTCCTGGTCCGTACCGCGGCCAAGGGGGCTTGAGGTAATGAGCACCATTGACATCCTTTCGCCGGCAGGCGACAAGGCCGGTACCGTCGAGCTCCCCGCGGAGATCTTCGACGCGAAGACCAGCGTTCCGCTGATCCACCAGGTCGTCGTCGCACAGCTGGCAGCTGCCCGTCAGGGCACGCACAAGACCAAGACCCGTGGCGAGGTCCGCGGTGGTGGGCGCAAGCCCTACCGCCAGAAGGGCACCGGCCGCGCGCGCCAGGGTTCGACCCGTGCGCCGCAGTTCGTCGGCGGTGGCGTCGTCCACGGCCCGCAGCCGCGTGACTACTCGCAGCGCACCCCGAAGAAGATGAAGGCCGCCGCCCTCCGCGGTGCCCTCTCCGACCGGGCGCGTCACTCCCGCATCCACGTCGTCACCGGCGTGGTCGAGGGTGCGATCTCCACCAAGGCCGCCAAGACGCTGTTCGGCAAGATCTCGGAGCGCAAGAACCTGCTCCTGGTCGTCGACCGCGCCGACGAGGCCGCGTGGCTCTCCGCCCGCAACCTGCCCCAGGTGCACATCCTGGAGCCGGGCCAGCTGAACACGTACGACGTGATCGTCTCCGACGACGTGGTCTTCACCCAGGCCGCCTTCGAGTCCTTCGTGTCTGGCCCCCAGACCGCTGAGACCGAAGGGAGCGACGCCTGATGAGCGAGGCGACCGTTACCAGCAAGACCTACGACGACCCGCGCGACGTTCTCGTCAAGCCGGTTGTCTCGGAGAAGAGCTACGCGCTGCTCGACGAGAACAAGTACACGTTCATCGTCGCGCCGGGCTCCAACAAGACCCAGATCAAGCAGGCCGTGGAAGCGGTCTTCTCGGTCAAGGTCACCGGGGTCAACACGATCAACCGCCAGGGCAAGCGCAAGCGCACCAAGAGCGGTTTCGGCAAGCGCGCTGACACCAAGCGCGCCATCGTGACCCTCGCTGAGGGCGACCGTATCGACATCTTCGGCGGCCCGACCTCCTAGTGAGGCCGAGTCGTCCGGAATCGGACGAGGACTGAGAAATGGGTATCCGCAAGTACAAGCCGACGACCCCGGGCCGTCGTGGCTCCAGCGTCGCCGACTTTGTCGAGATCACGCGGTCCACGCCGGAGAAGTCGCTGGTCCGCCCCCTGCACAGCAAGGGCGGCCGTAACAACACCGGTCGTGTGACCGTTCGCCACCAGGGTGGTGGCCACAAGCGCGCCTACCGCGTGATCGACTTCCGTCGTCACGACAAGGACGGCGTGCCGGCCAAGGTCGCGCACATCGAGTACGACCCCAACCGCACCGCGCGCATCGCGCTCCTGCACTACGCGGACGGCGAGAAGCGCTACATCATCGCGCCGCGTGGCCTGGCGCAGGGCGACCGTGTCGAGAACGGCCCGGCCGCCGACATCAAGCCCGGCAACAACCTGGCGCTGCGCAACATCCCGGTCGGTACGACCATCCACGCCATCGAGCTGCGGCCCGGCGGCGGCGCGAAGTTCGCCCGCTCCGCGGGTGCCTCCGTGCAGCTGCTGGCGAAGGAGGGCACCATGGCCCACCTTCGTATGCCGTCGGGTGAGATCCGCCTGGTCGACGCCCGCTGCCGCGCCACCATCGGCGAGGTCGGCAACGCCGAGCAGTCGAACATCAACTGGGGCAAGGCCGGCCGCATGCGGTGGAAGGGCGTCCGCCCGACCGTCCGTGGTGTCGTGATGAACCCGGTCGACCACCCGCACGGTGGTGGTGAGGGTAAGACCTCCGGTGGCCGTCACCCGGTTTCGCCGTGGGGTAAGAAGGAAGGTCGTACTCGTTCGCCCAAGAAGGCGTCGAACAAGTACATCGTCCGCCGCCGCAAGACGAACAAGAAGCGCTAGGAGCGGGTTTAGATGCCGCGCAGTCTCAAGAAGGGGCCCTTCGTCGACGGCCACCTCGCCAAGAAGGTGGACGTACAGAACGAGGCCGGCACCAAGAACGTCATCAAGACCTGGTCCCGTCGCTCGATGATCGTCCCGGCCATGCTGGGTCACACCATCGCGGTGCACAACGGCAAGATCCACGTCCCGGTGTTCGTCACCGAGTCGATGGTCGGCCACAAGCTCGGCGAGTTCTCGCCGACTCGCACCTTCCGCGGCCACGTCAAGGACGACCGGAAGTCGAAGCGCCGCTAAAGCGGGGTGACTGACTATGACTTACACCGAAGGGACAACCATGGAAGCCAGGGCCCAGGCGCGGTACATCCGCGTCACGCCCATGAAGGCCCGCCGCGTGGTGGACCTCATCCGTGGCATGGATGCCACGGAGGCTCAGGCGGTCCTGCGTTTCGCCCCGCAGGCCGCGAGCGTGCCGGTCGGCAAGGTGCTGGACAGCGCCATTGCCAACGCCGCACACAACTACGACCACACCGACGCCTCTTCGCTGGTCATCAGCGAGGCGTACGTGGACGAGGGTCCGACCCTGAAGCGGTTCCGTCCGCGTGCCCAGGGCCGTGCCTACCGGATCCGTAAGCGGACCAGCCACATCACCGTGGTCGTCAGCAGCAAGGAAGGAACCCGGTAATGGGCCAGAAGGTAAACCCGCACGGGTTCCGGCTCGGCATCACCACGGACTTCAAGTCCCGCTGGTACGCCGACAAGCTGTACAAGGACTACGTCAAGGAAGACGTCGCCATTCGTCGCATGATGACGAAGGGCATGGAGCGCGCCGGCATCTCGAAGGTTGAGATCGAGCGCACCCGCGACCGCGTCCGCGTCGACATCCACACCGCTCGTCCGGGCATCGTCATCGGCCGCCGCGGCGCCGAGGCCGACCGCATCCGCGGCGAGCTGGAGAAGCTGACCGGCAAGCAGGTCCAGCTGAACATCCTCGAGGTCAAGAACCCCGAGGTGGACGCTCAGCTGGTGGCCCAGGCCGTCGCCGAGCAGCTCTCCTCCCGCGTCTCCTTCCGTCGTGCCATGCGCAAGAGCATGCAGAGCACGATGAAGGCCGGCGCCAAGGGCATCAAGGTCCAGTGCGGCGGTCGCCTCGGCGGCGCCGAGATGTCCCGCTCGGAGTTCTACCGCGAGGGCCGTGTGCCCCTGCACACGCTCCGCGCGAACGTCGACTACGGCTTCTTCGAGGCCAAGACGACCTTCGGCCGCATCGGCGTGAAGGTCTGGATCTACAAGGGCGACGTCAAGAACATCGCCGAGGTCCGCGCCGAGAACGCTGCTGCCCGTGCGGGCAACCGCCCGGCCCGTGGCGGCGCTGACCGTCCGGCCGGCCGCGGTGGCCGCGGTGGCGAGCGTGGCGGACGCGGCCGCAAGCCGCAGCAGTCGGCTCCGGCCGCCGAGGCCCCCAAGGCCGAGGCGCCCGCCGCTGCTCCGGCTGCTGAGAGCACCGGAACGGAGGCCTGACCGAAATGCTGATCCCCCGTAGGGTCAAGCACCGCAAGCAGCACCACCCGAAGCGCAGCGGCATGTCCAAGGGTGGCACGCAGGTTGCGTTCGGCGAGTACGGCATCCAGGCGCTGACCCCGGCGTACGTGACGAACCGTCAGATCGAGTCCGCTCGTATCGCGATGACCCGTCACATCAAGCGTGGCGGCAAGGTCTGGATCAACATCTACCCGGACCGTCCCCTCACCAAGAAGCCTGCCGAGACCCGCATGGGTTCCGGTAAGGGTTCGCCGGAGTGGTGGATTGCCAACGTCAAGCCCGGACGCGTCATGTTCGAGCTGTCGTACCCCAACGAGAAGATCGCCCGTGAGGCGCTTACTCGCGCGGCCCACAAGCTGCCGATGAAGTGCCGGATCGTCAAGCGCGAGGCAGGTGAAGCGTGATGTCGGCCGGTACCAAGGCGTCCGAGCTGCGCGAGCTGGGCAACGAGGAGCTCCTGAACAAGCTCCGCGAGGCCAAGGAAGAGCTGTTCAACCTCCGCTTCCAGGCGGCGACGGGCCAGCTCGAGAACCACGGTCGGCTCAAGTCCGTCCGTAAGGACATCGCCCGGATCTACACCCTGATGCGCGAGCGCGAGCTCGGTATCGAGACGGTGGAGAGCGTCTGATGAGCGAGAAGACTGTGACTGAGACCAAGACCGAGCGCGGCTTCCGCAAGACCCGCGAGGGCCTCGTCGTCAGCGACAAGATGGACAAGACCGTCGTCGTCGCCGTCGAGGACCGCGTGAAGCACGCGCTGTACGGCAAGGTCATCCGCCGTACGAACAAGCTCAAGGCCCACGACGAGCAGAACGCCGCCGGCGTCGGCGACCGCGTCCTCCTGATGGAGACCCGGCCGCTGTCCGCCACGAAGCGGTGGCGCATCGTCGAGATCCTCGAGAAGGCCAAGTAATTCCTGAGGGGACTTCCCCTCAGGTCAGTTCCGCCAGGCTCGGCAGGGGCTCCCGCAACGGAGCCCCTGCCGGGAACCGGCAGACGATCAGGAGATAGACGTGATCCAGCAGGAGTCGCGACTGCGTGTCGCCGACAACACGGGTGCGAAGGAAATTCTCACCATCCGTGTTCTCGGTGGCTCGGGTCGCCGCTACGCGGGCATCGGTGACGTCATCGTCGCCACCGTCAAGGACGCGATCCCCGGTGGCAACGTGAAGAAGGGTGACGTCGTCAAGGCGGTCATCGTTCGCACCGTCAAGGAGCGTCGTCGCCAGGATGGCTCGTACATCCGCTTCGACGAGAACGCCGCCGTCATTCTGAAGAACGACGGCGACCCCCGCGGCACCCGTATCTTCGGCCCGGTGGGCCGTGAGCTGCGCGAGAAGAAGTTCATGAAGATCATCTCGCTCGCGCCGGAGGTGCTGTAAGCATGAAGATCAAGAAGGGCGACCTGGTACAGGTCATCACCGGTAAGGACAAGGGCAAGCAGGGCAAGGTCATCGTGGCCTACCCCGCTCAGGACCGCGTCCTCGTCGAGGGTGTCAACCGGGTCAAGAAGCACACCAAGGCCGGCCAGACCGCTCGCGGTTCGCAGACCGGTGGCATTGTGACGACCGAGGCCCCGATCCACGTCAGCAACGTGCAGCTGGTTGTTGAGAAGGACGGCAACAAGGTCGTTACTCGCGTCGGCTACCGCTTTGACGACGAGGGCAACAAGATCCGTGTTGCCAAGCGCACCGGTGAGGACATCTGATGACTACCACCACCGCGCCGCGTCTCAAGACGCGCTACCGCGAGGAAATCGCCGGCAAGCTGCGTGAGGAGTTCTCCTACGAGAACGTCATGCAGATTCCCGGTCTGGTCAAGATCGTGGTCAACATGGGTGTGGGCGACGCCGCCCGCGACTCCAAGCTGATCGACGGTGCCGTCAAGGACCTCACCACGATCACCGGTCAGAAGCCGGCCGTCACCAAGGCCCGCAAGTCGATCGCGCAGTTCAAGCTGCGCGAGGGGCAGCCGATCGGCTGCCACGTCACCCTCCGCGGTGACCGCATGTGGGAGTTCCTGGACCGTACGCTGTCGCTCGCGCTTCCGCGTATCCGTGACTTCCGCGGCCTGTCGCCGAAGCAGTTCGACGGCCGTGGCAACTACACCTTCGGTCTCACGGAGCAGGTCATGTTCCACGAGATCGACCAGGACAAGATCGACCGGGTCCGGGGCATGGACATCACCGTGGTCACCACGGCGACCAATGACGACGAGGGTCGTGCCCTCCTTCGTCACCTCGGCTTCCCGTTCAAGGAGAACTGACCGTGGCGAAGAAGGCTCTGATCGCTAAGGCCGCCCGCAAGCCGAAGTTCGGCGTCCGGGGTTACACCCGGTGCCAGCGCTGCGGCCGGCCCCACTCCGTCTACCGCAAGTTCGGCCTGTGCCGCGTGTGCCTTCGTGAGATGGCTCACCGTGGCGAGCTGCCGGGCGTGACCAAGAGCTCCTGGTAATTCTCCTTCGCCCTTTGGGCGTTGGGAATCACCGGAGACTCTCGGTAAGCATCTGGTCGGCAGGAGCCCGGCCCCGCATGCCGTAGGCTTGCAGGGTTGGGCGCCTGCCGCCCATGACCGACTTACTACGCCGTAGGTCCCCGCACCGCACCCGTCCCGCCTCTGAGCGGGGAGAGGGATGGCGCATACAGGAAACCCCGGCGAGAGAGGCCGAAGGCCAACTCATGACCATGACTGATCCCATCGCAGACATGCTCACGCGTCTGCGCAACGCGAACTCGGCGTATCACGACGACGTCACGATGCCGCACAGCAAGATCAAGTCGCACATCGCGGAGATCCTCCAGCAGGAGGGCTTCATCACCGGCTGGAAGGTCGAGGACGCCGAGGTCGGCAAGAACCTCGTCCTCGAGCTGAAGTTCGGCCCGAACCGCGAGCGCTCGATCGCCGGCATCAAGCGAATCTCGAAGCCGGGTCTGCGTGTCTACGCAAAGTCCACCAACCTGCCGAAGGTCCTCGGCGGCCTGGGCGTGGCGATCATCTCCACGTCCCACGGTCTCCTGACCGGCCAGCAGGCCAGCAAGAAGGGCGTAGGTGGGGAAGTCCTCGCCTACGTCTGGTAGTCGGGAACGGAGGAATAGCTCATGTCGCGAATCGGCAAGCTCCCCATCCAGGTTCCCGCCGGTGTGGACGTCACCATCGATGGCCGCACGGTCAACGTGAAGGGCCCCAAGGGCACCCTCACGCACACCGTCGCGTCGCCGATCGAGGTCACCAAGGGTGAGGACGGCGTCCTGAACGTCGTCCGCCCGAACGACGAGCGTCAGAACAAGGCCCTGCACGGCCTGTCCCGCACGCTGGTGGCGAACATGATCACCGGTGTGACCCAGGGATACATCAAGGCGCTCGAGATCAGTGGTGTCGGTTACCGCGTCCAGGCGAAGGGCTCCAACCTGGAGTTCGCCCTGGGCTACAGCCACCCGATCCTGATCGAGGCCCCGGAGGGAATCACCTTCAAGGTGGAGACCCCCACGAAGTTCACCGTCGAGGGCATCGACAAGCAGAAGGTCGGCGAGACCGCGGCCAAGATCCGCAAGCTGCGGAAGCCTGACCCGTACAAGGCCAAGGGCGTCAAGTACGCCGGCGAGGTCATCCGCCGCAAGGTCGGAAAGGCTGGTAAGTAGCCATGGCATACGGCGTGAAGATCGCCAAGGGCGACGCCTACAAGCGCGCGGCCCGCAAGCGGCGCCACATCCGCGTCCGCAAGCACATCTCCGGTTCGCCGGAGCGTCCGCGCCTGGTCGTGACCCGTTCCAACCGTCACATGGTCGCCCAGATCATCGACGACATCGCGGGCCACACGCTCGCGTCGGCGTCGACCCTGGACGTCTCCATCCGTGGCGGCGAGGGCGACAAGAGCAGCCAGGCCAAGCAGGTCGGCGCCCTGGTCGCCGAGCGTGCCAAGGCCGCAGGCGTCGAGGCCGTCGTGTTTGACCGCGGTGGTAACCAGTACGCCGGGCGGATTGCCGCTCTGGCTGACGCCGCCCGTGAAGCCGGGCTGAAGTTCTAGCCCCGGTTCCTACGCACAGCGGACGTAACAGAGAGAGGTAAATCCAATGGCTGGACCCCAGCGCCGCGGAAGCGGTGCCGGTGGCGGCGAGCGGCGGGACCGGAAGGGCCGTGACGGCGGCGCTGCTGCCGCCGAGAAGACCGCGTACGTCGAGCGCGTCGTCGCGATCAACCGAGTCGCCAAGGTTGTGAAGGGTGGTCGTCGCTTCAGCTTCACCGCGCTGGTCGTGGTGGGCGATGGTGACGGCACCGTCGGTGTCGGTTACGGCAAGGCCAAGGAAGTTCCCGCGGCCATCGCCAAGGGCGTGGAAGAGGCCAAGAAGAACTTCTTCAAGGTCCCGCGTATCCAGGGCACCATCCCTCACCCGATCCAGGGTGAGAAGGCTGCGGGCGTCGTCCTGCTCAAGCCGGCTTCCCCCGGTACCGGTGTTATCGCCGGTGGTCCGGTGCGCGCCGTGCTGGAGTGCGCCGGCGTCCACGACATCCTGTCGAAGTCGCTCGGGTCCTCGAACCCGATCAACATCGTGCACGCGACCGTGGCGGCCCTCCAGGGCCTGCAGCGTCCCGAGGAGATCGCGGCCCGCCGCGGTCTGCCCCTCGAGGACGTCGCCCCCGCGGCTCTGCTTCGTGCGCGTGCGGGAGCGGGTGCGTAATGGCTCGCCTCAAGATCACGCAGACGAAGTCGTACATCGGCAGCAAGCAGAACCACCGCGACACCCTGCGTTCGCTCGGGCTCAAGCGCCTGAACGACTCGGTTGTCAAGGAGGACCGCCCCGAGTTCCGCGGCATGGTGCACACCGTCCGCCACCTCGTGACGGTTGAGGAGGTCGACTGACATGGCGGAGAACAAGCCGCTGAAGGCCCACGACCTCCGGCCTGCCCCGGGCGCCAAGACCGCCAAGACCCGTGTGGGTCGTGGTGAGGCGTCCAAGGGTAAGACCGCTGGTCGTGGCACCAAGGGCACCAAGGCCCGCTACCAGGTTCCGGAGCGCTTCGAGGGTGGGCAGATGCCCCTCCACATGCGTCTCCCGAAGCTCAAGGGCTTCAAGAACCCGTTCCGCACGGAGTACCAGGTCGTGAACCTGGACAAGCTCGCGACGCTCTACCCCGAGGGTGGAGAGGTCACGGTGGCCGACCTGGTCGCCAAGGGTGCCGTGCGCAACAACCACCTCGTCAAGGTCCTCGGACAGGGCGAGATCTCCGTGGCGCTGCAGGTTTCGGTTGACGCCGTCTCCGGCTCCGCCAAGGAGAAGATCACCGCCGCCGGCGGTACCGTCACCGAGCTCGTCTGAGACAACTCGGACACTCAGGTGACCTGAACATCCGACCGGGGATGCCCTCTCAAATGGGGCATCCCCGGTTGGTCGTTCCTAGGGGGGCATGTCCGCCGGTAAGGTGGCGTCCGTTGCTGTGGTAACCCCTGGGCCCACCCGCCCGGGGCTCCTTGGCTTTTACGTATCCGTCGATCCTCAAGACCGTCACCTCTACGCTCTGCGCGGGGGTCGCAGGAGGCACCGTGCTCACCGGCTTCGCCCGGGCGTTCAAGACGCCCGACCTGCGCAAGAAGCTGCTCTTCACTCTCGGCATCATCGTGCTCTACCGGCTCGGGGCCCACATCCCGGTCCCGGGTGTGAGCTACGAGAACGTCCAGACCTGTGTTGATCAGGCAAGCAAGGGCAACAACAGCCTCTTCGGCCTGGTGAACATGTTCAGCGGTGGTGCGCTGCTGCAGATCACGATCTTCGCGCTCGGCATCATGCCGTACATCACGGCCAGCATCATTCTCCAGCTGCTGACCGTGGTCATCCCCCGACTCGAGGCGCTCAAGAAGGAGGGGCAGTCCGGCCAGGCCAAGATCACGCAGTACACGCGCTATCTGACGGTCGCGCTCGCCATCCTCCAGGGCACCGGCCTGGTGGCCACCGCCCGCAGCGGCGCGCTCTTCAGCGGCTGCCCGGTCGCCGACCAGATCGTCCCGAACCAGTCGATGTTCACGACGATCGTGATGGTCGTCACGATGACCGCCGGCACCGCCGCCGTCATGTGGCTCGGTGAGCTCATCACCGACCGCGGCATCGGCAACGGCATGTCGATCCTGATGTTCATCTCGATCGCCGCCAGCTTCCCGTCCGCCCTCTGGGCCATCAAGACCAGCGGCAAGCTCGCGGACGGCTGGATCGAGTTCTTCACCGTGATCCTGGTCGGCTTCGTGATGGTGGCGCTCGTCGTCTTCGTCGAGCAGGCCCAGCGCCGTATCCCGGTGCAGTACGCGAAGCGCATGATCGGCCGCCGTTCCTACGGCGGAACGTCCACGTACATCCCGCTCAAGGTGAACCAGGCGGGTGTGATTCCCGTCATCTTCGCTTCTTCGCTGCTCTACATCCCGGCCCTCATCGTCCAGTTCTCCAACTCCAAGGCTGGCTGGGCGATCTGGATCCAGGACAACCTGACCAAGGGCACGCACCCGTACTACATGACCGCCTACTTCCTGTTGATCGTCTTCTTCGCCTTCTTCTACGTGGCGATTTCGTTCAACCCCGAGGAAGTCGCCGACAACATGAAGAAGTATGGTGGCTTCATCCCGGGTATCCGGGCTGGTCGACCTACTGCCGAGTACCTGAGCTACGTGCTCAACAGGATCACTTGGCCGGGCTCGCTGTACCTGGGTCTGATCGCTCTGGTGCCGACGATGGCGTTGGCAGGCTTCGGCGGCGCTAACCAGAACTTCCCGTTCGGCGGGACGAGCATCCTCATCATCGTGGGTGTGGGTCTGGAGACCGTGAAGCAGATCGAGAGTCAGCTCCAGCAGCGCAATTACGAAGGGTTCCTCCGCTGATGCGAATCGTCCTCGTCGGCCCGCCGGGTGCCGGCAAGGGAACGCAGGCTGCGTACCTTGCCAAGAACCTGTCGATTCCGCACATCTCCACGGGCGACCTCTTCCGCGCCAACATCAGCCAGGGCACCGACCTTGGCAAGCAGGCCCGCGCCTTCATGGACGCGGGGCAGCTGGTGCCGGACGAGGTGACGATCGGAATGGCCAAGGACCGCATGTCCCAGCCGGACGCGGTCAACGGCTTCCTGCTCGACGGCTTCCCGCGCAACGTGGGACAGGCCGAAGCCCTGGACGTGATGCTCAAGGACGAGGGCGTGAAGCTGGACGCCGTGCTCGACCTGGAGGTCCCCGAGGACGAGGTCGTGAAGCGGATCGCGGGTCGCCGCATCTGCCGCAACGACAGCGCGCACGTCTTCCACGCCACGTACAACCCGCCGAAGACCGAGGGTGTCTGCGACACCTGCGGCGGCGAGCTGTACCAGCGCGAGGACGACAGCGAGGAGACGGTGCGTACCCGGCTGGAGGTCTACCACACGCAGACCGAGCCGATCATCGACTACTACCGCGCGCAGGACCTGGTGGTCACCATCTCCGCGCTCGGCAAGGTCACCGAGGTGACCGACCGGGCCATGGAGGCGCTGAAGAAGCCCGCGGAGGGCTGAGCGCTCCCCACCCCGAAGTAGCGCAGTACAAGTCGGCCGCGGCGTCCTCGGACGCCGCGGCCGACTGCTTGTGGCCGCGTATCGTGGACTACCCGCCCCCGTCACCGTCCCTACCGGAAAGGCGCCGCAGCATGGTGCAGATCAAGACCCCCGAGCAGATCGCGAAGATGCGCGAGGCGGGGCTGGTGGTCGCTGCCATCCACGCGGCCACCCGTGAGGCGGCGGTGCCCGGCGCCACCACGCGCGACCTGGACCAGGTCGCCCGCAAGGTGATCGCGGACCACGGGGCGAAGTCGAACTTCCTCGGGTACGGCGGGTTCCCCGCGACCATCTGCACCTCGGTCAACGAGGTCGTCGTCCACGGCATCCCGGACGACAAGACGGTCCTGAAGGACGGCGACATCATCTCCATCGACGCCGGCGCGATCGTCGACGGCTGGCACGGCGACGCCGCGTACACCGCCTTCGTCGGTACGGGTCACGCTCCGGAGCTGATCGAGCTGTCCCGGGTGACCGAGGAGTCGATGTGGGCCGGCATCGCCGCGATGAAGGTGAACAACCGCCTCGTCGACATCTCCAAGGCCATCGAGTCCTACATCCGCCGCCAGCCCCGCCCGGCCACGGGCAAGTACGGGATCGTCGAGGACTACGGCGGGCACGGCATCGGCACCGAGATGCACATGGACCCGCACCTGCTGAACTACGTCTCCCGCAAGCGCGGCAAGGGCATCAAGCTGGTCCCGGGCCTCTGCCTGGCCATCGAGCCCATGGTCTCGCTGGGCACCCCGCACACCGAGGTGCTGGAGGACGAGTGGACCGTCATCACCACCGACGGCACCTGGTCCTCGCACTGGGAGCACTCCATCGCCCTCACGGAGCAGGGGCCGCTGGTCCTCACCGCCCCGGACTGCGGCCGCGAGCGGCTGGCGGCGTACGGGATCGAGGCGGCGCCCGACCCCCTGGGCTGATCGGTTGGCTCCGGAAGGTCTAAGGATCTCCCGGGGTGGGCAAACTTGACGGATTCGCCTTTGGGAGTCCGCTGACGTAGACTGACTCGTCGGCTCTCGTGCATCCGTGTGTCCGCATGCGAAGAGCGAAAGTCGATCAAGGTAGCCGATTCGAAGGGCGAAGCGTGGCCAAGAAGCAAGGTGCCATCGAAATTGAGGGCACCGTGATCGAGTCCCTCCCGAACGCCATGTTCAAGGTGGAACTTCAGAACGGTCACAAGGTCCTCGCGCACATCAGCGGCAAGATGCGTATGCACTACATCCGCATCCTCCCGGATGACCGGGTCGTAGTGGAGCTGTCTCCGTACGACCTGACGCGTGGCCGGATCGTCTACCGCTACAAGTAGATCTTGCCGCCGCCCGCCTCGGCGCGGTGTTGGCACTGACCCGGAGAACCTGACATCCCATGAAGGTCAAGCCGAGCGTCAAGAAGATCTGCGACAAGTGCAAGGTGATCCGCCGTCACGGCCGGGTCATGGTCATCTGCGACAACCTGCGCCACAAGCAGCGCCAGGGCTGACGCACGACCCCCTGCATCTCGCAGTTCTTCGCGCGACGCACGTAACACGTACATACGCAGAGCCCGTCCAAGCCACGGCTGACGACACCTCCGGCGGGGGCCGGGGACCCGGACGTACCACCTCTCCGAGTGAGAGGTCGGCGGTCGGGAGTGGTTCTGCGGAAGACCCCCGACTTAACAACTGGAGCCATTGAATGGCACGCGTTTCAGGTGTTGACATCCCGCGCGAAAAGCGCGTGGAGGTTGCCCTCACCTACGTCTTCGGTATCGGGCGCACCCGGTCCAAGGAGATCCTCGCCACCACCGGCGTGAACCCGAACACCCGCGTTCGTGACCTGGCCGAAGAGGACCTGGTCAAGATCCGCGAGTACGTGGACGCCAACCTCCGCACCGAGGGTGACCTCCGCCGCGAGATCCAGGCCGACATCCGCCGCAAGGTCGAGATCGGCTGCTACCAGGGTCTCCGTCACCGCCGCGGTCTGCCGGTCCACGGCCAGCGCACCAGCACCAACGCCCGTACCCGCAAGGGTCCGCGTCGCGCGATCGCCGGCAAGAAGAAGCCGGGCAAGAAGTAGTCCTCAGCGGACGCACTGCGAGCGACCGGAATCCCGGGCCTCCGCAGCAACCAGCGGTCTTCGCTGTAGGACCGATCACCTCCCCTCTCCATCTGGAGTCAAGACATGCCCCCCAAGGGTCGTCAGGGCGCAGCCAAGAAGGTGCGTCGCAAGGAAAAGAAGAACGTCGCTCACGGCCACGCGCACATCAAGAGCACGTTCAACAACACGATCGTCTCGATCACGGACCCCTCGGGCAACGTGATCTCCTGGGCCTCCGCCGGCCACGTCGGCTTCAAGGGCTCGCGCAAGTCCACCCCCTTCGCCGCGCAGATGGCTGCCGAGTCGGCCGCCCGCCGCGCGCAGGAGCACGGCATGCGCAAGGTCGACGTCTTCGTGAAGGGTCCGGGCTCCGGCCGCGAGACCGCGATCCGTTCGCTCCAGGCCACCGGCCTGGAGGTCGGCTCGATCCAGGACGTCACCCCGACGCCGCACAACGGCTGCCGTCCGCCGAAGCGTCGCCGCGTCTGAGTCGTCACGGCCGGTGACGGCCGTGCGCCAGTAGCGCCGGGTCCGGGCGGTACACCTCTTATGAGGCGTACCGCCCGTACCCTTGTTACATCTGTCGGGCATCAAATAGTGGGTGCCCACGACTGAAGGATCACAGCATGCTTATCGCTCAGCGTCCGTCGCTGACCGAAGAGGTCGTCGACGAGTTCCGCTCCCGGTTCGTCATCGAGCCGCTGGAGCCCGGCTTCGGCTACACGCTCGGCAACTCCCTGCGCCGCACGCTCCTCTCCTCGATCCCGGGTGCCGCTGTCACCAGCATCCGCATCGACGGTGTCCTGCACGAGTTCACCACCGTGCCGGGCGTCAAGGAGGACGTGACCGACCTCATCCTCAACATCAAGCAGCTGGTCGTCTCCTCGGAGCACGACGAGCCCGTCGTGATGTACCTGCGCAAGCAGGGCCCCGGCCTGGTCACCGCCGCGGACATCGCGCCGCCGGCCGGTGTCGAGGTGCACAACCCGGACCTGGTCCTCGCCACGCTGAACGGCAAGGGCAAGCTGGAGATGGAGCTGACCGTCGAGCGCGGTCGCGGCTACGTCTCCGCCGTCCAGAACAAGCAGGTGGGCCAGGAGATCGGCCGTATCCCGGTCGACTCCATCTACTCGCCGGTGCTCAAGGTCACGTACAAGGTCGAGGCGACCCGTGTCGAGCAGCGCACCGACTTCGACAAGCTGATCGTCGACGTCGAGACCAAGCAGGCCATGCGTCCGCGTGACGCGATGGCTTCGGCCGGTAAGACCCTGGTCGAGCTGTTCGGTCTGGCGCGCGAGCTCAACATCGACGCCGAGGGCATCGACATGGGCCCGTCGCCGACGGACGCCGCGCTCGCGGCGGACCTGGCGCTGCCGATCGAGGAGCTGGAGCTCACGGTCCGCTCGTACAACTGCCTGAAGCGCGAGGGCATCCACTCGGTGGGCGAGCTGGTGGCCCGCTCCGAGGCGGACCTGCTCGACATCCGCAACTTCGGTGCGAAGTCGATCGACGAGGTCAAGGCGAAGCTGGCCGGTATGGGCCTGGCGCTGAAGGACTCGCCTCCCGGCTTCGACCCGACCGCCGCCGCCGACGCCTTCGGCGCCGATGACGACGCGGACGCCGGTTTCGTGGAGACCGAGCAGTACTGAGTCGCCTCCCGGCCGGGGTGCCCGTGTGGGTGTCCCGGTCCGGGCGAGGACTTTCGTCCTCAATCGCCGGACGGGCTTGATTTTCGGGCTGAGGCTCGATGTCCAGTGCGGACGCGCCTCGTTTTCGGGCTGAGGCCCGGACTTCGGGGGCGGACGCCCGTGGTTTTCGGGCTGAGGCCTGATGTCGAGTGCGGGCGCCCTTGGTTTTCGGGCTGGGGCCCGGATTCTGAGTGCGGATTCGACTCGCGAGAGCCGGTCCGGAGACAGCACACACACTTCCGCTCGGCAGCCGCCGGGTGGGAACTGACACCGGTACCTGATACGGCCGGTGCAGCACACAAGGAGAAAACCCATGCCGAAGCCCGCCAAGGGTGCCCGTCTGGGCGGCAGCGCCGCGCACGAGAAGCTTCTTCTCAACAACCTCGCGAAGTCGCTGTTCGAGCACGGCCGCATCACCACGACCGAGGCCAAGGCCCGCCGCCTGCGTCCGGTCGCGGAGCGTTTCATCACCAAGGCGAAGAAGGGCGACATCCACAACCGTCGCCTGGTGCTGCAGTCGATCACGGACAAGGGCATCGTCCACACGCTCTTCACCGAGATCGCCCCGCGGTACGAGAACCGCCCCGGTGGTTACACCCGCATCACCAAGATCGGCAACCGTCGTGGCGACAACGCCCCGATGGCCGTCATCGAGCTGGTCGAGGCGCTGACCGTGGCGCAGCAGGCCACCGGTGAGGCCGAGGCCGCCACCAAGCGTGCGGTCAAGGAAGACGCGGCCAAGAAGGACGAGACCCCGGTCGAGTCCGTCGAGGACGCGAAGGACGCCTGAGCGTTCCGGAACCACTGAACGGGTCCGCACCACCCTCCGGGGAGGTGCGGGCCCGTTCGGCTGTGCGGGATCTTGAGAGGATGCGCTGGTGAGTGACGACGTGGAGCCCGGCTTCGTACGGGTGCGGCTGGACCTGGCCTACGACGGCAAGGACTTCTCGGGCTGGGCGAAGCAGACCGCCCGGCGGACGGTCCAGGGCGAGATCGAGGACGCGCTGCGGACCGTGACCCGCTCCTCGCGAACGTACGACCTGACGGTGGCCGGCCGCACCGACGCCGGGGTGCACGCCCGCGGTCAGGTCGCCCATGTGGACCTGCCGGCCGAGGTGTGGGCCGAGCACGAGGAGAAGCTGCTGCGGCGGCTCGCGGGGCGGATGGCCGCCGATGTGCGGGTCTGGCGGATCAAGGAGGCGCCGCCCGGGTTCAACGCCCGCTTCTCGGCCCTGTGGCGCCGGTACGCGTACCGTGTCGCCGACCGCCCCGGCGGCGTCGACCCCCTGGTCCGGGGCCACGTGCTCTGGCACGACCGGCCGCTGGACGTGGCCGCGATGAACGCCGCCGCGGCCCGGATGACCGGGGAGCACGACTTCGCCGCGTACTGCAAGAAGCGCGAGGGCGCGACGACCATCCGGACGCTCCAGAAGCTGCACTGGGTGCGCGACGCGGAGACCGGGATCATCACCGGGACCGTGCAGGCGGACGCCTTCTGCCACAACATGGTGCGGGCCCTGGTGGGCGCGATGCTCTTCGTCGGCGACGGGCGGCGCCCCGACCCGTGGCCGGCCGAGGTGCTGGCGGCCGGGGTGCGCGACCCCGGGGTGCACGTGGTGCGTCCGCACGGGCTGACGCTGGAGGAGGTCGCGTACCCGGCGGACGAGCTGCTGGCGGCGCGTGCGGTGGAGGCGCGCAACGTGCGGAGCCTGCCGGGGGCCTCCTGCTGCTAGGCCGGCCTGCTAGGTCGTCGTGAGGTTCGCGGCGGCCGATGCCTGGACCTCGCCGCGGTGGCGGATCTGGCGGAACGTGTAGTCCGTCAGGTCGTCGCCGACGGTGAACACGTTCTTGTCCGCCTTGGTGACGTTCTTGCCGTTCGTGAAGCCGCCGACCGTGAAGTACGCGTACCGGCCGTACGAGTTCGCGGTGCGGCGGCAGATCGCGCCGTCGCGGCAGAAGACCGGGACGCCGGACCCGCTGAGCGAGGCCAGGCCGCCGCTGGCCTGCTGGGCGGTCTTCTTCGCCCGGGCCTCGGTCTTGAAGACCGCGATGCCGACGGTGACCGCCACGCCGTCCCGGCTGTACGTGGCCCGGATGACCTGGTCGCAGCCGTTGGCGGTGAGGATGGAGCCCAGCGCGCCCTGGGTGGTCGAGGCGCAGCTCGTGGTGCGGTGGGTCGCGCCCCTGGCGTAGGTGTGGCCGCGCGAGACCAGCTTGTCGCCGGGGAAGAACGCCTCGACGCCGACCGGCAGCCGGTCCTTCCTGGCGTCGGCTATGTAGTCCCTGGGGTCCGGCGGGGGCGGCGGCGCGACCGAGGAGAAGGACGGCTCGGGCGCGGAGGTCTCGCTCGGCAGGTCGTTCGCGGTGGGCAGTTCGCCGGCGTGCTTCCCGGCGGTGGCGCCGGGGTCGTGGCCGTTGGCCCGGATGACCGCCGTCGCCACGAGCGCCGCGACGGCCGCGGTGGCGAGCGCGCCGCCGCCGATCATCAGCCACTTCCTGCGCCTGGCGCGTGACGCGGACGCCTCGGCCATTGCCTCCCAGTCGGGAGTTCCGCTGTTCCCCGGCCCCGCGGGCCCCGCAGGCCCCCAGGAGGGCCCCCCATCCCCAAAGCTCATGCCGCGCATCCTAGGGCCTTTAATCCGGTTGGGTGATCCCGCCGAGGCCCGTGACAATGCTGTGCATGGGACATCTCGAAGCAGGCCACCTTGAGTACTACCTTCCGGACGGGCGGGTGCTGCTCGGCGACGCCTCGTTCCGGGTGGCCGACGGTGCCGTGGTCGCCCTCGTCGGGGCGAACGGGGCCGGCAAGACCACGCTGCTGCGGCTGCTCGCCGGGGAGCTCCAGCCGCACGGCGGCTCGGTGTCCGTGAGCGGCGGGCTCGGCGTGATGCGGCAGTTCGTCGGCTCGGTGCGCGACGAGCGCACGGTCCGCGACCTGCTGGTCTCCGTGGCGCAGCCCCGCATCCAGGAGGCCGCGCGCGCCGTCGACCGTGCCGAGGAGCGCATCCTCACCGTGGACGACGAGGCCGCGCAGATGGCGTACGCGCAGGCGCTGAGCGACTGGGCGGAGGCGCGGGGGTACGAGGCCGAGACGCTCTGGGACATGTGCACGACGGCCGCGCTCGGCGTCCCGTACGAGAAGGCGCAGTGGCGCGAGGTGCGCACGCTGTCCGGTGGTGAGCAGAAGCGGCTGGTCCTGGAGGCCCTGCTGCGCGGCCCCGACGAGGTGCTGCTGCTCGACGAGCCGGACAACTACCTCGACGTCCCCGGCAAGCGGTGGCTGGAGGAGCGGCTGAAGGAGACCCGTAAGACGGTCCTCTTCGTCTCGCACGACCGGGAACTGCTGTCCCGGGCCGCGCAGAAGATCGTCAGCGTGGAGCCGGGCCCGGCCGGCAGCGACGTATGGGTGCACGGTGGCGGCTTCGACACGTACCACCAGGCCCGCAAGGAGCGGTTCGCCCGCTTCGAGGAGCTGCTGCGCCGGTGGGAGGAGGAGCACAAGCGGCTGAAGGCGCTCGTGCACCGGCTGCGGCAGCAGGCGGCGATCAGCCCCGACATGGCGAGCCGCTACCACGCGATGCAGACCCGGTTCCGGAAGTTCGAGGAGGCGGGTCCGCCGCCGGAGCCGCCGCGCGAGCAGGACATCCGGATGCGGCTGCGCGGCGGCCGGACCGGGGTGCGGGCGGTGACCTGCGCGCGGCTGGAGCTGACCGGCCTGATGAAGCCGTTCGACCTGGAGGTCTTCTACGGGGAACGGGTCGCGGTCCTCGGCTCCAACGGGTCCGGCAAGTCGCACTTCCTGCGGCTCCTCGCGGGCGAGCCGGTGGCGCACACGGGGGAGTGGAAGCTCGGTGCCCGGGTCGTCCCCGGCCACTTCGCGCAGACCCACGCGCACCCGGAGCTGCTGGGCCGCACGCTCGTCGACATCCTGTGGACCGAGCACGCGAAGGACCGGGGCGCCGCGATGTCCGTGCTGCGCCGCTACGAGCTGGAGCGGCAGGGGGACCAGCCGTTCGAGAAGCTGTCGGGCGGCCAGCAGGCCCGGTTCCAGATCCTGCTCCTGGAGCTGTCCGGCACGACCGCGCTGCTGCTCGACGAGCCGACGGACAACCTGGACCTGGAGTCGGCGGAGGCGCTCCAGGACGGTCTGGAGGCGTACGAGGGCACGGTGCTCGCGGTGACGCACGACCGGTGGTTCGCGAAGAGCTTCGACCGGTACCTGGTCTTCGGCTCGGACGGGGTCGTACGCGAGACGTCGGAGCCGGTGTGGGACGAGCGGCGGGTCGAGCGGGCGCGGTAGCGGCGGAGGCGTTTTGACCCGTCCGGGACCGGGCGGGTAGTCTCGACGTTTGTTATGCGTTTGGGCTGCGCCGTCAAGGCGCGCAGAGCCCTCACGCAGGTTCTCTGGAGCAGTTACCAGTGGCACGCATACGGGCCTCGTCCCGGCATTGTGCGCCCCAGCTGCATGATCGCTTCAGAGGTGTCGTGTGTCTGGACCCCATCCACTGAAGAAGCGAAGGCTACGAAGTGCGTACGTACAGCCCCAAGCCCGGCGATGTGACTCGCCAGTGGCACATCATTGACGCACAGGACGTCGTCCTGGGCCGTCTCGCCACCACGGCTGCGAACCTCCTGCGAGGCAAGCACAAGGCGATCTACGCCCCCCACATGGACATGGGCGACTTCGTCATCATCATCAACGCCGACAAGGTTCACCTGTCCGGCAACAAGCGGACCCAGAAGATGGCCTACCGCCACTCCGGGTTCCCGGGCGGTCTGCGCTCCGTGCGCTACGACGACCTCCTCGCGAACAACCCCGAGAAGGCCGTCGAGAAGGCCATCAAGGGCATGATCCCCAAGAACTCCCTGGGCCGCCAGATGATCTCGAAGCTGAAGGTCTACGCGGGCGAGCAGCACCCGCACGCTGCGCAGCAGCCGGTCCCGTACGAGATCACCCAGGTCGCGCAGTAGTTCCGGCCTCCCCCCAAAGACATAAAGAAAGATCTGAGGAGAATCGTGGCCGAGACCACTGTTGAGACCGCCGAGGGCACCGAGGGCGAGGAGACCTACGCCGAGGTGACCACCTTCGAGTCGGAGGTCCCCGTCGAGGGTGAGTACACCTCCGAGTCGCTCGCCGGCCGCTTCGGCGACCCGCAGCCCGCCGCCGGCCTTGGCCGTCGCAAGAACGCCATCGCCCGCGTCCGGATCGTTCCGGGCACCGGCAAGTGGAAGATCAACGGGCGCACCCTCGAGAGCTACTTCCCGAACAAGGTGCACCAGCAGGAAGTCAACGAGCCCTTCAAGGTGCTCGAGCTCGACGGCCGTTACGACGTCATCGCCCGCATCGCGGGTGGCGGCGTCTCGGGTCAGGCCGGCGCCCTGCGCCTCGGCGTGGCCCGCGCGCTGAACGAGGCGGACGTGGACAACAACCGCGCGACGCTGAAGAAGGCCGGCTTCCTCTCCCGCGACGACCGTGCGGTCGAGCGCAAGAAGGCCGGTCTCAAGAAGGCCCGCAAGGCCCCGCAGTACAGCAAGCGCTAAACCGCCTGCTCATCCGCGTTATACGTTCGCCCCGGCGGCACACCTCGTGCTGCCGGGGCGTTCGTTTATCGACATCCTCGGGCATATAGCGACATAAGGCGTTCATAGGCTTGTTGGTTTGCGTGATCTGACTTTTGCGTTTCGGAGCACTTTCGGAGGACACCAGTGGGACGACTCTTCGGCACGGACGGCGTGCGCGGCGTCGCCAATGCGGACCTGACGGCCGAGCTCGCGCTCGGCCTCTCGGTGGCCGCGGCGCACGTACTGGCCGAGGCGGGCACCTTCGAGGGCCATCGGCCGACGGCCGTGGTGGGCCGCGACCCGCGTGCCTCCGGAGAGTTCCTGGAGGCCGCCGTGGTGGCCGGCCTCGCGAGCGCGGGCGTCGACGTCCTGCGGGTCGGCGTGCTGCCGACCCCGGCCGTCGCCCACCTCACCGGTGCCCTGGGCGCCGACATCGGGGTCATGCTCTCGGCCAGCCACAACGCCATGCCGGACAACGGTGTCAAGTTCTTCGCCCGGGGCGGTCACAAGCTCGCCGACGAGCTGGAGGACCGCATCGAGACGGTGTACGAGCAGCACCGCACCGGAGAGCCGTGGACCCGCCCCACCGGCGCCGGCGTCGGCCGCGTCACCGACTACGCCGAGGGCTTCGACCGCTACGTCGCCCACCTCATCGGCGTCCTGCCGAACCGCCTCGACGGCCTGAAGGTCGTCCTCGACGAGGCCCACGGCGCCGCCGCCCGCGTCTCGCCCGAGGCGTTCGCCCGCGCCGGGGCCGAGGTCGTCACGATCGGCGCCGAGCCGGACGGGCTGAACATCAATGACGGCTGCGGCTCGACGCACCTGGCGCTACTGCGCGCCGCCGTCGTCGAGCACGGCGCGCACCTGGGCATCGCGCACGACGGCGACGCCGACCGCTGCCTGGCCGTCGACGCGGCGGGCGAGGAGGTCGACGGCGACCAGATCCTCGCCGTGCTGGCCCTCGCCATGCGCGAGGCCGGCCAGCTGCGCGGGGACGCCGTCGTCGGCACCGTGATGTCGAACCTCGGCTTCAAGATCGCCATGGAGCGCGAGGGCATCCGGCTCGTCCAGACGGCCGTCGGCGACCGGTACGTCCTGGAGTCGATGAAGGCCGAGGGCTACGCGCTGGGCGGCGAGCAGTCCGGCCACGTCATCGTCCTGGACCACGCCACGACCGGCGACGGCACGCTGACCGGCCTGATGCTCGCGGCCCGGGTCGCCGCGACGGGCCGCTCGCTCGCGGAGCTGGCCGGGGTCATGGAGCGCCTGCCGCAGGTCCTCGTCAACGTCCCGGACGTCGACAAGTCCCGCGTGCACACCTCGCAGGAGGTGTCCGCCGCCGTCACGCAGGCCGAGCACGAGCTGGGCGCCACCGGCCGCGTGCTGCTGCGCCCGTCGGGCACGGAGCCGCTGGTACGGGTCATGGTCGAGGCGGCGGACATCGAGCAGGCGCGCGCGGTCGCGGGCCGGCTGGCGGACGTCGTGAAGTCGGCGCTGGGCTAGGAGCCCGGGGGAGGGGCGGGCGCTCTTGCGGGCGCCCGCCCCTCCCGTGCTCGTTTCTCAGCGCGTCGGTGCCGTGGGCTTCGTGTGGGCGCGCTGGTGGGCCCGCTGGTGGCGGCGGGTCGTCCGCCACAGCGCCTTCTGGGCCAGCAGCGTCAGCGTCCCCGCCGCGACGATCCCGCCGAGGTTCGCAAGGAGCTGCTGCACGGACCCCGTCATCTGGCTGTAGTCCCGGTAGCTGAAGGCCACCGCCGCGTTGGCCGCCGCCGGCACGGTGGTCACCGAGATCGCGACCCCGATCAGCGCGCCGGACTTCGCCGAGGTCAGGGAGAGCGTCCCCGCGATGCCCGCGAGGAACGCCACGACGAACGACATCCAGTCCGGCTGCCAGACGAACGCGGTGTTGGGCCGCTTCCCCTCGATCATGTCGGCGTTGAACAGCCCGAAGACGTCCATCAGCCAGGCGAAGCCGACCGTCAGCAGCATCGCCGCGGCGAACCCGCCGATCAGCGCGATCAGCGAGCGCCCCACCAGGCGCGGGGCGCGCTGCACCAGCGCCGTCGAAATCCCGGCGAGCGGCCCGAACTCGGGCCCCACCGCCATCGCGCCCACGATCAGGATCGCGTTGTCCAGCATCACCCCGCAGGCGGCCAGCATCGTCGCGACCGCGAGGAACGCGACATAGGTGGCGCTGAACGTCGAGTCGTCGTGCGTGGCCTCGACCAGCTCCTCCCAGAGCACCGCGTCCGAACCCTCGCCCGGTGCCGCCTCCTCCGCCCGGTCGGCGCGCGCGGAGAGCGTCAGGTCCATGTTCTCGACGGTGATCGCGCCGAAGTCGTCGAGCCCGAGGCGGCGCAGCTCGGCGATCAGCTCGTCGCCCGCCTCGCGCGCCACGTCGCACAGCACGATGTCGCCCACGGGGTCCCGCGCGACGCCCGGCAGCACCGCGAGGTGCGCGGTGCCGACGGTCCGCTCCAGCAGGTCGGTCACCTCGTTCGTGCGGTCGGCGGGGACGAGCAGGCGCAGATGCAGCACGGGGCGGACCCTTCCCGGTTCAGAGTTTGCGCAGCGACAGCCGCTGGACCTTGTGGTCGGGCCCCTTGCGCAGCACCAGCGTGGCACGTCCCCGGGTCGGCGCCACGTTCTCCACCAGGTTCGGCCGGTTGACGGTCCGCCACATGGTGGCCGCGTACTCCATCGCCTCGGCCTCCGAGACCTGGGTGTACTTGCGGAAGTACGAGGACGGGTCCTGGAACGCCGTCTCGCGCAGCTTCCGGAAGCGGCTGAGGTACCAGGTCTCGATGTCCTCCGGCTTGGCGTCCACGTACACGCTGAAGTCGAAGTAGTCGGCGAGCCCGACCCGGGTTCGGCCGTCCTTGCCGGGGAGGGCGGGCTGGAGGACGTTGAGCCCCTCGACGATCAGGATGTCCGGGCGCCGTACGGTGAGACGCTCGCCGGGCACGATGTCGTAGATCAGGTGCGAGTAGACCGGCGCGGTCACCTCGTCCTTGCCCGCCTTGATGTCGGCGACGAAACGGGTGAGGGCGCGCCGGTCGTACGACTCCGGGAACCCCTTGCGGGACATCAGGCCGCGCGCGTGGAGCTCCTTCATCGGCAGCAGGAACCCGTCCGTGGTCACCAGCTCCACCCGGGGGTGCTCCGGCCAGCGCGCCAGCAGTGCCCGCAGGATGCGCGCGGTGGTGGACTTCCCCACGGCGACACTGCCCGCGACCCCTATGACGAACGGCGTCCCGCGCTGCGCGCCCTGCCCGTTGCCCGCGTCCCCGAGGAAGGTGTTCAGCGCGCCGCGCAGCCCGGAGGTGGCCTGCACGTACAGGTTCAGCAGCCGGGACAGCGGCAGATAGACGTCCCGCACCTCGTCGAGATCGATGACGTCCCCGAGCCCGCGCAGCCGTTCCACCTCCTCGGCGGTCAGCGGCAGCGGCGTCCTGTCCCGCAGCGCGCTCCACTCCGCCCGGGTCAGATCGACGTACGGCGTCGCGGCGTGCTCGGCGCGTCGGGGGCTCCGTGCGGGTGAAGTGATCACGTCTTCATTGTTGCGGGAGTTTTGCGGGAGCGGAGGGTGGGCTCGGTCACGTGGGGGAGCGGCGTACGAAAAGGCCGGGCGCCCCAGGGGTGCCCGGCCTTTTCGTACGCGTCGTGGCGACTAGTCCGTGCCGGACTCCATCGCCGCGCGGTCCAGCATCTCGTCCTGGTCCGAGACCTCGCCGCGGGAGGCGATGGCCTCGGCGCCGCCCTCGGGGAGGGAGCCGATCAGGCCGGTGGCGGCGGCCTGGGCCGCGCCGATGGCCGGGTTGGCGTTGCCGATCATGCCGAGGCCGGCGTACCGCTCCAGCTTTGCGCGGGAGTCCGCGATGTCGAGGTTGCGCATGGTGAGCTGGCCGATGCGGTCGACCGGGCCGAACGCGGAGTCCTCGGTGCGCTCCATGGACAGCTTGTCCGGGTGGTAGCTGAACGCCGGGCCCGTGGTGTCGAGGATCGAGTAGTCCTCGCCGCGCCGCAGCCGCAGGGTGACCTCGCCGGTGACGGCCGTACCGACCCAGCGCTGGATCGACTCGCGGACCATCAGCGCCTGCGGGTCCAGCCAGCGGCCCTCGTACATCAGCCGGCCGAGGCGGCGGCCCTCGTTGTGGTACTGGGCGAGGGTGTCCTCGTTGTGGATCGCGTTGACCAGGCGCTCGTACGCGGCGTGCAGCAGGGCCATGCCGGGGGCCTCGTAGATGCCCCGGCTCTTGGCCTCGATGATCCGGTTCTCGATCTGGTCGGACATGCCCATGCCGTGGCGGCCGCCGATGGCGTTGGCCTTCATGACCAGGTCGACGGCGGTTTCGAACTTCTCGCCGTTGATGGTGACCGGCCTGCCCTGGTCGAAGCCGATCGTGACGTCCTCGGTCTCGATCTCGACCGACGGGTCCCAGAACCGCACGCCCATGATCGGCTCGACGGTCTCCACACCGGTGTTCAGGTGCTCCAGCGTCTTCGCCTCGTGGGTGGCGCCCCAGATGTTGGCGTCGGTGGAGTACGCCTTCTCGGTGCTGTCCCGGTAGGGCAGGCCGTGGGCGACCAGCCACTCCGACATCTCCTTGCGGCCGCCGAGCTCCGTCACGAACTCGGCGTCCAGCCAGGGCTTGTAGATGCGCAGGTGCGGGTTGGCCAGCAGGCCGTAGCGGTAGAACCGCTCGATGTCGTTGCCCTTGAACGTGGAGCCGTCGCCCCAGATCTGGACGTCGTCCTCCAGCATCGCCCGGACCAGGAGCGTGCCGGTGACCGCGCGGCCCAGCGGCGTGGTGTTGAAGTACGCCCTGCCTCCCGAGCGGATGTGGAACGCCCCGCACGTCAGCGCGGCCAGGCCCTCCTCGACGAGCGCGGCGCGGCAGTCGACCAGGCGGGCGAGCTCGGCGCCGTACGCCTTGGCGCGGCCCGGCACCGAGGCGATGTCGGGCTCGTCGTACTGGCCGATGTCGGCGGTGTAGGTGCAGGGGACGGCACCCTTGTCGCGCATCCACGCGACCGCGACCGAGGTGTCGAGGCCGCCCGAGAAGGCGATGCCGACGCGTTCGCCGGTGGGCAGGGAGGTGAGGACCTTAGACATAGGAAGATTATGCATCATCTCGCATGATCATGCAACGCGAGTGCGTCTCCTGCGGGGGAATACCCCTAGGGGGTATATGGTTGTCGTCGTGCGGGCGGGGCAACCCGACATCCGACACCCGTCCCGTACGCCTTACGGAGGGAAGTGCCATGGACCACGACCACGGACACGGGCACCACGACCACGCGGGCCACGACGGTCACGCCGCCCCCACCACCTGGCGCATGGCCGCGCAGGCCACCCTGCACTGCCTCACCGGCTGCGCCATCGGCGAGATCCTCGGCATGGTGATCGGAACGGCGGCCGGGCTGCACAACGGTGCGACCGTGGCCCTCTCCGTCGTGCTGGCCTTCGTCTTCGGCTACGCGCTGACCATGCGCGGGGTCCTGAAGGCGGGCGTGCCCCTGCGGCAGGCGCTGAAGGTGGCGCTGGCCGCCGACACGCTGTCCATCGCCGTCATGGAGATCATCGACAACACCGTCATGGTGACGATCCCCGGCGCCATGGACGCGGGCCTGTCCGACCTCCTCTTCTGGGGCGCGCTCGCCGGCTCGCTGGTCCTCGCCTTCGTGATCACCACACCGGTCAACCGGTGGATGATCGGCCGGGGCAAGGGCCACGCCGTGGTGCACGCCTACCACTGAGGGGCGTACGAGCTCACTTCCGCCAGAACAGGTGGTGCGTCATCCCGCTGGGGCTCGGTACGACGTCCAGGTGGAAGCGGTCGCGCAGGTCGTCGGGCGACTCCCAGAGCCGCATGCCCGACCCCAGCTTCATCGGCGCCACCGCCACGTGCAGGGTGTCGACCAGGTCGGCGTCCAGGAACTCCCTGATGGTCGACACCCCGCCGCCGAGGCGCACGTCCTTGCCCTGGGCGGCCTCCCGGGCCTGCGCCAGCACCTCGGCGGGCTCGCCGTCCACGAAGTGGAACGTGGTGTCGGAGAGCGTGAACGAGGGCCGCTCGTGGTGGGTCAGGACGAACACCGGGGTGTGGAACGGCGGTTCGCCGCCCCACCAGCCCTGCCACTCGTGGTCCTCCCACGGGCCGCGCTGCGGACCGAACTTGTTGCGGCCCATGATCTCGGCGCCGATGTTGTGCGAGAAGTCCCGCGTCATGTAGTCGTCCAGGCCCCGGCTCCCGCCCGGATCGGTCCGGTTGGGCCAGCTCGCGGTCGCCCCGGCCCAGGAGAACAGCTGCCCCGGGTCGACATGGCCGAAGGGCCGCTCCAGCGTCTGGTTCTCCCCGCAGGCGACGCCGTCGGCGGAGACGGTGAAGTTCTGGACCTTCAGGAGTTGAGTCATGAGTGCTTTCTCCCGGTGAATGGGTGGCAACGCAAGGGGTGACTCCCCGGGCGGCCCGGACTCATCGCCGTACACCGTCCCGGTTGCTCATCCCACCGTAAGCACCGCGTTCCCCCGCACTCGGCGCGCCCGGATGTCCGCGACGACGTCCGCCGTGCGGGACCAGTCGCGGACCGAGCCGATCTCCGGGTGCAGGCGTCCGCTCGCCACCAGCCGTACCAACGTGGTGAGTTCGTCGGCGTACGTGGTGTCCGCGCGGGTGTAGTCGAAGTGGGCGATACGGGCCTGGGCCGGGCCCTTGAAGAAGTCGAAGAAGTCCAGCGTGACCGGGTCGCGGCTCGCCTGGCCGAACCAGACCAGCAGGCCGCCCGGGGCCAGCCGGGCCAGCGCGGCCGGCAGCGAGTCGCCGCCCACCGATTCCAGGACCACGTCGTACGGGCCCTGGGCGTCCGCCGGCGACGTCACCACCGCGTGCGCCCCCAGTTCCAGCAGCCGCGCCCCGCGCTCCCGGGTCGCGCTGACCGCCGTCACCGCCGCGCCCGAGGACGCCGCCAGCTCGGTGACGTAGTGGCCGACGCCGCCGCTCGCACCGGTGATCAGCACGCGCCGCCCCGCGACCGGGCCCGCCGCGCGCAGCAGGCGCAGCGCGGTGATGCCGGCCAGCGGGAGGGCCGCCGCCGTCACCGCGTCGACGCTGTCGGGGAGCGCGGCGATGCTGTGCACCGGGACGGCGGCGCGCTCGGCCCAGCCGTACGCGGGCGGGTGGGCGACGACGCGGGTGCCGGCTGCCGGGCCGGTGCCGTCGGCCGCCGCCCGTACTACCGTCCCGGCGACGTCCTTGCCGGGCCGCCAGCCGGGCCACCGGCGGTCGAGTCGCCCGTCGAGCTGGAAGGTCTCGCCCCGGTTGACGGAGTACGCCTCCACCGCGACGAGCGCCTCGTCGGCGGCCGGGACGGGTTCGGGGGCGTCGCCGACGCGGACGGTGCCGCCCGCTTCGGCGACGGGGAGTTGTGCGCGCATCGCTGGCTCCTCAGGCGAAGACGACGTCGTGGGCGTGGAGGGTGTCGAAGTGCTCCCGCACCGAGGCGATACGGCCGTCGCGCACGGTGAACACGGCCAGGCAGTGCTGGTCGTACCGGCCGCCCTTGCGGGTCAGCCCGCGCGTCCGCCACTCGGCGAGAACCCGCTCGCCCTCCGCGAGGACGTCCAGGAACTCGATCTCCACCGTCTCCGGCACCAGCCGGGCGGTCATCGCCGCCACGAACTCGTCGAAGATCTCGTCCGGGCCGGTCCAGGTGCCCGAGACGGGCAGGTCCCCGGCGAGCGTCCAGGTGACATCGGCGTCGAAGAACGCCCTCAGCCGGTCCATGTCGCCCTCGGCCAGGGTCTTCATGTAGTCGAGGACGACGTCCTTGGGGGTGCCGTTCATGATCGTGAGGCCTTTCGTCGAGTGGTTCCCTCCGATGCCTGAACGCTATGGAGTGCGGGGCCGCCCAGGGAAAGACCTGTTTCCGATGGTTCCAGAACCATCCGGCATCACCGCTGGTCAGAGTCCCCTCGTATGCTCCTTGCCATGATGGATCTGCGGCGCCTGCGCTACTTCCTGGCCGTGGCCGGGGAACGGAACTTCACCCGCGCCGCCGAGCGGCTGCATATCGCGCAGCCCGCGCTCAGCCGCCAGATACGCGAACTGGAGCGGGAGTTGGGCGTCCAGCTCCTGGACCGCACCACGCACTCCGTCGAACCCACGGAGGCCGGGCGGCTGTTGATGGAGCGCGGTACCGCCCTCTGCGAGGAGGCGGACCGCCTCTGGCGCGATGTACGCGGCTTCGCCGGCGGCGAGTGCGGCACGCTGGTGCTCGGCTACAGCATGAGCACGAGTTACGAGACCGCCCCCGCGATCCTCGCCGCCCTGGCGGACCGGCTGCCCGGCGTCACCGCCGACACCCGGCTGCTGTCCACCGCCGAGATCCTCTCCGGCGTCGCCGACGGCACTCTGGACGCGGGCCTGGTCCGCTGCCCGCCGCCGACGCCTGAGCTGGTGCGGACGCTCGTACGGCTGGAGCCCCAGGGCGTCCTGATGGCGGCCGGCCACCGGCTCGCCGCGCGGCCCGCCGTGGACCCGGCCGAGCTGGCCGCCGAGACCGTCCTCATCCACCCGCGCGAGGCCAACCCGGGCCACTACGACGCGATCACCGCCCTCCTGGACCGCGCCGGCGCCGCGCCCCGACTCCTCCTGCGCGCGCTGTCGTTCGACGCCGGACACACCCCGGTCGCCCGCGGCGAGGCCGTCTCGGTCGTCGGCGGCTCGGCCGCACCGAGCCTGCCCGCCGGCCTGGTCTGGCGCCCGCTGACCGGGGACGCGGCCATCGAACTCCACCTGCTCACCCGGGGTCGCGGCGCACGCCCCCTGGTCGCCCAACTCCTGCGCACGGCGGGAGAGGTGGCGAGGGGAGCGGGGTGGCTGCGGTCGCCGGGAGCGGCGGGGTGACGGGTGGGCCCGTGGCGTCCGGGCGCTACCCCCGGAACGGCCGGTACGTCAGCTGCTTCACGCGGCGCAGGAGCGGCATCGACTCCACGTGTTCGACGCCGTCCAGGCCGCCCAAGCGGTCGCTGAGGTAGCGGTAGAGGTGGGCCGAGTCGCGGGTGATGACGACCGCGACGATGTTGGACGGGCCCGTGGTGGCCGACGCGTACGCGACCTCGCGGTCCGTCGCCAGGGCCGTGCCCACCGCGTGCAGGGCGCGGGGCGCGGCGGTGACGTACAGCATGCTCGCGTTGCGGTAGCCGATGTGGTCGGAGTCGAACTCCACGTCCACGTACAGCGCCCCCGAGGCGACCAGGCGGGCCAGGCGGCGGCGGACCGCCGATTCGGATAGGCCGGTCGCGCGCTGGAGCTCGGGGTAGGTGGCGCGGCCGTCCCGTTCCAGGGCGGTGACCAGGGGTTCGTCATCGGCGGTGATGACGGCCGGGCCGGACGGGGCCGGGGAGGGCGGCGGGGTGAGGGCGGCGGTCTCCTCCGGGGTGAGCGCGCCGCTCTTGTGGAGCCAGCCGGCGGGGCCGCCGTAGAAGCGGTGCAGCAGCTGGTGGGCGCGGATGTCGACGATGTGCGGGGTACGCGGCAGCTTGCCGATCAGCAGGTCGTCCGCGTCGCCCCGGCTGCGGACGTTGACCGTGCACGTCACCTCCGTACCGCCCGACGTCAGCCCGATCCACGAGGTGTCCGGCCGCTTGGCCAGGGCCTCCGCGATGGCCGTCGCGCCCTCCGGCGCGCACCGCACCCGCAGCAGCCAGTGCTCGAACGACTCCTCCGCGGCCGCGCACCGCACCCCCACCACCCGCAGCCCCGCCTCGGCCCGGAGCCGGCGGAAGCGGCGGGCGACCGTCTGGTCGGAGACGCCGAGCACCGACGCGATGCGGCTGAAGGGCGCGCGGGCGTCCAGCTCCAGGGCGTGCAGCAGGCGCAGGTCCAGGGCGTCGCCCCGGATGGGTGATTCCACTTCCGAGAACCTCTTCCGTGTCGGATTCCGGCGCCGGGGTGTCACTGGCTGGGGATTCCGGACGCGGTCGTCCGATCGTACGTACGGGGTGGCCGCCGGTCACGCCGAAGCCGTACGGGAGAAGGACCAAGGACATGCGTAAGTGGGGGCCGCTCACCGCGGTCTGTCTGGGGACGTTCATGCTGCTGCTGGACGTCACGATCGTCATCGTGGCACTGCCCGACATGGCGCGGGCGCTCGACGCCTCGCTCTCCGATCTGCAATGGGTCATCGACGGCTACGCCCTCGCGCTCGCCGCCCTGCTGCTCGGCATAGGGGCGGCGGCCGACCGGCTCGGCCGGCGCCGGGTCCACGTCGTCGGCATCGTGCTGTTCGCCGCCGCCTCGCTGGCCTGCGGGCTCGCCTCCTCGCCGGCGCTGCTGGTGGCCGCGCGGGGGGTGCAGGGCGTCGGGGCCGCCGCGATGTTCGCGACGACGCTGCCGCTGCTCGCCTCGGTGTACGGGGGCAAGGACCGGTCCGTCGCGCTCGGGCTGTGGGGCGCGGTGGCCGGGGGCGCCGCCGCGATCGGGCCCGTGGTCGGCGGGCTGCTGACCGAGGGGCCCGGCTGGCGGTGGATCTTCTTCGTGAACCTCCCGGTCAGCGTGGCCGCCATCTGGCTGACCGGCAGGACCGTGCCCGAGTCGCACGGGGCGCGGGACCGGCGCACCGACTGGGCGGGGACCGCCGCGTTCGCGGTGTTCGCGGGGGCGGCGACGTACGCCGTCGTCCGGGCGGGCAGTGCCGGCTGGGCCTCCGGGCAGACGCTCGCCACGTTCGGGATCGCCGCGCTCGCCCTCGTCTGCTTCGTCGTCGTGGAACTGCGCGTGGCGCACCCCCTGCTGGACCTGTCGCTGTTCCGCACCTCCGCGTTCACCGGGGTGATGGCCGGGTCGCTCGCGTTCAACCTGGCGGCCTTCGGCGTGCTGCCGTACACCTCGATCTGGCTGCAGACGGTCCTCGGACTCAGCCCCGTCCAGGGCGGCCTGGCGGTGCTGCCGCTGGCCGCGACCTCGTTCGTGGTGGCCGCCGTCGGCGGCCGGCTGCTGCACGGGGCGCCGCCGCGCCTCACCATCGGCGTCGGGCTCGTCCTCGTCGGCGCGGGCACCCTCGGCCAGGCGGTGCTCGGCGAGGGCTCCTCGTGGCCGGTGCTGATCCCGGGCCTGGCGGTCGCGGGCATCGGTACGGGCCTGGTCTCCCCGGCCATCGCGGGCGCGGCGCTCGCCGCGGTGCCGCCGGAGCGGGCCGGCATGGCGGGCGGCGCGGTCAACACCTTCCGCCAGCTCGGGTACGCCTTCGGGGTCGCCGTGCTCGGGACGGTGCTGACCGCCCGGATGGGGGAGAGCCTGGGCGACGCGAAGTCCCACGCCCTGGCGGGCGGCGGCGCGGCGGGGCTGCGGGCCGCCGGGGTGCCGGAGCAGGCGCTGCGGTCGGCGTTCGCGTCGGGGCTGAACACGGCGGCCGTGGTGGCCGGTGCGGTCGGGATCGTCGCCGGGGTGGCGGTGCTGCTGCTGGTCAAGGGCGGGCGCGGGGCGCCGAAGGCGCCGGAGGCTGTGGAGGGTGGTGCGGTGGCGGAGGCCGTGCGGGCCGGGTGAGGGGGCGCGCCACCTTCGGCGGCGCCTTGTCCTCAATCGCCGGACGGGCTGGAAGTGGCGGCCGGACGGGCTTGAAGTGGCCGGACGGGGCCTACGGGCTCCGTTGCGCTTGAAATAGGGGTCACTTCTGCGACTATGCGAAGAACGCGGGCTGGTGATCAGGAAAGGGCCACTATGTGCGGGATCGTGGGTTACGTCGGTGGGCAGTCGGCGCAGGACGTCGTCGTCGCGGGCCTCAAGCGGCTGGAGTACCGGGGGTACGACTCCGCCGGGATCGCCGTCCTCGCCGACGGCGGGCTCGCCGCCGCCAAGAAGGCCGGGAAGCTCGTCAACCTGGAGAAGGCGCTGAGCGAGCAGCCGCTGCCCGCCGGCACCGCCGGGATCGGGCACACCCGCTGGGCCACCCACGGCGGACCCACCGACGTCAACGCCCACCCGCACCTCGACAACGCCGGCCGCGTCGCCGTCGTCCACAACGGGATCATCGAGAACTTCGCGGCCCTGCGCGCCGAGCTGGGCGAGCGCGGCCACGACCTGCTCTCCGAGACCGACACCGAGACCGTCGCCCACCTCCTCGCCGAGGCGTACAGCCAGAGCGGGGAGCCGGCCGAGGCCATGCGCCAGGTGTGCCGCCGCCTCGAAGGGGCGTTCACGCTCGTCGCGGTCTTCGCGGACGCCCCGGACGTGGTGGTCGGGGCCCGGCGCAACTCGCCGCTCGTCGTCGGGGTGGGGGAGGACGAGTCCTTCCTCGCCTCCGACGTCGCCGCGTTCATCGAGCACACCCGGGACGCGATCGAGCTCGGCCAGGACCAAGTGGTGGAGCTGCGCCGGGACGGCGTCCTGGTCACCGGGTTCGACGGCGAGCCCGCCGAGGTGCGCGAGTACCACGTGGACTGGGACGCGTCGGCCGCCGAGAAGTGCGGCTACGCCTCCTTCATGCTCAAGGAGATCGCCGAGCAGCCGAAGGCCGTCACCGACACCCTCCTCGGCCGCATCGACCCGGAGGGCACCCTCCACCTCGACGAGGTCCGCATCACGCGCGGCGAGCTGCGCGAGGTCGACAAGGTGGTGATCGTCGCCTGCGGCACCGCGTTCCACGCCGGGATGATCGCCAAGTACGCCATCGAGCACTGGACCCGTATCCCCTGCGAGACCGAACTGGCCAGCGAGTTCCGCTACCGCGACCCGATCCTGGACCCGCACACGCTGGTCGTCGCCATCTCCCAGTCCGGGGAGACCATGGACACCCTGATGGCGCTGCGGCACGCCCGCGAACAGGGCGCGAAGGTGCTCGCCATCTGCAACACCAACGGCTCCACCATCCCGCGCGAGTCCGACGCCGTGCTCTACACGCACGCCGGGCCCGAGGTCGCCGTCGCCTCCACCAAGGCGTTCCTCACCCAGCTCGTCGCCTGCTACCTCGTCGCCCTCTACCTGGGCCAGGTGCGCGGCACCAAGTGGGGCGACGAGATCCGGACCGTCATCCGGCAGCTCTCCGAGATCTCCGGCTCCGTCGACCGGGTCCTGGAGACCATGGAACCCGTCCGGGAGCTGGCCCGTTCGCTGGCCTCCCACGACACCGTGCTCTTCCTCGGCCGGCACGTCGGCTACCCGGTCGCCCTGGAGGGCGCGCTGAAGCTCAAGGAACTCGCGTACATGCACGCCGAGGGGTTCGCCGCCGGTGAGCTGAAGCACGGGCCGATCGCGCTCATCGAGGACGGGCTGCCCGTCGTCGTCGTGGTGCCGTCCCCGGCCGGGCGCTCCGTGCTGCACGGCAAGATCGTGTCGAACATCCAGGAGATCCGGGCCCGCGGCGCCCGTACCGTCGTCATCGCCGAGGAGGGCGACGACGAGGTCGTCCCGTACGCCGACCACCTCATCCGCATCCCCGCAACGCCTACGCTGCTTCAGCCGCTGGTCGCCACCGTGCCGTTGCAGGTCTTCGCCTGCGAACTCGCGACGGCCCGCGGCAACGAGGTGGACCAGCCGCGCAACCTGGCGAAGTCCGTCACCGTGGAGTGAGCCGAGCAGTGAGGGTGGGAACGTGATCATCGGGGTCGGGATCGACGTGGCGGAGATCGAGCGGTTCGACGCGGCGCTGGAGCGTACGCCGCAGCTCGCTTCGCGGCTGTTCGTGGAGGCGGAGCTGCTGCTGCCGAGCGGTGAGCGGCGCGGGATCGCCTCGCTGGCCGCCCGGTTCGCCGCGAAGGAGGCCCTGGCCAAGGCGCTCGGCGCGCCCGGGGGGCTGCTGTGGACGGACGCCGAGGTGTACGTGGAGGAGAGCGGGCAGCCGCGGTTGCGGGTGCGCGGCACGGTGGCGGCTCGCGCCGCCGCGTTGGGGGTGCGGAGCTGGCATGTGTCACTCAGCCACGATGCGGGGGTCGCTTCCGCTGTGGTGATCGCGGAGGGGGCCTAGCCGGTCCGGGGTGCGGTGCTCCGGTGGCCTCGGGGGGTCCGGCGGGCCGGTTCCGTCCTCAATCGCCGGACGGGCTCGATGTGGCTGAGGTCTGCAATCGCCGGACGGGCTCGATGTGGCCGAGGTCTGCGCGCGCTTCTGAACATGCGTACGTTGAAGGCATGCGTACCGCCTACAGCGTTGACACCGTACGGGCCGCCGAGCAGGCCCTCATGGCGCGGCTTCCCGAAGGGGCGTTGATGCAGCGTGCCGCCGCCGGGCTCGCCGCCGCCTGTGCCGATCTGCTGCGACGGGCCGGCCGGGTCTACGGCTCCCGCGTCGTCCTCCTCGTCGGCACCGGCGCCAACGGCGGCGACGCCCTGTACGCCGGAGCCCGGCTGGCCCGGCGCGGCGCGGGCGTGGTCGCCGTACGGGTCACCCCCGGCAGGTCCCACGAGGGCGGCACAGCGGCCCTGACCGCCGCCGGTGGACACGTCGTCGACGGTGAGGAGAGCACCGCCCACGAGGACTGGGCCGGGCGTATCGACCTCGTCGTGGACGCCATCACCGGCATCGGCGGACGCGGCGGACTGCGGCCCGAGGCGGCCGAGCTGGTCCGGCGGTACACCGCGCACGGCGCGCCCGTCGTCGCCGTCGACCTGCCCAGCGGGGTCGAGGCGGACACCGGCGAGGTGACCGGGGACGCGGTGCGCGCGGACGCCACCGTCACCTTCGGGGCCTACAAGCCCGCGCTGCTCGTCGACCCGGCCGCCGAACGGGCCGGGGCGCTGCGCCTCGTCGACATCGGGCTCGATGCCGAACTCCCGGCCGTGCCGGACCTGGAAGCGCTCCAGTACGCGGACGTCGCCGCGCTGCTGCCCGTACCGGCCGCCGAGAGCGACAAGTACCGGCGCGGTGTCGTCGGCATCGCCGCCGGATCGACGCGCTACCCGGGCGCCGCCGTGCTCGCCGTCTCCGGGGCACTGCGCGGCGGGGCGGGGGCCGTGCGCTACGCGGGCCCCGGCGGCGAGGCGGTCATCGCCCGGCACCCGGAGACCCTGGTCCACGCCGGCCGCCCCTCCGGGGCCGGGCGGGTGCAGGCGTGGGTCGTCGGACCCGGGCTCGGCGACGGCACCGAAGCGGTGGACGCCGTCTCCGACGTGCTGGCCGCCGAGGTGCCGGTGCTCGTGGACGCGGACGGGCTGCGGCTGCTGGACGTGGACGTGGTCCGGGCCCGTACCGCGCCCACCGTCCTCACCCCGCACGCCGGGGAGGCCGCCGCGCTGCTCGGCGTGGCGCGCGAGGAGGTCGAGGCGGGGCGGCTCGCCGCCGTACGGGAACTCGCACGGCGGTTCGGTGCCACGGTCCTGCTCAAGGGCTCGACGACCCTGATCGCCACCGATACCCCGCGCACCCCGGTCCGGGTCAACCCGACCGGGACCTCCTGGCTGGCCACCGCCGGCAGCGGCGACGTCCTCTCCGGTCTCACCGGCTCCCTGCTCGCCGCCGGACTCGCCCCGCTCGACGCCGCGTCCGCCGGGGCGTATCTGCACGGGCTCGCCGCCCGGCGCGCGGCGGACGGCTCCCCGCTCGCCGCGCTGGACGTCGCCGAGGCGATCCCCGGGGCGTGGCGGGACGTCCGGGCCTGAGCGAAGCTGAGGAGAACGTCCGCGAAGGAGCCGAGGAGAGGTGGCCGGCCGTGAGCAGCAGCGGTGACGTCCGCGTACGCCGGGTCTACGACGGGGTGGAGGGGGGCGACGGCACCCGCGTCCTCGTCGACCGGCTCTGGCCGCGCGGGGTGTCCAAGGAGAAGGCCGCGATCGACCGCTGGCTCAAGGACCTCACCCCCTCCGACGAGCTGCGCTCCTGGTACCACGAGGACCGCTCGGCCACCCGCTACGACGCCTTCGTGGAGCGCTACCGCGCCGAACTGGCCGGACCGGCGGAGACGGCGGCCGTCGACGAGCTGGTGGGGCTGGTCCGCGACGGCGGCCCGGTCACGCTCGTCACCGCCGTCAAGGACGTCGAGCACAGCCACGTACCGGTCCTCGCCGACCACCTGGAGCACGAGCTGCGCCACCGCTGACGCGCCCCGCCGGACCGGCCCGCGCGGACGGCTCTGAGAGACTGGGCGCGATATGAACGAGACAGCGTCCTTGCGAGCCCGTGCCGAGATCGACCTCGCCGCACTCCGCGCCAACGTGCGCGTCCTGCGTGCCCGGGCGGCCGGGGCGCAACTGATGGCCGTGGTCAAGGCCGACGCCTACGGGCACGGCGCGGTCCCCTGCGCGCGCGCCGCCCGGGAGGCGGGCGCCGCCTGGCTGGGCACCGCGACCCCCCAGGAGGCCCTGGCCCTGCGCGCGGCCGGGCTCGACGGCCGGATGCTGTGCTGGCTCTGGACGCCGGGCGGGCCCTGGCGCGAGGCGATCGAGGCCGACATCGACGTGTCGGTCAGCGGCATGTGGGCGCTGCGCGAGGTCACCGGGGCTGCCGAGGCGGCCGGCCGGACCGCCCGGATCCACCTCAAGGCCGACACCGGACTCGGCCGGGCCGGCTGCCAGCCCGCCGACTGGCCCGAACTGGTCGCCGCCGCCCGCACCGCCGAGCGCGCCGGCGCCGTCCGCGTCACCGGCCTGTGGTCCCACTTCGCCTGCGCCGACGAGCCGGGCCACCCCTCGATCACCGCCCAGCTGGAGACCTTCCGCGACATGGTGGCGTACGCGGAGAAGGCCGGTGTCGAGCCCGAGGTGCGGCACATCGCCAACTCCCCGGCGACCCTGACCGTCCCCGAGTCCCACTTCGACCTCGTACGCACGGGGATCGCCATGTACGGGATCTCGCCCAGCCCGGAGCTGGGCACGTCCGCCGACTTCGGGCTGCGGCCCGTGATGACGCTCGCCGCGTCCGTCGCCCTGGTCAAGCGGGTCCCGGCCGGGCACGGCATCAGCTACGGCCACCACTACACGACGCCCCGCGGGACCACCCTCGGCCTGGTGCCCCTCGGGTACGCCGACGGCATCCCGCGCCACGCGTCCGGCCGGGGCCCCGTCCTCGTCGGCGGGGTGCGCCGGACGATCGCGGGCCGGGTCGCCATGGACCAGTTCGTCGTCGACCTCGACGGCGACGAGCCGGCGGCGGGCAGCGAGGCGGTGCTCTTCGGCCCCGGCGACCGGGGCGAGCCGAGCGCCGAGGACTGGGCGGAGGCCGCCGGCACGATCGCGTACGAGATCGTCACCCGGATCGGCGGCCGGGTGCCACGCGTCCACCTGGGCGCGACGGCCGACGGGTCCCCGGCCGGGCCCTGACCGGGCAAGCGCCCCTGACCAGGCACGATCTGAAGGCGGCCCCGGCTCGGGCCGGGACCGACCGACACGACTCACGAGGAGCGCGGCACGGTGAGCGACATCAGCACGGGGGACGTGGTGGCGACGGCGGCCGCCTCGGGAGCCGGCTGGCGCCGGGCGGGCATCGCCGGCGCCGCCATAGGCGTGATCGCCGCGGGAGCGGCGGCCGGGGTCGCCGTGGAGCGGCTGACGGTCGGCCGGGGCATGCGCAAGCGCGCCCGGCTCGCCCTGGACGCCACCGGCCCGTACGGCTCGCTGCGCGGGACGCCCGGCCGGGCCACCGCCGACGACGGCACCGAGCTGTACTACGAGGTCGACGAGGTCGATCCCCCCGACGACGCCGCCCCCTCGGGCTCCCGCAGGCGGCGGCTCTTCGGGCGCAAGGCCCCCGCCCCCGTCACCGTCGTCTTCAGTCACGGCTACTGCCTCGGCCAGGACTCCTGGCACTTCCAGCGCGCCGCGCTGCGCGGGATCGTCCGCACCGTCCACTGGGACCAGCGCAGCCACGGCCGCTCCGAGCGGGGCCGCGCCCAGGCCCGCGCCGGGGGAGGGGTGCCCGTCGGCATCGACCAGCTCGGCCGCGACCTCAAGGCCGTCATCGACGCCGCCGCCCCCGAGGGCCCGCTCGTGCTCGTCGGCCACTCGATGGGCGGCATGACGATCATGGCGCTGGCCGATCAGTACCCGGAGCTGATCCGCGACCGGGTCGCCGCAGTCGCCTTCGTCGGCACGTCGAGCGGCCGGCTGAACGAGGTCAGCTTCGGGCTGCCCGTCATGGGCGTCAACGCGGTGCGGCGGGTCCTGCCCGGCGTGCTGCGGGCGCTCGGCTCGCAGGCGGAGCTGGTGGAGCGGGGGCGGCGGGCGACCGCGGACCTGTTCGCCGGGCTGATCAAGCGTTACTCGTTCGGCTCGCGGGACGTGGACCCGGCCGTCGCACGGTTCGCGGAACGCCTCATCGAGTCCACCCCGATCGACGTGGTCGCGGAGTTCTACCCGGCCTTCGCGGAGCACGACAAGAGCGCGACCCTGTCCCTCTTCCGCGATCTCCCCGTCCTCATCCTGGCCGGCGACAAGGACCTGGTGACGCCCAGCTCGCACAGTGAGGCCATCGCGGACCGGCTGCCGGACGCGGAACTCGTCATCGTCCCGGACGCCGGGCACCTGGTGATGCTGGAGCACCCCGAGACGGTGACCGACCGGCTCGCGGACCTGCTGGTGCGCGCCGGAGCCGTACCGGAGTCCTCTAACGTTGGCGGGCATGGAACCGCAGAACAGCCCGGCGGCCGCTGAGGCCACCGCGTACGAGAACGTCCCCGGCGCCGTCACCGTCAAGCTGGCCGTCGACTCCCCCGAACAAATGCGGGCCCTGGGCCGCCGGCTCGCCTCCGCGCTGCGCCCCGGCGACCTCGTCATGCTCACCGGCGAGCTGGGCGCCGGCAAGACGACCCTGACCCGGGGGCTCGGCGAGGGCCTGGGCGTGCGCGGCGCGGTGACATCCCCCACCTTCGTGATCGCCCGCGTCCACCCCCCGCTCTCCGGGGGCCCCGCGCTGGTCCACGTCGACGCCTACCGGCTCGGCGGCGGGCTCGACGAGATGGAGGACCTGGACCTCGACGTCTCGCTGCCGGAGTCCGTGGTGGTCGTCGAGTGGGGCGACGGCAAGGTCGAGGAGCTGTCGGACGACCGGCTCCAGGTGTTCATCGACCGTGCGGTGGGGGACACGGACGACGAGCGGCGCACGGTGACGCTGGTGGGCGTGGGGACGCGCTGGGCGGGGCTGCGGAACGAGTCCTGGGCGCCCTGGGGCTGAGTTCTTCCGAGATTCCGACGTGCTGTCGGCAAAATGTTGCGCGGGGCGGGGCAGGCGTGGTGACATGGAGGACGAGAGCGGGTTAGGTCTACCTAACCATGCCTTCCACCGGAGCCCAGGAGGCGTCCATGCCGACACCCGAGCGCGAACCGCGTCCGCCGCGGCCGACGGTATCGATGACCGCCCTACTGGCCGCGAACGCGGCGGCGAGCGCGGTGTCGACACCGCCGGCCCCGCAGACGCCGAAGAAGAAGCCCGCAGCAAGAGCCGGACGGGCGGCAACATCCAGCCCGTCCGGCGATTGAGGACATCTGTGACGCGGGCCGGACGACGGCCCGCACGGAGAAAGCCAGCCCCCGGCTACGGGACGACGACCACCTTCACGCTCACCGTGGCGAACCGCCACACCGCATCTCCGTCGGCCCGGGACATCCGCACGCCCCCCGCCTTCACCGCCGGGTCCGGCTCCTCCATGGACCCGTCCTGCGCGGCGCTGAAGCCGATCGTCACGTCGTTCACCGTGGCGAACCGCACGACGTGCTCGATCGGCACCCCGTCCGACCCCTTCACGCTGCCCGACCGCGAGGTCACCGCGTAGCTGCCCGGCACGGCGCTCACCGAACTCGGCATCACCTTGAACGTCCGGGACGCCTTGCCCTTCGCGTCCACCAGCCACACCCGCCGGTCCTTCAGCGCGTACACGACCCGCATCCCGCTGCCGGACCCGGCGGGAACGGCCAGCGGGTCCTTCTTCGGCTTGGCCTCGCCGTGCCCGCCGGCCGGAGCCGGCGCCGACGCGCTGCTGGACGCCTTAGGCTTCGCCGCCAGGTCGTCCGGCACGTTGGCGGAGGCCTGGTAGGCCAGGAAAGCGACCCCCGCGACGGCCGCCGCGGTGAGCGCGGCCACGATTCCCGAGCTGCCCCTTGCCACCGTGCGTGCCTCTTTCGCTGTCGTGTGCCGTAAGGCGCGAACTGTAAGTCGTACAAGCGTTTACACGTACTCCGCTTATACCCGGTGACGGTAGCAGCCGGGACCGCCCGTACCGGGATGCCGTACGGGGCGCGGGGCGGGCCGCGCCGGAGCCGTAGGCTGTTTGCGTGCTCTTGCTCGCAATGGATACCGCCACCCCCGCCGTCACCGTCGCCCTGCACGACGGGACCCGCGTCGTCGCCGAGTCCGCGCAGGTCGACGCCCGCAGGCACGGGGAGCTGCTGCTGCCCGCCGTCGACCGGGTCCTCGCCGACGCCGGGGTGAAACTCGACGCCGTGACGGACGTCGTCGTGGGCGTCGGCCCCGGCCCGTACACCGGACTGCGCGTCGGCCTGGTGACGGCCGCCACGTTCGGCTCGGCGCTCTCCGTGCCCGTGCACGGGCTGTGCACCCTGGACGGCCTCGCGTACGCCGCCGGGCTGGAAGGCCCCTTCGCCGTCGCCACGGACGCCCGCCGCAAGGAGGTCTACTGGGCGCGGTACCAGGACGCCCGCACCCGGACCGAGGGCCCCTCCGTCGACCGGCCCGCCGACATCGCGGAGCGGCTCGCGGGCCTGCCCGTCGTCGGCGCGGGCGCGGTGCTCTACCCCGAGGCGTTCCCGGACGCGCGCGGTCCCGAGCACCTCGCGGCCGGCGCGCTGGCCGGTCTCGCCGCCGAGCGCCTGGCCGCCGGTGAGGAGCTGCTGCCGCCGCAGCCGCTCTACCTCCGCAGGCCCGACGCGCAGGTCCCGAAGAACTACAAGGTGGTCACCCCGAAGTGACCGTCACGACCGCGGTGCTGCGCGAGATGCGCTGGTGGGACATCGACCCGGTGCTCGCCCTGGAGCACGAGCTGTTTCCGGAGGACGCCTGGTCGGCAGGCATGTTCTGGTCCGAGCTGGCGTACGCGCGCGGCCCGGCGGCCACCCGCCGCTACGTCGTCGCCGAGGAGCGGGGCACCGGCCGGATCGTCGGGTACGCGGGCCTCGCCGCCGCCGGCGACCTCGCCGACGTACAGACCATCGCCGTCGCCCGCGACCACTGGGGCGGCGGGCTCGGCTCCGAGCTGCTGACCGACCTGCTCAAGCACGCCACGGCGTTCGAGTGCGCCGAGGTGCTCCTCGAGGTCCGCGTCGACAACACCCGCGCCCAGAAACTCTACGAGCGCTTCGGCTTCGAACCGATCGGCTTCCGCCGCGGCTACTACCAGCCGGGCAACATCGACGCGCTCGTCATGCGCCTCCACGTACACGAAGACGTACAAGAAAACGAGACTGACTGATGGCTGACGAACCCCTCGTACTCGGTATCGAGACCTCCTGCGACGAGACCGGGGTCGGCATCGTCCGGGGGACGACGCTCCTCGCGGACGCCGTCGCGTCCAGCGTCGACACGCACGCCCGCTTCGGCGGCGTCGTCCCGGAGATCGCCTCCCGCGCCCACCTGGAGGCGATGGTCCCCACCATCGAGCGCGCCCTGAAGGAGGCCGGCGTCAGCGGCCGGGACCTCGACGGCATCGCCGTCACCGCCGGGCCCGGCCTCGCGGGCGCGCTGCTCGTCGGCGTCTCCGCCGCCAAGGCGTACGCGTACGCGCTGAACAAGCCGCTGTACGGGGTCAACCACCTGGCCTCCCACATCTGCGTCGACCAGCTGGAGCACGGGCCGCTGCCCGAGCCGACCATGGCGCTCCTGGTCAGCGGCGGGCATTCCTCGCTGCTCCTCGCGCCCGACATCACCAACGACGTGCGGCCGCTGGGCGCGACCATCGACGACGCGGCCGGTGAGGCGTTCGACAAGATCGCCCGGGTGCTGGACCTCGGCTTCCCCGGCGGCCCGGTCATCGACCGCCTCGCCCGCGAGGGCGACCCGGCGGCCATCGCCTTCCCGCGCGGCCTGACCGGCTCGCGCGACCCCGCGTACGACTTCTCCTTCTCCGGCCTGAAGACGTCCGTCGCCCGCTGGATCGAGGCCAAGCGGGCGGCCGGCGAGGAGGTGCCGGTACGGGACGTGGCCGCGTCCTTCCAGGAGGCCGTCGTCGACGTGCTCACCCGCAAGGCCGTCCGCGCCTGCAAGGACGAGGGCGTCGACCACCTGATGATCGGCGGCGGTGTCGCGGCCAACTCCCGGCTGCGCGCGCTCGCCCGGGAGCGGTGCGAGCGGGCCGGCATCCGGCTGCGCGTGCCCCGCCCCAAGCTGTGCACCGACAACGGCGCGATGGTGGCCGCGCTCGGCGCCGAGATGGTCGCCCGCAACCGGCCCGCCTCCGACCTGGAGCTGTCCGCCGACTCCTCGCTGCCCGTCACCGAGACCCACGTCCCCGGCGCCCACAGCCACGACCACGACCACGTGCACGAGGTCAGCAAGGACAACCTGTACTCATGAGCGCCCCCGTCACCGCCCTGATGTGGGAGGCCCGCGCCTCCGACGGCCGGGGCGGCGAGCTCCTGGAGTGGGCCCGCGCCCGCGCCGCCGAGCTGCCCCGGACCCCGCTCCGCAGCGAGCTGCTGCGGGCCCCGCAGGACCGGGTCCTGGTCATCACCTGGTGGCGGGGCGGGTACGCCGACGAGCTGCCGGAGCTGCCCGATCCGGATGCCGCCCTGGTCACCCGGGCGGTGCACCGCTGGCGCTTCGAATCGCTGGGCGACCCGGCAGGTCGATGAGTTCCGGACGCTTCCGCGGTCTACCCTTCACGGCACTTTGCCCCTGTACGTGAGGAGAGGACCATGCAGAAGGTCACCACGTTCCTGTGGTTCCCGAAGGACCTGATCGAGGAAGCGGCCGACTACTACGTCTCCGTCATCGGCGGCGACTCGCGCGTCCTGGAGACCACCCACTGGACCGCCGCGAGCCCCGGCGAGGCGGGGAAGGCGATGACCGTACGGTTCCAGCTGGACGGCGCGGAGTACGTCGCGTTCGACGGCGGGCCCGAATTCACCTTCAACGAGGCCGCCTCGCTCTCCGTGGAGTGCGACTCGCAGGACGAGGCGGACCGGCTGTGGAACACGCTCACCTCCGACGGCGGCCAGGAGATCCAGTGCGGCTGGCTCAAGGACAAGTACGGCCTCTTCTGGCAGATCGTCCCGCCGGGCCTCGGTGACGCCCTGGGCGACCCCGATCCGGAGAAGGCCGCCCGCGCGATGAAGGCCATGCTCGGCATGAAGCGCCTGGACATCGAGGCCATCCGCAACGCCTGAGCCCCATGCGGCAATTGGGGCATGCGGCGGCTCGATAGGGTCTGCCCCATGCCTCCCCGCTCCGTGCTGCCGCCGCCTCCGCCGCCCCCGGAGATACGTGCCTGGCCCGACCGGGACGCGCTGCTCGCCGACCGGTCGTACCTGCTCGGCGTGCTGGTCGAGGCGCACATCGGCCCGGGGCGGCTCGGGCTGCTGTCGCTGTGGGGTGCGGTCGGCGCGCTCGGCTGGTCGCTGATCGGGACGGCGCTGATCGCCTTCGAGGAGTCGTACGACCCCGTCGGCGCGATCTTCGGCGTGGTGATGCTCGCCCTCGGCGCCGCCGCCCTGATCCCGGCGGCGATCCTCGTCGGCGCCGGGGTGCGCCGGGACGTGGCGGTGCGCCGGCTGCTCACGCAGTGGGGCGAGCTGGACCGCGACCCCGCCCGCGACGCCGGACTCCGGCTGCCGGGCGTGAGCCTGGTGTGGCTGCTGACCTCCTTCGTGCTGGCCGCGCTGGGGCTGTTCGCCTGCGTCGTCGTGCCCGCGGGCGCGGTCCGGGGCGAGGACACGTACGGGCTGGTGGCCCTGATCATGGGGCTCGGGCTGCTGGCCTGGATCGTCGGGCTCATCGGCGTCTTCAAGGCGTTCTGGCACCGGCGCTGGATCGTCCGCACGGTGACCGGGACGGCCGCGCCCGAGCCGCTGCCCGCGTGGGGCGGCGGCGCCCACCGCTGAACCGGGCGGCCCTGTTCGGCCGCCTCCGTGTGAGCCACCCGGGGGACCGCGCGGGGCCTGCGGCGGTGTCGGGGCGGCGGCCCTCCTTCGTGCTGGCAGTATCCGGCGCCATGCAGCCAGTACGACAAAAGGACAAATTGGCCATGAATGGGCGTGAACCGGGTGCGGTGACGGGCGGGCGGCAGCGGGTACGGGCTCGCCTGCGGCGCAGGCCGGGTTACGCGGTCCTCGCGGCGCTCCTGGTCGCCGCCGCCGCTTCCGGCTGTGCGGCCGGGGGCGACGCGGACTCCGCGGCCCGGAGCGCGAAGCTCCAGGCCGGTCAGCCGGGCGCGCAGGCGGAGCCGGCGGCCGGGGCGCTGGGCACCCGCGCGGCGCAGGCGGAGCGGGCGAAGCTGGCGCAGGCCGCCCGCGTGGTCGCCGCCAAGAAGTGGGGCCTGGCGAGCACGCCGCTCGCGGCGCCCGTACCGCCCGCGAAGAAGCCGCACATCACGACCCGCAAGGGCTTCGAGGTCGAGGGCCAGGACGACTCGCTGCCGCCGGTCTTCACCCGGGTCCCCACCACGGACAAGGTCGTCTTCCTGACCATGGACGACGGGGACGACAAGGATCCCGAGCTGCTGAAGATGATGTCGGAGCTGAACATCCCGTACAGCGCCTTCCTCACCGACTACCTGGTGCGCGACGACTACACGTACTTCAAGGACGCCCAGGCCCGCGGGCTCACGCTCAACAACCACACGCTCAACCACCGCTACATGCCGGGCCTGTCCCACGAGGAGCAGAAGCGCGAGATCTGCGACCAGCAGGACATCATGGAGCAGCAGTTCGGCAAGCGGCCCCGGCTCTTCCGGCCGCCGTACGGCAACTACAACACCGACACCCTGAGGATCGCCAAGTCCTGCGGCATCACCGCCGTGCCCCTGTGGGAGGCGGAGGCGTTCCCCGACCACATGGAGTGGCGCGAGGGGGACCGGAAGCTGCACCCCGGCGACATCATCCTCACCCACTTCCGCGGCACGAAGGAGTGGAAGGGCGGCATGCCCGACCTGATCCGGTCCGTCATGAAGGTCGTCACGGACCAGGGCTACTCCGTGGCCCGCCTGGAGGACTACGTGTAGGGAGGGCGGCGCACGCGGGGGCGGCGGCCCCGGGCGGTCCGGTCCTGCGGGGCGTATGCGCATGCCGTCACCCTCCCCCGGAACGGACCGGGCGGCCCCCGCGTTGTCCCTACGGGGCGGAGGTGCCGCGTACGCCACGAGGGGCGGGAATTGGCACTCCGCTTGACCGAGTGCTAATCGCAGTCATAGTGTCAGTGCTGGCACTCCCCACTGGAGAGTGCCAGCAGTACTGTGCGACCGGCAGGTCCGGCACCCGCGACGACGGGCTCACCTGGTCGCCACACCCAAGACTGTTAAACCCCGTGAGATCTCCGAAGGGGGAGACCGGATCGTGTCGACCGCCAGCTCCAAGGTTGCGATCAAGCCGCTCGAGGACCGCATCGTGGTCCAGCCGCTCGACGCCGAGCAGACCACGGCCTCCGGCCTGGTTATTCCGGACACCGCCAAGGAGAAGCCCCAGGAGGGCGTCGTCCTGGCCGTGGGCCCGGGCCGCTTCGAGAACGGCGAGCGCCTGCCGCTCGACGTCAAGACCGGCGATGTCGTGCTGTACAGCAAGTACGGCGGCACCGAGGTGAAGTACAACGGCGAGGAGTACCTCGTCCTCTCGGCTCGCGACGTGCTCGCGATCATCGAGAAGTAATTCACCCACGTTTGCTTCTGTTCTGCGCCCCTGGCCCCCTGCGACATAACTAGCCGGGCGGCAGGGGCGCAGTTCTTGTTTTCGAGAGGAACAGTTCAGCTCCATGGCGAAGATCCTGAAGTTCGACGAGGACGCCCGTCGCGCCCTTGAGCGCGGCGTCAACAAGCTTGCCGACACGGTGAAGGTGACGATCGGCCCCAAGGGCCGCAACGTCGTCATCGACAAGAAGTTCGGTGCCCCCACCATCACCAACGACGGTGTCACCATCGCGCGCGAGGTCGAGCTGGACGACCCGTACGAGAACCTCGGTGCCCAGCTGGTGAAGGAGGTGGCGACCAAGACCAACGACGTGGCCGGTGACGGCACGACCACCGCCACCGTCCTCGCCCAGGCGCTCGTCCGCGAGGGTCTGCGCAACGTCGCCGCCGGCGCCTCCCCGGCCGCCCTGAAGAAGGGCATCGACGCCGCGGTCAAGGCCGTGTCCGATGAGCTTCTGGCGACCGCCCGCCCGATCGACGACAAGTCCGACATCGCCGCCGTCGCCGCGCTCTCCGCGCAGGACGCCCAGGTCGGCGAGCTCATCGCGGACGCGATGGACAAGGTCGGCAAGGACGGTGTCATCACCGTCGAGGAGTCCAACACCTTCGGTCTGGACCTCGACTTCACCGAGGGCATGGCCTTCGACAAGGGCTACCTGTCCCCGTACATGGTGACCGACCAGGAGCGTATGGAGGCCGTCCTCGACGACCCGTACATCCTGATCCACCAGGGCAAGATCGGCTCGATCCAGGAGCTGCTGCCGCTCCTGGAGAAGGTCATCCAGGCCGGTGGCTCCAAGCCGCTGCTGATCATCGCCGAGGACGTCGAGGGCGAGGCCCTGTCGACCCTGGTCGTCAACAAGATCCGCGGTACGTTCAACGCCGTCGCCGTGAAGGCCCCCGGCTTCGGTGACCGCCGCAAGGCCATGCTCGGCGACATCGCCACCCTCACCGGTGCGACCGTCATCGCCGAGGAGGTCGGCCTCAAGCTCGACCAGGCCGGTCTGGACGTGCTGGGCACCGCCCGCCGCGTGACCGTCTCCAAGGACGACACCACCATCGTCGACGGTGGCGGCAAGTCCGACGAGGTCGCCGGCCGCGTCAACCAGATCAAGGCCGAGATCGAGGCCACGGACTCCGACTGGGACCGCGAGAAGCTCCAGGAGCGCCTGGCGAAGCTGGCCGGCGGTGTCTGCGTGATCCGCGTCGGTGCCGCGACCGAGGTCGAGCTCAAGGAGAAGAAGCACCGTCTGGAGGACGCCATCTCCGCGACCCGCGCCGCGGTCGAGGAGGGCATCGTCTCCGGTGGTGGCTCCGCCATCGTCCACGCCGTCAAGGTCCTCGAGGGCAACCTCGGCAAGACCGGCGACGAGGCCACCGGTGTCGCGGTCGTCCGCCGCGCAGCCGTCGAGCCGCTGCGCTGGATCGCCGAGAACGCCGGCCTGGAGGGCTACGTCATCACCTCCAAGGTCTCCGAGCTCGACAAGGGCCAGGGCTTCAACGCCGCGACCGGCGAGTACGGCGACCTGGTGAAGGCCGGCGTCATCGACCCGGTCAAGGTCACCCGCTCCGCGCTGGAGAACGCCGCGTCCATCGCGTCGCTGCTGCTCACGACCGAGACCCTGGTCGTCGAGAAGCCGGCCGAGGAGGAGCCGGAGGCCGCGGGCCACGGCCACGGTCACTCCCACTAGCGTGTAGCGCTCCGGCGCAAACGGAAGGCCCGGCGCCCCCCTCGGGGGTGCCGGGCCTTCCGCACATCCTGTGCCGGCGGGGCTGGATGTGCCGGTTACGCCGAGCGGTCCAGCGCAGCCGGATGCACCGGGTCCGCGAACGGGCGGCCCGCCGCGTACCGTTCGAGCTCGTCCAGCGTGTGGTCGGTCATGCGGTGGAGCTCGTTGCCGAGGGAGCCGGCGACGTGCGGGGTGAGGAGCACGTTCGGCAGGTCGTACAACGGGGAGTCGGCGGGCGGCAGTTCGGGGTCCGTCACGTCCAGTACGGCGTGCAGCCTGCCCGGGACCACCTCGCGGAGCAGGGCCGCCTCGTCGATCAGGGAGCCGCGGGCGGTGTTGATCAGCGTCGAGCCGGTCCGCATCAGGGACAGCTCGCGGGCGGAGATCATGTGGTGGGTCCCGGGGAGCTGGGGGGCGTGTACGGAGACGACGTCGGCGCGGGCGCACAGCTCGTCCAGGCCGACCGGTTCGACGCCGAGCCGCGCCGCCTCCGCCGCGGTGACGAAGGGGTCGTACAGCAGGACCCGCAGGTCGAACGGCCGGAGCAGCTCGATGACGCGGCGGCCGATGCGGGAGGCGCCGACGATGCCCACCGTGCGGTGGTAGTTGCCGGCCCCGTCCAGCTCGGCGCGCCAGTCGTGGTCGGCGCGGACCTCGCGGTAGACGTGGGCGGAGTGCGGGACGCGCTTGTTGGCCAGGAGGATCGTGGCCAGGGTGTACTCGGCCACGGGCAGGGCGTTGGCCCCGGCCGCCGAGGAGACGGCGAGGCCGCGTTCCCAGCAGGCGTCCGTGATGTGGTGCTTGACCGAACCGGCCGCGTGGACGACCGCCCTGAGGCGGGGCGCGGCGGCGAGGACCCGGTCGGTGAGCGGGGTCGCGCCCCAGCAGGTGAGGAGGACCTCGGCCTCGGCGAGGGCGGCGGCGACGCGGGGGTCCGGGTCGGCCAGGTCGTGGGCGACGAGGGCCGGGTCCGTACGGGCGAGGGCGGTGAGCCGGTCGCGGTGGCGCGGCTCGAAGAGGCGCTCGTAGATGTCCGGGCCCATCGCGAGCAGGAGCGAGGGCCGGTGGGCGGAGGTGGACTGCATGGCGGTGGTGGCTCCCTGGGGGTCGCGGTGGGCTACTTGACGCTGCCGGCGGTGAGTCCGGCCTTCCAGTGCCGCTGAAGGGAGACGAAGGCGACGATCAGGGGGATGACGGCGAGGAGGGACCCGGTGACGACGAGCGGGTAGAAGCCGGGCTCGCTGTGGGTGTTGGTGTTCCAGGAGTACAGGCCGAGGCTCAGCGGGAAGAGCTTGCGGTCCGAGAGCATCACCAGGGGGAGGAAGAAGTTGTTCCAGATCGCGGTGAACTGGAACAGGAACACTGTCACGAAGCCCGGCATCATCATCGGCAGCCCGATGGAGAAGAAGGTGCGCAGCTCGCCCGCACCGTCGATGCGGGCCGCCTCCAGCGCCTCGCCTGGGATGTAGCCGGCGGAGAAGACCCGGGCGAGATAGACGCCGAAGGGGTTCACCAGGACGGGGATCAGCACCGACCAGTACGTGTTGACGATCCCGATCTTGCTGGCCAGCAGGTACATCGGCAGGGCCAGGGCCGTCGTGGGCACGAGCACGCCGAGCAGGACCAGCCCGAACAGCTTCTCCTTGCCCCGGAACTCGTACTTGTCGAAGGCGTACCCGGCCGCGACGCAGATCAGCGAGCAGACGGCAGCCCCGACCCCCGCGTACAGCAGGCTGTTCCCGTACCAGCGGAAGTAGACGCCGTCCCCGTACGAGGCGATGTCCGAGAGGTTCTTCGAGAGGTCGAAGCCCTCGAAGGAGAAGGTGTCCCCGGCGAGCAGAGAGCCGGTGTCCTTGGTGGCGGCGGTGACCAGCCAGACGAGCGGGAAGAGCATGTAGAGGACGGCCAGGAGCAGGGCTCCGTTGACGGCGGCCTTCGACAGCCAGGGGTTCTTGCGGGTCGTGGTGCTCATGCGTGCGCGCCCTTCCGGCCGGTGAGGCGGGTGACGACGAAGGACAGCAGGGCGGCGGTGAGCGCGAGGAGTACGGAGGCGGCGGCCGCGAGTCCGAAGTCGTTGCGGGAGAAGGCCGCGGTGTAGGCGTACATGTTCGGTGTCCAGGAGGAGGAGACGGCGGACCCGGAGCCGGTGTTGAGGATCAGGGGTTCGGTGAACAGCTGGAGCGAGCCGATGATCGTGAAGAGTACGACCATCAGGACCGAGGAGCGGATCAGCGGGAGCTTGATGCTGAACGCGATGCGCCCGCCGCTCGCCCCGTCGACCGTGGCGGCTTCCAGCACCGAGCGGTCGATGGCCTGGAGCGCGGCGTAGAAGATCACCATGTTGTAGCCGAGCCACTCCCAGAGCGCGATGTTCACGATGGACGGGAGCGCGCCGCCCGGGGAGAAGAAGTCGAAGCCGATCCCGCCGGAGTGCATCGCGGAGACCACGGGGCTCAGGCCCGGGGTGTACAGGTACAGCCAGATCATCGCGGCGATGATGCCGGGCACGGCGTGCGGCAGGAACAGCGCGAGCTGGAAGAAGCGCTTGGCGCGGGCGAGCGCCGAGTCGAGCAGCAGCGCGAGCGCGAGGGCTCCGCCGACCATCAGCGGGATGTAGACGACGCAGTAGCCGAGCAGGACGAGGAAGCCGTCGCGGAAGACCCGGTCACCCAGCGCCGCCGTGTAGTTGCCGAGTCCGGTGAAGACCGTCTCGGATCCGCCGAAGCCGAGCCCCGACTGCTGTTCGGTGAAGAGGCTGAGCCAGACCGCGTAACCGATCGGGATCAGCATCACGACGGTGAACAGGACGAAGAACGGGGTCAGCAGGGTCGCGGCGGCGCGGGTGCGGGCTTTCATCCGGTCAGCCCTCGACCTTCAGGCCGCGCTTGGACAGCTCCGCGACGGTCGCGTCGTGGGCCGCCTTCACCGCCTCGGGGACGGTGGTGCCGCCGCCGGCGAGCTTGCCGAACTGGTCCTTGAGCGTGGTGTTGGTGGTGCCCATCGAGGGGCCCCAGGTCCAGCCCTGCGCGATGGCGGAGCCGCCGTCCTCGAAGACCTGGTAGATGTCCTGGCCGCCGTAGAACTCGGTGTCGAAGGCCTTCTTCGCGGCGGGGCGCAGGGAGAGCGCGGCCGGGAACGCGCTGGAGGTGCCGGAGGAGATGCGGGCCTTGATGCCCTCCTCCGTGGTGGTCATCCAGGTGGCGAACTCGACGGCCGCCGCGGCCTTCTCGCTGTTCTTCGGCACGGCGAAGGTGGTGCCGCCGAGCATGCCGCTGGCGGGCTTGCCGTCCCAGGTCGGGATCGGGGCGACGGCCCACTTGCCGCTCTGCTCGGGCAGCGTGGAGCCGAGGACGCCGCCGCCCCAGGAGGCGCCGAGGTAGCCGATGGTGCCGCCGGTCTTCAGGGAGTTGGTCCAGGCGGGCGAGAAGGAGGCGTCGGTGCGGACCAGGCCGCCCTTGATCAGGCCCTGCCAGTAGTCGGCGACCTTGGTGGTGGTGCCGTCGGTGGTGTTGACCTTCCACGTGTCGCCGTCGGCCTTGAACCACTGGGCGCCGGCCTGCCAGACCATCGCCTCGAAGGTGGTCGGGTCGTCCGGGAAGAAGGTGCCGATGCGGGCCTTGGAGTCGGCCTTCTTCACCTTCTCGGCGGCGGACTTGAACTCGTCCCAGGTCTTGGGCACCGCGATGCCGTACTTCTCGAACAGGTCCTTGCGGTAGAAGAAGGCCTGCGGCGCCGCGTCGAAGGGGACCGCCCAGGTCTTGCCGCCGAGGGTCGTCTGCTCGACGGCCTGAGGCAGGAACTTCTTCCGGGTCTCCTCGGTGAAGTACTTCCCGATGTCCTGGAAGCCGCCCTGGCTGACGTACTCGGGGAGCTGCGGGTACTCGACGGAGACCAGGTCGGGGGCGTTGCCCGCCTTGATCGCGTTGGAGATCTTGGCGTAGCCGCCGGCGTTGCCGGACGGGGTCTCCTCGAACTTCACGCGGATGTTCTTGTGCGAGGCGTTGAACGCGTCCACGACCTCCTTGGTGCCCTTGGCCCAGCCCCAGAAGGTGATGGTCACGGGCTTGGCGGCGGTGCCGGTGCCGCCGCCGTCGGAGTCGTCTCCGCTCCCGCCGCAGGCCGTGACGACGGCGAGGGCGGTGACGGCTCCGGCTATGGAAAGAGTCGTTCTGCTCCAACTGCGGTTCACGGCGTAGCTCCTGAATCAGCGGCGACATTGACGTTGGGCGTGATCCTTGGCCCAGCGATGTCCGAAGTCAAGAGCGAAAGATTGATTGATCGAGAAAAGATCAGAACGTTATCGAGTGGTCGAAGCCCGCACCCGCAGTCGGGGCAGCAGCGCCAGATGCCGGCCGGGCTCGTCCTCGTCCTGCCCGGAACCGAGCCTGCTGATCAGCAACTCCGTTGCGCAGCGCCCGATATGACGCTTCGGCGGGCTGACCGCGGTCAGCGGGATGTCACCCAGCGCGGCCACCTCGTCGTCGTACGCGATCACCGCCAGGTCCTCCGGCACGCGCACGCCCAGGTCCGACAGGCGCTGGACCAGGTGGATCGCGTCCACGTCGTTGTGCACCAGCGCGGACGCGGCCCGGCCGGAGACCACCGCGTCGCGCACCTCCCGCACCGCCGCGTCGAAGCGGGCCGGGTCGACCTCGGGGCCGGACGTCCCGATCATCGCGGGTGCCCCGGTGTGCCCCAGCACCGCCAGCGCGTCCTCGTACCCGGAGCGCACCGCGAGCGCGGTCGGGCTGTCGGCGCGGGCGACGAGCAGCGGGGTGCCGTGGCCCAGGCCGACCAGATGGCGCACGGCGAGCAGGACCCCGTGCCGGTGGTCCGAGCAGACCCGGTCCAGGCCGTCGAGGGGTGACCCGGGCGCCGGGGTGCGTTCCAGGAGCACTGTGGGCACCGGCAGCCCGGCCATCCAGTCCCCGTACGCCGCCTGGTCCTCGGCGCCCCGCCAGGCCGGGGCGATCAGCAGCCCGTCCGCCCCGGAGGCCAGCAGCCCCTCGGCGCGCGCCCGGTCCTCCTCGGGGCGGTAGTCGGAGATCCGCAGCACCAGGCGGGCGCCGGCGCGGGCCGCGGCCTCGTGCGCACCGCGGATGACCTCGGCGAAGTAGTACGTCGCCGACGGCGCGATCAGCCCGATCACCGGGCCGCCGGCCGGGTCGGCGCCGGCGGGGGCCGCGGCGTCCCGGGGCCAGGAGACCGAACCGTGTACCCGGTCGAGCAGCCCGCGCTCGGACAGCGCCTCGACGTCGCGGCGCACGGTGACGGGGGAGACCCCCAGCAGGCCGGCCAGGTCCGAGACGCGGGCCGAGCCGCGCTCCCGTACCAGGGCCAGAAGTCGGTCGTGACGTTCAGCAGCACTCTCGCGCACGGCGGCAGTCCCCCTCGTGAATTCCGATGCGGTGGCTCGGCCGGACCCCGACCCGCACCGGAGACCCTAGTGCAGTGTGATCGATTGACGGAAGTTTCGATCATTCGCTACTTCGCCATTGACGTTCGATCGTCCACGGTTCAGGATTCCCGGCGACGCCGCAGTCCGCCTCCAGGGGAGCATCATGCCCACGACGAGTCCGTACACGGGCCGCACCCGTGCCGATTGGGAGCGGGCGGCCGACCAGCTGCTGCTCGCGGTACGCCCCTACGCCTCGCCCCGGAACGGCCGCATCGACCTCCCCGGCCCCCGGCCGAGCTGGTCCGGACCCCTCTCCGACGGCCTCGAAGGCTACGCGCGCACCTGGCTGCTCGCCGCGTTCCGGATCGCCGGGGCGGGCGGCGAGGACTCGCACGGCTTCCTCGGCCGGTACGCCGAAGGGCTCGCCGCCGGTACGTCGGACCCGGCGGGGAGCCCCGACGCCTGGCCCCGCATCGCGGACGTCCCCCAGGCCATCGTCGAGTCCGCCTCCCTCGCCCTGGGCCTGCGCCTCACCCGCCCCTGGCTCTGGGACACCCTCGACGACACCACCCGGCAGCGCGCCGTCGACTGGCTGCTCCCCGCCCTGGACGCGCCCCCGGTGAACAACAACTGGTGGTTCTTCGGGCTCACCGTCGCCGGCTTCCTCCAGGACGCGGGCATCGAGACCGACCGCGCCCGGCGCACGATCGACCGCGCGCTGGAGCACGTCGAGGACTGGTACGTGGGCGACGGCTGGTACAGCGACGGCCCGAACCGCTCCTTCGACCACTACAACGCCTGGGCGATGCACTTCTACCCCGTCCTGCACGCCCAGCTCGCGGGCGACCGGGACCTCCTCGACCGCTACGGCCCCCGGCTGCACCGCCAGCTCGACGACTACAGCCGCATGTTCGGCGCGGACGGCGCCCCCATGCCGTTCGGCCGCTCCCTCACCTACCGCTTCGCCGCCGCGGCCGCCCCCTGGCTCGGCGCCATGACCGGCCACACCCCGCTCACCCCGGGCGCCACCCGCCGCCTGGCCTCCGGCACCCTCGGCTACTTCCTGGACCGGGGCGCCACCGGCCGGGACGGCCTTCTCACCCTCGGCTGGCACGGCCCGTACGAACCCGTGCTCCAGACGTACTCCGGCCCCGCCTCCCCGTACTGGGCGTCCAAGGGCTTCCTCGGGCTGCTGATGCCCCCGGACCACCCCGTCTGGACGGCCGACGAGGAGCCGCTGCCCGCCGAGCGGGAGGACGCCGTGACCGTCCTCGGGCCGACCGGCCTGCTCCTCCAGTCCACCGCCGCGGACGGCCTGGTCCGGCTCCACAACCACGGCTCGAACCACGTGGGCGACGACGAGGACCCCGGCTACGCCCGCTTCGCGTACTCCACCCGCACCGGCCCCACGCACGGGGACGCCGAACGCGACAACCACTTCGCGCTGCTCGTCGACGGCGGCGAACCGACCGCCCGCCTCACCGCCGACCCCCTCGGCCACGCCGCCTCCGCGCACACCCCGCGCCCCGGCGTCCGCGTCGTCTCCGCCACCCTCGCCCACGGCCGCGCCGAGGTCCGCGCGCATCTGGTCACGGGCGCGCCCGAGGGCACGCCCGTCCGCCAGACGGGGTGGGCGACCGGGGACGACCAGGCGCTCACCGCCCAGCTCCACCCGGTCCACGGCTACGAGGGCGGAGTCCGCGAACGGCCCGGCGGGGACACCATGTTCGGCGAGACCTCCCGGCTCCTGGCCGTCGAGGGCACGACCACCGGACCCCGGTCCCTCTTCGTCGCGCTCGCCTCGCTCACCGGGGAGGCGGACCCGGCGCCCGTCGACACCCTCGCCGGGATCCACGTACACAGCCCCCACGAGATCCGGGTGGCCTGGCACGACGGCACCACCGCCGTACTCCGGCTCCCGGAGGAGTGAAGGCCCCCTACTGCGGCCCGTACTTGCGGCCCGTCCGCGAGGTCAGCCCTCCGAGCAGGCCGCGGGGCGCCAGCTTCACCGCGCCCATCAGCACCTTGTAACGGGGGTCCGGGATCGACACGGACTTCCCGCGCGCCAGGTCCGCGAGCGCCGCGCTCACCAGCTTGTCCGCGTCGAGCCACATCCAGCCCGGGATGTTGCCCGTGCCCATCCCGGCCCGCTGGTGGAACTCCGTACGCACGAAGCCGGGGCACAGCGCCATCAGCCGCACCCCGGACCCGGCGAGGTCCTTCGCCGCGCCCTGGCTGAACTGCACGACCCACGCCTTGGAGGCCCCGTACGTACCGCGCGGCACGAACGCCGCCACCGAGGCCACGTTCACGATCCCGCCCCGGCCGCGCTCCTTCATACCGGCCGCCGCCGCCGAGGTCAGCCGCAGCACCGCCTCGCAGTGCACCTTCAGCATCGCCAGCTCGTCGGCCATGGGGACGTCCAGATAACGGCCCTTGTTGCCGAAGCCCGCGTTGTTCACCAGCAGGTCGACCGGGTGCCGGGCGTCCCCGAGGCGTTCCTCGACCGCGCGGATCCCCTTGTCGTCGGACAGGTCGGCCCTCAGCACCTCGGCCTCGATGCCGTGCCGGTCGTGCAGCTCGGTCGCCTGCTCGCGCAGCCGCTCCGTGTCCCGGGCCACCAGGACCAGGTCGTACCCGTCGGCGGCGAGCCGCCGGGCGAAGGCGGCGCCGATGCCCGCCGTCGCGCCCGTGATCAGTGCAGTCGTCATACGCGGCACGTTAGTGGTACGCCCGGAGAGCCGGACGGCCCGCCCTCAAAGCCCGCACGCGGGAACTCGCCGCTGCCCCAAGACCCGCTTATGCTGGAGGGGTGATCGAAGCCCGCCACCTCCGCGTCCTGCGCGCCGTGTCCGCCACCGGCTCGTTCTCCGCCGCCGCCCGCGAACTGGGCTGCACCCAGCCCGCGGTCAGCCAGCAGATGAAGGCCCTGGAGTCCTCGGCGGGGACCACGCTGCTGATCCGGACGGGCCGCGAGATGCGGCTGACGCAGGCGGGCGAGGCACTCGTACGGCACGCCTCCGGCATCCTCGCCGGGCTCACCGCCGCCGAGGAGGAGGTCGCCGCCATCGCCGGGCTCCGGGCCGGCCGGGTCCGCCTCGTCTCGTTCCCCAGCGGCAGCTCGTCCCTGGTCCCCGGTGCCCTCGCCGCACTGCGCGCCGCGCACCCCGGGACGCGGGTGTCCCTCGTCGAGGCCGAGCCGCCCCGGTCCGAGGAGATGCTGCGCGACGGCGACTGCGACATCGCCCTCGCCTTCCGGTACGGCGAACCGGGCGCCGAGTGGGACGACCTGGTGGTGCGCCCCCTGCTCACCGACCGGCTGACCGGCCTCGTCCCCGAGGGCCACGCACTGGCGGACCGGGACGCGGTCGGCATCGCGGAACTCGCCGGGGAGTCCTGGATCGCGGGGTGCCCCCGGTGCCGCAGGCAGCTCGTGGAGGTGTGCGAGGAGTCCGGCTTCACCCCGCGCATCGACTTCGCCACCGACGACTACCCGGCGGTGATCGGCCTGGTCGGCGCGGGCCTGGGCGTGGCCGTGCTGCCGGCGCTGGCCATCGAGTCGGTACGCCCGAGGGGGGCCAGGACCGTCACGGTGGAGCCGGCCATCGAACGCGAGATCGTCGCATTGACCCTCCCCGACCTGGCAAGGGTCCCGGCGGTCTCGGCGACCCTGGACGAACTGGCCCGGGCCAGCTCAGGCCTCACCGCCACTTCCAGCCCCGCCGGCGTTTGAGGCGCGGAGCCCCGAAACCCAGCCCCTCCGGCGCTTGAGGAGGGGGGTCCGGGGCGGAGCCCCGGTTCCGGGAAGGGGCGGGGTGGGGTGAAGAAACGTTTCTCCTCTAACGTGCGGCGCGCGGGGCGTCAGCCGTGCTCCGGCGGCGAAGCCGGCACCGCGGCCGTGATCAGCCGATTGCGCGCACGCCCCATCAGCTCCTCGCGCTCGTCCTCGGTCAGCCCGCCCCACACCCCGTAGGGCTCACGGACGGCCAGGGCGTGCGCCGCACACTCCGCGCGTACGGGGCAGCGCATGCACACCTCCTTCGCGGAGGTCTCGCGGGCGCTCCGGGCGGCCCCGCGTTCCCCCTCGGGATGGAAGAAGAGCGAACTGTCGACCCCGCGGCAGGCGGCCAGCAGCTGCCAGTCCCACAGATCGGCGTTGGGTCCGGGAAGGCGGGAGAAATCGGCCATTGCTTGTCCCCTCGAAACCGTGCTGAGTCGGAAGCGTCGTCGTGCGTCGTGGGCGGGTGCTCGTCGATGACCGTGTACAAGACCGTACATCTACGGTGTTAGTAGATGTAAATATGACTGATTGCGAATCTAGCCACAGACACCAGCAAAAGGGAAGAAATCCCGCTAAATGGGGCACGGGTGCACCAAAAGTTTCGGTTGACGGCTGTACAACCCGTGGCGCTCTGCTCCGTGAGCGCTTCCTCACGTAGAGTGCCGAACTCGGTCTTCCAACCCGTAACTCTTTCGAGTGACCATCGTTGAGAGTGCGGAGGCGGTTGGCAGAAAGAGCGATCGGGCAGATGTCCGAGAGCGTCAACCGCACAGGTGACGACTTGTAACAGCCTGGAGGCTCAAGGTGACGCGCATCAGCTGCGGAGGGCGGTCATGACATCCGTCCTCGTCTGCGACGACTCCCCGCTTGCCCGAGAAGCGCTCCGTCGCGCGGTTGCGACCGTGCCCGGCGTCGAGCGTGTGACGACGGCCGCCAACGGCGAGGAAGTCCTCCGCCGCTGGGGTGCCGACCGTTCGGATCTCATTCTCATGGACGTACGCATGCCCGGCCTCGGGGGGTGGAGACGGTCCGCCGGCTGCTCTCCGCCGATCCCGGCGCCCGGATCATCATGCTGACCGTCGCGGAAGACCTGGACGGCGTCGCGCTCGCGGTCGCCGCCGGTGCCCGCGGCTATCTGCACAAGGACGCCTCCCGGGCCGAGCTCAGGGCGACCGTCACCCAGGCCCTGGCCGACCCGACGTGGCGGCTCGCCCCGCGCCGGCTGCGGTCGGCCGAGATGGGTGCGGCGCCCACGCTCACGGCCCGCGAGATCCAGGTCCTCGAAGGGATGAGCCACGGCCGCTCCAACGCGGAGATCGGCCGCGAGCTGTTCCTCTCCGAGGACACGGTGAAGACGCACGCCCGGCGGCTGTTCAAGAAGCTCGGCGCATCGGACCGGGCGCACGCGGTGGCCCTCGGCTTCCGGTGGGGCCTGGTCCGCTGACGGCCGGCCCGGGCCGGGGGGTGCGGCGCGAGCCGTACCCCGCCCGACGGAGCCCGCGCTCCGGCGGTATGTGACGCTTCCCGGCCGATGCCGCATCCTTGAGACGTGGAGTTCCTCGGGAACGATTCGGTCGAGCGGAAGGGGAGGGCGCAGGACATGACTTCCGGCGCACCCGCTCATAACGCTTCGGTGCACAACTACGGACGCGGTGCCGCGGATGAAGTGGGACCGGGGCACCATGGTTCGATGCGCGACGACGGAACGACGGTGATCGGTGCCCTGGTGCACCGCGCCGTCGAGGGCGACGCGCAGGCCACCCACGATCTGCTGGCCCACGTCCACCCGCTCGCCCTGCGCTACTGCAGGTCCCGGCTGAACCGGCTGCCCGGTGACGCCCGCCACTTCGTCGAGGACCTGGCGCAGGAGGTCTGCGTCGCGGTGCTCATGGCGCTGCCGCGCTACAAGGACACCGGCAGACCCTTCGAAGCATTCGTCTTCGCCATCGCCGGTCACAAGGTGGCCGATCTCCAGCGCGCCGCGATGCGGCACCCGGGGTCGACCGCCGTGCCCTCCGACGAGATGCCGGAGCGGCCCGACGACTCGCTCGGACCCGAGGAGCGCGCGCTGCTCAGCAGCGACGCCGCCTGGGCCAAGAAGCTCCTGGCCAACCTGCCGGAGAACCAGCGCGAGCTGCTCGTGCTGCGCGTCGCCGTCGGGCTGACCGCCGAGGAGACCGGGCAGATGCTGGGCATGTCCCCGGGCGCCGTCCGGGTCGCGCAGCACCGGGCGCTGAGCCGGCTGCGGGCCCTCGCCGAGCAGTGAGCCGGCAGGGTCCGAAGGTGGGCCGGGCCCCTCGGAGACGTACGCCACTGCCGTAGGAAGCTACAGAACCTGCGGGTGATCTTGCTCGTGGAATGAGACGCCTCCAGAGGCCGTTAGCATGGACATCCGCACCGATCAAGGCCATTTGGGGAAGGTGTCATGACTGCAAACGTCGACGGAGTGCCCGAGAAATTCGCGACGCTCGGGCTGACATACGACGACGTGCTGCTGCTGCCGGGCGCATCCGAAGTGCTGCCCAACGCGGTCGACACCTCGACGCTCATCTCGCGCAACGTACGCGTCAACATCCCGCTGCTGTCCGCCGCCATGGACAAGGTGACCGAGGCCCGCATGGCCATCGCCATGGCCCGGCAGGGCGGCGTCGGCGTGCTGCACCGCAACCTCTCGGTCGAGGACCAGGTCAACCAGGTCGACCTGGTGAAGCGGTCCGAGTCCGGCATGGTCAGCGACCCGATCACGGTCGGCCCGGACGCCACGCTCGCGGAGGCCGACGCGCTCTGCGCGAAGTTCCGCATCAGCGGCGTCCCGGTCACCGACCGGGCGGGCAAGCTGCTCGGCATCGTCACCAACCGCGACATGGCCTTCGAGTCGGACCGCTCGCGCCAGGTGCGCGAGGTCATGACGCCGATGCCGCTGGTCACGGGCAAGGTCGGCATCTCCGGCGTGGACGCCATGGAGCTGCTGCGCCGCCACAAGATCGAGAAGCTCCCGCTGGTCGACGAGGCGGGCATCCTCAAGGGCCTCATCACGGTCAAGGACTTCAAGAAGGCCGAGCAGTACCCGAACGCGGCCAAGGACGCCGACGGCCGGCTGCTCGTCGGCGCCGCCGTGGGCGCCAGCCCCGAGGCGCTCGACCGCGCCCAGGCGCTGGCCGAGGCGGGCGTAGACTTCCTGATCGTCGACACCTCGCACGGCCACAACAGCAACGCGCTCAACTGGATGGCCAAGATCAAGTCGGCCGTCTCCGTCGACGTCATCGGCGGCAACGTCGCGACCCGCGACGGCGCCCAGGCCCTGATCGACGCCGGCGTGGACGGCGTCAAGGTCGGCGTCGGCCCCGGCTCCATCTGTACGACCCGCGTCGTCGCCGGCATCGGCGTCCCGCAGGTCACCGCGATCTACGAGGCCGCCCTGGCGGCTCGCGCCGCGGGCGTCCCGGTCATCGGCGACGGCGGCCTGCAGTACTCGGGCGACATCGGCAAGGCGCTCGCCGCCGGCGCCGACAGCGTGATGCTGGGCTCGCTCCTCGCGGGCTGCGAGGAGTCGCCGGGCGAGCTCCTCTTCATCAACGGCAAGCAGTTCAAGTCGTACCGCGGCATGGGCTCGCTGGGCGCGATGCAGTCCCGCGGCCAGGGCCGCTCCTACTCCAAGGACCGGTACTTCCAGGCCGAGGTCGCCTCGGACGACAAGCTCGTCCCCGAGGGCATCGAGGGCCAGGTCCCCTACCGCGGCCCCCTCGCCAACGTGCTGCACCAGCTGGTCGGCGGCCTCCGCCAGACGATGGGTTACGTGGGCGCCGCGTCGGTGGACGAGATGGAGAGCAAGGGCCGCTTCGTGCGGATCACCTCGGCGGGCCTCAAGGAGAGCCACCCGCACGACATCCAGATGACGGTCGAAGCACCGAACTACAGCAGGAAGTAACGCGACAGCGCAGGTGAGGGGCGGACCGGGGTTCCCGGGACCGCCCCTCACGTGTGTGTCGGGGATACTGGACAGCGCAGACGCAGAGGGAAAGGCCACATCATCGTGACTGAGATCGAGATCGGGCGCGGCAAGCGCGGCCGCCGGGCATACGCATTCGACGACATCGCCGTCGTCCCGAGCCGCCGGACCCGCGACCCGAAGGAGGTCTCGATCGCCTGGCAGATCGACGCCTACCGCTTCGAGCTGCCGTTCCTGGCCGCCCCCATGGACTCCGTGGTGTCCCCGCAGCACGCCATCCGCATCGGCGAGCTCGGCGGCCTCGGCGTCCTCAACCTGGAAGGGCTGTGGACCCGGCACGCCGACCCGCAGCCGCTGCTCGACGAGATCGCCGAGATGCCCGTCGAGTCCGCGACCCGCCGGCTCCAGGAGATCTACTCCGCCCCCATCCAGGAGGAGCTGATCGGCCAGCGCATCAAGGAGGTGCGGGACGCCGGCGTCGTCACCGCCGCCGCGCTCTCCCCGCAGCGCACCGCCCAGTTCTCCAAGGCGGTCGTCGACGCGGGCGTCGACATCTTCGTCATCCGCGGCACCACGGTCTCCGCCGAGCACGTCTCGGGCGCGGCCGAGCCGCTGAACCTGAAGCAGTTCATCTACGAGCTGGACGTCCCGGTGATCGTCGGCGGCTGCGCCACGTACACCGCGGCCCTGCACCTGATGCGGACCGGCGCTGCCGGTGTCCTCGTCGGCTTCGGCGGCGGCGCCGCGCACACCACGCGCAACGTGTTCGGCATCCAGGTCCCGATGGCGACCGCCGTCGCCGACGTGGCCGGTGCCCGCCGCGACTACATGGACGAGTCCGGCGGCCGGTACGTGCACGTCATCGCGGACGGCGGCGTCGGCTGGTCCGGCGACCTGCCGAAGGCCATCGCCTGCGGCGCGGACGCCGTGATGATGGGCTCCCCGCTGGCCCGCGCGACGGACGCGCCCGGCCGCGGCCGGCACTGGGGCATGGAGGCCGTCCACGAGGACGTGCCGCGCGGCAAGCTGGTGGACCTCGGCTCGGTCGGCACCACGGAGGAGGTCCTCACGGGCCCCTCGCACACCCCGGACGGCTCGATGAACATCTTCGGCGCCCTCCGCCGCGCGATGGCCACCACGGGCTACAGCGACCTCAAGGAGTTCCAGCGCGTCGAGGTAACGGTGGCGGACTCGCAGCACCGTCGCTGACTGTGCCTTAGCACGCTGTGTCATTTCAGGACGTGATGGGGGCCCACCGGATCGGTGGGCCCCCATCACGTGTGTGCCTCGGGAGGTGGCTTCCCACTCGCCAGTGTCCTGACGGAGCTCAGATCTCGCTCAATTCGAGTGGGAGAGTCGTGTGCGGAGCCGCGAGCCGGACTAGCGTCGGGGCGCTGCCCTGATCAGCAGCCACGACGAGGGGGAAGTTTTGCGATTCACGAATTCTGCTGTCGCCCGAGGGATAGGCGCTGCAACTGCCGTTCTTGCTGTCGTCCTTGCGACGATGGGCATGGCTGGTGAAGCCCAGGCAGTCAGCAAGCGGGTCTGTCTGAGCAGAGGCGGCCACTTCGTTTACTGCAAGCTCAAGAACGTCAAGTACGAGGGTGTGGTCCAAGGGAAGGCGGCCATCGCCATAGTGCAGGGGCGGGGGCCCATGACGCTCACACTGACTTCAATCGAGACCGTGAGCAACACCAAAAGCTCGACGGTCACGGTAACTGAGGGGGCCATCTCGGGTGCAGTCGGGTTCGACGTCACGAAGTCCCGCACGAAGAGCATGTCGGGCAGCTGGGGCGTTCCGAAGGGCAAGTTCGGCACGCTGAAGGCATACCCGATCTACAAGTCGTACTCCTTCAAGATCTACAGCAAGCTCGACGGCAGGTACGTGGGTAAGGGCACGGCCCGAAAGGCCGTTGGCTACCGCTACACGCATTCCGCGAAGTAGGCGCAGAGCAAGGGCCCGCCCTGGTCCGCAAGGACCGGGGCGGTGCCCGACGGGCCGCACCTGCGAGGCCGTCCGCGACGCTTTCACGGGCGCTGTGAAGACCCGTACCGGCGCCGCCGAACCCAACGACCGCCCACGCAAAACGCTCGGCGGGTAGACCCCCGCCGAGCGCATGCATGTACTGCTTGCGGCCTGATCACATGACCGCGCGTTGCAACAACCCCTTCCGGACCGCCTCGCGGTCCGGGCGTCGGGTTCTCGTTACGCAGCCTTCTTCGCACCGGCGACGGCACCGACCGCGCCGAGCGCCAGGAAGATGTACGTCTTGAAGTCGGCCGCCTGGCCCCATGCGTGCGACAGGTCACCGAAGTGGTTGAAGAAGATGCTGGTCGCCGACTCCTGCGCCACGTCCGTGAGGGCGATCGACACGCCCGCTATCTGGCCGATGTAGACGGCGCCGACGGACAGCAGAGCGCTGACGACGATCAGGGCGGGGTTGGCGCCACCGACCTTGCTCGCGCCGAAGCCGACGAGGAAGCCGACGCCGACGGCGATGTAACCGATCTCGTGCTCGAAGTTGCCGAGGATGAGGCCGTAGACGAGTGCGCCGACGAGCGCCGCGACGACGGCGGCCACCAGACCGAGCGCGATGTTGTCGCGCGCCGGCGGGGCCGGGGGGATGAACGGGGCGGGGGCGCCGAACGGGGCGCCGCCGGGCTGCTGGCCGCCGGCGAACGGGTTGCCGCCCTGGGGCTGGGCGTCGTAGGGCTGGTTCGGCGGCGGGACGGGCTGGCTCATGCTGGGTTTCTCCCCCTGGGGACGTCTACGCACTGCTGTGCGAGGAGTGACGCCGCAGGCTAGCAGCCGGTTCCGACATCGGCCCACCGAAATCCTTGGGGGAACTGGGCTGAGGGCCCGTCATCAGAGCCGGTGCGCGGCTCCGGCGGGGGTCGCGCCGCGGGTGTCCAGGAGGAGCTGCGCCTTCACGGCGAGGCCCTGGAGGTCGTACGTGCGGTGGTGCTGGAGCAGGACCGTCAGGTCCGCGCCGGCAGCGGCCTCGTAGAGCGAATCGGCGCGAGGGACGGGGAGTTGGCGGACGCGCCAGTCCAGGACGTGCGGGTCGTGGAAGCCGATCTGGGCGCCCATGTCCATCAGCCGGGTGGCGATCTCGCGGGCGGGGGACGCCTCCTGGTCGGCGAGGTCGGGCTTGTAGGTGACGCCGAGGAGGAGAATTCTCGCGCCCCGAACCGCCTTCCCGTGTTCGTTGAGGAGGGTCGCGCAGCGCTGGATCACGTACTGCGGCATCCGGTCGTTGATCTCCTGCGCCAGCGAGACCATCCGCAGCGGCGGCCCGGGGGTGCGGCTGTTGTACGGGAGGTGGCCGGGGTCGACCGGGGCGCCGTGGCCGCCGACGCCGGGCCCCGGGCGGAACGGCTGGAAGCCGAACGGCTTGGTCTCGGCGCACCGGATGACGTCCCAGAGGTCGACGCCGAGGTCGTGGCAGAGCACCGCCATCTCGTTGACCAGGGCGATGTTGACGTGCCGGAAGTTCGTCTCCAGGACCTTCGTCATCTCGGCCTCGCGCGGCCCCTTGGCGCGGACCACCTTGTCGGTGAGCCGGCCGTAGAAGGCGGCGGCCGACTCGGTGCAGGCGGGGGTGAGGCCGCCGATGACCTTGGGGGTGTTGGCGTACACGTGGGTGCGGTTGCCGGGGTCGAGCCGGCTGGGGGAGTGCGCGAGGTGGAAGTCGCGCCCGCCGCGCAGCCCCGAGCCCTGTTCCAGGATCGGGAGCAGGAAGTTCTCCGTGGTGCCCGGGGGCACGGCCGACTCCAGGAGCACCGTGGTGTGCGGGCGCAGCCGGGCGGCGAGGGCGCGGGCCGCGTCGGCGACGGCGCTCAGGTCGAGGGTGCGGTCGGGGCCGAGCGGGGTCGGAGCGCAGATCACGGCGGTGCGGACCCGGCCCAGCTCGGCCTGGTCGGTGGTGGGCCGGAAGCCCAGGGACAGCATGCGGCGGATGTCGGACGCCGGGAGCGACCCCTCGACCGGGGCGCGGCCGGCCGCGACCTCCGCGAAGGCCCGGGGGTCGGTGTCGTAGCCGATGGTCTGGATGCCGGCGTGGACGGCGGCCTGAGCGAGGGGCAGGCCGAGGTGGCCGAGTCCGATGACGGCGAGGTCTGCGGGCACGTGGGTGGCCGTCCTTCCCTTAAGACCAGGAGACAGAAAGCGCAACCGCTGTGGACAGCGCTATGTCAGGTTAGGCGTAAATATGACCTGTATGTCGCATTGTCGGGGCGTTGTCGCCCGGGTGTTGTCCACAGGCGGTGGCTGAAGTCGCCGAGCGCGGACAGAATCGATCTGTGGGCACGGGTCCCGAACGCACGATCGGGGCCGTATTCCGTGCCGGACCACCCCGATCCACCGGGAGGCAGCAGTGAGGACAGCGACACTGGGACCCGCGGAGCGCACCGAGGCGCTCGCCGCCATGGCCGAGCGCGAACTGGACGTGCTGGTCGTCGGGGCGGGCGTGGTCGGCGCCGGCACGGCGCTGGACGCGGTCACCAGAGGGCTCTCGACCGGCCTGGTCGAGGCGCGCGACTGGGCGTCCGGCACGTCGAGCAGGTCGAGCAAGCTGATCCACGGCGGGCTGCGCTATCTGGAGATGCTCGACTTCGCCCTCGTGCGGGAGGCGCTGAAGGAGCGCGGGCTGCTCCTCGAACGGCTCGCCCCGCACCTGGTGAAGCCGGTGCCGTTCCTCTATCCGTTGCGGCACAAGGGCTGGGAGCGGCTGTACGCCGGATCCGGGGTCGCGCTGTACGACGCGATGTCGGTGTCGTCCGGGCACGGCCGCGGTCTGCCCGTGCACCGCCACCTCTCCCGCCGCCGGGCCCTGCGCGTCGCGCCGGCCCTGAAGCGGGACGCCCTGGTGGGGGCCCTGCAGTACTACGACGCCCAGATGGACGACGCCCGCTATGTGGCCACGCTGGTGCGCACCGCCGCCCTCTACGGCGCGCGGGTGGCGAACCGGGCGCGGGTGACCGGTTTCCTCCGGGAGGGCGAGCGCGTCGTCGGCGCCCTCGTGGAGGACGCCGAGGCGGGCGGCACGTACGAGATCAGGGCCAAACAGGTGGTCAACGCGACCGGGGTCTGGACGGACGACACCCAGTCGCTGATCGGGGAGCGCGGCCAGTTCCACGTCCGCGCCTCCAAGGGCATCCACCTGGTCGTCCCCAAGGACCGCATCCACTCCTCGACCGGCCTCATCCTGCGCACCGAGAAGTCCGTGCTCTTCGTCATCCCCTGGGGCCGGCACTGGATCGTGGGCACCACGGACACCGACTGGGACCTGGACAAGGCCCACCCGGCCGCCTCCAGCGCCGACATCGACTATCTCCTTGAACATGTGAACTCGGTCCTGTCGACACCCCTGACCAGGGACGACGTCGAGGGCGTCTACGCGGGCCTGCGGCCGTTGCTGGCCGGTGAGTCGGACGCCACGAGCAAGCTGTCCCGCGAGCACACCGTGGCCCACCCGGTGCCCGGGCTCGTCGTCGTCGCGGGCGGCAAGTACACGACGTACCGGGTGATGGCGAAGGACGCCGTCGACGAGGCGGTGCACGGCCTGGACCAGCGGGTCGCGGACTGCGTCACCGAGGACGTCCCGCTGCTCGGCGCCGAGGGCTACCGCGCCCTGTGGAACGCGCGCGCCAGGATCGCCGCCCGCACCGGACTGCACGTCGCCCGGGTGGAGCACCTGCTCAACCGGTACGGCTCGATGACCGAGGAGCTCCTGGAGCTGATCGTCGCCGACCCCGTCCTCGGCGAGCCGCTGCCGGCCGCCGACGACTACCTGAAGGCCGAGATCGTGTACGCCGCCTCGCACGAGGGGGCGCGTCACCTGGACGACGTACTGACCCGGCGCACCCGGATCTCCATCGAGACCTTCGACCGGGGCGCCCGCTCGGCCAGGCTCTGCGCCGAGCTGATGGCGCCGGTCCTCGGCTGGGACGCGGGCCAGATCGACCGCGAGGTCGCGCACTACGAGAAGCGGGTGGAGGCCGAACGCGAATCGCAGCGCCAGCCGGACGACCTGACGGCGGACGCGGCGCGGCTGGGCGCACCGGACATCGTGCCGCTCTGACGGGCGTTCAGCGGGGCTCCACGGACAGCGCCGGGGCCCCGTCACGGCCGAGCCCGGGACACGGGACCGGCCCCGGCACCGGGGCCGGTCCCGGGGTGAGGGACAATGACAGCTCTGCCAGGGCGGGTTGATCGCAGAGGGGACGCATGTCGGAGGCGGAGCAGGCACGGGAGCCCCAACGGGACAAGGACGGACGGCTCCTTGCGGGGCGGTACCGGCTGGGGGAGGTGCTCGGCCGGGGCGGTATGGGCACGGTCTGGCGTGCCGTCGACGAGACACTGGGCCGCACGGTCGCGGTCAAGGAACTGCGATTTCCCTCGGCCATCGACGAGGACGAGAAGCGCCGGCTCATCACGCGCACGCTGCGCGAGGCCAAGGCGATCGCGCGCATCCGGAACAACGGCGCGGTCACGGTCTACGACGTCGTCGACGAGGACGACCGGCCGTGGATCGTCATGGAGCTCATCGAGGGCAAGTCGCTGGCCGAGGCGGTCCGCGAGGACGGTGTCCTGACCCCGAAGCGGGCGGCCGAGATCGGCCTCGCCCTCCTCGACGTGCTGCGCTCCGCGCACCGCGAGGGCATCCTGCACCGCGACGTGAAGCCGTCCAACGTGCTGATCGCCGAGGACGGCCGGGTCGTGCTGACCGACTTCGGCATCGCCCAGGTCGAGGGTGACCCCTCGGTCACCTCCACCGGCATGCTCGTCGGCGCCCCCTCGTACATCTCGCCGGAGCGGGCGCGCGGGCACAAGCCCGGCCCGCCCGCCGACCTCTGGTCGCTCGGCGGTCTGCTGTACGCGAGCGTCGAGGGCTCCCCGCCGTACGACAAGGGCTCCGCCATCGCGACCCTGACCGCCGTGATGACCGAACCGCTGGACCCGCCGAAGAACGCGGGCCCGCTGAAGGACGTCATCTACGGCCTGCTCACCCGCGACCCCGACCAGCGGCTCGACGACGCGGGGGCGCGCGCCCTGCTCAACGACGTCATCAGCTCCTTCGAGCAGCCGGAGCGCCCGGTCCCGCCCCCGGCCGACGCCACGCAGGTGATGGCGCTGCCCAAGGGCGTCGCCGACGCGGAGGCGGGCGAGGGCACCCGTGACCGGCTGCGCGGGGCGCTGCGCTCCGTGCGGAGCGCCCGGACGGCGCCCGCCGCCGGTGCGGCCGCCGCGCCCGTCACCGCGCCGCCCGTACCGGCCCGGCCGACCCCGGCCCCCGGCGCCGCGTCCCCCTCGGGTGCCGTGCCGCCGCAGCGCCCGGCCTCCTCGCCGGTCACCGCGCCCCGGGCGTCCCTCACGGACGTGGTGCCGCGCCGCACCCTCGCGATCATCGCGGCCGTCATCGTGCTCGCCGTCCTCGGTACGGTGCTGGCCCTCACACTCGGCGGGGGCGACGACCCCGACGACTCGGGCGGGAAGAACACCGGCGCGTCCGCGCCCGCCGCGACGCCCAGCACCGGCGGCTCGTCCGACCCGGCCGACGCCGAACAGGGCGGCAGCGGCAAGCAGCAGGAGACCGGTAAGGGCGAGGACAAGGGCAAGGACGCCGGCGGGAACGGCGACGCCGACCAGCAGGGCGAGGGCGGGAAGAAGGGCGACTCGGCCGAGGACGCCGTGCCCGCCGGCTACCACACCGTCACCAACAAGCGGTTCCACTTCTCCATCGCGATGCCCAAGGGCTTCCGCTTCGACACCACGTCCGGGCAGGGCGCCGGCGCCATCTACAACGCCGACGGCGGCTTCCCCCGGCTCCAGGTCGACTACACCTCCTCGCCCGGCGGCGACGCAGCCGCCGCGTGGAAGGCCGCCCGGGGCGGGGTCGCCTCCTCCAGCTCGAACTACCACCACCTCGGCATCCAGAAGGTGCAGTACAAGGGCTACCCGACCGTCGCCGACTGGCAGTTCGAACGCACGCAGCACGGGCAGCGGGTCCGGGTGCTCAACCGGGGCTTTAAGGCCGACGGCAGCCACGGCTACGCGATCATGATCAGCTGCAAGGCCGACGAGTGGGACGGCAAGGAGTGCCGGACGCTGCGGAAGACGGCGTTCGACTCGTTCGAGCCGGTGGACTGAGGGCCGGCCGGGCGGCCGGGTTGCACCGACCCTGCCGCGCGGCCGCCGCATGCCACGTATGGTGAGAGCCCGGAGACCGTACGCAGCCGAAACACGCAGTCAATTGCACCGCAAGCGACCGCGATCGACCGATTCGGTGCGGTCTTCGTGACCGGGGGACAGCGCGCTCTGGGGAGGCGTCGTGGACGACTACGCGGGTCGGGTGCTCGCCGACCGCTATCGCCTTCCGCTGCCTCCGTCCGACGCGTACGAACTCGTCGAGACACGGGCCTTCGACACGTACAGCGGGCAGGAGGTCCTGGTCCGTCAGGTGCCGCTGCCCGAGGTGGTGGACGCGGAGTTCGTCGAGGGCGACGGGCGCGCGTCCGCCGTGCTGGCCGACGTCCGGCGGCCGGCGGACCCGGCCGTGCGGCGCGCGATCGAGGCCGCCCAGGCGGCGGCCCAGGTCCCCGACCATCCGCGCCTCGACCAGGTCTTCGACGTCTTCGCGGAGGCGGGCTCGCTCTGGATAGTGAGCGAACTCGTCGCGTCCCGACCGCTCGCGGCCCTGCTCGCGGAGCGCCCGCTCACCCCGTACCGGGCGGCGGAGATCGGCTCCGACGTGCTCACCGCGCTCCGCGTGCTGCACGCGCACGGCTGGACCCATCGCAACATCACCGCACGCACGGTGCTCGTCTGCGACGACGGACGCGTCGTCCTCACCGGGCTCGCCGCCGGTGCGGCCGAGGAGGCGTTGTGCGGCTACAGCCCGGTGCCGCGCCCCGAGGACGACGAGCCGGACGAGGACGGCCACGGCGGCCCCGCCGTCGAGACCGGCCCCACCGGGCCCTACGTGCCGCCCGCCACCGACCCCGGGCGGCTGCCCGCGTCGCGCGGCCCCGCCGCGATCGAGTCGGGCCCGTACGACGGGTCGGCGCCCGCCGCCGGCACGGACAGCGCGGCCCGCGCCCGGGCCGGCGCGATCGCCGCGTACCGCGCGGGCACCCGTGCGGGCGCCCGCGCCACGGGGGCGGCACTGCCGCCGGGGACGCGCGAGGGTGCGGGGCCGCAGGGGGCCGATGACGAGTACGGGGAGGGTCCGGACGCGGCCTCCGGGGCCTGGGGTGCGGGACCGCAGGGGCGGGACGACGGGTACGGGGACGACCCGGAGGCACCGTCGGGCGCCGGGGGCTTGGGCCCGCACGGGCGGCATGACGGGTACGGGGACGACCCGGAGGCACCGTCGGGCGCCGGGGGCTTGGGCCCGCACGGGCGGCATGACGGGTACGGGGACGACTCGGGTGCGCCGTCGGGTGACTGGAGTGTGGCGCCGCAGGGGCGGGACGACACGTACGGGGACGACCCGGGCGCGCCGTCGGGTGGCTGGGGGGCCGTGCCGGTGGGGCGGGGCGAGGAGACGGGTGACGGCCGGCCGTGGTGGGACGGCCCGCAGGGGGTGGACGCCGAGGACGGGGACGGGCCGGGCACGGGCTCCGGGGCCTGGAGCGTCCTTCCGCCGGCGCGGGACGACGAGTTCGGCGACGAGCGGGGGCCCGCTCGCTCCTGGAGCACCCCGCCGCACCCCCGCCCCGAACTGCCTCAGCTGCCCGGGGGCTGGGTGCGCGACCCCGACGCGCGGGGACCGTACGGCCAGGTGCCGCCCTACGACCCCGAGCCCTATGACGACGAGGACGACGACGAGGACGACGACGGCGGGCCGCCGCCGCGACGGCTGCACCTGACCGGTACGTGGGACGACGGCCCCGCCGCCGGCCGGCCCGTCCCGGCGGGCGGCTCCCGCGAGGACGCGCTGCGCGCCGACGCGGCGCGGAGGGGCGCGGCCCCGGGCAGGCGCGCCGAGCTGCCGCCGGCCGGTCGCGACGCCTCCGGCCGTCGGACGCCCGGTCGCCAGGAAACCCGGCGCGCCGAGCTGCCATCGGCCGGTCGCGAACCGTACGGCGCCGGGCCGCGCGGGCGGGACGCGGGGCGTGAGGCACCCTCCTCGCGGTGGGACGACGACTCCGAGGCACCCGGCGGGTCCGGGTACCAGGGCCCCGCCACCGCGCTCGCCGCCGAGCGGGCCCGGCAGGCTCGGATCGCCGTGGTCGGTGCCGTCACCGAGCGCTGGGCGCCCGAGCAGGCCGGGCCCGTGCACGGGAACTGGCAGCTGGCGCCGCCCATCGGGCCCGCCACCGACCTGTGGGCCCTGGGCGCGCTGCTGTTCCGCGCCGTACAGGGGCACGCGCCCTACCCGGAGGACAGCGCCGCCGAGCTGGTCCAGATGGTCTGCGGCGAGCCACCCGCCTTCGCCGAGGAGTGCGGGCCGCTGCGCCCGGTCGTCGAGTCGCTGCTGCGCCAAGACCCGACCGAACGGCCCGACGTGGAGGAGCTGAGCGGCTGGCTGCGCTCCCTCGTACGGTCGGCGCCGGAACCGGAGGCCGGGCTCGACGTCGTGATGATGCCCGCCGAGGACGCCACGCGGCTGCCCGTCGTACGCCGGCGCGGCGAGCTCGTCCGCAAGCGGCGCGCCCGTCGCGGCGGCGGGACGCACGCCCGGCACCGGCAGACCCGGGACGCCGTGGACCGTACCGCCGTAACGCACCACGAGCCACGGCTGAAGGAGCCCCGCCGGCCCCGGGAACCCCGTGAGCCCCGCGCGCTGCGGCAGGGCGACCGGCCGCGCAGCCTCGGCCGGACCCTGCTCGTCCTGATCCTGCTGGCGCTCGTCGGGGCCATCGCGTACGCGGTGCTGTTCATGCCCAGGTCCGGCGAGGACGGCGAGGACAAGGGGACCGGCGCCGCACCCTCCCGTACCGCCTCCGCGCCCCCGGCCTCCGCGACGCCCGAGCCCACGGCCGGCGCCTCGAAGAAGCCGTCGCCCGCCAAGTCGTCCGGGGCGCAGAAGCCGCAGACCAGCCGGTCCGCCGCCGCGCTCGCGCCCGGCTACACGCTGCGCAAGGACGCCGAGGGCTTCGAGGTCGGGCTGCCCAAGGGCTGGCAGCGCAGCCCGGCCAACGCGGAGCGCCAGGTCCGCTACGGCAGCGACGGCTTCAGCGTGCTCATCGTCCCCGGGCGCGACACCGCCAAGGCCAACGGCAGCGACCCGCTCGACTACCAGCGGGACAGGGAACCGGAGTTGAAGCCGTTCCGGGACTCCAGCTGGTCGACGGCGAGCGGACTGCGCCGTACGGACGTGGGCCGACAGGCCATGGCGGAGGGCCAGTTCACCTGGCAGGACGTCAACGGCCGCGAGGTGTACGTACGCAACCTCGTGATGCTCGTCGGCGGGCGCTACCACATCCTCCAGGTCATCGGCCCGGAGGACGAGCGCGACCGGATCACCGAGATCTACCAACAGGCCGGCCTGTCCTACCGAGTGACGGGCTGAAGCACAGGATCTGCATCACAGTGCGGTCTCGTGGGCGATGCGAGGTTCCGTGGCCGCGCGTCCCCTCCGTAACCTGTCTTCCGAAGCAACGGGGGCGGGGACACAGGTGGATCGATCACAGGGCACGGAAGCTGGGCTGTTGCTGGCCGGGAGGTACCGGCTGGGCGACGTACTCGGGCGCGGCGGCATGGGCAAGGTGTGGCGCGCCCACGACGAGGTGCTGCACCGCACGGTGGCCGTCAAGGAGCTGACCGCCGGTCTGTACGTGGCCGAGTCGGACCGGATCGTGCTGCACCAGCGCACGCAGAAGGAGGCCCGCGCGGCCGCCCGGATCACCCACCCCGGCGTCGTCACCGTCCACGACGTCGTCGAGTACGACAACCGGCCGTGGATCGTCATGCAGTACGTCGACGGCCCCTCGCTCGCCGACCGGGCGAAGGAGTCCGGCGGCGAGATCGACGCGCGCGAGGCCGCCCGCATAGGGCTGCACGTGCTCGGCGCCCTGCGCGCCGCGCACGGGGCCGGGGTGCTGCACCGCGACGTGAAGCCGGGCAACGTGCTGCTCGCCCGGGACGGCCGGGTCCTGCTCACCGACTTCGGGATCGCCGCGATCGAGGGCGACTCCACCATCACCAGAACCGGTGAACTCGTCGGCTCCATCGACTACCTGGCGCCCGAACGGGTACGCGGCGGCGACCCCGGCCCCGCGTCCGACCTGTGGTCGCTGGGCGCCACGCTGTACACGGCCGTCGAGGGGCGTTCGCCGTTCCGCCGGACGTCCCCCATATCGACCATGCAGGCCGTCGTCACCGAGGAACCGCCGCCGCCTGCCAGGGCCGGGGCGCTCGCCCCCGTCATCACCGCGCTGCTGCGCAAGGAGCCGGAGGACCGCCCGACGGCGGCGGAGACCGAGCGGATGCTCCTGGAGGCCATGGAGGGCCGTACGCCCCGGGCCGCCCAGGCGTTCGTCCCGACCCAGCAGGTCTCCGAGGACATGCTGCGCGGAGGCACCGCGGTGCTGCCGCAGCCCGGCCCCGCCGTAATGCCCCCGCCCGTGCCGGCGCCCGCCCCGGCCGCCCGCCGCAGCCGGTGGCGTACGGCCGTCCTGGTCATCGCCCTGGCCGCCCTGCTCGGCGGCGGCGCCGGGATCGCCGCGATGCTGTACGCGCACCGCACGGACGCGGCCGGTTCCACGACCGGCTCCACGACCTCCGAAGGCACCCGCACGCCGGGGCCGCCGAAGCCGAAGCCGACGCCCACGCCGACCCCGACGGGCTCGCCCTCGGGGGACACGGCGACGCAGAACGTGCCGGACGGCTGGCGGCGCGTCGAGGACCCCTCCGGGTTCAGCGTCCTGCTGCCGGAGGGCTGGGAGCGCAAGGTCACCGACAACAACATCGACTACACCCCCGACGGCGGTGTGCACTACTTGCGGGTGAGCGTCGACCCCGCCCCCGACTTCGACAACTCCTACGACCACATGACGGGGCTGGAGGCGACCCTCAGCACCCGCCTGCCGGAGTACCACCGGCTGGAGCTGAACACCAACCTCTACCGCGACTACCCGGGGTCCATCTGGGAGTTCACCTGGACCGAGAAGAACGGCGAGGCGCGGCACGCCATCGACCAGATGTACTTCGAGAAGGAGGGCGGCCCGGAGTACGCGCTCTACATGACGGGCCCCGCCGACGACTGGGACGACACCCGCGACCGATTCAACGCGATCCTCCGCAGCTGGCGCCCGCCGGCCGAGCAGTAGGCCCTCAGTCGAGCGAACGCCCCTGATCAGGGGTTATGCCGCCAGTGATCGCTGGCTGAGTCGACGGGTGGGTGGCGGGACTCCGGGAGAGACGGTGAAAAGCTGTTACCCACGGGTACCCAAAGCCTTCCGGCCGACGTACTCTCGCCCTCATGACGGACTCGCAGGCCCTCACGTCCCCCTCCGCCGCCGCTGTCGGCACCAACCCCGTCGCCGCCGCCCCCGCGGGCGTGCGCACGGCCGCCGACGTCGTGACGCCCGAGGTGATCGCCCAGCTGACGCGCGGCGTCGTCGGCTCCGGCCGCACCGCCAACCACACGCCGTTCACCGGCGAGAAGCTGGCCGACCTGCCGGAGTCCACCCCGGAGGACGTGGCCACCGCCTTCGAGCGGGCCCGCGCCGCCCAGCCCGCCTGGGCCGCTCTGCCCGTCCGCACCAGGGCCGCGGTCCTCCTGCGCTTCCACGACCTGGTCATCGGCCGCCAGTCCGAGGTCCTCGACCTCATCCAGCTGGAGACCGGCAAGGCCCGGCTGCACGCCCACGAGGAGGTGCAGGCGGTCGCCGTCGCCGCCCGGCACTACGGCCGCAAGGCGTCCGCGTACCTGAAGCCGAAGCGGCACACCGGCGTGGTACCGACCCTCACCAAGGTCACCGAGCTGCGCCAGCCGCGCGGTGTCATCGGCCAGATCGCTCCGTGGAACTACCCCTTCGAGCTGTCTGTCGGCGACGCGCTGCCCGCGTTCGTCTCCGGCAACGCCGTGGTGATGAAGCCCGACACCGAGACCGCGCTGACCGCCCTGTGGGCCCGCGACCTCCTGATCGAGGCCGGGCTGCCGCCGGAGGTCTTCCAGGTGGTCCTCGGTGACGGACCCGTCGTCGGCCCCGAGGTCGTCAAGCACGCCGACTACGTCTCGTTCACCGGCTCCACCCGCACCGGCCGCGAGGTCGCCCAGGGCGCGGCCGCCCGGCTCGTCGGCGTCTCGCTGGAGCTCGGCGGCAAGAACGCCATGCTGGTCCTGGCCGACGCCGACGTGGAGAAGGCGGCCGCCGGCGCCGTGCGCGCCTGCTTCTCCTCGGCCGGCCAGCTCTGCATCTCCATCGAGCGGCTGTACGTCCACGAGTCGGTCGCCGACGACTTCGTGGAGCGGTTCGCCGCCCGTACGAAGGCGATGCGGCTCGGCAACTCCCTCGCGTACGGCGCCGACATGGGCTCGCTGGTCGGTGAACGCCAGCTGGAGACCGTCAGCCGGCACGTCGCCGAGGCCGTCGAGAAGGGCGCCGAGCTGGTGGCCGGCGGGGTCGCCCGCCCCGACATCGGCCCGCTCTTCTACGAGCCGACGATCCTGGACGGCGTCGAGGCGCCCATGGCCGTGTGCACCGAGGAGACCTTCGGCCCGGTCGTCTCGATCTACCGCTTCCGCGACGAGGACGAGGTCGTGGAGCTGGCCAACGCGACCCCGTACGGCCTGAACTCCAGTGTCTGGACCAAGGACTCCAAGCGCGGCCACCGCGTCGCCGCCCGGCTGCGCACCGGCACGGTCAACATCAACGAGGGGTACGCCCCCGCGTACGGCAGCGTGCAGTCCCCGATGGGCGGCATGAAGGACTCCGGTCTCGGCCGGCGCCACGGCTCCGAGGGCATCCTCAAGTACACCGAGGCCCAGACCGTTGCCCAGCAGCGCCTGATCCCGCTCGCCCCGTCCTTCGGGATGGACGACGAGAAGTACGCGGCGTTCATGAGCCGCAGCCTGAAGGCGATGAAGGCCTTCCGCCTGCGCTGACGCCCCCGCGCCCCCGCGCACCGCACCACTTCTGTCCTTTTCGTACCGAGGAGTGCCATGTCCCAGGACAGCCCTGCCCAGAATCAGGACCGGCCGGCCGGTGCGGCCGACGACGACGCGTACGACTACGACGTGCTCGTCGTCGGCTCGGGCTTCGGCGGCGCGGTCTCGGCGCTGCGGCTGAGCGAGAAGGGGTACCGGGTCGGCGTCCTGGAGGCGGGCCGCCGCTTCACCCCGGGCACCCTGCCGAAGAACTCCTGGGACCTGAAGAACTACCTCTGGGCGCCCGCCCTCGGCCTCTTCGGCATCCAGCGCGTGCACCTGCTCGGCAAGGTGATGGTGCTGGCCGGCGCCGGGGTGGGCGGCGGCTCGCTCAACTACGCCAACACGCTGTACGTGCCGCCCGCGCCGTTCTTCGAGGACCGCCAGTGGGCGCACATCACGGACTGGCAGGACGAGCTGAAGCCGTACTACGACCAGGCCAAGCGGATGCTCGGGGTCCGGCTCAACCCCACGACGACCCCCTCGGACGTCCACCTCAAGGCGACCGCCGAGGCCATGGGCGTCGGCGACACCTTCCACCTCGCCCCGGTCGGCGTCTTCTTCGGGGACGGCGAGGACGCGGACGGCACGGCGCGCGCGAAGCCCGGCGGCACGGTCGCGGACCCGTACTTCGGCGGCGCGGGCCCGGCCCGCAAGGCGTGCACCGAGTGCGGCGAGTGCATGACGGGCTGCCGCCACGGCGCGAAGAACACCCTCAACGAGAACTACCTCCACCTCGCCGAGAAGGCCGGCGCGGTCATCCATCCCATGACCTCCGTCGTCGGCGTCACCGAGCACCCCGACGGCGGCTACCGCGTCGCCACCGTGCCCACCGACCGCCGGAAGAAGGCGAAGCCCACCGCGCTGCGCGCCCGCAAGGTGGTCGTCGCGGCGGGCACGTACGGCACCCAGACCCTGCTGCACACCATGAAGGACAAGGGGCTGCTGCCCCGGCTCTCCGCGAGGCTCGGCGAGCTGACCCGTACCAACTCCGAGGGGCTCGTCGGCGCGCAGACCTCCGAGCGGCGCTACCGCAAGAAGCACGGGACGAACCCCGACTTCACCAAGGGTGTCGCCATCACCTCGTCCATCCACCCCGACGAGAACACCCACATCGAGCCCGTCCGCTACGGCAAGGGCTCCAACGCCATGGGCGGCATGACCATCCTCCAGGTGCCGTTCAGCACCCACCGGGTCCTCGCCTGGTTCGGGAACCTGGCCAAGCACCCCACGCTCGCGGTCCGTTCGCTCTCCAACCGGCGCTGGTCGGAGCGGACCATCATCGGGCTCGTCATGCAGTCGCTCGACAACTCCCTGACCGCGTACCGCAAGCCCAGCGGCATCGGCAAGGGCCTGCTCACCGCCCGCCAGGGCCACGGCGCGCCCAACCCGACGCAGATAGCCGAGGCGACCCGGAGCGCCTCGCTCCTCGCGGACGAGATCAACGGTTTCCCCGGGTCCAACATCGGCGAGCTGATGGGTACCCCGCTCACCGCCCACTTCCTCGGCGGCTGCCCCATCGGCGCCAGCGCGGACGAGGGCGTCATCGACCCGTACCACCGGCTGTTCGGGCACCCGGGCATCTCCGTCGTCGACGGCTCGGCGGTCTCCGCGAACCTCGGCGTCAACCCGTCGCTGACGATCACCGCCCAGGCGGAGCGCGCCATGTCGTTCTGGCCCAACAAGGGCGAGGCCGACCCGCGCCCGGCCCAGGGTGAGGCGTACGAGCGGCTGGCGGCGGTGGAACCGCAGGCTCCGGCGGTCCCGAAGGAGGCGTTCGGCGCGCTCCGGCTGCCGTTCCTGGGTATGCCGACGGTGCCGCCGAAGAAGGCAGAGGCGGAAACGGCCTGAGAACAGCAGAAGGGGCTGCACCCCCCTCCCAGTGCAGCCCCTCACGCTGTAACCGGTCCGTCGTACAACAACCGACAACCGGTGTTCCGCATGCATGACCTGCCGGACGCCTCGATGGTTGTCCTCGTACTGATGAAATCCTTATGTGAGGTGGATCACTTCGCCCGTCGTGCTCGATCCGTGATCTGATCCCGGGCAACTTTTCCCGGGCGCCCCCGGTCGTACCCCCTGTCGCCGCCCCAGCGGCCACACAGCTCCCGACGACCCCGAAGGCCCCGAGAATGAGAAGCACGATTCCGTTCCGCCGTGCGATGGGCGTCCTGGCCTCGGCCGGTCTGCTGGCCGCCGGAACGCTCACGACGGCCGGTCCCGCGCACGCCGCCGACCCCGAGTTCACGATCGGCGGCCCCGCCGAGACGGCCCTGCACCCGTACCCGGCCACGGGCTCCCCGCAGAAGGCGAGCCTCGGCCTCACGGTCACCAACCCGTCCGAGGACGAGGAGAACGGCGCCTACCAGCACGAGTACACCGTGCGCTTCGACTTCAGCGGGCTGGCGGGCGTCGCGGACGTGGCCTTCGGCGAGGACGGCAGCCTGGACTGCGAGCGGACCGGGACCACCGCCGTCTGCCACGACTACGGGGTATGGCCCGGTCTGAGCACCCTCGCCGAGTTGGAGGTCACCGCCGCCAAGGGCAGCGAGGACGGCGACTCCGGCACCATCGCGGTCACCGCCGAGGGGGAGGGCGCCACCTTCCGGCCGTTCACCGCGCGCGTCTCCGTCGGCGGACCCGACCTGTCGATGAAGCCGCTGCGGCTGAAGACGGAGCTGAAGCCCGGCGACAGCCAGCCGGTGCCCATCACCTTCACGAACAACGGCACCCGGGCCGCCCAGGGCGTCCTGCTCACCCTGCGCAACACGCGCGGCCTCGAACTCACCGAGCGGTACCAGAACTGCGAGTACAGCGAGGACGACGGGGGCATGGGCAGCCCCGCTGTCTGGACCGTCGCGCTCTGCACCTTCCCCGGCAGCTACGAGCCCGGCGCCACGTACACGCTGGAGGTGCCGCCCGTCCTGCGGGCCACCGAGCACGCCTTCTACGACACCTTCCTCTACCGGATCAACGAGGACGGCACCGACGCCCGCACCGCGCAGCGCGCCGGCGCCCGCCTCAGCCCCGGCAAGGGCGCGAAGCTGACCCTGCGCAGGACCCCGTCCCTCCGCTCCGCCGACCTCGACCCGGCCGACAACCAGCAGGAGACGGACTTCCGGACCACGAACACCGCCGACTTCGCGGCCTACGGCGACCGGGCCGCGGGCAAGCCGGGCGACACCGTCGACGTGACCCTGGGCTTTCGCAACAAGGGGCCCGCCTGGGTCGGCTACATCCGCTCCGGCGAGGCCGTCGCCACCGTCGACTTCACCGTGCCCCGCGGCGCCTACGTCGTCTCCAAGCCGGACGGCTGCCGGGGCGTGACCGCGTCCGGCGAGTACCGCGAGAACCAGGAGAAGGCCCCGCGCTACTTCTGCTCGACGCCCATGTCCGTGCGTGAGGACGCGGACTTCGCCCTGCCGTTCCGGCTGAACATCGGCACGGCGGGGGCCGGGGCGACCGGCGCCGTCGTGGTCCGCGACACCCACCTCCAGGCCCCGCCGCTGTCCTTCGACCCGGAGACCGGCAACAACAAGGCGTCCGTGGTGCTCAACGCCGAGGACGGGCACACCACGACGGGCGGCTCCGGCTCCACGGCCACGGGCGGCGGCTCCACCGACGGCTCCACGGGCGCCACGACCGGGTCCGGCACGGGTTCGGGCGGCCCGTCCTCGTCGTCCGGCACGAGCGGTACGACGGGGTCCGGTTCCGGCGGCTCCGGCGGTTCCGGCGGCGCGCTCGCCTCCACGGGGACCGTCGCGCTCGCGGCGACCGCCGCGGCGTTCGCCGCGCTGCTCGCGGGCGGCGTGCTGTTCACGGTGTCGCGGCGGCGCGCGGCGCGCTGAGGTTCGTACGGCGGTGGCGGCGGCGCGCTGAGGTTCGTACGGCGGTGGCGGCGGCGCGCTGAGGTTCGTACGGCGGTGGCGCGCCGAGGTCCGTACACGCGGAAGCGGCCGGCTCCGGGCGTCCCCGGATCCGGCCGTTCCATGGAGTGACCGAATGAACGGTCTCTCCGAGTGACCGGGCTGCTGTCCCCTGCCGACCGGTCACGCACGCCGGTGCGCGGTCCCACGGCGTACCGAGCGGTACGCCACACGCCCCGGCGGAGCCACATGTGGTTCCCATCGAGAGCCCGCCCCTGGCTGACACGGACACCGGGACCAACGAAGCCGCGCCGGGCCCGGTCACGCGCCGTACGGGTGAGACTCCGCCCGAACTGGGATACGGCGGGGGAGCGCCGGGCTCAGACCCGGCCGCGGCACAGCTCCAGCAGCGTCATCGCCAGCGGGGTGCCCGGCTTGCCCAGGGCGTCCCGGAAGCGGCCGAGGATCTCCGTCTCGCGGGACAGGTTGACCCGGCGGCCGCCCGAGGTGATCCGGGCCTCCTGGATCACCGCGGAGACGGCCATCCGCTCCTGGACGAGCCCGATGATCCGGTCGTCGAGGGCGTCGATACGGGTGCGGGCGTCGCCGATCAGGGACGCGGCCTCGTCGGTGCGGGCGCCGGTCGCCTCGGTGGCGGTCCTGGCGGCGGGGGTGCTGGTGCTCATGTCGGGTCTCCCGGTGAGATGCGGCTCCCCGGGGGCCGACGGGCCCGGAACGCAAGAACGCCCCGGGCCTGTCGGCCCGGGGCGCCTGGAACGTCGCTTGTCAGTTGCTCAAGCAGCACGACCATGGCAGCCGGCGGGCCGGATGCCATAGGTAAAGACGAAGGTCGTGTGCTGACGCATGAGGACAGTATGGCCCCACCCCGGCCCCTGGCCCACGCCGGGCCCGGATCGTGAGACGGCCCCGCTCCTTGCTCACGGCGGGCCGGGCTCGTGTTGCTCACGGCGGGCCGGGAGCGTGAGACGGCCCCGCCCCTTGCTCACGCCGGGCACGGATCGTGAGACGGCCCACGTCCGCCGCCGGGCGCCCGTAGCCGGGGCAGGTCACTTCCGGCCGCCGGTAGAATTGGAGGACCGACCCCTCTCCACCGCCGGAAGGCCGCCCGTGCCAGCAGCACCCCCCGCCGCCCCCGACACCACCACCGACGTGGTCCTGGTAGTCGACTTCGGCGCGCAGTACGCCCAGCTCATCGCCCGCCGCGTCCGTGAGGCCCGGGTCTACAGCGAGATCGTGCCGTCCACGATGCCGGTGGCCGAGATGCTGGCCAAGAACCCCCGGGCGATCATCCTGTCCGGCGGCCCCTCCTCCGTCTACGCCGAGGGCGCGCCCTCGCTGGACCGCGCGCTGTTCGAGGCCGGAGTCCCCGTCTTCGGCATGTGCTACGGCTTCCAGCTGATGGCGACCACGCTCGGCGGCACCGTCGACGACAACGGCGCCCGTGAGTACGGCCGCACCCCGCTCACCGTCTCCAAGTCCGGCTCCACCCTCTTCGAGGGCACCCCGGACGAGCAGTCGGTGTGGATGTCGCACGGCGACGCCTGCTCCGCCGCCCCCGAGGGCTTCACCGTCACCGCGTCCACGGACGTCGTCCCGGTCGCCGCCTTCGAGAACGACGAGAAGAAGCTCTACGGCGTCCAGTACCACCCCGAGGTCATGCACTCCACGCACGGCCAGCAGGTCCTGGAGCACTTCCTGTACCGGGGCGCGGGCATCGAGCCCACCTGGACCACGGGCAACGTGATTGATGAGCAGGTCGCCGCGATCCGCGCCCAGGTCGGCGACAAGCGCGCCATCTGCGGCCTCTCCGGCGGCGTGGACTCCGCCGTGGCCGCCGCCCTCGTACAGAAGGCCATCGGCTCCCAGCTCACCTGCGTGTACGTCGACCACGGCCTGATGCGCCAGGGCGAGACCGAGCAGGTCGAGAAGGACTTCGTCGCCGCGACCGGCGCGAAGCTGAAGGTCGTCGACGCCGAGAAGCGCTTCCTCGACGCCCTGGCCGGCGTGTCCGACCCGGAGCAGAAGCGGAAGATCATCGGCCGCGAGTTCATCCGCGTCTTCGAGCAGGCCCAGCTGGAGATCCTCCAGGAGGACGGCCCCGAGGTCGCCTTCCTCGTCCAGGGCACGCTCTACCCGGACGTCGTGGAGTCCGGCGGCGGCACCGGCACCGCCAACATCAAGTCCCACCACAACGTGGGCGGCCTCCCCGAGGACATCGAGTTCGAGCTCGTCGAACCGCTGCGCCAGCTGTTCAAGGACGAGGTCCGGATGGTCGGCCAGGAGCTCGGCCTGCCCGACGAGATCGTCCAGCGCCAGCCCTTCCCCGGCCCCGGCCTCGGCATCCGCATCGTCGGCGAGGTCACCAAGGACCGCCTCGACCTGCTGCGCGAGGCCGACGCCATCGCCCGCGAGGAGCTGACCGCCGCCGGCCTGGACCGCGACATCTGGCAGTGCCCGGTGGTCCTGCTCGCGGACGTCCGCAGTGTCGGCGTCCAGGGCGACGGCCGCACCTACGGCCACCCGATCGTGCTGCGCCCGGTCTCCTCCGAGGACGCCATGACCGCCGACTGGTCGCGGCTGCCGTACGAGACCCTCGCCAAGATCTCCACCCGCATCACCAACGAGGTCGCCGACGTCAACCGCGTGGTGCTCGACGTGACGAGCAAGCCGCCGGGGACCATCGAGTGGGAGTGACCCTCCCCGCAGGACCCTGACGATGCCGCCGCCCGGTACGCCGAGCGGCGGCATCGTCGTACCGGGATTCCGCCGCAGGCGCACCAGCCCTCCAGCCGCGCCCCCGAAAACTCATGGCGGGCGCCGGGGCGCCCGTGGCAGGCTCCGCCCCCATGTCGTCCGAAGAGATCCGCGCTCTGATGTCCGCCGCCCACAACGACCGCCTGACCTGGAACACCCCGCTCTCCGACGAGCACGCCGCCCGGCTCGTCGCCGCCTGCGCACCCGCGCCAGGCGCGCGGATCGTGGACCTCGGCAGCGGCTGGGGCGAGCTGCTGGCGCGACTGGTGGAGTCGGCGCCCGGCAGCACGGGCGACGGCGTCGAGACCGACCCGGAGGCCGTCGCGCGCGGCCGGGCGCTCGCGGGGGAGCGGGGGCTCGCGGAGCGGGTACGGTTCCACGAGGTGCCGGCCGCCGAGTGGCCGGAGAGGGACTACGACCTGGCCGTGTCCATCGGCGCCTCGCACGCCTGGCCCGGCGGGACCGCCGAGGCACTGGCCGCGCTGCGGGCGTCCGTACGGCCCGGCGGCCGGGTGCTGTTCGGCGAGGGCTTCTGGGAGCGGGAGCCGGACGCGGCGGCGCTGGCCGGGCTCGGCGCCGAACCCGGCGACTTCGGCTCACTGCTCGACCTGATCCGGCAGGCCGAGGCGGCGGGGCTGCGGGCGCTCCAGGTGACCGTCGCCGACCAGCGGGAATGGGACCTCTTCGAGTCGCACGCCAACATCGGCCGGGGCGAGCGCTGGGCGCTGGCCCACCCGGACCACCCCCTGCGCGACGGGGTCGTCGCCGCCGTCGACGAGCGGCGCACCGGCTACTACGGCGGCTACCGGGGCACCTTCGGCCTCGCCTACCTCGTCCTCGGCGCCTGAGCGAAGCCCTCGGCGCCTGAGCGAATTTCGAACGCGCTGACGAAGATGCCCCTCCGGTGCGCCCCGATGCGGCAACCGCCGACCCCGTACGGCACAATTCGCAGCGTTCAAGGACGAGTTGGCCGGGCGACGGCAACAACAGGGGCGGGAAGGGGCGGCGTTCTCCGTGGCGTTGGACGAGGCACGACAGGGCGCGCACGGCGGTGGTTGCACCTGCGGCGACTGCCCGCACGGGGCGCGCCAGGGACACCGGCGCGCGGTGGCCGCCTTCCTGGCCAAGCGGGACGAGTTCGCGGCGGGCCAGGGGCTGCCCGCCGGGGTGGCGCAGTCCGCCTCCGCGACCCGGCAGTGGGTCTCCGACGAACTCACCGAGTCCGCCCGCGAGGTGGCCGACCGGGGCCGCGAGGCCGGGGACGCCTGGCTGTACCGGGTGTGGCAGCGCACCCTGCTCATCGTCTGGGGCGGCCTCGCCGTGCTGGCCCTCGCCGAGGCCGCCACCGCGATCGGCGTGGGCTGGACCCACGCCCGTACCGCCGGACTCCTCGCCGGCCTGGTCACCGCCGCGCTGCTGACCGGCGCCGCCCACGTCCACCGGGCGCGCGGCGGCCTCCTCGCGCCGCTGATCGGCGAGGACAACCGGCTCTCCACCTCCCGCGCCGTCGCCGCGTCCTGGGTGCTGCTCGCCGTGTTCTCCGTCCTCGTCCTCGCCCTGGAACTGGCCGCCGCCTCCGGACACGCCCGCCGCGACGAGCTGATCGAGGGCCTCGACCTGGCACGCGGCGCGGGCGTGGTGTCCGTGCTCGCGCTCGTGTGCGCCGTCGCGGTGGCCGTACGCCGGGTGGTGAGCGTGCGGGTGCTGTCCGGGCGGCTCCAGAAGCTGCGGGCCGACCGGCCGCGCGCGGCGGACCTGCTCACCGACGACTCGGGGCGCGGCGGCTTCACCGATGTGCAGTACGTGCTGGTGTCCACCGTCGCGGTGGTGTTCGCCGCGGTCCGCCTGGCCCGCAGGCCCGAACAACTCCCCGACCTGCCCTGGGGTCTCGCCCTCCTCGTCGCCGTCTCCGCGGCTGTCTACTTCACCGGCAAGTACGGCGAGGGCGGGCGGCCCGTCGTGCTCTCGGTCGTCCGGTCCCGGGAGGCGGGCGACCTGGACGCGCCGATCCGCACCGGCGACGACATCGAGATCCGGGGCGCCGGGTTCGTGCCGCCCGGCGCCGGGGCACCGGACCGGCTGGCCCGGGTCGTCGTACGGATCGGCTCCGTCCACGTCCACGTCCCGCTGGTGCCGGTCACCGGCGGCTTCGCGAACCCCTCCGACACGCTGCTCACCGTGCCGGTGCCGGTGGAGGTGGAGCCCGGCGTGGTCGAGGTACAGGTCGTGACGGCCGCGGGCACGGAATCCAACCGCGTCGAGATCGACGTCACCGACTGACGGGGCACGCCGCCGACTGAGGGGGCACGGTACCGACTGAGGGGGCACGGTACCGACTGACGGGGCACGCCCCGAGCCGGCCGGCCGTGTCGATCGGCAGGGGGTCCGCGGTGACACCCCGCGCCGCGCGGGTCGGGCACGCCGAGCCCCGCGCCGCGCGGGCCAGGCACGCCGAGCCCCCCGCGCCGCGCGGGCCAGGCACGCCGAGCCCCCCGCCGCGCGGGCCAGGCACGCCGAGCCCCCCCGCCGCGCGGGCCAGGCACGCCGAGCCCCCCCCGCCGCGCGGGCCAGCCATGCCGAGCCCCCTCCCCGCGAACCCGGACCATGCGGGTGCCTCCTTTCCTGTGAACCCGACCGCGCCGGTTCCTTCCGCCGCGTTCGTACGTAAGGTCGGGTGACGGGCCACACGGTCCGGTGACAACGGCCGGGCGGCCGCACGACGGCACGGCACGTCACGGCTGGGCACGGTCGTCACGGCCGTTACGGCGGGCCGCGTCACGGCAGGGCATGTCACGACAAGGCACGGCCGCGGAAGGCGGGAGCAGCATGTACGGGTACGGCGGCGGTAACGGGCGGGGCCTCGGCGAGGCCAGGAGCCTGCGGGACCTGGGGCGGGAGCACGCCCTGCTGCCGCTGCGGATCTTCCTCGGCGTCACCTTCCTCTACGCGGGACTCGACAAGCTCACCGACAGCGCCTTCTTCCACGCCTCGGGCCCCGGATCGATCGGCGAGCAGATGCACGCCGTCCGCGACTCCGCCGCGATCCCCGGCCTCGTCGACCTGGCGCTCAACAGCCCGTCCGGCTTCGGGTACGCCATCGCCCTCGGCGAGCTGGCCGTCGGCATCGGCACCCTCCTCGGCCTGTGGACCCGGATCGCCGCGCTCGGCGGCGCCCTGATCTCGCTGAGCCTCTGGCTGACCGTCAGCTGGCAGGTCTCCCCGTACTACCTCGGCAACGACCTGATCTATCTCATGGCGTGGCTCCCGCTGCTGCTGGGCGGCGGCGCCTCGCTCTCCCTCGACGCGCTCCTCGCGGCGCGCCGGCGACGGATCCGGTAGCCGATCCAGGTGACCCAGGCGGCGGTCCACAGACCGCCGCAGAACAGGGCGATGAAGAACTGCGGCGAGGCGTCCCAGGCGCCCGCCGCGTCCGCCGCGTACCCGCCGGCCAGGGCCAGCATCACCAGACCCGTCACAGCCCGCCCGGGCCGGAACTCATGACGCGGCACGGTTGACCTCCACCTGTCCGTAGTCCACTTCCAGATCGAGTTCGATCGTGCCGCCCGGGGTACTGCCCTCGGCCGGCGACAGCGTCCGGCGCTCGTCCTGCGAGGCGCGGATGTCCAGATCACCCTTGCGATGCCCGTCCACCAGCACGAGCGCGCCGACCCGGGTCCGCGCGTGCACCCGGACGGTGACCTCCGGCGGGACGTGCACCAGCACCCGGCCCGCCCGGGCCTCGACCCGGGTCCGCACGGTGTCGCCCTTCGGCACCGTGATCCGGGTGAGGTCCAGCTCGGCCTGCCCGGAGCCGACCGCGTAGCGCGGCTGGACCGCGGCGACGGACGCCGGGCGCCACTCCTCGCGCACCCAGTGGGTGCTGATGTCCTTGGGCAGCGTCGCGGCACCCGCCAGCAGCCCGGCCGTGGTCATCGCCATCAGCAGCGTGCCGAAACCGGTCCTCCCGACGAACGCGCTGACCAGCATCGCGAGGCCGAACACCGCCAGCGCGGCGGCGAGCCCGATCTCCAGGCTCGTCCCGAGCGGCTGCGAGTCCCAGCTCAGCCCCGTGCCGAGGCCGCCCGCCAGCAGGGCGGCCAGGAACGCCGGGCCGGCTATGGACCGCGGGCCGCGCACCTCCCGGGACCGGGGCGGCGGCGGGCGGAACGGTGCGTCGGGTGTCGCCCCGAGCGGCTCCCCGCTGACCGTCGCGTCCGGCGGCCCCCACAGATAGCCGATCGCCACCTTGCCCGTCGACCCGTCCTTGATGATCGGGTCGCGCCACCAGGAAGGCCACGACAGCGTCGGCGGCGCCATGACCTCCGGCGGGGCGTCCGACGCGGCCTGCGCGGCCGCATGGTGCAGCGGGTCCTCGGGATCGGCTCTCTTGCGCGCCTGCGTCCACATGGAGAAGCCGAGGACCGCGACCGACAGCATGGCGGAGAAGGCGAGCGTGCCGCCGTTGCCCAGCATCGACAGGAACAGACCGCAGCCGATCAGCGCGCACAGCACCGCGCTCAGCGATGCCAGCTCGACGCGCCCCGATAGCAGCCGGCGTGCCTCGTTCTCGTCCTCGCCCTCCACCGGTATCAGCAGCCAGGCGAAGCCGTAGAAGATCAGCCCGAAGCCGCCGGTCACCGACAGCACTCCGAGCACGATCCGGAAGATCACCGGATCGACGTCGCAGTACCGGCCCATCCCGCCGCACACCCCGGCCACCACCTTGTGCCGCGGGCTGCGGTGCAGGCGCGGAGCGGGGGGCGGGGGAGGCGCGGCGGGTGGCGCGTCCTGAGGAACGGTCATAACTCCATGGTGACGGCCCCCGCGCCCCTCCGGCACCCGCCCCGACCCTGGCCGGTCCCTGATATTGGTCCGCCCCGGCCTCAGGGACGCGAAAGCCCGTTCCGCCCTTCCGCCCCCCACACCGCCCTGGGGGTTTCAGGGTCGAACTGGGGGCCGACCCTGATGCCCCCGCACGGGCGCGCATGTGACGATCGGTCCATGCCAGCCGCCACCGCCCGAGCCGCAAGCTCTCAAGCCCCCGACCCGGAGGAGCCCCCGCTGCGCAAGCTCTACCGCAGCGCGGACGGCCGGCTGCTGGGCGGAGTGGCGCGCGGGCTCGCCGGGCACCTCGGCCTGCCGGTCGCCTGGCTCCGGTTCGTCTTCCTCGGCCTGTTCTTCGCGGACGGCCTGGGCGCCCTGCTGTACGCGGTGTTCTGGATCGTGGTCCCGCTCGGTGTCGGCGGCGTGGAGGGGCCGAGGTCCGTCTTCGAGACCGCCCCCGACGGCACCCGAAGGCTGCGCAAGCCCGACAAGGGCCAGGTCTTCGCCCTCATCGCGCTGCTCTTCGGCGCCGCCGTCTTCGTCGGCAACGTCGACATGGGCAGCAAGGCCGACCGCTACATCTGGCCCAGCCTCCTCATCGGCGCCGGCTCCGTCCTCGTCTGGCGCCAGGCGGACAACGCCCGCCGCGCCCGCTGGATGGAGGTCGGCCGCCGCCGCCGCGTCCTCCAGCTGGCCCGGGCCCTCGCCGGAGTCGCCCTCGTCGGCCTCGGGCTCGCCGTCTTCATGGTCGTACGCGGCTCCGCCGCCCAGCTGGGCAACGTCCTCACCGCCGCCATCGCCGTGCTCACCGGCATCGCCCTCCTCGCCGGCCCCTACCTGGTCCGCATGACCCAGGACCTCTCCGAGGAACGGCTCATGCGCATCCGGGCCCAGGAGCGCGCCGAGGTCGCCGCCCACGTCCACGACTCCGTGCTGCACACCCTCACCCTGATCCAGCGCAACGCCGACGACGCCGGCGAGGTCCGGCGGCTGGCCCGCGCCCAGGAGCGCGAGCTGCGCAACTGGCTGTACAACCCCGAGGGCACCGGCAAGGACGAGGACGACGAGCCGGAGACCTTGGCCGAGGCCGTCAAACGGGCCGCCGCCGAGGTCGAGGACAAGCACGGCGTCCCGCTGGAGGTCGTCGTCGTCGGCGACTGCCCGCTCGACGAGAAGCTGGCCGCGCAGATGCAGGCCGCGCGCGAGGCGATGGTCAACGCCGCGAAGTACGGTGGCGAGGGCGGCGCCGTCCAGGTCTACGCGGAGGTCGAGGGCCGGACGGTCTTCGTCTCCGTGCGCGACCGGGGCCCGGGATTCGACCTGGACTCCGTACCGGGGGACAGAATGGGCGTACGAGAATCGATCATCGGCCGGATGCAGCGCAACGGCGGTACGGCCCGGCTGCGTTCGGTGCCCGGCGGGGGCACCGAGGTCGAGCTTGAGATGGAGAGGACGAGCGATGAACGGGACCAGTGAGGCGACCGGGGGCCACGAGGGCCCGGAGCGCCGGGTACGAGTCGTGCTGGTCGACGACCACCGGATGTTCCGCACCGGCGTCCAGGCCGAGATCGGCCGCACCGAGGAGACCGGCGTCGAGGTCGTCGGCGAGGCGGCCGACGTGGACCAGGCGGTCACCGTCATCACGGCGACCCGCCCCGAGGTCGTCCTCCTCGACGTCCACCTCCCCGGCGGCGGCGGTGTCGAGGTGCTCCGCCGCTGCGCGTCCCTGATGGGCGCTGCGGAGAACCCGGTGCGCTTCCTCGCGCTGTCCGTCTCGGACGCCGCGGAGGACGTCATCGGGGTCATCCGCGGCGGCGCCCGGGGCTACGTCACCAAGACGATCACCGGCACCGACCTGGTCGACTCGGTCTTCCGGGTCCAGGACGGCGACGCGGTGTTCTCGCCCCGCCTGGCCGGCTTCGTTCTCGACGCCTTCGCCTCCACGGACGCGCCCCCGGTCGACGAGGACCTCGACCGGCTGACCCAGCGCGAGCGCGAAGTGCTCCGGCTGATCGCCCGGGGGTACGCGTACAAGGAGATCGCCAAGCAGTTGTTCATCTCGGTGAAGACCGTTGAGTCCCACGTCTCGGCGGTGCTGCGCAAGCTCCAGCTCTCCAACCGCCACGAACTGACCCGCTGGGCGACCGCCCGCAGGCTCGTCTGAGGCCTTCCGCCCGGATCAGGCCGGGTCCAGCGAGATGTTCAGCTTCTCGCCGACCCGGCTGTAGCCGATGGACGCGTAGATCCGTTCCACGTCGGCGTCGCCCGGCTCCAGCCAGACCACCCGGCAGTCCCGCTCGAACGCGGTGCGCGTCAGGTGGGCGGAGAGCGCGGCCCCGATGCCCCGGCGGCGGAAGTCCGCGCCGACCGCGAGACCGGCGAGCTCGCTGAGCCCGTCCACCGGGACCGAGCAGCCGCCCGCGCCCGCCGGTATGCCGCCGACCGTCGCGAGCGCGGCGACCCCGCCGCCGGCCACCGCGTTGCGCAGCCACTCGGCCGTGCCGTCCTCGGGCTCTCCCTCCCCGCCGTACCCGAGGTGCTGGACGAGCGCGGCGGCCGCGCACTCCGCGTCGGTCGCGGGCTCGGCCATGACCAGGTCCGCGACCGGCTTCGGGTCCACCAGGTCGCCGGGGGCGCAGGCGAGGATGGGGGCGCGGTTCTCGACGGTGAACCCGGCGGCGAGGAGCGCCGGTTCGACGGCGGGCGCCCAGCCGGGCAGGAACTCCAGGCGGGGCATCCGGTCCCGCTCGCGGAACGCCGCTACGAGCGCGTCGAGTTCGGCGGGCGTCGGCTCGGCGTCCCGGTCCGGGATCGCGTAGTTGGCGTACTTCAGCGACCAGTTCGGGTTGTAGCGGATCACGAACGGCCCGACCCGGACGTGGTCCGGGGAGCGCAGTGTGAGCGTACGGGCATGGGTCTGGACGTCGGCGTCCATCGGCATGTGCGGGTGTCCTTCGCGCGGTCGGGTCCGGGGCTCGGAGGCCGGAGCCTATGCCACCCGGGCCGCCCCCGCGAAAGGCATTTCGTCGATCGGCGCGACACGGACCGGCGCTCCGGGGCGCGGGGCGTGGATCATCTTCCCGTTCCCGATGTACAGGCCGACATGGCTGACGCCCGAGTAGAAGAACACGAGATCTCCCGGGGCCAGTTGGGACCGGGGTACCCGCTGGCCCGCGTTGATCTGGGTGTACGTGGTCCGCGGGAGCGAGACGCCTGCGGAGCGCCAGGCGGCCTGGGTGAGGCCGGAGCAGTCGAAGGAGTCGGGCCCGGTGGCGCCCCAGACGTACGGCTTGCCCAGGGCGCCGTACGCGAAGGCGACGGCCTGGGCGGCGCGTGGGTTCGGCGCGGCGACGGTGGAACGTGGGGCGCTGCGGTCGGCGTGGCCGGTGCCGCGACCGTCCTCGGACGCGTCGTAGGCGGCCCGTTCGGCCGGGGTGAGGCGGGCGAGCAGGCGGCGGGCCTCGGCCAGCTTGGCTTGGACGGTCGCCCGGTGCTTCTTGAGGTCGGCCTGCTTGGCGGCCAGCTCGGTCAGCTTCCCGGCCGCCTCGGCGCGTACCTGGGCGATCTCCGCGACCTGGCGCCGCACCGTGCGCACCTCGGTCGCGCGGCGCTCCCCGGCCTGCTCGGCGTAGGTGGCGCGGCGCAGGTACTGGTCGGGGTCGGAGGAGAGCGCCAGCTGAACGGACGGGTCCAGCCCGCCGGAACGGTACTGCGCGGCGGCGTACGCGCCGAGCACGTCGCGGGCGGCGTTGAGGCGCTCGGTCCTGCGGGCGGCCTCGTCGCGCAGGGCGTCCACCGACTTGGCCGCGGCGGCCGCCTCGGTCTTCGCGCCGTTGTACTTCTCGGTGGCGGTCTCCGCCTCCCGGTACAGCCGGTCCACCTGCGCCTTGACCTGCGCGGCGGTCGGCGCGGGGTCGGCGTGCGCGGCCCCCGGCAGCACGGCGGCGGTCGCGGCCCCGGCGAAGGCGAGGGTCGCCGCGGTGCGGGCCGCGGAGCCGGTGGAGAGGCGCTGCCTGGGTTTGCGATGCGCTGCCACGAGGGCGGGCGTCCTTCCGTGCGACTGCCCGGCGGGGTCTACCGGCGGGCTGGTTCGGTGGTCCGGAGAGGACGGCGCCTGGGCCGGCCACCGGGAAGGGACGCTAATCCCAGGTCACGGGAAGGTGTCGTTATGGCGGTTATTGCCCACTCTTGGCGTGGCATTGTCGCTGAACGACCGTGTGTGACGCGTGAGCGACAGGAAAAATAGCCGCAGATACCGGCAAATAGTGCATTCATCATTCAAGCGGCCCGTAGGGGCCCACCCTGCCCGCAAGGGGCCGGAACCCCCGGGGCTAGGGTGCGGAACCATGCGCGTACTCATCGATTTCGTCGTCGCCCTGCACATCATCGGCATCGCCGCCCTGCTCGGCGGCTTCCTCGGCCAGATGAAGGCGATGAAGGCCGGCACCGCCCGGTTCGTCCCCGGCATGCTGCACGGCGCGCTGACCATGCTGGTCACCGGAGTCGCTCTCGTCGGCCTCGACCAGGCCGACGACCACCCCGTGAACAACGTCAAGATCGGGATCAAGCTGCTGATCCTGGTCGTCATCCTCGGGCTCGTCTACGTCAAGCGGGACGAGGAGAAGGTCGAGAAGGGCCTGTTCGCGGCGGTCGGCGCCCTGACACTCGCCAACATCTTCATCGCCACGCTCTGGACCTGAGAGACAGGCCGCGAAAGAGACGGACGCGCCTCGAAGAAAAGGGGCCGGCCCGCCCGGGCCGGCCCCCTTCGCCGGTCACGCCACCGGCCCCCTTCGCCGGTCACGCCACCGGCCCCCTTCGCCGGTCAGGCCACCGGCCCCCTTCGCCGGTTCAGGCCGGGCGCACGCTCCCGTAGATCGGCATGTAGTAGATCGACTCCTCGCGCACGTTCGCCCCGGGCTTCGGCGCGTGGATCATCATCCCGTCGCCCTTGTAGATCCCGACGTGGCTGATGTCGTCGTAGAAGAACACCAGGTCACCGGGTTGCAGATCGTCCGTGGCGATCCGCGTTCCGACGTTCACCTGGTCCCAGGTGGTGCGCGGGATGTCGACACCCGCCGCCTTCCAGGCCGCCTGCGTCAGCCCCGAGCAGTCGTACGAAGCGGGACCGGTCGCCCCCCAGACGTACGGCTTGCCGATCTGGGCGCGGGCGAACGCGAGGACCTTCTCCGCCTTCGTCGAGGCGCTGCTGTCGGAACCCGAACCCGACCCCGAGCCGGAACCCGACCCCGAGCCCGCCTCCGTACCGCTGCCGCCCGCCTCCTTCGCCTTGCGCTCGGCCTCCTTCTTGGCGGCGGCCTGCTTCTTCGCCAGCTCCTCCGCCTTGCGCTCGGCCTCCGCCTCCTTCTTGCGCTCCAGCTCCGCCAGGCGCGCCTTCTCCTCGGCGGTCAGCTTCGACAGCAGCGTCCGGGCCTCGGTCAGCTTCGTCTGGACGTTCTGCTTGCTGGTGCGCAGCGCGGTCTGCGACTCGGTGAGGGTCTCCAGGCTCTTCACGGCCTCGGCCCGCTGCTTCGACGCCTTCGTCTGCTGCGTACGGAACTCGGTGACCGCCTGCTGCTGGCGCTCGGCCATCCGGTCCATGAGGTGGGTCTGGTCGAAGAACGACTGCGGGTCGTCGGCCAGGAAGAAGGTCGCCGTCGGCGCGAGGGAGCCGTCGCGGTACTGGGCGGCGGCGTAGTTGCCCAGCGTCCTGCGGGCGTCGTTCACCTTCGCGGTGCGCTCGGCCACGTCGTCCAGCAGCGCGTCGACCTTGTTCTTCTGCTTGTCCGTGGCCTCCTTGGCCTGGTTGTACTTCTGGGTCGCGGTGCCCGCCTGCCGGTAGAGGTCGTCGACCCTCTTCTGGACTTCCTCGATGCTCGGCTTGGGCGTGGGCGCGGCCATCGCGCTCTGCGAGGACAGCAGGGTCACCGAGGCCAGCGCGGCCGAGGTGAGCCCGACGGCGGGGGCGGTGGCGCGCACCCGGGTGCGCGGTTTGCGATGCGACGCCAAGGCCGGCATCTCCTTCCGTGGACCGCCTACCGGGTTAGCTGTCGGGTTCGGGCGGAACGGAAGGCTGCCCTACGGTCCAGTGGGGAAGGACCGATTCACCCCGGTGATGCGTGTGGGTCCCCGGTTCCGGGCGGGCCCGGATTCGGCGTGGAGGCACGTTCGGCGTGGGTCGCCTCTGGGGGTACGGGCCGTCCGAACGTGCACGCTAGCCAACTCATGGGGCCGCTGTGAAGGTTGGTGTTCGATATGCCCGATACATTTCCGTGACCTTTTCGGACGGGGGTCGAGTGTCAGTCGGGCGCCTTAGACTCGGACAGCGATGAGCAGCCTCTTTGACGACAGTTTCCTGGCCGGCCTCCAGAACGAGGAGGAAGGGCCTCCGCCGCCCCCCGAGGACTCCGCACCCGAAGCGGTGCCGGAGGACCTTTTCGCGGGCGTGTTCGACGGGCCCCCGCCGTCCCGCGACGCGTACTACCGCGACGGCGCGCACCGCCCGGTCATCGACCCCGAGGCGCTGCTCGACGGGCTGAACACCGAGCAGCGCGCCGCCGTCGTGCACGCCGGGTCGCCCCTGCTCATCGTCGCCGGCGCCGGCTCCGGCAAGACCCGGGTGCTCACCCACCGCATCGCCCACCTGCTGGCCGAGCGGGGCGTGCACCCCGGTCAGATCCTGGCGATCACCTTCACCAACAAGGCCGCCGGCGAGATGAAGGAGCGCGTCGAGCAGCTGGTCGGGCCCCGGGCCAACGCCATGTGGGTCATGACCTTCCACAGCGCCTGTGTCCGCATCCTGCGCCGCGAGTCGAAGAAGCTCGGCTTCACGTCCTCGTTCTCGATCTACGACGCGGCCGACACCAAGCGCCTCATGGCCCTGGTCTGCCGCGACCTGGAGCTGGACCCCAAGCGCTACCCGCCGAAGTCCTTCACCGCCAAGGTCTCCAACCTCAAGAACGAGCTCATCGACGAGGAGACCTTCGCCGGCCAGGCTTCCGACGGCTTCGAGAAGACGCTCGCCCAGGCGTACGCGATGTACCAGGCCCGGCTGCGCGAGGCCAACGCGCTGGACTTCGACGACATCATCATGACGACGGTCCACCTGCTCCAGGCCTTCCCGGACGTCGCCGAGCACTACCGCCGCCGCTTCCGGCACGTCCTGGTCGACGAGTACCAGGACACCAACCACGCCCAGTACACCCTGGTACGGGAGCTGGTCGGCCCGGCCGGTCCCGAGGACGCGCCCGCCGAGCTGTGCGTCGTGGGTGACGCGGACCAGTCGATCTACGCCTTCCGGGGCGCGACCATCCGCAACATCCTCCAGTTCGAGGAGGACTACCCGGACGCGACGACGATCCTGCTGGAGCAGAACTACCGCTCCACCCAGACGATCCTGTCCGCCGCCAACGCGGTCATCGAGCGCAACGAGAGCCGCCGCCCGAAGAACCTCTGGACCAACGCCGGCACCGGCGCCCGCATCACGGGCTACGTCGCGGACACCGAGCACGACGAGGCGCAGTTCGTCGCCGAGGAGATCGACCGCCTCACCGACGCGGGCGACGCCAAGGCCGGTGACGTCGCCGTCTTCTACCGGACGAACGCGCAATCCCGTGTCTTCGAGGAGATCTTCATCCGCGTCGGCCTGCCGTACAAGGTCGTCGGCGGGGTGCGCTTCTACGAGCGCAAGGAGGTCCGGGACGTCCTGGCCTACCTGCGGGTCCTCGCCAACCCCGAGGACACCGTCCCGCTCCGCCGCATCCTCAACGTCCCCAAGCGCGGCATCGGCGACCGCGCCGAGGCGATGATCGACGCCCTCTCGCTGCGCGAGAAGATCACCTTCCCGCAGGCGCTGCGCCGCGTCGACGAGGCGTACGGCATGGCCGCCCGCTCCGCCAACGCCGTGAAGCGGTTCAACACGCTGATGGAGGAGCTGCGCACGGTCGTCGAGTCCGGCGCCGGCCCCGCCGTGGTGCTGGAAGCGGTTCTGGAGCGTACGGGCTACCTCGCCGAGCTCCAGGCGTCCACCGACCCGCAGGACGAGACCCGTATCGAGAACCTCCAGGAGCTCGCCGCCGTCGCCCTCGAATTCGAGCAGGACCGGGGCGAGGAGGAGGGCGCGGGCACGCTCGCGGAGTTCCTGGAGCAGGTCGCGCTCGTCGCCGACTCCGACCAGATCCCCGACGAGGACACCGACGGCTCCGGCGTCATCACGCTGATGACCCTGCACACCGCGAAGGGCCTCGAATTCCCCGTCGTCTTCCTGACCGGCATGGAGGACGGCGTCTTCCCGCACATGCGGGCGCTCGGCCAGGTCAAGGAGCTGGAGGAGGAGCGCCGCCTCGCGTACGTCGGCATCACCCGCGCCCGCGAGCGCCTCTATCTGACCCGGGCCGCCATGCGCAGCGCCTGGGGCCAGCCCTCGTACAACCCGCCGTCGCGGTTCCTGGAGGAGATCCCGGACCAGCACCTGGACTGGAAGCGCAAGGGCCCGATGGCCGCCCCGGCGGGCCCCACCTCGGGGATCACCTCGTCGCTCTCCGCCTCGCGTGCCCGCTCCGGGCCCTCGGGCTTCGCGACCCGGCGGACCTCCGACAAGCCGACGATCACACTGGTCGCCGGCGACCGGGTCACGCACGACCAGTTCGGCCTCGGCACGGTGACGGCGGTCGAGGGCGTCGGCGACCAGGCCAAGGCCACGGTCGACTTCGGCGACGACCGCCCGAAGAAGCTGCTCCTGCGGTACGCGCCGGTGCAGAAGCTCTGAGACCGCAGGTCCCGGGACACGCGTAACGGCCGGAGCCCCGAGGCCCCCGGCCGTTACGACGGTCTGTCACGGCGGTCCGTCACGGCGGTCCGTTACGCGTTCAGGTCGGATCGATTCCGTGGCTGCGCAGCCAGGGCAGCGGGTCGATCGCCGCGCCTCCACCGGGCCGCACCTCGAAGTGCATGTGCGGACCGGTCGAGTTGCCGGAGTTCCCCGAGTACGCGATGACGTCGCCGGCCTTGACCTGGCCCGAGCGGATACGGGTGCTGCTGAGGTGGCAGTACCAGGTCTCCGTGCCGTCGGCCATGGTCACGATCGCCATGTTGCCGTAGGCGCTGTTGTACTGCGTGCGGACCGTGCCGTCCGTCGCCGCCATCACCGGGGTGCCGTACTGGACCGGGAAGTCGATGCCCGTGTGCACGGACATCCAGTTCACGCCCGCCTGGCCGAAGTACGCGCTCAGCCCGTGCTGCTTGACCGGCAGCACGAACTTGGGGCGCAGGGCCTCCTTGCGGGCGGCCTCCTCCGCGCGCTTCTTCTTCTCGGCCGCCTGCCGCGCCTTCAGGTCGATGCGTTCCTGGGTGCGGCTCGCGCGGTCCGCGAAGTTCTCCGCGTCGGCGCTGAGGTTGGCGAGCTGGGTGTCCAGCGCGTTGTTGGCCGCGACCGGCTTGACCGTGCCGGGGTCGGCGGCGGCCATGGTGGTGGTCGCGTCCTTCTTCGTCTCGCCCCCGCCCATGCCGCTCACGGAGGCGGCGGCGATCCCCGCCACGCTCATCACGCAGGCGGACGGAACGGCGACGGTGAGAAGCGCGGAGCGCTTCGCGGGGGTGCGCCTGCGGCTGCGGCCCCCGGTGCGGGCGGCGGGCCGGGCCGCGTCGCGGCGGGTCCCGGCCGGGGCGAGAGCGGGGTGCTCGGTGTCCTCGGCGTCGGCTTCGTCGACCGGCACGGGATGACCGCCGGTCCCGTCACCGCTCTCATCGGCGGTGCGGTAGGGCTCGTACGGGTCGTAGTCGTAGGAGCCGGTGTGGTCGTAGGCCTCGTAGCTTTCGTACGACTCCGAGGGTGCCGACTGTTCGGCTTCGTTCGAGGCGGCCGGGCTTTGCACATTTTGCTCTTCGTGCCCGGGCGTGGCGCCGGTGTTCCAGGCGGTGGCGTCGTACACGCCGGTGTCGTACGAGGCCGTGTCGTCGGCGGGCCACGCGGTCGCGGTGGTCCAGGTGGTGGTGTCCCACTGGCCGGAGGTGTCGGGTGCGCCGCCCTGGGACGGGATGCCGGGGGCGTAGCCCTCCGTCGGCAGCCAGGTCGTGGCGGTGTCGTACTGCGGCATTCCGTCGCACTGCGGATGCTGCTGTGTCTGGTCGGCGTACGCGGGGTAGGCGTCGTACTGGCCGGTCCCGAAGGTGTGGTGCGCGCCCGTGTCCCACTGGGTGGCGTCGTACGAGCCGGTGTGGTCGGCCTGTCCGTCGGTGTACGGAATGCCGTAGCCGCCGGTGGTGTCGTACGAGGCGTCGTAGGTGCCGGGGAGGGAGCCGAAGAGCGGGTCACTGTCGAAGCTGCGCGTGGAGTGACCGTCGTATCCGGCATACCCGGCGGCGTGGGGGTGCTGGTCGTTCACCAACTTCTCTCTCGCCTCGGCAGCAGGACCCGTCCGGGGCGTGGGGACCCCGGGGCTAAGCAGTGGCCGCGACTGTACCCGGCGGTATCCGCCGTCGACAATCTTCGACGGCGCCGCCGGGCTCGAGAAATTGGGCAATCGGCCGTCTTTCGACGGAGCCCGCACAGACCCTTGGCTCTACGTTCGAAACCTGTTCGAATTCAGGCGACGGATGCCGGGCCGGTGGCTCCTGCGGCCCCCGGGGCGGTGTCAGGCGTGTCCAGCGCCTGGCGTACGGCGGCCGCCACCGCCGGGTGCACCGGCAGTGCGAGGTGCCCGATGCCGGTGACGCGTACGTTGACCGCGTCGAGGTCCGGGTGGTCGACGCAGGCCGCCTCCGCCGGCACGATCACCCGGTCGAGTTCGCTCCAGAAGCTGACGAACCGGGTGCGGCAGCCGGGCGCGGGCAGCCGCAGCTCCTCGATGGGGGCCGACCCCTTGCGCATCTGGCGCACGATGGGCAGTGCGCCGGCCAGCGGGGCGACGGCCGTACCGGCGTGCGGCGTACCCAGCGTGACCAGGGTGCGGACCCGGTGGTCACCGGCCAGTCGCTGCACGTAGTAGCGGGCGATGAGCCCGCCGAGGCTGTGGCCCACGATGTCGACCCGGTGGTGGCCTGTGCGGGTGCAGATCTCCTCGATGTGCCGGTCCAGCAGCTCGGCGGCCGTACGGATGTCGCTGGTCAGCGGGGAGTAGTTGAGCGACTCCAGGTGACGCCAGCCGTGCCGGGCCAGCGAGCGGCGCAGCAGGACGAAGACCGAGCGGTTGTCGATGAAACCGTGAAGAAAGACGACGGGTGGCCGTTCGGTGCCGTCGGCGGGCGGGATGTCCGTGCGGACGCCCTCGGCGGCCGGGGCGCACCGGGCGGCCGGGGTCCGGCCCGGGCGCCGTTCGCCGGTGATCCCGGTCGGATACAGCAGGGCGTGCCCGGCGAGCACCACGAGTTCCAGTGCGGTCGCTCTGAGCAGCGCGGTCGGTGGAGAGGGGAACGGCAGGCTGGGGGTCTTCATGATCGGCCTCCTGCTCCGGTGGCCCGGGGCTCCGGTCTGCCCGGGCGGGGCGCCGCGTCGCAGGTCCCTGCGGACGGTGTCCGTGTCGGACGGAGGCCCGTACCACCGTGCCGTGCGGCTGACGGCGCGGTGATACGGCGACCCGATGCGGCTCCCCGGGCGCCCGGTCCCACACGGCGAAACCGCCGCGGGCCCTGGGACCGGTGCCCGTGAACAATGTCCCATGTGTGATTTCCCCCTCCCGGCTCACCGCGAAACTGCGGCTTGCGGGATGCTGTGGATAACGTTCGTTCACATCCCCGGCCCTTCAGGCACGGGAGACGCAGGTGGAGGCAGAGATGGGTGTGACCGGTCCGATCCGTGTAGTGGTGGCGAAGCCGGGCCTCGACGGCCACGACCGAGGGGCGAAGGTCATCGCGCGGGCGCTGCGCGACGCCGGCATGGAGGTCATCTACACGGGGCTGCACCAGACGCCCGAGCAGATCGTCGACACCGCGATCCAGGAGGACGCCGACGCGATCGGCCTCTCGATCCTCTCCGGCGCGCACAACACGCTCTTCGCCAAGGTGATCGCACTCCTGAAGGAGCGCGAGGCGGAGGACATCAAGGTCTTCGGCGGCGGCATCATCCCGGAGGCGGACATCGCCCCCCTGAAGGAACAGGGCGTCGCGGAGATCTTCACCCCCGGCGCGACGACGACGGCGATCGTGGACTGGGTCAACGCGAACGTCCGCACCCCGGCCGAGGCGTAGCCGGCCCGGGGGCCGGGGATTTCCGCGATGGTCGCGGGGCACCGGGTGCCTGCCAGAACCGGGGCGTCTCGCGGGGCGAGCGTGCGGCTCCGGGCGCTGTCGCTCCTGTGCCGGTGGGGCGGGCCGTCTTGCGGGTCGGTTCTGCGGCTTCCGGGCGGCGTCGGGCCTGTGCCCGGCGGGCGGGGGGCGTCCAGCCGGGCGGGTCGGGCGTCCCACCGGGCTGCCGGGCGGCTTCCGGGCCGCGCCGGGCCCGAGCGCTTCGCGCGCCGGAGCGCCGGTCGCCTGATGGTGCCCCGGTGAAGCACGCGCTCGGGCGCGCGAGGTTCACGCCCGGGGTGCCCCTGAGGGGCCGGGCCGCGTCGGTACGCCATCGAACCCCCGGGGCGAGCCGGCCGCGCGCTCGCCGGCCAAGCCGGCGCGTGGTCCGGCGGGCGCGGCACCGGACCGGTGGCTCAGCGCTCCGGGGACCCGGACAGCTCGCTGTCCATCGTGGCGCGTAGGCGCAGCGTGGAGACCAGGCGCTGGAACGCCTCGGACCAGTAGCCGTTCGCGCCGGGGGAGGCGTCCGCCGGTTCGGCCGGGGTGGTGGTCAGGACCTCCAGGCGGTCCGCCTCCGACGGGTCGAGGCAGCGTTCGGCGAGGCCCATGACACCGCTGAAGCTCCACGGGTAGCTGCCCGCGTCCCTGGCTATGTCGAGGGCGTCCACCACGGCCCGCCCGAGCGGCCGGTCCCACGGGACCGGGCACACGCCCAGCAGCTGGAACGCCTCCGACAAGCCGTGCGCGGCGATGAAGTCGGCCACCCAGGACGCCCGTTCCGCCGGAGGCAGCACGGCCAGGAGCTTCGCCCGCTCGGCGAGCGAGGCCGTACCGGGGCCGTTCGACGGGGGTGTCGACGGCGGGCCGAGCAGCGCCCGCGCCCATGCGGCATCCCGCTGCCGCACGGCCGCCCGGCACCACGCCGCGTGCAGCTCCTCGCCCCAGCCGTCCGCCACCGGCAGCGCCACGATCTCCGCCGCGCCGCGCCCGCCGAACCGCGCCGGCCAGACGGAGAGCGGCGACGCCTCCACCAACTGGCCCAGCCACCAGGACCGTTCGCCCCGGCCGGACGGCGGGAGCGCCACCACGCCGTCCCGCTGCATCCCCTCGTCGCACTCGTGCGGCGCCTCCACCGCGACGAACGGCTCGTCCCCGGTGAGGCCGGGGCTCACGCAGGACAGCGCGCGGTCAGCCATCCGGCGGGCGAGCGCCGAACCGGGCAGCGCGGACAGCAACTCGGCCGCCGTCGCCCGGACATTGCGGCTGCGGTCGGCGAGCGCCCGCTCCAGGAACTCCTCGTCGTCGGCGGACAGCCCGGTACGCAACGAGTCCACGAACATCAGCCGGTCCTCGGCCCGTTCCGTCTTCCAGGTGGCGGCCAGCAGCGCCCGGGCGGCGTCCGCGTCCCGTGCCCGTACGGCCCCGAGCAGCGCGATCCGCTCAGCGAACAGGCCCTCCTCCCACAGCCGTTGAACCGCCTCCGAATCGTCCGGCGACGGCAGTAGAGCGGACCCGGAAGCACCGCGCAGCGCGAACTTCCACTCCGGGTTCAGCCCGGCCAGCCACAGGCCGCGCGGCCCCGCGAACTCCAGGGTCTGCGGGCGCAGATCGGTCCGGGCCCGGGCCGCGTCGAGCAGCGAGGGCAGGGCGGAGTCCGGCGCCCGGTAGCCGTGGACGTTGGCGGTGGCCAGCCACTGCGGGATCAGCTCCGTGAGGTCCGGAGCCGTGCCCCGCCGGCCGCCGGAACCAGCCGCCCGGTCAGCGAGGAGCTGGGCCAGCCGGCCACGGGCGGCCTCCGGAAGGGGCGGCCGGGGATCGTCGGGCGCCGGTGCGGGGGGCGGGGACGCGGCGGCGGGCAGCAGCCCCGCGCGCCGCCGCACGGTGTGCAGCGCGGCGGCGTCCAGCAGGGCGGCGGCCGCGCCGTCCGGGCCGGTGCCGGAAGCGCCCTCGGGCGGGCGGCGGTCCGTGCCCAGCAGGGCCGAGGTGACGAGTTCTTCCCACGGCGTGGCCGCGAGCGCGTCCGTGAGCCCGCCGTGCGCGGGTGCCGCGCCCGCCGCCATGGGCGGGGCGGCTGTCGGGGTGGCGGGTGGTGTGGTCGTACGGGACATCGCCCCTCCTTCGGAGCCGGACTACGGAGTCAGATGAGCGCGACGGTCTCGATGCCGGCGGACGCGGCGGAGACGGCGGACGCGGACGTGCCCGCGTGGGCCGCGACCGCCGCCGACGGCCACGCCGCCAAGGGGTCGAACCCCCGGTGCCCGCACTCGCCGAAGACGGTGACCGGCTCGCCGCCCGAGACGGCGACGAGCTTCCAGAGCGCCGGCCGGTTCAGCGCGGCAGGGGTCACCGGCAGGGCCTCCCCGGCCTCCGCGTCGATCAGTTGCCAGCCGTCCGGGGACGGCACGGGTATGACGTCGCGCAGCGTCACCGGCCAGGACTCCAGCCAGGGATCGTCGCCCAGCGCCCGCCCGTAGGAGCCGATCGCCTCGGCGGCCGTGACCCCCGGCGGGGGCGTGACGGCGGGCACCGGCACCCCGAACCGTTCGCCCAGCTCGGCCCGCAGCTGCCCGGACCCCGGGTGGGGCGTCAGCGCGGCGTCGATGGTGACGCCCACGGGCAGCGCCTGGGCGGGGGAGCGGCCGGCCGCGCCGAAGGAGAGCAGCAGGGCCGTGCGGCCCGACTCCTCGCCGTACAGCCAGATGCGGCGGGTGACGATCTTGCCCTCGGGGGTGTCGTACTGGGCGAGGACCAGCCAGCGGTCGCGGACCGGCGGTCCCTCCGGGGAGGCCGGCAGGCCCACCCGGGTGCGGACCGTGGCCGCCAGCGCGGGCGGCAGCCGGTCGCGGCCCAGCCACGCCGAGTCCAGCAGATGCAACAGCGCACACTCCTCCAGGAGCCGCATCGGCCAGCCGGGGCCCGACGCCGGGACGGCACCCAACTCCCTCACGCGGCCCGCGAGTCCGGGCGCCTGCGCGTCGACCATGCGCGCGGCCGTCTCCTCCCACAGCCCGTACCCGGCCTGCTCGGCCGAGGCGAGACCGCCGCGCAGCAGGTCCGTCAGACGCTGCTCCAACTCCCTCGCCCCGCCGCCGATCCGCTCGGCGCGCTTCTCCGCCCGCTTGCGGGCCGCCTCCGGATCGGCGGGCCCCGCCGCACCGTCACTTCCGGCGGGCCGCGCCTTCGCCTCCGCGCGGGCCCGGCGGCCGGTCAGCCACTCCTCGGCCCAGTCCGGCGGCGACCCGGCGGGCACCGCCGCGTCGTCCGCGGCGCGGAGCAGCAACAGGCCCAGCGCGTGCTTGCACGGAAACTTCCGGCTGGGGCAACTGCACTTGTACGCGGGACCGGTGGTGTCCACCACCGTCCGGTACGGCTTGCTTCCGCTCCCCTTGCACAGCCCCCAGACCGCACCCGTCACGTCCCACCCGGTGTCCGACCAGGAGCCGGCCGCACCGAGCTTGTTCCCCGCCTTGCGTGAGGCGTCGTCAGGAGCCAGGGCCAGTACCTGCTCCACCGTCCAGCGCGCGGCCGAGGCAGCGGCGCCCAAGGGTTCTCCCCCGTCAGTCAGCAGCATGCCAACGACGTTAGGTGGCCCCACTGACAATCGCCCTGACCTGTGCAAAGACCGATTGTCAGTGCCATGGTGCACGGTGGAACCACATCCGGCCGACCGACCTGGCGACCGATCCGGAGGGGGATCCATGACCGTGTCCGAAACCACCGAAGCAAGCACCGGCGAGGCCCTGCGCCCGCATGCCGAGGACGCCTTCGCCGAGGAGCTGAAGGCGCTCGCGGCGGCCGACGACCGCCCCAGGCCCGAGCGCTGGCGCCTGTCGCCCTGGGCCGTCGCCCTGTACCTCCTCGGCGGCACCCTGCCCGACGGGACCGTCATCACGCCCAAGTACGTGGGCCCGCGCCGCCTCGTCGAGGTGGCCGTCACCACGCTCGCCACCGACCGGGCCCTGCTGCTTCTCGGCGTCCCCGGCACCGCCAAGACATGGGTCTCCGAGCATCTGGCGGCCGCCGTCAGCGGTGACTCGACGCTGCTCGTCCAGGGCACGGCGGGCACTCCGGAGGAAGCCGTCCGCTACGGGTGGAACTACGCGCAGCTGCTCGCCCACGGGCCCAGCCGCGACGCGCTGGTGCCCAGCCCGCTGATGCGCGCCATGTCCCAGGGCATGACCGCCCGCATCGAGGAACTGACCCGCATCCCCGCCGACGTGCAGGACTCGCTGATCACGATCCTGTCGGAGAAGACCCTCCCGCTGCCCGAGCTGGGCCAGGAGGTCCAGGCGGTGCGCGGGTTCAACGTCATCGCCACCGCCAACGACCGGGACCGGGGCGTCAACGAGCTGTCGAGCGCGCTGCGCCGCCGGTTCAACACCGTCGTCCTGCCGCTGCCCGCGACACCGGAGGCCGAGGTCGACATCGTCTCCCGCCGCGTCGACCAGGTGGGCCGCTCGCTGGACCTGCCACCCGCGCCCGACGGCCTCGCCGAGATCCGCCGTGTCGTCACGGTCTTCCGCGAACTGCGCGACGGCGTCACCACCGACGGCCGCACCAAGCTCAAGTCCCCCTCGGGGACGCTCTCCACCGCCGAGGCCATCTCCGTCGTCACCAACGGCCTGGCGCTCGCCGCCCACTTCGGGGACGGCGTGCTGCGTCCCGGGGACGTCGCGGCCGGCATCCTCGGCGCGGTCGTCCGTGACCCGGCGGCGGACCGGGTGATCTGGCAGGAGTACCTGGAGACCGTGGTGCGCGAGCGCGACGGCTGGAAGGACTTCTACCGCGCCTGCCGGGAGGCGTCCGCATGAGCGGCACCCCCGCTTCGGGGCCGCTGCTGCTGGGGGTGCGGCACCACGGCCCCGGCTCGGCCCGCGCCGTGCGCGCCGCACTCGACGCGGCGAACCCCCGGGCGGTCCTCATCGAGGGCCCGCCCGAGGGCGACGCGCTCCTGCCGCTCGCGGCCGACGAGGAGATGCGGCCCCCGGTCGCCCTTCTCGCCCACGCGGTGGACGACCCAGGGCGTGCGGCGTTCTGGCCGTTCGCCGAGTTCTCCCCCGAGTGGGTCGCGATCCGCTGGGCCCTGGCCCGCGACGTGCCCGTCCGCTTCATCGACCTGCCCGCCGCGCACTCGCTGGCGATGGAGGCCGACGCGGAGGCGGACCCGGACGACACCGCAGAGGAGCGGCTCGTCCCCGTCGACCCGATCCGGGTGCTCGCGGAGACCGCGGGCTACGACGACCCCGAGCGCTGGTGGGAGGACGTCGTCGAACACCGCGTGCCCGGCAGCGGAGAGGCGGCCGGACCGCTCACCGCCTTCGCCGCCCTCGGCGAGGCGATGGCCGCCCTGCGCGAGGCGTACGGGGACGGCGGCCACCCCCGGGACGCGGTGCGCGAGGCGTACATGCGCATCCAACTCCGTACGGCGGCGAAGGAGTTCGGGGACGAGTTCGCCGTGGTCTGCGGCGCCTGGCACGTCCCCGCCCTGCGTACGCGTACGACGCTCACGGCAGACCGGGCCCTGCTCAAGGGCCTGCCCAAGGTCAAGGCCGAACTGACCTGGGTGCCCTGGACCCACCGACGGCTCGCCCGGCACAGCGGATACGGGGCCGGCATCGAGTCGCCCGGCTGGTACGAACACCTCTTCGCCGCCCCGGACCGCCCGGTCGAACGCTGGATGACGAAGGTCGCCGGACTCCTGCGCGACGAGGACCGGTTCGTGTCGTCCGCCCACGTCATAGAGGCCGTCCGGCTCGCCGCGACGCTCGCCGCGATGCGCGGCCGGCCGCTCGCCGGGCTGAGCGAGACGACCGACGCGATCCGGGCCGTCATGTGCGACGGCTCCGACGTGCCGCTCGCCCTCGTCCACGACCGCCTCGTCGTCGGCACCACGCTGGGCGAGGTCCCCGACACCGCGCCCGCCGTCCCGCTCCAGCGCGACCTCACCCGGCAGCAGCGCACCCTGCGGCTCAAGCCGGAGGCCGACGAGCGGGAGATCGAGCTCGACCTGCGCAAGGACACCGACGCCTCCCGCAGTCGCCTGCTGCATCGGCTGCGCGTCCTCGGAATCGGCTGGGGCGAACCGGCCGCGGGCCGGGGGAGCACCGGCACGTTCCGGGAGAGCTGGCGGCTGCGCTGGGAGCCCGAGCTGTACGTGCGCGTCGCGGAAGCGGGCGTCTGGGGGACCACCGTGCTCGCCGCCGCCACCGCCCGCGCCGAGTCGGACGCCGTGGCCGCGACCGCGCTCGCCGAGGTGACCGCGCTGGCCGAGCGTTGCCTGCTCGCCGATCTGCCCGACGCCCTGCCGGTCGTGATGCGGGCCCTCGCCGACCGCGCCGCGCTCGACTCCGACGTCGGCCACCTCGCCGACGCCCTGCCCGCCCTCGCCCGCACCCTGCGCTACGGGGACGTCCGCGCCACGGACACCACCGCGCTCGGCGAGGTCGCCGCCGGCCTCGCGGAACGCATCTGCGTCGGCCTGCCGCCGGCCTGCACCGGCCTCGACGCCGAAGGGGCCGAGGCGCTTCGCCGCCAGGTGGACGGCGTCCACACCGCCATCGGGCTGCTCGCCGGAGCCGTCCCTTCGAGCGCGGACGGGCTGCGCGAGCGGTGGCGCGCGGTGCTGCACAAGCTCACCGTCCGGGACACGGTCGCCGGAGTCATCCGGGGCCGGGCCGCCCGGCTGCTCCTGGACGACGGCCACCTCGACCAGGACGCCGCCGCCCGGCTGATGGGCCTCGCCCTCTCCCCGGGCACCCCGCCCGCCGACGCCGCCGCCTGGATCGAGGGCTTCGTCGGCGGGGCGGCGGGCGGCGGCATGCTCCTCGTCCACGACGAACGGCTGCTCGCCCTGGTCGACGCCTGGCTCACCGGCGTCCCCACCGACACGTTCACCGACGTGCTGCCCCTGCTGCGGCGCACATTCTCCGCGTACGAAGCGGGCGTCCGGCGCACCCTGGGCGACCTCGTCCGGCGCGGCCCGGTCCCCGCCGGGGCCCCGGGGGCCGGCACCCCGGCGGGCGCGGGCGCGACGGCCCCGGGCTTCGGACCGGTCCTGGACACGGCCCGCGCCGACGCGGTCCTCCCGGTCCTCCGCCTCGTCCTCGGCCTGGACGAGCGCCCCGCGACGACCGTCCCGGGCACGCCCGCGCACCCCGCGACCACGGCGCCCGGCGCCCACGGCGGACGGCCCCCGGCCACGGCCCCCGCCCACCACGACGACACGCCACTGGGGGAAACGGCATGATGACGACCACGGACACCACGGCCTCCCGCGCCGCCGGCCCGGGCCGCACCGACGCCGCCCAGGACGAGCGGCTGCGCCGCTGGCGCATGGTGCTGGGCGCCGACAGCGAGGCGAGCACCGGCCGGAAGCTCACCGGCCGCGACGCCGCGATGGACCAGGCGCTCACCGCCCTCTACGAGAACGGCGGCCGCCCGGGCGGCCGGAGCGGCGGCGGGCGCTCCGCCGGGCTCGGCGCCTCCGCGCCCTCCGTGGCGCGCTGGCTCGGTGACATCCGGACGTACTTCCCCAGCTCCGTCGTCCAGGTCATGCAGCGAGACGCCATCGACCGCCTCGGTCTCTCCGCGCTCCTGCTCGAACCGGAGATGCTGGAGGCCGTCGAGGCGGACGTACACCTTGTCGGCACGCTGCTCTCCCTCAACAAGGCCATGCCCGAGACGACGAAGGAGACCGCCCGGGCCGTCGTCCGCAAGGTCGTCGAGCAGCTGGAGAAGCGGCTCACCACCCGCACCCGGGCCACGCTCACCGGCGCGCTCGACCGGTCCGCGAAGGTCACCCGTCCCCGCCACCACGACATCGACTGGGACCGCACCATCCGGGCCAACCTCAAGAACTACCTGGAGCTGCCCGGCCAGGACGGCGCCGGCACGGTCGTCCCCGAACGGCTCATCGGCTACGGGCGGGCCGCGCAGTCAGTGAAGAAGGAGGTCATCCTCTGCATCGACCAGTCCGGCTCGATGGCCGCGTCCGTGGTCTACGCGTCCGTCTTCGGCGCCGTGCTCGCCTCGATGCGCGCCCTGAACACCCGGCTCGTCGTCTTCGACACGGCCGTCGTCGACCTCACCGACCAGCTCGACGACCCGGTCGACGTCCTGTTCGGCACCCAGCTCGGCGGCGGCACCGACATCAACCGCGCCCTCGCCTACTGCCAGTCCCGGATCACCCGGCCGGCCGACACCGTCGTCGTGCTCATCAGCGACCTGTACGAGGGCGGCATCCGCAACGAGATGCTGAAGCGGGTCGCGGCCATGAAGGCGTCGGGCGTGCAGTTCGTGACGCTGCTCGCCCTCTCCGACGAGGGCGCCCCCGCCTACGACCGCGACCACGCGGCCGCCCTGTCCGCCCTGGGCGCTCCGGCCTTCGCCTGCACGCCGGACCTCTTCCCCGACGTGATGGCCGCCGCGATCGAGAAGCGGCCCCTGCCGATACCCGACAAGGAGCCCTCCTGACCGGCGCCCACGGCCCCACCACCGGCGATTCTGTGACCGTAATCACCGCCCAGGTGTGATCTGCGATTTAGGGTCACACCGGCCTCGGGGATAACCTGCGAGATGGACATGCCGCGTATTCGGTCACCGTGTGCGCCTTCCTAGTGACACCGCAGTCACGTTGCCCCTCGCGGCACGCCCACGCAGAAAACCAACCGCGAGACCATTGATAAGGGACGGACGCGCGTGGACCTGTTCGAGTACCAGGCGAGGGACCTCTTCGCCAAGCACGGTGTACCGGTGCTGGCCGGTGAAGTCATCGACACGCCTGAGGCAGCCCGCGAGGCGACCGAGCGGCTGGGCGGCAAGTCGGTCGTCAAGGCGCAGGTGAAGGTCGGCGGCCGCGGCAAGGCCGGCGGCGTGAAGCTGGCGGCGAACGCCGACGAGGCGGTCGCCCGCGCGACCGACATCCTCGGCATGGACATCAAGGGCCACACGGTCCACAAGGTGATGATCGCCGAGCTGTCGCCGGAGATCGAGGCCGAGTACTACGTCTCGTACCTCCTGGACCGCACCAACCGCACCTTCCTGGCGATGGCCTCGGTGCAGGGTGGCATGGACATCGAGGAGGTCGCGGAGAAGACCCCCGAGGCCCTCGCCAAGGTCCCGGTCAACGCCGTCGACGGTGTCGACATCGCCAAGGCCCGCGAGATCGTGGCCCAGGCGAAGTTCCCGGCCGACGTGGCCGAGGGTGTCGCCGAGGCTCTGGTCACCCTGTGGGAGACCTTCGTCGCCGAGGACGCGCTCCTCGTCGAGGTCAACCCGCTGGTGAAGACCAAGGACGGCCGCATCCTGGCCCTGGACGGCAAGGTCTCGCTCGACGAGAACGCCGACTTCCGCCAGCCGGAGCACGAGGCCCTCGAGGACAAGGCCGCGGCCAACCCGCTCGAGGCCGCCGCCAAGGCCAAGAACCTCAACTACGTCAAGCTGGACGGCGAGGTCGGCATCATCGGCAACGGCGCCGGTCTGGTCATGTCGACCCTGGACGTCGTCGCGTACGCCGGTGAGAAGCACGGCAACGTGAAGCCCGCCAACTTCCTCGACATCGGTGGCGGCGCCTCCGCCGAGGTCATGGCGAACGGCCTGGAGATCATCCTCGGCGACCCGGACGTCAAGTCCGTGTTCGTCAACGTCTTCGGCGGCATCACCGCCTGCGACGAGGTCGCCAACGGCATCGTCCAGGCCCTGGAGCTGCTCAAGACGAAGGGCGAGGACGTCACCAAGCCGCTCGTCGTGCGTCTCGACGGCAACAACGCGGAGCTGGGTCGCAAGATCCTCTCCGACGCCAACCACCCGCTGGTCCAGCGCGTGGACACCATGGACGGCGCGGCCGACAAGGCCGCCGAGCTCGCCGCGGCTGCGAAGTAAGGAAGAGGGACTCAGACCACCATGGCTATCTTCCTCACCAAGGACAGCAAGGTCATCGTCCAGGGGATGACCGGCGCCACGGGCATGAAGCACACCAAGCTCATGCTCGGCGACGGCACCAACATCGTCGGCGGCGTGAACCCGCGCAAGGCCGGCACGACCGTCGACTTCGACGGCACCGAGGTGCCCGTGTTCGGCTCCGTCGCCGAGGCGATGGAGAAGACCGGCGCCGACGTGTCCGTCCTCTTCGTGCCGCCGGCCTTCGCGAAGGCCGCCGTCGTCGAGGCGATCGACGCCGAGATCCCGCTCGCCGTCGTGATCACCGAGGGCATCGCCGTCCACGACTCGGCCGCCTTCTGGGCGTACGCCGGCTCGAAGGGCAACAAGACCCGGATCATCGGTCCGAACTGCCCCGGCCTGATCACCCCCGGCCAGTCCAACGCCGGCATCATCCCGGGCGACATCACCAAGCCCGGCCGCATCGGTCTCGTGTCCAAGTCCGGCACGCTGACCTACCAGATGATGTACGAGCTCCGTGACATCGGCTTCTCGTCCGCCGTCGGCATCGGTGGCGACCCGGTCATCGGTACGACGCACATCGACGCCCTCGCGGCGTTCGAGGCGGACCCCGAGACCGACCTGATCGTCATGATCGGCGAGATCGGCGGCGACGCCGAGGAGCGTGCGGCGGACTTCATCGCGAAGAACGTCACCAAGCCGGTCGTCGGTTACGTCGCGGGCTTCACCGCCCCCGAGGGCAAGACCATGGGCCACGCGGGCGCCATCGTCTCCGGCTCCTCCGGTACGGCCGCCGCCAAGAAGGAGGCCCTTGAGGCCGCCGGCGTGAAGGTCGGCAAGACGCCGACCGAGACCGCCAAGCTGGCGCGCGAGATCCTCGGCGCCTGACACCGCCGCCGCGCTCGCCCGGCAGGGTGTCACCGTACGCACGACGCGGGCCCGTCCCCTCACCGGGGGCGGGCCCGCGTCGTTGTGTGCCGGGCCGGTTCAGCCGGTCTCGGGGACCAGCCGGGCGGGGCCGTTGAACAGCTCGTCGCCCAGCTGCTTGCGGAGCTTCACGTCCTGCGGCGTCAGCTTCTGCGGACCGCCGACCGGTGGCACCCCGCCGACCTTCTGGGCGGGCGACGGGGGCGTCTCGTACTTCCGCGGGGCCGTCGCCAGGGTGATCAGCGTCAGCCCGACGATCAGCACGGTGAACGCGATGGCCGTCCTGGCCCAGAGCTGCGCCTTGCGTTCGCTGCCGGTCCGGATCAGCTCCGGTACGGGGAGCGAGGCGGCGGGCCTGCTGCGGGCGAGCGTGCCCAGGTGCTCGTGGATCAGTGCGGACTGCGCGTCCGGGGACGTGGTTCCGGCGACCTCGGGCAGCCGCTCGGCGACGGCCGCCCGCGCGGTCACCAGCCGCCCGGCCGCGGCGCGCGTGCTCGCCTCGGTCTCCGCCGCGGTGTCCGGCAGCCCGAGCCCGACACCGTCGTGCAGCACCAGTGTGCGGCGGTACGAGGGGGGCAGGGCGAGCAGCGCGTCGAGCAGCGCACGCGAGTCGGGGGCCTCGGGCGGCGGGTCGGGGCGGCGGTGCTCCCGGTTCAGCCGGCGCCACGGGGACATCGCGTACTCGTACGCGGCGGCCCGCACCCACCCCACCGGGTCCCGGTCCACCGCCACCTCCGGCCACCGCTCCCAGGCCAGCTCGAACGCCTTGGCCACGGCCGTGCGGGAGAGGGTGTGCCGCCCGGTGAGCAGGTAGGTCTGCCGGAAGAGGGCGGAGGCGGCGTGCTGGTACAGCGCGTCGAACGCCTGCGCCGGCGAGAGGCCGCCTTCGGCGGTGTCAGCGGTGTCGGCGGTGTCGGCCGCGTCGTCCGGTGCGGCCGGTGGGGCCTCGGGCACGCCGGCCTCCGGCGCAGTCGGCGCAACCGGCGCGACGGCCTGCGGCGCACTGGCCCCGTCCGCCACCGCCACCGCCACCGCCACGGCGGGCACGCCGGCCCCCGGCCCTACCGGCGCAAGCGGCGCGACGGCCTCGGCGCCCGCCTCCGGTTCACCGGCGTCGCCGGGCTCAACCGCCTCGCCGGGCTCAACCGCTCCGCCGGGCTCCACCGCCTCGCCGGGCTCCATGGCGGCCATGGCATCGCTCCCGCTGGGCTCGACGGGGGCGGGTGGAGGGGGCGCCGACGGCTCGGCGGGAGCGGTGCCGGACACCGCACCCGTATCGGTGAGCAGGCGGGCGTACGCCTCGCGCTTGCGGCCGCGCGGGCTGGTACGGCCGGTTTCCCAGGCCCGTACCGTTGCCCGGGTCACGCCCACGGCCGCCGCCACCTGCTCCTCCGTCAGCGACTTCGCCTCCCGCAGCCTGCGCCGCTCCTTCGGCGAGGGGAGCGGGGAGGCGGCGGTGGCGTCGGACGTGCTCTGCGTCATGACGCCCACCCACAGGACCTGCACCGGGTCATAAAGTACATAAACGTATATTGATCGACACCCCGGCTGTTCGCCCGTTACACGGAATAAGCGCGTGTCGTTGGCAGCATGACCGCGTGACCCAAGTGACCGAACGCAGCCCGTCGTTGTCGGCCGATCAGGGACGGCCCGCCGTGCTGGTCGCGGCCGTACTGCGCGGAGCGCTCGCGGCCGGGCTCGGCCTGGGCTCCGTCTCCGTCCTCGTCGCCGCGCTCTGGATCAGCTCGCCGGCCCCCGACAGCGGGCCCGGCGAGGCGTTCCACGCGGCGGCCGCGATGTGGCTGCTCGCGCACGGCGCCGAGCTGATCAGAACCGAGACGCTGACCGGCGTCCCCGCACCCATGGGGGTCGTCCCGCTGCTGCTCGCCGCGCTGCCGGTGTGGCTCGTGCACCGCGCGGCCCGGGACGTCCTGGAGCCCGACGAGGGGCGTGGCGCCCCGTCGCCCGGGGCCGCGTTCGCCTCGGTGACGGGCGGATACCTGCTGGTCGGCGGGGCGGTCGCCCTCTACGCGCGAGATGCCACGCTGTCCGCCCGCCCGCTCTCGCTGCTCCTTCCCGCCGCCCTCGTCGTGGCGGCCGCCGCCGCGGCCGGGGTCTGGACGGCCTGCGGGTACCCGCTCGGCCCGCCGCCGTCCTGGGCGCCGGTGCGGCTGCACGAGGCGATGGCGCGCACCCGGTTCCTGCGGCGGGCCGACGCGGTGGGCCGGGCGGCGCTGGCCGGGACCGCGGTCCTGCTGGGCGGCGGCGCCCTGGTCGTCGCGTCGGCCCTGGTCTGGCACGGCGCTCCGGTGCAGGACTCCTTCCTGCGGCTCGCCGGTGACTGGGGCGGCCGCGTCGCCCTCCTCCTGCTGGCGCTCGGACTGGTGCCGAACGCGGCAGTGTGGGGCGCGGCGTACGGGCTCGGACCGGGATTCGTCCTCGGTACGGCGTCGACGGTGACCCCGCTCGCCTTCACCGGGCGCCCGGCCCTCCCCGACTTCCCGCTGCTCGCCGCGATGCCGGCCCACGGCGCGGGCACGCCCCTGAACTGGGCGGCCGGTGCGGTCCCGGTGGCGGCGGCGCTGACCGTCGCCTGGTTCACCGTACGCAGGGCGGTGCCCGCCGAGGGCGACCGGGAGGAGGCGTGGGGCCTGGGGGATACCGCGCTCACCACCGCGCTGGGAGCGGTCGGTTGCGGCATCGGCGCCGCGCTGCTGGCGGCGGCGTCCGGGGGCCCGCTCGGCACGCACGCCCTGGCGGACTTCGGCCCGCTCTGGTGGCTCACCGGGGCGGCGGCCCTGGCCTGGTCGACGGTCATCGGTGTCCCGGCGGCCCTGCTGCTGCGGGCCTGGCGGCTGCGCAGACGTACGAAGGAGGAGGGCGAGGAGGAGACCAAGGAGACCAAGGCGGACCGCAAGGAGGACAGCAAGGCCCCCGCCGCCGTCCCCGAACCGGCCGGTCCCCGCCACAGGTGGTGGTCCCGGCCCGCCCGCACCGCCGACGAGCCGCAGGCCGAGGGGGCGGCCGCCACCGTCCCCGTACCGCCGTCCGGCGGCCCGGAGGCGGACCTCGACTCGTACGACTTCCTGCCGACGGACCCCTGGCACACGCGTCAGGAGCCCGCGACTCCGCTCCCGGAGCCCGAGCGCCCGGGCCAGGAGCCGACGCCCCCGCGTCCCGAGCCCGACGCCGACGCGTCCTGCGAGACGGACCTGCCTGCCGACGACGCCGACGCGTCCTGCGAGACGGACCTGCCTGCCGTCGACGCCAACGCGTCCTCCGAGCCGGACCTGCCTGTCGCCGACGCCGACGCGTCCTCCGAGACGGGCCCGCCCGCCGCCGACGCCTAGCGCAGCGCTACCGCTTCACCCCGAAGAACGGCTCCAGCGGCTTCGGGAGCAGTTCGTTGCAGGTCAGCTGGCCCGACTTGGTGAGGGCGTCGTTCACGCAGGTGTAGTAGTCGCGGTAGACCATCTGCACGGTGAACGTCGTCGCCACGATCGCCAGCGCGACCACGCCCGTCACCAGACCGCTCACCGCGGCGGTGGTCTGCTGCCGGTTCCCGCGCTGGGCGGCCTGGACGTTCGGCGGGGGCGTGGTGCTCCCGGCGCCCGGCGCCGGTGCTGCCGCGGTGGCCGGGTCGGGGGCCCCCGCCACCGGCGGCTTCGGCTTGGCCCGCAGGGCGCTGATCGCCCAGTACGTGGCGAGCGCGCCGAGCAGCAGGGCGATCTCCGAGAAGTCGAAGATCGCGAAGAAGAAGGCCCACATGCCGGTGAGCAGCGCGTAGCGCGCGCGCCGCTGGATCGGGTCGGTCGGGTCCCAGCGCGGGCCGGCGGGGGCGCCGTCGGGGCCGTCCTTGCCGTTCGGTCCGCCCGGTCCTGCGGGCCGGCCCCCGAACGGGCCGTTCTGGCGGCCCGGCTGCTGACTGCTCCACTGGCTGCCCCACACGGGCCGGTCGTCCGACGGCTGCCCCTCGGGCGCGTCCTCGCCGTTGCCTCCGTCGCCGTTGCCCCCGCCGGACGGGTGGCGCGGCTGCCAGGGCTGGTCGGGGCGGCCCTCCGGCGGCGGCGCGAACGGGTTGTCGTCGTCCCGACGGCCTCCGGACGCGTCGGAGGAGCCGGCGGACGAGGAAGAGGAAGACGAGGAGGAGCGCTCGCGCATCAGCAGGGTGGCCCGCTCGGGCAGCGGCTGGCGGAAGGCGGTGCGGCGTCGGTCCGGCATGTGGTGAACGTCTTCCCCATCTCGTCGTTTCCGCCCGGCGGACGGTTCGCTGCCCCTGACGCTACCTTCCGGCGAGGAGACGCCGAAAGCGGGGAGCGCGGGCGTCGCGGGCCCGTGCGCGCGGACGGCCCGGCCGGGGCTGCCTCACCCCGTCAGGCAGGGGTTGGGCGAGGTGCCGGTATCGTTGCTGACGGTCGGCCCGTTCGTAGAGTTCCCCGTATCGGGGAGCGCGCTTCTTTCGTACGACCGTACAAATCGCATGCCGCCCCGGTGCCGTGGCGGCGGGCCGGCCGCTTCGAACCGCTCGCACGCGAGAAAGGGCCCAGCCGTGGCCTCCCCGCTTCCCTCCGCCGCCCCGGCCCGTGTGGTCGTCCTGGTCTCCGGTTCCGGTACGAATCTGCAGGCCCTGCTCGACGCGATCGGCGACGACCCCGAGGGCTTCGGTGCCCGGATCGTCGCGGTCGGCGCCGACCGCGACGGCATCGCCGGCCTGGAACGGGCCGAGCGCGCCGGGCTCCCCACCTTCGTGTGCCGCGTCAAGGACCACGCCTCGCGCGAGGAGTGGGACGCCGCGCTCGCCGGGGCCACCGAGGCGCACCGGCCGGACCTCGTGGTGTCCGCCGGGTTCATGAAGATCGTGGGCAAGGAGTTCCTGGCCCGGTTCGGCGGCCGGTTCGTCAACACGCACCCCGCCCTGCTCCCCAGCTTTCCCGGTGCCCACGGCGTGCGCGACGCGCTCGCGTACGGCGTGAAGGTCACCGGGTGCACCGTCCACTTCGTCGACGACGGTGTCGACACCGGTCCGATCATCGCGCAGGGCGTGGTCGAGGTGACCGAAGAGGACACCCCGGAGGGCGAAGCGGCCCTCCACGAACGCATCAAGGAAGTCGAGCGCAAGCTGCTCGTCGAGGCCGTGGGGCGGCTCGCCCGTGACGGCTATCGCATTGAGGGACGAAAGGTTCATCTCGGTCATGTCGGTGAATAAGCCCATCCGCCGCGCCCTGGTCAGCGTCTACGACAAGACGGGGCTCGAAGACCTCGCCCGCGGTCTGCACGAGGCGGGTGTCGAGCTGGTCTCCACCGGCTCCACCGCCGGAAAGATCGCCGCCGCCGGTGTCCCGGTCACCAAGGTCGAGGAGCTGACCGGCTTCCCCGAGTGCCTCGACGGCCGCGTCAAGACGCTGCACCCCCGCGTCCACGCCGGCATCCTCGCCGACCTGCGCCTCGACGCGCACCGCGAGCAGCTCGCCGAGCTGGGCGTGGAGCCGTTCGACCTGGTGGTCGTGAACCTCTACCCGTTCAAGGAGACCGTCGCCTCCGGCGCGTCCGACGACGAGTGCGTCGAGCAGATCGACATCGGCGGCCCCTCGATGGTCCGCGCCGCCGCCAAGAACCACCCGTCCGTGGCCGTCGTCACCAGCCCGGAGCGTTACGCCGACGTGCTCGCCGCGGTCGAGGCGGGCGGCTTCGACCTGACCGCCCGCAAGCGGCTCGCCGCCGAGGCGTTCCAGCACACCGCCGCGTACGACGTGGCCGTCGCCGGCTGGTTCGCCGACGAGTACGCCGCCGCCGACGACTCCGGCTTCCCGGACTTCCTCGGTGCGACGTACGCCCGCGAGAACGTCCTGCGTTACGGCGAGAACCCGCACCAGCCCGCCGCGCTCTACACCTCCGGCACCGGCGGTCTCGCCGAGGCGGAGCAGCTGCACGGCAAGGAGATGTCCTACAACAACTACACGGACACCGACGCCGCGCGCCGGGCCGCGTACGACCACGACGAGCCGTGCGTCGCGATCATCAAGCACGCCAACCCGTGCGGCATCGCCATCGCCGACGACGTCGCCACGGCGCACCGCAACGCGCACGCCTGCGACCCGCTCTCCGCGTTCGGCGGTGTCATCGCCGTCAACCGTCCGGTGACCGTCGAGATGGCCGAGCAGGTCGCGGAGATCTTCACCGAGGTCATCGTCGCCCCCGCGTACGAGGACGGCGCGGTCGAGGTCCTGTCCCGCAAGAAGAACATCCGCGTGCTGCGCGCCCCCGAGGCCCCGTCCGCCGAGGTCGAGGTCAAGCCCATCGACGGCGGCGCGCTGCTCCAGGTCACCGACCGCCTCCAGGCCGAGGGCGACGACCCGGCCAACTGGACGCTCGCCACGGGCGAGGCGCTCTCCGCCGGGGAGCTGCGCGAGCTGGCCTTCGCCTGGAAGGCGTGCCGCGCGGTCAAGTCCAACGCGATCCTGCTCGCCAAGGACGGCGCCTCGGTCGGCGTCGGCATGGGCCAGGTCAACCGGGTCGACTCCGCGAAGCTGGCCGTCGAACGCGCGGGCGCGGAGCGGGCGGCCGGTTCGTACGCGGCGTCCGACGCTTTCTTCCCCTTCCCGGACGGGCTGGAGATCCTGACCGCCGCCGGCGTCAAGGCCGTGGCCCAGCCGGGCGGTTCGGTCCGCGATGAGCTGGTGGTCGAGGCCGCGAAGAAGGCGGGCGTGACGATGTACTTCACGGGTACGCGGCACTTCTTCCACTGACCGGTACGCCTGATCCGTACGACGAAGGGCCGGTCCCCCCGAACTCGCTCGGGGGGACCGGCCCTTCGTGTGCCGCCGGTGCGTTACTTCTTGATGACCAGGGTGTTCGCGGCCTTGTCGTGCCAGCCGCGCAGCTGGCCCGTGTTGTCGAAGAACGGCGAGATGACGATCAGGACGTAGCCCAGACCGCACGTGATGTAGCCGAGGCCGATGGGGAAGCCCCAGCGGACGAGCGCCGGGCCGAAGCTCGGCTTCTGGCCGGTGCGGGAGTTGACGATCCGCATGCCGAGGATCATCTTGCCGGGCGTGGTGCCCATGGTGCTGACGAAGATGACGTCGTAGAAGATGAACGTCAGTGCCGTGACGAGCAGGGCGCCGAAGAGGGAGCCCAGGGCGAGTCCGGCGGAATCGCCGTCGCTCGCCTTGGAACCGGCGAAGGCCGCACCGAAGATGATCATGTTGAGCACGATCACCACGATGTAGGCGAAGATCATGTCGAGCAGTCGGGCGCCGAAGCGCGCACCGTACGTGCCGACCTCCACGACGCCGAGCCCGGGCACGTTCGCGTAGCCCTCGGGGGCCTGACCGCCGGGGCCGCCCGGCTGCTGCGGGTAGCCGTAACCGGGCTGCCCCTGCGGCGGGACGCCGCCCTGCGGGTAGCCGTAGCCCGGCTGGCCCTGCGGCGGGACGCCCTGGGGAGCCTGGGGGTAGCCGTATCCGGGCTGGCCCTGCGGCGGCTGGCCGGGCTGCTGCCCGTAGGGGTTGTTCGGGTTCGGGTCGCCGAAGCTCATGTGGGCGTTCCTCCAACGGACGTACGGGGACGGGTGAGGCCGCACGGAACGGAGGAGAGAAAACGTCAGTGGTCCGCCCCCCGGGTACTTCTGCGGCACTGCGGCCTTCATCGTTATAAGTGGAAAGTAAGTTTGTCCAGTCACGCCCGAAGAAGTTGTGCAAGTGCAACCTGGCCTGCTCGGACCGTGGGCGGGATTGGTCCGAGGGCGGGGTCATCCGCGAGTATGGGGACCATGACTGCCCAGATTCTCGATGGCAAGGCCACCGCAGCCGCGATCAAGTCCGATCTGACCGCCCGCGTGGCGGCCCTCAAGGCCCGGGGCGTCACGCCCGGCCTGGGAACCCTGCTGGTCGGGGACGACCCGGGCAGCAGGTGGTACGTGAACGGCAAGCACCGCGACTGCGCGCAGGTCGGCATCGGCTCCATCCAGCGCGAACTCCCCGACACCGCCACGCAGGAGGAGATCGAGGAGGTCGTCCGCGAGCTCAACGCCGACCCCGCCTGCACGGGTTACATCGTGCAGCTGCCCCTGCCCAAGGGAATCGACACCAACCGCGTCCTGGAACTGATGGACCCGGCCAAGGACGCCGACGGCCTCCACCCGATGAGCCTCGGCCGGCTCGTGCTCAACGAGACGGGCCCACTGCCGTGCACCCCGCAGGGCGTCGTCGAGCTGCTGCGCCACCACGGCGTCGAGATCAACGGCGCGCACGTGGTGGTCGTCGGACGCGGCGTCACCATCGGGAGGTCCATCCCGCTGCTGCTCACCCGCAAGTCGGAGAACGCCACGGTGACGCAGTGCCACACCGGTACGCGTGACCTGGCCTCCCACCTGAAGCAGGCCGACATCATCGTCGCCGCCGCGGGTGTGCCGCACATCATCGAGCCGGAGCACGTGAAGCCGGGCGCGGCCGTCCTGGACGTCGGCGTCAGCCGCGACGAGAACGGCAAGATCGTCGGCGACGTCCACCCGGGCGTGGCCGAGGTCGCCGCCTGGATCTCGCCGAACCCGGGCGGTGTCGGCCCGATGACCCGTGCCCAGCTGCTCGTCAACGTGGTCGAGGCCGCCGAGCGCGACGCGTCTGCCGTCTCCGCCGGCTGATCAGGTCCGGGAGGAACCCCATGGGTACGAGTCCGGCTGACGGCGCGGCCGAGGCCGACGCCCCGGCGGAGCGCGATGCGGCGTCCGGCGTTGCCGAGGGCGATGGGCCCGCGCCCGCCCGGAGCGCGTCGGATGCGACGGTCGCCGCCGGGGACGGCGAAGCGGCCGACGCCCCGGCGGAGCCGGAAGCCGCGTCCGGTGCGGCCGAGGCGGGCGAGCCGGCGGCCGCCCCGGACGGGGCCACCGCCGGCCCCGACACCGGCGCCGGCCCCGGCACCGGCGCCACCCCCGCCACCCCCGACACCGGCGCCACCGCTGAGACGCGGCGGTCGCGGCGGTTCTCGTTGACGCGGGACACCGCGCGGCCCGAGGGCGGCGGACGGGCGGCCGGCAGCGACGCCCCGGCGCCCGCGCGCCAGTGGCCGCTGCTCGCCGTGCTCTGCACGGCCGGCGCCGGGCTGCTGATCGTGGCGGCCGACTCCTTCGACGAGGCATTCCGCGTCGGCACGATACTGATCGGCCTGGCCCTCGTCACGGGCGCGGTGCTGCGCATCGCCGTCCGTTCGGTGGGCATGCTCGCCGTGCGGTCCCGGTTCACCGACCTGGTGACGTACGGGCTGCTCGGGACCCTCATCGTGCTGCTGGCGCTGGTCGCGCAGCCGAAGCCGTGGCTGGACATCCCGTTCCTGGAGGACGCGGTCCACTTCACGGTCCGCTGACCTGCGGCAAAAGAACCGGTGCCCGTCCCCTCCCCCGAGAAGGGACGGACACCGGGGGCGGGGGCAACCCGGAGCGGAAAGCTCCGAACTCGGCGACGTGAGCGGCCTTGCCCCGGCCTGCGTCCAGCCTTGTTGACGGGCCTCACCCGTTCAAGGGATGGCTGTCGCCTGTGGCACGGAAGTGACCATTCCGCCACTGTGTGATCGTCGGGCAACGGGGGCCGGGCGGCCGTGGGGTTCCGGGTCGGATAGCCTGGCGGGCGGATATCTCTTCACATCAAGATTCAGGGATGTCCCGCACCAGGGGCCAGGAGCCCGGACCGCCAGCTGTCTAACGGAGATCGCCATGACCCGCACTCCCGTGAATGTCACCGTGACCGGCGCAGCCGGCCAGATCGGCTACGCGCTGCTCTTCCGCATCGCCTCCGGCCACCTGCTCGGCCCGGACGTGCCGGTCAACCTGCGCCTCCTGGAGATCCCCCAGGGGCTGAAGGCCGCCGAGGGCACCGCGATGGAGCTCGACGACTGCGCCTTCCCGCTGCTGCGCGGCATCGAGATCACCGACGACGCCAACGTCGGCTTCGACGGTGCGAACGTCGCCCTCCTCGTCGGCGCCCGCCCCCGCACCAAGGGCATGGAGCGCGGCGACCTGCTCTCCGCCAACGGCGGCATCTTCAAGCCGCAGGGCAAGGCGATCAACGACAACGCCGCGGACGACATCAAGGTCCTCGTCGTCGGCAACCCGGCGAACACCAACGCGCTCATCGCGCAGGCCGCCGCCCCGGACGTCCCGGCCGAGCGCTTCACCGCGATGACCCGCCTGGACCACAACCGCGCGATCTCGCAGCTGGCCGCCAAGACCGGTGCCGCCGTCTCCGACATCAAGAAGCTGACGATCTGGGGCAACCACTCGGCCACCCAGTACCCGGACATCTTCCACGCCGAGGTCGCCGGCAAGAACGCCGCCGAGCTGGTCAACGACGAGGCCTGGCTCGCGGACACCTTCATCCCGACCGTCGCCAAGCGCGGCGCCGCGATCATCGAGGCCCGTGGCGCGTCCTCCGCCGCCTCCGCCGCCAACGCCGCCATCGACCACGTGTACACCTGGGTCAACGGCACCGCCGAGGGCGACTGGACCTCCATGGGTATCCCGTCGGACGGCTCCTACGGCGTGCCCGAGGGCATCATCTCGTCCTTCCCGGTCACCACGAAGGACGGCAAGTACGAGATCGTCCAGGGCCTGGACATCAACGAGTTCTCCCGTGCGCGCATCGACGCCTCGGTGAAGGAGCTCACCGAGGAGCGCGACGCGGTCCGCGAGCTCGGCCTCATCTGAGACACCCCCTGGGTACGCACACGCCCCCGGCAGCCGCAGCGCTGCCGGGGGCGTGGTGTTTCCTATGTCAGCGCAGACCGTCCGCGATCCCGCGCAGGGCCGCCATGGCCCGCCGCTGGAGCCCCGGTCCGAAGGTGATCCGGGTGGCCCCCAGCTCGCCCAGGCGCCCCGGCCCCGGTCCGTCCGGGACGGCCAGCGCGTTCAGCGGCAGCCCCGGCAGGGCACCGGCCAGCGGGCCGAACACCTCGACGGGCGCGGCGATCGGGTAGAGGCAGTCCGCGCCCGCCGCCACGTACAGCCGGGCCCGGCGCAGGGTCTCCGCCACCGGGTCCACGGAGTCCGGCACGCCCGTCACGTACGTGTCGATCCGGGCGTTGACGAACAACGCGTCCCCGGCCGCCGCCCGCACCGCCGCCAGCCGGTCCGCCTGCCGCCCGGCGTCCACCAGCACCCCGTCCACGGTGTCCTCCAGATTGCAGCCGACGGCCCCCGCGGCGAGCACCCGCTCCACCAGCTCACCGGCCGCCAGCCCGTATCCGGCCTCGATGTCCGCCGACACCGGTACGGACACGGCCCGGGTGATCCGTGCCACCGCCGCGAACATCTCGTCGGCGGGCGTCGCGCCGTCCTCGTACCCCAGTGACGCGGCGACCCCCGCGCTCGGGACGGCGAGCGCGCGGAAACCGGCCTCGGCGAGGACCCGGGCGCTCGCGGCGTCCCACGGGCCGGGGAGGACCAGCGGGTCGCCGGGGGCGCGGCCGTGATGCAGGGCCCGCAGGCCGGACGCGGTCACCGGGCCGCTCAGCCGTGGTCGCCGGGCGTGTAGTGACCAGGCACCATGCGGGTGGACACGGCGAACCGGTTCCAGGCGTTGATCGTGATGATCGCGCCGATGAGGTGGGCCAGCTCCTCCTCGCCGAAGTGCTTCGCGGCCCGCGCGTACACCTCGTCCGGGACGAAGCCGTCGGTCAGCACGGTCACCGCCTCGGTCAGCTCGATCGCGGCGATCTCCTTCGGGGTGTAGAAGTGCTGCGACTCCTCCCACGCGCTGAGCTGGATGATCCGCTCCAGCGACTCGCCGGCCGCGAGTGCGTCCTTGGTGTGCATGTCCAGGCAGAACGCGCAGTGGTTGATCTGCGAGGCGCGGATCTTCACCAGCTCGCCGATCACCGGGTCGATGCCCTTCCGGGAGGCGGCGTCCAGACGGGCCATCGCCTTGTAGACGTCCGGGGCGTGCTGCGACCAGGCCAGCCGCTGGGTGTGCTCGGGGCAGTGCTCGGAGGTGTTGCCGCTGTTCTCGTTCGTCGTCATGCCCCTCACGCTACGGGGGGAGTGGCGCAGCGCTATGGTCCATTCCCATGACGGATACCTGGGCCACTTTCGGCGCCGACCTCCACATCGACCCGACCGGCTCGACCGGGCTGCGGGCCGGCCTGATGGACGCCCTGCGCGAGGCCGTCCGCACCGGCCGGCTGACCCCCGGCACCCGCCTGCCGTCCTCCCGCACCCTCGCCGCCGACCTCGGCATCGCCCGGAACACCGTCGCCGACGCCTACGCGGAACTGGTCGCCGAGGGCTGGCTCACCGCCCGGCAGGGCTCCGGCACCCGGGTCGCCCGGCGCGCCGAGCCCCGGCCCCCGGCGGCCGCCGCGCCCCGCACCCGGCCGCCGCGAAGCACACCGGCGTACAGCCTGAAGCCGGGCACACCGGACCTGGCCACCTTCCCGCGCGCCGAGTGGATGAAGGCCGCCCGGCGCGCCCTGTCCGCCGCGCCCAACGACGCCTTCGGCTACGGCGATCCGCGCGGCCGGATCGAGCTGCGCACCGTCCTCGCCGAGTACCTGGCCCGGGCACGCGGGGTGTACGCCGACCCGGACCGGATCATCGTCTGCTCCGGATTCGTGCACGGCCTGATGCTGCTCGGCAAGGTGCTCCGTCGGCGCCGGGTCCGGGAGGTGGCCGTCGAGTCGTACTGTCTCGGCATCCACACCCGCCTGCTCACCGAGGCCGGGCTGCGCATCCCCTGCCTGCCGCTCGACGAGCACGGCACCCTGACCGGCGAGCTGCACACCCTGCGCCACGCGGGCGCGGTCCTGCTGACCCCGGCCCACCAGTTCCCCACGGGCGTCCCGCTCCACCCGGACCGGCGGGCGGCGGCCGTCGACTGGGCGAGGTCCACCGGCGGGCTGATCCTGGAGGACGACTACGACGGCGAGTTCCGCTACGACCGCCAGCCGGTCGGCGCCCTCCAGGGCCTGGACCCGGAGCGCGTCGTCTACCTGGGCACCGCCAGCAAGTCCCTGGCACCGGGGCTGCGGCTCGGCTGGATGGTGGTGCCGCGCGCCCTGGCCGCCGAGATCGCCGAGGCGAAGGGGGCGAGCGACTGGGCGCCGGGCGCGCTGGACCAGCTGACGCTCGCGGAGTTCATGGCCTCGGGCGCGTACGACCGGCATGTGCGGTCCATGCGGCTGCGCTACCGCAACCGACGCGACCAGCTCGTCGCGGCCCTGGCCGAGCGCGCCCCGCACATCCGGGTCAGCGGGATCGCCGCGGGGCTGCACGCCGTCCTCGAACTGCCGGAAGGCGGCGAGGCAGAGGTGATCCGGGCGGCGGCCTGGCAGGGCCTCGCGGTCGAGGGCCTGGCCTGGTACCGCCACCCGGACGCCGACCCGGAGCGCGAGGCGCTGGTCATCGGCTACGGCACCCCGACGGACAGCGCCTGGACGGGCGCGCTGGAGGCGCTGCTCCGGGTGCTCACCTAGGGCGTGTCCGTAGAGTCCCGTCAGCCGCTCGACGCCATGCGCGCACGCCGCCCGGCCGCCCTCCGTGCGACGACGGGAATCATCGGACAGGCCGTGAAGCGGCCCTCAGCCCCGCAGGACCTCGCGCAGCTGCTCAAGACCCCAGTCCAGGTCCTCCTTGCCGATCACCAGCGGCGGGGCGATCCGGATCGTGGAGCCGTGGGTGTCCTTCACCAGGACCCGGCGCTCCATCAGCCGCTCGGAGATCTCCCGGCCCGTGCCCAGGGCCGGTTCGATGTCCACGCCCGCCCACAGCCCGCGTCCCCGTACGGCACGCACCGCGCCCCCGCCCACCAGCAGACCCAGCTCCCGGTGCAGGTGGTCACCCAGCTCGACGGCGCGCTGCTGGTACTCGCCGGTGTCCAGCATCGCGATGACCTCCAGCGCCACCGCGCAGGCCAGCGGGTTGCCGCCGAACGTCGAGCCGTGCTCCCCGGGCCGGTACACCCCGAGCACCGCCGCCGACGACACCACGGCCGACACCGGCACCACCCCGCCGCCGAGCGCCTTGCCCAGGAGGTACATGTCGGGCACCACGCCCTCGTGCTCGCATGCGAAGGTCTTCCCGGTCCGGCCGAGCCCGGACTGGATCTCGTCGGCGATGAACAGCACGTCCCGCTCGCGGGTCAGCTCACGGACCCCGGCGAGATAGCCCTGCGGCGGCACCAGCACGCCCGCCTCGCCCTGGATCGGTTCGAGGAGCACCGCCACGGTGTTCTCCGTCATGGCCTCGCGCATCGCGGTGAGGTCCCCGTACGGCACGATCTCGAAGCCGGGGGTGTACGGGCCGAAGTCGGCGCGGGCCTCCGGGTCCGTGGAGAAGCTGATGACCGTCGTCGTCCGGCCGTGGAAGTTGTCGGCGGCCACGATGATCTTCGCCATGCCGTCCGGGACGCCCTTCACCCGGTAGCCCCACTTGCGGGCGGTCTTCACCGCGGTCTCGACGGCCTCCGCCCCGGTGTTCATCGGCAGCACCATCTCCATGCCGCACAGCTCCGCCAGGCGCGTACAGAACTCGGCGAACCGGTCGTGGTGGAAGGCGCGGGAGGTGAGCGTGACCCGCTCCAGCTGCGCCCGCGCCGCGTCGAGCAGCCGGCGGTTGCCGTGGCCGAAATTGAGCGCCGAGTACCCGGCGAGCATGTCGAGGTAGCGCCGGCCCTCGACATCGGTCATCCAGGCCCCGTCCGCCGTGGCGACGACGACGGGCAGCGGGTGGTAGTTGTGCGCGCTGTGCGCCTCGGCGGAGGCGATGGCGTTTTCCGTGGTCGACACGGGATCTCCGATCGTCGTGCGGCGTGGGCTGAGGTTGGGCCCACTTTGTATCGTCGGTCGGTTCGCCCACGAGGAAACCTTCGGTTCGCGGCGCGGCTGATTCTTCCGCCGCGCGGGCCCGGCGGGCGATTACTCCACCGGCTGCCCGAGAAGGCCCGCGCACCTGAGACAATGAGTCCATGGCCTCTGAACGTCCCCGTGTGCTCTCCGGAATCCAGCCCACCTCAGGCTCGTTCCACCTCGGCAACTACCTCGGCGCCGTGCGCCAGTGGGTGGCCCTGCAGGAGTCCCACGACGCCTTCTACATGGTGGTCGACCTGCACGCGATCACCGTCGCCCAGGACCCCGCCGAGCTGCGCGCCAACACCAGGCTCGCCGTCGCCCAGGTGCTCGCCGCCGGCGTCGACCCCGAGCGCTGCACGCTGTTCGTCCAGAGCCATGTCCCCGAGCACGCCCAGCTGGGCTGGGTCATGAACTGCCTGGCCGGGTTCGGCGAGGCGTCCCGCATGACGCAGTTCAAGGACAAGTCCGCCAAGCAGGGGACCGACCGCACCACGGTCGGTCTCTTCACCTACCCGATGCTGATGGTCGCCGACATCCTGCTCTACCAGGCCGACGAGGTCCCGGTGGGCGAGGACCAGCGCCAGCACCTGGAGCTGACCCGCAACCTCGCCGAGCGGTTCAACACGACGTACGGTGACACCTTCACGATCCCGGACCCGTACATCCTCAAGGAGACGGCGAAGATCTACGACCTCCAGGACCCGTCGTCGAAGATGAGCAAGTCGACGGCGAACCCGAAGGGCCTGATCAACCTCCTGGACGAGCCGAAGGCGACCGCCAAGAAGGTCAAGAGCGCCGTCACCGACACCGACACGGTGATCCGCTTCGACCGTGCGGAGAAGCCCGGCGTCAGCAACCTGCTGACCATCTACTCCACGCTCACCGGTGCGTCGCTGCCGGAGCTGGAGCAGAAGTACGAGGGCAAGGGCTACGGCGCGCTGAAGACGGACCTCGCCGAGGTCATGGTCGATTTCGTCACACCGTTCCGCACGCGTACGCAGGAATACCTGGACGACACGGAGACGCTGGACTCCATCCTGGCCGAGGGCGCCGAGAAGGCGCGGGCCGTGGCGGCGGAGACCCTCGCGCTCACCTACGACCGGATGGGTCTTCTGCCCGCGAAGCACTGAGTCCAAGGACCCTGGCGGCGGGGCACCCGCAGGCGGCACACTTGCGGCGTGATGCTTGCGGCCGTCCGTGGCTGAAAACAGACCACCGAGGATTGAGGAGAACGACGTGGGGACCGTAACGCTCGGCGTTTCGATCGCGGTCCCGGAGCCCTACGGCAGCCTGCTCCAGGAGCGGCGCGCGAGCTTCGGGGACCCTGCCGCACACGGCATTCCCACCCACGTCACCCTCATGCCGCCGACCGAGGCGGAAGCGGCCGACCTGCCCGCGATCGAGGCGCACCTCGCCTCGATCGCGACCGGCGGCCGCCCCTTCCCGATGCGGCTCTCCGGCACCGGCACCTTCCGCCCGCTCTCGCCGGTCGTCTTCGTCCAGGTCGTCGAGGGCGCGTCGGCCTGCTCCTGGCTCCAGAAGCGGGTACGGGACGCCTCCGGGCCCCTGGTGCGCGAGCTCCAGTTCCCGTACCACCCGCACGTGACCGTCGCCCACGACATCTCCGAGGCGGCGATGGACCGGGCGTACGCGGAGCTCGCCGACTACGAGGCGTCCTGGATCTGCGGCTCCTTCGCCCTGTACGAGCAGGGCCGCCTGGACCGCGTCTGGCGCAAGATCAACGAGTTCCCGTTCGGCGCGGGCGGCACCGGCCCCGCCGTCCCCGCGCAGAGCGGCAGCTCCCTGGACGCCCCGTCCCTGCGCCCGTAGCGGGAAGCCGGACCGGCCTCCCGGCCTAGACCGGCAGCCGCCGGAACAGCGGCCTCGGCACGTGCCGCAGCGCCGACATCACCGCGCGCAGCGCCCCCGGCACCCACACCGTCTCCGACCGCCGCCGCAGCCCGGTCACGATCGCGTCCGCCACCGCCCCCGGCGTCGTCACCAGCGGCGTCCGGGTGAACGGGATCGTCGCCAGCGGCCCCCCGGTGCCCCGCGCCGCAGCCGAGTCCGGCACCACGAGCCCCGGCCGCACCACCATCACGTGCACCCCCGTGCCGTGCAACGCGTCCCCGAGGCCCTGCGTGAACACGTCGAGGCCCGCCTTGCTCGACCCGTAGATGAAGTCGGCCCGCCGGGCCCGCTCACCGGCCACCGAGGACAGCACCACCAGCGAACCGTGCCCCTGCGCCTGGAGCGCGCCCGCGCACACCAGACCGGCGGAGACTGCGCCGGTGTAGTTCGTCTGCGCGACCCGGACCGCCGCGAGCGGCTCCTCCTCGTCGCGCTCCTGGTCGCCCGGGATGCCGAAGGCGAGCAGCACCATGTCGATGTCGCCCTCGGTGAAGATCTTGCCCAGGACCGTCTCGTGGGACTCGGTGTCCAGCGCGTCGAAGGCCACGGTCTGCACGTACGCCCCCCGGTGGCGCAGGTCCTCCGCCGCCGCCTCCAGGGCGGGCGACGGGCGGCCGGCCAGCCAGACCGTGCGGGTGCGGTGGGCGATCAGGCGGCGTGCGGTGGCGAGCCCGATCTCCGACGTGCCGCCGAGGACGAGCAGGGACTGCGGGGCACCGAAGGCATCCTTCACGGGAACGCTCCTTGGAAGGGGAAGAGGGGTCTACAGCGACAGCCGGCGGGACAGGTCCGAGCGGAACGCCCCGGTCGGGTCCAGCTCGGCCCGCAGCGCCCGGAAGCCGGGCAGCCGCGGGTACATCGCGGCGAGCGCGTCGGGGCGCAGCCGGGCGTCCTCCGTCAGGGAGACCCGGCCGCCCGCCGCCGCCACCTCCTCGTCCAGGGAGTCGAGGAAGCGGGCGAGCCCCGGCAGGCCGGCCGGCAGATCGAGGGCGAGGTTCCAGCCGGGCGCGGGGAAGGACAGCCAGCCGGGGCCGCCCTCGCCGCACCGCCTGAGCACCGCGCGGAACGAGGGGCAGCGGCTGCGGGCGATCCGGCCGACGATCCGGCGCAGCGTCTCCTCCTGCCCGTGACCGACCAGGAACGCGTAGTGGACGCGGCCGCCGGTGGGGGAGACGCGGTTGCTGTGCGGCGCGGCGTCCAGGGCGTGGAAGAAGGCGGCGAGCGACCGGAGTTCGCCGGTCCGGGACCGGGGCGCGGAGCGGTAGCCGATCTCGTTGAGCGCGCTCGCGGACAGCCGCCCGAACAGGCCGGACAGGAACGGGAGTCCGCCGGGGCGGCGCGGCGCCGGGCGGAGCGCGAGCGCGGTGCGCCGGGCGGACGCCGGGAGCGCGTGCACGGGGACGTGGTCCGCCGTCACCAGGACGGCGCGCCCGGTGGCCCGGCCCCGGGCGGTCAGGTCGATCCGGGCGTACTCGTAGGGGCGGTGGCCGCCGCGCGTCATCCGGGCCAGCAGGTCGTCGAGCCCATCAGCCCGCTGGGTGTCGACCGCCATCAGGGAGGTGGTGACCGGGCGGAACCGGAGCGTGGCCGAGAGGATCACCCCGGTCAGGCCCAGACCGCCGGCGGTCGCGTCGAAGAGCGGGGTGCCGGGGTGGACCGTACGCACCTCGCCGTCGGCCGTGAGCAGTGTGAACTCCGTGACGTGCCGGGCGAAGGAGCCGGCCGCGCGGTGGTTGTCGCCGTGGGCGTCGGAGCCGATCGCGCCGCCCACCGTGACGTAACGCCCGCCGGGCACCACCGGCAGGAACCAGCCGAGCGGCAGCATGACCTCGCGCAGCCGGTGCAGGGTCGTGCCCGCGTCGCACACCACCAGACCGGCCGCCGCGTCGATCGCCCGGACGCGGTCCAGGGCCGTCATGTCCAGGACCGAACCCCCGGCGTTCTGCGCCGCGTCGCCGTGCGCCCGGCCCAGGCCCCGGGCGATCGAACCGCGAGGCCCGCAGCCCAGCACGGTCGCCGCGGCCTCCTCGTAACTACGGGGGCGGAAACGCAGCGCGGTCGTCGGGGCGGTGCGGCCCCAGCCGGTCAGGGACACGGTGTCGACAGACATGGAGGTGACCGTATCGCCCGGGATAACACCTCTGAGGGATTTGTTACAACACTCACCGAAATGGGTGATTGAACGTCCGTCATCTCCTCCACTCCGCAACGGATTTCGGTTTTCCCGGGCACGAGGGGTAGTCGTGGGACATGGACTGGCTGAAAAATCTCCCCGTCATCGGGCCGCTCGTCTCCCGGCTGATGGAGACGCACGCGTGGCGCAGTTACGAGACGCTGGTGCGGGTCCACTGGGCCCGGCTCGCCGCGGCGATCACGTTCATCAGCTTCCTCGCCCTCTTCCCGCTGATCGCGGTCGGCGCGGCCATCGGTGCCGCGCTCCTCTCCGACAAGCAGCTGGACAGGATCGAGGGCAAGATCGCCGACCAGGTGCCCGGGATCTCCGACCAGCTCGGCATCGACAACCTGGTCGCCCACGCGGGGACGGTCGGTCTGGTGGCCGGTGCGCTGCTGCTCTTCACGGGCATCGGCTGGATCGGCTCGATGCGGGACTGCCTGCGCGCGGTCTGGGAGATGGACGACCTCGACGAGGGCAATCCGGTCGTCCGCAAGATCAAGGACGCCGGGGTGCTGTTCGGCCTGGGCGGCGCGGCGCTGGTGACCCTCGCGATCTCCTCGGTCGGCTCGGTGGCCGTCGGCTGGGTCGCGGACCTGCTCAACATCCCCGAGAACGGGGCGGGCGGGGTGCTGCTGCGGATCGCCGCCCTGCTGGTGGGCGTGGCCGCCGACTTCCTGCTGCTGCTCTACCTGCTGACCCTGCTGCCCGGCGTCGAACCGCCGCGCCGCCGGCTGATGGTGGCGGCGCTGCTCGGCGCTGTCGGGTTCGAGCTGCTGAAGCTGCTGCTCGGCAGCTATATGCGGGGCGTCGCGTCCAAGAGCATGTACGGCGCCTTCGGGGTGCCGATCGCCCTGCTGCTGTGGATCAACTTCACGGCCAAGCTGCTGCTGTTCTGCGCCGCGTGGACGGCGACGCCGAGCAAGGAGGACGACCCGGCGGTGGACGCGGAGGAGGATCCCGCGCCCGCCGCCCGGCGCGTCACGGGCGGGGACGGCGACGCATCAGGTCCGGCAGCGGCCAGCGCCGGTTGACCAGGAACACCCCGCCGGCCAGCAGGACCAGGACGCCGCCGACGACGCCCAGCGCGATCCCGGCCCCGCTGGAGCCGTCGGTGGCGGCCGCCGCCTGCGCCGCACCGGCCCCGTGCTCGCCCTTGCCCCCGGCCGGCGTCGGCGCCTCCGCGCCCTTGCCCGTGCCCTCGGTGTCCGAGCCCTCGTCGACGAGCGCGGACTTCGGCGGGACCAGCTCACCCACCGGGGTCACCTTGCCGCTCGCGGCGAACCCCCAGTCCAGCAGCCGGGCCGCCTCCTTGTAGACCGCGTGGGTCTCGTCGGACGACGGGTTCATGACGGTGACCAGGAGGACCTTGCCATCGCGCTCGGCGACACCGGTGAAGGTGTTGCCGGCGTGCGAGGTGTAGCCGTTCTTGACGCCCGCGATGCCCTTGTACGCGTCGACGCCGTCGGCCCCGGTGAGCAGCCGGTTGGTGTTCTGGATGCCGAAGGTCTCGCGCTTCTTGCCCTTCTTCTTCTCCCCGGGGAACTGCGCCGCGGCGGTCGAGCAGTACTCCCGGAAGTCCGCGTTCTGGAGTCCGTCGCGGGCGAAGAGCGAGAGGTCGTACGCGCTGGAGACCTGGTTGGGCGCGTCGTACCCGTCGGGCGACACCACGTGCGTGTCGAGCGCCTGGAGCTCCACCGCGCGGTCCTGCATGGCCTGGACGGTCTTCGGGACACCGCCGTACATCGAGGCCAGTACGTGCACCGCGTCGTTCCCGGAACGCAGGAAGACTCCGAGCCACAGGTCGTGGACCGTGTAGCTGAGGTCCTCCTTGATCCCCACCAGGCTGCTGCCCTCCCCGAGATCGGCGAGGTCCTCGTCCTTCACCGTGTACTCCCGCGTCTTGGGCAGGAGCGCCTGGTCCTCCAGCAGGGTGTCCGCGAAGAGCATCTTGAGCGTGGACGCCGGGGGCAGCCGCCAGTGCGCGTTGTGCGCGGCGAGCACCTTGCCGCTCTCCGCGTCCGAGACCATCCACGACCGGCCGGTCAGCTTCTTGGGCAGGACCGGGGCGCCGGCCAGGAGATTGGCCTGGGTGCCGGACCGCCCCAGCTGCGCGCCCCCGACCTGCGACATGTCCGCCGGAGGCTTGGGGGCGTCGTCGTCCCCGCCGGCCGCGGAGGCGGGCGTGACGGCAAAAGCGGACAGCAGGGCGGCAGAGGTGACCGCCAACGCGGCCTTCTTGAGAGCTGGCACGGTCGAAAACGTACATGCAGTTGATGTGAATATATGTACCGCCCGCGTGACCCGCCGGGCGGACCGCCGGGACGGACCACCCCGCCCGAACCGCCCGGAGCGCGGCGGCGATACTGAATCCATGAAGCTCAGCCGCCCCGTCTCCTGGTTCCTGCTCGCCTTCGGGGTGTGGAGCTGGTTCATCTGGGTCACCTTCGTCAAAAACCTGTGGAAGGACGGCAGCGGCCTCGCCTTCGACGACGCCGGGGACCCGACCGCGTACTTCTGGGTGCATCTGCTGCTCGCCATCACGTCCTTTCTCCTGGGGACGGCCGTGGGATGGATCGGGTTCCGGGGCGTCAGGGCCCTGCGCGCCGAGAAGGCTTGAAACCACCGGTCCCGACCGGGGCCTGAACCGGCTGGTACCGGGACGAATGGGGCGGGAGAGGCAGCATGCGGGTCGTGGGATTCGCTCTGGCGGCGGTCGCGGTGCTCGCGCTGCTCGTGGGAGTGCACCGCTATGTGTGGCGCCGGTTCGTCGGTGACACGACGACACCCGGCAGCCCGTGGCGCCGGGCCGGTACGGCCGCCGCGTACGTGCTGCCGCTGCTCAGCGTCGGCGCCCTGGTCTCCGGCCGCGCGGGCGCGCCCTTCCTCCTCCAGCAGGTGCTGGCCTGGCCGGGGTTCCTCTGGCTCGCCGCGCTGCTCTACCTGACGCTCGCGCTGCTGGTGGGCGAGGCCGTGCGGCCCCTGCTCCGGCGGTGGCTCGCGCGCCGGGCCGCGCCGGAGCCCGAACCGGAACCGGCGCCGGTGTCCGTACCCGCCTCCGCGCCGGAGGCCGCGCCCGTACCGGAACCGGCACCCGGGCCCGTACCGGAGCCCGGGCCCGTACCGGAGCCCGCGCCCGGCGCCCCCTCGCGGCGGCTCTTCGTGGCGCGGGCCGTCGGTGGCGCCGCCGCGGTGGCGGGGCTCGGGGCCACCGGCTACGGGGCGTACGGCGTGCTGCGCGGGCCCCGGGTGAAGCGGGTCACCGTGCCGCTCGCCCGGCTGCCCCGGTCCGCCCACGGCTTCCGTATCGCCGTCGTCAGCGACATCCACCTCGGCCCGATCCTCGGGCGGTCCCATACGCAGCGGGTCGTGGACGCGGTCAACGGGACGCAGCCCGATCTCATCGCGGTCGTCGGCGACCTGGTCGACGGATCGGTCGCCGACCTCGGCCCGGCCGCCGAACCGCTCGCCGCTCTCCGCGCCCGGCACGGGGCGTTCTTTGTCACCGGCAATCACGAGTACTACTCCGGCGCGGCCCAATGGGTTGATCATGTAAGGGAATTGGGGCTTCACCCGCTGGAGAACGCCCGGGTGGAGACGGGCGGTTTCGATCTGGCTGGCGTCAATGACATCGCCGGCGAGAGCGAAGGGCAGGGACCCGATTTCGCCCGCGCCCTCGGGGACCGCGATCCGGGCCGCGTGGTCGTGCTCATGGCACACCAGCCGGTGGTCGTCGACGAGGCCGTCGAATACGGCGTGGACCTCCAGCTCTCCGGGCACACCCACGGCGGCCAGCTCTGGCCCGGCAACCACATCGCCGGGCTGTCCAACCCCACGGTCGCCGGGCTCGAACGCTACGGCGACACCCAGCTGTACGTCACCCGGGGCGCCGGTGCCTGGGGTCCGCCCGTACGGGTCGGCGCCCCCTCCGACATCACCGTCGTCGAACTCGCCTCCGGGCAGGCGTAATGGCCGATCGGGTGACCGGCGGTGAACCCTCTGTATTCGCGGTAACGGCCGAAGGTTTCGACTGGCAAACAATTGACTGTGAGCCTCTGATCTCCCCTTCCAGATGTGAAAATCGTGTGATTGGCTGAGCGCGAACGTGCGGTGATCTGCGTATCTGAGCGCGACACCGAGGTGGGGCAGTTAAGGGAGAGCACGTCAATGCGGTCGATCCGGCTACGGATTCTCGCGATTTTCGCGGTATTGGTCATCGCAGGCGTGGTCGCCTGGCAACTGATTCCTTCGGACGAGGGGAACTCCGATCCGGTCGTCGTCGGCACGACCGACGCGGTGACCTCGCTCGACCCGGCGGGCGCCTACGACGCCGGTTCCTGGGCTATGTACAGCAACGTCTACCAGTCGCTGATGACGTTCAAGTCGGGCGCGATCGTGCCCGAGCCGGACGCCGCGGAGAGCTGCAGCTTCCTCGGCGGGAAGCTGCAGACGTACCAGTGCAAGCTCCGTGACGACCTGACGTTCTCCGACGGCAAGAAGGTGACCGCCGAGGACGTCAAGTACTCGTTCGACCGGATGCTGGAGATCAAGACGGACGTCGGTCCCTCGGTCCTCTTCCCCAGCCTGAAGAACGTGGTCACCGAGGGCAGGCTCATCACCTTCAACCTCTCCGCGCGCGACGCGACCTTCCCGCAGAAGATCGCCACGGGCGCTGGCGCCATCGTCGAGAAGGACGCCTACTCGGAGCACAAGCTGCGCGCCGACGACAAGGTGAGCGGCTCGGGGCCGTACGTCCTGAAGTCCTACGAGCCCGGCGTCAAGGCCGAACTCGTGCCGAACTCGCGGTACAAGGGCGCGCTGACCAAGACCGGCGGCCCGGTCACCGTCCGCTACTACAAGCAGTCCGAGGACCTCCTCGCCGCCTGGAAGTCCGGACAGGTCGACGTCACGCACCGTCAGCTGCCGCCGTCCACGCTCGCGAACCTGAACCCGGGCGACTCCGACAAGCGCGTCACCGAGGCCGACTCCGCCGAGATCCGCAACCTCGTCTTCAACGTCCGCAAGGACTCCCCGCTCGCCGACCGCCGGGTCCGCCAGGCCATCGCGGCGGTCATCGACCGCGGTCCGCTGGTGAGCGACGTCTTCAAGGGCACCGTCGAACCGCTCTACTCGCTGATCCCCCAGGGCACCATCGGGCACAGCACCCCGTTCTTCGACGCCTACCCCTCGCCGGACACCAAGCGCGCGAAGGCGCTCATGCAGGACGCCGGCGTCCAGACGCCGCTGCCCGTCCTCTTCGCCTACCGCGAGGGTGACCAGTACATCGCGGAGACGAAGGAGATCCAGCGTCAGCTGAACGCCACCGGGCTGTTCAAGGTCAGCATCAAGGCCGTCGAGTGGACGAGGTTCCAGAAGGGCTACGCCAAGGGCGAGTACGACATGTACACCGTCGGCTGGCTCCCGGACTACCCGGACCCCGACACCTTCAGCCAGCCGCTCGTCGGCCGCGACAGCAGCCTCCACAACGGCTACACCAGCAAGAAGATGGACCAGCTGATCAGCGCGACGCTGCAGTACAGCGACCGCAGCCGGGCCTCGGCCGACTTCAAGGAGCTCCAGAAGCTCGTCGGCGAGGACGTGCCGCTCGTCCCGCTGTGGCAGAAGAAGGACTACGTCGTCGCCAAGGCCGACGTGTCCGGTTCGCAGTACCTCTCCGACGGCACGGGCGTGTGGCGCCTGTGGGAGCTCGGCTGGATCTGATCGACCCCGTGGCGCGGGCGGCTAGGACTTCTCCGGTCCGGCCGTCCGCGCCGTCGTTTCCGGCAGGAACTCCTCCAGCACCTCGTGCACCTGGCGCACCAGCGGCCGCAGCACCCGGAACCGGGACAGGGCCACGGCGCGGGCCGCGATCGGTACGGTGCGCGCGACGAGGCGGCGGCTGCGCTCGGCGCCCTCCGTCCGGTCGTACACCCAGAACAGCACCAGGCCCATGTGCATGAGCCACATCAACTGCGGGAGCAGCGGCGCAAGTTCCGGGTCCGTCCGGGTGGTGGAGCCGGTCAGGCAGCGCTCGTGGAGGGCGATGACCACCTCGCGCGCCCCGGCCGACTCCGCCGAGAACGGGCTGAGCGGGCTCTCCGGATCGGCGGCGTTCTTGAAGAACTGGGTGGCGAACGGGCGGTACGGCTCCGCCACGTCCAGCCAGGCCATCAGCACCCCGCGCATGCGCGCCGCGAGGTCCGTCTCCTCCTCCAGTACCGGCCGCACCGCCGCAGCGTGCTCGGCGGCGAGCCGGTCGTAGAAGCCCTGGACCAAGTGCTCCTTGGACGAGAAGTAGTAGTAGGCGTTGCCCACGGAGACGCCGGCCTCCTGGGCGATGGCCCGCATCGTCGTCCGGTCGAAGCCGCGTTCCTGGAAGAGCCGGAGCGCGGTTTCGAGGATCAGGGCACGGGTCTGCTCGCTCTTGGGGGCCTTGACCGCCTTCACGTCCTTCTCTTCCTTCACCACGGCCCGAGGGTATCCGGGGCCCGGCCCCTCGCCGGTCGCGGGCATCCCGGTGGGCCGTGCGCGGGAACTTCATTTCGGTTCCGAAGTATCCAGCGGGCGGTACGCGTAGGCTGAGGCGCATGCAGCGACGCGACTGGACCGACGGGCACGTGGACCGGTGGAGACCCGTGCTTCCCCAGCTCGACGCGGATGTCGAGGGCGCGGTGACCAGGATGAAGAAGCTCTCCGTCCATCTGCGCCGGGTGCGCGAGCAGTCCCTCGTCGACTTCGACCTGGACCGGCAGGAGTTCGACACCCTGCACAAGCTCGCCGGACGCGGCGGCACCGCGACCCCGTCCGATCTGGCCGCCGACCTCGACCTCGCCCCCGCCTCCGTCACCGGCCGGCTCGACGCGCTGGAACGCCGCGCATTCGTCCGGCGCACCCCGTCCACCACGGACCGGCGGCGCGTCGACGTACAGCTGACCGACGAGGGCCGGGCGACCTGGCTCGGCGCGATCGGCATCCTCGGCCACGAGGAGGAACGGCTGCTGGGCGTCCTGGACAAGGGGGAGCGGGCGCTGCTCAACGACATGCTGCGGCGCATCATGGTGGTCGCCGAGGACCAGGGCGGCGCCGCCTGGGACTGAGTCAGTCCTTCGACGCGTCCCTGCTTTCTCTGCTCGTCCTGCTTTCCTCGCTCTCCTCGCCGGGGCGACCCTCCGCCGCCTGCCTGGCCAGCTCCTCGCGGATCCCGTCCGGGCCGAGCTCCAGCAGTCGGCCCGCCGCCTCGTTCCACCCCTCCGCCGCCGACCACCACGCGACCAGGTCGGCCCGCGCCTTCGCCGAACCCCGCCGGAGCGCCCCGGATCCGTCCGGCCCCCACATCCGGCCCCGCGCCTCCAGGAGCCCGGGGCGGTCCGGGGAGGCCAGCCGCAGCGGCAGCCGGCCGTTGAGGTCCGGCGCGGTCACCAGCTGCGACACCTCGACGGCACCGGGGTGCGCCGCCACTCGCGCATGCCCGGCGTCATGCGCTCCGCGTCGTCGGGCCCGTCGGTCTCGTACCGCGCACCGGACTTGAGGTGGCGTCCCTCGACCACCGGGCACCCGGGGACGGCAAGAGGCCCGGCCCCCCTCGGGGGACCGGGCCTCTTCACGTGCTCGGGGGATCAGAAGCGACGCGTGATCAGCGCGCGCTTGACCTCCTGGATCGCCTTGGTGACCTCGATGCCGCGGGGGCAGGCGTCCGTGCAGTTGAAGGTGGTGCGGCAACGCCACACACCGTCACGGTCGTTGAGGATCTCCAGGCGCTGCTCGCCGCCCTCGTCGCGCGAGTCGAAGATGAAGCGGTGCGCGTTGACGATCGCCGCCGGGCCGAAGTACTGGCCGTCGTTCCAGAACACCGGGCACGAGGACGTGCACGCGGCGCACAGGATGCACTTGGTGGTGTCGTCGAAGCGCTCGCGGTCCTCGGGGGACTGCAGGCGCTCGCGGGTCGGCTCGTTCCCCTTGGTGATGAGGAAGGGCATGACGTCGCGGTAGGCCTGGAAGAACGGGTCCATGTCGACCACGAGGTCCTTGAGGACCGTGAGGCCCTTGATGGCCTCGATCGTGATCGGCTTCTCCGGGCTCAGGTCCTTGATCAGCGTCTTGCAGGCGAGCCTGTTCTTGCCGTTGATCCGCATGGCGTCCGAACCGCAGATGCCGTGCGCGCAGGAGCGGCGGAACGTGAGCGTCCCGTCCTGGTTCCACTTGATCTTGTGAAGGGCGTCGAGCACACGCTCCTTCGGGTCGATCTCGATCTGGAAGTCCTGCCACTGGGCCTCGTCGGAGACCTCCGGGTTGAACCGCCGGATGCGGAACGTGGCCGTGATGTACGGCGAGTCGGCGAAGCCGGCCTCGGGCTCGGGAGCCTTGTCGGCTTTGTCCAGGGTGGGTGTAGCCATCAGTACTTACGCTCCATCGGCTGGTAGCGGGTCTGGACGACCGGCTTGTAGTCCAGCCGGATCGACTCGGTGCCGTCCTCGGCGACCTCGCGGTACGCCATGGTGTGGCGCATGAAGTTGACGTCGTCGCGGTTGGGGTAGTCCTCGCGGTAGTGACCGCCGCGGGACTCCTTGCGCGCCAGCGCCGACGTCGCCATGACCTCGGCGAGGTCGAGCAGGTTGCCCAGCTCGATGGCCTCCAGCAGGTCCGTGTTGAACCGCTTGCCCTTGTCCTGGACGGACACGTCCAGGTAGCGCTTGCGCAGCTCCGCGATCTTGTCGACCGCGGTCTTGATCGTCTGCTCGGTGCGGAACACCATCACGTTGGCGTCCATGCACTCCTGGAGCTCCTGGCGGATCGTCGCGACCCGCTCGGTGCCCGTGGAGTCGCGCAGCCGCTCGACCTGGTCGACGACCAGCTGCGCCGGGTTCTCGGGAAGCTCGACGAAGTCGCTCTTCTCGGCGTACTCGGCGGCGGCGATGCCCGCGCGGCGTCCGAAGACGTTGATGTCGAGCAGCGAGTTCGTGCCGAGGCGGTTGGCGCCGTGCACCGACACGCAGGCGACCTCGCCGGCGGCGTACAGGCCCGGGACGACGGTGGTGTTGTCGGCCAGCACCTCGCCCTCGACGTTGGTCGGGATGCCGCCCATGGCGTAGTGCGCGGTCGGCTGGATCGGGATCGGGTCCGTGTAGGGCTCGATGCCGAGGTACGTACGCGCGAACTCGGTGATGTCCGGGAGCTTGGCGTCCAGCTGCTCCGGCGGCAGGTGGGTCAGGTCCAGGTAGACGTGGTCGCCCTCGGGACCGCAGCCGCGGCCCTCGCGGATCTCCGTGTAGATGGAGCGCGAGACGACGTCACGGGACGCGAGGTCCTTCATGACGGGCGCGTACTTCTCCATGAAGCGCTCGCCGTCCTTGTTGCGGAGGATGCCGCCCTCACCGCGGGCGCCCTCCGTCAGCAGGATGCCCATGCGCCAGATGCCCGTCGGGTGGAACTGGAAGAACTCCATGTCCTCCAGCGGCAGACCCCGGCGGTAGCAGGCGGCCTGGCCGTCACCGGTCAGGGTGTGCGCGTTCGACGTCACCTTGAAGAACTTGCCGGTGCCGCCCGAGGCGTAGATGACCGACTTCGCCTGGAAGACGTGGATCTCGCCGGTGGCCAGCTCGTAGGCGACGACGCCGGCGGACTTCTTGACGCCGTCCACCTCGACGACCAGCTGGTCAAGGACGTAGAACTCGTTGAAGAACTCCACGCCCTCCTTGACGCAGTTCTGGTACAGCGTCTGGAGGATCATGTGGCCGGTGCGGTCGCCCGAGTAGCAGGCACGGCGGACCGGGGCCTCGCCGTGGTTGCGGGAGTGACCGCCGAACCGGCGCTGGTCGATCCGGCCCTCGGGAGTACGGCCGAACGGCAGGCCCATCTTCTCCAGGTCGAGAACGGCGTCGATGGCCTCCTTCGCCAGGATCTCGGCGGCGTCCTGGTCGACCAGGTAGTCACCGCCCTTGATCGTGTCGAAGGTGTGCCACTCCCAGTTGTCCTCCTCCACGTTGGCCAGCGCGGCGGCCATGCCGCCCTGCGCGGCGCCCGTGTGGGAGCGGGTGGGGTAGAGCTTGGTCAGCACGGCGGTGCGGCTGCGCTTGGTCGACTCGATGGCCGCGCGCATGCCGGCGCCGCCGGCGCCGACGATGACGGTGTCGTACTTGTGGATCTGCATGGTTTACCTCTGGTCCTTCGGGCCCGGCGCCTAGCGGATGTTCGGGTCGAAGGTGAAGATCACCAGCGTGCCCAGCAGGACGGTGAACACCGTGGCGGTGTACAGCAGCATCTTCAGCCAGAAGCGGGTGTTGTCCCGTTCGGCGTAGTCGTTGATGACCGTACGCAGACCGTTGGCGCCGTGCAGCATGGCGAGCCACAGCATCGCCAGGTCCCAGACCTGCCAGAACGGCGAGGCCCAGCGGCCCGCCACGAAGGCGAAGCCGATCTTGGAGACGCCGCCGTCCAGCACCAGCTGGATCAGCAGGTGGCCGATGACCAGGACGACCAGCACGATGCCCGACAGGCGCATGAAGAGCCAGGCGTACATCTCGAAGTTGGTGCGCGAGCCCTTGGGGGTCTTGCCGGTCCGCTTGCGCGGCGGCTCGATGACGGGGGCCGGGTTGTCGACGTCGTACAGGGAAACGCCCTCGACGGCGCCGATCGCGGAAGTCTCGGTGGACATGGGCCTCAGCTCCCGAAGAGTTCGCGTACGGCGTGGCCGAGCACGGGGTACAGCGCCCCCAGCATCAGCACGATCCAGATGCCCAGCACAGCCCAGAGCATCTGCTTCTGAACGCGCGGGCCCTTGGCCCAGAAGTCCACGGCGACGATGCGCAGACCGTTCAGCGCGTGGAAGAGGATCGCGGCCACCAGGCCGTATTCCAGCAACGCGACGATCGGCGTCTTGTACGTGGACACGACGTCGTCGTACGCCTCGGGAGAGACGCGGACGAGGGCGGTGTCCAGGACATGCACGAACAGGAAGAAGAAAATGAGGACACCGGTGACTCGATGAGCCACCCAGGACCACATGCCTTCCCGGCCGCGGTACAGCGTTCCAGCCGGCACGGAAGAACCCTCCGGGAGCGGGGATTGGGGTCGGCCGGCTTGACTGTCGGTCTGACCCGGCCGGGTACGGTCCACCGGCCCCGGCCATCGTAGCGACGGATTGTCGGTTCGATCGCGCGGGGGCCTCTGGTGTGATCAAAGTGGCAACGAAACAGGCACGGACGGGCTATGGACGGGCCTCCGGCACCCCGCTGACCCGCCTGTTGCCGGGGATACGGGGCCGCGCGGCTCGCCGCCGACCCGTTACCGACTCGATACCAGCACGGTCAGGCGGCCCCGGGCGAGTCGCCGCATCTCGTCCGCCGTGACCGCCCGCTCCCGGTCCTCCTCGTGCGCCAGCCGGGCCCGGATGCCGGCCAGCACCTGGTCCGGGTGCTCGGCGGGCGGGTAGCCGTCCAGGCAGATCACGAAGACATGGCCGAACTTGCGTTCGTACTCGGCGTGCGCGGCGGCCAGCGCGAGGTGGGCGGAGCGCGGCGCGTCCGGCCGCAGCCCCGGGGACACCTCGGCGGCCAGCGCCTCGGTGTGGTCGGTGGGAGAGAGGTCGTAGACCGCCTCGTCGGCCGCCGCGAGCAGCGCCTCCGTGTCCGGGTAGGGGCGGTGGAAGGCCAGCCGCTGCGCCCAGGCCCGGCTGCCGAAGCACTCCAGCAGGGCGGCCTCGGCCTCCGGGGCGGGCGCTTCGTTGAACCGGGGCAGGTCCCAGCCGTGCGCGGCGGACCGGGCGGGCGTGCCGCCGCGGTGCTGGACGGGCACGGCGGTGCGCCGGGCGGGCCGGGGCGGTCGCTCGGGGAGGCCGGCGTGGGACTCGCTGGACCTGGACAGCGTGGGCTCCCGAAATGGAGAGACTGAAGGGACTGAGGGTGCTCAACGCTAGCGAGGAGGGGATAAGGGCGGGCGAAGGATGCGCGAATTTCACCCGGACGGGAGAGTTTCGCGATGCCCGGCGAGCGGATGTGTGAGGAGAATGCCCGGTTACCTCCCTGCATCTGCCCCGTTCTCTCGCAGTTCTGCCCCCTTGTGCTCCCTTTCCGACCCCTTCCCCCGAACCGGAGGTTTCTGACAGATGGCACCCTCACGCGGCGCCCTCCTGGCCGTGACGGCGGCGGCCGCGGCGAGCGTCGCTCTCGTCGGCTGCGACGGCTCCGGAACCGAGCACGGCAACGGTCCCGAGACGTCCCGCGCGGCGTCGTCCCCGTCCCCCGAGCCCTCGCCGACCCGGAGCTACCCGCTCTCCAGGACCCCCCGCACCATCCCGGCCGTACGCGAGCACACCCCCGCCCACGGGCCCGGCTGGAAGCCCGGCAAGGACAGCGGGGTCGTCATCGCGAAGGGCAGCGGCAAGCTCGCCGACGAGGGAAAGCTGCTGGCCGGCGAGCTGAAGATCCACTACCGGGGCGAGGCGGCCGCCCGCGCCGGTGACGTCGAGCTGGCACTCACCCCGAAGGCGTCCGGCGGCGCGGAGTCGTACACCCTGCGCACCGCCGACGGACGCGTCAAGATCAGCGGACCCGGCGAGGCGGGCGTCTTCTACGGGACGCGCACGCTGAAGCAGTCCGTGCGCGCCGACGGCTCCATGCCCGAGGGGGAGGTGCGCGACCGGCCCGCCAAACCGCAGCGCGGCCTCAACCTCGACATCGCCCGCAAGCACTACACCGCGTCCTGGATCGAGGACCGGATGCGCGAGATGGCCGACCTCAAGCTCAACCAGCTCGGCCTGCACTTCTCCGACGACCAGGCCTTCCGCATCGAGTCGGACAGCCACCCCGAGGTGGTCTCGCCCGATCACCTGACGAAGAAGCAGGTCCGGCACATCCTCGCGCTGGCCGGCCGGCTGCACATCCAGGTCGTCCCGGAGATCGACTCGCCGGGCCACCTCGGCGCGGTGCTGCGCGCCCACCCCGATCTCCAGCTGCACAACGTCTCCGGCGTGGCCTCGACCGGGTCGCTCGACATCTCGAAGCCTGGCGCGGCCAAGCTGATCGACGAGCTGCTGGGCGAGTACGCGGAGCTGTTCGGCGGCACGTACTGGCACCTGGGCGGCGACGAGTACCGGGCGCTGATGGCGAGCAACCCGGCCGCCTCCTACCCGCAGCTCCAGCGCGCGGCGGTCGCGAAGTACGGCTCCGGGGCCGGCATCTCCGACCTCGCCACCGGCTGGCTCAACGACCGGGCCGACGTCGTCCGCAAGCACGGCAAGCAGCCGAAGGCGTGGAACGACGGCCAGTTCCGCGACAGCAAGGTCCGCGCGGACAAGGACATCGAGGTCGAGTACTGGACGGGCAAGGAGTACGGGGCCCGGTCGCCGGAGGAGTACCTGAGCGAGGGCCGCAAGGTGCTCAACCTCAACGACGAGTTCATGTACTACGTGCTCGGCCAGCCCAACGCCTTCGTCTACCCGACCGGCAAGCGGATCTACGAGCTGTGGACCCCGCTCGTCCTGCGCGGCACCACCCCGGTCCCCGCGCGCTACTCGGACCAGATCCTCGGCGGCCGGTTCGCCGTCTGGGGCGACTTCCCGAACGCGCAGACCGCCGAACAGGTCGCCGACGGCATCCGGATGCCGCTGGCGGCGACGGCCCAGAAGCTGTGGGTCCCGGGCAAGCCGAAGCTGAGCTACGCGAAGTTCCAGTCCCTGGCGAAGGAGATCGACGCGGGCTGAGCCGGCCCCTGCCCCCCTCGACGCGCCTCTGACCATGGACAACGCGGCCCCCGGAGCACTACGGTCCGGGGGCCGCGTCGTCCTGGGGAGGGGACGCGCGCTTCTCGCGTCGACGTCTGAATGTCTGTCCGAATCCTGGGGGGGTTCCTTTTCCATGCTCTGTTCACTCTGCGGTACGAGACCGGCCTCCACCGCCGACGGGCGGTGCACCGTGTGCGCCGCCACGCACCGGGCACGGGCCGGCGGCCTGATGCCGACACCGGCCCGGCTGGACGCCCTGCGCTCGCCGGTGGGCCTGGCCAAGGCGGTCTGCGTGCTGCTCGGCGCGGTGGCCGTCGCGGACGTGCTGGCGATCGCCGCCGGTATCCACACCCGCATGCTGCTCGCGGACGGGCTGGACGGCGGCTTCCTCGCGGTCGACGCGGAGGCGTGGGACCGCGCCGACCTGCTGTACCGGGGGGCCGACAGGCTCCAGGCGCTCACCTTCCTGGTGTGCGCCGTCGTCTTCGTCGTGTGGTTCCGCCGGGTCCGGCTCAACGCCGAGGTGTTCGACCCGCAGGCCCACTCGATGGTCCCCGGCTGGGCGATCGGCGCCTGGTTCGTGCCCGTCGGCAACTTCTGGCTGCCCTACCGGGTGGCGAGCGGCGTCTGGACCGCGAGCGCGCCGGCCGACACCCCCGGCGGCCGGTCCGCCGCCCCGCGCGGACTGCTGAACGGCTGGTGGGCGGCGTTCCTCGCGGCGGAGATCCTGTCCGGGGTCGGCAGCCGGGCCTACGAGGCGGCCGAGACCGGCGAGAAGATCATCGACGGCCTCGACATGATCGCGTTCTGCGACGCGCTGGAGGTCGGCGCGGCCGTCCTGGCCATCCTGTTCGTCCGCAGGCTGACGGCGATGCAGACCCTGCGCGCGATGACCGGCCCGCTCCCCGTGGAGCGGGCGCACTGAGGCGGCGCGCATCGGGGCGGCGGTAATCAGCCAGCGGCAGTGACGCTTTTCGGCCATTCGGCGCTGAACGCGATAACAGGAAGCGCTGCGCCCCCCCTGTGTCCCGGCATGGGGCACCTACGGGAGGGCTGACAGGAGACGCCGATGAGCCTGCTCGACCTGATCGCCGCCGCCGACGAACGCGGGCTCGCCGCCGGCGCGGCCGCGTGCCTCGAACGCTGTCTGCCCCAGCCCGCCCCGGGCGACGAGCCCGACCCGCTCCGCCCGCTCTGGGCCGGCTGCGCCGACCCCGGGCTCTGGCCCCGCCGGCTCGCCGAGGCCCGCGCCGCCCTGGACTCCCTCGCGGACCCGGGGGAGCCGGTCGGACGCGTCCGGGAACTGCTGGCCCGGGCTCCGGACGACCGGGCCGGCGAGGAGCTGCGCGTCTGGGCCGACGCCTGCTCGGTGCTGGCCCTGGAGGTCCACCTCGGCCACGACGCGACCGGGCCCGCGGCGGCGGACCGGGTGGCCCGCTGCCGCGCGGGCGACCCGTCCGGGGCCGGGCCGCTGCTGGCCGGTGAGGTGGCGCGGCAGGTCCTGATCCTGGAGATGCTCGCGGGCATCGACGACGACGCCCCCGCCGGCGCCGGCCTCCGCCAGGTGCTCGACGTCTCGACGGAGGGCCAGCGGGTACTGCGGGCGGCGGCGGCCCGGCGGGCCCGGGTGCGGGGCTGAAACGGCTACCGCCAGGCGTAGGTCCGGTCGGTGACCGGGGGCAGCAGCACGTCTGCGGCCGGCCCGGTCAGCCCGCCGAGCGCCGGGCCGACCGGCGGGTAGAGGTGGAGCCCGGCGGCCTCCGCGAGGGTCACCCAGACCACCCGCGTGCGGTCCTCGGCGTCCAGCTCGGCCGCCGGAAGGGCGGCGCGCACCTCCCGATCCACGGCGAGTAGATGGATGAGATGGAGCCGGCGGAACGTGCCGGGCCGGCCCGGCCGGGTCGTGGCCTGGTCCTGCGCCCAGAGCAGCCGGGGCCGCCCGGGCAGGGCGGCGACGTCGAGCCCGAGTTCCTCCCGAAGCTCACGGGCGAGCGCCTCGGGCACCTGTTCGTCCGGGTGGAGGATCCCGCCCGGCAGGGAGTACTGGGCGCCGGTGGGCCGCTCGCGGCGGATGAGACAGAGCTCGCCGCCTGCCGCGAGATCCCCCTCGACCAGGGCCGCGCAGACGCGGATCGGAAGGGCGGGAACGCCCTGAGTCGTCGTCACGGAGTCATCCTCGTACGTGACCGCCGCCGCGTGGCGGGAAGAACGAGGACGACCGGGGCCGCCACCCCCCACAGGAGAGGCCCCGGTCGTCTTCCGCGGGGCCGCAGGACGACCCCGTATTCATCTCAGCGCCGCGGGTGCGTTTTCTGTCACACCGGGGGCAGACGATGGAATGTTGCGGGTTGTACAAGTCATGGACGCGGTGCACGCCGAGGACGTAGCGTGCTGAGTCGCGCAGGGTGGCGCGGCAGTGGTGACCAGCTGCGATTCGGACAGCAGGGCAGGGTTGAGGTAGTGCTGGGGGACGACGCGGGGCTTACTGCCGCGGTGCTCGCGGCACAGCGCGGGGACGAGGACGCCTTCCGTACTGTGTACCGCGCTGTGCAGCCGCGGCTGCTGGGTTACATAAGGACGCTGGTGGGGGAGCCGGACGCCGAGGACGTGGCGTCCGAGTCGTGGCTTCAGATAGCCCGGGACCTCGACCGCTTCACCGGGGACGCCGACCGCTTCCGGGGCTGGGCGGCGCGCATAGCCCGCAACCGCGCCCTGGACCATCTGCGGATGCGCGGCAGGCGGCCCGCCATAGGCGGCGACGAGACCGAGCTGTCCGACAAGCCGGCCGGCTCCGACACGGCCGACGAGGCGATCGAGGCCCTGGCCACCGGCCGCACCATGTCGCTCATCGCCCAGCTGCCGCAGGACCAGGCGGAGGCCGTGGTGCTGCGCGTGGTCGTCGGGCTCGACGCGAAGAGCGCGGCGCAGACGCTCGGCAAGCGCCCCGGTGCGGTCCGCACCGCCGCTCACCGCGGCCTGAAGCGGCTGGCGGAACTGCTGCGGGCGGACAGCGTCGCCGCCGTGGACGGCGGCCGGGGCGGCCCGGGCGCACCGGTGCCGGCGGACGGACCGGGCGTACCGGTGCCGGCGGACGGCGGACCGGGCGTAACCCCGACCCCCGACGCACCGGTTCCGCCCCGCGTGGCGGGTGGCCCCGAGGCGCCGTCGGCGTCGCTGCGGGAGAATGCGCCGGGCGCTCCGGGACGGACCGGGGGGCTCGCCGCCGTACCCGTACAACGCCCTCCGCGCACCGGCCTGGTGGCTCCCGCCGGTGTGACGCATTCGCGTCTGTGGACGCAGAAGGACATGTGATGGCCGACGAGCAGTACGCATGGCTTGACAAGGAAGCGGCGGAGAAGTTGCTCCGCGGCGAACCGGTCGACCCTGCCGATGGCCGTCCCTGTCAGGACGCCGAACGCCTGGCCGCCGCCCTCGGCGACGCGGCCCGCACCGCCCTCCCCGCCACCGGCGAACTGCCCGGCGAGGCCGCCGCGCTGGCCGCCTTCCGCGCCGCCCCCCGCCGCACCGCCGCACCGGCACGGTCCGCGCACGGCGAGGGCGAGGGCCACGAGAGCGCGGTGCTCGCCCCGGTCCACATAGGCAGGGCCGCCTCCGGTACGGGGGGCGGGGCCGGGGATTCGCGCGGTGACCGCACCTTCCGCTGGAGCCGGCCCCTGCGCTTCGGCCTGGTCGCGTCCCTGGCGTGCTGCGCCATAGGAGGGGTGGCCGTGGCCGCCGGTTCCGGGATGCTGCCCGCGCCCTTCGGCCGGCACACCCCCTCACCGGCCACCTCGGTCTCGGCCGCCGCCTCCCCGGAGGAACTCGGCGCGGACGTCATGCCCGACGAGGAGACCTCCGCGCCCCCGCCGCCGGGCACCCCGTCCCCGGACACCCCGCCCCCCGGCGGTGACACCGGCACCGGCAAGGACAGGAACGACACCGCGCGCCCCGGCGGCAGCGCCCCCCGGGGCGGCCAGGGCGGCAAGGGCGGCGACGGCACCACCGGCACCGACCGGACGGACGGCAGCCGGCCGGGCGCCGGTACGGGCTCCGGCGACACCGGCTCCGACGACGGCGACGGCGCCCCGGACCCCGGCAAGGGGACCGGGCAGTCCGGCGGCAACGACGGGAGCGGGGCCGGCACCTGGTACGCCAAGACCCTGAAGGCCTGCCGCGACTACCGCGACGGCAAGCTCGACGACGACCGCCGCACCCGGCTCGAAACCCTGGCCAAGGGCGCCGGCAACCTCGACCGGTTCTGCGACCGGCTGCTCGACGGCAAGGGCGGACAGGGCGACGGCAAGAGCGGCGATCCCGCCGACGGGGACGACGACCAGGGCGGCGACGCGTCCGGCCCGCTCCCCTCGATCCGGTTCTCCGAGTCGCCCGGCCCCTCGATGGCGGCCATCGCCCCGGCCCCGGAGCCGTCGGGTTCCGCCGTGGCCGACGCCCCCTGGGCCACCGCTGGAGCGGCCGCCCGCTGACCGCACGTACCGGTCGGTGTGACGTTTTTCGGCCGCCCGACGCTGTACGCAATGAGCCGACTGGTCATCGGCAGCGCCCGGAGCCGGGGTTCCCCCCGTACCTGCGGCTCGGCGCACATGGCGCGGGCGGGACACGTTCCCCCGGTCCCGCCCGCGCCCCTCTCCGTATCCGGTGCCCCTACTTGTAGACGACGACCTTGTCGCCGTTGCGGACCGCGGCGAACAGGGCCGCGATCTTGCCCTCGTCCCGGACGTTCACGCATCCGTGCGAGGCCCCGCTGTAGCCGCGGGCCGCGAAGTCGGACGAGTAGTGCACCGCCTGGCCGCCGCTGAAGAACATCGCGTACGGCATGGCCGTGTGGTAGATCGTCGAGACGTGGTGCCGCGACTTCCAGTACACGGAGAACGTGCCCTCGCGGGTCGGCGTGTACTGCGAGCCGAACCGTACGTCCATCGACGAGACGACCTTGCCGTCGATCATCCAGGACAGCGTGCGGCTGTTCTTGCTGATGCAGAGCACCCGCCCGGTCAGACACCGCTTGTCCGGCTTCGCCACCGGCCGGGTGGTCGGCGGGTTCAGCTCGGCGGCCGTCGGCGCGTGCGTCATGCCGAGGAGCTTCTGCCAGGTGACGCTGTCCGTCCTTCCGGTGCGCGACAGGCCGCGCTTGCCCTGGAACGACTGCACGGCGGCGACCGTGACGGTCCCGTAGTAGCCCGTGGGGGTGCGGTTGAAGTGCCCGATCTGCCGCAGCCGCGCCTGGAGTTCGCGCACCTGCTTGCCCTCGGACCCGCTCGCCATCAGGACCTTGCCCTGCGGATCGGCCGTGGGCGTGGCCGAGGGTGTCGGCGGAGTCGTGGTGCGGCTCGCGCTCGGCTTCGGCGAGGCCTTCGCCGGCGTGCTCGCGGACGGACTCGCGGAGCCGCCGCCCGGCTTCGCGTCGTCGGCGGGGGAGTCACCGCTCCGCGGCGCGGAGGGCGCGGCCGAGGCGCCGGACGCGGGCTGCTCCTTGCAGCCCGCGGTCACGGCGGCCAGCGCCACCACGGCCACGGCGGCGGCCGCTCCTCGGAGTGCGTAACCGCGCCCGGTCCTGCCCGTGCTCGTCATCCCAGCCCCCTGCGTCCTCGGCCCCGGCGTCGTCGGGCCCTGAACCCGCGTATCTCATGGGACGGGTTCCCGCTCCACCCGGTTGCCGAATCCTGTCCCGCAGTTCCCGTCGCGCTTCTGTGACGGAGAACGCACCTCCGCGTGCCGATACCCCCGCAAGACCCGCTTCCGGATCATTCCGCCCGCGTGCGAGACTCCGTCCCATGCTGGGTGTCACCGATCTTCCGACCTATCTCGCCGGCCTCGCGCTCATCGTCCTGCTGCCGGGGCCCAACTCCCTGTACGTGCTGTCCGTCGCCGCGCGGCGCGGGGTGCGGACCGGGTACGTGGCCGCCGCCGGGGTGTGGACCGGCGACACCGTGCTGATGACGCTGTCCGCGCTGGGTGCCTCGTCGCTGCTCCGGACGACGCCCGTGCTGTTCGCGATCGTCAAGTACGCGGGCGCGGGCTATCTCACCTGGATGGCGATCGGGATGCTGCGCACGGCCGTGTCGATGTGGCGCGAGCGGCACCGCAGGTTCGCCGAGATCACGGACGAGGAGCAGGCCGAGGCGCAGGCCCCGGGGGCCATGGAGCGGCCGTACCGGCGGGCGCTGGTGGTCAGCCTGTTCAACCCGAAGGCGATCCTCTTCCTCATCTCGTTCTTCGTGCAGTTCGTGGACCCCGGCTACGCCTACCCGGCGCTGTCCTTCCTGGTCCTCGGGACCCTGCTCCAGATCGCCAGCTTCCTGTACCTGTCGGCGCTGATCTTCGGCGGCACCCGGCTGTCCGCCGCGTTCCGCAGGCGCCGGCGGCTCTCGGCCGGGGCCACGTCGGCGGCGGGAGTGCTGTTCCTGGGGTTCGCGGCGAAGCTTTCGTTCAGCAGCGTCTGACCCGGCTGCCCGGCGGACCTCACGCCCGGACGCGCCCCCCGCACCCGGTTCCGGATCAGCGGCGTGAACACCACGGCCAGCAGGGCCGCCAGCGCCGCCGCGCCCGTCGCCGTCCCCCCGCGCAGGCCCGGCGGGCGGAACGCGCAGTCCACCGTCGTCCGGCCCTCCGCCAGCGGGGCCGCGACCAGCCCGTGGTACGAGCCGGCCGGGCGGCCGTCGCACGTCCAGCCCGCGATCCGGGGCGCGGCCAGCACCGCGATCCCGCTTGCCCCCGCCGGGAGTTCCGCCAGAACACCGCTGCCGGAGACCGCCACCCGCGTCGCCCCCGTCCGCTTCAGCCCGGCCACCGCAGCGGCCAGCCGGTCAGGGGCCAGGCAGCCGACGGAGTCGTGCGGGACGCTTCCGGGGCGCTCCACCCGCAGAGTTACCGCGATCCGGCCCGATCCCGTGCCGAGCTGCAGGATGCCCGCGCGCCGGGCCGGGAGGTCGCCCCGCACGTCCTGCGGATCGCCGGCCGTGCCCAGCAGTGCGGTGCCGAACAGGTCGGGCGTCCACAGGAAGACCCGGCTGCCCGCCGGACAGCTCGCGCTCAGCGTGTACGCGCCGGGCTCCACCTCGTACGCGCGGGCGTTCCGGTCGGCGGCGGGCGCACCGTCGTCGGAGCGCAGAGCGGTCGTCGGCAGCGTGTAGACCCGCGCGCCCAGCAGCCTCTCCTGGTTGCGGAACGGCGAGCGCTCCCAGCCGGAGGCCGCGGCGCCCGGCGGCCGTACGGTCACCAGCGGCGGAACGTCCTGCCGGGTCACGGTCACCGGGCGGGCGTCCGGGCGGTTCCAGACCTGGTGCGGGTCGCGCGGCATGTGCACCCGGGCGCCGACGGAGAACACCGCGTCGGTCACCGGGTTGTCCAGACTCTGGAGGGCGCGCCCGCGCGAGGTCCAGCCGGCGCCGAGAGCGAGGAAGGTGCGGGTCGTCACGTCCGGCGTGTGGCTGCTGTAGTACGCCCCGCCCTGGCCGCCGACCGTCAACGGGTCGTTGGCAGTGGATTGTTCGAGTCCCGGATCGGTGCGGTAACGCGGCCAGCCGTCGGCCCCGGCGACCGCCTCGGCCTCCAGGCGCTGACGCTCGCCCCAAGGCGCGTAGTCGTCGAGCTGCTTCAGCCGCTGCCGGTCGGCGTACGCGGTCGTCGCGGCGGCCTGTCCGGCCTGCGCCCCGACCAGCAGCACCGCCGCGAGTACGGCGAACCGGCCCCCTCGTACCAGCGCCAGCGCGCAGAGCGCCGCCAGCAGTCCCGCCGCGAACAGCGGATACGTCCAGCGGGTGACCAGGTCGCTCGGCGCGGCGCCCGCCGCGATCAGGACCAGGACCCCGGCCCCGCCCAGCAGCGCCCGCCGGTCGGGCCAGCCGCGCGCCACAGCCATCCAGGCGGCGATCACCGCCAGGCCCGAGAGCACGAACGTCTGGCGGAACGCGCTGCCGTTCGGCGTCGCGAAGGCATGCCAGAGCAGATGTGCGGGCCTCCACTGCAAGGAGAGGGCGACGAGCGCCACCAGTCCCGGCCACACCCACCGCTCGGCGCGCGGCAACCCGCGGTGGAAGGCCAGGGCGCAGGCGAGCAGCAGGGAACCGGTGCCGAGGAAGAGCGCGGGGCTGAAGAACCCGTAGGTGGCGGGCAGCAGCCGGGCGGCGGCGTCCGGCCAGCCGGCCCGGGCGAACTGCCGGGTCCAGCCCGGGTAGGCGTGCCGGGTGCCGAGGAAGACCGGCAGCAGGACCGGGGCGGCGAGCCCGATGCCCAGCACGACCGTGCGCGCCGCGCGCCCCAGCCCGCGCAGCCGTCCGCGGGCCGTGCCGTCCTCCAGCAGCAACCGGACCGCCAGCACGAGCGCCGCGCCGAGCGTGGCCATGTACGCGGTGTAGAAGTTCGACACCCAGGCGAGCGTCACCAGGAGCGTGCCGAGCACGGGCCGCCGCCCGGTCCGCGCCCACTCACCGGCCAGGCACAGCAGCGGGAAGGCGATCAGCCCGTCCAGCCACATCGGGTTGTACACGGCCTCGGTCACCGACCACCCGCACAGCGCGTACGAGGCACCCAGCACCAGGGCCGCCCACTCCCGGCCCCGCCCCCGGCGCAACGCGGTGAGCAGCCACGTCATGGCGGCCGCCGCCGCGCCCGTCTTCACCAGGGTGATCACGTAGACCGCCAGATCGGCGCGGTCCCTCGGGAACACCCCGACCAGCAGGGCGAACGGGCTGGTGAGATAGGTACCGAGATCCGGCAGGAAGCTCGTTCCGTACCCGGACTGCCAGTTCAGCAGCAGCCCGCCGTCCGCCCGGCCGTGCAGCAGGTCCCACAGGTGGGTGTGGAACGGGACGAACTGATTGCCCAGGTCGTTCACGCTGCGGGTGCGCCGGCCGAACGGGAAGCCGCCCGCCGCCGCGTCCCCGGCGCAGACGGTCGCGACGGAGAGCAGGGCGGCCAGGGCGGCGCTCCGGCCGCGCGGCGATCGGAGTAGCGACGGAGTCCTCATGATGCGTCGAATATGTCATCGAACATCGTGAAATCACGCGCCCGCAAAGGCGGTTCACCCGATGGTCCGCAGGCGTTCATCCGGTCGCCGAAGGGCCGTCATCACGCGTCGCCGACCCACCGGAACGCAGTTTCCCGTGTCGACAGGGCGAGTTCATCCGGTGGCCGTTCAGGTTTCCTAACGTGCACGCAACCCCCGACGGCCGATGGACATCGGCCCCTTCCTCCGCCCCTACCCCCCACGGGCACCAGACGCTTTGGAGCGCCATGACGAAAGCCCGCACCCGCTGGCCACGACAGCGCGAGGCCGAGCAGCCGATACCCGACGGTGACGGCACGTCCTCCCTCGCGACCGTCCGCCCGACGGATCTGGAGACCTGCCTGCGGGCCTGTGGCGCGCACAGCGGGAAGCTCGTCACCTCACTCGACCGGCGCCGCAACGCGCTCGCCGAGGCGCTGCGGCACCTGCTCGCCACCCACGCCGCGATGGAGCAGACAACCCCCGGCACCGCCCCCGTGCCCCTGCTGCGCCGCGCCGCCCGCGGCGGCCCCGGTGCCGCGCTGGTCCTCGGCGACCGGCTGCTCGATCCGCTCCTCGCGGTCGGCACCAAGGCGCTGGACTGCGGGTACGAGGACGAGCTGAAGCTCGCCGTCCTCGTCACGGACGCCGTGCTCACCCAGCGCAAGAACTCCCGGGCCGCCTGGCGGCTGCGGGCCCGAGTGCTGGAGGCGATGGGCGCGGAGAACGACGCCGTCCAGGCGTACGAGCGCTACCTCGCCCTCACCGACGAGGACGGCTTCGGCATCGCGGCCAGGACCGCCGGGCTGCGCGCTGGCGCCGGGTACCAGGACGAACTGCTGCGGACGCTCGAACGCGGCTGCCCCGAGGCCGGCGCCTTCGCCGCCGCGTCCGTCACCGACGTCTGGGCCGAAGGCCTGGCCCTCGCCGGGCGCGGCGACTGGAACCGGGCGCGTTCCCGGCTGATCGGCGCCCTCCTCGCCCAGGAGCGCACCGGCGCCCCCGTGCCGGAGATCCAGGAGGCGCTGGGCCAGTACCTCGCCCTCGCGCTGGCCGCGGCCGGCGCACCCGGCAGCGGCGGCACCCCCACGGCCACGGGAGACACGGCCGCGCTCAACGAGCTGGTCGCGCTCTACGCGGCGCAGCGCCGGTCCCGGATGCGCGGACCCGTCGCCGACCCCCTCTTCGGCGGCGTCACCTGGACCACGCTCGGCGAGTTCCGCAACCGGATCGCCGGCAAGTCCATCTGCCTCATCGCCAACTCGCAGCGCGTCGGCAGCAGTTCGCTGGGTGGCGAGATCGACGCGTACGACCTGGTGGTCCGCTTCAACTCGTACCGCATCGACCCGGCGGCCACCGGCAGCCGTACCGACATCCACGCCACCATCCACAAGCACGGCTTCAACTGGGACAAGGAGGTGGACACCCGGCTCGTCTTCGGCGGGGTTCCGGGCGACTGGAAGCAGTCGCTGCGCACCCGGCTGGTGCCGGGCGCCCAGCGGTATCTGGGCGACGAGTCGCTGCGCTGGCCGATGCGCGACATCGGCCGGGTCGGCACCGAAGTCTGGCCGTCCATCCCCACCAGCGGCTTCAACATGCTGTGGCTGCTGGACTTCCTGGACGTCAGCCCCAAGCTCGACCTGATCGGCTTCGACTTCTACGAGAGCGGCGCCTACCGGATCCCCGCCGCGATGAAGATGCCCATCACCTCCGTGCACGAGTACACCAGTGAGAAGGCGTGGGTCATGGAACGCGCCCAGAGCGTCACCGAGACGAGGATCGCCCTGCGATGACGACGACCCCCGCCCCGACGGCCCCCGCCAACGCCCTCACCGGCAAGCGTCGCGTGGCCTTCGCGAGCTTCGTGGACGAGAACTACCTGCCCGGCTTCCTCACCCTGCTGCGCAGCCTCGCCCTGTCCAACCCCGGAATCTGCGAGGACTTCGTCGTCCTGCACGACGGACTGCGTCCCGCGTCCGTCGAACGGATCAGGGCCCTGCACCCGCGCGCCGACTTCCGCCGGGTGGACGCGGACCACTACGACACGTACGCCAAGGGCGACCAGGACAACTACCTGGTACGCAAGGCCTATTTCATCCTCGACGTGTTCCGGCTGCGCGACTACGACACCGTGATCACCCTCGACACCGACATGGTGGTCCTCGGCGACCTGGGCGAACTGCTCAGGCTGCGCGACGGGCTCGCCGCCGTACCGCAGTTCTTCTACGGGCAGCACAAGCTCAACAGCGGCCTGCTGGTCATCCAGCGCCCGTACCTGAGCGACGACTTCTGCGCCAGGATCGACGAGACCGGCCGCTCCGGCGCGTACGAGCTGGACAAGCACGACCAGGGCATCCTGAACGCCGTGCTGGACGGTGAATTCGTCCAGCTCGACGCCCGCTACAACTACGTCAAGCGCCGCCTCTCCGGTGACCTCCCGGTGCCGGACACCACCGCGATCCTGCACTTCACCGGGCGCCACAAGCCCTGGCAGGGCGGCGAGGCCGGGTACGGGCAGGCCGAGGACCGCTGGCGCCACTACGAGATGAGCGACGCCGAGTTCCACGCCGCCTACCTGGCCCGGCCCGGCGCCAAGCACCACGACCTGCTCGTCCACTACGGCACCCCGCACGTCCGCCGCACCGGCGACCCGGAGAGCGCCCGCCGGGTCGCCGCCGCGCACATCGCGGCGGGCGAGTACCAGGAGGCGGCGGACCTGCTCGGCTCCGTCCGCATCCCCGTGGACGAGGCGTGGCCGCACGAGGTCCTCGGCCACGCGCTGATGAGCGTCTCCCGCTACGAGGAGGCCCGCACCCAGCTCCTGCTGGCCGCCGCCGCCCCCAACAGGGCCGCCACCGCCTTCTCGCGGCTCGCCCAGATCGCCTGGATCCACGGCGACGACGAGGCCGCGTCCCGGTATGCGCGCGACGGGCTCGCCGTGGACCCGACCCACCGGGCGAACCGGCTGATGCACCTGCGAACCCAGCCCGCCCCCGCACCCGAGGAGGGCCCCGCGGAGCGCCAGCTCGCCCATGTCGCGTTCTACATGGAGCGTCAGGGCAACGCCGGCGACAAGCTCCTCCCGGAAAGCGTCCGGCTCGCCTTCGACCGCGACACCGGACCCGGCCGCTGGCACTCCGTCCACGCCCACCGCCTCTTCGACGAGGCCGCCCTCGAACGCGTCAACGCCCGGCGCGGACTCGTCATCGGCGGCGGCGGGCTGTTCATCCCGGACACCGCGCCCAACGGCAACAGCGGCTGGCAGTGGAACGTGCCGGACCGGCTGCTGGAGCGGATCGACGTACCGATCATGGTCTACGCCGTCGGCTTCAACGCCTTCGACGGCCAGGCGTACGGCCACGGGCGCGGCCGCTTCCTGTCCTCGCTGCGCACCCTCGTGGAACGGGCGGCGTTCTTCGGGCTGCGCAATCACGGGTCGATCGAGAAGGTGCGCGCGCTGCTGCCCGCCTCCCTGCACGACAAGGTCCGCTTCCAGCCCTGCCCGACCACGGTCACCCGGCACCTGGTGGAGGGCTGGACGGACCCGGCGCGGCGCGAGGACACCGTGCTGCTCAACGCCGCGTACGACCGGTCGGGGCTCCGCTTCGGCCACGACTACGCCCACTTCCTCGCCGAGACGGCCGCCGCGGTGAAGGCGCTCGGCGGCCGCGCCGAGGTCAAGTGCGTCGCCCACTCCTTGGACGACGAACGGATCGCCTTCGACCTGCGCCGCGAGCACGGCGTCTCGCTCCCGGTCATCCCGATGTACGACTTCGGCAACGACGAGATCCGCGACACCTACGCCCGGACCAAGCTCGTCATCGGTATGCGCGGGCACGCGGGCATGATCCCGTTCGGCTGCGGGACCCCGGTCATCAGCCTGATCTCGCACCCCAAGATGGCGTACTTCCTGTCCGACATCGACCGGCCCGAGTGGGGCATCTCCGTCCACGACCGCCACCTGGGGGCGCGGCTGGTGGAGCGCGCGGCCGGGCTGCTCGACGACCACGCGGCGGCGGTCGCCGACGTGCACGCCCGCCAGCAGGAGCTGTGGAAGGTCACCGAGGCCAACGCGGCTGACCTGAGAGGCGTCTGACGCACGCGAAGGGGGCGGGGTCCGACCGGACCCCGCCCCCTTCGCCGTTCCTTCGTAGCGCCTAGCGCAGCGCCATCCGCCGCAGGGCCCGCGCCCGCCGGGCCACCCGCCGTACCGTCGCGTTGCGCGGCAGGAACGCGAACTGCGCGGGTACCCCGCCCGGCAGCCCCAGCGACGTCAGCCGCCTGCGCTTGAAGTAGCGCCAGGTCCCGTCCGTGAGCCGGGCGGCGAGATACCGCTCCGCCACCGGCCTCAGCTGCGGATAGATCTTCGGCTGCATCGCGAAGCCAACCGCCGTCACCAGGTCGCTCAGCCCCTCCGGCGCCACCGCGGGCGCCGCCTCCCGCGCCTCCCCGTCCTCCAGGTCCGGCACCAGCGCGTCCACCAGCGTCACCGGCACCCGGTTGCTGTTCTCGAACGGCGTCAGCCGCTCCAGCAGCGTCCGGGTACCGACCCTGGCCACCGGCAGCCCGTAGAACTCCGACGCCGTCAGCAGCGCCGTCGAGAAGCACCCGACGACCAGGGCCGGCCGCATCCGCCGGTACAGCACCTCGGCGAGGACCGGAGCGGTCAGGACGTCCGCGTCCAGCACGGTCAGCTCCGCGCCGAGCCGGGCCGCCTCCTCCTCCATCGCCCGCGACCACTGCGCCGGCGCCGTCGGATGCGGCTTGAACACCAGACTGCGGTGCCCCCGCCCGACCGCGCCCCGCATCATCCGCAGGTGCAGCTCCTCCTCCTCGACCACGCTGATCAGCCCGAGCGCCGAGAGGTACTGGCCCAGCAGCAGTGCCGGGGACTCCACGGCCGGCAGCCCCGCCGCACCGGCGGCCTCGTCCAGCTCGCCGAGCACCTTCAGGAAGGCGTCCGTCGGCACGGTCTCCGCCCGTACCCCGAACTCCGTGAGGAGCATCGGCCGCAGGCCCGGCACGAGATCGAGGTGGAGCAGGCGGCCCACCCGCGTACCGACCAGCGGATCGATCCGGTTCCTGGTCGGTCCGTAACTCATCAGCCCGTCCGCGTACACATCGACCGGTACGCCGGTGAAGATCCGGCAGACCGCCATGGCCGGGTCCACCTGGATCGACTCCACGGCCAGCTCGACGTCGTCGTCCCCGAGCCCCCAGGCCAGCCGCAGATGCCGCTCCCACAGCGGGATGTCGTCCGGGCGCGGGGACCAGGCGGCGGGGTGGTGCGGGGCGATCGTCGCGTTCCACGACACGACGTCGTCGAAACGCGTGCGCAGCGCGTCGAACCCGGGCATCCCGTCCAGCGCCGGGGTCGTCTCCGGGACCGACGCGTTGTTCGCGACGAGCAGGACGCGCCGCCCCGCGTCCGGGAAGAGGCCCGCGTCCAGGGCGGCGGCGAGCGTCGCCGTCCCGTAGAGGGTGGAGGCGAGGAAGACCTGCGTCGTACGGCTCCGGCTCACGCGGCCGCCACCTCCTTCGCGGCGGACCGCCGCCGCAGCCGGCGCAGCAGGGTCGCGCGCTCCACGTCCATCGAATCCAGCGCCTCGTCCAGCACGTCCTGCGGCATGCGCCGCAGCGCACCGGAACTCATCGATTTCAGCGCGCGGGCCACGGGCGGCTCGAACCTTTCCAACGTACTCATGTGATGGGAAATGATCGCGCAATAGTTGCGCACCGCTTTCGGCAGGAGTTCCCGCGCATCGCGGTCCGCCGCCGTTTCCCGCACCACCTGGTCGAACGAACGAATGAAATCGAGCTGGCGCATGTCGCCGATCTGCGTCAGCGAAGAGGCGACGCCGCGCCGGTAGAAAATGCCGAGGAGGCCGAGCACCGCGAAGGAATCCGCCTCGCGGTGCAGCCGCCAGATCCACGGCCGGTCCTCCGCCGTGCGCAGCCCGTCCGTGAAGTGCAGCAGCCCCCGGTCCAGGAGCCGGCGGTGGTAGAGCCCCGCCCAGGCGTACGCGTAGTCGACGGAGGTGGTCCTGGTCGCGGGCAGGATCGCGTCGCGAGGCGCGGCCACTTGGTCGCGGCGGCCGTGCGGGACGCGGTGCACGGTACGGGCTCGGCCCTCGACCTGGACATGGTCGGTGCGCACGAAGTCGCAGCCCAGGGCCTCGGTCCTGGCCAGCAGCTCGGCGTAGTAACCGGGGGCCAGCCAGTCGTCGCCGTCGAGGAAGGCGATATAGGTGCCGCGGGCCGCGTCCAGGCCGGTGTTCCGGGCGGTGGCCAGTCCGCCGTTCTTCTCGTGTCTGCGGACGACCACCCCCGGAATCCCGTCCTGTGCGCGGCGCAGCAGCTCCGCGGTCCCGTCGGTCGAACAGTCGTCGACGAGGATGAACTCGAAGTCCTCCCGAGCATTGGCCCGGAGGCTTCTGAGGGTGTCTGGCGCGTATGTCCGCACGTTGTAGAACGGCACGATGACGGAGAGCTTGACCACCCGCGTCACGCTAGTTCCGGGCCGGGCATCCGCCCTGTCGGCCGTGCGGACGGCGGGTGAACGAAATCCGTCGGGACGATGAACCGGCAGGCCGGCCGGGGAATTCCCCGGCCGGACGCAATGCGCCCGGCTGCGGGTTCGACAAGCGTCGGCGGGCTGTTAACCCTTTGTTGCTTTCACGTTGGGCCGCCCACCCCCGGGCCTTCCTAACGTCTTGGACGTGCCCCTCAGCAACAGCAATTCGGTCCCTCCCGCGGCGGATTTCCCCGCGCTCCGGGTGGCCGTGCTCGCCGACTCCGACACCCGATGGAAGTGGGGCGCGCTCACCGCGCGCCGGCTGACTCCGGAGGGCGGTGCGAGCGCGCCCCGGGCACGGACCACCGGATTCCTGCTCCGCGGCCGGGCGACCCCGACCCCCCGCCAGCTCGCCGAGGTCGGCGACGTGGGGATCGACGCCGACCGGGTGCGCGAGGTCACCGCCGTCGAATTCCTGCACGCCGTACGGGACGAGGGGTACGACGTCGTCGTCCTCGCGCTCGTCGGCGGCGCCGTCCAGGCCATGCTGCACGGCATCGCCGCGCTCCGGCTGCCCGTCCGGCCCGTCCTCGTCACCGGATACGTCGGCGTCGTCTACGAGAAGCTCACCGACGGGCTCCTGCTGCGGCACGGCGCCGACGTCGTCCTCGCCAACTCCCGCCACGACGCGGAGCGTTTCCGCGCGGTGTACGAGGGCGTGGGGGCCGACGCCTCGGCCGTCACCGAAGCCGCCCTCCCGTTCCTCGGCGGCGACCCGTACCGGCCCGAACCGGGCCGCGACACCCTGGTTTTCGCCGCCCAGCCCTCCGTCCCGGAGAACCGCGCCGACCGTACGTACCTGCTGCGCAGGCTCGTCGAGCACGCCCGGCTGCACCCCGGCCGCGAGGTCCTGCTGAAGCTGCGCTCCAAGCCCGGCGAGCAGACCACGCACATCGAGGAACACCCGTACCAGCGGCTCGCCGAGCGCCTGCCCGGTGGCCTCCCGCCCAACTTCCGCCTGGTGTACGGGCACATGGGCGAGGTCCTGGACCGCACCGACCTGCTGGTCACCGTCTCCTCCACGGCCGCCCTGGAGTCCCTGCACCGCCGCATCCCCACCGCCGTCCTCACCGACCTCGGGGTCCGCGAGGCGCTCGGCAACCACCACTTCACCGGGTCCGGCCTGCTCACCTCCTTCGACCACCTGGACGCGGGCGCCCGCCCCCGGCCCGACCCCGCGTGGCTGGCGGGCCAGGGCGTCGCCGCCGACGGCAGCTACGCCACCGCGTACGACACCGCCCGCGCCCGGGTCACCACACTGCTCGCCCGGGGCCGGCTGCCCGACCCGGCGCCCTACTACACGTCCGCCACCGCCCCCGGCTACCTCCCGGGCATCCTCGCCCGCCACCACCTGGGCCCCGACGGGCACCCGGTGCCCGGCGCCGCCGCGCCCCGCGAGGCCGGCCGGGTCAGGACGGCGGTGCGCGAGGCGGTCCGCGACGCGGCCCGGGGCGCGTACCGGCACGGCGTCCAGCGCGTCGCCCCGGTCGTCCGGCGGATGGGCGAGCTGTGAACACCACCTCCGAGCCACCCACTGGAGCACCGATGAACCGACCCACCGTGCTCGCCGTGATCCCCGCACGCGGCGGCTCCAAGGGCGTACCCGCCAAGAACCTCGCCAGGGTCGGCGGCGTGCCGCTCGTCGCCCGCGCCGTCCGCGCCTGCCTGGCCTCCGGCGAGGTGACCGACGTCGTCGTGACGACCGACGCGCCCGCCGTCGCCGAAGCGGCCCGCGCGGCGGCCGAAGCGCTCGGCGAGGGCGCCCGGCTGCACTGCGTACAGCGCCCCGAGGACATCGCCGGCGACACCGCGACCAGCGAGGCCGCCGTCCTGCACGCGCTCGACGCCTACGAGGCCATGCGGGACCGCACCGCCGACGTCGTCCTGCTCGTCCAGTGCACCAGCCCCTTCGTGGCCCGCGAGGACATCGACGGGGTCGCCGCGGCCGTCGCCCGCGAGGGCGCCGACACCGCCGTCACCGTCGCCCCCTTCCACGGCTTCCTGTGGCGCGACGGCACCGCGGTCGAGGACCACAACTACGGGGTCAACCACGACAAGCGGGTCCGCCCCCGCCGCCAGGACCGCCCCGAGGACCTCCTGGAGACGGGCGCCGCCTACGCCATGGACGCCGTCGGGTTCCGCACCCACCGCCACCGCTTCTTCGGCCACACCGCGCTGGTGCGCACCGACCCGGCCCGCGTCCTGGAGATCGACGACCCGCACGACCTGGCCCGCGCCCGCGCGCTCGCCCCGGTCGTCGACCCGGCCCCGCTGCCCACCCGCGACGACGTGGACGCCGTCGTCCTCGACTTCGACGGCACCCAGACCGACGACCGGGTCCTCGTCGACGCCGACGGCCGCGAGACCGTCTCCGTCCACCGGGGCGACGGGCTCGGCATCGCGGCCCTGCGCAAGGCGGGCATCCCGCTGCTGATCCTCTCCACGGAACAGAACCCGGTCGTGGCCGCCCGCGCCCACAAGCTGCGCGTCCCCGTCCTGCACGGCGTCGACCGCAAGGACCTCGCGCTCAAACAGTGGTGCGACGAGCAGTCCCTCGCCCCCGAACGCGTCATGTACGTCGGCAACGACGTCAACGACCTCCCCTGCTTCGCGCTCGCCGGCTGGCCCGTGGCCGTCGCGAGCGCCCACGACTCGGTACGCGCCGCGGCGCGCGCCGTGACGACCACCCCCGGCGGCTCCGGCGCCATCCGCGAGATCGCGGCCTGGCTCCTGGGCCCCACCCTCACCACAGCCCCCACCCAGTAAGGAACACCCTCATGAGCACCTCCCGCCTGCGCACCCTCGGCAACCGCACCGCCGGACCCGGCAACCCCGTGTACATCACCGGTGAGATCGGCATCAACCACAACGGCGACCTCGACAACGCCCTCGCGCTCATCGACGTGGCCGCCGAAGCCGGCTGCGACGCCGTCAAGTTCCAGAAGCGCACCCCGGAGATCTGCACCCCGCGCGACCAGTGGGACATCGAGCGCGACACCCCCTGGGGCCGCATGACGTACATCGACTACCGCCACCGCGTCGAGTTCGGCGAGGACGAGTACCGGGCCATCTCCGAGCACTGCGCCGAGCGCGGCATCGACTGGTTCGCCTCCCCGTGGGACACCGAGGCCGTCGCCTTCCTGGAGAAGTTCGACGTACCCGCCCACAAGGTGGCCTCCGCCTCGCTCACCGACGACGAGCTGCTGCGCACCCTGCGCGCCACCGGCCGCACGGTGATCCTCTCCACCGGCATGTCGACCCCGCGCCAGATCCGGCACGCCGTCGAGGTGCTCGGCTCCGACAACATCCTGCTCTGCCACGCCACCTCCACGTACCCGGCGAAGGCCGAGGAGCTGAACCTGCGGGTCATCAACACCCTCCAGCAGGAGTACCCCAACGTCCCGATCGGCTACAGCGGCCACGAGACGGGCCTCCAGACCACCCTCGCCGCCGTCGCGCTGGGCGCCGCGTTCGTCGAGCGCCACATCACCCTGGACCGCGCCATGTGGGGCTCCGACCAGGCCGCGTCCGTCGAACCGCAGGGCCTGTCCCGCCTCGTCCGCGACATCCGCACCATCGAGGCGAGCCTCGGCGACGGCGTCAAGAAGGTGTACGAGTCCGAGCTCGGCCCGATGAAGAAGCTCCGCCGGGTCCCGGGCGTCGTGGCGGAGAGCGACGCGGCGGCCCCGGCCGCCGAGCCGGTCGCGGTCTGACGGGCCGGCCGGTGAACCTCGCCTTCGTCGAGAGCCCGGTCCAGCTCCTGAACGTCCTGGAGTGGGCCGTCACCGAGGGAGGCGGCGGACGCGTCCTCACGGACGTCACCGTCGTCGTCCTCCCCCCGGTCGACCCGATGTCGCGCGGTCAGCTGCGCCGGATGGCGGAGCTGGCCCGCGACGAGGGCATGACCGTGCGCTGGCAGGAGGCGCGCGGCGACTCGGGCACCCCCGTGAAGTCGCTGCGCGCCCTCACCCGGCTCGTCCGCAACGCCGACCACATCGTCATCGGCGACCCGTTCTCGCGGTACGTGCAGCTGCTGCTGTCGCTCGTGCGCCCCCGCCGCCTCACCGTGGTCGACGACGGCACCGCCACCATGGAGTTCGTCGCCCAGGTCACCCGCGGCGAGCGCCTGGTGCGCTGGCACCGGCGCGGCGGCTTCGACCCGCGCGGCCTGGCCCTGGCCCCGGTGACGGCCACCGCGCGGCGCCGGTTCACCCCGTCGGCGGCGCGCGAGGTCGAGCTGTTCACCGCCATGCCGGTGATCCCGCCACCGGGCGTCACCCTCATCCCGAACACCTTCTCCTGGACCCGGACCCGCTTCGGTCCGCCCACGCTCACCAAGGGCGCGGACCTGGTCGGCACCTCGCTGGTCGAGACGGGTGTGGTGGACCGGGACCGCTATCTGGAGGCGGTCGGCGCCCTCGCCCGTACGCACGGCGCCACCCGCTACTTCGCGCACCGCCGCGAGTCCACCGAGAAGCTGCACGCCCTGGAGGCGGTCACCGGCCTGGAGATCGTCCGCCCCGACCTCCCCCTGGAGCTCATCGCCCGCCGCGGCCCCATCGGCCGTACGGTCCTGAGCTTCCCGTCCACCGTCGTCCACACCCTGCCCCTCGCGCTGGCCGGCACCGACGTGAAGGTGGCGGTCTGCGACATCGCCCCGGAATGGCTCCACGAGACGGCGTCCCCGCGCGCCCAGGGCTTCCTGAGCGGCGTCACGGAGACCGCCCGGGACGTCCACCGCCTGGCGCCGTGGCGGGTCACGGCGGTGACGGGGGAGGCGTAGGAGCACAGGCACCCGCACCGGCCCCCCTCACCACGCCCGCAACCGGGGCTTCACCGCGGGACGAGCGCGGGAGTGTACCCATCCCGCGCGCGTCCCACACGCTGAGACGCGGCCAAACATTCGCCTGTGTGGCTGAAGTTTTCTTGTTTCATGGTCAGTTGAGGAGGGAACAGGCTTACCCTTCAAAAGGTGAGCCAGTTGATCTGCCCCGAGTCCGAAGCCGGCCCGTCCCAGGGCGAGAACCTGCCCGGCGCCCTCTCCGACGCCTTGCGCGCGGAGCTGATCGCCTTCCGCAGGGACCTCCACATGCACCCTGAGCTGGGCAAACAGGAGTTCCGCACCACCGCGGCGATCAAGGACAGGCTGGAGCGCGCGGGCCTCGTCCCACGGGTGCTCGCCTCCGGGACCGGGCTCATCTGCGACGTCGGGACGCGCGGCGAGGACACCCGCCCCATGCTCGCGCTGCGGGCCGACATCGACGCGCTGCCCATCCCGGACACCAAGGCCGGCGTGCCGTACCGCTCCACCGTGCCCGACCGCGCCCACGCCTGCGGCCACGACGTCCACACCGCCGGCGTCCTCGGCGCCGGCCTGGTCCTCGCCGAGCTGGACCGGCAGGGGCGGCTGCCCAACCCGGTGCGGCTGATCTTCCAGCCGGCCGAGGAGGTGCTGCCCGGCGGGGCGCCCGACGCGATCGAGTCCGGGGCCCTGGAGGGCGTCGGCCGGATCCTCGGCGTGCACTGCGACCCCAAGGTCGACGTCGGCCGCATCGGCCTCCGGGTCGGCGCGATCACCTCCGCCTGCGACCGCCTCGAGCTCTCCCTGGACGGGCCCGGCGGCCACACCGCCCGCCCGCACCTGACCACGGACCTGGTCACCGCCGCCGCCAAGGTCGCCACCGAGGTGCCCGCGCTGCTGGCCCGCCGGGTCGACGCACGGTCCGGGCTCGCGCTCACCTGGGGCCGGCTGGAGACCGGCCACGCCTGCAACGTCATCCCGCAGCACGCGGAGCTCTCCGGCACGGTCCGCTGCCTGGACATCAAGGCGTGGCGCGAGGCGCCGGACCTGGTGCACGCGGCGATCGACGAGGTGGCCGGAATGCACCGGGCCAAGACGGTGATCAACTACGTCCGCGGCGTCCCGCCCGTGGTCAACGAAGCCGCCGCGATCGACCTCCTGGCCGGCGCGATGTCCGCCCGCCGCGGCCCGTACGCGGTCGAGGACACCGAGCAGAGCCTCGGCGGCGAGGACTTCTCCTGGTACCTGGAGCACGTCCCGGGCGCCATGGCCCGCCTCGGGGTCCGCACCCCCGGCGACACGCGCGGACTCGACCTCCACCGCGGCAATTTCGACGTCGACGAGGAGGCGATCACCGTGGCCGTCGAACTCTTCACCGCCTCCGCGTTGCTCCACGTCAACCATCCGTAACCGGACAGGTCGCCCCGCGTTCGCGACGATCCGATAACGGCTTCCGTACAGGGCTTTATCTGACATCTACGCGCGTTACGATCGCCGCGAAACCAGCGCCGGAAGAGGCGCTTCGGTCAGGTTTGAAGGAGCCTTCCCTTGCGCCGGATCACTAGCATTGCCGCCGCGGGCGTCATGTCCGCGGCACTCGCGCTCGGCGTCACAGCGTGTGGTGACTCGTCCTCGTCGTCGAGCAGCAGCTCCGACTCGAAGGGCAAGAAGACCGCCCTCGCGTACGACATCGGCGGCCGCGGCGACCAGTCGTTCAACGACGCCGCGTACGCCGGCCTGGCGAAGGCCGAGAAGGACCTCGGCGTCAAGGGCACCGAGGCCGAGCCCTCGGACGGCGAGTCGGACGCGGACAAGGTCCAGCGCCTGACCTCGCTGGCCCGCGCCGGGAACAACCCGGTCATCGGCGTCGGCTTCGCCTACGCGCCGGCCATCAAGAAGGTCGCGCCGAAGTTCCCGAAGATCACCTTCGGCATCATCGACGACGCCTCGGTGACCGGCAAGAACATCGCCAACATCGTCTTCAACGAGGAGCAGGGCTCCTACCTCGCGGGCGTGGCAGCCGCCAAGGTCACGAAGACCAACACGGTCGGCTTCATCGGAGGTGTCGAGACCCCGCTGATCAAGAAGTTCGAGGCCGGCTTCACGCAGGGCGTCAAGGACACCAAGTCCTCGGTCAAGGTCATCTCCCAGTACCTGACCCAGCCGCCGAACTTCGACGGCTTCTCCAAGCCCGACCTCGGCAAGGCCGCTGCCCAGGGCCAGCTCGACAAGAAGGCCGACGTGATCTACTCGGCGGCCGGTCTGGCCGGTTCCGGTGCGATCGAGGCCGTCTCCAAGGCCGGCAAGTGGAACATCGGCGTCGACTCCGACCAGTACAGCCAGAAGGGTCTCGCGGCCTACAAGGAGTCGATCCTGACCTCGGTCACCAAGGACGTCGAGGACTCGGTCTTCAACCTGATCAAGTCCGTCCAGGACGGCAAGCCGCAGTCCGGTGAGGTCCGCTACGGCCTCGACAAGGACGGCGTGGGCCTGGCCATGTCGAACCCGGCGTTCACCAAGATGACCGACGTCATCAAGGCCGTGGACAAGGCCAAGCAGGAGATCATCGACGGCAAGATCACCGTCAAGACCGCCCCGTAACGACCCGTCGTACGGCTGGCTTCCCAGGCCCGGAGCGCGCGGCGACCGCCGCTCCGGGCCTGCGGGTCACTCCGCGAAGTGAGTTCCGCCCGTAGCACTGCACTCTCGGACAGGCAGTGGACCCCGGTGTTCCGGCCCTGCCGCACGCGAGCGTCTGACGATTCGGCAACGCTACGCGTGTAGACAGCCCTCAGGCGCGATAACTTCAGCCCGCCCCGCCCCTCCGCCCCCACTCCTGTCCGGCCAAGGAGAGTGCGTCATCAACGCGTCCAGCAGCCCCCCCGCCGTGGAACTGCACGGCATCACCAAGCGTTTCCCCGGCGTCGTCGCCAACCACGACATCGGCATCACCGTCCGCAAGGGCACCGTCCACGCCCTCGTCGGCGAGAACGGTGCCGGCAAGTCCACCCTGATGAAAATCCTCTACGGCATGCAGAAGCCGGACGAGGGCACCATCGCGGTGGACGGCGAGCAGGTCTCGTTCTCCAACCCGGGCGACGCCATCGCGCGCGGCATCGGCATGGTCCACCAGCACTTCATGCTCGCCGACAACTTCACCGTCCTGGAGAACGTGGTCCTCGGCGGCGAGAAGCTGCACGGCATCGGCTCCGCCGCGCGGAAGAAGATCAAGGAGATCTCCGACGCGTACGGCCTGGGCGTCCGGCCCGACGCGCTGGTCGAGGACCTCGGCGTCGCCGACCGGCAGCGGGTGGAGATCCTCAAGGTCCTCTACCGCGGTGCCCGCATCCTCATCCTCGACGAGCCGACCGCCGTGCTCGTCCCGCAGGAGGTGGACGCGCTCTTCGCGAACCTCCGCGAGCTCAAGGCCGAGGGCCTCACCGTCATCTTCATCTCGCACAAGCTCGGCGAGGTGCTCTCGGTCGCCGACGACATCACGGTGATCCGGCGCGGGACGACGGTCGGCACCGCCGACCCGGCGCACACCACCACCAAGCAGCTCGCCGAGCTGATGGTCGGCAGCGAACTGCCGTCGCCCGAGACCCGCGAGTCCACGGTGACCGACGTCCCGATGCTCCGCGTCGAGGGGCTCTCACTCGCCATGACCGACCCGGACGGTGTCGTCCGCGACGTCCTGTCCGACGTCGACTTCACCATCCACAAGGGCGAGGTCCTCGGCATCGCAGGCGTCGAGGGCAACGGCCAGACCGAGCTCATCGACGCCCTCATCGGCATGCGGACCGCCGACAGCGGGGTGATCACCCTGGACGACCAGGACATCACCCGCGCCCCCACCCGCAAGCGGCGCGAGGGCGGCATCGGCTACATCCCCGAGGACCGGCACCGGCACGGCATCCTGCTGGACGCCCCGCTCTGGGAGAACCGCATCCTCGGCCACGTCACCGAGAAGCCCAACAGCCGCGGCTTCCTGCTCGACCCCAAGGCGGCCCGCGAGGACACCGTCCGGATCGTGCGCGAGTACGACGTCCGCACCCCCGGCATCGAGGTCACGGCAGGCTCCCTGTCCGGCGGCAACCAGCAGAAGCTGATCGTCGGCCGCGAGATGAGCCACGGGCCCAAGCTCCTGATCGCCGCCCACCCCACCCGCGGCGTGGACGTCGGCGCGCAGGCACAGATCTGGGACCAGATCCGCGAGGCCCGCCGCGAAGGACTCGCCGTCCTGCTCATCTCCGCGGACCTGGACGAGCTCATCGGGCTCTCCGACACCCTGCGTGTCATGTACCGCGGACAGCTCGTCGCGGACGCGGACCCCGCGACCATCACCCCCGAGGAACTGGGTTCGGCCATGACCGGCGCCGCCGCAGGTCACCTCGAGGCAGCACCGGAGGACCAGGCCTGATGAAGAAACTCGACAAGGACCGGCTGATCCTGGGCTTCGCCGGCCCGGTACTCGCCCTGGTCGTCGCCTTCGTGCTCAGCACCCTGGTGCTGCTCGTGTCGAACCGCGATCCGTTCGAGCTGTACCGGCTGCTGTTCGAGCAGGCGTCGTACTCCGACGTCCAGGTCCTGATCATCAACCAGGCCGGTACGTACTACCTCGCCGCTCTCGCGGTCGCGGTCGGCTTCCGGATGAACCTCTTCAACATCGGCGTCGACGGCCAGTACCGTCTGGCGGCGATGATGGCGGCCCTCGTCGGCGCGAGCGTCGACCTGCCCGGACCGCTGGAGATCGCCCTCATCGTGATCGTGGCGATGCTGGTGGGTGCCTTCTGGGCGGGCATCGCGGGCATCCTCAAGACGACCCGGGGCGTGAGCGAGGTCGTCGCGACGATCATGCTCAACTCCATCGCGACCTCGCTGATCGCCTGGCTGATCCTGCCGAAGAACTTCGGTGACCAGGCCGCCGGCTCCAACAACCTCACCACGGGTGAGATCCACGAGTCCGGCTGGTTCCCGGGGCTCTCCCTGGGCCCCGAGTCCGGTGAGATCTACGGCTTCACCTTCGTCGCCGCCGGCTGCGGCCTCGTCTACTGGTTCGTTCTGAACCGCACCCGCTTCGGCTTCGACCTGCGCGCCACCGGCGCCAGCGAGAGCGCCGCGCAGGCATCCGGTGTGGACGCCAAGAAGATGGTCCTCACCTCGATGCTGGTCTCCGGCGCGGTCGCCGGCCTGGCCGGCATGCCGACCCTGCTCGGCGACACCCACACCTACAGCCTCGACTTCCCCGTGGGCATCGGCTTCACCGGCATCACCATCGCCCTGCTCGGCCGGAACCACCCGGTGGGCATCGCGCTCAGCGCCCTGCTGATCGCGTTCCTGGACAAGGCGTCCTCCCCGCTCGACCAGTTCGGCTTCGAGAAGGAGATCGCCACGATCATGCAGGGCCTGATCGTGATCTCCGTCGTCATCAGCTACGAACTCGTCCGCCGCTACGGGACCCGCCGCCAGCAGCAGAAGGTCGGCGAAGAACTCGCCGCCGGCCACGCCCTCACGACCGAGAAGGAGGCGGCCCTGTGAGCACCACCAAGGTCTCCGCCGCACGCCTCGCCCCCTCGAAGGGCGGCCGCCGCAAACTCTCCCTGCCCGTGGTCCTGCTGCTGCTCGCCGGCGCGCTCGCCCTCGTCTCGCTGGTCCGCCTGATCAGCGGCGCGAACGACGTGACCTCCGTCGGTCAGGTGGCCGGCGCCCTGGAACTGGCCGTACCCATCGGCCTCGCCGGTCTCGGCGGCCTGTGGGCCGAACGGGCCGGGGTCGTCAACATCGGCCTCGAAGGCATGATGATCCTCGGCACATGGTTCGGTGCCTGGGCCGGCTTCCAGTGGGGCCCCTGGGTCGGCGTGCTGTTCGGCATCATCGGCGGCGCGCTCGGCGGTCTGCTGCACGCGGTCATGACGGTCACCTTCGGCGTGAACCACATCGTCTCCGGTGTGGCGATCAACATCCTCGCCGCCGGTGTCACCCGCTACCTGTCGAACTTCACCTTCGCCGACGCGCCCGGCGGCTCCTCCAAGCAGTCACCCCGCGTGGACGAGATCGACAAGATCACCATCCCGGGCCTCTCGGACTGGCTGCAGGACCTCCAGCAACACCACTGGTTCTTCGTGTCCGACCTCGCCGGCATCATCGGTGGGCTCGTCACCGGTCTCTCCCTGCTGACCGTCGTCGCCCTGCTCCTGGTCCCGGTCACCTGGTGGGTGCTGTGGCGCACGGCCTTCGGCCTGCGGCTCCGCTCCTGCGGTGAGAGCCCGGTGGCCGCCGAGACGCTCGGCGTGAACGTCTACAAGTACAAGTACATCGCCGTAGTCATCTCCGGCGGTCTGGCGGGCCTGGGCGGCGCCTTCCTCTCCATCGTCGCCACCAGCATCTACCAGGAGGGCCAGACGGGCGGCCGCGGTTACATCGGTCTCGCCGCGATGATCTTCGGCAACTGGATGCCCGGCGGCATGGCGCTCGGTGCCGGTCTCTTCGGCTTCACCGACAGCCTCAAGCTGCGCGGTGGCGCGGAGAACGTCCACGCGATGCTGCTGCTTCTCGGCATCCTCGTGATCATCGCCGCCGTCTGGCAGCTTTACCGCAAGAAGTACGTCACCGCGGTCGTCGCGGCCGTCTGCTCCGGGGTGCTGTTCACCTGGTACGCGCTGACGGACCAGGTCCCGAGCCAGTTCGTCGACGCCGCGCCGTACGTCACCACGCTGCTGGTGCTCGCCCTGTCCGCGCAGCGGCTGCGCATGCCGAAGGCCGACGGTCTCCCGTACCGCAAGGGTGAGGGCAAGTGACCGCGTCCCCCCAGGCCACCGAGGCCGACTGGGACGCCCTGCGGACCGCCGCCCGGGACGCCATGTCCCGGGCGTACGCCCCGTACTCCGGCTACCCGGTCGGCGTCGCCGCCCGCGTCGACGACGGCCGTACGATCACCGGCTGCAACGTCGAGAACGCCTCGTACGGGATCGGCCTGTGCGCCGAGTGCGGTCTGGTCTCCCAGCTGCACGCCACGGGCGGCGGCCGGCTGACCCACTTCACCTGCGTGGACGGGACCGGCGCGATCCTGGTCCCGTGCGGGCGGTGCCGGCAGCTGCTGTACGAGTTCGGCGGACCGGAGCTCGTCCTGGAGACCCCGGACGGTCTCCGCACCCTGGACGAGATGCTGCCCCAGGCCTTCGGGCCGTCGCACCTCGGCTGAACCCCTCGCCGGGTGGGCCCCCTTCGGGCCCACCCGGCGCCTCTTTCTCTCTCTATGCGCGTAGAGTCAACGGGACCCACGCGTTTGTACGTAACGGCCGGAAGGACGCCAGACCATGGACGCCATCTCCGTCATCCGCACCAAGCGGGACCGCGGCGAGCTGACACCCGAGCAGATCGACTGGGTCATCGACGCGTACACCCGCGGCGAGGTCGCCGACGAGCAGATGTCCGCGCTGGCCATGGCGATCCTGCTGAACGGCATGAACCGTACGGAGATCGCCCGCTGGACCGCCGCGATGATCGCCTCCGGCGAGCGGATGAACTTCGACAGCCTCTCCCGCCCCACCACGGACAAGCACTCCACCGGCGGCGTCGGCGACAAGATCACCCTCCCGCTCGCCCCGCTCGTCGCCGCCTGCGGCGCGGCCGTCCCCCAGCTCAGCGGACGCGGCCTCGGCCACACCGGCGGCACCCTGGACAAGCTGGAGTCCATCCCCGGCTGGCGGGCCCACCTCACAGGCGCCGAGATGATGGACGTCCTCGACTCCACCGGCGCCGTCATCTGCGCGGCGGGCGACGGCCTCGCCCCCGCCGACAAGAAGCTGTACGCGCTGCGCGACGTCACCGGCACCGTCGAGGCGATCCCGCTCATCGCCAGCTCGATCATGTCCAAGAAGATCGCCGAGGGCACCGGCGCCCTGGTCCTGGACGTCAAGGTCGGCTCCGGCGCCTTCATGAAGACCCTGGACGACGCCCGCGAGCTCGCCTCCACCATGGTCGCCCTCGGCACGGACAGCGGCGTCCGCACGGTCGCCCTGCTCACCGACATGTCCACCCCCCTCGGCCTCACCGCGGGCAACGCCCTGGAGGTCCGCGAGTCCGTCGAGGTCCTGGCCGGCGGCGGGCCCAAGGACGTCATCGACCTCACCCTGGCCCTCGCCCGCGAGATGCTGGACGCGGCCGGACTCAAGGACGCCGACCCGGAGAAGGCCCTCGCGGACGGCTCGGCCATGGACGTCTGGCGCCGCATGATCTCCGCCCAGGGCGGCGACCCCGACGCCACGCTCCCGGTCGCCCGCGAGCAGCACGTCATCAAGGCGTCCTCCTCCGGCATCCTGACCCGTCTGGACGCCTACGACATCGGCGTCGCCGCCTGGCGCCTCGGCGCGGGCCGCGCCCGCAAGGAGGACCCGGTCCAGGCCGGCGCCGGCATCGAGATCCACGCCAAGCCCGGCGACGTCGTCACCGACGGCCAGCCGCTGCTGACGCTGCACACGGACACCCCGGAGAAGTTCGACTACGCCCTCAAGGCGCTCCCGGACGCGTACGACATCGAGCCCGCGGGCACCCCGTTCACGGCGACCCCGGTCGTCCGGGAGCGCATCGCCTGACGGCCTGTCCTCAGCCGCGATGAGTTTTCGGCGCGCCGCCGGTCTCCTTGGATATGAACCCCGAGCAGCCGGCGGCCGTCGTCGTCCTCCCGGACCACCTCACCCGGGCCGACGTCCCCCGCCTCTGCGCCCGACTGCACACGGCCCTGACCGCCGCCCCCGCCGCCGAGGCGGTCTGCGACGCGAGCGCCGCCGTCCACCCGGACCTGGCCACGATCGAGGCCCTGGCCCGCCTCGCGCTCACGGCCCGGCGAGCGGGCGGTCGCCGACTGCGCCTGTACGGAACGCCCCCGGAACTACGGGCACTGCTCGAACTGGTGGGGCTGGGGGAGCTGGCGGGGGCGGCCGGGGAGCACACTCCGGCCCGGCAGGACGCCCCGGCCCCCGCGCGTCAGCGTTCCGACGTCGAGTAGTCGCACGCCACCACCGTGAGCCGGTTCACGCCGCCGCCCTTCGGCACGCGGTCCGCTTTCGCACCCGAGGGCGACGGTGACCGCTGCGCCGCCCGTACCGCCTCCGCGCAGTCGAACTCCGGCTGCGGTCCGGGCTCGGCGGCCGACGACGGCGGTGTCACCGGGGCGGGCCCCGACGTCGCCGTCGGCTCACCGAGCCACTGCGTCGCGCCCCACCCCGCACCCGCGAGCACCACCCACCCCGCGGCCAGCCCGTGGACGAGCCGTCGCCTCACGCCGCATCGTCGTCCAGGTGGTCCGGCAGCCCGAACAGCGGGAACCAGCGAGGCGTGTCCAGGAAGCAGTGCATGCCCGTGATCGCGCCGTCCTTGATGTCGATGACCTGGACCGCCCAGGGGACGAAGCCGGGGCCCTCCGGGTTCGGCTTGTAGTGGGCGAAGGCCGGGGTGCCGTTGGCGGAGGTCGCGATGAGGCGGGAACCGGCGCAGCTCGCGCCCATCGTCGTCATGAAGCCGGTGATGTCGTCGTGGCCCCGGAGCCAGAGGTCGAACGGCGGCATCGTCATGACCGCGTCCTCGTGGAGCAGGGCGGTCAGGGCCTTCATGTCGTAGCCCTCGAACGCGGCCACGTACCGCTCCAGGAGCTTCGTCTGCTCCTCGTCCAGCGGGTTCGCCGCGTCGGCGGCCACGGTGTCCTGGTCGGTCAGCGTGGCCCGGGCGCGCTGGAGGGCGCTGTTGACCGAGGCGACCGAGGTGTCGAGCAGCTCCGCGACCTCCGCGGCCTTCCACGCCAGGACCTCGCGCAGGATCAGCACGGCCCGCTGCTTCGGCGGCAGGTGCTGGAGCGCGGCGACGAACGCCAGCCGCACGGATTCACGCGCCACCGCGGCCTCCGCCGGGTCGTCGGTCGTCGGGAGGATGCGGCCGTCAGGCATGGGCTCCAGCCAGGTGTTCTCCGGCAGCGGGTTGAGCGCGGCCTGCGCGAGCGGCGTCGGACCGGTCAGGTCGACCGGCCGGGCCCGCTTCTTGCCCGCGTTCAGCATGTCCAGGCAGACATTGGTCGCGATGCGGTACAGCCAGGACCGCAGCGAGGACCGGCCCTCGAACTTGTCGAAGCTCCGCCACGCCCGTACCAGCGTGTCCTGGACCGCGTCCTCCGCCTCGAAGGCCGAGCCGAGCATCCGGTAGCAGTAACCGGTCAGCTCGACCCGGTGTCCCTCCAGGCGGCTGTCGATATCGCCCGACGGGCGGGCTCCCGTACCGGACCCCGCCGCCGCTGCCAGTTCACTCATCGCCCGCTCCACCCCTGTCGTGCTGTGACACCGCTCACTTCACGTAACACTTCGGAAGCTACCGCAGGGCACTGACAACGGGGCGGGAAGAGCCGAAACCGGTCAGGTCCCGAGCTTGCGGCCGTACACGTAGACGTCGTCGCCGTTCTTCAACAGGTTCCAGTATGACTTCGCGTCGGCGGTGCGCATGTTGACGCAGCCGTGCGACCCCGGCGGGTTCCACATCTTCACGCCGACCGCGTGGAAAGCCTGCCCGCCGTCGAAGAACTGCGAGTACGGCATGGCCACGTTGTAGATCGACGACACGTGGTTCTTGTGGCGCCAGTAGATCTTCTTCGCACCCGTACGGGTCTCGTACTTGTCCCGCCCGGTCCGCACCGGCACCGGCCCGAACTTCAGCTTCTTGCCGTCCTGGATCCAGCTGATCTGCCGGGTCAGGTCGACGCACGCGATGCGCCCCTTGTTGGTGGGGCACTTCCCGGCCTTGTTCGGGTTCTTGCCTGCCGCCTTCTGCGCGGTGAGCGTCTGCATCGTGCGCCACGTGACGGGTCCCGCGTAGCCGATGGTCGGGGTGACCCCGTACGTGCTCTGGAACGAACGGATCTTCTTGCAGTCGGCAGCCGACTGCTTGCCGTCCACCTTCAGGTGCAGGTACTTCTCCACCTGCTTCTGGTACGGGCCCTTGGACGTCGTGCAGGACGCCGCCTGCGCGGTGCCGCCCGTACCGAGGACGAACGCCGGAATCGCGGTCAGACCCGCGACCGACAGAACGAGCCCGCGGCGGACCCGTATGCCCCCGATGTCTCGAATGTTCCGCATGCTCTTCCTGACTCCCATGTACGCCAACTCCCCTTCGCGCGCACTGCGGTGATTCCGCCTGCTAGATGCGCGAAGGGGAGCGGTTGGTTGTGCGCCGAATGTCTCAGTTCTGTACGGGCGCGAGCCGGAGCCGTTCGACCCGCGCGGCACGCGTCCCGTACAGCGTGATGGTGACGACACCGAGGACCGCGAACAGTCCCAGCGCGACCGTGCCCGCCCAGCCGCCGGCGTGGAAGGCTACCGCGCCGAGCGTGCCGCCCGCGCTGGAGCCCAGGTAGTACGCCGACTGGTACAGCGCGGACGCCTGGGCGCGGCCCGTGGTGGCCGTACGGCTCACCGAGGACGAGGCGACCGCGTGCCCGGCGAAGAACCCGGCCGTGATCAGCACCAGGCCCAGCAGCACCGCGGCCAGTTGGTCCGCCAGCGAGAGCAGCAGGCCGGCGGCCGTGGTCGAGACGGCGAGGTACAGCGCGCCCCGGCGCCCCAGCCGGGCGACGAGCCGTCCGGCGGCGGCGGAGGAGACCGTACCGACGAGGTACACGAGGAAGATCGAACCGACGATGCCCTGCGGCAGGTTGAACGGCGCCTCGACGAGCCGGTAACCGATGACCGTGTAGACGGCGCCGAACACCGTCATGAACAGCGCGCCGATCGCGTACAGCCGCCGCAGCAGCGGATCGGCGAGGTGCGAACCGACCGTCTTCGCGAGCGCCTTCGGGTTCAGCGTCCCGGGGGTGAAGTTCCGGGCGCGCGGGATCATGAGGTGGAAGACGACCGCGCAGGCCAGGGCCAGCAGGCCGACCGCGCCGACAGCCGCCCGCCAGCCCCACAGTTGCGCGACCCATCCCGTGAGGATGCGACCGCTCATCCCGCCGATGCTGTTGCCGGCCACGAACAGCCCGATCGCGGCGACGAGCGCCTTGGGCCGAACCTCCTCCGCCAGGTACGCCATCGCGGACGCGGGCAGTCCGGCCAGCGCGGCGCCCTGCACGGCGCGCAGCGCGATCAGCGAACCCAGCGAGGGAGCGAACGGTACGAACAGCCCGACCGTCACCGCGATCACCAGCGAAGCGGTCATCATCTGCCGCCGCCCGAACCGCTCGGACAGCGCGCTCATCGGCAGCACGCACAGCGCCAGCGCGCCGGTCGCCGCGGACACCGTCCAGCTGGCCTGCCCGGCCGTCGCGCCGAAGGACACGGAGACGGCGGGCAGCAGCGCCTGCGTGGAGTAGAGGAGCGCGAACGTCGCGACACCGGCGGCGAAGAGGGCGAAGCTCATCCGGCGGTAGCCGGGGCGCCCCGGTTCGAGCCGGCCGGTGGTGTCGGTGGTGACGGGGGACGACTGGGTCGAGGCGGCCACGGTGAGGGTGGACGCCCCGGTACTGGCGGGAGGCATGCCGAGAACGTATGCCTCCCGCGGTTCATGCGTCCAATGCACAAACAACGGATAATCAATCCCATGGCGCATCAACGCAGCTCACAGCCCCGGCTGTCACCGAGCAGTTACGAAGAAGACATTCGCGCGGTCCTCGCACCGCGCCTCGCGTACTTCGAGGCGGTCGCCCGCCACGAGCACGTCACCCGCGCCGCGCAGGAGCTGGGCGTGCCGCAGTCCACGCTCTCCCGGGCCATGGTGCGGCTGGAGGACGACCTGGGCGTGGCCCTCTTCGCCCGCAAGGGCCGCACGGTCTCCCTCACCCCGGCCGGCCGCACCTTCCTCGGCTCGGCGGAGCGCGCCCTGGAGGAGGTGGAGAAGGCCGCCGACTCGGTACGCGCCGACGCCGACCCCACCGCCGGCAAGGTGGCCTTCGGCTTCCTCCACACGATGGGCTCCGAAACCGTCCCCGCCCTCATCCGCGCCTTCCGGGCCGACCACCCCCGGGTCCGGTTCCAGCTCGTCCAGAACTACGGCGAGGCCATGATCGAACGCCTCCGCGCCGGCGGCCTCGACCTCTGCCTCACCTCCCCGGTCCCGGACGCCCCCGACCTCGTCACCCGCCGCCTCGACGAACAACGCCTCCGCCTGGTCGTCCCCGACGACCACCCCCTGGCCACCCGCCGCCGCATCCGCCTCGCCGAAGCCGCCGACGAAACGTTCGTCACCCTCGAACCCGGCTACGGCCTCCGCCGCATCACGGACGACCTCTGCGCCGAGGCCGGCTTCGTCCCCCGCGTCGCCTTCGAGGGCGAGGAGGCGGAGACCCTCCGGGGCCTGGTCGCGGCGGGCCTGGGCGTGGCCCTGCTCCCGCCGCCCGCGGTGGCCCGGCCGGGCGTGGTGGAGCTGACGGTGACGGCGCCGAGGGCGGTGCGCGAGATCGGGGTGGCCTGGCTGGACGGGCACCCGGACACGGCTCCGGTGGCGGCCTTCAAGAAGTTCCTGCTGGGACGGCGGGGGAGCCTGCTGCCGTAGGGCTTGTTCCTGCCCCAGGGGGAGAGTGCACAGTGGCCCCGTGCACGAGGACTTGATCAGCATCGGCGAGTTCGCCGCACGGACCAGGCTCAGCCCGAAGGCTCTGCGGCTCTACGGGGAACGGGGCCTCCTGCCACCGGCCCGGGTCGATCCACGGACCGGTTTCCGCCGCAACGGCCTCGCCCAGGTCGAGCAGGCCCGCCGCATCGCCCTGCTGCGTGCCACCGGAATGCCGTTGGCGGGGATCGCGGAGGTGCTCGTCGCGAGTGGTGAGGAGCCCGTACGGCTGCTCGCCGCCCACTGGCGACAGCAGGAGTCCGTGCACGCGGCCCTTCGGGAGGCGGTGGGCTACGCCCGTGAGGTCCTCACCGGAAGGAACCCGGCCATGTACGAGATCCTCGAACGCGAAGTACCGGAGCAGAAGGTCCTTTTCATCCAGCGCCACGTGACGGCCGCGGACCTGCCGGCCTTCCTCGCGGACTCGACCGAGCTGCTCTTCTCCCACTTGAGGACGGCCGGCGCCTGCTTGTCCGGCCCGCTCTTCGCCGTCTACCACGGCCTGTGGTGCCGGCCTATCGGCCCGGGGCGGGGGATATCAGAGGGGTCCTTGCTGCGGTGGCGCCAGTGGACGCGTACGGGCTTGTCCGCCAGCTTCATCCATAGCATGAAGTCCCGGGCGTCCTCGCTTGTCGCGCGGTCCCACTCGATCCCGAGCACCCATAGGAAGCGCCACCATCGCAGCAGGTCCATGCCGTACGAGCGAAGTGTTAGCGGCGAGTAGGGTCCGGCCATCAAATCCTTGAAGTACACCGCGACCGGCTCGACCGGTCTCCCGGCTGGGTCCAGCAACTGGTAGGGCTCCCAAGGATCTCCCGTCTTCAGCACCTTGCCTATTTCAGGCAAGACGAAGTTCCTCAGATCCCTGCCGGGACGTTCTTCACGGGGCATGACGGGAAGCTAGCAGAACCACAACTGACCTGCGTAAACAGTCAAGTTAGTTCGGTCAACAGGCCACACGCGCGTTGCGGGTGGCGGACGACGGCTGACGCGTTGAGTTGAGACCGCCGACGACACCCCCGCGCCTCGGGCCCGGGCCCTGGTTCGCGCGGGCAACGAGCCAGCGCGGCTGGGACCATCCCCGCGCATGCGGGGAGCAGAGCTCGGAGGCCGCCGCGCGCACCGCCGTGTCGGGGTCATCCCCGCGCGTGCGGGGAGCAGAGCCTGGCGTCGGCATTCCGCGCCCTGCCTGGCGGAGCATCCCCGCGCGTGCGGGGAGCAGCGCCCCAGCAGCCCGTAATACGGACTGAGCGGGGGACCATCCCCGCGCGTGCGGGGAGCAGACACACTCCTCGGCGAACAGTGCGGTGTAGTCGGGACCATCCCCGCGCGTGGGGGGAGCAGGAGTTGTTGGCGATGGCGACGCCCTGCGTCGAGGGACCATCCCCGCGCGTGCGGGGAGCAGGAAATCTCCTGAAGCTCCGGAGTGCTGGACAGGGGACCATCCCCGCGCGTGCGGGGAGCAGACGCCGAGCACCGAGGTACCGGGGACGGTGGTGGGACCATCCCCGCGCGTGCGGGGGGCAGAGTCGGCGCAGTTCGGCGCCGAACTGTCGCCGGGGACCATCCCCGCGCGTGCGGGGAGCAGGAGGTGCTGACCCGCGACACCGTGACCGGCTCGGGACCATCCCCGCGCGTGCGGGGAGCAGCGCCCGCCGCCGCAGCTCCGCCGCCGTCGCCGCGGGACCATCCCCGCGCGTGCGGGGAGCAGGGGGCCGTCTGCTGGTCACCCGTCAGCGTTCGGGACCATCCCCGCGCGTGCGGGGAGCAGCCGAGGTCCCGGGCAACGGCGAGGGTGGTCTGGGGACCATCCCCGCGCGTGCGGGGAGCAGTGGCCTCACTCGTGAGCCCGGCGGACGGGCAGGGGACCATCCCCGCGCGTGCGGGGAGCAGGGCTACCCCTGCACCTCGCTCACCCGCTCCCTGGGACCATCCCCGCGCGTGCGGGGAGCAGAGGAGGGCCTTCTGCACGGTGGTCCCGGCGACGGGACCATCCCCGCGCGTGCGGGGAGCAGAGTCAGCCGTGGAAGAGGCCAAGGTTCCGAAGGGGACCATCCCCGCGCGTGCGGGGAGCAGATCCACCGGTGGATGCCGGCCTTCGGGAGGGCGGGACCATCCCCGCGCGTGCGGGGAGCAGCTGTGTCCGAACTACCGGACAGCTCGGCCACTTGGACCATCCCCGCGCGTGCGGGGAGCAGACCGAGGTGTCCCGGATGTTCGGGGTGCCGCAGGGACCATCCCCGCGCGTGCGGGGAGCAGGAGCACGTGGCCAGCGTGAAGGGCGAGTTCCTGGGACCATCCCCGCGCGTGCGGGGAGCAGGAAAACCCTCGCAAGTTTCAAGCCAACTGACAGGGACCATCCCCGCGCGTGCGGGGAGCAGCCGACACCTCTTCCCCAGCGGGGGAAGAGGCCGGGACCATCCCCGCGCGTGCGGGGAGCAGGCTCGCAAAGAACCCCATCAACTAGCTGGCTAGGGACCATCCCCGCGCGTGCGGGGAGCAGGGTAGGTGAAGAGGGTCTGGCCCTTGCGGAGGCGGACCATCCCCGCGCGTGCGGGGAGCAGCGGGAAGACAGAAACCGGTACCCGCCCAGGTCGGGACCATCCCCGCGCGTGCGGGGAGCAGCTCAAGAAGGGCCGCCACGGCAACCAGACGCCGGGACCATCCCCGCGCGTGCGGGGAGCAGGCCGCCCGGACCCGGACGACGACGGCGGGCTGGGGACCATCCCCGCGCGTGCAGGGAGCAGCCGACGTCGCCCGTGAGCCCGTACGGCAGAGCGGGACCATCCCCGCGCGTGCGGGGAGCAGTTCGCCGGGGAGCCCGCCCCGGCCTGGCACCGGGGACCATCCCCGCGCGTGCGGGGAGCAGCGGAGCGGCGGAGTTCTCGGACCTGACCATCCGGGACCATCCCCGCGCGTGCGGGGAGCAGAAGGAACCCGCTATGAGCGCGAAGAGCGAGCAGGGACCATCCCCGCGCGTGCGGGGAGCAGTCGGCGTTGTACCACTCGCCGTCGTTGCAGGCGGGACCATCCCCGCGCGTGCGGGGAGCAGGAGGACGCAGGCCGCCTTGAACCTGCGCTGGAGGGACCATCCCCGCGCGTGCGGGGAGCAGAGCGCCCCGACCGCCTTGCGCCCCTTGGTGATGGGACCATCCCCGCGCGTGCGGGGAGCAGCGTCCGGCACGAAATTCGCGTCGTTCCGGCGGGGGACCATCCCCGCGCGTGCGGGGAGCAGGAGGTCTCGTCGTCGTACACGACACGGCCACCGGGACCATCCCCGCGCGTGCGGGGAGCAGGCTGCGCGACCTGCGGTGTTACTGAGCCGGCGGACGATTTTCGACCACTTTTGCAGAGTCCGACATTGCGGACAAATGCCTTGAACCTGATCCGGCGTGCGGCTCTCCAACTCCTGACAGCGGCACACGCGATCAACGGAATTGGCTTGCTTGCCGTTACGCGCCCGCGCAGCTCCGCCACCGTTCTTGTTCCGCACCGTGCCGTCGGCCAACCAATCTTGGAGCTCAGGCCGATCAGAGGGCGCGGGTAGCGGATGCGTACGCGGTGAAGTCCGACCAGGCGGCAGCGGAGGCGGACAGAGGGGGAAGGGTGGTGTCCTTTGAGTCGCGCACGTGCACTGTGGTGGACAGCAGAGCGATCTCCACGCAGTTGTCGCCGTCGCCGCCGCTGTAGCTGCTCTTGAACCAGTTCATGTCTTGAGTGGTGTTCATAGCGCTCCTCGCATCTGTTTCAGCAAGCTCACCGTGGCCCGGCAATCCGAGGCCTGTGAACGCAGCTTGCCATAGCGCTGAAGCAGGATGCTCACTTCACTGGAGGCGCTGATCAGAGCACTTGAGCGGTGTCCCTCGGTGTAGCCGAACCACCTGTTGTCAGGGCTCTCGGCCAGGTACAACTGTCCGTCGACTCCCGCGTGGTCCTCTTGCCGGAGCGGCATGATCTGCACCTCGACGTTGGTGCGCCGCCCGATGTCGAGCAGATGGTCGATGACGGCCCGCGTTACTTCAGGCCCGCCAACCTGACGCTCCAGAACGCACTGCTCAATAATGAAGCTGAAGGCTGTGTTCGGGTGTTCGGTCAGGAGTCTCTGCCTCTCCAGCCTGGCTGCAACCTGGCGCTCGATCTGCGCCTCGGTAAGGGGTGGCAGCTGGAGTCCGAACACGGCCTGGATGTATTTCTCCGGCTGTAACAGCCCAGGGATGCCCCGGCACTCGTACGCGCAAAGCGTGATCGCCTCCTCTTCGATCCCCGCCCATTGTAGGAACCAGGACGCCAGCCCGGCCCTTCTCCGTAGGCTGCGGATCGCAGCGGCCAGGACCTTGCCCGCAAGAGGGTCGAGAGCTTCCGCAGCCCGGTCCGGCAGGTCCTCGGGAGGGAACCGCTTGCCCTGCTCGATTTTGGCGATGTAGGCCGACGAGTACCGCACTCGGGGCGCGAACTCCTCCTGAGTGAGACCGGCGGCCTCGCGCAGGGCCTTCAGGACGGCGCCGAATGTCTGCAAGCCGTCCGGGAGTTCGGGCTCACCGGAGGCCCTGGTGCCGTCGTGGTGTGCCGCCATGGCTGCCCCGCCTTTCGAGCGTCGATCAACATCGCCAGGATTACGGAGAGCTACCGACCCTGTCCAGCGGGTCAACTCGTACAGGGTGATCTGTATGGGTGCAGTTCCTGCTGCCGGGGCGGGGTGGGGCGGAAGGCTGTACGCATGACACCGCTCCAGGAGCAACGCCCCGTTACCGCAAATGTGTTCACTCAGAGGTACTCCGCCACTCGCCGTGGCGCGGCCCTCGCGCGCCGCTTGGCCCTATGGCAGCTCGACGCGTGGGGCATTCCGTACGGCACCTCACTCTCGGACACGGTGGCGCTGCTCGTGGCGGAACTCGCTGCCAATGCCGTCTTGCACGGGCGCGTGCCGGGACGGGACTTCGAGCTTCGATTGGTGCATACGTCCGGAACCGGCGTCGTGCGGGTTGAGGTGTCCGACACTCACGACGCCCGCCCCGGCCCCTTGCTGGTGTCGCAGCCCGACGTGGATGCGGATGGCGGTCGGGGACTCATGATCGTTGATGCGGTGGCCTCCTCCTGGGGCGTGAGGAACAGAGTCGGGCCCGGCAAGACGGTTTGGGCCGAAGCGGTGGTACCTGCGCCAAGGTCTTCGCGAACGGGTTGAGGACTGATCCCCGCGCGTGCCGGGGAGCAGAGCCGGCCGTTGATGTAGCCCCGGTCTGCTGCCCGGGGCCATCCCCGCGCGTGCGGGGGAGCAGTACCGCGTGAAACCGTCGGCGACGGTGGGGCAGGGACCATCCCGCGCGTGCGGGGAGCAGCGGTCGGTGTCCGTCGGTAAGGGCCTGACCGGGGGACCATCCCCGCGCGTGCGGGGAGCAGGATGTCATGGGCGTGACGGTCGATCACCACGGGGGACCATCCCCGCGCGTGCGGGGAGCAGCTCACGGCCGGCCTAAGCACCCTCGCCCAGGAGGGACCATCCCCGCGCGTGCGGGGAGCAGGGCCTCCAGCTCCTGGGCGAGGCCAATGGGCTGGGACCATCCCCGCGCGTGCGGGGAGCAGAGGGTCTTTTCCATCTGCGCGATAGCCGTGTAGGGACCATCCCCGCGCGTGCGGGGAGCAGCACAGGGACTTGACCTTCGGGTGGAGCTGGCCGGGACCATCCCCGCGCGTGCGGGGAGCAGCGGAGAGGACCATGACCGCTGTCGCGACGCCTGGGACCATCCCCGCGCGTGCGGGGAGCAGTCAGGCCAGCCGCGCCAGCGTAGAAGCGCTCGGGGACCATCCCCGCGCGTGCGGGGAGCAGCGAGCAGGAAGGCCAGGCCGCCGCATGAACCCGGGACCATCCCCGCGCGTGCGGGGAGCAGTGTGAAGGGGTTGGAAGGGGCGCCGGGGGCGGGGGACCATCCCCGCGCGTGCGGGGAGCAGAGGCGGACCCGCTCCGGTCCGGCAGCGGCGGTGGGACCATCCCCGCGCGTGCGGGGAGCAGGACTACATCGACAACGACGGCGACCTGTGGCGGGGACCATCCCCGCGCGTGCGGGGAGCAGCATGTCGCTTTTTCCCCATGTGCCACCGCCCCGGGACCATCCCCGCGCGTGCGGGGAGCAGACCGAGCGCCTGCCCGATCGGCCGATCCGGACCGGACCATCCCCGCGCGTGCGGGGAGCAGTCGTTGCGGCCGATCTCGCGGCCGATCGCCTTGGGACCATCCCCGCGCGTGCGGGGAGCAGGCCAGTCCGGTCACGGTGGCCGCCGTGGGGACGGGACCATCCCCGCGCGTGCGGGGAGCAGGCGCTGTTGCAGCGGCGGTGCGCGGCCCTGGCGGGACCATCCCCGCGCGTGCGGGGAGCAGGCCGGACGAGCTGCTGGAGGTGCCCGACGCCCGGGGACCATCCCCGCGCGTGCGGGGAGCAGCTTTCCGGGTTGCCTGACGGGTTGCCCAACGGGGGACCATCCCCGCGCGTGCGGGGAGCAGAAAGACGAGACCGTACTCCGAGGGGTCCGCGCGGGACCATCCCCGCGCGTGCGGGGAGCAGCACAGAGGAAGGCCCGGCCCATGTCCGGTTCGGGGACCATCCCCGCGCGTGCGGGGAGCAGTCCGCCGGCACATGGCCACCGAACACGAACCGGGGACCATCCCCGCGCGTGCGGGGAGCAGACTGTGCGACCTGCGGCCTTACTCGGCGAGGGTCGGGTTTTTGACCACTTTCACGGAATCCGGCATAACGGCCCCAAGCTGCCCATTGGCTCACCAAGTCGCGCAAGTCGAGAGGGCATTTTAGCCGAAAGTAATCCACGTGATGGAAACTTCACGTCAACCACCCCTGAACCTATGCAACTTGCATCGTATGAACATCTTGTCTCGCGCTCCTCGTGTACTCATGATTCATGACCACCGCAAGCCACCCCGGCCTCCGTGCCAGGCTCACCGCCCCCGCCCGCACCGTGTGGGCCAAGCACGACAGGGGCACCGACGGGTGGTTGCCGTTGTGGCGGCACATGGAGGACAGCGCGGCGGTCGCCGGGCTGCTTTGGGACACCTGGTTGCCCCGCAACGTCCGGGCGCTCGTCAGCTCGGAACTCCCCGAAGGTGAGCGTGACGGGCGGCGGCTCGCCGTCTGGCTCGCAGGGGTTCACGACATCGGCAAGGCGACGCCCGCCTTCGCCTGCCAGGTCGATCAGCTCGCCGACTGCATGCGGGACGCCGGGTTGGAGATGCGCTCCGCCAAGGCCCTCGGCCCGGACCGCCGGATCGCCCCGCACGGGCTAGCCGGCCAAGCGCTGCTCGGAGGGTGGCTGCGGGAGCGGCACGGCTGGGCCGGGAAGCAGGTCGGGCAGCTGACCGTCGTCGTCGGTGGGCATCACGGCGTGCCCCCGGAGCCCGGGCAGATCACCGCCCTGCAGAGGCACGGGCACCTCTTACGCAGCCCCGGCCCCAGCCGCGACGCCTGGCAGCGGGTGCAGGGCGAACTGCTCGACGCATGTGCGGAGGAGTACCGCGTACAGGACCGGCTGGACGCCTGGCGGGACGTGCGGCTTCCGCAGACCACGCAAGTACTGCTCACCTCGCTCGTGATCGTCGCCGACTGGATCGCCAGCAACGCCGACCTGTTCCCCTACTTCCCGCAGGACGCCGCCCGTAGCGGTGAGGAACGTGTCGCTGCCGCCTGGCGCGGGCTCGATCTGCCCGCCCCCTGGTCCCCGCTCGCACCCACGGAGGACGCCCAGCAGCTCATCGGTTCTCGGTTCGGTCTGCCCGAGGGGGCGAAGGCCCGACCGGTCCAGGAGGCCGCCGTCGAGCTGGCCCGTTCCATGGGCGGACCGGGAATGATGGTGATCGAGGCACCCATGGGCGAGGGCAAGACCGAGGCCGCGCTCGCCGTCGCCGAGATCTTCGCCGCTCTCTCCGGCGCCGGCGGCGTCTTCTTCGCCCTTCCCACCATGGCCACCGGCAACGCGATGTTCCCCCGTCTGCTGGACTGGATCGACCGGCTCCCCTCCACCCGTGGTGCTCAGCACTCCGTACTCCTCGCCCACTCCAAGGCCGCGCTGAACGAGCACTTCGGCGACCTCATGCGCGACAGCGCCCAGCAGATCGTCGCCGTCGACCTCGACGCCCCGAAGACGCTGCACGCCGCATCCGCCGAACTCGTCGCGCATGCCTGGCTGCGGGGACGCAAGAAAGCAATGCTCGCGTCCTTCGTCGCCGGGACCATCGACCAGCTCCTCTTCGCCGGCCTCAAGAGTCGACACCTGGCGATGCGTCACCTCGCCGTGGCAGGGAAGGTCGTCGTCATCGACGAGGCGCACGCGTACGACACGTACATGAGCGTCTATCTGGATTGCGTGCTGGCGTGGCTCGGTGCCTACGGGGTGCCCGTAGTGGTCCTGTCCGCGACCCTTCCCAGCCGAAGGCGGCGCGAACTCGTCGAAGCCTACGCGGGAACGGCCGACGTGCCGGAGGAGGTGTTCGAGGCCGTGGCCGGGGCCACCGCCTACCCGTTGCTGACCGCCGTGAGGCACGGCGGTTCGCCGGTCATGCGCACCCCCGGCGCCTCCGGGCGCGGCACCGACGTCGTTCTCGAACCGTTCGACGACGGCATGGACGCCCTCGTCGAGCGTCTCGCCCACGAACTGGAGGGCGGAGGCTGCGCGCTGGTCGTACGCAACACCGTCAAGCGAGTCCTGGAGACGGCGAAGGCGCTCAGAGCCAGGTTCGGCGACGAGAACGTGACGGTCGCGCACTCGTGCTTCGTCGACGTCGACCGGGCCGCCAAGGACGCGGGTCTCCTCAGGCGCTTCGGGCCTCCCGGCACGGCACGGGACCGTCCCCCGGGCCCGCACATCGTCGTGGCCAGTCAGGTGGCGGAGCAGTCCCTCGATGTCGACTTCGACCTGCTCGTCAGCGATCTCTGCCCGGTCGACCTCCTGCTCCAGCGCATGGGCCGTCTGCACCGCCACCAACGCGGCGTGGACCAGCAGGGCCGTCCCGAGCGGCTTCGTCGTGCCCGCTGTCTGGTCACGGGCGCCGACTGGGATCCCGAGGTGCCTGTGCCCGTACGAGGGTCGGTCGCCGTGTACGGGGCGTATGCGCTCCTGCGATCCGCCGCAGCCCTTCTGCCGCACCTCGTGCAGGGGGAGGCGCGCCCCGTACGGCTGCCCGACGACATCAGCCCCCTGGTTCAGGCCGCGTACGCGGACGAGACGGACGAGCCCGCCGGCTGGGCGGACGCGTTGACCGACGCGCGCGAACGCTACGAAGACCACCGCGCCGATCAGTCCGACCGGGCGTCCGTGTTCCGGCTGGGGAAGGTGGGCGCGCCAGGCAAGCCGCTCTTCGGGTGGGTCGCCGCGGGAGTGGGGGACACGGACGACACCCCTGCCGGGCGTGCGCAGGTCCGCGACAGCCGGGAGAACCTGGAGGTCGTCGTGGTGCAGCGGAAGGGCGACGGGACGCTGACGACCCTCCCGTGGCTCGCTCCCGACCGGCACGGCAAGGCGCTCGGCGGGCTGGAGCTGCCCCGGGATCAGGTGCCGACCCGGCGGGCGGCGAAGGCGGCGGCCAGTTGCGGGCTGAGGCTGCCGATGCAGTTCTCGTACGCCGATGTCATGGAGCGGGCCATCACCGAACTGGAGGAACTGTACGTGCCCGCCTGGCAGATGAAAGACAGCCATTGGCTCTCCGGCCAGCTGATTCTCGCGCTCGACGAGAATTGTCAGACCCGGCTGGCAGGCTTTTCCCTGAGCTACGGCGAGAGCGACGGCCTTGAGGTGACCCGTGACTGAGACAGATGAAGACGCGGCCCGCGCGCTGTCGTTCGACCTCACATCGGAGCCATGGATTCCGGTTCTGCGTCTGAACGGCGAACACGGCGAGATGTCGCTGCGGCAGGTGTTCGACGAGGCCCGTGGGCTGCGACGGATCGTCGGCGATCTGCCCACCCAGGAGTTCGCTCTGTTACGGCTCCTGTTCGCCGTCGCCCACGACGCCCTCGACGGGCCCCGGGGCACCGAGCACTGGGCGGCGTTGTGGGACGACGACGACTGCTTCGCGCCGCTCGGGGACTACCTCGACGAGCATCGCGACCGCTTCGACCTCTTGCACGCCCGTACGCCGTTCTTCCAGGTGGCCGGGTTGCGTACGGAGAAGGGCGAGGTGGCGTCGCTCAACCGCATCGTGGCCGACGTGCCCAACGGGGACCCCTTCTTCAGCTCGCGCATGCCTGGCGTCGACCGGCTTACGTACGCGGAGGCCGCCCGCTGGATCGTGCACGCGCACGCGTACGACACCTCCGGCATCAAAAGCGGTGTCGTCGGCGACGACCGGGCCAAGAAGGGCAAGGTCTACCCGCTCGGGGTCGGCTGGGCGGGCAACCTGGGCGGTGTCTTCGTCGAGGGGAGCACGCTGCGGGACACCCTTCTGCTCAACATGGTGTCGCCCGCGGACACGGTCGGCCTCAGCGACTGGGATGCCGGCGACGACCTTCCCGCCTGGCGACGGAAGGCCTGCGGGCCGGGGGCGGAACCCGTACGTCGTCCCACCGGTGTCCGCGACCTCTACACCTGGCAGACCCGGCGAATCCAGCTGCACGCGGACGTCGACGGCGTCCACGGCGTGGTCCTCGGCTACGGAGACCCGCTCACCGCGCGCAACAAACACGGCTGCGAGCCGATGACCGCCTGGCGGCGCAGCAAGGCGCAGGAGAAGAAGCACGGCGAGGCGACCGCCTACATGCCCCGCGAGCACGACCCAGCCCGCTCGGCATGGCGGGGGCTCGCCTCCCTGATCGCCAACAGGGGCGCACCCGCACAGGGGGCGGAAGCCGCCGACTACCTCCCACCCAGGCTCTTCGAGTGGATCGCGCAGCTGGTGACGGACGGCGAGCTGGACGAGGGCTACCTGCTCAGGGCGCGGATCGTCGGCGCCCAGTACGGGACGCAGCAGTCGGTGATCGACGAGGTCGTCGACGACCACGTGTCCATGGCGGTCGTCCTGCTCCACGAACGCAAGAGGGAGTACGCGGAGCAGGCGATCAGCGCCGTGGCCGACGCCGACAACGCCGTCATGGCACTCGGGGACCTCGCGACGAATCTCGCCCGCGCCGCAGGCACCGAAAGCGACGGGCCCCGGGCCTCGGCACGCGACGCGGGATTCCACGTGCTGGGCTCCCACTACCGGACCTGGCTCGCAGCCCTGGACGCCGGCGCGGATCCGTACGCCGCACGCGCCGACTGGCAGAGGCAGGTGCACGAGGTCGTGTCCCGGCTGGGCAACGGCCTCATCGACCGGGCCGGCGATGCCGCCTGGCAGGGCGTGCTCATTACGGTCAAGTCGCGTACGGAATGGCTGAACGCCGGTCTCGCCGGCAACTGGTTCCGTCACCGCATCGACAGCTGTCTGGGCCATCCCGCGGATTCCGAACAACCGACGGACACGGGCAGTGGACAAGAGGCCGCCACGCCCGCCGCCGCGCTTGCCACCAAGGAACACGTATGACGACGATCACCACCACCGCTCTGCCGACTCCTCGCCAGCGGGTTGAAGAACTCGCCGATGCGCGCATCAGCGTGTTCCAACGCGGCTATCTGGCCGACGAGTCGAACGCCGTCGCGGCCCTTGCCCGGCTGCGCAGAGGTGCCGGACAGAAGCCGGAGCGCCTGCCCGACCTGTGGGCTCTGGTCGACACCTCGCCTCTGCACGTCCCCGCCGACAACGCCCGCGAGCTGAGCGAACCCGAACTCGAACGCGCGGAGAACGCCCTCCACACGGCTCTCACGCTGTGGGCGCTGCATCAGCAGTCCCGACGCGACACGGGCATGCATGAACGGGGCAGTCGCGGGAGACCACGCGGGGTCGGCGCCGCCGTGCGCCGCATGATGAAGCCGGACGAGATCGACGACTCGCTGCGTAAGCGGCTGGTCCGTGCCGGTACGGCGCCGGACCTGTCCACGCTCGCCCAGCGCTTGCGGGACATCGTCCTGCTGCTGCGCCGCGAGCAGTTCCCCCTCGACTACGCACTGCTCGCCGGGCAGCTCTACACCTGGCAGTGGCCTGACGGCCCTGACCGGGTGCGCAGGGAATGGGGGCGGTCCTTCCACGCCCGGCAGGGGGAGAAGCCGAGCGATGGCCTGCAGCCGGGCGACGACGGGCCGGCGGGCGAATGACACCCGACTGCCTTCAACCCCCCTCCGGACCACCGGTGTTCCGCCGAACTCGGCAGCACCCACACATCAGCCAGTACGACAAGGACGCCTCGTGAACCGTTTTTACCTCGATGTTCATGCCCTGCAGACCGTCCCACCGAGCAATCTGAACCGTGACGACACCGGTTCCCCCAAGTCGTCGGTGTACGGGGGAGTACCCCGCGCCCGGGTCTCCAGCCAGGCGTGGAAGAAGGCCACCCGGGACTACTTCAAGTCCGAGAGCCTCCTCGACCCGAGCGAACTGGGCGTGCGGACCAAGAAGGTCGTCGAAGTGCTGGCCGACCGGATCCACGAGCACGACGAGACCATCGACGAGGCAGACGCCCTTGAGCTGGCGGCCGAGGTCATCGCGGCCACGGGGCTCAAGATCGAGGTCCCCAAGCGCAAGAGCTCTGCGAAGAAGGCCGCAGAGGGAGAGGGGGACGAAGAGACCCAGGAGGCGCTGCCCCAGGCCAAGTACCTGGTCTTCCTCAGCGCACGCCAGCTCGACGGACTGGCCCGGTTCGCCGTCGAAGGCGCGGCCGACATCACGGGGTTCCTGAAGGACAAGGAAAACAAGGCCCGGGTGAAGCAGATCGCGGACACCCGGCACTCCGTCGACATCGCGCTGTTCGGACGCATGGTCGCGGATGTCACCGACTTCAACGTGGACGCCGCGGTGCAGGTCGCCCACGCCATCAGCGTCCACCGCGTGGACAACGAGTCCGACTACTACACGGCGGTCGACGACCGCAACAAGGACTCCGAGCCGGGCGCCGGAATGATCGGCACGGTCGACTTCAACTCGGCGACGCTCTACCGATACGCGGCCCTCGGCGTGCACCAGTTGGCGGCCAACCTGGGGGAGGGTCTGCGCGAGGAGGAGTCCGGGGTGACCCCGGTGCGCCGGGCCGCCGAGGCGTTCGTCCAGGGCTTCGTCGAGTCGTTGCCCACCGGAAAGATCAACACTTTCGGCCATCACACGCTGCCCGACGCCGTCGTCGTGAAGCTTCGCACCACCCGTCCCATCAGCTTCGTCGCGGCCTTCGAGGAGCCCGTGCGCGGAGACCTCGGCGGGCACATGTCCGAGGCGTGTGCGCGCCTCGCGGAGTACATCCCGGACGTCGAGCGGGCGTACGGCGACGAAGGGTCCACCCTCACGTGGGTGCTCCGCGTCGGTCCGAACACCCGGAAGCTCGCGGGCATCGGCACGGAGTCCCGGAACATCGGCGAACTCGTCGCCTCGGTGGGCCAGGCCGTCGCCGAACGCCTGGAGAAGCCGGAATGAGCGTGCTGACCATGAGGCTGGCGGGCCCCTTGCAGTCGTGGGGTGCGTCCGCCCGCTTCACTCGGCGCACCACGGAATCGGCCCCGACGAAGAGCGGAGTGATCGGTCTGCTCGCAGCGGCGGCAGGCATCGAAAGGGGCGACGACGAGGCACTGGCCGCCCTGACCGGTCTGCGCTTCGGCGTGCGGATCGATCAATCGGGCAGCCGGGTAAGGGACTTCCAGACCGCGCACCACGGGGTCACCGGCTCCTCCATGCCGCTGTCCGAACGCTTCTACCTGGCCGACGCGGTGTTCGTGGCGGCAGTCGCGGGCGAGAGCGGCCTCCTCACCCGCCTGCACGCCTCCTTGCTGGCACCGGTGTATCCGCCGTTCCTCGGCCGTCGCTCCTGTCCGCCCGCACAGCCGGTGGAGCTGGGAGTACGTGACGGGGACTCGCTCCAGCAGGCGCTGGCGGACGAGCCGTGGCAGGCGGCTGCCTGGTACCGCCGTCGGCACAGGGGCGAGGCGACGGTGTCCCTGACGGTGCTCCGCGAGGCCGACGAGAAGGAGGCCGACGCGGACTACCAGCGCGACCAGCCGCTCAGCTTCTCCGCCGAGCAACGCCGGCACGCCCTGCGCACGGTGGTCAGCCGGACGGTGACCGTTCCCAACCCGGACGCCGCGCCCCGACAAGCCGTACGGCCCCGGCACGAGCCGTTCGACGCCCTGGAGGAGAGCGTCTGATGTTCCTGACCCGCTTCCGCATGAACACCGCGCGCACGGGCGCACGCCGACTGCTGTCCTCCCCGCAGGTGCTGCACGCCGCCGTCATGGCGTCGTTCCCCGGACTCCTGCCGACAGAGCCCGCTGCGGCCGCCGACGGCCCACGGGTGCTGTGGCGCCTCGACCAGAACGCGCGGGCCGAGGTACTGCTGTACGTGGTCAGCCCCGACAGGCCCGATCTGACCCACCTGGTGGAGCAGGCCGGCTGGCCCGCGGTCGCCGACGCACAGTCCCCGGGCTGGCAGACCCGGCCGTACGCTCCGTTCCTCGACCGCCTGGCCGAGGGACAGAAGTGGGCGTTCCGGTTGACCGCCAATCCGGTCCACGACATACGGCGTAAGCCGGACGAGCCCCGTAAGCGGACGGCCCACCTCACCCCTGTTCACCAGATGCGATGGCTCATCGACCGTCAAGAGCGCTGTGGCTTTCAGGTGGTCGAGAAGCCGCAGAACGAACGCCTGCTCCCGGCCGGGACCACGCACCGAGGCCATGAGCACCAGGGTGACCGGTACCGGCTGACGGTCGGCGACCGTCGTGGACTCGCCTTCGACAAGGGGCGAGGCGACGGCAAGCGGCCCGGCCGCGTCAGCATCGTGACCGTGACGTTCGACGGCCATCTGGAGGTGAGGGACCCGGCCGTGTTCCGGCGGGCACTCACCCAGGGAATCGGTAAGGCTAAGGCGTACGGCTGCGGCCTGCTGACGCTGGCGCCGCTCCACGGAACGGACTGAGCCGATGGCCACGGTCTCCCAGCGCGGCGCCCTCACGCCCCGGCACCTGACCCGTACCGGCGAACGGCTGTCCTTCATCTACCTGGAGCGCTGCGTGGTGCACCGGGACGCCAACGCCATTACGGCCGAGGACGCGGAGGGCACGACGCACATCCCCTCCGCGACGATCGGCACCCTGCTCCTGGGGCCCGGCACCCGGATCACCCACCAGGCGATGAGCGTCCTGGGCGAGACCGGTGCCGCCGTGGCCTGGGTCGGTGAGCAGGGCGTGCGGTATTACGCGGGCGGGCGTGCGCTGACCCGCTCGTCCGCGCTCGCCGAGGCGCAGGCGGTCCAGTGGGCCAACCCTCGCAGCCGCCTGTCCGTGGCCCGTGCGATGTACCGGCTGCGCTTCCCCGACGAGGACCCCGAAGGGCTCACCCGCAAGGGGCTTCTGGGCCGCGAGGGCCGTCGAGTGAAGGACTGCTACCGGGCCGAGGCGGCTCGGACGGGCATCCGCTGGCGGGGCCGGAAGTACGTCCCCGGCGACTTCTCGGCCGGCGACGCGGTCAACCAGGCGATCACCGCTGCTGCCCAATGCATGTACGGAGTGGCCCACGCGGTCGTGTCGTCCCTCGGGTGCAGCCCGGCTCTGGGCTTCGTCCACTCCGGCCACGAACTCTCCTTCGTCCTTGACATAGCCGACCTGTACAAGACGGAGATCGGCATCCCGCTCGCCTTCGACGTGGCCGCGGAGAGCGAGGAGGACGTGGCGTCCCGGACCCGCAGGGCCCTGCGCGACCGCATCAACGAGACCTCGCTGCTGGACCGGTGCGTGGACGACATCAAGGGCCTGCTCGGCGCGGCCACGGCCCCCGCCGACCGCGACGTGGTCACCCTCCAGAGCGACTCCGGGGAGCTGGTCGCCGCCGGCCGGAACTACGACGGTTCGGACGCCTACGAGGGCGAGGAGCTTCTCTGGTGACGGTGATCGTGCTCACCAACTGCCCGGCCGGCCTCCGGGGCTTCCTCACGCGCTGGCTCCTGGAGATCTCGGCGGGCGTCTTCATCGGCAACCCCTCGGCGAGGATCCGCGACGTGCTCTGGGCGGAGGTCAAGGAGTACGCGGACCAGGGCCGCGCCCTGTTGGCCCACACCACTGACAACGAACAAGGCTTCACCTTCCGCACCCACGACCACAAGTGGCACCCGATCGACCACGAGGGCCTGACCCTGATCCGCCGGCCGAACGACCGAGCCCTGACGACTCCAAAACCCTCGGAGGACCCGAAGCCGGGCTGGAGCAGAGCGGCGAAGAGACGGCGGTTTGGGAGAGGGTGAGCGGTTCGACCTATTTGGTGGCTTTTGGGGCGCTATATCGGTTTCGGTAAAAGTAGTGCGGAACGGCTCTGCGGACCGGTAAACATGCAGGTCGCGACTGCTCCCCGCGCGTGCGGGGATGGCCCCTCGCCCAGACGGACGCTGACGTAACCGAATTCCTGCTCCCCGCGCGTGCGGGGATGGCCCCGACCGGAATCAGGCGCGCATGGTGTTCGACTCCTGCTCCCCGCGCGTGCGGGGATGGCCCCCGGGATCGACGCGGAGCCGGTGCCGCAGACAGCTGCTCCCCGCGCGTGCGGGGATGGCCCCGGGACCACGGGCGGCGGCTTCGTTCCGCCCGACTGCTCCCCGCGCGTGCGGGGCCCACCCGGCATGCGCTCTGAGGCGGGCCCCGTCCGCCCCCTCACCCCACCCCCAACGACTCCCCGAACCCCACCGCCAACGGCATCCGCAGACCCAGGGGCGGCGGAGCCGCCAGGGCGTCCGTGAGGGGGCGGGCGTATGCGTGGCCGAACAGGGCACCGCGTACGAAGTCGGCGGCCAGTGCCGCGACTTCGGCGCGGTGTTGGCGTAGCCCATGCCCGTCCGAGTGGACCTCGAAGCGGCAGGTGTCGCGGTTGGCCTTCTTGGCGCGTTCGGCGAGGCGGAGGGACAACGCCGGGTCGCAGCGCGTGTCGTTGGTGCCGTGGGCCAGCAGGACCGGGCGGCCCACCAGGTGCTTGACCGGTTCGGGGGCAGCCGACGGGTCGGCCGGGAGCCAGGGGGCCAGGGCGAGGACAGCGGTTACCGAGGGGTGGCCGCCCGCGCGCAGGGCCGCGCGGGCGCCCATGCCGTGGCCGGCCAGGCAGAGGGGGACGTCGCCGTAGCGGCGTACCGCCTCGTCCACCGCCCACTCCGCGTCCGCCGCGGGGTGGGCGTCGTCCTCGTTCCAGCCGCGGCAGCGGTAGCGGACCACATGGGCGGTGAGTCCGTCGGTGCGGGCCGCGTGGGTCAGGGCGCGGGCCAGCGGGAGCAGGCGGGCGTGGGTGAGGGAGGAGGGGCGGCGGTGCGAGTGCGGCTCGCCGTCCGGGAGCAGCAGGACCACGCCGCCGACCGCTGTCGTTCCGGCCGCCGCTCCGACGGCCCGTCCCAGCCTTGCCGCGGGCTGGGGGAGTGCGCGCTGTGCCATGCGGTAACAGTGTCAGACGCGTGCGTGTACGCCACCCCTGTTCGCGGTGTCTGTTACGTGCAGACCGCAGCAGCAGTAGCAGCGGCACCAGCAGCCGCCGCTCGCCTCGCCCGGGACCCGGTGTCTCCCAAGTGCCGCCACCAGTCGCGCCGCGCGAGGGGACACGAGAAGAAAGGGCCGTTCCGTTATGTATCGACAAGCGCGCTCTACGCGCGTAGGCGTTAGAGTGCGTGGATGATGAGCCCCACCCTCAATGTGCCCGGCCCGGACCAGATCCGGCGTGCTCCCAAGGTCCTTCTGCACGACCACCTCGACGGCGGGCTGCGGCCCGGCACGATCGTGGAACTCGCCGCGGCGAGCGGTTACGACGCCCTTCCCGAGACCGAGCCGGACAAACTCGGTATCTGGTTCCGGGAGGCCGCCGACTCCGGTTCGCTGGAGCGGTATCTGGAGACGTTCGCCCACACGTGTGCGGTCATGCAGACCCGTGACGCGCTCGTCCGGGTCGCGGCCGAGTGCGCCGAGGACTTGGCCGCCGACGGCGTCGTGTACGCCGAGGTGCGGTACGCCCCCGAGCAGCACCTGGAGGGCGGGCTGACCCTCGAAGAGGTCGTCGAGGCCGTCAACGAGGGCTTCCGCGAGGGCGAGCGGCGGGCCCGCCGGGACGGGAACCGCATCCGCGTCGGCGCCCTGCTCACCGCGATGCGGCACGCCGCGCGGTCGCTGGAGATCGCGGAGCTGGCCAACCGCTACCGCGACCAGGGCGTCGCCGGCTTCGACATCGCGGGCGCCGAGGCGGGGTTCCCTCCCACCCGGCATCTGGACGCGTTCGAGTACCTCAAGCGCGAGAACAACCACTTCACGATCCACGCGGGCGAGGCGTTCGGCCTGCCGTCGATCTGGCAGGCGATCCAGTGGTGCGGCGCCGACCGGCTCGGCCACGGCGTCCGCATCATCGACGACATCGAGGTCGCGGAGGACGGCTCCGTGAAGCTGGGCCGCCTCGCCTCCTACGTACGGGACAAGCGCATCCCGCTGGAGATGTGCCCGACGTCCAACCTCCAGACCGGCGCCGCTTCCTCGTACGCCGACCACCCCATCGGGCTGCTGCGCAAGCTGCACTTCCGGGCGACCGTGAACACGGACAACCGGCTGATGAGCGGCACGAGCATGAGCCGGGAATTCGAGAAGCTGACCGAGACCTTCGGATACACGCTCGACGACATGCAGTGGTTCACCGTCAATGCGATGAAATCAGCATTCATTCCTTTCGATGAACGTCTGGCGATGATCAATGACGTCATCAAGCCCGGATACGCCGAGCTGAAGTCCGAATGGCTTTTCGAGCAGACCGCTGCGACCAGCGTGTCTTCCTCGGTGGCCGACTGACGGAAGCGTATGGAAAACGGCCGGGGAAAGGTTTTCCCGGCCGTTTTCCGTGGTGGTGGATGTTTGCGGAGCGGGGCGGCGGCTGACTACGTTGCTAAGCCGCTCACATCCCCTTCCCCAAGGATGAATGTCATATGAAGCAGTCTGCTGCCAGGACTCTCGGCGTCGCCGCCCTCGGTGCCGCTTTCGCCGCTGCCGCCGCCGGCACCGCCTCGGCCTCCGCGCTGCCGCTGGAGACCGCGACGAGCGTCCTGCCCGTCGCCGGCGCCGTGGCCGACGCCACCTCGACGCTGCCGGTCCAGGACACCGCCGACAAGCTCCTCGGCACCAGCCAGACGCAGGTCCTGGGCGACGCCACCGCACCCGTCAAGGGCCTCCTCGGCGGCATGCCGGCCGGCGGCGTCTCCGCCAACGGCCTCACCGCCAACGGTCTGCCGCTCGGCCACTGAGCCGTCGCCGGAACGCGCCTGTGGGCGGACACCCCGACCGGGTGTCCGCCCACAGCCACGTGCGGGAGGTCTACCAGGCGGCCGTCGAGGACGACGGGCGTTCCTGGGGCAGCAGCAGCCACAGCGCCAGGTAGAGCAGGAACTGCGGGCCCGGCAGCAGGCACGAGACGACGAAGACGACACGCATCGTCGTCGCCGAGGTGTCGAAGCGCCGTGCCAGCGCCGCGCACACTCCGCCGATCATGCGTCCGTCACGGGGGCGGGCAAGTGCGGCCATGGTGGGCTCCTTCGCGAACCGTCGTGGGGAGCAATCCGTTGTGCTCCCGGTACCACCATGGTCGCGCGACGAACGGGGGCAAAGCGTCGCTCTACGGGGCCATTCCGACCCTGGAAATCGTCGGGGTCGAACCCTGAGCCGCTTCACGGCCCCGCCGCGACACCACCCGCGGCTCCGGTCCGCCGCGCCGCCGCAGGCGCGCCCGGCACGCCGGGACCACCAGGACGTGGGCGAGCGCCACGCCCGCCGTGTTCAGGAACAGCGAGTCGACATCGACCACCTGGCCCGGCACCCCGGTCTGCCCCAGCTCGATGGCCAGCGAGATCAGCGAACCGGCCGCGACCGTGCGGGCCAGCGACAGCCACGGGGACACGTACAGCCGCCCGCCGGCCACCGGGAGCAGTACGCCCAGCGGCGCCAGCAGCAGGAGACCGCCGCCGATCTGCCGGAACGCGGCGGCGGGGCCGAGGGACAGGTCGGCCTTGATGCCGGCGAACGGGGAGAGGTTGGCGGCGGTCACCCACGGCACGTCCAGCGGGCGCAGAGTGAGCCACCCGACGAGCAGCAGATGCGCGAGGAGCAGCGACACCCCTGCCGCGCGGAAGCGGATGACGGCCTGGCCGTCCGTACCTTGACGCACGAAGCCCTAGACGCGGGCAGCGGCAGGATCGGTTCCGCAGGGACCTGGGAGACCTGGCTCACGGTGACGGGCACGGCTCCGTTCCCGCCCGCGCCGGCCCGTACACCTCCGCACACCCCGGTCGCGCCCCGGAGACCTCCTACGGCACCCCGATCGAACTCGGTACCGCCTTGGGGCTGGCCTTCGTCTCCGCCGTGCAGAGGTAGCCGCGAGCCGGGTAGTCGCCCGGGCCGCCCAGGGTCACCGTCTCGCCGGAGGCCAGCGAGTCACTGTCCGCGAACGTGCAGACGATCTGGGCCAGGGCCTGGGCCGACAGGTCCTCCGGCTGCCGGCTGAGCCGCAGCGCGCTCTCCGCGTCGCCCGCGCGGGGACCGGAGACCCGCAGCGACCCGGGGACGTCCGTGGAGAAGCCCGCCTGCCGCTCTTCGGCTGTGGGCTGCCTGCGCAGCTCGTTCAGCAGCTCCGTGGCGACCCGCAGCCGGTCCGCCTTCGCCTCCTGCACCTGCACCGCCCGGTCCACCGTCACCAGCTGCGAGGCGCAGACCAGGTAGACCTGTACGGGAATGCCCCGCGCGGCCTGCGACGCGGCGTCCTCGGCGGGCATCGCGCACGGCACCCGGGACGGGGCGGCACCGGCGTCCACCGGCACCGAGGTCGTACGGATGCCGCAGCCCGCCAGTACGGCACAGAGTGCGGCACCTGCCAGGGCGGCGGCGGTTCGGTGTCCCCGGCGTTCGCTGCGCCTCACGTCGCGTCGTCCTCCTGGTGGTCCGGTATCGGTGCGTCGTCGTCCCCGCCGGTACGGCTCAGGGCCTCGGCGTCCCGCGGCAGGCGCAGCACGAAGACCGCGCCGTCGCCGTCGGGCGAGTTGCGTGCGGTGATGTCGCCGTTGTGGATGTGCGCGTTCTCCATGGCGATGGAGAGCCCGAGCCCGCTGCCGTCCGAACGCGGCCGGGAGGCGCTCGCCTTGTAGAACCGGTCGAAGACGTGCGGCAGGACGTCCTCGGGGATGCCGGGACCGTGGTCGCGGACCTCGATGACCAGCTCCTCGCCCTCGATGCGCACCGAAACCCGTACCGGCGAACCGCCGTGCTTGAGCGCGTTGCCGATCAGGTTGGCCAGGATCACGTCGAGCCTGCGCGGATCGAGGCGGACCGTCATGCCGCGCTCGGCGTCCAGCTCCACGGCGTCCAGCCACGCCCGGGCGTCGATGCACGCGGTCACCTGGTCGGCCACGTCCACGTCGTCGAGGACCAGACGGGCCGTACCCGCGTCGAAGCGGGTCACCTCCATCAGGTTCTCCACCAGGTTGTTGAGCCGCCGGGTCTCGCTGACCACCAGGTTCACGGCGGGCGCGATCATCGGGTCGAGGCTGTCCGCCTCGTCCTCCAGCACCTCCGTGACCGCGGTGAGCGCCGTCAGCGGAGTGCGCAGCTCGTGCGACATGTCGGCGACGAAGCGGCGGCTCGCCTCCTCGCGGGCGCTCATGTCCGCGACCTTCTTCTCCAGCGAGCCGGCCGTCCGGTTGAACGTCCGCGAGAGATCGGCCAGTTCATCGGTGCCGGACACCACGAGCCGGGTGTCGAGCTTGCCCTCGCCGAGCTTGCGGGCGGCGTCCCCGAGCCGCTGCACCGGCCGAAGCACGGTCGTCGCCGCCGCCTGCGCGAGCAGCGCGGAGCCGACCAGCGCGAGCGCCGTGGCGATCCCGAGCGACCAGGCCAGCGAGCTGAGGTCCTGGCGCTCCTGGTCGAGCGACTTCAGCATGTAACCCGTCGGCCCGCCGCCGATGATCTTCGTACCGGCGACGAGGTACGGCGTGCCGCGGATCGAGGTGCGCTGCCAGAACAGGTGGTACTCGTACTTGTTGCCCGCCTTGACCGGCTGCTTGCGGTCCACCTGCTCCTGCAGCGACCGCGGCACGTTGTCGCGGGTGAAGGTGTCCAGGTCGGAGTTGCCGACGATGGGCTTGCCGGCGTCGCGCTCGTCGATCAGGAGCACGCTGTAGCCGGGGCTGCTGCTCGCCATCTGCACGGCGGCCGTCTGCAGGTCCTCCTTGGAGGGGCGCAGCGGCAGCGAGGCCGCCCGGGTCTGCATCTCCTGCCGGAAGTCCCCGAGCGCCGCGTCCTGCGTGCGCGTCAGCACCGCCTCGCGGTTCAGCCAGTACGCGATCCCGGAGGCGGACACCGCGGCGGTCAGCGCGACCAGGCCGAACACGACGACGAGCCGCAGCCGCAGGCTGGTCCAGCGGAGCCCGGTGAGCAGGCCCCGCCGTACAGCCGTGCTCACTGCGGCGAGTCCAGCCGGTATCCCACGCCCCGTACGGTACGGATCAGGGTCGGCGACGACGGTACGTCCTCGACCTTGGCGCGCAGCCGCTGGACGCAGGCGTCCACCAGCCGGGAGTCACCGAGGTAGTCGTGCTCCCAGACCAGGCGCAGCAGTTGCTGCCGGGACAGGGCCTGACCGGGCCGGCGGCTCAGTTCGAGCAGGAGTCGCAGCTCGGTCGGCGTGAGCTGGAGGTCCTCGCCGTTCTTGGTGACGGTCATGGCGGACCGGTCGATCACCACGTTGCCGAACGTCGCGGAGTCGGTCGACTCCCGCTCGCCGCGGCGCAGCACCGCGCGGATACGGGCGTCGAGCACCCGCCCCTGCACGGGCTTGACCACGTAGTCGTCGGCGCCGGACTCGAGTCCCACCACGACGTCGATGTCGTCGCTGCGGGCGGTCAGCAGGATGATCGGCAGCTGGTCGGTGCGGCGGATGCGGCGGCACACCTCGAAACCGTCGATCCCGGGCAGCATCACATCCAGCACGACCAGGTCGGGGCGCTGCTCGCGCAGCAGGTTGAGGCCGTCCTCTCCCGTCGCCGCGGTGGCCACACGGTGGCCCTGGCGTGACAGCGAGAGTTCGAGGGCCGTGCGGATGGCGTCGTCGTCCTCGATCAGCAACAGGAAAGGCACTTGGTCATTCTGACCCATGGGGCGCCCCAGTTCGACAGTCGGACCCCCCTGATACGTGCCCCATACGTCCCTCATGCATCAGGAAGCGCGGGTTCGTGCCACCGCCGGGCCCTGTGACAGGCCTGTGACAGTCGGCGGACAGCGCCATGAAACTGCCCCGGCAAGCTCGTTGGCACAAGGAACGGACGGACTCCACCGATGGGGGGCGCGAGATGAACGCAACTCACAGCATCAACGCAAGCGCAGTTGTCACGCGTCTCCACGACGTCGGGCGGAGCACCGAGAAGTCCGGCGCCGCAGTGAACGGACGGGGGTGCGTTCGAGGCGCCGGGCGTCAGCACACGTCATTCATGACGGTGGTTGACGCGGGTAGCGGGGGAAGCGCGTACGGGGAGGACTCGGGGGAGCGGAAGGCACCGGAGAGGTCCGAGGACGCCGAAGCGGCGTTCACGGCCTACGTCCGGGAGCGCCGCGCCTCCCTGTACGCCACCGCCTACCACCTGACCGGGGACCGGTTCGAGGCCGAGGACCTGCTGCAGAGCGCCCTCTTCTCGACGTACCGGGCCTGGGACCGCATCAGCGACAAGGCCGCCGTCGGCGGTTACCTGCGCCGCACGATGACCAACCTGCACATCAGCGCCTGGCGCAGGCGCAAGCTGAACGAATACCCGACCGAGGAGCTGCCGGAGACGGCGGGCGACACGGACGCGATGCGCGGTACGGAGCTGCGCGCCGTGCTCTGGCAGGCGCTGGCGCGCCTCCCGGAGACGCAGCGCACGATGCTCGTCCTGCGCTACTACGAGGGCCGTACGGACCCCGAGATCGCGTCCATCCTCGACATCAGCGTCGGCACGGTGAAGTCGAGCATCTGGCGGTCGCTCCGCCGGCTGCGCGAGGACGAGGTCCTCAGCTTCGGCCGTGACGAGGAGGAGTCCTTCGGCGAGCTGGTGGCCTGAAGGCTGGGGGGAACGGGGGCGCTGCCGCGTCGGGGGACGCGGTGGTGTTGTTACGGGGGAGGCAACGGGGGACCGGGGATACGGGGGTATCCCGGGGGACAACGGGGATACGGGGAAGCTGCGGGGTCGGACGGGCCGGGGGGTCCTGTCCGGCCCCGCGGCGCGTTTCGGGGGCCCTGCCCCGGCCCCCCCCCGCTCCTCAATCGCCGGAGGGGCTTGCATTCGCCACGGTGGCCGCAGGCAAACGACACCGCCCCGCCGCCGCGGCGGCCAGGCGGCCCAGCGCCTCCGGCTTGGCGCAGGCGTGCGCGCCCAGCGCGACATGGCGGGCCACGATGCGGCGTTCCGTACGCATCAGGCGCCAGCCCCTCCGCAGCAGGAACGGGACCGACTTGCGGCCCTCGCGCAGGTCGCGCAGGAGGCGGCGGCGGAAGGTCGTCGAGGGGCGGCCGCGCAGGCAGAGGGCGTCGGCCAGCAGGCCCAGCGACTGGCAGCGGTCGATGATGTCCGCCGCGAAGATGCCCTCGGCCACGAAGAGCGGGGTGCGCCCGATGTGCAGGTCCTCGTGGCCGGTCCGGGAGCTGGTGGCGATGTCGTACACCGGGATGTCGGTGCGGCCGGTCCGGCAGAGTTCCGCGATCGCGGCGACCGCGGCGTCCGCGTCCCAGGAGTCCGGGGAGTCCCAGTCGATGTCCGTACTGCCGCCGACGAGCGGCAGGGTGGGGTCGCCGGCCTCCTTGTAGAAGTCGTCGAGCCGCAGGACCGGAAGGCCGGTGCGGGCGGCGAGGGACGACTTGCCGGAGCCGGAGGGGCCCGTCAGGAGGACGACGCGTGTCGAAAGCGCTTGGGAACTCACAGGACACGAGTGTGAGGCATTGACCCGAACAAGGGACCCCCCGGAGGTCCTGTTGGTATCGCGCATCACACCTCAACTACTCTTTGCATTCGGTCGATTACACGACCGATGGTCCGATCGTCCCGATCAGGTGGGAAATCCATGGCACGTCACGCACTTTCCAAGTCCCGGCGCCGCACCCTGCTGCGCGCAGGCCTGACCGTCACCGCGGTGGGCGCCGCGCTCGGCGCGGGGGGTGCGGCGGCCCAGGCGGCCCCGCTGCCCGTCGTCCAGGAGACCGGCACCGACGCCGTCCTCGGGGAGGCCACCGGGGCGACCGGCAGCGCGGTCACCGGGGCGCTCGGCCAAGCCCTGGGGAACGGCATCGCGCCCGTGACCCAGCTGCGGCTCGACCCGCTGGCCGGTACCGGCACGGACCCGCTGAACAACGCGGTGGGCACCCAGGTCGCCGACTTCAAGCCGCTCTCCACGGCGCTGGTCACCGACCCGCTGACCAGTGGCGGCGCCCTGAAGGACCTGCCCCTGGCGGGCCCGGTCGTCGAGGGGTTCGTGGATGGCCTGCACGGCTGACGGCGCGACGGCCCGTTCCCCGGAGACGCCTCCGGGAAACGGGCCGTGCCCGTCGCTTACGCCGTCAGTACGAGGAGCCCGAGGCGCCGAGCGCGCCCGTCGGGTGCCAGACGGTCTTCGTCTCCAGGAACGCCGTGAGGCGGTGCGTGCCCGGGTCGGCCGTCCAGTCGCCCTCGCCGTCCACAGCCTGTGGACGCGCCACGCGCTTCAGGTTGTCGGCCGCCGCGATCTCCAGCTCCTTCGCCAGCTCCGCGTCCGCGCCCGTGAGGTCGATGCCGTTCACGTCCTGGTGGGCGGCGAGCGGCGCCGCGATCTCCGCGGTCTTCCCCGACAGGATGTTGACCACACCGCCAGGCAGGTCCGAGGTGGCCAGCACCTCGCCCAGCGACAGCGCGGGCAGCGGGGACTCGGCGGAGGCCACGACGACCGCCGTGTTGCCGGCCGCGATCACCGGGGCCACCACCGAGACCAGGCCCAGGAACGACGACTCCTGCGGGGCGAGGACCGTGACCACACCGGTCGGCTCGGGCGTCGACAGGTTGAAGAACGGGCCCGCCACCGGGTTCGCCCCGCCCACGACCTGGGCGACCTTGTCCGTCCAGCCCGCGTACCAGACCCAGCGGTCCACCGCCGCGTCCACGACGGCCGCCGCCTTGGACTTCGACAGGCCCTCGGCCTCGGCCACCTCGCGGACGAACTGCTCTCGGCGGCCCTCCAGCATCTCCGCGATGCGGTAGAGGATCTGGCCGCGGTTGTACGCGGTCGCGCCCGACCAGCCGCCGAACGCCTTGCGGGCGGCAGTGACCGCGTCGCGCGCGTCCTTGCGGGAGGACTGGGGCGCGTTCGCCAGCCACTTGCCCTTCGAGTCCGTCACCTCGTACACCCGGCCGCTCTCGGAGCGGGGGAACTTGCCCCCGACGTACAGCTTGTAGGTCTTGAAGACGCTCAGACGGTTATCGGACATCGAGGTACGCCTCCAGGCCGTGACGGCCGCCTTCGCGGCCGAAGCCCGACTCCTTGTAACCGCCGAACGGCGAGGTCGGGTCGAACTTGTTGAACGTGTTGGCCCAGACGACGCCCGCCCGGAGCTTGTTCGCGACCGCGAGGATGCGCGAGCCCTTCTCCGTCCAGATGCCGGCCGACAGGCCGTACTGGCTGTTGTTGGCCTTGGCGACCGCCTCGTCCGGCGTACGGAACGACAGCACGGAGAGCACCGGGCCGAAGATCTCGTCGCGGGCGATCGTGTGCGCCTGGGTGACGTTCGTGAAGAGCGTCGGGGCGAACCAGTAACCGGCCGAGGGCAGCTCGCACGGGGCGCTCCAGCGCTCCGCGCCCTCCGCCTCACCGGTCTCCACGAGCGCGGTGATCCGGGCCAGCTGCTCCGAGGAGTTGATGGCGCCGATGTCGGTGTTCTTGTCCAGCGGGTCGCCGAGGCGCAGCGTGGACAGCCGGCGCTTCAGCGCGTCCAGCAGCTCGTCCTGGACGGACTCCTGGACCAGGAGGCGGGAGCCGGCGCAGCAGACCTGGCCCTGGTTGAAGAAGATGCCGGTGACGATGCCCTCGACGGCCTGGTCGATGGGGGCGTCGTCGAAGACGATGTTGGCGCCCTTGCCGCCCAGCTCCAGCGTGACCTTCTTGTCGGTCCCGGCGACGCTGCGGGCGATGGCCTTGCCGACGGCGGTCGAACCGGTGAAGGCGACCTTGTTGACGTCCCCGTGCTCCACGAGCGCCTGGCCCGCGTCGCCGTACCCCGTCAGGATGTTGACGACACCCTTGGGCAGGCCCGCCTGGCGGCAGATGTCCGCGAAGAACAGCGCGGACAGCGGCGTCGTCTCGGCGGGCTTCAGGACCACCGTGTTGCCCGTGGCGAGCGCCGGGGCGATCTTCCACGCGAGCATCAGGAGCGGGAAGTTCCACGGGATGACCTGTCCGGCCACGCCCAGCGGGCGCGGGTTCGGGCCGTAGCCCGCGTGGTCCAGCTTGTCGGCCCAGCCCGCGTAGTAGAAGAAGTGCGCGGCGACCAGCGGGAGGTCCGCGTCGCGGGTCTCCTTGATCGGCTTGCCGTTGTCCAGGGTCTCCAGGACGGCCAGCTCGCGGCTGCGCTCCTGGATGATCCGGGCGATCCGGAACAGGTACTTGGCGCGCTCGGAGCCGGGCAGCGCCGACCACTTCTCGAACGCGCGGCGGGCCGCCTTCACGGCCCGGTCCACGTCCTCGGCGCCGGCCCGCGCGACCTCGGACAGCACCTCCTCGCTGCTCGGCGAGACCGTCTTGAAGACCTTGCCGTCGGCCGCGTCGGTGAACTCACCGTCGATGAACAGGCCGTACGAAGGGGTGATGTCGACGACGGAACGGGACTCCGGCGCCGGTGCGTACTCGAATGCGGATGCCATGGGTATCAGTCCACCGTCACGTAATCGGGGCCGGAGTAACGGCCGGTGCTGAGCTTCTGGCGCTGCATCAGCAGGTCGTTCAGCAGGCTGGAGGCGCCGAAGCGGAACCAGTGGTTGTCCAGCCAGTCCTCGCCCGCCGTCTCGTTGACCAGCACGAGGAACTTGATCGCGTCCTTCGAGGTGCGGATGCCGCCGGCGGGCTTCACGCCGATCTGGACGCCGGTCTGCGCGCGGAAGTCGCGCACCGCCTCCAGCATCAGCAGGGTGTTCGCGGGCGTGGCGTTCGTGGCCACCTTGCCGGTCGAGGTCTTGATGAAGTCCGCGCCGGCCAGCATCCCGAGCCAGGAGGCCCGCCGGATGTTGTCGTACGTGGACAGCTCGCCGGTCTCGAAGATCACCTTGAGCCGGGCGGAGCCGCACTCCGCCTTCACGGCGAGGATCTCCTCGTACACCTTCAGATACCGGCCGGCCAGGAACGCGCCCCGGTCGATCACCATGTCGATCTCGTCGGCCCCGGCCGCCACGGCGTCCCGGACGTCCGCGAGCTTCACGTCGAGCGCGGCGCGGCCGGCGGGGAAGGCCGTCGCGACGGACGCCACCTTCACACCGGAGCCGGCCAGGGCGGCGGCCGCGGTGGCCGCCATGTCGGGGTAGACGCAGACCGCCGCGGTGCGCGGGGTCGTGCGGTCGGTGGGGTCGGGGTTGACGGCCTTGGCGGCGAGCGCCCGGACCTTGCCGGGGGTGTCCGCGCCTTCCAGCGTCGTCAGGTCGATCATCGAGATCGCGAGGTCGATGGCGTACGCCTTGGCCGTCGTCTTGATCGACCTGGTTCCGAGGGCGGCGGCACGCGCTTCGAGGCCGACCGCGTCGACGCCGGGCAGCCCGTGCAGGAAGCGGCGCAGCGCACTGTCGGACGCGGTCGCGTCGGCGAATGCGGGGAGGGTGGTGGGCATGGTCACCACATGAGCATATCTACGCGCGTAGCGACCTGTACAGGGGGCCAGGTCACCGGGGGTTCCCGCGCCCCTCCACCGTCTCCGGTGCGGCCGCCACCGCGCCGTGCGGGCGCGTCAGGCACAATCGGGCTCATGACGAGCCCCACGCCTCCCGAAGAGCCCACCTACGCCGACCGGACGTTCCGGTCGCCCGCCGGGCTGGCCGGTGGCGCCCTGCTGCTTCTGCTCGTCTGCCTGATCGGAGCCGACGCCATCGCCCGGGGCAGCGGGCGGACGCCGTGGATGGCGCTCGCCGGGATGCTGTTCGCCGTGCCGCTGATCGTCGCCTTCACCGTGCGCCCGGTGGTGGCCGCCAACGACCTGCGCATCCGCATCCGCAACCCGTTCCGCACGATCACGCTGCCGTGGAGCGACGTCGCCGATGTGCGCGCCCGGTATTCGAGCGAGCTGTTCACCCACGACGGCAAGAAGTTCCAGCTCTGGTCCGTGCCCGTGTCGCTGCGGCAGCGCAAGAAGGCCGCCCGCCGGCAGCACCGGCGGGCGATGGACGACCCCTACAGCCGTACGTCCACGAGCGCCGACGTACGCGACACCGAGGCCCGCACGGCGGTCGCCGACCAGGCCGTGGCGGACCTGCGCGAGCTGTCCGAGCGGGCGGGCGACACGGCCGTGGCCGAGGCGCCCAAGGCATCGGTGCGCTGGGCGTACGAGGTCATCGCGCCGGCCGTCGTCGGCCTGGTGCTGCTCGTGGTCCTCGGCGCGATCGGCTGAGGGCGGGCCCGCAGGCCCGCCCCCGTGTCTCTCTCCGATACCGGCCGGCTCAGATGCCGGCTGCGGCCGCCAGGTCGCGCTTGATGCCGTCGAGCAGCTCCGTGGCCCGTTCGCGTGCCGCCGGGAGCCCGGCGGCCGAGCCGACCGGCACCACGACCTCCAGGTAGCACTTCAGCTTCGGCTCGGTGCCGCTCGGGCGGACGATCACCCGGGCGCCGTCGAGGTGGTAGCGCAGCCCGTCCGTGGGCGGCAGCAGCTCCGTGCCCCGCGACAGGTCCTCGGCCGTGGCGACCTTGAGCCCGGCGAGGGCCACCGGGGGCTGTTCGCGCAGCCGGCGCATGGCGTCCGCGATGAGCGTCAGGTCCTCCACCCGCACCGACAGCTGGTCCGTCGCGTGCAGCCCGTGGTCCACGGCGAGGTCGTCCAGCAGGTCCAGGAGCGTACGTCCCCGCTCCTTGAGCACGGAGGCGAGCTCGGCGACGAGCAGCGCGGCCGTGATTCCGTCCTTGTCCCGGACGCCCTCCGGGTCCACGCAGTAGCCGAGCGCCTCCTCGTACCCGTAACGCAGCCCCTCCACGCGGGCGATCCACTTGAAGCCCGTCAGGGTCTCCTCGTACCCCAGGCCCGCCTTCTCGGCGATGCGGCCCAGCAGCGAGGACGAGACGATCGACTCCGCGAACACGCCGGTGGCGCCCCGGTGCACCAGGTGGGCCGCGAGGAGCGCGCCGACCTCGTCGCCCCGCAGCATCCGCCAGCCGCCCTCGGCCGCCGGGTCCGGCACGGCGACGGCACAGCGGTCCGCGTCCGGGTCGTTGGCGATGACGATGTCGGGGTTCACGCGGCGCGCGGTGGTGAACGCGAGGTCCATCGCACCGGGCTCCTCGGGGTTCGGGAAGGCCACGGTGGGGAACGCGGGGTCCGGCTCGGCCTGCTCCGCGACGAGCACCGGGGCGGGGAAGCCGGCCCGGTCGAACGCGGCGGTGAGCACGGAGGCGCCGACGCCGTGCATCGCCGTGTACACGACGCGGGCGGTACGCGGCGACCGCGCGTCGAGCACGGCGTCCGTACGCGCCAGGTACGCCTCCAGGACCTCGTCGCCCAGGGTCTCCCAGCCGCTTTCGGGGCGCGGGACGGTGTCCAGCGGGCCGACCGCGGCGATGGCGGCGGCGATCTCGCCGTCGGCCGGCGGCACGATCTGCGAGCCGTCGCCGAGGTAGACCTTGTAGCCGTTGTCGCGGGGCGGGTTGTGGCTGGCGGTCACCTCGACGCCGGCGACGGCGCCCAGGTGCCTTATGGCGTACGCGAGCACGGGGGTGGGCAGCGGGCGGGGGAGCACCGCGGCCCGCAGGCCGGCGCCGGTCATCACGGCGGCGGTGTCCCGCGCGAAGTCGGCGGACTTGTAACGGGCGTCGTAGCCGATGACGACGAGACCGCCCGCCTGCCCCTGGTCCTTGAGGTACGCGGCGAGGCCGGCGGCAGCCCGGATGACCACTGCGCGGTTCATGCGCATGGGGCCGGCGCCCAGCTCGCCCCTGAGCCCGGCGGTGCCGAACTGGAGCGTTCCCGTGAAGCGGGCGGCGAGCTCGTCGGTGTCCCCGGCGTCGATGAGCGCGGCGAGCTCGTCACGGGTGTCGGGGTCGGGGTCCTCGGCGAGCCAGGCGCTGGCGCGGGCGAGGAGGTCCGGGGGTGTCGTCACGGGGTGCCTTTCGTGTGCGGTGCGCGTACGAAACCGGGGCGCTGCCCCGGGCCCCGCGCCTCGAACGCCGACGGGGCTACCTTTGAGCCTCTCCGGCGATCGAGGAGCGGGGGTCTGGGGGCAGCGCCCCCAGGACAGCCTCAGATCCGGTCCAGCACCCGCGCCAGCAGGGACCCCATCCGCGTAGCGGAATCGCGGCCCGCCTGCAGAACCTCCTCATGGTTCAGCGGCTCCCCGCTCAGCCCCGCCGCCAGGTTCGTCACCAGCGACAGACCCAGGACCTCCGCCCCCGCCTCCCGGGCGGCGATCGCTTCGAGGACCGTGGACATGCCGACCAGGTCGCCGCCCATCACGCGGACCATGCCGATCTCGGCCGGCGTCTCGTAGTGCGGGCCGGGGAACTGCACGTACACGCCCTCTTCGAGCGTCTCGTCGATCTCCTTGCACAGGGCGCGCAGCCGCGGCGAGTACAGGTCCGTCAGGTCGACGAAGTTGGCGCCGACGATCGGGGACGCCGCCGTGAGGTTGATGTGGTCGCTGATCAGGACCGGCTGCCCGGGGCGCATGCCCTCGCGCAGGCCGCCGCAGCCGTTCGTCAGGACGACGGTCCGGACGCCCGCGGCCACCGCGGTACGCACCCCGTGCGCGACGGCGGCGACGCCGCGGCCCTCGTAGAAGTGGGTGCGGCCCAGGAAGACCAGGACCCGCTTGTCGCCGATCACGTGCGAGCGGACCGTGCCGCCGTGGCCCTCGACGGCGGGTGCCGGGAATCCGGGCAGGGCGGTCACCGGGAACTCGGCGGCCGGAACGCCGAGCGCCGCCGCGGCGGGCGCCCAGCCGGAGCCCATCACGAGGGCGACGTCGTGAGTCTCGGCACCGGTCAGCTCGCGCAGGCGGGCGGCGGCGTCGGCGGCGGCGGCGTACGGGTCGCCCTGGATGTGGTCCGGAATAACAGATGCGTTCACGCGGATGAGGGTAACCGCTGAATCCCTACGCGCGTAGATGCCCCTGTACAGAGTCTTGCGGCATTCGTTCGTGTGTTCCGACAATCGGAGCCCGGGCCGGACGTCAAAGGGGCAGGTCGTCGCCGTTTCCGCGGCGGCCCGGGGGCCGCTCCGGTCAGCAGGGGCGCTTGCGGAGTTCCATCACATAATCGTGCGGCGCGCCCGCCGAGTCCGCCGCGTCCGCGATCTCGCCGAGGTACCGGGCGGACGGCAGGCCGCCCTCGTAACCGTTCAGCACATAGATCCAGGCCGGTTCCTCGCCGTCCAGGGTGTGCACCCGGATCCGCATGCGGCGGTAGATGTCGAGGCCGACGCCCTCCCAGCGGTCCATGGAGTCCTCGTCCATGGGGGCCAGGTCGTACAGGGCCACGAACACCTGCGAGCGGGGCGCCTCCACCACCGTGGCCAGCGCTCCCTCCCAGCCCATCTGCTCCCCGCCGAAGGTCAGCCGCCAGCCGTTCAGCCAGCCGGTGCCGCGCAGCGGTGAGTGCGGGGCGCGGCGCGTCATCAGCCGCGCGTCGAGGTTGCCGGCGTACGCGGCGTAGAGCGACATGTGATCGAGGGTACGGGAGGTGGCGGCGGGAGGCCGGGTTCCTGGGCGGAAGGCCCCCGCGAGAGGGGGGTTCAGGGGGTGGGGCGCAGGGGGGGGATCCGCCTGCCGCGACCGTGCGCCGCGCGCCCCGGCGCACGGATGGAGGGCCCCGGGGCGAAGCACCTTGAAGCGTGCGGGACAATGAAGTACGTACTGCATTCCCCCGGGGCGATCCCCCGGACCCCGGCCGGGACAGCAGACGGCCGTGGGACGAGAAACGCGAGGCGGACTTTTCGTGACCCGGATCGTGATCATCGGCGGCGGACCCGGCGGGTACGAGGCGGCCCTGGTGGGCGCCCAGCTCGGCGCGGACGTGACCGTCGTCGACTGTGACGGCCTCGGCGGCGCGTCCGTCCTCACCGACTGCGTGCCCTCGAAGACCCTGATCGCGACGGCCGAGGTGATGACCACCTTCGACTCCTCGTACGAGGAGCTGGGCATCATCGTCGCGGACGACACCCCGCACATGGAGCAGGCGGCGCGTGTGGTCGGCGTGGACCTGGGGAAGGTCAACCGCCGTGTGAAGCGCCTGGCGCTCGCCCAGTCCCACGACATCACCGCCTCCGTCACCCGCGCGGGCGCCCGTGTGATGCGCGGCCGCGGCCGTCTGGAGGGCCTCCAGGCCGCCGACGGCTCCCGCCAGGTCGTCGTCACGGCCGCCGACGGTACGGAGGAGACGCTCACCGCGGACGCCGTGCTCATCGCGACCGGCGGCCACCCCCGGGAGATCCCCGACGCGCAGCCCGACGGCGAGCGCATCCTGAACTGGACCCAGGTCTACGACCTCGACGAGCTGCCCAAGGAGCTCATCGTCGTCGGTTCCGGTGTCACCGGTGCCGAGTTCGCCGGCGCCTACCAGGCCCTCGGCTCGCACGTCACCCTCGTCTCGTCCCGCGACCGCGTGCTGCCCGGTGAGGACCCGGACGCCGCCGCCGTGCTCGAGGACGTCTTCCGGCGGCGCGGCATGAACGTCATGGCCCGCTCCCGCGCGCAGTCCGCCAAGCGCGTCGGCGACCGGGTCGAGGTGACCCTCGCCGACGGCCGGGTCATCTCCGGCACGCACTGCCTGATGGCCGTCGGCGCCATCCCCAACACCGCCGGGATGGGCCTGGAGGAGGCCGGCGTCCAGCTCAAGGACTCCGGGCACATCCGGACCGACAAGGTCTCCCGTACCAGCGCCCCCGGCGTCTACGCGGCCGGTGACGTCACCGGCATCTTCGCGCTCGCCTCGGTCGCCGCCATGCAGGGCCGGATCGCGATGTACCACTTCCTCGGCGACGCGGTGGCCCCGCTGAACCTGAAGACGGTCTCCTCGAACGTCTTCACCGACCCGGAGATCGCCACCGTCGGCTACAGCCAGGCGGACGTGGACGCGGGCAAGATCGAGGCCCTGGTCGTCAAGCTGCCGCTGCTGCGCAACCCGCGCGCCAAGATGCAGGGCATCCGGGACGGCTTCGTCAAGATCTTCTGCCGCCCCGGCACCGGCATCGTGGTCGGCGGCTGCGTCGTCGCCCCCCGGGCGAGCGAGCTGATCCACCCCATCTCGATCGCGGTCGACAACAATCTGACGGTCGAGCAGATCGCAAACGCCTTCACTGTGTACCCGTCCCTGTCGGGATCGATCGCGGAAGTGGCCCGCCAGTTGCACAGCCGTAAGCGCACGGGCGAGGCGTAACCGGCCCGGGAGGCCGGTCCCGGAGCGGTTGCGGGCCCGGCATTCCCCGGCAACTCCCGCCAAGTCGGGCCCTTGTGTGAACGCAGTCCGATCAGGAGACGACAACAAGACGGCCGCCTATACCACTTGGTGGCCACCTGTGTGCACAACTTCTGCTATTCGGCGCAAACTGCTGAAAACTCTCGCGCGGTCACGTTACTGTCAGTTTCGTGTTCGCTGCAGAACGTCGTCAGTTGATCCTCGAAATGGTGCGCGCCAACGGGGCGGTATCGCTCCGTGAGCTCGCCCGCGTCGTCCAGACCTCCGAAGTGACCGTACGGCGGGACGTGCGGGCGCTGGAGGCAGAAGGACTCCTCGACCGCCGGCACGGCGGTGCGGTCTTGCCGGGCGGTTTTACGCGGGAGTCCGGCTTTCCGCAGAAATCCCATCTAGCGACCGCGGAGAAGACGGCCATCGCCGACATGGCCGCCGGCCTCGTCGAAGAGGGCGAGGCCATCGTCGTCGGTGCCGGTACGACCACGCAGGAGCTGGCCCGCCGGCTCGCGCGCGTCCCCGGCCTGACCGTCGTCACCAACTCGCTGCTCGTCGCCCAGGCGCTGGCCCATGCCAACCGGGTCGAAGTGGTGATGACCGGCGGCACCCTGCGCGGTTCCAACTACGCCCTCGTGGGCAGCGGGGCCGAGCAGTCCCTCCAGGGTCTGCGGGTCTCGCGCGCCTTCCTCTCCGGGAACGGGCTCACCGCCGAGCGCGGGCTCTCCACGTCCAACATGCTCTCCGCGAGTGTGGACCGGGCGCTGGTGCAGGCCGCGGCGGAGGTGGTGGTCCTCGCGGACCACACGAAGCTCGGCTCCGACACGATGTTCCAGACGGTGCCGACGGACCTCATCACCCATCTGGTGACCGACGAGCCCGCCGCGCACGACGACCGCGCGGCGGCGGAGCTCCAGGCGCTGGCGGACCAGGGCGTACGGATCGCTGTCGCGGGCGGGGGAGCGGGGGCGGCCTCGTCGGCCGCCGCCGAATCGGGTGCGGGCGGGCGGCCCGCCAGGCGCGAGATGCCGTTGCCCGGGCAGCGGCGTACGCAGGGGCAGCCGTTGCGGGCGCTGGGGGAGTCGACGGTGGAGCGGGACCGGGACCGGGCGCGGGTGGCGGATCTGCGGCGGCGGTAGCGCGGGGGCGCTGCCCCCGGGCCCCCGCTCCTCAATCGTCGGAGGGGCTGGATTTTGGGCTCGTGGCCAAGCCCCGCAGCGTCAGCGTCAGCAGGCGGTCCGCCAGTTGGGGGTCGTCCGGGGACTGTTCCGCCGCCAGTGCGATCGCGTTGGTCAGTTGCATCAGGTCGTCGATCGAGACGTCCGGGCGGACCGAACCGGTCGACTGGGCGCGCGTCAGGAGGAGCGAACCCGCCTCGCGCAGCGGTGTGTTGCACCGGGCCAGCGCCGAACTCTCGTCGCGGCACGTCGACATGAGGGCCTGCGCCAGGCCGCGGTACTCACCCGCATGAGTGACGATCGCGCCCAGCCACTCCACCAGGGCGGCGCACGGGCGCTCCGCCTCGGCCAGTTCGCGGGAGCGGGTGATCAGGGAGGTCACCGCCTCCTGGAAGACCGCGCTCATCAGGGCGTGCCGGGTAGGGAAGTGGCGGTACAGCGTGCCGATGCCCACCCCCGCGCGCCGTGCCACGTCCTCCAGGGACGCGTCGGTGCCGTGTTCCGCGAAGGCGGTACGGGCCGCCGCGAGCAACCGGCCGTGATTGCGGCGCGCGTCGGCACGCATGGGCCGGGCCGGCGTCCCCGTCGTGCTCGTCGCCATGGTGCGGTCCCTCCTGTCTCCCCGGTCTCCAGGATGCCATCGCGCGGGCGGCGCCCGTCCCCGAATGCGCCGGTGCCCCGGTCACGTCCGAGGACATGACCGGGGCACCGGCGGGGAAGAGCGTCAGTCCTTGATCTCGCAGATGACGGCGCCCGAGGAGATCGAGCTGCCCACCTCGGCGGCCAGACCCTTGACCGTGCCGGAGCGGTGCGCGTTCAGCGGCTGCTCCATCTTCATGGCCTCCAGGACGACGATCAGGTCGCCCTCCTTGACCTCCTGGCCCTCCTCCACGGCGATCTTCACGATCGTGCCCTGCATCGGGGAGGCGAGGGTGTCGCCGGAGACGGCGGAGCCGGACTTCTTGGCCGCGCGGCGCTTGGGCTTGGCGCCCGCCGCGAGGCCGGTACGGGCCAGGCTCATGCCGAGCGAGGAGGGCAGCGAGACCTCCAGGCGCTTGCCGCCGACCTCGACGACCACCGTCTCGCGGCCGGCCTCGTCGTCGGCCTCCGCCTCGGCGGGAGCGGCGAACGGCTTGATCTCGTTGACGAACTCCGTCTCGATCCAGCGGGTGTGGACGCGGAACGGGTCGGCGGTGAACGCCGGGTCCACCACGACCGCACGGTGGAAGGGGATGGCGGTGGCCATGCCCTCGACGTTGAACTCCGCCAGGGCGCGGGCCGCGCGCTGGAGCGCCTGCTCACGCGTCGCACCGGTCACGATGAGCTTCGCCAGCAGCGAGTCCCAGGCGGGGCCGATGACCGAGCCGGACTCCACGCCCGCGTCCAGGCGCACGCCCGGACCGCTCGGCGCGTCGAACCTGGTGACGGTGCCGGGGGCCGGCAGGAAGCCGCGGCCCGGGTCCTCGCCGTTGATCCGGAACTCGAAGGAGTGACCGCGCGAGGCGGGGTCGTCGTAACCCAGCTCCTCGCCGTCGGCGATGCGGAACATCTCGCGGACGAGGTCGATGCCGGAGACCTCCTCGGTCACCGGGTGCTCCACCTGGAGGCGCGTGTTGACCTCCAGGAAGGAGATCGTGCCGTCGAGACCGACCAGGAACTCGACCGTGCCGGCGCCGACGTAGCCGGCCTCCTTCAGGATCGCCTTCGAGGCCGCGTACAGCTCGGCGTTCTGCGCGTCGGACAGGAAGGGGGCCGGGGCCTCCTCCACGAGCTTCTGGTGGCGGCGCTGGAGCGAGCAGTCACGGGTCGAGACGACGACCACGTTGCCGTGGGTGTCGGCCAGGCACTGGGTCTCCACGTGGCGCGGCTTGTCGAGGTAGCGCTCGACGAAGCACTCCCCGCGCCCGAACGCGGCGACGGCCTCGCGGACCGCGGAGTCGTACAGCTCCGGGATCTCCTCCAGCGTGCGGGCGACCTTCAGGCCGCGGCCGCCACCGCCGAAGGCGGCCTTGATCGCGATCGGCAGGCCGTGCTCCGAGGCGAAGGCGACGACCTCCTCGGAACCGGAGACCGGGTCCGGGGTGCCCGCGACGAGCGGGGCACCGGCGCGCTGCGCGATGTGACGGGCGGCGACCTTGTCACCGAGGTCCCGGATCGCGTGCGGCGGCGGGCCGATCCACGTGAGACCGGCGTCCAGTACGGCCTGGGCGAACTCGGCGTTCTCCGAGAGGAAGCCGTAACCCGGGTGGATCGCGTCCGCCCCGGAGTCCTTGGCCGCCTGAAGCACCTTGGCGATGTCCAGGTAGCTGGCCGCCGGGGTGTCACCGCCCAGAGCGAATGCCTCGTCGGCCGCACGGACGTGCAGAGCGTCACGGTCCGGGTCGGCGTAGACGGCCACGCTCCCGATCCCCGCGTCCCGGCAGGCCCGAGCAACACGGACAGCAATTTCGCCACGGTTGGCGATGAGCACCTTGCGCACGATGGCTCCCTCCTTGAAACAAGCTGAGTTTAGGGACAACCGACACGGTCCTACGACCCGTCCCCAATGGTGAGCTTGCCCACACGGAGTGTGATTCGAGGCGTGCTCGAGTCGCGAAATCCCTTGTGCCACCACGGTACGCCGGGTTCTGAAACCGCACAGTAGCGACCAGGTGTGGCCCAGGTCTCTATCGGCACGGGCAGCGACTTACCGTGATTCTTTGTGAGGTTCCCACTAAGGGGTGGGCAATTCTTTGCCCGGCGCACGAAAGCCCGGACGACTAGGGGTGCGCCGGGGTTCTCCCGGGCCCTTGTCGTGGCCATTACCCGTTAGTAAGGTCCGCGCTATCGCACGTACTGCTGGTAACAGGGGGTGAGCGCCGTGGTGCGCAGGCTGGTGGCTTTCATAGCCGCGCTCGTGCTGGCCGTGGAAGCGGTGGGCATTGTGATCATCAACGTGGTCATGGGCACGGTCGTGAAGAACCAGGACATGTCCCTGGCCGGTACGGACCCGGACATGATGTCCAAGGGCACCTGGGTGCTCGGCGGCGTCTCCGGGCTGTTCCTGCTCCTGTGCGCCGTGATCCTCGTGCTGGCCGGTGCCCGCGACCGGGCGCCGGGACGTGTCGCGCGGATCGTGCTCATCTGCTGCGCGGTCGTCCACGGGGTGCTCGGCGCGCTCACGGTCGGACTCGTCGGCTGGACGGCGTTCGTCTGGATGATGGTGGTGCTCGGCCTCATCGTGCTCGCCCTGGTGGCGTACGGCCCGGAGCCGGAGCCCCAGCCGAAGGCGGAGCCCGAGCAGCCGGCCGCGCCCGCCCCCGCCTGAAGGCTTCAGGCCCAGAGGTCGGTGACCGAGATCCCCAGCTCGCCCAGCAGGCGGCGCAGCAGCGGCAGCGACAGGCCGATGACGTTGCCCGGGTCGCCCTCGATGGAGTCCACGAACGGCGCCGACCGCCCGTCGAGGGTGAAGGCCCCCGCCACGTGCAGCGGTTCGCCCGAGGCCACGTAGGCGGCGATCTCGGCGTCCGAGGGCTCACCGAAGCGGACCGTCGTGGACGCCGTCCGCGAGACCGTGCGGCCGGTCGTGGTGTCCGTCAGGCTGTGCCCGGTCTGCAGGACGCCGGCCCGGCCGCGCATCGACTTCCAGCGGGCGGTGGCCTCCTCCGCGTCGGCCGGCTTGCCGAGCGCCTCGCCGTCGAGCTCCAGCACGGAGTCGCAGCCGATGACCAGGGCGCCGGCGGCCTCGGGGAGCGCGGCGACGACGGCCGCCTTGGCCTGGGCGAGGACGAGGGCGAGTTCGGCGGGGGTGGGGGCGGTGAGGGCGTCCTCGTCGACGCCGCTGACGATGACCTCCGGTTGGAAGCCGGACTGGCGGAGGAGGCCGAGGCGGGCCGGGGAGGCGGAGGCGAGTACGAGGCGCTGGGCGGTCATGACCGCCATGGTACGGAGGCGGGATCCGTGCGGGTTCGTCGCGGGGGCGCTGCCCCCGGGCCCCGGCTCCTCAATCGCCGGAGGGGCTTGAAGCGCCCGCCGGGCGAGCGATTGCGTCTGCGAGAGGCAGGTGGGTGATCAGCGCGTGCCCAGTACGAGCATCGCTACGACCATGGCCAGTGCCAGGATCAGGCCCGCGCGGCGCATCATGTCCTGCGCGTCGCGGAGTTCCTTGGGGGGCTTGTTCTCGGGGTCGGACCAGAGCATGACTTGATCCTGCTGCGCGGGCCTCGGGCGGCGCCTGAGTACGCGTACTCAACCGCCGCCCGACCGCGTCACCAGGGCTATGCCGGCCAGTACGTACGGGCCCAGGCGCGCGGGCCCGGCAGGTGGCGGCCTCGTCGGGCCAGGCGGCTCGGGTGGGACCAGCCGGCAGGCGGTTCCGGGGTGCCGGACGACACGGCGGAGACCGCCGCCGCACGGGCCTGGACCACCGCGAGCGCGGCGGCCAGCTCCTCCGGGGTCGGGTTGCCCCGTACGACCTTGATCATGGCCAGGACCCTTTCTAGAGGGGGATGTTGCCGTGCTTCTTGGGCGGCAGGGACTCGCGCTTGGTACGGAGCTGGCGCAGGCCCTTGACCACGTGTGCCCGGGTGTCGGACGGCATGATCACCGCGTCCACGTATCCGCGCTCGGCCGCCACGTACGGGTTGAGGAGCGCGTCCTCGTAGTCCGCCATCAGCTCCGCGCGGGTCGCGTCCTGGTCCTCGGCGGCGGCGATCGTGCGGCGGTGCAGGATGTTGACCGCGCCCTGGGCGCCCATGACGGCGATCTGGGCGGTCGGCCAGGCGAGGTTGATGTCGGCGCCCAGGTGCTTGGAGCCCATCACGTCGTACGCGCCGCCGAACGCCTTGCGGGTGATCACCGTGATCAGCGGGACGGTCGCCTCCGCGTACGCGTAGATCAGCTTGGCGCCGCGGCGGATGATGCCGCCGTACTCCTGGTCGACGCCCGGCAGGAAGCCCGGCACGTCCACGAAGGTCAGCACCGGCACGTTGAACGCGTCGCAGGTGCGGACGAAACGCGCCGCCTTCTCGCTGGCGTTGATGTCCAGACAGCCGGCGAACTGCATCGGCTGGTTGGCGACGATGCCGACCGGGTAGCCCTCGACGCGGCCGAAGCCCGTGACGATGTTCGGCGCGAACAGGGCCTGGGTCTCCAGGAACTCGCCGTCGTCCAGCACGTGCTCGATCGCGGTGTGCATGTCGTACGGCTGGTTCGCCGAGTCCGGGATGAGCGTGTCCAGCTCGCGGTCCTCGTCGCCGACCGTCAGGTCCGCCTCCTCCGGGAAGGCCGGGGCCTCCGAGAGGTTGTTCGACGGGAGGTACGACAGCAGCGACTTGACGTACTCGATGGCGTCCTTCTCGTCGCCCGCCATGTGGTGCGCGACGCCGGACGTGGTGTTGTGCGTACGGGCGCCGCCCAGCTCCTCGAAGCCGACGTCCTCACCGGTGACCGTCTTGATGACGTCGGGCCCTGTGATGAACATGTGCGAGGTCTGGTCGACCATCACCGTGAAGTCGGTGATCGCGGGGGAGTACACCGCGCCGCCCGCGCACGGGCCGACGATCAGCGAGATCTGCGGGATCACACCCGAGGCGTGCACGTTGCGCCGGAAGATCTCCGCGAAGAGACCCAGCGCCGCCACGCCCTCCTGGATGCGGGCGCCGCCGCCGTCGTTGATGCCGATGACCGGGCAGCCGGTCTTCAGCGCGAAGTCCATCACCTTGACGATCTTCTCACCGTAGACCTCGCCCAGCGAGCCGCCGAAGATGGTGAAGTCCTGCGAGTACACGCAGACGGGGCGGCCGTCGACCGTGCCGTAGCCCGTGACGACGCCGTCCCCGTACGGGCGGTTCTTCTCGATGCCGAAGTTCGTCGACCGGTGCCGGGCGAACTCGTCGAGCTCCACGAAGGAACCCTCGTCGAGCAGGAGATCGACGCGCTCGCGCGCCGTCAGCTTGCCCTTCGCGTGCTGCTTCTCCACCGCGCGCGCCGACCCCGCGTGGGTCGCCTCGTCGATACGGCGCTGCAGGTCCGCGAGCTTGCCCGCGGTCGTGTGGATGTCGATCTCTTCCGGCTCGGACATCGGGTGGCGGCTCCCTGCCTGGTCACGGGGACGACTTGGCTGCTGATCAGCGGATGAACAGCTACTGATCCGTAGCGTATCGGCGCCGATACCGTTCGGCAGTGCGTCCTTTGACACACCTAGGGTGGCTTGCATGACACCTTCGGATGCGCCACAGAGCCGTTGGTCGGACCTGGACCGGCCGCCCCTCAACGTTCCCGCGCTGCGCCGCGGACTGCTGCGGCCGGGCGCGCTGTGGACCGCCCTCGACGTCGTCGGGTCCACCGGTTCCACCAACACCGATCTCGCCGCGCGCGCGGCGGACCTCACCGAGGGCACGGTCCTGGTCGCCGAGGAGCAGACCGCGGGCCGCGGCCGCCTGGAGCGCAGCTGGACGGCGCCGGCCCGCTCCGGCCTGTTCTTCTCGGTGTACCTGACCCCGGGGAACGTCCCCGCCGAGCGCTGGGGCTGGCTGCCGCTGCTCACCGGCGTCGCCGCGGCCACCGGGCTGGCGCGCGCGGCGGGCGTCGACATGGCCCTGAAGTGGCCCAACGACCTCCTCGTCACCATCCCCAAGGACTCCGACAAGCTCCGTCCGGGGGAGACCCCATCCGGCCAGGAGCGCAAGACCGGGGGCATCCTCGCGGAGCGGGCCGGTGACGGCGTCGTCATCGGCATCGGACTCAACGTCTCGCTGCGCGCCGACGAGCTGCCCGCCCCCACCGCCGCATCGCTCGCCCTGGCCGGCGCGGTATCCACCGACCGCGAGACGCTGCTGCGGGGCGTCCTGCGGTCCCTGGAGCACTGGTACGGGCTCTGGCGCGACGCGGACGGCGACGCGGCGGCGAGCGGGCTCCAGGAGGCGTACGCGGCGGGCTGCGCGACCCTCGGCCGCACCGTACGGGCGCAGCTGCCCGGCGACCGCACGCTCACCGGCGAGGCGGTGGCCGTCGACGGCGACGGCCGGATCGTCCTGGCCACCGGCAACGGGCTCCGCGAGCCGGTCTCGGCGGGCGACATCGTGCACCTGCGCGGCGCGGAGGGCGGCCTGACCTGAACCGCCGGGGCCCCGTCCGCGTGCCCTGAGGACGTGAGGTAGGGCACACCTGCCGTATCGTTGAGGTGATCCACCGACGGACAGATCGGCAGGGCAGTGCGCAGGGAACGGGCAGGAGGCGGCTGGTGACCGTCGACGACACGACCTCCGGCGATGGCGCGCAGCAGTCACCGGACCCCTCGGTGCACGCCACGCCGCACCACGAAGTCGACCACACGGCCGAGCCGACCGACGATCCCCTCGCGATCCGGCTTGAACAGCTGATCCTGGGCGCCGACCGGCGGTACACCCCGTTCCAGGCGGCCCGCACCGCCGGCGTCTCGATGGACCTGGCCTCCCGCTTCTGGCGGGCCATGGGCTTCGCGGACATCGGCCAGGCCAAGGCGCTCACCGAGGCGGACGTGCTGGCCCTGCGGCGGCTCTCCGGTCTCGTCGAGGCGGGGCTGCTCAGCGAGCCGATGGCGATCCAGGTCGCCCGGTCCACCGGGCAGACCACCGCCCGGCTGGCCGAATGGCAGATCGACTCCTTCCTGGAGGGCCTGACCGAGCCCCCCGAACCGGGCATGACCCGCACCGAGGTCACGTACCCGCTGGTCGAACTGCTCCTGCCCGAGCTGGAGGAGTTCCTGGTGTACGTGTGGCGGCGCCAGCTCGCCGCCGCCACCGGCCGGGTCGTGCAGGCGGCCGACGACGAGGAGATGGTCGACCGGCGCCTGGCCGTCGGCTTCGCGGACCTCGTCGGCTTCACCCGGCTGACCCGCCGCCTGGAGGAGGAGGAGCTCGGCGAGCTCGTCGAGTCCTTCGAGACCACCTGCGCCGACCTGGTCGCGGCGCACGGCGGGCGGCTCATCAAGACCCTCGGCGACGAGGTTCTGTTCGCCGCCGACGACGCGGGCACCGCCGCCGAGATCGCGCTGCGGCTCGTCGAGGCGATGACCGCGGACGAGACCATGCCGGCGCTCCGGGTGGGCATCGCCTTCGGCACGGTCACCACCCGGATGGGCGATGTCTTCGGCACGACCGTGAACCTCGCCAGCCGGCTCACCTCGATAGCACCGAAGGACGCGGTGCTCGTCGACGGCGCGTTCGCCGAGGAGCTGACGCGTACGGGCGAGGCCCCGGTCTCGGAGGCGCGGGCGGCCGAGGAGGCCGCTGCGGCGGCCGAGCGGGCCGAGAAGGAGGGCCCGGACGCCGAGATCGCCCCCGTGCCCAAGTACCGCTACGGGCTCCAGCCGATGTGGCAGCGCCCGGTCCGCGGCCTCGGCGTGGTCGAGCCCTGGCTGCTGGCCCGCCGCGGCGCGTCCTGAACCGGCAGGTCCTGACCTGTTCCGCACACCCCTTCGGGGCGGAGCCCTAGGATCCCTCGGGTAACGCTCGTTAACCGACAGGGGTGCAGCTATGACCGTCACGTCCGAGCAGCGGTTCGGGGAGTTCGTCGCCGTACGGGTCCACGAGGGCCTGGAGCACGTCGCCGAGCTGGTCCTCGACCGGCCGAAGGCCATGAACGCGGTGTCCACGGACATGGCCCGCTCCATCGGTGCTGCCTGTGACGCGCTCGCCGCCGACCGGGACGTACGGGTCACCGTCCTCACCTCCAGCCACGAGCGGGCCTTCTGCGTGGGCGCGGACCTCAAGGAGCGGAACTCCCTCACCGACGCCGAGCTGGTCCGCCAGCGGCCCACCGCGCGCGCCGCCTACACCGGGGTGCTTGAGCTGCCCATGCCGACGATCGCCGCGGTGCACGGCTTCGCGCTGGGCGGCGGCTTCGAGCTGGCGCTGTCCTGCGACCTGATCGTCGCCGACCCGACCGCCGTGGTGGGCCTGCCCGAGGTCTCCGTCGGCGTCATCCCGGGCGGCGGCGGCACCCAGCTGCTGCCCCGCCGGGTCGGGGCCGCGCGCGCCGCCGAACTGATCTTCAGCGCCCGCCGGGTGCCCGGCGCCGAGGCGCGCGAGCTGGGCCTGGTCGATGAGCTGGTGGCGGAGGGTGAGGACCGGGCCGAGGCGCTGGCCCTGGCCGGCCGGATCGCCGCGAACTCGCCGGTCGGGCTGCGCGCGGCCAAGCGGGCCCTGCGGCTCGGGCACGGGCTGGACCTGCGGGCGGGCCTGGAGGTAGAGGACTCCGCGTGGCGGTCGGTGGCCTTCTCCGGGGACCGGGCGGAGGGCGTGGCCGCGTTCAACGAGAAGCGGAAGCCGAACTGGCCCGGCGAGTGACCCTGGGTATCCATTTCCGGGTCGACTGGTCACGCTCCGGAGTCGTCGAGTGATCGCGCAGCCCATATCGCCCCTAAACTGACGCAATGGGTGGTGACGACGCACGGCTGCGGGCTGTGGTTTCGCTGGCGCAGACGATGGCTGCCGCGCACGACCCCCGGGGGTGCTGGCGAGCGGCCGCCCTGGGGGCCTGCGAGGCGCTGGGCGGCAGCTTCGCCGCGCTCTCGGTCTGGGAGCGCGACCGCGGGCAGCTGCGCGTCCTGGTCAACGCGGGGGCGCGGGCCGAGGGCGAGGAGGAGTTCCCCGATGAGGAGGTCTACCCCGTCCACCGGTTCCCGGAGATCACCGAGTTCCTGCACGAGCGGTGGGCCGGGGGCGGCGAGCCGGACGCCTGGGTGGAGACCGCCGAGGGGCCGGTGGAGGGCGAGCCCGGCCCCGGGGCGGCCGGGGCGCACGGATACGGGCCCGGCTACTGCCACCAGCGCGTGGCGGCCCTGCGCCGTCGCGGGCGGGGCTGCTGCGTGGTCGCGCCGATCGTGCTGCACGGGCGGGCCTGGGGCGAGCTGTACGTGGCGCGGCCGACGGGGGAGCCGGTGTTCGGGCGGGCGGACGCCGACTTCGCCACCGTGCTGGCCGCCGTGGTGGCCGCCGGGCTCGCCCAGACCGAGCGCCTGGAGGAGGTCCGCAAGCTCGCCTTCACCGACCCGCTGACCGGCCTCGCCAACCGCAGGGCCGTCGACATGCGGCTGGACGAGGCGGTGGAGCGTCACCGGGCGGACGGGGCGGTGATCAGCCTGGTGGTCTGCGACCTGAACGGGCTGAAGTGGGTGAACGACACCCATGGCCACGCGGTCGGCGACCGGCTGCTGGAACGTTTCGGCTCGGTGCTCTCGCGGTCCGCGGCCATACTGCCCGGGGCGCTGGCGGCCCGGCTGGGCGGTGACGAGTTCTGCCTGCTTGCGGTGGGCCCCGAGGCGGACGAGGTGGTCGCCGTCGCCGCCGAACTGTGCGAGCGCGCGGCCGGGCTCGAACTCGGCAACGGGGTCGCCTGCGGGATCGCGTCCACCGGCGACCCCATCGGGCCCGAGGTCTCGGCCCGGCGGCTGTTCCGGCTGGCGGACGCGGCCCAGTACCGGGCGAAGGCGGCCCGCTCCGCGCGCCCGGTGGTGGCGGGGCGGGACGGCGAGGTCATCCGGCTGGCCGACTCCCCGCCGAAGTCCCCGCACGACCGCCGCCGGCTGCGCGGGAACCACCCCGAGCCGTGACCCGTACGCCCGCGCCCGGCGTAAGGGGTCAACCCGCCTTCCACTGGTGACATGAAGGGTTTCAATCCGTACGCTGCTGAATATGGATATGCATACAGTCGTGGTGGGGACGTCCGGTACCACTGCTCAGGACGTCATCGCCGTGGCCCGCGGCAACGCCCGTGTCGAGCTCTCCGCCGACGCGGTGGCCGCGCTGGCCGCCGCGCGCGAGATCGTGGACGCGCTCGCAGCCAAGCCCGAGCCGGTCTACGGCGTCTCGACCGGCTTCGGCGCCCTGGCCAGTCGGCACATCAGCCCGGAGCTGCGCGCTCAGCTCCAGCGCAACATCGTGCGCTCGCACGCCGCCGGCATGGGCCCGCGCGTCGAGCGGGAGGTCGTCAGGGCGCTGATGTTCCTCCGGCTGAAGACGGTCGCCTCCGGCCACACCGGCGTACGCCCCGAGGTCGCGCAGACCATGGCCGACGTGCTGAACGCCGGGATCACGCCCGTCGTCCACGAGTACGGCTCGCTCGGCTGCTCCGGCGACCTCGCGCCCCTGTCGCACTGCGCGCTGGCCCTGATGGGCGAGGGCGACGCGGAGGGCCCCGACGGCACCGTCCGCCCGGCCGGCGAGCTGCTCGCCGCGCACGGCATCACCCCGGTCGAGCTGCGCGAGAAGGAGGGCCTGGCCCTCCTCAACGGCACCGACGGCATGCTCGGCATGCTGGTCATGGCCCTCGCCGACCTGCGGACGCTCTACACCTCGGCCGACGTCACCGCGGCCCTCTCCCTGGAGGCCCTGCTCGGCACGGACAAGGTCCTCGCCCCCGAGCTGCACGCCATCCGCCCGCACCCCGGCCAGGGCGCCAGCGCGGACAACATGCTGCGGGTCCTCGCGGGCTCCGGCCTCACAGGTCACCATCAGGACGACGCGCCGCGCGTCCAGGACGCCTACTCGGTGCGGTGCGCGCCGCAGGTCAACGGGGCCGGCCGGGACACCCTCGCGTACGCCGCGACCGTCGCCGACCGCGAGCTGGCCTCCGCCGTGGACAATCCGGTGGTCCTTCCCGATGGCAGGGTGGAGTCGAACGGCAACTTCCACGGCGCGCCCGTCGCCTACGTACTGGACTTCCTGGCCATCGCCGCCGCGGACCTGGGCTCGATCACCGAGCGCCGGACCGACCGGCTGCTCGACAAGAACCGCTCGCACGGGCTGCCGCCGTTCCTGGCGGACGACGCGGGTGTCGACTCGGGGCTGATGATCGCCCAGTACACCCAGGCCGCCCTGGTCAGCGAGATGAAGCGGCTCGCCGTCCCGGCCTCCGCCGACTCCATCCCGTCCTCCGCGATGCAGGAGGACCACGTCTCCATGGGCTGGTCGGCCGCGCGCAAGCTGCGTACCGCCGTCGGCAACCTCGCCCGGATCGTCGCCGTCGAGCTGTACGCGGCGACCCGTGCGGTCGAGCTGCGCGCCCAGCAGGGCCTGACCCCGGCCCCGGCCACGCTCGCCGTCATCGAGGCGCTGCGGGCGGCCGGTGTCGAGGGCCCGGGGCCGGACCGCTTCCTGTCGCCGGACCTGGCCGCCGCCGACGCCTTCGTGCGGGCGGGCGGAGTGGTCTCGGCCGTGGAGCCGGTCACAGGACCGCTGGCCTAGGGTTCGCACGGCCCGAAACGGGGAGGCGGCCACCGGACCGGTCCGGTGGCCGCCTCCCCGTATCCGCGTGTCAGAGAGCGGGCCTCGGGCCCGTGCGGCGGGACGAGTACGTCACGAAGCCCGCGCCGATGCCCAGGAAGGCCACCCCGCCGAGCAGATACGGCGTGGTGCCCGTGCCGGTCTCGGCGAGCGTCGCCGCGTCCGCGTCCCCGCCCGCCCTCGTCGTGCTGCTGCCGGGCGCGCTGCCCGTATCGTCCGTGGCATTGGCCGACGGGACGAACCACAGGGCGCACAGCAGTGTCCCGGCGGCGGTGGCGGTCAGAAGCGGGCGACGGGTGATGGCCACGGAAAACGGTCCCCTTTTGCGACGGCCGGGAGTCCGGCTCGTTCCGATGCTAGTGAACGCAGCGGGTCGCGGGGAAGGCGTGACGGCCGGGACTTACGCTCCGCCCCATGAGCACTTCCGAGACATCTGGATCATCGCGTTTCGTCCGGCTGAGGGTGGACATGGTGGTGGAGATCACCGACCCCGACGCCCTCGCCGGGACGGCCCTGGAGAGCCTCGCGGCGGAGTACGGCGAACCCGGCGGCGAGGACGCCGAGGAACGCACGCATGCCGAGGCTGCGGTACGGGAAGACGGAGCGGAGGCCCTCGCCTCGCTGATCGACCCGTTCGACCTGGTGGGGGAGGTGCCCGGGGTCGAGCTGGCCCAGGCCTCCTGGAGCAGCGAGAGCATCGACTACGACCCCGACGACCCGGACGGATGGGACCTCGACGAGGGCGGGGACGAGGACGGCGACGAGGGGTACGAGGAGGGCTTCGGACAGGACGTGATCGGCGGGGGCGCCCCGGGCGTCCCGCACAATGGAAGTGAGGCCGACGGCAACGGCGGCACCGAGCGGCGGGTCTGACCTGTGGGAACACGGCCCCGGCCCGCTCGTGGCGGACCGGGGCCGGTCCGTGCCGCGGAAGCGGGAACCACCGCCCCCGGCACGGCGTCGATGAGTGGTGTTCCCCACACATTCGACGGACGTGGAACGGGAATCCCGTACAAGGGGTTCTTGGAACATTGACGGGGTTTCGCCGGTAGGCGGCCTTGCTCGGGGTTTTTGGGGATTCGGCAACGATGGAGAAGCGTGTGATGACGGACAGCAAGCGGCGCAAGGGCCTGATGGCCGCGTCCGCACTGCTCGGCGGCGTACTGGTGCTTTCCGCCTGTGACGACGGCGGCGACAAGGGCGGTCCCAGCCCCGAGAGCTCCAAGTCCCAGGCGGCCGACGTCGACAAGGCGGCGGCCCAGGAGACTTCCGAGGCCCAGATAGCGATCTCGCCCAAGAACGGCGCGGCCAACGCGAGCATCAACAACGCCGCCAAGGTCACCGTCACCAAGGGCAAGCTGACCGCCGTCACGATGACCAGCGCGGACGGCAAGAGCGTCAAGGGCACCCTCTCCGCCGACGGCACGAGCTGGAAGCCGGACGCCCAGCTGGAGCGCTCGACCACCTACAAGGTCAGCGCGACGGCGCAGGACTCCAAGGGCCGCGAGGCCCACGAGAACTCCTCCTTCACCACCGTCTCGCCCGACAAGAGCTTCATCGGGAACTTCACCCCCGAGGACGGCTCCACCGTCGGCGTCGGCATGCCCGTCTCGATCAACTTCAACAAGCCGATCACCGACACCAAAGCCGTCCAGGACGGCATCAAGGTGACGTCCAGCAGCGGCCAGGAAGTCGTCGGCCACTGGTTCAACAACCAGCGCCTCGACCTGCGCCCCGAGAACTACTGGCAGGCCGGCTCGACCGTCACCCTGAAGCTGTCCCTCGACGGCGTCGAGGGCGCGGACGGTGTCTACGGCGTGCAGCAGAAGACGGTCACCTTCAAGGTCGGCCGCAACCAGGTCTCCACGGTGGACGCCAAGACCCACACGATGACCGTCACCCGGGACGGCAAGACGATCAAGACCATCCCGATCTCCGCCGGTTCGCCCGACAACCCGACGTACAACGGCCAGATGGTGATCTCCGAGAAGTACAAGGAGACCCGGATGGACGGTTCGACCGTCGGCTTCACGGACGACGACGGCAAGGGCGAGTACGACATCAAGGACGTGCCGCACGCCATGCGGCTGTCCACGTCGGGCACCTTCATCCACGGCAACTACTGGGGCAAGGGCATCTTCGGCAGCGTCAACACCAGCCACGGCTGCGTCGGCCTCCAGGACGTCAAGGGCGCCGGTGACGCCAACCAGCCCGCCGCGTGGTTCTACAACAACTCCATGATCGGTGACGTCGTCATCGTGAAGAACTCCCCCGACAAGACCATCCAGCCCTCCAACGGCCTCAACGGCTGGAACCTGAGCTGGGCCGAGTGGACGGCGGGCTCCAACGCCTGACCGGCCCATCCCCGGCCGCATCCCCACCCCGTACGCCGAAGGCGGCGGCACCACGACCCCAACCGGGCCCGGTGCCGCCGCCTTCGGCGTACACACTGTTCTCATCCCGCTCTCATGGTGGCCTTAACCCACCATCACGAGGCGTTCCTAGCCTCGCGCCATGTTCTTCACCTACCTCCGGCGCGAGCTGCGCCGCCGCAGAAAGGCGGCGCTCGTCGTCGCCTCCGGGCTCGCCCTCGGTATTGCGCTGGTCATCATCGTCAGCTCGGTCTCCTCGGGCATGAGCAAGGCCCAGGACAAGGTCCTGGAATCGCTGTACGGGCTCGGCACGGACATGACCGTCACCAAGGCGGCCACGGCGCCCAAGTCCGGTTCCACCGGCCGCCCCAAGTTCGAGTTCGACGCCAAGGACAGCGACGACGACGCGACCCAGAGCACCGACCGGGTCATGGTCCAGGGCTTCCAGACCCTGGCCTCCTCCACCGTCGGCAAGGTCGGCAAGCAGGACGGCGTCGCCGGTGCGGTGGGCGGGCTGAGCCTGTCCGTCATGAAGGTGGACGGGCAGTTCAAGCGCGGCGAGTTCCAGCAGGAGGGCGGCACGAGCCAGGGCGGCGGACGCGGACCCGGCGGCGGGAGCGGCCAGCCGCAGGGCGAGGTCAGGGGCGGCGGCGCCTCCTTCGACGTCAACTCCTACACGGTGTACGGCACCGACGTCACCCAGCAGGACCTCGGCCCGCTCACCTCGTCGAAGATCACCTCCGGCCGTACGTTCAAGACGACCGAGACCAACGCGAAGGTGGCCGTCGTCGACTCCGCCTACGCCAAGGAGAAGACCCTCTCCACCGGTAAGACGGTGACCATCCACGGCACCGAGTTCACGATCGTCGGCGTCTCGACGGCCGACAGCGGCGACGCGGCCGCCAACCTCTACATCCCGCTCCAGCAGGCGCAGACCCTCTCCGACTCGAAGAACAAGGTCACCACGGTCTACGTGAAGGCCGCGGACTCGCAGAAGATCGACAGCGTCAAGTCGGCCATCCAGAAGAACATCTCGGGCACCACGGTCACCACCTCGGCCGATCTCGCGGACACCGTCTCCGGCTCTCTGTCCACCGCGTCCGACCTGGCCGCCGGCGTCGGCAAGTGGCTCTCCATCGCCGTCCTGGTCGCCGCGTTCCTCGTCGCCGGGCTCCTCACCTCCTCCGCCGTCAGCCGCCGGGTGCGCGAGTTCGGCACGCTCAAGGCCCTCGGCTGGAAGAGCGGCCGGGTCACCCGCCAGGTCATCGGGGAGGCCTTGGTCAACGGCCTGATCGGCGGTGTCCTCGGCATCGGGATCGGCCTGGCCGGCGCCTACGCGGTCACCGCCGTCAGCCCCACCCTCACCGCGGAGCTCGGCTCCTCCGGCGGCGGTGGCGGGATGCGCGGCGGCATGATGGGCGGCGGCGGGCCCGGCTTCGGCCGGCAGAGCGCCTCCAAGGCCCTCGACATCGCGCTGACCGCGCCCGTCTCCCTCTCCATCATCCTGATCGCCGTCGCCCTGGCCGTGGCGGGCGGGCTGATCGCGGGCGCCTTCGGCGGCTGGCGCGCGTCCCGGCTGCGCCCGGCGGACGCGCTGCGCCGCGTCGAGTAGCCCGCACCCCACACCCCGTCAGGAGAACCCCCATGTACACGCTTCAAGGCGTCACCAAGCAGTACAGGCGCGGCAAGTCCACCGTGCACGCCCTCGCCGGCGTCGACCTCACCATCGAGGACGGCGGCCGCCTGGTCATCCAGGGCCCCACCGGCGGCGGCAAGTCCACCCTGCTCCAGATGCTCGGCGGCCTGGACCGCCCCACGGCGGGCAGCATCGAGCTCGACGGGATGGACCTGGCCAGGCTCAGCGAGGCCAAGCTCACCAAGGTGCGCGCCCAGAACATCGGCTTCGTCTTCCAGAGCTTCAACCTCATCCCGACGCTCACCGCGCAGGAGAACGTGGAGACCGCGCTCGTCCCCCTCGGCGTCAAGGCGGCCGAGCGGCGCAGAAGAGCCGCCGAGGCGCTGGACTCCGTCGGGCTCGGCGAGCGCCTCGGCCATGTCCCCGGCGAGATGTCCGGCGGCCAGCAGCAGCGCGTCGCCATCGCCCGGGCCCTGGTCAAGCAGCCCAAGGTGCTCCTCGCCGACGAGCCCACCGGCAACCTCGACGAGTCCATGCGCGACGAGATCATGGAGGTCCTGGAGGCCCTGTGGAAGGAGCACGGGCTCACCTTCATCATGGTCACCCACGACAGCTCCATCGCCCGCCGCGCCCCGCGTCTGGCCACCATCCGCAAGGGCGAGGTCACCATCACGGAGAACGCCGCGGCCTGACCCGCCCCGCACCCGTCCCCGACCGCCGCCGGCGGGCCCCGCGCCCCCGGCGGCGGTGCCCGCCCCGCACCCGTCCCCGACCGCCGCCGGCGGGCCCCGCGCCCCCGGCGGCGGTGCCCGGCCCGGGCTCAGTACAGGCCCCGGGCCGCCGCCGCCCGGCCTTCCGTGAGGGCCCTGCGGTACGCCACGAGGTCGCCCCGGCGCACCTGGCGCAGCCCGAGCGGGTCCGCGTACGAGACGCCCTCCTCGCACGTCCGCACCAGCGGGCAGCCGGCCTCGTCCCGCTGCCCGCTGGTGCGCAGCCCGTACCAGGGGCGCAGCGGCAGCCAGGCCAGTCCGTAGAGCCAGCGCCGCACCAGCGGGCCGGGGCCGGGGCGCCGGACGTCCGGCAGGCTCACGACCCGGATGCCCATGATCAGCTTGCCCGCGCCCGCACCGAGGAACGCGGTGAGCACGACCTGGTTGACGAACGACAGCACCAGCACCGGGACGGCCAGCAGGGCGGCGGCCTCGGGCAGGGACGCGGTGTCCACATACGGCCTGGCCAGCAGCCCGGCCGTGAGCACGCACAGATAGCAGTCCAGGCCCACGGCGAGGCAGCGGCGCATCTCGCCGGCGCGCGGGGGCGTGCGCGGTCCGGGCCGCGAGGGCCCGGCGTGGCCGCTGTACCCGGACAGGGCGGGCGGTCCGGCCCCGGCGGGCCCACGAGGACTGAGATCTCGGCTCCCCCGTAAGGATGTCATGACCGAATCATGTCTGATGAACCGTCATCAGGTCCCGGGGCGTTTCGTATTACCTGTCGGGGCCGGCGGGGCCGCCACGTCACCCCGATGGCGTAACGGCTGGATTTCCGAAGGCTCACCGTCGACCCCGAGCGACTGTGAGTTTCACCACTTCGGCGGTGTGGCCGACGCGGCCGCAACTCGGCCATTCACGCCCGGAACCGGCCGCGCACAAGGCCGTTGGCCAGGTCCGTGGCGCACGGACGCCCGATCACGATGTGGATGCCACGGGCCGGGGAGCGGGCCCACTGGGAGAATCGGTACGCCACGACGGTCCTGTACGCCGCAGTCGCGAGCGCGGTACGCGCGACGTTCCGGCGACGCCCTCAATGGGGAGGGGGACCTGGCGCCCCTCGGGACGGGGGCGCTCCCGCGTATGAGCCGACCCATGGAAGGTCTTGATCAGATGCCGGTCACCTCTCACTCCGCCACCTCGCACGCCGCCGAGAACCGCATCATCGAGCCGTTGTACGCCGAGGTCCTCCGCCGCAACCAGGGCGAGAAGGAGTTCCACCAGGCGGTCCGGGAGGTCCTGGAGACTCTCGGTCCCGTGCTGGCCCAGCGGCCGGAGTTCGTGGACGCCCGCGTCATCGAGCGCATATGCGAGCCGGAGCGCCAGCTGATCTTCCGCGTGCCGTGGTCGGACGACTCGGGCGACATCCACGTCAACCGCGGCTTCCGCGTCGAGTTCTCCAGCCTGCTCGGCCCGTACAAGGGCGGACTGCGCTTCCACCCCTCGGTCAACCTCGGCATCGTGAAGTTCCTCGGCTTCGAACAGATCTTCAAGAACGCCCTCACCGGCATGCCCATCGGCGGCGGCAAGGGCGGCGCGGACTTCGACCCGAAGGGCCGCTCGGACGCCGAGATCATGCGGTTCTGCCAGTCCTTCATGACCGAGCTCCACCGCCACGTCGGCGAGTACACCGACGTGCCCGCCGGTGACATCGGGGTCGGCGGCCGCGAGATCGGCTACCTCTTCGGCCAGTACAAGCGGATCACCAACCGCCACGAGTCCGGCGTCCTCACCGGCAAGGGCCTCGGCTGGGGCGGCGCCCTCGTCCGCACCGAGGCGACCGGCTACGGCTGCGTCATGTTCACCGCCGAGATGCTGCGCAGCCGCGGCGAGTCCCTGGACGGCCAGCGCATCGCCGTCTCCGGCTCCGGCAACGTCGCGATCTACGCCATCGAGAAGGCCCAGCAGCTCGGCGCGACCGTCGTCACCGCCTCCGACTCCGGCGGCTACGTCGTCGACGACAAGGGCATCGACCTCGACCTCCTCAAGGAGATCAAGGAGCGCGGCCGCGGCCGCATCTCCGAGTACGCCGAGCGGCGCGGCGCCCACGTGAGGTACGTCGAGGGCACCGGCGTCTGGAGCGTCCCCGTCGACGTGGCCCTGCCCTGCGCCACCCAGAACGAGCTGCACGAGGCCGACGCGCTCGCCCTCGTCCGCAACGGCGTCAAGGCGGTCGCCGAGGGCGCCAACATGCCCACCACCCCCGAGGCCGTCCGCGTCTTCCAGGACGCCGGTGTTGCCTTCGCCCCCGGCAAGGCGGCCAACGCGGGCGGCGTGGCCACCAGCGCCCTGGAGATGCAGCAGAACGCCTCGCGCGACTCCTGGACCTTCGCCCACACGGAGCAGCGCCTCGCGGAGATCATGCGTCACATCCACGACTCCTGCTACACCACCGCCGAGCGCTACGGCAGCCCCGGCAACTACGTGGTCGGCGCCAACATCGCCGGCTTCGAACTGGTCGCGGACGCGATGCTCGCGCAGGGCCTGATCTGACCGGGGCCCACGACGCGCGGAAGCGGCCGGGAGACACGTCTCCCGGCCGCTTCCGTCTCTCTCAGCTCTCCGCCGGGGCCACGCCCACCGGGCAGGAGACGCCCGTGCCGCCGATGCCGCAGTAGCCGGCCGGGTTCTTGTCCAGGTACTGCTGGTGGGCCGCTTCGGCGGGGTAGAAGGGGCGGCCGTCGGCCGGGAGGATCTCCGTGGTGATCTCACCGTGGCCGGATGCCGTCAGGACCTTCTGGTACGCCTCGCGGGAGGCCGCGGCGGCCGCCGCCTGGTCCGGGGTGTGGGTGTAGACCGCGGACCGGTACTGCGTACCCACGTCGTTGCCCTGGCGGAAGCCCTGGGTCGGGTCGTGGGACTCCCAGAACAGCTTCAGCAGCTCCGGGTACGTGACCACGGACGGGTCGTACACGACGCGGACGGCCTCCGTGTGGCCGGTGAGGCCCGAGCAGACCTCCTCGTACGCGGGGTTCTCCGTGTAGCCGCCCTGGTAGCCGACGAGCGTCGTCCAGACGCCGTCCGTCTGCCAGAACTTGCGCTCGGCGCCCCAGAAACAGCCGAGACCGAAGTCCGCGACCGCCAGGCCCTCCGGGTACGGGCCCAGCAGCGGGTTGCCCAGGACGGTGTGGCGGGGCGGGACGGTGAACTCGGGGACGGGACGGCCGCGCAGGGCCTCCTCCCGGGTGGGGAGCTGGGGGGTGCGGCGGTGCAGGAACATGCGGGGGCTCCTCCTGGGTCGGCGTGCTGTCCGTACAACGCTCCGGGGCCCCCGCGGATTCCTGGCGGGCTCAGCGCCCGCCCGCCGGACGGCCCTAGTGCGGCAGGGACGCCGGGCTGCCGCCGTTCGCCTCGTAGCCCGCGACCGCCAGCGCCCGGTACACCGCGTACTCGGCGGCCGGGTCCTCGCTCGCCGTCCACGGCAGCGCGCCCACGAATCCGTCGACGCGGACCAGCTGGTGCACCGCCTCCGACCAGCGCTCCATCCGGACCAGGAACAGCACCAGCAGATGGCGCACGTGCGGCAGCATCGGGTCGTCGGCGCGCGCCGCGTGCACCGCGAACATCGCGCCCTCCACGGCCCTGGTCACGACCTGGCTCCGGTAGAAGCCGCTCACCAGATTGACCTCGGGCAGGTGCTCGTACACCGCGAACAGCGGCAGCCCGGCCAGCAGCGAGCCCTGCGGGGCACGCGCGGCGGCGGCCGTCGCGAAGCGGTCGGCCTCCTCGCGCGAACCGTGCCACCGCTCGCTCCAGAAGTGCAGCGCCGCGATGTGCGCGCCCATGTGCGCCGGCGCCCGGTCGATGATCTTCGCCCACAACTGGTCGAACTCCTCGCCGGAGTAACCCAGTCCGCGCGCGACCGCCAGCTCCACGATGTACGGGACCGGATCGCCCGGGGCCAGCAGGGCGGCCTCGCCGATCACCTTGCGGGCCTCCTCCAGGACGATCCGGAAGTCGTCCGTGCCCGCCGTGGACGAGCGCCACGCCTGCTGCACCAGGAACTCCGCGTGCACCGCCGCGGCGCCCGCGTCCTTCGGCGCCTCCGCGCGCCACTTGCGCAGCCACGAACCGCCGACGCCCGGCTGTCGCAGCAGCTCCAGCGAGGCCGCCCCGGCGAACGCCTGTACCCGCTGCCAGCGCAGCTCACCGTCCTTCGGCGTCCCGGCCAGCAGCTGGGAGGCGGCCCGCCACTCCTGCGTGTGCTGCACGACCTCCAGCACGTCCAGCAGGTCCTGGTCGGGCCCGGGCGTCCGGACGTCCAGCTCCTCCTGGCGTACGAAGCCGTAGTCCTGCGGGTCGGCGGCGTCGGGGGAGCCGGGCGCGGCCAGCCGGATACCGCCGCCGCGCCGCCGCAGCACGTACGGGCCGATCGCGGCGGTCAGCAGGCACAGCGCGAGCAGGAACCACAGAATCTCCATGCCCCCATTGTCACCGGACGGCCAGGTGGGCCGTGAGCCCCCTCGCGACGAACTACGCTCGGCCCCATGAGCGACCAGCACAGCTTCGAAACCCGCGCGATCCACGCGGGGAACACCGCCGACCCCCTCACCGGCGCCGTGGTCCCGCCCATCTACCAGGTGTCCACGTACAAGCAGGACGGCGTGGGCGGGCTGCGCGGCGGTTACGAGTACAGCCGCAGCGCCAACCCGACGCGTACCGCCCTGGAGGAGAACCTCGCGGCCCTGGAGGGCGGCCGGCGCGGCCTCGCCTTCGCCTCCGGCCTCGCCGCCGAGGACTGCCTGCTCCGTACGCTGCTGACCCCCGGCGACCACGTGGTCATCCCGAACGACGCCTACGGCGGCACGTTCCGGCTGTTCGCGAAGGTCGCCTCGCGCTGGGGCGTGGAGTTCTCCGTCGCCGACACCTCGGACGTGGCGGCGGTCCGCGCCGCGATCACCCCGCGCACCAAGGCGGTCTGGGTGGAGACCCCGTCCAACCCGCTGCTCGGCATCACCGACATCGCCGCCGTCGCCCAGGTCGCCCGCACCGCCGGGGCGCGCCTCGTGGTCGACAACACCTTCGCCAGCCCCTACCTCCAGCAGCCGCTGGCGCTGGGCGCGGACGTGGTGGTGCACTCCACCACCAAGTACATGGGCGGCCACTCGGACGTCGTCGGCGGCGCGCTGATCGTCAACGACCCGGATCTGGCCGACGAGTTGGTCTACCACCAGAACGCGATGGGCGGCGTGGCCGGCCCGTTCGACGCCTGGCTGGTGCTGCGCGGCATCAAGACGCTCGCCGTGCGCATGGACCGCCACAGCGAGAACGCCACCAAGGTCGCCGACCTGCTGACCCGGCACCCCAAGGTCACCCAGGTCCTCTACCCCGGCCTGCCCGAACACCGGGGCCACGAGGTCGCCGCCAAGCAGATGCGGGCCTTCGGCGGCATGGTGTCCTTCCGCGTCGAGGGCGGCGAGGAGGCGGCGGTCGAGGTCTGCAACCGGGCGAAGCTGTTCACCCTGGGCGAGTCCCTGGGCGGCGTCGAATCGCTCCTTGAGCACCCGGGCCGGATGACGCACGCCTCGGCGGCGGGCTCCCCGCTGGAGGTCCCGGCCGACCTGGTCCGCCTCTCCGTCGGCATCGAGAACGCGGACGACCTGCTCGCGGACCTGACGCAGGCGCTGGGCTGAGCAAGTGAAAGGGCGGGACCGGAATCGCCGGTCCCGCCCGCGTACGGCAGCCGTTCAGGTGGAGGCCGGTTCGTCCTCCAGCGTCGCCCTGACCTGTTCACGCAGCTCGGGGCCGTCGGTGTGCTGGTGGACGGAGACGGCGTGCTCGCTCGCGGCCCGCACCACTTCCTCCTCCTCGCCGGCGATCGTCAGCGAGCAGTTCGACTCACTCGGATACTTGCGGCAGTCGGCGATCTTCCTGGTCATGGCAGCCTCCTGACCATTCCTTTCCAGGGTAGTCCGGGATGCCGCAGCCCTCGCGTTCACCGACCCTCCGGCGGCGCGCAAGGGTGTTCAGCCCGCCGGGGTCGTCTGGTGCGCCGCCTGCCGGGCCGCCAGCGCCGCGTTGAACCGGGTGAGCAGCGCGCAGAACGTGTCACGCTCCTCCTCGCTCCACCCGTCCGTCACCTGCGACATCAACTCCCGCCGCGAGCCCCGGACCTCGTCCAGCCGGGCCTGGCCGCGCGGGGAGAGCTGGAGCACGACCGCGCGCCCGTCCTCCGGGTGCGAGGTGCGCTTGACCAGGCCGGTGTCCACCAGCGGCGCGACCTGCCGGGTCACCGTGGACGAGTCGATCCCCATCCCGGCGGCCAGCGCCTTGACGCCCATCGGCCCTTCCCGGTCCAGCCGGTTCAGCAGCAGGTACGCCGCCCGGTCCATCGAGTTGCGCACCTGGCCCACCCCGCCGAGGCGGGTCTGCTCGGCCCGGCGGGCGAAGACGGCCACCTGGTGCTGGAGGCTGTCGAGAACGTGGTCGGGACCCGGGATTTCCGGGGCTGCGCCCCCGGAAGGAGACGAGGCGGTCGTCATGTCCTGAGGGGGCATGTCCGGGGGCTCTCTTCGTGCGGTGTCGGATGGGTGGGGGACAGAGTACGCGGCCCCGGGGCAACGCGTACCAGTGCTGCACAAACCTGCGGACATCGGCGCAGGACGGCCCGGCAAGCGGCGGCCGGAGCCCCTGCGAGCTGCAAGACTTACGGTATGAACTTCCCGTCGCCCGGCAGCTTTCCCTCCGTGATCCTCGACGACGTGCGGGGAGCGCAGAAGATGCTCTCCGGCGTCTCCAGGGTCACCCCGCTGGAAGGCAGCCGCCATCTCTCCGGCCTGGTGGGCGCGCCCGTCCTGTTCAAGTGCGAGAACCTCCAGCGGACCGGCTCGTTCAAACTGCGGGGCGCCTACGTACGCATCTCGGGACTCACCCCGGTCGAACGCGCCTCGGGCGTCGTGGCCGCGAGTGCCGGAAACCATGCGCAGGGTGTCGCCCTCGCGTCTGCGCTCCTCGGCGTACGCTCCACGGTCTTCATGCCGGTCGGGGCGCCGCTGCCGAAGGTCGCCGCCACCCGCGAGTACGGGGCCCGGGTCCGGCTGCACGGCACCGTCGTCGACGAGACCCTGGCCGCCGCGCAGGAGTACGCCCGCGAGACCGGCGCGGTCTTCATCCACCCCTTCGACCACGCCGACATCATCGCCGGACAGGGCACCGTCGGCCTGGAGATCCTGGAGCAGTGCCCCGAGGTCCGCACCATCGTCGTCGGGGTCGGCGGCGGCGGACTCGCGGCCGGTATCGCCGTCGCGGTCAAGGCGGTCCGCCCCGACGTGCGGATCATCGGCGTCCAGGCGGCCGGCGCCGCCTGCTACCCGCCGTCCCTCGCGGCCGACCGCCCCGTCTCCATCGGCACCCTCCAGACCATGGCGGACGGCATCAAGGTCGGACGCCCGGGCGATGTGCCGTTCGCCCTGGTCAGGGAGCTGGTCGACGAGGTGCGCACGGTCTCCGAGGACGAGCTGTCCAGCGCCCTGCTGCTCTGCCTGGAACGCGCCAAGATGGTCGTCGAACCCGCCGGGGCGAGCCCGGTCGCCGCACTGCTCAGCGACCCCAAGTCGTTCCACGGGCCCGTGGTCGCCCTGCTCTCCGGCGGCAACGTGGACCCGCTGCTGATGCAGCGCATCCTCACCCACGGCATGGCGGCGGCCGGCCGCTACCTCAGCCTCAAGCTCCGCCTCACGGACCGGCCCGGCGCGCTGGCCACGATGCTCGGGGTGCTGTCGGTGGCCGACGCCAACGTGCTGGACATCAGCCACGCCCGTACCGACCCCAGGCTCGGCCTCACCGAGGCGGAGGTCGAACTCCAGCTGGAGACCAAGGGACCCGAGCACTGCGACGACGTGAGGGCCGCGCTGCGCGACGCGGGGTACCTGGTGATGGGCTGACAGGTGGGGGCCTTTCGACCCGGCTTGTGTGTTCATCGGGCACGGCGACCCCGGCAAACCTAGGATCTGGGGTCTGAGAGGTAGCCACCCGAACGCACTGGGGGAATCCCATATGCCAGGCGCCATCTACGCCGAAGGGCTCGTGAAGACCTTCGGAGACGTGCGAGCACTCGGCGGTGTCGACCTCGACGTGCCGGAAGGCACCGTCCTCGGCCTCCTCGGACCCAACGGGGCCGGCAAGACGACCGCCGTCCGCGTCCTGACCACACTGCTCAGGCCGGACAGCGGCAAGGCCTTCGTGGCGGGGATCGACGTACTGAAGAACCCCAACGAGGTGCGGCGCTCGATCGGGCTCTCCGGCCAGTTCGCCGCCGTCGACGAATACCTGACCGGCCGTGAGAACCTCCGCATGGTCGGCCAGCTGTACCAGATGAGCGGGCGCGCGGCGAAGGTCCGGGCGGGCGAACTGCTGGAGCGGTTCCACCTGACCGACGCGGCGGACCGCCCCGCCAAGACGTACTCGGGCGGCATGCGCCGCCGCCTCGACCTGGCGGCGGCGCTCGTCGTCTCCCCGCCGGTCATGTTCATGGACGAGCCGACGACCGGCCTCGACCCGCGCAACCGCCAGCAGCTCTGGGAGGTCATCGAGGAACTGGTCGCCGGCGGTACGACGCTGCTCCTCACCACGCAGTACCTGGAGGAGGCCGACCACCTCGCCCACGACATCTGCGTCATCGACCACGGCCGGGTCATCGCCCGCGGCACCTCCGACCAGCTCAAGGCCCGCACCGGCGGTGAGCGCGTCGAGGTCGTCGTGCACGACCCCGACGGGATCGAGCGGGCCCGCACCGTCCTCACCCGCCTCGGCAAGGGCGAGACCACGGTCCTGCCGCACATGCGCAAGCTGACCGTCCCGGTCGACGGCGGCGCCAAGCTCCTCGCCGAGGTCATCCGCGACCTCGACGCCCAGGGCGTGGAGATCGACGACATCGGGCTGCGCCGCCCCACCCTCGACGACGTGTTCATCTCCCTCACCGGGCACGCCGCCGAACAGGAGAAGAACGAGGCCGGGACCCCCGGAACGGAGACGGAGAAATGAGCGCCCTCAGCGAAACCGCCCGCACGGCCGCCCCACGGCCCGGCGGCGGCATCGGCCAGTCCGTCCGCGACTCCCTGGTCATCGGCAGGCGGAACCTGATCCGCATGACCCGGATCCCCGAGATGATCCTGTTCGGGATCATCCAGCCGGTCATGTTCGTGGTGCTGTTCACCTACGTCTTCGGCGGCTCGATCGCCATCCCGGGCGCCGGCGTCAGCGCCGGCGCGTACAAGGAATTCCTGATGGCCGGCATCTTCGCGCAGACCGTCACCTTCGCCACGGCGGGCGCCGGCGCGGGCATCGCGGAGGACATGCACAAGGGCCTCATCGACCGGTTCAGGTCGCTGCCGATGGCCCGGGGCGCGGTGCTGACCGGGCGGACCCTGGCAGACCTGGTGCAGACCGCCGTCACGCTCGTGGTCCTCGCGGGCGTCGCACTGCTCGTCGGCTGGCGCACCCACGAGAACATCGGCAAGGTCCTCGGCGGCTTCGGCCTGCTCCTGCTGCTCGGCTACGCGTTCACCTGGATCGGCGCGCTGATCGGCCTTTCCGTCCGCACCCCGGAGGCGGCCACCTCGGGCGGCCTGATCTGGCTCTTCCCGCTGACGTTCATCTCGAACGCCTTCGTGCCGGTCAACGGCATGCCGACCTTCCTGCAGTACGTCGCCGAGTGGAACCCGTTCAGCGCGACGGTGGCGGCGGCCCGCGAACTGTTCGGCAACACGATCCCCGGCGTCCCGAAGTCCGTGACCGGTGCCTGGCCGATGGAGCACCCGGTCTGGGCCTCGCTGATCTGGTCCGTGCTGATCATCCTGGTCTTCCGGACCCTGGCCGTACGCAAGTACCGCTCGGTCGCCGTCTGAGGGGCCCGGACACGGAAGAGCCCCGGCCGCGTGGTGCGGCCGGGGCCTTCTGCTGTCCGGTGCGGGCGGTCAGCCGGTGTACGGCTTCGCCGACAGGATCTTCACCGTGGCGGTCTTGCCGTTCGGCAGCTCGTAATCGGCGTCCTCGCCCATCTTCTTGCCGTTCACGCCCACGCCGAGCGGCGACTGCGGCGAGTACGTCTCGATGTCCGCGCTCGCGTACTCGCGGGACGCCAGGAGGAAGGTCATCGTGTCGTCCTCGTCGCCGTCGAAGGCGATCGTCACGACCATGCCGGGCTCGACCACGCCGTCGTCGGCCGGCGCCTCGCCGACCTTCGCGTGTTCGAGGAGCTGGGTCAGCTGGCGCACCCGGAGCTCCATCTTGCCCTGCTCCTCCTTGGCCGCGTGGTACCCGCCGTTCTCACGCAGGTCCCCCTCCTCACGGGCCGCCGCGATCTTGACGGCGATCTCCGTGCGCGCGGGACCAGACAGGTACTCCAGCTCGGCCTTGAGCTGGTTGTACGCCTCCTGCGTGAGCCAGGTGACGTTTTCGCTGGTCTGGGTCACAGGGTGCTCCTCGTCGGTACTGGGAATACAAAGCAACGCCCTACCCGTGAGCATGCGCTCCTACGGGTGGGCGAAACCACGAGCCTAACAATTCACCGGGAAAAGGGGGAGAAGGTAAAACCCCGGACCGACGAAAACGCAGGTCGGAGCGGGTGAAATGGGGTTACGACGGGCGTGGGACGGTCAACTCGACGCCCCGCCGTCGTCCGTGCAGCCCAGAAGTTCGACGGCGGTCGCCCGGGACGTCGTGCGCAGGGTGAGGATCTCGTCGATCCGGCCGGTGTCACCGTCGAAACGGAAGTCCTTGCGGGCCACGTCCGTACCGTCCTCGCGCTGTGCGCGGAGCGTGCAGTAGCCCTTGGCACCGGCGTCCTTGCGGACCTCCAGGTGCACCTGGACCTGCTCGTCCGAGACCACCTTGAACTTGATCACCTCGGCGCTCAGGCCCTGCCCGGCCACATAGCCGTACCCGATCCAGCCGATCACGCCCAGCAGGACGGCGCCGAGCACCGCGCCGATGATCTTGAGCTTGCGGTCCGCGCGCCGGTCCGCGGAGCGGCCGTAGCGGTTCTCGGGAAGCGCCTCGCGCACCGCCGTCATGATCGTTCCTCCCGTGCCGGGGATCGAGGAATTTTCCACCCCCCGGTTCGGTCACTATAGAAGTTGCCCACCCGTCACCCGACCGCCGCCCCGAGACCGGCGTCCCTGCGGGACGGCACTTTTGATGACGACCAGTGACTGAGGATCGAGTCTTGACTGAGCAGCTTCGACTGATGGCCGTACACGCTCACCCCGACGACGAGTCGAGCAAGGGCGCGGCCACCATGGCCAAGTATGTGTCCGAGGGGGTGGACGTGCTGGTCGTGACCTGCACGGGAGGCGAGCGCGGCTCCATCCTCAACCCGAAACTCCAGGGTGACGCGTACATCGAGGAGAACATCCACGAGGTGCGCCGGAAGGAGATGGACGAGGCCCGGGAGATCCTGGGCGTCAAGCAGGAGTGGCTCGGCTTCGTCGACTCCGGCCTGCCCGAGGGCGACCCGCTGCCGCCGCTGCCCGACGGCTGCTTCGCGCTGGAGGACGAGACCGTCGCGGCGGGCCGCCTCGTCGCGAAGATCCGCGCGTTCCGGCCGCAGGTCATCACCACGTACGACGAGAACGGGGGCTACCCGCACCCCGACCACATCATGACCCACACCATTTCGATGATCGCCTTCGAGGGCGCGGCGGACACCGAGAAGTTCCCCGAGGCGGAGTTCGGCCCCGCCTGGACGCCGCAGAAGCTCTACTACAACCAGGGCTTCAACCGGCCGCGCACCGTCGCCCTGCACGAGGCGCTCCTCGCCCGCGGCCTGGAGTCCCCGTACGGGGACTGGCTGAAGCGCTGGAAGGAGTTCGAGCGCGCCGAACGCACGCTGACCACGCACGTTCCGTGCGCGGACTTCTTCGAGATCCGCGACAAGGCGCTGATCGCGCACGCCACGCAGATCGATCCGGACGGCGGCTGGTTCCGCGTCCCGATGGACGTCCAGCGCGAGGTCTGGCCGACGGAGGAGTACGAACTGGCGAAGTCTCTCGTCGATACCTCCCTCCCCGAGAGCGACCTCTTCGCGGGCATCCGCGACAATGCCTGATATGTACGCGACTCAGGCACTGACGCACCTCGTCCCGCTCGCCGCCGACGAGCTCGACAAGAACAAGGTGACCCCCGGGGTCCTCGGCTTCATCGTCTTCGCCGCGCTCGCCGTGGGCGTGTGGGCGCTGATGAAGTCGATGAACCGGCACATGGGGCGGGTGAACTTCGAGGAGGAGCCTGCGCCGGCGGAGCCGGCTTCCGAGCCGGTGGCCGGGTCCGCGAAGCGGAAGTAGTACGGCGGGGCGCCTCGGTGCGCCCCGCCCGCAGGGTGGAACCGGTCACACCGTCACGCCCATGATCTCCCGCGTCCGGCGGGACGGGATCAGGTGCAGGGACCATGCCTGCCAGCCCGTCTCCAGGTCCGTGCCACGGTCCAGGATCACGCGGTACGTGTCCGTGCACTCGTTCACCTTGGGGTCCCGGGACGGGTGGGCGGCGGCGTGGAGGTCGGCCAGTTCCTGCTGGGCGACCACCGTGCCCACCTCGATGCCGCCGGGTGAGGCGTACGGCAGGAGCGTGCAGCGCAGGAAGCGCGCCCAGTCCGCGCCGCGCGCGTCCCCGTACGACTCGAACAGCCGGACCGCCTCGCCGCACAGCTCCAGGGCCTGGGGGGCCCGCTGGTTGCCCGCGTCGATCAGCGCGAGGTCCAGGCAGGTCCACGCCTCGCCGTGGGCGACCCCGATGCGCCGGAAGTCCGCCCGGGCGTCGACCAGCAGCTGGCGGGCGAAGCCGGAATTGCGCAGGTTCCCCGTCTGCGCGGCGCGCTGGTCGCGGGTGACGCGCCCCGAGTGGTGCCGCGCGCACGCGAGACCGTAGACGTCACGCATCCGCGAGAACATCGTGCGCGCCCGCTCCAGCTGACGGACGGCCTCGACGGTGTCGCCGGACTCCTCCAGCGCCTGGCCCAGGTAGTACAGCGTCCACGCCTCGCCCCGCGCGTCCTCGTTGTCGCGGTGGCGGGCCAGGGCCGCGGTCAGCTGCTCGACGGCCGGGCCCGCGTCGCCCGCCAGCAGCCGGGCCCGCGCCAGCTGGGTCGTCGCCCACGCCACACCGCGTTCGTCCCGGGTACGCCCGTACAGGTCGAGGGCGGTGCGCAGCGCGGTCTCGGCCTGCTCCACCTCGCCCAGGCGCAGCCGGACCTGGCCCGACTGGAACCGCGTCCACGCCTCGCCGTGCAGCGACTCGCCCTCGCGGTGCAGGGTGAGCGCGGTGTCCAGGAGGGCCACCGCCTCGGCCAGGTTGCCCCGGTCGCGCTCGACGGCGGCCAGCGCGTGCATCGACCAGGCCCGGTCCTCGTCCTGCCCCGCGGCGGACTGGAGCTCCATGGCCTCGCGCAGCCGGGCCGCCGCCTCGGTCAGGTTGCCCTGGTGGTGCAGCGTGATCCCGAGCGAGCACAGCGCCAGGGCGGTGCCGGAGTCGTTCTGCGCCTCGCGGTAGAGCCCGACGACGGAGGACAGCGTCGTGCGGGCCTTGTCCAGTTCGCCGAGCTGCCGGGCGGCGATGCCCGTACGCCATCGCACCGACCGTTCCAGCAGCCCTTGGTCGACGGCCTGGGTCAGCTCGCTTATCTCGCCCAGCCGGTAGAGGTCGCCGCGCAGCAGGCAGTAGTCGCACAGCGCGCCGAGCAGGGCGAGCACCGCTCCCTGGTCGACGCCCTCGGCGTGCCGCAGGGCCGAGGTGATGAAGCTCGACTCGTCGTCCAGCCAGCGCAGGGCCGCGTCCAGCGAGCCGAAGCCGTGCGAGCCGAACTGTCCGGCCCGGGTCGACATCTTGCCGTCCACCATCCGGATCACCGCCCCGGCCAGCTCCGCGTAGTTCACGATGAGGCGTTCCTGCGCGGCGGCGCGCTCGGCCGGCTCCTCCTCGTCGAGCAGCCGGGCCAGGGCGAAGCCGCGTACCAGGTCGTGCAGCCGGTAGCGGGAGCCGCGCACGTGGTCGATCAGACCGGCACCGGCCAGCGCCGTCAGCAGCCGGCCGGCCTCCTGCTCGTCGGCGGAGAGGAGGGCGGCGGCCGCCGCGGCGCCCAGGCTCGCCCGGCCGGCCAGCGCCAGGCGCCGCAGCAGCCGCCTCGCCTGCTCGGACTGGTCGGTGTAGCGCAGCCACAGGGCGCGCTCGACGGGCGCGACCGGACCGTACGCGGCGAGGTCGGCGGCCAGCACGTCCGCCGTACGCGCCCCGAGCGAGGAGCCCGCGATCCGCAGCGCCAGCGGCAGCCCGCCGCACAGCTCGGTGATCGCCTCGCTCGACGGATAGTCGTATGGCCCCGGCTCGGCCTCCTGCGACACCTCGCGCAGCAGCTCCTCCGCGCCGCCCGCACCCAGCGCCCCGACCTCCAGCCGGTGCACCCAGGCAGGCAGCGTGTCGGGCAGGTCGAGCGGCTCCGGGGCGGTGACCAGGACCAGGCTCTCGGAGCGTTCCGGGATCAGCGTGGCGACCTGCTCCGCGTCGCGGGCGTCGTCGAGGACGATCGTCACGGCCGTCCCGGTCAGATGCTGGTGGTACAGCTCGCCGAGCCGGCGCACCTGCTGATCGGCGGACGTGCTGTCCCGGAACAGCAGCTGCTCGCGGGGGGCGCCGAGCCGGTTCAGCAGGTGCAGCAGCGCGTCCCGGGTCGACAGCGGGGCCTCGCCCTCCGCGCCGCCCCGCAGGTCCACCACGCACGCGCCCTTGAACTGGTCCTTCAGCTCGTGCGCGGCCCGCACGGCGAGGGTGGTGCGCCCGGCGCCCGGCGGCCCGTGCAGCACGACGACGGTCGGCTTGGTCTCCGTCGAGGCGCGGGCCGCGTGCACCCACTGCCCGATACGGGCCAGTTCGGCCCGCCGCCCCGCGAACAGGCCGTCGGCGGCCGGGAGATGCCCGAACGACTGCTCCAGGAGCGAGCGCATCCGGGCGGCCGCGCTGCGGTCCCCGCCGCGCAGCGGGGTGCGTGCCTTGGCGGCGGCCTTCTTCGCCGGGGCGCGGGTGGTCGCGGCGAGCATCCGCTGCTGGTCCAGGAACGGCCGTATGCCCCGCACCTCAAGCGCCGACAGCCACTGGAGCCGCAACTCCTCGGTCCGGTCGGCCGGTTGCGCGGACGTCCGGTGCGAGGTGGTGGCCTTGGCGACGGTGGCGGTGGCCCCCGCCACGGCGACGACCGCCCCCGCGCCGAGCGCCAGCCCCGACGCCGTACCGAGCGCCACGTCGGCCCCGAAGGCGGCGGCCGCTGCGACTCCGGTGACCAGTAACGGCGTCGACAGGCTCTCCCGGCTGAACCGCTGCCCGCCCGCCGCGGCGTCGAGCGCCTGGACGTACGCCGCGTACTCCTCCGCCGCGCCGTCCGCGATGCCGTCGAGCGCGGCCCGGGCCCGGGTCAGCAGCACGGACGGGTCCGTCCCGCCGCCGGTGAGCCGCACCTCCTCCTCCACGGCCCGCACCAACAGCCGTTCGGCGTCCGCCCGGTGGTCGTCCCGCATCCGCATCTGTCGTCCCCCTCACACTCCGGTCCACGACGCCGGCCCGCGTTCCCCGGGCCGCCGCGAGGTACCAGTGTCCTTGGTGGGGGGCGCCTGCGCGAGGGAGTGGGCGATGCGCGCCGACGTCGGGGCACGGCTCAGCCGAGCCAACCTGAACCGGCCGCACGTTCCAGCCCGGGCCCTGCGCAGGCCGGGGCACCCCAGCGGTAAGGCAAGCGCTACTGCTCCGTACGACGCAGGAATTGCCAGCCCAGCACGGCCAGGGCGAGTGCCTGCCCGAGAGAGGTGACCACGAGCAAGGGCTGAGCGGTGGGAGAGCACCAGAACACGGTCGTGCAGACCATGGGCAGAATGAGGTAAGTGAACAGGTCCACCGCAGTTTGAAGCCGCTTACGCAAGGTGCGTCCGGCTGCGTTGCGGTGGTAGGCCTCCCAGCCGAACACCGCTCCTTGTGCGGAGGATAGCTCTGCCAGCCGCGGTCCCAGTTGGTCGCGGACGTAGCAGCCGATCGCCGAGATCTTCTCGTCGTTGACCAGGTAGGTCCAGCCCAGGATCAGGCAGATTGCGGGGGCGGAGAGCAGTAGTCGGGACTGTCCGCTGTGGACGGTGACCGCTAGGACCGCGGTGATCGCGGCGAGCGTGAAGTAGAGCAGGTTGTCGCGGAAGCCTATGCGGGTCTTCTGCTCCTCCTTGAGGCGGTCGTACTCGGCCAGCAGAACCTTGCTCTCGGTGACATCGTCCATGGAGGTCACAGCTGTCCTCTGCTCGATTCCGGGTTCAGTCGGCGACTTGGAAGGGCGTCAGGTTGTCGGGGTTTCGCCGCTCGATCCAGTCCTTCCCGTCTGCCGCGACCCCCTCAAGGAGGCGGAAGGTATGGGTGAAGCCGGCCGAGCTGAGACTGATCTCGGAGATCTCCCGAGCACTCTCGTCAGGTGCGAGTTGATGGGCATCGGCGTCCTTGACACGGATCTTCCGGGCGGGCCCGTTGGTGAGGATGAGCTCCAGGTCGTAGCCGACATCGGCGTTCTCCGTCACCTGCACCGAGGACAGTGCGTCGAACCGGTAATTGCTGCGCTGCTCGTTCTTGCGCGTCGAGTCGGCGAACTTGAGGTCGGAGCTGATTTCGCGGATGCCGTCCCGGGTGAACAGAAACAGGTGGATGACGTAGTGCGAGTACCGCCATGGGCCGCCTTGGACCCGGGCCCGTCGGTAGGGGCGCGCCGGGGCCACCAGGATGGTGTGTGTGATCAGGTCGCGCCAGGTGAGCCGGTGATGTCGCAGCGCCTCGTCGACGAACCAGGTCTTGTCGCAGGTGAACCAGGTTTCCATCTCCAGCTCGCTGGGCCGGATCTCGTCCAGGAATGCCTTCCAACGCTGGTAAGCCATCTGCCGCGCGGCCAGCTCTTCCTGGTACCTACGAGCCTCCCGGGCAACCCGGTGTCTCTCACGCCGGAACTGCAGCCACAGCTGCGCGGCCTCGTATCCCGACCAGGCCGCACCGAGCAAGGCCAGGAACGCCCACAGCGGCCCCGGCTCGTCGGCGCCGGAGACCGCAGTGCTGAGCCCCGACAGCGCCGCGGCGCCGAGAACGACCAGGGCCGCCACGGTCAGGACCTTCGTTCTGGCCGGTGTCGGGTCTTGACGGTGCCGGTCGAAGAGAGTGCCGTCGTTGTGGCGGTCACGGGCCTCCTCGGCGAGGTGCCGGATCAGCCAGGTGACCCGGTCCACACTGATCCGGCTTTCCCGGTAGAGGTCCGCGATCTCCGCGGCGAGATCGCTGCGGACCTCAGTGGTGTGTGCGAGCCATGCTTCCGGGGTGAAACTGTGGGGCGTACGGACGCTGAAGTAGTGATCGAATCTGCTGTGCACGTGCTTGGTGAATCCGTCCCCGGCAGGTGCGGGTCCGCGCGGGGGTACGGCGCCGGCGTCGGCCGAGTGGGCAGGCCGGGATTGCCGGCCCCACCACTGGACGCCGTACCGGGCCGCGACGCGGCTCGCGCCGACTGCCACCAGTGACTCGAGGACCGCTTGGACCGGATGTGCGATCCACGCCAGGGCCCCGAGGACCGCACTGCTCACTACGAATAGGACCACCCGCAGGGGAAGGGCTGCCCGGGCTGCGGCGGCGGCCTCCGTGTCCATGCGGGGAAGCACAGCACGCGCCCCGATGGGAAGGGGCTCGAAGTAGGCCCAGACCCGTTTGACCCGGTCGTTGCCGAAGCGCTCCGCACCGGCCCGTTCGAGGGTCTCCGCCCACAGGTCGTCCTTCAGCCCTCCGGTGAGCATGAGATCGAGGTGGCGAAGGATCGCATCATGCTGCCGGGGCGGCAGGTCCTGCAGTTGCTTGAGCACAGGTCCGGCCGTGCCGCTCGCGGTGCCGAGTGCCGCCAAGAGGTCGAAGGTGACGCGCAGGGCGTCCTTCCACTCGTCTTCGGCATAGCCCCGCACGAGCCCGGAGGCGTGGTGCAACTGTTGCATCTCTACGGTGCTGAGGTCGTGGTAAGTGCGTGCGCTGAGCACCGCGAGCACCCAGTGGAACCGAACCTCGGCGTTGGTGTAGCCGTGGGCGATCGCGTCAGTGATCATTTCGCGGGCGCGGCCGGGAATGCCGTCTTCCAGAAGCCGCACGCCCACCCTGTACTTCTCCTGCGGCGAAGCATCCGGGTGGACGAAGTAGACGTTGGAGTTGTGTACGGTCCCCGCCTGGATCCCGATGGTGGAGTCGTACGCGGCCGAGCCGTACGTGGCACCGTCGCTGTCGCTCATGCCCGGTCACCGGCTGCTGCGATCAAAGGGGCCAGCTCGGCCATCAGTGCTGGGCACTCGGCGACCAGTCCGCGAAGTCTTTTGAGCGCCATGGCCGCCCTCTTCGACGAATCAGGGGTGTTTTCCCCGGCTGACCTGAGCGCGGAGTCCAGGTCGACCAGCGCCTCCCGATGGGTGTCCTCGTCGATGGCGCCTTCAGTGTGGTGCTGCCCCAAAGTTGCGCGGAATCCATTGAGTGCCGCGATCAGGTCCATCGGGCGGGACTCCTGTGGAGCCGTGCTCATGTGAACGCTGCTGCCCGTGACCGCGCCGGCCATGATGCCGACGGTACTGTTGTGAGCGGTGTTGTTGACGTGTCGGCCAGGCAGGTGGGCCGAATGCGCCCTGCTGTCCCGGGGGCGGGTGGTCTCTTCCTCTTCCGCTACCAGTTCCACCGCCAGACGGATGGCGAACGCCGCAGCGTTCGCAGCGGCCTGCGGCTGCCAGTTGCGGTCGTCTGTGCTGTTCTTCGTGCCGTCTGCTCGGTCGCTGATTCCCCGGATGATGGCTACAGGCGCCCCGTTGAGATGGCCGGCCTGCGCCACACCGGCAGCCTCCATCTCGATGGCGAGGGCATCGTTGTAGTGCTGCCGGATCCACTTCGCCTCGGTCGAGATCCTCGAGTTCTGGACGATCTCGCCGGCGGCGACCGCCCCGAAGCGCACCTTCGGCGCATCCTCGTGACCCGAGTTGGAATCCGCCCAGTCATCCAAGCGGGCCAGGTGGGAAGCGAGTTGACTGATGCCGTGCGGTGCTTCCCACACCCGCGGGCGCGCCTTGAGACCGTCATCCTCGCTGGTCCCGCCATGGTAGGCGTACACGTGCGACGCCATGACGACGTCACCCAGCCTGGTGGCGTCCCATAAAGCGCCGGCAACCCCTACGAACAGCACGGCCGACGGCGAGAACTCTTGAATCGCGCGTTCGGCGATCACCGCGGCGGAATTATTCCCCTTGCTCGTCAGGCCGAGCGCGACACGGCATGACGCGCCCTTTACGGTCCCCACTTCGAATCGGGTACCACGCTCATGGCGGTGCATCTGCGGACTCACCAGCTTCTGACGTACGGCCTGATACTCGAGATTGAGAGCGGTGAGGATCACCACCGGGCCTTTCGACATCTATTCCTCTTCCCCTCTTGTGTTCTCTTCCGTTGCGGACATCGTGGGGCGGATCAGCGGTGGGAACAGGATGGTCTTCGGGCCGGCCCGATACAGACGCGCAGGCCGTCCGCCGGTCCTCCTGCGGTCCGTGCCAGCGGGGATGATGAATCCCTTCGCGGCTTGTACCTTCCGGTAGAAATTGCGAGTGTCGAGTGAGGTGCCCCAGACCGCCTCGTACACATGCTGTAGCTCCGCGATGGTGAATTCCGTTCCGCAGAAGGCCGTGGCCAGAGACGAGAACTCAAGCTTGGTGCGGGCGTGTTCAATACCGTCCCTCGCGATTCGACGATGATCGAAGGCGAGTTCAACCTCCCCGGACAGCACGGCGTTCGCGGGAATCCACGCAGCATCGAAGGCATCAGTCCCCGCGACCGGGTCGGGCAGCCCAGGCGCGATCGCCAAGTGCGCCACGGAAACGACTCGGCCCCGGGGATCGCGGCCCGATTCCCCGTATACGCCCAGCTCTTCGAGGTGCACCCAGCTGGACGCCAAAGCCGTTTCCTCGCTCAGTTCTCGGTGCGCCGCATCCAGGATCTCCTCACCGCCGTGGTTCAGGAATCCTCCGGGCAGGGCGGACATGCCCTGGAAGGGAGCCTCGCCCCGCTCTACCAGGAGGATGTGCAGGCGGCCATCCCGCAGCGTCAGGATCACGAGATCGACTGTCAGTAGTACAGAGGGGGGTGACCAGGCGTCATCGGGCATGGCCCTGACGGTACAGCAGTTACTGTCACATGCACAAGAAGGAGGGTGGTGGAGGCGGCCTGCAGCCCTGCTCCACGAGCTACGAAGCTTTGCCTGCTGTGCGGTCGGGCGGAAGTTTGGCCTGCGTGTCGGTGTACTGCTCTAGCCTTGAGCGAATGGATCAAGAGGGGGAGAAATGCCTAGGGTTCCTGAGACTCGGCGTGTCGGACGCATGGCCGTGAATGAGGTGCGTTCGTTGTTGGAGCGGAACGGCCACATCGTGCAGGAGATTGATGGAGCGAACGACCACGGGGAGGATCTGCACGTAACCTTCGTCCAAGACGGACAACGAACGGCGGACTCTCTGGCCGTGCAGGTCAAGGGCGGGGTCTCGACGCGCACTCGACGGGGGTATCGGGTCAAGGTCGGGGATCACGGAGACAACTGGCGAGAGGCCGGCCTGCCGGTGCTCTGCGTCGTTCATGATCCTGAGCGGGGCGGCCTCTTCTGGGCCAACGCGACTCGTCAGCTCCGCCGAGCCGAAGCGCTGCGCAAGGTACTGAACTCCGTTGTCGTTCGACGGGAGTCCGTTCTGGATGATTCAACCTTCGAGGCATTCCTCGTGAGAATGCGAAACTACCTGGCTCGCGAGCGCGAGGGTGTTGGCAGGTGGGCGGACATGGCGGACGTCGAGTTCGATCCGGGCGACATCGTCAAACCGTTTGTTAACGAGTGTGGTGAGCCTATGGTCTTCTGGCAAAAGCGTGGTGAGCCGTTTGCGATGCTGCTGCATCACGACCTCGACTGGGAGCCTGTGCGCATCCAGGAGCGAACGCTTCGCCTCGATGTCGTTCCGTCGATCGGGGCTGTCATCCTTGACAGTGCCGAAGCCCACTGGCTCATGGGCTGCTTCAAGTCCACCGAATGGTGGCGTCGACCAGCCGAACAGGGCCTGCCTTCCTAGGAGCGTGGCGGTCAGGCGAGCGGCTTCTCGCTTCCTTACAAGACTCCGAGGTCGACCGTGACGGAGAAGGGCGCGTTGGCCCTTACCGTGCCCGTGAACATCTCACCGTCCCTGTAGGCGTTGGCGGCGGGGTCGAGAACGTACGTGTAGATGATCGGGACACCGGTCGCGGCCTGTTCGATGCGCCAGTAGAACGGGATGCCCGCCTTGGCGTACTGGTCGACCTTCACGACCCTGTCCGTGGTTTCCGAACCGGGTGACACGACCTCGACGACCAGGAGGACGTGTTCGGGGCGAGTCGGTGTGAGGTCGATGGTGTCAGCCCGGTACACCGTGACGTCCGGGCGGCGGTTGGTGAGGGGGACGTCCTGCAGGCGGACGTCGAAGTCCGTGTCGGCGTTCCAGTCCGGGCCCGCGGCGGCGTCCAGAGCGTTGGCCAGGAAGCGGGCCAGCCGGTTGTGGCGCTTGGAGGCGCTCGGGCTCACGACGACCATCCCGTCCACGATCTCGATGCCGGCGCACTGCTCCTCGGACCAGGAGTCGTACTGCTCCGCGCTGATCTGCGTGTGCATCCACTCGGGCGCCACCATCTCGGCAGTCACGGTGTACCTCCTTCGAGGAGCCGGAACAGTTCCGCCTCAGCCTACTGTCCTGTGGTCCGGGAAGGCCGCCTCCGCGAGGTCCCCATGCCGGTGCGGGGCACTGTGAGAGGCTGGCCCGTATGAACCGGTTGGCTGGTGTGACCTCGCCGTATCTGCTTCAGCATGCTGACAATCCGGTCGACTGGTGGCCCTGGTCGCCCGAGGCGTTCGAAGAGGCGCGGCGGCGGGACGTGCCCGTGCTGCTCAGTGTCGGGTACTCCTCGTGCCACTGGTGTCACGTCATGGCGCACGAGTCGTTCGAGGACGAGGCGACCGCCGCGTACATGAACGAGCACTTCGTGTCCGTGAAGGTGGACCGCGAGGAGCGGCCCGATGTGGATGCCGTGTACATGGAGGCGGTGCAGGCGGCGACCGGGCAGGGCGGGTGGCCGATGACCGTGTTCCTCACCGCCGACGCGGAGCCGTTCTACTTCGGGACCTACTTCCCGCCCGAGTCCCGGCACGGCATGCCGTCGTTCCGGCAGGTGCTCGAGGGGGTCACCGCGGCCTGGACCGGGCGGCGCGACGAGGTCGGCGAGGTGGCCGGGCGGATCGTGCGGGACCTGTCCGAGCGCAGCCTCGCGCACGGCGGCGAAGGGTCGCCCGGGGAGGCGGAGCTCGCGCAGGCGCTGCTGGGGCTGACCCGGGAGTACGACGAGAAGCGCGGCGGGTTCGGCGGGGCGCCGAAGTTCCCGCCGTCCATGGCGCTGGAGTTCCTGCTGCGGCACCACGCCCGCACCGGGGCGGACGGTGCCCTTCAGATGGCCGCCGACACCTGCGAGGCGATGGCCCGGGGCGGGATCTACGACCAGCTCGGCGGCGGATTCGCCCGGTACTCCGTGGACCGCGACTGGGTCGTGCCGCACTTCGAGAAGATGCTGTACGACAACGCGCTGCTCTGCCGCGTGTACGCGCACCTGTGGAGGTCAACCGGGTCCGAACTCGCCCGGCGGGTCGCCCTGGAGACCGCCGACTTCATGGTGCGCGAGCTGCGCACGCCCGAGGGCGGGTTCGCCTCCGCGCTGGACGCCGACAGCGAGGACGCGGCCGGGCGGCACGTCGAGGGCGCGTACTACGTGTGGACGCCGGCGCAGCTGCGCGAGGTGCTGGGCGAGGAGGACGCCGCGTTCGCCGCCGCGTACTTCGGGGTGACCGAGGAGGGCACCTTCGAGGAGGGATCCTCGGTGCTCCAGCTTCCGGGCGAACCCGGCGAACCCGGCGAATCCGGTGAAACCGGCGAGTCCGGCGAACCCGGCCGGTCCGGCGGCCCCGACGCCCCCCGCGCCGCCGGCGTACGCGAGCGGCTGCTCGCCGCCCGTGAGGCGCGGCCGCGCCCCGGGCGGGACGACAAGATCGTCGCCGCCTGGAACGGGCTGGCCATCGCCGCCCTCGCGGAGGCGGGCGCCTACTTCGACCGGCCCGACCTCGTCGAGCGCGCCACCGAGGCCGCCGACCTGCTGGTGCGGGTGCACATGGGCCCCGTCGCCCGGCTGGTCCGCACGTCCAAGGACGGGCGCGCCGGTGAGCACGCCGGGGTGCTGGAGGACTACGGGGACGTCGCGGAGGGCTTCCTCGCGCTGGCCGCGGTCACCGGGGAGGGCGCCTGGCTGGAGTTCGCCGGGTTCCTGCTCGACATCGTGCTCCAGCACTTCCGGGGCGAGGGCGGCCAGCTGTACGACACCGCGGACGACGCCGAGCAGCTGATCCGGCGCCCCCAGGACCCCACCGACAGCGCGACCCCGGCCGGCTGGACGGCCGCCGCGGGGGCGCTCCTCTCGTACGCCGCGCACACCGGCTCCGAGCCCCACCGCACCGCCGCCGAGGAGGCGCTGGGCGTCGTGAAGGCGCTGGGCCCGCGCGCGCCGCGCTTCATCGGCTGGGGGCTCGCGGTGGCCGAGGCGCTGCTCGACGGCCCGCGCGAGGTGGCCGTCGCCGGTCCGGTCGGCGGCGAGCTGCACCGGACGGCGCTTCTGGGGCGGGCGCCCGGCGCGGTGGTCGCGGCGGGGGAGTCGGGCGGCGCGGAGTTCCCGCTGCTGGCGGACCGGCCGTCGGCGGACGGCGCGCCGACCGCGTACGTCTGCCGCCACTTCGTCTGCGAGGCGCCGACGACGGACCCGGAGGCGCTGGCCCGGGCGCTGGGCGGGGCGGTCTGACTCTCTGACCGGGGTGACCGGGTCGCCCGACAGGCCCGGGGGCAGGGCCCGGCCCGGCCCCTCAGAGCCGCAACCCGCCCTCCAGCGCGTCCAGCGCCTCGTTCACCCGGGTCAGGAGGTCGCCCTCCTGGCCGTGCTCCGCCCAGTGCAGCGTGGCCTCGCGGAGGGCGCCCAGGACCGCCGCGACGAAGACCCGGACGCGCAGGTCGTCCGGGGCGCGGCCGGTGCGGTCGGCGAGGACCCGGGCCAGGTCCCGTGCCGTGTCCGACATCGTCTCCGTCATCCGGGCGCGGACGGCGGGGACCTCGACCATCAGCCGGGTGCGCCGGCGCAGGTCCCCGTCGTCCGTGGCGAGAAACGTGGTCAGCGCCTCCCGCATCACGACGCGTACCGACTCCAGCGGCGGTTCGCCCGCCGGGCGGCCGCGGAGCAGGGCCTCCATGACCGGGTCGTGCTCGTCGGTGAGGACGATGTCCTCCTTCGACGCGAAGTACCGGAACACCGTGCTCGGCGAGACCTCGGCCGCCTCCGCGATCTGCTCGATCGTCGTGGCCTCGTAACCCCGCGCCTCGAGGAGGCGGTGTGTCGCCTCCCGGATCGCCGTCCGGGTCTTGAGCTTCTTGCGCTCGCGCAAGCCCATCGGCTGCGCGCCGGGGGAGAGGGGACGGGAGGTGGCGGCCATGGGCCCATTGTCGGGCACATGTCGCGGCCGCGTCAGCTGTGGTTGTACGCCACCAGCGAGATGCCGATGTAGTGCACCACGAAGGCGGCCAGCGTCAGCGAGTGGAAGACCTCGTGGAAGCCGAACCAGCGCGGCGACGGGTTCGGCCGCTTGATGCCGTAGATGACGCCGCCCGCGCTGTAGAGCACGCCGCCGACGACGACCAGCACCAGCACGGCGATCCCGCCGGTCCGCATGAAGTCGGGCAGGAAGAAGACCGCCGCCCAGCCCATCGCGATGTAGCAGGGGGTGTACAGCCAGCGTGGGGCGCCGACCCAGAAGACCCGGAAGGCTATGCCCGCGAGCGCCGCCGTCCACACCGCCCAAAGCAGCGGGGTGCCGGTGGACTCGGGGAGCAGGAGCAGGGTGAGCGGCGTGTAGGTGCCCGCGATGATCAGGAAGATGTTGGCGTGGTCGAGCCTGCGCAGGACGGCTTCGCCGCGCGGCCCCCACGTACCCCGGTGGTAGACCGCGCTCACGCCGAAGAGCAGGCACGCGGTCAGGACGTAGATCGAACAGGCGATCCGGCCCCGGGTGCTGTCCGAGAGGGCGACGAGCACGATGCCCGCGATGACCACGGCGGGGAACATGCCGGCGTGCAGCCAGCCGCGCATCAGGGGCTTCAGCGGGGCGTCGGGTGTGGTCGCGCGGGGGCCGGCGTTGTCGGGTGCGGCAGCGGCAGCAGTCATTCCCGCATCGTACCTACGCCTCCGTAGGTACCGGATATGGGCCGGAACGGAGTGTGGATGCTCACATGGGCGGCCCTCTGGACATATGGGCGCGAGGGTCGGATGATCAAATGAGTGCGGTCGGCACCGGATGAGCGCCAGGGGAATTCGAAGGGGTACACGCATCCGGGTCGCAGCCCCCACGGGGCAGTAGGAGCACCAACCGAATACACCCTCACCAAGGAGCGATCGTGGCGCGCGACATCGCGGCTCCCCTCACTGTTCCCACCAACCACCAGGAGCTGATCTCCTGGGTGGACGAGATCGCGGCACTCACCGAACCGGACCGGGTGGTCTGGTGCGACGGTTCCGAGGCCGAGTACGAGCGCCTGTGCGAGGAGCTCGTCGCGAAGGGCACCTTCACCAAGCTCGACGAGATCAAGCGCCCGAACTCCTACTACGCGGCCTCCGACCCGAGCGACGTCGCCCGCGTCGAGACCCGTACGTTCATCTGCTCCGAGAAGGAGGAGGACGCCGGCCCGACGAACCACTGGAAGGACCCCGCCGAGATGCGGGAGATCTTCGTGGGCGAGCAGGGCGTCTTCCGCGGCTCGATGCGCGGCCGGACCATGTACGTCGTCCCCTTCTGCATGGGCCCGCTCGGCTCGCCGCTGTCCGCGATCGGCGTCGAGATCACCGACTCCGCGTACGTCGCCGTCTCGATGCGCACCATGACGCGCATGGGGCAGCCCGTGCTCGACGAACTCGGCTCCGACGGCTTCTTCGTGAAGGCCGTCCACACGCTGGGCGCGCCCCTGGCGGAGGGCCAGGAGGACGTCCCGTGGCCCTGCAACGAGACCAAGTACATCTCGCACTTCCCCGAGGACCGCGAGATCTGGTCGTACGGCTCCGGCTACGGCGGCAACGCGCTGCTCGGCAAGAAGTGCTACGCGCTGCGCATCGCCTCCGTCATGGCCCGCGACGAGGGCTGGCTCGCCGAGCACATGCTGATCCTGAAGCTCACGCCGCCGCGCGGTGAGTCGAAGTACGTGGCGGCCGCGTTCCCGAGCGCCTGTGGCAAGACGAACCTCGCCATGCTGGAGCCCACGATCTCCGGCTGGACCGTCGAGACCATCGGCGACGACATCGCGTGGATGCGGTTCGGCGAGGACGGCCGGCTGTACGCGATCAACCCGGAGGCCGGCTTCTTCGGCGTCGCGCCCGGTACCGGCGAGCACACCAACGCCAACGCCATGAAGACGATGTGGGGCAACTCCGTCTTCACCAACGTCGCGCTCACCGACGACGGCGACGTCTGGTGGGAGGGCATGACCGAGGAGCCGCCCGCGCACCTCACGGACTGGAAGGGCAACGACTGGACGCCCGCCTCCGAGACGCCCGCCGCCCACCCCAACGCCCGCTTCACCGTCCCGGCCGGGCAGTGTCCGATCATCGCGCCCGAGTGGGAGGACCCGAAGGGCGTGCCGATCTCGGCCATCCTCTTCGGCGGCCGCCGCGCCTCGGCCGTCCCGCTGGTCACCGAGTCCTTCAACTGGCAGCACGGTGTCTTCCTCGGCGCGAACGTCGCCTCCGAGAAGACCGCCGCCGCCGAGGGCAAGGTCGGCGAGCTGCGCCGCGACCCGTTCGCCATGCTGCCGTTCTGCGGCTACAACATGGGCGACTACATGAACCACTGGCTGAAGGTCGGCGCGGACAAGCCGGACCAGTCGAAGCTGCCGAAGATCTACTACGTGAACTGGTTCCGCAAGAACGACGCCGGCAAGTTCGTGTGGCCCGGCTTCGGCGAGAACAGCCGCGTCCTGAAGTGGATCGTGGAGCGCCTGGAGGGGAAGGCGGAGGGCGTCGAGACGCCGATCGGCATCCTTCCCGCGCAGGGCTCCATCGACACCGAGGGCCTCGACCTGTCCGAGTCCGACCTCGACTTCCTGCTCAAGGTGGACAAGGAGGTCTGGCGCGAGGAGGCGGCGCTGGTCCCCGAACACCTCAACACCTTCGGCGACCACACCCCGCAGGAGCTGTGGGACGAGTACCGCGCGCTGGTGGAGCGCCTGGGCTGAGCCGCCCGTTGCGTACGACGACGGCCCCCGAGCGCTTCGGGGGCCGTCGGCCTGCCCGCCCGCCGCGTTCGTAGTCGTGTTGTGACCCTGCGGAGCCGCAGGGGTGATGCGCGCCGCCGTACGGTTGGCCCGGTCGTGCCGCCGGCGCGCGGCAGCGGAGGGGGCCGCTCGGCATGCAGTATCCGCCGTACCCGAACACGTCGCAGGGCGGGCCGCCCCTCTTCGGCGGGCGCCGTACGCACGGCTGGACGCTGGTTCTGGTCACCGTGAGCGCGCTGATCGCGGGCCTGGTCGGCACCCTGGGCGCGTACATCCGGGCATCCGGCGAGGCCCACGAGAGCCTGCGGTTTCCGGACGAGGACGTCACCGTCACCTCCTGCGGCCGGGACGGGGCGACGGGCCGCCCGATGGCGGGCGTACGGGTCACGAGTGAGGCGGCGCGGCGCGGGACCTACGTCGTGCACGTCGTGTTCAGGGATGTGCGGAGCGGCAAGGGACGCGGGGTGGACGCGGGGGAGGGCGGTGTCACTGTGGCCGACCTGGCGGTGGACGCCACGGCGTCCGGGCGGGTCACCGGTCCGGTTCCGGTGGGGGGCGCCGCCGAGTGTGAGCTCGGGGACGTGACCTTCGAGTCGACACGCGCGGCCCGGGAGGAGCCTTCGCGCGGCCCGTGAGGCCTGGGTGGCACCCGGTCCACGCGCCCAGAGGGCGCGTGGACCGGGGCCGTCAGTGGGCGCCGACCAGCGGCGTGCGGGCGTCGGCCGAGAGCGCCTCGGTGTGGGCGTCCATGCGCTCGGCCGACAGGATCGCGACCGCCGTGTCGGCGCGCGAGGCCGCCACCACCAGGGCCCGGCCCGCGAGGGCGTGGGCGCGGCGGTGGAGGGCGGTCGCGGGCGCGTCGCTCAGTCCGGCGTGCCGGACGGGCGGGGCACCGCGCAGCCTGGCCACCTGCCCGGCGATGCGGTCGCCCGCCTCGCCGAGCCCCAGCTCGTCGGTGACCGCGAGCAGGGCGGCCAGGTGTCCGGCGAGCTGGATGTCCAGCTCCTCCTCGCGGGTGCGGTGCGGGAAGTCGCCGGCGGGGTCGGCCGGTGTGTGGACCGATTTGGTGCGGATCGGTTCGTACATGGATGGCCTCCTGGTGGTGCTGTGAGAACCATCCTAGCTTGGATTCAGTCTAAAGTTATCCATCTTCGAGAAAAGGCTGAGGGGCGGTACGGCTACACCTGGCTGTAGCCGTCCAGGAAGCGGGCGATCCGGCCGATCGCGTCCGTCAGGTCCTCCGTCGAGGGCAGCGTCACCACGCGGAAATGGTCGGGATCCGGCCAGTTGAAGCCCGTGCCCTGCACCACCATGATCTTCTCGGCCCGCAGCAGGTCCAGGACCATCTGGCGGTCGTCCTTGATCTTGTACACCTTGGGGTCGAGCCGGGGGAAGAGGTAGAGCGCCCCCTTCGGCTTCACGCAGGTCACACCCGGGATCTGCGTCAGCAGGTCGTACGCCGCGTCGCGCTGCTCCAGGATGCGGCCGCCCGGCAGCACCAGGTCGTTGATCGACTGCCGGCCGCCGAGGGCGGTGGCCACGGCGTGCTGCGAGGGCATGTTGGCGCACAGCCGCATGTTGGCCAGGATCGTCAGCCCCTCGATGTACGAGGAGGCGTGCGCCTTCGGCCCGCAGACGGCCATCCAGCCCGAGCGGTATCCGGCGACCCGGTAGTTCTTCGACAGCCCGTTGAAGGTGAGCACCATCAGGTCGGGGGCGATCGTCGCGGTGGGGGTGTGCGTGGCGCCGTCGTACAGGATGCGGTCGTAGATCTCGTCGGAGCAGACGACCAGGTTGTGCCGGCGGGCGATCTCCGTCAGCCCGCGCAGCATCTCGTCGTCGTAGACGGCACCCGTCGGGTTGTTCGGGTTGATGATCACCATCGCCTTGGTGCGGTCGGTGATCTTCCGCTCGATGTCGGCGAGGTCGGGCATCCAGTCGGACTGCTCGTCGCAGCGGTAGTGCACGGCCGTGCCGCCGGCCAGCGAGACCGAGGCCGTCCACAGCGGGTAGTCCGGGGCCGGGACCAGCACCTCGTCGCCGTCGTCGAGCAGCGCCTGCATCGACATCTGGATCAGCTCCGAGACGCCGTTGCCCAGGTAGACGTCCTCGACGTCCAGGTCGATGCCCTTGGTCTGGTAGTGCTGCATCACCGCGCGGCGCGCGGACAACAGCCCCTTCGCGTCGCCGTAGCCGTGCGCCCCGGAGAGGTTGCGCAGGATGTCCTCGAGGATCTCGGGCGGGCACTCGAAGCCGAACGCGGCGGGGTTGCCGGTGTTCAGCTTGAGGATGCGATGTCCGGCCGCCTCCAGCCGCATCGCCTCCTCCAGCACGGGTCCGCGGATCTCGTAGCAGACGTTGGCGAGCTTGGTGGACTGGATGACCTGCATGTCAGCGAGCTTACGACTGTGTTTCACGGCCCGCCCGGGCTTTGCCCGCCGGTTGGCCCGGCCGGGTAGGGGTGCACGTCAGTGCGGGCTTTCATCGCCATGCACCCGCCTTCCGCGAACCGTGGGAACCCCGGTCGCGGGCGGCGTGCGGCTTGGAATGGGGTGGCGCGGCGGTGTGACGGACGGGGACGGGTGAGATGCGCCACGGAGTGGTGGTGTCCGCGGGGGTGCGCTTCTCCGGGGCGCCGCCGTCGTGCGGGACGCTGCCCTTCCCACCCGTCGGCCCGTGTACGGGCCCGCAGCGCGGCGCCGACCCCGGTCCGCCGCCTCCGCCCGCGGCACGGGGCGGGCATCGTCCATCGGTCCTGGTCCCCGCGTACCTCTGAAGCAGCTCAATACCGGTGAGCGCCGGACCGTTTCGGGGCAGGGTCGGGACATGATCGGAAACGGGAAGAAGGACATGGCCGTGATCGTGGTGCGCGACTCGGACGCCGTCGTCGCCGCGCTGCGGGAGGAGCTGGCGCGGGCGGGCGAGACGGAACGCCCCGGCCTGGAGCGGGCCCTCGCGCTGGCCGAGGCGCGGACCGGGGTCCCGGACGCGGAGCTCCGGGGGCGGTGGGCCGCGCGGCGGATCACGTCGGGCGGGTACGCCGGGCCCCTCGACGCGGTGGCGGCGGTCAAGGCGCTGCGCCAGGCCGAGCCGGGGCTGAGCCTGCGGCAGGCCGTGCAGCTGTCGCGGGAGGCGGCGGCGGTGCCGAAACCCTAGTCGGCCCGCGTTGTCCCCCGTGCGAGCTACGCGCAGGTGTCCACCCAGCGGTGACGCTTTCGGCGCCGGACGTTCATAGCGTTCAGGGGTAGCCGCGGCAGGTCGCCGCGGGCACTTCCGAGGGGGACTCATGAGAGTGGTGTGGCAGCTTCTCGCCGTCGTGGCGGTCTGGGCGATCGGCGGTCAGTGCGTCAGCGCGGTGGACGGCAATCCGTGGCTCACGCTCGTGACCGGCCTGGTGACGGCGGTGCTCGCCGTCGTCGCCTACCGGTGGGTGGTGGGGCGCACCGAGCGCCGCCGGGTCACCGAGCTGGCCCGGGAGGGTGCGCCGTCGGCCCTGGGGCGCGGTGCGCTCATCGGGTCGGTGCTGTTCACGGCGGTCGTCGCGAACCTTGCCCTCCTCGGGGACTACGAGGTGAACGGCCTGGGGTCGGTCACGGGAGCGGTCGGGTTCGTCGGCTTCATGGCCGCTGCCGCCGTCACCGAGGAAGTGGTCTTCCGCGGCGTGCTGTTCCGGATCGTCGAGGAGCGCGCGGGGACCTGGATCGCGCTGACGTCGACCGGGTTGCTGTTCGGGCTGATGCACCTGGCCAACCCGGACGCGAACCTGTGGGGCGCGCTCGCCATCGCGATCGAGGCGGGCGGCATGCTCGGCGCCGCGTACGCCGCCACCCGCAGTCTGTGGCTGCCCATCGGCCTGCACTTCGCCTGGAACTTCGCCGCGGCGGGAATCTACAGCTCGGAGGTCTCGGGCAACGGCGCCTCGCAGGGTCTTCTGGACTCGACGGCCACCGGCTCCGAGCTGCTCACCGGCGGCGACTTCGGCCCGGAGGCGAGTGTGTACTCCGTGGTCTTCGGGATCCTCGTGACGCTCGCGTTCCTGTGGCTGGCCCGCCGGCGCGGCCATCTGGTGCCGCGTGGCGGACGGCGCCCCGCCCCGGCCCCGGCCGCCACTACAGTGCCCCGGTGATCAGTCCTCGCGAACTGCCGGCCCGATGGCGGCGGTTGGGCACTGCCGTCCGCCGTCCGGCGCGGTGGCAGCGGCTCGACCCCACCGTTCGCGACCTGCCGTTCGGGCTGCTCCTCCTCGTCCTGTCGCTCATTCCGGCTCTTCACCGGCACGGGACGCAGCTGGGCGCCGTGGCGGAGCGTCCGTTCGACATGCTGGCCGCGGTGGCCGCCGTGCTGGAGAGCCTGTCGCTCGCCCTGCGACGGCGGTGGCCGGTGATCTGCCTGGCCCTGGTCTCGCTGGGCTTCGCCGTCGACCAACTGGGCGGCTACCACTTGGTCGCCGGGACCGCGCTGCCCTTCGCGGTGCTGAGCGCGGGGGCCCATCTGGACCGTCACCGCCGTGCCGTCGCGCTCGCCCTGACCGCCGCGTACGTGCCGCTGGCGCTCGCCCTGCACCGGTACGGCACCGAACCGGTGGACGAGTTCCTGACGTTCTACCTGGTGCTCGCCCTCGTCTGGGGCGTCGGGGCGTGGCTGCGTGCGACCCGGGCCGCCGAGGCCGACCGGCGGATCCGGGTCGCGGAAGAGAGCCGTAGCGCCGAAAGGGCCCGGATTGCACGGGAGTTGCACGACGTGGTGACCCATCACGTGACGGCGATGATCGTCCAGGCCGAGGCGGCCCGCTATCTGACCGCAGCGCCAGACCGGCTCGACGGCGCCCTGAGCAGCGTCACCGACACCGGGCGGCGGGCCGTCAGCGACCTGCGCCACCTGCTCGACCTGCTCGACCCGGGCCACGGCGCCGGGGCCCGGGAGCCGTCCGCCGGCCGCATCCGGGGCCTGGTCGAGCAGGCGCGGCGGGCGGGACAGGACGTGGACTTCAGCGAAGAGGGCTCCCCCGCCGAGTCCGCCGGGAGCGCCGATCTCGTGGCCTACCGTGTGGTGCAGGAGGCGCTGACGAATGCGCTCAAGTACGCCCAGGGGGGACGGATTTCGGTGCTCGTGCGGCACGGGGGAGGAGAGATCGCCGTGGCGGTCGACACGGACGGTTCGGGCGGGCGCGCCGAGGTGCCCGCGGGCAGTGGGCGGGGGCTGGCCGGGCTGCGTGAGCGGGTCGGCCTCCTCGGCGGCGAGTTCAGCGCGGAGCCCGGACCGGACGGCGGCTTCGTCGTGCGGGCACGCATACCCTCGGGGAGCGCGCGGTGACCGCACCGGTCCGGGTCCTCGTCTGCGACGACCAGGTGCTCGTCCGCACCGGCCTGGCCACGATCATCGACGCCCAGCCCGACCTGGAGGCGGCGGGCGAGTGCGGGGACGGGCGGACCGCCGTCGAGATGGCCGGGCGGCTGCACCCGGACGTCGTGGTGATGGACATCCGCATGCCGGAGCTCGACGGCATCGAGGCGACCCGCCTGCTGGCGGGGGCGGGCGTGGAGCGGCCCGCCAAAGTGCTCGTGGTGACCACCTTCAACCTGGACGAGTACGTGTACGAGGCGCTGCGGGCCGGGGCGAGCGGGTTCCTGCTCAAGGACGCCCCGCCGGCCCAGTTGCTGCACGGCATCCGGACCGTGCACGCGGGCCAGGCGCTGATCGATCCGGAGGTCACGCGCCGGCTGGTCGGCCGGTACGCCGCCCGGATCCGCCCCACCGGGGACACCTCGTCCGACCTCCCGCTGACCCCGCGCGAACTGGAGGTCCTGCGCCTCATCGCGGACGGCTTCTCCAACAGCGAGATCGCGGCCGCGCTCCTGATCAGTCAGGAGACCGTGAAGACGTTCGTCTCGCGCATCCTCGCCAAGCTCGGGCTCCGCGACCGCGTCCAAGCCGTGGTCTACGCCTACCGCCAGGGCCTGGTGACCTGAACGAGCGGCCGGAATCCGCCCCTTGTGCGCCCCCTCTTCGTACGCCAACATGCGCATGTCAAACCGAAGAAACTTCGGTCGCAGAGGCCAGTCGCGCTCTGTTCAGTCACAAGAGGGGACCCCCACATGAAAAAGCCTCTCGTCGGTGCACTCTTCGCGGTGCTGCTCCTCGGAGCGGGCATCGCCCCCGCGACCGCGGCCACGAGCCACGGCGCGGCACCGGCAGACACGGTCGGAGCCGCGGCTCCGACCGGTCGCACTGCGGTCAAGGCCGAGAAGGAGATACGGGCCAAGGCGGTCAACTTCGCCGGGACCGTTGCGCTCAGCAACTGCTCCGGCTCGGTCGTCCGCACGCCCGCCTCGCAGCAGAGCGACCCCGCTCTCGTGCTGTCCAACGGGCACTGCCTGGAGACAGGCTTCCCGGCCCCCGGCGCGGTCGTGTTCAACCGCTCCTCCAGCCGCAGCTTCACCCTGCTCAACGCCTCGGGCAGCGGTGTCGGCACGGTCCGGGCCAGCAAGATCGCGTACGGGACGATGACGGACACCGACATCTCGGTGTACCAGCTCACCTCCACGTACGCCCAGATCGAGAGCCGCTACGGCATCAAGGCGCTGGAGCTGAGCACCACGCACCCCGTCCAGGGCACCGCGATCACCGTCGCGTCCGGGTACTGGAAGCGCCTGTACAGCTGCAACGTCGACGGGTTCGTCTACCGCCTCAAGGAGGGGAACTGGACCTGGAAGGACTCGGTCCGCTACACCTCCGCCTGCCAGACCATCGGCGGGACCTCCGGCTCGCCGGTGATCGACAACGCCACCGGCAAGGTCGTCGCCGTCAACAACACCGGTAACGAGGACGGTCAGCGCTGCACGGACAACAACCCGTGCGAGGTCGACGAGAACGGGCAGGTGACGGTCCGCCAGGGCATCAACTACGCCCAGGAGACCTACGGCATCGCCGCGTGCATCGGCACCGGCAACGTCTTCGACCTGAACCGCTCGGGATGCACGCTGCCCAAGCCGTGACCGTCGGCACATGAGAAGGGGCGGGGCCCTCGCGGCCCCGCCCCTTCGTCGTGCGTCACGCGGTTCAGATCTTGCGCCACCGGGCGTTGGCGAGGGAGAAGAGGCCGAAGGCGACCAGGCCGACGGCTATCAGGGCCAGCAGCCACGGGCCGGCCGGGGTGGCGCTGAAGGACCGCAGGGTGTCGTCCATGCCCCTGGCCTCACCGGAGCGCGCCTTCACCGCGGCCGACACCGCGAAACCTCCCGCGACCGCGAAGACGAGCCCGCGGCTGACACCGCCGAAGATCCCCGTGGTGTCCACGGCCCGCCGCATGACCGGAGACATGTCGTCCATCCGCAGGTGCTTGTGGAACTTGCGCAGCGCCGCGCGGCCCGCGATCCACAGGCCCGCGCAGGCGATGCCCACCCCGGCCGCGCCCACCAGCCAGCGCCCGCCCGGCAGGTCCAGCACCCGGGCCGTGACGTCCTGGGAGCGGGCGTCGCCCTTGCCGCTGCCGCTGCCCTTGTCACCGGCCGCGAACGACAGGACCGAGTAGGCGACGAAGCCGTAGAAGACGGCCCGTCCGCCGGAGGCCACCCGCTTGGTGGCCTTGTGCCCGTCCGGGCCGGCAGCGCCGAAGGCCGCCTCGGACAGCCGCCACAGGGCCATGCCCACGAGCGCGATGCCCAGGACCCACAGCAGGACGTGGCCGAAGGGCTTCTGCGCGATCTCCGCGAGAGCCCCGCCCCGGTCCGCCTGCTTGCCGCCGCCGCCCTTGCCGTCGCTGTCGCCGCCGTTGAACGCGATGCGCAGGGCGAGGAAGCCGACCAGGAAGTAGATGACCCCGCGTGCCACGAACCCCGCACGGCCGGCCGCCTCCACAGCTGTGCTGTTTCCCGCCTGCCGGGCCTTTCCCTGGCCCTTCGAGGCTGTCGCAGAGATATTCATGACTCCCGGTTGCCCTGGCGGCGGCCGGAGAAACTACACTGCGCCTCCCGCCGAGCGCACCGCACGGCCCGCCAGCACCTGAGTGCGCCTGCCGTCCTCGATGACGAAGCGGCCGTCGATCAGCACGTGCGGGATGCCGTACGGCAGGACGCGCGGCTCCTCGAACGTCGAGCCCGCCGCGACCGTCGCCGGGTCGAAGAGGACCAGGTCGGCGCGGTAGCCCTCGCGTACGAGGCCCCGGTCGGGGAGGCGCAGCCGGGCCGCCGGGCGGGACGTGAGGTGGGCGACGCACTCCTCCAGGGAGAGGATGCCCAACTCGCGTGCGTAACGGCCCAGGTAGTGGGGAAAGGTGCCGTACGCCCGGGGGTGCGGCTTGTCGCCCTGGAGGATGCCGTCGCTGCCGCCGGTGTGCACGCGGTGGCGCATGATCTGCCGGACGTTCTCCTCGTGGCCCACGTGCTGGAGGATCGTCGTGCCGAGCCGGTCCTCCACCAGCAGCCGCCGCGCGGTCACCCAGGGCTCCTCGCCCCGCAGCGCCGCGGACCCGGCCACCGTACGGCCGACGTACCCGGCGAGCGCGGGTTCGCCGGTGCCGGAGATCTCGATGGTCTCCCACTCGATCGGCACCCCGTGGCAGCCGTCCGACCCGACCACCTCCAGGTCGTGGCGGATGCGGGCGGCCGTCTCCGCGTCGGCCAGCCGGGCCAGGACCGCCTCGGGGCCGCCCTCGCTCGCCCAGCTGGGCAGCATCGCGACGAGGGTCGTGCAGCCGGGGGTGTACGGGTAGGTGTCGAGGGAGATGTCGGCGCCCGCGTCGAGCGCGTCGTCCAGGAGGGCGAGGAGGTCGGGGGCGCGGCCCTCGTTGACCCCGAAGTTCATGGTCGCGTGGGCCAGGTGCAGGGAACAGCCCGCGCTGCGGGTGAGCCGCACCATCTCCTCGTACGCCTCCAGGGCGCCGGCCCCGTACGACCGGTGGTGCGGGCAGTAGTAGCCGCCGTGGGCGGCCACCACCCGGCACAGCTCGGTGAGTTCGGCGTCGTCCGCGTACATGCCGGGCGTGTAGGTGAGGCCCGAGGACATGCCGACCGCGCCCTCGCGCATGCCCTGGTCGACGAGTTGGCGCATCCGGTCCAGTTCGGCGGCGGTCGCGGGCCGGTCGTCCCAGCCGACCGCGTACATCCGGACCGTGCCCTGCGGGATGAGGTAGGCCGCGTTGACCGCGATGCCCTGGCGGTCCAGGCGGTCCAGGTAGCCGCCCACGGTGCGCCAGTCGAAGTCGATGTCCTCGCCGTCGCCGTTCCACCCGGAGATGGAGCGGCGGACCTGGGCGAGCGTGCGGTCGTCCACGGGCGCGTACGACAGGCCGTCCTGGCCGAGGACTTCCAGGGTGACGCCCTGGGCGGCCTTCGCACTGTGGTCCGGGTCGCGCAGCAGCGCCAGGTCGCTGTGGGCGTGCATGTCGATGAAGCCGGGGGAGAGGGCGAGGCCGTCGGCGTCCACCGTGCGCTTCCCCGCGGGGCGGGGGCCGGGGGAGTCCTCGGGGTGGATCTCCGCGATGCGGCCGTCGGTGACGGCCACGTCGGCGCGGTAGGAGGGGGTGGCGGTGCCGTCGATGACGGTCGCGTCGCGGATGACGAGGTCCATGGGTGCCTTTCGGGGTCCGGGAGCGGGGGCTCCGCCCCGGACCCCCGCTCCTCTGTCGCCGGAGGGGCTTGAAGTGATCAGAAGCCGGAGGGGCTCGAAATGCTCAGAAGAACGTGCGGACGAAGTCCGTGACCGTGCCGTCCGCCTCCACGAGCGGGATCAGCTGCCACTTGTCGAAGCTGGTGCAGGGGTGGGACAGGCCCATGCCCACCCAGTCCCCGACCTCAAGCCGGGCGCCGTCGTCCGTGCGGACCCAGGTGTGCTGGTCGGACAGGCCCGTGACGGTGATCCCCTCGGCGGGGCGCACCGAGCCGTCCCGGCCCGAGCGCACCACCTGGGCCTCGGGCAGGTCCAGGTCGTACGCCGCGTCCCGCTTGCCCGCGTTGAGGAACGCCTGCCCGGCGGACGGGCGCGACACCACCTGCGCCCACAGCCGGAACGCGGGCTGCAGCGCGCCCTCCTCCGGGACGCGGTTGAACGGGGTGAGGTGGCGGTAGTGCCCGTCGTCGTGGGAGACGTACGCCCCCGAGCGCAGCAGCTTGAGCACGGGCGCGGAGAGCTCCGGGATCTCGGCGAACACGTCCGCCACCGCGTCGAACCACGCGCTGCCGCCCGCGCTGATCATGATGCGCTCGCCGGCCCCCAGCGCGCCGAAGCGGCCCGCCGCGTCGAAGTCCGCCGCGAGCGCGACGAGCCGGCGCAGCCAGGCCCGGACCCGGTCGCCGGACGCCTCCGGCACCTCGCCCTCGTACCCCGCCACGCCGACCAGGCGCAGGGCCGGCGCCGCGGCCACCGCGTCGGCCACGGCGGCGCAGTCCGCCTCGGTCCTGGCGCCGGTGCGCGCGCCCTCGCCCGCGCCCAGCTCCACCACCACGTCGACCGGGCGGGAGGCGCCCGCCGCACGCAGGGCCTCGTCCATCAGCTCGACCCCGCGCACGGAGTCCACGTAGCAGACGAAGGAGAAGTCCGGGTCGGCGTCCAGCTCGCCCGCGAGCCAGCGCAGCGCGGCGGCGTCGACCAGCTCGTTGGCGAGGAAGATCCGGCCGATCCCGAACGCCCGGTAGACCCGGGCCTGGTGGGGGACGGCGGCCGTGATGCCCCACGCGCCGTGCTCCAGCTGGCGGGCGAAGAGCTGCGGGGACATCGAGGTCTTGCCGTGCGGGGCGAACGCGAGGCCGTGGCGCTCCGCGTACGTCTCCAGGAGCGCGAGGTTGTGCTCCACGTTCTCGGCGGACAGGGCGAGCACGGGGGTCGTGAACCCGCCGTCGAAGAGGTTGCGGCGCTCGGCGGCCAGGGCGCCGACGGTCAGGCCCCCGGCGTCGGGCGGGAGGCCCTTGAACCGGTGGTCGACCGGTTCGTCGGCGAGAGCGGTCACGTGGTGCGCGGCGGCCATGGGGGTCTCCTCGGTGCGGGTCCGGTCGGCGATGTGATTGCAACATGTGCAACACCCATTGCGTATATCGCTCAGGGCTGTCTAACATCCGAGCCGACGCCCGGTCAATGGTGAGTGCCGGTGCCGCCGTCCGACTGCTGAGGAGCCCCGCGTGTCCGGAACCACGCCCGCCGACGTCGTGTGCCTCGGTGAGTCCATGGTGACGTTCCTGCCCTCACGGCCGGGGCGCCTCGCCGACGTACCGTCCTTCGCCCGCGGGATCGGCGGTGCCGAATCCAATGTGGCCTGCGCCCTCGCGGCGGCCGGGCACCGGACGGCCTGGGTGAGCCGGGTCGGCGCGGACGGCTTCGGCGACCACCTCGTGGAGGCGGTCGCCGCGTACGGCGTGGACACCTCCTTCGTACGGCGCGACCCCTCGCGCCCGACCGGGATCTACTTCCGCACGGCCACGGACCGGGCCACGGACGTCCACGAGGTGGCCTACTACCGGGCCGGGTCCGCGGCCTCCGCGATGTCGCCCGCGACCGTGCCGTGCGACGGGCTGCCCGCCGGGCGCGTCCTGCACCTGTCCGGCATCACCGCCGCGCTGTCCGCCGACTGCCTGGCGCTGCTCCACGAGCTGACCGCTCCCCGGGAGGGGCGGCCCCTGATCTCCTTCGACGTGAACTTCCGGCCCGGGCTGTGGCGGGGGGAGCCGGCCGGGGTGCTGCTCGACCTGGCGCGGCGGGCGGATGTGGTGTTCGTGGGGGAGGACGAGGCGGAGGAGGCGTGGGGGGTCGTGGGCGCCGCCGCGATCCGGGAGGCGCTGCCGGAGCCGGGGGTGGTCGTGGTGAAGCGCGGCGCCGACGGTGTGACGGTGTTCTCCCATGAACCGGGGCTCCGCCCCGGACCCCGCGCCTCCAACGCCGGCGGGGCTGAAGAGGTCACCCACGTCCCCGCACTACACGTCGACGTCGTCGCCCCCGTCGGCGCCGGCGACGCCTTCGCCGCCGGGTTCCTCTCCGCCACCCTCCGCGGACTCCCCGTCCGCGACCGCGCCCGGCACGGCCACCTCATGGCCGCCGCGGTCCTCACCGTCCCCGGCGACCTCACCGAACCCCCCGCCCGCGCGTACGCCGACCGGCTCGCGGCACTGGACGACGACGCGTGGGGGAGACTGCGTCTCGGCCCCGGGTGGACGGGGGACGACACGGAGGTACGTACGACATGAGTCAGACCGTCGACCGGGCGCTCAGCATCCTGCCGCTCCTCGCCCAGGGGCCCGCCGACCTCGGGCAGGTCGCCGAGCGGCTCGGCGTCCACAAGTCCACCGCGCTGCGCCTGCTCCGTACGCTGCACGAACACGGGCTCGTCTACCGGCAGCAGGACCAGCGCTACCGCCTCGGCGCCCGGCTGTTCGCGCTGGCGCAGGAGGCCGTCGAGAACCTCGACGTACGGGAGATCGCCCACCCGCACCTCGTCGAGCTGAACCAGAACTGCGGGCACACCGTCCACCTCGCCGTGTACGAGGAGAACGAGGTCCTCTACATCGACAAGGTCGAGAGCCGCTACCCGGTCCGCATGTACTCGCGGATCGGCAAGCCCGTCGCGATCACCGTCGCGGCCGTGGCCAAGCTGCTGCTCGCCGACCTGAGCGAGGCCGAGCGCCGGTCCGTCGCCGACAAGCTCGACTACCCCATGTACACGCCCCGTTCGACGCCCGGCGCGGCCGCGTTCCTCAAGGAGCTCGCCGCCGTACGCGAACAGGGCTGGGCCACCGACCTCGGCGGCCACGAGGAGTCCATCAACTGCGTCGGCGCCCCCATTCGCGGCGCCGACGGGCGCGTCGTCGCCGCGATGTCGGTCTCCGCGCCGAACGTGGTCGTCACGGCCGAGGAACTCCTCACCCTGCTCCCCCTGGTCCGTCGGACCGCCGACACCATCAGCCGGGAGTACTCCGGCAGCAACCGACCCAAGAAAGTCTGATCAGCGATGACCGACAAGACCGCCCTCACCCCCAGCACCCACACCACCCCGCCGGCGAAGTTCTCGCACGGCGTGCGCAAGGGCAACATCCTCCAGGTCGCCGGCCAGGTCGGCTTCCTGCCCGCCGTCGAGGGCCAGGCGCCCACCCCGGCCGGCCCCACCCTGCGCGAGCAGACCCTCCAGACCTTCGCCAACGTCAAGGCGATCCTGGAGGAGGGCGGCGCGAGCTGGGACGACGTGATGATGATGCGCGTCTACCTCACGGACGTGGACCACTTCGCCGAGATGAACGAGATCTACAACACCTACTTCGGCGAGCAGAACCTCAAGGAGGCGCCGGCCGCGCGCACCACGGTCTACGTCGGCCTGCCCAAGGGCCTCCTCATCGAGATCGACGCCCTCGCGGTCCTGGGCTGAGTCATCCCCGTAATCCGCACCCCGCCCGGCACGGCGCGCACACCATTCGCGCCGTGCCGCGGTCCCCCCTGCCCAAGAACATGGATCAACAACGGAGTTACCCATGCAGTTCGCCGCAGGTCCCGCCCCCGCCGAGACGCCACCCCACACCGGTGGACTCCTCCTCCTGATCGACGGCACGCCCGGTCTGCTGACCGTCGCCGCCCTCGGCATCGCGCTCCTCCTCTTCCTGATCATCAAGGTCAGGCTCCAGCCGTTCGTCGCGCTGCTCGCGGTCTCCATAGCCGTCGGCCTGGGCGCGGGGCTCTCGGTCACCGAACTCTTCGGCACCGTGCAGAAGTCCGCCGCCGTCTCCGTCATCGAATCCGGCATGGGCGGCATCCTCGGTCATGTCGCGATCATCATCGGCCTCGGCACGATGCTCGGCGCGATCCTGGAGGTCTCCGGCGGCGCCGAGGTGCTGAGCGCCCGGCTGCTGCGGCTCTTCGGCGAGAAGCGCGCCCCGCTCGCGATGGGCCTGACCGGTCTGATCTTCGGTATCCCGGTCTTCTTCGACGTCGGCATCTTCGTCCTCGCGCCGATCGTCTACGCCGCCGCCAAGCGGTCCGGCAAATCGATTCTGCTCTACTCGATGCCGCTGCTCGCGGGCCTGTCCATGACCCACGCGTTCCTGCCGCCGCACCCCGGCCCGGTCGCCGCAGCCGGTCTCTTCCACGTCTCGCTCGGCTGGGTCATCCTCATGGGCGCCCTCGTCGGCATCCCGTCCGTGCTCGCCGCCTGGGGCTACGCCGCCTGGATCGGCAAGCGGATCTTCGTGGACGTTCCGCAGGACATGGTGGAAGCGGCCGAGGAGGCCAAGGCCGCCGTCGTCGCCGAGCAGCGGGCCGCCGGGGTCACCCCGCGCGAGGAGCCGGTCGCGCTCTCGACCGTGCTCGCCATCATCGGCACCCCGCTGATCCTGATCCTCGCCGCCACGTTCTCCTCGATCGCGATGGACCCCTCGACGGGCCGCTCGGTCATCGAGTTCTTCGGGAACCCCTTCGTCGCCCTGACGATCGCGCTGCTGCTCGCGTACTACCTGCTCGGCATCCGGCGCGGCTGGTCCCGCAAGTCCCTGGAATGCACCTTCGACGCGTTGCAGCGCCACACCACCGTCAGGTCCGCGGTGGTCTCCCCGGTGACGTCGGCCGGGAAGCACTGGCCCGCCCGGTACAACCGGTCCAGGCACAGCGTCCGCGTGACCCCGTCGTCGCCCGGCCGCCTCCACCAGGTGAAGCCCGCCCCCGTGTCGCAGGAGCCGGCGGCGCCGGTGCGGGTGCTGACGCGGTTGACGTGCATGTACGCGTTCGAGGCACCGCAGTTCACCCGGATCGGGCGGTCGGCGCTCATGTTGTCGTGGCCGTCGTTGTAGACGTTGAGGCAGTCGCCCGCGTGCACGGCGGCGAACGCCCGGTCCACGGCGTCCATGGTGGGCTTCGGTGTGGGCGTGGGCGTGGGTGTCGGGGTCGGGGTCGGGGTCGGTGAGGGTGTCGGCGTCGGGTCGTCCGAGTCGTCGTCCGTCGAGCCGCCGCTCCCGGAGTCCGTGTCGGCGCCCGTGCTGTCGTCGGTGTGCGTGTCGAGGCTGCTGCCCGAGGTGACGGAACCGGACGCGCTGCCGCCCGACGCCGAACCGCCGCCGCCCGCCTTCTCCCACGGCTGCCACGTCAGCAGCCCGGCCACGGCGACCAGGGCGAGCAGCCAGCCCAGGGCGGAGGCACCCGACGACGAGCCGGTGCGCGCGGGCCGGGGGGCCGGGGTGGGCGAGGTGGTCCTGGCCCGCTCGGCGCGTTCCCGCTCGGCCCGTCGGCGGGCCGCCTCGGCACGCTGCCTGGCCGCACGTTCCCGCTCGGCCCGTTCGCGGTCGGCGCGTTCCTGGGCGGCACGGGCCCGGGCGGCGCGCTCGGCCTCCACGCGGGCCGCCTCGCGCCGGGCCGCCTCCTGCCGGGCGGCCTCGCGGCGGGCCGCCTCCACGCGCTCGCGTTCGGCCCGGCGGGCGGAGTCGGCGCGCTCCCGTTCCTCCTGCTCGGCCCGCAGCCGGGCGAGGCGGTCGGCCTCCTCGCGCTCCGACTGTTCCCGTTCGGCGCGCTGGCGCTCGGCCAGCTGCGCGAGGGCCGCCATCTCGCGGCGCGTGCGGTCCCGGTCGGCCCGGGCCTGCCGCTGCGGCGAGTACACCAGGGTCGGGGGCGGCTTCGGTACGGCGCGCGTGCGCTGGGTGACCGTCGGGGCGTGCGACGGGCCGTCCGGTGCGCGGCCCCCCGCCCATTCCAGCCCCTGGTCCGCGTACGCGCCGATCAGCGCCGTCCAGCGCGGCGGCAGCCACCGGGTGCCGCTCGTCGTCATTGGCAGCCCTGCCTGCTGCTCCCGGAAGCGGGCGAGCAGCTCGGCGGGGGTGGGCCGGTGCCGGGGCTGGGCGGCCAGGCACGGGCGGATCGTCGCGACCAGCTCCTTGGGCAGGCCGGTCAGGTCGAGCTCGCCGCGCTGCACCCGGGCCAGCAGCCGCAGGGTGTCGCCGTCCGCGCGGTAGGGCGTCCGGCCGGTGGCGAGCAGGAAGAGCGTGGCGCCCAGCGAGTACACGTCGGACGCGGCGGTGGACTCCTCGCCGCGCGCCTGCTCCGGCGAGGTGAAGGCGATCGTGCCCAGCGTGAGGCCGGTCAGGGTGAGGTCGCTGGCGTGGGAGATGCCGAAGTCGATGACCCGGGGCCCGTCCAGCGGCAGCAGCACGTTCTGCGGCTTCACGTCGCGGTGGACGATCCCCTCACCGTGCAGGGTGACCAGGGCCTGGGCGGTGCCGGCCGCGATCCACCGTACGGCCGAGGCGGGCAGTACCCCGCAGGAGCGGACCAGTTCGGAGAGCGGCGGGGCGGCGATGTAGTCGATGGCCATCCAGGGCCGCTCGGCGTCCGGATCGGCGTCCCGTACGCGCGCGGTGTAGGCGCTGTCCACCCGCTGGGCGACCGTCACCTCGCGGGCGAAGCGCCGCCGGTCGGTGTCGCTGACCCGGCCCTCCGCGAGCAGCGTCTTCACGGCGACGAGTCCCCGGCCGCCGGCCCGGGCCAGATAGATCCGCCCCATGCCGCCGGACGCCAGCCGCCCGAGTAACCGGTACGGTCCGAGCGTCACCGGATCGTCCCCGCCCAGCGCATCGATCCGCGCCCCGGCCATGTCAGTCCCCCCGTCGCCCAGCACCGCGCCTCACAACGGTGCCACGTACCGGCGCCGACAGCCATGAGACGGGGCGACTCCCGTACACGACTGTTGCGTTACCGGTACCGAAGCCGCGCGTCGGCGTGCTGCGCCGAGGTGTCCCGTACACGCAGCAGCGCCGCCGGGGGAGCGGCGGCGCTGCTGGTTCCGGGGTGTGGTTCTACGGGAGGCCGTGGACGTGCGGGCCGACCGCGTTCGACCAGGCGTTGCCGGCCGTCGCGTCCCAGTTGGTGGACCAGGTCATCGCGCCGCGCAGACCCGGGTAGGTCCTCGACGGCTTGAAGCTGCCGCAGCTCGTCCCCTTGGCGAGGCAGTCGAGCGCCGCGTTCACGACCGACGGGGCGACGTAGCCGCTGCCTGCGCCCCGGGTGGAGGCGGGGACGCCGAGGCCGACCTGCGACGGGTCGAGGCCGCCCTCCAGCTGGATGCAGGCGAGCGCGGTGAGGAAGTCCACCGAGCCCTGCGAGTAGACCTTGCCGTCGCAGCCGAGCATCGAACCGCTGTTGTAGTACTGCATGTTGACGACGGTCAGGATGTCCTTGATGTTGAGCGCCGTCTTGAAGTACTCGCCCGCGGTGGACTGCATGTCGATGGTCTGCGGGGCCATGGTGATGACGAGGCCGGAGCCCGCCTTCTGCGACAGCGAACGCAGCGCCTTAGTCATGTACGTGGAGTTGAGGCCGTTCTCCAGGTCGATGTCGACGCCGTTGAAGCCGTACTCCTGGATGAGCGAGTAGACGGAGTTGGCGAAGTTGGTCGCGGACGCGTCGCTGTTGACCGAGACCGAGCCCTTCTCACCGCCGACCGAGATGATGACGTTCTTGCCGGCCGCCTGCTTCGCCTTGATGTCGGCCTTGAACTGGTCGACGGTGTAGCCGTTCAGGCCCGCCGAGTCCAGGTTGAAGGTGACCGCACCCGGCGTGGTCGTCGCGTCGGCGAAGGAGACCGCGATGATGTCGTAGTTCGCGGGCACGTCGCTGAGCTTCTGGACGGTCGCGCCGTTGTTGAAGTTCTGCCAGTAGCCGGTGACCGCGTGCTTCGGGACCGAGGTGCCCGGGTTCGGGTTGGTGGAACCGGACTTGGCGGTGCGGCCGCTGACGGTCGCGGACTTCACCGACTCACCGGCCGCGTTGGTGGCGGACACCGCGAACTGGTACGCCGTGTCGGCGGAGAGCCCGGTGACGGTCGCCGAGGTCCCGGTGGAGGTGGTCGCCTTCACGCCGTCCTTGTAGACGGTGTAGCCGGTCGCGCCGGACACCGCGTTCCAGGACAGGTCGATCGAGGACGACGTGGTCGAGCCGACCGCGAGACCGGCGGGGGCGCCGGGGACCGACGGGCCGGGGTCGGTGCCGCCGCCACCGTCGGGGCCGGTGACCTGGACGTCGTCGGCGAGGTAGGCCGCCTGGCCGTACCAGCCGTGCGTGTACACCGTGACGGACGTGGTGTTCGGGCCGGTGGTGAAGCTGGTCTTCAGCTGGGTCCAGCCGGTGGAGCCGGGCGTCCAGGTCGACACGTCGGTCGTCCCGGTGCCGCTGGCGCCCAGGTAGGTGTAACCGCCCTGGACCCAGGAGCTGAGCGCGTACGTCGAGTTGGGCTTTACGGCCACGGTCTGCGAGCACTTGGCGTTGTCCTGGCCGGCCGGGGTGGCCTTCAGGGCGGAGGTGCCGCCGTGCACGGGGGAGGAGACGGTGGTGCCGGAGTTGCCGGTACAGGTCCAGTTGGCGAGGCCCGATTCGAAGCCGGCGTTCTTGGCGACGTTGACGTCGGCGGCCTCGGCGCTGGTGACGAGCCCGGTGAGGGTCAGGGCGCCGGCCGCGACGACGGCCATGGCGGAGCCGAGGACCGGGCGGGTACGGCGTCTTCTGCGGCTCGGTGCGGGGGAACGATCCACTTGCTGCCTCCGGGGGGAGTCGGGGATGGCGGGGGGGCGACACGGGGGTGCCGGGGTGTGGAATCGAGGAACGGTGGCCACCGCTGGCCGATAAACTGGTCCAGACCAATCAAGTTGTCAAGACCTCTGGCAGCGTCCGGTCCGGCCGGAGCTGCGGCGAGACGCCATCCCCCGTGCTCCGCAGCCTTCTTGAAGGTGTTCTCTGTCCTGCCGTACGTGGATAAAGTGCTCAGGCGGGAGCATCCGAGCGGAAGCACCCGGCAGGAGCGATTACGGCCGGCGGTACGCGGCGGCCCGAGGAACGGGGAACGGCGTGCCGACAGCAATAGCAGTGACCGGTCCCGGCCTCGTGCTGCCCCCTCAGGACCAGCAGACACCCCCGGCGGTCGTCCTGCGCGCCCCCGGCGAACAGTCCCTCGACCAGGCGCTCGCCGACATGCAACTCCTCCTGGAGCAGCACGGACACGTCATCGCCGTCTACCCGTCCGGCATCGCGCCAGCGCACGAGCACCGCCTGCACACCGTCCGCGCCGTCCTCGAGAGCGACCGGATCGCCCTGCTCAAGTCGGACCTGCCGCCGCTCGGAGTCGCCGTACTGGTACGCCAGTTACGGCAGTTGTCCGTCTGCGACTTCAGCGCCGGCGTGCTCGCCTCCGCCGCGAGACTGCTCTCCCACTACGTGCACGCCGGGGCGCTGCTCCACTCCGTGACCAGGCTGGACCGGGTGCCGGTCGGCCTCAAGTCGCACGCCAAGTCCTGGGTGCCCGGGGCTCAGTTCGGGGTGCTGGCCAACCCGCAGCCCCAGCTGGTCAGGATCGGTACGGGCGAGCTCACCGGCCCCCAGTACGCCACGCACCTCCTCGTCGCCCGCGGACAGTCCCAGTCCGAGTGGGTCACCGGGACGCTGGCCCCGGCCTGGCAGGCGGCCGCGGTGCACGAGGCCGTCCTGCCCGACGAGTCGCCCGGCTGGTGGGGCACATCGAAGATGATCGAGTTCGCCGCCTACCTGCCCGACATCTCGCTGATCTACCAACTGGTCTCCTCGGTGCGCAGAGAGGTCTGTACCTGGTGCGGAAACGAACTCATCGGCGACCGCTGCGGCCTGTGCAACGCCCCGCTGAACCCGCCCGAGCAACGCACACGCGGACCCGCCGCCCTGAACCCCTGAGGTTCCCCGCGAGCCCCGTCCCGTACCGCCCGTCGGCCCACATACCCCAACGAGGTTGCTCCGCCCATGAATTCACGGCAACGCCGCGGCGTCATCCTGCTCCTCCTGTCGGTCCTGTGCGCCCTCGCGGCCTTCGCCGGAGTGATCTTCGTGATAGGTGACGTGAACTCGAAGGTCGGGCCCGAGGTGACCGCGTACCGGGTGAAGACGACCATCACGCCCTACCGGCCCCTGGAAGCCGACCAGTTCGAGAAGATCTCGATGCCGAAGCGCTGGCTGTCCGAAAACGCCGTCACCGACCTCTCCGCCCTCCGCGGCAAGATCGCCGTCACCGAACTGCACAAGGGCTCCCTGCTCCAGGACGACATGCTGGTCGACCGCCCGCAGCTGAAGAAGGGGCAGCAGGAGATCGCCATCATGATCGACGCGGCGACCGGGGTCGCCGGCAAGATCAGGCCCGGCAACCTCGTCAACATCTACGCCACGTTCGCCGGCCGCACCGAGAAGGACGCGGCCACATCCCGGGTCATCGTGGCCAACGCCAAGGTCATCGACGTCGGCACGCTCACCTCGCTCGAACCCAAGCCGGAGGACCGCGGCGACGGCATCACCGAAGCCGTCCCGATCACCTTCGCCCTGGACACCGACGACGCCCAGCGCGTCGCCTACGCGGAGTCCTTCGCCGAGCACGTACGCCTCGCCCTGCTCCCCGACGGCAGCCCGACCACCCTGCGCCCGGGCGAGGGCAGCTACAACCTCGACGAAGACAAGAACAAGTGAGGACCGGATGAGCACACGCATCCTCCCGGCCGTGGGCGAGGCCGACGCCGCCCGAGCCGTCTCCACGCTGCTCGGCCAGCTCCCCGACGCGGAACCGGCCGCCCCGCTCGGCGACTCCACCTCACTGCTCGACACCCTCGCCCGCCTGGCCGCCGAATCCCTGGACGAGCTGCCCGAGGTCGTCCTCGTGCACGAACGGATCGGCCCCGTCCCGGCCCTGGAGCTGATCCGGGAAGTGGCCCTGCGCTTCCCGGCCGTCGGCGTCGTCCTCGTCACCGCCGACACCAGTCCCGGGCTCTACTCGGCCGCCATGGACTCCGGCGCGCGCGGCCTGGTCGGCCTGCCCCTCTCGTACGAGGAACTCGCCCAGCGCGTCCAGGCCGCCTCCGGCTGGTCCGTCGGGGTACGCCGCCACCTCGGGGCCGGCGCCGAGGCCCTCACAGGCCCCGGCGGCACGCTCGTCACGGTCAGCGGCGCCAAGGGCGGCGTCGGCGCCACCGTCACCGCCGTCCAGCTGGCCCTGGCCGCCGCCGCGTCCGGGCACACCGTCGCCCTCGCCGACCTCGACCTCCAGTCCGGGGACGTCGCCTCCTACCTCGACGTGCAGTTCCGCCGGTCCGTCGTCGACCTCGCCTCCATCCAGGACATCTCGCCCCGGGTCCTCCAGGAGGCCCTGTACAACCACGAGTCCGGCCTCGCCCTGCTCCTCGCCCCGGCCGAGGGCGAGCGCGGCGAGGACGTCACCGACCGCGTCGTACGCCAGACGCTCAGCGCCCTGCGCCACCGCTACGAGGTCGTCGTCGTCGACTGCGGTACGTACATGAACTCGGCCAACGCGGCGGCGGTCGAGATGGCGGACCTGACCCTGCTGGTCACCACCCCGGACGTGATCACCGTCCGGGCCGCCAAGCGCATGGTCCGGCTCTGGGACCGGCTCCAGGTCCGCAAGGCCGAGGAGACCGTCACCGTCGTCAACCGCCACACCCGCCACACGGAGATCCAGCCCGCCCTGGTCGAGCGGATCACGGCCACCAGGGCCGCGCGGATCGCGGTCCCGGCGAACTTCAAGGAGCTCCAGGCCGTGGTGGACGCCGGGCGGCTCCAGGACCTGGACGCCAAGTCCACGGTGAAGCAGGCACTCTGGGGGCTGGCCGGAGAACTCGGTCTGGTCAAGAACGCGGAAGGAGCCCCCCGGGCGGGCAGGACGAAGGGGGAGCGCGCCGCGCCGGGCGGGCGGGGGAGGCGCGGGAAGTGAGCGCGAGGACACCGAGGGGGAGCGTTGCGCCATGAACCTCTTACGAGCGGGCCGGCGACGAGGGCGCGCCACGCTCCGCCGCCCTGCCGACCGGGGCCAGACCGCCATCGAGTTCGTCGGCACCCTGCCCCTGATCCTCCTCACCCTCGCGCTCCTCTGGCAGGCCGCGATGGTCTGCTACACGTACATCCTGGCGGGGAACGCCGCCGACAAGGCCGCCAGGGCCGCGGCCGTCGCGGAGGGCGACCAGGGCGCGGCCTGCGCGCGGGCGGTGCGCGAGGACGTCCCGGGCGCCTGGTCGACGCAGGTGGAGTGCGGCGGGTCCGGCGAGCTGGTCACCGCGACCGTGCGCATCGACGTACCCCTGCTGTTCCCCGGGGCGTTCAGCCTGCCCATGCACGCCACGGGCGAGGCCAAGGCCAGGAACGAGGGGCGTGACGCGTGGTGAGGCGGCGTCCCACGGGCACCCGGCAGCGCGGGGGGCGGCGTCCCACGGGCACCCGGCAGCGCGGGCAGGCCGCCATCGAGTACGTGGGCGTGCTCACCCTGCTCCTCGTCGTCGCGCTGGCCGTGGTCCAGCTCGGCCTCGCGGTGTACGCGGCCCAGCAGGCGGGTACGGCCGCGCGGGCGGCGGCCCGGGTCGCCTCCACCGACCACCAGGAGGGCCGGGCGGGCGCGGTGGCCCGGGAGTCCATGAGCGGCTGGCTCGCGGACGGGGCGACCGTCACGACGGGGGGCGGCGCGGAGTCGGTCACCGTGACCGTGCGGGTTTCCGTACCCGCCCTGCTGCCGATGTTCTCCTTCGGCTCCGTCGAGAAGAGCGCCACCATGCCGAGCGACTGACCCGGAACCGACCATGCGGCCACAGGAAACGAGGGAGTCGATCACATGAGCCTGCGGGCGCGCATCACCAGCCCCGAACCGGCGAACGGCACGAGCGAGGAGAGCCGGCTCGTCGGCGCCTACCGGGCCAAGCTCCTGGAGGAGATCGACCTCGCCGAGATGTCCGCCCTCGCGGCGGCCGAACGCCGGGCACGGCTCGAACGCGTCCTCGGCCACATCATCAGCCGCGAGGGCCCCGTCCTGTCCTCCGTGGAACGCTCGCAGCTCATCCGGCGCGTCGTCGACGAGGCACTCGGACTCGGCATCCTCGAACCGCTCCTGGAGGACGCCTCCATCAGCGAGATCATGGTCAACGGCCCCGACCAGGTCTACGTGGAGCGAGGCGGCCGCCTCGAACTCCTCCCGATGCGCTTCTCGTCCCACGAACAGCTGATGCAGACCATCGAACGCATCGTCTCCACGGTCAACCGCCGCGTGGACGAGTCCAACCCGATGGTCGACGCCCGGCTGCCCTCGGGGGAGCGCGTCAACGTGATCATCCCGCCGCTCTCCCTGTCGGGCCCGATCCTCACCATCCGGCGCTTCCCCCGCGCCTTCACGCTCCAGGAGATGATCACGCTCGGCTCGCTGGACGAACACATGCTGGTCCTGCTCGCCGGCTTCGTCCGCGCCAAGTTCAACGTGATCGTCTCCGGCGCCACCGGCACCGGCAAGACCACCCTGCTCAACGCGCTCTCCGGGCTGATCCCCGGCGGCGAGCGCATCGTCACCATCGAGGACTCCGCCGAACTCCGGCTCCAGCAGTCCCACGTCATCACCCTGGAGAGCCGCCCGCCCAACGTCGAGGGCAAGGGCCGGGTCACCATCCGCGATCTCGTCCGCAACTCCCTGCGCATGCGCCCCGACCGCATCATCGTCGGCGAGGTCCGCGGCGGCGAGACCCTCGACATGCTCCAGGCCATGTCCACCGGCCACGACGGCTCGCTCGCCACCGTCCACGCCAACAGCGCGGAGGACGCGCTGATGCGGCTCCAGACCCTCAGCTCCATGTCCGAGGTCGAGATCCCGTTCGCCGCGATCCACGACCAGATCAACAGCGCCGTCGACGTCATCATCCAGCTGACCCGGCACGGCGACGGCTCCCGCCGCGTCACGGAGATCGCCGTCGTCGACTCGTACGGCCGCGAGGACTACCGAATCGTCTCCGTCTGCCGCTTCGACGCCCTCCCGATGGCCGCCGACGGGCGCGTGTACGGACGCTTCACGTACTTCCCGGTGCCGCGCCGGGTCGCCGAACGCTTCTACATGGCGAACGAGACGGTCCCGGCCGCCTTCGGAGTCGCCGACACCGACCAACAGCTCCTCATCCGCACCTCCACCGCCTGACCCCTGCCCCCCGCCGCTCACCCAGAAGGCCCTCCCGACATGGACAACCTCCCGCTCCTGACGGTCGGCGTGACCCTGCTCGCCTGCGTGCTCGCCGTCATCGGCCTGCGTGTATTCGCCTCCGGCAGGGAACAGCAGCGGGCGCTGATCGACCGCCTGTCCCTGACCGGTCCACCGGCCGCCGGGGGCCGCGTACGCCGCTTCCGCTCCATCGACCGGCGGCTGCGCAGGACCCGGCTCGGCAAGCGCATCGAACGCAAGCTCGCCGTCACCGGCCTCGACCTCACACCGGGGGAGTACGCCGTCTACGTCGTCGCGGCCCTGCTCGCGCTCTACTTCGTCACGGCGTCCGTCTTCGCGTCCTTCTTCGGGCTCCTCGCCGTCCTCATCGGCGTCTGGGGCGGCAACGCCTTCCTCAACTGGCAGCGCGCCAAACGCACCGAGGCGTTCATCAACCAGCTCCCCGAACTCACCCGCGTCCTCGCCAACGCCACCCAGGCCGGCCTCGCGCTGCGCACCGCCATCTCCATGGCCGTCGAGGAACTGGACGACCCCGCCCACGAGGAACTGCGCCGGGTCGCCGACCGGCTGGCCATCGGCCACTCCCTCGACGACGCCCTGGGCGAACTAGTGGAACGGCTGCCCTCCCGGGAGCTCACCGTCCTGGTCTCCACCCTCATCCTCTCCAACCGGGCGGGCGGCACCATCGTCTCCTCGCTGCGCAACCTCACCGACACCCTGGAGGAGCGCAAGGAGACCCGGCGCGAGGTCACCACCCTGCTCTCCCAGGTCAAGGTCACAGCGGTCGCCGTCCCCGTCCTCGGGCTCGCCTTCCTGCTCATCATCAACGGCATGCGGGGCGGCGCACTCGACGACATGGCCGCGGCCACGCCCGGCCGCATCGCCGTCGTCGTCGCCGCCGGCCTCTACGGCCTCGGCTTCTTCCTCATCAACCGCCTCACCCGCGTCCGCATCTGACGGCCGGAAAGGGACGAGGAGACCCAGATGGAATTCCTGCTCGCGGCCGTCATCGGACTCGCCGTACTCGGCGCCTTCCAGGGCGTCCGCATGTACCGCGCCGAGGCCAAGCTCCCCGGCGACCTGGCCGTCGCCCTGGAGATCGGCGCCACCCGCACCACCGCCGCCGGTTCGGCCATCGACCGGATCGGCATGCGGTACGCCCCCCGGGTCCTGTCCATGATGGGCCCCAAGCGCGTCGACCGGATCCGCCGCAAGCTCGACATGGCCGGCAACCCGCGCGGCCTGACCGTCGACCGCTACGCCGCCCGGCGCGCGGTCTACGGCGGCCTCGGCATCCTGGCGGCCCTGTCCATGCTGATGAACGGGCAGGTGGTCCTCGCCGTCGTCCTGCTCGTCTACGGGCTGTTCTGGACGGACGTCATCATCCGGGCCGCGATCAGCCGCCGCCGGGACGACATCGAGCGCACGCTGCCCGACTTCCTCGACGTCCTCGCGGTCGTCGTCTCCGCCGGACTCGGCTTCCGGCAGGCCCTGGAGCGGGTCTCGGAGAAGTACACGGGGCCGTGGTCCGACGAACTGCGGATCACCCTGCGCCAGATGGACATGGGCGTCAGCCGCCGCGACGCCTTCGACCAGCTCCGCCGCCGCAACGAGTCCGAACAGGTGTCGATGTTCGTCTCCGCCCTCCAGCAGGGCGAGGAGCTGGGCGCCCCCATCGTCGACACGCTGATCCAGATCGCCAACGACATGCGCCGCACAGACGCCCAGAACGCCCGCCGCAAGGCGGCCAAGGCCATCCCGAAGGCCACGTTGATCGTCACCAGCTTCATGCTCCCGGGCACGATCATCCTGATCGCGGTGGGCTTCTACTACGCGGCGGACGTGGACATCAACGGCATCTTCGGCAGCTGAGGCCACGAAGTGGCTCCCCCGGGGGGCCATTTGTGGGACATTCGGAGCTGAGCGTGCGGGAGGGGGAGGTGATGGACGGCAAGACGGCGAAGACGAAACGGTACGGCTTGATGAGGGGCGTCGCACCGACCCATGTTGCCGATGCCAGACGGGCTCACGGACCAACGTCGACCGCTTCCCGGTCGGTCGAACTCGGAGGGGGACATCCTCATGAAGAACATCGCGCTCAAGGCGGCGGTGCACACGCAGACTTATGTGACCCAATGGGTGAACACGACTGCGGCACACATGAAGCGCCGGAAGGACAGCGGCCAGGGGGCGATCGAGTACGTCGGCATCACGATCCTGGTGGTGGCGATCGTGATCGCGTTGCTAAACACCAATCTCGGTGTGACCATCGGCAACAAGTTCAGGGAAAAGATCGCTTCGGTTCTGGGAGACTGAGCTGGAGTGTCGCGGACTCCGGGCAGGCCACGCCGCTCTATGTTGCGGCGGTGGTGGGCCTTCTTTTCGTCGCGCTGGTCCTCTTCGCGTTCGGTGAAGCAGATGTCCGGCGCAATGGGGCTCAGAGCGCGGCCGACGCCGCCGCGTTGGCCGCGGCAAAGGAGTCACGCACTCTGCTCGAACCGGACCTGATGTCGCACCTCGCGGACCCTGACTACTTCGCCTCGGTGTTCGGTCCGTCGTTTCCCGGGGGACCGGGCAACGCCTGCTGGAAAGCATCCGCGTTTGCCGCTCTGAACAAGGCGAGCGTTGTCCGGTGCAGTCCTCTCGCGGACGGGCGATGGGGCTACGAGGTCAGTCTGAAGTCGGCCAAGGGCATGAGCACAGGCACAGTGCCGGGCACCGAAGGCAAGAAGGCGGAAGCCCAGGCCGTGGCGGTGGTCGAACCGCGCTGCTCGTTCGCCCCGGAGCCGGGGAGCACTCCTGAGCCCGAGAGCACCCCGGACCCGGGAAGCTCCCCGGGCACGGACGAAGAGCCGGATTCCGAGGCGACGGTCGAGCCGGTCGGCAAGGTGCGCTGTGACGGTGGCCAGGAGTGGACCGTCGACCCCGAAGACGTGACGCTCATGCCTGACATGGCCGACCTCTTTTCCGTCCACTTGGTCGAAAATTGATCGCGAATGAACCCAAAGGATGTCGAATGAATCTCCGGCACGTGAGGAAAGTGCGCCGGGCTGGGGCTGTCGCTCTCCTGGCTTCGTCACTGCTGTTTTCCGTAGCAGCGTGTGGCGGCGACGACACAGGGTCGAACAAGGCTCCTGCGGCTTCGTCCGACAAAGGCAAGGGGCAGGACAAGCAGACCCCCGAAGACGACGAGACGCTGCCCGATCGCAGTCAGACGCTCGCCACCCTCAAGGGCGACGGAGGCGTCGAGATGGTCGTCCACTCGGCCAGCCGGGACAGTGGCGGCTTTCTTACGATCAGCGGGGAGATCAAGAACACCGGCGGGCAGAGCTTCGTCACACCTCTCCAGTGGAACGGGCAAGAGGAAGCTGTGGCCCGTGCGGGATCTTCGTTCGCCGGTATGACGCTGGTGGACTCGGTCGGGAAGAAGCGCTACTACGTGCTCCGGGACACGGACAACCGCCCCCTCACCACCAGCAACTACGAGCTGACCATCGGGGCGGGCAAGAGCCTGAACTTCTTCGCTCAGTTCCCGTCCCCCCGAGCACGACCACCAAGGTCGACCTCCAGTTCCCCGGCTTCCCCAACGCCACGATCGAGATCTCCGGATGACCCCCCGCAGCATGGCGACAACCGTCCTCGCCGGGGTGGTCGCACTGGGAGTCCTCGGGGCCGGGGCCCCGCAGGCATTCGCCGACGACAGCCCCTACCCCTCCGCCTCCGCCGAGCCGCCCGTCGAGATCGACCCGACCGACTCCGACCTCAAGCTCCCCGAGGGCGCCACCCTCGCCCCGCCCAAGGTCCTCGACATCAAGTCCGTCATCGAGGACCTCGGCGGCGAGGAGCGCCGGGAGGACACCAACGCGGACATCAAGTTCGCGCTCCAGGCGGAAGTGCTCTTCGGCAAGGACAGCGCCAAGCTCAGCGGCGAGGCCAAGGGGCGGATCGACGCCATCGCCGAGGAGATCAAGCGGCAGGACGCCAGGAAGGTCAGGGTGTTCGGGTTCACCGACAACCTCGGCTCGTCCGAGCACGGTGACGTGCTGTCCAAGAAGCGCGCCGAGGCCGTCCACAACGTGCTGGACGAGGCGCTCGGCGGCACCGGGATCACGTTCGAGATCCGGGGCTACGGCGAGGACTACCCGATCGCGAGCAACGACGACGAGGAGGGCCGCCGGAAGAACCGCAGGGTGGAGGTCTCCTTCCAACGTGGCGAGACGGGCTCGCAGAGCTGACGCTCACCGCCCGCCACTTCTGCAGTTCGGGTCTCGGGGCCCGGGTCTCGGGGCGCGAGACCCGGGCCGGTTGCGTTCCCTCTTTCGTGTGTACGGAGAGGGCGCCCCGCCCGAGTCTCGGGACCCGAGAGCCGGGCGTCGGGACCCGGGCTTCGGAAGTCGAGCGCTGTTGTACAACCGGTAGGTAAAAGAAGGGGGGTTGGGGAAACCTCCCCTCCCTCCCTGACCCGTAACGACGAGCAAGTATGACTAAAAGTGATCAGCTTGCGACGCGGGGTCGCGGCTGCTTACGGTGCCGTCAGACGAAGCGACCCCGACGCGGTGATGGCACACCGGCCGGGGTCTCACCTCAAGATCGCTAGCAGAAAGACCCGATCCCGTGGCTACTCAGAACCTTAGCCCCGCCCCGCCCTCGCAGGCCCGTTCGGCCCCGTATCCGAAGGCCAGCCCCGGCTACGGCAAGCGGGCCGTCCCGGGCCAACGCCCGCCCGCCGCCGACGATTTCACCTTCCTCCCGGCGCGGGAGCGCTACATCGCCGGGTACGTCGACACGCTTCCCGACGGTGCGGCGATGAGCATCAAGTCCCTGGCCAAGTGCCAGCCCCTGTACGGGCAGATGGCCGTCGGCAGCGCACTGCGGGCCCTGGCCGTCGCCGGCCACCTGCGTCAGGTCCGGTGCGCGGTCAGCGACGGCGACGGCATCCGCTGGGTCACCCGCACCTTCTGGTCGCGTACAGCCCGCGACAACGAGTGGTGGACCACCTTGCTCACCGCCGAGGAGACCACCCACTGCGCCCCGCAGCCGCCGGTGGCACCTGTGGGCCCGCCGCCGCCGTGGGTCCCGGCCGAACCCACCGACACGGACGCCCCGGAGACACCGGCACCCGCCCCGGCCCTGCCGCAGCAGCGCACCGATGAACCGCAGGGCCCCTCGCCCGCGTACCTCGCCCTGGCGGAACTGGGCCGTACCGATCCCCGCCTGGTCCTGTCCGCCGCCGACTGCACGGCGCTGGAACAGCTGGCCGCCCAGTGGTTCGCCCGCGGTGCGGACGCGCAGCACCTCACCCGCGTCCTCGCCGCCGGTCTCCCCGAAGCCGTCGGCTCACCCGTCGGCTTCGTCCGCCGCCGCCTCGTCGACAAGCTCCCGCCACACCTTCCCGCTCCCGCCGCGCAGGCCGCTCCCGCCCGCCACCTGATGATCGAGTGCGCCGACTGCCGCACACCCGGCCCGCCCCAGGTCTTCCGCGACGGCCTTTGCGGCCCCTGCTACCGCAGCATCCCCAACCCCGCCGAGCCCCCCACGCTCACCCCCGGCGTCCAAGCCCACGTACAACACCTCCGCACCCAACTGAGGAACCGCTGAACGCCGCGACGACCAACAGCTGTTGCGGGGCCGCCACTCCCACGAGCAGCCCGGAGGGCGGACAGCCGGGCGGCGCGCGGGAGGGAAAGGCCGCGGAACCGCCTACCCCGCCTGCGCGTCAGAAGGCCATGACTGAACGAATCGGGAAGGCCGTCGTCGCTGTTGTGCTGGCTGCCGGGGTACTGACAGGCTGCGGCACAGCCGGCGGTGACGACGAGGAGCCTGTCCGGTCGGCACCGTCCGGTCGGGCAGTGCCCTTCGACCTCTACACACACTGCGGGATCGACGAAGCCCGCATCGGCTCAACGTACTTCGTGGCGGAAACCCCGCTCTCCGATGGCTCGGGCAACCCGCCCGAGGGATGGGGGAATCCCACCCAGCGCGGCACAATGACTTTGAAGTCCGACAGTGAGGCCGTCTTCACCGACGATGCCGGCCATGAGGTCCACTTCCGTGCCCGGCAGGGTGCGAGCGCCTTCAAACGGCTCTGCGCTTGAGCGGCCGAGCCCTGCCACGCGCCAGGGCTCGCGCAAGTTCCCGCGTCCGCTGCCTCGTCTTCCCCGCTCCCTGTCGTGTTGGCCAAGCCGGGGCCGATCCCTGCGGGGACGGCATGTCTGTCCTGCGGTTCTTCCTGGAGGCAGAGCTCGATCTCCGCTCCCGGTGTGGCCGCTGGTAGTCGCAGGCCGCGATCCAGCCGGTCTGCGCGGCCGCCCCGCGAGGCGGAGCGGCCCCAGGGCCCTGGCAACGTCGCCCGGCCGTTCTGCGACGTGAGGCTTGCAGGGTCGGGAAGCCGAAGCACACGTCGCGCCCGGAAGCGGAGGTCAGAGCAGGTGGTCCGCCTTGCCGGCCTTGATGTCCCGGATCGTCTGCGCGAGTGCCTCGCGGCTGTCGGTGAGGGCACGCGCCTCGTCACCGGCGACGGCGATGTAGCCGCTGCCCCCGGAGTCCGTACCCAGGAGGAAACAGTTGCTTCCTTCCCCGCAGAAGGCGTCTTCCCAGACGAACCGTGTCATGTCGTCCGTCCTCACGGTCGGTTCCACCCACAGGCCTCTGCTGCGATTGACCATCGACCTGCCGACCGGGTCAGAGAGAGGTGACACCACCTGTTACCGCGCTCGATCGGTGTCAGCCAGCCCGGTGGAAGGTCACTCGAAGGTCTGATGCAACCTTGGTTCCAAGCCCTCGAACTTAACACTTGCATTGACTTCGCACGGAGGGGCCCGCGAGAGGGCTTCGGCCGCTCGGCGTTTTATCGCCCCCGCACCACGCGAGCCCTTCCCTGCGTACGGAAGCCGAGCGCATGCCGGTAGATCTCGGGCATTCGGTAACGTCCGTCGGCGTCTCTGGCCATCGCGCCCCACTGCTCCAGTGCTTCGACGTCGTCAGTGGACAGCTTCAGGTCGCCCGCGTCGAAGGGCATCTTGACCGAGTCGGAGAAGTCCGCCATGTGACGCAAGAGCCTCCCCAGGCGAGGGTTCTCCTGGCTGATCTCGTCCACCTTCGCGCGACTGCACCTACTCAGCGCGTCACGCATGGCGGCCGGGGTCAGCACCCGGTCCGGCCAGTGATCGTCGCCCACGGAGGCGGCCGCGGCCTCACGCAGGAACCGGACGACATCGCGCGCCTGGATCTGCTTGTTGAAGTCCGCGAGCGCCGCCGGAACCCACCGCTCCGTCCACGCCTCCCGCGAGTTCTCGGCACCGAGCTTCGAGCCCCACAGCGGGAGGAGGCCGCGCCCGATCTCATCGGGGGACATGTCCGCGATGGGAACCTCCGGCTCTGCGACGGCGCCGGCGTTCGATGCGATCCACAACGAGAGCCGGAGCGCGTCGTCGGTGCCCCAGCGCAGCTCGTACGGGGAGTAGCGGTCGAGGAACTGCCCCAGGTTCTGCTTGATCGCGCCGCGGACCAGGTCCTGACGTACGAACACCACCAGGCCGAGCGAGCGGTTGCGGAGGCGGCGGAGCCACTCGGGGACGTCGTGCAGCAGCGTCCGCAGGGCGATGCGACGTGGTTCGTCCTCCAGGGACTCCAGCCAGTCCTCCAGTCCGTCGATCACGAAGAGGCAGCCCTGCCCCGGTTCGAGGGCCCGTCGGATGAGGAACTCGTCGGCCGGTTCGTCGCGGTCCGCGCCGGCCGACCAGGCCATGCACTCCAGCCAGCGCTCAGTCCAGAAGCCGGGGTCGGTGGCACGGTCGTCCGCGAGGCCCGCGTTCAGATGCCCGCGGAGCTGGGGGGCTGTGATGCCCTGCCCACCGGCGGCACGGTCGCGGAGGGTCTGCGGGGAGTGTCCGCCGGACGTCGGCTCCGACATGTTGGCCGGGTCGAGCACCGGGACGACCTCGGCCGTCCGTTGCACCCGCAGCCCGTTCTCCCGTGCGAAACCTTCCCAGGTGCCGGCCGTGCACATCCTGGCGAACGTGAACGTCTTGCCCGCGCCCTTCGCGCCGACGACCACCGCCACCGGAAGGTCGGTGATGTGATCAGCGACGAGGCGGCGCACCGGCTCGGTGGTGAGAAACCCGAGACCCGCGTCCATGCCCCGGCGCTCGGCGAAGACGAGGCGGCTCGCCTCCCCTTCCAATGCGCGGCGGCGGTCCTCCAGTGTCGACGGCCCCCCGGTCGGTGGGAGGTCCGCTTGCGGGGGGCTGGGGGCGAAACCGCTGAGCAGATCGGGCAGTCCGCAGCGCCGTACAACCTCCACCACCGCGTCCCAGTTCTCCGGGAGCGCGAGCAGTTCCTCCCGGAAGGGGCTGCGCACGGGTTCGGTCAGGACCTGCTTGTCGACGGCGAGATCCTCCTCGGCTCCCTCGTCGTCCGGTGTGGCGAGGGCGGACGACAACTCGGCGGACAACTGCCCACACGCCTCCTGCGCGTGGGCGTCGTGGACGTCCTGCCGGAACTGCGTCACGATCGCGCCGGGAGTCGGGTCCGTTCCCGCCACCGCGGGGGACGCCGCGCCGAGTTGCCGGATCATGAGGTGGGTTCCCCGGAGGGACTGGCTGCTGATCGTGGTGACGAAGATCCTGCTCACTCGCGGGTCCATAAGGATGGGCGCCGCGAGTTCGGACGCTCCAGCCCGCAGGTCCAGTACGACGGTGTCGGCGCCGGCCGCGACGGCGAGGGCGGCGAAGGACTCGCTGAGGAAGTACGGCGAGCGGTCCTCGGTCAGCAGGTCGGTGGGGCCGATACGAGGCGGCCCGAGCTGAGTACGCCGGCTGGCGGGAAGCACCGTGACACTGCCCTGCCCCGGGTAGCGCGAGACCCGCTGGTTGGGGAGGTACGCGGCGGCGATCTCCACGGCCCGCGTGGGATCGCCGTGCTGGGACCCGTGGAGGAGGGCGAGGACATCCTCGTAGGCGATATCGCAACGGCCGCCCTGCGCCTCGTACATCCAGGTGATGCCGGGTGCCTCCAGGTCCGCGTCCACGAGGAGGACATGCCGGCCCTGGGAGGCCAGCAAGTCGGCCAGCGAGACGGCGTGCAGGGTTCGTCCGACGCCGCCTTTGAAGGAATGGAACGCGATGAGCTGCTTGTCGTCGGCGAACTGAGCGCTCCCCGGGCGTTGCAGGGGCTCGCCCAGTGCCGAGGTGACGCGTCGTTCGCTGAGCCTCGGACGGCGTGGGGCCGCGCCGGAGTCGTTCGCTTCGACCAGGCGTACGGGCAGAGAGAGAGGGTGGTGAGCTGCGGGGCGATCGAGAGCGAGCGTCAGTCCCCGCTCACTCTCGGCTGTCGATCCGAGACCGAACTGGTCGTCCAGCCAGTCGCGGACGGCCCCATTCCCCGTACTGGGCCGGACGGTCAGTTCCAGCGCGTCCCACCAGGCGTCGACCTCCAGCAGCCACTGCGGCCACAGGCCGTCGACAGCGGCCTCCGCCAGTCGGGAGTCGATGTCCACCCAGGTGAAGAGCTTGCCGGCCATAACGCTCAAGATCCTTTCCTGGCGTTCTTCACCAGTGATTTCAAGGCTTCCAGCGCGGCCTTCTGATCAGCTGCGCGCAGTTCCGCACCATAACGCCAGGCCTCATGCAACTGATGGCTCTCGATCCAGCTGCTGTCCTTGTGCCGACGACAGCGCAAGGGGTCGTGGCCGGGGACGGGATCCTGGAGGTTCAGCGCCTTGGCCAAGCGGCGCAGATCGTGTGACCGCAGGTCACTGGGCAGGGCGGAGGTGTCCTCCCGTTGCAGAATCCAGCGCAGGATCTCCGCCTTCAACCCGCACTCCGCCGCGTAGAAGAGCAACAACCCGCTGCTCGCCCCGTCCCCCGTTTGCTCGGCGGCCAGTCCCTGCTTCTCGAGCCGCGCGCGGCTCCGCCGCAGCTCCCCCACCCCCACGTCGACCATCGCATCAGACTACTGGCGGAGTGGATCCGCCCCCGCGGAGGCCGGGCCGCTTCTTGCGGTCGGTGCGGTTCTCGAGGAGGGCTTGGCGGATCTGGGCGGCGGTTCTGCGTGCGTGGTCGCTGGTCGAGGTCACCGACGCGGTGCCCGGAACGAAGCGGTGCGCCGGTTGCCGGCAGTAGCCGCACGGGGTGTCGTCGCGGCTGGGGTCGTCGTGGATGAGGTAGCCGTCTTCGCAGTCCGGGTTCCGGCAGGAGCCGCGCCGGACGAGGTGCTCGACGATCTCCTGGGGGGACCAGCGCCGCCGGTTGTCCTCGTCGCGCTCGTGGATCGCGTGTGACCAGCGTGTGTGCCACCGGCGTTCGACGCGGGTGAGGAGCTGTGCGGGGGTGCGCTGCGTGAGTTCGGCGGAGAGGATCTCGCGGAGGGTGTGGGGGAGGCGGTGGCCGAGGGCCTGGAGCAGCGGCTGGGGCAGGCCCTGCGTGATGTAGGCGACTGGGTCGTTTCCCGGTCCCCGTTTCCAGGTACGGCACGGGCAGGCGGCCGTCTCCGGGAGCCGGTTCCCGCAGCGGGGGCATCTGCCCAGGCATTCCGCGCAGATGCCGTTGGCCAGTCCTTCGAGATGGGCTGCGGGTGCTCGGCCGCAGTCGGTACAGCACGACGCGCACAGACCGCACAGGCGTTCGTCGTGCCGGCGGGTCGTCCAGGTGCGTTGCTGGCAGCGGCAGCACAGGTGTGCCTTGCAGTAGTCGCTGTGCGCGCCGTCGTACCGGCCCAGGTTTTCGAGCACGGTGACTCTCCTGTGGGTTCTCTCGGCCGGTGTTCATGTGCCCGGCGTCGTGCCAGGGCATTATCGGCCGCTCATGCCGCCTCCGTACGTTCCACCACCCGTCCACCGTCCAGTTCCAGCCGCCTCCCGTCGAACCGGTCCCGCAGCCGCCGGTCGTGCGTCACCACGACCACCGCGCCCCGGAACCCGGCCAACGCGCCCTCCAGCTCCTCCACCAGGGACGGGGAGAGGTGGTTCGTCGGCTCGTCCAGGAGCAGCAGGTCGACGGGTTCGCCGACCAGCCGGGCCAGTTCGATCCGGCGCCGCTGCCCGTACGACAGCTCGCCCACCTTCAGGCGCAGGTCGGCCGGGCGGAACAGGCCCAGCGACAGCAGCCGGTCGGTGTGCTCGTCGAGGTCCCCGCCGCGCCCGTGGGCGTACGCCTCCGGGAGGGTCAGGCCGGGCGCCCACGGCGTCTCCTCCTGGCGCAGGTGCCCGACCCGGCCCCGCGTCCGCACGGCCCCGGCGTCGGGCCGCAGCTCACCGGCGAGCACCCGCATCAGCGTGGACTTGCCGGCCCCGTTGGCCCCCGTGACCAGCAGCCGTTCCGTGCCGCCGATCCGCAGCGCCGGAACGGAGAGCCTGCCGTCGACGCGTACGCCGTCCAGCTCCGCGGCGAACAGCGGCGCGTCGGCCTCCGCGGCGGTCACCCGGGCGGCGAACACCAGCGGATCGGGCGGCGGTGTCACCGGACGCTCCGTCAGCCGCTCGACGCGCTCCTTCGCGTTGCGGATGCGGACCATCGCCCCGTGCCCCCGCCCCCGCGCCCGGAACCCGCCGTGCCCGAAGACGCTGAGCGGCACCTTGCGCGGGATCGCGTCCAGCCGGGCCACGTTGGACGCGGCCAGCTCGCGGTTGCGGGCCAGTTCGTCGCACCAGTCCGCGTACTCCCGCAGCCGGCGCCGGCGCTCCGCGGCCTTCGCGGCGAGGTACCCCTCGTACCCGTCGCCGTACCGCGTCACCCGGCCCTCGCCGACCTCAAGGATCGTGGTGGTGACCCGTTCCAGGAACACCCGGTCGTGGGTGACCGCGAGCACGGTGCCCCGATGAGCCCGCAGGTGGTCCTCCAGCCAGGCCACCGCCCGGTCGTCCAGGTCGTTGGTCGGCTCGTCGAGCAGCAGCAGCGCCGGGCGGGAGGCCAGCGTCGCCGCCAGCGCGAGCCGGGACCGCTCGCCGCCGGACAGGGTGGACAGCGGCCGGTCCCGGTCGAGGCCGGGCAGACCGAGCCCGTGCAGGGCGATGTCCACCCGCGCGTCGGCCTCGTAGCCGGCCCGAGCCTCGAACCGGGCGACCAGCCCGGCGTACTCCTCCAGCGCGGCGGCCAGTCCCGCCCCGGCCAGGCCCTTGAGCCCGGCCTCGGCCCGGCGCATCCGGGCCTCCAGCTCCCGCAGACCGGCGAGCGCCGCGTCCACCGCGTCCCGCACGGTGGCCCCGGCGGGCAGGGCGAGTGACTGGGCGAGATACCCCGTACCGCCGGGCGCGACCACGGTGAGTTCACCGTTGTCCGCCCGGTCCCGCCCGGCGATCAGCCGGAGCAGCGTGGACTTGCCGGCGCCGTTGTCGCCGATGATGCCGGCCTTCTCGCCCGGCCCGATGCTGAAGGTGACGTCGTCCAGCACGACGTGGTCGTCGTAGCGGCGGGTGACGTTCTGAAGAGTGAGTTGTCCGGTGTGCATGTGAAGCCCCCTGTTCTCGGCCCGGGCCGATCGGCGCGCGGTGGTCGGGGCGCGTCCGCGCACGCCGGCAGCACACCGGGGACGCGCGCCGGAAAGCGGGCAGGCGTCACGGAGCTACGGAGGCGTGGGGGTGCGGATGCGCGGGAGAATGCGCTGCGGAGCGGAGCTCAACGCAGACGCAGGGGGAATTTCACAGAGAACCCATGCAGACCAAAGTAGACAGGGGACCGGTCGCCCGCAAGCGTATTTCGGTCGGTCCGTGATCACTTCCGGTCGCGTATGCCGCCCAGGCGTACCGGGGCGGCGCTCGGGGCCGGCACGCCTGCCGCCTCGGCCCGGTTCTCCTCGCAGAGGACCCGGCACGGCCGTCCGGCGCGCCCTACACGTCCTCCCGGTCCGCCTCCGCGAACGCCGCCGCCAGGTCCGCGTCACGCATCCCCGGCAGCTCGTACCCCTTGGTCTCGTCCCACTCGATGTCCAGGTCGTCCATGTGCACATGCCACTCGGCATCGGGCAGGGACCGGCGCAACTCCGTGACGGAGTCCAGCACATGGGCGATCACCGGCAGCAGGCGGCCGGGGTCGAACGGCATCTTGGTGGAGCCGTCGAGGACGGTCCCCGACTCCGCCGCCCGCGGGTCGTACACGTACAGGCTCTCCTCGTCCTCGTACGGAAACGACGCCTGGCGCGCGGTGACGATACGGGTGACGGCGGCCGACTCGGGCCCGCTCAGCGGGGTGGTGCGGCGCGCGGTGTAGTAGAGGGAGACGCTCATGGGGGGAGCGTACGGCGGGGGTCCGACAACGGGGTCCGGGCCGCCCGGAACGGGTGTACCGGGCGGGAAGGTGAGCAGAAGAGGGGAGACGGGGAGCGCCGTTCCCCGACACCGCCGCCCAGACCGCAGACCACACACCGCCCCCGCATACCGCTCACGCCCCCGGAGCCGCAACCGTGTCCAGCCAGTCCAGCGGCACCGCCGCCGGGGCCCCGCCCCACCCGCCCAGATCCGCACGGGCCGAGGCCCGCCCGGGCCGCCGCGTCGCCGGGCGGGTACGGCTCTGGCCGGCTGCCCTGCGCCGCACCCCCGTCTCGCTGTGGAACGACGACATATCCGACTGGGCCGCGGCCCTCACGTACTACGCGATCCTCGCCCTGCTGCCCGCGCTCCTGGTGACCGTCTCCGTCATCGGCCTCGCCAGCCCCGGCGCCACCGGCGCGCTCATCGCCGACATCACGGCCTTCGCCCCCGCCGAGGCCGCCGCCGCGCTGCGCGAGCCGCTGGAGGCCGCCACCCAACAGCGCAGCGCCGTCTGGCTGCTGCTGGCGACCGGGTCCGTCAGCGCCCTGTGGTCCGCCTCCAGCTATCTGGCGGTGTTCCGGCGGGCGCTGCACGCCATGCACGGAGTCCAGGACACCCGGCACCCGCTGCGCCAGGTCCACGTCATCCTGGCGTGGGCGATCGGGCTGCTGCTGCTCATGATGGCCAGCGCGTTCGCCCTCGTGCTGACGGGGCCGTTCGCGCGCTGGGCGGGGCGTCGGCTGGGCCTGACACACGTCGGGGACGCGGTGTGGGAGGTGACGAAGTGGCCCCTGATCCTCTGCCTGGTCGCCGCACTGATCACGCTCCTCTTCCGGACCGGCCCGGAGCCGGCACGGAGGGCCCGCAACGCGCTGCCCGGCGGGATGCTCGCGGCGCTGCTCTGGCTGATCGCGTCGGCGGGGTTCGCGCTGTACACCACGTACATCGGTTCCTACAGCCGGCTGTACGGCTCACTGGCGGGGCTCGTGGTGTTCCTGATCTGGGTGTGGTTCACCAACCTGGCGCTGCTGGCCGGGGCCCAGTTCAACGTCGAGCTGGACCGGGCCCGGCGCCGCGCCGCGTAGCGGCCCTCAGCCCCCGGTCGTCCCGTCGACGGTCTCGCGGATGATGTCGATGTGGCCGTTGTGCCGGGCCGTCTCCTCGATCAGGTGCAGGATGATCCAGCGCAGATCGGGCCGGCGGCCGCCCACGCGCTCCCGCTGGGCCGAGGCGTTCAGGTCGTGGGCCGCGACGAGCTCCCGGTAGCGGGCGCTCTGCTCCTCGTACTCCTTCAGTACGTCGGCGAGCGGCATGTCGACGGCGATCCGCATCTCGCGGTCCGGGTCCTCGTCCGTCCACGGGCCCTCGTCCTCACCGCCGAGGAAGACGACCTCGAACCAGTAGTACTCGACCCAGCGCAGATGGTTGACGATGCCCGCGAGCGTCATCAGCGGCGACCCGGGCAGGGGTGCCCGGACGGCGTTCTCCTGTGTGAGCCCGTCGCACTTGGCCACGGCGGTGGCGCGGGTGTAGTCGAGGAAGGTGGTCAGCTGGGTGCGCTCGTCCCATGCGGGAGGCGTATCGGTGCGTGTCATCGCCGCACAGCCTCTCCGCCCTGTGCTCCGCTGTCCAGCGCATATCCCGTACGGCCGGTGAGTCCTGGGTGCCCGGGGCCGAGGAACACCGCGAGGCGAGCGCAGCCCTGAACCCGGGGCGCCGGGCGTCCTCGCGCAGCCGCTCCGTGTAACCGGCGGCCGTGGCCGGGTCCTCGTGCCACGGCGGCCCCGCGAACGCCTCCGCGTAGGCGCTGCGCACCCCGTCCTCGTACGCCAGCACATCCGCGGCTGAAGCCGGTTGGACCCACATCGCCATGCCGAGACTCCCGTCGCCCCCGTCGCGGGAACCGACCGGCCCGCCCCGGCGAGTCTACGAACCGGCCCGCGCCACGGACCGGCAACGGCTTCTACGCGGACCGGCATCGGCCTCTACGCTGGTGGCCCGACCACCCGCCAGCCACCCCGTGCCGCCGCCGAACGCGGTGTCGTACGGGCGAGGAGGGCAGCCCTCACGTGTCCCGAGGTGACGTGCCGATGAGTGACGGATTCTTCTGCTCGTACCACCTGTGCTGGAGCCGCCCCGACGCCGAATCCCTGCTCGGCGACCTGGAGGCGGCCGGGATACGGGCGGACCACCCGGTCACCCGGCGGATCACGCTGATCAGCCCCGGCGCCGGGCCGGCGGCCACGCAGTCCTTCGTGACCCGGGACCAGTTGGTGCTGCTGGCCGGGCTGCAACGCCTCGACCGGGTCGACTTCCTGCTCTGGCTCCCCGGCGGGGACGCGATCCACGTCCGGATCGGCCGGGGCGACGACGGGGCGGTCGAACTGCGCTTCGCCCTGGGCCCGCTGGGCCGCGCCGACGAGGAACGCCTGGTGCGCGCGATACGCGAGGCGATCGGGCGGGCCTCGCTGCTCTGCGTCGGCTTCGTGCTCGACCGCGAGGGCGCGTCGGCGGCCACCGACTGGGCCGGCTTCATCGTCAAGGGGGCGGTGTACTTCGACTGCTGGCCCGACACCCTCGCCGTGCTCCCCGAAGTGGCCGCCGCCCAGCCGCAGTTGTCCGGTGTGAACTCCTTCGGGCAGTCGCCGTGGACCGTCTACGGCAGCGACGTGCCCAACCGCTGATCCGGACCGGTCAGCGAGCCCGGGTGACCCGCACCTGCATGCCCGGCCGCAGCCCCCAGGCCGCCATCGCGCCCGCCTCCGCCTCGATCACATGGCGGCCGCGCAGCCGCGGCAGGCCCAGCCGGCCCGGTCGCATCGTGTGGACGGCCAGCACGTTGAACCTCCGGTCCAGGTACGCCACATCGATCGTGAACCGCATCCCGAAGGAGTGCACACTCCCGCACGGCGTGATCATCAGCGCCCCGTCGACCCCGTCCCGGCCGAGCAGCCCGCGCGCCCGGCACCGGTAGGACGCCGCGATCCGCAGCGGCACCCGGGTCTCGGTCACCCCGTCCCGGTCCGTGATCGTGAGCGTTCCCGTGCCGTCGCGCCATCGAGCCATGGCCCGACGGTAGCGGCGCCGGACCGGCCGCGAGGCGGAATCCACAGGCCCGACGCCCGGCCGGGGCGCGCCGATTAGGATCGCCGGGATGTACGCCACGCTGATGGGGATCGCCGCACTCTGGGGCGCCGCGACCGGGCTGCTGGTCCCGCGCGCCGCGTACCGGTTCGCCGTCCCGCCCGGCGAACCCTGGCGTACCGACTGCCCGGCCGGCCGCCCCTTCACCGGCCCCGCCCCCCACCGCCTCGCCCCCGTCGTCACCGCCCTGGCCTGTGCCGCCCTTGCCTGGGCCACCGGGACGCGGCCCGAGCTGGCGGTCTGGCTGGTGCTCGCCCCGGTCGGCGTGCTCCTCGCGAGCATCGACCACCGCGTCCACCGGCTGCCCGACATGCTGACCCTGCCGGCCGCCGGGGCCGCCGCCGTACTCCTGGGCCTGGCGGCGCTCCTGCCGGAACACGCGGGCTCCTGGCTCTCCGCCCTGCTCGGCGGGCTCGTCCTCGGCGGGTTCTACCTCCTGCTCTTCCTCGTCAATCCGGACGGCATGGGCCTCGGTGACGTCAAGCTCGCCCTCTCCCTGGGCGCGGTCCTCGGCTGGTACGGCTGGGCGGTCGTCTTCGCCGGGGGCTTCGCCGGCTTCCTGTTCGGCGCGGGGTACGGGCTCGCGCTCGTCGTCCTCCGGCGGGCGGGCCGCAAGACGGGCATCCCGTTCGGCCCGTTCATGATCGCGGGAGCGTTCCTGGGCGTGCTGTTCGGCGGCCTGGCGGCCTGACCGCCCGGCGTAATCCTGTCGCGTCCGACGACCGCGCCTGCGACCATGCCCCCATGCCCGCGACGCCCCACGACCCCGCAACCGCCCCCGACGAAGCCGCCCGGTTCGACGCTTTGGTGGCCGAGGCCGACGCGGTCTCCGTCGACGGGTGGGACTTCTCCTGGCTCGACGGCCGGGCCACCGAGCAGCGCCCCTCCTGGGGGTACGCGCGGGCCATGGGGGAGCGGATGGGCCGGGCGCGGGCCGCGCTCGACATCCAGACGGGCGGCGGCGAGGTGCTGGCCTCCGTGCCGAAGCTGCCGCCGCTCGCCGTCGCCACGGAGTCCTGGCCGCCGAACGTCGCCCGCGCCACCGCGCTGCTGCATCCGCTCGGGGCCGTCGTCGTCGCGGACGAGGACGAGCCGCCGCTGCCCTTCGCCGACGCCGCGTTCGACCTGGTGGTCAGCCGGCACCCGGTGACCACATGGTGGGACGAGATCGCCCGGGTGCTGGCCCCCGACGGCACGTACTTCTCCCAACAGGTCGGGCCGGCCAGCGTCTTCGAGCTCGTCGAGTACTTCCTGGGACCGCAGCCCCCCGAGGTGCGCGGCGCACGCGACCCGGAGCGGGCCCGGGCCGACGCGCAGGCGGCCGGACTCGACGTCGTCGACCTGCGGTTCGAGCGGCTGCGCACCGAGTTCCGCGACATCGGCGCCGTCGTCTACTTCCTGCGCAAGGTGATCTGGATGGTGCCCGGCTTCACCGTCGAGGAGTACCGGCCCCGGCTCGCCGAGCTCCACCACCGGCTGGAGAACGAGGGCCCGTTCGTCGCGCACACCACCCGTTTCCTGATCGAGGCCCGCAAACCCGCGTGAGACCAACGCCCCCTCGGGGCCCGAAGGATGGCACTCTGGTCGCTGAGCGCTCGGGGGCGTCCAGAGGAAGGGGCAGGCCATGGACCGCGGCACCGACGGGGACGCCACGCACGGCCCGCGCCGGGGCGGTGCCGAGTGGCTCAAGGGGGCGAGGATCGTCGGTGTCCTCGGCATCTTCTACCGGCCCGAGGGGCGCATGGGCGAGCCCGAAGCCGTGTGCTTCGTGCTGGACGACGGACTGTCCGTCCGCCTGACCTGCACCTCCGACGGCACCCTGCACATCGGCGCCGGCACCTGGCCGCAGATGCCCGACTGGTGTGTGCCCGCCGCCCAGTGGGAGTTCGCCGCCCTGGCGGGTCTGCCGCAGGCTCCCGAGGGCGGCTGGACGGTGCTCAGTACCGACGAGCGCAGGGACGAGCGGGGCGAGGTCCACGAGGCGGTCATCCGGTGCGAGGGCGGCCGGTTCGTGGTCGTCGGCGGGGACACCGTGGGCATCCGGTTCACCCGTGGCCACCGCGGCGCGGCCGCCCCGACCTGACGGCTCCACCGAACGGAATGTGGACATCCTGTGGACGTCTCGGGTGCGTCCCCGTCGCCCATTCGGAGACGGGCCGTATCGCCGCAGGTCACGACCGCAAAGCGGCCATCGCGGACGGGCCCGGAGCGGAGCTGCTCACTTTCGGAGAGTAATTATTTCGCGCCGCGGCACCCACCATCACTTACGAAGGGTTATGGTGGAAACCCCCCCTCGGGCCGGTCCGTAACCCCCCCCCACGGACCGGCCCGTTTTTTGTGCCCGGGGGCCTCAGCCCCGTCCGGCCCAGATGTTGGTGCCCTCGGTGTCGACCGCGAAGACGTCGATCTCCTTCAGCTCGTCGGCCGACAGCTCGGGACCCGCCAGCGCCGCGACGTTCTCCTCCAGCTGCCCCACGCTCGACGCACCGATCAGCGCCGACGTCATCCGGCTGTCGCGCAGCACCCACGTGAGGGCCAGCTGGGCGAGCGACTGGCCCCGGCGGCGCGCGATGTCGTTCAGCCCGTTGAGCCGGCGCACCACCTCCTGCGACAGCAGGTCCGGGTCGAGCGACTTGCCCTGCGTGGCCCGCGACCCCTCCGGGATGCCGTTCAGGTACTTCCCGGTCAGCAGCCCCTGGGCCAGCGGCACGAAGGAGATGCAGCCCATCCCGGCCGCCTCCAGCGTGTCGAGGAGCCCGTCCTCCTCGGTCCAGCGGTTGATCATCGAGTAGGACGGCTGGTGGATCAGGGCCGGCACGCCCATCTCCCGCAGCAGCCGCGCCGCCTCGGCCGTCTGCGCCGCGTTGTACGAGGACACTCCCACGTACAGCGCCTTGCCCTGCTGCACGGCGGAGGCCAGCGCCCCCATCGTCTCCTCCAGCGGAGTCTCCGGGTCGAAGCGGTGCGAGTAGAAGACGTCGACGTAGTCGAGGCCCATCCGCTTCAGCGAGGCGTCCAGCGACGACAGCAGGTACTTGCGCGACCCCCACTCCCCGTACGGGCCCGGGTGCATCTCGTACCCCGCCTTGGTCGAGATCAGGAGTTCGTCCCGGTACGGGGCGAAGTCCTGCCGGAACAGCTTGCCGAAGTTCAGTTCGGCCGAGCCGGGCGGCGGGCCGTAGTTGTTGGCCAGGTCGAAATGGGTCACGCCGAGGTCGAAGGCGCGGCGCAGGATGGCCCGCTGGGAGCCGAGCGACCTGTCGTCGCCGAAGTTGTGCCAGAGGCCGAGCGAGACGGCCGGGAGCTTGAGACCGCTGCGTCCGCTGCGCCGGTACTCCATGGAGTCGTAGCGCGAGCCGGCGGCCTGGTAGGGGGAGGAGGAATCAGTCACGATTCTCTCCTTATCACGTACTTGTGACAGGCCGGGTTGGGTGGGTGCGGCGCCCGCGCAGTAATGTGGCCTGACGGGACTGCCATGACACGGCGGGGCGATCCGCCCCCTTCCAGTGCGGCGATCCGATCCCCAGGGGACGACCCCGGACCCCTGGTGAAGGGGCCGGCGGGCCCGCACGGAACCGAGAGGTGGACTCAGTGAACTTGCGCGACCTGGTGTACGGGCTCTACGCGCGCCGGGTGGAGGCCCGCCTCGACCACGCCCAGGTGCCCAAGCACATCGGCGTCATCCTCGACGGCAACCGCCGCTGGGCCAAGGCGTCAGGCGGCACGGCCGCCGAGGGGCACCAGGCCGGGGCCGACAAGATCAAGGAACTCCTCGGCTGGTGCAGCGAGACCGACGTCGAGGTCGTCACGCTCTGGCTGCTGTCCACCGACAACTTCGACCGGCCCGAGTCCGAGCTGACCCCGCTCCTCGGCATCATCGAGAACACCGTGCGCGGCCTCGCCGCGGACGGCCGCTGGCGCGTCCACCACGTGGGCACCCTCGACCTGCTGCCCGCCCACACCCAGACGGTCCTCAAGGAGGCCGAGCAGGCCACGGTCGGTATCGACGGGATACTCGTCAACGTTGCCGTCGGCTACGGCGGCCGGCAGGAGATCGCGGACGCCGTGCGCTCCCTGCTCCTCGACCACTCCGCCAAGGGCACCTCCTTCGAGGACCTCGCCGAGATCGTCTCCACCGACCTGATCTCCGAGCACCTCTACACCCGCGGCCAGCCCGACCCCGACCTCGTCATCCGCACCAGCGGCGAGCAGCGGCTGTCCGGCTTCATGCTCTGGCAGAGCGCCCACTCCGAGTACTACTTCTGCGAGGTCTTCTGGCCGGCCTTCCGCCGGGTGGACTTCCTGCGGGCGCTGCGCGACTACGCCGCCCGCCACCGCCGCTACGGGGGCTGAGGCGCCGGGGCGCGTGTTCCCGCGCCCCCTTCCCCCGGAAGTGGGCCGGTCGGCATGGCCGGCCGGGTAAGAGGGCATATCCCTGACAGGTCGGCGTCCGGTCACCAACCAGGCGGACGCCGTGTCCAAGTGAGCGGCGTCGAGTCCGCTCGCCCGGGAGGCCCTTTGCACACGAAGGACCGTACGAACAGTGCGGCTGACGCGGAGGGCCGGCGCACGGCCCGTGCAAGGTGGCCGGAGCCCGGTCCGTCCTCTCCCATTGGGATGCTCCGCGACGCCGTCGCACCCCAACCTCTTCCGAGGGGGTACGTCCTTCCGTGGTGACCAGCACTAAGCGCCGCATGCCCGACAGGCGCACCTACGTTCTCGACACCAGCGTCCTGCTGGCCGATCCGAACGCCATGGCCCGCTTCGACGAGCACGAAGTCGTGCTCCCGGTCGTCGTGGTCACGGAACTGGAGGCCAAACGGCACCATCCGGAGCTCGGGTACTTCGCCCGCCAGGCCCTGCGCCTGCTGGACGACTTCCGGGTCCGGTACGGCCGACTGGACGCGCCGATCCCCCTCGGGGACCTCGGCGGGACGCTCCGCGTCGAGCTCAACCACTCCGATCCCGGCGTTCTGCCCGCCGGCTACCGGTTGGGGGACAACGACTCACGGATCCTCGCGGTCGCGCGCAACCTCCAGGCCGAGGGGTACGACGTCACGGTCGTCTCCAAGGACCTGCCGCTGCGCATCAAGGCCTCCTCGGTGGGCCTCCTCGCCGAGGAGTACCGCGCGGAGCTGGCGATCACGGACTCCGGCTGGACGGGCATGGCCGAACTGCCCCTCGCCGCCGACCAGATCGACCTCCTCTTCACCGAGGAGCGGCTGTACGTCCCCGAGGCCGCCGACCTGCCCGTGCACACCGGCCTGGTCCTCCAGTCCGAACGCGGCAAGGCGCTCGGCCGGGTGACGCCCGACGGCAACGTCCGGCTCGTCCGCGGCGACCGGGAGGCCTTCGGCATCCACGGCCGCAGCGCCGAACAGCGCATCGCCCTGGACCTGCTGCTCGACCAGGAGGTCGGCATCGTCTCGCTGGGCGGCCGGGCCGGCACCGGCAAGTCGGCGCTGGCGCTCTGCGCGGGCCTGGAAGCGGTGCTGGAGAGAGGGCAGCACAAGAAGGTCATGGTCTTCCGCCCGCTGTACGCGGTGGGCGGCCAGGAACTCGGCTATCTCCCCGGCAGCGAGGCCGAGAAGATGAGCCCCTGGGCGCAGGCCGTCTTCGACACCCTCTCGGCCGTCTCGGGGCGCGAGGTCATCGAAGAGGTGCTGGGGCGCGGCATGCTGGAGATCCTGCCGCTCACCCACATCCGGGGCCGTTCGCTGCACGACGCCTTCGTGATCGTCGACGAGGCCCAGTCGCTCGAACGGAACGTCCTGCTGACCGTCCTGTCCAGGATCGGCACGAATTCCCGTGTCGTCCTCACCCATGACGTGGCCCAGCGCGACAACCTCAGGGTCGGCCGGTACGACGGAGTCGTCGCCGTCGTCGAGAAACTGAAGGGGCATCCGCTCTTCGCGCACGTCACGCTCACCCGCTCCGAGCGCTCCCGCATCGCCGCCCTGGTGACCGAAATGCTGGAGGAAGGCCAGATCTGACACGGATTGGGGGACCGACGCCGCCCGGCGGGCCAAGCAGCCTAGCCGGGCGGCGTCGTGTTGCGGCGCCTTTTCCGTAATTCGGGTCCGCCAAACGGGGTGTGACCTTTCACACGCAACGGAGAATTGCTTCCCGTGGTGCCGTTCCGGCAGAGTCTTGCTTCCGTCAGGCCCCGCATACGGCACACCGGCACCTCCAGAGGCGCCACGCACCACACAACTCAACAACCGCCGTCCGTATGCCGCCCGCGAGCACCACGCGGCGCTTCCCCCGGGGAGTCGCCCACCGGGCCCGTGCCTCCCGTGACCCAAGCAGTAGGGAGGCCAGTGCCAGGGGCACGATTGCGCCCGCGAGGTCACCTAAGCGGGCGATGCTGGAAGGACACCGTGTGAGCCGGATCTCGGTCCGGGGGTTCGCAGTGGCATCCGCCACCGCGGTCACCACCGTAGGCGCCGTCGTGGGCGTTGCATCGGGCAGCACCCCTGCTGCCGACGACAACAACTTCGAGGCGACCGCAGCCGACACCACGCTGCTCGCAGACATCCCCGCGGGCCAGCAGGCCCAGGTCCAGACCGCTTCGCTCACGCAGCAGGCCGACGCCCAGGCGTCCGCGGCCGACGCCGCCGCGAAGAAGTCGGCCGAGGAGACCGCCCGAGTCCAGGCCGCCAAGGACGCCAAGTCCAAGAAGCAGGCCGCCGAGGACAAGCTCGAGCGCGAGCGCGAGGCGAAGAAGAAGGAAGCGCAGGAGCGCGCAAGCCGCTCCGAGGTCCGCTCCACCTCCTTCGCCGTGCAGGGCTCGTACACCGTGGCCGAGGTGCAGGCCATGGCGCGGCAGATCGTGCCGGCCGACCAGTTCCAGTGCTTCAGCAACATCGTGAACCACGAGTCGAGCTGGAACTACCGCGCGAGCAATCCGGGTTCCGGTGCCTACGGTCTCGTCCAGGCCCTGCCGGGCTCGAAGATGGCTTCCGCCGGGGCCGACTGGATGACCAACCCGGCCACCCAGATCAAGTGGGGCCTCAGCTACATGAACGGCCGCTACCAGAGCCCCTGTGGCGCCTGGTCCTTCTGGCAGGCCAACCACTGGTACTAGAGACCAGGGTTCACCAGCTCAACCTCGTGAAGCCCCTCACCGTCCTACGGTGAGGGGCTTCACGCGTGTACGGTCGTGCGGAACCGCTCCCGGGGGAGCGGTGGGGAGAGCGGACGGGGGTAGAGGAACCGTTATGTCGAAACTGCCGGGGTGGCTCGGACAACTGGGTGCGGAACTGAGCAGGCTGAGCGAGCGCCTTGACGAACGGCGGGCCGAGACGGAGGCCGACGACCCCCTGCTCGGGGAGCCGGGCGGGAGGTCCGGGAAGGACGAGGCCGTCGACCACGTGCCCGCACCGCCCACATACGCGCCCTCCGTCGCCGCACGGCCCGATCCGGTCGCGGCCATCCCCTGGGGGATGCGGGTCGCCGCCGAAGCGGGCTGGCGGCTCCTGGTGCTCGCGGGGACCCTGTGGGTGCTGATGCGGGTCATCAGCGCCGTGCAACTGGTGGTGCTGGCCTTCGTCGCCGCGCTGCTCGTCACCGCGCTGCTCCAGCCGACCGTCGCCCGGCTGCGGCGCTACGGCCTGCCGAGGGGACTGGCCACCGCCGTCACCGCGGTCTCCGGCTTCATCATCATGGGCCTGGTCGGCTGGTTCGTGGTGTGGCAGGTCATGGACAACATCGACACCCTGTCCGAAAAGGTGACGAAGGGGATCGAGGACCTCAAGAACTGGCTCCTGGCCAGCCCGTTCCATGTGACCGACAAACAGATCAACGACATCGCCAAGAACTTGAGCGACACCGTCGGCACCAACACCGAGGCGATCACGTCCGCCGGGCTCCAGGGCGTCACCGTGGTCGTGGAGTTCATGACGGGCGCGCTGCTCGCGATGTTCTCGACGCTCTTCCTGCTCTACGACGGCGCGCGCATCTGGCAGTGGGTGCTCAAGCTGGTGCCCGCCCAGGCGAGGCCCGGGGTCGCCGGGGCCGGTCCGCGCGCCTGGCGGACGCTGACCGCCTACGTACGGGGCACGGTCATCGTCGCCCTGATCGACGCGATCTTCATCGGGCTCGGGATCTACTTCCTCGACGTGCCGATGGCCGTACCGCTGGCCGTCTTCATCTTCCTGTTCGCCTTCATCCCGCTCGTCGGCGCGGTGGTCTCCGGGGCGCTGGCGGTGGTCGTCGCCCTCGTCACCGAGGGCGTGTTCACCGCGCTGATGGTGCTGGCGGTGGTCCTCGCGGTGCAGCAGATCGAGGGCCACGTCCTGCAGCCGTTCATCCTGGGCCGGGCGGTGCGGGTGCACCCGCTGGCCGTCGTGCTCTCGGTCGCCGCGGGCGGCATGATCGCCGGCATCGGCGGTGCGGTCGTCGCGGTGCCGCTGGTCGCGGTGACCAACACGGTGGTCGGCTATCTGCGGTCGTACGGGCAGGAGGAGTCGCGCCGCCACTCGCCGCCTCCGCACGGGGCGACCGCGCTGGACGCGGCACCGGCGGCGGCCCCCGGCCCCGCGCCGGAGAAGGACGAGGGTGACGGCGAGCCGTCCCCGGAGGCCTCGTAGCGCGTACGCACGGAAGAAGGGCCCCTCGGACGGTCGGTCGTCCTCGGGGCCCTTCTCGTATTCAGGGTACGGCGCCTACTCGGCGAGCACGGCCTCGGCGTCGAGGGTCACACCCACCGCCTGGATCACCGAGGCGATCTTGACGGCTTCCTGGATGGTCTCGCGGTCCACGCCGGCCTTGCGCAGCACCTGCTCGTGCGAGTCGAGGCACTGGCCGCAGCCGTTGATCGCGGAGACGGCGAGCGACCACAGCTCGAAGTCGACCTTCTCCACGCCCGGCTTGCCGATGACGTTCATCCGCAGGCCCGCGCGCAGGTTCCCGTACTCGGGGTCCGAGAGCAGGTGACGCGTGCGGTAGAAGACGTTGTTCATCGCCATGATGGCGGCGGCCGACTTCGCGGCGGTGTACGCCTCCGCGGAGAGGTTGGCCTTCGCCTCCGGCTCCAGCTCGCGCAGCACCTTCGGCGAGCGCGAGGCGATCGCGCAGGCCAGGACGGTGCCCCAGAGCTGCTGCTGCGGGAGTTCGCTGTTGCCGATGACCGAGCCGAGGTTCAGCTTCAGGTCCTTGGCGAAGTCCGGTATGGCGGACTTCAGTTCGTCGAGTGCCATGGTGGTATCAGCTCACTCGCCCGAGAGGAGCGCGACCGGGTCCAGGGTGTTCTCGCCCTTGGTCCAGTTGCACGGGCACAGCTCGTCGGTCTGCAGGGCGTCGAGGACCCGCAGGACCTCCTTGGGGTTACGGCCCACGGAACCGGCGGTCACCATCGTGAACTGGATCTCGTTGTTCTGGTCGACGATGAAGACTGCGCGCTGCGCGAAGCCGTCCTCGCCCTCGATGCCGAGGTCACGCATGAGCTCGTGCTTCGAGTCGGCCAGCATCGGGAAGGGCAGGTCGGTCAGGTCCGGGTGGTCCTTGCGCCAGGCGTGGTGCACGAACTCGGAGTCGCCGGAGAAGCCGAGGATCTGGGCGTCACGGTCGGCGAACTCGTCGTTCAGCTTCCCGAAGGCGGCGATCTCGGTGGGGCACACGAAGGTGAAGTCCTTCGGCCACGCGAAGACGATCTTCCACTGACCCTCGTAGGTCTTGTGGTTGATCTGCTCGAACTCCTTGCCGCTCTCCAGCGACACGCAGGCGGTCAGGTCGAACTCGGGGAACTTGTCACCGACAGTGAGCACGCGCTCTCCTTGCAGCGTAGGTTCTCCCCTTTTGAGGGAGTTCCTGGGGGTTGGACGATCACCACCATGGCACAGAGTGCATTGATCGCGGAAATAGCTACACTCGGTCGTGATGATCGGAGGTACCTATCAGTGGTGCAGAGCAATCCGGGCAACCGGCTCAAACAGCCCAGCCTCTCGCAGCTGCGCGCCTTCGCCGCCGTCGCCGAATATCTGCACTTCCGGGACGCCGCGGCAGCAATCGGGATGAGTCAGCCGGCGCTCTCCGGGGCCGTGTCCGCGCTGGAGGAGGCACTGGGTGTCCAGCTCATCGAGCGTACGACGCGCAAGGTGCTGCTCTCGCCCGCCGGGGAACGGCTCGCGGTGCGGGCGCGCGTCGTGCTCGAGGCCGTCGGCGAGCTGATGGAGGAGGCCGAGGCGGTCCGCGCGCCGTTCACCGGGGTGCTCAGGCTCGGCGTCATCCCGACCGTCGCCCCGTATCTGCTGCCGGCCGTGCTGCGCCTGGTCCACGAGCGCTACCCGGCCCTCGACCTCCAGGTGCACGAGGAGCAGACCTCCTCGCTCGTGGAGGGGCTCGGCGCCGGACGGCTCGACCTGCTGCTGCTCGCCGTGCCGCTCGGAGTCCCCGGGGTCAGTGAGCTCCCGCTGTTCGACGAGGACTTCGTGCTCGTCATGGACCGCGGCCACCGGCTCGGCGGGCGGGCCGACATCCCCCGCGACGCCCTGCGCGAACTGCCGCTGCTGCTGCTCGACGAGGGGCACTGCCTGCGGGACCAGGCGCTCGACATCTGCCGCGAGGCCGGCCGTACGGAGGGCGCCCCGGTCACCACGACCGCCGCCGGGCTCTCCACGCTGGTGCAGCTGGTGGCCGGCGGGCTCGGGGTGACGCTGCTGCCGCGCACCGCGGTCACCGTCGAGACCGCCCGCAACGAGGCGCTGACCACGGGGTACTTCGCGGACCCGGCGCCGACGCGGCGGGTGGCGCTGGCGATGCGGACCGGGGCGGCCCGGCAGGAGGAGTTCGAGGAGTTCGCGGCGGCCCTGCGCGAGACGATGCGGGCCCTGCCGGTACGCGTGACGGCGGGCGGCCGGACGTAGGGACGTCCGGCCGCCCGCCGCGGGGCAGGGCTACTCGCTGCGGAGCCCGTCCGGGCGCATCATGCGCCACAGCGGCGGCAGCGACAGCAGCGTGACCAGCAGGATGAGCGCCCCGCCCGCCCCCGCCAGGGGCAGGAACATCAGCCAGTCGGTCACCTGCTTGCCGACCATCCAGCACAGCGCGGCGCCGAGCGCGAGGCCGCCGGCCACCGCGACCGCGAGGCCGATGACCACCGGGAGCGCGGTCTGCCAGAGCACCGACCAGGCGAGCGTGGTCCGGCGGGTGCCGAAGGCCACCAGCACCGAGAGGAGCCGCTTGCGCTCCCGGAGCTGCTCCAGCTGGGAGACCAGCATGGAGGCGGCGATCAGCAGCAGCGTGACGGTCGCGCCGACCTGGAGGCCGGTCTGGACGCTGGCGTACTGGCGGTCGCGCTCGACGGACGTCATGGTGACCAGGCGCATGCCGGGGTCGATGCGGGCCGCCGTGTTGCGCACGTACTCGGCGGCGTCCGGCACGCTGTCGTCGATGCGGATCTGGGAGACGGTGCTGGCGCCCGGCAGGGTGGTCGCGTCGATCGCTCCGGGCGTGACCATGATGCCCCAGCGGTCCTCGCCGACCGGGTCCTTGCGGCCGACGACGGTCCTCGCGTCGGCGGGCAGCGTCCAGCGCAGCTTCCTGCCGGTGCCGGACTCGAACTCGATCTCCTTGCCCTTGCGGGCGGTCTTGTCCATCCAGCCGGACATGTCCTTGTCGTCCCTGGGGTGCACGACGAAGGTGTCGCCGTCCTTGCAGGAGTCGATGCGGGCGACCTCGCGCAGGGTGGCGCAGTCGCCGATGCTGAAGGAGGTGGTGGGCTGGATGTCGTCCTCGGAATACTTCCCGGGCTTGCTGGCGTACGCCTCGATCATGCCGATGACCTGGGTGACGCCCTTGGTGGCGCGGAACTCCTTGATGGTCTCCACGGCGGCGTTGCCGCTGACCTGCTCCGACGAGGCGTAGAACTGGGCGCGGCTGGTGTCCTGCCCGGTGGCCTTGTTGAAGTCGGCGTTCATCGCGGCGAACAGCATCTGCACGGCCACCGCTCCGGCCACCGCCACGGTGACGCCGCTGACCGCGCGGGAGGCGGTCCCGCTGCTCAGCTGGAGCCTGCGGGTGGCGAGCTGCCAGGGCACCGGGCCGCCGCGCAGCCGGCCCACGGACGCCTCGACCAGCCACGGCAGCAGCAGGGCGAGCCCGACCAGGACCAGGACCGCGCCGGTGGTGATGGTGTACGGGTTGACGACCTCGTACTCGCCGGACTGTCCGTTGACCGCGAGCACGCCCAGGCCGGCGAGCGGGAGCAGCAGCCGCCACCACAGGCGGCGCTTGCGGGACCGGCTGTTGCGTACGACCCCGAGCGGCTCGATGACCACGGAGCGCATCGCGGACAGCGTGACGAGGACGGCCGTCAGCGGGACGGCGACCGCGATGAGCAGGCAGAGCCGCAGGTCGGGGGCGAGGTCGGCGGGGAAGGCGCTGATGTCCCAGACCTCGATGTAGCTCACGAACTGCCGCCCGACCAGGAAGAGGACGAGGCCGATGAGCACACCGAGCGCGGAGCCGAAGAGGGCCTCGCCGGCCGCGATCCGGCGGGTCGACCTGATGTCCGTACCGACCAGGCGCAGCGCGGCCAGCCGGCGGTCGCGGCGGTCGCCGCCGAAGCGCACGGCGGTGGCGATGAAGATGGCGACGGGCGCGAGCAGCACCACGCAGACCATGATCACGAGCACGACGAGCAGCGGGGCGAGCGGTGGGGTCGGGCCGGGGTCGCCGTAGCCGGTGACGCGGTGGCCGCCCGCGGCCGGGGTCAGGGTGTCGCTGCCGGCGTAGTACAGCAGCTCGTTGGGCGACCGCAGTCCTGCGTCCGCGATCGTGCCGGTCACCTTGTAGGGGAAACGCTCCCTGAGCAGGGCGTTGCCCGGGTCGTTCAGCAGGTCCTTCAGCGCGGGGGAGACGACCATCTCGCCGGCCGCCGGCAGGGCGTCGATGCCCGGCGGGAGGACCGGGTGGGTCCCCTCGGCGCGCATCAGGTGGCCGAGGATCGTGCGGTCGTGGTACTCGGTCTCGGCCGCGATCCGCAGGACCGTGGTGTCGGACTTCTTCGCCTGCGCGTCCGGGTTCTCGGAGATCTGGGTCTCGCTGCGCGCGTTCTCCCGGGCGGTACGCGCGTCGAGCGCGTGCGGCACGGAGGCGGCGAGGAACAGGAGCGTGACGCCGAGGCCGACGCCGACGGCGGTGAGCAGGGTACGGGTCCAGCCCTCGCGCCCGCCGGCGGCGGCGAACCGGATGCCGAGGGCGAGGTCGCGCAGCCAGGGCGCGGCACGGGAGGGGCGGGCCGGCGACGGCGCGGGGGCCGGGGTCCGCTTCTCGTCGAGGAGCGTCATGCGGCGTGCTCCAGGTCGCGGGCGCGGCCGTCCCGCACGGTGACGTCGCGGTCGGAGTAGGCGGCGACGCGGGCCTCGTGGGTCACCAGGACCACGGCGACGTTGGCGGAGCGGGCGGCCTCGGTGAGCAGCTGCATGACGCGCTCGCCGTTGAGGGAGTCCAGGGCGCCGGTCGGCTCGTCCGCGAAGATCACCTTCGGGGAGCCGGCGAGCGCGCGGGCCACGGCGACGCGCTGGCCCTGGCCGCCCGAGACCTCGCCGGGGCGCTTGGAGGCGATGTCCTCGACCTCAAGGCGCTCCATCCAGGTGCGGGCGGTGCGCTCGGCGTCCTTGCGGCGGGTGCCGTTCAGGCGGAGCGGCAGGGCGACGTTCTCGACGCAGGTGAGTTCCGGGACGAGCTGGCCGAACTGGAAGACGAAGCCGAAGTCGCTGCGGCGCAGGGCGCTGCGTTCCGCGTCGGACATGGCGGACAGCTTACGGCCGTCGTAGGTGATGGTGCCGGAGTCCGGGGTGATGATCCCGGCGAGGCAGTGCAGCAGCGTGGACTTGCCGGAGCCGGAGGGGCCCATGACGGCGACGACCTCGCCCGGGTGGACGGAGAACGAGGCGCCGTCCAGGGCGGGGGTCGATCCGTAGGTCTTGCGCAGGTCGTGCGCGGCGAGGAGGGAGCCGGCGGGGGTCACGCGGTCACCACTTTCTGGAGCTGGCCGAGGCGGGCGGCGGTCAGTTCCAGCCAGCGCAGATCGGCTTCGAGGTGGAACAGGGCGTGGTCGCAGATCAGCTGGTCCGCGAGGTCACCACGCCGCTTCCGGTCGGTGAGTATGCGCATCAGACGCAGGTGTTCGGAGCGCTGGGCGTCCAGCACGTCCCCGGCGTTGCGGCCGGTGAGCATGGCGAGGACGACCTTGGTGTACAGGGTCGACTGGAGGTACGGCTCCGGCTTCTCGGGCTGCGCGAGCCAGGTGGCGACGTCGGTGATGCCGGCGTCGGTGATCGCGTAGCGCTTGCGTTCGGGGCCACCGCCGCTCTCCACGCCGTCGACCTCGACGAGGCCGTTCTTCAGGAGCCGGGACATCGTCGAGTAGACCTGCCCGTAGTGCAGGGGGCGGTCGTGCCCGAACTTCTCGTCGAACGTCCGCTTGAGGTCGTAACCGTGGCGGGGGCCGGACTCCAGGAGCCCGAGCAGCGTGTGGCCGATAGACATGACCGGCACTCTACATGGTGTGTATACCTGCCGTGTATACGCGGGGAGTACACCCGAACGGCGCACGTCAGAGGCCCGCCCCTCACGGGACGGGCCTCTGACGTGTCACTCCTCGGCCGGTGGGTCCTCCGCGGCCTTGGGCGGGCGCCCCCGGCGCGGGATCGGTGCCGCCCCGCCCGGCAGCCGGCCTGACTCGGCGAGCGCGCGCCGCAGCAGGAACTCGATCTGCGCGTTCGCGCTGCGCAGCTCGTCCGACGCCCAGCGGGCCAGTGCGTCGTGCACGGCGGGGTCAAGGCGCAGCAGCATCTGCTTGCGCTGCCGCGGCCGGGCGCGGGGCGATTCGCCCGGGGTCTGTTCGGTCACTGGTAGAGCGTGCCCGTATTGAGGACCGGCTGGGCGGCGCGGTCACCGCACAGGACCACCATCAGATTGCTCACCATGGAGGCCTTGCGCTCCGCGTCCAGCTCGACGATGTCCTGCTCGGCGATCCGGGTCAGCGCCATCTCGACCATGCCGACCGCACCCTCGACGATCTGCTGCCGGGCCGCGACGACCGCGCCGGCCTGCTGCCGCTGGAGCATCGCGGAGGCGATCTCGGGGGCGTACGCGAGGTGGCTGAAACGCGACTCGATGATCCGGACGCCCGCCGCCTGCACCCGGGCGGTCAGCTCCACGGCCAGCTTCTCGGTGATCTCCTCGGCGTTGCCCCGCAGCGAGAGGCCGCCCTCCTCGTGGGCGTCGTACGGGTACTCGATGGCGATGTGCCGGACGGCGGACTCGGTCTGGGTGGCCACGAACTCCAGGAAGTCGTCCACCTCGAAGAGCGCCTGCGCGGTGTCCTCGACCTTCCACACGACGATCGCGGCGAGCTCGATCGGGTTGCCGTAGGCGTCGTTGACCTTGAGGACGGCGGTCTCGTGGTTGCGGACCCGGGTGGAGATCTTCCGGCTGGAGGTCAGCGGGTTGACCCAGCGCAGTCCGTCGGTGCGGATGGTGCCCACGTACCGGCCGAACAGCTGGATGACCCGCGCCTCGCCCGGTGCGACCATCTTCACACCGCCCATGCAGAAGAACGAGGCGATGGCGAGCAGGACGCCCACGATGCAGACCGGGATGCCCACGGCGTTGTTCCCGTTCGAGCCGATGACGCCCCCGACGACGGCGAGGGCGATCCCGGCGATCACTCCGAGCACGGTCAGCAGCAGCCCGAGACCGCCGGCGATGCTGTGCGCCTTCGTCTCGCGGACCTGCGGTTCCGGCATCTCCGGGGCGTCCGGGGTCAGTCCGGCGGACGTCTGGGCGGCGGTGTTGCGGTCGTGCGGATCGGTCATGGTTTCCCCCGTGGTGGACGAGCTAGCCGGTCGATAGCAATGTGATTACACATTAATGGATCTCGCAACCATGCGCACCCCTCAGGAGTCGGTTCCATCGGAGACGGGTGCTGATTCTCACGTCCGTAAAACGTCGGATCTCCTGCTTTTCGGGCTTGCCAACGGTGTTAGCTGGCATGTCCGAGCTGATCCGGCCGAGCAGAGAAACGGGAGCGACCAAGCGATGGGTCGAGCGGAAGCGCGACGAGCCCAGCGGCGGGCTGAGAAGAGCGGCATACGCAGGCTCTTCACCTGGCGCAAACTACTGGGCACCGCCCTCGGGGTGATCCTGCTGGGCATGGGTGCCTTCGCCGTGCTCTACATGCTCGTGGACGTGCCGGAGGGCAACCCCAAGATGGAGTTGCAGGCGAACGTCTACAAGTACGCCGACGGCAGCCTGCTCGCCAGGACCGGCGAGGTCAACCGCGAGGTCGTGAGCCTCGCGGAGGTGCCCAAGGAGGTGCAGGACACCTTCGTCGCCGCCGAGAACAAGTCCTTCTACAAGGACCACGGCGTCGACTTCAAGGGCACCACGCGCGGCCTGCTCAACACCATCTCGGGCAAGGGCAAGCAGGGCGGCTCGACCATCACCCAGCAGTACGTGAAGAACTACTACCTCGACCAGGACCAGACGGTCAGCCGGAAGCTCAAAGAGCTGGTCATCTCGCTGAAGCTGGACCAGAAGAAGACCAAGAAGGAAATCCTCGCCGGTTACATCAACACCAGCTACTTCGGCCGCGGTGCCTGGGGCATCCAGGCCGCCGCGCAGGCGTACTACGGCGTGGACGCCAAAAACCTGGACGTCTCCCAGGGCGCCTACCTCGCCGCGCTGCTCCAGGCGCCGAGCCAGTACGACTGGGCCGTCGCGGGCCCGAACGGCAAGCGGCTCGTCAAGGCGCGCTGGGCGTACACGCTGGACAACATGGTCGGGGAGGGCTGGCTCGACTCCGGGAAGCGGCAGGGGCTGAAGTTCCCGGTGCCGCGCGACCCGAAGCCGCTGAACGGGACGGCCGGCCAGAAGGGCTACATCGTGGAGGCGGCCCGCAAGGCCGTGATCAAGCAGCTGGGCATCAGCGACGACCAGTTCGACCTCGGCGGCTGGACGATCACCGTCAACATCGACAAGAAGAAGCAGAAGCAGCTGGAGAAGTCGGTCGAGACGAAGCTGCTCGACAAGCTGGACACCAAGAAGCGCAAGCTCGACAAGGACATCCAGGCCGGCGCCGCCTCGGTCGACCCGAAGACCGGCGCTGTGGTCGCGCTGTACGGCGGACGCGGCCAGAACGAGCACTGGACGTCCAACGCCTCCCGGCGCGACTACCAGCCCGCCTCCACCTTCAAGCCGGTCATCCTCGCCGCAGCACTCGACCAGGAGTCGAAGACGCAGGAAGGCCAGCGGATCACCGCCAACACCCGCTACGACGGCACCAGCAAGCGGCCCGTCGTCGGCGGCGACCGGTTCTTCGCGCCGGAGAACGAGGACGACCACAACTACGGCCCGATCACCGTCCAGACCGCGATGAACGCGTCCGTCAACTCCGTCTTCGCGCAGATGGGCGTGGACGTCGGCATGGACAAGGTCATGAAGACCGCCGGCAAGCTCGGCATGGACGTGGAGAAGCTGGAGGCCGCGCCCGCGATGACCCTCGGCTCCATGGGTGCGAGCCCGCTGGAGATGGCCGGGGTCTACGCCACGCTCGACAACCACGGCAAGCAGGTCACCCCGCAGATCGTGAAGTCCGCCGTGCACCAGGGCGACTCCCCGGTGAAGATGCCCGACGCGATCGGCGAGCAGGTGATCTCCCGCCAGGCCGCGGACTCCGTGACCTCGGTGCTGACCGGCGTGGTCGACGACGGTACGGCCCGGGGGTCGGTCCGCAACGCGGAGGGGCTCTCCGACAAGGACATCGCGGGCAAGACCGGTACCTCCGACGACAACAAGTCGGCCTGGTTCACCGGCTACACCTCGAACCTCGTCACCTCGGTCGGCCTGTTCGGCGAGGCGGCCTTCGACCGCACCGGCGATGACGGCAAGAAGGTGCAGAAGAACGCGCAGGTGACCCTCCAGGGCGCCGGCGGCGGCGGACGCGTCAACGGTGGCGGCTTCCCCGCCGAGATCTGGGCCGACTACATGGGCCACTCGGTCGGCAAGGCCCGCGAGTTCGACCTCGACACCGACATGGGCGCCGCGGTCAGCCCGCCGCCCGTGTCCACCTCGCCGAGCCCGAGCACCTCGCCCTCCGAGAAGCCCACGCCCTCCACGTCGCCGTCCAAGTCGGCGACCTCCGAGCCCCCGCCGGCCAGCGAGTCCCCGCAGAGCTCCCCGCCCGCCTCGCCGTCCGGCGACGCCTCGGAGAAGCCGCCCACGGGCCCGTCGACCGAGCCGGGACCGGACCCGTCGACCTCCGTGGGCCTGCCGGACCTCTCGGGGGACAAGGGGGACAAGGGGGACAAGCGGCCGGGCAACAGCGACGACAACGGTTGACGCGCTGATCCGCCGCGCCTGACAGCGACGACGGGCGGTGTACGAGGAGCCTCCTCGTACACCGCCCGTTCGCGTGTGTCCCGCGCGCGGCGCTACCCGCGCACCGGCATCTCGAACCACACCACCTTGCCGGTCGACAGCCGGGTCGCCCCCCACCGCCGGGCCAGCCGGTTGACCAGGAACAGGCCGCGGCCGTTCTCGTCCATGTCCTTGGCGCGGCGCTGCCGGGGCAGCTGCGGGGAGTCGTCGCCGACCTCGCAGCGCAGGGTGTCGGTGCGCAGCAGGCGCAGGGTCACCGGGCGTTCCGCGTACCGCACGGCGTTGGTGACCACCTCGCTGATCAGGAGCTCCACCGAGTCCGACAGGTCGTCCAGGCCCCAGCGGCCGAGCGCCCTGCGGGCCAGCCGGCGGGCCCGGCCGGGGGCGGACTCGTCCGGCTCCAGGAACCAGTACGCGACGTCGCTCGGCGCGATCCCGTCGAAGCGGGCGGCCAGCAGCGCGATGTCGTCGTCGCGGTCACCCGGGCCGAGCATGTCCAGCACGTCGTCGCAGAGGGCCTCCAGCGGCGGCGAGTGGTCCGGGCCGGTCAGCCGGGCGGTCGTGGCCAGCCGCTCCCGCAGCTGCTCGATGCCCGTCCAGACGTCCCGCAGCCGGGACTCGACCAGGCCGTCGGTGTACAGCAGCAGCGTCGCTCCGGCGGGCGCGTCCAGCTCGACGGCCTCGAAGTCCACGCCTCCGACGCCGATCGGCGCGCCCGGGGGCACCCGCAGCACCTCGGCGCGGCCGCCCAGGTGGAGCAGGACGGGCGGCGGGTGGCCGGCGTTGGCGACGGTGATGCGGTGCGCGACCGGGTCGTACACCGCGTAGAGGCAGGTGGCCATGCGGTCGCTGCCGAGCCGCTGGGCCTGCTCGTCGAGGTGGTGCAGGACCTCCTGCGGCGGAAGGTCGAGCCCGGCCAGGGTCTGCGCGGTGGTGCGGAGCTGGCCCATGATCGCGGCGGAGGTCATGGAGTGGCCCATGACGTCACCGACGACCAGGGCGACCCGGCTGCCGGGCAGCGGGATCGCGTCGTACCAGTCGCCGCCGACCCGTGCCGTCTCGGCGGCCGGGAGGTAGCGCGAGGCGAGTTTCACGCCGGTCGGCTGGGGAAGCGAGTCGGGCAGCATGGTGCGCTGGAGCTCGTCCGCGATGTACGCCTCGCGCCCGTAGAGCACGGCCTTGTCGATGCCGAGGGCGGTGTGCGTCGCCAGCTGGGCGGCCACCAGGAGGTCGTTGGCCTCGAACGCGGGGCGCTCGGCGCCGCGCAGGAAGACCGCCGCCCCGATGACCCGCCGCCGGCCGCGCAGCGGGGCCAGGATCACCCGGTGCCCGGACGGCACCGTGCGGTCCGCGCCGAGCAGTTCGGGCAGCGCGACGCGGGCCGCCGCGGAGTCGCCGAAGACCGGCCGCACCCCGCGCAGCACCTCGGCCAGCGCGCTCCCGGCCTGCACCTCGCACAGCTCGGCCGCGGGCATCAGATCGGCCTGCGGGTCGACGGCGGGCAGCCTCAGCCGCTCCGTCTCCGACAGGCTCTCGGTCTCCTCGTCGGTCAGCCGCAGCCGGTCCGAGCGGCGCAGCCGCAGCACGAAGGGGTTGACCGGCCGCTCGTCGCCGACGGGCAGCGGGTCGCGGAGGTAGACGAGTATGGCGTCGGAGAACGTCGGCACGCTGGCGCGGCACAGCCCCAGCACGATCTCGTCCAGGTCTATGCCCCGGGCGATCCGCCGGGTCGCGGCGCCCACGAAGCGCAGCCGGTCGCCCTCGCGCCGCGTCGCCGCCTGTGGGTCGGGGGCCGCCGGGGCGGAGCCCTTGGCGGGGGCCGGGATCGTCGTGGCGGCAGCGGCGGCCGCCACGGCGGCGTCCCGCTGCCGCGGCCGGGTGCGTTCCTGCGGCCGGGCGGCGAGAGGCTGCCGGCCTTCGTGGGAGGTGGGATGCTCCGTCACGCGTGGGATTCCGTCCGTCCGGGCCGGTTGTATGAGGCAATCACCATGAGGGGCGCTACTGTGCCCCGGCAGGAGCGGCAATAACAACGGCTGACATCGCCTTCCCCGCCACACGGGGCCGAAACGCGATGTTGGGTCAGGGTGTCGGTGACAACGTTTCCGAGGGGACGGCAGCGGACAGCGGACACGTCTCCACCCCCTCGTAGTGGCTCATGCGATGCGGGCGACTCGTGACGCCTGTGCGGTCGATGAGGCTGCGGTTTGTGCGACGAGCCGGTGACTTACGGTCAGGCCCTGCACCCCGCCTGCCGGTTGGGGCCGAGCCGCTCTCGTCGGGACGATCCTACGGTTGCCCCCCTGGGGTGCATCAAGGGTCTCACGACGGCATGGCGGAAGCCGTACGATCCGAACCGTCCGGCCGGCGGTCCCAGTCGTCCGGCAGTTCGGGCACCCGCCACGCCGGGTCGGGCCGCCAGTCCTCCCAGCCGTCCCGGAACGGCGTCCCCCAGTCACGGATCAGCCCGACCGCCGCGCGGCCCGCCGCCCGCACCCGGCGCGCCGCGTCCGGTGTGATCAGGCCCACCCGCTGGGCCTGCTCGAACTCGTCCTCGTCGCGCCAGAGCCAGCTGCGGTCCGGGTAGACGGAGATGTCGAGAAAGTGGTCCTCGGAGTCGATGCCGCCGGCCCACCGGGTGCGCGGTTCCTCCAGGTTCACGTACCAGCTGCGGAACTGCCAGCCGCGCTCCCAGAACAGCCACACCGACCAGGGTTCGCCGGGTCTGGCCAGCTTCAGCACCCCGTTGCCCAGCCAGGGCGAACGGGCCGTCGTGCGCGGGGCGGTGTACCGGGTGGCGAGCGGCTCGGCGTGTACGTCGGTGCCGTCGGCCAGCACCGGCTTGACGCACTCGGTGCCGGGCGCCACCCACACCGCGAGCAGCTCGTCGGTGTCCTGCACGACCGTGACCGGACGGCAGATGTGGAACGCGTGAGCGGCGGAATCCGGCCGTCGGGGGCCGTTGCCGCGGTAGCGCCACAGGATCTGGTCACCCGGCGCCCAGCGCTCGGTCCCTCCGGTACCTGTCATGGAGAGATCCTACGGAGCGCGCCGCCCCCGCGCGGTGGCGCCCGTCACGGGTGGGTCATGCGAAGCACGTCCAGGGCCTCGTCGAGCTGCTCCTCGGTCAGGTCTCCGCGCTCCACGTAGCCCGATTCGAGGACCACTTCACGGATCGTCCGGCGTTCCGCGAGCGACTTCTTGGCGACCTTGGCCGCCTCCTCGTAGCCGATGTACTTGTTCAGCGGGGTGACGACGGACGGCGAGGACTCGGCGTACTCCCTGGCCCGCTCGGCGTGGGCGGTGATCCCGTCGACCGTGCGGTCCGCGAGCAGCCGGGAGGCGTTGGCCAGCAGCCGTACGGACTCCAGCAGGTTCTTCGCGATGACCGGGAGCATCACGTTCAGCTCGAAGTTCCCGGCGGCGCCCGCCGCGGCGACCGTGGCGTCGTTCCCCGTCACCTGCGCGGCGACCATGAGCACCGCCTCGGGGATGACCGGGTTGACCTTGCCCGGCATGATCGAGGAGCCGGGCTGGAGGTCGGGCAGGGAGATCTCTGCGAGGCCGGTGCGCGGGCCGGACGCCATCCAGCGCAGGTCGTTGCAGATCTTGGTGAGCGAGACCCCGATGGTGCGCAGCTGGCCCGAGGTCTCCACCAGGCCGTCCCGCGCGCCCTGCGCCTCGAAGTGGTCCCGGGCCTCGGTGAGCGGCAGCCCGGTGACGCGGGCCACCTCCGCGATGACGGCGGCGGAGAAGCCGGGCGGGGTGTTGATGCCGGTGCCCACGGCCGTGCCGCCGAGGGGGAGTTCGGCGAGGCGGGGGAGCGAGGCGCGCAGCCGCTCGACGCCGTGGCGGATCTGGGCGGCGTACCCCCCGAACTCCTGGCCGAGGGTGACGGGCGTGGCGTCCATGAGGTGGGTGCGCCCGGACTTCACGACCGTCGCGAACTCGGCCGCCTTGCGCTCCAGGGCGGCGGCGAGGTGGTCCAGGGCGGGGATCAGGTCGGCCGTGACCGCGGCGGTCGCGGCGATGTGGATGGAGGAGGGGAAGACGTCGTTGGAGGACTGCGAGGCGTTGACGTGGTCGTTGGGGTGGACCTCGCGGCCGAGGCGCTCGGTGGCGAGGGTGGCGACGACCTCGTTGGTGTTCATGTTCGAGGAGGTACCCGAGCCCGTCTGGAAGACGTCGACCGGGAAGTGCGCGTCCCAGCGCCCCTCGGCGACCTCGTCGGCCGCCTCCCGGACCGCCCGCGCGATGTCCGGGTCGAGCACCTTCAGCTCGGCGTTGACCTTGGCGGCGGCGGCCTTGATGCGGGCCAGGGCCTCGATGTGGGCCCGCTCCAGGCGCTGGCCGGAGATCGGGAAGTTCTCCACGGCCCGCTGCGTCTGGGCCCGCCACTTCGCGTCCGCGGGGACCCTGACCTCGCCCATCGAGTCGTGCTCGACGCGGTAGCCCTCGCCCGTTCCCTGATCCGTCATCGTTCAACCTCTCTGAAGTCACCCAAAAAGATGAGCACTTGTCTTGTTCCATGTATTCCCAAGATGCCTACCGACCAGTAAATACCGGGGGTAACCACAACCCGGGGAGGCGCAATGAGGCGCACCAGGCACAGAATCCGCTGTACCGTCGCGGCCGCCGCGGCCATCGCGGCGGCGTTCGGCGGGATGACCGCGGCGACGGGTACGGCCGCCGCCGCGTCCGGTACCAGCAGTACCGCATCAACCCCCCTGTCACCCGAACTGGAGGCCATCCGCGCCGCCGAGGCCACCCGGCTGTACGGCGACCCGGCCGAGCGCCCGCCGGCCCAGCGCAAGACGGGCCTCATCTCGCTCGGCGACAGCGAGATCTCCGGCGAGGGCGTCGGCACGTACGAGGCCGGCACCAACGGCCCCGACAACTGGTGCCACCGCTCGCCCGACTCCGCCATCCACCGCACGGGGATCGCGGCCGACGTCACGTACAACGTCTCGTGCTCCGGCGCGTACACCGGAAACATCGTCATCGGCGGCTCCAAGCAGTACGCCGACGAACTGGTGCAGAGCGACAACCTGGCGATCAAGGCGCGCAACACCCGCATCAAGATGATCGTGCTGGTCGCGGGCGCCAACGACGACCTCCAGTTCGGGCCCGTCATGACGGACTGCGTCGAGCGCTGGGTCCTCATCCAGGGGGCGTGCCAGTCGAAGTACGAGGGCGGCTGGCAGGCCCGCGTGGACGGGCTCGTCCCCAAGGTCGAGAAGACCGTGCGCGATCTGCGGACCGTGATGACCGGCGCCGGCTACGCGGACGGCGACTACAAGCTCGTCGTCATGGGCTACCCGAGCCCCATCGGCCCGGACTTCTACGACAACCCGAAGTTCCCCGGCAAGCTTCCCGGCGGCTGCGCCGGGTACGACTCCGACGCCGCCTGGGGCCGCAACGCCGCCGTTCCCGCCTTCGAACGCGGCATGCGCAGGGCGGCGGCCGACACCGGGGCCGTCTACCTGGACAACTCCCGGCTCTTCCACGGCCACGAGGTGTGCAGCGAGTCCGCCTGGGCGCGCGGCCTCTACATCGACCTGTCGCACTTCCCGCCGGACTCCAACTCGGTGCGCCAGTCCTTCCACCCGAACGCGGCCGGCCACGGCGCCTTCGCCTCCTGCCTGACCCAGATCTACAACTCCGGCCTGCGCGAGGCGAGCTGCGCCGACCCGGCGAGCGCCGGGCAGCCCGTCCTCCAGCCCCTCGCCTGGGACGACGCCTTCAAGCCGCTGCGCGGCGAGGCGACGGCCACCTGCCTGGACGTCCCCGCCTCCGTCACCCGCAACAACACCGGGGTCACCGGCTGGGAGTGCCACGGCGGGCGCAACCAGGGCTGGTGGTACGACTCCGGCACGCAGACCCTGCGCACCGAACTGAGCCACGACCGCTGCCTGGACGTCCCCGGCGCCGACTACAAGGCCGGCGCCTCGCTGATCCTCTACAACTGCTCCGGCGCCGCCAACCAGCGGTTCGTCCGCCAGTCCGGCACCCTGCGCCCCGCCGCGTCGACGGGTCTGTGCGCGACCCTCGCGGGCGCCCACGACCCGCTGAGGCTCCAGCCCTGCGACGGCACCGCCAAGCAGCGCTTCGCGTAACCCGCCGCGGACACGGGTACGGGGAAGGGCCGCAGTCGCCTCGCCCCGTACCCGTGCCGCTCAACCGGACGTCACGAACGCCGTGAGGATCGCCGCCAGATGACCCGGGTCCTGCGCCCCGCACAGCTCGCGGGCCGAGTGCATCGAGAGCCCGGGAACGCCCACGTCGACGGTCGGCACGCCCAGGCGGGCCGCCGTGAGCGGGCCGATCGACGTGCCGCACGGCATCGCGTTGTTGGAGACGAACGGCTGCCAGGGAGCGCCCGCCCGCTCGCAGGCCGAGGCGAACACCGCGATCCCGGTCGAGTCGGTCGCGTACCGCTGGTTGACGTTGACCTTGACCGTCGGGCCGCAGTTGGGCAGCGGCTGGTGGCCCGGGTCGTGGCGCTCCGCGTAGTTGGGGTGCACGGCGTGCGCCATGTCGGCGGACACGCAGTACGCGCCTGCCAGCGCCCGCGACCAGTCCTCCGCGCTGCCGCCCCGGGCCGTCACCGAACGGCTCAGTACCCGCTCCAGCATCGGGCTCTGCGCCCCCGTGTCCGAGCCGCTGCCGACCTCCTCGTGGTCGAAGGCGGCCAGCACCGGGACGTACGCCGGCGGCTCGGCGGCCGTCGCCGCGGCCACCAGCGCGGTCACCCCGGCGTGCACCGACACCAGGTTGTCCAGCCGCGAGGACACCAGGAACTCCCGCTCCGCGCCCAGATATCCGGGGGGCTGCACGTCGTGCAGCATCAGGTCCCAGCCCAGCACCTCGCCCGGCTCCGCCTCGGCCGCCGCCGCGACCCGGCGCAGCAGCGCGCCCTCGTCGGTCGCGCCGAGCGACCACACGGGGGCGATGTGGCGCTGCCGGTCCAGGGCCAGCCCTTCGTTGACGGAGCGGTCCAGATGGATCGCCAGCTGCGGCACCCGCAGCAGGGGCTCGTCGATCTGCACGAGCCGGGACTCCGTCCCGCCGCCGGGGCCGCGCAACGCGAGCCGGCCGGAGATGCCCAGGTCGCGGTCGAGCCAGGTGTTCAGCGGCACTCCGCCGTAGATCTCCACCGCGACCTGCCGCCACCCCGCCGAAGCGGTGTCCGGGGTGGGCTTGACCCGCAGGTTCGGCGAGTCGGTGTGCGTGCCGATGATCCGGAACGGCGTGTGGGCGGGCAGCGACTCGGGAACGTACCAGGCGATCAGCGCGCCCCCTCGGACGACGAAGCCGCCGCCCGTGGTGCCCGTCCAGTCGTCGGTTCCGCGCAGTTCGCGGAAGCCCGCCTTCTCCAGCCGCTGGGCCGCGCTCGCCACGGCGTGGTACGGGGAAGGGCTCGCCGCGATGAACGAGAGCAGGTCGTCGGCATGGCTGCGGTGGGGGACCGGCGTCATGCGGTGTCCGCCTTTCCGGAACGGGGACGGTGAGGGTGGGGCGGCCGCACTGGTTCGCCCGGCGGTGCGGAGTTTTCCGGCAACGCCGGACAACCCACCGCATCCGATCGGCACCCCGCAAGTCCGGCGGACGGCCCGGTGCGCGAAAGCGGCGGTGCGCCGCGGGCCGCGCCGGAGCCCGGACGGGGGCCCGCGGCCCGGCCCGGTCCCCTCCGGGTGGCCCCGGACCCGGTCGGCGCGGCGGGACGACCGCCGCGGCGCACGCGAGAGATTGGCTGGAAACCGCCGTAGGACGCGCGGCCCGGACTCAGCCCAGGCCGGGACCGCGCACCGGGATGCTGGTGAACGTGGGCGCCGGGGCGGGCTCGGTGAAGAAGTCGTTGCCCTTGTCGTCGACCACGACGAACGCGGGGAAGTCCTCCACCTCGATCCGCCAGACCGCCTCCATGCCGAGCTCCTCGTACTCGACGACCTCGACCTTCTTGATGCAGTCCTGCGCGAGCCGGGCCGCCGGGCCGCCGATCGAGCCGAGGTAGAAGCCGCCGTGCTCGCCGCACGCGTCGGTGACCTGCTTGGAGCGGTTGCCCTTGGCCAGCATCACCTTGGAGCCGCCCGCCGCCTGGAACTGCGCGACGTAGCTGTCCATCCGGCCGGCCGTCGTCGGGCCGAAGGAGCCGGACGCGTACCCCTCGGGGGTCTTCGCCGGGCCCGCGTAGTACACCGGGTGGTCCTTCAGGTACTGCGGCATCTCCTCGCCCGCGTCCAGACGTTCCTTGATCTTGGCGTGCGCGATGTCGCGCGCCACGACCAGCGGACCGGTCAGCGAGAGCCGGGTCTTGACCGGGTACTTGGTCAGCTCCGCGAGGATCTCGTCCATCGGGCGGTTCAGGTCGATGCGGACGACGTCGCCCTCGGTGTCGAGGTGCTCGTCGGTGGTGTCCGGCAGGAAGCGGGCCGGGTCCTTCTCCAGCTGCTCCAGGAAGACGCCCTCGGCGGTGATCTTCGCGGTGGCCTGGCGGTCCGCCGAGCAGGACACGGCGATGGCGACGGGCAGCGAGGCGCCGTGCCGGGGCAGGCGCACCACGCGCACGTCGTGGCAGAAGTACTTGCCGCCGAACTGCGCCCCGATGCCGATCTTCTGCGTCAGCTCGAAGACCTTCTCCTCCAGCTCCTTGTCCCGGAAGCCGTGACCCGTGGGGGAGCCCTCGGCGGGCAGCTCGTCCAGGTAGTGCGCGGAGGCGTACTTCGCGGTCTTCAGCGCGAACTCGGCGGACGTACCGCCGACGACGATCGCCAGGTGGTACGGCGGGCAGGCCGCGGTGCCCAGCGAACGGATCTTCTCCTCGAGGAACTTCATCATGGAGGCCTCGTTGAGGACCGCCTTGGTCTCCTGGAAGAGGAACGACTTGTTGGCCGAGCCGCCGCCCTTGGCCATGAAGAGGAACTTGTACGCGCCGCCGTCGGTGGCGTACAGCTCGATCTGCGCCGGGAGGTTGGAGCCGGTGTTCTTCTCCTCCCACATGTTCAGCGGGGCCATCTGCGAGTAACGCAGGTTGAGCTTGGTGTACGCGTCGAAGATGCCGTGCGACAGGGCCTCCTCGTCACCGCCCCCGGTCAGCACGTTCTGCCCGCGCTTGCCCATCACGATCGCGGTGCCGGTGTCCTGGCACATGGGCAGGACACCCGCGGCGGCGATGTTCGCGTTCTTCAGCAGGTCGAGCGCGACGAACTTGTCGTTGGACGAGGCCTCCGGGTCGTCCACGATCCGCCGCAGCTGCGCCAGGTGCGCCGGCCGCAGGTAGTGCGAGATGTCGTGCATGGCCTCGGCGGCCAGGGTGCGCAGCGCCTCCGGCTCGACCTTGAGGAACGTACGTCCGTCGGCCTCGAAGGTGGACACACCCTCGGCGGTGACCAGGCGGTAAGGCGTGGTGTCCTCTCCCAGGGGGAGCAGATCGGAGTACGCAAACTCTGGCATTACGGCCATTCCTCACTCGGCAGACAGCGGCTGGCCACCCTTGGACAGCGCACCCACCAGGGTAGGACGCGGCACGTGCGCCGGGCTTGTGAGGTAGGGCTCACCGCCTCTGTCGCGATCTATCGCGTTTCGGTACGCTGGGGCGGTGGACCTCGAGAAGCAGCCCCAGCAGCCGACCGCACCGGCGGACACCGACGTCATCCGCGCCTCCGACGCGGACCGAGACCGGATCGCGGACATCCTGCGGGAAGCGCTGGCCGAGGGCCGGCTGACCGCCGACGAGCACGCGGAGCGGATCGACTCCGTGTACCGCGCCAAGACCGTCGGCGAACTCGAACCGCTCGTACGGGACCTGCCGGCGCCGGGCGGCGAGCCCAGGGCGGCCACCGGGGCGCCGTACGCCTACGGCCCCGAACAGGCCGCCGGTCCCGCCGAGAACCTCGTGGCGATCTTCAGCAGCTCGACGCGCAGGGGCCGTTGGCGGGTGGGCGCCCGTACGAACGCCTTCTCGCTGTTCGGCAGTGTGGAAATCGATCTGACGGAGGCGCTTTTCGGACAGCGTCTCACCGTGATCAACGCGACCTCCGTGTTCGGCAGCGTGGAGATCCGGGTGCCCGAGAACATCTCGCTGCGCGGCAGCGGCACGGGTGTTTTCGGCAGTTTCGAAGTGCGCACGCTGGAATCCGCCGATCCCGAGGCGCCCGTGGTCGTCGTCAATGGCTATTCGGTGTTCGGCAGCGTCGAGGCGAAGCCGAAACGCGGCAAGTTCATCACCGATCTCCAGGACCGGCTGCGCAAGCACCTCGACAAGCACCTCGACCGCTGAGGGCGTCCGGCCGGGTGCGGCGGCGGGGATTCTTTCCGGCCGAAAGGCGCTCGACCGCAATTGCGTGAAACGGACCTGAGTGCCACTCAGTGCATAGGCGCGCGCACAGCGGGTAGGGACTGCTGCATCGTCTCTTCTCGCTCGCGAAGCCGTCGTCAGGAGTGGACCGTGCTGCAACTGCCGCATCAGCCCCTGCAGGTCGCCGCCGTCCCCCCGCAGCGGGCCCCCGCTCGGGAGGACCAGGCCGGCCCCTGGCACTCGGAGGCGGTGTGCCGCCGGGACGAAGCCGGGCTGTTCTTCGCCCCGTCGAAGGAGCCGACTGCCGCCCGCCTCTCGCGCGAGGAGTCCGCGAAGCGGGTCTGCGCGCGCTGTCCCGTGATGGTGGAGTGCCGCGAGCACGCCCTGATGCAGCCGGAGCCGTACGGGGTGTGGGGCGGCCTCACCGCGGCCGAGCGCCGTGTCGCGCTCGCCCGGCGCCGCCGGCGCGACGTCGAGCTGAAGGCCGCGGGCTGACCCGGTCCAGGTCCCGTATCCGTACGTACGAAGAGGCGCCCCCACCGCACATGGGGGGCGCCTCTTCGGGCGGACGCGCGGACGCGGGCCGCGGGTGGGGCCCGGGTGCTACTTCGCCCGGTCGAAGTCGATGGCGCTGTAGGCGCGCAGCTTCGACAGCCGGTGGGTGGAGTTGATCGTCCGGATCGTGCCGGACTTGGACCGCATGACGATGGACTCGGTGGTCGCCGTCTCCGAGCGGTAGCGCACCCCGCGCATCAGCTCGCCGTCGGTGATCCCGGTCGCGACGAAGAACACGTTGTCCCCGCTGACCAGGTCGTCCGTGGACAGCACCCGGTCCAGGTCGTGCCCGGCGTCCAGGGCGCGCCGCCGCTCGGCCTCGTCCTTCGGCCAGAGCTTGCCCTGGATGACGCCGCCGAGGCACTTTATGGCGCAGGCCGAGATGATGCCCTCGGGCGTGCCGCCGATGCCCATGAGCAGGTCCACGCCGGTGCCCTCGCGGGCGGCCATGATCGACCCGGCCACGTCGCCGTCGGAGATGAACTTGATGCGGGCGCCGGTCTCCCGGATCTCCTTGACGATGCCCTCGTGGCGGGGGCGGTCCAGGACGACGACGGTGACGTCCTCGGGCGTGGAGTTCTTCGCCCGGGCGACCCGGCGGATGTTCGCCGAGACGGGGGCGTTGATGTCCACGAAGTCGGCCGCCTCCGGGCCGGTGACCAGCTTGTCCATGTAGAAGACCGCGGACGGGTCGAACATGGCGCCCCGGTCGGCGGCGGCCAGGACGGCGATCGCGTTGGGCATGCCCTTGGCGTTCAGGGTCGTGCCGTCGATCGGGTCGACGGCGATGTCGACCTCGGGCCCGGTCCCGTCGCCCACGTGCTCGCCGTTGAACAGCATGGGCGCTTCGTCCTTCTCGCCCTCACCGATGACGACGACGCCGTTCATGGAGACGGTGGAGACGAGGGTCCGCATGGCGTTCACCGCGGCACCGTCGGCCCCGATCTTGTCCCCGCGGCCGACCCAGCGCCCGGCGGCCATGGCGGCGGCCTCGGTGACCCTGACCAGCTCCAGGGCGAGGTTGCGGTCGGGGGCCTCCGGGGAGACCTCCAGCTGGGACGGCAGATGATGCTCGGACATCGGAGCGCACCTTTCTGTACGGCGACGACCGGATGAGGGTGATCTGACTCTATCGCCAGGTCGATAAAATGAGCAGACCGGGTCACGTTTGAGCGGGGTGGCCCCCGGTCCGGCCGCTCGGGGGCTGATGCGACGATGGACGCGTGGCAAGCAAGCGAGGCAAGCAGACCGTCCGGGACATGATCCTGTCGTTGTTGGCGATCGCCGCCGTGGCGGGTGTCGTCTACATCTTCATCCCGCACGACGACAAGGCCGACCCGATCAAGGCGGTCGACTACCGGGTCGAACTCCTGACGGCGCGGCGCGCCGCGCCGTACCCGGTGGCGGCCCCCGAGGGTCTGCCCGCGGGCTGGAAGCCCACCTCGGTCACGTACAGCCGCGACAAGGGCGACAGCTGGCACCTGGGCTTCCTCGCCCCGGGCGGCGGGTACGTCGCGGTGGAGCAGTCCACGGCCCCGGCGAAGCTCTACATCGGCCAGGTGAGCCAGAAGGCCGAGAACACCGGGCGCACGCAGGAGGTCGCGGGGCAGACCTGGCAGCGCTGGGAGGGTTCGAAGTACGACGCGCTGGTGCGCGAGGAGAAGGGCGCGACGACGGTCGTGACCGGCTCGGCCCCGGCGGAGCGGCTGGCCGAGATGGCGGCGGCGCTCAGGACGTCCTGACGCCGCGTACCGATACCGCGTACGGACACGGGGAAGGCCCCGGAGCGAGTGCTCCGGGGCCTTCCCCGTGTTCACCGTTCAGAAGGCGGTGGCTCAGACGGTCTTGACGACCTCGTCGAACGCGAGGCGCGGCGAGCGCGGGAACCAGGCGTCCTCGCCCGGCTTGCCGATGTTGACGACCATCAGGACGTTGTGGTCGCCGTCCAGGAACTCCTTCTCGATGCCCGCGGCGTCGTAGCCGGTCATCGGGCCGGCGGCCAGGCCGGCGGCGCGGACGCCGATGATGAAGTACGCGGCCTGGAGGGCGGCGTTCAGCGAGGCGGCCGACTCACGGACCGGGCGCTCCGAGAAGAACATGTCCTTGGCCTGCGGGAAGTGCGGCAGCAGCGCCGGGAGCTCCTCGTGGAACTCGTTGTCGGCGGCCAGGATCGCGACCAGCGGGGCGGTCGAGGTCTTCGGCTGGTTGCCCTCGGCCATGTGCTTGACGAGGCGCGCGCGAGCGTCGTCCGAACGCACCAGGACCACGCGCAGCGGCGACTGGTTGAAGGCGGTCGGGCCGAACTTGACCAGGTCGTAGATGGCCTGGACCTGCTCGTCGGTCACCGGCTCGTCGGTGAACGTGTTGGCGGTGCGGGCCTCGCGGAACAGCAGGTCCTGGGCGGCGGGGTCAAGAACGAGGGACATCGTGCGTATTACCTTCCGGACGTACACGGGGGGAGCGGGCCGCGAACACGCGGGATCGGGCCACGACGATCACGGTACGGCGAAAGTGCGTTAACGTTCAACTAAATGGGGAGTGGGGAGACTCACGCCGGAGAACCGGAATAAGTCGTTACGCCTCGTCCTCCGCCGGCCCCGCCAGCGCGGCGTCCAGGCGGGCCCGGGCGCCCTCCAGCCAGTGCCGGCACACCTTCGCCAGCTCCTCGCCGCGCTCCCAGAGCGCGAGGGAGTCCTCCAGCGAGGTCCCGCCCGCCTCCAGCCGGCGCACGACCTCGATCAGCTCGTCGCGCGCCTGCTCGTAGCCGAGCGTGCCCTTCGCGGCGGAGGCCGCCGTCCCGTCGTCCGTCATGTGTTCCACCCTAGGTAGAGGTATCCGTATCGGTATGTGGCGGGCCCGTACGCCCCGGGGCTCCGCCCCTACTCCGCGACCCGCACCGCGAACTCGCCCCCCGACACCCGGGCCCGCAGCGTTTCACCGGCCGCGCCCGCGTCCTCGGGGTCCCGGACCACGTGCCCGTCGGCGCGCTGGAGCACCGCGTACCCGCGCTCCAGGGTCGCGGCCGGGGACAGCGCCAGGACCCGGGCCCTGGTGTGGGCCAGCTCCGAGTCCGCCCGGTCCAGCAGATGGCCGAGCACCCGGCGGGCGCGCCCGGCCAGCGCGTCGACGTCCGCCTCGCGCTCGTCCACCATCCGCTGCGGGTGCTCCATGCAGGGCCGCCCCAGCGCGTGGGCCAGGCCCCGCTCCTCCCGGTCGAGCAGCCCCCGCACCGTCCGCAGCGCCCGGTCCCGCAGCTGCCGGACGCGGTCCAGCTCCTCGCCCACGTCGGGCACGACCTTCTTCGCCGCGTCCGTCGGCGTGGACGCCCGTACGTCCGCGACCAGGTCGAGGAGCGGGGAGTCCGGCTCGTGCCCGATCGCCGAGACCACCGGCGTACGGCAGGCCGCGACCGTACGGATCAGCTCCTCGTCCGAGAACGGCAGCAGGTCCTCGACGCTGCCGCCGCCGCGCGCCACGACGATCACGTCCACGTCCGGGATGCCGTCCAGCTCCTTGACCGCCCGCACCACCTGGTTCACCGCGTGCACCCCCTGCACGGCGGTGTTGCGGACCTCGAAGCGGACGGCCGGCCAGCGGCGGCGGGCGTTCTCCAGGACATCGCGCTCCGCCGCCGACGCCCGGCCGCAGACCAGGCCGATCAGCTGCGGCAGGAAGGGCAGCGGCTTCTTCCGGTCCAGTGCGAACAGCCCCTCGGACGCCAGGGACTTCTTCAGCTGCTCAAGGCGCACCAGCAGCTCGCCGATGCCGACAGGCCGTATCTCCGTCGCCCGCAGCGAGAGCTGCCCCCGGGGCGCGTACCACTCCGGCTTGGCCAGTACGACGACCCGCGCGCCCTCCGAGACGACATCGGCGATCCGGTCGAAGACCTGCCGGAAGCACGTCACGCTCACCGAGATGTCGTGCGAGGGATCGCGCAGCGTCAGGAACACCACACCGGCACCCGGCCGCCGCGACAGCTGCGTGATCTGGCCCTCGACCCAGACCGCACCGAGCCGGTCGATCCAGCCGCCGATGAGCCGCGACACGTCACCGACGGGCAGCGGGGCTTCCGGAGAAGTGTTCAGAGCCATGCGAGCGAGCGTAACGGCCGGGACGGACAACGGGCCCTTCCCCGTTCAGCGGGCCACGCCCTGCCGTCCCCGCTGCACCAGCACCACCACGAGCCCCACCACAAGCCAGCAGGCGCCCACCACCTGCGCGCTCCCCGACGCCTCCACGATCACCGCCACCAGCACCCCGGCACCGACCACCGGCACCACCAGATGGCGCCACCAGATCGGCTCGCCCTCCATCCGCCGCACCACGAACCAGCCGACCACCGACGCGTGCAGCAGCACGAACGCCGTCAGCGCCCCGATGTCCACCACCGAGACCAGATGGTCGAGCCCGTCGTCGCGCCGCGCCGCCCACACCGCCGCCACCAGCGTCACCACGGCGGCGATCAGGATCGCCGTCCGCGGCACGCCGGAGCGCGCGTCCACCCGGGACAGCAGCCCCGGCAGCCGCCGCTCACGGGCCATCGCGAACAGCAGCCGCCCCGCCGCCGCCTGCCCCGCCAGCGCCGCGAACGCCGCCCCGATCGCCTTGCTGACGGCCACCAGATCATGCAGCCAGGTCCCCACCGCGGCGTCCACCGTGTCGTAGAACGCCGAGCCCTGCGCCCCCGGATCAGCGGTCAGCTCCGCCGAGGTCATCGGCTCCAGCAGGGCGGCGAGGTACGCCTGCGCCACGAACAGCGTCCCCGCGAGCACCAGGCACAACAGCACCGCCCGCGCCACCTGCGCCGAGCCGCCCGTCACCTCCTCCGCGAACGAGGCGATGGCGTCGAAGCCGAGATACGAGAGCACCGCCACGGACACCGCGCCCAGCACCGCCGTCGTCGAGAACCCCGAGTCCCCGGTGAGTGGCGTCAGCCAGCCCCGCTGCGCCCCGTCCCGTACGAGCACCACCACGGCCGACACCACGAACACCAGCAGCACCACGATCTCCATCGCGAGCACCGCGAAGCCGACCCGGGCGGCGGCGCGCACGCCCCACAGGTTGAGCAGCGTCGTCACGACGACGGCGAGCGCCGTCCACACCCACCGCGAGACCTCCGGCACCAGCGAGTTCATCGCGATCCCGGAGAAGAGGTACGCCACGGCGGGGATCAGCAGGTAGTCCAGCATCGCCATCCACCCGGCGATGAAGCCCGGCCCCTCGCCGAGCCCCTTGCGGGCGTACGCGAACACCGACCCGGCCATCGGGGCGACCCGCACCATCTGCGCGTAGCTGAACGCGGTGAACGCCATCACGACGGTCGCGGCGACGTACACCAGAGCGACCGCCCCGTCCGACTTCGCGTCGAGCGTCCCGAACACGCCGACGGGCGCCATCGGGGCGATGAACAGCAGCCCGTAGACCACCAGGTCCCGGAACCCGAGCGTCCGCCGCAGCCGGGCCCTCTCCGTGGAGCCGGAATCCGTAGCGCTGTCGGCCATGAGCCCTCCGTAGTCGGCGTCGCCACCAGTCTCCCGACCCGCCGCTCCTCGCGCCCGTTCGGTACGGCCTTACGATGGGACGCATGACTGCTACGACCCCCCGACGCGTCCTCCTCGCCGCTCCCCGTGGCTACTGCGCGGGCGTGGACCGTGCCGTGATCGCCGTGGAGAAGGCCCTGGAGCAGTACGGCTCCCCGGTCTACGTGCGCCACGAGATCGTCCACAACAAGTACGTCGTACAGACCCTGGAGAAGAAGGGCGCGATCTTCGTCGAGGAGACGGCGGAGGTCCCCGAGGGCTCGATCGTCATGTTCTCCGCGCACGGCGTCGCCCCGACCGTGCACCAGGAGGCGGCCGAGCGGAAGCTCGCCACGATCGACGCGACCTGCCCGCTCGTCACAAAGGTCCACAAGGAGGCCGTCCGCTTCGCGCAGGACGACTTCGACATCCTCCTCATCGGCCACGAGGGCCACGAGGAGGTCATCGGCACCTCCGGCGAGGCCCCCGACCACATCACCCTGGTCGACGGCCCCGAGGACGTCGAGAACGTCGAGGTGCGCGACCCCTCCAAGGTCGTCTGGCTCTCCCAGACCACCCTCTCGGTCGACGAGACCATGGAGACGGTCGGCGCCCTCAAGGAGAAGTTCCCGCTGCTGATCTCGCCGCCGAGCGACGACATCTGCTACGCCACGCAGAACCGCCAGATCGCCGTGAAGCAGATGGGCGCCGACGCGGACCTGGTGATCGTCGTCGGCTCGAAGAACTCCTCCAACTCGGTCCGCCTGGTCGAGGTCGCCCTCGGCGCGGGCGCCGGCGCCTCCCACCTGGTCGACGGCGCCGACGAGATCGACGAGGCATGGCTCGACGGCGTCTCGACGGTCGGCGTCACCTCCGGCGCGTCCGTGCCCGAGGTGCTGGTCGACGGCGTGCTGGCGTGGCTGGCCGAGCGGGGTTTCGAGGACGTCGAGATCGTGAAGGCGGCCGAGGAGTCCATCGTCTTCTCGCTCCCCAAGGAGCTGCGCCGCGACCTGCGCGCGGAGGCGGCGGCCCTGAAGGGCGAGTAACCGGCGCCTTCGGGTGCCGTTCCGGGAGTGATCGCGCGCCGCTGCCCGTACGGTGGATCACATGGAGATCTTCGGCGTGGACATCGGCGGATCCGGGATCAAGGGTGCTCCCGTGGACCTGGACCGCGGAGACCTGGCGCAGGAGCGCCACAAAGTACTGACACCGCACCCGGCCACCCCCAAGGACGTGGCCGGGTGCGTGGCCGAGGTCGTCGGCCACTTCGACTGGAAGGGCCCGGTCGGGATCACCTTCCCCGGCGTCGTCACGGACGGCGTCACCCGCACCGCGGCCAACGTCGACAAGGGCTGGATCGACCAGGACGCCCGCACCCTGCTCGGCGACAGACTGGGCCTCCCGGTCACCGTGCTCAACGACGCGGACGCGGCGGGCATCGCCGAGATGACGTTCGGCGCGGGCCGGGGCCGCAAGGGCACGGTGATCATGCTGACCTTCGGTACGGGGATCGGCAGCGCGCTCTTCGTCGACGGCAGGCTCGTACCGAACACGGAGCTCGGCCACCTGGAGCTGAACGGCCACGACGCGGAGAAGCACGCGTCCACGAAGGCCAAGGAGGACGAGGACCTCGGCTGGCACCACTGGGCCCGCCGGGTGCAGAAGTACCTGGCCCACGTGGAGATGCTGTTCTCGCCGGAGCTGTTCATCATCGGCGGCGGCATCAGCCGCAAGGCCGACAAGTTCCTGCCGCTGATCGAGCACGTACGCGCGGAGATGGTCCCGGCGGAGCTGCAGAACAACGCGGGGATCGTGGGCGCGGCGATGGCCGCGAAGGCGGCGGCCTCGGACTGACGGCTCAGCGCTGCGACGGCTTGCGGGCGCCCCGCCCGGCCGGGCGGGGCGCCGGTGACGGCCCGGCGGCGGCCGGCCGCGCGGTCTGCGCGGCCAGCATCATGCGCCGCTGCCGGGCCCGCATCAGCCGCACCTTGCGTACGGAGGCGATGAGGCCGGCGACGAGGGTGCCGCCGTACAGCCAGCCGGCGTGCACGGCGAGTGCGGTGACGACGGCCATGGTCTGGCCGCCGAGACCGCCGGTGCCGCCCGCGATGGGCGCGACGCCGACGGCGAAGGCGATCGGCACGCTGATCGGCGCCGTCACCAGGTCCGCCGGCCGCACCCAGAGCGCGGTCAGCGCGCTGACCGGTAGGAACAGCAGCCCGAAGAAGACCGGGGACTCGTCGAACAGCAGCCAGTCCACGCACCCGATCAGGAACATCGCGGCCGCCGCGAACAGCCCGGCGCCGATACCGGTGAGCCGGGGGTTGGGCAGCCGGCGCAGGGCGAGCACGGCGGGCGACGCCGCCCGCCCGGCGGGCGCGCTCATCACCCGGTAACCGAGCGCCCCCGAGCCGTCGGCCTTCCTGGCTCCCCGGTCCGCCCCGATCGGGGACAACGGGGTCTGCCGGGTCTGCCTGCGCTGCGGGGGACGTGTCCTGTGCTGCTCCACCGGGACAACGTAGGTCGCCGGGAGCCCGGAATCAGGTGCGGGACACGCGCTTTGGCCGACCTTGGCGATGAGTTCGATGCCACACGGCGCAACGGGAACCGGATCGGGGCCCGCGCTTAGACTCGTCCGCATGGTCCGGTCGTCCCGTGGTGAGCCGAGCCCGGGGCTGTGGCGGCGCGAGGCGGGCACGGTGATCCGCCGGGCCGGGGCGCTCCCCGAGCGGGCGACGGACTCCGGTGCCGTCGTCGCCGAGTTCCGCGTCGTCCCCGCCCCCACGGAGTGGGCGCAGCACGCGCACCGGCTGCACGAGCTGGTCTGGGTGCGCGGCGGGACGCTGACCTCCCGGGTGGGCGACCGCGTCTTCACCGTGTTTGAGGGTCACGGGCTCTGGATGCCCGCCGGAGTGGTCCACGCGGGCCGGGCCACGGAGGGCGCGCGCTTCCACAGCGCCTTCTTCGCGCCCGACCGCACACCGTTCGCGTTCGGGCAGCCGGAGGCCATCGCGATGACCCCCCTCCTCGTATCGCTCCTGAGCCATCTGTCGCGCACCGATCTCGACGAGGCGGCCCGGCTGCGGGCGGAGGCCGTCGTGTTCGACGTGATCGAGCCCTCGGAGCACCAGCTGGCGCTGCGGCTGCCCGGGGACCCACGGATCGACGCGATCGCCGAGGCACTGCTGGACGACCCCGCCGACGGCCGCTCGCTGGAGGAATGGGCGCGGGAGCTGGGGACCAGCGACCGCACGGTCACCCGGGCGTTCCGGCAGTCGACCGGGCTCTCCTTCGCGCAGTGGCGGCAGATGCTGCGGGTACACCGGGCGCTGATGCTCCTGTCCGACGGCTTCGATGTGATGTCCGTCTCCGAGCACCTCGGCTACGCGCAGTCCAGCTCCTTCATCGCCGCCTTCCGACGCGTCATGGGCACCACGCCCGGCGCGTTCTTCGGGGCGGGCGGGGCTTCCGGGGATGTCCGGAATTCCGTATCGGGTGGCGAGAACGCCGGATTGTCTGCCTGACAAGCGGAATATAGTCTTCTTCGAGTTAGGTAACCCTTAGTTGTTGCTCGCCGTGCGCGGCGCTGCCCGCGTGCGCCCGTATGCGGTGCTGCCCGCGTGCGGGAGAGCGTGCGGCCCGGCCCGTGAAGGCCGGGCGGGGGGTGCCCCACTCCGCGCCCCTCCGACTCACCCGGACCTCCTCATGTTCACAAGCCCCTTCCGCCGTGCCGGAAGACTCCCGGACGGCCCCGCCGGCCCGGCGGCCGCGCTCCACGGGCGCGACCTGGTACTGCGCTACGGCGGCGAGCCGGTCGTCCACGGCGTCTCGGTCGCCCTGGAACCCGGCCGCGCGACCGCCCTCGTGGGCCCGAATGGCAGCGGGAAGTCCACGCTTCTGCGCGCGCTGTCCCGGCTGCACCAGGTGGACGGCGGCAAGGTCACCCTCGGCGCACCCGACGGAGCGGACGAGCGGGACGCGGCCCTGCTCAGCCCCCGCGGGTTCGCCCGCGAGGTCACCCTGTTCTCGCAGTCGCGGCCCGCACCCCAGGGGCTGACGGTCGCGGAGGTCGTGGCGTTCGGGCGCCACCCCTACCGGCGCGGCTTCGCCGGACCCACCCCCGAGGACGGTGCCGCCGTCGACCGCGCCATGGGCGTCACCGGCGTACGGGACATGGCGGACCGGCAGGTCGGGGAGCTCTCCGGCGGCGAGATGCAGCGCGTCTGGCTGGCGGCCTGCCTCGCCCAGGACACCGGCGTCGTGCTGCTGGACGAACCGACCAACCACCTGGACCTGCGGTACCAGTTCGAGACGCTCGACCTGGTGCGGGACCTCGTGGAACGGCACGGCCTCGCCGTCGGGATCGTGCTGCACGACCTCGACCAGGCGTCGCGGGTCGCGGACACGCTGGTCCTCATGCACGCCGGCCGCATCCACGCGGCGGGCGCCCCCGCCGACGTGCTCACCGCCGAGAACATCGGCCTGGTCTACGACATCCGCGTCGACGTCGCCCTCGACCCGCGTACGGGCCGGCTGCGCATCGACCCACTCGGGCGCCACCTCTCCTGACGAGGCCGCCACCCCTTCCGGAGCAGCCGTGCGGCGCTCCGGCTCAACGTCCGAGAACCTGAGAAAGAGGACCCTCCATGAACCGCGCCAGCCGCCTGACGGCCGCAGCCACGACCGGGCTCGCCCTGTTCGCCCTCGCCGCCTGCGGCACGACCGACGCCGACGACGTCACGTCCAAGAGCAGCGCCAAGGCCGCCCCCGCGTCCAAGAGCTGCGCCGACGACACCACGACCACGTCGACGAAGCCGGTCTCCCTCACGGACGGCGTCGGCCGGCAGGTGAAGCTCGACAAGCCCGCCAAGCGCATCGCCGTCCTGGAATGGCAGCAGGTCGAGGACGCGCTCACCCTGTGCGTCACCCCCGCCGCCGTCTCCGACGCGAAGGGGTACAGCACCTGGGTCAGCGCGGAGAAGCTGCCCAGCGGCGTGACGGACATCGGCACCCGCGAGGAGCCCGACCTCGACACCCTCTACGCGGCCGAGCCCGATCTCATCGTCGTGGAGGCGTTCGACGCCAAGGACGAGATGATCAAGAAGCTGGAGAAGCGCGGCGTCCCCGTGCTCGCCACGCGCGGCGCCAACCCGAAGGACCCGATCGGGAACATGCGCCAGGTCTTCAGCATGATCGGACAGGCCACCGGACGCACCGAGCGCGCCGACCAGGTGCTCAAGGAGTTCGACGACCACCTCGCGAAGGCGAAGCAGCAGGTCACCCACGCCGACCTGCCGACGAAGGACTTCGTGTTCTTCGACGGCTGGCTGGAGGGCAACAACCTCACCGTCCGCCCCTACAGCGACGGCGCCCTCTTCACCGAACTGGGCAAGGAACTCGGCCTGAAGCCCGCGTGGACCAGCAGCGTCAACAAGGAGCACGGCGACGGCGGAGTCGACCCCGCCTACGGCCTCGCGCAGACGGACGTCGAGGGACTCGTCGCGGTGGGCGACGCCAACCTCTTCTACGCCAACGACGAGGGCGCCGGCGGCTACGTCGCCGCGCTGCGGAAGAACCCGATCTGGAAGAAGCTCCCGGCCGTCGAGGAAGGCCGCGCCCACGCCTTCCCGGCGCGGGTCTGGGGCGCCGGCGGCCCCCGCTCCAACGAGCAGGCGATCGACGCCTACGTCGACGTACTCGAGAAGAAGTGAGCGCCGTACGCACAGCGCCACCCGCTGAGGGAGCGCCGCCGCGTCCGCTCGAGGAACGCGGCGGCGGCCCCGCCGGGGCGGCCGTCCTGGCGGTCCTCCTCGCCGCGACCGTCCTCGTCGGCCTGTGGCACCTGACCCAGGGCACATCGGGCGTCGGCGTCGGCGACCTGGTGCGCCACCTCGCCGGGGAACGGGACAGCGCCGACGGCGCGCCGGTCGGCGAGATCCTCACCGGCTCCCGCCTGCCGCGCCTCTTCGCGGGCGTCGCGGTGGGCTTCGCCCTCGGCTGCGCCGGCACCCTGCTCCAGTCCGTCACGCACAACGCGCTGGCCTCGCCCGACACCCTCGCGGTCTCGGCCGGTTCCTACTTCGCCGTCTCGCTCGTCGCCGCCTTCGGCCTCTCCGTACCCCTGTGGGCCTCGGGCGTCGTCGCCTTCGCCGGCGGCCTGGTCGCGGCGGCGCTCGTGCTCCTGCTCGCGGGCCGGGCGGCGGGCACCTCGGGCACCCGCCTCATCCTCGCCGGATCGGCGATGGCGATGGCCCTGGACTCCGCGACCGGGATGCTCCTCATCCTGTTCAAGCAGAACACCACCGGCCTGTACGCCTGGGGGAGCGGCTCGCTCTCGCAGCTCGACATCGACGCGTCACTGCGCGCCGTCCCGCTCGTCGTCCTCGTGCTCTGCGCCGCCCTCGCGCTGTCCCGGCGCCTCGACGTCATGAACCTGGGCGACGACACCGCCGCCACCCTCGGCGTGCCGATCCGCAGCACCCGAATCCTCGCCGTGCTCTGCGCGGTCCTCCTGACCAGCACCTCGGTGACCCTCGCGGGCCCGATGGCCTTCGTCGGCCTCGGCGCCCCCGTCCTCGCCCGCCTGATCGCCGGCCGGGTCCGCGCTCTGCGCCGCCACCTGCTCCTGATCCCCGCGGCCGGTCTGCTCGGCGCGCTGCTCATCCTGCTCGCGGACGCGGTCCTGCGCGCGGTGCAGGGGGCGGACGGGGCGGCCTCCATCCCCACCGGCGTCCCGACCACCCTGCTCGGCTCCGTCGTGATCGTGGTCCTCGCGCTGCGGCTGCGCGACACGGGCCGGCTCCAGCAGCCCCCACGGGCCCGGGTCGCCGTACGGTCCCGGCGCGCCTACCTCCTCGTCGTGACCGGCGCGGCGGCCCTGCTGGCCGTGGCCGCCCTCGTCGGCACCCTGGCGGGGAGCCTCTGGCTGAAGACCGGGGACGTCGCGCTCTGGATCCAGGGCACCGCCCCCGACCTGATCGGGGCGGCCCTCGACGACCGGGTGCCGCGGGTCACCGCCGCCGTTCTCGCGGGCATGGCACTCGGACTCGCCGGATGCGTCGTGCAGGGCACCGTACGCAACCCGCTCGCGGAGCCGGGCGTGCTCGGCATCACGGCGGGCGCCGGTCTCGGCGCGGCGGGCGTCGTCACCTCGGGGCTCGGCGGCGGACGGACGGTGCTCGTCGCGGTCGCCGTCGCGGCCGGGCTCGCCACCTTCGCCGTGATCGCCCTGCTGGCCTGGCGCGGGGGCTTCCTGCCCGACCGGTTCGTCCTGATCGGCATCGGCACGGGGTACGGCCTCAGCGCCGTGACCACCTTCCTCCTGCTGCGCGCCGACCCGTACAACACGCCCCGCATCTTCACCTGGCTCTCCGGCACGACCTACGGCCGTACGTTCTCCGACGTCGTCCCGGTCGCCGTGGCCCTGGCGCTCGCGCTGCCCGTCCTGCTGTCGATGCGCGAGCGGCTCGACGTGATCGCCGTCGACGAGGACACCCCGCGCATCGTCGGCGTCAGGGTGGAGCGCACCCGCTTCACCGCACTGGCGATCGCCGCCGTGCTCGCCGCGCTCAGCGTGATCGCCATCGGCGTCGTCGGCTTCGTGGGGCTCGTCGCCCCGCACCTCGCCCGTTCCCTGGCGGGTGCCCGGCAGGCCCGCGCGATCCCGGTCGCGATGCTGCTCGGCGGGCTGCTGGTGTGCGTGGCGGACGCGCTCGGCCGCACCGTAGTCGCCCCCGCCCAGGTGCCGGCGGGCCTGATGATCGCGCTGGTCGGCGCGCCGTACTTCGTGTGGGTGCTCAAGCAGTCCCGCGCCTGACTTCCTCTGGAGTGCTCGAATGCCGTCGTCCCTGCAAGAAGGGTCCGTGCCGTCCGTGAACCACATCGTCGTGCCGTACGAGTCCGGCACCGCGCCGGCCTCGCTCGTACCCCCGGAGGTGGCGGAGCGCTGGCACGCGGTGGACCGCACCGCCCACGCCCCGCACCTCGTGGCCGTCCCCGGTGACGGCGTGGAGTGGGCGGGCGCCGCGCTCGTGACCGCCCGCCCGGGCACGGCGTACCTGAAGATCGTCGACGCCGTCGGGGACGTACCGGCCGTCCTCGCGGCGGTCGGCGCCCACGCGCGCGGCCGGGGGCTCGTCCAGCTGAAGTGGGAGGGATGGACGGTCACGCCGGAGGAGGCCGCCGCCGCGGGCTTCGCGCCTCTCGACGCACCGCTCTCGCAGTCGGAGGGCGCGGCCGGACCGGCCACCGGTTACGTGCGCTGGCTGAACGACGACGCGGTGACCGCGCCCCCGTACTACGGGCAGACCACCCACTTCAGCTGCGGCGCCGTCACCGCCCTCGTCGCCCAGGTACACGCGGGCGTCCTGCCCCGGGAAGCCCTCGACCGCCGGGCCGAGCTGACGCTGTGGCGCGACGCGACCAACTTCATGGCCTGCGAACCCGTCGGCCTGGGCGTCGCCCTGCGCCGGTCCCGGCCCTCGTCCGGGGTCACGGTCCACCTCGACACGGACCGGCCGCTCATGCTCGGCCACCTGCCCCCGGCCGACCAGGAGTGGCGCGCACTGCTCCAGCGGGTGTCCCGTACGGAGGCCGAGCGCATCGGCGTCCCGGTCGACCCCGGCCACCTCCCCGTGAGCGCGGTCCGGGAGGCGATCGGCCGGCGGGAGCACGTACTGCTGCTGCTCTCGCTCGCCGCGATGCAGGGGTTCGAGGTGCCGCACTGGGTGCTCTGCCACGGCGTCGTGCCCGGCGCGGTGGTGATCGACGACCCCTGGGCCAACGGGGCGACCGGCGACACCTGGGTCGACGCCCATCTGCTGCCGGTGCCGGACGCGTCGCTCGACGCGATGTCGACGATGGAGCCGGGCGGCTTCCGCGGAGCCGTGACGATGCGCTCCGCCCACGAGTAATCCGGTGCGCCCGGTGCGGGGCCGCCCGTACGCTGGCCCCCTTCCGAAACCCGAGGAGAAGCGGCAGTGATGGAGATCCGTCCCACGACCGATGCGGACCTGGAGGTCTTCGTCGAGACCGTCCACACGGCCTTCGGGCAGTTCCCGGAGACCCCGGTCGGGGACGGCGGACGCTGGTGGTCGGCGCTGGAGATGGACCGCGGCGTGCTCGCCGTGGCGCCGGGCGGCAAGCCGGTGGGCACCGCCGCCGCGTACTCCTTCGAGCTCACCCTGCCCGGCGGGGCGCTCGTCCCGGCCGCCGGCGTGACCGCCGTCGGCGTCCTGCCCTCGCACCGGCGGCGTGGCGTGCTCAGCGCGATGATGCGCCACCAGCTCGCGGACGTGCGGGAGCGCGGCGGTTTCCTGTCGGTGCTGCTGGCCTCGGAGGCGCGGATCTACGGCCGGTTCGGCTACGGACCGGCCACGTCCACGGCACGGCTGACGGTGGAGCGGCACAAGGCGGAGTGGGCCGCGGCCCGGGGGACCGGCGTCGAGGACGGTGCCGGCTCCGTCGAGGTGCTGCGGCGGGACGGGTGCGGCGAGATCCTCGAAGCGGTCTACGACCGGTACCGCCGCGCCCAGCCCGGCGCGCTGTCCCGGCCGCACCGCTGGTGGGACCTGGGCGCGGGTCAGCCACCGGTCGCCCGGACACCCCGCTATGTCGCCGTCCACCGGGACGCCGACGGCACGCCGGACGGGTACGCGAGCTACTCGACCGAGTCCGGCACCCTCACGGTCGACGAGACCATCGCCGTCGACGACGCGGCCTTCACCGCCCTGGCCCGGTACGTCCTCGGCCACGACCTGGTCACCAAGGTCGTGTTCCGGCACCTCCCCGCCGAGCATCCGCTGCGCTGGCAGCTCGACGACCCCCGGGCCGGCGAGGTCGGCGGCGTCACCGACTGGCTCTGGGTGCGCCTGCTCGACGTACCGCGTGCCCTGACCGCCCGGGGCTGGTTCGCGGACGGGGAGCTCGTGCTGGACGTCGACGACCCGTTCCTGGGCGAGCACGCCCGCTACCTGCTGACCGTCCGCGACGGCGGGGCGGAGTGCGTGCCCACGGACCGGCGGCCGGACCTGTCCCTGGACGTACGGGACCTGGGCTCGGTCTACCTCGGCGGCACCCGCCCGAGCACGCTCGTACGCGCCGGACACATCCGCGCCCACGACCCGGCCGCCGCCGCCCGCGCGGACGCGCTGTTCGGGAGCGACGTCGCCCCGCACTGCCTGCACTGGTTCTGAGCGAGGAGATCTCCTCGCTCCGGCCCCTGTACCGTGATACGCGCACGTGGACGATGGCGCCCCCTGGGCTGCCGTCGCGGCCGACCCCACCCTTCTTGATCCTGAGCGGACGTTTGTGGCATGAGTACTAGTATCGGAATCGTCGGACTGCCGAATGTCGGCAAGTCGACCCTGTTCAACGCCCTGACCAAGAACGACGTGCTGGCGGCCAACTACCCGTTCGCCACGATCGAGCCGAACGTCGGCGTGGTCGGCGTCCCGGACCACCGTCTGGACGCCCTGGCGAAGATCTTCGGCTCGCAGAAGATCCTTCCGGCGACGGTGGACTTCGTCGACATCGCGGGCATCGTGCGCGGCGCGAGCGAGGGCGAGGGCCTGGGCAACAAGTTCCTCGCGAACATCCGCGAGTCGGACGCGATCTGCCAGGTCATCCGCGCGTTCAAGGACGAGAACGTCGTGCACGTCGACGGCAAGGTCTCGCCGAAGGACGACATCGAGACGATCAACACGGAGCTGATCCTCGCGGACCTCCAGTCCGTCGAGAAGGCGGTCCCGCGCCTCCAGAAGGAGTCCCGCCTCCAGAAGGAGAAGGTCGCGGTCCTGGCCGCGGTCGAGGAAGCCCAGAAGATCCTCGAAGCCGGCGACACCCTCTTCCACGCGGGCATCACCGCCTCCACCGAGAAGGGCCGCCTCCTCCACGAGCTGCACCTCCTCACGACCAAGCCCTTCATCTACGTGTTCAACGTCGACGAGGACGAACTGGTCGACGAGGACTTCAAGAACGAGCAGCGCGCCCTGGTGGCCCCCGCCGAGGCGATCTTCCTGAACGCCAAGATCGAGTCCGAGCTGATCGAGCTGGACGACGACGAGGCCCTGGAACTCCTCCAGTCCATGGGCCAGGAGGAGCCCGGCCTCGCCACCCTGGGCCGCGTCGGCTTCGACACCCTGGGCCTCCAGACGTACCTGACGGCCGGCCCGAAGGAAACCCGCGCCTGGACCATCAAGAAGGGCGCCACGGCCCCCGAGGCGGCCGGTGTCATCCACACCGACTTCCAGAAGGGCTTCATCAAGGCGGAGATCATCTCCTTCGACGACCTGATCGAAACCGGCTCGGTCACCGAAGCCCGCGCGGCCGGCAAGGCCCGCATGGAGGGCAAGGACTACGTCATGCAGGACGGCGACGTGGTGGAGTTCCGCTTCAACGTTTAGCCGTGTGCATACTCTGCGTTAGAGGTTAACTCGGATGTGCGCGTCGGAAGGGGTCGAACTTCTGCCCAGTTCGCCCCCCTTCGGCGTCACCGTGCTGGATGGGTGGCGCGTATTCCGATGTATCCAGTCCGGTTAGGGCGGCCCGTCCTGGGCAGGCGTGGTGGGCGCGGCGCAGCGGCTCGACCGAGCCATCGATCTCCCGGCTCGCCAGGTCCACGGCCGCCCATTCGCGGAGGGTCGGGTTGTCGCTGTCCAGCAGGCCGATGAGAGCGGGGCTGCAACGGGGATCGCCCGCCTCCTCGAAGACCTCAATGGCGGTCGGCCTGCCAGAGCCGCCGAGGGAGGGCAGGCCCTTTGACGGCGGTTATGGCGTCGGCGTGATCCCGATCAGCTCGGCGCGGGCGTCGTAGGACTCGTCGACCTTGCCGTCGAGCTACTAGACGGGTGTTTCGATGGGAGAGGTCACCCGCTGGGCACGCAGGTCATGAAGGGTCCGGCTCCTCGGGGTCGGGCCCTTGAACTTTTCGGGGACCGTGACGGCAGCCGCGCGACGTCACGGTGCCGGTGAGGGCGTGGTGCGCACTGCGCTGTTCTCCGGGAGCAGTTGGCCGTCGACGAGGTGCCAGGAGCTGTCCGCCAGGCCCGTGGGGCAGCAGTTGACGTCATGGGGGCCGTAGAACATCTCGGTGGCCGTTATGCGGCCCTGCGTGATCCTTTCGACGCGGACGGCGTTGGGGGGCTCCCCGAGGTGTGGCTGTTGGCTGGTAAGGGTGCCGATGTGGCGGAGCCGGCCCGTGGAGCCGTCGAACACCATGATGCCCATGGCCCGTTGGCCCGCCGCGGTCGAGTTGTGGTTGGCGCAGAGCACCGGCAGGGCGGCCTCCCACCGGCCGTCGCCCGTGAGGTCCCCGTAGACCACTTGGTCGGTGGTGGCGGCCACGTCCTGGGGCATGTGCGGTTCCGGGCCGTCGAAGGTCGACGACACGTTGACCGCCGTGCCGTCCCGGAGTCGGATGGTGCCCCGGTGATGGCACAGCCCGCCGGGGATGACCGCGTTGCGCCAGTCGACCCGTTCCAGGTCCAGGGGCTTGCCCGGCTTTGCGGAGGTGGTTTCCGGCTGCTTCGACGCGGTGTAGTGCGTCCGGTACAGCCACCAAAATCCACAGGCGAGGAGGACGGCCGCCGTGGCGATCACCGCTGCGAGCAGCGGGCCGCGCCGCTTGGATGCGTGTGTCATGGGCCGGCCCCCGGGCGAGCTTGGGTGAGGGTGGCCGGATCGTTGTCGTACGTCAGCGGGTCGGCCGGTACGAAGGCGCCCTGCGCCGGTGACGCGGCGCCGCCCACGTACATGGCCCGGTAGGCGGAATAGGGGAGGGAGGAGTCGTTCGTGGCGAGCGCGGTCAGACGGAAGGGCGGGCTGCCCTCCTCGGGAATGGTGCGGGTGACGGCCTTCTTGCCGCCGGGTACCACGAGCCGCAGCCGGAACCTGTACTCGCAGTCCTGCCGATGGGTGCTGACGAACAGGCTGATCGTCTCCGCCTCGCCGGGCTCCAGGGTGATGGCGCGCTGGGAGAAGTAGTTCTCGCCCTCCTTGCCCATGGCCACCGGCTGCGGCAGGTCCAGGTCGAACAGCAGGCCGATGTTCTCGTCCTCGCCGGAGCCGCCGACAGGTGCGTAGAAGAGGGTTCCGCCGCCGGCCGGCGCACGGCAGGCGCCTCTGTCGATGTCGATCCGCGTGATCCGGACGGTCTTGTCCGTCGCCCCGCTCAGCGTCACGTTGATCAGCGAGTTCTCCGCCCAGACGGCCTTCTGTCCGTCGAACCAGGAGGTGAAGGACCCGGTGTGACCCGCGCCTCCCTGCCAGTACTTGTCATGGTTCATCCGGTCCAGCTGGGCCGGGGTCAGGTCGAGCCGGAGAGGCAGGACGAAGCTGTCCGCGCTTTCGGCGCGGGCCACGTCGTCGATGGAGAGGACTTCGCCGGCGCCGTCCTTCCCCTGGAGCAGGAAAGGCGTCGCCGCCGCACCGATGACGACAGCCGCGGCGCCCGCCAGGACGGTCCGCCTGTGGGCGGCCGACCACGCCCGGGGTACGGACCACCACCGCGGAGCGGGGCGCGTCGGCGGCGGGTCGTCGGAGGAGCCGGAGGGGGCGGGCTGCGCGCTCAGCACCGGCTGCACCGGCTGTGCGCTCGCCAGGGGCTCGGCCCGCGGATCCGGTGAGGGTTCTGCGCGCGGCTCCGGTGACGGCTCCACCCAGTCGTGCAGCCTGTGCCGGAACTCCGTCAGCAGGCGTGCCTTGTTCTCCCTGCGGCGGATGGTGTCGGCCTGTACGGGCGGATCCAGCCAGCTTCCGGCCAGGCCCCGGCGTACCTCTTTACTGGCAGAGGGAGCGGTCGCCCGCTCCCGGGACTGATCCGGGCCCCATGTCACCAGGCCGAGCAGCGCGCCCACGGCGAGGGTGTCGCGTGCGGCGGAGTCCCCCGGGTCGTCCATGTACGCGCGGTGCGCGTCGTCGACGATCTCGCCGAGCAGCGCGCGGAAGGCACGTGCGCGGTTGGCGGTCGTGTCCTGCGCGGGCACCCGCGCATCCGGTAACCAGCCGAGCAGGGACGAGCACTTCTCGACGACCGGCCAGGCGGCTGCGCTGTCGATAAGGCGTTCGAGTTCCTTCATGTGTTCCGCGCCGAGGTCGACCGACGACAAAGCCCCCCCCATTCACCGAGCCTGGCGGGGAGGCTATCGCAGCATGTGGCGTCCGGTACCGAAAACGGGAAGACCGGCCTCCATCGGCCTCGCGATGCGTTGCCAATTCGCTGCCAGTACAGCTGTTTTCGCAGGTCGGAGGCGTGCCGGAAACTCGCCGGCGGGCTGCCGGTGGGGTCGGTCCGCAGCGCCGAATCTTGAATCGGATCGGCGCTCAGGAAGAGTGCCGAGGGAATTCGGCGCGTGCGGAGGCAGTCATGCATTACTCGGAAATCGGTCAGGCCCTGGCAACCGTCCTCGGCGGATATGGCGCGGGGCGCATCCATCAGTGGTCGCGGACCTGGCGGACCACACCGCTCCGGTACCGCCTGCAGAATGCCGTGGAGGCGTTCCGCCGGAGCGAGTGACGAAGTTCGGCCGCCCCGCGTCGGCGGGGCGGCCCACTCCCTGTCGCCACGGCGGCCCCGGCGCCACCGAGCGCTCTGTGGAGACGGACGCGGGTGGGTCGGAAGAACTGCGGAGAGTATTCGCCTGGTTACTGTGCGAATGGGAACTCCGGGTCGCATGCGGATCAAGGGGGCGGCCCGGCTTCAGAATGTGAGATTTCCCTGCGCGGTGCGACCCGGCCGCAGACTCGGAGGAGGGTCCTCGGAGGCAACGCCGCTGGTGGCGGGAGGGTTCAAGTCGGTGTGTACGGCAGGCAATCGCCCGACGGAGCCCGTACCCGCTTTGGGAATCTCGAAACCTGATGGGCTATGCTCCCGCAATCGTCTCACCTCGCGCTGGCAGGCTCTGTGGCCGTCGCGCATGCCTCGCACGAGGCGCAACGGTTCACGATCGGAAGGACGAAGATGGTGCGTTGCTCTGTCGCAACGATTTCTTGGGAGCGCGTGCATCTCAGCCTGGTGGTGACGATCCCGAGCTTCACCGGAGATCCTAGCGATCTCCGGTTCCTCATTATTGACAACGAACGTGAATTCCCGGTGAACTCCACGCTCGTCGGTGACGGGCAGTACCGCCTGGAATTCAACGTCACGAATTTCACGGATCGTCGTCAGATACCCAACGGCACGTGGCGCATCGTCCCCGTCCTCAATGGGGAAAAGCTGCTGGGCGCGACGTACGACCTCAAGGCGACGGAGCAGCTCGACGTATCCTCGCGGGTCTTTCTCTACGACCGCAACCGTTCCGCTTACGTGATCGCGTTCGGGCTGTCGGACGACGACGAGAACCCCGAGTTCCTCATGCGGACGTACCAGCTGAACCGCAGCGCGGGGCCGGCGAAGAACCCGGTGAAGAAGCCGCTCGGCCAGCGCCTGGCGCTGAAGGTGCTGCCGAGGCCCCGGCGCCGCAAGCTCGCCCAGCGCTTCTACAAGATCTCGCGCCGCCTGAACCCGCCGAAGGGCAACAGGATCCTGTTCGCCTCGGAGATGCGTACCGGCCTCGGCGGCAACCTGGCCCGCGTCCACGACCGGATGATCGAGCGCGGCCTCGACAAGAAGTACACGTTCAACCGATCGTTCCGCATACCGTCGACGGCGAACAAGTGGAGCACTCTGCGGCTGATCTACCTGCTCGCGACGTCGGACACCGTCCTGATGGACGACTACTTCGGGCTCCTCGGGAACCTGAACATCGCGCCGGAGACGAAGATCATCCAGCTCTGGCACGCCGGAAGCGGATTCAAGTCGGTCGGCTACAGCCGGTTCGGGAAGTACGGTTCGCCGAAGCTGACCAACGCGCACCGCAAGTACACCTACGTCATCACCGGGTCCCAGCACCTGGTGCCGGTGTACGCCGAGGCGTTCGGCATCGAGGAGTCGGCGGTCGTGCCGACCGGTCTGCCCCGTATCGACACGTTCCTCGACGAGGAGCGCGCCGGTAAGGTCCGCGACGATTTCTTCGAGGCCTACCCGCAGTTCCGCGGCAAGAAGATCGTGCTGTTCGCGCCGACGTTCCGCGGGAAGAGCATCGGGGACGCGCACTACCCCTACGACCGCCTCGACTTCGCGAAGCTCCACGAGGTCTGCGGCGACAAGTACGTCGTGCTCTTCCGCATGCACCACTTCATCGACGAGGCCCCGCCGATCCCCGCCGAGTACGCGGACCGGCTGATCGACTTTGCGTCGTTCCCGGACACCAACGACCTGCTCCAGGTGACCGACGTACTCGTCACGGACTACTCGTCGATCATCTACGAGTACACGCTGCTCGACAGGCCGATCCTGTTCTACGCGTACGACAAGGAGACGTACTCGGTGATCCGCGGATTCCACCGGGACTACGACTCCACGGCCCCCGGCAAGATCTGCACGACCTTCGACGACCTGGTCAAGGCGTTGCAGGACGAGGACTTCGACCTCTCGAAGGTCGCGGAGTTCCGGCGGGAGAACTTCGACTACGTCGACACCAACTCGGCGGACCGCGTCATCGACTGGCTGGTTGTCGGGGACCACGGTGACCAGGCAACGGGCGGTGGGCGCCCGTGGCTCGCGCCCGTATCGGACAATACGACAGCGGGCGACCAGCCGCTCAGTGACCAGTCGGAGGAGTAAGTTGTGAACGTTGCCCTGCTTTTTGCCGGTGGTATCGGCTCGAGGATGAACTCCCGTGCCCTCCCCAAGCAGTTCCTGGAGATCCACGGCAAGCCGATCATCATCCACACCCTCGAGCACTTCGAGGCGCACCCGGAGATAGACGCGATCGCGGTCGCGATACTCCCCGAGTACCGCGAGCACATGCAGAAGCTGCTCCAGCGGTACGAGATCCAGAAGGTCAAGTGGATCATCGACGGCGGCCGGACCGGTCAGGAGTCGCGTCACAAGGCCCTCACCACGGTCGCCGCGGAGTGCCCGCCCGACACCGTGGTGCTGGTCCACGACGGTGTGCGGCCGCTGATCGACGCCCAGCTGATCAGCTCGAACATCTCGACGGTCCTGGAGCACGGCTCGGCCATCACCTGCACCAAGTTCAACGAGACCGTGGTGTCGAGTGAGAACGAGCACATCGACGACGTGATCCCGCGTGACCACATCTACGCCGCGCAGGCCCCGCAGAGCTTCCGGCTCGGGGAGATCCTGTCGCTGTACGACCGGGCCGTCGAGGAGGGCGAGCACGACAGCATCGACTCGTGCTCGCTGATGCACCGGTACGGTCGCAAGATCTACCGGGTGGTCGGCCCCCGCTCCAACATCAAGATCACGACGGCCGAGGACTTCTACCTGTGCCGGACGTTCTTCGAGATCCTGGAGAACAAGCAGATCGGAGGGATCTGACCCAGTGACCATCGATACCAGCCCCGTCGTCGCGCGCGACCTCGGCGAGATCCTCGACCGTGACCTGCCCTGGAGCGAGCTCTCCGGCCGCACCGTGCTGGTCACGGGAGCGAGCGGCATGCTGCCGTCGTACGCCGTGCGCACCCTTCTCGCCCTCAACGACCGGAACGGCGCGGGCATCACCGTGCACGGCCTGGTGCGGAACGAGGAGAAGGCCAGGCGGCTGCTCGCGGACGTGGTCGACCGTCCGGACTTCCGGCTGGTGGTGCAGGACGTGTCGGCCCCGCTCGAACTGTCCGGGCCGCTCGATTACGTGATCCACGGGGCGAGCGCCGCGCGGCCGGCCCTGCACGGGAGCGCCCCGGTCACTACGATCCGGGCGAACCTGATGGGCACGTTCCACCTGCTCGACCTCTGCGTGGAGAAGGGGGCCCGCGGTTTCGTCCTGATGTCGTCGGCGGAGGTCTACGGCGCCCAGGCCCCGGAGACCGAGCTCATCGACGAGCAGAGCTACGGCGGCTTCGACATCCTCAACCCGCGTGCGTGCTACGCCGAGGGCAAGCGCGCCGCGGAGACCATCTGCGCGACCTACCGGGCGCAGCACGGCATCGAGAGCCGGGTCGTCAGGTTCGGGCACGTCTACGGGCCCGGGATGGCGCTCGACGACGGGCGCGTGCAGGCCGACTTCGCGGCGAACGTGGTGACCGGCAAGGACATCGTGCTCAACAGCGACGGTTCCGGCGTGCGGACCTACACCTACGTGGCCGACGCGGTCGCCGGCATGTTCTACGCGATGCTCCGCGGTGACGAGGTGGCGTACAACGTCGCGGACCCGGACGGCCTGGTGTCGATCCGGCGGCTGGCGGAGCTGTTCACCGAGGTGCGCCCGGAGCGCGGGCTGCAGCTGCGGTTCACGAACGAGGCCGACGCGCGCGCGTACAGCATGACCAAGAAGCAGGGGCTGGACAGCGCGCGCCTCGCGGCGCTGGGCTGGAGCCCGGTGGTCGGCCTGCCGGCCGGGCTCGACCGCATGGTGACCCACCTGGAATCGGGCGGCCAGGACCGCTAGAAGCAGGCTGACCGGCGGACCCGTGGAGGTCCGCCGGTCAGTGGTGCTCGCTTCAGGAGGACCTGAGCTTCCTGGCCAGCCGTCGCACCGGGGCCGGGAGCACCCGGGTCCACCGTCGCTTCGTCACGGGCCGCGGCCGCACCACCGGGCTTCCCTGAACGCCGTCGTCGTCCGTGAGGTTCCAGTACTGCGCGGACTTCTCGCCCTTGCGCGGATACTCCTCGTTCGGGCGGCGCGGCACGACCTCGGGGCGTTCCCAGGCGATGTTCCGCCGCACGACCCGCGCCGGTGCGCCCACGGCGACGCAGTTGTTGGGGATCGACGACGTGACGATCGAGCGGAAGCCGATCACGGAGCCGTTGCCGATGGTGACGCCGCCCATCACGACCGCGTGCTTGGCGATCCAGACGTGCTCGCCCACGACGATGGACCGGGACGGGTTCATGCGCTTCTCGGTGCGGACGTCGTAGATGGGGTGGGTGTCGTCTCCCCGCACCTCGATGTTCTTGGCGAACATCACGTCGGCGCCGATGGTCACCGTCACGCCCTCGACGGCGGATATGAAGGTGCGCCCCGCGCAGCCCACGTTCTCGTTGATCCGGATCAGGGACTCGTGCCCGCAGCGCAGTTCGAAGCGGAGACCCGCGCGCTTCTTCGTGGTCTGCGCGATCTCGATCCTGCCGTTGTCGCCCGAGAAGGTGACGAGCAGGTCCTTGATGTCCGCGCGGGCGTCGATGACGAGTGTGTTGTTCGACCCCTTGAAGCGGATGTCGATCTTCTCGCGTCGTACCTCGCCGTCGTAGACGATCTCGTTTCCTTGATCGTCCTTGTAGCGCTCGAGCGTGTGTAGTTGAAGCATTGCGATCTGAGGGTGTCGGTGGCGCCCCCGGTCGGGCCGGGACCGGACCTGCTCCCTCGAACCTCCGTTCCCGCCAGCAGTGTCGGCCCAAGCTATCAGCGTCCGGGCCGGAGCGTCAGAGCCCGGTCGCGACAGCGGTCACACGGCTCGGGGCGAGGTCTCAGGCCCGCGGCCCCGCCCCGTGCAGGAAGGTGTCCACCACCCGCGCCGCCAGCGCGTCCGGGTCGGTCCCTGCGTCGTCCGGGTCGCCGTGGAGGGTCTCGCCGAGCAGGGCGTAGTAGACGCGCTGGAGCCAGTCGAGGTCGGCCGAGGCGTCGACGAGGCCCTCCGCGCGGGCGCGCTCCAGGACGGCGACGCAGCTCCGGGCCATGGTCTCGTGGAGGCCCGCCGCCTCGCTGCCGGGGGCGGCCGGGAGGCTCAGGGCGAAGGTCCAGGCGCCCTTGACCTCCAGGACGTTGGCGGTGATCCGGTGCAGGGCCACCAGGGGCGGTGCGGTGGCGGGCCGGCCGTCGTCCACGGCCTGCGCGAGCCGGCGGGCCGCCGACAGGGCGAGGGCGTCGGTCAGGGCCCCGCGGTGCGCGAAGCGGCGGTGGATCGTCGCCCTGGAGACCCCCGCCTCGGCGGCGATCTGCTCCATCGAGGCGCCGGGGTCCTTGGAGAGCAGGCGCTCGGCCGCCTCCAGGATCATGCGCACGCTGCGCTCCGCGTCCGCCCGCAACGGCCTCGCCGCCGTCTGTCCCATGGTGCCTCCCGCGCTGGCCGTCGACTCCGCGAAACGATACATGGATGCATCATCTCTGGCGTAACTGAGACTGTCCTGTTGCAGTTAGCTGAAGAAGCTGTACGGTGATGTCTCAGTTGCTCGGTCATTCCAACCCAGCGAAGGGACCTCTCATGCACACCACCGCCCTCGTCACCGGTGCCTCGTCCGGGCTCGGCGCGGAGTTCGCCGCCCAGCTCGCCGCACGCGGGCACGACCTGGTCCTGGTGGCCCGCTCCGAGGACCGGCTCACCGCCCTCGCCGGGCGCCTGGAGGCCGCGCACGGCGTGCGGGCCCACGTCATGGTGCAGGACCTCGCCGAGCCCGGCGCGGCGCGCGCGGTGGCGGACCGGCTGGACGCGCTCGGCCTGCGGATCGGGCTGCTGGTCAACAACGCCGGATTCGGCACCTGCGGCCGCTTCGAGGACATCGACGCCGGCCGGGACCACGACCAGCTGATGGTCAACGTGGTCGCGCTCGTCGGCCTCACCCACGCGCTGCTCCCGGGCATGCTGGAGCGCGGGGCGGGCGCGGTCGTGAACGTGGCCTCCACCGCCGCCTTCCAGCCCGCCCCGTACTTCGCGGTCTACGGCTCGGCCAAGGCGTTCGTGCTGAACTTCGGGCTCTCCCTGCGGCAGGAGTGCCGCGGGCGGGGGGTGCGCGTGCTCACCGTGTGCCCCGGGCCCGTCGACACCCCGTTCTTCGAGGCCATCGGGACGCGCGACGCGGCCGTCAACGGCTCGATGAGCGCGCCGGAGCCGGTGGTGCGGGCCGCGCTGGCCGCGCTCGACCGCGACCGCGCGTACGTCACGCCCGGGTTCGGCAACGCCCTGTCCGCGCACCTGCTGCCGCGCCGGCCGCGCGCGCTGGTCGCCGCGATCGCCGAGCGCGTCACGCGCAAGGTCCTCGCCTCCGAGGGCAGCGCGCGGACCGCGTCGTACGCGGCATGAGGACGGCGCCGCACGTGCCTCTCCGCAGGGCCGGGGCCCCGCGGAGAGGTGCGCGTCAGCAGGCGCCCAGGTCCTCCCACACGCCCCACTCGCCGGTCGTCCCCGGCTGGTCGCCCTGGACCCACCACTTGGCGCGCCAGGTGTGGCCGTTGTACGAGACCGTGTCGCCGCCGTTGTAGACGCGGCCGGCCTCCCAGGCCGACGCGGCGCAGTCGCCCGGGTTGCCGCCATCGCCGCCGCCGGGGGTGCCGCCCCCGCCGATCTGGACGTCGATGCAGGCGTAGAACGCGTTGGCCGTGTCCGAGATGTTCCAGACGGCGAGCACCTTCTGGCGGCCGGAGTAGCTGCCGAAGTTCACGTGGTGGGTCTTGGTGGCGCCCGGCTGGGCGCCGTTGTCGTTGAACTCCGCGATCTTCGAGCCGCCGATGTAGTACTGCCAGGTGCTCGTCGCGTGCCGGGCCGTCAGTGTCCAGGAGAAGTCGGCGGAGGTGCCGACCGGGGTGGCCTTCCAGCCCTTGTTGTCGTTGTCCAACTCGGCGAACTGCGCGTTGCCTCCGCTGCAGCTCTTCAGACCCTTGGGGCCCTCGACGCTCTGCGGCTCGTACTTGATCTGGCCGCAGTCGACGACGCCCGACGCACACTGGGCCTGGCGGCTCGGCGGCGACGAGACGTATCCGTGCGCACTGGCCGTGGTGGCGGGCAGGACCACCGCGAGCAGGGGGGCGACTCCCGCGCCGATCACGAGGGCCAGTTTGCGCTTCGCGTTCATGCCAACTCCTTCACTGAGGACTGCCGCGGGGTGGCGGCAGCGGTCGGACGCGCCCGCACCGGCGGTGGCCTTGTCCTGGGGGGTCGGCCGGGATGGGGGGCACGCGTACGGCCGGTGGCGAGGGGGCGCCGCCCGCAGCCCTTCGCACGCCGTCGGCGCACCGGGAAGTTGCCCGGAACGGCCGCGGCTCACCTGGGCCCGTCCGGCGGAACGGGGTGGACGGGCCCTAGGTCTAGACCATACTCATGGGCGTGTACTCGTCAATAGCGCCGGAATGTGCGAGCTTTGACGAGGCGTCACATCGCGGGCCGCGTCATCACGATCCGGGCGACCTCCACCCGCGACCGCGCGCCCAGCTTGCGGTAGGCGCGGGTCAGGGCCGCCTCCACGGTCTTCACGCTGAGCGCCAGGCCCGCCGCGATCTCGCGGTTGGTGGCGCCCTGGGCCACCCGCGTGACCACGCTCCGCTCGGTCGAGCTCAGCCGCTCCGGCCACGCACCGTCGGCCAGCCGCAGCGGCGGCGCCTCCCCGGCCCGGTCCCGCTCGGCCCGTACCCCCGCGACCCAGGCCCGCGCACCCGCCGCCGTGAAGACGCGCAGCGCCCGGGCGAACGCGGCGTGCGACGCGCCCTCGTCGCCGAGGCGGCGGCAGACCCTGCCCAGCGCCACCCGGGTACGGGCCTCCTCCAGTGCGTACCCCGCCGCCCGCAGGCGCGCCGCGGCGTCCTCGTACCCCAGGGCCGCCGCCTCCAGCCCGCCGCGCTCCTCGCGCACCGCCGCCGCCGCCCGGTCCAGGGTGGCCAGGACACCGGCGCGGCCCAGCCGGAGGGCCTGGGCGCGGGCCCGGTCGATGACCGCCTCCGCCTCGTCCACCGCACCGTTGCGGGCCAGGGCCTCCGCGAGGTCGGCGTGCCAGCGGCGGGTCGCCGGGTCGCCCTGGCCCTGCGCGCTCTCCAGCTCCGCCGTACGCCGCAGCAGCCCGGCCGCCCGGGCGTACTCGCCGCCGAACAGCCTGATCCGGCCCTCCGCGTGCAGCGCCCTCGGCAGGAACAGCCGGTCGTCGTCGTCCTCGCTGTGGTGCCTGGCCGCCTCCGCCGCCGCCAGCGCCTGGCTCAGGCTGCCGCCCGCGGTCTCGGCCAGCGCGACCGCGTACCAGGCGGGCCCCTGGCTCAGCCCCGCCCGCTCCGCGATCCGCAGGCTCTGCCGGGCCATCGACAGCGCCTGGCGGCAGCGGCCGCGCTGGATCTCCAGCTGGGCGAGACCGATCAGGCACTGGCTCAGGCAGTCCGCCGAACCCCGCTGCCGCAGCGTGTACACCAGCGTCCGCAGCTCCGCCCGCGCCTCGTCCAGCTGGTCGTGCACCAGGTGGAAGCGGTGCTTCAGATAGATCGGCCCGTTGTGGTGGCTCATCGCGTACGCGTCGTGCGGGGCGGCCAGGGCGGCGGCGAGCGTCGACTCCGCCGCGGGCCGCCCGAGGAAGAGTTCCAGGGCCGCCTGCTGGGTCAGCGCCAGCACCTCGGTGCGCCGGTCGCCCGCCCGCGCGGCGAGAGCGGCGGCCCGCTCCGCGTGGTCGCGCGCCCGGTCCGCCGAGCCGCCCACCATCCACGCGTGCCAGCTCATCCGGTAGTGGAGCGGGGCCAGCAGCGCGGGGTCCTCGCCCGCGTCCCGTACCGCCCGGGGGAAGACGTCCGCGATCTCCGACATCGCCTGGCCCGAGGCGTCCACGACCACCGTCCAGGCGCGCACCCGGTCGCCGGACCGGTCCGCGTCCCCCAGTACCTCGTACGCCAGCTCCCGGGCGAAGTCGAGGTCGCCCGCGTCCAGCGCGTCCTCGGCCGCGGTCAGCCGGCGGGCCGTCCCGGTGTGCGCGCCGTCGGCCGGGGTGTGCCGGGCCGCCAGCCGCCCGAGCCGGGCCGCGGTGCCCGGCGCGCCCCGCCGCCTGGCCGCCGACGCCGCCTCCACCAGCCGGTCCGCGACCACCGGGTCCGGGCCCGCCGCCAGCCGGGCGAGGTGGTGGGCCCGCTCCACGGGGTCGTCGGCCGCCTCGGCCAGGGCGCGGTGCGCGCCCATCCGCAGGGCGTACGGGGCCCGCGTCTCCAGCACCATCGGCGTGAGGGGGTCGGCGAACCGGAGCGCGCCCCGGTCCGGCGGGACCAGCAGTCCGTGCCGTACGCAGACGTCGACGTCCGCCGCCGCCTGCCGGCAGCCCGCCCGGCGCAGCAGCTCCACCGTCGGGCGGACCGCGGCACCCGCCGTGAGCAGCAGCTTCCGGGCCCGCGCCGGCAGGGCCTCCAGCCTGTCCAGCACAGGACGGCTCAGGGACTCGGGGACCGGCAGCGGCTCCGACGAGTCGGGCAGCGGCGCTCCGGTGGCGGCCGCTTCGTGGAGGCCGGCGGCGAGTTCGAGAGCGGTACGGGGGTTGCCGGACGCGGCCTCGTGGAGACGGGCGATCAGCTGCCGGGGCCAGGACGGCCCGCCGTGCAGACCGTGCGCGTCGAGCACGTCGGCGATCTCGCGCGCGGTCATCGGCGGCAGCGGCAGCGTGCGCACCGGCTGCGGGCACAGCTCGCGGGCCGCCGCGGCGCCGGGACCGCGGTCGTCGTGGGGCGAGGTCCGCAGCGTGGCGAGCACCGTGTGGTGGGGTCCGGCCCGCCGGGCGAGGAACACCAGCACCCGGGCCGTCGGCTCGTCCAGCCACTGCACGTCGTCGACGACGAGCAGCACGGGGCCCGTGTCGAGCGAGGCCAGCACCTTGCGCACGGCGAGGCGCAGGACGAGCGCGTCGCGGCCGGTGGTGGGGTCGGCGCCGGCGGGCGGGGTGCGGCGCAGCAGCGCGCCTTCGAGCAGGGCGCGTTCATGGGCGCCCAGGCAGGCCAGGGCCTCGTCGCCGGCCGTGGCCAGCAGGTCGATGAGCCCGAGGAAGGGGCTGTCCCGGTCGGACGGCGACGGCGCGCAGCGCAGAACACGGTGGCCGCGCGCCGCGAAGTCGTCCGCGAGGCGCGCGGCCACGGTGGTCCTGCCGATGCCCTCCGGGCCGGTGAGGAGGATGCCGCCGCCGCCCTCCAGACGGGCGCGGACCGCGTCGGTCGGCGCGGTCCGGCCGGGGGCGGCGGGACGGTCGGTTCCTGAGCGGGTCATCGGGGGCCCCTTCGCGCACAGCCTTGTGCCCCGCTGCCCGCGCAGCCGGGGCCCCGCCCAGGACGAGCCGAATGTAGGACCGGGTGGGGGAGAGGTCAACAGGACGTCGAGTCAAGGGCGTTGTCCGGTCACGGCTCGCCGCCCCGTGACCGGACACCCGTATCGAGGGCTCAGCGGCTCAGCACGCGCCGCCGTCCGTCCAGACCGCCCAGGAGCCCGGGGCGCCCGGTTCCGCGCCGGTCGAGTACCACTGGGACGTGTAGGTGTGGCCGTTGTACGCGACCCGGTCGCCCGGCGCGTAAGGGGTGGTCGCGCTCCAGGCCGGCAGGTCGCCGCAGCCGCCCGGCGGGGTGCCGTCGCCGTTGACGGTCCAGGTGAAGGCGGCCGAGCCGGTGGCGCCGGCGGTGTTCTTCGCGGTGACGGTCACCGACGAGGTGCCCGCGGTGGTCGGGGTGCCGGTGACGCGGCCGGTCGAGGCGTTGACCGACAGGCCGGCGGGCAGGCCGCTCGCGCTGTACGTGAGCGTCGCGCCGCCCGGGTCGCTCGCCTGGATCTGGAGCGAGACGGCGGTGCCCACGGCGGTCGTCTGGTTGCCGGGGTTGGTCACCGAGGGCGAGCCGGGCTGGCTGCCGCAGGTGCCGGGGACCGGGTCCGCGCCGGTCACGGAGACCGCCGCCCAGGCGGCCTCGACGGTGTTGTACTCGGTGCAGTGGGCGCCGTAGAGGTCGGCCGCCGCCTTCAGCGAGTCGATGCGGGCCTGGTGGTAGTTCTCCCGGCTGTTGGCGTACGAGGCCAGCGCCTTGAACCAGATCTTGCCGGCCTTGTCGTTGCCGATGCCGGTTACCGTGGAGTTGTTGCAGGTCGGGCTGTTCCCGTAGCCGTGGTTGCCGCTGCCGACGGCGGCGAGGAAGAACCAGTGGTTGAGCGGGCCCATCGAGTAGTGCGGGTCCAGGCCGCCGTTGTTGCTGTTCCAGCAGTCGGGCGAGGAGCCGTCCAGCGAGGGCTGGTTCATCCAGCGCAGCGGCTGGTTGTTCCCGCTGATGTTGATCAGCTCGCCCATGGTGTAGTCGGGCTGGTCCACCGCGTTGTTCGCGTAGAACTCGACCAGCGTGCCGAAGATGTCGCTGGTGCCCTCGTTCATGCCGCCGGTCTCGCCGGTCTCGTCCCAGCCGGTGAGCGCGCCGCTCACGCCGTGCGCCATCTCGTGCCCGGCGACGTCGAGTTCGACCAGCGGACGCTGGTTGCCCTGGCCGTCGCCGTACGTCATCTGGCTGCCGTCCCAGAAGGCGTTCACGTACGCGTTGCCGTAGTGCGTCCGCGAGGGCACGCCCCGGCCGTCGCCGAAGATGCCGCTGCGGCCGTGGGCCGTCTTGAAATAGTCGTACGTCTTCGCCGCCCCGTAGTGGGCGTCGACTCCGGCCGACGCGGGGTCGCTGGGTGAGCCGTTTCCGAACGTGCCGGTGGAGCTGGTGAAGAGGGAGCCGGTGCCGCTGGTGGCGTGGTTGAGGTTGGTCGTGTAGCCGTTGCCGTGCGAGGGGTCCTGGAGGGAGTAGCCGCTGCCGGACTGCGTGGCGTCCAGCGACACCTGGCCGCTGTAGATCGAACGGCCGGTGACCGCGGCGGCGGCGGACGACGCGGGAGCGGCGGACTTCGCCGCGGCGGCCGTCCGGCCCGTACGGGCCGGACCGGCCGGTCCCGCCGGTGCGAAGGTGCTCACCTCGTCCCTGGTGCGCAGGACCTTGCCGGAGTGGGCGTCCACCAGGACGTGCAGCCGGCTCGGCGTCTGGTCCGCGCGGACCCCGCTGACCACGGTCTCCCAGACCAGGGCGGATTCGTCGCCGTCCAGCTGCACGGCGAGGTGCGGTTTCGAGACGGTGTCGGCCGCGCCTCCGAACGCCTTCTCGGAGAGCTTCGCGGCGCGCGGCGCGGTCAGCCCGGGCTTCGTGGACAGCGTGGGCGCGGCCTCGGCGGCGGTGGACAGCGACTCGTAGCCGCCGTCGTTCCTCAGGTGCACGACGACATCGCCGCCGTAGGCCGGCAGCCCCTTGTACGTGCGGTCGAAGCGCACGGACGCGGAGCCGTCGCGGTCGACCACGAGGTTCCGGACCGTGAAGGCGTCCGAGGCGCCGCGGTGCGCGGCCCGCCCGTGCGCCGACAGGGCCTTCTTCGCGTCGGCCTCGACGTCCCGGCGGACGGCGGCCGACGGATTCGTCGTGTACGGGGCCGGGGCGAAGGCATGGGGGCCGGCGGCGGGTGCGGGTGCGGGGGCGGGTGGCTCGGGGGAGGCCGTCGCGGAGGGGAGGGCGATGGCCGAGGCGCACGCACAGGCCAGAGTGGCCGTCAGAAGCCTCGCGGCTCTTCGTATGTACATAGGAACGGGGGTGTCCTTTCACCTCGTACAGGCGGAATCCGGCCACCGTCCCGTGGGGTGGTGAGGGCGGTGCCGACGCACGAGTGTGGGGAGCCGGCCGGCGGGGCCGCCAGGCACCGGGTGAATGCCGAGGGGTTTCCCTGTGCGGGGTTTCCGGAGCCGCAGCTGCCGCGATTGGACTGGACCAAATCTGGGCAACGCTCTTGTCGCGAGCTCCTCAGCGCTGGACCCACCCACTGGACCCAAGGAGTCACATGTTCGGGAAGCGCAGTGTGATAGGTACCGCGGCCCTTGCCATGACCGCGGTCGGCGCGATGCTGACGGCGGCACCCTCCGCCCAGGCGGCGCCGACCGGCTGCACCCTCTCCTACGGGGGCGGCGCCGGCAGCACGATCTCCAGCCTGTGCACGGGCGGCACCGGCCACCACCGCGTCCACGCGGTGCTCAACGCCCTGGACCCGCGCCTTCCGCAGCGGATCGTCCTCGGCGACTGGGCCCCGGCCGGCCAGGCGTCCGTCGCCACCAACCCGTGGGGCTCGGGCTACATCCAGTCGATCCGGACGGAGACCGTCGACTGGTGACCGTACGCACGACCGAGGGGCGGCCGCCGGTGCGCAGCCGCCCCTCGGGGTGTTCCTACCGGTGGGAGAGCCCCCGGTCGACGGCCGTGATCAGCTCGCCGTTCTCGGTGTCGCCGTCCAGCGACCAGAACATCGCGCCGCCCAGCCGGTGGTCGCGGATGTACGCGGCCTTGGTGCGCAGCACCTGGGGGTCGTCGTACGTCCACAGCGTGGTGCCGTCGAACAGCCACGCGCTGCCGTCGCGGGTGTTGCGGTGCACCTTGTACGCACCGGAATCGGCCAGCTTCCTCAGGGCCTTGTAGTCCTCGTAACCGGCCGCCCAGGTCGCCGGGGCGGGGCCCGCCGCCGGCTGTCCCAGACCGTCGCCGCCGCCGGTCACGCCGGTCCAGCCCTGGCCGTAGAAGGGCATGCCCATCACCAGCTTGCGCGCCGGGGCACCCCGCTTCAGCCAGTCCCGCACGGTCCGGTCGACGCTGTAGTCGTTCTTCGCGTACAGCGCGGACTGCTGGGCGGTCCTCGCCTCGCCGGAGACGTGGAAGTCGTAGCCCTGGAGGTTCACGAAGTCGAAGTCCCGCATGATGCGCGGCACGTCGAAGCCCGCGTCGATCTTCTCGGGGGACGCCGGGACGAACGCCGAGAGGTCGTAGTGCTTGGGCTTCGCGCCGTGGTGCCGGCCCTTGGCCGCGCTCTTCGCGTACGCGTCGAGCTGGGTGCGGAACTCGTGGACCAGGGCGGTGAAGTTCCGCTTGTCCTCCGGGCGGTACACCGTGTCGGTGTCACCGGCGGAACCCGGCCATTCCCAGTCGATGTCGATGCCGTCGAAGAGGCCGGCCGCCGCGCCCTTGCCGCCGCGCGTCCCGTCCACCGGCAGGTTGCCCTTGATGTACAGGTCGATGCAGGAGGCGACGAGCGCCTTGCGGGACGCGGCGGTGCGGGCCGCGTCGGAGAAGTGGGTGGACCAGCTCCAGCCGCCGAGCGAGATCATCACCTTGAGGCCCGGGTGCTCGGCCTTGAGCTCCCGCAGCTGGTTGAAGTTGCCCGCGAGCGCCTGGTCGTCGGTGTCGGCGACCCCGTCCACGGAACCGGCCGCGTCGAGCGGACGGACGTAGTCCGCCCAGGCGTCGGCCTCGCCGGGCACATTGCCCGTGAAGCACTTGCCGTCCGCGCTCACGTTGCCGAACGAGTAGTTGACGTGCGTGAGTCTGGCCGCGGTGCCGCTCGTCTCCAGGTCCTTGACCTGGAAGTCGCGCCCGTAGACGCCCCATTGGGTGAAGTAGCCGACGCGCTTGTACTCGGGCGTGGAGCCGTGGTGGCCGTGGCCGCCGCTGTGATTGCCGTATCCGGCCGAGGCGTTGGCGGCCGGGGAGAAGGAGGCCGCGAGCGGGAGGGCGCAGGCGGCGATGGCGAGTGAAGACAGGGTTCTTCGACGCATGAGGCCAGAAGTTATTGGTCTGTACCAAACGCGGTCAAGACTTTGGCAAAGGCGGTTCAAAGGTGTTCCGGCCGACCTCGGGCGGACTATGCGCAGGCCCGCCCAATGTCATCACTTCGAGTGAAACTGTGGCCTGCGCTTGCGATACGGAACCCACGGTTGCGACGCTGTCGCAGTCCGTCAACCTCTTGGGGAGTGGCCTGTGGCTTTCGGTGAGCAGCCCGCCTATCTGCGCGTGGCGAGCGATCTGAGAGAGAAGATCGTCAACGGTTTGCTGCCGCCGCATACGCGCCTGCCCTCGCAGGCGCGCATCCGCGAGGAGTACGGGGTCTCGGACACCGTCGCGCTGGAGGCGCGCAAGGTCCTCATGGCCGAGGGCCTGGTCGAGGGCCGCTCCGGCTCCGGTACGTATGTGCGCGAGCGGCCGGTCCCCCGCATGATCGAGCGCTCCGGCTTCCGGCCCGAGGCGGGTGCCGGACCGTTTCGCCAGGAGCAGGCGGCGGACGGCGCGCGCGGCACCTGGGAGTCGCGCAGCGAGCAGGAGGACGCGAGCGAGGAGATCGCCGCCCGGCTCGGGATCGAACCGGGCGACCGCGTGATGCGTACGCACTACGTGTTCCGGGAGGCGGGGGAGCCGGTGATGCTCTCCACCTCCTGGGAGCCCCTCGCGATCACGGGGCGCACGCCGGTGATGCTGCCGGAGGAGGGCCCGCTGGGCGGCTGCGGGGTGGTCGAGCGGATGGCCGCGATCGACGTGGTCGTGGACAACGTGGCCGAGCAGGTCGGCGCGCGCCCGGGGCTGGCGGAGGAGCTCCTGGCGCTCGGAGGGGTGCCGGGCCACGTGGTCATGGTGATCGAGCGGACCTTCTGCGCCTCGGGGCGGCCCGTCGAGACCGCCGACGTGGTGGTGCCCGCCGACCGCTACCGGGTCGGCTACCGGCTGCCGGTGAGGTGACCGCGACGGGCCGGGCGCCCGTCCGAGAAGCGCGGTGCCGGCGGAACCCTTGCCACGCCCTGGGGGCGCATTCGGATGAATGCGCCCCCAGGGCGTTGGTCCGTTCCTGGCCGGATCGGTACCTCTTTGTGTAAATCCGCATCCGTTGCGTGAAGGTCAGGCGTAGGCTCAGGCATATGCGGACTGGGGTTTCCTGGAGTTCCTTAGAAGCGTGCACGTCGTTCAGGGGAGGGGCGCGATGCTCGGGAGAAACGCGATGAGCAGCGACAGCGGTGCCGCGCTTTCCTGGCTGGTGATACGGCAGGACGACAACGGCAACCGCTACCGCGTGGGCAGGTACGCCACGCAGGGCGAGGCCCAGCGGGCCGCCGACAAGCTGCAGGACCGGGGGCACAAGCAGCTGTACTGGGTGGAGCGCATCGAGCAGACCGCCCGCCCGTAGCGGGAGCGGCGCACGGGGCTAATGCGCCGGTGCGCCACCGGCGCCGGTCTGCGTCGAGGGGGCGTCGGGCATAGGGGCGGGGGCCCGTCCCGGGTGCGCCGTGCGCCGGTACAGGACGGCGACGGCGGCGCACTGCAGTGCCATCGAGAGCCCCATGGCCAGGCAGACGCCCGGCAGGCCCCACCCGGACAGGGCGTACGCCAGCGCGAGTTGCACGAGGACCCCGCAGGCGGTGATGCGGGCGAGGGCCGGGCTTGCGCCGCTGCCCTCGAAGACGCCGCCCAGCGCGATGAAGCAGGCCAGGAGCAGCAGATACGGGCCCACGCAGCGCAGATAGAGCGCCCCGGCCCCCGCCACCGCTCCCTCGCTGCCGAACGCCCGCATGATCCAGGGCGCGGCGGTGAGGAGCGCGGACGTGGCGGTGAGCCCGAGCGCCGCCGCCACCAGCAGGGCCTGCCGTCCGATGGCCGGCCGCGCGTCGTGTCCGGTGCCGAGCAGATGGGCGGTGCGGATGGCGGCGGCCTGGCGCACCGCGTAGAAGGCCATCGTCGCGACGTACATCGCCTTCGTCGCGATCCCGTACGCGGCGACCTCGTCCACCCCGATGCGTGCGACGACCGCGACGAGCGCGAGCGCCCCCGTCATCCGTGCCACGAAATCGGCCGACATGGGCAGGCCGGTGGCGGCGGTCCGGCGCGCGTCGGCGCCCAGGCCGCGGCCGGGCTCCGCCGACGCCGCCCGCCGCAGCACGCCGTTGCGGCGCAGCGCCACGAGACCGCAGGCGAGCGCGGCCGCCCGGCCCAGCACCGTGGCGATCGCCGCGCCGCGCACCCCGAGCCCGAACCCCAGGATGAGCAGCGGGTCCAGACCCAGGATCAGCCCGTTCGCGAGGACCGCGAGCCTCATCGGGGTGCGGGTGTCGCCCGTGCCCTTCAGGATGCCGTCGACGACGTTGGCCGCGAAGAACACCGCGATGCCCGGCAGTGCGATGGCGAAGTAGCCGGTGGCCAGGGCCGCTGCGCCGCCCTCGCCGGTCCCGAGGACGAGCCGCGCCAGCGGGGCGCGGCAGAGGTAGCCGCCGACGGCGACCACGGGGGTGACCACGGCCCACAGCGCCCAGCCGCCGCGTACCGCCGAGCGCAGCGCCGCCGGATCGCCCGCGCCCCCGGCCCGCGCGACGAGCACCGTCGTACCCGAGCCGGCCACCAGTACCACCCCGAGCAGCAGGTTCTCGACGTTGGTGGCGGCGGCCACCGCGGCGACCGCCGCCCCGCCGAGCCGGGCCACCCAGACCATGTTGATGATCCCGGCCGTGACCCCCGCCAGCAGCTCGAAGTAGACCGGATACGCGAGTGCCACCAGCGTGCGCCGGTGTTCGGCCGCCTCCATGAACACCCCCTCTTTCCGCTGTACCTCGATTCGAGGTACAGCGGAAAGAGATAACATGCGGGCGGCGAGCGGGCAAGCAGACGACGGACGCGGTAAGGAGCTTCGGCGCGTGCTGGAATTGTCGATTCTGGGATTCCTCCACGAGGAGCCCCTGCACGGATACGAGTTGAAGGCCCGCATCCAGGCCCTCAGCGGCCACATCCGCCCGGTCAGCGACGGGGCGCTCTATCCGGCCATTTCCCGGCTGGTGAAGGCGGGCCTCGTGGAACAGCGCACCGAGCCCGGCACGGGGGCCGCGCCCCGCCGGGTCCTGTCCCTCACCGAGGCGGGGCGCGACGAGCTCAACGCCCGGCTCGGGCACCCCAAGGAGGCCGAAATCACCGACGGGCAGCGCTTCTTCACGCTGCTCGCGTTCCTCCACCACCTCCCGGACCGCGCCGGGCAGGCGGCCGTGCTGCGCCGCAGGCAGGCGTTCCTCGACGTCCCGGCGAGCTTCTTCTACCGGGACGGCGAACCGGTGCGGGCCGAGCGGGCGCCGAGTCTCTTCCGGCAGGGCATGCTGCGCATCGCCCGCGCCACCGGCACCGAGGAGAAGAAGTGGCTGGCCGAGGCGATCGGTGAACTGGAGGGCGGGCCGGAGCCGGTGCTGATCGACACGGTGGCCTGGGTGCGCATCGAGGGCGGCCGCATCCTGTGCGCGCGCCCGCGCGGCAAGGACGTCTTCTACATCCCGGGCGGCAAGCGGGAGGGCGCCGAGAGCGACCTCGAAACCCTTGTGCGCGAGATCCGGGAGGAGCTGACGGTCCGCATCGACCCGGAGACCGTCGCGCACGCCGGGACCTACGAGGCCGGTGGGCCCGGCCTCCCGGACGGCGCGGTCGTCCGGATGGCCTGCTACACCGCCGAGTTCACCGGCGAGCTGAAGGCCAGCAGCGAGATCGAGGACGTGGCGTGGTTCTCGTACGCCGACCGGGACCGGGTGCCGCCCGTCGACCAGCAGCTCTTCGACGACCTCAAGGACGCGGGCGACCTCGTCTGACGGGCGGCCAGGCCGGGGTGAGGCGCACCCTCTCGGGTCGGAGTGATCGTGGTGCGGCGCGCGGTGCCGGGTGTGTGCGCCCCCGCTTCCCGGGCACCCGTACGTACGCGCGGCCGTACACCCGTACGCCCCGCGTGCCGAGCACGGCGGTATTTTGACCTGAATATCGGGTATGTGCTTTTTGGTCCCCGTACGCAGGACGTCAGCCTTGCCGGCTCTTGGGAGTGATCGGCGTGACCGATACCGAAGGCGACCGCGCCGAGTGGAGCTTCCCGGCTGTCCCCGGTGCCGTGCGCACCGCCCGGCACGCCGTCCACGACGCGTTGCGCGACTGGGGGCTCGACTCGGCCGTCGGCGACGAGGCCGTTCTGCTGGTCAGCGAGCTGGTCACCAACTCCATGCGCTACACACCGGGCCCCATCGGAGTGCGGCTGCTGCGCCCCCGCCCCGACGGCGACCACTCCTCCGCCCGCCCCGGACTGCTGGTGGAGGTCTCCGATCCGGTTCCGGATGCGCCCACCGAACGCACGGCGGGACCCGAGGACGAGAGCGGCAGAGGACTCCAGCTCGTCGCCTGCGCGGCCCGCCGCTGGGGGACCAGACGGGGAAAGAGCGGCAAGACGGTGTGGTTCGAGCTGGCTCTGCCTGGTTAGGAGTGAAGTGGGACGCACAGCGATCACCGGAGGTCGGGAAAGAACCTGGCTGAAAGGGACTGAGACCGTGCTGTGATCGTGAACGCCGTGCCGGACGGGGCCGTAGTGCTGAATACTGCGGGCATGACCGGTCCGGTGTGTGAGCTGGAGGGGACGGTCGCGTGAGCGAAATACCTGGGACAGCGGGCGACGTCGTGTGGCAGAGCAGTCCGCCCGGCTCGATCTACGACTACATCAGAGTCGCCTCCTTCTCGATCGGGCCCGACGGGCTGATCGAGCAGTGGAGCCGCCGGGCCGCCGGTCTCTTCGGCGTGGCCGCGCACGAGGCCGTGGGCAAGGACCCGGTCGAGGCGTTCCTGCCGGGCGAGGTCCGCCGCGAGGGCCACCGCAGGGTCGGCGAGGTGCTCGACGGCAAGGAGTGGACGGGGCTCGTCCCCTTCCGGATGCCCGGCGAGGAAGGCACCCACGGGCTCGCCGAGATCTATGTGATGCCCAGTGAGACGGCCACCGGCGAACGCGCCGCGGTCTGCATCGTCGTGGACGTCCGCGCCCTGCGCCGCATCGAGACGGACCTCGCCGCCTCGCAGGCGATATTCGGCCAATCTCCCTTCGGTTTCGTCCTGTTCGGCACCGACCTCACCGTCGTCCGTGCCAATGAGCGCTTCGCGACCGTCTTCGGCGGCCGGGCCGACGACCACCGCGGCCGCACCGTCGACGACTACCTCACCGGCGCCGAGGCCGACCGCCTGACCGCCACCCTCGAACGGGTCCTGGAGACGGGCGGCTCCGTCACCGACCTCCAGCTCGTCGGCACGGCCCCCGGCGACACCGAGCGCCGCCACTGGTCCATGAACCTCTACCGGGTGCACAGCGGATCGGGCCGCCCCATCGGCATCGCCGGACTGGCCACCGACGTGACGCGGCGCCACACCGCCGCCCGCGAGGCGGCCAGCGCCCGCCGGAACCTCGCCCTGCTCAACGAGGCCAGTGCCCGCATCGGCAACTCCCTGGACCTGGAGACCACCGCCCGCGAACTCCTCGACGTGGCCGTCCCGGTCTTCTGCGACCTGGCCTCCGTCGACCTCTACCAGGCCCTGCTCACCGGGGAGGAGGCGGCGCCCGGCAGCTGGAGCGCGCTGCCCCGGGAAGCGGTCGGCGGCTCCGCCGAACTGCGCCGCGTCGCCTTCGCCAGCGCCGTGTCCGACGCCCTGCCCCACCCCGCCCCCGGCGCCTCCGACTCCGGCCCCCCGGGCGGGACCGCCGCACCCCCCGAACTCGGCGCCGTCCACCGCTACCCCTTCGGGTCGCCCAGCGCCGTCGCCCTGCGCACCGGCCGCGTCGAGGACGTGCCGGGCGACGACCGGGGCTTCGTGCAGTCCACGCTGGCCGTGCCGATGGTCGCCCACGACACCGTGGTGGGCCTCGTCCGCTTCTCCCGTACGAAGGGCAGCGAGCCGTTCGACGACCGGGACCGGGCGCTGGCCACCGAGCTGGCCGCCCGAGCCGCCGTCTGCATCGACAACGCCCGCCTCTACCGCCGCGAGCACGAACGCGCCCTGATCCTCCAGCGCAGCCTGCTGCCCCCCGGCGACCCGGAGGCCGCCGGGCTCGACATCGCGTGTCGCTACCTCCCGGGCAACACCGCCAACGAGGTCGGCGGCGACTGGTTCGACGTGATCGAGCTGCCCGGCCACCGCACCGCCCTCGTCGTCGGCGACGTGATGGGACGCGGCCTGCGCGCCGCCGTGGCCATGGGCGAACTGCGCACCGCCGTGCGCACGCTGGCCCTGCTCGACCTGGAACCCGCCGAGGTGCTCTCCGCGCTCGACGAGGTCGCCCGCGGGCTCGGCACCCCCGGCGCGGCCTCCGCGTCCGGCGGCGGGGGAGCGCAATGGCCCGCCCGCGCCGCGCACAAGTCCCGCGAGGCGGACCTCTCCGAGGTGTATCTCGCGACCTGCGTCTACGCGGTCTACGACCCGGTCACCCGGCGCTGCACCTTCGCCAACGCCGGCCATCTGCCGCCCGTCGTGGTCGAGCCGGGCGAGGCCGCGCTCCTCCTCGACGTGCCGCCGGGCATGCCGCTCGGCGTCGGCGGCGAACCCTTCGAGGAGGTCGAGGTCGAGCTGAAGGAGGGCGCCCTCCTCGCCCTCTACACCGACGGGCTCGTCGAATCGCGCGACCATCCGCTGGACGAGGGCCTGGCGGCGCTCCGCGGCGCCCTCGTCGAACCGGACCGCCCGCTGGAGGACGTCTGCGACCGGGTCCTCGGCTCGCTGCACACCCGGCACGGCGAGGACGACATCGCGCTCCTGATGGCCCGTATCCAGGGGCTGCCCACGGAGGCCGTCGGCGACTGGCGGCTGCCCCGCGAACCCCGCTCGGTCGGCCGCGCCCGCGAACTGGCCCGCGACCAGCTGACCGCCTGGGGCCTGGACGACCTGGTCGACACCACCGAACTCCTGGTCAGCGAGCTGGTCACCAACGCCCTGCGCTACGGCGAGGGCGAGATCCGGCTCCGGCTGCTGCGCGACCGCACCCTGGTCTGCGAGGTCTGGGACGCCGGTCTCGTCCAGCCGCGGCGCCGGCGCGCCCGGGACACGGACGAGGGCGGCCGCGGCCTCCAGCTGGTCGGGCTGCTCAGCGCGGCCTGGGGGGCGAGGCGGACGCCGCGCGGCAAGACCGTCTGGTTCGAGCTGGCGCTGCCCGACGGCCGGCCGGCCGCCGAGCGCTCGGTGGAGGAACTGCTCAGCATGTTCTGAGCCCGGCGGGAGCGAGCTGGGAGGCGGGAGCGGGCCGGGCGGCCGGGGCCTACTTGGTCGTCTTCAGGGCGGCGAGCCGGGCCTCCACCTCGGCACTGTCGCCCAGCGCGTCCAGCTGCTCGAACTGCGCGTCCAGCGAGGAGGCGGCCAGCTCCTGCTTGCCCAGGGCCCGCGCCTCCTCGCGCCGCACCTTGTCCTCGAACCGGCTCAGCTCGCTGGTCGGGTCCAGGACGTCGATGTTCTTCACCGCGTCCATCATCCGGTTCTGCGCCTGCGCCGACGTGGCCCGCGCCACCAGCTCGTCCCGCTTGGCCTTCAGCTCCGACAGCTTGGCCTTCATCTGGTCCAGGCCCGTCCTGAGCTTGTCGACCACCTCGGTCTGCGCGGCGATCGTCGGCTCGGCGGTCCTGGCCTCCTTCTCCGACTGGAGCTGGCGGCCGAGCGCGACCTTGGCCAGGTTGTCGAACTTGTCCGCCTCCGGACCCGATCCGCCCGCCCGCAGCTCGTCGGCCTTGCGGCTGGCGGCGAGCGCCTTGCCGCCCCACTCGCGCGCCGCCTCCACGTCCTCCACGTGGTCCTGCTCCATCAGGCGCAGATTGCCGATGGTGGCGGCCACCGCCTGCTCGGCCTCCGAGATGTTGGCCGTGTAGTCGCGGATGAGCTGGTCCAGCATCTTCTGCGGGTCCTCGGCCTGGTCGAGCAGGGCGTTGATGTTGGCCTTCGCCAGCTGGGTGACGCGTCCGAGAATGGTCTGCTTGCTCATGGCACCTCTCCTGTGTCCGGTTGTGCTGCTCGTCGGGCGATGCGTCGGAACCGGCTGGGTACGTCGGAACCGGCCGGGTATGTCAGAAACGGCTGGGTATGTCAGAACCGGCCGCCACCGCCGCGGCGGCCCCGCGTGCCCCCGCCGCCGAAGCTGCCGGGCCCGCCGCCCCCGCCGAACCCGCCGCCCCCGAACCCGCCGCCTCCGCCCCCGAAGCCGCCCCGGCCGCCGCTCCCGCCCAGCAGGCCGCCGAGGATGATGCCGCCGAGGACCGCGCCGCCCATGCCCCCGCCGCCTCCGCCCGCCATGCCACCGGGGCCGCCGCGCCCGCCGTAGCCGTACCCGCGTACGTCCTGCTCGGCCAGCGCGCGCGCCTCGCCGGCCAGCGCGTCCGCCCGGTGCGCCTCGGCCAGCGCGGCCTGCGCGTCGCCGGTGCCCGCCAGTGCGGCGGCCTGCTCCAGGCGGCGCTGGGCCTCCGCCAGCCGGGTCCGGGCCGGGCTGCCCACCGCGCCCCGGTTCGTGGTGACGAAGTCGGCCGCGGCGGAGACGGACGAGCGCGCGGTGAGCATCGCCCCGTCGAGCAGCGAGCGGGCCCGGGCGTCACCCTGTTCCCGCTCGCGCGCGCCGGCAAGGGCCTCGTCGAGGGCCGCGTCCGCCTCCTCCACCCGGCGCAGCGCGTCGATCGGGTCGTAGCGCCCGGCGTCCCGCTCCTCGCGCACGTCGTCGGCCACCGCCCTGGCACGGGCGATCCGGCCGCGCAGGTCCGCGGTGGACGCCCCCTGCGCGGTGCCTTCGAGCAGCCCGCCCGCGTCCGCGAGGTCCGTCTCCGTCTCGGTGAGCGCGGCCGGCAGCCGGTCCGCCGCCTCGTCGAGTTCCCGGGCGCGCCGTTCCACGCCGTCGACAAGGGTGCCCGCCTGGCCGATCGCGCCCTCGGCGGCCCGTACGTAGACGGCCGCCGCCGCGTGGTCACCGCCGTCCACCGCCTGCCGGGCCCGGTTGAGCGAGGAGGTGGCGAAGACCAGCCGGTCCTTGGCCTGTTCGGCGTCACCGGCGACGGGGGCCGACGCCTGCTCCGCGTACCGCTCGCGCATCGAGGCGAGAGCGGACTCGGCGGCCGGGACGCGGCCGGTCAGCTCGTGGAACGCGGTCTCGGCGGCGGCCAGGGCCTGCGGCGCCTCGCGTTCCAGCTCGCGCAGCCGGTCGAAGTCCTCGGAGACCGCGTCGAGCCGGCCGTCCGCGTCCGCGCAGCGGCCGATGATCTCGTCCAGCATCCGCCGCCGGGTCACGTCGTCCTCCGGGAAGGCGTCGTCGAGCTGCTGGCGCAGCCGGAACGCGGCGGTCAGCTCGCCCTTGGCGTACGTCACGGCCTCGGCGAACGGCGCGGCGGCCTCCTCCCCGAACTGGGCGGTGGCGAAGCCGAGTTCCTCCTCGCTGGTGCGGACCGCGTCGTCGGTGGCGACCAGCGTCTCCTTGGCCTTCGCGTCGAGTTCCGGCAGCGGGGTGGGCGGCGGCGCGGCTCCGCCCCCGCCCCAGCCCGTCGCGCCGGGTGTCGTACGGGTGGTGGCGCGCCGCTTGCGCCGCAGGAAGGCGTAGGCGGCGACGGCGGCGACCGCGCAGAGCAGGACGATCGGCAGCAGCAGGTCGCCGGTGCTCGTGCCGCCCGAGCCGGACCCGGGGTCGGAGGGGCCCGGGGTGATCGCCGGGGCGGGAACCGGCTCGCCGCCCAGGACGGCGGTGTAACCGTCGGCGGCGCCGATCGCGGCACCCGCCCAGTCGTTCTCCTTGAGCGCCGGCTCGATCGCGGTGTTCGCCACGTCCCGGAGCTGTGCGTCGGTGAGAGGGGAGTCCTGGTCGACGGAGTAGGCGTACTGCCGGGCGTGGGTGGCGACGGCCAGGAGGAGGTCGTCGCGCCCGAGTCCGTTACGGTCGGCCGTCGCGTCGGCCCAGTCCTGCGGGGAGCGTCCGGAGAAGTCGCGTACGTACACCACGAACAGCTGGAGGCGGTGTTCGTCGTAGAGCCGGTCGAGGGCCGCGACCACCTGGGGCCTGCGGTCGCCGAGGGCGCCCACCTTGTCGGTGATCTGTCCGTCGCGGGACAGCGTGACCGGGTCGTCGGCGCGGGCGGCCGGCGCGGGGGCCAGGGCCAGCCAGCACACCGTCAGCAGCACGGCGAGCAGGGCCCGGCCCGGTATGAGGATCCGGGTTCGGCTCACGGGCGGCGTCACGTTTGTGAGGCTATGTCCCGCTCAGGGGGGCCGCGACACGAGGTGCTGCGCCGAGGTGGCCGCCCCGGCACCCGGTGTCCGCCGGAGAACAACAGGCTGCCTTGCAAGGTGGCCTGTCGTTCTCGTACGGTGCATGTATGACGCAAGCATCCGGGGCGGCCCCGGACCCCTCGGCCGACGAGGTGGCGAACCAGCTGGCCTCCGTGGTCGGCAGGCTGCTCCGGCGGCTGCGCTCCACCTCGTCGGAGTCGCTGCTGACCCCGACCCAGCGCTCGGTGCTCGCCCGGCTCGACGACGGAGGCGCCGCGACCACCGCGGACCTGGCCCGCGCCGAGTTCGTGCGCCCCCAGTCCATGCGGCTGACCCTCGGCTCGCTGGAGGCGCAGGGGCTGGTCGAGCGGGCGCCGGACCCGGCCGACGGACGCAAGTCCGTCATGTCGATCACGGACGCCGGGCGCGCCACCCTCGCCGAGGTCAGGGCCGCCAAGCGGAACTGGCTCGCCGAGACCGTCGCCGCCGAACTCGACGGGCACGAGCGGCGCACGGTCGCCGAGGCCGTCGCCCTCATCGAGCGCCTGGTCGGCTCCTGACCGCTCGCACCGGGGGCCGGCGCTCCGCACCTGAAGCCCCGGTACCCCAAGCACCGCCCCACAAGGAGAGCACCACCATGACCGCCACCGTCCTCGACCCGAACACCGCGCTGATCGTCGTCGACCTCCAGAAGGGCATCACCGCCCTGCCCACCGCCCACCCCTCCGCCGGTGTCATCGCGAACGCCGCGACCCTGGCCGACGCCTTCCGTGCCAAGGACCTCCCGGTCGTCCTCGTCCGCGTCACCGGTGGCGCCCCCGGCCGCAACGAGGGCCCGGCCCGGTCCGGGAAGCCCGCTGCCGACTGGGCGGAGATCGTGCCCGAGATGGGCCCGCGCGAGGGGGACATCGTCGTCACCAAGCAGCAGTGGGGGGCCTTCTACGGCACCGACCTCGACCTCCAGCTGCGCCGTCGGGGCGTCACCCAGGTCGTCGTGGCCGGCATCGCGACCAGCATCGGCGTCGAGTCCACCGCCCGCTCGGCGCACGAGCACGGCTACCACGTCACCCTCGCCACGGACGCCATGACCGACATGAGCGGCGAGGCCCACGACAACAGCGTGCGGCGGATCTTCCCGCGCCTCGGCGAGACCGGTACGACCGACGAGATCGTCAAGCTGCTGGGCTGACCGGCCGCACCCGACGACGACAAGGAGCGCCGCGGCCCGCCGGGCCGCGGCGCTCCGCCACGTGGGTGAGCTTTCGGGGCACCGCGCCGTGTCGGCGCCGTCTTCCCGCGCGAGGGCGTTTTCAGTAGTGGGGCGGAATCAGTGTGATCAACTGCAAATGCCACCAAACCACACGCAATCCGGCCCATTCCGGTGCGGGCCGGGCCGTCCCCGGAGGTATCAGCCATGTCCCACGTCGGCGTCCCGCGCGGGACGGCCCGAAAGCGCAAGCGCCTGCCCGCCCTCCTCACCGCAGGCGTCCTCACCCTCCCCGCCCTGGCCGGGTGCAGCTCGGAGGGGGACGAGACGGCGGCCGTCGCCGCCGTACCGCAGGACGTGGCGCGCGCCGCTCGGGCCCAGATCGCCGACGGCGGCAAGGTCACCTGGGCGATCGACGCCCTGCCCGCCACCCTCAACGCCTTCCAGGCGGACGCCGACAGCGCCACCACCCGGATCACCGGAGCCCTGCTCCCGACCCTCTTCCCGCTCGACGACAAGGGCCGGCCGCAGCTCAACCCGGACTACCTGGAATCCGCGAAGGTCACCGGGACCGAGCCCCGCCAGGTCGTCGTCTACCGCCTCAACCAGCAGGCGGTCTGGAGCGACGGCCGCGAGATCGGGGCCCCGGACTTCGTCGCCCAGTGGCGGGCGCTGAGCGGCAAGGACTCCGCGTTCTGGACCGCCCGCAACGCCGGCTACGAGCGCATCGAGAAGATCGAGCGCGGCTCCGACGACCTGGAGGTCAAGGTCACCTTCGCCAAGCCGTACGCGGACTGGCGCTCCCTGTTCTCCCCGCTGTACCCGAAGCAGGTGACGGGCTCCCCGGACGCTTTCAACGACGGCGCGCGCACCACGGTCAAGGAGACGGCCGGGCCGTTCCGGCTGCGCGAGGTCGACAGGAAGACCGGGTCCGTGACGCTGACCCGCAACCCCCGCTGGTGGGGCAGCCCCGCCAAGCTGGACACGCTCGTCTTCAAGGCCGTCAAGCCCGAGGACCGCACCGACGCCCTGGCCGAGGGCACGGTCGACGTGGCCGACGTCGACTCCGGCACCGCCCACCGCATCGCCCAGGCCGCCCGCGAGGGAGCCGCCGGCGCGTCCGGCGCCCACGGCCCCGGTGCCGCTCTCACCCCGGCCCAGGCCCTGCGCTCCTGGGCGGTGGCGCACGGGACCGACGAGGAGGCGGCCGAGGAGGAGCAGGAGGTCCGGGACGACAAGGCGAAGGCGGCCGAGGCGTACGCCGCCGAACAGAGCGGGCTGCGCGCCTTCACGGTCCGCAAGGCGCTGGAACCCGCCTACACCCAGCTCGCGCTGAACGGCGAGACCGGGCCGCTCGCCGACGACCGGGTGCGCCGGGCCGTCGCCCGCGCCCTGGACCGCCAGGAGCTCGCCGACACCGTACTGAAGCCGCTCGGCCTGCCCGCGCAGCCGCTCGGCAGCCACCTGGCCGTCGCCGGGCAGCCCGCGTACAAGGACGGCAGCGAGGCGCTCGGCAAGCAGGACACCGAGAAGGCCCAGGCGCTGCTGGCCGACGCCGGCTGGACGCGCGAGGGCGCCCTCTCTCGGAACGACGGCACCAAGGCCGGCAGCGAGGGCGAGAAGAAGAAGGACGCGGACACGGGGGCCGAGGAGAAGAAGGCCGAGGAGAAGAAGGGGAGCGCCGGGAAGGAGTCCGAGGGCGACGACGGCAAGGCGGACCGCGCCGCCGGCGAGCCCTCCGCCGCCGACGGCCTCTACATCGTCGGCGACGACAAGCCCGGCGACGCCACCCGGGTCCTCGCCCCCGCCCCCGTCGCCGCGGCCCAGAGCGACGCCCTGCTGCGCCAGGCCGGCCGGCTCGGCGCCACGGGCATCTCGGAGGACGCCCGGGACGTCCGGGCCCAGGACCGGCAGCCCGGGGGAGCCGCCGGAGCCTACGCCCCGGCCGGCACCCCGGCCCCGGCCAAGGGCGCGGACGCGGCCCGCGGCCCGCTCGGCAAGAACGGCAAGCCGCTGAGCCTGCGCTTCGTCCTGCCGTCGGGGCCCGGCTCGGCCGGCCTGCGCAGCGTGGGCGAGAAGATCGCCGCGATGCTCGACACGATCGGCATCCGCACGGTGATCACCAAGGTCTCGGACGACAGCTACTTCCGCGACCACGTGGCCTCCGGCGACTACGACATGGCCCTGTACTCCTGGCCCGCCTCCGCCTACCCGGCCACCGACGACCGCCCGATCTACGCCAAGCCGGTCCCGGCGACCGACGGCTCGCTGCTCGTCGAGCAGAACTACACCCGCGTCGGGACGGACCACATCGACCAGCTCTTCGACCAGGCGGTCTCGGAGCTGGACGAGAAGGCGTCCCAGAACCTCATGCGCCAGGCCGACGCCCGTATCTGGGCCGCCGCGGGATCGATCCCCCTCTTCCAGCGCCCCCAGCTCGTCGCCACCGCGAGGACCCTCGTGAACGTCGGCGCCTTCGGCTTCGGCGTCCCGCACTACCAGGACATCGGCTACAAGGCCCCGCAGGCGGCGGGTGCCCCGGCCGCCCGGAAGAAGTAGGCAGGCCGGCGAGAGGGACCGCGGCGCAGGAGCGCGTCCGGCCGCCGCCCCGAAAGGCGCGGTCGGACCGCTCTGCGACCGGTAGGGAACCCGCCGGGAAGCCTCCCGCCCGGCGGGCCCGTACCATGGGGAGTAGCCGTGGCGCGTCCGCCCGGCGGGCGTAGGGGGACTCAAGACCGACCCAGGCGCCTGAATCCCCGATCCGAGAGAAGCGCAAGCCACACATGCCCACGCGCCACGACATCCGTAACGTAGCCATCGTCGCCCACGTCGACCACGGCAAGACGACCATCGTCGACGCCATGCTCAAGCAGGCCGGCTCGTTCGCCGCGCACGCCGCCGAATCGCTCGACGACCGCATGATGGACTCGAACGACCTGGAGCGTGAGAAGGGCATCACGATCCTGGCCAAGAACACGGCCGTCAAGTACCACCCGAAGGATGGCGGCGACGTCATCACGATCAACATCATCGACACCCCGGGCCACGCCGACTTCGGCGGCGAGGTCGAGCGCGGCCTGTCGATGGTCGACGCGGTGGTCCTGCTCGTGGACGCCTCCGAGGGCCCGCTCCCGCAGACCCGCTTCGTGCTGCGCAAGGCGCTCCAGCAGCGCCTGCCCGTCATCCTGTGCATCAACAAGACGGACCGCCCCGACTCGCGCATCGACGAGGTCGTCAACGAGACGTACGACCTCTTCCTGGACCTGGACGCGGACGAGGAGCAGATCGAGTTCCCGATCGTCTACGCGTGCGGCCGTGACGGCATCGCCTCGCTGACCAAGCCGGAGGACGGCACGGTCCCCGCGGACTCCACCAACCTGGAGCCTTTCTTCTCCGCGATCCTGGAGCACGTCCCGGCCCCGACGTACGAGGAGAACGCGCCTCTCCAGGCCCACGTCACCAACCTCGACGCCGACAACTTCCTCGGCCGTATCGCGCTCCTGCGCGTGGAGGAGGGCGAGCTGCGCAAGGGTCAGACGGTGGCCTGGATCAAGCGCGACGGCTCGATCCAGAACGTGCGCATCACCGAGCTGATGATGACCGAGGCGCTCACCCGCAAGCCCGCCGAGGTGGCCGGCCCCGGTGACATCTGCGCCGTCGCCGGTATCCCGGAGATCATGATCGGTGAGACGCTCGCCGACCCGGAGAACCCGGTCGCGCTGCCGCTGATCACGGTCGACGAGCCCGCGATCTCGATGACCATCGGCACCAACACCTCGCCGCTGGTCGGCCGCGGCGGCACCGGCAAGGGCGCGGACGCCAAGGCCGCGGTCAAGGACCGCAAGGTCACCGCCCGTCAGGTCAAGGACCGCCTGGACCGCGAGCTGATCGGTAACGTGTCGCTGCGCGTCCTGGAGACCGAGCGCCCCGACGCCTGGGAGGTGCAGGGCCGCGGTGAGCTGGCGCTGGCCATCCTGGTCGAGCAGATGCGCCGCGAGGGCTTCGAGATGACCATCGGCAAGCCGCAGGTGGTCACCAAGGACGTCGACGGCAAGACCCACGAGCCGGTCGAGCGCATGACGATCGACGTGCCCGAGGAGCACATGGGCGCCGTCACACAGCTCATGGGCGTCCGCAAGGGCCGTATGGACAACATGTCGAACCACGGCTCCGGCTGGGTCCGCATGGAGTTCGTCGTGCCCTCCCGCGGTCTCATCGGCTTCCGTACGGAGTTCCTGACCAACACCCGCGGTACGGGTATCGCGCACTCCATCCACGAGGGCCACGAGCCGTGGTTCGGCACCCTGACGACCCGTAACAACGGTTCGCTGGTCGCCGACCGCGCCGGTGCCGTCACCGCCTTCGCGATGACCAACCTCCAGGAGCGCGGCGTGCTGTTCACCGACCCCGGCACCGAGGTGTACGAGGGCATGATCGTCGGAGAGAACTCCCGCGCCGACGACATGGACGTGAACATCACCAAGGAGAAGAAGCTCACGAACATGCGGTCCTCGTCGGCCGACTCGTTCGAGGCGATCGTCCCGCCGCGCAAGCTCTCCCTGGAGCAGTCCCTGGAGTTCTGCCGCGACGACGAGTGCGTGGAGGTGACCCCGGAGGCCGTCCGCATCCGCAAGGTCGTCCTCGACCAGAAGGAGCGCGGCCGCACCGCGTCCCGCGCCAAGCACGGCTGACGACCCGGGGAGGGCCGGGGTCCGCGACAAGTCGCGGACCCCGGCCTTTCTCATGTGCGCTCCCGTCGCGCTCGAATCCGGTTCGTCAATGATCCAATACGCTAATGGGAACGTTGGTGGAGGCGGAGCCTCCGGTTACGCTATGTACTCACTTCGCGACAGTAGTCTCAAGCTTCCCTCAGATCGCTGGAATATCGGCTCTCGCTCCGCCAGTGTGACAGCTGCGCCGCCGACAGGGGGGCGCCGGAAGCGGGGGGAACTCGACTCCGATGTGCGAAAGCGAAGGATTGACATGCGGAAGATCGTAGGCGTTGTGCTCGCGGGGGCGGCGGTGTCGGCTGTGCTCTCGACGCCGGCGATGGCGGGCACCTCGGGCAACGACCCGATGTGCAGCCCGGGACGGACCAAGCTGACCTGGTCCTCGAAGGCCAAGCCGTGGGTCGTCACGCACAAGCGGATCGTCGAGCACTACACCGGGGCCCCGGGCAAGAGGACCTACAAGACCGAGAAGGTCACCGAGGTCAAGGCATCGGTGAAGGCGACGGCCGGCGCCAAGGTCAGCGGCAAGGTCGTCCTCGCCAGCCTTGAGGGGTCTCTCGGGCTGGAGCTCGCGGCCGAGGGGAAGGTCACGAACAAGAAGTCGGAGTCGGTCACCTACAACCTGACCAAGTTCGACACCTACGTGTTCTACTCCGGAACCCGGAAGGCGTCCGGGTATTACACCCAGTACCGCTGTGACCGCGGTACGAAGTGGATCAAGACCGGTCGGTACGGCAAGGCGCAGAGCTGGACGAGCGCCGTCGAGGGCGGGGTGCGGTGCGGCCTGAAGCCCCCGAAGGGCTCCCTGGCGGCGGTCGCGAAGAAGAAGTACTGCTGAACCGGCTGACGGGCCATCTGTTCAGACGCCCCGCCGACCTGCTTGCATGGGTCGGCGGGGCGTCCCGCGTGCGGCGGGAGAGTGCTGAGAGGGGGAGCCGGGTTCGATAGTCGGACGTCCGCCTATCGGATAGTGGTCTCCGGTACGTGTGTGAACGGTCCGTTTCGGTGGTGTCTGGGTGGTATCCCTTTGTCCGCATTTCGGGTCAACGCGCCGATTGATGTTGTCAAAACGAGACCCTTTAGGTGTGGTTTACGGCCCCGCCGTACTCAATAGTTGGGTTCATTGAGCTCGGGTCAATGGGTCACGCACTGTGGGGAGTGCGCCGACTCACGAGCACACTCAGGGCACTGAAACGATCACCGTCAGGGGTGTCGGTGTATCGCCACAGTGCCCTTCTTGTAGTCAAAAGTGGACTCATGAGGAGGAAAACCCATGCGCGGTGCCAAGAGCGCCAAGTGGGTTGCGGCGGCGGCGATCATCGCCCTGGCTGCGACGGCTTGCGGTGGTGGCGACGACGACGCCAGCAAGGACAAGGGCAACGGTGGCTCCGGCAAGGCCGGCGGCACGTTCCGTCTGGGCATCACCGAGCCCGTCTCGATCGACCCGTACAACGCCCAGGAGTCCGAGGGCATCCTGGTCACGGACAACCTCTTCTCGGGTCTGTACGAGCCCACCGCCGACGGCCAGGTCGTCCCCGTGCTCGCCGAGTCCAAGCAGGTCAGCGCGGACGGCAAGACCTGGACGTTCAAGATCAAGGCCGGCACCAAGTTCAGCAACGGCGAGGCCGTCGACGCCGAGTCCTTCGTCCGCGGCTGGAACCGTGTCGCGCAGAAGAAGGCCGCTTCCGACGTCGCCTACCACATGGCCGGCATCGCGGGCTTCGAGGACGTCCAGTCGGGCAAGACGGACAAGATGTCCGGCCTGAGCGCCCCGGACGCCACGACGCTTCAGGTGAAGCTGTCCGCGCCGGACTTCGAGTTCGACACCAAGACCACCCACACCGTCTTCAGCCCCGTGCCGAAGGTCGCCGGTGACGCCAAGAACGCCGCGTACAACGCCGCGCCCATCGGCAACGGCCCGTTCAAGATGGACGGCAAGTGGGAGCACAACAAGAAGATCACGCTCGTCCGCAACGACGACTACGGTCTGAAGAAGGCGAAGCTCGACAAGGTCGAGATATCGATCCTCAACGCGGCGAACAGCGCGAACCTGGAGTACCAGGGCTTCCAGTCGGGCCAGTTCGACTGGGCGCGTATGCCCACCCCGCAGCTCAAGCCGGCCAAGGCCAAGTACGAGCCGCAGGGTGAGTGGCTGGAGCTCGACACCAACGGCATGAACTACCTTCTGCCGATCACGGACAACGGTCCGCTGAAGTCTGCGAAGGCCCGCGAGGCGGTCTCCTACGCGATCGACCGTGACGCGATCATCGCCGGTGTCTTCCAGGGCATGCAGACGAAGTCCACGACGATCCTTCCGCCGGTCTTCAAGGACGTCTACACCAAGGACCTCTGCACCTCCTGCGTCAAGCAGGACAAGGCGAAGGCCAAGGCCCTCGCGAAGGAGGCCGGCCTCAAGCCCGGCACCACCATCGACATCGGCTACAACACCGGTGCCGGTCACGAGGAGTGGGTGCAGGCTGTCGCCCAGCAGCTGGAGGACGTCCTCGGCGTCAAGGTGAAGGCGTCGGGCAAGCCCTTCGCCGAGCTCCTCGCCGACCAGCAGAAGCCGGGCGCCACGGGTGCCTACCGCTTCGCGTGGGGCGCGGACTACCCGACCCCGGACAACTTCCTGTTCCCGCTGCTGTCCACCTCGTCCATCAACAAGGACGACTCGGGCAAGGTCACCGGTGACAACCGCGGCCGTTACAGCAACAAGAAATTCGACGACCTGCTCAGCAAGGCTCGTGCCACCAAGGACCTCCCGGCCCGCAACGAGCTGTACAAGCAGGCCGAGAAGGTCGCCATGGACGACGTGGCGCTCATCCCGCTGTGGAACCGTACGCAGCTGCGCCTGGTCAACACCAAGAAGTTCGCGGACGTCAAGATGGACTTCCATGAGGACCCGAACCTCGCCGAGCTCAGCCTGAAGTAGCGGGCAGCCGCGGAGAAGCGGTAACCGATCGGGGGTCGTGGTGCCGAGCAGCGCTCAGCACCACGACCCCTGACGGCCGTCGGGAGCGGTGCGATCCACCGTCCCGCCCCCCATCGCATCCCCCGTATCCGGGGCGAGGGCACTGCTCCATGGGCAGTGACGTAGAGAGGTTAGTCATGGGAAGGTATGTGGTCCGTCGACTGGGCCAGTTGGTCGTAGTCGTTCTGGGCGCGACCATGGTCTTGTTCGCCTGCCTGTTCGTACTTCCGGGTGACCCGGTCGGACAGATCGCGGGCAGCGACAAGGCGCGCGATCCCGCTGTCATCGAGCAGCTCCACAAGCAGTACGGTCTGGACAAGCCGCTGGTCGTCCAGTACGGGTCGTACGTCGGCAAGCTCGCCAAGGGCGACCTGGGACAGGACTACACCCAGGGCCGGCCGGTGACCGAGATCCTGGCGCCGAAGCTCCTCAACACGGCGAAGCTGGCCGTGGTGGCGATCGTCTTCGACGTGATCATCGGCATCGCGGCCGGCGTGATCGCCGCCATGCGCAGATACTCCGTCTGGGATATCACGGTCACCTTCAGTACGACCCTGGCCATCGGCGTACCCTCGATCGTCCTCGGCATGATCATGCAGTGGGTCTTCGTCATCAAGCTGGGCTGGTTCCCGCTCATCTCCGACGGAACCTTCAACTCGCTGATCCTGCCCGCCTTCACTCTCGCGATCATCGACGCCGCTCTGGTGGCGCAGATCGCGCGCAGCACCATGCTCGAAGTGATGGGTGCGGACTACGTCAAGACCGCGGTGGCCAAGGGGCTCTCCCGTCCCGTGGTTCTTCTCCGTCACATCCTGCGCAACTCCGTGATCCCGGTGATCACGTACGTGGGTATCTCCTTCGGAGCGCTGCTGGGTGGCGCGATCATCACCGAGACCATCTTCAACTGGGACGGCATCGGGCTCGCGCTGGTCACTGCGATCCAGCAGAACAACAACCCCATCATCGTCGGTGTGGTGACGATCAGTGTGGCGGTCTTCGTCGTGCTGAACCTGATCGTGGATCTGCTGTACGCCGCCCTCGACCCGCGCATTCGACTCGCCTGACCCGGCCGAGTTGTCCGAAATAGGAGTTACATCATGACTGAACTCGTCACGGGCAAGGAGGGGCCGGCGGCGGCCGGTCCCACCGCGGAGCAGCAGGGCGCAGAGCCGACTGTCGTCCGGGTGAGCCAGTGGTCAGACATCCGTGCCCGCTTCTTCGCCAACAAGCTCGCGGTCCTCGGCCTCTTCATCCTGGTCGTCCTGGTGATCGTCGCGGTCTTCGCACCGCTTCTGGCGCCCTTCGATCCGCTCAAGCAGGATCTCGCCAACACGCTTCAGGCCCCGGGAGGGGACCACCTCCTCGGCACCGACTCGCTCGGCCGGGACCAGCTGTCACGTCTCATCTACGGCAGCCGGATCGCGATGATCGTCGGTATGGCGTCCATCCTCGTCGCCTGCACGATCGGCATCGTCCTGGGTGCCCTGGCCGGTTACTTCGGCCGGCTCATCGACTCGGTGATCATGCGTGTCGCCGACGTCTTCTTCGCGTTCCCGCTGCTGATCGGCGCCATCGTCGTCATCCTCCTGATGGGCCGTGGGGTCCTGCCCGTCGTCCTGTCGCTGGGCATCTTCTCCTGGGCCACCTTCGCCCGCCTGCTGCGCAGCCAGATCCTCTCGGTGCGCGAGATGGACTACGTGCACGCCGCCCGCGCCCTGGGCGCGAGTCAGTTCCGCACGATCCGGCGGCACATCCTGCCCAACTCGCTCACCGCTGTCCTGGTCTACGCGACCAGCAATGTCGGCATCGCCATCGTGGCCGAGGCGTCCCTCTCCTACCTCGGCGTCGGCGTGCCGCCCGAGGTCGCGGAGTGGGGCAACATGATCGCGGCCGGCCGGGACTTCATGGGGGTCAAGGACTTCATGTGGATGTACCCGAGCCTCGCCATCGTCGTCACCGCGCTCGGCTTCGTCCTGCTGGGCAACGGCTTGCGCGACGCACTCGACCCGAAGCTCCGGTGAGGCATCGCGATGAAGACGAACAAGCTGAACGAGCAAGCCGAAGGTGATGACATGACCAGCGCCGAGACAGCCGGCGGCAGCGGTCCGGACAAGGCCGCCCCGCTGCTCGAAGTACGCGACCTCCAGGTCGAGTTCAAGGTCCGCGACAACGTGACGAAGGCCGTCAACGGTGTCAGCTACAGCGTGGACGCGGGCGAGACGCTCGCCGTGCTGGGCGAATCCGGCTCCGGCAAGTCGGTCACCGCACAGGCGATCATGGGCATCCTGGACAGCCCTCCCGGCCGGATATCCGGCGGCGAGATCTACTTCCAGGGGCAGGAGATCCTGTCCATGCCCGAGAACGAGCGCCGCAGGCTCCGCGGTGCCAAGATGGCGATGATCTTCCAGGACGCGCTGTCCTCGCTCAACCCCGTGCTCTCCGTGGGCTTCCAGCTGGGCGAGATGTTCCGCGCCCACCGCGGGATGTCGCGCAAGGACGCCAAGGCCAAGGCCATCGAACTGATGGACCGGGTGCGTATCCCGGCGGCGAAGCAGCGTGTCGGTGACTACCCCCACGAGTTCTCCGGCGGTATGCGCCAGCGCATCATGATCGCGATGGCGCTCGCCCTGGAGCCGGACCTGATCATCGCGGACGAGCCGACCACCGCGCTCGACGTGACCGTCCAGGCCCAGGTCATGGACCTCCTCGCGGAGCTCCAGCGCGAGTACAACATGGGCCTGATCCTCATCACCCACGACCTGGGTGTGGTCGCGGACGTCGCCGACAAGATCGCCGTGATGTACGCGGGCCGGATCGTCGAGACTGCCCCGGTGCACGAGATCTACAAGCGCCCCGCGCACCCGTACACCGAGGGCCTGCTGGCCTCGATCCCGCGCCTGGACCAGAAGGGCCAGGAGCTGTACGCGATCAAGGGCCTCCCGCCCAACCTGCAGAACATCCCCTCGGGCTGCGCGTTCAACCCGCGCTGCGCCCGGGCGGAGGACGTCTGCCGCACGGACATCCCGGTGCTCAGCCAGGTGACCGAGCGTGACGGCACCGAGCTGGTCGGCCGCGGCAGCGCGTGCCACTTCTGGAAGGAGACGATCCATGGCTGACATCGAGAAGAAGCCGGTGGACGCCACCCCGAACGTCACCGAAGTGGCGAAGACCGAGGCGTCCACCGAGACGGCCGCCGTCAACGCCATCGAGGAGCCGGCCGCGCAGGGCGAGCCGATCATCCAGGTGCGCAACCTGGTCAAGCACTTCCCGCTGACCCAGGGCATCCTGTTCAAGAAGCAGGTCGGCGCGGTCAAGGCCGTGGACGGCATCTCGTTCGACCTGTACGCGGGCGAGACGCTCGGCATCGTGGGCGAGTCCGGCTGCGGCAAGTCCACCGTCGCCAAGCTCCTCATGCTGCTGGAGCAGGCGACGGCCGGCGAGATCTTCTACAAGGGCCAGGACATCACCAAGCTGTCCGGGCGTGCGCTGAAGGCCGTGCGGCGGAACATCCAGATGGTGTTCCAGGACCCGTACACCTCGCTGAACCCGCGGATGACCGTCGGTGACATCATCGGGGAGCCCTTCGACATCCACCCCGAGGTGGCCCCCAAGGGCGACCGGCGGCGCAGGGTCCAGGAGCTCCTGGACGTGGTGGGCCTGAACCCGGAGTACATCAACCGGTACCCGCACCAGTTCTCCGGCGGTCAGCGCCAGCGCATCGGCATCGCCCGCGGCCTCGCGCTCAACCCGGAGATCATCATCTGCGACGAGCCGGTCTCCGCGCTCGACGTGTCGGTGCAGGCGCAGGTCATCAACCTGATGGAGAAGCTCCAGGACGAGTTCAACCTCTCCTACCTCTTCATCGCGCACGACCTGTCGATCGTCCGGCACATCTCGGACCGGGTCGGCGTCATGTACCTCGGCAAGATGGCCGAGATCGGTACGGACGCGCAGATCTACGAGCACCCGACGCACCCCTACACCCAGGCACTGCTGTCGGCGGTCCCGGTCCCCGACCCGGAGGCCCGCGAGGGCCGCGAGCGGATCATCCTCTCCGGTGACGTCCCGTCCCCGGCCAACCCGCCGTCGGGCTGCCGCTTCCGCACCCGCTGCTGGAAGGCCCAGGACAAGTGCGCCACCGAGGTGCCGCTCCTCGCGGTCCCCGAGCGCTTCAAGGCGTCGAAGACGCCGGCCGCCCACGAGTCGGCCTGCCACTTCGCGGAGGAGAAGGACGTGGTGCACGCGGCCTCGTAACCTGCCGCGCGCGACGAAAGGCGCCCCGGAACCGAACGGTTCCGGGGCGCCTTTGCTTTCGTACACGAGCGGGAGCGAGGACCGTCACCCTCCGCTGTTCATGACGGTCCGCACCGGGCCCTCGGTGTTACGCGTACTGGATTCCCCAGAGGTTGTTGCTCCTCTTGACCGGGGCGACGTTGTTGCTCTTCTTCCAGACCTTGCTCTTCTTGCAGCCGCCGGTGCTCTTGGGCACCATCCGGTACTTCGTCACGCTGAAGCCCTTGGCCTCGTGGTACATCATCAGCCGGCCGCGGGACTTGCCGCTCTTCTTCTTGACCGTGGCGGCGTACGTCCAGGTGTCCGACTTGGACCAGGTCTTGCCGACCGAGACGCTGAAGGAGGTGGAGGCCTTGGCGAAGATGACGCCCGCCTCGGCGCCGACGGTCGCCGTCCCGGTCGCGGTCCAGGAACCGGTCTTGTTCTTCGAGTACGAGATGGTGACACCGGGCTTCGCCCAGTCGCTGTGCACCTGGGTGGCGCGCCAGACGGTCTTCTTGTCGCCGATCGAGTAGATCGGGCTGCTGTCGCATGCCGCTGCCGCCGACGCCGGGGCGGCGGTCCCGGCGACGACGCCGGCGCCGAGCAGAGCGGCGGTGACGGCGGTGCTGATGACGCGCTTCACGCAGGTCCTCCTAGGGGGCCTTCTGGTGCGGTACGCGGGTCACGTTATGGGTGAACTTCATAGCCGCATAAGTAACTTGAGGGAGTGTTGAGGTTATTTATGAGGAGGCGTCGATTCCGCCCGGAATCACCCTTGTGATTGCTACCGCAAACGTCCCCGTGGGGTCCCTGTGGTGCCGATTGCCCCGTATGGCGGGTATGTGCATGCATGAGTGCCGATATGAGGTGATATTTGACCTCACGTAAGCCGGAGCACAATGAGGAGGCACTCCATGCGCGGAGCCACACACGTCAAGTGGGCCGCATGCGCGGCGGCCGTCGCCCTGGCGGCGACGGCCTGCGGCGGGGGCGACAGCGGTGGTGGCGGAGGTGGCGCCGACGGGATCGTCAGCTCGTCCTGGGGTGACCCGCAGAACCCGCTGGAGCCCGCCAACACCAACGAGGTGCAGGGCGGCAAGGTGCTCGACATGATCTTCCGGGGCCTGAAGAGGTACGACCCGAAGACCGGCGAGGCCCTCAACATGCTCGCCGAGAAGATCGAGACCAAGGACAACCAGAACTTCACCGTCACGGTGAAGGACGGCTGGACCTTCAGCAACGGCGAGAAGATCACCGCCAACTCCTTCGTCGACGCCTGGAACTACGGCGCGGTCCTCAAGAACAACCAGAAGAACGCCTACTTCTTCGGCTACATCGACGGCTACGACAAGGTCCACCCCGAGACCGGCAAGGCGAGCGCCACCAAGCTCTCCGGCCTCAAGGTCGTCGACGCCAGGACCTTCACCGTCAAGCTGTCGCAGAAGTTCTCGCTGTGGCCCGACACCCTCGGCTACCCGGCCTTCGCACCGCTCCCCAAGACCTTCTTCACGGACCACGCGGCCTGGCTCAAGAAGCCCATCGGCAACGGCCCGTACACCATCGACAAGTACACCAAGGGCTCCTCGATGAACCTGCGGAAGTGGGACGACTACCCCGGGGACGACAAGGCGCAGAACGGCGGCATCGACCTCAAGGTCTACACCGACAACAACACCGCCTACACCGACCTGACGGCCGGCAACCTCGACCTCGTCGACGACGTGCCCGCCTCGCAGCTCAAGAACGTGAAGTCGGACCTCGGCGACCGCTACATCAACACCCCGGCCGGCATCATCCAGACCCTCGCCTTCCCGTTCTACGACAAGAACTGGAACACCCAGGGCGCGATCAAGGTGCGCCAGGGCCTGTCGATGGCGATCAACCGGCAGCAGATCACCGACCAGATCTTCCAGAAGACCCGCACCCCCGCGTCCGACTGGACCTCCCCGGTCCTCGGTGAGGAGGGCGGCTTCAAGAAGGGCCTCTGCGGCAAGGAGTGCACCTACAACGCCGCCGAGGCCAAGAAGATGATCGAGGACGGTGGCGGCATCCCCGGCGGCCAGCTCAAGATCTCGTACAACGGCGACACCGGCTCGCACAAGGAGTGGGTCGACGCCGTCTGCAACAGCATCAACAAGGTCATGGGCAACAACAAGGCGTGCGTGGGCGCCCCCGTCGGCACCTTCGCCGACTTCCGCAGCCAGGTCTCCCAGCAGAAGCTGCACGGCGCCTGGCGCGCGGGCTGGCAGATGGACTACCCGCTCATCCAGAACTTCCTGCAGCCCGTGTACTACACCAACGCCTCGTCCAACGACGGCAAGTGGAACAACAAGCAGTTCGACGACCTCGTCGACAAGGCCAACGCCGAGTCCGACAAGGCCAAGGCCGTCTCGACCTTCCAGGACGCCGAGAAGGTCATGGTCCAGCAGATGCCCGTCATCCCGCTCTGGTACCAGAACGGCAGCGCCGGCTACTCGGAGAACGTCACCAACGTCTCGCTGAACCAGTTCAGCGTTCCGGTGTACGAGCAGATCAAGGTCAAGTAGGGGACCGAGCCGGGTGACCGTGCGGTGACGCACCGGCCGCCCGGCTTCCCCGTCCCCCGACTCCTCAGCCTCCGTCCCCCCGCGACCCCCGGAGCCCTTCATGGGACGTTATGTGATCCGGCGGCTGCTGCAGATGATCCCGGTCTTCTTCGGCACCACGCTGTTGATCTTCCTCATGGTGAACGTGATGGGCGACCCCATCGCGGGCCTCTGCGGCGACCGCCAGTGCGACCCGGCGACCGCCGCCCAACTCCGCACGGAATTCGGCCTCGACAAGCCGGTGTGGCAGCAGTACCTCACCTACATGGGCAACGTCTTCACCGGCGACTTCGGCACCGCGTTCAACGGGCAGGAGGTCACCGAGCTGATGGGCACCGCGTTCCCCATCACCATCCGCCTCACCCTCGTCGCGATCGTCTTCGAGATCGTCATCGGCATCAGCCTCGGCGTCGTCACCGGGCTGCGCCGCGGCCGGCCCGTCGACACCGCCGTGCTGATCCTCACGCTGATCGTGATCTCCATCCCGACCTTCGTCACCGGTCTGCTGCTCCAGCTGCTGCTGGGCGTCGAGTGGGGCGTCATCAAACCGTCCGTCTCGCCCGAGGCCCCGCTCAACGAGCTGCTCATCCCGGGCCTGGTGGTCGCCTCCGTCTCGCTGGCCTACGTCACCCGGCTCACCCGGACCTCGATCGCGGAGAACTCCCGCGCCGACTACGTCCGCACCGCGACCGCGAAGGGCCTGCCCCGGCGCCGCGTGGTCATCCGGCACCTGCTGCGCAACTCGCTTATCCCCGTCGTCACCTTCATCGGCACGGACGTGGGCGCCCTGATGGGCGGGGCGATCGTCACCGAGCGGATCTTCAACATCCACGGCGTCGGATACCAGCTCTACCAGGGCATCCTGCGCCAGAACTCGCAGACCGTGGTCGGGTTCGTCACCGTCCTGGTGCTCGTCTTCCTGGCGGCCAACCTGATCGTCGACCTCCTCTACGCCGTACTCGACCCGAGGATCCGCTATGCCTGAGCAGACACCGGACGAGGCGATCTCGGCCGCCGGCGCCGGCGGACCGACGGACCTCGCCCTCGCGGAGGGCGACAGCCTGGAGAAGACGCCGGGCGGTCCCGAGGGCACCGGTCCCGACACCAAACCGCAGAGCCTGTGGTCCGACGCCTGGCGCGACCTGCGCCGCAACCCGGTCTTCATCATCTCGGCCCTGATCATCCTGTTCCTGGTCGTCATCTCGATCTGGCCGCAGCTCATCGCGTCCGGCGACCCCCTCGACTGCGACCTCGGCAACGCCCAGCAGGGCTCCCAGCCCGGCCACCCCTTCGGCTACGACGGACAGGGCTGCGACGTCTACACCCGCGTCGTCTACGGCGCCCGCAACTCCGTCACCGTCGGCATCTGCTCCACCGTCGGCGTCGCCGTCATCGGCAGCGTCCTCGGCGCACTCGCGGGCTTCTTCGGCGGCTGGTGGGACGCGATCCTCTCCCGCCTCACCGACATCTTCTTCGGCATCCCCGTCGTCCTCGGCGGCCTGGTCTTCCTCTCCGTGGTGACCAGCTCCACCGTCTGGCCGGTGATCGGCTTCATCGTGCTGCTCGGCTGGCCGCAGATCGCCCGCATCGCCCGCGGCTCCGTCATCACCGCGAAGCACAACGACTACGTCCAGGCCGCCCGGGCCCTCGGCGCCTCCAACGGGCGGATGATGCTGCGGCACATCGCGCCGAACGCCGTCGCCCCGGTCATCGTCGTCGCGACCATCGCGCTGGGCACGTACATCTCCCTGGAGGCGACCCTGTCGTTCCTCGGCGTGGGCCTCAAGCCGCCCGCCGTCTCCTGGGGCATCGACATCTCCGCCGCGTCCCAGTACATCCGCAACGCCCCGCACATGCTCCTCTGGCCGGCCGGCGCGCTGGCCGTCACGGTGCTCGCCTTCATCATGCTCGGCGACGCGGTGCGCGACGCCCTCGACCCCAAGCTGCGCTGAGGAGTCCGCTGCCATGTTGCTCGAAGTGCGCGATCTGCACGTGGAGTTCCACACCCGGGACGGGGTCGTCCAGGCCGTCAACGGGGTCAACTACTCGGTGGCCGAGGGCGAGACGCTCGCGGTGCTCGGCGAGTCGGGCTCCGGCAAGTCGGTCACCGCGCAGGCGGTCATGGGCATCCTCGACATGCCTCCGGGGAAGATCCCGCGGGGCGAGATCCTGTTCAAGGACCGCGACCTGCTGACCATGAAGAAGGAGGAGCGCCGGAAGATCCGCGGCCAGGAGATGGCCATGATCTTCCAGGACGCGCTCTCCTCCCTCAACCCCGTCCTGACCGTGGGCGAGCAGCTCGGCGAGATGTACGTCGTGCACCGCGGGATGTCCCGCAAGGACGCGAAGGCCAGGGCCGTCGAGCTGATGGACCGGGTCCGCATCCCGGCCGCCAAGGAACGGGTGGGCAACTACCCGCACCAGTTCTCCGGCGGTATGCGCCAGCGCATCATGATCGCGATGGCGCTGGCCCTCGAACCCTCCCTGATCATCGCGGACGAGCCGACCACCGCCCTCGACGTCACCGTCCAGGCCCAGGTCATGGACCTCCTCGCGGAGCTCCAGCGCGAGCTGAACATGGGCCTGATCCTCATCACCCACGACCTCGGCGTCGTGGCGGACGTCGCCGACAAGATCGCGGTGATGTACGCGGGCCGGATCGTCGAGACCTCGCCCGTGCACGACATCTACAAGGCGCCCGCCCACCCGTACACCAAGGGTCTGCTGGCCTCGATCCCGCGCCTGGACCAGAAGGGGCAGGAGCTGTACGCGATCAAGGGCCTGCCGCCCAACCTGCTGCACATCCCGCCCGGCTGCGCCTTCAACCCGCGCTGCCCGATGGCCCAGGACGTCTGCCGCACCGACGTGCCGCCGCTGTACGACGTGGCCGAGCACCGACAGAGCGCCTGCCACTTCTGGAAGGAGACGCTCGATGCACGCTGACCACTCGGGGCGCAAGGAAGCGCGCGAGGAGGGCGAGACCGCGCGCACCCTGCTGTCCAAGTCGCGCCAGGAGAGCGCCTACGCGGGCGGCGAACCGATCCTGGAGGTGCGCGACCTCGTCAAGCACTACCCGCTGACCCAGGGCATCCTCATCAAGAAGCAGGTCGGCGCGGTCAAGGCGGTCGACGGGGTCACCTTCGACCTCGGGGCCGGTGAGACCCTCGGCGTGGTGGGGGAGTCCGGCTGCGGCAAGTCGACGGTCGCGCGGCTCCTCGTCCACCTGGAGCAGCCGACGGCCGGCTCCATCCGGTACAAGGGCGAGGACATCACCAAGCTGTCCGGCCGCGCGCTGAAGGCCGTGCGCCGCAACATCCAGATGGTGTTCCAGGACCCGTACACCTCGCTCAACCCGCGCATGACGGTCGGCGACATCATCGGCGAGCCGTACGAGATCCACCCGGAGGTGGCCCCGAAGGGCGACCGGCGCCGCAAGGTGCAGGACCTGCTGGACGTGGTGGGCCTGAACCCGGAGTACATCAACCGGTACCCGCACCAGTTCTCCGGCGGTCAGCGCCAGCGCATCGGCATCGCCCGCGGCCTCGCGCTCAACCCGGAGATCATCGTCGCCGACGAACCGGTCTCCGCGCTCGACGTCTCCGTCCAGGCGCAGGTCGTCAACCTCCTGGACCGCCTCCAGGCGGAGTTCAAGCTGAGCTACGTCTTCATCGCGCACGACCTGTCGATCGTCCGGCACATCTCGGACCGGGTCGGCGTCATGTACCTGGGACGGTTCGTCGAGATCGGCACGGACGCGGAGATCTACGACCACCCCACGCACCCGTACACGCAGGCCCTCCTCTCCGCGGTGCCGGTGCCGGACCCGATGGCGCGGGAGTTCCGCGAGCGGATCATCCTGCACGGCGACGTGCCCTCGCCCGCCAACCCCCCGTCCGGATGCCGCTTCCGCACCCGCTGCTGGAAGGCGCAGGAGCGGTGCGAGCTGGAGGTGCCGCTGCTGGCCGTCCCGGCCGCCTTCCGCGACACGGACACCCCGGCCCGGCACGACTCGGCCTGCCACTTCGCCGAGGAGAAGCGGGTGGTCCCGCCGGAGGGCACGCTGGAGCCGGTGCCGGGGGAGGGCGGCCAGGCCGAGGCGGCGGACCGGGCGGCGGAGAAGGCGGACGAGGCGCCTGCCGGAACACCTCCCGAGGCGGCTCCGGAGGCGGCTCCCGAGGCTGCGTCCGACACGGCTCCCGAGGCGCCTCCCGAGGCGCCTCCCGCGCCCCCGGCCGGGGGCGGCGAGGAACCGCCCTCCGGGAGCAGCCGGGTGAGCTGACCCGGCGTTAACACGCGGGCAACTTCCCCGATATACGGACGCGGCACCATGAACAACGTACGGCCGTGCGGGTGCCGTGGACCGGCCGGTGGTGGTGTGACGCCCCCCGGCCGGTCGCCGTGCGCCCGCCGTCCGCAGGCCCTCTTGTCCGAGGGGCGGGCGCACGGAAGTATCGACGGGGTGATACTCACCCGCGGAGCAAGAGTCACCGGAGCCGTCCTGTCCGCCCTGCTCGCGGTGATCGTCGCGTGCTGGCTGATACGGGACGCGCAGGCGGCGAATTTCGGGCAAGTATGGCGGGTCTGGGCACTGCTCCAGGACGCCCGGCCGGCGGCCACGCCCGCGACCTCGTCCACCGACCTCGTCCTGCTCGTGGTGTACGTGGCCGTCGCCGTGGCAGCTCTGCGCAGCACGGCCGCCGCGTCCGCGCTCGTCGTCGCCGGGGTGGTCACCATCGCCGTGCGGCTCCCCGGGCTCTGGACCATCGGCAACCGGCGGATGGAGTCCGCGTACTCCGACGACCTGCGCTCACGGGCCCTGATCTGCGCCTTCGTCGCCCTCGCCGCGGCAGCCGCGATGATCATCACCGCCGGTGCGGGCCGACGGCCGCCCGCCGACTCCTACGAGCGGACGCCGTCCGGGCCCGGGCGGGGCGCGGGCGTACTGGCGTTCCTGGCCCTGTGCGCGGCGGGGTCCGTGCCGATGGCCTGGGACATCCGCCAGGCCGTGCGGTACCCGGAGATCCTCCCCGACTGGTACGTGGGCTCCGACGGGATCGCGCAGTACCTGACCGGTCCGCCGCCGGGCTGGGCCACCGTGACGCTGTTCCTGCTCTGCGTGTTCGCCGGTTTCAGCGCTGTGGTGCGGGCCCGGCACGCGCGTTCGTTCGGCCTGGTGGCCGCCGCGCTGCTGCTGCCCGGCGGGGTGTTCGGGGTGGTCCGGATCGCCCACTACGACCTGCTGGACCACTTCGGCGAGCTGGGGGGCGAGCTGCAGCTCAACCTGCTCAGCTGGATCTTCCAGCTGCTGGCCGCACTCGTCGCGCTGATCGCCCTCGCCGTGCCCGGCCCCGTCCCCGCGCCCGGCCCGGACCCATGGGCAGGCGGCCCGGGCCCCGCACCGCTCACGCCTCCGTACCCGGGGCACCAGCCGCCCGGCTACGGCTACCCGCAGGGCGGCGGCGGCTTCGGCCCGCCCCCGCCGCCCTCCCAGCCGCCGCCGGGCTGGTGAGTCAGAGCCCCAACGACCGCTTCAGGAAGTCCACCTGCAGCAGCAGCAGGTTTTCGGCCACCTTCTCCTGCGGGGTCATGTGGGTCACCCCGCTCAGCGGCAGCACCTCGTGCGGGCGGCCGGCTGCCAGCAGCGCCGAGGAGAACCGCAGGCTGTGCGCGACGACCACGTTGTCGTCCGCCAGACCGTGGATGATCATCATCGGGCACACCCGCTCGGCCGCGTGCGACAGCCCCTCGTCGGTGAGCAGTGAGTTGTACGCGTACACTTCCGGCTGCTCCGCCGGATCGCCCAGGTAGCGCTCGGTGTAGTGCGTGTCGTAGAGCCGCTGGTCGGTCACCGGGGCGCCGACGACCGCCGCGTGGAAGACGTCGGGCCGGCGGAGCGCGGCCAGGCCCGCCAGGAAGCCGCCGAACGACCAGCCCCGGATCGCCACCCGGCCCAGATCCAGCGGGAACCGCTCCGCGAGGGCGTGCAGGGCCTCCACCTGGTCGTCGAGGCTGAGCGCCAGATTGTTCCTCACCGCCTTCTCCCAGGCCGGTGAACGGCCGGGTGTGCCGCGCCCGTCCGCGACGATCACCGCGAAGCCCTGGTCCGCGAACCACTGCGAGGTGAGATGCGGATTGTGGGCGGCGGCGACGCGCCTGCCGTGCGGCCCGCCGTACGGGTCCATGAGGACCGGAAGCGGACCGTCCGACTCCGAGTACCCGGTGGGGAGCAGTACGGCGCACGGAATCCGCCGTGCGCCCCCTTCGGTGAACACCGGCCGTGCCGACAGCACCGGCGGCTCGGAGTGGCTCGCGACGACCGCGATCTCCTTGCCGTCCCGCAGCACCCGCGCCGTCGTCCCCGGCCGCTCCGGCGTGGCCGAGACAAGCACCGTCACCCGGCCGGACCGTACCGCCGTATGCACACCGGTACCCTCCGAGACCCTTTCCACGCCCAGCTCGTTGACCCGGTACACGTGGGTCTCGCCGATCTCCGGCGCGGCCGCCTCCTCGCCCGCCGACGCCGTCACCAGGACGTCCGACTCCCCGATGTCCAGCACCGTCCCGAGGTGCAACTGCGCCCCGGTCAGCGGCCGGTCGCCCACCGCGAGGACCCGCGCCCCGCCCTCGTCCGCGATGCGCACCAGCCGCCCGTCCGGCGCCCACGCGGGCACCCCGGGGAACAGCTCCAGCCACACCGGGTCCTCGTCCGCGTGCACGGTCCGGGTCGCCCCGGTCTCCGGGTCCACCGCCAGGCACAGCTGGCTCTGCTGGTCCCGGGCCTGGACGAGCAGCAGCGGAGCCCCGTACGAGGACCAGTGCACCCGCGCCAGATAGGGGAACCTGGCCCGGTCCCACTCCACTTCGGTGCGCCTGCCGTCCAGGCCCACGACGTGCAGCCCCACCACGGCGTTGGGCGTGCCGGCGGCCGGGTAGGCGACTTCGGCCGGCTTGCGGTCGGGGTGCGCGGGGTCCGCGATCCACCACCGCCGGACGGGGCTGTCGTCGACCCGGGCCACCAGCAGCCGGTCCGAGTCCGGCGACCACCAGAATCCCTGGAAGCGTTGCATCTCCTCGGCCGCGATGAACTCCGCGAGCCCGTAGGTGACATGGCCGTCCTCCGGCTCGGCGAGCGCGCGGTCCGCCTCGCCGTCGGTGGAGACGACGCGCAGTGCACCCTTGGACACATAAGCGACGTGTCGTCCGTCGGGGGAGGGACGCGGGTCGATCACCGGCCCCGGCACGGGCAGCGCACGCGCCGTTCCCCCGCGCAGATCGGCCACGTACACCTTCCCCGACAGCGCGAACACGGCCAACTCGGCAGCCGCGTCCACCGCGTAGCCCACGATCCCCGCCGAGCCCTCGCGGCTGCGCTCCCGCCGGGCGCGCTCCTGCGCCGACAGACGCTCCCGCGAGCCGCCCAGCAGCGCCTCCGGATCGGCCACCAGGCGCTCCCTCGGGGCGCCGTCCCCCTCCAGATCCAGCACCCAGAGACGGCCCGTGCGATCGGTACCGGAACCCGAGCGCAGGTAGACCACGCGTCCACCGTCGGGTGACACCGTGAAAGCGCGCGGCGCCCCGAGGGTGAATCTCATGGTCCGGGCCAACTGGAGCGGAAACGTGATCTCTGACGAAGTCATGCGCCGAACCTATCGGCCGCGCCCGTCCGTGCGCCCCTCGTGCTGCTGTGCCCCGAACAATGCGGTGCCACGGATAGTTATGATCCGTAGCGCTCGGTGGGTATGAACCTGCTGGCTCCACGCGTGCTGCCCGTCCCCGACCGTACCGATGGAGGTGAACCGCTGTGGCGCTCTCGATTTCGGCGGTGGTGCTGCTGGCGATCATCGTCTTCCTGCTGATCCGGAAGTCCGGACTGAAGGGAGGACATGCGGTCGTCTGCGCGCTGCTCGGTTTCTATCTCGCCGACTCGACCATCGCACCCACCATCTCCGAGCTGACCACGAACGTGGCCGGCATGATCGGGGACATAAAGTTCTGACCCCGTCACCCGTCGCTCCATCGGCGCCCGTCGCCGGGCCGCCGTCGGTCCAGGAGGCCGGCGGCTCGTAGGCTGGTCCCCATGACGGACCTTCCCGCCCGGCGGCTGCTCCTGGTGCACGCGCACCCGGACGACGAGTCGATCAACAACGGCGCCACCATGGCCAGGTACGCGGCCGAGGGCGCCCTGGTCACGCTGGTGACCTGCACACTCGGCGAGGAGGGGGAGGTCATCCCGCCCGCCCTCGCCCATCTCGCCGCGGACCGGGACGACAGCCTGGGCCCCCACCGCCGCGGCGAACTGGCGGCGGCCATGCGGGCGCTGGGCGTCACCGACCACCGCTTCCTCGGCGGCGCGGGGCGCTACCGGGACTCGGGGATGATGGGCGCCGGGCAGAACCACCGCCCCGGCGCCTTCTGGGCGGCCGACCTCGACGAGGCCGCCGGTCACCTCGTCGACGTCATCCGCGAGGTGCGCCCCCAGGTCCTGGTGACGTACGACCCCGACGGGGGCTACGGCCACCCCGACCACATCCAGGCCCACCGCGTCGCCACCCGCGCCGCGGAGCTGGCCGCCGACGCCGCGTACCGCCCCGGCGAGGGCGCCCCGCACGCCATCGCGAAGGTCTACTGGAACCGCGTGCCGCGTCCCGTCGCCGAGAAGGGGTTCGCCGCGCTGCGCGCCGAGGCCCCCGACGCCTTCCCGGGGATCGCCGGGATCGACGACGTACCGGGTGTGGTGGACGAGGAGCGGGTCACCACCGTGATCGACGGCGCCGGGTACGAGGACGCCAAGAGCGAGGCGATGCGGGCGCACGTCACCCAGATCGCCCTTCAGGGGCGGTACTTCGCGCTGTCGAACGACCTGGGCCAGCCCGTGTTCACCACCGAGTACTACGAGTTGGCCGCCGGTACGCCGGGGACTCCGGCGGGCGAACGCGAACACGATCTCTTCGCGGGTGTGCCGGGAGCCGGCCGATGAGCGGCAGCAGCAGGGCACGCGCCGGCGGCGGCCGGACCGATGCCCAGAAGAAGGACATTCCGGCCATCGGTCTGGCAGCGCCCGTCAACCCCGCCCGGATCGCCGCCCTGTTCGGCCTCGTGGTCCTCGGCGCCGTCGTCGGCATCGCCGGGGCACTCGTGCAGGCCGCCTGGTTCCCCGGCGGTCTGCTGCTCGCCCTGGCGGCGGCGGCCGGCCTCTTCTACGGCGGCCGCACGCTGACGGGTACCCAGCCGGGAGCGGCGGCACCGGCGGCGGGATGGCTGATTTCCATCGTTGTTCTGCTCAGTGGACGGCCCGAAGGGGACTATGTCTTCGGTGACGCGCTCGGCCTCGGGCTCTTCATGCTGGGCGGAATGGCCATCGCTGTGATCTGTGCCACCATGTCGCGATCGCCCCGGCAGCGGGCCGACAGCGGCCGACCTGCCAAGTAATGTGCTCCGTCCGATCCCGTAATGCCCCCTGCCCGTCCGGGGGGTGCGCAGTCGTTTCCCCCGGTCGCGGGGTGTGTGCCGGCGGCGGCCAGTATGGTGGTTCGCGCGCCCGGGCTGCGGCACGGGGGAAGGTACGGGCGGCGGAGCCAATCGGGAGAACCTGCTTTGAGTCGTGAAACTGACAGTTCGTCCTCCGGGCCCCAGGGTCGCGGAGGAGCCGCGTACCCCTCGGGTACGCCGCCGTACGGATCCCGCCAGTATCCGTCGCTGCACCCGTCGCAGGACGCCCCGGACGGGTCCCCGGAACCTGCCGATCCGGACCGGCCCGAAGAGCCGAAGACCGAGACGACGCTGACGACGCGCATCCGGATCAACATCCCCGGCTCGCGCCCCATCCCGCCGGTTGTCATGCGTACGCCGATGAGCGACGCGGACGGCGGCGAGCGCACCGGCTCGACCCCGCGTCCGGGCGCTCCGGCGCAGGGCGGCGCCCCGCAGACGCCCGAGTCCTCGGCTGCCGAGTCCGGCGAGGACGCGGCCCCGGCCGCGGAACCCGCCGAGACGCCGGCCAAGGAGAAGAGCGGCAGCGACTGGTTCGCCCCGCGCAAGCCTCCGGCCGCCGCGAAGCCCTCGACCGAGGGCCGCCCCGGCGGCGACACGGACGGCGCGGGCTTCCCGGCGGTGGACGGTGCGGGTGTGCCCGGCGGTCCTGGTGCGGCCGGTGGCCCTGGTGGTGCGGGTGCGGCCGGCGGTCCTGGGGGTGCCGGTGCGTCCGGCGGTCCCGGTGCGCCCGCGGGTCCCGGCGGCCCCGGCTCCCGGCCCGGCGGTCCCGACGCAGGGCGGGTCTCCCCGCCCTCGGGGCCCCGTACCGACCTGCCGTACTTCTCGGACGGACCGCAGCGCGACTTCCCGGAGGGCCCCGGCGGCTCGCGCTCCACACCCGACCTCGGCGTCCGCACCCCGGGCCCGGCCGGCCCCACCACGGGCCCGGCCGCCGGCACCTCGCCCCTCACCCCGAACCTGGACGGCCCCGGCCCCTACCCGCCGGGCATGGGCCCGCAGAACCCGGTCGGCCCCGGGCCCGGCGGTGTGCCGCGCATGTCCGACGACACCGCCGTCCTCACCCCGCAGTTCGCGCCGCCCCCGGGTGGCCCGGGTGGCAACGTCTCGGGTGACACGCTGAACAGCGGCATCCCCGTCGTGCCCGGCGACCGGAACGCCCCGCGCGACCCGATGGGCACCGGACCGGGCGGACCCGGCGGCCCGGGCGGCCCCGGTGGCGTCGCGCCGACGTCGCCCGCGCCTGCTCCCGCCGCCCGTCCCGCGCCCAAGCCGGCGCCCGCCAAGAAGGGCCGCTCGAAGCTGGTCCTGCTCGGCGTCGCGGCGGTCTGCGCGCTCGGTGTCGCGTACGGCGCCGGTCTGCTGATGAACCACTCCGACGTACCCAAGGGCACCACCGTTCTCGGTGTGGACATCGGCGGCGGCACGAAGGAGGACGGCGTCGAGAAGCTGGACGCCGCGCTCGCCAAGCGCGCCGCGACCCCGCTCAAGCTGACCGTGGACGGCAAGGAGACGCAGCTCGCGCCGGACAAGGCCGGGCTCTCCCTGGACAGCCAGGCCACCGTGCGCTCCGCAGCGGGCAGCGACTACAACCCGGTCTCCGTCATCGGCTCGCTCTTCGGCGGCGAGCGAACCGTCGACCCGGTGCTCCCGGTCGACGAGGAGAAGCTCGGCGTCGCGCTCCAGGACCTGGCCGGCGCCTCGGGCACCGCGCAGGACGGCACGATCAAGTTCGAGCCGGGCAAGCCCGTCGCCGTACCGGGCAAGGCCGGCAAGTCGCTCGACGTCAACAAGTCGATGGTCTCCGTCCGGGACGCCTACCGCGCCCAGGTCGAGACCGGGGTCACGAAGAGCGTCGAACTGCCGGTCGTCACCAAGCAACCCACCATCACCCAGGCCGAACTGGACCGGGCGATGCAGGAGTTCGCCAAGCCGGCGATGTCCGGTCTGGTGGTCATCAGGGCCGGCGGCAAGGAGATCCCCTTCGGCCCGGCCAAGTCGCTGCCGCAGATCCTGTCGATGAAGGCCGTCGACGGCAAGCTCGTCGACTACTACGACAAGAAGGCCATCGACCGGCTCTGCGCCGGTGTCTTCGACGGCGTCATGATCACCAAGGGCGACGGCAAGAAGCACCAGCTCAGCGCGGACGACATCGCCTTCGCCATGAAGGGCGCGCTGCTCGGCAAGACCCCGGCCGAGCGCACCGTCACGATCGACCTCGAAGGCAACGGCTGACCCGTACGCACCACGCCCCACCCGCCCCCGACCGGACCCCCGGCCGGGGGCGGCGGCGCTCCCGGACCGGGCCGCACCCCCGGCAACGGCGTACCGGAAGCACGACCGTCACCCCCGGCGCATGACATCTGTCATCCCGGATCCACGACCGCTGACCCTGCCGCGCGCACCCCCGTTCGGCCAGGCTGGACGCATGACAACGACAGCCACCGAAACGACCGCGGCCAGGACCGCCGTGGTCGCCTTCGACCAGGTGACCAAGGCCTACGGGGACGTACGCGCCGTCGACGGGCTCACCCTCGACCTGCACCCCGGCGAGACCGTGGCGCTGCTCGGCCCGAACGGCGCCGGCAAGTCCTCCACCCTCGACCTCCTGCTCGGCCTGCGCCCCGCCGACTCCGGCACCGTCCGCCTCTTCGGGACCACCCCGCAGGAGGCCATCGCGGCCGGCCGGGTCGGCGCCATGCTGCAGAGCGGCGGGCTGATGGAGGACGTCACCGTCGAGGAGCTGGTCCGGCTGGGCTGCGACCTGCACCCGCGCCCCTACCCCGTGGGCGAGGTGCTGGCCCGGGCGGGCATCGCGTCGATCGCCGGCCGGATGGTCAACAAGCTCTCGGGCGGCCAGGAGCAGCGCGTACGCTTCGCGCTGGCCACCGCCGGAGCCAACGACCTCATCGTGCTCGACGAGCCGACCACCGGCATGGACGTCACCGCCCGCCAGGCGTTCTGGGCCACCATGCGCGAGCAGGCCGAGCAGGGCCGTACCGTCCTGTTCGCCACCCACTATCTCGAAGAGGCCGACGCGATCGCCGACCGCGTCCTGGTCCTGCACAAGGGCCGCCTCCTCGCCGACGGCACCGCCGCCGAGATCAAGGCGAAGGCCGGGGCCCGCCGGATCTCCTTCGAGCTGGAGGGCGCCATCGACGAAGCGGCCCTGCGTGCGCTGCCGTTCCTCTCCACGCTCGACATCAGCGGCCGGCGGGTGCGCATCCAGTCGCACAACGCGGACGCGACCGTCCACGCCGTCTACGGCCTCGGCCTCTACCCGCGCGAGCTGGAAGTCGCCGGACTCGGCCTGGAGCAGGCCTTCGTCGCCATCACCGAGGCCGAGGAGGCCAGGACCGCATGAACACACTCATCAGGCTCGAAGTGACCCGCACCCTGCGGAACAAGAAGTTCATGTTCTTCTCGGTCATCTACCCGTCGGTGATCTACCTGCTGATCTCCGGCACCCAGAACGACACCGACAAGATCCCGCACACCGATCTGACCCTCCAGTCCTTCTTCATGGTCTCCATGGCCTCGTTCGGCGCGCTGACCGCCGTCCTCATGGGCAACAGCGAGCGCATCGCCAAGGAGCGCGAGAAGGGCTGGGTGCGCCAGCTGCGGCTGACCGCGCTGCCTGGCCGCGGCTACGTCCTCGCGAAGATCGCCAGCGCCGCCATGGTCACCCTGCCGTGCATCGTCGTGGTCTTCCTCGTCGCCGCCTCGGTCAAGCACGTCCGCTTCGACCTGTGGCAGTGGTTCGCGCTGACCGGCGTCATCTGGGCCGGCTCACTGGTCTTCGCCGCGCTCGGTGTCGCCATCGGCTACCTGACCAGTGGTGACGCGGTCCGCCCCGTCACGATGATCATCTACTTCGGGCTCTCCATCCTCGGCGGCCTGTGGATGCCCAGCGCCACCTTCCCGCAGTGGCTCCAGAACGTGTCCGAGTGGCTTCCCACGCACGCGTACGCTGCACTCGGCCAGGCCGTCGAGATGGGCGGCGCGCCGCACGCCAGGGACGTCGCCGTCCTCTGCGTCTACTTCCTGCTCTTCGCGGGCGGCGCGGCCTGGCTCTACCGGAAGGACACCTTGAAGTCGTGAACGAGGACGAGATGTCGGTGGGTCTGGGGCGGCCGCCCGCGACCGCCCGCCAGGCGGGGGTCAAGCTGCTGTGGATCGGCATTTGGCTCGCCTTCATGAGCGCGCCGGTCAAGGACCTCGCCGACAGCAACCACACCCCGTGGGCGACGGCGCTCGGCGTTCTGGGGCTGCTGGTCTTCGTCGGCGCCTACCTGGTCCTCGTCTTCCGGCACACGTCGAAGGCGCTGGACCCCTTCCGGGTCCGCGCCTCCCTCGCCTTCCTCGGGGCCCTCGCCGTCCTGCTGTCGCTGACGTTCGGCACGCCCTGGCTGGTCCTCTTCGTGTACGTGTCCGTCTCGGTCGGGGCCACGCTGCCACTGCGGACCGCGCGCTGGCTGATCCCCGTCACCACCGTGGTCCTGGTGGGCGTCGGCGCGACCCTGGAGGACGCGCGCGAGATCATCACCGCCCTGGTCTTCCCCGCCCTGCTCGGCGGCTTCGCGATGACCGGCGTACGGCAGCTGGTCCGCACCACGATCGAGCTTCGCGAGGCCCGGGCCACCGTCGCGCAGCTCGCCGCCAACGAGGAGCGGCTGCGCCTCGCCCGCGACCTGCACGACCTGCTCGGCCACTCCCTCTCCCTGATCACCCTCAAGAGCGAGCTGGCCGGGCGGATGCTCCCCGACCAGCCGGAGCGCGCCGCCGCCCAGGTCGCCGACATCGAACAGGTCAGCCGCCAGGCGCTGGTGGACGTACGCAGCGCCGTCACCGGTTACCGCCGGCCGACCCTCTCCGGCGAACTGGCCGGCGCCCGCACCGCGCTGGCCGCCGCCGGGGTCACCGCCGACGTGCCCGCCGACGTCCCGGACGGCGTGCCCGGGAAGGTGGAGGAGGTGCTCGCCTGGGGGCTGCGGGAAGCCGTCACCAACGTCGTACGGCACAGCGGCGCGCACCGCTGCACGGTTACGCTCGCCCCGCGCCAGACGCTCGACGGGCGGGTCCTCGAACTCACCGTCGCCGACGACGGCCGCGGCGCCGCCGGCACCCCGCCGGGCAACGGCCTCACCGGCCTCACCGAGCGCCTCGCCACCGTGGACGGCACCCTCGGCACCCGGGCCACCCACGCCCGGTCGGGCAAAGGCTTCACCATGGTCCTCAGCGTTCCGTTCGAATCCGGCCTAGGATCCGCGGAATGAGCATGATCAGACTTCTCCTCGCGGAGGACCAGTCCATGGTGCGCGAGGCACTGGCGGCGCTCCTCGGTCTGGAACCCGACATCGAGGTGGTCGCCCAGGTCGCCCGCGGCGACGAGGTCCTGGCGGCGGCCCGGGAACACGGCATCGATGTCGCCCTCCTGGACATCGAGATGCCCGGCATGACGGGCATCGACGCGACGGCCCAGCTGCGTGACGCCCTCCCGGACGTGAAGGTCGTCGTCGTCACCACCTTCGGCCGGCCCGGCTATCTGCGCCGCGCCATGGAGTCGGGCGCGGACGCCTTCCTGGTCAAGGACGCACCGGCGTCCCAGCTCGCCGAGGCGGTACGCAAGGTGCTCGCCGGGGAACGCGTCATCGACCCCGGCCTCGCGGCCGCCGCACTCGCCGACGGGGCGAGCCCGCTGACCGAACGCGAGCGCGAGGTCCTGCGCACCGCCGCCGACGGCTCGACCAACGCGGAGATCGCCGCCGCGCTCCACCTCTCCCAGGGCACCGTCCGCAACTACCTCTCCATGGCGATCCAGAAGATGGCGGCCCGTAACCGCGCCGAGGCCGTCCGCATGGCCCGCGAGAAGGGCTGGTTGTAGGGCCTGTCCGGCGGATCATGGCCGGGGCCACGGCGTCCGGCGGTCGGTCGCGTCCCCCCGTCACCGCCCCCCCCCGTCACCGCCCCGCGGACACCAGCCCCGCCTCGTACGCGATGATCACCAGCTGCACCCGGTCCCGCGCCCCCAGCTTGGCGAGCAGCCGGGTCAGATACGTCTTCGCCGTGGCCACGCTGATGACCAGGCGCTCCGCGATCTCCGCGTTGGAGAGCCCGCTGCCGACCAGCACCAGCACCTCCCGCTCCCGCTCGGTGATCGCGGCGAGCGGCGCCGGGGAAGCCGGGCAGGACGCGGGACGGGCGGCGAACTCCTTGATCAGCCGCCGGGTGACGCCCGGCGCGATCAGGGCGTCCCCCGAGGCCACCACCCGGACCGCCGCCAGGATGTCGTCCAGAGCCATGTCCTTGACCAGGAACCCGGCCGCGCCGGCGCGCAGCGCCCCGTACACGTAATCGTCGTCGTCGAACGTGGTCAGGACCACCACGTGTGCCGCGCCGCCCTGTGCGACGATCCGCTCCGTGGCCTCGATGCCGTCCATGCCGGGCATCCGGATGTCCATCACGACGACGTCCGGCGCCAGTCGGTCGGTCAGCCGGACCGCCTCCTCACCGGTCCCCGCCTCGCCGGCCACCTCGATGTCCGGGGTGTCCGCCATGACCATGCGCAACGCGGTCCGCACCAGCGGCTGGTCGTCGGCGAGCAGCACCCGGATGACGGAAGCCGCCCCGGCCTCGCTCATATCGCCGCCTCCCGGACGGGTTCCGGCCCACGCTCCGGCGGCCCGGGTATCGCCTCCCGCACCGGCTCGTGCACCGGCACCGGCAGCCGTGCCGTGACCCGGAACCCCCCGCCGGGCGCGGGCGCGGCCGCGAACTCGCCGTGCAGCAGGGCCACCCGCTCGCGCATGCCGACGAGGCCGAACCCAGGAGACGTACCCCGGCCGGTGCCCCGCCCCCGGTCCGTGATGTCGACGGTCAGCTCCTCGTGGCCGTAGGTGACGCGTACCCGGCAGGCGGCAGTCTCCGCGTGCCGGACCACGTTGGTCACCGACTCCTGGACGATGCGGAACGCCGACAGCTCCAATTCGGGCGCCAGTGGACGCCGTTCGCCGCGCCACTCCACGTCGACCCGGACGCCGGCGGCGGTCGTGGCCCGGGCGAGCCGGTCGATGTCGGCCAGGGACTCGGCGGGGCGCAGCGGCGCGCCCTCGCGGCCCGACGGCTCCTGGCCACCCGGCCCGGTCTCCCGCAGGGCGCCCAGCATTCGGCGCAGTCCTGACAGCGTCTCCCGGCCGGCCGTCTCCACCGCGCTCATCGCCTCCCGGGCGGCGTCCGGCTGGGTGTGCACGACCCTGGCCGCGGCGCCCGCCTGGAGCGCGATGATGCCGACGCTGTGCGCGACCACGTCGTGCATCTCGCGGGCGATGCGCAGCCGTTCGGCGACGAGCGCGCGGTCGGTGGCCCTGGCCACCAGGTCCGCGTCGTGCCTGCGGCTCTCGTTCACCGAGCGGCCCACCAGCCAGGCGACGACCGCCGTCAGCGCGACGGCCACCTCCGCCGACGTACCCGCCGGCCATCCCATGAAGGCCCGGCTGCTCACGAAGACGACCAGGACGACGACCGACATGACGAGGGCGAGCACGCCCGTGCGCAGCGGACGCGCGGCGGCCGTGAAGTACAGGGCGAGATCGACGGCCAGGAACTGTGCCAGAGGTATCTCCGTGACCCCGAGCGGCATCGTGGCGAGCGCGGAGGCGGCGAGCAGCATCGCCGTGGCGCCCAGCGGGCGCCGGGTGAGCCACAGGCAGCCCGTCATCAGCAGCCCCGTGGACAGCAGGTGGGTGAGCAGGCCGTCCCAGCGGTAGAGGAGGACCCCGGGCAGGACGGACGCCTGCTGCTCGCCCGGGAGCCGCACCCGCATCAGCAGGGTCAGCACCATGCCCGCGTACCAGGCAGCCGCCACCCACGCGCCCGGGGGGACGCGCTTGAGCAGGGGGAGGACCGGTGACGAGGACATGCGCCGAGCGTAGCCAGTATCGAACGCCCTCACATCGGCCCACGGTTGTACACCCACGGGTGCAGTCGCGCCCGTCCGGATGTCAGCGACGGCCCGACGACACCGGCCGGTCCCGGTCAGCAGGGTGGGACCCGTGATCGAAGTCAACGGACTGACCAAGCGATACGGCGGCGCCATCGCCGTCGACGACCTGACCTTCACCGTCCGGCCCGGTGAGGTGACCGGCTTCCTCGGGCCCAACGGTGCCGGTAAGACCACTACCCTGCGCATGCTCCTCGGGCTGGTCGAGCCGACCGCCGGAACGGCCACCGTCCGGGGCCGCCCCTTCCGCGACCACCCGCGCGGGCTGCGCCACGTCGGCGCCCTGCTCGACGCGGGCGACGTCCACGGCGGGCGCACCGCCCGCGCCCATCTCGCCGTGCTGGCCCGCAGCAACGGCATCCCGCGCGCCCGGGTCGACGAGATCCTGGACGAGGTGGGCCTCGCGGCAGCGGCCCGCCGACGCGTCGCCGGTTTCTCGCTCGGGATGCGCCAGCGCCTCGGTATCGCCACGGCCCTGCTCGGCGACCCGCCCGTCCTGCTCTTCGACGAACCGCTCAACGGCCTCGACCCGGAAGGCGTGCTGTGGGTGCGCGGCCTGTTCCGCCGGCTCGCCGCCGAAGGCCGTACCGTCTTCGTCTCCAGCCACCTGATGACCGAGATGGAGAACACCGCCGACCAGCTCGTCGTCATCGGGCGCGGCGCGCTCATCGCCGCCGAGAGCCTGAGCGCGTTCGCCGCCCGCTCGACCCGGCTGAGCGTCACCGTCCGCACCCCGGACGCGGCGACCCTGGCCCCGCTGCTGACCGCCGAGGGCGCCTCGGTGACCGCCGACGGCGACCGGCTCGCGGTGACCGGGCTCCCCGCCGAGCGCATCGGCGAACTCGCTCTGCGCCACCGGGTCCTGCTCCACGAACTGACCACCCTCGGCGCCTCGCTGGAGGAGGCGTTCATGGAACTCACCGCGGACAGCGTCCAGTACCTGGCAGGAGACCCCCGATGACCACGGCGACCGCCGCCCCCGTGGCGCACGACGTGCCCCGCGCGCGCTTCACCGACCTGATCGCCGCCGAGTGGCTGAAGACGTGGTCGCTGCGCTCGACGCCCTGGCTGTACGCGCTCAGTGCCTTGGCCGTCGTCGCGTTCAACGCCGGTACGGCCTACGACCACTACAAGTACTGGTACCAGTACGACAAGGGCAGCCAGGAGTTCTTCGTCACCCACCGCCTGGCCCTTGTGGACGCCTTCACCGACAACTCCGCCCTGGTGCTGGTCCTGGCGCTCGCCGCGATCGGGGCCGTGTCGGTCACCGGCGAGTACGGGACGGGGCTCGTCCGCACGACGTTCACCGCCGTGCCCGCGCGGCGCTCGGTGATGGCCGCCAAGGTTCTCGTCCTCGCCGCCGTCACCACGGTCTTCGGTGTGTTCGTCGCCGCCGTCTCGTTCGCCTCGACCCGGGCGATCCTGTCCGGGCGCGGCGCCTCGGTCCCGCTGGGGGACCCCGGCGTGCTCCAAGTTCTCGCCGCCTCCGCGCTGCTCGCCCCGGTTGCCGCGCTCGCGGGGCTGGCTCTCGGCACGGTGGTCCGGCACACGGGGGCCTCGGTCGTGGCGTGCGTGGTGGTGCTGCTCCTGCTGCCGATGGTCCTCAGCGACCGCCGCCACCTGACGGCGGTGCTCCGGCACGCCCTGCCGTTCAGCGCCTGGGACCGGCTGACGGGCGGGGCCCTTCCGCAGCCCCCGCCCGAGCTCTTCCCGTGGTCGGAGGCGGGTGCCTGGACCGTCTACGCACTGTGGGCGCTGGTGGCCGCGGCGGTGGCGGTGTGCGCGGTGCACCGCCGCGACCAGTGAGGACGGCGCGGGGCTACTTCGCGGGCGCCCGGAAGTAGTGCCCCTGGTCGAGGTCCTCGACCAGCCCCGGTCCGGCCGGCTTCCAGCCGAACCGCTCGCGGGTCAGCGCGCTGGAGGCGGGCGAGTCGAGGCTCACCACGGCGCCCAGCCAGCCGAAGTGCCCGGCCGCGTCCTCGGGCGCGACGGAGACCACGGGGATGCCGAGGTGACGGCCGATGGTCTCCGCGACGGACCGCAGTCCGACGCCCTCCTCGGCCGCCGCGTGCAGCGTGGTGCCGGCCGGTGCGTTCTCCAGGGCCAGCCGGAACAGGTGCGCGACGTCCGAGCGGTGCGCGGCCGGCCAGCGCCCGGAGCCGTCCCCCACGTAGCCGGAGACGCCCTTGTCGCGGGCGTTGGCGATCAGGGAGGCGACGAAGCCCTGGTCCCCGTCGCCGTGGACCGTCGGGGGCAGCCGGACGACGGACGAGCGGACGCCGCGGGAGGCGAGGGCGAGCGTCGCCCGCGCGTTCTCCTGCCGTCCGCCGGGGCCTCCGGCGGACGCCCGCGGGTCGGCGCTCTGCCCGTCCTCCTCGGTCGCGACCCGGCCGGGGGCGAGCCCGAGCAGCCCGGACGCGATGACGAACGGCTTTCCGGAGCCGGCGAGCGCGTCCCCGAAGGCGTCGATGGCCCGGCGGTCCGCGTCGGTGGCGCCCTGGAAGTCCCCGGAGAACGCGATGTCGTGCTTGAACGCGAGGTGCAGCACCCCGTCCGCGTCGGCGGCCGCCTCGCGCAGCACGTCCAGGTCGTCCAGCGACCCGCGCCGCACCTCGGCGCCGGCGGTGGCCAGCGCCTCGGCCGACGCCTCCGAGCGGGCGAGCCCGACGACCTGGTGACCCGCCTCGATGAGCTCGGGAATGACGGCGGAACCGATCCACCCGGACGCACCGGTGATGAATACACGCATGAGGAAACCTCCTGGAACAGGCTGACGATCCGGGCGGCGGGAAACGCGGCCGGACCCTCGATGTCAGCAACTGTCATCAAGCCTACCCGTGATGTCAGTGACTGTCATCCCATAGACTCGCCGTTATGGGTCGATGGGAGCCGAACGCGCGCGGCAGGCTGGAGCAGGCCGCCATGGAGCTGTACGGCGAGCGCGGTTACGAGCAGACGACGGTGACCGAGATCGCCAAGCGGGCCGGCCTCACGGAACGCACGTTCTTCCGGCACTACGCCGACAAGCGCGAGGTGCTGTTCGCGGGCTCCGCCCTGCTGAGGGAACGCCTGGTGAGCGGCCTGGAGGGGGCTCCTCCGTCCGCGCCCCCGATCGAGGCGGTGGCGGGCGCGCTCCAGGCGGCCGCGGCCGTGTTCGACGAGCGGCGCGAGCAGGCCCGCCAGCGGCAGCGGGTCATCACGGCCAACGCGGAACTCCAGGAGCGTGAACTGGTCAAGCTCGCCTCGCTCGCCACGGCGATGCGGGAGGCCCTGCGCCTGCGGGGCGTCAGCGAACCGGCGGCGGGCCTGGCGGCCGAGGCGGGGATCGCCGTCTTCAAGGTCGCCTTCGAGCGCTGGATCGACAGCGTCGGGGAGCGCGGGATGGGTGCGTTCATCCTGGAAGGGCTCGCCGGACTCGAATCCCTGATGGCGGGCGGCCGGCCCTGACGCGACGACGCCCGCCCCGTCGGAAAAGACGGGACGGGCGGTATCGCGTGAGGGTTCCGCCGAACGGAGTTCACGCCTGCCGGCTGTCTACGGGAACGACACCACCTGCGACGGCACGGTGTCCGTCCCCGAGGTCGGCGCACCCGTGTCGTTGATGACGTGGTTGTACTGGCCCTGGCCGCCGAGTGAGACGACGAGCAGGTCGTGGAACTTCACACCCGACTTGACCGGGGCCTCGAAGCCGTGGTCCTGGCGGATGCTCGGGTCGACGTTGAAGTAGCAGTAGCTCCCCAGCCCCCAGCCCTCGTGGGTGTTGACCGAGTCGTCGACCTTGTAGGCGGCGTATCCCTTGATGTCACCGTTCTGGACGGCGTCCTGGTTCGGGGCGTCGTAGGCCTTCTCGTTCTGGAAGAAGATCGTCTTGCCGTTCTCGCCGGACCAGCGGACGTCGTACTTGTTGAAGTGTTCGACGAACAGGCCGGTGGCCAGGACGTTGTCGCCGTTGACCTGGAGGCCGTAGTCGGAGCGGTTGGTGTCCCAGCCGATGCCCTCGCCGTGGTCGGCGCGCCACAGCCAGGTGTGGTCGATGATCGTGTCGTTGCTGTTGATCACCATGCCCGTGGTCGCCTTGCCGGCGCCCGCGCCGCCGACCCGGACGAACACGTCCTGGAGCGAGGTGGGGTTGTCCGCGTGGCTCGCGGACGCGCCTTCGGGGCCGACCTCGATCAGCGACCCGGAGTTGGTGGTGCCCGCGTCGACCAGCAGACCGGCGAGCTTCACGCCGTCCACGTCACCGACCTTGAGGGCGGTGACCCCGTTGTCCGGGATGATCGTGGCGAGGCCGAGGCCCAGCACGACCGTGTCCGCGCGGTCGATGTTGATCGTCTGGTCCACGTGGTAGATGCCGGGCGTGAACAGCAGGTGCAGCCCCTGGTCCACGGCCGCGTTGATCGTCTCCGCGCTCGCGCCCGGCTTCACCACGTAGAACTGGTCCAGCGGGATCGACTCGCCCTGCGGGGTGCCGCTGCCCCAGGAAGTGCCGCGCGCGTTGGTGCGCTTGGCGGGGACGAACACCTTGTAGTCGTTGCCGTCGAGGTAGAGGAACGGCTTTTCGCGGGAGACCGGGGTGTTCTCGAGTGTGGTGTACGGCGGTTCGGGGAAGCTCTGCGCCGGTGCGCCCTCGACGCCGGAGAACGTCATGTTCCAGACGCCGTTGCCCCAGCTGCCGATGGAGCTGTCGCGGGTGTACCACTGCTGCTGCGAGTACGGGCCGACCTGGCCGTCGATCTTGCTGTCGGCGATGTACCCGCCACTGGCCCAGCCGTAGCCGTTCGGGGCGAGGTTGAGGCCGCCCTTGACGTGCATACGGCGGAACGGTGCCGCCTGGGACACGGCCCAGCGGTCGGTGCCGCTGACCGGGTTGAGGGCGAGGTTCTCGGCCGAACGCCAGAAGTTCTGGGTGGCGTTGCCGTTGAACCAGCCCGCGTCCACGGTGACGTCACCGTTGAATGTGGTGTCGTCCGGGTTCAGCCCGAGACCGGCGATCGAGGTGTAGAAGCCGATCTGCGCGTTGATGTTGTCGTACGTGCCCGGCTTGAAGAGCAGCGCGTAGCGGCCGTCGCCGAACTGCGCCGACTCCTGCTGCTTGAAAACTTCGTCGACCTTGCCCTGGATGTCGGGCGTCGACGGGTCGAACACCATGACGTTGGGGCCGAGGTCGCCGCCGCCCTCGACGGCCTGCGCGTCCTGACCGAAGGCGGTCTGCGCCGTGGGGACGGCCATGAGCAGCGAAACGGCGAACGCGGCGAACCCGAAGGCCCTGCCCCGGCGCCTGCGGCGGGATGGTGCGGTGGGGGTTGCTGTGGGGGGAGTTGCGGGGGCTTCCGTGGGGGGAAGGTGCATGGACGTACGTCTCCTGAGTCGTGGTACGGGTGACACGACGAGCTGTCCGGCGAAACGCCCAGAGAGCGCTCTCCGGTGGGTGTCGATGGTTCCGTTGTCACCCTGGACACGTCAAGAGGTGTGCATCAGAAGCCTCACGCGAACCAGCTGAGCGCAACAAATAATGTCGGCAGGGCGGCAATTGACCCGTTCTGCTGGCAGTTAGGGGCGCGCTTGAGTTCAGGAGCTGACGGTGCGGGGTGCCGCCTGCCGGAGCGCCGGGCCCTGCGGCAAGGGACCTGGCCGGCACCTTGGTCAGGTGGGGTGCCGGCCAGGAGTCGGGGGCGCGCGTCAGACGCGCGTGATGCGGGCGATGGCCTCGACGGTCAGAGCGCGGTCGTGCGGTTCGGTTTCGAGGGCGCGGTGGATGGAGAGGCCCTCGATCAGCGCGTCCAGCTGACGGGCCGTCGCCGGGTCGAAGTGCCATTCCAGGGCGACCCGGCTGCGGCGCATCCACTCCCGGGTCAGCTCGCGGTAGGCGGGCTTGCGGGCGGCGAGGGTGTACAGCTCGTGTGTGAGGACCAGTTCGCGCTGGTTGCCGCCGGACAGGTGGTGGACCAGGTCGGCGACCGCCTCCCGGGCCTCGTCCTGCGTGGTGGCGGCGCCGAGACGCTCCTCGAAGACGGCGACGATGCTGCTGGAGAAGCGCGTGAACGCCTCCCGCAGCAGCTCGTCCATGCCGGCGAAGTGGTACGTCATCGAGCCGAGCGGCACCCCGGCGCGGGCGGCGACCTTGCGGTGCGAGGTTCCGGCGACCCCCTCGGCCGCGATCAGGTCGAGCGCGGCGGCGATGATGCGCTCCCGCCGCTCGGGGTCGTTCTGTCCGGTCGCCACCTGTGTGCCTGTCCCTCGTCTAGATCGAACGGATCACCCGGGCCGGATTGCCCACGGCGACCACGTCGGCGGGGATGTCCTTGGTGACGACTGCTCCCGCGCCGATGACGCTGTTGTCCCCGATGGTCACCCCGGCCAGCACGATCGCCCCGCCGCCGAGCCAGACATTGTCGCCGATCGTGATGGGCCGTGCCGCCTCCAGCTTGTCGCGGCGCGGTTCCGGCTCCACCGGGTGGGTGGGCGTGAGCAGCTGCACGTTCGGCCCGATCTGGCAGTCGCGGCCGATGGTGATCGGCGCGACGTCCAGGGCGGTGAGGTTGTAGTTGATGAACGTGTCCTCGCCGACCGTGATGTACGAGCCGTAGTCGACGTACAGCGGCGGCCGGATGTGCGCCCCCGCCCCCAGCCCGCCGAGCAGTTCGGCGACGACGGGCCGCGCCGCGTCCGGGTCCTCGGTGTAGGCGGCGAGATAGCGGGCGGCCAGCCGCACGGCTCGCTTCTGGGCCTCGACGATCTGCGGGTCGTCCGCGATGTACAGGTCTCCGGCGAGCATCCGCTCGTGGTTCGTGCGCGGGTCGCCCGCGAAGTGGTCCGTCATGGGTACGAGCGTACACTCAAGGCGTACGATCGTACGCTCGTGGCACCCGCCACCTTTTCGACCACCTCCTTCTCCTCTCCGACCGTCAAACGAGGCCCCGCTGCATGGACGCCGTCACACGCCGCTGGCGTGCCGCCCTGTTCCTCTTCATGCTCGCCGCCGGTACGGGCATGGCCTCCTGGGTCGCGCGCACCCCGGCCGTCCGGGACGGGCTCGACGTGTCCACCGGCGCGATGGGCCTGGTCCTGTTCGGGCTGTCCACCGGTTCGATGGCCGGTGTCATGGCGTCCGGACCGCTGGTGCGGCGCCACGGCGGCCGGACGACGATCCTCGGCGGCGTCGTCCTGATCGTCGCCGGGCTGCTCGTCGTCGCCGCCGGCACCGCCCTGTCGCTCGCGGCCGTGGTCTTCGGGGGACTGGCCCTGTTCGGCGGCGGGATGGGGATGAGCGAGGTGGCGTTCAACATCGAGGGAGCCGCCGTCGAGAGCGCCATCGGACGGCCCGTCCTGCCGGTCCTGCACGGCTGCTTCAGCCTGGGGACCGTCGTCGGGGCGCTCCTCGGCATGGCGCTGACGGCGGCCGCGTTCCCCGTCGGCTGGCACCTGACACTCGTCGCGGGGCTGATAGCGGCGGCCGGTGCACGGGCGGTCCTCGCCATCCCGCACGGCACGGGCCAGGACGACGCCCCCGCCGCCGGGTCCGGACAGGGCGGCCTGCGCGGGCAGCTGCACGTGTGGCGCGACCGGCAGCTCGTCCTCATCGGCGTGATCGTGCTGGCGATGGCCTTCGCGGAGGGCGCCGCCAACGACTGGCTGCCGCTGCTCATGGTCGACGGGTACGACGTGAGCCCCACGGCGGGCTCGCTGACCTTCCTGGTCTTCGCCGCCTCGATGACACTGGGCCGGCTGGCCGGCGGCCCCTTCCTGGAGCGGTTCGGCCGGGCGAAGGTCGTCCGGATCAGCGGCCTCACCGCCGCGCTGGGCCTGGCCGTGGTGATCGTCGCGCCGAGCCCCGTGATGGCGGGGGCCGCCACGGTGCTGTGGGGGCTCGGCGCCTCGCTCGGCTTCCCGGTCACCGTGTCCGCAGCGGGCGACCACCCCACGGACGCCGCCGCACGGGTGGCCGCGGTCTCCACGGCGGGCTACGGCGCCTTCCTGGTCGGCCCGCCCGCGCTCGGCTTCCTCGCCGACCACATCGGCCTGCGTCTCACGATGACCGTGGTGCTGGCCCTGGTGGCCCTGGCGGCGGCGCTGGCCGGGGCGCTGGGGCCGGACCGGGAGGGCGACGAGCCGAGGGTGGAGGCGGCGCCGGACACGGTCTAGAGACCCTCCGCGTCCTCGTCCCACAGGGCGGTAGCGTGCGCGGCGGTCAGCACGGCGATCCGGGACAGCGCCTCCCCGGCCGGCAGCGGGTCGAGCCGCCGTCCGTCGCGCAGGCGGAGCGCGACCAGCCCGGCCGACGCCTCCGCCGCGCCGATCACCGCCTGGTACGGCACCAGTCTGGCCTCGCGGACGCGGGCGCCCAGGCTGCCGCGCTCCCGGCCGCTGATCTCCGCGCGCAGCCCCAGCTCGGCACACCGCACCACCAGCGCCTCGGCATCCGGAAGTTCGGCGTCGGACACCGGCAGGACGGCCAGCTGTTTCGGGGCGAGCCAGGCCGGGAACGCGCCGCCGTGCTGCTCGATGAGATGGGCGACGGCCCGCTCGACGCTGCCGATGATGCTGCGGTGCACCATGACCGGGCGGTGCTTCGCCGCGTCGGCCCCGATGTAGTGGAGGTCGAAGCGCTCGGGCTGGTGGAAGTCGACCTGCACGGTGGACAGGGTGAACTCGCGGCCCGCCGCGTCCTCGACCTGGACATCGATCTTCGGCCCGTAGAACGCGGCCTCGCCCTCCGCCGCCTCGTACGGCAGCCCCGACGCGTCCAGCACCTCGGTCAGCAGCGCGGTGGAGCGCCGCCACAGCTCCGGGGCGGCGACGTACTTCCCGCCCGCGCCCGGCAGCGATAGCCGGAAGCGGGCCGGGCGGATGCCCAGTGCCTCGTACGCCCGCCGGATCATGTCCAGCGCGCCCCGCGCCTCGTCGGCCACCTGGTCCACGGTGCAGAAGATGTGCGCGTCGTTCAGCTGGATGGAGCGCACCCGGGTCAGGCCGCCGAGCACTCCGGACAGCTCCGCCCGGTACATCCCGCCCAGTTCCGCCAACCGCAGCGGCAGTTCGCGGTAGCTGTGCGACCGGGAGCGGTAGATCACCGCGTGGTGCGGGCACAGGCTGGGCCGCAGTACCACCTGTCCGTCACCCAGCTCCATCGGCGGGAACATGTCGTCGCTGTAGTGCGCCCAGTGCCCCGAGCGCTCGTACAGCTCCCGCTTTCCGAGCACCGGCGAGTACACGTGGCGGTAACCCGCCCGGCGCTCGGCGGCGCGGATGTACTCCTCCAGGGTGTGCCGCAGCTCCGCCCCGTCCGGCAGCCAGTAGGGCAGGCCCGCGCCGATCAGCGGGTCGGTGTCGAACAGTTCCAGCTCGCGGCCGAGTCGGCGGTGGTCGTGCATGGCGGTCTCCTCGCGTGGGAAGGGCGAGTGACCCCATGGACAAGCCCCGGGGCACTCGCCCCGGGGCTTGTCGACTGGTCATCGGTCAGCGCGCCGGGACACTCTCCGGCGTCGTCGTGTTCATGGCGGCACGCTGCATGTCTCCGACGCTAACAGCGCCCCGTCGCCCTCCGCACCCGGTTTTCCGCCCCGTACGCGGGGGAAGGGCGCCGCTCATCCCTTCTTCACCGAGTCCAGGTGGGCGAAGACCACGACGTTGTCCTCGTAGTCCTTGGCCTTCCGGTCGTAGTTGCCGCCGCAGGTGATCAGCCGCAGCTGCGCGTCCGGGGTGTCGGCGTACACCTTGTCGTCGGGGAAGTCCGCCTTGCTGAACGTCTCCACCGTGTCCACGGCGAACGAGGCCACCGTGCCGTCGGCGCGGGTGATGTCGACGGTCGCGCCGGGTTTCAGGAAGCGCAGCTGGAGGAAGACGGCCGGACCGGTCGTCGTGTCGACGTGGCCCGCGACGATCGACGTACCCCGCTCACCGGGCGTCGCACCGTCCTTGAACCAGCCGACCAGGTTCTTGTCGTTCGGCGGCGGCGCGTCCAGCCGCCCCGAGGAACCGATCGACAGCGGGGTGAACGGCGCGTCCACCGCGATCGTCGGGATGCTCAGCCGCGTCGGCACCGAGCGCGGCAGCGAGGGCGACGCGCTCGGGGTCGCCTTCGGCGTGGCCCCTGCCGACGGGGACGCGGCGGCGGACGCGGCCACCGGGGGCGGGGCGGGCGCCTTGTCGTCGGCCGGCGAGCCGATGGAGTGGTAGATCAGGGTCATGCCGAGCCCGGCCGTCGCGAGGGGCCAGAGCAGCGCCCGGCCGAGCGAGCGGGTGGGGGCCGCGGCCCCGGGGGAGGGGGTTTCGGTGGTCTGCGGGGCGGCCATGGAGCACGTGCCTTTCGTCCGTACGGGGGCGGTACGAGTGGAGGACCGGGAAACGCGGGCGCCGCGGCCACCGCCCCGAGGGACGGCGACCGCGACGACGGGAAGGGCCCGCGAGGCCGGTCAGGCCATCGCACCGCCGGACGCCTGGCGGCGACGCAGCCGGTACGCGGCCACGCCGGCGCCGCCGAGCAGCAGCAGCGAACCGGCGGCCAGACCGCTGCCGGTCATCGCCATCGCGCCGCCACCGGTGTGCATGCCGCCGTGCGGCTTGTCCTCGTCCTTGTACTTCCCGCCCTCGTCACCGGGCTCCCACTCCGTGACGGTCTGCGCGAGGGCGCCGCCGCCGGTGTGGACGCCGCCGTGCGGCTTGTCCTCGTCGTCCTTCTTGTACTTGCCGCCCTCGTCACCGGGCTGCCACTCCTTGGCGACCGTGTTCGCGAGGGCGCCGCCGCCGGTGTGGACGCCGCCGCGGGGCTTGTCGGCGTCGTCCTTCTTGTACTTGCCGCCCTCGTCACCGGGCTGCCACTCCTTGGTGACCGTCATCGACAGCGCGCCGCCGCCGGTGTGCATGCCGCCGTGCGGCTTGTCCTTCTTCCAGTCCTTGTCGGACTTGCCGTGCTCGTCCTGCTCGGAGGCGGACGAGCCGCCGTGGTCCTGGCCGGCTGCGACGGTCATCGCGTAGGCCGAGGGAGCGGTGATGGTGAGGACCGCCGTGACGGCGGCCGAAGCGAACAGCGTGCGGGCAGAGCGCATCTGTACACATTTCCTTTCGTCGCCCCCGCGAGGAGTGACGGTCTGTCGACTCCTGGTGACGCAGCGGCTACGTGATCCACCGTCAGTCCGAACCCGGGAGCGCGCCATCGGAGAGCGTCGCATTGGAGCTACGGCATGGGCCCATCGAGTGGCGAAGAACGGATAATCACCCGTTGGACGGCATGGCGGGACCCCGGAAGGTTTGGGCGACGGCCCCGCCTCCCGGTCCGTCAGTTCAGGAGCGCCCGCGCCGCCCGCGCACTGTGCCGCACCGCTTCCGCCACGGCCGGCTCGATGTCCTCGACGACCCGCGCGTACTCCTCCATCTCGGCCGCGCCGCGCAGGAACTCCCCGGCCCGCACCAGCAGCTGGGCGTGCTCGTAGCGCAGCCGGGCCGGGTGCGCGGGCAGCAACAGGGACAGCTCCACCGCCCACAGCGCCACGGCCGTCTCCTCCGGGCGGGCTGCCGCCCAGGCCCGGATGTTGTTCAGGATCCGCAGCACCACCTCGAGCGGCCGCGCGGGCTCCAGCGCCGAAGGCTCCCACCGCTCCCCGGTCGCGCTCGTCACCATCAGCTCCGCGTCCTGGTCCGTCAGCGGCCGTCCCCCGGCGAACGGATCGGCGAGCACCCGCTCGCCCGGATCGCCGAAGCCGACGACGAAATGACCCGGCAGCGCCACCCCGTACACCGGCGCGCCCGCCCGCCGGGCGACCTCGATCCAGACCACCGACAGCAGGATCGGCAGCCCCCGCCGCCGCCGCAGTACCTCGTGCAGCAGGGACGACTCCAGGCGTCGGTAGTCCGCCGTCGCGCCCTCGAACCCGTACCGCTCACCGAGCAGTTCGGCCAGCGCCGACGCCCAGGCGTGGCCGTCGCGCAGCCCGTACGGGAGCATTCCGGCCAGCCGGTCCAGCTCGATCTGGGCCTCGTCGATGCCCCGCGCGTCCAGCTCCGGGTCCGCCTCGGCCGCCACCAGCAGGCACAGCAGCGCCAGGTCGGGCCGCTCGGCCCTGGCCTCCTCCGCGAACCGGCGGCGCAGTTCCTCGCGGTCGTTCCTCTCGGCCGCCACCGGTCACACCGGCCGGAAGTGGTGGTAGAGGTGGTGCGTCGCGAAACCCATCCCGTCGTACAGCGCCCGGGCGCCCTCGTTGTCCGCCTCCACCTGGAGCCAGGCGGCGGACGCGCCCTCGTCCATCGCCTGCCGGGCCAGCGCGGTCATCACGGTCGTCGCGAGACCCCGGCGGCGGTGCTCGGGGGCCACCTCGACGGCCATGAACCCCGCCCACCGCCCGTCCACCACGCACCGCCCGGTCGCGGCGGGCGCCTCGCCCGTCTCGCCGGGCACGGTCGCGAACCACACGGAGGGGCCGCTGTGCAGCACCGACGTCACCTCGGGGCCCGGCGTCCCGACCCGCTGGTAGCGGGCGAGCCACGCCGCGTCGGCCGTCCGCCCCAGCCGTACCCGGGAAACCTCGGCCGGCAGGTCACCGACGGGCGCGAGCGCGGCGATGCGCACCTCCGCCGTCACCTCGCGCCGCCAGCCGTGCCCCTCCAGAGCCGCGCACAGTTCCTCCTGCGCGTCCGCGGCGCCGGTCGCGGTCTGCACGTACGGCGGAAGGCCCCGCTCCGCGTACCACTCCCGGACACGCCCGAGCGCCACGCCGAGCGGCATGCCCGGGTCGCCGAGCGGCAGCACCGAGTTGGCGCGCCGGGTGAACCCCCCGGCGGCGCGCAGCAGCCAGTCGCCCAGCGGCTCGCTCTCCACGGGCTGCCAGGCACGCGCGGACACGCGGGCGAGTTCCTCGTACGAGGCGGCGGGTCCACGCCGCCGGGCCGGGGCGGACGGCACGACCTTGCCCGCGACCAGCGAGGACTCCGCGATACGGACGGCCTCGCCGTTCTTGGGTGTGATGGAGAGCACACCGGCGTCCCACGATGTGAGAACACCGACCGTGTCGGTGAATTCCGGCCTTCCCGGACCGTCTCCGGTCAAACGCCGGACTGATACCCGTTTGCCCACGTCAGCCGGGGCAATTCGGACCTCAAGCCGTCCGCCGATGGTGAATTCCACAGCTCTGTCCGCCCCTCCTGTTCGGTTCGTGCCCGCGAACGGAGATACTAGGGGCGGGCATCGACGACGCCGCGCTCCCGCGCGAGAGCCAACGCCCTACCGAGGAGGAACGACAGCGTGACCTACGTCATCGCGCAGCCTTGTGTCGACGTGAAGGACAAGGCCTGCATCGAAGAGTGCCCCGTCGACTGCATCTACGAGGGCCAGCGGTCCTTGTACATCCACCCGGACGAGTGCGTCGACTGTGGAGCCTGCGAGCCGGTCTGCCCGGTGGAGGCGATCTTCTACGAGGACGACACTCCGGACGAGTGGAAGGACTACTACAAGGCGAACGTCGAGTTCTTCGACGACCTCGGGTCGCCGGGTGGTGCCTCCAAGCTGGGCCTGATCGAGCGCGACCACGCGTTCATCGCCGCGCTGCCGCCGCAGAACCAGTAACAGCGCCCGGCACGTGCGCCGCCCCGGTCCCGTACGGCTCGCCGCCGTGCGGGACCGCGGTGTTTCCCGCGGTCCTTCCGGGCCGCCCGCGTGAACCCGTACGAGAAAGCAGAGAGCCGTGTCCGCAGTCTCCTCCCGCCTCCCGGTCTTCCCCTGGGACAAGCTGGCGCCCTACAAGTCGACGGCCGGGGCTCACCCGGACGGGATCGTGGACCTGTCCGTCGGCACGCCCGTCGACCCGGTGCCCGAGCTGATCCGGCAGGCGCTCGTCGCGGCGGCGGACAGCCCCGGCTATCCGACGGTGTGGGGGACCGCCGCGCTGCGCGACGCGCTCACCGGCTGGGTGGAGCGGCGGCTCGGCGCGGTCTCGGTGGCCCACGAGAACGTGCTGCCCGTCGTCGGCTCCAAGGAGCTGGTGGCCTGGCTGCCGACCCAGCTCGGCCTCGGCGCCGGCGACAAGGTCGCCTACCCGCGGCTCGCCTACCCGACGTACGAGGTCGGCGCGCGGCTCTGCGGCGCCGAGCCGGTGGTCTACGACGACCCGACCGAGCTCGACCCGGCCGGCCTCAAGCTGCTCTGGCTCAACTCCCCGTCCAACCCGACCGGCCGGGTCCTCGCCAAGGACGAGCTGGTCCGCATCGTCGCCTGGGCGCGCGAGCACGGCGTGCTGGTCTTCAGCGACGAGTGCTACCTGGAGCTGGGCTGGGAGGCCGATCCGGTCTCCGTGCTCCACCCCGACGTCTGCGGCGGTACGTACGAGGGCATCGTCGCCGTCCACTCGCTGTCCAAGCGGTCGAACCTCGCGGGCTACCGAGCCGCGTTCATCGCGGGCGACGCGGCCGTGCTCGGCGAGCTGCTCCAGATCCGCAAGCACGGCGGGATGATGACGGCCGCGCCCGTCCAGGCCGCGACCGTCGCCGCACTCGGCGACGACACGCACGTGGCCGAGCAGCGCACCCGGTACGCCGAGCGGCGCGCCGCCCTGCGCACGGCCCTGGAGGCCCACGGCTTCCGCATCGAGCACAGCGAGGCGAGCCTCTACCTCTGGGCCACCCGCGACGAGCCGTGCTGGGACACCGTGGCCTACCTGGCGGAGCTGGGCATCCTGGTGGCGCCCGGCGACTTCTACGGACCGGCCGGCGAACGCTTCGTCCGCGTGGCGTTCACGGCCACCGACGAGCGCGTGGCGGCGGCGGTCAAGCGCCTGGGCTGAGCAACGGCACGCGCGAGTGCCCCGGGAGTGCGCACTCCCGGGGCACTCGCGCGTGTACGTGTCAGCCGAGCGGCAGGCCCTGGGTGAGGGCGTCGGTGGGCAGACCGCCCTTGGCCGCACCGGTGAGGGTGCTGGCGACGTCGGTGCCCTTGGACGAGCCCTTGGTCGCGCTCTTGGTCGTGCCGGAGACCTTCTTCGCCGCGGGGGCGGCCTTGCCGCCGACGTCGGTGAGCGTCTTGCCCGCGACAGGAAGCGCGGTGCCGACGAGCTTGCCGCCCGTCTCGTTCGCGGCACCCGAGGCCGGCTTGGCCGCGCCTTCGACCGTCTTGCCGAGACCGGCACCCTCGACGCTGGTGAGGCCGCCGAGGTCCGAGGTCTGCGGGAGCTCCGCGGCACCGGCGGCACCGGCCGCACCGACCACGGGGGCCGCACCCGCCGCGATCAGCAGCGCGGTACGGGCGATCCGACGGGTCAGGGGGAGGGACATGATGCTCCTTCGACGGGAGAGGAATTCGGGCTGTCCGTGGGTCGGACGCCATGACAACCGTCGTGGGGGCGGGTGAGGTTGCGGTGCGGTGACGTAAAGACTGAGCAATGCGTCGGATAATCCTCAGCGGAGGAACCCGGGCAAACAGTGCGCGCCGCAGTCGGCCGCCGAACCGTCACTTCCGTTGCACGGCAAGGGTTGCGGGCGGCGTGCGCGGGCCCCCCGGTCAGCCGTCCGGGGGGCGCCGGGGCGCACGGCGGTACGCCCGTTCGGGCGATGTCTCGCACGTACGCACGCGCGGGTCTGCCGACCTCTATCGCACGAGGCGGAGCCTTACCTCGTCCGTGTCGGACTTCTCGCGCTTCGACGCCTCGCGTTCCGTGTGCCAGCCCGAGCCGGCCGCCCACACCCGGCCCCCGTACGCGACTTCGTCGATGCCCAGCGCCTCCGACTGGGCCACCGCCCAGTGCGCCAGCTCCCAGCCCCGCTGCGGCACGCCGTCCCGGTCGGCGCGACGGTCCGCCAGCACCGGGACCGCGAGCGCGCCCGAGGCCGCCGCGCCCGCCGAAGGGGCTGCGGCGGCCGGCCGTACGTCCTTGCCGAAGGCGCTCGCCAGCGCGGCCCGCACCTTCGTGGCGTCGCCCGTCCCCGCCGTGGTCCGGGGCGGCTCGCAGTCCAGCGCACCCGGCGTGCGCCCGGTCAGCGCGGCGGCCAGCAGCGCCGCGTCCGGCTCGTGCTTCGCGTACGCCTGCGGGAAACCGCTGCGCTGGACGCGCTGCGCGGCCTCGGTGAGCGGCAGGCGCGAATAGCCGGGCACCTTCGCCAGGTGCTCGTAGAACTTCCCGGCCGAGTAGACCGGATCCATGATCTGACGCTCGGTGCCCCAGCCCTGCGAGGGCCGCTGCTGGAACAGCCCCAGCGAGTCCCGGTCGCCGTGGTCGAGGTTGCGCAGCGCGGACTCCTGCAACGCCGTGGCCAGCGCGATGGTCACCGCGCGCTCCGGCATCCCGCGCGTGGTGCCGACGGCGGAGATCGTCGCGGCGTTCGCGGCCTGCTCGGGCGTCAGCCGGTACGAGCCGTCCGCCGACCGCACCGTGCACTGGTCGGACCCGCGCCCGCCCGAAACGTACTGAACGGTCAGATAACCGGCCACGGCGGCAAGCACACCGAAGGCCGCCACGATCCGCAGCCGGCGACTGTGGCCGGGACGTCGGGGAGCGGCGGAGTCGGTCCTGGTCACGGGGGTCACCGTACGCGAGGTACTAGGCTCGTAGCCATGGCCGAAAGCACGCTTGACCTCACCCTTGACGGGCCCGCCCTCACCGCCGCGCTCGTCGACTTCCCCTCGGTGAGCGGGAACGAGAAGGACCTCGCGGACGCCATCGAGTCGGCGCTGCGCGCGCTGCCGCACCTGACCGTCGAGCGGTACGGGAACAACGTCGTGGCCAGGACGGATCTCGGCCGTTCCGAACGCGTCATCCTGGCCGGGCACATCGACACCGTGCCGATCGCCGACAACGTGCCCTCCCGGCTCGACGCGGACGGCCTGCTCTGGGGCTGCGGCACCTCCGACATGAAGTCCGGCGTCGCCGTGCAGCTGCGCATCGCCGCGACCGTGCCCGAGCCCAACCGCGACCTCACGTTCGTCTTCTACGACCAGGAGGAGGTCGCCGCCCACCTCAACGGCCTCGGCCGTATCGCGGAGGCCCACCCCGACTGGCTGAAGGGCGACTTCGCCATCCTGCTGGAGGGCTCCAACGGCGAGGTCGAGGGCGGCTGCCAGGGCACCCTGCGCGTCTTCCTCCACCTGGCGGGCGAGCGGGCGCACTCCGCGCGCAGCTGGATGGGGTCCAACGCCATCCACGCCGCCGCCCCGGTCCTCGCCCGCCTCGCCGCGTACGAACCGCGCCGTCCCGTGATCGACGGCCTGGAGTACCACGAGGGCCTCAACGCCGTACGCATCGAGGGCGGCGTCGCCAACAACGTCATCCCCGACGCCTGCACGGTCGTCGTCAACTACCGCTATGCCCCCGACCTCGGCCAGGAGCAGGCCCTGGCCCACGTCCGCGAGGTCTTCGCGGACTGCGGCGTCGCGGAGTTCACGGTCGACGACCACTCCGGCGCGGCCATGCCGGGGCTCTCGCACCCGGCGGCCAAGGCGTTCATGGACGCGGTCGGCGGCGTCGCCCGGCCCAAGTTCGGCTGGACGGACGTGGCCCGCTTCGGCCCGCTCGGTGTCCCCGCGGTCAACTACGGCCCCGGCGACCCGGTCCTCGCCCACAAGCGCGACGAGCACGTCAAGGTCGAGCGCATCACCCACTGCGAGGAGCGGCTGCGTTCCTGGCTCACCAGCTGACCCACGCCTGACCTTCCGTCTTCCCCTGTCCGTAACCCGTGGCGATCTACGCTGGCGTGAGACGGAGGCGTCGCAGGACGCCTCCGACGTCGGCGGAGGGAGCAGGTCATGGGCAACCGCGAGGACGCGCGCATCCCCGAAGGTGCGGAGATCCCTGAAGGCGCGGTACGACCCGAGGAGCAGCGCCTCGGACCCGTGCTGCGCCGCAGGGACCAGGTGCAGCCCGGCACGACCGATCAGCGGCTGCTGGACTCCGAGGACGACTCGGAGTGGGTGCACACCGACCCCTGGCGGGTGATGCGCATCCAGTCGGAGTTCGTCGAGGGCTTCGGCGCACTGGCCGAACTGCCGAGCGCCATCAGCGTCTTCGGCTCGGCCCGCACGGCCGCCGGGACACCGGAGTACGAGGCAGGTGTACGGATCGGCCGGGCGCTCGTCGACGCGGGCTTCGCGGTCATCACCGGCGGCGGCCCGGGCGCGATGGAGGCCGCGAACCGTGGGGCGCGCGAGGCGAAGGGGGTCTCGGTCGGCCTCGGTATCGAGCTGCCCTTCGAGTCGGGCCTCAACCCGCACGTCGACATCGGCGTCAACTTCCGCTACTTCTTCGTCCGCAAGACCATGTTCGTGAAGTACGCCCAGGGCTTCGTCGTCCTGCCCGGCGGCCTCGGCACGCTGGACGAACTCTTCGAGGCGCTGACCCTCGTCCAGACCGGCAAGGTCACCCGCTTCCCGATCGTCCTCTTCGGTACGGAGTACTGGGGCGGCCTGGTCGACTGGCTCCGCGACACGGTGGTGGCCCAGGGCAAGGCTTCGGAGAGGGACCTGTTGCTGTTCCACGTCACGGACGACGTGGACGAGGCGGTGGCGCTGGTGACGAAGGAGGTCGGGCGCTGAGTTTACGGGGGCGCTGCCCCCGTACCCCCGCTCCTCAATCGCCGGAGGGGCTTGATTTTCGTTCCTGTCGCCGCACATCCGCGGCGACAGGAGCGAAGAGCACCCGCCCCCTACGCCAGCCCGCGCCTCGCCACCGCCGGTGCCCGCCACCCCGCGATGGACGCCACCATGTCCAGGACGTCCCGTGTCTCGGCGACCTCGTGTACCCGGTACACCCGCGCCCCCAGCCACGCCGAGACCGCCGTCGTCGCCAGCGTCCCGAGCAGCCGTTCCTTCACCGGCCGGTCCAGCGTCTCGCCCACGAAGTCCTTGTTGGAGAGCGAGACCAGCACCGGCCACCCCGTCTCCGCCATCTCGCCGAGCCGGCGCGTCGCCTCCAGCGAGTGCCGGGTGTTCTTCCCGAAGTCGTGACCCGGGTCGATCATGATCCCGTCCGGCCTGACCCCCAGGGACACCGCCCGTTCGGCCAGCCCGACGGTCACCCGCAGGATGTCGGCCATCACGTCCTCGTACCCCACCCGGTGCGGCCGGGTCCGCGGCTCGGCGCCGCCGGCGTGGGTGCAGACCAGCCCCGCCCCGTACCGCGCGGCGACCTCCGCCAGTTTCGGGTCCACCCCGCCCCAGGCGTCGTTCAGCACATCGGCCCCCGCCTCGCAGACGGCCTCGCCGACCTCGTGGCGCCAGGTGTCGACGCTGATCACCACGTCCGGGTGACGGCGGCGCACCTCGGCGACGAACCCGACCGTGCGGCGGGCCTCCTCCTCGGCGGTGACCTCCTCGCCGGGACCGGCCTTGACGCCGCCGATGTCGATGATCGCCGCGCCGTCGGCCACGGCACGCTCGACCCGGGCGAGCGCTGGCTCGTCCTGGAAGGTGGCGCCCCGGTCGTAGAAGGAGTCCGGAGTGCGGTTCACGATCGCCATGATCACCTGTTCGTGCGCCCCGAATTCGCGCCGCCCCAGCCGGAGCACCCCGCTTGCCATCCGTGTCCCTTCCTGTGAATCCGCCCGGGCGGATACCGCCGAGGCCAACAGCCGACCCTAGCTGTCAGTGCCGCATGGCACGATCGGACCCGGACGAATTCCGCTCCAGGGGAGATACGCGTGTTCTGGTTCTTGCTGCTGGCGATGGTGGTGGTGGTTGCCGCGGTCACCCTCGCGGTGGTCGGTGGAGGCAGGAGCGCCGTCCTGCAGGACGTGGCGCCCGAGGTGCTGGCGGACCCGCTGCCCGCCTCGCGCCCGGTCGGCCGGGCGGACGTCGACGCGCTGCGGCTGCCCGTGGGCCCCCGGGGCTACCGGATGCCCGAGGTGGACGAGGCGCTGAGCCGCCTCGGTGCCGAGCTCGCCGAGCGGGACGCGCGGATCGCGGAGCTGGAGGCGGCGCTCGCCGGTGCGCAGGCGGCCAGGACGGGGCGCCCCGACCTGCTGAAGGAGGGCCATGACGAGCCGCCCAGGCCCTGGCAGCCGCCGCATGAGACCGGCGGACCGGCCGACGGGACCGGGCGGGCCCACGACGAGGAGACCGGCCGATGAGCGGCGACGCCGTGGCGGCGGCGGACGGCGGACTGCGCTGCCCGTGGGGCCTGTCCACCGAGGACTACCTCTGGTACCACGACACGGAGTGGGGCCGTCCGGTCCACGGCGACGACGCCCTGTTCGAGCGGCTGTGCCTGGAGGCGTTCCAGTCGGGGCTGTCCTGGCTGACGATCCTGCGCCGTCGCGAGGGCTTCCGCAGCGCCTTCGCGGGGTTCAGCATCCCGGCGGTGGCGGAGTTCACGGAGGCGGACCGGGAGCGGCTGCTGGCGGACGAGGGCATCATCCGCAACCGGGCGAAGGTCGACGCGACCATGGCCAACGCCCGGGTGCTGGCCGGCTGGGACGCCGGTGAGCTGGACGAGCTGATCTGGTCGTACGCCCCCGACCCGCTGGGCCGTCCGGCCCCGAAGACCCTCGGGGACGTACCTGCGGTCACTCCCGAGTCCACGGCCCTGTCGAAGGACTTGAAGAAGCGGGGGCTGCGGTTCATCGGACCGACCACGGCCTACGCCCTGATGCAGGCGTGCGGCCTGGTCGACGACCACCTGGCGGACTGCGTCTCCCGCCCCACCCCGGTCTAGGGCCTAGCGCCCGAGGTACTTCGGCTTCTCCTTGGCGAGGAAGGCCCGCACCGCGATCCCGTGGTCCTCGGACGCGCCCGCCTTCGTCTGGAGCTCGTCCTCCTTCTCCAGGGCCTCGGCCAGGGTGTGCCCGGCTCCGTAGGCCAGGGACTCCTTGAGCGCCGCGTAGGCCACGGTGGGCCCGTCGGCCAGGGTGCGGGCCACGGCGGCGGCCTCGTCGGCGAGGTCGGCGGCGGGCACCAGCTTGTTGACGATGCCCAGCTCATGCGCGTCCCGCGCGGAGATGGAGCGCGGGAAGAGCAGCAGGTCGGCGGCGCGGCTCTGGCCGATGAGCCGGGGCAGCGTCCAGGAGACGCCCGAGTCGGCGGTGAGCGCGACCCCGGCGAAAGAGGTGTTGAAGGAAGCGGTGTCGGCGGCCACCCGGTAGTCGCAGGCGAGCGCGAAGCCGAAGCCCGCACCGGCGGCGGCGCCGTTGATCCCGGCCACGACCGGCTTCGGCATCTCGGTGAGCGCCCGCACGATCGGGTTGTAGTGCTCCTGCACCGTGCTCAGCGCGTTGCCCCCCTCCTGCCCCTGGGCCTCGGCGAGCTTGCCCAGGTGCTCCTTGAGGTCCTGGCCCACACAGAAAGCGCGCCCGCCGGCCGCGGTGAGCAGCACCGCCCGTACCCCGGTGTCCGCTGCGGCCGACCTCAGGGCGTCGCGGAGCGCGACCTTGGCGGCGGTGTTCATGGCGTTCATCGCGTCGGGGCGGTTGATCGTGATCGTCGCGAGCCCGTCGCTGATGTCGTAGAGCACCGCGTCGTCGTGATCGGCCATGAAAGGTCCCCTTTGCGTGTCGTTCGCCAGTCCTGTCCACGCAAGCATGGCCGATTTCGCCGGAGGCGGACATGTGACCTGCGTCAAACATTTCCGTGCCGGGGAGGGGCCGCAGGGGCGGGAGTATCCCAGTGAGGTCCCCGAATTGGGTGGTTTTGAGCGAGCGCGTTGCCCAAGCGATGCAGAGCGATGTTGGTCATCGGGGTCTGTGATGCGGGATAATGACGTGGAAGCACTGTGTTCGATGCCGGTGAGGCAGCGCCTGTCATGGGGCCGCCGGTTGCGATGAGCTGGTTTCAGGAAGGGGAACGAGCATGGCGGCCATGAAGCCGCGGACGGGCGACGGCCCGCTCGAGGTGACAAAGGAGGGGCGGGGCATCGTCATGCGAGTTCCGCTCGAAGGCGGCGGTCGGCTTGTCGTTGAGCTGACGCCGGACGAGGCCGATGCACTCGGCGACGCCCTCAAGCAGGTCGTCGGCTGAGCAGAGGCGCTCACGACTTCACCGCTGCCCCGGCATGGTTACCGTGCCGGGGCAGCGGTGCGTCCGGGGCCGGTACGGATATGGGCCGGCAGGGGAACGGGGCCGGTACGGGAACCGGGCCGGCGTCCGAGCGCCTCAGCCGCGCCGCACCGCGCAGAGCAGCCCGTCGCCCACCGGCAGCAGCGTCGCCATGAGCTCCTGGCTCTCGCGGACCGCGCGCAGCAGCTCCCGCAGCCGCAGCACCTCCGCCGGCTGGGCCGCCGAGTCGACCGTACGGCCGTCCGCGAAGACGCCCTCGAAGCAGACGAGACCGCCAGGTCGCAGCAGGCGCAACGATTCAGCGAGGACGTCCAGGCTCTCCATCCGGTCGCCGTCGCAGAACACGAGGTCGTAGCCGCCGTCGGCGAGCCGGGGGAGGACGTCGAGCGCGCGGCCGGGGATGAAGCGGGACCGGTTGGCCGCGAATCCGGCCGCCCGGAAGGCCTCACGGGCGAACTGCTGGCGCTCGGGCTCCGGGTCGACCGTGGTCAGTACCCCGTCCGGCCGCATGCCGTGCAGCAGATAGATGCCGGACACGCCGGTGCCGGTGCCGATCTCCGCCACGGCCTTGGCGTCCGTGGTGGCAGCGAGCAGGCGCAACGCAGCGCCGGTGCCTGGAGACACCGAGCGGAGCCCTGCCTCGCGGGCCCGGTCCCGGGCCCAGCGCAGTGCTTCGTCCTCGGCGACAAAGGCGTCGGCGAACGCCCAGCTCGTCTGCCGGTTGGCGGTGATGACCCTCTCCTGTCCCCTTAGTTGGCGCAACGGTGACTGTATCCGCTGGACCCGGGAACCCGCAGATGGGACCGGGCGTTGTCCAAAGGTGGGGACAAGCCCGGTGACGAGGCCCGCCGACGGGTCCGTGGCACGGGTGGGCCTCCGGGGAGATTCCCGGCCCCAGCAGGAAAAAGGCTTATCCGGAGCTAACGGGCGAGGTGGTTATGGTAGGGGCTCCACTGGACACCACCAGAGCCGATAGGGGAGGTGCGGCTGAGCCTGTGGATCGGGGAGGAGTGCTCCGGCGTCTTCTCAGGTCATCGGGTGAGCCGAAATCCGTGACCGACATTGCTGACCGTTCTTCCAATGACTCCGCACCGACCGCGACCTTCGCCTCAGATGCGGAATCCCAGGCGTGGACCCCGCCCACATGGGAAGAGATCGTCAGCACGCACAGCGGCCGCGTCTACCGCCTCGCCTACCGGCTGACGGGAAACCAGCACGACGCGGAGGACCTCACGCAGGAGGTCTTCGTCCGCGTCTTCCGTTCGCTGTCGACCTACACGCCCGGCACTTTCGAGGGCTGGCTGCACCGCATCACGACCAACCTCTTCCTGGACATGGTCCGCCGCAAGCAGCGCATCCGCTTCGACTCCCTCGGGGACGACGCCGCCGAGCGGCTGCCCAGTCGTGAGCCGTCGCCCCAGCAGGTCTTCAACGACACCCACTTCGACGCGGACGTCCAGCAGGCGCTGGACACCCTCGCGCCCGAGTTCCGTGCCGCCGTCGTGCTCTGCGACATCGAGGGCCTCTCGTACGAGGAGATCGCCGCGACGCTCGGCGTGAAGCTCGGTACGGTGCGCAGCCGCATCCACCGCGGGCGTTCCCACCTGCGCAAGGCGCTGCGGCACCGCTCGCCCGAGGCGCGCGCCGAGCAGCGCTCGCTGGCGGGCGCCCTCCTGGCAGGGGAGGGCGGCACGGCGTGAGCCAAACGGATCCGACCCCCGCGGAACAACACCTGGGGGACCGCCTCGCCGCGCTCGTCGACGGCGAGCTCAAACACGACGCCCGCGACCGGGTGCTCGCCCATCTCGCGACCTGTACCAGGTGTGCGGCCGAGGCCGCCGCCCAGCGCCGCCTGAAGAGCGTGTTCGCGACGGCTGCCCCTCCCTCTCCCTCCGAAGGCTTCCTGGCCCGCCTCCAGGGGCTTCCGGGCGGGTCCCTCGGGGGTGACGACGACCGGCAGGAAAGACCCATGGGCGGCTCCGGGCGGTTCGGTGACGGACTGTTCCCCGGGACGCGCCCTCCGGGCGGCCGGGCGGACCTCACCACCGGCCCCGGCCCCCTCGACGGCTTCGGCTACCTCCCCACCGTCCACGGCGGGGCGACGGCACTGCCCGCCGCTCCGGACCGTTCGGGCTTCCGCATCCACGAGGTGGGGCGCGAGGCCGACCGCTCGCCCTGGCGGGGCCGCAGGTTCGCCTTCGCGGCCGCCAGCGCCGTCTCGCTGGCCGCCATCGCGCTCGGCGGTGCCCTGCCGACGAGCGCCGGCTCCGACGGGCCCAACCGGGCGTCCGGCTCGGGCAACAGCGTGACCCCGGTCGGCTCCGAGACCCGTACCGGCGGCGGCGCCGCGGTCGGCCGGCGGAACGGCCCGGGACAGGGCACCCGCGCCATGGCGGGCCGCGGGGACAGCCCGGTCTCCCTGGCGGTGAACACGGTGTCGGCGGGTCTCGCCCCGGCACCCTCGCTGCTGGGCACCGGCCGGCTCACCGGGAATCCGTACGGCCTGTCCCTCCGCTCCGGCGCGTCCTCGCTGATACGCCCGAGCGGGGCCGAGACCCTGCTCGCCCGCACCCTGGGCAGCGGACTCGACACGGCCCCGCCCACACCCGCGAAGTCCTCGCCGCCGTCCACCTCGGCCGCCGCGAAACCGGCTTCCGCCGGTCACGGGCTGCCGATCGCCCCCCGTCGCTGATCCGGCACCCCGCACGGGCTGCGCAGGTCCGGCCCAAACCTGGTTGAATTCCGGCAGGAATTCGGGAGGGACGCCCCTGCGGGGGCGTGCGGAGGGCCGGTTGCGGCAGTTGCGGGGAGAACATGGACGACGGGAAGCCGACCGAGCCGAAGGCGAAGTGGTGGAGCCGGCCCGCAGCGGGGCCGGTCACGGCCGGCGAGGCCCCGGAGCCCGCGCCCGCGGAGTCGGCTGTGCCGGCCCAGGCGCCCGTGTCGGCTGAGGCGCCCATGCCGACCGACCCCCCGGCAACGCCCGGGGCCCCCGAGGCCCACGGTTGTGCCGTGACACCAGGTGCGCACGATGCCCACGACCCAGCGGTGACGCCCGGCGCCGACGGGTCTGCCGTGACACCCGACGCCCCCGCCCCCCACGGCGCAGCCGAGGCGCCCGCGGTGCTCGACGTGCCCCGCGACGCGGCCCCCGACGCCCCCCAGCCGCTGCACGAGCCGGACCCGTACGGCACCCCGCCCTACGGCGGGCCCGGCCCCTGGGCGCCCGCTCCTCACGTACAGCGGCCGACGCCCGCGCACGGCACCCCCGTACCCCCGCCGTACGCGGGGACGGACGGCGCGGGGATGCCCGTGCCGCACGATCACACGACCCAGGCCTTCCCGCCCCCGGGGGCTCCGCAGCCGCAGCCGCAGGACGCGCACCCGCCGTCGCCGCAGTGGCAGAGCTACGACCCGTGGGGCGCGCCCCGCCAGCCGCTCGTCACGCAGCCCGGCCCCCCGCTCCCGGACGGCCGGCGCAGGAACCGGCGCGGCACGATGCTCATCGGCGCCCTGCTGCTGGCCCTGGTCGCGGGCGGCATCGGTGGCGGGATAGGCGCGTACATAGAGCGCAACGGCGGCCTCACCAGCGTCGAACTGCCCCAGGACGAGCGGGACGGCGGCGGCCGTGCCCCCGACAGCGTGGCCGGTATCGCGGCGAGCGCCCTGCCCAGCGTGGTCACCCTGCACGTCAGCGGCGACACCGAGTCGGGTACCGGCACGGGCTTCGTCCTCGACGACCGGGGCCACATCCTCACCAACAACCACGTGGTCGCCCCGGCCGGTTCCTCCGGCGACATCACCATCACCTTCAGCGGGGGCGAGACCGCGACCGCCGAGGTCGTCGGCAAGGACAGCGGCTACGACCTGGCCGTGGTGAAGGTCAGCGGTGTCTCCGGGCTGAAGCCGCTGCCGCTGGGCAACTCCGACAACGTGCAGGTCGGCGACCCGGTCGTGGCCATCGGCGCGCCCTTCGACCTGTCCAACACCGTCACCTCCGGCATCATCAGCGCCAAGGACCGGCCGATCACCGCGGGCGGCGAGAAGGGCGACGGCAGCGACGTCAGCTACGTCAACGCGCTCCAGACCGACGCCCCGATCAACCCGGGCAACTCCGGCGGTCCGCTGGTCGACACCGACGCCCACGTCATCGGCATCAACAGCGCCATCCGCGCCGCCGACAGCGGCTCGGCCGGCGAGGGCGGGCAGGCCGGGTCCATCGGCCTCGGCTTCGCCATCCCGATCAACCAGGGCAAGCTCGTCGCCGAGGAGCTGATCAACACCGGCAAGGCGACCCACCCCGTGATCGGCGTCACGCTCGACATGAAGTACAACGGCGACGGCGCCAAGGTCGGCGGGAGCACCGTGGGCTCCTCGCCCGTCACGGCGGGCGGCCCCGCCGACAAGGCCGGCATTGAGGCGGGCGACGTCATCACCGAGGTGGACGGGAAGCGGGTGCACAGCGGCGAGGAGCTGATCGTCAAGATCCGCTCGCACCGGCCCGGGGACGATCTGAAGCTGACCGTGACCCGCGGTGGTAAAGACCTGTCCATTACTTTGACGCTGGGATCGGCAACCGGCACCTGACGGCCACGGGAAGCTACCGTCCGGACGGATTCGCCGGGTACCGTGTTCGATGTCCGGACCTCATCCGAGCTGGTCGCGGAGAATACGAGGAGCCGCTAGGTGTTCAACGACATAGGTGCACTGGAACTGCTGACGCTCGCGGTTCTCGGCGTGCTCGTCTTCGGCCCGGACAAGCTGCCCAAGGTCATCCAGGACGTCTCCCGGTTCATTCGCAAGATCCGCGAGTTCTCGGAGAGCGCCAAGGAGGACATCCGCACGGAGCTGGGCCCGGAGTTCAAGGACTTCGAGTTCGAGGACCTCAACCCCAAGACGTTCGTCCGCAAGCAGCTGATGGACGGCAACGACGACCTGGGGCTGAAGGAGATCCGCGAGAGCTTCGACCTGCGCAAGGAAGTCACCGAGATCACCGACGTGGTGAACGGGCGCGACACCGCGTCCGTGGAGGCGAAGACCGGCGTGTCGGGCGGGGCCTCCGTCACCGCCGCGAACGGCTCGAAGGGTGCTCCCGACCTGCTCAAGAAGGGCGAGCAGCCGCCGAAGGACACCCCGCCGCCGTTCGACGCGGACGCCACCTGAGGGCTGCCAATCCCGGGTCGCCCGGGCGGTATGGCTATTCTCCATCTGTCCGGTTGTGAGACGCCCGCGGGGGGCGGGCCGCTCCGGACCTACGGATCGAGGAGGCGGCCGGGCTGATGGAGACGACGAGTCGGGTGGGCGCACAGGACGCGCCGGACACGGTGGAGGCGGTCCCGGCGGCCCGGCTCATGGTGGTCGACGGCTACCTGAAGGCCCCGTTCCCCTGGTACGCGCTGGACGAGGCGTTCACCGGCCCGCGCCGGCTGATGCCGCTGGGCACCGCCGCCGACGGCGAGGTGCAGCACGGTTCCATCGGCCACGGCGACGAACCGGTGGTACGGGGCGACTCCGCGGCCGACAAGCAGCGGTTCGCGGTCGTGGTCACCGTCGCCAGCAGCCCCGTGCGGCGCAGCGGTGACGGCACCGGGGTGCTGGAGGCGACGACGGTCTCCTCCGCGGCCTGGCTGGCCGGTTCCGGGCTGCTGTCCTGCACCTGGCCGCCGCAGCTCGACCACACCCTGCGCGACGACTGGCTGGACCAGCAGACCGAGACGGCGTTCGAGCTCGCCGACGATCTGGAGGGCCCCGCCTGGTCGGCGCTGTCCCTGCCGGTCGACGGCGTGCCGGTGCCCTTCCACTACCGCGAGTCCGAGTTCGGCTGGGTGCTGGCCGGCTCCGCCCCCGGCGGGGTGCACATCGGCGCCTACGGGCGCGGGATGAGCGCGTACGGGCTGGGCTTCTCGGTGGTCAAGGACATCGAGGCGTACGCGTAACGCATACGGCGACGGGGAAGGCCGGGACCCTCGGGTCCCGGCCTTCCCCGTGTCCGTGCGGAGGTCAGAACTTGTTGCGCGGGGTGATGCCCAGCGACATGCCCGACAGGCCGCGCTGACGGCCGCTCAGCTTGCCCGCGATCGTGCGCAGCGCCTTGCCGGCGGGGGAGTCGGGGTCGGACAGCACGACGGGCTTGCCCTCGTCGCCGCCCTCGCGCAGCCGTACGTCGATCGGGATCGCGCCCAGCACCGGCACCTCGGCGCCGACCGTCTTCGTCAGCCCCTCGGCGACCTTCGCGCCGCCGCCCGAGCCGAAGACGTCGACCATCTCGTCGCAGTGCGGGCACGGCATGCCCGACATGTTCTCGACGACGCCGACGATCTTCTGGTGGGTCTGGACGGCGATCGAGCCGGCCCGCTCGGCCACCTCGGCGGCGGCCTGCTGCGGGGTCGTGACGACCAGGATCTCCGCGTTCGGCACCAGCTGCGCCACCGAGATCGCGATGTCACCGGTGCCCGGCGGCAGGTCCAGCAGCAGGACGTCCAGGTCCCCCCAGAACACGTCGGCCAGGAACTGCTGGAGCGCGCGGTGCAGCATCGGGCCGCGCCACACCACCGGGGCGTTGCCCGGGGTGAACATCCCGATCGAGATGACCTTCACGCCGTGCGAGGACGGCGGCATGATCATGTTCTCGACCTGGGTCGGCCGGCCGTCCACACCGAGCATCCGGGGCACGCTGTGGCCGTAGATGTCCGCGTCCACGACGCCGACCTTGAGCCCGTCCGCCGCCATCGCCGCGGCCAGGTTCACCGTCACCGAGGACTTGCCGACGCCGCCCTTGCCGGAGGCGACCGCGTACACCCGAGTCAGTGAGCCGGGCTTCGCGAAGGGCACCTCGCGCTCCGCCGTGCCGCCGCGCAGGGACGCCGCGAGGTCCTTGCGCTGCTCGTCGCTCATGACGTCGAGGGTGACGTCGACCCGGGACACGCCCTCGACGCGGGCCACCGCGTCGGTCACGTTCCGGGTGATCGTCTCGCGCATCGGACAGCCGGAGACGGTGAGGTACACCGTGACAGCGACCACACCGTCAGGATCGATGTCGACCGATTTCACCATGCCCAGCTCGGTGATCGGACGGTGGATCTCGGGGTCGTTCACTGTCGCCAGTGCCTCAAGCACCGCGTCTTCCGTAGCCATACGGACGATGGTACGGCGCCTTGCCGTACGCGCGGGTAGCCCCGTCAGCGGTCTTCGTCACTCTCGGCGGACCACAGCGCCCGGCGGTCGTCCAGGTCCTTCACCAGGTCCTCCAGTTCGGAGCGGATCCAGTCCCGGGTGGCGACCTCGCCGAGCCCCATCCTGAGCGCCGCGATCTCCCTGGTCAGGTACTCGGTGTCGGCGATGGAGCGCTCGTTCTGCTTGCGGTCCTGCTCGTGCGTGACCCGGTCCCGGTCGTCCTGCCGGTTCTGCGCGAGCAGGATCAGCGGGGCCGCGTACGAGGCCTGGAGCGAGAGCATCAGGGTCAGGAAGATGAACGGGTACTCGTCGAACCGCACGTTCGGCGGGGCGAAGATGTTCCACGCCACCCACACGATGATGATCAGCGTCATCCAGACGATGAACCGGCCGGTGCCCAGGAAGCGCGCGATGCGCTCCGAGAACCGGCCGAACGCCTCGGGGTCGTACTCGGGCAGCAGCCTGCGGCGCGGCGCCTTCGGCTGGTCGAGCCGGTTGCGCGGCGTGCGGGTCAGCGCGGTCGAGCCGTTCGACGCGCGGGCGCGGTCGTCACCGGTCACGGAGCACCCCCTCACGGCCGTGGAAGTCGGTCTCCCGCCAGTCCTCCGGCAGCAGGTGGTCCAGCACGTCGTCGACGGTCACCGCGCCGAGCAGCGAGCCGCTCTCGTCCACCACCGGCACCGAGACCAGGTTGTACGCCGCAAGGTAGCTGGTCACCACCGACAGCGGGGTGTCAGGCGGCAGCGGCACCAGGTCGCTGTCCAGGAGCGAACTGACCAGAGTGAACGGCGGATCGCGCAGCAGCCGCTGGAAGTGCACCGTGCCCAGGTACTTGCCCGTCGGCGTCTCGTCCGGCGAGCGGCACACGTACACCTGCGCGGCGAGCGCCGGGGACAGGTCCGACTGGCGGACCCGGGCGAGCGCGTCGGCGACCGTGGCGTCCGGGCGCAGAATGACCGGCTCCGTCGTCATCAGGCCGCCCGCGGTGCGCTCCTCGTACGACATCAGCCGCCGCACGTCCGCCGCGTCGCCGGGGCGCATCAGCGTCAGCAGCCGCTCCTTGTCCTCCTCGGGGAGCTCCGAGAGCAGGTCGGCCGCGTCGTCCGGGTCCATCGCCTCCAGGACGTCCGCCGCCCGCTCCTCCTGGAGCTTGCCGATGATCTCGACCTGGTCGTCCTCGGGCAGCTCCTCCAGGACGTCGGCGAGCCGGTCGTCGTCCAGCGCGGCCGCGACCTCCGCCCGGCGCTTGGGGGTCAGGTGGTGCAGGGCATTGGCTACGTCGGCGGGGCGCAGCTTCTCGAAGGTCGCCACCAGGGACTCGGCGCCCTGTCCGTGCTCCTCCAGCGAGAAGCCCTTCACCGCCGACCACTCGACGGTCAGCGTCTCGCCCTTGCGGCGCAGCGCCCCGCCCCGGCCCTTGCGGACGAAGTACTTGTCGATCTCCCAGTCCCGGCGGGCGGGCAGCTGCTGGATCGCCACGTCCAGGATGGTGACCTCCTCGTCCGTCTCCACCAGGCGCACCCGGCGGTCGAGGAACTCGCCGAGCACCAGGCGTTCGGTGGGCCGCTGTTCGAAGCGCCGCATGTTGACCACACCGGTGGTGATCACCTGCCCCGACTCCACGCCCGTCACCCGGGTCATCGGCAGGAAGATCCGCCGCCGGCTCACCACCTCGACGACCATGCCGAGCAGCCGGGGCGGACGGCCTCCGACGCGCAGCATCGCGACCAGGTCGCGCACGCGTCCCACCTGGTCGCCGTTGGGGTCGAAGACGGGCACACCCGACAGGTGCGAGACGAAGACCCGGGGCGTGACGGGTGTCATCCCTGCGCCTCCTCGTTGGTTCCGGACCGCGCCCGGCCGCCCGCTTCCGACAGTTATTGCACTGTTATGACGTGATCAGGCTAGCCCGTACCCTCGCGGACCGCCCCGGCGGACCGTCCGTACGGCTCTGGGCCCATTGGCGTAGGCCACCCGGGTACGCTGCCGTCTGCCACCCCCCACCATGGAGACGAGAGGCAGTGCGCCCTGTGACCTCTTCCGCCCCGGCCGTCCGTACCCGCCGCCGGACCGCGTGCCTCGCCCTCGTGCTCTGCGCGGGGCTGACCGCGGCCCTCACCGCGTGCGGGGGCGAGGACCCGGACAAGGGGACCAACGGCCTGGGCAAGCTGTCCGCGCCGGAGATCGAGAAGAAGGCGCAGGCCGCGGTGGACTCCGCGGACGCTGTGCGCCTCGCCGGGACGCTGGTCAGCAAGGGCGGCACGTACAAGATCGACATGCGGCTCAAGAACAAGGGCGGCGCGGGCTCCGTCACCTCGAAGAACAGTGCCTTCACGCTGCTGCGGATCGGTGACGAGCTGTACCTCAAGGCCGACGCCGGCTTCTGGAGCCACGACGAGAACGGCGGGGACGGCAAGGGCGGGGCGGCCGCGGCGGACAAGCTGGAGGACAAGTACGTCAAGGTCCCCCAGGACGACCCCACGTACAAGCAGCTCAGCGGCTTCACCGACAAGAAGGTGCTGCTCGACGGGATGCTCACGCTGCACGGCGAGCTCACCAAGGGCGACCGCGGTGAGGCCGGCGGGGTGCGCACGGTACGCATCATGGGCGGCGAGGGCTCGGGCGGAGCGCTCGACGTGTCGCTCGAGGGCACGCCGTATCCGCTGCGCTTCGCCCGGGCCGGCGGCGGAGGCGTGATCACGCTCGCCGACTGGGGCAAGGACTTCACGCTGAAGGCCCCGGCCGAGGACGAGACCGTCGACTACGGCAAGCAGCTTCCCAAGACGTCGTCCTAGGTCGCCTCTACTTACGCAGCGAGCGCTTGAGCAGGCGCGGCAGGCCCGCCGGGACCGGCAGCCGGGTCGTCGCCGTCGTCGGCAGCGGCGCGGCCGCCCCGGAGGTGTCGGGCAGTTCGGTGCGCGCGTCGAGGGGCGTGAGCCGGACGACCCGGCACTCGCGCGCCCAGCGGTCCGTCATCCGCTCCGCGTCCGGCGCGTTCAGCCGCTTGCCCTTCAGCTCGGCGACGGCGGCCTCCCACTCCTCGGAGCGCGGGGCGAGCACGGCGACCGCGGCCGACCAGGCGACGAGGCGGCCGCCCTTGTCCTTGCTGCGGACGGTCACCTCGGCGGTGGCGCCCTCGGTGAGCCCGGCGGGCAGCGGCTGCTCGCCGGGGCCGTCGCCGACGAGGTGGGCGGCGCCCTCGTGCCACACGTGCCACAGCGCCCGCGCCGGACCGGTGCCGCGCACCCAGATGAGGCCCGACTTCTTTGTGGCCTCCTCGACGAGGGCCGTCCCGAGCAGAGTGTCAGCAGCAGTCATGAGGCAGAGCTTAGAGCCAGCCGTTGCGCTTGAGCATGCGGTGGATGGAGAAGCAGACCACGCCGATGAAGCCCATCACCGTCGGATAGCCGTACGTCCAGCCCACCTCCGGCATGTGCTTGAAGTTCATGCCGTAGACCCCGCAGATCATCGTCGGTACGGCCACGATGGCCGCCCAGGACGTGATCTTGCGCATGTCCTCGTTCTGTGCGACGGTCGCCTGCGCCAGGTTGGCCTGGAGGATGGAGTTCAGCAGCTCGTCGAAGCCGATGACCTCTTCCTGGACGCGCACCAGGTGGTCGGCGACGTCCCGGAAGTACTTCTGGATGTCCGGGTCGATCAGCCGCATAGGGCGCTCGCTCAGCAGCTGCATCGGGCGCAGCAGCGGGGAGACGGCCCGCTTGAACTCCAGTACCTCACGCTTGAGCTGGTAGATCCGTCCGGCGTCCGACCCGCGCGAACTGCCCTTGTCCGGCGTGGAGAAGACCTCGATCTCCACCTCGTCGATGTCGTCCTGCACGGCTCCCGCCACCGCGATGTACCCGTCGACGACGTGGTCCGCGAGGGAGTGCAGCACCGCTGACGGGCCCTTGGCGAGCAGCCCGGGGTCGTCCTCCAGGCGTTGGCGCAGGGCGCGCAGCGAGCCGTGGCCGCCGTGGCGGACGGTGATGACGAAGTCCCGGCCGGTGAAGCACATGACCTCGCCGGTCTCCACGACCTCGCTGGTCGCGGTCAGTTCGGCGTGCTCGACGTAGTGGATGGTCTTGAAGACGGTGAACAGGGTGTCGTCGTACCGCTCCAGCTTCGGGCGCTGGTGGGCGTGGACCGCGTCCTCCACTGCCAGCGGGTGCAGCCCGAACTCCCGGGCGATGCCGGCGAACTCCTCCTCGGTCGGCTCGTGCAGGCCGATCCAGGCGAAGCCGCCGTCTTCACGGACCTGGAGCATCGCCTCGCGCGGGGTGCGGCAGGTGCCCTCCGTCTCGGGGAGGCGGCGGCCGTCGCGGTAGACCGCGCAGTCGACGACCGCGCTGGAGGCGGACGGGTCGCGGGTCGTGTCGTAGCTGTTGTGCAGGGGGGCGGGCTTGCGCAGGGAGGGGCGCACGACGGCGCGCAGGTCACGGATCATCGACATGGCTGGCTCCTTCACGGAGGGCCGTCGTCGGGAGCCTGGAACAGCCCGGAATGGGGACGTGGACTCACATCCGCAAAGCGGGCGGCACCGCGGCGGCACGATGACGGCGTTCGCTACAGACAGGCAAAAAGACGTGCTCTTCCGTCATGCGACATGCCGTGGGCCCGACCGGGTGTCAGATCACGCGGAGAGGCGTTCGGCGGAAGAGCGGTTGGTACTGCACGATCGACTCGGATCCACCGCAGCCCCACCTCCTCCAGCCGGTCCCCCGTGAGGGACGACGTAGTCCGGGACTTGAGAGCGACGCTTCTGCGTGCTGTCCCGGCCGACGCCCCAGGCTAGCAGCCGTTACAGGGCCAATCCCTTACTTTGCCCGTTCCATACGCGACCTATGCTCACCGCATGGCAGAAATTCTTGCTCTGGTCGAGGCGCGTCTGCGGACGGCCCTGGGCGAACCGGACGCGCGCGCGGCAGTGACGTTTCTCGGGACGGACCGGATCGAGGTGCTCCGGTTCATCGACGGGGACATCGTGCGGTACGCCACGCTCGGCATGTCCGACCGGCCGATGTCCGACCCGACCGCCGTCGTGGCCGACCCGCTGAAGGGCCCCCGTGCCGAACTGGTGCTCTCGGTACGGGGCGGGCTCGCCGACACCGACCAGGTGCTGCGCAAGCTCGCGGTGCTCGCGGCCTCGCCGCAGGTGGAGGGGCTGATCGTGGCGCCGGGGGCGTCGCTGGACGTCGGCGAGCCGCTGTGGCCGGGCGCGCCCTTCACCTCGGTGCTGGTCGCGGAGAGCGGGGGGCTGGTCGAGGACCTGGAGCTGGACGGGACGCTGGAGCCCGTGCGCTTCCTGCCGCTGCTGCCGATGACGCACAACGAGGCTGCCTGGAAGCGGGTCCGGGGGGCGCAGGAACTGCAGGAGAAATGGCTGTCGCAGGGGACCGACCTGCGCGACCCCCTGCGGCAATCCGTGAATCTGGACTGACGGCGTCAGTTGGCGAAGACCGTGACGCCGTCCTCCGTGGCGTGCTTCGGCTCCAGCTCCTCCGCCTCGTGGGTGAGCGCGGAGCGCCGTACCCAGACCACGACGGCGCCCAGGACCGAGGCGGCGGCGGCGACCACGAACGGGATGTGGATGTTGCTCCACTCCTCGATCTTCGGGGCCAGGTAGGGCGCCGCGGCGGCGGCGAACCAGCGGACGAAGTTGTAGCCCGCGCTCGCCACCGGGCGCGGCGCGTCCGAGACGCCGAGGGCCAGCTCCGTGTAGACGGTGTTGTTCATGCCGATCAGTGCGCCGGACACGATCGTGCAGACGATGGCCGTGGTGTGGCTGCCGTAGCCCAGGACGACCAGGTCGGCGGCGAGCAGCACGAGCGAGGCGCCGAGCACCTTCAGCGATCCGAACCGCTGCTGCAGCCGGGGCGCGACGAGCACCGAGAACACCGCGAGCAGCAGGCCCCAGGCGAAGAAGACGGCACCGGACTTGTACGGCGTCATGTCCAGCACGAACGGGGTGAACGCCAGGATCGTGAAGAACGCGTAGTTGTAGAAGAACGCGGAGGCGGCGACGGAGGCGAGCCCGCCGTGGCCGAGGGCCTTGACGGGGTCGAGCAGCGAGGTCTTGCGGGCGGGCCTCGGCTGCTCCTTCAGGAACGCCGTGATGCAGACGAAGCCGATCGCCATCAGCGCGGCCGTCCCGAAGAACGGGTAGCGCCAGCTGGCGTCACCGAGCAGGGCGCCGAGCAGCGGCCCGCACGCCATGCCGAGCCCGAGCGCCGACTCGTACAGCAGGATCGCCGCAGAGCTGCCGCCGGCCGCCGCGCCGACGATCACCGCGAGCGCGGTCGAGACGAACAGCGCGTTGCCCAGTCCCCAGCCGGCCCGGAAGCCGACCAGTTCGGCGACGGACGAGGAGGTGCCGGAGAGCGCCGCGAAGACCACCACGAGCGCGAGTCCGGCCAGCAAGGTCTTACGGCCGCCGATGCGGCTGGAGACGAAGCCGGTCACCAGCATCGCGACGGCGGTGATCAGGAAGTACGAGGTGAAGAGCAGCGACACCTGGCTCGGCGTCGCGTCCAGGCCCTTGGCGATGGACGGCAGGATCGGGTCCACCAGGCCGATGCCCATGAACGCGACGACGGAAGCGCCCGCCGTGGCCCAGACGGCCTTCGGCTGGCGCAGGATGCTGACCGGCTCCTGGTTGAACGGATCCTCTCCCGGTACTGCCTCTGACGGCATGGGACCTCTCCCTCTCCACTGGATCGATGCGTTATGCACAGAATAAGTTAGAGAACCTAATGAATGCAAGTTACATCTAAATTGGCCGACAGGGACCCGGTGGCCGGACGGTGCCGGGGTAGAGGGTCCTGGGTGCGCGCCGCGCGAGGGTGATCGTCCTTGACGCGGCGACGGCCGGAGAGGACCGTTGGTCGGTATGAGGGGCGAACCAAGTTGCCCGAAGTGCGGAGGCCGGGTCAGGGCGCCCGGGCTCTTCGCCGACTCCTGGCAGTGCGATGTCCACGGCGGGGTGCACCCGCTCCAGCCGGTCGTCCCGCCGAGCGTCGAGGCGCTCGGCGTGGTGGTGCACCGGGCCCAGGTACCCGTGTGGATGCCCTGGCCGCTCCCGGTGGGCTGGCTGTTCACGGGCGTGGCCTGCGCCGGTGACGACCGCACCGGAGGCCGCGCCACCGCCGTCGCCTGTTCCGGACCCGGCCCGCTCGGCGGGATGGGCGAGCTGCTGCTCGTCGCGGAGGAGCTGGGCGTCGGGCTCGGCGCGCGGTACGCGGGCATCGACGGCCCCGACCCCGGGCCCTCGCTGCGAGTGGACGGGCCCCCTGACTCCAAGGTGCTCGCCGCCGGCCGCCCCACCCCGCTCTGGCACGTCAAGGACGCCCCCGCGGACCGGGCCGTCTTCGCCGGCGAGGCGTGCGGCCTGTGGCTCTGGGCCATCGTGTGGCCCGAGCAGTCCGGGCTGCTCATGTACGACGAGCTGGTGCTGACGGACCTGCGCGACGCCGGGGGAGAGGTCGACCTGGTGCCCTGCGGCGCGCTGACCCCTCGCCTGCTGACGGGGCCCTGACGGGACCTTCGCGCCGTCCGGATCAAGCCCGCGCGCCGGTTATCCTGGGGTGCCCCCCCGCCCGCCGCGAGCACTGGAGTCCGAGTCGTGCGCATCGACCTGCACACCCACTCCACCGCGTCGGACGGCACGGACACCCCCGCCGAGCTGGTGCTGGGCGCCGCCGCCGCGGGCCTCGACGTCGTCGCCCTCACCGACCACGACACCGTGCGCGGGCACGCCGAAGCCCTCGCAGCCCTGCCCGAAGGGCTCACCCTCGTCACGGGCGCCGAGCTGTCCTGCCGCGTCGACGGCGTGGGCCTGCACATGCTGGCGTACCTCTTCGACCCGGACGAGCCCGAGTTCGCCCGCGAGCGCGAGCTGGTGCGCGACGACCGGGTGCCGCGCGCCCGCACCATGGTCCGCAAGCTCCAGGAGCTGGGCGTCCCCGTCACCTGGGAGCAGGTCGCCCGCATCGCCGGCGACGGCTCGGTCGGCCGGCCGCACGTCGCCACCGCCCTCGTGGAGCTCGGCCTCGTCCCGACCGTGTCCGACGCCTTCACGCCCGAGTGGCTCGGCGACGGCGGACGCGCGTACGCGGAGAAGCACGAGCTGGACCCCTTCGACGCGATCCGGCTCGTCAAGGCCGCGGGCGGTGTCACCGTCTTCGCCCACCCGGCCGCCGTCAAACGCGGGCGTACGGTCACGGAGGCACGGATCGCCGAGCTGGCCGCCGCCGGGCTCGACGGCATCGAGGTCGACCACATGGACCACGACGAGCCGGCCCGGACCAGGCTGCGCGCGCTCGCCCGCGAGCTCGGGCTGCTGACGACCGGCTCCAGCGACTACCACGGCACCCGCAAGACCGTGGAGCTCGGCGCGTACACCACCGACCCCGAGATCTACGGCGAGATCACCCGGCGCGCCACGGGAGCCTTCCCGGTGCCGGGCGCCGGCGGACCCGCCGCCCCGTAACGGCCACCGGGTCCTCACCCGCTCGTTCACCAGTACACCCCGCCGCCGTCCGGCACCTCCGGGCGGCGCGGCGGTGCGCCCCTTCCCCGCGGCCACCCACCGCATGCCCGCTCTCTCCCGCAAGGCTCACCCGTGTTCGACGTCGCTGTCTTCGGATCCCTTTTTCTCACGCTTTTTGTGATTATGGATCCGCCCGGAATCACTCCGATCTTCCTCGCCCTCACCGCGGGCCGCCCCGCCAAGGTGCAGCGCCGGATGGCGCTCCAGGCCGTCGCCGTCGCCTTCGGCGTCATCGCCGTCTTCGGCGTGCTCGGCCAGCAGATCCTGGACTACCTGCACGTCTCCGTCCCCGCGCTGATGATCGCCGGCGGTCTGCTCCTGCTGCTCATCGCGCTCGACCTGCTGACCGGCAAGACCGACGAGCCGACGCAGACCAAGGACGTCAACGTCGCCCTCGTGCCCCTCGGCATGCCGCTGCTGGCCGGGCCCGGCGCGATCGTCTCGGTGATCCTCGCCGTGCAGCACGCCGACAGCGCGGCGAGCCAGGTCTCCGTCTGGACGGCGATCCTCGCCATGCACATCGTGCTCTGGCTGACCATGCGCTACTCGCTGCTGATCATCCGCGTCATCAAGGACGGCGGCGTCGTCCTCGTCACCAGGCTGGCGGGCATGATGCTGTCCGCCATCGCCGTGCAGCAGATCATCAACGGCGTCACCCAGGTGATCCAGGGCACCTGACGCCTCCGGACGCAGCAGCGCCCCCGCACGGACGTTCCGTACGGGGGCGCTTCGTCTTCGTTACGACGGCAACTCACATCGGCAAGGTGTTATGAAGCCGGGCTTTCGGCCGGTCGGATATAGATGCGCTGGCCCGTGGCGGCGGCCTGCTGCACGATCCGGTTGACGGAGGCGGCGTCCACGACGGTGCTGTCCACGGCGGTACCGTCGACGTCGTCGAGTCGCATGATCTCGAAGCGCATAGGGCTTCCCTTCGTCTGATCCTCCTGCTGGAGAACTACTGGGCGGACGGTGTCCCGTCCGCGAGGATGAGGAGCGCCAGGCATACGTGTCGAGCGCCCCACGATGGTGACAACGACTTGCCCCCTGCAAACATTCCCTACGCTAAGGAAATTTTTTGGATGTCTAACTACCCACTGGTAATCAGGCTTCTCCGCACGACCGGCAGCGCGACGGGACCCGCATGAACGTCGCGGAGATCGGCGAGCGTCTCGACCGCACCAACGCCCTGCTCGAACGCGTCCTCGCCGAGGTCTCGAAGACCCCTTCCACCCACGCGATCTTCGTGGACGCCGGTTATGTGTACGCCGCCGCCGGGCTGCTCGTCACCGGCACCGAGGACCGGCGCTCCTTCGACCTCGACGCCGAAGGGCTGATCGAGGCGTTCATCGACAAGGCCCGCACCATCTTCGCGGACAGCAGACTGCTGCGCGTGTACTGGTACGACGGGGCCCGGCGCCGTATCCACACCACCGAGCAGCAGACCATCGCCGAACTCCCCGACGTCAAGGTCAGGCTCGGCAACCTCAACGCCAACAACCAGCAGAAGGGCGTCGACTCCCTCATCCGCACCGACCTGGAGTCGCTCGCCCGCCACCGCGCCATCAGCGACGCCGCGCTCGTCGGCGGCGACGAGGACCTGGTGTCCGCCGTCGAGGCCGCGCAGGGCTACGGCGCCCGGGTCCACTTGTGGGGCATCGAGGCGGGCGAGGGCCGCAACCAGGCGGAGCCGCTGCTCTGGGAGGTGGACAGCCAGCGCACCTTCGACCTGGACTTCTGCCGCCCGTACGTGACCCGGCGCGCCGTCACCACGTACGAGGAGGACGCCCCCGCACCCTCCCGCGAGGACGTCCAGTTCGTCGGCGCGCAGATCGCGGCGGCCTGGCTCGCCGCGCGCGGCCGGGAATCGCTGGCCGACCTGCTGCCCGGCCACCCCTTCCTGCCGGGCTCGGTCGACCAGGACCTGCTGCACGAGGCCGAACGCCTCCTCCAGCGCTCCCTGCGCGGCCACCCACCACTGCGGCGGGCCCTGCGCGACGGCTTCTGGCAGCACCTCCAGGCGCAGTACTGAAGGCGGCGCGGGGGTTACGCGGAACCGCTAAAGGCCGTCCCAGAAGGCGACGAGCGCAGCGGCGGTCTCCTGCGGCCGGTCCGTGTTGGGGGAGTGCTCGGCCCCCTCGATCCGGGTCCGGCGCGCCCCCAGGCGTACGGCCATCTCGTCGATCACCGGCACCGGCCAGACGTCGTCGGCCTCACCGGAGACGACGTGCACCGGCAGCCCCGCCGCGGCGACCTCGGCCACCCGGTCCGGTTCCGTGGCGAGCTGACGGCCCGTCGCGATCAGCTGGGCCGGGTGGTGGCCCAGCCAGCGCCGCCGCAGATCCTCGCCGTCCGTCTCCGCCTCGGCCGGCGGATCGAACGCGCGCATCGCGGCCCAGACGTCGTCCATGGTCATGGTCGCCAGCGCGTCACCGAGGAGCTTCAGCTTGACCTGCTGTGCCTCCACGACCTCGGCGGGCCCGGAGGACATCAGGGTCAGCGAACGGAACGGCGTGGCGTCGAGCAGGACGGCCGCGCGGCCGATCTGCCCGCCCAGCGAGTGCCCCAGCAGGTGCACCGCGCCCGCATCGAGCGCGGCGGCCTGCGCGAGCACGTCACGGGCCAGCTCGTCCTGCGCGTACACCCCGGGGTCGTCCGACCCTGCGCTCTCGAACTGCCCGCGCCCGTCCACGGCGACGGCGCGGTATCCGGCCTCCGCGAGCGGTTCCAGCAGGGCGATGAAGTCCTCCTTGCTGCCGGTGTAGCCGGGCACGAGGAGCGCGGTGCCGCGTGGCGTGCCGGTGGGGGCCGCGTCCAGCACGGCGAACTCGCCGCGCGCCGTGGGCAGTGCGCGGGCCCGGGCGCAGGAGGGCGGGATGAAGGTGGGTGGCCTGCTCATGGGACGAGGTTAATTCGTGGCGCGGAGGACGGCGCTCGGGGATCTCTGGAGGACGACGGACGACGGACGACGGGCGGCCCCGGGGAAAAATCCCCGGGGCCGCCCGTCAGGTGGTGCCTGGTCCGCTCAGCCCTCGGCCTTCGCGGTCGCGCGCGGTGCGCGGCGCCGGCGCGGCTTGGCCTCGCCCTCGGCGGTCGCGGTCTCCGCCACGGCCTCCGTCTTCGGCTTGGCCGCCGTACGCGTACGGCGGCGCACCGGCTCGGGCTCGGAGATCGGCGCGATCTGGAAGTCGACCTCGTCCTCGACCGGCTTGATCACCCGGCGACGGCGCGGCCGGGTCACGGCGGGCGCCTCCGGCTCGGCGACCGGCGCGGCCTGGAACGCGGCCTCCTCGGCCACCGGCTTGGCGGCGCGGGCGCGGCGGCGACGCGGCTTGGCCTCGGCCTCGGTGGTCGCGGCCTCGGCGGTCGCGGTATCGACGACGACCTCGGCGGCCACGGCCTCCGTCCTGGGCTTGGCGGCCCGGCTCCGGGTGCGCTTCTCCGGCGCGGCCTCGGCCTCCGGCTCGGGCTGCACGGCCACGGGGGCCTCGGCCACGGCGACCGCGGCTTCGGCGGCGACCTCCGCCGCACCGACCCGGGTGCGCCGACGGCGGCGCGGGGTTCGCGGGGCGTCGGCCGGGTCGGCGTCTGCCTCGGCGGCCGGCGCGGGCACGGTGGCCGCGCCCTCCTCGACCGACGAGCCTCCACGGGTGCGACGGCGCTGCCGCGGCGTGCGCGGGGCGCGCTCCTCACGGGCGGCGGGGGCCGGGGCGGCGGACTTGCGGCCGCGGCCGCCCGTCTCGCCGAGGTCCTCGATCTCCTCGGCCCCGAGACCGGCGCGGGTGCGCTCGGCACGCGGCAGGACACCCTTGGTGCCGGCCGGGATGTCGAGGTCCTCGTACAGGTGCGGGGAGGTCGAGTACGTCTCGACCGGGTCCGGGAACTTCAGGTCCAGGGCCTTGTTGATCAGCTGCCAGCGCGGGATGTCGTCCCAGTCGACCAGCGTGATCGCGATGCCCTTGGCGCCCGCGCGGCCGGTTCGGCCGATGCGGTGCAGGTAGGTCTTCTCGTCCTCGGGCGACTGGTAGTTGATGACGTGGGTCACGCCCTCGACGTCGATACCGCGGGCGGCGACGTCGGTGCAGACCAGCACGTCGACCTTGCCGTTGCGGAAGGCGCGCAGCGCCTGCTCGCGGGCGCCCTGGCCGAGGTCGCCGTGGACGGCGCCGGAGGCGAAGCCGCGCCGCTCCAGCTGCTCCGCGATGTCGGCCGCGGTGCGCTTGGTGCGGCAGAAGATCATCGCGAGTCCGCGGCCCTCGGCCTGGAGGATGCGCGAGACCATCTCGGGCTTGTCCATCGAGTGGGCGCGGTAGACGTACTGCGCCGTGTTCTTGACGGTCGTGCCCTCGTCGTCGGGCGAGGTGGCGTTGATGTGCGTCGGCTGCGACATGTAGCGGCGCGCGAGCGAGATGACCGCGCCCGGCATGGTGGCCGAGAACAGCATGGTCTGCCGCTTGGCCGGCAGCATCGTGATGATGCGCTCGACGTCGGGCAGGAAGCCCAGGTCCAGCATCTCGTCGGCCTCGTCGAGGACGAGCGCGCGGACCTCGGAGAGGTCCAGCTTGCGCTGGCCCGCGAGGTCGAGCAGCCGGCCGGGGGTGCCGACGATCACGTCGACGCCCTTCTTGAGGGCCTCGACCTGGGGCTCGTAGGCACGGCCGCCGTAGATCGCGAGGACCCGGACGTTGCGCACCTTGCCGGCGGTGAGCAGGTCGTTGGTGACCTGCTGGCACAGCTCGCGGGTGGGAACGACGATCAGGGCCTGCGGGGAGTCGGTGAGCTCCTCCGGCTTCGCGCGGCCCGCCTCGACGTCGGCGAGGACGGTGACGCGCTCAAGGAGCGGCAGCCCGAAGCCGAGCGTCTTGCCGGTGCCGGTCTTGGCCTGGCCGATGACGTCGGAGCCGGAGAGGGCCACGGGGAGCGTGAGCTCCTGGATGGGGAAGGGGGACGTGATGCCGACGGCCTCAAGGGCCTCGGCCGTCTCGGAAAGAATCCCGAGGTCTCGGAACGTAGTCAGGGTGCTGCCTCTTCTGTGAGACGCGGTCCGAGGCGAACGAAGGGGGTCGTACCGTGCCGGGGTTGGTCATCCGGCGGATGTGCCGGGTGGCGCGGGACCACTGCCGTCGCTCGAGCGCTCGTGCCGCTGAGGGGGCCCCTCATCTGCGGTCGTACGTGTGCACGCACCGCGTGGAGGGCTGTCGGGTCGGAGCCGATCGGGCCACCGACCGGGCATCCTCATTCAATTTCGCGCCACGAGCAGATGCAAAGTGCTCAGTAAGCGCATTACCACTGTACCCCGGATCCGCGCATCTGTGTTGGGTGAATTCGTCGGATCGGTGTGACGTGGGTCGACGGCCGGACCCTTCGGCTCCCGTCGGGGCGGGCTATTCTGCGCTGCATGGAGACGCCTGACAACGCCACTGAAACCCCCGCGACGACCCGGATCGCCGACCAGGACTGGGCCACCGCGTCCGCGCAGCCGCAGTACCGGGCCGCTGTCGTCGATCTGCTGGGCGCGCTCGCCTACGGGGAGCTCGCGGCCTTCGAGCGGCTCGCGGAGGACGCCAAGCTCGCGCCGACCCTGGGCGACAAGGCGGAGCTGGCGAAGATGGCGTCCGCCGAGTTCCACCACTTCGAGCAGCTCACCGAGCGGCTCACGGCCATCGAGGTGGAGCCGACCGCCGCCATGGAGCCGTTCGCCCGGGCGCTCGACGACTTCCACCGCCAGACCGCTCCCTCCGACTGGCTGGAGGGCCTGGTCAAGGCGTACGTCGGCGACTCGATCGCCAGTGACTTCTACCGGGAGGTCGCGGCCCGGCTCGACTCCGACACCCGCTCCCTGGTCCTCGCCGTGCTCGACGACACGGGCCACGGCAACTTCGCCGTCGAGAAGGTGCGCGCCGCGATCGAGGCCGACCCGCGGGTCGGCGGCCGGCTGGCGCTGTGGGCGCGGCGGCTGATGGGCGAGGCGCTCTCGCAGGCGCAGCGTGTGGTCGCGGACCGGGACGCGCTGTCGACGATGCTGGTCGGCGGGGTCGCCGACGGCTTCGACCTGGCGGAGGTCGGCCGGATGTTCTCCCGGATCACCGAGGCGCACACCAAGCGCATGGCCGCCCTGGGGCTCGCCGCGTAGGGCTTTTCCCGGCAGCCGGTGTCAGGCGGCGGCCGACCGGTTCAGCCGGCGGCTGCGCGGCCGGATCAGCAGGGACACCGTGACGGCGGCGATGAGCACGGCGCCGACCACGGTGGCCGCCTCGTGGTCCGGCCCCAGCACCGAGTGCATCAGGGACGCGCCGAAGACGGCCCCGAGCGCCCCCGTACCGAACACGGTCAGGCGGGCGGGGAGGCGGCCCGGCAGTGAGCGCAGTGCCGCCCAGGAGAGGACTGCTCCGAGCACGACGGCGCTCAACACTTCCACCATCACGGACGATCACCTCGCAGGTATACGGAACGGGCGCTTCTGTCCTGCTCGTACTACCCGTGAGTGACCGGTCACAACCCTTCGGCGCACAGGCTTCGCCCAGCCGACGCACAGCCGGGCCACAGCACCGGCGGCAGAACGAAGAGAAGCGGCCCGGCGGGGAATCCCCACCGGGCCGCTCCGCGGTCTCCGCGTCCGTACGCCCTAGAGCGCGCCGAACCCGACCCGTCGCGTGCTGGGCTCGCCGATCTCCACGTAGGCGATCCGGTCGGCCGGCACGAGGACCTTGCGGCCCTTCTCGTCCGTGAGGCTGAGCAGCGCCGCCTTGCCGGCGAGCGCCTCGGACACCGCGCTCTCGACCTCTTCGGCGGAAAGCCCGCTCTCCAGAACGATCTCCCGGGGCGTGTGCTGCACCCCGATCTTGACCTCCACGGCTATGTCCCTCCGACGGTCAGTCCCTGCGCGGTGAGCCGCGCCGTACGCAGCACACATTAGCCCGCTGAGGGGACTCGTCAGGGCTCCCCGGGGCACGCCCGCAGCGAACACGGGCGGCCGCCGGGCGGTCAGTGCTGATCGATGCCGTGCAGCGGGAAGCCGGCGATACCCCGCCAGGCCAGCGAGGTGAGCAGCTGGACCGCCGTGTCGCGCGGAATGGCCGACCGGCTGGACAGCCAGTACCGGGCGACCACCTGGGACACCCCGCCGAGGCCCACCGCGAGGAGCATGGACTCGTCCTTGGACAGGCCCGTGTCGCCCGCGATCACGTCGGAGATCGCCTCGGCGCACTGGAGCGAGACCCGGTCCACGCGCTCGCGCACGGCGGGCTCGTTGGTCAGGTCGGACTCGAAGACGAGTCGGAAGGCGCCGCCCTCGTCCTCCACGTACGCGAAGTACGCGTCCATCGTCGCGGCCACGCGCAGCTTGTTGTCGGTGGTCGACGCAAGCGCCGTGCGCACCGCCTGGAGCAGCGACTCGCAGTGCTGGTCGAGGAGGGCCAGGTAGAGCTCCAGCTTGCCCGGGAAGTGCTGGTAGAGCACCGGCTTGCTGACTCCGGCGCGCTCCGCGATGTCGTCCATCGCCGCGGAGTGGTAGCCCTGCGCGACGAAGACCTCCTGCGCGGCTCCCAGCAGCTGGTTGCGTCGGGCGCGGCGGGGCAGGCGAGTGCCCCGCGGGCGCGCCGCCTCGGTCTGCTCGATGGCTGTCACGCCGCCTCCCAAATTCGTGGTCCGACACAGCGGTTCCGTACGTGCCGCGCCATACCGACATCGTACTTTTGGGTAACCCCGGTATGCGCGGCGCGGACGCAGAATTTCACGGACCGGACGAGTGCGGTAGCCGCAGATTGTCCGGCCCGGGGCGCAGAGCGGGACGTATCAGCGGTAATCGTCCTCATCCTGGGGAACGACGCGGGCCTGGTCCGCCGCGTCCGCCTCGCTGACGCCGCCGCGGTCGAGATCCGTGAGCGGTTCGTCGCTCTCCGGACGCAGGTCCGCGTGCTGCTCGGCGGCGTCCGCCTCGGGCGTCTCCTGGTCGGGTTCGTCCGGCTGGACGTCCTCGAAGGTCTCCGGGTCCCTCGGGTCGACCGTCATGGTGACTCCCTTCCTCGGTTCGAGCCTATGAGGTACCCCGTAAAGCCGCTATGCGATCGTGTGACGGCGAACACATGAACCCCGGTGTGATCATCTCGTAACATTGCCGCATGTCTTCGACCGAGCTGCCGGGAGTCCGCGCCGTCGCCGCAGCGGTGGCCCCCACGGTGAGCACCGTCAGGGTTGCGGAGGGGGAGCGGCTGCGCTCCGTCGAACTGCCCGGCCTGACGCTCACCCTCCGTTCGCGGCCGTCCCGGGGGCCCGGACTGCCGCCCGCCCTCTTCGTGCACGGTCTCGGCGGCTCCTCGCAGAATTGGACGGCCCTGATGCCGCTCCTGGAGGAACTGGTCGACTGCGAGGCCGTCGACCTGCCCGGTTTCGGTGACTCGCCGCCCCCGGACGACGGCAACTACTCGGTCACCGGGCACGCCCGCGCGGTCATCCGCCTGCTGGACGCCCAGGAACGCGGCCCCGTCCACCTGTTCGGCAACTCGCTGGGCGGCGCGGTGGCCACCCGGGTCGCCGCGGTCCGCCCCGACCTGGTCCGCACGCTCACCCTCGTCTCGCCCGCGCTCCCCGAGATCCGGGTCCAGCGCTCGGCCGCCCCGACCGCCCTGCTCGCACTCCCGGGCGTCGCCTCCCTGTTCGCCCGGCTGACCCGGGACTGGACCGCGGAGGAGCGCACCCGCGGAGTCATGGCACTCTGTTACGGCGATCCGGCACGGGTCTCCGACACGGGCTTCCGCGACGCGGTGGCCGAAATGGAGCGCAGGCTGGAACTGCCGTACTTCTGGGACGCCATGGCGCGTTCCGCCCGTGGCATCGTCGACGCGTACACGTTGGGCGGACAGCACGGGCTGTGGCGTCAGGCCGAGCGGGTGCTCGCGCCGACCCAGCTGGTGTACGGCGGACGGGACCAGCTCGTCTCGTTCCGGATGGCCCGCAGGGCGTCCGCGGCCTTCCGCGACGCGCGCCTGCTGACACTGCCCGACGCCGGGCACGTGGCGATGATGGAGTACCCGGAGGCGGTCGCCCAGGCGTTCCGGGAATTGCTCGACGAATGCGGCAGGAGCTGATCCAGGGCGTGGGACGACACAGCCGGAAGGGCCCTGCGCCCAGCGCGCCCGGGACCGGGCAGACCGAGGCGGACGAGGCGGGGCGCGAGGCCGCCCGGCCCGCCGTCGGCACCGGACGGCGCAGACGGCAGGCCGGACCCGCGGCCGGGCCCCTCCCCGGGGCCCCCGAGGTGCGCGGCGGACACCCCGAACAGCGTGAACCCGGCGGCGGCTGGGGCGCGGGCCCGATGCGCGCGCCCGGCGGACCCGGCCCGCGCGCCCCCGCACCCGGCGCCCGGCCCGGCGTCCCGCACCCCGCGAACCAGCAGCAGGCCACCGGCGCCCGGCCGTTCATACCGGGCCCGCGGCGCGAGTTCGTCGAGGCGTTCGACGGCGCGCCGCCCGCCTCGCGCCGGCGGAGCGGGGCGCCCGAGGACCCGTACCGCTCCGTCACCGACTGGGACGCGCGCGAGCCGGAATCGCCGCGCGGCGAGGAACCCGAACCGGAGCCGGGCCCGGTCCGGGCCAAGGACTCCAAGGGCGGCCGGGGGCGTACGTTCACCGGCATCGCCGCTGCGGCGGTGACCACCGTGCTCGCGGTCGTCGTGGCCGGCCAGGTCGCCCACGACCGCACCTCCGGGAGCGGTGCCGCCCAGGCCGCGGGTGTCGACCGGGACGAGCAGGGCGACGCCTCCCGTTCGGACGGCCGCACGACCCCTTCGCCCGAGGCGGCCGTCAAGCCCCTGACGTACGAACAGAAGATGGCCAAGCCCTATCCGCTGTCCCCGGCGCTGACGGGTTCGGGCAAGTTCGAGACCGTGCCCGGTACCGCGAAGGCGCCCGGCAAGGGGACGAAGCACAGCTACCGGATCGACGTCGAGAAGGGGCTCGGGCTGGACGCGCAGCTGTTCGCCAGGGCCGTCCAGGAGACCCTCAACGACGACCGGAGCTGGGCGCACGACGGCGACATGACCTTCGAGCGGATCTCCGAGGGCAAGCCGGACTTCGTCATCACCCTGGCGAGCCCCGGCACGACCGGGAAGTGGTGCGAGAAGTCGGGCCTGGACACCATGGAGGACAACGTCTCCTGCGACTCGGCCGCCACCGAGCGCGTGATGATCAACGCCTATCGCTGGGCCCAGGGTTCCGCCACCTTCGGCCCGGACAAGCTGTTCCCGTACCGGCAGATGCTGATCAACCACGAGGTCGGCCACCGGCTCGGCCACAACCATGTGAGCTGCCGGACGAAGGGCGCGCTCGCGCCGGTCATGCAGCAGCAGACCAAGACGCTGGACCTCAACGGCATCAAATGCCGCCCCAACCCCTGGGTGTATCCCGAGGGCTGAGTGGGTATCAAGCAGCCTTTGTGAGCCACTCTTTCGGTGACACTCCGCCTCTATAGCGCGACAGAACGCTATCAGGGCGGGAAAGTTACGCCGGTTCACCCCTTTCGGTGGCGCGACGGACAACCGTCCGTCGCGCCACCGGCGTATCCGCTTACGGTCGTCCCGCCGCGAGTCGCCGATCCAACGGTGGCCGCTCACAAGGGAGATCGGGGGTGTGCTCGTGCGGATCGGACTGCTCACCGACGGTGGCTATCCGTACGCGACCGGTGAGTCCAGACTCTGGTGCGACCGTCTGGTACGCGGGCTCGCGCAGCACGAGTTCGACCTCTTCGCGCTCAGCCGCTCCGCCGAACAGGAGGCGCAGGGCTGGGTCCGGCTGCCGGCCCAGGTCGTCGGCGTGCGGACGGCGCCCCTGTGGACCGCTGACGAGGAGACCCTCGGCCTGCACGCCCCCCGGGGGCCGCTCGCCCGGCTGCTCACCGGAGGGGGCGCGCGGACCTACGCCCGGCGCGAACGCCGCCTCTTCACCACCCGCTTCGCGGACCTGGCGGCCGCGGTCTGCGGTGCGGCGGACGGCGACAGGGGCGAGACGGCGGACGCCGGGACCGGCGCCCGTACGGAAGGCGCCGCGTCCCGGCTCGCGGACGAGCGGTTCACGCGCGGCCTCTACGGACTCGCCGAACTCGCCTTCGAGTACGGCGGACTGCCCGCCGCCCTGCGCTCCGAGACGGCCGTGCGCATCCTGGAGGCCGCTTGCCGGGCGCCCGGCACCGGACGCACAGTCCAGACCGCCTCCGTCGCCGACCTCCTCGCCTTCACCGCCGAACTGGACCGGGCGCTGCGCCCCCTCTCCCTCGACTGGTACGACGAGGACGGCCTCGGAGCCGTCGACCTCTGCCATGCCACGGCAGGCGGCGTCGCCGCCCTCCCGGGTCTGCTGGCCAAACGCTTCTTCGGCGTCCCGCTGCTGGTCACCGAGCACGCCGTGCGGGTCCGGGCGCACTACCTCGCGTCCGGCGGCGCCCCGGCCGGCGCACCGGTGCGGGCGCTCCTCGCCAACTTCCACGGGCTGCTCGCCACCGAGGTCTACCGGCAGGCCGCGCTCGTCACCCCCGGCAACACCCACGCCCGCCGCTGGCAGGAGCGGTGCGGCGCCGACCCCGCGAAGGTGCGGACCGTCTACCCCGGCATGGAGTCCGCCCGGTTCGCGGCGCTCGGCGAGAGCGAGGACGACGGCGGGCCCGACACGCTCGTCTGGGTCGGCCGCATCGAGCCCGCCAAGGACCTGATCGCCCTGCTGCACGCCTTCGCCGAGGTGCGCCTCGCCGAGCCGGAGGCCCGGCTGCGGATCATCGGGGCCCCGGCCCAGGACCCGGCGGGCGCCGCCTACTTGGAGCGCTGCCGCACCTTGGCCGCCCAGCTCTTCCCCTCCGACGGGGCGGCGGGCGACCTCGACGGGCCCGTGCGCGCCTCCGACGGGACCGTGCGCGACTCCGACGAGCCCGCAGGCGACTTCGACCGGACAGCGGGCGACGGGGAGGGGCCGGTCACCTTCGAGGAGATCGGCGGACCCGAGGTGCCCGACCTGGCCCAGGCGTACGGGGCCGGCGGCGTCGTGGTGCTCTCCAGCGTCGTCGAGGGCTTCCCGATCAGCCTGGTCGAGGCGATGTTCTGCGGCCGGGCCACGGTCTCCACGGACGTCGGCGCGGTCGTCGAGGTCATCGGCGGCACGGGCCTCGTGGTCCCGCCGCGCAACCCCCGGGCGCTCGCGGACGCGTGCGTCGCGCTCCTGCGCGACCCTGCGCGCCGTGCACGCCTGGGTGCGGCGGCGCGCGCCCGGGCGCTCGAGCTCTTCACGGTCGAGCAGAACCTGGCCGCCTTCCGCGGGATCTACCTGGACCTGATCGCACGGGCCCCGGTGCGCGAGAGGTTCCTGCCCGCCGACGACACCCCGCGCCCCTTCGCCACCCCGCCGGAAGCCCACGTCCGGGACCACTGGCCGGTCCCGGACGGGGACGAACGCGCCGGCCGCACCCCGAGCTGGGCGGGCGCCGGGGGCAGCGATGCGTGACCACGGGCCGACGGGCCCGGCCGAACAGCAGCACGGAGGAACGACGATGAGCCGCGAGGGCCACGAGGACGCCCTTGAGGGGAGCGCGCCGGGGGAGTCGGCGCACACCACCGGAGGCGCGCCCGCGCACGCCGGTGCCATGGCGGAAGGCTCCTCGCCCGACGCGCCCGCGCGCGCCGGTTCCGCAGTGAACGGTTCTTCGCCGGAAGCGCCCGCGCACGCCCCCGTACGCCCCCCGGAGGTCGCGCACGCCGCTCACCCGCACGCCGCCCGTAACGCCGCCGTGCGCAAGGCCGTCGCCGGGCGGCGGGGGACCGCCGATCCGGTGCGGGCTCTCATGCACCGGCACCGGGAGCTGTGTGAGCGGGCCGTCGATCCGCTGGAGATCGCCGCGGGTCTTGAGGCGCACGGGGTCACCGACCGGACCGCCGCCCGCTACCGGCACCGGGACGTGTTCTCGCTCGCCGAGGAGCTCTTCGCCCGGGTCCCCGCGGTCGCGGGGGAGTCCGTCGCGACGGGCCCCGCTCCGGCGCGCGACGTCACCACGCGCGCTGCCTGGACCCTGCGGGCGCTGCTGCCGGGCGCCGCCTGCCTGTCGACGTTCGGCGCTCTCCGGCTCACCGACGGGCTGCTCGGCGGCGACGCACGGCTCGCCATCGGCTGCGGTGGGGCCCTGCTCACGCTCGTCGTGCTCGTCCTCGCCGTGCGCACCGGCCCGCTGCGCGCCGAGCCCCGCTTCTCCGGCACCGCGGCCCTGTGCGTCTGCTGGCTGCTCGGCTACGTGCTGTACGGCGACGCGCTGTTGCACCAAGTCCTCAGCGGGGGCCCGGAAGGCCCCTGGACGCTGACCCCGGCACCCCTGCCGGCGCTCGCCGTGGCGGTGGCGCCCGCCGCCTGGTGCGCCCACATCTTCGCCCTGTCCGCCCACCGCAGACTGCACGGCAGCCACGCTCTGGAGGAGTTCGCGGCCGGCGCGCGCCCCCTGCTCTTCGGCGTCGTCGCGCTCTTCCTCTGCACGCTCGCCGTGCTGCTGTACCTGGCCCGCCTGGGACTCGGCAGCGGCGGCGCACCGGTCGGGGCCGCCGCCCTCGGGCTGCTGCTCCTGCTGGCCCGGCTGTTGGCCGTCCACGGTTTCCCCGAACCCGCCGCCACCGGACTCGCCGCCGCCTGCGCGGTCGAGGCCGCCGCCCCCGCCCTGATCCTGGCCGGCCGGCTGCCCGGGCTCCACGCCGTCGCCCGCCCGGTCGACGCCCTCGTCGAAGCGGCGGGCGCCGGGGCCGTCCCCGCGCTCGCCTGCGGCGCGGCCGCCCTCGGCCTGCTGATCACCGCCACCCTCGCCCTCTCCAGGGCGTCCGCACACGCCGCCCCCTGAGGCGGCCCCCGAGCCGGTCCGCGGAGCCGACGCCGCGGGCCGTCACCACCCGAACCGTACGAAACTTCCCCAAGGAGACACCGACATGACCCCGCAATCCCCCGCACCGGCAGCCCGCCGTCGGCCCCAAGGCGGTGCGCGATGAGGGTGCTGCTGCTCGGAGCCAACGGATTCATCGGCCGGTTCGTGGCCGACCGGCTGCTCGCCGACCCCGCCGTCCACCTCACCGCACTCGGCCGCGGCGACGACGCCGACGTACGGTTCGACCTCGCGAACGGCAGCCCCGGAGCGCTCACCCGCTTCCTCGACGCCGTGCATCCCGGCGTCGTCGTCAACTGCGCCGGCGCGACCCGGGGCGGCGCCCGCGACCTCACCCGGCACAACACCGTCGCCGTCGCCACCGTCTGCGAGGCCATGCGGCGCAGCCGCTGCACCGCCCGCCTCGTCCAGGTCGGCTGCGCCTCGGAGTACGGGCCCTCCCAGCCAGGGTCCTCCACCGCCGAGGACGCCATCCCGCGCCCCGGCGGCCCGTACGGCGTCAGCAAGCTCGCCGCCACCGAGCTCGTCCTCGGCTCCGGCCTCGACGCGGTCGTGCTGCGGGTCTTCTCGCCGGTCGGTCCCGGGACCCCGGCCGGCTCCCCGCTCGGCCGGCTCGCCGAGGCCATGCGCCGCACCATGCAGTCCGGCGACGGCGAGCTGAAGCTCAGCGGCCTCGGGGTGCAGCGGGACTTCGTCGACGTACGCGATGTGGCGCGGGCCGTGCATGCCGCCTCCCTCTCCGCCGCGCAGGGCGTCGTCAACATCGGCACCGGCCGCGCCGTCCGGCTGCGCGACGCGGCGGCCGTCCTCGCCAAGGTCGCCGGATACGCCGGCGCGCTCCACGAGCTGGACACGCCCCCCGCGCGCCTCCCCATCCACGCCCCCCGCACCTCGTCCGAGTCGGTCATCGAGCACCTCTCGGCCACCCCGTCCCCGTACCCGGACGGCTGCGGCGCCTGGCAGCAGGCCGACGTCCGCACCGCCCGGGACCGGCTCGGCTGGCGCCCCCGGATCAACCTGGAGGAGTCCCTGGCCGACATCTGGATGGAGGCGGCGTGCCGTATCTGACCAGTACCGGCACCGCCCGCCGCGCCAGCGGCGCCGACCGGCTCGGCTTCGGCGTACCCGGCTACGCCCACCCGCTGCTCGCGCCCGCCGAATGGGCGGAGCTGACCCGCCCGGGCACCCCGCTGCACTGGGCGGTCCTCAACATCGACAACGGCCCCGGCAGCAGGCCCGACCCGCACTGTCTGGAGGCGGCGGGCCGGCTGCGCAACGCCCGGGCCCGCGCGCTGCGCGACGGGGAGCCCGTCGACACCGTGCGGGCGGCGGGCGGCGGGCTCCTCGGGCAGCTCGACCTCGCCCACGGGGCCCGGCCCTTCGGGGAACTGCTCGCCGACGCCCGGTCGTTCCTCGACTGGTACCGGGTGGACGGCTTCTACCTCGACCGCTGTCCGGCCGACCGCGCCGGTCTGCCCGGCGTGCGGCGGCTCACCGGCACCCTGCGGGCGTTCCTGGGGAGGGGCGGCGGGCATGTCGTGCTGGGGCACGACACGCACCCGTACCCGGGCTACGCCGAGACGGGGGACCAGCTGGTGACGTTCCGGGGCGCGTGGAGCGACTACCGCTGGTCGCAGGTGGCGGAGTGGACGGCCGACTATCCGCCCGGCCGGTTCGCGCACTTCGTGCACGGCGTCCCGCGCACGCATCTGGAGGAGGCGATGCGCATCGCCCGCTGGCAGGGCGCGGGGACGATCTTCTTCACCGACCGAGGCGGTCGCGCGGGTCCGGGGAACGGTCGCGGACAAAGCGACCCATTCGCGGCACTGCCCAGGTACTGGGACGAAATCGTCTCGCGGATCGGACCTGGTATCTCGGAATGAGAGGGGGCGTGGCAGTGTTACGGCAAGAACAACCGTACGTAGTCGAAGTACGTAGAAACCGACCACCTGCATTGTTGAGGTTCCTGTGTCGCTGCCACCCCTGGTCGAGCCAGCTGCTGAGCTCACCGTCGACGAGGTCCGCAGGTACTCCCGCCACCTGATCATCCCGGATGTCGGGATGGACGGGCAGAAGCGGCTGAAGAACGCGAAGGTGCTCTGTGTCGGCGCCGGCGGCCTCGGTTCGCCGGCCCTGATGTACATGGCCGCCGCCGGTGTCGGCACGCTCGGCATCGTGGAGTTCGACGAGGTCGACGAGTCGAACCTGCAGCGCCAGGTCATCCACAGCCAGGGCGACATCGGCAAGTCCAAGGCCCTGTCGGCCAAGGAGACCGTCCAGGGCATCAACCCCCTGGTCAACGTGGTCCTTCACGAGGAGCGGCTCGAAGCCGACAACGTGATGGACATCTTCTCCCAGTACGACCTGATCGTGGACGGCACGGACAACTTCGCCACCCGCTATCTCGTCAACGACGCCGCGGTCCTGCTGAACAAGCCCTACGTCTGGGGCTCGATCTACCGCTTCGACGGCCAGGCGTCCGTGTTCTGGTCCGAGCACGGCCCCTGCTACCGCTGCCTCTACCCGGAGCCGCCCCCGCCGGGCATGGTTCCGTCCTGCGCCGAGGGCGGCGTCCTCGGCGTGCTCTGCGCCTCCATCGGCTCCATCCAGGTCAACGAGGCCATCAAGCTGCTCGCCGGCATCGGCGACCCGCTGGTCGGCCGGCTGATGATCTACGACGCCCTGGAGATGCAGTACCGGCAGGTCAAGGTCCGCAAGGACCCCGACTGCGCGGTCTGCGGTGAGAACCCCACCGTCACCGAGCTCATCGACTACGAGGCCTTCTGCGGCGTCGTGTCCGAGGAGGCCCAGGAGGCGGCGGCCGGTTCGACGATCACTCCGAAGCAGCTCAAGGAGTGGATCGACGCCGACGAGAAGATCGAGATCATCGACGTCCGCGAGCCGAACGAGTACGAGATCGTGTCGATCCCGGGCTCCCGGCTGGTCCCGAAGAACGAGTTCCTGATGGGCAACGCCCTCCAGGACCTCCCCCAGGACCGTCGCATCGTCCTGAACTGCAAGACGGGTGTCCGCAGTGCGGAAGTCCTCGCGGTCCTCAAGTCGGCGGGCTTCGCCGACGCGGTCCACCTGGGCGGCGGCGTGATCGGCTGGGTCAACCAGATCGAGCCCGAGAAGCCGGTCTACTAGAAGACCTCGAAGGGGCCGGTCCGCGTCGCGCGGGCCGGCCCCTTCGGCATGTGCGGTGTCGTCAGGAGCAGCTCTTGCCGTCCGCCGGCACCTTGCCGTCCAGGAAGTACGCGTCCACGGTCGACGTCACACAGCTGCTCACGCCGTACGCGCCGTGCCCCTCGCCCTTGTTGGACACCAGCACACCGACACCCTTGCCCAGCTCGTCCGCCATCCGACGGGCACCCTCGTACGGCGTCGCCGGGTCGCCCGTCGTCCCGACCACCAGGATCGGACCGGCACCCGGAGCGCTCGCCTCCGGGTTGTCGTGCTCGCCCTCCACCGGCCAGCCGGAGCACCAGCCCGCCGTGTCCCAGGCCAGGAACGGGCCGAAGACCGGGGACAGCTTCTCGAACTCGGGCAGCAGCGCCCTGGCCTCGGCGGCCGTGGGCCTCGCCCTGCCGTCCGCGCAGGAGATGGCCCGCTGCGAGTGGTTCTGGGTGTCGTAGTGGCCGCCCGCGTCCCGGCCGTTGTACGAGTCGGCGAGCTGGAGCAGCGTGGCGCCACTGCCGTTCTCCGCCTCCTCCAGGGCCCGGGTGAGGGCCGGCCAGCTGTCCTCGGAGTAGAGGGGGAGCACGATGCCGGTGATCGCGAGGGACTCGTTGAGGGTGCGGTCCGTGCCGGTCGGCAGCGGCTTCGCGTCGATCCGCTTCAGCAGGGCGGTGATGCGCCGGGTGCCCGCCTTCGGGTCCTGGCCGCGGTCCTTGAAGTAGTTGTCCAGGGCCCGCTGGAAGCCGGTCGCCTGGTTGCGCGCGTGCCCGGTGGAGTCCGCGGTCGGGTCGACGACCGCGTCGAAGACCGTACGCCCCACGTTCTTCGGGAAGAGATGGGCGTACGTGCCGCCCAGTTCGGTGCCGTACGACATCCCGAAGTACGTCAGCTTCCTGTCCCCGAGCACCTCGCGGATCAGGTCCATGTCGCGGGCGGCGTTCGTTGTACCGACGTACGGGAGAACCTTGCCGGAGAGACGCGCGCAGCCGGCCCCGAAGTCGGCGCCGTCCTTCATGAACGCCGCCTCCTCGGCCGCCGTGTCCGGGGTCATGTCGACGTCCTGGTACGCCTTCTCCTGCGCCTTGTCGCCCCGGCACCGCACGCCGGAGCTCCGTGCCACCCCGCGCGGGTCGAAGCCCACCAGGTCGTAACGGGCGTTGAGGCTCGCGTACGCGCTTCCGGCGCGCGGCAGTATCGAGACGCCGGAGCCGCCGGGTCCGCCGAAGTTGAACAGCATCGAACCCAGGCGCCTGCCCTTGTCCGTCGCCTGCTTGCGGATCAGGGCGATGCCGATCGTGTCGCCCTCGGGCTTCGCGTAGTCCAGCGGCACCTTCACCGCGGCGCACCGCCACTCGGAGCCCGGCGCCTCACCGCCCTCGGGCGCCTTGCAGCGGGTCCAGTCCGGGTGCTGCGAGGTGAGCGAGGCGGGCAGCCCGCTCGCCTCAGGTGACGAGGAGGGGGCGGCGGGCGACGAGGCCGTGCCGCCGTCCGCCCGCTTGCCCGGCTTGTCGTCCGTACCGTCCTCGCACCCCGCGAGCACCCCCGTCAGCAACAGTGCGGCGGCGGCCAGCGCCCCGGCCCGTGCGTGTGCGACCACGTGCGTTCCCTCCCCGTCGAGCCCTGCCCGTACGGCAGTTCGCCCATCGTAGGGGGAGCCCCGCGGACGTTCAGCCGCAGACCGTGCCGGAATCCGGGACCTTGCCGTCGAGCAGGTAGCCGCCGACCGCCTTCTGTACGCAGGCGTCGCCGCTGTTGTACGCGCCGTGTCCCTGGCCCTTGTACGTCATCTGCACGCCGACGCCCTCGCCCAGTTCCTCGGCCATCGCCTCGGCGCCCTCGTACGGGGTCGCCGGATCGCCGGTGTTGCCGATGACGAGGATGGGGGCGGAGCCGGGGGCGCTGACGTCGGGGGTCTTCCAGGTGCCCTTGACCGGCCAGTCGGTGCAGCCCATCAGGCCCCAGCCGAGGTAGTTCCCGAAGACGGGCGAGGCGTCACGGAATGCGGGGAGTTTCGCCTTGGTCTGGTCCACGGTGAACCGCTCGCGCGAGTCGGCGCAGCTGATCGCCGTGTAGGCGGCGGCCGAGTTGTCGTAGCGGCCGTCGTCGGAGCGGCCGTTGAGGGAGTCGGCGAGTGCCAGGAGCAGGGCGCCGTTCCCGCCGTCGGCCTCGTCCACACCCTGTTCCAGCAGCGGCCAGGTCTCCTTGGAGTAGAGGGCCGCCGCGATGCCGGTGGTGGCCTGGGTCTCCGTCAGCTTCCGGGCGCCGATGCCCTGGACGGGTTTCTTCTCCAGCCGGTCCAGCAGCCCGGAGATGCCCTGCTCGATCTCCTTCGCGTCGGACCCGGGCAGCTTGCAGGCGTCGCCCCGGTCCGCGCAGGCCTTGGCGAAGTTGTCCAGGGCGAGCTGGAAGCCCTTGGCTTGGCCGAGCGAGGACTCCTCGGCGTTCTGGGTCGGGTCGACGACCGCGTCCAGGACCGACCGGCCCACGGTCTTGGGGAACAGATGCGCGTAGACGCCGCCCAGCTCGGTGCCGTACGAGATGCCGAAGTAGTACAGCTTCTCGTCGCCGAGTACCTGGCGCATCAGGTCCATGTCGCGGGCGGCGTTGGTGGTACCGACGAAGGGAAGCTGCTTGCCGGACCGCTTCTCGCAGGCGGCGGCGAACCTCTTGGTGTCCTGGACGAACGCCTTCTGCTCCGCCGCGTCGTCCGGGGTGCCGTCCTCCTGGTAGCGCGCGTCCAGCTGCTTGTCGGTCTCGCACTCGACGCCGTCGCTGTTCCCCACTCCGCGCGGGTCGAAGCTCACCAGGTCGTAGCGGGTGCGCAGCTTGTCGTACTCGCTGCCGAAGGCGGGCAGGGTGGCGACGCCCGAGCCGCCGGGGCCGCCGAAGTTGAAGATCAGCGATCCGATCCGCTTCTTCGCGTTGATGGCCCTGGCACGGATCAGCGCCAGCTCGATGGTGTCGCCGTCGGGCTTCGCGTAGTCGAGGGGGGCCTTCATGGAGGCGCACTCCCAGTCCGCCCCGCCCGGCAGCGGCGACGGCGGTTTGCCGCCCCCCTGCGCCTGGGAAGGGGCGGGGCACTTCTTCCACGTCAGCTTCTGGGAGGCGAGGCCGGACGGGGTGCCGGTGGCGGCGTTCGCCGCGCGCGGCGCGTTCGTCGGGCGGTCGGCCGCGTCCTTGTCACCGCCGTCCGCGCAGCCGGCGAGCGGGAACAGCACGGTCACGGTGGCGGCGAGGGCCGCGGCGCGCAGGGCAGGGGAGGTCCTCATCGCTCCATGCTGCGGTGGCGCGGGGGCGGGTGCACGGGGTGCCGGTCCAAGTGGGTGGCCGGTGCAGCCAAAGCCCCTCGCGGGCGACCGTGGGGCTCAGTGGCTCAGAGCTCGCCCTTGCGCGTGAGGTGGTTGAAGCACAGCCAGCCGGGAAGGACCGGCAGCCACAGGGTCATCAGCCGGAACAGCAGCACCGCCGGGGCGGCGACCTCCTTCGGCAGCCCGACCGCGATCAGACCCAGCGTCAGCGCACCCTCGACCGCGCCCATTCCGCCCGGGGTCGGCGCGGCCGAGCCGAGCGCGTTGCCGGCGAGGAAGACGACCGCGATGCTCGCGTAGCTGAGGTGCGGGGTGTCCGGTCCGCTGAACGCCCGCACCGACGCGTCCAGGCACATCACGAACAGGCCCGTCAGGAGCAGCATCCCGCCGATGCCGGTGAGCAGTTTCTGCGGCCGCTGCACCACATCGAGCATGCGGGGCACGACCCCGGCGAACAGCGACCGCACCCGGGTCACCACGAACTTCCGCAGGAACGGGATCGCGGTGACCACGAGCACCAGCACGGCCACCGTCAGCAGCCCGGCGATCACGGTCCTGGACGGGGTGAGCGAGGACGGGGTCTTCTCGGTGCCGGTCAGATAGCCGAAGGCGCCCAGCAGCAGGATGTGGCAGCCCAGACCGAACAGCTGCGAGGCGCCCACACTGGCCACCGCGAGCCCGGGCCGGACCCCGGAACGCTGGAGGAACCGGGTGTTCAGCGCGACCCCGCCGACCGCCGCGGGCGCCACGATCTTCACGAACGACCCGGCGACCTGGGCGAGGACCGTCTTGCCGAACGACACCCGCTCGGGCACGAAGCCCAGCAGGCTCATCGCGGCGGCCACGTAACTGAGGGCCGAGAAGCCGAGCGCGGCGGCCACCCAGCCCCACTCCGCCTGCTCCACGACCGCCCCGAAGTCGGCCTCGGTGACCTGCGAGATCAGGAAGTACGCGGCGATGGCACCGGCGATGAAGCTGAACAGGGTGCGCGGCTTGATGCGTTCCAGGCGGACCGGTTCGACCGGGGCCTGCGGACGGATCAGCAGGACCTCCCGGCGGATCTGGGAGAGCAGGTCCTCCTCGCGCGCCTCTTCGAGCGCGTCGTCCATGGCCCGCTTCTCGGCCTGCTTCTCGGTGCGCAGCGACTTGCGGGCGCTCTTGCGGTCCTCCTTGGACAGCTCGGCGTCCTCGGCCCTGGCGCGCTTGGCCGCGTCGGACGCCTCCAGGACGGCCTCGCGCTCGCGCTGCGACCGTTCCCGGGCGAGCCGGCGCAGGTGCGCCCGGGTGGAGCGGCTGAGCGCGATCGGCTGGAGCAGCGGCAGGCAGTCGGCGACCGCGTCCGGGCCGAGCACGGCGAGCGCGGCGGCCACGGCCCGCTCGGGTCCCACCCGTAGACCGGTCGTGGTGAGCAGCTGCGCGACGTCCATCCGCAGCACCAGGTCACCGGCCGCGATCTCACCGCCGCGCAGATCGGTGATGAACACCTTGCCGAAACGATCCACCAGGATGGCGTCGCCCGTGAGCCTGCGGTGCGCGATCCGGCGCGACTGGAGCGCCTTCACCTGCTCCCAGGCACCGCGCACCACGTCGTCGGTGATCTCGGCGTCCTCCAGGGCGTCCAGGGACCGGCCGCCGATGTGCTCGTAGACCAGCATCACGGCGTCCGGGCCCAGCTCGGAGGTGGCGATGAGCTTGGGCGCGTTGGCACCGGCGGCGATGGCCGCGTACGCGAGCAGCGCCTCCTGCTCCAGGGCCTGGCGCAGCGACTGGATGGACCGCCGCTGGGTGATGCCGCGCAGGGTGAGCCGTCGCCACACCCGGTAGAAGAAGCCCTGGGCCTGCTGCTCGCGGTCGACGACGGTCACGTCGAGCGGTGGCCCGTCCTCCAGGGACACCAGATAGCGGCGCCCCCGGTCGCTCTGGTCGCCGGCGTCGGGCGCCTCCTCGGCACGCATCGCGGTGACCGGCCGGAAGCCGACGTGCCGCAGGCCGGCCATCAGGTGCTGGCCGGTCGGGCGGACGTTCGGCGAGCCGACCGCGTACAGCGTGCCGTACGCCACCGTCCAGCCGATGAGCACCGTCAGCACGATGGAGAACGGGGTCGTGTAGCCGCCGACCAGCATCGCGAAGGCGTCCAGCAGCAACACCATCCACAGCACGACCCGCCAGCGCGGCCGTCTCGCCATGCCGACGGCGGTCATGTACGCGATCACAGGGGCGAGGTAGCCGTGTACGGGGTCGGTGACCGCGTCACCTGGCTGCGGCTGGGTCAGCGCGTCCCGCAACGTTCCGGAGGCGGCCTTGGCGACCCAGAGGTCCGTGGCGAGCGTCACGCCGTGCGCCAGGACCGCGGCCAGCACCCCGTCCGCGATGCGCAGCCCGTCGCGTTTGATCAGCCGCTCGATGGCGAAGGCGACCGGGACGAGCAGCACGGCGATGCTGGAGACCAGCCCGGCCAGCTTGATCAGCAGGTCGGGAGCCTGGCCCGTGCCCTTGTTGATGTCCTGTTCGAGGCCGGTGGTCGTGCCGTGGGCGAAGGCGGCGACGGAGAACAGCACGACGACCGCCAGCACCCCGATGAGCAGGCGCATCAGGTCGGAGGGGCGGTGCACACGGGCGGGCAGCAGGGGTTCGTCCCCGGAGACGCGCTCGGTCAGCGCCTCGTCGGAGGTGGCGAGCGTCGAACCTGCCGGGTACTCCGCGTCCGTCTCCGGCCGCCGCCGGTCACTGTCCGGACGCGGCTCGGCATCGGAGGCGTCGTCGGCCGCCTTCGGTGGCTGCACGCCCTGCTCCTTCGTCGCCTCTGATTGGTCTTCGTGTTCTCGTATCACCGGTCACCGCCCGCATGATGGTGGCACGGCCGACGGGCGCAAGGGGGCATCAGGGTGCGATGCGGGGGCGTGCGAAGCGCAAGATACGCAACTTTCCCGCCGCGCGCACGCTGCGTGTGCGCGCGGACACGGCCCGAAGGGGAGTGTCGGTGGGGTACGGCAGGATGGGGCGGATGAGCGAACACCCGACGGGCGACGCGCTGCCGGAGTACGCGGAGCGCGTGCTCGACGTCGCCGAACTGATCCCGCCCGGCCGCGTCATGACGTACGGCGATGTCGCGGAGTGGCTGGAGGAGGGCGGCCCGCGCCAGGTCGGCCGGGCCATGGCGCTGTACGGGAGCGCGGTGCCGTGGTGGCGCGTGGTGCGCTCCGACGGCAAGCTGCTGCCCGGCCACGAGCTGCGCGCCCTGGACCACTACCGCGCGGAGAGCACCCCGCTGCGCGAGGTCCCCGCGAGCGCGGAGGGCCACCTCCCGCGCCTGGACATGCGGCGCGCGCGGTGGGACGGGGTGACGGGCGGCCCGGCGGAGGCGGCCGGCGGCGGTGGGGGAGCTCACACCTGACAGCTTCGGCCATCGGACGGCGGATCGGGCGGAGCCGGGTCGGCGCGGGCGCCGACGGGCCGCGGGGGCCGGCCGGTCCGGGGGCGTCGCCGCATCGGCCGGGGCCCCGGAACCCGGAGAACGTGACGCGCTCCGCAGCCGTCCCGGCGCATTCCGGGGGCGTGCCGGAGTAGCGTCTTCAGTTCGCGGGCGACAGCGCGCCCTCACCACCCGTACACCCCTCAGGACCGGCGAACCCACGTGAGCACCTCCTCCACCACCAGTCCCCACCGTCACGCACGGCCGGGGACCACGGGCCCGTACCGGCTGGTGCGTACCCTGCCGGGTTCGGTGGAGCCCCCTCTCCTGGACGCGGCGCAGCGCGCGGTGGTTGATCACCCCGGCGGACCGCTCCTGGTCCTCGCCGGACCCGGTACGGGCAAGACCACCACGCTCGTCGAGGCCGTCGCCGCGCGCATCGCCAAGGGCACCGACCCGGCCCGCCTGCTGATCCTCACCTTCAGCCGCAAGGCCGCCGTCGAACTGCGCGACCGGATGGCCGCCCGGCTCGGCGCCGCCCGGGGACCGCAGGCCACCACCTTCCACTCCTTCTGTTACGCCCTCGTCCGCGCCCACCAGGACGCCGACCTCTTCGCGGACCCGCTGCGGCTGCTCTCCGGCCCCGAGCAGGACGTGACCGTCCGCGACCTGCTGGCCGGCCAGCTCGACCTGGAGAAGGAGGGGCGCCCGCACATCCGCTGGCCCGACGAGCTGCGCGCCTGCCTGACCACGCGCGGCTTCGCCGACGAGGTACGCGCGGTGCTCGCCCGCAGCCGTGAGCTGGGCCTCGGCCCCGACTCCCTCGCCGACTTCGCCCGGAGCACCGGCCGGCCCGACTGGGGCGCCGCCGCCCGCTTCCTCGCCGAGTACCTCGACGTGCTGGACGCCCAGGGCGTGCTCGACTACGCGGAGCTGGTGCACCGCGCGGTGCTGCTCGCGGAGCGCCCCGAGGTGTCGGCGCTGCTGGCCGAGAAGTACGACGCGGTCCTCGTCGACGAGTACCAGGACACCGACCCCGCCCAGGTGCGGCTGCTGCACGCGCTGGCCGGCAACCGGGGGAGCGCACCGGGAGGCGGCGGCGGACGCGACCTGATCGCCTTCGGTGACCCGGACCAGTCGATCTACGCGTTCCGGGGCGCCGATGTGAACGGCATCCTCGACTTCCCCGAGATGTTCCGGCGCGCGGACGGGGCCCCGGCCCCGGTCGGCGTCCTCACGACCTCGCGCCGTTCCGGCGACCGGCTGCTCGACGCCACCCGGCTGCTGACCCGGCGGATGCCGCTCACCCGGCTGCCGTCGGCGAAGGTCCGCGCCCACCGCGAACTGCGCGCGGTCCGCGAGGGCGGCAGCGTGGAGGCGTACACCTACCCGACCGCCTCCACGGAGCTGGACAACATCGCGGACCTGCTGCGCCGGGCGCACCTGGAGGACGGGGTGCCATGGTCCGAGATGGCGGTGCTCGTCCGGGCCGGCGGCCGCACGCTGCCCTCCCTGCGCCGGGCCCTGATCTCGGCGGGCGTCCCGCTGGAGGTGGACGGCGACGACCTGGCCCTGCGCCACGAGCCGGCGGTGGGCCCCCTCCTGACGGCGCTGCGCGCGGTGGCGGCGGCGGCGCTGGGGGGTGGGGCGGCTGAGGCTCCCGAAACCCCGGCGGCCCCCGAGGACGCCAAGGCTCCCGAGACCCCGGTGGCTCCCGAGGCCGCCAAAGCTCCCGAGACCCCGGCGGCTCCCGTGGACGCCAAGGCTCCCGTGGACGCCAAGGCTCCCGACGGCCCCGCGCCGTGGCTCGGTACCGAGACCGCGCTCACCCTGCTCTCCTCGCCCCTCGGCGCGATGGACGCCGCCGATCTGCGGCGCCTCGGCCGCGCACTGCGGGACGAGGAGCGCGCCGCGGGCAACCGCGTGCCCGCGCCCTCCGGCGAGCTGCTGGCCCGTGCGCTCGCCGAGCCGGAGCGGCTGGTGACGCACGACCCGTCGTACGCCCGGGGCGCCCAGCGTCTGGGCGCTCTGCTGCGTACCGCGCGCGAACTGCTGGAGGCCGGCGGCACCGCCGAGGAGGCTCTGTGGGCGCTGTGGTCCGGCACCCCGTGGCCGGACCGGCTGGAGCGCGCGGCCCTGCGCGGGGGCGCCGCCGGGCGCAACGCGGACCGCGACCTCGACGCGGTCTGCGCCCTGTTCGACACCGCCGCCCGTGCCGAGGAGCGCACCGGCGGCCGGGGTGCGCTGAACTTCCTGGAGGAGGTCGACGCCCAGGACATCGCGGCCGACACCCTCTCCCGGCGCGCGGTCCGCCCCGACGCCGTCCGGCTGATGACCGCTCACCGCTCCAAGGGCCTGGAGTGGCGGCTCGTCGTCGTCGCGGGCGTGCAGGAGGGGCTCTGGCCGGACCTGCGCCGCCGCGGCTCGCTGCTCGAAGCGGACCGGATCGGCCGCGACGGCCTCGCCGAACCCCTGACTCCCGGCGCCCTCCTCGCGGAGGAGCGGCGGCTGTTCTACGTGGCGGCGACCCGCGCCCGCGAGCGCCTGGTCGTCACCGCGGTCAAGGCCCCCGCCGACGACGGCGACCAGCCCTCGCGCTTCCTCGCCGAGCTGGGCGTCGAACCCCGGGACGTCACCGGGCGCCCGCGCCGCCCGCTGTCCGTCGCCGCGCTCGTCGCAGAGCTGCGCGCCACCACCGTGGACCCCGCCGCGTCGGACGCGCTGCGCGAGGAGGCCGCCCGGCGCCTGGCCCGGCTGGCGGCGCTCAGCGACGAGGACGACCGGCCGCTCGTGCCCGCCGCCCACCCGTACCGCTGGTGGGGCCTGTACGAGCCGACCCGCTCGGCGGTACCGCTGCGCGACCGGGACCAGCCCGTCACCCTCTCCGGCAGCGCGCTCGACCAGCTCGCCAACACCTGCGCGCTCCAGTGGTTCCTGGGCCGCGAGGTGAAGGCCGACGAGCCGGCGACCGCCGCCCAGGGCTTCGGCAACGTCGTCCACGTCCTGGCCGACGAGGTCGCCTCCGGCCGTACGCCCGCCGATCTGGCCGTCCTCATGGAACGCCTCGACTCGGTCTGGGACGGACTCGTCTTCGACGCCCCCTGGAAGTCGCACCAGGAGAAGGACCAGGCACGCGCAGCCCTCGAACGCTTCCTGCGCTGGCACGTCATGGACCGGGCCGGCCGCACACCCGTCGCCAGTGAGCACGACTTCGACGTGACGCTGGAGGCGGGAGAGTACGAGGTGCGTATCCGGGGCTCCATGGACCGCGTCGAGCGGGACGCCGAGGACCGGGCCTACGTCGTCGACTTCAAGACCGGCAAGCAGGCCCCGACGAAGGACGAGGTGCAGCACCACCCCCAGCTCGCCGTTTACCAGCTGGCGGTACGGGAAGGGGCGGTCGACGACGCCTTCGGCGGTACGCGGCCCGAGCCGGGCGGTGCCGAACTCGTACAGCTGCGCCAGGCCGCCCCCAAGAAGGAGGGCGGCGACGCCGCGCCCAAGGTCCAGGCGCAGGCGCCGCCGGACTCAGAGTGGGTCTCCGACCTGCTGGCGACCGCCGCGGGCCGCGTACTGGACGAACGGTTCACCCCCTCGACCGGCCAGCACTGCGGGCACTGCGCCTTCAAGGCGTCGTGCAGCGCGCAGCCGGAGGGGCGGCACGTCGTCGAGTGATCAGTGCTTGCGGGCCACCAGGCCGTAGACACTGACATCGGCGTCGGTGACGTCGTTGATGTCCTGGTAGCGCGTACGGTCCAGCTCGTCCAGGCCCGCCACGAACTCGGGGTCGGGGTCCTCGGCCTCCGGCAGGTCGACGACCCGCTCGGGACGCCAGCGGTGCACGGGGACGATGCCGGGGTCGAGCAGCTCCAGGCCGTTGTCGGTGACGAAGCGCTCCATCTGGGCGTACGACCGGCGCACCATGGCGAAGCCGCGGTCCTTGAAACCCTTCGTGATGCTGCCGACCTGCTCCTGGTTGAGGTCCGAGCCGACGTTGCTCAGGACGAGGACGCTGCCGGGGGCGAGCGCGTCCACGAGCCGCTTCACGACCGGGTAGGCCGTCTCGTCCTCGATGAAGTGGGTCACGGCCGCCAGGACCAGGGTGACCGGCCGGTCGAAGTCGAGGGTGCGGCGGGCGGCCTCCAGGATGCGGTCCGGGTCCCGCAGGTCCGCCTCGATGTAGTCGGTACGGCCCTCGGGACCGCTGGTGAGCAGGGCCTGAGCGTGCACCAGGACCACCGGGTCGTTGTCGACGTAGACCACGCGGGACTCGGCCGCGATGCCCTGCGCGATCTGGTGCACATTCGCCTGTGTCGGCAGCCCGGTGCCGATGTCCAGGAACTGCCGGATGCCGTCGTGCGCCGCGAGGGTCACCGCGCGCCGCATGAAGTCCCGGTTGTGCCGCACGGTGAGGTAGCCGCGCGGATTGGCGGCCAGCGCCATGGCCGCGGCCTCGCGGTCGGCCGGGTAGTTGTCCTTGCCGCCGAGGAAGACGTCGTAGACCCGAGCGGGGTGCGCCTTCGTCGTGTCGATGCGCTTACGGAGCTCGGCGGTGGTGTCCAGGTCGGCGGGACCGGGAGCGTCGGCGTTCACAGGAGCGTCCTCGTCGGGATGGGCGGTGCGCGCGGGCCGGCGTGCGCCGGTGCCGTGTAGGACGGCGTGCCGCGCGATGCGTGCAGAAAGGCGTCGGATGTGAGCGGCGGCGGTCCTGAACGATCATTGACAACCTAGACCGCTCGTTGCACCGGCGGGAGGCACTTCTCGGCCTCTCCGGGCGGTGGCCCGCGCTGCCGGCGGGCGCCCGGCACGCCGGGTGCGCATGGCTTTGCAGGCTGCCGAGGGTGCCCGGCTTCGTCCGGCTTCGCGGGTTGTCGGTGGCGCCGGTTAGCCTCTGTGGAGTGTCCCCGCGCCTCACCGATCCCGAGCAGCTCAAGGAGCTCCTCGGCATTCCCTTCACCCCGGAGCAGACGGCCTGCATCACCGCGCCGCCCGCCCCTCAGGTGATCGTGGCCGGAGCCGGGTCGGGGAAGACCACGGTGATGGCCGCCCGCGTGGTGTGGCTGGTCGGCACCGGTCAGGTCGCCCCCGAGCAGGTCCTCGGGCTCACCTTCACCAACAAGGCGGCCGGTGAGCTGGCGGAGCGCGTACGCAAGGCACTCGTCGCCGCCGGAGTCACCGACCCGGACGTGATCGACCCGGACAACCCCCCGGGCGAGCCCAGCATTTCCACGTACCACGCCTTCGCGGGGCGGCTGCTGACCGAGCACGGACTGCGCATCGGGCTCGAGCCGGGCATCCGCCTCCTCGCCGACGCCACCCGCTACCAGCTCGCGGCCCGCGTGCTGCGCGAGGCCCCCGGCCCCTACCCCGCCCTGACCAGGTCCTTCCCCACCCTCGTCAGCGATCTGCTCGCCCTCGACGCCGAGCTGGCCGAGCACCTCGTACGCCCCGAACAGCTCGACGCGTACGACACCGAACTGCTCCGCACGCTGGAGACCGCCAAGCTCAGCAACGCCGAACTGCGCAAGATCCCCGAGACCGCCGAGGCCCGCCGCGAACTGCTCGCGCTGACCCGGCGCTACCGCGAGGCCAAGCGGAGCCGCGACCTCCTCGACTTCGGCGACCAGATCGCCCTCTCCGCCGAGCTGGCCCTCACCCGCCCCGAGGTCGGCGCGATACTGCGCGACGAGTACCGGGTCGTCCTGCTCGACGAATACCAGGACACCTCCGTCGCCCAGCGCCTCCTGCTCTCCGCTCTCTTCGGCAGCACCCCCGGCACCGGCGAGCCGACCGGGCACGCCGTCACCGCCGTCGGCGACCCCTGCCAGGCCATCTACGGCTGGCGCGGCGCCTCCGTCGCCAACCTCGACGACTTCCCGCACCACTTCCCGCACGCCGACGGCACCCCCGCCACCCGCTACGCGCTGAGCGAGAACCGCCGCAGCGGCGGCCGCCTCCTCCACCTCGCCAACGGGCTCGCGGCCCCCCTGCGCGCCATGCACGAGGGCGTCGAGGCGCTGCGCCCCGCCCCCGGCGCCGAGCGCGACGGCCTCGTCCGCTGCGCCCTGCTGCCCACCCATGCCGAGGAGACCGCCTGGCTCGCGGACTCGATCGCCCACCTCGTGCGCACCGGCAAGGCGCCCGGTGAGATCGCCGTCCTGTGCCGCACCGCCGGCGACTTCCCGGAGATCCAGGCCGCCCTGGTCGCCCGCGACATCCCGGTCGAGGTCGTCGGCCTCGCCGGGCTGCTCCACCTCCCCGAGGTCGCCGACCTCGTCGCCGTCTGCGAGGTCCTCCAGGACCCCGGGGCCAACGCCGCCCTGGTCCGCCTGCTCACCGGCCCCCGCTGGCGGATCGGCCCCCGCGACCTGGCCCTCCTCGGCCGCCGCGCCCGCCTCCTCGTCCACCGCGCCACCCACAGCGACGAGGACCACGACCCCGACCGCAGGCTCGCCGAGGCCGTCGAAGGGATCGACCCGGCCGAGGTGATCTCCCTCGCCGACGCCCTGGACACCTTCCTGGACGCGGGCGGCGAGGAGGACGACCGGCTTCCGTTCTCCACCGAGGCCCGGATCCGCTTCGCCCGCCTCGCCGCCGAACTGCGCGACCTGCGCCGCTCGCTCGCCGACCCCCTGATGGACGTCCTGCACCGCGTCCTCGCCACCACCGGCCTGGAGGTCGAGCTCTCCGCGTCCCCGCAGGCCCTGGCCGCCCGACGCCGCGAGACCCTCGGCAACTTCCTCGACATCGCCGCCCGCTTCGCCGCCGTCGACGGCGAGGCCACGCTGCTCGCCTTCCTCGGCTTCCTGCGCACCGCCGCCCAGTACGAGAAGGGCCTGGACAACGCGCTGCCCGGCGGCGAGAACACCGTCAAGGTCCTCACCGCCCACAAGTCCAAGGGCCTTGAGTGGGACGTCGTCGCCGTGCCCGGCCTCGTCGGCGGCCAGTTCCCCAGCGGCCAGTCCCGGGACGCCTGGACCTCCCAGGCCAAGGTCCTCCCGCACGCCCTGCGCGGCGACACGGCCACCCTTCCCGCCCTCCACAGCTACGACGCCAAGGGCCTGAAGGGCTTCAAGGAGGAGATGAAGGAGCACCAGCACACGGAGGAGCTGCGCCTCGGCTACGTCACCTTCACACGCCCCCGCTCGCTGCTCCTCGGCTCCGGCCACTGGTGGGGCCCCACCCAGAAGAAGCCCCGCGGCCCGTCCGCCTTCCTGCACGCGCTGTACGAGCACTGCGCCGCCGGGTACGGCGAGATCGAGGCGTGGGCGGACGAGCCCCCCGGGACCGACGAGAACCCGGCCCTGGCCGACGCCTCCGCCGACCACGCCTGGCCGCTCCCGCTGGACCCCGGCGCGCTGGCCCGCCGCAGGGCCGCCGCGGACACGGTCATGGAGCTGCTGGCCCGGCCCGAGCCCCCGGAGGTCCCCGCCCCCCGCACCCCGGCCCGCCTCACCCCCGAGGAGACGCGCACCCTCGCCTCCTGGGACCGGGACCTGGAGGCGCTGGCCGGGGAGCTGCGCCGGGCCCGCGCCACCGTGCGCGACGTCCTCGTCCCCGCCTCGCTCTCCGCGACCCAGCTGCTGCGCCTCGCCGACGACCCGGACGCCTTCGCCCGGGAGCTGGCCCGGCCCATGCCCCGCCCGCCGCAGCCGGCCGCCCGCCGGGGCACCCGCTTCCACGCCTGGGTGGAGTCCCGGTTCGAGGAGCTGCCGCTGCCCATGCTCGGCCCCGACGAGCTGCCCGGCGGCGACGAGAGCGACGCCGACATCGCCGACGAGCGCGACCTCGCCGAGCTGAAGGAGGCATTCGAGCGGACCCCGTACGCCCGCCGCACCCCGTACCGCGTGGAGACGCCGTTCCAGATCACGCTGGCGGGCCGGGTGATCCGGGGCCGTATCGACGCCGTCTACCGCACGGGGGACACGTACGAGATCGTCGACTGGAAGACCAGCCGCACCCACACCGCCGACCCGCTCCAGCTCGCCGTCTACCGGCTGGCCTGGGCCGAACTGCACGGGCTGCCGCTGAGCGACGTCACCGCCACCTTCCTCTTCGTCCGCAGCGGCGAGGCCGTGCGCCCGGCCTCCCTGCCGGGCCGTCCGGAGCTGGAGCGCATCCTCCTGGACGAGCCACTTCCGTCGGACGGATAAGCTGAAGGTCATGAGCGACACCCCGGACAGCGCCGTCCGTACGTACACCGAGCAGCACCGCACGGCCTTCCTCGACGACCTCGCCGAGTGGCTGCGCATCCCCTCCGTATCCGCCCAGCCGGAGCACGAGGGGGACGTACGGCGCAGCGCCGAGTGGCTGTCGGCCAAGCTGAAGGAGACCGGCTTCCCGGTCGCCGAGATCTGGGAGACGGGCGGGGCGCCCGCCGTCTTCGCCGAGTGGCCCTCCGACGACCCGGCGGCTCCCGCGGTCCTCGTGTACGGACACCACGACGTGCAGCCCGCCGCCCGCGAGGACGGCTGGAGCACCGAGCCCTTCGAGCCGGTGATCCGCGACGGCCGGATGTACGGACGCGGCGCGGCCGACGACAAGGGGCAGGTGTTCTTCCACACCCTCGGCGTCCGGGCCCACCTCGCCGCCACCGGCCGCACCGCCCCCGCCGTCCACCTGAAGCTGATCGTCGAGGGCGAGGAGGAGTCGGGCTCCCCGCACTTCCGCGACCTGGTCGAGCGGTACGCCGACCGGCTCGCCGCCGACGCGGTGATCGTCTCCGACACCGGCATGTGGAACGAGACCACGCCGACCGTCTGCACCGGGATGCGCGGCCTCGCCGAGTGCGAGATCGAGCTGCACGGACCGGGCCAGGACATCCACTCGGGCTCGTTCGGCGGCGCCGTACCCAACCCGGCCACCGAGATCGCCCGCCTGGTCGCCGCACTCCACGACGCGGACGGACGGATCGCCGTCCCCGGCTTCTACGACGGCGTGGCCGAACTCACCGACACCGAACGCGCCCTCTTCGCCGAGCTGCCGTTCGACGAGGCCGAATGGCTGCGCACCGCCAGGTCCCGGGCCGCCTCCGGCGAGGCGGGGTACTCCACGCTGGAGCGGATCTGGGCCCGCCCGACCGCCGAGGTCAACGGCATCGGCGGCGGCTACCAGGGCGCCGGCAGCAAGACGATCATCCCCTCGTCCGCCCGCGCCAAGATCAGCTTCCGGCTGGTGGCCGGCCAGGACCCCGACCACATCCAGCAGGTCGTACGGGCCTGGGCCGAGGCCCGTATCCCGGCCGGAATCAGCCACCGGATCACCTTCCTCCCCGCCACCCGGCCCTGTCTGACGCCCCTGGACCACCCGGCGCTCCAGGCCGTGGTCCGGGCCATGGGCCGGGCCTTCGGCACGAAGGTCCTCTTCACCCGGGAAGGGGGTTCGGGACCCGCCGCCGACCTCCAGGACGTGCTCGGCGCCCCCGTCCTCTTCCTCGGCATCTCCGTACCGTCCGACGGCTGGCACGCCCCCGACGAGAAGGTCGAGCTGGACCTGCTGTTCAAGGGCGTCGAGACCGCCGCCCATCTCTGGAGCGACCTGGCGGCCGCCCTCCGCTGAACTCTCTGAACGCCCGATCCATCCCGGGGGAGTAGGAAGCACCTGTGAGCACCTTCGACAACGCCACCGCAGACCGGCCCATCGGTCTGACCGCGCCGAGCGGCATCGACCGCGCGGCACACCACCGCCTCGACGAGGCATGGCTGTCCGCCGCGTGGAGCCACCCGACGACCCGGGTCTTCGTGGTCTCCGGGGGCCAGGTGCTGATCGACGACACCGACGACGGCACCGAACTCGTGATGACGCCCGCATTCGAGGCCCCCGTCACCGAGACCCACCGCTACTTCCTCGGCACGGACGCGGACGGCGTCAGCTACTTCGCGCTCCAGAAGGACTCGCTGCCGGGCCGCATGGACCAGTCCGCCCGCCCGGCGGGGCTGCGCGAGGCGGGCCTGCTGCTCGGCCCCCGCGACGCCGGCCTGATGGTGCACGCGGTGGCCCTGGAGAACTGGCAGCGGCTGCACCGCTTCTGCTCCCGCTGCGGCGAGCGCACGGTCATCGCGGCGGCCGGCCACATCCGCCGCTGCCCGGCCTGCGGCGCCGAGCACTACCCGCGCACCGACCCGGCGGTCATCATGCTCGTCACCGACGACCGGGACCGGGCCCTGCTCGGCCGCCAGGTCCACTGGCCCGAGGGACGCTTCTCCACGCTCGCCGGATTCGTCGAGCCGGGCGAGTCGATCGAGCAGTCCGTGGCCCGCGAGGTCTTCGAGGAGGCCGGTATCACGGTCGGCGAGGTCGAGTACGTCGCCAGCCAGCCCTGGCCGTTCCCGTCCAGCCTGATGCTGGGCTTCATGGCCCGCGCCACGACGTTCGACATCAACGTGGACGGCGAGGAGATCGAGGAGGCGCGCTGGTTCTCCCGCGAGGAGCTGACCGCCGCGTTCGAGTCGGGCGAGATCCTGCCCCCGTTCGGTATCTCGATCGCCTCCCGCCTGATCGAGCTCTGGTACGGCAAGCCCCTCCCGAAGCCGGTCCGCGCGGGCATCTGACCGGCCCCGGACACGACCCCGCCCCCACCGGTGAGCTGACCGGAGGGGGCGGGGAGTGCCGGAAATCCTGGGCGATCAGACCCCGAGGGCCTGCTTCACCTGGGCGAGGCTCGGGTTCGTCATGACGACGTCCTCGCCGCCGCCGGCGGGGACCACCAGCACGGTCGGGACCGTCTGGTTTCCGCCATTGGCCTTCTCGACGAAGGCCGCCGACTCCGGGTCCTGCTCGATGTTGATTTCGCTGTAGGCGATGCCCTCGCGGTCCATCTGCCCCTTCAGCCGACGGCAGTAGCCGCACCACGTGGTGCTGTACATCGTCACAGTGCCCGGCATGTTTTCGCGCTCCTCTGTCTTCTCATCGGTCCCGGCAGTTCCGTCACGCCCGTCAGGCCCCTGCGTCACGTCTCGTGTGTCACACGGGGGCGGGGCGTGCGGTGCCGCACGTCAGGTGAACGTACGGGGCCCGGCCGCCATTCCCGGCGCCGGGGGCCTTACGGGGACGGGCCTCGCGGGCCCGATCCGGCGTCCCCGGCGCGGCGGTCCGGCGCCCCCGGCGTGGTGGTTTGGCGCCCTCGGCATTAGTACGACGGATACGTCACCCCTGTGGACAACCGCCGCACCCGCCTCGTACGACCTGGCAGCATGGCGGGGTGACCTCAGCAACGCACTCCACCCTCTTCCCCCGGGTCCCGGACACCGCGGACGCCGTCCTCGACGGGCTCGACCCCGAGCAGCGCGAGGTCGCGACGGCCCTGCGGGGACCGGTGTGCGTGCTGGCCGGAGCCGGTACGGGCAAGACGCGCGCCATCACGCACCGCATCGCCTACGGGGTGCGCGCGGGCATACTCCAGCCGTCGAGCGTCCTGGCCGTCACGTTCACCAACCGGGCGGCCGGCGAGATGCGCGGCCGGCTGCGCCAGCTGGGCGCCGGCGGAGTGCAGGCGCGGACCTTCCACTCCGCGGCGCTGCGCCAGCTCCAGTACTTCTGGCCGAAAGCAGTCGGTGGCGACCTGCCCCGGCTCCTGGAGCGCAAGGTCCAGCTGGTCGCCGAGGCGGCGGCCCGCTGCGGCCTGCGTCTCGACCGCAACGAACTGCGCGACGTCACGAGCGAGATCGAGTGGGCCAAGGTCACCCAGACCGTCCCCGCCGACTACCCGGCCGTGGTCGCCAAGGCCCAGCGGGACGCCCCGCGCGACCCGGCGGAGGTCGCCAAGGTCTACGAGACCTACGAGGAGCTGAAGCGCGAGCGCACGGTGATCGACTTCGAGGACGTGCTGCTCCTGACCGTCGGCATCCTCCAGGACCGGCACGACATCGCCGACCACGTCCGCCGCCAGTACCAGCACTTCGTGGTCGACGAGTACCAGGACGTGAGCCCGCTCCAGCAGCGGCTCCTCGACCTCTGGCTCGGCGACCGGGACAGCCTCTGCGTCGTCGGCGACGCCGGCCAGACGATCTACTCCTTCACCGGCGCGACCCCCGACCACCTGCTCAACTTCCGCACCCGTCACCCGGCGGCCACCGTCGTCAAGCTCGTCCGCGACTACCGCTCCACCCCGCAGGTGGTCCACCTGGCCAACGGGCTGCTCGCCCAGGCAACCGGCCGGGCGGCCGAGCACCGCCTCGACCTGGTCTCGCAGCGCGAGGGCGGCCCCGAGCCCGCCTTCGTCGAGTATGCGGACGAGCCCGGCGAGGCCGAGGGCACCGCCCGCCGCATCCGCGACCTGATCGCCGCGGGTGTCCCGGCCGGCGAGATCGCGGTGCTCTACCGGATCAACGCCCAGTCCGAGATCTACGAACAGGCTCTCGCGGACGCGGGCGTGCCCTACCAGCTCCGGGGCGCCGAGCGGTTCTTCGAGCGCGCGGAGGTGCGCGAGGCGGGCGTCGCCCTGCGCGGCGCGGCCCGGGCGGGCGGCAACGACCCGCTCCTGGACCACGCGGAGGGGCTTCCCGCCGAGGTGCGGGCGGTGCTCTCCACGAAGGGCTGGCGCAGCGAGCCGCCGGCCGGCTCCGGCGCGGTGCGCGACCGCTGGGAGTCCCTGGCCGCCCTGGTGCGGCTCGCGGAGGACTTCGAGCGGGCCAGGCCGGGGGCGACCCTCTCCGACCTGGTCGCCGAGCTGGACGAGCGGGCCGCCGCCCAGCACGCCCCCACGGTCCAGGGCGTCACCCTGGCGTCGCTGCACTCGGCGAAGGGCCTGGAGTGGGACGCGGTGTTCCTGGTCGGGCTGACCGAGGGCATGATGCCGATCACCTACGCCAAGACGGACGAGCAGATCGAGGAGGAGCGCCGGCTGCTGTACGTCGGCGTCACCCGGGCCCGTCTCCACCTCGCTCTGTCGTGGTCGCTGTCCCGGTCGCCCGGCAGCCGGCCCGGGCGCCGGCCGACCCGCTTCCTGAACGGCCTCCGCCCCGGCTCCACGGCCCCCGGCGGCCGGGGCGCGGCGGGCGGCGCGGGAGGTGCGGGCGTCTGGAGCGGTGGCGGCGGTGCGGGAGGCGCCGGCGGCGACGGGCGGCCGGTGGCCCGTCGCAAGCCCCGGGGGCCCGCCCGGTGCCGGGTCTGCGGGAAGACGCTGACGGACGCCGGCGAGATGAAGCTGATGCGCTGCGACGACTGCCCGTCCGACATGGACGAGGCGCTGTACGAGCGGCTCCACGACTGGCGGGCGGTCCGCGCCCGGGAGATCGGCCAGCCCGCCTACTGCGTCTTCACCGACCGGACGCTGATGGCCATCGCGGAGGCGGTGCCCTCCACCGAGGGGGAACTGGCCGGGATCGCAGGGGTCGGCGCGCGGAAGCTGGGCCGCTTCGGCGCCGCCGTTCTGGACATCTGCGCAGGTGGGGACGGGCGTGAGGTCGAGGTGGCGGCCACCGACGAGGTGTGAGAAAAACTCGTCGAAAAAATAGTTTGCGCCCGCCCCAGTCATCACCATAGGTTCTTAACCACGGAAACAGCGGCTTCTCTGAAGCCCTGGCTCCGTGCTGTACTTATCCGAATACGCAGGACCGGCCCGCCGGTCCCCCGAGACGCCGAGAGGAGGCGATTGAAGTGATCAGCATCATCGAGACCAACAAAATGACCGATCTCTCGGTCGTCTCCGCCTGCTCGCTCGGCCTTCTCGCCCGCTCCCCGAAGTCCTCCCTGCGCGCCACCGGTGTGTCCGGCGTCTCCGCCGTCATTCCGATGTCCCTGGCCGGCCTTCCCGTGCGGGAGCGCAATGAGCGACCGACCCAGGCACCGGTGGCAGCAGTAGCGAAGGGACAGGCCCAGGCCTATGCCTTTGCGGCCGTCGGTGCGGGAGCGGAAGCCGGCGTCACCGAGCAGACGAAGCACCACCACACGATGTGGGCCTTCCGTGGGCCTGAACCCTGGAGTGATCCAGCCTGATCCAGCATCAGGCCGGCGCCTTCAGGGCCGCGGAACCCCACTCGGGATCCGCGGCCCTTTTGTTTTGTCCCAACGGACGAGACAGCACGAAGGAGCCTCGGGACAAGCAGGACCTGGTACCAGCCGCCCCCCGGCCAACAGGCCGGAAACGACCAGACGAGGACACCACCACCGTGCAACTCGAAGCGCACGCCCCGTCCGTACCGCCTTCCGACACGATCTCCCCGCCCGGCTCCACGGAGGACTCCACCTTGACCCCCCTCACCGCGCTCACCGCGCTCGACGACGCCATCGAGAACCTCGGCGTACCCGTCCCCTGCCGCGCCTACGACCCGGAGGTCTTCTTCGCCGAGTCCCCGGCCGACGTCGAGTACGCCAAGTCCCTCTGCCGCACCTGCCCGCTCGTCGAGGCATGTCTCGCCGGTGCCAAGGAGCGCCGCGAGCCCTGGGGCGTCTGGGGTGGCGAGCTCTTCATCCAGGGCGTCGTCGTCGCCCGGAAGCGGCCCCGTGGCCGTCCGCGCAAGAACCCGGTCGCGGCGTGACCGCCGACCTGGGGGTCCCGGCCCCCAAGCCCATGAAGCGCATCGGAACCATCGACCGTCCCCTGACCCACGACCCCCGAAACCAGGCACCAATGACCATCCCCACCCCCACGGCCGAGCCCGCCGGCTCCGCGACCCCGGACGTCACCATCATCGGCGCGAACGACTCGCGTCAGAACAGGACCCGCGAAATGCAACTCATCCCAGAAGCCCTGGCCCGTGCGCATATGCACGACCGCCTGCACGAGGCCGAAGCGGAACGTCAGGCCGTGCGCCTGGTCTCCGCCCGGCGGATGCAGCGCCGTGCCGAGCGCGCCTCCATGCGCGCCCGCCGCGCGCTGGCCATGGCCGTCATGCACTGAGCCGCCGGCCGGCCCACGGAAGCCACCGCCCGGGCGCAGCCGCTCTCTGCGCCCGGCGGGCCGCGCCTCCCCGGTGTCACCCACACAGCAGTACCCCGCCCCCGGGGCCGATCCGTCCGACGGACCGGCCCCGGGGGCCTTTTGGGTCCGGGGCCGCCCCCGGGGGCCGGTCCGGGGCCGGGCTAGCCGGCGTCCACCGTCTCGGCGGACCTCGGCGCCGGTGGTACGTGGTCCGGGTCCGCGTGGTCCGGGTCCACGTCTTCCACCGGGTCCACGCCCTCCACCGGGTCCCGGCCCTCCGTCTCCATGTCCTCCGGCGGCAGGAACCCCGGGAGCCATGATTCGAGCTCGTCGCGGAGCCGGACCGTGGCGCCCAGCTGGCACAGCACTCCGATCGTGCTGAGGGTCACCCGGTGTATCAGCAGATAGGAGGGCGGCAGGTTCAACTGCTTGCCCAACTGGTGGGCGGGGGAGCGCGGGTCGGCTATCCGGGCGGCCTGCCGGCGCAGCCAGCTCCGGCTGAACGTGAACTCCTCCACCGCGGCCGGCTCGATGATGGGCAGCAGGTAGTCCAGCACCGCGTCCGGCTCCAGGTCGATCGAGTCCTTGACGAACCCCTCCGCCCGCAGCATCTCGTAGACCCCGTCGGCGTCACCCCCGAGCGTCAGCCGCAACGCGTCCCCGATGGGCTGCGGCAGCCCGCCCGGCAGCCGGTCCACCGTCCCGAAGTCGAGGACGCCGAGACGCCACCGGGCCGCCTCCACACCCTCGTCGCCCTCCTCGCCGGACGCCTCCGCCTCCGGGGGCAGCAGCCGGAAGTTGCCCGGGTGCGGGTCGGCGTGCAGCAGCCCCGTGCGCGCCGGGCCCGAGAAGAGGAACCGGGCGAGGAGCTGGCCGGCCCGGTCGCGCTGCTCGGCCGTGCCGCCGGCGATCACGTCGGCCAGCGGGACACCGTCGATCCACTCGGTGACCAGCACTTGCGCCGACTGGTGGACCACCCCGGGGACCACGACATCGGGATCGTCCGCGAACTCCTCGGCGTGCTCCTGCTGGGACCGCGCTTCCTGCTCGTAGTCCAGCTCCTCCGACACCCGGTCGCGCAGCTCCGTGATGAGCGGCTTGATGTCCATGCCCGGGATCAGCGGACCCAGCAGCCGGGCGAACCGGCTGAGCTGGGTCAGGTCCGAGAGCAGGGCCTCGCCCGCGCCCGGGTACTGCACCTTCACGGCCACGTCCCGGCCGTCGTGCCACACCGCCCGGTGCACCTGGCCGATCGACGCGGCGGCCGACGGCGTGTCGTCGAACGTCAGGAACAACTCCCGCCAGTCCTCGCCGAGCCGCTCCGCCAGCACCGCGTGCACCGTGCCGCTCGGCATGGGCGGGGCGGCCTCCTGGAGCTTGGTGAGCGCCGCACGGTAGGGGCCCGCGACCTCCTCGGGCAGCGCGGACTCGAAGACGGACAGGGCCTGGCCGAGCTTCATCGCCCCGCCCTTCAGCTCCCCGAGGACCTTGAAGAGCTGATCAGCCGTGCGTTGTTGCACCTCACGTGCCACCAGCTCCGCCGACTTCCCGCCGATGCGCTTGCCCAGGCCCCAGGTGGCGCGGCCGGCGAACCCCAAAGGCAGCGCGGCCAGCTTGGCGGTACGGGTGACCGCCTTCCGGGGAAGATCAGACATATGCCCCTCCAATTCCCAGACTGCCGCGCTGCGTGCGGCGGTTACCCGGCCATTGTGTCGTGCGCCGCGCCGGCCCCGGAGGCGCGGACCCCCTCAGTGTGACCGGCGGCCCCACAGGAACAGTCGAGGTGGGCGCCGATCCGCTCCGACCTCCAGTCCAACAGCGGCAGCGCCGCCTCCCACCGGGCACCGGCGCTGGAAGGCAGCTCGCCGTCCAGGAAGGCCAGCGCGTGCGAGGCCGCGAGACCTGCCACCGCCGTGGCCAGGCCCAGGTCGCACGCCTGCACGGCACCGCGCCGGCCGGACTGCCACTGCGCCAGCATGCGCGGCCACTGCTGGTCCCGGTCCCGCCGGTTCAGGTGCACGCAGCCGGCGCACGCCGTCCCGCCGGGCAGGACCAGGGGCCCGACGAAGCCGGTGGCCTCCATCACGCCCGCATACAGATGAGGGGTGCCCGAGGAGATCCACGGCTCGGCGGTGCCCGGATCGGGGACGTACCCGGAGAAGCCGTCGCGCGGGGCGACCACGACCAGCGACAGACCCGGCTCCCGCCCTGCCTGACCACCGCCCGCCGCCCCCGGCGCGCGCGGTCCCGGCCCGGGGGCGGCGCGGCGGACCAGCTGCCGCGCCGCCATGTCCCTGCGCTCCCCGACGGCGGAGGCGGGGAGTCCGCCGGGCGCCACATCACCCGGCTCCGTACATCCGCCGTCCAGCACCTCGACCCGTCCCACTCCGGCTCCGGAGAGCACCGCCGCGACGGCCGCGCCGACCCGCCCGGCGCCCCGGACCTGCACCCGCATCGAGCGCCGGGCCGCGAGTCTGCGCAGCCCTCCGCCGGGCTCGGGATGCACCACGGAGAGCGACGCAAGGTCGGGGCGGTGGCGCTCCAGGGTGTCCGCCCGGTCGCGCAGGGCGTCGGCCTCCGGGCCGCCCGCCCGTACGTCGTCCACCAGCCCCGCGTCCAGCAGACGCATCACCAGCGCGTCCACATGACGCTCGCTCAGGTCCAGCGCCCTGGCCTCCTGGCGCAGCAGGGGCATACCTCTGGTGCCGTCGAGCAGTTCGAGGAAACAACCCGTCGCGATATCCATCGGACCGACCTTCACCGCATGCGCGGGTGTCACTCCGAATTGCACGGTGTCCCCACCCCGCCATGCGCGGCGCAGCGCTGGTTTCAACATTGGATGCACGGCTTCCCCCCGTCTGTGTGGCTGTGACTCCTGTGCGAGTTCCTTTGCCAGAATGCAGCGGTCCGGCGAGGCGCGCGGAAAGTTATCCACAGGCGTGGGTATTAGTCGTTCAAATGGTGCAAGGCGTGGGGCCGATCATGGAGAACCGTCCCAGGGGCGGGACTTCCCGTACGCACAGCGGGTAACGTCGTGGCGTGCCCGCCGACCAGTCGCCCGGCCTCGCCGGGGAGCCTGCCGTGCCCGGCGCCGGAGCCCGCCGGCGCGATGCGAACCCTGCCCGCCGCGCCCCGGCGACGAGCGCGGTCGAGGTCCGCAGGAGCGCCCGCCGCAGCAGAACGGTCTCCGCCTATCGCGAGGGCGACCGCACCATCGTGCTGATCCCCGCCCGGATGTCCGAGGCCGAGGAGCAGCGCTGGGTGAGCGTGATGCTCGACAAGCTCGCCGCTCAGGAGAGCAAGCGCGTCCTCGGCGACACCGAGCTGGCCGAGCGGGCGGAGCGCCTGTCCGCCCAGTACTTCGAGGGCCGGGCCAGGCCCGCCTCCGTGCGGTGGGTGACCAACCAGAACACCCGATGGGGCTCCTGCACCCCGGCCGAGGGCAGCATCCGGCTGTCGCACAGGCTGCAGGGCATGCCGGAATACGTCGTGGACTACGTGCTCGTCCATGAGCTGGCGCATCTCCTGGTGCCCGGGCACGGGCCGCGGTTCTGGCGCCTGCTGGACGCATACCCCCGTACCGAGCGGGCCCGCGGATATCTGGAGGGGGTGGTGGCGGCCGACCGGCTGCCGCACCTGCCTGCCGCGCGCGGCGAGTGACGCGTGGTGGCGCCGGGTGAGCGGAGTCCGGTGTTTCTGTACCGGGTCTGTACCGGCTTCGCCCGATGCCGGAGTTTGCGGATAGCCTGACGCGACGCATTCACCTTCCGGATGGGGGACGGTCGTTACGCATGGCCAGGGAATTCCAACGCGGCCACAAGGCCAAGATCAGCGATCTCACGCCGGGGACGGACCTGTACGTAGGTGTGCAGATCGCCGGCCCGGGGCTGAGCTTTGACATCAGCTGCTTCGGGCTCGATGCCAATGAGCAGCTCTCCGACGACCGGTATTTCATCTTTTTCAATCAGCCGAAATCCCCCGAGGAGTCGATTCAGCTCCTCGGTGCCCAGAGCGGTGACACCGAGTCGTTCCGTGTCACCCTGGACCGCGTTCCGGCGAACATCCACAAGCTCTCGTTCACCGCGACGGTCGACGGTGCCGGTCAGATGTCGCAGGTCGGGCCCGGGTACATCCGGATCGTGGCGGGCGGCGATGAAGTCGTCAGGTACGCGTTCAACGGCTCGGAGTTCAGCACCGAGCGCGCGGTCATGCTGGGTGACTTCTACCTCAAGGACGTCTGGCGCTTCGCCGCGGTGGGCCAGGGCTTCGACGGCGGTCTGGAGGCGCTGCTGAAGAACTTCGGCGGCGAGGTCGCCGAGGAGACGCCGGCCGCTGCGCCGCCGCAGGCAGCCGCCCCGTCGTTCGCTCCGCCCGCCCAGGCCGCCCCGGCCCCTTCGTTCGGTGCCCCGGCCGCGCCGCAGCCCGCGCCGTCCTTCGGGACCCCGCCGTCGGCTCCCGCCCCGGCGCCGACCCCGCAGCAGCAGATGCACGCCGCGCCGACGATCATCGCGCCGATGACCCCGCCCGGCGGCACTGTGCCCCCGCCGCCCGCACCGCCGGCCCCGTACGGGCAGCCCGCCCAGCCCCAGCAGCCGCAGTTCGGGCAGCAGCCACACCAGCCGCAGTTCGGGCAGGTCCCCGGCCAGGCTCCCGCGCCCTACGGACAGCAGCCGCCGTCCCCGTACGGTCAGCAGCCCCCGGGCATGCCGCCGGGCGGACAGGGCATGCCCGGTGGTGTGCCCCAGGCCGCCGGTGCAGGGCTGCAGGCCGCACTCCAGCCGTACAAGGAGACCGCGACCGGTCAGCGCTGGACCCCGCAGAACCAGCAGCTCATGCGCGTCGACCTCACCATGGGCGGCACGGGCGTCCTGGCCCGGCAGGGCAGCATGGTGATGTACCAGGGCAAGGTCGACTTCAGCTACAAGGGCGCCGGTTTCGCAGGCCGCATGGTGGGCAACGCCACCGGCCAGGAAATGCAGCTGATGCGCTGTACGGGCCGCGGGCAGGTCTTCCTCGCCGAGGAAGGCTCCCATCTGCACGCGATCGAACTCCAGGGCGACGGCATCTGCGTCTCCGCGGAGAACGTGCTCGCCTTCGACGAGAGCCTCCAGTACGAGGTCCGCCGGATCGAGGGCCACGGCATCCCCGGCGGCGCCCTGTTCACGATGCAGTTCCAGGGCACCGGCACCGTCGTCGTCAAGACCCACGGAACCCCCGTGGTCCTGCCGGTCACCCCGACCACCTTCGCCGACTGCAACGCAGTCGTGGCCTGGTCGTCCGCGTCGCAGGTGATCGTCTCCAGCCAGGTCCGGCTGCGCCGCAACGCCTACCCCGGACACAGCGGCGAGACCGTGAACCTCCAGTTCCGGGGCGCACCCGGCAACTTCATCGTCGTCCAGCCCTACGAGGTCTGAGGGAGCCCGTCATGAACCAGCAACTCGCGGGCTACGCCCCGACCCCCGTCACGGCACGGATGGAGAACCACGGCCATTCCATGCTGAAGGTCGCCATGGCGACCGGCCAGGACCTCTACGCGCGCACCGGATCGATGGTCGCGTACGAGGGCTTCATCCAGTACGAACCCAACCCGCCGGCCGTCCGTCAGATCGCCTCGCAGTGGATCACCGGCGAGGGCGCGCCGCTGATGAAGTGCACCGGCGACGGGCTGCTCTACCTCGCCGACTACGGCGCCGACGTCGTCGTCGTCAACCTCAACAACGACTCCCTCTCGGTCAACGGCACCAACGTCCTCGCCTTCGACGGCCACCTCACCTGGGGCGTCGAGCGGGTCAAGGGCCTCGCCAAGTTCGCCGGCCAGGGCCTGTGGAACGTCTGCATCTCCGGCACCGGCTGGGTCGCGATCACCTCGCGCGGCACGCCGATCGTCGTCGACTGCGGACGCGGCGAGGACGAGACGTACGTCGACCCGGACGCCCTGGTCGCCTGGTCCCCGAACCTCAAGGTGAAGGGCAAGCGCAGCTTCAAGGCGTCCTCGCTCATCGGGCGGGGCAGCGGCGAGGCGTTCCAGATGGCCTTCTCCGGCCAGGGGATCGTCGTCGTGCAGCCGAGCGAGGACAGCACCGACCGGCTGCGCGTCCGGCACTGACGGGGAGGGAGAACACATCATGCAGAGTTCGCTTTTCGGCCTCACGGAACAGCAGTCCCACGAGCGCTACGCCATCCAGAACCCGCAGCTCCTGCGGGTCGCGCTGACCGGCCACGACGATGTCCTCGCCCGCAAGGGCGCCATGGTCGCCTACCAGGGGCTGATGGAGTTCGACGGCGAGTACCAGTCGAACGCCCAGCGCAGCGCCCGCGCCTACACGGGCGAGGGCCTGGACCTGATGCGCTGCTCCGGGCAGGGCACCGTCTACCTCGCCAACCTGGCGCAGTACATCCACGTCGTGGACGTCGACCGCGACGGCCTGACCGTGGACAGCTCCTACGTCCTGGCGCTGGACTCCTCGCTGCACACCGAGGTCATCGCCGTGGACAGCCAGTACGGCATCTCGGGCACCGGCAAGTACCAGCTCAACATCTCCGGCACCGGCAAGGTCGCTCTGATGACCTCGGGCCAGCCGCTGATGATGCAGGTCACGCCCGACAAGTACGTCAGCGCGGACGCCGACGCCATCGTCGCCTGGTCCAGCTCACTGCGGGTGCAGATGCAGGCCCAGACGCACTCGTCGGGCGTCTTCCGCCGGCGCGGCAACACCGGCGAGGGCTGGGAGCTCAGCTTCCTCGGGCAGGGCTTCGCCCTGGTGCAGCCGAGCGAGCTGATGCCGCCGCAGAACGCCCAGATCGGACAGGGCCTCGCCGCCCAGTACGGCATGGGCCAGCACGGGGCGCACGGCCAGAACCAGAACAACTCCTGGAACTGAGCCACACACCGACGGTAAGGGGCGGCCTCTATGGAGGCCGCCCCTTACCGCTGTGGTCCCACAGGCGGTTACCGGCGGCCGTCGAGCGCCGCTCGCGTACGCTCCATCAGCCGGATCACCGAGGCGTCGGCGACCTCGGCCACCTCGTCGTAGGCGAACCAGCGCAGTTCGAGGGACTCCTCGCTGATGTTCTCCGTCGCGCCAGCCGGGGCCAGGGCCGCGTACTGCACGTCCAGGTGCCAGTGGCACGGCGCCGGGATCCGGTGCCGGTCCAGGATCACCGGCCCGCCCGCCAGCAGGGTCAGCCCGGTGATACCGGATTCCTCCGTCGCCTCCCGCAGCGCGGCGGCCGCCAGCGAGGCGTCACCCGGCTCGCAGTGGCCGCCCATCTGCAACCACATCCGCAGCTTCCGGTGCAGGGTGAGCAGCACCCGGCCGCGCTCCGGGTCCACAACCAGGGCGCTCGCCGTGAGGTGCCCGGCCTCGCAGGACTTCCACATACCGTCCGGGTGGCGCGCCAGGTGCTCCAGATACGTGTCACGCAGCTCGTTCTGGCCGGGGCCGGCTCCGGCCCCGTACCCCTTCAGTTCGAGGACGGCGTCGTCGTGCAGGCTCACTTGTCGGTGTCGTCCTTGCCGTCGGTCTTCCGGTCGCCCTCGTCCTCGGTGCCGTCGTCCGCCGCGTCGGCCCCGGGGGAGGGCTTCTGCGGGCCGTTCGCCGCCTCGCCGAGCATCTTGTCCAGCTCGGAGAAGTCCAGCTGCTCGTGGTGGACGAAGCCGTCCGGGTCGTCCAGGTCGTGAGCGGTCGGGAGCATGTCGGGGTGCTCCCAGAGCGCGTCGCGCCCCTCAAGACCGCGGGCGTCCGTGAGCGAGGCCCACAGCCGCGACGCGTCCCGCAGCCGGCGCGGACGCAGCTGGAGGCCGATCAGCGTGGCGAAGGTCTGCTCGGCGGGGCCACCGGAGGCGCGGCGCCTGCGCATCGTCTCGCGCAGCGCGTCGGCCGAGGTCAGCCGGGACTTCGCCGCCGCGTGCACCACCGCGTCGACCCAGCCCTCGACCAGCGCGAGAGCCGTCTCCAGGCGGGCCAGGGCCGCCTTCTGCTCCGGGGTCTCCTCCGGCTGGAACATGCCCTGCTGAAGGGCCTCCTGCAGCTGCTCGGGCTGCGAGGGGTCGAACTGGCCGACCACGTCCTCCAGCTTGCTGGTGTCGACCTTGATGCCGCGCGCGTAGCCCTCGACGGCACCGAAGAGGTGCGAGCGGAGCCACGGCACATGGGCGAAGAGCCGCTGGTGGGCGGCCTCGCGCAGGGCCAGATAGAGGCGCACCTCGTCCTGCGGGACGCTCAGGTCCTTGCCGAACCGCTCCACGTTCAGCGGGAGGAGCGCGGCGCGGCCCGCAGGGCCCAGCGGCAGCCCGATGTCGGTCGAGCCGACCACTTCGCCCGCCAGCACGCCGACGGCCTGCCCGATCTGCTGGCCGAACATCGCGCCGCCCATCGACCGCATCATGCCGATCAGCGGGCCCGCCATCGCCTGCATCTCCTCGGGCAGGACATCGCCCATGGCGAGGCCCACGCGCTCGGCGACCGGGTCCACCAGCTGCTGCCAGGCCGGGAGCGTCGCCTCCACCCACTCCGCACGGCTCCAGGCCACGCTGGAGATGGCGCCGGAGGGCATCGACGTCACCCCGTCCAGCCAGAGGTCGGCGAGCCGCAGCGCCTCGTCGACCGCGCCGCGCTCGGCCGGGCCCACGCTCGCGTCCTTCGAGCCGTCCGGTGTGCCCTGCGACACCGTCTGGCGGGCGATCTGCTTGGCCATGTCCCAGTTGACGGGTCCGCCCTCGTAGCTCAGCATCTGGCCGAGCTGCTGGAACGCTGCGCCCAGGTCGTTCGGGTTCATCGAGCCGAACATGGCGGCGAAGGGGTTGTCACCGCCCGCGCCGGGGCCGAAGCCGAACGGGTTCGCCGGACCGCCCGAACCCTGCCCACCTCCGGTGGGGTCGTTCTTCTTGCCCTGGTCGCCGTCGTCCGGCTCCTCCGGCGGAAGGCCGAATCCGAATGGGGTGTCACTCACGGGTTTCCTCGGCTCGTAGGGCCGCCGGTGGGAACCGACGGCGACTGCCCGACATCTCCATCCAGCGTAGACACCAAGTCCGCTCAGGGCCTCAGTGCTCCGCCTGCTCCGGGCCTGCGGCAGGATGGACGCCACCTGGTACGTACGTGTCACGCGGGTACGTACTGAAGACAACCGCTGGAGGCGCCCGGTGAGTTCCCCGGATCCGCAGGTTCGCGCAGCGCGAAACCTGGCCGACCCGTCACCCGAGAAGAAGTCCGTCCCCGGCCGCCCCAGAAGCCGCGGCCCCGTCGTGGCCGTCACCGGAGCCGCGACGGGCGTCGGTGAGCTGCTCACCGCACGCCTCGCGGCCTCCGACGAGATCAAGCAGGTCATCGCCATCGACGAGCGCCGGGGCGAGGTCTCCGACGCGACCTGGCACCTGCTCGACGTCCGCGATCCCGCCATCGCCGAGAAGCTGCGCGGCGCCGACGTCGTGGTCCACCTGGCGCTCGACCTCGACCTGGAGACCGACCCCGCCGCGCGCACCGCCTACAACGTGCGCGGCACCCAGACCGTGCTGACCGCCGCAGCGGCCGCCGGTGTCCACCGCGTCGTCCTGTGCACCTCCGCGATGGTCTACGGGGCGCTGCCCGACAACGACCTCCCGCTCGCCGAGGACGCCGAGCTGCGGGCCACCGCCGAGGCCACCGGTGTCGGCGACCTGCTGGAGATCGAACGGCTGGGCCGCCGCGCACCGCGCGCCCACCCCGGGCTGCAGGTCACCGTCGTGCGCCCCGCCGTGCTCGTCGGCGGCACGGACACCGCGCTGACCCGCTACTTCGAGTCGCCCCGGCTGCTGGTGGTCGCCGGTTCCCGGCCCGCCTGGCAGTTCTGCCACGTCGAGGACCTGGTCACGGCGCTGGAGTACGCCGCCCTGGAGAAGATCGACGGGGAGTTCGCGGTCGGCTGCGACGGCTGGCTGGAACAGGAGGAGGTCGAGGAGCTGAGCGGGGTGCGCCGTATGGAGCTGCCCTCCGCCGTCGCGCTCGGCGCCGCGGCCCGGCTTCACCGGATCGGCCTGACCCCCTCGCCCGCGGGCGACCTCGCGTACACCATGCACCCCTGGGTGGTCAGCGTGAGCCGGCTGCACGACGCGGGCTGGCGCCCGGGCTGGACCAACGAGGAGGTGCTCGCCGCGCTCCTGGAGGAGGTGGAGGGGCGCCACACCGTCGCCGGCCGCCGCCTCGGCCGCAAGGACGCCACCGCGGCCGGTGCCGCCGGTGCGACCGTCGCCCTCCTCGGCACCGCGGCCCTGGTGCGCCGCGCCCGCAAGGCCCGCCGCCGCATCTGAGCGTCCCATCGGGTGGCCGGGGCTGTAGGAGGCTCCAAGGCGGGGCGCGGCCCGCCGGGTGAATCGGCAATTCCGTCCTGTCGGCGCGGTACGGCACGATGGGGGTCATGGCACTCACGTACGACCACCCCGGCGAGCAGACGGCGCAGGACCCGATCAGGCTGCTGGACATCCGTGACACGCCGCTGTCGGTGGACGAGGTCTTCCGGGCGGTCGGCGACGACGCCGCGGGCGGCACCACGCTCTTCGTCGGCACCGTGCGCGACCACGACGGCGGGCAGGACGTCGACGGCCTCGGCTATTCGTGCCACCCCTCGGCCGCCGACGAGCTGCGCCGGGTCGCGGAGAAGGTCGTCGCCGACTTCCCGGTCCGGGCACTGGCCGCCGTCCACCGGGTGGGTGAACTGCGGGTGGGCGACATCGCAGTGGTCGTGGCGGTCTCCTGCCCCCACCGCGCGGAGGCCTTCGCGGCCAGCCGCAAGCTCATCGACGACCTCAAGCACGAGGTTCCGATCTGGAAGCACCAGCGTTTCTCGGACGGCACCGACGAATGGGTCGGAGCCTGCTGAGCGCAAACCGGAACGGCGGCCGTCCGCCCCGATTTGCGTAACCGCACCCCTGCCACGAGCGTTGTTTTTCCAGATGGTTAATCTGCTGATCGGTCGGACACGACCGCTCAGGGGTAGGGAGGACGGCATGGCAGCGCTCGCCTGGTTGTTGATTCCGGTTTTCGCCGCGTTCGGCGCTGCGATATGGGGAGGCTGGGCCGCCCGAAACCGCACGGCCGGGGACGTCACCGAACTCGCCGGGTACGCGCGGTTCCGCGAAGCCATGGAGAAGTCCCACTCCGGTTCCGAGCCGGTCGAGCAGATATCGAACGTCTGAGGCCGTTTCCGCCGCCCTCCGCTCCCCCGTCCCGGGCCCCGTACGGACCGGCCCCGGCGGTGCACTGACAGACCCTTCCCGTACTGTCGTTCCATGCCACGCCGCACCGCGACGATGCTCGCCTCCACGCTGATCCTCATCGCGCTGCTCTGCGCAGGCGTGCTGATCAAAGTGCCGTACTCGGAGATGTCTCCCGGCCCGACCGTGAACACGCTCGGCGACGTCGAGGGCGACCCCGTCCTGCGGATCACCGGCCACAAGACGTACAAGACGTCGGGCAACCTCAACATGACGACGGTCCGGGTCACCGGCGCGGACTACAACATGAACCTCGTCGAGGCCGTCGCCGGATGGCTCGGCCACGACAGCGTCGTCGTACCGCACGACACCCTCTACCCGGACGGCAAGACGGAGGAGGAGTCGACGCAGGAGAACGCCGAGGAGTTCAGCCAGTCGCAGGAGAGCGCCAAGGTCGCGGCCCTCAAGGAGCTGAACATCCCCGTCACCTCGCGCGTCGTGGTCTCCACCGTCGTCAAGGACAGCCCTTCCCAGGGCAAGCTGCACGCGGGCGACATCATCAAGAACGTCGACGGCACCGCGGTCGAGAAGCCCGAGGACGTCGCGAAGCTGGTCACCAAGCACAAGCCCGGCCAGAAGGTCACCTTCACGGTCGTCCCGGCCAGGACCGCCGCGGCGGCGGAGAAGGCCGGCAAGGAGCCCGAGGGCACCGAGAAGATCACTCTCTCCACCGTGAAGGCCCCCGACGAGGACCGCGCGATCGTCGGCATCCAGGCGGGGACGGACCACACCTTCCCGTTCGACATCGACATCAAGCTCGCCGACGTGGGCGGCCCGAGCGCGGGGCTGATGTTCTCCCTGGGCATCGTCGACAAGCTGACCCCGGGACAGCTGACGGGCGGCAAGTTCATCGCCGGTACCGGCACCATCGATGACGCCGGCAAGGTCGGCCCGATCGGCGGGATCACCATGAAGCTGGTCGGCGCGCGCGACGCCGGCGCCCGCTACTTCCTCACCCCCGACGAGAACTGCGCGGCCGCCGCGTCCGACACCCCCGACGGGCTCACCCTGATCCGCGTCAAGACCATCGACGACGCCAAGAAGTCGCTGGACGAGCTCCGCGCGGGGGACACGGCCGGACTGCCGAGCTGCTCGGCAGGCTGACCGCACCCCCACGGGCCGGAGCGGACGGTCAGGACTCGAAGGTGGCGGCCAGCGCCTCGGCCAGCCCCGGCACCAGACCGGCCCCGGTCAGCACCTCGCTCGCCGAGTCCTTCTCCCGCAGGCGTACGGCCGACTCGCGCGCCCCGTCCCGCAGGACGGCCACCGTCATCCGCACCTCCTGCCGGTCGGGGTGCTGGGCGACCCACTCGGTCAGCCGCTTGTCGTCGAGCCCGTCCGGCACGGACGCCTCGGCGGACGGCGGCAGCATCAGCCGCTCCACCGTCATCGCGCACCCGACGACCGCGTCGGGCCAGGCGATCGTGGCGAGGAACTCGTCCAGCGCCGTACCGGCGGGCAGCTCCTCCTGCTCGATGGGGGTCAGCGCGGCGGCCTTGGCGCCGTCGTCCTCGAGGCCGAGCTGGGCGGCGAGGCCGGGCTCCTGGACCCGCAGCCGCGCGGTGTCGACCAGGGCGAAGAGCCGGGCCGGCTGGTCCCAGCCGAGGTTGGAGATGTACTCGTCGATTTCGAGCACCGCCACGGTGAGCGGGCTCGCGGCCATCGGGGGGCCTGAGGGGGAAACGTTGGGCATGGACAACATCCTGCCTCCTTCCGCCCCGGGAACGGGAACTAGGTAAAGCATCAGTAAGTTGAAGGGATGGGCTCTACGATCGCTGGGCCCGCTCCACACGACCCGCGAACTTCGAGGTGCGCACGTTGGCTTTCCAGATGCCGGACCGCGGCGGAGGCCCGACCGGGCCACGGATCAGAGTCGGCCGCCCGTCCCGGCGCGCCCGAACCCTGCTCATGACACTGGGCGTCCTGGCGATTCTCGCCATGGCGTTCGTCATGTTCGCCGGGTTCTGGACGGACTGGCTCTGGTACAGGTCGGTCGCTTATTCGTCCGTCTTCACCACCACCCTGTGGACCAAGATCGGACTGTTCCTCGTCTTCGGACTGCTGATGGCCGTGGCCGTCGGTCTGAACATCTGGCTCGCGCACCGGCTCCGGCCGCCGCTGAGCGCGATGTCGCTGGAGCAGCAGAGCCTGGACCGCTACCGGATGAGCCTCGCCCCGTACAAGAAATGGGTGCTGCTCGCGGTCACCGCGCTCGTCGGTCTGATCGCCGGGGCCTCGGCTTCGGGCCAGTGGCGCACCTGGCTGATGTACGTGAACGGCGTGTCGTTCGGCCAGAAGGACCCCCAGTTCCACCTGGACGTGTCCTTCTACGCCTTCGACCTGCCCTGGTACCGCTTCCTGCTGGGCTTCGGCTTCGCGGCGACGGTGCTCTCGCTGATCGCCGCCGCCCTGACCCACTACCTGTACGGCGGGCTTCGCGTCACCAGTCCCGGCGCGCGGGCGACGGGCGCGGCCACCGGCCACCTCTCGGTGCTGCTCGGCGTCTTCGTCGCGCTGAAGGCCGTGGCGTACTGGCTGGACCGCTACGGCCTGGCCGTGAAGTCCAGTGACTTCAAGGCCACGGACAACTGGACGGGCCTGCGGTACGTCGACGCCAACGCCTACCTGCCGGCGAAGACGATCCTGTTCTGCATCGCCGCGATCTGCGCCGTGCTGTTCTTCGCGACGCTCTGGCGGCGCACCTGGCAGCTGCCGGTCATCGGCTTCGGTCTCATGGTCCTCTCGGCCATCCTGATCGGCGGCCTCTACCCGGCGATCGTGCAGAAGTTCCAGGTCCAGCCGAACGAGCAGGCCAAGGAAGCGCCGTTCATCCGGAAGAACATCGAGGCCACGCGCGACGCGTACGACATCGACGACGCGCAGGTCTCGGACTACACGGGCAAGTCCACCGAGGACGACGACACCAAGCTCCGGGCGGCGGCGAACGACGCGGCGAGCTACCGCGTGATGGACCCCAACGTCGTCTCGCCGGCCTTCCAGCAGCTCCAGCAGAAGAGGAACTACTACCAGTTCCCCAAGACGCTGGACGTCGACCGGTACAAGGACGCGTCCGGCAAGGAGCAGGACACGGTCATCGGTCTGCGCGAGCTCAACATCCAGGGCATCCCCAAGCGCAACTGGATCAACGACCACTTCACGTACACCCACGGCTACGGCGCCATCGCCGCCCGGGGGACCACGACCGGTCAGAACCCGAAGGGGTCTCCCGACTTCACCGAGTCCGGGCTGCCGACCACCGGCGACCTGGGCACGTACCAGCAGGAGATCTACTACGGCGAGAAGACCGAGCAGTACTCCATCGTCGGCGGGCCCCAGAAGGAGCTCGACTACGAGGAGGACGGCGAGAAGACCACCAGCTACAAGGGCAAGAGCGGGGTCAGCCTCTCCAACGCGTTCAACCGCGCCGCGTACGCGGTCGCGTTCAGCGAGCCGCAGATCCTGTACTCGGGAGCCATCGGCGACGGTTCGCGGATCCTCTACAACCGCACGCCCAAGGAGCGCGTCGAGGCGGTGGCCCCCTGGCTCACCATCGACGGCGACGCCTACCCGGCCGTGGTGAACAAGCGGATCCAGTGGGTCGTCGACGCCTACACGACGACCAACGGCTACCCGTACGCCTCGCGCACCACGCTCGGCGACACCACGGCCGACTCGCTGACCACCAACCAGCGCGCGGTCGTCGCCCAGCAGAACCAGGTCAACTACATCCGCAACTCGGTGAAGGCCACCGTCGACGCGTACGACGGCACCGTCACGCTGTACGAGTGGGACACCAAGGACCCGGTCCTCAAGACCTGGCGCAAGGCGTTCCCCGGGACCGTGAAGTCCAGGGCGGACATCCCGCAGGACCTGATGGACCACCTGCGCTACCCGCAGGACCTGTTCAAGGTGCAGCGCGAGCTGCTGACCCGCTATCACGTCACGAGCCCCGCGCAGTTCTACAGCGGCAGTGACGCCTGGCAGGTCCCGGACGACCCGACCAACAAGGAGTCCGGCTCCGTCCCGCCGTACTACCTGAGCATAAAGATGCCGGGTCAGACGGCTCAGAAGTTCTCGCTGACCACGACGTTCACCCCGAAGGGACGGCCCGACCTCGGGGCGTTCATGGCGGTGGACGCCGACGCGGCCAGCAAGGACTACGGCACGATAAGGCTGCTGAGAGTCACCGGTGCGGTGAAGGGCCCCGGCCAGGTACAGAGTGAGCTCAACGGCAACGACGACGTCGCCGAGTTCGTGAGAAACCTCAAGGGCACCGACTCCGACATCGAGTACGGCAACCTGCTGACCGTGCCTCTCGAAGGGGGCTTCCTCTACATAGAGCCGGTCTACACGCGCGGTGGCACGCAGAACTACCCGCTGCTGCGCAAGGTGGCCGCCTCCTACGGTTCGAAGATCGTCTTCGAGAACAGTCTCGGTGAGGCGCTCAACGCCGTCTTCGGCGCCGAGGGTTCCGATACGAGCGAGCCACCGGGCGACACCACCGAGCCGCCGGACACGAGCCAGCCGCCGGCCACCGGTGACGCCGCGCTCAAGAAGGCCATCGCCGACGCGCAGAAGGCGTACACGGAGGGCGAGGCGGCCCTGAAGAAGCAGGACTGGGCGGCCTACGGCAAGGCCCAGACCGATCTCCAGGACGCCCTGCAGCGCGCGGCGGCGGCCCAGTCCAAGGCCGCCGACGACGGCAAGTCCGACGACGGCAAGTCCGACGGTGGCGACAAGAAGACCGACGGCGCCGACAAGGCCGATAAGGGCGACAAATCCACCGCTTCGGACAAGGCGGGCGATGAGGGCGGGGGCTGAGTAACCCGGTAAAGCTCCACCCTCGCGTCGTGGTACGGTTTGAACACAACGACGCGGGGTGGAGCAGCTCGGTAGCTCGCTGGGCTCATAACCCAGAGGTCGCAGGTTCAAATCCTGTCCCCGCTACTGAAAGACGAAGGCCCGGATCCTCCAGGGGATCCGGGCCTTCGTCGTGCCGCTGTGACTTTTTCATGTGGTGGGCGTGAAGTGCGGTTCGAGGGGCACGAGTTGGCCGGGGACGTGTTTGACTTGTCTCTCTGTGGGCATGTCGACAAAACGCTGAAGTGACCTCACTGACCGCGATATACCAGGTGTACGCGGGTTACAGGCGGTGCGACGATGGTATTTATGGGGGACAGGGCAACTCTGTTGAAGACAGGGCGGTTTGCGCGGGGTCACGTCCATCCGGCGGAAAAGATGGCGGATGTGGTGTTCGGCGCTGCCGCCGCGCAGTACAACGTCACCATCGAGAGCACCCAGGGCTACGAGAGCACCCAGCCTTCCGAGAGCACCCAGACCTCTGAGAACGCGGAGAGTGCCGCGAGCGTCGAGACCGCAGAGACTTTCGAGACCGCCGCCGGTGTGGAGAACGCCGAGGGGGCGGAGACCGAGGCGAGCGCGGACGGCGCCGAGAGCGAGGCGCGTCACCGCAGTGCCGCCGACGCCGGGGACACCGCGTCGATGAGCGTGCTCGGCGCGCTGCTCCTGCGCCGGGGTGACCTCGCCGGCGCCGAGCCCTATCTGCGGGGGGCCACCGCCGACGGCGACCGGGCCGCCGCCAACAACCTGGGTGTCCTGCTTCACCAGCGCGGCTACCCCGACGAGGCGGCCGGCTGGTGGCGCACCGCCGCCGTGGCCGGCTCCGCCGCCGCGGCGCACGCCCTGGGCCGCCACTTCCGCGAGCGCGGGGACGAGCCCGCCGCGGAGTACTGGCTGCGCCAGTCCGCGGAGCAGGGCCACGCGCTCGGCGCGTACGCCCTCGCCGACCTCCTGGAGCACCGCAGCGACGTCGGCGCCGAGCGCTGGCTGCGCGCCGCCGCCGAGCAGGGCCACCGCGAGGCGGCCTACCGGCTGGCGCGCCTGCTGGAGCGCAACGCCGCCGATGCCGCGTACGAGGTGTTCGGGCGCCCCGGCCTGGGCCCCCGCACCGGTGCGGAGCCGGCCGCGCCCCGTCGCACCGCCGAGTGCGACGGCCCGGTCGCCGGCCCGGAGCCCTCCCGCACCGGCGAGGCCGAGCAGTGGTACCGGCAGGCCGCCGCGCGCGGACACCGGCGTGCCGCCCTGCACCTGGGTGCCATCCTCGAACAGCGCGGCGAGCTCAAGGAGGCCGGGCGCTGGTACCTCATCTCCGCCAAGGCCGGTGAGGCCCGGGCCGCCTGCGCGCTCGGCTTCCTGCTGCGCGACGCGGGCGACCGGGAGAGCGCCGCCGTCTGGTGGCTGCGCGCCGCCCAGGACGGCGACGGCAACGCCGCGAACGCCCTCGGCGCGCTGCACGCGGCCCGGGGCGAGCAGCAGACCGCCGAGCGCTGGTACCGGGCGGCGATGGACGCGGGCGACGTCAACGGGGCGTACAACCTCGGGCTGCTCTGCGCCGCCCAGGACCGGACCGCCCAGGCCGAGCAGTGGTACCGCCGCGCCGCTTACGCGGGTCACCGCGAGGCCGCCAACGCGCTCGCGGTGCTCCTGCTCCAGGCCGGCGACCCGGCCGGCGCCGAGCCCTGGTTCTCCAAGGCGGCCGAGGCGGGCAGCGTCGACGCCGCTTTCAACCTCGGCATCCTCTACGCGGGCCGCGACGATGATCGCACCGCTCTGCTCTGGTACGAGCGGGCCGCGGCTGCCGGGCACACCGAGGCGGCGCTCCAGGTCGGCATGGCGCTCCTGCACCACGGCGAGGAGCGGGAAGCCGAGCGGCATTTGCGCTGTGCGGCGGGCGGCGGCAGCGCGGAGGCGGCCTTCCGGCTGGCCGGGCTGCTCGACGCCCGGCAGCCGCCGCCCGGACCGCCCGCCCTGGGCGAGCCGCTGCCGGAGAAGAGCGAGTGCGAGGAGTGGTACGAGCGGGCCGCCGAGCAGGGGCATCGCCGCGCCCAGGTCCGCGTCGGCATGCTCGCCGCCTCGCGCGGGGACGTGGAGAGCGCCGGCCGCTGGTACCGGGAGGCGGCCGAGTCCGGCAGCCGCAACGGGGCGTTCAACCTCGGCCTGCTCCTCGCCCGCGAGGGCAGCGAGCGCGAGGCCGCCCTGTGGTGGACCCGCGCCGCCGCCGACGGGCACGGGCGAGCGGCGCTGCGGCTCGCCCTGCTCGCCGCGCGCCGCGGTGAGCTGACCGAGGGGCAGCGCTGGTGCGCGCGGGCGGTCGAGCTGGGCCCGGCGGAGGTCGCGGAGCGCGCGGCGCGGCTGCGCGAGGCGCTGCACCAGGAGCTGACGGCGTAGGACGCGGTGGGCGGCCGGGGGCCGCCACTGCAAGGTTCCGGGATGCTCCGTGCGTCCGGCGCCGGCTCCGGGACCCGAGCCTTCGGCCGGGCCGCCGCGGCAGGGCCTCCGGGATGTCGGCCGGGGGGCCGCCACTGCCAGGTTCCCGGGATGCTCATGGCGCTCGGCCTCGGCTCTACGGCGCGGGCCGCCCAAACGAATTTGCGCTGGTCCGAGCCGTCCCGTAGGGTTGTGCACACAACGACGCGGGGTGGAGCAGCTCGGTAGCTCGCTGGGCTCATAACCCAGAGGTCGCAGGTTCAAATCCTGTCCCCGCTACTGAACGCCGAGGGCCGGATCTTTTCGAAGATCCGGCCCTCGGTCTTGTGTGTCGTGTGCGCACGCGAAAACCGCCCCCGAGGGGGCGGTTCGCTGCTCGGCGGTCAGGCCGCCGCGGCGCAGTCCGGGCAGATGCCCCGGTAGGTCAGTTCCACGCCGGAGATCGTGAAGCCGAAGCGCTCGCCGGCCGGCAGGTCCGCCAGCGGGTCGCCCGACGGGTGCACGTCGCGGATGGCGCCGCACCGGGCGCACACCAGGTGGTGGTGGGCGCGGTGCGCGTTGGGGTCGTAGCGCTTGGCGCGGCGGTCGGTGGAGACCTCGATGACCTCGCCGAGGCTCACCATCTCGCCCAGCGTGTTGTAGACCGTGGCGCGGGAGATCTCGGGCAGCTTGGCCACCGCCCGGGCGTGAACCTCGTCGGCGGTCAGGTGCACATGGTCCCCGTCGAGGACCTCGGCCACGACGCGCCGCTGCGCGGTCATGCGCCAGCCGCGTCCTCGAAGTCGTTCCAGCAGGTCACTCATGGGCGCCATTCTAGCAGCGCACGAGCCAGGTCTTGAATAGGTGCGACTTTGGATGCTCATTTGACTTGGACTTTGTCCAATGTAGGATCGCTTACGGCGACCGGCCGAGGACAGGAAAGGCGGGCGCCGCGCACGGCATGAAGGCATGACGTGCGAATACGACGCAGGAGGCGCACGTGACGCAGGGACCGCTCACCACGGAGGCCGGCGCACCGGTTGCCGACAACCAGAACAGCGAGACCGCCGGCGTCGGCGGCCCTGTCCTGGTGCAGGACCAGCTGCTGATGGAGAAGCTCGCGCACTTCAACCGCGAGCGCATTCCGGAGCGCGTGGTGCACGCCCGCGGCGCCGGCGCGTACGGGACGTTCACGCTGACCCGTGACGTGTCGCAGTGGACGCGGGCGAAGTTCCTCTCCGAGGTCGGCAAGCAGACCGAGACGTTCCTCCGCTTCTCCACCGTCGCGGGCAACCTCGGTTCGGCCGACGCCGCACGGGACCCGCGCGGCTTCGCGCTGAAGTTCTACACCGAGGACGGCAACTACGACCTCGTCGGCAACAACACCCCGGTCTTCTTCATCCGGGACGCCATCAAGTTCCCCGACTTCATCCACACCCAGAAGCGCGACCCGTACACCGGCTCCCAGGAGGCGGACAACGTCTGGGACTTCTGGGGGCTGTCGCCCGAGTCCACCCACCAGGTGACCTGGCTCTTCGGTGACCGCGGCATCCCCGCCTCGTACCGCCACATGGACGGCTTCGGCTCGCACACCTACCAGTGGCAGAACGAGGCCGGAGAGGTCTTCTGGGTCAAGTACCACTTCAAGACCGACCAGGGCATCAAGAACCTCACCACCGAGGAGGCCGTCCGCCTCTCCGGTGTGGACCCGGACAGCCACCAGCGCGACCTGCGCGAGTCCATCGAGCGCGGTGACTTCCCGTCCTGGACGGTGCAGGTGCAGATCATGCCGGCGGCCGAGGCGGCGACGTACCGATTCAACCCGTTCGACCTCACCAAGGTGTGGCCGCACGCGGACTACCCGCCGGTCGAGATCGGCAAGCTGGAGCTCAACCGCAACCCGGAGAACATCTTCGCCGAGGTCGAGCAGTCGATCTTCAGCCCGGCGCACTTCGTGCCCGGCATCGGCCCGTCCCCGGACAAGATGCTCCAGGGCCGTCTCTTCGCGTACGGCGACGCCCACCGCTACCGCGTCGGCATCAACGCCGACCACCTGCCGGTGAACCGCCCGCACGCCACCGAGGCGCGGACCAACAGCCGGGACGGCTACCTGTACGACGGCCGCCACAAGGGCGCGAAGAACTACGAGCCGAACAGCTTCGGCGGCCCCGCCGAGACGGGCCGGCCGCTGTGGGGCGCCGTGCCCGTCGCGGGCGCCACGGGCAGCCACGAGACCCCGCGCCACGCCGAGGACGACGACTTCGTGCAGGCCGGGAACCTCTACCGGCTCCTGACCGAGGACGAGAAGACCCGGCTGGTCGACAATCTCTCCGGGTTCATCGCCAAGGTCTCGCGCGAGGACATCGCCGAGCGCGCGATCGGTAACTTCCGCCGTGCCGACGAGGACTTCGGCAAGCGGCTGGAGGCGGCCGTGCAGGCGCTGCGCGCCTGAGTCCCCTCGGCCGTACCGGCCCGGCCCCGCACCCGGGGGCCGGGCCGGTCGTGCGTGCGGGGCCGGTCAGCCGACCAGTTCGGCCGGGCGGCGGCGGGCCGGGGACCAGCAGCGGATGATGTCGCGTACGGAGACGACGCCGACCGGCCCGTCGTCGTCGAGCACGATCAGATGCCGGAAGCCGCCGTGCGTCATGGCCGCCGCGGCCTCTTCGAGCGTCCAGGAGGGCGCGGCGAAGACCACGTCGGTGGTGGTGTGGGCGGACGCCGTCTCGGTGTCGGGGTCCTGGCCCGATCCGACGGCGTCGAGGATGTCGCGCTCGGTGAGGATGCCGAGCCCGCAGGTGTCCGGGTCGTGGACGACGGCCGCTCCGATCCGGCGGGCCGACATCAGCCGGGCGGCCTGGCGCAGGGTGTGGTCGGGGCCGATGGTCAGGACCACCGTGCTCATGGCGTCACGGACGAGCATGAAGAGAGCCACCTCCTCGGGGAACCGGCCGCGTGTGCCGATTCACAAGTTCACAAGTGGGGGAGGTCTCAGAGTCGCACCGATGTGATGGCCCGGCAAGGGGTCGCGAAGATCAGTGGAGGGGCGCGCGGACCGGCCGCACGCCCCTCGAATGCTGTGACGCCGCCCGACCGGCGGAGCGCACTCAGTAACGCTGGTTCAGATACCCCAGCAGCTCGCGGTGGAGTGCGCCGTTCGACGCCGCCGCGTTCCCGCCGCCCGGCCCGTCCACACCGTCCAGACTGGTGAACCTGCCGCCCGCCTCCTGGACGATGATGGCGTTCGCCGCCATGTCCCACAGCGAGAGCTCCGGCTCCGCGCAGATGTCCACGGACCCCTCGGCGACCATCATGTAGGGCCAGAAGTCCCCGTAACCCCGGGTGCGCCAGCAGGCGCGGGTCAGGTCCAGGAACCCGTCGAGCCGGCCCTGCTCCTCCCAGCCGGTGAGCGAGGAGTACGCGAGTGAGGCGTCCGCGATCCGCTCCACCTGGGAGACCCGGAGCCGGGTCGCCGAGGTCAGGCTGCGCCCGGTGTACGCCCCCGCGCCCTTCGCCGCCCACCAGCGCCGGTTCAGCGCGGGCGCCGACACGACCCCCATGACCGGCTGGAAGCCCTGTTCGCCCGCCTCCATCAACGAGATCAGCGTCGCCCAGACCGGCACGCCTCGCACGTAGTTCTTGGTGCCGTCGATCGGGTCGATCACCCAGCGCCGCGGCCCCGAGCCCTCGATCCCGTACTCCTCGCCCAGGATCGCGTCGCGCGGGCGCGCCCGCTGCAGGTGACCCCGGATCAGCTCCTCGGCGGCCTTGTCGGCCTCGCTCACCGGCGTCATGTCCGGCTTGGTCTCGACCTTGAGGTCCAGAGCCTTGAACCGGTCCATCGTCACCGCGTCGGCGGCGTCCGCCAGTACATGGGCCAGGCGCAGATCATCGTGGTAATCGGGCATGCCGTCACAGTATCGACCCGCCGGAGACCCGGGCCACACGGGCCCGGAGCGCGGTCAGTGCGCGGACCCGGAGAGCTGGAGGCCGATCACGCCGAGGATCACCAGCGAGATCGACACCAGCTTGAGCGTGGAGACGATGTCTCCGAGGAACACCATGCCGTAGATGGCCGTCCCCGCCGCGCCGATGCCGGTCCACACGGCGTACGCGGGCCCCACGTCGAGCTTCTTCAGCGAGAGGGTCAGCAGGCCGAAGCTGCCGAGCGCGAAGACGCAGAACGCGACAGTCGGCCACAGCCGGGTGAAGCCGTGCGAGAGCTTCAGGCAGACCGCGAAACCGGTCTCCAGAAGTCCCGCGACCACCACCAGCAGCCACGCCATCGTCCGCACCCTCCGCATCGGTGACCGCCCGGCGGGAGCCGGTGCCGCTGGGCGTGATTATGCACTTACCGGAAGCGAGTGATCGCAAACGTGCCCGGCCCGCCCGGAGATCAGTCGTCCTCGCGGCGATTGCGCGTGGACAGCAGCCTGCGCAGCGAGTCGAGCCGCGCCGGGTCCGCGTGCCCCGCCGCCACCCAGGCGTCCAGCGCGCATTCCGGTTCGTGGCTGTCGTGGGTGCAGCCGCGCGGGCACTCCTCGGTGCCCGGCTGGAGGTCCGGGAAGGCATTGATGACCCGCGAGGGGTCGATGTGGTTCAGCCCGAACGAGCGCACGCCGGGGGTGTCGATCACCCAGCCCCGGTAGCCGGGCAGCGGCAGGGCCAGCGCCGAGGTGGTCGTGTGCCTGCCCCGTCCGGTGACCGAGTTGACGACCCCGGTGGTACGCCGCTTCTCCTTCGGGACCAACGCGTTGACCAGGGTGGTCTTGCCGACGCCCGAGTGCCCGACGAACGCGGTCACCCGGCCGTCGAGCTGCTCGCGGACCCGGTCGGCCGCGTCCCCGTTCTCCAGCTCCTCGCGGCTGGTCACGACGAACGGCACCCCCAGCGGGGTGTACGCGCCCAACAGCTTGTCCGGGGACGCCAGGTCGGACTTGGTCAGCACCAGGAGCGGGGAGAGCCCGCCGTCGTACGCGGCGACCAGACACCGGTCGATCATGCGCGGGCGGGGTTCCGGATCGGCCAGCGCGGTGACGATCGCCAGCTGGTCCGCGTTGGCCACGACCACCCGCTCGAACGGGTCGTCGTCGTCCGCCGTGCGGCGCAGCACCGAGCGGCGCTCGCCGATGCGGACGATCCGGGCGAGGGTGTCCTTGTCGCCGGACAGGTCGCCGACCAGCGAGACGGTGTCGCCGACCACCGCGGCCTTGCGGCCCAGCTCGCGGGCCTTCATCGCGACGATCGTGCGGTCGCCGACGAGGACGGTGAGGCGGCCCCGGTCCACGGTGAGGACCATGCCGTCCTCGGCGTCCTCGTGCTTGGGCCGGATGTGGGTGCGCGGGCGGTTGCCCTTGCGGTTGGGACGGACGCGGATGTCGTCCTCGTCGGGGTTCTTGCCGTAGCGGCGCATGTCTCAGGCCCCGAGCATTCCGGTCCACATCTGCGGGAAGTCGGGCAGGGTCTTGGCGGTCGTCGCCACGTTCTCGATCTCCACTCCGGGGACGGCAAGGCCGATGATCGACCCCGCGGTGGCCATCCGGTGGTCGTTGTACGTATGGAAAATACCGCCGTGCAGCGGTCGCGGGCGGATGTGCAGGCCGTCCGCCGTCTCGGTGACGTCGCCGCCGAGCTCGTTGATCTCCTTGGTGAGCGCGGCGAGCCGGTCCGTCTCGTGCAGCCGCAGGTGGGCGATGCCGCTCAGCGTGGAGGGGGAGTCTGCCAGGGCCGCGACGGCGGCGATGCCGGGGGTCAGCTCGCCGACCTCGCCGAGGTCCACGTCGATGCCGTGGACGCGGCCCGAGCCCGTGAAAATCAGCCCGTGCTCGGTCAGTTCGCAGCTGCCGCCCATCGCGGTGAAGATCTCGCGCAGCGCGTCACCGGGCTGCGTGGTGCGCAGCGGCCAGTCCGGGATCGTCACCCGGCCACCGGTGACCAGCGCCGCCGCGAGGAACGGCTGGGCGTTGGACAGGTCCGGCTCGACGGTCAGGTCGCGGCCGAGGAGCGCGGAGGGGGAGACCCGCCACACGTTGGGCTCGCCGCCGGTCTCCGGCTCGTCCACCTGCGCTCCGACGGCCCGCAGCATGTCGACGGTCATCCGGATGTGCGGCATGGAGGGGAGCCGGTCGCCGGTGTGGCGTACCTCCACGCCCTGGTTGAAGCGCGGCGCGGACAGCAGCAGCGCCGAGACGAACTGGGAGGACGAGGAGGCGTCGATCGCGACCGGCCCGCCGTCCAGTGCGCCGCTGCCGTGCACGGTCATCGGCAGCGATCCCCGGGAGTCGTCGTCGATCCGGGCGCCCAGGACCCGCAGCGCGTCGATCACCCCGGTCAGCGGGCGCTCGTAGGAGCGGGGGTCGCCGTCGAAGCGGACGGGGCCGTCGGCGAGCGCGGCGACCGGGGGCAGGAAGCGCATGACCGTACCGGCGTTGCCGACGTCCACGGTCACCGGACCGTGCAGCGGGGCCGGGATGACCCGCCACGCCTCACCCGCCGCCTCCGGACCGGCGGCCGCGCCCGTCGCGGCGGAGCTGGAGGACACCGTCTCCTCGATGCGTACGCCCATCGCGCGCAGCGCGTCCGCCATCAGCAGGGTGTCGCGGGACCGCAGCGGGCGGCGCAGCCAGCCCGGCTCCGAGGAGAGCGCGGCGAGCACCAGGGCGCGGTTGGTGACCGACTTGGAACCGGGCACGGTAACGGTCGCGTCGACGGCCCCGCCGGCGAAGGGGGCGGGCCAGAGGGCGGGGTGCACGGCACTTTCGGTCATGCGCTCACTTTAGAGGTTTCGGGGGAAGTGAGCCCGGTCACAGCCCCAGCAGCCAGCGTCCGCCGCCGATCAGGGAGCACAGCGAGACCGCGTGGAAGAGGAACAGCCACAGCGCCGCCGGGACGTCGGTCAGCCGGGACAGCTGGTCCGCGTCCGAATCCGGTGCCCCGCCGTGCCGCCGCTTCGACTGGAGCTCGAACACCGGACGTACGCCGCCCAGCAGCAGGAACCACACCACGCTGTACGCGAACAACGACTGCCAGGCCGGCGAGGCCAGCCAGGACACCAGCAGGAAGAGCGAACCGGTGAGGATCACCGTCAGCGCCCCGTACACATTGCGGATCATCACCAGCATCGCCGCGAGCAGGGCCGTGGCCACCCACAGCAGCAGCGTGATCCGGCCGTCCACCAGCAGCCACGCGCCGCCGAGCCCCAGCAGCGAGGGCGCGGTGTAGCCCGCCGCTGCGGTCAGGACCATGCCGATGCCGGTCGGCTTGCCCCGGCTCACCGTGAGCCCGCTGGTGTCCGAGTGGAGCCGGATGCCCGAGAGCTGCCGGCCGGTGAGCAGGGCGACCAGGCCGTGGCCGCCCTCGTGGGCGATCGTGATCGTGTTCCGCGACAGCCGCCACAGGACGTTCGGGACGACCGCGATGAGCGCCGCCGTCGCGGTCACCACCACCAGCCACTGCTCGGGGGCGGGCTGGGTGCCGGTGACGCGGTCCCACAGGTTGCCGAGGTCGGTGCTGTCCATGGGGCGGGCGGCTCCTTGCGGAAGTGGGGTCCGTTCGGGACGGCGGTCGTGGCAGTCTGGCACTTATGTGCGGACGGTATGCAGCGAGTCGGCGGCCCGAGGACCTGACCGGACTCTTCCAGGTGGAGAAGTGGGAACCGGCCGAGACGCTGGAGGCCGATTACAACGTGGCGCCGACCAAGGAGGTCTACGCCGTACTGGAGCGTCCTGTGAAGGACGCGGACGACCAGCGCCCGGTTCGCCAGATGCGCGCACTGAAATGGGGGCTCGTCCCGTCCTGGGCCAAGAACCCCGAGGGCGCCGCCCGGATGATCAACGCCCGGGCCGAGACCGTTCACGAGAAGCCGTCCTTCCGCCGCCCCTTCCTCTCCCGGCGTTGCATCCTGCCCGCCGACGGCTATTACGAGTGGGTGACCGGCGCCGAGGAACGGCAGCTGGAGGAGAAGGGCCGCCGCAAGCGCCCCCGCAAGCAGCCCTACTTCGTGACGCCCGCCGACGGCTCGGTCTTCGCCATGGCCGGCCTGTACGAGTTCTGGCGCGACCGGACACTGCCCGACGACCACCCGCAGGCCTGGTGGGTCACCTGCTCCGTGATCACCACCGAGGCGGAGACCACACCGCTCGCCGTCGCCCCCGCCGAAGGACCGGCCTCGCTCGCCGACATCCACCCCCGGATGCCGCTGATGCTCACCCCGGACCGCTGGGACGACTGGCTGGACCCCTCCCGCACCGACCCGGAGGAGCTGCGCGCCCTGCTCTCGCCGCCGCCGCCCGGCCTGATGCGCGCCTACCCGGTCGCGACCGCCGTCAGCAACGTCCGCAACAACGGCCCCGAGCTGAAGGACGAACTGGCCGAACCCGAGGTGAGCACCCTCTTCTGAGCCCCGCGCGCCGGGACCACGCGCCATCCCCGCACCGCACACCGCCTGTTGGTTGGATGGGGCCGTGAACACCGACGCCGTGACACCCCGCACCGAAACGTTCGAGACCGAGGCCGGCACCGCCCGCGTCACCTGGCTGGACGCCCCCGCCCCGCGCCTCCTGCTCGCCCTCGGCCACGGCGCGGGCGGCGGCATCGAGGCCCGCGACCTGAGGGCCATCGGCGCCGCCCTGCCCGCGCACGGGGTGAGCGTCGCCCTCGTGGAGCAGCCCTGGCGGGTCGCCGGCAAGAAGCTCGCACCCGCCCCGAAGACGCTGGACACCGGCTGGCGCGGGCTCTGGCCGGCCCTGACCGCCCGCGGACTGCCGGTCGTCGCCGGCGGACGCAGCGCGGGGGCCCGCGTGGCCTGCCGCACCGCGGCCCCGCTCGGCGCCCGGGCCGTCCTCGCGCTCAGCTTCCCGCTGCACCCGCCGGGCCGCCCCGAGAAGACCCGCGCCGACGAACTCCTGGGCTCCGGAGTGCCCACCCTCGTCGTCCAGGGCGGCAACGACCCGTTCGGGAAGCCCGCCGAATTCCCGCCCGGCGACTACCGGATCACCGAGGTGCCGTACGGCGACCACGGCTTCGCCGTACCCAAGAAGTCCGGGACGACAGAGGAGCAGGCGATGGAGATCCTCACCGGGTCGGTGGCCGGGTGGCTGGCGGATCTCGCGTGACGCGAGCCCCTCGCACCCCCGGGAATGCTCCGAGGAGGGCCGCTGTTGTGAGGGACATCGGTACGCCAACGTCGTAAGTGGAGAGGGAGTCCGTCGCATGGGTTCGACCATCTGCCCGCGTCGCTCGAACACCGCTGACCTGGAGTGGACGGTCCTTCACGCGGCCAAGACCACCCCGGAGCGGTCACTCGGCGGCACGGATCGACAGCCCGCGCCGGACCAAGGTCGACTATTCTCCGATTCGAGCGGGTCCGGTTTCGGCTCCGCCCCAGCGTTGGAGGAGGTGGGTCCGGTCACAGGGACCGACACAGGGACCGACGACGGCCGCCCTCAGGAGACGACGGCCGAGCGCAACGCGCGTTTCGAGCGCGACGCCCTCGGTTTCCTCGACCAGATGTACTCGGCCGCCCTGCGCATGACGCGCAATCCCGCGGACGCCGAGGACCTGGTCCAGGAGACGTATGCCAAGGCGTACGGCTCCTTCCATCAGTTCCGTGAGGGCACCAACCTCAAGGCGTGGATGTACCGCATCCTCACGAACACCTTCATCAACTCGTACCGCAAGAAGCAGCGCGAACCCCAGCGCAGCGCCGCCGAGGAGATCGAGGACTGGCAGCTGGCCCGCGCCGAGTCGCACATGTCGACCGGTCTGCGCTCCGCCGAGTCGCAGGCCCTCGACCACCTGCCCGACTCTGACGTGAAGTCCGCGCTGCAGGCGATCCCGGAGGAGTTCCGCATCGCGGTCTATCTCGCCGATGTCGAGGGCTTTGCCTACAAGGAGATCGCGGACATCATGGGGACTCCCATCGGTACGGTGATGTCCCGACTGCACCGGGGCCGCCGTCAACTGCGCGGCATGCTGGAGGACTACGCCCGTGACCGCGGGCTCGTCCCCGCCGGCGCCGGTGAGTCGGACGATCGGAAAGGCTCGGGCTCATGAGCTGCGGAGAGCCGCACGAGACGGAGTGCGCAGAGGTCCTCGACCACCTCTACGAGTTTCTCGACCGGGAGATGCCCGACAGCGACTGCACCAAGTTCGAGGCGCATTTCGTCGAGTGTTCCCCCTGCCTGGAGAAGTACGGCCTGGAGAAGGCCGTGAAGAAGCTGGTGAAGCGCTGCTGCGGTCAGGACGACGTACCGGCCGACCTGCGCTCCAAGGTGATGGGCCGCATCGACCTCATCCGCTCGGGACAGGCGGTGCCGGACCAGGACGTCACGGTCTCCGGCACCGAGGTGCCGACCGCAGCGAAGGAATGACCCCCCGGGGTGCTCTGCCCTAGGGGCAGCACCCCGCACCTTCACCCGAACGTGCTAATCGCCCCCATCGGCCCCCGCCCGGGACGCCCCGCTCGTTAGCGTGGCCCCTTCACGAGCGGAGCTGGGGGGCGGGGTGAAAGCCACACGCGGGGCCGTGCGGGCGCATATCGGCGCCGTCGCCCTCGGAGCGGCCCTGTGCGCCTCACCCGCCCTGAGTCCCGGCGCGGGGACTCCCTGGGCCACCCTCGGACTGCTCGCCGGCCTCTGCCTCGCCTGTGAACTCCCCGGCCGCTTCCCGTTCTTCAGCGGCTCGGGGCCGATCGGTGCCGGATCGTTCTTCCCGCTGCTGCTCACCGCGGCCCTCCTGCTCCCGCCCCCGGCGGCGGCGCTCGTCGCGGTGCCCGGCTCCCTCGTGGGCCGGGTCGACAAGCCGCCCGCCGCCGCCCGCCGGATCTGGCGCGCCGCGGAGCTCGCCCTCGCCGTCTGGGCGGCCGCCCGCGTTCACACGCTCCTCGGCGGGCCCGCCGCGCTCGGCGGCCCCGCCCCCGGCAGCCCGCCCGACCTCCCGTACGCCCTGCTGCCGGTCTGCGCGGCCACCCTCGCCTTCAGCGCCGTGCTGGCCCTGCTCGACGGGTCGATCCTGCTCGTAGCGGAACACCTGCCCGCCCGCCGCGCCTGGCGCGGACTGCTGACCCGCTCCCTCGGCCCCCACCTCGTGCACGGCCTCGCCGGGCTGATGATGGCCGTCCTGTGGAACAGCTCGTACGGGCCGCCGGCCGCGCTCGTCGTGCTGCTGCCCATGTACATCTCGGGCTGGGTCTTCGCCCAGTACCACCGCGAGCACGCCGCGCACCGGGCCACCATCAGGGCCCTCGTCCAGGCCGTCGACATCAAGGACACCTACACCCGGGGCCACAGCGAACGGGTCGGCCGCGCCTCGGTCCTCATCGCCCAGGAGCTGGGCATGGACCGCGAACGCGTCGAGGTCCTCCGGTTCGCCGGCATCCTGCACGACGTCGGCAAGCTCGGCGTCCCCACCCGCGTCCTGCGCAAGGACGGTCCGCTCACCCCCGAGGAGCGGCGGGTGATCGAGCTGCACCCCGAGTACGGGCACGAGATCGTCAGGGGCATCGGCTTCCTCGGCGAGGCCCGGGCCGCGATCCTGCACCACCACGAACGCCTCGACGGCAGCGGCTACCCCTACGGGCTCTCCGGACGGGGCATCCCCGAGTGCGCGCGGGTCGTCGCCGTCGCCGACGCCTTCGACGCCATGACCTCGACCCGGTCCTACCGGCGCGGGCGGCCGGTCCCGGTCGCCGTGGAGGAGCTGAAGCGGTGCGCGGGCACACAGTTCGACCCCCGGATGGTGCGGGCCCTGGCGCGGGGCCTGGAGCGGCACGGCTGGTTCGGGGCCGTGACCGCCGACGACACGCAGCTGCCGCCGCCCCGGGACGCGGAAAGTGCCGGGCCCGTCCCCGCACCGCTGAGCCCCCGGCCGGACGGCACCGAGGGGGAGGGGCCCCGGTGACCCCCAGGTGGGCGCGGCCGGGGCCCGCGGCCCTGGGCGTGCGCGGCGCCGCCCTCGCGCTCGCCGCCGCCGGGCTCGCGCACACCCTCTGGCGCGGCGTCCACGACCCGGGGCACGCCCTCGCCTTCGGCGCCCTCGTCACCATCGGCGAGCTGGCCCGCTGGGGCGCCCTGCCGGGGGAGCGGGAGCCCGCGCCGCTCGGGGCCGCCGGGGCCCTCGCGTACGCCCTCCTCGGACGCAGCGACGGGGAGCCGACCAGCCACGGGGCGCTCCAGGTGGTCGCCGTGCTGGCCGCCGCCCAGCTCGTCGCCTCGGTGCCGCAGCTGGCGCGGGGCGACGGACCGGACGCCGACCAGGTGGCCCGGCGGCTGCTCACCGTGACGTTCGCGGCGGTCTGCTTCCAGCCGCTGTACAACGCCGGACTCTGCGAGCGGTGGTTCGGCGACGGTCCGTACTACGCGGCCTTCCTGCTCCTGCTGCTCGGGCTGACCGCCCTGTGCGACGCCGTCCTCGCCGCCCTGCTGCTGCGCGCCCGCACCCTGCCCCGCGGCTCGCGCGCCGCCCCGGCCCCGTACGGCCCGTTCCTGCGCGACGAGCTGCGGGCGCTCACCGGCATCGGCTCGGCCGTCTGCGCGACCGGCGCGGTCATGGCGCTCGGGGTCGCCGCCGCCGGGCTGTGGGCGCTGCCCGTGCTCTGCGTACCGCTGCTGCTCACCCAGCTCTCCTTCCGCCGGTTCGCCGCCGTGCGCACCACGTACCGGCAGACCATCGCCTCGCTCGCCCGCTCCACCGAAATCGCCGGGTACACCCCGCACGGCCACGCCCGCCGGGTGGCCGAGCTGTGCACGGCTGTCGGGCGCGAGATGGGGCTGACCGGGTCCGAGCTGACCGTCCTGGAGTGCGCGGCGCTGATGCACGACATCGGCCAGCTCTCACTGGTCGACCCGGTCCCGGACGGGGCGACGGCCCTGCTGCCGGCCGCCGAGCAGCGCCGGATCGCGCTGCTCGGCGGGGCGGTGGTCCGCCAGACCGGGGTGGACGCCAGGGTCGCCGTCGTGGTGGAGCGGCAGGCCGACCCCTACCGCGAGCAGCCGTTGTCCGCCAGGATCGTCCGGGCCGTGAACGCATACGACGACCTGTGCGGGGAAGGCCTCTCGGGGCCGCTGGGCGCGCTGGAACAGCTCAGGCTCGGGACCGGGCACGACTACCAGCCGCAGGTGGTGGAATCGCTCGCCCGGGTCTTGGCCAGGGGCGGTCTGACCCCCGTCCCCCTTGGGTAACCGATGGGTAATGAGCGGGCGTCCGGCCCGGCATGGTTGGATGCGAAGAGAGCGGTAGAACGAGGGTGTCCAGTCGGGACAGGCGGGAATCGTGAGGATCTTCGGGAAGGTACGGCATCGGCCGTCCGCCTCTTGGCGGCAGGCCACGGACCGCGCGTTCACGCTGATCGGCGACGGCCGGTACGAGGACGCGGGCGCGCTGCTGACGCGTGCGGCGGACCTGGAGCCCTGGCTCTCCGAGTCGTGGTTCAACCTTGCGCTGCTGCACAAGTTCCGGCACGACTGGGAGCAGGCGCGGGCCGCCGGACTGCGGGCCGTCGCGCTGCTCGACAAGGAGTCCGGCGCCCCGGACTGGTGGAACGTGGGCATCGCCGCGACCGCCCTGCAGGACTGGCCGCTCGCGCGCCGTGCCTGGCAGGCGTACGGGCTGAAGGTGCCCGGCGGCGGCCGGCAGACGCCGGCCGCGGGCAACGAGCCGGTCGGCATGGAGCTGGGCAGCGCGGCGGTCCGGCTGTCGCCGGAGGGCGAGGCCGAGGTCGTCTGGGGCCGCCGGCTGGACCCGGCCCGGATAGAGGTGCTGTCGATCCCGCTGCCGTCCTCCGGGCGCCGCTGGGGCGAGGTCGTGCTGCACGACGGTGTGCCGAACGGCGAGCGGATCACCGCGGCGGGCCCGTCCTATCCGGTGTTCGACGAGATCGAGCTGTGGGCCCCGTCGCCCGTGCCCACCTGGGTGGTCCTCCTGGAGGCGGCCACCGAGGCGGACCGGGACGCGCTGGAGCAGCTGGCCTCCGACGCCGGGTTCGCCGCCGAGGACTGGTCCTCGTCGGTGCGGCTGCTGTGCCGCTCCTGTTCGGAGAGCCGGATGGAGAGCGACGAGGGCGACGGCGAGCACCTGGACCCGCACGACCACAGCGAGCCGGGCCATCCGGGCCCGCTGGGCCACCGCACGGCCGGTGAGCTGTGGGTGCCGGAGCGCGAGTGCGGCCTCGCGGCACCGGCCGGCCTGGTGCGCGGGCTGCTGGACGGCTGGGTGGCGGACAGCCCGGACAGCCGCGAGTGGCGGGATCTCGAAGAAGTCTGCTGACCGGTGCCCGTAGGCTGTACGCGCATCGATTCGGGTTTTGAGGAAGGCGTACGGCGGACATGGCGCAGCAGGAGACGGACGAGCAGGTCAGCGTCGACGAGGAGGGCTTCCTCATCGACACCGAGGACTGTGAGGCGCGCGAGACGGCACACCGTGAGCGCGGCACCTCCCGCCCGATCACGGTCGTCGGCAACCCGGTCCTGCACAAGGAGTGCAAGGACGTCACGGAGTTCGACGACGAGCTGGCCTCGCTGATCGACGACATGTTCGCGAGCCAGCGGACGGCGGAGGGCGTCGGCCTGGCCGCCAACCAGATCGGCGTGGACCTCAAGGTCTTCGTCTACGACTGCCCGGACGACGACGGTGTGCGGCACGTGGGCGCCATCTGCAACCCGGTCCTGGAGGAGCTGCCGCCCGAGGCGCGGGTCCTGGACGACTCCGGTGAGGGCTGCCTCTCCGTGCCGACGGCGTACGCCAAGCTGGCCCGCCCGGACTACGCGGTGGTGCGCGGGCAGGACGCGAAGGGCAACCCGGTGCGGGTGCGCGGCACGGGCTACTTCGCGCGCTGCCTCCAGCATGAGACGGACCACCTGTACGGCTACCTGTACATCGACCGGCTCTCCAAGCGCGAGCGCAAGGACGCGCTGCGGCAGATGGCGGAGAACACCCCGCGCTACGAGGTCGTCCCGAACGACTGACCCGGCGCCACGCGCGGTCGCGCGGGTCCGTCCCGGTACGCCGGGACGGGTCCGCGCTTGTTTTCCGGGAATCCAACTGCCATTTCTACACGCGTAGTTGACGCGCCCCTTGCTCGTCCGACAGGCTCGTGCCCACCACTTCGACAGCGGTAGGGAGCCCCCGTGATCAGACGTTCCGCACGACTCCTGCTCGGTCTTGTCATGACCATGGCTTTTGCTCTGGGCGGGGCCGTGGTGACCGCCGGCACCGCACAGGCCGACGGCTGCTACACCTGGACCCGCACCCTGAGCCCGGGTGCCACCGGCAACGACGTCACCCAGCTCCAGATCCGGGTCGCCGGATACCCCGGGTACAACTCGGTCCTCGCCATCGACGGCTCGTACGGGCCCGCCACCACCGCCGCCGTCAAGCGCTTCCAGGCGGCCTACGGCCTGGCCGCCGACGGCATCGCGGGTCCGGCCACCCAGGCCAAGATCTACGCCCTCCAGGACAACGACTGCACCCCGGCGCACTTCACGTACGCCGAGCTGAACCGCTGCAACAGCACCTGGTCCGGCGGCGCGGTCCCGGCGGCCACGGCCAAGGCAAACGCGCTGAGCACCATGTGGAAGCTGGAGGCCCTGCGCCACGCGCTCGGTGACCGGCCGATCACCATCAACAGCGGTTTCCGCTCGACGTCCTGCAACAGCGCGGTCGGCGGCGCGTCCAACAGCCGCCATCTGTACGGGGACGCGGCGGACCTCGGCGGGATCGCGTTCTGCACCCTCGCCAAGGAGGCCCGCAACCACGGGTTCAACGGGATCCTCGGCCCGGGCTACCCGGACCACAACGACCACGTCCACGTGAACCAGGGCCCCAGCCACTACTGGTCGGCGCCCAACTGCGGTATCTGACCCACGAGGTGGGGCCCGCCGGTTCGACCGGCGGGCCCCACTGTGTGCCCACGACGCGGTGCTGCTCACGACACGGCCCGCAGCGGCGTCCCGTCCGTCGTCTGGACCGCGGCGCCGTCCGACGACCGCTCGGTCAGCCGCAGTTGCGAGATCGCGTTGCGCAGGACGACCGTCCCGTGCCCGGCGTCCAGCTGCCAGCGCTGCGTGCGCGAGTCCGCCGAGCAGGGTTGCGGCCCGTCAGCCCGTCGTTCCAGATCCGCAGCGAGCGGCCCTGGGCCTTCACATGGGCGTTGACCTGGTTGATGAAGTCGACGAACAGGTCGTCCGGGGTGGCCGTCGCGCCGAACTTCGCGGTCGCCGCCGCCTGGAGCTGCGGGTAGTCCGGGTAGGAGGAGCCGATCATGTACTCGTCGGCGCCCATGTGCCAGGTGCGGGTGTCCCACACCTTCAGGGCCTCGTCGACCATGGACGTGTAGTACGTCAGCGCCTCGGGCCGGGAGATGTCCAGCCGGGGCGGGGAGGCGACGCCGTCCTTGTCCTTCAGCTGGAGTTCGGGGTGGTTCTCCAGATAGGTGTCCATGTGGCCGGGGGAGTTGATCTCCGGCACCAGGTCGATGTGGTACTTCCTGCCATCGCGACGAGCGAGCGGATCTGCGGCTTGGTGTAGTACCCCCAGAACGCCGACTCCGGGTCGGTGTCGCTCCTGACCTTCGCCTCGATCCAGAGCTGGTTGAGCTTCTGGGACGCCATGTCCTTCATCAGCCGCTCGAACCAGGGCAGCGAGACGTTGATGTAGCAGGCGCAGACCCCGACCCCGCGTTCCCGGTACGCGGGCACGTCGGTCGCCGAGCCGCGCGCGGCCCGCCCGTCGTCGTTGAGCAGTTGCAGCACGGTGCGCGAGCCGTAGAACACGCCCGCCGAGGCGGCCGCGGTGACCGTGACCCGGTCGCCGACCTCCAGCCGGTAGCCCTCCGCCCCGAGCGCGCCCTTCAGCGAGGCGTCCTGGCGCAGCACGATGTCCCCGGCGCGGGCCCGGCCCCGGAAGACCTGGGCCTTCCCCGCCAGCTCACCGGCGAACCGGGCCGCGTCGTCGGCCGTACGCCGCTCGCGCACGCCGTCCAGCACGATCCGGGCCCGGTCGCTGAGGACGAACTCCCCGTTGTCCGGCTGCCACTGGCGCAGGGTGGGCAGCACCTCCGGCGGCGCGGCCGGTGCCTCGTCGGCCGCGGCGGTCTGCCAGGGCAGCAGGGTGGCGGCGAGCGCGGCCACCACGGCCCAGACGGTCCTTCGTCTTGCCTTCTGCATGTCCATGGCATCGACCCTGACGCGCGTGCGAGGGCCCGGTCCATGGACAGGCCGCGCGACCGGTTGGACGAATGATCGGATGAGCCCCCGTGGTGTCAGGCCGCCTCGACGACGGCCGACGGCCCCCGGAAGGTGCGGCGGTACGCCTGCGGCGTGGTGTCCAGCGCCCTTACGAACTGGTGACGCAGCGCGGCGGCGTTCCCGAAGCCGGTCCGGTCGGCGATGACGTCGATGGTTTCGTCGGATGTCTCCAGCAGGTGCTGGGCCAGCAGGACGCGCTGGCGCAGCAGCCAGCGGTAGGGCGTGGTGCCGGTCTCCTGCTGGAAGCGGCGGGCGAAGGTGCGTGGTGACATGTGCGCCTGGGCGGCGAGCTGTTCGACGGTCATCTCCTGGTCGAGGTGGCGCTCCATCCAGGCCAGTGTGTCCCCGACCGTGTCGCAGCGGGTGCGCGGCAGCGGGCGCTCGATGTACTGCGCCTGCCCGCCGTCCCGGTGCGGCGGCACCACCATCCTGCGGGCGATGGTGTTGGCGGCGGCCGGCCCGTACGCCTGGCGGACCAGGTGCAGGCAGGCGTCGATCCCCGCCGCCGTCCCCGCCGACGTGGTGACCGGCCCGTCCTCCACGTACAGCACGTCCGGCTCGACGACGGCCTCGGGGAAGCGGCGGGCCAGGTCGTCGGCGTGCCGCCAGTGCGTGGTGCAGCGGCGGCCGTCCAGCAGCCCGGCCGCGCCGAGCAGGTACGCCCCCGAGCAGACGCTGAGCACCCTGGCCCCCCGCTCCACGGCCCGGCGCAGGGCGACCAGTACCTCCTCGGGGAACTCGCGCTCGCCGAAGCGGCTGCCGGCCGGTACGGCGACGAGGTCGGCCTCCTCCAGCCGGTCCAGGCCGTACGGGGTGCTGATGGTGAAGCCGGCGTGCGTCCGCAGCCGGGGCCCCTCGGCGGAGACCACGGCGAAATCGTGCACCGGCAGGCCCTCGTCGCTGCGGTCGAGGCCGAACACCTCGCAGAGCACGCCGAGTTCGAAGGGGTGGACATCGTCGAGCATCAGGGCGGCGACATTGTTCAGCATGGAACCAGTGTGGCAGTAATTCGATGCTGTGTGACAGTCCTGCCACTGCCGCATCTTCTCCGGAACGAGGACAGTAGAGGCATGAACACATTCCTGAACTTCCTCGGCATTTCCGCTCTTTTCGCCCTCGTCCTGCTGCCCGCGCTGGCCGGCATGGCCCGCGAGCGCCGCATCGACCGCGAGCTGCGCGAAGCGGAACAGGACCGGAGCACCCGCCCACCGCAAACGGCAAACGCCGCGCGGCCGGTGGGGGCCGCACGGCGTCCGTACGTCAGGAGCTGGGCGAGGATCTAGGGCGTGTCCGCAAAGTCCCGTCTGGCCCACGACGCCTGGCACCCACTCTCGCCGCACCGGCCGAGATCCCAAGTACGTCCAGTACGAGGGATCGCGGCCGGCACGCCGAGAGCACGCACCAGACGCCGCGGGCCACGCCCTTCGGGCGTACGACGGGACTTTACGGACACGCCCTAGCCCTTCCGCCTAGAAGTCGTCGTCGAAGCCGACCGTACCCTCGACGGCCACCTGGTAGGCGGACGGCCGCCGCTCGAAGAAGTTCGTGAGCTCCTGGACGCCCTGGAGCTCCATGAACGAGAACGGGTTCTGCGAGCCGTACACCGCCGGGAAGCCGAGCCGGGTGAGCCGCTGGTCGGCGACGCACTCCAGGTACTCGCGCATGGACTCGGTGTTCATGCCGGGCAGCCCGTCGCCGCACAGGTCGCGGCCGAACTGCAGCTCCGCCTCGACGGCCTCCTTCAGCATGTCGGTGACCTGCTGCTGGAGGGCGTCGTCGAAGAGCTCCGGCTCCTCCTTGCGGACCGTGTCCACGACCTCGAACGCGAAGTTCATGTGCATGGTCTCGTCGCGGAAGACCCAGTTGGTCCCGGTGGCGAGGCCGTGCAGCAGCCCGCGCGAGCGGAACCAGTACACGTACGCGAAGGCGCCGTAGAAGAACAGCCCCTCAATGCACGCCGCGAAGCAGATCAGGTTCAGCAGGAAGCGGCGGCGGTCGGACTTCGACTCCAGCCGGTCGATCTTCTCCACCGAGTCCATCCAGCGGAAGCAGAACTGCGCCTTCTCGCGGATCGAGGGGATGTTCTCCACCGCCGCGAACGCCGCCGCGCGGTCGTCCGGGTCGGGCAGATAGGTGTCGAGCAGTGTCAGATAGAACTGGACGTGCACGGCCTCCTCGAACAGCTGCCGCGACAGGTACAGCCGCGCCTCCGGGGAGTTGATGTGCTTGTACAGCGTCAGCACCAGGTTGTTGGCGACGATCGAGTCACCGGTCGCGAAGAACGCCACCAGACGTCCGATCAGGTGCTGCTCGGCGGGCGTCATCCTGGCGAGGTCCGCCACGTCGGAGTGGAGGTCCACCTCCTCGACGTGCCAGGTGTTCTTGATCGCGTCCCGGTAGCGCTCGTAGAAGTCCGGGTAGCGCATGGGACGCAGGGTCAGCTCGAAGCCCGGGTCCAGCAGGTTCTTCTCGTTGTTGGACGTCATTACTGGCAGGCCTCGCAGGACTCGGGGTTTTCCAGGGAGCAGGCGATGGCGTCCGCGTCGGGCGCCTGCGCCTGCTGTACGGGGATGGGGGCGGCGGCCGACGCGGTCCCGGACGCGGCACGGGCGATCCGGGTCGCCGGACGCGACCGCAGGTAGTACGTCGTCTTCAGCCCCTGCTTCCAGGCGTACGCGTACATCGAGGAGAGCTTCCCGATGGTCGGCGTCTCCAGGAACAGGTTCAGCGACTGGCTCTGGTCGAGGAACGGCGTACGGGCCGCCGCCATGTCGATCAGGCCGCGCTGCGGGATCTCCCACGCGGTGCGGTACAGCGCCCGCACGTCCGCCGGGATCCACGCGAATCCCTGCACCGAGCCGTTCGACTCGCGCAGCGCCTCACGCGTCCGCGCGTCCCACACGCCGAGCCGCTTCAGCTCGTCCACCAGATAGCCGTTGACCTGGAGGAACTCCCCGCTCAGGGTCTCCCGCTTGAAGAGGTTGGAGACCTGGGGCTCGATGCACTCGTAGACCCCCGCGATCGAGGCGATCGTCGCGGTCGGGGCGATGGCCAGGAGCAGCGAGTTGCGCATCCCGGTCGTCGCGATCCTGGCCCGCAGCGCGTCCCAGCGCTCCGGCCAGTTCAGCTCCGCGTCGTAGTGGTCCGGGTGCAGCACCCCGCGCGCGGCCCGGGTCTCGGACCAGGCGGGCAGCGGGCCGGACCGCCCGGCCAGGTCGCAGGAGGCCTCGTACGCGGCCAGCATGATGCGCTCGGCGATCTTCGTGGAGAGCGCGCGGGCCTCGGGGGAGTCGAAGGGCAGCCGCAGCTGGAAGAACACGTCCTGGAGGCCCATGGCGCCCAGACCCACCGGCCGCCAGCGGGCGTTGGACCGGCCGGCCTGCTCGGTCGGGTAGAAGTTGATGTCGACGACCCGGTCGAGGAAGGTCACCGCGGTGCGGACGGTGGCGTCCAGCCGCTCCCAGTCGATCGAGCCGCCCTCGACGAACGCCCCGAGGTTGACCGAGCCGAGGTTGCAGACGGCCGTCTCGCCGTCGTCGGTGACCTCCAGGATCTCCGTGCACAGGTTCGAGGAGTGCACGACCCTGCCCGGCTCGGCGGTCTGGTTCGCGGTGCGGTTGGAGGCGTCCTTGAACGTCATCCAGCCCTGGCCGGTCTGCGCGAGGGTGCGCATCATCCGGCCGTACAGCTCGCGGGCCGGCATGGTCTTGCGGGCCAGGCCCTTCGCCTCGGCCGCCCGGTACGCGGCGTCGAACGCGTCGCCCCACAGGTCGGTCAGCTCGGGTACGTCGGCCGGGGAGAACAGCGACCAGTCGGAGTCCGCGTCGACCCGGCGCATGAACTCGTCCGGGATCCAGTGCGCCAGGTTCAGGTTGTGCGTGCGCCGCTGGTCCTCGCCCGTGTTGTCGCGGAGCTCCAGGAACTCCTCGATGTCCGCGTGCCAGGTCTCCAGGTAGACGGCGGCGGCGCCCTTGCGCCGGCCGCCCTGGTTCACGGCGGCGACGGAGGCGTCCAGCGTCTTCAGGAACGGCACGATGCCGTTGGAGTGCCCGTTGGTGCCGCGGATCAGCGAACCCCGGGCGCGGATGCGGGAGTACGAGAGGCCGATGCCGCCCGCGTGCTTCGACAGGCGCGCCACCTGGTGGTAGCGGTCGTAGATCGAGTCCAGCTCGTCCAGCGGCGAGTCCAGCAGGTAGCAGGAGGACATCTGCGGGTGGCGGGTGCCGGAGTTGAAGAGCGTCGGCGAGGACGGCAGGTAGTCCAGCCGGCTCATCAGCCCGTACAGCGCGGCGACCTCGTCCAGGGCCCGCTGGGAGTCGTCCTCGGCGAGCCCGGCGGCGACCCGGAGCATGAAGTGCTGGGGGGTCTCGACGACCTGGCGGGTGATCGGGTGGCGCAGCAGGTAGCGGCTGTGCAGGGTGCGCAGCCCGAAGTAGCCGAAGCGGTCGTCGGCGCCGTCCGCGAGGGACCGTTCCACCAGCGCGTTCAGGGCGGCCGCGTGCAGCGTCACGAACGCGGCGGTGCGGTCCGCGATCAGGCCCTCGCGGTGGCCCGCGGCGACGGACGCGGAGAACGAGGTGGCGCCCTGGCCGGCGGCCTCGTCCGCGATGGTCCGGGTGAGCAGGCGGGCGGCGAGCCGGGAGTACGCGGGGTCCTCGGAGATGAGGCCCGCGGCGGCCTCGGTGGCCAGCGAGCGCAGCTCCGCCTCGTCCGACCGGGCGTTGCGGCCGCGCAGGGCGGCGGCGGCGACGCGCCCCGGGTCGGTGTCGGGCAGGTCGGCGGTGAGGTCGGTCAGGGTCCGCAGCAGTGCGGTGCCGGGTCCGTCGCTCGCGGGTCCGGTGGCTTCGGACTCGGCCGTGTTCGGCGCTGAGGCCGGATCGGCTGGCGCGATGGTCACGTGGTGCTCTCCCTCGCTCGGCTCTGGGCCGGCGGGGAGCGGGGGCAGCCGGGCAGGAGCGGGCCCGGTCGGGGCGGCACTCCGTGCGGCGTCCACCGGCCCATCCACGAGGCCCGGACGTCTGGGCGTCCGGTTCGGTCGAGCCGGACGCACTGTCGGCAGGTCCTCGGACTCGACGGGTGCGCGAATGCGCCCCGAATACACCGTTGCGGGACAGTTCCGGATTCGCACCGGATTCCCCTGCGGCGACAGCGAGCATGAGCATACATGTGGGGGCCGCCCCATCGGGCAGCCCCCACATCTTGTGTCGCGTGCGTGAATATGTGCGGTCAGTGACCGCCCGGCGCCCCCGCCGTGGCCGGCGGCAGCTTCTCCTGCACGCCCGGGTCGCCCGCGTCCGCGGTGTAGTCGCCCGGGGAGGTCTCGTCGATCCCCGCAGGCGCCTTCACGGCGTTCAGGACGAAGGTGAGGACCACGGTGACCACGACGTTCAGCACGAAGGCCGTGAGGCCGATGTAGCCGATCTCGCCGAGGCCCGGGATCTCCTTGGAGGACCCGCCGAAGTGCTTCTGCGTCGGGCTCGCGACCCCGTACGCGGCGGCCGTTCCGTAGATCATGCCGACCGCCCAGCCGGCGAGCAGCGCCCAGCGGTGGAACCACCGGGTGAACAGGCCGCCGACCAGCGCGGGCATGGTCTGGAGGATCCAGATCCCGCCGAGCAGCTGGAAGTTGATCGCGACCGTCTTGTCCATGGTGAGGACGAAGGCGAGCGCGCCGACCTTGACCAGCAGCGAGACCAGCTTGGAGACCTTGGTCTCCTGCGCGGGGGTCGCGTCCGGCTTCAGGAAGTCCTTGTAGATGTTGCGCGTGAACAGGTTCGCCGCGGCGATCGACATGATCGCGGCGGGCACCAGCGCGCCGATGCCGATCGCGGCGAACGCCACACCCGCGAACCAGTCGGGGAACATGTTCTCGAACAGCTGCGGGATGGCCAGCTGGCCGTTGTCCACCTTGACGCCGGCGGCGATCGCCATGAAGCCGAGCAGCGCGAGCAGGCCCAGCATCAGCGAGTACAGCGGCAGGATCGTGGTGTTGCGGCGGATCACGTCACGGCTGCGGCTGGAGAGCGTCGCCGTGATCGAGTGCGGGTACATGAACAGCGCCAGCGCGGACCCGAGCGCCAGGGTCGCGTACCCCCACTGACCGGTCTCCGCCGGTGCGAGGCCGCCCGCGCCCGCTTTGGTGAACTTGTCCTGGGCGGAGGCGAAGATGTCGTCGAAGCCGCCGAGCTTGATCGGGATGTAGATGATCGCCACGGCGATGACCAGGTAGATCAGCCCGTCCTTGACGAACGCGATCAGCGCCGGCGCCCGCAGGCCCGAGGAGTACGTGTACGCGGCGAGCACCGCGAACGCGATGAGCAGCGGCAGGTCCTTGACGAACCAGTTGGTGTTCTCGCCGCCGCCGACGCCCATCACGTCCAGCACCGCCTGGATGCCGACGAGCTGGAGCGCGATGTACGGCATCGTGGCGAGGATGCCGGTGACCGCGACGGCCAGCGAAAGACCCTTCGAGCCGAACCGGCCGCGGACGAAGTCCGAGGTGGTGACGTAGCCGTGCTTGTGCGAGACCGACCACAGGCGCGGCAGGAAGGTGAAGATCAGCGGGTACACGAGGATGGTGTAGGGCACCGCGAAGAAGCCGGAGGCTCCGAGCGAGTAGATCGCCGCGGGGACGGCGACGAAGGTGTACGCGGTGTAGAGGTCGCCGCCGAGCAGGAACCAGGTGACCCAGGTGCCGAACGACCGCCCGCCCAGGCCCCATTCGTCGAGGCTGGCCTCGTTCTCGGCCTTGCGCCAGCGGGCGGCCAGGAAGCCCATGACCGTGACGGCCAGGAAGAAGAAGATGAAGACGCCGAGCGCGACGCCGTTCACGCCGTCCTTCATGCCGACGCACCCCCCTTGCGGGCGCGCTGGTCACGCTGCCACAGCTTGTACGCGATCATCGTGAGCGCGGTGGAGATCAGCACCCAGAGCATCTGGTACCAGTAGAAGAACGGGATGCCGATGAAGGTCGGGTCGACCTTCGCGTACGAACTCACCCAGAGCATCGCCACGAACGGCGCGATGAGGCACAGGGCGATGACCACGCGCACCGGTGTCACGGTGGGTGGTTTTCCTTCTGGTTCTTCCGGCATGGCGGCGACTCCGTCCCCTCGCTGATCACCTGTAATGCGCAGGAAATCTAGGCGAGGGATCCGGCCACCGTCACCCCCTGTCCGCATTGCGGTCCGGCAACGGTCGTCACCGACCGTCGGGATGACCGGAATGACGGCAAACATCCAAGGGTTGGTCCAGGCCAACCCGGTCCCGAGGAACGCCGAACGGCCCCCGGGGGCGGGTCCGGGGGCCGTTCGGGGGGCACATGCGTGCGGTGGGTCAGTCCAGCGGACGCTTCAGGCGCGCGACGAACTTGTAGCGGTCGCCGCGGTAGACCGAGCGCACCCACTCGACCGGCTCGCCCTGCTCGTCCAGTGAGTGCCGGGAGAGCATCAGCATCGGCAGCCCCACGTCCGTGCCGAGCAGGCCGGCCTCGCGCGGGGTGGCCAGGGAGGTCTCGATCGTCTCCTCGGCCTCCGCCAGCCGGACGTCGTACACCTCGGACAGCGCGGTGTAGAGCGAGGTGTACTTGACCAGTGAACGGCGCAGCGCCGGGAAGCGCTTGGCCGAGAGGTGCGTGGTCTCGATGGCCATCGGCTCGCCGCTCGCCAGGCGCAGGCGCTCGATGCGCAGGACGCGTCCGCCGGCGCTGATGTCGAGCAGACCGGCGAGGGTGTCGTCGGCGGTGACGTAGCCGATGTCCAGGAGCTGCGAGGTCGGTTCGAGCCCCTGGGCCCTCATGTCCTCGGTGTACGAGGTGAGTTGCAGGGCCTGGGAGACCTTCGGCTTGGCGACGAAGGTGCCCTTGCCCTGGATGCGTTCCAGCCGGCCCTCGACGACCAGTTCCTGGAGCGCCTGGCGCACGGTGGTCCGCGAGGTGTCGAACTCGGCGGCCAGGGTCCGTTCCGGGGGCACGGGGGTGCCCGGCGGCATGGTGTCCGTCATGTCGAGGAGATGTCGCTTCAGCCGGTAGTACTTCGGGACGCGCGCGGTTCGCGTACCCGCGCCCGCGCCCGTCCCGTTCTCCGAACTGCCCCCGTCGGCACCCATGGCCCGCCTTCCCGACTGCTGCGTTGCTGCCGTCACCGGCTCCTCCGTCTGTCGCGGCTCACATGGTGGCACGGTCCGGTCACGGCTGGTCGCCCTCCCTCAGGTGTCGGTCCTATAACGGACGCGAGTGCACTTCTTATACACCCTTGACACCCCTAAAGGTCTAGGCCAAGCTCCCGGTACTGGTCTAAACCATTAAAGACCAGGTCCCAGCCCCAGAGGTACTCGTCGACGTTCTCGCGCGGTGGGGAGGGGGTTGCAGCATCCCTGAGGAGGGTGGCGTGAAGCGCAAGCTCATCGCGGCGATCGGCGTCGCGGGCATGTTGGTTTCCATCGCGGCGTGTGGTTCGGACGACGACAAGGCGTCGGCGAAGGACCCGAAGGACCGCAAGGAAACGCTCACTGTCTGGCTGATGTCGGACGCGCAGAGCACGTGGCCCGAACTGGTCAAGGACGTCAACAGCCAGTTCAAGGCGAAGTACCCGGGTGTCACGGTCAAGGTCCAGTACCAGCAGTGGGGCGACAAGGCCAAGAAGCTCGACGCCGCTCTGGCCGGCGACAAGTTCCCCGATGTGGTGGAGCTCGGCAACACCGAGACCATGACCTACATCCTCAACGGGGCGCTCGGCGAGATCGACCCGAAGAAGTACGAGAACTCGGACACCTGGATCAAGGGCCTCAAGGACACCTGCGCCTACGAGGGCAAGCAGTACTGCGTTCCTTACTACGCGGGCGCCCGTGTCGCGATCTACAACAAGGACATGTTCAAGGCCGGCACCGGCAAGGACACCCTTCCCGCCACCCAGGACGAGCTGACCGCCGCGCTCGACAAGATCGCGGCGAAGTACGGCAAGGACAAGGCGTTCTCGCCGCTGTACCTGCCGGGTCGCTACTGGTACGCCGCGATGTCCTACGTCGCTGCCGAGGGCGGCCAGATCGCCAAGTACGACGAGGGCAAGAAGGAGTGGAAGTCCACTCTGTCGACCCCGGAGGCCCAGAAGGGCATCACGGACTTCGTCGAGCTGGTCAAGAAGTACAACCACGGCGACAAGACCAAGGACGAGGCGGACCACGCCAACGTCATGGCCAACGAGAAGACCGCCCTTCTCTACGGCAACGGCTGGGAGGCCGGCAGCGTCGTCGACTCGAAGGCGAACGGCAACCCGAAGCTGGAAGGCAAGATCGCCACGGCCGGTATGCCCGGCCCGAACGGCAAGGCGCTTCCCTCCTTCATCGGTGGTTCGGACCTGGCCACCATCTCCAAGTCGAAGATCCAGGATCTCGGCGAGGAGTGGATCTCGATGTTCACCTCCGAGAAGTCGGAGGAGGTTCTCGCCTCGAAGAACATCCTTCCGAACAACACCAAGCAGCTCGAGCCGCTGAAGGCCAAGCCGGAGACCGCGGCCATCGCCAACGCCGTGCCGGACGCCTGGTTCACCCCGATCGCCCCCGGCTGGACCGCGATCGAGAAGAAGGAAACGCTCGAGATCATGCTGCTCGACATCATCAAGGGCAAGTCGGTCGAGGAGGCCACCAAGGCGGCCGACGCGGAGATCGACGCGATGATCAACAAGGAGTCCTGAGCCCTGGCTCACGGGGTCCGAGCCGGTGAACCTCCGAGACACCGACTCAACTGATCATCTGCGGGGGTGGCGGGCCTGGAAAGGGCTGCCACCCCCGTCCTCCGGTACCCGGTCCGAAACGGAAGGCAAGCACAATGAGTGCCGCCGATATGAAAGCAGCCGACCCGCCGGTGTCCGTCCCGCGGGCCCCTGAGGGCGAACCTCAGCTCGCGAAGAACGTGAACCGTAGGCCGCGGAAGGCCGGCGCTCTGCTGCCGTACCTCCTCATAGCACCGGCGTTCGTCGCCATCGCCGCAGTCTTCGTCTGGCCCTTCATCAAGACGATCATCATGTCCTTCCAGGACGTGGGCCGGCGCGAACTGTGGTCCGGATCCAGCGCACCCTGGGTCGGCTTCGACCAGTTCACCAACATCCTCGGCGACGGCGAGTTCTGGGACGTCGTCTGGCGGACCGTCGCCTTCATGGTCCTCTGTGTGTTCGCCACCATGGCCATCGGTCTCGCCCTGGCCATGCTCATGCAGCGCATGTCCACCTGGGTCCGGCTGCTGCTGACCGCCGCGCTGGTCGCCGCCTGGTCGATGCCTCTGCTGGTCGCCACCTCCATCTTCCGGTGGTTCGCGGACTCCGACTACGGCGTCCTCAACATGGTGCTCACCAAGTACCTGGGGATCGACGCGCAGGGCCACAACTGGTTCCTCGACCCCAAGCAGGGCTTCGTCATCATCGGCGCGGTCGTCGTCTGGGGAGCCATCCCCTTCGTCTCCGTCACCCTCTACGCCGCGCTCACCCAGGTTCCCAAGGAGCTGGAGGAAGCCGCGTCGCTGGACGGCTCCGGGACCGTCGGGATCTTCCGTTACGTCACCTGGCCGGTCATCAAGCCCGTCTTCCAGATGGTCGCCACCCTCTCCGTGCTGTGGGACTTCAACGTCTTCGGCCAGATCTTCCTGATGCGCGGCAACAAGCCGGAACCGGAGTACTCCGTCCTCGGCATCTACTCCTTCGAGAAGGCATTCGAGTCCAACTCGTTCAGCCAGGGCGCCGCCATCTCGCTCATCACGGTCCTGCTGCTGTCCGGCGTCGCCGTGTACTACCTGCGCCAGCTGCTCAAGATCGGAGAGGTCGAGTGAGCACCTCCACCCCCCAGGTCCTCCGTCCGGATCGCAAGAAGAGCCGCATCGGCTACAACATCGCGGGCCTCGTCGCCTTCGTGCTGATGGCCTTCCCGGTCTACTGGCTGGTCATCAGCGCACTGCGCCCCAACGCGGAGATCCGCAGCTACGACCAGACGCTCTGGCCGTCGTCGATCACGTTCGACAACTTCTCCCGCGCCATCAAGCAGCCGAACTTCGGCACCGCCATCGAGTCCAGCCTGATCGTCTGCGGCGTCGCCGTCCTGGGCGGCATGCTGCTCGCCACGATCGCCGCCTTCGCGATCGGCCGGTTCCGGTTCCGCGGTCGCAAGTTCTTCATGATCGTGCTGCTCGTCGTCCAGCTGCTGCCCCCGACGGCGATGCTCATCCCCATCTACATCCAGCTGAACGACCTCGGCGGGCTGAACGAGTACTGGGGCGTCATCGTCATCTACCTCGTCTCCACCCTGCCCTTCGCCACCTGGATGATCCGCGGCTTCGTGATCAACATCCCGCAGGAGCTGGAGGAGTCGGCCATGGTCGACGGGTGCAGCCGGATGGGCGCCTTCTGGCGGGTCACCTTCCCCCTGCTGGCCCCCGGCCTCGCCGCAGCGTCGATCTTCTCGCTCATCACGGCCTGGAACGAGTACCTGCTCGCCTACGTCGTCCTCCAGGACAACGACAAGTACACCCTCAACGTGTGGCTGATGAACTTCACGACCTCGCGGGGCATCGACTACGGCGCGCTGATGGCGGCCTCCACGCTGATCGCCATTCCGGTTGTGGCCTTCTTCCTGCTCGTGCAGAAGTACATGGCAACAGGCCTCACCTCCGGCGCCGTGAAGGGATAACGCCCCCATGACCACCCTTGTTTCCAGCACGGACACCGTCACTCGCGACGCCCTCGCCGTCCTCCAGCCCGGCTTCACCGGCACCACGGCGCCCGAGTGGCTGCTGCGCCGGGTCGGCGAAGGACTGTCCTCCGTCGGCCTGTTCGGCCGCAACATCGAGACGCCCGAGCAGCTCGCCGCGCTCACCGCCCAGCTCAGGGCCGAGCGGGACGACGTGCTCGTCGCCATCGACGAGGAGGGCGGCGACGTCACCCGCCTCGAGGTGCGGCACGGCTCCTCCTTCCCCGGCAACCTGGCGCTCGGCGCGGTCGACGACACCGCGCTGACCCGGGCCGTCGCCCACGAACTGGGCCGCAGGCTCGCCGAGTGCGGGGTCAACCTCAACTGGGCCCCGTCCGCGGACGTCAACTCCAACCCGGGCAACCCGGTCATCGGCGTCCGCTCCTTCGGCGCCGACCCGCACCTGGTCGCCCGGCACACCGCCGCGTACGTCGAGGGCCTCCAGGCCGCCGGCGTCGCCGCCTGCACCAAGCACTTCCCGGGGCACGGCGACACCGCGGTCGACTCGCACCACGCGCTGCCGCGCATCGACGTCGACCTGGAGACCCTGCACGCCCGGGAGCTCGTGCCGTTCCGGGCGGCCATCGCGGCCGGCTCCAAGTCGGTGATGAGCGCGCACATCCTGCTGCCCGCGCTCGACCCGCACCACCCGGCGACCCTCAGCCCGCAGATCCTCACCGGTCTGCTGCGCCAGGAACTGGGGTACGAGGGCCTCATCGTGACCGACGCCGTGGAGATGCAGGCCATCGCCTCGACGTACGGGATCGAACGCGGCTCCGTCCTCGCCGTCGCGGCCGGTGCCGACGCGCTGTGCGTCGGCGGCGGGCTCGACGACGACAGCACCGTGCTGCGGCTGCGCGACGCGCTCGTCGCGGCGGTGCGCTCCGGCGAACTTCCCGAGGAGCGGCTCGCCGACGCCGCTGCCCGGGTCCGCGCCCTCGCGTCCTGGACGCGGGAGGCCCGGGGGGCCGTACGGGAGCCGGGCGCGGCAGTGCAGGAGGGGACCGCGCCCGGCACCGCACGGAGCACCGGCGTCGCCACGGACATCGGCCTTGTCGCCGCCCGCCGCGCGGTGAAGGTGACCGGCACGGCCGAGCCGCTCACCGGTCCGGCCTACGTGGCCGCGTTCACCCCCGTCGCCAACATCGCGGTCGGCGACGAGACCCCGTGGGGCCTCGCGGCCGAGCTGACCCGGCTGGTCCCCGGCACGGAGACCGACACCTACAACGGCGCGTCCGAGGCCCCGGCCGAGGCCGCGCTGCGGGCGGCGGGGGAGCGGCGCATCGTCGCCGTGGTCCGCGACGCGCACCGTCACGCGTGGATGGGCGAGGCGCTGGACGCGCTCCTCGCGGCGCGCCCGGACACGATCGTCGTCGAGATGGGCGTCCCCCAGGCCGAGCCCCGGGGAGCCCTGCACATCGCCACCCACGGCGCCGCCCGCGTCTGCGGCCAGGCGGCGGCGGAGGTCATCGCCGGAAGCTGACCCCGGACACACGAGAGGGCCGGGACACCACCACGGTGTCCCGGCCCTCTCACGTACAGGACTACAGCCCCTGCCAGGCCGGCTTCGCCGCGTACGTCGCGCGGAAGTAGTCCGCCAGCTTCAGCTTCGACGCGGCGGCCTCGTCGACCACCACCGTCGCGTGCGGGTGCAGCTGGAGCGCCGACGCGGGCACGATCGAGGCGACCGGTCCCTCGACCGTCGCCGCCACCGCGTCCGCCTTGCCCTCGCCCGTCGCGAGCAGGATCGGGTGGCGGGCCTCCAGTATCGTGCCGATGCCCTGGGTGATGACGTGGTGCGGCACCTGGTCGATGTCGTTGTCGAAGAAGCGCGCGTTGTCGACCCGGGTCTGCTCGGTGAGCGTCTTGATCCGGGTGCGGGAGGCGAGCGAGGAGCACGGCTCGTTGAAGCCGATGTGCCCGTCGGTGCCGATGCCCAGCAGTTGGAGGTCGACCCCGCCGGCCTCGGCGAGCGCCTTGTCGTACGCCTCGCAGGCCGCCTGGACGTCCTCGGCGGAGCCGTCGGGGCCCATGAACGCGGACTCGGCGAGACCGAGGGGCTCGACGACCTCCCGCAGCACCACGGAGCGGTACGACTCCGGGTGGCCCGCCGGCAGCCCCACGTACTCGTCGAGCTGGCAGATGCGGGCGCGCGAGGCGTCCACGGAGCCGGAGCGGACCTTCGCCGCGAGGGCCTGGTAGATGGGCAGCGGGGTAGAGCCGGTGGCCACGCCGAGAAGGGCGTCGGGCTTGCGGCTCAGCAGGGCGCCGATGGCCCCCGCGATCAGTTCGCCGCCTGCCTTGGCGTCCGGGACGATGACAACTTCCACGCGGGGCCTGCCGATCCGATCGAAGAGTGAGGTATGTGGTATAGACCAATCAAGTTCCTAATCTAGCAGATCCGGCCCGTTCACACACGGCCCGTACCGGCACTCGGACGCCCCACCCGGCCCCGCCGCCATCCCGCCGGCCGCCGCCCGCTGGCGGCCCCCGCGCACCCCGTGTTCGACTGGTCCGACGCATCGCGACACCCGGGAGGCATCAGACATGTCCGCCAATGACCCGGCCGGCGGCGAGTGGCCCGGCCGCATCATGTCCGGCGAGATGGCCGAGCAGCCCGGGATGCTCGCCCGCATCCTGGAACGCGGTGCGCCCGTCGTCCGGGAGACCGCCGAGCGGATCGCCGCCAGGAACCCGCGCTTCGTCCTCCTCACCGCCCGCGGCACCTCCGACAACGCCGCGCTCTACGCCAAGTACCTGCTGGAGATCACGATGGGGCTGCCCTGCGGGCTTGCCTCGATGTCCACGACCACCGCGTACGGCGCGAAGCCGGACCTCCGCGACGTGCTGGTCGTCACCGTCAGCCAGTCCGGCGGCTCGCCCGACCTGGTGGCGTCGACCAGGGCCGCCCGGGAGGCGGGCGCGGTGACGCTGGCGGTGACCAACAACCCGGACTCGCCGCTCGCGGCCGTCTCCGAGTACCACATCGACATCCTGGCCGGGCCCGAGAAGGCGCTGCCCGCCACCAAGACGTACACCGCGTCCCTGCTCTCGCTGTACCTGTTCGTCGAGGGGCTGCGCGGCGGCGACGGCTCGGCGGCCGACGTCCTGCCCGACCTCGCCGAGACGGTGCTCGCCCGCAAGGACGAGGTGCGGTCCCTGGCCGCCCGGTACCGCTTCGCCGAGCGCATGGTCATCACCTCGCGCGGCTACGGCTACCCCACGGCCAAGGAAGCGGCCCTCAAGCTCATGGAGACGAGCTACATCCCCGCCCTCTCGTACTCCGGCGCCGACCTGCTGCACGGCCCGCTCGCCATGGTCGACAACATCTCGCCGGTGATCGCCGTGGTGCCCGACGGCCGGGGCGGCGAGGCCCTTCAGCCCGTCCTGGACCGGCTGCGCGGCCGGGGCGCCGATCTCTTCGTCGTCGGGACGAAGGACCGGGTGGCCGCGGCGTCCGCGGGGTTCGTGCTGCCGACGGCCGGGGTCAAGGAGGAGGTCCAGCCGGTCCTGGAGATCCTGCCGCTCCAGATGCTGGCGTACGAGGTGACGATCGCCCGGGGCCAGGACCCGGACGCGCCGCGCGCGCTCGCGAAGGTCACCGAGACCCGCTGAGGCGGGTGCTCCGGAAAAACCCGCGGGCCGCGGCGCCGGGCCGGGACCCTCAGCCCGACCAGCACCGCAGCCCGGAGTAGGGCCGCCCTCACGGGCGGCCGGCTCGGCCGGCGGTGTGCGGTGCCCCCGGCCGGGGAGAGGCACCTGCGCAGTCAGGGCAGAGAGCGCGGGTACCTCGGTCCGCCCTCCTGTGCGGGGAGAGCGGAGGCTTCCATATCCAGCATTGTGGACTAGACCATTAGTCCCTGTCCATCCATGGGGCGCGCCAATGTCGGCCCTTCTTCACCGCACGTACGGGCGGCGCTTCCGGTTCGGACCTGCACGCATCCACGGGTACCCTCGCACACGTGCCCTCCATGAACGACCTCGTACGCCAGCACACGGCCCTGAGCGACACCGACCTCGAATGGCTTCACCTGCTGGTCTCGGAGTGGCAGTTGCTCTCCGACCTCTCCTTCGCCGACCTCGTGCTGTGGGTCCCCACCCGCGACGGCACCCGGTACGTCTCCGTCGCCCAGATGCGGCCCAACACCGGCCCCACCTCGTACCAGGACGACATGGTCGGCCACCTGGTCCCGCGCGGCCGCCGTCCGCTCCTGGACGCCGCCCTGGACGAGGGCCGGATCGTGCGCGAGGGCGACCCGGAGTGGCGCGAGGAGGTCCCCGTACGGGTCGAGTCGATCCCCGTACGCCGGGAGGGCCGGGTGCTCGGCGTCATCGCGCGCAACACCAACCTGCTCACCGTGCGCACCCCCTCGCGGCTGGAGCTGACCTACCTCCAGTCCGCCTCCGACCTCGCGCAGATGATCGCCGCCGGCTCCTTCCCGTTCCCCGGCCAGCAGGTCGACATGGACGCGTCCCCGCGCGTCGGCGACGGCCTGGTCCGGCTCGACGCCGACGGGGTCGTCCAGTACGCCAGTCCCAACGGCCTCTCCGCCTACCACCGTCTCGGCCTCGCGTCCGACCTCGTCGGCCAGCACCTCGGCCAGATCACCGCCGAACTCGCCCCGTCCCGGGGCCCGGTGGACGAGGCCCTGGTCAAACTGGCCAGCGGTTACGCGCCCCGTGAGTTCGAGGTCGAGTGCGCCGGCGGGGTGATCCAGCTGCGCGCGATCCCGCTCAAGCCCAAGGGCGTCCGCATCGGCTCCCTGGTCCTCCTGCGTGACGTCACGGAACTGCGCCGCCGCGAGCGCGAGTTGATCACCAAGGACGCCACCATCCGGGAGATCCACCACCGGGTGAAGAACAACCTCCAGACGGTCGCCGCCCTGTTGAGGCTCCAGGCCCGCCGGATGGACTCCCCGCAGGGCCGCGAGGCACTCAACGAGGCGGTCCGGCGCGTCGGTTCGATCGCCATCGTGCATGAGACGCTGTCCCAGAACCTGGACGAGCGGGTGGAGTTCGACGACATCGCGGACCGGGTGATCGCGATGGTCGCGGAGATCTCGCCGGGCAAGGTCACCTGCCGCCGCACGGGACGCTTCGGTGTGCTCGACGCGGAGGTGGCCACCCCGCTCTCGATGGTCCTCACCGAGGTCCTGCAGAACGCCCTGGAACACGCCTTCTCCGTCGCCGAGTCGGGCACGGTCGAGGTCTCCGCCGTCCGGGGCGGCTCGCCCGCCGAGGGGCGGCTGCTCATCACGGTCCAGGACGACGGCTGCGGTCTGCCCGAGGGGTTCGACCCGCAGAAGGCCGGCAACCTCGGCCTCCAGATCGTCCGCACCCTGGTCGAGGGGGAGCTGGGCGGCACCTTCGGCATGGTGCCGGCGCCGGAGCGCGGGACGCAGGTGGTCCTCGACATCCCGGTCCGCAACGAGAAGTAGCGGGGCCCGTACACGGCAGAGAGCCCGGACCGTTGGTGAACGGTCCGGGCTCTCTGGTCAAGCATGCGCTTCGGGGGTACTGCGCGCTGCGACTCGGGGGGCGGGGTGGTACGTACGCGCTGTACGCGCCGCCTGGCTCAGGTTCGTAGCGGTGGCGTCGGTCAGGCGCTGGCGTTGCGCGCCCGGTTGCGAGCGGCGCGGCGCTTCATTGCGCGGCGCTCGTCCTCGCTGAGGCCACCCCAGACGCCGGAGTCCTGGCCGGACTCGAGCGCCCACTGCAGGCACTGCTCCATGACGGGGCAGCGACGGCAGACGGCCTTGGCTTCCTCGATCTGCAGCAGCGCAGGACCGGTGTTGCCGATGGGGAAGAACAGCTCCGGGTCTTCCTCACGACAAACGGCGTTGTGACGCCAGTCCATGGCTGCTACCTCTCCTTGGTGTTACGTACTGTGGCTTGTGAATGTGAACGCTTTCACGAATCCCCCCGCAGGTGTAGGCCCGACGCCCAGATGAACTGGTTGTGGTCCTGTGAAGTGAGGAGGGGTTCCGGCTCTCAGTGGAGGCCGTTGTTGCGGGCCGTCCCGATCGCCATGTAGAGATTCGCAAACCTCGGCGGCGGATACAACCCCTTCTGGAAAGTTTTTTTTGATTCCTCGGTGTCGGCTAGGTCACAGCCGTACTTCTAGAGGGTGGAAGCCAGTCCAAACGTTCGAGTTAAAGGACTTTGGTCCCTTCCACTCACACAATCACACGCAGTGCACGGCGTACGCCTGTGAACGTCACACTCGTACGCACCCCGAGGTGGTCACCGTCCATCTGGAAGGGCAGTGGAACCTTTGAATGCAAGGTGAAGTCCGTGAGGTCGTGCCGTGAAACCGCGTGCTTGCCCCGGGGGCCCTTGTCGGGGCTCGACATGAGCAGCTGGGTGGCATACCGGCCGACCGACGCCGTGGAGAGTTTCCGCAGGCCCAGCACGTCCAGAGCGGTGTCGAAGGATGCCTGGGGGGCCGCGTAGACCGGCCTGTTCCCCAGGTACGTCCAGGGCGCCGTGTTGCAGATTATGGAGAGCGCGAGGTCGGTGACCGGCTCCTCGCCGGGCACGTCGAGCGTTATCACACCCTGCCTCCGGTGCGGCTCGTCCAGGAACTGCCGCAGCACCTGGCGCACGTACAGGGCATGGGTCGAACGCTTGCCGCGCTCCCGCTGCTGTTCGACCCGGCCCACCACCCCGGCGTCGAATCCGAGGCCGGCGCAGAAGGTGAACCAGCGCTCCGGCACCGACTCGTCCTCCGTGCCCGGCGTCCCGGCCGCGAGGCCCAGGCCCACCGTGCGCTCCGTCCGGTTCGCCAGCGCGTCCAGGATAGCGCCGGTCGCCTCCACCGCGTCGTTGGGGAGGCCGAGGGCGCGCGCGAAGACATTGGTGGAGCCGCCGGGCACCACGGCCAGCTTCGGCAGGCTGTCGAGGTCCGGGCCCCGGTGCAGCAGCCCGTTCACGACCTCGTTGACCGTGCCGTCGCCGCCGAGCGCCACCACGAGATCGATGTCGTCGCCGTCGGCCGCCCGCCTCGCCAGGTCGCGGGCGTGCCCGCGGTACTCCGTGGTGACGGCCTCCAGCTTCATCTCGCTGGCCAGCGCGTGGATCAGCACGTCACGGGTCCGCGCACTGGTGGTGGTGGCGGCTGGATTGACCACAAGAAGTGCGCGCATGACTGCCAGCCTACCTACCGCGGGGTACAGGCCTGAAGTCCTGTCCGTCGGACCTCACGCTCGGTGACGGCCCGCGCGCGGCGCTGCGACGGGGTGACCCCGGCTTTCCTTTCCCGGGGCCGGGATGCCAACCTGCAAGGGTGAGTACTCAGCAGAACGCGCCCTCGCCGGCCCCCTCGGCCGGCCCGGCGAAGCCCGCCAGGATCACGCTGGTGGCCGGGCTGAACGCCCTCGAAGGCGCCGCCCTCCTCGTTGGCGGGATCTACATGCTGGTGATGGGGCTGCTGGGCCGCCCCGACAGCCCCGAGCAGGCCGAAATGGGCGGTCTGACGGTGATCGCGCTCGGCCTGATCCCGCTCTTCGCCGCCCGCGGCCTGCTGCGCCGCCGCAGCTGGAGCCGGGGTCCCGCGCTCATCACGCAGATCATCGCGCTGCCGGTGGCCTGGACGCTGCTGCGCTCCCACGGCGCGCTGATCCCGGCCGGGATCGTGCTCGCGGCGGTGGCGCTGACCGCCCTCTACCAGCTGGTCAGGCCCGCCACCATCGAGGCCCTGGGCATCCGCAGGCCGGGCGCGGCGCCCGACGCGGACACCACCGACGCCTGACCGTCCACCGACGCGCGAGGAGGCCGCCGGGAACGTCCCCGGCGGCCTCCTCGCGTACCCGCGGTGCCTACTCCTCCACGAGCAGCCGCTCGCGCAGCTGCGCCAGTGTGCGGGCCAGCAGGCGCGAGACGTGCATCTGTGAGATGCCGACCTCCTGCGCGATCTGCGACTGGGTCATGTTGCCGAAGAACCGGAGCAGCAGAATCCGCTTTTCCCTCGGCGGCAGGTCCTCCAGGAGCGGCTTCAGCGACTCCCGGTACTCGACGCCCTCCAGCGCCTCGTCCTCGGAGCCCAGCGTGTCCGCCACGGCCGGCGACTCGTCGTCGGTGTCCGGCACGTCCAGCGAGAGCGTGCTGTACGCGTTGGCCGACTCCAGGCCCTCCAGGACCTCCTCCTCGGAGATCCCCAGCCGCTCCGCCAGCTCGTGCACCGTCGGCGAGCGGCCGTGCAGCTGGGAGAGCTCCGCGGTCGCCGAGGTCAGCGAGAGCCGCAGCTCCTGGAGTCGGCGCGGCACCCGCACCGCCCAGCCCTTGTCGCGGAAGTGCCGCTTGATCTCCCCGACGACCGTCGGCGTCGCGTACGTCGAGAACTCGACACCGCGGTCCGGGTCGAACCGGTCGACGGACTTGATCAGCCCGATCGTGGCGACCTGGGTCAGGTCGTCCAGCGGCTCCCCGCGGTTGCGGAAGCGCCGCGCCAGGTGCTCGACCAGCGGCAGATGCATCCGCACCAGCCGGTTGCGCAGCTCGGCGCGCTCCGGCGACCCGTCGGGAAGCCCGCGCAGCTCGATGAAGAGCGCCCGCGCCCCGCTGCGGTCGTTTGGATCGTGGTGTCCGTGCTCGCTCATCTGGCCTGCCCGCTCCGCCTGCGACTGCTCCACCGCGACCGTAATGCCGGCGGGCCCGTTCGCCCCGTCCACCGCACGGGGCAGGTCGGCCCCGTCCACCGGATGAGGCAGGGCCTGCTGGTCCGGGATGCCTGCCGCACGCACCGCCCCCGGTCGGATCGTCTCGTCCCGCACAGGACCGTCCCCGTTCCCGTTGCTCACGCCGGCCCGGGTCCCGCGCCGCGCTGTTTGTACAGGCTGATGCTGACCGTCCGGTCGTCGGCGACCGAGGAGTCGACCTTCCCGGCCAGCGCGGAGAGCACCGTCCAGGCGAAGGTGTCGCGCTCCGGGGCGCGGCCGTCGGTGGTCGGGGCCGCGACCGTCACCTCGAGTGAATCGTCGATGAGACGGAACACACAGCTGAGGACGGAGCCGGGCACGGCCTGCTGGAGCAGGATCGCGCAGGCCTCGTCGACCGCGATGCGAAGGTCCTCGATCTCGTCGAGAGTGAAGTCCAAGCGTGCTGCGAGACCGGCCGTGGCCGTGCGCAGCACCGACAGGTAGGCACCCGCAGCGGGCAGCCGGACCTCTACGAAGTCCTGATTCCCGGGCTCGCCTGCGATCTGGGACACCCTCACCTCCAAGGTGGCACAAACTCATTCGAGGTTCCGGGAAGAACGCCCGGAGCCATGCGGTACGTCTTCGGTTCTCGGTCCGGCGACGCTATCGCGATCCATGATGCCGTGTCGCCGGAACCCCTCCCCGCGGCTGTCACTCATGGTAGGTCCATGCGTACACACAGTGGCTAGGGGTCTGCGTTGGTCAATTGCGAACAACGGGCGCCGGTTTGACGTACCCGTGCGTCAGACGATCGAACCGTCGACAAAGCACCAACGCCAGTTCTCGCCCGGTTCGAAGCTCCGCATCACCGGGTGGCCGGTCTGCTCGAAGTGCCCCGTCGCGTGCCGTCCGGGCGAGGAGTCGCAGCAGCCGACATGGCCGCAGGTCAGGCACAGACGCAGCTGCACGGGGTGGGTGCCGGCCGCCAGGCACTCGGGGCAGGTCTCACCGAGGGGCGCGGGTTCGGGGCGCGGCAGGTCCGGTACATGCGTGCACACACTCATGCCGGCCAGGTTACGACGGATGCGAGGATCATGAGATGGACGCATTGCCCCTGGTGGCGCTGGTCGCGGGCAGCGCCGCGACGGCCGGTCTCGCCCGCCGCACCCCGGTGCCGGCCCCCCTGCTGCTGGTCGCCGTCGGCTTGATCGCCTCGTACGTGCCGGGGGTGCCGACGTACACCCTGGACGCGCACATCGTGCTCCCCCTGCTGCTGCCGCCCCTGCTCTACACGGCCGCCGTGGACAGCTCCTACCTCGATCTGCGGGCCAACCTGCGGCCCGTGGCGCTGCTCTCGGTGGGGTACGTGCTGTTCGCGACGGTCGCGGTGGGCTGGCTGGCGTATCTGCTGGTGCCCGACCTGCCGCTGACCGCCGCGCTGGTGCTCGGGGCCGTGATCGCCCCGCCGGACGCCGTCACCGCCGCGGCCATCGCCCGCCGGGTGGGGCTGCCCGCGCGCGTCACGACGATCCTCCAGGGCGAGTCCCTGGTGAACGACGCCACCGCGATCACCGCGTACAAGGTGGCCCTCGCCGCTGCGGTGGGCGAGGGCATCAGCTGGGGCGCGGGGGCCGGCGAATTCCTGCTGGCCTCGGTCGGGGGTGTCGGGGTCGGCCTGCTGCTCATGGTCCCGCTGCACTGGCTGCGCACCCATCTCAGGGAACCGCTGCTCCAGAACACCCTTTCGCTGCTGATCCCGTTCGTGGCGTACGCGGCGGCCGAGCGCGTCCACGCCTCCGGTGTGCTCGCCGTGGTCGTCGTCGCGCTGTACCTCGGCCATCGCTCCTGGCAGGTCGACTTCGCCACCCGGCTCCAGGAGGCCGCCGTCTGGAAGATGGTCGCCTTCGTCCTGGAGTCCGCCGTGTTCGCGCTGATCGGCCTCCAGTTGCCGTTCGTGCTCAAGGGGCTCGGCACGTACTCCGTGACGGACGCCTTCGGTTACGCGGTGCTGGTCTTCCTCGCGGTCGTGGTGGTGCGCTTCGTCTGGGTCTACCCGGCGACCTACCTGCCCCGGTGGCTGTCGCGGCGCATCAGGGAGCGGGAGAGCGGTACGGACTGGACCTCGCCGCTCATCGTCGGCTGGGCCGGCATGCGCGGGGTCGTCTCGCTCGCCATCGCCTTCTCCGTCCCGCTCGTCACGGCCGACGGGGCGGCCTTCCCGGCGCGCAACCTGGTGCTGTTCCTGACGTTCACCACGGTCATCGGCACACTGGTGGTCCAGGGGCTCACGCTGCCGGTCCTGGTGCGCGTGCTGAAACTGCCGGGCCGGGACCGGCAGGCCGAGACCCTCGCCGAGGCGCAGGCCCAGAACGAGGCGTCCACCGCCGCCGAGGCCCGCCTGGACGACCTGCTCACCGACGAGCGCAACCGGCTGCCCAAGCCCCTCGCCGACCGGCTGCGCACCGTCCTGGAGCGCCGCCGCAACGCCGTGTGGGAGCGGCTCGGCGCGGCCAACCCGGTCACCGGCGAGTCGGCGGACGACACCTACCGGCGCCTCGCCGGCGAGATGATCGAGACCGAGCGCGAGGTCTTCGTACGGCTGCGGGACGAGCGCAGGATCGACGACGAGATGATGCGCACCCTGCTGCGCCGGCTGGACCTGGAGGAGGCGGCGGCCTACCGCGAGGAGCCGTCCTAGACGTCGTCCGCCTCGTCGGGGCGGCCGGTGATCACGGCCGCGACCGTGCTGCCGGCGGGGAAGGCGCCCTCCCCGGCCAGCACGGTGAGCGCGTGCAGCATTTTGGCCACATACAGTCGCTCCACGGGCAGCCCGTGGCGGTCCTCGAAATCCCTTGCGAAGGCGTGCAGGGCGGGTGTCGTACGGGCGTACCCGCCGAAGTGGAACCGCTCGTCCAGCCACCAGTCGCCCGCCGGGCCGCCGAACGCCTCGCGCTGGAGCTCCCGCACCGCCTCGCCCAGGAAGCCGCCGCGCAGGACCGGGATGCCGAGGGCGCGCTGTCCCGGCCCGAGTCCGGCGGTCAGACCGGCCAGGGTGCCGCCGGTGCCGCAGGCCACCGCCGCCACGTCGGCCACGCCACGCAACTCCCGGCCGAGCGTGGCGCAGCCCCGGGCCGCGAGGGCGTTGCTGCCGCCCTCCGGCACGACCTCGCAGTCCCCGTACCGCTCCAGCAGCCCGGCCAGGACCGCCGGGTCGGTCTTGGCGCGGTACGTCGTCCGGTCCACGAAGTGCAGCAGCATCCCGTCGGCTGCGCACCGGGCGAGCGACGGGTTGAGCGGGCGGTGGGCCAGCTCGTCGCCGCGTACGACGCCGATGGTGCGGAATCCCAGGAGCCGGCCCGCGGCGGCGGTGGCCCGCAGGTGGTTGGAGTAGGCGCCCCCGAAGGTCAGCACGGGACGCCCGGCGGCGGCCGCCAGATTGGGCGCGAGTTTGCGCCATTTGTTGCCCGGCAGATCCGGGTGGATCAGGTCGTCGCGCTTGAGCAGCAGCGTCACACCGTGCCGGGCGAAGCGCTCGTCGTCGGCCGGCTGCACGGGCGACGGGAGCAGCGGGCGCAGCCGGGACGCGGGGGACGGGGCGGACATGTGCTCCATTGTGGCGGCGGGCGCCGCCGGGGCCTCACTTGAGGCGGTCGTGGATGCGGTCGCGCATGTCGCCCATCGAGAAGCCCTTCGGGTCCACCTTGCCGGGCTGCCACTCGCGGTGCCCGATGACCGAACGGGCGGTCCAGCCGTGGTGGCGGCAGATGGCCGCCGAGACCTTCTCGATCGCTTCGAGCTGGGCGTCCGGCCAGGGGTCCTCGCCGTCGCCGAGGTTCTCGCACTCGAAGCCGTAGAAGTGCCGGTTGCCGTCGGTGTTGGTCTCGTTGTCGTGGGGGAGGTGCTTCTTCTCCGCGACGACGGCGCGCAGGACGTCGTCGTCGCCCATCCCCGCGTGGTTGGTCCGCCCGTAGCCGACCAGGTGGACCCGGCCGTCCTTGCCGATGACGCCGTGGCACAGGGGGCCAGGCAGGTCGGGGTGGCCGTCGCGGCACATCTTCACGGTGGCGTCGGTCCCCTTGGTGACGGAGTGGTGGATCATCACCCCGTTGACCGGGCCCCAGGGGCCCTTGTGGTTCCTGTTGTGGCTGCGCCAGTCGCCGACCTCGACGACGGTGAGCCCTTCCTTCTTGAGGGCGGCGAGGAAAGCGCTCGCGGACATGGGTGAGGACATGACCGGCTCCTTTTGTGCGGGTTGGAGCGGTTCTACCCGGCCGGAAGGGCCCCGACCGGTCGCGGGGCGACGGCGGGGCCCTGTTCGGATGCTGTGCGAGCCGATTCGGTCAACCCGCGGTGTGCTTACCGGTGCGCTTCCCGGTCAGGAGGCGAGCCACAGGTCGGGGCCGAAGACCTCGTAGTGGATGTCGGAGGCCGGGACGCCCTTGGCGAGCAGCTGGGTGCGCACCGCCCGCATGAAGGGCAGCGGACCGCAGAGGTAGGCGTGCGTGCCCGAGGGGATGACGAGACCGCTCAGGTCGACGAGCCCGGTGCGGTCGGCGGGGTGGCCGTCGGCCGGGTTCTCGTACCAGAAGTGGGCGGCCGCGTCGGGAAGCTTGGCGGTGAGCGCCGCGTGGTCGGTGCGCAGCGCGTGGTCGGCGGGGGAGCGGTCGCCGTGCACGACGGTGACCGGGGCGCGGTGCCCGGCCTCGGCGAGGTGCTCCAGCATCGACAGGATCGGGGTGCAGCCGATGCCCGCGGAGGCCAGCAGCAGGGGCGCCTCGTCGGAGGCGAGCACGAGGTCGCCGTACGGGGCGGAGACCCGGAGCCGGTCGCCGGCGCCGACGTGGGCGTGCAGGTGCCGGGAGACCTCGCCGTCCGGGGCGCCGCCGCCGTGCACCCGCTTGACGGTGAGGGAGCGGAGCGCCGAGCCCGGGGCGCTGGAGAGGCTGTACTGGCGGATCTGGCGGGCGCCGTCCGGGAGTTCGACCTGTACGGAGACGTACTGGCCGGGGCGGAACACGGGGGCCGGCGAGCCGTCGGCGGGGCGGATGCGGAACCGGGCGACGTCGTCGGTCTCCTCCGTGCGCGAGGCGACCTCCCACTCGCGCCAGACGTCGTCGGCGACGACGCCCTGCTCCGCGTACAGCCGCTCCTCGATGGTGATCAGGGCGTTGGCCATCAGCCAGTAGACCTCGTCCCAGGCGGCGGCGACCTCGGGGGTCACCGCTTCGCCGAGGACCTCGGCTATCGCGGCGAACAGGTGGGTGTGGACGACCTGGTACTGGGCCGGGGTGACACCGAGCGAGGCGTGCTTGTGCGCGATGCGGCCGAGCATCACGTCCGGGCGGGTGTCGGGCTGCTCGACCAGCTGGGTCGCGAACGCCGCGATGGAGCCGGCGAGGGCCTGGCGCTGGGCGCCGGAGGCCTGGTTGCCGCGGTTGAACAGGTCGCGCAGCAGCTCCGGGTGGGCGTCGAAGAGCTTGCGGTAGAAGAGATCGGCGATGTCCCCGATGGCCGCGCCGACGGCGGGGAGGGTGGCGCGGACGGTGGCGGTGGACGACTCGGAGAGCATCGGTGACTCCTCGGATTTTGAATTGGCATCTTAGATGCGTATTTAAGGGCAGTGTAGGAACCGGGCCACCTGCCCGGCGCGGCGGGGGGTCAGTCCAGAGGGGGCGGGCCGCTGCTGATGCCGATCAGCAGGGGGCCGGTGGGTGCGGCGGTCAGCTCCGCGACGGTGAGCGGGTCCAGTGCGGCGTAGAACGCCTCCTGGGCCTCGCGCAGCGCCCCCCGCAGCCGACAGGCGGCCCGCAGCGGGCACGGGGTCGAGCCCTCGCAGTCGACGACGTCCCCGGGCTCCTCCAGCTCGCGGACGAGTCCGCCGACCGAGGCGGTGCGGCCCGCCTCGGTGAGGGTGAGCCCGCCGCCGCGGCCCCGTCGCGCCTCGATCACGCCGAGGTGCTGGAGGCGGGCCACGACCTTGGCGGCGTGCGAGTACGGCACCTGCATGGTCGCCGCCACCTCGCGGGTGGTCGGCGGATCCTCGTGCTTCACGACGGCGAGGCGCATCAGTACGCGCAGCGCCACGTCGGTGAATCTGGTCAGCCGCATGACGGTCAGGCTAGGTTTATTGGCATTCCATATGCAAATTAAGGCCCGGCGGGGCCGTCGCGCAGCGTTGTGCCCCGCCCAAAGACCGATTAGTCGCACTCTTTTGTGTAATGGCGTGCCCCGTCCTCGTGCTGGAAGTGTTCTTCCCGCAGGTCAGCCGAGAGATCGAGAGGACGACAGATGTCCGTTGGTGAAGAGGTTCAGAACGTGCAGGTGCCGCCGCAGCAGAGTCTCGGTACGGCAGCCGCGCGGAACCTCGCGACGACCACCAAGTCCGCTCCGCAGATGCAGGAGATCACCTCACGGTGGCTGCTGAAGATGCTGCCGTGGGTCCAGGTGCAGGGCGGTACGTACCGGGTGAACCGCCGGCTGAGCTACTCGGTCGGGGACGGCCGTGTGACGTTCGTGCAGACCGGGGACCGGGTGACGGTCATCCCCGCCGAGCTGGGAGAACTCCCCGCCCTGAGGGACTTCGAGGACGAGGAGGTGCTCGCCGAGCTGGCCCGGAGGTGCGAGCAGCGCGAGATCCCCGCCGGCCAGCTCCTGGCCACGGCGGGCGAGGCGGCCGACCGGGTCTACCTGCTGGCGCACGGCAAGGTCGAGAAGGTCGGCACCGGCCCCTACGGGGACGAGACCGTGCTCGGCGTCCACGCGGACGGGGCCTACTTCGGGGACCACTCCCTCATCGAGGGCGACGCCGTCTGGGAGTACACCGCCCGTGCCGTCACGGCGTGCACGGTGCTCACGCTCCGGCGGGCCGACGTGCTCAACCTCGCCGAGCGGGCCGATTCGCTGCGCAGCCATCTCGCCGGGCTGCTGTCCCTCCCGCAGCAGCGCACCAACAAGTACGGCGAGGCGGAGATCGACCTGTCCGCGGGCCACGTCGGCGAGGCCGTCGTCCCGCACACGTACGTGGACTACGACGCCGCGCCCCGCGAGTACGAACTGAGCGTCGCCCAGACCGTCCTGAAGGTCCACAGCCGCGTCGCGGACCTCTACAACCAGCCGATGAACCAGACCGAGCAGCAGTTGCGGCTCACGGTCGAGGCGCTGCGCGAGCGCCAGGAGCACGAGCTCATCAACAACCGCGAGTTCGGCCTGCTCAACAACTGCGACTACGGCCAGCGGCTCCAGCCGCACGACGGCGTGCCCAGCCCCGACGACATGGACGAGCTGCTCTCGCGCCGGCGCGGATCCAAGCTCTTCCTCGCCCACCCGCGCGCCATCGCCGCCTTCGGCCGCGAGTGCAACAAGCGCGGTCTCGTGCCGGAGAGCGTCGACATCGGCGGCCACCACGTGCCGGCCTGGCGCGGTGTGCCCATCTTCCCCTCCAACAAGATCCCGGTCAGCGACGCCCGCACCACGTCGATCATCTGCATGAGGACCGGCGAGGCCGAGCAGGGCGTCATCGGCCTCCAGCAGACGGGCATCCCCGACGAGATCGAGCCCAGCCTGTCGGTCCGCTTCATGGGCATCGACGAGCAGGCGATCATCTCCTACCTCGTGACGGCCTACTACTCCGCGGCGGTCCTCGTCCCGGACGCCCTCGGCGTCCTGGAGAACGTCGAGGTCAGCCGCTGGCGGTGAGCCACCGGGCCCGGACCCCGTGAGGGTCCGGGCCCCGGCCGCGCCCGCGCGCACCCACAGCAACCACCCACGTCCCCGGCCCCCGGCGCGACAGCGTCCGAGGCGGGACGGCAACGACAGGGGTGACCGATTGACCATGACCCGAACAGACGCCGCGACCGAGGGCAACGAGGCCGCGGCGCTCCTTGAGTACACCCGGACCCTCGTCGACCCGCACCTGCGGGCGGCGGTCGCCTCCCTGCCCGGCTCGATCCGGCGCGTCGCGATGTACCACTTCGGCTGGCAGCACGCCGACGGCAGCCCGGCCGCGGGCGGCGCGGGCAAGGCGATCAGGCCGGCGCTCGTCCTCGCCGCCACCCGCGCCCTGGGCGGCGACCCCGAACAGGCCGTACGGGCGGCCGTCGCCGTGGAGCTCGTCCACAACTTCACCCTGCTGCACGACGACGTCATCGACGAGGACCACACCCGCCGCCACCGGGCCACGGCCTGGACGGTGTTCGGCATCCCGGACGCCGTCATCGCCGGCGACGCCATGCTGGCCCTCGCCCAGCGGCTGCTCGCCGAGGACGGCAGAGCGATGTCGCCTCGCGCCTCGGCCAGACTCTCCACGTGCGTCATCGAGCTGTGCGCCGGCCAGCAGGCGGACTGCGCCTTCGAGGACCGTGACCCGGAGCAGGTCTCGCTCGACGAGTGCCTCACCATGGCGACGGCGAAGACGGGCGCGCTGCTCGGGTGCGCCTGCGCGCTGGGCGCGCTCTACGCGGGCGCCGACGAGCGGGCCGTCGGAGCCATGGACGGCTTCGGCCGGGAGGCTGGGCTCGCCTTCCAGCTGATCGACGACCTGATCGGCATCTGGGGTGACCCGTCCCAGACCGGGAAACCGGTCGGCGCGGATCTCAGCGCCCACAAGAAGTCGCTGCCCGTGGTGGCCGCGCTCACCGCGGGCGGCCCGGCCGCGGCGGAGCTCGCCGCGCTCTACCGGGGTGCGATGAACACCCGCGCCGAGGTGGTCCGGGCCTCGGAGGCGGTGGACCGGGCCGGCGGCCGGGACTGGGCGCAGAGCTGTGCCGGGGACCGGATGGCGCGCGCCGTGCACCACCTGTCCCGCGCGGTCCCGGACCTCTCGGCGGCGGGCGATCTGCTCGCTTTGGCGGAGTTCGTCACGCGTCGCACGCACTGACAAGTCCCCAGGTGGGGTGCGGTGTTGAAGGGGAGTACCGGCCAAGCGGAGGGCGGTAGGGGGGTTGTCGGAGGCGGGAGCTACAGTCCCTGCTCATGACAGATGAGTCGTGGGCAGGGTGGTACCGGGACCGGCAGGGCTCCGACGCCGTCGTCCTCACCACGGACGGGCAGCAACTCCGCCTGCGCGTCCGGGGTGTGGACTTCGAGGGCGGCAGCTTCGACGCCCTGCGCCCGGTGACGGCCGGGCCGGTGGAGAGCGAGCTGTTCGCGCTGGCGGACGGCGTGCTGGGCGACTGCGTCCTGGAGTGGGATCTGCCGTTCCCCGTCATGGCGGAGGGGGTGGAGCGGCAGGCGACCCTCAGCTGCCTGCTGTCCTTGCGCAAGCCCGACCCGTATCTCTATCTGGAACTCCGGTTCGGCGGGGCGGCCTTCGGCTCGCAGCGGGCGGAGAGCGACTTCGGGGCCGCGCTGGCCACGATCCAGCGGGAGCTGCCGCCCGGGGTCACCTTGCGGACCTGCATAGCCTGCGCCTTCTCCGACTACTTCCCGGCTCCCGACCCGGGGCCCGGACGCGGACTCTCCGGCGGACTCGCCTGCTTCCGGGGCGCCAAGGAGGAGTACCGGGGCACGGCCGGGGAGCAGGACGTGCTCGGACTATGGGAGCGGCGGACCGGATTCGTCCAGGAGGTCTGGAGCTGCCGGGAGTTCGAGCCCCGGCCGACCGAGGGCGCCGGCACGGGCCACCGGGGAGCCTTCCCGCTCGAAACGGCCTGACCGGCCGACCGCATCACCGGCAGACAACCTGACCGCGTGACTGGTTGAAGCGCGTCCTGCGCGACGCATCGTTGCCGCCACCTCCATTGTTCTACTAGCATGCAAACAATGGAGGTTTTAATGAACCGGAAATCCGCCGCCCGCGCGGCCCTCGCCACCCTGCCGTTCCTGCTCGCACTCGCCGTCGACCTGCTGTTCTTCGCCACCCGCCGCGACCGGCTGCCCGGCCAGCTGGCCAGCCACTTCGTGGGCAACGGCCGGGCCGACGACTACGCAGGCCGGACCTCGTACCTCGTCGTCACCACGCTCGTCCTGCTCGGCACCGGCCTCCTGTGGACGGTGATGGCGTGGGCCGGGAAGTTCACCGACCGGGCGTACCGCATGACCATCGCCTTCGGATACGCCGTCGCCGGCTTCCTCGGCTACCTCCTGGCGGTCGTGCTGCTCATCAACGTGGACGCCCCCGAGGACGCCCAGGGCCGGGGCCAGGACGTCAGCTTCCCCATGTGGCACCTCGCCGTGGCCGTCGGCGTGGGCGCCGTCGCGTACGGCATCGGGCACCTGGCGGCCGCGCTGGGCCCCGGCCCCGAACCGGTCGAGGCCGCCGCACCGGGCGGGAACGGCGAGCGCATCGCGCTGGCCGCCGGGGAGGTCGCCGGCTGGGCCCGCGGCGCCGGGTCCTGGTGGCTGCCGCTCACCGCGCTCCTGGTCCTCGGCGCCGGCGTCGTCCTGCTGTTCACGGCGAGCTGGCCCGCCGCCCTGCCGGCCCTCGTCCTCGGGCTGCTGCTGGCGACCTTCTCGCGTCCGTACGTGACCGTGGACCGGCGCGGGATCACCGTCTCCGGGCTGCTGCCCTGGCCGCGCGTCCGGGTCCCGCTGGACCGGATCGAGGCCGCGTCCAGCCGCGACATCAGCCCGCTCACCGAGTACGGCGGCTGGGGCTACCGCATCCGGCCCGGGCGCACCGGTGTCATGATTCGCTCCGGCGAGGGCATCGTGGCGCGGCTGGCGAGCGGCCGGGACTTCGCGGTGACCGTGGACGACTCGGCGACGGGTGCCGCGCTCCTCAACACCCTGATCGACCAGCGCCGAACGGACCACTGACCATGCTCTTCCGGGTCGACCCGACCTCCACCGTGCCGCTCGGCGACCAGATCGCGGCCTGTGTGCGCCGGGCCGTGGCCGACGGCGCGGCGGCCCCCGGCGAACGGCTGCCCGCCGCCCGGGTCCTGGCCGAATCCCTCGGCGTCAACGTGCACACGGTGCTGCGCGGTTACCAGCGGCTGCGCGAGGAGGGCCTGATCGAACTGCGCCGGGGCCGGGGCGCCGCCATCGCCGACGGCGCCTCTCCGCACCGCGCCCGCCTCCTCGAACGGATCCGCGAGACGGTCGGCGAGGCCCGGGGGCTGGGCCTGACGAGCGACGAACTGCTGGCCCTGGTGCGTACCGAATACGGCGCCGGCTGAGGGCGTGCGTACCCGCGCCGGCTGAGGCGTGCGTGCCGCATGGGGCGCCGACCGGCGACGCGCGTACCGCATACGGCGAAGGGCCGCCCCGTCCTGCGGGGCGGCCCGCCGCTTCGAGCGGTGCCGGTCAGGAACCGGCGTGGGTCAGCGCGGCCGCGAAGCCGTACTGCCACAGGTAGTTCACCTGGTTGCGCTCACTGGCGTTCGGGTACGGGTTGGTGCAGGACGTGCCGGGACCGCCGCCCGACATCAGCTCGCTGCACGGACCCGAGTAGTGGTCCGGCAGGCCCAGGACGTGCCCGGTCTCGTGGGCGGTGACCCGGGTCGAGTTGTACTGCCGGTTCTGCGCGTAGTCCAGGAAGACGTAGCCCCTGCCGTGCCCGTCGGTGCTCGCGTACGAACCGCGGGAGTCGTTGCCCTCGTAGTACGTGAAGTCGGCGTTCGAGCCCTCCTGGAGCCGGACGTTGGAGACCGAGCTGTTCCAGATGGACGCGCTGTTGGCTATCTGGGTGCGGAAGCTCGGGGCGTTGGCGGCGTTGTACACGATGGTCACCGCCCGGAGGCCCGGGTTGGCGGCCCGCTTCTCGGCCACCGACTTCACGACCGCCTCGAAGAACGCCTTGTTGGCGGCGGCGCTCTCGTGCGAAGCGGAATCTGCGGTGTACGCCTGGTGCGGGGCCGGTGCGGCGGCCTCGGGAGCGGCGATCGCGGGGGCGGTGCCGAGCGCGGCGGCGAGCGAGAGGCCGAGTCCGAGCACGGCCGACATCACGGTCCTGGGGTGTCTCATGTGGGGGGTCTCCTACCAGTCACCTGTCAGAGGAACCCGTCCGATGATCGGACTCGGACGGGGGAGGTACGCAGCGAGTGTCGGGGAAGCGGAGCCCGCGCGGATGATGTCAGCCGGTGATAACGCGGCCCTATCGCTCCCGCGTGTACATCCCGTGCACTCCCGCGGTCCGCATGCCCAACGCCCGCTGAATCGCCCGCCTTTGGCAGGGTTACGGCCCATGGTGCGGCCGGGCGGGCCGCCCTAACCTCGGCAGCATGGAGCTTGAGGTGAGACACCTCAGGGCGCTGTGCGCCATCGCCGACGCCGGGAGCCTGCACCGGGCGGCCCGCACCCTCGGCGTGAGCCAGCCCGCGCTCACCACCCAGCTGCGCCGCATCGAGAACGCGCTCGGCGCCGAACTGTTCAGCCGCGGACGCACCGGATGCCGCCCCACCCTCCTCGGCCGGGCCGTCCTCAGCCGCGCCCGCCCCCTCGTCGACGGCATGAGCGCCCTGGTCAGCGACGCGAAAGCGGAGGCCGCGGCCGCCGAGGGGCCCCGGCTGCGCATCGGCTGCACCGCGAGCCGCGTCATCGGCGGCTGGCTGCGCCGCCTGCGGCTCAGGCTGCCGGGGACGGACATCTCGCTGCGGGTGGACGTCTCCGCCCACGCCCTGCTCCGCGCCGTCGACGCGGGCCGGCTCGACGTCGCCTTCGTGCACGAAGTGGAGGGCTGCCCGCTCGCCGTCCCGGAGGGGCTGGAGCAGCGAGTCCTCGTGGACCGCGAACCCCAGTTCATCTCCCTGGCCCGCGACCACCCGGCCGCCGCGCTGCCCGTCGTCGACCTCGCGGACCTGGCCGCCGACCGGTGGATGGTCGACCCGACGGTGGACGGCGAATGGGACGGACTGCGGCGGGTGTTCGCCGAGGCCGGCGTGGCCCCCGCCGTGCTGCACGGCGACTACCTCACCGCCGCCTCCCTCGTCGTCCTCGGCGAGGCGGTCGCGCCCTGCCAGCCCACCTCCGGCCCCCGCGACGACATGGCCATCCGCCCGCTGCGCGACGACCCCCTCGCCGTCCGGCTGCTCCTGGTCTCCCGGCCCGGCGCGGACATGTCGGCGGTCTACGGGGAACTGGAGGCCGCCTACCGGGAGGCGGCCCGGGGGGTGGCCGGATACCACCAGTGGCTGCTGCGCCACCGCAGCCCGCTCGCCCTCCCGGCCCCCGGCGCACCGCCCCAGGAGTTCCCGGTTCCGGCCGATTCAGCCGAGAGCGTGGATTGTTTCCCTCCGCCGCGCCCCAGGGCAGAGTCACTGTCATGAGGCTTCTGATGCTGGGTGGTACGCAGTTCGTCGGCCGGGCCGTCACCGAGGCGGCTCTCGCCCGCGGCTGGGAGGTCACCGTCTTCCACCGGGGCCACCACGCGCCCCCGTCCGGCGTGGCCGGGCTCACCGGTGACCGCACCGCCGAAGGCGGCCTCGCCGCGCTCGCCGCCGACGGGCATGCGTGGGACCTCGTCGTGGACACCTGGAGCGGCGCACCCTCCGCGGTGCGCGACGCGGCCCGGCTGCTTTCCACACGGGCTGCCCGCTACACCTACATATCCAGCCGTTCCGTCTACGACTACCCGGCCCCGGCGGGCCTCACCGAGGACGGCCCGCTGGTGCCGGGCGCCTCGCCCGACGCCGGCGACGACCAGTCGTACGCACTGGCCAAGCGCGGCGGCGAACTGGCCGCGCTGGACGCCTTCGGGGACCGGGCCCTGCTCGCCCGGGCCGGTCTGATCCTCGGCCCCTGGGAGAACATCGGCCGGCTGCCCTGGTGGCTGAACCGGATCGCGCGCGGCGGCCCGGTGCTCGCGCCCGGCACCCCGGACACCGACATCCAGTACATCGACGCGCGCGACCTCGCCGACTGGGCGCTCGACGCGGCGGAACGCGAGCTGTCCGGCCCGTACAACCTGGTCAGCCGGCCGGGGCACACCACCATGGGCGGGCTGCTCGACGCCTGTGTGCGCGCCACCGGTTCCGACGCCGAACTGCGCTGGACCCCCGCGGAGAAGATCCTCGCCGCGGGCGTCGAACCGTGGACCGACCTGCCGGTGTGGCTGCCGCCGGGGGAGTTGTACGACACCCTGCACCAGGGCGACGTCAGCCTCGCGTACGCGGCGGGGCTGCGCTGCCGCCCGGCCGAGGAGACCGTCGCCGACACCTGGACCTGGCTGCGCGAGCTGGGCGGTACGGCGCCTCAGCGCCGCGACCGCCCCGCCGTGGGCCTCGACCCGGAGACGGAGGCGAAGCTGCTGGCGGGCTGAGGATCCGGACGCGCCGACGCGGCGAGGGGTTATCCACAGGGTCCGGCCCCTGGCCCGTCACGGCGTTAGCCTCGGCCCATGGCCGAACTGCTGCACCTCACCGAAGGCCCGCTCTGGGAGGCGGCCCGCGGGATCGGGACGTACGAGATGTCCACCCGCGGCCGCACCCTGCACGAAGAGGGCTTCATCCACTGCTCGTTGCCCCACCAGCTCTCCGGTGTCGCCGAGATGCTCTACGGCGCCGGGAGCCGGGCCGGAGCCGCCGACCAGGACCTCGTCGTGCTCGTCATCGACACCGGCCGGCTCTCCGTCCCCGTGCGCTACGAGGCCGCCGCGCCCGGCGGCGAGGAGTTCCCGCACATCTACGGACCGCTCCCGGTCGACGCCGTCGTCGAGGTGCGCCCCTGGCCGACCGAGGAAGGCACCTCCGCGTGAGCCCCACCACCGACCCCGCGTCCCCGTCCCAGACCGTCCCCGGCGGACCGGTCACCGCCGTCACCGGTGCGAGCGGCGCGCTCGGCGGCCGGGTCGCCGCCCGGCTGGCCCGGGCCGGCGTCCCCGTCCGGCTGCTCGGCCGCGACCCCTCCCGGCTGCCCGGCATCCCCGGCGCCGACCCCGCTCCGCCCGCCTCCTACGGCGACGGCGAGGCCATGCGGCGCGCCCTGGCGGGGGCGCACACGCTGTTCCTCGTCTCGGCGCACGAGAGCCCCGACCGGGTCCGCGAGCACACCACGGCGGTGGACGCGGCGGTCGCGGCCGGCGTCGAACGGATCGTGTACGTCTCCTTCCTGGGCGCCGCCCCCGACGCCGTGTTCACCTTCGCCCGCGACCACTGGCACACCGAGGCGCACATCCGGACCACAGACGTCCGGTACACCTTCCTGCGCGACAGCTGGTATCTCGCCGGGCTCCCCGCCATGACAGGCGCCGACGGCGTGCTGCGCGGCCCCGCCGGGGACGGCCGGGTGGCGGCCGTGGCGCACGAGGACATCGCCGACGCGGCGACCGCCGTGCTCCTCGCGGACACCGACGCGACGGGCCCCTCCCACGACGGCCGCACCTACGACCTGACCGGCCCCGAGGCGTTCACCCTCGCCGAGGCGGCCGAGGAGCTCAGCCGGGTCACCGGACGCACCGTCACCTACGAGCCGGAGACCCGCGAGGAGGCGTACGCCTCACGCGCGGGGTTCGGCGCGGCCGAGTGGGAGGTGGCCGGCTGGGTCACGTCGTACGAGGCCATCGCGGCCGGGGAGATGGACACCGTCTCGGACGCCGTGCCGACGCTGACCGGCCGCCCCGCCATGGACCTGGCCGGCTATCTGCGCGCCCACCCCGACAGCTACCGCCACCTCCTGAAACAGGACTGACCGCCATGCGGACGGAGACCCCCTGGGGCCCCTGGGACCCGCCGCCGCTCGCCGAGGCCGTCCGCCTGCTCGCCCCGCTGCGCGCCCCGTGGTGGATCGCCGGCGGGTACGCGGTCGAGCTGGCGGTGGGCCGCGCCTTCCGGGACCACGCCGACATCGACGTGCTCCTGCTGCGCCGCGACCAGCTGGAGGCGCAGCGCGTGCTGTCCGGCTGGGAGTGGTGGGCCGCCGATCCGCCGGGCACGCTGCGGCCCTGGCGTCCCGGCGAGATCCTGCCCGCCGGCGTCCACGACATCTGGTGCCGGCCGGGGGCGGACGAGCCGTGGCGCCTGCAGTTCATGCTGGACGACACCGACGGCGAGGACTGGGTGTTCCGCCGCGACCCCCGGGTCCGCCTCCCGCTGGAGCGGCTGGGCCGCGTCTCCGAGGGGGGCGTCCCGTACCTCGCCCCCGACGTCCAGCTCCTCTACAAGTCCAAGTCCCGCAGGCCCAAGGACGAGCAGGACTTCGAGGCGGTGCTGCCCGTCCTCGACGACCACGGACGCGCCCGGCTGGCCGAGACGCTCGCGCTGGTCGAAGGGGCTGACCACCCGTGGGCGGCCCGGTTGCGGGCGCTTCTGGCGGGCTGAGGCCGCCGGTCCCGGAGCCGCCTCACTTCACGTACGCCCCCGCCTTCGCCGCCAGGACCGCGGCGTCGGCGGCCCGGTCGGCCGCGGCCTCGTCGAGCGGGCCGCCGCTGGCGAGCAGCCGGTAGTAGAGCGGCGCCGAGACGGCGCGGACGACCTCGTCCGCGTCCGTCCCCGCCGGGAGTTCGCCCCGCTCCACGGCCTCGCTGACACAGCCGGCCCACTCCTCGACGCGGACCGCGTAGAAGCGGTGCAGCGCCTGTGCCGTACGCGGGTCACAGGTCGCCGCCGCGATGACGGACCGGAACAGCGCGCCCTGCCGGGGATCGGTGAGCGTCCTGAGCACCAGATGGGCGTTGGCCCTGAGGTCGCCGTCGAGCGAACCGGTCCGCGCGCGCGGCGACGACTGCTCGGCCATGTCGTCGAGCAGGTCCGCGATCAGACCCGTGGGGGAGGACCAGCGCCGGTAGACGGTCGTCTTGCCGACCTCCGCGCGGCGCGCCACGTCGGCGAGGTCGAGGCGGTCGAAGCCGTGCTCGGCCAGTGCGTCCCCCGCCGCGCGCAGCACGGCCTCCCGCACGCGGGCGGTCCGGCCGCCGGGCCGTACGGTGCCGGGTTCCACGCTCTCGGATGCCATAACGGTTCTCCAGTTCCATTAACGAGCATTCCTCTGTTACGGTCACTCCATCTTAACGGAACCACGGAACCGTTTAGTTTCCGTCCGAGGAGGGACGACCATGTCCGCGCCCAGCCGTACCCCGTCACGCCCCGCACCCACCGCCCCGGTACCGCCGCCGCCTTCCGCCCGTATGACCGGGCGCCAGAAGGTCGTCCTGACCCTGCTCCTCGGCGCCCAGTTCATGATCGCCGTGGACTTCTCGATCCTGAACGTCGCGCTGCCCGTCGTCGGGAAGGGTCTCGGCTTCGCGCTCCGGGACCTCCAGTGGATCGCCACCGCGTTCGCCCTGACGGCCGCCGGATTCACGCTGCTGTTCGGCCGCATCGCGGACCTCGTCGGCCGCAAGCGCCTGTTCGTCGCGGGCATGGCCGTCCTCGGCCTCTCCTCGTTGCTCGGCGGCCTCGCCTCCTCGCCGGAGGTCCTGCTCACCGCCCGCGTCCTCCAGGGCCTGGCCACCGCCGCCGTCACGCCCGCCGGGCTCGCCCTGCTGACCACCGCGTTCAAGGAGGGCCCGCTGCGCGAACGCGCCCTCGGCCTCAATGGCGCCCTGATGTCCGCCGGATTCACCGCGGGCGCGATCCTCGGCGGGCTCCTCACCGACCTGCTCTCCTGGCGATGGGCCTTCCTCGTCAACGTCCCCGTCGCCGCCCTCGTCGTCGCCCTGGCCCCGGCCGTCATCGCCGACTCCCGCCCCGCCGAGCGCCCCCGCCTCGACCTCCCCGGCGCCGCGACCGTCACCGGCGGACTGCTGCTCCTGGTCTACGGCCTCACCCAGGCCGGAGCGACCGGCTGGGCCACCCCCACCACTCTGGCCGCCCTCCTGGCCGGTGTCGCCCTGCTCATCGCCTTCCGGTTCGTCGAGAAGCGCGCGAACGCCCCGCTCGTCCCCGTACACATCCTCAAGCGCCGCAGCGTCATCTGGGGCAACATCACCGGGCTCATCGCCTTCGTCACCGAGACCTCCCTGGTCTTCCTGCTGACGCTCTACCTCCAGGAGGTCCTCGGCTACTCGCCGCTCGCCACCGGTCTGGCCTTCGGTGTCCTGGGCGTCGGCACCGTGATCGGCGGCACCCTCGGCGGCCGGGCGGTCGGCCGCTACGGCAACCGGACGACCATCGTCGCCGGCGGAGTCGTCCAGGCGCTGGCCACGCTCTCGCTGGTTGCGCTCGGCAGTTCGGGCGCCTGGATCTGGCTCCTGCTGGCCGCCACGTTCGTCGGCGGCATCGGCAACATGCTGATGATCGTCGGCTTCATGGTCACCGCCACCTCCGGCCTCCCCGACGAGGAGCAGGGCCTGGCCACCGGTCTCGCCACGATGACCCAGCAGGTCGGCATCACCCTCGGCATCCCGGTCATGAGCGCGATCGCCACCGCCCGGATGACCGCACTCGACGACACCGGCCCGGCCGGAGTCCTGTCCGGGGTTTCCGTCGCCGTCCTGGTCAACTCGGCATTGGTCCTGGCCGGAGCCGTACTCGCGGGCGTCTTCCTCCGGGAGCGCCGGGGCAGGTGAGTCCTCGCGGGAGGGGGCAGCCCCTCCCGCGGCTCACCGCGTCAGCCAGCCACGCATCGCCGCCTGTACGCCGGCCTGGAAGCGGGTCTCCGCCTTCAGCTCCCGCATCAGGCGGCTGATGCGTCTGCGGACCGTGTGGACGTGGATCTCCAGGCGCCGGGCCATCGCCTCGTCCTTCAGGCCCGAGGAGAGCATCGTCCGCAACTCCCGGTCCTCGTCCGTGACCTGGCCGTTGGTGACCGAACCGATCGGCACCGCCCGCTCCCAGACGGCCTCGAAGAGCGGGACCAGGGCGTTGCTCAGCAGCGAGTCGCTCGGCGCCGAGCTCGCGGACCAGATCGTCTACCGCGCGCTCTCCGCGTACATGACCCCCCCTGGACGGCTTCACCGAGGGCCGCGCCGCGGTCATCGCCGCCGCGCAGGAACTGGGCGCCACCAAGGCCCAGCTGAAGATCGTCAAGCGCTCGTTCGGCGCCCATGGGATCACGCCCGGCTGGGAGAAGGCGCTCGGCATCGACACCGCCACCCTCCTGCCCGAGGTCAACATCGCCGGCACCGGCGTCGGCAAGTACGCCGTCTCCCGCTCCGACGAAGAGGGCGGTGAGCCGTACTCGGTGTGGCTGGACAACACCTCCGGCAAGGGCCGGCCGCAGCTGGTGAGCCCCAACAACGGTGACTGCAACGTCTACGCGACCACCGACGGCAAGACGGTGGTCTGGGCCGACTTCGGCGCAAACGGCATCAACATCATGGCGCGCCCCGTCAAGGGCGGCCCCGCCAAGGTGGTCGACTCCTTCGACAGCAACGTCTCCGGCCTCGTCGTGGACGGCGACTACGTCGGGTACACCGCCGTCAACCCGCAGTTCGGGGTGGCGAACGTCCGGTACGTCAACATGAAGACCGGCAAGATCGGCCTGGTGGACGACGGCCGCCCGAACAACATGTCGGGCCTGGCTTCCATCAGGGACGGCGAGATCGCCTACGCCAAGGTGGCCCCGAACGCGAACGGCGACATGGTTCTCGGCGTCGAGGTCTTCGACGCCGCCACCGGCGCCAGGAAGCAGATGCCCGTCGCCGCCGGCGTCATGGGCGTCGGCCAGACCGCGAGCACCGACGACGGCGTCTTCTGGATCGAGGACGACGACATCACCGACAGCGGCCGGGCCGCGGTGCGCCGCGCGAACGTCGACGGCTCGGACGCGGTCACCGTCACGCCGGAGGCGGGCGAAGGCTCCCTCTACAGTCGGCTCAACTGACTTGTCAACGTTATGAGTTGACATCAACTTGCTGATTACGCCCGATCGATGGGTTTCTCGACGAGATCCCGGCCGCGGTAGAGCGAGTGACGACGTCATATGCAAACCTCGTGCCGAGGCCCTTCCCGCGATCCATGGCGGATCAGCGCGCGGCGGCAGGTGTGGTCCATCGCATGGCGAAGGGCGGCCCTCCTGACGATTACAGGAAGTCCTCATCGGCTCATCGACGGGCGGAAAATCGCTCGCCGCCAGGGTTCCCGGCTCGAAAACAACCGCCGGGCCGGCTCCTTTCGCCATCGGCGGCGGTGACGGGCCTTCGGCAGCCGTTCGATCACCAACCGTTCCGGTAACCGGTGGGAATTGCCACCGGGCTGGTCGGCCAGTAATGGGGGGTGAGGTCACCCCCAGAGGCGACAAGGGGAATCAATGACGTCGTTCGACGATACAGACCCGGTGATCTTCCCGGCGGGGGCTGCGACGCAGACCAGTGCGGCGGAGGCCGCGAGAGGTGAGTGGGATGCCGTGATCGTCGGCGGCGGCATGGCAGGCTCCATCGTTGCCGAGCAGCTGAGCCAGGCCGGCTACCAGGTGCTGGTCGTCGAAGCCGGCCCCGGCAAGGACCTGGACCTCGCGGAGTACGAGTCGTACCTTTCGCGGTTCTATGGCGCGGTCGTCAAGGACAACCAGTCACCGTACCCGTTCAACCCGAATGCACGGATGCCCAGGAGCACCGACACCATGCCGGTCAATCCGGGCACACCCCGGGATGAGTTTTATTTGGTGCAAGAGGACGAGTACTGCTCGGACACCACGTTCACCCGAGTCCTCGGCGGCACGTCCATGCATTGGGAGGGGAAAGCGCTGCGCATGCTTCCCGAGGACTTCGATCTGCAGACGAAGTACGGGCAAGGGCTGAACTGGCCGCTCAGCTATGACGATCTGGAACCCTACTACCGGCAGGCCGAGGCCGAACTGGGCGTGGCCGCCGAAGTCGAGGACCAGGCATATCTGGGAATGCATTTCCCGAAGGGGTATGTGTTCCCGATGCACCGAATGCCGCCGTCCTATCTCGACAAGACGGTCGCCCGAGGCGTGGACGGCATGCGGGTCAACCTGGCGGACGACGATTACACCCTCCGGGTGCGGAGTTTTCCGCAGGCCCGCAACGGCGTGCCGAACACCGCCTACGACGGCGGAAAGGGATTCGTCCCGGTCGGTGCGGTGAGTACGAACCAGGTGGAGGAGGGCGAACGCTGCCAGGGGAACACCAACTGCGTTCCGCTGTGCCCCGTGCAGGCCAAGTATCACGCCGGAAAGACCCTGACCAAGGCGCTCCGGAAAGGCAACGTCAAGCTCCTGACGCAGGCGGTCGCATCCAAGGTCGAGGTCAACGAGGAAGACCGCCGGATCACCGGGATCACCATCAAGAACTACCAGTCGCTCGAATCCAGCAGTTACGAGACGTACACGGTCAAGGGCACCGTCTACATCCTCTGCGCGCACGCCATCGAGAACGCCCGGCTCATGCTGGCCTCCGACATGCAGCGCATGAGCCGCAGCAAGCTGATCGGCCGCAACCTGATGGACCACGCGTACCTGCTGTCCTGGGGCCTGCTGCCCGAGCCGGCCGGCACGATGCGGGGCACGTCCTGCACGAGTGGCATCACCGACCTGCGCGGCGGCCGGTTCCGCCGTACCCAGGCGGGATTCGGCGTGGACATCCACAACGACGGCTGGGGCTGGGCGACCGGCTCGCCCTACACGGACCTGGTCGAACTCGTCGACAAGCAGGATCTGCGCGGGAAGGAGCTGCGCAGGACCCTCGGGAACCAGATCTCCCGGCAGCTTCTGCTGGCCTTCATGATCGACCTGCTGCCCGACAGGAACAACACGGTCACGGTGGACGAACGGTACAAGGATGCCCTCGACAACCTGAAACCGGTTGTGTCCCTCACGATTCCGCCGTACACCATGCGGGGTGCCGCCTTCGCCCGCGATCTCGCGACCGACATCTTCGCGAAGCTGGGCGCGGAGGAGCACACGAAGTACGACAGGGACCGCTACAGCGCCGTCGAGTACGAAGGCCAGTGGTACAACATCGTGGGCGGCAACCACCTCGCGGGCACCCACATCATGGGCACCGATCCGACGAACTCGGTGGTCGACCACACCCAGCGGTCGTGGGACCACGACAACCTCTACCTCGTCGGGCCCGGCAGCCTGCCCTCGATCGGTACGTCCAACATCAGCCTGACCATGGCGGCGCTCGCCTTCCGCAGCTCCACCCACATCGTCAGGCACCTGCGCGCTGCGAAGGCCCCGGCCACCATCCGCAGCTAGACGGCCACAAGCCCGGCGGCCCGCGTGCGAAACCGGGTCGCCGCCACCGTCACCGCCACCGCCACCGCCCACGATTGGGGGAGCATGTCCGCTTCAGAGCCGGAGCCGTCCCAGGACTCCAGGATCAAGACCATCGAGGAACTGCGCGAATACCTTTACAAGGGGCTCCAGTTGGAGCACGCGACGCTCCCGCCCTACCTGACCGCCCTCTACTCGCTGCATCCCGGGAAGAACTCGGATGCCTGGCACGTCATCAGGGTCGTCGCCGTCGAGGAGATGCTGCACCTCACTCTGGTCGCCAATGTCATGAACGCGGTGGGCGGAACTCCGGACCTCACCACCTCCGGTTTCGTACCGGACTACCCGACGCGCCTGCCGTGTGGTCCCGACTACTTCGAGGTGCATCTCCGGCCGTTCTCGCGCGAGGCTCTCGACACGTTCATGAAGATCGAGAAGCCGGCGCAGGCAGCCGACGAGGAGGACAGGTTCGTCCCTATGGATTGGGCGGCCCTGGGACTGGCGCCCGCCGGAGCGACGCCGGCTGCCGGGGAACTGGCCCAACTCGAGGAGTCCGGCGCGATCCTCGGCCTCGTCCCCGGCGAACCCACCCAGCGCTTCCTGAGCATCGGTGAGTTCTACGAGGAGATCATCCGCGGAATCAACCACCTGGAGGACCAGGCCCGGCAGGCGGGGACGACGATCTTCACCGGCGATCCCGCCCGCCAGGTGACTCCCGAGTACTTCTACTCGGGCGGCGGCGATGTGATCAAGGTGACCGGGCGCGACACCGCGGTCGCGGCGCTCACCCTCGTCGCGGAGCAGGGCGAAGGGCTGCACGGCGGCATCTTCGACAGCCAGGACGAAATCGCCCACTACTACAGGTTCCAGCAACTGGAGAAGGGGCGGTATTACCAGAAGGGCGACACACCGGGTCATCCATCCGGCCCGGATGTGAACGTCGACTGGGAAGCCGCCTATCCGGTGAAGCCGGACATCAAGCTGGCGGATCTCGCGGGAGACCCGGAAATCCTGGCAGCGGCCGAGGAATTCAACAGGTCCTACGCCACATTCCTGACCAATATCAACCTGGCCTACAACGGCCGGCCCGACCTGCTGCTCAAGGCGGTCTGGGAGATGTTCCGCATCCGCGACAGCATGAACCGGCTCATCCGCAACCCGCTCACCGGGCACGGGGGATTCAACGCCGGCCCGACATTCGAGATCTAGACCGCCGAAGGAGGAAACACCGTGACGCAACCAGTGACCACAGAAGAGAAACTGCGGGAATTCGTGAAGTTCTCTGCCACTGTCACCGGCTTCAGCGAGTTCGACCTGTGGGGAACCGGCCAGGCAGAGGCGTACCACGAAACGGTCGTGGCTCAGGAGGGGCCGGACGCGCTCCAGAGGGCGATCTCGTCCGATCCGTCCGTCGTCCCCGTCGATCCGGTGGTGAAGAGCATCATCAAGCTCTGGTACGTCGGTGTCTGGTACGGCCCGGAACTGACGGGACGCGTGGACGTGGCGGCCTGGACGGCGCCCGGCCGCAGCGGAGCGAAGCCCGCCGTGCCGGATGACAGCCAGCCCGAGGAAAACCTGCCTCCACAGGCCACGCCCGGCCGACGGACGGCCGGGGGAGACCTCGCGGGGGACAGCGAAGACCGCACACCCCCGTTCGTCGTCTCGCCCGACGCCTACACCGAGGGCCTGCTGTGGCGGGCGATCGGCGCCCATCCGTCCGGTGCGAAGGCGCCGGGCTACGGGTCGTGGGCCAGCCCGCCCGCACTCGAGAACCACTGAGCGGAGGAAATACATTGACCAGCACTGTCCCGAACCTGGGCCCCGACAAGGTGTCGCTCGGCGTCACACCGACCCTGTGGTGGAACGACGACTTCCCCCTGATCGACATCGGAATCCCGTTCGAGCAATGCGTGAGCGAGATGGCGCTCGCGGGATTCCAGGGCTGCAGCATCGGCCACAAATACCCGGCGGACCCCGCAGCTCTGAAGGAAGCGCTCGACCTGCGCGGCCTGAAGGTGTCCGAGCCCTGGGTGAGCACGTATTTCACCATTGGTGAAAAAGACCGGACCATCGAGAATTTCAAGAGGCAGCTGGAGTTCCTCAAGAAGGTGGGCGGCCAGGACATCGTGGTCGCGGAGTTCGGGCAGTCGTCCCATCTGCAGCCCATCCCCGTATTCGAGCACCGCCCTGTCTTCACCCGCCCGGACTGGGATCTCCTCACCGGCGGGCTCAACGACATCGGCAAGCTGGCCGCGGACAGCGGGATGCGGCTCTGCTACCACCATCACATGGGCACGGGCGTGCAGACGGCCGAGGACATCGACAAGCTGATGGCGGGCACCGACCCGGGCCTCGTGCATCTGCTCTTCGACACCGGGCACCTCCGGCTCGCGGGTGACGACCCGCTCCGCACCGCGGAGAAGCACCAGCAGCGGATCAAGCACGTGCACCTCAAGAACGTCCGTCAGTCGGTGGCCGAGAAGGTGAAGGACGACCACCTGTCCTTCGAGGAGGGAATTCGGCAGGGCGTCTTCACCGTGCCCGGGGATTCGCAAGGCATGATCGACTTCAGGCCCATCCTCACCACGCTGGGGAACGCCGGCTACGAGGGATGGCTGGTCGTCGAGGCCGAGCAGGACCCGGCGGTGGCGACCCCGCTGAAGTACGCCAAGATGGCCCGCGCCTACCTCACCGAGGTCCTGGGGTGGTAGCCATGACGTGGCCGGCCTGACCACCAATGTGGCCACGACGCCGGCGTGCAACCCCACCTCGCTGATCGCCGAGGAACGCGCGGCAGCCCTTGCGTATCACCAGTCACGGGTGGACATCACAGCCGCTCTTCGAGGAACTCGGCACGTACGCGGCGGAGAGGGGCGTCCAGGTCACCATCGAACCCGTCGACCATTGGGAGACTCCGGCCCCGGACATGGTGCGCGATGTACTCGACTTCCTCGTCGGCGTACGCGGCCCGCACATCGGTGTGTGCGTCGACAGCTCCCACGTCGTCCTCGGCAGCAGCGCCTGCACTGCGTCCGGGAGGTCGCCGACAGCCGGATCGCCCCAGGTGGGACGACCAGTTGCCGCGCTCCACACCGGTGAAGACGACCGCACCCGGTCCGTGATGGACGCCGTTCTCGGCGGCCTGCGGACCGGGTGCGGACGGCTGTGACCTGAAGATCAGGCCTTCTTGGTCTCCTAGTAACGGGCCGGGTCGGCGACCTGCGGGGATCGCTCCTGCGGGCCGCTGACCTGGCCTTTTGTCGTTGGTCAGCGATGGGGTGCGACGGTCCTGATCGGGTGTCCTGCGGACTGTGTGCGGACCGCAGGGACCGATGACCCGCACTACACACCTGCAATGCTGCTCAACCGCAGAAACGCTAGCTGTCAATCGATCCCGGCAGCTTCGTCTGCTGCTGAGATCTGCGTGAGCCGTGATTGTGACGGGATTGCAGCATCAAGACTTTGTGTCGGAGGCGTTCCAAAGAACGCCTCAAAAATGAGATCGAATTCGCACCCAGGCCGGCCCTTGAAGGCGGGAAGGCCGCGAATTTCGTCCGCAGTCACATAGCGCTCGCAAAAGTGGCGAGCTCTAACGTTCTTATTGTTTGACTGATTGGGTTCGAGCGGCGGATAGTACGCCTCGATGGCTCCCAGTTCCCAGACGTAGATGTTTTCCTGTCGTAGCATTTCCAAGAGCTTCAGCTTTTCCTCTCTCAGTTGGTTGTCCTTCGCCTCGGCGAGGATTTGTCGCACTGTTCCGGACGCCGGTCGGTCGAAGAATACGGAGACGGCTGCGTCAAGCTCTTCCCAGTCACACAGACCTTCTGCATGCGCCTGTCGTTTGATTTGTGCCTGTTGCCAAAGCTCTCTAGCGGAACCGCTGGTACGCAGTCCTTTTAGGGTTCGATTCGATACCTCGACGTCCTCATCTTCCGCCAATTTCTGAACCCTGGAAATTACTCGATCGCGGAACTCGCGGCATTCCTTACTGGCTCCGAGTTTATCGAATCCGTCAATAAGGGCATCCAGGTCGGCGAGGACCGCAACCCGCATCTCGAAGCGGCTAAAGAAATTTCGGTATCGCGCGATACTGCCCTTGCCTTCTACCCTCGCGATGGTGGCACCGTTCTTTTCGAAATCCCACCGAGGGCTCAAAGTTCGCGAGATGTGAGTGACTAGCGCCTGGTCGCTCGGGCCTTCTACGAGCAGCACAGAATTTGCGAAGAATGCGGCTTCGTTGTTTTCGTAGGTGATGATCTCGAACTGATCGCGAGCGTCCATATCTGACAAGTCGATGACGCAAGTGCGGCTGGTCGGTGGATTCATTGTGTGGTCTTTCACCACCTTGACGAACGTTCCAGTGGCTCCCGGTGCGTAGAAGGCGGAGGAATGTGTGCTCACTAGCACGTCGTTGTACTCAGAGAAGAAGGTCAGGGCTTCGAAAAGTTTGCGCTGAGCCTGCGGATGTAGGAAGACTTCTGGTTCCTCGAACAGCAGCAGGCATGGCTGCTGCGCGCTGTCAGCTGCGGATGGCCTGGCAACCTTAAGATCCACATATGCTCGCAAGATGGCGAATGCCACCGACCTTCGAAGGCCATCACCTTTAGTCTTGAAGGGGCCGGCGATTCCGTCATCTACGGCGATCTGTGCTTCTTCGAGCAGGCTACGCAGGCGAGGTGGAGGGATCTCCAGGCGTACGCGAGCGCGGGGGAAGGACTCCTGAAGATTGCGCTGGATGTGCGCTTCGATCTGGCGCACCTCCGGAAGTCGTTTATCCGACTCCTTCCCGTCCTCGTCCGTCACGACGTTGAGCTGTTTGCGCAGCTGGTCGAAGGAAGCTTCCAGGGCAGGCAGTTGATGCGCAATGTCCTCGAAAAGGATAGAAAGAAGGCGCCCGAAGGTGGCCGTAGAGGTTGTCTTCACTTCCTCATTAAGTTCTTTCACTGCCGGAATATAAATGGGCTCGGGCAGGAGGGCGGCCACCGACTTATCTAGACCTGTGGGCAGGGGTTCATCTCCCATGACCAGTTCGTCAGGCGATAGGTTAGCAACGATTTCAGCCCAAGACCTTTTGACGGCTGCGCGAACGATCCGTCCCGTAGGAAGTTCTGCGTAAATATTCGGAAAATTGACTCTGATGGCCTCTCGGAGCTCGGCGTCGCTCTTAATCTTCAAAATTTCATCGAGGGCCTTTTGGTGATATCTGCCATCTTTCGGTACTTTCTTGACCAGGCGCATTGTCCCCTTGCCGGGGCTCACGTAGATTCGAGCGAGTGAGAGTTGTCCGTTATTGATCTCAGGCTCGATACGGGCTCGGTGGCCTTCTTCTAGGCGCAGCAAGTCGATGTCTCGGATGCCGCCGAAAGTAAGCTGAATTCGCACAGGTTGAGCTAGAGACAAGAAGTCTGTTTCGGTCGTCGATCCCGACCTCAGGAACAGGTTAAGAGCCTGGAAAATCGAAGATTTTCCGGCATTATTCTCGCCGATGAGGCAGCCGAATTGCGAGAAGGGCATGTCTACCTGCCCCAAGCCGCGAAAGTTGGTAATCCTGATGTGTTCGAGGCGCATGGTGCTCCAGAGGGCGTTCAAGGCGTGTGAACATCCTAGGGTGCGGAGTGACCGGTGTGCTGACGTTTCATGACAAGAGGTCAGTCAGCTGTCCTCGGGTCTGATCTCAGTCTGAAGCGGCGGCAGGCGTTGGCGGGCGGTGGGCAGGGGCCACTGAAGCCCTCGGGTCGTGCTGTTGATCAGACCTCCGCCTGCACGAGGGGCGGGGTATTCCCTGCGAGCGGGGCCAGCACATGTCGCCCCAGCCTGTTGGGGTAGACCTCCGGACCTTGCGCAAGGTACAGATGAAGGGCCTTCGGCAGTGTCCGGTCAAGGCGCTGGAGAATTACGGCCGTTGGCGGCATGTCCCTTCTTGCGACTCCGGCGTTTCGCGCCGACCACCATGCCTGCAGCGGCTCGATTCGCCGTGCGATCGGCGTAGGGACGCGGTAGGCCAACACCACAGGCGAGGCCAGGCGAACACCTCCCATCACCGACCGCTGTAGCGCTCCCAGCCAAAGTCCATGTGGGATTCTGATGCAGAGCACGGACAACTGTGGCGGTTCTGGTTGATCAGTGCGGTGCGGAGCCGTCGTGGCAAGCCCCTCAATGCAGAAAGTCCCCCTCGTACGAGGGGGACCGTCGGAGAACTCTAGGTGTTACTTCATCGAGCTGATGAAGGCCGTCCAGGCCGGCCGGGAGGCGTTCAGCTCCGGACCGACCTCGTCCTTGTGCTTGGAGTCGCGGACCATGACCTGAGGCAGGTTGTCCGCGACCTCCACGCACGCGTCGTTGCTGGAGCCGCTGTACGAGGACTTGCGGTAGGTCGGCTGCTCGCTCACTTGAACCTCTTCAGTACTTCGTGGATTCGGCCGGTGGAGTCACGGGCGCTCAACGCCTCCTCGGCAAGGCGATCATAGACCCGCTGGTACTGCATGACCGTTGCTGTTTCCTCAGAGTAGCTACCCGTTCCGAAGCCTTCTGTGTACGTTGCCCGCCGGCCGCTGTTGAGGGTGAGGAGGGTGAACGATCCGCTGACGATGGCGGCCGTGAACGGCAGAACCCGGACGCTGATGTTCGGCTGCTCCTGTGCCTTCAGTAGGTGCTCGAGCTGCTCGCGGGCGACCTCGGGTTCCCCCATGTCGCAGTGCAGTACGGCCTCGTAGATGATCGCCGTCAGCCACGGCTGATGCTCTCCGCTCAGCACGCGGCGAGCGCGTTCCATGCGTTGATCCACGATGTGCTGGATGCGTCGGGGGTCGCCGGCCTGTCCGGCCAGCACCAGGGCACGGGCGTACCCCGGCGTTTGGAGAAGGCCAGGGACTATCAGGCCGAAGTCGTAGAGCATCGTTGCCTCCGGGAGGCGACGGATGTAGGGCCTGGCGTAGTCGTTGACGTTCTCCTGATTCAGGATGCGAACCAGGTTCACGAGGGAATCAGGATCGAGGCCCAGGGTTCCTTCGAGCTTCTGCGCCAGATCGGTGTCGGGCGGGACCTCGCCCGTCTCCACCTCGGAGATCCGGCTCTGCGACGTGTACGTGCGCTTGGCGACGTAGGTCTGATTCCAGGGGTGCGCCTTGAGCTCGTTGGCGTCGCCCCGTTCCTTGGCCTCCTGCTGTCGCCGCAGGCGGGCGTCCTGAACCATCCGCCCGATGTACTGCTCCAACCCCTGGCTTGGGTCTACATCCCTCGTCTTTGTCATATGCCGGATATCCCGATCGCCGCCCGGTACTCAACTCCTAGTGATCGTAGGGCTACTGGCGGCATCTTGGGAGGGCCGAAGGAAGGCAACGAATCGCCGGGACACAGGAGAAGCCAGGAGCAGTTATGTCACACCCCCCGAACGAGGCCCAACAGGCGCCAGCTCTGAATCCCGCAGCCGCGATCACCCTCGCTGACGAGACGCTGCGTCTCCAGCTCGGAACCACCACGCTCCCCGCGATGCAAGTCCAGGTCGCACTTCTGGTGGCGCAGATCCGCTGCTTCTTCGAGGCCGGTCTTCCCGAGGACCAGGAGGAGGCCGAGGCGCAGCGCCAGGAAGTCCTCCCGCTCCTCGATGAAGTACCCGCCGGGGATGACGTTGCCTGGCGTACGTGGACGCGCATGCGGGCGCTGGGCCGCGTTCTGCGGCGGCACGTTGCCCAGTACACCGACCGGAGGCTCGGCGAGGGGCGAGAGCCGAGGGAAGCGTCGGCGGTAGCTCCAGGCAGTGGGGGGCCCAGGGGCACCTACCGGGTTCCTACCGTCCTGGAGATGCGGCGTGCTCAGCAGTGGCTGAACCGTTCGGTGGGAGGGCACCAGTGATCGGCACGGCCGCCGTGGCTCGCGCGGTCAGCGACTACATGCACCGCCGCCCCGGGGAAACCCTGACGCTCGCCCCGTTGTGGCAGACGCTCTCCCAGCACGCGAAGGCGGGGACCTGCCACCACCGGGGCACCTGTCCTATCGTGACGGCAAGCCCGATCGTGCTCAACGAGCACCAGGAAGTGCTGATGCTGGGGGCCGGGCGCGGCACCGTAAGGATCCCCGAGGCTCGGTTCGAGGATGGGTGGGACACCCTCGCTGAAGCTGCCTCGATGCTGGCACGGGCCCTTGGAGTTCATGAGTTGTGGACTCAGCCGGGTTGCGAAGACCCTGTTCAACTTCACGCGGCTCGCGCGGATGCTCAAGACGGTGAGCGCATGCGGGTCGCGGCCCGGTATCTCTTTCGCACGCATGCCGGCCTCTGCCACTTCGCTCCGGGCGCCCCTCAGACGTGGGTGCCGCTGGCTCACGCAGACATTGAGCTGTTCACGCGGATCAATTCCCTTATCGCTGAGGTGCCCCGGTGAGCCGGCAGGCGCCCGAGTGGATCTACCTCAGCGTTCTGGCGGGCCTCACGGTTCTGCTCGTCGGCGGAATCCGGGCAAGCCGATGAACGGCACTCATGTGCTTACGACTGTCACCGTGACCCCTGCGCAGGTTCGTGCCGGCGACCTCGTCCGCTGCGAGGGGTCGTGGCGAACGATCCGGGATCTTCGCCGCACCGGGCGCGGCGGAAGGGCTGCCGTGATCAACGGCCTGCCGGGCGTCTGGAAGCTCCCCAGCACCTTCGACGTGATGCGTCCTGCCCGCCGAAGTTAAGGCTCCGTCCCGGTGAGAGCACAGCTCTCCCCGGAGGCGGTAGTCGGCCCTCGGCCCGCTCTGTCCGCCCCTCCTCCACGCGGCAGACGGATCGGGCCGAGGCCCCGACACCCTCTCCAATCACGAAGGAAGAACGAATGAAGTCCACCATTCCCCTCGCCCTGGCCCTGGGTACGGCTGTCGGTGCTGCGCACCTGGTGCTCACAGCCAGGCACCACCGCGACGTGCGGCATCTCGGGCTGGCGCAGATGCATGGCGAGCTGATCCGGGACACGGCCGCGAACCCGGAGTTCAACCAGATCACGAACTACCCCGACCTGGAGGACCTGGACGACCCGACTCGCGCGAGGCTCATTCACACCAACAGGTGGGTCAGCCTCTGGAGCACGATGCTCCGTCTGCGCTTCATGCCGCCCAACAGCATGCGTCAGGTGGCCACAGAGTTCATGAGGAGCCCTGTGGGCCGCCAATTTTGGGAACAGGCTCGTGACCATCGCCGCATCACGGCGCGCGACAAGCACGACGCGGCCTTCAACAGCCTCATGAACGAGGCGTATCACGAGGCCCGCGCCGACGCGGCCTGACCCTCGATCTCCCGCCCGGCTGCTGCTTGACGGTCGCGGCCGGGCGGGCTCGCCCAAGCCAGAAAAACGCCGATGTCATTCGAACCGCACGACCTGGTGGGGGCCCTCACCACTGGCCCTCCCACATCACCGCACACCCCGCAGACCACAGGAGGAGCATTGCGCACCCCACGCTTATCGGTCCGGAACTACCTCGGCGGGCCGGCACTCACCCCCCAGGACCTCACGATGGTCTTCCTGATGCGCGAAGGCGACGACAGGCCAGTCACCTCAATGCCCACGCGCACGGTGGGAGAGGCCGTCGAAGACGCGCAGATGATCCAGGACCTGGGCATGCGGTCCGTCAAGGTGTTCGCGGGCTCGCGTCTCCGGGACGGCCACGCCTCGCAGGCCACCTCTCCCACGGGGCTCATGGCCCGTACGATCGTGGCCGTAAAGAAGGCCGCGCCTGGGCTCGCGGTCATGACCGAGACCTGCGTGTGCTCCCACACCGACTCGGGTGAGTGCTGGCTCGCCAACGAGCGTGACGGCGGCATGGACCTCGTGAGGACTACCGAGGTCCTGGCGGCCCAGGCAGTGATGCAAGCCGAGGCCGGCGCCGACATCGTTGGACCCGCGGCGATGATCCCGGGCTCAGTTCAGGCCGTCCGCGAAGCCCTGGACGATTCCGGGCACCGTGACGTGGCGATCATGCCGCACCTCATCTTCGAGTCCGGGCTCTACCAGGGCTACCGGGCAACGATGGGGGCCACCCCTCAGTCCGGGACGCGGGCCTTCCAGATCAATCCGCGGCAGCCGGAGGCGGCTGTGCACTTCGCCCTTGAGATGGTTCGTGAGGGCGCGGACATGATCCTTACGGAACCTGCGCTGCACACCGTCGACACCCTCGTCCGCCTCAAGGACAAGGTTCCCGTGCCTGTGGTTCCGTTCTCCGTGTCGGGAGAGTACCTGCGCCTCACGGACCGCCAGCCGGACGGGGAACTCGACGTGAGCGGCCTGGTCGAGGCGTACACCGTCCTCAAACGGGCTGGCGCCGATCGGATCATTACGTACGGTGCGATGGAAATCGCTCGCAGGCTCAAAGGCTCCTGATCGCCGAGAGGATGTCGGCGGCGCCCTGGTTCAGCAGGTCTGCCGCAACGGTGAAGCCAAGCTTCTCCGGCTCGTCCGCCGGCCCAGTGGCTTCTGCGGTTACCTGCTGAGTCCCATCGGTGGACGTTACGGCGGCCGACAAGTGCAGCAGTCCGTCCTGCTCCACCCGCCCCCATGCGCCGACGGGGACGGAGCATCCGCCATGCAGGTCGGCAAGCAAGGCGCGCTCCGCCCGTACGCAGGCATCAACGTTGCTGTCCCCGGTCGCAGCGAGCAGTCGTGCGGCCAGCGAGTCTGTACGGACCTGGATTCCGAGTGCGCCTTGCCCGGGTGACGGGAGGAAGAGACGCGGGTCCAGAACCTCGTGGATCTCGGGCGTCAGCTTGAGTCGATTCAGTCCGGCAGCGGCGAGAACCACCGCGTCGAGCGCGCCCTTGGTGGTGCGGGCAAGCCGCCCTGGCACGTTTCCCCGGATCGGTACGACGTTGAGGTCGGGGCGGAGTGCGAGGAGCTGGGCCACGCGGCGGGGCGCCCCTGTGCCCACGGTCGCCCCTTCGGGGAGATCGGCCAGGGTCGCCCCGCAGAGCACGTCGTGTACGTCTTCACGCGGGCCAGGCGTGGTCAGCAGGGTCGTTCCTTCGGTAACGGCCGTAGGGAGGTCTTTCAAGGAGTGCACGATCACGTCGACTTTCCCCGTGACCAAGGCTGCCTCTTGGTTGGTGGAGAAGGCGGACCCGCCGGCTGTCTTCGCGACCTCGGCAAGCGTGGGCGTGACGCGGTCCTGGTCGCCGCCTTCGAGGATGACCTCGCGCTTGAAGGCGACTTCCGGGAACTGCCCGACCAGAGGTGCCAGCCATTCGCTGACCTGCGTCCTCGCCAGCTTGCTAGCCCTGGAGCCGATGCGCACCACGTCGCCCATTCAGGTCAACTCCTCGCGATAGCAGTCCCGTTGATTCGCAATCGTACTTGCACCAGAACCATGCAGATTCCGACACTTTGTCACTAAAGGAGAAACTTGTGACCCTTCGCGTGGGCGCTCGCGCCTCGAAGATGTCCCTCATGCAGACGGCCCCGGTCTTATCCGCTCTCTCAGCCGCTGGCCCCACCATCCTGCACCCCTTCACCGAGGCGGGTGGGGATCGGTCGGTGAATCGGGCCGCGCTGGAGGTGGACGGGGTCTTCTCCGAAGAGATCGAATCCGCCCTGCTGGCGGGCGAGATCGACGTCGCTGTCCACTGCCTCAAGGACGCGCCGACCATCGACACTCCCGGCCTGACGATGTCCGCTTACCTGCGGCGCGACGACATCCGGGACTGCCTGGTCGCCCGCGATCCCGATGTCACGCTGGCCACCCTCCCCGCCGGGGCGAAGGTAGCCACTGCGTCCCTACGCCGAACCGCCGCTCTGCGCATCCATCGCCCAGACATCAACGTCGTGCCGCTACGAGGGCCGGTGGACGAACGCCTCCGAGCGCTGCACGAGCCCGACAGTCGGATCGACGCGCTGGTCGTCGCCACATGCTCCATGGAACGCCTCGGCCTGCCCCACCTGATCACCGAACGGATCAGCCCGGAGGTGATCTGTCCTCCGCTCGGCGCCGCGATCATCGCCTTCCAGACACGCGAGGATGACAAGGCCACGAGCGAGGCCATCAACTTCCTCCACGACCCGGCTACCGCTACGGAGGCGGAAGCCGAGCGCCTGGTACTCCGCCGGCTGGGCGGCTTCTGCAATGCCCCGCTGGCTGGGTACTGCCGAACGAACGGGGGACAGGACGCCGCCACCTACACGGTCCGCGCCAGATCCTTCACGGTGGACGGTGGTTCTTCGGTCGATGTTCGCCGCACCAGCGGTGACGCCAGGAAGGCGGCCCTGGCCGTCAGCCACGAGCTGACGCGGCTCGGAGCCCAGACCGTGACCGCCAGGTCTTGAAGGAAGTACTCGGGGCCCGGACAGCTACCTTGTCCGGGCCTCCAAGTCCGCAATCCAGCTAGAACACCTCGGCCGGCGCTGAGAGGAGGACGGCCTGGCCACGTCCTTACCCACCGCTCGGGTCGTTAACGGCGCCGACCGTTCCCTTCTGGCTTTGTGGCCACCAGCGCGGCTGGAGGATGTGGTGTGGCGGACATGGGCGGCGTGCCGCTGATCGTGCTTCGGCTGCGGGCCGCCTGCGTCCGTCGGTTCGGTTGAGCGGTGATGCGCCAGGTGAGGACTTCGGCGGGGTGCTCTGCGCTGTCGAGCTCACGCTGGGCGGCCACTTCGGCCAGGAGGCGTCGGGGGTTGTGGCCGGCGGTTTCGGCGTGGGCGAGGGTGGTGGTGAGGGCGGTCCAGTTGGGGTCGGTGAGGATCCGGTTGGCGTGGTTGGGGAGGGCCGCGCGCACGTCTTGCTCGTAGCGGCGGGTGGTTGTGGCTCGTGGTGCGCGGCGGGCCAGGTCAGCCAGGACGGGGGCGGCGGCCTGCTGGTAGACCGTCTGGAGGTGGCGGAGGGCTTCTTCGGCCGCAGCGGCCTGCTGTTCGTGGCCTCGCTGTTCGTGCCACTTGGCGGCGGCGCGGGCCAGGTGCACGGTGGCGAAGAGCAGGGCGATGGCGAGGCCGCCCGGCTGGTTGGAGGCGTAGGCGAGTTCCTTGGCGGCCTCGCGCACGGCGGTGGCGGCCTGGTGGTCGGCACGGATGGTGGAGCGGCGGGCGCGGTTGAACTCCATTGCCGCCGCTCGTAGTTCTGTCCGGTGTGGGCTGGTCGTGGCGCTGGCGATGTTGTACAGGGCGTCGCCGAAGGCGGCCAGGTGGCCCTGGGCGGCGGCATCGTCGCCGGAGTCGAGGATGGTGTGCGCCGCGTGTATGGCGGTGGTGGTGTGCCGCCATGGGGCGGTGGAGTCCGCCACGTGCCGGGGGCGGTCCGCCACTTCCTGGTCGGGGAGGCGTTCGCGTAGGCGGTTGATGGAGAGGTCGGGGGCGAGTTTGGAGCCGCCGTACCAGACGGGTTCGCCGGCCGCGTTGGTGTCGCCGGGGGCGGCGATGCTGTAGCCGATGATGTCGCCGGTTTCGGGGCCGATGCGGGTTTTGACCTTGATGCCGAGGGACTGCAGCACGGTGAAGTAGTCGGCTTCGTTGTGTACGGCGGCGGCCACCGCGTACGCCCGCTCGCGCAGCCAGTGCCGTGCGGTGACCGTCTGGCCCTGGCGCTCGGCCTTGGCGCGTTCGGCGCCGGCGGGGGTTCGGGGCGCGGTGAGGTCGCCGGACTTCAGACGGCGCAGGCCGAACTCGGTCTCGATCTTGCGGCACTCCGCCTGGGCCCGCTGGCCGTCGCGGTGGGTGCGTGGGCGGCGTCCGTCGGCGCGGACGGTGGTGGCCATGATGTGGATGTGGTCGTCGGCATGGCGAACCGCGATCCACCGGCACGCCTTCTCGTCACCTTCGGGGGCTATGCCGGTGGCGTGAACGATGCGACGGGCGACCTCGGCCCAGTCCGCGTCGGTGAGGTAGCGATCGCCAGGCGCGGTACGGACAGGGCAGTGCCAGACGTGCTGGGATGGTTTCTTGCCGCCCAGCTCGCGGGTGCGCAGGTCGACGTGGGCGTCGAGGCGCTTGGCGAGCTGGGTGTAGGTGGCTTCGGGGTTGCGGCCTGGGTCGGGCGCGCCGGCCATGTCCCAGGCGGCGACGATGTGAGGGTCGGTGTGTTCGTCGCGTCGGCCGGGGCCGAAGAGGTAGGCGATCAGCCCGCGGGTGTCGGAGCCGGTGGAGACGTCAGGAACCATGCGTGGTGCCTGACGTCAGGAGCTGGTCGATCAGTCGGTAGCTGTTCTCGGCGGCTTGCTCGACGCGGTCCAGCACCGCCTCGGCGCGCTGGGGCACGGTCCCTCGGTGGATGGCCACAGTGATCTGGTTGAGGTTCCTGCCGATGCGGTCGAGCGCGACGGTATGTGCCTCGACAGCCTCGATCAGAGGGCGGAGGGGATCGTCCTCCGGGCTGCCGACCAGCCCGGCCTTGCCCTGGGCGACGGCAAGGGCGGCGTCACCGACGAAGCCGGCGAACTTCTGACCGCGCTGGTGAGCGGCGGCGCTGATCACGCTCACCGCTGTCCGCGTGAAGCGGATGGTCTTCTCCTGGTCGCGCTTCTCCACCGTGCGCTTGCGGTTCATCAGCGCAGGCAGGACGGGGGCATCGAGATCCCGCCAGGAGGGCTGCTCGACGGCTGGCGGGACGTCGGTCGACGGCTGAGTGCGCGGGGCGACGGAGTCGACTGCCGGCGGGCAGATGGTCTCGGCGGCAGCCTCCTCCGGCTCGGGCGGCCCTTGGCGCCCGGCCTTCTCCTCCGCCACCCCTGGGGCGGGGGCAAGCGCGGACGAAGCCTCGTTAGAGGCTCGTTCGCTCCAGCTTGCTGCTGATCGGCGGGTCAGGCCGAGCAACCCCCTGATGCGGTGGATGGGGGCGTTCTCGGTGCTCGGTTCGGGCATGGTGGTGCTCCGGTGGTCGTGTGCGGTGGGGCTTCGTCACGTCCGTCGCATCCGTCCCGTTGCTGGTCAGAACAGGTACGGAGACCGTTGCAGGTACGGAGTGATCCGTATCGGCAAGGAACTCCGTCCCCGCGCTGACCTGCGCGGGGACGGATGCGACGGATGGATACGGAGCCGGGGTCAGCGAGTACGCCGGGGGCCGGTAGGCCCTCCGGGCGGTCCAACGGGCGGCGTGCCGGTCGGTGGGATCGGTGGCCTGCCCTGGGCCCGACGTGCGGGCGCGGCGTCGCTGGCTGCGGGTGCCGGTGGGGCGGGGTCGGGGCAGTAGCGGGCCCAGGCGTCGAGGAACTGGTTGCGGGCGTACGCCTTGGCCTGCCTGCCGTTCTCGAAGCGGTGGTTGGCCGGGGCGACGCCGAAGTCGCGCAGCAGGTTGGCCAGGTGGTAGGCGTTCAGGCCCTTGGTGCCGTACTCGGCCCACGGTGCCTCGGCGTCCTGGACGAGAGCGGCGAGCAGGTCGTGGCTGCGCAGCGCCCCTATGCCGCCCTGCTGCTCGAACACGCGGCGGATATCCCGGAGCAACCGGGTCTTCAGCGTCGTCTGCTCGTCCTGCATCACCTCGTTCCTGGCCATCGCCAGGCAGGCGGAACGGGCCCGGGAAGGCCAGTGCCCGCCGGCCAGATCGGCGACGATCACTAGCGGCTCCCACGTATCGGCAGCGCGGTCCTCGACCGGCATCTGAGGAACCAGGCCCCCAGCGGTGCTCCGCAGCGGAGCCAGCCAGGCGGTCAGCCGGTCCCGCAGCGCGTTCAGCTCCGGAACCGAGTACCGCGAGCGAAACGCGGCGATGCGCTCGCCCGGCTTGCGCTTCTGCATACGGAGCACGACCGCCCGGTCCATGATCGTGTCCGGCAGGTCACCGATCCCCGCCAGCGCTGCCATGGCGAAAGTGGGAAACGCCGTCGGCTTGTGCTCCGGACCAGAGATCCGCCAGGCCGGCCGGTTGCGCTGGTGCCCGGCGTTCAGTAGACCGCGCAGGTCCTCCTTGTCCCCCGCCTTGGGACCGAAGATGGTGTCGGCCTCGTCCACCAGCAGCGTCGGAGGGTTCTTGCCGATCACACGGAAGACCACCGCAGGCGAGGTGTTCACCGTCATCATCGGCTGATGCACGGTCTCGTGGAGCACGTCCAGGACACGGGACTTGCCGCAACCCTTCGTCGGCCCCACCACCGCCAGACGCGGCGCATGCTGAAGAGCGGGCTGAATATGGGAAGCCGCCACCCACAACGTGACCGCCGACAGCGCCTCCTCGCTCGGCAGCACCACATACCGGCCGATCGCCGCCCGCAGATCGTCCAGTACGACGGTCCCTTCCTGGTCCCCGCCTGCCGTGAGTCCGGCACCCTCACGGCCCCCGGTCCCCGGTCCGGGTTCGCGGACCATCCCCGGATCACCGTGGTCCGCCAGGACCGTTGGTCCGGGTTCGCCAGCCGACCGGCCGGAACTCTCCGCCCGGTCCTCGGCTTCCGGACCGGGTCCATGGTCCGGGTTCCCGGTCCGGTCCGATGGGCCGCTGACCTGTACGTTCTCTGTCGGTCCGGGTACCTGGTCCGGGTTGACCGGAACCTCGGTCCGGGTTTCGGTCGCGGACCGGTCTGGTTCCGGACCGACCGGACCAGCGGCACGGACCGGTCGGTCGCCGGTCCCCGGAGAGGGGGACTGGCTGTCCGCTCGGTCCGGACGGTGCCACGGGATGCCCTGTCCGGGGACCGCAGCGGCAGGCCAGACGACCTTGTGGGATGTGTTCGAGGTGGCGGGGGACGTAGGGTCTCCCATAGCTGTTCCTCTCGGGTGGGGGCGAGACGGGCAAGGTCTCGCCCCCACCGGTTCGATCGTTCAGGGATGGGCGATGTGCAGGGGAATCTCCGGCCCTCGGCGTTGGCGCGCCGGGGGCCGTTGCTGTGTCCGGAACTGCCTGCGGCTCATGAGGCCAGGCCCCACTCGTCTCCGCCGTCGGCCAGCGCGCGCTCGTAGCGCAGCAGTTCGGTCTCGGGGTAGAGCACCCGCTTGCCGACCTTGATGCCGCGCGGCCCCTTCTTGAGCTGGCGCCAGTAACGGACGGTGCTCTCGGCTGTGCGGTAGCGCTCGGCGACCTCGGCGGTGGTCAGGTATCGCATGCATTCCCATTCGACTAGATGGCGATTCGATCTGCATAAAGTTGTACCCCAGGATTGGCGGTTACCCAAATCGGGAAGCTCATGTTTCAATTGGGATAGCTATGACGGTGGAGATGGAGGTTCGATGGCAGGCGAGATGGTCGAGGGTGGCGAGGTGCCGCTGCTCTACAGCGAAGGCAACGTGGCCGGCCGTGTGGCTCTGGAGCGCGAGGTCAGAGGGTGGAGCACGACCGAGCTGGCCGAGCGGGTGACGAGAGCGGGCGTGAAGATGAACCAGACGGCTGTCTGGCGCATCGAGAACGGATCACCCCGCAGGCGGATCAACCTCGATGAAGCGCTCGCCTTCTCCCGCGTCTTCGAGCTGCCCCTCGAAGAGCTGATGTCGCCGCCCCTCGAAGGGCTCGACGTCGACAGCCGACGGCTCGTCCAGGAAGCCGTCGAAGCGTTCTACGAAACCCGTGACGCCCGTGACCGCCTGCACCGCGCCGTGGTCGCCGTCGCCGACCACATCAAGGCACACCCGGACAGCTCGCGGGCGATCCACGAGCAGTGCCTCCGCCTCATGGGGGACGAGCGAGACGCCCGCGTCCTCAGCGGCGACATCGAGGACGGGGGCCACTACTGACAACCAGCACAGAGGAGAAGCCACTTGGCGAACGTACAGAAGCGCCCCAACGGCAAATGGCGCGCCCGATACCGCGACCTTGACGGCAAGGAACACGCCCGCCACTTCGAGCGGAAGCTCGATGCCCAGCGCTGGCTCGACGAGGTCACGACCAGCATGGTCACCGGCCAGTACGTCGACCCCCGCGCGGGCCGCGTCACCTTCGAGAAGTACGCCGAGAGGTGGCAGGGCTCGCTCATTGCGAGTGAGGCGGGTGAGCGCATCACCGACAACGCGCTACGGCTCCACCTCGTGCCCGCGCTCGGCGCCCGCTCTATGGCGGCGATACGCCGCAACGACATACAGGTGCTCTTCAAGCACCTGTCCGACCAGCTCGGCCCCGGCAGCGTCCGGAACGTCCACGACGTCCTCGTGCGCGTCATGACCGCGGCCGTGGACGACAAGGTCATCGCATCCACTCCGTGCCGCCGGATCACCCTTCCGGTCATGCCGGACGAGGAGGTCACTCCGCCCACCGTCGCCCAGGTGGAGGACATGGCACGCGTGATGCCGCCGTACATCCGGGCAGCCGTCGTCGTGCTCGCAGGGTCAGGCTTGCGCATAGGTGAGCTGCTGGGCCTGAAGGTGGCGGACGTCGACTTCAAGGTCGGCAACATTCGCGTGGAGCGGCAGCGGCTCCAGTCGGGGAAGGTCGGCCCGCCGAAGACCGCGAAGTCCCGGCGTACGGTTCCGGTCGGGGAAGTCGTCACCGACGCGCTCCTCGGACACCTCGCCGCGCGCCCCTCCCCGGAGTGGCTGTTCACGATGGAGGAGGGGGAGCCGCTCAACTACCGCCGCTGGAAGACCGAGTGGAACTGCGCCCGTAGGGCGCTCCAGGCGGAGGAGAGCGAGGCGGCCAAGAACGAGGGCCGCAAGCCCGTCGAGCTGCCGCACATGGTGACCCACGACTTGCGGCACTTCTACGCCTCCGCGCTCATCGCGGGCGGCGCGAGCGTCAAGCAGGTGCAGATGGTCCTCGGCCACGCGTCCGCCGTCATCACGCTGCGGATCTACGCGCACCTGTGGCCTGGAGAGGAAGACCGCACCCGGTCCGTGATGGACGCCGTTCTCGGCGGCCTGCGGACCGGGTGCGGACCGGTAGGGAGTCCGACCAGCGAAACCGCAGGTCAGACGGCCTAACCGGAGATCAAGCCTTCTTGGTCTCCCAGAAGATCTTGTCGATCTCCGCGATCAGGTCCAGCGCCTTCTGGCCGGTGGCAGGGTCGTTCGAGCCCTTGGCGGCCGAGAGGGCCTTCAGGGTGTCGTTGACCAGCTGGTGCAGCTCCGGGTACTTCTCGAAGTGCGGGGGCTTGAAGTAGTCGCTCCACAGGACCGAGACGTGGTGCTTCGCCAGCTCGGCGCGCTGCTCCTTGATCAGGACCGCGCGCGTGCGGAAGTCCGCGTCCTCGTTGGCCTGGTACTTCTCCTGGACGGCCTTGACGGACTCCGCCTCGATGCGGGCCTGGGCCGGGTCGTACACGCCGCAGGGCAGGTCGCAGTGGGCGCTGACCTTCACCTTGGGGGCAAACAGGCGGGAAAGCATTGAGCTGTCCTTCCTCGTGATCGTCTTCTCAGGTGGGACATTACTCCGTGAGAAGCCTCTTTCAGCGAGTGCCCCCGGGGGCTTAGGCCAAAAGTCCGGGATGAGTGTGGGTCCAGTGGCCGAATGTACGAAACCCTGTGAGGGGCGGTGTACTGGACGGACCGGGGAGGTGCCGGAGGAGATGAGGGAGGTGTCGGAGGTGTCGGAGCCGGCCGATGAGCAGCCCGTACGGGGGCTGTCGGCGCGGGTGCCCTTCCAGGTGGTGGAGGTGACGGGCCCGTCGATGGTGCCCACGCTCTACCACGGGGACTGGCTGCTCGTGCAGTACGGGGCGCCGGTGCGTCCCGGGGACGTGGTGATTCTGCGCCACCCGTTCCAGCAGGACCTGCTGGTGGTGAAGCGGGCCGTGGAGCGGCGGGCCGGGGGCTGGTGGGTGCTGGGGGACAACAGCTTCGCGGGCGGGGACAGCACGGACTACGGGACGGTGCCCGAGGAGCTGGTGCTGGCCAGGGTGCGGGCGCGGTACCGGCCGCTGACGAAGGATCAGCGCTCGGTACGCGCGGTGCTGGCCTGGGCGTTCTCCGCGCTGCGGCCGGTGTCGGCGGCCCGCTCGGTCTCCAGGCGCTTGCGGGCCCGGTAGGCGGCCACGTTGGCCCGGGTCGCGCAGCGGTCCGAGCAGTAGCGGCGGGAGCGGTTGGTCGAGGTGTCGAGGTAGGCGTTGCGGCACGGCGCGGCCTCGCACAGCCCGAGCCGGTCCACCCCGTACGAGGTGAGGTGGAAGGCCAGCCCCATGGCGGCGATCGCGGCGTAGCCCGCCGTGGCGTTGGACGGGTGGTCCGCGAGGTGCATGTGCCAGTCCGGCTTGCCGTCGGCGTCGCGGACGTCGTGGCCGGAGATCTGCGGGCTGACCGGGAACTCCAGCAGCAGCGAGTTGAGCAGGTCGACCGCCAGCCGCTCGTCCCCGTCGTCGGCCGCCTCGAAGACCGCGCGCAGCCGGGCCCGTACCGACCGGAACCGGGTGACGTCCGCGTCGGTCGCGCGCCGGGCCGCCTGGCCGTTGACGCCGAACAGGTCGCGGACCGCCTCGACCGAGGTCAGGACGTCCTTGCTGCGGGCCGGTTCCTCGGTGTTGACCAGACGCACGGCGTAGTCCGAGTAATAGGCCAGTTCCACGAGTTGTCCTTACGACGTCGGTCCAGGGGGTGGTGCGGTGCGGCGTAATGGGTCGTTTAGCGTACAGGGTATTACGAACGGGGGTGGGGGTGCCGGGACGGTCGCCGCGCCTCCCGAACGCCTCCCGAACGCCTCCCGAATTCTTTCCGTACGAGCCGCAACCCGCCGCCGGGCCCACCGCACTGGAAGGGTGAGACGGTCCGCGCCCGCGGGCCGGGGGAAGGACACCGAGGATGCGGAGCGATGACCACGCCGCGCTGCACGCCTTCGTCGAGAGCAGGCGGACCGCCCTGTTCCGCAGCGCGTTCCTGCTCTGCGGCGACCGGCACGAGGCCGAGGACCTGGTCCAGACGACTCTGGTCAAGGTGGTGCTCGGCGGGCGGCGGCACGGGCGGCTCGACAACATCGAGGCGTACGCGCGAAAGACCCTGGTCAACACCTTCATCGCGGCCCGTCGGCGGTTCTGGCGCCGCGAGCAGGCGTACGGGGAGCTGCCCGAGCGGGCCGTCGAGGCGGCCGACACGGACACCGGCCTGGCGGTACGGGCGGCGCTCGCCCGGCTCACGCCCAGGCAGCGGGCCGTGCTGGTGCTGCGCTACTGGGAGGACCTGAGCGTCGAGGCCACCGCCGAGACGCTCGGGATGCGGGAGAACACGGTCAAGAGCCACACGGCTCGGGGGTTGGCGGCGCTGCGCGCCGAGATGGCGGAGGTACTGGTATGAACGACGACGTGCGCGAGCTGCTGGGGAAGGCCGCCCAGGACGCCGGACAGCCGGTCGTCAGCACGGAGGCGGTCTACGCGAAGGCGGCACGGGTCCGCTGGCGGCGCCGGACCGCGGTCTCGGCGGCGGCGGTGTGCGCGGTGGCGGCGGGGGCGTTCGTCGTGCCCCAGCTCTCCTCGTCGCCGGCGGCCCCGCAGACCTCGTCCGTGGGGTCCCTGGCCGAGGAGCCCGGCGGCACGCCCCGGGACGTGCTGCTGATCGAGCTGCTGCCGACCGACGTCGAAAGGCTCGACGAGGTGTCGTTCGCCGAGATCATCAAGCATGTCTCGCCGCCGCCGGACGACCCCTCCCGGACCGGACCGCTGGACGGGCAGTACTCGGTCCGCCGGGGCGGCGGCGTCGGCTACCTGACCGTCGACGTCAGGGACGCGGAGGCCGTGCGGAAGAAGCTGGGCGGCGCGCCCGTCGAGGACCTGTGCCACCCGGCGAATGGCGCGCCGGCCCCCGACGACTGCGTCCGCGAGGAACTGTCCGGCGGCCGGGTGCTCACCATCTGGAGCGACGACATGGACTACGGCGAGGGCACCCCGCAGTGGGGCCCGGAGCTGGTCGCCCGGCTCACCCTCGCTGACGGAAGCGTGCTCGCCGTACGCGACAGCACCGGCTTCGAGTCCGACGACGCGCCGGGACCGCTCCTGAAGACCCCGCCGCTCACCCGCGCCGAGCTGCGCGAGCTGATGCTGCGCCCGGAGCTGCTGCCGAAGAAGTGACCCGGGCAAGGGAAAGGGGCGGTACGGGCCGACGTGGCCCGTACCGCCCCTTTCCCCACGCCTAGAGCACCTTGGACAGGAACGACTTCGTCCGGTCGTGCTGCGGATTGCCCAGGACGTCGCGCGGGTGGCCGGATTCGACCACCACACCGTCGTCCATGAAGACCAGCGCGTCGCCGACCTCGCGGGCGAAGCCCATCTCGTGGGTGACGACGACCATCGTCATGCCGTCCTCGGCGAGGCCCCGCATGACGTCGAGGACGTCACCGACCAGCTCCGGGTCGAGCGCCGAGGTGGGCTCGTCGAAGAGCATCAGCTTCGGCTCCATGGCCAGCGCCCGGGCGATGGCCACCCGCTGCTGCTGTCCGCCGGAGAGCTGCGAGGGGTAGTTCTTCGCCTTGTCGCCGAGGCCGACCCGGTCGAGCAGCCGCTCGGCGCGGGCCCGGGCGACCGCCTTGGCCTCGCGCTTGACCTGGACGGGCGCCTCCATGACGTTCTCCAGCGCCGTCATGTGCGGGAACAGGTTGAAGCGCTGGAAGACCATGCCGATGTCCCGGCGCTTCAGGGCGACTTCGCTGTCCTTGAGCTCGTAGAGCTTGTCGCCCTTCTGGCGGTAGCCCACCAGCTCGCCGTCCACGTACAGCCGTCCGGCGCTGATCTGCTCCAAGTGGTTGATGCACCGCAGGAACGTCGACTTGCCGGAACCGGACGGGCCGATCAGACAGAAGACCTCGCGCGGGGCGACCTCCAGGTCGATGCCCTTGAGGATGTGCGCGGCGCCGAAGGACTTGTGGACGCCCTCGGCCTTCACCATCGCGGTCATGCGATGCCTCCCTTCGGGCGGCCGATGGACAGCACCGAGGCCCTGACCTTCTGGAACGGGGTCGGCGGCAGGCTCCGGCTGGATCCACGCGCGTAGTACCGCTCCAGGTAGTACTGCCCCACGCTGAGCACCGAGGTCATGATCAGGTACCAGGCGGCGGCGAGGAAGTACATCTCCACCGGCGACCCGGAACTCTGCCCGATGTCCTGGGCGTTCTTGAAGAGTTCGTAGAACTGCACGGCCGCCACCAGAGAGGTCGTCTTGAGCATGTTGATGACCTCGTTGCCCGTGGGCGGCACGATCACCCGCATGGCCTGCGGGATCACGACGCGCCGGAGGGTCTTCGAGTGGCTCATGCCCAGGGCGTGCGACGCCTCCGTCTGGCCCTCGTCGACCGAGAGCAGACCGGCGCGGCAGATCTCCGCCATGTACGCGGCCTCGTTGAGGCCGAGGCCGAGCAGCGCCGTCAGCAGCGGCGTCATGAAGCTCGACCAGTAGTCCTTGTAGATCGGCCCGAGGTTGATGTACTCGAAGACCAGACCCAGGTTGAACCACACGAACAGCTGGACCAGGACCGGGGTGCCCCGGAAGAACCAGATGTAGAACCACGCGATCGACGAGGTCACCGGGTTCCTCGACAGGCGCATGACGGCGAGCAGGACGCCGCCGACCACGCCGATCAGCATCGACAGGACGGTCAGCAGCAGTGTCTGGCCGACCCCGTCGATGATGCGGTCGTCGAAGAAGTAGTCCGGAATCGCGCCCCAGTTGATCCTGCCCTGGCTGAAGGCGTAGATGACCGAGGCGAGCAGGGCGATGGCGATGAGCGCCGAGACGTACCGGCCGTAGTGCCGGACGGGGATGGCCCGGATGGCCTCCGGTGCGGTCGGCGCCTCGGTGGCGGGGGATGCGGGCGGCTCGTCGACCGGTCCCGTCTTCTTGATGTCAGTCACGGCTGATGCCTTTCAGCGCCGGATCCGGTCAGGACCCGCCGTTCACCTTGGCCTCGGTGACCGCGCCGGCCTCGACGCCCCACTTGGCGATGACCTTCTCGTACTCGCCGTTCTTGATGATGGCGTCCACGGCCGCCTTGAGGGCCTTGGTGAGCTGGTCGTTGCCCTTGGCGACGGCGATGCCGTACGGGGCCGCCTCGACCTGGTCGCCGACGATCTGGAAGTCCTTGCCGCCGCCCGAGGTCTTCACCGCGTACGCGGCGACCGGGAAGTCGGAGGAGCCGGCGTCGGCTCCGCCCGAGCGGATACGGGTCTGGGCCTCCAGGTCGGTGTCGAACGCCTCGATCGCGATCTTCTTGCCGCCGGCGCACTTCTTGGACTCGTCCTTGGCCAGGTCGTGCGAGACGGTGTTGCGCTGGACGGCGATCTTCTTGCCGCAGAGGTCGGACCAGGTCTTGATGCCCTGGTCGTCACCCTTCTTGGTGTAGATCGAGACACCGGCGGTGAAGTAGTCGACGAAGTCGACGCCCTCGCCGACCTTCTTCTTCGTCTCCGGGTCGATGCCCTCCTGGCGCTCCTTGCTGTCCGTCATCGCCGACATGGCGATGTCGTAGCGCTTGGAGCGCAGGCCCGTGATCAGGGTGTCGAACGTGCCGTTCTCGAACTGGAACTCGACGCCCAGCTCCTTGCCGAGCGCGGCGGCGAGGTCGGGGTCGATACCCACGGTCTCGCCGGACTTGTCCTTGAACTCGACCGGCGGGTACGCGATGTCGGAGCCGACCTTGATGACGCCCTTGGACTTGATGTCCGCGGGGAGCAGGTCCGCGGGCGACGAGGTGCCGGTGCCGGTCTTGGCGGTCTCCGACCCGCCGGCGTCGTTGTTCTTCGTCTGGTCGCCACAGGCGGTCAGCAGCATGGTGCCGGCGACCGCGATGGCGCCGACCGCGGCGATGCGGGTCTTCGCGGCCGTACGACGGGTGGAGCGTGCGGTCATGATCGGGTTCCTCCGGCAGGTCAGGGTGGTTGCCAGGGCGGTAATGAAACACGGCATCGGGTGTCGCCGCCTTGTGTGATTACGGCATGTTGCCATGCGGATTAGCCCGAACAGGGGGCCCGGCATGTCAAAATCGGGTAACGGGCGATCCCCGAACCTCTTGAGGCCGGTACACCACGGCCGGACCTTTTATGGGGTTTCCTTCTCGTCACCGGAGGATCTGCGGCGCGTCTCACGCCGTGGACTCAGGCGCGGCACAAGGCTGACCTGTTGAAATGGCAGCCCACTATGAGTCATGTCACGGAGCCGATATGAACTCGTCCCTGACCTGGTCCGTCCGGTAAGAAAGACCTTTACACCCCTCATCCGGGGCTCAGGGCGCGTGTGCGGCGCGCCCGCGCGTACGTATCTCCCCCTGCCGGGGCGGGCCAACCGCCGGGCGCAGGGCGCGTACGCGGGTCCGCCCACCCCTCCTCAACCAGGAGTGGCCACCCTCAAACGATGAAGACTTAAGGGGTCAACACCATGGCAGCGGAGATCGTCAATCCTCGCAGCGACAGCACCACCGACAGCACCACCGACGAGCCGTTCGATCCGGCCTTCGCCCTCCACCGGGGCGGGAAGATGGCCGTGCAGGCCACCGTCCCGATCCGGGACAAGGACGACCTGTCCCTCGCGTACACACCGGGCGTGGCGAAGGTCTGCTCCGCCATCGCGGAGCAGCCCGAGTTGGTCCACGACTACACCTGGAAGTCGCAGGTCGTCGCCGTCGTGACGGACGGCACGGCGGTGCTCGGCCTCGGCGACATCGGTCCCGAGGCGTCCCTCCCCGTGATGGAGGGCAAGGCGATCCTCTTCAAGCAGTTCGGCGGCGTGGACGCGGTGCCGATCGCGCTCGCGACCACCGACGCGGACGAGATCGTCGAGACCGTCGTCCGGCTCGCCCCCTCCTTCGGCGGGGTGAACCTGGAGGACATCTCGGCGCCGCGCTGCTTCGAGATCGAGCGCAAGCTCCAGGAGCGGCTGGACATTCCGGTCTTCCACGACGACCAGCACGGCACGGCCGTCGTCACGCTGGCCGCCCTGCGCAACGCGGCGAAGCTGTCCGGGCGCAGCCTGGGCGACCTGCGCGCCGTCATCTCCGGTGCCGGTGCGGCTGGGGTCGCCATCGCCAAGTTCCTGCTGGAGGCGGGGCTCGGTGACGTGGCCGTCGCCGACCGCAAGGGCATCGTCAGCCGGGACCGCGAGGACCTGACCGACGTCAAGCGGGAGCTGGCGGAGCTCACCAACCGGGCGGGCATCTCGGGCCCCCTGGAGGTCGCGCTCGCCGGCGCGGACGTCTTCATCGGCGTCTCCGGCGGGACGGTCCCGGAGGCGGCCGTGGCGTCGATGGCGCCGGGTGCGTTCGTTTTCGCGATGGCCAACCCGAACCCCGAGGTCCACCCGGACATCGCGCACAAGTACGCGTCCGTCGTGGCGACGGGGCGCTCGGACTACCCGAACCAGATCAACAACGTGCTGGCGTTCCCGGGGATCTTCGCGGGCGCGCTCCAGGTCCGGGCGTCCCGGATCACGGAGGGCATGAAGATCGCGGCGGCCAACGCGCTGGCCGACGTCGTCGGCGACGAGCTGGCCGCGGACTACGTGATTCCGTCGCCGTTCGACGAGCGGGTCGCTCCGGCGGTCACGGCCGCGGTGGCCGCGGCGGCGCGGGCGGAGGGTGTGGCCCGCCGCTGAGGTGTTGCGGGGGCGCTGCCCCCGTACCCCCGCTCCTCAATCGCCGGAGGGGCTTGATTTTGGCCGCGGCCACTTTCAGCCTCGCCGGCGTCTGAGGCGCGGGGTCCGGGGCGGAGCCCCGAAACCAGCGGTGCGCGTCACAGTCGCAGGCGGTTACGTGTCGGTACGGTGACGCCTATCGTCGGCGGCATGTTCGCCGCCTACGCATCCAGCATCGACCCCGCCCACCCCCTCAACGGCCTCGAACTGGGCGACCGTCCAGCCCCGCAGGCCCGCCCCGGGTGGACCACCGTGAACGTCCGGGCCGCCTCCCTCAACCACCACGACCTCTGGTCCCTGCGCGGCGTCGGCCTCGCGGAGGACAAGCTGCCGATGATCCTCGGCTGTGACGCCGCCGGTGTCGACCAGGACGGCAACGAGGTCGTCCTCCACTCCGTCATCGGCCAGACCGGCCACGGGGTCGGCCCGGACGAGCCCCGCTCGATCCTCACCGAGCGCTACCAGGGCACGTTCGCCGAACAGGTCACCGTCCCCACGTACAACGTGCTGCCCAAGCCCCGGGAGCTGAGCTTCGAGCAGGCCGCCTGCCTGCCGACCGCCTGGCTGACCGCGTACCGCATGCTCTTCACCAACGCCGGGGTACGCCCGGGCGACTCGGTGCTCGTCCAGGGCGCCGGCGGAGGGGTCGCGACCGCCGCGATCGTGCTCGGGCGGGCCGCCGGGCTGCGGGTGTACGCCACCAGCCGCGACGAGGCCAAGCGCAAGCGGGCCGTCGAACTCGGCGCCGTCGACGCGTTCGAGGCCGGCGCCCGGCTGCCCCACCGGGTGGACGCCGTCATCGAGACGGTCGGCGCCGCCACCTGGTCGCACTCCGTCAAGTCGCTGCGCCCCGGCGGCACCCTGGTCATCTCCGGCGCCACCAGCGGCGACCGGCCCTCGCACGCCGAGCTGACCCGGATCTTCTTCCTGGAGCTGAAGGTCGTCGGCTCGACCATGGGCTCCAAGGACGAGCTGGAGGACCTCCTCGCCTTCTGCGCCACCACCGGCGTGTGCCCCGTCATCGACGAGGTGCTGCCGCTGGACCGTGCCCGGGAGGGCTTCGAACGCCTCGCCGCGGGCGACCAGTTCGGGAAGATCGTGCTGACTGTCTGAGGTCCGGGTGTCAATAATGATTGACATGGCCGCGGTGTCAACGTAAGTTGACAACATGACCGAAGCAACGGATCTCGCCGAGCGGGCGGGCGACCGCGACCCCCGGGTGGGGCTGCGGTCGGTCGCCGCGCTGCGGCGGCTGCTGGAGCAGCTGGAAGCCGTACAAGTAAGGAGCGCCCGCGCCAAGGGCTGGTCGTGGCAGGAGATCGCGGCCGAACTGGGTGTCAGCCGGCAGGCCGTGCACAAGAAGTACGGGAGGCATTGATGTTCGAGCGATTCACCAAGGACGCCCGGGCCACGGTGGCCGGAGCCGTGGAGCACGCCGCACGGACCGGGGCCGACACGGTCACCGGGGAACATCTGCTGCTCGCCCTGCTGGACCAGGACACCGGCCGGGCCTCCTTCGCGATCACCGCGCTGGGCCTGGCGGACCGCGAGGACTCGGTGGCGGCCGCGCTCGCCGAGGCCCGCAGGCACGGCGGCATGTCCAAGGCTGACGCCGAGGCGCTCGCGGACATCGGGATCGACCTCGGCGCCATCGTCTCGCGCATCGAGGAGGCACACGGCGAAGGGGCCCTGCGGGGCGACCGCCGGGGCCGGCGGCGAGCGGGCCGCCCGTCCTTCACCCGGGAGGCGAAGAAGGTTCTGGAGAAGTCGCTGCGCGTCGCGCTCGGGCGCGGTGACCGGTTCATCGGCGGCGAGCACCTCCTGCTGGCCCTCACCGTGACGCCGGGCCCGGTCGCGGACGTCCTCGCGGACCACGGCGTGACGTACGCGTCGGCCGAGCGCGCGCTGTACGGCGACGGGGCCGAAGGCGCGGACGGCCACCGCAAGGCGGGCTGACCGTACGGGGGCGGTCGCGCCGGCAACCCCTGCCGGTCGCGCCGGCCCCCGTAAGGTCGCGCCGCCCCCTCGTACCCGTACCTACTTCTCCCCGTCCCCCCGCAGCACCCCGGCCACGTGCGCCGCGGCCGTCGCCAGGTGCAGGCGGGCCTCCGTGAGCTGGGTCTCCGTCACTCCGTGGTCCCTCGCCGCGTCGCGGATCTCGTCGCGGAAGCGGTCGAGCAGGCGGTCCAGGTCGCGTGCCGGGTCGCCGGTGCCGCCCGCGTCCTTGCCCCACTCCGGGTCGGTGCCCGCCGCGTCCGGCTTGACGTACGGCGCCCAGCTCCCCGTACGGGCGAAGCCGCCGAGCTGGCCGGTGATCTCGGCCAGGCCCTCGCGGACCCCGGCCGGCCAGTCGCCCCGGGCGAAGTGCTCCTGGACCTGGCGTGCGGCGTTCTGCATCTGCTCGCGTGCCCGGTCCTGGGCCTCCTTGGCCTGGCGGCGGGCCTGCTGGGCGTCCTGGCGGGCGCGCCGGGACTCGTCCTTCGCGCGGCGGGCCTGCTCCTTCCACTCCTGGCGGGCCTTGCGCAGCTCCTCCTTCGCGGAGCGCCACGCCTCCTTGTCGCGCAGGTCCCCGAAGTCACCCAGGTCGCCGAAACCGCCGAACGGGGACTCCTTGGCGCCGGTGCCGGGCCCCCCGGGCCCGCCGGGCGCGTGGCGCGACTCGTCGGCCGCCGCGCGCATCTCGCTGCGCAGCTTGCCCGCCGCCCCGCGTACGTCGTCGCGCATCTCGGCGGCCAGCTCGGAGACGGACTCCCTGATCTCCAGCTCCAGGTCGGCGAGCTCCCCGGTGCGGTCGGCCAGTTCGGCGCGGCCCGCCTCGGTGATCGAGTAGACCTTGCGGCCGCCCTCGGTGGCGTGGGTGACCAGGCCCTCGGCCTCCAGCTTGGCCAGCCGGGGGTAGACCGTGCCGGCCGAGGGGGCGTACAGGCCCTGGAAGCGCTCTTCCAGCAGCCGGATCACCTCGTAGCCGTGCCGGGGCGCCTCGTCGAGCAGCTTCAGGAGGTACAGCCGCAGGCGGCCGTGGGCGAATACGGGGGGCATGTCAGAGCACCTTTCCGGTCGGCTCGGCGTCGTACGGTTCGTCCTCGGCCGGCGGGCGGCGCAGGAGCGCGATCGACCCGGAGACGGTCGTCGCCTTCAGGGTGCCGGTGCCGGCGCCCAGCGTGCCGGTGATCTTCTTCGCGCCCCACTGGCCGCTGACCCGCAGGTCCTCGAAGCCGTTGGAGACGGAACCGCTCGCGGTGTTCGCCTCCACCCGCGCGTCGGCGGGGTGCGGCAGCCGGATGGCGATCTCGCCGGAGACCGTGGCCAGCCGGATGTCGGTGGGCTTCCCGGCCGCGTCCACGTCGAGCACCATGCCGCCGCTGACGGACTCGGCCTTCACGGAGGCGCCCGCCCCCTCGACGACCGTCAGATCGCCGGAGACCGACTTGAAACGAAGGTCGCCGGTGACGGACTGGGCCTCCACCCCGCCGGAGACGGTCTCCGCGCCGACCGGCCCGGAGAGGTTGACGAGCGTGGTGTCGCCGTTGACGCCGCGTACCTCCGTACGCCCCCGGATCCCGGAGACGAAGGCCCCGGCGCCGACCGCGCCGACCTCCACGGTCGCGCCGGCCGGGACCGCGAGCGAGACGACCGCGTGGCGGCGCCATTCCTTGCGGTCGAACCACTTCAGCAGGTTCTGCCAGGCAAGGTCCTCGTACGCCACGGTCAGGACGCCGTCCTCCTGCGTCACGAGGAGCGGCGGCCCTTCGATCGCGGATACCTCCAGGCGTGCGGTCGGTTCGTCGGTGCCGACCACGTTGACCGTGCCGTTGACGACGCGCACCTTCAGCGCGGTCACCGGCTCGTCGAAGGTCAGCTTCCGAGGCTCGGCGACGGACCATGTCGAGACAGGCATGGATCTGACCTCCCGGATAGCGCGGACGACGCAACATATCGCGTCTCTTGAAGAACACGATATATCGCGGATCGGTGAAGTCAAGACAGGGTCACGGGGCCTCGCGAGGGATCGAAGCGCGCAAAACGGCACAGAACTGGGCAAGGTGTCCTACGGTGTCACCCATGGACGCGACCTCACCCGTGGGTGCCCTGCTGCTGTGCCGGACCGTGCCGGACGCCGTGCGCCCGGTCGCGCACCTGCTGCGCGAACCGCTGCTGCTGGCGCCCGCCGGGCAGGGGTGGAGCGTTCTCGTACCCGAGGGGGAGCCCTGGCAGGGCGGCCGCCGCGCGCGGTCGGGGGAGGGGGAGCGGGCCGAGCCCGTCGACCGGGTGCTCGGCGGCTGGGCCACCGCGCTCGCGGTCGGCTCCACCTGGCCCGTGCTCGCGCTGTGGTGGGACGGCGACCGGGCCGGGTACACCCTCGCCTCGGGATTCCGCCGCCCGGTGGGCTACGTCTGGCTCGCGGACGGCACCCCGGCCGGGGAGGACGAGGCGATGCGTACGTTCGCCGAGCGGCTCGGGCTCGACCCCGTACTGGACGTGCAGTCGCTCGAAGCGCTCACCCGCCCCGACCCGGACACCGACGCCCGGGCCCGGCTGCGCGGGCTGCTCGCCGTACTCACCCGCACCGGCCTCGCGCTCCCGGCCGGACTCGGGGCCGACCCGGACGAACCGCCGGGCGCCGGGGCGTGGGACGGCGCCGAGCGCGTCGAGTGGACCGGGTGGCGCGACGCGGTCAAGGTCGACCTGGGCGCGGTGGAGAGCAGCCGGCTCGGCCCCTGGGTGCGCGGCCCGCGGGCGCGGGCCCTCGCGGGCGCCCAGCTCGCGGCCGGACTGCCGCTCGCCCTGTGGGGAGCGGCCCGGCGCAGCGGCGGCTGGGCCTTCGCCGGGGTGCTCCTGATGGCGCACGGCGCGCTGGGCCTCGCGTACGACCGGGTACGAGGCGGGGAGGAAACGGACTGACCGGCGGAAGGACTACTCGTCCTCGTCCTCGTCGTCCAGACGGGCCAGCCAGGTCGCGAGGCGCTCGACCGGCACCTCGAAGTCGGGGTTCAGATCGACGAACGTACGCAGCTGCTCGGCGAGCCACTCGAACGTGACCTCTTCCTCGCCTCGCCGCTTCTCCAGCTCCTCGATACCGCGGTCGGTGAAGTACATGGCTCAAGTCTAGAGCGGCCCCCGGCACGCTTTGCCCGTCCGGCTGCCCCCTCCTCGTCGATCTACCCCTCATCCGCCGACTACGGCCGTTAATCTGCGGGTAGTTGGCGAACGGGGGGTTGTCATGAGCGACAGTGGGTCCCGTATTACGCGCATTGAGCTGCCGGACGGCACGCCGGTCTGGGCCCGGATCTCCGGGGCCGAGGAGCTGGCCGGTCCCGCGCCCGGCGGCGGTCCGAGCTACACGGACACCGGCTTCGGGGACATCGCGGACCAGGTCCAGGCCCGGGTCGAGAGCCTGCACTCCGTGGTGACCGGGGTGGCGCGCTCCCTGGCCGTGCCGCTGCGCGCGGTGCGGCCGGACGAGGTGAGCGTGGAGTTCGGCATCGAGCTGACCGCCAAGTCCGGCAAGATCGTCGGGCTGCTCGCGGACGGGGAGGCCAAGGGCGCCATCACGGTGACGCTGACCTGGAACGGCGGCGGGCCGCCGATCGACGCGCCGCCGCCCGCCCCCGTACCGGCGCAGACGCCCGCCCCGTTCGCGCCCCCCGCACCACCGCCCGCCCCGCCACCGGGCGCGGGCGCACCTCCCGGCTTCCCGCCCGCCGGGGCACCCCCCGGCGCACCGGCACACCCGGGCGGAGCGGGCGACACCGCCGGCGGCGGGGCATGACCTCCGAGGACAGAGGGGGCGCAGAGGGGGTGCTCGAACCCGCCCAGGCTGCCCTCATGGACCTCGTGCAGGACGCGACCGTACGCATCCATCGCCCACCGCCCGGGTATGCCCAGGACGGGCCGGGAGGGGACTTCCTGGGCAGCGGCTTCTTCGTCGCACCCAGCTGGGTCCTCACGTGCGCGCACGTGGCGATGCGGGGGGAGGACGGCGTGGTGGGCGTGTGGTTCAAGGCGGACCGCTACAGCACCGAGCTGACCGAGGTGCCCGGCAAGGTCGTCGCCGCCCTGCCCGGCACCCGGCCGCCCGGACCCGGCGGCTGGCCGGCCCCCGACCTCGCGCTCATCCAGCTCCAGCGGCCCGTCGAGCACCCCTGCGTGTACGTCACCGAGCGGTCCGAGGCGATGCTCCGCAGCCGCGAGGTGCGCTGCGTGGGCTGGGCGCCGGGCCAGGGCGGCGGACTCCAGAACCGCAGCGGGGTCTGCGCCGTCAAGGGCTCCTACGGGGCGTCGGGCGACGCCGAGCAGGTGGTGCGGCTCGACGGGGACTGGGTGGAGCTCGGCATGTCCGGCGGCCCGCTGGTCGACCTGGTCCGCGGCGAGGTCGTCGGCGTCATCAAGTCGCGGCTCGACGGCCACCAGGGCGGGACCGCCGTCGGCATCGAGCGGCTGCGCACCCTGGAGGTGCCGGCCGGCCCCGTCGAGACCGAGACCGACGATCCCTACCAGGCCGTCTTCCACGCCCACGACCGCTACCACGCCGACCAGCACACCAGCTCCGCCGGCACCGAGCGGACCTGGACCGACGCGCAGAGCGAGCTGCCCGCCCCGCCCGGCGGCATCCTCGGCCCCAGGCTCCGCGCCGAACTGCTCGGCCGGCTCGCCGAGTTACCGCCCCCGGCGAGCACCCGTTCCCTGCTGACGCTGCTGGACCGGCTGCCCGGGGTGTACGCCCGCGACCACCGCCCCGCACCGCGCGCCTGGCGCGACGGACTCGGCACCCTGTACGACGCCCGGGCCCGCGACCGCGAGGCGCAGTTCGAACTGATCGTGCGCTACTGCATGGGCGTCCTCGCGGCCGACCGGCCCTGGGGCCAGCTCTCCGTGCGGAACGCCAAGGCGCTGTGGGGCTGGGTCAGGGGCATCGCGGACGCCCATCTGCCCAGGGACCTGCGCAGCCGGCTCGGCGTGGAGTGGGCCGAGATCCGGCTGCGCCTGGAGCAGAACCGCCAGCGGGCCGCCCGCGCCCCGGCGAGCGAACCCGTCCTGTACGGCGACCGCGACTGCGTCGTGCTCCATGTGGACGTCCAGTACTGGGCCCCCGACCAGTACGACTGGCGGGTCGCCGTGGACCGCCGGGCCGGTGAGGCGGAGCCGGTCGACGAGGACGGCGGCGGCGCCCCGCTCGGCACCGTCCCGGACCGGCTGGCCGCCGCGCTCACCGAGGCGTTCCGCCGCTGCGACGAGCCCGGCAGCCCGGCCATGCTCCAGGTCGTCGTCGCGCCCCCGTTGTTCGGTCTCCCCGTCGACGACTGGGTGCTGCCGCAGTCCGGGCAGCGGATCGGAGCCGTACGCCCGGTGGTCCTGCGCAGCCCGAACCAGGGCGCGGACGGGCAGCGGCCGGCCCGCTGGGACGCCGGGCTCACCACCGGCATCACGGCCGAAGTCGTCGACTGCGAGGACGAATTACGGGTACGAGTACCGGAGTCGGCGCGGCTGAGCACCCTGGCCCACGGAACCGTGCCCGTCCTGTGCCGCTACGGAAGCCGGCCGGACCCCGACGTGACGGCCGGGGTGGTGCGGCTGCTCGACAGCGGCTTCGGCGTGGCCCTGCTCCAGCGGCGGGCGACGGAGGCTGACACGGTCTGCAAGGAGTTCCACCGGCGCGTGGCCGAGGCGGTGTCGGACACCCGCACCCACGACCGGCTGCCGTGGAGGATCCACGAACTGAGACGAGGGGTGAGCGCGGGGCGCACGGAGATGTACTGGTCCGCCGGCACCGCCCTCTACTACGACGATCCGCACCGTCCGCTGCCGGGCTCCGACTTCCTGGAGGCGCCGTGAGCCACCGCGAACCGCATCTCATACGCACGCTAACTCGCCTTCCCCTTACGGGTGTTGGGCTGGATCGCTACGGTAAGGCACGTTCGGCGGGGACCGCCGGTGGCGGACGAGTGACAACGAGGAACACGCTATGAGTGAACCGAGCGAGTGGCTCATCTACCGGGGCATCGGCGAACCGCACGACGAGGTGCCGCAGCTGCCGCCCCCGCCGCCCTGGCGCGACTTCGGCGGAGACCGCGGGCCCGGCGCGCCGGACGGCGGCGACCGCAGGCTCGGCATCCCCGGCCGCGTGGCCGAGGAGCACCGGCCCGGCGCCGAGGAACTGGAGATGATCAACGCTGCGCTGTACCTGAGGCGCCCGCTGCTCGTCACCGGCGACCCGGGCGCAGGCAAGAGCACCCTGGCCCACTCCGTGGCCCGGGAGCTGGAGCTCGGCAAGGTGCTGCGCTGGCCCGTGGTCAGCCGCACCACGCTGCTCGACGGCCTCTACCACTACGACGCCATCGCCCGGCTCCAGGACGTCCAGATCGCCTCGCACGCGGCGGCCGGCGGCGCACCCGGGGCCGACGCCGCCCAGAGCGTGGGCAGTTACATCCGGCTCGGGCCGCTCGGCACCGCGCTGCTGCCCTCGGACCGGCCGCGCGTCCTGCTCATCGACGAGCTGGACAAGAGCGACATCGACCTTCCGAACGACCTGCTCAACGTGTTGGAGGAGGGCGAGTTCGCCATCCCCGAGCTGGAGCGGATCGCCGACCGCCTGCCCGACGGCGAGGCGGACGTCCTCGACCACGACGGCAACAAGGTCCGCATCAAGGGCGGCCGGGTGCAGTGCCGCGCCTTCCCCTTCGTCGTGCTCACGAGCAACGGCGAACGGGACTTCCCGGCCCCGCTGATGCGCCGCTGCATCCACCTGGAGCTGGGCCGCCCCGACCACAAGCGGCTCGCCTCCTTCGTCAAGGCCCACCTGGGCGAAGAGGCCGCCCGCGCCAGCGACGACCTCATCGCCCACTTCCTGGAACGCTCCCGCACCGAACTCCTCGCCACGGACCAGCTGCTGAACGCGATCTACCTGACGCACGCCGCGTCACCGGCCGGCCGCGACCGGCTGGCCGACCTGCTCATCCAGCGACTCGACCGGCCGAGGTGAGGATCTGATGTCCGGTGCGGCGGACGGCAGCGGCGGGGGCGACGGGCCCGGTGGTGCGCCCGGTGCCTCCGTGACCCCTGGGCCCGACGGGACGCCCGGCGCCTCGGAGTCGTACGGCACCGGGTTACTGCCCGAGCTCGTCGCGCGGCTGCGCGGCGCCGGGCTCGACCCCGACGTCGAGCAGCTCTGCGACGCGCTCTGGCTGGCCCGCTGGACCCGCGCCGCCGACGCCTCCGACGAGGGCACGGACACGGACCCCGAGGGCCGCGCCGGCACCCGGACCTCCGACGAGCGCGCCGAGTCCGCCCGTACGGAGACGCGGGCGCCCGGGGACGTGCGCACGCCGGACCCGGACACCCGGCGCGAGGAGGCCGGCCGGACAGGCGACGGCGAGCGGATCTCCCTGCACCCGGTCCCCGGCCGCACCCGCACCGGCGACGGGACATCCGCCCGGGACCCCGACACCGCCCGGCCGGGCACCGACTCCGGCGCCGCCGTGCTGCCCCTCGGCGTCCCGGCCGCCCCCGTCCTGCCCGCACCCCTCGAACTGAGCCGCGCCCTGCGCCCGTTGCAGCGCTACCGCCCGGTCTCCGCCCCGCTGCGCCGCGTCCTGGACGAGACCGCGACCGCCGAACGCAGCGCCCGCGCGGGCGGCGTGATCATGCCGGTGTTCCGGGGCGTGAGGCGGGGCGACGCCGTCGTGCAGTGCGTGATGGACGCCTCCTCCTCGATGCTGGTCTGGGACCGGATGTTCGAGGAGCTCCAGCAGATATTCGCCCAGCTCGGCGCCTTCCGGGACGTGCAGATGCGCTACCTGCACCCCGGACCCGACGGCGGCTGCACCGTCAGCCGCAGCCCGGACCCCGCCGCCGCCCCGCTGCACTCGGCGGACCGGCTCAGCGACCCCACCGGGCGCCGGGTCACCGTCGTCGTCAGCGACTGCGCCGGCCCGCTCTGGCGCAGCGGACACGCCCACCGGCTGCTGCACCAGCTCGCCCGGCTCGCCCCGGTCGCCGTGCTCCAGCCGCTGCCGCAGCGCATGTGGAACCGGACCCGGCTGCCGGTCACCTTCGGCTCGCTGACCCGGGGCGAGGGGCCCGCCGGGGCCACCCTGCTGAAGGTCACCGGCGACGCCGGAACGGGCCCCGCCCATCCCGGAGCCCTCGCCGTGCCCGTCCTGCCGCCGGTCGCGGACGCCCTCGCCGCCTGGGCGAGGCTGCTCTCCGGCACCGGCGCGGCGTCCGTCCCGGGCGCGGTCGGCTGGGTCAGGGCCGATCAGCCGGCGGCGGCCGCCCGCCGCGGGGGCGGCACCCTGTCCTCGCTGCAACTGGTCAGCCGGTTCCGCTCGACGGCCTCCCCGGCCGCCGGACAGCTCGCCGTCTACCTGGCGGCGGCACCCCTCTACCTGCCCGTCATGCAACTCGTACAGCGCACGATGCTGCCCCAGTCGGGACCTTCCGAACTCGCCGAAGTCCTGCTGAGCGGCCTCCTCAGGCGGCAGGAGGGCGGCACCGGACGCGGACAGTGGTACGCGTTCGAGCCCGACGTCCAGGAGGCCCTGCTCGGGCCGCTGGGCCGTGACGAGGCTCTGCTCGTACTCAAGCACTGTTCGCAATACATAGAGCAGCGGTTCGGCAAGGGCGGGCCCAACTTCCCGGCCCTCGCCTACGCCCAGCTCGGCGACGGCACCACCGGCGGCGCCGCACGGGGCACCCCCTGGCCGATTTCTGGTCCGGGCAGCGACGTGGACGCGGAGGACGCCGACGACAGTGAGGAGAACGAGGGGAACGGGGGGAACGAGAGACGTGGTGGTCCGCGCGTCCCCCACGCCTTTGCCGAAGTCGCAGCACGCGTACTGGAGCGATTCATGCCCGTACCCCCCAGATTCGTGACCCCCGAACCCAGAACCGCCCCCGACTCCCGGGCCGGCGGCCTTGCCGTGCGCCGCGCCCGTGAACTCGTACGGCACTTCGAGGCCGACAAGATGGTGCAGCGCCTGATCGACGCCGTGCAGCTCCTCAGGGGCGCCGCCGACCACGGCGGGGACGCCGCCGAGGACGCCGAACTCTGGGCGGAGTACGCGCGCTGCGTGCTGCGGCTGTGGGAGGTGCAGGGCGGTGCCGACCTGCTCGACGAGGCCGAACGCGCCGCCGAACGGGCCGCCGCCCGGCCCGGCGCCGTACGCGAACGCGCGGTGCTCGCCAAGGTCCTGCACGCGGCGGCCGACGAGCGGCGCAGGCGCGGCGACCGGCGCGGCGCGCTGGAGCTGCTGCGGCGCGCCGACCGCGAGTACACCGCCGCCTGCGCTAGCCCCGGCCTGGAACCCGGCGAGGCGCTGCGGCTCACCCTGGAACGGGTGCGCGCCCTGGAGGCGCAGTGGCGGCTCGACGGCGACACCGCGCTGCTGCAGAGCGCCTGCGGGATGCTGGAGGCCTTCACCGACGCCTGGCCCGACCAGGAGAACCGCCCGGCCGTCCTGCCCCTCCAGCACGGCCGCACCCTGCTGAAGCTCGCCCGCGCCACCCAGGACGGCGAACAGTCCCGCGAGTACGCCCGCCAGTCGGCCCGCTCCCTGCGCACCGCGTTCGCCCAGGGCGGCCGGCAGACCATGGGCAGCGAGGTCCGCGTCGTCCTGGACCTCGTCGACGCCCTGCTCGTCTCGGGCGCCGAGCCGGAGGAGGCCGCCACCCTCACCGCCCAGGCGCTGGAGACCGTACGCGACCAGCGCCAGCGCGCCCAGCTCCAGACCCGGGCCGGACGGGTCCGGGCCGCCCGCTACGAGCAGACCGGCGACCCCGCCGAACTCGTCGCCGCCACCGAGTGGTTCGCCCGCGCCGCCCGGGGCATCCCCCGCGACTCCCGGGCCCACACCGACCTGCTCGCCGAATGGGGCGCGACGCTGCTGCGCCGCGCCGAACTCCCGGACGGCCGCGAGTACATCGGCGCCGCGGTCCGCGTGCTGCGCGACTGCCGCTCCGAGACGCCGGCCGGCGGCGCCCACCAGTCGGAGCGCCTGCTGATGCTGGGCCGGGCCCTGATGCTGCGCCACCGCGCCACGGCGGACCGGGTCGACCTGCGGGAGGCCGAGTACCTCTTCAAGCTCGCCGCCGAGGAGGCCACCGACCCGCTCACCGCCGCCCGCTGCTGGCTGGAGCTGGGCCGGGCCCTTCTCCAGGCCGCCGGCGTCCTCGGCCGCCCGGCCCGCCGCGACGAGGCGGCGGAGGCCTTCCGCTCGGCCGCCGAATCCGCCGGGGACGCGCAAGCGGAGCTGGAGACTCCGCAACATCTCCGGGAAGCCGTGGAGTTGGCTGCTACAGCCAACCACTGGCGGGGTATGACGTACGAGAGGGCGGGCCGCCCCCGGGCCGCGCGGGACGCGTACCGGGCGGCCCGTCAGGAGTGGCGCAAACTGCCGGACGACGGCGGCGCGGCGGGCGAAGCGACCGCCGAACGCCTGGCGGAGCTGGAGCGATGAGTGCGACACGCTCGACGACGAGCGGATCCGCGCCCCGGCGCGCACGGCCGACAGGAGTCGAACAGGGCAGGCCAGAGAGGCGGGACCGGCGGGGCGCGCTCGACGACGAGCGGGTCACCGGACGGCCCGGTGCTGCGGTACGGGGAGGCGTGATGAGCGAGTCGACACGGAACGACGGGGCGGGCGCGACGGGCCCGGGCGAACTGCCGGACCTGCTGGGCCTGGACCTGGCGACCCTGCGGACGATGGACCACCCGGTGCTGGCTGAGGTGGTGGCGGATCTGCGGGGGCGGGCGGAGCAGCCGCGCGAAATGTACTGGGGCTTCACCAGCGCCTTCTGACATGACGCCCGGCGGCTCCCACCGCATGCTTCAGGCCGGGGGTGCGCCTGATCAGGACATCGTGGCCGGGGAACCGCCTGGCTCCGTTCCACGCCGGGAACACTCACCCCGGGCCGGCGGGGGCGACTCCGGGCCGGCATACAGCACGGGGGTGCTTGGGTGGTTGGAGGGTCGACGCCGCGGGGAAGGCGAACCGAGCGGTCCGCGGAGGCAGCGCCGCGGCCGGACTCCGGCACGCACCGTTCCACCGCGCCGGTGCCGTCCCTGCCGGACGGCGTCCCGGTGGACGCGGTCCCCTTCGGCCAGTTCATCGTCAAGGTGCACGGCCGCTGCAACCTGGCCTGCCGTTACTGCTACCTGTACGAGGGCCCCGACCGCACCTGGCGCGACCGCCCATCCGCAGCCTCGCCCGCCGTCCTCGACCGCACCGCCGCCCGCATCGCGGAGCACGCAGCCAGCCACGGGCTCGGCAGCGTCGCCCTGGTCCTGCACGGCGGCGAACCCCTGCTCGCCGGCCCCGGCCGGCTGGCGGCCCTCGCCGACGCGGTGCGCGAGCGCGTCCCGGCCGGCTGCGCCGTCCGCACCACCGTGCAGACCAACGCCACCCTGCTCACCGGTCCCGCCGTCACCACCCTCGCCCGGCACGGCATCCGCGTCGGCATCAGCCTCGACGGCGGCCTCGCCGCCCACAACACCCTGCGCACCGACCACGCGGGCCGCCCCTCCTGGCCCGCCGCCTCGCGCGGCGCCCGCCTCCTGGCCGACCACCACCCGGAGGCGTACGCGGGCATTCTCACCGTCGTCGACCCGCGCACCGACCCCGTCGAGATGTACGAATCGCTGCTCGCCCTGCGCCCTCCGGCCCTGGACCTCCTGCTGCCCCACGGCAACTGGTCCAGCCCGCCGCCGGGTCTGCCCAAAGCCGCCGGACCGGGCCGCCCCACCCCGTACGGCGACTGGCTGTGCACCGTCTTCGACCGCTGGTGGCGGGCACCCCGGCGGGAGACCCACGTCCGGCTCTTCGAGGAGTGCGTCGCGCTGCTCCTCGGACTGCCCGCCGCAACCGAGTCCCTCGGCCTCGACCCGCTCAACGCGGTGGTCGTCGAGACGGACGGGGCCATCGAACAGGTCGACTCGCTCAAGTCCGCGTACGACGGCGCCGCCGCCACCGGCCTCGACGTCTTCCACCACACCTTCGACGACGCGCTGCGCCACCCCGGCGTGGCCGCCCGCCAGGCGGGGGCCGACGCGCTCGCCGCCACCTGCCGCGCCTGCCCGCTGCTGACCGTTTGCGGTGGCGGCCACTACGCACACCGCTATCGCGCAGACAACGGCTTCCGCAACCCCTCCGTCTACTGCGCCGACCTCGAACGCCTGATCCGCCACATCGCGGAGCGGCTCGCCGACGCAACCGCTGGAGGCCCCCCATGAGCCCCGTCCCCGACCACGTCCTGCGCCAGCTCGGCCGCACCGAGGGCGACGCCGCGTCTCTCGGGCTGCTCGCCCGCGACCAGGACACCCGCCGCCTCGTCCTCCTGCGCGCCGTGCTCGACTCGGCGGAGGCCGCACCCGCCACGGTCTGCCCACCCGGGCTGCTGGACCGGCTCCGCGAGGACTGGGCCCTCCTCGAAACCGCCGAACTCGCGGACCGGGCCGCGGTACGCACCGTCCTGTTCCACCCCCTGGCGGGCCCCTGGGCCGGGCGCCTGCTGGGCGGCCTCACCTCCGGCGCCCCCGCCGGCCCGGACCTCCGCGCGGACCTGGCGCACCTGACCGCGCTGGCGGCGGCGGGGGCGGTGCGGGCGGGGGTGGGGTTCCGTACCCGGCTCGCCCCCAGGGGTGGGCTGATCTGCCTGCCGACGCTGGGGGCCGTCCAGGTCGGTGAGGGCCGGGCCGAACTGGTCTACGGCAACGATGTGCTGAAGGTGCGCCCGCAGGAGGGCCCGGAGCTGATGGTCAGGTGCCAGCCGGACCGGACGATGACCTCCACCGACCCCCGCTGGCTCCCCGTACTCGTGCTGCCCGAGGTGGTCCCCGGCAACGGGCCCGTGTCGCTGGACGACGTCGACCCGTACGGCATGGACGACGGCGGGCAGCCGCACCACGGATTCGGCGGGGCCACGCACGTCGGTGACCACGAGCGCAAGGAGTGGGCGGCCTCCTGGTCGGGCGTGGAGCCCCTGCTCCGGGTCGGCGGCGAACACCGCCTCACGGAAGCGGCCGTACTGCTGCGCTGCGTCGTTCCGCTGGGGCACCCGACCGGGACCGGACCCGAAGGAGACAGCGCGGCACACTGCAGCGGAACCAGGCGTGAGGCGTTCGGAGCCGTGCTGAGCAGTAAGCCGGCCACCTCCGCCTACTTCGCGGCGACGCTCGTCCATGAACTCCAGCACACCAAGCTGGCCGCTCTCAGCGTCCTGTGCCCCCTGCACCGGGAGGACGGGGCCGAGCGGTACTTCGCCCCCTGGCGCCCCGACCCCCGCCCCTTCGACGGCCTCCTCCAGGGCGCCTACTCGCACCTGGCGCTCGCCGACTACTGGCAGCGGTTCGCCCTGCACGCGCAACGGGTCACCCACCGCGACCTCGCCTGGGCCGAGCACGCCCGGTGCCGCGAACAGGTCGGCGCCGCGCTGCCCGTCCTGGCCGGATCGGCGGCGCTCACCCCCGCGGGCCGGACCCTGGTCAACGAGATGATCACGGTCTACCACCGTCTGGACGATTCTCCGCCTCCCCCCGGGCACCTCGCGCGCGCACAGGCGTACGTGAGTACCGCCAAGGTGATATGGCAGCAGAGGAACGGCTCGCGACGGAAGTGAGCGGCCCGCGATTTCCGCTGGAGCGACCAAGGCTCCGGTGTATGTTGACAAGGCTCGTATCGAGGCAGGGAGACGGTTGAATGCCCGGAACGCGTAAGCCAGTTGGAGTGACCGGGGCGAACACCGTCACGATCAGTTTCGCCGGGTTCAACCGCGCCTGGGCGGCGTGGATCGCGGACCGCCTGGAGCGGCGTGGCGTCACCGTCGTCCAGCAGCGATGGGACCCGCCGGTCTCGATCCCGCTGGAGGAGTCGCTGCGGGATCTGACGCTGGCGCGCGGACGCGTCCTGGTGGTGCTCAGCGACTGGTACTTCCAGCTCGGCCCCCGCAGCCACGATGAATGGAACAGGGCGCTGCGTTCCGAAGTGGCCCCTGACCCCGACCGGTTCGCGGCAGTCTGCGTCACCACGTCGGCGCTGCCCGGTGCCACCTCCGCCTTCGGCGCGGCCGACCTCACCAACGTCGGTGCGGCGGAGGCGGAGCGGCGTCTCCTGGCCCGGCTCGGCCTGCCCACCGACCCCCTTCCCGACGCCGACAGCGCACCGGGCCCGCGCTTCCCCGCCGACACCCCGCAGGTGTGGGGCGGGGTGCCGCGCCGCAACATCCGCTTCACCGGCCGCGAGCAACTGCTCACCGACGCCTACCGGGCCCTCCAGGAGTCGGGCCCCGGCGCCGGAGTCGTGACCCTGCACGGCATGTCGGGCGTCGGCAAGACGCAACTGGCCGCCGAATACGTCTACCGCTTCGGCTCCGAGTACGACGTGGTCTGGTGGGTGCCCGCCGACCGCCGCGCGATCTACCGGCAGAAGCTCGCCGAACTCGCCCCCGAACTGGGCCTGTCCACCGGCGCCGAATACGGCGAACGGCTCCGCGCCGTACGCGACTCGCTGCGCCGCGGCGACCCGCACGCCCACTGGCTGCTCATCCTCGACGGTGCCGACGAGCCCGACCAGATCTGGGACCTGGTGCCCACCGGCCCGGGACACGTCCTGATCACCTCCCGCAACCCGGAGTGGAGCGAGCACAACAGCAACCTCGTCGAGGTGCCCGTCTACCGGCGCGACGAGTCCGTGGCCTTCATCCGCCGCCGCGCCCCCCGCCTGACCCCGGCGGAGGCCGACCAGCTCGCCGAGGCGCTCGAAGACCTGCCGCTGCTCCTCGACCAGACCGCCGGGTGGCTCAACGACTCGGACCTGTCGGTGGAGGAGTACATCGAACTCCTCGAAGGCGGCATCGACCAGGACGTCGTCAAGGTCTCCGCCGACTTCCCGCTCGCCTTCCAGACCGCCTGGTCGATACTGCTGAACAAGCTCAGGGACACCGTCCCCGAGTCCGTCGACCTGCTGCGCCTGTGCAGCTTCTTCGCACCCGGCTCCATCCCCGTACGGCTGCTGAAGGAGATGCCGCCAGGGGACCTGCCGGAACAGGTCTCCGGGCTGATGAGCGACCCCCTGCTGTGGAACAAGGCGATCAACCAGCTCCGCCAGTACTCCGTGGTGCGGCTGGAATCCCATGAATCGGGCATCGAAGCGGCATCCTCCGGGGAGTCCCTCTACATGCACCGCATGGTCCACCAGATCGTGGGCCACGACATGTCGGAGGAGAACCGGCAGGAGTTCATCGATGTGGTCAGGCGCGCTCTCGCCGCGGCGGACCCCGGCCGCCCCACCGACACCCGTCTGTGGCCCGCGTACGCCGAGATCACCCCGCACCTGAAGTGGGCCGACGTACTCAAGAGCACCGACCCGGCCGTGCAGACCCTGGTTCTCAACTGTCTGCGCTACATGTACCTGTCTGGGGAGTACCGGGCGGGTATCAAACTGGGTGAACGCGCCATGGTCGCCTGGCGGGAGATGTTCGGTGAGAACCACTCCCGGATCTGGGACCTCAGCTACCACTACGCCAACCTGCTCAGGGCCGTCGGTGACTACGCCGCGACCGAGGCCATCGAACGCGCCGCCGTGGACCACCTGCGCGCCGAACGCGGCATCCACGACCTGGAACACCTGCGCGCCGCATCCGGACTGGCCGCCGACCTGCGTGGTCTCGCCCGGTACGACGAGGCGCTGGACATCTCCGGCTGGGTTTTGGCCGGTTACCGGGAACTCCTGGGCGACCAGGATTCCCGCACGCTCAACGCGCAGAACAACCTGGCCATGACGCTCCGGCTGCTGGGCAGGTACACAGAGGCCCTGGAACTGAACGGCCGGACGCTGGACGCCCGCCGTCAGCTCCTGCGGCAACGGCACGCCTGGACCCTCTACTCCGAGATCCACTACTCCACCGATCTGCGGCTCCTGGGCCGCTACAACGAGGCGCTCTCCCTGCAGAACCAGAGCGTCCAGGTGCACCGGCGCGTCCTGGGGACCGACAACCCGCAGACCCTGCGCGCCGAGCACAACCTCGCGCTCTGCCACTACCGCAACGGTGAACGCGCCAAGGCCGCCGCCCTGTTCACCCGCGTCCTCGAACGCTGCGAACGCGTCCTGGGCGAGAACGACCCGCTGACGATGATGTTCGCCGCAGGACAGAGCTGCTTCGCCCGCGAACACGGCAACATCGACCAGGCCCGGGCCATAAGCGAGAAGGTCGTGAACGGGTACGCGGACATGCTCGGTGAGGAACACCCGTACGTGGTGGGCACCCGGTCCAACCACGCGTTGATCCTGCGCAACGTGGGGGAGAGGGACCACGCCCACGTGCTCCTGGAGGAGGCGCTGGCCGGCATGGAGCAGGCCGTCGGCGAGAACCACCCGTGGACGCTGGGCTGCGCCATCAACGCCTCGGCGTTGCGGAACCTCGTGGGCGACCCCGAGGGGGCGGCGGCGCTGACGGACTCCGTCATCACCCGCGCCATGGAGGTCCTGGGCCGGACCCACCCGCTGACGCTGTCCGCCCGTATCGCCCACGCCGCCGACCTGCGCGGTCTCCGTGACCGGCAGAAGGCCGAGAAGATCGAGAACGAGGCCCTGGAGGACTTGGCGACCACCCTGGGTGCCCAGCACGTCCACACCGTCTCGGCCCGCTCCCGCAACCGTCCCTACTGGGACTTCGAGCCGCTGACCATCTGAGCCGGCCGGAAGACACCAAGGGGCCCGCCCCGCGATTCATCTCGCGGGACGGGCCCCTGGTTCGTGCCGGGTCGCCGGTCAGGCCTCGAAGACCTCCTCGACCAGCTGGGTCTGCTCCGCCTGGTGGCGCTTGGCCGAGCCGACCGCCGGGGACGAGCCGTGCGGGCGGGAGATCCGGCGCAGGCGCTCGCCGTGCGGGACGTCCGCGCCGACGGCCAGGTCCAGGTGGTCGATCAGGTTGAGGGCGATGAACGGCCAGGCGCCCTGGTTGGCCGGCTCCTCCTGGGCCCACAGGTACTTCGCCGCGTTCGGGTACTTGGCGATCTCGGCCTGGATCTCGGCACCCGGCAGCGGGTACAGGCGCTCCAGACGGATGATCGCGGTGTCCGTGACGCCGCGCTTCTGGCGCTCGGCTTCGAGGTCGTAGTAGACCTTGCCGGCGCAGAAGACGACCTTGCGGACGGCGCTCGGGTCGACCGAGTCGTCGCCGATGACCGGACGGAAGCCGCCGGTCGTGAACTCCTCCACCTTGGAGGCGGCCGCCTTCAGGCGGAGCATCGACTTCGGGGTGAAGACGATCAGCGGCTTGTGGTGCGGGTTGTGCACCTGCCACCGCAGGAGGTGGAAGTAGTTCGACGGCAGGGTCGGCATCGCGACCGTCATGTTGTCCTGCGCGCACATCTGGAGGAAGCGCTCCGGGCGGGCGGACGAGTGGTCCGGGCCCTGGCCCTCGTATCCGTGCGGCAGGAGCAGCGTGACGCCGGAGGTCTGGCCCCACTTCTGCTCGGCCGAGGAGATGAACTCGTCGACGACGGTCTGCGCGCCGTTGACGAAGTCACCGAACTGGGCCTCCCAGATGACCAGCGACTCCGGACGGGCCAGCGAGTAGCCGTACTCGAAGCCCATCGCCGCGTACTCGCTGAGGAGCGAGTCGTAGACGTTGTAACGGGCCTGGTCGTCCGTCAGGTAGAGGAGCGGGGTGTAGTCCTCGCCCGTGACCTGGTCGACGAGCACCGCGTGGCGCTGGCCGAAGGTGCCGCGGCGGCTGTCCTGGCCGGCGAGCCGGACCGGGGTGCCCTCCATCAGCAGCGAACCGATGGCCAGGGTCTCGCCCATGCCCCAGTCGATCGTGCCGTTCTCCACCGAGGCGGCACGGCGCTGCATCTGCGGCATCAGGCGCGGGTGCACGGTGATCGACTCGGGGATGTTGACCTGGGACTCGGCGATCCGCTTGACGACCTCGGCGGAGACCGCGGTGTTCACGGCGACCGGGAAGTGGGCCTGCGGGTCGGAGACGTGCGGCTGCGCCGGCTGCGAGGTGGCCTCGCGGACCTCGGCGAAGACCTTCTCCAGCTGGCCCTGGAAGTCCTGGAGCGCCTGCTCCGCCTCTTCCAGGGTGATGTCGCCGCGACCGATGAGGGACTCGGTGTAGAGCTTGCGCACCGAGCGCTTCTTGTCGATCAGGGTGTACATCTGCGGGTTGGTGAACTCCGGGTTGTCGCCCTCGTTGTGACCGCGGCGGCGGTAGCAGATGAGGTCGATGACGACGTCCTTGTTGAACGCCTGGCGGAACTCGAAGGCGAGCCGCGCCACCCGGACGACGGCCTCGGGGTCGTCGCCGTTGACGTGGATGATCGGCGCCTCGATCATGCGCGCCACGTCGGTGGCGTACATGGAGGAGCGCGAGGACTCCGGGGCGGCGGTGAAGCCGACCTGGTTGTTGATCACCACGTGCACGGTGCCGCCGGTGCGGTAGCCGCGCAGCTGCGACATGTTGAGCGTCTCGGCGACGACGCCCTGGCCCGCGAAGGCCGCGTCGCCGTGGAGCGCGATGGGCAGGACGGTGAAGTCCGTGCCGCCCTTGTTGATGATGTCCTGCTTGGCGCGGGCGATGCCCTCCAGAACCGGGTCGACCGCCTCCAGGTGCGAGGGGTTGGCGGCCAGCGAGACCTTGATCTGCTCGCCGTCCAGGCCGGTGAAGGTGCCCTCGGCGCCCAGGTGGTACTTCACGTCGCCGGAGCCGTGCATCGAGCGCGGGTCGAGGTTGCCCTCGAACTCGCGGAAGATCTGGGCGTACGACTTGCCCACGATGTTCGCGAGGACGTTCAGGCGGCCGCGGTGGGCCATGCCGATGACGACCTCGTCGAGGCGGGCCTCGGCGGCGGAGTCGATGACCGCGTCGAGCAGCGGGATGACGGACTCGCCGCCCTCCAGCGAGAACCGCTTCTGGCCGACGTACTTGGTCTGCAGGAACGTCTCGAACGCCTCGGCGGCGTTGAGGCGGCGCAGGATGCGCAGCTGCTCCTCGCGCTCCGGCTTGGGGCGCGGGCGCTCCACCCGGTCCTGGAGCCACTTGCGCTGCTTCGGGTCCTGGATGTGCATGAACTCGATGCCGGTGGTGCGGCAGTACGACTCACGCAGCACGCCGAGGATGTCGCGGAGCTTCATCATCGACTTGCCCGCGAACCCGCCGACCGCGAAGTCCCGCTCCAGGTCCCACAGGGTGAGGCCGTGCTCGGTGATGTCGAGGTCGGGGTGCTTGCGCTGGTGGTACTCCAGCGGGTCGGTGTCGGCCATGACGTGGCCCCGGACCCGGTAGGAGTGGATCAGCTCGAAGACCCGCGCGGCCTTGGTGACGTCGTCGTCGTGCGAGGCGTCGATGTCCTTGAGCCAGCGGACCGGCTCGTAGGGGATGCGCAGCGCCTTGAAGATCTCGTCGTAGAACTCGTTCTCGCCGAGCAGCAGCTGGGAGAGGATGCGCAGGAACTCGCCGGAGGCGGCGCCCTGGATCACCCGGTGGTCGTACGTCGAGGTCAGGGTCATGACCTTGGAGATGCCCAGCTTGTTCAGGGTGTCCTGCGAGGTGCCCTGGAACTCCGCAGGGTAGTCCATCGCGCCGACGCCCATGATGAGGCCCTGTCCGGGCATCAGGCGGGGCACCGAGTGAACGGTGCCGATGCCGCCGGGGTTGGTCAGCGAGGCGGTGACGCCGGTGAAGTCGTCCATGCCGAGCTTGCCGTTGCGGGCGCGCCGGACGATGTCCTCGTACGCCTGCCAGAACTCGAAGAAGTTGAGCGTCTCGGCCTTCTTGATGGCCGCGACGACCAGCTGGCGGTCGCCGTTCGGCTTCACCAGGTCGATGGCGAGGCCGAGGTTGACGTGCTCCGGCTTGACCAGGGTCGGCTTGCCGTCCTTCTCCGCGAAGGAGTAGTTCATGGCCGGCATGGCCTTGAGCGCCTGCACCATCGCGTACCCGATGAGGTGCGTGAAGGAGATCTTCCCGCCGCGGGCGCGCTTGAGGTGGTTGTTGATGACGATGCGGTTGTCGAAGAGCAGCTTCACCGGGACGGCGCGCACGGACGTGGCCGTGGGCAGCTCCAGCGAGGCGTTCATGTTCTTCGCGACCGCGGCGGACGGGCCGCGCAGCGTCACGTACTCGGGACCGGCCGGGGCCTCGGTGTCCGCGGCGGCCTTGGCCTTCGCGGCCGGGGCCTTGGCGGCGGGGGCCTTCGCGGCCGGAGCCGGAGCGGCCTGGGCCGGAGCCTTCGGGGCGGCGGCGGGCGCGGCCGGAGCGGCCTGGGCCGGAGCGGCGGGTGCCGCCGGGGCCTGGGCGGCGGGCTGCGCCGGCGAGGCCGGAGCGGTGTTGCCGGTGGGGGCGGCCGGGGCCGCGGGCGCTGCAGCCCCCGCGGCTGCGGCGCCGGGAACGGGCTTGTCCGCCGTGCCGGTCTTGCCCGGCTTGTAGTCGGCGAAGAAGTCCCACCAGGCGCGATCGACCGAATTCGGGTCCTGGAGGTACTGCTGGTAGATCTCGTCGACGAGCCACTCATTGGCGCCGAATGCCGCGGCCGGGTTGGTGCCCGGGCCGGCCTGATCGGTCGAGATGCTCGAGTTACTGGGGGACTGAGACGACACGGCGGTGACCGCCCTCTTCCGCTTCGCAAGGTGATGGACAGCGGGAATCAAGGCTACGCCTCCGCGGCCGTTCCTTGCAGGCCGGGGAGGTCTTCGTCGTGCAAGTCACATCGAAAGCCGGGTTTCGGCGCTGGAAATGGCGGGAAACAAGCATGGTTCCGCTTCGCTCCGGGTACGCGAGGCCGCCACAGCGGCCCCCTGGACCGTACCCCTTGAGAAGAACACGCAGAACGTGCCCTTCCGGTTCGAACCCTATGTCAACCTCGCGGTTGAGGAATCCCCGGAAGAGTGACGCGTATGCGGCAGCCGCGAGCAGATTCGGCCACGCCGATCCGGCCGCCGTGCAGATCCACCGCCCAGCGCGCGATCGCCAGGCCGAGACCCGTCCCGCCGTCGCTGCCCGGACCGTGCGGAGAGGCCACGTCGCCCCGGTTGAAGCGCTCGAAGACGCGGTGCCGCTCGGACTCCGGGATGCCCGGGCCCTCGTCCACGACCTCCAGGTGCAGGGACTCCGGCTGCGGGCCGCGCCGCGCCAGCACCGTCACCCGGCCGTGCGGCGGGCTGTGCTTGACGGCGTTGTCGATGAGATTGGCCACCACCTGGTGCAGCCGCTCCGCGTCCGCGTGCGCGGTCAGCTCCGGCGGCGACACGTCCAGGTGCAGATGGACGTCCGTACGCGAGTGGTTGCCGGACCCGGAGGAGAGCCGGCGGTGCGCGGCGGCGAGGTTCGCCTCCTTCAGCACCCCCGACAGATACGGCCACACCTCGAAGCGGTTGGCCTTCAGCGTCACCACGCCGTTGTCCAGCCGGGACAGGTCGAGCAGCGTCTCCACCAGCCGGCCCAGGCGCTCCGTCTGCTTCAGCGCGGTCCGCATCGTCTCGGGGTCGGCCGACGACACCCCGTCCACGACGTTCTCCAGAACGGCTCGCAGCGCCGCGATGGGAGTCCGCAGTTCGTGCGAGACATTCGCCACCAGCTCCTTGCGGTGCCGGTCCACCGCAGCCAGGTCGTCCGCCATCAGGTTGATGGTCTGCGCCAGGTCGCCCAGTTCGTCGCGCCGGTCCGCCCCGTTGACCCGCCGGGTGTAGTCCCCGTGCGAGATCGACCGGGCCACCGCGCGCATCTCGTCCAGCGGCGCGGTCAGGCCGTGCGCCACGAACTGGGTGATGAGCAGGGTCGCGATGACCGAGAACACGGTGATGAACCGCAGCTCGGTCCGCGTACGGAAGGCCACCATGATCAGCCCGGTCGTGATGAAGACCGACACCACGACCAGGGTGCCCAGCTTGGCCTTGATCGAGAACGGCCGCAGCCCCGGTCCGGGCGAGGTCATGGCGCGGGGGTCTCCAGGGCGTAGCCGACTCCGTGCACGGTACGGATGCGCTCCGCGCCGATCTTCCGGCGCAGCGCCTTGATGTGACTGTCCACGGTCCGGGTGCCCGAGGCGTCCGCCCAGTCCCAGACCTCCGCGAGCAGCTGCTCCCGGGAGAGCACCGCGCGCGGGGTGTTCGCCAGGCAGACCAGCAGGTCGAACTCGGTCGGGGTCAGGTGCACGTCGTCCGCGCGGACCCGGACCCGGCGCTGCGCGTGGTCGATCTCCAGCTCGCCGAGGCGGAGTATGCCGCTGCGCGGCGTCACGGCGGCCAGCGCGGCCCGCTCCACCCGGCGCAGCAGCACGTGCACCCGGGCGGCCAGCTCACGCATCGAGAACGGCTTGGTCATGTAGTCGTCGGCACCGACGCCGAGCCCGACGAGCATGTCCGTCTCGTCGTCCCGCGCGGTCAGCATCAGCACCGGCACCGGCCGCTGGGCCTGTACGCGGCGGCAGACCTCCAGGCCGTCGAAGCCCGGAAGCATGATGTCGAGGACCATGAGGTCCGGCTGCCAGGCTTCCGCCGCGTCCACGGCCGCCGGGCCGTCGAGAGCGGTCTGCACCAGGAAACCCTCCGCCCGCAGCCGGGCGGAAATGGCATCGACGATCGTGGCGTCGTCCTCGACCACCAGCACCCGGCGCTGCGCGCCCGGGGTGGCCGCGACGCCGGTCTGGGTGGTGTGTGTCTGTTCCATCGCCCCGCCCCTGCCCGTTCTCACGGAGGCCATTCCCCCGGACGTACGGTTTTCGCTCGTGAATTTCGTGGGTGATCCCGCTATCGGTCAGCAGCGTAGATGCAGCGGAGGGTTCCCGGCTACGCAGGGTGCAAGGCCGTGCGGCCCCGGAAGTCGTACGCGGGCGGCGGAGTGTCGCGCTTATGGGGCTTGCGCCCCGGGCGCCCGGGGCGCCGCGATACCCGGCGGGGGAATGTCAGTCCGATCGAATTGCGAGATGGACCACGTCGGGAACACCTCGGGCAACGCCCACTTCTTCCGCCCTTACCCCCTGGAACCCGGCATTCCGTAGGGCTTGGTCGAATGCGTCGGACGGTTGTGCGGACCACACGGCGAGGACCCCGCCCCGGTTGAGCCGCGCCCGGCAGTCGGCCAGACCGGCGGGGGAGTAGAGGCTGTTGTTGTCCTCGGTGACGGTCCAGTCCGGCCCGTTGTCGATGTCCAGACACAGTGCGTCGTAACGGTCCGTAGTCGTGCGCAGATACGCGACGAGATCGGTCGTCAGGATCTCCGTACGGGGATCGGCGAGCGCCGGTCCGGAGATCCCGGCCAGCGGTCCGTCCAGGTGCCAGTCCACGATCGCCCGCTCCCGCTCGGCGACCGCGATCCGCCCCCAGCGCGGCTCGGCGGCGGCCCGGGCGAGCGAGAACCCGACACCCAGTCCCCCGATCAGCACGGCGGGCCCGCTACGGCCGGCCGGCAGCGCCTCCAGCGCCGCGTCGATCAGCAGCCGCTCGGACCGCCCGTCCGAGGTGTCCATCAGGAAGCACCCGTTGGCGATGATCTCGAAGTCCTCCCCGCGCCTGCGCAGGACGACCTCCCCGTACGGTCCCTCGCGGCGGTCCAGGGTGACGGGGGCGTCGGCGTCGGGGCCGAACGTGTGGGACATGGCACTGATCTCCGGTGGCCGTGGTCGGTGACCCCGCCATCCTGTCGCGCGGGGGCGGGCGGGGGCCAGCGAGTTCGAACGGGGGCGGGCGGGGGCCGGCGAGTTCGAACGGGGGCGGGGTGCGGGGGCCGGCGCCTCCGGCCCGGCGACGAGGCGTCAGTCCCGCTCGCGGCGCGCCCCGCGCACGGCGTACAGCACCGCCCCCGCCGCGAACGCCGCCGACGCCACGGCCCACGCCCATACCTGCGGCCCCGGCTGCATCGGCCAGGCCCACACGGAGGCGGCTCCGCCCGGGGTCCGGGGCGCGGCGAGATAGACCGCGCCGCCGTAGACGGTCATCGGCAGCCAGCTGAGCCGGGCCCCGATCAGGGCGGCCGACGCGGCCGCGACCCCGGTCGCACCGAGCACGTTGCGGACCATGCCGGGCGCCCCGAACGCCTCGGGATGCCCCGGAACGGCCAGCGCGAGGGCGGCGGCGGCCGGGACGGTGAGCGCGAGCAGGTGCGCCAGCCTGCGGGGCCACCAGCGCCGGACCGCCGTCCGGTCGAGCTCGTCGGCGGCCGCGTACAGGCTCGTCCCGATGGCCGACGATGCGAGCAGCGGGGCCAGCGCCAGGACGGGGACGCGGGCCCCGTGGGTGAGGTGGGGCTGTGCCTGGAGCCAGTGCGCCGCCCAGGCGGCGAGCAGGGCCGTGCAGGCCAGGGCCGCGGCGGTACGGGGGAGGGCGCGGGAGCGGAGATAGAGGACGGGGAGGCTCACAGGACCGGCACCTTCGAGGCGTCGCAGCTGTTGCGGGCGCTCATGTAGCGGCCCAGCCAGGCACGGCGCCCGGCGTCGGGCATGGCTTCGAGGCGGCGGAGCTCCGGGGAATCCGGAACATAGGTCATCTGCGCCGTGTGGGAACCGATCAGCCACCCGGCGACCGCGATGTCGGTCCCCGTCACGCGGTTCCAGCTCCTGGATCCCGCCTCGTGAACAGGGCAGTCCCGGTCGAGCAGCTGCCTGGCCACCTGCCAGGCGAAGTCCTCCTTGTGCTGGAGCCGCCCGCGCAGGAGGTACCAGCCGACATTCGGGGTGGGCATCCTCGCCTCGTCGGCGTGCTGCGCGGGAGGCCGGTCGACGTAACGCTTCGGTGCGCCGGGGAGCCCCTCCAACCGCCCGGTCAGCCCCGACAGCGCCTCTGTGACCTGGGGCAACAGGTGCTCCTGATGCCCGCTCAGGCAGATCTGCGGGCTTCCCTCCGTGCAGGCGATGCGGTGGGCCGCCGGGTCGTCCCGGAACATGCCGTCGCCCGTGGACACGATCAGCGGGGCGACGGCGGCCGCCACGGCGAGCGGCACGAGGGCGGCGAGCCGGCGCCGGGCCGCGACGGCGGTGAGCGCGGCGACCGCGAGTCCGCCGGTCCAGGCCGCCATGGCGGGGGCGAACCACCACACGGGCAGCCGGTCCCACAGCACGTACTGCACGGCCGGGTCGAGGTACTGCGTCGAGGTTTCCGAGTAGTTCGGCACCCCGAGCAGCAGGTACATCAACACGGCGAGCACGGGCGCGGCCAGCCGCCACCGGCACAGCACGCCGACGGCGAACCCGAGCAGTGCCATGGCCGCCAGCGCGGCAGCGTCCACGACGACGAGCGAGAGGAGCGGGCCGCCACCGCCCGCGTACGGCCAGGTGGCCGCCGATGAACCGGCCAGCGCGACCACGTACCCGGCGACCGCCCACAGCGCGAGCGGCAGCGCGGCCACGGCCATCCGCTGCCACCGCGCACGCGGCGTCGAGCGCCACAGCTCATCGGTCGAGCGCCGGTGGTCGCGGGCCCCCTGCCAGCAGGCCGCCGCGGCCGCCAGCGGGCAGGCGAGCAGGGTGGCGCCGGTGTGCAGGAGGCTCTGGGTCTCGATCCAGTCGCCCTGCCATTGGTCTGCCTTCGCGGCCATGGTCACGCCGAGCGTGAGCGCCGTGCACAGCCCGGTCCACGGGCCGACGCCGCGCCGCACCTCGGTTCGCAGCGCGGGGCCCGGGGCCTTCCGCCGCACGGGGGCTTCGGTGACGGTCATCGGGCGCCCGCCGTCGCCCGGTGGGAGCGCAGGGCCGTCGTGTAGCCGCGCTCGATCGGGCTGCCGGCGCGCTCGTCCTGGCCGCCGTCCTTGCCGAGGGCCGCCAGCTCGCGCGTCGTGCCCCGGTACGCGACGCGGCCCGCCTCGATCAGCGTCACGCCCTCGCAGGCCGTGACGACGTCCTCGACGAGGTGCGTGGAGAGGATCACCGTGGCGTGCTCGCCGAGGTCCCGCATCAGGGCCCGGAACTCGACCCGCTGTTCCGGGTCGAGCCCGGCGGTCGGCTCGTCCAGGAGCAGCAGCTCCGGCTCGTTGACGATCGCCTGGGCGATGCCGACGCGCCGGACCATGCCGCCGGACAGCGTCTTCATCCGGGAGTCGATCCGGTCGGCGAGGCCCACGCGGTCCACCGCACGCTCCACGGCAGCGGCCGCCCGCGTGGAATCCATCTCCTTGAGCCACGCCACATAGGCGACGAACTCGCGGACGGTGAACCCGGCGTAGTGGCCGAACTCCTGCGGCAGATAGCCCAGCCTGCGCCGGACCTCCGCCCGGGCACGGTGGTCGGACGCCGCGCCCACGTCGGAGCCCAGCAGCTCGATCCGCCCGGCGTCCGGCGCGGCGGCCGTGGACAGGACCCGGATCAGCGAGGTCTTGCCCGCCCCGTTGGGGCCCAGGAGCCCGTGCACACCGGGCCCGAAGTCGAGATCGACGGAGTCCAGCGCGGTCCTCCGGCGGTGCCGCACGGTCAGCCCCGACACCTTGACGGTGCTGTTCACGCGATCACGCTCATGACGTCTCCAGGTGGTCGAAGGATCGGCGGCGCAGGACGAGCAGCGCCGCGCCGAGTACGGCCGCCACCGCCCAGGCACCCTGTGCGGGGAACCCCGCGAAGTAGCGGAGCGCCGTCGGCGTTCCGTCGAGCAGCGTGGACGGGGACGTGTCGAGCGCCGGTACGGTGACGGCGGCCGCCCAGCCCGCCGCGACGACGAGGGCCGCGGTGCGGCAGCCGAGGTACGAGCCGATTCCCAGGGCCGCGAGTGTCAGGGCGAGCCCGGGCAGCAGCCAGGCCAGGGGCCCCGGGCCGCCGGCCGAGGCGGGCAGCACCGCCCAGACCAGGGCGAGCACCGGGACGGTCACCCCGAGCACTGCGGCCGTCCTGGTCAGCAGCAGCCGCAGCCCGCCGCCGGGGGAGGTGGCGATGATCTCGTGCAGGGGGTCGGCGGAGCGCCCGTACGAGACCCCGACCCCGGCGAGCGGCAGCACGGGCGCGACGAGTAGCAGCAAGGCCCGCACGGAACCACCGAGCCCACCGCCGTACGCGAGCGCGACGGCCGTGCACACCACCAGCGCCAGGGCCCCGGTCCACGGCCCCCGCAAGGCGGGCCCGGCCGCCCACAACACCCGGCCGAAGCGGTGGCGTCCGGGCAAGCGGCGCCACGCAGGCGCACGGCCGTGCCACGCGCCGGGACCGGTCACCGGACGTCCCGCCTCTGCGCCGCCGGACACCGGAACCGCCGCCGCCAGCACGGCCGCCCGGACCTCGTCCAGCAGCGGTGCCGCGGCCCCCCGACCGCGTACCGCCGCCGACACCCGCTCCGCGCAGCTCGTACAGGACTCGACGTGCTTCTCCAGGGACCAGGCGTCCGTCTCCAGGGCCGTGCCCTCCGCGTACCGCAGGACCTGATCGTCCGCCACGTGCCAGATCGTCATGCCGTGCCTCCCAGGGGACCGTTCTCCACGACCAGGCGGTCCAGCGCGGCGCGGAGTTCGCGGCGGGCCCGCAGTGCCCGGGTCTTGACCGTGCCTTCGGGTATGCCGAGCAGCCGGGCGGCCTCCCGGGTCGTCAGGCCGTCCACGACCGTCGCCCGCAGGACCTCCCTGAGCTCGGGCGAGATCCGGTCGAGCGCGGTGCCCACGTCCCCGTACTCCAGGCCGGCCAGGACCCGGTCCTCGGCGGACGGCACGGGGGCCGCCCACTGGACACCGCCCGTCTGCTCGGCCGCCGCCACGCGTTCCGTCCGGGCCCGGGTCCGCCGCGCGTCGACCAGCCGACGGGCGGCGATCACCCAGAGCCAGCCTCCGGCCTCGCTGCCCCGGTGCGCGGCGGCGGACCGCCAGACCGTCAGGAAGGTGTCCTGAAGGACCTCCCGTACGGTCTCCGCGTCCGGACACCGGCGGTTCAGCCGGGCCAGCAGCCAGCCGGAATGCCGGTCGTAGAACGCGGCGAGGGCGGCCGTGTCCCCCTGTGCGACGGCACGCAGCAGCGCCTCGTCGCTCCGGTCGTCCCCCGAGGGGCGCAAGTCGCTCACACCTCTTCTATCGGCGGTCGACCGCCGACCGGTTCACGCGCCCGGCGGCGCCGTGAACCGTACGGCCGAGGCGGGCGTGGTGACGTCCGCGTCCGCGCTGATCGCCCAGGCGGCGACCCGGGAGACGACGGCGGCGGGCACCGCTTCGCTGATCCCGGGCGCGGCCGGGACGTCGTGCGTGGCGTGGGCGTCGTGCGGGAGGACGACCCGGTAGCCCAGCTCCAGGGCGGTGCGGGCCGTCGCCTGGACGCACATCTCCGACATGACGCCGCAGACGGCCAGCGACTCCACGCCCGCCTCCGCCAGCACGGCGTCCAGGGACGTGTCCTTGAAGCCGTCGTCCCAGGTCTTGCGGATCACGGACTCCGCGGGGCCGTCCACGACCGGCAGATGCAGTGCCCAGCCCGGCGTGAACGGCTCGTCGCCCGACCCGGGGTCGCCGTCGTTCTGGAGGTGTACGACGGCCGCGCCCGCCCGCCGGGCCCGCGCCAGCAGCCCCGCCGTACGGTCCAGCAGCACGTCGGCCCCGGGGACGGCCCCCGCGCCGGTCACCCCGTCCTTCTGCACGTCCACGACGATCAGGGCATGCACGGGGAGGGGGGTCTCGGTCATGGGGCCATCCTGTCCGGCGCGGCGCCCGGGCTCCACGGAATATCGGGTGCGCTGCAAGGACTCGCTCAGGGCCGGGGCATAAGGGTCTCGCGCAGGCGGTTGACGCCCGTATGCCAAGGTCCGTCGTCCCCCTCCTCCCAGAGCTCCAGAGGCTCGGACGGCTCCGTCAGGACCCGGTCCAGCGCCCGGAGCGCGAGTTCGCGCAGGCCGGTCAGGTCCGGAAGGGGCTCGTCCGGGCCGTACGCGGAGTCGACGGGGGCGCCCCCGGGGCACTGCGCCGCTACCAGGGCGGCCGCGGCTATCGCCTCGTTCGCCACGTCCGAGTCCAGGTAGTCGGTGGTGCCGGCCGTCTCGGCCAGCGCGGCACGGACCATCCCCTCGCGCGCCTCCGGCGCGGCGTCGTCCAGCCCTCCGCACCAGTCGGCGGCGGTGTCGTTGTCGAACGGGCCCACGTCCCACGTACCCATATGCGTCTCCCTGGTGAATCGATCTCCACGCATCGTGACAGGCATCACTGACAACGCCTTCCGGGGCGCCCGCTCCACCGGGAACGCCTGATCGCTCAGAGCGAACAACGTCTGGGGAACATTGCGGGGCTCACAAGCATTGAGCCGATATAGCTCAACTTGACTGCCGAAGGGGAGATCATGGCTACTGAGTCCACTGCCGTCACACCGCTCACCCTGCCCGTGCTGCCGCTCGACGACGAGGTCGTGCTGCCGGGAATGGTGGTGCCGCTCGACCTGTCCGACACCGAGGTGCGTGCCGCCGTCGAGGCCGCGCAGGCCGCCGCCCGGGAGGGCGGGGGCAAGCCCGAGGTGCTGCTCGTCCCGCGCATCGACGGGACGTACACCGGGATCGGGGTCCTCGGGACCGTGGAGCAGGTCGGACGGCTCTCCGACGGCGATCCGGGCGCCCTCATCCGGGGCCGCGACCGGGTCCGTATCGGGGCGGGCACCAGCGGGCCGGGCGCCGCGCTCTGGGTGGAAGGGGTCCGGGTGGACGCCTCCGTCCCCGACCCTCTGCCCGGGTCCGTCGCCGATCTGGTCAAGGAGTACAAGGCCCTGGCCACCAGCTGGCTGAAGAAGCGTGGCGCCTGGCAGGTCGTGGACCGGGTCCAGCAGATCGAGGGCGTCTCCGCGCTCGCCGACAACTCCGGTTACTCCCCCTTCCTCACCACCGCCCAGAAGGTGCGGCTGCTGGAGACGACCGACCCGGTCGCCCGGCTGAAGCTCGCCATCCAGTGGCTCGGCGAACACCTCGCCGAGCAGGACGTCGCCGAGTCCATCGCCAAGGACGTCCAGGAGGGCGTCGACAAGCAGCAGCGCGAGTTCCTGCTGCGGCGCCAGCTCGACGCCGTACGCAAGGAGCTGTCCGAGCTCAACGGCGACCCGGAGGACGAGTCCGACGACTACCGGGCCCGCGTCGAGGCCGCCGACCTGCCCGAGCACGTGCGCGAGGCCGCGCTCAAGGAGGTCGACAAGCTGGAGCGCTCCTCCGACCAGAGCCCCGAGGGCTCCTGGATCAGGACCTGGCTCGACACCGTCCTCGAACTGCCCTGGACCGAGCGGACCGAGGACGCCTACGACATCAAGGGCGCCCAGGAGATCCTGGACGCCGAGCACGCCGGCCTCCAGGACGTGAAGGAGCGCATCACCGAGTACCTGGCGGTGCGCAAGCGCCGGGCCGACCGCGGGCTCGGCGTCGTCGGCGGACGGCGCGGCGGCGCGGTGCTGGCCCTGGTGGGTCCGCCGGGCGTCGGCAAGACCTCGCTCGGCGAGTCCGTCGCGCACGCCATGGGCCGCAAGTTCGTCCGCGTCGCGCTCGGCGGTGTCCGGGACGAGGCGGAGATCCGCGGCCACCGGCGTACGTACGTCGGGGCGCTGCCCGGACGCATCGTCCGCGCCATCAAGGAGGCCGGTTCGATGAACCCGGTCGTCCTGCTCGACGAGATCGACAAGGTCGGCTCCGACTTCCGGGGCGACCCGGCCGCCGCCCTCCTCGAAGTGCTCGACCCCGCGCAGAACCACACCTTCCGCGACCACTACCTGGAGGTCGAGCTCGACCTCAGCGACGTCGTCTTCCTGGCCACCGCCAACGTCCTGGAGGCGATCCCGGAGGCGCTGCTCGACCGCATGGAGCTGGTCAGGCTCGACGGCTACACCGAGGACGAGAAGGTCGTCATCGCCCGCGACCACCTGCTCCCGCGCCAGCTGGAGCGGGCGGGTCTGGAGAAGGACGAGGTCGCGCTCGACGAGCCGGCGCTGCGCAAGCTGGCCGGCGAGTACACCCGGGAGGCCGGGGTCCGGAACCTGGAGCGGGCCGTCGCCCGGCTGCTGCGCAAGGTCGCGGCCCAGCACGAACTGGGCGACCGCGAGCTGCCGTTCACGGTGGGCGCGGACGACCTGCGCGGTCTGATCGGCCGCCCGCACCACGTGCCCGAGTCCGCCCAGGACCCGGCCGAGCGCCGGACCGCGGTGCCGGGCGTGGCCACCGGGCTCGCGGTGACCGGGGCAGGCGGGGACGTCCTCTTCGTGGAGGCGTCGCTGGCCGACCCGGAGACCGGGGCGTCCGGACTGACCCTCACCGGCCAGCTCGGCGACGTCATGAAGGAGTCGGCGCAGATCGCGCTGAGCTTCCTCCGGTCGCACGGCGCGGAGCTGGAGCTGCCGGTCGCGGACCTCAAGGACCGCGGGGCGCACATCCACTTCCCGGCGGGCGCGGTCCCCAAGGACGGCCCGAGCGCCGGCATCACGATGACGACCGCGCTGGCCTCGCTGCTCTCCGGGCGGCTGGTCCGCACGGACGTGGCGATGACCGGTGAGGTCTCGCTGACCGGGCGGGTGCTGCCGATCGGCGGGCTGAAGCAGAAGCTGCTGGCCGCCCACCGCGCGGGCATCACCACCGTGGTGATCCCCAAGCGGAACGAGGCCGACCTGGACGACGTCCCGGCCGAGGTGCTGGAGACCCTGGAGGTCCACCCGGTCACCGACGTCCGCCAGGTCCTGGAGATCGCCCTCGCCCCGGCCTCGGCCGCGGCGGAGCGCAGGATTCCGGCCGCGGCGTAGGGCCTGTCCTTTGGATCAGGGCGGGCTCCGGCACCGCACCTCGCGGCGTTGTCGTCAATCACCAACGCTCCGCGTTGATTCAATCCTCCGCCTTGCGATGCACGGCACCGGAGCCCGCTCCCTGATCCGCCCTGATCCAAAGGAAAGGCCCTGGCGCCACGGCGTGACGGACGCGGCGCCACGGACACGGCCGGTACGGGCGGCCCGCCTCCCCCTCGCGGGGAGGCGGGCCGTTCCGCGTACGGGCAGGTCCTACGGGCGGTAGACCGTGCCCGGGACCGGCTCGGCGGGCGCCATCAGCTGGGGGACCGTCACGAAGGTGTAGCCCTCCTTCTTCAGCGCGTCGATGATGCCGGGCACCGCGGGCACCGTGCCCTTGTAGATGTCGTGCAGCAGGATGATGCCGTCCTTGCTCGCCTGTTCCAGGATCCGCTTCTTGATCAGCGCGGAGTCGGTCGTCGAGTAGTCCTTGGCGGTCGCGCTCCACAGGATCTGGGAGAGCCCGAGGTCCTTGCTGATCCCGGAGACGGTGTCGTCGGTGCGGCCCTGCGGCGGGCGCATCAGCCGCGGCTTCTTGCCGGTGATCGCCGCTATCGCGTCCTGCGTCTTCTCCAGCTCGGCGCGTATCTCGGCCGGCTTCTTGTCCGTGAGGATCTCGTGCGACCAGGTGTGGTTGGCGATCTCGTGCCCCTCGGCCGCGAGCCGGCGGACGGTGTCGGGGTGCTTCTTCACGTGGTTCTTGCCGAGCAGGAAGAACGTCGCGTGGACCTTCTTCTCCTTGAGGATGTCCAGCAGATGGGGCGTGTCCTCGCCCGGGCCCGCGTCGAAGGTCAGCGCTATGCACTTGGCCTTCCGGCAGTCCACCGGCCCGAACGACCCCTTGGCGTCCGACGCGGCGTCGGCACGGGCCGAACCGGGTGCGGTGGTGTCCATCGAGCAACCGCTCAGCGTCAGCGTGAGCGCTGTCACAAGGGCGACGGCCAACCCCGTACCGATCGACTTCCTCTTACTGGGCACGGCGCGCCACTCCCTCGTGTGAACGGACGCACTGGTGTGCGACCTGGAGCGATGACTATACCTGTGGGGTATACATCGAGTTCATAGTGGGGTTGGTGACGCGAAACGCCTGGTCAAGCCGTGTGCGAACACTGCGAAGCCCGGCGACGGTGTGCGTCACCGGGCTCCGCGGGGCGAAGGGGCCGCCGCCGTTATCCGTTGGCGAGTGCCTGTACGCGGTCGAGGGCACCGTTGAAGTGGTTGTGGTCACCCACCGTCGGGCCGGACGACGTGTACTGCCAGATCGTGTAGAAGCCCCAGCCGGCCGGGAGCTCGCCGACCGTGGTGTTGTAGCGGGCCACCCACAGCGGGTTGGTGGCCGCGAAGCCGCCGTTGTTGCCGGTGCAGTCCTTCCACCAGCTGGTCGCGGTGTAGATGACCGCGTCCCGCCCGGTGCGCGCCTTGTACGTGTTCACGAAGTCACGGATCCACGCGACCATCTGGGCCGCGGTCTTGCCGTAGCACTGCGCGCCGTACGGGTTCCACTCGATGTCGAGCACGCCCGGCAGGGTCTTGCCGTCCCTGGACCAGCCGCCCCCGTGGTCCACGAAGTAGTTGGCCTGCACCGCGCCGCTCGTGGTGTCGGGCGTGGCGAAGTGGTACGAGCCGCGGATCATCCCGACGTTGTACGAGCCGTTGTACTGCTGGGCGAAATAGGGGTTGGTGTAGTAGGTGCCCTCGGTGGCCTTGGTGTAGGCCCACTTGACGCCGCTGTTCCACAGCGTCGACCAGGCGACGTTGCCCTGGTGGCTGCTGACGTCGACGCCCTCGGTCTGGGCCGCGCGGCCCTCGACCGGCAGACCGCCCTTGCCGTCGTGGGCGATGACGCCCATGCCCATGGTGGCGGTGCCGCGGGCGGGTGCGGTGGGGTCGCCGCCGGCCGCGTTCGACGCGCCGGGCAGGGCGATGAGGAGGGAGAGAGCTGCGAGCAGAGTGCCGGCCGCCGCGAAGCGCGAGCGGCGGGTGGTCTTGGAGCCGGATCTGTGCACGGGCATTGCGTGCCTCCGAGGCCTCAGTGGGGGGATCTGCTGACCCGGGGGGCGCCGCACGGCGACCCCGGCGGCATGTCATGGTGTGAACATGCCATGCATGACGCTACGCACGTAGACCCGTGCGGCGGAAGAGGGCCTGGGCTGTGCCGTTGGTCTACTCCTGCGAAATACTGGCCGAGCTGCGGCGATGAGCGGCGGCGGAAGAAACTTTCAGCGGCGGGAAAGCTCATGAGGGGTGCTGACGTGCAGGGGAGCGAAAGCGGACGTGAACCCGGCGCCGACGGAGGAAGTGGTGTGGACCACGAATTCCTCGCCCTGGAGCTGGAGTTGGCCGTCTTCCTGCGGCGCGCGCGGGCCAATTCCGGGGAGATGGCCCGCGAGGTGCACCCCGAACTGGAGGCGGCCGCCTACGGCCTCTTCGTACGCCTGGAATCCGCGGGGCGGCAGCGGGCCACCGATCTCGCCGCGTACTTCGGGGTCGGCAAGGCCACCATGAGCCGTCAACTCCGCGCCCTCGAAGGCCTCGGACTGGTGGCCCGGGAGCCCGATCCCGCCGACGGGCGCGCCTTCCTCGTCCACCTCACTGAAGAGGGCCTCGCCCGATTCCGCAGCGTCCGCGACGCCCGCCGTGACCGCTACGTCCGCAAGCTCGCCGACTGGGACCGCGCCGAGGTGGCCGAACTGGCCCGGCTGCTGCATCAGCTGAACGCCCGCGCCGAGGACTGAGAGGGCGCCGGACGCCTCACAGCCGGGCGTAGACCGCCGTCGCGTCGTCGTGGGTCTTGCCGCGCACGTGCTCACGCTCCGTGTCCGCGGCCTCCAGGGCGCGGACCCGGTCGATCAGCCCCTGCGGGCCCTCCTTGTCCAGCACCCCGAGGCACGCCGACCAGTCGCCCTCGCCGAACATCTCCGTCCAGCGGCTCGCCCCGTCCGTCATCGCCGCCAGCGCCCGCACACCGGCGCGCGGCGCCCGCCCCGTGACCGCCCGCTCCGCCACGGCCGGGTCGGCGGCGGCCGTGAAGAAGCCGCCCTCCTTGTTGCGCGCCCGGGCGTCCGCCACCGCCTCCGACACCAGCAGCTCCCGCGGCAGCCGGTCGAGCCGGTCGTCCAGGACCGCGCGGACCTCCCCGTCCGGCGACTCCAGCAGCAGCACCGAATCGGACAGCACCAGGTACTCGATCCCGGCCTCGTCCCAACGCACCACGACGACGGTCGCCTGTGGGGTACGTACGTGAGAAAGGTCACACGTGGGGCGGTGGGCGTCCGCGGTGCGCCGGATGGACTCCGCGAGGATCTCCCGCAAGGTCAGATCCCGTCGCGAACCGGACAGTTCGACCAGCGCCCCGCCCAGCCGCGCGGTGAACCACGGAACCGAGTGCACACAACCGGCGTCGCCCCGAGGCGGGGTGACGCCGTCGAGCAGCACCAGCCCTCCGCCCCGACCGGACGCAGGGAGGACGGTGGCCGTCCAGTCCTCGTTCGGGCGATCGGGAGCACCGGCGGCGGTCGCGAGTTCGATACGCATGCGGCCAGTCTGCACGATGCCTTCACCGTGCCTGCACGGTACCGGGATTGGTGCGTACCAGCAGGTCAGAAGGTCGGCGGGGGCGGAAGGAATCACTCCGCGCCGGGGTGCGGGCGGGCATCCTGCCAAAGCCCGCCCGGAAGTTCCAGCCGGTGTCCGCGCATGGCGCCGGAGCCCGCTGGGGAGACTTGTTCGCCAACTCGGGAGTGATGTTCACTCGTTCGTGTGGCGGAGCGGTTGATGCGCGCCCCCTCCTGAAAAGCACTGGAATGGTCGGGGCCGTACCAGGGGGCGGGACGCTCGTTCATGTGACCGTGCGTCACCTCTGCTTCAAGGGCGGACGAGTCAAGATTGCGAGCACCGGTGCAGAAGAAGCGGCCTCGGAGCAAGGGCGGCAGCAACAGCGGTTCCGGAGCGGCGCCGACGGCCCCGGCCGAGGGCGGTCGCACCGTACGCGTCCGCAACCGGCTGATCGCGGGCGTCGCCGTCGTCGGGATCACCGTCATAGCGGCGGGGACACCGGCCGTGCTCGCCGCCTCGTCCGACCTCACCGACTCCCAGCACCTGGTCACCCTCGCCGAGCTCAACCAGCAGGCGATCACCCTGGCCCACTCCCTCGCCGACGAGCGCGACGAGGTCACCACGTACATCGCCGGCGGCCGCAAGGGCGAGCCGGGCAACCGGGGCGCCCGCGTCGACCAGCAGGTGGACGAGATCCGCGAGGCGGCCCCGGCCGACCTGCTGCGCGACCTGTCCACCATCCCCTCGCTGCGCCGGGACGCGGTCAGCGGCAAGGGCACGGCGCTGGAGGCCCACCAGGCGTACTCCGAGGTCATCGCCAAGCTCCACGGCCTCGCCGACGAACTCGCCCGCTCCACCCCGCCGCGCGCCGCCGACGCGACCCGCACCCCGCAGGCGCTCGGCCGGGCCACCGAACAGGCATCCGCCGCCCGCGGGCTGCTGCTCGCCGCGCTCGCCGTGCCCCGGCCGGAGCCGGAGACCCCTCGGATCGACCCGTTCACCGGCCTCCCGCTCCAGCCCCAGGACGAGGGCGAGACCAAGGAGGACCGCACCCGCGACGCGCTGAGCGCCGCAGCCCAGCAGGCCCGGGTCGGTGAACTCTCCGCCCTCGCCGACTTCGACCAGGCAGCCGGCGCCACCGCCCGCGACAAGCTGTCCTCCACCGTCACCGGACCCGAGGTCAACAGCGCCGAGAAGTACCTCGCCGAGCTGACCGACCGCCCCGAGCTGTCCGACGACGACCTGAAGGTCAGCGACAAGAAGGTCTCGGCGGCCCTCTCCGCACGCGTCGACCGGATGCGCTCCGTGGAGGCCGCGCTCGGCACCACCCAGGTCCAGCGCCTCGAACAGCTCCGCGACGACGACGTCACCGCGCTCGAACTGCGCATCGCGCTCCTCGGCGGCTGCCTGCTCGTGGCCGTCGCCGTCTCCACCGCCGTCGCCCGCACCCTGACCCAGCCGCTCGCCGTGCTGCGGATCGGCGCGGCCCGGCTCGCCGCCGAACCCGCCACCGCCGAACCGGTCCGCTACACCGGCCGCAACGACGAGTTCGCCCAGGTCGTCCGCTCCATCAACGCCCTGCACGGCCGGCTGCACGGACTGCTCACCGAGTTCAACGGGCGCTTCGAGAAGCTGGAGACCGAGCGCGCCGAGCTGATCGCCGGCCGCGAGGCGCTCACGGTCCAGCGCGCCGAACTCCAGGTGCGCGCGGCCGACCTGACGGCCCAGCTGGAGAAGCTGAAGAACACCGTCCACCACACCTTCGTCAACCTCTCGCTGCGCACCCTCGGCCTCGTCGAGCGGCAGCTCGGCGTCATCGAGTCGCTGGAGGAGCGCGAGCAGGACCCGGAACGGCTCGGCACGCTCTTCAAGCTGGACCACATGGCCACGGTCATGCGCCGCCACAGCGAGAACATGCTGGTCCTCGCCGGTGCGGACCACGGCCACGGCCACCCGGGCCCGATCCCGCTGGTCGACGTCCTGCGCGCCGCCGTCAGCGAGATCGAGCGGTACGAGCGGGTCACCATCCAGTCGCTCCCGCCGCACGCCCAGGTCGCCGGGTTCGCCGCCGACGACCTCAGCCACCTGGTCGCGGAACTCCTGGAGAACGCCACCTCGTTCTCCCCGCCCGACTCCCACGTCCAGCTCTCCGGCTGGCTCCTGGAGAGCGGCGAGGTGATGCTCTCCGTGGAGGACGAGGGCATCGGCATGTCCTCCGTACGGATGGGCGAGCTGAACACCCGCCTCGCCGACCCGACGCTCTTCGAGGCCGGCGAGCAGAACGCGGACGGGGCCGGACTCGGCCTCCAGGTCACCTCGCTGCTCGCCGCCCGGCACGGCGTACGGGTGGAGCTGCGCGACCAGAAGGGGAGCGGGGTGACCGCGGTCGTCGTGCTCCCGGAGGCCCTGCTGCCCAAGGCCCTCCCGGCCGCGACGCCCCCGCCGGTCACCGCCCCCGGCGACGCGCCCACGCTCAACCTGCCGGGCTCGGTCGCCGAGGCCAACTCCAACACCCTGCCGGGCCGCGCCGCTTCCACCTCCGACGACCCGATGATCGCGGCGGCGGAGCGAGCCCTCGCGGGGGCGGCGAAGCCGCCCGTGGCGCCGGAGGCGCCGGTGACCCCTGAGGCGCCGGTGACCCCTGAGGCGCCGGTGACCCCTGAGGCGCCGGTGACCCCTGAGGTCACCGAGGCGCCAGTGGCCCCGGAGGCCCCGGAGGCTGATGCGGCCCCCGAGGCCCCCGTGCCCCCCGAGGCCCCTGAGGCCACCGCCCCGGACCCCGGGCCTGCCCCGGACCCCGAGGCCACCGCCCCGCACCCCGGGCCCGCCCCGGACCCCGAGGCCACCCCCCAGCCGGACACGGACACGCCCCACGACCCCGAGCGCACCCTTCAGGTCCGCCTCCCCAGGCCGCCGCGGACGGAGGACGCCACCGTCGCCGGCCCGTACGCCATCGGCCCCGACCGCCATGAGCGCGCCGCCGACCAGGCCCCGCACGCGGACCCGGCCCCGCAGCTCCCCGCGGCGGCCGCCCCGGCCACCGCCGAGCGCCCCGAGACCGTCCCCGCCCCCCGCAGGCCCGAGGCCGAGGCCGTCACCGGCAAGGGGCTGCCCAAGCGGACGCCCAAGGTCGTCCGGCCCGCCGGGGCGCCCGCCGCCGAACGGCGGGGGAGCGTCGACAAGGAGGCCCTGCGGCGCCGGCTCGGCGGCTTCCACCAGGGCGCCAAGGACGGCCGCCGCGACGTCGAGGCCGAGCTGGCCGATGACGCGGGCACCGCGAGCACCACACGTACCGAGCACGCCGAGCCGGCAGGCCGTACCGACGGCCGGACCGGAGAGACGGGGGACACAGTCGAGGAGGCACGCAGTTGACTGCGCCCAGCACATTCGGGCTGAGCACCGAGGCCCGGAACCTGCACTGGCTGCTGAGCAATCTGGTGGAGGAGGTGCCAGGGGTCCACTCGGTCACCGTCGTCTCGTCCGACGGCCTGATGCTGCTGTCCTCGGACCCCGGCCACCACGCCGCCGCCGAGTCGGAGGCCCCGCGGAGCGGACCGCGCGGCTCCAGCGCCGACCTGGCGACCATCGTCTCCGGCATCGGCAGCCTCACCGTCGGCGCCGCGAAGCTCATGGAGGGCGGCGGCGTCAAGCAGACCATGGTCGCCATGGAGGAGGGCAGCGTCTTCGTCATGTCGATCAGCGACGGATCGCTGCTCGGCGTGCACGCCGCCCCCGACTGCGACATGGGCGTCATCGCGTACCACATGGCGCTGTTCGTCGGCCGTGCCGGACACGTACTCACCCCCGAACTCCGCAGTGAACTGCGCAAATCGATGGAGAGCACCCAGTGAGCCACGCCGCTGCCGGACCCGCCCGCAAGCTCCCCGTACGAGGGGCCGGCAAACGGCCCGCACGGGTCCGCCCGTACTCGCTGACCGGCGGCCGCACCCGCTTCGGGCACGTCCTGCTCGTCGAGACGTTCGTCGCCGCGCTCGAGGCCCCCGAGGAGCGCCGCGAACTCACCAACGGCAACCTGGCCTCCCGGGTGATGCCGGAGCTGAGGGCCATCGTCGAGATCTGCCGGCGGATGCGCACGGTCGCGGAGATCTCCGCGCTGCTGAAGATGCCGCTCGGCGTGGTCAGGGTGCTGCTCAGCGACTTGGCCGACCAGGGAAAGATCCGCGTGTACGGGACGGGGCACGGCACCGGCCAGCCCGACCGCGCACTGCTCGAAAGGGTGCTCGATGGACTCCGCCGTCTCTGAGTCGCTGTTCGCACCGCGGCAGCCCGGCCCGGAGGACCAGCCCGAGGAGAAGCTCCAGCCCTGGCAGCTGGACCGCACCCGGGCCCCGATCGCCACGAAGATCGTGGTCGCGGGCGGCTTCGGCGTCGGCAAGACGACGTTCGTCAGCGCGGTCTCCGAGATCACCCCGCTCCAGACCGAGGCCATGATGACCCGGGCCAGCGAGGACACCGACGACCTCAGCGCCACCCCGGACAAGGCCACCACGACGGTCGCCATGGACTTCGGCCGGCTGACGCTCGACGACGACCTCGTGCTGTACGTGTTCGGCACGCCGGGCCAGCAGCGGTTCTGGTTCATGTGGGACGACCTGGTGCGCGGTGCGATCGGTGCCGTCGTCATGGCCGACACCCGCCGCCTCGCCGACTGCTTCCCCGCCCTCGACTACTTCGAGAGCTGCGGGCTGCCGTACATCGTGGCCGTCAACCACTTCGAGGGAACGCCGGGCTTCGAGGCCGAGGACGTCCGGGAGGCCCTGACCGTACCCGCGCACGTGCCGATAGTGATCATGGACGCGCGCAACAGGATCACGGTCGTCGAGTCCCTGCTGGCCCTCGTCGGCCACGCCCTCGACGCCACCCCCGCGTAGCCCCCTCAGCACCACACAACGGAGAACCGCGATGCGGAAGATACTGATAGTCGGAGCCGGTCAGTCCGGGCTCCAGCTCGCCCTCGGACTGCAGTCCAAGGGGTACGAAGTCACCCTGATGTCCAACCGCACCGCCGACGAGATCCGCTCCGGCCGGGTCATGTCCACGCAGTGCATGTTCCACACCGCGCTCCAGCACGAGCGGGACCTCCAGCTCAACTTCTGGGAGTCGCAGGCCCCGCGCATCGAGGGCCTCGGCGTCTCGGTCGCCGCCCCCGACTCCTCGCGCGCCGTCGACTGGGTCGGCAAGCTCGACGGGTACGCGCAGTCCGTCGACCAGCGCGTCAAGATGGCCGGCTGGATGGAGACCTTCGCCCAGCGCGGCGGGCAGCTCGTCATCCACGGCGCGGCCGTCTCCGACCTGGACTACTTCTCCCGCACCTACGACCTGGTGATGGTCGCGGCCGGCAAGGGCGAGCTGGTCTCGATGTTCGGCCGGGACGCGGCTCGTTCACCGTACGACGCCCCGCAGCGCGCGCTGGCCGTCGCGTACGTGCACGGCATGGGCCCGCGCCCGGAGCACCCGGAGTTCGACGCGGTCCGCTGCAACCTGGTCCCGGGCGTCGGCGAGCTCTTCGTGATGCCGACCCTGACCACCTCCGGCCGCGCCGACATCCTGTTCTGGGAGGGCGTCCCCGGCGGGCCGCTCGACGCGTTCCAGGGCATCAAGGACCCCTCCGAGCACCTGGCGAAGACGCTGGAGCTGATGGAGCGGTTCACGCCCTGGGAGTACGCCCGCGCCACCAAGGTCGAGCTGACCGACGCCAACGGCACCCTCGCGGGCCGGTATGCCCCCACCGTCCGCAAGCCGGTCGGCCGGCTGCCCGGCGGCGGTCTGGTGCTCGGCGTCGCGGACGTGGTCGTCGCCAACGACCCGATCACCGGCCAGGGCTCGAACTCGGCGTCCAAGTGTGCCGACGCCTACCTGAACGCGATCGTCGAGCACGGCGACCGCGCGTTCGACGAGGCGTGGATGCAGGCCACCTTCGACCGCTACTGGGACACCGCCCAGCACGTCACCAAGTGGACCAACGCGATGCTCGGCGTCCCGCCGGAGCACGTGCTGAACCTGATCGGCGCCGCCGGGCAGCTCCAGCCCGTCGCGGACCGGTTCGCCAACGGCTTCAACGACCCGGCGGACTTCGAGAACTTCTTCTTCGAGCCGGAGAAGACGAACGCCTACCTCGCCTCGGTGGCGGGCCCGGCCGCCTGACCCCGCGCCCCTCCGGTCCCGGCCGTCACGAGGCCGGGGCCGACGAGGCCCCGTACCCCTCGTCGGAGCCGTCCGTCGCTCCGTCGGGGAGTTCGGGGCCCTCGTACGAGGCCAGCGGCGAGCCGTCCGGGTCGGGCCGGACCGCGCCGAGCACCGGGTTGGACGCCACGGGCGACACCTTCACGCTGGTGCCGGGGCGGGGCGCCTGCACCACCAGGCCGTTGCCGATGTACAGCGCCACATGGGTCGCCTTCGGGAAGTAGACCACCAGGTCGCCGGGGCGCAGCGCGTTCATCGGGACCCGGGTCAGCTGCCGCCACTGCTCCTGCGAGGTGCGCGGGATGACGCGGCCGGCGCTCGCCCAGGCCTGCGAGGTCAGCCCGGAGCAGTCGAAGGAACCGGGGCCCTCGGCGCCCCACACGTACGGCTTGCCGATCTGCCGGACCGCGTACCCGACGGCCTGGCCGCCCTGGGCGGTCGGCGGCCGGGACGAGGAGAGCGCCCCGGAGGCGACCAGGGCGTCCTGAGCCTTGTCCGTGTTCTTCCGGGCCAGGCCGGAGACCTCGTCGAGCTGGTCCGCCGAGAGCGTGGCGATCTTCGCCTCCACCTGTTTCAGCCGGGTCCGCACGGTGTCGCGGTCCTTCTTCTTGCGCGCGGCGAGCGTCCGCTGCTCGGCCAGCACCTTGCGGGACTCCTTCGCCAGCTCGTCGGCCCGCTTCTCGGCCGTGCCGAGCCGCCGCACGCTCGCCGCCCGCCCGGCGGCCAGCCGCTGGATGACCTGGCCCTGGGTCAGGGCGGCCTCGGGGTCGCGCATCAGCAGCAGCCGCAGATACGCGGAGAGTTCGGACCGGCCCTGGTACTGCTCGCGGGCCAGCTGCCCGGCGGCGTCGCGGCTGTCGGCCAGCGAACGGCGGGCGGTGACGAGGGCGGCGTCCAGCTTCTTCGCCCGTGCGGCCCGCTTCTTCAGCTCGGCCGCCGTGCCGTTGTAGGCCTCGGTGGCCTCTTCGGCCTGCTGGTAGAGCCGTTGCAGCTCGCTCAGCAGCCCGGCGACACCGCCGGCCGGGGCGCCGGGGACGGCGGGCGCGGGCGAGGGGGCCGCGACCGCGGTGGCCGGGGAGACCACGACGACGGCGGCCAGGGCCGCCGTACCGAAGGAACGCACCAGGGTGCCCGACGACATGTCATCACCTCCGAAATCGGGGTGAATCGTGCGACTACCCCATGAGTGAGCGCAATTCGTCCATACGCTCACCCGTGGCGGGGGGTGATGCAAGAACCCGCGGGCGTGGCGACGGGCCACCGCCTCCGGATTCGCCCGGAAGGCGGCGGCCCGTACGCCGGGTGGGTGCGGGTGGGGTCAGGCCGCCGGTCGGCCCACAGGCCGGGCGACCGCTCGGGCCGCCGGCCGGGCGACCGGCCGGCCCACCGCTCAGGCGACCGGGAACGCGTAGACCGTGCGCCCGCGCCGGACGACCGCCGTCCTGTCGTACGCCAGTACCTGGTAGCCGGCGGTGACGGTCTCACCCGCGGGGTCCTGGTTGCCGATGTCCTGGAACTTCCACAGGCGCTTGCCGTCGGCCGCCGCGAATGCGGTGACCTGGCCGGCTCCGGCCGCGAGCAGGGTGTCGCCGGAGCCGCTGACGGCGATCTGCGGGGCCGCCGAGTCGGGCGCCGCCTCCGTGGACCGCTGCCACCGCGGCTTCCCGCTCGCCGGGTCGACGGCGCCGACCTCCTGGTTGACGTTGGTGGTGTGCAGCACGCCCTCCGCCGGGACCGAGGGCCCGTAGACCGAGCCGCGTCCGCCCTTCAGTGCCCACTTCGCCTTGCCGTCAGCCGTCCCGAAGGCGCGCAGACCGGTGCCTTCCGCCGCGTACAGCGTGCCGTCCTCGTCGCCCACGGCCGCCGCGTCGAGCCCGACGCCGCCGAACGCCTTGGTCCACTGGAGCTTGCCGGTCTTCCGGTCGTAGCTGCTGAACCGCGACTTCTTCTTGGCGGCCTTCACCTGCGCGGGTGTGAGGGACGACGGGCGCTGCTGCACGACCACGGAGTCCGGGCGGACCGCGACCATCCGGTACGCGGGCGCGACGTCGCCGCGGCCGGTGGGCAGCCCGGTCCGCCACAGCTCCTTGCGCTGCGCGACGTCGTACGCGAACAGGTACGACTTGACGACCTTCTTGTCCTTGCCGCGCTTCTTGCCCTTCTTGGGCTTGGGGGCCTTGACGGTCACCGTGTGCGCGGCGGTGAACCAGATGCTCGTCGCGTCCGCGCCGACCAGGGTGCCGAGCTTGAGCCCCGGCGCGTCCTCGAAACCGTCGGCGCAGGCCAGCCGGTGGGCGACCTTGCCGTCCTTCACGGAGATCCAGAAGAAGGTGTCCCGGCCCGCCACGAAGCAGTGCTCGTCGTCGACGGGCAGCGCGGCCCGGCCCCCGGCGCCGTCCTCGCTCGCCCAGGCCCGGCGCCCGGTGCGCAGGTCCACCGCGCTCGCCCGCTTCTCGTCGGTCAGCACCAGCAGCCGGTCCTTCCAGAGCGCGGCGGTCAGCGGTGCGGGCTCGCCCTCCGGGTGGGTGTAGATCCAGCGCGGCTGCGGGGCCGTCCCGGCCAGGGTGGGCCCGGCCTTGCTGGGCGCGGGCTTCGGGTCCTCGGGGGCCGCCTTCGCGTCGTCGCCGGACCCGGTCGCGTAGACCGCACCCCCGCCGATCAGCAGGCCGGCCAGGCCCGCGGCGCCGCCGAACAGCAGCGCCCGCCGGTCGAGACCGCCCCGCCGGGGCCCGGGGGCCGGCGCGGTGGCCGGGACCGGCGCCGGGGGCACGGGCAGCGGCTGCGGCGCCTGCGGGAACTGCGCCTGCGAAGGCTGAGGCTGGGCCTGCGCCTGGAGCTGGGGCTGCGGGGCGTACGGCTGCTGCGGCTGGTACGTCTCCGTGTTCGGCCACGGGGCGGCGGGCTGCGCGGGCTGGGCGGGCTGCGCGGGCTGGTGCCCGAGGGCCTTGAGCTGCGTCGTACGGGTGTCGAGGACCGGCTCGGACGCCCCGGCCGGCTCCTGCCACGCGGGCACGGGCGGTACGGCGTCCCGGACGTCGGGCGCGGCCTCGCCCGGCCGGGGTTCCGCCGCCAGCCGGTGCGCCGCGACACCCTGCGCGGTCACGTCCGCCGCGAGCCGGTCGGGGAGCCAGCCGCCGGCCGCGAGGGCCGCCGCACCCTCCAGGGCCAGTTCGGCGGCGACCGTCCCCGCCGTGGGGCGGTCCGCCGGATCCTTCGCCAGGCACCGGGCGACCAGGTCGCGCAACGAGTCCGGGACGTCGTCGAGTTCGGGGTCGCCCGCGGCGATGCGCTCGGCGGCACCGGCCGGGTCGCCGGCCGCCAGCGGGGTGCTTCCGGTCGCCGCGTACGCGAGCAGCAGGCCGAGCACGAAGAGGTCGGACGAGGGACCCGCCGCCTCGCCCGCGAGCTGTTCCGGCGTCAGATAGCCGAGCCGCACGGAGAGCCGGCCGCCCTCGCCCGCCTCCGCCTCGGCCGCCGCGCCCAGCGGGCCGAACGCGGTGAGCCGGGGGCCGTCCTCGGCGAGCAGCACGGTGCGGGGGGAGAGGCCCTGGAGGACGTCCCCGGTGGCGTGCACCCGGGACAGCGTCTCGGCGAGGCCGGCGCCCAGTATCCGCACGGCACGCTCGGGCAGCGGCCCCGAGGCCTCGATGGCCTCGGCCAGGGTCAGCGCGGGCACGTACGGCGACGCGGTCCACGGTCCCTCGTCCTCGCCGGAGCCCTCGGCGGGGGTCTCCAGCAGCTCCGCGACCCAGCCGCCGGCCAGCCGGTCCGCGATGCGCGTCTCGGCCTCGAAGCGGCGCCGGAAGGCGGGCAGCGCGGCGAGCGCGGGGCGGGCCGCGGTGACGACGACGAGGTCGGTCCCGGCCTCACCGCGTGCGAGGTACTGCACCGAGGAGGCCGTCTCGCGCAGGCGCGCCAGCACGGTGTACGGCCCGAAACGGCCTGGATCGTCCTGACGCGGCGCCTCCATGGCGCATCCCCCCTCGTAACCGGTCCGGCCTTCCCTGGACCGGACGACCGATCCTAGTGGGGCGGTTCCTCGGGGCTCCGCCCGCCACCGGCCCCCGGCTTGGACCACGGCCACCGCGGCCGGTGCCGCTCGCGTCCTTCGGGGGCGTACTCGTAGACCCAACCCCGTTGCAGGTGCAGCCGCTTGGAGTACCCGGCCGGGGCCCTGCGGTACGCGTACACGGTGGGCGGTCCGCCGGCGGCGTCCGGTACCGGGACCTCGTACCACTTGGGCGGGTGGCCGGTCGCGCCGGTGAGGACGGGCAGCACCCGGCCGTCCAGCGGGCCGCCGACGAAGGCGGTGTTCTCACTTCTCACCGGGCCAGTCTGACCGATCGCGCGGTCGGCCCCGCGCAACCGGTCAGTCGGCCGGCAGCAGATGCGCGGCGACGCGCACCAGCGGGGCCAGCCGGTCCGCCAGCCGGCCGGCCGGGCCCTCCACGGCCTCCAGCGGGAGCAGCGCGGCCACGGCGGCGGCGGTCTGCGGGTCCGAGGCCGAGGTGATGGCCAGCAGGCCGATGAACTGGTCGACCAGCCAGTCGCGCAGCTCGGCCGCGTCCGGCCGCTTGCCCTCGTCGAGCCAGATCAGCGAGGCCGCCTCGACCGCCGCGATCCAGGTGCGGACCATCATGCTCATGCGGGGCGCGGGTTCGCTGTGCTCGTCCTGGCCGAGGTGGAACAGGATCTGCTCGGCCGCCGCGCGCCGAACCTCGTCGACGATGGTGCTCGTCCGGGACGTCTCGGCGACGCTGCCGCCCCGGAGCAGGGCGCTGAAGCCGGCGTCGTGCTCGTCGACGAAGGCCAGGTAGCGGTCGAGGACGCGCGTGACGCGCTCGGTCGGCGGACCCTCGGCGGGCTCGGCGAAGCACAGCTTCAGCTGCTCGGCGGCGGACCGCAGCGCCGCCTCGTACAACTGCTGGCGCCCGCCGGGGAAGTAGCGGTAGACCAGCGGGCGCGACACCCCGGCCACCGTCGCGACCTCGTCGAGCGAGACCTCGTCGGGGGCCCGGTGGGCGAAGAGCGTGAGCGCCGCTGCCAGCAGCTGGGCGCGCCGCTCCTCGACGCTGAGCCTTCGGTACGCACGGCTGGGCGGCGCGGCTGCGGCAGGGGTCATACCGCCCAGACTAAGGGCTGCCACCGCTAGGCCAGGAGGCCCGAGCTCTTCCACAGCCTGCGTCCGACGCCGTTCAGGACGCCGATGTCCTCGAAGAAGTCGGTCAGCCGCCTGGCGCCCGTCTGCATGACCTCGGCGCGGTGTCCGCTGGCCTTCACCTGGGCGACGGCCTCGTGGCGGTTCAGCCCGACGTTCTCGTACACCTGCGGGTTGACGAAGCAGACGGAGAAGACGCGGGCGGCCTGTCCGCAGCTGACGCGGGCCAGTTCGCGTTCCCAGCGGGGCGCGGTGACCATCTGGCGGCGCAGTTCCTCGCGGGCGTAGCGGACGTGACGGGCCTCCTCGATGACGTGGATGCGGGTCACGCCGCGCACCAGGGGCTGGACGCGCTCGTCGGGGAAGGTCAGCCGCTGCATCCAGTCGAGGATCTCCTCGCCGAGCAGCGTCCCGGCGAACGAACCGGGCGTCGTGGACACGCTTTTGAGGACGCGCGCCATGTTGTGGTACCTGCGCGGCACGGCGTACGTGGGCCCGTCGCCCCAGGTGATCATGCGGCCGAACATCATCGAGTGCCGGCACTCGTCGGCGATCTCGGTGAGCGCGTAGCGGACATGGCTGCTGGTCGCGGGCTTGTCGTAGATGTGCCGTACGAGCAGCTGCATGAGGATGATCTCGAACCAGATGCCGAGCGAGGCGAGCGAGGCCGCCTCGTGCCGGGCGAGTTCGAGCCGCTGGTCGTGCGACATGCGCTTCCACAGCGGGGTGTCGTAGAGGGAGATCAGCTCCGGCGGCCAGAACCACTTGCCGTCCTCGGGCAGGGTGTCCCAGTCGAGCTCCTTGTCCGGGTCGAAGGAGTGCTTGGCCGAGGCCTCCAGCAGCCGTTCCGCGATCTGTTCGCGGCCGCGGAGCGGGCCGAGGGCGTCGCGGAGCGTCTGAAGGTCGTTTTCGGAGACGGTCGTCATGGCTGGAGGCACCTCACACATGGGTTACCGGCGGTCACCCTTTATGAGACTGCTTGTCAGCAAGGCCGTCAATCCCTTGTGCCGGACTTGTTGACCGGGCGTCTACCAGCGTGTGAACCTGCCAACTGAGCGGGGAGCCCGCCGACTTCCCGGCATTCGCGAGGCGAAGGAGCCGTCCGTGTCGACCCACGACCTCTACACCACCGCCCCCGACGAACCGCTGTGGACGGTGCCCGCGTCGGGCGCCGCCCGCTTCAGCTGGGACTACGACGACGGCCGTGAGCGCCTTCTCGCCCTGTACCAGAAGGGCAAGGACAAGCAGTGGGACGGCAACAAGCGCATCGACTGGAGCCTGGAGGTCGACCCGTCCGACCCGCTCGGCACCCCCGACGAGGCGCTCACGCTGTACGGCACCCCGCACTGGGCGAAGATGACCGAGAAGGACCGGGGCGAGCTGCGCAAGCACTACACCGCCTGGCAGTTCAGCCAGTTCCTGCACGGCGAGCAGGGCGCGATGATCTGCGCCGCCCGCATCGTGGAGTCCGTCCCCGACATGGACGCCAAGTTCTACTCCGCCACCCAGGCCATGGACGAGGCCCGGCACGCCGAGATCTACGGCCGGTTCCTGCACGAGAAGGTGCAGATGCTCTACCCGGTCAACGACAGCCTCCAGGGCCTGCTCGGCGACACCCTGCGCGACTCCCGCTGGGACATGCCCTACCTCGGCATGCAGGTCCTCATCGAGGGCCTGGCGCTCGCCGCGTTCGGCATGATCCGCGACACCACGACCCGGCCGCTGCCCAAGCAGATCCTGGCGTACGTGATGCAGGACGAGGCCCGCCACGTCGCCTTCGGGCGGATGGCGCTGCGCGACTACTACAAGCAGCTCAGCGACGCGGAACGGCGCGAGCGCGAGGAGTTCGTCATCGAGGGCTGCTACCTGATGCGCGACCGTCTCAGCGGGGTCGAGGTCCTGGAGAACTTCGGCATCGGCAAGCAGCAGGCGAAGGACCTCTCGGAGCACTCCGAATTCCTCCAGCTCTTCCGCAAGCTGCTGTTCAGCCGGATCGTCCCGTGCGTCAAGGACATCGGCCTGTGGGGCGAACGGCTGCAGAAGGCGTACGTCGACATGGGCGTCCTCGAACTCGGCGACTCCAACCTGGATCTGCTCATGGCCCAGGACGAGGAGATAGCCGAGCAACTGGACAAGGACCGCTTCGCGGCGGAGGAGCAGGAGCGCGTGGCGGAGGTGGCAGAGGCGATAGCCCAGGGCGGTACGGACGCCTGACGGGCCCGCACCGGCGGTAGAAAGCGTGTTCGCGCCCATGCCGTAACTTGGGCGCCATGACCACGCCCCCGCCCCCGCAGGGTCCGTACGGTGCGCCCCAGGGCCCCTGCGGGCCGCCGCAGCACCAGCCGAATCCGTACGCCCAGCAGCCGGGACCGGGACAGCAGCAGCCCTACGGGTACCCGCAGCCGCCCGTGCCCCAGCCCTGGGGCACGGTGCCCGGCGGACCGGGGTTCCCGCCGCCGCGCCGGACCCGGACGGGCCTGATCGTGGGGGTCGTCGTCGGGGCGCTCGTGGTGGCGGGCGGGATCGCCTTCGGGGTCTCGCGGCTGGTGGGCGCGGCGGACGACGGCAAGCTGCCGGGGACGAAGGCGTTCCCGCCGGCGGAGTACAGGCTGACCGTGCGGAAGACGTTGCTGAACGACGAGTACACCCTCCAGGCGGACACCTCGGCGACGGACGGCAAGGAGGTCGAAGAGACGTACGACCCGTCCATCCGCGACGCGAAGGCGGTGGTTGCGCAGTACACGTCGAAGAGCGGCGGCACGGTCATCGTGTCCGGCATGTGGGGCCGCATCAAGTCGCCGAAGTTCGCCCGCGACAAGATCTTGGAGGGGGCCGCCGAGGCCGACGGGGTGACCGTGGCCGTACCGGCCCGGGAGTTCACGCCCGCCGGCTACGGGATCACCGTCGCCTGCGAGGTCGTGCGGTCGAAGGAGAACGGGATAGGCGGCAGCACGCTGCCGATGTGCGCCTGGAGCGACGACAACACGGGTGCCCTCGTCGCCGTCGTCACCGCCGAGACCGCGCTCCAGGACCCGGCCGAGGTCGACCTCGCCGAGGCGGCGCGACAGGCCGCGCAGGTCCGCAAGGAGATGCGCGAGCCGATCGGCGCCGGCACGGCGGGCTGACCGCTCCGGGCGGCCGTTACTGCGAGACCTCGATGATCTTCCCGTCCTTGTCGAGGCTGTGCTCGTTCCAGTACGTCCACCACTTGTCGTCGACGTGCTTCGGGACCTTGCCCTCGGGGTAGCGGGCGTATCCCTTGGGCGGCTCCTGGCCGTCCTTCACGCACGCGCTGCCGGTGCTGCCGATGTACAGCACCGGGTACTCGCCGCCGGCGCAGACCGCGTCCGCCGTCGAGCAGGCGGACGTGAGCAGCGCGAGGACCGCGCCGCCGACGGTGAGGGCGGCGGTGGTCCGCAGACGACGGGAACGGCCGGCTGTACGCATCTGGCACTCCTTCAGGGGGGTGGCTGTCGGAGTCCAGGCTGCCCTCCCGGAGGCCGCGCCGCCCTGAGTACACGTACTCACCTGCGAGGTAGGCGTACTTGTGCGAACGGTCCGCCTCCGCGCGACAGGACACGCTCCACCGCCCGCGCCGCGCACAGGAGTTCGGCGTCCCGCCCCCGGCCGGCCACCAGCTGGAGGCCGGCCGGGCAGCCGTCCGCCGTGAAGCCGGCCGGCACGCTTGCCGCCGGATGCCCGCTCAGGTTGAACGCCCAGGTCAGCGCCGTGGAGTAGGCCTCGCCCGGGCCCTCGTGCCCGTGCGGACGGTTGGGCGTGACGGGGGTCAGGAGCAGGGGTGTACGGGCGAAGAAGGCGTCCAGGCGGCGGTCGTTCTCCTCGCGCACCTCCGCCTCCGACGGCCGTACGTCCCCGCCGCGCACCGCGAACCAGGCCGACGCCGGGTCCAGCAGCTCGCAGCCGCCCCCGGCGAGCCGCACCACCCCGGCCGCCACCAGCCGCCGCACCGCCTCCCCGACCACGGCCGCCACCTCCGGCTCGGTCTCCGCGAACCCCAGGTCCGGGCTGTAGGCGGCGGACAGCGGCAGCAGCGCCGGGGCCGGGGCGTAGTCGTCCAGCACGCAGCGCAGATACGTCTCCGCCTCCGCCGCCGAGGCCGCCAGCACCCCGGCGGACGCGAGGCCCGTCCGGTCCGGCGAGGGCAGCAGCCCGTTCGTCGTCTTCAGCCCGAACACCCCGCACCAGCCGGCCGGGACGCGCACCGACCCCGCCCCGTCGCTGCCCGTCGCCAGCGGCACCAGGCCCGCCGCGACCGCCGCCGCCGAGCCCGCCGACGAACCGCCCGGAGTCCGGTCCGGGCGCCAGGGGTTGACCGTACGGCCGTGCCGCCCGAGGCCCCATGTCTTCCAGTACGTCCCCGGACCGGGCACGGAGGTCGAGCCGACCGGGACACCGCCGGCCGCGACCAGCCGCCGGGCCGCGTACGAGCGGATGCCGGTGCGGCCCTTCACCGCAAAGGGGAGCCCGGCCAGCGGCAGCCGGGACGCGGCCGGGAGCCGGGCGAGCGCGTCCTCGTGCCACACGTCGAGGAAGGCGCGGAGCCCGGGGTCCTCGCGGTCGATGGAGGCCAGCACCTCGCGCAGTTCCCCGGAATCGGCCATGGGCTCAGTCTTCCAGGGCCGCTTCCATCACGGCCCGGGCGATCGGGGCCGCGCTGCCGCCGCCGCTGATGTCGGCGCGGTCGGCCTCGGCGTCCTCGACGACCACGGCGACCGCGACCGCCGGGCGGGCCGCTCCGTCCGCCTGCGCCCAGGAGATGAACCAGGCGTACGGCAGGTCGGAGTTGTCGACGCCGTGCTGGGCCGTGCCGGTCTTGCCGCCGACCGTCGCCCCGTCGATCGCCGCGTTGGTGCCCGTACCGTCCTGGACGACGTCGATCATCATCTGCCGCAGCCGCGTCGCCGTCAGCGGGTTCATGGCCCGGTGGTACGACTTCGAACCCGTGGTGTGCACGGTGGCGCCGTCGTGCTTGGTCGTCCGCTCCACCAGGTGCGGGTACATCAGCTCCCCGCCGTTGGCGACGGCCGCCGCGACCATCGCCATCTGGAGCGGGGTCGCCGTGGTGTCGAACTGGCCGATCGAGGACTGCGCGAGCTGGTCGTCGCTCATGTCCGTGTCGAAGTTGCTCTTCGCCACCCCGGACGGGACCTTCAGACCGGTGTCGTTGAAGCCGAACCGCTCGGCAGCCTCCACCATCCCGTCGAGCCCGACCTCCACCCCCAGGTGCGCCATCACCGTGTTGCAGGACACCCGGATCGCGTCCGCCAGCGACGCCTTCTCGCAGCCGCGCGACTCGTTGGGCAGCACGGTCGAGGTGCCCGGCAGGACGTACGGGGACGGGGTGTCGGTCTCCGCGTCCGGATCGGTGACGACCTCCGCGTCCAGCGCGGCCGCCGCCGTCACGATCTTGAACGTGGAGCCGGGCGGATAGGTCTGCCGGATCGCCCGGTTCAGCATGGGCCGGCTGTCCGCCGCGTTCAGCTCCCGCCAGGCACCGGTGACGGACGAGCCGGTCCCGGACAGCCGCTCGGGGTCGTACGAGGGGGTGGAGACCAGCGCCAGGACGCGCCCGGTGGCCGGTTCGACGGCCGCGACCGCGCCCCGCCGGTTGCCCAGCCCCTCGTACGCGGCGCGCTGCATCGCGTCCCGGACCGTGGTGACGACGTCGCCGCCGGGCTGACGGGTCCGGCTGACCTCGCCCCACAGCGGGAGCGGGGCGAGCAGCGGGTCGGTGCCGGAGAGGATGTCGTCCTCGGCGTTCTCGATGAGCGTGGTGCCGTACGTCTGCGAGGCGTAGCCGGTCACCGGCGCGTACAGCGGCCCGTACCGGTAGGTCCGTTCGTACGCGAGCTGCTCTCCGGTGTCCTTCGAGCCGGTGACGGGCCGGCCGTCGACCAGGATGTTGCCGCGCGGCTCGTCGTAGCGGGCGATGGTGGTACGCCGGTTGGCCGGGTTGTCGTCCAGCTCGTCGGCCTCGAAGACCTGGACCCGGGCGGCGTTGGCCAGCAGCGCCACGAGCAGCAGCAGGCAGAACGCGGCGGCGTGCCGGATGTACCGGATCACCGCTCGCCCTCCGCGCCGGGCCGCTCCGCCGGGACCGCTGCCACGACCCCCGTCTCCACGTCGTCCGGCGCCGGTCTGCGGGCGAGATCGCTGACCCGGATCAGCAGCGCCACGATGATCCAGTTGGTGACCACGGAAGAACCGCCCTGCGCCAGGAACGGCATCGCCATCCCGGTCAGCGGGATCAGCCCCGTCACCCCGCCCGCGATCACGAAGACCTGGAGCGCCAGGATCGAGGCCAGGCCGATCGCGAGGAGCCGCCCGAACGCGTCGCGCAGGGCCAGCCCGGCCCGGTAGCCGCGCGCCACCAGCAGCGCGTACAGCAGGAAGACCGCGGTCAGACCGGTGTACCCCAGCTCCTCGCCCGCCGTCGCCAGGATGAAGTCCGACTTGGCGGCGAAGCCGATCAGGACGGAGTGGCCGAGCCCGAGCCCCGTACCGAGCATCCCGCCGGCGGCGAAGGCGAACAGCGACTGGGCGAGCTGTCCGGGCCCCCGTCCGGCGTCGATCGAGGCGAACGGATCGAGCCAGTCCTGCACCCGGCTGTGCACATGCGGTTCGAACGAGCCGACGACGAACGCGCCGACCGCCGCGAGCAGCAGCCCCACCGCGATCCAGCCGCGCCGCCCGGTGGCCACGTACAGCAGGATCACGAAGAGGCCGAAGAACAGCAGCGAGGTGCCCAGGTCGCGTTCCAGGACCAGGACGCCGACGCTGATCAGCCAGATCGCGACGATCGGGCCGAGTACCCGCCCGGTGGGCAGCTGGAACCTCCAGATCTTGCGGCCGGTGTACGCGAGGGCGTTGCTGTTCGCCGCGAGGTAGGCGGCGAAGAACACCGCGAGCAGGATCTTGGCGAACTCCCCGGGCTGGAAGGAGAAACCGCCGATCCTGATCCAGATCTTCGCCCCGTTCACCGCCGGGAAGAAGATCGGCACGATCATCAGGACGAGCGCGGCGGCGACCGAGAGGTACGCGTAGCGCTGGAGCACCCGGTGGTCGCGCAGGAACGCCACCACGGCGATGAAGAACGCGACGCCGATCGTGGACCAGATCAGCTGGGTCGTCGCCGCCCGCTCGCCCGGGGTCTCCAGGTCGAGCCGGTAGATCAGCACCAGGCCGAGCCCGTTGAGCAGGACGGCGATGGGCAGCAGCAGCGGATCGGCGTACGGGGCGCGCAGCCGGACCGCGAGATGGGCGAGCAGCGCGAGCAGCCCGAGACCGCCGCCGTACCCCGCGACATCGGGCGGGACCGCCCCGTCGTGGGCCAGTCCGACCGCGGCGTAGCCGTAGACGGAGATCAGGACGGCCCCGATGAGGAGCGAGAGTTCCACGCCGCGCCGCCGGGGCAGGCGCAGCTCGGGCGGGGGTGCGTCCGCCGTCGATGCGGTCATGCCCCGCAACGTAGCAAGACGCGGACGTTATGTCGGTTATGTGACGTGCGGGGGCGGCGCGTACGGGCGGCTCATGGCGCTTCGCCGTCCAGGGATACGTAGTGAGGCAGCGTCAGCCGGGCGACCGCGCCGCCGTCCGGCGCGTTCCCGAAGGTCAGGGCCGCGCCCATCGCCTCGGCCTGGCCGGCCGCGATGGTCAGCCCGAGGCCGTGCCCCTTGCCGCCGGCCTCGGTGCGGAAGCGCTGCGGGCCGCCCGCCCTCAGGTACTCGGGGAAGCCGTCGCCGTGGTCCCGTACGGTCACCACCGGCCCGTCGACGGTGAGCACCACGGGCGGCCTGCCGTGCCGGTGGGCGTTGCTGATCAGGTTGCCCAGGACGCGTTCGAGGCGCCGCTTGTCCGTCTCGACGCGCACCGGCTCCCCGGTGACCTCGACCACGGTGCCGGTGCCCCGCGCCACGCGGGCGGCGAGCGGGGCCAGTTCGTGGACGTCCAGGTCGACGTGTTCGGTACCGGTGTCCAGGCGCGAGATCTCCAGCAGGTCCTCGGTCAGCGCGCGCAGGGCGCGGGCCCGGTCCTGCACCAGCTCGGACGGGCGGCCCGGCGGCAGCAGTTCGGCGGCGGCCGACAGGCCCGTCAGCGGGGTCCGCAGCTCGTGCGCCACATCGGCGGTGAACCGCTGTTCGGCCTGGAGCTTGCGCTGGAGCGCCGAAGCCATGGTGTCGAGCGCCCCCGCGACGACGGCGACCTCGTCCTGCCGGCGCGCCGGGTCCGCCGTGCGCGGGTCGTCGACGCGGGCGTCCAGGTCGCCCGCCCCGATCCGCCGGGCCACCCGGGCGGTCTGGTGGAGCCGCCGGGTGACCCGGGTGACGGCGAAGGCGCCGACCAGCAGCGTGGCGCCGATCGCCAGCAGCGAGGAGCCGATGATCGCCCCGTCCAGGCCGTTGATGGTGCGGGCGCTCTGGCCGTAGTCGGTCCAGGCGGCCAGCGCCCGCCCGTTGTCCGCCGGGGCGGCCGCCCACATCACCGGCCGCCCGAGGAACCTGCCGACCATCGTGCCGCGCCGCCCGCCCGCCGCCAGCACCCGCAGTGCCCCCGGCAGCCCCGGCGGGTCCACCCCGGAACGCGGTGGCAGCGCCTCGCCCGCCTCGTAGGCGCGCGACACCCCGGTCAGCCGGGCGAGGGACTTCTCGCGGGCGTGACCGACCGTCTGGCGGGTGACGGCGGTGTGCACCAGGACGCCGAGGAGCGCGGCGAGCACGCAGCACATCACGGTGATGAACACCGCGGCCTTCCACGTCAGCGTCGCCGTCCAGGCGGGCAGCCGCGGCCGGCGCCGCCGCCTCGCCGCGACCGCCCGCCGGCTCACCGGCGCTCCGCGGAGACGGAGGCCGTGGGCCGGGGTGTGCGCGGTGCGGAGGGGCGCGGGACCGGCGTGCGCCGCCCGGCGTCCCGGGTGCGCAGGATCTCGTCCTGCGTCGGCAGCATCGCGCGCTGCCGGTCGTCCCAGGACCACGCCGTGCGGTACTCGTACCCCGTGATCGCCGACGGCGCCCGCATGATGAGGTCGCGGCCGGCGAGCTGGACGCTGATGACCGCGTCCGAGGTGGACATGATGCGGGTCAGTCCGCCGGACTCCGGCATGTAGACGCGTACGGAGAGCTGGCGTCCCGGCATGCGGACGGCGAGGACCATCTCGTCCCTGCCGTCGCCCGTGAGATCCCGGAAGTACGGCGGCAGCACCGGGCAGGAGCCGGGCGCTCTGCGGCAGGCGTTGATCGCGTCGACGGTCTTCGCGGGCAGCTCGTCGGCCACGTCGGACCGCTCGGGCGGCACCTTCAGGCCCGCGCGCACCACCGCCACCGGGTCCAGCCGGCGCACGTCGCCGCCGGTGACCCGGATGCCGGGGATGCGCGCGGTCTCGCCCTCGCCGTAGTCGTAGGGCGCGGCGGACGCCGGCGGCAGCGTCGGCCACAGGCGCACCGGGCCGATCGCGGCCGGGGTCCGGCCCGCGCTCCGCAGTTCCCCGCCGGTGCCGCAGCCGGCCAGCAGTGATGCGCCCAGGATCACCAGGGCGGGCAGCCGCTGACGCATGACTTCCTCCGTTCCGGACGGACGGGCCGATGGGCGGTGGCGCGTCCCCGCGCGGCACCGTCCTGCTGACCCTATTTCGGAAGGAAGTCCCTTATGCGTATTTAGTGCTGATGTGCAGTCGGCTTTCGTGCTGACGTGCGGTCGGCGTGGACGCGCCGGTCACTGCTGGTACGGGTTCTGCCCCTGGCCCGGCGCCCCCGACGCGTACCCCTGCTGCGGGGCCTGTCCGAACGGGTTGCCGTCCTGCGAGGCCACGTGCTGCGCCAGCAGCTGGTCGGCCTGCTCCTTGGGTATCCGCTGCTCGCCGCCGCAGAACGTGCACTGCGTGGCGTACTTCGTCGAGAACGGGAACAGCGGCACGAAGAACAGCGTGAACTTCGTGACCCGCTTGCGCAGCGTGTGCGCCGCCGGGTTCCCGCACCAGCCGCAGACCAGCGTCAGGACCGCCAGCTGGTACAGATAACCTCGCGTGCCGAAAATGATCATGTGGGTTCCTTCCCCGTGTTCCCCAGGAGCGCCCGGCGGCAGAGCGCGAGCAGCTTTTCGTCGGTGTACGTGTGGTGGCTGCCGCGGTCCCCGTCCGGCGCGTTGTGACGGCGTACGGAGGTCAGCTCGGTGAGCAGCACGCGTGCCGCGTCCGACCCTGCACCGGCGGGCCTCATGCGCGCCAGGCATTCCGCCACCCGGACCCGGACGTGAGGGTTCTGCGCCCAGGCCGCCAGCAGCACCGGGACGGACTCCTCGGCACGACCGGAAACCTCCCACAGAGCGATCGCCGCGTCCACCCGCAGCCACAGTGACTCGTGGCGCAGCAGGGCCCGCAGCCGGGGCGCGGCCACCGCCGCCCGCCCGCCCAGCCGGCCCACCGCCTCCGCCGCCGCGCGCCGCGCGTCCACGTCCGCGGCTCCCAGCCCCTCGATCAGCGCGGGCAGCACCGCCCCGGCGTCCCCCTCCACCGCCCACAGGGCCCCGGCCGCCTCGGCCGCCTCCGCCGTACCGCCGCGCAGCACCATGGCCCGCAGCTCCGGCACGGCGCAGCGGGCGGCCGGCCCGAAGGAGGCGAGCGCCCGCAGTGCCACCGCACGCACCCACTCGCCCCGGGGCTCCGGGGCGTCGCGCAGCACCCGCAGCACCTCCGGGGCGGCCTCGCCCGCCCGTAGCGCGGTCAGCGCGACCAGCAGCGGGACCACCCGGTCGTACGCCCGCTCGTCGAGCACCTCCTCGCCCAGCCGGCGCCGCAGCGCACCGGTCAGCGGCCGGGCCGCCTCGCCCAGGCGGGCCAGTCCGGGCCCCACGTCGTACGGCACCAGGGGGCGGCCGAGGGCTGCCGTCAGGGCCGGCAGGGCGCGCGGGTCGCCCAGCCGGGCCAGGGCCTTCACCGCGCTGCCCAGCTGGGTCCGCCCGTCCGGCCAGGTCCGCACCCACGCCCCCGGGTCCGCCGCGACCCGCTCCGCCAGCGCGTCCGCCGCCGGGGCGGCCAGCCCGAACAGCCCCTCCAGCAGGTGCGAGGCGGCCTCGGCGAGCCTCGGTTCGGGCGCGGCGAGCTGCTCGCCCACCACCCGGACCAGCTCCGCGTAGGAACCCCGCCAGCCGCCTATGAGCCCTTCGCTCAGGCGGACGGCGTCCACGCGCTGCCAGGGGTCGGGGCTGCGCAGCTGCTCGGCCAGCAGGGCCGCCCGCTCGGCGACGCGGTCGTCGAGCCCGGCGTGCAGCGTGCGCAGCAGATCGGCCGTCCAGGGCGCGGCCCGTCCCGCCGTCTCCTCGGCGGACAGCGCCCGCACCTGCCCCAGCAGCGTGACCGGGGCCGCCTCGGCGCCCGCCCCCGGCGCCTCGGCGGCGCGGGTCCGGGGGCCGCCGGGCCCGGGGGACGTACGCAGCTTCCGCAGCAGGCCCGTCACCAAGGCCACCACGTCGTCCGGCAGCGAGCGCGGTGCGCAGCGCGCCAGCTGGGCGAGAGCCGCCAGCCGCAGCCCCGGCGGATTGGCCTCGGCGGCCAGCCGGCTCAGCCAGTCGGCCACCGGGGCGGCCAGGGTTCCGTGGCGCAGCGCGAGCCGTCCGGCCGCCTCCACCAGGGCGAACCGCACCTCCTCGTCCGGCTCCGCCGCCAGCCGGGCCCGCAGCAGGGTCAGCACCCCGGCCGGGTCGTCGTGCAGGGCGGCCAGGGCAAGCGGGGCGCTCAGCCGTACACCCGGGTCCTCGTCGGCCAGCAGCGTGAGGAAGACCCCGGCGTTCGCGGTGACGGCCGCCGCCGCCATCGCGTAGTTGGCCGCGCCCTCCGCCTCCTCCTCGTCCAGCTCCTCCTCGTCGTCCTCGCCGAGGTCGATGCCGCCGATGCTGGTCAGTAACTCGACCAGGTCGCCCCGGTCCACGACCGCGGGATCGGTGACCAGCTCGAAGAGGAACGGGATGCAGGCGAGCGTGCACGGATAGACGTCGCCCTGGTGGTGCACCGCCCCGTACATCCCGTCCAGGGCCCGTTCGCGCTCCGCCGGATCGGCGGACGCCAGCCCGCGCAGCAGGGCCGGCACATCGTCCGCCGGTCCGTAGGCGTGCTCCATCGAGGCCCAGTCGACCTCGTCGATCCCCGCGAACACGCCATCGCCTCCCCGCAGACGTCACGCAAGCAGTGTCTGCGCAGAGTGTGCACCACGGCCGGGACCATCCGGCCACCCCACGCACGCTTTTGCCCCGGAACATGACAAGAGTCGGGCGCGTGCGGTATGGCGGTACGAGCGGGGTGCGTACGGCTATGCGGCCGGAAGCGGGCGGCCCTCTTCCGGGTCGCACAGCGGGGCGAGCAGGTCGCCGTACCGGTCCAGCCGTCCCGCCATGTCGCCCGCCAGGAGGGCCAGGTCACCGGGGGAGCGGCAGCCCTCGATCTCCGCCCAGGTGACCGGCGCGGACACGGACGGCTCGGCGCGGGCGCGCAGGGTGTAGGGCGTGGCGGTGGTCTTCGCGGCGGCGTTCTGGCTGAAGTCGACGAACACCTTGCCGGGCCGCAGCGCCCGCCGCATCCGGTGCACCACCAGTTCCGGCAGCTCCTTCTCCCCCCGGACGGCCAGCCCCTTCGCGTACGCCGACACCGCCGCCGAGTCCGTGGGGGTGATCGGGACCAGCAGGTGCAGGCCCTTGGAGCCCGAGGTCTTCCCGTACGCTGTCAGGCCGTCCTCGGCCAGCCGCTCCCGCAGCCACAGTGCCACCCGGCAGCACTCCACGACCGTGGCGGGCGCCCCGGGGTCCAGGTCGAACACCAGCCGGTCGGCCACCGCCGGCGTCCCGGCCCGCCACTGCGGGGTGTGGAACTCCACCACCAGGTTGGCGGCCCACATCAGGGAGGCCAGATCGTCCACGACCACCTGCTCGGACGGCTCGCTCTCGCGGTGCGGCACCGGGGCCCTGCGTACCCAGGACGGAGTACCGGGCGGCGGGTTCTTCGTGAAGAACAGCTGCCCCTCCGGCCCGTCCGGATAGCGCAGGAACGACACCGGCCGGTCCCGCAGATGCGCCAGCAGCACCCCGGAAGCCGTGGCCGCGTAGTAGTGCAGCACCTCGCCCTTGGTGGTGCCGGTGGCCGGATACAGCACCTTGTCCAGGTTGCTCAGGGACAGCCGTCGCCCCTCCACCTCGGTGATCGGCGTCATACGATAAGAATCACACGCGAAACGTACGTTTCCTCGCAGATACGGATCCAAGGGGTGAACCGGTGAGGTCCATCTGGAACGGCGCCATCTCCTTCGGGCTGGTCAGCATCCCGATCAAGCTGGTCAACGCCACCGAGAACCACTCGATCTCGTTCCGGCAGGTCCATGTCGAGGACGGCGGGCGCATCCGCTACCGCAAGGTGTGCGAGCTGGACGGGGAGGAGGTGGCGTCCGCCGAGATCGGCAAGGCGTACGAGGATGCCGACGGCACGATGATCCCGATCACCGACGAGGACCTGAGTCACCTGCCGCTGCCCACCGCGAAGACCATCGAGATCGTCGCCTTCGTCCCGGCCGACGCGATCGACCCGCTCCAGATGGACGCGGCGTACTACCTCTCCGCCAACGGCGTCCCGGCTGCGAAGCCGTACACCCTGCTGCGCGAGGCCCTGAAGCGGAGCCGCAAGGTGGCCCTCGCCAAGTACGCGCTGCGCGGGCGCGAACGCCTGGGCATGCTCCGGGTCGTCGACGACGTGATCGCCATGCACGGCCTGCTCTGGCCGGACGAGATCCGGGCCCCCGAGGGCGTCGCCCCGGAGTCCGACGTGACGGTGCGCGACGCGGAGCTGGACCTCGCGGACGCCCTGATGGACACCCTCGGCGAGGTCGACATGGACTCGCTGCACGACGACTACCGCGAGGCGGTCGAGGAGCTGATCGCCGCCAAGGCGTCGGGCGAGGCGCCGGAACCGGCCGAGAAGGGCGGCAAGGGGGGCGGGCAGGTCATCGATCTGCTCGCAGCCCTTGAGAGCAGCGTCAAGGCCGCGAAGGAGGCTCGCGGCGAGGAGGGGGAGGAGTCCGTGGCGGACGTCACGCACCTCGCCGACCGCAAGGCGTCCGGCACCGAGAAGAAGGCATCCGGCGCCGCCAAGAAGTCCGCCTCCTCCCCGAAGTCCACGGGCGGCAAGAAGTCGACGTCGAGCGGTACGGGCAAGCAGGCGGCGAAGAAGACCGCCTCCAAGAGCACCGCGAAGAAGACGGCCGCGAAGAAGACGACGGCCAAGAAGCAGAGCGGGTCCAAGAGCACGGCGTCCCGCAAGCGCGCTTCCGCCTGACGGGGGCGGGGGCCTCCCCCGTGCGCCTGCATCGCCCTTATCGCCCTTGCGCACCCCGTAAGGGCGCCCGGTAAGGTGCGGAAGGCCGCGACTGGCGCGCACTCCCTCACGGGGGTGCTCAGTGGAATCGACCACGAGGGAGCGGCAGACCCCGGGTGTGCCCGGGGGCGTCATGCCGGAGAGCCGTCCGCCTGGGCATCCGGGTCCACGCCGCAGCCATGCGACCGACCCGGGAGGAACCCCGTGACCGCGTCCGTACCCGCACACCCCCGCCACCCCGCCCTGACGGCAGCTGATCCCGAACTCGCCGCCCTCGTGGCCGCCGAGGAGCAGCTCCAGGCGGACACCCTGCGCCTGATCCCCAGCGAGAACTACGTCTCCGCAGCCGTGCTCGAAGCGTCCGGCACGGTGCTCCAGAACAAGTACTCCGAGGGCTACCCCGGCAAGCGCTACTACGAGGGCCAGCAGGTCATCGACCAGGTCGAGCGGCTGACCGCCGAGCGGGCAAAGGCTCTTTTCGGCATGGAGCACGCCAACGTACAGCCGTACTCCGGCTCACCCGCCAACCTCGCCGTCTACCTGGCCTTCCTCAAGCCCGGCGACACCGTGCTCGGCATGTCCCTGCCGATGGGCGGCCACCTCACCCACGGCTGGGGCGTCTCCGCCACCGGCACCTGGTTCAACGGCGTCCAGTACGGCGTGCGCCGCGACACCGGCCGCGTCGACCTGGACGAGGTCCGCGACCTGGCCCTCGCCGAGCGGCCGAAGCTCATCTTCTGCGGCGGCACCGCCGTGCCCCGCGAGATCGACTTCGCGGGCTTCGCGGAGATCGCCCGCGAGGTGGGCGCGGTCCTGGTCGCCGACATCGCCCACATCGCCGGCCTCGTCGCGGGCGGCGCTCACCCCTCGCCCGCCCCGCACGCGGACGTCGTCTCCACCACGACGCACAAGACCCTGCGCGGTCCGCGCGGCGCGATGCTCCTGAGCCGCGCCGAACACGCCCGTGCCCTGGACCGCGCCGTCTTCCCCGGCCTCCAGGGCGGCCCGCACAACCAGACCACGGCCGCGATCGGCGTCGCCCTGAACGAGGCCGCGACACCCGCCTTCTGCTCCTACGCCCACACCGTCGTCGCCAACGCCCGCGCACTGGGCGACGAGTTGGCGTCCCGCGGCTTCGACCTGGTCTCCGGCGGCACGGACAACCACCTGCTCCTGGTGGACCTCACCAACAAGGACATCCCCGGCAAGACCGCCGCCAAGGCCCTCGACCGCGCCGGCATCGTCGTCAACTACAACACCGTCCCCTACGACCCCCGCAAGCCCTTCGACGCCTCCGGCATCCGCATCGGCACCCCCGCGCTCACGTCCCGGGGCATCCCGGCGTCGGAGATGCCCACGGTCGCGGCCTGGATCGCCCGCGCGATCACGGCCGCCCACGCGGGCGACGAGTCCGCCATCGCCGCGGTGCGGGCCGAGGTGAAGGACCTGATGGACGCGTATCCGGCACCGGGGCTGCCGGTGGGGTGACGACTGAGCCCCGCGCCGGAGTTGTCCGGTGCGGGGCTCAGTCGTCGGGCGTCAGCCCCGGGTGGCGTACGCGACGAACTCGCCCCAGGCGGTGGGCGAGAGGGCGAGCTCGGGGCTGTGCTGGTCCTTGGAGTCCCGGACGTGGACGGCGGTGGGGCAGGCGGCGACCTCGACGCAGTCGGCACCCTGAGAGCCGCTGTAACTACTCCTGAACCAGGTCAGGCTGGACGTGCTCATGGCGCTCCTCGCATTCGCTTCAGCAGGCTCAGCGAGTCCTCGGACGTCGGAGCGTGCGAGCGCGGTTCCGCATACCGCTGTTGGAGCACGCTGATCTCTTTGGGGTCGGAGATCAGGCGGCCGTTCTGCTGTCCTTCCGAGTACGCGAACCAGCGGTGCTCCGGAGTCTCAGCCAGGCGCATGGGCCCATCCAGCCCCGCATGTGTCACCCGTCGTGGGGGCATGATCTGAAACTCCACGTTCCAGTTGCTCTCGATCAACTCGATCAAGCGGTCGAGGAGTTCACGCGTCACCTCGTCCCCGCCCGTGTGCCGCCGGCATTCGTACGCGTAGGGGCTGACCGCCGTCGCCTCAAGGCGCGCCCACTGCACGAACCAACTAGCCAGCCCCGCCTGCCGCGAGAGATGCGGCGCTGCCTTCCGGAGCGCCCCCGTGTTGCCGGGCACCGGCTCCGCGCTCTGCACGAAGCCTCGGTCCGGCATCCGGCGGCCGTGCTCGATGGAGGCGATCGTGTGCTTGGAGTACCCGACGAGTAAGCCGGACTCCTCGCGGCTCAGGCCCGCGTCCCCGTCGGCAAGGCGGTCGTGGCTGAGCTGGACCCGCCCTTCTGATCGGGGATCCGTGGGCGGAACCAGCCGGGCTGCATGAGGGGAGCAGGAAGCGGGAGAGTAGGAAATTGAGAAAGTGCGAATCTCGCACTTTCCCCCGGGCTCGGGTACTCTGCCTACACGAGGCAGACACGGGATGCGGAGAGGGAGGTCACTCATGGCTGCGACCACGTTCCATGCCGGCGTGCGCGACAAGGGGCAGCTGACGCTGCCCGCAGGGGTCCGCGAGGCGCTGGGAGTCTCCCCGGGTGACGAGCTTGAGTTCGCCATCAACGACGACGGGGTCGTCGAGGTGCACGGACTACGGAAGATCCGCACGGACCAGGCCTGGTTCTGGACGGAGCGGTGGCAGGCGGGTGAGCGTGAGGCGAGCGAGGACATCGCTTCCGGGCGCACCACCCGGCATGAGGGCGTGGACGAGATGTTCGCGCACCTCGCCGAGGAGAACTGACCCCGCCCCCTGGGAGGCCCATTGTCGACTTTCGAGACGACCGCTCGCTTCGACCGTGATTTCAAGAAGCTCCTCCCCGAGGAGCGGGCACGGTTCCAGGACTGCGTTCGGAAGAAGTTCGTGCCGGACGCGGCCACCGGGCGGTTTCGGCCCGGCCTCCGGGTCAAGCCGGTTCAGGGAGTGCCGCTCCCCGCCGGTGCGCGTCCCGTCATGGAAATGACATGGGCGCCCGACGGGCGTGCCACCTGGCAGTACGCGGACGAAGTCCACGCGGGTGAGCCGCATATCGTCTGGCGCCGGGTCGGTGGGCACGAGATCTTCGATCCTGGCCCTGCCTGAGGGGCGGAGGGCCGCACACAGTGAGGTGCGGCCCTCGGTGCTTCACGCCGACGGCCTCACGGCTCCGGCGGGTGCCCGTACATACGCGAAGACCCCGACCTCAGTGTTTCCACTGACGGCGGGGTCTTTTCGGCACTTCTCGCGAAGTGCCCCCGGCAGGATTCGAACCTGCGCACCCGGCTCCGGAGGCCGATGCTCTATCCCCTGAGCTACGGGGGCGTGTCGCTGCGTTGCTCTGCGACGGGTGAAACACTACCAGCTTCCGCAGGGTGCCCGTGAACAGGTATTCCGCGTCATCGGGCGACGGCGGAAGACCCCTCGCACACACATCCGGCCACCCCTGACGGCCCCCGCCCGGGGGCGGAAGTGGGCAAAACCCGGACGCAGCCCCTCCGGCCCCCCTACTCTCGAAGGGTGTCAGGGGCGTGCGGCCGCGTGCTTGTTGTCGACGACAACAAGGTCATCCGGCAGTTGATCAGGGTCAACCTCGAGCTTGAGGGCTTCGAGGTCGTGACCGCGGGCGATGGTGCCGAGTGTCTGGATCTCGTGCACCGGGTGCGCCCCGATGTGATCACCCTCGACGTCGTCATGCCCCGGCTGGACGGCCTCCAGACCGCGAGCCGGCTGCGTTCCGACCCGCGCACCGGGCACCTGCCCCTCGCGATCGTCAGTGCCTGCACACCGTACGAGGTGGACAGCGGCGTCGCCGCCGGGGTCGACGCGTTCCTCGCCAAGCCCTTCGAGCCGAGCGAGCTGGTGCGGCTCGTGCGGCGGCTGATGGAGCGCGGCCGGCCGGCCGCGCTCGACGGCGGACCGGGCGCCGGGCGGGCGGAGAGCGCCGCCGGCTGACCGCATGGCGAAACCGGTTCGCGAAGGGCCCCCCTCCCTCCCATACGCTGGTCCCGTGACCCCCGTCGACCTCTCCACGACCGTGCTGCACGCCGTGCGCCGCGCGGTCCGCGAGGACGCCCTGCGCGCGCCCGTGCCCGCGCGCGTCCGGGTGGAGAGGACCCGGCCCGGCGGCCGCGGCGACTACGCCAGCGCCGTCGCGCTCCAGCTCGCCGGACCCGCCGGCCTCGGGGCCCGCGAGGTCGCCGAGATCCTGCGCGACCGGCTCGCCGGCGCCCCCGGAGTCGCCGGTGTCGAGATCACCGGCCCCGGTTTCCTCAACTTCACGCTCGACGCGTCGGCCGGCGCCGCCGCCCACCGCGACCTCGTGCACCGGGTGCGGGAGGAAGGGGAGCGGTACGGATGCGGGGACGCCCTCGCCGGTCACCGCCTGCTGCTCACCCATGCCCGTGAGGTCCGGGCCGCCGTCACCGCCGACGCGGTCCGCCGGCTGCTGACCGCCCAGGGTGCCGTCGTACGCGTCAGCTGCGCGGGGGAGCCGGATCAGGACTGGGCGCGGCTCGGGGTGAGCGCCGAGGCGTACGGAGCGCCGCAGACGCCCGGAGAGCAACCCACCCCCATCCGCCCCGTCCCCGCCGGCGACACCGCCGCCGCCCTGCTCACCCGCCTCGGCCCCGACGGTGCCCGCTGGGGCCTTCTCCGGCCCGCCGGGCACGACCGTGCCCCCCTCGGGCCCGAGCTGATCGCGCAGACCGAGGCCAACGCCCTCTTCCGGGTCCGTTACGCGTACGCCCGCGCCCGTGCCGTGATCCGGGGCGCGGACCGGCTCGGGGTCGCCGTCGCGGGGCTCGGCGAAGACATCGACGCGACCGGGGCGGCCGACCTGCTCGCGCTGCTCGACGCGCACCCCGCCGTACGCGCCGCAGCCGCCCGCCACCGCGCCCCCGACCGGCTCGCCCGGCACCTCGACGCGGTCGCCGACGCCTTCTTCGACTTCCACGACGCCGCCCCCCCGCTGCCCGTCGGGGACGAGAAACCCTCGGCCGCCCACCGCTCCCGGACGGCCGTCGCCGAAGCCGCCGGGGCTGTGCTGGCCGGCGGCCTGTCCCTGCTCGGCGTCAGCGCGCCCGAACACCTCTGAGCACCCCGAGAGAGCAGAGCCACACGATGAGCCGATCCGCACACCCCGCCGGACCCCGTCACGCCGACGTCATGTCCGAGGGCCACTACCTCGCCCCCGCCGACGACCTCAACGTCCTCGACGAGAAGGTGTGGTCCCGCACCGTCACCCGCGACGAGCACGGCGCCGTGACCGTCGGCGGAATCCCGGTCTCCCGCCTGGCCGAGGAGTTCGGCACCCCCGCCTACTTCCTCGACGAGGCCGACTTCCGGGACCGCTGCCGCGCCTGGTCCGACGCCTTCGGGCCCGGGGCCGACGTCTTCTACGCCGGCAAGGCGTTCCTCTCCCGGGCGGTCGTGCGCTGGCTCAAGGAGGAGGGGCTCAACCTCGACGTCTGCTCGGGCGGCGAGCTGGCCACCGCGCTCGACGCCGGGATGCCCGCCGAGCGCATCGCCTTCCACGGCAACAACAAGACCGTCGAGGAGATCGAGCGGGCCGTCGCGGCGGGCGTCGGGCGCATCGTCCTCGACTCCTTCCAGGAGATCGTCCGCGTCGCGCACGTCGCGCAGAGCCTCGGCAGGCGCCAGCGCGTCCAGATCCGGGTCACCGTCGGCGTCGAGGCGCACACCCACGAGTTCATCGCGACCGCCCACGAGGACCAGAAGTTCGGCATCGCGCTGGCCGGGGGACAGGCCGCCGAGGCCGTGCGCCGGGCACTCACGCTCGACGGCCTCGAAGTCGTCGGCATCCACTCCCACATCGGCTCGCAGATCTTCGACATGGCCGGCTTCGAGGTCTCCGCCCGCCGAGTCGTGCGGCTGCTCGCCGAGGTGCGCGACGAGCACGGCGTCGAGCTGCCCGAGATCGACCTCGGCGGCGGCCTCGGCATCGCGTACACCTCCGACGACGACCCGCGCGAGCCGCACGAGATCGCCAAGTCGCTCGGTGACATCGTGACCCGCGAGTGCGAGGCCGCCGGGCTCGCCACCCCCCGTATCTCCGTGGAGCCCGGCCGCGCCATCGTCGGCCCGACCGCCTTCACGCTGTACGAGGTCGGCACCATCAAGCCGCTGGAGGGGCTGCGCACGTACGTGAGCGTCGACGGCGGCATGTCGGACAACATCCGCACCGCGCTGTACGACGCCGAGTACAGCGTCTCGCTCGCCTCGCGCACCTCGGACGCCGAACCGATGCTCGTCCGGGTCGTCGGCAAGCACTGCGAGAGCGGCGACATCGTGGTCAAGGACGCCTATCTGCCGGCCGACCTGGCCCCCGGCGACCTGATCGCCGTGCCCGCCACCGGCGCGTACTGCCGCTCCATGGCGAGCAACTACAACCACGCCCTGCGCCCGCCGGTCGTCGCCGTGCGGGACGGCGAGGCGCGGGTCATCGTCCGGCGCGAGACGGAGGAAGATCTCCTGCGTCTCGACGTCGGCTGAAGCCGTATTTCCGGGGGCGTACCACGCTGTCCCAGTAAACATCTCAGGATCCGGACGGGTGGCAGGAACACCCGTCCGGTGAGTGAGACTGGTCCGTACAACAGGTGTAAAGGAAACGAGGTCGGATGATGCGTACGCGTCCGCTGAAGGTGGCGCTGCTGGGCTGTGGAGTGGTCGGCTCAGAGGTGGCGCGCATCATGACGACGCACGCCGACGACCTCACGGCGCGCATCGGCGCACCGGTGGAGCTCGCCGGTGTCGCCGTCCGCCGCCCCTCCAAGGTGCGCGAGGGCATCGACCCCGCGCTGATCACCACGGACGCGACCGCCCTCGTCAAACGGGGCGACATCGACGTCGTCATCGAGGTCATCGGGGGCATCGAGCCCGCCCGCACGCTGATCAGGACCGCCTTCGAGCACGGCGCGAGCGTCGTCTCCGCCAACAAGGCCCTGCTCGCCGAGGACGGCGCCGCCCTGCACGCCGCCGCCGAGCAGCACGGCCGGGACCTCTACTACGAGGCCGCCGTGGCCGGTGCCATCCCGCTCGTACGGCCGCTGCGCGAGTCCCTCGCGGGCGACAAGGTGAACCGGGTGCTCGGCATCGTCAACGGCACCACCAACTTCATCCTCGACAAGATGGACACCAGCGGCGCCGGCTACTCCGAGGCGCTCGACGAGGCCACCGCCCTCGGCTACGCGGAGGCCGACCCCACCGCCGACGTGGAGGGCTTCGACGCCGCCGCCAAGGCCGCGATCCTCGCCGGCATCGCCTTCCACACCCGGGTGCGGATCGGCGACGTGCACCGCGAGGGCATCACCGAGGTCACCGCCGCCGACATCGCGTCCGCCCGCCGCATGGGCTGCACCGTCAAGCTCCTCGCCATCTGCGAGCGCGCCGCCGACGGCCGCTCCGTCACGGCCCGCGTGCACCCCGCGATGATCCCGCTGAGCCACCCGCTCGCCTCCGTCCGCGAGGCGTACAACGCGGTGTTCGTCGAGGCGGAGGCCGCCGGGCAGCTGATGTTCTACGGCCCCGGCGCGGGCGGCGCCCCCACCGCGTCCGCGGTCCTCGGTGACCTGGTGGCCGTCTGCCGCAACAAGCTCAACGAGGCCCCCGGGCCCGGCGAGTCCGCGTACACGCGTCTGCCGGTGAGCCCCATGGGCGACGTCGTCACGCGGTACCACATCAGCCTCGACGTGGCCGACAAGCCGGGCGTGCTCGCCCAGGTCGCGACGGTCTTCGCCGACCAGGGCGTATCCATCGATACGGTCCGCCAGCAGAGCCGGCCGGACAGTCAGGAAACCGACGGCGAGGCATCGCTCGTCGTCGTCACCCACCGCGCGCCCGACGCCGCCCTCTCCGGGACCGTCGAGGCGCTGCGCAAGCTCGACACCGTGCGCGGTGTCGCCAGCATCATGCGTGTTGAAGGGGAGTAAGGACCCATGACCACCAAGGGCACCCACCAGTGGCGCGGCATCATCGAGGAGTACCGGGACCGTCTCCCGGTCACGAGCACGACGCCGGTCGTCACGCTCCGTGAGGGCGGTACGCCGCTCGTCCCCGCTCAGGTCCTCTCCGAGCGCACGGGCTGCGAGGTGCACCTCAAGGTCGAGGGCGCCAACCCCACCGGGTCCTTCAAGGACCGCGGCATGACCATGGCCATCACCCGGGCCAAGGAGGAGGGCGCGCAGGCCGTCATCTGCGCCTCCACCGGCAACACCTCCGCCTCCGCCGCCGCCTACGCGGTACGGGCCGGCATGGTCTGCGCGGTCCTCGTGCCGCAGGGCAAGATCGCGCTCGGCAAGATGGGCCAGGCGCTCGTGCACGGCGCCAAGATCCTCCAGGTGGACGGCAACTTCGACGACTGCCTGACGCTGGCCCGCTCGCTCTCGGACAACTACCCGGTCGCGCTGGTCAATTCGGTCAACCCGGTCCGTATCGAGGGCCAGAAGACCGCCGCGTTCGAGATCGTCGACGCGCTCGGCGACGCCCCGGACATCCACGTCCTCCCGGTCGGCAACGCGGGCAACATCACCGCGTACTGGAAGGGCTACACCGAGTACGCCGGTGACGGCATGTCGACGCACAAGCCGCGCATGTGGGGCTTCCAGGCGTCCGGCTCCGCGCCCATCGTGCGCGGCGAGGTCGTCAAGGACCCGTCGACCATCGCCACCGCGATCCGGATCGGCAACCCGGCCTCCTGGAACTTCGCGCTCGCCGCGCGCGACGAGTCCGGCGGCTTCATCGACGAGGTCACGGACCGTCAGATCCTGTCCGCTTACCGCCTGTTGGCCTCCCAGGAGGGCGTCTTCGTGGAGCCCGCGTCGGCCGCGTCCGTCGCCGGTCTGCTCAAGGCCGCCGAGGAGGGCAAGGTCGACCCCGGCCAGCGCATCGTCTGCACGGTGACCGGCAACGGCCTCAAGGACCCCGACTGGGCCGTCGCGGGCGCCCCGCAGCCCGTCACCGTTCCGGTCGACGCGGCCGCCGCCGCCGAGAAGCTGGGCCTGGCGTAACGCCGTACGACGAAGCCCCGGGGCCGGTCCGTCCACGACGGCCCCGGGGCGCCACCGGCACGACACCTCGTCAGAAAGCGCCCCCGACCGGCCCTTTCCGGTACGGAGAGCGCATCGCGGCCGTGCGACACGCATCGTGCGCCTCCTGTGCGCCCTATGTCGCCACAGAACCTTCCTTCGATAAGCTGTACCCAACCCGCCCCGCCGCATCTGCCGGGGTGCCGGGCCGTTGCCGCTCCCCCCGAACACCATCCCCGCGGTCGCAGCGCCCCGAATCCCCGCCGCCTTCACAAGGAGAGTCGTCACAGCGATGGCCGGTCCCGCCTTCCGAGCCGCCGCCGTCCGGGTGCGCGTCCCCGCGACCAGCGCCAACCTCGGCCCCGGTTTCGACGCCCTCGGCCTGTCGCTCGGCCTGTACGACGACGTCGTCGTCCGCGTCGCCGACTCCGGACTGCACATCGACATCGCCGGCGAGGGCGCGGACACCCTGCCCCGCGACGAGAAGCACCTGCTCGTACGCTCCCTGCGCACCGCCTTCGACCTGCTCGGCGGACAGCCCCGCGGCCTGGAGATCGTCTGCGCCAACCGCATCCCGCACGGACGCGGCCTCGGCTCCTCCTCCGCCGCCATCTGCGCCGGGATCGTCGCCGCCCGCGCCGTGACGACCGGCGGTGACGCCCGCCTCGACGACGCGGCCCTGCTGGAACTCGCCACCGAGATCGAAGGCCACCCCGACAACGTCGCGGCCTGCCTGCTCGGCGGATTCACGCTCGCCTGGATGGACGGCGCGTCCGCCCGCGCGATCCGGATGGATCCCGCTGATTCCATCGTTCCGGTGGTTTTCGTCCCCGGCAAGCCGGTGCTCACCGAGACCGCCCGCGGCCTGCTGCCGCGCACCGTCCCGCACGTCGACGCCGCCTTCAACGCCGGCCGTGCCGCCCTCCTCGTCGAGGCCCTGACCAGGCGCCCCGAGCTGCTGCTCACGGCCACCGAGGACCGGCTGCACCAGGACTACCGCGCGCCCGCCATGGCGGAGAGCGTCGAACTCGTCGGCCGGCTGCGCGCCGAGGGCGTCCCCGCGGTCATCTCCGGCGCCGGACCGACGGTGCTGGCGCTGGCCGAGGACGGCGCTGCCGACAAGGTCGCCGCACTGGCGGGCGAGGGATGGGCCGCCAATCGGCTCGCTCTCGACGCCCAGGGCGCGAGCGTCCTGCCGCTGGCCCCGTAGCACGCGAGGCTGCTGGCCGAGAAGTGATTGCCGGTGAGTGAGAGGGGGAATGTTTGTTGGAGCCGGTAGTGTTAACCTCAAGTCTGCAATCGACGTCCATGAGGCGCGTTGCTTCGTGTCCCGTTCGGGACCACCATTTCTTCCGGGAGCCTCCCCAACTGCCTGAGCAGCCTGCCTGAGCAGTTGCGAGCACGCTCCGGAACCGGCACGACACCCCTCGCTCGTCCAGGAGTGGGCCGAGCAGGGGGATGCTCGCGCCGGGCCCCAGCACACCCCATCTCTCCGCCGTTCCATCCGGCGGACCACCGCCCCGGCACGGGCCGCACCAACCGAGGACCGCAGCCGGACAGCACAACCGGTCGCCGAGCCAGAAGGCCGACGTCCGCTCCAGGGAAGGACCCTTCGTGAGCGACACCACCGATCTGATGGGCGTGACTGCCGACAAGAGCGTCGACAGCGCCGCGCCCGCCGAAGGTGCTGCCACTGGCACCACCGCACGGCGCCGCCGCTCCGGCACCGGCCTCGAGGGCATGGTCCTGGCCGAGCTGCAGCAGGTCGCGTCCGGCCTCGGTATCAAGGGCACCGCGCGGATGCGCAAGAGCCAGCTGATCGAGGTCATCAAGGAGGCCCAGGCCGGCGGCGGCTCCTCCGCCCCCAAGGCCAAGGCCGCCGCGGCCCCCGCCGAAGGCGCCGAGACCAAGCCGAAGCGCCGCGCCACCTCCAAGGCGCGCACCGGCACGGCCGACGAGACCGCCGCCGAGCCCGCCGACAAGGCCGCGGCCCAGCAGCAGATCGACATCCCGGGCCAGCCGGCCAGCGACGACCAGCCCGCGGGCGAGCGTCGTCGCCGCCGTGCCACCGCCCAGGCGGGCAGCCCGGAGAGCAAGCCGGACGCCAAGGCGCAGACCAAGGACCGCGCCCAGGACGAGCCGAAGCAGGACCAGAAGCACGAGGCGCCCGCCGAGGACCGCTCCGACGCCAAGGCCGAGGCCGGTGCCGACAACGCCGAGGGGCGTCGCGGCGACCGCCAGGACCGCGGCCAGCGCGGTGACCGGGGCGACCGCGGCGAGCAGCGCCGTGACCGCCAGCGCGACCGCCAGCGCGGCAAGGGCGACGACCAGCAGGGCGGCCGGCGCCAGGGTCAGGGTCAGGGCGGCGGCGGCCAGAACCAGGGCGGCAACAACGGCCCGCAGGACGACGGCTTCGACGACGAGGGCGGCCGGCGCGGCCGTCGTGGGCGCTACCGCGACCGCCGGGGCCGTCGCGGACGCGACGACTTCGCGAGCGACGCCCCGCCCGTCAGCGACGACGACGTCCTGATCCCCGTCGCGGGCATCCTGGACATCCTCGACAACTACGCGTTCATCCGGACCTCCGGCTACCTGCCGGGCCCGAACGACGTGTACGTCTCGCTCGCCCAGGTCCGCAAGAACGGCCTGCGCAAGGGTGACCACGTCACCGGTGCCGTGCGCCAGCCCAAGGACGGCGAGCGCCGCGAGAAGTTCAACGCGCTGGTCCGGCTCGACTCGGTCAACGGCATGGCGCCCGAATCCGGCCGCGGCCGCCCCGAGTTCCAAAAGCTGACCCCGCTCTACCCGCAGGACCGGCTCCGCCTGGAGACCGACTCCAACGTCCTGACGACGCGGATCATCGACCTGGTCGCCCCCATCGGCAAGGGCCAGCGCGGTCTGATCGTGGCCCCGCCGAAGACCGGTAAGACCATGATCCTCCAGGCCATCGCCAACGCGATCACGGTCAACAGCCCCGAGTGCCACCTGATGGTCGTCCTCGTCGACGAGCGTCCGGAAGAGGTCACCGACATGCAGCGGTCGGTGAAGGGCGAGGTCATCTCCTCGACCTTCGACCGCCCCGCCGAGGACCACACCACCGTCGCCGAGCTGGCCATCGAGCGCGCCAAGCGCCTCGTCGAGCTGGGTCACGACGTGGTCGTCCTGCTGGACTCGATCACCCGCCTGGGACGCGCGTACAACCTCGCCGCCCCGGCCTCCGGCCGCATTCTGTCCGGTGGTGTCGACTCGACCGCGCTCTACCCGCCGAAGCGCTTCTTCGGTGCCGCGCGCAACATCGAGGACGGCGGCTCGCTGACCATCCTGGCCACCGCGCTCGTCGAGACCGGCTCGCGCATGGACGAGGTGATCTTCGAGGAGTTCAAGGGCACCGGCAACATGGAGCTCAAGCTCGACCGCAAGCTCTCCGACAAGCGGATCTTCCCGGCGGTGGACGTCGACGCGTCCTCCACCCGCAAGGAGGAAATCCTGCTGGGCGGCGAGGAGTTGGGGATCGTCTGGAAGCTGCGCCGGGTGCTCCACGCGCTCGACCAGCAGCAGGCCATCGAGCTCCTGCTGGACCGGATGAAGAAGACCCAGTCCAACGCGGAGTTCCTGCTCCAGATCCAGAAGACCACGCCGTCCCCGGGCAACAACGACTAGTCGTAGCCCCACCCGGCAGCACACAGGGCCGCCCCCGCACTCCGGTGCGGGGGCGGCCCTGTGCCGTACGCCCGTTGCCGTCCCGAGACCTTCGCCACACGGGCGCCCGCGCGCGAGGTCCTCGTACGACCGTTGCATGAGCCACGAAACCGCAGGTGAACGCCGGAACACGAGCCGTCCGCGGGCCCGCACGCGGCGCCGCGCGCTCATCCGGAGGCCACAGCCGCCTGTGCAACCCTTTTCGTCGCCGTCGCGTCGTACCCAGGAGTGACGAACAAGCGCGACAAAGCGGCACACAGACCCGCTCGCCGATGCAGGGGGTAGCCGAAAGCAGCGAGGGAACGAGGAGAGCATGAGCGACCGAAGCGGGAGCAGCAGCCGAATACGGGGCACCGGCAAGCGCCGGAGGAAGCCGTCCCGCCGCCGCAGGGCCACGCGCATAGCCGTCTGGAGCCTGGCCGGTGCCGTCGTCGTCGGCGGCGCGGGGCTCGGATACGCGTACGTGCACCTCAACGGCAACCTCAAGGCCGTCGACATCAACTCCGCGCTCGGCAAGGACCGCCCCGAGAACGTCGACAACGGCTCGGAGGACATCCTCGTCCTCGGTTCCGACTCCCGCTCCGGCGCGAACGGCGAGTACGGCGCCGACGAGGGCGCGGCCCGCTCGGACACCGCGATGGTCGTCCACGTCGACAAGGGCCACAAGACCGCGAGCGTGGTCTCCATCCCGCGCGACACCCTCGTCACCCGCCCCGACTGCACCGGCGACGTCAGCGGGAAGCCCGCGGCCGGGCAGCAGCGCGCCATGTTCAACACGGCGTACGAGGTCGGCGGACCGGCCTGCGCGGTGAAGACCGTCGAGTCGATGTCCGGCATCCGCATGGACCACTACGTCGAGGTCGATTTCACCGGCTTCAAGAAGCTGATCGACAAGCTCGGCGGCGTCGAGATCACCACCACCAAGGCGATCGACGACCCCGACAGCCACCTCGACCTCCAGCCCGGCACGCACACCCTGGACGGCGAGCAGTCCCTCGGCCTGGTCCGCACCCGCCACAGCGTCGGCGACGGCAGCGACCTCGGCCGCATCCAGCTCCAGCAGGCGTTCATCAAGGCGCTGATGCAGCAGGTCAAGAGCGTGGGCGTGTTCAACGGCAGCAAGCTCTACGGCGTCGCGGACACCGCCACCAAGGCCATCACCACCGACTCCGAGCTGGGCTCCGTCACCGAGCTCGCGAGCTTCGCCAAGGGACTCAAGGGACTCGGCTCGGACGACGTGAACATGGTGACCCTGCCCGTCCAATACGACCCCGCGGACCCCAACCGCGTCATCCCGCTGGAGAAGGCCGACAAGCAGGTCTGGAACGCGCTCAACGCCGACAGGGCGATCCCCGCCTCCGCGACGAAGCAGTCGGCCGGCGACAAGGGCGACGCGAGCAAGATCGTGAAGTGACCCGCACGGTCCCGGAATACCCGGCCGTCCATCCTCGTTTTGGGAGATACGGCCGGTCCTGGCAGACTGGTACGTCGGCCCCGGTTCACGGACGCGCAATCCGCGCGTACGACCCGGTGCCCTCCCGAACCTAGGAGACACCCTTGAAGCGCGACATCCACCCCCAGTACGTCGAGACGCAGGTCAGCTGCACCTGTGGCGCGTCGTTCACCACCCGCTCCACGCTGGACAGCGGCACCATCCGTGCCGAGGTCTGCTCCGAGTGCCACCCGTTCTACACGGGCAAGCAGAAGATCCTCGACACCGGTGGCCGTGTGGCCCGCTTCGAGGCCCGCTTCGGCAAGGGCGCCAAGGCCGCCGGCAAGTAGCGAGCCGTCCGCGCCGGTCCGCGGCGCCCTCTTCCCGGGGGCGCCGCGACCGGCGTTTTTTTCCGGTCCGGGCACGGGGTCTCCGTACCCCGGCCCCGGCAGGCAACCCACCCGGCCGGCAGGCACGACGAGCGAAGGAACCAGGAGCCCGAGATGTTCGAGGCGGTCGAGGAACTGATCGGCGAGCACGCCGATCTCGAGAAGCAGCTCGCCGACCCCGCGGTCCACGCCGACCAGGGCAACGCGCGCAAGCTCAACAAGCGCTACGCGGAGCTGACCCCGATCGTCGCGACGTACCGCTCCTGGAAGCAGTCCGGCGACGACATCGAGACCGCCCGCGAGTTCGCCGCCGACGACCCCGACTTCGCCGCCGAGGTCAAGGACCTGGAGCAGCAGCGCGAGGAACTCACCGAGAAGCTGCGCCTCCTGCTCGTCCCGCGCGACCCCAGCGACGACAAGGACGTGCTCCTGGAGATCAAGGCCGGGGCGGGCGGCGACGAGTCCGCGCTGTTCGCCGGCGACCTGCTGCGCATGTACCTGCGCTACGCCGAGCGCGTCGGCTGGAAGACCGAGATCATCGACTCCACCGAGTCCGAGCTCGGCGGCTACAAGGACGTCCAGGTCGCCGTGAAGACCAAGGGCGGCAACGGCGCCACCGAGCCCGGCCAGGGCGTCTGGGCCCGGATGAAGTACGAGGGCGGCGTGCACCGCGTGCAGCGCGTGCCCTCCACCGAGTCCCAGGGCCGCATCCACACCTCCGCCGCCGGCGTCCTCGTGACGCCCGAGGCCGAGGAGGTCGACGTCGAGATCCACGCCAACGATCTGCGCATCGACGTGTACCGCTCCTCGGGCCCCGGCGGCCAGTCCGTCAACACGACCGACTCCGCCGTGCGCATCACCCACCTGCCGACGGGCGTCGTCGCCTCCTGCCAGAACGAGAAGAGCCAGCTCCAGAACAAGGAGCAGGCCATGCGCATCCTGCGCTCCCGGCTGCTCGCCGCCGCCCAGGAGGCCGCCGAGCAGGAGGCTTCGGACGTACGTCGCAGCCAGGTGCGTACGGTCGACCGGTCCGAGAAGATCCGGACGTACAACTTCCCGGAAAACCGGATCTCGGACCACCGCGTGGGCTTCAAGGCGTACAACTTGGACCAGGTGCTCGACGGCGACCTCGACGCGGTGATCCAGGCGTGCGTCGACGCCGACTCCGCGGCCAAGCTCGCCGCAGCCTGAGCCCGCCGCCCGCCCCGCCCCGCTCTGAACCCGTACGGAGAACCGCGATGAACCTGCTGCTCGCCGAGGTGGCCCAGGCCACCCAGCGGCTGGCCGACGCCGGTGTTCCCTCACCGAGATTCGATGCCGAGGAACTCGCCGCGTTCGTGCACGGCGTCAAGCGGGGCGAGCTGCACAACGTGCCGGACGCCGACTTCGACGCCCGCTACTGGGAGACGATCGCCCGCCGCGAGGCCCGCGAACCCCTCCAGCACATCACCGGACGCGCCTTCTTCCGGTACCTGGAGCTCCAGGTCGGACCCGGCGTCTTCGTGCCCCGCCCCGAGACCGAGTCGGTCGTCGGCTGGGCCATAGACGCCGTCCGCGCGATGGACGTCGTCGAGCCTCTGATCGTCGACCTGTGCACCGGCTCCGGCGCCATCGCCCTCGCCATGGCCCAGGAGGTCCCGCGCTCCCGCGTGCACGCCGTGGAGCTCTCCGAGGACGCCCTGAAGTGGACCCGGAAGAACGCCGAGAACTCCCGCGTCACCGTGCACCGCGGCGACGCGCTCAGCGCCCTGCCCGAGCTGGACGGCCAGGTCGACCTGGTCATCTCCAACCCCCCGTACATCCCGCTCACCGAGTGGGAGTACGTGGCGCCCGAGGCGCGCGACCACGACCCCGAGATGGCGCTGTTCTCCGGTGAGGACGGCCTCGACACCATCCGCGGCATCGAGCGCACCGCGCACCGCCTGCTCCGCCCCGGCGGCCTCGTCGTCATCGAGCACGCCGACACACAGGGCGGCCAGGTGCCCTGGATCTTCACCGAGGAGCGGGGCTGGGCCGACGCGGCCGACCACCCGGACCTCAACCGGCGCCCCCGCTTCGCCACGGCCCGCAAGGCGATGCCGTGACCGGGGCCGTCCACCCGTACCAGCCCTACCCGTACATGCTTGAGGAGGCCGGCTGATGGCACGGCGATACGACTGCAACGACGCGACCGACCGTGCGACGGGTCTGCGTGAGGCCGCGTCGGCCGTCCGCCGCGGCGAACTCGTCGTGCTGCCCACCGACACGGTGTACGGGATCGGCGCGGACGCCTTCAGCTCCGAGGCCGTCCGCGACCTCCTCGACGCCAAGGGCCGCGGCCGCAACATGCCCACCCCGGTGGTCATCCCGTCGCCCAACACGCTGCACGGCCTGGTCACGGACTTCTCCGAGATGGCCTGGGAGCTGGTCGACGCCTTCTGGCCGGGGGGCCTCACGCTCGTCGCCAAGCACCAGCCGTCGCTCCAGTGGGACCTCGGGGACACCCGGGGCACCGTCGCCATCCGGATGCCGTTGCACCCGGTCGCCATCGAACTGCTCACCGAGACCGGCCCGATGGCCCTGTCCTCGGCGAACCTGACCGGCCACCCCTCGCCGGAGAACTGCGACGCCGCCCAGGAGATGCTCGGCGACTCGGTCTCCGTCTACCTCGACGGCGGCCCGACCCCCGGCATCGTGCCGTCCTCGATCGTCGACGTCACCGGCAAGGTGCCCGTCCTGCTCCGCGCCGGGGCGCTCTCGGCCGAGGAACTGCGCAAGGTGGTACCCGACCTCGAGGTGGCCAATTGACCGCCCCGAGGGGCGTGGCATAGCGGGGCTGCCCGACACTTTCCGCATCCTCCACGTCAGCACCGGCAACGTCTGCCGCTCGCCGATCACCGAGCGGCTGACGCGGCATGCCCTGGTGCACCGGCTCGGCGACCCGCTCCAGGGCGGGCTGATCGTGGAGAGCGCCGGCACCTGGGGTCACGAGGGCGCCCCGATGGAGGCCAACGCCGAGGTGGTGCTCGCCGACTTCGGCGCCGACGCCACGGGGTTCACCGGCCGTGAGCTGCTGGACGAGCACGTGATCCGCGCCGATCTCGTGCTCACCGCCACCCGCGACCACCGCGCCCAGGTCATCTCCATGGGCCACTCCGCCGGACTGCGGACCTTCACGCTCAAGGAGTTCACCCGGCTCGTGCGGGCCATAGACCCGGCGACCCTGCCCGACGCCGGCGAGGAGGGCGTCGTCGAGCGCGCCCGCGCCCTGGTCCGGGCCGCCGCCGCACTGCGCGGCTGGCTGCTCGCGCCGACCGCGGAGGCCGACGAGGTCTACGACCCGTACGGCGCCCCGATCACGTTCTTCCGCTCCGTCGGCGACGAGATCAGCCAGGCCCTCGACCCGGTCGTCACGGCGCTCACCGGGGTTTCGGCGTCCCGCTGACGTTTCGCTCACCGTCCGGGAACGGGCGGGGTCCGACGACCCCGTGGCCACGGGGACAGCGGTCCGTGCAACCATCGCGGACGGCTCCGTGTCCTCAACCATGGGACCTGTCTAGTTAAGGTGTGGGCTGAGATGGCCGGCGATATCTGTGGGGCAGCCCGTGCGTGATTACCTGCTGACACTCTGTGTCACGGCCGCTGTGACCTACTTGCTCACCGGTCCGGTGCGCAAGTTCGCCATCGCGGTCGGGGCGATGCCCGCGATCCGCGCGCGCGACGTCCACCGCGAACCGACCCCGAGGCTCGGCGGTATCGCCATGTTCGGGGGGCTGTGCGCGGGGCTGATCGTCGCCAACCACCTGGCCAACCTGGACGGCGTCTTCGAGCTGTCCAGCGAACCGCGCGCGCTGCTCTCCGGGGCGGCGCTGATCTGGCTGATCGGCGTCCTGGACGACAAGTTCGAAATCGACGCGCTGATCAAGCTCGGCGGGCAGATGCTCGCCGCCGCCGTCATGGTCCTCCAGGGCCTGACGATCCTGTGGCTGCCGATCCCGGGCGTCGGCACCGTGGCCCTCACTCCGTGGCAGGGCACGCTGCTCACCGTGGCACTGGTCGTCATCACGATCAACGCGGTCAACTTCGTGGACGGCCTGGACGGGCTCGCGGCCGGCATGGTGCTCATCGCCGCCGCCGCGTTCTTCCTGTACACCTACCGGCTCTGGTACGGGCACACCATCGAGGCCGCCGCCCCGGCGACGCTCTTCGCGGCGATCCTGATGGGCATGTGCCTCGGCTTCCTGCCGCACAACATGCATCCCGCGCGGATCTTCATGGGCGACTCGGGCTCGATGCTGATCGGGCTCGTGCTCGCGGCGGGCGCGATCTCGGTGACCGGGCAGGTCGACCCGGACAACATGAGGCTCTTCGAGGGCAGTGAGCGCCAGGCGACCCACGCGATGCTCCCGGTGTTCATCCCGCTGCTGCTGCCGCTGACCATCATCGCCATCCCGGCGGCGGACCTGGTGCTGGCGATCGTGCGGCGCACCTGGAACGGCCAGTCGCCGTTCGCGGCGGACCGCGGCCACCTGCACCACCGGCTGCTCAACATCGGCCACTCGCACAGCCGGTCGGTGCTGATCATGTACTTCTGGTCGGCGCTGATCGCCTTCGGCGCGGTGGGGTACTCGGTGCACTCGACGTCGATGTGGATCGTCCTGGTGATCGTGGGCCTGAGCGCGCTGGGCCTGATCCTGCTGCTGATGCCCCGCTTCACCCCGCGCGCCCCGCGCTGGGCGGAACGCTTCGTCCCGCCGCGCTACCGCCGCAGACGGCGTCGCGGCGAGGGGCCGGGGGCAGCCGCGGCGTCGGACGAGGCCGCGGAAGGCCGTGAGGAGCCGGCTGAGGCCGTCGAGGGACTGCCGGTGACCTTGGAGACCCCGGGAGGGCAGGAGGGCCGCGAGCCCGCCTCACAGGCCCCGCCCGCCGCAGGAGTCTCGGGCGTCAACGGCGCGACCGCGATCGGCTCCCGCTCCCGCTTCGCGGACCGGCGCAAGGCCGGCTCCACGCACCGCTGAGCCGACGGAGCTTGCGGGCAAGGCACTTGGTGTCGGCCCGGGGGTGCCGTATGTCTCACGTAGCTCGTGGGGGCGCACCAGGCTGCGCGATGTTGACGACCGGGCTCGGCTTCGAACAGGGTTGCCGCGCACCGCGATTCCGCACGGAAATAAGTCCCCATTACAGGACAATCCTCCGCCCCGGACGCTCACGCGCGCAGGTTCACACTCAGGTGTGACAGCGAGCACACTTTCTTGGTAAAGACCTCATCAAATAGTTTGTGATACCGTTCACGAACCCGGTGGTTGAGCCGAAGGGCCTGAGTAACGCGGTCCATTGGACCGAAAGGCATCGACTCGATCCGGCCCTACGCTCGTCCCTGACGACACATCGCCCACCCCCCTGCAAAGCGGAGCTGCCCCATGCCGTCCAGCGACGTCCGGACTCTCCTTCACGCCGCCGTGCCCACCGCTGCCGCCGGCGCCATCGCCGCCGCGGTCAGCGCGGGTGTCGCAGGCGGCAAGGGGGCCCTGGGTGCCGTCGTCGCGACGGTCGTGGTCATCGTCTTCATGGGGATCGGCCTCGTGGTCCTGCAACGGACCGCGAAGTCACTGCCCCACCTGTTCCAGGCCATGGGGCTGATGCTCTACACGGCTCAGCTGCTCCTGCTCTTCATCTTCGTCGCGGCATTCAAGAACACCACGGTGTTCAACCCCAAGGCCTTCGCCCTCACACTGGTCGTGACGACCCTCGTGTGGATCGGGGCGCAGGCGCGTGCGCACATGAAGGCCAAGATCCTTTACGTGGAGCCCGAGTCGGAGTCCGACAAGAGCGAGAAGCCCAAGAACTCGGGGCCCAGATCGTGAAGGGTAGGGGCGGGATAAAGGGGGGTTCAGGACCCTGCTATCGTCCGGTTCCAACTGCGGCACTGCGGGCGCGTGCATGTGAGCTGACGCCTGCTCGATCGCGAGGCTCACATGCCTGACTGCCGCTCACACATCCGAAACACCAGTCCAGTGCCGAACCGCGGCTGCGCGCCGCGCCGACACAACGAGGTTGCCGTACCTATGCGCCACGCTGAAGGAGCCCGCGGTGAGTGCTGACCCGACACAGGTGCTCGCCTTCGAGACCGATTGCCACATCTTCGACGGTTGTGGTTTCCCGGCACCCGGCCTGCACTCGTTCCTGTTCGAGCCCCTCTGGGGCGACGCGGACAGCAACCTGTACTTCAACAAGCCGATGCTGCTGGCCCTGCTCGGCTCGATCGTCATCGTCGGTTTCTTCTGGGCCGCCTTCCGTAAGCCGAAGGTCGTCCCGGGCAAGCTGCAGATGGTCGCCGAGACGGGATACGACTTCATCCGCCGCGGCATCGTCCACGAGACGATCGGCAAGCGCGAGGGCGAGAAGTACGTTCCGCTCGTCGTCTCGCTGTTCTTCTTCGTCTGGATGATGAACCTCTGGTCGATCATCCCGGTCGCCCAGTTCCCGGTGACGGCGATCATCGCGTACCCCGCGGTGCTCGCGGCGATCGTCTACATCGTCTGGGTCAGCCTGACGTTCAAGCGCCACGGTTTCGTCGGGGCGTTCAAGAACTTCACGGGCTACGACAAGTCGCTCGGCGCCGTCGCGTACCTGGCCGCCGCGATCGAGCTGTTCTCGAACCTGCTGGTGCGGCCCTTCACCCACGCGGTGCGACTGTTCGCGAACATGTTCGCCGGCCACACGCTGCTGCTGCTGTTCACGCTCGCCAGCTGGTACCTGCTGAACGGCATCGGCTTTGCCTACGCAGGCGTCTCGTTCCTGATGACGATCGTGATGACCGCCTTCGAGCTCTTCGTGCAGGCCCTGCAGGCGTACGTCTTCGTCCTGCTGACCTGCACCTACATCCAGGGCGCGCTCGCAGAGCACCACTGAGTCCCGCTCCCACATTCCGCAGTCGTCCGGTGGCCAACCCCCACCGGTTCTTGAAAGAGAAGGAAGAACTGGCATGTCCCAGACCCTTGCCGCTGTCACCGGCGACCTGAAGGCTCTCGGCTCCATCGGTTACGGCCTCGCGGCCATCGGCCCCGGCGTCGGCGTCGGCATCATCTTCGGTAACGGCACCCAGGCCCTCGCCCGCCAGCCCGAGGCCGCCGGTCTCATCCGCGCCAACCAGATCCTCGGCTTCGCCTTCTGTGAGGCGCTCGCCCTCATCGGTCTGGTCATGCCGTTCGTCTACGGCTCCTGATCCACGGATCGCAGACCAGCCCACTAGACGAAAGGCACTGACGTGAACCCCCTGGTTCAGCTCGCGGCCGAGGAAGCGGAAAACCCGCTCATTCCGCCGATCCCTGAGCTCGTCATTGGCCTCATCGCCTTCCTCATCGTTTTCGGCTTCCTCGCCAAGAAGCTCCTCCCGAACATCAACAAGGTTCTGGAAGAGCGTCGCGAGGCCATCGAAGGCGGTATCGAAAAGGCCGATGCGGCCCAGACCGAGGCCCAGAGCGTGCTTGAGCAGTACAAGGCTCAGCTCGCCGAGGCCCGCCACGAGGCCGCTCGTATGCGCCAGGAGGCGCAGGAGCAGGGCGCCGTGATCCTGCAGGAGATGCGCGCCGAGGGCCAGCGCCAGCGCGACGAGATCGTCGCCGCCGGCCACGCCCAGATCGAGGCCGACCGCAAGGCGGCCGCCGCCGCGCTGCGCCAGGACGTGGGCAAGCTCGCCACCGACCTGGCCGGCAAGCTCGTCGGCGAGTCCCTGGAGGACCACGCCCGGCAGAGCGGCACCGTCGACCGCTTCCTCGACGAGCTCGAGGCGAAGGCCGAGGCCGTCCGATGAACAGCGCGAGCCGCGAGGCACTGGCTGCCGCACGCGAGCGTCTCGACGCGCTGACCGACTCCACGTCGGTCGACGCGACGAAGCTCGCCGAGGATCTGGCCGGCGTCACGGCGCTGCTGCACCGCGAGGTGTCGCTGCGCCGGGTCCTGACCGACCCGGCGCAGCCGGGCGAGGCCAGGGCCGAGCTGGCAGGCCGCCTGCTCGGCGGCCAGGTGGGCGGCGAAGCCGTCGACCTGGTCTCCGGCATGGTCCGCTCGCGCTGGTCGCAGTCGCGTGACCTGGTCGACTCGGTCGAGGAACTGGCGAACACCGCCGACCTCACCGCCGCGCAGCGCAACGGCGACCTGGACGACGTCGAGGACGAACTCTTCCGGTTCGGCCGCATCGTCGCCTCGGACACCGCTCTGCGCGCCGCGCTCACCAGCCGGACCGCGACTCCGGCCGCCAAGGGCGAGCTGCTCCGCAGCCTGCTCGGCGGCAAGGCGCGGCCGACCACCGAGCGCGTCATCGTGCGGCTTGTCACCCAGCCGCGTGGACGTAGCCTGGAAGCGGGACTCGACTCCCTCTCCAAGCTCGCCGCGGAGCGTCGGGAGCGCACGGTCGCGATCGTCACCTCGGCGGTGCCGCTCAGCGACCGGCAGAAGCAGCGCCTGGGCGCGGCCCTGGCGAAGATCTACGGCCGGCAGATGCACCTGAACCTGGACGTGGACCCCGAGGTCCTCGGCGGGATCGCGGTGCGGGTCGGCGACGAGGTCATCAACGGCACCGTCGCGGAACGCCTCGACGAGGCGACCCGTCGCATGGCCGGCTGACACAAGCGCAGCGCAACAGAACAGAGCAAGACCAGCGGCCCGGTTGGGCCGTGCAGAAACTGCAGAAGATTCCTGGGGGTCGGCCCCCAGACCCCCTTAAGAAACTTCGGGCCCAACAAGGAGAGCAGGGAACCCAGATGGCGGAGCTCACGATCCGGCCGGAGGAGATCCGGGACGCGCTGGAGAACTTTGTCCAGTCGTACAAGCCGGACGCGGCCTCGCGCGAGGAGGTCGGTACGGTCAGCGTTGCCGGCGACGGCATCGCGAAGGTGGAGGGCCTGCCCTCCGCCATGGCGAACGAGCTGCTGAAGTTCGAGGACGGCACCCTCGGTCTCGCCCTCAACCTCGAGGAGCGCGAGATCGGTGCGATCGTCCTCGGCGAGTTCAGCGGCATCGAGGAGGGCCAGCCGGTGCAGCGCACCGGTGAGGTGCTCTCCGTCGGCGTCGGCGAGGGTTACCTCGGCCGCGTCGTCGACCCGCTCGGCAACCCGATCGACGGTCTCGGCGAGATCGCGACCGACGGCCGCCGCGCCCTCGAGCTGCAGGCCCCTGGCGTCATGGTCCGCAAGTCGGTGCACGAGCCGATGCAGACCGGCTACAAGGCCGTCGACGCGATGGTGCCGATCGGCCGCGGCCAGCGTCAGCTGATCATCGGCGACCGTCAGACGGGTAAGACCGCTCTGGCCGTCGACACGATCATCAACCAGCGCGACAACTGGCGCTCGGGCGACGTGAACAAGCAGGTGCGCTGCATCTACGTCGCCATCGGTCAGAAGGGCTCCACCATCGCCTCCGTGCGCGGTGCCCTCGAAGAGGCCGGCGCGCTCGAGTACACGACCATCGTCGCCGCCCCGGCGTCCGACCCGGCCGGCTTCAAGTACCTGGCGCCGTACACCGGCTCGGCCATCGGCCAGCACTGGATGTACCAGGGCAAGCACGTCCTGATCATCTTCGACGACCTCTCGAAGCAGGCCGACGCCTACCGCGCCGTGTCCCTGCTGCTGCGCCGTCCGCCGGGCCGCGAGGCCTACCCGGGCGACGTCTTCTACCTCCACTCGCGTCTGCTGGAGCGCTGCGCCAAGCTCTCCGACGACATGGGTGCCGGTTCGATGACGGGCCTCCCGATCGTCGAGACCAAGGCGAACGACGTGTCGGCGTTCATCCCGACCAACGTCATCTCCATCACCGACGGCCAGTGCTTCCTGGAGTCCGACCTGTTCAACGCCGGCCAGCGTCCGGCCCTGAACGTCGGTATCTCGGTCTCCCGCGTCGGTGGCTCCGCCCAGCACAAGGCGATGCGCCAGGTGTCCGGTCGGCTCCGCGTGGACCTCGCCCAGTACCGCGAGCTGGAGGCGTTCGCCGCCTTCGGTTCCGACCTGGACGCGGCCTCGAAGGCCTCGCTGGAGCGCGGTAAGCGCATGGTCGAGCTGCTGAAGCAGCCGCAGTACGCCCCGTTCCCGGTCGAGGAGCAGGTCGTCTCCGTCTGGGCCGGCACCAACGGCAAGATGGACGACGTCCCGGTCGAGGACATCCGCCGCTTCGAGTCGGAGCTGCTGGAGTACCTGCGTCGCGAGCGCAAGGACCTCCTCACCAGCATCCGCGAGGGCGCCAAGATGTCCGACGACACGCTGCAGGCGATCGCCGACGCCGTCGCCGCCTTCAAGCAGCAGTTCGAGACCTCGGACGGCAAGCTCCTGGGCGAGGGCTGATCGATGGGCGCTCAGCTTCGCGTTTACAAGCGCCGCATCCGCTCCGTCACCGCCACGAAGAAGATCACCAAGGCGATGGAGATGATCGCCGCCTCGCGCATCGTCAAGGCGCAGCGCCAGGTGGCGGCGTCGACGCCGTACGCGACCGAGCTCACCCGTGCGGTGACCGCGGTGGCGGGCGGCTCCACCACCAAGCACCCGCTGACCACCGAGGCCGAGTCCCCGGCCCGGGCCGCGATCCTGCTCATCACGAGCGACCGCGGTCTGGCCGGCGGTTACTCCTCCAACGCCATCAAGGCCGCGGAGAAGCTGACCGAGCGGCTCCGCGGTGAGGGCAAGGAGGTCGACACGTACGTGATCGGCCGCAAGGGTGTCGCCTACTACGGGTTCCGCGAGCGGAAGATCTCGGACTCGTGGACCGGCTTCACCGACAGCCCGACGTACGCGGATGCCAAGCGGGCGGCTGCACCGCTGATCGAGGCGGTCTCCAAGGAGACCGCCGAGGGCGGCGTCGACGAGCTGCACATCGTCTTCACGGAGTTCGTGTCGATGATGACGCAGAACCCGGTCGACGACCGGATGCTGCCGCTCAGTCTCGGTGCCACGGAGCAGGAGGACGGCAAGGGCGAGATCCTGCCGCTCTTCGACTTCGAGCCGTCGGCGGAGGACGTCCTCGACGCCCTGCTTCCGCGGTACGTCGAGAGCCGTATCTACAACGCGCTGCTTCAGGCCGCTGCTTCCGAGCACGCTGCCCGCCGCCGCGCGATGAAGTCGGCCACCGACAACGCCGGTGAGCTCATCAAGACGCTCTCCCGGCTTGCCAACGCGGCCCGCCAGGCCGAAATCACCCAGGAAATCAGCGAGATCGTCGGTGGTGCCAGTGCGCTGGCCGACGCGACCGCGGGGAGTGACAAGTAATGACGACCACAGTTGAGACGGCCGTTGCCACGGGCCGCGTCGCCCGGGTCATCGGCCCGGTCGTCGACGTGGAGTTCCCCGTCGACGCGATGCCGGAGATCTACAACGCGCTGACCGTCGAGGTGGCCGACCCGGCCGAGGACGGCAAGCTCAAGACGTTGACGCTCGAGGTCGCCCAGCACCTCGGTGACGGCGTGATCCGCGCGATCTCGATGCAGCCCACCGACGGTCTGGTCCGCCAGGCCCCGGTGACCGACACGGGCACGGGCATCACCGTCCCCGTCGGTGACATCACCAAGGGCAAGGTGTTCAACACCCTCGGCCAGATCCTCAACAAGCCCGAGGCCGAGGCCGAGGTCACCGAGCGCTGGCCGATCCACCGCAAGGCGCCCAACTTCGACCAGCTCGAGTCCAAGACCGAGATGTTCGAGACCGGCGTCAAGGTCATCGACCTCCTCACCCCGTACGTCAAGGGTGGAAAGATCGGTCTGTTCGGTGGTGCCGGTGTCGGCAAGACCGTGCTGATCCAGGAGATGATCTACCGCGTCGCCAACAACCACGACGGTGTGTCGGTGTTCGCGGGCGTCGGTGAGCGTACCCGTGAGGGCAACGACCTCATCGAGGAGATGGCCGACTCCGGCGTCATCGACAAGACGGCGCTCGTCTTCGGCCAGATGGACGAGCCGCCGGGGACCCGTCTCCGCGTCGCCCTGGCCGGTCTGACCATGGCGGAGTACTTCCGCGATGTGCAGAAGCAGGACGTGCTCTTCTTCATCGACAACATCTTCCGGTACACCCAGGCCGGTTCCGAGGTGTCCACCCTGCTCGGCCGTATGCCGTCCGCGGTGGGTTACCAGCCGAACCTGGCCGACGAGATGGGTCTGCTCCAGGAGCGCATCACGTCGACCCGCGGTCACTCGATCACCTCGATGCAGGCGATCTACGTCCCCGCGGACGACCTGACCGACCCGGCGCCGGCGACCACCTTCGCCCACCTCGACGCGACGACGGTTCTCTCCCGTCCGATCTCCGAGAAGGGCATCTACCCGGCCGTGGACCCGCTGGACTCGACGTCCCGCATCCTCGACCCGCGGTACATCGCGGCGGACCACTACGCGGCCGCCATGCGTGTCAAGGGGATCCTCCAGAAGTACAAGGACCTCCAGGACATCATCGCGATCCTCGGTATCGACGAGCTGGGCGAGGAGGACAAGCTCGTCGTCCACCGTGCCCGTCGCGTCGAGCGCTTCCTGTCGCAGAACACCCACGTCGCCAAGCAGTTCACCGGCGTGGACGGTTCGGACGTTCCGCTCGACGAGTCGATCGCCGCGTTCAACGCCATCTGCGACGGTGAGTACGACCACTTCCCCGAGCAGGCGTTCTTCATGTGCGGTGGCATCGAGGACCTGAAGGCCAACGCCAAGGAGCTCGGCGTCTCCTGAGCCCCCGGCTCACAGAGGGGGGCGGGTGCGTCCCGTCCCCCTCACCACGCCCCGTAGAATTGACCCAACACCCGGCACGACCGCCGGGTGGTGACCCGAGGAGCCACCCTTGGCTGCTGAGCTGCACGTCGAGCTGGTCGCCGCGGACCGCAGTGTCTGGTCCGGCGAGGCCACCCTGGTCGTCGCGCGCACCACGTCCGGCGACATCGGCGTCATGCCCGGTCACCAGCCGCTTCTGGGTGTGCTGGAATCGGGCCCGGTGACGATCCGTACGAGCGACGGCGGCACCGTCGTCGCCGCGGTGCACGGCGGTTTCATCTCGTTCGCGGACGACAAGCTCTCGCTTCTCGCCGAGATCGCCGAGCTTGCCGACGAGATCGACGTCCAGCGTGCCGAGCGCGCGCTGGAGCGTGCGAAGTCGGACACGGACGCCGCTTCCGAGCGGCGCGCCGAAGTGCGACTGCGTGCGGTGGCGGCACACTAGCCACCTCACGACATGGATTTACCCTCAGCCGCGGCCCGTGCCGGAGACCCCTCCGGACCGTGTCGCGGCTGAGGCGATGCAGATGCAGGTGAAGTTCCGGGCGGTATCCGTTAACTCGACGACGCGAGGAGGTCGGTGGAGATGTTCCTCGCGCTGTGGGTGGGCGGGCTGGTCGTCGCACTGGTGGCAGTGGGACTTTTCGTCTTCGGTCTGCGCCGGCGGCTGATTCAGCGCTCGGGCGGGACCTTCGACTGCAGCCTGCGGTGGAACGTACCCGAGGAACCCGACCTGTCCGGCAAGGGCTGGGTGTACGGCGTCGCCCGGTACAGCGGCGACAAGGTGAACTGGTTCCGCGTCTTCAGCTACTCGCCGCGTCCGCGCCGAGTCCTCGAGCGGTCCGCGATCGAGGTCGTGGCCCGTCGCATGCCGGAGGGCGAGGAGGAGCTGGCGCTGCTCTCCGACGCCATCGTGCTCGGCTGTCTCCACCGGGAGACCCGCCTGGAGCTGGCGATGAGCGAGGACGCGCTGACCGGTTTCCTCGCCTGGCTGGAGGCGGCGCCGCCCGGCCAGAGGGTCAACGTCGCCTGAGCGGCGTGCCGCACACACGAAAGACCGGGGAGACAGGGGGCGGACCTGTCTCCCCGGCGTTTTTCGGGGGGTTGAGCCTCGGGTGTTACTTGAGGCCGTTGTTCATCGCGCTCACGAGTTCACCGTTGCTGGTGTCCCCGCTGAACTCCCAGAAGAACGCGCCTCCCAGGCCCTGGTTCTTGGCCCAGGTCATCTTGGAACCGATGGTGGCGGGGGTGTCGTAGCTCCACCAGTTGGTGCCGCAGTGCGCGTACGCGGTGCCGGCGATGGTGCCGGTGGTGGGGCAGGTGTTCTTGAGGACCTTGTAGTCCTCGATGCCGGCCTCGTACGTGCCGGGGGCCGCGCCGGTGGCGGTGCCGCCGGGTGCGTCCTGCGTGACGCCGGTCCAGCCGCGGCCGTAGAAGCCGATGCCGAGCAGCAGCTTGGAGGCCGGGACGCCCTGTGCCTTCAGCTTGGCGATCGCGTCGGCGGAGTTGAAGCCGGCCTGCGGGATGCCGCTGTAGGAGGTGAGGGGGGAGTGCGGGGCGGTCGGGCCCTTCGCGTCCCAGGCGCCGAAGAAGTCGTACGTCATCACGTTGTACCAGTTGAGCGACTGCGCGGCGCCCGCGTAGTCGGCCAGGTCGATCTTGCCGCCGGCGGAGCCGTCGGCCGTGATGGCGGCGGTGACCAGGTTGTTGCTGCCGAACTTGGTGCGCAGCGCCGAGGTGATCTTCTTCAGTGCGTCCGGGCCGCTGGTGTCACAGGTCAGGCCGCAGGCGTTGGGGTACTCCCAGTCGATGTCGATGCCGTCGAAGACATCGGCCCACCGCGGGTCCTCGACCAGGTTGTAGCAGGACTCGGCGAATGCGGCCGGGTTCTGGGCCGCCTGGCCGAAGCCGCCGGACCAGGTCCAGCCGCCGAAGGACCACAGGACCTTGATGTGCGGGTACTTCGCCTTGAGCTTGCGCAGCTGGTTGAAGCTGCCGCGCAGCGGCTGGTCCCAGGTGTCGGCGACGCCGTCCACGGACTTGTCGGCGGTGTACGCCATGTCGTAGTCGGCGTACGAGTCGCCGATGGTGCACTTGCCGCCCTGGACGTTGCCGAAGGCGTAGTTGATGTGCGTGATCTTCGCGGCGGAACCGGAGGTGTCCAGGTTCTTGACGTGGTAGTTCCGGCCGTAGACGCCCCAGTCGGTGAAGTAACCGAGGTTGACCTTGTCGCCGGTCTGGTTGCCGCCGTCGCCGCCACCGGTGCCGGTGGTGTGGACCTTGACCGCGCCGCTGACCGGGCCGGTCTGGCCGGCGGTGTCACGGGCCTGCACGGTGTACGAGTAGTCGGTGCCGGCGCTCAGGCCGGTGTTGGTGTACGTGGTGCCGGTGACCGTGGCGACGACCGCGCCGTCCCGCAGGACGTCGTAGTTCTTGATGCCCTTGTCGTCCGTGGCCGCGGCCCAGCTGAGCTTCGCCGAGTTGTCGGTGATGTTGCTCGCGGTCGGTGTGCCCGGTGCCGAGGGGGGATTGTCACCGGGGACGGTGGGGCCGCCGTCGCAGGAGGCGCCGTTCAGCGTGCAGTTGGTGGCGGCGCCGCTGCCGGAGCCGGTGCCGTTGAAGCCGAAGGAGACGCTGGCTCCGGGGGCGATGGTGCCGTTCCAGCCTACGTTCTTGGCGGTCCAGTGGTTGCCCGTGTGGGTGACGGTGGCGTCCCAGGCGGAGCCGACGCCGGTGCCGCTGGGGAAGTCCCACTCGATGGTCCACGAGCTGAGGGAGGTGGTGCCGGTGTTCTTCACCGTCCACTGGCCCTCGAAGCCGGTGCCCCAGTCGGACTTCTTGAGGTACGTGGCCGTGGCGGAGGTCGCCGCCTCGGCGGGGGAGGCCATGCCTACCATGGCGGCGAGAGGAAGGAGCAGTGCGGTGAGGCCCGCGACGGCTCTGCTTCTGGTGGCTTGACCGGACCCGAGTCTGAATCGGGTCCGGCGGGGGGTCTCAGTGCTCAACGGTGCTCCTCGGGTGAGGTCCGGACATACGGGGTGGTCCGTGAACTGCAACCCTGCGCCGCCCTGAGCCCGCTTTTGTCATGGCAGGCTCACCGCAGTGTGTTCGGTGAGATTAGGAAGGTCTGGACCAATCGTCAAGAGGTCCAGACCAAAGATCGTGGGCCGCCGGAATAAACCTTCAGACGCCCAACTCCTGTGCCAGCACGGCCGCCTGGACCCGGCTGCGCAGCTCGAGCTTCCCCAGCAACCGGCTGACGTGGGTCTTCGCCGTCGCCTCCGCCATGGAGAGCCGCACCGCGATCTCCGCGTTCGACAGCCCCTCGCCCAGACACCCCAGCACCTCCCGTTCCCGCCGCGTCAGCGTCTCCAGCACCGACGCGTCCGGCGCCCGTGCGGGGCGTACGGGGGAGGCCCCCGCGAACTCCGCGATCAGCCGGCGCGTCACGGCCGGCGCGATCAGCCCTTCGCCGCGCGCCACCGTACGCACCGCGTCGAGCAGCCCGGCCGCCTCGGTGTCCTTCAGCAGGAAGCCCGACGCCCCCGCCCGCAGCGCGCCGAACACGTATGCGTCCAGGTCGAACGTCGTCAGCACCAGCACGTCCGCCAGTCCCTCCTCCGCCACCTGCCGGGTGGCCGAAACCCCGTCCATGCGCGGCATCTGTACGTCCATCAGCACCAGGTCCGGCCGCAGCTCCCGGGCCAGCCGCACCGCCTCCTCGCCGTCTCCGGCCTCCCCGACGACCTCGATGTCCGGCGCACTGCCGAGGATGAGCACCAGTCCCGCCCGTACCGCCGTCTGATCCTCCGCGACCAGCACCCGGATCGTCATGAACCCACCGCTCCCTCGTCCACGGGCAGCTCCGCCCGCACCCGCCAGATCCCGTCCACCGGCCCCGCCCCGAACTCCCCGCCGAGCAGCGCCACCCGTTCCCGCATCCCCACCAGACCGGCCCCCGACCCCGGGGCCCGCGGCACCGGCCGGTCACCGAGCACGCTGCTCACTTCCACCGTCAGCCGCCGCCCCGCCTGCCCGAGCCGCACCGTGACCGGGCCCGGCGCCGCGTGCTTGAGCGCGTTGGTCAGGGACTCCTGCACGATGCGGTAAGCGGCCAGCTCGACCGGCGCCGGCAACGGCTCCCGTCCGTCCCTGGTGTCGTCCAGGGCGAAGGTCAGCCCGTCGGCCGAGGCGTTCGCGCGCTGCTGCGCCACCAGCGCGTCGAGTGAGCCGAGCGTGGGCGAGCTGCTGGGCTCGGGGTCGGCGGCCCCGGTGCGCAGCAGCCCGATCAGACGGCGCATTTCGGCCAGACCGTCGACGCTGTTCTCGCGGATCACCCCCAGCGCGTCGCGCGAGGTCTGCGGGTCGTCGATGGAGAGCGCCGCGGTGGAGTGGATGGCGATCGCGGACAGGTGGTTGGCGACCAGGTCGTGCAGCTCGCGCGCCATCCGGGCCCGCTCGGCGGTCACCGCCTGGGTGCGGTCCATCTCGGCGAGCAGGGCGGTCTGGTCGGCGCGCAGCCGGGCCGTCTCGGCGGCGTCGCGGTGGTTGCGCACGCTGACCCCGGTGAGGGCCGGCACGAAGACGACGAGGGCCGTGACGATGCCGACGAGCAGGGCCTCGGGGCTGCGGGTCCAGGCGAGGGAGCCGATGGTGACGACGAGGGAGATCAGGAAGGTGACGACCGGGATGCGGCGGGCGGCCGCCGGGGTTCCGTACAGCACGGCCGCGTACATGACGTCGGTGTACATCGCCACGGTGGCCAGGTTGCCGTGGGTGCACTGGTCCGCGACGAGCGCGACGCTGCCGACGGCCAGGGCGGTGCGCGGCGAGGTCCTGCGCAGCAGCTCCGCCGCCGACATCACGACGAGCGGGATGAGCGGCAGGCGGGTGTCCCCGAGAACGTCACCGGTCCGCATGTAGAGGTCGAGCAGCCACAGCACCAGTCCGCCGAGCAGCCCGGAGACCGCGATGAGCACGTCGTCGCGGTGGGGGCGGGGCGGGCGGAGAGTCGGCACTACATCGAAGTATGCAGTCGGGTGTCGTCATCGGGGCCGATGACCGGGGCCGGGACGGCGGCCAGGCTGGAAGGGAGCGAAAAGGAGCGGACCCGTGATCGTCACTCTGATCGTCGCCTGCGAGATCGCCTTCTGGGTGCTGCTGGCCGCCGGCCTGGCCCTGCGCTACGGGGCGCGCAGGCCGCGCCTGGGCGCCGCCGTGCTGCTGTGCGAACCGGTGCTGGAGCTGGTCCTGCTCGCGGTGACCGCCGTGGACCTGAAGAACGGCGCGGAACCCGACTGGAAGCACGGGCTCGCCGCGGTCTACATCGGCTTCACGGTCGGCCTCGGGCACTCCACCATCAAGTGGGCCGACGCCCGCGTCGCGCACCGGTTCGCCGGCGGCCCGCCCCCGGTGAAGCCGCCGAAGTACGGCAAGGCGCGGGCGGTGCACGAGTGGAAGGTCGCCGCCCGCTGGACCGTCGCGGCGGCGACCGCGCTGGCGCTGCTCCAGGCGGCCGTCTGGTACGTGGGCGGTGACGGGGACGTGAGCTCGCTGCGGTCCTGGCAGCGCACGATGCTCCTGGTCGTCGGGATCAACCTGGTGATCGCCGCGAGCTACACGGTGTTCCCGAAACGGGCGCCCGGCCCGAGCTCCTAGCGCTCGCCGCCCGGCACCCACAGCACGTCGCCGACCTCCTTGTTGGCCACCCGGGCCAGGATGAACAGCAGGTCCGAGAGGCGGTTGAGGTAGGTCGCCGTCAGCGGGTTCATCACCTCGCCGTGCACCTCCATCGCCGCCCAGGTGGACCGCTCGGCGCGCCGGACCACCGTGCACGCCTGGTGCAGCAGCGCGGCGCCCGGCGTACCGCCCGGAAGGATGAAGCTGCGGAGCTTCTCCACCTGCTCCAGGTAGTGGTCGCAGTCGCCCTCCAGCTTGTCGACGTACGACTGCTCGACGCGCAGCGGCGGGTACTTCGGGTCCTCGACGACCGGCGTGGACAGGTCCGCGCCCACGTCGAACAGGTCGTTCTGCACGCGGACGAGGACCTTCACGACGTCCTCGTCCAGCTGGCCGAGGGCGATCGCGGTGCCGATGACCGCGTTGGCCTCGTTGGTGTCGGCGTACGCGGAGATCCGCAGATCGGTCTTGGCGGTGCGGCTCATGTCGCCGAGGGCGGTGGTGCCCTTGTCGCCGGTACGGGTGTAGATGCGCGTCAGATTGACCATGCGGCCAGCCTAGTTACGCCCCGGCCTTCCGGAAGACACGTGTGCCCACCGTCACGGCCAGCGCCGCGAAGCCCAGGGCGACCAGCGCCCCGTACAGCATGTGCGCGGTGGCGTACGTGCCCGCGTACGCGTCCCGGACCGCGTCCACCAGGTAGCGGAACGGCGTGAAGTGCGAGAGCACGTCGAGCCACTTCGGGCCGAGCGTCATCGGCAGCATCAGGCCGGACAGCAGCATGGCCGGCACCGTGAGCGAGTTGATGACGGGGCCGAACTCCTGCGGTGTCGAGACCCGCATCGCGAGCGCGTACGAGAGCGAGGCCAGCGACACCGTCAGCAGGCCGACGAACAGGAAGCCGATCAGCACCCCGGGCAGCGGTGCGCGCAGTCCCATCACTACGGCGACGAGCACCAGCAGCACCGCCTGGAACACGAACAGCAGCGCGTCCCGCAGCACCCGGCCCAGCAGCAGTGCCGCCCGGCTCACCGGGGTCACGCGCATCCGCTCGACCACCCCGGTCGACTTGTCGATGATGAGGCCGAACCCGGCGAACGAGGCGCCGAACAGGCCGAGCTGGAGCAGCAGTCCGGGCACCAGGACCTGCCAGGAGTCGACGCCCCCGCCGAGCGGCAGACCGGTGAGCAGCGGTCCGAAGAAGAGCAGGTAGAGCAGGGGCATCAGGATGCCGAAGAGGATCTGGAACCTGGAGCGCAGGGTCTGGCGGGCGTAGCGCCCGAAGACCAGCGCGGTGTCGTGCAGCAGCATGGGTGTCCCGAGGGGTGTCAGACCGCGAGGGGCGCGGCGTCGGCGGCGGGGGCGCGCCCGGTGAGGGCGAGGAAGGCGTCCTGGAGCGAGGCGTGCGGCGAGCCCGCGTACCGGGTCTTCAGCTGGGCCGGGGTGCCCTCCGCGGCCACCAGGCCGCCGTCGACGACGACGAGCCGGTCGGCGAGGGCGTCCGCCTCGTCCAGGTAGTGCGTGGTGAGCACGACGGTGGTGCCGTCGGTGTCGCGGAGCCGGCGGACCAGGTCCCAGAGGTCGGCGCGGCTGCCCGGGTCCAGACCGGTGGTGGGCTCGTCCAGGAAGAGGACGGCGGGGCGGTGGGTGAGCCCCATGGCGATGTCGAGCCGCCGTCGCTGGCCGCCGGAGAGCGTGGCGGTGCGGCGGTCGAGCAGGTCCGACAGGCCGAGTTCCGCGGCGAGTTCGGTGGCCCGGGCAACCGCCCCCGCCCTGCCGAGCCGGTACATCCGGCCCTGGGTGACCAGTTCCTCCCGCACGGTGGTGTGCGGGTCGACTCCGCCCGACTGGGCGACGTAACCGCACCGCTCGCGTACGCCCGCCGGGTCGGTGGCCAGGTCGTGGCCGGCGACGGTGGCCGCGCCGCCGGTGGGGGAGAGCAGCGTGGTGAGCATGCGCAGGGTGGTCGTCTTGCCCGCGCCGTTGGGTCCGAGCAGGCCGACGATCTCGCCGGCCGCGACGGTCATGTCGAGGGAACGGACGGCCTCGACCGGGCCGGTCCTGCTCATGAAGGTCCGGGCGAGCCCGGACGTGCTGATGACGGTCATGCCCCTAAGAAAACAGAGTCACTGAAAAAATGCAATGACTCCAAACATTCAGAGACTCCAGGCGTTCTACGATGGGGCCATGGCTGAGGGACTCAGGGAGCGCAAGAAGCGGCAGACCAGGCAGCACCTCTCGGACGTGGCCACCGGCCTCTTCCTGGAGCGCGGCTTCGACGCGGTCACGATCGCCGAGATCGCCCATGCCGCCGACGTCTCGGTCAACACCGTCTACAACTACTTCCCGGCCAAGGAGGACCTGTTCCTCGACCGCGGCCAGGGAGTCGTCGAACGCCTCTCGCGGTACGTGAGGGGACGCGACAAGGGCGAGTCCGCCGCCGACGCCGTCCTGCGCGAGCTGCGCATCCAGGTCGAGAGCGTCTCGCCCACCGTCGGCCTGATGGAGGGGTACGACCGCTTCATGCGGGTCATCGAGGGCGCCGACAGCCTCAAGGCCCGCCTCTGGCACATCCAGCAGGAGGCCGCCCAGCACCTGGAGGCCACCCTCCTGGAGGTGAGCGGCGCCGGGCCCGGCGACCGGGTGCCGGTCCTGGTGGCCGGTCAGCTCTCCTGGGTCCACAGCACGCTCATGGCTCACATCGGCCGCGAGATGGTGTCCGGCCGCAAGCCCGCCGAGGTCTCCCGGGACGCCCTCGCGCTGCTCGACGACATCGAGGACCTGCTGGGCGAAAAGGTACTCAACTACGCCCGGCGCGCCGCCGAATGAGGCGTCCCGGTGTGATGTCCGTCATTTGAGACGTGACGCGCATCTCTTCGCAGCCCCAGCGCGCGCCCCGGGTACTAACCTCCGCCGGAGGGCATGGCATGGACCAGAACCACCGACACATACAGAGGGGTGCCAACGTGGCCAGGAAGCTCGCCGTCATCGGAGCCGGACTCATGGGGTCCGGCATCGCGCAGGTCTCCGCCCAGGCGGGCTGGGACGTGGTGCTGCGCGACGTCACCGACGAGGCCCTGGCCCGCGGCCGCGACGGCATCAAGGCCTCCTACGACAAGTTCGTCTCCAAGGGCAAGCTCGACGCCGGCGACGCCGAGGCCGCCCTCGGCCGTATCACCACGACCACCGACCTGGACGCCGTCGCCGACGCGGACGTCGTCGTCGAGGCCGTCTTCGAGAAGCTGGAGGTGAAGCACGAGATCTTCCGGTCGCTCGACAAGATCGTCCGGGACGATGCCGTGCTCGCCTCCAACACCTCCGCCATCCCGATCACCAAGATCGCGGCCGTGACGGAGCGCCCGGAGCGTGTCGTCGGCGTCCACTTCTTCTCGCCGGTCCCGATGATGCAGCTCTGCGAGCTCGTACGCGGCTACAAGACCAGCGACGAAACCCTCGCCTCCGCGCGGGAGTTCGCCGAGTCCGTCGGCAAGACCTGCATCGTCGTCAACCGTGACGTGGCCGGCTTCGTCACCACCCGGCTGATCTCGGCGCTCGTCGTCGAGGCCGCCAAGCTGTACGAGTCGGGCGTCGCCACGGCCGAGGACATCGATGTCGCCTGCAAGCTCGGTTTCGGCCACGCGATGGGCCCGCTGGCCACCGCCGACCTGACCGGCGTCGACATCCTGCTGCACGCCACGAGCAACATCTACACCGAGTCGCAGGACGAGAAGTTCGCCGCCCCGGAGCTGATGCGCCGGATGGTCGATGCAGGTGACATCGGGCGCAAGAGCGGGCAGGGCTTCTACACCTACTGATCATTTTCGGTCCGGTCCGGCTGTTGCGCTGTCAAGCAGGCCGGGCGCCGTTCGGGGAAGACCGTCCGGAGCCAGTGGATCCACCCGGGTCCGCAGCCATCCCGCATCACTCCTCGGAGTGAATTGGGTATCGGTTCGCTTACAGACGGCAACTACCCTGTCGCTGCCGCAGTCAGTTGGGGCAGAGACAGTTTCGGACAGACGGACCGGGCCACGGAGCATTCCAGGGGAGCGCATATGCACATCAGGGGCGACCACGCCGAGCTGGTCGTCGGGGGCCGCCTCGACGTCCGAAGCGCGGCGGACGCCCGTACGGTCCTGCACTCGGCCCTCGATGACGGCGTCGGCGATCTGGTCCTCGACCTCACCGAGCTGGATTCGTGGGACGCCACCGGACTCGGCGTCATCATGGGCGCGCACCGCAGGGCCGGACGCGCCGGGCGGCGCCTCGTGCTGCGCGGGGTGCCTCCGCAGATGCAACGCCTCCTGGTGGCCACCCGGCTGCATCGCATCCTCGCCATCGAGGGCGGCATCGCCGCGGAGTCCCTGCCGCGCGTCTGAACGCGCAGTGGCCCGGCGGGCCGCCCGAGTGACCGTACGGCTCAGGGCACACAATCCTCACGAGACCGTGATCTGCGGGGCGGCACGCCACCCCGGGTGTTCGTAGATACTGTGCGAAGGTTTAGGGTTCGGCCGTCTGCCGATTGACGGACCCACCCGGCGGACACCGGACCGTGAGCGGCATCCGGACGTACGAGGCCGGGCGGGGCACCCGTGCTCGACGCGTCTTGGGAGCTTTGGCGATGGACCCGATACACCGGGGGCCGGAAGAGTTCGGCCACGACAGCAAGGGTTTCGCCGAGGAAGCCGGCCGGCGCCGGCCCTCCCGGGACCCGCTGACTCCGGATTTCGGTCAGCAAACACCGCAACAGGCCCGCGTGGTCACCCTCGTCGCCGGTGACCTGATGCTCACCGTCAACCCGATAGACGGCAGCGAGGTCGAACCCTGCCCGCCCGGCGAGCAGCCCCCGGCCCCCGTCCGCCGCAGCCCCGCCGACCGCGCCGACCGCGCCCGCGCCGCGGCGCCCCCCGTGCCGCCGGGACCGCCCGTCCCCGAACTGCCCCTGCTCCGGCGCGACGACGAGCGCGAACGGCTGACCAGGCTGCTCGCCGGCGGCCGCTCCGTCCGGCTCTCCGGACCGGCGGGTTCCGGCCGTACCGCCCTGCTCGACGCCGTCGCCGCCGACTGCGCGGAGTTCGCGCCCGACGGAGTCGTACGCCTCAACGGCCACAAGCGCACCGCGTCCGACCTGCTGCACGCGCTCTTCGACGCAGTCCACGACGCGCCCCTCCACCGCCCGGACCGGGCCCTCCTCCTGGACACGCTGCGGACCACCGGCGCCGTCGTCGTCCTGGACGACCTGGAGTTCGGCGGCGCCGCCCTCGGCGAACTGCTCGACGCGACCCCCGAGTGCGCCTTCCTGCTCGCCGCGACGCCCGACGTCGCCGCGCCCGGCGCCGACTCCCCCCTCGAAGAGGTCTTCCTCACCGGCCTCGACCGTGCCACCTCCCTCGACCTCCTCGCACGCGTCGTCGAACGGCCGCTCACGGAGGAGGAGGCCAACTGGGCCGGGGACCTCTGGTTCGAGTCCGAGGGCCTGCCCCTGCGGTTCGTCCAGGCCGGCGCGCTGCTGCGCCAGCGCGACCAGCTGCGCACCGACCCCACCGCGTACGACGAGTACGGGTACCTGGAGAACCGGCCCGCCGACGCGGCGCCCGTGCCCGAAGGCGCCGAGAACGCCGAGGTGCCGCTGCCCAGCCTCGGCGAGGGCGCCGCGCCCGCGGCCCTGCTCGCCTCCCGGCTGAGCGGCGCCGCCCGCGACACGCTGCGCTTCGCGGTGGCGCTCGGCGGCGAGGTGCCGCACCAGGCGCACCTGCCGGCGCTCGTCGGGGAGACCCACGCCGACGCCGCGCTCGGCGAACTGGCCGGCTGCGGGCTGCTCTCGCCCGCCGGCCCCCGCTACCGGCTGGCCGCCGGGGTCCTGGCCCAGCTGGCCGCTGCCGGCTACGACGACGACACCGCCGACCGGGCCCGTACGGCCGCCCAGCACTACGCCTGGTGGACCGGGCACCCCTCGGTCACCCCCGCACGCGCCGCCGCCGAGGCCGACGCGATCATCGCTGCCATGAGCCGGCTGGTGCCGGGGGACGGGCCCGGCCGGACCAGCGCCGCCGTGCTCCTCGCCCGCAGCGCGGCCCCCGCCTTCGCGGCCGGGCTGCACTGGGGGGCCTGGGAGCGGGCCCTGCGGATCGGCCAGGAGGCCGGGCGGCTCGCCGGGGAGGTCGCGGAAGAGGCGTACTTCCACCACGAGTTGGGTGTCCTCGCGCTCTGCACCGGTCACCCCGACCGGGCCAGGACCGAGCTGGAGACCGCCATCAGCATGCGCGGCGCGCTCGCCGACAAGAGCGGTGCGGTGGCCGGGCGGCGGGCCCTCGCGCTGGTCGAGGACCGGGCCGGCGGCGGTCCGGTGGCGGGCGACGGCGGTACGGCCGCCGCGTTCACGGCGTCGCCGCCGCTGGGGGTGCCGGGCGTCGCGCCGGTGTCGGCACAGCGCACGTTCGACGACGACACGGCGGTGGTGGCTTCGGTCCCGTTGCCGCCGTCGGCGGTGGGGAAGGGGGTGCGGCGGGGTGGCCCGCTGGCCCTCATCGGCGGGGCGCGGCGCAACCTCGTGGCAGCCGGGGCCGGGGTGCTGCTGGCAGGGGTCCTCGGCACGGTGGTCACACTCGGGCTGACGTCGAACAGCGACCCGCAGGGGGGCGCGGGTACGTCGACCGAGCAGGAGGTGCCGGATGACGACGGGGTGTACGACGAGGAGGTGACGGCGGGCGACCCGACGACTGCTTCGCCGTCCGGGTCGGGGTCGGGGTCCGCGTCGCCGGGACCGTCGGTGAGCGGGTCGGCCTCGCCGGGGGTGTCGTCCTCGGCCACGCCGTCCTCCTCCTCGGACGGGCCGTCGTCCCCGGACACGCCGTCGTCGCCCGGGGCGACCGAGTCGTCGGTGACGCCGTCGAAGCCGACGCCGACGAAGACGAAGCCGAAGCCTACGTCGACCAAGTCGACGCCGAGCGAGACGGAGTCGGGCAGTCCGTCGCCGACCGGGAGCGAGGACACGCCGGATCCGACGGATTCGGAGACGTCGGATCCGCCGACGGTGCCGGACACGTCCGACTCGGTGAGCGAGGGGTCGCCCTCGGGCGACGGGGCCTGACGGCGCGGCCTGTCCCGAAGGTGCCGGGTCCCCGGTGCGGGGGTTCCGTCCTCAAGCGCCGGACGGGCTGGGGTGGCGCGGCCCGTCCGGAAGGTGCCGGGTCCCCGGCCCTGGGGTTCCGTCCTCAAGCGCCGGACGGGCTTGAAAGGGCCGCCCGGACCCGGCGGGAGTCAGAACAGGCGGAGCTTGTCGTCCTCGATGCCTCGCATCGCGTCGTAGTCCAGGACCACGCAGCCGATTCCGCGGTCCGTGGCGAGGACCCTAGCCTGCGGCTTGATCTCCTGGGCGGCGAAGATGCCCTTCACCGGGGCCAGGTGCGGGTCGCGGTTGAGGAGTTCCAGGTAGCGGGTCAGCTGCTCGACGCCGTCGATGTCGCCGCGGCGCTTCAGCTCGACGGCGACCGTCTGCCCGTCCGCGTCGCGGCAGAGGATGTCGACCGGGCCGATGGCCGTGAAGTACTCGCGGCGGATCAGCGTGTAGCCCTCGCCCAGGATCTCGATGCGGTCCGCGAGCAGCTCCTGGAGGTGCGCTTCCACACCGTCCTTGATCAGCCCTGGATCGACGCCCAGCTCGTGGGACGAGTCATGGAGGATTTCCTCCATAGTGATGATCAGTTTTTCGCCCGCCTTGTTCACCACGGTCCAGACGCCCTCGGCGTCCCCGCTGCCCTCCTTCAGGGTGCACGGCGGCGACATCCAGTTGAGCGGTTTGTACGCCCTGTCGTCGGCGTGGATCGACACGCTCCCGTCCGCCTTCACCAGGATGAGGCGGGGAGCGGAGGGCAGGTGGGCCGTGAGCCGGCCCGCGTAGTCCACGGAGCAGCGGGCGATGACGAGACGCATGGTCGGCAACGCTACTCGACGACCGGGGCCCGGCGCGATTCACCCATCCGTCACTCCCGTCCCGTCCAAACGTGACGCCTTCTGTCTTGCCCCTCTTTGAACCCCTTCGTTATTGGCCGGTTGTGTTCCCAATCTCCTGGTGCGGCCCGGACTGCGCCCTTACCGTGGATGCAGGAGGTCGCCGCGTGTGCACGCTGCGTCGTCGCCCTCCTTCCCTGCCCGTAAGGTTCCGGCAGCCCGCCGGGGCCGCGAGAGGAGAACCCATGTCGCTCGACGTCTCACCGGCTCTGTTGGAACAGGCCGAGCGAGGCGAGGTCGACGAAGCCGACTTCGTCGACTGCGTCCGGACCTCCCTGCCCTACGCATGGGAGATGATCAGCTCGTTGGTGGCTCAGCTGAAGGTCGACGGCGGGGAGTTCGCCGACAACCAGACGCCGCCGCCCAACGAGCAGGCACGTGGTCAGCTGCTGCGTGCGCTCGCGAGTGATGCGATACGCGGCGCGCTTCAGCGGCACTTCGGGGTGCGTCTCGCATTCCAGAACTGCCACCGCGTCGCGGTGTTCCCGCTGGACGCCTCGGTCGACGACCGACTGGCCAAGTTCACCTCGGTAAGGGGCCAGTTGCTCAACCAGTCGCCCGAACTACGGGACTGCTGAACGCTTCCGTCGCCGTTCCGGGCCGCGGGAGGTGCAACTGGTCCGGGGCGGCGGCTCCCGTACGCGCACACCGCCGTACACCGTTCTGTCCGTGCGCGGGGGTCATTCGAGGAGTGGCCGTACCTCCGTGCCCAGCCGCGCTACGTTCTCCTCCGTGGCGACGAGATCTCCGGAACCCTCCACCAGGAGCGCGAAGCGGGTGATGCCCGTGCGCTCCGCTGTGGCCGCGAGCCGGTCGGCGGCCAGCTCCGGTGTGCCCACCGGATGAAGCGAGCACAGCAGCTCCGCGTAACCGACGGGGTCCCGCATCACGCGGTGCCGGCCGTCGACGGTCACATGCGCGCCGAGCCCTTGGCGCAGCCAGCCGGGCATCGCCTTCACCAGCGTCTCGACGGCGTCCTCGGTGCGGTCCGCGATCTGGGCCACGCCCGCCGATACGTGCCCCGCCCCGTGCACCCGCTCCGGCGGATGGCCGGCCGCCAGCGCGCGGGACCGCCAGAGCGCCACCATCTCCGCCTTCTCCTCGTCCCCGCAGTGCATCCCGAGCAGCATCGGCAGGCCGTTCTCGGCGGCGATCTCCACCGTCTTGCGCGAGGTGCACGCGACGATCACCTCGGGCCCGCCGCAGCCGCCCGCGCCCTCTTCGTCGAGCAGCTCGTCGGCCCGGGGGACGACCGCCACCTCCTGGAAGGCGTACCGCTCGCCCCGGCCCGCGACCCGCGGCTCGCGCAGCCAGTCGAGCAGGAGCCCCAGGGACTCCGGGAAGCCCTTCTCGTACGCCTCCAGGCCGCCGCCGAACACCTCCAGGTCCACCCAGGGCCCGCCCCGGCCCACCCCGAGGCTGAAGCGGCCCCCGCTGGTGAGGTGGAGCAGCGCGGCCTGCTCGCCGAGCGCCACCGGGTGCTGCGTGGGCAGCACGCTCACCGCCGTGCCCACGCGGATGCGGCGGGTGCGGCCGAGCAGCAGCGCGGCCAGTGTCACGGCCGACGGGCACACCCCGTACGGCACGAAATGATGTTCGGCCAGCCAGACCGAGTCGAGCCCGGACTCCTCCGCGACCTCGGCGGACCGGATGGCGCGGTGCAGCGCTTCCCCCGGTCCCTGGCCCGGAAACTGGGCCGCCAGTACGAACGTTCCGACGCGCATCGCCAATTGCCTCCTTGCGGCCGACGCGACTCTCCCCTTACCGGCAACAACGTCTGACACGTGCCAAAGGCACGGTCCGGCGCGGAGTTGTTGCGATTTTCCGGTAACCCGCAGCGCCTTCGGGCCCGGAACGACGGGTACCCCGCCCGAATGGCCCTAGGCTGGACGGGAACCGCCGTCCCCGCCGCAAGAGGTGAAACGTGTCCCCGCGCCGCAACCGCCCCCGAGGCGGCGAGAGCCGCAACGACAGCGCGAGCGAAGCGGGGGGCCGGTACGGCGGAGGCGGGCGCAGCGAGGAGTGGCAGGGCGAGGAGTGGTCCGTACGCCCGGTCAGCGGCGCGAGCGCGGCGGGCAAGCGCTACCGGTGCCCCGGTTGCGACCAGGAGATCCCGTCCGGGGTACCGCACCTGGTCGCCTGGTCCGAGTACGGCGGGGTCGACGACCGCAGGCACTGGCACAAGGCCTGCTGGAACGCGAAGGACCGCCGCACCACACGGGTGCAGCGGTCCAGGAACGCGCCTCGCTACTGAGCGGCCGGGGTCTCAGACGTCCCGCTGGTTCATCGCCAGGCAGGCGCCGCCCATCGCCACCGCGGTCACGCCGATCATGATCCACAGCGGGTCCCAGCCGGACGGGCCGGACGTGGAGACCGAGTTGTCGTAGAAGACGCTCAGCTGGTTCGGGACCGAGTACTCCAGCAGCGCGTCCCGCAGCCCCTCCAGCGAGCTCGCGAACATGAAGAGCGCCAGCACGAGCGGGAGCAGTACCACGCCGATCATGATCGTAATCGCCCCGGCCGAGTGCCGGATCAGCGCGCCGACAGCGAGGGCGAGCAGCCCGAGCGTCGCCACGTAGAGGCTGACACCGACCGTGGCGCGCAGCCACTCCCCGCCGGTGGGCGAGTCCGCGTCCAGCATGGACGACTGGACCAGGGCGACCAGCGACGTCATCACGGTGGTGAGCACGAAGGTCAGCAGGAAGAAGACGAGCGCCTTGGCGCCGAGCACCCGGCCCCGGCTCGGGCACGCCGTCAGCGTCGTACGGATCATGCCGGTGCCGTACTCCGAGGCGATGGTCATCACGCCGAGCGTGATCACGCAGATCGTGCTCAGCAGCACCCCGAAGAAGCCGAGGCTCAGCACCGGGGTGCCGTTCATGTCCGAGTCGGACGCGGAGACCGCGACGGCCGTGAGCACCCCGATGACCAGCAGCAGCGCGGTCATGACGCCGAGCGTCCACATGGTCGAGCGCACGGACCGGATCTTGGTCCATTCGGAGGCGATGGCGTCACCGAGCGTCGCGGGCCGGACCGGGATCGGCGAGGTGTAGAAGCCCTGGGGCTGCTGCTGGTACGCCTGCTGCGGCGCGGCCTGCTGGTACGGCGCCTGCGGCGCCGGCGGCGTGGACGGCGTGGTCATCGGGGGTCCTCGCTGGTCTCGCGCTTGGTCAGGTCTGCGGGGGCCGCGGCGGGGGCGGGAGCCTCGGCCGGGGGCGTGGGCGCCTGCGCGGGGGCGGCGGGCGCGGGGGCGGCGGGCGCGGCGACGGACGCTGCCGCGTACGGGTTCTCGCCGGGCGGCGGCGGGGCGTACCAGCCCTGCTGCGGCACGTCCGGGACGGGCTGCTGCGGCGGCGGGGCGTACCCCGGCTGCTGCCCGTAGCCCGCGTACGGCTCCGGATGCTGGAGGTGGGCCTTCTGGTCGGCGGTCGACCGGTAGTCCACGGCGCCCTGCGTCATCCGCATGTACGCCTCCTCCAGCGACGCCTGGTGCGGCGACAGCTCCCACAGCCGCACGTCCGACTCGTGGGCCAGGTCGCTGATCCGGGGCAGCGGCAGACCGGTCACGCGCAGGGCGCCGTCCGGCTCGGACAGGACCCTGCCGCCCGCCTCGGTCAGCGTGGTGGTCAGCTTCTCCCGCTGCTCGGGCGTCTCGTCCGGGACGCGGACCCGGGCGAAGTCGGCCGAGTTGGCCGAAATGAAGTCCTTGACGCTCATGTCGGCCATCAGCTGGCCGCGTCCGATGACGATCAGGTGGTCGGCGGTCAGCGCCATCTCGCTCATGAGGTGGCTGGAGACGAAGACCGTGCGGCCCTCGGACGCCAGCATCCGCATCAGGTTGCGGACCCAGAGGATGCCCTCCGGGTCGAGGCCGTTGACCGGCTCGTCGAAGAGCAGCACCTGCGGGTCGCCGAGCAGCGCCGCCGCGATGCCCAGGCGCTGCCCCATGCCCAGCGAGAAGCCCTTGGAACGCTTGCGGGCCACGTCCTGGAGGCCCACGACGCCCAGCACCTCGTCGACCCGGGCCTCCGGGATGCCGGCCAGCTGGGCGAGCGAGAGCAGGTGGTTGCGGGCGCTGCGGCCGCCGTGCACGGCCTTGGCGTCGAGCAGGGCGCCCACCTGGCGGGGCGCGTTCGGCAGGCTGCGGAAGTCGTGGCCGCCGATGGTCACCCGGCCGGCCGTCGGCCGGTCCAGGCCGAGGATCATCCGCATGGTCGTCGACTTGCCGGACCCGTTGGGACCGAGGAATCCGGTGACGGCCCCCGGCCGCACCTGGAAGGAAAGGTTGTACACGGCCGTCTTCGCGCCGTAGCGCTTGGTCAGGCCGACTGCCTCGATCATGCTCCAGCCCCATCGACTTATCTGTCGTCGGGGCACAGGCCGTCCGGCCGTACGCCCCCGTAAGAGTTAGGAGGATATCCGCGCCTTGACGGTTCCGGCCAAGTCGTTACGGGGGCGAGTCCTGCCCGGTCCGGGGTCGTGTCCGGGTCAGGCGTCCCGCTTCTTCAGCACGAGGAAGCCGCCGATCACCGCGGCCGCCACCCAGCCCACCATGATCAGCAGCCCGGCCCACGGCCCGTACGGCGCCGGGTCGCTGTTCATCGCGTCCGGCACCACCTGCATGATCTTGGAGCCCGCCTGGTCCGGGAAGTACTGGGCGACCTTCTTGGCGCCCGGCACCGCCGACAGGATCTGCGAGACCAGGAAGAAGAACGGCATCAGGATGCCCAGCGACAGCATGGAGCTGCGCAGCATCGCCGCCACCCCCATGGAGAAGAGCGCGATCAGGCCCATGTAGAGGCCGCCGCCCACGACCGCCCGCAGCACGTTGTCCGCGCCGATGTCCGTGCCGTGGTCGCCCAGCAGTGCCTGGCCCAGGAAGAACGTGACGAAGCCCGTGATCAGGCCGACCACCAGGGCCAGCACCCCGGCCACCAGCATCTTGCTGAAGAGGAAGGTCGCCCGCTGCGGCACGGCCGCCAGCGAGGTGCGGATCATGCCCGAGCTGTACTCCGTACCGACGACCAGCACCCCGAACACCACCATCGCCAACTGGCCGAGAATCATCCCGGAGAAGCTGACGAACGTCGGGTCGAAGGTGGCCCGCTCCGCGTCGGAGAGGTCGTCGAACTGCGCGTTCATCACCGCGGACAGGGCCGCGCCGATCGCGACGGTGACCAGGAACGCCGAGATCAGCGTCCAGGTGGTGGAGGAGACCGTACGGATCTTGGTCCATTCGGAGGTCAGGACCGCGGGGACCGAAGCCATCGTCACGCCTCCTTGCCGTCGCCGGACTGCTGGTTCCAGGCCCCGCCCCACTGCGGACCCTCCGGTGGTGGCGGCGGTGCGCCGCCGGCCGGCTCGGAGTGGGCGTGGTATTCGACCGAGCCCGCCGTCATCTGCATGAACGCCTCCTCCAGCGACGCCCGCTGGGCGCTCAGCTCGTGCAGCACGATCGAGTGCCGGGCCGCCAGCTCGCCCAGGTCCTCGGTGGTGGCGCCGTCCACCTCCAGCGTGCCGCCCGCCGCCTCGACCGCGACGACGCCCTCCTGGTGCAGCACATCGCGCAGCCGCTCCTGCTGCGGGGAGCGCAGCCGTACGTAGCTCCGCGAGTTCTCGTGGATGAAGTCGGCCATCGAGGTGTCCGCGAGGAGCCGGCCCTGACCGATCACGATCAGATGGTCGGCGGTCAGCGCCATCTCGCTCATCAGGTGCGAGGAGACGAAGATCGTCCGGCCCTGCGAGGCGAGCGTCTTCATCAGGTTCCGGATCCAGTGGATGCCCTCCGGGTCGAGCCCGTTGACCGGCTCGTCGAACATCAGGATCTCGGGATCACCCAGCAGCGCCGACGCGATGCCCAGGCGCTGGCCCATGCCGAGCGAGAAGCCCTTGGACTTCTTCTTCGCCACCGCCGTCAGACCGACGGTGTCCAGGACCTCCGCCACCCTGCGCTCGGGGATGCGGTTGCTCTGGGCCAGACAGAGCAGGTTGTTGTACGCGCTGCGCCCGCCGTGCATCGCCTTGGCGTCCAGCAGCGCCCCGATGTACTTCAGGGGTTCCGAGAGCTCGCGGTAGTGCTTGCCGTCGATGCGCACGGACCCGCTGGTGGGGTTGTCGAGATCGAGCATCATCCGCATCGTGGTGGACTTGCCCGCCCCGTTGGGTCCCAGAAAACCCGTCACCATTCCCGGTCTGATCACGCACGACAACTGGTCGACGGCGACCTTGTTCCCGAAGCGCTTCGTGAGGCCATCCAGCTCGATCATGCGTTCACGCTAGAACGACCGCGTGCCCGGCGCCACCACAAAGGCGGAACCGGGCACGCGGGTACGACAACCGGAATCAGCGGGTCTGCTGGGCCGGGACGCCTCGGGAGGCGGGCTCCTCGTCGGCGGGGGTGCCGGCGGCGGCCACCGCGGCACCGGTCAGCGTCGCCAGCATCTCGCGGACGTTGGTCAGCTGCGCGTTGATCGAGTCGCGGCGGTTGGTGAGGGCCGCCAGTTCGCGCTCCGACTCGCTGCGGATGCGGTCCGCCTTCGCGTTGGCGTCGGCCACGATGTCCTCGGACTGGCGCTGCGCGGTCTCCACCGTCTGACGGGCCCGGCGCTCGGCGTCCGTGCGGAGCTTCTCGGCCTCCAGACGGAGCTGCTCGGCGCGGTGCTCGATCTCGGCGAGACGCTTCTCCGCCTTGGCCTGACGGGACGCGAGGTCGCGCTCCGACTGGTCGCGGCGCTTGGCGAGGTTGGTCTCGAAGTCCGCGGCGGCCTGGGCGGCCTTGGCGCGGGTCTCCTCGAAGAGGGCGTCGGCCTCCTCGCGCTTCTGGGCCGCGTCCTTCTGCGCGTCGGCACGCAGCGCGGTGGCCTCACCCTTGGCCTTGTCGACGATGCGGACGCCGTCGTCCTCGGCCTTGGCCTTGCGCTCGGCGGCGAAGGTCTCGGCGTCGTTGCGCACCTGCTGGGCGGCGGACTCGGCGAGCTCACGGTGCTGCTCGGCGGCGCGACGGGCCTCCTCGCGCAGGTCCTTCGCCTCCTCCTCGGCCAGGCGGAGGATCTTCTCCACACGCGCGCCGAGACCCGCGTACGACGGCTCCGCGTCGTTCACCTGGGCCTGGGCGTTCTGCGTTTCGAGGTGCAGCTCCTCGATGCGCTTTTCCAGCGATGTGATGCGGGTGAGAGCACTATCACGGTCGGCGACGAGCTTGGTAATGCGGTCATCCACCTGACCGCGGTCGTAACCACGCCGCACGAGTTCGAAGCCGAAGGGGGAGGAAGGGTCACTCATGGGGTTCCTGTCGAAGTGAGACCGGTGAGGTGATAGAGGGAATCCTAGGGGCCGGAGCGGCGTGTCATCGAGCGGATGCCGGTTTGATCTGGAGAATGACACCCCTTTTGGGTGGCTGACCCCCGTAACCCTTGCCACCCGGACGGTTGACGGTCCATGTGCGACCACGGATGACGGCCGGTCGGCTACCCATCGGACTGCTTGCCACTCGATCGAGTGCCCGCAGAGGCCCCGGCCTTGACGTTGGCGGCCGGTGCGGCGCCGCCCTTACCGCCCGCCCCCGGGGTCTCGAAAGACTCCAACGCCTCCAGCACGTCCTGGACACGGGAGATCTCCGTGTTGATGTCCGCACGCCGGCGCACCAGAACCTCCAGCTCGCGCCGGCCCTCCTCCACCACGCGCTTCGCCTCGGCCTCGGCGTCCGTCCGCAGCTTCTCGGCCTCGCGCACCAGGCTGGCCTTCTTCTGCTCGGCCTCCTTCAGCAGCGTCTCGGCCCGCTTCACGGCGGCGATCCGGACCTTGCTCGCCTCCGAATTGGCGTCCGCCAGCAGCTCCTTGGCCTTCGCCGCGGCCTCCTCGCGCTGCTCGGTGGCCGCCTTCATCAGCTTGTCGACGCGCTCGCCGACCGTCTTGACCTGCTCGGCCGTCTCCCGCCGCGCCCGGTCGTGCAGCTCCTGGACCTCGGTCTCCGCCCGGGCTCGCAGCTCCTCGGACCGCTCCCGGATCTGGGTGGCGTCCCGGCGCGCGCCGACCAGCAGCTCGTCCGCGTCCGTCCGGGCCCGCTCCACCAGCGAGTTGCCCTCGATCGTCGCCTCGGAGGTGATCCGCTGGGCCTCCGTGCGCGCCGCGCCGACCATCGTGTCGGCCTGCTCCTCGGCCTCCGTGGCCGCGCGCAGCGCCTCCTCCTGGGCCTTGTTGACGAGCTGGTCCGCCTGCTCGGCCGCGTCCGCCCGACGCTTCGACGCCGCCTCGCGCGCCTCGTCGAGCAGCCGGTCCGCCTCCTGGCGCGCCTCGGCCCGCATCTGCTCGGCCGCCGCCTCCGCGTCGGCCCGCAGCCGCTCCGACTCCTCGCGCGTACGCGCCGCGTGCTCCTGCGCGGACCCGACGGTGGCCGCCGCCTCCGCGCGCATCCGCTCCGCCTCGCCCGCCGCCTCGTCGCCGGTCCTGGCGGCCTGCCGCTCCGCCTCCGTGCGCATCCGCTCCGCCTCGGCGGTCGCCTCGGCCACCAGCAGGTCCGCCTGGGCGGCCGCCTCGGTCCGCATCCGGTTGGCGTCCTCGCGGGCCTCCGCCCGGCTGCGCGCCGCGTCCTGCTCGGCCGACGCCAGCGCGTCCGACGCCTCCGTGCGCATCCGCTGGCTGTACTCGGCGGTGTCGGCCCGCAGCCGCTCGGACTCCGCGATCGCGTCGGAGACCGTACGCTCCGCCATCGCCTTCGCGGCGTCCGTCTCCTCCTTGGCCACCTGGCGGATCCGGGAGGCGTCCTCGCTCGCCCGCTCCCGCTCCGCGTGCGCGTCGGCCCGCAGCCGGTCGGCCTCCTCCTGGGCCTCCGACCTGGTCCGCTCCGCGACATGCTCCGCGGCGGAGCGCAGCCCGGCGATCTCCGCCTCGGCCTGCTCCTGGAGCCCGCTGACCGCGTCCCGCACCTGCTGGGCGGTCTGCTCCGCCGCCGCGACCAGCTCGGCCGCCCGGGTCTCCGCCTCGCCGGTCAGACGCTGCGCCTCGGCCTGCGCCTCCTCGACCCGCTTGCGCGCGGACGCCAGCAGCTCCTCGCTCTGCTCCCGGGCCCGCTCGCGCTCCTGGTTCGCCTCGCTGCGGGCGGCGTCCAGCGTCTCCTCGGCCTCGCGCCGGCGCCGGTTGGCCTCCTCCTGGGCGGCGGCCAGCGCCTCGGCGGCCTCCACTCCCACCCGCTCCGCTGCGGCGGCTGCCTCCGACCGCATCCGGTCGGCGCTCTCCCGCGCCTCGGTCCGCAGCCGCTCCGCCTCGGTGGCAGCCTCGGTGCGCAGCCGTACGGCGACGGACTCGCCCTCCGCACGGGATTGCGAGGCGTCCGCCGCGGCCTCGTCGCGCAGCCGCTGGGCCTCCGCCTCGGCCTGCTCCTGGAGCGTCCGCAGCCGCTCGGCCGCCTCCGCCCGGAGCCGCTCGGACTCCTCGTTCGCCTCGCGCCGGACGCGCTCGGCCTCCGTACGCGCCTCACCGAGCGCCTGCTCGGCGGCGGTGACCCGGGTCTCGGCCTCGTCCTTCAGCCGGGCCAGCTCGTCGGCCGCCTCCGACTGCCGGGCCGCGACCGCGAGCTCCGTCTCCGCGCGCAGCGCGGACGCCGCCTCGTCGGCCGCGGTCCTCGCGGCCTCGGCCTGCTCCTCGGCCTCGGTGCGCAGCTGCTCGGCCTCGGCGCGGGCCCGGTCGAGCGCCTCCTCGGCCTGCTTGCGCAGGGCGGCGGCCCGCTCGGCGGCCTCGCTCCGGACGCGCTCGCTCTCGGTGGTCGCGGCGCCCCGCAGCTCCTCCGCGTCGGCCTTGGCCTTCGCGAGCAGCTCCTCGGCGGTCTTCGCGCCCTCCTCGATCTGCTGGACGGCCTCGCGGCGCGCCTCGCCCCGGATGCGCTCGCCCTCGGCGACCGCCTCGGACCGCAGCTGCTCGGCCTCGCCGCGCAGCCGGCGCGCCTCCTCCTGGAGCTCGACCGTCTTGGCGCGGTACTCCTTGGTGTCGTCCTTGGCCGCGCCCTTGAGCTGGTCGGCCTGCTCGGCCGCCTCGCCGCGCAGCCGGTCCGCCTCGGCCTCCGCCTCGCGGCGGATGCGCTCGGCCTCCTCGCCCGCCGCCCGGGTGGCCGTCTTCGCGTCTTCGGACGCCTTGGTCAGGATCTCCTCGGCGGACCTGGCCGCCTTCGCGAGCTGGGCGGCCGCGTCCTCGGCGGCGGCGGTGCGCGCGGCCTCGGCCGCCTCGGAGCGCAGCCTCTCGGCCTCGGCGCGGGCGTCGGCGAGCGCCTGCTCGGCCTCCCCCTTGAGGGTCTCGGCCTCCTTGGTCGCCTCGCCGACCAGCCGGGCGATCTCCGCCTTCGCCGTACGGGTGCGCTGCTCGTTCTGCGACTCGGCACCGGCCAGCCGCTTGACCGCGGCCTCCTTGGCCTCGGCGAGGACCTTCTCGGCCTCCAGCCGGGACTCGCGCAGCCGGGTCTCGGCCTCCTGCATGCGCTGCTCGGCGGCCCGGTTCAGCTCGGTGGTCTGCTGCCGGGTCTGCTCGGTCTCCGCGGTCGTCGACAGCCGCAGCTGCTCCGCGTGGCTCGTGGCCTCCTGCGCCTGGCCCGCCGCGACGCTGAGCATCCGCTCGGCGTCCTTGCGGGCGCGCATCAGGATCGACTCGGCCTCGGCCCGGGCGGACTCCGCCTCCGAACCGATCCGCAGACGCGTCTCCTCGGAGAGCCGGGCGGCCTCGGCCCGGGCGGCGGACAGCGCCTGCTCGGCCTCGGCGCGGGACTCCTCCAGGAGGCGGCGGGCCTGCGACTCGGTCCTGGCCCGCAGCTGCTCGGCCCAGGCGACGTTCTCGTTGACGTGGGACTCGACGGTCTGGCGGCGCTCCGCCAGTTCCTGGTCGAGCCGCTGCCTGCGCTGCACGGCCTCGTTGTGCAGCTCGGCCTGGAGCCGGGCCTGGTGCTCCGCGTGCTCCTGGAGGATGCGCTGCGTCTGGGCGCGGGCGTCGCGCAGCTCGCGCTCGGCGTCGCTGCGCAGCTGCTCGGCCTGGACCTGGGCGTTACGGAGCAGCTGCTCGGCCTGGTAGCCGATGTCCGCGCTGTCGTACGCGGGGCGCATCGCCAGACTGCGCCGCGCCTCGTGCAGCTTGGCGCGCAAGACCTCGACCTGGTAACCGAGGTCCTCGGCGTGCTGGACAGCCTTCTCCCGGTCGGTCCTGAGGCGGTCCATCTCGGCCTCGAACCGCGAGAGATGGTCGTCTTCAGCCCGGTGGCTCTCCTGGCGTTCGTAGCCCCGCACTGCGCGGTCCCATCCTTCCCCGAGCTCTCAACGTTCGGGGAATGGTGACAGATCAACGGCTGGGGACGCGGCGCGCCCCCGACCCGGCCCCGGCCCGGAAGAGCCCACTCTACCGGGCGGGTATGGCTGGGGTCAGTGCTCTGTCTTCGCCGTGACCAGTTCTGTGAGGACCCCGTGGCAGTCCTTGGGGTGGAGGAAGGTGATCCTGGACCCCATCGAACCCGTCCTGGGCTCGTCGTACAGCACCCTGACGCCCTTCTCGCGGATGTCCGCGGCGTCCGCGTCGACGTCCGCCGTACCGAAGGCGATGTGGTGCACTCCCTCCCCGTTCTTGGCCAGCCATTTGCCCACGGCCGAGTCCTCCCGGGTGGGCTCCAGGAGCTGGAGGTAGGAGGCGCCCCCGTCGGACGTATCGTTGATCTTGAGCATGGCCTCGCGTACGCCCTGCTCCTCGTTGACCTCGGAGTGGAACACCTCGAAACCGTAGGTCGAGCGGTAGAACTCGACGGTCCTGTCGAGGTCGAAACAGGCGATCCCGATGTGGTCGATTCGCGTCAGCATGGGACCAGTGCAGCGCGCCGCGGATGGTTACGCAACGTGCGCGCGATCACACTCGCGGGCGGATGACGGGGCGGGTACCGCTCAGTACATTCAAGTAAACCCTCGTTCACATCTAACCCAAGGGGCTGTGCCTCATGTCAGGAACGACCGGTACCACCTCCGTGATCGTCGCGGGCGCCCGGACGCCCATGGGCCGGCTCCTCGGCTCCCTGAAGACCTTCTCCGGCGCGGACCTCGGAGGCATCGCCATCAAGGCGGCGCTGGACCGGGCCGGCATCGGCGGCGACCAGGTCGAGTACGTGATCATGGGCCAGGTGCTCCAGGCCGGCGCGGGCCAGATCCCCGCCCGCCAGGCCGCGGTCAAGGCCGGCATCCCGATGAACGTCCCCGCGCTCACCGTCAACAAGGTGTGCCTCTCCGGGCTCGACGCCATCGCCCTGGCCGACCAGCTCATCCGCGCCGGCGAGTTCGACGTCGTCGTGGCCGGCGGCCAGGAGTCCATGACGAACGCCCCGCACCTGCTCCCGAAGTCCCGCGAGGGCCACAAGTACGGCGCGATCGAGATGCTCGACTCGATGGCGTACGACGGTCTGACCGACGCCTACGAGAACATCCCGATGGGCGAGTCCACCGAGAAGCACAACGCCCGCCTCGGCCTCGACCGCGCCGCCCAGGACGAGATCGGCGCCCTCTCCCACCAGCGCGCCGCCGCCGCCCAGAAGAACGGCCTGTTCGAGGCCGAGATCACCCCGGTCGAGATCCCGCAGCGCAAGGGCGACCCGGTCCTCTTCTCCAAGGACGAGGGCATCCGCCCCGAGACCACCGCCGAGTCCCTCGGCAAGCTGCGCCCGGCCTTCGCCAAGGACGGCACGATCACCGCGGGCACCTCCTCGCAGATCTCCGACGGCGCCGCCGCGGTCGTCGTCATGAGCAAGGCCAAGGCCGAGGAGCTGGGCCTCGACTGGATCGCCGAGATCGGCGCCCACGGCAACGTGGCAGGCCCGGACAACTCGCTCCAGTCGCAGCCGTCCAACGCCATCCGGCACGCCCTGAGGAAGGAGGGCATCGGCGTCGAGGACCTCGACCTCATCGAGATCAACGAGGCGTTCGCGGCCGTCGCCGTCCAGTCCATGAAGGACCTCGGCGTCACCTCGGACAAGGTCAACGTCAACGGCGGCGCCATCGCGCTCGGCCACCCCATCGGCATGTCCGGCGCCCGCGTGGTGCTGCACCTGGCGCTGGAGCTGAAGCGGCGCGGCGGCGGGACCGGTGCGGCGGCCCTGTGCGGCGGCGGCGGCCAGGGCGACGCGCTGATCCTGCGCGTTCCGGGCAAGTAACGCGGTACGGGCACACGCGGTAAGAGAACACGCAGCGAACGGAACGGAGCGGTGATGGTGGACGTCCCCACCCTGGTGGAGCAGGCCCGCGCGGGCGGACCGCGGGCGGTGGCCCGGCTCATCTCCCTGGTGGAGGGGGCCTCGCCGCAGCTGCGCGAGGTGATGGCGGCCCTGGCGTCGCTGGCGGGCAACGCCTACGTCGTCGGCCTGACCGGTTCGCCGGGCGTCGGCAAGTCCACGTCCACGTCGGCGCTCGTCTCCGCGTACCGGAAGCAGGGCAAGCGGGTCGCCGTGCTCGCCGTGGACCCCTCCTCGCCGTTCTCCGGCGGCGCGCTGCTCGGTGACCGGGTCCGGATGTCGGACCACGCGTCGGACCCTGGCGTCTACATCCGCTCCATGGCGACCCGCGGCCACCTCGGCGGCCTCGCCTGGGCGGCCCCGCAGGCGATCCGGGTGCTGGACGCGTCGGGCTTCGACGTGGTCCTGGTGGAGACCGTGGGCGTCGGCCAGTCCGAGGTGGAGATCGCCTCGCAGGCCGACACCTCGGTCGTCCTCCTCGCCCCCGGCATGGGCGACGGCATCCAGGCGGCCAAGGCCGGAATCCTGGAGATCGGCGATGTGTACGTCGTGAACAAGGCGGACCGGGACGGGGCGGACGCCACCGCCCGCGAGCTCAACCACATGCTGGGCCTCGGGGAGTCCCGGGGCCCCGGCGACTGGCGGCCGCCGATCGTGAAGACGGTCGCCGCCCGGGGCGAGGGCGTCGACGAGGTGGTCGAGGCCCTGGAGAAGCACCGGGCGTGGATGGAGGAGCGCGGGGTCCTCGGCGAGCGGCGCGCGGCCCGCGCCGCCCGCGAGGTCGAGACGATCGCGGTCACCCGCCTCCGCGAGCGCATCGGCAGCCTGCACGGCGACCGCCGCCTCGACGCCCTGGCCGAACGCATCGTGGCGGGCAGCCTGGACCCGTACGCGGCGGCGGACGAGCTGGTGGCGGGGCTGACGGGCGAGAGCTGACCGGTCCGGGTCCTTGAGGGGCCCCTGTGGGCGCGGCGTGCGGGCCGCGCTTGCGGGGGCCTCGTCGTCTCACGGCGCGAGCGAATGCTTCCGCCGGATCCCGTCGCGGGGTACGGGGAGCGCCACGGTTTCGGGAAGGGGCGGGCAGGGGAACAGGCCGGCCGCGCGCCGCCGTACTACCCCCGCTGCCCCCGCAGGTGCTCCGCCACCGGCGTCAACGCCGCGTGCAGCTCCGCCAGCGCCTCCGGCGACAGCAGGTCCATGAAGTGCTTGCGGACGGACGCGACATGGTGCGGTGCCACCTTCCGCATCGTCTCCGCGCCCTCCTCCGTGAGGACCGCGTACAGGCCTCGGCGGTCCGACTCGCAGTTCTCGCGGCGGACCAGGCCGGCGCTCTCCATCCGGGTGATCTGGTGGGAGAGGCGGCTCTTGGACTGGAGTGTGGCGCCCGCGAGGTCGCTCATCCGCATCCGGCGGTCCTCGGACTCCGAGAGGTTCACGAGGATCTCGTAGTCGTTCATGGTCAGGCCGAATGGCTGGAGGTCCTTCTCCAGCTGGTGTGTCAGCAGTCTGCCGACATCCAGATGGGTGCGCCAGGCGCACTGCTCGGCGTCGCTCAGCCAGCGGGTGGCCGTCTCGGTCTCCATGTATGGATTCTACCTAAGAAGTTGAAAGCCGGACGAATGAGGAGCGTGTGACGCCCGGCACGCGCGGGGGCGCAGGCGTTCGACGTCACCCTCCGCAGACTACCGCTCACATCCCGAAGCGACGCTGGAGGTCCCCCAGCTGACCTGGCGCCCGGGGGGTACCTCCGCCCGGCACCCCCGGCTGCTGCGGCACCGCCCCCGTCGACAGCTCGCCCATCAACGCCTCGGAGGACTGGAGCAGCACCGTACCGGCGCCGACGAACTCGAACTGGTGCTCCTCGCCCGAGGCGCCGCCGATCCCGGTGAGCGCGCGCAGCCCGCCCATGAGGCCGGTCATGTAGCCGTGGTCGTAGTGGTGGCAGGGGGAGGGGCAGTCCGCCCAGCCCACCAGCGCCTGCGGGTCGACGCGCAGCGGCGGCTCCATGAAGACCACCGGGCCGTTGGACGCGGCGACGAACTTGCCCGTGCCGATCAGCGTCAGGAACCCGGGCACGATCGACTGCTTCAGGGCCAGCGACGGCTGGTAGGCGAGCAGGTTGCCCGAGCGGATCGTCAGGTTGCCGTCGTCCAGGTCGTAGGAGTTCACGTCGAACGCCCGGTCGGCGAGGAGCATCTTGCCGCTGCCCTCGGCCACCACCCAGTCGCTCGCGTGCAGCGGTGAGTGGAAGCTCGCCCGGACCAGCCGCTCGAAGCGGCCGTGCCCGATGCCGTCGAAGTTGATCTGCCCGTAGTAGGCGATCATCTTGCCCTTCTGCAGGAACCACTGGCTCCCCTTGAGCTCCACGCAGAAGGTGTACGCGTTGACGTTGTCGTCCGCCGGCAGCGTCATCGGGTCGAAGACCACGGGCCCGTTCACAGTTTTTCCTCCGACGCCTGGACGTACACCGCACCGCTGCCGCTCAGCTCCAGCTGGAAGCCCTCGCCCGAGCCGCGTCCCACCATCTCGCGCCAGCCGAGCGCGGTGGAGAGCTTGTTGCGCACCTGGCCGTGGTGGGCCACGTACGCCTGGGGGTCGACGTGCACGTCTCGGCCGGGCGCGATCGGGAGCTCGATGACCCCGCCGTGCGCCATCACGGCCACCGCGCCGTGCCCCGTGAGTGTCGTGGTGAACAGGCCCTGCCCGGTCACCTGGCCGCGCACCATGCCCATCACACCGCCCTGCGAGCCCATGAACATCGTGCCCTGCTGGAGCGTCCCGTCGAAGGCGAGCAGGCGGTCCGCCTCCACGTAGAGGGTGTCCCCGGACAGGTTGATCACGTGGATGTGGTGGCCGCCGTGGCCGAACATCACCGTGCCGTTGCCCTCGACCGTCATCAGCGGGGTCGCCTCGTTCGCCATCCGGCGGCCGATCATCGACATCATGCCGCCCTGGCCGCCCTGGATGTTCGGCGTGAACGCCACCTCGCCCCGGTAGGCGAGCATCGCCCCGCGCTGGCTGAACATCTTCTGGCCGGGGACCACCGTCGCCTCGACCATCTTGGAGTTGATCTCGCGGAAGGGCATCAGACGTTCCCCCCGATCGTGTTCCGCTCGCTGGGCTGCACGTAGACCAGTCCCTCACCCTCGAAACGGATCTGGAACGACTCGCCGGAGCCCTCGCCGATCAGCGTCCGGAAGTTGACCCCGGACTGCAGGTGCTGCTGGAGGTCGCCCTGATGGGCGATGTACGCGCCCGGGTCGACGAACAGCGGGTACTGCGCGGAGACCCGCAGCACCACGGCCGTGCCGTCCGACATGATCGCCGCCTGGCCGGTCCCCTCCACGGTGGTGGTGAACAGGCCGTTGCCCGTCGCCCCGCCGCGCAGCCCGGTGAACGTGGTGCCCGTCCGCAGTCCCGCGTCGGTGCAGAGCAGGTTGCTCGCCTCGACGTACAGCTTGTCGCCGTGCAGCGTGACGAGGTTGATCTCGCTCGCCCGGTCCGCGAAGTAGCAGGTGCCCTGCCCGGTGACCTGCATCACCGCCATCGACTCACCGGTCAGCCTGCGGGTCACCATCCCGCGCAGTCCCTCACCGCCGCCCGTCATCTTCTTGAACGACATCTGGCCCTCGTACGCGACCATCGAGCCGTTCTTCGCCTTGACGGCATCGCCTGCCAGATCGACGGCGAGCGTCTTGCTTCCCTCAAGCCGGAACATTGCCACCCGGCGAAAATAGCCGCAGCGACCGCCGCCGGAACAGGGGCAGCCGCGCGATCGGGCGCCCCGGACCGCCCCTGATACGCATCCGGTACGGGACCCGGACGCGATCGGGACGTACTTCGTACGGAACCGGGCGGGCGCGGACCGCTCCCCGCCGGACCCCGTGCGGGGCGGGCCGGGCCGCGATGTCACAATGGGGGCCGCTTGTGCGTGCGTTCACAAGCTGTCACGACCCTCCCACCGAAGGTGCCCCCGTGGACATCAAGACCGCCACCGCCCTGCACCGGCTGCGCCTCATCTCGATTCCCGAGGCGCTGTCCTTCCCCGCGCTGATCCTCTTCGGCTCGGTCCTGAGCCGGGTCTCCGACATCGACTTCCTGATGATGCCGCTCGGCATGCTGCACGGCGTGCTGTTCGTGATCTACGTGGTCCTGCTGCTCGACGTGTGGGCGAAGACCAAGTGGCCGCTGAAGCGCGTCGCGTTCTTCTTCCTGCTCTGCGTGCTGCCGTTCGGCGGCCTGTACGGGGACAAGGTGCTCAAGCGCTACGAGGCGGACAGCGTCATCGCCGCCCGGGCCCGCCGCGAAGGCACGGTCAGCGCATGATCGTCGCCTTCTCCGTCAGCCCGCTCGGGGTCGGCGAGGACGTCGGCGAGTACGTCGCCGACGCGGTCCGGGTCGTCCGTGAGTCCGGTCTCCCGAACCGCACGGACGCGATGTTCACCTCCGTCGAGGGGGAGTGGGACGAAGTCATGGACGTCGTGAAGCGCGCGGTCGCCGCCGTCGAGGCGCGCGCCGGGCGGGTCTCCCTGGTCTTGAAGGCCGACATCCGCCCCGGGGTCACCGACGGACTCACCTCCAAGGTGGAAACCGTCGAGCGGTACCTCGCGGACTGACCCTCCGTACGCACGTACGCGGAGCCCTCGCCCCCGGAACGACCGGCCGGCGGGGGCTCCCGTCATTCCGGGACGGCCAGCGCGATCCCCAGCGGCGTCCGCTCGTACAGCACCTGGTGTCCGTAGCGGCGCGAGGTCAGCAGTCCCGCCGCCCGCAGCACCGACAGGTGCTCCGACACCGAGGACGGCGCCAGGTTCAGCCGGTGGGCGAGCGCGCTCGTGCCGGCCGGCTGGTCCAGCGCGCACAGGACGTCGGCCCGCGCCCGGCCGAGCAGCCGCGCCAGGGCGTCGGGGGTGGTGCCGCCCGGCTCCGTCCACAGGCCCCCGATGCCGCGCGCCGGATAGACGACGGCCGGCAGCCAGGGGTCCTCGAAGCCGCCGACCGTGGCCGGCCAGACGAACACGGACGGCATCAGGACCAGCCCCTGCCCGCCGAGCACGCGGGAGTGCCGGGTCTTCGTGTCGTTGATGGTGAGCGTGGAGCCGGACCAGCTCAGCCGCGGGCTCAGCTCACCGAGCAGCCGCTCGAACCCCACCGCGGCCAACCGCCGCGAGTGGTAGGCCACGTCCGCCTCCAGCAGGGCGCGCAGCCTGGGCCAGTGCGGTTCGACGAGCGCACGCCAGGCCCGTTCCAGCAGGTCCGTCAGCTCCCGCAGGCTCCGCGCCGGATCGGCCAGCAGCGCTTGCCCGGCGGCCGAGGACCACGCCTCCGGCCGGTCCCTGAGCGACGCCTCGATGTCCTGGCGGGCCAGCTCCGGATCGATCGCCCGCACCGCCGCGATCTCTTCCTCGAACGAGACGAGCGGCCCCACGGGCGGCGGGCTGAAGAAGTCCGGACTGTGGCCGCCGTCCGGCATCAGCAGCCACAACGGCTCCAGCGGCAGCCCGGCCGCCGCCTCCCGGATGCGCCGCAGCCACGGCAGGTGGTAGCCCTGCTGCCCCGGCCGTGCCAGCACCCGCACGGCCGACTGGGTCTCCCACAGCGGCGAGAGCGCGAAACGGCAGCGCAGCAGATCGCTCTCGTCGAAATGCAGGTGGAAGGACATGGCGGGCCCCGGGAAGATTCGGCTGGGGCCGAAAGTCTACGGTCGGCCGCCCCGTTCCCGCAGGCTGCGCCCATGCCGAGAGACACCACCGACCCCCGGGCGGGCCATCCCCGCGACACCCCCGAACCCGCCATCGCCGGACCGGTCCCTCTCCCGGCTCCGCCCCCGGAGCGCCCCGGCCCCCCTGACCCGAGCGGTCCGGCAGCGCCCCGGGAGCGGGCCCCTCGCGGCTACCGCTCCGTATTCGCCGTACGCGAGTTCCGGGCGGTGTTCGCCGCGCACCTGCTCTCGCTGCTCGGCGTCGTCGTCAGCGAACTCGCGCTCACCGTCTTCGTCTACGACCTCACCTCGTCGCCCCTGCTCAGCGCGCTCACGTTCGCGCTCGGCATGCTCCCGTACCTCGTCGGCGGCACCCTCTTCGCCGGCATCGCGGACCGCTACCCCGCCCGCCGGGTGCTGGTCACCTGCGATCTGATCTGCGCGGCCTGCGTCGCCGTGATGATCCTTCCGGGCACGCCGGTCGCCGGGCTCCTGGGGCTGCGCTGCCTGGTGGCCGCAGTCTCGCCGGTCTTCACCGGGACGCGGATGGCCGCGCTCACCGACATCCTGGGCGAGGGCGAGCTGTTCGTACTGGGGCGCTCGCTGCTGCGGATCGTCTCGCAGAGCGCGCTGCTCGCCGGGTTCGGCGTCGGCGGGCTGCTGCTCGCGGTGCTCTCCCCGCGCGGCGCGATCACGGTCACCGTGTTCACCTTCCTCGGCTCGGCGGCGCTGCTGCGCCTCGGCACCCGCGACCGCCCGGCCCGCGCCGGGCGGGGCGGCGGCTCCACCCTGCTGCGGGAGTCGCTGTCCGGCGCCCGGCTGGTCCTCGGCCACCGCCGCGTCCGCGCCCTGATGCTGCTGTTCTGGCTGCCCCCGCTTTTCGTCGTCGCGCCGGAGGCGGTCGCGGCGCCGTACGCCGACGAGATCGGTGTGGGCCCGGCCGCGCTCGGGCTGCTGATGTGCGCCATGCCCGTCGGCCACATCGCCGCCGAGCTGTACGCGGGCTCCGCGCTGCGCCCGCGTACCCGCGAGCGGATCGTGCTGCCGCTCGCCGCCGCCGGGCTGCTGCCCCTCGCGATGTACGCGCTGACGCCGGGCGTCGCGGGAGCCGCCGCCGTCCTCGTGGTCGTCGGCGTCTCGTCCGCGTACAACATCGGCCTCGACCAGTGGTTCGTGGCGGCCGTCCCCGAGGAGCTGCGCGGCCGGGCCATGACCCTGCTCACCGCCGGGCTGATGACGCTCCAGGGCGTCGGGATGGCGCTGACGGGGCTCGCCGCCGAGTTCTTCCCCGTCCACCAGGTGGTCGCCGGGGCGGGTGTCCTCGGCACGCTGTGCCTGCTCCCGCTGGTCGCGGAGGTCCGCAGAACCGCACCCACGGCCCCGGACCGGACCGAAGTTCGAGACGGGGAGGACCGACAAGTTCCCCATGGGTAAGGTCGTGGCCGTGCCGAAGCCGCTCAGCCTTCCCTTCGATCCCATCGCCCGCGCCGACGAGCTCTGGCAGCAGCGCTGGGGCCCGGTCCCGTCCATGGGGGCGATCACCTCGATCATGCGCGCGCAGCAGATCCTGCTCGCGGAGGTCGACGCCGTCGTCAAGCCGTACGGGCTGACGTTCGCGCGGTACGAGGCGCTGGTGCTGCTCACCTTCTCCAAGGCGGGCGAGCTGCCGATGTCCAAGATCGGTGAGCGGCTGATGGTCCACCCGACGTCCGTGACGAACACGGTGGACCGGCTGGTGCGCTCCGGCCTGGTCGACAAGCGCCCGAACCCCAACGACGGGCGGGGCACGCTGGCCTCCATCACGGACAAGGGGCGCGAGGTCGTGGAATCGGCGACCCGGGACCTGGTCGCGATGGAGTTCGGACTCGGGGTGTACGACGCCGAGGAGTGCGCCGAGATCTTCGCGCTGCTGCGGCCGCTGCGCATCGCCGCGCAGGACTTCGAGGAGATCTGAGAGACGCGGTTCCGGCGCCCGGCCCGCTGCAAGATCGCCCCGGACGTCCGGTTACGCTCGATGCCATGAAACGCAGTGTGCTGACCCGATACCGGGTGATGGCTTACGTCACCGCCGTCATGTTGCTGATCCTCTGCGTGTGCATGATCTTCAAATACGGCTTCGACAAGGGTGAGGGCCTGACGCTCGTCGTCTCCCAGATCCACGGCGTGCTGTACATCATCTACCTGATCTTCGCCTTCGACCTGGGCTCCAAGGCGAAGTGGCCGATGGGCAAGCTCGCCTGGGTGCTCATCTCGGGCACGATCCCTACGGCCGCGTTCTTCGTCGAGCGCAAGGTCGTCCGCGAGGTCGAGCCGCTGGTCGCCGACACGACCCCCGCGGCCCCCGCAGGCGTCTGACCTCACCGAACCGCCCCGCGCGAAGCGCCGGGCGGTTTGTCATCGACATTTACTAGGACGTCCTAGTAAATTGGTGGCATGGACGCTGACGCGATCGAGGAAGGCCGCCGCCGCTGGCAGGCCCGTTACGACAAGGCCCGCAAGCGTGACGCGGACTTCACCACGCTCTCCGGCGATCCGGTCGAGCCCGTGTACGGCCCCCGCCCCGGGGACGCGTACGAGGGCTTCGAGCGGATCGGCTGGCCCGGCGAGTACCCCTTCACCCGGGGACTCCACCCGACCGGCTACCGGGGCCGCACCTGGACCATCCGCCAGTTCGCCGGCTTCGGCAACGCCGAGCAGACCAACGAGCGCTACAAGATGATCCTGGCCGCCGGCGGCGGCGGGCTGAGCGTGGCCTTCGACATGCCGACGCTCATGGGCCGCGACTCCGACGACCCGCGCGCGCTCGGCGAGGTCGGCCACTGCGGCGTCGCCATCGACTCCGCCGCCGACATGGAGGTCCTGTTCAAGGACATCCCGCTCGGCGACGTCACGACGTCGATGACGATCAGCGGTCCGGCCGTCCCGGTCTTCTGCATGTACCTGGTCGCCGCCGAACGCCAGGGCGTCGACCCGGCCGTCCTCAACGGCACGCTCCAGACGGACATCTTCAAGGAGTACATCGCGCAGAAGGAGTGGCTCTTCCAGCCCGAGCCCCATCTGCGCCTCATCGGCGACCTGATGGAGCACTGCGCGAGCTCCATCCCCGCGTACAAGCCGCTCTCCGTCTCCGGCTACCACATCCGCGAGGCCGGGGCGACGGCCGCGCAGGAGCTGGCGTACACCCTCGCCGACGGCTTCGGTTACGTGGAGCTCGGCCTCTCGCGCGGGCTCGACGTCGACACCTTCGCGCCCGGCCTGTCCTTCTTCTTCGACGCGCACCTCGACTTCTTCGAGGAGATCGCCAAGTTCCGCGCCGCCCGCCGGATCTGGGCGCGCTGGATGAAGGAGACGTACGGCGCGAAGACCGACAAGGCCCAGTGGCTGCGCTTCCACACCCAGACCGCCGGTGTCTCGCTCACCGCGCAGCAGCCGTACAACAACGTCGTACGCACCGCCGTCGAGGCCCTGTCCGCCGTCCTCGGCGGTACCAACTCGCTGCACACCAACGCCCTCGACGAGACCCTGGCGCTCCCCTCCGAGCAGGCCGCCGAGATCGCGCTGCGCACCCAGCAGGTGCTGATGGAGGAGACCGGCGTCGCCAACGTGGCCGACCCGCTGGGCGGTTCCTGGTACGTGGAGCAGCTCACCGACCGCATCGAGGCCGACGCCGAGAAGATCTTCGAGCAGATCAAGGAGCGCGGCACCCGCGCCCACCCCGACGGGCAGCACCCGGTCGGCCCGATCACCTCCGGCATCCTGCGCGGCATCGAGGACGGCTGGTTCACCGGCGAGATCGCGGAGTCCGCCTTCCGCTACCAGCAGTCCCTGGAGAAGGGCGACAAGCGGGTCGTCGGCGTCAACGTCGCGCACGGCTCGGTCACCGGCGACCTGGAGATCCTGCGCGTCAGCCACGAGGTCGAGCGCGAGCAGGTCCGCGTCCTCGCCGGCCGCAAGGAGGGCCGCGACGACGCCCGGGTCAAGGGCGCCCTGGACGCCATGCTGGCCGCCGCCCGCGACGGCTCCAACATGATCGCGCCCATGCTCGACGCGGTCCGCGCGGAGGCGACCCTCGGCGAGATCTGCGGCGTCCTGCGCGACGAGTGGGGCGTCTACACGGAGCCGGCGGGCTTCTGACGTACGTACGGCCGCGCGGTCGCCGCTAGCCCGCGGCGGCCGCGCCCAGACCCGCCAGCAGCAGCAGCGTGAAGCGCCGGGCCCAGTCGGCATCGACGGGCTCGGCGCTCACCAGCGTCCGGTGCACCACCGCGCCGGCGATCACATCGAAGATCAGGTCCGCCGTCAGGTCCGCCGTGGCCTCGTCCGGCTCGACGGGCAGCTCGCCGCGCTCCTGCGCCCGCCGCCGCCCCTGGAGCACGAGCCGCTTCTGCCGGTTGACGATCGAGTCGCGGATACGGGCCCGCAGCGCCTCGTCCCGCGTCGACTCCGCGACCACCGCCATCAGCGCGGTCCGGGTCTCCGGCCGGTCGAGCAGCGCGGCGAACTGCAGCACCACCGCCTCCACATCGGCGGCCAGGCTGCCCAGGTCCGGCAGCTCCAGCTCGTCGAAGAGCACCGCGACCGCGTCCACGACCAGCTCGTTCTTGCCCGCCCAGCGCCGGTAGAGGGTCGTCTTGGCGACCCCGGCCCGCGTCGCCACGTCACCCATCGTCAGCTTCGACCAGCCGAGTTCCACGAGCGACGCTCTGGTCGCCTCCAGGATCGCCTCGTCGGCCTGGGCGCTGCGAGGGCGTCCCGATCGTGTGGGTTTGGGGTGGCTACGGCTGAGCATGCGGCGACCATACCCGCCAGTAGGTAAATCCGACCGGCCTCCGAAGCCGTGAGACAGATCACCGAACACTCTTGTGCACGAGGGGTCGTAGCCAGTTACGCTACGGGTCGTAGCGTAAGGCGTCGGCCCCGGCCGGCGTGAGCGCCACGAACGAACGACAGCCACAGGCGCCGGGTGGGGACCGGGCGCCGAACCGGGTCTTTCAGGGGCCCCGGAACCGTGTCTGTCCGTCCGTCTCGCACACCGGCGAGGGGCTCGGACGGGCGCGGTTCACGTATCGCTTTCCGGAACAGCGCACCGAGGGGGGAGGATGTACGCATGCAGCCCAGAAACATGTCCATGAGCGGCGTCGTCGACCTCGCCGCGGTGAAGGCGGCCGGAGAGGCCAAGGCGAAGGCGGAGCAGACCCGCGCCGAGGCCGCGCGCCAGGGCGGCCCCGCGGCCGTACCCGCGTCCTCCCTCGTGATCGACGTCGACGAGGCGGGCTTCGAGAACGACGTCCTCCAGCGCTCCGCCGAAGTGCCCGTCGTCATCGACTTCTGGGCCGAGTGGTGCGAGCCGTGCAAGCAGCTGGGCCCGCTCCTGGAGCGCCTGGCCCACGAGTACAACGGCCGCTTCCTGCTGGCCAAGGTCGACGTCGACGCCAACCAGATGCTGATGCAGCAGTTCGGCATCCAGGGCATCCCGGCGGTCTTCGCCGTCGTCGCCGGACAGGCGCTGCCGCTCTTCCAGGGCGCGGCCCCCGAGGCCCAGATCCGCCAGACCCTGGACCAGCTGATCCAGGTCGGCGAGGAGCGCTTCGGCCTCACCGGTATCGCGGTCGACCCGTCGGCGGCGGGCGAGCCGGCCCAGGCCCCGGTGCCGCCGGGCCCCTACGACTCCCTCCTGGAGGCGGCCGCGCAGGCACTGGACGCCAACGACTTCCCGGGTGCCGTGCAGGCGTACAAGAACGTCCTGTCCGACGACCCGGCCAACACGGAGGCCAGGCTCGGCCTCGCCCAGGCGGAACTGCTGGCCCGGGTGCAGGAGACGGACCCGCAGAAGGTGCGCCAGGAGGCCGCCGAGAAGCCGGCCGACGTGGACGCGCAGCTGGCGGCGGCCGACCTCGACCTCGTCGGCGGCCATGTGGAGGACGCCTTCGGCCGGCTCGTGGACACCGTCCGCCGTACGTTCGGCGAGGACCGCGACCGGGTGCGGCTGCGGCTGCTCGACCTCTTCGAGGTGATCGGCCCGGAGGACCCGAGGGTGGGTGCCGCGCGCACCGCGCTGGCGCGCGTCCTGTTCTGATCCGATTGGTCCGGCGCGATTGTGCCGAACTGACAACACGGCCGCGGCGGCCTCCGGGCGCCGCGGCCGTTTTCGCGATCAGGCGATAAGAGTGGGCCCTGCTTTACCAAATCTTGATAAAAGCACGGCCTGTTACTCGCAGTAAATCGATCTTCGGGGTCTGTCCCGTTTCGCTCCCGCTTCCTCCTTTTCGTCCTCCATCCCGGCGCAACCCTGTGTGGCCGCTCGGTGTCAGCAGGTCGTGGCCCGGTTATGAGGGCGTTACCAGCGAGTAACGAACCCCCTTGTGTCCCGGCCGGGAATGGACCACGATCGGCCACGCTCGGTCCAATAACGCCAGCCCGGTTGCCAGTCGGGAGCGGCGGCTCCATTGGGTCCCCACCGGGCGGGCCGGCGGCAGTGGCGCCGGCTCCGGACAGGGGGGTTCCTGCCGGCCGGCAGGGCCTGTCCGATCGGGTTACGCACACGCGTGACCAGTGGTTGTCGCTCGGGGGTGATCGCCGGTGATGCGGACGCGGTACACGCCTTCGTATCCGGGCGCTCTCCTTTCCGAGGACGTAGCACTTCTCCCATCCCAGGTCGGGCAGGATGCCGGACCGGAGATGTACGTCCGAGAAGGAGGAAAAATATGAGTTCCCAGGTTCGCGGTGGCACGAGATGGAAGCGTTTCGCTGTCGTCATGGTGCCGAGCGTCATAGCCACCGCCGCCGTCGGCGTCGGTCTGGCCCAGGGCGCGCTCGCCGCGTCCTTCAGCGTGTCGGGCCAGGAGTTCAAGGTCACGGCCGCCGAACTGAAGGGCGAGAACTTCGTCCAGTACGGCAGCATCGCGACCGAGGACGGCGCCGACCCCACGAAGGAGGGCAAGGCGCACGCCGTTGCCGTCTCGGGGTTCAGTCACGCCACCATCACCAAGATGTGCCAGTCGGTCGTCACCCCCAACCTGCCCTTCGGGCTGGGCAGCGTGACGCTGCGGCTGACCGCCGGTGACCCGAAGGACACCGACAAGAAGGTCGACGCCACCGGGCTCTACCTCGATGTCTCGGAGCTCAAGGGTGACGCCGAGTTCGGCAACATCGACATCGGTGTGCGCACGGGCGATCTGAAGAACCCGGGCGTCCAGCCCAACGCCGGCAAGTACGTCAACCCCAACGGGTTCTCCCAGCGGGCCGAGACCGCCACGCTGACGGGCGTGCAGCAGAAGGCGTGGGCCACCACGGCAGGAACGTTCAAGCTGCCGGGTCTGCACCTTTCGCTGTCCAAGGGCGTCAACGAGTGCTACTAGGGCACTCGCCCGGGCGGTCGGGGGCGCACAACGGGTCCCCGGCCGCCCACCCTTCTCTTTCTCACAGCAGTACCGGTTCCCAGGGAGCTGTTTTCCATGAGCCCCGAATCCCAAGGGCAGAACGAGCACTACCTCTCCGTCGCCCGGCGAGGCTTCCGCACCTGGCGGGGTGACCGGCCGTTCTGGGCCGGACTGTTCACCATGCTGGGCGGCTTGCCCATCATGTACTTCCCGTACGCGAACATGCACCTCGGCAACGTGACGCTGGCGATGTCCACCACGGCCGGGGCCGGTTCGCTGATCATCGGCGTCCTGCTCGTCACGCTGGGCCTGACGATGTGGTTCCACAGCATCGTCCGCGTGTTCGCCGGTGTCGCGGCGATTCTGCTGGCCCTCATCTCCATACCCGTCGCCAACATCGGCGGCTTCCTGATCGGCTTCATCTTCGCCCTGCTCGGCGGCGCGCTCTCCGTGTCGTGGGCCCCGGGCGAGGCGCAGGCGGAGGAGGGGACCGCGCCCGTCGCGGCCGTTCCCGCCACGGAGGCCCCGGAGACCGTCTCGTTCGCGAAGGACGAGCAGCTTCCCGAGGGCGCGCTCCACGGGGCGGGCATCCCCGAGCAGCAGGCGTACGACATGAGCGGCGAGACCGAGGGCGGGAGGCATCGTGCGGGGTGACGACAAGCAGGCCGACCGCGCGGACGAGAACGGGCTCCAGGAACGCAGAGGGCCCCGCCACGCCGCCCCCAGGAAGTCGCTGCTGACGAAGCTCCACATGCCGTCGGGCAAGAAGGCGTTCGCGCTCGCCGCGATGCCGACGGCGGTCTTCGTCGGGATGGGGCTCACCCCGAGGCTGGCGATGGCCGACGACTCGACGGACATCCCCTTCGCGCCCGGCCCCTGTGTGACCCGCTCCGACGAGCCGAGCGAGTCGGCGGACCCGACGCCCTCCGCGTCGAAGACGCCGTCGCCGTCCACGAGCGAGAGCGCGAAGCCGACGCCGGGGACGACCGACAAGGCGGCCCCGGAGCCCACGGCCACGGGCTCGGCGGCCGACACCGGCAGCGAGGCCTCCGACACCGCGAAGAGCACCGACACCGCGAAGAAGGAGAGCACCGACGCCGCCCCGGCCGACGAGCCCGCGGCCACTCCGTCGCCCACCAAGTCGAGGAACCCGCTCGACCCGCTGGGCCTCGGCGACGCGCTCAAGGACCTCTTCGACGGCCCGGACAAGGAGACGGCGAGCCCGTCCCCGACGCCCACCACCGCGAGCCCGAAGCCGTCCGCCACCGCGGACACGAAGGACGAGGCCGAGGACAAGCCGGCCGCGAAGTCCGTCGAGAAGGCCACCGGCGCGGCGAAGGACACCGCCGACAAGACCACCGAGGCGATCCGCGAGGCGGCCGGCAAGGCGGGGCAGACGGTCGAGGAGCTCGACGAGGACGTCAAGGGCACCGACGCCAAGAAGGACGAGGACATCCCGGACGGCGCCAAGCAGCCGTTCCCGTGTCCGACCGCGGACCCGGAGGCCCTGGCCAACGCGAAGGCGGAGCAGGGCATCCCGCTGCTGCCCAGCGACCCGTGGATCCTGGAGAGCTCGCTGCTCACCCTGAACGGGCTCGACTACAAGGGCATCGTCGAGGTGCAGAAGGGCGACGGCACCACCAAGAAGGTGCTGAAGTTCACCGCGTCCTCGATCGACATCAAGGACCTGCACCAGCTGACGACCGGCCCGATGCCCGGGACCACCGGCCATGTGCAGGCGAGCAAGGGCTCGACCTCCACCATCCGGAACGGCACGGTGACGATGTACACGGAGGAGCTGAAGGGCAACCTCTTCGGCCTCATCCCGATCACCTTCAGCCCGGAGACCCCGCCTCCGCTGAACGTCCCGTTCGCCTTCTTCACGAAGGTGAAGGTGACCCAGGCAGGCCAGTTCGGCGGCACGCTGACCGTGCCCGGCCTGCACAACTACTTCACCAAGGACGGCGCCTGACGGCTCCCTCCGGCACGGCGACGGCCCGGCACCCCCACGGGGGTGCCGGGCCGTCGCCGTGGGCGTCAGCCCTTGGCCTGGCCGCCCACGTGGTGGACGCGGACCATGTTGGTGGTGCCGGGGACGCCGGGGGGCGAGCCGGCCGTGATGACCATCGTGTCGCCCTCGTTGTAGCGGCCGAGCTTCAGCAGCTCCGAGTCGACCAGGTCGACCATCGCGTCCGTGGTGTCCACGTGCGGGACCACGTGGGCCTCGACGCCCCAGCTGAGCGCCAGCTGGTTGCGGGTGGACTCGTCCGTGGTGAAGGCCAGGATCGGCTGCGCCGCGCGGTAGCGGGACAGGCGACGGGCGGTGTCACCGGACTTGGTGAAGGCGACCAGGGCCTCGCCGCCCAGGAAGTCCGCGATCTCGCAGGCCGCGCGGGCCACCGAACCACCCTGCGTACGGGGCTTCTTGCCCGGCACCAGCGGCTGGAGGCCCTTGGAGAGCAGCTCCTCCTCGGCGGCGACCACGATCTTCGACATGGTCTTGACGGTCTCGATCGGGTACGCGCCGACCGAGGACTCCGCGGAGAGCATGACCGCGTCCGCGCCGTCCAGGATCGCGTTGGCGACGTCGGACGCCTCGGCGCGGGTCGGGCGGGAGTTGGTGATCATCGACTCCATCATCTGGGTCGCCACGACCACCGGCTTGGCGTTGCGCCGGCACAGCTCCACCAGGCGCTTCTGCACCATCGGGACCTTCTCCAGCGGATATTCGACGGCGAGGTCGCCACGGGCGACCATCACACCGTCGAACGCCATGACGATGCCCTCCATGTGCTCGACGGCCTGCGGCTTCTCCACCTTGGCGATGACGGGGACCCGGCGGCCCTCCTCGTCCATCACCTTGTGGACGTCCTTGATGTCGTCGGCGTCGCGGACGAAGGAGAGCGCGACCAGGTCGCAGCCCATCCGCAGGGCGAAGCGCAGGTCCTCGACGTCCTTCTCGGACAGGGCCGGGACGTTGACCGCGGCACCCGGCAGGTTGATCCCCTTGTGGTCGGAGATCACCCCGCCCTCGATGACGATGGTGTGGACCCGGGGGCCGTCGACGGAGACGACCTTCAGCTCGACGTTGCCGTCGTTGATCAGGATCGGGTCGCCCTTGGCGACGTCACCGGGCAGGCCCTTGTAGGTCGTACCGCAGATCGACTTGTCCCCGGGGACGTCCTCGGCGGTGATGACGAACTCGTCCCCGCGGACCAGCTCGACCGGGCCCTCGGCGAACTTCGCCAGGCGGATCTTCGGGCCCTGGAGGTCGGCGAGCACGCCGACCGCCCGCCCGGTCTCGGCGGCGGCCTTGCGGACCCGGTCGTACCGACCCTGGTGTTCCGCGTGGGAGCCGTGACTGAAGTTGAAACGGGCCACGCTCATGCCGGCCTCGATCAGAGCGACGAGCTGCTCATGGGAGTCGACGGCGGGGCCGAGGGTGCAGACGATTTTGGAACGGCGCATGAGGCGGATCCTATCGGTTTGTTTCGCTGCGGAATATTCCGGCTGGTGGAAGATACAAAAGGGCGCGGGGCCGCTCAGTTGTCGACCAGTGCGAAGGTCTGATTCGCGATTTCCAGCTCCTCGTCCGTCGGCACCACGGCGACCGCGACCCGTGCGTAGTCCGGCGAGATCAGCCGGGGCACCCCGGACCGTACGGCGTTGAGATCCGCGTCCACCGCGAGGCCCATCTCCTCCAGGCCGGCGATCGCAGCCTCCCGTACCGGGGCGGAGTTCTCGCCCACCCCCGCCGTGAAGACCACGGCGTCCACCCGGCCGAGCACCGCCGAATAGGCGCCGATGTACTTCTTCAGCCGGTGGATGTAGATGTCGAAGGCGAGCGCGGCACGCTCGTCGCCCTCGTCGATCCGGCGCCGGATCTCCCGCATGTCGTTGTCGCCGCACAGCCCCACCAGGCCGCTCTTCTTGTTGAGCAGGACGTCGATCTCGTCCGCCGACATCCCCGCCACCCGCTTCAGGTGGAAGGTGACGGCCGGATCGATGTCACCGGAGCGGGTACCCATGACCAGCCCCTCCAAGGGGGTCAGCCCCATCGACGTCTCCACGCACCGCCCGCCCGCGACCGCCGACGCCGACGCCCCGTTGCCCAGGTGCAGCACGATGACGTTGACGTCCTCCGGCTCCTTGCCCAGCAGCCGGGCGGCCTTGCGGGAGACGTACGCGTGCGAGGTGCCGTGGAAGCCGTAGCGGCGGATGCGGTGGGCGTCGGCCGTCTCCACGTCGATCGCGTACCGCGCCGCGTACTCCGGCATCGTCGTGTGGAACGCCGTGTCGAACACCGCCACCTGCGGCAGGTCCGGGCGCAGCGCCGTCGCGGTGCGGATGCCCGTGATGTTGGCCGGGTTGTGCAGCGGCGCCACGGGGACCAGGCGCTCGATCTCCTTGAGGACCTCGTCGGTGATCACGGTCGGCTCGGTGAACCGCAGCCCGCCGTGCACGACCCGGTGCCCGATCGCCGCCAGCTCGGGGGAGTCCAGGCCGAGCCCGTCGGCCGCCAGCTCCTCGGCCGCGGCCTTCAGCGCCTCGTCGTGGTCGGCGATCCGGCCCTCGCGCTCCCGGGGCTCGCCGCCGTCGCCGCTCAGCGGGGTGTGGACGAGCCGGGAGGTCTCCTCGCCGATCCGCTCGACGAGCCCGGACGCCAGCCGGGAGCGGTCGCACATGTCGAGCAGCTGGTACTTCACGGAGGAGGAGCCGGAATTGAGCACGAGCACCCGGCTCGGCCTGCCGTCGGCCGCGGTCTCTTCGGTGTTCGGGGTGGTCATGCGGGTCACTCCTCGCCCTGTGCCTGGATCGCCGTGATGGCCACGGTATTCACGATGTCCTGCACGAGCGCTCCCCGGGACAGGTCGTTGACGGGTTTGCGCAGCCCCTGGAGGACCGGGCCGACGGCCACGGCGCCCGCCGAGCGCTGCACGGCCTTGTAGGTGTTGTTGCCGGTGTTCAGGTCCGGGAAGATCAGGACCGTCGCCTGCCCCGCCACCTCGGAGCCGGGCAGCTTGGTCGCGGCGACGGTCGGCTCGACCGCGGCGTCGTACTGGATGGGGCCCTCGATCCTGAGGTCCGGGCGGCTCCCGCGCACCCGGTCCGTCGCCTCGCGGACCTTGTCGACGTCGGCGCCGGTGCCCGAGGTCCCGGTCGAGTACGACAGCATCGCGATGCGCGGGTCCACGCCGAAGCGGGCGGCGGTGGCGGCCGACTGGACGGCGATGTCCGCGAGCTGCTCGGCGTCCGGGTCCGGGTTGACCGCGCAGTCTCCGTACACCAGCACCTTGTCGGCGAGGCACATGAAGAAGACCGAGGACACGATGGAGGCGTCGGGCTTCGTCTTGATGATCTCGAACGCGGGCCGGATCGTCGCCGCCGTGGAGTGCACCGCGCCGGAGACCATGCCGTCGGCCAGGCCCTCCTGGACCATCAGGGTGCCGAAGTAGTTGACGTCCGAGACGACGTCGTGGGCCAGCTCGACCGTCACCCCGCGGTGCGCCCGCAGCTGCGCGTACCGCTCGGCGAACGACTGGCGCAGCTCCGAGGTCTGCGGGTCGATGAGCTGGGTGTCGGCCAGGTCGATGCCCAGGTCCGCGGCCTTCTTGCGGATGGCGTCGACGTCGCCGAGGAGGGTGAGGTCGCAGACGTCGCGCCGCATCAGCACGTCGGCCGCGCGCAGCACCCGCTCCTCGCTGCCCTCCGGCAGCACCACCCGGCGCCGGTCCGCGCGCGCCTGCTCCAGCAGCTCGTGCTCGAACATCATCGGCGTGACCCGGCCGCTGCGGGCGACCGAGACCCGGTCGAGGAGCGCGGCGGTGTCGACATGGCGCTCGAAGAGGCCGAGCGCGGTCTCCGCCTTGCGCGGGGTCGCCGCGTTGAGCCTGCCCTCCAGGGCGAACAGCTCCGCGGCGGTGGGGAAGGAGCCGCCGGCCACCGAGACGACCGGGGTGCCCGGTGCGAGCCGTGCGGCCAGCGTGAGTATCTCCTCGCCTGGCCGCTCGTCCAGGGTCAGCAGAACCCCGGCGATCGGCGGCGTCCCGGCGCTGTGCGCGGCGAGGGAGCCGACCACCAGGTCCGCCCGGTCCCCGGGCGTCACCACCATGCACCCCGGGGTCAGCGCCTTCAGCAGGTTCGGCAGCATCGCCCCGCCGAACACGAAGTCCAGCGCGTCCCTGGCGAGCCCCGAGTCGTCGCCGAGGAGCACCGTGCCGTCCAGGGCCGCGGTGATCTGGGCGACCGTCGGCGCAGAGAGGGCCGGGTCGTCCGGCAGCACCGAGCAGGGCACCGGCAGGGTGGCGGTCAGCCGCTCCGCGACGACGTCCCGGTCGGCCGGGGCGACCCGGTTCACGATCATCGCGAGGACGTCGCAGCCCAGGCCCGAGTAGGCCCGGTACGCGTTGCGGGTCTCGGCGCGCACCGACTCCGCGTTCTGGTCCCTGCCGCCGACCACCGCGATCACCGAGGCGCCGAACTCGTTGGCGAGGCGGGCGTTGAGCGCCAGCTCGTCGGGGAGCTGGGTGGCGGCGAAGTCGGTGCCGAGGACGAGGACCACCTCGTAGTCCACGGCCACCCGGTGGAAGCGTTCGACGAGCCGGGAGACCAGTTCGTCGGTACCCTGCTCGGCCTGGATCGCGGAGGCCTCGTGGTAGTCCATCCCGTAGACCGTGCGCGGGTCCTGGGAGAGCCGGTAGCGCGCCCGCAGCAGCTCGAACAGCCGGTCGGGGTCGTCGTGGACCAGGGGGCGGAAGACCCCGACCCGGTCCACCTGGCGGGTCAGCAGCTCCATGACGCCCAGGTCGACGACCTGACGGCCGTCCCCCCGGTCGATCCCGGTCACGTACACGCTGCGCGTCACGCGTGCTCTCCCGTCGTCTCTGGTCCGGTATGGTGCCCGGTTCGAGTGGTAATCGCCCGTTTGACGATACCCGTGGGGGCGGAGGGGCCGCCCGCCGGACGCCTGCCCCGCGAAGCCGCGGGCAGGCGGCCCCGCGGCGGCCGGGAGCGCGAGCCGCGCGCCCGGCGTGGGACACTCGTCGTGACTCACGGTACGGGGGAGGCGATGAAGCCCCCGCCCCGCATGCCGACGGACGGGCCCAGCGAGCAGGAGATACAGCAGGATGCGCATCGGAGTTCTCACCGCAGGCGGCGACTGCCCCGGCCTCAACGCCGTGATCCGTTCGGTCGTCCACCGGGCCGTCGTCGGTCACGGAGACGAGGTCATCGGCTTCGAGGACGGCTTCAAGGGCCTCCTCGACGGCCACTTCCGGCCCCTCGACCTGAACGCGGTCAGCGGCATCCTCGCCCGCGGCGGCACCATCCTCGGCTCGGCCCGCCTGGAGCGCGACCGGCTGCGCGAGGCCGCCGAGAACTGCGCGGAGCTGAGCCGCCGTTACGGGATGGACGCGCTGATCCCGATCGGCGGCGAGGGCACGCTCACCGCCGCCCGGATGCTGTCCGACGCCGGGATGCCCGTCGTCGGTGTGCCCAAGACCATCGACAACGACATCTCCTCCACCGACCGCACGTTCGGCTTCGACACCGCCGTGGGCGTCGCGACCGAGGCCATAGACCGTCTGAAGACCACCGCCGAGTCCCACCAGCGCGTGATGGTCGTCGAGGTGATGGGCCGCCACGCGGGCTGGATCGCCCTGGAGTCCGGCATGGCCGGCGGCGCGCACGGCATCTGCCTGCCGGAGCGCAGGTTCGAGGTCGACGACCTGGTCAAGATGGTCGAGGAGCGCTTCGCGCGCGGCAAGAAGTTCGCCGTCATCTGCGTCGCCGAGGGCGCGCACCCGGCCGAGGGCTCCATGCCGTACGCCAAGGGCGAGATCGACCAGTACGGGCACGAGCGTTTCCAGGGCATCGGCAACCGGCTGGCCGTCGAGCTGGAGAAGCGGCTCGGCAAGGAGGCCCGGCCGGTCATCCTCGGCCACGTCCAGCGCGGCGGCACGCCGACCGCGTACGACCGCGTCCTCGCCACCCGCTTCGGCTGGCACGCGGTGGAGGCGGCGCACCGCGGCGACTTCGGCCGCATGACCGCGCTGCGCGGCAACGACGTCGAGATGGTCCCGCTCGCCGAGGCCGTCACCCAGCTCAAGACGGTCCCGCTGGACCGGATGCACGAGGCCGAGTCGGTCTTCTGACCGGTGTGCGACAGGGGGCTCGCGGAAGCGGGCCCCCTTTCCGTTACGCCGAGGGGTCCGCCGTCTCCCAGAACCGGGGCACGATCCGGGCGAGGAAGGCCCGCCCCTCCTCGCCGGTGTTGCCCGGCCGGTCGGTGCCGGTGCTGCTCCAGCTGAGCGTGGACACCATCAGTGCCTGGTAGTCGGCGTGCAGCCGCTCCAGGCTCTCCTGAATGCGGCGCCGGTCCAGCGGCACCAGCTTGGCCACCGGCCGGCCGTACGCCTGCCAGCGCGTCGTCACCGCGCTGCGCAGCAGCTCCGCCAGCTCCTCCTCCCGCCCGGTCGCCGTCACGAAGTCCGCGGGCGTCAGGCCCAGCGCCTCGCTCAGCGCGGCGGACTGGCGCTCGTTGCCGCGCCAGCGCCCCGACTCCTCCATCCGCAGATACGCGGAGGTGGCCATCCCGAGCCGGCCGGCCAGCTCGTCCGGCGACAGCTCCCGGGAGACCCGGTGCTCGCGCAGGCTGCGCGCGGCGGTGAGCAGCTCGCCCGGGGCGCACCACAGCACCCCCGCGAGCGCGGTGAGTTCGTAATCCGAGGGGAGCGCGAGTCCGCGCTCCCAGGCGGCCACCGTCTCGGCGGTGATCCGTAGTCCGTACTGGGCGCCGAGGCCGTAGGCGACATGGCCGGGGGCCATACCCAGGGCCTCGCGAAGTCTTCGCGCGGCGGGAGCGTTGAAAGGCGGGGTGGGGTGCACGGGCCCACCGTAGGAGGCCGGAGCCTGTCTGACTACGGTGTGTTCGCCCGAGAATACGGCTCATAGGAAGGTCCTAGGTGCAAAAGCCGCAAGATGGGACCGGTCGCCCCCGGTTCAGTGCTTTCCGGCCCGCCACCGGTAGTGCAGCTCGGGCCGCCCCACCTGCCCGTACTGCGGACTGCGCACCGCCAGCCCCACGCCCACCAGGTGTTCCAGATAGCGGCGCGCGGTGATGCGGGAGATCCCCAGCTCCTGGCCGGCCGCAGCGGCCGTCACCCCGTCCGGGGCCGCCCGCAGCGCCCCGGTCACCGCCTCCAGCGTCGGCGCGCTCAGCCCCTTGGGAAGCCGGGCGGGGTCCGGGGCGCGCAGCGCGGCCAGCGCCCGGTCCACCTCGTCCTGCCCGCTCGCCTCCCCGGCCGCCGCCCGGAACTCCGCGTACCGCACCAGCCGGTCCCGCAGGGTCGCGAAGGTGAACGGCTTCAGCACGTACTGGACGACGCCCAGCGAGACCCCCTCCCGGACCACGGCCAGATCGCGGGCCGAGGTCACCGCGATCACGTCCGCCGGGTGCCCGGCCGCCCGCAGCGAGCGCAGCAGCTGGAGCCCGTGCCCGTCGGGCAGGTAGAGGTCCAGGAGCAGCAGGTCGACCGGGGTGCGCTCCAGCGCCCGCACCGCCTCGGCGCGCGAGTGCGCCACGGCCGCCACGGCGAAGCCGGGCACCCGGCCCACGTACAGCTGATGGGCGTCGGCCGCCACGGGGTCGTCCTCGACGACCAGGACCCGGATCACGAGACGCCCTCCTTCGGCGCCGCCGCGAGCGCCCCGCCCTCCCGGGCCAGCGGCAGTCGTACGGTGAACTCCGCGCCCTCGCCCGGACCCTGCTCCAGCGTCACCGTTCCGCCGCCGCGGTGCGCGGCCTGGCGGACCAGGGCGAGGCCCAGACCGCGCCCGGCGCCGTGCGTCGACCAGCCGCTGCGGAAGACCTCGGTGGCGTCCGCCGGGTCGACCCCGGACCCGTTGTCCGCGACCCGCAGCAGCAGCTCGTCCCCGTCGGTGAGCGCGGTGACCGTGACCCGGCCGCGCCGGGCCGCACCGGCCGCCTCCTGGGCGCCGGTCACCGAGTCCACCGCGTTGTCGATGAGATTGCCGAGGATGGTCACCAGATCGCGGGCGGGCAGCGTCGCCGGCAGGGCGCCGTCGTCCATGAGGCTGTCCTCGGCGAGCACCAGCTCCACGCCCCGCTCGTTCGCCTGGGCCGCCTTGCCCAGCAGCAGGGCCGCGAGCACCGGTTCGGCGACCGCGCCCACCACCCGGTCGGTGAGCGCCTGGGCCAGCTCCAGCTCCTCCGTGGCGAAGCCCACCGCCTCCTCCGTCCGCCCCAGCTCGATCAGCGAGACCACCGTGTGCAGCCGGTTCGCCGCCTCGTGCGCCTGGGAGCGCAGGGCCCGGGTGAAACCGCGCTCCGAGTCCAGCTCCCCGGACAGCGCCTGGAGCTCGGTGTGGTCCCGCAGGGTCACCACGGTCCCGCGCCGCTCGCCGCCGACCACCGGGCGCGTGTTGACGACGATCACCCGGTCCGCCGTCAGGTGCACCTCGTCCACCCGCTCCTCGGAGGCGAGCAGCGCCCCGGTCAGCGGGGCCGGCAGGTCGAGGTCGGCGACCCGGCGGCCGACCGTGCCCGGGGCCAGGCCGAGCAGTTCCCGCCCCGCGTCGTTGATCAGGGCGATCCGGTGCTGCCCGTCCAGCATCAGCAGTCCCTCGCGCACCGCGTGCAGGGTCGCCTCGTGGTAGTCGTGCAGCCGGCTCAGCTCGGCCGCGTTCATGCCGTGCGTGTGCCGCCGCAGCCGGGCGTTGATCACGTACGTGCCGAGGCCGCCGAGCACCAGCGCCGCGCCGGCCGCCAGGGCCAGGGCGCCCAGCTGCGCGCGCACCTGCGAGGAGACCCGGTCCACGGTGATGCCCGCGCTGACCAGGCCGGTGATCCGGCCGCCGTCGCGGACGGGGGTGACCACGCGTATCGACGGCCCGAGCGTGCCGGTGTACGTCTCCGAGAAGGTCTCCCCGCGCAGCGCCCGCGCGGTGTGCCCGAGGAAGGTCTCACCGATCCGGCCGGTGTCCGGATGCGTCCAGCGGACCCGGTCCGGACTCATGATCGTGATGAAGGCGATCCCGGTGTCCTTGCGTACCCGCTCCGCGTACGGCTGGAGCGCGGCCGAGGGGTCCTCCGTGCGGATCGCCTCCCGGACGGACGGCGATCCGGCCACCGAGAGGGCCACCGCCCGCACCTGCCGCTCCGCCGTCTCCTCGGCCTGCCCGCGCCCGGAGACGTACGCGAAGAAGGCGCACCCCGCGACGACGGCCGCCACCAGCACCACCTGCCACGCGAACAGCTGGCCGGCCAGGCTGCGCGGTCGGGTACGGGGAAAACGCATGCCGACCAGTGTGCCTGGCCGAAAACCTAGGTGGGGCCGGCCATCGGGGGGCGGCGTCGCGGGGCTGGGCACGCACATCTGCGGCGTTGTCGTCAATCAACAACGCTCCGCGTTGCCTCAATCCTCCGCCTTGCAGCTGCACGCACCCAGCCCCGCTCCTTCTTCCACCCCCCGATGGTCGGCCCCACCTGTGAACGAAATGCACGCAACGGTGACCGGGGTCACAGCGGGCGGGATAGTCGCCGGGACCCCCGGCACGGGGGTGGGACGAGGACGACCCGAGGAGACCCCCGTGGCTGTGACCGCCGCCGAGCCGGAACGCACGAAGCCGGACCGTACGAAGTACCTGTATCTCGCCGTGATCGTGGCGGTGGGCCTCGGCATCCTCGTGGGCTTCGTCGCCCCCGACGCCGCCGTCGAGCTCAAGCCCATCGGCACCGGGTTCGTGAACCTGATCAAGATGATGATCTCGCCGATCATCTTCTGCACGATCGTCCTGGGCGTCGGCTCGGTCCGCAAGGCCGCCAAGGTCGGCGCCGTCGGCGGCCTCGCCCTCGGCTACTTCCTGGTGATGTCCACGGTCGCCCTGGCCATCGGCCTCGTCGTCGGCAACATCCTGGAGCCGGGCTCCGGCCTCCACCTCACCGAGGCCGTCCGGGCCGCCGGTGAGAAGCAGGCGTCCGGCGCCGGCGAGTCCACCACGGACTTCCTGCTGGGCATCATCCCGACCACCATCGTGTCGGCCTTCACCGAGGGCGAGGTCCTCCAGACCCTGCTCATCGCCCTGCTCGCGGGCTTCGCGCTCCAGGCCATGGGCTCGGCGGGCGAGCCGGTGCTGCGCGGCATCGGGCACATCCAGCGCCTCGTCTTCCGTATCCTCGCCATGATCATGTGGGCGGCCCCGGTCGGCGCGTTCGGCGCGATGGCCGCCGTGGTCGGCGAGACCGGCGTGGACGCGCTGAAGTCCCTCGCGGTCATCATGATCGGCTTCTACGTCACCTGCGCGCTCTTCGTCTTCGTGGTGCTCGGCGCGATCCTGCGCCTGGTCGCGGGGCTCAACATCTTCAAGCTGCTGAAGTACCTGGGCCGCGAGTTCCTGCTGATCCTGTCCACCTCCTCCTCCGAGTCGGCGCTGCCCCGGCTCATCGCGAAGATGGAGCACATGGGCGTCAGCAAGCCCGTCGTCGGCATCACCGTGCCGACCGGCTACTCCTTCAACCTGGACGGCACCGCGATCTACCTGACGATGGCCTCGCTGTTCATCGCCAACGCCACCGGCGACCCGCTGAGCATCGGCGAGCAGATCTCGCTGCTGGTCTTCATGGTCATCGCCTCCAAGGGCGCGGCGGGCGTCACCGGCGCCGGTCTCGCCACCCTCGCCGGCGGCCTCCAGTCGCACCGCCCCGAGCTCGTCGACGGCGTCGGCCTGATCGTCGGCATCGACCGCTTCATGAGCGAGGCCCGCGCCCTGACGAACTTCGCGGGCAACGCGGTCGCCACGGTCCTCGTCGGAACCTGGACCAAGGAGATCGACCGCGCACGGGTGGACCAGGTGCTCTCCGGCGCGCTGCCCTTCGACGAGAAGATGATCACCGACGAGGGTCCGGCCGAGCCGTACGTCCCCGACGCCCGCGAGGGCGGCCCTCTGGAGAAGCCCGCTCCCGCCAAGGTCTGAACCGTCCTTGCCTTGACGTCGGCGTCAAGGATTACGGTCGCGGTATGCGAATCGGGGAGCTGGCCGAACGGGCCGGGACGACGACGCGGACGCTGCGCTACTACGAGTCGCGCGGGCTGCTGCCCGCGCGACGGGCGGTGAACGGCTACCGCACGTACGACGAGAGCGATCTGCGGCTCATCCAGCAGATCCGGACCCTCCAGGACTTCGGGTTCGACCTGGAGGAGACCCGGCCCTTCGTGGAGTGCCTGCGCGCGGGGCACCCCGCCGGGGACGCCTGCCCCGGTTCGCTCGCCGTCTACCGGCGCAAGCTCGGCGAGCTCGACGAGCTCATCGAGCAGCTGCGGGCGGTCCGCTCGGAGGTCGGCGCCCAGCTGGCCCGCGCCGAGCTGGAGGCGGCCGCCGAGCTGCCCGGCGGCCCCGAACCACGCTGCGAACTGGGAGGATGACAGATGATCCACGTAACGGGTGTCGACGAGGTCACCGACGAGACCTTCGACGCCGAGGTGCTGGGCGAGACGCGGCCCGTCCTGGTCGAGTTCACCGCCGACTGGTGCGGACCCTGCCGCCAGCTCGCCCCGGTCCTGGGCGCCGTCGCCGAGGAGGAGCGCGAACGGCTGCGCGTCGTCCAGATCGACGTCGACCACAACCCGGGGATCAGCGCCCGGTACGGGGTCCTGTCGATGCCGACCCTGATGGTCTTCCGGGCCGGTGAGCCGGTGAAGTCCATGGTCGGCGCCCGCCCCAAGCGGCGCCTCCTCCAGGAGCTCGAGGACGTGCTCTGAACCGCCCGAGGGGGCGGGGCCACCGCGGCCCCGCCCCCTCCGTCGCGTCACCGCGTCGCCCCGCCCCCTCGTCGCGTCACCGCGTCACGCCGGCTTGAACCACACCGTCGCCAGCGGCGGCAGCGTCAGCGAGACGCTCGACGGCCTGCCGTGTGATGCCACCGCCTCCGCCTTCAGCGGCTCCTCGTTGCGCACGTCGCCGCCGCCGTACCGGGCCGCGTCCGTGTTCAGGACCTCCGCCCACAGCCGGGGCCCCTCGGGCACCCCGAGCCGGTAGTCGTGCCGGACCACCGGTGAGAAGTTGGAGACCGCCAGCAGCGGCGCGCCCTGCGCGTCGTGGCGCAGGAACGCGAACACGTTGTCCTCCGCCGCGCCCCCGTCCACCCAGGCGAAGCCCTCCGGACGGGTGTCGCGCTGCCAGAGCGCCGGAGTGGCCCCGTACACCCTGTTCAGGTCGCCCACCAGCTCCCGCACCCCGCGGTGGTCGCCCGACGCCTCGTACGCGGGGTCCAGCAGCCACCAGTCAGGGCCGTGCCCCTCCGACCACTCCGCCCCCTGCGCGAACTCCTGCCCCATGAAGAGCAGTTGCTTGCCCGGGTGGGCCCACATGAAGCCCAGGTACGCGCGGTGGTTGGCGCGCTGCTGCCACCAGTCGCCGGGCATCTTGGAGACCAGCGCCTGCTTGCCGTGCACCACCTCGTCGTGCGAGATCGGCAGCACGTAGTTCTCGCTGTACGCGTACACCATCGAGAACGTCATCTCGTTGTGGTGGTACTTGCGGTGCACCGGCTCCTTGGAGACGTACACCAGCGAGTCGTGCATCCAGCCCATGTTCCACTTCAGCCCGAAGCCCAGACCGCCGTGGTCGGTGGCCCGGGTCACGCCCTCCCAGGCGGTGGACTCCTCCGCGATGGTGACCACGCCCGGATTGCGCCGGTAGACGGTGGCGTTCATCTCCTGGAGGAAGGCGACCGCGTCCAGGTTCTCCCGCCCGCCGAACTCGTTGGGCGACCACTGGCCGTCCTCGCGCGAGTAGTCGAGGTAGAGCATCGAGGCGACCGCGTCCACCCGCAGCCCGTCGATGTGGAACTCCTCGCACCAGTACGTGGCGTTCGCGACCAGGAAGTTGCGCACCTCGGTACGCCCGTAGTCGAACTCCAGCGTGCCCCAGTCCGGGTGCGCGGCCCGCCTCGGGTCGGAGTGCTCGTACAGCGGCCGGCCGTCGAACTCCGCGAGCGCCCAGTCGTCGCGCGGGAAGTGCGCGGGCACCCAGTCCATGATCACGCCGATTCCGTCCCGGTGCAGCGCGTCCACCAGGAAGCGGAAGTCGTCCGGCGAGCCCATCCGGGAGGTCGGGGCGTAGAAACCGGTGACCTGGTAGCCCCAGGAGCCGCCGAAGGGATGCTCGGAGACGGGCATCAGCTCCACATGCGTGAAGCCCAGCTCCTTGACGTACGCGGGCAGCTGCTCGGCAAGCTGACGGTACGTCAGGCCGGGCCGCCAGGAACCGAGGTGCACCTCGTACACCGAGAACGGCGCCTCGTGCACCGGCACGTTCCCGCGCTTCGCCATCCACTCCTGGTCCTGCCAGACGTGGTGCGAGGCCGTCACGACCGACGCCGTGGCCGGCGGCACCTCCGTGTGCCGGGCCATCGGGTCGGAGCGCGTCGTGTGCGAGCCGTCGGGGCGGCAGATGTCGTACTTGTACAGCGCGCCCTCCCCGGTCCCCGGCAGGAACAGCTCCCAGATCCCGGACGAGCCGAGCGACCGCATCGGGAAGCCCGTACCGTCCCAGTAGTTGAAGTCGCCGCACACCCGGACGCCCCGGGCGTTCGGTGCCCACACCGTGAACCGCGTCCCGGCGACGCCCTGATGCTCCATCGGCCGGGACCCGAGCGCAGTCCACAGCTCCTCGTGCCGGCCCTCGCCGATCAGGTGCAGGTCCAGCTCCCCGAGCGCGGGCAGGAAGCGGTACGGGTCGTCGGTCTCGGTCTCGTTGTCCTCGTACGCCACCAGCAGCCGGTACTCCGGGACCTCCGGCAGCGGCAGCACGCCGGAGAACAGCCCGTCCCCGTCGCTGTGCAGCGGAGCCCGCAGCCCCTTCGCGAGTACGGTGACCGACCGGGCGAACGGGCGCAGCACCCGGATCGCCACCCCGTCGGCCACCCGGTGCGCGCCCAGCAGGCCGTGCGGGTCGTGGTGCTCGCCGGCCAGCAGCCGGCCACGGTCGGCGTCGTCCAGCGGGGTGGCCGGGCGCAGCTCCTGGCTTCCGGCGCTGCGGGGCCTGGGCGGGGCCGCGGCTTTCTTCGCGCGCTTGGCCGGGGCGGCGGCGCCCGTCGCGGCGGTCTTCCTCGGGGCCCGGGCCGCGCGCTTCTTCGCGGGCGGCGCGGCCGGTTCCGGGGCCGCCGCGGACCCGGCCGCCGGCCCGGCGACGGCCTCCGCGTGCTCGGCGGGGGCGGCCGGTGGCGCGGACAGGGTGGCGGCGATCGGTTCCTCGGTGAGCGGGAGCTCGGTGGCGGGCGCGGCGGGGGCAGACTTGCGGGACGGCTTGCGGGCGGTCACAGGGACAGCCTCCTCGGAGGTGTTGACGGGGTGGGGCGGTCGGGGCGGTACGGGGGAGCGGGGCATCCTCAGCCGGCGGAGACCGAGGCCAGGCGGTGGATCGCGGCCATCGGGACCGGGAGCCAGTCGGGCCGGTGCCGTGCCTCGTACAGCACCTCGTACACCGCCTTGTCGGTCTCGTGGGCGCGCAGCAGCTCCGGCTCGGCGCGGGGGTCGGTGCCCGCCGCCTCGGCGTAGCCGTCGCAGTAGGCGTCCCGGCAGCGGGCGGCCCACTCGGGCTTCCACGGCCGGTGCGAGCGGGCCGCGTAGTCGAAGGAGCGCAGCATCCCGGCGACGTCGCGCACCGGAGGCTGCGGGCTGCGGCGCTCCGGGAGAGGCCGGGCCGGTTCGCCCTCGAAGTCGATCAGTGACCAGAAACCGTCGGTGCCGCGCAGGGTCTGGCCGAGGTGGAGGTCGCCGTGCACCCGCTGGGCGGCCCAGCTGCGCCCCCGGTGCCCGAGCGCCGCCACCGCGTCGAACGCGGTGCGCAGCCCGGGCACGTACGGGACCAGCTCGGGGACCGCGTGGGCCGCGGCCTCCAGCCGCTCCACCATGGCGGCGGCCAGTTCGTCGGTCTGGGAGCGGCGGAGCACCGGGGTGGGCAGGGCGGCGGCGAGGGCGGTGTGCACCTCGGCGGTGGCGCGGCCCAGCGCCTTCGCCTCGGCCAGGAAGTCGTGCCCGGTGGCGAGGGCGCGCAGGGCGAGCTGCCAGCCGTCCTGGGCGCCGCGCAGGAACGGCTGGAGAACCCCGAGCGTCAGCCGTTCCGGTGTCATCGCCTCGAACCAGGCGACCGGGGCGGGGACCCGGCCGCACCCCTCGCGGGAGAGCGCGAGCGGGAGTTCCAGGTCGGGGTTGGTGCCCGGGAAGACCCGCCGGAAGATCTTGAGGATGTACGCGTTCCCGTACACCAGCGAGGAGTTGGACTGCTCGGCGTCCAGCACCCGGGGCGGCAGGTCCTCCGGGATCGGCCCCGCGCCCCGGTCGAAGCGCACCGCGCCGAGCCGGCCGGGTGTGCGCAACCGTTCCAGCAGCAGTGCGGCCAGGCGCGCGTCGTGCAGCCCGTCGTAGACCGCGAGCCCCGCCAGCGGTCCGTCGGGGACGCGGCCGATGGCGGCGGGGACGAGGTGCTGGGGCAGCACGGGGCGGACCCCGAGCAGCAACTGGTAGCAGTCGACGGGCGGCTGGGCGGGCATGGTGGGCTGATGGACCCGCACCAGCAGGTGCAGGAGCCCCGGGGCCGCGTCGTCGCTGCCTTCCACCGGCAGTATCTCGGTGGCCGAGACGAGCGAGAAGGCGGTGATGGGCCGCCCCTTGCCCGCGAACCACCGCTGACGGGGCAGCCATTCGTGGAGCAGCGGCCCGAGAGACGGAATCAGGGCTGTGCTGTTCGCCAGGGTGACCTGAGCGGATGCAGCCTCCGACATGGCATCGCGTCCTTTCCCCGGGCACACCACAGGATGCGAAGAGTGTCCCGGATTGCGGCATTGGCTGTCCGGCTGTGCGGGACGTGTCGGGTCAGGATGATCCGTACGGACTCGACATGAGGGGATAGAAACGCCAGGAGGATCCAGGAAGCTTCCTGAACCACCCGGTATGGGTGCGGGTGCCCCGTGCGGGGCGGTGGTAACCGCCCCGCCGGTGGCCCGGAGGTGTCAGCTCGGCGGCGCGTCCTTGCGCAGCCGGAACCAGTAGAAGCCGTGTCCCGCGAGAGTCAGCAGGTAGGGCCACTGACCGATGGCGGGGAAGCGCACCCCGCCGATCAGCTCCACCGGATGACGTCCGTTGAAGGACCTGAGGTCGAGCTCCGTCGGCTGCGCGAACCGCGAGAAGTTGTGGACGCACAGCACGAGGTCGTCCCCGTGCTCACGGGTGAAGGCGAGCACGGCCGGGTTCGAGGACGGCAGTTCGTTGTACGTGCCGAGGCCGAACGCCGGGTTCTGCTTGCGGATCTCGATCATGCGCCGCGTCCAGTGCAGCAGCGAGGACGGGGAGGCCATCGACGCCTCGACGTTGGTGACCTGGTAGCCGTAGACCGGGTCCATGATCGTGGGCAGGTAGAGCCGCCCCGGATCGCTGGAGGAGAAGCCCGCGTTGCGGTCGGGCGTCCACTGCATCGGGGTGCGTACGGCGTCCCGGTCGCCCAGCCAGATGTTGTCGCCCATCCCGATCTCGTCCCCGTAGTAGAGGATCGGGGAGCCCGGCAGCGACAGTAGCAGCGCGGTGAACAGCTCGATCTGGTTGCGGTCGTTGTCCAGCAGCGGCGCCAGCCGGCGGCGGATGCCGATGTTGGCCCGCATCCGCGGATCCTTGGCGTACTCCGCGTACATGTAGTCGCGCTCTTCGTCCGTGACCATTTCGAGCGTCAGCTCGTCGTGGTTGCGCAGGAAGATGCCCCACTGGCAGTTCTGCGGGATCGCCGGCGTCTTGGCCAGGATTTCCGAGACCGGGTAGCGGCTCTCGCGCCGTACGGCCATGAAGATGCGCGGCATCACGGGGAAGTGGAACGCCATGTGGCACTCGTCGCCGCCGGACTGGTAGTCGCCGAAGTAGTCGACGACGTCCTCGGGCCACTGGTTGGCCTCCGCCAGCAGCACCGTGTCCGGGTAGTTGGCGTCGATCTCCTTGCGGACCCGCTTCAGGAAGTTGTGGGTCTCGGGGAGGTTCTCGCAGTTGGTGCCCTCGCGCTGGTAGAGGTACGGCACGGCGTCGACCCGGAAGCCGTCGATGCCGAGGTCCAGCCAGAAGCGGAGGGCGGAGATGATCTCCTCCTGCACCGCAGGGTTCTCGTAGTTGAGGTCGGGCTGGTGCGAGAAGAACCGGTGCCAGTAGTACTGCTTGCGCACCGGGTCGAAGGTCCAGTTGGACGTCTCCGTGTCGACGAAGATGATCCGCGCGTCCGGGAACTGCTTGTCGTCGTCGGCCCAGACGTAGTAGTCGCCGTACGGCCCGTCGGGGTCGGTCCGGGACTGCTGGAACCACTCGTGCTGGTCGCTCGTGTGATTCATGACGAAGTCGATGATCACGCGCATGCCGCGCTGGTGGGCGGCGTCGACGAACTCCACGAAGTCGGCCAGGTCGCCGAACTCCGGCAGCACGGCCGTGTAGTCCGACACGTCGTAACCGCCGTCGCGCAGCGGTGACTTGAAGAAGGGCGGCAGCCAGAGGCAGTCGACCCCCAGCCACTGGAGGTAGTCCAGCTTGGCGGTGATCCCCTTCAGGTCTCCGATGCCGTCGCCGTTGGAGTCCTGGAAGGACCGGACGAGGACCTCGTAGAACACGGCACGCTTGAACCAGTCGGGATCGCGGTCCTTGGCCGGGGTGTCCTCGAACGTGTCGTGGACGGGCTCATTGACGATCATGGTGTGGGTGACCCTCCGGTCGGCGGGGACGGTCGCAGGACGGCGATGTGCGCGGGCGTCACGCCCGGCTCAAGGCGCACATAGAACGTCCTGCCCCAGTGATAGGAAGTGCCGGTGAGCTCGTCGCGCACCGGCACGCTCTCGTGCCGGTCGAGGCCGAGTTGCGGCATGTCCAACGAGACGGTCGCCTCCTGGGTGTGGTGCGGGTCGAGGTTGACGACCACCAGAAGGATGTTCGAACCGGAACGCTTGCTGTACGCGATCACCGCGTCGTTGTCCGAGGCGTGGAAGTGCACGTCACGCAGCTGCTGCAGGGCCGGGTGGCGGCGCCTGATCCGGTTGAGCGAGGTGATGAGCGGAGCCAGCGAACGGCCCTCGCGCTCTGCGGCTTCCCAGTCCCTGGGCCGGATCTCGTACTTCTCCGAGTCGAGGTACTCCTCACTGCCGTGGTGGATCGGGGTGTTCTCGCACAGCTCGAACCCCGCGTACACCCCCCAGGAAGGGGAGAGGGTCGCCGCGAGCACCGCCCGTGCCTCGAAGGCGGGCCGGCCGCCCTCCTGAAGGTATCCGGGAAGGATGTCGGGGGTGTTCACGAAGAAATTCGGCCGCATGAACGCGGCGGTGTCCCGGGACAGTTCGTTCACGTAATCCGTGATTTCCTGCCGGCTGTTGCGCCAGGTGAAATACGTGTACGACTGCTGGAACCCGATGGCGGCGAGGGTGCGCATCATCGCGGGCCGGGTGAATGCCTCGGCCAGGAAGATCACATCGGGATCGCTGCCGTTGATCTCCGCGATCACCTTCTCCCAGAAGATCACCGGCTTGGTGTGCGGATTGTCGACGCGGAAGATCCGTACGCCCCGGTCCATCCAGAACCGCAGGATGCGCACGCTCTCCGCGACGATGCCTTCAAGATCCTTGTCGAAGGCGATCGGGTAGATGTCCTGGTATTTCTTCGGCGGATTCTCCGCGTAGGCGATCGAGCCGTCGGACCGGTGGTGGAACCACTCCGGATGCTTCTGCACCCACGGATGGTCCGGCGAGCACTGGAGGGCGAAATCCAGGGCCACTTCCATCCGCAGATTGCGGGCCGTCGCCACGAAATGCTCGAAGTCCTCCAGCGTGCCCAGATCCGGGTGGACCGCGTCGTGCCCGCCCTCGGCCGAACCGATCGCCCAGGGCACGCCCACGTCCTCGGGGCCCGGGGTCAGCGAGTTGTTCGGGCCCTTGCGGTGGGTCGTGCCGATGGGGTGGACGGGCGGCAGGTAGACCACGTCGAAGCCCATGGCGGCGACCGCGGGCAGCCGCTCGGCCGCCGTACGGAAGGTGCCGCTCACCAGCCGGGCCGGCTGCGGCTCGGCGGCCTTGGCGCCCCGGCCCCTGCGCGGCTTCGGCGTCTCGTACCTGGCCCCCTCGGAGCGCGGGAACAGCTCGTACCAGGAGCCGTACAGCGCGCGCCGGCGCTCGACGACCAGCGGGTGCGGCCGGGACGCGGTGACCAGTTCGCGCAGGGGGTGGCGGTCGAGCGCCTGCCGGGCCTCGGGCCCGAGGGCCGCGGCCAGCCGCGCCTCGGCCGGCCGGGACCCGTCGCGCAGCGCGTCCACCGCGGCCAGCACCGCCTCGCGGCCGTCGCGCTTGGGCACACCCTCGGCGGCCCGCTCGTACAGCTCGGCGCCCTCGGCCAGCATCAGCTCGGTGTCGATGCCCGCCGGCACCTTGATCCGCGCCGCGTGGCGCCAGGTGGCGACCGGGTCGCTCCACGCCTCGACGGTGTACGTCCAGCGGCCCTCGGCGTCCGGCGTCACCTCGGCACCCCAGCGGTCGGTGCCGGGCGCCAGCTCGCGCATCGGGGTCCAGGGGCCCGGGTGCCCGCTCGGACTGTGCAGCACGACATTGGCCGCCACCGCGTCATGGCCTTCCCGGAAGACGGTCGCGGTGACCTGGAAGGTCTCACCGGCAACGGCCTTGGCTGGCCTTCTGCCGCAATCGACGAGCGGATGGACGTCGAGAACGGGAATGCGACCGATCATGGAATCACCTGGGGACTGGAGCTCGGACTCGGCAAAGTGGGCAGCGGGCGCCGAAGGCTGAACGCGCGCGCCGCGAGGGTGGGGATGCGTCCTTTGTAGCCGCTCGGTGGATGACTGGTGGGGTCTGGGCATGGCCGCTCCTGTCCGCGTTCACTCGAATGGCAGTCCAAACAGGTCGTATACGAATCGGGGACCGATCACCGGCGGCCAGGGAATGAATCACGCGCGTGCCGGAGATGAACGGTCATCGCTCTCATCCGAATGCATTCGTTCCGGGTACCCGGGAAGCCTTCCCCCACATCGCGGTGGGCCAATCCGGTGATATGTCATCTGCTCGGTCGTATGGGGGACGTACCGAATGCGCCGGGCTCCGCCGCGCGCACGCGGGATTGCGCGGAGCCGGCGCACGCGGGTGGGAAACGGCGCCACCCGGCAGCTTTCCTTGTGGCGCGAACGCCCACAAGGCCGCACGAGGGGAAGGAATCGGCCATAACGCCTGTGACGGTTGGGTGTGGTGACGCCTAGGGGGATGCGGGGGCGTACGGGACGCCGGCGCACGGGCGCCCGGAACGCCCCGGTCGCACTCCGCGCGGCCTGTTCGCGCCGTGTCCCGCGCGCCGGTCGCGCCGCTACCGTCGAGGGTGACGGAGCGGCGCACATGGTGGTGCGTCCCGCTCGGATTCGTACGTCCCCTGTAAAGGTGGAATACGTGAAGGCCATTCGTCGATTCACCGTGCGTCCCGTCCTTCCGGACTCCCTCCAACCCCTCAGCGACCTGGCGCGGAACCTGCGCTGGTCCTGGCACACCGAGACCCGCGAGCTCTTCCGGGCCGTCGACCCGGCGGCCGGCTCCGCGGCGGAGTGCGACCCCGTCCGCCTGCTCGGCTCCGTCTCCGCCGGGCGGCTCGCGGAACTCGCCCGTGACGAAGCGTTTCTGCAACGGCTCGCCGAGGCGTCCGCCGACCTCCGGGAGTACCTCCGCGGCCCCCGCTGGTACCAGGAGCAGCGCGAACGGGGCGGCGCGCTCCCCGCGGCCATCGCCTACTTCTCGCCCGAATTCGGGGTGACCGCCGCCCTGCCCCAGTACTCCGGCGGGCTCGGCATCCTCGCCGGGGACCACCTCAAGGCCGCCAGCGACCTGGGCGTGCCCCTCGTCGGCGTCGGCCTGCTCTACCGCCACGGCTACTTCCGCCAGAGCCTGTCCCGGGACGGCTGGCAGCAGGAGCACTACCCCGTCCTCGACCCCAACGAGCTGCCGCTGACCCTGATGAGGGAGGCCGACGGCACCCCCAGCCAGGTCGTCCTGGCCCTGCCCGGCGGCCGCTCCCTGCACGCCCAGATCTGGCAGGCCCACGTCGGCCGGGTCCCGCTGCTCATGCTCGACTCCGACGTCGAGGAGAACCTCCCCGGCGAACGCGAGGTCACCGACCGGCTGTACGGCGGCGGCAGCGAGCACCGGCTGCTCCAAGAGATGCTGCTCGGCATCGGCGGGGTCCGCGCCGTGCGGGCCTACTGCCGGCTCACCGGCCACCCCGCGCCCGAGGTCTTCCACACCAACGAGGGCCACGCCGGCTTCCTCGGCCTGGAGCGCATCCGCGAGCTGGCCACCACCGGCCTCGACTTCGACTCCGCGGTGGAGTCCGTGCGCGCCGGCACCGTCTTCACCACCCACACCCCGGTCCCGGCCGGAATCGACCGGTTCGACCGCGAACTCGTCGCCCGCCACTTCGGCGAGGACGGCGAACTGACCGGCGTCCCCGCCGAACGCGTCCTGGAACTGGGCACCGAGACCTACCAGGGCGGCGACCCGGGCGTCTTCAACATGGCGGTCATGGGGCTGCGGCTCGCCCAGCGCGCCAACGGCGTCTCCACGCTGCACGGCGCGGTCAGTCGCGAGATGTTCGCCGGGCTCTGGCCGGGGTTCGACGCCCCGGAGGTGCCGATCACCTCCGTCACCAACGGCGTCCACGCACCGACCTGGGTCGCCCCCGAGGTCTACCGGCTGCGCGCCGAGTCCGGCTCGGCCCCGGGCCGCTGGGACGCGGTCGCCGACATCCCCGCCCGCCGTCTCTGGGAGCTGCGCCGCACCCTGCGCGAACAGCTCGTCGGCGAGGTGCGCGAGCGGTTGCACGCCTCCTGGCGCCACCGGGGCGCCCAGCCCGCCGAACTCGGCTGGATCGAGGGCGTGCTCGACCCCGACGTGCTGACCATCGGCTTCGCCCGCCGCGTGCCCTCGTACAAGCGGCTGACGCTGATGCTGCGCGACCGCGACCGGCTGCGGGGGCTGCTGCTGCACCCGGAGCGGCCGGTCCAGATCGTCGTCGCGGGCAAGGCGCACCCGGCCGACGACGGCGGGAAGCGGCTGGTCCAGGAGCTGGTGAGGTTCGCCGACGACGCCCGGGTCCGCCACCGCATCGTCTTCCTGCCCGACTACGGCATGGCGATGGCCCAGAAGCTCTACCCGGGCTGCGACGTCTGGCTGAACAACCCGCTGCGCCCGCTGGAGGCCTGCGGGACGAGCGGGATGAAGGCCGCGCTGAACGGCTGTCTCAACCTGTCCGTGCTGGACGGCTGGTGGGACGAGTGGTTCGAGCCGGACTTCGGCTGGGCGATCCCGACGGCCGAGGGCGTCGCGCTGGACGAGGACCGGCGCGACGACCTCGAGGCCAACGCGCTGTACGAGCTGATCGAGGACCGGGTCGCCCCGCACTTCTACGAGCGCGGCGACGAGGGGCTGCCCGGCCGCTGGATCGAGATGGTCCGGCGCACCATGGGCACCCTGGGCCCCAAGGTGCTCGCCGACCGCATGGTCACGGAGTACGTGGAGCGGCTGTACGCCCCCGCCGCGCAGGCCCAGCGCTCCATGGACGCGGCCCAGGCGCGGGAGCTGGCGGGCTGGAAGGCGAAGGTCCGGGCCGCCTGGCCGCGGGTGGCCGTGGACCATGTGGAGGCGGTGACGCCGACCGCCTCCGGTACGTCGGCGGAGCTGGGCTCCACGCTGGCGCTGCGGGTCCGGATCTCGCTGGGCGCGCTGGCGCCGGACGACGTCGAGGTGCAGGCGGTGGCCGGGCGGGTGGACTCGTCCGACGCGATCTCCGAGGCGCAGGTCTTCCCGCTGAAGCCGGCGGGCGGCCAGGACCTGGAGGGCCACTGGCTGTACGAGGGCCCGCTCGCCCTGGACCGCACGGGCCCGTACGGCTACACCGTGCGGGTGCTGCCCGCCCACCGGCTGCTGGGGAGCGGCGCCGAACTCGGCCTGGTCGCCCAGCCGACGGGCGCCGCGGGTGACGGCGGGGGCGTGCTGATGCGCTGAGCGCGCGGCCCCTGGGGCCCGGCACTCGGGAGCGGTCGTCCCGGGTGCCGGGCCCTTCGTCCTCTGAACACAGAAGCCTCGCCGCCGCCCTGCACGCCAAGTACCGGGTGGGCAACCCACCGAGCGGCAGCGGCCCGCGGGGTCCAACAACCTGTCCGTCGCCCGGGAGACCCTGACCCGCGCGAACAACCCGAACTGAGCGCACAACGGCAGCCGCCCGGGAGAGGGTCTCTCCCGGGCGGCTGCTTCGTGTCAGCGGGTCATGCGGCGACCCGCGCGGTGGGGGGTGGCGCTCAGGGGGTTCAGAAGGTCAGCTTGAAGCTGTTGATCTTCCCGGTGTCCCCGCTGTAGACGTCCTGGACCTTCAGCTTCCAGGTGCCGTTGGCCGTCTCGGACGAGGCGTTGACGGTGTAGGTCGTCTGGACGTTGTCCGCCGAGTCGCTGGAGGACGAGTTCTTCAGGCGGTACGTGCTGCCGTCCGGCGCGACGAGGTCGATGACCAGGTCACCGCGGTAGGTGTGGGTGATGTCCACGCCCACCTTGAGGGTGCTCGGGGCGTTGCCGGAGCGGCCGGTGACGGTGATCGAGCTGGTCACGGCCGAGCCGCGGTCCGGGATGGACACGGCGGTGTTGTTCTCGTAGACCGTGCCGCCGGGGTCGGTGCCGCCGCCGGAGCGCGCACCGACGTTGATCCCGGCCCAGGCGTCCTGGACGGCCTTGTACTCGGCGCTGGTCGTGCCGTACAGCTCACCGGCCGCCGCGAGCGTGCCGGTCCGGGCGCCCGCGTAGTTGGTGGTGGAGGTGAACTTGGTGGAGAGCGCCTTGAACCAGATCTGCTCGGCCTTCGCGCGGCCGATGCCGGTCACCGGCAGGCCGTCGGAGGTGGGGGAGTTGTAGCTGACGCCGTTGATCGTCTTGGCGCCGCTGCCCTCGGAGAGCAGGTAGAAGAAGTGGTTGGCCGGACCCGACGAGTAGTGCACGTCGATGTTGCCGATGCCCGAGTACCAGGCGTCCTTGGAAGCCCCGTCCTTGCTCGGCTTGTCCTGGTAGCGCAGCGGAGTGCCGTCGCCGTTGATGTCGATCTTCTCACCGATCAGGTAGTCACCCTTGTCGGTGGCGTTGTTCGCGTAGAACTCGACGGCGGTGGCGAAGATGTCGCTGGTCGCCTCGTTGAGGCCGCCGGACTCACCGCTGTAGACCAGGCCGGCGGTGTTCGAGGTGACGCCGTGGCTCATCTCGTGGGCGGCCACGTCCAGCGCGGTCAGCGGGTGGGCGTTGCCGCTGCCGTCGCCGTACGTCATGCAGAAGCAGCTGTCGTCCCAGAAGGCGTTGACGTAGTTGTTGCCGTAGTGGACGCGGGAGTACGCGCCGACGCCGTCGCCCTTGATGCCGTTGCGGCCGTGGACGTTCTTGTAGTAGTCCCAGGTCTCGGCCGCGCCGTAGTGGGCGTCCGCAGCCGCGGTCTCCGGGCTGGTGCCGTTGCCGTCTCCCCAGACGTCGTCGGCGCCGGAGAAGAGGGTGCCCTTGCCGGACGTGCCGTGGTTCAGGTTGTACGTCTTGTGGCTGCCGCGCGCGGTGTCGGTGAGGTTGTACGAGCCGGAGGACCCGGAGGTTCCCAGGGTGACCTGGCCGCTGTACTCGGTGTTGCCGACGCCGTTCTCGATGGCCTGCCACTCGTAGAGCTTGGCTCCGGTGGAGGCGTCGGTGATGACGTGCAGCGCGTTCGGGGTGCCGTCCTCCTGGAGGCCGCCGACCACGGTCTCGTAGGCGAGCTGCGGGGTGCCCGAGGCCATCCAGACGACCTTGCGGGGCGCCTTGTCCGCCTCGGCCTTGTCCGAGCCGGCCGCCTTCGCCGCGCCGAGCGCCTGCTTGGAGGCCGCCGCCGGGGTGATGTCCGCGACGGTGTCCACGGCCTTCAGCTGGGACGTGGTGGCGCGGGACGCCTTGACGACGCTCTCGGTCGCGCCGGCCTTCGACTCCTGGACGACCAGGTCGCCGCCGAGGACCGGGAGGCCGTCGAAGGTGCGCTCGTAACGGGTGTGCGTGGTGCCGTCGTTGTCCTGGACGACGTCCTTGACGACGAGCTTCTCCTGGGACCCGAGGCCGAGCTCCTTCGCGGTGGCCGCCGTGCTCGCGGTGGCCTCGCGGATCAGCTCGGCCCGCTGCGAGGGCGAGAGCTGCTTGGCGAGGGCGCCGGGGTTCGCCTTGGAGGCGGAGGCGGTCGTTGCGTTGCCGGCGTCCGGTGCGGCCGAGGCCGACCCGGTCTGGACTCCTACGGCGAGGAGGGCAGCTGCGGCTATGAGAGCGCCGGTCGCGGTGGCACGACGGCTGTGCGTGGATCTCACGCGGACTCCTTCTGCGAGGGGGGTACCGGCGGCTGGGTGAGCCGTCCGGGCAGAGCAAGCAGTGCGCAGAACGGGGTGAAGAGTGTCAGGAGTCGGCCATCTATGTCAGGACCGCGTCAACAACTTGGCCGGAATTCGTTCGTTGCCGGAAGATGCGTGTTCGTTAAGCGGACGTTTCGCGGATCTTCACGCGGGCGTGCCGAGGGGCGCCCGGAGAGCCCGGGCGACTAGAAAGCGCAGGGCGCGTCGGGGTTGCGCGCGGATGGGCGGGGTGCGACGCGAATGTGAACAAGCGGAAAGTTCCCACCTGTCGAGACAGCAGATGAGTGTGGCGCGATCCCGGCGGTCCGCCCCCGGACAAAGGGGACGGACCGCCGGGATCGCGCCGAGGGCCGGGAGAGGTGTCAGGCGAGGCTCTCGCGCCAGGCGCGGTGCAGTCCGGCGAACCGGCCCGTGCCGCCGATGAGTTCGGCCGGGGCGCCGTCCTCCACGATCCGCCCCCGCTCCATCACGAGCACCCGGTCCGCCACCTCCACGGTCGACAGGCGGTGTGCGATCACCACCGCGGTGCGGCCGTGCAGCACGGTGTCCATCGCCTGCTGGACCGCACGCTCACCCGGGATGTCCAGCGAACTGGTCGCCTCGTCGAGGATCAGCACCGCCGGGTCGGCCAGCAGCGCCCGGGCGAACGCCACCAACTGGCGCTGACCGGCCGAGATCCGGCCACCCCGCTTGCGCACATCGGTGTCGTAGCCGTCGGGCAGACCGGCGATGAAGTCGTGCGCGCCGATCGCCTTCGCCGCCTGCTCGATCTCCTCGCGGCTCGCCTCCGGGCGGCCGATCGCGATGTTCTCCGCGACCGTCCCGGAGAACAGGAACGCCTCCTGGGTCACCATCACCACCCCACGCCGCAGTTCCGGCGTGGCGAGGTTCCGCAGGTCGACGCCGTCCAGCAGCACCCGGCCCTCGGTCGGGTCGTAGAACCGGGCCAGCAGCTTGGCCAGTGTCGACTTGCCGGCGCCCGTGGAGCCGACCACCGCCACCGTCTGCCCCGCAGGAAGGGTCAGGTCGAACCGGGGCAGCACCTCACCGCCCGTCCGGTACGCGAAGGACACCCCTTCGAAGACCACCTCGCGGCCCGGCTCACCGCCCGCCCTGGCCGGCAGCTCCCGGGGCTCCAGGGCCTCCGGCACGGTGGGCGTCTGCGCCAGCAGGCCGGCGATCTTCCCCACCGATGCGGCGGCGGACGCGAAGGAGTTGAGGAACATGCTGAGCCGGTCGATCGGGTCGTACAGCCGCCGCAGATAGAGCACCACCGCGGCCAGCACCCCGAGCGCGAGGTCGCCCGAGGCCACCCGGTACGCGCCCCACAGCACGATTCCGGCCACCGCCGTGTTGGCGACCAGCCGTGAGCCGACGACGTAACGCGCGTTCTCCAGCATCGCGTCGCCGTTGGTGCCGCGGTGGCGTGCGTTCAGCTCCCGGAACGCGGCGTCGTTGACCGGCTCGCGGCGGAACGCCTGGACCGGCCGGATGCCGTTCATGGTCTCCGCGAACTTCACGATGACCGAGGCGATCGCCGTCGAACGGGCGGCGAAGATCACCGCGGAGCGCTTCCGGTAGAGCCGTACCAGCAGATACAGCGGCAGGAAGGACGCCACCGCGGCCGCGCCCGTCGCCAGGTCGAGCCAGAGCAGGATCACGGCGATGGAGGCGAACGACAGGATGACGTAGATCAGCTCCTGGAGGCCCTCCTCCAGCAGCTCCCGCAGCGACTCCAGGTCCGTGGTGGACCGAGAGATCAGCCGCCCCGAGGTGTACCGCTCGTGGAAGTCCACGCTCAGCGCCTGCGCGTGGCGGAAGATCCGGCCGCGCAGGTCGATCAGGACGTCCTGGCTGACCCGCGCGGACATCCGGACGAAGGCGTACTGAAGGGCGCCCGCGCCGGCCGAGCAGAGCGCGTAGCCCAGCGCCACGGCGATCAGCGGCCCGTAGTCGTGGTCGCGGAAGGCGGGCACCCCGCTGTCGATGGCGTACGCGACCAGCAGCGGCCCGGCCTGCACCGCGGCCTGCTGCAACAGGATGATCAGGGCGGCCACGGCCACCCGCCCCCGCATCGGCCGCAGCAGCGACGCGAGCAGCCGCCCGGTCGCGCCGCTCGGGGTGGGCAGGTCGTCGCGGTCGAAGGGGTCGCCGGCCTTCGCGGCGGGGGCGTCCCGCTCGTCCTCGTCGCCGCCCGGTTCCGCCGGCCGTCCGGTCGTGGTGCTGGTCATCGGGGACTGCCCTCCTCGGCAGGGGCCTTCGCGCCCAGGGAATCGTCGTCGGTTCGCGGAGCGGGTGCGGTGTCGCGCGGGGCGGCCACCGCGTTCTCGGCGTCCGGCCGGCCCGCGCCCGACATCAGCCAGGCGTACTCCGCGCTGGAGCGCAGGAGTTCCTGGTGGGTGCCGACCGCCGTGATCCGGCCCTCGGACAGCAGCGCCACCCTGTCCGCGAGCATCACGGTGGACGGCCGGTGCGCGACCACCACCGCCGTGGTCTGGGCAAGGACCTGGCGCAGCGCCGCCTCCACCAGGGCCTCCGTGTGCACGTCGAGCGCCGAGAGCGGGTCGTCGAGGACCAGGAAGCGTGGCCGGCCCACCACGGCCCGGGCCAGGGCGAGGCGCTGGCGCTGGCCGCCGGACAGGCTCAGGCCCTGCTCGCCGACCTCGGTGCCGACGCCGTCCGGCAGGTCGTGGACGAAGTCGGCCTGGGCCACCGAGAGCGCCCGCAGCAGCTCCTCCTCGTCCGCCGCGTCGGCGCCCATCCGCACGTTGTCGCCGACGCTCGCAGAGAAGAGCGTCGGCTCCTCGAACGCCACCGACACCAGCTCCCGCAGCCGGGCGCGGGGCATCGTGGTGATGTCCTCGCCGTCCAGGGTGATCCGCCCGGCGGTCGCCTCGTACAGCCGGGGCACCAGCGAGGTCAGCGTGGTCTTGCCGGAGCCGGTCGCGCCGACCAGGGCCATCGTCTCCCCGGGCCGGATGCGCAGGTCGATGCCGGCCAGCACGGGCGCCGAGCCCTCTTCCGCGTCGGGGTAGCGGAACTCGACGCCCTCGAAGACCATGCCGCCCGCCTCGGGGGCGGCGTCCGCGGCCGGCTGCCCGGTGTCCTCCTCCTCGGCGACGTCCATCACCTCGAAGAACCGCTCGGTCGCCGTCGCCGCCTCCTGGCTCATCGCCAGCAGGAAGCCGATCGACTCGACGGGCCAGCGCAGCGCGAGCGCCGTCGAGAGGAACGCGACCAGGGTGCCCGCGGACAGGTCCCCGTTCGCGACCTCGACGGTGCCGCACACCAGCGCCGCCCCGATGGCGAGTTCGGGCAGCGTGGTGATGAGCGCCCAGATCCGGGCGAGCAGCCGGGCCTTGCCCAGCTCCGTGTCGCGCAGCCGCGCGGCCAGGACCCGGAAGGCGTCGGCCTGGCTGCGGTGGCGGCCGAAGCCCTTGATGATGCGGATGCCGAGGACGCTCTCCTCGACCACCGTGGTCAGGTCGCCGACCTGGTCCTGCGCCAGGCGCGCGACCTTCGCGTACTTCGCCTCGAAGGCCGAGCAGATGATCATGAGCGGCACGACCGGGGCGAGCAGCACCAGGCCCAGCGTCCACTCCTGGACCAGCAGCACCACGAACCCGACGAGGATCGTGGTGGCGTTGACCAGCAGGAAGGTCAGCGGAAAGACCAGGAACATGCGCACCAGCATCAGGTCCGTCGTCCCGCGCGACAGCAACTGCCCCGACGACCACCGGTCGTGGAAGGCCACCGGCAGCCGCTGCAGATGCCCGTAGAGGTCGGCGCGCATCGACGCCTCGACCCCGGCCAGCGGGCGCGCCACCATCCACCGCCGCACCCCGAACAGCACCGCCTCCAGGAGGCCGAGGAGCAGCAGGTACAGCGCGCCGAGCCAGACCCCGCCCGGCTCCCGGTGCGCGACCGGTCCGTCGACGATCCACTTCAGGACCAGCGGGATCACGAGGCCCAGGCAGGAGGCGACGATCGCCACCAGTGCCGCGCCGAAGAGCCGGTTGCGTACCGGCTTCACATACGGCCACAGCCGTAGCAGGGAGCGTACGGCGGACCGGTCCTTGGGCTCTACATGTTCCTGGCGCATCAGGGTGAGCCTACGATGCGTCCGGATATCGGTCCCACGGTTTTATCCGCCGGCCCGCACGCTCCGGCGAAGGCGGGCGGCGGCACGGGTCGTAGGCCCGCATCAACCGATCGGCCGATGCCGTTCCGAGCGCGATGGCCGATACCGCCGCCGGCCCGGCGCGCGGATGCTCGTGCCATGGCAATCATCGAAGCGAACGGGGTGCGCAAGGCCTACGCCGGCCGCCCCGTGGTCGACGGGGTCTCCTTCGCCGTCGAAGAGGGGGAGATCTTCGGGATTCTCGGCCCCAACGGCGCGGGCAAGACCACCACCGTCGAGTGCGTCGCGGGACTGCGGATCCCCGACGCCGGCACCGTCCGGGTCGCCGGCCTGGACCCGGTCGCCGGCCGCGAGCGGGTGACCCGACTGCTCGGCACCCAGCTCCAGGAGAGCGAACTCCAGCCCAAGATCACCGTACGGGAGGCGCTCGACCTGTACAGCGCGTTCTACCCCGAGCCCGCCGACTGGCGCCCGCTCGCCGAACGGCTCGGCCTGCACACCAAGCTGGACACCCGCTTCCACCGGCTCTCCGGCGGCCAGAAGCAGCGCCTGTCCATCGCGCTCGCCCTCGTCGGCCGGCCCCGCGTCGTCATCCTCGACGAGCTGACCACCGGCCTGGACCCCCGCGCCCGGCGCGACACCTGGCAGCTGATCGAGGACGTGCGGGACGGCGGTGTCACCGTCGTGCTCGTCACCCACTTCATGGAGGAGGCCCAGCGCCTCTGCGACCGCATCGCCGTCATCGACCGGGGGCGCGTCGTCGCGCTCGACACCCCGGCCGGCCTCGTCGCCGGCGCCGACGGCTCCACGGTCATCTCCTTCACGCCCTCCGAGCCGCTGCCCGACGCCGAACTCGCGGGCCTGCCCGGCGCGGTGTCGTACGAGACCGAGGGCGGCCGGGTCGTCATCAACGGCACCGACGAGACCGTCAACGCCGTCATCTCGCTGCTCGCCCGACGCGGTGTCACCGCCCACCGGCTCCGCGTCGCCGAGGCCACCCTCGACGACGCCTTCCTCGACCTCACCGGCCCCGCCGACGGGCGCGGAACCACCGAAAGGGCAGCCTGAGATGGCCACAGCGCACACGACCCCCGCCACCACGACCACGCCCCGCACCGCCGTGCCCGGCGCGACGCGCGCCGTCCTCAAGGCGGAGACCCGGCTCTTCCTCCGCGAACCCGGCAGTCTCTTCTGGATCGTCGTCTTCCCGACCGTGCTCCTGGTGGTCCTCGGCCTCGTCCCGTCCTTCCGGGAGCACGACGACGGGCTCGGCGGCCGGCGCGTCATCGACCTGTACGTGCCCGTCGCGGTACTGCTCGCCCTGATCATGTCCGGGCTCCAGGCGATGCCGCCCGTCCTGACCGGGTACCGCGAACGCGGCATCCTGCGCCGCATGTCCACCACGCCGGTCCGGCCCGCCGCCCTGCTCGGCGCGCAGATCGCGCTGCACGGCGCGGCCGCGCTCGTCTCCGCCCTGCTGGTCGTCACCGTCGGCCGGACCGCCTACGGGGTGCGGCTGCCCGAGCAGCCGTTCGGCTATCTGCTGGCGCTGCTGCTCGCGGTCGCCTGCGTCCTCGCCCTCGGCGCGCTGATCTGCTCCGTCTCCCGTACGACGAAGATCTCCGCCGCCGTCGGCTCGGTCGTGTACTTCGCGATGATGTTCACCGCGGGCGTCTGGGTCCCCGTGCAGGCCATGCCCGACGGGCTCCGCCGCGTCGTCCAGGCCACCCCGTTCGGTGCCGCCTCCCAGGCACTGGACCAGGCGGCCCGGGGCGACTGGCCGGGCTGGAGCCACCTCGGCGCGGTCGCCGCGTGGGCGGCGGTGGCGGGCTGGGCCGCGAACCGCACGTTCCGGTGGCAGTAGAAGGGGGGCCGGGGTGCGGGGGAGACTGCCCGTATGAGCGCACAGGTGACGACGGCCGAGCAGTGGTGGGGCCGCTTCTTCCGGTACGGGCCGTACGGGCTGCTCGGTCTGTCCACCGTCGTCGCGGCCGTCTCCCGGGACCTCCTCATGTCCCCGGCCGACGAGCGCGCCGCCGCGGTGCTCCTCCCGGCGGCGCTCGTCCTCGAACTGTGGTGGTCGCGCACCGCGTCGGGGGCCGGCGCCTTCTACTTCACCGCCCGCACCCTGCTCGCCCTCGGGCTCACCTGGTGCAACCCCTTCTTCTCGATCTACGCGGTGCTCGGCTACTTCGACGCCGGCCGGGTGCTCCCGCGGCGCGCCGTCCGGCCCGGGCTGCTGGCCGTCGCCGTCATCATGGCGGGCGCCCAGAGCGGCAGCCCCCTGCCGCCCGCCACCCTGATGAACTGGATCGTCTTCGGCGTCGTGCTCGCCGTGCACGCGACGCTCACCATGGTGTTCGCCCAGATCGGCGACCGGGAGGCCGATCAGGAGCGGGCCAAGTCCGCCACCATCACCGCCCTGGAGTCCGCCAACGCCCGCCTGGAGCAGGCCCTCGCGGAGAACGCCGGACTCCACGCCCAGCTCCTCGTCCAGGCCCGCGAGGCCGGAGTGGCCGACGAGCGGCGCCGGCTCGCCGCCGAGATCCACGACACCATCGCCCAGGGCCTCACCGGCATCATCGCCCAGCTCCAGGCCGCCGGCTCCACCGCGGACACCGACCCCGCACTCGCCCGCGAACACCTCGTCCGGGCCGCCGGCCTCGCCCGGCACAGCCTCGGCGAGGCCCGCCGCTCCGTGCACAACCTGCTGCCCGCCGCACTGGAACACGACGACCTCCCCGGCGCGCTCGAGAAGACGGTCACCACGTGGTCCCGCCGCACCGGTGTGCGCGCCGAGTTCACCGTCACCGGCACCGTCGAACCCCTCCACGACGAGGTCGGCGCCACCCTGCTCCGGATAGCCGAGGAGGCCCTGGCCAACGCAGGCCGCCACGCGGAGGCGTCCCGGGCCGGGGTCACGCTCTCCTACATGGGCGACGAGATCACCCTCGACGTCCGCGACGACGGCCGCGGCTTCGACCCGGCCGCGCTGCCCCCGTACCGGGGCGCCGGCGGCTTCGGACTCGGCGGGATGCGCTCCCGCGCCGAACGCATCGCGGGCACCGTCGAGGTGGAGACCGGACCCGGCCTCGGCACGGCGGTCAGCGCCCGCGTCCCCATGGTGCCGCACGCCCGGGACGCCGCCTGACGCCCCGGACCCGTCCCGTACGGTGTGCGGCATGGACCGGGAACCCGCGCGCGTCATCACGCTGATCGTCGTCGACGACCACCCCGTCGTACGGGACGGACTGCGCGGGATGTTCGCCGCCGCACCGGAGTTCCGGGTGCTCGGCGAGGCGGCCGACGGGGTCGAGGGCGTCGAGATGGCCGCCCGGCTCGACCCCGACGTGGTCCTGATGGACCTCCGGATGCCGGGCGGCGGCGGGGTCGCCGCGATCACCGAGCTGACCCGGCGCGGCGCCCGCTCCAAGGTCCTCGTGCTCACCACGTACGACACCGACACCGACACCCTGCCCGCGATCGAGGCGGGCGCGACCGGCTACCTCCTCAAGGACGCGCCCCGCGAGGAGCTGTTCACCGCCGTCCGGGCCGCCGCCGAGGGCCGGACCGTGCTCTCACCGGCCGTCGCCTCCCGGCTCGTCTCGGCGGTACGCGCCCCGGCCGCCGCCGGCAACGAGACGCTGTCCGCCCGCGAGCGCGAGGTGCTGAGGCTGGTCGCCCGGGGGACCTCCAACCGGGAGATCGCCGCCGAACTGTTCATCAGCGAGGCCACCGTGAAGACCCACCTCACCCACCTGTTCGCCAAGCTGGGCGTCAAGGACCGGGCCGCCGCGGTGGCCGTGGGCTACGACCGCGGCATCCTCGGCTAGACCGGCCCCTCACTCCCGTACGCGCAGCAGCAGCACCGACCGCTCCGGCACCGTCAGCCGCTCGCCGCCCCGGTGGACCGTGCCCGGCGCCTCGGCCTGGTCGTCGCGCGAGGTGTCCAGGACCAGTTCGTACGCCTGCGCCCACGGCGGCCCCGGCAGCACGAACTCCGCCGGGAGATGGCCCGCGTGCAGGACGGCCAGGAAGCTGTCGTCGGTCACCTGCTCGCCGCGCGCGTCCCGGCCCGGGATGTCCCGGCCGGAGAGGTAGAGGCCGACCGTCGCGGCCGGCGCGTACCAGTCGGACTCGGTCATCTCCGCGCCCTCACCGGTGAACCACGCCAGGTCCCGCAGCCCGTCCGGGGCCTGCGGCCGTCCGGAGAAGAACGCCCGGCGGCGCAGCACCGGATGGCGGTGGCGCAGCGCGAGCACCCGGGCGGTCAGCGCGGTCAGCTCCCGCCACTCGGGCCGCTCCAGCAGCGACCAGTCCACCCAGCCGGTCTCGTTGTCCTGGCAGTAGGCGTTGTTGTTGCCGCCCTGGGTGCGCCCCATCTCGTCGCCGGCCACCAGCATCGGCACCCCGGTCGACAGGAGCAGCGTGGTGAGCAGGTTGCGCAGCTGCCGGCGGCGCAGCGCGTTGACGTCCGCGTCGTCCGTCTCGCCCTCGGCCCCGCAGTTCCACGCCCGGTTGTCCGAGGTGCCGTCCCGGTTGTCCTCGCCGTTGGCCTCGTTGTGCTTGTCCTGGTAGCTCACCAGGTCGCGCAGGGTGAACCCGTCGTGCGCGGTGACGAAGTTGACCGAGGCGTACGGGCGGCGCCCGCCCCAGGCGTACAGGTCGCTGGAGCCGGTCAGCCGGTAGCCGAGATCCCGGACGTCGGGCAGCGCGCCGCGCCAGAAGTCCCGTACGGCGTCCCGGTAGTGGTCGTTCCACTCCGTCCACAGCGGCGGGAACGCCCCCACCTGGTAGCCGCCGTTGCCCACGTCCCAGGGCTCGGCGATGAGCTTGACCCGGCGCAGCACAGGGTCCTGGGCGATCACCGCGAGGAACGGGGAGAGCATGTCGACGTCGTGCATGGAGCGGGCGAGCGCCGCCGCCAGGTCGAAGCGGAAGCCGTCGACGCCCATCTCGGTCACCCAGTACCGCAGCGAGTCGGTGATGAGGCGCAGCACGTTGGGCTGGACGACGTGCAGGGTGTTGCCGCAGCCCGTGTAGTCGGCGTACCGGCGGGCGTCGCCCTGGAGGCGGTAGTAGCCGCGGTTGTCGATGCCGCGCAGGGAGAGCATCGGGCCCAGCTCGCCCGCCTCCGCGGTGTGGTTGTAGACGACGTCGAGGATGACCTCGATGCCCGCGTCGTGCAGGGCCCGGACCATCCGCTTGAACTCGCCGACCTGCTCGCCCGCCGTGCCGCTCGCCGAGTAGCCGGCGTGCGGGGCGAAGTAGCCGATCGAGTTGTAGCCCCAGTGGTTGCGCAGCCCGCGCCGCAGCAGATGGTCCTCGTGGGCGAACTGGTGCACCGGCAGCAGCTCCACGGCCGTCACCCCGAGACGCTTCAGATGGCCGATCGCCGCCGGGTGCGCGAGCCCGGCGTAGGTGCCGCGCAGTTCCTCGGGGATGCCGGGATGCCGCTTGGTGAAGCCCTTCACGTGCAGCTCGTAGATGACGGAGTCCGCCCAGGGCGTCTTCGGCCTGCGGTCGTCGGCCCAGTCGTCGTCGTCATGGACGACGACCCCCTTCGGGACGTACGGCGCTGAGTCGCGTTCGTCGCGGACGGTGTCGGCCACCTGCTGGTCGGGCCAGTCCCTCACATGGCCGTACACCTCGGCCGGAAGGGTGAATTCGCCGTCCACGGCCCGGGCGTACGGATCGAGGAGGAGCTTCGCCGCGTTCCACCGGGCGCCCGTCCACGGGTCCCACCGGCCGTGCACCCGGTAGCCGTACCGCCGGCCCGGCCGGACCCCGGGCACGAAGCCGTGCCAGACCTCGTGGGTGAGCTCGGTCAGGGCGAGCCGGGTCTCCGTGCCGTCCTCGTCGAAGAGGCACAGTTCGACGGCCTCCGCCCCGCCCGCCCACAGGGCGAAATTGGTGCCCGCGACCCCGTCGGGGCCGGTCCTGAAGCGGGCTCCGAGGGGCATCGGCGCCCCCGGCCACACCGCGGGCCGACGTGGTCCGGGGGCGGGGGCGGCGACCCGCTCCACCACGGCCCCGGCCGTCGCCGCGTCCGTCCTCGGCACTGCCTCCTGCTCGGCTGCGCTCGACACCTGCTCGCCTCCCGCGGCTCGTGGGACCGGCACCGGAAAGGGGCGCGCGGCGTCCCGGCCGCGGCTCCCCGAGTGTGGTCGTCCCCTGTGTTCTGCCCACCGGGCGGCCCGCACTCACGTTTCCCCCGACCGGCCCCCGTCGTTGGGGGGGACGTGACTCACGTAGCGAAGAAGGCAGGGGCGAGCCGGTTCACCGTGCCGGTCGGGCCGGGAGTGCTCGCCGTACTGGTGCTGCTGGCCGTGCTGACGGGCTGTTCGGGCACCGGTTCGTTCATGGGCGGGAAGGCGAGATCGCCGCAGGAGGCGATCCGGATCACCCCGGCCGACCGGTCCGAGGACGTCCGGGCGGACGACCGGCTGGAGGTGGAGGTCCCCGACGGAAGGCTTGAGAGCGTCCGGGTGCGGCGGATCGAGGACGCGCAGGAACAGGAGGTACCGGGCGAGATTGCCGAGGACGGCCGGTCGTGGGCGCCGAGGAAGGGCGCGCGGCTGGGACTGGCCGCCAAGTACAGCGTGGACGCGGTCGCGGTGGACGGCGGCGGCCACCGGGCGGCGCGCCACACCACCTTCACCACCGCGGTCCCCAAGGACCGCTTCATCGGGTACTTCAAGCCGGAGAACCGCTCGACCGTGGGCACCGGCATGATCGTGTCCTTCGAGTTCAACCGCCCGGTCACCCGGCGCGCGGCGGTGGAGCGGGCGATCCGGGTTACCGCCGATCCGCCGGCGGCGGTGGCCGGGCACTGGTTCGGTAGGACCCGGCTCGACTTCCGCCCGGCCGCCTACTGGGAGCCCGGCACCGAGGTCACCGTGGACATCGGCCTGGCCGACGTGGAGGGGGCGCCGGGGGTGTACGGCAGCCAGCGCAAGACCGTGCGGTTCACGGTGGGCCGGGAGCAGATCTCCCGGGTGGACGCGGAGGCGCACACGATGGAAGTGCGCCGGGACGGGCGGCTCTTCTCCACGCTCCCGATCACGGCGGGCTCCCCGACGACCACCACGTACAACGGCAGGATGGTGGTCAGCGAGATGCACGAGGTGACGCGGATGGACGGGCGGACCGTCGGGTTCGGCGGCGAGTACGACATCAAGGACGTGCCGCACGCCATCCGGCTGACGAAGTCCGGCACCTTCCTCCACGGCAACTACTGGTCCGACGAGGAGGTCTTCGGTTCCACCAACGTCAGCCACGGCTGCATCGGGCTGCGCGACGTCCAGGGCGGCAGCGGTTCGACCCCGGCCGGCTGGTTCTTCGACCGCACCCTCGTCGGGGACGTCGTCGAGGTCGTCAACTCCCCGGACAAGACGGTCGCACCGGACAACGGACTCGGCGGCTGGAACCTCGACTGGGCCCGGTGGCGGGCGGGTTCGGCGCTCCGATAGGTCATGCCCGGGTGGCGCGGGGGACACCTCGCGGCCACTTGGGACGGAACGGTGACATTCCCGGGAAGAACTGCCCACTGTCGGTGTGATTATCTCTTTGCTGAGCGCGCATTGTGCAGCGCGCGGGGGTGGGAACCCATGGGTTCCCGTGGCCTCGGCGGGGCCGGGCCGTGTGAGGGGAGAAGACCACATTGAACGGGCAGCCGATATCGGGGACATCGGCCGGGGGCGACAGGCGGCGCGTGCGGAGGGCGACCGGTCTGCCGGCCCTGGCGGCCGGTGCGCTGTTGCTGCTGGTGACGGCGTGCGGCGGGGGAGACGCCGAGGGCGGTGCCGGTGACGGCAAGGCCGGCGGGGTCAAGGAGGACACCAGTGCCTCGCAGGCGGTGGTGACCGTGGCACCCAAGGACGGGAGCGACGACGTCGCCACCAGTGGGGCGCTGAAGATCACCGCCGCGCAGGGCAAGCTGACCGTCGTCAAGGTCTCGGACCCCAAGGGCGGCGACGTCGAGGGGAAGATCGCGTCGGACGGCGCGAGCTGGGTGCCCGAGCAGCACCTGGCCTCGGCGACCCAGTACAAGGTCCACGCGGTGGCAAAGGACGCGAAGGGCCGTGAGTCCGCGAAGGACACCACCTTCACCACGCTCGTCCCGAAGAACACCTTCATCGGCCAGTACACGCCGGAGGACGGCTCGACGGTCGGCGTCGGCATGCCGGTCTCGATCCACTTCACCCGGGGCATCACCGACCCGGAGGCCGTCGAGAAGGCCATCAAGGTGACCGCCGAGCCCGCCGTCCCCGTCGAGGGCCACTGGTTCGGCAACGACCGCCTGGACTTCCGCCCGGAGGAGTACTGGGCCGCCGGCACCAAGGTGACCGTCAAGCTCGACCTCGACGGCGTGGAGGGGCGGCCCGGCGTCTACGGCAAGCAGGCCAAGACCGTCTCGTTCACCATCGGCCGCAGCCAGGTCTCCACCGTCGACGCGGACACGCACCGGATGAAGGTCGTCCGCGACGGCAAGCAGATCAAGGACATCCCGATCTCGGCGGGCGCCCCGGCCACCACCACGTACAACGGTCAGATGGTCATCAGCGAGAAGCTGCGGGTGACCCGTATGAACGGCGACACCGTCGGCTTCGGCGGCGAGTACGACATCAAGGACGTGCCGCACGCGATGCGCCTGTCCACCTCGGGCACGTTCATCCACGGCAACTACTGGGGCGGCTCCGGGGTCTTCGGCAACACGAACACCAGCCACGGCTGCGTCGGCCTCCAGGACCAGCGCGGCGGCGGCGACTCGTCCATGCCGGCCGCCTGGTTCTTCGACCACTCGCTCATCGGCGACGTCGTGGTCGTCAAGAACTCCCACGACAAGACGATCAGCCCGGACAACGGCCTCAACGGCTGGAACATGAGCTGGTCGGAGTGGACCAAGTAAGTCCTCCTCCCCACACCCCGGCGGGCCCGGCACCGAGATCCACGGTGCCGGGCCCGCCCGCGTCCGCCGTGACCAACGGCACCGCCCCCGGCCCCTGCGGCCGCCCGTTAGCGCCGGTTAACCTGCACCCCATGACCGTTTCCCTCGAAGTAAGCGACGGCGTCGGCACCATCCGCCTGGACCGCCCGCCGATGAACGCCCTGGACGTCGCGACCCAGGACCGGCTGCGAGAACTCGCGGAGGAGGCGACCCGGCGCGACGACGTCAGGGCCGTGGTGCTCTACGGCGGCGAGAAGGTGTTCGCGGCGGGCGCGGACATCAAGGAGATGCAGGCCATGGACCACGCGGCGATGGTGCTGCGGTCCAAGGCGCTCCAGGACTCCTTCACCGCCGTCGCCCGCATCCCCAAGCCCGTCGTCGCGGCCGTCACCGGCTACGCGCTCGGCGGCGGCTGCGAACTGGCCCTCTGCGCGGACTTCCGCATCGCCGGGGACAACGCGAAGCTCGGCCAGCCGGAGATCCTGCTCGGCCTCATCCCCGGCGCCGGCGGCACCCAGCGGCTCGCCCGGCTGGTCGGCCCCGCCAAGGCCAAGGACCTCATCTTCACCGGCCGCCACGTCCGGGCCGAGGAGGCCCTGACCATGGGCCTGGTGGACCGCGTGGTGCCCGCCGCCGAGGTCTACGAGCAGGCGCACGCCTGGGCGGCCAAGCTGGCGAAGGGGCCGGCGCTGGCCCTGCGCGCCGCCAAGGAGGCGGTGGACGCCGGACTGGAGACGGACATCGACACGGGCCTCACGATCGAGCGCACCTGGTTCGCAGGTCTGTTCGCCACGGAGGACCGGGAGCGCGGAATGCGCAGCTTCGTGGAGGAGGGCCCGGGCAAGGCGAAGTTCCTCTGACCGAACGCCGGTTGAGAACGGCAACGGGGGCGTTCATCCGTGCGGGCGGATTAGAGGAACCTTAAGGCAACCTTGAGGAGCGTCGCCCCCGACCGGCCGGCGAGCCCGGCCAGGAGCGCCGTTGTCGCAGGTCAGGCGGGGTGTTCACAGTCGCATTCTGCCTCTGGCATATGCCAACCCGACCTGGGGGAACGGCTGATTACGGGTCGGGGATTCCCCCGGAACGGCCCCGGAAGGCCCGCCGTGCGGCCATGATGGTGTGCATGGCGGGCCTGGAGGGTGTGGAGCAGCCGCGACCGCGCAGCAGCGCGGCAGCGGCACGGAGAATGCCGGCCGTCGAGGACGAACAGGCGTTCAAAGCGCTGGAGTTGTTCGGAAACCCGACGGAGGAGGAAGTCCGGCTGCCCTCCCGCCCCGAGTCCGCGGCCACCGCCCGCCGGCTCACCTCGTGCGTCGTCCTCCATCAGTGGGCGCTCTCCGCGCAGGCCGCCGAACACGCCGTCCTGCTCGTCTCCGAGCTCGTGGGGAACGCCGTGCGGCACACCGGCGCCCGGGTCTTCGGGCTGCGCATGCTCCGCCGTCGCGGCTGGATCAGGATCGAGGTGCGCGACCCCTCGCGCGGCCTTCCGTGCCTCATGCCGGTCCGGGAGATGGACATCAGCGGCCGGGGCCTCTTCCTCGTGGACAAGCTCTCCGACCGGTGGGGCGTGGACCTCTTACCCCGCGGCAAGACCACCTGGTTCGAGATGCGCATCTCCGACCGCTGACACCCTCGTGCGGGGCCCGCCGGGCAAGACAGAAGCCCCCGTATCGGCCGTGGTGCGGCGCTTCGGGGGCTTCTGTGGGGGGACCGTGAAATGGGGGGTGTGTTCACGGCCGCTCATGACGACCTGGCCCGGGTCAATGGGGGTCGTGCCACCGACTATGGCAGACGGACGACTCCATAGCCAAAGCCTCAAATGCCTCACTCTTTACCATCTCCGGACATTTCAACGAAGAAACGTAGGTGTGCTGGGTCACTTGCCTGGAAATCCATGAATATTCATGAGTATCCGCGCATGATCCATTGAATGTCCAGGATGTGGACGGCCTGTGCGCGGGCGTCCCGCCGGGGGAGTCGGCGGAGTCGGCCGGGATTTTCCGGTCATATCGCCCTACTGTGCAGCCATGGACGCCTCCCACGCCCCGGTGCACCGCCGCCACGCCCTGCGGGCGGGCGCCGCCGCGGCCGTCGCCCTCACCGCCGGCTGCCAGGAGCGCGACCCCGGTACGCCCGCCGCCACCGCCACCCGCACGGTCGCCGCGAAACCCGCCGCCACCGCCGCCGGAGCACACGCCCCCGCCCCCGCCCCGCACCGCTTCCCCGGGCAGCCGGTCCAGGTCACCAACGGCCCCCGCGACCGTGCCCGCGTGGCCCTCACCTTCCACGGCCAGGGCGACCCGGCCGTCGCCAGGACCGTGCTCGGCGAGGCCGAACGCGCCGGGGCCCGGGCCACCGTCCTCGCCGTCGGCAGCTGGCTCGACGAACACCCCGGGATGGCCCGCCGCATCCTCGACGGCGGCCACGACCTCGGCAACCACACCCAGCACCACATCGACATCTCCGCGCTCGACGAGACACGGGCGTACGCGGAGATCACCGGCTGCGCCCAGCGGCTGCGCCGGCTCACGGGCTCCATCGGCACCTGGTTCCGCCCCTCGCGCACCCAGTACGCCACCCCGCTCGTCCAGCGGCTCGCCGCCCGGGCGGGCTACCCGCACGTCCTCTCGTACGACGTGGACTCCCTCGACTTCACCTCGCCCGGCGCCGCGGCCGTCACCCGCAAGGTGGCCGGGGAGATCCGCAACGGATCGGTGGTGAGCCTGCACTTCGGCTACGCGGACACGGTCGCCGCACTGCCCCTCCTCCTCACCGAAATCGACCGCCGCGGACTGCGCGCGGTGACGACCACGGAGCTGCTGACCTGATGCCTCCCACCACGACCCCACGCACCGCCGCCCTCCTCGGCGGGGTCCTGCTCGCCGTGCTCTGCGGCTGCGGCACCCCGGCGCAGAAGACGGCCGCCACCACCGCCTCCCCGTCCCCGAGCGTCCGGGCCCGGCAGGTCACCCCGCCCGAACCCCCTGGGCTGGCCGGGATGCCGCCGGTGCTGGACCCGCGGAACGTGTACGCGGCCGACGCGCCCGGCAAGCTCTCGCCGGTCGTCAAGGACTTCCCGTCCCGCGTCTACGTGCCCAACACCAACTCCGACACCGTCTCGGTCATCGACCCCGCCACGTACAAGGTGATCGAGACCATCCCGGTCGGCCGGCAGCCGCAGCACGTCGTGCCGTCCTGGGACCTGAAGACGCTCTGGGTCAACAACGACCTCGGCGACAGCCTCACTCCGATCGACCCGGCGACCGGGAAACCCGGGAAGACGGTCGCGGTCTCCGACCCGTACAACCTCTACTTCACGCCCAACGGCAAGTACGCCGTCGTGATGGCCTCCATGGACCGCGAGCTGGTCTTCCGGGACGCGCACACCATGAAGACGGCCAAGGCCGTCCCGGTCGGCTGCGCGGGCGTCAACCACGCCGACTTCTCCGCCGACGGCCGGTACTTCATCGTCTCCTGCGAGTTCTCCGGCGACCTCCTCAAGGTCGACACCGAGAAGATGAAGGTCGTCGCCCAGCAGAAGCTGCCCTTCGAGGGCGCCATGCCGCAGGACGTGAAGCTGTCCCCGGACGGCGGCACGTTCTACATCGCCGACATGAAGGCCGACGGGATGTGGGTGCTGGACGGCGAGAAGTTCACCACCCCGAAGCTGCTGAAGACCGGCAAGGGATGCCACGGGCTCTACGTCAGCCGCGACGCGAAGGAGATGTACATCTCCAACCGGGGCGAGGGCTCGGTCTCCGTCTTCGACTTCGCGCACAGGAAGCTCGCGAAGAAGTGGCATCTGCCGAACGGCGGCAGCCCCGACATGGGCGGGGTCTCCGCCGACGGCAAGGTCCTCTGGCTGGCCGGGCGTTACGACTCCGAGGTGTACGCCATCGACACCGCCACCGGCAAGCAGCTCGCCCGCATCCCCGTGGGCAGCGGACCGCACGGCCTCGCCGTCTACCCCCAGCCCGGCCGCTACTCCCTCGGCCACACCGGAGTCTTCCGCTGACCACCGGTCCGCACACCGACCGGCCGCCGCCGAAGCCCCTCGGGGCGCCGGTTAATCTGAGCCCCGTCAGACAGTCATACGAAGGGGCAGACAGTGGCGGACATCGAGTCGGCGCGCAAGGCGTTCGAGCGGTACGACCTGAACGGCGACGGGCTGATCTCGGCCGCCGAGTACAAGAGCGTCATGGCTCAGCTGGGTGACCCCTACGTCACCGAGCCGGTCGCGCAGGCCGTGATCAACTCCCACGACGCGAACGGCGACGGGCTCCTCACGTTCGACGAGTTCTGGGCCGCGCAGAACAAGGCCTGACACGGGGCAGGCGCCGGACGGAAGCCTCCGGCGCCTCCCTCACCGGTACGGGGGCCAGCCGCGCAGTTCGTCGTCGCGCGGGGCCCGTACCAGCGCGGCGGCGCCCGGGCCGAAGCTCATCACCGGCCGCGAGGCGTCCCAGCCCGGCCACCCCGGGTCGCCGTGCGTGGCGAACCGCACCCACGCGGCGTGCATCGAGTCGGCCAGCTCCTGCGGGGCGTCGTACCCCGCGAGCGCGACGGCGTCCGGGCCGCGCAGGGTGTCGAAGACGAAGCCGATCTCCAGCCCGTGGCAGGCGCCGAGCCCCTCGACGGGGGAGGGCCAGCCGAACTCGTACAGATGCGTCGTGCCCGGGGCGCGGGCGTCGGCCAGCCGGTTCAGCGGCACCCGCAGCAGCAGATCGGTGGCGAGCGCGCCGAGCAGTTCGCCGGGCGTGGCCCCGGGCCGGTTGGCGCGGTATGTACGGGCGGTGGCGCGCGGCACCCGGAACTTCAGGAGCGCGAGGCGCAGCTTCGCCCGGGAGAACCGTTCGGTCAGCCCGGCCGGGACGAACCACAGCCGGTACTCCTCGGTGGTGGAGCCCATCAGCAGCCCGACCCCGGACGAGGCCCCGTCGAGCAGGGCCTCCATCGGATCGCGGGGCAGCAGGTCGCCGTCCACCACGAGCTGGAAGGAGTGGCCGCCGGTCAGCGGGGAGCCGCCGGCCGTCACCTCGCTCTGCGCGGCCAGCAGCGCGGCCGGGTCCACCCCGGCCAGGCCCCGGGCGGTCGCCGCCACCCCGAGCCGCTTGGCGACGAGCGCGGTGGTCCGCCGGCCCTCGGCCACCGGCAGCGCGGCCGGCACCCCGCTCTGCAGCACCGCCCGCCGGAACAGCCCGCGGGCCCGTGGCGCGGCCAGCAGCGCCCCGACGCCGATGGCACCCGCCGACTCCCCGCACACCGTGACCCGGTCCGGATCGCCGCCGAACGCCGCGATGTTGTCCCGCACCCAGGTGAGGGCGGCCAGCTGGTCGAGCAGTCCCCGGTTGGCCGGTGCGTCGGGCAGGACGCCGAACCCCTCCACGCCCAGCCGGTAGTTGACCGACACGAGCACCACCCCGTCGCGGGCGAACGCCGTCCCGTCGTACAGCGGCAGAGTGGACGAGCCGTGCAGCAGCGAGCCGCCGTGGATCCAGACCAGGACGGGCCGTGCGCCGCGGTCGGGCGCCGGTGTCCACACGTTCAGGTTGAGGCAGTCCTCGCCGGGCACCGAGGGGTCGGCCAGCAGCCGGTCGAACGGCGGGGCGTACGGCCGCTTGGGCGCGGTCGGCCCGAACGCCGTGGCCGCCCGCACCCCCGTCCAGGGCTCCGGCGGCCCGGGCGCCCCGAACCGCCGGGCGCCCACCGGGGCGGCCGCGTACGGGATGCCCCGGAACACGGCGATCCCCCGCTCGTGGGTGCCCCGGACGATGCCTTGCACCGTCTCGGCGTGTGGGGCGGGCGGGGGTGGCGCTGTCATGACGTTCCGGCCCTTCCGCGTGCGTCGGGCGTGTCCTCCAGCAGACCACGGACCGGGAGGGGCGGCCAGACGGAGGCACGCGGCCGTGGACCGCTTCCGGCAACCGCCGGTTCCGGCCGTCGGCCGCCCCGTGGGACCGGCGGGGCGGCCGACGCGAGAAACGTCCGGAAATCGCTGGAGTGGGGCCGCGCCCGGTCCCGGCCGCCGGCCGCGCCGCCCCCGCCGGCTCCCGTCAGGCGGCGAAGTTGCCGGACATCGAGCCGTCCTCGTCGATCTCCGTCAGCTCGGGCCTGGTGTAGCGCTCGGCCCTCGCGTGGTAGTCGAAGTCGCCCCGGACGAGCCCCCGGTAGTCCCGGACGCAGCGCTCCAGCGCGGTGCGCGCCGGGCCCTCGATGCCCGCCGCCTCGATCTCCTCGACGAGTTCCTTCTCCGCCCGCTGCACACGGTCGGCGATACGGCCGAGCAGAATTCCGGCCTCGTCGACCGCCTCCTGGAGTGTGCCGCCCCGGTCGCGCTGGATCAGCCGCACGGTGTTGTGCTCATAACCGAGCACGGCCTCCTTCTCGAACGAGCAGATGTCGTTGCAGAGCCCGGAATGGTCGGTGACCGCATTCCGTAAGGCGATGTACGCGGGAAGGCTGCGGGCGGATTCCGGCAGGTCGATTCCGGCGGTGATCTCGTGGAGGTCCAGGAAGGGCTGCATCGCCACGGAGTCGCGGCGGTGCTTCACGAAGTCGGCGGTGGTCGGGACATGGCCCGCGGCCCGGTCCACGGCCTCCGCGTAGTAGGTCCACAGCCAGGCCGCCGTGTCCCGCCGGAACTGCCGCACCCAGTGCGCGGGGCGGTCCACGCAGGTCCGGGCGAGCAGTTCGTCGAGCGCGTGCTCCATGCGGCCGACGGGCGCGCGGGCGCCGTCGAGCACGTCCACCAGGCGGCCGATCGCGCTCTCGCACAGTCTCGGGTCGCGCCCGGCCGGGCCGTCGTCGAACTCGTCGTCGACGAGGAAGGCCCAGAACAGCCACTGGCAGAACAGGTCCAGATGCTTCTGCGAAGCCTCCGGGAATATCAGCGAGATCCAGAGTTCCGGACGGGTCCTGATCATTTTCTTGACGGCCACGGGCGACAGGACGAGTTCACTGGCCTCGGCCCATTCCCAGGCGGCTTTCTTGGTCTGCTCAACTCCCGGATTGCATCCCGTGCTTTCGAACGGCATGTGGAATTCTGGAAGCGCGATCTTGCTCATGGTGCACCTCGTCGAGACGATAAGAACAGGGCAGGGGGATGCGCGAGACGGATACGCGCAGGCGGGAATCGCGGTGGCGAGCGGCGGACGCGCGGCCGGTCGGCGGACGGCCGCCCGCCCCGGTACGGCGGGAGCGCGGTGGGGGCGCGGACCGGCCGTGCCGAGGACCGCCGCGCCGGCGGCCCGGGACGCGTGCGGTGTGCGGTCACCGCCGGACACCCGCCCGCCCGCGCCGGACGGCCGTACGCGGCCCGCACGGCCGGAACCCGTCGCAGGCGCGCCGGGGCAGGGGCGGCTGTCATCGCTGTCCTCTTTCCTCCGCACGGACCGGGCAGCCGGAGCACGGCCCGGGGCATCGGACCGCCTGACGTGCGCGGCGGTCGCGTCACCACTCGTCACGTCCAGTGAACTCCCCGTACGCGGGGGAGGGAAGGAGCAGGTGACCGAAAATGTGTGATCGGCAAGAACTCCTGCGCGCTTATGAGCAGTTGGCATACTCCTGGGTTCATCGCGATGTCGTACCCCATGCGAACGCATGGCCGATTCGGTGCGGCGCGGCGCCGGGCCCGGAAACGCCGATCGCCCGGCCGGGAAGCTCCCGGCCGGGCGATCGGCGTACTGCTGGACAGGCCTACTGGGCGCCGAAGCGCTCGCGCCAGGACTCCAGGTCCTCGTCGGTGATCTTGGCGAAGAGCACCGGCGGCACCGAAAACGCTGTCCCGGCCGGCACGGACGCCAGCGCGCGGGCCTCGTCGGCGCTCACCCACGTCGCCGTGTCGTCCGCCAGGGCGAACGCCTCGCGCATGGCCCGAGCGGAGGACGGGATGAACGGCTCCGAGACGACCGCGTACAGGTGGATCAGGTTCATCGCGGTGCGCAGCGTGAGCGCGGCGCCCTCCTGGTCGGTCTTGATCTCCAGCCAGGGGGCCTTCTCCTCAAGGTAGGAGTTGCCCGCGCTCCACAGCGCGCGCAGCGCCTGGGCCGCCTTGCGGAACTGGAGCGCCTCCATGTGGCCCTCGTACTCCGCGAGCAGCCGCGCGATCTCCTCGCCCAGCTTCCGCTCGGCGTCCCCCGCCTCCTTGCCCGCCGGCACGGCGTCGCCGAACCGCTTGCGGGAGAAGGAGAGCACCCGGTTCACGAAGTTGCCGAGGGTGTCGGCGAGGTCCTTGTTCACCGAGGTGGCGAACAGCTCCCAGGTGAACGACGTGTCGTCCGACTCCGGGGCCTGCGCCATCAGGAAGTAGCGCCAGTAGTCCGCCGGCAGCAGCTCCAGGGCCGTGTCGGAGAAGATGCCGCGCTGCTGCGACGTCGAGAACTTGCCGCCGTAGTAGTTCAGCCAGTTGAACGCCTTGACCAGGTCCACACGCTTGACCGGCTCGCGGGTGCCGATCTCCATCGCGGGGAACATCACCGTGTGGAACGGGACGTTGTCCTTGGCCATGAACTGCGTGTACCGGACGTCGGACGCCTCGTACCACCAGGACTTCCAGTCCCGGGTCTCCGGCTCCAGGTCCGCCCACTCCTTCGTCGCCCCGAGGTACTCGATGGGGGCGTCGAACCAGACGTAGAAGACCTTGCCCTCGGCCGCCAGCTCCGGCCAGGTGTCGGCCGGGACCGGCACGCCCCACTCCAGGTCACGGGTGATCGACCGGTCGTGCAGGCCCTCGGTGAGCCACTTGCGGGCGATCGAGGAGGCCAGGTGCGGCCACTCGCCGCCGGTCTCGTCGATCCACGCCTCGACCTCGCCGGACAGCTTCGACTGGAGCAGGAAGAGGTGCTTGGTCTCCCGGACCTCCAGCTCGCTGCTGCCGCTGATCGCGGAGCGCGGCTCGATCAGGTCGGTGGGGTCCAGCACCCGGGTGCAGTTCTCGCACTGGTCGCCGCGCGCCTTGTCGTACCCGCAGTGCGGGCACGTACCGACGATGTAGCGGTCCGGCAGGAAGCGGTCGTCGGCGATCGAGAACACCTGGCGGATCGCCCGCTCCTCGATGAACCCGTTCTCGTGCAGCTTGCGGGCGAAGTGCTGCGTGATCTCGCGGTTCTCGGCGGAGGAGCTGCGGCCGAAGTAGTCGAAGGAGAGCCCGAAGCCGTCGTACACCGCCTTCTGCGCGTCGTGCTGCTGCGCGCAGAACTCGTCCACCGGGAGCCCGGCCGCCTTCGCGGCCAGCTCCGCCGGGGTGCCGTGCTCGTCGGTGGCGCAGATGTACAGCGCCTCCTCGCCGCGCTGCCGCAGGTACCGCGTGTACACGTCCGCCGGGAGCATCGACCCGACCAGGTTCCCCAGGTGCTTGATCCCGTTGATGTAGGGAAGCGCGCTGGTGATCAGGTGTCGAGTCATCGTCGGATGCTCCCAATTTCTACTGCGATGGGCCGGACGCGGCCCGGCAATGGAGTCGAGGTCGGATTCCTGCCGACGCGCACCGGTCGGACGCTGAGCGCGCCGGTGCCGTTGTTGCAGGCCGCCTGCATCCTATCGAATGGGGGGAGGCGGCCCTTACCGGATTTCCGCGGAGGTGGCCAGGGCCCGGCGAGAACCGCGGACGTCCCGACGAGCGTCCTCGTCTACGGTGTCGTGAGTTGCCGCCGACGGGGGAGGGACCGTGGAGCGATCAGGGGCAGCGCTGGCCGAGCGCATAGCCGAGCGGAGGAGCGGGGGCGGGGACCCGCGGGCGCTGGTCGGCGAGATGCGGCGTGCGGTCCTCCTGGTCCCGATGGCCGGGGGCCGGCTGTGGTCCGCGCGGATGGGCGGGGTGCGGTGGATCCACGGCTTCACGGACGAGGTGGCACTGGCCCGGTTCGTCCGGCACCACGTCCCGGGTGACCAGCCGTTGGAGTACGCGACGCTGCTGGGCGCGCGGATCGTGGACGAGATCGTGCCCGCCCTGGGTGAGCCCGCCGGTCTCGCGGTGGACGTCGCGACGGAGGACGGGGCGATGTTCTTCCCCCCGGTCACCGGGATCGTCCCGGAATCGGCCGCCGTCGACGCCGGTGAGGCGCGGGAGGCGCGGGCATGAGCGGCGACGGCGCGGATCTGCATCTGGACAAGACGTCGGTCGCCAAGTTCACCAAGGGCCTGAACACGACGATCGACGAGCTGGGGGACCTCGGCGGTGCCACCGGATCGGTCATGGGCAAGGGGTTCTCGGAGCTGGCGATGACCGGGATGGAGACCGGGCACCACGGCCTCTCGGTCGACTTCGAGGACTTCTGCGAGCGCTGGGAGTGGGGTGTGCGCGCCCTGGTGCGGGACGCCAGCGGGATCGCGAACCAGCTGGGTCTGGCGGCGGGTACGCAGTGGCAGAACGACCAGTACCTCGCGGGCACGCTCAAGGTGGGCGCCAACGCCGTGTTCGGCGGGAACCCGCACGCGACCGAGGAGGAGATCGCGCAACAGGACTGGGGCGACATCTTCACGCCGGACTACCTGAATCCGGACTACAGCCCCGAGTCGTTCGAAAAGGCCGGCCAGGACATGGAGCAGACCTGGAAGGACACCGGCCGCACGGTCCTCACCGAGGGGTACGGGGGCCGCCAGTCCGACATGTTCAACAGCGCGCTCGGGATCTCCGACGAGCAGTTCGACGGCATGCTGGACGAGACGCTCGGCCCGTCGCCGGAGGAACGCGCGCGGCAGGCACAGCAGCAGAGTGAGCCGGGGGGCAACTGACCGTGGGTATCGGCGACATCATCAGCGACCTCACGCCGGACTCGGTCGAGGACGCGGTCGAGGACGGTCTCGAGTGGGCCGGTGACCGCGTCGAGGACGTGGGGAACTGGACCGCCGACCGGCTGGACGACGTCGGCTGGGAGTCCGGCGCGGACTGGGTGCGTGAGCAGTCCCGTTCGGTCGCCAACCGGCTGGGCGCCGAGGTCGACGAGATGGACCTCGGGCAGACCGAGGACAAGACCAAGCTGATCTACGGCAGCCCCAGCAAGATCGACGCCACGGTGGCGAAGCTCCGCGCGTTCCAGTCGGCCTTCGACGGCACCGGGGACGGGCTCAAGGGGCTGAACTCCGGTGAACTGAAGGGCAAGACCGCCGACGCCCTGCGCACCGCCGTGAGCACGCAGCCGCCGAAGTGGTACGCGGCAGCCGACGCCGCCACCAAGGCGCTGGGGGCGCTCGACTCGTTCGCGGACACCGTCACCTGGGCGCAGGGCCAGGCGCAGACCGCGATCGACAAGTGGAAGGAGGGCGTGAAGGCCTCCGAGGACGCCGCGGACGCCCACCGCAAGAAGGTGGACGATTACAACAGCGCCGTCGACCGCTACAACGCCCAGCCGTCCGACAAGCGCGACCCGTCCTCGCTGCCGCCGAAGCCCGCGTCCACGTTCACCGACCCCGGCAAGAAGCTGATGCAGGAAGCGCAGGACCTCCTCGCCGAGGCCCGCAAACAGCGCAACACCGCGGCGGAGACCGCCCGCACGGCGGTGCAGGCCGCCCGCGACATGGCGCCGAAGAAGCCCTCGTACGCCGAGCAGGTACGGGACGGGTTCGAGGAGTCCCAGGTCATGGGCATGCACCTGGACGGCGGGATCATCAAGGCATCGGCGGGCATCGTCAACTTCGTGCGCGGCATCAACCCGATGGACCCGTACAACCTGACGCACCCGGCCGAGTACCTGACCTCGCTCAACAGCCTGGCCGCCGGGCTGGTGGTCGCCGCGAACGACCCGGTCGGCACCGGCACCCAGATGGTCAAGGACTTCATGAAGGACCCGGCCGAGGGCGTCGGCCGGCTGATCCCCGACCTCGTGCTGACCGTCGCCACGGGAGGCGGCGGCGCCGCGGTGAAGGGCGCCCGTGTCGCGGAGGAGGTCTCCGACATCGCCCGGCTGCGGCGGCTGGCGGACGACGCCCCGGAGGGCACCCACACCCGTCCCGACGGCCGACGCGTCACCGATGGCACCGACCCGGTGGACCTCGCCTCGGGCCGGATGTTCCTGCCGCAGACCGACGTCGCGATACCCGGCATCCTGCCGTTGCTGTTCACCCGCCGCACCGAGTCCGGCCTGACCTCCGGCCGCTTCATGGGGCTCTCCTGGACCTCCACCGTCGACGAGCGCCTGCAGGTCGACTCCATCGGCGTCGTCCACGTCACCGCCGAGGGCCTCCTGATCCGCTACCCGCACCCGGTGCCCGGCGCGCCCGTCCGGCCCGAGTCGGGGCGGGCCCGCACGCTGCTCGCCCGCGACGCGAACGGCGACTACACGGTCACCGACCCCGACAGCGGCCTGGTCCTCGACTTCGACGGCCCGCGCGGCGCGGAGGCCGGCGGCGACGGCGTGGCCTGGCTCGCCGACCTCACCGACCGCAACGGCCACCGGATCACCGTCGAACGCGACGAGGACGGCCTGCCGCTGGCCCTGGTCCACTCCGCGGGCCGGCGGCTCGGCCTGACCACCGCCGACGGCCGGATCACCGCACTGTCCCTGACCGGCGCGGGCGAGGACGGCGCGGACCTGCTCCTGATGAGCTACGGCTACGAGGACGGCGACCTCACCACCGTCACCAAGCCGTCCGGCGCCACGACCACCTTCGTCTACGACGACCGCCGCCGCGTCATCGCCTGGATCGACTCCAACGACAGCCGCTACGACTACGTCTACGACGACCAGGACCGGGTCGTCGCGGAGGGCGGCGAGGCCGGGCACGTACAGATCACCCTCGCCTACACCGACCCGGACCCCGAGACCGGCCACCACACCACCACGCTCACCACCGCCGACGGCCACACCACCCGTCACCTCTTCGGCCCCGGCTGCCTCTGCCTCGCCGTCACCGACCCGCTCGGACACACCACCCGGTTCACCCACGACCCGCACGGCAACCTGCACTCCCGCACCGACCCGCTGGGCCTCCGCACCGCCTTCGCGTACGACGAGGACGACCGGCTCGTCGCCACCACCGCCCCCGACGGCGGCGAACTGCGCACCGTGCGCGACCCGTCCGGCCTGCCCGTGGAGGTCATCGGCCCGGACGGCAACCGCGTGCTCCAGGAGTTCGACGAACGCGGCAACCGCACCGCGGTCACCGACCCCGCCGGGGCCACCACCCGCTGCACCTACGACACCGCCGGCCGCCTCACCTCGGTCACCGACGCCCTCGGCGCCACCACCCACGTCGAGTGCGACGCCGCCGGCCTGACCGTGCGGGTCACCGGCCCCGGTGGCGCCGTCACCCGCACCGAGCGGGACGCCCTCGGCCGCCCCGTCCGCATCACCGACCCGGCCGGCGGTGTCACCCGCCTGGAGTGGCACCCCGACGGCAACCTCGCCCGGCGCACCGCCCCCGACGGGGCCACCGAGTCGTGGACGTACGACGGCGAGGGCAACGCGCTCACGCACACCGACGCGTCGGGCGGCGTCTCCCGCTTCGAGTACACCCACTTCGACCTCCTCGCCGCCCGCACCGGACCGGACGGAGCCCGCTACGAGTTCGAGCACGACCGCGCGCTCCGCCTCACCCGCGTCACCAACCCGCAGGGGATGGGCTGGAGTTACGCGTACGACGCGGCAGGCACCATCACGTCCGAGACCGACTTCGACGGCCGCACCCTCACATACGAGACGGACGCGGCGGGCAGGCTCACCGCCCGCACCGACGCCCTCGGCGGAACGATCACTTTCGAACGCGACGCGCTCGGCCAGATCCTCCGCAAGGACGTCGACGGCCGGGTGACGGCGTACGCCTACGACCGGGCGGGGCGCCTGCTCGAAGCCGTGGGCCCGGAGAGCGAGATCCGCTACCAGTACGACCGCTCGGGCAGGACCAAGACGGAACTGGTGGACGGCCGTCCAGTCTCCTACGCGTACGACGCGCTGGGCCGCCGTACCAGGCGCGTCACGCCCACTGGCCACGTGACCTCCTATACGTACGGTCCCGACGGCCGCGCCCACAGCCTCACCAGCGGCGGCCACCGCATCGGCTTCACCCACGACGACGCCGGGCGCGAACTCACCCGCGCCTACGACGACGCGCTGACCATGACCTCCGCCTGGGACGAGGCCGGACGCCTCACCGCCCAGCACATCGACGCCGGGACCCGGGCCGTCAACAGCCGCGCCTACACCTACCGCGCCGACGGCCACCTCATATCCGTCGCCGACCGGAAGTCCGGCACCCGCACCTTCGACCTCGACGCGGCGGGCCGCGTCACCGCCGTCCACGCCCAGAACTGGACCGAGCGCTACGCCTACGACGACGCCGGCAACCAGACCTCCGCCACCTGGCCCTCCGCCCACCCCGGCACCGAGGCCACCGGCTCCCGCGCCTACACCGGCACCACCCTCACCCGCGCCGGAGACGTCCGTTTCGAGTACGACGCGCTGGGCCGGGTCACTGTGCGCCGCAAGACCCGGCTCTCCCGCAAGCCGGACGCCTGGCACTACACCTGGGACACGGAGAACCGCCTCACCTCCGTCACCACCCCCGACGGCACCCGCTGGCGCTACCGCTACGACCCGCTCGGCCGCCGCATCGCCAAGCAACGCCTGACCGCCGGCGGGGACGTGGCCGAGGAGACCCGGTTCACCTGGGACGGGCTCACCCTCTGCGAGCAGACCACCCACCAGCCCGACGCCCCGAACACGGTCGCCCTCAGCTGGGACCATCGCGGCCCGGCCCCGCTGTCCCAGACCGAACGCATCCTCACGGCCGACGACCGCCAGACGGAGATCGACCGCCGCTTCTTCGCCATCGCCACCGACCTCGTCGGCACCCCCACCGAACTCATCGACGAGACCGGCCGCACCGCCTGGCGCGCCCGCGCCACCCTCTGGGGCACCACCGCCTGGTCACGCACCAGCACCACGTACACCCCCCTCCGCTTCCCCGGCCAGTACTACGACCCGGAATCCGGCCTCCACTACAACGTCTTCCGCCACTACGACCCCGAAACCGGCCGCTACCTCACTCCGGATCCGCTCGGTCTCGATCCCGCGCCCAACCCGTCCGTCTACGTCCATAATCCGCACACCTGGACGGACCCGCTCGGCCTTTCTCCGTATAAGGGGGAGGGGAGCCCGGGAAAGGCGGAGGTCGACCCCCGAAAGCTCGATTACCTGTTCAACAAGGACATCAAGCCGAACACGCACAACTCGCCGAGGGCGCTCCAGAACGAACTGCAACTGAACCGGATCGGAATACCGGACACTCCGGCGATGCGGGAGTACGTCACAGGTCACCTGAGCGATGCCGCCCAGCAGCCGTTCGGGCGCACGTTCAGCAAGGAGTGGCCCGGCGGCAGCGGAGAGTTCGGTGTGACCGAATCCGTCCTATACGGTCCCCACGGAGCCCTTGGTGTCGAGAGCACCTGGGAGATCCTGCCGGACGGCGGACAGAGGCTGTCCACCGTCATCTTCCGTGGCAGCGGACCGAATGTGAGCATTCACGGCGAGCTGAGTCACTGGCCGAAGTACGTTGGAAAGTGAAGAAGACATGTACCGAGAGTTCTTGACTCCAGACGACGAAGAGGTCTACGAGGCCACCGGCGAATGGCCGGACGTGGACGAGAGCGGCGCGCGGGTTCTCACCCTGCACGATGACGCGGGGCAGTCGGTCGTCTTCTCCTACGACGCGGCGGGGAGATCGGTGAGGATCCGCTGGGTGAACGATCAGGGTGTCGCGATGCTGGACGTCTTCCGTGAAGGCGCGACGCGTCTCTCCTTCACCTCGGGGAATTCGGCCAAGGGCATTTCCGTCGACTTCCACACGGGCGAGTGCGCGGGCACCCTGGAGATTCAGGTGACGCCTCGAATTTCGGTGAGCGACCGTCTGTTGTTCCAATAAGGAGCCGCATGGCAGGACGCGAAGGTGCGGTCCCCGGTCGGCAGCGTCCTGATGACCCGCGACTGCTCCGGGAAGCGGCTGTTGGCCTGCTGCGCTTCGGACCCGGCCGGGACGCGTCCGCCGACGAGCTCAAGGAAACCGTCGGGTGAGCGGAAAGGCCCCGACAGCGCTGCGAGAAGCGGACGCGCTGGTCAGGGCCCAACCGGTCAGCACTCGATGATGTTCACCGCGAGCCCGCCGCGCGCCGTCTCCTTGTACTTGACGGACATGTCCGCGCCGGTCTCCTTCATGGTCTTGATGACCTTGTCGAGGGAGACCTTGTGGCTGCCGTCGCCGCGCAGCGCCATCTTCGCCGCGGTGACGGCCTTGACCGCGGCCATGCCGTTGCGCTCGATGCACGGGATCTGGACGAGGCCGCCGACCGGGTCGCAGGTCAGGCCCAGGTTGTGCTCCATGCCGATCTCGGCGGCGTTCTCCACCTGCTCGGCGCTGCCGCCCAGGACCTCGGCGAGGGCGCCGGCGGCCATGGAGCAGGCGGAGCCGACCTCGCCCTGGCAGCCGACCTCGGCGCCGGAGATGGAGGCGTTCTCCTTGAACAGCATGCCGATCGCGCCGGCGGCCAGCAGGAAGCGGACGATGCCGTCCTCCTTCTCGGCCTCCGTGCAGCCGCCCGCGGCGAAGTTCATCCAGTAGTGCAGGACGGCCGGGATGATGCCGGCCGCGCCGTTGGTGGGGGCGGTGACCACGCGGCCGCCCGCCGCGTTCTCCTCGTTGACCGCCATCGCGTAGAGGGTGATCCACTCCATGGCGTGCGCCTGCGGATCGCCCTCCGCGCGCAGCTGGCGGGCGGTCTTGGCGGCGCGGCGGTGGACCTTGAGGCCGCCGGGCAGGATGCCCTCGCGGGACATGCCGCGCGAGACGCACGCCTGCATGGCGCGCCAGATGTCGAGGAGACCGGAGCGGATCTCGTCCTCGGTGCGCCAGGCGCGCTCGTTCTCCAGCATCAGCGAGGAGATCGACAGACCGGTCTCGCGGGCGAGGCGCAGCAGCTCGTCGCCGGTGCGGAAGGGGTACTTCAGGACCGTGTCGTCGAGCACGATCCGGTCCTGGCCCACGGCGTCCTCGTCCACGACGAAGCCGCCGCCGACCGAGTAGTACGTCTTCTCCAGGAGCGGGGCGCCCTCGGCGTCGTACGCGAAGACGGTCATGCCGTTGGCGTGGTACGGGAGCGCCTTGCGGCGGTGCAGGACCAGCTGCTCGTCCGCGTCGAAGGGGATCTCGTGCATCCCGAGGAGGTTGATCCGGCCGGTGGAGCGGATCTCCTCGACCCGCTCGTCGGCCCTCTCGACGTCTACCGTGCGGGGGGACTCGCCCTCCAGGCCCAGCAGGACCGCCTTGGGGGTGCCGTGGCCGTGGCCGGTGGCGCCGAGGGAACCGTACAGCTCGGCCCTGACGGAGGCGGTGTGGGCGAGCAGGCCCTCGTTCTTCAGGCGGCGCGCGAACATGCGGGCCGCGCGCATGGGGCCGACCGTATGGGAGCTGGACGGGCCGATGCCGATCGAGAACAGGTCGAAGACCGAGATGGCCACGGGGGACTCCTAAGGGGTTGGTAGACGCCGTTGTCTGCCGGGTGGTGCGGTACGGGCGGGACGGCCCGGAATGCAAGAGACAAAGCGGAAGGGACAAGAGGCGGGGCACCGCGCTCACTGTTCAGTGTGCGCGGTGCCCCTCCCGGAGACGCAAATGCGCCGGTCCGGCTACTTCAGGCCGGGGTACAGCGGGAACTTCTCGGCCAGCTTCGCGACCCGGGCCTTCAGGTCGTCCGCGTCGTAGGCCGGCTTGAGGGCCGAGGCGATGATCTCGGCGACCTCGGTGAAGTCCTCGGCGCCGAAGCCGCGGGTGGCCAGGGCCGGGGTGCCGATCCGGAGGCCGGAGGTGACCATCGGCGGGCGCGGGTCGTTGGGGATGGCGTTCCGGTTGACCGTGATGCCGACCTCGTGGAGCCGGTCCTCGGCCTGCTGGCCGTCCAGCTCGGAGTTGCGCAGGTCCACCAGGACCAGGTGCACGTCCGTGCCGCCGGAGAGGACGGAGACGCCGACCTCGGTGACGTCCGGCTGCACCAGGCGCTCGGCCAGGATACGGGCGCCTTCCAGGGTGCGCTGCTGGCGCTCCTTGAACTCCTCGCCCGCCGCGACCTTGAACGAGACCGCCTTGGCCGCGATCACGTGCTCCAGCGGGCCGCCCTGCTGACCCGGGAAGACCGCCGAGTTGATCTTCTTGGCGAGCTCCTGGGTGGAGAGGATCACACCGCCGCGCGGACCGCCGAGGGTCTTGTGCGTGGTGGTGGTGACGACGTGGGCGTGCGGCACCGGGTTGGGGTGCAGGCCCGCGGCGACCAGACCGGCGAAGTGCGCCATGTCGACCATCAGGTACGCGCCGACCTCGTCCGCGATGCGGCGGAAGGCGGCGAAGTCCAGCTGGCGCGGGTACGCGGACCAGCCGGCGACGATCAGCTGCGGCTTGGACTCCTTGGCCAGGCGCTCAACCTCGGCCATGTCCACGACACCGGTGTCGTCCACGTGGTACGGGACCACGTTGTAGAGCTTGCCGGAGAAGTTGATCTTCATGCCGTGGGTCAGGTGACCGCCGTGCGCCAGGTTCAGGCCCATGATCGTGTCGCCGGGCTTCAGCAGCGCGAACATCGCGGCGGCGTTGGCCTGCGCACCGGAGTGCGGCTGGACGTTCGCGGCCTCGGCGCCGAAGAGCGCCTTGATCCGGTCGATCGCGATCTGCTCGACCACGTCGACGTGCTCGCAGCCGCCGTAGTAGCGGCGGCCGGGGTAGCCCTCGGCGTACTTGTTGGTCAGGACGGAGCCCTGCGCCTCCATGACGGCGACGGGAGCGAAGTTCTCCGAGGCGATCATTTCGAGCGTGGACTGCTGACGCAGGAGCTCGGCGTCGACGGCGGCGGCGACATCCGGGTCCAGCTCGTGGAGGGAGGAGTTGAGAAGCGACATCAGGTGGTCCCTTGGGGTCTTTAGTTGCCGGAGAACTCGGAGTACTCGTCGGCGGAGAGCAGGTCCTTCGGCTCCTCCGCGACGCGCACCTTGAACAGCCAGCCGCCCTCGAACGGGGCGGAGTTCACCAGCGACGGATCGTCGACGACGTCCTGGTTGGAGGCCGTGACCTCGCCGGTGACCGGCGAGTACAGGTCGCTGACCGACTTGGTCGACTCCAGCTCGCCGCAGGTCTCGCCCGCGGTCACCGTGTCACCGACCGCGGGGAGCTGGGCGTAGACGACGTCACCGAGCGCGTTGGCCGCGTGCTCCGTGATGCCGACCGTGGACACGCCGTCCTCGGCGGCCGACAGCCACTCGTGCTCCTTGCTGTACCGCAGCTGCTGGGGGTTGCTCATGACCTGAATTCTCCTGTACGCGGGGGAGTGCTGATGAACGGTGGTCTTACGGTGTGAGACGGGACTGCGTCACGTCGCGCGGGGCCCTGCGCCCCACGGTGCTACTTCCGGCGCTTGTAGAAGGGGAGCGCCACGACCTCGTACGGCTCGTGGGTGCCCCGGATGTCGACCCCGACACCCGCGGTGCCCGGCTCGGCGTGCGCCGCGTCGACGTACGCCATGGCGATCGGCTTCCCCAGCGTCGGGGAGGGGGCCCCGGAGGTGACCTCGCCGATGACCTGGCCGTCGGCGACGACCGGGAATCCGGCGCGCGGCACCCGGCGGCCCTCGGCGACCAGGCCGACGAGCTTGCGGGGCGGGGCGGTCTCGGCGCGCTCGGCGGCGGCCTCCAGCGCCTTGCGGCCCACGAAGTCGCCGTCCTTCTCGAACTTCACGACCCGGCCGAGCCCGGCGTCGAACGGGGTCAGCGAGGTGGTCAGCTCGTGCCCGTACAGCGGCATGCCCGCCTCCAGGCGCAGCGTGTCGCGGCAGGAGAGGCCGCACGGGATCAGGCCGTGCGCGGCGCCCGCTTCGGTGAGCGCCTTCCACAACTGCTCGGCGTGGCCGGGTGCGACGAACAGCTCGAAGCCGTCCTCGCCGGTGTAGCCGGTACGGGCGATCAGCGCGGGCACCCCGGCGACGACCCCGGGCAGCCCGGCGTAGTACTTCAGGCCGTCCAGGTCGGCGTCGGTCACGGCCGCGAGGATCGCCGGGGACTCGGGGCCCTGCACGGCGAGCAGCGCGTACGCGTCGCGGTCGTCGCGGACCTCGGCGTCGAAGCCGGCGGCGCGCTCGGTGATCGTGTCCAGGACCAGCTGGGCGTTGCCGGCGTTGGCGACGACCATGTACTCCGTGTCCTGGAGGCGGTACACGATCAGGTCGTCCAGGATGCCGCCGTCCTCGGCGCAGATCATCGTGTAGCGGGCCCGGCCCGTCGAGACGGTGCCGATGTTGCCGACCAGCGCGTGGTTCAGCACGTCCACGGCCTGGGGGCCGGTGACCGTGATCTCACCCATGTGCGAGAGGTCGAAGAGGCCGGCCTTCGTGCGTACGGCGTTGTGCTCGTCGCGCTCGCTGGCGTAGCGCAGCGGCATGTCCCAGCCCGCGAAGTCGGTCATGGTCGCGCCGAGCGATCGGTGCAGGGCATCGAGGGCGGTGAGACGGGGGGTGGTGCTCATGAGCGGGGCTCCCAGGGCATGACGACGAGGACGATCCTCCCCATCTGTCATCGGAACCTGAGAGGTTCGCCGAGAGACCCCGCGGGGGTTCGGCTTGCACCTTGGGTGGAGTCGCCGGGCGACTCGCTTTTCAGATCTGCCTCATCCACGCGGTACGGGGCCTGAGAGATTCAAGGGAGGATCTTGCTCCTTCGGCGCCCGGCACGGTGACCGGGACTCTCCCGCGCGGATTCAAGCGGCCTGTATGCAGTTGGCGGGGTCATCATCGCACGCATTCCGGGGGAGTGGGGCGCCGGGACCTCCACCGGTCCGCGCTGGATTCCGGCGGGTCGGACGCTTGTGTCGCATTACCTTTTCTTTACACTTCGGGGGTAGGTACCGGTCGGCACGCGTCGGCCGTACGGCCAGGGGGAGGCGATGACGTTGCGTTACGCGACGACCGCGGGGCCCGCGCAGGGCGCGCTGCCCGCGCAGCCGGGTTCACCGGCCCGCCGGGCGGCGGGCACCTGCGCGCCCGTCGTCCGGGACCTGCGCGGCCGGGCCGGGCGCGGACCGCGCACGCTGCGGTTCGCCGCCGGGGACGTCGTGGTGGTCTCCGGACTGCCCGGCAGCGGCAAGTCCACCCTGATCGCCCGCGCCGCCCCGGCGTACGCCGTCGACTCCCAGGACACCCGGGACCGCTGGGCCCGCAGGCTGCCCCGCTTACTCCCCTACCTCCTCTACCGGCCGCTCGTCCGCCTCGCCCACTACTGGGGGCTGCGCCGGGTGCTGCGCTCCGGCGCCCCCGTGGTGGTGCACGACTGCGGAACGCAGAGCTGGGTCCGCGCCCGGCTCGCCCGCCACGCCCGCCGCCGAGGCAGGCGCCTGCACCTCGTCCTGCTCGACGTGTCCGCGCAGACCGCGCGCGCGGGCCAGCGCGACCGGGGCCGGGGCGTCTCCGCGTACGCCTTCGCCCGGCACCGCAGAGCCGTGAGCCGGCTGCTGAAGGACACCGAGGCCGGTCTGCTGCCGCGCGGCTGCGACTCGGCGGTGCTGCTGGACCGCGAGGCGGCCGCTTCGCTCGCGCGGATCACGTTCGCGGACGCACAGACCCGGGGCTGAAAGACGGACCGTCCAAGGACCGGACAGTAGCCGGGGAGGGGCGCTTTCAGGACAGCCCCGGGGAGTGGCGTACGGGCGAACAGGCCGTACCCTCTTGCTGCACGGCAACGGGGCGAGAGGGAAGCAGTGGACATTCCGGCACAGGCCGGGAGCCAGCCGCAGGGCGGATGGCCGGCCAACGAACTCGAAGAGGTGCTGGGCGCCTCGCTGGGCGTCCCGGAGGCGGGCGGCCGCCTGCTGGAGGTGCTCGGCCGCAGTCACGTCTGGGTGCCCCTGCCCGGCGGAGGCGCGCCGGACTCCCCGGACCTCGACCTGCCCACGCTGGAGATCGAGGGCGCCGCGTACGTCCCCGTCTTCAGCTCCGAGCACCAGTTCCTCACCTGCGTCGGCGCCCACATGTCCTTCACGGTCGCCCCCGCCCGGGAGTTCGCCCGCGGCCTGCCCCCGCAGCTCGGCATCGCCGTGAACCCGGGCGGCGCCGTCGGCATGCCGCTGCCCCCGCCCGCCGTCGCCGAGCTGTGCCGGGCCGGGCGCACCCCGCTCGACGGCCCGGCCACCGGGGGCCGCGTCCGGCTGTACGAGCCGGACTGGAAGGAGGAGCCCGTCGACTTCCTGGCCGCCGCCGCCGGCGAGTTCGAGGAGAGCGGCGTCGTCCTCACCGCCCGCAGGGCCCTCGCCAGCATCGAGGGCGGCGACCCCGTCCTCTTCGTCGGCGTCGAGTTCTCCACCTGGGACGGCGCCGGACAGAGCGCCCCCATGGACGCCCTGGGGCGGGCGCTGGGCCGCGTCCAGGTGCCCTGGCCGGTCAACCTCGTGCTGCTCGACGTGGCGCAGGACCCGGTCGCCGACTGGATGCGCGAGCGGGTGCGGCCCTTCTACACGCGCGCCGGGGCCTTCCCGGCATGACGGGCCCGGCCGTGCCGTCAAGCCGGTGACAGTACGGCCGCATAAGCTGGTTTGATGGCTGAAGGCCGTTGCCCGGTGGCCGGAACAGAGGATCTACGAGGGGCGGGACCCAGGGTGAGTGCGTCAGGCACCGCGGCGGCCGGTCAGGTCGAGCACATGCTGCGCCAGGTCACGCCCGGGCGCTACGACGCGTACGAGGCGCTGCTCCAGGCCCTGGCCTCCGGCCGGGTCCGGATGCTCCTGTGGCACGGCCGCCCCGGCGCCCCCGACGCCCAGTACGGCAACATGGAGGTCGACGGCCTCGGCTACGCCCCGTGCGTCACCTCCCCCCAGGAGCTGGCCGCCAGCGGCTGGAGCCGGGACCACGAGGTGGTCGCCGGCATCGACATCGCCCGAGCCCTCTACCCCGACCGCTGGGGTCTCTGGCTGAACCCGCACGCCCAGGGCGGCGGCGTCGGCATCCCCTGGCTGGACCTGCGCCGCATCGCGACCGGTCTCGACCGGATGCCCGCCGGGCCGCTGCGCATCAGCGAACCCGCCGTCGAGATCCCGCAGTTCTACGCCCAGCTCGCGCAGAACGCCCACCACACCCCCGCGATCCGCTCGCTGCGCCGCGCCTGGGTCCAGCCCGCGCTCGGCGCCCCGTACCTCGCCGTCGGCCTCGACCTGTACGACACGAGCGGGCCGTCCGTCGACGCGGTGCGGGCCATGATGCGCCAGTCCGTGGGTGCCGTCCCCGAGGGGCTGCCGGTCTCCACGGTCGCGATGTCCGACGAGTACGACCCGGTCGCGATGTGGCTGCGCGCCAACTCCCGGCCCTTCTACGACCGCGAGGCGCACGCCGCCCCCGGTTACGGCTACCCCCAGGCCGGCCCCGCCCCGCACGCGTACTGAGGACGCGTCAGCGGCCGTACGGTCTGGACCTATTCGTCACCCGCTCCATGCTGTTGCGCGGAACATCCGTTATTGCTGATAAGTGACCGAGAGGTCCGCTTGTTGAGCACGACTGTCCGGATATCGGAAGCATTCTGACGTCATCACGTTTGAGCAAACATTCCCCGCCAGGTCTGGCGGGGGGTCGCGAACTGACTGAAGACTCCACGCAGCAGGTGCGCCCATGCCCTTTGTTGCCCACTCCCGACCGGGGCACGCTCGGGGCCGCGCACCATCGCACGATTCAGGTAACGAAGAAGCCGCTACCGCGGCGGTCACGGGCCGGCCACCGCCGGCCGAGAGGGGTCTCCAGCGCAATGACGGCACCTATCGAGACCACCGGGGCGGATACACGGCCCGAAGCGGTGCTGGAAGGCGCGGGTCGTAAGGAGATCGAGGGCCGTTCGCTCGGCCGCATCGCCTGGACCCGCTTCAAGCGGGACAAGGCCGCCATGGCCGGTGGCATCGTTGTCGTACTGCTGATCCTCACCGCGGTGCTGTCCAAGCCGCTTCAGTCGCTCCTGGGGCTCGACCCCAACGCGTTCAACCAGAGCCTGGTCGACCCCATCATGCTGGCGCCCAAGGGCGATTTCGGCGGGATGAGCTGGGACCACCCGCTCGGTGTCGAACCGCAGACCGGCCGCGACATCCTCGCCCGCATCCTCGAAGGCTCCTGGGTCTCGCTCGTCGTCGCCGTCGGCTCCACCCTGCTGTCCGTCGCCATCGGCGTCGTCATGGGCGTCGTCGCTGGGTTCTACGGCGGCTGGGTGGACAGCTTCATCAGCCGGCTGATGGACACCTTCCTCGCCTTCCCGCTGCTGCTCTTCGCGATCTCCATCTCCGCCTCCCTCCAGGGCAACGCCTTCGGGATGGAAGGGCTCACGCTGCGCATCGCGGTCCTGATCTTCGTGATCGGCTTCTTCAGCTGGCCCTACATCGGCCGCATCGTCCGGGCGCAGACCCTGTCGCTCCGTGAGCGCGAGTTCGTCGAGGCCGCCCGGTCGCTGGGCGCCCGCGGCCCGTTCATCCTCTTCCGAGAGCTGCTGCCCAACCTCGTCGCGCCGATCCTCGTGTACGCGACGCTGCTGATCCCCACGAACATCCTCTTCGAGGCGGCCCTGTCCTTCCTGGGCGTCGGCATCGCCCCGCCGCAGGCGTCCTGGGGCGGCATGCTCACGCAGGCGGTCGACCTCTACGAGGTGGACCCGATGTTCATGGTCATCCCCGGCATGGCGATCTTCATCACCGTGCTGGCCTTCAACCTGCTGGGGGACGGGCTGCGTGACGCACTCGACCCTCGTGGCAAGTAAACGCGGCAGTGCCGCACAGCACTAGCGAGGGGGCTTTCCTCAGCATGCAGAACAGAAAGACAACGGCGCTCGTCGCCGTCGCGATCGCGGTGTCGCTCAGCGCCACGGCGTGCAGCAAGGACTCGGACGGCGGCAGCGGCAAGGGCGCCGGCAACGCCAAGGCCGACGCGGGCCTGACGAGCATCGTCAACGCCTCCGACAAGAAGGGCGGGACGGTCACCTACGAGCACACCAGTGGCCCGGACTCCCTCGACCCCGGCAACACGTACTACGGCTGGGTGCAGAACTTCGCCCGCCTGTACGCCCGTTCGCTGGTGACCTTCAAGCCGGCCGCCGGCAAGGAGAGCCTGGAGGTCGTCCCCGACCTCGCTACCGGCCTCGGCAAGGCCAGCGCGGACGCCAAGACCTGGACGTACACGCTCCGCAAGGGCGTGAAGTTCGAGGACGGCTCCGAGATCACCTCGCAGGACGTGAAGTACGCCATCGAGCGCTCCAACTTCGCGCCGGAGGCCCTGTCCAACGGCCCGACGTACTTCAAGGCGTACCTGGACGGCGGAGACAAGTACAAGGGTCCGTACAAGGACAAGTCCGCCGAGGGCCTCAAGTCCATCGAGACCCCGGACAAGTACACGATCGTCTTCCACCTGAACAAGCCGTTCGCGGACATGGACTACCTGGCCGCGTTCTCGCAGACCGCGCCGATCCAGCAGAAGGCCGACACGGGCGCCAGCTACGTCCAGAAGATGGTCTCCTCCGGTCCGTACAAGTTCTCGGCGTACGACGAGAGCAAGGGCGCGACCCTGGTCCGCAACCCGCAGTGGGACCCCAAAACGGACCCGATCCGCAAGGCGCTGCCGGACAAGATCCAGCTGAAGTTCAACGTCAACCCCACCACGGTCGACGAGCACCTCCTCAACGACGAGACCACCGCGGACATCGCGGGCACGGGCCTTCAGTCCAAGACCCAGCCCAAGGTCCTGCGCAAGGCGGCGGAGAAGGCGAAGACGGACAACCCGTACGCCGGCGCCCTGCAGTACCTCGCGCTGAACGTCAACGTGAAGCCGTTCGACAACGTCGAGTGCCGCAAGGCCGTCCAGTACGCCGTCGACAAGCAGAGCATGGTCGACTCGATCGGCGGCTCGGTCAAGGGCGACCCGGCCAGCACGGTCATCCCGCCGACCGTCGCCGGCTACAAGAAGTTCGACCTGTACCCGAGCGAGGGCAGCAAGGGCGACACGGCCAAGGCCAAGGAGCACCTGGCCAAGTGCGGTCACCCGGACGGCTTCAAGACCACGCTGACCGCGCGTTCCGACCGTCCCGACGAGGTCACCGCCGCCACGCAGCTCCAGAACAGCCTGAAGGCAATCGGCGTCACCGCCGAGATCAAGCAGTTCCCCGCGGACAAGTACTTCACCGACTTCGCCGGTGTCCCGAACTGGGTCCACAAGAACGGCGCGGGCATGATGATGATGGCCTGGGGCGCCGACTGGCCGACGGGCTTCGGCTTCCTCGACCAGATCGTCAACGGCTCGGCCATCAAGCCCTCCGGCGGCACGAACCTGATGGAGCTGAACGACAAGGGGATCAACAACCTCCTCGTCAAGGGCATCGGCACCGTCGACACCGCTGAGCGCAACGCCACGTGGGGCGAGGTCGACCAGAAGGTCATGGAGAACGCCTCGGTCGTTCCCCTCTTCTACCGCAAGAACCTGCTCTACCGCCCGGACTCTGCGGCGAACGTCACCGTCACCGACGCGTACCTCGGCATGTACGACTACGTGCTCATGACGTCCACCAAGTAACACCTGTTCATCAAAAGCATCCCCTGAAAGGCAGGTGAAGGCGCCGGGCCGGCGGGCGAACCCCGCCCGCTCGCCCGGCGCCGCACGGCTGTGGCTGCGTACATCATCCGACGCGTATTCGCCGCGGTGTTGCTGCTGCTGGTGGTCAGCGCAGTCACGTTCGCGATCTTCTTCCTGGTGCCCCGCCTCGGCGGGCAGACCCTCGACTCCATGGCCGCCCAGTACGTGGGGAAGAGCCCCGACCCCGACGTCATCGCCGCGGTCAAGAAGAACCTGGGGCTCGACCAGCCCCTCTACCTTCAGTACTGGCACTTCATCAAGGGCATCGTCGTCGGCGCCGAGTACCAGTTCGGCCCCGACCCGGTCACCTGCAACGCCCCCTGCTTCGGCTACTCGTTCAAGACCCACACCGAGATCTGGCCCCAGCTCGTCGACCGCATCCCGGTCACGCTGTCGCTGGCCGTCGGTGCCGCCGTCATCTGGGTCGTCTCCGGTGTCGCGATCGGCGTCATCTCCGCCCTGAAGCGGGGCTCCTTCTTCGACCGCATCTCCATGGGCGTCGCCCTCGCCGGTGTCTCGCTGCCGATGTTCTTCACCGGTCTCGTGGTTCTGGCGCTCTTCGGGAACGGTGAGTACGTCCCCTTCACCGAGGACCCGGTGGCCTGGGCCGGCAGCCTGGTCCTGCCCTGGTGCACCCTCGCGCTGCTGTACTCCGCGCTCTACGCCCGGCTCACCAGGGCCGGAATGCTGGAGACCATGGGCGAGGACTACATCAGGACCGCGCGGGCCAAGGGCCTCCAGGAACGCAAGGTGGTCGTCAAGCACGGGCTGCGCTCCGCGCTCACCCCGCTGGTCACCATCTTCGGCATGGACTTTGCGCTGCTGCTCGGCGGCGCGGTCATCACCGAACGCGTCTTCTCCTTCCAGGGCCTGGGCGCCTTCGCCATCCAGGGCGTGACCACCGCCGACCTGCCCAAGGTGATGGGCGTGACCCTGGTCGCCGCCTTCTTCATCGTCATCTGCAACCTGCTGGTGGACCTCGTGTACGCCGCGATCGACCCCCGGGTGAGGCTCTCATGAGCGACGCAATCAGCAAGGCTTCCCCGGCGGCGGACAGCGTCCCGGCGCCCCGGTCCGGCGACGACCGCCCCTTCCTCTCCGTACGCGACCTCACCGTCCACTTCGACACCGACGACGGCCTCGTCAAGTCCGTGGACGGCGTCAGCTTCGACCTGGAGGCGGGCAAGACCCTCGGCATCGTCGGCGAGTCCGGCTCCGGCAAGTCCGTGACCTCGCTGGGCATCATGGGCCTGCACACCTCGGAGCGGGCCCGGATCGGTGGCGAGATCTGGCTTGACGGCGAGGAGCTCATCGGCTCGGGAGCCGAGCGCGTACGCAGGCTGCGCGGCCAGAAGATGGCCATGATCTTCCAGGACCCGCTCTCCGCGCTGCACCCGTACTACACGATCGGCGCGCAGATCGTGGAGGCCCACCGGGTCCACAACAAGGTCGACAAGAAGACCGCCAAGAAGCGCGCCATCGAGATGCTCGACCGGGTCGGCATCCCCGAGCCGCACCGCCGCTACGAGGACTACCCGCACCAGTTCTCCGGCGGCATGCGCCAGCGTGCGATGATAGCGATGGCCCTGGTCAACAACCCGCAGCTGCTCATCGCCGACGAGCCGACGACCGCCCTCGACGTCACCGTCCAGGCGCAGATCCTCGACCTGATCCGCGATCTGCAGAAGGAGTTCGGCTCCGCGGTCGTCATGATCACCCATGACCTCGGCGTCGTCGCCGAGATCGCGGACAGCCTGCTGGTGATGTACGCGGGACGCTGCGTCGAGCGCGGCAGCGCCGAGCAGGTCTTCTACGAGCCCCAGCACCCCTACACCTGGGGCCTGCTCGGCTCGATGCCCCGCATCGACCGGGAGCAGACCGACCGGCTCGTCCCGGTCAAGGGCTCGCCGCCCAGCCTCATCAACGTCCCCTCGGGCTGCGCCTTCCACCCGCGCTGCCCGTACGCCGACGTGCCGCCCGACAACATCACCCGCACCGAGCGTCCGGAGCTGCGACAGGTCGGCGACGGGCACTTCTCCGCGTGCCACATGTCGCCCGAGCAGCGCGACCGGATCTGGACCGAAGAGATTGCGCCGAAGCTGTGACTGAGCTGAACAAGAAGACTCCCGCGCCCGCCGCGGCCGGGTCGGACGGGTCCGGCCCCGAGCCGCTCCTCAAGGTCGACGGCCTGGTCAAGCACTTCCCGATCACCAAGGGCGTGCTCAAGCGCAAGGTCGGCGCGGTCCAGGCCGTGGACGGGCTCACCTTCGACGTGCGCCCCGGGGAGACCCTGGGCGTCGTGGGCGAGTCGGGCTGCGGCAAGTCGACCATGGGCCGGCTGGTGACCCGGCTGCTGGAACCGACCGGCGGCAAGGTCGAGTTCCAGGGCCGCGACATTACGCACCTGTCCGCCGGGCGGCTGCGGCCGATGCGCCGCGACATCCAGATGATCTTCCAGGACCCGTACGGCTCGCTGAACCCGCGCCACACGGTCGGCGGGATCGTCTCCACCCCCTTCCGGCTCCAAGGCGTCAAGCCCGAGGGCGGCGTGAAGGCGGAGGTCCAGCGGCTGCTGGAGCTGGTCGGCCTCAACCCCGAGCACTACAACCGCTACCCGCACGAGTTCTCCGGCGGCCAGCGCCAGCGCATCGGCATCGCCCGCGCGCTCGCTCTGAAACCGAAGCTGGTTGTCGCGGACGAGCCGGTCTCGGCGCTGGACGTGTCGATCCAGGCGCAGGTGGTGAACCTGCTGGACGACCTCCAGGACGAGCTCGGCCTCACGTACATGATCATCGCGCACGACCTGTCGGTGATCCGCCACGTCTCGGACCGGATCGCGGTCATGTACCTCGGAAAGATCGTCGAGCTCGCAGACCGCAAGTCGCTGTACGAGGCGCCGATGCACCCGTACACCAAGGCGCTGATGTCCGCGGTGCCGGTGCCGGACCCGCGTCGGCGCGGTGCCAAGAGCGACCGCATCCTGCTCAAGGGCGACGTCCCGTCGCCGATCTCGCCGCCCGCCGGCTGCCGGTTCCACACCCGGTGCTGGAAGGCGACGGAGATCTGCGGGACGACCGAGCCGCCGCTGCTCCAGCTGAAGACCGGTCACCAGGTGGCCTGCCACCACCCGGAGAACGCGCCGGACCAGGCGCCGGGGGAGCAGGTCCTGGCGGGGGCGCGGGAGGCGGTCGAGCTGGTGACGGTGACGAAGGCGGAGCCGTCCGATCCCGCCGAGGTTCCGGAGTCCGCCAAGGCCCCGGAGCCCGAAGAGGCCACCGACGCCCCGGATGCGGCCCCGGACAGCACGAAGGAGTAGTACGGGCACAATTGCCCGGTGCTCAACGAACTGTTCACGCCCTCCGTCCAGCATGCGCTCGACATCGTCGGGATCTTCGTCTTCGCGATCTCGGGCGCCCTGCTCGCCGTACGCAAGAACTTCGATGTCTTCGGCATCGCGGTGCTCGCCGAGGTGACCGCGCTGGGCGGAGGGCTCTTCCGTGACCTGGTCATCGGCGCGGTGCCGCCGGCCGCCTTCACGGACCTGGGGTACTTCACGACCCCGCTGCTCGCCGCCGTCCTGGTCTTCTTCCTGCACCCGCACGTGGAGCGCATCCAGGTCGGGGTCAACGTCTTCGACGCCGCCGGGCTCGGGCTCTTCTGCGTCACCGGCACGGTCAAGGCGTACGACTACGGCCTCGGCCTCACCTCGTCGGCGGCGCTCGGCCTGGCCACGGCGGTCGGCGGCGGTGTGCTGCGGGACGTCCTGGCCAACGAGGTGCCCTCGCTGCTGCGCTGGGACCGGGACCTGTACGCGGTGCCCGCCATCGTCGGGGCCACCATGATCGTGCTCTGCATCCGCTTCGACGCGCTGAACGCCCTGACCAGCGGCGCGGCCGTGATCGCCGCGTTCGTCCTGCGCATCCTCGCGCTCCGCTTCCACTGGCGTGCCCCGCGCGCCTACAACCGGCGCTCGGCGCGGGCGGACGAGGGGTGACCGACTCCGTACGGCAAAAAGCTACCGCTCAGTAATACAATCGGTGTACGGTGCGTCCATGGCACAGGCAACCATCGGGGACAGCGAGTTCGACCGGGACACCGCCGTCACCCCGCGCGAAGAGGGCGTCTACGACGCGGAGCTCTCGGCCGGCTGGACGATCATCCACGCGGTCAACGGCGGCTACCTGCTGGCGATGCTCGGCCGCGCGCTGGGCGAGGCCCTTCCGCACGGCGACCCGTTCACCGTCTCCGCGCACTACCTGACCGCGTCCGTGCCCGGCCCCGCGGTGATCCGCACCGAGACCGTCCGCACCGGCCGCACCCTCTCCACCGGTCAGGCGTCCCTCTTCCAGTACGCCGAGGACGGCACCGAGGTCGAGCGCATCCGCGTCCTCGCCACCTACGGCGAACTGGACGCGCTGAGCGACGACGTCCGCACCTCCGCCAAGCCGCCGGCCATCCCGCCCCGCGAGCACTGCCTGGGCCCGAGCGACGGACCGGCGCCGATCCCCGGCAGCTCCGCCATCACCGGGCGGCTGGACATCAAGCTGGACCCGGCGACCATCGGCTGGGCCATCGGGCAGCCGTCCGGCAAGGGCGAGATGCGCGGCTGGTTCGGGCTCGCCGACGGCCGCGACCCCGACCCGTTCTCCCTGCTGCTCACCGTGGACGCGTTGCCGCCCACGTCGTTCGAGCTGGGGCTCAAGGGCTGGACGCCGACCATCGAGCTGACCACCCACATCCGCTGCCGCCCGGCCCCGGGCCCGCTCCGCGTCTCCATCACCACCCGCAACCTGGCGGGCGGCTTCCTGGAGGAGGACGCGGACGTCTGGGACAGCGCCGACCGCCTGGTCGCCCAGTCCCGCCAGCTGGCCCGCGCCCCGCGCGGCTGACGCAGCCCTTTCCTCTTCCCCGGGCGCTTTTTCCCCTTCCTCGGGCGCCCCTTTTTCCTCCCTCAGGTGCCCTGTGCCGGCTCGTCGAGCCAGTGCAGGGCGCCGAGTGCGATCAGCCGCAGCCTGCGACGGGCGACCCGGGCCACCTGCCCGTCGCCCGCCGGGCCCGCGTCCAGCAGGGCCGACGCGGTGATCACCATGTGGTCCACATAGAGCCCGCCCAGCATCAGCAGGTCCTCCCCGGCCCAGCCCTCCGACTCCGGCTCCGTCGCGAGAGCCGCCGCCACCTCCTCGGCGAACAGTCGCAGCTGCGCCGCGATGGCGTCGCGGACGGGTCCGACCCCGCCGTGCTGCTCCCGCGCGATGAAGCGGAAGTGGGCGGGCTGCTCCCGTACATGACGCCGTATCAGTTCCACGCTGCGGTCCAGCCGGACCTCGCTGTCGCCCGTCTCGGCGAGTATCGCGCCGATCATGCCGTGCAGGCTGCCCAGGGTCTGTTCGACCAGGGCGACCCCGAGCGCCGGGACGCTCTCGAAGTGCCGGTAGAAGGCAGTGGGCGTGATGCCGGTCGCCCGGGTCACCTCGCGCAGCCCCAGGCTGCTCAGGCTCTGCTCCTCCAGCAGCCCGAGGGCGGCATCCAGCAGAGCCTGGCGCGTTCTCAGCTTCTGGTTCTGGCGGATGCCGACGGTGTGACTCATGCCATTCAGTAAACAACTGTTCTCTGGGGTGGGGAAGGGCCGTGCGGGTTTAGACTCGTAAGTCAGTGAACACTCGTACTCTCAAGGGTCCATCCGCACACGGAAAGGCTGAACGAAACATGATCGTCCTCGTCGCCGCCCTGCTCCTGCTGGGGATCGTGCTGGGAGCGGTGGCCCAGATCCCTCTTCCGCTGTCACTCGTCCTCGGTGGCCTCATCGGCTGCTGGCTGCTGGTCTTCGCCGTACGCGAGCGCACGCGCCGCTCGCACTGAACCCGCAGCCCACCGCGACCGCCTCGTACCCGAAGGAGTCAGCATCATGACGCGCACCGCGTACGCCCACCGCACCGAACCCGGGACGACGCACGAGCCGGAAACCACCCATGAGCCCGAGGCGGCGCACGAGCCCGAGGCCGAGCGGTCCGCTCCCGCCGGACGCCGCACCCGCCGGGACGCCGACGGGCTCGCCGTCGCGTCCTTCGTGCTGGGGCTCGTCGGCCTGCTGGTGATGAACATCCTGCTCGGCCCGGCGGCCATCGTCATGGCGCTCGTCGCCCTGGCCCGCTCCACCACCCGGCGCGGCCGCGCCTGGCTCGGCCTCGCGCTGGGCGTCGCGGACCTGGTGGTCCTCGCCTTCCTCGTCACCGGAAGCGGCGTCGTCGCCTGGGACTTCGGCGGCTGACCGGCCCGCCGTGCGCAGTGCGCCGACCCCGGGACCCCATGCGCCCGGCGTACGCCCAGGGGCCTGTCGTCTGGATCATGCCGGGCTCGCGGGCTCCGGCACCGCACCTCGCGGCGTTGTCGTCAATCACCAACGCTCCTTCCCCCCAAGTTCTCGGCTGCGCTCGAACAGGGGAGACCCCATCTGCCTCGATCCTCCGCCTCGCGATGCACGGCACCGGAGCCCGCTCCCTGATCCGGCCTGATCCAGACGACAGGCCCGAGCCGAAGGCTCGTAGAATCGAGCCCACCATGGCTTACCTCGACCACGCCGCGACCACGCCGATGCTTCCCGAGGCGATCGCGGCGATGACCGCGCAGCTCGCCGTCACGGGCAACGCGTCCTCACTCCACGCCGCCGGGCGCCGGGCCCGCCGAACCGTCGAGGAGTCCCGGGAGACCCTCGCCGACGCCCTCGGCGCCCGCCCCAGCGAGGTGGTCTTCACCTCCGGCGGCACCGAGGCGGACAACCTCGCGGTGAAGGGCCTGTACTGGGCCCGCCGCGACGCCGACCCCCGCCGCACCCGGGTCCTGGCCAGCCCCGTCGAGCACCACGCGGTCCTCGACGCCGTCGACTGGCTCGCCGCCCACGAGGGCGCGAACGTCGAATACCTCCCCGTCGACCGCTACGGGCGCGTCCACCCCGAGGCGCTGCGCGAGGCGGTCCTGCGCGATCCCGGCGACGTCGCGCTGATCACCGTGATGTGGGCCAACAACGAGATCGGCACCGTCTTCCCGGTACGCGAACTGGCCGGGGTCGCCCGCGAGTTCGAGATCCCGATGCACGCCGACGCGGTCCAGGCGTTCGGGCAGCTCGACGTGGACTTCGGCGCGTCCGGGCTGGCCGCGATGACCGTCAGCGCGCACAAGATCGGCGGCCCGACCGGTGTCGGCGCGCTGCTGCTCGGCCGCGAGTACACCCCGGTGCCCGTGCTGCACGGCGGCGGGCAGGAGCGCCACGTCCGCTCCGGCACCCTGGACGTGCCGGGCATCGCCTCGTTCGCCGTCGCCGGGCGGTTCGCCGCGGACCGGCGCGAGGACTTCGCCCGGGAGACCGGCGCCCTGCGCGACCAGCTTGCCGACGCCGTCCTGGCCCAGGTCCCCGACGCCCTGCTCGGCGGCGACCCGGCCCCCGGCGGACGGCTGCCTGCCAACGCGCACTTCACCTTCCCCGGCTGCGAGGGCGACTCGCTCCTGCTGCTGCTGGACGCCCAGGGCATCGAGTGCTCCACCGGCTCCGCCTGCACCGCCGGGATCGCCCAGCCCAGCCACGTCCTGCTCGCCACCGGCACCGACCCGGACCTGGCCCGGGGCACCCTGCGCTTCTCGCTCGGCCACACCTCCACCAAGCAGGACGTCGAGGACGTGGCCCGCGCGATCGGCCCGGCGGTGGAGCGGGCGAGGTCGGCGGGGCTCAGCTAGCGCGTTTCCCGGAAGTGACCGCGCGCCGGACCAGCTCCATGTAGCGCTCCCAGTCCCAGCCGCGGCCCGGGTCCGTGTGGTCGGCGCCCGGCACCTCCACGTGCCCGATGATGTGCTCCCGGTCCACCGGGATGCCGTACCGCCCGCATATCGCCGCGGTGAGCTTCGCCGAGGCCCCGTACATCGCGGCGGTGAAGTCCTGCGGGCGCTCCACGAAGCCCTCGTGCTCGATGCCCACGCTGCGCTCGTTGTAGGAGCGGTTGCCCGCGTGGAACGCGACGTCCAGCTCACGGATCATCTGCGTCACGTGTCCGTCCTTGCGCACCACGTAGTGGGCCGCCGCCCGGTGCCCGGGGTCCTGGAAGGCACGGACCGCGCTGTCGAAGCTGCCCTGGGTGACATGGATGACCACCCGGTCGATGTCGTAGTCGTCGGGGCGGTCCGCCCGCCGCCAGTTCGCGTCGGAGGCCGCCACCCACCGCGCACGCGCGTAGTCCACCGCGCCCGGCGTGCGCGGCTTCTCCACGCCCGGCATCCGCCACCAGGCGCGCTTCAGCCGGTTCCGCGCCAGCGCCGCCGTGCCCACGGCCGTGACGGCACCGCCGATCAGCACCGAGCGCCGGCTGATCCCGGTCCCGGTGCCCGCCCCGGCCGTCCCCTTGCTCCCCATGTGACGGACAACGCTTATCCGCGAGCTTTCGGTTCCCGGCCCCACGTACCCTGGTGGAGCTATGACTGAGACCTCCCAGCGCCCCCTCCGCGTGCTCGCCGCCATGTCGGGCGGTGTCGACTCCGCCGTCGCCGCGGCCCGCGCCGCCGAGGCGGGCCACGACGTGACCGGTGTGCACCTCGCCCTCTCCGCGAACCCGCAGTCCTTCCGGACCGGCGCCAGGGGGTGTTGCACCATCGAGGACTCCCGCGACGCCCGCCGCGCCGCGGACGTCATCGGCATCCCCTTCTACGTCTGGGACCTGGCGGAACGCTTCCGCGAGGACGTCGTGGAGGACTTCGTCGCCGAGTACGAGGCCGGGCGCACGCCCAACCCGTGCCTGCGCTGCAACGAGAAGATCAAGTTCGCCGCGCTGCTCGACAAGGCCCTCGCGCTCGGCTTCGACGCCGTGTGCACCGGCCACTACGCCACCGTGGTCACCGGCGCGGACGGCAACCGCGAGCTGCACCGGGCCTCGGACATGGCCAAGGACCAGAGCTATGTGCTCGGCGTGCTGGACGAGCGCCAGCTCGCCCACGCGATGTTCCCGCTCGGCGACACCCTCACCACCAAGGACGAGATCCGCGCCGAGGCGGAGCGCCGGGGCCTCGCAGTCGCCAAGAAGCCCGACAGCCACGACATCTGCTTCATCGCCGACGGCGACACCCAGGGCTTCCTCGCGAACCGCCTCGGCGGCACGGCGGAGGGCGACATCCTGGACGAGTCCGGTGCGAAGCTCGGCACCCACGAGGGCGCCTTCGGCTTCACCATCGGCCAGCGCAAGGGCCTGCGCATCGGCCACCCCGCGCCCGACGGCAAGCCGCGCTACGTGCTCGACATCTCGCCGGTCAACAACACGGTCACCGTCGGCCCCGCCGAGGCGCTGGACGTCACCGCGCTCACCGCGATCAAGCCCCGCTGGTGCGGTACGCCCCCGTCCGGCCCGGGCACGTACACCGCGCAGCTGCGCGCCCACGGCGGCGAGACCGAGGTGACCGCCGAGCTGACCGGGGACACCCTGCACGTCACGTTCACCGAGCCGGTCCGGGGCGTCGCCCCCGGCCAGGCGGTCGTGCTGTACGACGGCACCCGCGTGGTCGGCTCCGCGACGATCGCGACGACGGTACGCCGGGAGCGCGCCGCGGCGGGCTGAGCCCCGTAAGCAGGGAGAGGCCCCGCGCGGCCACGCCCGACCCCAGTACGGGCGTGGCCGCGCGGGGCGTTTTCGGCCCCCCCCGGTCCGCCCGGCGCCGGTCTCAGGACGCCTGGCGGGCGTACGCGTCGCGGCCGAAGAACTCCGCCAGCACCGGGGCGATGGCCTGCGGGGCCAGCTCACGGGTCTGGCCCGTCAGCGTGCGGTGGCGGCCCCGGGGCAGCGCCTGGGCGAGCAGCCGGGTCGCCGAGCGCGCGGTGGCCGAGCTGAAGCCGCCGCAGACCACCAGGGTCCGGGCCGTGACCGAGGCGAACCGCTCGGACGGCACCGAGCCGTCGCCCAGCAGCGCGTCGTCGTAGGCCAGCGTGTGTGCCACGGACTCCAGGGTCCGCCACAGCGGCGCCCGCCGCATCCTGGCGACCGTGGAGGCCGGGACCCCGGTGACGGTCAGGAACAGCTCCACCGCGCCGCCCCGGTCCCCGGCGGACAGCAGCCGGTGCAGCCGGGCCGTGCAGTCGGCCTTGAACAGCAGTCCGGCCGGCCCCGGGGTGTACGTCGGCTCGTACACCGCGAGCCGGTCCGCGGGCAGCCCGGCCGCCTGTGCCTCCAGGGCCAGCGCGCCGCCCGCCCCGACGCCGAAGACGGCGGGCCGGCCGCCCGTCACGGCGGCCAGCGCCGCCAGGTCGTCGATCTCGCGCGCCACCGCGTACCGCGCCGCGTCCCCGCTGGCGCCCCGGCCGCGCCGGTCGTACGTGACGACCTCGAAGCGGGAGGCGAGCAGGCGGGCGAGCGGCTCCTCGCTCTCCGACGTGCTCAGGGCCCCGCCGACCAGAACGACCGGCGGACCCTCGCCCCGGCGCCGGTATGCGATCGAGGTGCCGTCGCCGGAGAGAATCGTGTCCATGCGAGGGTGGACCGCCGGGCCGTCAGGAACTCATCGCCGCCCGCGGTAAATGTTTCTGACGATCAATCAGCGCGCGATCAGTTCCGTGTCGTAGAAGCAGAAGTGGTCCTTGATCGCCTCGACCCCGGCCTTCGGCTCCTCGTACACCCAGACCAGATCCGCAGCCCCGGGCAGCGACCAGTAGGACGCGTCCCCCTTGAACGGGCAGTGGGTGCGGGTGTCCGACGGCGTCAGCAGCTCCGTTCGGACGTCCTCGGGCGGCAGGTAGTAGCGGACCGGGCAGCCGGTCTCGCGCAGGACGAGCGGGCGCCGGCTCTCGGCGAGCAGCAGCCCGTCGCGGACGACGCGGACGTGCTCCGTGCCAGGCTCGACGGTGATGCGGTGTCCTCGGGTGGCAGTCATACCTCTCTCAGCCGCGCCGGGCCCGGGATTCTTCCCCGGCCGAGGGGCCGCCGGGGGCGGGTCGTACCGTGGCAGCCATGAACATCTGCGTCTTCCTCTCCGCCGCCGACCTCGACGACCGCTACACCGTGCCCGCCCGCGAATTCGCCGAGCTGCTCGGGCGCGGCGGGCACACCCTGGTCTGGGGCGGCTCCGAGAGCGGCCTGATGAAGGTCGTCGCGGACGGCGTCCAGGAGGCGGGCGGAAAGCTGGTCGGCGTCTCGGTGGACTTCCTCGCCGCCAAGGCGCGGGCCGATGCCGACGAGATGGTGATCGCCCGCGACCTCGCCGAGCGCAAGGCGCTCCTCCTCGCGAAGTCCGACGCGATCGTCATCATGGTCGGCGGCACCGGGACGCTCGACGAGGCCACCGAGATCCTGGAGCTGAAGAAGCACGGCAAGCACACCAAGCCGGTCGTCCTGCTCAACACCGCCGGCTTCTACGACGGCCTGCGCGAGCAGTTCCGGCGCATGGAGGACGAGGGGTTCCTGCCGCTCCCGCTGACCGAGCTGGTCTTCTTCGCCGAGGACGGCGTCGGTGCCCTGGCCTACCTGGAGGAGTGGGCCGGCCTGCAGTGACGTGACGTACGGGGGCCGCGGGGCGGGTGCGACGATACGGCCGTACGGGGGCCGCGGGGCGGGTGCGACGATGGGGCCATGTCCACTCACCTCATCACCGGTGCCGGCTCCGGCATCGGCGCAGCGGTCGCCCGGCGCCTGGCCGAGCGCGGCGACGACCTCGTCCTGCTGGCCCGCGACGCGGGCCGCGCCAGGGAACTGGCCGCGCTCCACCCCGGCGCCCGCACCCTCGTCGGCGACCTGTCCAACCCGGACCGGCTCTCCTGGGCCCTCGCCCAGCAGACCGTGCCGGAGCGCCTCGACTCGCTGCTGCACATCGCGGGCGTCGTCGAGCTCGGCCCGGTCGGCGAACTGACGCCGAAGGCATGGCACACCCAGCTCAACGCCAACCTCGTCGCCCCCGCCGAGCTGACCCGCCTCACGCTGCCCCAGCTGCGCGTCGCCCAGGGCCACGTCCTCTTCGTCAACTCCGGCGCCGGGCTCTCCGCGAGCCCCGAGTGGAGCGCGTACGCCGCGAGCAAGCACGGCCTGAAGGCGCTCGCGGACTCGCTGCGCCACGAGGAGCACGGCAACGGAGTCCGTGTCACCTCCGTCTACCCGGGCCGCACCGCCAGCCCCATGCAGGAGAAGGTCCACCGGCAGGAGGGCAAGGAGTACGACCCCGCCCGCTGGATCGACCCCGAGTCCGTCGCCACCACGATCCTGATGGCGCTCGACCTGCCCCGCGACGCCGAGGTCAACGACCTCACCGTCCGCCCCGGCCGCTGAGGACCCCCGTGCGCCCGTAGGCTTCCCGCGTGAGCGAGAACAGCGAGTTCAGGGACTGCCCGGCCACCGGGATCGGCTCGATGCCCGGGGGAGACGCCCGGGAGGCGGCGAAGACCGTCACCGGCTCCTTCGGGGACGGCGGGGGCATGCCGTACCTGGCGGAACTTCCGGCCCGCGGTCCCGGGGCCGACATGATCGGACGGACCATCGGGCTGCTCGCCGAGCTGTACGGGCACGTCGAGCCGAGCGGCTGGCGGATCAGCGACCGGCCCGGCCGCGACACCCGCCGGGCCCGGTCCTGGCTCGGTGAGGACCTCGACGCCCTGGAGGAGTTCACCCAGGGCTACGAGGGCCCGCTCAAGGTCCAGGCCGTCGGCCCCTGGACTCTGGCCGCCGCCCTGGAACGCCGGGGCGGCGAGGCCTTCCTCGGTGACCCGGGCGCCTGCCGCTACCTCGCGGACTCGCTCGCCGAGGGGCTGCGCGGCCACCTCGCCGAGGTCCGGCGCCGGGTGCCCGGCGCGCGCCTCGTCCTCCAGCTCGACGAACCCTCCCTCACCGCCGTGCTGCGCGGCCGGGTCAGGACCGCGAGCGGCTACCGCACCCACCGGGCGGTGGACCGCCAGATCGTGGAGGCCACGCTGCGCGAGGTGCTCGGGGCGGCCGGGGAGACCGCCACGCTCGTGCACACCTGCGCCCCCGAGGTGCCCTTCGCCCTGCTCCGCAGGGCCGGGGCCGGGGGAATCTCCTTCGATCTGTCGCTCCTCACCGAGCGTGAGGAGGAGGCCGTCGGGGAAGCCGTCGAGGGCGGCACCAGGATGTTCTTCGGAGTGGTGCCGGGCACCGACCCGGCCTCGGGCCGATTGTCCGACCCGGGCGGTAGCGTCATGGGTGTCAGGACGCTGTGGCGCAGGCTGGGGCTGAATCCGGGGACTCTGACCGAGTCCGTGACGGTCACCCCCTCGTGCGGTCTCGCGGGCGCGTCGCCCGCGTACGCACGGGCCGCGCTGGCCCATTGCGCCCGGGCCGCAAAATCGCTCGCAGACAACCCTGAGTAACGGGGCGCTGGGTAACGGGAGGACGGGACGATGGCCGGCGAAGAGCAGACCGCAGGGCAGACCGCAGTGCCGGCGGACGCGCAGGAGAGGCACAAGCTCCTCGCGGAGCAGATCGAGGAGCACCGCTTCCGGTATTACGTGAACGACCAGCCGGTCGTCAGCGACGCCGAGTTCGACCGGCTGATGCGCGAGCTGGAGGCCCTGGAGGACGCGCACCCCCCGCTGCGCACCCCGGACTCGCCGACCCAGAAGGTCGCCGGGCCGTACCGCACGGAGTTCACGTCGGTCGAGCACCGCGAGCCCATGCTGTCCCTGGACAACGCCTTCGACGACGAGGAGCTGGCCGCCTGGGGCGAGCGCATCGCCCGGGACGTGGGCTCGCCCGGGTACCACTTCCTGTGCGAGCTGAAGATCGACGGCCTCGCCGTCAACCTCACATACGAGAACGGCGTGCTGACCCGGGCCGCGACCCGCGGCGACGGCCGTACCGGCGAGGACATCACGCCCAACGTCCGCACCATCTCCGACATCCCGCACCGGCTGAAGGGCGACCGCGTCCCGCCGCTCGTCGAGGTCCGCGGCGAGGTCTTCTTCCCGATGGAGGGCTTCGAGGAGCTGAACGCCCGGCTGGTCGAGGCCGAGGACAAGCCCTTCGCCAACCCCCGCAACGCGGCGGCCGGTTCGCTCCGCCAGAAGGACCCCAAGGTCACCGCCTCCCGGCCGCTGCACATGGTGGTCCACGGCATCGGTGCCCGCGAGGGCTTCGACATCGACTGCCTGTCGCACGCCTACGAGCTGCTGCACGAGTGGGGCCTGCCCACCGCCAAGTACAACAAGGTCGTCGACTCCCTCGCCGGCGTACGGGAGTTCATCGCGTACTTCGGCGAGCACCGGCACTCCGTGGAGCACGAGATCGACGGCGTCGTCGTCAAGCTCGACGAGATCCCGCTCCAGGGCCGGCTGGGCTCCACCTCCCGCGCCCCGCGCTGGGCCATCGCCTGGAAGTACGCGCCGGAGGAGGTCAACACCAAGCTGGTCAACATCCGCGTCGGCGTCGGCCGCACCGGCCGTGTCACCCCGTACGCCCAGGTCGAACCGGTCGTGGTGGCGGGCTCCGAGGTCGAGTTCGCCACCCTGCACAACCAGAACGTGGTCAAGGCCAAGGGCGTCCTCATCGGCGACACGGTGGTGCTCCGCAAGGCGGGTGACGTGATCCCGGAGATCCTCGGCCCCGTCGTCGACCTCCGAGACGGCACGGAACGTGCGTTCGTCATGCCCACGCACTGCCCCGAGTGCGGCACGGAGCTGAAGCCCATGAAGGAGGCGGACGTCGACGTCCGCTGCCCCAACGCCCGCTCCTGCCCCGCCCAGCTGCGCGAGCGCGTCTCCTACCTCGCCGGCCGCAAGTGCCTCGACATCGACCACTTCGGTTACGTGGTCGCCGCCGCGCTGACCGCACCGCTGGAGCCCACCGAGCCGCCGCTGCGCGACGAGGGCGACCTCTTCGGGCTGACCGTGGAGGAGCTGCTGCCGATCCGGGCGTACGTCCTCGACCCGGACAGCGGGCTGCCCAAGCGCGACCCGAAGACCGGCGAGGAGAAGAAGGCCCTGGTCTTTGCCAACCAGAAGGGCGAGCCCAAGAAGAACGCCGTGGCGATGCTCGACGCCATCGAGGCCGCCAAGCAGGCCCCGCTGGCCCGCATCCTCACCGGGCTCTCCATCCGCCACGTCGGCCCGGTCGCGGCCCGCGAGCTGGCCCGCCAGTTCCGGTCCATCGACCGCATCGAGGAGGCCACCGAACAGGAGCTGGCCGACGCCGACGGGGTCGGGCCCATCATCGCGGCCTCGGTCAAGCAGTGGTTCGCCGAGGACTGGCACCGCGAGATCGTGCGCAAGTGGCGCGAGGCCGGCGTCCGGATGGACGACGGGGGAGCCGGTGAGGACGAGGGTCCCCGGCCCCTCGAAGGACTCACCGTAGTCGTCACGGGCACGCTGACCGGGCACACCAGGGATGGCGCGAAAGAGGCCCTGCAGAGCCGGGGCGCGAAGGTCACCGGTTCCGTTTCCAAGAAGACCTCCTTCGTCGTCGTCGGCGACAACCCCGGCACCAAGTACGACAAGGCGGTGCAGCTGAAGGTCCCCGTGCTCGACGAGAGCGGCTTCGCCGTACTGCTCGACGAGGGCCCGGACGCCGCCCGCGAGGCGGCGGTCCCGGCCGGCGGGCCGGCGACCGAGGAGGCGGACGCCGCCGGAGAGTGAACGGTTCCCGACACTCCGTCGAACGTCACCCGATCGGCGCATAGCAGATGCTGACGGATAGTCGGTTCGCATTCGGGCAAGACCGGTAGACCGCTGCCCGTAGCAGCCCTCCGCGGCCTACTGTGGACAGATGCGCCCTCGGACCGGCCACCGGGCGGGGACCGGGGTGCGTCCTGGCACGGAACGCATTCATCGGGTGACATCGGCATCGCCGGCTGTGAGAGGGACGGAATGAAACCGACCGAGAGCGCCGCACCGGTGGCGCGGCTGCAAGGTTTCGTAGGACCCGCGCCCAAAGTGGGCGCCGTCGTCGTGGCCCTCGCCACCGTCCAGCTCGCGACCGGCTTCTACCGCGCCCTGAGCCAGGGGCACGCCCTCTTCCCCGACGGCAGGGCCGGCTGGTCGCTCGCGGTCCTCACCGGCATCGTCGTCGGCCACCTCGTCGCGCTCGGCCGCGACCGCTGGTGGGGCGGCACCGGCTCCGGCGCCGCCCTCACCCTCGCCGTGCTGCTGCTCTACGGCTGGGTGCCCGCGGGACTGGTCAGCCTCGTCGTGGTCGTCCTCGTCGGCGTCGCCCGCCGGCACCGCTGGTGGCAGGGGCTGCTGCACGGCGCGGTCGACATCCTCGGGGTCGGCGCGGCGGCGCTGGTGCTCGCCGCGTTCGGCGAGGTGCAGTCCGTCGAGAGACCGTGGCGGCCACTCGACTGGGGGATCGACGCCGTCCCGGAGGTCCTGCTCGCCGCCGCCACCTATCTGCTCGTCACCCGGGTCCTGCTGTGGTATTCGCGGGCCCAGCCGGGCGGCGGCCTGCCCACCGTCGCCCGCACCGCGATGCTGCGCCAGGGCCTCGTCGCGGTCGCCCTGCTCGGTATCGCCCCCCTGATCTGCGTCGTCGCCATGGCCCGACCGATCCTGCTGCCGCTCTTCGCGGTGCCGCTGATCGCACTCGACTCCACGCTCTGGATCGCCCGCGCCCGCGCCGAGGAACAGCTCAAGGACCCGCTGACCGGACTGCCCAACCGCCAGTGGCTGCTGGAGCGGACCTGGACGGCGCTGGAGGAGGCCGAGAGCCTCGGCAGCCGGGTCGGCCTCGTCCTCATCGACCTCGACCGCTTCCGGGCCGTCAACGACACCCTCGGCCACCTGGCCGGCGACCGGCTGCTGCTCCAGATCGCCGAGCGGCTGCGGCTCGCCCTGCCCCGCGGCGCGGAGGCGGCCCGGCTCGGCGGCGACGAGTTCGCGGTCCTGCTGCCCACCGCCGACTCCACCACCAGCGCCCAGCGCGTCGCCCGCCACCTGGTCGCCGAGCTGTCGTCCCCGCTGGACCTCGACGGGCTGACCCTGGTCCTGGAGGCCAGCGCCGGCGTCGCCGTCTTCCCGGACCACGCGCTGGACGCGGAGGGACTGCTGCGCCGGGCCGACGTGGCGATGTACCAGGCCAAGCGCGACCGCACCGGCGTCGAGGTGTACGAGTCCAAGCGCGACAGCAACACCCCGGACCGGCTCGGTCTCCTCGGCGACCTGCGCCGCGCGCTGGACGCCGGCGAGGTGGAGCTGCACTACCAGCCCAAGGTCCGCTTCGACGGCCAGGTCGCCGGGCTCGAAGCCCTGGTGCGCTGGGTGCACCCGGAGCGGGGAAGAGTGCCCCCGGACGAGTTCATCGCCATCGCGGAGTCCTCCGGCCTGATGCCGCACCTCACGGAGTACGTCCTTGAGACGGCGCTCGCCCAGGTCGCCCGGTGGCGGGCCCAGGGCCTCTTCGTCCCCGTCGCGGTCAACGTCTCGCCGCGCGACGTCCACACCCCCGGGTTCGCCGGCGGCGTCGCGGCCCGGCTCGCCCGGCACGGCGTCCCGGCGGGAGCGCTCCAGCTGGAGATAACGGAACACGTGCTCCTGGAGGACCCGCAGCGGGCGGCGGACACGCTCGCCGGGCTGACCGGGCACGGCGTCAAGATGTCCCTCGACGACTTCGGCACCGGGTACTCCTCGCTGGTCCATCTGCGCCGTCTGCCGGTCAGCGAGCTGAAGATCGACCGGTCCTTCGTGGCCCGGCTCGCCATCGACCACGAGGACGCGGAGATCGTCCGCTGCACCATCGACCTGGCCCACTCGCTCGGGCTGCTGGTCGTGGCCGAGGGCGTCGAGGACGACGAGACCTGGGAGCGGCTGCGGGACCTGCGGTGCGACGCGGTCCAGGGCTGGCTGGTGGCCGCCGCGATGCCGCCCCAGGAGACGACCGCCTGGCTGCGGGCCCGGGGCGAGCACGGCTGGCGCCGCCCGGCCGAGCTGGCGGCCGCGGCCGCTGCGGCCGCCGCCGCGGCCTCCGGCACGACGACCGCGGCCCCGGTGCCGGAGCTGGAGCAGCGCCCCTCCGGCCGCACGACGGGCCCGCGCCCGGCGACCACGTAGAAACCCTGTCCTCGGGCACGTGGCCGACCCCATAGGATTGGGGGCCGGCGGCACATTCCCACCTGCCGCGCGACGCCTGGCACGCACGCTCGCCGCGTTGCCGAAACGCCCGAGTGGCTCCGCCACGAGGGCGCTCCGGCGCCTTGCGAGCGCACGCGCCGGACGCCGCGCGGCCCGTCCTCCGGACGGACGGTGGAAATGTGCCGCCGGCCCCCGGCCAACCACACACCAACCCCTGAGGATCGCTGCATGCCTGGCATCACGCGCGAGGAGGTCGCCCACCTCGCCCGGCTGGCGCGTCTGGAGCTGAAGGGCGAAGAGCTCGATCACTTCGCCGGTCAGCTCGACGACATCATCGGCGCGGTCGCCCGCGTCTCCGAGGTCGCCGACCAAGACGTACCGCCGACCTCCCACCCGCTGCCGCTGACGAACGTCATGCGGGCGGACGTCGTCCGTCCGTCTCTCACCCCCGAGCAGGCGCTCTCCGGCGCCCCGGCCCAGGAGCAGCAGCGTTTCAAGGTGCCGCAGATCCTGGGGGAGGACTGACTGCCATGACGGACATCAGCAGCATCATCAAGCTCACCGCGGCCGAGATCGCCGCGAAGATCGCCTCCGGCGAGCTCACCGCCGTCGAGGTCACCGAGGCCCACCTGGCCCGGATCGACGCCGTCGACGAGAAGGTGCACGCCTTCCTGCACGTCGACCGCGAGGGCGCGCTCGCCCAGGCCCGCGCCGTGGACGCCAAGAGGGCGGCCGGCGAGAAGCTCGGCCCGCTGGCCGGCGTCCCGCTCGCGCTCAAGGACATCTTCACCACGAAGGACATGCCGACCACCGTCGGCTCGAAGATCCTCGAGGGCTGGATCCCGCCGTACGACGCGACCCTCACGCAGAAGCTGAAGGCCGCCGACGTCGTCATCCTCGGCAAGACCAACATGGACGAGTTCGCCATGGGGTCCTCCACCGAGAACAGCGCCTACGGCCCCACCGGCAACCCCTGGGACCTCACCCGCATCCCGGGCGGCTCCGGCGGCGGCTCCGCCGCCGCCCTCGCCTCCTTCGAGGCCCCGCTCGCCATCGGCACGGACACCGGCGGCTCCATCCGCCAGCCCGCGGCCGTCACCGGCACGGTCGGCGTCAAGCCCACCTACGGCGGGGTCTCCCGCTACGGCATGGTCGCCTTCTCGTCCTCCCTCGACCAGGGCGGCCCCTGCGCCCGCACGGTCCTGGACGCGGCGCTGCTGCACGAGGCGATCGCCGGACACGACCCGATGGACTCGACGTCGATCGACGCGCCGGTCCCGCCGGTCGTGGAGGCCGCGCGCAACGGCTCCGTCCAGGGCATGCGCGTCGGCGTCGTCAAGCAGTTCTCCGGCGAGGGCTACCAGGCCGGGGTCGTCCAGCGCTTCAACGAGTCCGTCGAGCTGCTGAAGTCGCTCGGCGCCACGGTCGTCGAGCTGGACTGCCCGACCTTCGACCTCGCGCTGTCGGCGTACTACCTGATCGCGCCGTCCGAGTGCTCCTCGAACCTCGCCCGGTTCGACGCCATGCGCTACGGCCTGCGCGTCGGGGACGACGGCACCAAGTCCGCCGAGGACGTCACCGCGCTCACCCGCGAGGCCGGCTTCGGCGACGAGGTCAAGCGCCGCATCATCCTCGGCACGTACGCGCTCAGCTCCGGCTACTACGACGCGTACTACGGCTCGGCGCAGAAGGTCCGCACGCTGATCACCCGCGAGTTCGAGCGGGCATTCGAGCAGGTCGACGTGATCGTCTCGCCGACCACGCCCACCACCGCCTTCCCGATCGGCGAGCGCGCCGACGACCCGATGGCGATGTACCTGGCCGACCTGTGCACCATCCCGACCAACCTGGCCGGCAACGCCGCCATGTCGCTGCCCTGCGGCCTGGCGCCCGAGGACGGCCTTCCGGTCGGGCTGCAGATCATCGCCCCCGCCATGAAGGACGACCGGCTCTACAGGGTCGGAGCCGCCGTCGAGGCCGCTTTCGTGGAAAAGTGGGGACACCCGCTGATCGAGGAGGCACCTTCGCTATGAGCGCCATGACCAAGAAGGCCAAGAACTTCAAGAAGTCGAAGACCGGGCTCTACGTGTCGATGGCGACCACCGCCTTCGGGGCGCTCAGCGTCGCCAAGCAGGCGAAGCTGGCCCGCTCGGACAACGACACGCTGCGCCTCATCGACGCCGCCGTGTCCGCAGCCGCCATCGCCACCGGTCTCGCGATCCTCTATCGCGAACTGAAGCGTCTCGGCGACGACGACGTACTGCTGGGCTGAGAGGGAAAGTTTTCCGTGACTGTCATCGACCTGGAGTCGTACGAGGACGCCCTCGCGACGTACGACCCCGTCATGGGCCTCGAGGTCCACGTGGAGCTCGGCACCAAGACGAAGATGTTCTGCGGGTGCTCGACCGAGCTGAAGCAGGACGCCAACTCGCAGACCTGCCCGGTCTGCCTCGGTCTGCCCGGCGCGCTGCCGGTCGTCAACGCGATCGGCGTCGAGTCCGCGATCAAGATCGGTCTCGCGCTGAACTGCGAGATCGCCGAGTGGTGCCGCTTCGCCCGGAAGAACTACTTCTATCCGGACATGCCGAAGAACTTCCAGACCTCCCAGTACGACGAGCCGATCGCCTACGACGGCTATCTGGACGTCCAGCTGGAGGACGGCGAGATCTTCCGGGTGCAGATCGAGCGCGCCCACATGGAGGAGGACACCGGCAAGTCGACGCACGTCGGCGGCGCCACCGGCCGTATCCACGGCGCGTCCCACTCCCTGCTCGACTACAATCGCGCGGGCATCCCGCTCATCGAGATCGTCACCAAGCCGATCGAGGGAGCGGGCGCACGGGCCCCCGAGGTCGCCAAGGCGTACGTGGCCGAGCTGCGCGAGCTCATCAAGGCGCTCGGCGTCTCCGAGGCCCGCATGGAGATGGGCCAGATGCGCTGCGACGTCAACCTGTCGCTGCGCCCGAACGGCACCGAGCAGTTCGGTACGCGCTCCGAGACGAAGAACGTGAACTCGCTGCGTTCCGTCGAGCGGGCCGCCCGCTTCGAGATCCAGCGCCACGCCGCGGTGCTGAACTCCGGCGGCACGATCATCCAGGAGACCCGGCACTTCCACGAGGAGGACGGCTCCACCACGGCCGGCCGCATCAAGGACAACGCCGAGGACTACCGCTACTTCCCCGAGCCCGACCTGGTGCCGGTCGCCCCGGCCCGTGAGTGGGTCGAGGAGCTGCGGGGCGGCCTCCCGGAGCTGCCGAGGCTGCGCCGCGCCCGGCTCAAGGAGGAGTGGGGCGTCTCCGAGCACGACATGCAGTCCATCCTCAACGCGGGCGCGGTCGACCTGATCGTCGCCACGACCGAGGCGGGCGCCCCGTCGGACCAGGCCCGCAAGTGGTGGATGGGCGAGCTGGCCCGCAACGCCAACGAGACCGGCCGCGGCCTCGACGAGCTGCCCGTGACCCCGGCGCAGGTCGCCCGGGTCGCCGAGCTCGTCGCCGCGGGCGACCTCAACGACAAGCTGGCCCGACAGGTCCTGGACGGCGTGCTCGCCGGCGAGGGCGACCCGGACACCGTCGTCGAGAAGCGCGGCCTGAAGGTCGTCTCCGACGAGGGCGCCCTGTCCACCGCCGTGGACGAGGCCATCGCGGGCAACGCGGCGATCGCGGACAAGATCCGCGGCGGCAAGGTCGCGGCGGCCGGCGCGCTGGTCGGCGCGGTCATGAAGGCGACCCGCGGCCAGGCGGACGCGGCGCGGGTGCGCGAGCTGATCCTGGAGAAGCTCGGCGTCGAGGGCTGAGCCCTTCCCGTACGGCCCCGAGGGGCGGTGTTCCCGGTCTCCGGACCTGGAACACCGCCCCTCGGGCATGCTTGGACTTTTGGGCGGACCTGTTGGACGTTAACCACCGGTCCGCGCGCAGTCCTTCCCCGCGCCACCCGGCCTGCATAGCTTCCCCGCTGTAACCACCGGAATGGGGAGGCTCTTTTGACCACGGACATGTCACGGCGACGGCTCTTCGCGCTGGGCGGCGGCGCGCTCGGCGCCGCCGCGGCGGGATCGTTCCTGCCGCCGTCGCTCCAGGCCGCCATCGCCGCGCAGCCCGCCCACGCGGGGCCCGGTGGCGGGGGGCTGCGGGACATCAGGCACGTGGTGATCCTGATGCAGGAGAACCGTTCCTTCGATCACTACTTCGGCACCCTGCGCGGCGTACGCGGCTTCGGCGACCGCAACGCCGTCGAACTGCCCACCGGTACGACGGTGTTCGAGCAGCCCGGCGCGGCCGGCTCCACCGTGCTGCCCTTCCCGGTGCGCGGCGCGGCCGAGGAGCAGAAGAGGGACCTCCAGTACATCGGCGCCCTCGACCACTCCTGGAACGGCGGCGCGAAGGCCTGGGGCGGCGGCTGGATGAACGGCTGGATCAGCGCCAAGACCGCGGCCACGATGGCGTACTACGACCGCCGCGACATCCCGCTGCACTACGAGCTGGCCGACACCTTCACCGTCTGCGACGCGTACCACTCCTCGATCCACAGCTCCACCAGCCCCAACCGCAACCACCTGTGGAGCGGGAAGACCGGCTTCGAGCCGAACGGGAAGCGGGCCGTCGGCAACGACGCGTACGACGAGGGCACGCATCCCGGCTACGACTGGTCCACCTACGCCGAGCGGCTGGAGAAGGCCGGGCGCAGCTGGCGCACGTATACCGAGTGGGAGAACTTCACCGACAACCAGATCGAGTTCTACGCCACCTTCAAGGCCGTCGCCCGCAAGGCCCTGGCCAAGACCGGCGGCCACACGTACATGGAGTCCTTCTACGCGCAGGTCCGGGACGCCTCCGAGGCCGAACGGGCGCGGCTGCTCGGGCTCCTGGAGCAGGGCGTGGCCACCCTAACCCGGCAGGAGCGCAGTCTGTTCGAACGGGCGCTGCGCCGGGTGCCGACCGGGACGCTGGCCGAGGAGTTCGCCAAGGACGTGGCGGCCGGCAAGCTGCCGGAGGTCTCCTACCTGGTCCCGTCGGCCGTCGACTCCGAGCACCCGAGCGTCTCCTCGCCGGTGCACAGCGCCACCGTCGTCTACAAGATCCTCGACGCGCTCGGCAAGCACCCGGAAGTCTGGCGGCACACCGCCGTGCTGATCAACTACGACGAGAACGACGGCTTCTTCGACCACGTCCCGCCGCCCGTCGCGCCCCCCGGCGTGACCGACGAGGAGTGGGAGGGCCGCCCGACCGGCCTCGGCATCCGGGTGCCGATGCTCGTCGTCTCGCCGTGGACCGTGGGCGGTTACGTCTGCTCCGAGGTCTTCGACCACACCTCCGTCATCCGCTTCCTGGAGCGCTGGACGGGCGTGGAGGAGCCCAACATCAGCGACTGGCGGCGGCGGGTCACCGGTGACCTCACCTCCGCGTTCGACTTCACCCGGCAGCGCCGGCAGCCCGCCGTGGAGCGGCCCGGGGCGATCCCGCCGCTCAGCGGCCGCTGGCAGCCGAAGCCCCCCGCCGTCCAGCACCTGCCGGAGCAGGAGCCCGGTGTACGCCCGGCGCGCCCGCTTCCCTACCAGCCCGACGCCCAGGTCCGGCGGGCGCGCGGCGGTCTGCGGGTGGAGCTCGGCAACAGCGGCAAGGCGTCGGCACACTTCGCGCTGTACCCGTACGCGGGCGAGTTCCCGGCCCCGCAGCACCAGGACGTCCGGGGCGACGGGCACTGGACCGTCCCGCTGACGGGCGGGTCGTACCGCTTCACGGTGACCGGGCCGAACGGCTTCCGGCGCGAGTTCGAGGGACCGGCCGAAGGCGGCGCCGAGGTCACCACCCGCGTCGACGCCCGCGACCGCGATCTGCACCTCACGCTGCGCAACAACGGCCGCCGCACCCTGACCTTCCTGGTGCGGCCGCTCGGCTACGTCGACGAGGCCGACCTGCGGAACTGGACCCGTCACGTCACCGTCAAGCCGGGCCGCAGCCGTACGGTCGTGCACTCGGCGGCCGACGCGCACGGCTGGTACGACCTGGCGGTCACGGCCGAGGGCGAGAACGGCTTCCGGCGGCGGCTGATGGGGCACATCGAGAACGGCCGGGCGAGCGTCTCCGGCTGACGGGGCCGCCGGTCACAGGGCCCCATCCCCCCGGTTCACCCGGGACCGGGCCCTGTGACCATGGCCACGAAAGGGACAAAGGATCATCTTCTGCTGTCAGAGTGGCGTTCTCAGGTCATGCGACTTTTGCGGGCAGATCGTGTTATCTGCGGGTAAAGGTCCACGAACCCGCAGGGAGCACGTCCCTTGGCAGCCATCGCCCGCTGGTGCGTCACGCACCGCCTCGTCGCCGTTCTCATCTGGCTGCTCGCCCTCGGCGGCACGGCCGCCGCCGCGGGGTTCGCGGGGCCCGCCTACTCCAACGACTACGAGGCGCCCGGAACCGAGTCCGGCCGCGCCGCCGACCTGCTGAAGAGCGGCTTCACCGACCTCGGCGGCGACACCGACACCATCGTCTGGCACACCGCGGACTCCACGGTCCGGGCCACCGACGTCGAGCAGAAGATGACCCGCACCCTGCACGCCGTCGAACGGCTGCCGGGCGTCGGGGCGGTGGAGAGCCCGTACACGGACACCGGCGGCGCGCAGATCAGCACCGACGGGCACACCGCGTACGCCACCGTCACTTTCGACAAGCGCGCCGACGACGTCCCCGTGGCGCAGGTGCAGGCGGTCGTGGACACCGCGAAGGCCGCCGGGAGCCCGCACCTGCGCGTCGAGCTGGGCGGCCAGGCCGTCGGGCTCACCGAGGCGCACGCCGCGCATCTCAGCGAGGTCGTCGGGGTCGTCGTCGCGGCCGTCGTGCTCTTCCTCGCCTTCGGCTCGCTCGCCGCGAGCATGCTGCCCATCGCCACCGCGCTCGTCTCGGTCGGCACGGCCTACGCGGGCATCATGCTGCTCGGGCACGTGATGACCGTCGCCGACTTCGCGCCCATGCTCGGCATGCTGATAGGGCTCGGGGTCGGCATCGACTACGCCCTGTTCATCGTCACCCGGCACCGCAGAGGGCTGCGGCGCGGCATGACCGTGCCCGAGGCCGCGCAGCACGCGGTCGCGACGACCGGGCGGGCCGTCGTCTTCGCCGGGGCCACCGTCTGCATCGCCCTGCTCGGCATGCTGATCCTGCGCCTGAGCTTCCTCAACGGCGTCGCCATCGCGGCCTCCCTCACCGTCGTCCTGACCGTCGCCGCGTCGGTGACCCTGCTGCCGGCCCTGCTCTCGCTCATCGGGCTGCGGGCGCTGAGCCGGCGCGAACGGGCCCGGCTGGCCGAGCACGGGCCGCGGCCCGACCTCCCCACCGGCTTCGCCGCCCGCTGGGCCGCGTTCGTCGAGCGGCACCCCAAGCTGCTGGGCGCGCTCGCCGCCGTGGTGATGCTGGTCCTCGCGCTGCCCACCTTCTCGCTCCACCTCGGCAGCTCGGACCAGGGCAACAACGCGGAGTCCGCCACCACCCGGCAGGCGTACGACCTGCTCGCCGACGGCTTCGGCCCCGGCGTCAACGGGCCGCTGACCGTCGCAGCGCACCTGGACGGCGCCGACGACCGGCTCGCGATGGACGCCCTGCCGGCCACCCTGCGCGCGGTCGACGGCGTGGCGTGGGCCCACCCGGTCACGTACAACGCGGCCGGCGACACCGCGTACGTCACCGTCGTCCCCGACTCCTCCCCGCAGTCCCGCGCGACCAGCGAACTCGTCGAGCGGCTGCGCACCGACGTCCTGCCGAAGGCCGCCGACAACACCTCGCTGGAGACCCATGTGGGCGGGGTGACGGCCAGCTACGACGACTTCGCGCAGATCATCATCGGCAAGCTGCCGCTGTTCATCGGCGTCGTCATAGGGCTTGGCTGCCTGCTCCTGCTGATGGCCTTCCGGTCCGTCGGCATCCCGCTGAAGGCGGCGGCGATGAACGTCGCGGCGGTCGCCTCGTCGTTCGGCGTGGTCGTCGCGATCTTCCAGTGGGGCTGGGGAAGCGAGCTGCTCGGCCTCGGCAGCGCGGGCCCCATCGAGCCCTTCCTGCCGGTGATCATGGTCTCCGTGCTCTTCGGCCTCTCGATGGACTACCAGGTCTTCCTGGTCGGCCGGATGTACGAGGAGTGGCTGGAGACCCGCGACAACCGGCGCGCGGTCCGGGTGGGCCTCGCCGAGACCAGCCGGGTGATCAACTCGGCGGCCGTGATCATGATCTCGGTGTTCCTCGCCTTCGTGCTCAGCGGCGACCGCGTCATCGCGATGTTCGGCATCGCCCTGGCGGCGGCCGTGGCCCTGGACGCGTTCGTGCTGCGCACCCTGCTCGTCCCGGCCCTGATGCACCTGCTGGGCGGCGCCAACTGGTGGCTGCCCGGCTGGCTGGACCGCCGGCTGCCCCGCCTGAGCATCGAACCGCCGGACCGCCCGGTGACACGGGCGCCGGTGCCGGGGGTGCGGACGTACGAGGAGGAGCCGGCCCGGCGCGTCCACTGACCGCGCTCCAACGTGACGGGGTTCGTTAAGGGGCCTCTCATCTGCGGCACCTAGCGTGCGGCACATGAACCCCACGACGCCCGAAGCCGTCGCCGACGGCGAGAAGACCACCGACAGCACGACCGAGAAGACGGCCGCCGGGGCCGACCGCGTGACCGCGGAGAATCCGGAACAGCAGGACCGGGACGAGAGGGGGCCGGGGGCCGGCGCGCCGGACGAACAGACCGCTGACACGGAGGCCGCCGCCGGCGCCGCTGCCGCCGGCAACTATGACGACGACGCCGAAGACACCGACGAGGAGTCCTCCGGGCGGCTCGCCGCCGCGTCCGCCGCGGTCGTCTCCGCCGGGCTCGGCGTCGTCGCGCTCACCGGCGCCTGGAGCGGCCGGGTCGCCGCCGAGCGCGAGACCCTGATCGGCCAGATCAAGACCTCTTCCGGCGGCTCGGCCGCCCAGCAGATCAACGAGATATACGGCGACGCCTGGCACGCCACCTCCCTGGTCAACGGCCTCTTCGGGCTGCTCGCCCTGCTCGTCGGCACCTACGTCCTGGTCCGGCCCGCGTTCGGCGCCCCGGCCCGGCAGCCGCAGGCCGGCTGGGTCCGCGCGGTGGCCCGCGGCGGCATCGCCCTCGGCGCGCTCGGCGTACTCATCTCCGTGGCCATGTACTTCGACCTCATCGTGGCCCTGCCCACCACGGCCGGATAGGACGGTTCCGGGGCCCCGGAACCACGTACTAAGGCATGTCCGGGTGTATTCACCGGTCCTGGGCGGTGGTGGGGCCCCGGGCCTAAGGCGTCCGCGGTCCACAGATGCGGAAGACGCCCGATGTGGCGCACCCCCCTGGGGGACGAGAGTGGTGGCACGGCAGAGGAACTGCCGCCACCGAGGCCCGGAAGGGCCCTCACTCAAGGGGACACCCCATGTTCGAGTACGAGCTCCACAAGATCATGCACGCCGAACTCCTGCGCCGCGCCTCCCTCGAGCGCCTCGCCGGTGAGGCTAACCGCAGCCGCCGCGCCGCCCGCCGGACCGCCCGCGAGGAGTCCGGAAGGACGGTGAGTACCAGCGGGATACGGGACCGGTTCACGCACGCCGCGTAGGGCCCGTCGTGGACCGGGGCCGGGGGCCTCTCGACCCCCGGATAATTCCGTCCTCACTGTCGGACCTGTGTGCGATGCTCAGCCGGGTGGAGACCAGGTCAGTCAGCCCCGTGTTCGTCGGCCGCACCGGCGAACTCAACTCGCTCACCGGCGCGCTCGCCCGCGCCACCACGGAACCCTCCGGTGCGGCCGGAGGGTTCTGCGGCGAACCGCAGGCCCTGCTCATCGGCGGTGAGGCGGGGGTCGGCAAGACCAGGCTGGTCGAGGAGTTCCTCGCCGTCGCCGCCCGCCGCGACGCCGTCGTCGCCGTCGGGGGCTGCGTCGAGATCGGCGCCGACGGACTGCCGTACGCCCCCTTCTCCACGGCCCTGCGCGCCCTGCGCCGCGTCCTGCCGGAGGAGATGGCCGCCGCCTGCGCCGGCCAGGAGGGCGAACTGGCCCGGCTCCTGCCCGAGCTGGGCGAGCCCGGCCGCGACGGCTCCGACGAGCTCGGCACCGCCCGCCTCTTCGAACTGACCGTCCGGCTCCTGGAGCGCCTCTCCGCCGACCGGGCCGTCGTCCTCGTCCTGGAGGACCTGCACTGGGCGGACTCCTCCACCCGCCACCTCCTCGCCTACCTCTTCCGCACCCTGCGCAGCGGCCGCCTCGTGGTCGTCGGCACCTACCGCGCCGACGACATCCACCGCCGCCACCCGCTGCGCCCCCTCCTCGCCGAGATCGACCGGCTGCGCACCGTCCGCCGCATCGAACTCGCCCGGTTCAACCGCTCCGAGGTCCGCCGCCAGCTCGCCGGCATCCTCGCCGGCACCCCCGAACCCGCCCTGGTGGACGAGATATTCGAGCGCTCCGACGGCAACGCCTTCTTCGTCGAGGAGCTCGTCTGCACCCTGGAGTGCGGCAGCGGAGCCGGTGACGGCCTGCCCGACTCGCTGCGCGACCTGCTCCTCGTCCGCGTCGAGACCCTCTCCGCCGACGCCCAGAAGGTCGCCAGGATCGTCGCCGAGGGCGGCTCAGCCGTCGAGTACGAGCTGCTGGCCGCCGTCGCCGGACTCGCCGAGGACGACCTCATCGAGGCCCTGCGCACCGCCGTCGGCGCCAATCTGCTGCTCACCACCCCGGAGGGCGACGGCTACCGCTTCCGCCACTCCCTGGTCCGCGAGGCCGTCAGCGACGACCTGCTGCCCGGCGAGCGCTCCCGCCTCAACCGCCGTTACGCGGAAGCCCTGGAGGCCGACCCGGGCCTCGTCTGCGACGCGGAGCGCGCCACCCGCCTCGCCAGCTACTGGTACGGCGCGCACGACCCGGCCAAGGCGCTGCCCGCCGTCCTCAAGGCATCCGTACGGGCCCGCCACCGCAACGCCTACGCCGAGCAACTGCGCCTGCTGGAAAGGGCGCTGGAGCTGTGGGACGACGCCCCGGAGGACGTACGGAGCACGCTGCGCCCCATCGACTACGCCGAGGTGTACCCCACCTGCGGCCGGGACGCCTCCGCACCCCTGACCTATCTCGACCTGATGGCCGAGGCCACCGTCGCCGCCCGGCTCGGCGGCGAGCGCGAACGGGCCTTCGCCATCTGCAAGAAGGCCCTGCGCATCCTGGAGGGCGAGGACGACGCGCTGCGCGCCGCCTGGTTCTGGGTCCAGCGCTCCCGCCTGGTCCAGGACCTCACGCGCGGCGACGGCTGGGAGGAACTGGCCACGGCCGAGAGCCTGGTCCGGGGTCTGCCCCCGTCGAAGGTGCACGCGTTCGTCCTGATGCTGGTCGCCGGCTGGGGCGCCCTGCACCGCCCCGGCGCCGACACCCTGGCCGCCGCCGAGCGGGCCGTGGAGTACGCCCAGCTCGTCGGCGACGAGTACATCGAGCTGCACGCCCGGCTCACCCGCGGCTGGCTCAACGCGGACGCGGGCGCCGTGGACGAGGGCATCGCCGAGATGTACGCCGTCCGCGACCGGGCCGACGAGCTGGGCCTCATCGACGTCATGGGCCGGGCAGGCATCAACCTCCCCTCCACGCTGGAGGCGATGGGCCGCTCCCTGGAGGCGGTGGCCGCCGCCGACCACGGCATCCGCGTCTGCCACGAGCACGGCGTCGCGGACATCGAGGCCTGGGTCCGTACCAACCAGGCGATGTCCCTGTTCTCGCTGGGCCGCTGGGACGAATCGCTGGCCACCACCGAGGCAGCCGCCCGCAAGTCGCTGTCCCGCAAGTCCCAGGGCCTGGTCGCCGCCCGTCGCACCGAGATCGCCCTGGCCCGCGGCGACTTCGCCGAGGCCGAACGGCAACTGGCCCTGACCCGCCGCTGCTTCGGCTCCAGTGACCCCCAGCCGCAGCACTTCATCAACCCCGTACGGCACGCCATCCAGATCGCCGCGCAGCAGGGCCGCCTGCCCGAGGCACGCGCCGCCTTCGAGGCCCAGGCCGCCGAGGGCTTCCCGACCGGCACCCAGCGCTACGCCTTCCCGATGCTGCACGCCGTCGCGGCGGCCGAGGCCGACGCCCGGGGCCTGCCCGCCACCGAACCGGGCCGGCCGGCGATCCTCGCCCTGGTCCGCAGCCACCTCAAGCGGCTGCCGGCCCTCGTCCCGGTCTGGTCCGGCTACGTCCTGCTCGTCGAGGCGGAGCTGGCCAGGGCCGAGGGCACCGACACCCCGGACCTCTGGGAGCGTGCCGCCCGGGCGTTCGACCCGCTGAACCGCCCGTACGAACTGGCGCAGATCCGGCACCGCTGGGCGGAGGCCCTGCTCGTCGCCTCCACGGACCGGGCCGCCGCCACGGGCCTGCTCCGCGAGGCGCACGCCACCGCGGTGCGCCTCGGGGCCCGCCCGCTCACCGGGACCATCGAACTGCTGGCCGGCCGCGCCCGCGTCGCGCTGACCGGTGCGGGCGGCGAGGCGGAGGAGATACCGGCCGCGGTCGTCGTCCCGGACGAGCGCGGGCCCGTCCGGGACCCCTCCGAGGAGCAGCTGCGGGCCGCGGCCGCCGCCGTGGAGTCCTTCGGGCTGACCCCGCGCGAGCAGGACGTCCACCGGCTGGTCGCCGCCGGGCTCACCAACCGCCGCATCGCCGAGGAGCTGTACATCTCGCCGAAGACCGCGAGCGTCCACGTCTCCAACATCCTGGCCAAGCTGGGCGTCGCCGGCCGCGGCGAGGCCGCCGCACTGGCCCACCGGCTGCGGCTGTACCCGGTGCCGGAGCACCGGTGAGCCGGGACCGCCGGGGCGCCGTTACCTCACCTGCACCAGCAGGATCCTGTCGTCGCCCGGTTTCGGCGTTCCCCGGCCGTCCGTCTCGCTCGTGACGAGCCAGAGCTTGTCGCCGCCCGCCGCCAGCACGGTCCGCAGCCGCCCGTACTCGCCCTCCAGGAAGGCCTGCGGGTCCGCCAGCGGCTCCTTCGCCGCCCCGTCCTCGCGGGACAGCGGGATGCGCCACAGCCGTTCGCCCCGCAGGCCGGCCATCCAGATGGAGCCCCTGACGTAGGCGACGCCGCTCGGCGACGCCTCGGAGGTCTTCCACTGGGCCACCGGGTCCCGGAAGCCCTCCTTGTGCGCGGTTCCCTCGACGTCCGGCCAGCCGTAGTTGCCGCCCGGCTCGATCAGGTTCAGCTCGTCCCAGGTGTCCTGGCCGAACTCGGAGGCCCACAGCCGCTTCTCCGCGTCCCAGGCGAGCCCCTGCACATTGCGGTGCCCGTACGAATACACCACGGAGTCGGCCTCCGGGTTGCCGTGCAGCGGCTCACCGTCGGGCGTCATGCGCAGGATCTTGCCCGCGAGCGACTCCTTGTCCTGGGCGCGGCCGTCGTCGCCCGTCTCGCCCGTGCCCGCGTAGAGCATGTGGTCCGGGCCGAAGGCGATCCGGCCGCCGTTGTGGATCTGCCCCTTGGGGATGCCCCGCAGGATCGTGTCGGGGGCCCCCAGCAACTGGCCGGGCGAGCCGTTCTCGTCGTAGATCATGCGGGCGATGCGGTTGTCCGACGCGGTGGTGAAGTACGCGTAGACCAGGTGGTCCGAGCCGAAGTCGGGGGAGACGGCGAGGCCCAGCAGCCCGCCCTCGCCGGCCGGGGCGACTCCGGGGACCGTGCCGAGGAGCTTCTTCTTGCCGGTCTCCGCGTCGATCCGGGTGATCGTCCCCTTGTCCCGGGAGCCCACCAGGAGGTCGCCGCCGGGCAGCGCCGCCAGGCCCCAGGGCGACTTCAGCCCGTCGGTGAGCGTCGACACCACCTTCGCCGAGCCCTTGGCCGGCGGCTGGTCGGCCGGGGGGCGCGAGACGGACGGCGACGGGGAGGCGGACTTCCGGGGCGAGGCGGAGGGGGAGTGCGCCGGAGAACTCGCGCCCCGGCCCGCCGAACTCTCCGCGCTCCCCTGCGAGGAGCACCCCGCGGCCAGCAGCAGGGCGCCGGCCGCCAGCACGGCCACCGTGCCCCGTCGCGCCCCCGGGCCGCCCCGGCCGTGCCCCGTTTGACGCCCCTCGGGGCCCTGCACTGATCCGAACACCGCACCCTGTCCCTTCAACTGCCGCCTTTCCCCTGTTCTTACACCGAGCGGGCGCAGACCGGGGCGCTTTCCGGACCGGCTAGTCCCAGGACTCGCGCGCCGCCGGCAGCCGGTCGATCTCGGCCAGGTCCCGTTCCGTCAGGGTGAGACCGGCCGCTGCCGCGTTCTCCACGGCCCAGTCCTCCCGCTTGGTGCCCGGCACCGGCACCACCTGCGGCCCCTGGTGCAGCACCCAGGCCAGGGCCACCTGCGCGGGCGTCGCCCCGTGCCGCTCGGCGACCCGGCGCAGCCCCACCACCAGCGGCTGGTTCGCCGCCATCATCTCGGCCGTGAACCGGGGATGCCTGGCCCGCAGATCCTCCGGCTCGAACCCCTGGCCCGGCGTCAGCGTGCCCGTCAGGAAGCCGTTGCCCAGCGGCATCGCGGCCAGGAAGCCGATGCCCCGGTCCGCGCACCACGGCAGCAGCGACTCCAGCGCCTGCGGCGACCACACCGACAGCTCGGCCTGGACGGCGCTGACCGGGAAGACCTGCTGCACGCGCTCCAGCTGCCGGATCGTTCCGTCATGCATCCGCGCACCAGGCCGCCGCGACGCCCGCGCACCGACCGCGCACAGCCCCAGCGCCCGCACCTTGCCCGCGCCGACCAGCTCCGCCATCGCGCCCCACGTCTCCTCGACGGGCACCTCGGGGTCGGCGCGGTGCAGCTGGTACAGGTCGATCACATCGGTCCGCAGCCGCCGCAGCGAGGCGTCGCAGGCCCGCCGCACATAACCGGGCCTGCCGTTGGCCACGATGTGCTGATCACCCACCAGCAGCCCGCACTTGGTGGACACGAACGCCTGCGCCCGGCGCCCCTTCAGCGCGCGCCCCACCAGCAGCTCGTTGGTGAACGGCCCATACATGTCAGCGGTGTCGAGCAGATCGACCCCCGCGTCCAGCGCCGCGTGCACCGCCCGCAGCGCGCGGTCGCCCCGCTGCCGGGAGGCGCTGTACGCCCAGCTCATCGGCATGCAGCCGAGACCGACCGCGCCCACGGCGAGCGCCGCCGCACCGAGACTCCTGCGCTCCAACTCCCGAACCCCTCCCTAGGCCGTGTCCGTGCACTCCCGTCTGGCCCGCGACGCCTGGCACGCACTCTCGCCGCACCGGCCGAGATCCCGAGTACGTCCAGTGCGGGGGATCGCGGCCGGCACGCTGAGAAGTGGGGTCTCCCCTGTTCGAGCGAAGCCGAGAACTCGGGGATGCACCAGACGCCGCGGGCCACGGCCTTCGGGCGTACGACGGGACCGCACGGACACGGCCTCGCACCGCCCAACAACCTAACCTCTGCGCCCCGGCGGGCTTCGCATAGCCTCCTGACCATGACTTCCACCACGCATTCCGCCCCCGCCCCCGAGGTCTGGCTGCCGCTCCCCGCCGAGGAGATCGACGGGCTCCCCGAGGGGCTGACATACCACTTCTGGGACGGTGCCGAGGACTTCCCGGCCGACCCGGCCGATTGCGCCTACTACGTCGTCCCCTACATGAAGGGCATGGAGATCGCGGTCCGGCCGCTCGGGGAGATGAGCCGGGTCCAGGTCGTGCAGACGCTGTCGGCGGGCACGGACCACGTCGAACCCGGCCTCGCGGGACTGCCCGCCGGGGTACGGGTGTGCAACGCCAAGGGCGTCCATGAGGCGTCCACCGCCGAGCTGACCCTCGCGCTGATCCTGGCCTCGCTGCGCGGGTTCCCCGGCTTCGTGCACGGCCAGGACGAGGAGGAGTGGCGGTCCGGCTTCTACCCGGCGCTCGCCGACAAGTCCGTGCTGATCGTGGGCTACGGGTCGATCGGCTCGGCCATCGAGGACCGGCTCGCGCCGTTCGAGTGCGCGCGGGTCGCACGCGTCGCGCGCTCCGCGCGGACAACCGCACGCGGCCCCGTACACACGCTCGACGACCTGCCCGCCCTGCTGCCCGAGGCCGATGTGGTCATCCTGTCCACCCCGTTGAACCCCTCCACACAGGGGCTGGCGGGCGCGGACTTCCTCGCGGCGATGCGGGACGGGGCACTCCTGGTCAACGTCGCGCGCGGCCCGGTCGTCGACACCGGGGCCCTGCTCTCCGAACTCGAGTCCGGCCGACTGCGCGCCGCCCTCGACGTCACCGACCCCGAACCGCTGCCGTCCGGCCACCCCCTCTGGCATGCTCCGAACGTCCTCATCACCCCGCACGTGGGCGGCAGCACCTCCGCGTTCCTGCCGCGCGCCCGGCGGCTGATCGCCGGACAGCTCACCCGCTTCGCCGCGGGGCAGCCGCTGGAGAACGTCGTACGCACCACCGGCTGACCACGCACCGGCCACGTCCGGCTCCCCTCTGTGGCCACAACGTCCCAGGTCGTCACGGAGAGTAGAGGAACTATGTCCCTGAGTGACGAGTCTGGTGTATCGTCCCGAAAGGGGTGCTGCGCCGTGGCAGGGACGGCGCCGGGGAGCCAGCCACACGCGAGGGGGCGACGGGCGATGGACGGCCGATGGGCGAACGACCGGGCACGGCAGGGCGAACGGCGGCCGGCGGAGGGTGCGGTGATCCGGCGCCGCCGGCGGCCGGGGACCGCGGGAGGGCCGCGGTGAGCGCCCCGGTGAGCACCCGCGGAGCGCTCCTCGCCCGGGAGTCCGGGACGGGCCGCGCCTCCGCGCTGCTCCCGCAGCTCACCCTCGGCCTCGTCTGCGGGGGATACGCGGTGGGTGCGGCCACCGGCTGGGGATCGGCCCAGGTCGCCCTGTTCATGGGGGACTTCGGCCTCAGCGCCGCCGCCCTCGCCGCCGCCGTCTCCTGCTTCCTCTTCGCCCGCGCCGCCGACATCCGCTTCCGGCCGGCCTGGCTGCTGTTCGCGCTCTCCTCGCTGATGGCCTCGTGCGGCAACGCCGTCTGGGGGTGGTACGAGTGCGTGCGAGCCGTCCAGGTCCCGAGCCCCTCACTCGCCGACCTCTTCTTCCTCTGCTTCGCGCCGCCCGCCATCGTCGGGCTCCTCGTCCTCGCCAAGAGGCCCGTCACACGCGCCGGCTGGGTCTGCCTCGCCCTGGACGCCTGGCTGATCGGCGGCTCGCTCCTCACCCTGTCCTGGAGCCTCGCCCTCGCCCACACCGCGCACGTGGCGGACGCCGAGGGCGGCAGCGTGGCTCGCGCGGCCCTCTCGCTGGCCTACCCCCTGCTGGACATCGTGCTCGTCTCGATGGTCCTCGCACTGCACTTCCGGCGCTCCAGCGTCAACCGGGCCGCGGTGAACACCGCCATCGCCGCGCTCGCCCTCACCGTCCTGTGCGACGCCCTGTTCACCTCGCCGTTGCTGCGCCAGACCTACCACTCCGGGCAGTTGCTCGACGCCGGCTGGTTCGCCGGCTCGCTGCTCCTGGCTTACGCCCCCTGGGGCGCCGCCCGGGACGCGGACAACGCTGTCGCGGACGCCGACCGGGACGCCCCGCGCCCCACCAGCCGCCCCATCGCCGGCTCACTGGCCGCGCTGACGCCGTATCTCGCCGCCGCCGTCTGCACCCTGGGCATCCTGTACAACGTCATCGAGGGCCGCCGCGTGGACCGCGTCGTCGTCTTCACCGGGTGCACGGTGGTGCTCGCGCTCGTCGTCCGGCAGGGCATCATGCTCGTCGACAACATCGCCCTCACCCAGGAACTGGCCCAGAAGGAGAACCACTTCCGGTCCCTGGTGCAGGGCTCCAGCGACGTCATCATGATCGCCGCCCCCAGCGGCGTCCTGCGCTACGTCAGCCCCGCCGCCGCCGGTGTCTACGGGCGCGACGCGGACGAGCTGGTCGGCGCCGAGCTGTCCTCGATCATCCACCCCGACGACCTCGGCCGCGTCGTCCACGAGGTGCGCCGCTTCCTGGCAGCGCCGCCCGGCGAGGAGCCCGCCACCCGCATCGAGTGCCGCTTCCGCTCCGGCACCGGCGACTGGCTCAACGTCGAGTCCACCGTCAACCGCCACCAGGGCGGCCTGATCCTCAACAGCCGGGACGTCACCGAACGGGTCCGCCTCCAGGCCCAGTTGCAGCACAACGCCGAGCACGACCCGCTCACCGACCTGCCCAACCGGGCCCTGTTCACCTCCCGGGTCCGCCAGGCCCTCGGCGGCCGCCGGGCCGGGGACGCCGGCACCGCCGTTCTCTTCATCGACCTGGACGGCTTCAAGGCGGCCAACGACCGGCTCGGCCACCAGGCGGGCGACGAGCTCCTCGTCCAGGCCGCCCGCCGCCTCCAGGAGTCCGTCCGGGCCGGGGACACCGCCGCCCGCCTCGGGGGCGACGAGTTCGCCGCCCTCATCGTCGGCGACGCGGGTCGCGAGCAGGACGCCCGCGAGTGCCAGGTCCACGAGATCGCCGACCGGCTTCGCCTCACGCTCTCCGAGCCGTACCGCATCGGCGCCGGCGAGGTGCGCGTCACGGCCTCCATCGGCGTCGCCTTCGCCGAACCCGGCATCAGCCCCAACGACCTCATGCGCAACGCGGACCTCGCGATGTACCGCGCCAAGGCCGGCGGCAAGAACCGCGTCGAGCTGTACGCCCCCCAGATGCAGGCCGACGTGGTGCGCCGCTCCGAGCTGGCGACCCGGCTGCGCGGCGCCCTGCGCGACGGCGAGTTCACGCTGCTCCACCAGCCCGTCGTCCACCTGGCCACCGGCACGGTCGCGGCCGTCGCCGCCCAGGCCCGCTGGCGATCCGCCCAGGGCATCCTCTTCACGCCCGCCGAGTTCCTCCGGATCGCCGAGGACAGCGACCGCACCGCCGAGCTCGGCCGCTGGCTCCTGGAGGAGGCCGTCGAGCAGGCCGCCGACCGGGCCGGGTCCGGCCACCCCGTCCCGGTGGCGGTCCGCCTCCCGGCCCGCAGGCTGCTCGACCGGGGCTTCCCGGCCGGCTCCGTCGAGGCGCTGCTCACGCGGTACGGGCTGCCGTCGGGGGCGCTGATGATCGAGGTCGCGGACAGCGATCCCCGGGTCTCCTTCGAGGAGCTGGAACAGCGCCTGGCCGCCCTGCGCCGCCTCGGGGTGCGGATCGCCCTCGACGGCTTCGGCAGCGGGTATGCGGCGATCAACGCCCTGCGCCGGCTCCCCATCGACGTGCTCAAGCTGGACCGGGGCCTGGTGGAGGGCGTCGTGGAGTCGGCCCGGCTGCACAAGATCACCAGCGGGCTGCTGCGGATCGCCTGCGACCTCGGCATGCAGTCCGTGGCGGACGGCGTCGACGTCCCGGAACAGGTCCTCGCCCTGCGCGCCATGGGGTGTACGCACGGCCAGGGCGCGGCCTTTTCCGGACCTCTCGACGAATACCGCCTGCGCCGCGCCCTGGCCCGCGGTACGTTTCCGGTGCCCGGCGGGGTGCCCGCACAGCCCGTCCTGGCGGGCGGCTCGATCCCGTCGCTGACGGGTTCACATGGTGAGACACCCGTCCCACCCACTTGACACCCCGCGTGCGTCGGAGAGAGGGTCAATGCCATGCGCACCCGAATTCTCGTACTTGGAAAGCGCGTCGGCTGAAGCAGGGTCACTCCATGACACTCTGCGGACCGCACCGGCGCGCTCCCCTCGCTTGCCTCACGGCACGAGGGGTTTTTTGTTGCACCGGACCAGGCAAAACGTCGTAAAACACTCGCAAAAACCTCAGCTTCGAGAAGAGAATGCCGATGACCGAGCAGGCCACCGGGGCCCACCATCCCCAGCCGCGGGCCCGTAACGGCGGATCGCCCGCCGCCTCCGTTGAGCACCTCACGGGCGCGCAGTCCCTCATTCGTTCTCTCGAGGAAGTCGGGGCCGACACGGTATTCGGCCTCCCCGGCGGCTGCATTCTCCCGGCCTACGACCCGCTGATGGACTCCACCCGGGTCCGCCACATCCTGGTCCGGCACGAGCAGGGCGCGGGCCACGCGGCCACCGGTTACGCGCAGGCCACGGGCAAGGTCGGCGTCTGCATGGTCACCTCGGGTCCCGGTGCCACCAACCTCGTCACCCCGATCGCCGACGCGGCCATGGACTCCGTGCCGATGGTCGCGATCACCGGCCAGGTGGCCTCCGGCGCCATCGGTACGGACGCCTTCCAGGAAGCCGACATCTGCGGCATCACCATGCCGATCACGAAGCACAACTTCCTGGTCACCCGCGCCGAGGACATCGCCCACACGATCGCCGAGGCGTTCCACATCGCCTCCACCGGCCGCCCCGGCCCGGTCCTGGTCGACATCGCCAAGGACGCGCTCCAGGCGAAGACCACCTTCAGCTGGCCGCCGGTCATGGACCTGCCCGGCTACCGCCCGGTGACCAAGCCGCACGCCAAGCAGATCCGCGAGGCCGCCAAGCTCATCACCCAGGCCAAGCGCCCGGTGCTCTACGTCGGCGGCGGCGTCATCAAGGCCGGGGCCACCGCCGAACTCAAGGTGCTGGCCGAGCTGACCGGAGCGCCCGTCACCACCACCCTGATGGCGCTCGGCTCCTTCCCCGACAGCCACCCGCTGCACGTGGGAATGCCCGGCATGCACGGCGCGGTCACCGCCGTCACCGCGCTGCAGAAGGCCGACCTGATCGTCGCGCTCGGCGCCCGCTTCGACGACCGCGTCACCGGCAAGCTGGACAGCTTCGCCCCGTACGCCAAGATCGTCCACGCGGACATCGACCCGGCGGAGATCGGCAAGAACCGCGCGGCCGACGTCCCGATCGTGGGCGACGCCCGTGAGGTCATCGCCGACCTCGTCCAGGCCGTCCAGGCCGAGCACACCGAGGGCAACGCCGGTGACTACAGCGCCTGGTGGAAGGACCTGAACCGCTGGCGCGAGACCTACCCGCTCGGCTACGACCTGCCGGAGGACGGCAGCCTCTCGCCGCAGCAGGTCATCCAGCGCATCGGCGAACTCGCCCCGCCGGACACGATCTTCGCCGCGGGCGTCGGCCAGCACCAGATGTGGGCCTCGCACTTCATCCAGTACGAGCAGCCCGCCACCTGGCTGAACTCCGGCGGCGCCGGGACTATGGGCTACGCGGTCCCCGCCGCGATGGGCGCCAAGGCCGGCATGCCCGACCGCACGGTCTGGGCGATCGACGGCGACGGCTGCTTCCAGATGACCAATCAGGAGCTCACGACCTGCGCCCTGAACAACATCCCGGTCAAGATCGCCATCATCAACAACGGCGCGCTCGGGATGGTCCGCCAGTGGCAGACCCTCTTCTACAACCAGCGGTACTCCAACACCGTGCTGCACGCGGGCCCGGACGGGGAGACCCCGCCCAACAAGGGCACCCGCATCCCGGACTTCGTGAAGCTCTCCGAGGCGATGGGCTGCCACGCGATCCGCTGCGAGGACCCGGCCGACCTGGACAAGGTCATCGCCGAGGCCAACGCGATCAACGACCGCCCGGTCGTCGTCGACTTCATCGTCCACGAGGACGCCATGGTGTGGCCGATGGTCGCCGCCGGCACCTCCAACGACGAGGTCATGGCCGCCCGGGGCGTCCGCCCCGACTTCGGCGACAACGAAGACGACTGAGAGACAGAGAGAGACCGACTTCCATGTCCACCAAGCACACGCTCTCCGTCCTGGTCGAGAACAAGCCCGGTGTCCTGGCCCGGATCACCGCCCTGTTCTCCCGCCGCGGCTTCAACATCGACTCGCTCGCGGTCGGCACCACCGAACACCCCGACATCTCCCGCATCACCATCGTCGTGAATGTCGAGGACCTGCCCCTGGAGCAGGTGACCAAGCAGCTCAACAAGCTGGTCAACGTCCTGAAGATCGTCGAACTCGAGCCGTCCGCTGCGATCCAGCGGGAGCTCGTCCTGGTGAAGGTCCGCGCAGACAACGAGACCCGCTCCCAGATCGTCGAGATCGTCCAGCTGTTCCGCGCCAAGACCGTCGACGTCTCGCCCGAGGCCGTCACGATCGAGGCGACCGGCGGCGCCGACAAGCTGGAGGCGATGCTCAAGATGCTGGAGCAGTACGGCATCAAGGAGCTGGTCCAGTCCGGCACCATCGCCATAGGACGCGGCGCGCGCTCGATCACCGACCGGTCCCTGCGCGCCCTCGACCGCACGGCGTAAGCAACCAGGGGCCCGCCGCGCCGCTCGTATGGCGAGACCCGAAAACGTATCTGACGCACCCCGCCGTACGGTGGGACGCAACACCTGCACACCAAGGAGAAGACCCAGTGGCCGAGCTGTTCTACGACGACGATGCCGACCTGTCCATCATCCAGGGCCGCAAGGTCGCGGTCATCGGCTACGGCAGCCAGGGCCACGCCCACGCGCTGTCGCTGCGTGACTCGGGTGTCGACGTCCGTGTCGGTCTGCACGAGGGCTCCAAGTCCAAGGCCAAGGCCGAGGAGCAGGGCCTGCGCGTGGTGACCCCGTCCGAGGCCGCCGCCGAGGCCGACGTCATCATGATCCTCGTTCCGGACCCGATCCAGGCCCAGGTCTACGAGGAGTCCATCAAGGACAACCTCAAGAAGGGCGACGCGCTGTTCTTCGGTCACGGCCTGAACATCCGCTTCGACTTCATCAAGCCGCCGGCCGACGTCGACGTCTGCATGGTCGCCCCCAAGGGTCCGGGCCACCTGGTCCGCCGCCAGTACGAGGAGGGCCGCGGCGTTCCGTGCATCGTGGCCGTCGAGCAGGACGCCACGGGCAACGGCCTGGCGCTCGCCCTGTCGTACGCCAAGGGCATCGGCGGCACCCGCGCCGGCGTCATCAAGACGACCTTCACCGAGGAGACCGAGACCGACCTCTTCGGCGAGCAGGCCGTCCTCTGCGGTGGCACCGCCGCTCTGGTCAAGGCCGGTTTCGAGACCCTGACCGAGGCCGGTTACCAGCCGGAGATCGCGTACTTCGAGTGCCTGCACGAGCTGAAGCTCATCGTGGACCTCATGTACGAGGGCGGCCTGGAGAAGATGCGCTGGTCCATCTCGGAGACCGCCGAGTGGGGCGACTACGTCACCGGCCCGCGCATCATCACGGACGCCACCAAGGCCGAGATGAAGAAGGTCCTCGCCGAGATCCAGGACGGCACCTTCGCCAAGAACTGGATGGCCGAGTACCACAACGGCCTGCCCAAGTACAACGAGTACAAGAAGGCCGACGAGAACCACCTCCTGGAGACCACCGGCCGTGAGCTGCGCAAGCTCATGAGCTGGGTCAACGACGAGGACGCGTAACACCCCCGGTGCCGGGGGTGGGTCACGGCCCGCCCCCGGCATCCACGCACCGCTGGAAGAGGCGGCGTCGTACGTGTGTACAAGCTGCCCGGCCTCGTGTGGGTGATCCTTTCCCGGGGGCGCCGAACGTGCTCCCGCGCATGACTACACTGCTCCACATACACGCGTCAGGCCCACAGTGTCGTGCGTCTTCCACGCGGCAAGCCCCTCCACGCCTGCGGCCGTCGGGACGGCCGTCCGCACTGGATCTGTGAGGACTCACGTGAGCTCGAAACCTGTCGTACTCATCGCTGAAGAGCTGTCGCCCGCCACGGTGGACGCCCTGGGCCCGGACTTCGAGATCCGGCACTGCAACGGCGCGGACCGCGCCGAGCTCCTCCCCGCCATCGCCGATGTCGACGCCATCCTGGTGCGCTCCGCCACCAAGGTCGACGCCGAGGCCATCGCCGCCGCGAAGAAGCTGAAGGTCGTCGCCCGCGCGGGCGTCGGTCTGGACAACGTCGACGTCTCCGCCGCCACCAAGGCCGGCGTGATGGTCGTGAACGCCCCGACCTCCAACATCGTCACCGCCGCCGAGCTGGCCTGCGGTCTGCTCGTGGCCACCGCGCGCCACATCCCGCAGGCCAACACCGCGCTGAAGAACGGCGAGTGGAAGCGCTCGAAGTACACCGGCGTCGAGCTGAGCGAGAAGACCCTCGGCGTCGTCGGCCTCGGCCGCATCGGCGTCCTGGTCGCCCAGCGGATGTCCGCCTTCGGCATGAAGATCGTCGCGTACGACCCCTATGTGCAGCCCGCGCGTGCCGCGCAGATGGGCGTCAAGCTCCTCTCGCTGGACGAGCTGCTCGAGGTCTCCGACTTCATCACCGTGCACCTCCCGAAGACCCCGGAGACGCTGGGCCTCATCGGTGACGAGGCACTGCACAAGGTGAAGCCCACCGTGCGCATCGTCAACGCCGCGCGCGGCGGCATCGTCGACGAGGAGGCGCTCGCCTCCGCGCTCAAGGAGGGCCGCGTCGCCGGCGCCGGCCTCGACGTGTACGCGAAGGAGCCCTGCACGGACTCCCCGCTCTTCCAGTTCGACCAGGTCGTCTGCACCCCGCACCTCGGCGCCTCCACCGACGAGGCCCAGGAGAAGGCGGGCATCGCGGTCGCCAAGTCCGTGCGCCTCGCGCTCGCCGGTGAGCTCGTCCCCGACGCGGTCAACGTCCAGGGCGGCGTCATCGCCGAGGACGTGCGCCCCGGGCTGCCGCTCGCCGAGAAGCTGGGCCGGATCTTCACCGCGCTGGCCGGCGAGGTCGCCGCCCGCCTCGACGTCGAGGTGTACGGCGAGATCACCCAGCACGACGTCAAGGTGCTCGAACTCTCCGCACTCAAGGGCGTGTTCGAGGACGTCGTCGACGAGACGGTCTCCTATGTGAACGCCCCGCTGTTCGCGCAGGAGCGCGGTGTCGAGGTACGCCTCACCACCAGCTCCGAGTCGCCCGAGCACCGCAACGTGGTCACCGTCCGGGGCACGCTCTCCGACGGCCAGGAGGTCGCGGTCTCCGGCACGCTGGCCGGCCCCAAGCACCTCCAGAAGATCGTCGCGATCGGCGAGCACGACGTGGACCTGGCTCTCGCCGACCACATGATCGTGCTGCGCTACGAGGACCGCCCCGGCGTCGTCGGCACGGTCGGCCGGATCCTCGGCGAGGCCGGTCTGAACATCGCGGGCATGCAGGTCTCCCGCGCCGACGTGGGCGGCGAGGCGCTGGTCGTCCTCACCGTCGACGACGACGTCCCGGTGGCCGTGCTGGCCGAGATCTCCTCGGAGATCGGCGCCGCCTCGGCCCGTACGGTGAACCTCACCGACTGACCTCACCGGCCGAACCTCACGGGTCCCACGGGTCCCGTCCGTACCCGGTATGTAGACATGTGTCTTACACAAACGTCTGCATGCCGGGTACGCTGCTGTCATGGGACATCGTGAGGATCTGCTCGAAGGCGCCAAGCGCTGCCTGCTGGAGAAGGGGTACGCGCGCACCACGGCGCGTGACATCGTGGCCGCGTCGGGCACCAACCTCGCCTCCATCGGCTACCACTACGGCTCCAAGGAGGCGCTGCTCAACCTCGCCTTCCTCAGGCTGACGGAGGAGTGGGGCGATGTCGCGACCAAGGAAGCCGAGGGGGAGCCGGAGTCGAAGGCCGCCGCGCCGCTCGACCAGTTCCGGGTCGCCTGGGAGCGTGTGATCGGGAGCTTCGAACAGAGCCGGGCGGTCTGGCAGCTCCAGATGGAGGTCGTCTCCCGGATCCACTCCGACCCCGAACTGCAGAAGGCCCTCGTCGGCCCGCAGCGCGAGGGCCGTGACGGGCTCGCCGAGAACATGCTCGGTATCGACCCCGAAACCGACCCCGAGCGGGCCCGGGTGGCCGGTCTCTTCTGCCAGGCGCTGCTCGCCGGGGTCATGGTCCAGTGGATGATGGACCCCGATTCCGCGCCGTCCGCCCAGGACCTGATGGACGGGCTCAAGGTGGCCCTGGAGGGCCGGCCGACGGAGGGCGGCACCGAGGGCTGAGCCCGGGGGCCCTCAGAGCCGGGCCGCCTTCAGGGCCATGTGGAGCAGCAGCCGGTCCTCGCCGTCGTTCAGGTCGAGTCCGGTGAGCTGCTGGACGCGGGAGAGCCGGTAGTACAGCGTCTGGCGGTGGATGCCCAGCTCGGCGGCGGTCCGGGACGCCTGGCCCGCGCAGTCCAGGAACACCTCCGCGGTGCGGGCGAGCTCCCGTTGCACCGGGGTCAGCAGGGCGCGCACAGCCGGGTCCGGCAGGGTGTCCGGGGCGAGCGCGGTCAGCGTCCGGTACGGCCCGATGGCCGACCAGTCCGCGACCGGGCCGTACCGGCTCTCCGCCGCCGCGGCCCGGGCCGACGCGGACGCCTCCTGCCAGGCGTCCGCCAGCTCCGCGAGGCCCCGGCGGGGGACCGCGATCCCGGCGGTGGCGGCCGTCCCCGCCTCGGCGCGCAGCCGGCCGGCCGCGGTCAGCGCGGGGTCCAGCACCTCGGGGGAGCGCAGCCGGATCAGCGCGGCCAGCGCGGTCGGCCCGGACCGGCCCGGCGGCGGGGCCCCGGTCAGCGCCGCCGCCGAGGGGACCGTGCGCACGGCGGGCGCGCCGTCGGCCCACGGGGTCACGCAGACCACGGTGTGCAGCCCCTCCGCGTCGGGGCCGAGCGCCTCGGCCAGCGCGGCCACCGCCATGTCCCGCTGCCAGCCGCGCCCGGCGGCCAGGACCGCGCCGAACTCCCGGGACAGGTCGGTGCCCGCCCGTTCCTCGTCGGCCAGCAGCGCGCCGATCCGGGCGGCCACGTCCATCGCCGCGTCCAGCTGCCGGTCGGTCGGCCCGGGATCGGCGCCCAGCAGCCACACGTAACCGAGCACCACACCCCGATGGCGTACCGGCAGGCAGATGCGGTCTCGGTAGACGCCGGCCTCGGGGGTGGCGGGGATACGGACGGGGCCGGTGGCGCGGGTGATGCCGAAGTTCTCGAACCAGGCGCGGACCGCCGGGGTGGAGCGGCGGGTCAGGATCGACCGGGTGCGGACCGGGTCCATCGCCGTGGTGTCGTCGCTGTCGTGGGCCCCGAAGGCGACCAGGCCGAAGTCCCGGTTCTCCAGCGTCGCGGGGACGCCGAGCAGCGCGGAGATCTCGTCGACCAGCTCCTGGTAATCGCCCTTCACCCGGCCATTCTCGCACCCCTTCAGACATATGTCTGAGATCCAGTCCACGGATGTGTGGCAGCTGTCGATGGCAGAGAGGGTGCGGCATCCTTAGATTTCACGGTGGTTCTCCGTGCTGTACCGCTTATGTTCGTTACAGGGCATGTACGGCGGTGTGGCTTCGTTCGTACTTTCCGTGGAGGTGCCCCGTGCTGGGTCCCGTGATTCTCGCCGCGTCGCGCAGCGACAGGATGCGCCGGTTCATCTCGGCCGCGCCCGGCACCAAGCAGGTCGTCGACCGCTTCATCGCCGGTGAGACCGTCGACCAGGTCGTCCCGGTCATCGAGGACGCCACCGGCAAGGGCCTCGAAGTCACCCTCGACGTCGTCGGCGAGGACATCACCACGCCCGAGCAGGCCGCCGCCGCGCGCGACGCCTACCTGGAGCTCATCGGCCGGCTGGAGGGCCTCGGCCTGGGTGCCCGGGCCGAGATGTCCGTCAAGCTCTCGATGTTCGGCCAGTCCCTGGACGGCGGCCACGAGCTGGCCCTCGCCAACGTGCGCCCGGTCGTCGAGGCCGCCGCCGCGATCGGCACCACGGTCACCCTGGACGCCGAGGACCACACCACCCTCGACTCGATGTTCGCCATCCACGAGGAGCTGCGGAAGGACTTCCCGCAGACCGGCTGCGTCATCCAGGCGTACCTCTTCCGCACCGAGGAGGACGCCCGCCGTCTCGCCGCCGCCGGCAGCCGCGTGCGCATCGTGAAGGGCGCCTACAAGGAGCCCGCCTCCGTCGCCTACCAGGACAAGGCCGAGATCGACAAGGCGTACGTCCGCGTCCTGAGGACCCTGATGGAGGGCGAGGGCTACCCGATGATCGGGTCCCACGACCCCCGCCTGATCGCCATCGCCCAGGAGCTGGGCCGCAAGGCCGGCCGCAAGCTCGACGAGTACGAGTTCCAGATGCTGTACGGCATCCGCAGCGACGAGCACGTCCGGCTCGCGGCCGAGGGCCACCGCATGCGTGTCTACACCGCGTACGGCACCGACTGGTACGGGTACTTCATGCGCCGCCTCGCCGAGAAGCCGGCCAACCTCCTCTTCTTCGGCCGCTCCGTCCTCACCAAGGGCTGAACCCCCCTCCACCCCCCTCTACTTGAAGGAGCAAAGGACACCATGGACGCTGTGACCCAGGTCCCCGCGCCGGTCAACGAGCCGGTCCACTCCTACGCCCCGGGCTCCCCGGAGCGCGCCCGCCTGGAGGCGAAGCTCAAGGAGCTCAGCCAGAACCCGGTGGACCTGCCGATGACCATCGGCGGCGAGAAGCGGATGGGTGGCGGCGAGCGCGTCGACGTCGTGCAGCCCCACAACCACAAGGCCGTCCTCGGCACCTTCGCCGGCGCCACCGAGCAGGACGCCCAGGACGCGATCGACGCCGCCCTGGCCGCCGCTCCGGCCTGGCGCGCGATGTCCTTCGACGACCGCGCCGCGATCATCCTGCGCGCCGCCGAGCTGCTCTCCGGCCCGTGGCGGGAGACGCTGGCCGCCTCCACGATGCTCGGCCAGGGCAAGACCGCCCAGCAGGCCGAGATCGACTGCCCCTGCGAGCTCGTCGACTTCTGGCGCTTCAACGTGCACTACGCGCGCCAGATCCTGGCCGAGCAGCCCCCGGCCAACTCCCCGGGCGTGTGGAACCGCATGGACCACCGCCCGCTGGAGGGCTTCGTCTACGCGATCACCCCGTTCAACTTCTCGGCCATCGCCGCCAACCTCCCGACCGCGCCCGCCCTCATGGGCAACGTCGTCGTGTGGAAGCCGTCCCCGACGCAGACCCACGCCGCCGTGCTGCTCATGCAGCTCCTGGAGGAGGCCGGCCTGCCCAAGGGCGTCATCAACCTGGTGACCGGCGACGGCATCGCCGTCTCCGAGGTGGCCCTGAACCACCGCGACCTGGCCGGCATCCACTTCACCGGCTCGACCCCGACCTTCCAGCACCTGTGGAAGACCGTCGGCAACAACATCGCCAACTACCGCACCTACCCGCGGCTCGTCGGCGAGACCGGTGGCAAGGACTTCGTCGTCGCCCACCCGTCGGCCGACCCCGCGATCCTGAAGACCGCCCTGACCCGCGGTGCCTTCGAGTACCAGGGCCAGAAGTGCTCGGCGACCTCGCGCGCCTACATCCCGGCCTCCATCTGGAACGCCGGCTTCAAGGAGGCGTTCGCGGCCGAGGTCGACTCGATCACCATGGGCGACGTCACCGACCTGTCGCACTTCATGGGCGCCGTCATCGACGACCGCTCGTTCGCGAAGAACAAGGCCGCCATCGACCGCGCCGCCGCCGACCCGGCATGCACGATCGTCGCGGGCGGCACGTACGACGACTCGGTGGGCTACTTCGTCCGCCCGACCGTCATCGAGTGCACCGACGCGGAGAACGAGGTCTTCACGACCGAGTACTTCGGCCCGATCCTCGCCGTGCACGTCTACGAGGACGACCAGTACGACGCGATGCTGGAGCAGATGGAGTCGGTCTCCGACTACGCCCTGACCGGCTCCGTCATCGCGAACGACCGCGCGGCGGCCGCGTACACGATGGAGAAGCTGCGGTACGCCGCGGGCAACTTCTACATCAACGACAAGTCGACCGGTGCCGTCGTCGGCCAGCAGCCCTTCGGCGGCGGCCGCGCCTCGGGTACGAACGACAAGGCCGGCGCCCCCCAGAACCTCCAGCGCTGGACCCTCACCCGGGCCATCAAGGAGACCCTGGTCCCGCCGACCGAGTACACCTACCCCCACCAGGGCTGACGGCCCAGGGCGCCCGTCGCCCCCAGGGTCCCGCCCCCCGCCCGGTTCCCCTGCCGGACGGGGGGCGGTTTCCATGTACGGGTCAGCCCCACCCGTGCACGATCAGCCCGAGCCCTACCGCGAAGCCGGTGCCGAGCAGCGCCAGGTAGCGTCCGTACAGCCGGCGGTGGCGGCGCAGCAGCAGCCCGAACGCGGCGAACGCGAGCCCCACCGTCAGCGTCCGCGATCCCCGGGCCGCCGCCGACGCGGCCAGCCAGTCCGCCGCGGGCACCGAGGCCCGGCCCGCCTCCGCGCCGTACACCTTGAACGGGATGCTGTTCCACGGCTGGTGGCGCACGGCCGACGCCCCCTCCACCACCAGCTCCGCGCGGACCTCCGCCCGCATCCGGTCCGTGGTCAGCGGCGCCGGCAGGTGCACGCCCGCCGCCGCCAGGTGCAGCGCGAGCAGCCCGCCGGCCAGGCTCCCGGCCAGCGCGCCCAGCGACATCCTCAGCGCCGCGCGCGGCACCGCCACGCAGACCGCTCCGAGCAGCAGCTCCGGCATCAGCGGCCAGCTCAGCGCCTCCGCGAACGCCCAGCAGAAGGCCAGCGGCAGTCCCAGCCGCGAGGTGACGACGGAGGCCACCCGTCTGCGCACCGCGGAGTCGCACAGCGGTTCGGCGGTCGTGCGGTCGTGCAGTGCGCGCACCGCGTCCCGGGCCGCCTCGGGGGAGACCCCGGAGGGCAGCGGCTCACCGATCGTCACCCGGACCAGTGACGAGCGCAGCCGGCCGTGCTTGGGCAGCAGCCGCCCGGTGCCCGCGATCCCGACCGGCACGACGGGCACGCCCGCCTCCTCGGCCAGGACCAGCGCGCCCCTGTGGAAGGAGCCGAGGCTGCCGTCCTCGGCGCGGGTGCCCTCCGGGAAGAGCACGACCGCCCGGCCCTCGCGCAGCTCACCGGTCATCGAGAGCAGGTCCGCCATCCCGCCGCCCGCCCGCCGCACCGGGAAGCCGGCCGCCAGCCTGCGGCAGATCCGGCGGCGCCACGGGGACGCGAACCAGTAGTCGGCCGCCGCCCCGATCGCCGGGCCGTGCCGGGCGTCGAGCGCGGCCAGGAGGGCCGCCGTGTCCGCGTGCGAGCTGTGGTTGGCGACCACCACGCAGCCGCCGCGCGGCAGCCGGCCGCGCCGCTCGACCCCGCCGGTGAGGCTGAGCACGCCCCACCACAGGCCGCGCCGCAGTGCGGAGGCGACCCGGGAGCGGACCGGGAGGACACCGGGTGTGCGTACGAGGGTGCTTCCAGCAGTCGTCACGTCATCACCATCGCCAGGAGAAGGGCCACGAGCAGGGAGTCGATCCGGTCGAGCAGGCCGCCGAAGCCGGGCAGCCAGTTGCCCGCGTCCTTCACACCGGACTCGCGCTTGACCATCGACTCGACGAGGTCGCCGAGTACGCAGCCGCCGACGACCGCCGCCCACAGCGGAGGGCTGAACGCGCCGAGCACGAGCAGCAGGGCGGCGGTGGCGGCGGCCGCGCCCAGCACCCCGGCCCACGTCTTGTTCGGCGAGAGCGGCGACAGCGGCCGGGCGAGCGGACCGCGCCGCCCCAGCGCCGTACCGCCGCACCAGGCGCCGACGTCGCCCAGCGCCACGGCCAGGCCCGCCGCGACCGCCGTGTCCCCGAGCGTGACCAGGCCGGTCAGCGCGACCGGGATCCACAGCAGCCCGAAGGCGGTGCGGGCAGTGCGGGTGAAGCCCGTGCGGTCGTCGCCGCCCACCACCGAGGGGAGCGCCGCCGCGACGAGCAGCAGGGCCGCCACCCGCAGGTCCAGCACCTGCGGGGCGAGCCACGCCAGCGCGGGCAGGGCCGCCGAGGCCGCCGCGAGGACGGCCAGGTCGCCGCGGCGCAGCCCCGCCATCCGGGCGTACTCGCCGGCCGCGACCACGCCCAGCCCGGCGGCCAGCGCGTACGAGCCGCCGCCGCCCAGGAAGTACGCCCCCAGGAAGACCGGTGCGACCACGGCCCAGGTCCGCCACCGTCTGCGCAGCTCCGCCCGCATCCGGACCTTCGCGGGCAGCACCGCGACGGCGACCCCGCCCGCGCCCAGCACGCCCGCGACCAGCGGCACCGCGCGGACGGCGGCCTCCTCGGCGATCAGTACGGCGCTCATGCCAGCTCCCGCCAGAGGCCGGCGAGCCGGAGCACGGCGGTGAGCAGGGAGCCGGCCGCGATCACGGCCAGCACCGGGACGGCCCAGCCGCTCGCGGCGGCGACCACCACCAGCAGGCACCGCTCGGTCTTGCCGACCGGGCCCCCGTTGCGGCGGGGCGCCCCGGCGGCGGCCCCGGCCAGCGAGACCCAGGAGGGCAGCGTCGCCGCGAGACCGGCCAGCGCGACCAGCCAGAGCGGGGCGAGCGCCAGGAAGCCGGCGAGCACGACCAGGTCGGCGACCCGGTCGCCCAGCTCGTTGAGGACCGCGCCGCGCCTGGTCGTGCGCCCCGTGTCGCGGGCCAGCGCCCCGTCCAGGTTGGCGAACGCGAGCCGCGCCGCCAGCAGGGCGGCGACCGGCAGGGCGGCGACCGGGGCGGGCAGCCAGGCCAGGGCGGCGGCGGCACCGGCCGCGGCGGCCACCCCGGCGGCGGTGAGGGTGTCGGGCGACACCTCACGGCGGACCAGCGAGGCGCGGACGCCGGAGAGCCGGTCCGCGTACCAGGGCTTGAGAGCGTAGAGGCCGTTCATGACCGCAACTCTCGTCCGACGCGCGTTCATTCGACACGGGCCGGGTACTCAAGTACGCCTGAGTACGTGGGCGGCCGGGAGCCCCGGGTCCGGGGCTCCCGTCTCAGATAGTAGGAAGTCCGAGTAATTGTGGAGACAGACCGGCTCCGCTGTTCTAGCTTTGTAGGAGCCGAACGTCTCGCTAGATCAAGCGACTGGCGGTCGAGAGCGCGCGCCCTTGCGCAGGCAACCCCTGCGGTGCCCGTTCCCCGCCCCTTCCGGCGCCTCGAAATCACCGATCTCGACATCACTTCACGCTGTTCGATCTCGAAATCCTCACGATCTCAAGGAGTCGATCCACCATGGCCGAGACCACCACCCGCCGCCGTGTCCGTCACGCCCACCGTCCGACCGAGTCGGAGCGGCAGGCTGCCGCCGCGGCCCTGCAGCGCGCGCTCGACCGCAGGGACAACGGCGGCTCCACCGGTCACTGAACCGGTCCGTCCTTCGGCCGGCCGCGCTCAGCCGCGGCTGATCTCGAAGTGGTCGATGCGCTCGCCCGACTCGGCGAGCGCGGTGACCTTCATCCGGGCGTGCCGCCCGGTCTCCACCTCCACCGCGAGGAACGAGAAGCCCGTGTAGCGCACCCGCGACCACTCCACGGTCTCGGCGGCCTTCGCGCCGCCCTTGGCCACGTGGTACGTGTTCACGCTCTCCAGGTCCGCGACACGGCCCTCGTAGCTGTCGGGCACCGGGAAGTCGTAGAGCGCCTTGCCCGCCCCGCCCGCCGTGACGTAGACGATGCCGTCCCGCTTCGGGTCGGTGCGCTCGCCGATGGGCACCGGGCGCTTGACGGCGTTCTTCAGGATCGCGTCGGTGCGCTCGTAGACGTGGTTGTGCCCGTTGATGACCAGGTCGACCCGGTGCTTCTCGAAGAGCGGCACCCAGGCGTCGCGCACCCCGCCGTCCGAGGCGTGGGCGTTCGTAGTGGAGAAGGCGCAGTGGTGGAAGAAGACCACCAGGAAGTCGATGTCCCGGCGCGCCCGCAGCTCGCCGAGGCGCCGGTCGAGCCAGCGGGTCTGCCGGCCGCCGCTGATGCCGAAGTTGGCGGGGATCTCGTAGCTGACGTCGTTGGCGTCGAGCGCGATCACGCCCACGTTGCCGTGGACGAAGGAGTAGGCGCCGGGCTGGTCGACCGGGTCCGGGCCGTTGTCCGGCAGGGTCCAGCGCGCGTTCTGGCCGCCGTAGCCGTCCGGCGAGTACCAGGCCTCCATGTCGTGGTTGCCGGTCGTCACCATCCACGGCACGGTCTTGGAGACCGTCTCGGTCTGCGCCAGGAACTGGTCCCAGGTGCGCGCGTCATAGGTGTCGGTGGTCTGCCCGGAACCCGACGGGTCCGCGTAGCAGATGTCGCCGGCGTGCAGGTGGAAGGCGGGGTTCTGGCCGAGGATCAGCTGGTCGTTGCCGAGCGCGTGGTAGCTGACGCCCTGGTCGCCGAAGGCGGTGAAGGTGAAGTTCTCGGCCCGCGCGGGCGCGGTGGTGAAGGTGCCGAGCGTGCCCAGGTTGCGCGCGTCGGCCGGGTCGAAGCCGTCGTGGCCGACGCCGTAGTAGTACGTCGTGCCGGGCCGCAGCCGCTCCAGGGACGCGTGTACGTAGAACTGCTCGGCCGCCGCGATCTTGCCGTTGTTCAGCTGCGGCGTCGTCAGGTGGCGCACCTCGGCGTCGATCTTCCGGCTGAGCCCCCACGGCTTGAGACCGATCCGGATGTACGGGCGCCGCACCGCGAACGGCACCTGCCAGGAGACCGCCATCTGCGTCTTCGGATCGGCCCCGTACGCCAGGTGCCGGCCGAAGGGGGCGACCAGCGCGCCGTCGACCCGGGTGGTGCTGTGCGAGGTGAGTACGGTGGGGGCCGCGTACGCGGGGGAGGGGGAGGCGAGGCCGATCCCGGTGCCCACCACGGCGGCGGTCGCCACGCCGGTGCGCAGCGCCCCGCGGCGGGTGAGCCGGGTGCGGAGGTAGTCGTGCTGCTCGGCCATGGTCATGCGGCCGGCGAGCTTCTCGGGGATGCCGAAGCGGGGGAGGTCCATGGGCGACAACCTCCACCGCCCGGCTGACGCCCTTCCGTCGAATAGGTGAACGCTACACATACAGCTGCTCATGTGTCCGCATGGTGGACGTGACGTGTCATGGGGTGGGACGAGCAGTAGGGTGCCACCATGTCTCGCAGCATCAATCTCGCAGTGATCCCCGGTGACGGTATCGGCCAGGAGGTCGTGGCCCAGGGCCTCAAGGTCCTCAACGCTGTTCTCCCGCAGGATGTGAAGCTGGAGACCAAGGAGTACGACCTTGGCGCCCGGCGCTGGCACCGTACCGGTGAGACCCTCCCCGACGCGGAGCTCGAAGCCCTCAAGGGCCACGACGCCATCCTGCTCGGCGCGATCGGCGACCCGTCCGTGCCCTCCGGCGTCCTGGAGCGCGGGCTGCTGCTGAAGCTGCGCTTCGCCTTCGACCACTTCATCAACCTGCGGCCGTCGAAGCTCTTCCCGAACACGGACACCCCGCTGGCCGGCCGTCCGGACATCGACTTCGTCGTCGTCCGCGAGGGCACCGAGGGCCCGTACACCGGCAACGGCGGCTCGCTGCGCACCGGCACGGAGCACGAGGTCGCCACCGAGGTCAGCCTCAACACCGCCTTCGGCGTCGAGCGGGTCGTCCGGGACGCCTTCGAGCGCGCCGCCGCCCGTCCGCGCAAGAAGCTGACGCTGGTCCACAAGAACAACGTCCTCGTGTACGCGGGCCACCTGTGGAAGAACACCTTCGACAAGGTGGCGGCCGAGTACCCCCAGGTCACCACCGACTACCTGCACGTCGACGCCGCGACGATCTTCTTCGTCACGCAGCCGGAGCGCTTCGACGTCATCGTCACCGACAACCTCTTCGGCGACATCCTCACCGACCTCGCCGCGGCCGTCTCCGGCGGCATCGGCCTGGCCGCCTCCGGCAACATCAACCCGACGGGTGCCTTCCCGTCGATGTTCGAGCCTGTCCACGGCTCCGCCCCCGACATCGCGGGGCAGGGCAAGGCCGACCCGACCGCCACGATCCTCTCTGTCGCCCTCCTGCTGCGCCACCTCGGCTACGAGGCCGAGGCCGTGCGCATCGAGGACGCCGTCTCCGCCGACCTCGCGGAGCGCGACGGGACGGCCCGTACGACCGACGAGATCGGCGACGCGCTCGCGGTACGCGTAGCGGGCTGATCCGACGACTCCCACAGAAGCCGCCGGGTCGCAGACGCACCCGGCGGCTTCTCCTGTGCGGCCCCGGGTGTCACCATCGAACCCTGGACCGCATTCACGCCATTTCGTGCACGGCACCCTTCGAGCGATAATCGAACGGGACCGTGTCTCGCAGCGAAGCTCGGACGTCCTAGCACTTAACGGCGTGCGCGGTCCTACACACACAAAACGGTGAAGGACACGCACTCATGACGACGACCACGATCGAGCTCAAGCCCTCCTCGAACCCGCTGTCCGACGCGGAGCGCGAGGCGATCCTGGCCAAGCCCGGATTCGGCCGCTACTTCACCGACCACATGGTGACGATCAAGTGGACCGAAGGCCGCGGCTGGCACGACGCCCAGCTCGTCCCGTACGCGCCGCTGTCGATCGACCCCGCCAACATGACGCTGCACTACGGCCAGGAGATCTTCGAGGGTCTCAAGGCGTACCGCCAGCCCGACGGCTCGGTCGCCACCTTCCGCCCCGAGGCCAACGGCGAGCGCTTCCGGTCCTCCGCCCGCCGCCTCGCCATGCCGGAGCTGCCCGTCGAGACCTTCGTCGCGGCCTGTGACGCGCTCGTCCAGCAGGACGCCGCCTGGGTCCCGGCGCACGGCGGCGAGGAGTCCCTCTACCTGCGCCCCTTCATGATCGCGACCGAGGTCGGCCTGGGCGTGCGGCCGGCCAACGAGTACCTCTTCCTGGTCATCGCCTCGCCCGCCGGCGCCTACTTCCCCGGCGGGGTGAAGCCCGTCTCCATCTGGCTCTCCGAGGACCGGGTCCGCGCCGTCCCCGGCGGCATGGGCGACGCCAAGACCGGCGGCAACTACGCCGCGTCGCTCCTCGCCCAGGCCGAGGCCGCCGCCAAGGGCTGCGACCAGGTCGCCTACCTCGACGCCGTCGAGCACAAGTGGGTGGAGGAGCTGGGCGGCATGAACCTCTACTTCGTGTACGGGGACCGGATCGTCACCCCGTCCCTCACCGGCTCCCTGCTCGCGGGCATCACCCGCGACTCGCTCCTCAAGCTGGCCGGTGACCTCGGCCACACCTCCGAGGAGGCCCGCGTCTCCATCGACCAGTGGCGCGAGGACACCGCCGCCGGCACCCTCACCGAGGTCTTCGCCTGCGGCACCGCCGCCGTCATCACCCCCGTCGGCACCGTGAAGAGCGCGGGCGGCGAGTGGACCCAGGGCGACGGCACCCCCGGCCCGGTCACCCTCAAGCTGCGCGAGCGCCTGCTCGACATCCAGCGCGGCATCGCCGACGACACCCACGGCTGGATGCACTCCCTGGCCTAGGCGCGCGGTACGCGGAGCGCCCGGTGTCCCGCCGGGCGCTCCGCGTACGCCCGCATCCTGAGACGGGGCGGGTCGCGGCGGCGGTCCTGTGCCAGACTGCTGCCGTGTCCTCGTTCGTCATGATTATTGGCAGCAGGCGCGCCGGTCCGCAGTGACCGTTCCGTACCACCACGTACGGCACGGCCGCCGTGCCCCAGACCCGCGCGCAGACCTCTCGCACCCGCGAGGGGTTTTTTCGTTTTCCGGCCCTCACCTCGGCCGGTGCACGAGGCGCGCGGGATGATGGGGGCAAGTGGAGCCAGGCCGTGTCCGGCGGATCGGGGTCGCGACCCCGGCCCTGATCCGCCGGACACGGCCCAGCCGTCCGGATCCACTCATCCGACAGGAGTCAGACCAGCCATGACCACCAAGGCCAAGCCCACCGACGACAGCTTCCATGTCTTCGACACCACGCTGCGTGACGGTTCGCAGCGTGAAGGCATCAACCTGACGGTCGCCGACAAGCTCACCATCGCCCGGCACCTGGACGAGTTCGGCGTCGGCTTCATCGAGGGCGGCTGGCCGGGCGCCAACCCCCGCGACACCGAGTTCTTCGCCCGCGCCCGCCAGGAGATCGAGTTCAAGAACGCCGAGCTGGTCGCCTTCGGCGCGACCCGCAGGGCGGGCGGCTCGGCGGAGACCGACCCCCAGGTCAAGGCGCTGCTGGAGTCGGGTGCCCCGGTCATCACGCTGGTCGCCAAGTCCCACGACCGCCATGTGGAACTCGCGCTGCGCACCACGCTGGAGGAGAACCTGGAGATGGTCCGCGACACCGTCTCCCACCTCCGCGAACAGGGACGCCGGGTCTTCGTCGACTGCGAGCACTTCTTCGACGGGTACCGCGCCAACCCCGAGTACGCCAAGGCCGTCGTCAAGACCGCCGCCGACGCCGGCGCCGACGTCGTCATCCTCTGCGACACCAACGGCGGGATGCTCCCGGCCCAGATCCAGGCCGTCGTCTCCACGGTCATCGCCGACACCGGCGCCCGGCTCGGCATCCACGCCCAGGACGACACGGGCTGCGCCGTCGCGAACACCCTCGCCGCCGTCGACGCGGGCGCCACGCACGTCCAGTGCACCGCCAACGGCTACGGCGAGCGCGTGGGCAACGCCAACCTCTTCCCGGTCGTCGCCGCGCTGGAGCTCAAGTACGGCAAGCGGGTGCTGCCCGACGGCGCGCTGGCCGACATGACCCGCGTCTCGCACGCCATCGCCGAGGTCGTCAACCTCACCCCGTCCACCCACCAGCCCTACGTCGGCGTCTCCGCCTTCGCGCACAAGGCCGGGCTGCACGCCTCCGCGATCAAGGTGGACCCGGACCTCTACCAGCACATCGACCCCGCCCTGGTCGGCAACACCATGCGGATGCTGGTCTCCGACATGGCCGGACGGGCCTCCATCGAGCTGAAGAGCGACGAGCTGGGCATCGACCTCGGCGGCGACCGCGAGCTGGTCTCCCGGGTCGTCGCACGGGTCAAGGAGCGCGAGCTCAAGGGCTACACCTACGAGGCCGCCGACGCCTCCTTCGAGCTGCTGCTGCGCGGCGAGGCCGAGGGCCGGGTGCGGCGCTACTTCCGTACGGAGTCCTGGCGGGCGATCGTCGAGGACCGCCCCGACGGCACCCACGCCAACGAGGCGACCGTGAAGCTGTGGGCCAAGGGCGAGCGGATCGTCGCCACCGCGGAGGGCAACGGGCCGGTCAACGCCCTGGACCGGGCGCTGCGGGTGGCCCTGGAGCGGATCTACCCGCAGCTCGCCAAGCTGGAGCTGACGGACTACAAGGTCCGCATCCTGGAGGGCCGCACCGGCACCGACTCCACCACGCGCGTCCTGATCACCACCGGCGACGGCACCGCCGACTGGTCGACCGTCGGGGTCGCGGAGAACATCATCTCCGCGTCCTGGCAGGCGCTGGAGGACGCGTACACCTACGGCCTGCTGCGCGCCGGCCTCGAACCGACGGACTGACGCCCGCACGACACGCCGCCCCCGTCCGCCCGCCGCAACCGGTGGGGCGGACGGGGGCGTTCGCGTGCACGGCCCCGTACGGGGAGAGAGTGAACGGGATTCCGGGGGCCGCGTCAAGGGTGCTGTGCGTTCAGGAGTTGAACGAATGGGCCGTGTTCTTCTCGTTATCAGATGGGTACGGACCAATCTCGACGTGAAGTATTGACGGGTGTGTTCCAGCGGGGTTAACTCCAGCCACCAACGCCGGTACCGGTTCCGGAACCGGTTGCGGTACCGGTTCCATCGCCGGCCACTACGGCCGTTCCCTCTGTCCCGTTGTGTCCCTGGAGGCCCCGATGCGTGTCACCATCGCTGATGTCGCCCGCGAGGCCGGCGTCAGCAAGACGACCGTGTCCCGGGTCATCAACACCAAGGGCGAGGTGGACGGTTCGACGGCCGCCCGCGTTCGTGAAGTGATCGCGCAGCTCGGTTACGTGCCCAGTTCGGGCGCCGTCGGTCTGGCTCGCGGCAGCAGCCGTACGGTCGGGATGCTGGTGCCTTCGCTGACCTGGCCCTGGATGGGCGAGGTGCTCCAGGGCGTCGTCGACACCGTCGAGGCCGCCGACTACGGGCTGCTGCTGTTCACCTGCAACCGCGGGTCCGAGTCCGTGGAGCGCTTCACCAGCCAGGTGTCGGCGCGGGCCTTCGACGGACTGGTCGTGGTGGAGCCCGAGAACACCCTGGACCACCTCACGGAACTGCACCGCGACGGCCTGCCGATCGTGCTGATCGACGATCGCGGCCATCACCCCGAATTCCCCTCCGTCGTGACCACCAACCACGAAGGAGGCGCGTCGGCCGCCCGCCATCTGCGGGACGCCGGCCGCACCAGGCCCGTCGTGATCACCGGCCCGGAGCACTTCGGCTGCGTACGCGACCGGCTGGCCGGGTTCACGTCGGTCCTCCCCACCGACCTCGTCGTCCTGGGTGACTTCACCGAGGTCTCCGGAAGGCGGGCCGTGGAAGAACTCCTCTCCTCGGGAACAGAGTTCGACTCGGTCTTCGCGCACAACGACATCACCGCGGCAGGCGTGCTGCGGGCGTTGCGCGCCGCGGGGAAGAGCGTGCCCGGTGACATCGCGGTCGTCGGCTTCGACGACATCCCGATGTCCGAGCACACCGAACCGCCCCTGACCACCGTGCGCCAGCCCACCCGGCAGATGGGTGAGACGGCCGCACGGATGCTGCTCGCCCACCTGGGCGGCACACCGGCACCGGACACCCCGGTCGTGCTGCCCACCGAATTGGTCGTGCGCCACTCGGCGCCCTAGCGAGGGTTCCCCCAGGCCCGTACCGCACCCGCACCGCCCGCAAGGCAACGCCCGTACAAGGCGCGCCGAGCGCTGCCCGTTTCCGGATCCCACAGACCCGCCAGTCCCTCCTGGAGTCGTTATGTCCGCACGCCGTCACACGCTGAGAGCCGCCGCGCTGGCCACCGCGGTGGTCGCACTCGCCGCAGGCTGTTCCTCGGCCAACTCGAACCACAACAAGAACGGCGGCAGCGCCGCTTCGGGCGTCCTGAACATCGGCAAGCCGGACGGGCCGCAGACGAACAACAGCAACCCGTTCCTCAACACCTCCGCCGGTGCCACCCTCGGCTACCGCTGGATGATCTACGAGCCGCTGGCGATGACCAGCCAGATCCGGCCCGCCGACAAGGCCGACCCGTGGCTGGCGACCGACTGGAAGTGGGACCTCAACTTCCACAAGGTCACCTTCACCCTCGACGACCGGGCCAAGTGGGCCGACGGCAAGCCGCTCACCGCCGAGGACGTGGCCTTCACCTTCAACCTGCTGAAGAAGCACCCGGCGCTCAACGCCGACGGCATCAAGTGGGGCGAGGTCAAGGTCGAGGGCAAGAAGGTCGTCCTCACCTTCGACGACTCGCAGTACGTCAACCAGAACAAGATCATCCAGCAGTACATCGTGCCCAAGCACATCTGGGAGAAGGTCGAGAACCCGGAGACCTGGCCCAACCGGAACCCCGTCGGCTCCGGCCCGTACAAGCTGAAGACCTTCACCCCGCAGACCACCACCCTGACCGCGACGCCGACCTACTGGAAGGGGTCGACCAAGGTCAAGGAGCTGCGCTACAGCACGTACAACGACAACAACGCGGCCACCACCGCGCTGGCCAGCGGCAAGCTGGAGTGGTCCTTCGTCTTCATGCCGGACTACAAGAAGCTGTTCATCGCCAAGGACCCGAAGAACCACAAGCTGTGGTTCCCCTCCGGCCTCGGCATCCACGGCCTCTGGTTCAACACCACCCGCAAGCCGTTCGACAACCCGGCGCTCCGCAAGGCCATGGCGATGGTCATCGACCGCAACGCCATCTACACCCAGGCCGAGGCGACCCTCTACCCGGAGATCACCAACCCCACCGGCATCCCGCAGCCGGCCGGCAAGTCCTTCCTCTCCGACGAGTTCAAGAACGCCACCACGAAGCCGGACGTCGAGGGCGCCAAGAAGGTCCTGGAGAAGGCCGGCTTCACGCTCAGCGGCGGCGTCCTCAAGGACCCGAGCGGCAAGCCCGTGAAGCTCACCCTCACCGACCCGGCCGGCTGGAACGACTACATCACCGGCCTGTCGATCATCAAGGACAACATCAAGAAGATCGGCATCGACGCCAAGGTCAAGACGCAGACCGCGGACTCCTGGAACGCGGACGTCGCCAACGGCAACTTCGACGCCACCCTGCACTGGACCAACAGCGGTGCCACCCCGTACGACATGTACCAGAACATCATGGACGGGGCCCTGCTCCAGCCCATCGGCAAGCCCTCCCAGTCCGGCAACTTCGGCCGCTTCAAGAGCGCCGAGGCCACCGAGGCGCTGAAGGACTTCGCCCAGGCCCAGTCGGACGTCTCCCGCAAGTCGGCGATGGACAGCCTGCAGAAGATCATGGTCGAGGAGGCGCCGATGGTCCCGACCGCGGCCGCGCCCATCGGGGCGGAGTACTCCACGAAGAACTGGGTGGGCTGGCCCACCGAGGACGACCCGTACGCCGACCCGCAGCACACCCAGCGCTCCTCGCTGGAAATCGTGCTGAAGCTCAAGCCCGCCAAGTAGGACCAGGGATTCCAGGTACCGGCCATGTCTGAAGAGTCAGAGAACAACCACATCGTGCTCGAAGCACGCGGAGTCACCAAGCACTTCGCCGTGCGGCGCAACGCCCGCGACCTCGTCGCGCGCACGCGCCGTACCGTCCACGCCGTCGACGACGCCTCGCTGGAACTGCGGCGCGGTACCGTCACGGCACTGGTGGGGGAGTCGGGCTCCGGAAAGTCCACCGTCGCCAGACTGCTCGCACAGCTGTATCCGCTCACCTCGGGCGAGATCCACCTGAACGGGCAGCCGGTGAAGGCCGGACGTGGCCGGTCCTTCCGCAGTTACGTACGCCGGGTCCAGCTCATCTTCCAGGACCCGTTCGCCTCGCTGAACCCCGTGCACACCGTGCGCTACCACCTGACCCGGTCGCTCAAGATCCACGACCGGGCCGGCAACGGCGAGGCGGAACTGGAACAGAACCTGACCGCTCTGCTGAACCGCGTCCAGCTGACTCCTCCTCATCAGTACCTGGACAAGTTCCCGCACGAGCTGTCGGGCGGTCAGCGCCAGCGCGTGGCCATCGCCCGCGCGCTCGGCGCCGACCCCCAGGTCCTCCTGGCCGACGAGCCGGTCTCGATGCTGGACGTGTCCATCCGGCTCGGGGTGCTCAACCTGCTCAAGGACCTCAAGGACCGGCTCCACCTCGCGATCCTCTACATCACCCACGACATCGCCTCCGCCCGCTACTTCGCGGACACCACGCTGGTGATGTACGCGGGCCGGATCGTCGAGGGCGGTGACAGCGAGACCGTCACCCAGCGCCCCGCACACCCCTACACCCAGCTGCTCATCGCCTCGGCGCCCCACCCGGACCGGTCGGGCGCCGAGGAGGAGCCGGAGGAGAACGGCACCGGCGAGCCCCCGTCGCTCATCGACCCGCCGGCCGGCTGCCGCTTCCACCCCCGCTGCCCCCAAGCGATGGAGCGCTGCCGCACCGAACTGCCGCCCCGCTTCGACCTGGCCGACGGTCAGTGGGCCGCCTGCTGGCTGTACGACGGCACCGGCACCGCCCGCACCGACGACCACCAGAAGGAGGCTGCGAAGTGAAGTTCCTGCTCCAACGGCTCGCCTTCTACCTGGTCACGGCCTGGGCCGCCATCACGATCAACTTCCTCATCCCGCGCCTCATGCCGGGCGACCCCGTCCAGGCGCTCATCGCCCGCTTCCAGGGCCAGCTGGACACCAACGCCATCGACTCGCTGAAGGCCCTGTTCGGCCTCGACAAGAAGCAGTCGCTCTGGCAGCAGTACACCGACTACTGGGCGCACCTGTTCCACGGCGACCTCGGCCTGTCGTTCACCTTCTTCCCGACCCCGGTCAGCGAGGTCATCGCCCAGTCACTGCCCTGGACGCTCGCGCTCGTCGGCATCACCACGCTGATCAGCTTCCTGCTCGGCACCGGCATCGGCGTCTTCACGGGCTGGCGGCGCGGCTCCTGGATGGACAGCCTGCTGCCCGTCACCACGTTCATCTCGTCCATCCCGTACTTCTGGCTCGGGCTCATCGCGATCTCGCTGTTCGCCGTGAAGTGGCCGCTCTTCCCGGCCGACGGCGGCTACGACAACTCGCTGGTGCCCGCCTTCGACTGGCCGTTCATCTCCAGCGCGCTCTACCACGGCGTGCTGCCCGGCTTCACGATCGTCCTCAGCGCCGTGGCCGGCTGGATCCTCGGCATGCGGAACATGATGGTGACGGTGTCCAGCGAGGACTACGTCATGGTCGCCCAGGCCAAGGGCCTCTCCGAGCGCCGGGTGATGTTCGGATACGCGGCACGCAACGCGATCCTGCCCAACATCTCCGGCTTCGCCCTCTCGCTCGGCTTCATCGTCGGCGGCACGCTCCTGGTGGAGATGGTCTTCTCCTACCCGGGCATCGGCTACCAGCTCTTCCAGGGCGTGGGAGCCAAGGACTACCCCCTCATGCAGGGCATCTTCCTCATCATCACGCTCTCCGTCCTCGCGGCGAACCTCCTCGCCGACATCCTCTACATGCTCCTCGACCCCCGTACCCGAAGGGAGGCGTAGGGCTCATGGCCGTCACCGCATCCGAGGTCGCCGTACTCGATGCCACCGAGACCCCGGCAGCGAGCAAGCGCAAATTCCGGTTCCTGCGCGGCCGGAAGACCGTCGTCGGACTGGGCATCCTGCTCTTCTTCGTGCTGATGGCGATCATCGGCCCGTGGATCGCCCCGTACGACCCCAGCGCGATGAGCCAGGACCTGCTCCAGCCACCCTCCGGTTCGCACTGGTTCGGCACCACGCAGACCGGTCAGGACGTGCTCTCGCAGATCCTCGTCGGCACCCGGGGCGTGCTCCTCGTCGGCTTCGTCGCGGGCATCCTCGCCACCGCCCTGTCCGTGCTGATCGGCGTCACCGCCGGCTTCCTCGGCGGGCTGGCCGACGAGGCGCTGTCGCTGCTGTCCAACGTCTTCCTGGTCATCCCCGGACTGCCGCTGATCATCATCATCGCCAGCTTCGTCACGGACGCCGGCGACCTGCTCATCGCCTTCGTCATCGCCCTCACCTCCTGGGCGTGGGGCGCCCGCGTGCTGCGTGCCCAGACCCTGTCGCTGCGCCGCCGCGACTACGTGGAGGCGGCCCGCGCCACGGGCGAGCCGACCTGGCGGATCATCCTCTTCGAGGTCATGCCGAACCTCACCGCCGTCATCGCCTCCGGCTTCGTCGGCACGGTCATCTTCGCGATCCTGTCCGAGATCACCCTCGCCTTCATCGGCGTCGCCGACATCTCCAACTGGAACTGGGGGACCGTTCTCTTCTGGGCGCAGTCCAGCCAGGCACTCGCCCAGGGCGCCTGGTGGTGGTTCGTCCCGGCCGGGCTCTGCATCGCCCTGCTCGGCATGTCCCTCGCCCTGATCAACTTCGGCATCGACGAGTTCGTCAACCCGCGGCTGCGCACCGAGACCGGCGGGTCCCGGAAGGTCAAGATGCGCGTCGGCTTCACCCCGGTGGCCCGTACCGGCACCGCCCGGCACAAGGAGACCCGCTCATGAGCGAGCCCGTCCTCACCATCAGCGGCCTCAACGTCGACTACGGGACCGGCGCCGACGCCGTGTACGCCCTGCGCGACATCGACCTCACCCTGCACCGCGGCGAGGTCCTCGGCCTCGCCGGCGAGTCGGGCTCCGGCAAGTCCACCCTGGCCTACGCGGTCACCCGGCTCCTCTCCCCGCCCGGCGTCATCACCGGCGGCCAGGTCCACTACCACCAGCGCGACGGCCGGGCGCTCGACCTGCTCGCCCTGTCGGCGGCCGAGCTGCGCGCCTTCCGCTGGCAGGAGCTGTCGATCGTCTTCCAGGGTGCGATGAACTCGCTGAACCCCGTGTACACGGTCCACAACCAGCTCACCGACGTCCTCCAGGCGCACCGCCCGGAGATGAAGAAGGCCGACCGCACCGCCCGGGCCCGCGAACTGCTCAGCCTCGTCGGGATCTCCCCGGACCGGCTGGGCGCATACCCGCACCAGCTCTCCGGCGGCATGCGCCAGCGCGTGATGATCGCGATGGCGCTCGCCCTGGAGCCCGAGATCGTCATCATGGACGAGCCGACCACCGCGCTCGACGTCGTCATGCAGCGCCAGATCCTGCGCCAGCTGGTCCGCCTCCGCGAGGAGCTGGGCTTCTCGGTCGTCTTCATCACCCACGACATCTCGCTGCTGATCGAGTTCTCCGACCGGATCGCGATCATGTACGGCGGCCGGATCGTGGAGCAGGCCGGCGCCTCCGAGATCTACCGCGACCCCCGCCACCCGTACAGCGCCGGGCTGCTGCACTCCTTCCCCGCGCTGCACGGACCCCGCCGGGAACTCAGCGGCATCCCCGGCTCGCCCCCGCACCTGTCGTCCATGCCGTCCGGCTGCGCCTTCCACCCCCGCTGCGCCAAGAAGGTCGAGGGCTGCGACACCCACGTCCCGGTGCTCGCGGCGCCGGACGCGGACGGCTCCCGCTCGGTGGCCTGCTGGCTCCACCACGAGGCACCCGCCCCCGCCGCCCGCGCGTAGCGCCCTGGTCGCCGCCCACGAGCAACGCACACCACAGGAGAACCATGAACCTCGTCACCCCCCAGGCATACGCCCGCGAGATCGCCGCCCAGGCCGTACCCGGTCTGCCCGCCGGCTTCCGCTGGGGCGTCGCCACAGCCGCGTACCAGATCGAGGGCGCGGCCGCCGAGGACGGCAGGACGCCGTCCATCTGGGACACGTACTGCCGGGTGCCGGGCATGGTCGTCCGCGGTGAGAACGGTGACGTGGCGTGCGACCACTACCACCGGATGCCCGAGGACGTGCGGCTCATCGCGGACCTGGGCGTCGACACGTACCGCTTCTCGCTGGCCTGGCCGCGCATCCAGCCGGGTGGCCGGGGCCCCGCCAATGCCAAGGGCCTCGACTTCTACAAGCGCCTGGTCGACGAGCTGGACGCCAAGGGCGTCACCCCCTGGATCACCCTCTACCACTGGGACCTGCCGCAGGAGCTGGAGGACGCGGGCGGCTGGCCGGCGCGCGACACCGCGTACCGCTTCGCCGAGTACGCCGCGCTCGCCTACGACGCGCTGGGCGACCGGGTCGAGCACTGGACCACGCTCAACGAGCCCTGGTGCTCGGCGATGCTCGGTTACGCGTACGGCAACCAGGCACCCGGCCGGCAGAACTTCGGTGAGGCCGTCCACGCCGTGCACCACCTGCTCCTCGGCCACGGCCTCGCCTCGCAGTACATGCGCGAGCAGGCCGCGGCCCGTAGCAACGAGCTCGAACTCGGCATCACCCTCAACCTGGGCACCGCCACCCCGGAGACCGGCAGCCACGAGGACGCCGAGGCGTGCCGCCGCGCCGACGGCATGGGCACCCGGCTCTACCTGGACCCGGTCGTCAAGGGCGCCTACCCCGAGGACGTCGTCGCCGACCTCGCCGCCCAGGGCATCGAACTGCCCGTCCGGGACGGCGACCTGGCCGCCATCTCGACGCCGCTGGACGTCCTCGGCGTCAACTTCTACCGCGGTGCGCTGTTCTCCGGCGTCACGGAGGACGGCGCGACCACCGACGCGGACGGGCTGCCCGTCACCCGGCAGGTGGAGCGCGAGCTGCCGCGTACCGCCATGGACTGGGAGATCACCCCCTCCGCCCTCACCGACCTGCTCGTCCGTCTGGAGAAGGACTACGGCCTCCCGACGGTCATCACGGAGAACGGCGCCGCGTTCGACGACACCCTCTCCGAGGACGGCGAGATCCACGACGCCGACCGCACCACCTATCTCGCCGACCACATCGCCGCCGTCGCCGACGCCCGCGCCCAAGGGGCGGACGTGCGGGGCTACTTCGCCTGGTCGCTGATGGACAACTTCGAGTGGTCCTACGGCTACGACAAGCGGTTCGGCATTGTTCGCGTCGACTACGACACGCAGGTGCGGACGCTCAAGGACAGCGCCAAGTGGTACCGCGACACCATCCGGCTCACCCGCGACGCGTCATAGCCCCACTGCCGCGGGTGGCCGCTCACCCTCACCGATACGAACGGGACACCCCACCATGCCCTCTCGTACGACCCTGGCAGCCACCACCGCCGCTCTGATCGCCCTCGCCGCTCCCATGGCCTTCGCCGCCCCGGTCCCCAAGCCGGCGGCGGCGCAGGCCGCGGCCTGGGACACCGACCGGGCCGCCGCCGCGTACACGGCGAACCCGGGCGCCGTCACCGCCTCCGGCAGCGAGAACGCCGCCTCCGGACCCGGGGCCGCGGCCGACGGCAACGGCACCACCCGCTGGTCCAGCGACTTCACGGACAACGCCTGGATCCGCGTGGACCTCGGCTCCGTCGTCCGCGTCAGCAGCGTCACCCTGGACTGGGAGGCCGCGTACGGCAAGAAGTACGTCCTGGAGGTGTCGAGGAACGGCACCGACTGGACCACCTTCTACACCGAGGACGACGGCACCGGCGGCAGCGTCACCGCGCACACCTACCCGCAGGAGGTCACCGGCCGCTACGTCCGGATGCGCGGCATCCAGCGCGCCACCCCCTGGGGCTACTCCCTCTACTCCTTCAAGGTGTACGGGGGAGAGCCCGCCCCGGCCTCCACCATCCGCACCAACCTCGCCCTCAACCACCCGGCGTACGGCGACTTCTACCAGCACGCCGGCAACTCCCCGGCCTTCGTCACCGACGGCGGATGGCCCGCCGACCTGAAGGCCGACCGGTCCCGCTGGTCCAGCGACTGGAACGCCAGCCGCTGGGTGGGCGTCGACCTCGGGGCCACCTCGCGGATCGAGACCGTGGACCTGTACTGGGAGGCGGCGTACGCCGTCGACTACCGCGTCCAGGTCTCCGACGACAACCGCACCTGGCGCACCGTCTACCAGCCCTCCGCCTCCGAGGTCGCCGCCCGCCGCGCCGACGTCAAGTCGCCCGGCGACGCCGTGGGACGGCACGACACCGTCCAGCTGCCCACCCCGGCGACCGGCCGCTACGTCCGGATGCTGGGTGTCGAGCGCCGCTCCTTCTACAACCCGGCCCCGGCGACCGCCCAGTTCGGCTACTCCCTCTACGAGTTCCAGGTCTGGGGCACCGGCGGCAGCGCCGACGCCGCCTACCCGGCCCTGCCCAAGAACCCGGCCGGCGCCTACACCACCACGTTCTTCGACGACTTCACCGGCTCCGGCCTCGACCGCGGCAAGTGGCGGGTCGTGCGCACCGGCACGGAGATGAACCCCGTCAACGGCGAGTCCCAGGCGTACGTCGACTCGGCGGACAACATCCGTACCGAGAACGGCGCCCTGATCCTCCAGTCGAAGTACTGCAAGGGCTGCACCCGGACGCCCGCGGGCACTTTCGACTTCACCTCCGGGCGCATCGACACCAACACCAGGTTCGACTTCACCTACGGCAAGGTCAGCGCCCGAATGAAGCTGCCCGTCGGTGACGGCTTCTGGCCCGCCTTCTGGATGCTCGGCAGCGACGTCGACAACCCGGACGTCTCCTGGCCCGGCTCGGGCGAGACCGACATCATGGAGAACATCGGCTACGGCGACTGGACCAGCTCCGCCCTGCACGGCCCCGGTTACTCCGCCGACGGCAACATCGGCAAGCAGCAGACGTACGCGAACGGCGGCCGCGCCGACCAGTGGCACACCTACGGCGTCGAGTGGGCGCCCGAGGGCATGACGTTCACCGTCGACGACCGCGTCGTGCAGACGACCTCCCGCTCCAAGCTGGAGTCCACCCGCGGCAAGTGGGTCTTCGACCACAACCAGTACGTGATCCTCAACCTGGCCCTCGGCGGCGCCTACCCGGCCGGCTGGAACAAGGTCACCAGCCCCTACTGGGGCCTCCCGCAGTCCAGCGTCGACCGCGTCGCCCAGGGCGGCGTCAGGGCGGAGATCGACTGGGTGCGGGTGGAGCAGAAGAAGTAGCCGCACCCGGCCCCCCGAAGCACCCCCCACGCACCACACCCCCCCAGGCACGTCATCTCCCGGTACCACCCGCACCCCGCGCGCGGCACGGCCCCCGCCGAGCCGCGCGCGGGCACCGTACGAAGGAGCCGCACACATGCCACCCCGCACCCGCCGCAGGGCGAGACCCGCGACCGCCGTGCTGGCCGCAGCCACCGTGGTGGCCGGCCTGCTCGCCGGGGCCGTCCCGTCCACGGCGGCACCGGCCGCCGACGAACCGGCACCGGTCGCCGTGGACCGCTTCGAGGGGGAGGTGCCCTTCGCCAACCAGCCGGCCGAGGGCATCTTCACCTGGGGCGGCGACGCCGACGACCCGCCCACCCTGGCGCTGAAGGACCGGGCCGACGCCCCCGAGGGCGCCAAGGTCCTCGAAGGCACCTACGACATCAGCGGCTACGGCGGCTTCAGCCACGACTACGCCGCCGACCGGCCCGCCCACGACTGGTCCGCCCACAAGGGCATCCGCTTCTGGTGGTACGGCCAGAACACCGCGCCCCTGCCGCCAGGTTCGGGCAAGCGGATCGCCTTCGAGATCAAGGACGGCGGCGCCAACGGCGAGGCCTCCGAGCTCTGGACCACCTCCTTCACCGACGACTGGGAGGGCTGGCACCTCGTCGAGATCCCGTTCGCCGACTTCGCCTACCGGGGCGACTACCAGCCCGTCGGCGGCATCGACCAGGTCCTCGGCCTGAACGAGATGTGGGGCTACGCCCTCACCCTGCCGCCCGGCGCCCCCGGCACGTTCGCCATGGACGGCGTGGAGCTCTACGGCAAGGCCGACGCGGCCCTGAAGGCGAGCGTCGTCACCGACGCGGCGGTGGTCCCGGTCGAGCAGGGCGCCTCCGCGGCCCTCGGGCTCACGGTCACCACGACCGGCTCCGTCCCGCTGGACGAGCCCGTCACCGTCACGTACGAGACGAAGGGCGGCACCGCGAAGGCGGGCACCGACTTCACGCCGGTCAGCGGCACGTACACCTTCCCCGCGGGCACCGCGTCCGGCACCACCCACCGGGTGGCCGTCGCGACGAAGAAGGTCTCCGGCGCCGCCTCCGCGAAGACGATCCCGCTGGAGGTGACCGTCACCGGCGCCCGGCCGCCCAAGGAGAACCCGCAGGCCGTCATCGACGCCCACGGGCTGCCGTACCAGAACGCGAAGCTGCCGGTGAAACAGCGCGTCGCGGACCTGCTCTCACGGATGTCGCCCGCCGAGAAGGCCGGCCAGATGACCCAGGCCGAGCGCAACGCACTCTCCTCCCAGGGCGACATCGCCGCCTACGACCTCGGCTCGCTGCTCTCCGGCGGCGGCTCGGTCCCCTCGCCCAACACCCCCGAGGCGTGGGCGAAGATGATCGACGGCTACCAGCTGCGCGCTCAGGCCACCCGCTTCCAGATCCCGCTGATCTACGGCGTGGACGCGGTGCACGGCCACAACAACCTGGTCGGCTCGACGATCATGCCGCACAACGTCGGCCTCGGCGCCACCCGTGACCCGAAGCTCGCCGAGAAGACGGGCGCCGTCACCGCGAGCGAGGTCCGCGCCACCGGTGTCCCGTGGGACTTCGCGCCCTGCCTCTGCGTCTCGCGCGACGAGCGCTGGGGCCGCTCCTACGAGTCCTACGGTGAGGACCCGGCGCTCGTGCAGTCGCTGGAGACCGTGATCCAGGGCATGCAGGGCGCGGCCTCCGGCAAGGACCTGGACCGCAACGACAAGGTGCTGGCCACCGCCAAGCACTACGTCGGGGACGGCGGTACGGAGTACGGCTCGTCGACCACCGGTTCGTACACGACCGACCAGGGCGTCACCAAGGTCACCCGGCAGGAGCTGGAGGCCGTCCACCTCGCGCCCTTCGCCGATGCGGTGAAGCGCGGCGTCGGCACGGTCATGCCGTCCTACTCCTCGCTCGACATCATCGGGGACGACGAGGGCCCCGTGAAGATGCACGCCGACGCCGAGATGATCAACGGTGTCCTGAAGGACCGCATGGGCTTCAAGGGCTTCGTCATCAGCGACTACAAGGCGATCGACCAGATCCCCGGTGACTACGCGAGCGACGTGCGCACCTCGATCAACGCCGGGCTCGACATGATCATGGTCCCGACGGAGTACAAGGACTTCACCAAGACGCTCCAGGACGAGGTCGCCGCGGGCCGCATCCCGCAGTCCCGGATCGACGACGCGGTCTCGCGCATCCTGACCCAGAAGTTCGAACTGGGCCTCTTCGAGAAGCCGTACGCGGACACCTCCAACCTGGAGAAGATCGGCTCCGCCGAGCACCGGGCCGTGGCCCGCGAGGCCGCCGCGAAGTCTCAGGTGCTGCTGAAGAACGACGGCGGTGTGCTGCCGCTGAAGTCCTCGCAGAAGGTGTACGTGGCCGGCTCCAACGCCGACGACATCGGCAACCAGGCCGGCGGCTGGACCGTCAGCTGGCAGGGCTCGTCCGGCGCGATCACCCCGGGCACCACGATCCTGTCCGCCATGAAGAAGGACGCCGCGTCCGTCACGTACTCCAAGGACGCCTCCGCCGACACGGCCGGCTACGACGTCGGTGTGGTGGTCGTCGGTGAGACCCCGTACGCGGAGGGCATCGGCGACGTCGGCAATGGACACGACCTGGAGCTGTCCGACGCCGACAAGGCCGCCGTCGACAAGGTCTGCGCCGCGATGAAGTGCGCCGTCCTGATCGTCTCGGGCCGCCCCCAGCTCATCGGGGACCGGCTGGGCGACATCGACGCGCTGGTGGCGTCCTGGCTGCCGGGTACCGAGGGCGACGGCGTGGCCGACGTGCTCTTCGGCAAGCGGGCCTTCACCGGGCAGCTCCCGGTGACCTGGCCGAAGTCCGAGGCGCAGCTGCCGATCAACGTGGGCGACAAGGCGTACGACCCGCAGTTCCCGTACGGCTGGGGCCTCACCACGCTGAAGAAGCCCCCGGCGGGCGGCGAGCTGACGCTCACCGCACTCGCGCTGGCCGCCCAGGTCGCGGAGCACACCGGTCTCGGCCGCACCGACGTGGGCCGGGAGATCGTCGGCCAGGCACGCCTGCTGGTCCAGCAGAAGACCGGCGGCAAGCTGACCGAGAAGGTCTCCAAGCCGTTCGCGGACGCCGACCACCTGCTGCTCACCGGTGACCTGACCGGTGCGGTGGCGAAGCTCAGGACGGCCTACCGGGCCGCCTGACCGACGCGGGACGAGCGGGCGGCTTTCAGGAGGCCGCCCGCCCGTTTCGCATGCCCAGCCCGTTTCGTACGTGTGTGCGTTAGCTTGGGAGTATGCGGAACAGGCCGTTCCACAGCTTCCCGGCCCCGGCATTCCTGGCGGGGCTCCTCGCTCTGCTGTCCGCCCTCGCCCTCTTCCTGGCGCCGGCCGCACCGGCTGTGACCAGCGCTTCCACCACCGAGGACGTCGCCCAGGCCCTGCGCAAGGGACCCGTCTACGTCGACCCGGCCGCCGCCGACCAGCTCTCCCGGAGCCAGGCCGCGGCGCTGAGCAAGAAGATCGAGGACGCGGACAAACCGGTGTTCGTGGCCGTGCTGCCGAACACCGCCGCCTTCCCCGAGGACACCGTGCTGCGCACCCTGCGCACCGAGACCGGGATCACCGGCGTCTACGCCATACGCCTCGGCGACGGCTTCAGCGCGGGCGCCGACCCGCGGGTGATGTCCCGGAACGCCGTCATCAACCTCACCGCTGCCGTGAAGACACCCGGCGCCGACACCGACGCGGCCACCCAGCTCAACGCCTTCGTGGACCGCGCCCTCGAACAGGCCCGGGGCAGCGCCCCCGCCTCCTGGAGCGGCGGCGAGCACTCCGCGTCCACCGGCGGCTCGGCCGCCGTCGGCCTGGCCGTCACCGGGGCCGTGGTCGTCCTCGGCGGCGCCGCCGCGTACACGGTCGTACGCCGCAGCCGCAGGGCCAAGGAGGCCGAGGAGCGGGCCGCGCTCGACAAGCTGCGGGTCGTCGTGGACGAGGACATCACGGCGTACGGGGAGACCCTGGAGCGGCTCGACTTCCACCCGGCGGAGTCCGGCGCCGACGACGCGATGCGCGCCGACTACGAACGCGCTCTCGACTCCTACGAGAGCGCCAAGTCCCGTATGGCGCACGCGGAACACCCCTCGGACGTGCGCGGGGTGACCCAGGCCCTGGAGGACGGGCGCTACTCGCTCGCGGTGCTCGACGCCCGCCGCACCGGCCGGGAACTCCCGGTCCGCCGCCCGCCCTGCTTCTTCGACCCGCGCCACGGCCCCTCGGTCGCCGACGTCCGCTGGTCCCCGGCGGGCGGCAGCGCCCGCGAGGTCCCGGTGTGCGCGGCGGACCGGGTCCGGCTGCGCGGGGGTGAGGACCCGATGAGCCGGACGGTCGACGTGGGCGACGGCAGGCGCCGCCCGTACTGGGAGGCGGGCCCGGCCTACGGACCCTGGGCGGGCGGCTACTTCGGCGGCGGCCTGCTGCCCGGGCTCCTGGTCGGCACCATGCTCGGCTCGATGCTGGCCACCCCGGCGTACGCGGCGGACTACGGGGGCGGCGACTACGGCGGCGACATGGGCGGCGACTACTCGGGCGGTGACTTCTCCGGCTCCGATTTCGACTCGTCCGGCTTCGGCGGCGGCGGCTTCGGGGACGGCGGGGGCTTCGGCGACGGCGGCGGGTTCGGCGGGGGAGGGGACTTCGGGGGCGGGTTCTGACGGCATGAGGAGGGGGTACGGGACGGTTCGCCCCGTACCCCCTGTCGGCATGGTCCGACCGGATCAGCGGCCCCCGTGGGCGCGCTCGAAGGAGGCGAACGCCGCCTCCTGGCGCCACTCGGTCGCCGCCTTCGGGCTGCCCGCCAGGTAGTCCGCGCAGCGCGCGCCCGGGCGGCCGTCACCGGGGCGGTCGGCCCGGCAGGCCGCGACCACGCGGTAGCCGGAGGGTGCGCTGCCGGCCGTCCACAGGCTGCGGCCGTCGCGGAAGGCGTACTCCAGCGAGGCGCGGGCCAGGTCCTTCAGCTCGGTGTACGAGAGGCTGTACGTCTTCGCGGCGTACTGGTACTCGTGGCTGATGTCGATCCGGGACACGCCCGGGTCGTCCGTGGACAGCACGATCGGCACGCCGTAGCGGCGGTACGCGTTGAACGGGTGGTCGTCGCCCGCGATGCCGAGGATCTGCTTGTTGCTGGAGAACGGCACCTCGACGGCGACGTGGCGCCGCGCCATCGTCCGGGCCAGCCGGCGCCAGTCGTCCTCGTGGACCAGGTCCACGCCGTGCCCGATCCGCTCGGCACCGGCGACCCGCACCGCCTCGTTGATGTGGAAGGTCAGGTCCTCCGGCTTGACCAGGCCGGGGGCCAGCTCACCGGCGTGCAGGGTGAGGTGGGCGCCCGGGTACTGCCCGCGCAGGTACTTCAGCATCCGCATCTGGAGGCTGTAGTTCTCCAGCGAGCTGTCCCAGTCCTCCGGCTGGACGAGGTTGACCGCGACGAACCGCGGGTCGCGCTCGGCCAGCCGCATGCCGACCGCCATCTGCGTGAAGACGCGGACCGGGGAACTGCCGCGGGACACCTGGGAGATCCAGCGGACGGGCAGCCGGCAGCCGGGCGCCGGGTGCGGGGTGTCGCAGTGCGCGGCCTCGCGGAACTGCGCGTCGCTGTCGTCGGCCTCCTTGACCGCCTCGTCGATGACCTTGTCGAGCTTCCCGCCGGCCAGCAGCTTGCGGTGCAGCGCGGCCAGGTCGGCGTCGTAACCCACCGCGTCGGCAAGCGACTTGGCGCTGTCGGAGGCCGGGCTGACCATGGTCTCCAGGTAGAACTGGTTCTGCCTCACCGCGGTGTTCGCGACATTGGCGAGCATCTTGCCCCGGGCGTACCAGGTCGCCATGCCGAACTTGCCGAACGTGTCGAAGAAGTGGTCGTGCCCGGACTCGTCGGCCGGGAAGTCCTGCATCGACCAGGCCCGGATGATCCGCTGCCGGAACGCCTCGTCGGTCCGTGCGTCGGAGGCCGGCCGGGTGCCCGGGGCGCACGCCACCGCGGTCGTCGTCGCGTCGATGCACAGCCCCTGCTCGATCGCGAGCCGCAGCAGGTACTCGGTGGTCACCGCGCCGGACAGGTGGTTGTGCAGGTCGCCGCCCTTGGGCAGCTCCTCGAAGAAGGCCCGCAGCCGGGCGGGCCGGTCCCGCAGCGAGTCCATGTACGCGGCGGTGCGGCGCTCCGCCGGGGTCACCGCGCGCGGCGACGCGGGGGCGGCGGCGCGCGCGGCACCGTCCTGCGCGGGGGCTGCGGCGGTCGCCGGGAGTGCCGGGAGTACGGCCAGAAGGGCGAGCACCCCGCCGAACCCGGCCAGGAGTGAGGACTTGGGACGGCGTGCCGTCCGAGGGGTAATGATCACCGACGCATGATCGCGCTCGCCAACGTCATTTGCCCCCGAATCATGCCTTTGCGAGGGAACGTCCACCCGAACGAGTGGGGGCGCCCTTCGGAAAGTTCTGACGCGCGACGGCCGTTCGCGCAGCTCAAGCCGACGGGAATAGGTCTAGACAACTAACGGGAGCCGGAAACTATTTACCAGGGCCGGGCTCCTGTGGCTCACTATGTCGTGTTCGCGACAAGCGACGCGCGTAGACCATGCGTGAACCGTGCTGCCCGAGCGGCCACCGCAGGCCGCTTCCCCCACCAGCAGGAGGCTCCTCATGACCACTCGCACCAGACTCACCGCGGCCGGCGTCCTCGGCACGAGCGCGGCACTGCTGCTCGGCCTGATGTCCGGCACCGCCTCGTCGGCCCCCCGGCACGGCAACCCCGTCCCGCTCGGCAAGGGGTACATGGGCGTCGGCTACGTCCAGGACAGCAAGGACTTCAAGCCGGACACCCGGCAACTCGCCCTCGACGCCGAGCCGGACGCGAACCTCAAGGCGAACCCGGTCGGCATCGACGTCTCCAGCTGGCAGGGCGGCATCAACTGGAGCTCGGTACGCGGCGCGGGCATCGAATTCGCCTGGATGAAGGCCACCGAGGGACTCACGTACAAGGACCCGACGTTCAGTGCCAACTACCTGAACGCCTACAACGCGGGCGTCATCCGCGGCGCCTACCACTACGCCCGGCCGGACGTCTCCGGCGGCGCGGCCCAGGCCGACTTCTTCGCGAGCAACGGCGGCGCCTGGTCCCGCGACAACCTCACGCTCCCCGGCGTGCTGGACATCGAGGGCACCTGCTACGGCTACTCCCAGGCCGGGATGCGGCAGTGGGTCCTCGACTTCTACAACAAGTACAAGGCCCGCACTGGGCGTGACGTCGTGATCTACACCAGCCCGAGCTGGTGGAACACGTGCACCGGCGGCTGGAACGGCATGTCCGCGCTCAGCCCGCTGTGGGTCGCGCACTGGACCTCCGCCGGCAGCCCCAGCATCCCGTCGGGCTTCCCCTTCTGGACGGTCTGGCAGTACAGCTCCACCGGCGCTGTGAGCGGTGTCTCCGGCAACGTCGACCGGGACCGCTTCGGCGGCGACCGCTCCCGCCTGCTGGCCCTGGCCAACAACACCCCGTGACAACGGAGGCCACAGGAAGGAGCACCCCATGACACCACCCCTCAGCAGGCGCGGCGCCCTGATCGCCGGGGCCGCCGCCCTGGCCGGCGGCATCGCACCGGCCGCCGGTGCGCAGGCGGCCCTCCGCGCGCCCGCGGCCCCCCGCCTCTCCGCCCTGACCCCGCTGCAACGCGCCGGACAGCGCGTCATCCACTCGTACCCCGGGCTGACACCGCCCACGTCCCTGATGAACGCCATCAAGCAGGGCCACACGGCCGGCGTCATCTTCTTCGGCGACAACATCCAGAACCTGAGCCAGATCGAGAGCGTCATCAACTCGATGAAGGCGGCCCACGCCTCGTCGCCCGTCAAGGCCCCGCTGCTCCTGATGACCGACCAGGAGGGCGGCGTCGTCCGCAGGCTGCCCGGCGAGCCCGTCAAGTCGGCCAAGGACGTCGGCGCCTCGGCCGATCCGCACTACTGGGCAGACTTCACGGGCAGCGGCGCGGGGATGAACCTCGCCGGCATCGGCATGAACGTCAACCTCGCCCCGGTCCTGGACGTCTACCGCAAGGACGGCGACTTCACCGACCAGTACGAGCGCTCGTACAGCAAGTCGGCCGCCGCCGTGGCCAGTTGCGGCTCCACCTTCATCACCGCTCAGCAGGCCGAGGGCGTGGCCGCCACCGCCAAGCACTTCCCGGGCCTGGGCCCGGCGACGGCGAGCCAGAACACCGACCTGCGCGCCGTCACGATCAGCACGTCCGCCTCGACCCTGCGCAGCGTGGACGAGGCCCCGTACCGGGACGCGATAGCCGCCGGCGTCAAGCTGGTCATGCTCTCCTGGGCCGTCTACACCGCCCTGGACTCCGGCCGCCCCGCCGGTCTCTCCCCGACGGTCGTCGGCGAGCTGCGCAACCGGCTCGGCTTCAAGGGCGTCACGGTCACCGACGCCCTGGAGGCCGGCGCCCTCGCGTCCTACGGCAGTACGTCCCAGCGCGCCGTCAAGGCCGCGGCCGCGGGCATGGACCTGCTGCTGTGTTCGGCGCGCGACGCCGCCCAGGGGGCCGAGGCGGTGACCGCCCTGAGCGAGGCCCTGGGCTCCACGCTCGACCCGGCAGCCTTCGACGCCGCGGCCGCGCGGGTGAACGCCCTGCGGGCGGGGCTGTGAGGGGGCGGGGCCCGGCTGGGTGACGGGCCGGGGACGATGCCGCGCCGTCCGGCGGAAGAGGGAGCGCCGGACGGTGCGGCAGAGTCGATCAAGGGGTCTTATCGGGGGCCGGAGTTGCGTCATAGACTCCGCGATCATGACTTTCGAAACGGTGTACGCCGACGCGCCCTCCCCCGACGGGCCCGCGCTCTTCCCGACCATGTCCACCATGCGCGCCATGCGCCGCCTGAAGCCGGACGCCGTCCCGGACGAGACCATCGACCAGCTCATACAGGCCGCCGTGTGGGGGCCGAGCGGCGGCAACATGCAGTGCTACGAATACGTGGTCGTCACCGACCGCGCGGTGATGGCGGAGCTGGCCCCGCTCTGGAAGCGGTGCGTGGACGCCTACCTCGCGACGACCGGCAAGCACGCCCCGAAGGGCATGGACGACGCGGCGTACGGCCGGATGGTGGCGGCGATCGAGTACCAGCGCGACCACTTCGCGGACACCCCGGCGCTGATCATCCCCTGCTACAAGTTCCCCGAGCCGCGGTTCGACGAGGAGGGCCTCGGGGTCTACGCCGCGTCGCTCGGCCCGGCCGGCCTGGAACACATGACGAACACCCAGACCCGCTTCCAGGCCCTCGCGGAGGGCTCCTGCGTCTACCCCGGCGTCCAGAACATCCTGCTCGCGGCGCGGGCGCTGGGCCTCGCGGCCAACATCACCATCTGGCACCTGATGCTGGAGCAGGAGTGGAAGGACGCCCTCGGGATTCCTTCGGACATGCACACCTTCGCCGCCATCCCGGTGGGCCGGCCGCAGGGCAACTTCGGCCCGGTCCGCCGCCGCCCGGTGGCCGACGTGGTCCACCGCGACCGCTGGTAGCGGCGCCCGTGTCCGCGCCCGTCCCCGGCAGCGCCGCCGACGTCGTCCGTACGTGGGACGCGCGCGGACCACTACCTCCGGCTCTTCCGCCACGAGCCGGACGGCAAGCCGTTCGACCTGGAGGTCCTGCACGCGTTCGCCGACCGGGTCCGGGCGGGCGGCACGGTGTACGACGCCGGTTGCGGACCCTGCGGCCATGTGACGGCCCTGCTCGCGTCCCACGGCCTCGATGTGCTCGGCATCGACCTCTCGCCCCGCTGCGTGGAGCTGGCGCGCCGGGAGCAGCCGGGTGTGCGGTTCGCCGTCATGGACCAGACCGCGATCACGGGCGGCCCGCTCGACGGCCTCGTCGCGTACTACTCGCTGCACGACCGGCCCAAGCGCCTGCTGCCCGCGACCCTGGCGGCCTGGGCAGCGGCGATCCGGCCGGGCGGGCAGCTGCTGATCGTGGCGAAGGAGGGAATGGGGGACGGCGTCATCGACGACCCGCTGGGCGGCGATCTCCGCGTGTACTGGGCGGAATTCACGGCGGACGAGCTGCGCGAGGCGGTCCGGGGCGCGGGTTTCCACGTCGACGACTGCACGGTCCGTGAGGCGTACGAGAACGAGATCCCGGCCCGCCGCGTCTACCTCACGGCCACGAGGCGCCAGGCGTTCGCCCGGAGGAAGGCGTCCCGGGCGGTGGGCGGGACGGTGAGGACGGGACCGTCGGTCACCTTGGAGTCCCGGATGTGCACGGCGGCGGGATGCGCGGCGACCTCGACGCAGTCGCCGCCCTGTCTACCGCTGTAGCTTGACTTGAACCAGTTGAGGCCGGTGCGGGTCAGCGGCGACGGCGAGGTCCCGGAAACGGCCCCGTCCCCGGACTCGGCGGCGGAACGCGGCCGAGTCCTGATGCCGGTCGCCTACCTGGCGGCCAAGTGGGGCGTCGGCGAACGCAACCCCGGCAAGATCGTCTGGTGCGAGTTCGCCGCCCCGGCGAGGCTGTCCGCCGAGATCCCGCGCTGAGCGGCGAGTGGGTGCGCCTGGTCTGGCGCTCGAGGGTCCTGGACACACCGGCCGGCAGGGGGGCGTAGCCGACGGCGAGCATGCTGGCGGTCGAGCCGGTGGTGCGGGGGGCGAACTCGGTGGGGGGAGGGGCGGGCCGAGACGATCCAGTGGTTCGCCGCCGACGAGGCGGACGGGGACGCCCCGCGCGTCGAGGTCGCGCAGTCCGGCGCCGAGTTCCTGATCGCGTCCACCGCCCCCGCCTGACGGTCGAAAGCGGCATCGACGCTGATCGAGCGGAGGGGGCGCAGGCCCGGAACCCCGCGCCTACGCTTGCCCCATGCCAGAGCGCACTCCCCGTTTCGCCGTATACCGACCGCGCGTGACGCCTCACCCCGTTCCGGCCCTGCCCGAACTCACAGAGGCGAAGCAGGAGGATGTCCCCCACCTCGCCTGCCTCCAGGCCCATGCCCGGGGTGGGGAGGCGTCGCATTGGAGCGGTCGGATCTCACGGGCCATCGAGGACGACCACGGCACGGTCGTTCTCGCGAGGTGTGGTGCTTCGTGTCCGCACAGAACCGGGCTTCCCGCAGCCTGCATGAGGCGCTCGGCTTCATCGAGGTCCGGCGCGCGGCCAGTCTTCAGGGTGTGGGCTTCGACTGCGGCGAGGGCCTCCTCATGCGGGCTCACTCACCGCGCTGAATCTTGATGCACCGGAGTATTTCTGACAGACCGCATGAGGAGTCAGTAGTGGTCGCGGGCCTGGATGATCTCCAGGCCCGCGGAGTCGGTAACCCGGTAGACCAGCCGGTGTTCCTGCGTGATGCGGCGGGACCACCAGCCCGACAGGTTCCCTTTCAGCGGCTCGGGCTTACCCCTGCCTTCGAAAGGGGTCCGCTTGATCTCCTTGATGAGGTCATTGACCCTGCGGAGCGTCTTGCGGTCGGTGTCGGCCCAGTGGGTGTAGTCCTCCCACCCGTCGTCCGAGAACGACGTCTTCACGCGTCCTCCGTGTCGATCAGGTCTCGTACGGTGCCGTGTCCGGCATCCATCTGCTCGATGGAGCGCATGAGGCGGGCGGCGTTGCGGGGGGAGCGCATCAGATACATCGTCTCCTCCCAGGCGTTGTAGTCCTCCTCGGACATGATCACGACGGTGCCCGCCTTCGACGTGACACGCTCGGGCGCGTGGTCTTCGGTGACGCGGCGGATCAGGCCGAAGAAGTCCTTCCGTGCTTCGCTCGCGTTGATGGTCACGGGTTCCTCCTGTGTGTCGCCGACCCGGTCAAGAGTACCTAAAACGGTACCACAAGTGTACGGGATTTGGTACGCTAAATGCTTTCCTCTGACGATCTCGTACCGATGGTGGTGCTCCACGGGCTGTGCCGTCCGCATCGCGATGGGCCCCCGACAGCGGCACTGTCCAAGTCCGCGGCCGGTCGGGATTTCTAGCCTGGTGGTGTGATCGACTGCGACGAGTCCGGCCGCCCTGTGGTCCTGGTGGGGAACTCCGACCCGGATGCCTGCTGACCCGGCCGGCACCTCATCGACGAAGGAGCAGTACCGCATGAGCGACGATCTGGCCGACGAGGGCGGCTTCGGGGCAATGCCGGTCGCCGTGGCCCTCGCGCTCGCCGCCGTCGCCGGCTCACTGCTGACCGGTTGCGACAGCGGCAGCGATACGACCGGGTGCGGACCGGCGCCGTCCGCGGACGTCAGCCGGGCCGATCTGTACCGGAGCTACTCCGGTCCGCACGGGGCACGCCTCGATTTCACCGCCGTCGGCGGCACCTCGGTCACGTTCTCCGTGAAGAACTGGCCCAAGGAGGAAGGCCCCGCCATCCTCACGCAGAAGGTACCTACGTTCGACGGGGCCGGGGTCTGGAAGCTGCTGAACGCACCGGGCGAGGACGGCGAGGTCGGGCTGGCCTTCGACGGACTCGACACGAGTGCCCGGGGTGCGACCGTCACCGAACTGCGGGTGGGTGAGGAGGACGGGCGCACCGTGCTCTTCGCCCGGCTCGGGGACCCGGATGTGTGCCGGGTCCTCACGCTGTCCTGAGGGTGGATTTTGCCGCACCGGCAAGGATGTTTGCCGAGGCGCCGGGCGGCGCGCACCATCTCCCGTAGATGGAGGTGTGCGCATGAGCGACATGACGCAGATGTACGACGTAGTGGTGGTCGGCGGCGGGGCCGCCGGGCTGAGCGGGGCGCTGGCACTGGGCCGGGCCCGGCGCTCGGTGCTGGTGATCGACTCGGGCAGCCCGCGCAACGCGCCCGCGTCGCACGTCCACAACTACCTGGGCCGCGAGGGCACCCCGCCCGCGGAGCTCCTGGCGATCGGCCGGGAGGAGGTGGCCGGGTACGGGGTGGAGGTCGTGACGGGCGAGGTGACGGTGGCCGAGCGGCTGCCGGAGGACGCCGGGTTCCGGGTCGTACGCGGGGACGGGACGGCCGTCACCGCGCGCCGACTGCTGGTCACGACGGGGCTGGCCGACGAGCTGCCGCCGATCCCGGGCCTGGCCGAACGGTGGGGCCACGAGGTGCTGCACTGCCCGTACTGCCACGGCTGGGAGGTGAAGGACTCGGCGATCGGCGTCATCGCTCTCAGCCCCATGGCAGTGCACCAGGCGCTGCTGTGGCGGCAGTGGAGCGACGACGTCACCCTCTTCCTGCACCAGGGGCCCGAGCCCTCCGACGAGGAGTACGAGCAGCTGGCGGCGCGCGGCATCGCGGTCGTGGACGGTGAAGTGGCAGGGCTGGAGGTGGGCGGCGACCGGCTGACCGGCGTACGGCTCGCGGGCGGCCGGGTGGTCGAGCGGTCGGCCGTGGTCGTGCAGCCGGGGTTCACGGCGCGCTCCGGCGTACTGGAGAGCCTGGGGCTGCGGCCCGTACCGCTGGAGATGGGCGGACACACCGTCGGTTCGTACATCGAGGCCGACCCGACGGGCCTCACGGCGGCGCAAGGGGTGTGGGTGGCCGGCAACGTCACCGGTCTCATGGACCAGGTGATCGGCGCGGCGGCGGCCGGGCTCAAGGCGGGCGCGGCCATCAACGGGGACCTCGTCACCGAGGACACCAAGCGCGCCGTGGAGGCCCGCAACGCGCCCTCGGACGCCGAGATGTGGGACGACCGGTACCGCGAGAGCGACCGCATCTGGAGCGGCAGGCCCAACACCGTGCTCGTCCGCGAGGTCGAGGACCTGGAACCGGGTCGCGCGCTGGACCTGGGCTGCGGGGAGGGCGCGGACGCGGTGTGGCTGGCGCGCCGGGGCTGGCGGGTCACCGCGACCGACATCTCGCGCGTGGCGCTCGAACGGGCCGCCGAGCACGCGGACGAGGCCGGGGTCGCCGACCGGGTGGACTGGCAGTTCCACGACCTGGGCGCCTCCTTCCCCGAAGGGGAGTACGACCTCGTCTCGGCGCAGTTCCTGCACTCGATGGGCGATCTGCCGCGCGAGCGGATCCTGCACCGGGCGGCCCGCGCCGTCGCCCCGGGCGGGGTGCTGCTGATCGTGGGACACGCGGGCTTCCCGGCCTGGGACCACCACCACGCGGACATGGAGCTGCCGACCCCCGACGAGGTGCTGGCCTCGCTGGAGCTGCCGGAGGGGGAGTGGGAGGTGCTGCTCAGCGACGAGCACGAGCGCGTCCAGAACGACCCGGACGGCAACCCCACCACCCGTACGGACAACACCCTGAAGGTCAGGCGACGTCGACCGTGCGTACAGGACCGGACCTGACCTAATGAGCTCGTACTGTCGTTCTGACGGCGGAACAGGAACGACGGAAGGCAGCACATCATGAACGCCAGCGAGACGACCACCGCGAACACCGGCGCGGACGAGCGCGCGGACCTCCTGGAGGCGCTGGGCAAGCAGCGGCACTTCCTGCGGTTCACCACCCGCGACCTGACCGACGAGCAGGCGGGGGAGCGGACCACGAAGAGCGAGCTGTGTCTCGGCGGCCTCATCAAGCACGTCACCTCGGTCGAGCGGGGCTGGGCCGGGTTCATCGTGGAGGGTGCCGCCGCGATGCCGGACTTCACCGCGATGACCGAGGCCGACTTCGCGAAGCGAGCCGACGACTTCAAGATGCTGCCCGGCGAGACGCTGGCCGGGGTGCTCGACGCCTACGAGAAGGTGGCGGCGGCGACCGACGAACTGGTCGCCTCGCTGCCGGACCTGGGCGCCGCGCACGCGCTGCCGAAGGCCCCCTGGTTCGACGGGGACGCGAAGTGGTCGGCCCGCCGGACGCTGATGCACATCATCGCGGAGACCGCGCAGCACGCCGGCCACGCGGACATCATCCGGGAGTCCCTGGACGGCTCGAAGTCCATGGGCTGAGCGGGTAAGCGCCGAACGCCCGCGGCCCGCCCCCTGTACGGGGGCGGGCCGCGGGCGTTCGGGGTGGATCAGGCCTGCGGGGTGGCGGCCTTGATCGCGGAGATGTCGAAGTTCAGCTTCACCTTGTCGCTGACCATCACGCCGCCGGTCTCCAGCGCCGCGTTCCAGGTCAGGCCCCAGTCGGAGCGCAGGATCTCGGCGCCGCCCTCGAAGCCGACGCGCTCGTTGCCGTAGACGTCCTTGGCGGAGCCGTTGAACTCCAGGTCGATGGAGAGCGGGCGGGTCACGTCCTTGATGGTGAGGTCGCCGGTGACGCGGTACTTGTCACCGCCGAGCTGCTCGGCGGAGGTCGAGCGGAACGTCATCAGGGGGAACTTCTCGGCGTCGAAGAAGTCGCCGCTCACCAGGTGGCCGTCGCGGTCCTTGATGCCGGTGTCCACGCTGGCGATCCTCACGTCGATCGAGGCCGTGGAGTTGGCCGGGTCGCTGCCGTCCAGCTTCAGGGATCCCTCGTGCTCGGCGAAGGAGCCGCGCACGTTGGTGACCATGGCGTGACGCACGGTGAAGCCGATGCTGCTGTGCGCCGGGTCGATCGTGTAGTCACCCGTGAGGGCGGCCAGGGCGGGGTCGACCTCGGCCGTGGTCACGGCGGTGGCGGCGTCGTTCTTGCGGTTGAACAGAGCCATGGCTCCTCCTCGGGGACGTGGCCGAGCGGACCCGGCCGTTTGTTTAACCTTCAACGACATTCACTGTAGACCCGTCTTGTTCAAAGTTCAACATCTAGGGCGCGGACTGTCGCGAACTCTGCGATCTGTTCACGCGGTCGTTACGAAAGGCCCTCTGGCGACGCGCGTAGAACTCGGGCACCATCACTCCTGCCCCTTTGTCATGCACAGGAGGAGTCCCCCCATGGAGTTCCGCGCGCCCCACCTCTCCCGGATGACGCTGCGCCCCGTCCTGACCGCCCTCGCCCTCGTACTCGGCGTCCTCTTCGCGCCCGGCTTCGGCCTCGTGACCGGCACGACCGACGCGTACGCCGTCACCAAGCTCACCCACAGCCAGGCGACCTCGCGCTTCAGCTCGTCCGGCATCACATGGTCGTCCTCGGGCGGCTGCTCCAACCGCAACGTCTCCACCTGCACCTCGTTCGACCAGCTCAACCTGCCGACCGCGCAGGGCGCCCAGACCCTCAAGAGCGCCACCGGCTGCGCCCTGAACATCACCGGCGGCACCGAGACCGGCCACGCCAGTGGCACCTACTCGCACTGGAACGGCTACAAGCTCGACTTCGGCAAGACCACCTGTCTCACCAACTACGTGAAGAGCGCGTTCAGTTACATCGGCCTGCGCGGCGACGGCGCGCCCCAGTACAAGTCCGGCTCCGGCAACGTCTACGCCGACGAGGGCAACCACTGGGACGTGACCTACTACAACTGCGGCGGCTGCTGACCGCTTTCGCGCCCCCATGCGACTGCGCCCCCACCGTTCCCGGGTGGGGGCGCAGTCGCATGGGACCGGTGGTCAGCCCGCCAGGTCCAGGGCCCGTCGCGCCCGGGCGACGACACCGGGGTCGGTGACGAAGTGGGTGTCCTGTTCGGCCGACGTACCGCTCGCGCCGAGCGGGACCCAGGCGCTGCCGGGCCGGCGCGGCGCACGGGCCTTGGCGGAGAGGTGGACGGAGGCGACACCGGCCGAGACCAGCGCCGGGATGTCGGCGAGGCGCACACCGCCGCCGGCCATCACCTCCACCTCCGGGGCGGCCGCGGCCATCGCGGAGATCGTCGCCAGCCCCTCGGCCGCAGCGGGGGCGCCGCCCGACGTGAGGACCCGGGTCAGGCCGAGGGAGGGCAGCAGCGCGGCGGTGGCCACCGGGTCCGCGGACTGGTCGACGGCCCGGTGCAGGGTCACCTCCACCGGGCGGCCCGAGGCGCGGGCCGCGTCGGCGAGCCGGGCGACCGCGTCGGTGTCCAGCGCGCCGTCGGCGGTCAGGGCGCCGATGACCACCCCGGCGGCGCCGGAGGCGATGACCGACCGCACCTCCGCGGCCATGAGGGCGAGTTCCTCCGCGTCGTGGACGAAGTCGCCCGGGCGGCACCGGACCAGCACCTGCACCGGCAGTCCCTCGGCGGCGACGGCCTCGACCAGGCCGGCCGACGGGGTCAGGCCGCCCAGCTCCAGCGCGGTGCACAGCTCGACCCGGTCGGCGCCGTTCTCGCGGGCGGCGCGGGCGCCGGCCGGTGAGGTGACGGCGATCTCCAGGGCGGGACGGGGGCTCATTCGTCGTCCCCCGTCAGCGGCTGGTCGGAGGCGGGGATGATGCGGGCCGACAGGTCCGGGTCGGCCATCTCGCGGTCGAAGGGGAACATCGGGCGGCGGATGCGGTGGTGGCCGAGGCGCACCAGGTCCTGGTCCACGCCGCCGGGGGTGAGCGCCATCTTCCAGCCGACCGACATGTCGAAGAGCTCGGGCTCCAGGTAGCCGATCTTCACGATCACGATGTCGGCGCCGCGCGGGTCGAGGCCGAGGTCGGTGAAGTCGTGCTCGTGGTGGTACGGCTTGCGCAGCTCCGTGAGGATCGCGTACACGCTGCCCACCCGGATCACGACCTCGGTCCGGGCGTCGCGGTCTCCGTGCCGCACCGAGTGCACCGTGCCGGTCAGGGTGACCGGACCGGCGTGCCGGTCGTCCACCTCGGCCCCGGCGGTGACCGTGACGGTGGCGCCCACTCCGGCGGCGACGGCCGTCGCGACGGCGGCCGGTCCCGGCACCGAGGCGTAGATGACGGTCGGGCCGTCGTCCTCCCGGAACTCCGGGCGGGCCAGCAGCCGGGTCAGGCCCCAGGTCATGTCGCCGGAGCCGCCCGCGGTCGGGTTGTCCCCGGTGTCGCTGATGAAGTAGGGGCGCTGGTCGGAGTCCAGGGCCTCGTCCAGGATGCCGTCGAAGGTGCCGGTCGGGGCGACGAACTCGAAGTCGGCGCGGGCCTTCCAGAAGCCCTCGGCCAGGCGCTCGGCCCCGGCCGAAACGGCGGCCCGGTCGGTGCCGGTGACCACCACGGCGGCGCGGTTGCGGGGTTCATCGGCCCAGGCGTACCCGACCCAGATGGCGGCGTCGGTCACGCCGTCCACGGCCTCGACCTCGGCCACCGCCGCGTACACGCTCTTCGCCGGCTCGATCCGGGTGGAGGTCTGCTCGCCGGCCAGCAGCACGGGGACCGGCACCCATGCCTTGACCGGGCGGGGCGCGCCGGAGACCAGCAGGTCGACCAGGTTGCGGGCGGCCCGCTCCTTGGTCTCCATGTGGTCCTCGTGCGGGGCCAGCCGGTAACAGGTGATCAGGTCGCTCCCGTGGACGAGTTCACGGGAGACGTTGCCGTGCAGGTCCATCGAGGTGGAGATGATCACGTCCGGGCCGACGGTGGCGCGGATGCGGTCCAGCAGGACGGCCTCCGCGTCGTCGACGCCCTCGACGGTCATCGCGCCGTGGATGTCGTACCAGAGGCCGTCCGGGCGGGGCAGCGCGGCGAGCCGTTCGATCAGCTCGTCGGTCAGCTCCTGCCACGCCGCGGCGGTGACGGTGCCGCCCGGCAGCGACTTGCCGACCAGGGCGCCGTGCCAGTCGGCCGCCTCGCGCAGCTCCTCACCGGGGGCCAGGAAGGGGTAGCGGTCCAGCACCTCGGCGCCGCGCGAGGGGTGGAAGGCGGCGGCCTCGGTCCGGGCGGGGGAGAAGGTGGAGGACTCGATGCCGAGCCCTGCGACGGCGATGACCGGGCGGGATGCGGCGGTGCGGGATTGCGACATGGCTCCTCGTAGGGGGTCGGGCGTCAGGGGAGACGGGGGGCGAGCGTGCCGGGGCGGTCGGTTCCGCCCACCTCGTGCAGCGCGTGGGCCAGGGCGTGCTGGAGGGCGAACTGGCCGGCGCCGACCAGCCCGGCGTCGGCGCCGAGCCTGGTCCGCTCGATGGTGAGGTGCTCGGTGACGAGCGGATGGCAGCTCTCGTAGAGCCGGCTGCGCACAGCGGCGACGAACTGTTCCAGGGTGGAGAGGATGCCGCCCAGGTAGACGGCGTCCGGGTTGAAGAAGTTGACGTTGGCGGCGAGCACCTGGCCCAGGTAGTCGCCGGCCCGGCGGACCGTGCGGGTGGCCAGTGGGTCGCCGTCGAGGGCGAGCCGGGCCACGTCCTCGGTGCTGTTCACGTCGGCCCCGCGCTCGCGCAGGATGCGTACCAGCGCGGCACCCGACGCCACGGTCTCCAGGCAGCCGGTGTTCCCGCAGGAGCAGGGGATGCCGGCACCGGCGTCGATCCGGATGTGGGTGATGTCCCCGGCGGCGCCCCGGGCGCCCCGGAACAGGCGCCCCTCGACGATGACGCCCGCGCCGATCGCGGAACCGATCTTGACCATGATCGTCTGGGCGTTCCCGTCGGACCGGACGGTGTGCTCGCCGACCGCCATGCAGTTGGCGTCGTTGTCCACGACCGCCGGGACGCCGAAGCGCTCCTGGAGCCAGGCGGCGACGGGGAAGCGGTTCCAGCCCGGCATCCGCGAGGGCCGGACGACCGAACCCGACACGGTGTCCACCGGGCCGGGGAGCGAGAGACCGACCCCGCGCAGGCGGCCGGGTTCGCGCCGGCCGGCCAGGTCCTCGAGGGCCTCGGCCAGTCGGGGCAGGGCCGCCTCCGGCCCGTCGGCGATCAGGAACGGGACCGTCGAGACGTCGGTCAGGCCGCCGCCGGGAAGGACCACGCCGATCCTGGCGTGCCGGCCCCCGAGGTCGGCGGCGACGGCGAAATCGTCACGGCTGCCGACCCTCAGTGCCTTGCGGGGGCGTCCGCCCGTGGAGGCCTGAATGCCCTCCTCGGCGACCAGACCGCGGTCCACCAAGTGCCCCACGGCGAGGGAGATGGTGGACGCGGCGGCCCCGAGACGCTCCGCGAGCTCGGCGCGTGACGTGGCCTGGCCCGAAGCGATGAGTTCCAGAACACGCACGGCGAGGGACGGGGTCCCTTTGGTGGCCTTGCGGTCCCACGCACTTATTCCAGTCATGTACAAAGTTACTTCCGCAACGGGGTAGGTGGCGCAGACGATACGCCCGCACTTCGCACAGGGGAACAGTGAGCCGAAGGAAGTGACTCATCCGTAAAAGCTCCTAAATCACCCCAGAACATCCCAAGGGGTCGGGAGAAATGGGGCGCGGAGACTTTCGTCGAATGTGCAGTAACTTACTTGTTACTAATTCTTGTTTGTTTCTTCGGTGACGGCGGCGTTAGCTGTCGTGAACGCAGCGCCGACCTTCCCGAGCGGCTGCGGGCCCTACCGAACCGAGGAGTGTCATGATCCTTACCCGCACGGTGAACAGCCGTCGTTGGGCCCTCGCCGCGGGCGCCGCCACCACCGCGGCCGTCCTGCTGTCGGGCTGTTCCGGCGGGGGCACGACCTCGTCCGGCTCCGGCTCGTCGGACAGCATCAACTACGCGCTGCCGGCCAACTTCACGCCGAACTGGATCCTCCCGGTCGGCACGGCCGCCCACCTGAACACCAACAACTCCTCGATATCCCAGTCCCTCTGGGAACCGCTGATCGCGTACGACGGCTCCACCGGCAAGGTCGGCTGGAACAAGGACAACTCGCTGGCCACCGCCGCCGACTTCGCCGAGGACGGCAAGAGCGTCAAGATCACCCTGGGCGACCGGCACTGGAGCGACGGCGAGCAGATCACCTCGCGCGACGTGCAGTTCTGGTTCAACCTGGTCAAGGCCAACAAGGAGGACTGGGCCAGCTACAGCCCGGGCAAGGCGCCGGACAACTGGACCGCGCTGAAGATCGTGGACGACACGCACTTCACGATCACCTTCGACAAGGCCTACAACACCCAGTGGATGCTCGCCAACGAGCTGAGCATGATCCGCCCGATGCCGCAGCACGTCTGGGACAAGACCAGCGACGCCGGCAAGGTCTCGGACCTCGACCTCACCCCCGAGGGCGCCAAGAAGGTGTGGACGTACCTCAACACGGCCGCCAAGAAGATCTCCGGTTACGCCACCGACCCGCTCTGGAAGACGGTCAGCGGCCCGTACACCATCAAGTCCTTCTCCACGGCGGGCAAGGTGCAGCTGCTGGCCAACGCCAAGTACGACGGCGGCGGCAAGGCCAACATCAAGACCGTGAACCTGCTCCCGTTCACCACCACGGACGCCGAGGAGAACGCGCTGCGGGCCGGCACGGTCGACTACGGCTACATCAACGCCACCAACCTCAGCCAGGAAGCGTCCTTCACCGCCAAGGGCTACACCCTCAAGCCGTGGGCCGGCTGGGCGATCACGTACATGCCGTACAACTTCAACAACCCCGCCATGGGCCCCGTCTTCAAGCAGCTCTACGCCCGCCAGGCGATCCAGATGTCGGTGGACCAGGCGACCCTGTCCAAGGTCATCTTCAACGGCACCGCCGTCTCCACCTACGGCCCCGTCCCGCAGGGCCAGACCTCCTCCTTCGTCTCCGAGGCGCAGAAGAACAACCCGTACCCCTTCTCCACCGCCAAGGCGCGCAAGCTCCTCACCGACCACGGCTGGACCGAGCAGAACGGCACGATGGTCTGCACCGACGCCGGCAGCGGCGACGACCAGTGCGGCGCCGGGGTCGACAAGGGCACCAAGTTCAAGATGCAGGTGCTGTCGCAGTCGGGCTCGACCGTCACCGACAACCTGATGAGCGCGCTCCAGTCCTCCTTCGCCAAGTCCGGCATCGGCTTCGGCATCAAGACCGCACCGGTCAACTCCGTCCTCTCGCAGGCCGGCCAGTGCAAGGCCGGGGACTCCGGCTGCAAGTGGCAGCTGTCCTTCTTCGGCAGCGCCGGCAGCTGGTACTTCCCCGCCTACCCGAGCGGTGACTCGCTCTTCGCGACCGGCGGCGGCTCCAACTTCGGCAGCTACTCCAACCCCGACGTGGACAAGCTGGTCGAGAAGACCACCACCGACTCCTCCGACGCCGCCATGCAGAAGTACAGCGAGGCCCTGGCCAAGGACCTCCCGGTGATCTGGCTGCCGGAGCCCGACTACCAGGTCTCCGTCGTCAGGAGCGGCCTCGGCGGCTTCGCCCAGGACTCGCTCGCCAACTTCCACCCGGCCATGTGGAAGTGGACCAAGAAGTGAGCCGGGTCGCCGACCACGCGCATCACTGAGCCGAAGCGACCGGAAAACACATGAGCACTTCCTCGTACCTCCTCAGGCGGGTCCTCCAGGCCGTCGTGGTGATCGTCATCGTGACGATCGTGGTCTTCGGTCTGCTGCACGCCCTGCCCGGGGGTCCCGCACGCGGGATCCTCGGCCCGCAGGCCACCGCGCAGCAGATCACGGCCTTCAACCACGACCAGGGCCTCGACAAGCCCCTGCCCGTCCAGTACTTCTACTACCTGAACCAGCTGGTCCACGGTGACCTCGGGACCTCGTACACCCTCAACGAGCCGGTGTCCCAGCTGATCACCGAACGGCTGCCGAAGACCCTGCTCCTCACCGTTCTGTCGGCCGTCGTCGGCCTGGTGCTGGCGATCCCGCTCGGCATGTGGCAGGCCATGCGGCGCAACAAGCCGGCGGACTACGTCATCACCACGCTGAGCTTCATCGCCTACTCCACGCCCGTGTACTTCCTCGGTCTTGTCCTGGTCCTGGTGTTCAGCCAGACGCTGTCGTGGTTCCCCTCCCAGGCGCCCCAGGGCGACACGCTCGCCCAGGTCTTCGCCGAACCGCAGGCGCTCGTGCTGCCGGTGGTCGCGGGCGCCGCCTCGATGATCGCGGTGTTCAGCCGCTACATGCGGGCGGCCACCCTGGAGAACCTTTCCGAGGACTACGTCAGGACCGCGCGGGCCGGCGGTTCCCGCTCCCGCGCCATCCTGTGGCGGCACGTGTTCCGCAACTCGCTGACACCCGTGGTCGCCATGCTCGGGTACTACGTGCCCGTGTTGTTCGGCGGTGCGCTGGTGGTCGAGCAGCTCTTCAACTACCCGGGTATGGGCCTGCTCTTCTGGACCGCCGCGCAGTCCTCCGACTACCCGGTGCTCCTGGGCTGCGTCCTCGTCATCGCGATCGCCACGGTGACCGGCACCCTCCTCGCCGACATCGTCCAGCGGGTCATCGACCCCCGAGTGAAGGCAGGCCGGGCATGAGCGCCGTCATCCAGCCGGGCCGGGTGCCCGGCAAGGCCACCGCCCCCGTCACGGCGTCCGGCACCCGGCTCGCCGTCCGGCGCTTCCGCCGCAACCGGCTCGCGGTCGTCGGGCTCGGTGTCGTCGCCTTCTTCTTCCTGTTCTGCTTCGTGGGCCCGTTGGTGTACTCCACCGACCAGACCCACACGCTGCTCGACCAGGTCAACCTCGCCCCCAGCGGCTCGCACTGGCTGGGCACCGACGCCGTCGGCCACGACGTACTGGGCCGGCTCATGTACGGCGGCAAGGTGTCGCTGATCGTCGGCCTCGCCGCGGGCGTCCTCGCCACCGTCATCGGCACCCTGTGGGGCGCCGTCGCCGGCTACGCGGGCGGCTGGATCGACGCGGTCATGATGCGCGTCGTCGACGCGGGCATCGCCATCCCCGCCCTCTTCATCCTGCTGGTCGTCTCGGCCATCACCACCCCGGACCTCACCGGGCTGATCGTGATCCTGGGCTTCGTGTCCTGGCTCGTGCCGTCCCGGCTGATCAGGGCCGAGACGCTGAGCCTGAAGAACCGCGACTACGTGCTGACGCTCCGGGCCATCGGCGGTACGCACGGCCGGGCGATCATCCGGCACATCCTGCCGAACTCGGTGTCGACCATCATCGTCGCCGCCACCTTCCAGATCGCCGATGCCATCCTGCTCGTCGCCTACGTCTCCTACCTGGGCCTGGGCGTCCAGCCGCCGTCCACCGACTGGGGCGGCATGTTGTCGGCCGGCCTCACCGCCGCCTACTCCGGCTACTGGTGGCTCATCATCCCGCCCGGCCTGGCCATCATCCTGGTGGTGTGGGCGTTCAACGCGATCGGGGACGGGCTCCGCGACGCATTCGACGTGAGGGGACGCGGATGACCGCCACCCAGCGCCCCGCCGCACCGCAGGCCGGGCCGATCCTCGAACTCGACGGCCTCGGCGTCGTCTTCACCACCGAGAGCGGAGAGGTACCGGCCGTCCGGGGCGTCTCCCTCCACGTCGCACCCGGCGAGACGCTCGCCCTCGTCGGCGAGTCGGGCTCCGGCAAGTCCACCATCGCGCTCGCCGCGATGGGCCTGCTCACCGGCAACGCCCGGGCCACCGGCAGCGCCGTCATCGCCGGCACCCAGGTCGTCGGCGCCCGCGAGAGCGACCTCGCCGCGCTGCGCGGCCGGACCGCCTCCATGGTCTTCCAGGAACCGGCCACCGCCCTGGACCCGCTCACCCGGGTCGGCAGGCAGATCGCCGAGGTGATCCGCAACCACCGGGACGTGTCCGCCAAGGAGGCCGCCACCGAGGCCGTCGCGCTCCTGCGCAAGGTCGGCATCCCCGAACCGGAGAAGCGGGCCGCGGCCTACCCCTTCCAGCTCTCCGGCGGACAGCGCCAGCGCGTCGTCATCGCCATGGCGATCGCCAACGACCCCGCCCTGCTGATCGCCGACGAGCCGACCACCGCGCTCGACGTCACGGTCCAGGCCGAGATCCTCGACCTGCTGCGCCGGCTCGCCGCCGAGACCGGCACCGGCGTCCTGCTGGTCACCCACAACATGGGCGTCGTCGCCGACTTCGCCGACCGGGTCGCCGTGATGTACCACGGGGAGATCGTGGAGACCGGACCGGTCGAGGACGTGCTCCTGCGCCCGTCCCACGACTACACCCGCCGCCTGCTGGGAGCCGTGCCCCGGCTGTCGGTGGCCGAGGCGGACAAGGCCGCTCCGGCCGCCGCCGCCGAGGCCCCGGACACCGAGCCGGTCGCCGAACTCCGCGACGTCTCCGTGGTCTTCGGCCGCGGCAAGAACGCCGTACGGGCCCTGGACGGCGTCTCCCTCGCCGTGCACCCCGGCCAGACCCTGGGCCTGGTGGGCGAGTCGGGCTCCGGCAAGTCCACCGCCTCCAGGGTCGCGCTCGGCCTGATCGCACCGACCTCCGGCACGGTCTCCCTGTTCGGCACCGACCTGGGACGCGCCAGGTCCCGGGCCCGCCGGGCCCTGCGGGCGGGGATCGGCGTGGTCCTCCAGGACCCGGTCGCCTCGCTGGACGCCCGGATGACGGTCGGCGAGTGCGTGGCCGAACCGCTCAGGGTCCACCAAAAGGGCCTGAGCGCGAAGGACCGGCGGAGCAAGGTGGCCGCCATCCTCGACCGCGTCCGGCTGCCGCGCGAACTCGCCGACCGGGCCCCCCGGGAGCTGTCCGGCGGGCAGCGCCAGCGAGTCAGCCTGGCCCGTGCGCTGGTCCTGGAACCCCGGCTGCTGGTCGCCGACGAACCCACCAGCGCGCTGGACGTCAGCGTGCAGCAGGCCGTGCTCGAAGTGATCTCCGAGCTCCAGGACGAGCTGGGCTTCGCCTGCCTCTTCGTCTCCCACGACCTGGCCGTCGTCCAGCACTTCGCGCAGCGTGTCGTGGTGCTGCGGGGCGGACGCATCCAGGAGCAGGGCCCCACCGGGGAGACCCTGCTGCACCCGGAGACCGACTACACCCGCGGCCTGCTGGCCGCCGTACCGGTGCCGGACCCGGTGGTCCAGCGCGGCCGAAGGGCCGAGCGCCTGGCCGCCCTCGCGGCCGGCCGGACGGAGGTCCAGGCGTGAACACGTACGACCGCAGGCTCTTCGCGGGCGTGGACATCGGCGGCACCACCACACAGGTGGTCCTCTGCGACGACGACCTGACCGTCCTGGACCGGGCCGAGACCGCGACCCCGGCGGACCGGGGCGGCCGCGCCATGACCGACGCGGCCCTGGGCGCCCTGGCCCCGCTCCTGGAGCGCACCCCCGGCCGGCTCACCGCCTGCGGGACCGGTGCGGCCGGTGTCGTGGACTCCGTCACCGGACGCATCCTGGTCGCCAGCGACTCCTTCACCGGCTGGGCCGGTTTCGGGGTGACGGACGCACTGGAGGAGGCGCTCGGAGTCCCGGCCTTCCTGGACAACGACGTCAACGCCTTCCTGTACGGGGAGACCTCGGGCGGCGCGGTCCGCGACGAGCGAGACGTCCTCGGGATCACCCTGGGCACCGGCGTCGGCGGCGCGCTGTGGAGCGACGGCGCGCTGTTCACCGGCCCGCACGGCGCGGCCGGCGAGATCGGGCACATTCCGGGCTTCGGCGACCTGCTCTGCTCGTGCGGCGGGCGGGGCCATCTGGAGACCCTGGCCTCCGGCCGGTCCATCGGCGCCCGTTACGCGGAGCGCACCGGCCGGCGGCTGACCGCCCGGGAGGTCGCGGAGGCGGCGGGCGGCGGCGACGAGGACGCCCTCGCGGTGTTCCGGGCCGCCGGTGACGGCATCGCACGGGCGATCGTGATGACGGCGGGCGTCGTCGACATCACGACCGTGGTGGTCGGCGGCGGGGTCAGCCGTGCCTGGCCGCTGCTGAGCCCGGTCGTCCTCGCCGCGCTGGCCGCCGAACCCCCGGTCAGCGGGCACCCCGTACGGCTGGTCAGGTCCGGCCTGGGCTCCGACGCGGTACCGGTCGGCGCCGCCGCACGCGCGCGGCGGGAACTCGCGGTGGGCTCACCGGCCTGAACCCCGCGCGGCGGCCCGCCGGCACCCGGCATGAAGAAGAGAGGACCCCCGTCCCGCCCGGACGGGGGTCCTCCCGGTGTGGGGGGTGGGCTCAGGAACCGACGCTCACCGTGAACCGCCGCGGGTTGCCGTCGTTCGCGGCGCCCGAGACATCCGGCTCGCCGTCCGGACGAACGTCGTCGTACGGGAAGGCGTAGCCGATGGGGCTGTTGGCGTGGACGATCCGGGACCAGTGGTTGGTCACCGCGCCCTGGTAGTAGTCGGCGACCGAGGTGCCGTTGGGCTGGTCCGGGTGGCTGAGCATGATCGAGCGGTTGAAGCCCGCCGCCAGCCGCGCCAGCAGGGCCTTCTTGTCGTCGTTGTCCGCCGGGTTGTTGGTGAACGGCCCGTGGTTGCAGGTGAAGATGTCCTTCGAGACCGGCTTGACGAAGGTGTGCCCGCCGTCGAAGGTCAGGGTGTCCCCGCTGACCCGCCCGGTGCGCACCCCGCGCCCGCCTTGGAGGTCGATGCGCAGGTCCGTCGAGCGGTACTTCTCCCAGACCTCGTCGATCTGCGCCGTGAACAGGTCGCGGAACGGCATCTGGTCCGGGCGGTCGAAGTAGGGCGCCATCAGGTTCTGCGGGGAGATGACCCGCAGCACGCTGCCGTCCGCGCCGCGGGTCACCAACTGGTCCCAGGGCTGGCCGTCGGCGGCCGCCTGGGCGATGAGGCCGTCGGCGATCCGGTTCACGGCGCCGTCGGGGAGCGGGGCGACGGTGTGCGTGGAGTCGCCCTCCAGGGTCAGGCCGATCGGCAGCGCGGTCACCAGGTCGACGTAGCTGATGTTGGCGTACAGCTGCTGCGGGTTGAACGTGAACTCGCAGAACGACCAGGTGCGCCCGTAGTTCGGGTCCGTGGACGTGGCGAACGCCGGCTCGACCAGGGCGGGGCCCGGGTTGAGGTAGAAGGTCAGGGTGTCGTCGCGGACGAAGTAGACCCGGGCGCCGTACATCTGCGGCAGCGTCAGCACGACGGGCGCGCCGCCCGCCCCGTTCAGCGGGATCGCGCAGTCGACCGGCAGCGGGGTCTGCGGGGCCGAGGGGGAGTCGGGGTGGTAGACGCTGCCGTCTGCGCGGAGCAGGACCCAGCGGTCGGTGCCCTGCTCGTGGCCGGTGACGTAGGCGTTGACGCGGCCGGGCAGCGACTTGTTGACCAGAGCCAGTTCGCAGGTGGCGGCGGAGGCCGAGGCGCTCGGGCTCAGCGCGCTGCCCCAGAGCGGGTAGCTCAGCGCGGTGGCGGTGGCGGCGGCTGTGCCCGTCAGGAACTTCCGGCGCGAAATCATGAGGCGACTCCGGGGTGCGTGGGGGGCGCGGACGGGTGGACCGTGCGGGGGGAGGTGGAGCGGGGGCGTCCGCGGTGCGCACCACTTTCGCGACGCGCTGCACGGGCGTCAAGACTTGTGACTGAGAGCGCTCTCAAAAAGAAGAACTCTTCACAACTCGACGCTGGTGGGCGCCACTTGCCGGGTGGACGTCCGCCCCTCGCGCACCGCGTGATCAGAAACTGAACACGGCGTCCGGGATGTCCCGGCTCCGCCCCTCTTGGACTAACGGAGGGCGGTTGTTGGACTGGAGAGGCCGTCGCGGCCGTACGTCGTTGACGGTGCGCGGAGCCGACGACTACGCAGTGCACATGTCACCACGATGTACTCCGGTGGGCGTCGCAGCCGCCGCCTCAGCAGCCGTCCTGGCCCTGGTGGGAACCGCCCTCCCCGCCGTGGCCGCCGCCCCCTCAACCGCTGCCGCCGGTACGGCCGTGCCCGCGGGCAGCCCCGTCATCTCCTCCGCGCAGCTCGCGGTCGCCGTCGCGGCCGACTTCCCGCGCGTGCTCACGTACACCGACCGCGCCTCCGGCAAGCGGCTGACAGGCTCCACCCGGCCGGTCACCGCCGTCACCCTGAACGGCACCGCGCACCCGGTGGAGCTCAAGGCCGCCCCGAAGGTCACCGGCTCGTCCGCCCGCTACACGCTGGCCTTCACCGACCTGCCCGGGGTCGAGATCGACGCCACGCTCTCGGTGTCCGGACGCGCCACCACCTTCAAGGTCACCGCCGTCCGCGACACCGCCGCGTTCCGGGTGTCCACGATCGACATACCCGGCCACGACCTGGTCTCCGTCGCGAGCACCGACGCCGGCGCGGCCACCGCCTTCACCAAGCTGGACACCGACTCCACGAAGACCGCCGACGTCTTCGGACCGGTCACCGGCGCCACCCCCGCCGAGTCCGCGCCCGCCGGCGCCACCTACGCGATCGTCAACACCGGTTCGCTCGCGGCCGCCGTCGAGTCCAACTCCTCGTACGACAAGCCCTCCGGCGCCACCGGCGGCGACGACGCCCGCTTCTGGCACCAGGCCCGCAAGGAGGACGACGGCTCGACCCGGGTCGCCGTCTGGTCCGGCCAGTGGACCTACCGGGGCGAGGGCGCGCCGAAGCCGGAGAGCGGGGACGCCCTGCCCTGGGCCAAGGTCGTCGTCACGCCCGACGCCAACGGCGACCGCACGGTCGACTGGCAGGACGGCGCCGTCGCGTTCCGCTCGATCGGCGTGGTCGCGCCGGGCAGCGAGGACACCGCGGACCGGGTGATCACCCACATCCCGTTCAACTTCGCCAGCCAGGCCACGCACCCCTTCCTGCGCACCCTGGACGACGTCAAGCGGATCTCCCTCGCCACGGACGGCCTCGGGCAGCTCGCGCTCCTCAAGGGGTACGCCTCCGAGGGCCACGACTCCGCCCACCCCGACTACGGCGGCGACTACAACAAGCGCGCCGGCGGGCTGAAGGACCTGAACGCCCTGCTGAAGGACGGCAAGAAGTGGGGCGCCACCTTCGGCGTCCACGTCAACGCCACGGAGGCGTACCCGGAGGCGAAGGCGTTCGACGAGCAGCTCGTCGACAAGACCAAGCCGGGCTGGAACTGGCTGGGCCAGAGCTACTACATCGACCAGCGCCGCGACATCAACAGCGGTGACCTCGCGAAGCGCTTCCAGCAGCTGCGCGAGGAGACCGGCTCCAACCTGTCGATGCTCTACATCGACGTGTACTACACGCACGGCTGGATCGCCGACAAGACCGTCCAGGCCCTCCAGAAGCAGGGCTGGAACGTCTCCAGCGAGTGGGCCGACAAGTTCGAGCGGGCCTCGCTCTGGTCGCACTGGGCCAATGACCTCGACTACGGCGGCGCCACCAACAAGGGCCTCAACTCGAAGATCGTCCGGTTCATCCGCAACAGCGAGAAGGACGTCTGGAACAACGACCCGGTCCTCGGCCAGAGCGCCATCGACGAGTTCGAGGGCTGGACCGGCGAGACCGACTGGAACAGCTTCTACGACAACGTCTGGCAGCGCGACCTGCCCGCCAAGTACCTCCAGCAGCAGAAGATCACCCGCTGGGACGGCAACGACATCACCTTCACCGGCGGAATCACCGGCACGGTCGAGGACGGCGCACGGACCTTCTACGACCACGGCCGCAAGGTCCTCAGCGGCACCGACTACCTGCTCCCGTGGGACGGCGGCAAGAAGCTCTACCACTACAGCCGGAAGGGCGGTACGAGCAGCTGGGCGGTGCCCTCGAAGGGCGCCTACACCGTTTACAAGCTCACGGACAACGGCCGTGTGAAGACGGGCACGGTCCGGCCCTTCGACGGCCGGATCACGCTGAAGGCCGAGGCCGGGCAGCCGTACGTCCTCTACCCGCACCAGGCCCCGAAGGCCGCCGACCCGAAGTGGGGCGAGGACACCCTCGTCGCCGACCCCGGCTTCAACGACGGCCGCCTCGGCGACTGGTCGAGGACCGGCACCGCCGTCCGCGACACCGACGACCAGGGCCGCAACAGCGCGAAGCTCTCCGGCTCCGGCACCGCCGCGCTCTCCCAGCGCATCGGCGGCCTGGAGCCCGGCGCCCGCTACACCGCATCCGCGCTCATCGAGGTCGAGCCCGGAAGGACCCGGCACACCACGATCTCCGCCGGCGGGAAGTCCGTCGCCGTGGACCGCTCGACCGCCGAGGACTACGTCGCCGCGTCCGACTGGCACGGCACCTACTTCCAGCGCGCCAAGGTGAACTTCACGGCCCCCGCGAACGGCCGCACCACCCTGCGCATCGAGGCCGCGAAGGGCAGCACGGCCACCGTCCGCGCCGACGACGTACGCCTCGTCGCCAACGCCCCCGCCACCCGGAGGAACACCGTCGTCCACGAGGACTTCGAGGACGTCGACCAGGGCTGGGGCCCCTTCCTTAAGGGCGACGCGGGCGGCTCCACCGACCCCCGCACCGTCATCTCCCAGCTGCACGCCCCGTACACCCAGGCCGGCTGGAACGGGAAGCTGATCGACGACGTGATCGGCGGCAAGGAGTCCCTCAAGGCCCACGAGGAGAACACCGGCCTCGTCTACCGCACGGCCCCCTGGACCGTCCCGATGACGGACGGCCACCGCTACAAGGTCGAGTACGACTACCAGTCCAGCCACGCCGGGGCCTACGAGTGGGTCGACGGCTACGACCGGATCACCGCCGACGGCAAGCCCGCCTCCGTCGAGACCCGGACCACCGCCATCGGCGCGCAGCACACCACGGGCCACTTCACCGAGACCGTCACGGCGGGCTGCGGCGACACCTGGACCGGGCTGCGCAAGCGCGGTGACGCCCCCGAGGGCGCCGACTTCGTGCTCGACGGCTTCACCGTGACCGACCTCGGCGCGGCTCCCGCCGGCGAGCGGGCGGCCTGCGGCACGCTCACGGTCGCCGCCGCTGCCGAGACCCTGGAGCCGGGCACCGCCAACACCGTGAAGGCGAGCTTCACCAACTACGAGTCCACCGCCGCCACCGGTGTCACGGTGAGCCTGGCCCTCCCCGAGGGTTGGAAGGCCGAGCCCGCCGGCGCCGTCACCTTCGACTCCGTCGCACCCGGCGCCAAGGCCACCGCGAGCTGGCAGGTCACCCCGCCGGTGGACGCCGAGTACCGCGCGTACGCCCTCACCTCCGAGGCCACGTACACCACCGGCGACGGGCAGCGGAAGCTGGGCGCGCAGACCTCCGTGCGCACCCTGCCGCCGCCGCCCACCCAGGACAGCTGGGCCAGCGACCTCGACTGGACGGCCACCACCAACGGCTGGGGACCGGTCGAGCGCGACCTGTCCAACGGCGAGACCGGTACCGGCGACGGCACCGCCCTCACCATCGGCTCCACGGTCTACGAGAAGGGCCTCGGCAGCCACGCCCCGGCCTCCATCCGCTACTACCTCGGCGGACAGTGCACCTCCTTCACCGCCGAGGTCGGCGTGGACGACGTCCAGAAGACCGCGGGCAGCGTGCAGTTCTCCGTGAAGGCGGACGGCACCGAGAAGGTGAAGTCGCCGGTCCTGCGGGCACCCGACGCCGCCTGGTCGCTCACGGCCGACGTCACGGGCGCCAAGTACGTCGAGCTGATCGCCGGTGACGGCGGCGACGGCAACGGCAACGACCACGCCGACTGGGGCAACGCCCGCTTCCACTGCGGGTGAGCACCCACGGGGCTCCGCTTCCCATTGTGTCCGGACACTGGGAAGCGGAGCCCGTGCGCGCGTACGCTCTTCGACCATGGGGGAGTTGAGAGCGGACTGGCGGCTGCGACTGCGCCGGGACGACCCGAAGGAGCCGGTGTGCGGGGCCGGGGTGCTGATCACCCAGGACAGGGTGCTGACCTGCGCCCACGTCGTCGGGGAACCGGACACCCGGATGTGGGTCGAGTTCGCCGAGAACCCCGGCATCCCGCCCGTCGCCGCCCGGGTCGCACCGGACGGCTGGCTCCGGGGCCGCGAGGACATCGCCGTCCTCGCCCTGGACAGCCCCCGCCCCCAGGCCGAACCCGCGCCCCTGTCCCGGCGCCTGGAACGCGGCGCCGAGGTGTGGCTCGGCGGCTACGCGGCACCCTTCGACGCCGACGGCATGTGGCTCGCCGCACGGATCAGCGGCCTCCACGGCGACTGGGTGCAGCTCGACGCCCGCACCAACGCCGAGGTGGTGCGGCCCGGCTTCAGCGGCGCCGCCGTCCACACCGGGCGCGAGGGCGAGCGCCCCGAGAGCGTCGTCGGCGTCGTCGTCAGCTGGCGCGGCGACCTGGAGATGGAGCTGCCCACCGAGAACGACCTCGCCTTCTCGTACATGATCCCCGTCGACCGCATCGCGGAACTCGTGCCCCTGGTCGCCGAGTTGAGTGGACCGGACGGCTGGGACCACGCCTTCGCCGCGCGGCTGCGGCGCTGGTTCGCGGGCGCCGACCAGGCCTCGGTGCGCTTCAGCGTCATCCCGGCGGGCGGCGGCCGCGACCGCACCCTGCGCCACCAGCTGCACCGTGCCCACCTCGTCCACCAGGGCGGCCGCGGCACCCCCGACGCACTGGTGGACACCCTGGTCGCCCAGCTGCGCCCACCGCTCCACCAGCGCAACCGCTACCGCGACTGGCTCCTCGAAGGCGGCGACGAACCCGAACGCTCCCTCGCCGGACGCCCGGCGGCGGGCCCGGTCCTCGCGGTGGTCGGCCTGGACGAGGAGCGGGACCCGGCGGCGCTCGTCCGCGTCCTCGCCCGGGTGCGCGCCCTCGGCTTCCGGCTGCTGATCGTCGTACGCGGCACGGAGGGCGCGGCGCCCGGCGCGGTCGAACGCGACCTGCTCCTACCGGCGCTGGACGAGCGCGCCGAGGAGCTGCTGAGGCGGGCGGAACGGATGGAGCGCACCTGGTCCCGCCTGGACGGTCTGACCGACTCCGCCTCGGCGCCCCCGCGCCCCGCCACGGACCCGGCGGCCCGCCGGCAACGGCTGGGGGAGCTGCGCGGGCTGTCCGAGCCGCACGCCCGGCTGGTGGGCCTGAAGCAGCTGTTGCGGGATTTGCGCGCCGACGTCGCGGGGGCGCCGGGCCGCATGCCCGGGCAGCGCACCGGCCCCGTGGGCCGCCCATGAGGATTCCCTGCCCGCACCGCCGCTTCACCGGCGGCCCCTGCACCGGCGCCGTCCGGCCCACCGGCTACTGCGACACCTGCGGCCGCGACGAGTCCGCCCCAGGCCTCCCGCCGCTGCCCGCAGCACCCGAGGACCACGGACCCGCCGGACTCCTCGAACTCCCACTGCTCGACCCGGGCAGCCCGGCGGAACGGCTGGCCGCCGCCGAGCACCCCGTGCGCATCGTGATGACCTGCTCCGTCAAGTCCTGCGACACCGCGTTCGTCCCGCCGCACACCGCCGCGCCGCCCCCGGACGAGGGGTACTGCCCGGCGTGCGGGGCGCGCTACTCGTACCGCCCCGAACTCACCAAGGACGGGCCGCCGCTCCAGGACCAGTACGTCATCCGGGGCCCCATCGCGCACGGCGGACAGGGCTGGGTCTACCTCGCCGAGGACACCCACCTGGAGGACTTCGTCGCCGTCAAGGGCCTCCTCAACCGCTACGCGGAGCGCGGCGCCGCCCAGGCCGGTGAGGAGCGCCGCAGCCTGGTCGCCATCCGGCACGAACGCATCGTGCAGATCCGCGACTTCGTCTCCACCGCCAACGCCGACGGCACGGTCTCCGGCGGCTACATCGTCATGGAGGACGTCGGCGACCGCACCCTGTCCGCGCTGGTCGAGTCGGTCCGGCGGGGCGCCTTCGTCCTCGACATCGAACACGTCGCCACCTACGGCTGCCAGATCCTGGAGGCCCTGTCCCATCTGCACGGGATGGGCTTCCTCTACGGGGACATGAAGCCGTCCAACGTGATCCACCACCTCGACGGCATCAAGGTCATCGACCTCGGGGGCGTCCGCAAGGCGGGCAGCGTCGACCCGCCCCCCGTGATCACCCCGTACTTCGCCGCCCCGGAGACGGACGGCACCAAGCCCCTCACCGTCGCCCACGACATCCACACGGTCGGCGTCACCCTCGGCGAACTCGCCCGCTGGGCGGTCGGCGACGACGTCCCCGGCCTCGGCATCAGCTCCTTCCGGCTCGTCCTGGCCCGCGCCACCGCCGACGACCCCGAGGAACGCTTCGGCACCGCCGACGACATGGCCGGACAGCTGCGCGGGGTGCTCCGCGAGATCCGGGCCCTGCGCGGCAAGCGCGACCAGCCCGAGCCCTCCGCGCACTTCACGCCCTCCACCGAACTCCTCGGCGCCCGCCTGGGCTCGGTCCCGGACTACGCGCACTGGCTGCGCCGCCCGCTGCACAGCCGCCGCGAAGCGCCCCCGGCGCCCACGCTCGACCCGGGGACCCCGACCCCGACCGAGATCGCCCGCCGCCTGCCGGTGCCCCGGCCCTACCCCGGCGACCCGCAGGCCGCCCGCTTCGGGGTCAGCAGCTACGACCCGGGCCAGCCGCTCGCCCAGCCCGCCGAGGGGGAGCGGTCCGTCGAGATCTGCCTGCACAACGCCCGGCTGCTGCTCGGCCAGGAGGGCCCCGAGGCGCCGAGGGCGGCCCATGAGCAGGTCGAGGCGGCGGCCGCGATCCCCGGACCGGGCCCGGTGCGGCAGTGGCGCCTCAGCTGGCACCGCGGTCTGGTCGCGCTGCGCGAAGCGGACGTACGGGTAAAGGAGCGGCAGGCGCTGCTGGAGGCCGCCCACGGCCACTTCTCGGCCGTGCACCGCGCCCTGCCCGGCGAGTACGCGGCGAAGCTCGCCCTCGCCTACTGCGCGGAGCAGGTGGGGCCCGGCGCGGGCCCGTCCGCGTACGAACTCTTCCGCGCGGTCCACGCCCGCAACCCCTCCCACGTCGGCGCCGCCCTCGGCCTCGCCCGGCTCGCCCTGGCCCGGGGCGACCGGACCGCAGCCGTCCGGGTCCTGGACCTGGTCCCCGACGAGTCCCGCGACCACACCGTGGCCCGCGTCGCCGCCCTGCGCGTCCGGGCCGCCCGACTGGCCTCCGGCGACCGCCCGCTGCCCGGCCCCGGGGAGATCGACGCGGCGCTGGCCGCGCTGGCCGGCCCGGTCGTCGCGGGCGACGAGGCGGCCTGGCTGCTCCGCACGGAACTGTACGAGTGGAAACTCGACGCGGTCCGCGCCACGGCCGATCCCCCTCCCAGGCAACGGACATGGCCGCGCAGCGGTCTCCCGCCCCCGCCCGTCCCCGGCGAACGGGCGGTCCGCGCCGAACTGGAGCAGTGCTACCGCTGGCTGGCCCGGCAGCGCCGGAGGCCGGCGGAGTACGAACGGCTCATCGACCTGTCGCACGCGGTGCGCCCGCAGACCCGGTTCTGAGAGGCGCCCCCGGCCCGCCGGCCACCGACCCCGTCCCCCTGGAGATCCGTACATGGCCGCTTCCGACCCGTCGCCGACCGGGCTCAGCTTCGCCGTGTCCGTCGACGTCCGGCGCGACCAGCAGCCGCACCACGACACCCGGATCGACGCCCATGTGCGCGTCGAGGCCACCGGCACCGGGCGCCGCGACCAGCGGCCCGCCACCGAACTCGCCGTCGTCCTCGCGCTGGACGTCGCCCCGGCGCGCCGCCGCGAAGCCGCCGCCGCGCTCGCCGCGGCCCTGCGCGCACTGCCCGACGGGCTGTCGTTCGCGGTGCTCGGCGGCGCCGGGGACGACGGGCCCCGTCGGTGCTACCCGCTGCGCGGGCCCTGGGCGCTCGCGGACACCGACGAGAAGCGGCGCGCCGCGTTCAGCGTCGGGCGCGTCGCGCCGACCCCGGACGACCGGCCGCCGCCCGGGTACGGTGCCTGGCTCACCGCCGCCCGGACGCTCTTCGGACAACGCCCCCTGCCCGTACGGCACCTGATCCTCGTCACCGACGGCGCCGGGCACGACCCGGCGGGCGAGGCGGACCTCGGGGCCGGGATCGCCGCATGCCGGGGGGAGTTCAGCGCGGACGTGCTCGCGCTCGGCGTGGACTGGGACCCGGCACCGCTGCTCGCCCTCACCGAGGGACTGCACGGCACCGCCGACACCGCGCCCGACCGGTTCGCCCCCGCCGTCACCGGGGCGCTGCGGCGGCTGCGCCGGGTCCGGAGCCCCGAACTGACCGTCACCGTCACCGGCCGCCCCGCGGTCACCGAGGTCGCGCTCAGCGAGCGGCAGCCCCGGCAGCACGCCCTCGTGCCGGCGACCGTGCCCGAGCACCCGCACCGGTACGACTTCGCCACCCACCAGTGGGAGCCGGGCACCCGGGACTACCTGCTCGCCGTACGGGCGGACGCCGGCGCCGACCCGCTCGGGGTGCTGCTCCAGCTCGCCACGGTGTCCGTCGGCGAGGCCACCGCCCCGCTCGTGGTCCGCTGGCTGCCGCCCGGCGTCGCCGTGGGCGCGGGCCCCGGCGGGGGAGGCACGGTCGACGCGATGAACGCCGCGACCCGGATGCGGACCGCGCTCGAACGGGGCTACGCGGCGCTGGACCCGATGAGCCGCGAGGAGGCCGAGCGGCAGTTCGGGCTCGCGGTCCGGCTGGCCCACGAGATCGGCGCCGACTGGGTCCTGACCAAGGTCCGCACCGTGGCCGACATCGTGGACGGGGCGCGGGGCCTGGTCCGCGTCGGCCCCACGGTCGACAGGGGGACCGTGCGCGAGGGGCGGCTCCAGGTCGCCTCCGGCCCCCTGCTCGATCTGCCCGCGCACGCCGAGGGGACGCCCGGCAAGTGCCCCGGCTGCCGTCACACCGCCGGGCCGGGCGCCCGGTACTGCATCGCCTGCGGGAGGCGCCTGTGAGGCCCCGGCCCAGCCACTGGACGCGCGCCTTCCGCGCCCGCCGCCCGACCGGCTCCCGCACCAGACGGCTGCTCGAACTCCACCTGGTGGTCGTCGTGTTGGCGGCGCTCGTCTCGATGACCGCGCTGCTCGTCTCGTACCGCGAGGTCCAGAACGCGGCCGGCGAGATGCGCGCCCACGCCGCCCCCGCCGTCCAGGGCGTCTCCGCGACCCAGCTCGCCCTGCTCCGCGCGCACCAGGAGGCCGAGGTCTCCGTGCGCTTCGGCATCGACGAGGTCGTCGGGGCCGGCGCCCGCTACGAGGCCCAGCTCTCCGCCGCCGGCCAGGGCCTGTCCCGGCTCTCCGACGTCCAGACCGACGGCGAACGCGGCCGGGGCGTCCTGGAGACCGTCACCGGGGTGCTGACCTCGTACAGCGGCTCCATCACGCCCGGGACCGTGAAGTACGTGGACGACGAGCTGATGCAGCGGCAGAAGATGAGCGAGGCCGAGCGCCAGCTGAACCGCCCGGGCACCGGGGTCGTGCCCCGCCTCGACGTCCTCCAGGAGCACCAGATGGACCGGATGACCCGGACCAGCACCCTCGGCCCGCTCCAGGTCACCGGCTGGGCCGTCGCCGAACTGGGCCTCCTCGTCCTCACCCTGACCACGCTCAGCGCGCTGCGGCTGCTGCGCCGCCGCTGCGGGCGCAGCCTGGACCCCTGGCTGCTGCCGACGCTCCTGGTGGCCGTCGCCCTCGCCGTCGTACCGCTGTGGGCGACCGCCGCCACGCAGGAACGGCTGGACGCGGCGCGGCGGCAGCTGGTCAGGATCGAGGACACCGCGCGCGACCCCCTCGTACGGGCCGGGGACACGGCCCGCGAACCGGACCGGCTCGCCGACGCCCAGCAGTACGTCACCCGCGCCTCCACCGAGCTGCACGGCGGACTGGCCGCCCGGAGCTGGCAGAGCTGGACCTACTACGGCGCGCTCGGCGCGGGCGCGCTGGTCCTCCTGCTGCCGGCCGCCGGGCTCAGTCGCAGGCTCAACGCCGACTACTACTGGAGGGCCGGATGAGACGGCCGTCCCGGGCGCTCCTGCTCGTCCTCGCCCTGCTCCTGACCGCCGCGGGATGCGGCCTCGCGGCCCCCGGCGGCAGCGACGTCGAACCGAGGGTGACGATCCTCGGCCCCTGGACCGACGAGCAGGAACGGCAGTTCAAAGAGGTCCTGGACGGCTTCGGCATCCCGTACACCTACCAGGGCACCGCGGCCACCCGCGAGGTCCTGCTCGCCGAGGTGCAGGCCGGCAACCCGCCGGACATCGCGATCCTGCCCGGCGTCGGCGAACTCGTCGAGTACGCCGCCGACAACCGGCTCAAGCCCCTCACGGACCTCTACGAGCCCGGGGAGTACGGCAACCCGTGGCTGCCGGAGGCCGAGGGCATAGAGAAGGACCTGTGGGTGCCGCTCAAGGTCGACCTCAAGTCCATCGTCTGGTACCGCAAGGGCGAGACCCCTCCGTCCGCCCCGGCCCCGCCGGCCGCCTGGTGCGCCGCCATGGGCGACGACGGCTCCTCCGGCTGGCCCGGCAGCGACTGGATCGAGGACCTCCTCCTCCAGCAGGCGGGCCCGGTGCTGTACGCGCGCTGGGCCACCGGCGACCTGCCCTGGACCGCCCCGCACGTCGTCACCGCCTGGACCACCTGGGCGCACCTGCTCGCCCAGGGCTCGCGCGACGAGCGCCAGGCGATCCTGACCAGGGACCACCGAGGCCCGGCCGGCGGACACGGGCTGCTCTTCGACGGCGGCGGGGGCTGCTCCCTGGAACACCAGGGCTCCTTCGCCCGCTCGTTCTACGGAGACCGCAGGGCCGGGGCCGCCTTCGTGGACTCGGCGCGGCTGCTGCCCGGCGGCTCCTATACCGTGAAGGCCCACGAGGTGTCGGCGGACTTCGCCGCGCTGTTCGGGGACGGCGAGCAGGCCCGGACGATGATCCGGCGCCTCACCTCCGAGAAGGCCCAGGAGGAATGGGGCCGCGAGGGCGGGGTGTTTTCGGCCAATGCCGCGGTCCCGGCCCGGAAGGGCGAGGTGGAGCGCGAGGTCGGGCGCCGGCTCACGGACCAGCGGGTGCCGTTGTGCCTGGACGCCTCGGACGTCATGCCGGCGGCGGTGCGGGACGCGTTCTACGAGGCGGTGCTGCTGACCGTGGCGCACCCGGACGAGCCGGTGCTCCCGCGCCTGAAGGACATCCAGAAGGTGCAGGACGCCCAGCTCGCCCGCGTCCCCCGGCTCACCGGGGTGTGCGGCAGGACACAGTGAACCCTTTGTGGAACCCCCACAAGGGGAACCCGGTACCGGCTGGTACTTCGCCTGCATGGGCCCGGGCTTCTGTCAGGCTCCACCAGTAATCCGGGCAGGAGACTGTACGGAGTCGACGGCAGGGTTTTCTTGGCGGGGTTCGTAGGGTCGATACATGACCGTTGTGGACGAAACCCAGGGCGAGCCGAGCGACACCCGCGGCCGCGTGGCCGAACTGCTGGCACTGCGCGAGCAGGCCCGCCGTGGCCCCAGTGACCGGGCGACCGAGGCACAGCACGCCAAGGGCAAGCTGACCGCGCACGAGCGCATCGAGCTGCTCCTGGACCCGGGCTCCTTCCACGAGGTCGAGCAGCTGCGCCGCCACCGGGCGACGGGTTTCGGCCTGGAGGCGAAGAAGCCGTACACCGACGGAGTCGTCACCGGCTGGGGGACGGTCGAGGGCCGGACGGTCTTCGTGTACGCGCACGACTTCCGGATCTTCGGCGGGGCGCTGGGCGAGGCCCACGCCACGAAGATCCACAAGATCATGGACATGGCCATCTCGGCCGGTGCCCCGCTGGTCTCCCTCAACGACGGCGCGGGCGCCCGTATCCAGGAGGGCGTCTCGGCGCTCGCCGGCTACGGCGGGATCTTCCAGCGCAACACCCGTGCCTCCGGTGTCATCCCGCAGATCAGCGTGATGCTCGGCCCGTGCGCGGGCGGCGCGGCCTACAGCCCCGCCCTCACCGACTTCGTCTTCATGGTCCGTGAGACCTCGCAGATGTTCATCACCGGCCCCGACGTCGTCAAGGCGGTCACGGGCGAGGAGATCACGCAGAACGGCCTCGGCGGCGCCGACGTGCACGCCGAGACCTCGGGCGTCGCGCACTTCGCGTACGACGACGAGGAGACCTGCATCGCCGAGGTCCGCTACCTCATCGGGATGCTCCCCTCCAACAACCGGGAGAACCCGCCCACCGCGGAGAGCGACGACCCGGCCGACCGGCGCGGCGATGCCCTGCTGGACCTGGTGCCCGCCGACGGCAACCGCCCGTACGACATGCACAAGGTCATCGAGGAGCTCGTCGACGACGGCGACTACCTGGAGGTCCACGAGCGCTGGGCCCGCAACATCATCTGCGCGCTGGCCCGGATGGACGGCCAGGTCGTCGGCATCGTGGCCAACCAGCCGCAGGCCCTGGCCGGTGTGCTGGACATCGAGGCGTCCGAGAAGGCCGCGCGATTCGTCCAGATGTGTGACGCCTTCAACATCCCCATCATCACTCTTCTGGACGTACCCGGCTTCCTGCCCGGCGTGGATCAGGAGCACGGTGGGATCATCCGGCACGGCGCGAAGCTGCTCTACGCGTACTGCAACGCGACGGTGCCGAGGATCTCGCTGATCCTGCGCAAGGCCTACGGCGGCGCCTACATCGTCATGGACAGCCAGTCCATCGGTGCGGACCTCACCTACGCCTGGCCCACCAACGAGATCGCCGTGATGGGCGCCGAAGGTGCCGCCAACGTCATCTTCCGCCGGCAGATCGCGGAGGCCGAGGACCCCGAGGCCATGCGGACCCGCATGGTCAAGGAGTACAAGACCGAGCTGATGCACCCCTACTACGCCGCGGAGCGCGGCCTGGTCGACGACGTCATCGACCCGGCCGAGACGCGCGAGGTCCTGATCGCCTCGCTCGCGATGCTCCGCTCCAAGCACGCCGACCTGCCGGCCCGCAAGCACGGCAACCCCCCGCAGTAGAAGACGGAGACACCACTCATGACCACTGCCACCGCCGAGTCCGTGCTGCGCGTCGAGAAGGGCCTCGCCGACCCCGAGGAGCTGGCCGCCATCACCGCAGTCCTCCTCGCCCGCGCCGCCGCCCAGCCCACCACCGCCCCCACCAGGGTCCGCAACACGGCCGCCTGGCGCCGCCTGGAGCGCACCCCCGGCTTCCGGGCCCCGCACAGCTGGCAGGGCTGACACACACCGAAAGAGGCCCGCGCAGCCCCACCCGGGCCCGCGCGGGCCTCTTGGCGTCCGCGCGCGCCAATCAAGCGCACCCCGGGCCCGCACACGCAATCCAAGGCCGCGCGGGCAAAATCAAGCCCGTCCGGCGATTGAGGACAAGCAAGGCCGCCAGGCCGAGCGGCACACGCACGAGGGCCCCGCACTCCCAGGAGTGCGGGGCCCTCGTGCGTACCGGGAACACCTACCGCAGGCGCGCCATGAGCGCATGCTCCACAAGCGTGATCAACGCACTCTTCGCATCCGCCCGGTGCCGCGCGTCCGTCGTCAGAATCGGCGTGTCCGGCCCGATCTGGAGCGCTTCGCGCACCTCGTCGGGGGTGTACGGCTGGTGTCCGTCGAAGCCGTTGAGGGCGATGACGAACGGCAGCCCGCTGTTCTCGAAGTAGTCGACCGCCGGGAAGCAGTCCGCGAGACGGCGGGTGTCGACCAGGACGACGGCGCCGATCGCGCCGCGCACCAGGTCGTCCCACATGAACCAGAAGCGGTCCTGGCCCGGCGTACCGAAGAGGTACAGGATCAGGTCCTGGTCGAGCGTGATGCGGCCGAAGTCCATCGCCACCGTCGTGGTGGTCTTGTCCCCCGTGTGCGTCAGGTCGTCGATGCCCGCCGAGGCGGACGTCATCACGGCTTCGGTGCGCAGCGGATTGATCTCCGAGACGGCACCGACAAACGTGGTCTTACCCACGCCGAAGCCCCCTGCCACCACGATCTTCGCCGAGGTAGTGGAGCGGGCCGCTCCGCCGCTAGAGCTTGCGAAGTCCACTGAGCACCCTTTCGAGCAGTGTCACATCTGGCTGGCCGCCGGCGGACTCGTCGCCGCCGGGCTGGTGGATAGCGACGAGTCCCGCCTCTGCCAGGTCGGCTACGAGGATCCGGGCCACGCCGAGGGGGATCGAGAGGAGGGCCGAGATCTCGGCCACCGACTTGATCTCGAAGCACAGCCGGCAGATCCGCTGGTGCTCGGGCAACTGCCCTTGCAGCCGGGACGGATCGGCCGTCGTACTGACCAACGCCTCAATGGCGAGTTGGTAGCGCGGTCGGGTCCGGCCACCTGTCATGGCGTACGGACGGACCAGCGGATTGTGCGCGGCCGGAGCCGCCGGCTCGGGAGCCCGCCGCGGCTGCACCGGCTGGATGCGCGGCTGCTGCTGCGGCGCGTCGAAGCGGTGCGGGCGACGCGGGTGATGGGGCGGCTGCTGCGAGGGCTGCTGGGGCTCCTGCTGCGGCCAGTCGTCGTGAACCGCCCCGCCGTACTGCGGCTGCGCGTACGGCCGGTAGGGCTGCTGGGGCTGCTGCGCGCCCTGTCTCCCGGGTGTGGAGGGGAAGTTGAAACGTTCGTCCCCGTGCTCACCCGGTACGTGCCGGTCACCGTCGTACCGGTGCCCGCCTGGGGGTGTACCCACGATTCCTCCTCCGCCTGCCGGTCCCGGTTCCAGTGGGACCGCGCCACCGCACCCTATGGCGCGGTGACGCGAAACGCACTGTCTGGTTACTGGATAAGACTAGTTAAGAAGACTTCCCTGGAGCTCGGCACGGAGGTCCGGCGTCAGCACGCTGCCCGCGCGGTCCACCAGAAGGGCCATTTCGTACCCGACCAGGCCGATGTCGGCGTCCGGGTGTGCGAGAACGGCCAAGGAGGATCCATCGGAGACGGACATGATGAAGAGGAATCCACGCTCCATCTCCACAACCGTCTGATTCACCGCACCCCCCTCGAAGATCCGCGAGGCGCCGGCCGTCAGCGAGGTCAGCCCGGAGGCGACCGCCGCCAGCTGGTCGGCACGGTCCCGGGGGAATCCCTCGGACATCGCCAGCAGGAGTCCGTCGGCGGAGACCACCACCGTGTGGGACACCCCGGGGGTGTTGTCCACGAAGTTGGTGATCAACCAGTTCAGATTCTGCGCCGCCTGGCTCATCGGGCTCACACTAACGCTCCTGGTTGTAGGTATTACTTGTGTCCGAACCCGCGTTGCGTCCCCTGAGGACACCGCGCCGCAGGTTGCTCAGCCTGCCACGCACGTCCTCCGGGGCGCGGGAGACCTGGGGGCCGCCCTGCTGGGTCTGTTCGGCGGTGCCCTCGACCAGGTTGGCCTTGGGCACCCGCCGGGGAAGGCCGGAGGGGGTTATCCCGCCCGCCTTCGGCTCCCGGAGCTTCTCGGCCCGCTCCCAGCGCTCGTCGTTGGACGAGCGCCAGTCCTCGGGTCCGTCGTTCCCGGCGTCTCCGTCGGGCTCCTGTCGCGCCGGTGAAGGCCGCTGCGGCAGTTCGTGCTGCTGCGGACGCTCCTGCGCTTCGTCGGGCCGGCCGTTCCCGCGGCCCGTGGGCTGCCAGTGCTGCTGGCCGCCCCGGCGCGGCAGACCGGCTTCGGTCAGTTCGTGGCCGGCGTTCGGGACGGGGCCCGAACGGTCGAAGCCTACGCGCTCCTGCGGCTCGGCGGGAGCGCTCGCCACAGATTCCGCTTCTGCCTGCGCGACCGGCTCGAAGCCGCCCTGGTACGCATTCTGAGCTGTCCACTCCGCCTGCTGGGGCTGGACGCCGTACTGCTCGTCATAGCCCTGCTGGGGAGCCTCCGGAGCCGCGTACGCAGACTCCGCATAGCCGTTCTGGGCACCGTCGTAGGCGGGCTGACCCTCATACCCGGCGGCACCGGCGTACGGGTCGTAGCCGCCCTCGTACTGGTTCGCGGCGTAGGGGGCCTGGCCGTTCCCGGCGTACGGGTCCTGGCCGTTCGCGGGGTAGGCGCCCTCGCCGTTGCCGGCGTAGGCGTCCTGCCCGTACGCGCCCTCGGCGTAGGCCTGTTCCGGCTGTCCCTGCTGCGCCTGCTCCGGGAACGCCTGGCGCTCGCCGCCGACGGCCTGGGCCTCCAGCGCCGCGCGGCGCTCCTCGCGCATCAGCGAGCGGCCCACCGGGTCGAGCTGGGCGGCGTCCGCGGACGCCTCCTCGTAACGCGAGTCGTCGAAGCCGAGTTCGGCCGCCGTACGCAACTGCGGCTGCTGCTGCGGCAGCGCGTCGAACGCCTGCTGCTGCGGGATGATCGAGGAGACGGTGAAGTCGTCCTGGTCCGGGGCCTCGCCGCCGCCACCGTGGGTGATCGCGTCCGGCAGCATGACCAGCGAGGTCGTGCCGGCCTGCTCGCCCGAGGGGCGCAGCTGGACCCGGATGTCGTGCCGGTCGGCGAGCCGGCCGACCACGAACAGGCCCATGCGCTGCGAGACCGCGGCGTCCACCGTCGGCGGGTTGGCGAGCTTGTGGTTGATGTCGGCGAAGTCCTCGGCGGTGAGGCCGATGCCCTTGTCGTGGATCTCGATCATCACGCGGCCGTCGGGCAGCCGGGTCGCGGTGACCCGCACCTTGGTCTGCGGCGAGGAGAACGTCGTGGCGTTCTCCAGCAGCTCGGCCAGCAGGTGCACGAGGTCGGTGACGGACTGGCCGTGGATCTCGGTCTCCGGGACGCCGGAGAGCTCGATGCGCTCGTAGGACTCCACCTCGGACGAGGCGGCGCGCAACACGTCCACCAGCGGCACCGGCTGGTTCCAGCGGCGGCCGGGCTCCTCGCCGGCGAGGACGAGGAGGTTCTCGCCGTTGCGGCGCATACGGGTCGCCAGGTGGTCGAGCCGGAACAGGCTCTCCAGCTGGTCCGGGTCGGCCTCGTTGTTCTCCAGGTCGGTGATCAGGGTCAGCTGGCCCTCGATGAGCGACTGGTTGCGGCGCGAGAGGTTGGTGAAGATCGCGTTGACGTTGCCCCGGAGCATGGCCTGCTCGGCCGCGAGCCGGACCGCTTCCTGGTGCACCTGGTCGAAGGCGCGGGCGACCTCGCCGATCTCGTCCTGCGAGGTGATCGGGATCGGCTGCACGCGGGTGTCGACCCGGCCCGGGTCGGTGCGCGAGAGCTGGTCGACCAGCGAGGGCAGCCGCTGCTCGGCGATCCCGAAGGCTGCGGTACGCAGCCGGCGCATCGAGCGGCTCATCTGGCGGGCCATGAGCCCGGCCAGGATGAACGCGGCGAGCAGGGCGACGATCACGATCGTGGCGTTGACGATGGCGTCGGTGCGGGCGTCGGAGGAGATCTCCGCCGCCTCGGTCACGGCCTTGTCGACGAGCTCGTCCTCGACCGTGGTGTAGCCGTCGAACTTGGCGGTCGCGGCGGCCAGCCAGGTGTCGGGCGTGATGCCCTTCGCCTTCAGCTCGTCCTGGTCCTTGCCGAGACCGATCTCCTTGGCCATGCCGTCGTAGACCGAGCCGTCGATGGAGGGCGGCGCCACGAAGGGCACACCGGCCGCGGTGGCCTTCTCCTTGGCGGCCTTGAGCTCGGCGGCCCCCTCGGCGGCCTTGGCGCCCATGACCTTCTTCAGCCGGGCGGCGTCGGCCTCCGTACCACCGGAGGTGAACTCACCGAGGGCGATCTGCTCCAGGTAGTTGTACGAGCCGAAGGCCTTGACCTGGTCGTTGAACTTGCCGTCCTCCTTGCTGGGACGGACCAGGAGGTGCATGCCGATCGAGCGCTGAAGCGATTCTGCGGCCTTGGCCAGCTCGATCGCGTAGACGGTACGGCCGTAGCTGGTGATGTTGCCGGTGCCGAGGCCCAGTTCGTTGCAGAACTCCATCAGGGAGTGCTGGACCTGGACGTAGCCCTCCTCGGTCTTCACCGGGTCCAAGGCCGCGGTGTAGGCCACCTTGCGCAGCTGCGGAAGCTTGGGCTCCTCCAGCTTGAACAGCTTGAGGCGGCGCTGGAGGCCCTCCTTGGCCGGCATGTCCTGCACGGCCCGGTCGAACTTCTCGGCGGCCGCGTCGGTGGTGGCCCGGGTCTGCGTGACGACCTCGTCGTCCCGCTTGTTCGACAGCAGCGGCTGCGCGGTGAGGTCGCGCTCGTTGAGCAGGGCCTGCCCGTACTCGGCGGCCGCGCGCACGATGAGCGCGGTCTTCTCCGCGTCCTGGGCCTCCTGCCAGGTGTCGATCGACCCCTTCACCTGGAAGCCGCCCATGACCAGGCCGACCAGCACGGGGATCAGGAGGATCGCGTTCAGCCGGGTGGGCACCCGCCAGTTGCGCGGGGACAGCCGGCTGGTGCTGCCACCGGCCGGCACCCCTTCGGACACGTCGGCGGACGGCGCCGCGGCTCGCGACGGCGGGGTGAAGTTGCCCCGCTCCGCCTGCGCCGTGGAGCCCTCGTTGTTACGCCTCACTCGACCAACAACCTCTCGGCGTCGGCACCTACGCTGTGCCGGGTTTAGTTCAGGGCCGTACTACCTACTCAGGAGTTGGTCGAATTGCAGCACGGCAGGAGGCCGCGTTCCAAACAGTCGGAATGAGTGATTCCGAGTGGCTCACGCCTCAGATAAATCGGGCATAAAGAGCGAGCCCCGCCAAAAGGCGAGGCTCATGTGAGCGCAGCGACACCGCCCGTGCGCATCCGGTGTCGATCGCGGTTCAATTCTCTGTCGAAACGTTATGAATACGGGGGCGGATCGTGTCAAAGGACACAGCCCGCCCCCGTGTGACTACGGTAACTGCCGTATGCCACTTCCGACTTGTGGCTACTTGAGCCGCGCCATCAGAGCGTGCTCGACCAGCGTGATCAGGCCGCTCTTCGCGTCCGCGCGGTGCCGCGCGTCCGTGGTGATGATCGGGGTGTCGGGGCCGATCTGGAGCGCTTCGCGCACCTCGTCGGGGGTGTACGGCTGGTGTCCGTCGAAGCCGTTGAGGGCGATGACGAACGGCAGCCCGCTGTTCTCGAAGTAGTCGACCGCCGGGAAGCAGTCCGCGAGACGGCGGGTGTCGACCAGGACGACGGCGCCGATCGCGCCGCGCACCAGGTCGTCCCACATGAACCAGAAGCGGTCCTGGCCCGGCGTACCGAAGAGGTACAGGATCAGGTCCTGGTCGAGCGTGATGCGGCCGAAGTCCATCGCCACCGTCGTGGTGGTCTTGCCGCCGGTGTGCGTCAGGTCGTCGATGCCCGCCGAGGCGGACGTCATCACGGCTTCGGTGCGCAGCGGATTGATCTCCGAGACGGCACCGACGAACGTGGTCTTACCCACGCCGAACCCACCGGCCACGACGATCTTCGCCGAGGTGGTGGCCCGGGTCGCCGCACCGCCGTTAGAGCTTGCGAAGTCCACTGAGCACCCTTTCGAGCAGTGTCACATCCGGCGCGCCGCCGGCCTCTCCATTGCCCGGCTGGTGGATGGCCACCATGCCGGCTTCCGCCAGGTCGGCTACGAGGATCCGCGCCACGCCGAGGGGCATCGACAGCAGGGCCGAGACCTCGGCCACCGACTTGACCTCGCGGCACAGGTGGCAGATCCGCTGATGCTCGGGGAGCAGGGTCCCCAGATGCGCGGGGTCGGCCGTGGTGCTGACCAGTGCTTCTATCGCTAGCTGGTAGCGCGGCCGGGTGCGTCCGCCGGTCATGGCATACGGACGGACCAGCGGCTGGTCACCCTCACCTTCGTACGACGCGTGGCTGGACGCGCCGTACGGATCGGGTGAGGCGGGTGGCGGGGTCATGAGTCCTCCGGGCGTGACAGCAGGGTGTCGGCTTGCCGTCTGAAGGGGCCGGTGGGGGGCTGTAAGCGGCCGGACGGGCGAGGGTTGGGTGCGGTTCCTGGGTTGATCGTCTGTGTCACTGGTTCGAGCCGCCTAGTGAAGCAGGCTGCCCTGCAGCTCGGCACGGAGGTCCGGGGTCAGGACGGTGCCCGCCCGGTCCACCAGCAGGGCCATTTCGTAGCCGACCAGACCGATGTCGGCGTCCGGGTGGGCCAGTACGGCCAGCGAGGAGCCGTCCGAGATGGACATGAGGAACAGGAAGCCCCGCTCCATCTCCACCACGGTCTGGCTGACGGCGCCGCCCTCGAAGATCCGGGAGGCACCTGCCGTCAGCGACGTCAGTCCGGACGCGACGGCCGCCAGCTGGTCGGCGCGGTCGCGCGGGAAACCTTCGGACATCGCCAGCAGCAGCCCGTCCGCCGAAACCACCACCGTGTGGGACACCCCGGGGGTGTTGTCCACGAAGTTGGTGATCAGCCAGTTCAGATTCTGTGCGGCCTGACTCATCGGGCTCAACTAACGCTCCTGCTGGTGAGTGGGGCCGAGGGGGAAACTGCCGGTCTGACCGGTGCCCGCCTGGCGTCCCTGCTGGATGCCGCGGCGGAGGTTGGTCAGACGCCCGCGCACATCGTCGGGGGCTCGGGAGACCTGCGGACCGGACTGGTTGTCCTGCTGCTGGGCGGTACCCGGCACCAGGTTGGCACGCGGGACCCGGCGAGGCAGACCGGACGTGGTGATCCCGCCCGCCGCGGGCTTCTTCACCCGCTCCGCCTGCCGGACGATCTCGTCATTCGGCGAGGCACGCCAGGCGCTCGTCGCACCGGTGTCGCCGAGGCTCCGCTGCGGCGCGGGAGCCATCGGCTCCTGCACGGGCTGCTGCGGGAAGTCCGGCGCCGGAGCGGCGGGCGGCTGCTGCTGCGGCGCGTCCGGCTGCGGACCGCGGAACCAGTTGGTCTCCAGCGTGTCGTACAGCGGGGTACGGCCGTCGCCGGGCCCGGAGGCCGGCGGCAGCGCCTCGGGCTGCTGCGGCTGCTGCGGCAGGACCGGGCGGTACGGGGCCTCCGGGGCCTGGCCCGCCATGGGCGGCCGCGGCGCGCCGAAGTCCTGGTTGTCGCGCTGCCGGGGCGCCGGCTGCTGCGGAGCACCGAAGTCGGGCCGGGCGAACTGCGAGGTGCTCGTCACGTCCGGGCTCTGCGGGCCGTTGCCGTACGAGCCGTCGTGCTGAGGCCCGTTGTACTGGGGGCCGTTGTTCTGCGGTCCGTTGTTCTGGGGGCCGCTGTTGTACGGGCCGGCGTTGCGCGGTCCGTTCTGGGCACCCGGCGCGGGGGCCGAGAAGTCCGGGCGGGCGAACTCCGCGGTGGAACCCGGACCCTGACGGTCGTCGGCCGGGAAGTGCGGGGCCTGGGGCTGCTGGAAGCGGCCGGTGGTCTCGGACTCCTCGTGACCGCGCGGCGCGTCCAGCGGCGTACGCCGGGGCGCGGACGGCTCGTCGGTGCCCCAGCTCGTCGTCTGCGGACGCTGCGGGGCGGGGAAACCGCCGTTCGGGGCGCCCGGGGCCGGAGTGCCGCCGGGCAGCTCCGCACGCGGACCGCCGACGGGCGGCAACTGGCGCTCGCCCCGGCCGGGACCGCGCGGCGCCTCGAAGGCGCCCCGGCCGTCCTGACCGCCCTGGCCGCCTTGGTCGAGCCGTGCCTGCTGGGGGTGCGGGACCTGCCGGGCGGGGCCGTTCTGCTCGGGGCGCCGCTGGTCGAACAGGCTGGGCCGGCCGGCGTCCGTACCGCCGTCGCCCTGACCGCCGCGGGCACCCATCCGGGCACCGCCGAAGGCACCGGCGAGACCGCCGCCGCCCTGGCCGCCGGGACGCGGCTGCTCCGGACGGGCGCCGTCCTGCGGCCGCTGCGGGTTCTGGAACGCCGAGTCCTGCCCGCCGGGTCCGCCCTGCGGGTTCTGCGGGCGGTTGCCGTCACGGGCGGGCAGCGCCGCCCGGGGGCCGGAGCCCGCGCCGACCTGGCCGCGCTGGGGGGCACCGGGGCCCGCGCCGACCTGGCCGCGCTGCGCCGGGGCGCCGCTGTTGCCGGAGAGCAGGCCGCCGGGGGACTGCTGGCCGGGCGCCTGCTTCGGGGCCGGCTGCTTGCCGCCGTGCGCGACGTCGACCGGGAGCATGACCAGCGCGGTCGTGCCGCCCGAGTCGGAGGGGCGCAGCTGGATGCGGATGCCGTGACGCAGGGACAGCCGGCCGACCACGAACAGGCCCATGCGGCGGGAGACCGAGACGTCCACGGTGGGCGGCGAGGCGAGCCGCTCGTTGATCGCCGCCAGGTCCTCGGGGGAGAGGCCGATGCCGGTGTCGTGGATTTCGACGAGCACCCGGCCGTCGGGCAGCGCGTGACCGGTGACCCGGACCTTCGTCTGCGGCGAGGAGAACGACGTGGCGTTCTCCAGCAGCTCGGCGAGCAGGTGCACGAGGTCGTTGACGACGCGGCCGGCGACCTCGGTGGCGGGCACCGCGGCCAGTTCGATGCGCTCGTACTGCTCCACCTCGGACGCGGCGGCGCGGAGCACGTCGACGAGCGGGACGGGGCGGGTCCACCGGCGGCCCGGCTCCTCACCGGCGAGGACGAGGAGGTTCTCGCCGTTCCGGCGCATACGGGTCGCGAGGTGGTCGAGCTTGAAGAGCGAGGACAGCTGGTCCGGGTCGGCCTCGCGCGACTCCAGCTCGGAAATGAGCGAGAGCTGACGCTGGATGAGGCCCTGCGAGCGGCGCGAGAGGTTGGTGAACATCGCGTTGACGTTGCCCCGCAGAAGGGCCTGCTCGGCGGCGAGACGGACCGCCTCGCGGTGCACGTCGTCGAAGGCCGCGGCCACCTTGCCGATCTCGTCGCGGGAGTGCACACCGACGGACTCGACCGAGGTGTCGACGTCCTGCGGGTCGGACTCGGAGAGCTGCTTGACCAGCTCGGGCAGGCGGTCCTGGGCGACGCGCGTCGCGGTGTCCTGGAGCCGGCGCAGCGAGCGGATCATGGACCGGGCGACGACGAAGGCGCCGACCAGGGACACGCCGAGCACCAGCAGGATCAGCGCACCGGAGATGATCGCCTCGCGCTGGGACTGGTCGCGCAGCTCGCGCGCCTTGCCCTCCATGTCGCTCAGCAGGGTCTCCTCGACCCGCTTCATCGCCTGGATCTTGATGGTGTCCTGGTCGTACCAGTTCATGTACGAGCGCCGAGCGGACTCGGTGCTCATGGAGATGGGGTTCTCCAGCATCTTCTTCGCGTACGTGTCCGCGGCCTTGATGTCCGGATGCCCGTCGTCGAGCGTCGAGGTCAGCTCGCCGACGTTCTTGCCCGTGGTGGTGTAGATCGCCTCGAAGGAGTTGCGGGCCGCGTCCTCCTTGCGCTGCGCGGCCAGGCCGAACTGCTGGTCGTTCCGGTTCAGCTTCGGCTTCTCGTCGTCGCTGTTCGGGAGCGCGGCGGCGATGATCGCGCGCTGGATCGAGGCGTACTCCTTCGAGGAGGAGAACGCTGCCAGCGCACGCGTGCGCTTGATCATCTCGGGGCTGCTGGTCGCCTGCGCCATGTCCTGGGAGAGGCTCAGCAGCGAGGTGATCAGCTGGCTGTAGGCGTCGACCGTCTGGAGACTGGGGCTGCCCTTGACGTACGCCTGCTTGCGGATGTCGCGGATGGAGCTGAGCTGCGCGGCGATCTGCTGGACGCTGGCGTGGATGCTCTCCAGCGTCTCGTCGCCGGTGGTGTCGCCGATGTCGTCGGTACCGCGGAGGAACGCCTTCTGCGCGCGGTCGGTCTTCTCGCGGGGCGTGGTGACCTTGAAGTCGGTCGCGGGCACGCCGTTGGACAGCGGACCGGCCGTCTGGTCGCGCTCCTCCTGGAGCGCCTGCGCCAGCGAGGTCGCCTGCTTGGTCATCTCCGTCAGCAGCTGCATGTGCTCCAGCTGCTGGATGTCGTTCATCGACTCGTTGATGCGCAGACCACCCAGGGTGGTCGCCGCGACCACGGGGAGGGCGAGCAGGGACACCAGGCGCGTGCTGATGCGCCAGTTGCGGAGCGCCATGCGCGAGCCGGTGTTGACGGGGCCGCGCGACCTGGGCGCGGCGGTCTGCTCGGGCTCGCCACCGGCCGACGCGGCGCCGGGGCGCCCTTCGCGGTCGCCTTGGTCACCGGCCGCGGCCGGCCCGGGGTTCTGGGCGTGCTGGGGCGAGGCACCGCGGTCGGTCCCGCCGCGCGGCTCCTGTTCCGCCGCAGCGCTGCCATCCCTCTTGAAACGTCCCTGCACTAGCGTCGCAACCTCTGGACCAGGCGCTCCTCCGTCGTGAACGGAGGAAACGGTGTCGGCGTGGCGGGGCGTTGTCCCGCCCCATGGTGGTCGTGAGTGACCGGCGCTCTTCCCCTTCCCGCCGCCACTCGGCGCTGCGTTGCGCCCCCTGCGCGCCGGCTTGAAACCCGCGGCGGTGCGTGGAATTTCAGCACAGTGGCGGATCTCCAACAAGGGCCAGGTACCGGGCTGTGACCTGCGTGACACCGTGTGATGGCTGCGTAACAAGGGGTGCGGCGCGTTCAGTGACATAACGGACGATTCGGTGCGAGTCCGATCGCGGTGGTGGGTGTCCCAGTCGCCATGATCAGGAGCGGAATGGCTGGTTCAGGGGTGACATGTCCGTTTCTGAGGTCCAGACCATGCGTCCGTATTGGGTCGATTGTCCGGGTGGTCGTGAGCAAACTCACATGAAGATCGCCGTCTCTTCCGGGCGCCCGACGGGAATCACATGTTTAGCCTGACGCTTTACTGGGATGGCAGAACCGACAGCCGGCGCCCCCTCGCACGGGCGGCGCCCCGACGACAGGGCCCGTACGGCAGATGAACACGACGACGTCCCGCAACATCGCCAACCCCCGGCGCACCACGCTGGCGCACCTCAAGGACGCCGAGGCGCTGCGCGCGGCGGAACTCCGGCAGCACGCCGTCCAGCTGCCCACGCAGACCGCCAACCCGCGCCGCACGATCCTCATGAAGGCTCCCGCCGCGACCCCCGTCGCCGCGGAGTAATCCCGCGCGGGAGCGCCCCTCATGCGCGCTAGCCTGGAGCGTCAGTCTTTTCCAGGCACCCAGCAAGCAGTGAGGGGCGACAGCAACCCGTGCGCATCGCCAGGTTCTCCATCGACGGCAATGTCGCCTTCGGCGCGGTCGAGGGCGACGGGCCCGACGGTCTCGTCCTCGACATCATCAAGGGCATTCCGTACTCCGAGTTCGAACTCTCCGGGACCAAGGTCCCGCTGAACAAGGTGCGGCTGCTGCCGCCCGTGCTCCCCAACAAGGTCGTGGCCATCGGCCGCAACTACGCGGAGCACGCCGCCGAACTCGGCAACGAGGTCCCCGACGTCCCCGTCGCCTTCTTCAAGCCCACCACCTCGGTGATCGGCTCCGGCGACGCCATCGAGTACCCCTCCTTCTCCGACGAGGTCCACCACGAGGCCGAGCTGGCCGTGGTCATCGGCCGGATGTGCCGCGAAGTGCCGCGCGATCGGGTCAAGGACGTCATCTTCGGCTACACCTGCGCCAACGACGTCACCGCCCGCGACGCCCAGAAGCGAGAGAAGCAGTGGGCCCGGGCCAAGGGCTTCGACACCTCCTGCCCGCTCGGCCCCTGGGTGGAGACCGACCTCGACCCCCGCGACCTCGCCATCCAGGCCACGGTCAACGGCGAGCAACGCCAGCTCGGCCGGACGAGCGACATGATCCGGTCCATCGAGGACCTGGTCGTCCACATCACGGAAGCCATGACACTGCTTCCGGGCGACGTGATCCTCACCGGCACTCCCGCGGGGGTCGGACCCCTCCACGTCGGCGACGAGGTCGCCGTCACCATCGAAGGCATCGGCACTCTCACCAACAGGGTGATCAAGCGTGGCTAACGCACCAGTACGTGTACGTTTCTGTCCCTCCCCGACCGGCAACCCGCACGTCGGCCTGGTCCGGACGGCCCTCTTCAACTGGGCCTTCGCCCGGCACCACCAGGGCACCCTGGTCTTCCGCATCGAGGACACCGACGCGGCGCGCGACTCCGAGGAGTCGTACGAGCAGCTCCTCGACGCGATGCGCTGGCTCGGCCTGGACTGGGACGAGGGCCCCGAGGCCGGCGGCCCGCACGCCCCGTACCGCCAGTCGCAGCGGATGGACATCTACAAGGACGTCGCCGAGAAGCTCCTCGCCGGCGGCTACGCGTACCACTGCTACTGCACCACCGAGGAACTGGACACCCGCCGCGACGCCGCCCGCGCCGCCGGCCGCCCGTCCGGCTACGACGGCCACTGCCGCGAGCTGACCGACGCGCAGAAGGCCGTCTACGAGGCCGAGGGGCGCACGTCGATCGTCCGCTTCCGGATGCCCGACGAGGCGATCACCTTCACCGACCTGGTCCGCGGCGACATCACCGTGCAGCCGGAGAACGTCCCTGACTACGGCATCGTCCGCGCCAACGGCGCCCCGCTCTACACGCTGGTCAACCCGGTGGACGACGCGCTGATGGAGATCACCCACGTCCTGCGCGGCGAGGACCTGCTCTCCTCCACGCCGCGCCAGATCGCCCTGTACCGGGCGCTCATCGAGCTGGGCGTCGCCAAGGACACCCCCGCCTTCGGGCACCTTCCGTACGTCATGGGCGAGGGCAACAAGAAGCTCTCCAAGCGCGACCCGCAGGCCTCGCTCAACCTCTACCGCGAGCGCGGCTTCGTCCGCGAGGGGCTGCTCAACTACCTCTCGCTGCTCGGCTGGTCGATCGCCGAGGACCGCGACATCTTCGACATCGACGAGATGGTCGCCGCCTTCGACATCAAGGACGTCAACGCCAACCCGGCCCGCTTCGACCTCAAGAAGTGCGAGCACGTCAACGCGGAGCACATCCGCCGCCTCGACGTGAAGACGTTCACCGAGGCGTGCGGCCCGTGGCTCCAGGCGCCGTTCGCCCCCTGGGCCCCGGAGTCCTTCGACGCGGCGGTCTTCGCCGAGATCGCCCCGCACGCCCAGACCCGGGTCACGGTGCTCTCCGAGATCACCGCCAACGTGGACTTCCTGTTCCTCGACGAGCCGGTGCACGACGAGGCGTCCTGGGCCAAGGCGATGAAGGCGGGCTCCGACGCACTCCTCGTCACCGCCCGCGCCGAACTGATCGCCGCCGACTGGAACGCCGAGGCCCTCAAGGCCGCCGTCCTCTCCGCCGGCGAGCAGCACGGCCTCAAGCTCGGCAAGGCCCAGGCCCCGGTCCGCGTGGCCGTCACCGGCCGCACGATCGGCCTCCCGCTCTTCGAGTCCCTGGAGATCCTGGGCAGAGAGAAGACGATCGCCCGCATCGACGCGGCGCTGGCCAAGCTGACGGCGTAACCACCCCGGACAGCAGGAGGCCGGACCCCGTACGGGGGCCCGGCCTCCGCCCTTTTCCCGCGGCCTCCCGCCGGATTCCGGCCGCCTCGGCGCGGTATCCGGCCTCTTTCAGGAATTTGCTTGCGGGAAATCACGCCTCGGCTACTGTCGGTCGGGTGTCACCCGGAGGGGGTCCGGTGTGGCTGACGGGGGGAGAAGATGGGCGACTATCTCAACATTTCGGCATCCGAGCTGTACGCCTCGGCGGGCGCCGCGGACACGCTCGTAGGATTTGCACGGTCCTTTGCGTACCGCGATCGACGACATCGCCGCAGCGGCTTCCGCGTTCCGCGCCTGGGACGACCAGGGCCGTATCGCTGCCGTCGGCACGGGCTGGGGCGACGCCCTGACGGATCTGAAGGACCACCTCGCCGAACACGCGAAGGGGCTGCGCCTGCTGGCCGACGGCCACAGCATCACCGATACGGACGTCAGAGACTGCTTCGAGGGCTGGTGAGCGATGTGCCGGAGCTCTTCGCGCAACTCCTGCGCCAGGACTTCTCGGACCTGGAGGCCGCCACCGGCTCCTGGCAGAAGCTGACCGAGGCCCTGGACGACGCCCGGACCGGCAGCGGCAAGCGCGTCTCGGGGCCGCTGCACAAGGCCGGGTGGGCGGGCGTCGCGGCCCACTACGGCTTCGCCGCCCTCGAAGCCACCGAGAGCAAGTTCCGGACCGCCCAGACGAACGCACAACTCATCCGTACCGTTCTGAGCACGCTCAGCACGCGGATGCAGGCCGCCCAGCGCAAGCTGCGCCACGCCGTGTCCGACGCCGAGTCGGCCGGCCACACCGTCACCGAGGACGGCTGGGTCGAGCCGAGGCAGGCAGTCGATCCGGCGTACCACAACGACCCGGACTACGCGGACGCTCAGCAGCGGGCCAACGCCGGGCTCGGCGGCTTCAGGGCCCGCATCGACGCGGCAGTGGCGGAAGCCCGGCGAGTCAGCAGCGAAGCGGCCGAACTCCTGCATCAGATCGACCCGTTCGACCTGGACAAGCAGTACGGCGGCGCCCAGGCGGCCCAGGACGCGGAGCGGGTCGGGAAATTCGCCGGTCTCAGCAGGGACGACATCCCGGACGGGAAGCATCCGCAGCGGGCCGCCGACTGGTGGGCGGGTCTCACCGCCGAGCAGCGGGCCTTCTACGCGGCCGCCTTCCCCGACGAGGTCGGCAGGATCGACGGGCTCCCGACGGCCGTCCGGGACCAGGCGAACCGGACGGTTCTCGACATGGCGCTCAACGACTACTCCCTGCGGGAGGGCGATCTCGGGTACCACGACCGCGACAGCTACCGCTCGCTCGCCGCGCTCAAGGACCGGCTGGACCAAGAGGACACAGCCCCCGCGCACAAGCGGCTGTATCTGCTGGGCTTCGACACGTCCAAGGACGGCCGCGCGATCGTCGCCGTCGGCAACCCGGACACGGCCCGCCACACGGCCGTCAACGTACCGGGCACGGGCAACCAACTGAACAGCGTGAACGGCCAGATCAACCGTGCCGCGAAGCTCCAGCGGGCCGCCGGACACTCGAGCGACGGCGGGGCGGCGGATGTGGCGGTCGTCTCCTGGCTGGACTACAACGCCCCCGAAGCGAACTTCGACTCGGTCAAGGAACTGGAGTTGAACTTCGGCATCGCCACTCAGGGCCGCGCACAGGACGGAGCAGAGGATCTGCGCGACTTCACGCACGGTCTGCGAGCCGCGCACGAGGGGGAGCGCAGCCACCTCACGGTGTTGTCCCACAGTTACGGTTCAACGGTCGTCGGTGCGGCCGATTCCGCCGGAGGCGGGCTCGACGCCGACGACATGGTGGTCGTGGGAAGCCCGGGCATGGCCGCCGACCGTGCCGACCAGCTCCACATCGATCCCGAGCACCTGTACGTGGGTACGGCGAAGGACGACTGGGTCTCCGACACCTTCGGTGACACGACGCTCGGCGCGGACCCCAAGGATCCGGGATTCGGGGCACAGCGCATGTACGTGGACACGGGCGGCCACGGCGGCTACTGGGACGACGGCAGCACGAGCCTGGAGAACCAGGGCCGCATCATCAGCGGGCTCACTCCTCTCAGAGGAGGATCGAGCTGATGCCGCGCCGCTTGTCCGCGCCCGTATCCACTAGTCGTCGGAGTGCCGCTGCTCTGGCTCTGGTTCTGCTTCTGGGAGGCTGCATGTCCGACGAAGGCGCCAACGATCCGCTTCCCCGCATGAGCAAGGAGAAGGCCGAGAAGTGGGCCAAGCACTGGGCCGATTCCCTGGTCGGTACGGCCCGGGCCCGCCTCGTCCCCGAAACGGCCCGCCCGAGCGCGGATTTCACCGATTGCGTCGGTCGCAACGGTGAGACAGCCGACGACGGCAGGTTCGACCTGAGTTACTCGGTGCACGGCACTCTTCCCCGCGCGGGCCACGCCGCAGCGGTGACCGCCGTCAAGGAGGCTCTGAAGAAGAAGGGCTTCGAGATCCAGGGCTTCGCCGTCAACAGGGACGAGGAGCCGGCGAACGCCGTGGACGCACGGCATCCGGAGGATCATCAGTCCGTCTCCTTGGCGTCGGTGGGCAAGGACCTTCTCGTCTTCGTCGTGAACACCCCGTGCCTGCTGCCGCCCGGCGTCGACCAGCAGCAGTTCTGACCTCCCGCCGCGCGGGAACAGCGCGATAGCGTGGCCGCATGCCCATCAGAGCCGTCCTCTGGGACATCGACGACACGATCTTCGACCACACGACGGCCGCCGCCACCGGCATGGCCCGGCATCTCGCGGCGGAGGGGCTGCCCCCGGGGCACACCACGGCCGAAGCGGCCGTCGAGGCGTGGCAGCGGGTCTCGCAGCGGCACTGGGCGCGGTTCTCCGCCGGGGAGACCGACTGGCAGGGGCAGCGGCGGGACCGGGCCAGGGAATTCCTGGGGCGGGTGATGGACGACGACGAGGCCGACGCCTGGTTCGATCGCCATGTCTCCCACTACGAGTCCGCATGGGCCCTCTTCCCGGACGCCGTACCCGCGCTCGACGCCCTGGCGGGGACGTACCGGCACGCCGTGCTGTCCAACTCGGCCCTGGAGTCCCAGCACCAGAAGCTCACGGTGCTCGGGGTGCGCGACCGGTTCGAGTCCCTGCTCTGCGCGGCGGAGCTGGGCGTCTCCAAGCCCGCCGCCGGCGCGTTCCTGGCCTCCTGCGAGGCGCTGGGGCTCGATACGCACGAGGTGCTGTACGTCGGGGACGAACCCGACATCGACGCGGCGGGTGCGACGGCCGCCGGTCTCACCGGCGTCTGGCTGGACCGGCGCGGCCTCGGCGGGCGGCCGGAGCTCACGCGGATCACGGGGCTGGACCAGCTGCCCGGGCTGCTCGCGGGCAATACCCGTTTTGGAGCGTCGGACACCTTCGGGTAATGTTCTTCCTGCGCCGCCCGAGCGGGCCGAAAGATCCGGCCGGGAAGCGCAGACAGAAACAAGACCCCCAGGGGTTGCGTTTCAGTGGGCTATGGTGTAATTGGCAACACTACGGTTTCTGGTACCGTCATTCTAGGTTCGAGTCCTGGTAGCCCAGCGCAGTACAGAGCAAATCGCAGGACAAGCCCCCGTTGTGTAGCGGCCTAGCACGCTGCCCTCTCACGGCAGTAGCGCCGGTTCGAATCCGGTCGGGGGTACAGATCCTTCCCGCGAGATCATCTGGGTCGCACCCACGGTCTCGATGCAGGATCGCTAGGGCCCCCGTTGTGTAGCGGCCTAGCACGCTGCCCTCTCACGGCAGTAGCGCCGGTTCGAATCCGGTCGGGGGTACTTGCAACACCATGGGCTATGGTGTAATTGGCAACACTACGGTTTCTGGTACCGTCATTCTAGGTTCGAGTCCTGGTAGCCCAGCGCAGTACAGAGCAAATCGCAGGACAAGCCCCCGTTGTGTAGCGGCCTAGCACGCTGCCCTCTCACGGCAGTAGCGCCGGTTCGAATCCGGTCGGGGGTACAACAGGCAACAAGCGGAAGGCCCCTCACTCCGGTGAGGGGCCTTCCGCTTGTACGCGGCCCCGGCCCGCCCCGCTCAATACCCGTACCGCCGGGCCGATTCCTCCTCCTGGGCGAGCCGGTGCAGCGACGTCAGCAGCGGCTCGTACAGCACCGCCGACGCCACCGCCATCTCCACCTGCTGGGCGCGGTCCGGGTACGTCTCCAGCAGGTCCAGGTCCCGCACGGCCACCTCGTGCATCAGCCGGGCGTGCTCCTCCAACTGCGCGCTCTCGTACGGGTAGCCGAGCCGGGCGAGGGTGGCCAGGCCCGCGACGAGCGAGCGGTGGGCGGGGGAGAGCTCGCCGATCTCCCGGGCGCCCGTCCACTCCAACCGCTCCAGCAGGGCGTCGACTTCCGCGCGCGCCGCCGCCGTCTCCGGGGCCTCCTCGTCCGGCTCGGGGCCGTGCGGCAACGCCCAGAGGGCGGCGCCCAGGCGGATCGTACGGCCCAGCGAGTCGTCGTCGACGTGGGCCAGCACCTCGCGGGCCGTGGCGACGGGCAGGCGGCCGACCTGGAGCAGGGCCCGGACCAGGCGCAGCCGGCGCAGATGGCTCTCGTCGTACTCCGCCTGCGTCGCGCTCAGCCGCTCGCCCGGCGGCAACAGCCCCTCGCGCAGGTAGTACTTGATCGTCGCGGTCGCGATGCCGCTGCGCTCGCTCAGTTCCGAGAGTCGCATGCCGTCCTTCCCTTGCGTCCGCCCTTGGGCAGTGCCACTATCCAACCATTGGATAGTGGCACTCTCCAACAGGCCCAGGGGGCTCGTGTGTTCACGAAAATCATGCCGGGAAGGACGACTGCCGCGGCGCAGGGCGATGTCGTCGTCCTGCTGATCGGCATGCGCATCAACCACTTCAGGGGCGTGCACCACTGGCTGCCGGTCATGTTGGCGATGCTGCGCATGCTGCGGGAGTTGAAGGCGGACAGGGCCAGGGGGCTGCTGGGCCACATCCTGCTGTCCGGCTCGCCACGGACGTACTACGTCGTCCAGTACTGGGAGTCGAAGGAGAAGCTGTACGCGTACGCCTCGGCGCCCGACATGTTCCACCGCAAGGCGTGGGCGATGCTCAACCGCAAGGAGAAGAACTCCCGGCAGCACGTGGGGCTGTGGCACGAGACCTACATCGTGCCCGAGGGCGGCTACGAGTCCATCTACGCCGACATGCCGGCGTACGGACTGGCCGCTGCGACGGGGTCGCTGCCGATCGAGGGACGGGGCCGCCGCGCGGCGGACCGGCTCGCGCATCGATCCGGCGCGAAGTAACACGGGGAGGGGCTGGAAGAGGGCCGCCACGACGCTGGGGCGGCCACGGGGGGAGAGGGGGGCGCGGCCCGGGGCTCAGCCGTTGCGGCGCAGCGCCTCGCTCAGCCGGGCGGCCGAGTCGATGACGGCCTGGGCGTGCATCCGGCCCGGGTGCCGGGTCAGCCGCTCGATCGGTCCGGAGACCGAGACGGCGGCGACCACCCGGTTCGACGGGCCGCGCACCGGGGCGGAGACCGAGGCCACGCCCGGCTCGCGCTCACCGATCGACTGGGCCCAGCCGCGCCGACGCACGCCCGAGAGCGCCGTCGCCGTGAAGCGGGCGCCCTGGAGGCCGCGGTGCAGGCGCTCCGGCTCCTCCCAGGCCATCAGGATCTGCGCGGAGGAGCCCGCCTTCATGGTCAGCGTGGAGCCGACCGGCACGGTGTCCCGCAGTCCGGACAGCCGCTCCGCCGCCGCCACGCAGATCCGCATGTCGCCCTGCCGGCGATAGAGCTGCGCGCTCTCGCCGGTGATGTCGCGCAGATGCGTGAGCACCGGCCCGGCCGTGGCCAGCAGGCGGTCCTCGCCGGCCGCCGCGGCCAGCTCGGAGAGCCGGGGGCCGAGAATGAACCGGCCCTGCATGTCCCTCGCCACCATCCGGTGGTGTTCCAGTGCCACGGCCAGCCTGTGGGCCGTGGGTCGTGCGAGCCCGGTCGCCGCGACCAGCCCGGCGAGGGTGGCCGGCCCGGACTCCAGGGCGCTCAATACCAGAGCCGCCTTGTCGAGAACGCCGACGCCGCTAGAGTTGTCCATACGACGATACTCGCGTCTCACTCTGTGAAACGCAAGTTCAATTTTCCCCGGAAGTTGCGAACCTGTACCGGCGGCCCCACAACGGCCCGTAGCCACCGCCCCGCTCGGGGGTCCGGACGGGGGCGCACCGAATCTCTAGTTGGGCCGGCGATGACGCCGGCCGGAGGGAAAGCGATGGGTAGGACACTCGCGGAGAAGGTTTGGGACGACCACGTCGTCCGGCGCGCCGAGGGCGAGCCCGACCTCCTCTTCATCGATCTGCACCTGCTGCACGAGGTGACCAGCCCGCAGGCCTTCGACGGGCTGCGGCAGGCCGGACGCCCGGTGCGGCGCCTCGACCTCACCATCGCCACCGAGGACCACAACACCCCGACCCTCGACATCGACAAGCCGATCGCCGACCCCGTCTCCCGCGCCCAGCTGGAGACGCTGCGAAAGAACTGCGCGGAGTTCGGCGTCCGGCTGCACCCGCTGGGCGACGTCGAGCAGGGCGTCGTGCACGTGGTCGGCCCGCAGCTGGGCCTGACCCAGCCCGGCACCACCGTGGTCTGCGGCGACTCCCACACCTCCACGCACGGTGCGTTCGGCGCCCTCGCGTTCGGCATCGGCACCAGCCAGGTCGAGCACGTGCTGGCCACCCAGACGCTGCCGATGGCCCGCCCGAAGACCATGGCGATCACCATCGACGGCGAACTGCCCGACGGCGTCACCGCCAAGGACCTGATCCTCGCGATCATCGCCCGGATCGGCACCGGCGGCGGCCAGGGCTACATCCTCGAATACCGCGGCTCCGCCATCGAGAAGCTCTCGATGGAGGCCCGGATGACCATCTGCAACATGTCGATCGAGGCCGGCGCGCGGGCGGGCATGATCGCCCCCGACGAGACCACCTTCGACTACCTCAAGGGCCGCGACCACGCCCCACAGGGCGAGGACTGGGACGCCGCCGTCGCGTACTGGAAGACGCTGCGCACCGACGAGGACGCGGTCTTCGACGCCGAGGTGGTCATCGAGGCCGCCGAGCTGGCGCCGTTCGTCACCTGGGGCACCAACCCCGGCCAGGGCGCGCCGCTGTCGGCCAACGTCCCCGATCCCGCTTCGTACGAGGACGCCTCGGAGCGCAACGCCGCCGAAAAGGCCCTGGAGTACATGGGGTTGACCGCGGGGCAGCCGCTGCGCGAGATCAACGTGGACACCGTCTTCGTAGGCTCCTGCACCAACGGCCGCATTGAGGACCTGCGCAACGCCGCCGCGATCCTGGACGGCCGCAAAGTCGCCGACGGCGTACGGATGCTGGTCGTCCCGGGCTCCGTCCGGGTCGCCCTCCAGGCCGTCGACGAGGGCCTGGACAAGGTCTTCACCGCGGCCGGCGCCGAATGGCGGCACGCGGGCTGCTCGATGTGCCTCGGCATGAACCCCGACCAGCTGGCCCCCGGCGAGCGCTCCGCCTCCACCTCGAACCGCAACTTCGAGGGCCGGCAGGGCAAGGGCGGCCGCACGCACCTGGTCTCGCCGCAGGTCGCCGCCGCCACCGCCGTGCTGGGCCATCTGGCCTCGCCCGCCGACCTGTCCGACGCCCGTACGCCCGCCGGAGTCTGAGAATCATGGAAGCTTTCACCGCACACACCGGCCGGGCCGTCCCGCTGCGCCGCAGCAACGTCGACACCGACCAGATCATCCCCGCCCACTGGCTGAAGAAGGTCACCCGGGACGGCTTCGAGGACGGGCTCTTCGAGGCCTGGCGCAAGGACGAGAACTTCGTCCTCAACCGCCCGGAGCGCCAGGGCGCCTCCGTCCTGGTGGCCGGCCCCGACTTCGGCACCGGCTCCTCCCGCGAACACGCCGTCTGGGCCCTGCAGAACTACGGGTTCAAGACCGTCATCTCGTCCCGGTTCGCCGACATCTTCCGCGGCAACTCGCTGAAGAACGGTCTGCTGACCGTGGTCCTGGACCAGAAGACCGTCGACGCGCTCTGGGAGCTGACGGAGGCCGACCCGACGGCCGAGGTGACCGTCGACCTGGAGGCCCGGCAGGTCCGTGCCGAGGGCATCACGGCCGACTTCGAGCTCGACGAGAACGCCCGCTGGCGGCTGCTGAACGGGCTGGACGACATCAGCCTCACCCTTCAGAACGAAGCCGACATCGCGGCTTACGAGGCGGCCCGGCCGGCCTACAAGCCCCGCACAATTCAGGCCTGATCAGCGCGTTTTCAGGACTGCGCCCCCTGCCTTCTGGTAGGGGGCGCAGTCGTTTGTTGGGACCCCGTCGGGCGACAACTCGCCCCAGATGGCACAATCGGTGCATGGAACGCGACAGCCAACTCAAGCTTTACGGCCAAGTCGCCGACCAATTGAAGGAAGCGCACTCACGGGTGCGCGCACTGCAAGTCCCGGACGGCGTAAGGATGGCGTTGAACCGGAAGCTGATGGTCGTGACGGCCACGGCGAAGCACGATCTCCCGGGCGCGGCAAGGCGTCTGGACCGGTTGATGAAGGACCTCGACGAGGGCCGATTCCCCGAAGGTGACTGACTCCGCAGAACTGCGCGGCGGTCGACTTCGTTGCGGCACTAGGGTGATTAGCCCGTTTCGTGTTTGATTTGCGGTATATATCTGCCTAACGTGCGAAAAAGCCTGAACAGATTCGTTCCGGCAATGTCTCCGAAGGGGAAGACGTGAACAAGGCGCAGCTCGTAGAAGCGATTGCCGACAAGGTCGGCGGCCGGCAGCAGGCCGCGGACGCCGTCGACGCGGTGCTCGACGCGATCGTCCGCGCGGTTGTAGCGGGGGACCGGGTCTCGGTCACCGGCTTCGGCTCGTTCGAGAAGGTCGACCGCCCCGCCCGCTACGCGCGCAACCCGCAGACGGGTGAGCGCGTACGGGTCAAGAAGACCTCGGTGCCCCGCTTCCGCGCGGGCCAGGGCTTCAAGGACCTGGTGAGCGGCTCCAAGAAGCTCCCCAAGAACGACGTGGCCGTGAAGAAGGCCCCCAAGGGCAGCCTCTCGGGCGGTTCTTCCACCCGTACGACGGCCAAGGCCGCCGCCAAGAAGGCCACCGCGAAGAAGGCCGTGGCGAAGAAGGCCACCGCCAAGAAGGCGACCCCGGCGAAGAAGACCACCACCGCCGCCGCCAAGAAGACCACCGCGACCGCGAAGAAGACCTCGCCCGCGAAGAAGACGACGGCGGCCGCGAAGAAGGCCACCCCGGCGGCGTCGAAGTCGGCCGCGGCCAAGAAGACCACCGCCGCCAAGACCGCGCCCGCCAAGAAGACCACGGCGAAGAAGGCGCCCGCGAAGAAGACCACCGCGCGCACGACCACGGCCAAGAAGGCCACCGCGCGCAAGAAGTGAGACCGGGCCACAGGGCCCCCACACGCGCCGGGCCGGGCTCCCCTCGGGGAGCCCGGCCCGCGGGCTGTCCGGGGGGAGCACCCACCCCGCGACGGCTCAGAACGTCTGAAGTGTCACCAGGCTGATCCGAAGCCCGGCCCCCTCGCCCTCGCCCTCGATCCGCACCCGCTGCCCCGGACGCAGCAGCCGCAGGCCGCCGGCGTCGAAGGCCGCCGCGTCGAAGTCCACCGGGGTGCCGTCGTCGAGCAGCACACTGCCGCTGCGGGTCACGGGGTCGTACGTGTACGAGGTCGCCTGCATGGGGGCAGACTATCGGTCCGGCGCGAACGCCCCGGCGCCCCAGCGCCCCGCGGTGAACGGGCCGACGCCCAGCGCCAGCGCCACCCGCAGGTCCTCCCCGGTGTCCACGTCCCGGCGCACCGAATCGATCCCCGGCAGCGTGATTTCCACCGCGCCCGACGCCAGGTGGCGCGCCCGCGACGGACCGCCGAAAGCGGGCCGCAATTCCACCCCCGGGCCCGCCGACAGAAATGTCGTCCCGATTCCCGCCGCATCGGGAACAAATGCGCGGGGAAAAGCGGCAGAGAATTCGAGGACCCGGGACAATTCCGCCGGCCGCAGCGCGGGCAGATCCGCGTTGAGCGCGGCCAGCGGCGCGCCCGGTCTGGCCGCCCGGGCCACCCCCTCACCGTGCGCGAGGGCCGCGTTGAGCCCCGCGGCCGGGGAGTCCGGCACGACGCGGGCGCCGAGCGCGCCCAGCGCCGCCCCCGCCGCCGTGTCGTCCGTGACGACCACCACATCCGCCACGTCCGGACAGGACAGCGCGGCGGCCACCGTGTCACGGGCGAAGGCCAGGGCCAGCCGGGGCCGCAACAGGGCGCCGGAGGCGGGCGCCAGCCTGCTCTTGGCCCGCGCCAGTGGCTTCAACGGGACGACCAGCGACCAGCGGCCGGCCGGGTCGCTGGTCGTGGCGGTGCCTGACTCGATACGCATCGCCGCCTATTCTCGCCTGCCGGTGCGCCGACCCGGAGGGGCGCTCCCCGGGGCGAGGCGTACGGTGTTCTCGACAGAGCAGGGGCCTGGGGCGAGACTTGACCCTCGGTAGTCAGGCAGCGATCAGCTCCACGGTCCCGTTCGCAGAGGAAAGGTTGTCCGAGTGTCCCGCCGCAGAATCGGCTTCTGGTACCGCCTGGCGGCGGTCATCGCGAAACCGCCACTGGTCGTTCTGTTCAAGCGCGACTGGCGGGGAACGGAACACATTCCGGCCGACGGCGGATTCATCACGGCGGTCAACCACAACTCGTACCTGGACCCGCTCTCGTACGGGCACTTCCAGTACAACACCGGCCGCGTGCCGCGGTTCCTGGCCAAGGCCGGGCTCTTCAAGGCCCCCTTCGTCGGCATGATGCTGCGCGGCACCGGCCAGATCCCCGTCTACCGCGAGACCACCAACGCCCTGGACGCCTTCCGGGCCGCGGTGAACGCCATCGAGCGCGGCGAGTGCGTCTGCTTCTACCCCGAGGGCACCCTCACCCGTGACCCCGACATGTGGCCGATGGCCGGCAAGACCGGCGCCGCCCGCGTCGCGTTGATGACCCGCGCCCCCGTGATCCCCGTCGCGCAGTGGGGCGCGAACGAGGTGATGCCGCCGTACGCCACGGAGAACAAGGTGCGCCTCCTGCCCCGCAAGACCCTCCGGGTCCAGGCGGGGCCGCCCGTCGACCTCGCCCGGTTCTACGACAAGGAACCGACGCCCGAGCTGCTGCGCGAGGTCACCGAGGTGATCATGCGGGCGGTCACCGCGCAACTGGAGGAGGTCCGGGGGCAGCAGGCACCCGCCGAGCCCTACGATCACCGCAAGGCCCGCGCCGAACAGCGGCGCAAGGCCCAAGGAGAGGGACTCACGTGACGCACCCCGCGAAGGCCGCCGTCTTCGGTACCGGCTCATGGGGTACGGCCTTCGCCATCGTCCTCGCGGACGCGGGCTGCGAGGTGACGCTCTGGGGCCGCCGGGCCGAGGTCGCCGAGGCCGTCAACACCACCCGTACCAACCCCGACTACCTGCCGGGCATCGAACTGCCCGCCTCCGTCCGGGCCACCACCGACGCCGCCGAGGCGCTGCGCGGCGCCGACTTCGCGGTCCTCGTCGTGCCCTCCCAGACGCTGCGCGCCAACCTCGCCGACTGGGCCCCGCACCTGGAGCCGCAGACGGTGCTCGTCTCTCTGATGAAGGGCGTCGAACTCGGCACCGCCAAGCGGATGAGCGAGGTGATCGAGGACGTCACCGGGGTGTCCCCGGACCGCGTCGCCGTCGTCACCGGGCCCAACCTCGCCAAGGAGATCGCCGAACGCCGCCCCGCCGCGGCCGTCGTCGCCTGCCGGGACGAGTCCGTCGCCCAGCGCCTCCAGGCCGCCTGCCACACCCCGTACTTCCGCCCGTACACCAGCACCGACGTGGTCGGCTGCGAACTCGGCGGCGCCGTCAAGAACGTCATCGGCCTCGCCGTCGGCATCGCGGACGGCATGGGGCTCGGCGACAACGCCAAGGGCTCGCTCATCACCCGCGGCCTCGCCGAGACGATCCGTCTGGGCGCGGCCATGGGCGCCGACCCGCTGACCTTCTCCGGACTCGCCGGTCTCGGCGACCTGGTGGCCACCTGCTCCTCGCCGCTCTCGCGCAACCACACCTTCGGCACCAACCTAGGCCGGGGCATGACGCTCCAGGAGACCATCGCCGCCACCAAGCAGACCGCCGAGGGCGTCAAGTCCTGCCAGTCGGTGCTCGACCTGGCCCGCAGGCACGGCGTCGAGATGCCGCTGACCGAGACCATCGTCGGCATCGTCCACGAGGGCAAGCCGCCGAAGGTCGCGGTCAAGGAGCTGATGTCGCGCAGCGCCAAGGCCGAACGGCACTGACCCCGTTCGGCCCCGGGCGGCCCGTGCCACGCTGACGCGACCGGTACCAGCAGGTACGCTCATCGCGATATGAGCAGCGAGAACCTCCCCCAGAGCACGGAGCAGCAGCTCCGCAAGCCGCGTGTGGCCGTCGTGTTCGGCGGCCGCAGTTCCGAACACGGCATTTCGGTGGTCACGGCCGGCGCCGTCCTGAACGCCATCGACCGGACCAAGTACGACGTCCTGCCGATCGGCATCACGACGGACGGCCGCTGGGCGCTCACCGCCGACGAACCGGAACGCATGGCCATCGCGGACCGGCGGATGCCGGACGTGGACCAGCTCGCCGAGTCCGACGAGGGCGGCGTCGTGCTCTCCGTCGACCCCGGCAGCCGCGAAGTCGTCTACACCGAGCCCGGCGCGGTGCCCAAGGCGCTCGGCGAGGTCGACGTCGTCTTCCCCGTCCTGCACGGCCCGTACGGCGAGGACGGCACCCTTCAGGGCCTCCTGGAACTGTCCGGCGTGCCCTACGTGGGCGCCGGCGTCCTGGCCTCGGCCGTCGGCCAGGACAAGGAGTACATGAAGCGCGTCTTCACCTCCTTCGGCCTCGCCGTCGGCCCGTACCTGGTCGTCCGGCCCCGCGAGTGGGACAACGATCCGGCCGGCGCCCGCGAGCGCATCACCGGCTTCGCCGCCGAGCACGGCTGGCCGCTCTTCATCAAGCCCGCCCGGGCCGGCTCGTCCATCGGCATCACCAAGGTCGACGACGCCTCCGGCCTGGACGCGGCCATCGAGGAGGCCCGCCGCCACGACCCCAAGTTCCTCGTCGAGTCGCTGCTGCGCGGACGCGAGATCGAGTGCGGGGTCCTGGAGTTCGAGGAGGGGCCGCGCGCCAGCGTGCCGGCCGAGATCCCGCCGGTCACCGCGCACGACTTCTACGACTTCGAGGCCAAGTACATCGACGCCGCCTCCGGGATCGTGCCGGCGCCGCTCACCGCCGAGCAGACCGCCGAGGTCCAGCGGCTCGCCGTCGACGCCTTCGAGGCGTGCTCCTGCGAGGGCCTGGTGCGCGCCGACTTCTTCCTCACCGAGGACGGCCGCTTCGTCATCAACGAGATCAACACCCTGCCGGGCTTCACCCCGATCTCCATGTACCCGCGCATGTGGCAGGAGAGCGGCGTCAGCTACCCGCAGCTGGTGGACCGCCTCATCCAGGCGGCGCTGGCCCGGCCGACCGGACTGCGCTGATCCACCCCGGGCACGGCGAAGGGCGTGCGCTCCCCGCAGGGGACGCACGCCCTAGAGCCGGTTCGGCACCGTCTTCTTCACCGCCGGGGCGAGCGCCGCGAGCGGGGTCGTGTCGTGTGCGTACGCCTTTGAGAACGACACCTCGACGTACGCCTTGCGCAGGGTGGTCGTCAGCCGGGGGCCATCGTCCTCCCGCTGCTCCAGCATCCAGTTGACGCCGTTCGCGGTGATCCCCTTCGACTGGTCGTCGTCCATCTCCGCGGGGCGCTCGACCCCGCAGCGCAGTACGATCGCCCCGTCCCCCCACCCGGCGGTCAGTGCCGAACCGGGTTCGGGATCACTCCGCTCCAGACCGGCCACGGTATCCGGCAGTTCCCCGTCCAGCGCGCGGCAGTAGGCTGCGGCTTCCGGGGACGGAGAAGGCACCGTGACCGACGCCGTCCCGTCGCCCGCGGAGCAGCCCACCGCGGCCAGCAACAGCAGGGCGGCGGATGGACCGAGGAGCACGGAGCGGGGGAGCCGGCGGCTGGAGGACGTCACCGGCCCAGCGTAGACGGGGGCTAGAGGTGAACGACCGGGCAGGTCAGGGTTCGGGTGATGCCGTCCACTTGCTGGACCCGTGCCACCACCATGCGTCCGAGTTCGTCGACCGTGTCGGCCCGGGCGCGCACGATCACGTCGTAGGGGCCGGTGACGTCTTCTGCCTGGATGACTCCCGGGAGCTTTGCGATGGTCTCGGCGACGATCGACGCCTTGCCCACCTCGGTCTGAATGAGGATGTACGCCTGTACCACGGAACCTCCAGAGCGGCCACGAGGATCATGTGGGGGAAAGGGACGCCACGTTATCGCGTCGCCACGCGCGGCGGGGAGACCCACGGGGCGGATGACGTCCTCAGCGTGGCGTACAGAACGCACAAGTTGACGTATCTCTTGACAGTACCGACAGCAGTGACGGCACGCGACCGCGAGTGGGGCGGCGCGCACGGGGGACAGGCCGGAGCGTCCGGCCCGACAGATGAGAGGTGACACTCGGTGAAGGCAACCGTGGGCGAGTTGGGGGAGTTCGGGCTCATCAGAGAGCTCACGTCCCGGCTCACCACCACTCCGGCGGTCCGGCTAGGCCCGGGCGACGACGCCGCGGTCGTGACCGCCCCCGACCGCAGGGTCGTGGCCAGCACGGACATCCTGCTGGAGGGACGGCACTTCCGGCGCGACTGGTCGACGGCGTACGACGTGGGCCGCAAGGCCGCCGCGCAGAACCTCGCCGACATCGCCGCCATGGGCGCCGTGCCCACCGCACTGCTCCTCGGCCTCGTCGTCCCCGCCGAACTCCCGGTCACCTGGGCCGCGGAGCTGATGGACGGCCTGCGCGACGAGTGCCAGGTCGCGGGGGCGGCCGTGGTCGGCGGTGACGTGGTCCGCGGTGACACCATCACCGTGGCGATCACCGCGCTCGGCGACCTGCGCAACCACGAGCCCGTCACCAGGGCGGGCGCCCAGCCCGGTGACGTCGTCGCCGTCACCGGCTGGCTCGGCTGGTCCGCCGCCGGGTACGCCGTGCTCTCCCGGGGGTTCCGCTCTCCCCGGGCCTTCGTCGAGGCCCACCGCCGCCCCGAACCGCCGTACCACGCGGGCCCCGCCGCCGCCGGGCTCGGCGCCACCGCCATGACCGACGTCAGCGACGGGCTCGTCGCGGACCTCGGGCACATCGCCGAGGCCAGCAAGGTCCGCATCGACCTGCGCTCCGGGCTCATCGACGTACCGTCCCAGATGTCGGACATCGGGCAGGCCGTCGGCGTCGACCCCCTCCAGTGGGTGCTGACCGGCGGCGAGGACCACGCGATCGTCGCGACCTTCCCGCCCGACGTGAAGCTGCCGGCCCGCTGGAAGGTGATCGGCGAGGTCCTCAACCCCTCGGCGCTGCCCCAGGTGACGGTCGACGGAGCCCCCTGGACCAGCAAGAACGGCTGGGACCACTTCGGCGACATCGAGGACGCCCAGTAGATTGCGGCCCATGCCGATAATCACCTCCGTACCGCCCCGCGTGCTCACCGTCGCCGGATCCGACTCCGGCGGCGGTGCGGGTATCCAGGCCGACCTCAAGACGATGCTCGCGCTCGGCACGCACGGGATGAGCGTGCTCACCGCCGTCACCGCGCAGAACTCCCTCGGCGTCCAGGGTGCCTGGGAACTGCCCCCCGACGCGGTCCGCGCCCAGTACCGCAGCGTCGTCGACGACATCGGCGTCGACGCGGTCAAGACCGGGATGCTGGCGTCCGCGCCGCTCGTCGAGACCGTCGCGGAACTCCTCGCGGGGACCGACGCACCCGTCGTCGTCGACCCGGTCGGCGTCTCCAAGCACGGCGACCCGCTCCTCGCCGCGGACGCCCTCGAATCGGTCCGCACGAAGCTGCTGCCCGTCGCGACCGTGGCGACCCCGAACCTGGACGAGGTGGCGCAGCTCACCGGCATCACCGTCACCGACGAGGCCGGGATGCGCCGGGCCGCCGGCGTACTGCTCGGATTCGGGCCCCGCTGGGTCGTGATCAAGGGCGGTCACCTGCCCGGCGACCCCGTCGACCTGCTCACCGACGGCAGCGAGGAGCACTGGCTGCGCGCGCCCCGCCACGACAACCGGCACACCCACGGCACCGGCTGCACCCTCGCCTCCGCCATCGCGAGCCATCTGGCGCGGGGTGCCGGGGTGGAGGCGGCGGTCCGGGCCGCGAAGGAGTACGTCACCGGCGCGATCGAGGCGGGCTTCCCGCTCGGCACGGGCATCGGCCCGGTCCGCCACGGCTGGCGACTGCGCGACGCCGGCTGACCGGGCGGGCGGCCGGCCCCGGCGCCCGGGCACAGCAAAAAGCCGGTCCACCGAGGTGGACCGGCTTTTTGGGCAACCGGTAGGGCTGCGCTACGACGGGAACGTCAGCGCGCGACCTTGCCGGCCTTGATGCACGAGGTGCAGACGTTGAGCCGCTTCGGCGTCCGACCGACCACGGCACGCACGCGCTGGATGTTGGGGTTCCAGCGACGGGACGTACGGCGGTGCGAGTGCGAAATGTTGTTGCCGAAGCTCGGCCCCTTGCCGCAAACGTCGCAGTTGGCAGCCACGGGTCACTCCAAAGACTTCAGATGCACTTACAGTGAATTCCGATACGCCGGATTCAGGAACTGAAATGGCGGTACCGGGGGAATGTCCCGACTCTCGTCGGGCAACCGAAGCAGCATACAACGCCTGCTCCGGAGATACGAAACTACCATGGGTTCCACCGCCCCCCCTCCCCGCCCCCGGACCGGCCGCGGCCCTCCACCGGCGCTAACCTGCGGTGCAGCCAGCAGTCCGCCCCCCATTCCGAGTCCCTTCCGAGGAGCCCCGAGGTGCCGCAGACCGCCGACGAACCGGATGCCGTCGCGGTACGGACATGGTGCGCGCTGGCCCTGGACGCGCTCGGCCGGGAGCGCGAGGCGATCGACGCGATCAACGTCTACCCGGTCGCCGACGGGGACACCGGCACCAACCTCTACCTGACCGTGGAATCCGCGGCGGCCGCCGTCGAAGCGGTCTTCGCCGCCCACGAGACCGGCACCTCGGTCCCCTCCGCCGCCGACGCCGTACGGGCCATGGCCCACGGCGCCCTGATCGGCGCCCGGGGCAACTCCGGCACGATCCTCGCCCAGCTCCTGCGCGGCATGGCCGGCGTCCTCGCGGAGGGCACCGGCGGCGACCGGATGCGCCTCGCCCTCGACCGGGCCGCGGCCTGGGCCCGCGATGCCGTCGCCCACCCCGTCGAGGGCACCGTCCTGACCGTCGCGGACCGGGCCGCGGCCGCCGCCGGACGCGCGGCGCCCGGCGCGGACACCGCCGAGGTGGCCCGGGCCGCCTACGAGGGGGCGCGCGCCGCGCTGGACGCCACCCCCGGACAGCTCCCCGCCCTCGCCAGGGCCGGGGTCGTCGACGCGGGCGGGCGCGGTCTGGTCACCCTGCTCGGCGCCCTGGTCCAGGCCGTCTCCGGACGGGCCCCGGAGCGGCCGTACGAGGCCGTCCCATTCGTCCCGCCGCCCGCCGACGACGCGGAGTGCCCGGCGGCCGACGGGGACGGGGACGGCGGCCCCGCCTTCGAGGTCATCTACCTGCTGGAGGCCGGCGACGAGGCCGTCGAGCGCCTGCGTACCCGGCTGGACACGCTCGGCGACTCGCTGGTGGTGGTCGGCGGCGACGGCCTGTGGAACGTCCACGTCCACGTCCACGACGCGGGCGCCGCGGTTGAGGCCGGAGTCGAGGCCGGGCGGCCGTACCGCATCCGGATCACCCACTTCGCCGCCGACCGCGCGCACGCCCGCCCCGAGCCCGCCCGCCGCGCGGTCGTCTCGGTCGTCCCGGGCGAAGGGCTGGCCGCCCTGTGCCGGGAGGCCGGCGCGACCACCGTGCTCGCCCGGCCCGGCGAACCGCCCGCCAGCGGCGAACTCGTCGACGCGATCCGCCGCGCCCACGCCCGCGAGGTGGTCCTGCTGCCCAACGACGCGGACCTCCGCCACACCGCCGCTGCCGCCGCCGAACAGGCCAGGGCCCAGGGTGTCCGGGTCGCCGTCGTCCCGACCCGGGCCGCCGTCCAGGGCATCGCGGCCCTGGCCGTCCACGAGCCGGACCGCAGCTTCGACGAGGACGTGGTCGCCATGACCGCGGCGGCCGGCGCGACCCGCTACGCCGAACTGGCCGTCGCCGAACGGCAGTCCTGGACCTCGGCGGGCATCTGCCAGGCCGGCGACATCCTCGGCCTCATCGACGGCGACGTGGCCGTCATCGGCCAGGACGTCCCCGCCACCGCCCGCAGGGTCCTGGACCGCATGCTCGCGGCCGGCGGCGAACTGGTCACCCTCGTCCTCGGCCGGAACACCCCGCCCCTCCTCGCGGACTCCCTGGAACAACACGTCCGCGAGGCCCACTTGGCAGTGGACACGACGACCTACGAGGGCGGCCACCAGGGAGCACCACTGCTGATCGGCGTGGAGTAGGCCCACCGAATCAAGCCTGTCCGGCGATCGAGGACGGAACCCCGCGCCAGTCGGACCGGCGAATCAAGCCCGTCCGGCGATCGAGGACAAGACGGCGCGCCGGACGACCCGGGCGCTACAAGCCCCCGGCCCGCTGCCCGCCAGGGCCGCGCCGCCCGCCGGGGCTATGCCGCGCCGGTCACATACGCCCGCACCGACTCCGCCTCCGCCCGCCGCGCGTCCACCGTCTCGTCCGTCCCCTCCGGCACCCCCTCGTACGCCTCCAGCACCACCCGTACCCGCTCCAGCGCCGCCGGCCCCCGGCCGAGATCCGCCTCCAGCCACGCGGCCATCAGCACCGCGGCCGTGCTGAGGCCGAGGTGGCCGGACCCCGCCGAGCGGAAGGTCTCCGCCGCCCGCCCGGCGTAGCCCAGCGCCTCCTCGTACGCCGACCGCACCGGGTCGTCCGGCGCCTCGCCCGGCTCGCCCTCGCAGGACTGGACGATCAGGTCGGCCGTCTGCCGGTACGTGCTCGCCAGCTCCGCCTCCAGCTCAGGACGCGCCGCGCACTCCCGCTCCGCCTCGGCCATGAACTTCCGCGCCTCGGCCGGCCGGTCCTCCCGCAGGGCGATCCAGGCCCGGACCCGCAGCGTCCGTACCAGACCCGGCATCTCGTCCAGCGACCGCCACAGCTCCCCGGCCCGCGCGTAGGCGCGCTCGGCCTCCGGGTTCAGCTCGGCCCGGTACAGGGCCTGCCCGGCGAGCTGGGCGAGCATCGCGTGGTCATGCTGCTCCGGCCACCCGCGCGCGATGTCCGCAGCGCGCAGCCAGTGCTCCGCCGCCACCCTCGGCTCGTCGAGCGCCGTCAGCGCGTCGCCGAGCCACCACAGCGTCTGGACGAGCATGCCGTCGCCGTGGTGCTCGGCCGAGATGTCCGGCAGGACGGCCTCCAGCACGGCCGCCGCCTCCGCCGCGCGCCCCAGCGGCAGCAGCCAGCCACCGAGCTGGTGCCGGGTGTAGACACCGAGCGTGTCGCCCTCGCCGGCCTCGTCCGCCCAGTGCGAGGCGTCCAGGGCGCGGTCGGCCGCCTCGGAGAGCTGCCCGGAGGCGGCGAGTATCTCGGCCAGCCGGAGATGGAGCCGGGCCAGCCCGGACGGGCCGGCGAACGGCTCCCCGTGCTCCAGAGCCTTCCGCGCGGCCCGTTCCGCCGTCGCGAAGTCCTCCAGACCGGCGGCGGTCTGCGCCGTCCAGGTCTCGTACTCCACCGCGGCCCAGGGCAGCCCGGCCCCGTACACCTCGGCGGACGCCCGCTCGTACAGCCCGAGGGCTGTCTGGGCGTCGCCCCGGTGCGCGGCGACGTCCCCGAGGAAGCCCAGCGCCTCCGCGGTCCGGGTGGCGATCCGGTCCTCGCCGCCCCGGGGCTCGGTGAACGCCAGCACCTCGCGGGCCGCCTCTTCGAGCTCCGCGACGGCGGCCTCGTGCGCCTTCCCCTCCTGTGCCCGCAGCATCCGCTGCTCGGCGATCCGGGCCCGGCAGACCAGGACGCCGGACGCCTGCCGGGCGGTGGCCCCGCCCCCGGCGTGCAGCGTGAGGGCCCGCTCCACCAGCGGCGCGATCAGGGCCGCCGCCTCATCGGCCGCCCCGGCCAGGGCCCGGGCGAACACGCCCCTGGCCCGCGCCGCGACGGCCTCGCCCGCGTCGCCCCCGGCCTCGTACAGCCCGGCCGCCCTCGCGAACGCCTCCGCGGCCTCGGCGGGCGGCCGGCTGCCGTCCATCGCGCGGTGGTCCTCCAGGTTCGCCCGGTCCAGGGTCGCGAGCTCCGCGCCTTCGGCCCCGGCCCGCTCGCCCACCGCCTGCCAGGCATCGCGGGCCTCGGGGTGCTGCGCCTCGGACAGCCGGTACGCCTGGGCGAGCAGCCCGGCCAGGTCCCGCGCCTGCGCCTCGGCGGCCGCAGCCGCCGGACGTACGGGGGCGGGCGCCGCGTTCACCGGCCGCGCGGACCGTACACCCAGCGGCAGCCGGTCGAGCAGCGGGACCCGCGCCAGGCGTTCGCGCGTCTCCTCGCCCACGTACCCGTTGCCGTTGCGCGCGTCGAAGCGGGCGGCGAGGTCCAGCGCCCGGGCCCGGGCCTCGACCGCGAGAGACGCGGCCGTCCACTCCGTCCCCGCCGGGCCGGGCACCGGCTGACCGCCGTGGCCGAGCGCGACCAGCCGGTCCATCAGCAGGGCGGTCACGGTCAGGAAGCTCAGCAGGCTGCCCGGGTTCCCGCTGTCGGTGAAGTACGCCGGCCGCTCCGCGAGGATCTCCACGCCCCGGGCCTCGTTGCCGGTCAGCGCGCAGAACTCGATGTGCAGCGCGGCCGAGTAGCGCATGCTCTCCATCGGCCGGACCATCCGGTACCCGCGCAGGTGGTGCGCCCGCGCCTGTTCCGCGCGGCCCGTCCGCAGCAGGGGCAGCAGGGAGGACGCAAGCACCGCGTGCGGCTCGTGCGCGCAGACGTGCTCGCCGTCCAGCACCGGCGCCCAGCTCTTCAGCGCCTCCTCGTCCCGGCCGTTCCACACGTGCCAGGCGCCCTGCCCGTGCAGCTCGCAGGCGTGGCAGTTGGCCATCCGGTCCCGGTCGGCGGCCAGCCAGGCGGTGAACGCCCGCTCGCCCCGCTCCCGGTCGCCCAGGTGCCGGGCGATCTCCAGCTCGCCCTGGCGCACGGCCCGCTCCGAATGCCCGGCCAGCCGGTAGCGGTGCTCCATCTCCGCCTGCCACTTCTCGATCGAGGCGAGCGGGATGTGCGGCTGGTCGGTCATCGAGCTGGAGACCCACTTGAACATCCAGAACAGATGGTGGGTCATGAAGTCACTGAACTCGCCCGGCTGTTCGTCCCACATGCGCAGCAGCCGCGCGAAGGGGACGAACATCTTGTCCTTCTCGGAGCTGTAGTTGTAGACCTGCAGCTGGTGGACCAGGGCCTCGATCAGCAGCCCGGCGTCCCCGCACTGCTCGGCCTCGGCGAGCAGCCGCTCCGAGCGGGCGTTGCGCGCGGGCCCCTCCGGCTCGTCCTGGTTCTCCCGCAGGGCCCGGCGGATCGTCTCGGCGTCGGCGCTCATCGGCCGTCCTCCTGGGGGTTCACGGGCGGGATGCGGTCGCTTCCGGGCGGCGCGGCCGGCGGTGCGGCCGGGGGCGCGGCCCACTCCAGGAGCCCCAGGAACGCGCGGTTCAGCAGCGCCGAGTCGGCCGGCCGCAGCGGCCGTTGCGCCATCAGCAGGGCCTGCCCGTACAACGCCTCCGTCGCCGTCGCGGCCAGCTCCGGGGTGCCCAGCGCACCGATCCGGCGGATCAGCGGATTGAGCTGGTTCAGTACGAGCCGGGCGCGCGGCGCGCTCCCGCGCAGCGAGCCCAGGATGCCCGCCCACAGGTCGTCCGCCTGCTCCTCGGCCTCCGCCCTCGCCTGCTCGTGACGGGCCGACCGGTCGTCCAGGTGCAGCGCCGGCGTGGTCACCGGATGGAAGGCGCGCAGCACCACGTCGCAGCCCAGCGGGTCGAGCCGGGCGCGCGCCGCCGCCAGGAACGGGCCGAGCGCCAGCTCCTCGCGCGGATCGACGGCGTCCAGATGCGCGGTCACCGTGTCCGCGTCCAGCTCCGCGACCACCGTCCCGGGCCGGGCCGCGGGCAGTCGCTCGACCAGCTCGGTGTCGTAGGTGTAGCCGCCGTTGACGACCCCGATGCCCTGCGCGGACGCGATCGGCGCGACCTGCCGGAACTCCTCCACGGACCGCGTGAAGTGCACCACCGGGTGGCGCCGGGCGAACTCCTCCAGCGACAGCCGCCCGTCCGTCGTCTCGAACGGCAGCCACGGCAGCATCGTCCGCCACATCGCGTCGTCGTGCCGGGCCAGCGACTTCACGCCGAGGTGGTGCACGCCGAGGAACTGCGCCAGCCGCTCCGGGTCCCCCGCGGCGAGTCCGGTCAGCCACTCCCTGATCCGGTCGCCCAGCGCGTCCCGTACGGCCGCCAGCGTCTCGTCCGCGTACAGCGCCTCCCGCGAGGCGGTGGGCCGCAGGCTGTCCGTGTCGATCACGCACCGCACGAAGAACGCCCACTCGGGCAGCAGTTCGTCCGCCCGGTCCGTCAGCAGCATGCCCTTGAGATGAACACGGTGGCCCGCCCGCTGCGCCGGGCTGACCGCCGACGGCAGGACGTGCGCCACCCCGCGTATCCCCGCCGCCGGCAGCGCGAGGTCGATCGTGTCGAGCGGGGTGAAGCCGAACTGCTCGTGGCAGTGGCGCGCCAGCGCGACCCGCCGCGCGGCCGGGCTCGGGTACGGCCGGTCCCACACCGCCGGCAGCGCGGTGACGGCCGCCTCGCCGACCCGGACGTCGTACGGCAGCAGCGAACCGAAGTCACGGGCCAGCGACAGCACCCGCTCCTCGGTCAGCCATTCTGCGCTGCCCGGCCGGGCGGTCAGATGCACCGTCGTCCCGGGCTCCGGGCGCGCGCTGTCGGGCAGCGTACGGACGGTGTACGAACCGTCGTCCCGCGCACACCACTCCACGGGCGGCTGTCCGGGCGTCCGGGCGGACCGGCTCACCACGCGGATCTCGGCGGCCACCACGAAGCACGCCAGCAGCCCGATGCCGAACTGCCCGAGGAACCCGGCACGCGCCGAGGCGAGGCCCTCGGCACCGTCCCGCTTGGAGCTGCGGCCGATCGTGGCGAGCAGGCTGTGCACATCCGCCTCGGTCAGGCCGATGCCGCTGTCCTCCACCCGCAGCCGGCCCTCCTCCGCGTACAGCCGCACCAGCGCGGGCGTGTCCGGCTCCTCGGCGCGGCGGGCTGTGATGGCGTCGACGGCGTTCTGGAGCAGCTCGCGCAGATAGACGCGGGGCGAGGAGTAGAGGTGATGGGAGAGGAGGTCGACCAGCCCGCGCAGATCCACCTGGAAGGTGTGCGGTTCCCTGGTGACGGCGGATTCGGTTGCTGAAGTCTCAGATGTCATCGTCGCAGCGCCGGTGGGGGGACAGGGGATGCCTGATGACAGCGCGGGTCGGGCGATCCCGGGGAGGTGATCGCGTACGGGAGGTGTGGGGGAGCCGATCCTAGGGTCGCATCACGATTCCGACCAGGAGTTTCCGGGGTCCGGCGGCGCCCGACGGACAACTGTCACTGCCGTGGTGTGCAATGGATCGCGTGTCTGCGTTCGACGAACCCCTGAAGAAGCTGCTCGGCGGTCCCACCGCGAAGGTGATGGCCGAGCACCTCGACCTGCACACGGTCGGTGATCTCCTGCATCACTACCCGCGCCGGTACGAGGAGCGCGGCCGGCTCACGGCGCTGACCGATCTCCCGCTCGACGAGCACGTCACGGTCGTCGCGCAGGTCGCCGACGCCCGCGTCCTCACGTTCAACGGCGGACGCGGCAAGCGCCTCGAAGTCACCCTCACCGACGGCCACGGCCGCCTCCAGCTCGTCTTCTTCGGCCACGGCGTCCACAAGCCGCACAAGGAGCTGCTGCCCGGCCGGCGCGCCATGTTCGCCGGCAAGGTCTCCGTCTTCAACCGCAAGACGCAGCTCGCCCACCCCACTTACCAGCTGCTCGACGCCGACCCCGGGGACGACGCCGAGGCGACCGAGGCCGTCGACGCCTTCGCGGGCAAGCTGCTGCCGATCTACCCCGCCTGCAAGCAGCTCGACTCCTGGCGGATCGCCAAGGCGGTCGACGCCGTACTGCCCAGCGCCCGGGAGGCCGTCGACCCGCTGCCCGCATCCCTGCGCGAGGGCCGCGGCTTCACACCCCTGCCCGAGGCCCTGCTGAAGATCCACCGGCCCGCCACCAAGGCCGACGTGGCGGCGGCCCGGGACCGGCTCAAGTGGGACGAGGCGTTCGTCCTCCAGGTCGCCCTGGCCCGCCGCAGGTACGCCGACACCCAGCTCCCGGCCGTCGCCCGCAGGCCTACCCCCGGCGGCCTCCTCGACGCGTTCGACGCCAAGCTGCCGTTCACACTCACCGACGGCCAGCAGAAGGTTTCCAAGGAGATCTTCGACGACCTCGCCACCGAGCACCCCATGCACCGCCTCCTCCAGGGCGAAGTCGGCTCCGGGAAGACGATGGTGGCCCTGCGCGCCATGCTCGCCGTGGTCGATGCCGGCGGCCAGGCCGCGATGCTCGCCCCCACCGAGGTCCTCGCCCAGCAGCACCACCGCTCCATCACCGAGATGATGGGGGAGCTGGCCGAAGGGGGCATGCTGGGCGGCTCCGACCAGGGCACCAAGGTCGTCCTGCTCACCGGGTCCATGGGCACCGCCGCCCGTCGGCAGGCGCTGCTCGACCTGGTCACCGGCGAGGCCGGCGTCGTCATCGGGACGCACGCCCTGATCGAGGACAAGGTCAAGTTCCACGACCTGGGCCTGGTCGTCGTGGACGAGCAGCACCGTTTCGGGGTCGAGCAGCGTGACGCCCTCCGTTCCAAGGGCAAACAGCCGCCGCACCTGCTCGTCATGACCGCCACCCCCATCCCGCGCACGGTCGCCATGACGGTCTTCGGCGACCTGGAGACCTCCGTCCTCGACCAGCTCCCGGCCGGCCGCTCGCCCATCGCCAGCCACGTCGTCCCCGCCAAGGACAAGCCGCACTTCCTCAGCCGCGCCTGGGAACGCGTCCGCGAGGAGGTGGAGAACGGCCACCAGGCGTACGTGGTCTGCCCCCGCATCGGGGACGACGAGGACGACCCGGGGAAGAAGGGGAAGAAGAAGACCGCCGAGGAGGAGGCGACGGCCGACAAGCGTCCGCCGCTCGCCGTCCTGGAGATCGCCGAACAGCTCGCCAAGGGCCCCCTGCACGGCCTGCGCGTCGAGGTGCTGCACGGCAGGATGCAGCCCGACGACAAGGACGACGTGATGCGCCGCTTCGCCGCCGGCGACGTCGACGTCCTGGTGGCGACCACCGTCATCGAGGTCGGCGTCAACGTCCCCAACGCCACCGCCATGGTGATCATGGACGCCGACCGCTTCGGCGTCTCCCAGCTGCACCAGCTGCGCGGCCGGGTCGGCCGGGGCTCCGCCCCCGGCCTCTGCCTGCTGGTCACCGAGGCCCACGAGGCGAGCCCCGCCCGCGCCCGCCTCGGCGCCGTCGCCGCCACGCTGGACGGCTTCGAGCTCTCCCGTATCGACCTCGAACAGCGCCGCGAGGGCGATGTGCTCGGCCAGGCCCAGTCCGGGGTCCGCTCCTCGCTGCGCGTCCTGAACGTCATCGACGACGAGGAGGTCATCGCCGCCGCCCGCCAGGAGGCCGTAGCCGTCGTCGCCGCAGACCCCGAGCTGGAGCACCTGCCCGAGCTGCGCACCGCCCTGGACGCCCTGCTCGACAAGGAGCGCGAGGAGTACCTGGACAAGGGGTGAGGCCGGAGGGCCGCCGCCCCGGCGTGTCCCCGGCCCACCCCCGCCCGCCCCGGGAAGCCCGCCCCTCCCCGACGCCATATCGTGGGAGGTACGGCGCCCACGGCACCCCGAGCGCCGCCCCGACCCGAGGACCAGTCACCCATGACCCGCGTGATCGCAGGCGTGGCCGGCGGACGCCGCCTGGCCGTCCCGCCCGGCACCGGCACCCGGCCCACATCCGACCGCGCGCGCGAGGGCCTGTTCTCCACCTGGCAGGCGCTCCTGGGCACCCTGGACGGCGTCCGGATCGCCGATCTCTACGCCGGCTCCGGCGCCGTCGGCCTCGAAGCCCTCTCCCGGGGCGCCGCCCACGCCCTGCTCGTCGAGGCCGACGCCAAGGCCCTGCGCACCGTGAAGGACAACGCCCGCACCCTGGGCCTGCCCGGCGCCGAGGTCCGCGGCGGCAAAGCGGAACAGATCGTGACGGGCCCGGCACCCGCCGAACCGTACGACGTGATCTTCCTGGACCCGCCGTACGCCGTCACCGACGACGATCTTCGCGAGATCCTGCTCACACTCCGTGCCCAGGGGTGGCTCACGGGCGACGCGCTCGTCACCGTGGAACGCAGCACCAGAGGCGGAGAATTCAGCTGGCCCAAGGGTTTCGAGCCATTGCGGGCCCGTCGCTACGGCGAGGGGACGCTTTGGTACGGTCGCGCCGCCGCTACGTGCGAAGACGCACGATGACCGGACCGGAGAGCGAGGGAATCAAGTTGCGCCGCGCCGTATGCCCGGGGTCGTTCGACCCCATCACCAACGGACATCTCGACATCATCGGCCGAGCCTCGAAGCTGTACGACGTCGTGCACGTCGCGGTGATGATCAACCAGTCCAAGAAGGGCCTCTTCACGGTCGACGAGCGGATAGACCTCATCCGCCAGGTCACCGCCGAGTTCGGCAACGTCGAGGTCGAGGCATTCCACGGCCTCCTCGTCGACTTCTGCAAGCAGCGCGACATCCCGGCGATCGTGAAGGGCCTGCGGGCCGTCAGCGACTTCGACTACGAACTCCAGATGGCCCAGATGAACAACGGGCTCTCCGGCGTCGAGACGCTCTTCGTGCCGACCAACCCCACCTACAGCTTCCTGTCCTCCTCCTTGGTCAAGGAGGTGGCCACCTGGGGCGGCGACGTGTCCCACCTGCTGCCGCCGGTCGTCCAGGAGGCCCTGACCGAACGCCTCGCGCAGCCCTGAGCCACTGACCGCGCGTCAGCCGTACGCACCACAGGTGTCGGACGGGAGCCGACTGGCCGTACAGTCGTCCCGTCCGTCTCCAACCGGCAGTAGAGAGTGGCGAGCACACGGTGGACGTGCAGAAGAAGCTCGACGAGATCGTCGACACGGTCGGGAACGCCCGGTCCATGCCCATGTCGGCGTCCTGCGTGGTCAACCGCGCCGAACTGCTCGCGATGCTCGAAGAGGTGCGCGAGGCCCTGCCCGGCTCGCTCGCCCAGGCCGCGGAGGTCATCGGCGGCCACGAGCAGCTCGTCGAACAGGCCCGCCAGGAGGCCGGCCGCATCATCGAGAACGCCCACGCCGAGCGCACCGCCCTGATCTCCGACACCGAGATCGCCCGGCGCTCCCAGGCCGAGGCCGACCGCATCCTCACCGAGGCCCGCAAGGAGGCCGACGAGGTCCGCGCCGAGGCCGACGAGTACGTCGACAGCAAGCTCGCCAACTTCGAGGTCGTCCTCACCAAGACCATCGGCTCCGTCGACCGCGGCCGCGAGAAGCTCCTCGGCCGCGGCCAGGGCTTCGACGAGCAGGGCTACGAGGACCCCGACTTCGCCGAGGCCCCCGAGCGCAGCGCCGACCCGGAGACGCTCCGGCAGCGCGCCGACGCGTACGTGGACACCAAGCTCGGCGCCTTCGAGGCGGTGCTCGCCAAGACCCTGGAGGCCGTCGGCCGCGGCCGGCAGAAGCTGCACGGCCGGGTCGCCACCGACGAGCTGGGCGCGCACATCGCCGCCCAGGACGCGGCCGGCGAGCAGGGGCACACCAGTGACGAGGACCACTGGGCCGGACTGGCCGAGGTCGCCGCCCCGCAGCCGCTCCAGATCCCGCACCAGACCGAGCCGCAGTACGGTCAGCCGGAACCGCAGTACGCCCAGGGCTACGGCTACCAGGACCAGCGGGTCCAGCAGCAGGACGGCTACCAGGAAGCGCCGCAGCAGGACGCGTACGGGGTCCCGCACGACCAGCACGCCCAGCAGGACGTCTACGGCTACCAGCAGCAGTCCGACCCGTACGCCGCCTACCAGCAGCAGGGCTACGACCAGAACCAGGCACAGCACGCGATGCAGGCCCAGGGCGGCTACGACGCCTGGCAGCAGCCCGTCCCGTCCCAGCAGCCCCACCAGCAGCACGGCGAGGGCGCCCTGGACGAGACCAGCCTGTTCGACACCAGCATGATCGACCTGGACCAGCTGCGCCGCTACGAACAGGAGCGCTGACCGGCCGGCCCGGGGTCCTTCCGGGACCGGATTGGGAGCTGGGCGGTGTGTCCAGTATCCTGGCTCTTCGGTCGCGCGTATGTCCGCGATCCCGGCTGCCCGCTTCGACTCCGGACCGGTCGGCCCCTCCCCACACCACGCGTGACGCGTTCGATCCGAAAGCAGGAAAAGCCCTGAACGGCCAGCTCGACCACCGAAACCCCCTCGTGTTCGACACGCACGAGCTGGGCCGGCGTCCGGGTGCCATGAAGCGGCTGACCCGTACGGCGGACGCTCCCGCCGACCTCGGCATCGCCGACGTCATCGGAGTGCCCGAGGGCGCTCCGGTGGAGCTCGACCTCCGTCTCGAATCCGTCATGGAGGGCGTGCTCGTCACCGGGACCGCCCGTGCGGCGGTCGAGGGGGAGTGCGTAAGGTGTCTGGAGCCGCTGAACCGAAAGGTCGAGGCGGACTTCCAGGAGATGTTCTCGTACCCTGACGCCGATGACCGGAACCACGGCAAGCCCGCGGACCCGGTCGACGACGCCGAGGACGACGAGGACAGGCTTTTTCTCGAGGACGGCCTGTTCGACCTCGAGCCGGTGCTGCGTGATGCGGTGGTGCTCGCACTGCCGATGCAGCCGGTGTGCAAGGAATCCTGTGCCGGTCTGTGCTCCGAATGCGGAGTCCGGCTGGACGAGAATCCGGGCCACCACCACGATGCCGTCGACGCTCGTTGGGCGGCACTGCAAGGACTCGCCGAGACCGTTCAGGACGGCGAGAAGGACAACATGGGCGGCGCCGCACCCGGCGTCGACAAGAAGCAGGAGAAGTAGCCGTGGCTGTTCCGAAGCGGAAGATGTCGCGCAGCAACACGCGCCACCGCCGGTCGCAGTGGAAGGCTGCGGTCCCCACCCTGGTTTCGTGCGAGCGCTGCCAGGAGCCGAAGCTGCAGCACATCGCGTGCCCCAGCTGCGGCACGTACAACAAGCGCCAGGTCCTCGAGGTCTGAGCGGCTGGTGAGAGGCCCGATGTCTGAGTTGTCCCACGCCAAGAAGCAGGCAGACAACGTCAACACAGCCTCGTCCCACACGCTTCTGGAAGGGCGGCTCGGGTACCAACTCGAGTCCGCCCTTCTGGTGCGTGCGCTGACCCACCGTTCGTACGCGTACGAGAACGGCGGTCTGCCCACGAACGAGCGGCTGGAGTTCCTCGGGGACTCCGTGCTCGGTCTCGTGGTCACGGACACGCTGTACCGTACCCACCCCGACCTGCCCGAAGGCCAGCTGGCCAAGTTGCGGGCCGCGGTGGTCAACTCGCGTGCGCTTGCGGAGGTGGGCCGCGGCCTCGAACTCGGCTCCTTCATCCGGCTCGGCCGAGGTGAAGAGGGCACGGGTGGCCGGGACAAGGCATCCATCCTCGCCGACACCCTGGAAGCGGTGATCGGCGCGGTCTATCTCGATCAGGGCCTCGACGCGGCATCGGAGCTGGTTCACCGGCTCTTCGATCCGCTGATCGACAGGTCCTCGAACCTCGGTGCCGGCCTGGACTGGAAGACCAGCCTCCAGGAGCTCACCGCGAGCGAGAGCCTCGGAGTACCCGAGTACCTCGTCACGGAGACCGGCCCGGACCACGAGAAGACCTTCACTGCTGCCGCCCGCGTCGGTGGTGTCTCGTACGGCACCGGCACCGGCCGTAGCAAGAAGGAAGCGGAGCAGCAGGCGGCGGAGTCCGCCTGGCGCGAGATCAGCGCCGCCGCGGAAGCACGGGAGGCGGCGGCGAAGGCCGCTGCCGACGGAGGGGCCGCCGACACCCCTGCCGACCCGTCGCCCTCCGGGGACGTCGCTCCGGCCTGACCTGCGAGAACCCCCCGGTGCCGCCGTGCACCGGGGGGTTCTCCGTGTCCGTGTACCCCGTCGCGTCCCACCCCAGGAGCCGTCCGTGCCCGAACTGCCCGAGGTCGAAGTCGTCCGCCGAGGTCTGGAGCGCTGGGTCGCCGGACGCACCGCCGGTGAGGTCGAGGTCCTGCACCCGCGCGCGGTCCGCCGCCACCTCGCGGGCGGCGTGGACTTCGCGGCCCGGCTGACGGGGACGCGGTTCGGGACCGCGATGCGCCGGGGCAAGTACCTCTGGGTGCCGCTCGACGAGGCGGCCGGCTCGCTCCTGGGCCACCTCGGCATGAGCGGTCAGCTCCTCGTCCAGCCCGAGGGGGCGCCCGACGAGAAGCACCTGCGCATCAGGATCAGGTTCGCCGACGCGGTCGGCACCGAACTCCGCTTCGTCGACCAGCGCACCTTCGGCGGACTCTCGCTCCACGAGAACACCCCCGACGGACTGCCCGACGTCATCGCGCACATCGCCCGCGACCCGCTGGACCCGGCCTTCGACGACGCCGCCTTCCACACGGCGCTCCGGCTGCGCCGCACCACGGTCAAGCGCGCCCTGCTCGATCAGTCGCTGATCAGCGGGGTCGGCAACATCTACGCGGACGAGGCGCTCTGGCGGGCCCGGCTGCACTACGACCGCCCGACGGCGACGCTCACCCGTCCCAAGTCCGCCGAACTGCTCGGCCACGTCCGCGACGTCATGAACGCGGCGCTGGCCCAGGGCGGCACCAGCTTCGACAGCCTCTACGTGAACGTGAACGGCGAGTCGGGCTACTTCGACCGGTCGCTCGACGCCTACGGCCGTGAGGGCGAGCCCTGCCACCGCTGCGGTACGGCGATGGCGCGGCGCCCCTGGATGAACCGGTCCAGCTACTACTGCCCCCGCTGCCAGCGCCCGCCGCGCGTCACGCCCTAGCGTCGTAACGGGCCCGGGCCTCCAGGACCTCGGGCATCCGGCCCTCGACGAAGTGGATGAGGCCGAGCAGCCGCTCCGCGACCTCACGGCCCAGCGGCGTCAGCTCGTAGTCGACGCGGGGCGGATTGACGGGCTGGGCCTCGCGGTGCACCAGGCCGTCGCGCTCCAGCGCGTGCAGGGTCTGGGACAGCATCTTCTCGCTCACCCCGTCGACCCGGCGGCGCAGTGCGTTGAAGCGCAGGCTCTCCTCGTACAGGGCGCCGAGCGTGAGGGCGCCCCAGCGGCCGGTGGCGTGTTCCAGCAGGCCGCGCGAGGGGCACTGCTTCGAGAACACGTCGAAGGGCAGGTCGTCCGTCGCCGACGTCTCCGGTGCGGTGCTCTGGTCCATGAAACCAGCGTACGCCCGCACAGCGCTTTCCCTGAGTCAGTGCGATCCGGGGGAGAGCGAGTGGGGCGTACGAGGTGTGGGTACTGAGGCGAGACGGGTCAGAAGCCGAAGTCCTGGGTCCACCAGGGGCCGCCGGCGCCGTAGTGGACGCCCACGCCGAGCGTCTTGTAGTCGCAGTTGAGAATGTTTGCTCGGTGGCCGTCGCTGTTCATCCAGGCGTCCATCACGGCCTGCGCGTCGGCCTGGCCGCGGGCTATGTTCTCGCCGCCGAGGCCCGAGACACCGGCCGCGTCCGCCCGGTCCCAGGGGGTCTTGCCGTCCGGGTCCGTGTGGTCGAAGAAGCCGCGCGCCGCCATGTCGTCGCTGAAGTTCTGGGCGAGCGAGGCCAGCGACGAGCTCGCCGTGACCGGGCTGCACCCGACCTTGCCGCGCTCCTCGTTGACGAGGGCCAGGATCGCGGCCTGGGCCGAGGCGGCGGTGGCGCTCGGCGTGCTGCTCTTCGACGGGGCCGGTGCGGCGGACGAGGACTTGCGGGCGGCCGGCGCCGAGCTCTTGGCTGCCTCGGTGGCCGGGGCCTTCGAGGCGGAGGAGGAGGGCTTGGCCGTCTCCTTCTTCTCGTTCTTCCTGGGCGCCGTCGTCTTCCCGGCGGCGGACTTCTTGCCGGCCGGCGACTTTGACGGCGTGGCCGTCTTCGAGGGCGAGGCGGAAGCGGAGGACGAAGCGGACGGCGAGTGCGAGGTGGTGGCCGAGGCCGACTTCGACGGGTCCGACGTGGCGGAACGCGACTTCTTCGGTGCCGCGGGGCGGTCGGTGCCGCGGCTCGCGGTGGCCGAAGCGGAGGAGCGGTCGGCGGACGGGGTGGTCGCGCCGCCCTGGGTGAGCAGGTTCGGTGCGGCCTGGGAGCGCACCTGGTCGGCGGCCGGACCGCCGCCCACGGTGTAGCTGTCGCCGCCGGGCAGCAGACCCGAGGCCACGGCGACCGCTCCGACGGCCATGGCCGCCGAGACGCCTATGAGTCCGGTGCGCACGGGGATCGCCGACCGCTTCCTGCGGCCCGCCCCCCGGTGCCGGCCCGCGGCCCCGTCCACCTGTTCCTCAGCGGCGGGAGCTGCGGCGCTGCGTCGATGGCGTCCCATCTGCTGTGCCCTTCTGACGACCTGGACGCCGTTTTCGACGCCACCATGCTCACCCGAACGAGTGAAGCTTTTGCGAGGGGACTGTACGCCATGGTGTTTCGCCGACAAGTGCTCCGAAAGCATTTGGCCGGTTAGCGTTCGGGCATGAACGAAGATGCACGACTCACCGCTTGGGTACGCGGCCGAGTACAGCAAGTAGGGTTCCGCTGGTTCACCAGGGCAAACGCTTTGGAGATCGGGGGCCTCACCGGTTTCGCCCTCAATCTCGACGACGGCAGGGTGCAGGTCGTGGCCGAGGGCCGGCGTGAGAATTGCCACCGTCTTCTGGAGTGGCTGCGCTCGGACGACACACCCGGCCGCGTAGATGGCGTCACTGAGATCTGGGACACGCCGCGCGGTGGATACGAGGGATTCGCGATCCGCTGAGAAGGCCGGCGGGCGGACCGCCGAAGGGGTTCGTATCCGGGCCGTGTCCGATGCGCGGCGAGGGGTGACCGGGGGCGCCCCCATCGCGCGTACACATGAAATGACCTGCGGAATGTTCCGATGGTTGCCAAGATTCGGTTGGCATGTCAGGCTGCCGCCCAAAGGATGATCTCCGTACCCCTGAGGGCCCCGTCGGAGAGTCGCGCCGCATGATCGTCTTGCCGCGCGCCCCCGGGACGCCCGCGTCTGCGGGGTGTGATCGTGTTGACCGTCAAACTTTTTGGTGAGACTCTGAAATCCCCGCGCACCTTAGCTGTTCGGCAGAGCTGGTAGGCAGCAGGACAGCAGTGACAACAGAGCACTGCCGAGCACCGCGGGTGCGATCCCTCACGACCCACACCGCATCGGTCGGTCACTCATTGTGGAGGACCATCCATCATGGCAAAGGCGCTTCTCGGTTACGTCGGCGGTTCCGACCCGCGACTCCTCGCCGAGATGCGACGGCTTCAGCAGCGCGTCCAGGACCTCGAATCCGAGCTCGTACGGATTCAGGAGGAGAACGACGCACTCAATGCCGCCGCCCAGCACCAGTCGCTGCTCGACAGCATCGACATCGACGTACCCCAGGCGGAGCCGGCGCTCACCTGACCCGACCTGAAGGCCCCCGAGGGGCCGGTCGGGCCCACGCGCCGATCGCACGGGCACATCGCCGGATCACCACCGGATCATTGAGGATCAATACCGCAGGCCGGAGCATAGCCGGATTGCGTTGATCCGCATCTCCTCTGCCTCGTCATTGATCCAGTAACGCACGTCCGCACGCCCGGCAAGCCTGTGCGACGACACCTGTTCCGCAGAATTACAGGGGACGCTTCGGCGTCCCTTCTTTCTTTTCCCCCGGACTCGCGCAGGTCCCGCCCCGGACGTACACCCCTTCCTTTACCGTCTGATGTGCCCTGCACCTTCAGCGGCGAAACCGAGAGTGAAAGGTAGAGTCCGGCGGCGTGCACCTCAAGGCCCTGACCCTGCGCGGTTTCAAGTCGTTCGCCTCCGCCACGACTCTGCGCTTCGAACCCGGTATCACCTGCGTCGTCGGGCCCAATGGATCGGGCAAGTCCAATGTGGTGGACGCGCTCTCCTGGGTCATGGGGGAGCAGGGAGCGAAATCCCTGCGCGGCGGCAAGATGGAAGACGTGATCTTCGCCGGGACCACCGGCCGCCCGCCGCTGGGCCGCGCCGAGGTCTCGCTGACCATCGACAATTCCGACGGCGCCCTGCCCATCGAGTACGCCGAAGTCACCATCACGCGGATCATGTTCCGCAACGGCGGCAGCGAATACCAGATCAACGGTGATACCTGCCGGCTGCTCGACATCCAGGAACTCCTCTCCGACTCCGGCATCGGCCGCGAGATGCACGTCATCGTCGGCCAGGGCCAGCTGGACTCCGTCCTGCACGCCGACCCCATGGGCCGCCGCGCCTTCATCGAGGAGGCGGCCGGGGTCCTCAAGCACCGCAAGCGCAAGGAGAAGGCGCTGCGGAAGCTGGACGCGATGGGGGCGAACCTCGCCAGGGTCCAGGACCTCACCGACGAGCTGCGGCGGCAGCTGAAGCCGCTCGGCCGGCAGGCCGCCGTGGCCCGCCGGGCCGCCGTCATCCAGGCCGACCTGCGCGACGCCCGGCTGCGGCTCCTCGCCGACGACCTGGTGACCCTGCGCACCGCCCTGCGCAGCGAGATCGCCGACGAGGCCGCGCTGAAGCAGCGCCGGGAGGCGGCCGAGGCGGAACTCAAGGCCGCCCTCGCCCGCGAGGCCGAACTGGAGGACGAGGTGCGGCGGCTGACGCCACGCCTCCAGCGCGCCCAGCAGACCTGGTACGAGCTGTCGCAGCTGGCCGAGCGGGTACGCGGCACGATCTCGCTGGCCGACGCCAGGGTGAAGAGCGCCACCGCGCCGCCCGAGGAGGAGCGCCGGGGCCGCGACCCCGAGGACATGGAGCGCGAGGCCGCCCGCATCCGCGAGCAGGAGGCCGAGCTGACCGCGGCCCTGGAGGCGGCGGAGCACGCGCTCGACGACACCGCCTCCCACCGCCAGGAGCTGGAGCGCGAGTTGGCGGCCGAGGAGCGCCGGCTCAAGGACGCCGCCCGCGCCCTGGCCGACCGACGCGAAGGGCTGGCCCGGCTCCACGGCCAGGTCAACGCCGCCCGCAGTCGCGCCGGTTCGGCCCAGGCGGAGATCGACCGGCTGTCCGCCTCGCGCGACGAGGCGCGGGAGCGGGCCGTCGCGGCCCAGGAGGAGTACGAGCAGCTGAAGGCCGAGGTCGACGGCCTGGACGCCGGCGACACCGAACTCGGCGAACAGCACGACGCGGCCCGGCGCGGGCTGAAGGACGCCGAGGCCGCGCTCTCCCGGGCCCGCGAGGAGGCCACCGCCGCCGAACGGCAGCGCGCCGCCGTCGCGGCCCGGCACGACGCCCTGGCCCTGGGGCTGCGGCGCAAGGACGGTACGGGAGCGCTGCTCGGGGCCCGCGACCAGCTCGCCGGCCTGCTCGGCCCCGCCGCCGAACTGCTGACGGTCGCCCCGGGCCACGAGGTCGCGGTGGCGGCGGCGCTGGGCGCGGCGGCGGACGCGGTCGCGGTCGCGGACCCGGCCACGGCGGCGGAGGCGATCCGGCTCCTGCGCAAACAGGACGCGGGGCGGGCGGCGCTGCTCCTGGGCGGACCGGCGCGGGCCGCCACCGGGGTCGGCGACGCGGCCGGGCACGTACCCGGCCAGGGCACCTCGGCACACCCGCCGCACCACGGGGCCGCCACGCACATCGCGCTTCCCGGCCCGGCCACGGAGGGCGGGGGAGCGGCGGAGGCCGTAGCGGCGAGGCGGGCGCCGGACCCCGTACCCGCCGTGCGGGCCCTCGCCCCCGCCGGCGGCTCCGCCGCCCACGTCGCCGATCTGGTCACCGGCCCCGTCGAACTGGTGGCCGCCGTCCGCAGGCTGGTGCGGGACATGGTGGTCGTCGCGACCCTGGAGGACGCCGAGGACCTGGTCGCCGCGCATCCGGAGCTGACGGCCGTGACCGCCGAGGGCGACCTGCTCTCCGCCCACTTCGCGCACGGCGGTTCGGCCGGGGCGCCCAGCCTGCTCGAAGTACAGGCGTCGGTGGACGAGGCCGCCGCCGAGCTCGACGCACTGGCCGTGCGCTGCACCGGACTCGCCGAGGCCCAGCGGCTCGCGGCCGGGCGGCGGGCCGCCTCGGCGGCGCTCGTCGAGGAGCTGGGAGAGCGGCGCCGGGCCGTCGAGCGGGAGCGGTCAGGGGTGGCCCAGCAGCTCGGCCGCCTGGCCGGCCAGGCGCGGGGCGCCGCCGGTGAGGCCGAGCGCATGGACGCCTCCGCCGCCCGGGCCCAGGAGGCGCTGGAGCGGGCCACCGAGGAGGCGGAGGAGCTGGCCGAGCGGCTGCTCGTCGCCGAGGAGGCGGCCGGGGACGGCGCCGACGACGAACCGGACACCGCCGTGCGCGACCGGCTCGCGGCCGACGGTGCCAACGCCCGCCAGACCGAGATGGAGGCCCGCCTCCAGGTCCGTACCCACGAGGAACGCGTCAAGGCCCTCGCCGGGCGCGCCGACTCCCTGGACCGGGCGGCCAGGACCGAGCGCGAGGCGCGGGCCAGGGCCGAGCGGCGGCGCGCCCGGCTGCGGCACGAGGCGGAGGTGGCCGCGGCCGTGGCCTCGGGCGCCCGGCAGCTGCTGGCGCACGTCGAGGTGTCCGTCGTACGGGCGGAGCAGGAGCGGGCGGCGGCCGAGGCGTCGAAGGGCGAGCGGGAGAAGGAGCTGGGGGCCGAACGGCTGCGGGGCCGCGACCTCAAGGGGGAGCTCGACAAGCTGACGGACTCGGTGCACCGGGGCGAGGTCCTGGGCGCCGAGAAGCGGCTGCGCATGGAGCAGCTGGAGACGAAGGCGCTGGAGGAGCTCGGCGTCGAGCCGGCCGGTCTGGTCGCGGAGTACGGCCCCGACCAGCCGGTGCCGCCGTCCCCGCCCGCCGAGGGCGAGGAGCTGCCGGAGGACCCGGAGCATCCCCGTAACCAGCCCAGGCCGTTCGTGAGGGTCGAGCAGGAGAAGCGGCTCAGGTCGGCCGAACGGGCGTATCAGCAACTCGGGAAGGTGAATCCGCTCGCCCTTGAGGAGTTCTCCGCGCTGGAGGAGCGGCACAAGTTCCTCTCCGAGCAGCTGGAGGACCTGAAGAAGACCCGCGCCGATCTGCTCCAGGTCGTCAAGGAGGTCGACGAGCGGGTGGAGCAGGTGTTCACGGAGGCGTACCGGGACACCGCGCGAGAGTTCGAGGGCGTCTTCTCGCGGCTCTTCCCGGGCGGCGAGGGGCGGCTGATCCTGACCGATCCCGACAACATGCTGGCCACCGGTGTGGACGTCGAGGCCCGGCCGCCGGGCAAGAAGGTCAAGCGGCTCTCCCTGCTGTCCGGCGGGGAGAGGTCCCTGACGGCGGTGGCGTTGCTGGTCTCGATCTTCAAGGCGAGGCCCAGTCCGTTCTACGTGATGGACGAGGTCGAGGCGGCGCTCGACGACACCAACCTCCAGCGGCTGATCCGGATCATGGAGGAGCTCCAGGAGAGCTCGCAGCTCATCGTGATCACGCACCAGAAGCGGACGATGGAGGTCGCCGACGCGCTGTACGGCGTCTCGATGCAGGGCGACGGCGTCTCCAAGGTGATCAGTCAGCGTCTTCGCTGAGCGCGGGGGTAGCCGAGTGGTGGCGGGGCCGAAGTTGTGCGCCACTTGATCTCAGTTCACCCATGTCCGATGCCGCGGCCCCGCGCCAGGGAGGCCTTACGTGACCAGTACATCGCCAGGATCCGGACCGGAGTCCGGGGCTCGTTCGGCCCACCCGGACCACCTCGGCCATGTCATCTTCATCACCGCCGCGGCCGCGATGGGCGGTTTCCTGTTCGGCTACGACAGCTCCGTCATCAACGGCGCCGTCGAGGCGATCCGCCACCGTTACGACATCGGCTCCGGGACGCTCGCCCAGGTCATCGCCATCGCGCTGATCGGCTGCGCGATCGGCGCCGCCACGGCCGGCCGGATCGCCGACCGCATCGGGCGCATCCGCTGCATGCAGATCGCCGCCGTCCTGTTCACCATCAGCGCCGTGGGCTCCGCGCTCCCGTTCGCGCTCTGGGACCTGGCGATGTGGCGCATCATCGGCGGCTTCGCGATCGGCATGGCCTCGGTGATCGGCCCCGCGTACATCGCCGAGGTCTCGCCGCCCGCCTACCGCGGCCGGCTCGGCTCCTTCCAGCAGGCCGCGATCGTCATCGGCATCGCCATCTCCCAGCTCGTCAACTACGGCATCCTGCAGATCGCCGACGGCGACCAGCGCGGCAAGATCGGCGGTCTCGAAGCCTGGCAGTGGATGCTCGGCGTGATGGTCGTGCCCGCGATCCTCTACGGGCTGCTCTCGTTCGCCATTCCCGAGTCGCCGCGCTTCCTGCTCTCCATCGGCAAGCGGGAGCGGGCCCGGAAGATCCTCGAAGAGGTCGAGGGCAAGAACGTCGACCTCGACGCGCGCGTCGAGGAGATCGAGACCGCCATGCGCCGCGAGCACAAGTCGTCCTTCAGGGACCTGCTCGGCAGCCGCTTCGGCTTCCTGCCGATCGTCTGGGTCGGTATCGGCCTCTCGGTGTTCCAGCAGCTCGTCGGCATCAACGTGGCGTTCTACTACTCCGCGACGCTGTGGCAGTCCGTCGGCATCGACCCGACCGACTCCTTCTTCTGGTCGTTCACCACGTCGATCGTCAACATCATCGGTACCGTCATCGCGATGATCCTGGTGGACCGGGTCGGCCGCCGTCCGCTCGCCCTCGTCGGCTCCTGCGGCATGGCCGTCGCCCTCGCCTTCGAGGCGTGGGCCTTCTCCGCCGACCTGGTCGACGGCAAGCTCCCGACCGTCCAGGGCGCGGTGGCCCTCACCGCCGCCCACGTCTTCGTGCTCTTCTTCGCCCTGTCGTGGGGCGTCGTGGTCTGGGTCTTCCTCGGCGAGATGTTCCCCAACCGCATCCGGGCCGCCGCGCTCGGTGTCGCCGCCTCGGCGCAGTGGATCGCCAACTGGGCGATCACCGCGAGCTTCCCGAGCCTCGCCGACTGGAACCTCTCGGGGACGTACATCATCTACGCCTGCTTCGCCACGCTCTCGATCCCCTTCGTCATCAAGTTCGTGAAGGAGACCAAGGGCAAGGCGCTGGAGGAGATGGGCTGACCCCCGCTGCCCCGTCCCCGGAACCGTACGGCCCCGTTCGCACCAGGCGAGCGGGGCCGTACGCGGTTCAGCCGACGGCCTCCGGGCGGCCCGGGCGCGGCAGCATCGCGTACAGACCGCCCGAGACGAGCACCGTGACCGCCCAGCCCAGGCCGCTGCGGCCCGGCCAGGTGGTGGCGAGGGGGCCGGTGAACCACTCCGTACCGGTGAACAGCAGCCCCACCGCCAGGCCCGCGGCCCAGGCGACGACGGCGGGCCACGCGACGCCTCCCGTGTACCAGTACGCGCTCCCCGGGCCGGTGTCCATCAGCGCCACCGGGTCGTACGCGCGCCCGCGCAGCATGTCCGTGACGAACACCCCGATCCAGGCCGAGAACGTCACCGCGAGCAGATGCAGGAACGATACGAAGGACTCGACGAAGCTGCTCGCCACCATCATCAGGAGCGCGCCCAGCAACAGGCTGATCGCCGCGTTCACCCCGACGGCCCAGGCGCGCGGGACCGTGAAGCCGAGGGTCTGCGCGGTGAAGCCGGCCGAGTACATCGACAGCGCGTTGATCAGCACCATGCCGCAGACCGCGACGACCAGGTACGGCACGGAGAGCCAGGTCGGCAGCAGTACGCCGATGAACGAGACCGGATCGCTGGTGACCGCGAGTCCTGGCGTACGCACCGCCATCACCGCTCCCATCACCACCAGCGGCACCAGCACCACCAGGGCCCCGCCCACCGTGACCGCGACCATGGCCCGGCCCGACGAGGCGCGCGGCAGATAGCGGGTGAAGTCCGGCCCCGACGGTGCCCAGCTGATCCCGCCGGCCGTCAGCGTGCCGATCCCCGCTACCACCGTCGACACCGGTCCCGGCGGCCGGTCCAGCACCGCGCGCCACGGCACCGACCCCGCCAGATGCACCAGGACGAGCACGCTGAAGGCGCCGAAGAGGTACGCCGACCAGGTGCAGCACACCCGCAGCGCCCGCAGCCCGAGCCCCGACAGCAGAAAGCTCGCCGCGACGAAGGCGAGCAGCGTCGCCATGATCAGCGCGGGCGTGCTCCGGACCCCGGACAGCACCCCGCCCACGGTCAGCAGGGCGTACGCACCGGTCACCGCGTTCATCGTCTCCCAGCCCCACCGCGCCACCCAGATCAGCGCACCGGGCGCCAGATTGCCGCGTTGGCCGAAAACCGCCCGCGACAGCGCCATGCCGGGGGCGCCGCCGCGCTTCCCGGCCACCGAGACGGAACCCACCAGGCCGAACGAGACCAGGGGCGCCACGACCGCCGCCACCAGCACCTGCCAGAGACTCAGCCCGTTCAGCACGACGAGCCCCGCACCGACGGTGAGGAGCAGCACGGTCATGTTCGCCGTGGCCCAGGTGGGGAAGAGGGCCCGGACCCGGCCGGTCCGCGCCTCGTCGGGCACGGGTTCCAGGCCACGGGTCTCCACGGCCAGGATCGTACCTTTCCGGCGTACCGGGCGTAACGAACGGATCGTGACGCACCCCCCGGCACTGCCCGGACCCCGTCCCTTCCTCGATTGCCGGCCCGGGTGACTGATACTGGGTGGGTTATGGAATTCGTCATCCTTGCCGTAGTCATCGCCCTGGTCGCGGTCGGCGTGATCAGCGGGCTCGTGGTCAGCAGCCGCAAGAAGAAGCAGCTGCCCCCGGCGCCGTCGAGCACGCCGCCCCTCACACCTCCCGCCGAGCCCCGTGTCGGCGAGGAGGCCGAAGAGCCGCGCGAGGAATCGCGCCGCACCATCGAGGACGTCCCGGCCCCGCCCGCCGAGACCGCCCCGGAGACCGTGGAGCCCGAGGCGCCCGCCGCCCCCGCGCTCGACGTCCCCGAACCCACCGCCGGCCGGCTCGTCCGGCTGCGGGCCCGCCTCGCCCGCTCGCAGAACACTCTCGGCAAGGGGCTCCTCGCGCTCCTGTCCCGGGACAACCTCGACGAGGACACCTGGGAGGAGATCGAGGACACCCTCCTCACCGCCGACGTCGGAGTCGCCCCCACCCAGGAACTGGTCGAGCGCCTCCGCGAGCGCGTCCGCGTGCTCGGCACCCGCACCCCAGAGGAGCTGCGCGCCCTGCTGCGCGAGGAGCTGCTCGTCCTGCTCGGCACCGACTTCGACCGCGCCGTGAAGACGGAGGGCGGGCTGGAGACCCCCGGCGTCGTGATGGTCGTGGGCGTCAACGGCACCGGCAAGACCACCACCACCGGCAAGCTGGCCCGGGTGCTCGTGGCCGACGGCCGCAGCGTCGTGCTCGGCGCGGCCGACACCTTCCGTGCCGCCGCCGCCGACCAGCTCCAGACCTGGGGCGAGCGCGTCGGCGCCCGTACCGTGCGCGGCCCCGAGGGCGGCGACCCGGCGTCCATCGCCTACGACGCCGTCAAGGAGGGCATCGCCGAGGGCGCCGACGTGGTGCTCATCGACACCGCCGGCCGGCTGCACACCAAGACCGGCCTGATGGACGAGCTGGGCAAGGTCAAGCGGGTCGTCGAGAAGCACGGCCCGCTCGACGAGGTGCTGCTCGTCCTCGACGCCACCACCGGACAGAACGGCCTGGTGCAGGCGCGGGTCTTCGCCGAGGTCGTCGACATCACCGGCATCGTCCTCACCAAGCTCGACGGCACCGCCAAGGGCGGCATCGTCATCGCCGTCCAGCGCGAGCTGGGCGTGCCGGTCAAGCTCGTCGGGCTCGGCGAGGGCCCGGACGACCTGGCCCCGTTCGAGCCGGAGGCCTTCGTGGACGCCCTGATCGGGGACTGACACGACGGACAGGACAGGACAACCGGAAGTCCGGCCGCGGAGGTTCACGCGGCCGGGCTTCCCGTTGTGCGGACGGTACGCGGCTCAGCCGCAGGGCGCCGCCCACCGGTGGCAGAGGTACGCCAGCGTGCCGAGCAGCAGCCGGGCCTCCGGGGGCGTCGCGCTCTCCAGGCCGGGCGGCCGCAGCCAGCGCACCGGCCCGAGCCCGCCCCGGTCGGAGGGCGGCGCCGTGATGTGGCTGCCGGGGCCGAGCGCCCGCAGGTCCAGCCCGGCGTCGTCCCAGCCCATCCGGTACAGCAGCCCGGGGAGCGCCTCGGCCGCGCCCGGCGCCACGAAGAACTGCGCGCGGCCCTGCGGGGTCACCGCTACGGGGCCCAGCGGCAGGCCCATCCGCTCCATCCGCACCAGGGCCCGGCGGCCGGCCGCCTCCGCCACGTCGAGCACGTCGAAGCCGCGGCCCACGGGGAGCATCATCGAGGCGCCCGGCACCTCGGCCCAGGCCCGCGCCACCGCGTCGAGCGTGGCCCCCGCGGGCACCTCGCGGGCGAAGTCCAGTGGGTGCGCGCCCGGGGCGGCGCAGCCGGGGTCCCCGCAGGAGCAGGTGCCGTCCGCCGCGCGGGCCCCCGGCACGACGGCCCAGCCCCACAACCCCGTGTACTCCGCCACCGCGGTGCTGCCGGCGGCCGCACGGGCACGACGCCGCGCAACGGTGCGCATCTCGCGGATGCCGATCGTGAAGCCCATGCCCCCTCCAACGGGTCCGGCTCGCCGGTGGTTACGAAGAGGAGCGTGCAACCGTCCGCGCGCCCCCCGGCGCTTCCTCGCGCCGGTACTGATCGCCCCGTCAAGTGAATCGCGACCCGCGGGGGTGGCGTTCAATCGAAGGGGTGGCGAATGGTGGCGATTACGCAAAGGCCCTCGCCGAGCCGGTGATCGTAGGATTACCGTCGGTACACGAACCATGGAAGTATGTGCGCCCGTGGGTATGCCGGAGGCAACCCGGTTTTCTGTTCGATCGGGCGCAACGCCCGTACGAGCGACATGAGTTCGCGGCATTCTGATAGTGCTTCGCGCGACAGGTATTCGGCGGGATGGGGGCTTATCCGTGAGTGGCAGCGGCGCAGGCGAGACGAATGCCGGCAAGCAGCCGAACGGGCAACTGGGTTCGTGGTTCGTGCGCAGCGGCTGGTCCAAGGGCGAGCTGGCCCGTCAGGTGAACCGCCGGGCGCGCCAGATGGGCGCCCACCACATCAGCACCGACACGTCCCGGGTGCGGCGCTGGCTGGACGGCGAGCAGCCGCGCGAGCCGATCCCGCGCATCCTGTCCGAGCTGTTCTCGGAGCGCTTCGGCAGCGTCGTCGCCGTCGAGGACCTGGGGCTGCGCACCCCGCACCAGGCACCCTCCGTGGCCGGTGTCGACCTGCCGTGGGCGGGGCCGCAGACCGTCGCCCTGCTCAGCGAGTTCTCGCGCAGCGACCTGATGCTCGCCCGCCGGGGCTTCCTCGGCAGCTCCCTCGCCCTCGCCGCCGGCCCCGCCCTCATCGAGCCCATGCAGCGCTGGCTGGTGCCGGTCGCGGGCGTCCCCGCCGCCGAACCGGAGTCGGCCGCCGCCTCCCGCCGCCCCTCCCGGCTCTCCGGCCCCGAGCTGGACCTGCTCGAGTCGACCACCGCGATGTTCCGCCAGTGGGACGCGCAGTGCGGCGGCGGACTGCGCCGCAAGGCCGTCGTCGGCCAGCTCCACGAGGTCACCGACCTGCTCCAGGAGCCGCAGCCGGCCGCCACCTCCAAGCGCCTGTTCCGCTGCGCCGCCGAACTGGCCGAGCTGGCGGGCTGGATGAGCTACGACGTCGGCCTCCAGCCCACCGCCCAGAAGTACTTCGTGCTCGCCCTGCACGCCTCCAAGGAGGCCGGTGACAAGCCGCTGGGCTCGTACGTCCTGTCCAGCATGAGCCGCCAGATGATCCACCTCGGCCGCCCGGACGACGCCCTGGAACTGATCCACCTCGCCCAGTACGGCAGCCGCGACTGCGCGACCCCGCGCACCCAGGCCATGCTGTACGCGATGGAGGCCCGCGCCTACGCGAACATGGGCCAGCCCAGCAAGTGCAAGCGGGCGGTCCGCATGGCCGAGGACACCTTCCTCGACGCAGGCGTCGACGGCGAGCCCGAGCCCGACTGGATCCGCTTCTTCTCCGAGGCCGAGCTCAACGGCGAGAACTCGCACTCCTTCCGCGACCTCGCCTACGTGGCCGGCCGCAGCCCCACGTACGCCTCCCTCGCCGAGCCCGTCATGCAGCGGGCGGTGCAGTTGTTCGGCGAGGACGACGAGCATCAGCGTTCCTACGCGCTCAATCTCATCGGCCTCGCCACCGTCCACCTGCTCAAGGGCGAGCCCGAGGAGTCCACGGTGCCGGCCGAGCAGGCGTTGCGCGTCGCCAAGAAGGTCCGCTCCGAGCGCGTCAACACCCGGCTCCGCAAGACCGTCGACACCGCCGCCAGGGACTTCGGGGACGTGCCCGAGGTCGCCCGGCTCACCGAACTCCTCATCGAACAGCTCCCCGAGACCGTGGAAGCCGTCTAGCGCGACCACGCAGGGCCCGCAGACCCCGGCCACGACGATCACCCAGCACAGACCGACTTCGGCTCCCCCCATTGCCAGGTCAACGGGTGATCGCCGTGGCCGGTTCGTGTGGTCGTTCCCGCACCGGAGCGTCGTAACCGCACCGTATGCGGCCCGGGCCGCAGAGTGGGCGGGAGCGTGGACAGGGCGCGTGCGGTTCATGGGGACGTAACACGTCGCTCCCCTTCGTCACTGCGGCGAAACATCAAGGCGCACCGGTCGAAACGGCGCTGGGCGAACCTCATGGCTCATTGGACCGGCCGACGATCGGAGGGTGGCGTCACCCTCCGATCGCCGGCCGGTCCAACCGGCCCGCACCCTTCCCCAGTGGTTCCGCAGTGGTTGTGCCCCCACCGCCCGCACGCGGCCGCACCGACGACGAGGAGACGCCGATGCCCCCAGGCATCACGACGCTTGCCGCAGACACCCCGACGCTGTCTGCCGCCAACACCGGCTTCATGCTCATCTGCTCGGCCCTGGTGATGCTCATGACCCCGGCCCTCGCCTTCTTCTACGGAGGCATGGTCCGCGTCAAGAGCACCCTCAACATGCTGATGATGAGCTTCATCAGCCTCGGGATCGTCACGATCCTGTGGGTGCTCTACGGGTTCAGCCTCGCCTTCGGCACCGACGCCGGCTCCGTCATCGGCTGGAGCCAGGACTTCGTCGGCCTCAGCGGGATCGGCGTCACGGAACTCTGGGACGGCTACACCATCCCGGTCTACGTCTTCGCCGTGTTCCAGCTGATGTTCGCGGTGCTCACGCCGGCCCTGATAAGCGGTGCCCTCGCCGACCGGGTCAAGTTCACCTCCTGGGCCCTGTTCATCACCCTCTGGGTCACCGTCGTCTACTTCCCTGTCGCGCACTGGGTCTGGGGCGCGGGCGGCTGGCTGTACGAGCTCGGCGTCATCGACTTCGCCGGCGGTACGGCCGTCCACATCAACGCGGGTGCCGCGGCCCTCGGCGTGATCCTGGTGATCGGCAAGCGCGTCGGCTTCAAGAAGGACCCGATGCGGCCGCACAGCCTGCCGCTCGTCATGCTCGGCGCCGGTCTCCTCTGGTTCGGCTGGTTCGGCTTCAACGCCGGCTCCTGGCTCGGCAACGACGACGGCGTGGGCGCGGTCATGTTCGTCAACACCCAGGTCGCCACCGGTGCCGCGATGCTCGCCTGGCTCGCCTACGAGAAGATCCGCCACGGCGCCTTCACCACCCTCGGCGCCGCTTCCGGCGCGGTCGCCGGACTCGTCGCCATCACCCCGGCCGGCGGCGCGGTCAGCCCGCTCGGCGCCATCGCGGTCGGCGCCATCGCCGGTGTGCTGTGCGCCATGGCCGTCGGCCTCAAGTACAAGCTCGGCTACGACGACTCCCTGGACGTCGTCGGCGTCCACCTCGTCGGCGGCATCATCGGCTCCCTGCTCGTCGGCTTCTTCGCCACCGGCGGCGTCCAGTCCGACGCCAAGGGCCTCTTCTACGGCGGCGGACTCGACCAGCTCGGCAAGCAGGCCGTCGGTGTCTTCGCGGTCCTCGCGTACTCTCTCGTCGTCTCCGCGATCCTCGCCTTCGCGGTCGACAAGGTCCTCGGGATGCGCGTCGACGAGGACGACGAGATCTCCGGCATCGACCAGGTCGAACACGCCGAGACCGCGTACGACTTCAGCGGCGCCGGCGGCGGCGCGGCCTCCCGTACCGCGGCCCCCGCCACCGGCCCGGCCGTCCCGACGAACAAGAAGGTGGACGCATGAAGCTCATCACCGCAGTCGTGAAGCCCCACCGCCTCGACGAGATCAAGGAGGCCCTCCAGGCCTTCGGCGTCCAGGGCCTCACCGTCACCGAGGCCAGCGGCTACGGCCGCCAGCGCGGCCACACCGAGGTCTACCGGGGCGCCGAGTACACCGTCGACCTCGTCCCCAAGATCCGCATCGAGGTCCTGGTCGAGGACGAGGACGCCGAACAGCTCCTCGACGTCGTCGTCAAGGCCGCCCGCACCGGCAAGATCGGCGACGGCAAGGTCTGGAGCGTCCCCGTCGAGACCGCCGTCAGGGTCCGTACGGGCGAACGCGGCCCGGACGCGCTCTGACCGCACCGGTCCACTGTTTCGCACGGTTCCGCACACGGAAGGGCAGCTGGGTGACGAGCATCGAAGCGACCACCGAATCCGAGGACTCGCGCCCCAGCGGCTACGCGGCGGCCCGGCTGCGCCTTCTCCAGGAGAAGGAGCGGTCCGGCCCGCCGCGCCGTGCCGCCCTCGCCGCCCTCACCGACGACTGGCTCACCGCCCTGTTCACCGCGGCGGCCGAGCACGCCGGCGTCCGGGGCGCCGCCCTCGTCGCCGTCGGCGGCTACGGCCGCGGCGAACTCTCCCCGCGCAGCGACCTCGACCTCCTCCTCCTGCACGACGGCACCGCCGACGCCTCGGCCGTCGCCGCCCTCGCCGACCGGGTCTGGTACCCCGTCTGGGACCTGGGCCTCGCCCTCGACCACTCCGTCCGCACCCCCGCCGAGGCCCGCAAGACCGCCGGCGAGGACCTCAAGGTCCAGCTCGGGCTGCTCGACGCCCGCCCCGTCGCCGGCGACCTCGGCCTCGTCGCCTCCCTGCGCACCGCGATCCTCGCCGACTGGCGCAACCAGGCACCCAAACGCCTCCCCGACCTCCACGAGCTCTGCCGCGAACGCGCCGAACGCCACGGCGAACTGCGCTTCCTCCTGGAACCCGACCTCAAGGAGGCCCGGGGCGGCCTGCGCGACGTCACCGCCCTGCGCGCCGTCGCCGCCTCCTGGGTCGCCGACGCCCCCCGCGAAGGACTCGCCGAGGCCCGCCGCGTCCTCCTCGACGCCCGCGACGCCCTCCACCTCACCACCGGCCGCGCCACCGACCGCCTCGCCCTCCAGGAACAGGACCAGGTCGCCCAGGCCCTCGGCCTCCTCGACGCCGACGCCCTGCTGCGCCAGGTCTACGAGGCCGCCCGCACCGTCTCGTACGCCACCGACGTCACCTGGCGCGAGGTCAACCGGGTCCTGCGCGCCCGCTCCGCCCGGCCCCGGCTGCGCGCCCTCCTCGGCGGCGGCCGGAACCCCGTCCCGGACCGGACCCCGCTCGCCGACGGCGTCGTGGAGGCCGAGGGCGAGGCCGTGCTCGCCCGCACCGCCCGGCCCGAACGCGACCCGGTGCTCGTGCTGCGCGCCGCCGCCGCGGCCGCCCAGTCCGAACTGCCCCTCTCCCGGCACGTCGTACGCCACCTCGCGACCGCCGCCCAGCCGCTCCCCGTGCCCTGGCCGGCCGAGGCCCGCGAGGAACTCGTCACCCTGCTCGGCGCCGGCGAGGCCACGGTCCCCGTCTGGGAGGCCCTGGAGGCCGAAGGACTGATCACCCGCCTTCTGCCCGACTGGGAACGCGTCCACTGCCGCCCGCAGCGCAACCCCGTCCACACCTGGACCGTCGACCGCCACCTCGTCGAGACCGCCGTACGCGCCTCCTCGCTCACCCGCCGCGTCGGCCGCCCCGACCTGCTGCTCGTCGCCGCCCTGCTGCACGACATCGGCAAGGGCTGGCCCGGCGACCACTCCGTCGCCGGCGAGGTCATCGCCCGCGACATGGCCGCCCGGATCGGCTTCGACCAGCACGACGTGGGCGTCATCGCCACCCTCGTACGCCACCACCTGCTGCTCATCGAGACCGCCACCCGGCGCGACCTGGACGACCCGGCCACCGTCCGCGCCGTCGCCGACGCCGTCGGCACCGCCGCCACCCTGGAGCTGCTGCACGCCCTGACCGAGGCCGACGCGCTGGCCACCGGGCCCGCCGCCTGGTCCGCCTGGCGCGCCTCCCTCGTCACCGAACTCGTCAAACGCGTCGCCCAGGTCCTCGCGGGCGAGGCCCCCGAAGAACCCGAACCGGCCGCCCCGAGCGCCGAGCAGGAACGCCTCGCGATCGAGGCCCTGCGCACCGGCGGGCCCGTCCTCGCCCTGCACACCAGGACCGAGACCCCGCACGAGGAGGGCGCCCCCGAGCCGGTGGGCGTCGAGCTCCTCATCGCACTCCGCGACCGGCCCGGCGTGCTGCCCGCCGCCGCGGGGGTCCTCGCCCTGCACCGCCTCACCGTCCGCGCCGCCGACCTGCGCGCCGTGGAGCTGCCCACCGAGCTGGGGGAGTCCGCGGACCTGCTGCTGCTCAGCTGGCGGGTGGCCGCCGAGTACGGCTCGCTGCCCCAGGAGGCCCGGCTCCGCGCCGACCTCGTACGCGCCCTGGACGGCAGCCTGGACATCCCCGCCCGGCTCGCGGAGCGCGAGGCTGCCTACCCCCGGCGGCGCGGGGTGAAGGCCCCGCCGCCCCGGGTGACGGTGGCCCCGGCCGGCTCCCGCCTGGCCACGGTCATCGAGGTGCGCGCCCAGGACGCCCCGGGCCTGCTGCACCGCATCGGGCACGCCCTGGAGCGGAGCACGGTCCGGGTGCGCAGCGCGCACGTGTCGACGCTGGGGGCGAACGCGGTGGATGCTTTCTACGTCACGGACACCGAAGGGGAGCCGCTGTCGCCGAAGCGGGCGGCGGAGCTGGCCCAGGAGGTCGAGAAGGCGCTGGGCTGAGCCCCCTGCGGGGTCCGGTGCCGGGCGAGGTCTTGGCGTTCTCCGGCGTCCGGATACCCTGGGAACCTACTGACCCGACCCGCCCCCGACCCTGAGGACCGACGAGCGCCGTGTTCGATACTCTCTCCGACCGCCTTGCCGCGACTTTCAAGAACCTCCGGGGCAAGGGCCGCTTGTCCGAGGCGGACATCGACGCCACGGCTCGCGAGATCCGTATCGCCCTGCTCGAAGCCGACGTGGCGCTGCCCGTCGTCCGGTCCTTCATCGCCAACGTCAAGGAGCGGGCGCGCGGCGCCGAGGTCTCGCAGGCGCTGAATCCGGCCCAGCAGGTCGTCAAGATCGTCAACGAGGAGCTCATCTCCATCCTCGGCGGCGAGACCCGGCGGCTGCGGTTCGCCAAGAACCCGCCCACCGTGATCATGCTCGCCGGTCTCCAGGGTGCCGGTAAGACGACCCTCGCCGGAAAGCTCGGCCTCTGGCTCAAGGGCCAGGGCCACTCCCCGCTGCTCGTCGCCTGCGACCTCCAGCGCCCCAACGCCGTCAACCAGCTGAGCGTCGTCGCCGACCGCGCCGGTGTCGCGGTGTACGCCCCCGAGCCGGGCAACGGCGTCGGCGACCCGGTCCGGGTCGCCAAGGATTCCATCGAGTACGCCCGGTCCAAGCAGTTCGACGTCGTCGTCGTGGACACCGCCGGCCGCCTCGGCATCGACCAGGAGCTGATGCAGCAGGCCGCGGACATCCGCGACGCCGTCAGCCCGGACGAGATCCTCTTCGTCGTCGACGCGATGATCGGTCAGGACGCGGTCAACACCGCGGAGGCCTTCCGCGACGGCGTCGGCTTCGACGGCGTGGTGCTCTCCAAGCTCGACGGTGACGCCCGCGGTGGTGCGGCCCTGTCGATCGCCCACGTCACGGGCAAGCAGATCATGTTCGCCTCGAACGGCGAGAAGCTCGACGAGTTCGACGCGTTCCACCCGGACCGCATGGCCTCGCGCATCCTCGACATGGGTGATCTGCTCACCCTGATCGAGCAGGCGGAGAAGACCTTCAGCCAGGAAGAGGCCGCCAAGATGGCCTCCAAGCTGGCGTCGAGCAAGGGCAAGGACTTCACGTTCGACGACTTCCTGGCGCAGATGGAGCAGGTCAGGAAGATGGGCTCCATCTCCAAGCTGCTCGGCATGCTGCCCGGCATGGGTCAGATCAAGGACCAGATCAACAACATCGACGAGCGCGACATCGACCGCATGGCCGCGATCATCAAGTCGATGACCCCGCAGGAGCGCGCCGAGCCGACGATCATCAACGGCTCGCGCCGGGCCCGTATCGCCAAGGGCTCCGGCTCCGAGGTCTCCGCCGTCAAGGGGCTGGTCGAACGCTTCTTCGAGGCCCGCAAGATGATGTCGAAGATGGCCCAGGGCGGCGGCATGCCGGGGATGCCCGGGATGCCGGGCATGGGCGGCGGCCCCGGCCGCCAGAAGAAGCAGGTCAAGCAGGCCAAGGGCAAGCGCAAGAGCGGCAACCCGATGAAGCGCAAGGCCGAGGAACAGGCCGCGGCCGCCCGCCGCGAGGCGGCGCAGAACGGCGTCCCCGGCCTCCCGGCCGGTCAGGACGCCCAGAACTTCGAGCTGCCGGACGAGTTCAAGAAGTTCATGGGCTGACGGCCCACGTCATGCCGGAGGGGCGCCCACCGTCCGTGGTGGGCGCCCCTCCGGCGTACGTTCACGTCGTACAGACCAGGTACCGGAACACGTTGGACATCCACACCGTGCCGTCCGGACGCCGGTGCGGGTGCAGGGCCTCGGCGAGCTCCTTCTCGACCTGCCACCGGTCCGTCGCCCGGACCGCCGCCTCGAACAGCCGGGTCGACAGCAGGCCGCGTACCGCGCTGTCCATGTCCGCGTAACCGAACGGGCAGGCCACCCGGCCGGAGCCGTCCGGCTTCAGCCCGGCCCTGAAGGCCACGTCCTCCAGATCGTCCCGGCGCGGGCCGCGCCAGCCGCCGCCCGGGGCGCGCCCGTCGTCGGCGAGCCGGCCGGCCACCCGCAGCACCGCCTCCGTGGCGCACCGCTCGGGCGGGCCCCAGCCCGTCAGCACGACCGTCGAACCCCGGTCCGCCGAGGGAACGGCCGTCTCCAGCGCACGTACCAGCTCCTCGCCGTCCCCGGCCTCGCAGCCGATCGGGGTGAAGGCGGTGATCAGGTTGTGCGGTCCGCCCTCCGCCGCGGCGGCGACGGTGTCGGTGAGCCGGGGAGCGGCGGGCGCGCCGCGGTCCTCGGAGGCGGGCAGCAGCCGGGCCCGGGCCAGCGCGAGCCGGTCGGGGTCGGCGTCCACGCCGGTGACCCGGGCGCCGCGGCCGGCGGCCATCAGCAGCGCCAGGCCGGAGCCGCAGCCGAGCGAGAGCATCCGCGTGGCGGGCCCCACCTCCAGCCGCGCGTACACCGCTTCGTACAGCGGTGCCAGCATCCGTTCCTGGATCTCGGCCCAGTCGCGGGCGCGGGAGGTGCCGTCCGCGGGGGCGGGCGGCTCCGTGTGCCGGTGGTGCCGAACGAGCGTTGGTGTCATGGAATGAGCCCCAATCCGCCGAGGTTGCCGGTTCTGCCGATCGGTCGTGCCCGAGGACGGGGGACCTCCCGTCCCGGTACCGCGCTTCCCCCGTATGCCAGGGAACTGCGCATCGGGCGCCGCGTCCAGAGGTCTGCGGGGCGTGGTTGTCCGCGCTGCCGTCCGGCGCACGACGGCACCGGCGCACCCGGACGGCGTGGACGCCCCAGAGGGTCCGTCTCGTCCTCTGCCGTCCCAGTCTGACCCGACACGCCGGGACGGGCACGTCGAGCGCGTCAGGGCGGTGCGGGTACCCTGCGTGACGCCGCTGTCGTGCCCGCGCGCCGGGCGGACCGGCGGCGCCGGGGCGCGTACCGCGGCTACGCGCGCAGGCGTACGCGCCGCTACGTACCGGCTTGGTGCGAGCTGTGAGACTTCTCCGCAGATCAGCGCACCCGCCCTCGTCAGGACGCATCAACGTCAACTGACTGGTACGTGCAAAATATTTGGGATGGCCCGGAATCGGAACACCGAGGGCCCCGCGCTCGTTGGTCACGACGTGAGCACGACACCACCTGTACTTGCCGCAGAGCTGGCGCAGGCGTGGGCCGACATTCAGCGGTACCACCCCGAGCTGCCCGATCTCGCCGCACCCGAGTCCCTGATCGGAGAGTCCTCGTCCGCCTGTGGCGCCGAGCTCTCCTTCGAGCGACTGCTCCACGAGGCAGTCCACGGCATTGCCGCCGCCAGAGGTGTCCGCGACACCTCGCGCGCCGGCCGATATCACAACCGACGATTCCTGGCGATCGCCGAGGAGCTGGGCCTCGACCATGCCGAGGAGCCCCACCCCAGCAGCGGCTTCTCGCTGGTCACGCTCAACCCCGAGGCCAAGCGGCGCTACCGGCCGACGACGGAGCGGCTCCAGCGCGCCCTCAAGGCGCACACCGTGGCCACCGCCGCCGACACCAAGCGCTCCTTCCGCGGTCCTGCCGCCCGGCACGGCTCCTCCGGAGGGGGCGTGCGGGTCAAGGCCGTGTGCGACTGCGGGCGCAATGTGCGCGTGGTCCCCTCGGTCCTCGCACAGGCCCCGATCGTCTGCGGCGGCTGCGGAAAGCCGTTCCGGATCCCGGAGACAGCAGTCGCGGTGGGGTGAGCCGACGCGGTGTGGCACAATGGCTAGCTGTACTCGACAGTCGCACAGGACCCCTCTCTCCTCCGGCTGACGCGTCCATCGGGCACCCGAGTACCGCAACCCCACGTGGCATCTTCGTTGTGCCCAACCACGTCATAGACCAGGAGACACCACTTCCGTGGCAGTCAAGATCAAGCTGAAGCGTCTGGGCAAGATCCGTTCGCCTCACTACCGCATCGTCGTCGCCGACTCCCGTACCCGCCGTGACGGCCGGGCCATCGAGGAGATCGGTCTGTACCACCCGGTGCAGAACCCGTCGCGCATCGAGGTCAACTCGGAGCGTGCGCAGTACTGGCTGTCCGTCGGCGCCCAGCCGACCGAGCCGGTTCTCGCGATCCTGAAGCTCACCGGCGACTGGCAGGCGCACAAGGGCCTCCCGGCCCCCGCGCCGCTGCTGCAGCCGGAGCCCAAGGCCGACAAGCGCGCCCTGTTCGAGGCCCTCTCCGGTGACGGTGAGGAGTCGAAGGGCGAGGCCATCACGCCGAAGGCGAAGAAGGCCGACAAGAAGGCGGACGAGGCTGCTGACGCTGCCGCGCCCGCCGAGTCGACCGAGGCCTGAGCATGCTCGAGGAGGCTCTCGAGCACCTCGTGAAAGGCATCGTCGACAACCCCGACGACGTGCAGGTCGCCTCGCGCAACCTGCGCCGTGGCCGTGTGCTGGAGGTCCGGGTCCACCCCGAAGACCTCGGTAAGGTGATCGGCCGCAACGGCCGCACCGCACGCGCGCTGCGTACCGTCGTGGGCGCCATCGGCGGCCGTGGTATCCGCGTCGACCTCGTCGATGTGGATCAGGTCCGCTGACAGAGTTGAACACCGGCACGGGCCGGGGAGGGCCAAGCGCCCGCCCCGGCCCGTCGTCGTACGACAGGAGAGACACAAGGTGCAGTTGGTAGTCGCGCGGATCGGTCGCGCCCACGGCATCAAGGGCGAGGTCACCGTCGAGGTGCGGACGGACGAGCCGGAGCTGCGGCTCGCACCCGGAGCCGTCCTGGCCACCGAGCCGGCCACGGCGGGACCGCTGACGATCGAGACCGGCCGGGTGCACAGCGGCAGGCTGCTGCTGCGCTTCGAGGGTGTGAAGGACCGTACGGCCGCCGAGGCGCTGCGCAACACCCTGCTGATCGCCGACGTCGACCCGGCGGAACTCCCGGAGGACCCCGAGGAGTTCTACGACCATCAGCTGATGGACCTGGACGTGGTCCTCGCCGACGGCACCGAGATCGGCCGCATCACCGAGATCACGCACCTGCCGTCCCAGGACCTCTTCATCGTGGAGCGGCCGGACGGCAGCGAGGTGATGATCCCGTTCGTCGAGGAGATCGTCACCGAGATCGACCTGGAGGAGCAGCGCGCGGTGATCACCCCGCCGCCCGGTCTGATCGACGAGAGCGAGGCCGTCGTGGCCTCCGCGCGCGACGAGGCCGCCGACTCCGCAGTGGAGGGCTCCGCGGCGGAGGGCTCCGCGTCGAAGGGCGAGGACGCCTGATGCGCCTCGACGTCGTCACGATCTTCCCCGAGTACCTGGAACCGCTGAACGTCTCGCTGGTCGGCAAGGCCCGCGCGTCCGGCCGCCTCGACGTCCACGTGCACGACCTGCGCGACTGGACGTACGACCGCCACAACACGGTCGACGACACCCCGTACGGCGGCGGCCCCGGCATGGTCATGAAGACCGAGCCGTGGGGCGACGCCCTGGACGAGGCGCTGGCTGACGGCTACGAGGCGGGGGCGCACGCCCCGGTCCTCGTGGTGCCCACGCCGGGCGGGCGGCCGTTCACCCAGGAGCTCGCCGTCGAGCTGTCCGCGTGCCCCTGGCTGGTGTTCACCCCGGCCCGTTACGAGGGCATCGACCGGCGGGTCACCGAGGAGTACGCCACCCGGATCCGGGTGGTCGAGGTGTCCATCGGCGACTACGTGCTGGCCGGCGGGGAAGCCGCGGTGCTGGTCATCACCGAGGCGGTCGCCCGGCTGCTGCCCGGCGTCCTCGGCAACGCAGCCTCCCACCAGGACGACTCCTTCGCCCCCGGCGCGATGGCCAACCTCCTGGAGGGACCCGTCTACACCAAGCCCCCCGAGTGGCGCGGCCGGTCCATCCCCGACGTGCTGCTCAGCGGCCACCACGGGAAGATCGCGCGCTGGCGGCGGGACGAGGCGCTGCGCCGTACGGCCGCCAACCGGCCCGATCTGATCGAGCGGTGGGAGGCGTCCGGCTTCGACAAGAAGGACCGGGAGATGCTCTCCATCCTCGGCTGGTCGCCCGCGCCGGATGGCCGATTTTGGCGCAGGCCCGAGGCCGTGGAAGAATAGGCCGCTGCCGTCCGTCCGGCGTGCGCCCCTGCCACAGGGGGACACGACGCCCGTCCGACGAGACCGGCCCCTGACATTCATCACTCTCCCGTCGATGACCTGTGGCATCGGCGAAGAAAGCAGACAACATGGCTTCCCTGCTCGACGACGTCAATTCCGCGTCGCTGCGTACCGACATCCCGGCGTTCCGCCCCGGTGACACCGTCAACGTTCACGTCCGCGTGATCGAGGGCAACCGCTCCCGTGTCCAGCAGTTCAAGGGCGTCGTCATCCGCCGCCAGGGCGCGGGCGTCAGCGAGACCTTCACGGTCCGCAAGGTCTCCTTCAGCGTCGGCGTCGAGCGCACCTTCCCGGTGCACAGCCCGATCTTCGAGAAGATCGAGCTCGTGACCCGCGGTGACGTCCGTCGCGCCAAGCTGTACTTCCTCCGTGAGCTGCGCGGCAAGGCCGCGAAGATCAAGGAGAAGCGCGACCGCTGAGCTGACTGCCTGGTCCACAGGGTGTCCGGATAAGCTCTGGCCCCGATGGACACGCAAGCAGAACTCCAGGAGCGCGATCTCTCCTCCGTACCCGGTCCGGGTCAGGGGGAGCGGTCGCGCTCTTCGCGTGTCCGGGACCGCCTCGCCGACCTGATGTCCTGGCGGCTGTCCTGGCGGGGCACGCTCGGGCTCGGCGCCCTCTGCGCGGTGTCCGTGTTCCTCTTCAGCAACTTCGTCGTGCAGCCCTTCCTGATCCCCAGCGGTTCCATGGAGCCCACGCTCCGGGTGGGCGACCGCGTGCTCGTCGACAAGCTGGCGTACCGCTTCGGGGCCGAACCCCGTCGCGGTGACGTGGTGGTCTTCGACGGCACCGGCTCCTTCGTACGCGAGGGAACGGAGCAGAACCCGGTCACCGGGCTGCTGCACGGGGCGGCGGCCTCCCTCGGGCTCGCCGAGCCCCCCGGGACCGACTTCGTGAAGCGGGTGGTGGGCGTGGGGGGCGACCGGGTGGTCTGCTGCGACGCGCGGGACCGGATCGAGGTGAACGGCCGGCCGCTGGACGAGGACTACCTCTTCCCCGGTGACGCGCCCTCCAAGGTCCCCTTCGACATCGTGGTGCCGGACGGCACCCTCTGGATGATGGGCGACCACCGCAGCCGCTCCCGCGACTCCCGCGACCACCTGGGCGAGCCGGGCGGCGGCGTGGTGCCGGTGGCCCGGGTGATCGGGCGGGTCGACTGGTACGGCTGGCCGCTGGGCCGGCTGGGATCGCTGCCGGACACCGGCGCGTTCGACTCCGTACCGGCGGCCGGTCCGTCGCATGGGTAGCCACGGGCGGCGTGGCGCGCCGACGCACGGGACCGCGGCGCCGGACGAGGGCCCGCGGTCGCTGCCCACCCGGGCGGAGCGGCGGAAGCTGGCCCGCAAGGTGAAGCGGAGGCGGCGCAGATCGGCGGTGCGGGAGATACCCCTGCTCATCACGGTGGCGCTGCTGATCGCCCTGGTCCTCAAGACGTTCCTGGTGCAGGCATTCGTCATCCCGTCCGGGTCGATGGAGCAGAGCATCCGGATCGGCGACCGGGTCCTCGTCGACAAGCTGACGCCCTGGTTCGGGTCGAAGCCGCAGCGCGGGGACGTCGTGGTGTTCCGCAACCCGTCCGACTGGCCGCCGCCGAACCCGGTGAGCAAGGGCGATCCGCCCGTCGTCGTGAAGCAGGTGAAGCAGGCGCTCACCTTCGTCGGGCTGCTGCCGTCGGACGACGAGCAGGACCTGATCAAGCGGGTCGTGGCCGTCGGGGGCGACACCGTGAAGTGCTGCGTGCCGGACGGCAGGCTCACCGTCAACGGCATGGCCGTCGAGGAACCCTATGTTTTCCCCGGGGACGCTCCCTCCACCATCAAATTCGAGGTAAAGGTTCCGGCGGGCCGCCTCTTCGTGATGGGGGACCACCGCTCCAATTCCGCCGACTCACGCTTCCACATGGACAAGACGGCGGACGGCACGATCTCCGAGAAGGCGGTCGTGGGGCGGGCGAAGTGGATCGTCTGGCCCTTCGGGCACTGGGCCGGCCTGGAGGAACGCGCGGCGTTCGCCTCGGTCCCGGACCCGCGCGCCGGTACGGCTGCCGCCTCGGGACCGTCGAATAGTGTGTCCCAGGATCCCAACGGATTGATCCGGCTCCCGACCCCTGCGGAACTCCCGCTCGTTATGGGAGTGGTGGGCCTGCATCGGCTAGGACGCAGGCGGTGGCACGGAGTAAGGAGTGGATGTGGGGGATTTGGCGGTCGGCGCACGATCCGGACACGACGAACCCGAGGACCGTCCGGGCGCTTCGGCCCATTCCGGGTCCGCCGGTGCGGCGGACGACGGGACGGCGGCGAGCGGGACGGAGAGTGACGGCGGCGCGTCCGGCTCCAGCGCGGCCAGGAAGAAGAACCCCCGCCCCTTCTGGAAGGAACTGCCCCTCCTCATCGGCGTCGCCCTGATCCTGGCGCTGCTGATCAAGACGTTTCTGGTGCAGGCGTTCTCGATTCCGTCGGACTCGATGCAGAACACGTTGCAGCGTGGCGACCGGGTGCTGGTGGACAAGCTGACGCCGTGGTTCGGTTCGGAGCCGGAGCGCGGCGAGGTCGTCGTCTTCCACGACCCGGGCGGCTGGCTGGAGGACACCCAGGCACCCGAGCCGAACGCGGTGCAGAAGTTCCTCAGCTTCATCGGTCTCATGCCCTCGGCCGAGGAGAAGGACCTGATCAAGCGGGTCATCGCGATCGGCGGTGACACGGTGGAGTGCAAGAAGGGCGGGCCGGTCGAGGTCAACGGCAAGTCGCTCGACGACAAGTCCTTCATCTTCGAGGGCAACAGCGCCTGCGACGACCAGCCGTTCGGCCCGATCAAGGTCCCCGAGGGCCGGATCTGGGTGATGGGCGACCACCGGCAGAACTCCCTGGACTCGCGCTACCACCAGAACCTGCCGGGCGGCGGCACCGTCTCCAACGACGAGGTCGTGGGCCGGGCCATCGTGATCGCGTGGCCGGTCAGCCGGTGGGCGACCCTCCCGGTCCCGAAGACCTTCGACCAGCCGGGCATCAACGCGGCGGCCGCTGCCGCGGCGCCCGGGGCGATCGGCCTCGCGGGCGCCGTACCCCTGGTGCTCTGGCGCAGGCGGCGCCGGACCGCGACCGTCGGCACAGTGAGGAATGACGCGTGAGCGACGTGACAGACGGAGCACGGTCCGAGCGGGAGGCGTCCTCCGCCGAGCCGTCCGCCGCCGAACCGGAAGGCAGCACGGACGCCGGTACGGACAGCGGGACCGACGACGGTACGGACGGCACCGGCGCCAGGAGCAAGAAGAAGAACCCCCGCCCGTTCTGGAAGGAGCTGCCGCTCCTCATCGGGATCGCGCTGGTCCTGGCGCTGCTGATCAAGACGTTTCTGGTGCAGGCGTTCTCGATTCCGTCGGACTCGATGCAGAACACGCTGCAGCGGGGCGACCGGGTGCTGGTGGACAAGCTGACGCCGTGGTTCGGTTCGGAGCCGGAGCGCGGCGAGGTGGTCGTCTTCCACGACCCCGACGGCTGGCTGAAGGACGAGCCGACCCCGAAGCCCAACGCCGTGCAGAAGTTCCTGAGCTTCGTCGGGCTGATGCCGTCCGCCGAGGAGAAGGACCTGATCAAGCGCACGATCGCGGTCGCAGGGGACACGGTGGAGTGCAAGAAGGGCGGCCCGGTCGAGGTCAACGGCAAGGCGCTCGACGAGCCGTACATCTTCGAGGGCAACAGCGCCTGCGACGACATGCCCTTCGGGCCGTTCAAGGTGCCCGACGGCAAGATCTGGGTGATGGGCGACCACCGCCAGGACTCGTCGGACTCCCGCTACCACACCGATGACGTCAACAAGGGCTTCGTGCCGGTGGGCCAGGTCGTGGGCCGGGCGGTCGTCATCGCCTGGCCGGTGAACCGCTGGTCGGTGCTCTCCGTCCCGGACACCTTCGACCAGCCCGGGATCAGCGCCGCGGCCGGGGCCGCACCGGGCGTCCTCGGGGTCGCGGGCGCGCTCCCGTTCGTCATCCGGCGCGGGCGGAGGCTGACCTCCGGGCGTACTGCCGGGTAGGGTGCCCACGCGGATCAGCGATTGTCGATCTCCGATGGGGGACGCCGGTATGGGTGCAACAGGTCGTACGGATGACGGCCGCGGCCGGCTCGGCAGCAAGCTGTCCGGGGTGGCCGTGGCCCTCGGCTGCGTGCTCTTCCTCGGCGGCTTCGTCTGGGGGGCGCTGATCTACCGGCCCTACACGGTGCCCACCGGGTCGATGACCCCGACGGTGAACGCGGGCGAGAAGGTCCTCGCGCAGCGGGTGGACGGCAGCGAGGTCCGGCGCGGTGACGTGGTCGTCTTCACCGATCCGGAGTGGGGCGACATGCCGATGGTGAAGCGGGTCGTCGGGACCGGCGGCGACAAGATCGCCTGCTGCGACAAGGACGGCCGCCTCACCGTCAACGGCATACCCATCGACGAGCCGTATCTGAAGTCGACCGGCCGGGCCTCGGGCGAGGACTTCACCTCGGAGGTCCCGAAGGGCCGGCTCTTCCTGCTGGGCGACGACCGCACGGTCTCGCTGGACTCCCGGGTCCATCTGGAGGACGCCACCCACGGCGCGGTGCCCAGCGACTCCGTGGAGGCCCGCGTCGACGCCGTCGTCTGGCCGCTGGGCTCCATGGTCGGCCGGCCCGAGGCCTTCGCCGCGCTGCCGGGCGGCGTCTCCTCGTCCGGGCCGCTGAAGCTCCAGCTGACGGCCATGGGCGTGGGCATGGTGCTGATCCTGGGCGGCGCGGTGTACGGCCCGCTCGCGGCCCGTTCCTCCAAGCCGAAGCGGAGCGCGCAGCCGAAGGCGGCCGCCGGTGCCCGCTGAGGTCCGCAGGGTCGCCCGCCTGGTGCTCCTCGACCCGGACGACCGCATTCTGCTGATGCACGGCTTCGAACCGGAGGACCCGGACCGCACCTGGTGGTTCACCCCGGGCGGCGGCCTGGAGGGCGACGAGACCCACGAGCGGGCCGCGCTGCGCGAGCTGGCCGAGGAGACCGGGATCACCGACGTCGAACTGGGGCCGGTGATCTGGCGGCGCCGGTGCTCCTTCCCCTTCGACGGCAGGCGCTGGGACCAGGACGAGTGGTATTTCCTCGCCCGTACGGCACAGACCGCCACGGACACCAGCGGCCACACATGGCTGGAACGCCGCAGTGTCACGGGTCTGAGGTGGTGGACCTCCGCCGAACTGTCGTCGGCGCGTGAGACGGTGTACCCGACCGGGCTCGCCGACCTGCTCCGGAGGCTGCTCGACGAGGGGCCTCCGCGTACGCCGGTGGTTCTGGCCCCCGAAAGCGCCTGACGGCCGGGGCGCCGGAGCCTGGCGCACAATGGGGAAACGCACGGCTGAAGGGGAACATGCCAATGAGCGCCGAGGACCTCGAGAAGTACGAGACCGAGATGGAGCTGAAGCTCTACCGGGAGTACCGCGACGTCGTCGGTCTGTTCAAATATGTGATCGAGACCGAACGGCGCTTCTACCTCACCAACGACTACGAGATGCAGGTGCACTCGGTCCAGGGCGAGGTTTTCTTCGAGGTGTCCATGGCGGACGCCTGGGTGTGGGACATGTACCGGCCCGCACGGTTCGTCAAGCAGGTACGGGTGCTGACGTTCAAGGACGTCAACATCGAGGAGCTCAACAAGAGCGATCTCGAACTTCCGGGTGGCTGAGTTATCCACAATCGCCCGCTTGTCCACCAAGATCCACTGAAGTAGGGCGAATGCGTCAGAGTCGGTGCCGGAGGTGGTGCCGATATGAACGCACGGGGGGCTCTCGGGCGGTACGGCGAGGACCTGGCGGCGCGGCTGCTGGCCGACGCCGGCATGTCCGTACTGGAACGGAACTGGCGCTGTCGCGCCGGTGAGATCGACATCGTCGCGATGGACGGTGACGCGCTCGTCATCTGCGAGGTGAAGACCCGCAGAGCGGGCGCGTTCGAGCATCCGATGGCCGCGGTCACCCCGTCCAAGGCGGACCGGCTGCGACGGCTGGCCGCGCTCTGGCTGGACCGGCACGGCGGCCCGCCGCCGGGCGGGGTGCGCATCGACCTGGTCGGTGTGGTGCTGCCCGAGCGCGGCGCGCCCCTGGCCGAGCATGCGCGGGGGGTGGCCTGAGATGGGGTTCGCGCGTGCCTGCTCGGTGGCCCTGGTGGGCGTCGAGGGCGTGGTGGTGGAGGTCCAGGCGGACCTGGAGGCCGGGGTGGCGGCGTTCACCCTGGTGGGGCTGCCGGACAAGAGCCTGGTGGAGAGCCGGGACCGGGTCAGGGCGGCCGTGGTCAACTCCGGGGCGGAGTGGCCGCAGAAGAAGCTCACCGTGGGGCTCTCCCCGGCCTCGGTGCCCAAGGGCGGCTCCGGTTTCGACCTCGCCGTCGCGTGTGCGGTGCTCGGGGCGGCGGAGCGGATCGACCCGGCGTCCATCGACGACGTGGTGATGATCGGCGAGCTGGGCCTGGACGGCCGGGTGCGCCCAGTACGGGGCGTGCTGCCCGCAGTCCTGGCGGCGGCCGACGCCGGCTACCGGCAGGTGGTGGTCCCGGAGCAGACCGCGGGCGAGGCGGCCCTCGTGCCCGGCGTCTCCGTGCTCGGGGTGCGCAGCCTGCGGCAGCTGATCGCGGTGCTCTGCGACGAGCCGGTGCCGGACGAGCGGCGGGCGCACGAGGAGGGCCGCCCCGACCCCATGCTCGCCGGACTGATGGTGCCCGGCGCCGGACTGGGCACCGGCCTCACCAGGGGTCCCGCGGCGGGGGAGGGCGCCCGGCCGGACCTGGCGGACGTGGCGGGCCAGGAGCGGCCCCGCAAGGCCCTGGAGATCGCCGCGGCCGGCGGCCACCACCTCCTGCTGACCGGCCCGCCGGGCGCGGGCAAGACGATGCTGGCCGAGCGGATGCCCGCGATCCTCCCGCCGCTCACCCGGCAGGAGTCCCTCGAAGTGACCGCCGTGCACTCGGTGGCCGGCATCCTGCCGCCGGGCGAGCCGCTGGTCTCCCGGGCGCCGTACTGCGCGCCGCACCACTCGGCCACGATGCAGTCGCTGGTCGGCGGGGGAAACGGGCTGCCCAGGCCGGGCGCCGTCTCCCTCGCTCATCGCGGGATTCTCTTTCTGGACGAGGCGCCGGAGTTCTCCGTGAAGGCCCTGGACGGGTTGCGCCAGCCGCTGGAGTCCGGGCACGTCGTGGTGGCCCGTAGCGCCGGTGTGGTGCGGCTGCCGGCCCGGTTCCTCATGGTGCTCGCCGCCAACCCGTGCCCGTGCGGGCGGCACACCCTGAGCGGGGCCGGCTGCGAGTGCCCGCCGTCGGCGGTGCGGCGCTACCATGCCAGGCTCTCCGGGCCGCTGCTCGACCGGGTGGACCTCAGGGTCGCCGTCGAACCGGTCACGCGCGAGGACCTGATGGGCCGGGGCGGCCGGGGCGGCCGGGGCGAGACCACCGAGACCGTCGCCGCCCGGGTGCTGGAGGCCCGGGCACGGGCGGCCGAGCGGCTGGCCGGCACCCCGTGGACGACGAACAGCGAGGTGCCCGGCCACGAGCTGCGGACCCGGCTGGCCGTGGCTCCGGGCGCGCTGATGGTGGCCGAGCGGGACATGGAGCGCGGGCTGCTCACGGCACGCGGCCTGGACCGGGTGCTACGGGTCGCGTGGACTATCGCGGACCTGCGTGGCGCGGGCCGCCCGGAGGCCGCCGACGTCATGACGGCCCTGGAGCTGCGCAGCGGCATCCCGCGCGGGGCGGCGCTCGGGGCGGGGGCGGCATGACGGCGTGCGGGGGAGCGGGGCTCGCGTACGGGGCGGACGCGGGGGCGGCCGGCGGTGTGGCAGCGCCGGAGCGGCTGGCCAGGGCGGCGTTGACGCGGGTGCTGGAGCCGGGGGACGAGCGGGGCGGGCGGTGGCTGCGGGAGTGCGGTGCCGTGGAGCTCTGGCGCCGGATCACGGACCCGGGCGGGGAGGCCGAGCGGCTGAGCGGCATGACCGTGCGGCGGCTGGCCGGCTGCCGGCTCCGGGCGGCGGGCGTCGATCCCGAGCGCGATCTGGCCGCGGTCGCGGCGGTCGGCGGGCGCTTCGTCTGCCCGGGCGACCGGGAGTGGCCGACCCAGCTCGACGACCTGGGCGACGCAAGGCCGACCGGGCTGTGGGTGCGGGGCGGGCCCGACCTGCGGCTGTGGGCGTTGCGCTCGGTCGCGGTGGTCGGCGCCCGGGCCTGCACACCGTACGGGGCGCACATGGCGACGACGCTGGGCGCGGGCCTCGCGGAGCGGGGCTGGGTGGTGGTCTCGGGCGCCGCCTTCGGGGTGGACGGGGCGGCGCACCGGGGCGCGCTGGCCGCCGGCGGCGCGACGATGGCGGTGCTGGCATGCGGGGTGGACGTGGCCTACCCCCGCGGGCACGCCGAGCTGATCGGGCGGGTGGCCGGGCAGGGGCTCGTCATCGGGGAGCTGCCGCCGTCCGAGCACCCCACGCGCAGCCGGTTCATCCTGCGGAACAGGGTGATCGCGGCGTTGACGCGGGGGACGGTGGTCGTGGAGGCGGAGTACCGCAGCGGTTCCCTGGTCACGGCGCGGGTCGCACAGCGGTTGGGGCGATTCACCATGGGGGTTCCGGGGCCGGCGACCAGTGGCCTGTCGGCCGGTGTCCACGAACTGCTGCGCGGGGACGGGGTGCTGGTGACGGACGCCGCCGAAGTCGTCGAGCTGGTGGGGGACATCGGGGACCTGGCGCCGTCCAGGAGGGGCCCGGTGGTGGCCCGCGACCTGCTCGGCGCCGTCGCCGGGAGGGTGCTCGACGCGCTGCCCGCCCGTACCGCCGTAGACGCGAGGGAGGTGGCGCGCGCCGCCGGGACGAGCGCCGACGAGGCCCTCGGCAAGCTGTACGAACTGCACTCACTGGGATTCGTCGAACGCGAGGGCGAGGGATGGAGGTTGACGCAGCGGGCGACTTGCCGGGACGACGCGCGGCGAGGCGGTTCTTGATCTGGAGCATTCGGGTGAAAAGGTGAGCCCGATGACCTCGGCGGCGCTTCGACGGTGGCTCCGGGGCCGATGCCTGCGGCGACGGCCCCGGGTGCCCGACCTGGCCGCACCCCGCCGGGCTGTCATGTCCGCGGCCGGGTCGCGCGTCAGGTCCGTACGCCCGTGAGCGCACGGCCCCCATCCTCTATCCTGCGCGCACCGCGACAACTCAGTCACGCTACGCTCACAAGGATTCCGCCCCAGAGACAAGTCCCAGTACTTCACGGCAGAACGGCTCAAGGCACCACATGCCCCAGCACACCTCCGGGTCTGACCGCGCGGCAGTTCCACCGGCTGCGCGTGGCACTGTGCGCCCTCCCGCCCCGTCCTCGCTCGACGAGTTGTGGCGTTCGTACAAGACGACGGGCGACGGACGGCTGCGGGAGCAGCTGATCCTGCACTACTCGCCCCTGGTGAAGTACGTCGCCGGGCGGGTGAGCGTGGGGCTGCCGTCCAACGTCGAGCAGGCGGACTTCGTCTCGTCCGGGGTGTTCGGACTGATCGACGCGATCGAGAAGTTCGACATCGAACGGGCCATCAAGTTCGAGACGTACGCGATCACCCGCATCCGCGGCGCGATGATCGACGAACTCCGGGCGCTGGACTGGATTCCGCGCTCCGTGCGGCAGAAGGCGCGCGCCGTCGAACGCGCCTACGCCACGCTGGAGGCGCAGTTGCGCCGTACCCCCTCCGAGGCGGAGGTCGCGGCGGAGATGGACGTCACGCTGGACGAACTGCACGCGGTTTTCAGCCAGTTGTCCCTGGCCAACGTGGTGGCGCTGGAGGAGCTGCTCCATGTCGGCGGCGAGGGCGGCGACCGGCTGAGCCTCATGGACACGCTGGAGGACACCGCCGCCGACGACCCGGTGGAGGTGGCGGAGGACCGCGAGCTGAGACGGCTCCTCGCGCGGGCGATCAACACCCTCCCGGACCGTGAGAAGACGGTCGTCACGCTCTACTACTACGAGGGCCTGACCCTCGCCGAGATCGGCAACGTCCTCGGGGTCACCGAGAGCCGGGTCAGCCAGATCCACACCAAGTCGGTGCTCCAGCTCCGCGCGAAGCTGGCGGACGCGGGCCGCTGAGGCCCCGGGCGCGCGCCGAGGGGCGAGGCGCCTGCGGGCCGGGGGCGGCGGGGCGCCGTGCGCGGTGCCGGGCCGCCCCCGGCCGCGCGTCGCCAGACCCGTCGGGCGCACCGGTTCGGCCACCTCGGGGGCGTGGGCGTACCTCGGGGTGGGGGTCGCCGTAGAGTGGAGGCGTGCCCAGGATTCGAGCGGCCTCCGTGGCCGAGCACCGGACCATGCAGCGCGGCGCCCTCCTGGACGCAGCGCGCTCCCTGCTGTCCGAAGGGGGCACGGAAGCGCTGACCTTCCCCGCCCTCGCCGAACGCACGGGCCTCGCCCGGTCCTCCGTCTACGAGTACTTCCGCTCCCGGGCCGCCGTCGTCGAGGAGCTCTGCGCCGTCGACTTCCCCGTCTGGGCGTCCGAGGTGGAGAGCGCGATGGAGCGCGCGGGCACGCCCGAGGAAAAGATCGAGGCGTACGTCCGGCGCCAGCTCGACCTCGTCGGGGACCGGCGCCACCGGGCCGTGGTCGCCATCTCCGCCAGCGAGCTGGACGCGGGCGCCCGCGAGAAGATCCGGGCCGCGCACGGCGGTCTGATCGCCATGATCGTCGAGGCGCTCGGCGACCTCGGTCACGAGGAGCCCCGCCTCGCCGCGATGCTCCTGCAGGGCTCCGTGGACGCGGCGGTCCGGCGTATCGAACTGAGCGTGGCGGAGCGGCCCGGTGTCATCGCCGACACCGCCGTCGCGATGATCCTCGACGGCGTCCGGGGCGCCGCCACCCGGGACTGACGCCGCCACCACGGCACCCCGAGCACCACCAGCAGGCGGACCCGGCGGGTTCGTGTCCGGCCGACACCCCCGCACCCGACACCACCCCCGCATCCGGCAACGGCACCCCGAACACCGGCAGCAGCCGCGACGGGCCGTGACGCAGCAACGACGGGGGCAGCAGCGACAGCGGGTCCAGATAGGCGTCCCCGCGGCGCAGGCCCCAGTGCAGGCATCCCGCCGCGCAGTGCGACGGCCCCGCCTCCAGCACGGCCACCGTCTGGCCCACCGCGACCTCGTCGCCCTTCGCGACGAGCGGGCGCACCGGCTCGTACGTGGTCCGCAGGGGCGGGTCCCCCGTCCCGGCGAGCTCGACCGAGAGCACCCCGCGGCCGGCGACCGTGCCCGCGAACGAGACCCGGCCCCCCGCGGCGGCCAGCACCTCGGTGCCCGGGGCCGCGGCCAGGTCCGCCTCGCGGTGGCCCGGCCCGTACGGACCGGCGGGCGGCTCCCACCCCCGTACCACCGACGGGCGCCCCGCCAGGGGCCAGACACGTCCGTCGGCGTCCGCCGCCACGGCGGCACCCGGCCACCCGCCCCACGCCGTCAGCGCGGCGAGCACCACGGCCCAGGGCAGCCACCACCGCGTCCGTTCGCATGTGATTCGCATGGCACCACCGTCCCCCGGCCCCCGGCCGCGTGGGGATCATGAGCCGGATCTGTGGACTACCCGCCGGTTGTGGACAGCGCCGTCACCCGGGACCCGGACGGTCCCGTACACTTCTTCTGCGGCCCGGGTCACCGGGTCGACTTCGCACGCCCCGCCACCACCCGCTCAGCGGAGGTGGCCGCGCCCCTCGGTCCCTTGTGGCAGGCGCGCCGGGACGTCAGGCGCGACAGCAAACCTGCTGCCGCGATAACCGAGTACCTCAAGGAGTACGGCCATGGCCGTCGTCACGATGCGGGAGCTGCTGGAAAGCGGCGTCCACTTCGGTCACCAGACCCGTCGCTGGAACCCGAAGATGAAGCGCTTCATCTTCACCGAGCGCAACGGCATCTACATCATCGACCTGCTCCAGTCGCTGTCGTACATCGACCGCGCCTACGAGTTCGTCAAGGAGACCGTCGCGCACGGCGGCTCCATCATGTTCGTGGGTACGAAGAAGCAGGCCCAGGAGGCCATCGCCGAGCAGGCGACGCGCGTCGGCATGCCGTATGTCAACCAGCGTTGGCTCGGTGGCATGCTCACCAACTTCTCCACCGTCTACAAGCGCCTTCAGCGTCTGAAGGAGCTCGAGCTCATCGACTTCGAGGACGTGGCCGCCTCCGGCCTCACCAAGAAGGAGCTCCTGGTCCTCTCCCGCGAGAAGGCCAAGCTGGAGAAGACCCTCGGTGGTATCCGCGAGATGCAGAAGGTGCCGAGCGCCGTCTGGGTCGTCGACACCAAGAAGGAGCACATCGCCGTCGGTGAGGCGCGCAAGCTCCACATCCCGGTCGTCGCGATCCTCGACACCAACTGCGACCCCGACGAGGTCGACTACAAGATTCCGGGCAACGACGACGCGATCCGCTCCGTCACGCTGCTCACCCGCGTGATCGCCGACGCCGTCGCCGAGGGCCTCATCGCCCGCTCCGGTGCCGCGACCGGCGACTCGAAGCCGGGCGAGAAGGCCGCCGGCGAGCCCCTCGCCGAGTGGGAGCGTGACCTGCTCGAGGGCGACAAGAAGGCCGACGCCGAGGTCCAGTCCTCCGCCGAGACCGAGAAGGACGCCGACGCCGACGCGAAGCCGGAGGCCATCGCCGCCGAGCAGGCCGAGGCCGAGGCCCCGGCCGCGGACGCGGACGCCGAGCAGGCCTGACACCCGTCACGGCTGAAGACGGCGGGGGCCGGTGCACTGGCACCGCCCCCGCCGTCCACCCGTAGATCTTTCAGACTTCGAGAGAGAACACAGACTCATGGCGAACTACACCGCCGCTGACGTCAAGAAGCTCCGCGAGCTCACCGGCGCCGGCATGATGGACTGCAAGAAGGCGCTCGACGAGGCCGACGGCAACGTCGACGGCGCCGTCGAGGCGCTCCGTATCAAGGGCCAGAAGGGCGTCGCCAAGCGCGAGGGCCGTTCCGCCGAGAACGGCGCGGTCGTCTCCCTCGTCTCCGAGGACAGCACCTCCGGTGTCCTCGTCGAGCTGAAGTGCGAGACCGACTTCGTCGCCAAGGGTGACAAGTTCCAGGCCGTCGCCAACGCGCTGGCCGCGCACGTCGCCGCGACCTCCCCGGCCGACCTGGAGGCGCTGCTCGCTTCCGAGATCGAGCCCGGCAAGACCGTCCAGGCGTACGTGGACGAGGCCAACGCCAACCTCGGCGAGAAGATCGTCCTGGACCGCTTCGCGCAGTTCCAGGGTGCCTTCGTCTCGGTCTACATGCACCGCACCATGCCCGACCTGCCCCCGCAGATCGGTGTCATGGTCGAGCTGGACAAGGCCGACGCCGACCTGGCCAAGGGCCTCGCCCAGCACATCGCCGCCTTCGCGCCGAAGTACCTCTCCCGCGAGGACGTCCCGGCCGAGGTCGTCGAGGCCGAGCGCCGCGTCGCCGAGGAGACCACCCGCGCCGAGGGCAAGCCCGAGGCCGCCCTCCCGAAGATCGTCGAGGGTCGCGTCAACGGCTTCTTCAAGGAGGCCACCCTCCTCGGCCAGCCGTACGCGCTGGACAACAAGAAGTCGGTCCAGAAGGTTCTGGACGAGGCCGGTGTGACCCTGAAGCGCTTCACGCGTATCAAGGTCGGCATCTGAGTCCGTCCGCGAAAAACGGCGGACCCGGTAGGGTCTGGTGCAGTCGACGGCCGCACACCGCCGTACGACCGCAGATCTGACGAGGAGGCCATTGCCGCAAGGGACACCAGACCCACCGGCAATGGCCTTCTTCGTATGTGCACGAGGAGAATCCCCATGAACAAGGGCGCGGACGCCGCCAAAGACGACGACAAGCGCGAGGACGGCAAGGTGCGCGGACGCTTCATGCTGAAGCTGTCCGGAGAGGCGTTCGCCGGCGGCGGGGGCCTCGGTGTCGACCCCGACGTCGTGCACGCCATCGCCCGCGAGATCGCGGCCGTCGTCCGGGACGGCGCGGAGATCGCGATCGTCATCGGCGGCGGCAACTTCTTCCGCGGCGCGGAGCTCCAGCAGCGCGGCATGGACCGGGCCCGCTCCGACTACATGGGCATGCTCGGCACCGTGATGAACTGCCTCGCCCTCCAGGACTTCCTGGAGAAGGAGGGCATCGACTCCCGCGTCCAGACCGCCATCACCATGGGCCAGGTCGCGGAGCCGTACATCCCGCTGCGCGCCGTCCGGCACCTGGAGAAGGGGCGGGTCGTCATCTTCGGCGCCGGCATGGGCATGCCCTACTTCTCCACCGACACCACCGCCGCCCAGCGCGCCCTGGAGATCGACGCCGAAGCGCTGCTCATGGGGAAGAACGGCGTGGACGGGGTCTACGACTCCGACCCGAAGACCAACCCCGCCGCGGTGAAGTTCGACGCGCTGGAGTACAGCGAGGTGCTCGCCCGCGACCTCAAGGTCGCCGACGCCACCGCCATCACGCTCTGCCGTGACAACGAGCTGCCGATCCTCGTCTTCGAGCTCACGGCCACCGGCAATATCGCCCGCGCCGTCAAGGGTGAGAAGATCGGCACGCTCGTGAGCGACCAGGACACCCGCGCCTGACAACGGGTGCCCCCACCGGTGAGCCCCGGTGGGCCCGGGGCGCGGGACCGCCCCGGAAGATGGACAACGGCCTGCCGGTCGGACACCGTGCAGGTGAGGACGCGACGCAGGACCCGCCGGGCCCGCCGGGCCCGTTCAAGACACGCAGGAGCACGTGGTGATCGAAGAAACCCTCCTCGAGGCCGAGGAGAAGATGGAGAAGGCCGTCGTCGTGGCGAAAGAGGACTTCGCCGCGATCCGTACCGGCCGTGCGCACCCGGCGATGTTCAACAAGATCGTCGCCGACTACTACGGCGCGCCGACCCCGATCAACCAGCTGGCCTCGTTCTCGGTGCCCGAGCCCCGTATGGCCGTCGTGACGCCGTTCGACAAGACCGCGCTGCGCAACATCGAGCAGGCCATCCGCGACTCGGACCTCGGCGTCAACCCGAGCAACGACGGCAACATCATCCGGGTCAACTTCCCCGAGCTGACCGAGGAGCGCCGCCGCGACTACATCAAGGTCGCGAAGACCAAGGCCGAGGACTCCAAGATCTCGATCCGGGCCGTCCGCCGCAAGGCCAAGGAAGCGCTCGACAAGCTGGTCAAGGACAAGGAGTCCGGCGAGGACGAGGTGCGCCGCGCCGAGAAGGAGCTCGACGACACCACCGCGAAGTACGTCGCGCAGGTGGACGAGCTGCTGAAGCACAAGGAAGCCGAGCTGCTCGAAGTCTGATGAACGACTCCTCCTGGGGCGCTCCGCAGGGCGCCGGCCACCGGGTCGCGCCGGAGATGCAGGGTGCTGCGGCGGGTCCTGCCTACGATGTGCATGACGCCCAGCAGACTCGGCCCATGCCCATCGTGCCGGACGTTCCCGACGCAGGTAGAGACGCTGAAGACCGTGATCACCGGGACCAGGGGGCCGGACGCCTGAGCGGCGGCCCCCTGTTCCGCGACGAGAAGCCGCAGGAGCCCATGCCCACCGCGCCGCCGCCTCCCCCGCCTCCGCAGAAGAAGCGTGCGGGCCGGGACCTGGGAGCCGCCATAGGGGTCGGCCTGGGGCTCGGTGCTCTGGTCGTCGTCTCGCTCTTCGTCGTCAAGGCCGTCTTCGTCGGCGTCATCGCGCTCGCCGTCGTGGTGGGGCTGTGGGAGCTGACCTCCCGCCTGGAGGAGCGCAAGGGCATCAAGGCGCCCCTCGTACCGCTCGCGGCCGGCGGTGCCGCCATGGTCGTCGCCGGGTACGCGCGCGGGGCCGAGGGCGCCTGGGTCGCCATGGCCCTGACCGCCCTGGCGGTCCTTGTCTGGCGGATGGCGCAGCCGCCCGAGGACTATCTCAGGGATGTCACGGCGGGCATCTTCGCCGCGTTCTACGTGCCCTTCCTGGCCACCTTCGTCGCCATGCTCCTGAGGGCCGACGACGGGCCGCAGCGGGTGCTGACCTTCCTGCTGCTGACCGTGGTCAGCGACACGGGGGCGTACGCGGTCGGCTGGCGGTTCGGCAAGCACAAGCTCGCTCCGCGCATCAGCCCCGGCAAGACCCGCGAGGGCCTGTTCGGGGCGGTCGCCTTCGCCATGGTGGCCGGTGCGCTGTGCATGCAGTTCCTGATCGACGACGGTTCCTGGTGGCAGGGGCTGCTGCTGGGCCTCGCGGTCGCTGCCAGCGCCACCCTCGGAGACCTGGGCGAGTCGATGATCAAGCGGGACCTCGGCATCAAGGACATGGGAACGCTGCTGCCCGGCCACGGCGGGATCATGGACCGGCTGGACTCGCTGCTGCCGACCGCCCCGGTGGTCTGGCTGCTGCTGGTGCTGTTCGTCGGCTCCGGCTGAGACCGGACCGCACACATGGCTGAGGGGCCACCGCTCGCGAGCGGTGGCCCCTCAGCCATGTGGCGTCAGCCGCGCTCGCGCAGTGCCTTCCGCATGCCGCGGTTCAGCGCCAGCGACCGGCGGCGCATCCACAGGATCCAGGCGCAGAACGCCGCCATGAACACGGCGAAGGCCAGCGGGAACAGCAGGGAGCCGCCGCTGGTGGCGGCGAGTACGAACATGGCCACGACGATCACGCCCATGAACGCCATCCAGAACGGGAGCCACCGCCTGCCCCGTTCGATCTTCCCCAGATGCTCGTCGACCAGTCGCCGCATCACGGCCCGTTCCTCGGGGTCGTTCGGCACCTCACGGTGGCGGATCTTGCGGTCGAGACCGGCGATGGCACCCGGGGACGCGCCCGTCGCCCGGCTCGTCCGCCGCCGCTGGAGGGCCACGGCCACCATCACGACGACGGTGTAGAAGAGGGCCTGGACCAGCCACACGGCCGGATGCTCGTCGTGGCGTAACAGTGCGTTCAGGCCCACACCGAGCGCGAGGACCAGCAGGCCCTGCCCGAGCAGGCTGTCGTTGAACCAGTGCTTGACGGTGTGCACGGCACCTACCTCCTGCGGCGGCTGCGAACTCCCTGTGCTGTCCCGGTTACCCCGTGAGCGGCCCCTCACCGCCGACGCGCCGGGGTACCTCCGCGCGTCTGCGACACTGGAAGAACCATGCCTAAGCCCGGAGAACTCACTTTCGTCGCGCCCCGCGGAGCCAAGAAGCCGCCGCGGCACCTCGCCGACCTAACGCCCGCCGAGCGCAGGGAAGCCGTCGCCGCGGTCGGCGAGAAGCCGTTCCGCGCCCAGCAGCTCTCGCAGCACTACTTCGCGCGGTACGCGCACGACCCGGCCGAGTGGACCAACATCCCGGCCGGATCGCGGGACAAGCTCGCCGAGGCGATGTTCCCGGACCTGATGTCCGTCGTCCGGCACATCAGCTGCGACGACGACACCACCCGCAAGACCCTGTGGAAGCTGCACGACGGGACGCTGGTCGAGTCCGTCCTGATGCGCTACCCGGAGCGGGTCACCATGTGCATCTCCTCGCAGGCCGGCTGCGGGATGAACTGCCCGTTCTGTGCGACCGGGCAGGCCGGTCTCGACCGCAACCTCTCCACCGCGGAGATCGTCCACCAGATCGTGGACGGCATGCGCGCCCTGCGCGACGGCGAGGTCCCCGGCGGCCCCGCCCGGCTGTCCAACATCGTGTTCATGGGCATGGGCGAGCCGCTGGCCAACTACAACCGCGTCGTCGGCGCCATCCGCCGGCTCACCGACCCCGAGCCTGACGGCCTCGGCCTCTCGCAGCGCGGGATCACCGTCTCCACCGTCGGCCTGGTGCCCGCGATGCTGCGGTTCGCCGACGAGGGGTTCAAGTGCCGCCTCGCGGTCTCGCTGCACGCGCCGGACGACGAGCTGCGCGACACCCTCGTGCCGGTCAACACCCGGTGGAAGGTGCGCGAGGTGCTGGACGCCGCGTGGGAGTACGCGGAGAAGTCCGGCCGCCGCATCTCCATCGAGTACGCCCTGATCCGCGACATCAACGACCAGGCCTGGCGCGGGGACCGGCTCGGCCGGCTCCTCAAGGGCAAGCGCGTCCACGTCAACCTGATCCCGCTCAATCCCACCCCCGGTTCCAAGTGGACCGCGTCGCGGCCCGAGGACGAGCGCGCGTTCGTGGAGGCCATCGCGTCCCACGGCGTGCCGGTCACCGTCCGGGACACCCGGGGCCAGGAGATCGACGGTGCCTGCGGGCAGCTGGCGGCCTCCGAGCGCTGAGGACGAGCGGCCCCGGGCACCCGGCTCCCGGCTGAAAACGGCCGTGTAGCCTGGGGCCGAAATCAACTGCATATTCCGACAGGGGAGCGCCACAGCGCTGAGAGTGCGGCACCAAGGACAGGTTGGCCGCAGACCCTCTGAACCTCGCCCGGGTCATTCCGGGTAGGAAGTTCGGACCATACTCAAGCTGTTGCGCCCTGCCCGCTTCCGGCTACGGCCGGTGGGCGGGCGGGGCCGCGTCTCTTCCTGGTCACTCCAGGAGGAATCACACATGAGCACCACCCAGAAGGCCGCGGTCGCGGCCGTCGCCGCCGCGCTCGGCCTCACCGCGCTGGCCGGCTGCGGCAGTTCCGACGACTCGGCGTCCGGCTCCGGATCCACCGAGGGCTCCGGCTCCAAGACCGTCACGCTGGTCAGCCACGACTCCTTCAACGCCTCCAAGGACGTGCTGAAGGAGTTCACCCGGGAGACCGGTTACACCGTCAAGGTCCTCAAGAGCGGGGACGCGGGCGCCGCCCTGAACCAGGAGATCCTGACCAAGGGCTCCCCGCGCGGCGACGTGTTCTTCGGCGTCGACAACACCCTGCTCTCGCGCGCCCTCGACAACGGCCTGTTCACGCCGTACGAGGCCAAGGGACTCGACCGGGTCCCGGCCGATGTCCAGCTGGACGCGGACAAGCACCGGGTCACCCCGGTCGACACCGGCGACATCTGCGTCAACTACGACAAGAAGTACTTCGCCGACAGGAAGCTCGCGCCGCCGAAGACCTTCGCCGACCTGGCGAAGCCCGCGTACAAGAACCTGCTCGTCACCGAGAACGCCGCGACCTCCTCACCCGGCCTCGGCTTCCTCCTCGGCACCGTCGCCACCTTCGGCGAGGACGGCTACCAGGACTACTGGAAGAAGCTGAAGGACAACGGCGTCAAGGTCGTCGACGGCTGGGAGCAGGCGTACAACGAGGAGTTCTCCGGCTCCGCGGGCGGCAAGAAGGCCAAGGCCGACCGGCCGCTCGTCGTCAGCTACGCCTCCAGCCCGCCCGTCGAGGTGCTGTACGCCGACCCGCAGCCCAAGACCGCGCCCACCGGGGTCGCCACCGGGACGTGCTTCCGCCAGATCGAGTTCGCCGGTCTGCTGGACGGCGCGAAGAACGAGGCGGGCGGCAAGGCCCTGCTGGACTTCCTCATCGGGAAGGAGTTCCAGGAGGACATGCCGCTCACCATGTTCGTCAGCCCGGTCGCCAAGGACGCCAAGGTGCCGGAGCTCTTCACGAAGTTCGGTGCCACCGCGGACAAGCCGGCGACCGTCGCCCCGGACGCCATCGCCAAGAACCGTGAGCAGTGGGTCCAGTCGTGGTCCTCGCTCGTAGTGAAGTAACGAAGACCCCCGTACGCGGACCGGGCGCGCGCGGGAGGTCCGCACGAGCCCGGGCCCGGCGCGGCAGCGCGGTGCGGCTCGGCCTGATGGCCGTGCCCGTCGCCTTCTTCGCCGTGTTCTTCGCTTACCCCGTCGCCGCGATCGTCGGCCGGGGGCTCAAGGCGGACGGCGTCTGGCAGTTCGGCCGGTTCGGCGAGGTGCTGGCCCGGCCGGAGATCCGCGACGTCCTGTGGTTCACGCTCTGGCAGGCCCTCGCCTCCACCGCGCTGACCCTGCTGATCGCGCTGCCCGGCGCCTACGTCTTCGCCCGGTTCGACTTCCCCGGCAAACAGGTGCTGCGCGCCGTCGTCACGGTGCCGTTCGTGCTGCCGACCGTCGTCGTGGGCACCGCCTTCCTCGCGCTGCTCGGGCGCGGCGGGCTGCTCGACGACCTGTGGGGCGTACGGCTCGACACGACCGTGTGGGCGATCCTGCTGGCGCACGTCTTCTTCAACTACGCGGTCGTCGTCCGGACCGTCGGCGGGCTCTGGGCGCAGCTGGACCCGCGCCAGGAGGAGGCCGCCCGGGTGCTGGGCGCGAGCAGGTTCACCGCCTGGCGGCGCGTCACCCTGCCCGCGCTCGCCCCGGCCGTGGCCGCCGCCGCGCTGATGGTCTTCCTCTTCACCTTCACCTCCTTCGGGGTCGTACAGATCCTCGGCGGTCCCGGCTTCTCCACGCTGGAGGTGGAGATCTACCGGCAGACCGCGCAACTGCTCGCCCTGCCCACGGCCGCCGTGCTGACGCTCGTGCAGTTCGCCGCCGTCGGCGCGATCCTCACCGTGCACGCGTGGACCGTACGCCGCAGGGAGCGCGCCCTGAAGCTGGTCGACCCGGCCCAGACGGCGCGCCGGCCGAGCGGCGCCGGGCAGTGGGCGCTGCTCGGCGGGGTGCTGGTGAGCGTGCTGCTGCTGATCCTGCTGCCGCTCGCCGTGCTGGTGGAACGCTCGCTCGGCGGCTCCGGCCTCGCCTACTACCGCGCGCTCACCTCGGCGGACGCCAACAGCGGTACGTTCCTCGTCGCGCCGATCGAGGCCATCGGCAACTCCCTGCGTTACGCCCTCGTCGCGACGCTGATCGCCCTGGTCGTCGGGGGCCTCGCCGCCGCCGCGCTCACCCGGCGGGCCGGCCGGCTCGTCCGGGGCTTCGACGCGCTGCTGATGCTGCCGCTCGGGGTCTCCGCGGTCACCGTCGGCTTCGGCTTCCTGATCACCCTGGACAAGCCGCCGCTGGACCTCCGTACCTCCTGGATCCTGGTGCCGCTGGCCCAGGCGCTGGTCGGGGTGCCCTTCGTCGTACGGACCATGCTGCCGGTGCTTCGGGCGGTGGACGCCCGGCTGCGCGAGGCGGCCGCGGTGCTCGGGGCCTCGCCGCTGCGGGCCTGGCGCGAGGTGGACTTCCCCCTGGTACGGCGGGCGCTGCTGGTCGCCGCCGGGTTCGCGTTCGCCGTGTCGCTGGGGGAGTTCGGGGCGACCGTCTTCATCGCGCGGCCGGACAACCCGACGCTGCCGGTCGCTGTGGCACGGCTCCTCGGCCGGTCCGGGGAGCTCAACTACGGGCAGGCCATGGCCCTCAGCACCATCCTGATGCTCGTGTGCGCGGTGTCGCTGCTGCTGCTCGAACGCATCCGCACCGACCGATCCGGGGAGTTCTAGAAGATGCTGACGCTCGAATCGGCCACCGTCCGCTTCGGCGACCGGGCCGCGCTCGACGGGGTGGACCTGGAGGTCGCCGACCACGAGATCGTCTGCGTGCTCGGGCCGAGCGGCAGCGGCAAGTCCACCCTGCTGCGTCTGGTCGCCGGGCTCCAGGAGGCCGACGGCGGCCGGGTCCTGCTCGACGGCACCGACCAGGACGGCATCCCCGTCCACCAGCGCGGCCTCGGCCTGATGTTCCAGGACCACCAGCTCTTCCCGCACCGGGACGTCGGTGCCAACGTCGCCTTCGGCCTGCGGATGCACGGGGCCGGCCGGGGCGAACAGGATCGCCGGGTCGCCGAACTCCTCGACCTCGTGGGCCTCCCCGGCGCCGAACGACGGGCCGTCGCCGCGCTCTCCGGCGGGGAGCAGCAGCGCGTCGCCCTCGCCCGGGCCCTCGCCCCCAGCCCCAGGCTCCTGATGCTCGACGAGCCCCTGGGCCAGCTGGACCGCAGTCTGCGAGAACGGCTCGTCGTCGAACTGCGCGCCCTCTTCGGCCGCCTCGGCACCACGGTGCTCGCCGTCACCCATGACCAGGGAGAGGCGTTCGCGCTGGCCGACCGGGTCGTCGTGATGCGTGAGGGCCGCGTCGCGCAGGTGGGCACCCCGCTGGAGGTGTGGCAGCGACCCGCCTCCGCCTTCGTGGCCCGGTTCCTGGGCTTCGACAACGTGGTCGAGGCGACCGTCGAGGGGGAGGCGGCGGACACGGACTGGGGCGAGGTGCCGGTGCCGGCCGGGTCGCCGCAGGGCGCGTGCGATCTGCTGGTGCGGCCGGCCGGGGTCCGGATCGGCGGGCCGGATAAGGGGCTGCGCTGCGTCGTGGGGGCGCGCACCTTCCGGGGCAGCCATGTCGCCGTGACCCTGCACCCCGAGCGGGGCCCGGTGCTGGACGCCGAGTGCTCGCTGCGCGGGACGCCGGAGGAGGGCGAGCGGGTCGGGGTCACCTTCGACGCCTCGGAGACCGTGGTGCTTCCGGCCCTGTTCTGACCGGGCCGCGCACCCTCAGGCGGGCTGCCGGAGTGCGCCGGCCAGGGCGCGTGGGTCGTCGGCGTGGAAGCGGATGGTGCGGGCCGTCTCCGAGGCGCCGAGCGGCCGGGTGAAGGGGAGCGGCCGGTTCAGCTCCACCGTCACCGAGGTCTGGCTGCCCACGATCAGGTCGAGGACCCCGTCGTCGGAGAGAGTGATCAGGCGGCCCTCGGGATAGCGTCGGTCGACCCGGACCGAGGCGATCGCGTCCTGCGGTACGACGAGGTCGAACAGGGCCCCGTAGCGGATCCGCAGCGAGCCGTCGGGACGTACGACGTGCGGCCGGGTGACACAGGCCGCGTGCAGGGCCGTCACGAGGACGACGCCGTACAGGTCGAGCACCAAGAACACCAGGTGCACCACCGGCCACGGGATGAGGAGGGCCAGGCCCACCGTCTCGACGACCATCACGAAGAGCAGCCCGTACAGCATCGCGGTCTGCGGCCCCGTGTAGGCGGCGGCGAGGTCCCCGGGGCGCACACCGTGCGTGCGGTGCCCGACCCACCGCCCCAGGGAGGCGAAGGCGCCCAGCTCGTGGCGGACGAGGCGGCGGACCGGCACCGGCACGGCGGCCAGTGCCGCCCGTCTGCCCTTCGGCCGGTCGCTCATCCCCGCGTTCCTCGGCGGGCCGCTCATCCCCGTGTCTCTCGGTCGGTCGCTCATCCCCGTGTCTTTCGGCTGGTCGCTCATCGCCGGCCCCTCGCGATGAACGCGTCCATGAGCCTGCTCACGACTTCCGCCTGCGCGGGGGTGTACTCGGCGAGCAGTGCCTCCTTGAGCCCGGTCACGACCACCCCGTCCTCCGGAATCGCTGCGAACAGTTCCTCGGGGACGGCTGCCATCAGGTCGGCCGCCAGGGGCGCGATCCGCGGATCGTCGGCCGGGGCCCCGGCGAGCGCGTCCAGGCGCTCGTACAGCCCGATGACCTCGGGGTCGGCGACCAGCGTCTCGAACACGGCGAAGATCTCCTGGTTGCCGGCACCGGGGATGTCCATCAGCGTGAGGTACTCGCGGTCCTTGGCCGCGCTCGGCGAATCCGTCGTGCGGGCCTGTGCCAGCAGCGCGGCGAGGGCGGGCGAGACGGGCCCGGTGGCGCCGGGCGGCTCGGCGAGCAGGACGCCGAGCCGGCGACGGCGCTCCCGGATGGCCGCCTCCTGGCGGGCCAGGTCCGCGTCGAGTTCCTCCAGCACCTCGGTCAGTTCGCGCCCGGCGTCATCGGCGAGGACGTCACGCACTTCGTCGAGACCGAGGCCGAGTTCGGTGAGCCGGCGCACCCGGGCGAGGAGGACGGCGTCGCGGACGCTGTACGCCCGGTAGCCGTTGGGGAGCCGCTCCGGTTCCGGGAGCAGACCGACGTGGTGGTAGTGCCGGATCGCCCGGGTGGTGAGCCCCACGAGCGCGGCGATCTCTCCGATTCGCATGCCGCCAGTAGAAACCTTGCCGCCGCGTCAAGGTCAAGCGCCGCGGCGGACCGTCGGGCGCGCCCGCACCGCTACCGGTCGGGTGCTCCGCTGCACCGGCCGTCGGCCATGTGCCAGTAGTACTCGTGGTCGGTCAGCTGCCAGGTCTCATCGGCGGCGATCGCCCGCGTGACCCATTCACGGAGTTGCGGAAGGATCTGCGCCCGGAGAACGGCGCGGGTGGCAGCGCGTGCGGTGGCGTCGACGGGGTGGACGCCGATGTGTAGGCCGACCATGTCCGGGTGGACGCCGCGGCCGTAGTTCTGGGGGTTCGGAGCGAGCCACGTCACTCCCAGGACGATGGTCCCGCTGTCGTGCCCGGAGAGGAACGCCAGATCCTTGACCCGGGCCATGCGGGGACCGAGACACTCACTGATGTCCGTGGAGGTGAGTGGCCAGGCCAGGTGCCGGGGCAGCCTTCGACTGCGTGCGGACATGGCGAGCAGAATGGCAGAGGACCACGCCCGGCTCCCACGGGATATCGCGTTTACGCCCCCGAGAGTCCGGCAAGGGCGGCGGGTGCTTCCTCGACCGTGTCGACCAGCGCGATGCGGGATTCCATCCTCCGGCCGGCCGCCAGGGTTTGCAGGAGCGGCCAGGCGGGAAACTCGCGCGTCCAGTGGTCGCGGCCGACGAGCACCATGGGGACGGGCTCTCCGCGTGACTCGTAGTAGTTCGGGGTGGTGCTGTCGAATATCTCCTGCACGGTCCCGGCCGCGCCCGGAAGGAAGATCACGCCCGCGTCCGACCGGGCCAGCAGCCCGTCCTCGCGCAGCGCGTTGGTGAAGTACTTGGCGATGGAACCGGCGAACGGGTTCGGCGGCTCGTGACCGTAGAACCAGGTCGGGATCGCCACCGACGGACCGCCGTCCGGCCAGCGCTCCCGTACCGCGAAGGCGGCCCGCGCCCAGTCGGTGACCGACGGGGTGAACGAGGGGACCTCGCCCAGCATCGCGCACGCCTCGTCCAGCATGGCGTCGGGGTGCGGCGCCGCGTACGCCCCCAGGTTGGCCGCCTCCATCGCACCCGGGCCGCCCCCGGTCGCCACCGTGAACCCGCCGCGGGCCAGGGTCCTGCCGAGGCGGGCCGCCGCCGCGTAACCGGCGCTGCCCCGGGCCGTCGCGTGACCGCCCATCACCCCCACCACCCGGGCCCCGGCCAGTACCTCCTCCAGCGCGTCGGAGATCGCGTCGTCGTGGAGCGCCCGCAGCATCGAGGCGAACGCGTCCCCGTCCGAGTGGGTCCGCCGGAACCAGTCGTGGGCCAGGGCGTCCGGAGTGCCCTCGTACCCCTTCCGCGCGAGGCCGTCGTACAGCGCGTCGGGGGAGTAGAGCAGGCCCCGGTACGGGTCGAAGGGCAGGCCGGGGACCGGCGGGAAGACGAACGCCCCGTCGGCCCGGACCTTCTCCTCGGCGGCCGGCCCCATCGGGCAGCCCAGGAACACGGCGCCGGAGGTGTCGGTGGCGAGCAGGTCCGCGCTTCGGTCCGTCAGGTCCACGGACTGCAGGCGGCGTCCGGCCAGCGAACCGGCGGCCACGGCCGCGTCGAACTCGGCGAGAGACTCGATCTCGTCGCCGTGGGCGCTCTTGTGCTCGTCCGGGCCTTCCACGCGGCTCATGCTACGAAACGCTCATCGCGGGAAACGCGCGGGACCGGCCGGGCAGGATGCCAGGCCGGTCCCGGGGCCGCTTCCAGCGGTGTTCAGGGCGTCAGCGGCAGCGCGGCCAGCTCCGCGATCACCCAGGTGAGCGGGGCGAAGAACAGCAGCAGCGCCGCCGCGCGCAACGCGGTCGCCGCACGCAGCGCCGAGGCCGGGGCGCCGAGCCGCAGCAGCGCCCGGGCCGTCTCGGCGCGCGCCTGCCTGGCCTCCAGGGCCGAGGTGAGCAGCGTCGCCGTGGTGCAGCCGATGACCAGCACCGCCCCGAGCGCGGTGAGCGGGCCGAACGGCCGCGCCCCGGTCCCGTAGAGCGCGAAGGCCGCGACGACCCCCGAGAGGACCGCGCAGACGATGCCGAGCGGGCGCCCGATCCGTCGCGCCTCGTCCATCAGGACCCGGCCGGCCAGCAGGCGTACCGCTCCGGGGCGGGCCATCTGGAGAAGCCGGCCGCACAGGTGGGTCAGGCCGGGGCCCGCCGTCGCCAGGCCGATCGCCGTCAGCGTCCAGCCGACGAGCACCCAGGCCGGTGTGGAGTCCAGCTTGCCGGGGAGCGGGAAGGGGCTGCCCGCGCCGCCCCGGCTCGCGTACGCCTCGACGGCGAGACCGGCGGCAGTCAGGGCCACGCCCCAGGGGAGGCCGGACGGCGGCGCGGCGGGGGCGGGGATCTCCTCCGAGGGCACCAGCTCGCCGGTGTCGTCCGCCTCGCTCGACGCCCGTACGGGGCTCCTGCGCAGTGCCATCGCACTGGCCGTCGCGGCCGCCACCGGCACCAGGGCGAGCAGCAGCAGGACGGCGGCGGCCGGGAGCGGGGCGTCCGCGCCGAGCAGGTCGGCGGCGGCACCGTCGAACGGCAGCCCGGGCAGGTCGCCGCGCAGGTGGAGGAAGAACAGCAGCGCCACCGCCGAGCCGAGGGTGCACGAGACGGCGGTGGAGACCGCGGCGAGCACGCTGAGCCGCACCGGGCCCAGGCCCACGGCGGACAGTCCGCTGCGCGGCCGGGTGCTCGGGTCCGTACGGGCCACCGCGACGGCGAACTGCACGGTGGCGGCCAGCGGGACGAAGCACCACAGCAGCCGCAGCACCGAACCGGCCGAGTGGGCGGGGTGCCCCGCGGCGTAGCCGAGGGCGCACAGGAGCAGGAAGCCGACCCCGGCGGACGCGGCCGCGACCAGCAGCCGCCGCATCAGGGCCAGTGGATGGGAGCCGCGGGCTAGACGGAGAGCGAGCACGCCGCGCGCCCCTCCGGATCGGCTTCGGCGGGCAGGGCGACCGTGGAGACGCGGCGCCCGTCGAGCAGCGGCACCACCCGGTCCGCGAGCGAGGCGATCTCGGCGTCGTGCGTGGCGAGCACCACCGTGATCCCGTGCGAGCGGGCGGCGCTGGTCAGGGTCCGCAGGACGTGGGTGCGGTCGGTGCGGTGCAGCGTCGCGGTCGGCTCGTCCGCGAAGATCACCGAGGGGCCGGCGGCCAGGGCGCGCGCCACCGAGATCCGCTGGCGCTGGCTCTGCTGGAGGGTGTGCGGGCGCTTCTTGGCGCACATGCCGATGTCGAGGCGCTCCAGCCACTCCATGGCGGCCTTCTTCGCCTCCCGGTGCGAGGCGCCTCGCAGCAGGAGCGGGAGGGCGGTGTTCTCCCAGGTGTTCAGCTCCGGGACGAGCTGCGGTTCGGGGGCGATCCAGCCGAACTTGTCGCGGCGCAGCCGCTCGCGCAGGCGCGGCCCCATCGTGTGCACGGGGACGCTGTTGAACCACACCTCGCCCTGCTCGGGCACGAGCTGGCCGGACAGGCAGTGCAGCAGGGTCGTCTTGCCGCTGCCGCGCGGGCCGGTCACCGAGAGGATCTCGCCCTCGCGGATGCCCAGGGAGACCCCGCCGAGCGCGGGTGAGCCGTTGTGGGAGTGCTGAAGGGAACGCGCCCAGATCACATCGTTGTCCGGCGGGGCCACCATGGCGTACACCTCGGTTCAGATCAGATATCCCGTCCCCCGTACGGGGGAACGAAGAGGGGGCCGATCGGTCACCCCGCACCGTAAGGATTCGGATCGCGGTGAGCGGACAGCACGCGGCCCGGGCCCGTCTCTTCCCACTCGATCGGGCGCATTCCGGCTGCGCCGGGCGTATGAGATGACCGCCGGGGTAGCGAGACCGGTCGGTCAAGGGCAGGTCAAGACGGCTCGGCTCGTCCGGCCGCTCGAATGATCGCTCGCCAGTTCGTTTGTGGCCTCGCCCGTCGCCGCACGGGGGTGTCCGACTACGCTGGTCGTCTCACCCATTGGACTCACATCAGGAGGGGTGGCCGTGACCGCCGAGGTACGCCGTCTGCGCAACTACATCAACGGGGAGTTCCGGGACGCCGCCGACGGGCGGACGATCGACGTGGTCAACCCGGTGACCGAGGAGGTCTACGCGACCTCGCCGCTCTCCGGCCCCGCCGACGTCGACGCCGCGATGGCCGCCGCCGCGGCCGCGTTCCCCGCCTGGCGCGACGCCACACCGGCCGAGCGTCAGCGCGCCCTGCTCAAGATCGCGGACGCCTTCGAGGAGCGGGCCGAGGACCTGATCGCCGCCGAGTCCGAGAACACCGGCAAGCCGATCGGACTGACCCGCACCGAAGAGATCCCGCCGATGGTGGACCAGATCCGCTTCTTCGCGGGCGCCGCGCGGCTCCTGGAGGGGCGCTCGGCCGGCGAGTACATGGAGGGGCTGACCTCCATCGTGCGCCGCGAACCGGTCGGCGTATGCGCGCAGGTCGCACCCTGGAACTACCCGATGATGATGGCCGTCTGGAAGTTCGCCCCGGCGCTCGCCGCGGGCAACACCGTCGTCATCAAGCCGTCCGACACCACGCCCGCCTCCACTGTGCTGATCGCCGAGATCATCGGGCAGCTCCTGCCCAAGGGCGTCTTCAACGTCGTCTGCGGCGACCGCGACACCGGCCGCGCGATGGTCGAGCACCGGACCCCGGCGATGGCCTCCATCACCGGTTCGGTGCGCGCCGGCATGCAGGTCGCCGAGTCGGCGGCCAAGGACGTCAAGCGGGTCCACCTGGAGCTCGGCGGCAAGGCGCCCGTCGTCGTCTTCGAGGACACCGACCTCGCGAAGGCCGTCGAGGACATCTCGGTCGCGGGCTACTTCAACGCCGGCCAGGACTGCACGGCCGCCACCCGCGTCCTGGTCCACGAGTCCATCCACGACGAGTTCGTCACCGCGCTCGCCAAGGCCGCCGCCGACACGAAGACCGGGCAGCCGGACGACGAGGACGTGCTCTACGGCCCGCTCAACAACGCCAACCAGCTGGCCCAGGTCAGCGGCTTCATCGAGCGCCTCCCCGCCCACGCCCGGGTCGAGGCGGGCGGCCACCGGGTCGGTGACAAGGGCTACTTCTACGCCCCGACCGTGGTCTCCGGCCTCAAGCAGGACGACGAGATCATCCAGAACGAGGTCTTCGGCCCGGTCATCACCGTCCAGTCCTTCCGGGACGAGGCCCAGGCCGTGGAGTGGGCGAACGGCGTCGACTACGCCCTCGCCTCCTCGGTGTGGACCAAGGACCACGCGCGCGCCATGCGGATGTCCAAGAACCTGGACTTCGGATGCGTCTGGATCAACACCCACATCCCGCTGGTCGCCGAGATGCCGCACGGCGGTTTCAAGAAGTCGGGTTACGGCAAGGACCTCTCGGCCTACGGCTTCGAGGACTACACGCGCATCAAGCACGTCATGACGTCCATCGAGGGCTGAGCGACCACCCCTGTGGCCCCGTGCGAACCGGACCGGTTCGCACGGGGCCACAGGTCTTCCGGAGCCTCACCGGGGGTGGCGTAAAGAGCAGTTAAATGCGGGCGTACGCTGCGGACATGAGCGAGCGAAACGCCCTGCGGCGGCGTATACGCGTGTGGTTGGTTGTGTTCATCGTCTGTCTGGTCCTGAGTGGGCTGACCGCCTTCCCGCTCGTCCACGAACTGCGGTGGACGGAGGATCTCCTGACGTCCTCGGCCTCCCCTGTTCCCGAGCACTTCCCCGGTCTGCTGGAGTGGATCACCCGCGTCCGCACCGGCCTCGACGAGGCCGACGCCCGGTACCCCTTCGTGCTGTACGGCACCGACTGGCTGGCCTTCGCCCACCTGGTCATCGCGGTCGCCTTCTACGGCCCCTTCCGTGACCCGGTCCGCAACATCTGGGTCATCGAGTTCGGCATGATCGCCTGCGCCGGAATCATCCCGCTCGCGCTGATCTGCGGCCCGATCCGCGACATCCCGTTCTGGTGGTCGATCATCGACATGTCGTTCGGTGCCTTCGGCGTGATCCCGCTGCTGATCGTGCACCGCCAGATCAAGCGCCTTGAGGCGATGGAGCAGGCACCGGAGGCGGAGCCGGTGGCCGCCTGACTCAGTCGGCCGAAGGCGCGCCGAAGACGGTGCCGACCACACCCATGACCAAGGCGTTGTTTCCCTCGGCCTTCGCGTCCGTGGAGTTGATGCTGTAGACGAGGGTGCGGGAGAGATCGCGCGTGGCGCCGAATCCCGAGTTGTAGCCCCAGCGGCCGCCGGTCTTGCCCCAGACCTGGCGGCCGCCCAGCTTCCAGGTGGAGAGACCGGCGCTGTACGAGGGTGCCTTGCCGCTCACGAAGTCGCGTACCGAGGGGTCCGGCAGCGTGAACATCTCCTCCAGCAGCCGGCCGCGCACCACCCGGCCCCGGAACAGTGCGGTCAGGAAGCGCTCCAGATCGGCGGTGGTGGAGATGACGTCCCCCGCCGCCCAGCCGTCGGTCGCGCCCCACACGCTGACGTCCCGCAGAACGGTGGTGCCGTCCTCCAGCTTCAAGCGCTGGTACCCGTGGTTGTGCGGGCCGTGGATACGGGGATCGGAGCGGGGGAACGACGTGTCGCGCAGACCCAGCGGGGCCAGGACGCGCCGGGAAACCTCCGCCTCGTAGCTGTGCCCGGTGACCTTCTCGATCAGCAGCCCGGCCACCGTGTAGTTGATGTTGAGGTAGTGCTGCCGCGTCCCCGCCGGGAACTCTCGTTCCTTGGCCGTGGCCGAGGCGACCATCTCGCGCGCGTCGAAGCGGTGGAAGCGGTTGGCGTACCACTCCTCCACTGTGTCGCCCGGGTAGTCGGCCGACGGCAGCCCGCTCGTGTGGTTCAGCAACTGGCGTACGGTGACCGTCCCGTACGCCGCGGGGATCAGCTCCGGCAGGTAGGAGCGCACCGGGCGGTCCAGGCTCAGCTTCCGCTCGGCGGCGAGCTGGAGGACGGCCGCGGCGGTGAACACCTTGGTCACCGAACCCGCCCGGAACCGCGCGTCCGGGTCGGCCGGCCGCTTCGTCACCAGGTCGTGGACCCCGGCGGAACCCCGCCACGCGCCCTCGGTGCCGCCCAGCCGGATCAGGGCGGCCGTCGCCCCCTCGTCGGGGAGCCCGGCTATGAGGTCGCTCAGCGCCCCGGTGTCCGTGCCGGTCACCGTCGGCGCGGTGGTATGCGTCCTGCCGGGGGACGGGGCGCCGGTCGCGAGGGCCGGGCCCGCGGTGCCCGCCGTGATGGCGGAGACCAGGGCGGCGGCGAGGACGGTACGGCGGATGCGGGCGTTCATCGTGATGCCTCCAGGCAGGCAGATCCGTGGCGGCGAAGTCCCGGCGACCGCGCCGTCGTTGATCCCATCCTGCGGACCCGGAGGCCCCTGGCGGATCACCGGAGCGGGGGATTGCGTGGGGGATGTTCACCTCCCCCGGGCGGGGGAGCGGGACGGGGGCTCTCCCTCCGGCGAGGGAGCGACGAGCCCCGTCTCGTAGGCGCAGATGACGGCCTGGATGCGGTCGCGGAGGCCCAGTTTGGACAGCACGTTGCCCACATGGGTCTTCACCGTGTGGTCACTGACGACCATGGCCGCGGCGATCTCCGCGTTGGACAGCCCGCGCGCCAGATGCAGCAGTGTCTCGCGTTCCCGGGCGGTCAGAACGCCGAGCCGCCGCTCGTCCGTGACCGCCGCCGTCCGCGCCGGGCGCGAGGTGTACTCGGCGATCAGCAGCCGCGCCACCGAGGGCGCCAGCAGCGAATCGCCCGCCGCCACCACGCGTACGGCGTGCACGAGGTCGTCCCGGCGGACGTCCTTGAGCAGAAAGCCGCTCGCCCCCGCGTGCAGCGCCTCGTACACGTACGCGTCGGAGTCGAAGGTCGTCAGCATGACCGTCCGGCAGGCGGTCCGGGCGCTGATCTCGCGGCAGGCGCCGATGCCGTCGAGGACGGGCATCCGGATGTCCAGCAGGGCCACGTCCGGCTCCAGCCGGAGCACCGCGTCCACCGCCTGAGCTCCGTCGCCCGCCTCGGCCACCACCTCGATGTCCGGCTGGGCGTCCAGGATCATCGCGAAGCCGCTGCGGACCAGCTCCTGGTCGTCCGCCACCACGACACGGATCGTCAACTCCCCACCTCCGACGAGGACGTTACCGGCACGAGTGGGAGTGTGATGTCCACCCGGAATCCCCGGCCGTCCGGTCCCGGGCCGGTACGGGCGCTGCCGCCGTGCGCCGCAGCCCGCTCCCGGATGCCGATCAGACCGTGCCCGGTGCCGGTGCCGGTGCTGGTGCCGGTGCCCGTCCCCGTGCCGCGGCCGTCGTCGGTCACGGACACGGTCAGGCCGTCCTCCCCGTACGCCAGCAGGACGGCGGCCCCGGTGGCGGCGGCGTGCTTGACCGTGTTGGTCAGGGCCTCCTGCACGATCCGGTACACGGCGCTGTCGGTGTCCCGGGGCAGCGGGCGCTCCGGGCCGGTCACCGTGTGGGTCACCGCCAGACCGCTGGAGCGCACGCGCTCCACCAGCGCCGGGAGTTCGGCCAGGGACGGCAGCGGCGAGCGGGGCGCCCCCGGCCCCCACTCGCGCAGCACGCCGAGCATCCGGCGCAGCTGGACCATCGCGTCCCTGCCGGTCTCCGAGATCGCGTCGAACGCCGCCTCGGCCCGGTCCGGAGCCGTACGGACCGCCACCGGGCCCGCCTCCGCCTGCACGATCATCAGGCTCACCGCGTGCGACAGGATGTCGTGCATCTCCCGGGCGATCCGGGCCCGTTCGCGGGCCGCCGCATGCTCGGCCTCGATCCGGCGGGTGACCTCCAGCTGCCGCGCCCGGTCCTCGACGGCCCTGGTGTACGCCTGGCGGACGTCCGTGAACCGGCCGAATCCGTACGCCGCCGTGAACACCATCAGCGAGAAGACCAGCTCGCGGGCCTCGCCCGTGTTGAGTGCCACAGACGGGAAGACGATCGCCAGGGTCAGCGCCCCGCAGACCCGGCGGGCCGGTGCCGGGGCGTGGGCCGCGACGCTGTAGAGGGCGACCAGACCGGTGTACGGCAGGGTCTGCCCCGGGCCGTCGACGGCCAGCCCGTAGAGGCTCTGCGCCGCCATCACCGCAAACAGCACCCGGACCGGCGCCCGGCGCCGCCACAGCAGCGGGAGCACGGTCAGGCTGGTCAGCAGGTACGCAGGCAGCGATGCGGGCTCCAGACGGGGGTCGCGGGGCAGCACCCACGGGACCGACACCGCCGCCTGGACCACCAGGACCACGCCGATGTCGGTCACCCGGAATCCCGGGCCGCCGGTCTCCCGCACCCGGCGCCAGACCGTGCGGGGGCCTATCACGGTCTCCGCCCGTCCCCGCTCCGGTCGATCAGCTTGCGGAGCACGTCGATCCGGTTGGTGGTGACGGAGTCCACGCCCCGGTCGAGCAGCCGGCGCATCGTGCGGCCGGTGTCGGCGGTCCAGGCCGAGACCAGCAGCCCGTCGCGGTGGTTGCGGTCCGTCAGCTCCCGGCTGACCAGACCGAACCGGTAGTTCAGCCAGCGCGGCCGGACCGCGTCGAGGAGCTCCGGGCGCGGGGGCGCGAGTGTCGTCCATGTCATCGCGATCTCGGCCGACGGGTCGGCCGCGCGCACCCGGAGCATCGCCTCCGGGCCGGCGCAGTAGTAGACGCGCTCACCGGCCCCGCACTCCCGCACCACGCCCACCGTCCGCTTGACCGACTCCGGCGTGGAGCCGGGCAGGTCGACCATCACCCGGTGCGCGCCGACCGCGAGCAGCGCCTCGCGCAGCGTCGGCACGCCGCCCTCCGTCAGCTCGGTCAGCTCCTGGTGGGTGAGCCGGTCCAGCCGCAGGTCACGGCCCCACAGCCGGTCCAGCGTGGCGTCGTGCAGCAGGACCGGCACCCCGTCCCGGGTGACCCGGACGTCGATCTCCACCGCGTCCGCGCCCCGTTCGAGCGCGGAGCGGACCGAGGGCAGGGTGTTCTCGCGGGCGCGGTACGGATCGCCGCGGTGGGCGACGGCGGTGACAGGCGTGGCGATGGGCATGGGGTCATTGTCACCGCCCCGCGATCACCGCCTGGCGTCCCGCAGCCAGTTGGCCGTGTACGTGTCGATCTCGGCGGACAGCGTGCGCTTGCCGGCCGGGTCGAGGAAGGACGCCTCCACGGCGTTCTTCGCGAGGGCGGCCAGGCCCTGCTCGTCGAGGCCGAGGATGCGGGCGGCCACCGCGTACTCGTTGTTGAGGTCGGTGCCGAACATGGGCGGGTCGTCGCTGTTGATCGTCACCAGCACACCGGCCTGGACCATCTCGCGGACGGGGTGCTGCTCGATGTCCTTGACGGCCCGGGTCGCGATGTTCGACGTGGGGCAGACCTCCAGGGCGATGCGCTGCTCGGCCAGGTGGTCCAGCAGCTTCGGGTCGGCCACCGAGCTGGTGCCGTGGCCGATGCGCTCGGCGCGCAGCGCGGTCAGCGCGTCCCAGACGGTCTGCGGACCGGTGGTCTCACCGGCGTGCGGCACCGAGTGCAGGCCCTCGGCGATCGCCCGGTCGAAGTAGGGCTTGAACTGCGGACGGTCCACGCCGATCTCCGGGCCGCCGAGGCCGAACGATACGAGTCCCTCGGGCCGCAGGTCCACGGCGAGCCGGGTGGTCTCCTCGGCGGCCTCCAGACCGGCCTCGCCCGGGATGTCGAAGCACCAGCGCAATACGACGCCGAGCTCCCGCTCCGCGGACTTGCGGGCGTCCTCGATGGCCTCCATGAAGCCCTGCTCGGGAATGCCGCGCCGGGTCGAGGAGAACGGGGTGACCGTCAGCTCCGCGTACCGGATGTTCTGCCGGGCCATGTCCCGGGCGACCTCGAACGTCAGCAGCCGGACGTCCTCCGGGGTGCGGATCAGGTCGACGACCGAGAGGTAGACGTCGATGAAGTGGGCGAAGTCGGTGAACGTGAAGTAGTCGGCCAGCGCCTCGGGGGCGGTGGGGACCTTGGAGTCGGGGTGGTGCGCGGCCAGCTCGGCGACGATACGGGGGGATGCCGAACCGACGTGGTGGACATGGAGCTCGGCCTTGGGCAGCCCCGCGATGAAGGGGTGCAGATCGGTCATCGGGGCCTCCGTGGGCAGGGAGTGGTACGGGCCCGGGGCACCGGCGTGACCTGGGCGGGGGACGGGAGTCATCGTAGGACGGTCCCGCCCGTAGCATGACCGCATCACGATGGGGGAGGCCCATGCCAGACAACACGGACAAGCCGGCGGACAGGGCCGCGCCGATAGACCCCTGGGCGCCGCCGGAGCGGCGCCACGACGGGACGCGAAGCGGCGGCACGCCGCCGGGTGACGCGGTGCCGGATGACGCGGTGCCGCAGGGCGCCTGGGCGGCACCGGGCGCCGGCGCCGGGGGGCCGGCCGACGCCCCGCCCGGCGGGGGCCGCCGGGCGGAAGCCTTCGCCCCGGACGCCGCCCCGTCCGGCGACGGCCGGCCCCCCGGCGCCGGAGCGCCGTCGGACGAGGGTGCCGTCCCCGGCGACCAGCGCCCGCAGGGGGCCGCGGGCCCGGGCGGGGCTCCGTCCGGCCACGGCCCGGTGACGCTCGGCAAGAGCGCGGGCCCCGGTGGCCCCGGACCGCGGGACGCCGCCGCGCCCGGTGACGCCCGTCCGTCCGGCGACTCCGCGTGGGACGACCCCGCTCCCGGTGACGCCCGTCCGTCGGGCGACTCCGCGCCGGACGGCGCCGCGCCCGGTGACGCCCGCCCGTCCGGCGACTCCGCGTGGGACGACCCCGCGCCCGATGACGCCCGCCCGTCGGGCGACTCCGCGCCGGCCGGCACACCGCAGGGCCGGGTGCCGCTCGACAAGGGCGCCGCCTCCGGCGCCCCGCACCCGCCGGAGGACGCCGTCCGGCCCGGTGAGGATCACCGCCCGGCGGACGGCATACCCGGCGACGGCCGCATACCCGGCGACCCCCACACCCCCTCCGGCGCCCCGGGCGTGCACGATCAGCTGACGGTCACCTCCATGCCGGGCGTCGGCACGGGCCCCGTCCCGGCCAACCCGTTCGCGGCACCGCAGAACGGCCCCGGCGGCCCCACCGGCCACGCCCCGCCGCAGGCCGCGGGCGCCGGGTGGTCCGCTCCCGGGACCGTCCCGCCGCCGCCCGTCGGGCCGAACGGCCCGGGGCAGGCGGCCCCGCCGATGGGACCGGGCGGATATCCCGGCGGCCCGTTCCCGCCGGCGGCCTCGTACGGCTACCCGGCCGCTCAGGCACCGCAGTTCGGCTACCCGGGCTATCCCGGCTACGGAAACCCCTGGGGCGGGCCGCAGCCCGCGAACGGGATGGGCATCGCCGCGCTGGTACTCGGACTCATCGCGACCGTCGGCTTCTGCCTGTACGGCCTCGGAGTCGTCCTCGGCGTTCTCGCACTGGTCTTCGGCATCATCGGCCGCGGCCGGGCCCAGCGGGGCGAGGCCGACAACGGCGGTGTGGCGCTGGCCGGCATCATCCTCGGATCGATCGGGATCGTCATCGGCGCCGCGTTCCTCGGGTTCATCATCTGGGCGATCAACAGCGACTACGCCGAGGACGACGGCGAGTCCGACAGCGGGCAGACGTCCGTCTCCCAGGTCGTCGAGGCGCGCGAGCATGCGCCCCTCGGCCACTTCGCCGCGCGGACCTGAGCCACCGGACCGGCTCGCGGGGGCGGGAGGGGCACCGGCCCCGCCCGCCCCCGCGAGCCGCTTCATATACCGGCGCCGCCGGTCCCGTTCCGCAGCTCGTCCCGGGCCGCCATCAGCGCGAACCCCAGCAGATTCAGGCCCCGCCAGGCCGCCGGGTCCTGCGCGCGCGGGTCGTCCGCCGCGAGCCCGATGCCCCAGACCCGGTCCATCGGGCTCGCCTCCACCAGCACCCGGTTCCCGGTGCCGAGCAGGAAGGCGCCCAGCTCCGGGTCCTGGCCGAACTTGTGGACGCTGCCCGCCACCACCAGGGCGAACCGCTCACGCTTCCAGACGGCGTCATCGAAGCCGCGGACCAGCCGGCCCACCTTCTTCGCCTCGGCCGGACTCTTCGCGGCCACCGCCTGCCCGGCCGCCGCCTCGTCGCCGAACAGCCGCGCTTTGCCGGCCATCATCCAGTGCTCGGCCGACGCGTACGTCACGCCGTCGACCGTGAACGGCGAGGGCCACCACTGGCTCAGACAGCTCGCACCGATGCTGCCGTCCGGGCGCGGGCGGTGCCCCCAGAAGTGCAGGTACTTCACCTTCTCGCCGCGCTCCGTCAGCTCGACGAGCTCTTCGACACCACGGACGTCCCCCATGTGTTCCATGCGGTGGAGTCTGCCACCCGCCACTGACAACGGGTCCACGTGAGCCAGATCACTGCCAATGGGTGGCCGAACCCGCGTCATGGTCCGGCCCCGACCCGCTCTCCCTCCTGAACGCGCCCGCCGCCCGGCCGGCGCGACACGGACGACGGAGGCGGGCCATGAACGGCTCGGAGGCCAGGGCAGCGGTCGAGTGGCTGGCATCGGCGGCGCCCGATCCGGCCGCCTGCCGGCGGGACTGGGAGCGCGATCCGCGGGGGATCGCGCTCCTGCCCGCCGGCAGGCGCTGGGACGTACTGATCCTGCCCGGGGAGCTGGGCTATCCGACGCTCGACGTGCTCACCCGGCTCATCGACCGGCCGGGGCCGGTCCTCGCGGACTTCGGCGAGGCCAGGATGGGCTTCTTCGTGCCACCGGGCACCGTCGCCCGGTGGGTCGGCACGGGCATCCGGGGCGCCGGGCGCGGCACCTGGATCGTCGTGCCGCACCCGGCCCGCCCGGCCGGAAGGGTGCGCTGGCTCGTCCCGCCCGACGGCTCGGGCACCCTCACCGACGCCACGCTTCTGGAGCTCGCCATGCACGAGGCGGCGGCGGGCCCGGCCGGGGAACGGGGGGTGTGAACGGGCCCGCGTACCGGAGCGGCCACCGCCCGCCGGGCGACCGTCCCGGACAGCCATCGCTGCCAGAGGTCTTGACAACCTGATTGGTCTGGACCATGTTGTGCGCGCCGCATCAATTCCCCTCGCCGTATCAATTCCCCCCTGTACGGAGGCCGTTGTGGAACGCACGGGACCCCCTGCCCGCAAGACCGCACTTCTCGCCGCCTTCTCGGCAGCCCTGCTCGCCGCCGGCGGCCTCGCCGCCACCGCGCCCACCGCCGCCGCGGCCGACGCCGAGGTGGCGAGCAACGGCACCTTCGAGGCCGGGCTGACCGGCTGGAACTGCTCCGGCGGCAGCGGAGCGGCCGTCAGCACCCCCGTACACGGCGGGACATCGGCGCTGAAGGCGACGCCGGCCGGCAGCGACAACGCCAAGTGCTCGCAGTCCGTGAAGGTGAAGCCCGGCTCCACGTACACGCTGAGCGCCTGGGTGCAGGGCAGTTACGTCTACCTGGGTGCCGAGGGCACCGGGACGACCGACGTCTCCACCTGGACGCAGTCCGCGCCCGGCTGGCAGAAGCTCACGACCACGTTCACGACCGGGGCCTCCACCACCTCGGTCAAGATCTACACGCACGGCTGGTACGGCACCCCGGCCTACTACGCCGACGACGTCAGCCTGTTCGGCCCCGGCGGCGACCCGGTAGTGCTCCCCGCGGCTCCCACGGCTCTCAAGACCGGCACGGTCACCTCGTCCTCGGTCGCCCTGTCCTGGACGGGCTCCTCCGGGGCCACCGGCTACAACGTCTACCGGGGCGGCACCAAGGTCCAGAGCGTCACCGGGACCTCGGCGACCGTGACCGGCCTCAGCGCCTCCACCGCGTACAGCTTCCAGGTCAGCGCCGTCAACGAGGCGGGCGAGTCCGCCAAGTCGGCAGCGGTCTCCGCGACCACCGGCAAGGGCAGCGACGGCGGCACCGGTACCCAGCTCCCGGCCCACGCGCTCGTCGGCTATCTGCACTCGAGCTTCGCCAACGGCTCCGGCTACACCCGCATGGCGGACGTGCCCGACTCCTGGGACGTCATCGACCTGGCCTTCGGCGAGCCGACCTCCGTCACCTCGGGCGACATCCGCTTCAAGCTCTGCCCGGTCACCGAGTGCCCCAATGTCGAGTCGGAGGCCGAGTTCAAGGCGGCCATCAAGGCCAAGCAGGCGGCCGGCAAGAAGGTGCTGATCTCCATCGGCGGTCAGAACGGCCAGGTGCAGCTCAACACCACCGCCGCCCGCGACATGTTCGTCTCCTCGGTGAGCAAGATCATCGACGATTACGGCCTCGACGGCCTGGACATCGACTTCGAGGGCCACTCGCTCTCGCTGAACACCGGGGACACCGACTTCCGGAACCCCACCACACCGGTGGTCGTCAACCTGATCTCGGCGGTGAAGACCCTCAAGGCCAAGTACGGCGCCAAGTTCGTCCTCACCATGGCGCCCGAGACCTTCTTCGTACAGCTCGGCTACCAGTACTACGGCTCGGGGCCGTGGGGCGGCCAGGACCCGCGCGCCGGGGCCTATCTGCCGGTGATCCACGCGCTGCGCGACGACCTCACCCTGCTGCACGTCCAGGACTACAACTCGGGCTCCATCATGGGCCTCGACAACCAGTACCACTCCATGGGCGGCGCCGACTTCCACATCGCCATGACCGACATGCTGCTGGCCGGTTTCCCCGTCGCCGGTGACCAGACGAAGGTCTTCCCCGGGCTGCGCCCCGACCAGGTCGCGATCGGCCTGCCGGCCTCCACCCAGGCCGGCAACGGGCACACCTCGCCCGCCGAGGTCACCAAGGCGCTGAACTGCCTCACCAAGAAGACCGACTGCGGCTCCTACGCCACCCACGGCACATGGTCGGGCCTGCGCGGCCTGATGACCTGGTCCATCAACTGGGACCGCTTCAACAACTGGGAGTTCTCGAAGAACTTCGACGCCTACTTCGGCTGATCCGGCCGAACCCGTAGGGCAGCAGGAGCAGCAGTCCGCACAGGAACCAGCTGCCCAGCACATCCAGCGGCCAGTGATAGCCGCGGAGCACCAGACCGATGCCCGTCGCCGCTGTCAGCAGGACGGCGGCGACGGGCATCATCCACATACGCCGCCCGCGCCCGGCGAGCAGCAGCGCCGAAGCCCCGTACGCCACCGCCGCCGTCGCGGCATGGCCCGACGGGTAGTAGCCGGTGGCCTCCGTCAGCGGCCCCGGCCGGGCGATCCAGTGCTTCAGCGGTACGACCAGCAGCGGCACCGCCGCCATGGCGATGGCAGCACCCAGCGGCGCCCGGCGTCGGCCGCGCAGCAGCGACCAGCCGATCGCGCAGGCCAGCACCGGGAGGGCGACCTGCATGTTGCCGAGATCGGCGAGGAATTCGGTGAGCCGGCGCGGGCCGTGACCGACGAGTGCCCGGCCGGCGCGCTCGTCGAGGCCGCGCAGGGGGCCGTCGGCGGCGATCTGCCAGCTGGTCAGCGCGAAGAGGGCCGACAGGCCGGACACAAGGGAGAAGAAAAAAGCCGTCCGCCCCGGAACTGGGGGGGTTGTTCCGGAGCGGACGAGTGGACCGGTTTGCCGCGCGTCCCGGGGGGTGTGGGACGAGCGGCCATCCGATCGGTGAGGAGTTCCGGAGCGTGGTGCCCCAGTGGTGTGCGCGAAGGCACGGCCGGGACGGTGCCGGGGAAGCTCCGACCCGGATTCGCCCGCAGTCCCCTGCGGGCGGGGTGTTTCTCTCATCTGCGGAAACCGTACGTCAGGCGAAGGGGGACCGATAGCGGGTACGGTATCCCGCCATCGCCCCCCCACCTTTTCTTCACAGGCGCGCACGAATTCCGGGATCAGATCCCGGCGAAGGCGCCCTCCAGGACGTCCAGGCCCTCGTTCAGCAGGTCCTCGCCGATCACCAGCGGCGGCAGGAAGCGCAGCACGTTGCCGTACGTACCGCAGGTCAGGACGAGGACGCCCTCGGCGTGGCAGGCCTTCGCGAGCCGCGTGGCCGCCTCCGGGTGCGGCTCCTTCGTGCCCGGCTTCACCAGCTCGATCGCGATCATCGCGCCGCGGCCCCGGATGTCACCGATGATGCCGCCGTTCGGCAGCTCGGCCCGCATCCCTTCGAGGCGGCCCTTCATGACCTCCTCGATGCGCTTCGCCTTCTTGTTCAGGTCCAGCTCGCGCATCGTCTCGATGGCCCCGAGGGCGCCGGCGCAGGCGACCGGGTTGCCGCCGTACGTACCGCCGAGGCCGCCCGCGTGCGCCGCGTCCATGATCTCGGCGCGGCCGGTCACGGCGGACAGCGGCAGGCCGCCCGCGATGCCCTTGGCCGTGGTGATCAGGTCCGGGACGATGCCCTCGTCCTCGCACGCGAACCACTGGCCGGTCCGGCAGAAGCCCGACTGGATCTCGTCGGCCACGAAGACGATGCCGTTGTCCTTGGCGAACCGCTCGATGGCCGGCAGGAAGCCCTTGGCCGGCTCGATGAAGCCGCCCTCGCCCAGCACCGGCTCGATGATGATCGCGGCGACGTTCTCCGCGCCGATCTGCTTGGTGATCTGGTCGATGGCCTGGGCGGACGCCTCGGCGCCCGCGTTCTCGGCGCCGGTCGGCCAGCGGTAGCCGTACGCCACCGGTACCCGGTACACCTCGGGGGCGAACGGGCCGAAGCCGTGCTTGTACGGCATGTTCTTGGCGGTCAGCGCCATCGTGAGGTTCGTCCGGCCGTGGTAGCCGTGGTCGAAGACGACGACCGCGGTCCGCTTCGTGTACGCGCGGGCGATCTTCACCGCGTTCTCGACGGCCTCGGCGCCCGAGTTGAACAGCGCCGACTTCTTCGCGTGGTCACCCGGCGTCAGCTCCGCGAGCCGCTCGCAGACCTCCACGTAACCCTCGTACGGCGTGACCATGAAACAGGTGTGGGTGAAGTCCGCGAGCTGCGCGGAGGCCCGGCGCACGACGGCCTCGGCGGAGGCGCCGACCGACGTCACGGCGATGCCGGAACCGAAGTCGATCAGACGGTTGCCGTCCACGTCCTCGATGATCCCGCCGCCCGCCCGCGCGGTGAACACGGGCAGCGTGGAGCCCACACCGGCGGCGACCGCCGCGAGCCGGCGGTCTTGCAGCTCCACCGACTTCGGACCGGGAATGGCGGTGACGAGTCGGCGCTCCTGCGGGATTTCGGTCATGCGGGGCTCCTGGGGGTGTTTCGGACGCTTCTTCGTTGTGCAGGCTAGGCGCGGGACCCGGGGCGGGGCATGCTCCGATCGGTAGTGGTCGTGTACGTGTCGTTGTCCGCGGCGGACAGAAGGCGGCGCGGGGGTACGGGGCGCTTTCCCGGCGGTCACTATCCGGGCGCGTTGCTGAACTCACCGTGTGCGCGCACTAGATTGGCCGGTGCAGTGACGGACCTGGCTGGTCAAGGGGGCAACGGTTCATGGACAACGACGGTACGCACGGCACGCGGGGTGCGCGGGGTGCGCAGCCGCCCGACGGCCGGCCCACGGGCTCCGTACCCGCCGCCCCGCCCGCCTACCCGCCCACGGTCCCGCCGCCCTCCCGGCCCCCGGCGGTGCCGGCACCCCCCGCGCCCACCCCGGCCGATGGCTCCGCCGCGCCCACCGCCGACTGGCTGAACGCGCCCCGCCCCGAGGCCGGCCCCGGCGTCTGGCGGTACGGGTTCGTGCCCCGGCCCGCCGAGCGCCCGGCGCGCCCCTCACTCGTGGGCCCCGCCGCCACACTCGTCCTGTGGCTCCTGCTCTGGCTGCTGCTCACCGAGCGCAGCGTCCCCTACGTCAGCAAGCCGATCGAGATCATCACCGGCCCCGAGTGGTGGACCTTCGGCGGGCTCAGGGACGACGCCCCCGCCCTCGTCGTCAACTCCACGACCCTCTACTACCAGGTGCTCGTCCTCGGCCTCGGCTTCTGGGCCGCCCGGGTCGGCGGCTGGGCGGGGGTCTTCCGCTACTTCGCCGGCCCCAACCTCGCCCGCGCCCGGCTCGTCCTCACCCTGGGCGGCGCGCTGCTCACCCTGTGGCTCGTCTGGACCCGCAAGGTCCCCCTCGCCGACCTCGTCCTCCCCGCGGTCCCCACCAGCTGGATGCAGGGCGGCGGCAACAAGTACGCGGCGCTGCTCGTCGTGCTCGTGCTCTACGCCCTGATCGGCTCCGCGATCGCCTGGCCCTTCGCCCGCACCGGCCACTGGTCGACGGAGCTGGGCCCCTTCCTCCGCCGCGAGCCCGCCCCGCGCGAGCCCACCGCGACCTCCGCCGCCCCGACGGCCGGCCCCCTGCGCGCCCAGTGGCCCGACCTGCGCGCCGCCGGCTCCACCGACGCCGCCGAGGCGCTGACCGCCGCCGTGTACGCGGGCCGGATGAACGACGTGGACTGCGTACGGGTGCGCCACGCCTGGACCGCGGCCGGCGGCCGGCCCGACCGGCTGTCCTCCTTCACCGAGACCGTGCTCCGCAAGGGCGCCGACGCCTTCCTGCACCCCTCCGGCTTCCGGGACGTGCCCGGACGCACCGCCACCCACGACCCGCTCACCGGCCAGGTCCGGATCGGGGAGTGCGCCGACGACGCGCGCAACCCCTACCCGCGCCGGGGCTCGGGCATGGCCCTGGAACCCGCCTCGCTCGCCACATCGCTGCTGGCCGTCGGCCCGCCCGGATCCGGCAAGACCGAACGGATCGTCCGGCCCGTCGTCGAGGCCCTCGCCCTGCGCGCGCTCACCGGACAGGCCGCGGTGCTCGCGGTCGGCGGCGCGGGCGGCGCGCTCGGCCCGGACGACGCCTACGACGTGGTCATTCGCATCGGCGACCCCGCGTCCCTGCACGACTTCGACCTGTACGGCGGCACCACCGACCCCGACGAGGCCGCGGCGGCCCTCGCCGAGGGGCTGGCCGGGGACATCCCCACCCTGGACACCCGCCGCGCCGCGACCGCGCTGGGCCAGCTGCTCGGCCCGTTCCGCACGGTCCACGGCCGCTTCCCCGCCGTACCCGAACTCCGCGAACTCCTCGAAGGCTCCGCCGCCGCGCTCGGCGCCCTGCGCGAGGCCCTGAAGGCCGGGGGACACCAGGCGATGCTGCGTGAACTGGAGGCCAGGGCCCGCCAGGCGGGCTCCGCCGCCGACCCGGCCGCCGTCCTGGCCGACCGGGTCGCCACGCTCGACCGGCCCGCCTTCGCCGGCTTCTTCGCCACCGGTGAGGACGCCCGCCCGTTCTCGCTGCGCGCCCTGGGCCGGCACCCGCTGCGGGTCCGCGTCGACCTGCCGGAACGCGTCCACGCCGAGGCGTCCCGCATTCTCGCCCGGCTGGTACTCGCCCAGTTCAACGCCGTCGCCGCCGCCCGCACCGACCGCTCGCTGTTCGTCTGCCTCGTCCTCGACGACGCCACCCACACGGTCAGCGCCGACACCGTCCGGGGCATCCGCCGGCTGCGGTCCGTCAACGCCGGGGCGGTCCTCGCCCTGCGCACCCTGGACGACGTGCCCGAGGGGCTGCACGCGGCGCTGCTCGGCGCGTTCGGCTGCGCCATGGTCTTCCCCGGCCTCACCACCTGGGACGGCAAGCGCTTCGCGGAAGCCTGGGGCAAGGAGTGGGTGGAGGTCCGCGAGGTCGCCCAGCACGGGGTCTTCGCCGACCAGCCGCTCACCCGCGCCCTGCACTCGCTGCGCAAGATGGCCACCGGCAAGGCCGTCACCACGGACGCGGTCACCGTGCGCCAGGTCGAACGGGAGCGGTGGTCGGCCTCCGCGCTCGCCTACGAACTCCCGCCGGGCCACGCGGTGCTCTCCCTGTCCACCGTGGACGGCGAGCACATGCCCCCGCTGCTCGTGCGGCTGGCCCGCTGACGGCGGGGCGGAACGGGCCGGAGCGGGACGAGTGGCGGCGGTGACAGAGACTCTGCCACCCTGGCAGAATCGAAGTGAGCCGTTCATACGGGACGGCGAAATCGCTCCCTCCCGAAGGCCCCCACCTCCATGCCGCCCACGCTCGCCTCGCTCGTCCAGCACTCGGCGCTCAAACTCACGGTGCGCGCGGGGGCGGACCGCCTCGACACCCCGGTGCGCTGGGCGCACGCCAGCGAGCTGACCGACCCCGTCCCCTACATGGAGGGCGGCGAACTGCTGCTGGTCACCGCGACCAACCTGGACGCGGAGAACCCGGAGGCGATGGGGCGGTACGTGCGCAGGCTCGCCGACGCCGGGGTCGCCGGGCTCGGCTTCGCCGTCGGCGTCAACTACGACGAGGTGCCCCGGCCGCTGATCGGCGCCGCCGAGGAAGCCGGCCTGCCGCTCCTCGAAGTGCCCCGCCGCACCCCGTTCCTCGCCATCACCAAGGCCGTCTCCTCGCAGATCGCGGCCGACCAGTACCGGGCCGTCACCGCGGGCTTCGAGGCGCAGCGCGAGCTCACCAGCGCGGCGCTCGCCGGGGACGGCCCCGACGCCCTGCTCGCCCGACTCGCCGCCCACGTCGACGGCTGGGCCGCCCTCTACGACGCCGCCGGTGCCGTGGTGGCCGCCGCCCCCGACTGGGCGGCCCGCCGCGCCGCCCGGCTCACCCCGGAAGTGGAGCGGCTGCGCGCCCGGCCGGCCCCGGCGAGCATGGTCGTCGGAGACACCGACGACCGCGTCGAACTCCAGTCCCTGGGCACCGGCCGCCGGGTCCGCGGCGCCCTGGCCGTCGGCACCGGAGCCGCCCTCGGCACCGCCGAGCGGTACGCGGTGCACTCCGCGGTCGCCCTGCTCACCCTCACCACCGCCCGCTCCCGCGCCCTCCAGGGCGCCGAACAGCGCCTCGGCGCCGCGGTGCTGCGCATGCTCCTCGCCGGCCAGCCCGACCACGCCCGCGCCGTCGCCGGAGACCTCTACGGCGGGCTGCTAGACGCCCCCTTCCGGCTGCTCATCGCCGAGGCCCCGGACCCCTCGGCGACCGCGCTGCTGGCCGACGCCATGGACACCGCCGCCTACCGGTCCGGCGAGACCCTGCTGATGGTCCCCGAGGGCGAACGGCTCCTCGTGCTGGCCGCCGACGGCGGCGCGGCGGTGGCCGCCTGCACGGCGCACGCCGAGGCGCAGGACGAACTGACCCCGCGCGAACCGGCCGCCGCCCAGGACACCCATGTCGTCGTGGGCATGTCCGCGCCCGCCGGCCCGGTCGCCGTGTCCGCCGCGTACAAGCAGGCCGAGCAGGCCCTCTCGGTGGCCCGCCGCCGGGGCCGGGCCCTGGTCGAGCACGCGGAGCTGGCCACCGGCTCCGTGCTGCCGCTGCTCGCCGACGACGCGGTGCGGGCCTTCGCCGACGGCATGCTGCGCGCCCTGTACGAGCACGATGCCAAGGGCCGCGGTGACCTGGTCGCCTCCGTGCGGGCGTGGCTCTCGCACCACGGGCAGTGGGACGCGGCCGCCGCCGACCTCGGGGTCCACCGGCACACCCTGCGCTACCGGATGAGGCGGGTGGAGGAGATCCTCGGCCGCTCGCTGGACGACCCGGACGTCCGCATGGAGCTGTGGCTCGCCCTGAAGGTCACCACACCGCCTGGGACCGGTCCGGCAGGCCCTGGCCAATAAGGCGCACCAGGGTCGCGTTCCGCTCCACGCCGGACAAACGCCAGGCGGCCTTCCCGGCCCTACCGTGGGGGCCGACACACCCCACGCCATCGAAGGGCCGGAACTCCATGACCTCCACCCACGCCTTCTGGCTGGCCGGCCGCCAGGCCACCGGCGAGGAAAGCTTCGACGTCACCAACTCCTGGGACGGGCGCCTCGTCGGGACGGTCTCCGTCCCGACCGAGGCCCAGGTCGAGGAGGCCGTCGCCGCCGCGCACGCCGTGCGCGAGGAGTTCGCCGCGACCCCGGCCCACGTGCGCGCCGCCGCGCTCGACCACGTGGCCCGCCGGCTGGCCGAGCGCACCGAGGAGATCGCCCGGCTGATCTCCGCCGAGAACGGCAAGCCGATCAAGTGGGCGCGCGGCGAGGTCGGGCGGGCCGTGTCCGTCTTCCGCTTCGCCTCCGAGGAGGCCCGCCGGTTCAACAGCGGCGAAGCCCAGCGCCTGGACACCGACGCCGGCGGCACCGGCCGGCTCGGCCTGACCCGTCGCTTCCCGCGCGGCAGCGTCCTCGGCATCGCGCCCTTCAACTTCCCGCTGAACCTCAGCGCCCACAAGGTCGCCCCGGCCATCGCCGTGGGTGTCCCCATCATCCTGAAGCCGGCCCCGGCCACCCCGCTCTCCTCGCTGGTCCTGGGCGAACTGCTGGCCGAGACGGATCTCCCGTCCGGCTCCTGGTCGGTCCTCACGGTCCCCAACGACCGGATGCCCGCCCTCGTCCAGGACGAGCGGCTGCCGGTGATCTCCTTCACCGGGTCCGCCCCCGTCGGCTACGCGATCATGGACTCGGTGCCCCGTAAGCACTGCACGCTGGAACTCGGCGGCAACGGCGCCGCCGTCGTGCTCGGCGACTACGCCTCCGACGAGGACCTGGACTGGGCCGCGACCCGCATCGCGACGTTCTCCAACTACCAGGGCGGCCAGTCCTGCATCTCCGTGCAGCGCGTCATGGCCGACGCCGCCGTGTACGACAGGCTGCTGCCGAGGATCGTCGCCGCCGTGGAGGCCCAGGTCACCGGCGACCCGTCCGACCCCACCACGGACGTCGGCCCGCTCGTCGACGAGGCCGCGGCCCGGCGCGTCGAGTCCTGGGTCGACGAGGCCGTCGCCGCGGGAGCCCAGCTGCTCGCCGGCGGCAAGCGCGACGGGTCGACGTACGCGCCGACCGTCCTCGCCGGGCTGCCCGAGGGCGTCACCCTCGCCACCGAGGAGGTCTTCGGCCCGGTCCTGTCCGTGCAGAAGGTGAACGGCGAGGCCGAGGCGTTCGCCGCCGTCAACGCCTCGCAGTACGGGCTCCAGGCAGGGGTGTTCACCCATGACATCCAGGCCGCCTTCCGCGCCCACCGCGCGCTGGAGGTCGGCGGGGTGATCATCGGCGACGTCCCCTCGTACCGCGCCGACCAGATGCCGTACGGCGGCGCCAAGCAGTCCGGCGTGGGCCGCGAGGGCGTCCGGTACGCGATGGACGACTACACCTACGAGCGCGTCCTCGTCCTCACGGGGCTCGCTCTCTGACACTCACGCGGACGCATGCCGCATCCGGCGGCGGGCACTGGAGTGGCGGCCGACCCGATCGGCGCCCCGGGGCTGGTCGGGGTGCCGGCAATCGGGTACATACGGACGAGTAGAACCGGACAGGTACGCACGGCTCACGGTCCCCGGGCCGCCCGTGCGCCTGCCGGGTCCACCCACCCGACGACGCGGCGAGGTGAGCCCTCATGTCCGCTCCATCCGCACAACAGCCCACGCCCAAGGTGACCGAACGCGAAGCGCGCCAGGTCGCCGAGGACGCGCGGGAACAGGACTGGCGCAAACCCAGTTTCGCCAAGGAACTCTTCCTCGGCCGCTTCCGCCTGGACCTGATCCACCCACATCCGCAGCCCGCCGGCGAGGACGTCCGGCGCGGCGAGGAGTTCCTCGCCCGGCTACGCGAGTTCTGCGAGACCCGGGTCGACAGCGCCCTCATCGAACGCGAGGCGAAGATCCCCGACGAGGTCGTGAACGGCCTCAAGGAACTCGGCGCGCTCGGCATGAAGATCGACGTCAAGTACGGCGGCCTCGGCCTGACCCAGGTCTACTACAACCGGGCCCTCGCGCTGGCCGGCTCCGCGAGCCCCGCGATCGGCGCGTTGCTCTCCGCCCACCAGTCGATCGGCGTGCCCCAGCCGCTGAAGACCTTCGGCACCCAGGAGCAGAAGGACGCCTTCCTGCCCCGGCTCGCCCGTACCGACATCTCGGCGTTCCTCCTCACCGAGCCGGACGTGGGCTCCGACCCCGCGCGGCTCGCCACCACCGCCGTCCGGGACGGGGACGACTACGTCCTCGACGGCGTGAAGCTGTGGACCACCAACGGTGTCGTCGCGGACCTGCTGGTCGTCATGGCACGCGTGCCGAAGTCACCGGAGAGCAAGGGCGGCATCACCGCGTTCGTCGTCGAGGCGGACGCGCCGGGCATCACCGTCGAGCACCGCAACGCCTTCATGGGCCTGCGCGGCATCGAGAACGGTGTCACGCGCTTCCACCAGGTGCGCGTCCCCGCCGCCAACCGCATCGGACCCGAGGGTGCGGGGCTCAAGATCGCCCTCACCACGCTCAACACCGGCCGGCTCTCGCTGCCCGCGATGTGCGTCGGCTCCGGCAAGTGGTGCCTCAAGATCGCCCGCGAGTGGTCGGCCGTCCGCGAGCAGTGGGGCAGGCCGGTCGCCCGGCACGAGGCCGTCGGCTCCAAGATCGCCTTCATCGCCGCGACCACCTTCGCCCTCGAAGCCGTGGTCGACCTCTCCTCGCAGATGGCCGACGAGAACCGCAACGACATCCGCATCGAAGCGGCGCTCGCCAAGCTGTACGGCTCCGAGATGGGCTGCCTGATTGCTGACGAACTGGTCCAGATCCGCGGCGGACGCGGCTTCGAGACCGCCGCCTCGCTCGCCGCCCGCGGCGAACGGGCCGTGCCCGCCGAGCAGATGCTCCGCGACATGCGGATCAACCGGATCTTCGAGGGCTCCACGGAGATCATGCACCTGCTGATCGCCCGCGAGGCCGTCGACGCCCACCTCAAGGTCGCCGGGGACATCATCGACCCCGACAAGCCGCTCTCCGCCAAGGCGAGGGCGGGCGCCAACGCGGCCGGCTTCTACGCCAAGTGGCTGCCGAAGCTCGTCGCGGGACCGGGCCGGCTCCCGACCACCTACGCCGAGTTCAACCCGGCGGGCCACCCGGACCTGGCCACGCATCTGCGGTACGTCGAACGGGCCTCGCGCAAGCTCGCCCGCTCCACCTTCTACGCCATGTCCCGCTGGCAGGGCCGGATGGAGACCAAGCAGGGCTTCCTCGGCCGGATCGTCGACATCGGCGCGGAACTCTTCGCGATGAGCGCCGCCTGCGTCCGCGCCGAGCACCTGCGCGCCACGGACGAGCACGGCCGCGAGGCGTACCAGCTCGCCGACGCCTTCTGCCGGCAGGCCCGCATCCGCGTCGAGGAGCTGTTCACCCGGCTCTGGTCCAACACCGACGACCTGGACCGGCGCGTCGTCGACGGCGTCCTGTCCGGCACGTACGGCTGGCTGGAGGAGGGCGTCGTCGACCCGAGCGGCGAGGGCCCCTGGATCGCCGACGCCACCCCGGGCCCGGCCACGAAGGACAACGTGCACCGGCCCATCCGCTGAGCCGCCGATCCGGACCACAGCGCACCGCGGGGCGCGTCCAGTCGCTGGACGCGCCCCGCCGCACGTCCCGGTTCACGGCAGGATGGACGCCCGTGACCGTCATCCATGTCCCCGGCTCCAAGTCCGTCACCGCGCGCGCCCTGTTCCTGGCCGCCGCCGCGAACGGCCGCAGCACGCTCGTACGCCCCCTCGCCTCCGACGACACCGAGGGGTTCGCCGCCGGGCTGACCGCACTCGGCTACGAGGTCGAGCGGGAGGCGGACGCCTGGCACATCACCGGGCGCCCGGCCGGGCCCGCCGCCACCGAGGCCGACGTCTACTGCCGGGACGGCGCCACCACCGCCCGCTTCCTGCCGACCCTCGCGGCGGCCGGCGCCCGCGGCAGCTACCGCTTCGACGCCTCCGCGCAGATGCGCCGCCGCCCCCTCGCCCCACTGACCGAGGCCCTGCGGACCCTCGGCGTAGACCTGCGCCACGAGGAGGCCGATGGCCACCACCCGCTGCGCATCGAGGCGGCCGGCATCAAGGGCGGCGAACTCACCCTGGACGCCGGGCAGTCCAGCCAGTACCTCACCGCCCTGCTGATGCTCGGCCCGCTCACGGAGACCGGGCTGCGGATCACCGTCACCGACCTCGTCTCGGCGCCCTACATAGAGATCACCCTCGCGATGATGCGCTCCTTCGGCGTCGAGGTCACCCGGAGCGGCCCCGGGAACACCGTCTTCACCGTCCCGCCCGGCGGCTACCGCGCCACCACCTACGCCGTCGAACCCGACGCCTCCACCGCGAGCTACTTCTTCGCCGCGGCGGCCCTCACCGGCCGCGAGATCACCGTCCCCGGACTCGGCGGGGGCGCCCTCCAGGGAGACCTGCGCTTCACCGACGTCCTGCGCCGCATGGGCGCCGACGTACACATGACCGCCGGCTCCACCACGGTCCGCTCCGACGGCATCCTGAGCGGCCTCACCGTCAACATGCGCGACATCTCCGACACCATGCCCACGCTCGCCGCCATCGCCCCCTTCGCCTCGGGCCCCGTACGCATCGAGGACGTCGGCAACACCCGCGTGAAGGAGTGCGACCGGCTGGAGGCGTGCGCGGACAACCTGCGGCGCATGGGTGTCACGGTCGCCACGGGCCCCGACTGGATCGAGATCCAGCCCGGTGCGCCCCGCCCCGTGGAGATCGAGACCCATGGCGACCACCGCATCGTGATGTCGTTCGCCGTCGCCGGTCTGCGCACCCCCGGCATCACGTTCGACGACCCCGGCTGCGTACGCAAGACGTTCCCCGGCTTCCACGAGGCGTTCGCCACAGCCACAGCCACAGCCACAGCCACAGCCACCACCGCCACCGCCACCGGCTGACGGGAAGGGGCGGGGACGGGACACGCGCGGCGCCGATCCGGGACGCCCTGTCCCCGCACACAGAACGAGCGGCGACAATGGGGGCCATGACCGACAGCCCCGCCCCTCTCGCAGACCCGCACCTCGTCTTCGACGCCGTCGAAGGCCGCCGGGACCTCGTCCTCCTCGGCTCCACCGGGTCCATCGGCACCCAGGCCATCGACCTGGTGCTGCGCAACCCCGACCGCTTCCGCGTCACCGCGCTGTCCGCGGCCGGCGGCCGGGTCGGCCTCCTCGCCGAGCAGGCGCGCCTGCTCAAGGTGCGTACGGTCGCGGTCGCCTCGCCCGAGGCCGTGCCCGCCCTGCGCGAGGCGCTGCGGCACGAGTACGGGACGGCCGAGCCGCTCCCCGAGATCCTCGCGGGCCCCGACGCGGCGACCGAGCTGGCCGCGAGCGACTGCCACACCGTGCTGAACGGCATCACCGGCTCCATCGGCCTCGCCCCGACCCTGGCCGCGCTGAAGGCCGGCCGCACCCTGGCGCTCGCCAACAAGGAGTCCCTGATCGTCGGCGGCCCCCTGGTCAAGGCGCTGGCCGCCCCGGGGCAGATCATCCCCGTCGACTCGGAGCACGCGGCGCTCTTCCAGGCCCTCGCGTCCGGCACCCGCGCCGATGTGCGCCGGCTCGTCGTCACCGCGTCCGGCGGTCCGTTCCGCGGCCGGACCAGGAGCGAGCTCGCCGACGTCACCCGCGAGCAGGCCCTCGCGCACCCCACCTGGGCGATGGGCCCGGTCATCACCGTCAACTCGGCGACCCTCGTCAACAAGGGCCTCGAAGTCATCGAGGCGCACCTGCTCTACGACATCCCCTTCGACCGTATCGAGGTCGTCGTCCACCCCCAGTCGTACGTGCACTCGATGGTCGAGTTCACCGACGGCTCCACCCTCGCCCAGTGCACCCCGCCCGACATGGGCGGACCGATCGCCATCGGTCTCGGCTGGCCGCAGCGCGTCCCGGACGCGGCGCCCGTCTTCGACTGGACGAAGGCGTCGACCTGGGAGTTCTTCCCGCTCGACACCGAGGCCTTCCCGTCCGTCGGCCTCGCCCGGCACGTGGGCGCCCTCGGCGGCACCGCGCCCGCCGTCTTCAACGCGGCCAACGAGGAGTGCGTCGACGCGTTCCTGTCCGGCGCGCTGCCCTTCAACGGCATCATGGACACGGTCACCGCGGTGGTGGGCGAACACGGAACGCCCGCCTCGGGAACTTCTCTCACCGTGGCGGACGTCCTTGAAGCGGAGACCTGGGCGCGGACCCGGGCCCGGGAACTCTCGGCCAAGGCCACTGCGGAGGCACGCGCATGAGCATGACGACGATCCTGCTGACGATTCTCGGCATCGCGATCTTCGCCTTCGGCCTGCTGTTCTCCATCGCCTGGCACGAGCTCGGCCACCTGTCGACGGCGAAGCTGTTCGGCATCCGCGTCCCCCAGTACATGGTCGGCTTCGGCCCGACCATCTGGTCCCGCAAGAAGGGCGACACCGAGTACGGCATCAAGGCCATCCCGGCCGGCGGCTACATCCGCATGATCGGGATGTTCCCGCCCGGCGCCGACGGCAAGCTGGAGGCGCGCTCCACCTCGCCCTGGCGCGGCATGATCGAGGACGCCAGATCCGCCGCCTTCGAGGAGCTGGAACCGGGCGACGAGAAGCGCCTCTTCTACACGCGCAAGCCGTGGAAGCGTGTGATCGTCATGTTCGCCGGACCCTTCATGAACCTGGTCCTGGCCGTCGTGATCTTCCTCGGCGTCGCCATGTCCTTCGGCTTCCAGACCAACACCACCGAGGTCGCCGGCGTCCAGAAGTGCGTCATCCCGCAGAGCGCCAAGCGCGAGACCTGCGAGAAGTCCGACGCCGTCTCGCCCGCGCAGGCCGCCGGGCTGAAGAAGGGCGACAAGATCGTCGCCTTCGACGGCGAGCGGATGGACTCCTGGGACACTCTCTCCGACCGCATCCGCGAGACCATCGGCCCCGCCACCATCACGGTCGAGCGCGACGGTCAGGAGAAGGACCTGCACGCGGTCCTCCTGAAGAACGCCGTCGCCAAGAAGGACTCCCACGGCGAGGCGGTCGCCGGTCAATTCGTCACGGCCGGCTACCTCGGCTTCGCCGCCCAGACGAAGATCCTCCCGCTCTCCTTCGGCGACTCGGTCGTCCGCATGGGCGACATGGTGGAGAACGGCGTCGACTCGATCATCGCCCTGCCCTCCAAGATCCCCGCCCTGTGGGACGCCGCCTTCGGCGACGGCGAGCGCGCGGCGGACTCCCCGGTCGGCGTCGTCGGCGCGGCCCGCATCGGCGGCGAGGTGATGACGCTGGACGTCCCGGCGGAGAACCAGATCGCGATGATGCTGTTCCTGCTGGCCGGCTTCAACCTCTCGCTGTTCCTCTTCAACATGCTGCCGCTGCTCCCGCTCGACGGCGGCCACATCGCGGGGGCCCTGTGGGAGGCGCTGCGCCGGAACACGGCACGCGTCTTCAAGCGCCCCGACCCGGGCCCGTTCGACGTCGCCAAACTGATGCCCGTCGCCTACGTGGTCGCCGGGGTCTTCATCTGCTTCACCCTGCTCGTCCTCGTCGCAGATGTGGTCAACCCGGTCAAGCTCACCTGACGGCCGCCGGCCGGACGCGCCGGATGCACCGCCAGTGACGGGCGGTGTGCGGGGCGCGTCCGGCCGGGCCGACATTCCGTGCGGCGCCGGACGCGGTGTGCTCCCGGCCGCCCCCGGTGACGTAACCTCGAAGGCCGGAGCCCGCCGATACCGGGACCTCGATCCACACCTTGGGGATGCTCAGCGCATGACTGCGATTTCTCTCGGAATGCCCGCCGTTCCGACCAAGCTCGCCGACCGGCGGGTCAGCCGGAAGATCCAGGTCGGATCGGTCGCGGTCGGCGGGGACGCGCCCGTCTCGGTCCAGTCGATGACGACCACCCGTACGTCCGACATCGGCGCCACCCTTCAGCAGATCGCCGAACTCACGGCCTCAGGCTGCCAGATCGTGCGCGTGGCCTGCCCGACGCAGGACGACGCGGACGCCCTGAAGATCATCGCGTCGAAGTCGCAGATCCCGGTGATCGCGGACATCCACTTCCAGCCGAAGTACGTCTTCGCCGCGATCGACGCCGGCTGCGCCGCGGTCCGCGTGAACCCCGGCAACATCAAGCAGTTCGACGACAAGGTCAAGGAGATCGCGCGCGCCGCGAAGGACGCCGGCACCCCGATCCGGATCGGCGTCAACGCCGGTTCGCTGGACGCCCGGCTGCTCAAGAAGTACGGCAAGGCCACCCCCGAGGCGCTCGTCGAGTCGGCCCTCTGGGAGGCGTCGCTCTTCGAGGAGCACGACTTCCGCGACATCAAGATCTCGGTCAAGCACAACGACCCCGTCGTGATGGTCAACGCCTACCGCCAGCTCGCCGCCCAGTGCGACTACCCGCTGCACCTCGGCGTCACCGAGGCCGGCCCCGCCTTCCAGGGCACCATCAAGTCGGCCGTCGCCTTCGGCGCCCTGCTCAGCGAGGGCATCGGCGACACCATCCGCGTCTCGCTCTCCGCGCCGCCCGCCGAGGAGGTCAAGGTCGGCATCCAGATCCTGGAGTCGCTGAACCTCAGGCAGCGCCGCCTGGAGATCGTCTCCTGCCCGTCCTGCGGCCGCGCCCAGGTCGACGTCTACAAGCTCGCCGACGAGGTCAGCGCCGGTCTGGAGGGCATGGAGGTGCCGCTGCGCGTCGCCGTCATGGGCTGCGTCGTCAACGGCCCCGGCGAGGCCCGCGAGGCCGACCTCGGCGTCGCCTCCGGCAACGGCAAGGGCCAGATCTTCGTCAAGGGCGAGGTCATCAAGACCGTGCCCGAGTCGAAGATCGTGGAGACCCTCATCGAAGAGGCCATGAAGATCGCCGAGCAGATGGAGAAGGACGGCGTCGCCTCCGGCGAGCCCGAGGTCTCCATCAGCTGACCCCCGTGAACCCCGCCGGCGCCCCCCGAGAACCCTCGGCGGGGCGCCGGTCCGTGAGCGGGTCACGGCGTCCGCATCCGGCCGTTCCCGGGCACGTGCGGCGTCGGCCGGGCTCTTCGGTTACAGTGCGGAAATCAGCAGACCGCATGGTGAGGCCCCCTCGTGTTGACGCACACCACTACCCGGGTCCTCGAACCCAGCGACCTCGGCGCCGCCCTCGCCGTCCTGGAGAGCGAGCCCGTCGTCAACGCCTTCGTGACGTCCCGCGTCCAGATCGCCGGACTCGACCCCTGGCGCCTCGGCGGAGAGATGTGGGGCTGGTACGAGGACGGCCGGCTCCGCTCCCTGTGCTACTCGGGCGCCAACCTCGTCCCCATCTGCGCCGGCCCCGAAGCCGTACGCGCCTTCGCCGACCGCGCCCGCCGGGCCGGCCGCCGCTGCTCCTCGATCGTCGGGCCCGCCGAGCCCACCGCCGAACTCTGGCGGCTCCTCGAACCCGGCTGGGGCCCCGCCCGCGAGGTCCGCGCCAACCAGCCCCTCATGGTCACCGAGAGCCCGTCCGCCGACGTGGAGCCCGACCCGCTCGTCCGCCGCGTCCGCAAGGACGAGATGGACATCCTGATGCCGGCCTGCGTCGACATGTTCACCGAGGAGGTCGGCGTCTCCCCGCTGGCCGGCGACGGCGGACTCCTCTACCAGGCCCGGGTCGCCGAACTCATCGGCGCGGGCCGCTCCTTCGCCCGCATCGACGACGGCAAGGTCGTCTTCAAGGCGGAGATCGGCGCCACCACCCCGCAGGCCTGCCAGATCCAGGGCGTCTGGGTCGCCCCCGAATTCCGCGGCCGCGGCCTTTCCGAGACCGGCATGGCCGCCGTGCTGCGGTACGCGCTCACTGACGTCGCCCCGATCGTCAGCCTGTACGTCAACGACTACAACACCCCCGCACGCAAGGCCTACCGCCGCATCGGCTTCCGCGAGACCGGCGCCTTCATGAGCGTGCTCTTCTGACCGGCCCCCACCCCGGGTGCCCGGACAGTAGGGTCGGTCCATGGCAGCAGTTTCCGGGGGCGGCCCCCGCACCACCGGCGTCCGGGTCGGGCCGATCGACCTCGCGGCACGCGTCGACGAGGCGCTCGCCGTACAGGCCGTCGCCTTCGGCCTGGGCGCCGAGGAGGTCGAGGTGCGCCGCCACATCGTGCTCCGGCACCTCGACCACCCGCACGCCCGCGCGCTCGGCGCCCTGACCCCCCGGGACCGGCTCGTCGGCTTCGTCTACGGCATGCCCAACGAGCGCGGCCACTGGTGGTCCACCGTTGTCGAGCCCTACCTCCGCGCCACCGGCGGCGCCCACTGGCTCGACGACTCCTTCGTGGTCACCGAACTCCACGTGCACCCGGACTTCCAGAACCAGGGCCTCGGCCGCGCTCTGATCACCACCCTCACCGACGCCGTCCCGGAGCCCCGCTCGATCCTCTCCGCCATCGACACGGACAGCCCGGCACGCGGCCTGTACCACTCGCTCGGCTACCAGGACCTGGCCCGCCAGGTCGTCTTCCCCAGCGCCCCCAAGCCGTACGCGGTGATGGGAGCACCCCTGCCACTGCTCCGTACGTGAGGGAATGGATTTCCGCCCGCACGGGCCGCCCCGCTAACCTCGGGCTCATCACCCTTCCGAGCAGGAGTTCACCATGGCCCAGGTCCAGCGCATGTCCCGATTGATGATCAAGACACTGCGCGACGACCCGGCGGACGCCGAGACGCTCAACCACAAGCTCCTCGTCCGAGCCGGCTACGTACGACGCACCGCCGCCGGAATCTGGTCCTGGCTGCCGCTCGGCAAGAAGGTCCTGGAGAACGTCATCCGCGTCGTCCGCGAGGAGATGGACGCGATCGGCGGCCAGGAGGTCCTGCTCCCCGCGCTCCTGCCCAAGGACCCCTACGAGGCCAGCGGCCGGTACGACGAGTACGGCGACCTGCTGTTCCGCCTCCAGGACCGCAAGGGCTCGGACTACCTCCTCGGCCCCACGCACGAGGAGATCTTCACCCAGGTCGTCAAGGACATGTGCTCGTCCTACAAGGACCTGCCGGTCATCCTGTACCAGATCCAGACGAAGTACCGCGACGAGGCCCGCCCCCGCGCCGGTGTGCTGCGCGGCCGCGAGTTCCAGATGAAGGACTCGTACTCCTTCGACACCACCGACGAGGGCCTGGTCGAGGCGTACCAGCTGCACCGCGCCGCGTACATCCGGATCTTCGAGCGGCTCGGCCTTGACCACCGCATCGTCTCCGCGGTCTCGGGCGCCATGGGCGGCTCCGCCTCCGAGGAGTTCCTGGCCCCGGCCCCCGCAGGCGAGGACACCTTCGTCGACTGCCCGAACTGCGACTACGCCGCCAACACCGAGGCCGTGACGTTCAACGCCACCGCCGGCGACGCCTCGGGCATCGGGCCCGTCGAGGAGCTGGACACCCCCGACACCCCGACCATCGAGACCCTGGCCGCCCACCTCGGCGTCCCGGCCTCCGCCACGCTGAAGAACCTGCTGGTCAAGGTGGACGGCGAGATCGTCGCCGTGGGCGTGCCCGGTGACCGCGAGGTCGACCTCGGCAAGCTCGGCGAGCACCTGGCGCCGGCCGTCGTCGAGCTGGTCACCGCCGAGGACTTCGTGGGCCGCCCCGACCTCGTACGCGGTTACGTCGGCCCCCAGGGCCTGGAGAAGGTCCGCTACATCGCCGACCCCCGCGTCGCCGCCGGCACCGCCTGGATCACCGGCGCCAACAAGGACGGCAAGCACGCGAAGAACGTCGTCGCGGGCCGCGACTTCGAGGTGGACGACTACCTGGACGTCGTCGTCGTCGAGGCGGGCGACCCCTGCCCCAAGTGCGGCACCGGCCTCCAGGTCGACCGCGCCATCGAGATCGGCCACATCTTCCAGCTCGGCCGCAAGTACGCCGACATCTTCGCGCTCGACGTGCTCGGCCAGCAGGGCAAGCCCGTCCGCGTCACGATGGGCTCGTACGGCATCGGCGTCTCCCGCGCGGTGGCCGCCCTCGCCGAGCAGACCGCCGACGACAAGGGCCTGTGCTGGCCCCGCGAGGTCGCCCCGGCCGACGTCCACGTGGTCGCCGCAGGCAAGGCCCTCCAGACCGAACTGGCCCTCGACGTCTCCGAGAAGCTGGGCGCCGCCGGCCTGCGCGTCCTGGTCGACGACCGCGCCGGTGTCTCGCCCGGCGTCAAGTTCACCGACTCCGAGCTGATCGGCGTCCCGAAGATCCTGGTCGCCGGCCGCCGCTCGGCCGAGGGCGTCCTGGAGCTGAAGGACCGCCGCACCGGCGAGCGCGAGGAGCTGACCGTCGACGAGGCGATCGCCCGCCTGACGCAGCAGCAGGACTGATCCCGCGCGCAAGGGCCCCGCACGGAACGCTCCGTGCGGGGCCCTTTCACGTACGCGCCTACAGCCAGCCCGCGAACTCCAGCGTCACTTCGCCCTCCTGGCTGCGCCCGGCCGCCAGCGCCCTGGTGCCCGACTCCACGGCCCGGAACAGCGTCCAGCCGTGCAGCCGCTCCTGGTCCACCTCCAGGGAGTCCGCGAGCTTCTTGATCCGGCGCCGGGCCGTCGCCGCCCCGGCGGGCGAGGCGATCAGGTCCTCGACCCGGTCCCGGACCAGCCGCGCCAGATCGTAGGCCCGCTCACCGACCAGCGGCTCGGGCCCGACCGTCAGCCAGGGCGCCCGCTCGCCCGCGAGCACCTTGCTCTGCCGGAAGTTGCCGTGCAGCAGCAGCGTCTCGGAGGAGCCGGCGACCAGTTCCTCGCGCGCCGCCAGCGCCGCCGTGACCATCGGCTCCAGCGCCGGGTCGGACGCGGCGGCGGCGCGCATGGCGTCCACGCGTCGCCCGGTCCGCTCGGCGACCGTCTCGAAGCCGTGCCCGGCCGGCGGGTCGACCCACAGCCGCCGCACGGTCCCGGCCGCCTCCAGCAGCGCCTTCGCCTCCGGCAGCGACCGCAGCGACATCTCCGGGTGCAGCCGCTCCAGCAGCAGCGCGCCCTCGACGGGACGCCCGCCGTCCGCGGGGTCGAGCGGCCGTACCGCGCCCCAGCCGTTCCAGTGCGCCAGCGCCGCCAGCTCCAGCTCCGGTGCGGCCCCGGACGGGGCGAGCTTCAGGGCGGCCGGGGTGCCGTCGGCCCCCCGGACCAGCAGGACCAGACTGCTGCGCCCGCCGGGGGCGGCGACCCGCTCCACGACCGGGGCCCGCCCGGTCGCGGCCAGTGCCTGTTCGGTGCGTGCGGGAAGCCCCGCGAGCCAGTCCCCGGCGGCCGTATCCCCGTACGACTCACCGAGCGCTCGTACCAGGCGCTGCGGCGGTTCAAAACCCATACGTGCTGTGTTCCCTTTCAGAGCCTTCTCGTGCGCGCCCTCTTTCAGTGCGCGGTGGCGGCCCCGGCCCGCGTGTCCGTCCCGGCCCTCGCCCCGGCCCGCTCCGCGAGCCCGGGAAAGGGTACGCCGGTGCCCCGCCAGCGCGCCGCGCGTACCGCGGCCTCCCGCAGCGCGTCGGCGGCGGTGCGCCGAAGCGAGCCGTCGGCGGCCCGGACCAGGTCGGAGTAGACGTACGCGACGCGGTCCTCCAGCACGGCGGCGAGACGCACCGCGGCAGCCGAGTCCGGCACCGCGAACGGCAGAGCGTACGCGGCGTCCGAGGCCACCGGCTCACCACCCAGGTCCCGGACCGTGCGCACCAGGGCGTCCCGGCGGGCGCGGTGGGCGTGGTGCGCGGCGGTCGCCTCGGGCCGGCGGGCCGCGGCGACCCGGCCGCCGGCGACCCCGTAGCCGTAGACGGCGGCGTGCTCGGCGGCCAGCGCCGCCTGGGCCGCCTCCAGGACGCCGTCGCTCTTGCCGTCGCTCATGCCGGGGTCTCCTTGGCCAGGTCGGTCAGCAGGTAGGCGTGCGCGGCGCAGGCGGCGGCGACCGAGGCCAGCAGCCGGGCCAGCTCACCGGGGGCCTCCGCGAGCAGCGCGGTGTACGTGTCCGCCGCGGTGCGCTCCGCGGCGGACAGCTCCTTGACCGCGGCGGCGGGTGCGGCTGCCGCTCCGGTGGCCGGTGAGGGGGCCGTGCCGGGCGCGGGAGCCTTGCCGGGGGAGACGGCCGCCAGGTGGGCGCGGACGGCGTCGCGCAGGGGTGTGAGCCCGGCCGCCGTCGACGGATGGGTCCGGAGCACGCTCTCGTAACGGGCGAGCAGGGTGGCCGTGGTGTGCGAGGCGCTGGTGCGCAGCGCCTTCTCCGTACGCGCCGACGACGTGCCGTCGGCGGCGGTCCGGGCGCTGCCGTGCGCGGAGCCCTTGCGGGCGCCGGCCGTGTCGTCGGTGTCGCTTCCGCAGGCCGCCAGCACCGCCCCGGCGGCGAGCGCGCCCGTCGCCGCGAGCGCGCCCCTGCGCGTCGTCCCCGTAGGCCGCACTTGTTCTCCTTCGGGCTGGACCTGTCTTGACTGGATCTGTCCGGAAGTGATCACCGCCTGTGAGCGTACCCGTGCCCGGGGGACCGGCTGACAGCAACACCCCTTGCGACCGGATACCCTTTGACCAGACACGCGAGATACCCACAACAGCACACGCGGCCGAGGAGTCACCCGGATGAGCACCACCCAGAGCGAGAGGCTGCGCGGGCTGGTCGAACCGCTCGTCAGCGCCGAGCAGCTGGAGCTGGAAGAGATCGAAGTCTCCCGGGCAGGCCGCCGCAGGGTGCTGCGGATCGTCGTGGACTCCGACGAGGGTGTCGAGCTCGACGCCTGCGCCGAGCTGAGCCGGTCGATCTCCGCGAAGCTCGACGAGACCGACGCGATGGGCGAGGACGAGTACGTCCTGGAGGTCAGTTCCCCCGGGGCCGACCGCCCGTTGACGGAGCACCGCCACTACGTACGGAACACCGGCCGGCTGGCCAGGCTGACCCTGCGCGAGGGCGGCGAGCTGGTGGCTCGCATCCTCGCGGTCGACGAGGACGGTCTCGACCTGGAGGTGCCGGGCGTCAAGGGCCGCAAGCCCACCGCCCGCCGGATCGCCTTCGACGAGATCGCCAAGGCCCGCGTGGAGCTGGAATTCAACCGCAAGGACAAGAAGGAAGAGGAGGCGTAGCCGTGGACATCGACGTGAAGCTCCTGAAGGGCTTGGCGCAGGACAAGGGGATCCCGTTCGACGTCCTCGTCGAGGCGATCGAGTCGGCCCTCCTCATCGCGTACCACCGCACCGACGGCAGCCACCGCCGGGCGCGGGTCGAGCTGGACGAGCGCGGCCATGTGACGGTGTGGGCCAAGGAGGACCCGGCCGACCTGGAGGAGGGGCAGGAGCCCAAGGAGTTCGACGACACCCCGTCGGGCTTCGGCCGGATCGCCGCCACCACCGCCAAGCAGGTCATCCTCCAGCGTCTGCGCGACGCCGAGGACGACCGCACGTTCGGCGAGTACGCCGGCCACGAGGGCGATGTCGTCACCGGCGTCGTCCAGCAGGGCAAGGACCCGAAGAACGTCCTGGTCGACATCGGCAAGCTGGAGGCCATCCTGCCGGTGCAGGAGCAGGTCCCGGGCGAGCAGTACACCCACGGCCTGCGGCTGCGCACCTACGTCGTGCGCGTCGCCAAGGGCGTGCGCGGCCCCTCCGTCACGCTGTCGCGCACCCACCCCAACCTGGTGAAGAAGCTCTTCGCGCTGGAGGTCCCGGAGATCGCCGACGGTTCCGTCGAGATCTGCGCGATCGCCCGCGAGGCCGGCCACCGCACCAAGATCGCCGTCCGCTCGACGCGTTCCGGGCTCAACGCCAAGGGCGCCTGCATCGGCCCGATGGGCGGACGCGTGCGCAACGTGATGGCCGAGCTGCACGGTGAGAAGATCGACATTGTCGACTGGTCGGACGACCCGGCGGAGATGGTCGCCAACGCGTTGTCACCCGCACGGGTGAGCGAGGTCGAGGTCGTGGACCTCGGTGCCCGTTCCGCCCGGGTGACCGTGCCGGACTACCAGCTCTCGCTGGCGATCGGCAAGGAGGGGCAGAACGCCCGCCTCGCCGCCCGCCTCACCGGCTGGCGCATCGACATCCGCCCGGACACCGAGACCGACGCCGAGCGCGACGTCGCCGACCGCGAGCGCGCCGAGCGGGCCCGGGAGCGTTCCGAGCGGCGCTGACGAGGCGCCGGGCGGCCCCGGGGGAATAGATCACGTCGACAGGCCGCTGAGATCACGACAACGTCCGTTCGATTTTTGCCCCGAAGGGGTGAGGTCGGTGCGGGGAGGTAGACTTAACCGTGTCTGGCCGGACGTACGCCCGCGCTTGCCCTGAGCGAACCTGTGTGGGATGCCGGGAGCGGGCGGCCAAGTACGAGTTGCTGCGCATCGTCGCGGACGGGGACGCCTGCGCCCCCGATCCTCGCGGTACGCTGCCCGGCCGGGGTGCGTACGTGCATCCCGTCCCCGGCTGTCTGGACCTGGCGGTTCGCCGCCGGGCGTTCCCCCGGGCCTTCAAGGCCAAGGGGCCGTTCGACCCCGCCGCGGTACAGCGGTTCGTCGAGCGGGTGACATCGTAAGAAATGAACGGCACGGGTCCCCGTGCGGTCAGGTACCTCGCGAGTTGGAAGTAGGTCGAGATTGCGATGAGCACTCGATGAGTACGCGATGAGTACGCCCATGAAGTAGCGACGGTCCGGCGGTAACCCGGACCTAAAAGGAGCGAAGTGGCTAAGGTCCGGGTATACGAACTCGCCAAGGAGTTCGGTGTGGAGAGCAAGGTCGTCATGGCCAAGCTCCAAGAACTCGGTGAATTCGTCCGTTCGGCGTCCTCGACGATCGAGGCGCCGGTCGTGCGCAAGTTGACTGACGCACTGCAGGGGCCCGGCGGCAACGCCGGCAAGCCCGCTGCCAAGCCGGGAGCGCCCCGCAAGGCCGCCCCCGCCAAGCCCGCGGCGCCGTCTCCGGCCGCCGCGGCACGTCCCGCTGCCCCGAAGCCCGGCGCCCCGGCACCCAAGCCGGCCGCCGCCGAGGCCCCGAGCAGCACCCCCTCCGCCCCGTCGGCGCCGGCCCCCGGCCCGCGTCCGGGCCCGAAGCCCGCGCCGAAGGCCCCGGTCGCCCCGGTGCCCGCCGCGGAGTTCTCGGCTCCGGCCCCGGCCCAGCCGTCCACGCCGCAGGCGCCGCGCCCCACCGGCGCGACCCCCGGCCCCCGTCCCGCGCGTCCGGCTCCGGCCGGTCAGCAGGGCGGCGGCCAGCGTGACGGCGGTCAGCGCGACGGTGGCCAGCGCGGCGGCGAGCGCCCCGCGCGTCCCGCCGGCCAGGGCGCCCCGCGACCCGGTGGCGCACGTCCGGCCGGTCCCCGTCCGGGCAACAACCCCTTCACCTCCGGTGGCTCGACGGGCATGTCCCGTCCGCAGGCACCCCGTCCCGGCGGCGCCCCGCGTCCCGGTGGCGGCCAGGAGCGTCCCGGCGCCCCGCGTCCGCAGGGCGGCCCCGGTGGCGCCCCGCGCCCCCAGGGCCAGGGCGGCGCCCGTCCGAGCCCGGGCGGCATGCCCCGGCCGCAGGCGCCCCGTCCGGGCGGTGCTCCCGGTGGTAACCGTCCGAACCCGGGCATGATGCCGCAGCGTCCCGCTGCCGGTCCTCGTCCCGGTGGTGGCCCCGGCGGTGGCCGCGGTCCCGGTGGCGGCGGTCGTCCGGGCGGCGCCGGTCGTCCCGGTGGCGGCGGCTTCGCGGGCCGTCCGGCCGGTCCCGGCGGCGGTGGCGGCGGCTTCGCCGGCCGTCCCGGTGGCGGCGGCGGTGGCGGCGCGGGCCGTCCCGGTGGTGGCGGTGGCTTCGGCGGCCGTCCCGGCTTCGGTGGCCGTCCCGGCGGCCCCGGTGGCCGCGGTGGCACGCAGGGCGCCTTCGGCCGTCCCGGCGGTCCCGCGCGTCGTGGCCGCAAGTCGAAGCGGCAGAGGCGCCAGGAGTACGAGGCCATGCAGGCCCCGTCGGTCGGCGGCGTGATGCTGCCTCGCGGCAACGGACAGGCCGTCCGGCTGTCGCGCGGTGCCTCGCTCACCGACTTCGCCGAGAAGATCAACGCCAACCCGGCGTCGCTCGTCGGCGTGATGATGAACCTCGGCGAGATGGTCACGGCCACGCAGTCCGTCTCCGACGAGACGCTGAAGCTCCTCGCGGACGAGATGAACTTCGTCCTGGAGATCGTCAGCCCGGAGGAGGAGGACCGCGAGCTGCTCGAGTCCTTCGACATCGAGTTCGGCGAGGACGAGGGCGGCGAAGAGGCCCTGGTCTCCCGTCCGCCGGTCGTGACCGTCATGGGTCACGTCGACCACGGTAAGACCCGGCTGCTCGACGCCATCCGCAAGACGAACGTCATCGCGGGCGAGGCCGGCGGCATCACGCAGCACATCGGTGCGTACCAGGTCGGTGCCGAGGTCAACGGCGAGGACCGTCGTATCACCTTCATCGACACCCCGGGTCACGAGGCGTTCACCGCCATGCGTGCCCGTGGTGCGAAGTCCACCGACATCGCGATCCTCGTGGTGGCGGCGAACGACGGTGTGATGCCCCAGACGATCGAGGCGCTGAACCACGCCAAGGCGGCCGACGTGCCGATCGTGGTCGCGGTCAACAAGATCGACGTCGAGGGCGCCGACCCGACCAAGGTGCGCGGCCAGCTCACCGAGTTCGGTCTGGTGGCCGAGGAGTACGGCGGCGACACCATGTTCGTCGACATCTCCGCCAAGCAGGGTCTGCACATCGACCAGCTGCTGGAGGCCGTCGTCCTCACCGCCGACGCCTCGCTCGACCTGCGGGCCAACCCCGACCAGGACGCGCAGGGCATCGCGATCGAGTCCCACCTCGACCGCGGCCGCGGTGCCGTCGCGACCGTCCTGGTCCAGCGAGGCACCCTGCGGGTCGGCGACACGATGGTGGTCGGCGACGCCTACGGCCGTGTCCGCGCGATGCTCGACGACAAGGGCGAGAACGTCGAGGAAGCGGGTCCCTCGACCCCCGTCCTCGTGCTGGGTCTCACCAACGTCCCGGGCGCCGGCGACAACTTCCTGGTGGTCGACGAGGACCGTACGGCCCGTCAGATCGCCGAGAAGCGTGCCGCCCGCGAGCGCAACGCCAACTTCGCCCGCAAGGGTGTCCGGTTCTCCCTGGAGAACCTGGACGAGGCGCTCAAGGCCGGTCTGGTCCAGGAGCTCAACCTCATCATCAAGGGCGACGCGTCCGGTTCGGTGGAGGCTCTCGAGTCCTCGCTGCTCCAGCTCGACGTCGGTGAAGAGGTCGACATCCGGGTCCTGCACCGCGGTGTGGGTGCGGTCACCGAGTCGGACATCGACCTGGCGACCGGCTCCGACGCCATCGTGATCGGCTTCAACGTGCGCGCCGCCGGGCGTGCGCAGCAGATGGCCGACCGCGAGGGTGTGGACGTCCGCTACTACTCGGTCATCTACCAGGCGATCGAGGAGATCGAGGCGGCCCTCAAGGGCATGCTCAAGCCGGAGTACGAAGAGGTCGAGCTCGGTACGGCGGAGATCCGCGAGATCTTCCGCTCGTCCAAGCTGGGCAACATCGCCGGTGTGCTCGTCCGGTCCGGCGAGGTCAAGCGCAACACCAAGGCGCGCCTGCTGCGCGACGGCAAGGTCGTCGCGGAGAACCTCACCATCTCCGGTCTGCGCCGCTTCAAGGACGACGTCACCGAGATCCGCGAAGGCTTCGAGGGCGGTATCAACCTCGGAAACTTCAACGACATCAAGATCGACGACGTCATCGCGACGTACGAGATGCGCGAGAAGCCGCGAGGCTGACCCGTACCTCAACAGTCGGGGCCGGTCGACGGGACCTATTTCCGTCGATCGGCCCCGGCCGTTCCGTGTACGGTTCTTGTGTCCCCGCCGATCATCGGCGGGGCACGAACCCGAACCGGCGGGACATCCGGACATACATGTATGTGGGGACACTGTCCTTCGACCTGCTTCTCGGCGACGTACGGTCGCTGAAGGAGAAGCGTTCCGTGGTCCGTCCGATCGTCGCCGAACTCCAGCGCAAATACGCGGTGAGCGCGGCGGAGACGGGCGGGCAGGATCTCCATCGCAGGGCCGAGATCGGCCTCGCCGTGGTCTCCGGGGACACCCGGCACCTCACAGACGTACTCGACCGGTGCGAGCGCCTCGTCGCCGCCCGGCCGGAAGTGGAGCTGCTGTCCGTACGACGGCGGCTGCACAGCGACGAAGACGATTGAGCAAGTCGAGAAGGAGACGGACCAGTGGCCGACAACGCGCGGGCTAAGAAGCTGGCGGACCTCATCCAGGAGGTGGTCGCCGGGAAACTGCAGCGCGGCATCAAGGACCCGCGGCTGGGGACGCACGTGACCATCACGGACGTCCGGGTCACCGGTGACCTGCGGGAGGCCACGGTCTTCTACACGGTCTACGGCGACGACGAGGAGCGGGCCAGCGCTGCGGCCGGCCTCCAGAGCGCCAAGGGCATCCTGAGGTCCGCCGTCGGCTCGGCGGCGGGGACGAAGTTCACCCCGACGCTCACCTTCGTGGCGGACGCGCTCCCGGAGAACGCCCGGGCCATCGAGGACCTCCTCGACCGGGCACGGGCCTCGGACGCCAAGGTGCGCGAGGCGTCCTCGGGCGCCGCGTACGCCGGCGAGGCGGACCCGTACCGCAAGCCGGAGGACGAGGACACCACCTCCGAATGACAACGCAGAACAAGACGCCGGACGGACTTGTCATCGTCGACAAGCCGTCCGGCTTCACTTCGCACGACGTCGTCGCCAAGATGCGCGGCATCGCCCGCACCCGCCGCGTAGGCCACGCCGGCACCCTCGACCCGATGGCGACCGGCGTGCTGGTGCTCGGCGTCGAGAGGGCCACCAAGCTCCTCGGTCACCTCGCGCTGACCGAGAAGGAGTACCTCGGCACGATCCGGCTCGGCCAGAACACCGTCACGGACGACGCGGAGGGTGAGATCACCTCGTCCGCCGACGCCTCCGGTGTGACCCGCGAGGCGATCGACGCCGGGGTCGCCGCGCTGACCGGCGACATCATGCAGGTGCCGTCCAAGGTCAGCGCCATCAAGATCGACGGCAAGCGGTCCTACGCGCGAGTGCGCGGCGGCGAGGAGTTCGAGATCCCGGCCCGGCCGGTGACCGTCTCCTCCTTCCACGTCTACGACGTCCGCGAAGCCGTCGCCGAGGACGGCACCCCCGTCCTCGACCTGGTCGTCTCGGTGGTCTGCTCCTCCGGTACGTACATCCGGGCCATCGCCCGCGACCTGGGGGCCGGGCTCGGCGTGGGCGGCCATCTGACCGCCCTGCGGCGCACCCGCGTCGGCCCGTACGGGCTGGACGCCGCGCGCACGCTCGACCAGCACCAGGAGGAGCTGACCGTGATGCCGGTGGCCGAGGCCGCCGCCTCGGCGTTCCCGCGCTGGGACGTCGACGAGAAGCGGGCCGGGCTGCTGCTGAACGGCGTACGGCTGGACATGCCGGCCCATCCGCCGGGGCCGGTCGCGGTATTCGGGCCCGACGGGCGGTTCCTGGTCCTCGTCGAGGAGCAGAAGGGCAAGGCCAAGAGCCTCGCCGTCTTCGGCTGACCACCCCCTGCGGATCCCTTGCCGTGGAGCGGGCAGAGCCCCTGTGCCCGCTCCACGTTCCCCCGACCGGTTCCTGTCCACCGATCGCCCAGGATTCACCCCAACGGGCAGGCGCTCGGAGTGAATCAGGGGGGTGACGGGGGCGCTTTCGCCCGGAGTGGTCCGCGCGGGGATCTTCGCCGAACTACCGTCGGATCATGGGATGCGGGGACCGGGCGACGCTGGTACGACTGTGCGATCCGGCCGGCCGGCCGCGAGGGACCGGCTTCGTCGCCGACGACCGGGGGACGGTCGTCACCAGCCACGAGGCGATCGACGGCCTCTCCCACGTCCTGCTGTACGGCACCGACGGCCGCAGCCTCCGGGTGGAGGCCGCCGACATCACCGCCGTGCCGGAGCGGGACCTCGCCCTCCTGCCCACCGGGGGACCGGACGCACTCGGCGTCCGGCCGCTGCCGGTCCGCACGCGGGAACGCCTCGACCCCGGTACGTACGTGGCGGTCGTCGCGCACGGTCTGCGCGAGGCGCGCATCCTGGGCCGCACGCCGGCGACGTACACCAGCCGCGGCCGCACCCACCGGATCGACCACGCCCTGGAACTCGCCCTCGGCACGGACGGCAGCGACGCGCTCCGCCTGGGCGGCGCGGCGGTGGGCGGGCCCGTCCTCGACCCGGACAGCGGGGCCGTCATCGCCGTCCTCGGCCTCTCCCTGCGGGCCTCCCACGCCACCGCCGGCTGCGCGACACCGCTCGCCGGTGCGTCGGACGACGGGCCGCTGGGCGAGCTGCTGCGGCGCAACGCCGCGACCGTCCCCGGCTACGGACCCGATCTCAACCTCGCCGGCGCCCTCCAGCTCACCGCCATGTCCGTGGGCTCGGCGGGCGGCCCCGGCCACCCGCACGACCCGGTGGAGCGGCCCGACATCCGCGCCGAGTGCGAGGCGTTCGCGACGGCCGGGCCGGGGGAGTCCGCCGTCGTCCTGGGCCTCGTCGGTGAGCCGGGCACCGGCCGCACGACCGAGTTGGCCGCCCTCGCCGCGCGCCGGGCGACCGGCCCGGTGCCCGCGCCCACGCTGTGGCTGCGCGGCGCCGACCTCCTCGCCGACGACACCTCCGTCGCCGACGCCGCGGGGCGCACACTGCGGCAGGCCGGGCGCATCGTCAGCGCCGCCGGGGCCTGCGGTGACATGGCGAGCGCCACCCCCGAGCGGGTCGCCCGGCTGGCCGCCGACTCCGGTGTGCCGCTGCTCGTCCTGCTGGACGCCCCGGAGGAGATGCCGCCCGTCCTGGCCCACCGGTCGGCCGACTGGACCACCACCACGGTCGGCTGGCTCCGCGAGAACGGTGCCCGGCTCGTCGTCGGCTGCCGCCCCGAGCACTGGGAGACGGCCGGCGCGCTCTGTCCGCCCGGCGCGCTGCACCGGCCCGCCAGGCCCGCCCGGCGGCTGCCCCCGGCCCTCCTCGTCACCGACTTCACCGCGGGCCAGGCCGAACGCGCCCGCGAACGCCTCGGCCTGCCGCCCGACGCCCTCGCCGCGGGCCACGACCGCCATCCGCTCACGCTCCGCCTGCTCGCGGAGTTACGCGAGGCCCTGCCGCCGGACACGCAGGGACGCCCCGGCACGGAAGAGGTCTTCGCCGCCCACCTCGACCTGATGTGCCTGCGCATCGCCGTCCGCATCGCCGCCGGTACCCGGCCCGGCGGCCCGGCGGTGCGGCGCCTCGCGGCCAGGGTGGCGGGTCAGGTCCACGAGGCGGCCCGGCGCTGCCTCGGCCCGGGACAGGGCGAGCTGGACCGGGCGGCCTTCGAGGAGCTGTTCCCCTGGCGCACGGGCTGGGCCCAGGCGGTCCTCACCGAGGGCCTGCTCGTCCCGGCGGGCGCCGGCTACCGCTTCGCACACGAGGAGGTCGGCGACTGGATCCAGAGCACGCACCTCGATCTCGACGCGGCACTGCGGGCGCTGGTGCACCGGTGGCACGCGGAGCCGGAGGAGGACGGCGGCCGTGTCCCGCGCCCCCGCCGCGGCGAGGCGGACGCGGGGACCGCCCCGGCGGTCCCGCGCAGCCTCCCCGTGCCCCGGCACCGGATCGGCCCGGTGATCCAGGCCCTGCTCCTGCTGGCCCGCCGCCACGGCACGGCCGCCCTGGCCCACCGGCTGGCGGATCTGATCGACGCGCTGGACCGGTTGCCGGAGGGGACGGCGGATCCGGACGACGGCACCCCCGGGCAGGCCGGTCCCCTCTCCGACCCCCGTTGGTGGGCCTCGCGCCTGCTCGGCGAGACGCTGCTCCGGGTTCCCGACGCGCGGCCGTACCTCGGCGTGCTCCGGCTGCTCGCCGGGCGCGTCGTGCGCAGTTCCGGCGACCAGGGCGGTGCGGGCGGGGCGTACGCCGAGTTCGGGCCCTGGTTCTGGCGGGGGCCACGGCTGCCCGAGGCGGACCGGATGGACCTGTTCCGGCGGCTCGTGCCCGCCGACGGGCCGCCCGGGGCCGGGAGCGGCGAGGCGCGGTTCCTGGACGCCGTCGACCGGCGGCTCGCCGCCCGGCCGCGTACCGTCATGCCCCTCCTGTGCGACTGGTTCAGCGATGAGCGGGCGCTCGCCGCGGGACCGGAGGCGGCGGTGCGGCCGACCGTCGCCGCCGCCGCGCAGGTGCTGCTGTACGCCCGCCGGGACCTCGCCGTCGACGACCTGGCCGACGCGCTGGTCTCGGCCGGGCACCCCCGGGCCGAGGAACTGCTCGCCGCCCTCGCGGAGGACGAGCCCGCCGCGCTCTGCCGGGCCGTCGAGCGGTGGGCCGGGGACGAGGAGCGGCGCGGCCGGCGCGTCGCCGCCGTCTCGTACGCGACGCTCGTAGCGCCCCGGCTGACCCTCGACGACGACCGCGACCGGGTGCGCCGGGCCGCCCTCGCGGTGCTGGCCCGCCCGGCCGACAGCGAGCTGCACGGACCGGTGCTCGCCCTGCTCGTCGCCGACCCCCGCACCCGGGACCGCTACCTGCCGCAGGCCCTCCGCGCGTTCACCGCCGCCGGGCCGCAGGACGTGCGGGTACCCGCCGCCGGGCTCGCCGCCGCCCTGCCCACGCACCCGGAGGACGTGGTGGCCGCCTACCGGGACCGGCTCGCGCGGCCGGACCAGGGCGCGGGCGAGGTGCTGCGGGCCCTGGCCGGGATCGACGCGCCGGAACTCGCGCTGCGCGCCGCCGGACTCGTACGCGCCTACGCCGACGGCCACCCCGAGGACACCGCCCACACCGCCGCGTACCTCGACCGCAGGCTGGAGCACGGGCCCGCCGCACGCGCCCTGCTGCTGCCGCTGCTCACCGGGCTGCTCCGGGGCCGGCCCGCGGCCCCGCCGGTCCGGGGTTCGCTGGCCGCGGTGCTCGCCACGCCGGGCAGCCCCGCCTCCCAGCCCACCCGGGACGAGCTGCTGGAGGTGCTGCTGGACTTCGAGCAGGGCGGGGGAGGCCCGGACCCGGTGGTGCTGGAGGCGCTGCTGCGGGCCGCCGCGACCGGGTGCGGCGGGCGGTCGCCGGTGCGCACGAGGGCGCTGGTGCACCGGACCGGGATGCTCCTGGTGCGTACCCCCGAGGGGGCCGCGCTGTTCGACCGGCGGCTGGTCGCGCTCGTCCGCGAGGTCCCGGTGTTCGGCGCCCTGGTCGCGGGCTGGCTGGCCGAGGCGCCGCAGGAGTGGGCGGCCGTGGTCGGCCCCAGCGCCCGGCGCACGGTGGAGGGCCTGGGGAGTGCCCTGCCGATCCTGGCCGGGTCCGCGACACCCGGCATGGGCACAGCCTAGGAGCCGCGATGCCCATGCCGATGCGGGCCGCAGGGCGTGAGCATGGCAGTCTTAGACCTGCGTAAGCGACATAACCACGTACACAGGTTCGGGCGAGGAGCGGTCAGAGTGCAGCGCTGGCGAGGCTTGGAGGACATCCCCCAGGACTGGGGGCGCAGCGTCGTCACCATCGGCTCGTACGACGGGGTGCACCGCGGACACCAGCTGATCATCGGCCGGGCCGTCGAGCGGGCCCGTGAGCTGGGCGTGCCCTCGGTCGTCGTGACCTTCGACCCGCACCCTAGCGAGGTCGTCCGCCCCGGCAGCCACCCGCCGCTGCTCGCCCCGCACCACCGGCGCGCGGAGCTGATGGCGGAGCTGGGCGTGGACGCGATGCTGATCCTGCCGTTCACCACGGAGTTCTCGCGGCTCGCCCCGGCCGACTTCATCGCGAAGGTGCTCGTCGACAAGCTGCACGCGCAGCTGGTCATCGAGGGCCCCAACTTCCGTTTCGGCCACAAGGCCGCGGGGAACGTCGAGCTGCTGGCCGAGCTGGGCGCCGACCACGACTACCGCGTCGAGGTCATCGACCTCCGGGTGAGCGGCGAGGCGGGCGGCGGCGAGCCGTTCTCCTCCACGCTCACCCGGCGCCTGGTCGCCGAGGGGGACGTGGCCGGTGCCGCCGAGATCCTGGGCCGCCCGCACCGGGTCGAGGGCGTCGTCGTCCGGGGCGCCCAGCGGGGCCGCGAGCTCGGTTTTCCCACCGCCAACGTCGAAACCCTCCCGCACACCGCGATCCCCGCAGACGGCGTCTACGCGGGCTGGCTGCACGCGAACGGTGAGGCGATGCCCGCCGCGATCTCGGTCGGCACCAACCCCCAGTTCGACGGCACCGAGCGCACGGTGGAGGCGTACGCGATCGACCGCGTCGGCCTCGACCTGTACGGCCTGCACGTCGCCGTGGACTTCCTGGCGTACGTACGCGGCATGCTGAAGTTCGACACGATCGACGACCTGCTCGTGGCGATGGCCGCCGACGTGAAGCGGTGCAGTGAGCTGGTCGAGGCGGCCGAGCGCGGCTGACCGCGCGGGGTTTCCCGGCCGGTGCGGCCGGGAAACCCGTACGGCCCTCAACCGGCCGGGACGTCCGTACGCCCGTCAGGACGCGGGCGCGGCCACCTTCGCGGTGGCCCAGTGGCACGCCACCTGGGTCTCCCCGCCGCCCGCCAGCACCGGCAGGTCCTCCGTACGGCACGCGTCCGCGACGCCCGCCCGCTCCGCCTCGCCCGAGGCCAGCACCTGGCAGCGGGCGTGGAAGCGGCAGCCGGACGGCACCCGGGACGGGTCCGGCGGCTCGCCCGTCAGCACCACCGGATCGCCCGGCGCCTCCGGGAGCACCGACAACAGCGCCTGGGTGTACGGATGGCGCGGGGCCGTCAGGATCTGCTCGACGTCACCCGTCTCCACGATCCGGCCCAGGTACATCACCGCGACCCGGTCCGCGATGTTCCACGCCAGACCGAGATCATGCGTCACCACCAGCGCGGACAGACCCAGCTCCTCGCGCAGCCGCAGCAGCAGCGCCAGGATCTCGCCGCGCACCGATGCGTCCAGCGAGGCCACCGGCTCGTCCGCCACGATCAGCTCCGGCTCCAGGACCAGCGCCCCCGCGATCACGACGCGCTGACGCTGACCGCCGGACAGCTCGTGCGGGTAGCGCAGGAAGAACCGCTCCGGTGGCCGCAGTCCGGCCCGCGACAGCGCGTCGTGCACCGCCTGGCGCTCGTCGCCCCCGTACCCGTGGATGCGCAGCCCCTCGGCCACCGCCTCGTACACGGTGTGGCGCGGGTTCAGCGAGCCGCTGGGGTCCTGGAGCACCAGCTGCACCCGCTTGCGGTACGCCTTGAGCGCCCGGCTCCCGTAGTCGAGCGGCTTCCCGTCGAACGTGACCTGACCGGCCGTCGGCGGGACCAGGCCCAGCAGCGAGCGGGCCAGCGTCGTCTTGCCGCACCCCGACTCGCCGACGAGAGCGACGATCTCGCCGGGCCGGATGTCCAGATCGACCCCGTCCACCGCGCGGGCCGGCTCGGCCCCGTGCCGGCCGGGGAAGGTGATCCGGAGCCCCTGCGCGCTGAGCAGGTCCACGGGGGTCGTCGTCATGATGTGCTCCTTGCTTCCTCGGCGCCCGGTACGACCGGCGCCACGGCCCCCTCCGGGCCCACCAGCACGCAGGCGGCCTGCCGCCCCGGTCCGGCGTCCCGCAGCTCCTGGTCCAGCGTGGAGCAGGAGTCCAGGGCGACCGCGCAGCGCGGATGGAAGGTGCAGCCGGCCGGCAGCGCCGACGGGTCGGGCGGGTCGCCGGGCAGGCCCTGCGGCGCGAACCGGGACGCGGGGTCCCCGATACGCGGGAAGGCGCCCGACAGGGCCCTGCTGTACGGGTGGTGCGCGTTCTCGTAGACCTCGGACGCCGGACCCTGCTCGACGACCCGGCCCGCGTACATCACGGCGAGCCGGTCGCAGGTGTCGGAGAGCACCGCGAGGTCGTGGCTGATCATGATCAGACCGAGGTCCTGTTCGGAGACCAGTTCCTCGATCAGGAGAAGGATCTGGGCCTGGATCATCACGTCCAGGGCCGTCGTCGGCTCGTCCGCGATGATCAGACCGGGGTCACAGGCGAGCGCCATCGCGATCATCACGCGCTGGCGCTGACCGCCGGACAGCTCGTGCGGATACGCGTCCACCCGGGCGGCGGGCAGCCCCACCTGCTCCAGCAGCTCACCGGCCCGCTTGCGAGCGGCGGCCTGGGTGACCTTCTTGTGCAGCAGGATCGGCTCGGCGATCTGGTCCCCGATGCGGTGCACCGCGTTCAGCGAGTGCATCGCGCCCTGGAAGACGATCGACGCGCCCGCCCAGCGCACGGCCCTGACCTGGCCCCACTTCATCGCGAGGACGTCCTCGCCGTTCAGCAGGATCTCGCCGGTCACCTTCGTACCCGCCGGCAGCAGCCGCAGCAGGGCCAGCGCCAGCGTGGACTTGCCGCAGCCGGACTCCCCGGCGATGCCGAGCTTGCGCCCCGCCTCGACCTCCAGGTTCACGCCGCGGACGGCCTGCGCCCCGCCGGCGTACGTCACCGTCAGGTCGCGGACCTCCAGAAGAGGCGTCTTGCGGATGTTCGTCGTGCTCAACGGGCCACCCCCAGCTTGGGATTGAGGACGGACTCGATGGCGCGGCCGCACAGCGTGAACGCCAGCGCGACGAGGGCGATGGCGATGCCGGGCGGTGCCAGGTACCACCAGTCGCCGGCGCTCACCGCCCCCGCGGCGCGTGCGTCCTGGAGCATGCTGCCCCAGGAGGTGATGGTCGGGTCGCCGAGGCCGAGGAAGGCCAGCGTGGCCTCGCTCAGGATCGCGCCCGAGATGGCCAGCGTGGTCTGGGCGAGCACCAGCGGCATCACGTTCGGCAGGACGTGCCGCACCATGATGTGGCCGTGGCCGCCGCCCAGCGCGCGGGCGCGCTCGATGTAGGGGCGGGATTCCACGGCGAGGGTCTGCGCCCGCACCAGCCGGGCCGTCGTCGGCCAGGTCGTGACGCCGATCGCGATGATGATCGTCCACAGCGAGCGGTCCATCACCGAGGCGAGGGCGACCGCCAGCACCAGGGTCGGCATCACCAGGAACCAGTCGGTCACCCGCATCAGCACCGTCGAGTACCAGCCGCGGAAGTGGCCCGCGACGATCCCGACGACCGTGCCGATGGCGACGCACAGGAACGCCGCGAGCAGTCCCACGGTGAGCGAGACGCGCGCGCCCCACACCAGGAGCGCGAGCACGCTGCGCCCGAACTGGTCGGTGCCCAGCGGGAACTCACCGCTCGGCGATTCGAGCGGGCCGCCGGGTGCCTCGGTGACGCTCTCCGAGTCGGCGCCGACGAGCTGGGGCGCCGCCAGGGCGATCAGCGCGATCAGCACCAGGCCGGCCAGGCCCCACATGCCGCCCTTGTGCGTGCGGTACTCCCGCCAGAATCGGGCCACGGACTGGCGTTTGCGGGCCCTGGCCAGCGAGCGGGCGCTCCTGACGGGCCCGGGCGGGGCCTGCGCCGGGGTCGGCGTGGGCATGGAATCGGTCGTGGTCATCGGCCCACCCGGGGATCGAGCAGCGGATACAGCACATCGGCAAGGGTGTTCGCCAGGATCACCGCGGTGGCGAAGACGAAGAACAGGCCCTGCACGAGAGGCAGGTCGGGGGTGCTCAGTCCCTGGTAGAAGAGGGAACCGAGCCCCGGCCAGGAGAACACGGTCTCCACCAGGATCTGCCCGGCGACCACATGCCCCAGGTTGACGAACATCAGGGTGAAGGTCGGCAGCATCGCGTTGGGTACGGCGTGCTTGCGGCGTACGACGTCGTCCCGCAGCCCCTTGGCGCGGGCCGTCGTCAGGTAGTCGCTGCCCATCTCGTCGAGCAGCGAGGACCGCATCACCAGCAGCGTCTGCGCGTACCCGACCGCCACCAGGGTGATGACCGGCAGCACCATGTGGTGCGCCACGTCGGTCACGTAGCCGAGGCCGCTCGTGTCGCCCGAGGACATGCCGCCCGTCGGGAACATGCCCGGGATCGGGCCGACGCCCACCGAGAAGACGATGATCAGGAGCAGCCCGAGCCAGAACGACGGCACCGAGTACAGCGTGAGCGCGAGCGCGGTGTTGAAGCGGTCGCCCGCCGAGCCGTTGCGCCAGGCGGTGCGGGTGCCGAGCCAGATGCCGATGAGGCTGTAGAGGACGTAGGCGGTGCCGGTGAGCAGCAGCGTCGCCGGCAGCTTCTCGACGATCTTGTCCATGACCGGCGCGTGGTACGCGAACGAGACGCCGAAGTCGCCGGTGAGCGCGTCCCCGATGTAGCTGGTGAACTGCTGCCACATCGGCTGGTCGAGCCCGAGCTGGTGGCGCAGCGATTCCAGCTGTTCGGCCGATACGGGCCGGCCGCCCGTCATCTGCTTGACCGGGTCGCTCGGAATGAGCCGGAAGAGGAAGAAGCTGGTGACCAGAACCGCGAACAGCGAGACGACGGCGCCCGCGATCTTGGCGGCCACGTATTTCAGATAGGCCTTGGTGTTGCGCGCCCGCGGACCGCGTGCGGCCGAGGGGCCGGCCGGAGGGCCGTCCGTGGCCGCGTCCGCCTGTTTCACGAGCGCCGGAGTGCTGTCAGCTGTCATGGGGAACTCTCGTTACTCGTGTCGTTCCTGGAAGAAACCGGCCGGCGCGAGCCTCGTACCGCACCCGCGCCGGCCGGTTCCTCTCCTCCCGTTCGAGAACCTACTCGCGATCGTCCGCGGTGGTGCGGCGGCGCCGCGAGATCAGGAACCCGCCACCTGCGAGGACCACGACCGCGACCACGATGCCGATGATCACACCGGTCGAGGAGCCGGAGCTGCTGCCCTCCGAGCCGCCGTTGCCGCTCGCCGGCACGGCCGACCACCAGCTCCAGTAGCCGTCCTGGCCGTAGATGTTGCCGGCGGCCTCGGGCATGGTGGTGATCGACTTGATCTGGTCGGTGCGGTACGCCTCGACCGCGTTCGGGTACGCCATCACGTTCATGTACCCGGAGTCGTACAGCCACGACTGCATCTGCCCGACGAGCTCCGCGCGCTTGGCGGGGTCGTACTCGGCGAGCTGCTTCCTGTACAGCTCGTCGTACTTCTTGTCGCAGATGAAGTTGTCCGTGGTCGCACTGGCCTTGGCCTTGGTCGGCAGGGCCGCGCAGGTGTGGATGCCGAGGACGAAGTCCGGGTCCGGGTTGACCGACCAGCCGTCGAAGGCGAGGTCGTACTCACCGGCGTACCAGGGCACGGAGACGTCGTCGAGGCAGTCGACCTTCAGCCCGATGCCGAGCTTGCCCCACCACTCCTTGAGGTACTTGCCGACCGCCTTGTCGTTCGGGTCGGTGGCGTGGCACAGGAGACGCAGGTCGAGCGGCTTGCCGTCCTTGCCGACGCGCTGGTCGCCCTTGAGCTTGTAGCCCGCCTGGTCCAGCAGCTTCGCCGCCTTGTCCGGGTCGTAGTTCAGTGCCTGGTCACCGGAGGGCTCCCAGGCGTACGCCGAGAAGCGCGGCGGGATGTAGCCCTTGCCCTCGACGGCGTGGCCCCGGAAGACCTTGTCGATGATCGTCTCGCGGTCGACCGACAGGAACAGCGCCTGGCGCACCTTCTGGTCGAGCAGCGCCTTGTTGCCGTTGCCGAACTTCTTGCCGTCCTTGGTCTGCGCGCCGGGGTTGGTGGCCAGCGCGTAGAAGCGGCGGCCGGGGCCCTCGTTGACCTTGATGTTCTTGTCGCCCTTGAGCGAGTCCGCCTGAGCGGGCGTCAGCGCGGGCGAACCGGCGACGAAGGACACCTCGCCCTTGCGCAGGGCGGCGACGGCCGCGTCCTGGTCCTTGTACGTCTTGAAGACCAGCTCGTCGAACTTCGGCGCCCCGCGCCAGAAGTCCTTGTTGGCCTTGAGCTTCACGTACTGGTCGACCTTGTAGTCCGTCAGGATGAACGGCCCGTTGCCGACGACGGGGAACTTCGTGTCGTTGTTGAACTTCGAGAAGTCCCCGACCTTCTCCCACACGTGCTTCGGCACGATCGGCACGTCGAGCGCGGCCATGGTGGCCTGCGGCTCCTTGAGCTCGATGACGAGCTTGGTGGGGCTGGGGGCCGTCACCTTCTTGAAGTTGGTGACGAAGCTGCCGTTGGCCTGGGCCGCGGCGTCGTCGGTCATCATCTTGTTGAACGTCCAGGCGGCGTCCTCGGCGGTCGCCTGCTGCCCGTCCGACCACTTCGAATCGCCCCGGACGGTGTACGTCCACGTCAGCTTGTCGGCGGACGGCTCCCACTTGGTGGCGAGGCCGGGGACGGCGTGGTTGTCCTTGGCGTCGTAGTTCGTCAGGAAGTCGTACATGAGCCGCGAGACGCTGGTGCTCAGCAGCTTCTGGGCGAGGAACGGGCTCAGGGAGTCGACGCTCTGCGCGACCGCGACGGTAAGCGTCTTGTTGCCGCTGTCGGCGGCCTGCGCCTGCTGGGGCGCGGCCCCGAGGGGCATGCCCGGTACGACGGACCCGGCTGCGAGAGCGAGGGCGGCGGCGCCGGAGGCCAGGAGCACACGCAGACGTGAGCGTGGCGGGGAGGACGGTGGAACTCTTACGACCATGGTCTGGGACCTCGCGTCATGACTCGCACGGGAAAGGCGTGTTGAACTTCGGTTCGCCGACTGGTGTTGCGAAGGTTTATCAGCGGTGGTCGAGCCACGTCAACGGTCCCCGAAACGGCGTGTGGTCTGCGGATATGCCAAAAGGGTCCGCATCGCGGAGGCGATGCGGACCCTCATTGGTTCAGACCTCTGACGCCCTACTGCTGAGGCGCTGGCGGCGGCTGCTGCTGCCACCCGGTGGGCGGTATCGGCCCTTGCAGCTCGGGGTGCGCGGGCTGCCCCGGCTGGACCTGCTGGCCGGGGTGACCGGGCTGGTCACCGTGGGGCTGGGGCTGCGGGTACGGCTGCTGGCCGGCGGGCTGCTGCTGCCAGCTCTGCCCGGCGCCGGGGGCCGGCTGCTGGGGGTAGGGCTGCTGCTGGCCGCCGTACGGCTGCTGCGGATACGGCTGACCGGGTTGCTGGGGGGCGTACGGCTGACCGGGGTACTGGGGGTGGCCCGGCTGCTGGGGGTGCTGAGGCTGCTGGGGTGCGTACGGCTGCTGGCCGGGGGCCTGCTGACCGGGCATCGGCTGGCCGGGGACCTGCTGGCCCGGCAGCGGCGGGGCGTACTGCGGCGGCGGGCTGCCGTCCGGCGTCCAGAGCCCCTGCTGCTGCTGGGCGCGGGCGAAGTCCTCGGCGACGAGGGCCGAGAGGTTGAAGTACGCCTCCCGGGTCTTCGGCCGCATCATGTCGAGATCGACCTCCGCGCCGGCCGCCAGGTGCTCGTCGAACGGTACGACGACCACCCCGCGGCAGCGCGTCCGGAAGTGCTGCACGATGTCGTCGACCTTGATCATCTTGCCGGTCTCGCGGACCCCGGAGATCACGGTGAGGGACCGCTGCACCAGCTCCGCGTACCCGTGCGCCGACAGCCAGTCCAGGGTCGTGGAAGCGCTGGAGGCGCCGTCGACCGAGGGCGTCGAGATGATGATCAGCTGATCGGCCAGGTCCAGCACGCCGCGCATGGCGCTGTACAGCAGACCGGTGCCGGAGTCCGTGAGGATGATCGGGTACTGCTTGCCGAGCACGTCGATCGCGCGCCGGTAGTCCTCGTCGTTGAAGGTCGTCGAGACCGCCGGGTCCACGTCGTTGGCGATGATCTCCAGACCGGAGGGTGCCTGCGAGGTGAACCGGCGGATATCCATGTACGAGTTGAGGTGCGGGATCGCGTGCACCAGGTCGCGGATGGTCGCCCCGGTCTCGCGGCGCACCCGGCGGCCCAGCGTGCCGGCGTCCGGGTTGGCGTCGATGGCGAGGATCTTGTCCTGCCGCTCGCTGGCGAGGGTCGAGCCGAGCGCGGTGGTCGTCGTGGTCTTGCCGACGCCGCCCTTGAGGCTGATCACCGCGATGCGGTAGCAGGAGAGCACCGGGGTGCGGATGAGGTCGAGCTTGCGCTGCCTCTCCTGCTCCTCCTTCTTGCCACCCAGCTTGAACCGCGAGGAGCTCGAAGGATTGCGGCTGCTCCGCGTCTTCTGCTTGCCCCGGATCAGCCGGTCGGCCGTGAGCTCCACGGCCGCCGTGTAGCCCAGCGGGGCGCCCGGCACGGAACGCTCACGCTGATCGTGGGTGACCGGCGACGGCCACGCGCTGCCCACCCGCGGGTCGACGGGCTGACCCTGGGGGTACGGCTGGGGCTGCTGGTGGGGCTGAGGCTCGGGCTGGACCTGTGCGGGGAGGTTGGGGGTGCTGCCCTCGGCCGACGGCGGGTTCGGGGCGCCCTGGGCCGGTGGCTGGGGAGCCTGGGGTGCCTGCGGGGCCTGGGGGAAGCCGTAGCCGGTCTGCGGGTGGGGCTGCTGGGGCTGCTGCTGGGCGGGCCAGGCGGGCTGCGGCTGGGGGGCCTGCGGAACCTGGGGCGCGGGCGGCTGAGGGCGCTGCGCCGGAAGGTTGGCCGCCGGGGCGGGCTGCTGGGGGTGGGGCTGCGGCGCCGGCTGCTGGGGGTGCTGCGGCTGCTGCGGGAAGCCGTAGGCGGGCTGCGGCGCGGGAGGCGGTGTCGGGGCAGGGGCCGGCGTCGGGAACGGTGCCGGGTGAGCGGCCTGCGGTTCGGGGGCCGGGGGTTGCGGAGCCTGCGGCTGTACGGCTTCGGGCTGCGGGGCCCGAGGCTGCGGGGCGGCCGGCTGGAAGGCGGGCGGCAGCGGCGGGAGGCCGCCCTGCGACGGGGCCGGGGTCCAGGACGGCGTGGTGTCCTGCGGCGCGCCGGTGGCCGGCCCGTCGCCGGGGGCCGGGTCGGGCGCGGTCGCGAACGGTGCGGCGTCCGCGGGGGTGTCGGCCGACGGTGCCTCGTCGGTCTCCGCGTCGCGGTCCGTCTCGGGGGAGTCGGCAGTGGAGGAGCCCGCCTCGGCGGAGTCGGCATCGGGGGACTCGGCATCGGCGGAGCCCGTCGCGGCGTCGTCCTCGTTGTCCTCGTCGTTCTCGCGTACTGACGCCGGCGCCGGGGTCTCCGCGTCCTCCTCGGGCTCGAAGCCGAAGACCGTGCCGGGGGCGTCGTCCCGTGCGTCCGCACCCGGCGTACCCGCCGCCGCGTCCTCCGAACCGGCCGCGGCGGAGTCCTCGTCGGCACCGGACGGCACACCGCCGCCTACCGCCTCGGAGTCGGCCTTCGCCTCCCGCTCCTCGATCTCCCGCTTCAGCGCCGCGGCCGAGAACCGCATCGTGGCGCCGCTCTCCAGGTCGCCCCTGTCGGAGGGCTCCGGCGGGGCCGGGGTCCAGTCGGGGTCGAAGCCGCGGTGTGCCGCCGGCGGGGGCACCGGCAACGGCTCCCCGCTCGGCGGCGGGGGCGACACCGGCGGCGCACCGGCGCCCTCCGAGGAGTCGCCCGGTGAGTTCTGCGTGTACCAGGCGGGCGGGGTGTAGTCGATGGTGAACTCACCCGTCGAGTCGGCGGGCTCCGCGTCGGACGACTCGTCGACGGGCCTGTCCCAGGCCCCGCGCATCTCGTCCCGATCGCCGTTCACTTTGCCTCCTGGTGTGGTCGAGCACCCTTGTGCCGTGGTGGGTGGGGGCGTTCCCGCAACGCGAACCGCCCGGCTCTCCCCCTGGGACGCACATGGCCTGCCCACAGGTTCTCTGCCGCGTCCGGACCCACCCTAATCGCCATGAGGGCCGCCACGGCAGGCCGTACGGCACCGCGAACGCTGTCCCGTACATCACGTACTGCACCCAAGTGGGCCGAGTGCGAGCCGAAATGGACCTCAAGCCGGTCAAATGCGCACAACTGTGCCGGGTTTCCGGGCTGCCTCGACCTCGTACCGGGCCGTCGCCGATCAGCGGGGGCGGCAGGGCCCGTGCCCCTCAGTCCAGCCGGCGTGCGGCGCCCAGCAGTCCCGACTCGGCGTCCGTCGGCCGGGTCGTCACCAGCCGGCTCTCCCGCCGCGTGCACCAGAGGGTCGCTCCGTCCTCCAGGGCGGGCAGTGCGCGGACCGCCTCGGCCGGCAGCCTCATGAGGTGTCCGACCTGTTCCGCCTCCTCGGGCGACACGCGCTGGACGCCGGCCAGCGACGCCTTCTCCAGCAGGACGGGCGCCGTGGGGCCCAGGTACGGCAGCAGCGTCACCACCGACCGCCACGGGCCCGGCACGGCCCGCCCGGGCGGCGGATGCATGCCGCAGTCCCGCACCACGACGACCGGCGAGGCCGCCGACGCGCCCGGCAAGGGCGCCCGGCCGACCTCGTGCAGAGCCACGCATCCGTCGCCGACGGCCCGCGTCAGGCCGGTCCAGGCAGGGGCCCGCCCCGTCTCCACGACGATCCGCGCCCCCGTCGCCGCCGCCCGCAGGGCGAGCACCTGTGCCGTCCAGAGCCCGCCGACGAGCGTGATGTCGTACGCGGACGGCCGGTTGAGGCCGAGTACGGCGGGGAAGCCCCGCTCGTCCTCACCGATGACCACCCCGTCGTCGCCCACCGGCAGGGTCAGCGAATCGAGTTGATCGGGTCCGATGGTGTAACGCCGCCGACGCGGGCCGACGGGCCCGAAGCCCAGCCTGCCGCGCCCGCGCCCGCTCGTCGCCGTCAACGCGCCCTTCCCAGCGGCAGCGTGGCGAGAACCCCGGGCAGCTGCTCGCGGTCGAGCCGCACGAGTGAGATCCGGACCCCGCGCGCGACGCGCTCCAGCGCGGCTCGCGCGCATCGGAGTTCCTCGCCGCTGCGGGCGCTGATCCGGAGGTGGCCCGAGGCCGCGACCTCCTGCCGGTCGCCCCGCGCCAGGGTGAGACTGAACGTCGTGGCCAACGCGGGCACCGAGGTGAGCAGCGCGACGAGCCGGGGCATCGGAGCGCTGCTGGAGCGCGGCCAGCGGCGCACCCAGTACGCCGTGTGCCAACGCCCGTCGCAGATCCAGGTCCGCGAACCCTCCCGGGTACGGCGGGCCGGCGGTGCGGAACCGTCCGGGCGGGCCGTCGTCGCGGGGTCCGCGCAGGCCGCGGTGGCGAGCGCCGGGCCGAGCTCCTGCTCCGTCAGCACCGTCGCACCGAACCCCGACCCGGTCAGCCGGCCGGACAACTGCTCGGCCACCCGCAGGAGGCACCGCTGCGCCCCGGCGAGGCCGCCGCCACGGGCCCGTACGGCCTCGGGGCAGAGTTCCGGGTCGAGCGTCAGCGTGACCCAGGTCAGGCGCACCGCCGGTGACCCCGTACGGGACTGCAGCGGGGCGTAGTTGAGCGTGGCGAGTGCGTCGCCGGGGAGGTGCGGGGCGGGGGCGGGCCGGGTGTGCTGCACGATCCGGGCCGACTCCAGCCTGATGCCGTCGACGTCCATCACCTCCCGCACGAGCCCCGGCGACAGCGGCCGGACGGCCCGGTCCGCCCGGAGCGCCGTGTCCGCCGCGTCGACCCGGAGAACCACCGTGAGGTGCGTACCGTCGCCCACCATTCCGACCGGCCGCCTGTCCCGGTGCGTGAACGAGCAGGTGTGCAGGCCCGGTACGCACTCGGTCAACGGGGCGACGGGGCCCGCCCCCGGCAGCCGGGCGACGGCTCTGCGGGTCCGCCTCCGCAACGCGACGACGGTCCCCAGCCACGCCGGGAGGGAGCGACGACGCCTGCGCACGGCGGCGAGGACCACGAGTGCCGCGGCCGTCATCCCCGCCGGCCCCAGCAGTACGGGCCCGGTGACCCAGGCACACAGCAACACCGCGGCCGCGATTTCGAACAGCACCAGCTGTTGCAATCGAAAAGTTCCGATCGGTCCCGCACGCCGGTTCCAGCGCGCGCCGCCCCTGGTCGTCATCGTGACATGCCCCCGTCCGTGCGGGCCGGACCTGCGCCGTGCCTGACCCGTCGGCGTCTCCGACGGGACCGGACAGCGTACCGCTCCTCGGTCAACGCGCGGGCCTGGGCGGCATAGTGGTCGCCGGTGGCGGGAAGCGCCGCCGGGCTGCGAGTGGTGCCGCCCACCGGTGTGCGGCACGGGCGGACAGGGAAGGCGGGCCGGGCCATGGTGACTCGACGGGACGAGCTGAACGCGTACACGTTTGCGAAGAGAAGGGCCTTGTCCGCCTTCGTCCGGCCCTCACCCTCCGGCTCCTACGAGGAGGCCCCGCGCCCCCTGCGCGCCGTCCTGCCGGGCGTCCTCACCGGCGCCCTCGTCCTCGCGGGCTTCGGGGGCTACGGCGTGTTCCGCCCCGTCGCCCCCAGGGACTGGGACCGCCCCGGCACCAAGGTCGTCGTCGGCAAGTCGTCGACCACCCGCTACGTGGTCCTCAGCACCGGCCGGGGCGACCGTCGCCGTACCCGGCTGCACCCTGTCCTGAACCTCGCGTCGGCACGGCTGCTGCTCGCCCCGGACACCTACGGCGTCGTCCAGGTCGCCGACGACGTCCTCGACGACGGCAAGCCCCCGCGCGGGGCGGTCCTCGGCATTCCGTACGCCCCCGACCGGCTCCCCGACAGAGCGGACGCGGGCACCGCCAAACGGTGGGCCGTCTGCGTACGCCCCGGAGCCGAAGGGGCCGGTGTGCAGAAGGCCGGCTTCGTCCTCGCCGCCCGCGACCACCGGCTCACCGAGGGCCCGAACCGGCTCACCGGTGGCCAGGTCCTCTACGTACGGGACCCGCACGGCACCCGGTACCTCGTCGACGCCCGGGGCACCCGGTACCTCGTCGACGAGAAGCCCGCCGACCTCGGACACCTCACCGGCGCGCTCGTCGGCGGCGCCCGACCGCAGCCCGTCACCGACGAATGGCTGGCCACCCTGCACACCGGCAGCCCGGTCGCCTTTCCCGTGATCCCCGGCCGGGCCGGCGCCCCCGCCCTCGTCGAAGGCCACCTGTCCGCACGCGAGAACCGCGTCGGCGCGGTGCTGCGCACCACGACCGGCACAGGTACGGCGTACTACGTGGTCCTCGACCGGGAGGTCCGGAGGGTCTCCGCGTTCACCGCCTGGCTGCTCGTCAACTCACCGCAGACCGCCGCCCTCGACCAGTCCGGCGCCGCCTACCCCGTCGGACTTCAGGACTTCGTGCCCGACCCCGCGCCCTTCACGGGCCAGGCCGCGCACTGGCCCGCCCGCAAGACCGCCCCGGTCGACACCGCGCGCCGGAACACCGTCTGCTCCGTACTGCGCGGGACGGACGGCAGGGGCCGCACCACCCTGAGCACCTGGGCGGGCACCGTGTACCCCGCTCCCGTCGGCGCGGGCGGCACGAACACGTACGTGACCCCCGGCAGCGGGCTCCTGTACACCCAGATGCGGGGCCGGCAGACCAGGCCCTACGGATCACTCTTCCTGGTGACGGACACCGGATTGAGGTACGCGGTTCAGGGGAACGGCGACGGCGACCCCGGGCACCCCGCGCCCGGCACCACGCCGCCCTCACGCACCGCGCCCTCACGCACCGCGCCCCGCGGTACCGGCGGCCCCGGGCACGGCAACGAGGCACAGATCCGGCTCGGCTACGGCGCGGTGAAGCCCGCCCTCGTACCGGCCGCGTGGTCGGAGTTCCTGCCCAGGGGGCCGCGGCTCGACACCACCAGCGCGCGTCGCCCGCAGGGTTCCTGACGGCCGAGGAGAACGAGGAGCGATGGCATACCGGACGACGACACGGCTGGCGGCGGCCGTCGCCGCGCTGACCACCCTGGCCGTGGCCCAGCCCGCACGAGCGGCCACCGGCCCGGACGGCGGGGCGTGCACCATTCCGGCGAAGCGGCGGTTCGAGGGCCGCCCTTGGCCGTTGCAGCGCGTGCTCCTGGACGAGCTGTGGCACGACACCCGCGGCGAGGGCGTCCGCGTCGCCGTCATCGACACCGGCGTGGACGACACCCACCCCCAGCTCGCCGGCGCGGTCGACGCCTCTTCCGGCGCCGACCTGCTGGGACGCGGCGACGGCACCGGCGACACGGTGGGCCACGGCACCGAGGTCGCCGGCATCATCGCCGCCCGCCCCCGCGCAGGCACCGGCTTCGTCGGGCTCGCCCCCGGGGCCACCGTCATCCCGATCCGCCAGAACGACGCCCGCGACAGCGGCACCGACGCGTCGATGGCCGCCGCGATCGTCCACGCCGTCGCCCGTGGCGCGCAGGTCGTCAACATCTCCCAGGAAACCACCCTCCCGCGCACCGCCGACTCGGTCCTGGGCCGGGCGGTGGCCGATGCCGTCCGCAGGAACGTCGTGGTCGTCGCCTCCGCCGGCAACAACGGCATGGACGGCACCCGCACACCCGCCTACCCCGCCGCCTTCCCGGGGGTCCTCGCCGTCGCGGCCTCCGACCGCGACAACGAACGCGCCCCCTTCTCCCGGCCCGGGGACTTCGTCGACATCGCCGCGCCGGGCGTGGACATCGTCTCCACCGTCCCCGGGTCCGGCCACTGCACCGACAGCGGGACCAGCTTCTCCGCCCCGTATGTCAGCGCGGTCGCCGCACTGATGCGCGCCAAGTACCCGCACTGGACGGCCGCGCAGATCGTCGCCCGTATCGAACAGACCGCAGAACGCTCCGTCAACGGCCGTGACGACTTCGTCGGATGGGGTGTAGTCGACCCGGTCCGCGCACTGTCCGGCGACGACACCCCGCAGGACGCCCCGCGCCCCGACGCGCCGCCCACCGGGGCCCGGGGACCCGACCCGGCGCCCCTCCCGACGGGGGACACCCCGCAGCGGCGCGACCGGCGCCACGCCGCCTGGGCCATGGCCCTCGCGGTCCTGCTGACCGCCGCGGTGGCGGGCGCGGCGGCCGTCGGCCGGGACCTCCGACGACGCCGTACGGGGTGAACCCGACCGCCTCCGACCGACCGCTCCACAGGTCCGCGAGGGGGTTCGGAGGTGACCGGGGGAGCGCGGTGGACTGACTAGCCTGAGCCGCCCCGAAGGCCCAGAGAGAGGACCTCGTATGACCAGCCCCGCGAGCGGATTCGCGCTTGCCGACGATCCGGTCGTCCAGGCCAGGAACAAGATCGTCCGCACGGCCGAGGCGGTGTCCCGGCAGGCACGGGAGCTGGCCGACGTCCTCGCGACAGTCGGAGCCGGCTGGACCGGCGCCGGTGCCTCCGGATTCACCTCGGCCCAGGTCGTGATCAACGAGGACCACGACGAGATCCGCCGCCTCCTCGGCGTACTGCTGCACGCCGTTGACGGCACCAGGAACCTCACCAACGCCAACGACGAGGAGGTCCGCGCGGCGTTCAAGTCGGTACGCGAACCGGCCTCCACGGGCGGCTCGTCCGCCCTCAACGGCGTCTGAACCGGACGACGTTCCCCGACACGACCGGAGGAAAACCGATGGGGCACGACCCGCACACCAAGGTCAGGTACGAGAGCGTCCAGGAGGTCGCCAACCGCATCCGCGCGGTCTCGCGGAACATCTGCCAGGACCTGGAGGAGATGGATGCCGCGCTCAAGGTCGTCACCGACACCTGGGACGGCCAGGCACACGCCGAGTACGTGACGCTCCAGCACAGGTACCGCGGCAAGGCCGACCACATGCGAGGCCGGCTGGAAGAGGTCGCGCGGATCATCGAGACCGGCAAGGACCACTACCGGGCCACGGACCTCAGATCCTCACGCCTGTTCACCGAGGCGTTCTGAGCAGGGCGGTGCCGGACGCACGAAGGGGGCACGTTCACCCGAACGTGCCCCCTTGCCTGCCGGCCCGTGGCTACGGCAGGTCGAACTCGCCGTCCCTGGCGCCCAGGACGAAGGCGTGCCACTCGGCCTCCGTGTACCTGAGCACGGTGCCGGGGTCCAGAGAGGACCGCATGGCCACCCCGCCGCCGGGAAGGTGCGCGATCTCGACGCGCTCCTCGTCCTGCTCGGTCCCGGGCGCACTCAGCCACTCCACCCCAGAGATGTCGAGTGCGTACAGCTCGTCCTTCTCCGCCTGCGTGCCCATCGTGAGGGTTCCTTTCCGTGCCTGGCTCTGCACGGCACCGTACAGGCAACCCGGCAGCCCGGAAGCCGGTCCGCGGAACCCGCGCCCCGGGCCGGTGACGTTCACCCCCGCTCCGGCAGCCAGCCGGTCTGCACGAGCCGGTTGCCGCCGCGCCGGGTCGCCAGGCACGCGCGCCCCGGCGGCATCGGACGCCCGCGCACCGACCCGACGAGATCGCCCTCCGCCGGGTCGCCCGACAGCACCACGCCCTGCGCGCCCAGCTCCTTGACGCGCTGGAGGAACGGTTCGTACATCGCACGCGAGGCCCCGGCGCAGGTGCGCGCGACGACGAACCGAACCCCGGTGTCACGGGCGAACGGCAGACAGTCCGCCAGCGGGGCCAGCGGGCTGCCCGTACCCGTCGCGACCAGGTCGTAGTCGTCCACGACGACGAAGATCCGCGGCCCCGTCCACCAACTGCGCTCCCGCAGCTGCCGGGGTGTGACGTCCGCCGGCGGACGACGCCGCGCGAAGACCCCGGCAAGCGCCTCCATGTGCGTCCTCAGCGCGTCCGGCGTCGGCGCGTACTCCAGCAGATGGCTCTCCGGCAGCGCGCCCAGCAGCCCCCGCCGGTAGTCACCGACGACGAACTTCGCCTCGTCGGGGGAGTAGCGATGCGCGATCTGCCGGGCCAGCAGACGCAGCAACGCCGTCTTCCCCGATTCGCCGTCACCGAAGACCAGCAGGAAGGGATCGGCGTCGAAATCGACGAACACCGGCTCCAGATCGGACTCGGCGATACCGATCGCCACGCCCCGCCCGGGGAACTCGTCCCCCTTGGGCAGTTGTCCGACGGGCAGCACGGCCGGCAGCAGCCGGACGGGAGGCGCCGGCGGCCCCGCCCAGTCCGCCCGCACCCGCTCGACCAGCGCCGCCGTACGGTCCGCGAGGCACGCGGCGTCCTCGGCCCGCCCGGTGCACGGCAGCGCGGCCATGAAGTGCAGCCCCTCCGCCACCTGGCCGCGGCCCGGCACACCGGCGGGCACCTGGGCGGCCGTCCTCCGGTCGAGCTCGGAGTCCGACACGTCACCGAGCCGCAGCTCGAGCCGCCCGGTCAGCTGGTCCTTCAACGCGGCCCGCACCTCCAGATAGCGGGCGGCGGTGAGGACCACGTGCACGCCGTACCCGAGACCACGGGCGGCGATGTCGGTGACGACCGGCTCCAGCTCCTCGTACTCCGTACGGAAGCCACCCCAGCCGTCGACGACCAGGAAGACGTCGCCCCACACCTCACCGGCCGGCCCGCCGCGCTCCCGTTCCCGCCGGTACGCGGCCATGGAGCCGATGCCCCGCGCGCGGAACAGCTCCTCGCGCCCCCGCAGCACCCCCGCCACCTCGGCGACCGTGCGCCGCACCCGCTCGGGGTCCAGCCGGGAGGCGATCTGACCCACGTGCGGCAGCCCCGAGAGCGAGCCGAGCGCCCCACCGCCGAAGTCGAGTCCGTAGAACTGCACTTCACGCGGGGTGTGGGTGAGCGCGAAGGACATCACCAGCGTGCGCAGCACCGTCGACTTCCCGGACTGCGGCCCGCCGACCACCAGCATGTGACCCGCCGCCCCCGAGAAGTCCCGGTACAGCACCTCGCGCCGCTGCTCGAACGGCTTGTCGACGACCCCCAGCGCAATGGTCAGCCCACCGGGTTCGCCGTCGCCCGCGACGGTGAAGCCGCGCTCCGGGTCCGTCGCGAGATCCGGCAGCAACTCGTCGAGACCGGGGGCCCGGTCCAGCGGAGGCAGCCACACCTGATGGGCGGGCACCCCCTGCCCATCGAGGCGCCGCACCACCACATCGAGCACGGTGTCCGCGAGGGCGTCCTCCTCACGCACCGGGGGAGCGGCGGCCGGGGCGACAGGCCCCTGCGCCACCGGCACCGGCAGCGCACGGAACAGCGCAGCCGCTTGTCCGCCCGGCACCTGTCCCACCGCCGCGCAAGGGCCCTCCGGGCGGTACGGCCCCGAGACGTACGCCGCCTTGAAGCGCGTCATTTCCCGCGTACCGGCCTTCAGAAACCCCGAACCGGGCACCGACGGCAGGTCGTAGGCGTCCGGCACCCCCAGCGCCGCGCGCGACTCCTCCGCCGAGAACGTCCGCAGCCCGATCCGGTACGAGAGATAGGTCTCCAGACCGCGCAGCCTGCCCTCCTCCAGGCGCTGGGACGCCAGCAGCAGATGCACCCCCAGCGACCGGCCGATCCGGCCGATCCTGATGAACACGTCGATGAAGTCGGGTTTCGCGGTGAGCAGTTCGGAGAACTCGTCGATGACCAGCACCAGCGAGGCCAGCGGCTCCAGAGGGGCGCCCGCTGCCCGCGCCCGCTCGTAGTCGTGGATCCCGGCGAAGTTGCCCGCCGACCGCAGCAACTCCTGACGGCGCTGGAGCTCCCCGCGCAGCGCATCGCCCATCCGGTCGACCAGCGCCAGATCGTCGGACAGATTGGTGATGACGGCCGCCACATGCGGCAGCCCCGCCATTCCGGCGAAGGTCGCACCGCCCTTGAAGTCCGCGAGCACGAAATTCAGCGTCTCGGAGGGATGGGTGACCGCGAGACCGAGCACCAGCGTCCGCAGCAGTTCGGACTTCCCCGAACCGGTCGCTCCCACACACAGACCGTGCGGCCCCATCCCGTCGAGCGCCGCCTCCTTCAGGTCCAGCACCACCGGGAGGCCGTCCTCACCCACCCCGATGGGCACCCGCAGCCGCTCCGCCACCGGACGCGGCCGCCACGTCCGCTCCACCTCCACCGCACCCGCGTCGCCCAGCTCCAGCAGATCCGTGAAGTCCAGCTCGGCCAGCAACGGCCCGCCCTCGTCCCGCCCGCCGGCCCGCAACGGAGCCAGCCGCCGGGCCAGCGCCTCCGCAGCAGGCAGCGACAGCCCGTCCGGCACGCCCTCCTCCCGGTGCGCACCGGACCCCACTTCCAGCACACCGGAACGCACCCGCACGGACAGACCACCGCGCGGCCCCTCCGCCTCACCCGGAGCCACCTCGATCAACGTCACCCCCTGCACACCCCCGGCCGCCCCCAGCACCGAGCCGGGCGCCACCCCGGACCCGTCCAGGACCACCACCACATGCGGCCGGTCCGGCGGCTCCGCCCCCTCCGGCCCGAAGCGCCCACGCCCCTCCAACAGCCCGCCGAGAAGGGGCTCCAGACCGCCCGGCTCCCGTACGAACAGCCGCTTCGCCCCGGCCCCGTCCGCCTCGCCCGGCACCTGGACGTGCGGCAGCCACTTCACCCAGTCCCAGCACCCCACCGCCTCCGGTGCCGCCACGACCGCCACCACCAGATCCCGCGGCGAGTGCAGCGTCACCAGCTGCGCCACCAGCGCCCGCGCCGCCGCCCGCACCGGCTCCGCCCCACCGCCCAGCCGCACCCGGTACGCCTCCCGCAGCGCGACGCACACCGGCAGGCCGTCCAGCCGGCCGTGCACCGCCACGAACCGCCGCACCGCCTCCCCGCACACCGGGTCCGGCTCACCCGCGGCCTCCTCCGGCACACATAACGGAGTCGCGAGCGGCTGCCTGCCGAGCCCGATCCGCACCAGCCCGAAGTCCGCGTCACCGGGCCGCCGCTCCCACACCCGGCTGCCCTCGGAGACCAGCGACCACAGCTGATCCGGAGCCGGATGCGTGTACAGCAGCCCGTCGCGCTGCGCCCGCGCCGTCCGACGCACCGCGCGGCGTACCCGCGCCAGCCGGCCGAGGTAGTCGTGCCGCACATCCGCCGTGCGCCCCTGCGTCCCGCGCCGGTGGCGGACGAGCTGGGCCACCACCACGGCCAGCGTCGACACCAGCATCAGCACCCCCATCACCCGCATGAACCGCGGTGCCTGCGGCGAGAAGAAGAACACCACCGAGGACGCCATGCCCAGCACGGGAAGAAGCTGCATCAGCACCCCCTCGCGCTGCTCACGCGGCAGTACCGGAGGCGGCTCCAACAACACCTCTTTCGTGGGAACTTCCGGCGGCAGGACACGGGGCGGACGCTTCACGACGATCTGGCTCACCGGTGCATCGATCCTTGGGTGCGGTCGGGTGGGACGGGGCGCAAGAGGGAAGAGCGGGGAAGCCACGCCCACATGAGCCGCACCCGCCTCCGCACCCGCCCCCCGCTCGAAGCGCCCGTGATCCTACGCACTGTCAGCGTTCGCCCCGTTCCGCCCGATAGGGTGACCGGCCCATCGTGCGGACACCGCCGACCAGCGACGAACAGGGGCCCCCGACAGTGAGTCCGACCGCAACGACCGGCTTCCGCCGGGTCACCGTCGTCACCCCCGACAGCCGGGTCGACGTGGCCCTGCCCGAGGACATCGCCGCCGCCGACGTCTGGCCGGAGATCCTCCGCCTCACCGGCCCGGTCGGCGCCCCCACCGCACCCCCGGGCCACCACCTCGTGCGCCTCGACGGCACGGTCCTGGACGGCGCCCGCACCCTCGCCGCGCAGCGCGTCCTCGACGGCGAACTCCTCACCCTGCGGCCCTTCGCCGCCTCCCTGCCCCCACCCGTCTTCGACGACGTCACCGACGCCATCGCCTCCGCCGCGGGCCGCGACCGCCACCTCTGGAGCGACGACCTCCTGCGCGGCGCCGCTCCTGCGGCCGGCACCCTGCTGCTGCTCCTGGCCGCACTCGTCCTGTGGCGGGCCGACCCGCTCCGCCACGACATGCACGGCCCGCCCGGAGCGGTCGCGGGCATCGCCGGACTCCTGCTGATCACCGTCGCCGGGGTGCGCGCCCGGGTCTACGCCGACCGTGTCACCGCGGTCGCGCTCGGCCTCGGAGCCCTGCCCCTCGTCCTCCTCGCCGGCTCCGGCCTCATCGCCCCCGACCCGGACCGGGGAGCCGGCCGGCTCCAGTTCCTGCTCGGCTGCGCCACCGTCCTCGTCGTCTCCGCCGCCCTGACCGCGCTCGCCCCGCGCGCGGACGCCCCCTTCGCCGGAGCCGCCTTCCTGTCCGGCGCCGGTGGGCTGGCCGCCTTCGCCGCGATCCTCACCGAGGCGTCCGCCACCGCCACGGCCGCCGTCTGCGTGCCCGCCGCCCTCGGCCTCATCGCGTTCCTGCCCGGCCTGTCCGCCCGTTTCGCCCGCCTCCCGACCGGGTACGCGCGGCCCCGGCCCGCCGGTCCCCCCGACGACGAGGACACGGACCCCGAGGCGGACGCGGGGCCCGTGGACACCCGCTTCGTCGCGGACCGGGCGCGGCGCGGCCACGAACTGCTGCTCGGCCTGGCCGGCGGCTGCGCGGGCCTGGCCGCCGCGGCCGCCGCCGTGCTCGGCGCGTCCGGCGACACCTGGGGCCGCCTCCTCGCCCTCGCCGCCGGGCTCGCGCTGCTGCTGCGCGCCCGCCTCTTCCGCTACACCGCCCAGGTCGTCTGCCTGCTGGTCGCGGGCATCGGCAGCCTCGCCGCCCTGGTCACCGGCCTCGCCCTCGCCGCCGGCCCGGCGCCGCACCCCCGTACCACCGCACTCTGCGCGGCGCTGGTGGCCTGCGCCGTACTCCTCACCGCCGCCGGAGCCACCGTCCCGCGCAAGGGCCTCTCCCCGTTCTGGGGCAGATTCCTCGACCTCGCGGAGAGCGCGCTCCTGCTCTCCCTCGTACCCCTCTGCCTCGCGGTCCTCGACCTCTACACGCGCGCGAGGGCCCTCACCGGCTGATATCCGTCGGGGCGGGTCCGGGCGGCTGGTAGTCTGGCTGTGGCCGTTTGTGTACGCGTTCCCGGTTCGCTCTGGGAACTGCGCTCATCGGACCCTCGCTCCCGAGTCACCCAAGCTCCCCTGAGAACCAGACCAGGGGCACTCGTGGGCGCATCGAAGACCAAGAGGAGTACGCGTGCCGCTCGACGCCGCTACGAAGAAGCAGATCATGTCCGAGTTCGCGCAGAAGGAGGGCGACACCGGATCCCCCGAGGTCCAGGTCGCCATGCTCTCGCGCCGCATCTCGGACCTGACGGAGCACCTCAAGACGCACAAGCACGACCACCACTCCCGTCGTGGTCTGCTGATCCTGGTCGGCCAGCGTCGCCGCCTCCTGCAGTACCTGGCCAAGAAGGACATCCAGCGCTTCCGTGCGCTCGTCGACCGCCTCGGCATCCGCCGCGGTGCGGCCGGCGGCGCCAAGTAAGGACGCTGCGCAAGGGAGCGGTTCCCTCACTCAGGGGGCCGCTCCCTTTGCCGTACGTGCGGTACCGGGGGCAACCTCAGTAACCTGGACGTACAACAACAGACGAGGAGGGGCGCCGCACGGCCGCCGCCGGTCCTCGGTAGTGGCCCCCGGGACAACGCCCGGGAGCTTCGATCGAAGACCGGCCCCGCACACACGGCACGCCTCTCCGCTCCGTCCGGCGCCACACGGGCGCCCGGACGAAAGACGACGAGTATGGAGAATTCACTAGTGGAGAACGAGACCCACTACGCCGAGGCCGTCATCGACAACGGCACCTTCGGCACCCGCACCATCCGCTTCGAGACGGGCCGCCTGGCCAAGCAGGCCGCCGGCTCCGCCGTCGCGTACCTGGACGACGACACCATGGTGCTGTCGGCCACCACCGCTTCCAAGCGGCCCAAGGACAACCTCGACTTCTTCCCCCTCACGGTGGACGTCGAGGAGCGGCAGTACGCCGCCGGCAAGATCCCCGGCTCCTTCTTCCGCCGGGAGGGCCGCCCCTCCGAGGACGCGATCCTCACCTGCCGTCTGATCGACCGCCCGCTGCGCCCGTCCTTCAAGAAGGGCCTGCGCAACGAGATCCAGATCGTCGAGACGATCATGGCGCTCAACCCCGACCACCTGTACGACGTGGTCGCGATCAACGCCGCCTCCGCCTCCACGATCCTGGCGGGCCTGCCCTTCTCCGGCCCGATCGGCGCCACCCGCGTCGCCCTGATCAAGGGCCAGTGGGTCGCCTTCCCGACGCACACCGAGCTCGAGGACGCCGTCTTCGACATGGTCGTCGCCGGTCGCGTCCTGGAGGACGGCGACGTCGCGATCATGATGGTCGAGGCCGAGGCCACCGAGAAGACCATCCAGCTCGTCAAGGACGGCGCCGAGGCCCCGACCGAAGAGGTCGTCGCCGCCGGTCTGGAAGCCGCGAAGCCCTTCATCAAGGTGCTCTGCAAGGCCCAGTCCGACCTCGCCGCCAAGGCCGCCAAGCCCACCGGCGAGTTCCCGGTCTTCCTCGACTACCAGGACGACGTCCTGGAGGCCCTCACCAAGGCCGTCAGCACCGAGCTGGCCAAGGCGCTCACCATCGCCGGCAAGCAGGAGCGCGAGGCGGAGCTCGACCGCATCAAGGAGATCGCGGGCGAGAAGCTCCTCCCGGCCTTCGAGGGCCGCGAGAAGGAGATCTCCGGCGCCTATCGCGCGCTGACCAAGAAGCTGGTCCGCGAGCGCGTCATCAAGGACAAGGTCCGCATCGACGGCCGCGGCGTCACGGACATCCGTACGCTCGCCGCCGAGGTCGAGGCCATCCCGCGCGTGCACGGCTCCGCCCTGTTCGAGCGTGGCGAGACCCAGATCCTGGGCGTCACCACCCTCAACATGCTCCGCATGGAGCAGCAGCTGGACACCCTCTCCCCGGTGACCCGCAAGCGCTACATGCACAACTACAACTTCCCGCCGTACTCCGTCGGTGAGACCGGCCGCGTGGGCTCGCCCAAGCGCCGCGAGATCGGCCACGGCGCGCTCGCCGAGCGCGCGATCGTGCCGGTGCTGCCGTCGCGCGAGGAGTTCCCCTACGCGATCCGCCAGGTCTCCGAGGCGCTGGGCTCCAACGGCTCGACGTCCATGGGCTCGGTCTGCGCCTCCACCATGTCCCTGCTGAACGCCGGTGTGCCCCTCAAGGCCGCCGTCGCCGGTATCGCCATGGGCCTCATCTCCCAGGAGATCGACGGCAAGACCCACTACGTCGCGCTCACCGACATCCTCGGTGCCGAGGACGCGTTCGGCGACATGGACTTCAAGGTCGCCGGTACGAAGCAGTTCGTCACCGCGCTCCAGCTCGACACCAAGCTCGACGGCATCCCCGCCTCGGTCCTGGCCGCCGCGCTGAAGCAGGCCCGCGACGCCCGCCTCCACATCCTCGACGTGATGAACGAGGCGATCGACGTCCCGGACGAGATGTCCCCGAACGCCCCGCGGATCATCACCGTCAAGATCCCGGTGGACAAGATCGGTGAGGTCATCGGCCCCAAGGGCAAGATGATCAACCAGATCCAGGAGGACACCGGCGCCGACATCACGATCGAGGACGACGGCACCATCTACATCGGTGCCCAGCAGGGCTCGCAGGCCGAGGCCGCCCGCGCCACGATCAATGCCATCGCCAACCCGACCATGCCGGAGGTCGGCGAGCGCTACCTGGGTACGGTCGTCAAGACCACCACCTTCGGTGCGTTCGTGTCGCTCATGCCGGGCAAGGACGGCCTGCTGCACATCTCGCAGATCCGCAAGCTCGCCGGTGGCAAGCGCGTGGAGAACGTCGAGGACGTGCTCGGCGTCGGCGCCAAGGTCCAGGTCGAGATCGCCGAGATCGACTCCCGCGGCAAGCTCTCCCTCATCCCCGTCATCGAGGGTGAAGAGGACGAGAAGAAGGACGACACCGACAAGTGACGTCCCGTAGTTCCGCGACGACGGCCCGCCCCTCCTCGGAGGGGCGGGCCGTCGCCCGTACCCAAACGCTTCTCAAGGGCAGCAACGGCATCGGCACGGTCCGCCGTACGGTCCTGCCCGGCGGCCTCCGCGTCGTCACCGAGACCCTGCCCTCCGTACGCTCCGCGACCTTCGGTATCTGGGCCAACGTCGGATCACGCGACGAGACGCCCGCCCTGAACGGCGCGACGCACTACCTCGAACACCTCCTCTTCAAGGGCACCGCCCGGCGCAGCGCCCTCGACATCTCCTCCGCCATAGACGCGGTCGGCGGCGAGATGAACGCCTTCACGGCGAAGGAGTACACCTGCTACTACGCGCGGGTCCTCGACACCGATCTGCCGCTCGCCATCGACGTCGTCTGCGACATGCTGACCGGCTCGCTGATCGCCCCCGAGGACGTCGACGCCGAACGCGGTGTGATCCTCGAAGAGATCGCGATGACGGAGGACGACCCGGGCGACTGCGTGCACGACCTGTTCGCGCACACCATGCTCGGCGACACCCCGCTCGGCCGTCCCGTCCTCGGCACGGTCGACACGATCAACGCCCTGAACCGCGGCCAGATCGCCCGCTTCTACAAGAAGCACTACGACCCGACCCGCCTCGTCGTCGCCGCCGCCGGCAACATCGACCACGCCACGGTCGTACGCCAGGTCCGCAAGGCGTTCGAACGGGCCGGCGCGCTCTCCCGTACGGACGCCGTCCCCACCGCGCCCCGCGAGGGTTCCCGCGCCCTGCGCACCGCCGGCCGGGTCGAGGTCCTGGGCCGCAGGACCGAACAGGCCCACGTGGTCCTCGGCATGCCCGGCCTGGCCCGTACCGACGAGCGCCGCTGGGCCCTCGGCGTCCTCAACACCGCCCTCGGCGGCGGTATGAGCTCCCGCCTCTTCCAGGAGGTGCGGGAGAAGCGCGGCCTCGCTTACAGCGTCTACTCGTACACCTCGGGCTTCGCGGACTGCGGCCTGTTCGGCGTGTACGCGGGCTGCCGCCCGAGCCAGGTCCACGACGTCCTGAAGATCTGCCGCGACGAGCTCGACCGGGTCGCGTCCGACGGGCTCAGCGACGAGGAGATCAGCCGCGCCATCGGCCAGCTATCCGGCTCCACGGTCCTCGGCCTGGAGGACACCGGCGCGCTGATGAACCGCATCGGCAAGAGCGAGTTGTGCTGGGGCGAGCAGATGTCGGTCGACGAGATGCTGGCCCGTATCGGCGAGGTGACACCGGACGACATCCGCTCGGTGGCCGGCGAGATCCTCGGACACCGCCCCTCGCTGTCGGTCATCGGACCGCTCAAGGACAAGCAGGCCGCCCGTCTCCATGAAGCGGTCGCCTAAAACCTCCGTGCCCAGATCCTCCCGTAAGGAAGCAGAGCAATGAGCAAGCTGCGCGTGGCCGTTCTCGGCGCCAGGGGCCGTATCGGCGCCGAAGCGGTACGAGCCGTCGAGGCCGCCGAAGACCTGGAGCTGGTGGCCGCCCTCGGCCGGGGCGACAAGCTGGAGACCCTCGCCGAGACGGGCGCCCAGGTCGCCGTCGAGCTGACCACACCCGCCTCGGTGATGGACAACCTCGAATACTGCGTCGGTCACGGCATCCACGCGGTGGTCGGCACCACCGGCTGGACCGACGAACGGCTCGCGCAGCTGAACACCTGGCTCTCCGCCTCCCCGGAGACCGGTGTGCTCATCGCACCGAACTTCTCCATCGGTGCGGTCCTCACCATGAAGTTCGCCCAGCAGGCGGCCCGCTACTTCGAGTCCGTCGAGGTCATCGAGCTGCACCACCCCAACAAGGCCGACGCCCCCTCGGGCACCGCAGCCCGGACCGCCCAGCTCATCGCAGCGGCCCGCCGCGAGGCGGACTGCGCCTCCCAGCCGGACGCCACCAGCACGGCGCTGGACGGGGCGCGAGGGGCCGTCGTCGACGGCATCCCGGTCCACTCGGTCCGGCTCCGCGGACTGCTGGCCCATCAGGAGGTCCTCCTCGGCGGCGAGGGCGAGACCCTCACCATCCGGCACGACTCCCTGCACCACAGCAGCTTCATGCCGGGCATCCTGCTCGGCGCCCGCCGCGTGGTGACCACTCCCGGCCTCACGTTCGGCCTGGAACACTTCCTCGACCTGAACTGACTGGCCCCGCCATGCGCGCAAAGATCACTTACGTCGTCACCGCTGCCGTCCTGGTCTTCTACTTCGTCCTGGTCGGCAGCCGTGGCGTCCTCCTCATCAAGCACGGCACGCTGATCACGGTGACCTTCGGGATAGCCGTGCTGGTCCTGCCGGCGATCGGCATCTGGTTCCTGTGGAAGAACACCCAGTTCGTCCGCAGGGCCAACGCCCTGGCCGCCGAACTGGACGCGGAGGGCGGCCTGCCGGTCGACGAGCTCCTGCGCACGCCCAGCGGCCGGATCGACCGGGCCTCCGCCGACGCGGTGTTCGAACGCCGCCGGGAGGAGACGGAGGACACGCCGGACGACTGGCGCTGCTGGTTCCGCCTGGCGGTCGCCTACCAGGACGCCCGCGACACCCCCCGAGCCCGCAAGGCCATGCAACGAGCCATCGCCCTGCACAGATCCCCGAGCCCCAGCCCGTCGGGTGACCACTCCAGTCCGTCGGGCGACCATTCCACCCCGTCGGGTGGCCATTCCACCCCGTCGGGCGACCAATCCAGCCCGTCCGGCGTTTGAGGACAAAAAAAAGCCGTCCGGCGATTGAGGACAACTTCCTCACCGGACGGCCACGCACGACGTACCGCTACCCCACCCGGTACTCGTCCCCCCACGCCTCAATCGTGTCGGCGGCCCGATCGAACGCCTCCCCCCGCGCAAGGAAATCCGCGTTGGAATCCGTGAGCAGCGGCGGCACCGCGTCCCCGCCCTTGCGGACGACGATCAGCGCCTGACCCTGCACGGTACGGGGAAGCCCGAGCCACTTCACCGGCTGCTGAACCGTCCGTACGGCGGTCGCCCGGTTCCACGGCACGGTCGTCGTCCGGAAGAAGCCGACGCGGCGCACACCGTGCCGGCTAACCCAGGCACCGATACGCAGCATCCGCAGGGCGCACAGGATGATCGCGAGGGCGAGCGCCACGCACGCCCCCGCCCCGGGCAGCGCTCCGGCGAACGCGATGATCATCCCGGCGAACAGGATGAACGAGGCGAGAAGCAGCAGACCGGCCGCGGCTGCGACCCGCCACGGGCCGGGACGGTAGGGCCGCCGCCAGCTGTCGTGGTCGTCGAACGGCAGCGCGACGTCCTCGGCGCTCGCGTCAAACGCGCGGTCGGCCGTCAGGAAGGGCAGGGGCACGACTGATCCTCACTCACAAGCACGCTCGATTGCTGTGCCCGGTGAGGCTACCGAGGAGATGGCCGGACGGACCACCCCAGGGGGTCCGTCCGGGTCAGCGCCCGTGCGCGGCCTCGGTCTGCTGCGTGTGCGAAGGCGATTCCCCGGACCCCATCGCCGGCAGGCCCAGCAGCAGCGATCCTACGAGGCCGGCGGCGACGGCGAGACCGACCAGGACGCGACCTGCCCGCTCGGAGACCGTACTGCGGGGGCGGGGCGGCGGAGTGACGTTGCTGCGGAATCGGTCGGCCTCGGCTACGAACGAGAACGGGACGGATTCACGCCGGCGGAACATGGGTGGCTCTCCTTGGAGTCTCTTTCGGGTGGTACGGGGTGCTGCTACCGAGTCAGACGCGCAACGGGCCCGTTCGGTGCCCGATTCCCCGGTTCGTCCGAAGAAATCATAGAAGTACCACCGCAATCGGAAGCACTGATTCCGGCCCGTAGAGTGGTCGCCGCCCGAGCGACACCATTGGAAGGACCCCCTCGGTGACCGACACCCCCGAGCCCACAAAGGCCCACTTCCGCAGCGACGTCACCGTTGACCTGGTGAAATCCGCCGCGGGCGACGCCGACGTACTGTTCGCAGCCCGTGTCTCCACGGCCGGCGAGCAGTCCCTGGAGGAGGTCGCCAAGGACCCCGAGCGCTCCAAGGGGCTCATCAACTACCTGATGCGGGACCGGCACGGCAGCCCGTTCGAGCACAACTCGATGACCTTCTTCATCAGCGCCCCGATCTTCGTGTTCCGCGAGTTCATGCGGCACCGCGTCGGCTGGTCGTACAACGAGGAATCGGGCCGCTACAGGGAGCTCCAGCCGGTCTTCTACGTCCCCGACACCTCCCGCAAGCTCATCCAGCAGGGGCGTCCGGGCAAGTACGAGTTCGTCGAGGGCACCCCTGAGCAGCACGCGCTCACCAGCCGTGCCATGGAGGAGTCGTACCGGCAGGCGTACGAGGCGTACCAGCAGATGCTGGCGGCGGGCGTGGCCCGCGAGGTGGCCCGCGCGGTGCTCCCGGTCGGCCTGTTCTCGACCATGTACGCCACGTGCAACGCGCGCTCGCTGATGCACTTCCTCGGCCTGCGTACGCAGCACGAGCTGGCGAAGGTGCCCTCGTTCCCGCAGCGCGAGATCGAGATGGTGGGCGAGCAGATGGAGGCCCACTGGGCGCGTCTCATGCCGCTCACCCATGCAGCCTTCAACAAAAATGGACGTGTCGCCCCATAGGGCGGTGTCCGTATTGCGGCGTTTCGAGAAGTTCATCTAGGCTGATCAAACGGACCCGGCACTGCCTGAACCCCCGAGCAGGCAGTGCCGGGCTCCTCTTGCTTGTCCCCCCGAGGGGGCACCGTGCGCCGAGCAACGAGTAGCGTGTTACCCATGGCTCCGATCTCCACTCCGCAGACCCCCTTCGGGCGGGTCCTCACCGCTATGGTCACGCCGTTCACGGCGGACGGCGCTCTCGACATCGAGGGCGCGCAGCGGCTCGCCACCCACCTGGTGGACGCAGGCAACGACGGCCTGATCATCAACGGCACCACCGGCGAGTCCCCGACCACCAGCGACGCGGAGAAAGACCAGCTCGTCAGGGCGGTTCTCGAAGCGGTGGGCGACCGGGCGCACATCGTCGCCGGCATCGGCACCAATGACACCCGTCACAGCATCGAGCTGGCGCGCACCGCCGAGCGCAGTGGCGTCCACGGCCTCCTCGCCGTGACCCCGTACTACAACAAGCCGCCGCAGGAGGGCCTGCTGCGGCACTTCACCGCCATCGCCGACGCGACCGCCCTGCCGGTGATGCTGTACGACATCCCGGGCCGCAGCGGTGTGCCGATCGACACCGAGACGCTCGTCCGGCTCGCCGAGCACCCCCGCATCGTCGCGAACAAGGACGCCAAGGGCGACCTCGGCCGCGCCAGCTGGGCCATCGCCCGGTCCGGCCTCGCCTGGTACTCGGGCGACGACATGCTGAACCTGCCCCTCCTGTCGGTGGGCGCGGTCGGCGTCGTCTCCGTCGTCGGCCACGTCGTCACGCCGGAGCTGCGGGCGCTCATCGAGGCCCACCTCGGCGGGGACGTACAGAAGGCGACCGAGATCCACCAGAAGCTGCTGCCCGTCTTCACCGGCATGTTCCGCACCCAGGGGGTAATCACCACCAAGGCCGCCCTGACGCTGCAGGGCCTTCCGGCGGGCCCGCTGCGCCTGCCCCTGGTCGAACTCACCGCCCAGGAGACGGCCCAGCTCAAGATCGATCTCGCCGCCGGCGGGGTAGAACTCTGACAACAGACTTCACAACTGAATACGTGCTTCACCCCAGCACCACCCAAGACAACAGCAAGTGCACGAATGACATGCGCGCCACGTGCCCGAGCGGTACGTGGCGCGCGTGGTAAGGAGAGTCTTTTGAGTCATCCGCATCCTGAACTCGGCACCCCGCCGAAGCTCGCGAAGGGCGCCCTCCGGGTCACCCCGCTCGGCGGCCTCGGTGAGATCGGCCGGAACATGACGGTCTTCGAGTACGGCGGCCGCCTGCTCATCGTCGACTGCGGTGTGCTCTTCCCCGAGGAGGAGCAGCCCGGCATCGACCTGATCCTGCCGGACTTCACGACGATCCGGGACCGCCTCGACGACGTCGAGGGCATCGTCCTCACACACGGCCACGAGGACCACATCGGTGGTGTCCCGTACCTGCTGCGCCTGAAGCCGGACATCCCGCTCATCGGCTCCAAGCTGACCCTCGCCCTGATCGAGGCCAAGCTCCAGGAGCACCGCATCCGTCCGTACACCCTGGAGGTGGCGGAGGGGCAGCGCGAGCGCATCGGGGTCTTCGACTGCGAGTTCGTCGCCGTCAACCACTCCATCCCGGACGCCCTCGCGGTCGCCATCCGCACCCCTGCGGGCATGGCCGTCGCCACCGGTGACTTCAAGATGGACCAGCTCCCTCTGGACGGGCGCCTCACCGACCTGCACGCCTTCGCCCGGCTGAGCGAGGAGGGCATCGACCTTCTGCTCTCCGACTCGACGAATGCCGAGGTCCCGGGCTTCGTACCGCCCGAGCGGGACATCCAGAACGTTCTGCGCAACGTCTTCGCCAACGCGCAGAAGCGCATCATCGTGGCGAGCTTCGCCAGCCATGTGCACCGCATCCAGCAGATCCTGGACACGGCTCACGAGTACGGCCGCAGGGTCGCCTTCGTCGGGCGCTCGATGGTCCGCAACATGGGCATCGCCCGGGACCTGGGCTACCTGAAGGTCCCCGCCGGTCTCGTCGTCGACGTCAAGACCCTGGACGACCTGCCGGACGACGAGGTCGTGCTCGTCTGCACCGGTTCGCAGGGCGAGCCGATGGCGGCTCTGTCCCGCATGGCCAACCGCGACCACCAGATCCGCATCGTCCAGGGCGACACCGTCATCCTGGCCTCGTCGCTGATCCCGGGGAACGAGAACGCGGTCTACCGCGTGATCAACGGCCTCTCCCGCTGGGGCGCCAACGTCGTCCACAAGGGCAACGCCAAGGTCCACGTCTCGGGCCACGCGTCTGCCGGCGAGCTGCTGTACTTCTACAACATCTGCCGGCCGAAGAACCTGATGCCGGTCCACGGCGAGTGGCGCCACCTGCGGGCCAACGCCGAGCTCGGTGCCCTCACAGGTGTACCGAAGGACCACATCGTCATCGCCGAGGACGGCGTGGTGGTCGACCTCATCGACGGCAAGGCCAAGATCGTCGGCAAGGTGCAGGCCGGTTACGTGTACGTCGACGGCCTCTCGGTCGGCGACGTCACCGAGACCTCGCTCAAGGACCGCCGCATCCTCGGCGACGAGGGCATCATCTCGGTGTTCCTGGTCGTCGACAGCACCTCGGGCAAGATCGTGGGTGGTCCCCACATGCAGGCCCGGGGCTCCGGCATCGACGACGGGGCGTTCTCCGCGGTCGTGCCGAAGATCGAGGAGGCGCTCAACAAGTCGGCCCAGGACGGCGTGATGGAGCCGCACCAGCTCCAGCAGCTCATCCGCCGCACGGTGGGCAAGTGGGTGTCCGACACCTACCGCCGGCGCCCGATGATCCTCCCCGTCGTCGTCGAGGTCTGACCCTCCGACAGGCGCGAACTCCGGAGCGGGGCCCCCGATTTGCATCGGGGCGCTCCGCTCCAGTACGTTTACGTCTCCACCTCACCGGGAAGCAGCGAGCGCACCTGTGCGCCCTGAAGTCTCGAAGAGGGGGTGGAAATTCCGACTCAGAACTTCTGATAAAGTCGGAGCCGCCGGAAAGGGAAACGCGAAAGCGCAGAACTGGAAAGCGAAAATCGCTTGACCCGCTTCGACCGGGAATCGGACACGAAAGAGTCTGATAGAGTCGGAAACGCAAGACCGAAGGGAAGCGCCCGGAGGAAAGCCCGAGAGGGTGAGTACAAAGGAAGCGTCCGTTCCTTGAGAACTCAACAGCGTGCCAAAAGTCAACGCCAGATATGTTGATACCCCGGCCTGCTACGGCAGGTTGGTGGTTCCTTTGAAAGTCCTGCGAAACCTTCGGGTTCGGCAGGCAAAAACACAGCGAGGACGCAGTGGACAACGGGTCTTATTCCGACCTTGTTGTTCCGCTCTCGTGATGTGTTCCCCGATTACGGGAAAACATTCACGGAGAGTTTGATCCTGGCTCAGGACGAACGCTGGCGGCGTGCTTAACACATGCAAGTCGAACGATGAAGCCCTTCGGGGTGGATTAGTGGCGAACGGGTGAGTAACACGTGGGCAATCTGCCCTTCACTCTGGGACAAGCCCTGGAAACGGGGTCTAATACCGGATAATACTTTCCTCCTCCTGGAGGAAGGTTGAAAGCTCCGGCGGTGAAGGATGAGCCCGCGGCCTATCAGCTAGTTGGTGGGGTAATGGCCTACCAAGGCGACGACGGGTAGCCGGCCTGAGAGGGCGACCGGCCACACTGGGACTGAGACACGGCCCAGACTCCTACGGGAGGCAGCAGTGGGGAATATTGCACAATGGGCGAAAGCCTGATGCAGCGACGCCGCGTGAGGGATGACGGCCTTCGGGTTGTAAACCTCTTTCAGCAGGGAAGAAGCGAAAGTGACGGTACCTGCAGAAGAAGCGCCGGCTAACTACGTGCCAGCAGCCGCGGTAATACGTAGGGCGCAAGCGTTGTCCGGAATTATTGGGCGTAAAGAGCTCGTAGGCGGCTTGTCACGTCGGTTGTGAAAGCCCGGGGCTTAACCCCGGGTCTGCAGTCGATACGGGCAGGCTAGAGTGTGGTAGGGGAGATCGGAATTCCTGGTGTAGCGGTGAAATGCGCAGATATCAGGAGGAACACCGGTGGCGAAGGCGGATCTCTGGGCCATTACTGACGCTGAGGAGCGAAAGCGTGGGGAGCGAACAGGATTAGATACCCTGGTAGTCCACGCCGTAAACGTTGGGAACTAGGTGTTGGCGACATTCCACGTCGTCGGTGCCGCAGCTAACGCATTAAGTTCCCCGCCTGGGGAGTACGGCCGCAAGGCTAAAACTCAAAGGAATTGACGGGGGCCCGCACAAGCAGCGGAGCATGTGGCTTAATTCGACGCAACGCGAAGAACCTTACCAAGGCTTGACATACACCGGAAAGCATCAGAGATGGTGCCCCCCTTGTGGTCGGTGTACAGGTGGTGCATGGCTGTCGTCAGCTCGTGTCGTGAGATGTTGGGTTAAGTCCCGCAACGAGCGCAACCCTTGTTCTGTGTTGCCAGCATGCCCTTCGGGGTGATGGGGACTCACAGGAGACTGCCGGGGTCAACTCGGAGGAAGGTGGGGACGACGTCAAGTCATCATGCCCCTTATGTCTTGGGCTGCACACGTGCTACAATGGCCGGTACAATGAGCTGCGATGCCGCGAGGCGGAGCGAATCTCAAAAAGCCGGTCTCAGTTCGGATTGGGGTCTGCAACTCGACCCCATGAAGTCGGAGTTGCTAGTAATCGCAGATCAGCATTGCTGCGGTGAATACGTTCCCGGGCCTTGTACACACCGCCCGTCACGTCACGAAAGTCGGTAACACCCGAAGCCGGTGGCCCAACCCCTTGTGGGAGGGAGCTGTCGAAGGTGGGACTGGCGATTGGGACGAAGTCGTAACAAGGTAGCCGTACCGGAAGGTGCGGCTGGATCACCTCCTTTCTAAGGAGCATCTAGATTCCGCAAGGAATCCAGAGCCACTACGTCGGCAAATGTTCGACGGTGGTCAGCTCATGGGTGGAACGTTGACTACTCGGCACAGCACATGGGTCTTCACTAGTACTGCTTCGGCGTGGAACGTGAGGGTTGATGGGTTGGGTCGGGCACGCTGTTGGGTATCTGAAGGTACGGGCTCGTTTGAGTCTGTCCTTCGGTTGCCGGCCCCAGTGCACTCACCTGGTAAGGGTGGGGTGATGGGTGGCTGGTCGTTGTTTGAGAACTGCACAGTGGACGCGAGCATCTGTGGCCAAGTTTTTAAGGGCGCACGGTGGATGCCTTGGCACCAGGAACCGATGAAGGACGTGGGAGGCCACGATAGTCCCCGGGGAGTCGTCAACCAGACTTTGATCCGGGGGTTTCCGAATGGGGAAACCCGGCAGTCGTCATGGGCTGTCACCCGCTGCTGAACACATAGGCAGTGTGGAGGGAACGAGGGGAAGTGAAACATCTCAGTACCCTCAGGAAGAGAAAACAACCGTGATTCCGGGAGTAGTGGCGAGCGAAACTGGATCAGGCCAAACCGTATGCGTGTGATACCCGGCAGGGGTTGCGCATGCGGGGTTGTGGGATCTCTCTTTCACAGTCTGCCGGCTGTGAGACGAGTCAGAAACCGTTGATGTAGGCGAAGGACATGCGAAAGGTCCGGCGTAGAGGGTAAGACCCCCGTAGCTGAAACATCAGCGGCTTGTTTGAGAGACACCCAAGTAGCACGGGGCCCGAGAAATCCCGTGTGAATCTGGCGGGACCACCCGTTAAGCCTAAATATTCCCTGGTGACCGATAGCGGATAGTACCGTGAGGGAATGGTGAAAAGTACCGCGGGAGCGGAGTGAAATAGTACCTGAAACCGTGTGCCTACAAGCCGTGGGAGCGTCGCTGTGTGTGCTTGCACATGCAGTCGTGACTGCGTGCCTTTTGAAGAATGAGCCTGCGAGTTTGCGGTGTGTTGCGAGGTTAACCCGTGTGGGGAAGCCGTAGCGAAAGCGAGTCCGAATAGGGCGATTCAGTAGCGCGCTCAAGACCCGAAGCGGAGTGATCTAGCCATGGGCAGGTTGAAGCGGAGGTAAGACTTCGTGGAGGACCGAACCCACCAGGGTTGAAAACCTGGGGGATGACCTGTGGTTAGGGGTGAAAGGCCAATCAAACTCCGTGATAGCTGGTTCTCCCCGAAATGCATTTAGGTGCAGCGTCGTGTGTTTCTTGCCGGAGGTAGAGCACTGGATAGGCGATGGGCCCTACCGGGTTACTGACCTTAGCCAAACTCCGAATGCCGGTAAGTGAGAGCGCGGCAGTGAGACTGTGGGGGATAAGCTCCATGGTCGAGAGGGAAACAGCCCAGAGCATCGACTAAGGCCCCTAAGCGTACGCTAAGTGGGAAAGGATGTGGAGTCGCAGAGACAACCAGGAGGTTGGCTTAGAAGCAGCCACCCTTGAAAGAGTGCGTAATAGCTCACTGGTCAAGTGATTCCGCGCCGACAATGTAGCGGGGCTCAAGCGTACCGCCGAAGTCGTGTCATTCATACGCATAGGGCCAACGCCTGTATGGATGGGTAGGGGAGCGTCGTGTGCCGGGTGAAGCAGCCGCGGAAGCGAGTTGTGGACGGTTCACGAGTGAGAATGCAGGCATGAGTAGCGATACACACGTGAGAAACGTGTGCGCCGATTGACTAAGGGTTCCTGGGTCAAGCTGATCTGCCCAGGGTAAGTCGGGACCTAAGGCGAGGCCGACAGGCGTAGTCGATGGACAACCGGTTGATATTCCGGTACCCGCTTTGAAACGCCCAATACTGAATCAGGCGATGCTAAGTCCGTGAAGCCGGCCCGATCTCTTCGGAGTTGAGGGTAGTGGTGGAGCCGACGAACCAGACTTGTAGTAGGTAAGCGATGGGGTGACGCAGGAAGGTAGTCCAGCCCGGGCGGTGGTTGTCCCGGGGTAAGGGTGTAGGACGCACGGTAGGCAAATCCGTCGTGCATATAAGTCTGAGACCTGATGCCGAGCCGATTGTGGTGAAGTGGATGATCCTATGCTGTCGAGAAAAGCCTCTAGCGAGTTTCATGGCGGCCCGTACCCTAAACCGACTCAGGTGGTCAGGTAGAGAATACCGAGGCGTTCGGGTGAACTATGGTTAAGGAACTCGGCAAAATGCCCCCGTAACTTCGGGAGAAGGGGGGCCATCACTGGTGATCCGATTTACTCGGTGAGCTGGGGGTGGCCGCAGAGACCAGCGAGAAGCGACTGTTTACTAAAAACACAGGTCCGTGCGAAGCCGTAAGGCGATGTATACGGACTGACGCCTGCCCGGTGCTGGAACGTTAAGGGGACCGGTTAGCTGCTCTTCGGGGTGGCGAAGCTGAGAACTTAAGCGCCAGTAAACGGCGGTGGTAACTATAACCATCCTAAGGTAGCGAAATTCCTTGTCGGGTAAGTTCCGACCTGCACGAATGGCGTAACGACTTCTCGACTGTCTCAACCATAGGCCCGGTGAAATTGCACTACGAGTAAAGATGCTCGTTTCGCGCAGCAGGACGGAAAGACCCCGGGACCTTTACTATAGTTTGATATTGGTGTTCGGTTCGGCTTGTGTAGGATAGGTGGGAGACTTTGAAGCGGCCACGCCAGTGGTTGTGGAGTCGTCGTTGAAATACCACTCTGGTCGTGCTGGATGTCTAACCTGGGTCCGTGATCCGGATCAGGGACAGTGTCTGATGGGTAGTTTAACTGGGGCGGTTGCCTCCTAAAGAGTAACGGAGGCGCCCAAAGGTTCCCTCAGCCTGGTTGGCAATCAGGTGTTGAGTGTAAGTGCACAAGGGAGCTTGACTGTGAGACCGACGGGTCGAGCAGGGACGAAAGTCGGGACTAGTGATCCGGCAGTGGCTTGTGGAAGCGCTGTCGCTCAACGGATAAAAGGTACCCCGGGGATAACAGGCTGATCTTCCCCAAGAGTCCATATCGACGGGATGGTTTGGCACCTCGATGTCGGCTCGTCGCATCCTGGGGCTGGAGTCGGTCCCAAGGGTTGGGCTGTTCGCCCATTAAAGCGGTACGCGAGCTGGGTTTAGAACGTCGTGAGACAGTTCGGTCCCTATCCGCTGTGCGCGTAGGAATATTGAGAAGGGCTGTCCCTAGTACGAGAGGACCGGGACGGACGAACCTCTGGTGTGCCAGTTGTTCTGCCAAGGGCATGGCTGGTTGGCTACGTTCGGAAAGGATAACCGCTGAAAGCATCTAAGCGGGAAGCCTGCTTCGAGATGAGTATTCCCACCCTCTTGAAGGGTTAAGGCTCCCAGTAGACGACTGGGTTGATAGGCCAGATGTGGAAGCCCGGTAACGGGTGGAGCTGACTGGTACTAATAGGCCGAGGGCTTGTCCTCAGTTGCTCGCGTCCACTGTGTTAGTTCTGAAATAACGAACAGCCGTGTTGTTGCCCGGTGTTCAAATTTCATAGTGTTTCGGTGGTCATTGCGTTAGGGAAACGCCCGGTTACATTCCGAACCCGGAAGCTAAGCCTTTCAGCGCCGATGGTACTGCAGGGGGGACCCTGTGGGAGAGTAGGACGCCGCCGAACTCCTTTTAGGAAGAGCCCCGTGCCCTTGTGGCACGGGGCTCTTTCGCGTTCCCGGTCAGCGCGGCCGGACCGGCCAACTCCTCGGCCGGCCCGTCCGGTGACGGGGTGTCGGCGACGTGCACCGCGGTTTTGCATAACTCCTGGACCAGGGTATGCTTTAGCTCGTTGCCGCAGGGCAGCAAGGCCCCAATAGCTCAGTCGGTAGAGCGTCTCCATGGTAAGGAGAAGGTCTGCGGTTCGATTCCGCATTGGGGCTCAGAAAGAGAAAGGCTTCGCCAGTCGGCGGGGCCTTTCTTCGTGTGTAGGCCGAGGACCATCCATCCGCCTCGACGTCAGCTGCCGCTCAGCGGAGAGGCCCACGTGGGATCGTGTTGGGACCTCTTGGTGAGGTGGGCAAGCAGATGCCGCGCGGCGATGGGAGCGGTGTCTCGGGCCCGCCGACTGCGGCCAGGGCTGCGGTGATCGTTGCACCGACGCTGACTCCGGTACGTCCGGGTCGGTGAGGAGGGGGAGCAGCAGCTGGAGGCGGTCGGCGGTGTCCTGGACGCCGTCGGCCGCGGAGAGCGGGCTGTCCGCGATCCGTATCAGTTCGCGCCACGTCAGCCCGGAACCGGCCGCTCGGTGCATCCGCCCTCGGCGCACATCGCCGGCAGGTGGGTCGGCCAGACCTCTAGGGCGCCGGGTGCGGTTCCGGGACGCGCATGGTGAGGATGGCCATGTCGTCCGAGGGCGGGTCGGCGGCGAAGCGCTCGACGGCCCGGAGAATGCGTGCGGCCACCGCGCCCGCCGTGAGACCGGTGCAGTGGGAGAGGACGTCCGCCAGGCCGTCGTCGCCGAGCATGCGTGTGCCCTCCCGGCGTTCCGTGACACCGTCCGTCACGCACAACAGGACATCGCCGGGCTCAAGCGTGAACTCCTGCTCGTACAGTTCCAGGTCCTCCATGACGCCCAGCAGCGGCTGAGGCTCCGCCGCGGGCTCCACCGATCCGTCCTGGCGCAGACGCAGCGGCAGCGGGTGGCCGGCGCAGACGACCTTCAGCAGGGCGCTGCCGTCCTCCTGCGGCCACAGCTCGCCGTACAGCAGGGTGAGGAAGCGGCTGCGGGTCCCCTCGTCGAGGATGGCGGCGTTGAGCCGCTCCAGGACCGCGGGGCCGCCGAAGCCCTCCCGGGCCAGCAGGCGCAGCGCGTGGCGGGCCAGGCCCGTGACGGCGGCCGCCTCCGGCCCCGTACCGCAGACGTCGCCGATGGCGAAGCCGTAGGCGCCGTCCCGGATCGGGAAGACGTCGTAGAAGTCGCCGCCCACCTCGTTGCCCTCGCCGGCGGCGCGGTAGATGACGTCCACCTCGACGTTGGGCACGGCCGGCAGGCCGGGCGGCAGCAGGCTGCGCTGGAGGGACTGGCTGATCGCCGTGCGCTCCGAGTAGAGGCGGGCGTTGTCCAGGGCCAGGGCGGCCCTGCGGGACAGGTCCTCGGCCAGTTCCAGGATCTCCTGGCGGAAGTGGTCGTCGGACGGCTTGCCGAGTGTGAGCATGCCGATGACGCGGTTGCGGGCGACGAGCGGGAGGACGACGGTCTCCCCGCCCACCGCCGCCGCGGTCGCCAGCGTCGTACGCGTGCCGGAACCGAGGCCGCCCGCGTCGCCCATGCCGATACTGCGCATCGACGTGCGCAGCGCCGCCTCGTGGGCGGCCTGGGACGGGGCGGACCAGACGCGGGCGCCGGGCGTCGGCACCGGCTCCGGCGGGGAGATCTTCGTGAGGAGGGCCTTCAGGCCGTCGATGCGCTCCTCGTCCTCATGGAGCACGTAGGAGAGCTCGGGGTCCGACGCCTGGTCGGCGATCGTGTAGACGGCGCACCACGTGGCCAGCGTCGGGACCGTCATCTGGGCCATCAGAGCCAGCGTCTGGTCCCGGTCCAGGGTGCCCGCCAGCAGGTCCGACGCCTCCACGAGGAAGGACAGCGAGCCGCGGCGCAGCCGTTCCAGCTCGCCCAGGCGTGCCGACTCGACCGCGAGGGCGATCCGGTCCGCGGCGAACTGGAGGCGCAGCGCCTCCTCGTTGGAGTAGCGGCCCGCGGCCTCGGCCGCGACGCCCAGGGAGCCCGTGAGGCGCCCCTCGACCTTCAGCGGGACCGTGACCACTGAGCGCATGCCGGTGTTGCCGAGCAGCGGGACCGCGCCCGGTACGGCGTCCAGGTCCTCGTGGACGGCGGGCATCCTGGCGGAGCCGTACCGTCCCGTGCCGGCCTCCACGGGGACGCGGGCGAAGCGCTGGCGGGCGGAGGGCAGACCGGTCGTGGCCCGGACCTCCAGCTCGGTCTCGTCGTCCGTGGCCAGCAACAGGAAGGCGGCGTCCGCGTCGAGCATGTCGCGGGCGCGTTCGACGGTGCGCTGGAGGAGGCCGTCCAGGTCGTCGGGGGCCGGGGAGCCGATGAAGACCTCGAACGGGTCCGTCTTGCGGCTCTCCGACGCGTCCGAGGCGGGGGCGCGCACGGGGGTCTGGAGGACCGCGCGTTCGTAGTCGCGCACCAGGAGGCAGACCGTCGACGGCTCGCCCTGGGTGTCGCGTACCCGCAGGTGGGAGCCGTAGACCGGGATGGTGCGGCCGTCGGCGCCGCGGATGCCGTAGCTGCCCTCCCAGCGGGACAGGCGCAGCGCGTCGGCGATGCCGGTGCTGGTACCGGGCGTCTGCGGCCAGGCGGTGAAGTCGGTGAGCTGCTTGCCGATGATCTGGTCGGCGGTGTGGCCGAACAGGTAGGCGGCGTCGTCGTTCCACGCGGCGACGGCGCCCTCGCTGTCGATCTGGACGACGGCGACCCTCACGCGTTCGTCGGTGACCGGGAGGAGCCCGACGGGGAGGAGCGGGCCGGCCGAGCGGACGCCCACCGGGCGGTCCGGGAGGTCGAGCTGGAACCAGACGTGTTTGCGGGTGGGGGAGTACTCGACGCCCCACCGGGAAGCGAGAGCCGCGCACAGCAGCAGACCGCGGCCGTTCTCGCTTTCGGAGTTGCCGAAGTTCAGCCCGGCCGGCTGGAGCGGGATCTCCCGTTCCGGATAGTGGTCGGCGATCTCGACCCGGACGCCGTCCTCCGTACGCAGGCACAGCACGTCCGCTGCCGTGCCCGCGTGGACCACGGCGTTGGTGACGAGTTCGCTGGTCAGGACCACGGCATCGTCGACGACGTCGGTGTAGCCCCACCCCTGGAGGGTGTCGCGGACAAAGGCACGGGCCGTCGCTACGGAGCGTGCCACCGGGTCGAAAGTGGCAGCCGCACGCGCCGTGATCACAGCACTCCCCATATGGTGTCTCGTCGCTTCCCCGAGTCCTGTGCCCGTTTCTCGCCGCTTCGATTCGCCTGCCAGGCTAGACGCTCCGCCCGTGCGCCGGGTACCGGAGGTCCGACTTCGGACAGGGCCGGGCGGGAACGGGCGGGTGACCGTCCAGGATGGGCTTCCGCTCGGAGGGATGTGGGACAACCATGGGAGGTTCCACCCCGACCGGTTCCCGCCTGGTACGTTTCAACGATTTGACGTCCGCATGGTCACCCGTCGACGGTGGGCTGTGGCGGTGAGCCATGGAAGTTCTGGGCAAGCTCTCGGACGAGGTCCTAGCTAGATGGTCAACCCCTGCGGGAGGGACACGGTGGAGTCTGACGTGGCGGCGCGGGGGGCAAGCACGCGCAGTAAAGGCGGACAGCCCGTGAAGAAGCAGCGCAATGGAACCGTCGAGGTCGACGCCGCGGCGCTCCACAGACTGCTCGCGGGTCTGGTCGCCATGCGCGACGGCAACTTCCGCAGGCGCGTCACGGTCTCCGGCGAAGGCGTGATGGCGGAGCTCGCCGCGGTCTTCAACGAGGTCGCCGACCGCAACGTGCACCTCACCGGCGAGCTGGCGCGGGTGCGGCGTGTGGTCGGCCGCGAGGGCAAGCTCACCGAACGCCTTGAGACGGGCGCCTGCGAGGGCTCCTGGGCCGCCGCGATCGACGCCTCCAACGAGCTGGTCGACGATCTCGCGCGGCCCGTCTCCGAGGTCGGGCGGGTGCTGTCGGCGGTGGCCGACGGTGATCTCGAACAGCGGATGGAGCTGCGCTCCCACACGGCGGACGAGACGGTACGGCCGCTGCGCGGGGAGTTCCTGAAGGTCGCCCGTACGGTCAACAACCTCGTCGACCAGCTGTCCGCGTTCACCGAGCAGGTGACGCGGGTCGCGGTCGAGGTGGGCACCGAGGGCAAGCTCGGCGGCCAGGCGCAGGTGCGCGGGATGTCCGGTTCGTGGAAGGACCTCACGGACTCCGTCAACACCATGGCGTACCGGCTGACCGCGCAGGTGCGCGACATCGCGCTGGTGACGACGGCGGTGGCCAAGGGCGACCTGTCGCGGAAGGTCACCGTCCATGTCGCCGGCGAGATGCTCCAGCTGAAGAACACCGTCAACACGATGGTCGACCAGCTGTCCTCGTTCTCCTCCGAGGTGACCCGCGTCGCCCGTGAGGTGGGCACGGAGGGCGAGCTGGGCGGTCAGGCCGTGGTGCCGGGCGTGGCCGGGGTGTGGAAGGACCTCACGGACTCCGTCAACACGATGGCCGGGAACCTCACCTCCCAGGTGCGCGGCATCGCGGAGGTGACGACGGCGGTCGCCAACGGTGACCTGTCGCAGAAGGTGCAGGTGAGCGCCCGCGGCGAGGTCGCCCAGCTCGCCGAGACGATCAACCAGATGACTGAGACGCTCCGCACCTTCGCGGACGAGGTCACCCGGGTCGCGAGCGAGGTCGGCGGTCAGGGTGTGCTCGGCGGCCAGGCGCAGGTGCCGGGCGCGGCGGGCACCTGGAAGGACCTCACCGACTCGGTGAACACGGTCTTCCGGAACCTGACGATCCAGGTGCGGGACATCGCCCAGGTGACCACGGCGGTCGCCAGCGGTGACATGACGCAGAAGGTCACCGTCAATGTGGCCGGCGAGATGCTGGAACTGAAGAACACCGTCAACACGATGGTGGACCAGCTCCAGTCCTTCGGTTCGGAAGTGACCCGCGTGGCCCGGGAGGTCGGCGTCGAGGGCCGGCTCGGCGGGCAGGCCGAGGTGCCGGGCGCGGCGGGGACCTGGAAGGACCTCACGGACTCCGTGAACACGGCGTTCCGGAACCTGACCGGTCAGGTGCGTGACATCGCGCAGGTGACGACGGCGGTGGCCAACGGCGACCTGTCGCAGAAGGTCACCGTGGACGTCGCGGGCGAGATGCTGGAGCTGAAGAACACCGTCAACACGATGGTGGCGCAGCTGTCCTCCTTCGCCGACCAGGTCACGCGGATGGCGCGGGACGTGGGCACCGAGGGGCGCCTCGGCGGTCAGGCGCGGGTGGACGGCGTCTCCGGTACGTGGAAGGAGCTCACCGACTCCGTCAACTTCATGGCGGGGAACCTGACCTCCCAGGTGCGCCAGATCGCCCAGGTCACGACGGCGGTGGCGCGGGGCGACCTGTCGCAGAAGATCGACGTGGACGCGCGCGGCGAGATCCTGGAGCTGAAGAACACCATCAACACGATGGTCGACCAGCTCTCCGCCTTCGCCGAGCAGGTGACCCGGGTCGCCCGCGAGGTGGGCACGGACGGGCGTCTCGGCGGTCAGGCGCAGGTGCCCGGCGTGGCCGGTGTGTGGCGTGATCTGACGGACTCGGTGAACGGCATGGCCGGGAACCTCACCGCTCAGGTCCGTAACATCGCGCAGGTCGCCACCGCGGTGGCGCGCGGTGACCTGTCGCAGAAGATCGACGTGGACGCGCGTGGCGAGATCCTGGAGCTGAAGAACACCCTCAACACCATGGTCGACCAGCTCTCGAACTTCGCGGAGCAGGTGACGCGGGTGGCGCGCGAGGTGGGCACCGAGGGGATCCTCGGCGGTCAGGCCGAGGTGCAGGGGGTCTCCGGTACGTGGAAGGACCTCACGCAGTCCGTCAACGGCATGGCCAACAACCTCACGCTCCAGGTGCGGAACATCGCCGAGGTGACGACCGCGGTCGCCAACGGCGACCTGTCCAAGAAGATCACCGTCGACGCCAAGGGCGAGATCCTCGAACTGGTGACGACCGTCAACACGATGGTCGACCAGTTGCTCAACTTCGCGGACGAGGTGACGAGGGTCGCCCGTGAGGTGGGCACCGAGGGCATCCTCGGCGGCCAGGCGCGGGTGCGCGGCGCGACGGGCATCTGGAAGGACCTCAGCGACAACGTCAACCTGATGGCCAACAACCTGACCAGTCAGGTGCGGAACATCTCCCGCGTCTCGTCCGCCGTGGCCAACGGCGACCTGACGAAGAAGGTCACGGTCGAGGCGCGCGGCGAGGTCGCGGAGCTGGCCGACACCGTCAACACGATGGTGACGACCCTGTCCTCGTTCGCGGACGAGGTGACGCGTGTCGCCCGCGAGGTGGGCACAGAGGGCGAGCTGGGCGGCCAGGCGCGCGTCCCGGGCGTCTCCGGCACGTGGAAGGACCTCACCGAGTCCGTGAACTCGATGGCGTCGAACCTGACGGGCCAGGTGCGCCAGATCGCCGCCGTCACCACGGCCATCGCCAAGGGCGACCTGACCAAGAAGATCGACATCGATGCGCGCGGCGAGATCCAGCAGCTGAAGAACACCATCAACACGATGGTCGACCAGCTGTCCTCGTTCGCCGAGCAGGTGACCCGGGTCGCCCGCGAGGTGGGTACCGAGGGGCAGCTGGGCGGTCAGGCGCGGGTGCGGGACGTGGACGGCACCTGGCGCGACCTCACCGAGTCGGTGAACGAGATGGCCGGGAACCTGACCCGTCAGGTGCGGGCCATCGCGGCCGTGGCGACGGCGGTGACGCGCGGCGACCTCAACCTCAAGATCGACGTGGACGCGGCGGGCGAGATCCAGGCCCTCCAGGACAACATCAACACGATGATCGCGAACCTGCGCGACACCACGGCCACCAACAAGGAGCAGGACTGGCTCAAGGGCAACCTCGCCCGGATCTCCGGTCTGATGCAGGGCAGGCGCGACCTGGACGACGTCGCCTCGCTGATCATGAGCGAGCTGACGCCCGTGGTCTCCGCGCAGCACGGCGCGTTCTTCCTGGCCACGCCCACCGGCGAGTCCGACGCGCTGGGCGCCGAGGCCGAGGGGGCGTACGAGCTGCGCATGCGGGGCAGCTACGGCTACTCCGCAGGCTCCATGCCGACGTCCTTCCGGCCGGGCGAGACGCTCATCGGCACGGCCGCCGAGGAGAAGCGGACGATCCAGGTGGACAACGTTCCGCCGGGCTACCTGAAGATCTCCTCCGGGCTGGGCGAGGCACCGCCCGCGCATGTGATCGTGCTGCCGGTGCTGTTCGAGGGCAAGGTTCTCGGTGTCATCGAACTGGCCTCGTTCCAGCCGTTCACGCACATCCAGCGGGACTTCCTCAACCAGCTCGCGGAAATGATCGCCACGAGCGTCAACACCATCAGCGTCAACACGACGACGGAGAAGCTGCTCGAACAGTCGCAGGAGCTCACCGAGCAATTGCGCGACCGCTCGCAGGAGTTGGAGAACCGGCAGAAGGCCCTCCAGGCGTCCAACGCCGAACTGGAGGAGAAGGCCGAGCTGCTGGCCCGCCAGAACCGCGACATCGAGGTCAAGAACACCGAGATCGAGGAGGCGCGGCAGGTCCTGGAGGAGCGCGCCGAACAGCTCGCCGTCTCGATGCGCTACAAGTCCGAGTTCCTGGCGAACATGTCGCACGAGCTGCGTACGCCGCTCAACTCGCTGCTCATCCTGGCCAAGTTGCTCGCGGACAACGCCGAGGGCAATCTCTCGCCGAAGCAGGTGGAATTCGCCGAGACGATCCACGGGGCGGGTTCCGACCTGCTCCAGCTGATCAACGACATCCTCGACCTGTCGAAGGTCGAGGCGGGCAAGATGGACGTCAGCCCGACCCGGATCGCCCTGGTGCAGCTGGTGGACTACGTGGAGGCGACCTTCCGGCCGCTCACCGCGGAAAAGGGGCTTGATTTCTCCGTACGGGTCTCGCCCGAGCTGCCGGCCACGCTGCACACCGACGAGCAGCGGCTGCTCCAGGTGCTGCGCAACCTGCTCTCCAACGCGGTGAAGTTCACCGACAGCGGGGCCGTGGAGCTGGTGATCAGGCACGCGGGCCAGGAGGTGCCGGACGCCATCCGTGAGCAGTTGCTGGAGGCCGGTTCGCTGCGGGACGCGGACGGCGACCTGATCGCCTTCTCGGTGACCGACACGGGCATCGGGATCGCGGCCAGCAAGATGCGGGTCATCTTCGAGGCGTTCAAGCAGGCGGACGGCACGACCAGCCGCAAGTACGGCGGTACGGGCCTCGGCCTCTCCATCAGCCGCGAGATCGCACGGCTGCTGGGCGGTGAGATCCACGCGGCGAGCGAGCCGGGCCGAGGCTCGACGTTCACGCTGTACCTCCCGCTGCAGCCGAGCGAACTCCCGCCGCAGGGCTACCCGCAGCTGGCCCCCGGTCAGGCCGAGGGCCAGACCGGCACGGGGGAGGGCGGACAGGTGTACGTCCCCGGTGCCCCTGAAGGTGTGCAGGAGGCCGGAAGCGCGGCGGGACGGCTCAGCCAGCGGCGCAAGGCGCTCGGAGGCGGGCGTCAGCAGCCTGCGCTGCCGCCCCGTCCGGCGCCCGCTCCGCAGCCGGCCCAGGCCGCCCCGCAGGAGTCGTGGACCCTGGGCGGTCAGGACGAACCGGAGGTGCGCAGGACGTTCCGGTTCAGCGGCGAGAAGGTGCTGATCGTCGACGACGACATCCGCAACGTCTTCGCGCTCACCAGCGTGCTGGAGCAGCACGGACTGACCGTCCTCTACGCCGAGAACGGGCGCGAGGGCATCGAAGTCCTGGAGCAGCACGACGATGTGACGGTGGTGCTGATGGACATCATGATGCCGGAGATGGACGGTTACGCGACGACCTCGGCGATCCGCAGGATGCCGCAGTTCGCCGGTCTGCCGATCGTGGCGCTGACCGCGAAGGCGATGAAGGGCGACCGGGAGAAGGCGATCGAGTCCGGTGCGTCGGACTATGTCACCAAGCCGGTCGATCCTGACCATCTTCTTTCGGTCATGGAACAGTGGATGAGCGGAGAGTGAGCGCTCGGTGAGCGAATCCACGTAGGTTTGTTGACCGGTGATGTCCGAAGGGGTGTGGGAACGCGGATTGCGGGGAACCTTCTGGTCTCCCGCCGCGTTTCCGGTATGTGCACGGTGACATCGCGGTGACAGGGTGTGGTGACCGTCAGGGTGCGGCTACCATGACCGGCACAAGGACGGACGGCGTAAGGGAGCCGTCCCCCGGGGCGGCGCCCGGTGCAATTCCGGGGCGAGGAGGACGGGCCATGGTGCAGAAGGCCAAGATCCTCCTGGTCGATGACCGGCCGGAGAATCTGCTGGCGCTGGAGGCCATCCTCTCTGCGCTCGATCAGACACTGGTACGGGCATCGTCAGGGGAGGAGGCGCTCAAAGCGCTGCTCACGGACGACTTCGCGGTCATTCTGCTGGACGTCCAGATGCCGGGCATGGACGGTTTCGAAACCGCCGCGCACATCAAGCGGCGGGAACGGACCCGGGACATCCCGATCATCTTTCTCACCGCGATCAACCACGGTCCGCACCACACCTTCCGGGGTTACGCGGCCGGCGCGGTGGACTACATCTCGAAGCCGTTCGACCCCTGGGTGCTGCGCGCCAAGGTCTCGGTCTTCGTCGAGCTGTACATGAAGAACTGCCAGCTGCGGGAGCAGGCGGCCCTGCTGCGGCTCCAGCTGGAGGGCGGCGGACAGGCCACCCAGCAGGAGAAGGAGCCGGCGGGTCTGCTGGCCGAACTCTCCGCGCGGCTCGCCGCGGTCGAGGAGCAGGCGGAGGCGCTGTCCAAGCAGCTCGACGACGAATCGGCGGACGCGGGCGCGGTCGCGACCGCCGCCCATCTCGAACGGAAGCTGACCGGGCTGCGCCGCGCGCTGGACGCGCTGGAGCCCGGAACCGGCGGCGCTTCGGCGGCCGTCCCCTCGTGACGGCGCACCCGCCTTGCGGGCGGGGCGCCTTCGGGGGAGCGGGGAGCAACTGACCGGCGGTCGCGGGCGTTCGGCGTGCGCCTGCCGGTGAGGGCGCGTCAGTTTCCGGCTCCCGCAGGGCGACACGGACGGGTGAACCGGTACGCGCACGTGTTCACCGGCGTATACACCGGTAACCTCGGCCCCATGGCCTCACGTACGTCCGGCAAGGGTTCCCAGGGCACTGCGGGCACCGCGAAGCGCGTCGGCGGTGGCCCGGGTCCGGCGAGGAAAGCCGCGCCCGCCAAGAAGACCGCAGCGAAGAAGACCGCGCCCGTGAAGAAGGCGCCCGCCAGGAAGATGGCGGCCAAGAAGGCCGCACCGCGGCCGGCGCCCTCGCCCACGAGCGGGGTTTACCGGCTGGCGCGGGCCGTCTGGCTCGGCGCGGCCCACGGCGTCGGCGCGATGTTCCGCGGCATAGGGCGCGGCGCCAAGGGGCTCGACCCCGCCCACCGCAAGGACGGTGTCGCGCTGCTGCTGCTCGGCCTCGCGCTGATCGTCGCCGCGGGCACCTGGTCGAACCTGCGCGGTCCCGTGGGCGACCTCGTGGAGATGCTCGTCACCGGCGCGTTCGGCCGGCTCGACCTGCTGGTGCCGATACTGCTGGGCGCCATCGCAGTGCGGCTGATCCTCTACCCGGAGAAGCCCGAGGCCAACGGCCGCATCGTCATCGGCCTCTCCGCCCTGGTCATCGGTGTCCTCGGCCAGGTCCACATCGCGTGCGGTTCGCCCGGGCGCGACGAGGGGACCGAGGCCATGCAGGACGCGGGCGGCCTGATCGGCTGGGCCGCGTCGAAGCCGCTGATCTTCGCTATGGGCGAGGTGCTGGCCGTTCCGCTGCTGCTGCTCCTCACCGTCTTCGGCCTCCTGGTCGTCACCGCGACCCCGGTGAACGCCATCCCCCAGCGGCTGCGGCTCCTCGGTGTCAAACTGGGCATCGTCGAACCGGCGTACGACCCCGAGGCGCAGGAGGGCGACGACGAGCGGTACGACGAGCAGTGGCGCGACGCTCTGCCGGCCCGCTCGCGGCGCTCCCGGGCGCCCGACGCGTACGACCCGGACGTCGCGGAGTCCGAGGCGCTGACCAAGCGCCGCAGGCCGCGCAGGCCCTCCGTGCAGCCCGCGATGAACCGCCCGATGGACGCGGTGGACGTCGCCGCAGCCGCGGCCGCAGCGCTGGACGGGGCCGTGCTCAACGGCATGCCGCCCTCGCCGGTCGTCGCCGACCTGACGCAGGGCGTCTCGGTGGACCGCGAACGCACGGGCACACCGGTGCCGGGGGCCCGGGAGGCCGAGCCGGCCGCGAAGCCCGCCGGGAAGCGTGCGGAGCCGACGCCGGCCGCCGGCGTACCGGATCTGACCAAGCCGGCCCCCGAGCGCTCCGAGTCGCAGCCGCTGCCCGCCCGCGCCGAGCAGCTCCAGCTCTCCGGCGACATCACGTACTCGCTGCCCTCGCTCGACCTGCTGGAGCGCGGCGGGCCCGGCAAGACCCGCAGCGCCGCCAACGACGCGATCGTGGCCTCGCTGACCAACGTCTTCACCGAGTTCAAGGTGGACGCCGCGGTCACCGGCTTCACGCGGGGGCCGACGGTGACGCGGTACGAGGTGGAGCTCGGCCCGGCCGTGAAGGTCGAGCGGATCACGGCGCTCGCCAAGAACATCGCGTACGCCGTCGCCAGCCCCGACGTCCGGATCATCTCGCCGATCCCGGGCAAGTCCGCGGTCGGCATCGAGATCCCCAACTCGGACCGGGAGATGGTCAACCTCGGCGACGTGCTGCGGCTCGCGGACGCGGCGGAGGACGACCACCCCATGCTCGTCGCGCTCGGCAAGAACGTCGAGGGCGGCTACGAGATGGCCAACCTGGCGAAGATGCCGCACGTCCTGGTGGCCGGTGCGACCGGCTCCGGCAAGTCCTCCTGCATCAACTGCCTGATCACCTCGATCATGGTGCGGGCGACACCGGAGGACGTCCGGATGGTCCTCGTCGACCCCAAGCGCGTCGAGCTGACCGCGTACGAGGGCATCCCGCACCTGATCACGCCGATCATCACGAACCCCAAGAAGGCCGCCGAGGCCCTCCAGTGGGTCGTGCGCGAGATGGATCTGCGCTACGACGACCTCGCGGCGTTCGGCTACCGGCACATCGACGACTTCAACCACGCGGTGCGCACAGGCAAGCTCAAGACACCCGAGGGCAGCGAACGGGAGCTGGCTCCGTACCCGTATCTGCTGGTGATCGTCGACGAGCTCGCCGACCTGATGATGGTCGCCCCGCGCGACGTCGAGGACTCGATCGTCCGCATCACCCAGCTGGCCCGCGCCGCCGGCATCCACCTGGTGCTCGCCACACAGCGCCCCTCGGTGGACGTCGTCACCGGCCTGATCAAGGCGAACGTGCCCTCCCGGCTCGCCTTCGCCACCTCGTCGCTCGCCGACAGCCGCGTCATCCTGGACCAGCCCGGAGCCGAGAAGCTCATCGGGAAGGGTGACGGACTGTTTCTCCCGATGGGGGCGAACAAGCCGGTCCGCATGCAGGGCGCCTTCGTCACCGAGGACGAGGTCGCGGCGGTCGTCCAGCACTGCAAGGACCAGATGGCCCCCGTCTTCCGCGACGACGTCGTGGTCGGGACGAAGCAGAAGAAGGAGATCGACGAGGACATCGGCGACGACCTCGACCTGCTGTGCCAGGCCGCCGAACTGGTCGTCTCCACCCAGTTCGGATCGACCTCGATGCTCCAGCGCAAGCTGCGCGTCGGCTTCGCCAAGGCCGGACGTCTGATGGACCTGATGGAGTCGCGCAACATCGTCGGACCGAGCGAGGGGTCCAAGGCGCGCGACGTCATGGTGAAACCGGACGAGCTCGACGGGGTGTTGGCGCAGATTCGCGGGGAAACCGGTTCGTAAGAGTTTTGCGGGCAACCGTTTCGCCGGGCCGTACGTCAAGTTGAAGGGAGGGACGGGACGTCCCTCCCCGGGGCGGCCCGGCGAAACCGGCTCTGTTCGAATCTGATGGCGTACAAAGTCCACCCGCCCGGTTGCCCCACCCTTTCGTACCCCCCCTAGACTGAACACCCAGCAGGTGGCTCACGCTCGAAAGGCGCCCCCGTGTCCATCGGCAACTCCCCCGAAGACGACCGGCCTTCGATCGGCCGAGTGCTTCAGCAGGCTCGTCTGGCCGCAGGCCTCACGGTCGAAGAGGTCAGCACGTCCACCCGGGTGCGCATCCCCATCGTGCACGCGATCGAGCAGGACGACTTCTCCCGCTGCGGCGGCGACGTGTACGCCCGCGGCCATATCCGTACATTCGCCCGTGCAGTCGGCACCGATCCCGAACCCCTGGTCACGCAGTACGACGCCGAGCACGGCGGCCGTCCCGCGCCCACTCCGGCGGCGCCGCTGTTCGAAGCCGAACGCATCCGTTCCGAACCCCGCCGGCCCAACTGGACCGCGGCCATGGTCGCGGCGATCGTCGCCGTGATCGGCTTCGTCGGCTTCACCTTCTTCAAGGGCGGCGACGAACCCTCGACCGCCGGCCGCGTCGCCGAGGGCCCGACGTCCGACAAGATCGCCCCCAAACCCTCCGCCAGCAAGCCCGCCGACCCCAAGCCGGCCCCGTCCGAGAGCGCCATCGCAGCGGCGCCCCAGGACAAGGTCACGGTCAAGCTCAGCGCCACCCACGGCAAGAGCTGGATCTCGGCCAAGGACCACAACGGCAGGTCGCTGTTCGACGGCACGCTCCAGCAGGGCGAGTCGAAGACCTTCCAGGACAAGGAACGCGTCGACCTCGTTCTCGGCAACGCCGGGTCGGTCGAGCTCTTCGTCAACGGCAAGAAGGTCGAGGACCAGTTCCAGCCGGGACAGGTCGAGCGGCTCTCGTACACCAAGGGCGACCCCGAGGTCGGCTGATCGTCCGGCCCGGAATACAGCGGCGCGGCGAGCGCCCGGCCACCGTGCCGGGCGCTCGCCGCTTTGTCACTCCGGGTAGCGCCCCAACCCTCCGCGCCGGGGCAGGTGCCGGGACAAAGTAGTCTTGAGTCCATGCCCGAACGCCGTACCGTCGCCCTTGTCACTCTTGGCTGCGCCCGTAACGAGGTGGACTCGGAGGAGCTCGCAGGCCGCCTGGCAGCGGACGGCTGGGAGCTCGTCGAGGATGCCTCCGATGCCGATGTCGCCGTCGTCAACACCTGTGGGTTCGTCGAGGCCGCCAAGAAGGACTCCGTCGATGCCCTCCTCGAAGCCAATGATCTGAAGGACCACGGCCGCACCCAGGCCGTCGTCGCCGTCGGCTGCATGGCCGAGCGCTACGGCAAGGACCTCGCCGAGGCCCTGCCGGAAGCGGACGGCGTCCTCGGCTTCGACGACTACGCCGACATCTCCGACCGCCTCCAGACCATCCTCAACGGCGGCATCCACGCCTCCCACACCCCCCGCGACCGCCGCAAGCTGCTGCCGATCAGCCCCGCCGAGCGGCAGGACGCCACCGTGTCCCTGCCCGGCCACGCGCAAGACGTCGCCCCTGCCCCCGCCGACCTGCCGGAGGGCGTCGCCCCGGTCTCCGGGCCGCGTGCGCCCCTGCGCCGCCGGCTGGGCACCAGCCCCGTCGCCTCGGTCAAGCTGGCCTCCGGCTGCGACCGTCGCTGTTCCTTCTGCGCCATCCCGTCCTTCCGCGGCTCCTTCATCTCCCGGCGCCCCTCCGACGTGCTCGGCGAGACCCGCTGGCTGGCCGAGCAGGGCGTGAAGGAGGTCATGCTCGTCTCCGAGAACAACACCTCGTACGGCAAGGACCTCGGTGACATCCGTCTCCTGGAGACCCTGCTGCCGGAGCTCGCGGACGTCGACGGCATCGAGCGCATCCGCGTCAGCTACCTCCAGCCCGCCGAGATGCGGCCCGGTCTCATCGACGTCCTCACCTCGACGCCGAAGGTCGCGCCCTACTTCGACCTCTCCTTCCAGCACTCCGCGCCCGCCGTGCTGCGGGCGATGCGCCGCTTCGGCGACACCGACCGCTTCCTGGAGCTGCTGGACACGATCCGGGGCAAGGCACCGCAGGCCGGCGCCCGCTCCAACTTCATCGTGGGCTTCCCCGGCGAGACCGAGGACGACCTCGCGGAGCTGGAACGGTTCCTCACGGGTGCCCGCCTCGACGCCATCGGCGTCTTCGGCTACTCCGACGAGGAGGGCACCGAAGCGGTCGGCTACGAGAACAAGCTCGACGCCGACGTCATCGCGGAGCGCCTCGCCCACATCTCCCAGCTCGCCGAGGAGCTGACCTCGCAGCGGGCCGAGGAGCGCATGGGCGAAACGCTCCAGGTGCTGGTCGAGTCCGTCGAACCCACCGAGGAGGAGCCGCGCGCCATCGGCCGGGCCGCGCACCAGGCACCCGAAACGGATGGCCAGGTGCTCTTCACCACACGCGAGGGTCTGGTCCCGGGCCGTATGGTCGAGGCAAAGGTCGTGGGCACCGAAGGCGTGGACCTGATCGCCGAGTGCAGTGAGCTTGTGGAGGTAACCAGATGACCGGAGTCCCGGCATCCGCGACAGGCGGCTCCGGCGCGACGCCGGTCCGCGGCGGAAAGCTGGGCGCCGCGGCGGTCAATCAGGCCAGTCTGTGGAACATCGCCAACCTCCTGACGATGGCCCGGCTGGTGCTCGTCCCCGGCTTCGTGGTGCTGCTGCTCCACAACGGCGGTTACGACCCGGCCTGGCGCTCCTTCGCCTGGGCCGCCTTCGCCATCGCCATGATCACCGACCTGTTCGACGGGCATCTGGCGCGCACGTACAACCTGGTCACCGACTTCGGGAAGATCGCCGACCCGATCGCCGACAAGGCGATCATGGGCGCGGCGCTGGTCTGCCTGTCGTATCTGGGCGACCTGCCCTGGTGGGTCACGGGCGTGATCCTCTTCCGCGAGCTGGGCATCACGCTGATGCGGTTCTGGGTGATCCGGCACGGAGTCATTCCGGCCAGCCGCGGCGGCAAGATGAAGACGCTGGCGCAGGGGACGGCGGTCGGGATGTACGTCCTGGCGCTGACCGGCCCGCTGGCCACCCTCCGCTTCTGGGTGATGGGCGTGGCCGTCGTGCTGACGGTCGTCACCGGCCTCGACTACGTCCGCCAGGCGGTCGTGCTGCGCCGCCAGGGGCTGGCGGCGCAGCGTGCGGCCGAAAACGCCTCCGAGGTGGCCGGGACGCTCTCCTCGGCCCGGAGCGCGGCGGAGGCCGAGCGGTGACTGCCGCGGGCCGGGTGCTGCGGCTGCTCGTCGAGCGGGGGGAGACCCTCGCCGTCGCGGAGTCGCTGACCGGCGGCCTGGTCGCGGCCGAACTGACGTCCGTACCCGGCGCCTCACAGGCCTTCCGCGGCTCGGTCACGGCTTACGCGACCCCCCTCAAGAGTGAAGTCCTGGGGGTCGACGCGGACCTGCTGGCGGAGCGCGGGGCGGTCGACGCCGAGGTCGCGCGCCAGATGGCAACAGGCGCACGACGGGCTCTGGGCGCAGACTGGGGAGTGGCGACCACCGGCGTCGCCGGCCCCGAACCACAGGACGGGCGGCCCGTCGGAACGGTCTTTGTCGCGGTCAGCGGCCCGCACGGCACCGGCAAAGTGGCTGCCCTGCGGTTGAACGGCGACCGTGCGGACATCCGTAAGGAGAGCGTACGAAGCGCGCTCGACCTGCTCTCAGGCGAACTCGACAAGAATGCGAGCGCACAGGATACGGAAGAGAACGGGGGGAATTGATGTTTGCAGCCCTGAGTGAACACGACATCGCTCCCCGCACGGCCGCAGCGCTAGGCGGTACGGTGGGGCGTGAAGGATGCGGCTACGCGGTCCGAGGAGGGAGCCACCGATGATTCTGCTCCGTCGCCTGCTGGGTGACGTGCTGCGTCGGCAGCGCCAGCGCCAAGGCCGTACTCTGCGCGAAGTCTCCTCGTCCGCCCGAGTTTCGCTCGGCTATCTCTCCGAGGTGGAGCGGGGGCAGAAGGAGGCATCCTCCGAACTGCTCTCCGCCATTTGCGACGCGCTTGACGTACGGATGTCCGAGCTCATGCGTGAAGTGAGCGATGAGCTGTCCCTGGCCGAACTGGCCGAGTCGGCAGCGGCCAGCGATCCGGTACCTGTACCGGTGCGCCCCATGCTCAACTCCGTCTCCGTTACCTCGGTGGCGGGTGTGCCGACGGGGCGGGTGACCATCAAGGCACCCGCGGAAGCGGTGGACGTCGTCGCCGCCTGATCCGATCGGTTCGGTGTGAAGCCGAGGCCCCGGTCCTCCCCTTCGTGGGGTGGGCCGGGGCTTTCGCATGCTCTGGGGGATTTCGTGCGCGGAACCGGGGTGTCAGCGGGCAGATGGGGGGCAGGCGGGTGGACGAGAGACCGAGGATCAATCCGGGGCGATCCCGTACGGATGATTCCTCGAATGACCGTTTTGCGTTGTTTGTGCCATCGTGGATGGTGCTGAACGGAACGGATTCCAGATCGGAGACGTGCATGCCTGTGGTGAAGAGCCCACTGTCCGAGACCGACCGCAAGACCGTCGGGGACGCCCTCCAGGGCGCCCTTGTGGATCTCCTCGACCTTTCTCTGGTGGCCAAGCAGGTCCACTGGAACGTGGTCGGGCCGCGGTTCAGGTCCGTGCACCTCCAGCTCGACGACGTCGTCGACACGGCCCGCCAGCACTCCGACACGGTCGCCGAGCGGGCGTCCGCGCTCGGCGTCAACCCGGACGGCCGAGCCGCGACGATCGCCAAGAGCACGGCCATCGCCTCCGTGTCCGAAGGATGGATCAAGGACGTGGACGCGGTGAAGACCCTGGTCGACGCCCTGGGCGTGGTGATCGGACGGATGCGTGAGCGCATCGAGGTGACCGAGAGCCCCGACCCGGTCAGCCAGGACATCCTGATCACGCTGACCGCCGACCTCGAGAAGCACGCGTGGATGTTCCAGGCCGAAAGCGCCTAAGCGGATACCGCGACACCCACCGGTTCTCCCCAATGGAGGAATGAGCATGAAGAACGAAGGCGCGAAGGACAAGATCACCGGCAAGGCGAAGGAAGCCATGGGCAAGATGACCGGCGATCGTCGCAAGGAGGCCGAGGGCAAGTCGGACCAGGCCAAGGGCAAGACCAAGGACGCCATGGACGGCGCCCGCGACCGGGCAGGCGGCCTCAAGGACTCTCTGTCCGACGACAAGGGCTGACCCGCCCCGCTCACGCGATGAGCCCCCACCCGCGGGTGGGGGCTCATCGCTGAGACGGGGGCGGTGGTGCGGCGGGGTGGTGAGGGCGCCCCGCGCGCGCCGGTGGCGCAACGGTGCGCTCTCGCCCACTACGGCGGGTGCGACTAGGTTCGGCCGGAGGAGGCAGCCATGGTACGGCGATGGGTACCGGCGCTCGTTCTCTGCGGGCTGTGGTGGTGGGCCGTGCTGCGGCTGGTCCTCGAACCGGCGCGCGCCGGGGTGGTCGAGGGAGCGATGGCGGCGGGCGGCTGGGGGCTGAGCCTCCTACCGGTGCACGTGGCGGCGACCGCCCGTCCCATAGGCGTCTTCGACGCCGCGACGGGGCTGCTGCGGCGCGGCACGGCCTGGATACGGAGAGCGGTGCGGTCATGGCGGCAGTGGGTCGTCAGGTAGGGGCGGGGCGCATGCCGGTGCTGTGCTGAGCGCGCTGTCTTACGCAGGGGCCGGGCCCGACTGGCAGCGGGGGCACCAGTACGCGGGACGGCCGTCCTGCTCGGCCGCGCGGATCGGGGTTCCGCAGCGCAGGCACGGGCGGTCCGTCCGGCCGTAGACCCAGAGGGTCTCGCTCGGTCTCCGCGCGCGGGCTGCCGCGTTGGCGACGGTACGGGAGCGGCCGCCCACGGTCGTGACACGGTTCGGGCGGTCCCGGTTGGCGTCGAGCAGCTGTTGTGCCGTGCTGACCAGCAGGGCGGCCGTCGGGGCGGGCAGCTCGCCGATGGGGAGCCAGGGGGTGGCGCGGGCCAGGAAGCAGAGCTCCGCCTTGTAGATGTTGCCGATGCCGGCCAGGTTGCGCTGGTCGAGCAGGGCCTCGCCGAGGGGGCGGGCGGGGTCGCTCAGGAGATTGCGCAGGGCGGTGTCGGCGTCCCAGTCCGGGCCCAGCAGATCGGGTCCGAGATGGCCGACCGCCTGTTCCTCGTCCCGGGTCCGCAGGAGCTCCAGTACGGGCAGGCGGTAGCCGACGGCAGTGTGCGCCGCGTTGCCGAGGACCGCCCGGATCTGGTGGGCGGGGCCGCCGCGCCAGCGCTCGCCCGGGGCGTAGATCCGCCAGGCGCCGTCCATCCGCAGGTGGCTGTGCAGGGTGAGCCCGCCCTCGATCCGGGTCAGCAGATGCTTGCCCCGCGCGATGACGTCCAGGACCGCCCGGCCGGTGAGGTCGGCGGTGGCGAACCGGGGGACGCGGAAGTCGGACGTGGTGAGGACCTGACCGGCCAGCGCGTGGTGCAGCCGCCCGGCGGTCTGCAGGACGGTGTCTCCTTCGGGCATGCCTCCATGATGCGGCGGGGCGGGCTGGGCTGGGGTTCCGGGGGCTTCGTGGGCGAGGCGGGGGCCTTCCGCGGGGCTGCGTAGGTGGGGCGTCGAGGCGTTCTTCCGCGGGAGTACCGGGGCGAGGCGGGCCCGGTGCGGGTCACGCGCGCAGGCGCAGGCCCCTCGGGGTGGCGAGGAAGCCGGCCGCCTCCAGGGTGCGTCCCAGGGGCGAGGTCAGGGCGGAGACGCCGTTGGTGCGCTCGACGGTCACCGTGCCGAGGGCTCCTGCGCGGGCCGCCGAGGCCAGCGCCGCGGCCGCAGCCCGGAGCGCGGGGTCGTCCGGATCGGTGGGCCAGGCCAGCAGTGTCTTGCCGCCGCGCTCCATGTACAGCGTCAGCTCGCCGTCCACCAGGACGACGAGCGAGCCCGCCTTGCGGCCCGGCTTGTGCCCGGCCCCGTCCGGCGGCTCCGGCCACGGCAGCGCGGCCCCGTACGCGTTGGCCGGGTCGGCCGCCGCGAGGACGAGGGCGCGGGGATCGGCGCCCGGCTCCGTACGGTCCCGGGCGGTGGAGACGGCGCGGAGCCGGTCCACCGCGCCGTCCATCGCGAACTGCGCCGCCCCCAGCCCCTCCACGACGTAGCCCCGGCGCGCCTGTCCGTTGTCCTCGAAGGCCGACAGCACCCGGTACGCCGCCGAGAACCCGCCCTCGACGCCCTCCGCCTGGACGGCGCCCCGGGTCACCACGCCGTGCCGGTCCAGCAGGGTGCGGGCCAGGGCGTGGGCGCGGTGCGTGGGCTCGGGCTCGATGGCCGGGAGCAGGGACCAGCGGCCCGAGACCGTGGGCGGCCCGGTGCGTGAGGCGGGGCGCGCGGCGGCGGTGAGGGCGCCGTAGCGGCCGCGCGGGACGTTGCGGCGGGCGCGGTGCGCGGTCGATCCGGCGGTGCGGCCCGAGCCCAGGAGGGAGCGCAGCGGCGCCAGCGTGTCGTTGGTCAGCCGGCCCGACCAGGCGAGGTCCCACAGGGCGTCCGCCAGCTGCGGATCGGTGCAGTCGGGGTGGGTGGTGGCCCGCACCTGGTCGGCGATCTGGCGGAAGAAGAGGCCGTATCCGCCGCCGAGCGCGGTCAGCACGGATTCGTGCAGTGCGCTGAGCTCCAGCGGCCGGGGCGGGGGAAGGAGCAGGTGCGCGCTGTCGGCGAGGTAGAGGGAGAGCCAGCCGTCCTTGCCGGGCAGCGCGCCGGCACCCGCCCACACGACCTCCCCGGTGGTGGTCAGCTCGTCGAGGAGCGCGGGGGTGTAGCCGGTGACACGGCCGGGGAGGACGAGCCGTTCCAGTGCGGAGGCGGGGACGGGGGCGCCCTGGAGCTGCTCGATGGCGCGGGCCAGTCCGTCTATCCCGCGCAGGCTGTTGCCGCCGAGGTGCTGCCACTGCGGCAGGAACCCGGCGAGGGCGGCGGGCGGGACCGGCTCCAGCTCGTGGCGGAGGGCGGCGAGCGAACGGCGTCGGAGCCGCCGCAGGACCGTCGCGTCACACCACTCCTGGCCGATGCCCGCGGGGTGGAACTCGCCCTGGACGACCCGGCCCGACGCCGCGAGCCGTTGCAGCGCCCCGTCGGTGACCGCGGTGCCGAGGCCGAAGCGGGCGGCGGCCGCGGTCGAGGTGAACGGGCCGTGCGTACGGGCGTACCGGGCGAGGAGATCGCCGAGGGGATCCTTGACCGGCTCGGTGAACGCCTCGGGGACACCCACCGGGAGCGCCGTGCCCAGGGCGTCGCGCAGCCGGCCCGCGTCCTCGATCGCCGCCCAGTGCTCGGCGCCGGCGATCCGGACCCGGATGGCCCGGCGGGCCGACTCCAGCTCCGGTGCCCACGCGGGCTCGGCCCCGCGCTCGGCCAGCTCCTGCTGGGTGAGCGGGCCGAGCACCCGCAGGAGGTCCGCGACGCCCTCGACGTCCTTGACCCGGCGGTCGTCCGCCAGCCACTGGAGCTCCCGCTCCAGCTCGGTCAGGACGTCGGCGTCCAGCAGCTCGCGCAGCTCCGCCCGGCCCAGCAGCTCGGCCAGCAGCCGGGAGTCCAGGGAGAGCGCGGCGGCGCGCCGTTCGGCGAGCGGCGAGTCGCCCTCGTACAGGAACTGGGCGACGTACCCGAACAGGAGCGAACGGGCGAAGGGGGAGGGCTCCTGGGTGGTGACCTCGACCAGGCGGATGCGGCGGGCCTCCAGATCGCCCATCACTTCCGTGAGCCCCGGGACGTCGAAGACGTCCTGGAGGCACTCGCGGACCGCTTCGAGAACGATGGGGAAGGAGCCGAACTCGGAGGCGACCTGGAGAAGCTGCGCGGCGCGCTGGCGCTGCTGCCAGAGCGGGGTGCGTTTGCCCGGGCTGCGGCGGGGGAGCAGCAGCGCCCTGGCGGCGCACTCGCGGAACCGGGAGGCGAACAGGGCGGAGCCGCCGACCTGGTCGGTGACGATCTGCGCGATCTCGCCCTTGTCGAAGGCCACGTCGGAGGCGCCGACCGGGGGCTGGTCGCTGTCGAAGGAGGCGTTGGCCGGGGCGAGCGGTGCGGAGGCGTCCTGAGCCGGGTCCTGCGCCGGGTCGAAGTCGAGAAGGTCCAGGCCCATCATGTCGGCGTCGGGCAGCCGCAGCACGATGCCGTCGTCGGCATGCATGACCTGCGCGTCCATTCCGTACCGCTCGGCGAGACGGGAGCTGAGTGCCAGGGCCCACGGGGCGTGCACCTGCGCGCCGAACGGGGAGTGCACGACGACGCGCCAGTCGCCCAGCTCGTCCCGGAAGCGCTCGACCAGGATGGTCCGGTCGTCCGGGACGTGACCGCAGGCCCGGCGCTGCTCGTCGAGGTAGGCCAGGACGTTGTCGACGGCCCAGGTGTCCAGGCCGGCGGAGAGCAGGCGGTCCCGGGCGTCCTCCGGGGAGAGCCCGCCCAGCTCGCGCAGGAAGGCGCCCAGCGCGCGGCCCAGCTCCAGCGGGCGGCCCAGCTGGTCGCCCTTCCAGAACGGCAGCCGCCCGGGGACGCCGGGGGCGGGGGAGACGAGGACCCGGTCGCGGGTGATGTCCTCGATCCGCCAGGAGGTCGTGCCCAGCGTGAAGACGTCGCCGACCCGGGACTCGTAGACCATCTCCTCGTCCAGCTCACCGACGCGGCCGCCGCCCTTCTTGGGGTCGGAGCCGGCGAGGAAGACCCCGAAGAGGCCGCGGTCGGGGATCGTTCCGCCCGAGGTGACGGCGAGGCGCTGCGCGCCGGGGCGGCCCGTGACCGTACCGGCGACGCGGTCCCAGACGACGCGGGGGCGCAGCTCCGCGAAGGCGTCCGACGGATAGCGGCCCGCGAGCATGTCGAGGACCGCCGTGAACGCCGACTCGGGCAGCGAGGCGAAGGGCGCGGCCCGGCGGACCACCGCGAGCAGGTCGTCCACCTGCCAGCTGTCCAGGGCGACCATCGCGACCAGCTGCTGGGCCAGTACGTCCAGCGGATTGGACGGGACGCGCAGCGCCTCGATGGAGCCCGTGCGCATCCGCTCGGTGACCACGGCCGCCTGCACCAGGTCGCCGCGGTACTTCGGGAAGACGACACCGGTGGAGACCGCGCCCACCTGGTGGCCCGCCCGGCCGACCCGTTGCAGTCCGGAGGCGACCGACGGCGGCGACTCGACCTGGATCACCAGGTCCACCGCACCCATGTCGATGCCCAGCTCCAGGCTGGAGGTGGCGACGACCGCGGGCAGCCGGCCCGCCTTGAGGTCCTCCTCGACCTGGGCGCGCTGCTCCTTGGAGACCGACCCGTGGTGCGCGCGGGCGAGCAGGGCGGGGGCGCCCTTGGCCGCCCCGGACTCCGCCATGATCTCGGCGGGGGAGTGGGCCTCCGGCATGGTCTCGCCGGTGGCCCTCTCGTACGCGATCTCGTTGAGCCGGTTGCACAGGCGCTCGGCCAGGCGGCGGGAGTTGGCGAAGACAATGGTGGAGCGGTGGGCCTGGACGAGATCGGCGATCCGCTCCTCCACATGAGGCCAGATCGACGGCTTCTCGGCCTCCCCGGAGGTGTCGTCCGTGGCGGGGGAGCCGCCCAGCTCGCCGAGGTCCTCGACCGGCACGACCACCGACAGGTCGAACTGCTTGGTGGACGGCGGCTGGACGATCTCCACCTTGCGCCGCGGCGAGAGGAAGCGCGCCACCTCGTCGACCGGCCGGACGGTGGCCGACAGGCCGATCCGCCGGGCGGGCCGGGGGAGCAGTTCGTCCAGGCGCTCCAGCGACAGGGCGAGATGGGCGCCGCGCTTGGTGCCCGCCACCGCGTGCACCTCGTCCAGGATCACCGTCTCGATGCCGGCCAGGGCCTCCCTGGCCGAGGAGGTCAGCATCAGGAAGAGCGACTCGGGGGTGGTGATCAGGATGTCCGGCGGGCGGGTCGCCATCGAGCGGCGCTCGGCGGCGGGCGTGTCACCCGACCTGATGCCCACCCGGACCTCGGGCTCGGGCAGGCCCTGGCGCACCGACTCCTGGCGGATGCCGGTCAGTGGTGAGCGCAGATTGCGCTCCACGTCGACCGCGAGCGCCTTGAGCGGCGACACGTACAGCACACGGCAGCGCTTCTTCGCCTCGGCCGGAGGCGGGACGGCCGCCAGCCGGTCCAGCGCGGCGAGGAAGGCCGCCAGCGTCTTGCCCGAGCCGGTCGGCGCGACGACCAGCACGTCCGACCCCTCGCCGATCGCCCGCCAGGCGCCCTCCTGCGCGGCGGTCGGCGCGCTGAAGGCCCCCGTGAACCAACTGCGGGTCGCGGGGGAGAAGGAATCGAGTGCGGAGCCGGTCATGCTCCCCATCGTGCACCCCGCCACTGACAACGGCCCCGGCAACCGCTGGGCGAGCCCCCGCACCCACGGCCCGGGCCCCCGCGAGCTGCGACAATCCCACCATGGCAGGAGCACAGCAACCGGTGGAGTGGGCGAGGCACTGGAGCTACGCCGAACTGCCCGACCTCGACCTGCTGCGCGCCCGTTACATCCGGCACACCTTCCCGCGCCACAGCCACGAGGGCTTCGTGCTCGCCTCGGTCAGCCAGGGCGTCGAGGCCATCGGAACACCGGGCGGCACCCTGTACGCGGGCCCCGGCACCGTCGTCATGATCAACCCGGAGGTGCCGCACAGCGCCCGGGCGGGGGTCCCCGAAGGCTGGGTGTACGACACGCTCTACCCGTCCGCACAGGTGATCAACGACATCGCCGCCGATACGACGGACCTGCGCGGCACCGTCGGCTTCACCGAGACCGGGGTGGCCGATCCGTACGCGGCCCGGCTGATACACGAGGTCCACCGGGCGGCAGAGGAGGGCAACGCCCTGGCCGCCGACAGCGTGCTGCGGATCGCCGTCACCCGCCTGCTCGCCCGGCACGGCGGCGCCTTCCCCCTCCGCGTGCCACGCGCCGCAGGGGGCCGTGACGCGGCGCGCGCCCGCGCCCTGCTGGAGTCCCGGATGGCCGACCCGCCGACCCTGGAGGCACTGGCCGGTGAGCTGGGCACGAGCCCCTTCGCCCTGCTGCGCGCGTTCAAGAAGCAGTACGGCATGCCTCCGCACACCTGGCTCACCGACGCCCGGGTGCGGCGTGCGCGCAGGATGCTCGACGCGGGCACGGCCCCTTCGGTCGCTGCGGCGGAGGTCGGCTTCACCGACCAGCCGCATCTCAACCGTCACTTCACCCGGATCGTGGGCGTACCGCCCGGCGCCTACCAGCGCGAACGTGCAAGAACGTACAAGACCGGTCCGGAGCGGTCCCGGTAGCGTGCGGGCGTGGCAGAACAGACAGCACCCCTTCGCACCACCGCCGAACCGGCCGGCGGCAGCACACTCGCAGCCGGGGCCGAACCGGACTCGGCCGTCGTACGCGACGCACTCGGCGTCGGCATAGCCGTCGGCCTCTCCGGCTTCGCCTTCGGCGTCACCTCGGCGGGCTCCGGCCTGAGCCTGCTCCAGACGTGCGCGCTCAGCCTGCTCGTCTTCACCGGCGCCTCCCAGTTCGCCCTGGTCGGCGCGCTCGCCGCCGGCGGCAACCCGTACACCGCGGCCGCCGGGGCCTTCTTCCTCGGCGTACGCAACGCCTTCTACGGGCTGCGCCTGTCACAGCTCCTCGCCCTGCCGCGCGCCGTGCGCCCGCTCGCCGCCCAGTGGGTCATCGACGAGACGACCGCCGTAACGCTGCCTCAGCCCACCCGGCGGGCCGCGCGGATCGGGTTCACCGTCACCGGGGCCACCCTCTACGTACTGTGGAACCTGACCACCCTGGTGGGCGCTCTGGGAGCCGGGGCTCTCGGCGACACCGACGCCTGGGGGCTCGACGCGGCGAGCCCGGCCGTCTTCCTCGCCCTGCTCGCCCCGATGCTGAAGTCGACGACGGAGCGCGTCACCGCAGGGCTCGCCGTCCTGCTGGCCCTCGGCTTCCTGCCGGTGCTGCCGGCCGGGGTGCCCGTCCTGCTGTCCGCGCTCGCTGCTCCTGTCGTCCTGTTCCTGATGGGGCGGGCCAAGGGCGGCGACGCGCACGCGGCGAAGGACGCCGGCGCGACCGGGGCGGAGGACGGCCGATGAACGTCTGGATCGCCATCGCCCTCACCTTCGCCGGTTGCTACTTCGCCAAACTCCTCGGTCTTCTGGTGCCCGCGGGCGCTCTGGAACGCCCTCTCGTGCAGCGCCTCGCCGGGCTGCTGCCGGTGGCCCTGCTGGCCGCGCTCACCGCCCAGCAGACCTTCGGAGACGGACAGCACCTGGCCCTGGACGCCAGGGGCGCGGGCCTTGCGGCGGCGGCGCTCGCCCTCGTCCTGCGCGCCCCCTTCCTGGTGGTCGTGGGCGCGGCCGTGGTCGTCACCGCCGGGGTGCGCGCACTGGGGTGAGCCGGTGCCTTCATCGGTAAGGGGCTCGCTCCATGGGCCCTGCCCCTTACCCGGCATCCCCCCGGCCCAGGGCGCGACCGTGGGCCCTCAGGGCCTCCAGCGCCCTGAGGGTCACCAGAGGGCGCCCCTCCAGTGCCGTCCCGGGCGCCCACTGCCGCCAGGTCACCGGCCAGCCGCCGTCCTGCTCCTGCGCGGCGGCGAGGTGGTCGAGCGCGCGCTCCATCTCGGCGTCGGTGAACCATCGCCGCGCGAGCGACTCAGGTGTGCGGGCGTAGTCGTACGGGAAGTGCTGCTCGCCGGGCGCGTACCCGGCCGCCACCGGGTACTCCGCGCGCCGCTCCGGATCGAGCACCGCGAGCCGTTGTTCGCGTACCAGCCGCCCCAGCCTTTCGGCGGCGGCCTCCGCCCGGGGCCGGTCCGGCACCCCGTCCAGGAAGGCGACGGCCGCCTCGATCTCGTACGGGTGCGACACGTCCAGGGCGTCCACGGCCGACCAGCAGTAGTCGGTGGCCCGGAAGAGCCAGGCGTGCCACACCGCGTTGCGGTGCAGCAGCCCGACGACGGGACCGGTGGCCAGCAGCTCGGCCGGCGGGTCGTCGACGATCGGGATGAAGGGGGCCGCCGGATAGCCCCGCTGTGTGGGAAGCAGGGCGGGCAGGGCGCCCTCCCTGGTCGACACCGCGGTCAGGTACCGGCAGATCCGCTCCACCCGCAGGCCGCCGCAACGGCCGATGGAGTCGAGGACGCTGAGCGCGTGGGCCGTGTGCAGCGGCTGACTGACGGGGCCCCGCAGATCGGGTTCGAGCGCGTGGCCGTAGCCGCCGTCCTCGTTGGCGTACGCGGCGAGGGCCGTCTCCACCGGGTCCGCGCCTGCGGCCAGGAATTGGTGGGCGAACCGCCGCTGTTCGAGGACGCGGGCCGTGAGCCAGATGAACTGCTCGGCACGGTCGAGGGGACTTGTTCCAGTTGCAGCCATGGACCGACCGTAGGGCGTCAGGTGCCCCGAGCAGGGCCGGAGCCGTCCGGCTGCACTCTCAGGAGCGGGATACTGAGGGCATGCGGTTGACGATTTTCTGGGAACGGATGGCGGACCACTTCGGCGCGGGCTACGCGGATTCCTTCGCGCGCGACCATGTGATGGCCGAGCTGGGCGGACGTACGGTCCACGAGGCGCTCGCGGCAGGCTGGGAGGCCAAGGACGTCTGGCGCGGGGTCTGCAGGGCGATGGACATCCCCGCCGACAAGCGCTGAGGCCCCGCCGTCCCGGCTCAGGCCCTTCCGCCCCGACCGGAGGCGATCCCTCCACCTCCCGGGGCGCGCGACGGATCGTCACCCGGATAGGCGAGACTTGCTCCGTGGCACCCACAGACGAGACCGCTCAGATCCAGCCGCCCCGCACGCCGCCCGTACCCCCGGCCCCGCCGTCCGGCGCCGTGCCCGCCCGCATGCCGGCCTGGCTGCCGCGTGCCATGGTTCTCGCCCTCGCGCTCTATGCCTGCTTCCGGCTCGGCAGCTGGGCGTTCGACCAGCTCATCGGCCTGCTCATCAACGTGCTGATCGCCTTCTTCCTGGCGCTCGCCATCGAGCCCGCCGTGAGCCGGATGTCGGCCCGCGGCATGCGCCGCGGCCTCGCCACCTTCCTGGTCTTCCTCCTCGTGCTGGTCGCCGGGGCCGGTTTCGTCGTCCTGCTCGGCTCGATGCTCGCGGGCCAGATCGTCGACATGGTGGAGGACTTCCCGAAGTACCTCGACTCGGTGATCAACTGGGTCAACCAGACCTTCCACACCGAACTCTCCCGCGTCGAGGTCCAGGACAGCCTGCTGCACTCCGACTGGCTGCAGAAGTACGTCCAGAACAGCGCGACCGGCGTGCTCGACGTCTCGGCGACGGTCCTCGGGGGCCTGTTCCGGCTGCTGACGATCTTCCTGTTCTCCTTCTACTTCGCGGCCGACGGACCCAGACTGCGCCGCGGGCTGTGCTCCGTGCTGCCGCCCGCCCGCCAGGCCGAGGTGCTGCGGGCCTGGGAGATCGCGGTCGACAAGACCGGCGGTTACCTCTACTCGCGCGGCCTGATGGCACTCGTCTCCGGCATCGCGCACTACATCCTGCTGGCCGCACTCGGGGTGCCGTACGCGCCGGCGCTCGCGGTCTGGGTCGGGCTCGTCTCCCAGTTCATCCCCACGATCGGCACCTACCTGGCGGGCGCCCTGCCGATGCTGATCGCATTCACCGTCGACCCCTGGTACGCGCTGTGGGTCCTCGGCTTCGTCGTGGTGTACCAGCAGTTCGAGAACTACATGCTCCAGCCGAAGCTGACCGCGAGGACGGTGGACATCCACCCCGCGGTCGCGTTCGGCTCGGTCATCGCGGGTACGGCACTGATGGGCGCCGTCGGCGCGCTGATCGCCATCCCGGCGGTGGCCACGCTCCAGGCATTCCTCGGCGCGTACGTGAAGCGGTACGACGTCACGGACGATCCGCGCGTCCACGGCAGCCGCCCGGGCGTGCGGGGAGAGCCCCTGTGGGCCCGCCTGCGAGGGATGCGAGCCGCCCTCTCGGGCGAGGACGGCCGGCGGCCGGACGGGGAGCCGGGCGGCGGCGGGCCGGAGGATCCCCAGCGGCCGGAGGGGCCTGCCGGGCCGGGTGCCTGAAGGCGCTCCCGAGGCCGGCGGCCGGTCCTGTCGGGCCGCCGGGCCGCCCGTTCCGGCGGCGGCGTGGTGCGCTTGACACTAAAATCGAACATCCATTCTCATGGGATTCCGGCCGGGTTTTCCCGGGCCCGACCGTGGAGTTGTCCACAGGCCGGGAGGACGTCGAGGCCCATTGTCAGTGGCAGGGGTTAGCGTCTTTGACGTGAAGCGATCGACTCAAGCAAATCGGGTGGAACCCATGGCAGGAACCGACCGCGAGAAGGCGCTGGACGCCGCACTCGCACAGATTGAACGGCAATTCGGCAAGGGCGCGGTGATGCGCCTCGGCGAGCGGCCGAACGAGCCCATCGAGGTGATTCCCACCGGGTCCACCGCGCTCGACGTCGCGCTCGGCGTCGGCGGCCTGCCGCGCGGCCGTGTGGTGGAGGTGTACGGGCCGGAGTCCTCCGGTAAGACGACGCTGACGCTGCACGCGGTGGCGAACGCGCAGAAGCTCGGCGGCTCGGTGGCCTTCATCGACGCGGAGCACGCCCTCGACCCCGAGTACGCGAAGAAGCTCGGCGTCGACATCGACAGCCTCATCCTGTCCCAGCCGGACAACGGTGAGCAGGCCCTTGAGATCGTCGACATGCTGGTCCGCTCGGGCGCCCTCGACCTGATCGTCATCGACTCCGTCGCGGCCCTGGTGCCGCGCGCGGAGATCGAGGGCGAGATGGGCGACTCGCACGTGGGTCTCCAGGCCCGCCTGATGAGCCAGGCGCTCCGGAAGATCACCAGCGCGCTCAACCAGTCCAAGACCACGGCGATCTTCATCAACCAGCTCCGCGAGAAGATCGGTGTGATGTTCGGCTCGCCGGAGACCACCACCGGTGGCCGCGCGCTCAAGTTCTACGCCTCGGTGCGCCTCGACATCCGCCGGATCGAGACGCTCAAGGACGGCACCGACGCGGTCGGCAACCGCACCCGCGTCAAGGTCGTCAAGAACAAGGTGGCGCCGCCCTTCAAGCAGGCCGAGTTCGACATCCTCTACGGCCAGGGCATCAGCCGCGAGGGCGGCCTGATCGACATGGGCGTGGAGCACGGCTTCGTCCGCAAGGCCGGCGCCTGGTACACGTACGAGGGCGACCAGCTCGGCCAGGGCAAGGAGAACGCGCGCAACTTCCTCAAGGACAACCCCGACCTCGCCAACGAGATCGAGAAGAAGATCCTGGTGAAGCTGGGCGTCGGGGCCCAGCCCGAGGACGCCTCCGCCGAGTCCGGTGCGGACGCGGCAGGCACGGCGGCCCAGGCCGACACGGTCGCGAAGCCGGCGACCGCTTCGGCCGGCAAGACCAAGCCGGCCAAGGCGGCCGCGGCCAAGAGCTGATCCGTGACGCGTCGTACGGAGTGGCCGGACAGCGCCGCCGACCCCGGCGCGGCCTCCGGATCCGGTGAGGGAGCGGGACGCCGTTCCCGCTCCCGGTCCAGTGACAGCGGTTTCCCCTCCTCGTCGAGGGCCGAGAAGGGGGAACCGCGCGACCCGGTCGAGCGGGCACGCGATATCTGCCTGCGCCTGCTCACCGGCACACCGCGCACCCGCAAGCAGCTCGCGGACGCCCTGCGCAAGCGGGAGATCCCGGACGAGGCGGCCGAGGAGGTGCTGTCCCGCTTCGAGGACGTCGGTCTGATCGACGACGCCGCGTTCGCCGACGCCTGGGTCGAGTCCCGGCACCACGGCCGCGGGCTCGCCCGCCGCGCGCTGGTCCGTGAGCTGCGGACCAAGGGCGTGGACGCGGCGGTGATCGATGAAGCCGTCGGGCAGCTCGACTCCGAGCAGGAGGAGGAGACCGCCCGGGAGCTCGTCGCCCGCAAGCTCCGTTCCACCCGGGGCCTGGACCGGGACAAACGACTGCGCCGTCTTGCGGGCATGCTCGCCCGCAAGGGGTACGGCGAGGGCATGGCCCTGCGCGTGGTGCGCCGGGCGCTGGAGGAAGAGGGGGAGGACACGGAGGGGCTGGACGAGCCGTTCTGACCACGCGGCTGTGGTCCGCCCGCCGGTGCTTCGGGGAAGCGCGGGACGCTACTGGCCGGCGCGGGCCGCGCGGGCGATGGTGGCGTCGATCAGGGCGAGGGCGTCCGCGGCGGTGCGTCCCGGGTAGCGGTTCCACGGCCCGATCAGCCCGGTCCAGCCCTGGGAGCGCAGTTCGGCGATCAGCCAGGCGCCGGCCCGGTCGACCGTCTCCGCCGAGCCGTAGCCCAGTCGGTGCGCGGTGAGCATGGCGCCGCAGACACAGCGGGCGCCCCGGACGTTCCGCAGCCGGTACGGAGTGTTCTGCCAGCCCCACTCGGTCAGGATCTGCCGGGCATGGGCGAGATGGACGGACGGCGGCACCTCGGGCCGTCCGATGCGCCGCCACGTGTGGAGCCGGTCGGGCAGCATCGCACCGATGCGTCCTGGGAGCGGACGCTCACGCGGTGCGGCGGGGGGCAGCGCGCGGACCGTGTCGGCGATCAGCTGGTCCACCGGCACGGAGAGCAGGGCGCGCCAATCGCCGGCGGCGTCCGGCGTCGGCTGCGCGGGGGCGATGGGGGACCCTGCGGGTGACGGGCTCGGTGCGGTCAGGTCCCAGCCGGTGACGATCTGCTGCCAGGCGTCCGTGTCGTGGAGGCGTGCGGCCTGGGCGTCGAGTTCGTCGGGAGTGAGGGCGGTCGTCGGCATCGGTGCGTGCTCCCCGTCGTAGCGGCGGTCCGGCGCCCCCGAGAGGGCTTCGTCGTCCAGGCGGACGGGCCGGGCTCGCCGTGAGCGGCCCCGCTCGCCGTGAGGCGAATGTCCGTCGGGTGGCCGGATCGCTCCACCGGAGCGGTGCCATACGGGTGTGTCGCGGCGCATTCAGGTCGAGAGAGCGCCCGTCACCGAAGGGAGGCGGGGGACAGCCCCCGCACGCAGACGCCGGAATGCTCCAGTGCGCGGACACCGGTGCACGGAGCAGTCTGTGACGCATCCGGAGTTGCCTCCGCACCGACGCACCGACGCACCGACGCACCGACGCACCGACCGACCAGAGACGGACGCCTCATGATGCTGCGCTATGCCCTGCGGACGATCCGGCACCGCAAGGCAGGGTTTCTCGGGGCGTTCCTCGCCCTCATGTGCGCCGCCGGCCTCGTCACCGCCTGCGGAACCCTGCTGGAGACCGGACTGCGAGGGCGGATCGCCACCGAGCGGTACGCGGCCACCCCACTGATCGTCTCCGCCGACCAGAACGTCCACCGCACGACCGTCAAGCACAAGGGCAACGGCAAGACGAAGACCAAGCACAGGGCGAAGCCCGTCGCCGAGCGGGCCTGGCTGCCCGCAGCCACCGCCGACCGACTGCGCACCCTGCCCGGCGTCCGCACCGTCGTACCGGAACTGACCTTCCTCGCCCAGCCGCTCGGCCTCCCGGACCACAACGGCTCTCCCTCCTACGGACACGCCTGGTCGTCGGCCCCGCTGACCCCCTTCGCCCTGACCAGCGGCCGGGCCCCCGCCTCGGCCGGCGACGTGGTGATCGACCGGGCCCTCGCCGCACGGGCGGGCCTCACGACGGGTGACAGGATCACCGTCCAGTCGACCCGCGCCCCTCGTGGGTACCGCGTCAGCGGCATCGCGGCGCCCCGAGGCCGGGGCGGACTCCGGCAGCAGAGCGCGCTGTTCTTCTCCGAGGCCGAGGCGGAGCGCCTCGCGGACCGCGCGGGCCAGGTCACCGCGCTCGGCGTGCTGCCCGAGCCCGGTACCGATCTCGGCGCGTTGAAGCAGCGGGTCAAGGTCGCGCTCGACGGAACCACCGCCCAGGTGGCGACGGGTGACGGACGCGGACCGGTCGAGTTCCTCGACGCCGCGGGTGCCCGGGTCAAGCTCGTCTCGATGGGCGGGGCCATGGGTGGCACCTCGCTGCTGGTTGCAGTGCTCGTCGTCGTCGGGACGTTCGCGCTCTCCATTCAGCAGCGCCGGCGTGAGCTCGCCCTGCTGCGCACCGTCGCCGCCACCTCGCGGCAGATCCGACGGCTGCTCGGCCGCGAGGCCCTGATCGTCGGCGCCTTCGCCGGGACCCTCGGCGCGGTCGCCGGACTGCCGCTCGCCGCGTGGCTGCACGGCCGGTTCATCGACCTGGGAGTGGTCCCGCCCACCCTGGAGCGGACCGCCGGGGTCTTTCCCGCCTGTGTCGCCGTCGCCGTGACCCTGCTCGGCGCCTGGGCCGCCGCCCGGATCTCGGGGCGCCGGATCGCCGGTCTGCGCCCGGCGGAGGCGATGGCCGAGTCCGCCACCGAGCGCCGCTGTCCTGCCGTGGGCCGCACGCTCGCGGGGCTGTTCCTGCTCGCCGGCGGTGGCACGCTGGCCGGCGTCCTGAGCGTGCTGCACACCGAGGCCACCTCGACACCGGTCACCTTCCTGGCGGTGGTGGTGCTGGCCACGGCGGTCTCGCTGCTGGGCCCCTTCCTCGTCCGGGCCGCCGCCTTCCTGATGTCGGGTGTGCTCCGGCGGACGGGTCCGATGAGCACCCTGGCCAGGTCGAACATCAGCGGGAACTCCACCCGGATGGCCTCCGTCGTCACCCCGCTCACCCTGCTCATCGGCATGATCTGCACGGTTCTCTTCCTCCAGCCGACCGTCGACGCCACCGCGCGAGCCCAGGCCGAGGAGGGCACCCGCGCCACCTGGGTGCTCGGCGCGCAGGGCCCGGGCGTTCCCTCGGCGGCCGCCGAGGCGGTCCGTGCGACGCCCGGCGTCACCGCCGTCACGGAGGTCGTACGCACCACCGTGCGGGTCGGGCTGGAGAAGTACACCGTGCAGGGCGTCACCGGGACGGGCCTCGGCCACACCTGGGACCCGGATGTGACGAGCGGTTCCCTCGCCGCGTTCGCCGCGAACGAGCGGTCCGCCGCGATCAGCGAACTGGCCGCCGACCGCCTCGGGCTGCGTCCCGGCAGCGCCCTGAAGCTGCACCTCGGCGACGGCACCCCCGCCACCCTCACGGTCGCCGCCGTCTACCGACGCGGTCTCGGCTTCGGTGACCTGACCCTGCCGCACGACCTGGTCGCACGGCACATGGACAACCCGCTGGCCACGACGGTCCTGGTGGCCGGAAAGGCATCCGAGGGCGAACTGTCCGCCTCGGTCGAGAAGTTCCCCGGCGTCACCGTCGTCACCCCGGCCGTCGCCGACCGGCTCCAGGCCGACCGGCAGCAGGAGAACGCCGAGGTCAACCTGCTCGCCATGGGGCTCGTCCTCGCCTTCACCGCCATCGCCGTCGTCAACACGCTGGCCATGTCCGTCTCCGAGCGGTTCCGCGAGTTCGCCCTCCTGCGGCTGGCCGGTGCCACCCGTCGCCAGGTGCTGCGGATGCTCCGGACCGAGGCCCTGTCGGTCCTGGTCATCGCCACCGCTCTCGGCACCGGCATCGCGCTCGCCGTGCTGACCGCGTTCAGCATCGGGATGACGGGCAGCGCCGCGCCCGGTGTCCTGCCACTCGTGTACGGGGCCGTGGTGGGCGTCGCCGCCCTGCTCGCCCTGACCGCCACGGCGCTGCCCGGCCGGTTCGCACTGCGCACCCGGCCGGTCGAGGTGGCCGCCGGGCGGTGACGGGAAGGGGCGGCGGTGGACGCGGGGCGGTGAGGGGCGGGGGCCGCCCCCTCACCTCACGCCTCGACCGGGAGCCCCGCCGCGCGCCAGGCCTGGAAGCCGCCGTCCAGGTCCGTCGCCCGGTACAGGCCGAGCCGGTGCAGGGACTCGGCGGCCAGGCTCGACGCGTACCCCTCGTTGCAGATCACCACCACCCGCAAGCCGTGGTCCACCGCCTCCGGAACCCGATGGCTTCCCCGCGGGTCGAGCCGCCACTCCAGTTCGTTGCGCTCGACGACCAGCGCCCCGGGGATCAGCCCGTCCCGCTCGCGCAGTTCCGCGTACCGGATGTCCACGAGCAGGGCCCCCTCGGCCGCCGCCGCCCACGCCTCCTGCGGGCCGAGCCGTACGTAACCGGCCCTGACCCGCTCCAGCAGTTCGTCGATCCCGGGTGGGATGCCGTCGCCCTCGTGCGGTCCGTGGCTCACTGCCAGTCCTCCGGCCGCTCGGTCTGCTCCAGGCGGAGCACGGCGCCGGTGCGGCTGTAGCGCCGGATGCGCGGCAGCGGCGGGTAGTACGCGTGCACCGAGACGGCGTGCTCCGCGGCGGACCCGTTCAGCACCTCGTGGACGTGGTGGCGGCCGAAGGCCCTGCCCCGGCCGGGCGTCAGTTCCCGGGTCCGGTCGATGTCCTCGGCCAGCTCCAGGGTCTTCCAGCCGTCGGTGGGCAGCCGGGCGGCGAGAGAGTGCTCGGTGAGCGTGCCGGCCGCGGTGAGGAAGGCGCCGATCGAGTCGGCGTGGTCGTGCCAGCCGGTGCCGGTGCCCGGCGGCCAGCCGATCAGCCAGGCCTCGCTGCCTCCGGGCCCGTCGAGCCGGATCCAGGTCCGGCCCTCGGGGTCGAGGGGGAGGGAGGCGATGAGTTCGGTGTCCTCGGCGGTGCGACGGACGAAGTCGAGCAGTTCCGCGGCGGTCGGAGCCGGGGCGGAGGTGCGCATGGGCACGGGAACAACGGGGAACGAAGAGGCAGACACGGAGACCGTCCTGAGAGTTCGCGCGGACGCCCCGCCGCACGGCACAGCGCACGGCGAGGGCAAGGAGAAGGCGATTCAGCAGGACGGACGACACACGCAGCCCGCATAGCGGAGCAGGTCCATATGGACCCTCCGCCACAGGCGCACATCGGTGTCGGTCATGACCCGGAGTAGACCATGCGCGCCCGCGAGGGTCAATTGACGTCTGCGGTCCGGTCGGCACGCACCGAGGTCCGTGCCGTGCCGCCGCGCGCCGCTTCCGCCGCCGCCAGCAGCTCCGCCGGACGCACCCCGCCGAACGCCTCGACGAGATGTCCGTCCGGCCTGACCAGCAGCACCGTGTGCGCGGAGGCCCCCGGATAGCTCTCGGCCACCAGCAGCTCGGCCTTCACCGGCATTGCCGTCACGGCCTCCGCCAGCCGGGGCATCACTCCGGCGCGCATCCAGTGGCGCCGGTCCCAGACTCCGGTTCCCGGCGCGACGAGCACCACCAGCAACTGCCCCTGACCCAGCCGCTCGCGCAGCCGTACCGCGGTGCCGTCGGGCGCCGTGACCCGGACATCGGCCACCGGCGCACCGGGGGGCGTACCCACCGAGGTGTGCGCCTCGGCGCGCGGGGGCGCGAGGGGGGACAGCGCGTAGGACGGGGGCGCACCGAGGGGGCCGCAGCCCAGATGCCCGTCCATGAGCAGCGAGTCGTGCCCCCGTGCGCTCCCCGGTACGAGCGTCCGCAGACCTCCGCCGCCCCGCAGTATCGGCAGCGACTGGTCGGCGGCGCGCAGCCGTGAGGCGACGGCGGCCCGGCGTTCGGCCTGGTAGCTGTCGAGGAGCGCGTCGGACGCCCCGTGGTGCCAGGCGAGGGCCAGTTTCCACGCGAGGTTCTCGGCGTCCCGCAGCCCCTCGTCGAGCCCCTGGGTGCCGAGGGCGCCCAGCAGATGGGCCGCGTCCCCGGCGAGGAAGGCCCGCTTCACGCGCCAGCGACGGGCCAGCCGGTGGTGCAGCGTGTAGACCCCGGTGTCCAGCAGCTCGTACGGGGGTGTCTCGCCGCACCAGCCGGCCAGGGTGTCCCGGACCCGCGTGACCAGCGCGTCCGGCGTGACCAGTTCGGCGCGCGCGGGCAGCAGCCAGTCCAGCCGCCAGACGTCGTCGGGCAGCGGGCGCGCGGTGACCTCGGCGCCACCGGTGCGCCACGGGGGCGACCGGTGCAGCACGGCCTCGCCGGGCCAGGGCAGTTCGGTGCGCAGTGCGGCGACGGCGTGCCGTTCCACCGCCGTACGCCCGGGAAACCTGATGTCGAGGAGTTTGCGCACCGTGGACCGGGCGCCGTCGCAGCCGACCAGGTAACTCCCGCGCCACCAGGTCGAACCGGGCTCCCTGGTGTGCACGGTGGCCCCGGCCGGGTCCTGCTCCAGGGTGTCGATCCGGCTGGGCCCGGCCGTCTGCACCAGCTCGTGCGCGGACACCGCGTCGCGCAGACTCCGTACCAACGCGTGCTGGGGCACGTGCACGGGGGCGGCCGGCGTACCGCTGCCCGGGGACGGCTCCTCGCCGAGCGGCAGCTCGCGCACCAGCTGTCTGCGCCGCACCGACCGCCAGCCGGTCCAGCGCAGCCCGTCGTCCCGAAGTGCCTTGCAGCCCAGACGCTCCAAAAAGGCCGCGGTGTCCTCGCGCAGTACGACCGTGCGGGCGGGGCGTGTCTCGTCCTTGGAGGGGTCCTCGTCGAGCAGCACGGACGGCACGCCCTGCCCGGCGAGGGCGAGCGACAGCGCCAGGCCGACCGGCCCGGCACCGACGACGATCACCGGGTCCACGGCGCGTCCCCCGTCGTGAGGCCGGCGAAACGGAAGGGAAGGTGCGCGTGCGTCGAAGGGGGTGCTGCGGCGTCGGGGACTCGGTGCGCGATCACAGAACGTATGCAACCTACTGCCGGTGCTTGCGTCAAGCGACGCCGGAACGCGGCGAGGGGCGGTGACAGGAGTGCCACCGCCCCTCGCGGGCGTCGTACGACGAGCCGTCAGGCGGCGGTTCCGTCGTCCATGTTGAGCGACGGCGCACCGATCGTCTCCAGTTCGCCCCCCGGGCCGGTGCCCACGACCGCGCCCGTGCTCTTCTTCCCGCGCCGGAGCCGACGCTCCAGCCAGCTCGCGAAGGACGTCAGGGCGAAGTTCAGCGCGAGGTAGACCAGCGCGACGATCGTGAAGCACGCGATGGTGTTCGAGCCGTAGTTCGCGGACATCGGCCGGACCGAGGCCAGCAGCTCCGGGAAGCTGAGCACCGCGCCACCGAGGGCGGTGTCCTTCACGATGACCACGAGCTGGCTGACGATGGCCGGCAGCATCGCGGTGACCGCCTGCGGCAGCAGCACGAAGACCATCGTCTGGCCCTTGCGCATGCCGATCGCCTTGGCCGCGTCCGTCTGCCCGCGGGGGAGCGTCAGGATGCCGGCGCGCACGATCTCGGCGAGCACCGAGGCGTTGTAGAGCACCAGGCCCGTGACGACTGCGTAGAGCAGACGCGTGTCCGGGTCGAGGTCGGTGTACTCGGAGTACGCCTGGTTGGCGATGATCATCAGGAGCAGCACGGGAATGGCGCGGAAGAACTCCACGACCACCCCGCCGGGCACGCGCACCCAGCGGTGGTCCGAGAGCCGCCCGATGCCGAACAGCGCGCCCAGCGGCAGAGCGATGATCAGAGCGAAGAACGCCGCCTTGATCGTGTTCTGGAAGCCCGGCCAGATGAACGTCTCCCACGCCTGGGTGCCGGCGAAGAACGGCTTCCACTTGACCCAGTCGAGCTGGTGCTTCTCGGCGAGGCCGTCGTACACCCACCACACCACCGCCGCGGCGGCCAGCACGAAGAGGACGGTGTACAGGATGTTGCGCCGCTTGGCGCGGGGCCCCTGCGTGTCGTAGAGGACGGAACTCATCGCTTCACCGCCACCTTCTTGGCCACCCATCCGAGGATGAGGCCGGTCGGGAGGGTCAGGATCACGAAGCCGAGGGCGAAGACGCCCGAGATCAGCAGCAGCTGCGCCTCGTTCTCGATCATTTCCTTCATGAGGTACGAGGCTTCGGCCACGCCGATCGCCGAAGCGACCGTGGTGTTCTTCGTCAGCGCGATGAGCACGTTGGACAGCGGGTTGACCACCGACCGGAACGCCTGCGGGAGCACGATCAGCCGCAGCACCTGGGTGAAGCTGAGCCCGAGTGCCCGGGCCGCCTCGGCCTGGCCGACCGGCACCGTGTTGATGCCCGAACGTATGGCCTCGCACACGAACGACGCGGTGTAGACGACGAAGGCGAGCACCGCGAGCCGGAAGTTGATGCCCTTGATGTCGGTGGAACCGAGGGCGATGCCGAGCGTCGAGTACAGACCCAGCGAGGCGAACATGATGATGACGGTCAGCGGAATGTTCCGGACCACGTTCACGTAGGCGGTCGCGAAACCGCGCATCAGGGGGACCGGGCTGACCCTCATGCCGGCCAGCAGCGTTCCCCATATGAGGGAGCCGAGGGCGGAGAACACGGTGAGCTTCACCGTGACCCAGAAGGCCCCCAACAGGTCGTAACCATCAAGAAAGTCGAACACGATCTCCCGTGCTTCCGCGTGTAGGAGGGCGCGGCGCGCCGCCGTTCAGCGGCGGCGCGCCCGGTCAGCCCTGCTTCACTTGACGACGTTGCCGATCTTCGGAGCCTTCTCGTTCTTGTAGCCGGCCGGACCGAAGTTCGCGTCCACGGCCTTCTGCCACGAGCCGTCCGAGACCATCTTGGTCAGCGCGTCGTTGATCTTCTTCTTGAGGTCGGCGTCGCCCTTCTTCAGGCCGATGCCGTAGTTCTCGTTGGTCATCTTGAAGCCGGCCAGCTTGAACTTGCCCTTGTTGACGTCCTGCGAGGCGTAGCCGGCGAGGATGCTGTCGTCCGTAGTCAGCGCGTCGACGGCCTTGTTCTCCAGGCCGGTCAGGCACTCCGAGTAGCCGCCGTACTCCTGCAGATCCGCCTTCGGGGCCAGCGTGTCGTGGATGTTCTGCGCCGAGGTCGAACCGGTGACCGAGCAGAGCTTCTTGTTGTTGAGGTCCTCAGGCTTCTTGATCGAGTCGTCGTCCGCGCGGACCAGGATGTCCTGGTGGGCGAGCAGGTACGGACCGGCGAAGTCGACCTTCTTCAGACGCTCGTCGTTGATCGAGTAGGAGGCGACGATGAACTTGACGTCACCGCGCGAGATCGCCGTCTCGCGGTCCTGGCTCTTGGTCTCCTTGAACTCGATGTTCTTGGCGTCGTAGCCGAGCTCCTTGGCGACGTACGTGGCGACGTCGACGTCGAAGCCGGTGTACTTGCCGTCCGGCGTCTTCAGGCCGATACCCGGCTGGTCGATCTTGATGCCGATGGTGATCTTCTTGCCGCCGCCCGAAGCCGAGTCGTCCTTGTCGTCGGAACCACAGGCGGTTGCGGCGAGGGCGAGAGCGAGCACGGCGGCCGAGGCGGCGGTGACCTTACGAAGCTGCATGGTGAAATTCCCTAGAGTTGACGCGAAGTGAGTGATCAACAGATGCGGAAGCCGGCACTGCGGGCTCCGTCAGTGGTGAAGGATCTTCGACAGGAAGTCCTTGGCCCGGTCACTGCGCGGGTTGCTGAAGAACTGGTCGGGCGTGGCCTCTTCGACGATCTTTCCGTCCGCCATGAAGACGACCCGGTTCGCCGCGGAGCGCGCGAAGCCCATCTCGTGGGTGACGACGACCATCGTCATGCCCTCGCGGGCGAGCTGCTGCATGACCTCGAGGACCTCGTTGATCATCTCCGGGTCGAGCGCCGAGGTCGGCTCGTCGAAGAGCATGACCTTCGGGTCCATCGCCAGGGCGCGGGCGATCGCCACGCGCTGCTGCTGGCCCCCGGAGAGCTGGGAGGGGTACTTGTCGGCCTGCGTACCGACGCCCACCCGGTCGAGCAGCGAACGCGCCTTGTCCTCGGCAGCCTTCTTGTCCGTCTTGCGGACCTTCAGCTGCCCGAGCATCACGTTCTCGAGGACCGTCTTGTGGGCGAACAGATTGAACGACTGGAAGACCATGCCGACGTCGGCACGCAGCCGAGCCAGTTCCTTGCCCTCCGCGGGCAGCGGCTTCCCGTCGATGGTGATCGCACCCGTGTCGATCGTCTCCAGGCGGTTGATCGTGCGGCACAGCGTGGACTTCCCGGACCCGGACGGCCCGATGACGACCACGACCTCGCCGCGGGCGATCGTCAGGTCGATGTCCTGGAGCACATGCAGCGCGCCGAAGTGCTTGTTGACGTTGCTCAGCACCACCAGATCGCCACCGGGCGCGGGTGCAGCGTCCTCGGCGCCCTTGGTCACTGAAACTCCGCTCATCGGCTTCTTGCTCCGTCCTCCTCGGTTGGGAAGGACCCTAGTGACGCAGTGCTACCAGCGTCATTACATCTGAGCGGAAATTGAGCATAACGATCCGGCGGCAACCGGACACTCCGCGTGAAGGGGACGTCGCGGCTGTGGCGCCGGGCGTACCGGGTGCATAACGGAAACCCGGATACATCGGGCAGGCCCTTGACTGTCCACCCCTGATCGGCGTGGATTCCCTGGTACACCCCTACGTGAAACACCCCGGAACGGGGAAGTGACCGGGGGCGTACGCGACCGTACGGACCGACCACCGACACACGCCGCTGCCAAGGGGGGGCCATGAGACTGCTGCTCGTCGAGGACGACAACCACGTGGCCGCCGCCCTGTCCGCGATCCTCGCCCGGCACGGCTTCCAGGTGGTCCACGCCCGCAGCGGGGACGAAGCCCTCCAGGCGCTCCTGCCGGCCGACACCGAGCCCTTCGGCGTCGTGCTCCTCGACCTCGGGCTGCCCGACCAGGACGGCTACGAGGTGTGCGGCAAGATCCGCAAGCGCAGTTCCGTGCCGGTGATCATGGTGACCGCCCGGGCCGACGTGCGCTCCCGCATCCACGGGCTCAACCTCGGCGCCGACGACTACGTGACCAAGCCGTACGACACCGGCGAGCTGCTGGCCCGTATCCACGCGGTCAGCCGGCGCAAGGCGGGCAACGAGGACACCGTGTCCACGCCCGTCGCCGCACTGCGTCTCGGGCACGTCAGTATCGAGCTGCCCACGCGCCGGGTCAGCGTCGACGGGAGCGAAGTGCAGCTCACCCGAAAGGAGTTCGATCTGCTCGCGCTGCTCGCCCAGCGGCCCGGCGTGGTCTTCCGCCGCGAACAGATCATCAGCGAGGTGTGGCGCACCAGCTGGGAGGGAACGGGCCGCACGCTGGAGGTGCACGTCGCCTCACTGCGCTCCAAGCTGCGGCTGCCCGCACTGATCGAGACGGTGCGCGGGGTCGGCTACCGCCTCGTCTCCCCGTCCGCGTAAAGGCATACGTCCCCGGTGCGTACCAGGCTGCTCCCGCTGCTCATCGTCCTGATGGCGAGTGTCCTGCTCGCCCTCGGCTTCCCGCTGGCCGTCAGCGTGGCCGCCGCGGAGCAGCAGCGCGTCGTGATCGACCGCATCGACGACACGGCACGCTTCGCGGCGCTCGCCCAGTTCATCACCGAGCGCACCCGCGGCTACGACGAACGGCGCCGTACCCTCCAGACCGAGCTGGAAACGTACGACTCGGTGTACGGCATCCGGGCCGGTGTCTTCTACCGCGACGACTCCGCCATGGCGAAGGCCCCGGCCGCCTGGCGGCTGCCCGTCGAGGGGGAGGGGCGAGCCGCGTTCAGCGAAGCGCTGCTCGGCCGTCGCAGCCACGACCCGCCGCAGGTCTGGCCCTGGCAGGACGGCCGCGTCGTCGTCGCCTCGCCCGTCGTGCGCGACGGAGACGTCATCGCCGTCGTCGTCATCGACTCGCCCACCGGCCAGATGCGCGGCGACACGATGCGGGGCTGGCTGCTGATCGCGGCGGGCGAGGCCGTCGCCATGCTGGTGGCCGTCGGCGCCGCGATCCGCCTCACCGGCTGGGTCCTGCTGCCCGTCAAGACGCTGGACGCCGCCGCCCACGACATCGCCAGCGGCCGGATGCGGTCCCGGGTCGCCGCGTCCGGCGGGCCCCCGGAACTCAGGCGGCTGGCCCGCTCGTTCAACGAGATGGCCGACAACGTCGAGGACGTGCTGGAGCAGCAGCGCGCCTTCGTCGCCGACGCCTCCCACCAGTTGCGCAACCCGCTGGCCGCCCTGCTGCTGCGCATCGAGCTCCTCGCCCTCGAACTCCCCGAGGGCAACGAGGAGATCGCTTCCGTGCGCACCGAGGGCCGCCGCCTGGGCCAGGTCCTCGACGACCTCCTCGACCTCGCCCTCGCCGAGCACGCCGAGAGCGACCTCCAGCTCACGGACATCGGCGCGCTCACCGCCGAACGGGTCGCGTCCTGGCGGCCGGTGGCCGAGGAGAAGGGCGTACGGCTCCGGGCCGATGGACCGCCCGCCGTCACCGCCTGGGCGGACCCCATCGCCCTGTCCAGCGCGCTCGACGCCATCATCGACAACGCCCTGAAGTTCACGCCCCCCGACGAGGAGGTCCGCGTCACGGTCGCCTCCGGCAGCAAGGACGTGACGGTGGTCGTCGCGGACGGCGGCCCCGGCCTCACCGAGCAGGAGCTCGAACGGGTCGGCGACCGCTTCTGGCGCAGCCCCCAGCACCAGAACATCCACGGCTCGGGGCTCGGCCTCTCCATCTCCCAGGCACTCCTGGCGGCGGGCGGCGGCTCGCTCTCGTACGCCCGCAAGGAACCGTGCGGACTGAGCGTGACGGTCTCCGTACCCCGCCACGACCCGAAGGGCTGAGCAGCGCGCCCGCACTTCCGCGGCTGTCCCGCGCGGCCGTGGAAGGCGCTACGGCTTGACCGACCGGTAGTAGCGCTTCGCCCCTTCGTGCAGCGGGAGCGGGTCCGTGTAGATGGCCGTGCGCAGGTCCACCAGCTGCGCCGCGTGCACCTCGCGCCCGATGCGGTCGCGGCTGTCGATCACGGTACGGGTGAACGCCTCGGTCATCGCCGCGTCGGTGCGGTCCGTGGTCACCAGCACATTGGCGACGGCCACCGTGGGGACGGCCTGGCCCTGCTGCGCGTTGCGGTAGGCGTCGGCGGGCATCACGGCCGAGCGGTAGTAGCGCGTGGAGCCGCCCGCCGACTGGAGCTGCTTGATCAGGGGCTCCTCCAGCGGGACCAGCCTGATCGAGAAGCGCTCCGACAGATCCGCCACCGCCGTCGTGGGCAGCCCGCCGGACCAGAAGAACGCGTCGAGCTTCCCCTCCTCCAGCAGCCGCGGCATGGTGTCGATGCCCACCGGCAGGGGCGTCACGTCGTGGACCGGGTCGAGACCGGCGGCCGTCATCAGCCGGTCGGCGACCAGCTTCACGCCGGACCCCGGCTGTCCCACCGCGACCCGCCTGCCCCGCAGGTCCGCCACGCTGCGGATGTCCGAGTCCCGCTTCACGATCAGCTGTATGTAGTCGTCGTAGAGCCGGACACAGCCGCGCAGCCGCCGGTAGCCGGGCTTGCGGTCACGCAGATAGGTGGCGACGGCGTCGGTGGTGGCGATGGTGAAGTCCGCCTCGCCCGCCGCGACCCTGGCGAGGTTCTGCTGCGAGCCCTCGCTCGTCTGGAGCTTTATCGACACATGGGGCAGATCCGTGGCCAGGGCGCCCTTCAGCCGCTCCCCGTAGCGCTGGTAGACGCCGCTGCGCACCCCCGTACTGAACGAGAGACTGCCCTTGGGCGCCGGGTCGCCGAGCGGGAGCAGCCACCAGAGCAGCATCCCGAGCACGACGGCGAGGGCGGCGCCGGCCCGCAGGGCGTGACGCCGGCCGATTCGGGACGGGGCCGGGAGCATGGCGGCGATCCTGCCAGGTCGTTCCCGGCCGTGACCAGGGGTGCCGGCGGATCGGCCGCCCGGTGCGGGGTACCCCACACCGCCCGAGACGGACGGGGTCCGGGCAGCGCCTACCCTTGTCGCATGAGCAGCGGCAACCGGAGCGAAGCAGTGGACGTCAGAAAAAGCTATGAGGTGCGCACCTACGGGTGCCAGATGAACGTCCACGACTCCGAACGCTTGTCGGGGCTCCTGGAGGACGCCGGATACGTCCGGGCGCCCGAGGGCTCCGACGGCGACGCCGACGTCGTCGTCTTCAACACCTGCGCGGTCCGTGAGAACGCCGACAACAAGCTCTACGGCAACCTCGGCCGGCTCGCCCCGATGAAGACCAAGCGCCCCGGGATGCAGATCGCGGTCGGCGGCTGCCTCGCCCAGAAGGACCGCGACACCATCGTGCGGCGGGCGCCCTGGGTGGACGTCGTCTTCGGTACGCACAACATCGGCAAGCTGCCGGTGCTGCTGGAGCGCGCCCGGATCCAGGACGAGGCGCAGGTCGAGATCGCCGAGTCCCTGGAGGCCTTCCCCTCCACGCTGCCCACCCGCCGCGAGTCCGCGTACGCCGCGTGGGTCTCCATCTCCGTGGGCTGCAACAACACCTGCACCTTCTGCATCGTCCCCGCCCTGCGCGGGAAGGAGAAGGACCGCCGCACCGGCGACATCCTCGCCGAGATCGAGGCCCTGGTCGCCGAGGGCGTCTCCGAGATCACCCTGCTCGGCCAGAACGTCAACGCGTACGGCTCCGACATCGGTGACCGGGAGGCCTTCTCCAAGCTGCTGCGCGCCTGCGGGAAGATCGAGGGCCTGGAGCGTGTCCGCTTCACCTCGCCGCACCCGCGCGACTTCACCGACGACGTGATCGCCGCCATGGCCGAGACGCCGAACGTGATGCCGCAGCTGCACATGCCGATGCAGTCCGGTTCCGACCGGGTCCTCAAGGCGATGCGCCGCTCCTACCGGCAGGAACGCTTCCTCGGCATCATCGAGAAGGTGCGCGCCGCGATGCCGGACGCCGCGATCTCCACCGACATCATCGTCGGCTTCCCCGGAGAGACCGAGGAGGACTTCGAGCAGACCATGCACGCGGTCCGCGAGGCGCGCTTCGCGAACGCCTTCACCTTCCAGTACTCCAAGCGGCCCGGCACGCCCGCCGCCGACATGGAGGGGCAGATCCCCAAGGAGGTCGTGCAGGAGCGCTACATGCGCCTGTCCACCCTCCAGGAGGACATCTCCTGGGAGGAGAACAAGAAGCAGGTCGGCCGCACCCTGGACGTCATGGTCGCCGAGGGCGAGGGCCGCAAGGACGGTGCCACCCACCGGCTGTCCGGCCGCGCCCCCGACAACCGCCTGGTCCACTTCACCAAGCCGGACCAGGACGTGCGCCCCGGCGACGTGGTCACCGTCGAGATCAGCTACGCCGCCCCGCACCACCTGCTCGCCGAGGGCGCTCCGCTCGGGGTGCGCCGGACCCGCTCCGGCGACGCCTGGGAGAAGCGCAACGCCGCCGCGGCCGCCAAGCCGGCCGGTGTCATGCTCGGCCTGCCCGGCATCGGAGCCCCCGCACCCCTGCCGGCCGCGGCGGCCCCGGGCTGCGGCTGCGACTGACCTCCGACGCCCGAGACGGGGCGGCCGGGTCCGGGCGGGGGAGGGGCCGCAGTACGCTGCCGACCATGCTTGTCGCCGCCGCTGTCTGCCCCTGCCCGCCGCTCCTCGTACCCGACGTCGCCGCCGGCGCCGCGCCCGAGCTGAATGACGCCCGGACGGCGTGCACCGACGCCCTGGGCGTCCTCGCGGCCTCCCGGCCCGACCTGCTCGTGGTGATCGGTCCGGCCGACCCGGCGGGGCGCGGTACCCACCCGGAGGGGGCCGCCGGCGATTTCCGCGAGTTCGGCGTCGACCTGGAGGTTCGGCTCGGTCAGGAACGGGGAACGCGGGAGGGCCGTCCGCTCCCGCCCTCGCTCGCGGTGGGTGCCTGGCTGCTGGCCCGTACGGGCTGGGCGGACGCCCCCGTCGAGGGCCTGGGCGTGGGCGAACCGCTGGAGACCGCGCGCTGCGTGGAGACCGGGCGCGAACTGGCCCGCCGGGCGGACCGGGTCGCGCTGCTGGTGATGGGCGACGGCAGCGCCTGCCGCACCCTGAAGGCCCCGGGCTACCTGGACGAGCGCGCCGCCGCCTTCGACGCCGCTGCCGCACGCGCCCTGGGTGACGCCGACCCGGAAGCGCTGACGGCGCTCGACGAGCCGCTCGCGTACGAACTCAAGGCCGCGGGACGGGCGCCCTGGCAGGTGCTGGCGGGGGCGGCCGAGGGAGCCGGTCTGGCCGGCCGGCTGCTGTACGAGGACGCGCCCTACGGGGTCGGCTATCTGGTCGCCGCCTGGTCCTGAGGGCGTCGGAACGTACGAAGGGCCCCGGAGCGACGCGCTCCGGGGCCCTTCTTCTCCCGCTGTCAGGCGGCGGGCGGCGGCGTCGTACCGCCTGCGGACGGGGGCGTCGTCCCGCCGTCCTTGTTCGCCAGCTTGTCCACCGCGTCCTTGGCCTTCTGCCGGCCGGTCACGATCTTGTCGCTGTACTTGCCCTTGGTCTTCTCGTCCACCGTCCGGGCGGCCTTCTCGAGCCCCTGGTCGATCTTGTCCCCGTGCTGCTGCGCGAGGTCGCTGACCTTCTCCTTGGCCGGGGCCAGCTTCGCCTTCACATTGTCCATGAAGCCCATTGGGCACCTTCTCCGCTCGGAAACTGTGAGAAATAACCCATATGTACAACCACTGTACGGGGAAGACCGCACCGCCGCGTCACCTTCCCCGTCCGAGCTTCCCTCATTCGGGATGCGAGGCGCGGGTTTGGGGGAGACTGGGCCGGTGACAAGCTCAGCTCCCGCACCTCAGGTCATCACCGTCGTCGGCCCCACCGCAGCAGGAAAGTCCGACCTGGGGGTGCACCTCGCCCAGCAGCTCGACGGCGAGGTGATCAACGCCGACTCCATGCAGCTCTATCGGGGGATGGACATCGGCACCGCGAAGCTGACGCTCACCGAGCGCGCGGCGGTCCCGCACCGGCTGCTGGACGTCTGGGACGTCACCGAGACCGCCAGCGTCGCCGAGTACCAGCGCCTCGCCCGCACCGAGATCGACCGGCTGCTCGCCGAGGGCCGCACCCCGATCCTGGTCGGCGGCTCCGGCCTGTACGTGAAGGGCGCGATCGACGCGCTGGAGTTCCCCGGCACGGACCCCGACGTCCGGGCCGCGCTGGAGGCGGAACTGGAGGAGAACGGCTCCGGGGCCCTGCACGCGCGGCTCGCCGCCGCCGACCCCGAGGCCGGCCGCGCGATCCTGCCGAGCAACGGCCGGCGCATCGTCCGGGCCCTGGAGGTCATTGAGATCACCGGCAAGCCCTTCACCGCCAACCTCCCCGGCGACGACGCCGTCTACGACGCCGTGCAGATCGGCGTCGACGTGGACCGCCCGGAACTCGACGAGCGCATCGCCCTGCGCGTCGACCGCATGTGGGAGGCGGGACTCGTCGACGAGGTGCGCGCCCTGGAGGCACACGGGCTGCGCGAGGGCCGTACGGCCTCCCGGGCGCTCGGCTACCAGCAGGTGCTGTCCGCGCTGGCCGGCGAGTGCACCGAGGACCAGGCGCGCGCCGAGACCGTGCGCGCCACCAAGCGCTTCGCGCGCCGTCAGGACTCCTGGTTCCGCCGCGACCCGCGCGTCCAGTGGCTGAGTGGCGCCGCGGAACACCGCGGAGAACTCCCGGGCCGGGCGCTGGCGTTGGTCGAACGGGCGGTTACAGCCTGATCACGTGATGGCATCGGGACGCTCCGCCCGTCATTTCGGTGACCCCGGGCGTGCCATCATCGAGCATCGATCGACTGGAGTCCGAGTTGGGAGGGCGCGTGGCGATGGAGGCCGGCCCTCGCGACACGGAACAAGACGTACCGGAACACGGCGCACCGGAGACCGGGCCTGAGGCGGGAAGCCTCAGCCCGGACGGGCCCGACGAGCTCGACGTGACCCCCGAGGTCGAGGTCGAGCTGCGCCCGGCCCGCCGGCTGCGCATCTGGCAGCTCGCGCCGATCGTCACGCTCGCCGCGGTGGGCTCGCTGATGTTCGCCTTCCCCCTCGCCTTCGAGTTCGGCGACGGCGGCGCGGTCGTGGCCATGCTCGGCCTGCTGATCAGCTGCTGCGCCGCCGGCTGGTCCATGATGGCCGCCCGCCGCGTCGGCCACACCTGGCCCGGACTGCCGTCCAGGGGTTCGTCCCAGCGTCCCGACTGGCGTGTGGTGGCGCTCTACGCCGGTGTCTGCGCCGTGCTCGTCGCGCTCGCCGTCTGGCGCGTGGCGCGACTGCGCTGACCTGCGGGGAGTCGCCGGGCCGGAGAGCGGCCCGAGCCCCTGTCCGCGCGGCGGGCCGTTTTCCGCGCTGTCCGCTCCGCCTCGTACAGTTGTCCCGTGACCACCTCGCAGATCGCCTTCCTCAAGGGCCACGGCACCGAGAACGACTTCGTGATCGTTCCCGACCCGGACAACGCCCTCGACCTGCCCGCCCCCGTCGTCGCCCGGCTCTGCGACAGGCGTGCCGGGATCGGCGGCGACGGCCTGCTGCACGTCGTGCGCTCCGGCGCTCACCCCGAGGCGAAGGCCATGGCGCAGGACGCCGAGTGGTTCATGGACTACCGCAACTCCGACGGCTCCGTCGCCGAGATGTGCGGCAACGGCGTGCGGGTCTTCGCGCGCTACCTCCAGCGCGCCGGCCTCGTCGAGGAGGGCGACCTCGCGATCGCCACCCGGGGCGGCGTCAAGAAGGTCCACCTCGCCAAGAACGGCGACGTCACCGTCGCCATGGGGCGCGCCCTGCTCCCCGCCGACGGCGTCACCGTCACCGTCGGCGGCCGCGACTGGGAGACCCGCAACGTCAACATGGGCAACCCGCACGCGGTCGCGTTCGTCGAGGACCTGGCCCACGCCGGTGATCTGTTCACCGAGCCGTCCTTCGCCCCGGCCGCCGTCTACCCCGACGGCGTCAACATCGAGTTCGTCGTGGACCGCGGCCCCCGCCACGTCGCCATGCGGGTCCACGAGCGCGGCTCCGGCGAGACCCGCTCCTGTGGTACCGGAGCGTGCGCGGTGGCCGTCGCGGCGGCCCGCCGCGACCAGGCCGACCCCGCGCTGACCGGCGAGCCGGTCACGTACACCGTCGACCTGCCGGGCGGCAGCCTCGTCATCACCGAGCACCCCGACGGCGGGATCGAGATGACCGGGCCGGCCGTCATCGTGGCCGAGGGCAAGATCGATCCGGCCTGGCTCGAAACGCTGAACGGGTAACACATCGCTCGAATGGGTGATCCGTTTCACGCTGGGCGAGAGCGGGACTCCGCCGCGTGGTGGGCTCGGTAGCATCAAGCACCGGCCCGGAGGCGCGCCGCACCTCCCCACCGCCGGTCGACGTCGCCGGAGGTGCCCCCATGAGTGCAGAGGCCACCAGCCCAGGTGCTCCCATCCGCAGGCGGGGCCGTCCCCGGATCGACCTCCGCAGGCTCGGCAGGGCCGCCCTCTTCGGACCGGTCTCCCGCGACCGGCTCCCCGACGCCATCGCGCACGTCGTCGAGGCGCACCGGGCCCACCACCCCGACGCCGACCTCTCCGTGCTGCGGCGCGCCTACCTGCTCGCCGAGACCTCGCACCGAGGGCAGATGCGCAAGAGCGGCGAGCCCTACATCACGCATCCGCTCGCCGTCACCCTCATCCTCGCCGAGCTGGGCGCCGAGACCACCACGCTGACCGCCTCCCTGCTCCACGACACGGTCGAGGACACCGAGGTGACGCTCGACCAGGTACGGGAGGAGTTCGGCGAAGAGGTCTGCTACCTCGTCGACGGCGTCACCAAACTCGAAAAAGTCGACTACGGGGCAGCCGCCGAACCCGAGACCTTCCGCAAGATGCTCGTCGCCACCGGGGACGACGTCCGCGTCATGTCGATCAAGCTCGCCGACCGGCTGCACAACATGCGCACCCTCGGCGTGATGCGCCCCGAGAAACAGGCCAGGATCGCCAAGGTCACCCGCGACGTTCTGATCCCCCTCGCCGAACGGCTCGGCGTCCAGGCGCTGAAGACCGAGCTGGAGGACCTGGTCTTCGCCATCCTCCATCCCGAGGAGTACGCCCGCACCGACGCGCTGATCGCCGCGGCGGCTGACGGGCCCGACCCCCTGGGCGCCACGGCGGAGAACATCGCCTCGGTCCTTCGGGAAGCCGGCATCTCCTCGGAGGTCATGGTCAGGCCCCGCCACTTCGTCTCCGTCCACCGCGTCCGGATCAAACGCGGCGAACTGCGCGGCAGCGACTTCGGACGGGTCCTGGTGCTCGTCGGTGAGGACGCCGACTGTTACGCCGTCCTCGGTGAGCTGCACACCTGTTTCACCCCGGTGATCTCCGAGTTCAAGGACTTCATCGCCGCCCCCAAGTTCAACCTGTACCAGTCGCTGCACACCGCGGTGGTCGGCCCGGACGGCGAGGTCGCCGAGATCCTCATCCGCACGCACCGGATGCACAAGGTCGCGGAGGCCGGCGTCGTCGCCCTCGGCAATCCGTACGTATCCGAGGGCGCGCCCCAGACCGCCGAACCCTCCGACGGCGAGCGCGCCGACCCCACCCGCCCCGGCTGGCTCTCCCGCCTCCTCCAGTGGCAGCAGTCCGCGCCCGACCCCGACACCTTCTGGACCACCCTGCGCGCCGACCTCGCCCAGGACCGCGAGATCACCGTCTTCCGCACGGACGGCGGCATGCTCGGCCTGCCCGCGGGCGCCAGCTGCGTCGACGCGGCCTACGCCCAGCACGGGGACGCGGCCCACGCCTGCATCGGGGCCCGGGTGAACGGCCGGCTGGCCACCCTCAGCACCGTCCTGAAGGACGGCGACACCGTGCAGCCGCTGCTGGCCGAGGACGCCGCGTCCGGCCCCTCGCCGGACTGGCTGGAACACGCGCGCACGCCCGCCGCCCGCATCGCCATCACCGGCTGGCTCGACGCCCACCCCCAGGCGGCGGACGCCGGCCAGCCCGGCGCACCGGCGGACCGCGACCCCCAGCCGTCCCCGCCCGCCGTGCCCGAGACCGCCAGGGCCCGTACCGCGACCGCCGTCGCCGAGCGGCCGGACGCGGCCGTACGGCTCGCCGGCTGCTGTACGCCCGTACCCCCCGACGAGGTGACCGGCTTCCCCGTGCGCGGCGGCGCCGCCGTCACCGTGCACCGCCTGGAGTGTCCCGCGGTGGCCCGCATGGAGGCCGTCGGGCGGGCCCCGGTCGCCGTGAGCTGGGGCGACGAGCAGGCGTGCCGGGTGACGCTGGTCGCTGAATCGTTCGGCCGGCCCCGGCTGCTCGCCGACCTCACCGAGGCGATCGCGGGGGCGGACGCGGCGGTCATCTCCGCCACCGTGGAGCCCCCGAGCGAACAGCGCGTACGGCACACCTACACGCTGCGGCTCCCGGACGCGGCGGGTCTTCCCGCGCTGATGCGCGCCATGCGCGAGGTGCCCGGCGTCTACGACGTGAGCCGCGCGCAGCACCCCGCCGGGGCGCTCTGAGTTACGGGGCGGCAAACCGCGTTCTCATTCGGGTGGTGCGGCGCGCGCCGCACCACCCGGGCCGGCCGGCGCTGATAGCCGTAGTCCATGCCGTTCCTCTCCCGCCGCTCGCGGGCCGCTGTGCTGGCCGCCGCGTCGGCCGCGCTCGTCGCCGCCACCCTGCCTGCCGACCCGGTGCCCCTAGGCATCGGCGACCCGCTCTTCCCGCAGCTCGGGAACCCCGGGTACGACGTACTCGCCTACGACATCGGCCTCACCTACAAGGGCCGCAACGACGAGCCGCTGGACGCCGTCACCACCATCGACGCGCGGACGACCGAGCCGCTGGACCGGATCAACCTCGACTTCACCCGCGGAACCGTCCGCTCCGTCTCCGTCAACGGACTGCGCGCCGGCTTCGAGACCGCGGACGAGGACCTCGTCGTCCGCCCGGTGGGCCGCATCCCGGCCGGAATCCCGCTCCGCATCACCGTCCGCCACACCAGCGACCCGAGCGGCGAAGAGGACAGCGGCGGCTGGGTGCGCACCGCCGACGGACTCGCCATGGCCAACCAGGCCGACGCCGGACACCGGGTCTTCCCCAGCAACGACCACCCGGCCGACAAGGCGTACTTCACCTTCCACGTCACCGCGCCGAACGACCTGACCGTGGTGGCCAACGGACTGCCCACCGGCCGCAGCCGCAACGGCGACACCACCACTTGGACCTACCGCACCCAGCACCCCATGGCCACCGAACTGGCCCAGGTCAGCATCGGCGGTTCCACCGTGGTGCGCCGCACCGGGCCGCACGGACTGCCGGTGCGCGACGTAGTGCCGACGGCCGACCGGGACCGCGTGGAACCCTGGCTGAAGAGGACCCCCGGCCAGCTGGAGTGGATGGAGCGGCAGGTCGGCCCGTACCCGTTCGAGAACTACGGAATTCTCGTCGCCGACACCCGGACGGGGTTCGAGCTGGAGACCCAGACGCTCTCCCTCTTCGAGAAGCGCCTGTTCACCGACACGCGCTTCCCCGAGTGGTACGTCGAGTCGGTCATGGTGCACGAGCTGGCCCACCAGTGGTTCGGCGACAGCGTCTCCCCGCAGTCCTGGTCCGACCTCTGGCTGAACGAGGGACACGCCAGCTGGTACGAGGCGCGTTACACCGAGGACCGCATCGGCGCGCCGCTGGAGGACCGCATGCGGAACGCCTACATCCAGTCGGACGCCTGGCGCGCCGCCGGAGGCCCGCCCGCCCGGCCCGCGGCGCCGAAGCCCGGCCGGAAGATCAGCCTGTTCCGCCCGGTCGTCTACGACGGCAGCGCCCTCGTCCTGTACGCGCTGCGCCAGGAGATCGGGCACGACGCCTTCGACCGGCTCGAACGGCGCTGGGTGCACAAGCACCGCGACTCCAACGCCGCCACGGCCGACTTCGTCCGGCTCGCCTCGCAGGTGTCGGGACGCGACCTGACCGCGTTCTTCGACGGCTGGCTGTACGGGGCGAAGACACCGCCCATGCCGGGGCACCCCGACTGGCACAGCAGCGCGCCGCCCGTGTAAACCCGCGTGACGCCCCGCGCGGACCGTGCCACTATCGACGGGTCGCCGCGGCGCCGGAGCGGACGATTTCCGGGACGGGAATCATCCGGACAGGTCACGCGTTGTGACTGACGCAAGCACTCCTATGACGTAAGGATCCAATGACCTCCTCTTCTTCCCTTCCCCAGGACGCGCACGACGCGCGGAGTGCCACGGAGAACGCGACCGAGAGCCTCACCGAGGGCCTGCGGGCCGACGCCCTGATGGAAGAGGACGTCGCCTGGAGCTTCGAGATCGACGGAGAGCGGGACGGCGAGCAGCTGGACCGCTCGGAGCGCGCCGCGCTGCGCCGCGTGGCCGGACTCTCCACCGAGCTCGAGGACGTCACCGAGGTCGAGTACCGGCAGCTCCGCCTGGAGCGTGTGGTGCTCGTCGGTGTCTGGACCTCGGGCACCGTGCAGGACGCGGAGAATTCGCTCGCCGAGCTGGCGGCGCTCGCCGAGACGGCGGGAGCCCAGGTGCTCGACGCCGTCTTCCAGCGCCGTGACAAGCCCGACCCGGCCACGTACATCGGGTCTGGCAAAGCACTCCAACTGCGCGACCTGGTCGTCGAGACCGGGGCCGACACCGTCGTCTGCGACGGTGAGCTCAGCCCCGGCCAGCTGATCCACCTCGAAGACGTCGTCAAGGTCAAGGTGGTCGACCGGACCGCCCTGATCCTCGACATCTTCGCCCAGCACGCCAAGTCCCGAGAGGGCAAGGCACAGGTCTCCCTGGCGCAGATGCAGTACATGCTGCCCAGGCTCCGCGGCTGGGGCCAGTCGTTGTCCCGTCAGATGGGCGGTGGCGGTACCAGCGGCGGTGGCGGCATGGCGACCCGCGGTCCCGGTGAGACCAAGATCGAGACCGACCGGCGCCGCATCCGCGAGAAGATGGCGAAGATGCGCCGGGAGATCGCGGAGATGAAGACCGGCCGTGACCTCAAGCGCCAGGAACGCCGGCGCAACAAGGTCCCCTCGGTCGCCATCGCCGGGTACACCAACGCGGGCAAGTCCTCGCTGCTCAACCGCCTCACCGGGGCGGGCGTGCTCGTGGAGAACGCCCTGTTCGCCACCCTCGACCCGACCGTGCGCCGGGCCGAGACGCCGAGCGGCCGGGTCTACACGCTCGCCGACACCGTCGGGTTCGTACGGCATCTGCCGCACCACCTCGTCGAGGCGTTCCGCTCCACCATGGAGGAGGTCGGCGACTCCGATCTCATCCTGCACGTGGTGGACGGCGCGCACCCGGTGCCGGAGGAGCAGCTCGCCGCCGTGCGCGAGGTGATCCGCGAGGTCGGGGCGACGGACGTCCCCGAGATCGTCGTGATCAACAAGGCGGACGCGGCGGACCCGCTGGTCCTCCAGCGCCTCCTGCGCAACGAGAAGCACGCCATCGCGGTCTCCGCGCGCACCGGCGCCGGGATCGACGAGCTGCTCGCCCTGATCGACAGCGAGCTGCCCCGCCCGTCGGTCTCGGTCGAGGCGCTCGTGCCGTACACCCAGGGCGGACTCGTCTCCAGGGTGCACGCCGAGGGCGAGGTGGTCTCCGAGGAGCACACCTCGGAGGGCACGCTGATCAAGGCGCGGGTCAACGAGGAGCTGGCCGCCGAGCTGGCCGCGTTCGTCCCCGCGGTGCACTGAGCCGCACCGCACCGGAACAACCGGAGGCCCGTTCCCCCGCGAGGGAACGGGCCTCCGGCCGTGGTGCCGACAGCGTCCCTACTGGGCGCCGTACCTGTCGCTCATCATCGTGAAGATCTGCTCGGCGCCCTCACCGAGGTGCGGTCCGGCGAGCCAGCCCGAGGTGACCGGGCCGATGGACGTGTTGGAGACCAGCGCGAGCTTCCCGTCACTGCCCTCGCTGAACCAGCCGCCGCCGGACGAACCGCCGGTCATCGAGCAGCCGATGCGGTACATCGTGGGGGTGGCCGGGCTGATCGAGAGCCTGCCGGGCCGGTCGACGCACTTGTGCATGATCAAACCGTCGTACGGCGGGGCCGCCGGGTAGCCCCAGGCGCCCATGGCGCTGATCCGCGCGACCTCGGGGGCGTCGAAGTTCACCGCGAGGGCGTTGCCCACGGTCTCTTCGAGGGACTTGGTGCCCTGCTCCGGCTTCACGTGGAGCACCGCGTAGTCGTACGGGGCGCCCTCGCCGCCGGTGGGGCCGCCGTCCTTGATCCACTCGCCGGAGGTGCTGGCCCAGTCCGCCCAGTACGCGCCGTACGGTGCGATCTCCTGCGGCTGGGCGTTCCGCAGCGCCGCGGCGCTCTTGCCCTTGTCGTTGTACGCGGGCACGAAGACGATGTTGCGGTACCAGCCGCCCGCCGATCCGGCGTGGACGCAGTGGCCGGCGGTCCACACGAGGTTGGACTTCCCCGGGTTCTCCGGGTCCTTGACGACCGTGCCCGAGCAGACCATGTGGCCCTTGGGAGAGTCGAAGAAGACCTTCCCGACCGGGGCCGCGTAGTCGTGGTACGGCGTCTTCTCGCGCTCGGCGGCGACGGGCCTGGGCTCCGGGTCCGTGACGCCCTGGTCGCCGGAGACGTCGCCGGCCGACATGGTCTTGGCCGGGTCCTTCGCGGACTTCATCCGGTCCGGCTTCCAGAGCCCCTCGATGACCGGGTTGACGAAGTCCTTTGCCTCACGCAGCCACTTGTCCTTGTCCCAGTTCTTCCACTCGCCGTCGCGCCACTTGTCCGGGTCGACGCCGTGCTTCTTGAGCTTGTCGGCCAGATCGGCGGGGATGCCGCCGCCCTTCTCCGTGGAGCCGGAGGCGGAGGCGGTGGCCGCCGGCTTGTCGGCGCCCTCCTCCTCGGCCGGGCCGCAGGCCGTGGCCGTCAGCGCGAGCGCGGCGGCCAGGCCGGCCGCGGCGAGCAAGGGCCGTATGGATCGCATGAAAAGAAATCCCCCTGGAATCTGCACAATCGATGTCTGCGCGCCGGAGGCCCCCGAAACGGACCGCGCCGCTCCGAGGGCCTCCGACCTCTGCCTGTCCGCGCCCCCGGGGCGCGGACCCGTTGTCACTTGTCCGCGTACTTCTTGCTGACCGAGTCGTAGATGCCCTTGGCCTCCTTGCCCAAGCGCGGTCCGGCCAGCCAGCCCGCCGTCACCGGGCCGATGGAGGTGTTCGAGACCAGCGCGGGCTTGCCGTCCTGGCCGGTGGCGACCCAGCCGCCGCCGGACGAACCGCCGGTCATCGAGCAGCCGATGCGGTACATCGTCGGGTCGTCCTGGGCGAGGGAGAGACGGCCCGGCTTGTCCTGGCACTGGAACATCTTCTGGCCGTCGTACGGGGCCGCCGCCGGGAAGCCGGTGGCGGTCATGCCGGAGATCTTGGGCACGGCCGGAGCGTTGAACTCGACCGGCAGGGCCGAACCGACGGTCTCCTCCAGAGACTTGCCGCCGGCGCCCTCCTCGGGTGTCACGTGCAGCACGGCAAAGTCGTACGGGGCGCCCAGGCCGCCGACCGACGCACCCTGGTCGATCCACTGCTGAGAGGTCTGCGCCCAGGTGCCCCACCAGATGCCGTAGGGGGCGACCTTCTCCTTCGGCGGGTTGTCGCGCAGCTCGGCCGTCGACAGACCGCTGTCGTTGTACGAGGGGACGAAGGCGATGTTGCGGTACCAGCCGCCCTTCTTGCCCGCGTGCACGCAGTGGCCGGCCGTCCACACCATGTTGGACTTGCCGGGGTGCGCGGGGTCCTTCACCACGGTCGCCGAGCAGACCATCGAGCCCTCGGGGCCGTCGAAGAACAGCTTGCCCGACTCGGGGGCGTTGTCGTGGTACGGCGTCTTCACGCCCACGGCGCGGACCGGCGCGGGGGTCGGGTCCGTCACACCCTTGTCGCCCGAGATGTCGTTGTCGACGGGCTTCTGCGGCGGCTTGTCGGCGTCCCGCATGCGGTCCGGGTCCCAGAGGCCCGCGATGATCGGGTTGATGTAGTCCTTGGCCTCACGCAGCCACTTGTCCTTGTCCCAGTTCTTCCACTCGCCGTCGCGCCACTTGTCGACGTCGATCCCGTGTTCCTTGAGCCGGTCCTTCAGGTCGTCCGGAACGGTGATCTTGCCGTCCGAGGCCGAACCCGCCGAGCTGCTGCTGCTCGGCTCGGCGTTGGCGTCGTCCTCGGTCGGCCCGCAGGCGGTGGCCGTGAGCGCGAGCACGGCGGCGAACGCGGCGGTGGCGAGCACGGGGGAGGAGGCGCGACGCGCACTTCCCCGGCGGCGTGCGGTGTTTCCTGGTCGAACGAGACGCATCTGCTGATCCCCCTGGGACTTCGTAACTCAACGCTTCTGTACTGCACTTGCGCCCGACGCACCTCACGGTGCCCCGAACGGGCAGGGTGCGCGGCGGTCTTCGGGAGGTGCCCGAGCCCGGCGCGGCCCCCCACTATGCCGGTGCCGCTGTCGGCGGTGCGCGGCAGGGTTGCGCTCCGCAAGGATCTTCGGATTTACCCGTGATCCTTTGCCTCCTCGGTCGTTGGTACGTCCGGGGGCACGGAGACAGCGTTCACCCTCGCAGGCCGTCCTTGCGGAATCGTACTGACGTGCAACGCAACTGTTACAGCGGGAGGAACAAGAGCCGTGGCCGTGACCGAACCAGCTCCGGCGCCACCCCTGGCCGCCCACGAAGGCATCCTGCGCCGCCAGTCGCTGCGTGAATCGGCCGCTCGCACCTACGCCAGGTCGCTGCCGATCGTGCCGGTGCGGGCCCGGGGGCTGACCATCGAGGGCGCGGACGGGCGGCGCTATCTCGACTGCCTGTCCGGGGCGGGGACGTTGGCGCTCGGCCACAACCACCCGGTCGTCCTGGAGGCGATCAAGAAAGTCATCGACTCGGGTGCCCCCCTGCACGTGCTGGACCTCGCGACCCCGGTCAAGGACGCTTTCACCACGGAGCTGTTCGCCACCCTGCCGCCGCAGTTCGCGGACGACGCCCGCATCCAGTTCTGCGGACCCGCCGGTACGGACGCGGTCGAGGCGGCGTTCAAACTCGTCCGCGCCGCCACCGGTCGCAGTGGCCTGCTGGCCTTCACCGGCGCCTACCACGGCATGACGGCCGGCGCCCTCGCCGCTTCCGGCGGCGCCGAGGACGTACGGGTGACCAGGCTGCCGTTCCCGCAGGACTACCGCTGCCCCTTCGGTATCGGCGGCGAGGCCGGCGCGCGCACCGCGGCCCGCTGGACCGAGAGCCTGCTCGACGATCCCAAGAGCGGGACGCCCGCACCCGCCGGAATGATCCTCGAGCCGGTCCAGGGCGAGGGCGGGGTCAATCCCGCCCCCGACGGCTGGATGCGCCGGATGCGGGAGATCACCGAGACCCGGTCCATCCCGCTGATCGCCGACGAGGTGCAGACCGGCGTCGGCCGCACCGGTGCCTTCTGGGCCGTCGAGCACAGCGGGATCCTGCCCGACGTGATGGTGCTGTCCAAGGCCATCGGCGGCTCCCTCCCGCTCGCCGTGATCGTCTACCGCTCCGAGCTCGACACCTGGCAGCCCGGCGCCCACGCGGGCACCTTCCGCGGCAACCAGCTGGCCATGGCCGCCGGCACCGCCACCCTCGCGTACGTCCGGGAGAACGGCCTCGCCGAGCGGGCCGGGGTCCTCGGCGACCGCATGCTGACGAGCCTCAGGTCGCTCGCCGCCGACCACCCGTGCATCGGTGACGTCCGGGGGAGGGGCCTCATGATCGGCGTGGAGATCGTCGACCCCGAGGCCCGCCCGGTGGGCACCGGCACCGAGCCGCCGCCCGACCCGGTCCTCGCCGTCGCCGTCCAGCAGGAGTGCCTGAGCCGCGGCCTCATCGTCGAACTCGGCGGCCGCCACTCCACCGTCGTACGCCTGCTCCCGCCCCTCACGCTCACCGACGAACAGGCGACGGCGGTCGTCGACCGCCTCGCCGACGCCCTGGCAGCCGCGGAGCGCTCACCGCACCGCCGCCTGCCGACCGGATCGATCCGCTGACCCCGGACACCAGCACAGGAAGACCGCCGTGAACCCCACCCCCGCGCCCGAGGCCGACGGCCCTCCCCCCACCCACCTTCCCGAGGCCGACACCCCCGGCCGGCTCGCCGTCGAGACGACGACCGTGCCGCGCCAGAAGGAGACACCGCACGGGCTCTGGCAGACGTCGCGGTCCGCTCCGGCTGCCCCGGGGGTCACGAACCCGGACGACCCGGCCGATTCCGCCGACCCACTCGACCATCCCGACCCGCTCCGCGCCGCCGACACCGCGGGCGTCGAGAACCTGCTGCGCTGCTGGGTCCGGGAGAGCGACCTGCCCCGGCCCGCGGGGGAGACCCTGCGCATCCCGCTCCCCGCGAGCGGCACCGCGCTCCTGGTCCCGGTCCTGCACTGGTCCGCCACGGGCTGGCACCGCTTCGGGCCGCCCGCCCTGGAACAGGCGCCCGCCACCGCGCCCACGGCCGACGCCGTCACCGTGGCCGCCCTGCTCGGCCGGGAGGCCGGCCACCACGACGGCGCCGATATGGCCGGCCGGGTCGCCGACTCCGTACGGCGCACCGCCGCCTTCATCGACGAACGGCGCCGCCGGCCCCACACCCCCGACGAGGCGGACCTCTTCCTCACCGCCGAACAGTCGCTCCTGCTCGGGCACCCGCTGCACCCCTCGCCCAAAAGCAGGGAAGGGCTCACCGACGCCGAAACGCGTCTCTACTCACCCGAGTTGCACGGTTCCTTCCCGCTCCACTGGATGGCCGCCGACCGCTCAGTACTGGCGACCGACTCCGCGTGGACCGACCAGGGCCGTCCCGTCTCCGCCGCCGACCTCGTCGCCCGGCACGCCCAGGGCCTGCTCTTCCCCGAACACACCGCGCTCATTCCCCTCCACCCCTGGCAGGCCCGCGAGCTGCGGAGCAGGCCCGAGGTCGCCGCCCTGCTCGACTCCGGCCTCCTCCACGACCTCGGTCCGTACGGCGCGCCCTGGCACCCCACCTCGTCGGTGCGCACCGTGCACCGGCCGGGCGCCGACCTGATGCTGAAGCTCTCCCTCGGCGTCCGCATCACCAACTCCCGCCGGGAGAACCTCCGCAAGGAGCTCCATCGCGGCGTCGAGGTCCACCGGCTGCTCCGCACCGGCCTCGCCCGCCAGTGGCACGCCGCGTACCCCGGCTTCGACATCGTCCGCGACCCCGCCTGGCTCGCCGTCGACACCCCGGACGGTGAACCCGTGCACGGCCTGGACGTCATGCTGCGGCACAACCCCTTCGAGCCGTACGACGACGCCGTCTGCATCGCCGGACTCACCGCCCCGCGCCCCTGGCCGGGCCGGCCGGGCCTCCACTCCCGCCTCGCCGACGTCGTCCACCGCCTCGCCGCGGCCACCGGGCGGACCACGACGGCGGTCGCCGCCGAGTGGTTCCTGCGCTACCTGGAACGCGTCGTGCACCCGGTTCTCTGGCTCGACGCCCACGCCGGTGTCGCGCTCGAAGCCCACCAGCAGAACACCCTGGTCCTGCTCGACGCCGACGGCTGGCCCGCCGGCGGCCGTTACCGTGACAATCAGGGCTACTACTTCCGCGAATCCCACCGTGCCGCGCTCGACCACAGGCTCCCCGGCATCGGAAAGGTCAGCGACACCTTCGTCTCCGACGCCGTCACCGACGAGCGCTTCGCCTACTACCTCGGCATCAACAACGTGTTCGGACTCATCGGGGCGTTCGGTGCCCAGCGGCTCGCCGACGAGCAGATGCTCCTGGACGCGTTCCGCCGCTTCCTCAAGTCGGCGAGCGAACTGGGCTCGCCCTTCCCCGACCACCTGCTCACCAACCCGCGCCTGCGCTGCAAGGCCAACATGCTGACCCGCCTGCACGGCCTCGACGAACTCGTCGGCCCCGTGGACACCCAGTCCGTCTACGTCACCATCACCAACCCCCTGCACGGCTGAGGCCGACGAGCGAGAGCCGCTCGCCGAGACGTGAGAGAGGAGCCCCACCCGTGTCCCCGCCCGACGCGCACGCCGGTCCCGTCCTGACGGCGGACTGGGCACCCGTCGCCACACCGGCGGGGGAGTTCCGGCTGGCGCCGGTGCACCCGGAACGGGATCTCGCGATGATCAGCCGCTGGATGAACGACCCTGTCGTCGCCGCCTTCTGGGAGCTGGCCGGCGACGAAAGCGTCACCGCCCGGCACCTCGCGCCCCAACTCGACGGCGACAGCCACAGCACCCCGTGTCTCGGGGTGCTGTCGGGCACGCCCATGAGCTACTGGGAGCTCTACCGCGCCGACCTCGACCGGCTCGCCCGCCACTACCCCGCCCGGCCGTACGACATGGGCGTCCACCTCCTCATCGGGGACGGACGCCACCGGGGCCGCGGCACCGGCACGACGCTGCTGCGCGCCGTCGCCGGTCTCGTGCTCGACCACATCCCGCTCTGCACCCGGGTGGTGGCCGAGCCCGACGTTCGCAACCTCCCATCCGTCTCCGCGTTCCTGAGCGCCGGATTCCGCTTCTCCGCCGAGATCGAACTCCCCGAGAAGCGGGCCGCGCTGATGATCCGCGACCGAGCCCACCGCACCCGGCCATGAACGCTTCCCCCATCCGTCCGCACCGCTCGAACCCCATCGGTTCCCTCCCGAGGAGTCCCCGTGCCGAAATACCCTGCGCACCACGACGCAACGGAGCCGCCCGCACTGCTCAGCACCCCCGAACTGAACCGGACCGCCTGGGACCGGGCCGCCTCCCGGATGCTCGCGAAGATGCTCGGTGAATTCGCCTACGAGGAAGTCATCGAGCCGGCTCCGCGAACCGCCGGCGGCAGCACGTACACCCTTCCGCTGGACGACGGCGGCAGCCTCACCTTCACCGCCCGGCGCGGTGTGTACGGGAGCTGGCGGGTGGACCCCGAATCGATCCGGGAGTCGGACTGCGCGGCCGCGGAGAACGACGACGCCCGCGACGAGGACGGCGTCCCGTTCCGCGATCCGCTGCTGTTCCTCACCCGGGCCCGCCGCCTCCTCGGCCTCGACGGCGCCACACTCGGCCACCTGGTCCGGGAGCTCACCCACACGCTCGCCGCTGACGCCCGCCTCGATCACACCGCGCTCACCGCGGCGGAGCTGGCCGGCCTCGGCTACGCGGAGCTGGAGGGCCACCAGACCGGCCACCCCTGGATCGTCGCCAACAAGGGCCGCCTCGGGTTCTCCGCCACCGACGCCTCCCGCTACGCCCCCGAGGCCCGCGAACCGGTCCGGCTGCCCTGGCTCGCCGTCTCCCACCGGATCGCCGAGTACCGGGGCGTGCCCGCCCTGGCCACCCCGGACAGGCTCTACGCACAGGAGCTCGACCCGGCCGTCCGTGCCTCCTTCGCCGACACCCTGCGCCGCGGCGGCCTCGACCCGGACGGCTACCACTTCCTGCCCGTCCACCCCTGGCAGTGGGACGAGTGGATCGTGCCGCTGTTCGCCCCGGCCATCGCCGCCGGTGACATCGTGCCCCTGCCCGCCGACCCGGACGTACGGCTTCCGCAGCAGTCCATCCGTACGTTCGCCAACATCGCGCGGCCCGACCGGCACACCGTCAAGCTCCCGCTCTCCATCCTCAACACCCTGGTCTGGCGCGGACTGCCGACCGAACGCACCGTCGCCGCGCCCGCCGTCACGGGATGGGTGCAGGGACTGCGCGACAACGACCCGTTCCTGCGCGACACCTGCGGCGTGATCCTGCTCGGCGAGGTCGCCTCGGTCACCGTCGAGCACCCGCTGTACGACCACCTTCCCGAGGCCCCGTACCAGTTCAAGGAGATCCTCGGGACGATCTGGCGCGAGCCCCTGCCGCCGCGCCTAGCACCGGGGGAGCGCGCCCGTACCCTCGCCTCCCTGCTCCACACCGACCCCGGGGGACGCGCTTTCACGGCCGAACTGGTGGCCCGTTCCGGGCTCGCGCCCACCGTCTGGCTGACCCGGCTCTTCGCCGCCCTGCTGCCGCCGCTCCTGCACTTCCTCTACCGCTACGGCACCGTTTTCTCCCCGCACGGCGAGAACGCGATCGTGGTCTTCGACGAACAGGACGTGCCCGTGCGCCTCGCGATCAAGGACTTCGTGGACGACGTCAACGTCAGCGCCCAGCCGCTCCCCGAGCACGACACCATGCCGGACGACGTGCGCCGCGTCCTGCTGACCGAGGAGCCGGCCTTCCTCACCCAGTTCATCCACTCCGGCCTCTTCACCGGCGTCTTCCGCTTCCTCTCCCCGCTCTGCGAGGAGCAGCTGAGCGTCCCCGAGGGCGAATTCTGGTCACTCGTGCGGGCGGAGATCCTGCGCCACCACGCGCGGTTCCCGGAGCTGAAGGAGCGGTTCGAGATGTTCGACATGCTGACCCCGCGCATCGACCGCCTCTGTCTCAACCGGAACCGGCTGCACCTGGACGGCTACCGCGACCGGCCCGTACGCCCGCACGCGGCGGTCCACGGCAGCGTGGCCAACCCGCTCCACCTGCCGGCGTGAGGCCGGGAGTGGCCGCCGATGTCAGTGGCGCCCCGTAGGCTGGCCGGGCTATGACGAAGCCATCCCTCCCCGAGCTCCTGCACGCCGCCGTGACCGCCGTCGGCGGTACGGAGAGGCCCGGCCAGGCCGCCATGGCCACCGCCGTCGCCGAGGCCGTGGACGACCAATCGCACCTGCTCGTCCAGGCCGGCACGGGGACGGGCAAGTCGCTCGGCTACCTGGTGCCGGCCCTGGCCCACGGCGAGCGCGTCGTCGTGGCCACGGCGACGCTGGCCCTCCAGCGCCAGCTCGTGGAGCGGGACCTGCCGCGCACGGTGGACGCGCTGCATCCGCTGCTGCGCCGCCGCCCCCAGTTCGCGATGCTCAAGGGCCGGTCGAACTACCTATGCCTGCACCGCCTCCACGAGGGCGTGCCGCAGGACGAGGAGGAGGGGCTGTTCGACCAGTTCGAGGCGGCGGCGCCGTCCAGCAAGCTCGGCCAGGACCTGCTGCGCATGCGCGACTGGGCCGACGAGACGGAGACGGGCGACCGGGACGACCTCACCCCCGGTGTCTCGGACCGGGCCTGGGCGCAGATCTCTGTCTCCTCGCGGGAGTGCCTGGGCGCCGGCAAGTGCGCGTACGGGGCGGAGTGCTTCGCCGAGCAGGCCCGGGAGCGCGCGAAGCTCGCCGATGTGGTGGTCACCAACCACGCGCTCCTGGCGATCGACGCCATCGAGGGCGCCCCGGTGCTCCCGCAGCACGAGGTGCTGATCGTCGACGAGGCCCACGAGCTGGTCTCCCGGGTCACCGGCGTGGCGACCGGTGAGCTGACTCCGGGCCAGGTCAACCGAGCGGTGCGCCGCGCCGCGAAGCTGGTCAACGAGAAGGCGGCAGACGCGCTCCAGACCGCCTCGGAGGGCTTCGAGCGGGTGATGGAGCTGGCGCTCCCCGGCCGCCTGGAGGAGGTGCCCGAGGACCTGGGGTACGCGCTGATGTCCCTGCGGGACGCCGCGCGCACGGTGATCTCCGCGATCGGCTCCACGCGGGACAAGTCCGTCCAGGACGAGGACGCGGTCCGCAAGCAGGCGCTGGCCTCGGTCGAGTCCATCCACGCCGTCGCCGAACGCATCACGCAGGGGTCCGAGTACGACGTCGTCTGGTACGAGCGGCACGACCGGTTCGGCGCCTCGGTCCGCGTAGCCCCGCTCTCCGTCTCCGGGCTGCTGCGCGAGAAGCTGTTCACCGAGCGCTCCGTCGTCCTGACCTCGGCCACGCTCAAGCTCGGCGGCGACTTCAACGGCGTCGGCGCTTCCCTGGGGCTCGCCCCGGAGGGCACCGCCGGTGAGGACGTGCCGCAGTGGAAGGGGCTGGACGTCGGCTCGCCGTTCGACTACCCGAAGCAGGGCATTCTGTACGTCGCCAAGCATCTGGCGACCCCCGGCCGCGAAGGCTCCCGTACGGACATGCTGGACGAGCTGTCCGAGCTGGTGGAGGCGGCCGGCGGACGCACGCTGGGGCTCTTCTCGTCCATGCGGGGGGCCAAGGCGGCGGCGGAGGAGCTACGTGGCCGGCTGGACAAGCCGATCCTGCTCCAGGGCGAGGAGACCCTGGGCGAGCTGATCAAGAACTTCGCGGCAGACCCGGAGACCTGCCTCTTCGGCACGCTCTCGCTCTGGCAGGGGGTCGATGTGCCGGGTCCGAGCTGTCAGCTGGTGGTCATGGACCGCATCCCGTTCCCCCGCCCCGACGACCCGCTGATGAGCGCCCGCCAGAAGGCAGTCGAGGAGGCCGGGGGCAACGGCTTCATGGCGGTGGCCGCCACGCATGCCGCTCTTCTGATGGCCCAGGGAGCGGGCCGTCTTGTACGGGCCACCGGGGACAAGGGCGTCGTCGCGGTCCTCGACCCGCGCCTGGCCAACGCCCGGTACGGCAGTTATCTGCGGGCCTCGCTGCCCGGCTTCTGGTACACCACGGACCGCAACCAGGCCCGTCGCTCCCTCGCCGCGATCGACGCTGCTGCCAAGGCCGAGGGACAGTAGCCCTCAGCGCCGTACCCGAACCGCCAAAGGCGTGCGTACACGACGAAGGCCCCGGCGTCGGCGTCGAGCCGGACCGGGGCCCTGGTCTGCCAGAGAGTGCGGGGCTCAGACCCGGCGCAGCACCGCGACGACCTTGCCGAGGATCGTCGCCTCGTCGCCGGGGATCGGCTGGTACGCGGCGTTGTGGGGGAGCAGCCAGACGTGACCGTCCTCGCGCTTGAAGCGCTTCACGGTGGCCTCGCCGTCCAGCATGGCGGCCACGATGTCCCCGTTCTCCGCGACGGGCTGGCGCCGGACGGTGACCCAGTCGCCGTCACAGATCGCGGCCTCGATCATCGAGTCGCCGACGACCTTGAGCACGAAGAGCTCGCCGTCGCCGACCAGCTGGCGGGGGAGCGGGAAGACGTCCTCGACGGACTCCTCGGCGAGGATCGGCCCACCTGCGGCGATCCGGCCGACCAGCGGCACGTACGACGCGGCGGGCTTTCCCGTCGTGTCCGTCGGCTGGGTGCTCGGCTGGTCGGAGCCGCGCACCTCGTAGGCCCGGGGGCGGTGCGGGTCACGGCGGAGGAAGCCCTTGCGCTCCAGGGCCATCAGCTGATGGGCGACCGAGGAGGTGCTGGAGAGGCCCACCGCCTGACCGATCTCCCGCATCGACGGCGGGTAGCCGCGCCGCTGCACGGAATCCCGGATGACCTCGATCACCCGTCGCTGCCGGTCCGTGAGCCCCGAGCTGTCGGCCCGGATTCCGGGAGGTCGTCCAGGGAGCGAGCGCGCTGGGCGCCCGGGCTCCGGGCCCTCCGTGTTCGTGACTGAGTCATTCATGGCATGCACCGGCTCGAGTCGGCTCTGGGAGCGGTCCTGGGCAGTGATGATGGCACTGTCTGCGGTGGTGGTCACGTCGGCGGCCCCTCTCGAATGGTCTCCCTGGCTGGCACAACGGTAGTAGCTTTCGAAAGGTTGCGCCAAACACACGTTCGAGTGAAAAACGAATAAAAGGCTGTCGGGGCTTCGCCGTGAGGTGTATGAGGCTGCGTACAGTGCGCGACGCGGCGGGCTCCGGCCGCCCTCCGGGCGGGCGGTGGCGGGCGGTCTCCGACGGTATCCCCGAGGGGGTCCGGAGCGCGCCGGGGGGTGGCCGCCCGGTCGTCCGTCGTCCGGGTGCTTCCCGTACCCTCTTGGTCGGTCGTACGCTGCCTTCCGGCCGCCCTCCGGCGCGACACGCGCTTAGGGCCAAATGCGCGGCCGAACCCAAGATCTAGTGGTTGGATTGTTCCAGCCGCCCAGAGGTTGTGGTCCCCCGTCTATCGGGGGTGCGGTCATCGCCTATGCTTGAGACCGCTTCGAAGGCCCTTGGCGGGGCCTGAAGAGGCTATTCAGTCGTGCTGTGAAGGAGGGTTGGGAGCCATGCACTGCCCCTTCTGCAGGCACCCCGACAGCCGGGTCGTCGACAGTCGCACCACCGACGACGGGACCTCGATCCGCCGGCGCCGCCAGTGCCCCGACTGCTCCCGCCGCTTCACCACGGTGGAGACCTGTTCGCTCATGGTGGTCAAGCGCAGCGGCGTGACCGAGCCCTTCAGCCGCACCAAGGTCATCTCCGGTGTGCGCAAGGCATGCCAGGGGCGGCCCGTCACCGAGGACGCCCTCGCCAAGCTCGGCCAGCGGGTCGAGGAGGCGGTGCGCGCGACCGGCAGCGCGGAGCTGACCACGCACGACGTGGGCCTGGCCATCCTCGGCCCCCTGCAGGAACTCGACCTCGTCGCCTACCTGCGGTTCGCGTCCGTGTACCGGGCGTTCGACAGCCTCGAAGACTTCGAGGCCGCCATCACGGAACTCCGTGAGCGGCGGCCCTCCGTGGAGGAGAGCGGGAGCGGCGAGGCCCTGGTGGTCCCCGTTCCCGCCGTCGCCGCCGACTGAGCGGCAGCCGCCGGCCGCGCCGATCCGGGGATCGGGCGGGCCGGCACCAGGACCTTGCTCCGGGCGACGTATGACGAATGCGGCGGCCGAAGCATCAGACACACACTGTGCCCGGGGAAGTTCTCGGCACTTCAGGGCGTTTTTGCCCACATATGGGAGGCGGCATGACAGAGACGGCGAGCGGCCCGGCACGAGGTTCCCGCAGCAAGGGGACCAAGTCGACTGCGTCCAAGCAGGGCCTGCGTATCGAGCGCATCCACACCACCCCCGGCGTGCATCCGTACGACGAGGTGACCTGGGAGCGCCGTGACGTCGTCATGACCAACTGGCGCGACGGCTCGATCAACTTCGAGCAGCGTGGCGTCGAGTTCCCCGACTTCTGGTCGGTGAACGCGGTCAACATCGTCACCAGCAAGTACTTCCGGGGCGCCGTCGGCACCCCGCAGCGCGAGACCGGTCTCAAGCAGCTGATCGACCGGATCGTCAAGACGTACCGGAAGGCCGGCGAGGACTACCAGTACTTCGCCTCCCCCGCCGACGCGGAGATCTTCGAGCACGAGCTGGCGTACGCCCTCCTGCACCAGATCTTCAGCTTCAACTCCCCGGTGTGGTTCAACGTCGGCACGCCCCAGCCGCAGCAGGTCTCCGCCTGCTTCATCCTGGCCGTCGACGACTCCATGGAGTCGATCCTCGACTGGTACAAGGAAGAGGGCATGATCTTCAAGGGCGGCTCCGGCGCCGGCCTGAACCTCTCCCGTATCCGCTCCTCCAAGGAGCTGCTCTCCTCCGGCGGCAACGCCTCCGGTCCCGTCTCCTTCATGCGGGGCGCCGACGCCTCCGCCGGAACCATCAAGTCCGGTGGCGCCACCCGCCGTGCGGCCAAGATGGTCATCCTCGACGTCGACCACCCCGACATCGAGAACTTCATCGAGACCAAGGTGAAGGAGGAGGAGAAGATCCGCGCCCTGCGCGACGCGGGCTTCGACATGGACCTGGGCGGGGACGACATCACGTCCGTCCAGTACCAGAACGCCAACAACTCGGTCCGCGTGAACGACGAGTTCATGAAGGCCGTGGAGTCCGGCGGCAAGTTCGGGCTGCGCGCCCGGATGACCGGGGACGTCATCGAAGAGGTCGAGGCCAAGTCCCTCTTCCGCAAGATGGCCGAGGCCGCCTGGGCCTGCGCCGACCCGGGCATCCAGTACGACGACACGATCAACCACTGGCACACCTGCCCCGAGTCCGGCCGGATCAACGGCTCGAACCCGTGCAGCGAGTACATGCACCTGGACAACACCTCGTGCAACCTCGCCTCGCTGAACCTGATGAAGTTCCTCAAGGACGACGGCAAGGGCAACCAGTCCTTCGAGTCCGAGCGCTTCGCCAAGGTCGTCGAGCTGGTCATCACCGCGATGGACATCTCCATCTGCTTCGCCGACTTCCCGACCGAGAAGATCGGCGAGAACACCCGCGCCTTCCGCCAGCTCGGCATCGGCTACGCCAACCTCGGCGCCCTGCTGATGGCGACCGGCCACGCGTACGACAGCGACGGCGGCCGCGCGCTCGCCGGCGCCATCACCTCGCTGATGACCGGCACCTCGTACAAGCGCTCCGCCGAGCTGGCCGCCGTCGTCGGCCCGTACGACGGCTACGCCCGCAACGCCGAGCCGCACCAGCGCGTCATGAAGCAGCACGCCGACGCCAACGCCGTGGCCGTCCACGCCGACGACCTGGACAACCCGATCTGGGCCGCCGCGACGGAGGCCTGGCAGGACGTGCTCAGGCTCGGCGCGAAGAACGGTTTCCGTAACGCGCAGGCCTCGGTCATCGCGCCCACCGGCACCATCGGTCTCGCGATGTCCTGCGACACCACCGGCCTCGAGCCCGACCTCGCCCTGGTCAAGTTCAAGAAGCTGGTCGGCGGCGGCTCGATGCAGATCGTCAACGGCACCGTCCCGCAGGCCCTGCGCCGCCTGGGCTACCAGGAGGAGCAGATCGAGGCGATCGTCGCCCACATCGCCGAGAACGGCAATGTGATCGACGCCCCCGGTCTGAAGACCGAGCACTACGAGGTCTTCGACTGCGCGATGGGCGAGCGCTCCATCTCCGCGATGGGTCACGTGCGCATGATGGCGGCCATCCAGCCGTGGATCTCCGGCGCGCTCTCCAAGACGGTGAACCTGCCGGAGACGGCCACCGTCGAGGACGTCGAGGAGGTCTACTTCGAGGCGTGGAAGATGGGCGTCAAGGCGCTCGCGATCTACCGCGACAACTGCAAGGTCGGCCAGCCCCTCTCCGCCAAGACCAAGGAGAAGGAGAAGGAGGCCGTCACGGCCAAGGCCGAGGACACCATCCGTACCGCGGTCGAGAAGGTCGTCGAGTACCGCCCGGTCCGCAAGCGTCTGCCCAAGGGCCGGCCCGGCATCACCACCTCGTTCACGGTCGGCGGCGCCGAGGGCTACATGACCGCCAACTCCTACCCGGACGACGGCCTGGGCGAGGTCTTCCTGAAGATGTCCAAGCAGGGTTCGACCCTCGCGGGCATGATGGACGCCTTCTCCATCGCGGTCTCGGTCGGCCTGCAGTACGGCGTCCCGCTGGAGACCTACGTCTCGAAGTTCACCAACATGCGCTTCGAGCCGGCCGGCATGACGGACGACCCGGACGTGCGGATGGCGCAGTCGATCGTCGACTACATCTTCCGCCGCCTGGCGCTGGACTTCCTGCCCTTCGAGACGCGCTCGGCGCTCGGCATCCACTCCGCCGAGGAGCGTCAGCGCCACCTCGACACCGGCTCCTACGAGCCGACGTTCGAGGAGGAGCAGCTGGAGGCCGAGACGCTGGCCCAGACCGCCCCGGTCCGGACGGAGACCCTGAAGGCGGTCGCCCCGGTCCAGGAGACCGAGAAGGCCGAGCCGCGGACGGCACACACCTCGGCGGAGCTCGTCGAGATGCAGCTCGGCATCAGCGCGGACGCCCCGCTGTGCTTCTCCTGCGGTACGAAGATGCAGCGCGCGGGCTCGTGCTACATCTGCGAGGGCTGCGGCTCCACCAGCGGCTGCAGCTGATAGACGCGTGTGAGTGCGGGCAGGCCTTCTCCGGAAGGCCTGCCCGCACTCGCTCGTACGCGGCGCCTACGCGCCGAACGCGCGGCCGCCCATCGCGGCGGCGAACTCGTCGGGCTCGCCGTCGAAGCCCCGGACGGTGCCGTGGAAGCCCCAGCCGCCGGAGTCGTCCCGTACGAATTCGGCCACGACGGCCGCGGTGGCGGCGCCCACCGCGGAGAAGTCGTCCTCGGCCAGCGTCGTGTAGCCCTCGCGGATCTGGACTCCGGTGTTCTGTATGGCCCCGAACGTCTTGCGGCCGTCGCGCTGCTGGATGGCGACGCCGACGACGACCCGTGCGTAGGCGTCCGACAGCCGGTCCAGCTCCAGCGTCATCACCTCGTCGTAGCCGAGCCCCTGTCCCGTCCTGCTGTCACGGTTGAGCGTGATCGTGCCGTCGGGCGCCCGGCTGTCGAAGTGCACGAGGTACGCGGGACTGCCGTACGGCTCGTCCGCCGGGTACGTCGCCGCGATGATGTCGAGGTCGTTGGGCGTCTCGCCCCGGTCGCTGGGATCCCACTTGATCCGCACCTCGACCTTTTCGAGGTCCTTGTTGGGAGTGGTCATCGGACTTCCCTCCTGGGCGCGGGGACGGCGCTCCTGTTCCTTCCCCCGATCATGTCGGCAACTTCCCGCCGAACCAACCGGCTTGGGGACGAGCGGCTGAAACGGGCCAGGATCGGGCGCGAGACGGCCGGTTCCGGTAAACTCCGTGGGAGCGTGACCCACGCCACGTCCGGCCGCCGTACGATGGCGCCGTGCTGGTCAAGTGGATTCGCTGCAGTGTGTCGGACCGTCGGGGATTCGAACGGGGGCAGCGGAAGTGGGCGGGGCTGCTGGGTGAACCGGGCTTCAGGGGGCAGGGCGGCGGCTGGAGCCGGGGCCGGCCGGAGGTGGCGCATGTCTTCGCCTTCTGGGAGAACCGGGTCTTCTACGACTCGTTCATGGCGCGCGGCCACGACACCCTGGCCGCGGCGCAGGCCGGTACGTACAAGGACCTTCAGGTCAAGCTGTTCGAGTACCGCTTCGACGTGAAGACCGGGTTCGAACCCCGCTTCACGGACGCCGACGTGCTCAGGGTGGCCCACAGCCGGGTCCATGAGGACCGGGTCGAGCACTTCGCGCTGATGCAGCAGCGGGTGTGGAACCCGGCGATGGCGGGGTCGCCCGGCATGCTGCGCGGGATCTTCGGCGAGGCTCCGGGGCACGAGTTCCTGGTCCTGTCGATGTGGCAGTCCAGCGCGGAACGCGGAAAGTACCGTCCCGGAAGCGTCGACCGGCTCTCGCAGCGAGCGGGGACCGAAGAAGACGTGGCCGCGCTCGCCGGCGACGTGGTGCAGCTCGAACCGTCCTGGACGGTGTGACGGCCCGGGAGCGGGGTACGCCGACGACATGCATCGACGATTTCCGGACAGGCGCTCGAACATCGACGACTCGATCTAGGGTCGTTGTATGGCACGACCGCAACGCATCGTTCTTGTCCGGCACGGTGAGTCGGAGGGCAACGCCGACGACACCGTGTACGAGCGCGAGCCCGACCACGCTTTGAAGCTCACGCCCACGGGGCAGCGGCAGGCCCGCGAGACCGGGGTGCTGCTGCGCGACCTGTTCGGCGAGGAGCGGGTCAGCGTGTACGTCTCCCCCTACCGGCGCACCCATGAGACGTTCGCGTCCCTCGGCCTGGACGCCGGGCGCGTACGGGTACGCGAGGAGCCCAGGCTGCGCGAACAGGACTGGGGGAACTGGCAGGACCGCGACGACGTGAGACTCCAGAAGGCCTACCGGGACGCGTACGGCCACTTCTTCTACCGCTTCGCCCAGGGCGAGTCCGGGGCGGACGTGTACGACCGGGTCGGCGCCTTCCTGGAGAGCCTCCACCGCAGCTTCGAGGCGCCCGACCACCCGCCGAACGTCCTCCTGGTCACCCACGGACTGACCATGCGGCTTTTCTGCATGCGCTGGTTCCACTGGTCCGTGGCCGAATTCGAATCGCTTTCCAACCCCGGGAACGGGGAATCGCGGACGCTGCTTCTCGGCAAGGACGGGCGCTACACGCTCGACCGCCCCTTCGAGCGCTGGCGTACTCCTGAGCCCTACGGCATCACCGGATAGAGTGGAAGCGATGACCGAATCCGCTTCCGACCAGCGCCTCGAGCGGGCCCTTGCCAGCCTGCGCGGCCTGTCCGTGGGAGACGCCCTGGGCTCCCAGTTCTTCGTGCCCGCCAACTATCCGCTCCTCAAGGACCGCGCCCTCCCGCCCGGGCCGTGGCAGTGGACCGACGACACGGAGATGGCCTGTTCCGTCGTCGCCGTACTCCGGGAGCATGGCCGCATCGACCAGGACGCTCTCGCCCACTCGTTCGCGCACCATCACGACTTCGACCGCGGCTACGGCCCCGCCGTCAACCGCATGCTCCGCCTGGTCCGCGAGGGCGGCGACTGGCGCGAGCTCGCCTCCTCCCTGTTCAAGGGGCAGGGCAGCTGGGGGAACGGCTCCTCGATGCGCATCGCGCCGCTCGGCGCCTGGTACGCGGACGACCCCGAGCAGGCCACCCACCAGGCCGAGATCTCCTCGTACACCACGCACCAGCACCGTGAGGCCGTCGTCGGTGCGATGGCCGTCGCCGCCGCCGCGGCGCTCGTCGCCTCACCGGCCGGGCCACCGGCTCCGGAGGACCTGCTGGACGGGGTCGTCGCGCTCGTCCCGCGCAGCGCCGTCGGTGCCGGGCTGCGGCGGGCCCGCGACATGCTGGACTACGAGGACGCGGGCACCGTCGCGGCGGTTCTCGGCAACGGACGCCGCACCAGCGCGCACGACACCGTCCCGTTCGCCCTGTGGTCGGCGGCCCGGAGCCTCGGCGACTTCGAAAGGGCCTTCTGGGTGACCGCCCAGGCCGGCGGCGACGTCGACACCACCTGCGCCATCGTCGGCGGAGTGGTCGCGGCGACCACCGCGGGCGCGCCTCCGGCGAGCTGGGCGGCCAAGACCGAAGCTCTGCCGGAGTGGTCTGCGGGAGCAGAGGCCCTGCCGGGCGGCACGAGGCAGTAGCCGGTCCGGCGCGCGACGGCCGGCTTCGCCCAGGGGCGGCCGGCTTCGCCCAGGGGCGGGCGGCATCGACCGGGGACGGCCGGCTTCGCCCAGGGCGGGCGGCACAGGGCTCGGGCGCGGCTGCCCGGCCTTGGGGTGTGGTCGCCTGGCCATCGCCCGTGACTGTCACGGTCCTGCCACAGCACGGCCTCTCACGGCCGGTGGCTGTGACACGGGGTTACTCTTTCGGCCACGCCGCCCTCGGTGATCATGGCCCCGGGTGCGCACCGAATGAGACGCCGGGGGCCGCGCGCTGTCCAGAGGCACGCGTGGGCGGACCCCGGTGGGGAGGGGTCCCATGTCCGAAATACCGTCAGGTTCATTTTCATCCAATCCCGAGCCCGCGCCGGAGGAATCCGCCTCGTCCCGGCCCGGGCCGGACACCTCGGGGCCGCCGGGCACAAGGCCGCCGGGCACCCCGGGTCCGCCGGGCACAGGGCCGTCGGACGCCTTGGGGTCGGAGTCTCCGGAGGAGCGGGCTCCCGACGCAGCGTCCACGTCGGACCGCCCGGCATCGGGCGCGGGATCCGAGACCGCGACCTCGCAGTCGTCGGAGCCGTCGCAGCCGTCGCAGTCCGAGGCGACCGGGAGGGCCACCCGGCTCGCCGGCGCGCAGGCGGACAGTCGCATCCCCATGCCGGCCGTCGCACCCGATGCCGACGCAGAGCCCGCGCGCGCCACCATCGACGCGACCTCGGGGCAGGGTGTGCCCGCGGCGGCGCCCGAGCCGCCGAGGATCCCCGCCTACGCGGCGCAGCAACCGGGTGGACCGAGGCAGGCAACTCCCTGGGCAGCTCCGCCTCCCTCGTTGGTCACGCGGCTCCGGGCCATGAAGCCGGGGCCCGTCCACACCGGCACCCTCGTGGCCGCTCTCGCGACGGCACTGCTCAGCACGGCGCTGCTGGGGGACGGTATCGGGCTGAACCTGCTTCTCGTGGCGCTGCCCGCTTCGGCCGGGGCGTACATCGCCGCGCGTGCGGCCGGCCGCACGCTGCGCCCATGGACCGCGGTGTGGGGGATCGGGGGACTGGTGCTGCTGGGCGTCCCGGCACTTCGGGACGCCGGCTGGCCCACGTTCCTCGCGATCGTGTCCGCTCTGGCGCTCGGCTCGCTGGCGCTGCACGGCAGCAAGAGCTGGCTCGGCGTCTTCCTCGGCTCGTCCCTCGGTCTGTTCGCCTCCTTGTCCCCGGCGCTGGGCTGGGGCGCCCGGGGTGTGCGCGACCGCATGTCGGGGTCACGGGGGCACTTCGGGGTCCTGTTCCGGTCCGTGGCCGTGGCCGTGGTCCTGCTCATCGTGTTCGGTGCGCTCTTCGCGAGCGCCGACGCCGCCTTCGCCGACCTGCTGGGGAACCTCACCCCCGATGTATCCGTCGGTGACAGCCCGTGGCGGATCTTCCTTGGCCTCCTCGGACTCGTAGGCGCGCTCGCCGCTGCCTACACCGCCGCCGCCCCGGTCCGCTGGGACGGGGTGTCCCTACGGCCGGGCAAGGCGCGCGGGCGGCTGGAATGGGCGATCCCGCTGATTGTCCTGAACCTCCTCTTCGCCGCCTTCCTCGCCATTCAGCTCACGGTGCTCCTCGGCGGTTACGACAAGGTGATGGCCGAGACGGACCTCAGCTACTCCGAGTACGCCCGCCAGGGCTTCTGGCAATTGCTCTGGGCCACGGTGCTCACGCTCGGTGTCATCGCGCTGGCGCTTCGCTGGGCACCGCGCGGCGGCGCCCGGGACCGCACCCTCGTCCGCGCCGTGCTCGGCATCCTGTGCCTGCTCACGCTCGTCGTGGTCGCCTCGGCCCTTCGACGCATGGACCTCTACGTCGACGCCTACGGTCTGACCAGACTGAGGATCTCCGTGGCCGCCGTGGAACTGTGGCTCGGCGTGGTCCTTGTCCTGATCATGGCGGCCGGTGTCTTCGGCTCCCGGCTGCTGCCGCGCGCGGTCGCGGCGAGCGCCGCCGTCGGCGTGCTGGCCTTCGGCCTCGTCTCGCCCGACGGTCTCATCGCCGAGCAGAACGTCCAGCGTTACAGGAACGACCATTCGATCGACATCGAGTACCTCAAGGGCCTGTCGGCCGACGCGGTACCCGCACTCGACACCCTGCCCGAACCCTTGCGTTCCTGTGCTCTGCAGGACATCCAGCGGACGCTCCTGGACTCCGACGAGCCCTGGTACGCGACGAGTTGGGGCGAGAGGCGAGCCCGGGACATTCTCGGCGACTGGGACCCCGGCTACCGTGCGCTCGACTGCCGGGGCCTGAGCTCCGGTGACAACGGCGACACGCGCGGCGGCGGCACGGGCGACGACTACGACCCGTACGACCCGTACTGATCCCGGATCCCGGCCCCGCCGGAGAGGAGGTATCGGTGCACCCGCGCGCCTCGTTTCGGCGGCGCCGGCGGCACCGATCATGTGGGTCGCCTCCTCGGGAGGCGGCCCGCAACCGCCGTCGCGTCCGCCGCGCTAGGCCACCGGCCCTCCCGCAGCGGCTTTGCCGCTCAGCGCGTCCAGGTCGCTCTTGCGCACGCGGATGACCAGCAATGCGGTCAGCAGGGCGAGAGTCGCCATGGCAACCGCCGCCAGGAACGCGGTGGATATGCCCTCGGTGAGCACCGCGTGGCCCCAGTTCCCCCGCAGCTCCCGGGTCTTGGCGAACTGCGCCTTCTGCTCCGGCGACGCCTGTGCCAGGAACGAGGGCACCTGCTTCTCTGCCTCGTTGCGACTGGCCGTGCCGAAGACCGTGACCAGGATGGACAGTCCCAGCGAGCCGCCCACCTGTTGGCTCGCGTTGAGCAGGCTGGACGCCGCACCGGCTTCGTGCTGGGCGACTCCGGAAACCGCGGTCAGGGTCAGCGTCACGAAGTTCAGCCCCATGCCGAAGCTGAACACGAGCATCGGGCCGAGGACTCCCGCCACGTAGGAGCTGTCCGAAGAGATGAACGTGAGCCAGAACAGGCCCGCGCCGGCCAGTGCCGAACCAGTGATCATGAACGGTTTGGGTCCCAGAACCGGCAGGAACCGCTGGGAGAGCCCCGCTCCGATGATGATCGAGACCGTCACGGGCAGGAAGGCCAGTCCGGATTCGATGGGGCTGTAGGCCAGGACGTTCTGCACGAACAGCACGATGAAGAAGAACATGCCGAACATGGCGGCGGCCAAGCTGAGCATGATCACGTACGTACCCGAACGATTCCGGTCGGCGAACATCCGCAAGGGGGTGATCGGCTCCTTGGCCTTCATCTCCACGAGAACGAACGCGGCGAGCAGAACCACCGCGGCGCCGAACGAAGCCAGCGTGAGCGAGTCCCGCCACCCCTCCTCGGAGGCCCGGATGAACCCGTAGACCAGCGAGGCCATGCCCAGGGTCGAGGTCAGGGCACCCGATATGTCGAAGCGGCCCGAGTGCCGGTCGGACTCGTTGATGTACATCGGAGCCAGGAACGCGATCAGCACGCCGATCGGCACGTTCACGAAGAAGACCCAGCGCCAGTCCAGCCACTCGGTGAGCATTCCGCCCGCCAGAAGCCCGATCGCGCCGCCACCCGCCGACACCGCAGCGAACACGCCGAAGGCGCGGTTGCGTTCGGGGCCCTCGGGGAACGTCGTGGTGATCAGTGCGAGAGAGGTGGGTGAGGCGATGGCGCCGCCGATGCCCTGGAGCGCGCGAGCGGTGAGCAGCTGCCAGGGCTCCTGGGCGAATCCGCCCAGCAGCGAGGCGAGGGTGAAGATGAGAATGCCGGCCATGAACACCCGGCGGCGGCCGAGGATGTCACCGGCCCGGCCGCCGAGCAGCAGCAGTCCGCCGAAGGTGAGCGTGTAGGCGCTGAGGACCCAGGACAGATCCGTGGTCGAGAAACTCAGGGCGTCCTGGATGTGCGGGAGCGCGATGTTGACGATTGTGGAGTCGAGCACAACCATCAACTGACAGGCGGCGATGACGGCAAGGGCGACCCCCGGGCGGCCTTGCCGGCGAGCCGCACCCGGCGTGCTCCGTGCGTCTAACTGAGAGGTTGTCACTGAAGGTCCCCCACAAGAGAATTAGTGAACGGCTCCGTTCACTGTTCGGCCGACGCTACTGAGTCCCCTCCAGTGAACGCAAGCGTTCACTGCGATCTTGTTGACGGATGCGCCCGGAGCCGTCGATTCCGGCCGGGGGCTGCTCGACCCCCGCGCCGCCTCCCTGCCTCCGCACCCGCCGATTCCCTGTGGTCGGAGAATTCGCGGAGGCGAACCGAACCTGTTTGATGGAGAGAAGATCATGGTCACTTCGCGATCGGCCGCCACCGCTCGGCAGCCGGTGGTGTCCCTGCGCCGCCGGGGATCCGTGCTGGAACGCGCGATCCTTGAGGCGGCGCTGGAAGCGCTGAGTACGGTCGGCTGGAACGGCCTGACGATGGAAGGCGTCGCCGCCGGTGCCCAGACGGGAAAGGCTGCGATCTACCGACGCTGGTCCTCGAAGGAGGAGCTGGTCGCCGAGGCGCTGCGCAGCGCCATGCCGGCACTTGGCCGGGCCCCGGACTCGGGCAACGTCCGCGACGACCTCTACCAGCTGTGCCGCGGCATGCGTGACGCGATGCTCTCCACCTCCGGCTCGGCCCTGCGCTCGGTCATTCACGAATGCGACGCCGGAACGGCTGAACGCTTCCAGTCCGTAATCCTCGACGGGGTGATCCGTCCGTCGACCGAGCTCATCAGAGAAGTGGTGAGCCGGGGGGTCGAGCGGGGCGAGGTGGGACCCTGGGCCATGAACGAGCTGGCCTTCGACGTGATCCCCGCGATGATGATGTACCGCACCAAGGTGTGCGGCAGCGAGTGGAACGACGCGGAGATCGAGGCGCTGATCGACCAGGTCGCCGTGCCGTTCTTTCGTTCCAGCGCGCTCTGAGGCCCGACCCGAAGCCGCGCGTCCCGAGTCGTGCGACGACTCGCCGGGCGCGCGGGCACCGTCGCGGGCGTCCGAGGGGCGCCCCCGGGGTGTTCCTGGCGTTCCCACCGGCGTACGCTGACAGACGCCATGCCGTACGAACCACCCACGCATACCGTCGAGCGCTCACTGCGCGCCACCACCGGCGCCAAGACCGTCGCAGGTGTCGACGAGGTCGGACGCGGAGCGTGGGCGGGCCCCGTCACCGTGTGCGCGGCGATCACCGGCCTGCGCAGGCCCCCCGCCGGGCTCACCGACTCCAAATTGATCAGCCCGAAGCGCCGGGCCGAACTCGCCCCGTTGCTCGAGAGCTGGGTGACCGCGTACGCCCTCGGCGACGCTTCACCCCAGGAGATCGACGAACTCGGCATGACCGCCGCACTCCGCCTCGCCGCCGTGCGCGCCCTGGAGGCGCTGCCCGTCCGCCCCGACGCGGTGATCCTCGACGGCAAGCACGACTACCTCGGCAGCCCCTGGCAGGTTCGTACCGTCATCAAGGGCGACCAGTCCTGCATCGCGGTGGCCGCGGCATCGGTGATCGCGAAGGTCCGCAGGGACGCCGTGATGGCCGAACTCGGCGCGGAGAACGGCGAGTACACCGACTTCGCATTCGACACCAACGCCGGCTACCCGTCCCCCGTGCACAGGGCCGCACTGGAGGAGCGTGGGCCCACCGCCCACCACCGTCTCTCGTGGTCCTACCTCGACGCGCTGCCCCGGTGGCAGCACCTGAAGAAGGTCCGCTTCTCCGCGGAGGCGGCCGCACTGGAAAGCGGGGGCCAGCTCGGCTTCGACTTCTGATCGCGCACATGTGCCCACCCGCTGATGCCCGAGGCGTCGGCGTTTGATAGACAACCACCCATGCCTCTCATCCCCGAGGAGCCTCAGATTCACGAGAGCGCCCAGGGTCCCCGCGCCACCCCGGCCACCGGCCGCGCCGCGTCGACCCCTCGTCCCGTACCCGGTCCGCGTACAGCGGCCACGCCGCGCCCCGGTCGTCCTGGCCCCGCGCCCCGGCCTGCGCCCCCGGCGCAGCGCCAGCACCCCACCTCCGGCCGACCCCAGGCGGCGCGGCCGGAGAATCGTTCCGCACCGCAGCTCCAGATCATCCCCGCATCGGCCGACGGCGCACTCGACGCCGCGGACGAGGCGGTGGACCTGCTGCTCGACTCAGGCCGCGCGCCCGGCGACATCCTGGTGCTGACCACGGGCGGACAGCACCCGTGGGCCGTCCACGAGCTGTCCTTCGGCGAAGCCGCCTACTGGGCCCACCAGGAAGCGGGCGACGACGTCTTCTTCGCCGCTGCCGCGGCAGCGGACCAGGTCAAGCCCCGGCCCGTGGTGGTCGTCGCGGTCAACGGCCCGGCAGACGACGCCGCCACGCGGGCGCTGTCCAACGCCCGGGAGTCCGCTCGCACGCTGTTGATCGTCTGCGGCGAGCCGCAGCACATCAACGCCGCGCTCGGCGCCGGCGTCTGAGCCACGCGGACGCCGCATGGGCGGCGACCGCGGCTTCCGGCTCGTGGTGACCCGTACGCGTTCACCGACCCGGCTGCCTGTGGGAGCGGCCGGGCGGTGTGCGCTCAACGAGCGGCGGACCGGTGCAGTGCCTGTGCGGCGCCTCCACCCCTGCGCGACGGCACCTGATCCCGGTCCAGCGAGGTGTCGGCGAGCGAGGAAGGCTGCGAGATGGAGCTCGGGCGACGCCCTCCGCGGCCCTCGCCCAGCACCTGCCAGCCGCCGCTGGTCAGTGTGATGTACGCGCCGCACCGCAACCCGTGCAAGGTGCAGGCGTCCCGCAGTCCCCACATCCACGCTCCGTCCTCCTCCGTCCAACGCTCGTCGCCCTCGCGGCAGTAGAGCAGCACCGCGGTGCGGACGGGCGTACGGCGGCGCAGATCGTGCGGGATGACGCGGCGCAGGTGCGCCAGCAGCGAGTTCCGGAATTCCCAGCCGTCCGCCGTCACCGAGCGGCGGGCGAACGAGGCGCTCGCCGCCAGGCGCTCCTCGTGGTCCAGGACGGCGACCACGGCGGTGGCGGGGGTCGGCCGATGTCTGGCGTGCAGCCCGCTGACCACCTCCCGCGGACTGCGCAGCAGAGGTATGCCTGCCGCTGCCCACTCGGCCGGTTCGAGCATTCGGGAAATGCGGTTGGCGGAGTCGGCGCCTGCCGACATGGCTGCGGACGGAGCGAATCCGAAGGTCACGGTCCTCCCTTCGCATACGCGCCCACGATGCGGGCAGGGTCGGGTGAGGGCGCGCCGCGGCACAGCCCTTTCGGGCCCGCGAAAGGACCGTGCGGGGAGCGAGTCCAATTCTTCCTGGCGTATCGGCAGGCGGCAACGAGCAATTGAAGCGGCTGACGGTAATCAGCCGGAATGACACGGATATCCCTGCCCAGACCTGCCACGGCTGACGCCCCCGTCACGCCTGAACAGCGAGGACCAGCGGAAACACCGCCTTCGCCCCTGCACGCCGCAGCAGCCGCGCCGCCACGGCGAGGGTCCAGCCGGTGTCCGAGAGATCATCCACGAGCAGTACCGGCCCGCCCGCGGCCGCCAAGGACTCCGCCAGCTCCGGCCCCACGACCAGCTTCTCGTGCAGAGCCCGGACACGCTGGGCGCTGTTGGTCTGCGACGTCCGGACGTCGTCGGCGCCCGGAGCCAGGTCCACCCGCCCGAGCAGAGGCATGCGGCCCACATCCGCGATGCGCCTGCCCAGGGATTCGATGAGCTGGGGCCTGCTCATCGACGCGACAGTGACGACACCGACCGGGCGGGGCGTGGCGTCCTCGGCCCCTGATGCCCAGCCGCCGGGGCCCCGGGCCCAGTCGGCCAGCACGGACACCACGGCGTCGGCGACATCGTCGGGCACCGGGCCGTCCGGCGCCTGGGCGCCCAGCATCGGGCGCAGCCGATTGCCCCACCCGATGTCGGAGAGCCTGCCCAGAGCCCGACCCGTACCGGAGAGCTCACCCGCCGGGATACGGCCCTTGAGTTCGACACCGACCGATGCGAGCCCGGTAGGCCACATCTTCCGTGGTTCCACCTCCACGCCCGGCCGGCCGAGCTCCCCCTTCGCGGTGTCCAGCGCGGCGGAGGACACCTTCTCGTCGAACCGCGCACCGGCGCAGTTGTCGCAACGCCCGCACGCGGTCGCCTCCTCGTCGTCCAGTTGCCGGCGCAGAAACTCCATCCGGCAGCCGTCGGTCGTGGCGTAGTCGCGCATGGCCTGCTGCTCGGCTTCCCGCTGCCGGGCCACCCAGGCGTACCGCTCGGCGTCGTAGACCCAGGGCTCGCCCGTAGCCGTCCAGCCACCCTTCACCCGCCGGACCGCCCCGTCGACATCGAGCACCTTGAGCATGGTCTCCAGCCGTGTGCGCCGCAGGTCGACCAGTGGCTCCAGGGCGGGCAGCGAGAGCGGCCGCCCGGCCTGCGCCAGCGCGTCGATGGTGCGACGCACCTGCTCCTCCGGCGGGAAGGCGACCGACGCGAAGTACTTCCATATGGCTTCGTCCTCCTTGCCCGGCAGGAGAAGCACCTCGGCGTGCCCGACACCGCGTCCGGCACGGCCCACCTGCTGGTAGTAGGCGATGGGGGAGGAGGGTGATCCGAGGTGGACGACGAAGCCGAGGTCGGGCTTGTCGAAGCCCATGCCGAGAGCCGAGGTCGCCACCAGCGCCTTGACCCGGTTGGCCAGCAGATCGTCCTCGGCCTGCTGCCGCTCCGCGTTTTCCGTGCGGCCGGTATAGGAGGCGACGGTGTGCCCGCACTGGCGGAGATAGGCGGTGACCTCCTCGGCGGCCGCGACCGTCAGGGTGTAGATGATCCCGGAGCCCGGGAGTTCCTTGAGGTGGTCGCCGAGCCACGCCAGCCGGTGCGCCGCGCCGGGCAGCCGCAGTACTCCGAGGCTCAGACTCTCGCGGTCCAGCGGTCCCCGCAGAACGAGCGCGTCGGTGCCGACGCCGGTGCCCAGTTGCTCCGCCACGTCGGCGGTGACCCGGGCGTTCGCCGTGGCCGTGGTGGCGAGGACCGGGACGCCGGCGGGGAGGTCGGCGAGCATCGTCCGCAGCCGCCGGTAGTCGGGCCGGAAGTCGTGGCCCCAGTCTGAGATGCAGTGCGCCTCGTCGACGACGAGCAGCCCGGTGGCCGCGGAGAGCTGGGGCAGCACATGGTCCCGGAAATCGGGATTGTTGAGCCGCTCGGGACTGACGAGCAGCACATCGACCTCACCGGCGGCAACCTCCGCCTGCACGGTCTCCCACTCCTCCGTGTTGGACGAGTTGATCGTGCGCGCGCTGATGCCGGCCCGGGCCGCCGCCGCAACCTGGTTGCGCATGAGCGCCAGTAGCGGCGAGACGATGACCGTCGGCCCGGAGCCGCGGGCACGCAGCAGGGAGGTCGCGACGAAATACACCGCGGACTTGCCCCAACCCGTGCGCTGAACGACCAGCGCTCTTCGCTTGTCCGCGACGAGTGCCTCGATGGCCCGCCACTGGTCCTCACGCAGCCGGGCGGTGCCGGTGGCGTCACCCACAAGTCGGGCCAGTACGGAGTCGGCCGAAGCCCTGAGCTCTGCGCGGTCTGCGTTGGTCATGCCTCCATGCAACCCGATGGGTCCGACATCCGCGAACAGTCAATCACTCTCTGTGGATAAGTTATCCACAGGGGGTGGCGGAGATCGGTGAACCGCGAGACGGTCCTGCCATGAACAAGCACCCCGAACCCATCGGCCCTTCCGAAGAGCAGCAGATCACCCTGCGAGGTCCGGCCGAGCTGGCCGACGCTCTTCCGTATCTCATGGGCTTCCATCCGAACGACAGCGTGGTCATGGTCGCCCTGCACGGCGGTCGGGGCCGGTTCGGTGGACGGCTCAGGCTCGGGATCCCGCAGTCCGCGCAGGAGTGGCCCGCGATCGCCGAGCAGCTCGCCGAGTGCCTGATCAAGGGCAGCGAGCGGCGCGGCGAACGGCCGGACGCCATCGTCCTCTTCCTCTGCCAGGATCCGGTGGACGGCGAGACGGGCAACCGGACCATGGAGCGCCTGCGGCCGTTCGCCCAGCGACTGCGTACCGCCTGCGGAGCCCTCGACGTGCCCGTTCTCGAAGCGCTGTGCATCTCGGGCAATCGCTTCTGGTCCTACGTCTGCCCCGATGCCCGCTGCTGCCCGGCCGAGGGCAACCCGCTGGCCGTGCCCGGCACTTCGGTCATGGCGGCGGCAGCCACCTACGCGGGCATCCAGGTGCGGGGATCACTGCGCGAGATGGAGGCGCGGCTCGCACCGCTCACCCGCACCTCGGACGACGCCCAGCTGCGGGCCCTCGACTCGGCGGGCAGTGCGATGGTGCCCCTGCTGTTCGACCCGGAGCGCCGCAAGGAGATCGGCGCCGCCACGCTGAAGCTCGCTCGCCGGATCATGGACCGCCTCGGACAGGCACCCCCGGCGACACCCTCCCTGGCCGATATCAACGACGACCGGCTGATCACCGACGAGGAGGCCGCCTCGGTCATTCTCGGCCTCCAGGACAGGGAAACGCGCGACAAGGCGGCCGAGTGGATGGAAGGGACGGACGCGGATGCGGCGTTGAGGCTCTGGCGCGCGCTGGCCCGCCGCTGCGTCGGTCCGTACGAGGAGCACGCCGCGGCCCCTCTCACCCTGGCGGGCTGGGTCTCCTGGTCGACCGGCGACGAACCGGCCGCGCGTGTCGCTCTCGGGCTCGCACTGCGCGCCGATCCGCACTACACCTTCGCCCAGCTGCTGCACGAGGCGTGCAACCAGGGCCTTGACCCGGAAACCCTGCGGCGCTGCCTGCGCGGCGAGCGCGGCACGCGGACGGCCCGGCACACCAGGAGCGCGGAACGGGTCGCGGGGGCCCGTTCCGCGCGCGTGCGCCCGGCCTCTTCGCCACGGGGTCCGGGGGCGTCCGGAACGGCCCGCCTCGCGCGTGTGCGCCCGGCCGGGCGCGCCAGGACGCGTTCCGTTTCCACCCGGCCCGGCCCGGGTGCGGCGGGCCGGCGCCGAACCGTCCGTCCCGGAACGCGGGGGCGCCGAGGCATCGGGACCGGCCGTTGAGCGGCGTGCGGCGCCGGGTTCCGGCGCCGCACGCCGGGCTGGGCCCGACGCTGTCCCGAAGCGCCAGGGAGCCGGTTCCGGAAGCCGGCGAAGAGTAGCGGGGAAGGGTGTGTTTATCGTCAGGAAGACGACTATGATCACGGCATGCCGCTCTACGACCCGTCGAGCTTTCCGCCGTTCGCCGTCACCGTCGACCTGGTCGTGCTCACGGTCCGCCGACATGCCCTGTGCGCGCTGGTGGTGCGCCGGGGTGAGACCCCGTTCCAGGGCAGGTGGGCGCTGCCGGGTGGCTTCGTCAAGGCCGACGAGGATCTCGGGGCCGCGGCGGCGCGGGAGCTGGTCGAAGAGACCGGACTGTGCGCGCAGGACCCGGCCGCCCCCGCCGTCGGCAACGGCGCTCATCTGGAACAGCTCGCCACGTACGGGGACCCGGCGCGGGATCCGAGGATGAGGGTCGTGAGCGTCGCCCATCTCGCACTGGCCCCCGATCTGCCTGCTCCCCGGGCGGGCGGTGACGCGAACAGCGCGCGATGGGCACCCGTCGAGGACCTATTCGGCCCCGAAGGCGGTTTCGCCCCGGACGGTGAGCAACAGGCGCCGCTGGCCTTCGATCACGCGAGGATCCTCGCGGACGGGGTTGAGCGAGCCCGCTCCAAGATCGAATACTCCTCACTGGCCACTGCCTTCTGCCCGCCCGCCTTCACGGTCGGCGAACTGCGCAGGGTGTACGAGGCGGTGTGGGGCGTGGTGCTCGATCCCAGGAACTTCCACCGCAAGGTGACGGGCACGCCGGGCTTCCTGGTGCCCACCGGCGGGACGACCACCCGCCAAGGGGGGCGACCCGCTCAGCTGTTCCGGTCGGGGACGGCGACGGTGCTCAACCCGCCGATGCTGCGGCCCGAGGTCTAGGGCCTTTCCGGCCGGTCGGGGCCGCTGGGGGAGCGGCCCCGACCGGCCGGTGTTGGCCGCAGCCGGCTGGAGGGCGCGGTCGTCCGAAGCGCCGAGTGTCTCAACCTGCGCAAAAAGTCGTATATGTCGGGTTATCGTGCTGCGGTACTCACTCGCCGCCGGGCGGCCTCGCGTGCGCCGTCCCATTTCCTGCGAGAGAAGCGATGCTCCAGGCCATCGGACTCACCAGCGCCCGCACCCGTGGACGAACCCCCGCCGTTGACGACCTCACCTTCGACGCCGAGCCGGGCTGCGTCACGGCGCTGCTGGGGGCGCCGGGTTCCGGTAAGACCGCGGCCCTCAGGCTGATGCTGGAACTGGAGCCGGGCCGGGGCATCACCTATTTCCGGGGCCGGCCACTGCACCGCGTGCCGCGTCCGGCCGGTGAGGTGGGCGTGGTGCTGGGGGACGTGCCCGGGCATCCCGCGCGCACGGTGCGAGGGCAACTGCGCATGCTCTGCGCCGTGGCGGGCGCTCCCGCGTCCCGGGCGGACGAACTGCTCGCCGCCGTCGGCCTCGCCGGTCTGGGGGACCAGCGCATCGGTCGGCTCTCCCTCGGTATGGACCGTCGGCTGGCGCTCGCCTGCGCGCTGCTTGGCGATCCCCATACGCTCCTCCTGGACGACCCGGTGGAGGGCCTGTCTCCGAGGGAGGCCGACTGGTTGCACGGCATGCTGCGGTCGCACGCCGAGCGGGGCGGAACCGTGCTGTTCGCCACCAGTGACCCCAAGGAGGCCGCCCGATCGGCCGGCCACGTGGTGACCATCGACGGCGGACGCCTGGTCGCCGATCAGGACGGGGCGGCCTTCTCCCGTACTCGTCTGCGCCCCCGCGTGGCTGTCTGCTCCCCGCATGCAGCTCGCCTGGCCGCGATCGTCAGCCGGGAAGCACGAGTTGCACGGCGGTCCGTGGAAGTCGTCGCCGAAGCTGCCGGCAACCAGCTCTCCGTGTACGGCAGCACTTGCGCCGAAGTCGGTGACGCGGCCTTCCGGCACGGGCTCCCGGTCCACCAGCTCGCCGACGAGGTGGGCGACATGGGACCCGGCGGCACAGCCCGAGCGCCGGCGGTCGACGGCGCGGACGGCCCCCCGGAAGTCTCCGCGTTCGCGGTCGGGCCTCAGAGAGCGGCGCGTACAGCTGGGACTGATGTACCCGGCGTCTCGTCGCGTACAGCCACGGCTGACAGTCCTGGCCCCGTTTCCCGACCCGGCCGGCCGGCCGCGCGGAGTGAGGTTCCCCCCTCGATCAGACGGCGTCCGGCGCGAGGCCCCCTGCGGCCGGTGCGTTACGAACTGCGCCGCATGTTCGGCGTGCGGTCCACGACGGTGATCATGGCCGTGGTCCTCCTTGCTTCCGTGGGCCTTTCCCTGGTGCTGGCCCGTGGCGGCCGGGCCCCGTTGGCGCATGTGATCGCCGCCTGGCCCGCGCTGCTTCCGCTCCCGCCCGTCGCACTCGGGGCCGGGCTGCTCGGGGCGCTCTCCTTCGGCGACGAGTTCCGCTATCCGGCACTCGCCGCGGGCCGGGGGACCGTACCCCGCAGACTCGGCTTGCTCCTCGCCAAGCTGGTGGTGTCCGGTGGCGTCGCGCTCCTGCTGGCGGTGCTGGCGGTGCCGGCCTCGGTTGAGACCCTGCGCATCGTGTACGGCGGGGACTGGCTGCACCTCCCGTCGAACGCGGTGTCCCTGGCCGTGAGCTGGTCCGGCCTGACCGTCGGGTGTGCTTGGGCCGGGCTGCTGGCCGCCGGCGTCTTCCGAGTGGCGGCGGCGGGTATCGCCGCCGTGCTAGCCGTACCCGTAGTGATGGTGCCGCTCATCGAGCGGCTGCCGAAGGCGTCGACCGCCCGTTCGATGGCCGGGTTTCCGGACAGGCTGCGGGAACTGGCCTGGCTCCAGTGGCCGGGGGAGGCGGACCGGTGGCTGCTGGCCGCGGTCCGGATCGTGGCGCAGCCCGTGGGAGCCGGCCTGGCCTTGTCGTTGGCGGCCCTCATCTGCGCGTTCCTGTTCACCGGCCTTCGTGGCAGGGTCCGTTGGTGATCGGGAGGGGTGGCCGGGGAGCCGAGATCCTGAAGACTCTGTGAATCGTCCGGTTTATACCAGTAAGGCGTCAATTGAGGGGCGGGTGCCGATCACCCTTTCGTGTGCTTTTCAGCAAAGACCTCAAGGGGGGGCTGGGACCCGCCGACAAAGGATGCGTGAGTACCCTTGCGCACACCATGATGACCACCGCCCGCTCCGCCGATTCCGGCCTCGCCGGCCCGGGCGAACTCGACCGCTACCCCTATGCGGAGGCGCCGGCCGGCGAGCGTGCCGCCGCGCGTTCCTGGGGTGGTTCCGATGCCGAGCTCGGCCGTGTGGGCCGACGAGGATCGGCTAGCCGTGGCCGCGGGCTGCACGGCCAACTTGTCCAGCAACTGGGACAGATGATCGTTTCCGGTGACCTCGGTGCGGACCGCCCGCTGGTGCCGGAAGAGATCGGCCAGCGTTTCGAGGTTTCCAGGACCGTCGTGCGGGAGTCGCTGCGCGTACTGGAGGCGAAGGGGCTGGTCAGTGCCCGTCCCAATGTCGGGACGCGGGTCCGGCCGGTCAGTGACTGGAATCTGCTCGACCCAGACATCATTGAGTGGCGTGCCTTCGGTCCGCAGCGCGATGACCAGCGCCGTGAACTGGGTGATCTCAGGTGGACCATCGAGCCGCTCGCCGCGCGCCTCGCCGCGGGGCACGGGCGTGAGGACATTCAGCAGCGTCTTGCCGACATGGTCGAGATCATGGGGCATGCGCTGGGGCAGGGCGACATGATCACGTGCGCCCGGGCCGACTCCGAGTTCCACTCCCTGCTCATCCAGGCCGCGGGCAACCGCATGCTGGAGCACCTTTCCGGAATCGTCTCCGCCGCGCTGCAGGTCTCCGGAGGCCCGGCCACGGCGTGCGACCGGCCGAGCGAGGCATCGCTCGCTCTCCACGCGCGTATTGTCGACGCCCTGGCCTCCGGTGACTCCGCGAGCGCCGAGGCGGCCATGCGCCAGTTGCTGGTGGGTCACCACGAGGCGGAACGAGTGGTGCCGGCGCCGCGCGAGCACTGAGCGCGGCACGGGCAGGGTGTACGCGCCACGTGTCGTCGGACCCGGCGGTCCGGCGACACACAGGCGGGGAGATGTCGCCTTGGTCGTGTTCATCGCGAAATGGGGTGTGACTCGGGCCACGCGGATCGGACGTAACACTCCTCGAAACAGCGCGATGACTTAAGAGGTGACCGTCGCAGAAGGAATACAGCAGTCGTTCAGGGCGCTGTGCAGTTCTGAGGCCTAGCCCGCGCCGTCGGTGCATTCCCCGCCCGGCGGTCGTCGGTTCCAGCCCTCTCCGGGCCGGGCCGGAAGCCGTTTCCATCGTTCCGAGAGGTTGTTCGTGTCGGCCAGCACATCCCGTACGCTCCCGCCGGAGATCGCCGAGTCCGAATCTGTGATGGCGCTCATTGAGCGGGGAAAGGCTGATGGGCAGATCGCCGGCGACGACGTGCGTCGGGCCTTCGAGGCTGACCAGATTCCGCCAACCCAGTGGAAGAACGTTCTGCGCAGCCTCAACCAGATCCTCGAGGAAGAGGGTGTGACGCTGATGGTCAGTGCCGCGGAGCCGTCGAAGCGCGCCCGCAAGAGCGTCGCAGCGAAGAGCCCGGCCAAGCGCACCGCCACCAAGACCGTCGCGGCCAAGACGGCGGTGACGCGGACTGTCGCGGCTCCTGCTGCCCCCACCGCCGCCGAGCCGGCGGACCCGGCTGCCGAGGACGCCCCCGCAGCCGCGCCCGCCAAGAAGACCGCAGTCAAGAAGACGGCTGCGAAGAAGACCGCAGCGAAGAAGACGGCTGCCAAGAAGACAGCCTCGAAGAAGGCCGGCAAGCAGGACGACGAGATCCTCGACGGCGACGACGTCGTCGAAGAGGTCAAGGCCGGCAAGGGTGAGGAAGAAGAGGGCGAGGGCGAGAACAAGGGCTTCGTCCTCTCCGACGACGACGAGGACGACGCGCCCGCGCAGCAGGTCGCCGTCGCCGGTGCCACGGCCGACCCGGTCAAGGACTACCTGAAGCAGATCGGTAAGGTCCCGCTCCTCAACGCCGAGCAGGAGGTCGAGCTCGCCAAGCGAATCGAGGCGGGCCTGTTCGCCGAGGACAAGCTGGCGAATTCGGACAAGCTCGCCCCCAAGCTCAAGCGCGAGCTGGAGATCATCGCCGAGGACGGCCGCCGGGCCAAGAACCACCTGCTGGAGGCCAACCTCCGCCTCGTGGTCTCGCTGGCCAAGCGCTACACCGGCCGCGGCATGCTCTTCCTGGACCTGATTCAGGAGGGCAACCTCGGTCTGATCCGCGCGGTGGAGAAGTTCGACTACACCAAGGGCTACAAGTTCTCCACGTACGCCACCTGGTGGATCCGTCAGGCGATCACCCGCGCGATGGCCGACCAGGCCCGCACCATCCGTATCCCGGTGCACATGGTCGAGGTCATCAACAAGCTGGCGCGCGTCCAGCGTCAGATGCTCCAGGACCTGGGCCGCGAGCCCACCCCGGAGGAGCTGGCCAAGGAACTCGACATGACCCCCGAGAAGGTCATCGAGGTCCAGAAGTACGGCCGCGAGCCGATCTCCCTCCACACCCCGCTGGGTGAGGACGGGGACAGCGAGTTCGGTGACCTGATCGAGGACTCCGAGGCTGTCGTCCCGGCGGACGCGGTGAGCTTCACGCTGCTCCAGGAGCAGCTGCACTCGGTGCTGGACACGCTGTCCGAGCGCGAGGCCGGTGTGGTCTCCATGCGCTTCGGCCTGACTGACGGGCAGCCGAAGACGCTGGACGAGATCGGCAAGGTCTACGGCGTGACACGCGAGCGCATCCGTCAGATCGAGTCCAAGACCATGTCGAAGCTTCGCCACCCGTCCCGTTCGCAGGTTCTGCGCGACTACCTCGACTAGGTCGGCAGCGGTATCACAAGCAGTGAGGGCCCGGATCTCATAGGGAGCCGGGCCCTCGGCCTGTTTCAGATCCTGAAAATCGTGGGCCCCTCCGTGCGAGGCGGACGTGCGCATCGGCGTCGGCAGAATGACTCTGGGTAGGCAGCATCCATCACAGAGTCAGGAGTACGCATGTCCCGCACCGTCGTCCGCACCATGACAGGGGCGCTCGCCCTCGCCGCCGCCACGGCCGTGATACCGCTCGCCTCCCCCGCCCCGGCGGTCGCGGACAGCATCGTCATCGGAGGGCAGCCCGCGCACGTCGCCGACAGCCCGTGGGTAGTGGCGCTGTCCAGCCGTGACCGGTTCGGAGGTACCAGGGCCGGCCAGTTCTGCGGTGGTGTCGTGGTGGAGCCCAAGAAGGTGCTCACCGCCGCGCACTGCCTGAGCCGTGAAGCGCTGGGCACCGATGTCGACCAGGTGAGTGACCTGCGGATCATCTCGGGCCGGGACGAGCTCAACGGCACCGGCGGCAAGGAGATCCCGGTCGGCGGGACGTGGGTCAATCCTGGGTTCGACGCCACCACCAACAGTGGGGACGTCGCAGTGCTGACGCTCTCCGAGGCGTTGCCGGAAGGGGACACCATTCCCCTGGCCAAGGCCGGTGACTCCGCGTACAAGGCGGGCACCCCGGCGGTCGTCTACGGCTGGGGTGACACCACGGGCTCCGGCGACTACGCGTCGTCGCTCAGGTCCGCCCCGGTGAGCATCCTGTCCGACAGCTCGTGCCGGCAGGCCTACCCGGGCGGCAGGAACGGCACGTACGACGCCTCGTCGATGCTCTGCGCGGGCGAACCCGAGGGCGGGTACGACGCCTGCCAGGGGGACAGCGGAGGGCCTCTGGTGGCCCAGGGGCGGCTCGTGGGGCTGGTGTCGTGGGGGAACGGCTGCGGACGCGCCGGGAGCCCCGGCGTCTACACGCGGATCTCCGCTGCCATCGACTGGATGGCAGCTGCCGACTGACCGGCAGAGGCTCCGCAGGTACGAGAACGGGCGGCTTCCCTCGACAGGGGAGGCCGCCCGTCGGCCGGTCCGGGACCGGCCCCTGGCTCGTCGTGGATGCGAGGTGTCAGTGTTCCTCTTCGGCGGCTTGGGCCTGCACGGCCGTCAGCCGGTCCGTCTCATCCTGTATTTCCGCGGCGATCTTCTTGAGTTCCGGCTCGAACTTGCGACCGTGGTGGGCGCAGAAGAGCAGTTCACCGCCGCTGATGAGAACGACGCGCAGGTAGGCCTGGGCGCCGCAACGGTCACAGCGGTCTGCTGCGGTCAGCGGGCTCGCGGGGGTCAGAACAGTAGTCACGTCGCCTCTTCTCTAGCTCGACGAGCTGTCGTACCAGGGTCAACATCCAACCAGGCCGAAAACGTTCCCGCTCGTGGCTTTTCTTCGAAACTTCTTCTCGGTATGGCTGTCTGTTGCCGGTTCGCGGCGAATGTGCCGTATTGCGTGGCGCTACGGTTTCGCGTTGCTTGGCTTGGTCAGTCCGGGCCGGCTGGCTTGCCGGTTGTTCATGAGGACGTGCCCGGAGCCTAAATGGTTCATGCCTGGAAGGGAACGTGATGTGCACGTCACCCCCAGGAGCGATCGAACGTACATGCGAATCTGGTTTAGTGTGAGGGTTCTTCGAGGGTGGCGTTTCACCCGCTCCACCAGGCATCGGTACCCTCACAGCGGCAAACGAAGCGAGCCCGTGACCCACTGGGCCCCAAATGAAATTCAGCGAGGAGCGAACCGCGTGACCGCCGATACGTCCGTGCCGTCCACTGCGCTGCTGACCGGAGCAGACCGAGACGGTTCCAACTACACCGCGCGGCACCTGCTCGTACTCGAGGGGCTCGAAGCGGTTCGTAAGCGCCCTGGCATGTACATCGGGTCCACCGACAGCCGCGGCCTGATGCACTGCCTCTGGGAGATCATCGACAACTCCGTCGACGAGGCTCTCGGCGGGTACTGCGACCACATCGAGGTCGTCCTCCACGACGACAACTCAGTCGAGGTCCGGGACAACGGCCGGGGCATCCCGGTCGACGTCGAGCCCAAGACCGGCCTGTCCGGCGTCGAGGTCGTGATGACCAAGCTGCACGCCGGAGGCAAGTTCGGAGGCGGCTCGTACGCCGCTTCCGGCGGGTTGCACGGCGTGGGCGCCTCCGTGGTCAACGCCCTCTCCGCCAGGCTCGACGTCGAGGTCGACCGCAACAGCGCGACCCACTCGATCAGCTTCCGGCGCGGCGTCCCGGGGATCTTCACGGAGCAGGGCCCGGACAGTCCGTTCGATCCGGCCAACGGGCTGCGCAAGGGCAAGCGTGTCCCGAAGGCCCGCACCGGCACGAGAGTGCGGTACTGGGCCGACCGGCAGATCTTCCTGAAGGACGCCAAGCTCAACCTGGAGACGCTCCACCAGCGGGCCCGCCAGACGGCCTTCCTCGTCCCTGGCCTGACCATCGTCGTGCGCGACGAGCGGGGGCTGGAAGGCGCAGGCAAGACGGAGGAGACCTTCCGCTTCGACGGAGGCATCAGCGAGTTCTGCGAGTACCTCGCGCAGGACAAGGCCGTCTGCGACGTTCTGCGACTGACGGGGCAGGGCACCTTCAAGGAGACCGTCCCGGTTCTGGACGACCGTGGGCACATGACGGCCACCGAGGTCACGCGCGAGCTGGGCGTCGACATCGCCCTGCGCTGGGGCACCGGGTACGACACGAACCTGAAGTCCTTCGTCAACATCATCGCCACCCCCAAGGGCGGCACCCACGTGAGCGGGTTCGAGCGTTCCGTGACCAAGACGGTCAACGAGGTGCTGCGCTCCGCGAAGCTGCTGCGGGTGGCCGAGGACGACATCGTCAAGGACGATGCCCTGGAGGGCCTCACCGCGGTCGTGACCGTACGCCTGGCGGAGCCGCAGTTCGAGGGCCAGACGAAGGAGGTGCTGGGCACATCCGCGGCCAACCGGATCGTCGCCAACGTCGTCGCCAAGGAGCTCAAGGCGTTCCTGACCTCCACCAAGCGGGACGCGAAGGCGCAGGCCAGGGCCGTCCTCGACAAGGCGGTGGCGGCCGCCCGCACCCGGATCGCGGCCCGTCAGCACAAGGACGCCCAACGGCGCAAGACGGCGCTGGAGTCGTCCTCGCTCCCGGCGAAGCTCGCCGACTGCCGCAGCGACGACGTGGAGCGCAGCGAGCTGTTCATCGTGGAGGGCGACTCCGCGCTCGGTACGGCGAAGCTCGCACGGAACAGCGAGTTCCAGGCACTCCTGCCGATTCGCGGCAAGATCCTCAACGTTCAGAAGGCGTCGGTCTCCGACATGCTGAAGAACGCCGAGTGCGGAGCGATCATCCAGGTCATAGGAGCCGGCTCCGGGCGGACCTTCGACATCGACGCCGCCCGGTACGGCAAGATCGTGCTGCTGGTCGACGCGGACGTCGACGGCGCCCACATCCGCATCCTGCTGCTGACGCTCTTCCAGCGGTACATGCGGCCGATGGTCGAGGCCGGCCGGGTCTTCGCCGCGGTGCCCCCGCTCCACCGGATCGAGCTGGTCCAGCCGAAGAAGGGCCAGGACAAGTACATCTACACGTACTCGGACAACGAGTTGCGCCAGAGGCTGCTGGAGCTCCAGCGGAAGAACATCCGCTACAAGGACTCGATCCAGCGCTACAAGGGCCTGGGCGAGATGGACGCCGACCAGCTCGCGGAGACCACGATGGACCCGCGCCACCGCACGCTGCGGCGGATCAACATCGGTGACCTGGAGTCCTCCGAGAAGGTCTTCGACCTGCTGATGGGCAACGAGGTGGCGCCGCGCAAGGAGTTCATCACCAGTTCGGCGGCCACGCTGGACCGCTCACGCATCGACGTCTGAGCGTCGCTCCCGGACGTCGTCTCCACCCGTGGGTGGAGACGGCTTCTCCACCCATGATCCACCCGGGAGCCGATCTGCTGAGCCGGGCCTTTCCGTAGCTTCGGAGGTGCAGAACTTCTCGCATCTCGGAGGTGCCCATGCCCGGGCTCGTCAATGCCCTGGTGATCGTCGCGGTCATCGCGCTCGTCGTGGTCCGCCAGTGCTCGGCACAGCGGATCTCCGGCGACGGGCGCCGGTGGGTCCTGCCCGCCGTCCTGCTCGTCATGGCCGTGCGCGAGCCCGGCCTCATTGACCAGCACCATCGGACAGCTTCGGCCACCGTGCTGTGCGCCGAGATCTTGGTCGGAGTGGTGACGGGCGCCGGATGGGCCTGGACCTCCCGCGTCTGGCGTGCCGAGGACGGCTCTGTGTGGAGCAAGGGGACCAAAGCCACCGCCATGGTCTGGTCCGGTGGACTGGGCCTGCGGGCGGCTCTGTACGGGATAGCGGTCGTACTGGGCGTGCGTCAGGACAGCCCGGCCCTGATGGCGGCTCTCGGGGCGACTCTGCTGGTACGGGAGGGGCTGATGGCGCAGCGGGCCGCGGCGATACCCGCGCCGTACGGTGGGGCTCCTGCCGGCGTCCCGGTCCGGCAGGAACGGAAGGACCTCGTGTGACGCGCGCCGCCTGGACGAGCTGGCCTTCGCGCGAGGCACTCGAGCGGGACACCCGCAGCCGCGCGCGAACCGGGATCGCCTGGTCGGTACGGGCCGCCCTGCTCACTCTGATGCTGTGGGGGACCTTCACCAGCGGGTCGTTCGGGCCCTGGGAGATCGTTGTCGGGATTCTCGGGGTGTTCGTCTGCGCACTGCTCGCGGTCGCCTTCTTCCGGACCACGCTCGCCCACCGTCTGTGGCCGTCGCTCGGCCTGCTCGGGCTGCTGATGCTGGCCGCGTTCGGTGCGGGGCAGGCGGCGGCCGTCGTGCCCGCGACGGTGCTCTGGTGCGCCTGCGCGGTCACCTCGCTGGAACGGCTGCCTCTCTCCGCGGGAGTCCCGGCCACAGCGGTGGCCCTCGGTGCTTACGCGGTGGTCGACATGGACGACTGGATGACCACCGCGGTGACCACGGCAGGGCTCTGCCTCGCCGGGTACGTGCTCCGCCTGGATGCCGAGGCCCGCGGCAACGCGCGGCGGATGCTGGCCCAGGAGAGGGCGGCCAGAGTGGCGGAGGCGGAGACCGCCGCGCTGGACGAGCGCTCCAGGATCGCCCGGGAGATCCACGACGTGCTGGCGCACAGCCTCTCCGCGCAGCTGGTGCACCTGGAGGCCGCGCGCCTGCTGATCGAGAGGGAGCCCGCGGGGGAATTCCGGGACCAGGTTCTGCAGCGGGTGGTCGCGGCCCGCTCCATGGCCCGGGAGGGCCTCTCGGAGACGCGTCAGGCGCTCTCCGCACTGAGGGGTGAGGTGTCACCGGTGGAGGACTTCCTGCGGCAGCTGGTGACGGCCGAGCCGGCCGAGGTCCGGGTCGAGGGAGAGCAGCGGGCCCTGACCGCCCAGGCGTCGCAGACGGTCCGGCGGGTGGCTCAGGAAGCGATGACCAACGTCCGGAAGCACGCGCCGGGCGCCAGGGTGCTGATACGGCTGGAGTACCGACCCGATGGGGTCGTGTTGGAGGTGCGGGACTCGGGTGGGCGGGGGCCGGGAGGGGACCTGTCGGTCAGCGGATCCGGATACGGTCTGCTCGGGATGCGGGAGCGCGCCGAACTGCTGGGCGGCACGCTGGAAGCCGGTCCGGGCGAGGAGGGGTTCGTGGTGAGTCTGCGGGTGCCCGCGTGACGGCGCGGGTGGTGGTGGCCGACGACCAGGCGGTGGTGCGGGAGGGCATCGTCATGCTGCTCGGCCTGCTGCCGGGAATCGAGGTGGTCGGATCGGCCAAGGACGGGGAGGAAGCGGTCGCGCAGGTGGCCGAGCACGCGCCGGACGTCGTGCTGATGGATCTGCGGATGCCCCGCTGCGACGGGGTGGAGGCGACCCGGCGTATCAGGGAGGAGTTTCCCGGTACGCAGGTGGTGGTGCTCACGACGTTCGCGGACGACGACTCGCTGTTTCCCGCGCTCCGGGCGGGGGCGCGGGGGTACCTGACCAAGGACGCCGGGGGCGACGAGATCGTACGGGCGGTCGAGGCCGTGCTCTCAGGGGAGGCCGGGCTCTCGCCCACAGTGCAGCGCCGACTGCTGGAGCGGGTGACCACGGGGCCGCCCGAGGCCGGTGGCGGGGGTCCTGAGCCGGAGCTGCCGGACGGGATGACCCCTCGTGAGGCCGAGGTGCTGGTCCTGATCGCCGAGGGGATGTCCAACGCGGACATCGCCCGCTCCCTCCACATCTCGCAGGCCACGGTGAAGAGCCATATCAACAACCTCTTCGCCAAGGCGGGGCTCCGCGACCGGGCCCAGGCGGTGCGTTACGCCTACATGCGGGGTCTGGTCCGTCCACCTGGGAGATCCTTCACCTGAAGAGGTGAAGTCTGGCGAATGAAGTGCCCGGGATCTTCCCGATCTGCCCATTCTTGGATACGCGGCCGAAGTGGTCCGTGGACAAGGGGAGTTGTTCGGTGGAGAAGGAAGCAGGGCGCGAGTCCGCAGCGGTGCGGCTCGACGACCCGTGGGACGACGCGCCGGCCCCCGGGTGGGAGGAGCCGGAGGGCGCAGAGGGCTCCACGCCAGCCCCGGTGCCCGGGCGGGCCGCGCCGCGGGGTGGCCACAGCGCGGCGGACATCTACCTGGACGTGCAGCGCAGCGAGGCCTTCCAGGAGGTGCGCCGCCGCTACCGGCGCTTCGTCGTGCCCGCCACCATCGCCTTCTTCGTCTGGTACCTCGCCTACGTCGTCACGGCGGTGGCGGCGCCCGGGCTGATGGCGCGGCCGGTGGCCGGAGCCGTCAATGTGGCCATGGTCGTGGGGCTCGGCCAGTTCCTGACGACGTTTCTGCTCACCGGGGCGTACGCACGGCACGCGCGGCTGCGCCGGGACCGGGCCGCGCTGGATCTGCGCTGGGAGACCCAGGAGATGACACGGGGGGCCGGACGTTGAGCGGCGACCACCAGACACTGGCGCTGCTGCTGTTCAGCGCCTTCATCGCGGTCACCCTGGGCATCACCACCTGGGTGAGCCGCAACAGGCACGGTTCGGCGGAGGAGTTCTACGCCGGCGGTCGTCTGTTCTCCCCCATGGAAAACGGTTTCGCCATCGCGGGTGACTACATGTCCGCCGCTTCTTTCCTGGGCATCTCCGGCCTGATCGCCCTCTTCGGCTACGACGGGATGCTCTACTCCGTCGGCTTCCTCGTCGCCTGGCTCGTCGTTCTGCTGCTCGTCGCGGAACTCGTGCGCAACTGCGGTCGGTTCACCCTCGCTGACGTGGTCGCTGCCCGGATGGCGGAGCGCCCAGTCCGTATCGCCGCGGGGACGTCCTCGGTCACCGTGTCCGTGCTGTATCTGGTGGCGCAGATGGTCGGTGCGGGCAGTCTGGTGGCCCTGCTCCTGGGCGGGACGAGTGGTGCCGCCCGCTCCTGGACCGTCATCGGCGTCGGCGCGCTCATGGTCGTGTACGTGTCGCTGGGCGGCATGCGGGCCACCACCTGGATCCAGATCGTCAAGGCCGTCCTGCTCATGGCCGGCACCGTGGTGCTCACCGTCCTCGTCCTGGTCCACTTCCACGGGAACGTCAACGAGTTGCTCAACTCCGCCGCCGACCGCAGTGGGCACGGCAAGGAGTTCCTCTCGCCCGGTCTCCGGTACGGCGGGGGCTGGACGGCGCGCATCGACTTCATCAGCCTCGGCCTCGCCCTGGTGCTGGGCACCGCCGGGCTGCCGCACATCCTGTCCCGCTTCTACACCGTCCCCACCGCCCGCGCGGCCCGCCGGTCCGTCGTCTGGTCCATCGGGCTCATCGGCAGCTTCTACCTGATGACGATCGTTCTGGGATTCGGGGCGGCCGCGCTCGTGGGTTCGGCCGACGTACGGGAGTCGAATCCCGCGGGAAACACGGCTGTGCCGCTGCTGGCCATGGTCCTGGGCGGGGGAGATGGCTCCACCGGGGGCACGATCCTGTTCGCCGTGGTCGCCGCCGTCGCCTTCGCCACGATCCTGGCCGTCGTCGCGGGGATCACCCTCGCCTCGTCCGCGTCCGTGGCCCACGATCTCTACGCCTCGCTCAAGCGGCCCGGCAGCAGGCAACGCAGCGAGGTGACCGTGGCCCGGGTGGCGGCGGCAGGCATCGGAGTCGTCGCCATCGGCCTCGGTCTGCTCGCCCAGGATCTCAACGTGGCGTTCCTGGTGGGCCTCGCCTTCGCCGTCGCGGCGTCGGCCAACCTGCCGGTCCTGCTCTACTCGCTGTTCTGGCGGAACTTCACCACACGCGGGGCGGTCTGGTCGGTCTACGGAGGACTGATTCCGGCCGTGCTGCTCGTGGTACTCTCCCCGGTCGTTTCCGGCAGCCCCAGCTCGCTCTTCCCCGGCGTGGACTTCCAGGTCTTCCCGCTGGAGAATCCCGGCCTGGTCTCCATCCCGCTCGGCTTCCTGGCCGGCTGGGCCGGTACCGTCACCGCGAATGAACCGCCGGACGCGGCCAAGCACGCGGAGATCGAGGTGCGTGCATTGACGGGTGCCGGTGCGGTCTGAGCCCTGCGCCGGACGGTCAGACCCCCTCTGTGCAGAACACGCATGCCTCCCAGAAAGGCAGCGCGTTCAGGACTCGGTGGCGTACGCATGAGGCCATCGCGGCCTCGTGCGGCCCCGGCAGGGCGTCCGCGCCGGGCTTCGCGGTAGTAGGGTCGAAGTCCTCCACCATCGACCGGTAGGTGCGCAAGTAGCCCTCCGCCCGCGGAGGTTCGTACGTCAACTCCTCCCACCGGTGGCGGGACAGGGCCAGGTCGAGGACGCGCAGCAGGAAGTCCTTGGCCGCGGCGGCGTCCTGCGGCGAGTCGCCCCAGTCGAGCTCGTCCAGAGCGAAGCCGACCACGCCACGCCCCATGATGTTCTGGTCCTGGAGCGACAGGAGGGCGGCGAAGCGGAAGTCCCATGGTTCGCGGGCCAGCTCCGAGACGGCGAATGTCAGCACATCCACGAACACCGCCGTACCGCCGTTGGTCATGGACAGATGCCGGCCGTCGCCGCCCTCGAACTCGTTCATGACTTCGAGGGTATGGCCGGTTCGGCTCACGCCCCTAGGGGTGCCCGGTCGGGGTGGCGGCGGGTACGGTGGCGCCGACGGGGGAGCGGTCGGCGCAGGGCTCAGCGGGCTGGAAAGAAGCTTCTTACCGGGATTTGCCGAAATTCGTCTTCGACTCCCACCCCACGCAATCTGCTTGCGTTTCTTGCGCTAATCTTGCGCGTATGACGCGACGACTTGCTCAGGTGGCACAGAAGGTTGGAGTCAGCGAGGCCACGGTCAGCCGGGTGCTCAACGGCAAGCCGGGTGTTTCCGACGCCACGCGGCAGGCCGTCCTGTCCGCGCTGGACGTTCTCGGCTACGAGCGCCCGACCCAGCTGCGCGGTGAACGGGCGCGGCTGGTGGGCCTCGTCCTGCCCGAGCTGCAGAACCCGATCTTCCCCGCCTTCGCCGAGGTGGTCGGCGGTGCCCTCGCCCAGCAGGGCCTCACCCCGGTCCTGTGCACGCAGACCAAGGGGGGTGTCTCCGAGGCGGACTACGTCGAACTGCTCCTGCAGCAGCAGGTCTCGGGTGTGGTCTTCGCCGGCGGTCTCTACGCCCAGGCCGACGCGCCGCACGACCACTACAAGGTGCTGGCCGACCGCAAGATCCCGGTGGTCCTGATCAACGCGGCCATTGCCCACCTCGGCTTCCCCTGTGTCTCCTGCGACGACTCGGTGGCCGTCGAGCAGGCCTGGCGCCACTTGGTCTCGCTGGGGCACGAGCGCATCGGCCTGGTGCTCGGCCCCTCGGACCACATGCCCTCGCAGCGCAAGCTGGCCGCCGCGCGGGCACTCGCCGTGGAGTCGGGCACGAGCATCCCGGACGAGTGGGTGACCCGCGCGATGTTCTCGCTGGAGGGCGGGCAGGCCGCTGCCACGCGGCTGCTGGACGAGGGGGTCACCGGGTTCATCTGCGCCAGCGACCCGCTCGCCCTCGGGGCCGTGCGCGCGGCGCGGCGGCGGGGCCTGTCGGTGCCCGACGACGTGTCCGTCGTGGGGTACGACGACTCTGCCTTCATGAACTGCACCGAGCCCCCGCTCACCACCGTCCGCCAGCCGATCGAGGCCATGGGGCGCGCCGCCGTCGAGCTGCTCTCCGTGCAGATCGGCGGCCGCGCGGTGCCCTCCGACGAGCTGCTCTTCGAGCCGGAGCTGGTCGTTCGGGGTTCCACGGCCCAGCCTCCGCGCACGACGACTTCCCGCTGACCGTCGCTAATTTGCGCCGCCGCTGCCCGCAATTGCGTGCCTACGGGTATGGGAGCGGCTGCGGCGGCCGGGGTCCGGTGTAGTGCCCGCTGGGACGCATCCGCAGCGGGCGTTCCCCGTACTCCTCCAGGGCATGCGCGATCCAGCCCGCCGTGCGGGAGATCGCGAATATCGTTTCTCCCGCCTCCGCAGGCATGCCCGAGGCGACCGAGAGCACGGCCAGTGCCAGGTCGACGTTCGCGTGCAGGGGCGTGTCGCGCGCCGTGGTGGCGACCACCTCACGGGCGGCGGCCAGGGCCGGCCCCGCCTGCGGGATGCGCGCGAGCAGGCCGAACAGTGTGCGGGCGCGCGGGTCCTCGCCGGTGTACAGCCGGTGCCCGAGCCCCGGCACCCGACGGCCGGCCCTCAGATGGTCCGCCACCACCGGGGCGGCGCCACCGCGTTCCAGGACCTCCGCCAGCATCCGGTGCGCCAGGCCGCTCGCCGCGCCATGCAGGGGGCCCTCCAGGACGCCGAGCCCCGCCGACACCACCGCGTACGGATGCGCCCGGGCCGACGCGGCGACTCTGGCGGCCAGTGTGGAGGCGGCCAGATCGTGGTCGATCAGCAGCGCAAGTGCCGTGTTCAGGGCGGAGAGTGAGGGGTCGTCGGGCTGACGGGCGGCGAGTTTCGGCCACAGTTGACGGGCCAGGCTGTCGGAAGCCGACAGGCGGCCCTCCTCCCCGCTTACCGTCGGCAACGCCGCGACCAGCGCGGGGATCAGGCTCCGCGCGCCCCCGAGCACCGCGTCGCGCGACAGGTCGAAGCGCAGCGGATCCGCGGCAGCCGCGGCGACCACCGCCACCCGCAGCCGGTCCGTGGAGCCGCAGTGCACCGGCAGCGCTCCGACCGCCCGTCGGGCCGCCACCACCGCCTGCTCCGGGGCCGTGAAGCGGATGCCCGGTCGCAGCTCACCGGTCCACAGCCACTCTGCGACCTCCTCGTACGAGTAGCGCGCGGCCAGCTCCGTCGCGTCCACGCCCCGGAAGTAGTAGCGGTCGTCGGCGATGAGGGTGATGCCGGTTCGGACGGCCGGCTCGCCCTGGGCCGAGGACGGTTCCCTGCGCCCATTGCGCCGGACCAGCGCGTCGACCTCCGCAGCGTCGAACGTGCTGCCGCGTCCGCCCGGCGCGCGGCTGCTGCTCAGCTGGCCCCGGCTGACGTAGGCGTACACCGTCTCGGGCTTCACCCCCAGCCGCTCGGCGGTCTCCCGTGTCGTGAGCCGCTGCCCGCCCGCGTCCGGTCGCTGCGCGTCCGCCTCTGATCGCTCCGTCATGCCACCACCGTATCCATATGCCGTCCAGGGCATCCATGAGTGCACATTGATTCAATCAATATTGACAGAGATCCAGTCATGCATGGACAGTCGAATCAATATCAATGAGTACCCGGACCAGTCCACGGAGGAAGCAATGACGACCATGACCGGCGGAACACCGCTCGACGTCCCCCGAGGCCTCGCGGGTGTCGTCGTGACCGATACGGCCCTGGGCGACGTCCGGGGCCGCGAGGGCTTCTACCACTACCGCCAGTACTCGGCGGTGGAGCTGGCCCAGTCCCGCAGCTTCGAGGACGTCTGGTACCTCATGACCGAGGGCGAGCTGCCCGGCCCGGCCGCCCGCGCCGCCTTCGCCGCCCGCACGGCCGCGCTGCGTGTACTGCCGGACGAGGTACGCGAAGCCCTGCCCGCCATAGCGCGGGCGAGCGCGGTGTCGGGGCCCCTGTCCGGGCTGCGTACGGTGCTCTCCCTGCTCGGGGCGTCGGCAGGATTCCGGCCGGTGTACGACATCGATACGGAGCGGCGGCGTGCCGACGCGCTGGCCGTCTGCGCCGCCGTCCCCACCGTGCTGACCGCACTGCACCGCCTCGGCCAGGGGCTCGACCCCGTCGAGCCGCGTTCCGACCTCCCGCACGCGGCCAACTACCTGTACATGCTCACCGGATCCGTTCCGGACGATGCCCGGGTCAGGGCCGTCGAGCAGTACCTGATCTCCACGATCGACCACGGCTTCAACGCCTCGACGTTCACCGGGCGCGTCGTAGCCTCGACCGGGGCGGACGTAGCCGCCTGCCTGGTGGCCGCCGTCGGAGCGCTCTCCGGACCGCTGCACGGCGGCGCGCCCAGCCGCGCCCTCGACACGCTCGACGCGATCGGCACCCCCGACCGCATCGACGGCTGGATCCGCGAACGTGTGCTCGCCGGAGACCGGATCATGGGCTTCGGCCACCCCGTCTACCGCACCGAGGACCCCCGCTCCCGCATGCTGCGGTCCATCGCCCAGGGCTTCGGCGGCCCGCTGGTGGACTTCGCCGTCGAGGTGGAGCGCCAGGTCGAGGCCATCCTCGCCGAGCTGAAGCCGGGGCGCGAACTGCACACCAACGTGGAGTTCTACGCCGGAGTGGTCATGGAGCTGTGCGGGCTGCCGCGTGAGATGTTCACGCCGACCTTCTGCGCGGCGCGGGTCGTGGGCTGGAGCGCCAATATCCTGGAGCAGGCGGAGGACTCGAAGATCATCCGCCCGGCGGCCCGCTACATGGGCCCGCCCCCGCCCCAGCCGGTCCCCGCCGTCTGACCCCGCAGGAAGGCCCCCGTTGAGCTCGTCGTCGCCCCGCAGCCCGCAGATCCCGGTCGTCGTCCTCGCGGGATTCCTGGGATCCGGCAAGACGACGCTGCTCAACCACCTCCTGCTCCACCGCGCGGGCAACCGGATCGGCGTGATCGTCAACGACTTCGGGGCCATCGAGATCGACGCCATGTCCGTCTCCGGGCAGGTCGGCTCCACCGTGTCGCTGGGCGGCGGCTGCCTGTGCTGCGCGGTCGACGCGAGCGAGCTGGACACGTATCTGGAAACGCTGACCCGGCCCTCCGCGAGGCTCGACGTGATCGTCATCGAGGCGAGCGGCCTCGCCGAGCCGCAGGAACTCGTCCGGATGATCCTCGCCAGCGACAACCCGCGCATCGTGTACGGGGGACTGGTCGAGGTGGTCGACGCCGCCGAGTTCGAGGCGACCCGGGAGCGCCATCCGGAGATCGGCCGCCATCTCGCGGTGGCCGATCTCGTCGTGCTCAACAAGACGGACCGGGCCGGGGACGAGGAGTGCGCCCGCATCCGGAAGGCCGTCGCGGAGACCGGCAGCACGGCGGCGATCGTTCCCGCCACGTACGGGCGCATCGACCCGGAGCTGCTCTTCGACCCGGCGCTGCGGCCCGACAGCGAGGAGAAGGCGCGTCAGCTCACCTTCGAGGACCTCTACCTGGAGGAGCGCGCGGCGCAGGACGGCCACGGGCACGACGGCCATCTGCACACCGCGTACGAGAGCGTCGACTTCGACTCCGACGTGCCGATGGATCCGCGGCGGCTGATGGAGTTCCTCGACTCACGGCCCGAAGGGCTGTACCGCATCAAGGGGTACGTCGACTTCGGCGCGGGCGACCCGGGCAACGCCTACGGGGTGCACGCGGTCGGCCGGTTCCTGAGGTTCACGCCCCAGCCCTGGACACGCGGCGGGCCGAAGCGGACCCAGCTCGTCCTGATCGGCTCCGGCATCGACGCACCCGCGCTGCGCAAGGAGCTGGAAGGCTGCCGCGTTACGGGGGAGCCTGCCGCGGAGACGCGGCAGGACGCCGCACACGAGCGAGCCATGTGGGGCGTCCTGCGGTACGTGCGACAGCCCGGCGACGACGACGCGTAACGCGCCCCGCCGCCGGACCGTACGGCCTACACCGGGCCGGCGATCACCGCGACCGGGTTCGCCAGCGGCGTCCCGGAACCGTCGCGCCTCGGGTCGGGCTCGGGCAGCGTGGCCGGGGTGCCGTTCTTCTGCGCGGCCCTGGCCGGCGTCGTCCCCGCCCAGGCGAACACCAGCACGTCCTCGCCCTTCAGGAACCGCTGGCAGCGCACCCCACCGGTCGCCCGGCCCTTGCGGGGGTACTGGTCGAACGGGGTGAGCTTGCAGGTCAGGACCGAGTCGTCCAGCGTGCCGTGCGAACCGGCGACCGTGAACACCGCGGCATCCGCCGCCGGGTCCACCGCCGCGAACGACAGCACCCTGGCCCCCGAGGCCAGCTTGACGCCCGCCATACCGCCGGCCGCCCGTCCCTGCGGGCGCACCTGTGCAGCGGGGTAGCGCAGCAACTGCGCGTCCGAGGTGATGAAGACCAGGTCCTCCTCGCCCGTCCGCAGCTCCACCGCGCCGACGATCCGGTCACCGTCCTTGAGGGCGATGACCTCCAGCTCGTCCTTGTTGGCCGGATAGTCCGGCACCACGCGCTTGACGACGCCCTGGAGCGTGCCGACGGCGAGGCCCGGTGACGACTCGTCGAGCGTGGTGAGGCAGACGACCTCCTCGTCCGCCTCCAGCGTCAGGAACTCCCCGACCATCGCCCCGCCGGACAGATTGGGCGCCGCATGCGTGTCCGGCAGCTGGGGGAGGTCGATCACCGGCAGCCGCAGCAGCCGCCCGTTCGACGTCACCACCCCGATGTCACCCCGGGCCGTCCCCGGCACCGCGGAGACGATCACGTCGTGCTTGGACCGCTTGGCACCCTCGGCGAAGACGATCGGGTCGTCGTTGGCCGTACGCGCCAGCAGGCCCGTCGAGGACAGCAGCACCCGGCACGGGTCGTCCGCCACCTCCAGCGGCACCGACGCGACCTGCGAACCGGCCGACTCCAGCAGCACCGTACGCCGGGCCGTCCCGAACTTCTTGGCGACCGCGGCCAGTTCCGAGGAGACCAGCTTGCGCAGTTCGGCATCCGATTCCAGGATCGTCGTCAGCTCGGCGATCTCGGCATCGAGCCGGTCCCGCTCGCTCTCCAGCTCGATCCGGTCGAACCGGGTCAGCCGGCGCAGCGGCGTGTCGAGGATGTACTGCGTCTGGATCTCGCTCAGCGAGAAGCGCTCCATGAGCCGCTCCTTCGCCTGCGCCGAATTGTCGCTGGAGCGGATGAGCCGGATGACCTCGTCGATGTCGACCAGCGCGACGAGCAGACCCTCGACCAGATGCAGCCGGTTGCGGCGCTTGGTCCGGCGGAACTCGCTGCGCCGGCGCACCACGTCGAAGCGGTGGTCGAGATAGACCTCGAGCAGCTCCTTGAGGCCCAAAGTGAGCGGCTGGCCGTCGACCAGCGCCACGTTGTTGATGCCGAAGGACTCCTCCATCGGCGTCAGCTTGTAGAGCTGCTCCAGTACCGCCTCCGGCACGAAGCCGTTCTTGATCTCGATGACCAGACGCAGGCCGTGCGAGCGGTCGGTGAGGTCCTTGACGTCGGCGATGCCCTGGAGCTTCTTCGCCGAGACCAGGTCCTTGATCTTGGAGATGACCTTCTCGGGCCCGACGGTGAAGGGGAGTTCGGTGACGACGAGGCCCTTGCGGCGCGGTGTGACGTTCTCGACGGTGGCCGTGGCACGGATCTTGAAGGTGCCGCGCCCCTTGGCGTACGCGTCCTTGATGCCGCCCAGGCCCACGATCCGCCCGCCGGTCGGCAGGTCGGGACCGGGGACGAACCGCATCAGCGTCTCCAGGTCCGCGCCCGGATGCTTGATCAGATGCCGGGCGGCGGCGATGACCTCGCCCAGGTTGTGCGGCGGCATGTTGGTCGCCATGCCGACCGCGATCCCGGTCGTGCCGTTGACCAGGAGGTTGGGGTAGGCAGCCGGGAGGACGACCGGCTCCTGCTCCTGACCGTCGTAGTTCGACTGGAAGGCGACCGTCTCCTCGTCGATCGACTCCGTCATCAGCGAGGTCGCGTCGGCCATCCGGCACTCGGTGTACCGCATGGCGGCCGGCGGGTCGTCGTTGCCCAGGGAGCCGAAGTTCCCGTGTCCGTCGACGAGTGGCAGACGCATGGAGAACGGCTGGGCCATGCGCACCAGCGCGTCGTAGATCGACGCGTCGCCGTGCGGGTGCAGCTTGCCCATGACCTCGCCGACGACCCGGGCGCACTTCACGAAGCCGCGGTCCGGGCGCAGGCCCATCTCGTTCATCTGGTACACGATGCGGCGGTGCACCGGCTTCATGCCGTCCCGGGCGTCGGGCAGGGCGCGGGAGTAGATCACCGAGTACGCGTACTCGAGGAAGGAGCCCTGCATTTCGTCGACGACGTCGATGTCGAGGATCTTCTCCTCGAAGTCGACCGGCGGCGGGGTCTTCGTGCTGCGGCGGGCCATCGCTGCTGCGACTCCTTCACGGATTTCGATCGGGCAACCTCAGGTTCCCTCAGGTTCTGACGCGCACCATTGTGGACCGCCGCACCGACAACCCCGACCTCGACCCGTCCCAAAGCCCCCTCGCCGTGCGTCCCGAGGCGCCGGAGGACCCCCTTCCGGGGAATTTCGCGCGAAGCTTCGCCGGGCGGGAACTTCGGCAGGTGCCGGTTCGCTTGCATACAGTGGCTGTGTCTCGAAGCAACCTTTCGAAGCAGCTTCCCGCAGCGGCTTCTTCATATGGACATCCAGTAGCGCGATCGAAGGGACGTACATGCCCATGGGTCACACGGCCACCGCCCAGGCCGGCTCCGGCGGCCTGACAGCGACCGAGCACCGTCTGGCCAATGGCCTGCGCGTGGTGCTCTCCGAGGACCATCTGACCCCGGTCGCGGCGGTCTGCCTCTGGTACGACGTCGGCTCGCGCCACGAGGTCAAGGGCCGCACGGGCCTGGCCCACCTCTTCGAGCACCTGATGTTCCAGGGCTCCGGACAGGTCAAGGGGAACGGACACTTCGAGCTGGTGCAGGGTGCCGGCGGTTCGCTCAACGGCACCACCAGTTTCGAGCGGACCAACTACTTCGAGACGATGCCCACGCACCAGCTGGAGCTGGCCCTGTGGCTCGAAGCCGACCGGATGGGCTCGCTGCTCGCCGCGCTCGACGAGGAGTCCATGGAGAACCAGCGCGACGTCGTCAAGAACGAGCGCCGCCAGCGCTACGACAACGTCCCGTACGGCACCGCGTTCGAGCGGCTGACCGCCCTCGCCTACCCCGAGGGCCACCCGTACCACCACACCCCGATCGGCTCCATGGCCGACCTGGACGCGGCGACCCTCGAGGACGCCCGCACCTTCTTCCGTACGTACTACGCGCCGAACAACGCCGTGCTGTCGGTCGTCGGCGACATCGACCCCGAGCAGACCCTCGCCTGGATCGAGAAGTACTTCGGCTCCATCCCCTCCCACGACGGCAAGCAGCCGCCGCGTGACGGCTCGCTGCCCCCGGTCATGGGCGGCCAGCTGCGCGAGGAGGTCCGCGAGGAGGTGCCGGCGCGCGCCCTGATGGCCGCCTACCGGCTGCCCCACGACGGCACCCGCGAGTGCGACGCCGCGGACCTCGCCCTGACCGTGCTGGGCGGCGGCGAGTCCTCCCGCCTCCACAACCGCCTGGTCCGCCGCGACCGTACGGCGGTGGCCGCCGGGTTCGGACTGCTCCGGCTCGCCGGCGCGCCCTCCCTGGGCTGGCTGGACGTCAAGACGTCGGGCGGCGTCGAGGTGGCCGAGATCGAGGCCGCGGTCGACGAGGAGCTGGCCCGGTTCGCCGAGGAAGGCCCCACGCCCGAGGAGATGGAGCGCGCCCAGGCCCAGTTGGAGCGCGAGTGGCTCGACCGGCTCGGGACGGTCTCGGGCCGCGCCGACGAACTGTGCAGGTACGCGGTGCTGTTCGGCGACCCGCAGCTCGCGCTGACCGCTGTGAACCGGGTCCTCGACGTCACCGCCGAGGAGGTCAAGGCGGCCGCGCAGGCCCAGCTGCGGCCCGACAACCGGGCGGTCCTGGTCTACGAACCGGTCGAGTCCGCCGAAGAGGCCGACACCGACACCGACGCGCATGAAGGGGCGGACCAGTGACCGACGCTGCCGCGACTGAAGTTTCGATGCAATACCACCCCCGGCCCACACCCGGCTCGGCGCGGCCCTGGGCCTTCCCCGCGCCGGAGCGCGGCTCCCTGCCCAACGGGCTGACGGTGCTGCGCTGCCACCGCCCCGGCCAGCAGGTCGTCGCCGTCGAGATCTTCATCGACGCCCCCCTGGACGCCGAGCCCGAGGGCCTGGACGGCGTGGCCACGATCATGTCCCGCGCCCTGTCCGAGGGCACCGACAAGCAGAGCGCCGAGGAGTTCGCCGCCGAGCTGGAGCGGTGCGGTGCGACCCTCGACGCCCACGCCGACCACCCGGGCGTCCGGGTCTCCCTGGAGGTCCCGGCCTCCCGGCTGGCCAAGGCGCTCGGGCTGGTCGCCGAGGCGCTGCGGGCACCGGCCTTCGCGGACAGCGAGATCGAGCGGCTGGTGCGCAACCGGCTGGACGAGATCCCGCACGAGCAGGCCAACCCGGCCCGCCGTGCGGCCAAGCAGCTCTCCAAGGAGCTGTTCCCGGCCACGGCCCGCATGTCGCGCCCGCGCCTGGGCACCGAGAAGACCATCGAGCGCATCGACACCGCGGCCGTGCGCGCCTTCTACGACGCGCACATCCGCCCGTCGGCCGCGACCGTCGTGGTCGTCGGCGACCTCACCGGCATCGACCTGGACGCCCTGCTCGCCGAGACCCTCGGCGACTGGTCGGGGAACACCGTCGAGCCCCGCCCGGCTCCGCCGATCACGGCCGACGACACCGGCCGCGTGATCATCGTGGACCGCCCGGGTGCGGTGCAGACGCAGTTGCTGATCGGCCGCATCGGCGCCGACCGCCACGACAGCGTGTGGCCTGCCCAGGTCCTCGGCACCTACTGCCTGGGCGGCACGCTCACCTCCCGGCTCGACCGGGTCCTGCGCGAGGAGAAGGGCTACACGTACGGCGTGCGGGCCTTCGCGCAGGTGCTCCGCTCCAGTGCCGCTGACTCCGCCTCTGGTGCGACGGGCGCCGCGATGCTGGCCATCAGCGGTTCCGTGGACACCGAGTCCACCGGCCCGGCCCTGGACGACCTCTGGAAGGTCCTGCGCACGCTGGCCGCCGAGGGCCTGACGGACTCCGAGCGCGAGACGGCCGTGCAGAACCTCGTGGGGGTGGCCCCGCTGAAGTTCGAGACGGCCGCCTCCGTGGCGAGCACCCTCGCCGACCAGGTGGAGCAGCACCTCCCGGACGACTATCAGGCGACGCTGTACGCCCGCCTCGCCGAGACCGGCACGGTGGAGGCGACCGCAGCCGCGGTCAACGCCTTCCCGGTGGACCGGCTGGTCACGGTCCTGGTCGGCGACGCCTCCCGCATCGCGGAGCCGGTCCGGGCCCTCGGTATCGGCGAGGTGTCCGTCGTCACCGGCTGACCGGCCGCTTCGCCCGTAGGACGGGCAACGGGGAGGCTCCGGTGCGTGGTTGCGCCGGAGCCTCCCCGCACGACCGAACGCTTTTGCCCGTTATGTGGCTGACTTATGAGTAATGCCCTGATTCACCCTGTGGGATGCGCTACAAAACCCCGTGCCCGTTTGGTGGCTTGAAGTCCGGCCGCTTAGCGTCGGGTCCGCTGTCCGCCACTCGTACGCCGCATCCGTGACGTACCGGGCAGCCATCGCCGAGTCCCCGTCAGGCGCGAGCCGGGGGAGCCGGGGACCCACGCAGTCCCTGGGGTGAATCGGACGCCCGCGCCCCCCATCCGGGGCGAGGCGCCCGTAGGAGACCTTCCTGCTCCGAACCCGTCAGCTAACCCGGTAGGCGAGAAGGAAGGAAAGGACCAGCCACTCCATGGCGTTCACCCGTGCCACCGGGAAGCACCGTGCCCCGAGCCGTCTGACGCGTACCGGCGCCAAGGCCGTCGGCATCGCGACCCTCGCCACCACCGGCGTCATCGGCTCGCTGGCCTCCCCGGCCCTCGCCGCCGACACCGGGACGGCCCCCGCCGCCACCGAGACCGGGCTCTCCCGGATCCTCACCATCGAGAGCACCCTGGCCGACCGGATCGAGGCCCAGGCCACCGCCCAGCAGCGCCTGGCGGACGCCGCCGAGAAGAAGGCGGCTGCCATCGCGAAGGCCAAGAAGAAGGCGGCGGAGGCGAAGAAGCAGGCCGCCGCCAAGGCGGCCAGGGTCAAGGCGGCCGCCAAGGCGAAGGCCGAGGCCGCACGCGAGGCCTCCGCACGCGCCGGCCGCTCCACCGCCCGCACCGCTCTGGGCACCTCCTACCGGCTCCCCGTCGCCGGCTCGTACGTGACCACCGGCTACAAGTCCAGCGGCTCGCTCTGGTCGTCCGGCAGCCACTCCGGCATCGACTTCCACGCCGCCTCCGGCAGCTCCGTCGTCGCCGTCGGCGCCGGTACGGTCGTCGAGGCGGGCTGGGGCGGGGCGTACGGCAACAACATCGTGCTGCGGATGACGGACGGCACGTACACCCAGTACGGCCACCTCTCGTCGATCGGCGTCGCCGTCGGCCAGAGCGTCGCGGCCGGCCGGCAGATCGGACTCTCCGGCTCCACCGGTAACTCCACCGGCCCGCACCTCCACTTCGAGGCCCGGACCACGCCCTCCTACGGCTCCGACATGGACCCGGTCGCCTACCTGCGCGCCCACGGCGTCAGCGTCTGACCGCACAGGCTCCCCGCGAAGGCCCCGGCACCCCGCCGGGGCCTTCGCCGTACCCGTTTCGCCCCGTCCGCCCCGCCCGGCCGTGACCAAAAGATATTCATGAATTCCCGCCCGGCATCGGAAATGCGAGCGCATTGCAATAGAGTCACGGCAGAGGTGTCGATCGGCCGCTGTTCGCGGGGATTGAGGCGGAGGTTCGGACATGCGTGTTCCGGCGCATTCGGTATGCACGGCAATCCGTGAAGACATCGTTTCCGGTGTCTTCGAACGCGGCAGCCGGCTCACCGAGGAGGTGCTCGCACGGCGTTACGGGGTTTCCCGCGTCCCGGTCCGGGAAGCGCTGCGCACCCTGGAGTCCGAGGGCTTCGTGGTCACCCGGAGACACGCCGGGGCCTGCGTCGCCGAGCCGTCGGAGCAGGAGGCCGCCGACCTCCTGGAGGTCCGCAAGCTGCTGGAACCCCTGAGCGCCGCCCGCGCGGCCCAGCGCCGGACGGAGGCCCACCTCAAGGTCCTGCGCGGCCTGGTCCGGCTCGGCCAGGAGCGGGCCCGCCGGGGCGAGGGCGAGGACCTGCGCTCCCTCGCCGCCTGGTTCCACGAGACGCTGGCCCAGGCCTCGGGCAGCCCCGGGCTCATCGCGCTGCTCACACAGCTGCGCCACAAGATCGCCTGGATGTACGCGGTCGACCAGCCCGCCCGTCCGGCCGAGGCGTGGGCCGAGCACGGGGCGCTCGTGGACGCCGTGGCGCGCGGCGACGCCGAGCGGGCGAGGGCCCTGGCCGCGCAGCTCGCCGAACGCCAGGGCGCCGCACACCGGTTGCGCCGGGTCGCCCGCCCCGCATCCGGCATGGTGCCCAGGGCCGGCCGCGTGAGGACTTCGCAACGTGCCGTAAACACCACGAGCGGCCGGAATTAACAAAGGTCGCGTACAAATAAATGAAGGCATGCGTAAAATCGTGAATGGCGGCGAGGCGTTTTCGGCCCGGCCGCCACTTCGGTGAACATACGAAAAAGCCGCGGCTCCCCGTGCAGGGGGCTGCGGCTTTCGCGCGAAAATTCCGGCGGTCGTGACCGTTCGGGCTCAGACGGTCTCCGGAAGCTCTTCCAGGCCCTCGGCGACCAGCTTGGCCAGCCGGTCCAGAGCGGCCTCGGCGTTGTCCGCCTCGGAGGCGAGCACGATCTCCTCGCCGCCCTGGGCGCCGAGGCCGAGCACCGCGAGCATGGAGGCCGCGTTCACCGGGTTGCCGTCCGCCTTGGCGATGGTGACGGGAACGCCGGAAGCCGTGGCGGCACGGACGAAGATGGAAGCGGGGCGGGCGTGCAGGCCCTCGGCCCAACCGACGTTTACGCGGCGCTCAGCCATGGTTCTGCCCTTCACGAATCAACGGTTGTCTAGACCAGTGTCTCATGTGGTGCGCGATGCTCCGGGCCGACCCGCGGGCCCTCCGGGGCCCGTGCCCACGGTCGTCCGGACACCTCAGACTGCCCCGGCCCGGGCGCCCCCGCGACCGGTGCGACGGCCGTAGGCTGGGCCCATGCAGCCCTCTCCGGAGCAGAGTCCGCATCACGCCTACCCCGATCACTGGGAGGCTGACGTGGTGCTCCGCGACGGCGGCACCGCGCGGATCAGGCCGATCACCACGGACGACGCCGAGCGCCTCGTCAGCTTCTACGAGCAGGTTTCCGACGAGTCGAAGTACTACCGCTTCTTCGCGCCCTACCCCCGGCTCTCCGCCAAGGACGTCCACCGCTTCACCCATCACGACTACGTCGACAGGGTGGGCCTGGCCGTGACGGTGGGCGGCGAGTTCATCGCCACCGTCCGCTACGACCGGATCGACGCGACCGGCCGCCCCGCCTCGGCCCCCGCCGACGAGGCCGAGGTCGCCTTCCTCGTGCAGGACGCCCACCAGGGCCGGGGCGTGGCCTCCACCCTGCTCGAACACATCGCGGCCGTCGCCCGCGAGCGCGGCATCCGGCGCTTCGCCGCCGAGGTGCTGCCCGCCAACACCAAGATGATCAAGGTGTTCCGGGACGCGGGCTACACCCAGCGGCGCAGCTTCGAGGACGGCTCCGTCCACCTCACCCTGGACCTCGAACCCACGGCCGAGTCCCTCGCCGTCCAGCGCGCCCGTGAACAGCGCGCCGAGGCCAAGTCCGTGCAGCGGCTGCTCGCCCCCGGCTCCGTCGCCGTCATCGGCGCGGGCCGCAACCCCGGCGGCGTCGGCCGCACCGTCCTGCGCAACCTCCTCGGCGCGGGCTTCACCGGCCGCGTCCACGCGGTGAACAGCGCCCTCGAGGCCGGCCAGGACACCATCGACGGTGTCCCCGCGCACCGCTCCCTGGGCGAGATCGGCGAGCCGGTCGACCTCGCCGTCGTCGCCGTGCCCGCCGACCGGGTCCCGGAGGCCGTCGCGGACTGCGGCGAACACGGCGTCCAGGGGCTGGTCGTCCTCTCCGCCGGTTACGCCGAGTGGGGCGCCGAGGGCCGCGACCGCCAGCGCGAACTGGTCCGCCAGGCCCGCTCGTACGGTATGCGGATCATCGGGCCCAACGCCTTCGGCATCATCAACAACTCGGAGGAGGTCCGGCTCAACGCCTCCCTCGCCCCGGAACGGCCCGCCTCCGGGCGCATCGGTCTGTTCACCCAGTCGGGCGCCATCGGCATCGCCCTGCTCTCCGGCCTCTACCGGCGTGGCGCGGGCCTCTCCACCTTCATCTCCGCCGGCAACCGCGCCGACATCTCCGGCAACGACTTCCTCCAGTACTGGTACGACGACCCGGAGACCGACGTCGCCCTGCTCTACCTGGAGTCGCTGGGCAACCCGCGCAAGTTCACCCGGCTCGCCCGCCGCACCGCCGCCGTGAAGCCCGTGGTCGTGGTCAAGGGCGCCCGGCACAGCGGCTCCACCCCGCCCGGCCACGCCGTCCCCATCAGCCGCATCCCCGACTCGACCGTCTCCGCGCTGATGCGGCAGGCGGGCGTCATCCGCGTCGACACGGTCACCGAGATGGTCGACGCCGGACTGCTCCTCGCCGACCAGCCGCTCCCCGCGGGCGGACGCGTCGCGATCCTCGGCAACTCCGAGTCCCTCGGGCTCCTCACGTACGACGTCTGCCTGGCCGAGGGGCTGCGGCCGCGCCCGCCCATCGACCTCACCACGTCCGCGACCCCGCAGGACTTCCGGGACGCGCTGTCGGCCGCGCTGGCCGACGGGGGATGCGACGCGGTGATCGTCACGGCGATCCCCTGGGTGGGCGAGAACGGCGAGGCGGAACCGGGCGACGGAGAGGTTCTGGCCACCGCCCTGCACACGGCGGCCGCCGCCGGACCGGCCAAGCCGGTCGCCGTGGTGCACGTGGAGATCGGCGGCCTGGCGGAGGCGCTGTCCGCCGCCACCAGCACGGTTTCGCAGCAGCGCCCGGCAACCCAGCCGTTCACCGCGGCCCAGGGCACGTCGACGGCTCCCGCCGAGCCGCCGAGCACGACGGACGGCCGTGCCGGGGCCCCCGCGCCGCCCGGCGTCACGGACACCACCGCCCCGACGCCTCCCGCCGCGCCACCGACCGTCATGGACGCCCCTGCCGGGGCTCCCGCGCCGCCCCCCGCCCACGACGCCCCCACCCCGACACCGACGCCCCCCGCCCCACACGGCGCACCCCGAACGCCCCCGCCGCCCACACCCCCGTCGTCCGCCGCCGCGCAGCCCGCCGCCGCGGAAGGCATCTCCGACACCCCCGGCGTCCCCCAGGACGCCCCCCGCCTCGGGCGTATCCCCGCCTACCCAGCCGCCGAGCGCGCCGTCCGGGCGCTGGCCGAGGCCGTGCGGTACGCGCAGTGGCGGCGCCAGGCAGCCGTGCCCGGTAAGGTGCCCGACTTCCTCGACGACACCATCGACCCCCAGGGCGCCGCCGCCCGCATCGAAGCCCTGCTCGGTGACGACCCCGACCCGCGCGGCCGGCCGCTCGGCCACGACGAGGCCCGCGAACTGCTCGCCTGCTACGGCCTCACCGTCCGCCCCACACTGGCCGCCCCCGACCCGGAGGAGGCGGTGGCCGCCGCCGCCCGGCTCGGCTACCCGGTCGCCCTGAAGACGACCGCCCCCCACCTGCGCCACCGGGCCGACCTCGGCGGCGTACGCCTGGACCTCGACAGCGAGGCCGCGCTGCGCCGCGCGTACGGCGATCTGACCGAACTGCTCGGCAAGCCCGCTGAGCTGCGGCCCGTCGTGCAGGCCATGGCGCCGCGCGGCGTCGACACCGTGGTACGGGCCACCATCGACCCGGCCGCGGGCGCCGTGCTCTCCTTCGGGCTGGCCGGCGCGCCCTCCGAACTGCTCGGCGACACCGCCCATCGCCTGGTCCCGGCCACCGACCGGGATGCCGCGGAACTCATCCGGTCCATCCGCGCGGCCCCGGTCCTGTTCGGCTGGCGCGGGGCGGCGCCCGTGGACACCGCCTCGCTGGAGGAACTGCTGCTGCGGGTCTCCCGGCTGGTCGACGACCACCCCGAAGTGGTCTCCATCGCCCTGGAACCGGTCGTGGTCGCCCCGCAGGGGCTCTCCGTGCTCGGGGCGAGCGTCCGCCTCTCACCGCCTCCGGCCCGGACCGACCTCGGCCCCCGCCGCCTGTCCAACTACTGACCCGCGCCCCCGCTCGCGTCGCCCTGTACCGGCCCGCGCGGGGGCGCAGCGGCGTCCCCGGCAGCCGTCCGGCCCCCGTAGGATGGGTCCCATGGCTAAGACCGGTACGACCACCCAGGGGCTGCGCGCGGCGATCGAGCGCAGCGGCTACTACCCGGCCCTCGTGGCCGAGGCGGTGGAGGCCGCCGTGGGCGGTGAGCCGGTCGCTTCGTACCTCGTGCACCAGGAGACGACCTTCGACTCCAACGAGGTGCGCCGGCACGTCACGGTGCTGGTGCTCACGGACACCCGCTTCATCGTCAGCCACACCGACGAGCAGAACGCCGACACCAGCTCCCCGTCGCCGTACGCCACCACCTCCACCGAGTCGGTCAAGCTCGACCGGATCTCCTCGGTCGTGGTCAGCCGTGTCGTGGCCAACCCGGAGAAGTACGTCCCGGGCACGCTGCCGCGCGAGGTCGTCCTGACCATCGGCTGGGGCGCGGTCTCCCGCATCGACCTGGAGCCCGCCGCCTGCGGCGACCCCAACTGCGAGGCCGACCACGGCTACACCGGCAGCACCACCGCCGACGACCTGAGCCTGCGGGTCAGCGAGGCCGGCGACGGCCCGGACACCGTGCGCCAGACCCTCGCCTTCGCGCAGGCGCTCTCCGAGGCCACGGCCGCGACCCCCGCGGCCGGCCGCTGATGGTTCAGCCGGCCTGGCAGGACGACTTCGTCCCGCTGTCCGTCGAATCCGCGCCCGTCCCGGAGTACGGCAGCGGCTCGCTGGCCGACCTGCTGCCGACCCTGCTCGCGGGTCAGGAAGTGCCGGGCTTCGACGCGGCCATCGGCGAACTCACCCCCGCCGACCGCAACTGCGTCTTCCTGATCGACGGCCTCGGCTGGGAGCAGATCAAGGCGCACCCGGACGAGGCCCCGTTCCTGCACGCGCTGCTGCCGACCTCGCGCGGCGGCACCGGCCGCCCGATCACAGCGGGCTTCCCCGCGACCACGGCGACCTCGCTCGCTTCCGTCGGCACCGGGCTGCCTCCCGGCGAGCACGGCCTTCCCGGTTACACGGTCCGCAACCCCGAGACCGGCGAGCTGATGAACCAGCTCCGCTGGAAGCCGTGGACGCCGCCGAAGGCATGGCAGCCGCACCCCACCCTCTTCCAGCTCGCCGACGCGGCCGGTGTGCGGACCGCCCAGGTCTCCGCCCCGGCCTTCGAGCAGACCCCGCTCACCAAGGTCGCGCTCAGCGGCGGCTCCTTCCTCGGCCGGCTCAGCGGCGAGGAACGGATGGACACCGCCGCCGAACGGCTCGCGGCCGGTGACCGCTCGCTCGTCTACACGTACTACAGCGAGGTCGACGGCAAGGGGCACCGCTTCGGCACCGACTCCGACGCCTGGCGCGGACAGCTGATGCACGTCGACGGGCTGGCCCGGCGCCTGGCCGAGCAGCTGCCGCCGCGCTCGGCGCTCTACATCACCGCCGACCACGGCATGATCGACATCCCGTTCGACGAGCAGTCCCGCATCGACTTCGACGAGGACTGGGAGCTGGGCGCCGGCGTCGCGCTGCTCGGCGGCGAGGGCCGTGCCCGGCACGTGTACGCCGTCCCGGGTGCCGCCTCCGACGTGCTGGCCGTCTGGCGCGAGGTGCTGGGCGAGCAGTTCTGGGTGGCGAGCCGGGACGAGGCCGTCGCCGCGGGCTGGTTCGGTCCCACGATCGACGAGCGGGTGTACGGGAGGATCGGTGACGTGGTCGCGGCCGCCCACGACGACGTGGTGATCATCGCCTCGCGCAACGAACCGCACGAGTCGGCCATGGCCGGCATGCACGGTTCCATGACCCCCGTCGAGCAGTTCGTCCCGCTCCTCGAAGTACGCTCCTAGCCGCGGCGCCTCCGTTCAGCCGCTCTCTCCGCCCGTCCCGAAAGGTGCTCAACCCCTCATGCCCGAGCTTGTGTTCTTCTCCGGGACGATGGACTGCGGCAAGAGCACCCTGGCCCTCCAGATCGGCCACAACCGCTCGGCCCGGGGGCTCCAGGGCGTGATCTTCACCCGGGACGACCGGGCTGGGGAGGGGAAGCTGTCCTCCCGCCTCGGCCTCGTCACGGAGGCGGTCGAGGCGGACGAGGGCATGGACCTCTACGCGTATCTCGTCGCCCAGCTGTCCAAGGGCGGCCGGGTCGACTACGTGATCGTGGACGAGGCGCAGTTCCTGGCCCCCGACCAGATCGACCAATTGGCCCGGGTCGTCGACGACTTGGAGATGGACGTCTTCGCGTTCGGCATCACGACGGACTTCCGCACCCGCCTGTTCCCCGGCTCGCAGCGGCTGGTGGAGCTGGCCGACCGGATCGAACAGCTCCAGGTCGAGGCCCTCTGCTGGTGCGGTTCCCGGGCCACTCACAACGCCCGGACCATAGACGGGGAAATGGTCGTCGAGGGCGCGCAGGTCGTCGTCGGCGATGTGAACCGCCAGGCCGGCGAGGTCGGTTACGAGGTGCTCTGCCGCCGCCACCACCGCCGCCGCGCGACCGCGGCCTCCGCACAGGCGGGCGCCCTCTCCCCGGACGTCCTGCCGGTGTCCTCCACCTGAGTTCAGCCCGCCCGCAGCGGGCAGCCCGAGCCGGCCCGTGCGGAGAGATCGGCCCGCAGCGCGCTGAGTCGGGCCATGCGCGCGTCGATCGCCGCGATCTTCTCCTCGAACAGCGCGGACAGCGCCTCGGCACTGTCGGGCGCGTCGCGCAGCTCCTCGCCGGTCCGCGCGATCTCGGCCAGCGAGAAGCCGAGCGCCTGCGCGGTACGGACGTACGCGAGCCACGGCACCGTCTCCGGCGGGAAGTCCCGGTAGCCGTTGGGCAGCCGCTCCCCGGTGACCAGCCCCGTCCTCTCGTAGAAGCGGATGGCGTCCCTGCTCAGCCCCGTCCGCGCGGCCAGCTCCCCGATGCGCACGGCTCTCCCACCCCCTGGGTTCCCGGACTTGACCTTGGACAGTACTCCACTGTTTACGGTCGGGGCGTCCGTCGAGGAAGCAGGCAGGAGCCCCGCCGTGATCCGTACCGTGACCCCCTCACACCCCGCGTATCCGCGTTTCGTACGCGCGAGTGCGTGGTACGACCTGGTCGTCACCGCGGGTTTCGCCACCCCGTGGACGTACACGCTGGTGCACAGCGTGCTGTCCCGGCTGGGGGAGGCGACCGGGGCGGGCGCCCTGCCCGCCCTCGACCCGATAGAAACCCTCTACGCGAACCTCATGGGTTCGGTGGTGGTCGTCTGGGCGCTCCTGCGGATCCTCCGGCCCCTGCCGGCGCGCGGCCTGTACGACGGCGCCGCGCGCACGCTGTTCGCCCTGTGGCAGGCGTACGCGCTGGCCCACGGCGCCCCGTACTGGCTCTGGCTGTTCCTGGTGGCCGAAGTGGCGTTCGGTGTCGTCCAGCTGCTGCCCTGGCGGTGGGAGCGGAGGGCCGTCAGCCCTTCGCCGACCGCTGGATCGTGAACACCGCGCCCTCCGGGTCCGCCACGGTCGCGACTCTGCCGCTCGGGCCCTCTCTCGGCGGGCTCAGGACGTGACCGCCGAGCTCCGCCACCCGCCGCGCGGCCTCGTCGGTGTCGGCCACCTCGAAGTACGTCATCCAGTGCGGCCCCCGGTCGCGCAGCAGGGCGTGGCCGACACCGTGCAGGGAGGCCACCGGCCGGCCCCGGAGGTGCAGGGTCTGGTAGTCGAAGTCCGCCGAGACGACGGCCTTGGTCTCGTAGCCGAAGACCGCCTGGTAGAACTTGGCGACCGTCGACGTCTCCCGGGTCACCAGCTCGTTCCAGACCGGGGTGCCGGGCCGCCCCGCCAGCGTGGTGCCGATGTGTGCGGCGGCCTGCCAGATGCCGAAGACGGCCCCGCCCGGGTCGGAGGCGATGGCCAGACGGCCCGCCTCGCCCGCGTCCAGCGGCCCGACGCCGACGGTGCCGCCGCAGGCCCGGACGGCCTCCGCCGTGTGGTCCGCGTCGTCGGTGGCCAGGTAGGTCGTCCAGGCGATCGGGAGGTGGCGGTCCGGCGGCAGCTGCCCGATGCCCGCGACCTCCTGTCCGTCGATCAGCGCCCGTACGTACGGGCCGAGCTGCTCGGGGCCGGGGCCGAACTCCCAGCCGAACAACTCGGCGTAGAAGTTCTGGGTCGTGCGCAGGCCGTGCACGATCAGGCTCACCCAGCAAGGTGTTCCGGGTGTACGCCGGGCGGCAGCCTCGGTCATCGTCACTCTCCTCGGACCATCGTGGTGGCCGTACGGGAAATCGGGGCCGCCGCGCCGGGGTGCGGTGCGAGTCGGGTACGCCCCGTGCAGATGCTCGCACCACCGGGCGCGGGATGCCCTCCGGCCGCGCCGTCCATTGCGGGATCTCGCCACAGGGGGCCCGGTTTGTCGTGGTATGGCGTCTTCAATCTCTGTCACGGGCAGCCGGGTGTCTGCGCGAGGATGGCACGCATGAAGCCCATCATCTCCGTATCCGAATGCGCGAGCGAACTGGCGGGGCCACGTCCGCCGGTGCTCCTGGACGTACGTTGGCAGCTCGGCGGCCCGCACGGCCGGCCCGACTACGAGGCGGGGCACATCCCCGGCGCGGTCTTCGTCGACCTCGACACGGAACTCGCCGGCCCGGCGGGCGACGGCGGCCGCCACCCCCTGCCCGACCCGGCTGCCTTCGGAGCGGCCATGCGCCGTGCCGGGGTACGGAAGGACAGCCCGGTCGTCGTCTACGACGGCGGTCAGGGCTGGGCGGCGGCGCGCGCCTGGTGGCTGCTGCGCTGGGCCGGGCACCGTGACGTCCGGGTGCTGGACGGCGGGCTCGCGGCCTGGGCGGGGGAGCTGTCGAAGGAGACCCCGGACCCCGCGGAGGGCGACTTCGTGCCCGCGCCGGGCGCGCTGCCGCTGCTGGACGCGGACGGTGCCGCGGCCCTGGCCCGCTCGGGTGTCCTGCTCGACGCACGGGCGGCCGAGCGCTACCGGGGAGACGTCGAGCCCATCGACCGGGTCGGCGGCCACATCCCCGGCGCGGTCTCCGCCCCGACCGGCGAGAACGTGGACACGGACGGACGCTTCCTGAGCGCCGAGCGCCTGGCCGCCCGGTTCGCCGGTCTCGGCGTCGAGGGCGACACGGCGGAGGTCGGCGTCTACTGCGGTTCGGGCGTCTCCGGGGCGCAGCAGGTGCTGGCGCTGGAGCTCGCCGGGCACCGGGCCGCCCTCTACGCGGGCTCCTGGTCCCACTGGTCCGCCGACGAGTCGCGCCCGGTCGCCACCGGACCCGACCCCAGCTAACGGAACGCCGTCGCCCGACGCGCAGGGGCCCGTACGCGCTCGCGTACGGGCCCCTGCCATGCCGGCGGGCCTTCTCTAATCCTGCTTCTTGCGGCGTGTGCCGAAGACGATCTCGTCCCAGCTGGGCACCGCCGCCCGGCGCCCGGGCCGGACCCCGTCCGCCTCGGCCTGCCGGTCCGTCGTCCCGGTCAGCCGGTCGCGGTGACCGGCGACCGCACGCGGCATCAGCACGTCCGCGTACGCGGAGCCCGCACCCGCCGACGCGGCCGGCGGCTCCTCGGCCTCCGGCTCCCGCTCCGCGGGCTCGATCGCGGGCGGCTCGGGCGGAGCCGGCCGCTCGGGTACGACCATGTCGCCGCGGAAGCTCGGGACCGCCTCCAGCAGGCTGGTGAGCGAATCGCGCTCGCTCGCGGTCACTCCGGCGATCCGCTCCTCCGGCTCCGGGGGCGGCGGCGGTGCCGGGCGCTCGATCTGCCGGTCCAGCGCGCGGTCGAGCGGCCGGTCGCGCGGCAGCCGGGCGATCCGGGGGACGAACGGGAAGCTGGGCTCGGGCGCCGCGACCTCGTCCGTCTCGCCGATCAGCGAACGGGCCTCGTCGTCGACGGCCTGGACCAGCCGGCGCGGCGGGTCGTACGTCCAGCTCGCCGAGTGCGGCTCACCGGCGACCCGGTACACCAGGAGGACCTCCCAGGTGCCGTCGTCGCGGCGCCAGGAGTCCCACTGGACGGTTTCCTTGTCGGCGCCGCGCAGCAGCAGTCGCTCCTGCACCGCCTCGCCGAGCTGGGGGCCGGTGTTCTCGCCGGGACGGCGCACGGGAGTCTTCCGGGCCCGCTCGGCCATGAAGGCGCGCTCCGCGAGCACGGGGCCCTCGAAGCGGCGGACACGGTCGACGGGGATCCCGGCGAACTGGGCGACCTCCTCGGCGGAGGCGCCTGCTCGTATCCGTGCCTGGATGTCGCGCGGGCGGAGGTGGCTCTCCACCTCGATCTCGATCTGGCCGAGCCGGGCGCGGTCGTTGCGCACGGCGGCTCTCAGCCGCTCGTCGATCGGAAGCGTGTACTCCGTGCTGTCCGCAGCCTTGAGCACCAGTCGTGTGCCGTCGTTGGAGACGGCCACGACACGCAGTTCGGGCATGGGGACCTCCCGGGTGGTGCCTGCCGACGTCACGTGCGTCGCTGCTTCCGCTAGTCGAGTGTGGCCTGCCCGGGTGCAGCCTGCCACAACATTGCCGTGTTGCCCGGCGTGTCGGGCGTGAGCCCTTGATCGCCGGTATGCCACGGTAGCCCTTGCGCAACGCAAAGTGACCGATGGTCACTCCGTGTAGCTGGCCGCCGTGCGATGCCGTGCGCCGCCGGATCGAGTGCCTCCTTCGGCCCCCTCCCGAAGGTTCCGGACGCCCGCGCGGGTGTCCGGCCCCAGGGCTCGCCACAGTACTCCATTCGGGCCATGTGGGTGGACCGCCGCGCCGTCGAAGTTCTCGTGCGGTGCGGGAGTTGACCTACCCCTCCAGACGCCTCCTGCCCATGATCCGTGTCGTGCTTCACATAATCCACGCAACCGGAACTTTCGGCTTCGCTCACGTGTCCCTAGTTGGTGCATGGTGGGAGAGATGTCAATCAAGGGCTGGAAATGGTGCAGAAGCCGGAAAGCGACATAGAACCCAAGGAGAGGCGGATCGATCTGAGCCTGCCCCAGGTCGCGGGCAGCGCGGTCGCGGCGGTCGCGGCGGCAGTGGCGGCTTCCCAGCTCGGCGTGTACGGGACGATCGCCGGGGCCGGCGTCATGAGCGTCGTGGCCACCTGCGGCGGCTCGGTGTTCCAGCACTTCTTCCGTCGTACGGGTGAGCAGATACGCGAGGTCACCGTCCAGGTGAAGCACCCGGACCGCGAGGTGACCATCCACGCCCGCGAGACCGGCCCGCGTCGGCCGGAGCCCTCCGCGCAGGAGACCGTTCTGCTGGGAGCGGTGGACGACGCCGGAGCGGTGGACGACGCGGGAGCGGTGGCCGCCGCCACCACGGTGCTGCGCCGGGCGGACGCGCCGGCGGCGGACGAGACGATGCTCCTGCGCCGCGTCGAGCCGGACGCCACGATGCTCCTGCGCCGCGTCGAGCCGGACGTGACGACCGTGCTGCGGAGCCCCGCCACGGCCCCCCTGGCGGACGAGGAGTTCTCCGCGGCGACCACGCACGGCACCCGGCTGCGCGGCTGGAAGCGGTCGGCGATCGGGGCGGCCGTGGTGTTCGCGGTCTCCATGGCCGGCATCACCACGTACGAGCTGATCTCCGGCGGCGACCTGAGCGGCGGACACGGTACGACCGTGGGCTCCGTCGTACGCGGTGGCCACGGCAGCGGGCCTTCCACGCCCGAGCCCGCCGAAACCACCGGACCGGAAGAGAACGGGACGAACCCCGGCGGGCAGGACGACAGCGGTACGGCGTCCCCGGACACCGGTGGCCAGGACGACAGCGGCACCGCCCCGCAGCCGGACCGGAGCGGCGGTCCCACCGAAGGGGCGACGCCCACGCCCACCCCCTCGGACCCGGCGGGCGGCGCGGTCGAGCCCGAGCCCACACCCACCCCCGGCACCACGGACGGCGGCGGGAGCACTGCGCCCGATCCCACGGCCACCGAGAGCGCCCCCGCGCCGGAAGGGACCGGCACGGGGGAGTGAGCGCGGGTGCGCCGGGTCAGTCCCCCAGCACCCGGCGCAGGTAGTCGTTGCCGAACAGGCGGTCCGGGTCCAGCCGGTCCCGCACGGCCGTGAACTCGCCGAAGCGCGGATACACCCCGGAGAGGTACGCGGCGTCCCGCGTGTTGATCTTGCCCCAGTGCGGGCGGCCGCCGTGCGCGGTCATGATCCGCTCCACGGCCGTGAAGTACGCCTGGTACGGCGTGCCCCGGTACATGTGGACGGCGATGTACGCGCTTTCCCGGCCCGACGCCGTGGAGAGCGCGATGTCGTCGGCCGGCGCGGTGCGCACCTCAACCGGGAAGCTGATCCGCAGCGGCGAGCGGTCCACCATCGCCCGCACCTCGCGCAGCGCCTCGACGGCGGCCTCGCGCGGCAGCGCGTACTCCATCTCCACGAACCGCACGCGGCGCGGGCTGGTGAACACCTTGTACGGGATGTCGGTGTACGTACGTGCCGACAGGGCCCGGCTGGAGATCCTCGCGATCGAGGGGATCGTGGCGGGCACGGCCCGGCCCAGCGCGCAGGCGACCTGGAAGACGCCGTTGGACAGCAGCTCGTCCTCGACCCAGCCGCTGACCTTGCCGGGCGGGGCGGCGGGACCGGCGCTGCGGTTGTTGCGCTTGGTGTTGCAGTTCCCGGTGTGCGGGAACCAGTAGAACTCGAAGTGCTCGTTCTCGGCCACGAGCTCATCGAAGTCGGTCGTCACCTGGTCGAAGCCCATCGGCTCCTCGCGGGCGGTCAGCAGGAAGACCGGCTCCACGGCGAAGGTGATCGCGGTGATCACGCCCAGGGCGCCGAGTCCGATGCGCGCCACCGCGAACACGTCGGCGTTCTCGGTCTCCGAACAGGTCAGGACCGTGCCGTCGGCGGTGACCAGCTCCAGGGCGCGTATCTGCGCCGATATGGACGCCGAGTCACGGCCGGTGCCGTGCGTCCCGGTGGATGTGGCCCCCGCGACCGTCTGCTCCATGATGTCGCCCATGTTGGTGAGCGAGAGGCCCTCGCGGGCCAGCGCGGCGTTGAGCCGCTTCAGCGGGGTGCCCGCCTCGACCGTCACCGTCATCGCCTTGCGGTCGATCTCGCGGATGCCCGTCAGCAGATCGGGCCGGATCAGCACCCCGTCGGTGGCCGCGGTCGCGGTGAAGGAGTGGCCGGTGCCGGCCGGCTTCACCCGCAGCCCGTCCTCGGACGCCCTACGCAGGGTCTCGGCCAGCTCGTCCACCGATGCGGGGGACACGGTCCTGGCCGGCCGCGCGGTGACGTTCCCCGCCCAGTTGCGCCACGGGCTCGTCGCCGTCCGTGCGTAGGTCTCGGTCATCTTCCCCGCGCCCTTCCCTAGGAACCGGCCCACCCAGCCGGCGCTTCCCCCGGACGGAAACCACGGGTTACCGGCCGGTTGGAGGGGGATCATACTCACGGTTCTCGCATATGCATCCACCCCTCCCGGCGCCCCCGAGGGGACCGGCCGCGCACCCGCTCCCGGATGTCGGTGGGACCCGGCCGGAGCCGGGGTGGCAGGATCGAGGGCATGTCCGATCTGCGCGATCCCGCCCCCTACGACGCCCTGCTCCTGCTCTCCTTCGGCGGCCCCGAAGGCCCGGACGACGTGGTTCCGTTCCTCGCGAACGTGACCCGCGGCCGCGGCATCCCCGAGGAACGGCTCAAGGAGGTCGGCAAGCACTACTTCCTGTTCGGGGGCGTCAGCCCGATCAACGCCCAGAACAGGGCCCTGCTCGACGCGCTGCGCAAGGACTTCGCCGAGCACGGACTGGATCTGCCGGTGTACTGGGGCAACCGCAACTGGGCCCCGTACCTCACCGACACGCTCCGCGAGATGGCCGCCGACGGACGCCGCCGCATCGCCGTCCTGGCAACCAGTGCCTACGCCTCGTACTCCGGCTGCCGGCAGTACCGCGAGAACCTCGCGGAGTCGCTGGCCGCCCTGGAGGCCGAGGGCCTTCCCGTCCCGCGCGTGGACAAACTCCGGCACTACTTCAACCACCCCGGGTTCGTGGAGCCCATGGTGGAGGGCGTCCTCGCCTCGCTGGCGGACCTGCCCGAGGACGTGCGCGCGGGCGCCCACCTGGCCTTCACCACGCACTCCATCCCGACCTCGGCTGCCGACACCTCCGGTCCCGTGGAGGCCCACGGTGACGGCGGCGCCTATGTCGCGGAGCACCTCGACGTGGCCCGGCTGATCGTGGACGCGGTGCGCGAGCGGACCGGTACGGCGTACCCCTGGCGGCTCGTCTACCAGTCGCGCAGCGGCGCCCCGCACATCCCGTGGCTGGAACCCGACATCTGCGACCACCTGGAGGCCCTCCACGGCGACGGTGTCCCCGCCGTCGTGATGGCGCCCATCGGCTTCGTCTCGGACCACATGGAGGTCCTGTACGACCTCGACACCGAGGCCACCGCCAAGGCCGCCGAGCTGGGCCTGCCGGTACGCCGCTCCGCGACGGTCGGCGACGATCCCCGTTTCGCCGCGGCCGTGCGCGACCTCGTCCTGGAGCGGGCCGCCGCCGAGCAGGGCCGCAGGACCGATCGGTGCGCCCTCGGGACGCTGGGCGCGAGCCACGACCTGTGCCCGGTGGGCTGCTGCCCGGCCAGGGCCCCCAAGCCCGCCGCCGCGGGCGCCGACAGCCCCTACGCGTAAGCCTTCGCCCTTCCCCGCCCGCCGCTCTCCCAACCTCCTGAGGAACGCCGTGACCCAAGTCGAACACCTAGTGGACACCCTGCTCGACCTCGCCATGGAAGCCGCGGAACTCGCGGGCCGGCTGCTGCGCGACGGCCGTCCGGCGGGACTGGGTGTGGCCGCGACCAAGTCCAGCCCGGTCGACGTCGTCACCGAGATGGACATCGCCGCCGAGAAGCTGATCACCGAGTACCTGGTCGACCGCCGCCCCCTCGACGGCTACCTCGGCGAGGAGGGCGGCACGACAGCCGAGGGCAGCAGCGGGGTGCGCTGGGTCATCGACCCGCTCGACGGCACCGTGAACTATCTCTACGGGCTGCCGTCCTGGGCCGTCTCCATCGGCGTCGAGGTGTACGGCGAGCGGGTCGCGGGTGTGGTGGAGGTTCCGATGCGCGGCGAGACGTACTACGCCCGCCGGGGCCACGGCGCCTTCGTCACCGGCGGACCCTACGGCGACGAACAGGTCCGGCTGCGGTGCCGGCCCACCGCCCCGCTCGCCGAGGCGCTGGTGGCCACGGGCTTCAACTACGTCGCCGACGTCCGGGCCCACCAGGCCGAGGTGGCGCGCGAGCTGGTCCCCCGGGTGCGGGACATCCGGCGGGGAGGCTCCGCCGCGATCGACCTCTGCGACGTGGCCGCCGGCCGGCTCGACGGCTACTACGAGCGCGGCCTGCACCCCTGGGATCTGGCCGCGGGCGACATCATCGCCCGGGAGGCCGGGGCCCTGACCGGCGGACGCCCGGGCCGGCCGGCCGACGGGGAGCTGACCGTCGCCGCGTCCCCCGGTGTCTTCGAACCGCTCCAGGCCCTCCTGGAGGAGCTGGGAGCCTGGCACGACTGATCCCGGGCTCCCGGGCGCCGGAGTCCGCCCCCGGGCAGCGGAAGGGCCCCGCAGCCGCCTTGCAGCGGCTGCGGGGCCCTTCGCGACGGGTCAGGCGTTCGTCGTCGTGCCGATGGGTACACCGTGCTCGGCGGCGAGGCGATGAAGGTCGTCGAGCTCGCTCTGCTCGACGTCCGCGAGGAAGTCGTCGCCCGTCTCGCGGGCCTTCGTGAGGTCGTCCTCGGTGGTCTTGATGCGGTGCAGCAGACCTGCGGTGAAAGCGTCCATGAAGCGCCCCCTCATCGTCGTGGGTGGGTGGCACGGGGGTGTGCCCGGGTTTCCCTCCGCCGAAGCGGTAGGGCGGGTGATCACGCACTCTCCGGGAAAACGGAGGGGCCTGTGACAACGCCACATGGGAAGACGTGATCGCGGGTGTGAATGCGTCCTCCCCCAGCCGAACCTCAGGGAAACCTCAACTGGCCCGAATTTCCCGTCGATTCCCTGAAGCCGCAGGTCGGGACCGCACCGTCTTACCGCCGGTTTATACGCGTTACGGGCAGGATGGAGCCGCACGTGGTGTGCCGGGGCATGCCCGCGGCGCGGGCGGCCGGGCCGTTCCGGACGCCCCTGGGCCCCGTGGCGAAGATCGCTTGCGAAGTTCTAGGGAAGGAAGCGCCGTGCGCGTACTCGTCGTGGAGGACGAGCAGCTGCTCGCCGATGCGGTGGCCACCGGTTTGCGCCGCGAGGCCATGGCCGTCGATGTGGTGTACGACGGAGCCGCGGCCGTGGAGCGCATCGAGGTCAACGACTACGACGTCGTGGTGCTCGACCGCGACCTCCCCCTGGTCCACGGCGACGACGTGTGCCGCCGGATCGTCGAGCTCGGCATGCCGACCCGGGTCCTCATGCTCACCGCGTCCGGTGACGTCAGCGACCGCGTGGAGGGCTTGGAGCTCGGCGCCGACGACTACCTGCCCAAGCCCTTCGCGTTCAGCGAGCTCACCGCCCGCGTCCGGGCTCTCGGCCGCCGTACGACCGTCGCCCTGCCGCCCGTCCTGGAGCGGGCCGGGATCAAGCTCGACCCCAACCGCCGTGAGGTGTTCCGGGGCGACCAGGAGGTGCAGCTCGCGCCCAAGGAGTTCGCCGTCCTGGAGGTCCTGATGCGCAGCGAGGGCGCCGTCGTCTCGGCCGAGCAGCTGCTGGAGAAGGCCTGGGACGAGAACACCGACCCGTTCACCAACGTCGTCCGGGTGACCGTCATGACCCTGCGCCGCAAACTCGGCGAGCCCCCGGTGATCGTCACGGTGCCCGGCTCCGGCTACCGGATCTGATGCCCGTGCCCGCCGCCACGCCGCCCGCGCCCCCCAAGCCCACCTGGGAGCCCAAACAGCAGGAGCCCTCGTACCCCTGGCTGCGTCCGACCATCCGGATACGGCTCACGCTGCTGTACGGCGGCATGTTCCTGATCGCGGGCATTCTGCTGCTGTCGATCATCTACATGCTGGCGGCGCAGGCCCTGCACGTGGGCAGCGAGCTGCCGTTCAAGGTCGTCGACGGCTACATGTCCAGCAAGGTCTGCAACCTCCTGGAGCACGGCAACTCGCCGAGCGCGGTCAACGCCGCGATGAACTCCTGCGTCAACCACCAGCGCCAGCAGGCACTGGACACGCTGCTCAACCGGTCGCTGCTCGCCCTGGTGGGCCTGAGCATCATCGCCTTCGCCTTCGGCTACGCCATGGCGGGGCGGGTGCTCTCGCCGCTGGGCCGGATCACCCGGATCGCCCGCACCGTCGCCGGCACGGACCTGGCCCGCCGCATCGAGCTGGACGGGCCCGACGACGAGCTGAAGGAGCTCGCCGACACCTTCGACGACATGCTGGACCGGCTGGAGCGGGCCTTCACCGCGCAGCAGCGGTTCGTCGGGAACGCCTCGCACGAGCTGCGTACGCCCCTGGCGATCAACCGCACGCTGCTGGAGGTCCACCTCTCCGACCCGGAGGCGCCGCCCGAGCTCCAGCAGCTGGGGAAGACCCTCCTGGCCACCAACGAGCGCAGCGAGCAGCTCGTGGAGGGCCTGCTGCTGCTCGCCCGCAGCGACAACCAGATCGTCGAGCGCAAGCCCGTCGACATGGCCGAGGTGGCCTCCCGGGCGCTGGACCAGGCCCGGGGCGAGGCCGAGACCAGGGGCGTCGAGATGCGTGCCACGCTCGCCCCCGCCGTCGTGCAGGGCAACGGCGTCCTCCTGGAGCGCATCGCGCTCAATCTCGTACAGAACGCGGTCCGGTACAACGTGCCGGAGGACGGCTGGGTGGAGGTGAGCACGGAGCTGCTGCCGGGCCAGGCGGTGCTCGTCGTCTCGAACACCGGCCCGGTGGTGCCCGCGTACGAGATCGACAACCTGTTCGAGCCGTTCAGGCGGCTGCGTACGGAGCGCACGGGCAGCGACAAGGGGGTCGGTCTCGGTCTGTCGATCGCACGGTCCGTCGCGCGCGCCCATGGCGGCCGTATCATCGCCGAGCCCCGCGAGGGCGGTGGTCTTGTGATGCGCGTCTCACTGCCCGTCTGACCGGCGAGACCGAGGGTTCGCACACTGATTATTTTTTGTTCGCTTTTAGCGGAATTTTCGGGACCTGATCTCGAAGAGGCCGTGTGTGATCGATCACAGGAGCGAATAACCCCCTGCCCACACTCCGTGACCAGGGAACTCACCGGAATCCCGGCGAATCGCCGGGTTTTCGGGGGTAGACATCACGGGAAGTACACGGGGTGGCGCCTGTAAAGGGTGCCACCGGGACCGTGTACGGTCCCCATCGCCACCCAAGCCGATCACTCCCGAGCGGTCCTTTTGGGTGTCGATTGAGTAACAGACCTTGATGTGAGGCAAAATCTCCGCCTCAGGTCGGGCACAAGTCCGGCCTCTCACGCGTTACGAGCGCTGAGACACCGCAGACACCCAGAGGGGGAGAGCGACATGGCAACGGATTACGACACCCCACGCAAGACCGACGACGACGTCGATCAGGACAGCCTTGAAGAGCTGAAGGCGCGCCGGAGCGACAAGACGGCGTCCGCCGTCGACGTCGACGAGTTCGACGCGGCCGAGGGACTGGAGCTGCCCGGCGCAGACCTGTCCAACGAGGAGCTGGCCGTACGGGTCCTGCCCAAGCAGGCCGACGAGTTCACCTGCATGAGCTGCTTCCTCGTGCACCACCGCAGCCAGCTGGCCCGCGAGAAGAACGGCCAGCCGATCTGCCGCGACTGCGACTGAGGTCCGGTCGGCCGTGGCAGGGGACACACCGTTCCGCAAGCGGCGCCCCTGGGGCAGGAAGTCGTCCGGGGAGCACCAGGGCGGTACAGGCCCGGCAGAAGGCGCTCAGGCGCCTGCCGAGCGGTCCGCCCTGCCACCCCCGTCGGACGGACAGGACGACGAGCGGGGCCTGCAGGCCTCGCTCGAAGCGGCCGAAGCAGCGATGGAGGCAGCCCGTGCGGCTGCCGGAGCCGACACGGCGAAAGAGGCCGGAGAAGTCGGCAGGACGGAGCTCGTGACCGGGGCAGGCCGTCTGGATTCAGTGAAACGGGGCGTACGCAAGGGCGGGGAGAGCGCCAAGGCAGCGATCGGTCATATCGCCGACCTGATCATCTATGTCGCTCCCCGCGTCCCTGTGCGCGACCTCGACACCCTGCGCAAGCACTTTCCCGGCCTCGGGCCGGAGGAGATCGCCGACCGGCTCGTCGCGGGCGCGAGCCGTGCGACCGCCACCGTCGGCGCCGGAATCGGCGCGGCGGCGATGATGCCCGTGCCGCCCGCGATGTTCGCCGAGCTGGCCGCCGAGATCAGCGGCGTCGCCGCGATCGAGATGAAGCTCGTCGCCGAACTGCACGAGGTCTACGGACGCCGTCCGCCGGGCAACCTCGGCCGGCGCTCCACCGCCTACCTCACCGCCTGGACCGAGGAACGCGGCATCGAGGTCACCCGCCCCGCCTCGGTCGACGCGGCACTGAGCGGCCACATGAAGCGCGAACTGCGCCGGCAGATCATGAAACGCACCGTGCGCGACCTGCCGAACCTGATCCCGTTCATGGTCGGCGCCGCCATCGGAGCCTCCATGAACCGGCGCGACACCAGGAAGCTCGCCGAGCGGGTCAGGAAGGACCTGCGCGAGAAGCAGGTGCCCTGGGACCGCCTGCCCGAGCTGCCCCCGCTGGAACAGCCGGAGCCGCTCCGCGCACCCCGGGGCCGGAAGGCCTAGGGGCCTTACCTCCGGATCAGGCCTGGGCCCGGACCGCCGCCTTCAGGGCGGCCACCAGCGCCTGCGGGTCGCGCGTCGACAGATAGACGTACGGCGTCGGGTCCTCGGGGTCCGTGACCTCCACCCGCACCGCCGTCGGGATGTAGCTGCGCAGCAGCATGAAGGCCCGTGTGTCCGCCTTGTACGTGCGCCAGGCGCGCGCCTCCTCGGCGTCCAGTACCTCGGCCTCCCCGAGCGCCGGGACCGGAATCCTCGCATCCCCGGCGACCAGCTGCCCCGCCACCACCCGGATGCGGGCGGAGCCGTACGAGCTCACCGCGACGGCCGACAGGACCGTGCCGCCGGCGAGGCCGCCGAGCAGCGGCAGGGTGCCCAGCGGCAGCAGCATCAGCGCGCACGCGATGCCGATCAGGACGGCGATCAGCCACCACGACCGAGGGGCGGTGAGGCGTTCGTCGAAGGGCGGGGTGGAAGGCTGCATGGCTCCAAGCTTGGCACGGAGCGACCGGCGGGGATCCGCGCGGGTAAGGTCTGCGCCTGTGAGTGGAACATCTGCGGCTCTGACGCCCCCGGCCGACGCGGTGAAACCGGTACGGCACCCCGACGCCCCGGCCCCCGGCGAACTCCTCGGCGCGCACTACGAACACTGCTTCGGCTGCGGCTCCGGACAGCCCCACGGGCTGCACCTCCAGGCCCGCGCCGAGGAGGGTGTCCGGGTCACCGCCGAGTTCACCGTGAAGGCCGCCCACCAGGGCGCCCCGGGCCTGGCGCACGGCGGGGTACTGGCCACCGCGCTGGACGAGACGCTCGGCTCGCTGAACTGGCTGCTGCGGGTCATCGCGGTGACCGGACGGCTGGAGACCGACTTCGTGCGGCCCGTTCCCGTGGACACCGTGCTGTACCTCGACGCCGAGATCACCGCCGTGCACGGGCGCAAGCTCTACTCCCGGGCCACCGGCCGGATCGGCGGCCCCGACGGACCGGTGGCGGTGCGCGCCGACGCCCTGTTCATCGAGGTCAAGGTCGACCACTTCATCGAGAACGGCCGGCCGGCCGAGATCCAGGCCGCCATGGCCGACCCCGACCAGGTCAAGCGCGCCCGTGCCTTCGAGGTGAACCCCTGATGCGCCATCCCGTCGACGTCCTGATCCGCCGGGTCGACCCGGACGTGCCGATCCCCGCCTGCGGGCACCCCGGTGACGCCGGCGCCGACCTCGTGACGACCGAGGCCGCCGAGCTGGCGCCGGGGGAGCGGGCCGTACTGCCGACCGGGGTTTCGATCGCCCTGCCCGACGGGTACGCCGCGTTCGTGCACCCACGATCCGGTCTCGCCGCCCGCTGCGGAGTCGCCCTGGTGAATGCCCCGGGGACGGTCGATGCCGGGTACCGTGGAGAGATCAAGGTGATCGTCATCAATCTCGACCCGCGCGAGTCCGTGCGGTTCGAGCGGTTCGACCGGATTGCCCAACTGGTCGTGCAGCAGGTCGAGAAGGTGCGCTTCCACGAGGTGTCGGAGCTTCCCGGCTCGGCGCGGGCCGAGGGGGGCTTCGGGTCCACCGGCGGTCATTCCGCCGTTGATGTTGATGGCGTCCGGGGCGGGGTTCCCCAGGGCGGGAACAGCTACGCTTCGGTCGAATCCGACCGGGAAGGACAGTGACGTGTTCGGACGTCGCAAGAACAGTGGTTCCGCCGATGACACGGCGGACGAGGCGCGCGAGGCCGAGCAGGTCGTCGACGAGCAGACCGAGAGCGAGCCGCGCCGGACGAACCTTCCGCCGGCTCCGCGCCCGGACGGTCCCTGGGACATCAGCGAGGTGTCCCAGCCCGGCGACGGCCGGGTCGACCTGGGCGGCATCTTCGTGCCCGGCGTCGAGGGCATGGAGCTGCGCGTAGAGGTCGCCGGTGACGCGATCGTCGCGGCCACCGTCGTGCTCCGCGACAGCGCGGTCCAGCTCCAGGCCTTCGCCGCCCCCAAGAAGGAGGGCATCTGGGGCGAGGTCCGCGAGGAGATCGCCTCCGGTATCACCCAGCAGGGCGGCATCATCGACGAGGTCGAGGGCCCGCTGGGCTGGGAGCTGCGCGCGCAGGTCCCCGTACAGCTGCCCGACGGGACGAACGGCGTGCAGCTGGTGCGCTTCGTCGGCGTCGACGGCCCGCGCTGGTTCCTGCGCGGTGTGATCTCCGGCCAGGGCGCCGTCCAGCCGGAGGCCGCCGGCCTTCTGGAGACGGTCTTCCGGGACACCGTGGTCGTCCGCGGCGAGGGCCCGATGGCCCCGCGCGACCCGATCGTCCTCAAGCTCCCCAACGACGCCCAGATGGTTCCCGAGGGCGTGCAGCAGGAGGAGCAGGAGGGATCGCGGTTCTCCGGCGGCATGGCCGGTCTCCAGCGCGGTCCCGAGATCACCGAGGTGCGCTGACCCGCACCCGCTGACACCGGCCGGTGGGCCGTACCCCTTTCCCGGGGTACGGCCCACCGGCTTTTTGCGCGCACCGGCGCGTACAGGGCGCGTATCGGGGGCGTACAGGCGCCGTCAAGGCCGGCCCCAGTCCCGTAAGAGAGGCATCAACGCAGGTCACGGCGGTGCCGGTGGGCGGTTTGCTCATGAGGTCCGATTCATCGACACCTCATCCAGGAGCATCCGATGGCCGATCTGGCCTTCGTCGTCACCACGATCGCGGTCTTCGCGCTGGTGGCTCTCGTCGCCAAGGGGGTGGCGAAGCTGTGACCGCGGACAACGTGGCCGGCCTCGTCGTGGCCGCCGCCCTGCTGGGCTACCTCCTTCTCGCCCTCCTCTTCCCGGAGAGGTTCTGAGCCCGACATGAGCCCCGTCCTCTCCGGTGTGCTCCAGCTCCTCGCGCTCGTGGTGGCGCTGGGGCTGGCGTACCGACCGCTCGGTGACCACATGGTCCGCGTCTACACCTCGCCCCGCCATCTGCGGGCCGAGAAGTGGATCTACCGGGCCATCGGCGCCGACCCCGGCGCCCAGATGCGCCGGGCCGCCTACCTGCGCGGCGTCCTCGCCTTCTCCGCCGTGAGCGTCCTCTTCCTGTACCTGCTGCAACGGCTCCAGGGCGCCCTGCCGGGCTCGCTCGGCTTCTCCTCGATCAGCCCGGACCAGGCCTTCGACACGGCCGCCTCGTTCGTCGCGAACACCAACTGGCAGTCGTACGCCGGCGAGCAGGTCATGGGCCACGTCGTGCAGACCGGCGGCCTCGCCGTGCAGAACTTCCTCTCGGCCGCCGTCGGCATGGCCGTCGCCGTCGCCCTCGTACGGGGCTTCGCCGCTTCCCGCACCGGGGAGCTCGGGAACTTCTGGTGCGACCTGGTGCGCGGCACCGTACGCATCCTGCTGCCGCTCTCCGTGATCGCCGCCCTCTTCCTCGTCGCCTGCGGGGCGATACAGAACTTCTCCGGCATCCACCAGGTCGGGCAGTTCACGGGCGGTACGCAGCAGTGGAACGGCGGCGCGGTGGCCTCCCAGGAGGCCATCAAGGAGCTGGGCACCAACGGCGGTGGCTACTTCAACGCCAACTCGGCGCACCCCTTCGAGAACCCGACCGGCCTGTCCAACCTCTTCGAGATCTTCCTGATCCTCGTCATCCCGTTCGCCCTGACCCGCACCTTCGGGCGCATGGTGGGCTCGGTCCGGCAGGGTTACGCGCTCCTCGCCACCATGCTCGTCTTCTGGCTCGGCTTCTCCGCGCTGATGATGTGGACCGAGACCGCGCACCAGGGGTCCGCGTTCGAGATCGCGGGCGGGGCGACGGAGGGCAAGGAGACGCGGTTCGGGATCGGCGGATCGTCGCTGTTCGCCGTGGCCACCACGCTCACCTCGACCGGCGCGGTGAACTCCTTCCACTCCTCGTTCACCGGCCTCGGCGGCGGCATCACGCTGCTCGGCATGCAACTGGGCGAGATCGCACCCGGCGGCGTCGGCTCCGGCCTCTACGGCATGCTGATCATGGCCCTCATCGCGGTGTTCATCGCCGGGTTGATGGTCGGCCGCACGCCCGAATACCTCGGCAAGAAGATCGGCACCCGCGAGACCAGGCTCGCCGCCTGCTACCTCCTGGTCACCCCCGCCCTGGTACTCGGCCTCACCGCCGTCGCCGTCGCGCTGCCCACCCCGCCCCACTCCATGGCCAACACCGGGGCGCACGGCTTCTCCGAGATCCTGTACGCGTACACCTCGGGCGCCAACAACAACGGCTCCGCGTTCGCCGGGCTCAACGCGGACACCCAGTGGTTCAACACCACCATCGGGCTCGCGATGCTGCTCGGGCGCTTCCTGCCGATGGTGTTCGTGCTGGCCCTGGCCGGCTCGCTGGCCGAGCAGAAGCCCGTCCCCGCGACCTCCGGCACCCTCGCCACCCACACCCCGCTGTTCAGCGGACTGCTGGCCGCGGTCGTCGTGGTCGTCGCCGGCCTGACCTACTTCCCGGCCCTCGCCCTGGGCCCGCTGGCCGAGGGGCTGGCGTCATGACCACTCGTATAAAGCAGGAGGGCCCGATGACCGCACCCGTGCGGCAGGCGCGCGCCGGCGCCGGGCTGTTCGACCCGAAGACGCTGCTCGCCGCCCTGCCCGAGGCGCTGCGCAAGCTCCACCCGCGGGCGATGGCCGCCTCACCGGTCATGTTCGTGGTGCTGGCCGGTTCCGTCTTCACCACCGTCCTCGCCGCCCGCGACCCCGGCGACTGGTTCGGCTGGGCGATCACCGGCTGGCTCTGGCTGACGACGGTCTTCGCCAATCTGGCGGAGGCGGTCGCCGAGGGCCGCGGCAAGGCCCAGGCCGACACCCTGCGCCGGGCGAAGACGGACACCCTCGCCCGCCGGCTCACCGGGGACCGCGAGGAACGCGTCCCGGGCACCGAGCTGCGCGTCGGCGACCTGGTGGTCTGCGAGGCGGGCGACATCGTCCCGGGCGACGGGGACGTCGTCGACGGCGTGGCCGGCGTCGACGAGTCCGCGGTGACCGGGGAGTCCGCACCCGTCATCCGCGAGTCCGGCGGCGACCGCAGTGGCGTCACCGGCGGTACGAAGGTGCTCTCCGACCGGATCGTCATCCGGATCACCACCAAGCCCGGGGAGACCTTCATCGACCGCATGATCGCCCTGGTCGAGGGCGCCGCCCGGCAGAAGACGCCCAACGAGATCGCCCTGAACATACTGCTGGCGTCCCTCACGATCGTCTTCCTGCTCGCCGTGGTCACCCTCCAGCCGTTCGCCGTGTTCGCCGGCGACGAGCAGTCCGTGATCGTGCTCACCGCGCTGCTGGTCTGCCTCATCCCGACCACCATCGGCGCGCTGCTCTCCGCGATCGGCATCGCGGGCATGGACCGGCTCGTCCAGCGCAACGTGCTCGCGATGTCCGGCCGGGCCGTCGAGGCGGCCGGTGACGTCTCGACGCTGCTGCTCGACAAGACCGGCACCATCACCCTCGGCAACCGCCGGGCCACCGACCTGCTGCCGCTGCCCGGGGTCACCGGCGCGGAGCTGGCGGACGCCGCCCAGCTCGCCTCGCTGGCCGACGAGACGCCCGAGGGCCGGTCCGTCGTCGTCCTCGCCAAGGAGCGGTACGGGCTGCGCGAACGCCACGCGGGCGAGCTGTCCGGCGCCACCTGGGTCGCCTTCACCGCCCGCACCCGCATGTCGGGCGTGGACGTGGACGGGCGCAAGGTCCGCAAGGGCGCCAGCGGCGCGGTCACCGCCTGGGTGAGGGAGCGCGGCGGCACCGTCCCAGCCGAGGCGCGGGAGCTGACCGACGGCATCGCGAAGGCGGGCGGCACCCCGCTGCTGGTCGCGGTGGAGGACGGGCGCGGGGCGCGCGTCCTGGGCGTCGTCCACCTCAAGGACGTCGTCAAGGAGGGCATGCCGGAACGGTTCGCCGAGCTGCGCCGGATGGGCATCCGCACGGTCATGATCACCGGGGACAACCCGCTGACCGCGAAGTCCATCGCCGAGGAGGCCGGTGTCGACGACTTCCTCGCCGAGGCCACCCCCGAGGACAAGATGGCCCTCATCAAGCGGGAGCAGGCCGGCGGCGGGCTCGTCGCGATGACCGGCGACGGCACCAACGACGCCCCCGCGCTCGCCCAGGCCGACGTCGGCGTGGCCATGAACACCGGGACCTCGGCCGCCAAGGAGGCCGGGAACATGGTCGACCTGGACTCCGACCCGACCAAGCTCATCGAGATCGTGGAGATCGGCAAGCAGCTCCTGATCACACGCGGGGCGCTGACCACGTTCTCGCTGGCCAACGACGTGGCCAAGTACTTCGCGATCATCCCCGCGATGTTCGCCGCGGTGTACCCGGGCCTGGACCGGCTCAACATCATGGACCTGTCGTCGCCGCGGACCGCGATCCTCTCCGCCGTGATCTTCAACGCGCTGATCATCGTCGCACTCGTCCCGCTCGCCCTCCGGGGAGTCCGCTACCGCCCCGGCGGCGCCGCGTCCCTGCTCCGGCGCAACCTCGCCGTCTACGGGGTCGGCGGACTGATCGCCCCCTTCGCCGGCATCAAGCTCATCGACCTGCTCCTCTCCCTCGTCCCCGGAATCGGCTGATCCGCCATGAACACACCCGTACGCAACCCCGTCCGCCGCCTGTGGGCCGCCCTGCGCGCCCTGCTCGTCCTCACCCTGGTCTGCGGCGTGCTCTACCCGCTCGCGGTCACCGGAGCCGCCCAGGCGCTCATGCCGGACCGCGCCCACGGGTCCGAGGTCACCGCGGAGGGCAGGGCCGTCGGCTCGTCCCTCATCGGGCAGCGCTACGACCTGCCGGGGGGCGCCCCGGACCTCAAGTGGTTCCAGCCGCGCCCCTCCGAGGGCCTCGGCACCAACAGCCGCAACACCCAGTACGCGCTGCTCGTCTCCGGCGCGAGCAACCTCTCCGGCGGCAACGCGGAGCTGATCCACCGGGTCACCGCCGCCAAGGCGGCCGTGGTCCGGGACAACTCCGTCCCCGGGCACCCCGTCGACCCGGCCCGGGTGCCCGCCGACGCCGTCACCTCGTCCGGCTCGGGCCTGGACCCGGACATCTCGCCGGAGTACGCGCAACTCCAGGTCCGCCGTGTCGCCGCGCGCAACCACCTCGACGCCGGCCGGGTCGCCCGGCTGGTCGAGCGGCACACCGACGGACGCCTCCTCGGCTTCATCGGGGAACCGCGCGTCAACGTCCTGGAGCTCAACATCGCGCTGCGGCAGCTGGTGACCGGGACGAACTGACCGGGCCCCGGAGCCCGGCGACGGCGTCGTCATCGAGCACCGACCGGCGGCCCGGGAGCCGTATCAGGGTTGCGTCAATTCCCGTCCCCTTCCTACCCCCCACCCGATATGCCGGAAATTCACCAGGTACTTTCGAACCGTGGCCGCCACTGCGGTGGCCACGGGTTTCGGAAGACGATGGGGCCATGGCGCGCGGCAAACTTCGGATCTACCTCGGTGCGGCACCGGGCGTCGGCAAGACGTACGCGATGCTCTCCGAGGCGCACCGGCGCGTCGAGCGGGGCACCGACTGCGTCGTCGGCTTCGTCGAGCACCACGACCGGCCCCGCACCGAGACCATGCTGCACGGCCTCGAAACGGTCCCGCGCCGCGAGATCGAGCACCGCGGGGCCGTCTTCACGGAGATGGACGTCGACGCCGTCCTGGAGCGCGCCCCGGCCGTCGCCCTGGTCGACGAGCTGGCCCACACCAATGTCCCCGGCTCCCGCAACGCCAAGCGCTGGCAGGACGTCGAGGAACTCCTCCAGGCCGGCATCGACGTCGTCTCCACCGTCAACATCCAGCACCTGGAGTCCCTCGGCGACGTCGTCGAGTCCATAACCGGCGTACGACAGCGCGAGACCGTGCCCGACGAGGTCGTCCGCCGGGCCGACCAGCTCGAACTGGTCGACATGTCGCCCCAGGCCCTGCGCCGCCGCATGGCCCACGGCAACATCTACAAGCCGGACCGGATCGACGCGTCCCTCTCCAACTACTTCCGTCCCGGCAACCTCACCGCCCTGCGCGAGCTGGCCCTCCTCTGGGTCGCCGACCGGGTCGACGAATACCTCCAGCAGTACCGGGGCGAGCACAACATCCGCACCACCTGGCAGGCCCGCGAACGCATCGTCGTCGGCCTCACCGGCGGCCCCGAGGGACGCACGCTCATCCGCCGCGCCGCCCGGATGGCGGCCAAGGGCTCCGGCAGCGAGATCCTCGCCGTCTACATCGCCCGCAGCGACGGACTGACCTCGGCCTCGCCCAAGGAGCTGGCCCTCCAGCGCACCCTCGTCGAGGACCTGGGCGGCACCTTCCACCACGTCATCGGCGACGACATACCCTCGGCGCTCCTGGAGTTCGCCCGGGGCGTCAATGCCACGCAGATCGTCCTCGGCTCCAGCCGCCGCAAGACCTGGCAGTACATCTACGGCCCCGGCGTCGGCGCCACCGTCGCCCGCGAGTCCGGACCCGACCTGGACGTCCACATCGTCACCCACGACGAGGTCGCCAAGGGCCGGGGCCTGCCCATCGCCCGCGGCGCCCGCCTCGGCCGGGCCCGCATCATCTGGGGCTGGGCGGCCGGCGTGGGCGGCCCGGTCCTCCTCGCGGTGCTCCTCAAGGCGCTGGAGTCGGGACCCGGGCTCGCCAACGACGTCCTGCTCTTCCTCTTCATGACCGTCGCCGCCGCCCTCATCGGCGGACTGCTGCCCGCCCTCGCCGCGGCCGCCGCGGGCTCCCTGCTCCTGAACTACTGGTTCACCCCGCCCACCCACACCCTCACAGTCCAGGATCCCGAGAACTTCGTCGCCATCGTGATCTTCTTCGCGGTGGCGGTCGCGGTGGCCTCGGTGGTGGACCTCGCCGCCCGCCGCACCCACCAGGCCGCCCGGCTGCGCGCGGAGTCCGAGATCCTGTCGTTCCTGGCCGGCAGCGTGCTCCGCGGCGAGACCACGCTCGACGCGCTCCTGGACCGGGTCCGCGAGACCTTCGGCATGGGCTCCGTCGCCCTGCTGGAGCGGAGCAGCGACGTCGACCCCTGGACGTGCGCCGGGAGCGTCGGCCCGGCCCCGGCCGCCCGGCCCGAGGATGCTGACGTGGACATGCCCGTCGGCGACCACATGGCCCTGGCCCTGACCGGCCGGGTGCTGCCCGCCGAGGACCGCCGGGTGCTCGGCGCGTTCGCCGCCCAGGCCGCCGTCGTCCTGGACCGCCAGCGCCTGGTCGACGAGGCCGAGGAGGCCCGCAGACTCGCCGAGGGCAACCGCATCAGGACCGCGCTCCTGGCCGCCGTCAGCCACGATCTGCGCACCCCGCTCGCCGCGATCAAGGCCGCCGTCTCCTCCCTGCGCTCCGACGATGTGGCCTGGTCCGAGGACGACGAGGCGGAGCTCCTGGCGGCCATCGAGGACGGCGCCGACCGCCTCGACCACCTCGTCGGCAACCTTCTCGACATGTCCCGCCTCCAGACCGGCACCGTCACCCCGCTCATCCGCGAGATCGACCTGGACGAGGTGGTGCCCATGGCCCTGGGCGGCGTCCCCGAGGACAGCGTCGACCTGGACATCCCCGAGACGCTGCCCATGGTCGCCGTCGACCCCGGACTCCTGGAGCGGGCCGTCGCCAACATCGTGGAGAACGCCGTGAAGTACAGCCCCGACGGCGACCGCGTCACCGTGGCGGCCAGCGCGCTCGGCGCCCGCGTCGAACTCCGGGTCGCCGACCGCGGCCGGGGCGTCCCCGATGAGGGCAAGGAGCGCATCTTCGAGCCGTTCCAGCGGTACGGGGACGCCCCGCGCGGTGCCGGCGTCGGCCTCGGGCTCGCGGTGGCCCGCGGCTTCGCCGAGTCCATGGGCGGCACGCTCGACGCCGAGGACACCCCGGGCGGCGGCCTCACCATGGTCCTCACCCTCAAGGCGGCACCGGGCCACGCCCAGGCCGCCCCCGGCCTGCCCGAGCGGGTCACCTCATGAACCGCGGGGACCTTCCCGCACCGACGTACGCCCAGCAGAAAGGCAGGACCGCGATGACCCGGGTGCTTGTGGTCGACGACGAGCCGCAGATCGTACGCGCCCTCGTGATCAACCTCAAGGCGCGCACCTACGAGGTGGACGCCGCGCCCGACGGGGCCACCGCCCTCCAGCTCGCCGCCGCCCGCCACCCCGACGTCGTCGTCCTGGACCTCGGGCTGCCCGACATGGACGGCGTCGACGTGATCCGCGGCCTGCGCGGCTGGACCCGGGTGCCGATCCTGGTGCTCTCCGCCCGCCACACCTCCGACGAGAAGGTCGAGGCGCTGGACGCGGGGGCCGACGACTACGTGACCAAGCCGTTCGGGATGGACGAGCTGCTGGCCAGGCTGCGGGCGGCGGTGCGCAGGGCCGAGCCGGTCGGGCAGGACGGGGGAGACCAGGTCGTCGTCGTGGAGACCGAGGGCTTCACCGTCGACCTCGCCGCCAAGAAGGTCCACCGCGACGGCCGCGACGTACGGCTCACGCCCACCGAGTGGCACCTGCTGGAGGTCCTCGTCCGCAACGGCGGCCGGCTCGTCAGCCAGCGCCAGCTGCTCCAGGAGGTCTGGGGGCCCTCGTACGGCACCGAGACCAACTACCTGCGCGTCTACATGGCCCAGCTGCGGCGCAAGCTGGAGGCCGACCCCTCCCACCCCCGCCACTTCGTCACCGAACCCGGCATGGGTTACCGCTTCGAGCGCGCCTGAAACAGCCGCATCCGGCGTGTCCGCGTCCTCCGTCCGGGTGAGACGGCGGCCACCCGCGATGACCTCGCAGGACCGGTACCCTTCGGGTATGAGTGCTGTTCCCCGATTCGAGAAGGCCCACAAGGGCGACCGCCCGTCCGGGCGCTTCCGGCGGATGCTCGACCGGCTTTCGAGCTCCCAGGAGGACCTGGAGTGCGAGGAGCTGGAGGAGGACTCGCAGGCCTCGGGGTGCACCCGGATCTCCGAATGCTCCGACCGTCAGATCGTGAAGGTCACTGGTACCTTGCGGACGGTCACCCTGCGACCGCGCGCCGGAGTGCCCGCCCTGGAGGCGGAGCTCTTCGACGGCACCGCGCCGCTCGACGTGGTCTGGCTCGGCCGCCGCTCCATCGTGGGCATAGAACCGGGCCGCAAGCTCATCGCCTCCGGCCGGATCGCCATGAGCCACGGCCGCCGGGTGCTGTTCAACCCCAAATACGAACTCCGACCGCTCGGCAAGGAGTAGCCGGTGACGTCTCTCGACAAGCCGACGTCCGACACGGACCGCACCACCGACCAGCAGGAGGCCGACGCCAGGGCGGTCACCGAGGCCGCGCTCTTCGAAGCCTTCGGCGGAGTGAGGGGCATGGTGGAGACGGTCCTGCCCGGGCTGCTCTTCGTCACGATCTTCACCATCGACAAGAACCTCACCCACTCGGCCGTCGCGGCCCTCGCGGTGTCGCTCGCGCTCGTGGCCGTACGGCTGATCCGCAAGGACACCGTCAAGCACGCCTTCAGCGGCGTCTTCGGTGTGGCCTTCGGCGTCGTCTTCGCCAAGATGACGGGCAACGCCAAGGACTTCTACCTCCCGGGCATGCTCTACACCCTCGGCCTCGCGCTGGCCTACCTGATCAGCACGGTCGCCGGTCTGCCGCTGATCGGCCTCATCCTGGGCCCGGTGTTCAAGGAGAACCTCTCCTGGCGCACCCGTAACCCCGGCCGCAAGAAGGCGTACGCCAAGGCCAGCTACGCCTGGGGCCTGATCCTGCTCGCCAAGTGCGCGGTCCTCTTCCCGCTGTACTGGTGGGCGGACACCACCCAGTTCGGCTGGGTCCTGGTCGCCCTGAAGATCCCGCCCTTCCTGCTGGCGGTCTACCTGACCTGGGTCTTCCTCGCCAAGGCGCCGCCGCCCATCGACGTCTTCGCCGAGATGGAGGCCGAGGAGGAGGCCGAGAAGGCCCGCAAGGCGGCCGCCGCCGAAGCGGCCCGGGGCCAGGAGTTCTGAGACGTACGAGAGGGGCCCCGTCACCGCTGGTGACGGGGCCCCTCTCGCATGCTTCACGCCTCCGGGTCGCCCTGGCGCACCGACAGCAGGTCCTCCAGCTGCTCCTCGCGCGCCTGCGCGGCCACGAACAGCAGCTCGTCACCGGCCTCCAGGCTCTCCTCCGGGCTCGGCGTCAGCACGCGCTGGCCCCGGATGATCGTCACCAGCGAGGTGTCCTCCGGCCAGGCGACCTCCCCGACCTGCGTACCCGCGAGCGCCGACTCCGGCGGGAGCGTCAGCTCCACCAGGTTCGCGTCGCCGTGGCTGAAGCGCAGCAGCCGGACCAGATCGCCGACGCTCACCGCCTCCTCCACCAGCGCCGACATCAGACGCGGCGTGGAGACCGCCACATCGACGCCCCACGATTCGTTGAACAGCCACTCGTTCTTCGGGTTGTTCACCCGGGCGACGACCCTCGGCACGCCGTACTCGGTCTTCGCCAGCAGCGAGACGACCAGGTTCACCTTGTCGTCACCGGTCGCGGCGATCACGACGTTGCACCGCTGCAACGCCGCCTCGTCCAGCGACGTGATCTCGCAGGCATCCGCAAGCAGCCACTCGGCCATCGGCACCCGCTCCACCGAGATGGCGGTCGGCGCCTTGTCCACGAGCAGCACCTCGTGCCCGTTCTCCAGCAGCTCGCCCGCGATGGAACGACCCACCGCACCGGCCCCGGCAATCGCGACACGCATCAGTGACCGCCCTCCTCGGGGCCCTCGGCGAAGGCCGCCTCGACCTTCGCGATCTCGTCCGTACGCATCATCACGTGGACGAGGTCGCCCTCCTGGAGCACCGTCTGCGACGACGGCAGAATCGCTTCGCCCAACCGGGTGAGGAACGCGACGCGCACGCCCGTCTCCTCCTGGAGCGTGCTGATCTTGTGGCCGATCCAGGACGGGGTGGTGTGCACCTCCGCCAGCTGCACCCCGCCGCTCGGGTCGCGCCACAGCGGCTCCGCGCCCGACGGCAGCAGCCGGCGCAGCATCTGGTCCGCGGTCCAGCGCACGGTCGCGACCGTCGGAATGCCCAGCCGCTGGTAGACCTCGGCGCGCCGGGGGTCGTAGATCCGGGCCGCGACATTCTCGATGCCGAACATCTCGCGCGCCACGCGGGCCGCGATGATGTTGGAGTTGTCGCCGCTGCTCACCGCCGCGAACGCGCCGGCCTCCTCGATCCCCGCCTCGCGCAGGGTGTCCTGGTCGAAACCGACCCCGGTCACGCGGCGACCGCCGAACCCGGAGCCGAGACGCCGGAACGCGGTGGGGTCCTGGTCGATGACGGCGACCGTGTGCCCCTGCTGCTCCAGGGTCTGCGCGAGAGCGGCTCCCACTCGTCCGCAGCCCATGATGACGATGTGCACCTTGCGCCTACCTCGCAGTCCTGGTCGTCCGGCTGACCTGCGAAAACACCCTGCTCACACTCTTTCCTCGGCTGGCCGGGCAAACAACGGGGCAACGGTGTGTCCCGTCGCCCGGATACGAGCTTATGCGGCGCCGGTCGCGTTGCCTCATCCGAGTGTGCGCATCGCAGGGCGGCCGGGGCAAAGGCGACGTGGCCCGCACCACTCCGGGGCCCCCGGCCGGGGGACACGGCGCAAGGATTGCGTTAAGGATTCCGTGGCGTTTCCGGCCGAGTGCAGGAGATTGGCGGGCCACGCCCGTGGAGCGGGGGCGGGCCCCATACGGAACCCTTACGATCCTCAGCGTGTCCAAACTGACCGACGTGCCCAAACGGATCCTGATCGGACGGGCCCTGCGCAGCGACAAGCTGGGGGAGACGCTCCTCCCCAAGCGCATCGCACTCCCCGTCTTCGCATCCGACCCGCTGTCCTCGGTGGCGTACGCACCCGGAGAAGTCCTCCTCGTGCTGTCCATCGCGGGTGTGTCGGCCTACCACTTCAGCCCCTGGATCGCCGTCGCGGTCGTGGTCCTGATGTTCACGGTCGTCGCCTCCTACCGGCAGAACGTGCACGCCTACCCCAGCGGTGGCGGGGACTACGAGGTGGCCACCACCAACCTCGGCCCCAAGGCCGGTCTGACCGTCGCCAGCGCCCTGCTGGTCGACTACGTCCTGACCGTCGCCGTGTCGATCGCCTCCGGCGTCGAGAACCTGGGCTCCGCGATCCCGTTCGTCGTCGAGCACAAGACGGCCTGCGCGGTCGCCGCCATCGTGCTGCTGACCCTGATGAACCTGCGCGGGGTCAAGGAGTCCGGCAAGCTCTTCGCCATCCCCACGTACCTCTTCGTGGCAGGCGTCTTCATCATGATCATCTGGGGCGCCTTCCGCGGCCTCGTCCTCGGCGACACGATGCACGCCCCGACCTCCGGGTACACGATCAAGCCCGAGCACCAGGGACTCGCAGGCTTCGCGCTCGTCTTCCTGCTGCTGCGCGCGTTCTCCTCCGGCTGTGCGGCGCTCACCGGCGTCGAGGCGATCAGCAACGGCGTGCCCGCCTTCCGCAAGCCGAAGAGCAAGAACGCCGCGACCACGCTCGCGATGATGGGCCTGCTGGCCGTCACCATGTTCTGCGGCATCATCGGGCTGGCCATGGCGACCGACGTCAAGATGGCGGAGAACCCGGCGACGGACCTGGTCCGCGACGGCTCCCCGGTCGGCTCCGGCTTCGTCCAGGACCCGGTCATTTCGCAGGTCGCGGCCGCGGTCTTCGGCGACGGCACGTTCTTCTTCGTGATCCTCGCGGCCGCCACCGCCCTCGTCCTGTTCCTGGCAGCGAACACCGCGTACAACGGCTTCCCGCTCCTCGGCTCGATCCTGGCCCAGGACCGCTACCTGCCCCGCCAGCTGCACACCCGCGGCGACCGGCTCGCCTTCTCCAACGGCATCGTGCTGCTGGCCGGCGCCGCGATCCTGCTGGTCGTGATCTACGGGGCGGACTCGACCCGGCTGATCCAGCTCTACATCGTCGGCGTGTTCGTCTCCTTCACGCTCAGCCAGACCGGCATGGTCCGGCACTGGAACCGCCATCTGGCCGTCGAGAAGGACCAGGCCAAGCGCCGCCACATGATCCGCTCCCGCGCGATCAACACCTTCGGCGCCTTCTTCACCGGCCTGGTGCTCGTCGTCGTCCTCGCCACTAAGTTCACCCACGGCGCCTGGGTCGCGCTGCTCGGCATGGTGATCTTCTTCGGCACGATGACCGCGATCCGCAAGCACTACGACCGGGTCGCCGAGGAGATCGCCGCCGACGAGACCGCCCCGGACGAGTCGATCCGCCCCTCCCGGGTCCACTCGATCGTCCTGGTCTCCAAGCTCCACCGCCCCACCCTGCGCGCGCTCGCCTACGCCAAGCTCATCCGCACGGACCACCTGGAGGCGCTCTCCATCAGCGTGGACCCGGCCGAGACGAAGGCCCTCAGGGAGGACTGGGAGCGGCGCGGCATCAACGTACCGCTGAAGATCCTCGACTCGCCGTACCGCGAGGTGACCCGCCCGGTCATCGAGTACGTCAAGAGCCTGCGCCGGGAGAGCCCGCGCGACGTCGTGAGCGTCTACATCCCCGAGTACGTCGTCGGCCACTGGTACGAGCACCTGCTGCACAACCAGAGCGCCCTCAGGCTCAAGGGCCGGCTGCTCTTCACCCCCGGTGTGATGGTCACCTCGGTCCCGTACCAGCTGGAGTCCTCCGAGGCCGCGAAGAAGCGCGCCCGCAGGCGCGCCGACTGGAGCGCTCCGGGCTCGGTGCGCCGGGGCCCGGTGGAACGCAAGCACAAGGAGCCGACGCCGAAGGGCTGAGGCGGGGGCCCCGCGTGTGGTCGGCGGCCGGACGACACCCACGTAGACTCGTAGGTTGTTGTCGTCCGGCCGCGGGCCGTCCCCCTTCCCCCTCTGGAGCCACCCCCTCATGCAGAACGAATCCACGTCGCCGCAGACCGGGGAGACGCAGCCGGAGTCGCTGATCGGGCGGGAGTACGAGGTCGAGGTCGGGCCGGTCGCGCACGGCGGCCACTGCATCGCCCGCACCGACGAGGGCCGCGTGCTGTTCGTACGCCACACCCTGCCCGGCGAGAAGGTCGTCGCCCGCGTCACCGACGGCGCCGAGGACTCGCGCTTCCTGCGCGCGGACGCGGTGGAGATCATCGACGCGTCCAAGGACCGGGTCAAGGCGCCCTGCCCGTTCGCCGGCCCCGGCAAGTGCGGCGGCTGCGACTGGCAGCACGCCAAGCCGGGCGCCCAGCGCCGCCTCAAGGGCGAGGTCGTCGCCGAGCAGCTCCAGCGACTCGCGGGCCTCACCCCGGAGGAGGCCGGCTGGGACGGCACGGTCATGCCGGCCGAGGGCGACAAGCTCCCCGCGGGCGAGGTGCCGGCCTGGCGGACCCGGGTCCAGTACGCGATCGACGAGGACGGCCGCGTCGGCCTGCGCAAGCACCGCTCGCACGACATCGAGATCATCGACCACTGCATGATCGCCGCGCCCGGTGTCTCCGAGCTGGGCGTCGAGCAGCAGGACTGGCCCCAGATGGCCACGGTGGAGGCCATCGCCGCCACCGGCTCCCACGACCGCCAGGTCATCCTCACCCCCCGCCCGGGCGGCCGCCTCCCCCTCGTCGAGCTCGACAAGCCGGTCTCCGTCCTGCGTGTCGACGAACGCGACGGCGGCGTCCACCGCGTCCACGGCCGCGGCTTCGTCCGCGAGCGCGCCGACGACCGCACGTACCGCGTGGGCTCCGGCGGCTTCTGGCAGGTCCACCCCCAGGCCGCGAACACCCTGGTCCGCGCGGTCATGCAGGGCCTGCTGCCCCGTAAGAACGACACCGCCCTAGACCTCTACTGCGGCGTCGGCCTCTTCGCCGGCGCCATCGGCCAGCGCATCGGCGAGAAGGGCGCTGTCCTCGGCATCGAGTCCGGCAAGCGCGCGGTCGAGGACGCCCGCCACAACCTCGCGGACCTGGACCGCGTCCGCATCGAACACGGCAAGGTCGACCAGGTCCTGCCCCGCACCGGCATCACCGAGTGCGACCTCATCGTCCTGGACCCGCCCCGCGCGGGCGCCGGCAAGTCCACGGTGAAGCAACTGGTGGCGCTGGGCGCCCGCCGCATCGCGTACGTGGCCTGCGATCCGGCGGCACTGGCCCGGGACATCTCGTACTTCGCGGAGGGCGGGTACCGGGTGCGGACGCTGCGGGCGTTCGACCTGTTTCCGATGACGCATCATGTGGAGTGCGTGGCGATTCTGGAGCCCGCGAAGTAGTGCTTCGGTTGGGTGGGTGAGCCATTGGGCCCGCTCGTCGGTGTACGTGATGCGCCCCTGCGGCATGTGCCGCAGGGGCGCACCCGTGTGTGCGGGGACATGGCGTGGTGCTGCTGACAGGCCGCACCCTCGCACTGGACGGGCCCCGCGCTCAAGCGATTCGCCGGGCGGGGGCCGATCTGTCAAGTTCCGTCAAGTGGGGCCGCCGGCAGCCGTTCGGCTTTGGTCCAGACCTATTGACTGGCCGGGTCCCCGCTTCTACGCTCCCGTCGATCGGCGCACCGCATCTCCCCAGCTCATCCGGGGCCGTGCGCCCACGCCCCCTCACGCACGCCCACGCCCGCTGCACGGGGCGAGAATGGAGCACAGCATGTTCCGTCGGAGGATTCGGACTCTCCCCGAGGCGGGTGACGGGCGTTCGGCCGCCGGCCGGGCCCGGCTCAGCTCGACCGTCATGACCCGTACGATCGCCGGGCTGAGCGCCGCCACCGTCATCGGTGCCTGCGTCACTCTGGCCGGTTCCGGATCGGCCGGTGCTGCCGCTGCCGCCAACCTGGTGACCAACTCCGGGTTCGAGAGCGGGCTTTCGGGCTGGTCGTGCACCGATGGTTCCGGTGCGGCCGTCAGCAGCCCGGCGCACTCCGGCTCGTCCGCGCTGAAGGCCACGCCTTCCGGGCTCGGCAACGCCCAGTGCAGCCAGAAGGTCAGCGTGCAGCCCAACTCGAAGTACACGCTGAGCGCCTTCGTCCAGGGCAGTTACGTCTACCTCGGCGCCAGTGGCACCGGGGCGACCAGTGAGCCGCAGACCTGGACGCCCAACTCCGCGTCGTACAGCGAGCTGAGCACCGGCTTCACCACGGGTGCGAACACCACATCGGTGACGGTCTACCTGCACGGCTGGTACGGGACGCCCGCGTACTTCGCGGACGACGTGTCGCTCACCGGTCCCGGTGGCACGACGCCCCCGCCCACCACACCGCCGCCCACCGACCCGCCGACGACACCGCCGCCCACCGACCCGCCGACCACGCCTCCGCCCACCGACCCCCCGGGCGACGCCACCTGTGCCACGAAGCCCAAGCCTGCCGGCAAGGTGCTCCAGGGGTACTGGGAGAACTGGGACGGCGCGTCGAACGGTGTCCACCCCGGCATGGGCTGGGTCCCCATCACCGACAGCCGGATCGCCCAGCACGGCTACAACGTCATCAACGCCGCCTTCCCGGTGATCCTTTCGGACGGGACCGTCCTGTGGGAGGACGGCATGGACGCGGGTGTGAAGGTGTCGACGCCGGCGGAGATGTGTGAGGCCAAGGCGAACGGCGCCACGCTCCTGATGTCCATCGGCGGCGCGGCCGCGGGCATCGACCTGTCGTCGAGCAAGGTCGCCGACCGCTTCGTCGAGACGGTCGTCCCGATTCTCAAGAAGTACAACTTCGACGGGATCGACATCGACATCGAGACCGGCCTGTCAGGCAGCGGGAACATCAGCACGCTGTCCGCCTCCCAGTCCAACCTGATCCGCATCATCGACGGCGTGCTCGCCAAGATGCCGGCGGGCTTCGGCCTGACGATGGCGCCGGAGACCGCGTACGTCACCGGCGGCAGCGTCACCTACGGGTCCATCTGGGGCGCGTACCTGCCGGTCATCAAGAAGTACGTCGACAACGGCCGGCTGTGGTGGCTCAACATGCAGTACTACAACGGCAGCATGTACGGCTGCTCGGGCGACTCGTACCAGGCCGGCACCGTGGAGGGATTCGTCGCCCAGACCACCTGCCTCAACAACGGCCTGACCATCCAGGGAACCACGGTCAAGGTGCCGTACGACAAGCAGGTGCCCGGCCTCCCGGCCCAGCCCGGCGCGGGCGGTGGCTACATGACGCCCAGCCAGGTCGGGCAGGCGTGGAACGCGTTCGACGGCTCGCTCAAGGGCCTCATGACGTGGTCCGTCAACTGGGACGGCTCGAAGGGCTGGTCCTTCGGCAACAACGTCAAGTCCCTGCAGAACCGCTAGGCGACGCGATGCGTCCGGTCCGCCGGGGCCGGACGCGTCGCCCCGTCAGGTGTCCGCCTTCCGTGCTCCCAGTACCGGCAGCAGACGCAGCTTCTCGTCGTCCGGCGAACCCGGGGTGGCGGTGTACACCAGCAGTGTCTGGTTCTGTTCCGGGTCCAGCAGGACCTGGCACTGGAGGGTGAGGACGCCCAGCTCGGGGTGGCGGACCAGCTTGGGGTCCACGCGCGGTACGTCGATCTCGTGGGCGCTCCACAGGATGGCGAACTCCGGGCTGCGTTCCAGCAGGAGGTCGCGCAGGTGCTCGGCGCGGCCGCCCGTGCCCTGTCGTGAGTAGGCGGCGCGCAGGCCGGAGGTGAAGAAGCGGCTGTGCAGCGGGTGGTACTCCTCCGGGTAGAGGAGCCGGGCGGCGGGATCGGTGAACCAGCGGTACGTGAGGCTGCGTTCGGGTCCGGTGAACTGTGTCTGGTCGCCGAGGAGCGCGGTGGCCGCCGGTGTCTGGGCCAGGGTCTCCGCCACATCGCTGACCACCTGCGCCGGGGTGTCGTCCAGCCGCCCGAGGATGCGCATCAGGCCGGGCGAGATGTGGTCGGAGCGCAGATTGCCGGGGCGCGAGGGGGTGTTGTGCCCGGCGATACGGAACAGGTGGTCACGCTCGGCGAGGGAGAGGCGCAGTCCGCGGGCGATCGCGGCGAGCATCGGCTCCGAGGGCTGCGGCCCGCGCTGCTGCTCCAGGCGGCTGTAGTAGTCGGTCGACATGCCGCTCAGCGCCGCCGCCTCCTCCCGGCGCAGGCCGCGGGTGCGGCGGCGCGGTCCGCGGGGCAGTCCCACGTCCTCCGGTTGCAGGGCTTCGCGTCGGGTGCGCAGGAAGTCCGCGAGTTGCGCTCGGTCCACGATTCCAGTCTCCCTCGTGGCCCCGGTACCTGACATCCGGGGCGCGGTCGTGCAGGTGTACGGGCCCGGCCGGGCCCGGCCCCTCAGAGCAGCATGCCGCCCGACGCCTCGATGCGCTGCCCCGTGATCCAGGAGGTGCCCCCGGTGAGCAGCGCGGCAGCGGCGGCGCCGATGTCGTCGGGCTCGCCGGGACGGCCCATCGCGGTGACACCGCTCAGCATGGAGCGCATGCCCTCGTCGTCGCGGACCCCGCCGCCGCCGAAGTCGGTGCCGGTGGCACCCGGTGCGAGGGCGTTGACCGCGATGCCGCGCGGCCCCAGCTCCTTGGCGAGGTAGCGGGTGAGCACCTCCACGGCGCCCTTGGCCGCGGCGTACGCGGCGGTCGGCACGGCGATGAAGCGGGTCAGGCCGGTGGAGACGTTGAGGATGCGGCCACCGTCCTTGATCAGGGGCAGCAGGGCCTGGGTGAGGAAGAAGACGCCCTTGACGTGGACGTCCATCAGCCCGTCGAACTGCTCCTCGGTGGTCTCCTCGAACGGCGCGTGCACTCCGTGCCCGGCGTTGTTGACGAGGATGTCGAGGTCGTCGCGGCCCCATTCCCGGCTCAGGGCCTCGCGCACCTGCGCGATGAAGGCGGGGATCTCGGCGGTGTCCCCGGTGTCCAGGCGCAGGGCGACCGCCGTGCGGCCCAGCTTCCCGGCGGCCTCCACGACGGCCTCGGCCTCTTCGGCGTGCGAGCGGTAGGTGAGGATCAGGTCGGTGCCGGCCTCGGCGAGGTGCAGGGCGGTGCTGCGGCCGAGGCCCCGGTTGGCGCCGGTGATCAGGGCGATGCGGGCCATGGTGGCTCCATTCGGATCGGATGCGGCGGACCGACCGGTCCGCCGCCTGCCCCTCAACGGTCGCGCAGCCCGGGGGCCGGATGAAGGCCGCGGTTATCCAGGGATCGCCGATCCCTGCTTCGGCGCCGCCTGGAATCCGACGGGGCGTTGGCCACGGCACGGGCCGCGAGGTCCCTGGCACGGCCTGCCCCCCGCTGGCGGCGGTCCCTGGACCCGCTCAGCGGCGCCGCCGGTCCCGCGCGACACCCATCCGTTCGAACAGCTTCTCCGCCGCAGCACGGTGGCCGGCGGCGTCCGTGTCCCCGTCGGCCACGTCCGCCAGGCCGCTCAGTGCGTACGCCTCCTCGATCCGATACCTCATCGAGGAGGCCGACTCCAGCGCACTGGCGTGCAGTTCCCGGGCCGCCTCGTACTCACCCTGTCGTCCTCGCAGCCGCCCCACGATGTTCTCCACCTTGGCGCGCCGCAACGGCGACGAGTACGACGACACCAGCTCCAGCGCCTGCTCCGCCGGGTCCGGTACGCGTGTCGGCCGTCCGAGATGCTGGTCCACGTCGGCCGACAGGGCCAGGGTCACCGCCGTGTTCCCGGGGTCGGCGCCCTGGCCGAGGCGGGCGCGGGCCCGGTCGAGGCTGAGGGCCGCGTCCTCCCACCGGCCCAGGCCGGCGTACGCGAAGGCGAGGTCGGTGAAGGCGGTGAACTGGTTCTCGAACCGGCCGAGACCGGCCTGGAGGTCGATGGCGCGCAGCGCCGCCGCCTCGGCCTCCTCGTACCGGCCCCACTGCTCGTAGAGCGTGCTGAGCAGCGTGAGGTTGTCCGCCTCGGCGCGCGGGGCGCCCAGTTCCCGTTCGAAGGCGATGGCCCGCCGCAAGTGCGTCAGGGCCTCGGGGAAGTTGCCGAGCAGGCTGTTGAACTGGCCGAGGGTGCCCTCGCTGTGCGCCTCGGTGTGCCGGTCGCCGGTCCGGGCGGCGACGTCGCGGCCCTCCCGCGCCGCCTCCAGCCCCTCCTCGAACCGGCCCAGCCGCCAGCAGGCGACCCCGAGGTTGGACAGGCTCACGCCCAGCAGCGCCAGATCGCCCAGCCGTTTGGCCGCCGCCACCGACGCACGTCCGGTGGCCCCGTACTCCTCCAGATTCCCGCGGGCGTTGAGCTGGAAGGCGAGGTTGCGGCTCAGGCAGACGACGTACCGGTCCAGGCCTCGCCGCTCGGCCAGGGTCACCGCGGCCAGCAGCGCGTCCTGCTCCCGCGTGAACCAGGTCCGCGCCCGCTCCGCGTCGCCGAGATCGGGCAGGTCCGCCGCGGACCTCTCGACGCCGGTGGGGCGGTGGCGGCGGCCGGGGTAGAGGACGTCGCAGGCCGTCTCGGCCGCGGTGAGGTAGTAGCCGAGCAGCCGTTCCACGGCGGCCGAGGCCTCCTCACCGCGGGGACCGTCGGCGTCGAACTGGCTGCGCGCGAAGGTGCGCACCAGGTCATGGAAGGAGTACAGCCCGATGTCCGGCTGGCGCAGCAGGTGTACGTCGAGCAGCCGCTCCAGGACGCCCTCGGCGTCCCGGACGCCGCAGCCGAGCAGCGCCGCCGCCGCGTGCACGTCGATGTCGCCGCCCGGGTGCAGCGACAGGAGGCGGAACGCGACGCGGCTCTCCCCGTCCAGCGCCTCGTACGACAGGCGCAGGGTGGCGGAGACGCTGCGCGTACCGGCGCTGAACTCGTCCAGCCTGCGCGTCTCGTCCCGCAGCCGCTCCACGAGGTGGCCCAGCGTCCAGCGCGGCCGGTTGCGCAGCCGGGCGGTCGCGATGCGCAGCGCGAGCGGCAAGTGATCGCAGAGGCGGGCCAGCTCGGCGGCGGCCTCCGGCTCCGCGGCAACCCGCTCGCGGCCCAGGGTCTCGGCGACCAGCGCGGCGCTCTCGCGCGGCGACATCACGCCGAGGGAGATCCAGTGCACGCCGTCCAGGTCGATCAGCCGGCCGCGGCTGGTGAGCAGCACCAGACAGCCGTTGTCCGTGGGCAGCAGAGGGCGGACCTCGTCGGCGTCGGCCGCGTTGTCGAGCAGGATCAGCAGCCGCTTCCCGGTGAGCGTGGCCCGCCACAGCGCGGTGCGCCCGGCAGTGTCCTCGGGGATCCGGTCCCCGGGCACGCCGAGTGCCCGCAGCAGGCCTTCCAGCGCGGTGCCGGCGGACACCGGCCGATCGCCGGGGGTGTGACCGCGCAGGTCGACGTGGAGCCGGCCGTCCGGGTACTCGCCGACGAGCCGGTAGGCGGCCCGCACCGCCAGCGAGGTCTTGCCGCTGCCGCCCATGCCGTCGACCGCCACGATCCGGGGGCCCTGACCGCCCCGGCGGGCCGCCCCGTGCAGCAGTTCGGCCAGCTCCGCCTCGCGGCCGGTGAAGTCCGCGAGGTCGTGGGGCAGGGTGCACGGCGGCCCGGCCGGGTGCGGGGCGGCTTCGCTCGGCATCGGCGCGGCGGGCCCGGGGCCGTCCAGTTCCGGGCTCTCGCGCAGGATGCCCTCGTAGAGCCTGGCGAGCTGCGGTCCCGGGTCGACGCCGAGTTCCCCGGCGAGCAGCTCCCGTACCCTGCCGTACTCCTCCAGCGCCTCGGCCTGCCGTCCGGACCGGTACAGCGCCAGCATCAACTGGCCCCGCAGGGTCTCCCGAAACGGGTGCTGCGACGTCAACGTCCGCAGGTCAGGTATCAGTTCGGCGGATTCGCCGAGTGAGAGGCGCAGGGCGATGTACTCCTCCCAGACCCCCAGCCGGCGTTCGTCGATGGCCGCTGCTGCGGCCTCGATGACCGGCCCTCCGGCACCCGAGAGGACCGGGCCCCGCCACAGCGTCAGCGCGGAGCGCAGGATCACGGCCGCCTCGGAAAGCCGTTGTGCGGCCACGGCGGTCTTCGCCTTCCGGACGAGCATGCCGAATTCGGCCAGGTCGCTCTGGTCCTCCTCCAGCACCAGGCGGTAGCCGGGCCCGTCGGTGAGCAGGACGTCCGTGCCGCCGGGTATGCGTTTGCGCAGGTCCGCGACGGCCTTGCGGACCTGGTGGGACGCCGTGGCCGGCGGGTCCCCGTCCCAGGCCGCCGCGACCAGCCGAGCGACCGGAAGCACCCTTCCGGGGGCGAGCAGCAGAGCGGTCAGGACGCGTTCCTGAATGGCACCGCCGAGTCTCAGCCGTACACCGCTCGACCATCCCTCAAGGGGGCCGAGGACATTGAACCGAAGCCGTTCTCCTGGCGCCGCCGTCACCGACGACCTCACCCCCCCTGGGCGTCGCTGCCATCGGGCTGCCGCCGATCGGTCCGTTCCGCGCGGAGGCGATCCTAACTTTCCGCGCGAGGGTGCGGTACCGAGCCGGGAACGGTTCGGGAACGGCCTCGTCCAGTCTCTTCCCGTGGCCGGCGCGACCGCCGGCCACGGGCCCGCACGGCATTCGGCGGGACCGAGGAGGAAGGGGAAACCGATGCATTCCGATTCCGCACCCGGCCTCGACGTGCTGCCGAGGAAGGAGGGCGCGGAGCCCCCGGCCCCGACCCTCGCCGGGCACCGCGACTTCCGCCTGCTGTGGTTCGGCGAGACCACCAACCGCGTCGGCATCAACATCACCACCGTCGCGATGCCGCTGGTCGCCGTCGTCACGTTGGGCGCCGGCACGCTCGCGGTCGGCGTGCTGGCCGCCGTGCCCTGGCTGCCCTGGCTGCTGATCGGCCTGCCGGCCGGCGCCTGGGTGGACCGGATGCGGCGCCGCCCGCTGATGGTGATCTGCAACGCCTCCTCGGTCGTGCTGCTCGCCAGCGTCCCCGTCGCCGCCTGGCTCGGGGTGCTCACCATGGCCCAGCTCCTCGTGGTCGGCCTCCTCAACGGCCTGGCCGCGGTCTTCTTCGGCATCTCCTACAAGGTCTACCTGCCGTCGGTCGTGGACCGCGGCCGGCTCCAGCAGGCCAACGCCCGGCTCCAGGGCAGCGAGTCGGTCGCGCAGGTCGCCGGCCTCGGCGGCGGTGGCCTCCTCGCACAGGGCTTCGGCGCCGTCGCCGGACTGCTCGTCAACGCCTGCACCTTCCTCGTCTCGGCGCTGTGCCTGCTCGGCATCCGCAGCCGGGAGGAGCTGCCCGAGCCCCCGGCCGAGCGCACCCCGCTGCGCCAGGACGTCGGCGAGGGCCTGCGCTACACCGTCCGCGACCCCTACCTCCGGGTGCTGACCGCCTACGGCACCGCGACCAACCTGCTGCTGACGGCGTACCAGGCGATCATGCCGGTGTTCCTGATCCGGCAGCTCGACGTTCCCGAGGGCGCCACCGGCTGGCTCATGGCCTCCAGCAGCGTCGGCGGCATCCTCGGTGCGCTCGGTGTCAAGCGGGTCACCGCCCGCTGGGGCACCGCCCGCGGACTGCTGGTCGCCACCGCCTGCACGGCCCCCTTCGGCCTGCTGATCCCGTTGGGCGGCAAGGGCTGGATGCTCGCCCCGCTCGTGGCGGGCAACGCCCTGCTCGCCCTCGGTGTGGTGCTCGCCAACGTGGTCCAGGGTGCCTTCCGGCAGCGGTACTGCCCGCCGCAGCTCCTCGGCCGCGTCACGGCCTGCGTCTCTGTGGCGAGCTTCGGCGCCATCCCGTTCGGCTCCCTGCTCGGCGGTGTGCTCGGCACGGTACTCGGACTGCGGCCGACGCTGTGGCTGCTGACCGCCGGACTCGCGGTCACCCCGCTGCTGCTCCTGGCCGGCCCGCTGCGCGCACGACGCGACCTGCCCACGGGACCGGGGGACGCGTGACACCCGCCGGCCCCCGCAGCGGAATGGGAAAGGGTGGCGCGCTCCCTCACCCCCTCAGCCGCACCGGCAGCCTCCGCACGCTGTTGCCCACGAACGAGGCGTGGCGGGGGAGGTCAGGCTCCGGGACCGCGAGGTCCAGCGCGGGGAAGCGGGTGAAGAGCTGTTCCAGGGCCGTGACGCTCTCCAGGCGGGCCAGCGGTGCGCCCATGCAGTAGTGGGCGCCGTGCCCGAGGGAGAGGTGGCGGGGTCCGTCGGCGCGGGTGATATCGAAGCGGGCCGCGTCCGGGCCGTGGGCCCTCGTGTCGCGGCCGGCCGCCGAGTAGCCCGCGAGGACCGGGGTGCCCCGGGGGATCACGGTGCCGTCCAGGGTCAGGTCGCGGGTCGGGTAGCGGAAGGGGAAGTAGCTGACAGGGCTGTCCCAGCGCAGGGTCTCCTCCACCACGTCCGCCCAGCTCGCCCCGCCGGCCAGGACCAGGTCGAGCTGGTCCCGGTGGGTGCACAGGGCTCGTACGGCGTTGGTGATCAGGTTCAGCGTCGTCTCGTGCCCCGCGATGATGGTGAGCATCAGTGTGCCGATCAGCTCCTGCGGGGTGAACCGGTCGCCGCTCTCCTCGCGGGCCGCGATCATCGCGCTGGTGAGGTCGTCCCCCGGATCGGCCGTCCGGGCGGCCGCGACCGCGCTCAGGATCTCCACCATCTCCCGGTTGGCGGCCACCGCCTCGGCCGGGCCGATGTCGGTCGCCACGATGTGGTTGGAGAGGGTGTGCAGCCGGTCGTGGTGGGCCTCGTCCACGCCGAGCAGCTCGCAGATGACACCCAGCGGCAGCGGCAGCGCGAAGCGGGTACGCAGATCGACGACCCCGTCCTCGGTGGCCGCCGCCTCCAGGCCGTCGAGCAGATGCGACGTCAGGTTCGTTATCTGTGGGCGCAGTTCCTCGATCCGGCGGCCCGTGAACGCCTTGCTCATCAGCGACCGCAGCCGCCGGTGGTCGGCCCCGTCCGCGGTCGTCATCCCCTGCACGGTGGCGAACGTCTTCAGCGGCCAGCCGTCCGGGATCTCCCCGTCCCGGAGCGCGGTGAAGTGCTGGGCGTTCTTGGCGACGTCGGGGTGCGCGAGGAATTCCTTCAGCGCGTCGTGACCCAGCACGGCCATGCCCCGGACCTCGCCGGGGAGGACGACCGGCGTGACCGCCCCCCGGGCCAGGAGCCGGGCGTTGGCCGCGTGCGGGCAGCCTCCCGCCGGGTCCAGGCGGTGCGGAAAACCGGCCGCGGGGTTCGGCGATGGCGTGTTCATCGGGTCTCCAGGTCTTCGGAGGGGAGGGATGAGCGGACTCGAGCGGGCTCCGGGCGGGTCGGTGGGCCCGGGCCGGTCGGCTTGACGCGTTCCGGTGGGGGCACCCGGAATGGGGCCCTCGGCCGGCCGGGCACCGGGCTCTGCGGCCGCCCTGTCTCGTTGTGGCCCTATCAGGCGTCCCTCGTGCATCATTGAGGCGACAACCAAGTCATCTGCGATCGAACTGACTCTATTTCAGCATCCTCTCTGACTGCGGAGGTTCGCGATGGTGTCCACGCGCGTCGACCTCGTCCTGGTGCACGGGTTGTTCTCCTCCGCCAAGGTGTGGAAGGCGTTCGAGGCGCTCATCGCGGACGACCCGGAACTCGCCGGGTGGGTGAGCGTGCACACCTTCCAGTACGACTCCCCGCTGGTCCGGCTCCGGCCCGACCGCCGGGTCGCCGAGACCGACGACATCGCCGACCAGCTGGGGACGTTCCTGAGCGACGGGCTTCCCCACGCCGAACGGATCGTGCTGGTCACGCACAGCCAGGGCGGGTTGGTGGTCCAGCGGTTCCTGGCCCGGAAGCTGTGGCACGGGGAGGGGCGGGAGCTCGGCCGGATCAAGCACTTCACCATGTTCGCCTGCCCCAACACCGGGTCCGGGTTCTTCCTCACCGTACGCAAGTACCTGCCGCTGTGGCGCAACCCGCAGGAGCGGCAACTGCGGCCCTTCGACCGTGCGGTGACCGAGGCGCAGCGGACCGTGCTCAGCTCGGTGGTGCACGCCCGCGCGCACTCGGACCAGGAGTGCCCGATCCCCGTCCTGGCCTACGGGGGTACCGCGGACGACGTCGTGCCGCCGGTCGTGGCGCGTGGGGTCTTCCCCAAGGGCGGGGTGGTCACCGCCGACCACTTCAGCATCGTCCAGCCCGCCGACCGCGACGCCGCCGCCTACCAGGCCGTCCGGCGCGCCCTGCTCAAGGTGGCCGAGGAGGCCCGGCGGGAGCAGGAGGAGCAGGCCGCGGCCGGGCGTGGCCGGGTCGAGGCCGCCTCCCGGCCCACCGGCGAACCCGGCCGCACGCCTGCCCCGGGCGCCGGGGAGGCCCCGGGCGCCGGGGAGGCCCCGGAATCCGGGCCGCAGGACGTGCCGCGCCCCCGGCCGGGGGCCGCCGTTCCCGCGGCACCGGCGCTCCCGGACTTCGTGGCCTTTCCCCCGCCGCCGTTCGGCCAGCTCGCCGACGGCCAGCTGAAGGGCAGGGACCGGCTGGCCCTGGTCGCGCACCTGCTGTCCGAGGAGGCGCGGCAGCAGGTCCACGTGGTGGCCGGACTCGGCGGTTCCGGGAAGAGCCGGATCGCGCTGGAAGCCGCGGACCGGGCCCGGCGGGCCGGGTACCGGGTCTGGTGGGTGTCGCCCCCCGAGCTCAACCAGCGCATGCGGATGCTCGCCCGCGACCTCGGCGCCCCGTCGATCACCGTGGAACGGGCCTGGCTCGTCGGCACCGCCATGGACCTCGTCTGGACCCTGCTCGACGCCTGCCCCGACCCGTGGCTGCTGATCTTCGACAACGCCGACGATCCGGAGCGGCTCGGCCCGCCCGACGGGCCGGTGTCACTGGGCACCGGCTGGTTGCGTACGCCGAAGAGCGCCAGGGGGACGGTGCTCGTCACCAGCCGGGTGCGCAGCAGGAACGCCTGGGGCGCCGCGGCCGGCATCCACCAGGTCCTGCCGCTCGACGAGGACGACGGCGCCTCCATGCTGCTGGAACGGACGGGAGGCCTGGGCGGGACCAACGAGGACGCCCGCCGCCTCTCCCGCCAGCTCGGCGGGCTCCCGCTCGCACTCCGCCAGGCGGCCGATGTGATCAAGGCCGTCCACGAAAGCCGGATCCGGCTCGACAGCGACATCAGGGACTTCGACACCTTCCGCCGCGTCGTGGAGCCCGACGCCTGCGCCGCCTCCGGCCAGGAAGGGCCGCAGCTCGGCGAACTCCTGGGCCGGGAGATCGTGGAGAAGGTCTGCGGCATCGGCATGGACCTGCTCACCCAGCACGACCTCCCGCAGGCCGCGACGCTGCTCAAGGTGTTCGCCTGCCTGAGCACCGCCCCGATCCCGTACCGCCACCTCCTCTCCGGCCCCGCCCTCGCGGAGTCCCCGCTCTTCCCCGGCGCCGCCGGCTCGCTGAGCCCCGCGCTGAAGGGCCTCGAAGAACTCGGCCTCGTGGACCCCTACGAACACGAGGACGTACCGGACCCCGCTCTCGCCGGCCTGCTCACCCTGCACCCCGTCGTGCACGGTGTCCTGCGCGAGGACAAGGACGTCCGGGAGCGGCCCGCCGACTACTACGGCCTGGCCCTGCGCATGGTCCTCGCGGCCACGCACGCACGGAACCCGGACCACCCCGCCAACTGGCCGCTGTGGGCCGCCCTCTCCCCGCACGCCCTGGAGGTGGCGCGGACCTGCCTGCTCGGCGACCTCAAGCTGAACGACCGCACCGTGCGCACCGACGCCCTCGAACTCGCCCGGCTCACCGCCCGCTACCTCATCGCCGCCGGGCTGCTCAGCCCCGCGCACGCCCTGGTGGTCCCGCTGATCGAGCGCTGCGCCTCGTACGGCTTCGACCGCGACGACCGCGAGATCCTGGGCCTGCGCCATGAACAGGGCCGCATCCACCTCGACCGGGAGCAGCTCGGCCGGGCGGAGGAGGTCCTCACCCTGGTCGTGGCGGCGCGCACGGCGATCCTCGGCGAGGACCACGCCGACACCCTCGCCAGCCGGCACAAGCTGGCCCGTGCCATCAACGAGCAGGCGGGACGAGAGGGCGAGGCGGAGGTCCTGCTGCGCTCCATAGTCGAGGCGGAGAACCAGGTCCGCGGGCCCGAGCACTACGACACCCTTGTGGTGCGCCACACCCTGGCCCGGACGATGCTGTCCCTCGGCGCCCACCGCGAGGCCGAGGCGGAGGCCCGGGAGATCCTCGCCATCAGCCGCCGCGACCACTGGCCGCCGGCCACCCCCGAGACCCTCCGGGTCCGCGAGACCCTGACGCACGCGCTGCTCGCGCAGGACCGCGCCGTGGAGGCCGAGGAGGTCATCGGCGGCGCCCTGGGCGACGCGTCGCAGGCGCAGGACTCCAACCTCGTGATGCGGCTGCGCTACACGTACGTCCTGGTGCTCCTGGGCATACGCGGGCGTACGCCCGTAGCGGTGAACACGCTGCGGGCGCTGGTGCACGACCTCGACCGGGCGGTCACCTCGGACCATCCTCTGTCGTTGCAGGCCAGGGCGCTGCTCGACCGGCTGCGGGAGATGCCGACCTGAGACCTCGGCGCCCCGGTGGATGTCGGCAATCCCCGTCGGCCCAGGCGGCCTTGCGCGTAGCCTGACGTTGCTTCACGCTGTGTGACGCGTCCCTTGCCGAAACGCTCGGAGGTCCGCCCATGACTTCTCACCCCGCCGACTCCTACGACGACCAGTCCCCGACGTGGGGCGCCCCGGGGAGCGATCTGGAGGAGATGCAGGCCGAGTTCGGCAGACAGGTGGCGAAGGAAGCCCTGGAAACCGGACGTCAGGCACTCGAGCTCGACGCGAAGACCGCGTTCCGCGCCACCAGCGGAGCGCATCCCGGATAGGCGCCGTCGTTTTCCGTTGCTTTCCAGATGTCGGGGGGCCGAACAGTGACCACAGGGAACTTCACGCAGGATCCGCCGTCCACGGCACTGCACGATCCGTTCTTCCGCGTCGCCGGAGCGCCCGCGTTCACCCGCGAACTGCTCACTGATCTCGCCGCCGGCCGGTACGCGGCCGTACGTGTACCAGGATTCCTGTCGGCGGAACGGTGCGCGGAGGTGCTCACGTCCCTGGAGGAACGGGCCTTCGACTCGTACGGCAACGCCCGCGTCCAGCCGCGGGTGATGCGGTTCGGCGTCGGCATCAGCGACCACATGGCGGACGGCGGTGTCGCCGACAGCTACTGGACCGCGCTGGAACGCCACCACGAGGCCTGGCAGGGGCTCGGCCTCTCCTTCGACCCGTTCGCGTTCTGCCGGGAGAGGCTCGGTGCCCACTGGCCGGGCGGTGTGGAGGTCGGCCGGAGGGGTGGCCGCGAGCTCGGGGCCGGGGTGGCCAGGGAGCCGAACCAGGGCTTCCGGGTGCACTTCGACGACGCGCTGCGCGAGTACGAGCACGATCTCCTCGACACGCCCCTGATCGGCCAGTTCGCCTTCAACCTCTATCTCAGCGTGCCGCCTTCGGGTGGCGAGACGGTCCTGTGGCGGCACCGCTGGCAGCCGGAGGACGAGGCCTACCGGCTGCCCGCCTCGTACGGCTACGACGAGGCGGTCGTGCGGGACGCCGAGGCGCTGGAGGTCACTCCGAGGGTGGGGGAGGCCCTGCTCATCGACCCCCGGTACTTCCACGCGGTGCGCCCGAGCCGGGGCGCTCGCAGAATCGCACTGGGGTTCGCGGTGGGGCTAGCGGTGACCGGGCAACTGCTCACCTGGGCCTGAACACCCCCTTCGACCGGCCGTTTATGCCTGATGAAGCGTCATATATAGCGCCGTGTGCGGGCTTTGACGCTGCCGTGACGAAGCGGATACGTTCGGTGGATGGACATCCTGCGTTACGTGGCCTTCAGTACCGACCCCCTCGGCGGGAACCCGGCGGGTGTGGTGCTGGACGCCGCGGGCATCGATGAGGCGACCATGGCCTCCACCGCGGCGGAGGTCGGGTACTCGGAGACGGCGTTCGCCGTCCCGCGCGTCGACGGGGCCCTCGACATCCGCTACTTCAGCCCCCGGACCGAGGTCCCGTTCTGCGGCCACGCGACCATCGCGACCGCCGTCGCGCACGCGCACCGGCACGGAGCCGGCGAGCTGCTCCTGTACACCCAGGCCGGGCCGGTGCCGGTGACCACGTCGGCCCGCGAGGACGGTTCGGTCGTCGCCACCCTGGTCAGCGTCGCACCGCGTACCGAGATGATCGACGACGCGGACCTGGCCGAGCTCCTCGCGGCCCTGCGCTGGTCCGGGGCGGACCTCGATCCGGCCCTGCCCCCGCGGGTCGCCTACGCCGGTGCCCGGCATCCCGTGATCGCCGCCGCCACCCGCGCCCGGCTGGGCGAACTCGCCTACGACATGGAGGCGCTGGGTGCCTTGATGGCCCGCCGGGACTGGGCCACGATCGCCCTCGTCCACCGTGAGTCGGACACCGTCTTCCACGCCCGCAACCCCTTCCCGCCCGGCGGGGTCGTCGAGGACCCCGCGACGGGTGCCGCCGCCGCCGCGCTCGGGGGGTACCTGCGGGACCTCGGGCTCGTGGACACACCGGCCGTCCTGACGGTGCACCAAGGCGTGGACATGGGCCGCCCGAGCCTGCTCACCGTGGGTGTCCCGGCCGATGCGTCGAGCGGCATCGAGGTGACCGGTACGGCCGTCCCCATCGGCTGACGCAGCAGGAGGGCGCCACCCCTCACGTCACGGGGCGGCCGTCTCCAGCACGATCTCGATCTCGACAGGTGCGTCCAGCGGCAGCACGGCCATCCCGACGACGCTGCGCGCGTGCCGGCCGGCCTCGCCGAAGACATCGGTCAGCAGCTCGCTCGCCCCGTCGACCACCGTCGGCTGCCCCAGGAAACCGGGAGCCGAGGACACGTATCCGACCACCTTCACCGCACCGGTCACCTCCTCCAGGGGAACCACCGAGTCCGCCGCCGCCAGGGCCGCCAGAGCGCACTGGCGGCTCAGCGCCTTCGCCGATTCCGGCGACACCTCCGCTCCGACGCGCCCGGTCACCGTCAACTCCCCGCCGGTCAGCGGGATCTGGCCCGCGATGAAAACCAGAGACCCGCTTCGCACGGCGGGCACGTAGGCACCCTTCGGGGCGCTCGCCCCCGGCAGCGTCAGGCCGAGCTCGGCGAGCCGCTCGCGGATGTTCCTGCCCATGGGCCCTCCTGCGGCGTGGTGACGTCCGATCGTCCCACCGGACCGCCCTCCGTGGGACGGCCTCTCCGGATTTGCGAACGGCGGGGGCGTGCTTCTGCTAGGCCGTGTGAGGTCCCCTCCCCGGATGCGGAGGGGTGGCTCCCCTCCGCGGAGAGCGTGCTGCCGGGGCAGGCGGAGGGTGCGATGCGGGTCCCTGCCGGGGCGGGTACGGTGCCCGCCGTTCCGGCGCAGCGGGAGGCGACCCGGGCGCCTCGGGGGCCGGCGGCGGACTCCTCGATATCGGCCAGGTCGACGTCACCGCCGCCCGCGTCGCGTCGGCCCCCGACGATCCGAACGCGGCCGACTGCGCCCGAGAGCGAACGATCCGCCCCTCCGCCCGGCTCGGCGGAGGGACACCGGGATAATCCGTGCCGTGAACGAACGCGTGGAGTTGCCGGAAGGGCTGGTCCTTCGCCCCTGGGAGACGGCCGACGCCCCTGCCGTACGGGAGGCGTTCGCCGAACCGGGCATGGAACGGCAGGCGGACGCACCCGTCGGCTCTGTGTCCGAGGCCGGGCTGTGGATCGGCAGGCGGCAGCAGCAGTGGAGCCGGGGGACCGCCTTCGCGTTCGCCGTCGGGGACGCGGCGGGCGGCGCCCTCGGCGGCGTGGCCGTGAGCAGTCTGGACCTTCGCCACGCGACCGGGTGGGTCTCCTACTGGACCGGTTCCGCGGCACGCGGCAGGGGAGTGGCCACCCTCGGCTGCCGGGCGCTCGCCCACTGGTGCTTCACCGAACTTAACCTCTTCCGGCTGGAGTTGGGGCACCGTACCAACAACCCCGCCTCCTGCCGGGTGGCGCTCGCTGCCGGCTTCGCGGTCGAGGGGCTGCAACGGTCGAAGCTGGCGTACGGCGGCGTCCGCCACGACGTCGAGACCCACGCCAGGCTCGCGACGGACCCGGTCGCCTGACGGTCTCCGGCGCGGGCGCTACTGTCGCCGGCATGGTCGAACACGATGCCCTCACCGTCACCCGTGCCGCCTACGACGAGGCCGCGGACCTGTACGCGCGGCTCTTCAGTGACTCGTTGCGCGACAGCCCGCTGGACCGCGCGATGCTCGACGCCTTCGCGGAGTCCGTCGGCGAGGGCGGACGGGTGGCGGACCTCGGGTGCGGGCCCGGTCATGTCACCGCGTACCTGGCCCGCCTGGGGCTCGACGCGTTCGGCGTCGACGCCTCTGCCGCGATGGTCGAGCTCGCCCGCCGGGCCTGCCCGGAACTGCGGTTCGACGTGGGGGAGATGGGCGCACTCGACCTCGCCGACGGCGCGCTGGACGGTGTGCTGTCGCGGTGGTCCGTCATCCACACACCGCCTGCCGGACTCCCGCCGATCCTGGCCGAGTTCGGCCGCGTACTCGCACCCGGCGGCCATCTCCTGATCGGCTTCTCCGCGACCGACGGCCCCGCGCACCCCACGCAGTCCTTCGACCACGCCGTCGCGACGGCCTACCGCTGGTCGCCCGACCACCTCGCCGGACTGCTGCGGGCCGAGGGCCTGGCCGAGACGGCCCGCCTGGTCCGGGAGCCCCGGCCGGACGACCGGCGCCAGTTCCAGGAAGTGCATCTGCTCGCCCGCAAGGCGTAGAGCCGGGCGGTGCCCGTACCAGGGGGCACCTGCGGCCGGAAAAATACCCTGGGGGGTATCTCTGTTACGGTGGAAGCCCGGATACCCCCCGGGGTAATGAGCCGCATGTGAAGGAGGGGATCGACCGTGTTCTTCGTGGACACCCTGGAGACCGAGGGCCTGGGCAATCGCAGCTATCTGGCCGGTGGGAGGGCGACGGCCGTCGTCGTCGATCCTCCGCGCGACGTGGAGCGGGTCCTCGCGGCGGCGGCCGCACGGGGCGTGCGGATCGGGTACGTGGTGGAGACCCACGTACACAACGACTACGTCACCGGCGGCCTGGAGCTGGCCCGGCTGACCGGCGCCCGGTACCTGGTGCCCGCCGCGGCCCGGGTCGCCTTCGCCCGGGTCCCCGTCGCGGACGGCGACCGGTTCGCGGTGGACGCGGGCCTGGAGCTGAGGGCCCTGGCCACCCCCGGGCACACACCGCACCACACCTCGTACGTGCTCGCCGAGGACGGGCGGGAGACCGCCGCGTTCACCGGCGGCTCGCTGCTCATCGGCACGGTCGGCCGCCCCGACCTCGTCGAGCCCCGGCTGACCGAGCGGCTGGCCAGGGCTCAGCACGCCTCCGCCCACCGGCTCGCCGGGGAGCTCTCCGACGACGTCCGGGTCCTGCCCACGCACGGCTTCGGCAGCTTCTGCTCCTCCGCGCAGAGCGAGGGCGACACCACGACCATCGGCGCGGAGCGGGCGGGCAACGACGCACTGACTCAGGACGTCGACACCTTCGTGGCGGGGCTGCTCGCCGGTCTGGAGGACGTCCCCGCGTACTACGCGCACATGGCGCCCCTCAATGCCGGCGGCCCGGCCCCCGTGGACCTGACCCCGCCGGGGACCGCCGACGCGGAGGAGATCGCGCAGCGCCTGGCCGCCGGCGAGTGGGTCGTCGACCTGCGCAGCCGTACCGCGTTTGCCGAGGGGCACGTGGCGGGCACGTTCAACTTCGAGGGCGAGGGCAAGCTCGCCACGTACCTGGCCTGGCTGATCCCGTGGGGCAAGCCGGTGACCCTCCTCGCCGCGACCGCCGAGCAGCTCGCAGACGCCCAGCGGGAGCTGGTCCGGGTCGGCATCGACCGCCCGGCCGCCGCCGCCACGGGCGGACCGGACACCTGGCTCCGCGCCGGGGAGGAGCCCCGCTCCTTCCCCCGGACCGACTTCGCCGCCCTGAAACGGGCCCGGGAGCGCGGCGAGCCGGTCGTGGTGCTCGATGTGCGCCGCGACTCGGAGCGGGCCGAGGGATACCTGCGGGGCTCCGTGCACATACCCGTCCACGAGCTGCACGAGCGCTCCGCCGAGGTGCCTGACGGCGAGGTGTGGGTGCACTGCGCCGGCGGGATGCGCGCGGCGATCGCCGCCTCCCTGCTCGACGCGGAGGGCCGCGCGGTCGTCGCCGTCGACGACGGCTTCGAGGGGGCCCGGAGGGCGGGCCTGACGGTGACGCGCAACGCGGGCGGGACCGGCGGTCCCGGGGCGTGAGCGTGCTGATCCTCGCCCTGGCTGCCGGGGCCGTGGTCGGCCTCGCGCTCGGGGCGCTCGGCGGGGGCGGCAGCGTACTGGCGATCCCCGCCCTGATCTACCTGCTCGGCCTGAGCCCGGCCGCGGCGACCACCGCGAGCCTGTTCATCGTCACCGCCACCTCCGCGACCGCCCTGTACGCGCACGCCCGCGCCGGACACGTCCGCTGGAGGGCCGGGGCCGCGTTCGCCGCGGCGGGCGTGGTCCCCGCGGCGGCGGCGGGGCTGGCCGCGACCCGGCTCCCGCAGGCCGTCCTCACCGCGGCCTTCGCCGTGATCGCCGCCCTCGCCGCGGTCCGCATGCTGCGCCCCGGCCCCGAGCGGGCGCGGGGCGGGGTGCGGCCGTTGCGGGCCGGGGGAGCGGGGGCGGGCCTCGGCGCGGTGACCGGGCTGCTCGGCGTGGGCGGCGGCTTCCTGGCCGTCCCCGCGCTGGTGACCGTCCTGGCCTTCGAGATGCAGGCCGCCGTCGGGACGAGCCTCCTGGTCATCACCGTCAACTCGCTGACGTCCCTGGTCACCCGATCCGGCGGCGCCGCGGGCATGGACTGGGCGGCGACGGCCCCGTTCACCGCCGCCGCGATCCTCGGTGCCTGGGACGGGAAGCGCCTGGCGGCTCGGGTGTCCGGGAGCGGGCTCCAGCGGCTGTTCGCCTGGGTGCTGCTCGCGGTCGCCGCGTTCATGCTCGTCGACGCGCTGAGGTGACGGCGACGGCGCCCCTCACGCCAGGGACAGGAACAGCTTCTCCAGACGTGCCCGCATCTGGTTGCGGTCCACGACCGGCTGCTCGCCGTCGGCCATGCACTGCTGCAGGCCCGTCGCGATGATGGCGAATCCGGCCCTGTCCAGGGCCCGGGAGACCGCGGCCAGCTGCGTGATCACGTCCTCGCAGTCCCGGCCCTCCTCGATCATCCTGATGATCCCGGCGATCTGGCCCTGGGCCCGCTTGAGCCGGTTGAGCACCGACTTCAGCTCGTCGGCCGCCATGTCGAGCTCCACGGTTCCTCCCTCGTCATACCCCTAGGGGTATATCCTAGCGCGTTCGGCGCCCTCGCCCCCCCCGGCCTCCCCGTACGGCGTACGCCCGCTTGTGGGGGCCCGTACGCCGGGTGAGGGTGGCTGTGCCCGGGGCCCGGGACATCCGGTCCGAACGCCGCGAGGGAGACCGACATGCCGCAGGACGCCAAGCCCGCCGCGCAGGCCGTGGCCCGGGCCAACCAGGCGGTCCGGCGCGACTACCCCTTCGGCGACACCCAGGACCTGGAGGACGCCCGGCGCGGGTTCATGGGGACCGCACAGGACCCCCTGATACGTGACGCGACGGGCAGTGCCGTGTGGGACCTGGAGGCGTACGGATTCCTCGACCAGGAATGCCCGGACACCGCCAACCCGAGCCTGTGGCGGCAGAGCAGGCTGTGCTCCGAGCACGGCCTGTTCGAGGTGACCGAGGGCATCTACCAGGTACGCGGCTTCGACCTGTCCAACATGACGATCGTCGAGGGGGAACGCGGCGTCCTCGTCATCGACCCCCTGGTGTGTGCGCCGACGGCCGCCGCCGGTCTCGCCCTGTACCGCTCCCACCGGGGCGAGCGGCCCGTCACGGGCGTGCTCTACACCCACAGCCACGTCGACCACTTCGGCGGAGTGCGCGGCGTGCTGAGCGACGAGGACGTCGCGGGCGGAGTCCCCGTGCTCGCCCCGCACGGCTTCCTGGCCCACGCCGTCAGCGAGAACGTCTACGCCGGTACGGCGATGAGCAGGCGCGCCGCCTACATGTACGGCGCCGCTCTTCCGAAGGGGCCGCGGGGGCAGATCGGCGCCGGGCTCGGACAGGGTGTCTCGACGGGCTCGCCCGGACTGATCCCGCCGACCCTCGACATCACCCGCACCGGCCAGACGGAGACCGTCGACGGCATCCGCATGGTCTTCCAGCTCACCCCCGGCACCGAGGCACCGGCCGAGCTGAACATCCACTTCCCCGACTTCTCCGCCCTGTGCATGGCGGAGAACGCCACGCACAACCTGCACAATCTGCTGACCCTGCGCGGCGCCGAGGTCCGCGACCCGCACGTCTGGTCCACGTACCTCACCGAGTCGGTCAACCTCTTCGGGGAGCTGTCGGACGTCGCCTTCGCCTCCCACCACTGGCCCGTCCACGGCCGGGAGCGCGTGATCACCTTCCTCACGGAGCAGCGCGACCTGTACGCGTATCTCCACGACCAGGTCCTGCGCATGCTCAACCAGGGCCTCACCGCGCCGGAGATCGCCGAACGGATCGAGATGCCGCCCGCGCTGGAGAGGGTCTGGCACACGCACGGCTACTACGGCTCCGTCAGCCACAACGCCAAGGCGGTCTACCAGCGTTACCTCGGCTGGTACGACGGCAACCCGGCGCACCTGTGGCAGCACCCGCCGGCCGAAGCGGCCCGGCGGTACGTGGAGTTCATGGGCGGACCCGACGAAGTCCTGCGCAGGGCCGGGCAGTCCTTCGACGACGGCGACTACCGCTGGGTGGTGGAGGTCGTCAACCACGTGGTGTTCGCGGACCCGGAGAACACGGCGGCGCGCGCCCTCCAGGCCGACGCGCTGGAACAGCTCGGCTACGGCAGCGAGAACGGGACCTGGCGCAACGTCTACCTGATGGGCGCCAGGGAACTCCGCCACGGCAGCCTCGGCACCCCGACCACCACCGCGTCGCCCGACGTCCTGGCGGCCCTCACCCTGGACCAGCTGGTGGACTCGGTCGCCATCCGGATCGACGGCCCCCGCGCCTGGGACGCGGACATCACCGTCCGCTGGGACATCCACGGCGGCGAACCCCTCACGATGCGGCTGCGCAACGGAGTCCTCATCCACGTCGTGGGCCCCGGTCCGGCCGCGGGCGATCCCGGCCTCGTCGTCGCGCTCGCGGAGGCCGACCTGCGGGACGTCCTGACGGGCGCGGTGCCGCCCGAGGACCTGGCGGCGCGGCCCGGCGTCGAACTCGTCGGGGAGGCCGCCCTGCTGACCGAACTCCTGGGTTATCTCGACGACCCGGACCCGGACTTCGCCATCGTCACCCCCTGAACGGCCCGGACCCACGAGCACTGGAGGACCCCATGGCGGTACGGCACCGCATGATCGAAGCCTCGGTGGCGGACGTGTGGAGGGTCCTCGCGGACCCCTCGCGCTACAGCGACTGGGTGGTCGGCACCTCCGACTCCCGCCCGCGGAACGGAAGCTGGCCGGAGGTCGGCTCCAGCCTCACGTACGCCCTGGGAATCGGCCGGTGGTCCGTGCAGGGGCGGACCACCGTCCGGCGGTGCGAGGCCCCGCACGTGCTGGAACTGGAGGCCGACAGCGGCCGGATCGGCACCGCCCGGATCGCCCTGGAGATCCGGCGGTGGGGCGACAACGCCCTGGTGACGCTGGACGAACATCCCCTGCGCGGACCGGCCGGGAAGCTCCACAACACGGTCGTCGACGCCGTGATCCAGCTCCGCCACCGCAGTGTGCTCGCCCGCCTGGCCCAGACCGTCGAGTCGGCCCCGAAGGGCGCGCGCGAAGCGGTCTGACCGGGCACACCTTCTCGGCTCCCGAACCTGGAGGCACAGATGCCGGACGCCGTGGTCATCGGCGCGGGGCCCAACGGGCTCGTCGCGGCCAACCTCCTCGCCGCCGCTGGGTGGAGCGTGGAGGTGCTGGAGGCGCAGCCGGAGCCCGGCGGCGCCGTCCGCAGCGACCGCGGCGTGCACCCCGACTACGTCACCGACCTGTTCAGCGCGTTCTACCCGCTCGCGGCGGCCTCGCCGGTCCTCGGCGGGCTCGACCTCGGGGCGGAGGGGCTGCGCTGGGCACGGGCGCCCCGCGTCCTGGCACACCCGCTGCCCGACGGCCGGTGCGCGGTGCTGGAGAGCGACGCGCGGGACACCGCGGCGGGCCTCGACGCGTTCGCCGATGGCGACGGCGCGGCGTGGCTGGAGCTGTGCGCCACCTGGGACCGGGTGCGCCGCGATGTGCTGGGCGCGCTGTTCACCCCCTTCCCGCCGGTACGCTCCGGCCTTCGCCTCGCCGCCCGGCTCCGGGCCGCCGAGGGCCTGCGCCTGACGCGGACCATGCTGCTGCCCGTACGCCGGCTGGGCGAGGAGCGGTTCGGCGGCGAGGCGGCCCGGCTGCTGCTCGCCGGCAGCGCCCTCCACGCCGACCTCGGCCCCGAGGCGGCGGGCAGCGGCGGCTTCGGCTGGCTGATGTCCATGCTCGGGCAGACCTACGGATTCCCGGTGCCGGTCGGGGGCGCGGGCGCGCTCACGGGGGCCCTGGTCCGGCGCCTCGAACGGCACGGCGGCGTGCTCCGCTGCGGTGAGCAGGTCACCGAGGTCGTCGTACGCGGCGGACGAGCCGTCGGCGTACGCACCGCGAGGGGCGAGGCCGTGCCCGCGTCCCGCGCCGTGCTCGCCGACGTCTCCGCCCCGGCGCTCTACACCCGGCTGGTCGACGCCCGGCACCTGCCCGGCCGCCTCCTGGACGACCTGCGCCGCTTCCAGTGGGACTTCGCGACGTTCAAGGTGGACTGGGCGCTGAACGGCCCGGTGCCGTGGACCGCCCGCCCGGCCGCCACGGCGGGCACCGTGCACCTGGCGGAGGGCGTCGACGGCCTCACCCGGTTCGCGGCGCAGATCGCCATGGGCCAGGTGCCGGACCGGCCGTTCCTCCTCTTCGGCCAGATGAGCACCGCCGACGCCACCCGCTCACCGGCCGGCACCGAAGCCGCCTGGGCGTACACCCATGTCCCGCACCGCATCAAGGGCGACGCGGGGGACGACGGCCTGACCGGGCGCTGGGACCGGGGCGAGCAGGAGGCCATGGCCGACCGCATGGAGCACGAGGTGGAGCGGTGGGCGCCCGGCTTCCGCTCCCGCATCACCGCGCGCCGCCTGCTGGCACCCCCGACCATCGAATCCATGGACGCCAACCTGCCCGGGGGCGCGATCAACGGCGGTACGGCATCGGCGCACCAGCAACTGGTGTTCCGCCCGACCCCGGGCACGGGGCGGCCCGAGACTCCGGTGAGGGGCCTGTACCTCGCCTCCGCCTCGGCGCACCCGGGAGGCGGGGTGCACGGGGCGCCGGGGGCGAACGCGGCGCGAGCGGCGATGCGGAGGCGGCTGCGCCGCTGACGCACGGGTCAGGCCGGGTCCTCCGGCCCCGCGGCGCGGCCGCCCGCGCCCAGCAGGCCCGTGGCCGTGAACTGCGACCGGGTCAGCTCCTTGCGCGTCGCGAGGGCCACCACGCCCGGAAGCCCGGCGCGCACCGCCTGGACGCCGCGCAGCCAGCCGGGGACGTACACGGACGGCGACCGGCGCTCGATCGCGGCGACCAGGCGACGGGCCACGTGGGGCGCCGGGTAGGTCCTGCGGGCGGGCGGCGGCATGTGGGCGCGCAGTTCGCGCAGGACGGGGTACCGGTCGGCGTCGCGGATCATGTCGGTGTCGATCCAGTTCAGATACGCGATGCCCACGCCCACACCGCGCGGGGCCATCTCCGCGCGCAGCGAGTGGCACAAGGACTCCACGCCCGCCTTGGAGGCGCAGTACGCGCTCATCATCGGCGCGGCCCCGATGGAGGCCAGGGAGGCGATCTGGAGGTAGTGCCCGTGGGTGTCCAGCAGTTGCGGCAGGAACACCCGGGCGGTGACCGCGCTGCCGACGAGGTTGACCTCGATCACCCGCCGCCAGCTCTCGGGGTCGGAGTCCGCGAACGGCCCGCCCTCGGCCACGCCCGCGTTGGCGACGACGATCGAGGCGGGGCCCAGACGGCGGCGCACCTCGTCGGCGACGCGGGCCATCGCCGCGTCGTCGGTGACGTCCACGTGCCAGTGCCCGGAGGGCGCGGGGAGCGTTCCCGCCACCCGGGCGAGCGCCTCCTCCTCCAGGCCCAGCAGGGCCACCCGGGCGCCCCGGGTTGCCAGCTCCCGGGCCACGGCCTTGCCGAGGCCGCGCGCCCCGCCCGTCACCACGGCCGTACGGCCGCGCAGCAGGTGCTTCCGGTCGGTCACGGCACTCCTTCACGGTCTCGGGGAGGGCCCAGACGGCCCTGTTCCGGCCATGGTCACCCGGGGGTGCCGGATGTGCGCGGCGGGAGCGGCGGGAGACGGGCCCGGGCCCTGCCGGGCGGGCGGCGGAGGCACCCGGACTGCCCGGGGCCCTGCCGCATGCGGACGCAGGGGCGGGGCAGGAGGCCGGAGACCGCCGTTCGAGTCGCGGTGGACGGCGAGCCCGTTCACTCTGGACGGGATGATCCCGCGCCGGTGAGAGACGAGGACCCGCCTTCCCCCTCATGGAGGATCCGGATGACGACAGCCGCCGCACCACCCGTCGATCTGGGCAGACTGTGGACCCTGCCAGGGGTCTACGCGCCGCAGGCCGACACCCATCTGCTGGCGAGAGCCCTCCAGGCCGAGGGCCTCGACGCCGGCATGGACGTCCTGGACGTCTGCACCGGCAGCGGCGCGCTCGCCCTGCTCGCCGCCCGCAGCGGAGCCCGGGTCTGCGCCATCGACATCTCACGGCGGGCCGTGCTGACCGCCCGTATGAACGCCGCCCGCGCCGGCCACCGCGTCCGGGTCCTGCGAGGCGACCTCACCGGCCCCGTCGCCGCCCGCCGCTTCGACCTGATCGTCAGCAACCCCCCGTACGTCCCGGCCCCGTACACCCGCACCGCCCGCAGCCACGGCCCCGACCTCGCCTGGGACGCCGGCCTCGGCGGCCGCCGGGCCCTGGACCGCATCTGCGCCCGCGCCCACGACGTCCTGCGCCCGAACGGCGCGCTGCTCCTCGTCCACTCCGCCCTGTGCGGTACGGAGCAAACCCTGGACCGGCTCACCGCGAGCGGCCTGCGCTGCACGGTGGCGAGCCGGGCGTTCGTACCCTTCGGCCCGGTCATGACCCAGCGGCTGCCCTGGCTGCGCGCGCAGGGCCTCGTCGGCCCCCACGACGACACAGAGGAACTGGTGGTCATCCGTGCCGAACGACCCTGACCGCCCCCGCCGCCTCACCATCGAGCCGGGCGGCCCGGTCCTGATCGAGGGCCCGGTCGAGATCGTCCGGGAGGACGGCACGGTCGCCACCTCCGACCGTTTCGTCGTAGCCGTCTGCACCTGCCGCCGCAGCCGCGCGTACCCCTGGTGCGACACCAGCCACCGCCGCCGCACGAGACCGCCGGGGCAGGGGCGCAAGGACTGATACGAGCGGCGGCCCGCACCTCCGGGTGCGGGCCGCCGTCGCTGTTCCCCTTCGCTCAGTGAGCCGGCCGGAGAACGACCGGCAGGGTCTGGTGGCCGTTGCTGATGAGGGACGGCAGGGGGAGGAGGTCCTTCGCGGGGACGGCGAGGCGGGCTTCGGGGAAGCGGGTGAAGAGCTGCTGGAGGGCGGTGGAGATCTCCAGGCGGGCGAGGGGGGCGCCGAGGCAGAAGTGGACGCCGTGGCCGAAGGCCAGGTGCTCCTTGGTGGGGCGGGTGACGTCGAACTCGTCGGCGCTCCCGCCGTGCCAGTCGGGGTGGCGGTTGGCGGGGGCGAAGGAGACGAGGATCGCCTCGCCCCGGGCGATCTTCTGCCCGTCCGGCAGCGGGATGTCGGAGAGGGCGTAGCGCATCGGGATGTGCTTGACCGCGGGCTCGTGGCGCAGGGTCTCCTCGACGACGTCGTTCCAGTCGGCGCGGCCCTCGCGGAGGTGGGCGAGCTGCTCCGGGCCGGTCAGCAGGGCGGTGATGGCCTGGTCGATGACGTTGACGGTCGTGTCGTACCCGGCGGAGATCATCAGGAGCAGCGTGTCGCGCAGCTCCTCGTCGTCGAGCCGGCCGCCGTCGCCCTCCTCGTCGCGGGTGGCGAGCAGGAGCGAGGTCATGTCGTCGCCGGGCCGGGCCCGCTTGGAGGCGATGAGCTGGTCGAGCGCGCCGTAGAGGGAGGCCGTGTTGGCGGTGGCCTGCTCGACGGTGAGGGTGGTGTCGAAGACGCCGTCGACGACGGCCCGGAAGCCGTCGAGCTGGTCGTCGGGGACGCCCATGAGGCGGCCGATCACCGCGATGGGGAGCGGGTAGGCGAGTTCCGTGCGGAGGTCGACCGGTTCGCCGGCGGGGCGTTCGGCGAGGCCGTCGAGGAGTTCGGAGACGACCTTCTCGACGGAGACGCGCAGGTCCTGGATGCGGCGGGCGCTGAACGCGGGCGCGATCATCCGGCGCAGCCGCCGGTGGTCGGCGCCGTACGCCGTGAACATGTTGTTCACCGCGACCCACAGAGCGAGCGGCCACGTGGCCACGGTCTCGGCGAAGGCGGGCCAGTGGGCGCGGGCGTTCTTGGAGACCTGGGAGCTGGTCAGGAGCTCTTTGAGGAGGGCCGGGTCGCTGACGGACCACGCGGTCACCCCGAGGACGTCGACCCGGGTGGCGGGGCCGCGCTCGCGCAGCTCCCGGTACTCCGCGTGGCGGTCGGTGCCGGCCGGATCGAGGACGAGGATCGGCTGCTCGGACATGGCGGTCTCCTTCAGTGGGAGGCGTGGAAGACGATGGGGAGGGATTCCAGCGCGCGGTGGAACGGGCCCGGCCGCCACCGCAGTTCGGCGGCCGGGACCGCGAGGTCCATCTCGGGCAGGGCGTCGAGCAGATGGGTGACCGCGGTCTCCGCGATCAGGTACGCGTGCGACCGTGCCGGGCAGGTGTGCGGGCCGATGCTCCACGCCAGATGGGCCCGGTTCCCCGCGATGCCGCCCGGTGCTCGGGCGATCGCCGGGTCGTTGTTGCAGGCGGCCATCGAGATGAGGACCGGCTGGTGGGCCGGGAGCAGCACTCCGTCGACGTCCGCCGGGTACGGCGGGTAGGTGATGCAGTAGTTCGCCATCGGCGGGTCCGTGTACAGGACGGTGTCGAGCGCGTCCCGCACGGTGGAGTGCCCGGCGTGCAGCCCGGCGGAGAACTCGTCGTCGGTGAGGATCTTCAGCTGGGTGTTGGCGATGAGGTTGGTCAGCGGCTCGATGCCGGCCCCGTACAGCGTGACCAGCTGGTGGCCCATCTCCTCGTCGGTCAGCTGCGCCGAGTGGGCGATGAGCCGGGAGGTGATGTCGTCGGCGGGGTGGCTCCGGCGCAGGGCGACGAGGTCGGCGACCGCCTGGCCGAGGATCTCGTTGCCCCGCTGGGCGTCCTTGGCCTCGAAGATCCGGGACATCCCGTCGGCGATGCGCGCCCCGATCTCGTCCGGGCAGCCGAGCAGGGAGCTGAGGATGCGGAAGGCGATGGGCCAGGCGTACTGGGTGAGTACGTCGGCGCTGCCCGCGGTGATGAAGTCCGCGATGGCGGCCGCGGCGATCTTCTCCACCCGGTCCCGCAGCTCGTGCTGGTCGACGGCGTCGATGGCGGTGGTGTTGGCGGCCCGGTAGCGGGCGTGCGCGGTGCCGCCGCTGCGCAGGGCGTTGGGCCGCCACTCCATCATCGGCCGCACCGGGCACTCGGCCGGCACCTGCTCCTGCCAGATGCGCGGGTCGTGCGGGAAGTACAGCGGGTCGTTGAGGATGCGCCGGGCCTGGAAGTAGCCGATCACCAGGGTGGCGGGGATGCCCGGGGACAGCTCGACGGGCACCAGCGGACCGTGCGCCGCCCGCATCCGCTCGTAGGCGCCGTGCGGGTCGGCGGCGTAGGCCGGGTCGTAGAGGGCGACCCGGCCCGAGGGGGCCGACGGCAGGGCGGTGGTGGGGGGCGTCATGACGTGGGCTCCAGGGAGAGGGCCGTGCGTTGGGCGGCGAGGTGTTCCGTGAGCGTGATCAGCGCGTAGACGCAGGAGGTACGGTCCCGCGCGTCGCAGGTGGTCAGCGGGGTCGCCGGGTCCAGGGCGAGGGCCTCGCGGATCTCGCCGAGGCCGTATTCGGGGGCGTCGGGGAATACGTTGATCGCGACGGCGTACGGGATGCCCTGGTCCTCCAGCAGCCCCAGCGCCTCGTGGCTCGCGTCCAGGTCGCGGGTGTCGGCCAGCACCAGGCAGCCGAGCGCCCCGTGGGCCAGGTCCTCCCACAGGGGCTGGAAGCGGACCTGGCCGGGCAGCCCGAACAGGTAGAGGGCGAGAGCTCCGCGCGCCAGGTGGATGCGGCCGAAGTCCATGCCCACGGTCGTCGTGGTCTTGTCCGGCACCCCGCGCAGGTCGTCGACCCCGACGCTGTCCTCCGTGATCGGCTCCTCCATCCGCAGCGGCCTGACCTCCGAGACGCTGCCGATGAACGTGGTCTTGCCGACGCCGAAGCCGCCGGCGATCACGATCTTGGCGGACTGGGTCACCGTCGCCGGTACGTACGAGACGCCGTTCGGGGAGTCAGACCAGTTCTCGGAGTCCATCAAGCACCTTCTGGAGGATGTCGTTCTGGGGCTGGTCCTCGACGGCGGGGGCCGGGCTGGCCAGATGTCCGCTGTCCATGAGGGAGGAGACGATGATCCGCACGGTGGAGGGCGGCAGCTGGAGCGCGGCCGCGATGTCGGCGACGGCCAGACCGCCCCGGCCCACCGCGAACAGGCTCAGCACCCGCCGCGCGTCCGGCCCCAGCTCGTCGGCCGCGCCCGACGCGGCGACGACCACGCTCTCCAGCCGTACGTCCCGGTGCGGGCGGACCCGCCCGCCCGTGCGGACGTAGGGCCTGACCATGTCCGGGTCGCGCCGTGGTCCGCTCATGCGGCGGGGCCCCCGTCCGGCTGAAGTGCCGGGGTGCGCTCCCTCGTGCCCAGCTGCTCGCCCAGGCGGACCACCAGCAGGCCCATGTGGTGGCTGATCAGGCCGACGTCGGCGTGCGGGCCCGTGGTGACGACCGAGAGCATGGTGTGCTGCCCGGCGGCGGTCGTCAGCCCGATCGTCGACACGGACTCGATCAGCTGCTGGCGCACGCCCTGCCCGCCGGTGAACTCGTCCCAGGCGCGGCCCGACGCGCGCAGCGAGGCGGTCAGCGCGGCCAGCTTCTCGCCGTCCTCCTGGCTGATGGTGCGGGTCCGGGCCTTGAGGAGTCCGTCGCCGCTCATCAGCACGGCGTAGCGGACGCCCTCCACCGATCCGAGCTGCTCGTCCAGCAGCCAGCCCAGGGTGTTCGCGTGCGTGTCCGACATGATCAACGTCCTTCGTCCGTACGAGGGGGGTTCTGGTTGTCCCGGCTGCTGCGGCTGCCCGCCATCCACGCGGCGGCCACCGAGGGCCTGCCCGGTTCGACCACGGGTTCGGGCCCCGGCCGTGCCGCGGCGGCCGGCCGTGCGCCGCGCCGGCGGACGGTGAGCCCGCTGGCCGTGGTGGCCGGGGCCTGCCGGGGTGCGGGCTGCGCGTCGGCGGGCGTCACGGGAGCGGGAGCAGGTGCGGCGGCGGCCGCGGGTGCCGGCTCCGCCACAGGCATCGCCTCCGGCGGGGACACGGGCTCGGGCATGGGGGTCTCCGTCGACGGAACGGCGGACGGCACCGGAGCGGCGGCGACGGGACGGGGCGCGGGAAGCGACTGCGCGGGCACCGCCCTGGACGGCCCCGGCGTCGTCAGCAGGGCCTGCGGCAGCACGATGATCGCGCGGGTGCCGCCGTACAGGTTCGGCGCGGTCAACTCGACGCGGAAGCCGTACTGGTGGGCCAGGACCGAGGCCACGCGCAGCCCCGTCTGCGGGTAGGCGCCCAGCCGGGTGATGTCGTCCCGCTGCTCGCCGGACATCACCTCGCGGGCCCAGGTCAGCCGCTCGTCCTCCATCCGCAGACCGGCGTCGTCGACGACGAGGAACGCCGCGTTCGCGCCGTGCTCCAGGGAGACGTGCACCCGGGCGTTGGGCGGCGAGTAGCGCAGGGCGTTGTCCAGCAGCACCGACAGGGTGTGGACGACCGCCTCCACCGCCCGGCTCTGCACCGCGAAGGACTCCAGGTCCGTGTGCTGGACCCGCTGGTAGCCCTCGACCCGGCCCATCGCGGTGCGGACGACATCCGTCAGCGTGGTCGCCGGCCAGCGCCGCGACAGCTTGTCACCGGCCAGGACGCCGTAGCCGGACGCGGTGAGCAGCATCTGCTGGGCCAGGTGGTCCATCTCGACCAGAGTCGCGTACGCCTCGTCCGAGACGTGGCGCCGGACCCCGGCGCTGATCGTGCTGCTCAGCTTCGCCGCGCGCTGCACGGTGCTGGAGGCGAAGGCGCGGACGGCCGCCCGGGCGACGTCCACCGACTCCTGTCGGGCCTGCGCGACCTGACGCTCCGTCTCCGCCCATACCTGGGCGAGCTGTTCCTCGGCGGCGTTCTGCGCCAGCCGACCCGTCATCGTGATCGCGGAGCGCACCTGGTTCGCCAGGGCGGCCAGCCCGTTCGCGAGCTGCGTGTGGGCCAGCTGCGGCGGGATGGCCGAATCCAGTTGGTAGGGGCGGCCCGTCTGCGCCTCGGACGCGGCCGCCTGGACGACGCTCTGGGCGATGTGTGCCACGTACTGTTCGGCGGCCCTCATCTGCTGGGCCAACTGCTCGCGCCGCTGCTCGGTCTCGTCGGCCCGCCGCTTCTCGGCGCGGGCGCGGCGCAGGAACAGGAGCGAGGCGAAGGTCCCCGCCGCCAGCGCGAGCAGGATCAATATCGGTTCGGTCATCGGGTCCTCGCGGAAATCAATGGGGACGGTTCCGCCGGTCGCGCGGGCACCGGCGGGCATGCGGGTGCCCTGACCGCTGCTGCCGGAGCGCCCGCTTCCGGGTATGGGGTAACGCGCGGGGTGCGGACGCTCGTTCAGTGGCGGACGGAGCGGGTGAGGCGTCTTCGAAGCGCGTCGCGGCCGGTGCCGAAGCCGGCCGCCAGGCGGTGAGCGGAACGCCCGACCGGTGAGGGGAACATGCCAGAACACTAGTCAGAAATGCCCAAGAGGCGCGCGCAAGACGACTGTTGACGATGTATCGGTGGCTGAAAAGCGGAACTTGCCCGAATGCGCGCGCCCAACGCCCCTCGCTAGGATTCGGAGCGGCCGCGACCGCACGGAAGCGGCTCAACCAGCGCCAATGCAAGCGTACTTCCGCAGCGGCGCCCCGGCGTGCGGGCGGCCGGGCGGCCGGCCGGGACCTCAAGTGAGTGGAGAGCCAGACATGCGTGGAGGCAGCGTCGCCGTGGTCGGCGGGAGCATAGCGGGGTGTGCCACGGCCCTGGCCGTGTCGCGCGGAGGAGCGGGCCGGGTCACCGTCTTCGAGCGCGCCGACGCCGAACTCCGGGACCGGGGCGTCGGAATCGCCCTCCAGAGCGACCGCTACGAGGAGCTGAGAGAGGCCGGATATGTGGCTCCCGAGATGCCCTGGGCGCCGCTGACCCGGCGGGTGTGGAGCGTACGGGACGGCGACGCGCCGCACGGCCGGGGCTTCGGGCAGCAGCCGTTCCCGTTCCGCGCCTACAACTGGGGCTCCCTGTGGAGCGAGTTGCGCCACCGGGTGCCGGAGGGCGTCGACTACCGTTCCGGCGCCGTGGTCACCGCCGTGGACCCGGCCGACGACGGGGTGACCCTGCGGCTCTCCGACGGACACGAGGAGCGCTTCGACCTGGTCATCGGTGCCGACGGCTACCGCTCCGTGGTCCGCGAGGCGATGTTCCCCGGGATCAGCCCGGAGTACGCCGGATACATCGGCTGGCGCGGCGCGTCCGACGACGTCGACGGTCTGCCGTCGGACGGGCTGGACGCCCACAACATCGTCTTCCCCGGCGGGCACTGCATGATCTACCGCATCCCGGACGGCACCGGCGGCCACCGCCTCAACTGGGTGCTCTACACCACGCCCCCGCAGACCGACGGCCTCCACCCGGACCTGCGCACCCCCACCTCGCTGCCGCCCGGCCGCCTCAACTCCGAGGTGACCGACTGGCTGCGCGCCCTCGTCGCGGAGCACTTCCCGCCGTTCTGGGCCGACAAGGTGCTCGGCACGCCCGCCGCGACCACCTTCATCCAGCCCATCTACGACCTCGCGGTCCCGCATTACACCTCGGGACGGATGGCGCTCGTCGGCGACGCCGCCAGCGTCTCCCGCCCGCACGTCGGCGCCGGCAGCGTGAAGGCGCTCCAGGACGCCACCGCGCTGGAGGCCGCCTGGATCGCCGGGGACAGTTGGAAGGACGTGCTGGAGCGGTACGACGCGGGCCGCGGCCCCGTCGGCTCCGCCATGGTCGCCCTCGCCCGCCGGATGGGCAGCACCCAGGTCGAGAACACTCCCGACTGGTCGGCCATGGGCCAGCCCGAGTTCGACGCCTGGTGGCAGGAGCAGAACAGCGGCTCCGACCGCAGCAGCGGCTTCGGCGGCCACAGCCTGAAGGTCAGGTAACCCCGCGTACGCGGGGAGGGGCGCTACCTCCCCGCGTACGTCAGGCGCCCGTCGGCGCCAGTTCGAGCGCCGCGTGCAGGGCCGTCGGGTCCTCGCGGGCCCCGGCCCCGTCCAGCCGCAGCCCCACCCGCCCCGACGTCAGCACCGTCAGGGTGTCCGCGCACCGGGCCGCCGTCGCCGGACTCGGCGACACCAGGAGTACGGCGATGCCCTCCTCGGCCAGTGTGGTCACCAGCTCGTGCACCTGACGGACCAGGGCCGGCGCCAGGCCCTCCGTCGGCTCGTCGAGCAGCAGCACGCTCGGCGAACCGAGCAGCGCCCGGGCCAGGGCCAGCATCTGCTGCTCCCCGCCGGACAGGTCGGCGCCCCGGTTGCCGCGTCGCTCGCCCAGCCGGGGGAGCAGCTCCAGCACCCGCGCCGGCGTCCACACACTCGGCCGCGAGGCGTCGCCCCCGCGCGGCGGTCGGTACGACAGCCGAAGGTGCTCGGCGACGCTCAGGTTGGCGAAGACCCGGCGGCCCTGCGGCACGAGACCGATCCCGGCGCGGGCGATCCGGTGCGCCGGCTGTCCCGTGACGTCCCGGCCGTCCAGCCGTACCGTGCCCGCGTCCGGGCGCATCAGACCGGCGACGGTGTGCACGAGCGTCGTCTTGCCCGCGCCGTTGTGGCCGACGACGGCGTGCACCGTGCCGGCGGGCACGGACAGGTCGAGGCCGTGGAGGACCGTGCCGCCGTGGTAGCCCGCGGTCAGGCCCGTGAGTTCGAGCATCGGGGGTCGGTCATCCTCTCGCGTCGGGGCTGTCGGTGACCAAGGGCTGCAGCGGGTTCCGATAGGCGTCGCGGACCTCCGGGTGGGCGAGCGCCTCCCCGGTCGGCCCGGTCACGAGCACCCGGCCGGCCGCCAGCACCGTCACCGACGTGGCGACCTGGGCGACCACCTCGACGTGGTGCTCGACGAGCACGACCGCCACGCTCGGGGGCAGGGCGCCCAGGATCGCCAGCAGCCGCCCGATGTCGCCGTCGGTCAGCCCGGCCGCCGGCTCGTCCAGGAGCAGCAGCCGGGGATCGCCCGCCAGGGCCGCCGCCAGGTCGAGCATGCGGCGCTGCCCGTGGGAGAGCGTGGAGGCCGGCCGGTGCGCGAGGTCCGCGAGCCCGACGGTCTCCAGGTGGTGCAGGGCCGACTCGGTGTGGAGCCGGTAGCGGGACCGGCTGCGCCAGGCGCCCCTGCGCTTCGGGTGGTGCACCCAGCCGGCCAGCACGATGTTGTCCAGCACCGTCAGTTCGGCGATGACGGACGGCTGCTGGAAGCTCCGGGCGATCCCCAGCCGGCTGCGCTTCGCGGTGGACGCGCGGGTGACGTCGGTCCCGTTCAGCGCGATCGTGCCGTGGTCGGGCCGGTCGGTGCCCGCGACGAGGTTGAGCAGGGTCGTCTTGCCGGCGCCGTTGGGGCCGATCACGGCGTGCCGGGCGCCCGCGGGCAGCCGCAGGGAGACCTCGTCGACGGCGGTGAGGCTGCCGTACCTGCGGGTGACGCGGTCGAGGCCGAGCACGGGGGCCGGCTGCGCGGTGTTCGGTGTGGGCGTCATGGGGCGGCCTTCCCGGTGGAGACGGCGGTCGCGGGGCGGCCGACGGCGGTGCGCAGACCGGCCAGACCGCGCGGCAGCAGGTACACGGCGGCGATGAACAGCGCGCCGAGGAGCAGGGGCCCGTGGCCGGGCCAGGAGCCGGCGACCCAGTCCCGGGTGAAGACGATCAGCCCGGCGCCCAGCAGCGCGCCGATGACCGACGTCGTACCGCCGATGACGACCGCGAGCAGCGCGAACGCGGCGATCTCGAAGCCCACGTCGGCGGGGGAGAGGTACTGCTGGACGGTGACCATCAGCGAGCCGCCGACCCCGGCCAGCGCGCCCGCGCAGATGTGGGCCACGAGCAGATAGCGCCCCACGGGGTGGCCGGACGCGCGCATCCGCGCCTCGGCGCCCCGGGTGCCGGTCAGCAGCTTGCCTGCCGGGGAGCGCAGGACCAGCAGCGTGAGGGCGACCGCCACGACGGCGACGACGGCCGCGTACACGTACAGCTCGCGCTCCTCGGTCATGCCCTCGCCACTCCACAGCGCCCGGGTGGCCGGGAAGCCGACCAGCCCGTCCGCGCCGCCGGTGACGGACTTGACCTGGTTGATCACCGCGCTCGTCAGCTCGCCGACCGCGAGGGTGATCATCAGCACCGTGGTGCCCCGGGCCCGGATCACCGCGGGTCCGGTCACCGCCGAGAACACCGCGGCGGCGAGCGCCGACAGGACGATCTGGACCGGGCCCGCCGTCCACCCGGCGTCGGCCAGGTTGGCGGTGGCGTACGCGCCGACGGCGAACGGGGCGGTCTGCCCGAGCGTGGGCAGCCCGGCGTACCCGGTCAGGACGGTGACACTGACCGCGAGCAGCCCGAGCGCCAGGGCGGACCCGGCGAGCGAGATGCTGTACGGGTCGAGCACCCCCGGCAGCGCGAACAGGACGGCGAGCAGCACCAGCAGCGGGACGGCCTGACGCCACCCGGCCGAGTGCAGCCAGGCACCGAGCCGAGCGGGAGCCGTCGGAGCGGGCGCCGCCGCACGCGGCCGGTTCTCCCACCGGGCGGCGAGGAGCCGCCGCAGCCGGGAGACCGGGTCGGAGGACGGGCCCCGCTCCTCGTGCGCCTCCGGCTCCGTGAAGCGGGAGCGGAACACCAGCACCGCCGCCATCGCCGCGAACAGCAGGTACGGTGCCAGGTCCGGCAGCACCGAGACGCCCAGGGTCTGGACCTCGCCCACGGCGACCGAGGCCGCGAGCGTCGCCCACAGCGAGCGGAGCCCGCCGAGGACGACCACCACGAGGGACAGCATCAGCACGTTCTCGGACGTGCCGGGCCCGGGGCCGATGATCGGCGCCCCGAGCACGCCCGCCGCACCGGCCAGCGCCCCCGCCGCGGCGAGCACACCGGTGTGCACGGCCCGGGGGTTGTGGCCGGTGGCGGCGAGCATCTGGGGGTCGTCCGCCGACGCGCGTACCGCCGCGCCCACCCGGGTCCGGGTCAGCACCCACGTACCGAAGGCCGCCAGGGCGACGGCCATGGCGATGAAGCAGAGCCGGTAGGCGGGGTAGCGGTGGCCCAGCAGGTGGACCGAGGAGTCCAGCGCGCCGGGGACGCGCACCGGCAGCTCGTCCGCCCCGAAGAACTGGATGAGCAGATCACCGCCGACCAGGGCTGTCCCGAACGTCAGCAGGGCCTGAGCGAGATGCCCACGCCGGGCGAGCGGAACGGTGGCGGCCGACAGGCCCGCCCCGGCCAGGGCCGCGGCCGCGGTGCCCGCGGCCAGGCCGAGGGCGAGGCCGCCCCACGTTCCGTCGCTCAGCTCGGTGCCGGTGTAGGCGCCGATCGCGTACAGCATGCCGTGCGAGAGGTTCAGCACGCCGGCCGTGCCGAACGCGAGACTCAGTCCGGCGGCGACCACGAACAGCAGCAGCCCGTAGGCCACGCCGTCCACCGCCGGCACGAGGTGGGCATCGAGGAGCTCCATGTCAGCCGCCGAGCGTCGCCAGGTCCTGGACCATGACGTTGGACAGCTGCTTGCCGTCCGGGCGCACCTGGCGCAGGTACCACGTCTGCACCGGCGCGTGCGCCTTCTCGCTGAACTCCCAGGCACCGCGCGGGCTGTCGATCTGGCCGAGGCCGGCGATGGCCTTGTTGATGGTCTCCGACGTCACGTCGCCCTTCTTCGCGGCGTCCGCGATCGCCTTGTCGAGCACGCCGGCGGCGTCGTAGGACGACATCGCGTACGTGGTCGGCTGGGTGTCGTGCTCGGCGGTCCAGTCGGAGGCGAACTTGCGGTTGGCCGCGTTGTCGAGGTCCGGCGCGTAGTTCAGGACGGAGTAGATGTCCTTGGCGGCGTCGCCCTCGGCCTGGAGCACGCTGCCCTCGGTCACGAAGGCCGTGTACAGCGGCAGGTCGGCGACGTCGGACTGCGCGTACTGCTTGGCGAAGTCGATCGCGGCCTTGCCGGCGTAGAAGCAGTAGACCGCCTTGGCATCGGTCTTGGCGATCTCCGCGAAGTACGGCATGAAGTTGGTCGTCTTCGGGAACGGCGTCCACTTGGTCTTGCCGTCCGGGTTGGCGAGCTTGCCGCCGACGCGCTTGAACTCGTCGGTGAACCCGCGCAGTTCGTCGTAACCGCCCTGGTAGTCCGGACCGATCGCGTAGACCGGGCCGTTCACCTTCTCCTTGACGTACGGGGCGATGGCCTTGCCCGGCTCGTCGGACATGAAGCTCGTCGTCCAGACATACGTGGCGTCCTTGACCTCGGGCCGCGCGTTGGAGCCGAGGAACGGGATCTTGGCCTGGTTGACCAGCGGCAGCACCGCGTTGACCGAGCCACCGCTGACGAGGCCGGTCAGCACGTCGACCTTGTCCTTCTTGACCAGCTTGGTGGCGGCCGGCACCGCGGTCGGCGGGCCGTCGCCCTCGTCGGCGACGACGAGCTCGACCTTGCGCCCGCCCAGCTTGTTGTCGTGCGTCTTCAGGTACAGGTCGAAGCCGTCCCGCAGGTCGGTGCCGACCGGCTTGTAGGTGCCGGACAGCGAGGCGACCAGTCCGATCTTGACGGTCGCGTCGTCGGACCCGCTGTCGCTGCTGCAGCCGGTGACGGCGGCCAGGCCCAGGGCGAGGGCGGCGGCGCCGGCCGGCCGGACGAATCTGCGGCGGGGTATGTCGAAGAACATGAGGGCTCTCATCGGGGGAGTGGTCGGACAACGGTGTGACCCGCCGCGGAGGGGGCTCCGCGGACGGGTCGGTGGGCCGTGGGGGAACGGCCGGGTCAGTGCGTGGGGGAGGTGTGCGGGGAACGGGCCCGGGGGGACAGCGAGTCGCCGACCTGGTTGATCAGCTCGGACATCATGTAGCTGACCTCGCCGATGTCCGCGTCCCTGGTGGTCATGACCAGGAGCGAGGCACCGCTGGAGACGGCCATGGAGAACATGTAGCCGCCCTCCATCGCGGTCAGGCTGTGCTCCACCGGGTCGGTGTCGGTCAACTGGGCCGCTGCGGACAGCAGGTTGACGACGCCGGAGGCGATGGCGGCCAGCCGGTCGGCGTCGTCGCGCTCCACGCCGGTGAACGCGAGCGCGAGTCCGTCCACGGACACGGCTATCGCCTGGGTGACTTCCGGGACGCGTCCGGCGAAGTCGCTCAGGATCCAGCTCAGGTCGGTGGGTGAGGTCATTTCTTGGTCCGTTCGGTGTCGTCATTGTTGGCGGGACGCCCGCGGGGGTTCGTGCTCCGGTTGATGCCCTGCGCGTAGGCCGCGAGGACGTCGGAGACCTGCCGGGAGTCCCGGCGGCGGGGGGTCGGTCGCGGCGCACCTGCGCCGGGCCGCTGCTCGGTTCCGCCCCGCTTCTCCCGTACGGGCCACTGCTGGGGCGCGCTGCGCTTGCGGACCGGCAGCCCGGACGCGCTGACGCCCGCGATGCGCGAGGCCGGCTCGTCGTGCACGGGGTGCGGGGCGGGTGCGTCGGTGCCGTCCGTGCGTTCCCGGTCCCCGTGCTCCGCGCGCGGGGCCGGGGCCGCTGTGCCGCCCGCGACGCCCGCGCCGACCGGCCGGCCGACCCGTCCGCGCACGTCCTTCGGCTTCCGGCGGGTGATGACGGTACGGGGCGACTCGAAGCCGTTCTCGACCGGCAGGTCCGGTTCCGCGGACACCTCGGCGAGCACGCCCTTGGGCAGGGTGACCTCGGCGATGGTGCCGGGGCCCGAGGAGTCGCGGAGCTCGACAACGATGCCGTGCCGCGCGGCGAGCCGCGCCACCACGTGCAGACCCATGGACCGCACGTCCCCGATGCCCGCCGTCGGCTCGCGCAGCGCGGCGTTGAGCACGGCTCGGCGTTCCGCGGAGATCCCCACGCCCTCGTCGACGATCTGGACGACCGCCCGGTCCCACAGCCGCCAGACGGCGACCCCGACCTGGACGTCGGGCGGCGAGAAGCGCGTGGCGTTGTCGAGCAGCTCCGCCAGGATGTGCGCCACGTCGTGCACGGCGCGGGCGGCGATGCCGATGCCCGCCTCGATGGCACCGAGGGAGACCCGGTCGAAGCGTTCGATCTGCTGGGCCGCCGCCACGATGACGGTGGAACAGCCGATGTCGGCCGACCGCACCCGGGCGTTGCCGTAACCGCCCAGCACCAGCAGGTTGTTGGTGTTGCGCTCCATGCGGATGGCGAGGTGGTCGAGGGCGAAGAGCGTCTTCATGCGCTCCGGGTCGGCCTCGTCGCGCTGCACGGTGTCCAGCTCGGACACCATGACGCTGGTGAGCTGGGCGCCGCGGCGGGCGACCCGTACCAGCGTTTCGGCGAACTGCTCGTGCACCCGGGCCTGTTCGGCGGCCAGACGCACGGCCTCGTGGTGGACGGCGTTGAACGCCTCACCGACCTCGCCGATCTCGTCGCCGCCCGTGGTCTCGACCGGGTTGCCGGTGCGCTGCGCTACCTGCTCGGGTGTGGACCCGCTCAGCGCGCCGGGCTGGGACAGCTCGCTCATGACGGCGGGCAGCCCGGTGTGGGCGACCTCGTGCGCGGCGTTGCGCAGGTAGCGCAGCCGCCGGATCATGACCCGGCCGAGGCGTACGGCGACCAGGACGACGCCCACCAGGGTCAGGAGCACCAGGGCGACCTCGCCGCCGGCGGTCCACAGCAGCCTGGTGCGCTCCGCGTCGACCGTCGCGGCGACGGACCCGTCGATCCGCTCCTCGACCTGGCGCAGCAGCGTCTGGCGGTCCTCGGAGGCCTTCAGCCACTGCTTCGGGGTGACGTCGAGCACCTTGCTGGGGTCGGCGCGCCCGATCCGGTCCTCCAGCTTCCGCGCCTCCCGGGCCTTCGGGCCGGAGAGGGTGCGTTCCAGCCAGGTCCGCCACTCGCCCGGGCCGAGGCCGAACATCACCCCGGTCGACTCGGTGTAGCCGAGCCGGCTGGCGTCGAAGGTGCGCTGGGAGGCGACGGTGAAGCCGCCCGCGGCCTGCGCCCTCATGACGGTGACCTGCTCCTGGGCGGTGTGCTCGGCGGCCTCGGAGAGTGCGGCGGCCGCACGTATGCGGTCGGCGATGTCCGCGTCGACACCGTCGGCCTGCGCGATGCCGTCGCGGTAGCCGTTGAGGTCCGCGATCACGATCCGGTAGCCGAAGGCGAGCGCCGAGATGGTGGTGGAGCCGGAACGCACCTGGGCGCGCAGGGCCGGGAGTTCGTCGGTGAAGCGGTCGATGCGGTTCAGCGCCTCCTGGGCGCTTCCGGGGACCTCGGAGAGCCGGCCGATGCGGCTGTTGAAGGCGGCGATGCTCTTGTCGGTGGCGTCGGAGCTCTCCTGGAAGGCGGAGGAGTCTCCCTGGTGGGACACCAGCGCGGTGGCCGCGGCCCGCTCGTGCTGCAGCTGGTGGGCTAAGTCGGCGGCGCCGGCGGCGACGTCGACCATGTCGGCCAGCCGGTTCGCCTGCAGCGCCTGATTGGTCGCGGGTGCGAGGGCCAGGGCCGAGAAGGCGACCGCCACTGTGAGGGGCGCGGTGACCAGGAGAACCAGGCGACGATTGATTTTCACTGCGCGGCTCCGTCGCCGGAACCGGTGCTGAGTATCGATGACACGCAGATACCTGTTAACGGGTTGTGGGGGTGTCGGTGTGGACGCTCGTACATCGTGTGCACAGTTGCGGACGGGACAAGTGGGTCTGGCGGGGCTCAGGTTGCGCGGCTTGATCCTATGCCTAGTACACAACCCCAATTGCGTGCAGCGATGGAAATTTGCGATCAGCTATGCGTGCGGATGTGATCGTAATCGGTCAAGTGTGACCGTGGTGCGGCCGGATGCCCCTGTGTATGCAGTGATCTGCCAAGCGCCGTGAAGCCGAACGGAGTTGGAGGCGTACCGGTCCGATTAGCGAAGGCGATGGTCCACATCGATGGACTCGGCGGCCGGGGCGGGCGCATCTTCACAGGTGGGCGGCCCGACGGCCGCGCCATCCTCAAGTAGGCCCTTGTGAAAGGTTGGTGGCGATCTGTAGCGGTTCGTCACCTCGCGGGCACGGGGAGGTCCGGAGCGAACAGGCCATCCTCCAAAGGGAGATGACTTCCACGGCACGCCGCCTTGACCCGATGCGGAGCCCGCGCGTACGGGCCGGACCGACGAAAGCGCCCGCCCGCGGCCGTCCGGGCCGGGGCGGGCGCACGGTGCGGCTCAGGCCCCCACGTACTGCGCGAGGTGCTCCCCCGTGAGGGTGGAGCGGGCGGCGACGAGGTCGGCGGGCGTGCCCTCGAAGACGAGCGTGCCGCCGTCGTGGCCGGCGCCGGGGCCCAGGTCGATGATCCAGTCCGCGTGCGCCATCACGGCCTGGTGGTGCTCGATGACGATGACCGACTTCCCGGAGTCCACCAGCCGGTCGAGCAGTCCGAGGAGCTGCTCCACGTCCGCGAGGTGGAGTCCGGTGGTCGGCTCGTCGAGCACGTACACCCCGCCCTTCTCGCCCATGTGCGTGGCGAGCTTCAGCCGCTGCCGCTCGCCGCCGGAGAGTGTGGTGAGCGGCTGGCCGAGGCTGAGGTAGCCGAGCCCGACGTCCACCAGTCGTTGCAGGACGCGGTGCGCGGCCGGCGTACGCGCGTCACCGGAGCCGAAGAACTCCTCGGCCCCGGCCACCGACATCGCGAGCACCTCGCTGATGTCGCGTCCACCGAGCCGGTATTCGAGCACCGACGCCTGGAACCGCTTGCCCTCGCACTCCTCGCAGACCGTGGCGACACCCGCCATCATCGCCAGGTCCGTGAAGACGACGCCCGCACCGTTGCAAGTAGGGCATGCGCCCTCGGAGTTTGCGCTGAACAGGGCCGGCTTCACGTCGTTGGCCCTGGCGAACGCCTTGCGGATCGGGTCGAGCAGACCGGTGTACGTGGCCGGGTTGCTCCGCCGCGAACCACGGATCGGGCTCTGGTCGACGGTCACCACGCCGTCCCGCCCGGCCACCGAGCCGTGGATCAGCGAGCTCTTGCCGGACCCCGCGACGCCTGTGACGACGGTCAGCACGCCGAGCGGGATGTCCACGTCGACCCCGCGCAGGTTGTTCGCCGTCGCACCGCGCACCTCCAGTGCGCCGGTGGGCTCGCGGGTGTCCGCCTTGAGCGTGGAGCGGTCGTCGAAGTGGCGGCCGGTGACGGTGTCCGAGGCGCGCAGCCCGTCGACGGTGCCCTCGAAGCAGACGGTGCCGCCGCCGGTACCCGCGCCGGGGCCGAGGTCCACGACATGGTCGGCGACCGCGATCGTCTCCGGCTTGTGCTCCACCACCAGGACCGTGTTGCCCTTGTCGCGCAGGCGCAGCAGCAGGTTGTTCATCCGCTGGATGTCGTGCGGGTGCAGCCCGGCGGTGGGCTCGTCGAAGACGTACGTGGTGTCGGTCAGCGACGACCCGAGGTGGCGGATCATCTTGACGCGCTGCGCCTCGCCGCCGGACAGGGTGCCGGCGGGCCGGTCGAGCGCGAGGTAGCCGAGACCGATCTCCACGAACGAGTCGAGGGTCTGCCCGAGCGCGGTGAGCAGCGGCGCGACCGACGGCTCGTCCAGTCCGGCGATCCAGGCCGCCAGGTCGCTGGTCTGCATCGCACAGGCGTCCGCGATGCTGATGTCCGCGATCTTGGACGACCTGGCGCCCTCGCTGAGCCGGGTGCCCTCGCAGGCCGGGCAGGTGGTGAAGGTGACCGCGCGCTCCACGAAGGCACGGATGTGCGGCTGGAGCGAGTCCTTGTCCTTGGACAGGAAGGACTTCTGGATCTTGGGGATCAGCCCCTCGTACGTGAGGTTGACGCCCTCCACCTTGACCTTGGTGGGCTCCCGGTACAGGAAGTCCTGCATCTCCTTCCCGGTGAACTTCGCGATCGGCTTGTCCGGGTCGAGGAAGCCGGACTCCGCGTACACCCGCACGGTCCAGAAGCTGTCGGACTTCCAGCCGGGAATGGTGAACGCGCCCTCGGCGAGGGATTTGGAGTCGTCGTAGAGCTGGGTCAGGTCGATGTCGGAGACCGTGCCCCGGCCCTCGCACTCGGTGCACATGCCGCCGGTGCGGCTGAAGGTGGCCTTCACGGCCTTCTTGTTGCCGCGCTCGACGGTGATCGCACCGCTGGCCTTCACCGAGGCGGTGTTGAAGGAGTACGCGCTGGGCGGGCCGATGTGCGGGGTGCCGAGGCGGCTGAAGAGGATGCGCAGCATGGCGTTGGCGTCGGTTGCGGTGCCCACCGTGGACCGGTTGTCGCCGCCCATCCGCTGCTGGTCGACGATGATCGCCGTGGTCAGCCCTTCGAGGACGTCCACCTCGGGCCGGGCCAGGGTGGGCATGAACCCCTGCACGAAGGCGCTGTACGTCTCGTTGATCAGCCGCTGCGACTCGGCGGCGATCGTGTTGAACACCAGCGAGCTCTTCCCGGAGCCGGAGACGCCCGTGAACACCGTCAGCCGGCGCTTCGGGATCTCGATGCTGACGTCCTTCAGATTGTTCACGCGTGCCCCGTGCACACGGATCAGATCGTGGCTGTCGGCGATGTGCGGCTCGGTGTCTCTGGCCCTGCTCATGCGTCTCCCTGGATTGGCGGGGCCGTCGCGCGGCCCCGTCGTCGCCACCGGCTCACCGGTGGCCTTCCCCGTGCGCCGGGACGTCCGTCAACTCAGCGGCGTCCCCGGCAGTGGTGCTTCTCGATTCCTGACCGGCCGCGTCACCTGCTTGGCCACGCACGACGGCATCCCCGCGGTCGCCTGCGCCGCCTCCTGCCGGTAGACGCTCGGCGGCATCCCGACCAGCTCCGCGAAGCGCGTACTGAACGTGCCGAGCGAGGAGCACCCGACGGCGAAGCACACCTCGGTCACGCTCATGTCCCCGCGTCGCAGCAGCGTCATCGCGCGCTCGATGCGCCGGGTCATCAGGTAGCCGTACGGTGACTCCCCGTACGCCCGCTTGAACTCGCGGCTCAGATGGCCCGCCGACATGTGCGCCCCGCGCGCCAGCGCCTCGACGTTCAGCGGCTGGGCGTACTCGCGGTCGATCCGGTCACGGACCCGGCGCAGCCGGGCGAGGTCGCGCAGGTTCTGCGTCGCGTCGGGTTTGCTGGTCACGTCCGGAAGCGTACGACGCGGGGGTGCGGCCCGCCCGGCGATTACGCGGGCGGATCCTCGTCAGGTGCGGGTGGCCGTGCCGCACTCCGCGGTGCCCCGGTCACGCATCCGCTCGTCCATGGACGTGCCCCGTTCGTACGGGTCGACCTCCGTGCCGTCGTCCGAGGGCCCCGCCCCCTTCGCGAAGTCGGGGCGGAAGTAGCCGGTGGTGTTGGAGCAGCCGCCGTTCGCGGAGTCCACCCGGTACGACTTCAGCGAGAAGGTCCCCGGCTCGATGAGCACCTCGGCGGGGTCCTCCCAGCTCATCACGATCTCCCGGCGCGCGATCGTGCGGGCGACCTCGTCGCTGCCCCCGGCCGCCCGCACCACGGGGTAGACGAAGGTGACGTCGGCGGTCACCTCGACCGCTCCGCTGCCGCCCTCCCGGTACGTGATCCCGCCCCGGGTCTTGATCACGTCACCTGCCAGGCGCGCGTACGCCGGGTCGAAGCGGCTGAAGAGCGTCAGCGGGTTGTTCTCCCGGTCCGGGGTGTCGAAGGCGTTCGCCAGGTACTCCTTGACGTCGGCCTGCTTCGGGTTGATGGCCGCGATCGCCTTCACCGGCCGCTCCCCGCGCAGCACCGCCGGGTCCAGACCGGAGTCGGAGAGGAAGGCCAGGCTGCCGTCGAGCGCCTCGGACACCTGCTTCTCGCTCATCCACCCGGTCGCCCGCGCCGACGGCATCGTGATTCCGGCCGTCCCGGCGGCCCAGTGTTCCGCCGGCGACCCCTTGAACGGGTCGTCCAGGGTGGGCTGCCCGGTCGCGGCCGCCGCGGAGCCGCCCCCGTCGTCGAAGCCGAGCCAGCCGGTCACCCGGCCCGGGTCCAGCGCTATGACGAGCAGCGCGACGACGATCAGCAGGCCCACCACGTACCGGCCCCTGCCGCCCCGTCGGCGAGGCGGCTCATGTGTGCGCCAGCCGCGGGGTGGTGCGGGCTCGTCGCGCAGCCGCTGAGTCACCATCCGGGCCCGGGCGGACGGCTCCTCGGGTGCGCCGGCGCTTCCGGCCTCGGCCTCCCGGAGGAAGCGCTCCCACTCCTCGTCCGGTATGGAAGACCCGTCCTTGTCCACGCTGTGCCCCCGCCCCTCCCGGCACCCCCGGCCGGTCTGCATTCCCGTGCATCATCACACAGCCCGGTGACACCCGACGCGGACGGTTCGCGCGCCAAGTGGCCACCGGGCGGGTGCTGATGGGGCGTGCGCGCTACGGCTTGCGGCCGACCGCCACGTACCCGGGGGTGACGACCTCGCCGGTGCCGGGGACCGGCTCGCCGAGCTCGGCGTGCCAGTCCTCGGCGGCGACGACGCCGGGCTCCACGATCTCCAGCCCGTCGAAGAACGAGGCGAACTGGGCGCGGGTGCGCGGTGCCAGCGTCAGGGTGTTGGCCTTGTACATCTCGTCCACCTGGCGTGCCTCCTCCGGGTGGAAGTCGGCGGTGATCTGCGAGATGACCATGTAGCTGCCGGGCGCGAGGACGTCGGTGAGCCTGCTGACCAGCTCGTACGCGCCGTCCTCGTCGCTCACGAAGTGCAGCAGCGCGATCATCGAGAGGGCCACCGGCTTGTCGAAGTCCAGCGTCCTGCCCGCGGCTTCGAGGATGGTGTCGACGTTGCGCGCGTCGGCCTGCACGTAGTCGATGACGCCCTCCGGCGTGCCCTTGAGCAGCGCTTCGGCGTGGGCGAGCACGATCGGGTCGTTGTCGCAGTAGACGACCCGGGTGGCGGGCTCGGCCTCCTGGGCCACCTGGTGCAGGTTGGGCTCGGTGGGTATCCCGGTGCCGATGTCGAGGAACTGGCGGACGCCCTGGGCGGACAGCCAGCGGGTGGCGCGGTGCATGAAGGCGCGGTTGATCTTCGCCATCACCGGCACGTTGGGCTCGACGGCCAGCATCTGACGGCCCATGGCCTCGTCGACCGGGTAGTTGTCCTTGCCGCCCAGGAACCAGTCGTACATCCGCGCGGGATGCGGCTTGCTGGTGTCGATGAGCGGGGCGGTGATGTCGTTCTCCGGTCGGGACATGGCAACTCCAGGGTGCGGGAGGCTGCGGATGATCAGCTCGCGCCAACAATAGGCAACTCGGCCGCCGCGGAGCACGAGTTCGGTCGCCGATGATAGTTACCAATGCGTAACTTACTGACGGGTTACCATCGGTAAGCCCCGCTGTTAGCTTGCGCTCACCCGCCTTCCGAAGCAGAGCGAGGAGTGAGCTGTGAGCCGCAAGGACAGCCGTTCGCGTTCCACCTTCTCCACACCCCCCACCCGCCGCCCGAGCGCCAGGACCCTCCGCGCCGCCGCCGTCGCCGTGACCGCAGCGGTCTGCGTGGCCGCGTACGCCGCGCCCGCGAACGCGGACGGCACCGAGCCCGTCGTCTCCCGGGGCACGACCATCCCCGCGTTCTACAACCCGCCCGCCCAACTGCCGGCCGCCAACGGGGAGCTGATACGGACCGAGCCCCTGCCGCTAGGCCTGAGCCTCCCCGGCCTGGACGGCCGCCCGATGCCGGGCACCGCGACCCGCCTGATGTACCGCACGACCGACTCCAACGGGCAGCCGGCCGCGGTGACCGGCGCCTACATCGAGCCCTCGGCCTCCTGGAAGGGCGGCGGGGCCCGCCCGCTGGTGGCGCTGGCCTCCGGCACCATGGGCCAGGGCGACCAGTGCGCCCCCTCGCTGGCCCTCCAGCACCCGCTGGCCCTCACCCCCGAGTCAGTGTCGATCGGCTACGAGACCCTCTCCGTCTACCGGCTGCTGTCGGCCGGAGTCGCGGTCGTCGTCACCGACTACGTGGGCCTCGGCACCACCGACCGGCTGCACACCTACGTCAACCGGGTCGACGAGGGCCACGCGCTGCTCGACGCGGTCCGCGCCGCGCACCAGCTGCCCGCCACCTCGCTCACCGCCGACTCCCGCACCGGCCTGTACGGCTACAGCCAGGGCGGCGGGGCCAGCGCCTCGGCCGCCGAGCTCCAGCCCTCGTACGCCCCCGAGATCCAGCTGGCCGGCACCTACGCCGGCGCTCCGCCCGCCGACCTGACCGCGACGATGAAGGGCATCGACGGCAGCGCCCTGGCCGGCGCCCTCGCCTGGTCGATCAACGGCTTCGCCCAGGCCGACGCCGATCTGCGCGACGTCGTGGAGGCCAACATCAACGAGGCCGGGAGGGCCGCCCTGAAGGACGCCTCGGCCATGTGCGTCGGCGACGCGATCCTCGGCTACGGCTTTGCCAAGAGCTCCAAGTGGACCACCACCGGCAAGTCCCTCGGCGAGATCATCGCCGCGGAGCCCAAGGCGCAGGCCGCGCTCGACAAGCAGCGCATCGGGACCCTCAAGCCCACCGGCCCGGTGCGGGTGGCGACCGGCATCCAGGACGACATCGTGCCGCACGCCCAGGCGCGTCAGCTCGCCGTCGACTGGTGCCGCAAGGGCGGCAACGTCACGTACGACGCCGTCATCCTGCCCAACCTCGGCAACAAGATCCTCACCAACCACATGGTCCCGCTCATCACCGACCAGGGCGACGCCATCTCCTGGATGACCGACCGCCTCGCCGGCGAGCGCGCCACCTCCAACTGCTGGTCGATGCCGATCCAGCCCTGACCGCACCGCCCGCGCCTGCCGGTCCGCGTGCACGGATAACCCCGTGCGCGCGGACCGGCCGCCGGTTAGGGTCGCCGCATGAACATCGTCCAGCTCTACGGCTGACGCGGACGGGGCAGGCCCCCGACCCGTCCGGCACACCGCGTCCACGCGCCCACCGCCCGGCCCTCGCCGGGGTGGCGACGCGACGGTCTGCCGTGTCCTCTTCCGCCGCAGAACTGAAACGAGTGATTCCCCCATGACATCTCCGACACCTCGCCGCGCCCATATCGCCATGGTCGGCATCCCCGCCGTGAGCCACGTCCTGCCGAGCATCGAGGTCATCCGCGAACTCGTGGCGCGCGGCCACCGCGTCACCTACGCCAACGACCCCGTGATGGCCGAGCGCATCGAGGCCACCGGCGCCGCCTTCGTCCCGTACGACTCCGTGCTCCCGGTCGGCGACAACGACTGGCCGGACGACCCGATCGCCGCCATGGACCTCTTCCTCGACGACGCCGTCCAGGCCCTGCCGCAGCTGCGCGCCGTCTATGACGAGGACCCGGCGGACCTGTACCTGTACGACATCGGCGCGTACCCGGCACGGGTGCTGGCCGAGTCGCAGAACCGCCGCCTGATGCAGCTCTACCCGACCTTCGTCGGCTGGCGGAGCTACGAGAGGGACGTGGCGGCCCAGCTGTGGACGCTGCCCGGGGCCGACGCGTACCGGGCGAGGTTCACCGAGTGGCTGGGCGGGAACGGCGCGACCACGCGGGACATGGACGCCTTCACCGGCCGCCCCGACAACACCCTCGCCCTGATCCCCCGGGCGATGCAGCCGCACGCGGACGACGTCGACATGGGCACCGTGACGTTCGTCGGGCCGTGCTTCGCCGGGCGCGACGAGGAGCAGACCTGGAACCGGCCCGCCGGGGCGGAGAAGGTGCTGCTGATCTCGCTGGGGTCCGCGTACACCAACAGGCCGGAGTTCTACCGCAGTTGCCTGGCGGCGTACGGGGATCTGCCCGGGTGGCACGTCGTGCTCCAGATCGGCAGGCAGACGGACCTGGCGGAGCTGGGCACCGTACCCGGCAACGTCGAGGTGCACCGGTGGGTGCCGCAGCCGGCCATCCTCCGGCAGGCGGACGCCTTCATCACGCACGCCGGGATGGGCGGCAGCTCCGAGGGCCTGTACAGCGGGGTCCCGATGATCGCCGTACCGCAGGCCGTCGACCAGTTCATGAACGCGGACAAGCTCGTCGAGCTGGGGGTCGCCCGGCGCATCGACACCGGCGACGCCACCCCCGAGGCGCTGCGGGAAGCCCTCGACACGCTGGTCAACGACCCCGAGGTCGCCCGGCGTTCGGTGCGGCTGCGCGATGACGCCCGCGCGGAGGGCGGCACCCGCCGGGCCGCCGACCTGGTGGAGGGACTGCTCGGCTGAGACGAGCCCGGCCGGGCGGTGAGCGGGTCGCCCGCACTCACCGCCCGGCCGGGCAGCACAGCTGAGGGTGTGTCAGCCTGTGTCAGCCCTTTCGGGTGTTGATCTCCTCGGTGAGCTGGGGGACGACGTCGAAGAGGTCGCCGACGACGCCGTAGTCGACGAGGTCGAAGATCGGGGCCTCGGCGTCCTTGTTGACCGCGACGATGGTCTTCGAGGTCTGCATCCCGGCCCGGTGCTGGATCGCGCCGGAGATCCCGTTGGCGATGTAGAGCTGCGGGGAGACGGACTTGCCGGTCTGGCCGACCTGGTTGGTGTGCGGGTACCAGCCCGCGTCCACCGCGGCACGCGAGGCGCCCACCGCGGCGCCCAGCGAGTCGGCGAGGGCCTCGATGATCCCGAAGTTCTCCGCGCCGTTGACGCCACGGCCACCGGAGACCACGATCGCGGCCTCCGTCAGCTCCGGACGCCCGGTCGACTCACGCGGCGTGCGCGAGAGGACCTTCGTGCCGGTGGCCTGCGCCGAGAAGGACACCGCGAGGGCCTCCACCGCACCGGCCGCGGCGGCCGGCTCGACCGGGGCCGAGTTCGGCTTGACCGTGATGACCGGAACACCCTTGGAAACACGGGACTTGGTCGTGTACGAGGCGGCGAACGCGGACTGCGTGGCGACCGGACCCTGGTCGCCGGCCTCCAGGTCGACCGCGTCGGTGATGATGCCCGACCCGATACGGACCGCGAGACGCGCCGCGATCTCCTTGGCCTCCGCCGAGGAGGACAGCAGCACAGCCGCCGGGGACACGGCGTCGAACGCCGCCTGGAGGGCGTCCACCTTCGGTACGACGAGGTACTCGGCGAACTCGGGAGCCTCCGCGGTCAGCACCTTGACCGCGCCGTGCTCGGCGAGCACGGCGGCGGTGTCCGCGGCGCCGTTGCCCAGGGCGACGGCGACGGGCTCGCCGATGCGGCGGGCCAGCGTCAGCAGCTCCAGGGTGGGCTTGCGGACGGCACCGTCCACGTGGTCGACATAGACGAGAACTTCAGCCATGGGACTTCAATCTCCTGCGTGTGCGAAGTAGGCGGGGTGACGAGAGGGGCGCGGGGCTCAGATGAACTTCTGGCCGGCCAGGAACTCGGCCAGCTGCTTGCCGCCCTCGCCCTCGTCCTTCACGATCGTTCCCGCGGTACGGGCCGGACGCTCGGTCGCGGAGTCGACCGCGGTCCACGCACCCGCCAGACCCACCTCGTCCGCGTCGATCCCCAGATCATCCAGGTCCAGGGACTTCACCGGCTTCTTCTTCGCCGCCATGATCCCCTTGAACGACGGATACCGGGCCTCACCCGACTGGTCCGTCACCGACACCACCGCCGGCAGCGACGCCTCCAGCTCCTCCGACGCACTGTCACCGTCACGACGGCCACGCACCACACCGCCCTCGACGGACACCTGCGACAACAGCGTCACCTGCGGCACACCCAGCCGCTCCGCGAGCAGCGCCGGAACCACACCCATCGTCCCGTCCGTCGACGCCATACCCGAGATCACCAGGTCGTACCCGGTCTCCTCGACCGCCTTCGCCAGCACCAGCGACGTACCCAGCGCGTCCGTACCGTGCAGATCGTCGTCCTCGACGTGAACCGCCTTGTCCGCACCCATCGACAACGCCTTGCGCAACGCGTCCTTGGCATCCTCCGGACCCACCGTCAACACGGTGACCTCCGCATCATCAGCCGCCTCCGCGATCTGCAACGCCTGCTCGACCGCATACTCGTCCAGCTCCGACAGCAGACCGTCGACATCCTCACGGTCCAACGTCAGGTCATCGGCGAAATGCCGGTCACCGGTCGCGTCGGGCACGTACTTCACAGTGACAACGATCCTCAAGCTCACGCCGGCTCTCCCTGTACCTGGTGGTCTCCTGCGGGAATCCTATGGCACTCAGTACCCTTCGTAAAGGTACCCAGTGCCGGGCGGCCGCTTTCGGTGTTACGTTTCCGGCATGACCGAAGACCGGCGGCCGGCCAAGAAGCCCCCGATGCGTGACGTGCTCGCCGAGGCGGCCTTCGCGCTGTTCCTGGAGCGCGGGTTCGAGCGGACCACGGTGGACGACATCGTCGCCAGGGCCGGGGTCGGGCGGCGTTCGTTCTTCCGCTACTTCCCCTCCAAGGAGGACGCGGTCTTTCCGGACCACGAGCGGTGCCTCGCGGACATGACCGCCTTCCTGGCCGACGCCGAGGGCGGCGACCCGGTCGCCACGGTGTGCGACGCGGCCCGTCTGGTGCTGCGGATGTACGCGGAGAACCCCGAGTTCTCCGTGCAGCGCTACCGGCTCACCCGCGAGGTGCCCGGGCTGCGCACGTACGAGCTGTCCGTGGTGCGCCGCTACGAGCGGACCCTCGCCGGCCATCTGGAGCGGCGGTGGGCCGAGGACCCGTCCGCCGGACCGGACGCCTCGCTGCGCGCCGAGGTGATCGCCGCCTCGGTCGTCGCCGCGCACAACAACGGGCTGCGGTCCTGGCTGCGTTCGGGCGGCGAGGGGGACGCGGGGGCCGAGGTGGACCGGGCGCTCGAACTGGTCCGCGCGGTGTGGGGCGAGGCGGACGAACGCCCTGCCGCGCAGGTCGGGGCGGTGCAGGCGGTGAGCGGGGGCGACGACGAGGTGATCGTTATGGTCGCGCGCAAGGGCGCTCCGATGTGGCGCGTGGTGCAGCACATCGAGTCCGCGCTGGGGAGTGCCTGAGCCCGGGTCCGCACTTTGTGGCACTCAGTGCCTTTACTCCTGGAACCAAGTGCCATACGGTGCCGGTGGGCCGTTCCCGAAGGTGCGGCGTACCGAGTCGAGCGCGGGAGGCGGAACGTGTTCAGTACCGGAATCGACGTGGGGCGGCCGGCCCGCGAGGCGGTGGAGCCGCACACTCAGGAAGGGCTCGTCTACCAGGTCTGCCGCTGGTGCCACACGGCCTCCTTCCGCAAACTCCTGTGTCCCGTCTGCGCGTCGAGCGACCTGGAGTCCGAACAGAGCGACGGCTACGGGGTAGTCGTCCGCTCCAACGTCGTGAACCGCTACTCGCGCGTGATGCGCAACGAGTCCCTGGTCCGCTTCCCCGAGGGCTTCGTCTACCGCTGCCGGATCGTGGGCGCGGCCCCGCACCTGGTGAACGTCGGCGACCGGGTACGGCCGGCCGGCGGCCGGACCTCCGTGGCCGGCGAGGTCGTACTCGAACTCTGCGACCCGCCCGGATCGCCCGGCTGGTACTGACGCGGCGCGGCCCGGCGGCCGCCCCGCGCCGATCGCCCTGTCGCGCCCGGAAGTCATCCGATGAACTTTGCGCCCGCCCTTCTCCCGGAGGGGCGGCGCCGCTACCATCGGGACGCGAAATGGGAGCGCTCCCACATCCGTTCACGCCCTTAACCGCCGGTATCGGCGGTCCTGTTCGGAGGAGACGTTCCCGTGCGCACAAGCGCAAGACCCTTTGCTGCCCTGGTGGCGGCACTCACCCTCACCGCCGGGCTCTTCGCCGCCGGTGCGCCGGCGTCGGCGAGAGACCATGGTGCCACCAAGGCCGCCCAGGCATCCGATGTGTCCCTCGCGGCGGACACGTACGACTGGAAGAACGTCCGCATCGACGGCGGCGGATTCGTCCCCGGGATCGTCTTCAACCGGACCGAGAAGAACCTCGCCTACGCCCGTACCGACATCGGCGGCGCCTACCGCTGGGACCAGTCCGGCAAGCGGTGGACGCCGCTGCTCGACTGGGTCGACTGGGACCACTGGGGCTGGACCGGGGTGGTGAGCCTCGCCTCGGACTCCGTCGACCCGGACAACGTGTACGCCGCCGTGGGCACGTACACCAACGACTGGGACCCCACCAACGGGGCCGTGCTGCGCTCGTCGGACCGGGGCGCCAGCTGGAAGGCGACCACGCTGCCGTTCAAGCTCGGCGGCAACATGCCGGGCCGGGGCATGGGCGAACGCCTCGCCGTCGACCCGAACAAGAACTCCGTGCTCTACCTGGGCGCACCCAGCGGCAACGGCCTGTGGCGGTCCACCGATTCGGGCGCCACCTGGTCCGAGGTCACGGCCTTCCCCAATCCGGGCAACTACTCCCAGGACCCCACCGACACCAGCGGCTACGGCAACGACAACCAGGGCATCGTCTGGGTGACGTTCGACGAGCGCAGCGGCAGCAGGGGGAGCGCGACCCAGGACATCTACGTCGGGGTCGCCGACAAGGAGAACACCGTCTACCGCTCCACGGACGGCGGGACCACCTGGTCGCGGATCGCCGGACAGCCGACCGGCTACCTGGCGCACAAGGGCGTACTCGACTCCGGGAACGGCTACCTCTATCTGACCCTCAGCGACACCGGCGGCCCCTACGACGGCGGCAAGGGGCGGATCTGGCGGTACGCCACCGCGACGGGGGAGTGGAAGGACGTCAGCCCGGTCGCCGAGGCGGACACCTACTACGGCTTCAGCGGCCTCACCGTGGACCGGCAGCACCCCGGCACGGTCATGGCGACCGCGTACAGCTCCTGGTGGCCGGACACCCAGATCTTCCGCTCCACGGACAGCGGGGCGACCTGGACCCAGGCGTGGGACTACACCAGCTACCCCAACCGCTCCAACCGCTTCACCCAGGACGTCTCCTCGGTGCCGTGGCTGACCTGGGGCGCCAACCCGTCGCCGCCGGAGACCACGCCCAAGCTGGGCTGGATGACGGAGGCCCTGGAGATCGACCCGTTCGACTCGGACCGGATGATGTACGGCACCGGCGCGACGATCTACGGCACCGAGAACCTCACCAACTGGGACTCCGGCAGCCGGTTCGGGATCACCCCGATGGTCAAGGGCCTGGAGGAGACCGCGGTCAACGACCTGGCCAGCCCGCCGTCCGGAGCGCCGCTGCTCAGCGCGCTCGGTGACATCGGAGGCTTCCGGCACACCGACCTCGACACCGTGCCGGACATGATGTTCACCTCGCCCAACCTCACCTCCACCACGAGCCTCGACTTCGCCGAGAGCAGCCCGAACACGGTGGTCCGGGTCGGCAGCGCGGACGCCGCCCCGCACATCGGCTTCTCCACGGACAACGGCTCCAACTGGTTCCAGGGCTCCGAGCCGTCCGGGGTGACCGGCGGCGGCACGGTCGCGGCGGCGGCCGACGCGAGCGGCTTCGTCTGGAGCCCCGAGGGCACCGGGGTGTATCACACGACCGGGTACGGGAGTTCGTGGTCGGCGTCCACCGGGATACCGCAGGGCGCGACGGTCGAGTCGGACCGCAAGAACCCGAAGAAGTTCTACGGGTACAAGGCCGGCACCTTCTACGTCTCGACGGACGGCGGCGCCACCTTCACCGCCAAGGCGTCGAGCGGCCTGCCCACCGAGGGCAATGTCCGCTTCAAGGCGGTCCCCGGCACCGAGGGCGACATCTGGCTCGCGGGCGGCGCCACCACGGGCGCGTACGGCCTGTGGCACTCCACCGACTCCGGGGCGACGTTCACCGAGCTGAGCGGTGTCGACCAGGCGGACGCGGTTGGCTTCGGCAAGGCGGCCGCCGGGGCCTCGTACCAGACGCTCTTCGTCTCCGCGAAGATCGGCGGGGTGCGCGGCATCTTCCGGTCCACGGACGCGGGCGCCACCTGGACCCGTATCAACGACGACGCCCACCAGTGGGGCTGGACCGGCGCCGCGATCACCGGTGACCCGCGCGTCTTCGGCCGGGTCTACGTGTCCACCAACGGACGCGGGATCATGTACGGCGACTCCTCGGACGGCGACGGCGGCACCGACCCCGGTACGGACCCGGGCACCGACCCCGGAACCGATCCGGGCACCGACCCGGGTGACGCCGCCTGTTCGGTGACGTACAAGGTCACCAACCAGTGGTCCGGCGGCTTCCAGGCCGATGTGACGCTCACCAACACCGGCGACACCGAACTGAACGGCTGGAAGCTCGGCTGGGCCTTCCCGGACGGGCAGAAGGTCGGCCAGATGTGGAACGCCACGCCCACGCAGGACGGGGCGAAAGTGACGGCCGCCAACGTCTCGTGGAACGGCAGGGTCGCGCCCGGCGCCTCCGCCGGCTTCGGCTTCACCGGCACACTGGCCGGCGGCAACACGGCCCCCGACGCCTTCACCCTGGGCGACGAGGTCTGCGCCACCGGCTGACGTGGGGCGCGGGGCCCCGCGAGTGGGGGACGGACCTGGCGGCCGGGTCCGTCCCCCCGACCCCTCTTACTGGCCCTGTACAGGTTCGTCGGCCATACTGCCCGCCGTGGAGCAGCGCATAGACCCGAAGACCCAGCCCGCGTACGCCGCAGGGACCGACCCGGCGTACATCCCCGGTCTCACGGCCCCCCGACCCTCCGCCGCGGCGGAGGAGAAGGAGCCGGAGAGCACCGGGGAGCCCGCAGTCGCCGACGCCGTCGTGGAGCCGGCCGACGAGGTACCGGTGGCGCAGGACGAGGAGGACGAGCAGGAGGAGAGCGACAAGGGCGACGAGAGCGACGAAGAGGCCGCCGACGGGCCCTCGTTCGAGGTGAGCGACCGGCGCGGTTCGATCGCGGCCGGCCCCGAGGGCGTCCGGTTCACGCTGGACGACCAGCAGGCCGACTTCGGCTGGGACGAGATCGGCGCGGTCGAGCTGAAGCCGGCCCGCTTCGGCCGCCGGTTCACCGTGACCGTCCACCTGTCGTCCAAGCGCTGGTTCAACGGCGAGGTGGAAGCGGAGTCCCGGAGCAGCCTGAAGGAGTGGACCGAGGGGTTCGACGCGGTCCTGGACACGTACTTCGAGGAGTCCTGACGGGGGCTCAACTCCCGGAGCACACAGGCCGGCCGGGCGGACCCCAGCCCGGCCGGCCCGTGACGCGCGGGGCCCGGATCAGGCGTCCGCCAGGACCACCGAGCGGGTGAGGTGGCGCGGTGCGTCCGGGTCGAGGCCGCGGGCCGTGGCGCGGGCGACGGCCAGGCGCTGGACGCGGATCAGGTCGGCCAGCGGGTCCAGGCCGCTCTCCACCCAGTCGGCACCCGTCTCCAGGAGCTGCTCGCGCAGACCCTCGGGGGCGGTGCCGAACATCCAGGTGGCGGTGGTGTCGGTGGCGATGGAGATCGGGCCGTGGCGGTACTCCATCGCGGCGTACGACTCGGTCCAGGAGAGCGACGCCTCCTTCATCTTGAGCGCGGCCTCGTTGGCGAGACCGGTCGTCCAGCCGCGGCCGAGGAAGGTGAACTGCGTGCGGTCCACGAGGCCCTCCGGCAGCGGCTCCGCGAGCGCCTTCTCCGCGTCGCGCACCACGGCGTCGGTGTGCAGGCCCAGGTGGGCGCGCAGCAGTGTCAGCAGCGTGGTGGCGAACCGGGTCTGGACGACGGACTGTTCGTCGGCGAAGTCCAGGACGACGACCGCGTCCGCGGCCGTCATCACGGGGGTGTCGGGGTCGGCGGTGATCGCCACGGTGGGGGTGGTGCCGCGCAGCCGGCCGAGGAGTTCGAGCACCTCGGTGGTGGTGCCGGAGCGGGTGAGCGCGACGACCCGGTCGTAGCGGCGCCGGGTGGGGAACTCGGACGCGGCGAAGGCGTCGGTCTCGCCCTGCCCGGACTCCTCGCGGAGCGAGGCGTATGCCTGAGCCATGTAGAACGAGGTGCCGCAGCCGACGACGGCGACGCGCTCGCCGGGCGCGGGCAGTGCGGCCGCGTGACTCGGGGCCAGCTCCGCTGCGCGGCGCCAGCAATCCGGCTGGCTGGCGATCTCGATCTCGACAAATGACACTTTTGCACTCCGTACTGGTGATGGGATGCTCGTTTACGCACGTTACCCGCGAGGACCGAGCATTATCAAGCATTCTGCGTGCAGAAGACTTGACTCGCCGGAGCCTTGTGCGACCCTTGCGCCTGTCCGGTGATCGCGCCCAAGGGGATGGGCGCACACAGCCCCGGACGTGTGAGGAGAACTCTCTTGTCCAGGGACGCCCGGTGGAACGCACTGCTGGAACTCGTAGGTAAGAACGGCCGGGTGGACGTCGAGGACGCCGCGAAGACGCTGGACGTGTCCGCCGCGACCATCCGACGGGACCTGGACCAGCTCGCCGAACAGCAACTGCTCACCCGGACCAGGGGCGGCGCGATCGCCCACGGCGTCAGCTACGAGCTGGCCCTCCGGTACAAGACCGGTCGCAACGCCCCCGAGAAGCAGGCCATCGGCCGCGCCGTCGCCGAACTGGTCGCGGTCGGCGAGGTGGTCGGGCTCACCGGCGGCACCACCATCACCGAGGTCGCCCGGTCGCTCGCCGTCCGCGCGGACCTGGTGGGCGAGGGCGCCGGTGGGGCGCCCGGGCAGCCCACGCTCACGGTGGTGACCAACGCCCTCAACATCGCCAACGAGCTGGTGATCCGGCCGCAGATCAAGATGGTGGTCACCGGCGGTGTGGCCAGGCCCCAGTCGTACGAGCTGACCGGCCCGCTGGCCAGCGGGGTGCTCGGCGAGATAACGCTGGACGTGGCCGTGCTCGGTGTCAACGCCATCGACACCGAACGCGGTGCGTACGTGCACCACGAGGGCGAGGCCAGCATCAACCGGCTGCTCGCCCAGCAGGCCCAGCGCGTGGTGGTCGCCGCCGACTCATCGAAGATCGGCAAGCGGGCCTTCGCCCGGGTCTGCGACCTCTCCCTGGTCGACTTCCTGGTCACCGACCGGGGCATCTCGCCCGAGGCGTCCGCCCGCTTCACGGAGGCCGGCGTCACGGTCGTCGCCGTCTGACCCCTGCTCCGCCCCACGGCGGGCCCCCGCGCACCCGATGCGCGGAGGCCCGCCGTTCCGCGTGCGCCCGGACCGGTTCGGGGTGTCCGACTGTGCGCGAAGTGTGCGAGACCAAGCACAACCGCGCACGAGATGGCCGGTTCTGACGGAGGAACGATGCATTCCGGGGCGTCGTCACGGGTATCGCGAGGCCGATATGCGCCAGTTGCCCGGTCTATGACGCCCTGTGGTGCTGCGTGGAGCGACTTTTGCTTGCCCATAGATGTTCGTTACCTCTGCGAAATGAACAACTCTTGCCATACGGGCGCAAGGTCGTGAACTATGTGCCTGTCGCCGCGAAGGAGCAGCGGCCGCACTTCCCCCGAAGTGCGTGCCGCCTCCTGTGCATGCGGGACGTTCTCTCGCTCCATCAGCCCTGGAGGTGCCTGTGACAATGGCAAACACGCCGGTCACAGCTGCGCGGCCGCCCGTGCCGCAGCCCCGCGATCCGGAAGACGCGGACCGCTCCGCAGGCAGGAAGGGCAAGAAGCACCGAATACGGCAGCCGCTCCGGCACCGCCTGAAGCGGGACAAAGCGCTCCTGCTCTTCTGCCTGCCGGGCGTGCTCTACTTCGCGCTCTTCTTCTACCTGCCGCTCGCGGGCAACGTCATCGCCTTCCAGGACTACCAGCCGTTCCTGGGTTTCAAGCAGAGCCCGTTCGTCGGGATGGCGAACTTCACCGCACTGCTGGCCGAGCCCGAATTCTGGAGCGCGGTGTCCAACACCCTCCAGATCACGGCGATCCAGCTCCTCCTGTACTTCCCGGCACCGATCGCCCTGGCGCTCCTGCTCAACTCGCTCATCAGCGAGAAGATCAAGCGGTTCATCCAGACCGTCGTCTACCTCCCGCACTTCCTGTCCTGGGTCGTCGTCGTCGCGATGTTCAAGCAGGTACTCGGCGGCGCCGGCTCGGTCACCACACTGCTCATGGAGCACGGGGTCAGCATCGGCAACGTGATGACGGACCCCGGAACCTTCAAGTTCCTCATCACCGCGCAGGCCATCTGGAAGGACTGCGGCTGGGGCACGATCATCTTCCTGGCGTCCATCGCCTCGATCGACATGGGCCAGTACGAGTCCGCCGCCATGGACGGCGCCGGCTGGCTCCGCCGGATCTGGCACATCACCCTGCCCGGCATCCGGCCGGTCATCCTGATGCTGCTGATCCTGCGGCTCGGCGACATCCTCTCCGTCGGCTTCGAGCAGATCCTGCTCCAGCGCGACGCGGTCGGCCCGGACGCCGCCGAAGTCATGGACACCTACGTCTACTTCCACGGCGTCGTGGACGGCGACTGGGGCATGAGCACCGCCGCCGGACTGATGAAGGGCGTCATCGGATTCGCCCTGATCCTCGCCGCCAACAAGCTGGCCCACCGCTTCGGCGAGCAGGGAGTGTACCGATGAGCCAGTCCGTCGCGACCAGGCTGCGCGCCGCCCGGTCCGGGACCCGCCCCCGCAAGTCCAACGGCAGGCCGCCGTGGATGGAGCGTCCGCACTGGTACGGGCAGGGTGCCAAGGGCCTCGCCCTGATCGTCCTCACCGTGATCGTGCTCTACCCGTTCGTCCTCGCCATCGGCACCAGCCTCGCCGGCCGCGAGGAGCTGAACGCCAACGGCGGCTACGTACTGATCCCGCACCACCCGACGCTGGAGGCCTACCGGGTCATCCTGTCCGGGGGGGTGGTCACCCGGGCCGCCGTGGTCTCCATCTTCATCACGCTGATCGGCACCGCGCTCAGCCTGGCCTGCACCGTGATGATCGCGTACGGCACCTCGCGCCCCGGCACGGTCCTCGCCAAGCCGATCCTGCTCCTGGTGCTCGGCACGTTCCTCTTCGCGCCCGGCATCATCCCGACGTACCTGGCGGTCCAGCAGTTCCACATGCTGGATACGTACGCGTCACTGATCCTTCCGGTCCTGCTGAACGCCTTCAACATCGTCGTCGTCCGCTCCTTCTTCCAGAGCATCCCGGAAGAGCTGTACGACGCGGCACGCATCGACGGCGCCGGCGAGGTCACGGTCCTCTTCCGGATCGTCCTCCCGCTGTCGAAGGCGGTCCTCGCGGTGGTCGGCCTGTTCTACGCCGTCGGCTACTGGAACAGCTTCTTCAACGCGGTGCTGTACCTCAACGACGCCGGCAAGTTCCCCATCCAGGTGATCCTGCGCAGCTACGTCCTCAACGGGCAGAGCATCAACGCCTCCGCGATGGGCGTCCACTCCATACCGCCGGCGACCTCGCTGCAGATGGCCGTCCTGATCGTCGCGATCGTGCCCATCTTCTGCGTCTACCCCCTCCTGCAGAAGTTCTTCGTCAAGGGCGTCCTCACCGGGGCGATCAAGGGCTGAACCGCCCGCCCCGCACCACCGCCCCCGCACGCCCCCACCTTCAAGGAGCCCCATGTCCACCCACCTCTCCCGACGCGGTTTCATGGGCGCCGCGGGAATCGCCGGCCTCACCGTCGCGGGTCTGTCGACGCTGAGCGCCTGCGGCAGCGGCGCCACGGTCAGCAAGGGCGGCGCCAAGGCGTCGGCCAAGCTGAAGCTCCCGACGTACGTGGCGGCCCGGACGGCCCCCGCCGACCTCGCGGGCAACGCGGCGGGCCTCGACGCCACCTACCTGCGCTACCCCAAGGCCCTCACCAAGTCCGTCGCGAAGACCCCCGGCGACGGCAGCCGCATCACCGCCCTCACCGAGACGTTCACCACCCCCGCCCCGCCGCAGGCCAGGAACGCCTACTGGCAGGAGCTGAACAAGCGCCTCGGCTCCCGGTTCGACATGACGATCGTGGTGGACCAGGGCGTCGACGCGTACCTCACCAAGTTCAACGCGATGATGGCCGGCGGCGACATACCCGACCTCGTCTGGTTCCCGCCGAACCAGGGCATCCAGCGCGTCCCCGAGCTCCTCGACGCCAAGTTCCACGACCTCACCCCCTACCTCTCGGGCGACGCGGTCAAGGCGTACCCGAACCTGGCCAACCTGCCGACCACCGCCTGGAAGACGGCCGTCGTCAACGGCAAGATCCGCGGCGTCACCGTCGCCTACGGCTCCATGGGCCAGGTCTACGTCGTCAACGAGGACTTCTGGAAGCCGGTCGGCGGCGCCCGCTTCACCAGCGCCGAGGACTTCCTCGCCAAGGGCAAGGAGCTGCTGGACGCCAAGCGCAACAAGTACGTCCTGGAGCCGGCGTACGTGAACCACATCGGCCAGTTCGCCCAGTGGTTCGGCGCCCCCGCCGCCTGGCGCCTCGAAGGCGGCAAGCTCACCCACCAGTACGAGACGGAGGAGTACCAGGAGGCCCTGGCCTTCGCCGTCAAGTGTGCCGAGGCCAAGCTCTTCTGGCCGGACCCCAACCTCAGCACCACCATGGAGAAGATGGCCCAGGGCTCCCTCGGCGCCTACGTGCAGTCCTTCCCCAGCTTCCTGATCGACGCCAAGACGTACGACTTCCCGTTCAGCGTCATCGTGCCGTTCGCCGGCAAGGAGGGCGCCACGCCGCACTACAGCATGGGCTACGGCTCCGTCGGCTACACGGCGATCAACAAGAAGGCCGACGAGAAGCGCGTGAAGATGCTGCTGCGCGTCCTGGACTACCTGGCCGCCCCCTTCGGCACGGAGGAGCGCCTGTTCCTCGACAACGGCATCGAGGGCACGCACTGGAACCGCACTTCCAAGGGCGACGTCGAGCTCACCGCCAAGGGCAACTCCGAGGCCGTCACCACCGCGATGCCGCTGGCCTTCCTCGCCGCCGGACCCGAGTACGTCTACCTGCCGGGCCAGAGCGAACTCGCCGGAAAGATCCACGGCTGGCAGACGGACCTCCTCAAGATCGCCCAGTCCAACCCGACGAGCGGCCACTTCTCGGACACGTCCACCAGCAAGAGCGCCTCGCTCACCACCGCCATGAGCGACATCCAGCTGGACATCGTCGCCGGCCGCAAGCCGATCTCAGCCTTCAAGGACCAGCTGCGCAAGTGGCGCTCCGGCGGCGGCGACAAGATGCGCGCCGAGTTCGAGGCCTCGCTCGCCGGTAAGTAGTCTCCGCCCGCACCACCCGTACCAACCGAAGGGACCCCCGTGTCAGACCTGCGACTCGGCGTCATCGGGCTCGGCCTGCGCCGGTCCATCGCGACGTCGGCCCACCACCCCGGCAAGGGATCGGCGATCACCGCCGTCTGCGACCTCGACCCGGAGGTGCGCCGGCGCGAGGCCGAGCGCTTCGGCACCGGGATCGCCGTCGAGGACTACAAGCTGCTCCTCGGCCCGGACGACCTGGACGCGATCATCGTCGCCACCCCGGACGACACCCACGAGGTCATCGCCATCGACGCCCTGCGCGCGGGCAAGGCCGTCTTCGTCGAGAAGCCCCTCGGTATCACCGTCGAGAGCTGTGACAACATCCTGCGCGCCGCGTACGAGACCGGCTCCCGGCTCTACGTCGGCCACAACATGCGCCACATGGGCGTCGTCCGACTGATGCGCGACATCATCGCGCGCGGCGACATCGGCGAGCCCAAGGCCGTCTGGGTGCGCCACTTCGTGGGCTACGGCGGCGACTACTACTTCAAGGACTGGCACGCGGACCGCACCCGCACCACCGGTCTGCTCCTCCAGAAGGCCGCCCACGACATCGACGTGCTGCACTGGCTGGCCGGCGGCTACACCCGCCGCGTCAACGCCCTCGGCGACCTGCTCGTCTACGGTGACCTGCCCCGCCGCGAACCCGACACCCCGCGCCCCGAGAACTGGCTGCGCGAGTTCGACTGGCCGCCGACGGCCCGCAAGGACCTGCACCACATCGTGGACGTCGAGGACGTCTCGGTGATGAACATGCAGCTCGACAACGGGGTCGTCGCCGCCTACCAGCAGTGCCACTTCACCCCCGACTACTGGCGCAACTACACCGTCATCGGCACCGAGGGCCGGCTGGAGAACTTCGGTGACGGCCCCGGCGACGAGGTCAAGGTGTGGAACACCGGCCCCAGCGGCTACCGCGCCGACGCCGACATCACCTACCGGGTGCCCGAGGCCAAGGGCTCCCACGGCGGCGGCGACGGCCGGATCATGGACGAGTTCTGCCGGTTCGTGCGCGACGGGGGAGTCACCGACACCTCCCCGGTCGCCGCCCGGATGAGCGTCGCCGCCGGCGTCCTCGCGACCCGCTCCCTGCGCGAGGGCGGTGCACCCCACGAGGTGCCGCCCCTCGACCCCGAGCTGATCGCGTACTTCGAGCGCGGCCAGGTCCGTCCCTGAGGATCTGACCGGGAAAGACCGGGCCCGGGGCCGCACGGCCTCGGGCCCGGGGTCCCCTTCCCCCCATCAGAAGCAGGTGCACCGCATGAGATCGCGTCACTTGTTCACCACCCTCACCACCACCGTCGCGGCAGCCGCTCTGGCGCTGCTCGGCACCGCACCCCCCACCCAGGCCGCGGAGATCGGCACGACTCCCGGCACCTACACCAACTACTCCTTCTCCGGCGCCCCGGTCCTGACCGACGTCACCTGGTCCACCACCGTCCAGCACGACCCCGGCTACCGCGCAAACGTCTTCTGGAGCCACCAGTTCGGCTTCGACAAGGGCAACGGCGCCTACCTCGGGATGCAGTCCAACGGCGGCTCGAAGCGGACGCTCCTGTTCTCCGTCTGGGACGTCTCCGAGGCGAAGGCCGGCTCCACGGGCAGCTGGTGCCAGTCCTTCGGCGGCGAGGGCGAGGGCATGAGTTGCCGGATGAACCTCGACTGGACCGCCGGCCACCGCTACACGTTCGAGGTGGCCGCCGAGGGCGACGGCTGGTTCGGCGCCACCGTCGCGGACACCGCCACCGGCGCCTCGTACAAGCTCGGCTCCATCAAGACCCCGGCCACCGCCATCTCGCCCTCCGGCATGGTCGACTGGACCGAGTACTTCGAGTGGAACGACCCTCGCGCCACCTGCTACGACCAGCCCTTCAGCGACGCCCGGTTCGGGGTGCCGACGGGCAACGGCGGTACGGTCACCGCCTCGGTCTCGGGGACGTCCAACAGCGGCAACGCCTGCGCGTCGATGACCCGGACCGACGTCTCGGCGGACGCGACGGTTCAGAACCTGGCGGTCGGCAACTCGGTGCGCGGCGCGGTGACCGGACAGGCCGGCAAGTGCCTGGACGCCCTCGGGGGCGTGGCCGACGGTGTGGTGGCCGATCTCTACCGCTGCTCGGGCGGCGCGAACCAGGCCTGGGTCCGGGCGGCCGACGGTTCGCTGCGCCTCCCGTCCGACTACTGCCTGACCGCCGACGGCACGGGGAACGGCGCGGCGGTGCGCGTGCGCGACTGCGCCGGTACGGGGACGGGCGGCGCCGTCACGGACGCGGCCCGGCAGTGGACGTACAGCACGAGCGCGCACACCCTCGTCAACAAGGCGTCGGGCCGCTGCCTGGACGTCCCGGGCGGTGACACCACGGACGGCACCGCGCTCGTGGTGTGGGACTGCGCGGGCGGCGCCAACCAGCAGTGGAACGTGCCCGCCACCTTCTAGCTGGACCACCGGGTCCCCGGCGCACCGCTTCGGGCGGTCGCACCGGGGACCTGTGGCGTCTGTTTTCAGCCATGCTCGGTGGGTAATCGACGCCTTCCGGTTTGACGGTGCCGTGTCCCGTACCGGTGACGGTGCCGGGCCGGTTCGGGCAGTTCTGCCCGCTTCTACCGGAAGATTCCGTACGGTGACGGGCGCGCCCGCTCTCGTACGGTCACCGCTCGCGCGCCCCCACGGCAGGTCAGGAACTGTTTCAAGCCAAAGGAGGGTCGGGATGGCCGGGTTCGAACGCGCGACCGGAACTGGGTCGGCATAATCGCGTCCATGTCGATCACGGGTGGGGATGTCGTTGACCTTGGCAGGGGCCTGTACGCATGGCTCCCGCCGAAGCGTGGCTGGGGGCTGGCCAACTGCGGCCTGCTCGTCTCGCCCCGCGGCGCACTGTGGATCGACACCCCGTACGACCCGGTGCTCGCCGGACAGTTCCTCGCCGAGTCCGGGAAACGGCTGCCCGACGGCGTCACCATCGACCGGGTGATCGTCACGCACGCCAACGGTGACCACTTCTGGGGCGCGGGCGTGCTCCCGGACGCCGAGATCATCGTGACCCGTGAGGCCAGGGAGCACATCCACTACGAGCCCACGCCGCAGCAGCAGCACGCGCTCGTCAACGGCGGCGACCCGGCCACCCCGCTCGGGTCCTACCTCGCCCGGCACTTCGGCCCGTTCGACTGGTCTCAGACCGAACCGGTCCGGCCGACCACCTACTTCACGGGCGAGCTCGAACTCACCCTCGGCGACTACCCGGTGCAGATCACCTCGCTGGCGCCCGCCCACACCACCGGTGACCTGATGGTCCATCTGCCCGCCCAGGGCGTGGTGTTCAGCGGCGACATCATCTTCGCGTCCTCCGCGGAACAGCCCGGCGACCACCCGTGCCACTGGGAAGGCCCGCTGAGCAACGTCATCGCGGCCTGCGAACAGGTGCTCGCCACCGGCGCCGAGACCATCGTCCCTGGCCACGGACCCGTGATCGACCGGGACGGCGTCCGCGAGCACATCGCGTACCTGGAGTACATCCGCGAGCGCTCCCACGCCCTGCACGCCGCCGGCGTCCCCGCCGTCGACGCCGCCCGGCAGGTCATCGCCGACGGCCGCTACCCCGCACTCGGGCTCCCCGAACGGCTCGTCATCACCATCGGCAGCGAGTACCGGCAGCTCGACGGGTCCGAACGGCCCAGCGTGGTCCAGGTCATCACCGACGTGGCCACGGTCGCACACGAAGTGGAGCAGGCCGGTGAGACGGCGGGCAGCGCCGTCTGACCTCCCGGTCCGCCGCGCGCACCGGCGGACCGGCCCGACGACAGAAACGCGGTAACGGCATGGCATGGATCGTCACAGTGATCGCCGTCGCCGCAGCGATCGCGGGGTTCGCACGTGCCTACCGGTCCGGCCTCACCGAGCAGCAGGCCGTCACCCGCGCCGAACTCGCCGAGCGCCAGGCCAAGGCGGCCGAGGCCCGCACCGCCGCCCTCCTCGACGAGATCCGGCAGCTCGCCCGCAGGCGGATACCCGCCGCCGCCCTCGCCCTCTCCCACCCCAGCGCCACCGTCCCCGGACTGCGCGAGGCGGCCGAGGTCGACGGCGGCGCCGCCCTCCTGCTCACCGAAGCCGTCCAGGCCGCCCGCACCGCCGTGCTCGAGGAACGCGGACGCGTCGACGCGGCGGCCCGCGCCGCGATGCGCGGCACCTCCGCCAAGATCCAGTCGCTGCTCAACCAGTCCCAGCAGCTGCTGCACGAGCTCCAGCACGAGTACGACGACCCGCGCATCCTCCAGCTCGACTTCCGCAACGAACTCGCCCTGCGCCGCACCCAGTCCACCGCCGTGCTCTGCGACGCCTGGCCCGGCCTCGCCCGGCAGAACTCCCCGCTCGTCGAGATCGTCCTCGGCGCCCAGTCGCGCGTCGCCGGCTACGAACGGATCAAGGTCGCCAACCACCTGCGCGACGAACGCCTCGCGCTCGCCGCCCGGGCCGCCGAACCCCTCGCCATCGCCCTGGCCGAACTCCTCGCCAACGCGACCGCGTACTCCCACCCCGACACCGACGTGCAGGTCACCGTCCAGCAGAGCGGTGGCCGGGGCGCCTTCCTGGTCGTCGACGACGCCGGCATCGGCATGGACGAGGACGCGCTCGAACGCGCCCGCGCCCTCCTCGCCGGACCCGCCGAGGTGCTGCTCACCGAACTCGGCGACCCGCCCCAGACCGGCTTCGCGGTCGTCGGCCGGCTCGTCGTGCAGTACGGCTTCGAATGCCACATTGAGGCGTCCCCCTTCGGCGGCATGCGCGCCATCCTGCGGGTCCCCGCCCACCTCCTCACCGTGCTCGACGAGGACCGCGGCCTCTCCGCCCTCGCCCCCGCGCCCGTGTCCGCCGCCCCGGCACAGCCCGCCGCCCCGGCCGCGGCGGACACCCCGGGCGCCGCCGAGCCCGCCGCACTGCCCAGCCGGCGCCGCCGCGCACCGCGCCGCACCCCCGCCGCGGCGACCGCCGCCCGGGATGCCGAGCCGGCCGCCGGACAGCTGTCCCGTACACCGGAAGCGGCAGGGGCTTCCTGGGCGGCCCTCCAGCAGGGCACCCTCAACGGCAGGAGCGTCACCGGGCGGCACCCCGTACCGGACACCGGCGCCCGCGACCACCAGGACGACCAAGGAGACGACGAGAAGTGAGCGCCCCCAGCCCGAACTCAGGCGACCTCGCATGGGTGCTGACCCCGCTGCTTGAACTGCCCGGAGTCCAGCACGCCGTGGTCGCCACCGGCGACGGCCTCGTCGAAGGCGCCTCGCCCGGCCTCGACCGGGCCTCCGGCGAACGCGTCGCCGCGATGACGGCCACCCTGCACGCCGCCGCCCGCGCCTTCACCACCGCCTTCACCGACGTCGAGGCACCGCAACTGGCCCAGACCGTCGTCGAATCGGACCTGGGCTTCGCCATCGTCGTACCGGCCGGACGCAACACCACCCTCGCCCTGTTCGCCGAACCCGGCGCCAAACTCGGCGACATCGCCTACCAGATGCAGGTCCAGGTCACCGCGCTCACCCGGGCGATGCACGCACCCGCCCGCCAACCGGACACCGCCGCCCGGCCATGACCCCCGGCCCAGCACGCCGTCTGATCCCCGCCTACCTGGTCACCGGCGGCCGGTCCCGCCCCGCCGGCCCCGCGCTCGACCGGCTCGCCGTACTCGTACGCACCGACGCGCACGTGCCCGACGACGCCGGAACACAGGCACGACGACTCTGCGACCTGCTGGAACCCGGCGCCCTCACCGTCGTCGAGTGCGCGGCCCACCTGGACCTGCCGGTCAGCGCCACCGTCTTCCTGGCCACGGACCTCGCGGCCACCGGACTACTGCTCACCCGACCGCCGATACCCAGTGCCGGGCAGATCGACAGGTCGCTCGTCGAGAGGCTGCTCGTTGGACTCCGCTCCCTCCCCTGACCGGACCGGCGTCGGCTACCTGCCGTCCGCCGCCCGGACCCTGATGAAACTCGTCGTCACGGGTCCCTTCGGCGTGGGCAAGACGACCCTGATCCGTACGCTCTCCGAGATCGCCACCCTCCACACCGAGGAGGCGATGACCCAGTCCAGCACCCGGATCGACTCCACCGCCGGACTCCCCGAGAAGACCACCACCACGGTCGCCATCGACTTCGGCCGCCTGACCGTCCACGACGACCTGGTCCTCTACATGTTCGGCACGCCCGGCCAGGAACGGTTCCTGCCGCTGTGGGAGGACATCGCCCGCGGCGCGCTCGGCGCCCTCGTCCTCGTTGACACCCGCCGCCTCGCCGATTCCTTCGCCGTGATGGACATGGTCGAGGAGCAGGGACTGCCGTACGCGGTCGCGGTGAACCGTTTCCCCGACGCGCCCGCGCACAGCGACGAGGTCCTGCGCAAGCACCTCGACCTCGACGACACCACCCCGCTGGTCCAGTGCGACGCGCGTGAACGCCGCGGCAGCATCGACGCCCTCATCGCACTGGCCGAACACGCGCTGACCCGCATGCCGCAGCCCGAGGACGCTTCATGACCACGTACGCACCGCCGCCGCAACCCCTCGCGCTGTTCGGCCCGGCCTTCGCGGCCGACCCCCGGGGCCACTACCGCGCCCTGCGCGCACACGGGCCGCTCGCACCGGTGCGGATCGCCCCCGACGTCGAGGCGATGCTCGTCACGGACTACCAGGCCGCCATCGACCTGCTGCGCGACACCCACACGTTCAGCAAGGACCCCCGCGCCTGGCAGGCAACCGTTCCGCCCGACTCGCCCGTGCTGCCCGTGCTCGGCCACCGCCCCACCGCGCTCTTCAGCGACGGCGCGGTGCACGCCCGCTACCGCCAGGCCATCAACGACAGCCTCGCCCTCATCGAACCACACGTCCTGCGCGCCGAGGTCGCCCGCGTCGCCCGCCAGCTCATCGGCCGGTTCGCGGGCAGCGGCAGCGCCGACCTCATCGCCGAGTACGCCCGCCGGCTCCCGATGCACATCTTCGTCACCTGGTTCGGCGCCGACCCCGAGGACGGCGAGCGGATCGTCGACGGCATCGCCGGAATGATGAACTCCGCCGCGGACGCCGCCGCCGCGTACGCCGACCTCGTCGATGTCGTGACCCGCCTCGTCGCCGACCGCCGCGCCAGACCCCGACGCGACCTCACCTCGTACTTCCTCGCCCACCCGGCCGGACTCGACAACGACGAGACGGTGCGCCAGATCACCCTCGTCATGAGCGCGGGCAACGACCCGATGACCAACCTCATCGGCAACGCCACGCTCCACATGCTCACCGACGAGCGCTACGCCGGCTCCCTGCACGGCGGCGCCATGACCGCCCACGAGGCGATCAACGAGGTCCTGTGGCGCGACCCGCCGCTCGCCAACCTGGCCGCCCACTACCCGCGCCACGACACCGAGTTCCACGGCGTACGGCTGCGCGCCGGGCAGCTCGTGCTCGTCTCGTACGCGGCCGCCAACTCCCAGTCCGCCGCGCCCGCCTCCGACGACGGCATACGGTCCGGGGCGGGCGCCCACCTCGCCTGGTCGGCGGGGCCGCACCGCTGCCCCGCCAAGCAGCCGGCCCTGCTCATCGCGACGACGGCCATCGAACAGCTCACCAGCCTCCTGTGCGACGCGGAGCTGGCCGTCCCGGCGGAGGAACTGCTGTGGCGGCCCGGCCCGTTCCACCGCGCGCTGGCACACCTCCCGATCCGCTTCACCCCGCTGGACACCGGCACCGCCCCGAACCGGCCCGTCACGGTCGCGGACCCCGCAGACGTGCTTCCGGCCGCCGCGATCGGTTCCTGAGCCGTGTCGCTCGTAGGCCGAACGGGTGAGCCGGGGGACAATCGCCCGATGAACAGTGAGCGCAGCCGGCACAACGCCGACCGACGTGCGGACGGGGTGGTCCGGTGAGCAGGTACGACAGGTACGACGTCACGGACGAGCAGTGGGAGGGGCTGGCCCAGGTCGTACCGCTGCGCAGCCGCAACGAGTGGCCCTCCAGGGTGGACCACCGCACCGTCCAGGACGAGCCGGAGGCCGCAGAGCAGCGGCGCATGGTGGTACTGCGGGTGCAGGTCTTCGCCGACGCCCGCGAGGTCGCGGAATACCTGGTGGCCCAGGTGCCGGTGCTGCTCGACCTGACCAGCGCCGAGGGCGATGTGGCCAAGCGCATCCTGGACTTCACCAGCGGCGTCGTCTTCGGCCTCGGCAGCGGCATGCACCGGGTGGACCGCAACGTCTTCCTGCTGTCGCCCGTCGGCATGGAGGTCGAGGGCGTCACTGCGGCCGGAGTCCCGGGAGCGTAGGGGGCCGGTGACCGAACTCGATGTACGGACCCTCCAGCAGCGGCTGGCCGACTTCGCGGCCGCCCGCGACTGGGGGCCGTACCACACCCCGAAGAACCTGGCCTCGGCGCTGAGCGTGGAGGCCGCCGAACTCCTGGAGATCTTCCAGTGGCTGACCCCCGAGCAGTCGACGCGGGTCATGGCGGACCCGGCGACGGCGCCCAGGGTCGCCGACGAGGTCGCGGACGTGCTCGCGTACCTCCTCCAGTTCTGCGACGTGCTCGGGATCGACGTCCTCGCGGCGCTCGCGGCCAAGATCGAGCGCAACGAGTCGCGCTTCCCGGTCCCGGAATCCGCCTCCGACCCGGTGCCGGGACCGGCCGACGGATCAACGAACGACCAAGATCGTCACTCTTCGGAGTGATCGACTTGTCCACACTCGATCGAGTGTCCACAGATTTCCGAAATCCTCTGGCGTTTCGGTGCGGACGCCCTCACTGTGGGTAATGAACGTGGTGAGCGGGTTTTCGCGGTCGAACGGGGGCAATCGATGGAAGCGGAGCGGCTGGTAACGGTCATCAGGCAGGCGCTGGCGGAGAGCCGGGGCACACCGGACATCATCGCCGAGGCGTGGCAGGCACAGGCCCTGGCCCAGGCGGTCGGCAGCCGGCTGGCGGCGAGCGGCCCCAAGGCGTTACGGGGCGAGGCGAGCGCCCTGAGCGAGATCGGCGGCAGGAGCAGCGGCGCCCTCGACCACCCGGCCGCCCGTGCCGGGGTCGCCCGGGCGGCCCGGCTGACCGAAGTGGCCGATCCCCGCGCGGCCCTGACCGGCCTCGCCGCGCTGCTCGGGGAGGTCGGCATGGCCCTGGTCGGGGTGGCCTGCGAGACCGATGAGCAGAGCCTGTACTGGCAGTGCATGGAGGCGATCGACGCCGCCGACGAGTCCACGGACCGGGTGCGCGGCATGCTCCGGCTGCTCGACGAACGAGAGCGTGAGGAGCAGGCGGACCGGGAGCGCGCCAGGGAGCGGGACGGCCCGCACGGGGTGCTGCGCGATCCGGTCGGCCCGGTGACCGGCATCCAGTGAGCGGTCCCAACGCGGACGCGGCGACGCGGAACGGCCCGGAGGGAGGCGGGCGGCGCGCACGGGTGCAGGATGGAGGTATGGATCTTCGCATCTTCACCGAGCCCCAGCAGGGGGCGAGCTATGACACCCTCCTCACCGTCGCCAAGGCCACCGAGGACCTCGGCTTCGACGCCTTCTACCGCTCCGACCACTATCTCCGGATGGGGCAGGGCGACGGCCTGCCCGGCCCCACGGACGCCTGGATCACGCTGGCCGGGCTGGCCCGCGAGACGAAGCGCATCCGCCTCGGCACGCTGATGACCGCGGGCACGTTCCGGCTCCCCGGAGTCCTCGCCATCCAGGTGGCGCAGGTCGACCAGATGTCCGGCGGCCGGGTCGAACTGGGCCTGGGCGCGGGCTGGTTCGAGGACGAGCACAAGGCGTACGGCATCCCCTTCCCGAAGGAGAAGTTCGGCCGCCTGGAGGAGCAGCTCGCGATCGTCACGGGGCTGTGGGCGACCGAGGTCGGCAAGACGTTCAGCTACGACGGTACGTACTACCAGCTGACGGACTCGCCCGCGCTGCCCAAGCCGGCGCAGGCCAGGATCCCGGTGCTGATCGGCGGACACGGCGCGAAGCGCACGCCGCGCCTCGCCGCTCAGTACGCGGACGAGTTCAACATCCCCTTCGCCGGGCTTGAGGACTCCGAGAAGCAGTTCGGCCGGGTCCGGGAGGCGGCCGAGGCGGCGGGCCGCGAGCCGGACGACCTGGTGTACTCCAACGCGCTGGTCGTCTGCGTCGGCCGGGACGACACGGAGGTCGCGCGCCGGGCCGCCGTCATCGGCCGGGACGTGGCCGAGCTGAAGGCCAACGGCCTCGCGGGGTCGCCCGCCGAGGTGGTCGACAAGATCGGTCGCTACGCGGCGATCGGGGCGTCACGGATCTACCTCCAGGTGCTCGACCTCGACGACCTGGACCACCTGGAGCTGATCTCCTCCCAGGTCCAGTCCCAGCTGAGCTGAGAACGGAGGCGCGATGACACCTGGGCCCGGCCCCGCGTCCGGCGCACCGTCCCGCTCCCTGGCCGCCGCGCTCGCCGAGGGCACGGTCGTCCTCGACGGCGGGCTCTCCAACCAGTTGGAGGCGCAGGGCTGCGACCTGTCCGACGGGCTGTGGTCCGCCCGGCTGCTCGCCGACGGGCCCGGACAGATCGAGGCGGCCCACACGGCGTACGTGCGGGCGGGGGCCCAGGTGCTCATCACGGCCAGCTATCAGGCGAGCTTCGAGGGGTTCGCGCGGCGCGGGATCGGAAGGGAGGCGGCGGCCGGGCTGTTCGCCCGCAGCGTCGAACTGGCCCGGCGGGCAGCCGGCGCGGTGGACCGGGACGTCTGGGTGGCGGCGTCGGTCGGGCCGTACGGGGCGGTGACGGCGGACGGCGCGGAGTACCGGGGCCGTTACGGGCTCACGGCCGGTGAGCTGGAACGCTTCCACCGCCCCAGGATCGAAGCGCTGGCCGCCGCCGGGCCGGACGCGCTGGCCCTGGAGACGGTGCCGGACATGGACGAGGCACGGGCGCTGCTGCGGGTGGCGGGGGAGTACGGCCTGCCGGTCTGGCTCTCCTACACCGTGTCCGGGGGACGGACCCGGGCCGGGCAGCCGCTGGACGAGGCGTTCGGCCTGGTACGGGGGCGCGACGAGGTGATCGCGGTCGGCGTCAACTGCTGCGACCCGGCCGAGGCGGAGGCCGCCGTGCGGGCGGCGGTGGCGGCGACGGGCAGGCCGGCCGTGGCCTACCCGAACAGCGGCGAGCACTGGGACGCGGCGTCCGGCAGCTGGACCGGGGACGCCACTTTCGCCCCCGGGCGGGTGGCGGCCTGGCGGGCGGCCGGTGCGCGACTGGTCGGCGGCTGCTGCCGGGTCGGACCGAAGGAGATCGCACGTCTGGCGGCGGCGGGAGGCCCACCGGGAAATTGCCTGGTGGGGTAGGCGCGGGCGGATCATACTCAAACGTGTGTTCCTGACGATCAGTACAACCGGCACTCCGGAACGTCCCGCCACCGATCTCGGCTTCCTGCTGCACAAGCATCCCGAGCGGGCGCAGGCGTTCTCCACCTCCCACGGCACCGCGCACGTCTTCTACCCCGAGGCGTCCGCGGAGCAGTGCACGGCAGCCCTGCTGCTGGAGGTCGATCCCATCGCCCTGGTGCGCAAGGGGAAGGGAAAGGGCCGGGGCGGCGCGCCCGACGCGGCGCTCGCGCAGTACGTCAACGACCGTCCCTACGCGGCCTCCTCGCTGCTGTCCGTCGCGATGAGCACCGTCTTCAAGTCCGCGCTGAGCGGTGCCTGCAAGGCGATGCCCGAGCGGGCGGCGGCCCCCATGGAGCTGCGGATCGAAGTGCCCGCCCTGCCGGCCCGTGGTGGTGCCGAGCTGGTGCGCAAGCTCTTCGGTCCGCTCGGATGGACGCGGGTGGAGGCGGAGGCCGTGCCGCTCGACGTGAAGTTCCCCGAATGGGGCGACTCGCGGTACGTACGGCTGGTGCTGGAGGGTGAGCTGCGGCTCGCCGACGCACTGCGCCAGCTGTACGTGCTGCTGCCGGTGCTCGACGACGCCAAGCACTACTGGGTGGCGCCGGACGAGGTGGACAAGCTGCTGCGCGCCGGTGAGGGCTGGCTGGCCGAGCACCCCGAGCACAAACTCATCACCAGCCGGTACCTGGCACGGCGCTGGGGGCTGACCCGGCAGGCGATGGAGCGGCTGGAACTGGTGCGGCTCGCGGAGGCGGACGACCTCGACGTCGAGAGCGTCGACAACGCCGTCGACGAGGGCTCCGACACGGAGGAGCGGCCGGTGCCGCTGGCCGTGCGGCGCCGGGACGCGATCCTGGCGGCACTCACCGCCGCCGGGGCGGGCCGGGTGCTCGACCTGGGCTGCGGCCAGGGCCAGTTGGTGCAGGCGCTGCTGAAGGACCCGCGTTTCACGGAGATCGTCGGCCTCGACGTGTCGATGCGTGCCCTGACGATCGCCTCGCGCCGGCTGAAGCTGGACCGGATGGGGGAGCGCCAGGCCGCCCGTGTGACGCTGCGGCAGGGCTCGCTCACCTACACGGACAAGCGGCTCAAGGGGTACGACGCGGCGGTGCTCAGCGAGGTCATCGAGCACCTGGACCCGGAGCGGCTGCCCGCGCTCGAGTTCGCCGTGTTCGGTTCCGCGCGCCCCCGCACGGTGCTCGTGACCACGCCGAACGTGGAGTACAACGTCCGCTGGGAGTCCCTCCCGGCCGGGCACACCCGCCACGGCGACCACCGCTTCGAGTGGACCCGGGCCGAGTTCCGGGCCTGGGCCGACGCGGTGGCCGCCCGGCACGGATACGGCGTGGAGTACGTGCCCGTGGGCCCGGACGACCCCGAGGTGGGTCCGCCCACGCAGATGGCCACGTTTTCCCTCAGCACCGCCACCACCGACGAGACCGAGAAGGAGGCGAAAGCCGCATGACCACCGAAGACACGGGGCGCGCCCCGCACCGCACACTCCCCGTCACCGACCTTTCCCTCGTCGTGCTCATCGGCGCCAGCGGCTCCGGCAAGTCCACTTTCGCGCGGCGGCACTTCAAGCCGACCGAGGTCATCTCGTCGGACTTCTGCCGCGGCCTCGTCGCCGACGACGAGAACGACCAGAGCGCCAGCAAGGACGCCTTCGACGTCCTGCACTACATCGCGGGCAAACGCCTGGCCGCCGGCCGGCTGACCGTCGTCGACGCGACGAACGTGCAGCCGGAGGCCCGGCGCCAGCTCGTGCGCGTGGCCCGGGAGTACGACGTGCTGCCCATCGCCGTCGTCCTCGACCTGCCCGAAGAGGTGTGCCTCGCCCGCAACGCGGACCGCCCGGACCGCGCCGACATGCCCCGCCACGTCATCCAGCGCCACCGCCGCGAGCTGCGCCGCTCCCTGCGCGGCCTGGAGCGCGAGGGCTTCCGCAAGGTGCACATCCTGCGCACCGAGGAGGAGGTCGACCGGGCCGAAGTGGTGCTGGAGCGCCGCTACAACGACCTGCGCCACCTCACCGGCCCGTTCGACGTCATCGGGGACATCCACGGCTGCCGCTCCGAGCTGGACACCCTGCTCGGCAAGCTCGGGTACGTGGACGGCGTCCACCCCGAGGGCCGCACCGCGGTCTTCGTCGGCGACCTCGTCGACCGCGGCCCCGACAGCCCGGGCGTCCTGCGCCGCGTGATGTCGATGGTGGCGGACGGGAACGCGCTGTGCGTGCCCGGCAACCACGAGAACAAGCTCGGCCGCTACCTCAAGGGCCGCAAGGTCCAGCTCACCCACGGCCTCGCCGAGACCGTCGAGCAGCTGGAGCGGGAGGACGCGAAGGACCCGGAGTTCCGCAAGCGGGTCGCGGAGTTCATCGACGGGCTCGTCAGCCACTACGTGCTGGACGACGGACGCCTCGTCGTCTGCCACGCCGGGCTGCCCGAGAAGTACCACGGCCGCACCTCGGGACGGGTCCGCTCGCACGCGCTGTACGGGGAGACCACCGGCGAGACCGACGAGTTCGGGCTGCCCGTGCGCTACCCGTGGGCGGAGGACTACCGGGGCCGCGCCGCCGTGGTCTACGGCCACACGCCGGTGCCCAACACCTCGTGGATCAACAACACCATCTGCCTGGACACCGGTGCCGTCTTCGGCGGGAGGATGACCGCGCTGCGCTGGCCGGAGCGCGAGCTCGTCGACGTACCGGCGGAGCAGGTCTGGTACGAGCCGGTGAAGCCGCTGTCGACCGAGGCGCCCGGGGGCCGGGAGGGCAGGCCGCTGGACCTCGACGACGTGCAGGGCCGCCGGATCGTGGAGACCCGGCACATGGGGCGCCTCGCCGTCCGCGAGGAGAACGCGGCCGCCGCCCTGGAGGTCATGAGCCGCTTCGCGGTCGACCCCCGGCTGCTGCCGTACCTGCCGCCGACCATGGCGCCCACCGCCACCTCGCAGGAGGAGGGCTACCTGGAGCACCCGGCCGAGGCGTTCGGCGAGTACCGGGCGGCCGGCGTGGCGAAGGTCGTGTGCGAGGAGAAGCACATGGGCTCCCGCGCCGTGGCCCTGGTCTGCAAGGACGCCGCCGCGGCCCGCGAGCGCTTCGGGACCGGGGGCGACGGCGGGAGCGGCCCGACCGGCGCGCTGTACACGCGCACCGGGCGCCCGTTCCTGGACGACTCCGCGCTCACCGAGACCGTTCTCGGCAGGCTGCGCGCCGCGGTCACCGCTGCCGGGCTGTGGGAGGAGTGGGACACCGACTGGGTACTGCTCGACGCCGAGCTGATGCCCTGGTCGCTCAAGGCGGGCGGCCTGCTCCGCTCGCAGTACGCGGCGGTGGGGGCCGCGTCCGGTGCGGTGTTCCCGGCCGCCACCGGGGCGCTCGCGGCGGCAGCCGCACGCGGTGTCGACGTGGGCGCGCTCGTGGACCGGCAGCGGGACCGGGCCGAGGACGCGGCCGCGTTCACGGAGGCGTACCGGCGCTACTGCTGGAGCACCGAAGGGCTGGACGGCGTGCGCCTGGCGCCGTTCCAGATCCTCGCCGTGCGGGGCCGCTCGCTGGCCTCCGTACCGCACGACGAGCAGCTGGCCTGGCTGGACCGGCTGGTGGAGCACGACCCGAGCGGCCTGCTCCAGGTCACCCGGCGGCTCGTGGTGGACACCGCCGACGAGGCGTCGGTCCGTGCGGGGGTCGACTGGTGGCTGGAGATGACCGGCCGGGGCGGCGAGGGCATGGTCGTCAAGCCGCTCGGCGCGCTCGTCCGGGACGGCAAGGGCCGGCTGGTGCAGCCCGGCATCAAGGTGCGCGGAAGGGAGTACCTGCGGATCATCTACGGCCCCGAGTACACCCGCCCGGACAACCTGGACCGGCTGCGCGGCCGTTTCCTCGGCCACAAGCGCTCGCTGGCCCTGCGCGAGTACGCCCTCGGCCTGGAGGCCCTGGACCGGCTCGCGGACGGGGAGCCGCTGTGGCGGGTCCACGAGGCGGTGTTCGCCGTCCTGGCCCTGGAGTCGGAGCCGGTCGACCCCCGGCTCTGAGCACGTCGGCAGAACAGGCTGGCGATTCGCCGGGTGAACGGCGCGCCGCGCGGTGAGGATGTGGGCATGGGATTCCATGTCGACTCCGAGGCCGGGCGGCTGCGCCGCGTCATCCTGCACCGCCCCGATCTGGAACTGAAACGGCTCACACCGAGCAACAAGGACGCGCTGCTCTTCGACGACGTGCTCTGGGTGCGCCGGGCCCGTCAGGAGCACGACGGCTTCGCCGACGTGCTGCGCGACCGGGGCGTCGAGGTGCACCTCTTCGGCGACCTGCTCCGCGAGGCGCTGGAGATCCCGGTCGCCCGGCGGCTCGTGCTGGACCGGGTCTTCGCCGAGAAGGAGTACGGCCCGCTCGCCACCGAGCATCTGCGGGCCGCCTTCGAGGAGTTGCCGGCGGCCGAGTTGTGCGAGGCGCTGGTCGGCGGGATGACCAAGCGGGAGTTCCTGGACCGGTACAAGGAGCCGGTGTCGGTGCGCTTCCACGTCATGGACCTGGACGACTTCCTGCTCGGGCCGCTGCCCAACCACCTCTTCACCCGGGACACCTCGGCGTGGATCTACGACGGGGTGTCCATCAACGCCATGCGCTGGCCGGCCCGGCAGCGCGAGACCGTCCACTTCGAGGCGATCTACCGTCACCATCCGCTGTTCACCGGCCCCGAGGCGGGTGCCTTCCACCACTGGTCCGAGGGCCAGGACGACTACCCCTCCACCATCGAGGGCGGCGACGTCCTCGTCATCGGCAACGGCGCCGTGCTCATCGGCATGAGCGAGCGCACCACACCGCAGGCGGTCGAGATGCTGGCCCGGGGCCTGTTCGACGCGGGCTCGGCCCGGACCATCGTGGCGCTGGACATGCCGAAGAGCCGGGCGTTCATGCACTTGGACACCGTGATGACGATGGTCGACGGGGACACCTTCACCAAGTACGCGGGCCTCGGCATGCTCCGCTCGTACACCATCGAGCCCGGCGACGGACCCCGCGACCTCAAGGTGACCGACCATCCGCCGGAGCAGATGCACACTGCCATCGCGCAGGCGTTGGGCCTCGGTTCGATCAGGGTGCTCACCGCGACCCAGGACGTGCACGCGGCGGAACGGGAGCAGTGGGACGACGGCTGCAACGTGCTGGCCGTCGAGCCGGGGGTCGTCGTCGCGTACGAGCGCAACGCCACGACCAACACGCATCTGCGCCGGGAGGGCATCGAGGTCATCGAGATCCGGGGGAGCGAGCTGGGCCGGGGGCGGGGCGGTCCGCGCTGCATGAGCTGCCCGGTGGTCCGGGACCCGGTCCGGTAGCGGGAAGGGGGGTGGGCGACGCGGTCTCTGTATAGCGATGCATTGCGTCGTATAGGGTTCCAGCGTTACCGTATGCGTCCCCCCGCCCGACCCAGGAGCAGTCACCATGGCCATAGACCTCGCAGGCCGCCACTTCCTCAAGGAGCTGGACTTCACGGCGGCGGAGTTCCGCGGCCTGATCGACCTGGCCGCCGAGCTCAAGGCCGCCAAGAAGGCGGGGGCGGAGACGCGGCGGCTGTCCGGCCGGAACATCGCGCTGATCTTCGAGAAGACGTCGACCCGCACCCGGTGCGCGTTCGAGGTGGCCGCCGCCGACCAGGGCGCGTCGACCACGTACCTCGACCCCTCCGGCTCCCAGATGGGGCACAAGGAGTCGGTCAAGGACACCGCGCGCGTCCTCGGCCGGATGTTCGACGGGATCGAGTACCGGGGCGACAGCCAGGCGGTCGTCGAGGAGCTCGCCTCGTACGCCGGGGTGCCGGTCTTCAACGGGCTCACCGACGACTGGCACCCCACCCAGATGCTCGCCGACGTGCTGACGATGACCGAGCACAGCGACAAGCCGCTGGAAGAGATCGCCTTCGCCTACCTCGGCGACGCCCGCTTCAACATGGGCAACTCCTACCTCGTCACCGGCGCCCTGCTCGGCATGGACGTGCGGATCGTCGCGCCCAGGGCGTACTGGCCTGCCGACACGGTCGTCGCCGAGGCCCGCGCGCTCGCCGGGAAGTCCGGGGCGCGCGTCACGCTCACCGAGGACGTGGCCGAGGGCGTGCGCGGGGCGGACTTCGTGGCCACCGACGTGTGGGTCTCGATGGGCGAGCCCAAGGAGGTCTGGGACACCCGCATCGCCGCCCTCACGCCCTACGCCGTGACGATGGACGTCCTGCGCGCCACCGGGAACGCCGGCGTGAAGTTCATGCACTGCCTGCCCGCGTACCACGACCTCGGCACCGGCGTGGGGCGCGAGATCCACGAGCGGCACGGGCTGAGCGAGCTGGAGGTCAGCGACGAGGTGTTCGAGTCCGCGCATTCCGTCGTCTTCGACGAGGCGGAGAACCGGATGCACACGATCAAGGCCGTCCTCGTGGCGACGATGGCCGAGAAGTAGCCCGGGCGAGCGGCCCCGCATGTTCATGCACCCAATTGGGTGAATATGCGGACAGGTGTCTATGATGGTTTCGATTGGTGGGGTTCGAGCTCGCACGCTCGAACCCCCTTTTCGTGCGTACGACGGCCCCCCCCACGGCCTGAACCGCACCGCCCCCCACGCGTACCGCCAGAGATGAGACACCGCCGTGAGCCCCCTACGCCTCCCCGGCCCCCCGCACCGCGTCAAGGACCCGCACCGGCTGATCGCCGAGTCGGGCGCCGACCTGGAGGGCCACGGCCTCAAGCGCTCCATGGGCCTGTTCCAGCTGGTGTGCTTCGGGGTCGGCGCCGTCGTCGGGACAGGCATCTTCGTGGGCCTGTCCGACAGCGTGGCCGAGGCCGGTCCCGCCGTCGTGGTCTCCTTCGTCCTCGCGGCCGTCACCTGCGTCTTCACGGCGTTCTCGTTCGCCGAACTGGGCAGCGCCATCCCCGTTTCCGGCAGCTCGTACTCCTTCGCCTACGCCACGCTCGGCGAACGCCTCGCCTTCCTCGTCGGCTGGTGCCTGCTCCTGGAGTACGGCGTCTCGGTCTCCGCCGTCGCGGTGGGCTGGAGCCAGTACGTCAACGAACTCCTCGACAGCCTCTTCGGGCACCAGCTGCCCGCCGCGCTCTCCGCCGGACCCGCCGACGGCGGTGTGATCAACCTGCCGGCCGTGATCGTGGTCATGATGGCCGCGACACTGCTCGTGCGCGGGGTACGGGAGAGCGCGACGGCCACCGCCGCGATGGCCGTCCTCAAGCTCGTCGTCCTCGCCCTGTTCTGCGTCATCGCGTTCACCGCGTTCGAGCGCGGCAACCTCGCCCCGTTCGCCACCCACGGCGCGGGCGGCGTCACGGCCGGCGCGTCCCTGGCGTTCTTCTCGTACATCGGCTTCGACGCGATCACCACCGCCGGGGAGGAGGTCAAGAACCCGCGGCGCGACATCCCGCTCGCGATCATGATCTGCATCGGCCTGGTCACCCTGCTCTACTGCGCGGTCGCCCTCGCCGCGATCGGCGCGCTCGGCCCGGACGCCGTCTCCGACAAGCCCGCCGCGCTCTCGCTCATCGTCGACCAGGTCACCGGTTCCTCCGTGGGCGGCGGGATCATCGCCTTCGGCGCGGTCGTCGCCATCGCCTCGGTCGTCCTCGCGGTGATGTACGGGCAGACCCGCATCCTGATGTCCATGTCCCGCGACGGCCTCGTCCCGCGGGTCTTCGAGCGGGTCTCGCCGCGCACCGCGACCCCGGTCGCCAACACCTGGATCGTCGCCGTCGTCTTCGCGGTCCCGGCGGCCTTCTCCTCGCTCGGCATGGTGGTGAACCTGACCACCATCGGCACCCTCGCCACCATGGTCGCCGTCAACGCCGCCGTCCTCGTGCTGCGCCGCCGCAACCCCGAGGTCCGCGGTTCCTTCCGGGTGCCCCTCCACCCGCTCAGCCCGATCGTCGGCATCGGCTTCTGCGTCTACCTGATGTACGGCACCGGCTGGACGACCTGGGTGCAGTTCGCGGTGTTCCTCGCGGTCGGGGCGCTCGTGTACGCGGTCTACGGTCACCGCCGCTCCCGGCTGGCCCAGGGGTAGGGCCTATACGGGCGGCAGCCGGAACCAGACCGCCTTGCCGCGCTCCGTCGGGCGGTGGCCGCAGGACGAACTCAGGGTGCGGATCAGCAGCAGCCCCCGGCCGTGCTCCTGCCACGGGTCCGGTACGTCCTCCGGCTCCGGGCGGGACAGGTCGCCGGGCGGGGCCGGGTCGCCGTCGTGGACCTCAACCTGGCAGCCGGCCGGGAGCAGCTCGACCACCAGCTCTATGGGGTCGTCGCCCGGGGTGTGCTCCACGGCGTTGGCGACCAGCTCGGCGGTCAGCAGCTCGGCGGTGTCGCTGTCCGCCGGGGCGTCGATGTCCGTCAGCACCGAGCGGATCAGCGCGCGGGCGATCGGCACGGCGGCCGTGGAGTGCGGCAGGGTGATGCGCCAGGAAGGGGGTGGCGGTCCGTCGGGGGGCACAAGGTTTCCGTTCGGGGGGCGAGCACGGGGGTCCTGGGCTCAGACGGTTCCGCGCTCAAGACTTCTTCCCCCCACCTTACGAAGCCGGGCGACGCGGACAAGAGTCTGCCGCCCGGTACGAAGGGGACCTTCGTCACTGAAGCCGCACCCGCCCCGCTCTATCGCGTACTCGTGACGGCAGTCACGCAACGGTGATAAGTTCGAGGGCAGGCAGCAGCGACGGCTGAAGGGGATACCCCGCCATGAGCCCGTTCACCGGCTCCGTACCGCGTACGCAGCACTGGCGCCACCTGCGGGTCACCGTCGAGGACGGCGTCGCCACCGTCACCCTCGCCCGGCCCGAGAAGCTCAACGCCCTCACCTTCGGCGCCTACGCCGACCTCCGCGACCTCCTCGCCGAGCTGGCCCGCGAGCGCGCCGTGCGGGCCCTGGTGCTGGCCGGCGAGGGGCGCGGCTTCTGCTCCGGCGGCGACGTGGACGAGATCATCGGCGCCACCCTTTCGATGGACACCGCGCAGCTCCTGGACTTCAACCGGATGACGGGCCAGGTCGTCCGCGCGGTCCGCGAGTGCCCGTTCCCCGTCGTCGCCGCCGTCCACGGGGTCGCCGCCGGGGCCGGCGCCGTCCTCGCGCTCGCCGCCGACTTCCGCGTCGCCGACCCCACCGCCCGGTTCGCCTTCCTCTTCACCCGGGTCGGGCTCTCCGGCGGGGACATGGGCGCGGCCTACCTGCTGCCCCGGGTCGTCGGCCTCGGCCACGCCACCCGGCTCCTGATGCTCGGCGAACCCGTCCGCGCCCCCGAGGCCGAACGGATCGGCCTGATCAGCGAGCTCACCGACGAGGGCGACGCCGACAAGGCCGCCGCCGCGCTCGCCCGCCGCCTCGCGGACGGGCCCGCGCTCGCCCTCGCCCAGACCAAGGCGCTGCTCACCGCCGAGCTGGACATGCCGCTGGCCGCCGCCGTCGAGATGGACGCCGCGACCCAGGCCCTCCTGATGCACGGCGAGGACTACGCCGAGTTCCACGCCGCGTTCAGCGAGAAGCGGCCGCCCGCCTGGCGGGGCAAGTGACCGCCCCGGGCGCCGGCCCGCACCGGATCGCGGTCATCGGCGGCGGCCCCGGCGGGCTCTACGCGGCGGCTCTGCTCAAGCGCCTCGGCCCGGACCGCGAGATCACCCTCTGGGAGCGCAACGCTCCCGATGACACCTTCGGCTTCGGCGTCGTCCTCTCCGACGAGACCCTCGGCGGCATCGAACAAGCCGACCCCGTCGTCCACAGGGCCCTCCAGCGGGAGTTCGTCCGCTGGGACGGCATCGACATCGTGCACCGGGGCCACACCCAGACCTCGGGCGGCCACGGCTTCGCCGCCCTCGGCCGCCGCCGGCTCCTGGAGATCCTGCACGAACGCTGCGCCGGGCTCGGCGTCGACCTCCGCTTCCGCACCCGGGCCCCGTCCGCCGCCGAACTCGCCGCCACGCACGACCTGGTGATCGCCGCCGACGGCGTGCACAGCACTACCCGTGAGGCCCACGCCGAGCACTTCCGCCCCCGCGTCACCGGACACCGCTGCCGCTACATCTGGCTCGCCGCCGACTTCGCCCTGGACGCCTTCCGCTTCGAGATCGCGGAGACCGCGTACGGCGTGATGCAGCTGCACGCCTATCCGTTCGCCCGCCCGTCGCCCGACCACCGCCCCACAACGGGGCCCTTCGGGCCGCTGCATGATTCCGGCGCCTCCACCGTGATCGTGGAGATGCGCGAGGAGGTCTGGCGCGCGGCCGGCTTCGACGTACCCGACCCGGCGGAATCCGTCCGCCAGTGCGCCAAGATCTTCGCGAACGCCCTCGGCCACCGCCCCCTGCGCTCCAACAACTCCGCCTGGCTCACCTTCCGCACAGTCGTCAACGAGCGCTGGTCGCACGGCGGTACGGTCCTCATCGGCGACGCCGCGCACACCGCGCACTTCTCCATCGGCTCCGGCACCAAGCTCGCCGTCGAGGATGCCCTCGCGCTCGCCGCCTGCATCGAGGAGCAGCCCACGCTGCCGGCCGCGCTCGCCGCGTACGAGAGCGAGCGCCGGCCCGTCGTCGAGTCGACGCAGCGCGCGGCGGCGGCCAGCCTGCGCTGGTTCGAGGAGCTGTCCACCTACGTGGACCAGCCGCCACGGCAGTTCGCGTTCAACCTGCTCACCCGCAGCCGCCGCGTCACCCACGACAACCTCCGGCTGCGCGACCCGGCGTTCACGTCCGGGGTGGAGGAGGAGTTCGGCTGCCCACCGGCCACCCCGCCGATGTTCACTCCGCTGCGGCTGCGCGGTCTGGAGCTGCGCAACCGCGTCGTCGTCTCACCGATGGACATGTACTCGGCCGCCGACGGCGTCCCCGGCGACTTCCACCTCGTCCACCTCGGCGCACGGGCGCTCGGCGGGGCGGGGCTCGTCATGACGGAGATGGTCTGTGTCAGCCCCGAGGGCCGCATCACCCCCGGCTGCACCGGCCTCTACACCGACGAACAGGCCGCCGCCTGGACCCGGGTCACCGACTTCGTGCACAGCGCGTCCCCCGGCACCGCCATCGGCGTCCAGCTCGGCCATTCCGGCCGCAAGGGCTCCACCAAGCTCATGTGGGAGGGCATCGACCAGCCCCTCGACGACGGCAACTGGCCGGTGACCGCCGCCTCCCCCCTTCCGTACGCCCCCGGCGTCAACCAGGTCCCGCACGCCCTGGACCGGGCCGGGCTCGACGAGGTCCGCGAGCAGTTCGCGGCCGCCGCCCGGCGCGCCGACACCTGCGGCTTCGACCTCCTCGAACTGCACTGCGCCCACGGCTACCTGCTCTCCGGCTTCCTCTCCCCGCTCACCAACCACCGCACCGACGCGTACGGCGGGCCCCTGGCCCACCGGCTCCGCTTCCCGCTGGAGGTCTTCGACACGCTCCGCGCGCTGTGGCCCGACGACCGGCCGATGACCGTCCGGATCTCCGCCACCGACTGGGCGGAGGGCGGCACCACCGCCGAGGACGCCGTCGAGATCGCCCGCGCGTTCGTCGCGCACGGGGCCGACGCCATCGACGTCTCCACCGGCCAGGTCGTCCCCGGCGAGCGGCCCGAGTACGGGCGCTCCTACCAGACGCCGTACGCCGACCGCATACGCAACACCCTGTGCGTGCCCGTGATCGCGGTGGGCGCGATCTCCTCCTGGGACGACGTCAACTCCCTCCTCCTCGCCGGCCGCGCCGACCTCTGCGCCCTGGCCCGCCCCCACCTGTACGACCCGCACTGGACGCTCCACGCGGCGGCCGAACAGGGCTACACCGGCCCGGGCGCCCCCTGGCCCCTCCCGTACCGCGCCGGCAGCCGCACCCCGCCGACGGGCCGCACGGACGCGCCCAAACCGCGCCTCGGTCTGGGGTGACCGGCAGGCACGCGTGATCACGCCCGCACGAACTCCGCCCCCGCGTCCCGCAACCGCTCGTGCAGTGCCCGGAACACCTCGGCCGACCTGGCGCCCGGCCAGTCCTCGGGCAGCAGTTCCCGGGGCAGCCCCGGGTCGGCGTACGGAACGCGGCGCCAGGAGTCCAGGGCCGTCAGGTAGTCCCGGTAGGCCGCCTCCGGGTCCGCCGGGCCGTCGCCGCGTGCCTCCCAGGTCCTGAGCACCGGTTCGTGGCGTTCCAGGAAGTCGTGGTGGAGCCGGGCCACCGCGTCCAGGTCCCACCAGCGGGCCACGGCCTCCCGGGTCGGAGCGAAGCCGAGGTGGTCGCCGCGGAACAGGTCGACGTACGGGGCGAGTTCCAGCCGGTCCAGGGTGTGCCGGGTCTCGTCGTACAGCCACGCCGGGGCGATCCACACGCCGGGGGCGGCCGTGCCGAACCCCAGCCGGGACAGGCGTGAGCGCAGCAGGTGGCGCTTGTGGCGTTCGGCCTCGGGCACGGAGAACACCGCGAGCACCCAGCCGTCGGCCGCCGCCGGGTCCGGGTGCCGGTAGATGCGGCGGTCGCCGTCGTCCAGGAGCTGGCGGGCGTCCGCCGACAGCGCGTACCCGGCCGCCCCGTCCGCCGTGCGCGCGGCGACGAGCAGCCCGCGCCGCTTCAGCCGGGAGACGGACGAGCGTACGGCGGGCGCGTCCACGCCGACGGCGCCGAGCAGCCGGACCAGACCGGCCACCGGCATCGGCCCGTCGCCGGGGATGCGGCCGTACGCCCCGTACAGGGTGACGATCAGTGAGCGGGGGGTGCACGGTTCGACCATGTGATCATTCTCGGCCCGGCGCGGGCCCGGCCGCACCGGGTTCCTCCGCGCGGAGCCGGAACCGTTGCAGTTTTCCCGTGGCGGTCCGGGGGAGCGCGGGCAGGAACGTGAAGCGGCGGGGGCATTTGTGGGGGGCCAGCTCCGCCCGCATGAACGTCCGCAGCTCGTCCTCCGACAGTGCGGAGCCCTCTCGCACCACCACGTACGCCGCCACGATCCGGCCGCGCAGCTCGTCCGTCTGCCCCACCACCGCCGTCTCCGCCACGTCGGGATGGCGCAGCAGGGCCTCCTCCACCTCGGGACCCGCGATGTTGTACCCGGAGGAGATGATCATGTCGTCGGCGCGGGCCACGTACCGGAAGTAGCCGTCCGCGTCGCGCACATAGGTGTCGCCGGTGATGTTCCAGCCGTGCCGTACGTAGTCCCGCTGCCGCTCGTCGGCGAGGTAGCGGCAGCCGACCGGGCCGCGCACGGCGAGCAGCCCCGGCTCGCCGTCCGGCACCGGCGCACCGCCGGCGTCCACCACCCGCGCCTGCCAGCCGGGGACCGGAACCCCGGTGGTGCCGGGGCGGATCGCGTCGTCGGCGGCCGAGACGAAGATGTGCAGCAGCTCGGTGGCGCCGATGCCGTTGATGATCCGCAGCCCGGTCCGCTCGTGCCAGGCGTGCCAGGTCGCCTCCGGCAGGTTCTCGCCCGCCGAGACACAGCGCCGCAGCGCCGACAGGTCGTGCCCGTCGAGCTGGTCGAGCATCACCCGGTACGCGGTCGGCGCGGTGAACAGCACGGAGACGCGGTGCTCCGCCAGGGCGGGCAGCAACTGTTTCGGCCCCGCCTGCTCCAGCAGCAGCGCTGACGCGCCCACCCGCAGCGGGAACACCACCAGACCGCCGAGCCCGAAGGTGAAGCCCAGCGGCGGGCTGCCCGCGAACACGTCGTCGGGTACCGGCCGCAGCACGTGCCGCGAGAAGGTGTCGGCGATGGCCAGTACATCGCGGTGCAGGTGCATGCAGCCCTTGGGCCGGCCGGTGGTGCCCGAGGTGAAAGCGATCAGCGCCACGTCGTCCGACGCCGTGTCCACCGCCCGGTAGGGGCCCGGCCGGGAGCCGGCCAGCCGCAGCAGGTCGTCCGGCGCCTCACCCCCGTATGCCGTGATCCCCAGCCCCGGCACCCGCGCCGCCGCCAGGTCGTCCACCGAGCGTGCGTCGCACAGGGCGTGGCTCACCCGCGCGATCGAGCAGATCGTCGCCAGCTCGGAGGCCCGCTGCTGCGCCAGCACGGTGACGGCGACCGCCCCCGCCTTCAGCACCGCGAGCCAGCAGGCGGCCAGCGTGGGCGTGGTGGGGCCGCGCAGCAGGACGCGGTTGCCGGGCACGACCCCCAGGTCCGAGGTGAGGACGTGGGCGATCCGGTCGACGAGATCCCGCAGCTCCCCGTAGCTCAGCACCCCGCCGTCGGGCGTGCGGAAGGCGGGGCGGCCGGGGCCGAGGCGGTCGGCCGTGCGGTCCAGCAGCTCGGCGGCGCAGTTGAGCCGGTCCGGGTACTGGAGCTCGGGCAGGTCGAAGAGCAGATCCGGCCACTGGTCCACGGGGGGCAGGTGCTCCCCGGCGAAGCCGTCGATGTGCGCTGAGGTTTTCGGGTCCATGAAGGATCGCCCCCTTGTAGCCCCCTTGCCGCCCTTGGAGCGTATCGTTTGGGTGACGGTAGTCAACGGTCCGCGATAAAGATGCCCAGGAGCAATCGATTCGACCAGAGAGGCGCCGGTATGACGGCATTCTCGCTCGATCCGGCCCAGACCGCCTGGTGCGAGGAGCTGCGCACCCTGGCCCTGGACCGGCTCGCCCCGCTCGCCGCGCGCGGTGAACCGGGGCACGTCAACCGCCCGCTGCTCGCCGCCCTCGGCGAGCTGGGCCTGCTCGACCGGCTGTTCGGCTCGGGCGCCCTCGACCTCTGCCTGCTGCGCGAATCGCTCGCCAGGGGGTGCACCGAGGCCGAGACCGCCCTCGCCCTCCAAGGCCTCGGCGGCTTCCCCGTCCTGCGCTCGGGCACCCTCGCCCAGCGCGAGCGGTGGCTGCCCGAGGTGCGCGCGGGCCGGGCCGTCGCCGCGTTCGCGCTCAGCGAGCCGGGCGCGGGCTCCGACGCGGCGGCCCTCGCGCTGGACGCGTCCCCGGACTCCGGCGGCTGGCGGCTGACCGGCGAGAAGTGCTGGATCTCCAACGCGCCGGAGGCCGACTTCTACACGGTCTTCGCCCGCACGACACCGGGTGCCCGGGCCCGCGGCGTCACCGCGTTCCTGGTCCCCGCCGACCGCCCGGGCCTGACCGGCACCGCCCTGGAGATGCTCTCTCCGCACCCCATCGGCACCCTCGCCCTCGACGGCGTCCGCGTCACCGCCGACGACATGCTCGGCGAACCGGACAAGGGCTTCGCGGTCGCCATGGACACCCTGAACCTGTTCCGCCCGAGCGTCGGCGCCTTCGCCCTCGGCATGGCGCGGGCGGCCCTCGACGCCACCGTGGAGCACACGGCGACCCGCACCGCCTTCGGCGGACCCCTGTCCGGCCTCCAGGCGGTGTCCCACCAGGTCGCGGAGATGGCCACCCGGACCGAGGCCGCCCGGCTGCTGGTGTACGCGGCGGCCGCCGCCCACGACGCGGGGGAGCCGGGGGTGCCGCGCCGGGCCGCCATGGCGAAGCTGTACGCCACCGAGACCGCGCAGTTCGTCGTGGACACCGCCGTCCAGCTGCACGGCGCCCGCGCCCTGCGCCGCGGCCATCTGCTCGAACACCTCTACCGGGAGGTCCGCGCCCCGCGCATCTACGAGGGTGCGAGCGAGGTCCAGCGCACGATCATCGCCAAGGAGCTGTACGCGAACCGGGAGCCGACCGCATGAGCCCGATCCACCGCATCAACCCGCACGAACTCTCGCCCGCCACCGGCTTCTCGCACGCGGTCACCGCCACCGGAAGCCGGCTCGTGTTCCTGGCCGGGCAGACCGCCCTCGACCGGCACGGCACGGTCGTCGGCGACACCCTGCCCGAGCAGTTCGCGACCGCGCTGGGCAACCTCCTCGCCGCCCTGCGCGCGGCCGGCGGCTCCCCGGCGGACCTGGCCCGGGTCACGGTGTACGCCACCGACGTCGCGGACTACCGGGCCAACGCCCGGGAGCTGGGCCGGATCTGGCGCCGGCTGGCGGGCCGCGACTACCCGGCCATGGCCGTCATCGGGGCGGCGCGGCTCTGGGACGAACAGGCCCTGGTCGAGCTGGACGGCACGGCGGTCCTGCCCTGAACGACGTACGCCCCCGCCGGCTCCGGAAAACCGGGCCCGGCGGGGGCGTACGTCGTTCGGGGCCGAATCAGTACGGCTGCACCAGCACGTGGGCCGCGCCCGGGATGCCGACCTTCAGCAGCTCGTCCTCCTCGGGCGTCGTCTCCCCGCCCGTCTCCTGCTTGAGCACGGCGCGCGACATCGCCTGCACCCACATGGCGCGCGGGCGGCGCCGGGCCTCCCACGCGTCCAGGGCCGCAGCGACGTCCGCCTCGGCGTCCAGCGACTCGGCGAGCACCAGGGCGTCCTCCACGGCCATCGCCGCACCCTGCGCGATGTGCGGGGTGCTGGCGTGCGCGGCGTCCCCGGCGAGCACGACCCGGCCGACGTGCCACGGCTCCTCGACGGTCACCTGGGAGATCCGCGAGTACACGACGGCCTCCGGCCCGGTGACCGCGTCGAGCGCCTCGGCGACCGGACCGGAGAACATCACCAGCCGCTCCTTGAGCTGCTCGTGCGCCCTCGCAGGGTCCGGCCGGAAGTCCGCGGCCTCGGGGAACACCGTGCCCAGGTACATCAGTTCGTCCGTGATCGGGGTGAGCAGCGCCTTCGCGGCCTGACCCGCCGTGCCCATCACGACGCCCCGCACCTGCTCCTGACGGGGCACGGTGACCCGCCAGTTGGCGAAGCCGGTGTACTCGGGGGTGTAGCGGTCGCCGTACAGCCGGGTGCGCAGCGGCGAGCCGATGCCGTCGAAGCCGACGACGAGGTCCCAGCGGCCGGCCGTACCGTCGGACAGGGTGACGTCCACGCCCTCGCCGTCGTCGGTGAGTTCGGTGATCGTCGTGCCGAACAGGATCGTCGCACCGGCCGCGGTGGCCGCCGCGCCCAGGACCTGGGCGAGCGCCGGGCGGGGGATGCCGTTGTTGGACGGGACGTCGCCCATGCGGGGCTGCGGTATCGCGGCCACGGTGTTGCCGGCCGGGTCCGCGATGGTCAGGACCTCCCACTCGAAGCCCGCCTTGAGGCAGTCGTCGAGCACCCCGATCTCGCGCATGACGTGCAGGGCGTTGGACGGCTGGATGATGCCCACGCCGAGGGCGTCGAGCTCGTCGCGGAGTTCGGCCACCTCGACGGTGTGACCGCGCCGGGCCAGCGCGGTGGCGAGCGTCAGCCCGCCGATGCCGCCGCCGTGGATCAGGACGCGCAGGGGTGTTGCCATGTCGGATCTCTCCAGAGCGAGAAGAAGGGAGGAAGGAAGGAACGAGGTGGCGGCGTTCAGCCCGCTGCCACGGGCAGGCTCATCAGGTGGTCCACGAGGGCCAGCAGTACGTCACGGCCGAACGGCCGCTGCCGTACGTCCCCGACCAGCAGCGGGACGTGCGGATCGAGGTCGAGGGCGGCCCGGATCTCGTCCGCGGTACGGGTGTTGTGGCCGTGGAAGCAATTGATCGCCACGACGAACGGGATGTCCCGGCTCTCGTAGAAGTCGATCGAGGCGAAGCTGGTCTCCAGGCGCCGGGTGTCGGCGATCACGACGCCGCCGAGGGCCCCGTTGACCAGGTCGTTCCACATGAACCAGAAGCGTTCCTGGCCCGGGGTGCCGAACAGGTAGACGACGAGCTCCGGACTGACCGTGATCCGGCCGAAGTCCAGCGCCACGGTGGTGGTGTCCTTCTGCCCGACACCGGCCAGGTCGTCGACGCCGACGCTGGCCTGGGTGAGCAGTTCCTCGGTGCGCAGCGGGGCGACCTCGCTGACGGCACCGACGAGGGTGGTCTTGCCGACGCCGAAGCCGCCGGCTATCAGGATCTTTACGGCGGTGGGCGCCGCCTGACTGGTGGTCATCTTGGCTCAGAGTCTCCGGAGTCCGTCGCGAACAGCGGCCAGTACGCTCATGCGGGCCCCGCCGGACGCCCGGGCCACCGACAGCGGCGCCCGGGCGATCAGGAGGCCGGAGGCGACCAGGTCCGCCAGCAGGATCTTGGTCACCGAGACCGGCAGGTCCAGGCCCGCGGAGACCTCGGCGACCGCGGCGGGGCGCCGGCAGCGCTCCAGGATCAGCCGGTGCTCCGGCTGGAGCCGGCCCGGCCGGACCGCCGCCCCGTGTGCGTCCCGCGGGTCGTCCGCGGTCGTCAGCACGGTGATGAGGGTGAGGTCGTCCCGCTCGGGCGCGGTCCGGCCGTGGGTGATGGTGTAGGGGCGCACCATGGTGCCCGCACCGTCCTCCCCGTCCTCGAACTCGTCCTCGTGGTAGGGCCAGTGCGCGGTCACGCGCGCGGCCCCGTGCCGAAGGCGTCGAAGTCGCTCCGGGCCGGGGTGCTGAGCTTCTGGCCGACCTGGAGGACGAGGTTGTGCATGGCGAGCGACATGACCTCGGCGTCCACCTCCTGCGAGGCGACGACGGCCAGGTGCGTGCCCTGGCCCGCCGAGATGATGAAGAGCCACAGGTCCGCCAGTTCGACGATCACCTGGTGCACGCCGCCGCCTCCGAAGAGCTGGCCCACACCGCGGGCCAGGCTCTGCTGGCCGGTGCAGATCGCGGCCAGCCGTTCGGCGTCGGCCCGCTCGACCGTGCGCGAGTGGCTGACCACCAGGCCGTCGTCGGAGAGCAGCACGGCGTTCCGGGTCTCGGCCACCGAGTCCACCAAGCCGTCGAGCAGCCAGTCGAGGTCCTGGCGAGTGGCGGTTGTGCGTGTCATGTCCGTTCTTCTCCCATGAAGAGGGGGGCGGAGGGATCGGGCTGCTTCGGCGGCTCTTCGGTCCCGCGGGCGGCGCGGGACCGGCGTTGGAAGGCTCCGATGGCGGCCCCGGCGCGATGCGGTGCCGTCCGGGGCGGCGGGTTGTCGGACCGGCTCGACGGCTGGTCCGCGGCGGCCGGGGTGATGCGCAGTTCGTCCGCGAGGCTGGCCTGGCGCACCCGGCGCGGCAGCGGGGGCTCCCCGCCGGGCGCGGCGGGCAGCGCGAGGCCGCCCGTACCGGCGTCCGGACCGGTGCCGCCCGTGCCGGGTGAGGCCGCGTCGAGCGGGCCCGAGCCGAGCGGGCCCGAACCGTGCGGTCCCGAGCCGAGCGGGCTCGCACCGGTGGAGGCCGTGCCGGGGGAGGCCGGCGGCTGTCCGGGGTGTACGGCGGCCGGTTCCGGCTGCGGCGGCAGGGTCACCGGGAAGCCGTCCGCGTCCAGGGCGCCCGGCAGATACGTGTCCGGGTAGGACTGCTGCGGCACGCCGTACGGCGTCCCGGGGTCCGGGTACGCCTGGTGCTGCGCCACCGGGTACTGCCCCTCGGCCGTCATGTACGGCTGCCCGGCGTCCGCGTACACGTCGCCGGTGGGCGCGCCGTACGAGGCGGTGCCGTACCCCTCCTGGTGGGCGCCGTCGTGCGGGTGGGCCCGGCCGTCCGCGCCGTGGCCGTACCCGCCCGCGTACTGCGGGTCCGGGTGCTCCAGGTCGCCGAACGGATGGTCGACGGGGGCCGGCGGTGCCTGCTCCTCGTGGTCCGGGAAGGGCTCCTGCGCCGCCTGGCGGGGCGGGACCGGCGCTTCGAACGGCGTCCGGGACGTGTGCAGGGCGGTGACCCCGGCGAGCGCCTGGCCGCGGCCCCGGCTGGGCAGGGCGTCGGTGTCGCGGAGCGGGGCGGCGGCGGGCGCCGGGGCGGCCTCCTCGGCCGCGGGGGCCGGGACGGCGACCGGACCGGAGTGCGGACCGGGGACGGTGAGCTCGTCGGGGACGAGGACGACGACCCGGGTGCCGCCGAAGGCCGACTGCCGGAACTCGACCCGCAGGCCGTACTGGCCGGCGAGGCGCGCGATCACGTACAGGCCCAGCCGGATGTCGTCGGCGTGCGCCAGGACGTCCATCCGGGGCGGCCGGCTCATCAGCTCGTTGGCCGCGGCCAGCTGCTCCTCCTCCATGCCGAGCCCGCGGTCCTCGACCTCGATGGCCAGGCCCCGGCTCACGTGGGCGGCCCTGACCTCGACGGGACTGGGCGGCCGGGAGAAGGTGAGGGCGTTCTCGATCAGCTCCGCCAGCACGTGGGAGACCGGCCCCACGGCGCGCTCGGCGAGCCACGGGGAGCCGTCCAGGTCCAGCACCACACGCCGGTAGTCCTGCACCTCGCCCTGGGCGGACCGCATGACGTCGAGCAGCGGTACGGGCTTGCGCCACCGCCGGTGCGGGGCACCGCCGGCGAGGATCACGAGGTTCTCCTCGTAGCGCCGGAGGCGGGCCGTGAGGTGGTCGAGGTCGAAGAGGCCGTCCAGCACCTCGGGGTCCTCGTGCTTGCGCTCCAGCTCGTCCAGCTTCTTCAGCTGCTGGCCGATCAGCTGCTGGGTGCGTCGCGCGATGCGCTGGAGCAGCCGCTCGAAGCCGCGGTGCTGGTCGGCCTGTTCGACGGCCGCGCGCAGGGCGCTGGTGCGGGCCAGGTCGAGCGCGTTGCCGAGCTGCGCCAGCTCGTCCGACGTACCGCTCCCGCTCTCCTGGCCGATGGCGCGGGCCTCGGCCTCGACGTCGATGCGTTCGCCCCGGCCGAGCCGCTCGACGACGTCGGGCAGCGCGCGCTCCAGCTCCTCGGCCCGCTCCTGGAGCCGGCTGATCCGGCGGCGCAGGGTGCGGGAGAGACGCCAGGTGAACCAGATGACCGCGACGACGGCGAGGAGGCCGACGACCGTGGTCACGACGACCTTGATCAGCAGCGAGATGACGCTGTCCTTGCCCTCCGCGACCACGAGGTCGGTGCGCTGCTCCATCAGCTTGACCAGCTGGGGCGTCACCTCGTCCATCGCGCCGCGCCAGTCCGCCTCCTTCGCGCCCAGGGAGACGTAGCCGGCCCCGTCCGCGTCGGCCGGCCGCAGCACCTGCTTCTCCACCCGCGTCTTGGCCTTCCAGGCGGAGCCGTCGAAGAGCTCCTGCCACCTGGCCTTCTCGTCCGCGGAGAGGAAGGGGATGATCTGCGTCGAGTACTGGAGGGACTGGGCGGACACGGCCTGCCGGACCTCCTGGAGGTCCGCGGTGCTGAGCTTGCCCCGGGTCCAGCCGCGGGCGAGCAGGGCGTCCGAGCGGGAGATCATCTCCTTGGCCCAGAAGAGCTCGACCAGCGGCTGCGAGATCGTGGTGATCCGGCCGTTGTCCACGTGGCTGAGTGCGGTGAAGAGCTTCATGTCCACGGCGATCAGGTCCGTGTAGTAGCCGTAGACGGCCTTCTGCTGGTCGTTGTCGCCCTCGTCCACGAGTGTGCGCTGCGCCGGGAGTTGGGTGATCGCCGTACGCGCCGAGCGGACCGCGTCACGCACCTCGCCCGGGGCGTCGTCGGTGGCGATGTCGGACAGCGACTGGAAGTCGGCTATCGCCTTGTCGGTCAGCTTGCGCTGCTTGCGCAGGGCGTCGGTGGGGCCCCCGCCCCGGGCCAGGGCATCGGCGCTGAGCCGCCGTTCCTCCTGGAGGTTGTAGTACACGATGTTGGACGGCTGGCCGGCCTTCTGGGCCAACTGCCCCTGGGCCGCCTGCTTCTGGAAGTCGAGCAGAGTCTGACCACTGGTGACGGCCCAGAGGGCGGCCAGGGCGACACCGGGGACGACTGCCAGTACGAGCAGGGCCGTCCGCAGCGACATTGTGGTCGAGCTGCTCCGCCGTGACACGCGCGTGCGCAGGGCATGCTCCTTGACGTGGTGCCAGTCTCACGACCGGTCAAATCCATTGAGAACCCGGACGGATAGATATTAGTCACAGTGCAAAAACGGAATGGAACCGGGCTCACATGTGCAACACCGGTCACGCACACGATCGCCACGAACCCGTTGATCCGATCCGGACGCGGCGCGCCGTACGGGTGAGGGGCGGCCGGGGATATATCTGTATTTAGTGCCCCTCGTCCGTTCCGCAGCCCCGCGCATTCCGCCCCCCGCCACCGCGCCCCACCGCCCCGCCGTATGACCGCGCTCATCGTCTGCCACTTCGTCCTCGCGGCCTTCGCGCGGCCGCTGGTCCGGGCGCTGGGGGCGCGCGCCTTCCTCGTCCTCGCGCTGCCGCCCGCCGCCACCACCTGCTGGGCCCTCACCCAGTGGGACACGGCCGCGTCCGGCTCGTCGGTGGACTGGTCATGGGTCTGGATGCCCGACTACGGCGTCTCCGTGGACCTGCGCCTGGACGCGCTGGCCGAGGTCATGGTGCTGCTCGCGTCCGGCGTCGGCGCGCTCGTCCTCCTCTACTGCGCCTCCTACTTCAGCGACACGACCCCGCGCCTGGCCGGATTCGCCGGGAACCTGCTCGCCTTCGCCGGGGCCATGCTCGCCCTCGTCCTCAGCGACGACCTCATCTCCCTGTACGTCTTCTGGGAGCTGACCACCGTCTTCTCGTACCTGCTCATCGGGTACGACAGTGAGCACCGGCACAGCAGACGCTCCGCGCTCCAGGCGCTGACCGTCACCACGCTCGGCGGCCTCGCCATGCTCGTCGGTTTCCTGATCATCGGTCAGGAGGCCGGTACCTACCGGATCTCCGCGATCCTCGCCGACCCGCCCCCGGCCGGCACCGCCGTCGAGATCGCCGTCCTGCTGATCCTGTGCGGGGCCCTGTCCAAGTCCGCCGTCTGGCCCTTCAGCCTCTGGCTCCCCAACGCCATGGCGGCGCCCACCCCCGTCAGCGCCTATCTGCACGCCGCCGCGATGGTCAAGGCCGGCGTCTACCTGGTCGCCCGGCTCGCCCCCGGCTTCTCGGACGTGCCCGGCTGGCGGCCCGTGGTGATGGTCCTCGGCGCCGCGACGATGCTCCTCGGCGGCTGGCGCGCCCTCAGGCTGCACGACCTCAAGATCGTCCTCGCCTACGGAACCGTCAGCCAGCTCGGCTTCCTCACCCTCCTCGCGGGCGTCGGCAACCGCGACGCCGCGCTGGCCGCCGCCGTCATGATCCTCGGCCACGCCCTCTTCAAGGCCCCGCTCTTCCTCGTCACCGGCATCGTCGACCACGCGGCCGGCACCCGCGACCTGCGCAAGCTCTCCGGTGTCGGGCGCGCCCTGCCCCATGTGTGCGCCGTCGCCGTGCTCGCCGCCCTCTCCATGGCCGCTTTGCCCCCGCTGCTCGGCTTCGCCGCGAAGGAGGCGGCGTTCGAGGCGCTGCTGCACGGAGACACGGCGGACCGCTGGGCGCTGGGCATCACCGTGGCGGGCTCGGCCCTGACCGTCGCGTACACCGCCCGGTTCGTGTGGGGCGCCTTCCTGCGGAAACCGGGGGTCGCGGACACCCCGGTGCACCGGGTCGGCCCGGCCTTCCTCGCCGCGCCCGCCGCCCTCGCCCTCTGCGGGCTGGTCCTCGGGCCCGGCGTCGGCTGGACCGACCGGCTGCTCAGCGCCTACGCCGACGCCTTCCCGGCCCCCGCCCACCCCTACCACCTCGCGCTCTGGCACGGCTGGGGCACCGCCCTGTTCCTCTCCGCCGTCGCCACCCTGGGCGGCGCGGTCCTCTTCGCCGCCCGCGACCGGGTCGCCCGGCTGTCCCGGCGCATCGCCTGGCCCACCGCCGACGGCGTCTTCGGCCAGCTGCTCCTGGGCCTGGAACGCCTCTCCCTCCAGGCCACCGGCTTCGTCCAGCGCGGCTCGCTCTCCGTGTACCTCGCCACCACCCTGCTCGTCATGCTCGCCGGACAGCTCTCCGTGCTCATCGCGGACCGGCCCTGGCACGGTGCGTCCGCCCCCCGGCTCTGGGACGTACCGCTCCAGGGCGCCGTCGCCGCCCTCACCTGCGCGGCGGCGCTGCTCTGCCTCACCGTCAGACGGCGCATGAAGGCCGTGGTGCTGGCCGGACTGACCGGCTACGGGGCCGCGCTGCTGTTCGTCGTCCAGGGCGGCCCGGACCTGGCGCTCACCCAGTTCTGCGTCGAAACCGTGTCGATGATCGTGTTCGTGCTGGTGCTGCGGCGCATGCCCGTGCACTTCCAGGAGTCCGTCAGCACCTGGCGGCGGGCCGTGCGCATCCCGGTCGCCCTGGCCGCCGCCGCCACCCTCGGCGTGGTGGTCTGGGTCGCCGCCGCCGCGCGCGTGGCGCCCCCGGCCGGCGCCGCCATGGTCGAGGAGACCGCACACCACGGCCTCAAGGACGTCGTCGCCACGATCCTGGTCGACCTGCGCGCCTGGGACACGATGGGGGAGTCCGCCGTACTCGCCGCAGCCGCGATCGGCGTGACCAGCCTCATCTACCTGCACCGCCGCGCCGAGGGGACGGCCGCCCCTTCGGAGGTACGGGGCCGCACCGCCTGGTCCGTGACCACCGAGCCGCTGACCGGGGTGCCGCAGGGCGACGAAGGGGCGCCCGAGCGCGGCTGGCTGGCCGCCGGGGCCACGCTGGCGCCCGAACACCGGTCGGTCGTCTTCGAGGTGGTGACCCGGCTGCTGTTCCACCCGATCCTGGTGGTCTCGGTCTACCTGCTGTTCTGCGCCGAGAACATGCCGGGCGGCGGCTTCGTCGGCGGCCTCGTCGCGGGCCTCGCCCTGATCACCCGCTACCTCGCGGGCGGCCGCTTCGAACTCGCCGAGGCCGCGCCCCTCCAGCCCGGCCTGTTCACCGGGCTGGGGCTCTTCATCTCCACGGCCGTCGCGCTGTTCGGCCTCTCCGACGGAACGGTCCTGCACGCCTGGACGTACCACGGCCACCTGCCGCTCATCGGCGACTACGAGTTCGGCACCCCGGTCATCTTCGACTGCGGGGTCTACCTGCTGGTCCTCGGCGTCGTCCTCGACATCGTGCGCGCCCTCGGCGCCAAGATCGACCGCCAGATTGAGCGGGCCGCCGCCGAGAAGGCCGCCGCGCGCGGGGCCGGACCGGAGACCGGGGAGGCCACCCCGTGACCGTCAGCGCCTCGCTCCTGGCCGCCGCCGCGGTCCTCTGCGCGGTCGGCGGCATCCTCATGCTGACCCGGCCCCTCACCCGCATCCTGCTCGGCGCGGTCATCGCCGGCAACGGAATCAACCTGTTCATCCTGTCCGCCACGGGCACGGCCGGCCGCGAACCGCTGCTGTACGGGGTCGACCTCGCCCGGGTCACCGACCCGCTGCCCCAGGCCATCGCGCTCACCGCGATCGTCATCACCCTGGCCACCACCGCGTTCCTGCTCGCCATGGCCTACCGCGGCCATCAGCTGACCGGCACCGACGAGGTCCACGACGACCTGGAGGACCGGCGCATCGTGCTCCGCGCCGAGGTGCTGGACGAACGCGACGAACTGCGCGAGCGGTTCCGGGCCGACGGCGACCGCAGCGCCGAGGCCCGCCGCGCCTACCGCGACGAACGCCGCCGCCTGAGGGCCCGGCTGCGCGCCGACCGCGCCCTCCAGGCCAGGGGCCGCGACGCCACCGGCGACCTGTGGCACGACGTCCTGGGCGCGGACCCGGAGGACTACGCGAAGAGCGCCGGGGACCCGCGGAGCACCGGCCCCGGCCCCGACGCCCAGAACCCAGGAGACACCGGATGAACGCCCTCGTCCCGCTGCCGGTGCTGCTGCCGCTCTGCGCGACCGGTCTCAGCCTCGCCTTCGGCACCCGGCTCAAGCAGATCCAGCGCCTCATCAGCGTCGCCGTACTCACCGCCGTACTCGGCCTCTCGATCACCCTGATGATCGCCGCCGACCGGAACGGCCCGCTCTCCGTGCACCTGGGCGACTTCGCGCCGCCGCTCGGCATCACCCTGGTCGCCGACCGGCTCTCCGGGCTGATGCTCACGATCTCCTCGGCCATCACCCTGTGCGTGCTCGTCTACTCCCTCGGCCAGGGCATGGCCGACCGGGACGAGGAGACGCCCGTCGCGGTCTTCCACCCCGCCTACCTGATCCTGGTCGCGGGCGTCTCGTGCACCTTCCTCGCCGGTGACCTCGTCAACCTCTACGTCGGCTTCGAGATCATGCTCGTCGCCAGTTTCGTCCTGCTGACCCTCGGCGGCACCGGACCGCGCATCCGGGCGGGCTCCACGTACGTGATCATCTCGCTGTTCTCCTCGATGCTCTTCCTGACCGCCATCGCCATGACGTACGCGGCGACCGGCACCGCCAACTTCGCGCAGCTCGCGGAGCGCCTGGGCGCCCTCCCCCTCGGCGTCCAGACCCTCATCCAGGCGATGCTGCTGACGGTCTTCGCGATCAAGGCAGCCGTCTTCCCCCTGGCCGCCTGGCTGCCCGACTCGTATCCGACCGCGCCCGCCCCCGTCACCGCCGTCTTCGCCGGGCTGCTGACCAAGGTCGGCGTCTACTGCATGCTGCGCACCGAGACCCTGCTCTTCCCCGGCAACCGGCTCGGGGACCTGCTGATGGCGGCGGCGCTCGCCTCGATGATCGTCGGCATCCTGGGGGCCGTCGCGCAGACCGACCTCAAGCGGCTGCTCTCCTTCACCCTCATCAGCCACATCGGATACATGGTCTTCGGCATCGGCCTCGCCACCCGGGACGCATACGGCGGAGCGATCGTCTACGTCGTCCACCACATCACCGTCCAGACGACACTGTTCCTGGTCGCCGGGCTCATCGAACGCCGGAGCGGCACCACCGAACTCACCCGGATCGGCGGCCTCGCCCGCGCCGCCCCCGCGCTCGCCGTCCTCTTCTTCGTCCCCGCGATGAACCTCGCCGGCATCCCGCCGCTCTCCGGCTTCATCGGCAAGCTCGGCCTCATGCGCGCCGGTGTCGCCGACGGCGGGGTGTGGGCGTGGATCCTCGTTGCCGGGGCGACCGCGACGAGCCTGCTCACGCTGTACGTGATGGCCAAGGTCTGGAACCTCGCCTTCTGGCGGGCCGCGCCCCCGGGCCAGGCCGCCGCCGGCACGGTCCTGGAGTCGGACGACGACAGCGACGACGACGACGCCGACGAGGGCCCCGACCGGATGGCGGGCACCGGCGACGAGGGCGTCCGCGTCCGCCACCAGCCCGCCGGGCTCGCCGTCGCCGCCACCCTCCACGGCCACGCCGTCACCACCACGAGCGTGCTGCCCCGCCCGATGACCTGGGCGACGGCCGCGGCGGTCGCCCTCGGCCTCTCCTTCACCGTGTTCGCCGGCCCGCTGACCTCGTACACCGACCGCTCGGCCGCCGAACTCCTCGCCCGCAGGCCCTACATCGAGGAGGTGCTCGGCCGGTGAAGCGCCTCGTCACCTTCTCCTTCCGGAACAAGGACCTGCCGCCTTTCAGCGCCGCGTTCGGCGCCCGGCACCGGCGGGTGCTCGACCTGCCGCTGATCGCCTGGCTCACCGTCATCTGGGTGCTGCTCTGGTCCAGCCTCAACTGGGCCAATCTGCTGACCGGGGCCGTCGTCGCGGTGGTCGTCTGCCTCGCGTTCCCGCTGCCCAAGGTGGACCTCGGGCTGCGGCTGCACCTCTGGGGCATCCTGCGGCTGGCCGGCTATCTGCTCTACGACATGTACACCTCCGGCGTGAAGGTCACCCGGCAGATCCACGGCAGGCAGCCGCGCCGGGCGGCCGTCATCGCCGTACCGCTGCGCTGCCGCTCGGACCTGATGCTCGCCGCGGTCGCCGTCACCGTGTCGAACGTGCCGGACGGATCGGTCGTCGAGGTCCGCCGCGCCACCGCCACCGTATTCGTGCACGTCCTGGACGCGGGCGACCCCGCCGAACTGGAGGCAGCCCGGCGCTCCGTCTGGCGCCTGGAGGAGCTGACCGTACGCGCCTTCGGCACCCGCGACGAGATCGAACGGGTCGCCGCCCCGCCCCCGCACGCCCCGCGCACCGGCGAACGGCCGGGAGACCAGGAGGACAGGCCATGAGCACACCCCAGACCGTGGACCGGGCGCTGCTCGTGGCAGCCGTCGTCCTGATCCTCGTCGCCGGCGCGCTGCTCCTCGCGCGCATCTGGCGCGGCCCCTCGATGCTGGACCGGGCCATCGCCCTGGACGTCTGCGCCGCCCTGATCATCGCCGGACTCGGCGCCAAGTCGGCCTTCGCGCGCGACCCGTTCTACTTCCCGATCATGCTGGTCCTCGCCATCCTCGGCTTCACCGGCTCGGTCGGCATCGCCCGCTTCATCGCCGTACGCGACCGGCCCCCGGGCCGTCCGCACGACCACGAGGGCGGGACCTCATGACCGTGTGGCTCCAGATCCTCGACACGGCGGGCGCGGCGCTGGTGCTGCTCGGCGCCGCGATCTGCCTGCTCGGCGTGATCGGCATGCTGCGCCTGCCGGACGTGCTCTCCCGCAGCCACGCCGCGACCAAACCGCAGGCGCTCGGCATGCTGATCGTGCTCGCCGGGGTGGCGCTGCGGCTGCGCAGCGGCATGGACCTCGCCACGCTCGGGCTGATCGGCTTCTTCCAGCTGATGACCGGCCCGGTCGCCGCGCACCTGGTGGCGCGCTCCGCGTACCGGACCGGGCAGGTCGACCACGCGAGCCTCCTCTTCGACGATCTGGACGAACAGCTCACCGAGGAGACCTGACCGGGCCGCCTTCTCACACCGGCGGCCCGTCCGGTGTGCGGCGAGCGTTACCGCCCATGATCCGCCGGGGCCACACCGGCGTAACGGCCGCTTCCTACCGTCGGAGGACGATCCGATTCACGGAAGGTCTCCCCGGTGCCCCCACAGAGCTCGTCGGCCGACGCCACTCAGGTCCGTACGGTCTGCTCGTACTGCGGGGTGGGCTGCGGCATGGTCCTCGACATCGCGGCCGGGCCGGACGGGCGCCGTACGGTCCTCAAGGCGTCGGGGGACAAGACGCACCCCGCGAACGCCGGGCGGCTCTGCACCAAGGGTGCGACGACCGCCGACATGCTCGCCGCGCCCGGCCGGCTGACCACCGCGCTGACGCGGCCCGAGCGCGGGGCGGAACCGGTGCCGGTGCCCGTGGACGAGGCGGTCGCGTCGACCGCGCGGCGGCTGCGGGCGATCATCGACGAGCACGGGCCGGACGCGGTCGCACTGTACGTGTCCGGGCAGATGAGCATGGAGGCGCAGTACCTGGCGAACAAGCTGGCCAAGGGGTTCGTCCGGACCAGCCGCATGGAGTCCAACTCGCGGCTGTGCATGGCGAGCGCGGGCAGCGGCTACAAGCTGTCGCTCGGCGCCGACGGGCCGCCCGGCTCCTACGACGACCTGGACCGCGCGGACGTCTTCCTGGTCATCGGCGCCAACATGGCCGACTGCCACCCCATCCTCTTCCTGCGCCTCCTCGACCGGGTCAAGGCGGGCGCCAGGCTGATCGTCGTCGACCCCCGGCGCAACGCCACCGCCGACAAGGCCGACCTCTTCCTGCGGATCAACCCCGGCACCGACCTGGCCCTCCTCAACGGCCTCCTGCACCTCCTCCACGCGAACGGCCACACCGACCCCGCGTTCGTCGCGGAGCACACCGAGGGCTGGGAGGCGATGCCGGAGTTCCTCGCGGACTACGCGCCCGAGGCCGTCGCCGCGATCACCGGCATCCCGGAGGAGGACATCCGCCGCGCCGCCCGGTGGATCGGCGAGGCGGGGGAGTGGACGAGCTGCTGGACGATGGGGCTCAACCAGTCCACGCACGGCACCTGGAACACCAATGCGCTGATCAACCTGCACCTGGCGACCGGGGCGATCTGCCGCCCCGGCAGCGGGCCCCTCTCACTCACCGGCCAGCCCAACGCCATGGGCGGCCGCGAGATGGGCTACATGGGGCCGGGCCTCCCCGGGCAGCGCTCACTCCTGGACGACGAGGACCGGGCCTTCACGGAGGAGCTGTGGGGCCTGGCCCCCGGCACCCTGCGCAAGGACGAGTGCGGCCGGGGCACCGTCGAGATGTTCGAGCGGATGGCGGCCGGCGACATCAAGGCGTGCTGGATCATCTGCACCAACCCCGTCGCCTCCGTCGCCAACCGCCGTACGGTCATCGAGGCCCTGGAGGCGGCCGAACTCGTCATCACCCAGGACGTGTTCGCCGACACCGAGACCAACGCCTACGCCGACGTCGTCCTGCCCGGCGCCCTGTGGAGCGAGGCGGAGGGCGTGCTCGTCAACAGCGAACGCAATCTCACCCTCGCCCGCCCGGCCGTCGAGCCGCCCGGCGAGGCCCTCGCGGACTGGCGGATCATCGCCCGTATCGCCTGCGCCATGGGGTACGAGGACGCCTTCACGTACGACAGCGCCGAGGAGGTCTTCGAGGAGATCAAGCGTGCCGCGAACCCCCGCACCGGCTACGACCTGCGGGGCGTGACGTACGAACGGCTGCGCACCGCCCCCGTCCAGTGGCCCGCGCCCACCGCCGGCGGGCCGGCCCGCAACCCCATCCGCTACCTCGCCCCGGACGGCTCCGGACCGGTCTTCCCGACCCCCACCGGACGCGCCCGCTTCTTCGCCCGCCCCCACATCCCGGCCGCCGAACTGCCGGACGACGACTACCCGTTCCTGCTCAACACCGGGCGGGTCCAGCACCAGTGGCACACCCTCACCAAGACCGGCAAGGTCGCCAAGCTCAACCGGCTCGACCCCGGCCCGTTCGTCGAGGTGCACCCCGAGGACGCGGAACGGCTCGGGATCGCGGAGGGCGACTCGGTGGAGGTCGAGTCCCGGCGCGGGCGGGCCGTGCTGCCCGCCGTCGTCACCGACCGGGTGGCTTCGGGCTGCTGCTTCGCGCCCTTCCACTGGAACGACCTCTTCGGTGAGTACCTCAGCGTCAACGCCGTGACCAGCGACTCCGTGGACCCGGTCTCCTTCCAGCCGGAGTTCAAGGTGTGCGCGGTGACCCTGACGAAGGTCGCGGCGGCGCCCGCTCCCGTCGCGGTACCGGTGGAAGCGGCACCGGTGGAATCCGCGACCCACGCGTCTACGGCGGCCGCCGCCGTCTTCGGCCTGGAGACCACTCCGCCCCCGGTCCTCGCCGAGCACGAGAGGCAGTACCTGGTCGGCTTCCTCGCCGGGCTGCCCCTGGGCGCTCCCGGCGTACCCGTCCTCCCGCCCGGCGCGCCCTTCAGCGCCGAGCACGCCCGCTGGGTCAACGGCGTCCTGGCCGGCATGTACTCGCGCACCGGACAGCCCGACCCGGACCCCGAGCCCGCAGCCGCCGAGGCCCCCGGTCGCGAGGTGGTCGTGCTGTGGGCCTCCCAGACGGGCAACGCGGAGGAGTTCGCCGTCGCCACCGCCGACCGGCTGACCGCCACGGGCCACCGCGCCCGGCTCCTCGGCATGGACGAGGCCGACCCGCGCGCCCTGCCGCCCGCCGCCGACCTCCTCCTGATCACCAGCACGTTCGGGGACGGCGACGCCCCCGACAACGGCTCCGGATTCTGGGAGGCCCTGACGGCGGCGGACCTCCCGCCGCTGGACGGCAGGCGGTACGCCGTGCTGGCCTTCGGCGACTCCTCGTACGACGACTTCTGCGGGCACGGGCGCCGGCTCGACAGCCGCCTGGACGAGCTGGGGGCCGTCCGCCTCGCCCCGCGTACCGACTGCGAACCCGACTACGAACCGTCCGCGCTGAGCTGGCTCGACCAGGTACTCGCCGGTCTCACCGCCCCGGCCGGAGACCCGGCCCCGGCGCCCCAGCCGGCCCCCGCGCCCGCCCCGGCCCGCACCCCCAAGCCCGCGCCCGTCACCGCCCGGCTGGCCGGGAACCGGCTGCTCGGCCTGCCCGGCTCCGGGAAGGAGGTCCGCCGGTTCACCTTCGACACCAGCGGCACCGGGACCGCCCTGGAGTACGCGGCCGGGGACGCGCTCGGCGTCCACGCCGCCAACCACCCCGGCCTGGTGGCGGAATGGCTCACCGTCACCGGGCTCGACGCCGACGCGGAGATCGAGGTCTCCGGCCTCGGTGGCCTGCGGCTGGGCGACGCCCTCCACAGCCACCTGGACATCACCCGGCTCACCCCCGCCCTGCTCGGCTTCGTCACCGAACGCACCGGCGACCGGGACCTGAAGAAGATGCTGCGGCCCGACAACAAGGGCGAGCTGGCCCGCTGGTCCTGGGGCCGGCAGGCCGTCGACGTCCTCGCCGAGTACCCCGTCAAGGCCACCCCCGAGGAGTGGGCGGGCATCCTCAAGCCGCTCCAGCCGCGCCTGTACTCGATATCGTCCAGCCCGCTCACCGAACCCGACCGCCTCTCCCTGACGGTCTCCGTCGTCCGCTACGAGAACCTCAACGGCCGCCCGCGCGCCGGTGTCTGCTCGCCGTTCCTCGCGGACGCGGCCCCCGACACCGGCGTCCCGGTCTTCGTGCGCCGCGCCCCGCACTTCCGGCCGCCGGCCCGCCCCGACGCGCCCATGGTCATGGTGGGCCCGGGCACCGGCGTGGCCCCCTTCATCGGCTTCCTGGAGGAGCGCCGCGCCCGCCGCGACCCCGGCCCCAACTGGCTGTTCTTCGGGGAACAGCACCGGGCCACCGACTTCTTCTACGAGGAGGAGCTGACGTCCTTCCTCGCGGACGGCACCCTCACCCGCCTGGACACCGCCTTCTCCCGCGACCAGCGCGCCAAGGTGTACGTACAGGACCGGATGCGCGAGCACGGCGCCAAACTGTGGTCCTGGCTGCGCGACGGCGCCCACTTCTACGTGTGCGGCGACGCGGCCCGCATGGCCAAGGACGTCGACCGGGCACTGCGGGACATCGCCGTCGCGCACGGCGGCCTGGACCCGGAAGCCGCCGCGCTGTACGTGAAGCAGCTCGCCGCCGACAAGCGGTATGTGCGCGACGTCTACTGACCCGCCGTTCAGAGCGCCACGAGCGTCACTTCGGTCGCCTTGACACTGGTCCACACCGCCACCCCGTCCGCGAGGGACAGTTCGGCGGCGGACTGCGGGGTGATCTCGGCGACCAGGTCCGGCGCCTGCTCCGACCCGACGAGCACCCGGAGCCGGCTCCCGCCCGAGGCGATCTCCCGCACCGTGCCGGGCCACACGTTGCGCGGGCTCCCGGTGGGCTTCTCCCGGTGTACGGAGACGGCTTCGGGCGCGATGACCGCGAGCGCGGGCGCCCCGGCGGGCAGCGGGTCGGCGACGACGAGGTGACCGCCGCCCGCCGGTGCGAGCCCGTCGGCGGTGGCCGTCCCCGTCCATGCGTTGCGGCCGAGCATCCGGGCGACCCAGGGGGAGCGCGGGTGCCGGGTCACTTCGGCGGGCGGGGCGTCCTGGAGCGTGCGGCCCTCCTCCAGGACGAGGACCCGGTCGGCCAGCGCGACGGCCTCGACCGGGTCGTGGGTGACGATGAGGCAGACGCCGCCGAAGCCTTCGAGGTGGCGGCGCAGGGTGTGCCGGACCTGGGACCGGGTGGTCTGGTCGAGCGCGGCGAGCGGTTCGTCCAGGAGCAGGAGGCGGGGGCGGGCGGCCAGCGCACGGGCCAGCGCGACGCGTTGGGCCTGGCCGCCCGAGACCTGGGCGGGCCGGCGGGAGGCGAGGTGCCCGACGCCGAGCCGGTCCAGCCACTCCTGGGCGCTTCGGCGGGCCTCGGCGCGCGGCACGCCCCGGGCGCGCAGCCCGTACGCCGTGTTGGCGAGGGTGCTCAGGTGCGGGAACAGTGCGCCGTCCTGCGGCACCCAGGCGACGCCCCTGCGGTGGGCGGGCAGGGCGGTGACGTCGGTGCCGCCGAGCCGGAGCCGGGCGTGGGCGCGCGGGGTGAGGCCGAGGAGGGCGCGCAGGAGGGTCGTCTTGCCCGCGCCGTTGGGGCCGACGACGGCGATGGTGGTGCCGGCGTCCGCGTCGAGCGTCAGCTCGTTGAAGCCGGTGACCTCGGCGTGCAGCGGCCAGTCCTCCCGTACGGCCTCGGGAGCGTCCCCCGTAGCGGCGGCCGCCCCGGGCTCCTCGTCGATGACCTCCCGCCTCCGCGTACGTGCCTGCGGCGTCCCGGTCCACCGCCCGCGCAGCGCCAGCAGCACCGCCATCGCGATGACGAGAAGCAGCAGGGAGACCGAGGTGGCGGCCTCCGGGCTGTCCTGGAGGAGCAGGTAGACCTGGAGGGGCAGCGTCTGCGTGGTGCCCGGTAGGTTGCCCGCGAACGTGATGGTCGCGCCGAACTCGCCGAGCGCCCGCGCCCAGGTCAGCGCCGCACCGGCGGCGAGACCGGGGGCGACCATCGGCAGCGTGACCGTGAAGAACACCCGTACCGGCGAAGCCCCCAGGGACGCGGCCGTCTCCTCGTAGCGGGGCCGCAGTCCGCCGAGCGCGCCTTCGAGGCTGATGACCAGGAACGGCATGGCGACGAAGGTCGCGGCGAGCACGGCGCCGGAGGTGTGGAAGGGCAGCGTGACGCCGAACCAGTCCTCCAGCCACGGTCCGAGCAGCCCCCGCCGGCCGAAGCCGAGGAGCAGGGCGACACCGCCCACCGTGGGCGGCAGCACCATCGGCAGCAGCACCAGCGAGCGGACGAAGACCTTGCCGGGGAAGTCGACCCGGGCCAGCAGCCAGGCCAGCGGCACCCCGAGGGCGAGCGAGAGGACCAGCGCCCAGCCCGAGACGATCAGCGACAGCGTCAGCGCCTGGGTGGTGGCCTCGCCGGTGAGGTGGCCGCCCAGCTCGCCCCACGAGGTGCGGGCGAGGATGCCGGCCAGCGGCAGCAGCAGGAACGCCACGGCCAGCAGCGCGGGGAGCGCCAGCACGATCGGTGCGCGGGGGCGGGGACGGTTCATCGGGAATCCCTGGGACTTGGGGGCCCGACCCGTGCGCGGGCCCCCGTCTACGTTACGGCTGCTGGAAGCCGGCGTCGGCCAGGAACTTCCGGGCCTCGGGGCTCGACAGCCACTTCACGAACGCCTCGGCCGCCGCACTGTGCTTGCTGCCCCTGAGCGTCGCCGCCGGGTACGAGGCGACCGCGTTCTGCTCGTCCGGGATGTCGACCGAGTCGACCTTGCCGGCGGCTGCGGAGACGTCCGTCTTGTAGACGAGCCCGGCGTCCGCCTCGCCCAGCCGGACCTTGCTCAGCACCGCGCGCACGTTGGGCTCCTGGGAGACCGGCTTCACGGTGATCTTCTGGGCGTCCAGGATCTGCTTGCTGTACCGGCCCACCGGCACCTCGGGCGCGGCGAGTACCACCTTCAGCTCGGTGTCGGCCAGGTCCTTGAGGTTCTCGACCTTCTCCGGGTTGCCCTTGCCGGTGGCGATGACGAGACGGTTCTCGGCGATGACCGTCGGCGTGCCGGTGTCCGGCTTCAGCCCGTCCATCGTCTTCGTGTCGGCGGTGACCAGGGCGTCGGCGGGCGCACCCTGCTTCACCTGCGCGGCCAGCTCCTGCGACCCGGCGAAGGAGAACGTCACCTTCGTCCCCGGGTGCTCCTTCTCGTACGCCGCGCCCGCCTCCTTGAACACATCGGTGAGCGAGGACGCGGCGAGGACGGTGAGGTCGGCGGCGGGCACGCCGGACGCGGACGCGCTGGAGCCGGTGCCCGGATCCTTCGTGTCGTCGTCGCTGCCGCACGCGGTGAGCGGCGCGAGCAGGCCCACGGCGACGAGAGCGGCCGCCGCGCGGCGGCGGGTGAGGGCGGGGATGAACGACATGAGGGTCGGGACTCCTTGGGAACGCGTCGGGCCGATGCCGCCGGGCCGGCGAGCGGACCACCCGATGACAGCGAACAGCATGTGCCAAAGAATAGTGGTGATCGCTTCGCATTTGCAGCTTTCTATGGGAAACCACATGGCAGGTGCGTCATCTCTTGGAGAAAGGTCCGAGGCGTGTCCGCGCGGGCTATCCCGCAGGTGGGGCCTGTTCGAGGGGCGCCCGTGACCGGCCAGTAGAGTGCGGGTGCGCCAGCCCCCGAGACCCGAGGTACCGTCCGTGACCCCCGAGCACCCCCTCCCGCCCGCAGTGACCGTGGTCGGGATCGGCGCCGACGGCTGGCCCGGGCTCACCGGGCCGGCGCGCGACGCGCTGCGGGACGCTCAGGTCCTCATCGGTGCCGGACGCCAGCTCGGCCTGCTCCCGCCGGAGTGCGCCGGCGACCGCGTGCCCTGGCCCTCGCCGCTGCGCCCCGCCGTCCCCGGCCTGCTCGCCGCGCACGCGGACCGCCGCATCACCGTCCTGGCCAGCGGCGACCCCATGTTCTACGGCATCGGCCGCGCGCTCACCGAGGTCCTTGGCCCGGACCGGCTGCGCGTCCTGCCGCACCCCTCGTCCGTGTCCTACGCCTGCGCCCGCGTCGGCTGGCCGCTGGAGGACACCGAGGTCGTCACCCTCGTCGGCCGCCCCGCCGCCCGGCTCGCCGCCGCCCTGCACGACGGCCGCCGGCTCCTCGTCCTCAGCGCCGACGCCACCACCCCGGCCACGGTCGCCGCACTGCTGCGCGACCACGGTTTCGGGCCCAGCCGCCTGCGGGTCCTGGAGCAGCTCGGCGGCGAGGGCGAGGCATGCGCCGAGGGCGTGGCCGACACCTGGGACCACCCGGCCGGGGACCCGCTCAACGTCATCGCCGTCGAGTGCCGCACCGCGCCCGGGGCGCTGCGCCTCGGAGCCGTACCGGGCCTGCCCGACGAGGCGTACGCCCACGACGGGCAGCTGACCAAGCGTCACATCCGGGCCGTCACCCTGGGCGTGCTCGCTCCCGCCCCCGGCGAACTCCTGTGGGACATCGGCGGCGGATCGGGATCGATCGCCATCGAGTGGATGCGCACCCACCCCTCCTGCCGGGCCGTCACCGTGGAACGCGATCCCGTCCGCGCGGCACGCATCGAGGAGAACGCCGCCCGCCTCGGCGTGCCCGGCCTCCGCGTCGTCACCGGACGCGCGCCCGACTGCCTCGACCAACTCCCGGTACCGGACGCCGTGTTCATCGGCGGCGGCCTCACCGCGCCCGGCCTCCTCGACACCTGTCTCGCGGCCCTCCCGCCCGGCGGCCGGCTGGTCGCCAACACGGTCACCCTGGAGTCCGAAGCGCTGCTCGCCGCTCAGCACAAGGAGCACGGCGGTGAGTTGGTACGTCTCGCCGTGTCCCACGCCGTGCCGGTCGGCACCTTCACCGGCTGGCGCCAGGCGATGCCCGTCACCCAGTGGTCCGTACGCAAGCCCTCGGACACCGCAACGCCCCCCGCTCGACCCTCAGGAGACGACAGATGACCGTGTACTTCATCGGCGCGGGCCCCGGCGCCGCCGACCTGATCACGGTGCGCGGCGCCCGCACGCTCGCCGCCTGCGGGGTGTGCCTGTACGCGGGCAGTCTGGTGCCCCGCGAACTCCTGGCCGAGTGCCCGGACGACGCCCGGCTCGTGGACACCGCACAGCTCGACATCGAGCAGATCACCGCCGAACTGGTCGAGGCGCACCGGGCCGGCCACGACGTGGCGCGGCTGCACTCCGGCGACCCCTCCGTGTTCAGCGCGGTCAACGAGCAGATGCGCCGCCTCGACGAGGCAGGCGTGCCGTACGAAGTGGTGCCCGGCGTCCCCGCGTTCGCGGCGGCGGCCGCCGCCCTCAAGCGCGAGCTGACCGTGCCGACCGTCGGCCAGACCGTCATCCTGACCCGCATCGCCCAGCGGGCCACCGCCATGCCCGAGGGCGAGGACCTGGCGACGCTCGGCCGCAGCGGCGCCCTGATCGTCCTGCACCTGGCCGCCCGTTACGTGGACCGCGTCGTCGAGGAGCTGCTGCCGCACTACGGGGCCGACTGCCCGGCCGCCGTCGTCGCCATGGCCTCCCGCCCCGACGAACTGGTCCTGCGCGGCACGCTGGAGGACATCGCCGAACAGGTGAAGGCGGCGGGTGTCATCCGTACCGCCGTCATCATGGTCGGCCGCACCCTGGGCGCCGAGCAGTTCCGCGACAGCCACCTCTACTCGCCCGCCCGCGACCGCCACACCTGCTGACCACCCGGCCGGGCGGGTCAGCGCACCGAGCTGCGCCCCACCACCGTGCCCGCCCGGTCGATACAGATCACGTCCACGGCCACCGGCGCTCCCCGCAGCACCGACAGCGCCTCGTCCCGCGCCGCCACGGCGACCAGATCGCCCAGCGGCACCCCGTGTGCCTGGCACAACTGGAGTGCGGCGAGGCCAGTGTTGGCGACGGCGATCCCGGCGGCCAGCGCTTCGTCCGCGCCGCCGCGCCGGGCCAGCTCCGCCAGGTAACCCCTGTCGACCTGGGAGCGCCCCGAGTGCAGGTCCAGATGGCCGGCGGCGAGCTTCGACAGCTTGGCGAACCCGCCGCAGATGGTCAGCCGGTCCACCGGGTGACGGCGTACGTACTTGAGCACCGCGCCCGCGAAGTCACCCATGTCGAGCAGCGCGATCTCCGGCAGCCCGTACTCGGCCACCACCGTCTTCTCCGAGGTCGAGCCCGTGCAGCCGGCCACATGGGTGTGCCCGGCCGCGAGCGCCACGTCCACACCCCGGCGGATGGAGTCGATCCACGCCGAGCAGGAGTACGGCACCACCACCCCTGTCGTGCCAAGGATCGACAGCCCGCCCAGGATGCCCAGGCGCGGGTTCCAGGTGGAGCGGGCGATCTCCTCGCCGTGGTCCACGCCGACCGTCACCTCGACGTCCCCGGACCCGCCGTGCGCCGCCGCGACCCGCGCGATGTGCTCCCGGATCATCCGGCGCGGCACCGGGTTGACGGCCGGCTCGCCGACCTCCAGCGGCAGCCCCGGCAGCGTAACCGTGCCCACACCGGGCCCGGCCCGGAACACCACGCCCGAGCCCGCCGGCAGCGCCCGCACGCTCGCCCGCACCAGGGCGCCGTGCGTCACGTCCGGGTCGTCGCCCGCGTCCTTCACCACGCCCGCCGTCGCCCGCCCGTCGGCCAGCTCCTCCACGGCCAGCGCGAACGCCGGGGTCTGTCCCCGGGGCAGCGTGATGGTGACCGGGTCGGGGAAGTCGCCGTTCAGCAGCGCCGTGTACGCGGCCGTCGCGGCGGCGGTGGCGCAGGCACCGGTCGTCCACCCGGGCCGCAGACCGGTGTGCTTGAGTTGGGCGCCGCGCCCGCCTTTCGCCTCACTCATGGATGGTCCCTGTGCACGTACTGATTCTGGGCGGGACGACGGAGGCCCGCCGCCTCGCCGAGTTGCTGGTGGCCCGGCTGCCCGCCGGGAGCAGGGTCACCAGCTCACTGGCCGGCCGGGTGGCCCGGCCGAAGCTCCCGCCGGGGGAAGTCCGGGTCGGGGGCTTCGGCGGAGCCGAGGGGCTCGCGGACTGGCTCCGCTCGCACCGGGTGCGCGCGCTCATCGACGCCACCCATCCTTTCGCCGGGACGATCACCTTCAACGCGGCCCGCGCCGCTGCCGCCGCCCATGTTCCCCTGCTCATGCTGCGCCGGCCCGGCTGGGTGCCCGGGGACGGCGACGACTGGCACCCGGTCGGCTCCCTGGCCGAGGCGGCCGACGCACTGCCCGCCCTGGGGCGGCGCGTCTTCCTCACCACCGGGCGGATGGGGCTCGCCGCCTTCGCGGGCCTGGACGGCCTGTGGTTCCTGACGCGGTCCGTGGACGCCCCGGAACCGCCGTACCCGGCGCGCATGGAGACCCTGCTCGACCGGGGCCCCTTCACCCTCGAAGGAGAGCGCGAGCTGATCCGCCGCCACCGGATCGACGTCCTCGTCACCAAGGACAGCGGCGGCGCCGCCACCGCCCCCAAGCTGGCCGCCGCCCGCGAGGCGGGCATCCCGGTCGTGGTGGTCCGCCGGCCACCGGTCCCCGAGGGGGGCGCGGTGGCCGGCGGACCGGAGGAGGCGCTGGCCTGGCTGACGGATCAGTTCTCCGGGTAGCGGCGGGGCGTCCACACGATCTGCCGGTCCTCGCCCCGCCGTTCCCACCGGGTCTGCGACGACCCGACGACGAGGATCGTGCGCATGTCCACGTCGGCCGGATCGAGGTCCGCCAGGCGCACGGTCCGTACGCTCTCGGCCGGTCCGCCGACGTCCCGGCCGAGGACCACGGGCGTGTCCGGCGAGCGGTGTTCGAGGAGCAGGTCGCGGGCCTTGCCGACCTGCCAGGTCCGGCTCCGCGAACCGGGGTTGTACAGCGCGAGCACCAGGTCCGCCGACGCGGCGGCCCGCAGCCGCTCCGCGATGACCTCCCACGGCTTGAGCCGGTCCGAGAGCGAGATCGTCGCGTAGTCGTGGCCCAGCGGCGCACCCGCCCGGGCCGCCGCCGCGTTGGCCGCCGTCACCCCGGGCAGCACCCGCACCGGCACGTCCGCGTACTCCTCCTGCGACGCCACTTCGAGGACCGCCGTCGCCATGGCGAAGACCCCGGGGTCGCCGCCGGACACGACGGCCACCCGCCGCCCGCGCCGCGCCAGGTCGAGCGCGAACTCGGCCCGCTCCGACTCCACCTTGTTGTCCGAGCCGTGCCGTATCTGCCCCGGCCGGACCGGCACCCGGTCCAGGTACGTGGTGTAGCCGACCAGGTCGTCGGCGGCGGCCAGCGCGCCGCGCGTCTCGGGCGTCAGCCACAGCGGGCCCGCCGGACCCGTGCCGACGACCGCCACCTCGCCGTCGCCCGGGGCCCGTTCGGGGCGGGCGTCGATCCGGCTCGGCAGGACGGCGACCGCGAAGTACGGCACCGAGTCCGCCTCCGTGTCCGCGAGTTCGCCCAGCCGCTCACCGGCCATCGTGGCGCGCTCGACGTAGCGGGCCTCGGGCAGCCGGCCCGACGCCTCGAACGCCCGGCGCACGGCGGGGAAGGTACGGCCGAGCTTCATCACCACGGCCGCGTCGGTCGCGGCCAGCCTGGCGGTCAGCTCCTCCTCCGGCAGGGTGCCGGGCAGGATCGTCAGGACCTCCTCGCCCTCCGCGAGCGGGGTGCCGAGCCGTGCGGCCGCCGCGCTGACCGAGGTGACCCCGGGGACCACCTCGGTCGGGTAGCGGTCGGCCAGTCGCTTGTGCATGTGCATGTACGAGCCGTAGAACATCGGGTCGCCCTCGGCGAGCACGGCGACCGTGCGCCCCGCGTCCAGGTGCACGGCGAGCCGGGCAGCCGCCTCGGTGTAGAAGTCCTCCAACGCGCCCCGGTAGCCGCCCGGGTGGTCCGTGGTCTCCGTCGTGACGGGGTAGACCAGGGCCTCCTCGATGTGGTCGGCGCGCAGGTGCTTCGCCGCGATGGAACGGGCGATCGACCGGCCGTGCCGGGCGCTGTGGTACGCGACGACGTCCGCCCCGGCGATGACCTCCACCGCGCGCAGGGTCATCAGGTTCGGGTCGCCGGGGCCGAGCCCGACCCCGTACAGCCGTCCCGAGTTCTGCTCGCTCACGGTCACTCTTCCTCGCTGGCGATGGCGTTGAGCGCGGCGGCGGCGATGGCGCTCCCGCCGCGGCGGCCGCGCACGATCAGGTGGTCGAGACCGGACGGGTGGGCGGCCAGGGCGTCCTTGGACTCGGCGGCGCCGACGAAGCCGACCGGCACTCCGATGACCGCCGCCGGGCGCGGGGCCCCCTCCTCGATCATTTCGAGCAGCCGGAACAGGGCGGTCGGCGCGTTCCCGACGGCCACGACCGCACCCTCCAGGCGGTCCCGCCACAGCTCCAGGGCCGCCGCCGAGCGGGTCGTGCCCAGCTCCGCCGCGAGCCCGGGCACCGCCGGGTCGGACAGGGTGCACACGACCTCGTTGTCCGCGGGCAGCCGCTTGCGGGTGACACCGCTGGCGACCATGGCCACATCGCACAGGATGGGTGCGCCGGCCCGCAGCGCGGCGCGGGCGCGGGCGACCGCGCCGGGCGAATAGCCGATGTCGCGTACGAGGTCGACCATGCCGCAGGCGTGGATCATCCGGACCGCGACCTGGCTCACGTCCGCGGGCAGGCCGGCGAGGTCCGCCTCCGCCCGGATGGTGGCGAAGGACTGGCGATAGATGGCCGGTCCGTCCTTCTCGTACTCGTGCACAGTGGTGTCGCTCTCTTCATCGGGCGGGGGTCGGGCAGGAAGTCGTGGGGTCGTGCGGTCAGTTACGGGTGATGCGGGCCGTCGCCACGGCGGTGGCCAGCGCGGCGGGGTCGCCGGTGACGTGCTGGGGCTCCCCGGTCCGCCCGCCGTCCCGTACGACGGAGACCCGGTAGCCGCCGTCCGGTCCGGCGACGACGTCGACCCACTCGCCACGGGGGTGGCCGCACCGCCGTTCGCACCCGGACCAGTGGACCGGCAGCGCGTCCGCGCGCGGTGCGACGGGCAGGGCCGCCGCCGCGTCACCTTGCACATCGGCCAGGGACTTGGCGCATCCGGGCCGCCCGACGCAGGCGCCCACCCCGGTCCACGGCGAGCGGTCCCCGGTGACCAGGCCGACGGCCTCCATCGCGTCGAGCGCTCCGGGCGCCCGGTCCCGCCGCACGCCGGGTACGACGACTCCGCGCCACGGGGTGAGCCGCAGTTCGCCGGCGCCGTGGTCCCGGGCGAGGTCCGTCAGCGCCCGCCACCGCGCCGCGTCGGCCCGCCCGAGCGGCAGCCCGACGGACAGCGCGTCCGTGTCCCCGGGGCCGGTCACCACGCCGAGCGCCGGGGGAGCCGCGTCCGGCACCGGTACGGTCCCGAGGTCGACGGGCAGCCCGGAGGCACGCAACCGCCGTACCACCGCGTCGAACAACGACGCACCGCCGTCCGCCAGCTCCGCCACCCGCCACGCACCGGAACCGGAAGAACTACGTGAACCCGAGGCGCCGCCGGTCCCTCCCGCCGCCTCCAGGAACGCCAGCGCCGCGAGCAGCGCGGCCCCCGGCGCCTCGTCCGCCGGAACCAGCGCCACCGACTCCAGCGCCCCGACCCGCAGCTCCGCGTCCCCGCCTCCCCGCGCCCGCAGCGTCACATCCGCGCCCAGTGCGTCCACATCGCCGCGTCCGTCGTCGAGCGCGAACAGGAACCGGCCCGAAAGTCCGATCGCCTCCCCGCTCGCGCACACCAGCGCGTCCAGCGCGGTCAGCCACGGGCGGACGTCGCGGACACCGAGACCGTCGAGCCCGGACAGCGGGGAGGCCACCACATTGCGGACCCGCTCATGCCGTTCGGAGGGCAAAAGCCCCATTTCGTTCATCCGGGAGGCCAGTTCACCGCCGCACTCCGCACCCAGCCCGCGCAGCTGCACATTGCCGCGCGAAGTGAGATACAGCTCACCATCGCCCAGTCGGCCGGCCAACTCCCGCAGCCCGTCCGCCTGCTCCCAGGACAGCACGCCACCAGGCACCCGGACCCGCGCCAACGCCCCGTCGTCCGCCCGGTGGAGCCGCAGCGCACCGGGACAGGCGTCGCCACGAGCCCGGAAACGGGCGTCACCGGGCTGCGCGAAACGGGGGGCTGGGGGAGGCATGGCGGCGAGCATACCGACCATCTCATCCGATCCGTATGACCCATCGTCGCCCCCGGGCCCTTACTATGCCCAGTGACGGACCTCCGGGTCCGTCGTCGCCACAGACGGCGACAGGGGAGGAAGCCCGGTGTGAATCCGGCGCGGTCCCGCCACTGTGAGCTTGGTCCCACCGGGACCGGGCGAGCCAGGAACTCCCTTCCCCGTACGTTCGGCAGGTCCGGGCAGGGGAGCTCTCGACACCGCCCGGGGCGTGGACACCCCGAGGAAGGCCAGACGCCGCATGATCCTGCTCCTGTCGACGTCCGACACCGACCTGCTCAGCGCCCGCGCCTCCGGCGGACCGGTCAGCTACCGGTACGCGAACCCCTCCCGGCTCCCGCTCCAGGACCTGCCCGCCCTGCTGGAAGGCACCGACCTCGTCGTCGTTCGCCTCCTCGGCGGTGTCCGCGCCTGGCAGGACGGACTCGACCAGGTCCTGGCCACCGGCCGCCCCGTCGTCGTCCTCACCGGCGAACAGGCCCCCGACGCCCAGCTGATGGCCGCGTCCACCGTCCCGATCGGCATCGCCGCCGAGGCCCACGCCTACCTCGCGCACGGCGGCCCCGCCAACCTGGACCAGCTCGCCCGCTTCCTGTCCGACACCGTCCTGCTCACCGGCCACGGCTTCGAACCCCCCGCCGCCGCGCCCTCCTGGGGCCCGCTGGAGCGCACGCCCCGCGAGACCCTGGACGGCGCCCCCACGGTCGCGGTGCTCTACTACCGCGCCCACCACATGAGCGGCAACACCGCGTTCATCGAGACGCTGTGCCGCGCCGTCGAGGCCCAGGGCGCCCGCGCCCTCCCGCTGTACGTCGCCTCGCTGCGCACCCCCGAACCCGAGCTGATCGAGACCCTGCGGTCCGCCGACGCGATCGTCACCACGGTCCTCGCGGCGGGCGGCACCCGGCCCGCCGAGGCGTCGGCCGGCGGCGACGACGAGTCCTGGGACGCGGGCGCCCTCACCGCGCTCGACGTCCCGATCCTCCAGGCGCTCTGCCTCACCAGCTCCCACACCGACTGGCAGGACAACGACGAGGGCGTCTCCCCGCTGGACGCCGCGAGCCAGATCGCCGTCCCCGAGTTCGACGGCCGCCTGATCACCGTCCCGTTCTCCTTCAAGGAGATCGACGAGGACGGGCTGCCCTCCTACGTCGCCGACGACGAACGAGCCGCCCGCGTCGCCGGCATCGCCGTCCGCCACGCCCGGCTGCGCCACATCCCGAACGCCGAGAAGCGCCTCGCGCTCGTCCTCTCCGCGTACCCGACCAAGCACTCCCGTATCGGCAACGCCGTCGGCCTCGACACCCCCGCCAGCGCGGTCGCCCTGCTGCGCCGACTGCGCGAGGAGGGCTACGACTTCGGTACGGAGGAGGTCCCCGGCCTCGCGTCCGGCGACGGCGACGAGCTGATCTACGCCCTCATCGAGGCGGGCGGCCACGACCAGGAGTGGCTCACCGAGGAACAGCTCGCCCGCAACCCGGTCCGCATCCCCGCCGCCGACTACCGCCGCTGGTACGCCATGCTCCCCGCCGAACTCCGTGAGGCCGTCGAGCAGCACTGGGGCCCGCCGCCCGGCGAGATGTTCGTGGACCGCTCCCGCAACCCGGAGGGCGACATCGTCCTGGCCGCACTGCGCCGGGGCAACCTGCTCATCCTGATCCAGCCGCCGCGCGGCTTCGGCGAGAACCCGATCGCGATCTACCACGATCCCGATCTGCCGCCCTCGCACCACTACCTGGCCGCCTACCGCTGGATCGCCGCCCGCGCCGAGGACAACGGCTTCGGCGCCGACGCGATGATCCACCTCGGCAAGCACGGCAACCTGGAGTGGCTGCCCGGCAAGAACGCGGGCCTGTCCGCCGCGTGCGGCCCGGACGCGGCCCTCGGCGACCTCCCGCTCGTCTACCCGTTCCTCGTCAACGACCCGGGGGAGGGCACCCAGGCCAAGCGCCGGGTGCACGCCACGCTCGTCGACCACCTGGTGCCGCCGATGGCCCGCGCCGACAGCTACGGTGACATCGCCCGCCTCGAACAACTCCTGGACGAGCACGCCCAGATCGCGGCCATGGACCCGGCCAAGCTGCCGGCGATCCGCGCCCAGATCTGGACCCTGATCCAGGCCGCGAAGCTCGACCACGACCTGGGCATCGAAGGACGCCCCGAGGACGAGGGCTTCGACGACTTCATCATGCATCTCGACGGCTGGCTCTGCGAGATCAAGGACGTCCAGATCCGCGACGGCCTCCACGTCCTGGGCGCCGCGCCGACGGGCTCCGCCCGGGTCAACCTGATCCTCGCGATCCTCCGGGCCCGCCAGATCTGGGGCGGCAAGACCTCCCTCCCCGGCCTTCGCGAGGCCCTGGGCCTGGACGAGTCGGCGGCCACCCGCACGGACGCGGACACGGTGGAGGACCGGGCGCGCGCCCTGGTCCAGGCGATGGAGGACGCGAACTGGGACCCGTCGGCCATCGGACCGGCAAATCAAGCCCCTGCGGCGATTGAGCAGCGGGGTCCGGGGCAGAGCCCCGAGCAGCCGACCAGCACGCTCCTCCACGACCTGACCCCGGACGTGGCCGCGATCCTCAATTTCGCGGCCGACGAGGTCGCCCCCCGCCTGGCCCGCACCGAAGACGAGCTCACCCACTGCGTACACGCCCTCAACGGCGGATTCGTCCCCGCCGGCCCCTCCGGCTCCCCGCTCCGGGGCCTCGTCAACGTCCTCCCGACCGGCCGCAACTTCTACTCCGTCGACCCGAAGGCCGTCCCCTCCCGCCTCGCCTGGGAAACCGGCCAGGCCCTCGCCGACTCGCTCCTCAACCGCTACCGCGAGGACAACGGCGACTGGCCGGTCTCCGTCGGCCTCTCCCTCTGGGGTACGAGCGCCATGCGCACCGCCGGCGACGACGTGGCCGAGGCCTTCGCCCTGCTCGGCATCCGCCCGGTCTGGGACGACGCCTCGCGCCGCGTCACCGGCCTGGAGGCGATCCCGGCCGAGGAGCTGGGCCGCCCCCGCATCGACGTCACCCTCCGCATCAGCGGCTTCTTCCGCGACGCGTTCCCGCACACCATCGGCCTGCTCGACGACGCGGTCCGGCTGGCCGCCTCGCTCGACGAACCGGCCGAGATCAACCACGTACGGGCGCACGCGCAGGCGGACCTGGCCGCGCACGGCGACGAACGCCGCGCCACCACCCGTATCTTCGGCTCCCGCCCCGGCACGTACGGCGCCGGGCTGCTCCAGCTCATCGACTCCCGCGACTGGCGCACCGACGCCGACCTCGCCGAGGTCTACACGACCTGGGGCGGCTACGCCTACGGCCGCGACCTGGACGGCTGCCCGGCCCGGGAGGAGATGGAGACCGCGTACAAGCGCATCGCGGTGGCGGCGAAGAACACCGACACCCGCGAGCACGACATCGCGGACTCCGACGACTACTTCCAGTACCACGGCGGCATGGTCGCCACGGTCCGCGCGTTGAAGGGCAAGGCCCCGGAGGCGTACATCGGGGACTCGACCCGTCCCGAGACGGTCCGCACCCGGACGCTGACCGAGGAGACCTCCCGCGTCTTCCGCGCCCGCGTCGTCAACCCCAAGTGGATCGAGGCGATGCGCCGCCACGGCTACAAGGGGGCCTTCGAGCTCGCCGCGACCGTCGACTACCTCTTCGGGTACGACGCCACGACGGGCGTGGTCGCGGACTGGATGTACGACAAGCTGACCGAGACCTACGTGCTGGACCCCACCAACCGCGCCTTCCTCGAACAGGCCAACCCGTGGGCCCTGCACGGCATCGCGGAACGGCTGCTGGAGGCCGAGTCGCGCGGCATGTGGGCCAAGCCCGACCCGGCGGTCCTCGAAGCACTGCGCCAGGTCTTCCTGGAGACGGAAGGAAACCTGGAGGGCGAGGACTGAGCCACCGGCCTCAGCCGCCGGTGCCGGGCTTCACACCCCATACGTAGACGACGTCGTCGAGCGCGAGCAGGTCCCACAGCTTCGCCGCGTCGTCCACGGTGAGGTTGACGCAGCCCGCCGAGCCGCCGCCGTCGTAGAGGTCGCCCGGGTGTCCGTGCAGCGCCTGACCGCCGTCGAAGAACTGGGAGTACGGCATCGGGGCGTCGTCGTAGATGTCGGAGACGTGGTCGCGGTCGCGCCAGTAGATGGTGTGCCGCCCGGGCCGCGTCTCCTCGGCGTCGCGGCCCGTACGGATGGGCACGGGCCCGAAGGCGACCTTCTTGCCCTTCTGCACCCACAGCAGCTGGCGGTCCATGTCGACGCAGGTCACCCGGCCGGTCTCGACGGGGCAGTTCCCGGCGGCGTTCGGGTCCGGCGTCGCCTCGACGACGAGCATCGCGCGGTACGTGCCGAGGTCGGCGAACCCGTCGGGGTGGGGGCGGCCCCGCTCGGTCTGGAAGGACCGGATGGCCCGGCAGTCGGCGTCCGACTGACGCCCGTCGACGGGCAGCCCGAGGTGCTTCTCCAGCTGCCGCTGGTACGGGCCGGCCGGCGCGGTGCACGCGCTGTCGCGGCCGGGGGAGGCGGCCGAGGGGGCCGCGGTGCAGAGCAGCGCCGTGGCCGCCGTGGCGACTGCGGCACCGACGAGGCGGTGGGGACGGGGCACGACGGGACCTCCTGCGGGATGACGGGAACGGTGTACTGCCGAGCCAATCAGCGCAAAAGCCCGGCCGCCCACGGGTGGGCGGCCGGGCGGGTGATCGCGTCAGCCGCGAGCGGCCTTGTGCGTGTCGTCCTTGCAGTCCTTGCCCTTGCACGGCTCACCGCGGTCGTTGGCCAGCTCCACGGTGACGCCCTCCTCGCTGTTCTCCTCCGTCACCTCGAACGGACCCGAGACGGGGTTCGCCGGCAGGACGTAGCCCTCCGGTACGGCGATCTCGCGGAGGTAGTACTCACCGAGCGGCAGGTCGTCGAACGTGCAGTGCCCGTCCTCGTCGGTCGAGCAGCCCGCGTCGGCCAGGGTGTCCGGGTTGCCCCCGGTCGTCTGGAGCCCCGGCACGTCGTTGCTCTCGCGCCACAGCTCGAAGACGGCTCCGGGCAGCGGCTGACCGTTCTTCGCGTCCGTCTTGTCCAGGGTCAGCGAACCGGTCACGGGAGGCACGGGCTCCTTGGTGTTGACGGCCTCGATCTGCACGCCGTCCTCGGCGTTGTCCTCGGTGAGCGTCAACGGCCCGAAAACGTTGGGGTCGGGCAGCTCGTAGCCGTCCGGGGCCCCGGTCTCGCGCCAGTAGTACGTACCCGGGGTGGTGGTGTCGGAGCAGATGCCGTTCGCCGGGGTGGTGCAGTCCGAGACGTGGGTGTCGGGGTTGATGCCGATCGTCTGGAGCCCCGGCGTGTTGTTGGTCTCGCGCCACAGTTCGAAGTCGGCCCCGGCGAGCGGGTCACCGGTCTCGGCGTCGGTCTTGTGGACGCGGACCTCACCGGTCACGGGCGGCACGGCCGTCCGGTTGTTGACGGCCTCGGCCTGGACGCCGTCCTCGGCGTTGTCCTCGGTGAGGGTCAGCGGCCCGAAGACGTCGGGGTCGGGGAGGTCGTAGCCGTCCGGGGCTTCGATCTCGCGCCAGTAGTAGGTGCCGGGGATCGTCGTCGCGGTGCAGACGCCGTTCGCGGGGGTCGTGCAGTCGGAGACGTGGGTGTCCGGGTCGGTGCCGTCGGTCTGGAGGCCGTCGACGCCGTTGGTCTCGCGCCACAACTCGAAGTCGGCCCCGGCCAGCGGATCACCGGTGTCGGAGTCGGTCTTGCGTACGCGGACCTCACCGGTCACCGGCGGCACGGGTGTCTGGCTGTTGACGGCCTCGACCTGGACGCCCTGGTCCGCGTTGTCCTCGGTCAGGACCAGCGGGCCGAAAACGTTGGGGTCGGGGAGGTTGTAGCCGTCGGGGGCTTCGGTCTCGCGCCAGTAGTACGTGCCCACGGTCGTGGTGTCGCTGCAGACGCCGTTCGCCGGGGTCGTGCAATCGGAGACGTGGGTGTCCGGCTCGGCACCGTCGGTCTGGAGGCCGGGCGTGTCGTTGGTCTCGCGCCATAGCTCGAAGTCCGCCCCGGCGAGCGGGTCACCGGTCTCCGCATCGGTCTTCAGCACGCTCACCGCGCCGGTCACCGTCTGCGGACCGTTGCAGTCCGGCAGGTCGCCGTCGAACGGGTACGCGTGCAACTCCACCCCGGCGTTGTCGCTGGTGTGGGTGAGCGAGCCGGTGGTGAAGAACCTGCCGTTCATACCGGGCAGGCTCACCGTGGTCATGGACGCCTGCTCGCCCACCAGGACGCTGCTCTGGAACTGCCCGGACCCGATGAAGGACGCCGTGGTGGCGTCGGGCAGGTTCCACAGCAGCCGCTCGCGGTACTGGCCCAGCGTGGCGCTCCCGCTGGTGGTGTTGATGACCCGGTTCTCGCCGACCACGTTGACCAGGATCGTCGCGTCGTCGGGGATGCCCGTGAACTGGATGTCCTGGCTTCCGTTGGGCGAGTTCGGGTTGACCAGGTCGAAGTCGACATTGAAGACCTGGAGGCTCGACGCCCCGTCGCCGGTGAACAGCGTCCGGTAGCCCTCGTTGACCGCGGTCCCGGTGGGCGTCCGGGTCGTGCCGTCCGGCCGCGCGTAGCACTGGCTGGCAGCCGTCAGCTCGTCGCGCAGGCCCACGTACGGGGCCGTCGCGTCGTCGTCCTGGATCGTCCTCCCGGTGACGGTCCCGGTCTGCGTGCCCGCGTACCGCACGGTGCCCAGCTCGTCGACGAGGCCGCCCGTCGTGTCCAGGGTCTGGCCGGGCGCGATGGTCACGTTGCCGCCGGCGGCCAGGAAGTCCGAGTCGACGGGCGGCGCGACGCGCGACCCGACCCCGACGATCCCGAGGTTGTACAGCCCGCCCGCTTCCGTGTTCTTGTTCTGGTCGAAGTCGTCGAGCACGACGACCCGGCCCTCGGCCTCCGCCGCACGCCCCCGGACCAGGAAGTCGTCGCCCACGAAGATGTTGATGCCGTCGTCCCGGCCGGCGATCGGTCCGTTGTTGGCGTCGGGGAACGGGTCGGGGCAGTCGCCGGGCACGCACGGCCCGAGCCCGCCGGGCAGGGGCGCGGCGGCGGCCGGCGCCGCGCCGAGGCCGAGGGTGAAGGCGGGGACGACGGTCGCCAGGACGGCGCACGCGGCGCCGGTGGTGCGGGCGCGTGAGCGCAACGCGGCGAAACGTTTGGGCGTGGGTGTCATGGCGGCATCGTGGGCAGCCCGGCGGCCGCGCCCGCGCGCGCGACACGAGACGTTGCGCTGTCCAGCGGGAAGGGGTCACCCGGACGGAGGGGCGGGACCCGCCGGGTCCCGCCCCTCCGTCCGCGGGTCAGGCGGGCAGCGTCCACTGCTGGTTGGCACTGGCATAGCAGGTCCAGATTTGGAGCCGGGTGCCGTTGGCCGAGCTGGGCCCGGTCGCGTCGAGGCACTTGCCGGACGCGGGGTTGAACAGTTCGCCGCTGCTCCGGTGCTGCCAGACCTGCGCCCCGGAGCCGTTGCAGTCGTAGAGCTGCGCCTTGGTGCCGTTCGCGGTCCCCGCGGCGGTGATGTCCAGGCACTTGCCGAGCGCCTTCAGGGTGCCGTCGGAGCCGGTCGTCCAGCGCTGGGCTTCGGTGCCGTTGCAGTCGTAGAGCTGCACGGCCGCTCCGTTGGCGGAGCTCGCGCCCGGCACGTCGACGCACTTGCCGCCGTAGCCGGTGATGCGGCCGGTGGCGCCGTCGGGCGGGGTGACCGGGCCGCCGTCCTGCCCGGCGGCCCAGGCGATCTCCTGGAGCAGGAGTTGGTTCTGCCGGGCGCTCGCGAACGTGGAGGACAGGGCGGTGTTCGTCGCGTAGTCCATCGCGTTGTGGCCGAAGTTGTTGTAGACCATCCGGTAGTCGCGGTTGCTCCACACGATCGGGTAATCCCCGCTGTACCAGGTCTGGTTGGGGTCGGTCCCGATGGGGAACGTCGAGGGGTCCATCGAGGCGAGGACGTCGATCGCGGGGTTCTTCCGCAGGTCGTTCTGCCAGCTGTACCACTCGCTGACCGACGAGGTGATGGTGGCGGGGAGCCCCGCCGTCGCCGGATGCCCGGGGTCGTCGACGCGCAGCGTCTCCTGCGTGGGGCCCCACGTGTTGGACCGGAAGGTACCGGTGCCGAGGAAGGTGTTGTGGTACCAGGGCCAGTCGCTGGTGTCCGTGTTGAACGCGGAGACGTGGAAGCCGACGAACCCGCCGCCGTTCTGCACGTACGACTGGAACGCGGAGCGCTGGGAGGCGGTGTGCGGGTAGTCGTCGAGGAACATCACGACCTGGTAGCCCGCCAGTTCGGTGCTGTTGAGCCGGCTCCAGTCGGTGGTGGCGGTGTACGTGAAGCCGTGGGCGGCGCCCTGCTGGGCGAACCAGGTGTTGGCCTCGCGGTCGAAGCTGATGTGCGCCGCGTCGTAGGTGCCGTCGTAGAAGGCCAGCACCCGGAACGTACCGGCGGCGGGGGCGGCGTGCGCCGGGGCCGCCTGCAGGCCGAGGACGAGCGTGGCGAGGGCGAGGAGCCGGAGCAGGAGGGCGGTGCCGTGTCTGACGCGCATGGGGGACTCCCGTGGTGGGCGGAGGAGCGCAGCGGCCGAGCAGAACCGGAGTCTGCGCGTGTCCACGACAGCCCGTCAAGGTTTCTGTCAGGAAACCTTCCTGGCAGAAAATCGCGCACAACTCGAACGCTGCATGTCAGCGCGGGTGACCTGCGATTTCAGAAGGCGTACAAGAGTCCTGGGGTTTCACGGGATCGCGGGCCGAGTGCCTACAGAAGGTGAAATGCCGGCCCGTGCAGGGGGTTGACGGGCGGTCGGCGCCGCCTCTAGCTTCACGGCTTGAAATAAGGCGTCGGCCGAGTTCCTGTCATGCACCTGCCCCACACCCCCCACCACGGGAAGGCTCCCCATGCCTCGTTCACCCCATCGCCGCAGACGGCGGACCGCCCCCCTGGCCATGGCCCTGTCCGCTTCCCTGGCCGCCGCCGGTGCCCTGGTCGCCCTCGGCTCGGGAACCGCCGGCGCCGCGACGCCCGGCGCGCTGACCAACACCGGCACCGGCAAGTGCCTCGACGTCACCGACGGTTCGACCGCCGACGGCACGCCCGCCCAGATGTGGACGTGCTACCCCGGCAGTCAGAACCAGAGCTGGACGCTGAACGGCGACGGCTCGCTGACCGCGAAGGGCAAGTGCCTGGACCTGGCCGCGAACGGCACGGCCAACGGGACCGCCGTCCACCTGTGGACCTGCTACGGGAGCGTCGCCAGCCAGAAGTGGCGGCTGACCTCCGCAGGGGACCTGGTCAACACCGCCGCGAACAAGTGCCTGGACATCAAGGACAACAGCAGCGCGGACGGCGCCCGCCTTCAGATCTGGGACTGCGCCGGCACGGGCAACCAGAAGTGGAGCTTCTCCGGCGCCGTGGACCCGACCGACCCCACGGACCCGCCCACGGGCGACAACCCGGACCTCGGACCGAACACGGTGATCTTCGACCCGTCGATGTCCGCCTCGTCCATCCAGTCGAAGCTGAACAGCATCTTCAGCCAGCAGCAGTCCAACCAGTTCGGCTCCCAGCGCTACGCGGTGCTGTTCAAGCCGGGCACGTACAGCGCGGACGTCAACGTCGGCTTCTACACCCAGGTCGCCGGCCTCGGCCTGTCCCCGGACGCGGTGAACATCAACGGCGCGGTCCACGCCGAGGCCGACTGGTTCCAGGGCAACGCCACCCAGAACTTCTGGCGCGACGCCGAGAACCTCTCCGTCACGCCGAACGGCGGCAGCGACCGCTGGGCCGTGTCCCAGGCGGCCCCCTACCGGCGCATGCACGTGCGCGGGAACCTCAAGCTGGACGACGGCGGCTGGTCCAGCGGCGGCTTCATCTCCGACTCGAAGATCGACGGCCAGATCCAGTCGGGCAGCCAGCAGCAGTTCCTGACCAAGAACACGCGGATGGGATCCTGGTCCGGCTCCAACTGGAACATGGTCTTCGTCGGCGACCAGGGTGCCCCCGCCCAGTCCTTCCCGACCTACACCACCGTCGCCTCCGCCCCGGTCAACCGCGAGAAGCCCTTCCTGTACGTCGACGACGCGGGCGCCTGGAAGGTGTTCGTACCCGCCGCCCAGACCAACGCCTCGGCCACTACCTGGAGCGGCAAGACCCAGGCGGGTTCGTCGCTGCCGCTGGACGACTTCTACATCGCCAAGCCCGGCGCGAGCGCGGCCGACATGAACGCCGCCCTGGCCGCCGGCAAGAACCTGCTGATCACCCCGGGCGTCTACCACCTCAACCAGACGCTCAACGTCACCCGCCCCGACACGGTCGTCCTCGGCATGGGCCTCGCCACGCTCATCCCGGACAACGGCATCACCGCGCTCACCACGGCCGACGTGGACGGCATCAAGATCGCGGGTGTCCTGGTCGACGCCGGTACGACCAACTCCCAGACCCTGATGCGGATCGGCCCCGACGGCTCCTCCGCCAACCACGCCGCCAACCCGGTCACGCTCAACGACGTGTTCTTCCGCATCGGCGGCGCGACCGTCGGCAAGGCGACCCAGTCGCTGGTCGTCAACACCAGCAACACGATCATCGACCACACCTGGATCTGGCGCGCCGACCACGGCAACGGCGGCACGGTCGGCTGGAACACCAACACCGCCGACACCGGGCTGGTCGTCAACGGTCAGAACGTCACCGCGTACGGGCTGTTCGTCGAGCACTACCAGAAGACGCAGGTCATCTGGAACGGCAACGGCGGCCGCACGTACTTCTTCCAGAACGAGCTGCCGTACGACCCGCCCAACCAGAGCGCCTGGAAGAACGGGAACACCAACGGCTACCCCGCGTACAAGGTCGGCGCGTCCGTGACCAGCCACGAGGCGTGGGGTCTGGGCAGCTACGCCTACTTCAACGTCAACCCCTCGGTGGTCGAGGACCACTCCTTCGAGGTGCCCCAGACCTCCGGCGTGAAGTTCCACGACATGGTCACCGTCGTCCTCGGCGGCGCCGGAACGATCAGCCACATCATCAACGGCACCGGGGCGGCCGTCACGCCCAGCAGCAACGTCGCGTACCTCACCACCTACCCGTAGACCGGAGGGACCCCCCATGCCCAGATCCCGCAGCAGATGGCTCACCGCCCTGCTCGGCGTGCTGCCCCTGGCCGCCGCCGGCCTGGTCGCCACGGCCACCCCGGCCTCCGCAGCCGCCAACCCCGGCCCCGGCTTCCCCGCCCACTACGCGGCCCCGTACGCGGAGATGTGGAACAGCCCGTCCAGCCTGATGAACGCGCACAACGCGACCGGAAACAAGTACTACACACTGGCGTTCATCATCAGCCAGGGCACCTGCAACGCCACGATCAACGGTGACACCCCGGTCACCGACTCCGGCTGGAACAACGCCATCAACAGCCTGCGCGCGGCCGGCGGCGACGTCATCGCCTCCTTCGGTGGCGCGAGCGGCAACGAACTGGCCTCCTGCGGTTCGGTGTCCGCGATGCAGGCCCAGTACAAGAAGGTCATCGACCAGCTCAACCTGACCCGCATCGACCTGGACATCGAAGGCAGCACGCTCGACAACACCGCCGCCAACGACCGCCGCAACCAGGCGCTGGCCAACCTCCAGAAGGACTACGCGGCCCAGGGCCGCAAGCTCGACGTCGACTTCACCCTCCCGGTCAGCCCCAGCGGCCTGGAGTCCAACGGCATCGCGCTCCTCAAGAACGCCAAGAGCCACAACCTGAACGTCAACCTGGTCAACATCATGACCATGGACTACGGCCCCGCCATGGACATGGGCCAGGCCGCGATCAGCGCCGCGAAGGGCCTGCACACCCAGCTCGGCCAGATCTGGACCGAGAAGTCCTCCGCCCAGCTCTGGGCGATGGAGGGCAACTGCCCGATGATCGGCGTCAACGACACCGCCGCCGAGGTCTTCACCACCCAGGACGCCCAGGAACTGGAGGCGTTCGCCGCGAGCAACGGCATCCAGGAACTGACCTTCTGGTCCCTCGGCCGCGACAACCAGGGCGAAAGCGGCACCCCGCAGAGCACCTGGCAGTTCACCAACACGTTCAAGGCGATCACGGGCGGCGGCGGCCCCGTCGACCCACCGGCCGGCACGACCGCCATCAAGGGCTACGGCGGCAAGTGCGTCGACGTGGCCGGTGCCAGCAGCGCCAACGGCACCAAGGTCGACCTCTACACCTGCAACGGCACATCCGCCCAGCAGTGGACCCGCACCGGCAACACCTTCCGCGCGATGGGCAAGTGCCTTGACGTCGCGGCCGCCGGCACGGCCAACGGCACGAAGGTCCAGCTCTACGACTGCAACGGCTCCGGCGCCCAGTCCTGGACGACCGGCGCCAACGGCAGCCTGGTCAACGCCGGTTCGGGCAAGTGCCTGGACGTCACGGACTGGAGCACCACGGACGGCAACCAGCTCCAGATCTGGACCTGCGGCGGCACGGCGAACCAGTCGTGGACGCTGGTCTAGCGGCCGGCGCGTGACCGGGCCCGGCTCCCTGTACGGGGGGAGCCGGGCCCGCGTCAGTGAATGGCCAGCCGGTGGGTGAGGTCGCGGATCTCGCCGTACGTCTCGGCCACCCTGTCGGCCAGGCCGAGCCGATGGAATTCCAGCAGCAACGCGGTGGCGTGCCTCGCCTCGTAGACGAGCCCGCGCCACCGGGCGCCCTCGGTCCGGCCCACCCGCCCGTACGTCTCCCAGAAGGCATCGCGCTCGCCTCCCGGCTTGCGCAGCGCCAGATAGACCGGCCAGTCCGCCTCCGGGTCGCCCCACCAGAGCCTGTCGCAGTCGAAGACACCCGTGATCAACGGCTCCGGGGCCCCTTCGGCCAGCATGGTGTTCCCCACCCAGAGGTCCCCGTGCAGCAGCCGCGGCTCGGTGACCTCGTCGAGCACGGCGCGCTCACGCTCGGCCAGCCGGACCAGCCTCGTGACGTCACCGGCATCGAGCCCGGCGTCGGCGAGGTCCGCGCACGCGTACTCGAACCAGGTGAACAGCGCCTCGCTCCAGGACTCGTGCACGGGTCCGGCGACCCGGCCGAACCCCGGTCCGCGCACGCCGTGCACGGTGCACGTGATGTCACCCAGTTGCCGGAAGTACGCGCCTCGCGCGGGCTCCGGGTACGTACGGAGCGCCTCCCCGGCGGGCACACCGGCCAGGAACGTCTGGAACATGTAGTCCCGGCCGACCACCTGATGGGTGAAGTCGGTCGCGAGGGTGTGCGGCAGCAGCCCCGCCACAGGCGCCAGATACGGCACCCCGGCGTGCTCGTTGCGCATCATCTCCGGGTCGGCCCTGGCCTGACGGCCCGGCTCCGGCGCGACGCGCAGCACGACGGGTCGGTCATCACCGGCCAGGTCGATCCTGTACGTGTTGTTGTAGTACCCACCCGCGAGTTCGGCCGCCGACAGCACGACCGCGCCCTCGCCGAAGGCCGCCCGCACGACGGCCTCGATCTCGGCCGCGCTCAGGGGCTGCTGGAACTCTCCGGGATCCCGGTCGATCGGTGCGTAGTCCATGACCGGTCGACCTTATCCGCCTTATCCGCCGGAGCGGCGGGGTCCGGCTCCGGCACGTACAGGGGGAGGCTGTACTAGTCGGCCGTGGCGAGGCCATGGAGCCAGGGTGGCTCCCCGAACAGCCTCCAGCTCTACGTAAGTTGTCCCACCCCGGATCCGCGCAGGCGAGAGCCCCGCCGGTCCGTTACGGTCCGACGGGGCTCTGGTGCGTACAAGCGCTGCGTGTACTACTCCGCCGTGGCGAGCCCGACGAGCCCGGTCCAGGCGTCGCGCGACACGTGGAGGACGGGCCCGGCCGCGACTTTGGAGTCACGGACGTGCACGGCGCCCGTACCGGCCGCGACCTCGATGCACTGGCCGCCCTCAGTGCCGCTGTAGCTGCTCTTGAACCAGACGAGAGGTTCGTTGTTGTTCATAGTTCTCCCAGCAACTTCTCGATGAACGCCAGTGACTCTCGCGGACTGAGAGCCTGTGACCGGATGATCCCATAGCGGGCGGCGGCGAGAACCGTCTGTTCGGGCTCGGTTGCCAGGGTGCTGGTGTGCAGCGCCTCGACATACAGGTACTTCTTGCCATCCTTGCGCGTGATGACGGTGAACGGGCCGTTCACGCCTGCGTTGTCCTCGCAATCGGTCGGCATCACCTGGAGCTCGACGTTGCGTCGCCCGCCGAGGAGCAGCAGGTGCTCCAACTGCCCCTTTAGCACTTCTCGCCCGCCGTACCGATGCCGCAGGACGGCCTCGTCCATCACGAAGCTCAGCAGGGGAGTGGGGCGGCGCTCGAAGATGTCTTGCCGCGCCACCCGGGCAGCCACGCGTTGCTCGACAGTCTCCTGGTCGAGAGACGGCCGCCGCATGGCGAGCAGCGCCCGCGTGTACTCCTCGGTCTGCAGCAAGCCGTTGACCACATGAGTGTCGTAGACCAACAGCTCAATCGCTTGCTTCTCCAACTGCGCCATGCCTTGGAAGAACGGCGGGTACTGAGCCTTTTCCATCGGCTCCTTCCACACCACCAGCAGGTTGTCCGCGCCAAGCTCCTTGTCCGCCTGGTCGATTGCCCTCGGCGGTGGAATCCTGCGGCCTTGCTCGAAGGAGGCGATGGTCGACGCCGAGTATCCCAGCCGCCGGCCGAGGTCCTCGCGCTGCAAGCCCGCCCGTACGCGTAACGTCTTCAGCGTCTGCCCGAAGGCGACGACCACGTCCTGCCCCGCCTTGTCCGCCGCGCGGGCACCGTCGGCCGCCTCGGGCTCCACCTGTTCCGCTGTCATCGCACCCTGCCTCGCTCGATCGCGCCGTGCCTCACGTACCGGTGCCGACAGCGCGCGTACAAGGAGATCGCGTCGGTGTGTCACCGCTGGTCACGCTACGCCACCGGAGGGAGCCTCGTGGTCATGACGAGCAACATCGACAGCCCCCGCCGCACCACGCAACCCACGTACCACTCACCCCACTTGGGCACCCCCGGTTTCGACATGCGGTTCACCTCGACTCCCCGGGGCGCCAGGCTCGCCCGCCGCCTGTCCGCCGTACGGCTGGACGCCTGGGGCTTCCCGTACGGGACCGAGACGCACGAGGCGGTCGTGCTGATCACGGCCGAGCTGACGGCGAACGCGGTGCGCCACGGCCACGTACAGGGCCGGGACTTCCACCTGCTGCTGCGCCTCGTGGAGCGGCCCGGTCCGACCGCACGGATCGAGGTCACCGACACCCGAGGCGAATGCGTCCCGCCCCGCCCCGGCAAGCTCCCGGCCGCCGGGCTCGCGGACGACGGCCGAGGCCTGCTGCTGGTCGAGGGCCTGTCCACCCGCTGGGGCTGGTACCCGAGGACGCAGGCGCCGGGGAAGACGGTGTGGGCGGAATACGACATGACTGTCGGCGGCGCGGACTAGCGTGAGGGCATGGGAGCGAGGACGGCAGAGTCGGCGTACGCGAACGGCGAGGCGGCCCCGGTAAGGGCTCTGGACCGGGCGCCCACGCGATGACCAGCTTCGTGACCCACCGAGCGCGCGTGCACGATGCCGGTCTCCCCGTCCACCGCCGGCACAGCGCGCTGCGGACCTGCCTCACCCTCTTCGCTCCGTACGGCTTCCGGGCGACGTACCACCACCTGACGCTCAGCGCCGCGATCCCCCGGCGGTTGGGGTGCGGCCCGGCCCCCGAGGTCAGGCCGCTGAGGCCCCGCGCCAGAGGCGCGCACCGGCCGCGAACACGATCGGGTCCATCGCGGACAGCTCCGCCCGCACTCGGGCCTCGAACTCGGTACGGGCATCGGCCGGGAGGGCGTCGAAGTAGGCGCGGGAGCCGTGCGAGAGCCCCCAGTCCCAGAACGTGTCGGCATCCGGGACGGGCAGGCGCTGCTCGATGGCGGTCCCGCCGATGCCGGTGAATCCCGCGGCCGAAAGCAGCCGCTCCGCGTCCAGGGGACGGCTGAGCCGCCCCTGACCTTCGGGAATCAGGGGCTGGAACTCCCGGAAGAGGGCCCCGTAGAACTCCCACTCCGGCGCGTCCTCGACGTCCCCGGGGACGGAGAAGGAGAACACCCCGCCAGGGGCAAGGACGCGCCGGACCTCCCGGGCCGCCGCAGCCGGATCATCGAGCAGGTGGACGACGAACCCCGCACAGACCAGGTCGAAGCAGCCGTCGGGAAAGTCCAGTTGGTGTACGTCCATCACCCGCGCCTCGTGCACCCGCGGGTATCGGTCCGCCAGCCGCTCGACCATCCCGGCAGCGCAGTCCACCGCCGTCACCCGACAGCCGTGGGCAAGCGCGGCACCGGTCAGGGCACCGCGCCCGGCCCCCAGGTCGAGCACCCGGGTCCCGGGCCCGGGAGCGACCCACGCCATGTGCTGTCGGGCGAACCCGGCGAAGAACGGCAGCACCTCGTCGTACACCGAGGCCAGTTGGTCGAGGAGGATGGTGGCTCGCGTCGCGGTCATGGCCGGCCATCCTGGCAGAGGGGTCATACGGCCCGCCCGCCGTTTTCGGCTGACGGACGCCGCGCCTTGCGGCTGACGCAACGGCAGCTTCTACGGTCGTGGGACAGGGCCGGAAACGCCGGCTCGGTACGGCGAAAGCGCGGGGTGAAGGCGATGGAGTGGCCGACCGCTGAGGTGGCGCGGATGTCGGGGGTGACCGCCCGGACGCTGCGGCATTACGACGAGATCGGTCTGCTGCCACCCGCCCGGACGGGGGCGGGCGGGCTGCGGTACTACGGCGAGCGCCAGCTCCTGGTGCTTCAGCAGATCCTGGTCCTGCGAGAGCTGGGTCTCGGGCTGGGGGACATCGGCCGCGTCCTGGCCGAGCAGGTCGACGCGGAGGAGGCCCTGCGCGGCCACCACCGGCGGCTCCTGGCCGAACGGGACCGGCTCGACACGCTGGCCACCACCGTCTCGCGCACGATCGCCGAACTGGAACAGTCCAGAAAGGACGACGCACCCATGACCATCAACCGACCGGAGAACCTTTTCGAGGGCGTACAGCCGGACCAGTACCAGGAGAGCCTGCGCGACTTCCCCGCCCACGCCGAGCGGGTCGCCGAGCACGTCGACGGAAGGAGCCCCGAGGACATCGAGGCCGGCCAGCGCGACCGTACGGCCAGGATGATCCGCCTCGCCGAACTCCGGGCCGACGGCCACGCCGCCGACTCCGCGCCGGTCAAGGCCGAGATCGACGCCCACTACCGGCTGCTCTCCGCCCTGCGCCCGGTCACCGCCGAGGAGCACCTGGCCATGGGCCGCTCGGTCGTGGACAACCCCGACTGGCGGGCTGCCTACGAGGCCATCGCGCCCGGCCTCGCCGCGTTCCAGCGCGATGCCATCGAGGCGTACACGGCGGACCGGCTCGGCTGAACGGACGTCTGTGCGAGGATCACCGGCGTGACGAGCGACTTCGAACTGTCCCTGGACGAGCTGAGAACCGTGGCCCGTTACGCCACCGAGGCCGCGCGGGACGTCCTGCCGGTGTTCGAGGTCGCGCGCCCCGCCGACGCACGACCCCGGGCAGGGGTCTCGACGGGTGACTGGGGCGGCCCCGGCAGGTCCTCCCGGCCCGGCAGGTCCGTTGCCCGTCCGGGAGACGAGCCGATACGCCTCTGGGCACGCGCCCACGGCCATCTCGTCAATGACCGTGGGCGCATTCCCGCCGCGATCCGCGCGGCCTACGAGGCATCACAGGGGTGAGCGTGCGCACCCCGACCGGTCAGCAGCTGACGCTGCCCCGCCGCAACGCGTGCCCGCCGTCATTGGCGTCGTCCGACCAGTACACCGGCTTCGACCCCGCCACGCACTCGTCGGCGCCGGCGAGCGCGAAGCCCTCGTTGTTGTAGTCCGGCATGCCGGACGGGCGGTTGTACACGGCGGCTGTGGCGAACGTGCCCGTCGCGTCGACCTTCAGCGTGCGGTGCCGGCCGTCGCAGGTGTCGTCGCAGACCGCCCAGAGGCGGGACGCCTGGGGCTCCCACTGGAGCTCCATCACGCCGGACATGCCGCTGCTGAAGGAGGCGACCCGGGTGTACGAACCGGAGTCGGCCAGGACGTAGCCGTAGACCATGCCGGTGCTCTCGACGCCGACGAAGAAGACCCCGCCGCTGTGGGCGCCGTAGCGGGACGGGTCGTACGCGGCGCCCGTCGACGCGTCCCTGAAGCCGGCGCCGGTCAGCGACGCGTCCGGGACCCAGGTGATCGCTTCGAGGCCCAGGTTGGAGCCCGTCGACGGGAGGTCCGAGGTGAGGTTCCACTCCCTGGCGGCGGTCAGCGAGGAGCCCGAGCCGCTGGCGTCGTACTTCAGCACCGACAGGCGGCTCGTGCCCGAGGCGTCCCCGTTGCGCTCGCTCGCGACGAAGATCCCGCCGCCGGTCGCCGTGACGCCCTCGCTGTCCGGGCTGCCGGAGCCGCCGGGGAAGCGGAGGGTCTTGCCGGAGGACCAGCCGTTCGCGGTGTCCGGCTTCCAGCCGCCGGAGCCGTCCCGGACCAGGCGCCACAGCTTGCCGCTGTTCTGCGCCGCCCACAGCACGCTGCCGTCCTGGTAGAGGCCGCTCAGGTCCTCGCCGAAGACGTTGGAGCCGTCCGCCGTGGCGACCGCGCTGCCTCCGGGCCATGCCACGGGCGTCGTGGTGTCCCCGCCGCCCCCGCCGCCGCAGGCGTTCGCCGCGCCCAGTGTCGCCGAGGCCGCCTGCTCGAACGCGCCCGTCCCGTCGGGGCAGCGCGACCAGGACGGACCGGAGTGCTTGCTCCAGGAGAAGCCGTCCACCTGCGTCTTGCCGTCCGCCAGATACAGCCGCGCCTCGTCCGCCGAGCCGAGCCCGAACGCCCCGCTCACGTCGAACGCCCGGAAGCCGCCCGGTGCCAGAGTCGTGCCGGAGGCGATCTTGTACGAGTGGTCGTTGTCGTCGTCCTTCAGGATCCAGCCCGACACGTCGACCGACGAGCCGCCCTTGTTGTACAGCTCCACCGAGTCGTTGACGCCGCCGGTGGTCACCACCTCGTTGATACGTACGTCGTCGACCGGGGCCGCCTGCGCCGCAGGCACCCCGGTCAGCGCACCGGCCGCCAGCAGCGGCGCGGCGACGAGGAAACGGGCGAGAGCGCGGGGCCGCCGTGGGCGGAAGGTCGATGCGGTCACGGAATCCATCCTGAGGTCGTCGTGGGGCGGGCGGCCCGACGCTCTCGGCCCCGCCCGAACGGGATGCCTACCCCCGGGAGGACGGCTCGCGAACGCCGGGCGAATTCTGCGCCGACCCCCACATGCGTGAATGCGCTTCCAAACCGGCGCCCCGCATGTGGGAACATCTCCGGAACCACAGGGGAAGAGAGGTGACGCGGCGCGATGAGTACTCCTACGGTGTACGACGTTGCCGAGCGGGCGGGGGTCTCCATCGCCACGGTGTCGCGGGTGTACCGCAACCCGGATTCGGTGCGCGGGGAGACCCGCGAACGCGTACTGGCCAGCGCACGCGAACTCGGGTACGTGCCCAGCGGCAGCGCACGCGGACTCGCCAGCCGCAGCACCGGCGTACTGGGCCTGTGCTACCCGGACTTCCACGACGCGGAGGCCGACAGCGCGACCGCGTCCGACCCCGGCGAGGTGACCCTCTACTCCGACGAGGTCATACGGGGCATGGAGCGGGCCGCCCGGCGACACGGATACGCCCTGCTCATCGCCTCCTCGCACGCCGACGAGGCGGGCGTCCGGCTCACCGAGGTCGCGGGGCGGGTCGACGGGCTCGCCGTACTCGCCCAGGCCGTGCCGGACGAGGCCCTGGAGATGGTGGCCCGGAGGGTGCCCGTCGTGGTGCTCGCGGGGGAGCCGTACGACGGGCTGGACCATGTGAAGGTGGCCAACTTCGACGGCCAGCTGCAGATCACCCGGCACCTGCTCAGTGCCCACCGGCTGCGCCGGCTCGCCTTCGTCGGCGGGCCCGCGGACTCCCCGGACGGCGAGGCCCGGTTCCTCGGCTACCAGGCCGCGCACCTCGAAGCCGGCCTCCCGCTCCCCGCCGAGCCCGACCTGCGGGGCGACCTCACCCAGGCCGCCGGACGCCAGGCGGTGGAGACCCTTTTCGGGGCGTCCGCGAAGGGGTCCCGGCCCCAGGGGCTCGTGTTCGCCAACGACCAGATGGCGGTGGGCGGGCTGCACGCCCTCCAGGAGCGCGGCGTCGACGTGCCCGGGGACATCGCCGTGACCGGGTTCGACGGCATCCCGCTCAGCCGCCTGGTCCGGCCGACGCTCACGACGGTCCTCCAGCCCATGGGGCGGCTCGGCGTGGAGGCGGTCGAACTGCTGGTGGCGCGGCTCGCCGAGCGCGACAGAGCGCCCGAGGCGAGACTCCTGCCCGTCGCGGCGGTGCTGCGCGAGAGCTGCGGCTGCCCGGCGGGCACGGGGGCATAGAGCCCGTACGCGGGCACGGGGGCGTAGAGCCCGTACGGACGGCGGGCGCGCCGGTCGCACGCGCACCCCGACCGCAGGGCCGCAGAGCCCCGGGGGCGCGCCCGAAGGGCCCGGTCCCGGACCCGGACGCCCCGGCCCGGGACCCGGGCGCCCCGGTCCGGAGCGCCGCCTGCCCGCCACCGCCCGGGCGTCCCGCGCCCATCCCGTACACCCCAGGGTCAACCCCGGCACCGCTCGCGTTACCCAAGCGTTATCCCACGCCCCTTGAGCGATCCAGACCCGTGTCGCAGAGTTCTGTATGCGCTTTCAGATAGCGCATACACAGCTCAAGGAGGAGCTCCATGGCACGCCCCGCCAAGACCGTCGCAGGCATCTCCGTCGCGGTGGCCGTCGCCCTGTCCCTCACCGCCTGCGGTGGCGGCAGCGGCGCGCAGCAGTCCGCCGACGCCAAGCAGACCCTGACCGTCTGGGGCATGGGCGAGGAGGCCAAGCGGCTGGCCGAGGTCGCCAAGGACTTCGAGAAGGACAACCCGAACGTCACCGTCAAGGTGACCCCGATCGGCTGGGACGTCGTCGGCCAGAAGATGACCGCCGCCGCGGCCGCCGGGAAGCTCCCCGACATGGCGCAGATGGGCTCCACGATGATGGGGCAGTACATCGCGCTCGACGTGCTGGAGCCGGTGAACACCAAGACCTTCAAGAAGTCGGACTTCTTCCCCGCCACCTGGAACAGCAACGTGGTGGACGGCACCGCCTACGGCGTCCCGTGGTACGCCGACGTACGCGGCCTCTACTACCGCACCGACCTCGCGAAGAAGGCGGGCGTCGACAAGGCCCCGGTCACCTGGGCGGACCACCACGCGCTGGCGGAGGCGTACAGGAAGAACGGCGCCCAGTGGGGCACCGCCCTCCAGCCCGGCAACACCGGCGCCTGGCAGAGCTGGCTCCAGTTCCTGTACTCCGAGGGCGGCAGCCTCACCGACGCCGACGGCAAGGCCGCGCTCGACTCCCCGGAGGCCGTGAAGGCGTTCGAGACGTGGGGCGGCTACTTCAAGGACGGGCTGGCCAAGAAGAACTTCGTGCCCGGCGCGGACGTGGCCAAGACCTTCGCCAAGGGCGAGGAGCCGACGTTCATGTCCGGCCCCTGGATGGTCCAGAACCTCAACGAGCAGCAGCCGCAGCTCAAGGGCAAGTGGAAGACCGCCCCGCTGCCCGCAGGCCCCAAGGGGTCCGTCTCCTGGGTCGGCGGCTCCTCGCTGGTGACCTTCAGGGACAGCGAGCACAAGGCCGCCGCCGAGAAGTTCACCCAGTACCTGACCACTCCCGAGACGCAGGCCGCCTGGTACGGCGCGACCAAGTCCCTCCCCGCCGCCAAGGCCGCCTACGACCTGCCGGAGATCAAGGACAGCGCCGAGGCCGACAGCCTGAAGGTGTTCCGCGCCGCCCTGGACACCGGCAAGGAGATCCCGGCGCTGGAGAAGTGGAACGAGATCGCCGCGGCCATCGAGGGCACCCTGGAGAAGATCGCGCAGGGCGGTGACCCCGCCGCCGAGGCCAAGAAGCTCCAGGCGACCACCGAGGGGCTGATCTCCCGGTGAAGACCGCCGCCACCCGGGCCGGGGCAGGCCCGGACCGCGCCCCGGCCCAGGCCGGCGGCCCTCCCGGACAGCAGGCCCCGACGGGCCCGGAGCTCCGCCCCGACCGGCTCTCCCGGCAGAACCTCGCCGGCTGGCTGTACTCGACGCCGTTCCTGGCCCTCTTCCTGACCTTCATGGCGTTCCCGATCATCGCGACGCTCCTCATGAGCTTCACCGACTTCGGCCTGCGCAACGTCACCCACCCGCTCGACGCGAACTTCGTCGGCCTGGACAACTACACCGCGCTCTTCGACGACCCGAAGTTCATGAAGGCGCTCTTCAACACCTGTTACTTCGTGGTGCTGGGCGTCCCGCTGACCATCGGCAGCGGCCTGGTCGCCGCCGTGCTCCTCAACTCCGGCATCGACCGCTTCCGGACCTTCTTCCGGGTCGGCTTCTACGTGCCCGTGGTCACCGCCATCGTCGCGGTCGCCGTCATCTGGCGGTTCGTGCTCGACCCGTCGGAGGGCCTGATCGCCGGGCTCGGTTCCCAGCTCGGCTTCTCCACGCCGGACTTCCTCGCCTCCAAGGCGCTCGCGATGCCGTCGCTGATCGTCATGGCGGTCTGGCGCAACATGGGCACCGCGATGGTCCTCTTCCTCGCCGGTCTCCAGGCCATCCCGGTCGAGGTCCGCGAGGCGGCGAAGCTGGACGGGGCGGGCGCCTTCCAGGAGTTCCGCCGGATCACGGTCCCCCTGCTGCGGCCGACCATGCTGTACGTCGCGGTGATGACCACCATCGGCTTCCTCAACGTCTTCGAGGAGCCCTTCGTGATGACCGACGGCGGCCCCGGCGACAGCACGCTCACGGTGTCGCTGCACATGTACAAGGAAGGGTTCAGCTTCTTCCACATGGGCTCCGCGAGCGCCATGGCCTACGTCCTGTTCACGATCGTCCTGGCCGTCACGCTGCTCCAGTTCCGCCTGCTGAAGGACAAGACCCGATGAGCGCAACCGAGCCCCGCACCACGCGCCCGCCGAAGCCGGGACGCACGGCCACCTCGCGCAGGCCGGGGACCACGGCACTCACGTACACGCTGCTCACCGTGGGTCTGGTCGTGATGTCCGCGCCCTTCCTGTGGATGGCGGTCTCCGCCTTCAAGACGCCGAAGGACCTGGGCGCGAGCCCGCCGGTCTGGATCCCCACCGAGTGGACCCTCGCGAACTTCCGCGAACTGCTCGACCTGATGGACATCGCGCGCAACTTCATGAACTCGGCGGTCGTCGCCGTCGTCGTGACCGGCTGCAACCTGGTGTTCTGCTCGATGCTCGGATACGCCCTGGCCAAGCTGAACTTCGCGGGCAAGAAGGCCGTGCTCGGCGTCGTCCTGGGCGCCCTGATGGTGCCGGGCAACCTGATGCTGCTGCCCCAGTTCGTGATGATGAGCAAGATGGGACTGCTCGACAGCTACGCGGGGCTCATCCTGCCCTTCGCGGCCGGCGCGTTCGGCGTCTTCCTCATGCGGCAGTTCATGATGGCCATCCCCGACGAACTCCTCGAAGCGGCCCGCATCGACGGCGCCGGCGAGTGGTACATCTTCTGGCGGATCGTGCTGCCCCTGGTCAAGCCCGCCCTCGCCACCCTGTCGATCTTCGTTTTCCTCGGCTCCTGGAACAACTTCCTGTGGCCGCTCGTCGCGACGAACGACCCCGACAAGTACACCCTGCCGGTGGCCCTCGCCACCTTCGCCACCGACCCGACCAAGGCCGCCGGCTCCAACGGCGTACTGATGGCCGGCGCCTTCCTCGTGGTGCTCCCGGTCGTCGCCGTCTTCCTCGTCCTCCAGCGCCACTTCACGCAGGGCATCGCGACCTCCGGCCTGAAGTGAACGGGCGCCCCGGACCGCTCCTCGGCGCCCCGCCCACCCCCGAAAGGCGCGTCGTGCGCCCGCACCGCACACTGCTGCGGTCCCGGGACGGCATCGGTCACGTCCAGCTCGACTGGGCACCGGCACCGGGCACGGCCGGTTACGTCGTACTCCGCGCCGACCACTACGAGGGCCCGTACGCACCGCTGCACCCCAGGCCGGTCCTGCCGCCGTACGCGGACACGCACGCCGAGGCCGGGCGCGGCTACTGGTACCGGATCGCACCGAGGACCGCCGAAGGCCCGCAGCCGCCCCTGCCGGGCCCGGTACGCGGCTGCGCACTCGCCCCGGGCAGCGAACCCGCCCACGTAAGGGTGCGGTTCGACGCCGGCACGCCGCACCGCCCCGCGCGCCTCAGCGGCGACGGAGCCCGCGCCCTGGTGACCGCCACGGCCGCCGTGACCGCCGCGGACGACGGCGCGATCGAGGTACGCCTGGTCAACGCCGCCCCCGACCGGCCCGGCGCCGCGCCGGTCCCGGTACTGGGCCGCCGCGTCACCGTCGAGATCGCCGGGCTCGAACCCGGCGCGCCCTACCGGCTGCGCGCCGACGGCCCCGGCTGCGAACCCACCGCGTACCCGGCCCCCGACGGGCTCGTACGCGCCACGCTCGTCCTTCCCCTGCCGGGCCGCCGTACCCTGCGGCTCGCCCGCGACCGGACCCACCCCGCACCCGCCAAGGAGGCATCCGGGCCATGAGCACCAACGGCACTCAGGGGCAGCGCCCCTCCCTCGTCTTCTTCATGACCGACGACCACGCCGTACCGGCCATCGGCGCCTACGGCAGCGTCATCAACCGGACCCCGGCCGTCGACAGGCTGGCCGACGAAGGCATGCGGTTCGACAACGCCTTCTGCACCAACGCGATCTGCTCGCCCGCCCGGGCCTCCCTGCTCACCGGCACCTACAGCCACGTCAACGGCATGACGACCCTGGAACAGGAGGGCCAGAAGTTCGACGCCACCCAGCCCTCGTTCCCGGAGATGCTCCAGGACGCCGGCTACCAGACGGCGATCGTCGGTAAATGGCACCTCGGCCACGGCGGAAAGTCGGACCCGGTCGGCTTCGACCACTGGGAGGTGCTGCCCGAGCACGGCGTCTACCACGACCCGTCGTTCGTCACGCGGGACGGCGAGCGGCAGTACACCGGTTACGTCACCGACCTCATCACCGATCTCGCCCTGAACTGGCTCGACCGGCGCGACCCCGACCGTCCCTTCGCCCTGTTCATCCAGCACAAGGCCCCGCACCGCGCCTTCGAGCCCGCCGAACGCCACCGGCACCTGTACGAGAACGTGGACATCCCGGCCCCGCGCACCCTCCACGACGACTACAGCGACCGGGCGAACGCCGCCGCCGAGGCCGCGATGCGCATGAGCGACCTGCAACCGCACGACCTCAAGGCACCCGTCCCCGAAGGGCTTGACGAGCGCGAGGAGCGCGAGTGGCGCTACCAGCGCTACATCAAGGAGTACCTACGGGTCGTCGCGGCGCTCGACGAGAACGTCGGCCGGGTCCTGCACTACCTGGACACAACCGGCCTGGACCGGGACACGGCCGTGGCGTACACCTCGGACCACGGCTTCTACCTGGGCGAACACGGCTGGTTCGACAAGAGATTCATGTACGACCCGTCGATGCGCATCCCCCTGGTGGTGCGCTGGCCGGGCGTCACCCCGCCGGGCAGCAGCTGCGACGAGCTCGTGATCAACGTGGACTACGCGCAGACCATCCTCGACCTCGCCGGGGTGGAAGCGCATCCACGGATGCAGGGCCGCAGCCTCGTCCCGCTGCTCAGGGGTGAACGGCCGGACGACTGGCGGCAGTCGATGTACTACCGCTACTTCGAGCACCTGGACGTCTGCCACAACGTGCAGGCCAGCTACGGAGTCCGCACCCGCACCCACAAGCTCATCCACTACCCGGGCCACGGCTCCGGCCAGCCGGGCGCCAGGAACGAGACCCGGACACCCGAGTGGGAGCTGTTCGACCTGACCGCCGACCCGGACGAGCTGCGCAACCGGTACGACGACCCCGCGTACCAGGACCTCGTCCGTGAACTGACCGCCGAACTGGCCGCGCTGCAAAGGCAGTACGGGGACACTCCCGGCTGAAGTACGGCTGCCGCCCCCGCCCCGGACCGCGGCAGGGGCGGGGGCGGAACCGCTCAGCCCGCGTCGAGCGCGAAGACGCCGAAGCCGAAGCCCTCGGCGCGGATACGGCCGTCCGCCACGGTCACCCCGCGCGCCTCCACGGCGGTGACCCGGCCGACCGGGGCGGCGGTCCCGGCCGCCTCGGAGCGCGGGTTGACCACGACCAGGTACCGCCCTCCCCGCACGTACACCAGTGGATACCCGTCGTGCAGCACCTCCGTGGAGCCGCCGCTGCCCAGCTCCGGGGTGGCCTTGCGCAGCGCGATCAGGCGCCTGACCAGGTGGAGGAGGGAGCCCTCGTCGGCGCGCTGGGCGGCGACCGTCGGACGGGCCGGGTCCGGGTCGACCGGCAGGTAGAGGGCGTCGGCGGGCGCGGTCGAGAAGCCCGCGTTCGGCGAGTCGTCCCACTGCATGGGCGTACGAGAGCCTGCCCGGTCGTAGCGCGGACCCAGCCGGCTGCCCTCGCGGGTCGGCGTGCCCGGCACGTACCGCATGCCGATCTCGTCCCCGTAGTAGATCGCCGGCAGCGTCGCCCACGTCAGCTGGAACGCGAAGGCGGCGGGCAGCTGTTCGGCGGTACGCGGGCCCGTGGCGAGCCGGGAGAAGTCGTGGTTGGACGTGGGCAGCGAGATGAACCCCGCGTCCCCGATGATCTCCGTGGCCTCGCGCCAGGCATCGAGGAAGGTGGCGAAGCCGCCCTGGCCCCCGGCACCGAAGTAAGGCTCCAGCGGCTCCCACGGCTCGCTGACCGTGCCCTCCCAGTTGTTCCACAGCGACCGCAGAGGCAGCCCGTCGCCGCGCGGGCCGAACTGCAGGAAGAAGTCCGCGTGGAAACCCGCCGGGACCGAGACCTGCGGGTCGCCCCACTCGGAGAGCAGCGCCGCGCTCGGGTGCGTCCGGTCGAGCCAGCCGCGCAGTTGCGTCCAGAGCTTCGCCGTCTCCGCGTGGCCCGGGTCGTCCTTGACCAGCGAGGCGGCCATGTCGACCCGGAAGCCGGACAGGCCGACGCCCAGCCAGTGGTCCATGATCTCGCGCAGCGCCTGCCGGTTGGCGCGCGGCCCCTCGGCGTCGACGGGCAGCCGCCACGGCTCCGCCGGGTCCGTGCGCGCGTGCCCGAAGTTGAGCGCGGGCTGCGACTCGAAGAAGTTCGGCTGGTAGAAGCCGGACCGGCTGCCGGGCGAGGCGACGAACCCGGGCGGCGCCTGCTCCGTGTCCGCCCAGATGAAGCGCTGGTCGGCGGGGTCGTTCGCGGAGGCCCGGAACCAGGGGTGCTGGTCGGAGGTGTGCCCCGCCACCAGGTCGAGCAGCACGCGGATACCCCGGCGCCCGGCCGCCTCGGTGAGCCGGGCCAGGTCCTCGTTGGTGCCGTAGCGCGGGGCGACGTTGAGGTAGTCGGCGACGTCGTACCCGGCGTCGTCGAACGGCGAGACGAAGCACGGGTTGAACCACACGGTGTTCACGCCGAGCCACTGGAGATGGTCGAGCCGCGCCTCGATCCCCGCGAAGTCGCCGATCCCGTCACCGTTGGAATCGGCGAAGGACTGCGGGTAGATCTGGTACAGCACGGCGTCGGCGAGCCATTCGGCCGCCGGACGGGGGGATGGCATACGGATTCCTCCGGTACGGGGATGGGGTGGGGCGGGTTCCTTTGCGGGCACGGGTTCAGCGGGACGTCAGGGGCGGCTCGACCACGGCGCGCACCGGCAGGTGATCGCTCGGCGCCACCGCACCCGGCAGCAGCGCCGACGCCTCCCGCACCCTGGTCCCGCGCGAGGCGAGGATCCAGTCGATGCGCGGTCCGCCCGCGACCGGCGGGCGGTAGTCGTGGAAGGTGCCGTACGCGGGACCACGCTCCTCCGCGCTTTCCCAGGTGTCCGCCAGCGAGCCCTTCGCGAGCAGCACGCCGTGCACCTCGGGGTCGTCCGCCGGGGTGTTGAAGTCGCCGGTGAGGACGACGGGCAGGCCGGGCGCGAGCGCGTCGAACCGCTCCGCGAGCAGCTCCGCCGCGCGGGCGCGGGCGTAAGCGCTGACATGGTCGAGGTGCGTATTCACGGCGAGGAAGACCCCTCCGGTGACCAGGTCCCGGAAGCGGATCCAGGTCGCCATGCGCGGGCAGGCGCCGCCCCACGTCTCGGACGCGGGCACCTGAGGCGTGTCGGAGAGCCAGAAGTCCCCGTGCTCCAGGGCTTCGAGCCGCTCGCGGTCGTGGAGGACGGCCATGTGCTCGCCCTCGCTGTTCCCGTCGCGCCCCCGGCCGGTCCTGGCGTAGCCCGGCCCGAGCGCGGTGAGCACGTCGTCGATCTGGTGCGGGCGCCCCTCCTGGGTGCCGAGCAGATGCGGCCGCTCGGCCCGCAGGACCGCCGCCACCGCCTCCCGGCGGGCCCGCCACGGCCGGGGCGAACACTCCCAGTCCACATGGAGGTTGAAACTCATGACGTGCAGGGCCGACGCGCCGTTGGCCATGGATGCCTCCCGTGCCGAGTCATCGATCCTGTCACGAGGGGCCATGACTCCTTGCCCCCTCGCCTGAATGCGCTTACATTTCTGCTGCGAGCGACGTTAGCCCTCGCTGTTCCGTCCGGCAAGGACCCCGCTCACCTCCTGCTTTCCGCCACGAAGGACCCGACATGCTCCGATCGCACGACGACAAGGTCAAGGAACTCCTCGGCCGGATGACGACAGAGGAGAAGCTCGGCCAGGTCCAGCAGCTGACCTGGACCGGGGACACGGGGCCCGGCGGTGGCCAGACCAAGGAGATCGAGGCGCTGGCCCGGGCCGGGCGGCTGGGTTCGGTACTGAACCTGCACGGCGCGCAGTGGACCAACGACCTCCAGCGCCTGGCCGTCGAGGAGTCCCGGCTCGGCATCCCGCTGCTCTTCGGCTTCGACGTCATCCACGGCTTCTGGACGACCTTCCCGATCCCGCTCGCCCAGGCGTCCGCCTTCGACCCGTCCGTGGCCGAGACCGACGCCCGGGTGTCCGCAGCCGAGACCCGCTCGCAGGGCGTGCGCTGGACGTTCTCCCCGATGATGGACGTGACCAACGAACCGCGCTGGGGCCGCATCGCCGAATCGAGCGGTGAGGACCCGTACCTGAACGCGGTCCTCGCCGTGGCGAAGGTACGCGGCTACCAGGGGCCCGCCGACGGCTCGGGGCTCCGGTCCCAGGAGCGCGTCGCGGCCTGCGCCAAGCACTTCGTGGCCTACGGCGGCGCCGAGGGCGGCCGGGACTACAACACCGTGGACATCTCCGAACAGCGGCTGCGCAACCACTACCTGCCGCCGTTCAAGGCCGCGCTCGACGCGGGCGCGGCCACGGTGATGGCCGCGTTCAACACGGTGGGCGGCGTCCCCGCGCACGCCAACAGCCACACCATGAACACCATCCTCAAGGGGGAGTGGGGCTTCGACGGCTTCGTGGTCAGCGACTACACGGGCGTCATGGAGCTGGTCGCGCACGGGTACGCCGAGGACGCCGCCCACGCGGCCGAACTCTCCCTCACGCACGGCCTCGACATGGAGATGGTCTCCACCCACATCGCGGACCACGGCCAGGAGCTGCTCGACGCGGGCCGCATCACCATGGACCGGCTCGACGACGCCGTCACCCGCATCCTGCGCCTGAAGTACGCCCTCGGCCTCTTCGACGACCCCTACACCGACGAGGCCGCCGAGATCGCCGCCCCCACCGCCGAGGCGCGCGCCGCGGCCCGGGAGGCCGCCGCCCGGTCGATGGTCCTCCTGAAGAACGACGGGGCGGTGCTGCCCCTGAAGCCCGGCGGCTCGATCGCGGTGGTCGGCCCGCACGCCGACTCCACCGACCAGCACGGCACCTGGGCGGGCCCCGGCCGGCTGGTGTTCGACACGGTCGGCGTGCTCGACGCGATCCGTGCTGCCGCGCCCGGCGTCGACGTCCGGCACTCCGGCGGCGACCCCGCCATGGCCGCGGCCGCCGCCTGGGCGTCCGACGTCACCGTGATCGTGGTCGGCGAGGACTCCGCGATCAGCGGCGAGGCCGCGTCCCGCAGCGAGATCGACCTGCCCGCCGGCCAGCAGCAGCTGATCGAGGCCGTCGCCGCGACCGGCAAGCCCTTCGTCGTCGTCCTCGTCAACGGCCGCCCGCTCACCGTCGGCGGCTGGATCGACAGGGCACCCGCCGTCCTGGAGGCCTGGCACGCGGGCAGCGAGGCGGGGCACGCGGTCGCGGACATCCTCTTCGGCGCGGTCAACCCGGGCGGCAAGCTGCCGGTGTCCTTCCCCCGGACCGTCGGCCAGATCCCGGTGTACTACAACCGGGAGGCGACGGGCCGCCCCTACGACGAGGCGGAGAAGTACGTCTCCAAGTACCTGGACCTGCCGGACGGCCCCCAGTTCGTGTTCGGCCACGGGCTGAGCTACACCACCTTCACCACCGGTGAGCCCGAGCTGAGCCGTACGGAGATCGCGGTGGACGCCCTGGAGCGCGGCGAGAGCGTCGAGGTCACGGTGTCCGTCAGCAACACGGGCGACCGCACCGGCGACGAGGTCGTCCAGCTGTACATCCACGACGTCGCGGCGGGCATCGTCCAGCCGGTGCGCAGGCTGCGCGGCTTCGAACGCGTCACCCTCGCCCCGGGAGAGGAGCGCCGCGTCCGCTTCACGCTGGGCGCGGAGGACCTCGGCCACTGGACCAACGACCCGTCGGGCACGTACGTCCTGGAGCGCGGCCGTATCGACGTCTACGCGGGCACCAGCTCGGCGGCGACCGCGCGGCAGAGCCTGCGGCTGGTGTGACGCCGCCGCGCAGGCGCGGTCCGAGGGCGGGCGACGGGGGTCTCCGGGGATGATCCGAGGCCGGGCGACGGCGGTCCCCGGTGGTGACTAGTCCCATGGGCATGTCATCTCAAGGACGCAACGCCGGAGCCGCGCTCTGCATCGTGCTGGCGGTGCTCAGCCTGATCACTGCCGGATCTTCGGCGCGGTCGCGATGGACGCGGCCTCGCGGGTCTCCGACGAGACGGTCGTCGGGACCAGCGGCTCGCTCAGCCCCTTCGAGGACGCCGACTGCGCGCCCAAGCAGGAGGGCACACCGCCCGACCAGAGCTTCCAGAAGTGCTACTTCGAGCACATGGCGGAGACCGACAGGAACGCGGCGCTCTGGGAGCGGGAGATCGCGGTCCGCCAGTCGAAGACACAGGTCAAGGGCTACCTGGCGATCGTCTTCGGCCTGGTGGGCGTGGCCTTCGCGGTCTTCGCCGCCGTCCCCGCGGGCGCCGGGCGCCCCGAGCCCACACCGACGGCGCCTGCCGCGCCGCCGTCGGTGTGAGCCGAGGTCAGGAGACGCGCTGAAGGACCTGCGCGGAGGGCTCCTCGGCGGCGGGGGCGTCGCCCTCCCGCCGCAGCCGTTCCACCAGCTCCTTCAGCTCGACGTTGCGGCCGGTCGCCATCAGGTAGATCATCTTCAGGTCGCCGGAGAACGCCGCTCCGGGGTCGGTGAAGCCGATCGGTAGGTTCCGCTCGAAGACGAAGTGGCCGCTCCAGGCGAAGGCGAAGAACGCGCCGGGCGAGGCCGCGAGCAGCCTCGGGCGGCGACGGCGTACGGCGGTGGCCGCGAGGCCCAACGCCGCGGCCATGCCCGCCACATGCATCCAGCGGCTCGCCTCGCTGGTGTGGCCGCGCATGTAGTCCTCGAAGCGCTGGTCGAACTTCCTCATCCCCGCCCGGCGGCAGCGCGGTCAGGAAGTCGCCCCCGACCAGCCGAGCCATTCCAACGAAGGGCCCTGGGGCGGGCCTGGAACCCGGGTCGACCACCAGGCCGCACGGGGCGGCACCCGGTATGAAACGCCGAACCGCCGAGACGCGGGCGTCTCGGCGGTTCCTGGATGCCGGAGGCGTCAGACGCTCCAGATCTCCTTGATCGTCCTCACCTCGCCCCCGGCGCCCACGGTGATCTCGTAGACGTTGCCGAAGCAGCCGAACGGCGGCTCCACCTCGGGGTAGTCGTCGGTGGGGGCGCCGATCTCCTGGGCGTGGCAGCGGTCGATGTGCAAAGCCAGCTCCTCGTGGCCGACCCGCTTCCACTGGCCGGGGCCGTCCATCAGGGCCAGTTGCGCCTCGACGTCCTCGGGGAGGACGTAGTGCTTGACCGGGTCCGTCTCGTCGGCCCCGTAGATCCAGTCGTTGGGCGTGCAGTGCGGCTCGGCCACCGCCGCCTCGAAACCGCCGGAGTCGCGCATCAGCGTGACCTTGACCCGGGTGTGCCCGACGGGCAATTTCGGCGGCTTGCCGCAGTCCTCGCCGGAGTCGGAGGCTCCGGAAGCGGAGGCGGACGGCGTGGCGCTCGCCCCGGAGCCGGCCGGTGCCCCCTGCTCCTCGGAGTCGTCCGGCCCGCAGGCGGCGATGCCGCTCAGGGCGGCGAGCAGCGCCACCGCGCCGACGGCACGACGGGTTGCGATCATGTGCGTTCCCCCGCTGGTGACGGCCGGCCTAGTAGCCGGTGACGTACGTCCAGTCGCCGGTCTGCGAGTACGGGACGGCGACGTGGGTCCCCCAGCTGTAGCCGTTCGTGCAGTTGGAGGTGTTGAACGCCTTGACCACGAGGTCGCCGCGCCACCACCAGCCGCCGATGTTCGTCGTGCCGCCCGAGTTGATGGTGAAGCAGCCGAGGCTCTCCTCGCCGTTGTGGTTGTAGCCGTAGAGCTCGATCGAGTGCCGGACGCCGGGCGTCGCGTGGTCCGTGTACGAGATCTGCTGACCGCTGGAGCCGGCGGCGGCCGTACCGGCGCCCGCGAAGAGTCCGGCGGTGGCCAGGGCGAGGCCGCCGGCTGCCATGGCGGCGCGTGCGGCGATGTTCTTGGACATGGGAATGCCCCCCGTTGGGTCGATGTCATCGTGAATCCGGAGAACGTGCCGGTCTCCGGACGTTTCGTGATCAAGCTAGGTGATCACTTCAACGCGTCGACAACACCGGGCCAACGAGGGGCTCGCACCCGCCGATGCGCCTCCGCGCCTAGATGTCCCGGAAGATCTCGATCTGCGCCCCCACCGAGTTCAGCCGCTCCGCGAGCTCCTCGTAGCCGCGGTTGATCACGTACACGTTGCGCAGCACCGACGTGCCCTCCGCCGCCATCATCGCGAGGAGGACGACCACCGCCGGGCGCAGGGCCGGGGGGCACATCATTTCGGCGGCGCGCCAGCGGGTGGGGCCCTCGACCAGGACGCGGTGGGGGTCCAGGAGCTGGAGGCGGCCGCCGAGGCGGTTGAGGTCGGTGAGGTAGATGGCGCGGTTGTCGTAGACCCAGTCGTGGATCAGGGTCTGGCCGTGGGCCGAGGCGGCGATGGCCGCGAAGAAGGGGACGTTGTCGATGTTGAGGCCCGGGAAGGGCATCGGGTGGATCTTGTCGATCGGCGCCTCCAGTTTGGAGGGGCGGACCGTCAGGTCGACCAGGCGGGTGCGGCCGTTGTCCGCCGCGTACTCCGCGGTGCGGTCGCAGTCGACGCCCATCTCCTCCAGGACCGCGAGTTCGATCTCCAGGAACTCGATGGGCACCCGGCGGATCGTCAGCTCGGACTCCGTGACGACGGCGGCGGCGAGCAGGCTCATCGCCTCGACCGGGTCCTCGGAGGGGGAGTAGTCCACGTCCACGTCGATGTCGGGGATGCCGTGCACCGTGAGGGTCGTCGTGCCGACGCCGTCGACGCGTACGCCCAGCGCCTCCAGGAAGAAGCAGAGGTCCTGGACCATGTAGTTGGAGGAGGCGTTGCGGATGACCGTGGTGCCGTCGTGGCGGGCGGCGGCCAGCAGGGCGTTCTCGGTCACGGTGTCGCCGCGCTCGGTCAGCACGATGGGGCGGCCGGGCGTGACGGAGTGGTCGACGCGGGCGTGGTAGATGCCCTCGGTCGCGGCGATGTCCAGGCCGAAGCGGCGCAGCGCGATCATGTGCGGCTCGATCGTCCGCGTACCGAGGTCGCAGCCGCCCGCGTACGGCAGCTTGAAGGCGTCCATGCGGTGCAGCAGCGGGCCGAGGAACATGATGATGGAGCGGGTGCGGCGAGCGGCGTCCGCGTCGATCGCGTCCATGTCCAGCCGGGCCGGCGGCACGATCTCCAGGTCGGTGCCGTCGTTGATCCAGCGGGCGCGCACACCGATGGAGTTGAGCACTTCGAGGAGCCGGTAGACCTCCTCGATGCGGGCCACGCGGCGCAGCACCGTACGCCCCTTGTTGAGCAGCGACGCGCACAGCAGCGCCACACAGGCGTTCTTGCTCGTCTTGACGTCGATGGCGCCGGAGAGGCGGCGCCCGCCGACCACGCGCAGATGCATGGGACCGGCGTAGCCGAGCGACACGATTTCGCTGTCGAGTGCTTCACCGATACGGGCGATCATCTCAAGGCTGATGTTTTGATTGCCGCGCTCGATGCGGTTCACGGCGCTCTGACTGGTGCCGAGGGCCTCGGCCAGCTGGCTCTGCGTCCAGCCCCGGTGCTGACGGGCGTCACGGATGAGCTTGCCGATACGTACGAGGTAGTCATCTGACATGGCGAAAGGCTATCTCAGATATGAGATTGCACTCGCGTGGGGGTGTGCCGTTCGGGTGAGAGTGGTGTGCCGGACGCGGCAGGGGAGTGAAGGCGGTGCCCCGAAACCCCTCGCTTCCGTGTCCCGTCGCTCGTAGGGTCCCGCCTCATGGATTCCTCCGGCACGAGCGTGCTCTCCGTCAACATCGGCCGCCCACGCCCCAACCCGTGGAAGGGGCTGGGCGCGACCGGCATCGACAAGCGCCCGGTCGACGGGCCGGTCGCGGTGTCCGCACCCGGGCCGAAGGGCACCGGCGCGGTCGGGCTGGCCGGTGACCGCGTCTACGACGTGAAGCACCACGGCGGCACCGACCAGGCCGTGTACGCCTACGCGCGCGAGGACCTCGACGGCTGGGAGGCCGAACTGGGCGGGCCGCTCGCCAACGGGGTGTTCGGCGAGAACCTGACCACCCTGGGGCTGGACGTCAACGGCGCCCTCATCGGCGAGCGGTGGCGGATCGGGCCCGACGTCGTCCTGGAGGTCTCGTGCTCCCGGATCCCGTGCGGGACCTTCCAGGGCTGGCTGGAGCGGGACGGCTGGATCAAGCGGTTCACCCGGGCCGCCCTGCCCGGCGCGTACCTCCGGGTGATCGAGCCCGGCGCGATCCGCTCGGGCGATCCGCTGGAGGTCGTGCACCGGCCCGCGCACGAGGTGACCGTCGCGATGCAGTTCCGGGCCACCACCCTGGAGCCGGAGCTGCTGCCGCTGCTCGCCGAGGCCGACGCGCTGCCCGACGAGACCAAGGAGATGATCCGCCGCCGCACGGGCGCCACGCGGCCCGAACGGGGCGCCCGGACATGACCCGTCCGCGGTCATGTACTAGAGTTATCTCGACATCGAGATATATGCCGAAGGCGCACAGCGGGCACTGCGCGGTAAGGGTTACCTAACTAATCCTTGCCTTAGCGGATGATCCGGTGGTCCGAGGCGGCACCACGCGGCGCCCGCCGTGGTGAGGCGGCGCGGAGTTACGCGCACATTGATGAAGGAGACTGTCGTGTCGGCGAACAGCTTCGACGCCCGCAGCACGCTGCGCGTGGGCGACGAGTCGTACGAGATCTTCAAGCTGGACAAGGTCGAGGGCTCCGCGCGCCTCCCTTACAGCCTGAAGGTCCTGCTGGAGAACCTGCTCCGCACGGAGGACGGCGCGAACATCACCGCCGACCACATCCGCGCGCTCGGCGGCTGGGACTCCCAGGCGCAGCCCAGCCAGGAGATCCAGTTCACCCCGGCCCGCGTGATCATGCAGGACTTCACCGGTGTGCCCTGCGTCGTGGACCTCGCGACCATGCGTGAGGCCGTCAAGGAGCTCGGCGGCGACCCGGAGCGGATCAACCCGCTCGCGCCGGCCGAGCTGGTCATCGACCACTCCGTCATCGCCGACAAGTTCGGTACGAAGGAAGCCTTCGGTCAGAACGTCGAGCTGGAGTACGGCCGCAACAAGGAGCGCTACCAGTTCCTGCGCTGGGGCCAGACCGCGTTCGACGAGTTCAAGGTCGTCCCGCCGGGCACCGGCATCGTCCACCAGGTCAACATCGAGCACCTGGCCCGTACGGTCATGGTCCGGGGCGGCCAGGCGTACCCCGACACCCTCGTCGGCACCGACTCGCACACCACCATGGTCAACGGCCTCGGCGTGCTGGGCTGGGGCGTCGGCGGCATCGAGGCCGAGGCCGCGATGCTCGGCCAGCCGGTCTCCATGCTCATCCCGCGCGTCGTCGGCTTCAAGCTGACCGGCGAGCTCCCGGCCGGCACCACCGCCACCGACCTCGTGCTGACCATCACGGAGATGCTCCGCAAGCACGGCGTCGTCGGCAAGTTCGTCGAGTTCTACGGTGAGGGCGTCTCCGCCACCTCGCTCGCCAACCGCGCCACCATCGGCAACATGTCTCCGGAGTTCGGCTCCACCGCCGCGATCTTCCCGATCGACGACGAGACCCTGAACTACCTGCGCCTGACCGGCCGTGACGCCCAGCAGGTCGCCCTCGTCGAGGCGTACGCCAAGGAGCAGGGCCTCTGGCTCGACCCGGCCGCCGAGCCGGACTTCTCCGAGAAGCTGGAGCTCGACCTCTCCACGGTCGTCCCCTCCATCGCCGGCCCGAAGCGCCCGCAGGACCGCATCGTCCTCGCCAACGCCAAGGCCCAGTTCGCCCAGGACGTCCGCAATTACGTGGACTGCGTGGACGAGGCGGGCAAGGAGTCCTTCCCGGCCTCCGACTCCCCGGCCATCGGCGCCTCCGGCCCGACGAACCCGGTCACCGTCACCGCCCCCGACGGCTCCACGTACGAGCTGGACCACGGCGCCGTCACCGTCGCCGCGATCACCTCGTGCACCAACACCTCGAACCCGTACGTCATGGTCGCCGCGGCGCTCGTGGCGAAGAAGGCGGTCGAGAAGGGCCTGACCCGCAAGCCGTGGGTCAAGACCACCCTCGCCCCGGGCTCGAAGGTCGTCACCGACTACTTCGACAAGGCGGGCCTGACCCCGTACCTCGACAAGGTCGGCTTCAACCTCGTCGGCTACGGCTGCACCACCTGCATCGGCAACTCCGGCCCGCTGCCGGAAGAGGTCTCCAAGGCGGTCAACGAGCACGACCTGGCCGTCACCTCGGTGCTCTCCGGCAACCGCAACTTCGAGGGCCGGATCAACCCCGACGTCAAGATGAACTACCTGGCGTCCCCGCCGCTGGTCGTCGCGTACGCCATCGCCGGTTCGATGAAGGTGGACATCACCAAGGACGCCCTCGGCGTCGACCAGGACGGCAAGCCCGTCCACCTGGCCGACATCTGGCCCTCCGAGGCCGAGGTCAACGACGTCGTGGCGAACGCCATCGGCGAGGACATGTTCAACAAGTCCTACCAGGACGTCTTCGCGGGCGACGCCCAGTGGCAGGCGCTGTCCATCCCGACCGGCAACACCTTCGAGTGGGACTCCGAGTCCACCTACGTCCGCAAGCCCCCGTACTTCGAGGGCATGACCATGGAGACCTCGCCGGTCGAGGACATCACCGGCGCCCGGGTCCTCGCCAAGCTGGGCGACTCGGTCACCACCGACCACATCTCCCCGGCCGGTGCGATCAAGGCCGACACCCCGGCCGGTCAGTACCTCACGGAGCACGGCATCGAGCGCCGTGACTTCAACTCCTACGGCTCGCGCCGAGGCAACCACGAGGTCATGATCCGCGGCACGTTCGCCAACATCCGCCTGCGCAACCAGATCGCGCCGGGCACCGAGGGCGGCTTCACCCGCGACTTCACCCAGGACGGCGGTCCGGTGTCGTACATCTACGACGCCTCGCAGAACTACCAGGCCGCCGGTACCCCGCTGGTCATCCTGGCCGGCAAGGAGTACGGCTCCGGCTCGTCCCGCGACTGGGCGGCCAAGGGCACCGCGCTCCTCGGCGTCAAGGCCGTCGTCGCCGAGTCCTACGAGCGCATCCACCGCTCGAACCTCATCGGCATGGGCGTCCTGCCGCTCCAGTTCCCGGAGGGCCAGACCGCCGAGACCCTCGGCCTCACCGGCGAGGAGACCTTCTCCGTCACCGGCGTCACCGAGCTGAACGACGGCACGACCCCCCGCACGGTCAAGGTCACCACCGACACCGGTGTGGAGTTCGACGGCGTCGTCCGCATCGACACCCCCGGTGAGGCGGACTACTACCGCAACGGCGGCATCCTGCAGTACGTGCTCCGCAGCCTGATCCGCAAGTAAAGGCAACGGCAGTACGGCGAGAGGGCCGCATCCCCGGCGACGGGGGTGCGGCCCTCCGCGGTGTGCGGACGCGGACGGGTCCGGGCGGCCATGCGTACACCGGCGGATGCCGGGCACGTGGAAGTCAGCTTCCCGAACTTGTCGGACAGCGGTAGAAGAGGAGTTGTCGTGTCATTTCTGTGGGCCATCATCGCGGGACTCATCATCGGCCTGCTGGCCAAGCTGGTCGTTCCCGGCCGCCAGCCCATCCCCCTGTGGCTGACCGTCCTGCTCGGTATCGTCGGAGCGATCGCCGGCAACGCCCTCGCCACCGCCTTCGGGGTGCGGGACACCGGGGGCATCGACTGGATCCGGCACATCTTCCAGATCGGCGTCGCCGCCGTACTCATCGCCTTCATCAGCCCCATGTGGGCCCGACGACGCGCCTGACCCCCCCCGCACACACGCACACACGGAACGCCCCGCCCGGCCGCGAGAAGCGGCGGAGCGGGGCGTTCGCCGTGCGGTCAGACCCGGTGCGCCTCGATCAGCGCCCGATACCAGCGGTAGCTGTCCTTCGGGGTGCGCTCCAGGGTTTCGTAGTCGACCCGGACGATGCCGAACCGCTTCGCGTACCCGAGCGCCCACTCGAAGTTGTCCAGCAGCGACCACACGTAGTAGCCCCGCACATCGACACCGGCGTCCATCGCCGCCCGGAGCGCGGTGAGATGCGTACGCAGGTACTCCACCCGGTCCGCGTCCCGCACCGCCCCGTCCGCCTCCACGGTGTCGTGCTCCGCCGAGCCGTTCTCCGTGATGTGCACCGGCGGCAGCGCGTCCCCGTAGGTCTCCTTCAGCGCGGTCAGCAGGTCGGTGAAGGACTCCGGGACGACCGGCCAGCCCATCGCCGTCCTCCGCACCTGCGGGTACTCCGTCTCGGCGTACCGGTTGTCGGTGGCGACCCGCAGCGCGGGGTCCGGCTCGCGGTGCGGGGCGTCGGCCACCACGATCGGCCGGTAGTAGTTGATGCCCAGGAAGTCCAGGGGCTGGGAGATCAGGTCCAGGTCGCCCTCGCGCCGGAAGTCCTGCCCGGTGATCAGCTCGCCCCAGGTGTCCTCCTCGGTGGCCGGGTAGCGGCCCGCGAGGATCGGCTCCGTCCACACCAGGTTGTGCTGGGTGTCCGCGCGGACGACCGCGGCCCGGTCGGCGTCCGTCGGGGCGGCCGGCACATTGCGGTCCAGGTTGAGCGTGATGCCCGCCTCCCGGACCCCCGCCGCGCGCAGGGCCTTCATCGCCAGGCCGTGGCCGACGAGCAGGTGGTGCGCGGCGGCCAGCGCACCGCGCCCCTCCTTCGCGCCCGGCGCGTGCCGGCCGACGGAGTAGCCGAGGAAGGCGCTGCACCACGGTTCGTTGAGGGTGATCCAGCGCGGCACCCGGTCGGCCAAATGCTCGGCCACGATCGCCGTGTACTCGCCGAACCGCTCGGCCGTCTCCCGTACCCGCCAGCCGCCCCGGTCCTCCAGGGCCTGTGGCAGGTCCCAGTGGTAGAGAGTGGCGGCCGGCTCGATGCCCGCCTCCAGAAGCTCGTCCACCAGCCGGGAGTAGAAGTCCAGGCCCTTCGGGTTCACCGCGCCGGATCCCTCGGGCAGGATGCGCGACCAGGCGATCGAGAAGCGGTACGAATCGACGCCCAGCTCCCGCAGCAGCGCCACGTCCTCCCGGTAGCGGTGGTAGTGGTCGCAGGCCACGTCGCCCGTGTCGCCGCCGTCCGTCTTCCCGGGCGTGTGGCTGTAGGTGTCCCAGATGGACGGACCTCGGCCGTCCTCCCGCGCGGCGCCCTCGATCTGGTACGAAGCGGTGGCCGCGCCGAAGACGAAGCCGGGCGGGAACGTCGGGAACTCACTCATGCATACCCCTACTTGACGGAGCCGCCGGTGATCCCGGCGGCGATGTACTTCTGCGAGAGGACGAGCAGGACCGCCGCCGGCACCGCGGACAGCACCGAGGCGGCCATCACCGAACCCCAGTCGCCGACATGGGCGCCGATGTACTGGTAGATGCCCAGCGTGATCGGCTTGACGTCGTCCGTGGTGTTCAGCGTCAGCGCGAACATGAAGTCGCTCCACGCGTAAAGGAACGAGAACAGCCCGGCCGTGATCAGCGAGTTGCGGCTCATCGGCAGCACGACCTGCACGAACGTACGGAAGCGCCCGGCCCCGTCGACCTCGGCCGCCTCGATGACCTCGCGCGGGATGGCGACCATGAACGACCGCATCAGGACGATCGCGAACGGGATGCCGAGCGAGGCGTCGGCCAGCATCAGACCGGCGTACGAGTTGACCAGGCCGAGGTCCACGTACGCGCTGTACAGGGCGTTGGCGATGACGATGCCCGGCACCATCTGGGTGATCAGCGTGCCGAACACGATCGTCCGGGTGCCGCGCAGCTTGAACTGCGCCAGCCCGTACGCGGCGGGCGCCGAGATCGCCAGGCAGATCGCGACCGCGCCGAGCGCCACGGCGAGCGAGGTCAGCAGATTGCCGCCCTGGTCCGTGAGCGCCGAGCGGAAGCCCGACAGGTCCAGGCCGTGCGGGACGGGGTCGACCTCCAGCAGCCCGGACTCGGGCTGGAGCGCGGTGTTCACCATCCAGTACAGCGGGAACAGCATCACGCACAGCACCAGGATGCCGAAGAGCATGGCGCCCCAGCGCCGCTTCGGCCGGCCGGTGGTGGGCGTGGGGGCGGCGGGGGTACGCACGGAGCTCGCCATGCCGGTCACTTCCCCTCGTTGCGGTTGGCCCGCAGGTAGAACACCGCGAAGACGGCGGAGATCAGGATCAGGATGTTGCCGACCACGGCGCCCGCGCCGAAGTCCAGCTGGACGAAGGAGTTCTGGTACGTGAGGGTGCCGAGGGTCTGGGTGGAGTCGGCGGGGCCGCCGTCGGTGAGGGCCAGGATCAGGTCGAGGATCTTGACCGTCGACATGAAGCCGAGCACGAGCACCACGGTGATCACCGGCCGCAGCATCGGCAGCGTGATCGAGCGGAACGACCGCCAGGCGGACGCGCCGTCCAGCGAGGCGGCCTCGTACAGCTCCTTCGGGACCTCCTGGAGGCCGCCGTAGAGGATCACCATGTTGAACGGGATACCGATCCAGATGTTCACCAGGATCACCGAGATCAGCGCCATGCTCGTGCTGGTCAGCCACGGGGTGTCGCCGCCGAGGCCGATCGTGCCGAGGAAGGAGTTGAGGACGCCGGTGTCCTGGTCGAGGATGCGCCGCCAGACGACACCCGAGACGACCATCGGCACCAGCCACGGCAGCAGGATCAGCGACCGCAGCACGCCGTTGAGCGGGAAGCGGCGGGTGAAGAAGACCGCCAGGCCCAGGCCGATGCAGAACTGGCCGATGAGCGAGCCGATGGTGAACAGGATCGTGTGCCACAGGGCCTTGCCGAAGAGCTCGTCGTTGAAGACCTTGCTCCAGTTGTCCGTCCCGTTGAACGGGGACTCGCCCGTGAAGAAGGTGGACGGCGAGTAGTCCTGGAAGCTCATCACGATGTTGCGGACGAGCGGATAGCCGAAGAACAGCGCCATGAAGATCACGGCGGGGGCGATGAAGCCCCACTGGGCGAGCCGCCTGCGGCGCCGCACGCGGCCCGGGTTCGGCGGCTTCGCGGTCTTCTTCGTGAGGGGCGCCGCGGCGGCGGTGGTGGTCGACATGGTTCGTTACCTCAGTTCCCGCTCGTCGCGCGCTTCTGGGCGCGGGCGAGGGCGGCCTCGCTGGACTCGCCGGTCAGGGCGGACTGGAACGCGCTCTGGAGCGCGAGGGACACGGACGACCACCGGGCACCGAGCTCGGCGGTACGGGAGCGGGCGGTGGCGACCTGGTCGGCCAGGGCGTCCAGCTCCGGCACCTTCGTACGCCACTCGGCGGCGGCCTTGGCGTTGGCCGGGACCATCCAGCTGTTCAGCGCGTAGGTGATCTGCTCCTGCTCGCCGGACATGCAGCCGATGATCTTCGCGGACATCTTCTCCCGCTCCTCGTCACCGGTGTTGGGCACGGTGAGTACGCCGCCGCCCAGCGGGCCCACCGAGTCGTCGCCGGCCTTCGGGACCGGGATCTCGGCGATGCCCCAGTTCAGCCCCTTTTTGGAGTTCAGGGTCTCCACCTGCCAGGGGCCGTTGATCATCATCGCCGCGTTGCCCGCCATGAACTGGTCGTTGACGTCGGCCTGGGTCCAGTTGACCGTCGACTTGGACAGCGAGCCGTCCTTGAGGAGGCTCTTCCAGTAGTCCAGCGCCCCGGCCACCTCGGGGGTGTCGAGCTTCTTCTCGTCGCCGCCGTTGGACCACATGAAGGGCGTGAACTGGAAGACGCCGTCCTCCGCGCCGCCCGCGCTGAGCGCCAGACCGTACTGCCTGCCGTGCGTGAGCTTCTGCGCGGTGTCGCGCATCTCGGCCCAGGTGGTGGGGACCTTCAGGCCGGCCTTGTCGAGGGTGTCCTTGTTGTAGAAGAGCGCCAGCGTGTTCACCGTGCGGGCGGCCCCGTAGTACGTGCCCTCGTACGAGCCGAAGTCCACGATCCCCTCTGGGATGTCCTTCGTGGTCAGCCCGAGGTCCTTCAGCGGGATCAGCCCGCCGGCCTCGGCGAACGTCGGCATCTCGGAGGCGTCCAGCTGGAGCACGTCCGGCAGGGACTTCGACGACGCCATCCGCAGGGCCTTCGTCATCACCTGCGCGGCCGGGACGCTCTGCTGCTCGATGGTCACCCCCAGCTGCTTGCCGCACCGGGCCAGCGTCTGGGCGTCCCACCGGTGGTAGGACTCGTCGGTCGAGGAGTTGAGCACGGTGTAGACGTCAGGGTCCCGCTGCTGGCCGCAGCCCGACAGGACCGCACCGCCGATCAGCGCGGAGACGACGGTGAGCGGGACGGCGACCCGTGGGGTGAAGCGGTTCGACATTCAGCTGCCTCTTGTCGGCAAGGGCCCGGGCGGCTGCGCTGCCGTCCGACCGATTTGTTTGCTGCCAGTACTAATACGGCATGCGGTCGTCCGTTTTCTAGACCGTCCTGGTGACGTGCACGTCACACAGGGGCAACATCCCCGGTCGCAACGGGTCTCCGGGCCGGTCTCCCGACGGATTCAAAGGTTCCGGCCGGCCAGTCGAAGCGCTTCGACAAAAGTTTGTTTTGTGTACGATCAAAATCAGGACCCCACAGGAACGGACCCCCCATGAAGTTCACCGACGGCTTCTGGCAGATGCGAGACGGAGTCCACGCCTCGTACGCCACCGAACTCCGCGACCTCCGCCTCGACGACGGCGGCCTCACCGCGTACGCCGCCGTCCAGCGCGTGACGCGCCGCGGGGACACGCTGAACGCGCCCCTGATCACCGTGGAGGCGTACGCCCCCGCCGAAGGCGTCATCGGGGTCCGCGTCACCCACCTGGCGGGCAAGCGCCACCCGGGCCCGGACTTCGCCCTGCCCGGCGCGACCGGCGATCCCTCCGCCGCCACCCGCGAGGACGGCGCCGCCGCCGAGCTGACGAGCGGACCGCTCACCCTCCGCGTCCCCGCCGACGGAGGCTTCGGGCTCGAATTCCGGGACGCGGACGGCCGGCTCCTGACCGCCGCCGGACGCAAGGGGACCGCCTTCGCCACCACCGGCGACGGCACCCACCACATGGTCGCCCAGCTCGCGCTCGGCGTCGGCGAGAACGTCTACGGACTCGGCGAGCGGTTCACCCCGTACGTCAAGAACGGCCAGGCCGTCGACATGTGGCAGGCGGACGGCGGCACCAGCAGCGAGCAGGCGTACAAGAACGTCCCGTTCTACCTCTCCTCGCGCGGGTACGGAGTCTTCGTCAACCACCCCGGCAAGGTGTCCTTCGAGGTCGGCTCCGAGGCGGTCGGCCAGGTGCAGTTCAGCGTCGAGGACCAGACGCTGGAGTACTTCGTCGTCGCCGGGCCCACCCCCAAGGACGTCCTGTCCCGCTACACCGCGCTCACGGGCCGCCCGGCCCTCCCCCCGGCCTGGTCCTTCGGACTCTGGCTCACCACCTCGTTCACCACCTCCTACGACGAGGCGACCGTCACCTCGTTCGTGGACGGCATGGCCGAGCGCGGCATCCCGCTCTCCGTCTTCCACTTCGACTGCTTCTGGATGCGCGAGTACCAGTGGTGCGACTTCGAGTGGGACCCGGCCGTCTTCCCCGACCCGGAGGGCATGCTCGCCCGGCTCAAGGACAGGGGCCTGCGGATCTGCGTCTGGATCAACCCGTACATCGCGCAGAAGAGCCCCCTGTACGCGGAGGGCGCGGACAGGGGCTACTTCGTCCGCACGCCGGACGGCGACGTCTGGCAGTGGGACAAGTGGCAGGCGGGCATGGCACTGGTGGACTTCACCAACCCCGAAGCCACCGCCTGGTTCCAGGGCAAGCTGGGCACGCTCCTCGGCCAGGGCGTCGACGGCTTCAAGACGGACTTCGGCGAGCGCATCCCCACCGACGTCGTCTGGCACGACGGCTCCGACCCGGAGCGCATGCACAACTACTACACGCACCTGTACAACAAGGCCGTCTTCGAGCTCCTGGAGAAGGAGCGCGGCCAGGGCGAGGCCGTCCTCTTCGCCCGGTCCGCCACGGCCGGCGGCCAGCAGTTCCCCGTCCACTGGGGCGGCGACTGCTGGTCCTCCTTCGAGGCGATGGCGGAGTCCCTGCGCGGCGGTCTGTCCCTGAGCCTGTCCGGCTTCGGCTTCTGGAGCCACGACATCGGCGGCTTCGAGGGCACCCCGGACCCCGCCGTCTTCAAGCGCTGGCTCGCCTTCGGGCTGCTCTCCTCGCACAGCCGGCTGCACGGCTCCTCGTCGTACCGCGTGCCGTGGGAGTTCGGCGACGAGGCCGTCGAAGTCGCCCGGCGCTTCACGGAGCTCAAGCACCGCCTGATGCCCTACCTGTACGGGGCGGCCGTCGAGGCCCACCGCACCGGCGTCCCCGTCATGCGCCCGATGCTCCTGGAGTTCCCGGACGACCCGGCCGCCCGCACCGCCGACCGGCAGTACATGCTCGGCCCGGACCTCCTGGTCGCCCCCGTCTTCAGCGAGGACGGCGAGGCCGAGTACTACGTCCCCGAGGGCACCTGGACCCATCTGCTCACCGGCGAGACGGTCACCGGCCCCGCCTGGCACCGGGGCACCTACGGCTTCGACAGCCTCCCGCTGCTGGTCCGCCCCGGCGCGGTCCTCCCGCTGGGCGCGGACACCTCCCGGCCCGACGGCGACTGGACGGACAACCTCCAGCTGCGCGTGTACGCCCCCGAGGGCACCGGCGACCTCCACCGCACGGTGACCGTCCCCGGCCTCACGGGCGGGCCCGCCGCCACGTACGAGGTGGTCCACGAGGGCGGCACGCTGCGGGTCACCGCCGACACGGACCGGCCGTACGAGGCGGTGACCGTCACGCCCGGGGTGACCGCTCCCGCGATCTGACCCAGGCGGTGAACGCCTCGACCGCGTCCACCACCGCGTCGAACCGCAGCGAGTGGTACAGGTCGAAGGCGTGGTTCCCGCCCCGAAGCTCGGCGTACACGACCGGGCTCTCGGACGCGTAGCGCAGCCTCTCGGCCACCTCGCGGATGCCGGCGGCCGGCACCAGCGGGTCCAAGTCGCCATGGACGATCAGCATGGGCGGCGCGTCCGGCCGGGCACGGCCCAGCGGGGACGACTCGGGGCCCTGGTGCCAGTACGGGCCGAGGAAGCCGTTCAGCACCACGAGCCCGGTGACCGAGGTGTCGGCGTCCTCGAAACCCGGCTGGAACGCGGGGTCGTTCGGCGTCAGTGCGGCGATCGAGCCCATGTGGCCGCCCGCCGAACTGCCCGCCACGAACAGGGTCGAGGGGTCGGCACCGTACTCGTGGGCGTGCTCCCTCGCCCAGGCGATCACCCGCTTCAGGTCGATCATGTGCTCGGGATGCCGGACCTGCGGCTTCAGCCGGTAGTTGGCGCTGATGGTCACCCAGCCCCGGCTCGCCAGCCGGTACAGGAGCGGCAGCGACTGGCTGTTCTTGTGGCCGCCGCTGTAACGGGTGATGATCAGCATGGAGCCGCACTCCGCGACTGTGTACGACAGATCGAGTGCGGCAGTTCGGATGACCGGCAAGGCTCCCGAGTAGCGTGACTGCGACGAGATACATCTCGATCAGCAGCCGGGGAACCTGGCTCGGTGCGCTTCACAGCCCAGCCCTCGATAGGTAGTGGTCAGATCGAAAGAGCTCAATGAGCGTTTTCAGCGTTGTCTCTCCACGGTGAGGACGGCTTTGGTGATGACGCTCATGCGGTTGGGGCCGATGCGCGATCTGCGGAAGATCTGCCAGGTCTTCAGCCGTGCCACGCCGCGTTCAACGGGTGCCCTGGCTGCGGACAGGGCTCGGTTCCTGGTCCGCTGGGTGAGGGTGAGTTCGCCCTTGGGCGGTCGGCGCTCGGCGGTGGTGGCTAGGCCATGTCGGCGAGGACCGGGATGCCCTGGCGTTCGCAGATCCGGAGGATCTTGTGGGTGCGGGCGGCCGTCAGGTCATGGGTGCTGCCTGGCAGTGACGGCGACAGCCACCTAGGCGTGGGCGATGCCGACGGATATCCAGCGCACGGCGGTGCGACGGAAGTTTGCACCGCCGGTCACCCTCGCGGGTGGAGATGAGCCTCGTGACCCACTTGACCAGGGCGTGGGGCAGGTCGAGTGCGGCAGGATATGTAACCAACAGGGCTCCTGTTGCTGCTGAGTCGAGACGTCGAACATATCCCTCAACGGCACGGTAACCCTGTCCGTTGCGCACTCTGCCCACACACCGCCCCGTCGCCCAATCAGTGGCCACACTGAAAACGCTCAATGACTCAGCGCCGAACCAGCTGCGACCCATTTATTCCGATATAAAGGTCGAAGACATGTGGCGGCAGCATAATAATGGCATGTCCTTATGTGAACCTCAAATCTTGCTCAAGTCCATTGCTGGCTCCACCGTATCTCGGCAGACTCGCCACAAGATTTCCCACAATCGTGGGAATGGATTTAAGGAGTCATCGATGACTGCGAGTACACTCCTTCCCGCCCAGTCCGAGGCTGAACTGTCGGACTTCGACCTGGAGCTCCAGATCGCAGTGGCGGACGATGCGCCGCTGACCCCCGTTGCCGGCTTCACGCGGCTCACCTGCGCGACTTCGACCTATAGCACGGGAATCCTCGGGTGCGTGACTCCCGACATGGGCCCGACCTGTTGCGCATGATATCTCTCTGAGACACCAGATGATGTGCCGGGCCGCCAACGCGGCCCGGCACATCATCTGCTCCGAATCATGCTCAGCCGGCGTGAGAGTGCGCTTCCTGATCGAACACCCAGGCAATCTCTTCCTCCGGCTGCCCTGCGGGGCGCCATCTGCGTCTCCTCCTGCAGTTTCCACTTCTTCCTTTTGCGCGAAGCGAATCCTGGGCGCCGAACTCCTTTCCGTACTCTTACCTAAGAGCTGTGCCGCATTCCGGCGGGCACGCGACGACAGTTGCGGCACCTCGCGGCGTTGTCGGAACGTCTTACGGTGCACCGAACCTGGCGCTGCTCGGACCCGCCATAAATTTGTTGACAGCACATAGGCGAAGAAGCCCTGCCCGAGACATGACTTTACCTCTCGACTGGACGGACTCCCCGATCAATGGCCACTGTGAATCCCTTCGAAGCCTCCGAACCGCTTTTGTTGCGTCTTTCTGCTTTCAAGCGCGAAGTCTTCGCGGATTCATTTCCGAGTAGTGACTCGCTCGATCTTCTGACGACTGAGCAACTTGCATTCTACATTCGGAACCTTTCCCAGAACATGGCGTTCCGAGAGGCGGTAGAGGTCTCCAGCCCATCTCTGGCGAATCTCCTGTCCAAAGTGGCCGAGGGGGCGGTGTTGAAGCGGAAACGCCTCTTGGGAGCAGCTATTTCACTGACGCGCTACATGTTTCGAGCTACTGGTCGTCCCACCCCCTTCGGTCTCATGGCAGGGGTGATGAAGCTGGGTACTGGGAGCGCAGGGATCACTCTGGAAGGCCCAGGCAGTAAGTCTGTACGGCTTGACGCCGGTTGGTTTTACAAGCAGGTCCAGCGTTGGCTCGGAGACCCCCGCATCCGCCATGAAATAGACATCGTCGTCAACGATCTACTGGCAGTTCGGGGAGAGCGTCTCGTGTTGCCATCCGGAGGTTCCAATACCGAAGGACAGGAAGCCACTGTACGAAATACTTCATTTGTGCAATGGGTTTGCGCAAGAGCTGTCCGGCCGGCGCGGTGGAGAGATGTTCTGGAGGACGCCGCCGCCGTATTCACCACCGCATCCCGTTCCCAGCTCGATGAGCTACTGACGCAACTCGCTCGAAGTGGCTTCCTGCTCACCTCTCTGGGCGCAGAATCCATGGACGAGCGTTCATTGGAATCAGTCTGTCGTGGTCTTTCGGGAGTTCCCGAGGAACTGGACATGATGCACCGGCTTCAAGCCGCTTGCAGAGCTTTTCAGCAATCCGGCGTCGGTACGGGCGCGGGGATATTGCGGCAGATAGCCGGTATCCATGCCGAATCAGGTGTGACGGATCCTGCCGCGGTTCAAGTCGATCTAAAATTTGATGGAGTCGCGGAAATACCACGAAGCGTCACGGAAGAAGTAGAAACATATGTCAAATCCATATGGCAGATGACTCCTCAGGTTAACGTCTACGACCACATGAGAATCTACCGAGAGGCGTTTATCGATAAGTATGGGGCAAATGGCGCCGTACGCGTCACCGATCTGATTGACCCGCACACAGGACTGGGGTTTCCGCAAGGGTACAAGAATCCTGAAAGAAGTCGCGACACGAGGTTTACCGAGCAAGCGATAGCGAAGATTCAGGACAGCAGTCGACTGGAGCACCTCAATTTTCTTATACAGCGTGGAATGCTGAGTCAAGACCGGGAGATTCTGCTCGAAGATCAAGATGTCGAGAAGCTCACCTCCAACCAACCGTCTGCTATGCCGGCCGGACTGGAGCTCACCTTTCAGCTGTTGTCAAACAACGTATCAGATTTGGAAGGTGGAAAATTCACTCTGGTTTCTTCGCCCATGGTCGGTACGACGAACGCAGGCGCAGCTATGGGCCGCTTCGCGCGACTAGTCGGGGCTGAAAGTGCATGGACTGATCTTGTAGATGTCACAGCGCGAGACGCGGGATTCACTGCCCACATAGACTTTCATCCACGTAGTGCGCGTGCAGCAAATCTGAATCAAGTACCCAAGACCTTGCCCCGTACGATTCCCATAGGAAAGTTCACCGATCGGTCATCGCCACGGTACCTGGATTGGCGTGAGCTGCTGGTGGTGTCGGACGGTCGAAAATTGAAGCTCATCAACAATTCTGATGGGCGAGAAGTACATGCTGTAGTCCCGCACATGCTCAATCTTGAGTCCCAGGCGCCAAATATCGCCCGATTCCTCGGAGAGATCAAGCATTCTGGTGAACCTCAGGTGTTGCAGGTATGGGACTGGGCCGGCTACTCGGCAGCGCCTTGGTTGCCGAGAGTGCGCCTCGGTCGCGTTGTGCTTTCGCCATTGCAGTGGCGCACAACCATAGAAATGCGCGAGGCAGCCCTTTCATCTGCCGGTTGGATAAATGCCCTGGCTCAGTGGCGTCACGACCTGCAAGTTGACGACAGGGTCTGCGTAGTACAAGGGGACCTTTCGTACGAGATTGATCTGTGCGAACCATTCCACCAAGAAATTCTGCGCCGAGACATCTTGAAGGGTCCGGTAAAGATTACCGAGAGTATACGAGGATTTGGTTCCTACGAATGGTGTGAGGGGCGGGCGAATGAAATTGTGATACCACTTGTCAGGCGTTCAGGGGGTGGTTCTCTCAAGATTGCGCCTACGAGTGGAATACGCCGAACAGACCAGCTGACACCCCTTGTCCACCATGCGCCGGGAGACGAATGGCTCTACGCCCAGATCATGGCAGTGCCGGAAGTGCATGATGAAGTCATATGCGCTCTGGACGCATTCACCAGAAACCTTTCCGATTCCCTCGAAACCTGGCATTTCGTTCGATTCTTTTCCCCTGAACCACATATCCGTCTGCGTGCCAAGACAACGGACCCCGGAGCAGCCCCGCACTTGTTGCAAGACATTGCGAGTCTGCGTGATCGTGGATTGATCCGAGAATTCCGCCTATGTGCCTATGAACCCGAAATCCATAGATATGGAGGGGCTGAGGCACTGCGCGTTGCAGAGAAAATTTTTCACCTCGACAGTCAGGTGGTGGCAGCGCAGATTCGGCTGCTACAGGCCAGCACGGCGCGTGTGAGTCGAGAGATCATGACAGTGGCTAACTATGGTGCCCTGCTGGACTCGGTGCACGGTAAAGAATGGACCGCATGGATCGGACACAAATACCCGAAGAGTGCTAATGGAGAGGTTCCCAGAAGTGTACTCGAGCAGGCAGGGAACCTAGTTGTCCCAGGGGACACGGCACAAAATTTGGAGAGCACTCTCAAAATGACCGGCCTGGCTGCAACATGGAGAAATGCAGGATCACAGGAAATATTTTCAGGCATGCTGCAGGAAGAAGAAAGCCGCAGACATTCAGTACTGAGCCTACTGCACATGCAGCATAATCGGCTGATCGGCGTAGATCGTGCCAGTGAGTTGCGTACCTTGACCATACTCGGGCATGTGGCGCGCGCTCACTCCGACCGGCAACGAAACTACGGGATCGGCATATGAGTACGGGCATCAGAAATCGGGCCAAACAAGTTGCGGACGAGATCGCGACAAGACTCACCGATCCAGACCTACTGGTCGCGGCGCAAAAGGGTCCCGATCTCGACCACTTTCCTCGAGAAGAGCTCAGTACGCTCGCCCGTGGTTACTCGGGAATTTCTCTCCTTTTCACCACCCGCGCCGGAGCCGGCAAGACTTCTGATGCGAGCATCGCGCATCAGTACCTCCAGAGATGCGCCCAATTGCAGGAAGATTCTTCGCACACGGGGCTGGTGGGTCTTCATAACAATATTACCGGGCTGGGTTTCGCGATGGCGAGTGCGAGGCTTGTGACCGGAGGATACACGAAGGCTCTCGGCCAACTGGACCGGCGCGTAACCGCGTCCGCACGAGCCATTTGTGAGTTCGCCAACCTCGAAATATACGAAAGTCTGAACCAATACGACGTCATCAGCGGGCTCTCAGGAATTGGCAGATATCTGCTGATGCGAGGCCAAGAAGCCGAGGATGCAATACAGCTCGTGTTGGAAACGCTCACCCAGAGAGCACTCAGTGAGGTTACAGATCAACGGAATCTGTCATCGGGACGCCGGCTTCCTGGGTTCTGGTCGTCCGGCGCACCTTCAGCGACATACGACGAGTCGTCCGAGGAGGCCCAGTACGGGCATCTGAACCTCGGCGTAGCACATGGGATACCAGGTCCGCTCGCGCTGCTGTCTCTCGCGAAGCTCCAAGGCTACACCTGCGAAGGCCAATCGGACGCGATCAGTGTTCTTGCGGATCTCTTGATGGAATGGTGCCAGGAGGATGCGCGGGGGCTCTACTGGCCAGCCTTTATCTCTCGAAGCGAATGGGATCGTGGAGTACCGCGGCCGGGAAAGAGCATGGCGAGGTGGTGTTACGGCACACCTGGGGTGGCCCGAGTACTGCAACTTGCTGGACAGGCTGAAGAACGGGACGACTGGTTGAGTGCGGCGGAGCGTGGCATATCCGCCTTGCTGGAGGCACCGCTCTCGGCATGGCAAGTCATCGATATGGGACTGTGTCACGGGTGGGCCGGCGTACTGCAATTGCTTGGATATTTCGCAAGCGGTGATTCTTCGAGACATCATGTAGACGAGGTACGGGACACGATCGCAGAAATGATTGTTGAATCCTTTGCGCCTGACACCAGATACGGATACCAGGTCGGCATGCTCGCCGGCCAGAGCGGGGGTGATTACCCGGGGCTCTTGGAAGGTGCAGCCGGTATTGCGCTCGCTCTGGATTCTTATGCAGAGTGTTCCACTACCTCGAAGAACACCTGGGACGCCGCCTTTCTCATGTCGTAAAAAGGAGTTCCAGAGATGTCGGACGAGCGTTCTTTTGGTCCTGAAGTGATCGTAGGACAATCCCGTTTCTCGGTTTTGGAATTTTTGCAGAGAGTGGTGAATCACGTAGAGCATCCTGAAATCTGCGAGAAATCAGACTTCCTCGAAGCCAGCGAAAGGTTTCTAGAGAATGGCCTGAACGCCATAGGCGGGGCGGTGCTTCCGGAGTGGGTGGAGTACAAGCTGGTGCCACCCGTTGGTCCCATTCATGCAGGACTGCATGGCGCGATGGCTGAATACTGCCGAGAGCTCCTTCGTAGCGAGGTGATCTCCGATTTCTTCTTCATGGACAAGGAGCCAGGTCTAAGAATCAGATTCCGGTTCTGTGAGGTCGATATTGAACGTCAACAGCGAGCCGATTTGGAGTCACGTATCGTCGAGTGGCAAAGCCGAGGCATTATCAACGGCTGGAGCAAATCTTTCTATGAACCGGAGCAGTACCTTTTTGGCGGTCCCGTTTCCATGTCCAGCGTGCACAGATTGTTCACGGCAGATTCACTTGCGTGGGCAGACTATTGGTCTTCAAATCAACCGAGGCCACCTGCCTGGGCGTTTTCTCTGAGTATGATTGAAATTTTCTTCGAGGAAATGCGAATTCTGGGATGGGAAGGGCGAGATGTATGGGATCGCGTCCGCACGCAAACGCATCGTCAGATTTTCGGGGATAAGCCAGACGGATGGTCGGGGACGTTGGTAAAGATTGATCAAGTATGGGCCGACCCCGGGCGGCTTGAAAGTCTTATCAACCGCCCGTGCAGAGATTACCTTGCTGACTACCAGAAGATGCTCAAATTGGAGTGTCCCGTATGGATCGACAAGTACTTCAGCTCTTCCCACGCGCGAATAGGCCCTCGGGAGGCTGCCGCATTTTATATCGCCTATCACTGGAATCGGGCGAGGATTCCTTTCGTGTGGCAGTGCGCTATCGCTGAAGCGCTTGCCAAATAGATATCCGGCAGGAGGTGACGCCATGAGTAGATTCAAGTCAGTTGATGCGCAGGATAAGAATGTCGGTCTGCGTGCGGTAAGACTTTTGGGTCCGCATCGCTTCAAGGTTCTCTTGATCGCAGCTCTGGTGTTGGGAGACGCAGCAGCTTCGATTGCGTGGCCATTTTTCCTGAGGGAGATCCTGGATAATGCAATTCCGCACGGACGTATAGGCCTGCTCAGTATCCTGGCCTGCGGGATGCTTACCTCCGTCGTTGTTTCAAACGTACTCGGGGTGTTTCAGGCGCTCGTCTCAAACAGGATGGGGCATTGCATCATGCATAATTTGCGTGTCGCGGTGTTCAAGCATATGCAGGCGCTGTCTCTTCGATATTTTACGAATGCTCGTTCCGGTGATGTCCAGTCCCGACTGGTGAGCGACATCGGAGGTATGGAGACCACGATGACGTCTGCTATGACATCGCTGGTATCCAATTTTGCGTCTGTCTTTGCCACGCTCATAGCCATGCTTGCCCTCGACTGGAAGCTCACCCTGTTCGTTCTTCCGTTTTTGGCGGCTTTCGTCTGGGTCAGCCGGCGCGTGGGTCGGGAGCGGCACACTCTTATTGGAAAGCGACAACAGCAAATTGCATCAATGACTGGCGTCATCGGTGAATCTCTCTCGGTCGGTGGGATACTTCTGGCAAAGACAATGGGGCGCAGCGGGCCGATTCGTCAGAGGTTCGAAAAAATTTCAGCTGATTTGGCTGATATAGAAGTTGAATCCTCGATGTCCGGGCGCTGGCGAATGTCCGGAATCGGAATGGTCATGGCCGGCGCCCCTCCCATTCTCTATTGGGTGGCCGGCGTAACGGCCGATTTCGGGGGGAGTACACCCACGGTTGGCACCCTCGTCGCATTCGTCACTCTCCAGCAAGCTCTCATGTGGCCCACCCTGGAGCTACTGACAACGGGCGTCCAAGTACAGTCGTCCACGGCCTTGTTCGAACGGATTTTTGAGTTCCTGGACGCGGATATAGATATTGTGGATCCAGTGATGCCAAAGGCTCTTAGGGGTAATTATGGCGAGGTCGTCCTAAAAAATGTTTCCTTCAGCTATGCAGGCAAGGGTGGAAGTCTCGCTCTGAATGATGTGAATCTCTCTATTCCGTCGGGAAGCCACACGGCCGTAGTTGGTGTCACGGGCTCTGGAAAGACTACCCTGGGGCATGTGATCGCCCGACTGTACGATGTTGATTCAGGGGCGGTGTCTGTCAATCAAGTGGATGTGCGTGAAGCGTCCATCCAATCCCTCTCCGATGTAATCGGAGTAGTCTCCCAAGATCCTTTCTTCTTCAATAGCACAATTGCAGAGAATTTGCTTTTCGCCAGACCGGAAGCTACGTACGGTGAGATGGTGGCATCTGCGAAGGTGGCGCATATTCATGACTTCGTCCTTGGGCTCCCGGAAGGGTATGGGACTGTTCTCGGAGAGAGAGGACACAGACTTTCGGGTGGAGAGAAGCAGCGCTTGGCAATCGCTCGGGCGATCCTCAAGAATCCGGCCATCATGATCTTGGATGAAGCGACGAGTGCGCTGGATGTCGTCACGGAGGCTGCGGTACAAAAGGCCCTTGACATTCTTCCGGGAAGGACTACGCGAATCACGATCGCCCATAGACTTTCAACAGTGCGTGATGCTGATCAGATTGTGGTACTCGATCGTGGACGAATCGTCGAGAGAGGGACTCACGACTCACTGGTGTCGGCCAACGGATATTATGCAAATTTCGTCGAACGAGATTCTTCCTTCAGGAGGGCGTGAAGCATGGAACCTGTAACTCTCAAATCTGACAGACTGCTCATCAGGCCCTTGCGTGCGCAGGATGCGGAACACGTGATGGCCGCATGGCAGGATCCGAATATTCGACGCTGGACCGCAGTCCCGGTGGAGCAAACGCTCGACATGGCGGCAGACTTCGTGCGAATTAGCGTCAATGAATGGCGTGAGGGGCGCAACTTCATTCTGGGAATAGAGGTCATCGATACCGGCGAGTTCGTGGGTACGATTGGTATATTCGGCCTCAGCTGGGTCAGTATGTCGGAACAACTGGCATGGGTGGGGTGCTGGGCCGTGGGAGGGCAGCGCCGCAACGGCTATATGGCGGAGGCTCTTCCTGTACTCGCTGCATGGGCCTTCCGAGAACTCCGTATCGATCGCCTTGAGGCCATTGTGGAGGTAGGGAACGATGCGTCGCTTGCATGCGCGTTGAAGGCCGGTTTCCAGATGGAAGGAACGCTTCGGTCTCGGACAGTCCAGGACGGGACGAGGCGTGACGCCTGGATCGCAGCCCTGCTGCCTGGGGACCTTGGCCAGGCGTCTTCGGTTCCTTATCACGGTTGACAAGGAGAAGGCGTACGGCAACGTTCGCTCCGGTTCCGTCCGAGTGCCCCGCTCATCCGCGCGTTGGCGTACGGCGCCCACCGACGCGGGCACCCCGTAGGCCCTCTCGCTCCTTCACGGGCGCGCCCGCCGGAACCGCCCCGGCAGGAATGCGATCGTTGACCGGCGGGTTGGCGCCAGTACAGAACGTGAACAGCACTGAGAGCGGATGGCCTTCACATGGGCGAGCTGATCCTGATCCGGCACGGCGAGACCGAGTGGTCCCGCAACGGGCGGCACACGAGCTACACCGACCTGCCTCTGACCCCCCTCGGTGAACGCCAGGCCCGTGCCCTGGCCCCCCTGCTCGCCGACCGCTCCGTCGCGCTCACCCTGGTCAGCCCCCTGGTCCGGGCCCGGCGCACCGCCGAGCTCGCCGGACTCACCGCGCCCCGGATCACCCCGGAGCTGCACGAGTGGGACTACGGCGGCTACGAGGGCATCACCACGGACGAGATCCGCCGCACCCGCCCCGACTGGAACCTCTGGACGGACGGCGTCGGCGCCGGCCCCGCGGCCCACCCCGGCGAGACCCCGGCGGAGGTCGGCGAGCGGGCCGACCGGGTGCTGGCCCAGGTCGCGGAGGCGGCCGGACGGGCCGGTGACGAGGACATCGTGCTCGTCGCCCACTCGCACTTCCTGCGCGTCCTGACCGCCCGCTACCTCGGCCTGACCCCGGCCGAGGGGACCCTCTTCCAGCTGGCCACGGGCGCGGTGTCGCGGCTGGGCCGGGAGCACGGCAACCCGGTCATCACCGCGTGGAACGTCTCCCTGCCGGAGAGCCTGTTCCCGGCGGCGGTCCCGGGGAAGCCGGAGCACGCCTGAGACAAACGGGGACGGCCGGCAGCCCTCGGGGAGCTGCCGGCCGTCCGCGTACGCGGTGCGGTGTCAGGCGATCAGTTCCACCTCCGCGAGGGACGCCTCACCGTCGAACACCAGCCGGTAGTGCGCGTAGGAGCCGGGGGTCTTCACGGAGAAGGCCCGGGTCTGCTTGTCCCAGGTGAAGGTCTGGCCGGACCGCTTGTCGAGGTCCTTCCAGCTCTTGCCGTCCGAGGAGCCCTGGAGCACCCAGCCGGTGGGCGCCGTCGCCTTGGCGGCCGAGGTCAGCGTGTACTGGACGCCCTTGGTGGCGGACGGGACGGGCAGCTCGACCGTGGCGGCGGTGCCGGTGGTGGCCGAGGTGTCGTCGAACAGCGGGCCCTCGCCCTTCAGCACGTCCTTCCTCGGCGACGGCACCTGGTCGTCCTGGGTGATGGAGACCGGCGCGTCGTTCTTTCCGGTGCCCCAGGCGGACGGCCTGGAGCCCATGTCGAAGTCCAGCGTCCCGCCCTTGGCCAGCAGGTCGTGCGGCAGCGAGGTGGCGGTCCACTTCTTGCCGTTGACCTTCAGGCCCTGGACGTAGATGTTCTTCGCGCTGTTCTTCGGCGCCTTCACGACCAGCTTGCGGCCGTTCTCCAGGTGCACGGTGGCCTTGGTGAACAGGGGCGAGCCGATGGCGTACTCGCCGCTGCCCATGACCAGCGGGTAGAAGCCGAGCGACGAGAAGAGGAACCAGGCCGACTGCTCGCCGTTGTCCTCGTCACCGTGGTAGCCCTGGCCGATCTCGCTGCCCGTGTACAGCCGGCCCAGCACCTCGCGGACCTTCTCCTGCGTCTGGTACGGCTGCGAGGCCGCGTCGTACATGTACGTGACGTGGTGGGCGACCTGGTTGCTGTGCCCGTACTGGCCCATCCGTACGTCACGGGCCTCCGTCATCTCGTGGATGACGCCGCCGTAGCTGCCCGCGAACTCCGGGGTGCCGGTCTCCGGGGTGGCGAAGTAGGTGTCCAGCTTCTTCGCCAGGCCGTCCCGCCCGCCGTACAGGTTGGCCAGGCCCCTGCTGTCCTGCGGAGCGGTGAAGGCGTAGCCCCAGCCGTTGGTCTCCGTGTAGTCGTAACCCCAGACGCGCGGGTCGTAGAGGTCCGACGGCAGCCGCCAGTCGCCCTTGGCGTCCTTGCCCTGGAAGAAGCCGGCCTTGTCGTCGAACAGCTCGACGTAGTCGCGGGCCCGGTTCATGAAGTACTCGGACTCGTCCTTGTAGCGCTGCTCGTGCGTCTTCTCGTAGAGCGCCTCGCCCATCTTCGCGATGCCGTAGTCGTTGACGTAGCCCTCCATCGACCAGGACATGCCCTCGTGGGTCGTGGTGTCGGCGTACCCCTTGAACGGGGACGTCTCCATACCCTTGCGGCCGACACCGGAGCTCGGCGGGACGACCGTGGCGTTCTTCACGGCCGCGTCGTACGCCGCCTTCGCGTCGAACTTCACGCCCTTGACGTACGCGTCGGCGAAGGCCACGTCCGAGGAGGTGCCGGTCATCAGGTCCGCGTAGCCGGGGGAGGACCAGCGGGAGATCCAGCCGCCGTCCTTGTACTGCTGCACGAAGCCGTCGACCATCTCACCTGCCTTCTCCGGCGTCAGCAGCGAGTAGGCCGGCCAGGTCGTCCGGTAGGTGTCCCAGAAGCCGTTGTTGACGTACACCTTGCCGTCGACGATCTTCGCGCCGGTGTGCGTCGGGGTGTCCGAGCCGACCTGCGGGGAGAACGGGGAGGCGTACCTGTCCTTGCCGTCGACCTTCTCGAAGCCCGAGTTGGGGTAGAGGTAGAGCCGGTACATGCTGGAGTACAGCGTGGTCAGCTGGTCGGCGGTGGCGCCCTCGACCTCGACCTTGCCGAGCAGGTCGTCCCAGGCGTCCTGCGCCCTGTCCTCGACCCGCGCGAAGGAGAGCGAGGCGGGGATCTCGGCGGCCAGGTTCTTCTTCGCCTGGTCGATGCTGATCAGCGAGGTCGCCAGGCGCAGGTTCACCGTGCGGTCCTTGCCGGCGTCGAAGCGCAGGTAGCCGGTGACGTCTTCACCGCCGCCGCCGGAGAGCTTGCCGCTCGCGGTGACGGGCGCGTCGAAGACGCCGTACACGAACAGGCGCGTCGCCCCGGTCGAGCCGCCGCTCTTGACGTCGGAGAAGCCGGTGAACGAGCTGGTCGCCGGGTCCAGGGTGAGCCCGCCGTCGTTGGACACGTTGTCGAAGACGATGCTCGCGTCCTTGCCGGGATACGCGAAGCGCATCCGAGCCGCGTGGTCGGTCGGCGTCATCTCGGCCTTGAGCCCGTTCTCGAACGTCACCCCGTAGTAGTGGGGCCGCGCGGTCTCGTTCTCGTGCTCGAAGGGCAGCGCGCGGCCGGTGCGGGAGGCGTCCGGGGTGCCGGAGGCCGCCGAGGGCATCAGCTGGAAGGTCTGCCGGTCGCCCATCCAGGGGCTCGGCTCGTGGCTCGCGGCGAAAGCCTGCAGGGTGGGCAGGTTGTCGTCGTTGTTGCCGCGCGCGTAGTCGTACAACCAGCTGGTCGATCCGGCGTTGGTGACCGGCGTCCAGAAGTTGAACCCGTTGGGGACGGCCGTCGCGGGGAAGTTGTTGCCGCGCGAGAAGGAGCCGCTGGAGTTGGTGCCCCGAATGGTCGACGCGTAGTCCGAGAGGTGCGCCTTGCGCTTCTCCGGCTTCGCGGGCGCGATCGTGAGGTCGTCGATCCAGCCCTGGAACTTCGCCGGGCCCTTGGGGGAGTCGTACGCGACCAGGATGCGGTCGATCGTCTTGCCCGCGGCGACGGTGCCGATGCCGGCCTCGACCTTGTTCCACTGGTTGACGTAGAGCCGCTTGGCGTCGGCCTGGCCCTGCGGGGTCAGCAGCCCGCCGTTGGTGTCGGTGGCGTGCAGGTCGCTGAGGTAGGTACCGTCCGTGAACGCCAGGTCCACCGCGACGTGCGTGGCCGGGTAGGACAGGTCCGTCTCGCCCATCTGCGGGTAGACCAGGTAGGACAGCTCGGTGTCCCGGCCGACCCGCGTGTCGACGTCGAAGATCTTGTTGTACGAGTACGCCCGGCCGTCGGCCTTGTGGGTGCCCGCGTACCGCAGCGCCTTCTTGCCGGTGAAGCCCGAGCCGGCCTTGGCGGTGGGGGAGCCGGAGGGGCCGTTGCTGATCTGGGTGCGCATGTCGGAGGGCGCGGGGGCCGAGGTGTCGCCGTCGGAGAACTGGACGTCGGCGAGCTGGGTGGCGTCGGTGGCGCCGTTGTTCTTCGTGATGTCCAGGCGGAAGTGCTGGTACGCCTTGTCCGTCTCGAAGTCGTACGACTTGGTCTGAAAGCGCTCGCCGAAGGTCTGGCCGGTCCGGGTGTCCAGGTCCGTCCAGGTCTTGCCGTCCTCGGAGCCCTGGAGCGTCCAGTCCTTCGGGTCGCGCTCGTCGTGGTCGTCGGCGGAGGTGAGCGCGTACGTCACGACCTTGACCGGTTCGGTGAGGTCGAACTCCAGCCAGGCGGTGGACTCGAACGACAGCCATTTGGTGCGGGACTCGCCGTCGACGAGGTTCTCCTTCACCTCGCCGCCGCCGGTGTTCTCGTCGCTGGCGCGTACCTCGGTCACCTTGTCGGTCACATTGCCCGGTATTCCGGAGGAGAATCCGCCATCGACACCCGATGACCGCTTCTTTCCGTCAGGGCCCTCTTCTACGGTATTGCGCCAGTCCGGTTGTGTTTCGTCCTCCTCGAAGGAGGTGCTGAATGTCCGGTCGCCCGAAGGCCCTTGACCTCTTTCACCTGACCCGGCCGATTGAGCGGCGGCCGCCGTGGGGGCTGTCACGACTAGGACCAGTGAGGCCGCGATCAGTGCTGCCGTGCTGCTTTTTCTCGTGCGAGAACGGTGTCGGGGGTGCATGCCGAGCGATTCCTCCCGGGGAAGTGTGCGCTTGGACAACGTTGTCAGAAGGTGCGCAGGAACAAGTAGGGAGTGAAGTGGCAGGTGGTGTCAAGGAGTTGGATCAGAGCGGTCCGGTGAATCGACCGGAATGCGGAAAACGTTACATCCGCAGGGGGGCGCGGAGTGTCGAGGTATCCGCGAGGTCTCAACTCGGGAAAGACTGCCGTGCAAACTTGCTTTCGATCTTGCTCAGTTGGCGGCAAGTGGACTATACCTGTCGGCGTCTGCACAGCTTGGTTCACCGGTTGTGCGGCTGGGGGACACGGGGGCAGGACAACGCGACGCCGCAGGTGCGTCGACTGTCCGGTTCCCCGGCGCCCCCCACGGCAATGGTTAGCCTGAAATCTGTACCACCCAAGCGCAACTGACCGCGGTGGCGGGGCCCTTCGCTGAGGCGAATTTCAACGGGGCGACCGGTACACACCGCCTGAGTCCTGGAGAAGGCGAGGACTTGAGCATGGGATCCACCTCCGCCCACAAGAATGAGGGCCTTGGCCGTCGCGATGTGATCAAGCGTTCTGCCGCACTCGGTCTGATCACCGTCCCGACCATGAGCTTCCTGTCCGCCTGCGCGAGCGGCGACAGCGGCGGCGACGAGCCCGTCAAGAAGGGCAAGACCAGCGCGAAGAACCCGCTGGGCGTCAACGAGACCGCCGCTCTCGACGTGGTCATCTTCAACGGCGGCTTCGGCGAGCAGTACGCGAAGGACGCCGAGAAGGTGTACCAGACGGCCTTCCCGAAGGCCAAGGTCAAGCACGCCGCGACGCAGAAGATCCAGTCGCAGCTGCAGCCGCGCTTCAACGGCGGCACCCCGCCGGACCTGATCGACAACTCGGGCGCCGAGCAGATGGACATGGGTGTCCTCGTCGGCAAGAAGCAACTGCTCGACCTGACGCCGCTGATGGACGCCCCGTCCTACGACGACCCGAACAAGAAGGTCCGCGACACCCTGCGTCCGGGCGTTCTGGAGATGGGCCAGTTCGACGGCGACCCGGTCTGGATCATGTACTACGCGTACACCGTGTACGGCGTCTGGTACTCGCAGACCAACCTGGAGAAGCTGGACGCCGAGTATCCCGAGGACTGGGATGCCATGCTCGCCCTCTGCGCGAAGGCGAAGAAGAAGGGCGTCGCGGGCTGGACGTACCCGGGCAAGTACCCGTACTACCTTCCGTTCTCGCTCTACCCGTTCATCGGCAAGATCGGCGGCCGCGAGGTCCTCGACAAGATCGACAACCTTGAGCCGAACGCGTGGAAGGACCCCGCCGTCAAGGCGGCGTTCGAGGCGTACTACGAGCTGTACAAGAAGGGGTACATCCTCAAGGGCACCCCGGGCCTGACCCACATCCAGTCGCAGACCGAGTGGACGAAGGGCAAGGCGCTCTTCATCCCGAACGGCTCGTGGGTGGAGAACGAGGCGGCGCCGACCACGCCCAAGGACTTCAAGATGATGGTCGCGGCCCCCTCCAGCCTGGACTCGTCCGACAAGATGCCCTTCGGCACCATCTGGGCGTCCGGCGGCGAGCCCTTCATCGTCCCGGCCAAGGCGAAGAACCCGCAGGGCGGCATGGAGCAGCTGCGTATCATGCTCTCCGAGGAGTCCTCGAAGAACTTCACCAAGCAGGTCAAGTCCCTCAGCGCGTTCAACGGCGGCACCGACGGCCTGACCCTCTCCACGGCCATGCAGGCCGGTGTCGACGCGCTGAAGAAGGCCGGCGACAACGTGGTGAACCCGCGCATGCAGGACTGGTACGTGAAGCTCCAGAAGGAGCAGATCGGCACCGCGGGCATCGGCGAGATGATGGCCGGACGCCTGACCCCGGCCGAGGCCATCAAGAAGATCCAGGCCTACGCGGACGCGGCGGCCAAGGACCAGTCCATCAAGCACTACAAGCACCAGTGAGCAACCGTCACCAGCGGCGGCACCCGCGGAAAGATCGGGGTCGGTAAACCATGCAGCACGGCAAGTACCGGTTCATTGTGGGGTTCCTGGTAGCCCCCTTGGCCTTGTACGCGGTCTTCGTCATCTGGCCGTTCATCCAGGCCATCTACTATTCCTTCACGGACTGGACCGGTCTGAGCCCGGACTTCAAGATGGTCGGCTTCGGCAACTACTCCAGGATGCTGAAGGACGACATCTTCTGGAAGTCGCTTCAGCACAGCGTGGTGTTGGTGCTCGTGCTGCCGCTGGTGACGTTGGGCCTCGCGCTCTTCTTCGCCTTCATGCTCAACGTCGGAGGCCGCCGGCGCAAGAACGCCGCGGTCGCCGGCGTGCGGGGCTCGGGCTTCTACAAGATCGCCTATTTCTTCCCGCAGGTCCTCTCGATCGTCATCGTCGCCCTGCTGTTCCAGTTCGCGTTCAACCCGCGTTCCGGCATGCTGAATTCGGCGCTGAAGGGGATCGGACTGGACAACGTCCAGCCGGACTGGCTGGGCGACCCGAACCTGGCGCTGATCTGCGTCATGGCGGTGCTGGTCTGGTCGACGGTCGGCTTCTTCGTCGTCCTCTTCTCGGCCGGCATGGCGTCCATCCCGAAGGACTTCTACGAGGCGGCGCTCCTGGACGGGGCGAGCCGCGTCACGACGTTCTTCAAGATCACCGTCCCGCTGCTCTGGGACACCATCCAGTCGGGCTGGGTCTACATGGGCATCCTGGCCCTCGGCGTCGAGGCGTTCACGGCCGTCCAGGTCATGACGGTCGGCCCCGGCGGCCCCGACTACTCGACCTCGATCCTGCCGCTGTACGTGTACCAGACCGCCTTCCGCGACGGTCAGGCCGGATACGCGACCACGATCGGTGTCGGACTGCTCATCGTCACCATGGCGTTCGCCGCCATCGTGATGCGGCTGGGCCGGCGCGAGCGGCTGGAGTTCTGATGCCGCGCTTCCCGGGACGGGTTCCCCGGACTCCCAGCAGGCAAGACAGCCCGGCCGCGGCGGCCGGCTCGACAGTAGTACGAGGTGAGTACACGTGAAGGCCACTGAAACGCCTCCCGTGGTCGCGGCGACGGAACCGGCCCCCGTGTCCAAGTCGAAGCCGCCCGCCCCCGGCGGCAAGGAGAAGGGCAGCGAGGGCCAGGTCCTCAACGTCTTCTCGCACGGCGTGCTGATCATCTGGGCGATCCTGGTGGTCCTGCCGCTGCTCTGGGCGATCATGTCCTCGTTCAAGAACGACGACTCGATCCTGTCGACGCCGTGGGCCCTGCCGGACAAGCTCCACTTCGACAACTGGTCGCGCGCCTGGAGCCAGGCGCACATGAGCGATTACTTCTTCAACACGATCCTCGTGGTGGGCGGTTCGCTCATCGGCACGCTGCTGCTCGGCTCGATGGCCGCGTACGTGCTCGCCCGGTTCGACTTCCCGGGCAACCGCTTCATCTACTACCTGTTCATCGGCGGGATGAGCTTCCCGATCATCCTCGCGCTGGTCCCGCTGTTCTTCGTGATGAACAACATGGGCCTGCTGAACACGCGGCACGGGCTGATCCTGGTCTACATCGCGTACTCGCTGCCCTTCACCGTCTTCTTCCTCACCTCCTTCTTCCGGACGCTGCCGGGGTCGGTGGCGGAAGCGGCATCGATCGACGGGGCCTCGCACACCCGGACGTTCTTCCAGGTCATGCTGCCGATGGCCAAGCCCGGCCTGATCAGCGTCGGCATCTTCAACTTCCTGGGCCAGTGGAACCAGTACATGCTGCCCACGGTGCTGAACACCGATCCGAAGTACCGGGTGCTCTCGCAGGGTCTGGTCGAACTGGCCAACAGCCAGGGCTACAAGGGCGACTGGTCCGGGCTCTTCGCCGGTCTGGTGATGGCGATGCTGCCGGTCCTCGCGGCCTACATCATCTTCCAGCGCCAGGTCGTCGCCGGGCTCACCGCGGGTGCGGTGAAGTAACGCCCCGTATCCCCTGAACGCACCTTACGAACGAAGCGAACCGCCCGCCGGCCCCCGCCGACGGGCGGTTCGTGCGTGTACGGGGGAGTTCGCCGCGGTCCCGAGGTGTGGGGCCGGTGCTCATCGGTGGCTCGGACTGCTCAAGGTCTTGACGGGGAGGACCCCAAAACGGTCAGCTTAGAGTTCACATGTTGGAGAATATGGCAGGAGTGAGTGAGTCGATGGAGACTCCGGGATCGCAGACGTCTCTGCATCGCGCCAACCTTGAGCGGGTCGTGCGCGCCGTACGTATGGCTGGTTCGCTCACCCAGGCGGAGATCGCCAGGAGCACAGGCCTGTCCGCGGCCACTGTCTCCAACATCGTTCGCGAACTGAAGGACAGCGGCACCGTCGAGGTGACCCCCACCTCGGCCGGCGGCCGCCGCGCCCGGAGCGTCTCGCTCAGCGGGGACGCGGGCATCGTGATCGGCGTCGACTTCGGCCACACCCACCTGCGCGTCGCCGTCGGCAACCTGGCCCACCAGGTGCTCGCCGAGGAGTCCGAGCCGCTGGACGTCGACGCCTCGTCCGCCGAGGGCTTCGGGCGGGCGGAACAGCTGGTCAACCGCCTGATCGCCACGACCGGGATCAGCCCCGGCAAGGTCATCGGGGTGGGGCTCGGTGTACCCGGCCCGATCGACGTCGAGTCCGGCACGCTGGGCTCGACGTCGATCCTGCCGGGCTGGACGGGCATCAACCCCAGCGAGGAGCTCGCCGCCCGCCTCGGCGTGCCGGTCTACGTCGACAACGACGCCAATCTGGGCGCGCTCGGCGAGCTGGTGTGGGGGAGCGGCCGGGGAGTCAGGGACCTCGCGTACATCAAGGTCGCCAGCGGTGTCGGCGCCGGTCTGGTGATCGACGGCCACATCTACCGGGGCCCCGGCGGCACGGCCGGCGAGATCGGCCACATCACCCTCGACGAATCGGGCCCGGTCTGCCGCTGCGGCAACCGCGGCTGCCTGGAGACCTTCACGGCCGCGCGGTACGTCCTGCCCCTGCTCCAGCCCAGCCACGGCCCCGATCTCACCATGGAGCGGGTGGTCCAGCTGGCCCGCGAGGGCGATCCGGGGTGCCGGCGGGTGATCGGTGACGTCGGGCGGCACATCGGCAGCGGGGTGGCCAACCTCTGCAATCTGTTGAACCCGAGCCGCGTGGTGCTCGGCGGCTCGCTGGCGGAGGCCGGGGAACTGGTCCTCGGGCCCATCCGGGACTCCGTGTCGCGTTATGCCATCCCCAGCGCCGCCCGGCAGCTCTCGGTGCTTCCCGGGGCCCTGGGGGGCCGCGCGGAGGTGCTGGGGGCCCTGGCGCTCGTGCTGAGCGAGATGGGGGATTCAACCCTTTTGGAGAGCACCCTCCCCGCGGCCACTCCTGCCTTCACTTAGATAACGAATGGCACCGTTGTCATCTCGTTAAGGATTTACTCCTTGACGTCGCCCTCGCGGCCGAGTTGACTTCCAGCCACCTCGGCCGCGACGTTGCGGCCTCGTCAGGGAGGCAAACCCCCAATGAACGCAGTGACGCGACGCATCGTCATAGGCACGGCCGCTGTCTCGATGGCCCTCTCCCTCGCCGCTTGCGGCAAGGCCGGCGACGACAAGAAGGACTCGGCGGACTCGGGCAGCAAGACCAAGATCGGTCTCCTGCTCCCGGAGAACAAGACCGCCCGCTACGAGACGCTGGACAAGCCGCTGTTCATCGAAGCGGTCAAGAAGGACTGCGCGGACTGCGAGGTCGTCTACAACAACGCGGCCGGTGACGTCGGCCAGCAGAAGCAGCAGTTCGAGCAGCAGATCGCCGACGGCATCAAGGTCATCGCGATCTCCTCGGTCGACGCCGAGAAGTCCGCCGCCTGGGTCGAGGCCGCGCACAAGAAGGGCGTCAAGGTCGTCGCGTACGACCGCGCCATCGCCGGTGCCGACGCCTACGTCAGCCACGACAACGAGAAGATCGGCAAGCTCCAGGGCCAGGCCGTCATCGACGCCCTCGGCTCCAAGGCCTCCGGCGCCAACGTCGTCATGATCAACGGTGACGAGAAGGACCCGAACGCCGGCCTGTTCAAGAAGGGCGCCCACGCGTCCCTCGACGGCAAGGTCAAGATCGCCTACGAGGCGTCCGGCGAGTGGGACCCGAAGATCGCCGGTGAGAAGATGACCGCCGCGATCTCCTCGGTCGGCAAGGGCAAGATCGACGCCGTCTACTCCGCCAACGACGGCATGGCGGGCGGCATCATCACGTCCCTGAGCAACGCCGGCATCAAGGACATCCCGGTGGGCGGCCAGGACGCCGAGCTCCCCGGCATCCAGCGGATCATCGCCGGTACGCAGACCTTCACGATCTACAAGTCGCCGAAGCAGCTCGCCCCGGCGGCCGCCCAGTTCGCCGTCAACCTGCTCCAGGGCAAGGACGTCGGCGCCCAGGGCGAGACGGACGGCGTTCCGTCCACGCTGCTCGAGCCGACCGTGGTGAACAAGGACAACATCCAGGACACCGTGATCAAGGACGGCATCTACAAGGTCGCCGATGTCTGCGTGAAGGACATCGCCGCCAAGTGCACCGCACTGGGCATCAAGTAGTCCCTCCTCGCGCCGGGGCCGGTGGGCCCCGGCGCGAACGGGCGTGATCCGCACCGCACGGCGGAGTCCGCCCGCCCCCATGACTGTCCGGCCCCGGCCGGCTCACACCCCGCTTCCGGGCGGGTGCCGGACACTCTTCCCCCCAGTGCTTCCCGTACGTCGACGCCGCCCCCCGTGGCGCGGCGTCTCCGCCGGTCAGGCGGCACATCCCCGCCGGTCAGGCGGCGAAGGAGATGGTTCACGTGTCACAGACGCCCGTGTTGGCGTTGCGTGGGGTCTTCAAGCGATTCGGAGCGGTCCAGGTCCTCTCCGGTGTCGATCTCGAAGTCCACGCCGGAGAAGTGGTCGCCCTCGTCGGCGACAACGGTGCAGGAAAGTCCACGCTGGTCAAGACGATCGCCGGCGTTCACCCCATCGATGAGGGCGTCATCGAGTGGGAGGGCGAGAAGGTGGACATCAGCCGTCCGCACGACGCCCAGAACCTCGGCGTCGCCACCGTCTACCAGGACCTCGCGCTCTGCGACAACCTGGACGTCGTCGCCAACCTCTTCCTCGGGCGCGAGATCAAGAAGGGCGGCGTCCTCGACGAGGTCGCCATGGAGAAGCGGGCCCAGGACCTCCTGTCCACGCTCTCCATCCGCATCCCCAGCGTCCGCATCCCGGTCGCCGCGCTCTCCGGCGGCCAGCGCCAGGTCGTGGCCATCGCCCGCGCCCTGGTCGGCAACCCGAAGATCGTGATCCTCGACGAGCCCACCGCGGCCCTCGGTGTCGAGCAGACCGCCCAGGTCCTCGACCTCGTGGAGCGGCTGCGCGAGCAGAACCTCGGCGTGATCCTCATCAGCCACAACATGGCCGATGTGAAGGCCGTCGCCGACAAGGTCGCCGTGCTGCGACTCGGCCACAACAACGGCGTCTTCCCGGTGGCGACGACCAGCCACGAAGAAATCATCGCCGCGATCACGGGCGCCACGGACAACGCCGTGACCCGCCGCAAGTCCCGCAGCGCGGAGGCATCCAAGTGAGCAACATCAACGAGACCCCGGCCAAGGTCCCGGCCCAGGCCGAGACCACCGAGGCTCCCGCGGCGGCGGAGGGCGCGGTGCGGGTCGTCGACCCCCGCCTCCTCGTCCGCGAGCAGGGCTTCAAGGGCTACTGGACCGAGTTCAAGCGCAAGGTGCGCTCGGGCGAGATCGGCTCGCTGCCCGTCGTGGTGGGCCTGATCATCATCGGGATCGTCTTCCAGGCCGAGACCGGCAACTTCCTCACCTCGTACAACCTCGACCAGATCACGCTGTACGCGGCGGGCCCCGGCATCATGGCCGTCGGCATCGTCTTCGTGCTGCTGCTCGGCGAGATCGACCTCGCGGTCGGCTCCGTCGCGGGTCTCGCGGGCGCGGTGTGGGCCGTCGTCGGCACGGACATACCCGACGGCCTCGCCATCCTGCTCGGCATCCTCTCCGGCACGGTCATCGGCGCCTTCCACGGCATCGTCTTCGCCAAGATCGGCGTGCCGGCGTTCGTCGTGACCCTGGCGGGCTTCCTGGGCTGGGCCGGCATGCAGACCTGGGTGATGGGCGAGAAGTCCACCATCACCACCCCGCTCGGCAGCTTCGTCCGCGACCTGACCAGCTACTACTTCGAGGACGTCGCCGCCGCCTACGGCCTGGCCGTCTTCGTGATCGTCGCCTTCTACCTCGCGCAGCTGCGCGACGCGAAGCGCCGCAAGTCCGCGGAGCTGCCGCACCGCCCGCAGAGCGAGATCATCCTGCGCACCGCCCTGCTCGCCGTCCTGGCGCTGCTCGCCGCGTACGCGTTCAACCAGGAGCAGGGCCTCCCGCTCTCCCTGGTGATCTTCCTCGCGATCCTCGTCATCACCGACTTCGTGCTGCGCCGCACCACGTACGGCCGTCAGGTCTTCGCGGTCGGCGGTGGCGTCGAGGCGGCGCGCCGCGCCGGTATCAACGTGTCCTGGATCCGCATCTCGGTGTTCATGATCTCCGGCACGCTCGGTGCGGTCGGCGGTCTCTTCCTGGCCTCCGCGACCGGCGGCGCCGACCGTTCGCTCGGTGGCGGCAACCAGCTCATGATGTGCATCGCCGCGGCCGTCATCGGCGGTACGTCACTGTTCGGCGGACGCGGCAAGGTCTGGTCCGCGCTCCTGGGCATCCTGGTCATCCAGTCGATCGTCCAGGGCCTCAACCAGATGAACCTGTCGTCGAACGCGATCCAGTACATGATCACCGGTGCGGTCCTCCTCATCGCCGTGATCATCGACTCGGTCTCCCGCAAGACGCAGAAGACAGCGGGCCGCGCCTGACCGCGGATCCGCAGGATTGCCCGGCACCCGCCACGGGTGCCGGGCACCTGCGTGCCGGGGCTCGGGCATACTCGTGTTTTCGGCACCGCGGGCGGCTCGCGTCCACGCCCCAGGCGTACGCGGACGTTGCCGAACATTTAGACTCTGCGGATCGGCAAGAAGTTCGACCGGCTCAAATGCAAGGAGGCACGGGTGCCGTTGCTGACCCAGATCCAGGGACCGCGTGACCTTGACCGGCTCACTTCCGAGCAGCTGGTGCAGCTCGCAGAAGAGATCCGGACCTTCCTCGTCGACGCCGTATCCAAGACCGGCGGCCACCTCGGCCCCAACCTGGGCGTCGTCGAGCTGACCATCGCCCTGCACCGGGTCTTCGACTCGCCGAAGGACAAGGTCCTCTTCGACACCGGCCACCAGAGCTACGTGCACAAGCTCCTCACCGGACGCCAGGACTTCAGCAGGCTGAAGAGCAAGGGCGGCCTGTCCGGCTACCCCTCGCGCGCCGAGTCCGACCACGACGTCATCGAGAACTCGCACGCCTCCACCGTCCTGGGCTGGGCCGACGGCCTCGCCAAGGCCAACGAGGTCCGCGGCAAGGACGACCACGTCGTCGCGGTCATCGGTGACGGAGCCCTCACCGGCGGCATGGCCTGGGAGGCGCTGAACAACATCGCCGCCGCCAAGGACCGCCCCCTCGTCATCGTCGTCAACGACAACGAGCGCTCCTACGCGCCCACCATCGGCGGCCTCGCCAACCACCTGGCCACCCTGCGCACCACCGACGGCTACGAGCGTTTCCTGGCCCGCGGCAAGGACCTCCTGGAGCGCACCCCCGTCGTCGGCAAGCCGCTGTACGAGACGCTGCACGGCGCCAAGAAGGGGCTGAAGGACTTCATCGCCCCGCAGGGCATGTTCGAGGACCTCGGCCTGAAGTACGTCGGCCCCATCGACGGCCACGACATCGAGGCCCTGGAGTCCGCGCTCCAGCGCGCCAAGCGCTTCGGCGGCCCCGTGATCGTGCACTGCCTCACCGAGAAGGGCCGCGGCTACACCCCCGCCCTCCTCGACGAGGCCGACCGCTTCCACGCCGTCGGCAAGATCCACCCGGACACCGGCCTGCCCGTCGCCACCTCCGGCCTCGACTGGACCTCGGTGTTCGGCGAGGAGATGGTCAAGCTCGGCCACGAGCGCGAGGACATCGTCGCGATCACCGCGGCCATGCTCCAGCCGGTCGGCCTGACCGGGTTCGAGAAGGAGTTCCCGGACCGGATCTACGACGTCGGCATCGCGGAGCAGCACGGCGCGGTCTCCGCGGCCGGCCTGGCCACCGGCGGCCTGCACCCCGTCTTCGCGGTGTACGCCACGTTCCTGAACCGCGCCTTCGACCAGGTCCTGATGGACGTCGCCCTGCACCGGTGCGGGGTCACCTTCGTCCTGGACCGGGCCGGGATCACCGGCACCGACGGCGCCTCGCACAACGGCATGTGGGACATGTCGATCCTCCAGGTCGTACCCGGCCTTCGGATCGCCGCCCCGCGCGACGCCGACCAGGTCCGCGCCCAGCTGCGCGAGGCCGTCGACGTCGACGACGCCCCCACGGTCGTCCGCTTCTCCAAGGGCGCCGTCGGCCCCTCGGTCAAGGCGGTCGGCACGGTGGGCGGCATGGACGTGCTGCGCGCGTCCGCCGCCGCCCGGCCCGACGTGCTGCTCGTCTCCATCGGCGCGCTCGCCCCGATGTGCCTGGAGATCGCCGACCTGCTCGACGCCCAGGGCATCTCGACGACCGTCGTCGACCCCCGCTGGGTCAAGCCCGTCGACGAGGCCATGGCCCCGCTCGCCGCGCGGCACCGCGTCGTCGTCACCGTCGAGGACAACAGCAGGGCCGGCGGTGTCGGCTCCGCGATCTCCCAGGCGCTGCGCGACGCGGACGTCGACGTCCCGCTGCGCGACTTCGGCATCCCGTCGGTCTTCCTCGACCACGCCTCCCGCAAGGAGGTCATGGCCGAGATCGGGCTGACCGCCCCGGACATCGCCCGCCAGGTCACCGGCCTGGTCGCCAAGCTCGACGGGCGCTACTCGACGGGCGCGGAGGACCGCACCGTCGCGGAGCGCGTCCGGGACTGACGCGTGCCCCGCTTCGGCCGAACGGGCCGGTCGGACCACCCGTAACGAGTGGTCCGACCGGCCCGTTCGCGTGAATTCCCGGCGCGGCAGGCGTGCCGCCGTCAACGGGTCCGGCCGGGTCCGGAACATGGCGTGCACGACGAGTGCGTGGAGGTACGCCGGTGAGCACGCAGCAGGACCTGCCCCCCAGCGGAGACGGGCTGTTCAGGACCAAGACGGTCGAGCAGTCCATCCGCGACACCGAGGAGCCGGAGCACGCCCTCAAGAAGTCCCTCTCCGCCCTCGACCTCACGGTGTTCGGGGTCGGCGTCGTCATCGGCACCGGCATCTTCGTCCTCACCGGCAAGGTCGCCAAGGAGACGGCGGGCCCGGCCACCGCCCTCGCCTTCGTGGTCGCCGGCGTCGTCTGCGCGCTGGCCGCCCTGTGCTACGCGGAGTTCGCCTCCACCGTGCCGGTGGCCGGTTCGGCGTACACCTTCTCGTACGCCTCGCTCGGCGAACTGGTCGCCTGGATCATCGGCTGGGACCTGGTGCTGGAGTTCGCGCTGGGCACCGCGGTGGTCGCGGTCGGCTGGTCCGGATACGTCCGTTCGCTGCTGGACAACGCGGGCTGGCACCTTCCGGACGTGCTGTCCGGGCCGGACGTGGCGGACGGCTTCGGCTTCGACATCCTCGCCTTCGCCCTGGTGCTGGTCCTGACCGTCATCCTGGTGCTGGGCATGAAGCTCTCCGCCCGGGTCACCACGGTGGTGGTCGCCGTGAAGATCGCCGTCGTCCTGATCGTCATCATCGCCGGGCTGTTCTTCATCGACACCGGCAACTACTCGCCGTTCGTCCCCGAGGCCGAACCCCAGCCCTCCGGATCCGGACTCGACGCCCCGCTGGTCCAGCTGATCTTCGGCTACGCGCCGACGAACTTCGGCGTCATGGGCATCTTCACCGCCGCCTCCGTCGTCTTCTTCGCCTTCATCGGCTTCGACGTCGTCGCCACGGCGGCCGAGGAGACCAAGCTGCCGCAGCGCGACATGCCGCGCGGCATCCTGGCCTCCCTCTTCATCTGCACCGTGCTGTACGTCGCCGTGTCGATCGTCGTCACCGGCATGCAGCACTACACGGAACTGTCCGTCAGCGCCCCGCTCGCCGACGCCTTCAAGGCCGTCGGACACCCCTTCTACGCGGGCGTCATCAGCTTCGGCGCCGCCGTCGGCCTCACCACGGTCTGCATGATCCTGCTGCTCGGCCAGACCCGGGTGTTCTTCGCGATGAGCCGCGACGGCCTGCTCCCGAGGTTCTTCTCCAAGACCCACCCGCGCTTCCGCACCCCGTACCGCCCGACCATCCTGCTCGGGGTGATCATCGCCGTCGTCGCCGGGCTGACCAGCATCAACGAGCTCGCGACCCTGGTGAACATCGGCACGCTCTTCGCCTTCGTGGTCGTCGCGCTCGGCGTCATCGTGCTCCGCCGCACCCGCCCGGACCTGCACCGCGCCTTCCGTACCCCGTGGGTGCCGCTGGTCCCTGTCGCGTCGGTGGCGGCCTCGGTCTGGCTGATGCTCAACCTGCCGGCCGAGACCTGGCTGCGGTTCGCGATCTGGATGGTGATCGGCGTGATCATCTACTTCGCGTACGGCCGCTCGCACAGCCGGCTGCACCGCAGAAACGTCGAGGCCGGGGGCGGAGCACGCCCGCGTACGTGATCCTCACGCGCATGCGGCCTTCACGCCCCCGGCCGCACCGTGCGAGGCCCCGCGCACCGCGCCCCGTGCGCCTCGACCCGGCGCCGCAGCTCGCGGTCGGCGGTGACCACGAGGCAGGGACGCGGCGCCGCGCCCGCCGCCAGATCCGCGATCAGGTCGTCACCGCTGCCCGCGGTCGCCTCCACCCGCACCCCGGGCACCGGGGCGACGTCCCGGGCCCGCCCCTCGACCACCAGGACCAGGTCGACGGGGCCGGGCAGACCGGGCAGGCCGTCACAGGCGTACGGCACCAGCGAATCGCGCAGCCGCTCGGCCGCGCCGCGGCGGTCCCGCCACCAGCCGTCCGGGACGGACCCGACCACGTTGGCGGCGTCGATGATCACCAGGGGCAGCGGGCTCGGCATGGGGCCAGCGTGCCACGCCCCGGCGGCGTACGCGGTCCCCTGGGCGCCGCCCACGCGGGCCGGACGCCGTGATCCAAGGGTTCGAACGGTGATTCTATGATGGTGCTTTCCGCCCTCCTGGTGCCGGTCGTGAGACAAAGCCGCAGATCGGGAGCGGACCATCACGGAAGGAAGACGCCACGACATGCGAGTCAGGTCGAGACGTGACCGGGGGAGCGCCCCGGGCAAGGGCGAGGACGCCCCGCGAGACTTCGACGGCGCCAGGGTGACGGCCGAGACCCCGCTCGACGGACGTTGGCTCGTGCGTGGCAAGGACGGCAGGCTCACCGCGTACGCCCGCAACGAGGACGGACTCCTGCGCTGGACCGAGGAACGCCCCGGCGGACCCGGCTGGGAGGGCCCGGAGTTCTTCCCCGTACCCGCCCTGACCCACCTCGGCCTCGCCCAGGGCGCGGACGGTTACGTGCACTTCGTCGGGCGCCGGGTCCGGGACGGGGCGGACGGCACGCCGCGGGTCGACCTCGTGCACGCCATCCAGTACCAGACGGGCCGCCCGGTCACCGCGTGGCGGACCCTGGGCAATCCGTACAAGGACGGCGACGAGCGGGCCGCCCGCATCGGCCCGCCGGCCGCCGGTGTGGCCCTCAGCGGCAGGGTCCACGTCTTCGTCCGCAACGCCAACGGCGGCATGATGATGCGCCGCGAGGGCACGAACGGCAAGTGGGAGGCGTGGAAGGACCTCAAGGGCACGCTCGGCAAGGAGACGATGGCCGTCGTGGTCACGGAGGCCGGGCGGTTCGAGCTGCTCGTCCCCGGCACCGACAAGGCCATGCGGTGGGCCCAGAGCGAGCGCGGCGCCCCGCTCCTGAAGGGCGACAACCTGAACGTCAGGATCGCCGGCGGCGCGGTGACCGTACTGGAGACCGCCGCCGACCGCACCACCTACTACTGGACCGACGCCGCCGCGGGCACCCTGGTCGCCAACCGCCTGGACACGGACACCCCGCCCATCACGATCGGGGACACCCCCGCCGAGGGCCCGGTCGCGGCGCTGCGCGCCGAACTCGACGACTACGACTGCACCGTGCTCGCCCACCGTGCCCGCGACGGCCGCGTGCTGCTCGCGGCCTGCGGTACGGAGAACGAGGCCGGCGGCCTGTGGTGGGCTGCGACGGGCGAACGCACCGCCGCGCCCCCGGCGTTGGCGCTCGACGGACTCGGGCGCGTGGTCCTCGCGGTGATCGGTGAGCGCGGCGGGCTGTACGTGTCCCGGCAGAACAGCGAACCGGGGCTGGCGTTGGGGCCGGCCCGGCGGGTCTGAAGCGGGGGCTGTGGGACCGTCCGGCCCCATGGCCCCCGTCGAGCGTCAGCCGCCCGTGGCCGGGGACTTCTTGGCCGACGCGGGGATGGCGCTGTCCGTGCGGATCGCCTTCCACAGGGTCGTGGCCTGCGGCTCCGCCGCGACGACGCGGTTGGGGTCGGCCTTGTCGTAGGCGACGGGGAGCATGATCGTCTCCATCGTCTCCGGGTCGACCCCGTTCATCGAACGGGCGAACTTAGCGAGCGACGTGAGGGAGGCCAGTTCCTCGTCGGTGGTGAGGGACTTGGTGGCCGAGGTGGCGATCTTGTAGGCGCTCGTCGGGCTGCCCAGCAGGTCCTGCTTCTTCACCTCGCTGAGCAGGGCCATGAGGAACTGCTGCTGGAGCCCGATGCGCCCGAGGTCGCTGCCGTCGCCGATGCCGTGCCGGGTGCGGACGTAGGAGAGGGACTCGGTGCCGTTGAGCCTGTGCTGTCCTGCGGTCAGGTCGAGTCCGGAGGAGTTGTCGTGGATGTCCTCCGGGACGTCGACGGTGACGCCTCCGATGGCGTCGACGAGGCCCTTGAACCCGGCGAAGTTGATCTCCAGGTAGTGGTCGATGCGTACGCCGGACATCTTCTCGACGGTCTTGACCACGCAGGCCGGACCGACCTGCGAGTAGACGGAGTTGAACATCACGCGGTTCTGGGTGGGTACGGTCGAACCGTCGCCCTCGGTGCACTCGGGCCGGGTCACCAGGGTGTCGCGCGGGATGGACACGGCGACGGCCTTCTCCCGTCCCTCCGGGATGTGCACGACCAGCGCCGTGTCGGACCGCGCCCCGCTGACCGCGCCGCCGCCGCCCAGCTTCTTGTTCTCCGCGCCGGCCCGCGAGTCCGACCCGAGGACCAGCAGGTTCTGCCCGCTGGTGGGCAGCTTCTCGGGGCGGTCCTCCCCGAGCGCCTTGTTGATGTCCACGCCCGTGATGTTGCCGTCGAGCCGGCTCCACAGCCACCAGGCGGTGCCGCCGGCGGCGAGGAGCAGGACGAGCAGCACGACGAGGGTGATCTTGAGGCCGCGACGACGCTTGCGGCCCTCCTTGCGCTTGCCCCGGCCGCCGAGGGACGCCGGGCTGTCCTCTTGAGTGCTCGCGGATATGGCGTCGTGGCTCATCGTGGTCGAGTCCTCAAATCTCGTGGCCCGGGGCGGGCTGTGGAGTGCGTGGGACTCGGGTGGGGGGTTTGGCCGGTCCGTATGTGCATGACTGAGCGTGCACTATAGAACAGAGGATCGTACGAATACGTGTTTTGGTTCCCGGATCACCGGCCGTACGGCCCGGATCGGACGGGTCGTCGCTGCGCATATGATGCTATCGGTCCTGTGTGGGCGCGATGAAGATCCGGTGAAGGCGAGAGGGTGACGGGGCCATGCGGAGTACGAGAACGGGCTCCGCGGACACCCTCCCCGCGGCCCGCACGTCCGTGGGCCACGCGGTCAGCGGCATGCCGCGCGGCCGCTGGATGACCCTCGGCAAGGACGGCAGGCTCACGGTCTACGCCCGCACGGACGGCGGCCTGCTGCGCTGGACGCAGCGGAGCCCGGGCGGCGACCCGTGGGACGGACCCGACTTCGTGCCGGTCGCGGGCCTGACCGACCTCACCGTCGTCCAGGGCGCCGACGCCTACGTGCACTTCCTCGGCCGGCGGGAACGCCGCGGCGCCGAGGGCCCGGCCGTGGACTTCGTACACGCCGTCCAGTACCAGACCGGCCGCCCCGTCACCGCGTGGCGCTCCCTCGGCAACTTCTACCGCGACCGGGAGAAGGGCCTGGAGGTGGGTGCGCCGGCCGGAGCCGTCGACGCGCAGGGGACGGTGTTCGTCCTCGCGCGCAACGCGGGCGGCGGTCTGCAGCTGCGCCGCGAGGGCAAGGGCGGCAAGTGGGGGGCCTGGCAGGACCTCAAGGGCGGCGGCATCTCCGCCGAGATCGTGGCTTCGGTGACCTCCGGCGGACTCGTGGAGGTCTTCGCGACCGGCGACCGCGGGGTGTTGCAGTGGCGCCAGGACGCGCCGGACGGCCCGCTGCAGATGGCTCCGCCCTTGCAGTTCTACGCCCTGGCGGGGACCGCGACGGCACTGGAGACGGGGGCGGGGCGGCTTACGTACTACTGGACCGACGCGGCCACCATGGGGATGGTCTCCTTCCGGGCGGGCGCCTGGCCCGTACTGCTGGGCGGGTACCCGGGAGAGGGAGCCGTCGTCGCTCTGCGCGCCTCGCTCGACGGCTACGACTGCACGGTCCTCGCGCAGCGCGGGACGGGCGGCACGCTGCTGATCGGGGTCTGCGGCACCGAGGGGGAGCAGGACGGCGTCTGGTGGTCCGACACCGGCCAGGAGTGCGTCGGTGAACCCGCGCTCGCCGTCGACGGGCACGGCCGAGTCGTCGTGGCGGTGCGTGGACGGGACGGGGCCGTGTCCCTGACCCAACAGGAGCCGGGTCAGGGACTCAAGCTCTCGGCGCAGTGGCGGCAGCTGTGACCCGGTGCGGTTCCCCGGGGTGCCCGACGACACCTCGGTGTCGTCCTGCCTTCACGTGATGATCACGTGAAGTTGTAAAAGGTTGTACGAGCCCCCCCGTGGGATTCATCACGGGTGCATATGGCATGTGTCCACCTTTTTGGCTGGACGTTGACCGGGTCTTTATGTGAAGGTTCTGTGACTTGTTCGTGAGTGAACAAGTGTGACCGCCCTGCGGGGCGGTTTTTCATGGGGGATGACAGGTTTCGGTCTCATGCCGTTCTTCGTCCGGGCGCAATGAGGCATCCGGTCGAGGCGGGTGCTGGACCGCAGTGGCGTGGGTGGTGGATGCCTCGTGGTCGGTTCCGGCAATCCGGAGGCGGGATCGCTGGTTTCGGCATATCGGTCCGTGGTGCCCGCCGGTGCGCGGAAGGGCATCGTGCGCAGAGTGCCGGCCCCGCTGCGCTCGGCGGTGAAGTCCTCGTTCAGCTCCGTCGATGCCATCCGGTCCGCGACGGTCGTGTGGGCGATGGGCGGCCGTCGCAACGGACCCCGCCACAGCTGGACCTCCACCCGCCGCGTGGTGCGCATCAAGGGCCGGCACGTGCATGCCCTGGTCGTCGAGGGCGCCACGGCATGGGCGGCCCGAGCCCGCAATCTGCACATTCTCGTCGCCGCGCTGGAGGCCGGGGGAGTCGACTACTTCTGCGTGCGCGGCGCCACCAAGGACCTTCCGACCGTCGCGGTGCCCGCGGCACAGCGCGAGGCGGCGGAGGAAATGCTCCAGATCGCCTTCGAGCAGACCCCCGGCTACGTCGGGGCGGCCACCGCGTCGGAGTCCGGCATGCGGCCCGGCGACGGTGCCAAGTCCTGGCGCCAGCTGCGCAGGCACGACGCCCTGCGCGTCGCCTGGTACGTCACCGACCCGACCGAGGAAGTCGTCTACGGCGCCGACCAGGGGTGCGACCTGGAGTTCTGGGAGGAACGGGACGGGCAGCTGGAGGCACCCCGCCCCAACAGGGTGGTGACCGAGGTGCCGGTCGACGCACCGCGTCACACCGTCCCGCAGGCCCTCTTCGCCCTGATCCCCGGTGCCTACTCGACCGGCAGTGCGCGTACCGTCGCCGAGTTCACCCAGCCCCTGGCCGAGGACCACCTCTTCCCCATCGACGTCGTCTACACCTGGGTCGACGACTCGGACCCCCAGTGGAGCGCCGAACGCGACGCCTTCCGTTCGGGGCGGCCGGGTGACCCGGAGCCCCTGGCCCTGCACGCCCAGGCGGCCAACGACGCGCGCTTCACCAGCCGCGACGAACTGCTCTACTCCCTGCGTTCCCTGCACCAGTACGCGCCCTGGGTCCGCACCGTCTACCTGGTCACGGCCGGACAGGTGCCGGGCTGGCTGGACACCGAAGCCCCGGGCATCAAGGTCGTCGACCACCGCGAGATCTTCTCGGATCCCACCGCCCTGCCCACCTTCAACTCGCACGCCATCGAGAGCCAGCTGCACCACATCGAGGGCCTGTCCGAGCACTTCCTCTACCTCAACGACGACGTGTTCTTCGGCCGTCCGCTCAGCGCCGACCGCTTCTTCCACACCAACGGCCTGACCAAGTTCTTCCAGTCCAAGGCCCTCATACCGAGCGGCCCCGTGGACCCGGACGACCTGCCGGTGAACGCGGCGGGCAAGAACAGCCGGGCCCTGATCGAGCGGTCCTTCGGCACCCGTATCGCGCAGAAGATGAAGCACACCCCCCACCCGCTGCGCCGGAGCATCCTCTCCGACATCGAGCTGGTCTACAGCGCGGAGCACCACCGCACCCAGCACTCACGCTTCCGGTCGCCGGACGACGTCCCGATCGCCTCGTCCCTGCACCACTACTACGGCTTCCACACCGGCCGCACCACCACGGCGGATCTGCGCTACCAGTACATCGACCTCGCGGCCGACCAGGCGCAGCGCCGTCTGGACAGCCTCCTCGCCCACCGGAACTTCGACACGTTCTGCCTGAACGACACCGTCGAACACCCCGACCCGGAGGCACAGGAGCGCATGCTCCGGTCCTTCCTCGACAGGTACTTCCCCGTCCCCAGCCGCTTCGAGCTGCCCGACGGCGGCGTCGGTCCCACCCGGCTCACCGACCGCCGCGCCCCGTCCCCGACGCTCGATGCGGTTCCCACCCAACACGGCCTCGCCGACGGAGTTGCCCGATGAAACGCCGACGCTCCCTGCGCGCACTGCGTCGCCGAGCCGCCCGGGTCCGGTCGGTCCTGCTGCGTCGCTACTTCCTGCCCCGCCGCCAGGGCCGCGCAGCCGTGCTCCGCTATGCCGCCGTGCTGGACGGGCAGACCGTGAACCTGCACGCCCGGATGCCGCACTGGGTACGGCCGGACGAGAACGCCCGGATCGAGCTGCGGCGCCGGGGCCGCAGGCACACCACCGGCGCCAAGGTGTACACCGACCACGACGGGGGCGTCGCGATGGACGCCGCGATCCTGCTGGGGCAGGACGTGAGCGGCCTGCCCCTGACCCCCGGCCGCTGGAAGATCCGGCTGCGACTGTCCCACGGGCTGCGCCGCCGCGCGCTGCCCCTGCTCCTCGTGGACCTCCCCGTCCCGTACGGCGGTCCGACGCGGCCCATGGAGGCTTCCGCCGCGACCGGCGACCGCTACCGGCTGGGCCGCGGCGTCACCGGGAGCGCCCAGGTGACGTTCAGCCGGCCCCAGCCGTCGGCGGAGGTCGTGCGGGTTTACGTGACCCACAGCCAGGTCGACGTCACCTTCCGGGTGGTGGGCGGAGAGCCGGAGGCCCCCTCGGTCGAGTTCGTAGCCTCGGGACGCCGCTTGGAGGCGAGTGCCGAACGGCACGGCGAAGGGCTGTGGCAGGTGTCCGCGCCGCTGCACCTCATGGCCCCGCTCCGTGACCGCGCCGAGCAGTGGGACCTGGTTCTCAGCTCGGACAACCTGCGGACCATGCGCCTCGGCCGGCGTCTCCACGACGTCCGCAACCCCGGGCGGGTCTTCGCCTACCGCCAGACCGCGGTCACGCCCGTCGGCCGCCACCCCATGCTCGTACTGCCCCGCTACACACCCGCGGGTAACTTCCGCATCCAGTGCAGCCCGATGACGGAAGCCGTGTAACCGCGCCCAATGAAGATCACCTTTCTCCTGCTCACCGCGGACGCCGTCGGAGGTACCGAACGAGCGGTGTTCAACCAGGCCGCCGAACTCGTGGGCAACCACGACGTCCGCGTGATGAGCATCCTCAAGACCCAGCCGCAGCTCTTCTTCCCGATCGACGAGCGCATCCGGGTCGACTACCTGATCGACCGGACCGGCCCGGCCCCCCTCCCCGTCCGCCCCACGGGACTGGCCCCCGAGGCATGGGCACAGGTCGCGGACCGGCCGAGCGCCCTGGTCGACCCGGCCTGGGAAGCGGCGTTCAACCGGCTGACCGACCTGGAACTGGAGTACGCGCTCCAGCACACCGACACGGATCTCCTGATCACCACCACGCCGGCCCTCATGGCCCTCGCGGTGCAGCTGGCGCCCCCGCACGTGATGACGCTTCACCAGGAGCACCGGGTCTCCGAGCTGCGGGGCACCAGCGCCGAGCCCCTCCTGCGCTACGCCTCCCGCCTGGATGCGCTCGCCGTGCTCAGCAACCGCACGCGCGACTGGTTCGCCGAGACCCTCGGCCACAGCGCACCGCGCATCGACGTCGTTCCCAACGCGCTGCCGCGCGGGTTCCGGCCGCGCTCGACCCTGGAGACCCGGAGCGTCGTCATCGCGGGCCGCCTCGTCGGCGAGAAGCAGATCGACCACGCCATCACCATCTGGGACACCGTGGCCCGCGCGCACCCCACCTGGAGGCTGCGCGTCTTCGGCGACGGCCCGCTCGCCGGCACCCTGCGACGGCAGATCGACATGCTCGGACTCCACGACAGCGTCCAGCTCAACGGCAACTCGCCCCACCTCGCCGAGGAGTGGGCCAAGGCCAGCATCGCCCTCATGACCTCCCGCAACGAGGCCTTCCCGCTGGTGCTGACCGAGGCCCAGGCCGCCGGGGTGCCCGTGGTCTCCTACGACTGCCCCAACGGTCCGCGCGAAGTAATCCTGGACGGGCAGACCGGCATCCTGGTGCCGGCCGGGGACACGGATGCCGCGGCCCGGGCGCTCATCCGGCTCATCGAGGACGCGCCCCTGCGCCACGGCATGGGCCACGCGGCCGCGGAATCCGTCGCCCGGCTTGCGCCGCCCGTGGTCACCGCCATGTGGGAGAGGATCTTCGCCGAGCTGCACGCCGCGCGGGCGTCCGGGGAACGCGAGTCCCGCAAGGCGGAGCGGCAGGCCCTGCACGCCCTGATGAGCGGCCAGGACGGAATCCTCCGCCCGGCCGCGCCGGCCCCCGCGACCACCATCGACACCAAGGCGCAGCGGGCCCTGGAGGAGCGGCTGCTCCGTACCGACAGGGCTCTCGTGCGCGACGGCGGACAGCTGTGCCGCCGGATGGGCAGCGAATCGCCCTGGGACGTGGTCCAGCACAACCTCGCCCTGGTGGCCACCGCGCTGGAGAACGCGCGCATCCCGTACTTCGTGACCAGGGACACCAACGTCAGGCACGCCGTCGCCGTCCACATCTCCAACCGGGAGCTGGTGCTCAAGGCTCTCACCGCCACGCACGGGGACGGCGCGGTGTACGTGGCGCTGCTCAACGAACGCCAGAGCCCGACCGCCACGGTCCTCGCCGCCTTCGCCGAGCAGCACACACAGACCCCCTGCGCCGCCGTGCGCGTCTACCAGAACGCCGTCACGCCCGCCCGCACGCTCCGCCTTGCCGGGGTCTACGGCTGCACCGTCAACTTCTGGGAGGAGGACCCGGAGGACCCGAGCACGATGGTCTCGCCGGTGCGCACCGTGGTGGGCGACAGGGTGTCCGCCCAGACCATGAACGTCACCGGAACCGTCCTGGGCGGACGCACCTACCCCACCATCGAGCCGTACGCCGGTGCCGTCCACGGAGACGTCGACTTCCCCATCGACGCGGTGTACACCTGGGTCGACGGCGGCGACATCGGGTGGCTGGAACGGAAGCACGCGGTGATGCACGCCCTCGGCATGGAGACCGAGGACTCCGCGAGCAGCGCCGCCCGCTTCCGCGACCGCGATGAACTGCGCTACTCGCTCCGCTCCATCGACATGTACGCCCCGTGGATCCGCACCATCTACCTGGTCACCGACCAGCAGGTCCCGGAGTGGCTCGACCTGAACCACCCGCGGGTCCGGGTGGTCGACCACCGGGATGTCTTCGCCGACCCCTCGGTGCTGCCGACGTACAACTCGCACGCCATCGAGAGCCAGCTGCACCGCATCGACGGGCTGTCCGAGCACTTCCTGTACTTCAACGACGACGTCTTCATCGGCCGGGTGCTCCAGCCGGGCATGTTCTTCCACAGCAACGGCGTCGCCAAGCACTTCATGTCCCCGACGACCGTGCCCATGGGGCCGACGACGGCCGCCGACGAGTTCAACGTGAGCGCGGCCAAGAACAACCGCCGGCTGATAGCCGACTCGTTCGGGCAGGTCATCGCCCACTCGTTCCTGCACGCGCCGCACCCCCTGCGCCGCAGCGTCCTCGCGGACATCGAGCACTACTACGGGCCCGACGTCACCCGGACCGCGGCCAGCCGATTCCGCAGCCACTCCGATCTCGCTGTCGCCTCCTCGCTGCACCACTACTTCGGCTTCCACACCCAGCGTTCGGCACCGGGCAGCATCAACTGCGGCTTCGTCAACGTGGGTCTGAGCGAGCACCGGCAGCGGCTCTCCCGACTCCAGCTCAACCGTCCGCACGACGTGTTCTGCCTGAACGACTACCACGACGGCGACGTCACCGAGGACGAGCAGGACGCCGTGCTCGCGGCCTTCCTGCCCTCGTACTTCCCGGTGGCCAGTCAGTTCGAGGCGGGCTCCCCGCGCAACCAGCGCTTCCACGCCGGGAACCTGCCGGGGTGGCCGCTGTGAGCATGTCCCGCCCAGGTCCCCGTTCCTCAGCCGCGCCCGATCGGAGCGTCCACCGACCATGACCCAGTCAGCAGAGGCGACCTCCACCTCGCTCTTCCAGGTGTTCGCGCACGCCGACGACGATCTCTACTTCGCCAACCCCGACCTGTACCGGTTGCTGGCCGCCGGTCACCGTGTCACCAGCGTCTACCTCACGGCCGGTGAGGCCGACGGACGCAACGTGGACACACGCGACCCGCTGCGGCAGCAGGCCCCGGCCGACTACGCCGGGTACATGGAGGCGCGCCAGAACGGACTGCGTGCCGCGTACGCCACGATGGTCCTGGGCGACAGGGAAGCCGCCTGGGTCCGGGAGCCGGTCGAACTCCTGCCGGGCGTCGCCGCCGAGCGCTTCTTCCTGTCGGACGCGCCGCACGTGCAGCTCTTCTTCCTGGGCCTGCGGATGGCGGACCCCGCGCACGGCTTCCCGGCGGACCGGCCGGCGGTCCGGCTGACCGGCCTCTGGGACGGACGGGCCGCCCGGCAGCCCACCCTCCTCGCCGCCGAGTCCGCCCTGCACCAGGCGCAGGCTTTCGGCCGCGAGGACGTCGTCGGCGCCCTTACGCAACTGCTGTCGTACGCACAGCCCACGCTGCTGTGGACCATGGACCCGGACCCGCTGCACGAGGCGTACGACGAGACGCGAGGCATCACCTCCAGCGACCACGCGGACCACACCGCCACCGCCCAGTTCGCCCGCGAGGCGCTCCGCCGCCACCTGCGCGGCGGCGGCCGCCCGCCGCTCATCGAGCACTTCGCGGGCTACGGCAACAAGCACTGGCCGAGCAATCTCAGCGAGCGCTCGCACGCGCTGAAGAAGTCCCTGGTAGACGTGTACGCGGGGGCCGACGGCCACGCCTGCGCGCACCGCTACTGCGGAGACCTGCAACTCGGCGACGGGTCCGACATCCGCCGGTACGGGTGGAGCACCCGCAGCCGCTACCCGCAGGGCACCCAGTGGCTGCACCGGCAGCAGGACGGCCGGCTCGCCGCCTACGCGGTACTGGGTGACCAGGCCGCGGTGTGGACGGAGACCGAGCCCGGCGCCGGACGCTTCGAGGGGCCGCTGCTGCTGCCCGGCGGCGACCTCGTGCCGTGCCTGGCGGTCGCCCCCGACCGCACCGGCGGCGTCCACCTGGTCGGCCTGCGACGCGTCCCGGGTCCCGAGGGCCGGGTCGACGTCGAGGTGGTGCGCATGTGGCGCCAGGGACGCACCGGATCCGTGCTGCCCTGGGAGTCCATGGGCAACCCCGACCAGGCCACCCGCGACTGGCGGCGCTGCCGCGAGGTCGGAGTGCCCACCGCAGTGGTGGACCCGGCCGGTCACCTGCACGTCTTCGTGCGGAACTTCTCGGTCGGCGTCAGCATGCGACGCGAGACGGCGGAAGGGCTCGGCGCGTGGGAGGTGCTCGGCGGGCGCGGGATGCAGGACTCCCTGACCACCGTTGCGCGCACCACCGGCCGCATCGACATGTACGCCACCAACCGCACCGGAGGGGTCCGGTGGCGGCAGGAGGCGGTGTACGGGCCGTTCAAGCTGGAGGACCAGCTGGTGACCGGCGTGCCCGAGAGCTGGCGCCCCGCCTCCGGGCTGACCCCCGTCCAGGTCGGCCGCAGCCGCGTGGCGTTGTTCTACCGGGAAGAGGACACCGGCGCGGTGATGCGCCACCGGCAGCGCCCCAACGGAACGTGGGAACAGCGGGTGGACCGTCTCAGCGACGACGGGGGCACCGGCGCGGTCGCCGCGGCCCGGCTGCTGGGCCCCGACCACGATCTCGTGGTCCTCGCCCGCAGGGACGAACGGAGCAGGCCCGCCGTGGCCGTGCTGCCGGCGGACGACCGGATCACGGAGCGGCCCGAGTGGGCACGCCACGAGATCCAGATGACCGGCGCGCCCTCGATCGCCGCCGACGTACAGGGCCGCGCGGTCGTGACGGTGCTCGGCGCGGACGGCCGACTGCACTGGGCGCGGCAGGAAGAACAACGGCCGGGCGTCCGCTTCGGCCCCTGGCAGGCAGGCTGACCCCCGCCTCGGGGCAGGCGACAACGGAGACGAGAAGAAGACATGAGAAAGATCTGCGTCATCGGCAATTCGGTGGCCGCCTCCCGCACCGAGGAGGAGTCACCGCTCGCGGGCTGGGGCCAGTACCTCACCGAGTTCCTGGGCCCCGACTGCGACGTACGCAACTACGCGCGCGACGCCATGACGCTGCGGGGCTACTACACGGGGCGGTTCACCGCGCTGCTCACCCTCGTCGGCCACGGCGACCTGGTACTCATCGCCTTCGGCAACGTCGAGCAGCGGATCAACCAGATGAACCGGTACCACGGCGCGCGGGAGTTCAAGGAGTACCTGCGGCTGTACGTCGAGGCGATCCGGGGCGAGGGCGCCGTGCCCGTCCTCCTCACCCCGGCTCCCCGGTGCACCTTCGACGTGGCCGGCAACCCGGTGAACACGCACGAGGACTACCCCCGGCTGACCCTGGAAGCCGCCGCGGAACTCGGCTGCCCGGTCATCGACCTGACGGCCTCCACCACCCAGCTCCTCGCCGAGCTGGGCCCCATGCGGGCCAGGGGGCTCTACCGGTGGCTGGACCCCGCAGAGCACCCGAACCACCCGCAGGGCATCATCGACGCGTCCCACTTCAACCACGCCGGGGCCCGCGAAGCGGCCCGGCTGGTGGCGAGTGGACTGGCCGCTCTGCCCGGACTGCCCCCCGGACTGGTGGACACCCAGCGACTGGCGCCGGGGCAGCTGCCGCCCGTACAGACCGAATTCACGGTGCAGCAGCCGCAGCTCGCGCTGACCGCACAGCCCGAGGTCGCCGCCGCGCCGGCCTTCACCTCCCCGGCCCCCGATGCCCTGGTCGGTGCCGGTCGCAAGCTCACGGGGACCGCGCCCAAGGGCGCCGAGTACGTGCTCTTCTTCGAGGAGGGCGATTACCTCGGCGGGACCCGCACGGCCGAGGACGGGACGTGGCAGTGGCGGCGCGCCGTGCAGTGGCCCGGAGGCCGGCACAAGGTGACCGCGGTCGCCCTCGCCGGCGACGCGGTGTCCACGTCGGCGGAGACGGAGTTCGAAGTCCTCGACCGGGTGGAGGCTCCCGAGGTCGTCGGACCGCGCAAGGGCTCCTGGAACGGCCCGCGCCCCCGGTTCTCCGGCAGGGCGGGACGCGGCGCCGAGAAGGTCATGGTGCTGGAGCAGGGCCGGCTCATAGCCGAGGCACCGGTGCAGGAGGACGGCAGCTGGCGGGTCGCCCACGCCCACGACTGGCGGCCGGGCACGTACACCGTCGAGTTCGTGGCGGTGTTCAGTGCCATCCACTCGCCCCCGACGAGCCTGGAGCTGAAGGTGCACGGCGTGCCCGAGGACAGCTGGCTGCACACGTCGATGTCCTCGCGTCTGCCCTGCGGTCCGGGCTGCGAGCACTATCCGGCGCTGCCCACCTGGTGACGCGCGAGGGGGGTACCGCCGGCCGGCGGTACCCCCTTATCTTCTTGCGAAGCGCTGTGCGTTACGCCGGAACGCTGGCCACACCCCGCGCCAGGAACTTCTTCCCGTTCACCCGCTCCGAGACGCCCTCGCGGTCCAGGTACGGCGTGATGCCGCCCAGGTGGAAGGGCCAGCCCGCGCCGGTGATCAGGCAGAGGTCGATGTCCTGGGCCTCGGCGACGACGCCCTCGTCCAGCATCAGGCCGATCTCCTGCGCCACCGCGTCCAGGACGCGGTCGCGGACCTGCTCCTCGGTCAGGACGGTGTCGCCCTGCTTGAGGAGGGCGGCGACCTCCGGGTCCAGCTCCGGCTTACCGGAGTCGTAGACGTAGAAGCCGCGCTTGCCCGCCTTGACCACGGCGGCCAGGTTCTCGGAGACGGTGAAGCGCTCCGGGAAGGCGCGGTTCAGGGTCTCGGAGACGTGCAGGCCGATCGCCGGGCCGACGAGCTCCAGGAGCACCAGCGGCGACATCGGCAGGCCGAGCGGCTCGATGGCCTTCTCCGCGACCTCGACCGGGGTGCCTTCGTCGATGACGTTCTGGATCTCGCCCATGAAGCGGGTGAGGATGCGGTTGACGACGAACGCCGGGGCGTCCTTCACCAGCACCGCGGTCTTCTTCAGCTTGCGGGCCACACCGAAGGCCGTCGCCAGCGAGGCGTCGTCCGTCTGCTCGCCGCGCACGATCTCCAGCAGCGGGAGGATCGCGACCGGGTTGAAGAAGTGGAAGCCGACCACGCGCTCGGGGTGCTTCAGCTTCGACGCCATCTCGGTGACCGAGAGGGACGAGGTGTTGGTGGCGAGGATCGCGTGCGCCGGGGCGACCGCCTCGACCTCCGCGAACACCTGCTGCTTGACGCCGATCTCCTCGAAGACCGCCTCGATGATGAAGTCGGCGTCGGAGAAGCCCTCCGCCTTGTCCAGCACACCGGTGACCAGGGCCTTCAGGCGGTTGGCCTTGTCCTGGTTGATGCGGCCCTTGCCGAGCAGCTTCTCGATCTCGGCGTGGACGTAGCCCACACCCTTGTCGACGCGCTCCTGGTCGATGTCGGTCAGTACGACCGGCACCTCCAGGCGGCGCAGGAAGAGCAGGGCGAGCTGGCTGGCCATCAGGCCCGCGCCCACCACGCCCACCTTGGTGACCGGGCGGGCCAGGTTCTTGTCCGGGGCACCGGCCGGGCGCTTGGCGCGCTTCTGGACCAGGTTGAAGGAGTAGATCCCGGAGCGCAGCTCGCCGCCCATGATCAGGTCTGCGAGTGCCTGGTCCTCGGCGTCGAAGCCGGCCGACAGGTCGCCGTCCTTGGCCGCGGCGATGATCTCCAGCGCGCGGTACGCGGCCGGGGCCGCGCCGTGCACCTTGGAGTCGGCGATGGCACGGCCGCGGGCGATGGCCTGGTCCCAGGCCTCACCGCGGTCGACCTCGGGGCGCTCCACCGAGACCGTGCCGTTGAGCACGTCGGCGGTCCACACCAGCGAGCGCTCCAGGAAGTCCGCGCCCTCGAAGATCGCGTCGGCGATGCCGAGCTCGAAGACCTGCTTGCCCTTGAGCTGGCGGTTCTGGTTCAGCGAGTTCTCGATGATCACCGAGACCGCGCGGTCGGCGCCGATCAGGTTCGGCAGCAGCGCGCAGCCGCCCCAGCCGGGGACCAGACCGAGGAAGACCTCGGGCAGCGAGAACGCGGGCAGCGCCTTGGAGACGGTGCGGTACGAGCAGTGCAGCCCGACCTCGACACCGCCGCCCATCGCCGCGCCGTTGTAGTACGCGAACGTCGGGACCGCGAGACCGGAGAGGCGGCGGAAGACGTCGTGGCCGCCCTTGCCGATCGCCAGCGCGTCCTTGTGCTCCTTGAGCAGCTCGACGCCCTTGAGGTCGGCGCCGACCGCGAAGATGAACGGCTTGCCGGTGATGCCGACGCCGGTGATGGCGCCGTCGGCGGCCTCCTTCTCGACCTGGTCGATGGCGGCGTTCAGGTTCGCCAGCGACTGCGGTCCGAAGGTGGTCGGCTTGGTGTGGTCGAAGCCGTTGTCCAGCGTGATCAGGGCGAAGCGCCCCGCACCGGCCGGCAGGTCCAGGTGGCGTACGTGCGCCTGGGTGACGACCTCGTCCGGGAACAGCTCGGCCGCACCCTTCAGAAGCTCGGTGGTGGTGCTCACTTGTCGCCTCCGGCGTTCTCGAAGTGCGGGTTCTCCCAGACGACCGTGGCGCCCATGCCGAAGCCGACGCACATGGTCGTGAGGCCGTAGCGGACCTCGGGCTGCTCCTCGAACTGGCGGGCCAGCTGCGTCATCAGGCGGACGCCGGAGGAGGCCAGCGGGTGACCGTAGGCGATCGCGCCGCCGTACTGGTTGACGCGGGCGTCGTCGTCGGCGATGCCGTAGTGCTCCAGGAAGGCCAGCACCTGTACGGCGAAAGCCTCGTTGATCTCGAAGAGACCGATGTCCGAGATGGACAGGCCGGCCTGGGCGAGTGCCTTCTCCGTGGCCGGGATCGGGCCGTAGCCCATGACCTCGGGCTCGACGCCCGCGAAGGCGTAGGAGACGAGGCGCATCTTGACCGGGAGGCCCAGCTCGCGCGCGACGTCCTCGGCGGCGAGCAGGGAGGCGGTGGCGCCGTCGTTGAGACCTGCGGCGTTACCGGCCGTCACGCGGCCGTGGGCGCGGAAGGGGGTCTTCAGGTTTGCCAGGGACTCCATGGTGGTGCCCGGGCGCATCGGCTCGTCGGCGGTGACCAGGCCCCAGCCCGTCTCGCCGGCCTCAGCGTTGGTGCGGCGCACCGAGACCGGCACCAGGTCCTGCTGGATCTTGCCGTTGGCGTACGCCTTGGCGGCCTTCTCCTGCGAGCGGACCGCGTACTCGTCGGCGCGCTGCTTGGTGATCGTGGGGTACCGGTCGTGCAGGTTCTCCGCGGTCATGCCCATGAACAGGGCGGACTCGTCGACCAGCTTCTCCGATACGAAGCGCGGGTTCGGGTCGACGCCCTCGCCCATCGGGTGGCGGCCCATGTGCTCGACGCCACCGGCGACGACGACGTCGTACGCGCCGAAGGCGATGGAGCCGGCCGTCGAGGTGACGGCCGTCAGGGCGCCCGCGCACATGCGGTCGATGGAGTAGCCCGGGACGGACTGCGGCAGACCGGCCAGGATCCCGGCGGTGCGGCCGAGCGTGAGGCCCTGGTCGCCGATCTGCGTGGTCGCGGCGATGGCGACCTCGTCGATCTTCTTGGGGTCCAGGTCCGGGTTGCGGCGCAGCAGCTCCCGGATGGCCTTCACGACGAGATCGTCGGCGCGGGTCTCGTGGTAGATGCCCTTCGGGCCCGCCTTGCCGAACGGGGTGCGGACGCCGTCGACGAAGACGACGTCCCGGATGGTACGAGGCACGATGGCTCTCCTCCAGGGTGCGGGATGGCACTGCTGCGGGGCGCGCCGGGGCACGCCGCTCCGCTCATGCTACTTGCGGGTAACCAGACTGCCCACCCCCTGGGGCGGGAGCGGCGAAGGTCACACGTGGAAATTGTCCGTGGAAGGGTGCCCCGTACACGGCGAATGGCCCGGGCGGACTCGTTTTCGAGTCCGCCCGGGCCATTCCGGTACGTGCGCGGTGCCGCGTGGAACCTGGCGTGATCACGCCCCTGTCCCATGGAGCCACGAGGGTCGCTGCGGGGCCGTTACGAGGGCTGGATCAGCGCGCGGTACAGCAGTGGGGCCACCTGCTCGATCTGCCAGTGCCGCGCGCCGTACCCGGCGAGCGCGGACTCCACCGTCTCCGGCGTCGGGTTCTTCGGCGGCTCCCAGCACACCCGGCGCACGGTGTCCGGCGTGATCAGGTTCTCCTGCGGCAGGTGCAGCCGCTCCGCGAGTGCGGAGACTGCTGCGCGGGCGGCCGAGAGCCGGGCGGCGGCGGCCGGGTCCTTGTCGGCCCAGGCGCGCGGCGGGGGCGGGCCCGCGACGGCCTGGCCGGGCTGTGGCAGCTCCGTGTCGGGCAGGGCCTTGGCCCGGTCGACGGCGGCCTGCCACTGCTCCAGCTGGCGCCGCCCCATGCGCGGGCCGAAGCCGGGCAGGGCGGTCAGGGCCTGCGTGTTCGGCGGCAGTGCGAGCGCGGCCTCGATGATCGCCCCGTCGCCGAGCACCTTGCCGGGCGAGATGTCCCGCCGCCGGGCGATCTGATCGCGGGCGTTCCACAGCTCCCGTACCACCGCCATCTGCCGGCGGCGGCGGACCTTGTGCATCCCGGAGGTGCGGCGCCACGGGTCCTGGCGCGGGGGAGCGGGCGGCGCCGAGGCGATGGCCGCGAACTCCTCCTGGGCCCACTCCAGCTTGTTCTGCCGGTCGAGCTCGTCCTCCAGCGCGTTGCGCAGGTCGATGAGGAGCTCGACGTCGAGCGCGGCGTAGCGCAGCCAGGGCTCGGGCAGCGGGCGGGTGGACCAGTCGACGGCGGAGTGGCCCTTCTCCAGCGAGTAGCCGAGGACGTTCTCCACCATGGCGCCGAGGCCGACCCGCGGGAAACCGGCCAGCCGCCCGGCCAGCTCGGTGTCGAAGAGTCCGGTCGGTGTCATCCCTATCTCGCGCAGACAGGGCAGGTCCTGCGTCGCCGCGTGCAGGATCCATTCGGTTCCGCGCAGCGCCTCGCCGAGCCCGGACAGGTCGGGGCAGCCGACGGGGTCGACGAGCGCGCTGCCCGCCCCGTCGCGCCGCAGCTGTACGAGGTAGGCGCGCTGGCCGTAGCGGTAGCCGGACGCCCGCTCGGCGTCCACGGCCACCGGGCCCGAGCCCGCGGCGAATGCGGCGATCACCCCGGCCAGGGCGTCGCCGGACGCCACCACCGGCGGAATGCCCTCGCGCGGTTCGAGCAAGGGGATCGGCGCCGGGGCGACGTCGTCCGGGGGAGCGCCCCCGGTGGTTCGCAGTGATGTGTCTGCTGCGGTCTCTTGGGCGTCGGTCACGTGTCAAGGGTATCTGTGTGTACGCGGCGGCTGCCGACGGAACGTTCCGTCGGCAGCCGCCGATGCGCGTAATCCAGCCGGTTCCGCGTGTTCCGCGCACCGGCCGGGTGCGGGGATCAGTGGATGATGCCCGTCCGCAGGGCCACGGCGACCATTCCGGCGCGGTCTCCGGTGCCGAGCTTGCGGGCGATACGGGCGAGGTGGCTCTTGACGGTCAGGGCGGACAGGCCCATGGAAACGCCGATGGCCTTGTTGGACTGGCCCTCGGCGACGAGCCGCAGGACCTCCACCTCGCGGCCGGACAGTTCGCGGTAGCCGCCCGGGTGGCTCGGGGTGCCGGGGGGCCGGCGGTGCATACGGGCGGCGGTGGCGCCGATGGGGGCGACGCCGGGACGGGCCGGGTGGCCGATGTTGGTACGGGTGCCGGTGACGACGTAGCCCTTGACGCCGCCCGCGAGGGCGTTGCGCACGGCACCGATGTCATCGGCGGCGGACAGGGCGAGACCGTTGGGCCAGCCGGCGGCTCGGGTTTCGGACAGCAGGGTCAGCCCGGAACCGTCGGGCAGGTGGACGTCGGCTACGCAGATGTCGCGCGGGTTGCCGACGCGGGGACGGGCCTCCGCGATGGACGACGCCTCGATGACGTCACGAACTCCGAGGGCCCACAGATGGCGGGTCACGGTGGAACGGACGCGCGGGTCGGCCACGACGACCATGGCCGTCGGCTTGTTCGGGCGGTAGGCGACCAGGCTTGCGGGCTGCTCGAGGAGAACGGACACCAGGCCTCCTGGGGAGTGGCGGGACGGGCCGGCTCGGGGATGAAGCCGGGGCGAACCGTGCTTGTAGGGTCATTGACTCCTTCGGCAGCAGACCCCTGCTCCTTTAGGGGAAGATCACGATTTGTTGAGTAACAATTCGGGCAAATCGGGTGTTCGGTTGATTCGAGAGGGCGTTTTTGGCTGGCTGAAAGTGATCGCATGACATGGCGTCACGAAAGAAGGGGCGGCCCGGAGGCCGCCCCGCTCGTACCGTTCCTGTCAGGGGCTACGGCGCCTGCGGGCCGCGTCGCTGTGGGAGCGTGACCACAGCCGCGTCGAGAGGGCCCGAGGGCGGCAGGCCCGCGATCTGGCAGAGCAGGTCGCCCCACGCCACCAGGTGCGCCGCCGTGTCCGGCACCCCGCCGCGGCCCTCGCGCGGCGTCCAGGACGCCCGGATCTCGATCTGGGTCGCGGGACGCCGCGTCTCCAGCGCACCGAAGTAGTGCGAGCCCGCCATGGTGACCGTGCCGCCGGCCTCCCCGTAGAAGAGGCCGCGGGCCTCCAGCGCACCGGTCAGCCAGGACCAGCACACCTCGGGCAGCAGCGGATCGGCGGCCATCTCCGGCTCCAGCTCGGCGCGCACCAGAGTCACGAGCCGGAAGCTGCCCTGCCATGCCTCGTGGCCGGCCGGGTCGTGGAGCAGGACGAGCCGGCCGTCGGCGAGATCGTCGTCGCCGTCGACGACCGCGGCCTCCAGCGCGTACGCGTGCGGCGCCAGCCGCTTCGGCGGGCGGGTCGGCTCCACCTCCAGCTCGGGACGCAGCCGCGCCGCGCGCAGCGCGTCCACCGCCGAACGGAACGCGGACGGGACGGCACCACCACCCTCCGCACCGTCCGTGCCGTCAGCGCCATCGGATTGACCGGAGATGTGTCCCTGAGCCGCAGCCATGCGGGGAAGAGTAGGCGGAATGCGAGCTCCGCGCGCGGAAGGACACCCGTGCGGGGCCGGGCTCGTTCCCCACGCGTGCGAAGATTCTGTGCGTGAGTGCCAACGACCGCCCCTCCGGGCAGCAGACGAAGACTTCCGCCACCTACGACTCGGCGTTCCTGAAGGCCTGCCGGCGCGAGCCGGTGCCGCACACGCCGGTCTGGTTCATGCGTCAGGCGGGGCGCTCGCTGCCCGAGTACCTGAAGGTGCGCGAAGGCATCCCGATGCTCGAGTCCTGCGCGATGCCGGAGCTCGTCGCCGAGATCACCATGCAGCCCGTTCGCCGCCACAAGGTGGACGCCGCGGTCTACTACAGCGACATCGTCGTCCCGCTGAAGGCGATCGGCATCGACCTAGACATCAAGCCCGGCGTCGGCCCGGTGATCGCCGAGCCGATCCGCACCCGCGCGGACCTCGCCCGGCTGCGCGACCTCACGCCCGAGGACGTCCCGTACGTCACCGAGGCCATCGGCCTGCTCACGGCCGAGCTGGGGGAGACCCCGCTGATCGGCTTCGCGGGTGCGCCGTTCACCCTCGCCAGCTACCTCGTGGAGGGCGGCCCGTCCCGCAACCACGAGCACACCAAGGCCATGATGTACGGCGACCCGGAGCTCTGGGCCGACCTGCTCGACCGCCTCGCCGAGATCACCGGCGCCTTCCTGAAGGTCCAGATCGACGCCGGCGCCTCGGCCGTCCAGCTCTTCGACTCCTGGGTCGGCGCGCTCGCCCCCGCCGACTACCGGCGCTCCGTGCTCCCCGCCTCCGCGAAGGTCTTCGAGACCGTCGCCCCGTACGGCGTCCCCCGCATCCACTTCGGCGTCGGCACCGGTGAACTGCTCGGCCTCATGGGCGAGGCCGGTGCGGACGTCGTCGGCGTCGACTGGCGCGTCCCGCTCGACGAGGCCGCCCGCCGCGTCGGACCCGGCAAGGCGCTCCAGGGCAACCTCGACCCGGCGGTGCTGTTCGCGCCGACCTCCGCGGTGGAGGCCAAGACCCGGGAGGTGCTGGACGCGGCCGCGGGCCTGGAGGGCCACATCTTCAACCTGGGCCACGGCGTGATGCCGAACATGGACCCGGACGCGCTCTCCCGTCTCGTCGAGTACGTCCACACCAGCACCGCACGCTGAACCCCGGGGAGGCGGGCGCCGCTCAGTCGGTGCCCGCCTTCCGCAGCACCGACACCGTTTTGCGGGCCGCTACCAGGACCGGGTCCCAGACCGGCGAGAACGGCGGGGCGTACCCCAGGTCCAGCGCGGTCATCTGCTCGACGGTCATCCGCGCGGTGAGCGCCACCGCCGCCACGTCGACCCGCTTGCCCGCGCCCTCGCGGCCCACGATCTGCACGCCGAGCAGCCGGCCCGTGCGGTACTCCGCGAGCATCTTCACCGTCATGGCCCGCGCGTCCGGGTAGTAGCCCGCCCGGCTCGTCGACTCGATCGTCGCCGTGACGTACCGCAACCCCACCGCCCGGGCGTCCTTCTCGCGCAGCCCGGTCCGGGCGATCTCCAGGTCGCACACCTTGCTCACCGCCGTACCCACCACACCGGGGAACGTGCCGTAGCCGCCGCCGACGTTGGAGCCGATGACCTGGCCGTGCTTGTTGGCGTGCGTGCCGAGCGCGATGTGCCGGGTGTGGCCCGCCACCAGGTCGAGGACCTCCACGCAGTCGCCGCCGGCCCAGATGTTCTCGTGGCCGACGACCCGCATCGCCAGGTCGGTCAGCAGCCCGCCGTGCGGTCCGAGCGGCAGCCCCGCCTCCCGGGCCAGGGCGGTCTCCGGCTCGACGCCGATGCCGAGCACCACGATGTCCGCCGGGTAGCTCGCGTCGTCCGTGACGACCTCGGTGACCCGGCCGTCATCGCCGGTCCGGATGGCGGTGACCGCCGCCCCGTTCACCGTGGTGATGCCGAGTCCGTCCATGGCGTCGTGGACCATGCGTCCCATGTCCGGGTCGAGCGTCGCCATCGGCTGCTCGCCGCGGTTGAGGACGGTCACCTCGAAGCCGCGCTTCAGCATCGCCTCGGCCATCTCGACGCCGATGTACCCGGCGCCGACGACGACCGCGCGCCTGCCCTCGGTACGGTCCAGGCTGTCCAGCAGCGCCTGCCCGTCGTCCAGCGTCTGCACCCCGTGCACCCCGGCCGCGTCCATGCCGGGCAGCCGCGGGCGCACCGGCCGGGCCCCGGTGGCGATCACCAGCTTGTCGAACCCGGTCCAGTACCTCTCGCCGGATTCCCGGTCCAGGGCGCGCACCCGCCGCCCCGCCACGTCGATCTCGGTCACCTCGGTGCGGGTGCGCAGATCGATGTCCCGGGCCCGGTGCTCCTCGGGCGTACGGGCGATGAGGTCGTCCCGGTCGGTCACGTCGCCGCCGACCCAGTACGGGATGCCGCACGCGGAGTACGAGGTGAAGTGGCCCCGTTCGAAGGCCGTGATGCTCAGCTCGTCCGAGCCCTTGAGCCGCCGGGCCTGGGACGCGGCGGACATGCCCGCCGCGTCCCCGCCGATGACCACCAGTCGTTCCGCCGCCATGCCAGTCCCTTCGAAGCCCGTCCGAAGGGCCCACGCTACGGCGCGGCGCGCACCGGTGGCGCATTCACTCGCCCTCGACGGCACCCCGCTTCGCGCCCCGGCGGCGGTGCGACAGCCGCCACAGCGCGGCCAGGACCGCCGCCACGGCCAGGAACGGGGCCGCGGCGCCGACCGCCATCGCCAGCCAGCGCAGCATCGTCACGAAGGCGTGCCAGCCCCCGGCGACGGCGTCCGGGAAGCCCGGGTCGTCGTCGGCCGCCTCGGCCGCCACCTCCGGTTCCACCAGTTCGAGAGTGATGGTCGCCAGCGTCGTACGGTCCTTGAGGGACGCCTGCTGGGCGAGCAACGACTCCAGCGCGGCCTGACGGCTGCTCAGTTCGCCCTCCAGTGTGACCACGTCGGCCAGCTTGCCGGCCCGGTCCATCAGCTCGCGGACCCGCGCCACGCTCGCCCGCTGGGTCGCGATCCGGCTGTCGACGTCGACGACCTGGTCGGTGACGTCCTTGGCCGCCGACGTACGCGAGACGAGCTTCCCCGCGCCCGACAGCTCCCGCAGCACCTCGTCGTACGCCTCCTGCGGCACGCGCAGCACGAGGTTCGAGGACTCCCGAGTGCCGTCGACCCGTTCGGTGGTCTCCTTCTCGACCAGCCCGCCCGCGTCCTGGGCCGCCGCCCGGGCGTTCGCGGCCGCCTTCGACGCGTTCCTCACCTCCACGGAGAGGGAGGCGGTGCGGATGACATGCGTCGCGGCCGGCTTCGGGTTCTTGCGCTGCTGCTCCGTGCGGGCCGAATCCGCCGCCGGTGCCTCGGCCTTGCCGGCCGCCGCGTCCGCCTGCTGCTGGGGCTCGGCCACGCCGCCCCGGACGGCCTTGCCGTCCGACGCGTCGCTCGCCGCGCCGCAGCCGCTCAGCGCCAGCACGGCGGCCAGCAGCACGGCGGCCGGCGCGGTGCGCATGCCTCTGCCGGTACGGATGAAGGTGCGGATGAAGGGTGCTCCCTGCATAACTGTCCCCCCAGGACGGGTGATTGATGACGGCGGTGGGACGTACCGGGGCGCGCGGTCGGACCCGCGAATCCGGTTTCGAAGCGGTCACGGTCAGGACTCGGAACCGGTTTGAGAGAGTGGAGCCATGCAGCCATCCACACACCGCGCGGACCGGGCCCCCCGCAACGTCGTCGTCATCGGCGGCGGCATCGCCGGACTCGCGGCCGCCCACCGGCTCGTCGGCGCCGGGCTGAGGGTCACCCTCCTGGAGGCGACCGACCGCCTCGGCGGCAAGCTCATGACCGGCGAGGTCGCGGGCGCCCGGGTCGACCTCGGCGCCGAGTCCATGCTCGCCCGCCGCCCGGAGGCCGTCGCCCTGGCCCGCGCCGTGGGCCTCGGCGACCGCCTCCAGCCGCCCGCCACGGCGACCGCCGCCCTGTGGACGCGCGACGCGCTGCGCCCCATGCCCAAGGGCCATGTGATGGGCGTCCCGGGTGACCCGTCCGTCCTCGGCGAGGTGCTGTCGCCCGAGGGACTTGCCCGCATCGCCGAGGACCGCGAACTGCCCCCGACCGCTGTCGGCGAGGACGTCTCCGTCGGCACGTACGTCGCGGACCGGCTGGGCCGCGAGGTCGTCGACCGGCTGGTGGAGCCGCTGCTCGGCGGGGTGTACGCGGGCGACGCCTACCGGATCTCGATGCGCGCCGCCGTCCCGCAGCTCTTCCAGGCGGCCCGGCAGGGAGGCTCGCTGCTCGACGGGGTCACTCGCCTCCAGGAGCAGGCGGCGGCCCGGCAGCAGACCGGGCCCGTCTTCCAGGGCATCGAGGGCGGCATCGGCACCCTGCCGGGGGCCGTCGCCGACGCCGTACGGGCCGGGGGCGGCGCGATCCTCACCGAGACGCCCGTGCTGGGCCTCGCCCGTACCGCAGACGGCTGGGACGTACGCACCGACACCCGCGTCGTGCACGCCGACGGCATCGTCCTCGCCGTCCCCGCCTGGTCCGCGGCCACGCTGCTCGCCGCCGAGTCGCCGGGGGCCTCGGCCGAACTCGCGGGCGTCGAGTACGCGTCGATGGCCCTGGTCACCATGGCGTTCCGGCGCTCCGACGTGACCGGCACCGCCTTCGACGGGCGCTCCGGCTTCCTCGTACCGCCGGTCGACGGGCACACCATCAAGGCCGCCACCTTCTCCACCCACAAGTGGCAGTGGGTCGCCGACGCGGCGCCCGACCTGTTCGTGCTGCGCACCTCGGTGGGCCGGTACGGCGAGGAGGAGCACCTGCACCGCGAGGACGGCGAGCTGGTCGGCGTGTCGCTGCGCGACCTGGCCGCCGCGACCGGGCTCGGTGCCTGGCCCGTGGCGACCGAGGTCACCCGGTGGATCGGCGGGCTGCCGCAGTACCCGGTGGGGCACCTCGCGCGGGTCGGCCGCATCCGCGACGCGGTCGCGAAGCTGCCCGCGCTGCGGGTGTGCGGCGCGGTGTACGACGGGGTGGGCATCCCCGCCTGCGTGGCGAGCGCCCACCGGGCCGCGGACGAGATCGCCGGGGATCTCGCGGGGGAGATCATCGCCACGCCGACCCTGGTTCAGGGCACTCGGAGCGAGGCGGGACAATAGCCGTATGAGTGCACCCGAGACTGAGACATCAAGCAAGGCTCCGAACGCCGGCAAGAAGGCCAAGGACCTCAACGAGGTCATCCGCTACACGCTGTGGTCCGTCTTCAAGCTGCGCGACGTCCTGCCCGCCGACACGGACCGCGCGGCCGTCGCCGGCGAGGTCCAGGAGCTGTTCGACCAGCTCGCGGCCAAGGACATCACCATCCGCGGCACGTACGACGTCTCGGGCCTGCGCGCCGACGCCGACCTTCTGATCTGGTGGCACGCGGAGACCGCGGACGAGCTCCAGGAGGCGTACAACCTCTTCCGCCGCACGGGTCTCGGGCGGCACTTGGAGCCGGTCTGGTCGAACATGGCGCTGCACCGCCCCGCCGAGTTCAACAAGTCGCACATCCCGGCGTTCCTCGCCGACGAGACGCCGCGCAACTACGTCAGCGTGTACCCCTTCGTGCGCTCTTACGACTGGTACCTGCTGCCCGACGAGGACCGCCGCCGCATGCTCGCGGACCACGGCAAGATGGCCCGCGGCTACCCCGACGTGCGCGCCAACACCGTCGCCTCGTTCTCGCTCGGCGACTACGAGTGGATGCTGGCCTTCGAGGCGGACGAGCTGTACCGCATCGTCGACCTGATGCGGCACCTCAGGGCCTCCGAGGCGCGGATGCACGTCCGCGAGGAGGTCCCCTTCTTCACCGGCCGGCGCAAGTCGGTCGCGGACCTGGTGGCCGGGCTCGCCTAGCGAACGGGCTTGTGACCACCCCAACCCGGAAGATCAGACGGCGGGCACACGGCACCTGGTGCCGTCCGCCGGTCCAGCGACACCGGGTTCGGCTCAGCGGTGCGGCGCGCTTCCCGCGCGCCGCACCGTTTGTCATTCGCGGGCGCCCAGCAGCTTCCGTACGCCTGTGCGGCCGGTCAGCGCGGCCCGCAGCGCGGGGTCGTCCACCGCGTCCACCCCGCGCACCGCGACCGTCACCAGCGTGTCGCCCGTCGCGCCGTCCCCCGGCACCGCGCACGCCGCCAGCAGCCGCTGCCCGGCCGGGGAGGCCCAGGAACCGTAGGGGTGCGCCTCGATCCGGGCTATGACCAGGCATCCGAGGGTCAGCGCGAGCGGCAGCGCGAACCAACCCGGGCGCCCGGTGTCCGGACCTCCCGGAACCAGGACGGCGGCGCCCAGCGCGGCCACCAGCAGCGCCGCCCCGCGTACCGCCCGCACCGCCGCGGCCATGTCCGCCCCGCGCGGCATCGCGAGACCGCGGTCGACGAGCCGGTCGGCCACGTCGCGTACGGCGTCCGCCGCGGCTGCCGACGCGCGCACCGGCCCTATCGGCGACTGGCCCTCCGGCCCGATGGCACGGATCACCGTGCGCTCCACCTCGTCGCGGCCCTCCGGATCGACGACGGTCGCCCAGCCGGTGTGGGCCAGCAGCAGTCGTCGCCGCAGATGCATGGAGACGAGTGCCAGATCGGCCACCCGGTGCGGTCCGCCGGCCAGGAACGCCGCCTCGTACAGCGTGAGTTGCCGGCCGCTGTCCCGGGGCGCGCGGCCCGGCCGCCGGGCACCCGCCAGGCAGAGCCGCACGCAGGAGACCCCCGCCGCACCCCATGCGACCAGCAACAACAGAAACGGGACCATGCCGGTGTTCTATGCGAGCGCGGGCCGCGGCGCCAGAGGTCGTCCAGCAGGTGGACGGCCGTCTCAGGAACTGCTGCTGCAGCTGGACCCGCCGCCGCAGCTGGACCCGCCGCCCCCGCAGCTGGAGCCGCCGCAACTGGACCCGCCGCCCCCGCAGCTCGACCCGCCGCCGCAGGACGAGCCGCCCCCGCAGCCGGAACCCGAGCTCCCGCCGCAGCTGCTCCCCGACGTGCTCCCGCAGCCGCCGCCCGGGGCCGACCCGGCGCACCAGGCCGTCGTCGCGAGCAGCAGCGCCGTGTCCGTGGAGCCGTGCGAGCCGTGGGACGGGGAGGCGGGGCGGATCCGGGCCGCAGTCACCAGGTGCGTCCGCAGCGCCGGGTCCGCGATGGTGCGCGGGCCGCCGGTCGCCACCAGGAACGCCGGATCGGTCCGGTGCGCCTGCGCGGCCCGGAACTCCTCCGCCGCCGTGCGTCCCGCCTTGGTGATCCGGGACCGGGCCACCGCCGCGCAGATCAGCCCGGTCAGCGCCCCGGCGATCAGGGGCGGGAATGTGAGGAGGAACAACGGCACGTCCGTGCCGGTGCCGTGGTCGTCCTCCAGGAACCGGCTGATGACCATGAAGAAGGCCACGGGCAGGCCCAGCAGACAGAGCACGCCCTGAGCCGTTCCCCACCGCCGCCACCGCGCGGCCGCGTCGGGCGGGGCCAGCAGTCCGCGCGCGGCGAGACCGTCACCGGTCTCCTGCACCGCCGCGTGCCGCATCACCGCCAGCCGCAGCGAGGCCAGCGCGCCGCTCGGCGCGGCGGCCAGCTCCTGGAGCACCGCGCGCTCCACCGGGTCGTGGGCGACCGGCCGCAGCACGGCGACGATGCCCGGACCGCCGACGTCCAGCCGGCCGTCCGCCTGCATCGCGGTGAGCGCCGTGTCGACGACCCGGCCGGGCCCGCCGTTCAGGAACGCCGCCTCGGACAGGTCGTGCACCGGCCCGCCCGGGCCCCGGCGGGCACGGACGAGACCGCGGATCAGCAGGACGGACGAGACGGCCAGGGCGAGGATCAGAAGGACAGGCAGCACGTTCATCCCCGTCACCGCCCCGCCAGCACGGAGCGGGCGGCCCGCACCAGCCGGGTGGTACGCCCGGGCGGCCGGGGCGCGGCCCGGTCCCGCCACCAGTGCGTCAGCCGGCGGCGGGCCGCGTCGTCCTCGGGGCGGTCCGCGACGAGCAGGTGCTCCGCGAAGTCCAGGGCGTCGCGCCGGTACCCCGCGGTCATGGGCCGCGCCCCGGCGTACGCGAGGAACGCCTCCCGGTAGCCGCTGCCCAGGATCTCCGGCAGTTCGGGCGCCACCTTCGCCACGACGTCCGCGCGCTTGGCGGCCAGCGCACGGCTCTGCACCCGGAGCCGCTGCCGGTCGAACCCCTTCGGCGCGGGCGTCCCGGCGACCAAGGCGGACAGCAGGGCGGTCTGCGCGACGGCGACACCGTCCCGTACGGACTCCGCGACGGGCACGGCGGGTGGGACCTCCTGGGCGGCCCAGGCCGCCGAGGCGCCCCGGCCCTCCGCCAGAGTCCCCCGGATCGCATCCAGCTCGCCCGCCAGCTCACCGGCCGGCGGGAACGCGTCGTCGCGCTCCAGCAGCACCCCCGGCGGGTCGACCCGGGAGCGCAGCTCGGCCAGCACGTCGAGCACCGGAGCGGTCACCGGGTGGGCGTGCGTGTCGTGCCACACGCCGTCCTTCTCGACCCCGCCCGCCACATGCACGTACGCGATGGCCTCCACCGGCAGCTCGTCGAGCGCGGTCGCCGGGTCCTCACCCCGGTTCACGTGGTTGGTGTGCAGATTGGCCACGTCGATCAGCAGCCGCACCCCGGTCCGCTCGACCAGCTCCGCGAGGAACTGCCCCTCGGTCAGCTCCTCGCCGGGCCAGGAGATCAGCGCCGCGATGTTCTCCAGGGCCAGCGGCACCGGCAGCGCGTCCTGCGCGATGCGCACGTTCTCGCACAGCACGTCCAGCGCCGCCCGGGTCCGCGCCACGGGCAGCAGATGCCCGGCCTCCAGCACCGGAGACCCGGTGCGCGCCCCGCCCGCCCGTACGAACGCGATGTGCTCGGTCACCAGCGGCGCGCCCAGCAGCGTGGCCCGGGCGGCGAGGTCTGCGAGCCTGCCCGGGTCCGGGCGGTCGGCCCCGCCGAGGCCCAGCGAGACCCCGTGCGGCACCACGGTGACCCCGCGCTCCCGCAGGCGTACCAGGGAGTCCGGCAGATGGTCGGCGCAGAGGTTCTCCGCGACCGCCTCGACCCAGTCGATCCCCGGCAGCGCCTCCACCTCGTCGGCGATCTCCGGCCGCCAGCCGATTCCGATGCCCAGCCTCATGCGGTCCCCCATATCGCTTCCCCCGTTCCGTGCAGGGGTGATGGCCCCGGAGCGCGGCCCTGAATCCGGAAGGGGTGACGTTCAGAGCTTCATTTGAGGTTCCGGCGCAACGCCCGCAAAAGCCGCCCGCGACCTCAGCGACCCCGCCGCAGCGCCGGGTGATCGGCGACCACCGTGCACGAGCCGGGCGCGATCTCCGTGAAGCCCGCGTCCCGCACGACGGGCAGCCCGCTCTCCGTGAGCTCCCGCCAGTCGCCGGGCGCCGCCGTGGCCACCGAGAGCGGGAAGCCCGCCTCGCGCCACGCCTTGCGCTCGGTCTCCGACAGCTCCCACCAGGCGAGCTGCGCCCCGTGCCCGACCTGCGCCATCTCCTTGCCGGCCGACATCCCGAGGTCCGGGTTGAGCCAGAGCACCGGGTGGGCCGGGCCGGGCGCGGCCGGCGGCTCCGGGTCGTCCAGGTCCGTCCCCGAGACCTGGAGCTTGGCCAGCTCCTTCGGCCAGCCGTCCAGGGGGACCGGTGGGAAGACCCGCACCTCGGCCTCCTCGCCCGTCACCGTGATCCCGGGCAGCGCGGACGCCTTGCGCCACTCGGCGCCCCGGGCCCGCCGGACCACCTTGCGGATGCGGGCGTCCTGCCAGTCCCGCATCACCCCCGCCCACTCGCCCTCGCCCACCGACCGCTCGTCGGAGAGCATCACCAGGACCGCGCGGGCGGCCGTGCGCAGGGCGTCGGTGCGGGCGGGAGGTGCGGCCTTCTCGATGTGCACCACCAACGGCAGTACGTACTGCGGTGCTTCGTCCCGGTTCGTCCGCTCGGACCGGAAAGGGCTGTCCACGGGCAGGGAGGCCGGCTCGGCGGACGGGGACGCGGGGGTGTCGTTGCTGCTCACCCGACCAGTCTGCCAGCCGCCCCGGACACCGTTCTTGGCGGAATGTATGGCTCCGGGCGAGGATGCCGCGTATGAAGAGCGATCTCTTTTCCAGTGAGCACATGGTCGAGCAGGCAACCGCCCCCGGGATGACGCTGCAGAACGCCAAATCCATCAAGTACGCGGTCAACGGGGAGATGCACGCGCGCCAGGGATCCATGGTCGCCTTCCGCGGCGAGCTGCAGTTCGAGCACAAGAGCCAGGGCATAGGCGGCCTGCTCAAGCGCGCGGTCACCGGCGAGGGGCTGCCGCTGATGGCCGTACGCGGCCTGGGCGAGGTGTGGTTGGCCCACGAGGCCGCCAACTGCTTCATCGTGGAGCTGGAGCAGGGTGACGCGCTCACCATCAACGGCCGCAACGTCCTGTGCTTCGACCCCACGCTCTCGTACGAGATCAAGACCGTGAAGGGTGCCGGGATGACCGGCGGCGGCCTCTTCAACAGCGTCTTCACCGGCCACGGCAAGCTGGGCCTGATGTGCGACGGCTACCCGATCGTCATCCCCGTCTCGCCCCAGCAGCCGGTCTTCGTCGACACGGACGCCGTCGTCGGCTGGAGCGCCCAGCTCCAGACCTCGCTGCACCGCTCGCAGAGCGTGGGCTCGATGATCCGGGGCGGCTCCGGGGAGGCCGTTCAACTGCGCCTGGACGGGCAGGGGTTCGTGATCGTACGGCCGAGCGAGCTGAAGCCCGAGAAGGCGTCGTCCCACTGAGCACCGGTACGGAGAACCTGCGGCTGCGGGGGGTCGGCCGCAGGTACGGCCTCACCGGGCCCTGGGTGCTGCGCGGGGTCGACCTCGCCCTGCCCGCGCGTTCCCTCGTCCGCGTCGAGGGCGCCAACGGCACCGGCAAGTCGACCCTCTTGCGGCTGCTGGCCGGGATCGACGCGCCCTCCGAGGGCCGGATCACGGGCCGCCGGCCGCGTACGGCGTACGTCCCCGAGCGGTTCCCGGCGGCCCTGCCCTTCACGGCGGCCGGGTATCTCGTCCACCTCGGCCGCGTCCAGGGGCTGCGGACGGCCGACGCGGCGGACCGGGCGCACGAGTGGCTCACCCGCTTCGGCGCCGCCGCGTACGCCCGGACCCCGCTCGCCGAGCTCTCCAAGGGCACCAGCCAGAAGGTCGCCGTCGCCCAGTCACTCCTCGCCGAACCGGAACTCCTTGTGCTCGACGAGGCGTGGACCGGCCTCGACACCGAGGCGCGCGGCGAGCTGGACCGGGCCGTGGCGGAGCGTGTGACCGCCGGGGCGACGGTCGTCTTCGTCGACCACGACCCGCGACGGCTGGCGGGCACGGTCGACACCGCGTACCGCTTCGAGGGGCTCGGCCTGACCACCGCGCCGCTCGCGGCCCTCGATCCCCGCGTACGCGTCGAGGCGACGGCCCCGCCGGGCACCCCGCTGCCGGCCGGGCTGCCCGGTGCTCCCGCGTACACCCTGGCCGCCGACGGGACGGCAAGCCTCTCGGTCCCGGCCGCGCACTCCGACGCCCTGCTCCGCGCGCTGCTCACGGCCCGGCCGCCGTGGCACATCGGGGGCGTGGCGCCGGTGCCGGACCCCCAGCCGCACCGCTCGACCACCCGGGACGGGGACCGCACACCATGACCGCGCTCATCCGCTACCAGGCCGACCTGCTCGTCCGGTCGCAGCGCTGGCTCGCCCCGGTACTGCTGTACCTGGCCTTCCTCGCCGTTGGCGTCCGCTCCGGAGAGCCCGTCCTCGACTCCCTCGGCTACACAGCCGCCGGGATGCTGCCGGTCACCGCGTGGCTGGTGCGCGTCTGCGTCACCCAGGAGCCGCCGGCCGCCCGGGCGGTCGTCGCGGCCGCGGCCGGCGGGCAGCCGAGGGCCCATCTGGCGGCCCTGCTCGCCGCGCTGGGGTGCGCCGGGCTGCTGGGGACGGCCGCGACCGCCGTGGTGCTGGCGATCAGCGACCCGGCCAGTACGGACCACTCGGTGCGGGTGCCCCTGCCGCCCGCCGGGGCCGCCGGACTCCTCGCGACCGCGTGCTGCGTGCTCCTGGGCGCGGCGACGGGCGCGCTGTGCGGCCGGCCGCTGCTGCACGGACGCGGCTGGTCCGTCGCGGCGACCGTGCTCGTGGCGCTGCTGGCGCTGGTGACCGCCGGGTCGCCCGCGAAGGCCGCGGTGACGGGCCTGGTCTCCGGTTCGCTGACCGGCACCGTCCATGTGCCGGTGCTCCCGCTGCTCGGGGCGGCCGCCGTCGCGGCCGCCGCGGTCGCGCTCGCCTGCCGGCTCACCGCGATGCGCGGGTGAGTAGGCTCGTACGCATGAGTGAGGACGGGAACGAGCGGGTGGCAGCGGAATCCGGGTCCTACTGCGAGACGGCCCCGGCCGGCACCCCGGAACGGGCCGAGGGGCCGCCATACGCCGAGTGCGTGCTGTGCCGGAAGCCGACCGAGTACGCCGAGTCGGTCAAGGGCATCACGCTGTGCCCGGTGTGCGAGTGGCAGGAGGCCCAGCGCGCGGCGTGCTCGGGCTGAGGTTCTTCAGCCCGCCATCAACTCGGACACCTTGACGAAGCGGTAGCCGCGCTTCCGTAGCTCCGGTACGACCCGGGCGACCGCGTCGGCGGTCACCGGCGCCGCGCTGCGGGTGCAGTGCATGACGACGAGCGAACCGGACCGCACCCCGTCCAGCACCTGCTCGGCGACCGCGTCGGCGTCCGTCGCGAAGGCGTCGCCGCTGACGACGTCCCACTGGACGGCGGTCACCTTCTCCGGCCCGAGGACGCGCAGCGTGTCGTCGTCGTAGCAGCCGCCGGGGAAGCGGAAGTACGGCACCACGTTGCGGGCGCCGGTCTCGCGGATCGCCCCGAAGGCCCGCCGCACCTCCTCGCGCACGCCGCCCTCCTCCACCGTGGGCAGCCCGTAGCAGGGCGTGGTGAAGGCGTAGTGGCTGTAGGAGTGGTTGCCGATCTCGAAGAGGGGATCGGTGCCGATGGAGCGGGCCTGGTCCGGGTACTCCTCGGCCCACCGCCCGGTCATGAACACAGTCGCGGGCACCTTCAGCCGGCGCAGCAGGGCGATCAGCTCCGGGTTGTCGAAGTGCTCACCGGCCGCCGCGCGCGGTCCCTCGTCGGCCGTCATGTCGGCGTCGAAGCTCAGGGCGACGACCTTGGCCGCGTGCTGGGGCCCGCGCTTGAACACGGGGGTCAGCCCGCCGGGCCCGGGGGCCATGACGGCGGGCCGCTCGGTGGCGGCCGAGGGGGAGGGGGAAGCGGAGGCCGGGGGCCGCTCTACGGCTGTACGGGGACCGGCCTGTCCGCATCCGACGAGCACCGCACCCAGCACTCCCGAAACAGCCATCTTGTGGGTAAATCTGATCATTTCCGGAAGCTAGACGATCGACCAGAAGGCGCGCGGGGCGGGCACGCCGACCGGGCTCCGCCCCACGCAGATGGCGTACGAGGTCTCAGCCCGTCAGCGCCACGGCCCCGTCACCGCGAACGTGGTGCCCGGCGTGTAGACGTTCACGTACATCGTCCCGTAGTCCGGTGCGAACGTGACGCCCGCGAACTCGCCCCACTCCGGTTCTTCCGGCGTCCCGGTGTTCTGCCGGCCGCGCGCCATCGGGTACACCTCGCCGCGCCGGGTCAGGCCGAACACGTGCTGGGCGCCGCCGCCGTCCTCACAGACCATCAGGCCGCCGTCGGGGGCCAGGGTGATGTTGTCGGGGGACTCGCCGGGCAGTTGGAGGTCGGTGTCCGGACCGAAGACGATGACCAGGGTCAGCCGGCGCCGGGCCGGGTCGTAGCGCCAGACCTGGCCGTAGTGGTCCGCCGCCGAACCCTCGTCGCGATGCGCGAAGCTGGAGACGAAGTAGACGCACGAGCCGCCCCAGTAGCAGCCCTCCAGCTTCTGGCCGTGGGTGATGCCCCCGGGGCCGAAGTCCTGGAACCTGATGGGCGTTTCGGCGGCCTGCGGATCCGGTACGGGGACCCACTCGACGCCCTCGAACGCCGTCCCGGTCTCCTGGACGGCCGAGAGGTCGGGCACCCCCGGCACCCGCATGGCCTCCAGCCGGCCGCCCGCGCGCAGCGAACCCGTACCGCCCAGCGGCTTTTTCGGCAGGAAGCGGTAGAAGAGGCCGAACGGCTTCTCGAACGCGTCCTCCGTCTCGTACACGGTCCCGTTGTGCGGGTCGATCGCGACGGCCTCGTGCTGGAAGCGGCCCATCGCGGTCAGCGGCACGGCACCGGTGCGGCGCGGATCGGCGCCGTCCACCTCGAAGACGTAGCCGTGGTCCTTGGTGTAGCCGTTGGTGCCGGCCCTGTCCTCGGTCTCCTCGCAGGTCAGCCAGGTGCCCCAGGGGGTGCGCCCGCCCGCGCAGTTCACCGCCGTGCCCGCGATCGCGACCCGTTCGGTCAGCACCCGGTTGTTGCCGTCGAGCTCCAGGGCCGTACAGCCGCCCTTGCCCATCGGGTCGTACGTGAGCCCCTCGACCGTCGGTACGGGGATCGCGGCGTCCACCCGGTTCTCGTGGTTGCGCACCAGCCGTACGTGCCCGCCCCTGGCCTTGAACGCGGCCATCCCGTCGCAGTGGCTGGGGACCCGGCCCTCGCCCGAGCGGAGCGCGTCGCCCTCCCGCGACAGCACCCGGTAGCGGAAGCCCTGCGGAAGGTCGAGCAGACCGTCCGGGTCCGGCACGAGCGGGCCGTAACCGCTGTGGCCGCGGGCGGCCGAGCTTCCCGCGAAGAGTTCGGTGAACGCCCCCGTGAAGGCGATGGAGACGGCGGCGGCGCCGCTCGCGGCCAAAACGTTTCGCCGGGTGGCGGCGGGGCGGGGTGCGACTGACATGAGCAACTCCCTGCTTGGGGGACAGGTGGCATGGCTTCGTCAAGAGCAGGCCTGCCCATCCGAGGCCATCGCTGAACGCTGTCACGCCGGGCAGTCCGGACCCGGGCCGACGCTCCGGGGCAGCAGCAGACGGAAGACGCAGCCGTAGCCCGGCCGGGTGTCGGGCTCCAGCCGCCCGCCGTGCGCCTCGGCGATCGTGGCGGCGATCGACAGGTCGAGCCCCGACCCCGGTTCGACGCCCTCCCCGGCCGCGGCGGGCCCCCGGTAGTACCGCTCGAACACCTGCCGCGCCGCGTCGGCCGCCAGCCCGGGACCGTCGTCCGCCACCTCCACCACGCACGCCGGCACCCCCGCGGTCAGCGCCGCCGTGGCGCTGCTGCGGCCGGGCCGGTCGGAAGAGCGCCAGCGCCTCGTTGACGGGCACCTGGGCGTTGCTGCCGGGGCGCAGCGAGATCTCCCGCTCGCCCTGGTACGCGCGGCCCTCCACGTACTCGTCGATCTTGATGAGCCAGGGCAGCTCCTCGGGCTTGTCGGCGGACAGGTCGTACTGCGTCCTCCCGCCGCCCCGGCCGCCGCCGGGCATCTGCCCGCCCTGTCCGTCCTGCCTGCCCTGGTCGCCCTGGTCTGCCCGGTCGCCCTGCGCGCCCTCGCCGCCGCCTGTCGGAGCGCCCGGCGCCTGCGCGCCGCCCGGCATTCCGCCCCGGCCGCCGCCCCGGTTCCCGCGCAGGGACATCAGCGTCGAGTTGCCCTTGAGCCGGATGCCGACGTCCTGGAGGAAGACCCCGTCGATCGTGAGGTCCGCCGGGATGGAGTCCTTCGTGCCGTCCTTCTCGAACTCCTTCATCATCTTGTCGAAGTCGGTCTGCTTGTACTCCAGTTGCACGGAGTGCTTCACCGACGTGTCGTACAGCCCTACCGTGCCCTTCACGTCCTCCGTGACCGGAAGGTGAACACGGCCGGTGCGCAAACGGCTGTGTCCCCGGACCGACGGCCCGGGGACACAGTGGGAGTGCGATCAGGCGAGCGACGCGCTCAGCGTGATCGTGGTGCCGGAAAGCGCCTGGCTGACCGGGCAGTTGGCCTTCGCGTCCTCGGCCGCCTTGACGAAGCCGGCCTCGTCGAGACCCGGCACGGTGCCCACCACGGTGAGGTGGATGCCCGTGATGCCGGTGCCGGGCTGGAAGGTGACATCGGCCTTCGTCTCCAGCCGGGCCGGCGGGGTGCCGGCGCCGCTGAGGCCGTGCGAGAGAGCCATCGAGAAGCAGCTGGAGTGGGCCGCGGCGATCAGCTCCTCCGGACTGGTCTTCCCGTTCGCCTCCTCCGCACGGGACGGCCAGGAGACCGGGTACTCGCCGATCCCGGACGAGTCGAGGGTGACGACCCCCTTGCCATCGAGGAGGTTGCCTTCCCACTCCGTGTGGGCGGTACGCGTGGTAGCCATGCTGGTCCCTTCGAACGGTGCGCGGTGGTACGGGACGGCGGGGCACGTCGTCGTGTCCCGCCGGTGGTACGTCCTTACGCCCCCGAACCTACTGCGCCACCAGCCCCTTCGCGTCGCGCGCCAGCGCCGTGAGACGGGAGATCGCCCGGAAGTACTTCTTCCGGTACCCGCCGTTCAGCATCTCCTCACTGAACAGCTCGTCGAAGGGCACCCCGGACGCGAGGACCGGCACCTCCCGGTCGTACAGCCGGTCCGCCAGCACCACGAGCCGCAGCGCGGTCGACTGGTCGGGCACCGGCCGCACGTCGGTCAGGCACACCGCCTTCACCCCGTCCGTCAGCGCCCCGTACCGGCTGGGGTGGACGCGGGCCAGGTGGTCGAGGAGCGAGGGGAAGTCGTCCAGGGCGGCGCCCGGCGTGGCGTACGCGGCCCTGGTGACCTGTTCGTCCGAGTACGGCGGCGGGGCCTCGGGCAGCCCGCGGTGGCGGTAGTCCTCGCCGTCGATGCGCAGCGGCCGGAAGTGCGCGGAGAGCCCCTGGATCTCGCGCAGGAAGTCGGCGGCGGCGAACCGGCCCTCACCGAGCTTGCCCGGCAGCGTGTTGGAGGTCGCGGCCAGTGCGACGCCCTCCTCGACCAGCCGGCTCAGCAGCGAGGACACCAGCACGGTGTCGCCCGGGTCGTCCAGCTCGAACTCGTCGATGCACAGCAGCCGGTGCCCGCTCAGCGTCCGCACGGTCTGCTGGAAGCCGAGGGCGCCCACCAGGTTCGTCAGCTCGACGAACGTGCCGAACGCCTTCAGCTCGGGCGCGGCCGGCGTGGCGTGCCAGAGGGAGGCGAGCAGGTGGGTCTTGCCGACCCCGTAGCCGCCGTCGAGGTAGACCCCGCGCGGCCCGGACGGCTGGACCGTCCTGCGGCCGAACCGCCCACCCGTCGCCCGCCACCACCCCTCAAGGGATGCGCTTCGCGCTCTTCCTGACTTGCCCGCCCCCATCGCGTGCGCCCCGCCGAGGCCGGCGGCGAAGTCGCTCAGGACCCGGACCGCCTCGGTCTGGCTCGGCTGGTTCGGGTCGGGTACGTACGTATCGAAACGCACCGAGTCGAAGCGCGGCGGCGGCACCATCTCGGCGACCAGACGGTCGGCGGGGACGTGCGGCTCGCGGGCGCACAGGGACAGCGGGGCCGTTTCGGCTATGGGGCTGGACCCCGGCACGGCGTGGGAGGACGACACAACGGTCAAGCTTACGACCCGTGCCAGACTGCCGGACATGCGACGCCTGTTCCCTGTGACCGACCTGACAGCGGCCGAAGCCCCGGGCGAATGGAGCCTGGACGATCTCGCCGACGCCTACGCCTACCCCCGTACGGACGGCCCCTGGCTCCGCGCCAACATGGTCTCGACCCTCGACGGGGCCGCCCAGCACGACGGCCGCTCCCAGCCGATCTCCTGCGAGAGCGACATGCGGATCTTCGGCACGCTGCGCGGCCTGGCCGACGTGGTGATCGCCGGCGCCGAGACCGTACGTCAGGAGGGCTACCGGCCGGCCAGGGCCCGGGACGCCTTCGCGGCGCGGCGGGCGGCGGCCGGCCAGACGCCCGCGCCCGCCGTCGCCGTGGTCAGCGGCAGCCTGGACCTGGACTTCTCGCTCCCGCTCTTCGTCTCGCCGCTGGTCCCGACGCTCGTGCTGACCGGGGCGGGCGCGCCCCCGGACCGGATCGCGACGGCCCGGAAGGCGGGCGCCGAGGTCGTGATCGCTGGGGAGGGTTCGCGCGTCGATCCGGCCCGCGCCGTGGCGGAGCTGGCCGACCGGGGGCACCGGCGGCTGCTGACCGAGGGCGGGCCCCGGCTGCTCGGGCAGTTCGTGGCCCGGGACGTGCTGGACGAGCTGTGCCTGACCGTCGCGCCGCTGCTCACGGCGGGGGACGCGCAGCGGATCGCGGGCGGGCCCGCGGTGGAGGTGCCGAAACGATTCGCCCTGGACGCGCTGCTGGAGGAGGACGGGTTCCTCTTCTCGCGGTACCGCCGCTCCTGACACCCGGCCGTCCCGGTACGCCCCGGGGGCCTCACCCCTGGGCGTCAATCAGCGGAATATCACGTTCCGGTTAGCGTTCCGTGGGCAGAATGGATCTCGCAGACCCCGTGCGAGCGCGGGGAAGGATGGTTTCAGCAGCGACCGGCGACGGCCGCTGAAGAGAAGGGCTCTGTGGTGTTCACCAGCGTTTTGATGATCGAGAAGGCCCTCACGTCCGAGGACGTCGAGTTCGTCACCACCCTGCACGGGGAGGAGCGGACCTCCTTCGTCGTCCTCATGCAGCCGCGCGGCGACCAGGCGGACGTACTGCTGCGGGCCATCGACGACCTGGCGATGGGCGAACTGAAGGAAGCGGCCCGCGAGAGCGAGGAGCCCGAGGGCAGGAGCGCCAGGGAATCGGCCGGACTCGCCCTCGAGGTGTCCCTGGAGGCCCTGCGCCAGGCGGGCTCCGAGGCCGTCGGACAGGTGATCGAGAGCCACCCCCTGGACAAGCTCACCTCGGTCGTCGAGGAGTCCCGGGCCGACGAGGTCATCGTGCTGACCGCGCCCCACTACGTCGAGGAGTTCTTCCACCGCGACTGGGCCTCCCGGGCCCGGCACAAGGTCGGCGTCCCGGTGCTCAAGCTCTTCGCGCACAGCGAATAGGCTGGGAGGCCCTTACCCGTACGCACCCTGGGAGAGACACGTATGGCACCCGGTATTCCTGCCGCCATGGAACGGCCGCACTTCATCGGCATCGGCGGCGCCGGAATGTCGGGCATCGCCAAGATCCTCGCCCAGCGCGGCGCGAAGGTCGCGGGCAGCGACGCCAAGGAGTCACCCACTGCCGACGCGCTGCGCGCGCTGGGGGCGACCGTCCACATCGGGCACGCCGCCGGTCACCTGGCCGACGACGCCACCAGCGTGGTCGTCTCCAGCGCCATCCGCGCCGACAACCCGGAGCTGGTGCGTGCCGGGGAGCTGTCGATCCCCGTCGTGCACCGCTCCGACGCCCTGGCCTCGCTCATGGGCGGCCTCCGCTCCATCGCGGTGGCCGGCACCCACGGCAAGACCACCACCACGTCGATGCTGGCCGTCGCCCTGAGCGAGCTGGACCTCGACCCCTCGTACGCCATCGGCGGCGACCTGGCCGGGCCCGGCACCAACGCCACGCACGGCGAGGGCGACATCTTCGTCGCCGAGGCCGACGAGAGCGACCGCAGCTTCCAGAAGTACGACCCCGACGTCGCGATCGTCCTCAACGTCGAGCTGGACCACCACGCGAACTACGCGTCGATGGACGAGATCTACGAGTCCTTCGAGACCTTCGCCGGGAAGATCGTTCCCGAGGGCACCCTCGTCGTCTCCGCCGACCAGTCCGGTGCCGTCGAGCTGGCCCGCCGGGTCCGCGAGGCGCTGCCCGCGCTGACCGTCGTCACCTACGGCGAGTCCGGTACCGCCGACGTGCGCGTCCACAAGATCACCCCGCGCGGCCTGACCAGCGAGGTCACGGTGATCCTCGGCGGGAAGTTCCTCACCTTCACCGTCTCCGTCCCCGGCCGCCACTACGCGCTCAACGCGGTGGCCGCCCTCGCCGCCGGCATCGCCCTCGGCATCCCCGCCCACAACCTCGCCTCGGCCCTCGGCAAGTACACCGGGGTCAAGCGCCGCCTCCAGCTCAAGGGCGAGGCCGCCGGCGTCCAGGTCATCGACAGCTATGCGCACCACCCCACCGAGATGACCGCCGACCTGGAGGCCATGCGCGGCGCCGCCACCGACGCCCGCCTCCTCGTCGTCTTCCAGCCCCACCTGTTCTCCCGCACCCAGGAGCTCGGCACCGAGATGGGCCAGGCCCTCGCGCTCGCCGACGCCTCCGTGGTCCTGGACATCTACCCGGCCCGCGAGGACCCGGTCCCCGGCGTCACCAGCGCCCTGATCATCGACGCCGCGACCGCCGCCGGCGCCGACGTCACCGCCGTCCACGACAAGGAGCGGGTCCCCGAGGTCGTCGCGGGAATGGCGACCCCCGGCGACCTCGTTCTCACCATGGGAGCGGGCGACGTCACCGACCTCGGCCCGCGGATCCTGGACCACCTGTCGAGCTGAAGGAGCCACCGTGCCGTACGACGTCGAGAAGCCGGACGAACAGTGGCGGGAGGAGCTCACCCCCGCCGAGTACGCGGTGCTGCGCAAGGCCGGCACCGAGCCCGCGTTCGTCGGTGAGTACACGGACACCAAGACCGAGGGCGTCTATTCCTGCCGCGCCTGCGACGCGGAGCTGTTCCGCTCCGACACCAAGTTCGAGTCGCACTGCGGCTGGCCGTCCTTCTACGACCCGAAGGACACCGACGCGGTCGAACTGATCCAGGACCGCAGCCACGGCATGGTCCGCACCGAGGTCCGCTGCGCCCGCTGCGGCTCCCATCTGGGCCACGTCTTCGAGGGCGAGGGCTACCCGACCCCGACGGACCAGCGGTACTGCATCAACTCGATCTCGCTGCGGCTGAGCCCGGACGCCTGATCCCTCCGGTGTCCGGTACGAGGACCGGCGCCCCGCGTCAGTCCTCGGCCGGGTCCTCCTGGCGCAGCAGCGGGTGCGCCACCCCCGGGAACACCCGGGCCCGCACGACCTCTTCCGCCGCGCCGCCCCTGACCACCGTCTCCGCGACACCCCAGGGGCGGCCCGGCAGGGTCACGGTCAGCGTGTACGAGGCCGGGCAGCCCAGGCACTCGTAGCGGTCCACCCACGTCTCGACCTCCGTGGTGCTGCCCGGGTAGCGCGCCACGTGCCGGTGCAGCGCGTGGCAGCGCCCGCACCGCTCACCCGGCTCGCAGGTGCCGCCACAGGGGCAGGGCACGTCCGGCGAATCGGCCGGCTGCCAGCGCTGGGTGAGGACCGCCTCGCGCGTGGCACCCATGTCCTTCATGGCCTTGAGGTTGCGGGCCGCCACGTTGTACGACTCGCCGGTCGCCGCCATCCGGTCGCGGATGACGTCCTTGCGGCCGCGGTTCGTCGTCATGTGCTGCTCCTCCTGGGGTCCACGCAGCCCGCCAGGAGGGCGCACGAGATCGGTGCCCTCAACGGTACCCGGCGCCGGGGGCGCGCCGCGACGCACGGGGCGCCGGGGCGGGCCGCAGGGCCGGGGGACCCCGCCCGCTCAGCCCCGCCGGACCCGCCCCGCGATGCGCCGGCCCAGGCGCCCCAGGGTGCGGCGCTCGCGGCGGTTCCAGTCGCGGAACGCCTCCGCCCGGCCGCTGCTGCCCGAGCTCCCGACCGCCTCCTCGACCGCCGTGACCCTGTCCGGGGGAAGCTTCCGCACCACGGGACGCAGCACCTCTTCGAGCAGCCCGGAGGCGGCCGCGCTCCAGACGGGCCCGGCGTGCGGGTGGGCCGTCCAGACCGTGAAGCATTCCGCCGCGTACCCGGGGTCGGCCGCCAGCCGTGCCCGGACGGCTTCGCCGCGCGCCGCCCGCTCGTAGGCGGCGACCAGGTCCGTGTCACCGCTGTGCACCACGGCGTACAGCTCGGCCTCGGGCCGCTCCGGCGCCAGCAGCCGCCCGGCCACCGCTTCGCACGCCTGCCCGAGCACGCCCGGCTCCACCGGCTCCGCCTCCGCGCGCAGCGCCCGCACCCGTTCGGCCCACTCCGGCTCCGCCGCCCCCGCGCGCACGTCCCGGGCGAAATCCAGCAGCTGGAGCGCCGCGCGCACCCGGCCCCCGGTCTCCTGCGGGAAGCCGCGCAGCAGGTCGTGGGCCAGCTCCGGCGCCTCCCCGTCGCCGGCTCCGGCACCGAGCGCCGCGGCCACCAGGAGCGACCAGGTGCCGGCCGCCCGGTGCGCGTCGGAGGTCGCCGCCTCCAGCAGCAGCCGGGCCTCCGCGGGCGTCGGTGCCTCCTCGCTCCACACCAGGCCCGCCGCGGTCCGCAGCACCAGCGGTTCCGCGAACGGGGACACCCCGCCTGCGCGCAGAATCCGCTGGAACGACGCCACCCGGTCCTCGCCGCAGCCGGCCTTGGCCTCCGGCGCCCCGGCGCACATCCGCAGGTGCGGCAGCGCCTGCGTCCCGGTGAAGGGCAGCGGAACCCGGCTCAGCAGCCGTTCCACCCCGGCCGGGCTCTCCGGCGCGATCCGGTCCAGTGCGCCGAGCAGGGCGGTACGGACGTCGAACTGCTCGTCCATCAGCTCCAGCAGCGCCGGCGCCCAGTCCGGGGCGCCCTCTCCGCCGCCGCTCAGCAGCGCGGGGGCCAGCCGGTCCACGACCGAGGGCAGCAGCTCGGCGCAGTCCACCCCGAGCAGCCGGGCCACCCGCAGCAACTGCACCGTACGGGCCACGTCCAGGCCGACGCCCGCGCCGCCCAGCTCGGACAGGATCTCCGGGCCGAGGACCTCGGCGACGGCCGTGCCCTCGGGGCCGCTGAAGGCGGTGCGGCCCGGCAGCTCCAGGGAGCCGTTGCCACCGCGCACCGCCTCCGTCACCAGCATCGCGGCGAGCGGGGCGGTCGTCGTCACGGGGGAGCGGCCGTCGAGCGCGGCGAACAGCAGCCCGGCGGCGTCGAACTCGGGTCCGGAGCGGTCGTCGACCCCCGGCGCGGTCAGTGCCTCGATCAGCTGCCGGGTCCGCTTCCCGTCCAGCGCGTACGGCCGCTCGGCGGCCCAGCCGGCCGCCGCCGCGCGCTCGTCGGTGCCGAGCGGTATCCCGGCGCACAGGGCCGTCACCGCCAGCGGCCCCGCCGCGAACGGCTCCCCGGGCAGCGCGGCCGCCTCCCGGAACAGCTCCGGCGCCCGGCTGCGCCAGACCCGGGCGGCCGTCTCGGCCCAGACGTCGCCCACCGGCCCCTCCGGTCGGGGCCCGCTGCACACGTGCACGCTCAGCCCGGAGCCCGCGAGATCCTCGGCGTCCTCGGGCAGCACCCCGACGACCTGCTGCGCGGCCTCGCGCGGGCGGCGGGTGTAGGTGGTGAAGGTCAGGCGCTCGGCGAGCCCGTCCGGCAGGGCGGTCCCGGCCAGCGCGAGCCACCGGGCGACGTCCGCGCTCTGCCGCTCCACGAGCACGACCCGCTCCGGTGCTCCGGGGGCGTGCAGGCGGCGCAGACCGGCCAGCACTCCGGCGAGCCAGGGACCGCGCGAGACGGCGAAGTCGTTGAGGGCCTCGCGTTCGCGGGCCTCGTTGCCGGTCGTGGCCGGCAGTGCGGCGAGCGGGTCGGGGTGCGGCCGGTCCGGTGTGCCGGAGGCCCAGCGGGCGGAGCGGCAGGCGGTGAGGGGCAGCGTTCCTTCGGGAAGGCGGGTGCCGCCGGGGAGATGGACCGCGTGCGCGTGGAAGCGCAGGGCGGACGAGCGGGGGGAGCGCACCGCGACGGTCCGGGCCAGCAGCCGGCTGCCGTCGGAGAGCAGGCTGTAGCTGAGCGCCTCGGGCAGGGCGCGAAGGGCGGCGTCCGTGAGCCGTTCCGGGGTGCCGCGCGGCGCCTCGTACGCCAGCAGGGGCCCCGCCTCGGTCAGCACGGACGCGGGTATCGAGGCGTCAACCACCGTGAACCGGGCGGTTGTCGGCCCGTCCTCGCCGGTTCCGTCCCCGTCCGCCGCGGAGGTGTAGTGCAACTGCGCGAGGCTCATGCGTCGGCTCTCTTCGTCCCTGCCTGAAGATCCCCTGCCACCCGAACCCGCTCGCACCGTGGCAGCGCCGTCCGGCAGAGCGGCGACCCCGGCGGGGAGTGCTCCGCAGTCGCTGGGGCGACGCTATCAAGGAGGCGCGTGCGCTCGTGCCCCCGCGGCGAGAAGCGGGAAGTCCGACGGCCGTGGGGGCAGGGGGCGTTGGCGCGCCGACCGTCCTCGTCGGGGGGCGGGCGCCGTCCTACTCGAACCGCGACGTGTCGCCGGCTCCCCGGCGTACGATCTCCAGCTCTCCGTTGGAGAAGTCGATGACCGTCGTGGGCTCCGTGCCGCAGTCGCCCGAGTCGAGCACGATGTCCACTTCGTGGTCGAGGCGTTCCTTGATCTCCCAGCCCTGGGTCAGGGGCTCGGCCTCGTCGGGCAGCAGCAGCGTGCTGGAGAGCAGCGGTTCGCCCAGTTCCCCCAGGAGCGCCTGGACCACGGGGTGGTCCGGGATGCGGACGCCGACGGTCTTCTTCTTCGGGTGCAGCAGCTGGCGCGGCACCTCCTTCGTCGCCGGCAGGATGAACGTGTACTGGCCGGGCGTCGACGCCTTGACCGTACGGAACACGTCGTTGTCGATGTGCACGAACTGCCCGAGCTGGGCGAAGTTCTGGCACATCAGCGTGAAGTGGTGGCGGTCGTCGAGGTCGCGGATCGCCCGGATGCGGGACAGACCGTCCCGGTTGCCGAGCTGACACCCGAGCGCGTAGCAGGAGTCCGTGGGGTACGCGACGAGCGACCCGGAGCGGATGTTCTCGGCCACGTTGGTGATGGTGCGCTGCTGGGGATTTTCGGGGTGTACGTCGAAATACTTCGCCATCCGGCGAGTCTAAGGCCGGGCGGGCGGGCGGTACGCGGGCCGGCGGGTTGTCCGGCCCGCGGGGAGGCAGGACAACCGGTTCGAGTGGCGGGGGCCGTTCAAACCTCTTTAGGCCGGTCGGCGCGGGGCGCGGAGGGGTCCCCGCTCGGGCCGCGCAGAGGGTGTGCACGATGCATGATGCATGCACCGTGCACACATTCCGTGGTATATCTGTACAGAGAGGTCGCCGTCCCGGCGGGGCAGGCGCACAGCCGTCGTAGGGAGCCGCGCGTGGACATGCCTGTGGACCGGATCGAGTTCGAGACGATGCTGCTCGGCCGGCACATGAGTCTGCTCATCTCGCGGGGCGACGGGCGGCTCGACCGGAGCGCGTACATCCTCCTCAGCCGTATCCGGGCCCAGGGGCCGATGTCCATCGGCCAGCTGCGCGACGCCTTCGGACTGGACACCTCCACGCTGAACAGGCAGACGGCCGCGATGCTCCGGGCCGGCGTCGTCGACCGCATCCCGGACCCCGAGGGCGGGATCGCCCGCAAGTTCGCCATCACGGCCGAGGGCGAGCGCCGGCTCGACAAGGACCGGGCCGAGAACCGGGACGGGCTCCGGCGGGTCCTGGCCGACTGGACCCCGGAGGAGGCCGCCCGCTTCGCCGACGACCTGGCCCGGCTCAACCGGGACATCGAGCGCCTCGATGGACGGCCCTGGCCGCGCGACTGAGCCGGGCGCGCGGGTGTCAGGTCACTGAGTCCGAGTGAACGTCCAGGTCTGTATCGCGGACGCGGAGGCCGGCTGCTGGGTGAGCGGGGCCCCGTCGGCCGTGGAGGCCGAGGTGAGCAGCAGCCCGCTGCGCTTGCTCGTCAGCCGGTAACCGCCGGTCGCCGGGGTCGCCGTCCAGCGCTGGTTGTCCGCGCCCGTGCACGTCCACTGGACGATCGCGGCGCCCGCCTGCGTGGAGTTGGCCTCCACGTCGGCGCACAGGCCGCTCTCCGTGTTCTCGAACGTGTACGTGCCGTCGGCGTTCGCCGTCACGTCCCATTGCTGGTTGGCCCCTCCGTTCCAGAGCCAGCCGACCAGCCGTGTGCCCGTTGCCTTGGAGTGCGCCGGTACGTCGATGGCCTGGCTGCCCGCGGAGATCCGGCTGACACCGGCCTGGGGGCCCACCGGTTCGACGCACCCGGTCGACGACTGGTGGGCGCCCCGGTCGGGCACACAGCCCGCGGTCACGGGGTTGCCGAAGTAGTCGCGCCCGCCCGCGTTCCCGATGACCGCCCCGTCGGCGAGCGCGGGGGAACCGGCCTGGAGCCGGTAGCCGCCGGTGTCGGTGCGCGAGGTCGCCGTGCCGGGGGAGACCAGCTTCGGATCGGCCGTCACCTTGTGGGCGTCCGCGGGCTCACCGGCCGGGTGCGTGCCGTGGAAGATGTTCGAGTCGAAGCCCAGGCCGGCCGCGTTCACGTAACTCGCCTCCGCCGTGGCCACGTAGAAGATGTTGTTGGTGAACGTGGCGTTCGCCGCCGCCGAACCGTTGGCGTTGTTGATGATCTGGACGGGGTCGGCCAGGTAGAAGGTGTTGTTGTGGATCAGCGTGCCGGTCGTCTTCGCGCAGACCATGTCGAAGAGCTGGCCGCCGTCGTTCTGGCTGATGTTGTAGCGGACGATGTTGCCGTCGGTCGTCGAACCGGAGCCGTTGCACAGGAGGATGAAGCCACCCTCGTTGTCGTGGCTGTAGTTGTACTGGTAGATCGTGTGGATGTTGGCCTCGTCGAGGTCGAGCCCCTGCCCGTCGCACTCGCTCCTGCCGCCGCTCACCTCGTTGTACTGGTACACGGTGTCCTGCGTGTTCCAGCCCCAGATGCCGGCCGCGCAGTGCGCGGGCTCGCGTTCGCGGAAGCCGTCGACCGTGTTGTACTCGACGAGCGCGCCCTCGGTGTGGTGCGGCACGATGGCGTCGCCGCCGATGTCCGAGACGGTGTTCCCCCGGATGACGACCCGGGTCTGCGGGGTCCATGTCCCGCATGTCGTACCGCAGTTGGCGTTGTTCAGCTCAGGGCGTCGCATCCACCGGGTCCAGAAGTGGATGCCGTAGCGGTCGACGGTGCGCACCGTGTTGTCGGTGATGGCCACGTCGTCGAACTTCGTGGGTGTCGTGTTCCCGAGGACCTCGAAGAAGATCCCGGCGCTCGCGTCGTCGTCCTTCCTGGTCTGGTTCCCGTTCACGTCGTGGATGTCCAGGCCGGAGATCCGGTAGTACGTGCCGGTTCCCGAGTCCGTGCGGGTGATGTGCACGCCGCGCCGGGTGGCCGCGGCGGAGCCCTGGTTGGAGATGTCCAGGTTGCGGATCTCCCAGTACTGCTGGTCCGCGAGCCGCACGACGTCGGTGACCTGTCCGGCGCCGGCCAGCGCGGGCTTCGCGCCCGTTCCGTAGGCGTCCACCACGATCGGGGAGCCGGCCGCGCCGGAGCCCTTGGGGGCGAGTTGCTGGCCGGTGCAGGTGGAGCCGCGCTTCAGCAGGATGTGGTCGCCCGGCTGGAACGTGTGCCCGTTCACCGGCGCCAGCGTGTTCCAGGGTGCGCTTTCGCTGCCGTTCCCCGCGGCGGCGGACGCGCAGTCGACGTAGAAGGACGAGGTGGCGGCCGTCGGCTGCGGCGCGGCCGCGCCGGGCTGGGCGGTCAGGAGGGCGGCCAGCGGCAGCGCCAGGGCTGAGAGGAGCAGAGCGCGTCTTGCGGTCATGGAGCGACTCCGTGGTATAGACAACAGACGTCTGATGACGGCACCTTAGGAAGCCCCGGGCATCACGGTCAAGACCTGCGCATGACAACTCGGGTGACGGCAAGCGGGCGCCCGGCCCACCGCGTGAAGCGGAGCTGCGGCCCGGCTTAAGAAAACCTCGATGGACCTGGGGCGCGGGGTACGGCAGATTTCTCCGTGACGGCGGAGGATGGTGCGCGGCAGCCGGTGCGAGCGCGCTGCCATGCCGTCCCTCTCATCCTTCCCCGGGCCGCAGGCTTCCTTCGGCGTGCCCCCGGCCCGGGGAGCTCAACTCCGCACCAGGTACAGGGAGCCGCAGCCGTGAAGGCACTCGTGAAGCAGAAGGCCGAGCCCGGACTCTGGCTGATGGACGTCCCCGAGCCCGAGACCGGCCCCGGCGACGTACTGATCAAGGTCCTGCGCACCGGCATCTGCGGGACCGACCTGCACATCCGCAACTACGACGGCTGGGCTCAGCAGGCCATCAGCACCCCGCTCGTCCTCGGCCACGAGTTCGTCGGCGAGGTCGCCGCGACCGGGGCCGACGTCGTCGACATCGCCGTCGGCGACCTGGTCAGCGGCGAGGGCCACCTCGTGTGCGGCAAGTGCCGCAACTGCCTGGCCGGCCGCCGCCACCTCTGCCGCTCCACGCTGGGCCTCGGCGTCGGCCGCGACGGGGCCTTCGCCGAGTACGTCGCGCTGCCCGCCTCCAACGTCTGGGTGCACCGGGTTCCCGTCGACCTCGACGTCGCCGCGATCTTCGACCCGTTCGGCAACGCCGTGCACACCGCGCTGTCGTTCCCGCTGGTCGGCGAGGACGTCCTGATCACCGGCGCCGGCCCGATCGGCATCATGGCCGCCGCCGTCGCGAAGCACGCCGGCGCCCGCAACGTGGTCATCACCGACGTCAGCGAGGCCCGCCTGGAGCTGGCCCGCAAGGTCGGCGTCAGCCTGGCGCTCGACGTCGGGGAGCAGACCATCGCCGACGGCCAGAAGGAGCTGGGCCTGCGCGAGGGCTTCGACATCGGCCTGGAGATGTCCGGCCGCCCCGAGGCGATGCGCGACATGATCGCGAACATGACGCACGGCGGCCGGATCGCGATGCTCGGACTGCCCTCCGAGGAGTTCGCCGTCGACTGGGCCCGGATCGTCACCTCGATGATCACGATCAAGGGCATCTACGGCCGCGAGATGTACGAGACCTGGTACGCCATGTCCGTCCTGCTGGAGGGCGGCCTCGACCTCGCCCCCGTCATCACCGGCCGGTACGGCTACCGCGACTTCGAGGCGGCCTTCGACGACGCGGCGAGCGGGCGCGGCGGCAAGGTCATCCTCGACTGGACCGTCTGACCTCCTCACCTCTTTAAGGAATCCGGCATGTTCGACTCCGTACGCGACGACCTGCGCACCACCCTCGAAGAGATCGAGGCCGCCGGGCTGCACAAGCCCGAGCGCGTCATCGGCACCCCGCAGTCCGCGACCGTGGCCGTCACCGCCGGGGGCCGCCCCGGCGAGGTGCTCAACTTCTGCGCCAACAACTACCTGGGCCTCGCCGACCACCCCGACGTGATCGCCGCCGCGCACGAGGCGCTGGACCGCTGGGGCTACGGCATGGCCTCGGTCCGCTTCATCTGCGGCACCCAGGAGGTCCACAAGGAGCTGGAGCAGCGGCTCTCCTCGTTCCTGGGCCAGGAGGACACGATCCTCTACTCCTCCTGCTTCGACGCCAACGGCGGCGTGTTCGAGACGATCCTCGGCGCCGAGGACGCGGTCATCTCCGACGCCCTCAACCACGCCTCGATCATCGACGGCATCCGCCTGTCCAAGGCCAAGCGCTTCCGCTACGCCAACCGCGACATGGCCGACCTGGAGACACAGCTCAAGGAGGCGTCCGGGGCCCGGCGCCGCCTGATCGTCACCGACGGCGTCTTCTCCATGGACGGCTACGTGGCGCCCCTGCGCGAGATCTGCGACCTCGCCGAGCGCTACGACGCCATGGTCATGGTCGACGACTCGCACGCCGTCGGCTTCGTCGGCGCCGGCGGCCGCGGCACGCCCGAGCTGCACGGCGTCATGGACCGCGTCGATATCATCACCGGCACCCTCGGCAAGGCGCTCGGCGGCGCGTCCGGCGGCTACGTCGCGGCCCGCGCCGAGATCGTCGCCCTGCTGCGCCAGCGCTCGCGCCCGTACCTCTTCTCCAACTCGCTCGCCCCGGTCATCGCCGCCGCCTCCCTCAAGGTCATCGATCTCCTGGAGTCCGCCGGCGACCTGCGCGAGCGGCTCAACGCCAACACCGCGCTCTTCCGTACCCGGATGGCCGCGGAGGGCTTCGACATCCTGCCCGGCGACCACGCCATCGCCCCCGTCATGATCGGGGACGCGGCGAAGGCAGGCCGGATGGCGGAGCTGCTCCTGGAGCGCGGTGTGTACGTGATCGGGTTCTCGTACCCGGTCGTCCCCCAGGGCGCGGCCCGCATCCGCGTCCAGCTCTCTGCGGCGCACTCCACGGACGACGTGAACCGTGCGGTGGACGCGTTCGTCGCGGCGCGCGCCGAGCTGGAGGGCTAGTCCCCGGTCCCGGATCGGTCGCGGGGGCGGTCAGGGCGCCCCCGCGACCTGGGACAATGGGTCACATGATCGATGCACGGCGGCTGCGCGTCCTGCGTGCCGTGGCGGACCACGGCACGGTGACCGCCGCGGCCGCCGCCCTGTACCTGACCCCTTCCGCCGTCTCCCAGCAGCTCGCGGCCCTGGAGCAGGAGACCGGCCACCGCCTCGTCGAACGCGGCTCCCGGGGCGCCCGCCTCACCCCGGCCGGCGAGATCCTGCTCACCCACACCAACGCGGTCCTGGCCCAGCTGGAGCGGGCGGAGGCCGAGCTGGCCGCGTACGGCTCGGGCGAGGCCGGTACGGTCACGGTCGCCGCGTTCGCCACCGGCATCGGGCTCGTCGTCGCCCCCGCCATCGCCGCGCTGAGCCGGACCGCCCCCGGCATCAAGGTCCGCGTCCAGGACGCCGAGGGCGACGCCAGCGTCCCGATGGTCCTGGACCGCCAGGTCGACGTCGCCGTCGCCGTCGAGTACCGGGGCGCCCCCGGCGAGGACGACCGCCGCCTCACCCGCGTCCCCCTCTACTCGGAACCGTTCGACGCGGTGCTCCCGGTGGGCCACCGGCTGGCCGGCCAGGAGCAGGTGGCCGTCGGCGAACTGGCCAAGGACGCCTGGATCGGGCCGTACCCGGGCAACCCCTGCCACGACGTGGTGGTCCTGGCCTGCGAGTACGCCGGTTTCGCCCCGAACCTCGAACACTCCTCGGACGACTTCCACGCGGTGGTCGCACTCGCCGGCGCGGACGCGGGCGTCGCCCTGGTCCCGCGCACCGCCCTGCGCGGCATGTCCCTGACCGGCGTGGTGGTCCGCCCGGTGCGGGGGACCGCCCCCACCCGCCGCGTCTTCGCCGCCGTACGCCAGGGCGCCGAGGCCCACCCGCTGATCGCACCGGTCCTGGACGCGCTGGCGGGCGCGGCGGGCTGAGGCCGTGGCGGGAACCGAACAGGTGTATGCGATGTCCTCGGTAGGGTGGCTGCGCACTACGCGTGACCGGGGGAGACCAGCGCATGGGCGACGGCAAGGACAGCGGCAAGGTCCTCGACAGACGGCGGACATCAAGGCGACGGCGCCGGTCTTCCACACACAGGGCCAGAACCTGAGCAAGGCGCTCACCACCCTGGACGGGCTGGGCAAGCCGTGGGGCGACGACGAGCAGGGCAAGCAGTTCGGCGACGCCTGAAGTCCCCAGCAGACGCTCATCGAGAAGGCGGCGGGCTCCCTCGTCCTCGGCCTGGTCAGCATCCACGAGGCGATGGCCGACATGTCGGACGGGCACGTGGACAACGACGAGCTGATCTCCGGGATGTTCAAGAAGGCGAAGCCGGCCGGCGGCCACGACCAGGGTGACAAGTGAGCATCGAGGACGAGGCCAGCTGATTGTTCCTTGTGGCGAGGCCACGGCCTGAGGTGGCAAACGCTGGCTCGGATTACCTCGACGAAGAAATAGGGCTCGCCGTTCCATTTCCCGGGCCGCTGCCGGAAAGGTAAATCTGTTCATGGAGTTCGTCAAAGCGGAGTGGGACGACGAGATGCACGGGTTCGATCTGGACCCGAGCTCCTATCTTGCCGAGCTTCCGAAAATGCGGCACGCGTTGCCTCCTGGCGCCTGGGCCCATGCGTCCGACGCGGAGCACTACCGTATGCGCAGCAGTCGTTGCGTGAAGGACCTGGAGCTGGCGGAGATCTCCGTGCCGACGGACAAGCGCGGTATCGTCGTCATCGATTTCGCCGCCAACCAGTGGAAACACAAATCCGGTCTTCGCATTCGATACTCGGGCGTATCGCACTTCTCGATCGACTACGGCCAGTCGATCGACTGGATGCAGGCCGATACCGTGCTGCTCGACGAAATCCTTCCCCGGGAGGGCGGCTGCCTGCACGAGATCGCCCTGACGGATGCGTCGATCACCGTTCACTGCCAGGATTTCGAGGCCGTGTGGGGTGGTGCGGAGTGAGGGGCGGCGAACCCGACTATCTGGACCTCCTCTCCCGGTCCGCAGGCCCGGCCGAGTGGATCGCCCTCTCGCGCGTGTTCCTGCCCCGGTTCGTCGAGGTGCGGGGATGCGTGCTCTGGGACCGTTCGTACGAGCCCGGGAACTCCAGCTCTGGTACGACGAGCTGAAGGGGGACACCGCTTCCATCGAGGCGACCCTCAATCAGTTCCGGCTGTGGCTGTACGTCGACTTCGACGACGATCCCGCGTCCCGGTCGAACGCCCTGGACCTCGCCCGGGAGATCGCCCGCGCCTGGCGCCTGTCCCTCGGGGACGCCTTTCCGGGCCGGGCCTTCGACGTCCGGGCCGCCGAGACGGTCGACGGCCCGGTGGTGGGCTTCACGAGCCTGCCCGGCACGGGCGGCCGACCCCGGGGCGCGGGCCGCACGACCGGGCCCCGCCCCGGCCCCGCCCCGCCGCGTCACGCCGGCTGGAGCAGGTCCCAGCGGTTGCCGTACAGGTCCTCGAAGACCGCGACCGAGCCGTAGACCTCGTGGCGCGGCTCCTCCAGGAAGCGCACCCCGGCCGCCGTCATCCGGGCGTGGTCGGACTCGAAGTCCTCGGTGTGCAGGAAGAAGCCGACCCGGCCGCCGGTCTGCGCGCCGACGCTCGCCGCCTGGGCCTCGTCCTTGGCGCGGGCCAGCAGCAGCCCCGTGCCCTCGGTGCCCCGGGGCCGCACCACCACCCAGCGCGAGCCGTCGCCCCGGTCGGTGTCCTCGACCAGTTCGAAGCCGAGGGCGCCGGTGTAGAAGGAGAGGGCCTCGTCGTAGTCGCGGACGACCAGGGTGACCAGGGCGATGTGGGGCATGGGACTCCTCGCGGTGCGGCAGGGCGGCGGGGGACCGGGCCCCCGGGCGGGACACTATCCGGCATGGACATCAGCGACCTCACCGCCCGCGCGCGCCGCCTCGCCCGGACCGGCGGACGCCGCGTCCTCGGTATCGCCGGGCCGCCCGGCGCCGGGAAGTCCACCCTGGCCGGGAGGATCACCGACGCGCTCGGTCCGCTCGCCGTGCTCGTGCCCATGGACGGCTTCCACCTCGCGCAGGCCGAACTCGAACGGCTCGGCCGGGCCGGCCGCAAGGGCGCGCCCGACACCTTCGACGCCGCCGGGTACGTGGCCCTGCTCCGGCGCCTGCGCGCCCCCGAGCCCGGCACCGTCGTCTACGCCCCCGCCTTCGACAGGTCCCTGGAGGAGCCGGTCGCCGGAGCCGTCCCCGTACCGCCGGAGGTCCCGCTCGTCGTCACCGAGGGCAACTACCTGCTGTACGGGGAAGGGCCCTGGGCGCCGGTGCGCGGGCTGCTCGACGAGGCGTGGTACCTGGAGCCGGACGACGCGGTCCGCGTGCCCCGGCTCGTCGAGCGGCATGTGCGGTACGGGAAGCGGCGGGCCGACGCCGAGCGCTGGGTCGCCCGGTCCGACGAGGCGAACGCCCGGCTCGTCGCCGCCTTCCGGGACCGCGCCGACCTCGTCGTCCGGCCGGACGGGGGAAGCTGACCGCTCGCGTGCGCACGGCCGGAAGAGGCAGGATGGGAGGGCCGTTCCGCGCCGTCAGGAGGACCCGCATGTCCAGCACCAGCCAGCCCGCGCCGTTCACCGCCGACGACTACCGGGCCCGGATGGCACGGGCCGCCGAGACCGCCGCCGCGGCCGGGCTCGCCGGGGTGCTGGTCGCGCCGGGGCCCGACATGGTCTACCTGACGGGCTACGCGCCGCCCGCCGACACCGAACGCCTCACGCTCCTCGTCCTCGCGGCGGGCCAGGACCCCGTGCTGGTCGTCCCGACGCTGGAGGCCCCGGACGCGGCGAAGGCCGTCGGCGCCCCCGCCATGACCCTGCGGGACTGGACGGACGGCAAGGACCCGTACGACGTCACCGCCCCGCTGCTCGACGCCCGGGGCCGGTTCGGGATCAGCGACAACGCCTGGGCCATGCATCTGCTCGGCCTGCAGCAGCGGCTGCCCGACACCTCCTACGCCTCGCTCACCCACGCGCTGCCGATGCTGCGCGCGGTGAAGGACGCCCATGAGCTGGCGCGGATCGCCGCCGCCGGGGCCGCCGCCGACGCCACGTACGAGGAGATCCTCAAGGTCCGCTTCTCCGGCCGCAGGGAGACCGAGGTCGCCGCCGACCTGGCCCGGCTGCTCACCGAGCACGGGCACTCCCAGGTGGACTTCACCGTCGTCGGCTCCGGCCCCAACGGCGCCAACCCGCACCACGAGGCGGGGGAGCGCACCATCGAGCGCGGCGACATGGTCGTCCTCGACTTCGGCGGCCTCAAGCACGGCTACGGCTCCGACACCTCCCGTACCGTCCACGTCGGCGAGCCCACCGCCGAGGAGCAGCGGGTCCACGACATCGTGCGCGAGGCGCAGCAGGCGGGGTGCGCGGCGGTGCGCCCCGGCGTCTCCTGCCAGGAGGTGGACCGGGCTGCCCGCGCCGTCATCACCGAGTTCGGCTACGGCGACCGCTTCATCCACCGCACCGGCCACGGCATCGGCGTCACCACCCACGAGCCGCCGTACATGATCGAGGGCGAGGAGCAGCCGCTGGTGCCCGGCATGTGCTTCTCGGTGGAGCCCGGCATCTATCTGCCGGGCCGCTTCGGCGTCCGCATCGAGGACATCGTGACCGTCACCGAGGACGGCGGGCGCCGGCTCAACGCCACCGCCCGCGAACTCGCCGTCGTGGAGTAGCCGGGCGCGGGCCGTCAGTCGTCGGCCAGCACCACGCAGGACTCCGGCGGCAGGTGCAGCGTCCCGTCCGGGCCCGGCGGGTCCACCGGAAGCCACGCGGCCAGCACCCGCCCGGGCCCGCCCCGGTGCCGCCCGTTGCCCAGCGGGATCGCGGCCGGCTTCTCGTCGAGGTTGACCGCGATCCGCAGGTCCCCCCGGCGCACCGCGATCCAGCGCGCCCCTTCGTCGTACGCGGCCCGCACGCTCGCCAGGTCCGGGTCGCGCAGGTCCGGCAGGGTGCGGCGCAGGGCGATCAGCTCGCGGTACCAGGCGTACAGCCGGGCGTGCGGCTCGCGGTGGAGCTCGTCCCAGTCCAGGCAGGAGCGGGCCCGGGTGGCGGGGTCCTGCGGGTCCGGGATGTCCTCCTCGGCCCAGCCGTGCGCCCCGAACTCCCGCCGCCTGCCCGTGCGTACGGCCTCCGCCAGCTCCGGGTCGGTGTGGTCGGTGAAGAACTGCCACGGGGTACGGGCACCCCACTCCTCGCCCATGAACAGCATCGGCGTGAAGGGGCCGGTCAGCACGAGCGCCGCCGCGCAGGCCACCAGGCCGGGGGAGAGGGAGGCGGCGAGCCGGTCGCCGAGCGCCCGGTTGCCGATCTGGTCGTGGGTCTGGGCGTAGCCGACGAAGCGGTGGGCGGCGCTGCGGGTGACGTCGACGGGACGGCCGTGCGTACGTCCCCGGAAGCTGGAGTACGTGCCGTTGTGGAAGAAGGCGCTCGTCATCGTCTTGGCGAGGCCGCCCAGCGGGGCGGCCGCGAAGTCCGCGTAGTAGCCCTGGTCCTCACCGGTCAGCGCGGTGTGCAGACAGTGGTGGAAGTCGTCGTTCCACTGGGCGTGCAGCCCGAGCCCGCCCTCCGCGCGCGGTGCCGTCGTCCGCGGGTCGCACAGGTCGGACTCGGCGATCAGCGGCAGCGGGCGCCCCACCTCGGCCGAGAGCGCGTCGGCCGCGGCGGACAGCTCCTCCAGGAACGTCAGCGCCCGGGTGTCGGCCAGCGCGTGCACCGCGTCGAGCCGCAGCCCGTCGAGGTGGTAGTCCCGCAGCCAGGCGAGCGCGCTGCCCAGCAGGAACGCCCGCACCTCGTCGGAGCCCGGCGCGTCCAGATTGACCGCCGCGCCCCACGGGGTGTGGTGGGTCTCCGTGAAGTACGGGCCGAACGCGGGGAGGTAGTTGCCGGACGGGCCCAGGTGGTTGTGGACCACGTCCAGGACGACGGCGAGCCCCAGACCGTGCGCTGTGTCGACAAAGCGCTTAAGTCCCTCGGGTCCGCCGTACGGCTCGTGGACGGCCCACAGCGACACCCCCTCGTACCCCCAGCCGTGCACCCCGGGGAACGGGCACACCGGCATCAGCGAGACGTGGGTGATGCCCAGCTCCTCCAGGTGGCCGAGGCGGGCCGCCGCCGCGTCGAAGGTGCCCTCGGCGGTGAACGTGCCGACGTGCAGCTCGTACAGGACCGCGCCGGGGAGATCCCGCCCCGCCCATCCCGAGCGCCAGGTGTAGGCGCCGTGGTCGACGACCGCCGACTCGCCGTCGGGGCCGTCCGGCTGGCGCCGCGAGCGGGGGTCGGGGCGCACGGGACCGCCGTCGAGGGCGAAGCCGTACCGGTCGCCGTCCACGGCCTCCGCCTCGGCGGTCCACCAGCCGGGCCGGTCCGGATCGGTGTCCATCGGCAGGGACTCGTCCCTCAGCCGCAGCACGGCCGATCCCGCGTCCGGTGCCCATACCTCGAACAACATGCGGCGCTCCCTCGCTCCCGGGGCCGTTCACCCCGGCCCATGGTCGGCACACGATGCGATCTTCGGCCGATGACACTCTGGATCGAGTCCGACATCGGCGATTAGGGTCTGGAACTGATCACTGCCCTGTCGGGTTCTGTCCTACGCACTCCCTCTTACGGCTGTGGAGGCCGAGATGACCGTGCCGCTCTTCCCGCCCGGATTCCTCTGGGGAGCCTCCGCCTCCGCCTTCCAGACCGAGGGCGCCGCCGACACGGACGGCAAGGGCCCCTCCGGCTGGGACGCCTTCGCCGCGCGGCCCGGACGCATCAAGGACGGCACCGACACCAGCAGGGGCACCGGCTTCCACCGGCACTACCGGGAGGACGTCGCACTGCTCGCCGGACTCGGCGCCGACGCCTTCCGGTTCTCGGTGAGCTGGCCGCGCGTCGTCCCCGGCGGCAGCGGACCGGTCAACCCGCAGGGGCTCGACTTCTACGACCGGCTCGTCGACGAACTCCGCGCCCACGGCATCACGCCCGCGCCCACCCTTTACCACTGGGACACCCCGCTCCAGCTGGACGAGGCAGGCGGCTGGCTCAACCGGGACACCGCCTACCGCTTCGCCGAGTACGCGGGCATCGTCGCCGAACGCCTCGCCGACCGCGTCCCCATGTGGATCACCGTCAATGAGCCCGCCGAAGTCACCCTCCTGGGCTACGCGCTCGGCGAGCACGCCCCCGGCCGCACCCTCCTGTTCGACGCGCTGCCCGCCGCCCACCACCAGCTCCTCGCCCACGGCCTGGCCGTACGCGCGCTGCGCGCGGCGGGCGCCGGCAACATCGGCATAGCGGTGTCGCACTCACCGGTCTGGGCGGCGGGGGAGTCCGACGACGACCGCTTCGCCGCCGAGCTGTACGACACCCTCACCAACCGGCTCTTCGCGGACCCGCTGCTCACCGGCCGCTATCCGGACGAGAACTTCGCTGCCCTGATGCCGGGCCCCGTCGAGGACGACCTGCGGACGATCTCCGCGCCGCTCGACTGGTACGGCGTCAACTACTACAACCCGACCCGCGTCGGCGCACCCGCAGCGGAGGCCCTCGACAGCTTCGCCGGATTCGGCATGCCCGAGGGCCTGCCGTTCGGCATCCGGGAGATCGAGGGCTACGAGAAGACAGACTTCGGCTGGCCCGTCGTCCCGGACGGCCTGCGCGAGACCCTCGTACAGCTGCGGGAGCGGTACGGGGACCGGCTCCCGCCCGTCTACATCACGGAGAACGGCTGCGCGGTCGACGAGCCCGCCGATGACACCCGGCGGATCGCCTTCCTCGACGGGCACCTGAGGGCGCTGCGGGAGGCGGTCGACGCCGGTGTCGACGTACGCGGCTACTTCACCTGGTCGCTCACCGACAACATCGAGTGGACCGAGGGGGCCAGCAAGCGCTTCGGCCTCGTCCACATCGACTACGAGACCCTGCGCCGCACCCCGAAGGCCTCCTACGCCTGGTACCGGGACTTCATCAAGGCGCAGCGCGCAGGCCGTGGCTGATGGAGCGTCAGCCGTCCCACACCATGTCGAAGGAGCGCTCGAAGTTGATGTAGCCCAGCCGCGCGAAGGCCTTCGCCATCGGTACGTTGCCGAGGTCCGTCGAGGCCCGGACGCGCGCCACGTCCTCCTGCCCGGCCAGCACCCGGGTGCCCTCGGTGAGGATGTCGTCGATGTAGCCGTGGCCGCGGTGGGCGGGCAGCACGCCGATGTACGCGATGATCGGGTTGTAGCTGTTGCGGGCCGGGATCACGAAGCCGACGGGCTCACCGTCCGGGAGCTCGGCCACCCGCCACCACTCCCGGGGCGTCGCGTACCCGGCGAACTCCTCGTCGTAGTGCTTCTCGGCGGCCTCGCGCGGCGAAAGGCCGGACGCCAGGTCCTGCTGCCCGTGGGCGTCGAGGGTGCCCTCCATCACCGGCGTCATCAGCGCCAGCAGGTCCTCGCGCCCGTCGACCGGCCGGAACCGCAGCCGGCCGCTGGCGGCGGGCACCGGCGTACCCGCGCGCCACTCAAGGCGCAGCCGCTCCACCAGCATCCGGGCGCCGGTCCGCTCCATGACCCGGACGCGAGCCTCGACGGCCTCGCGGACGGGCGGGTCATCTCGCCAGTCGGCCGGCACGAACCGCCCGTACTCGGGGCGCGGCGATCCGGCCGGTACGACGGCGGCCGTGGCCGTCTCGACGAGCCGCACCCCGGCCTCCTCGCGCTCGGCGGGGGGCAGGGTGTCGTCGAGGTCGAAGAAGTCGAGCAGCAGCGGCGCCTCGCCGTCCCTGCTCCACCACGCGATCCGCGCCACCACCCGCTCGCCGCGCAGCGCCACCCACATCCACTCCGGGCGGCGGCGGCCGGCGGCCAGGTCGTCCGCCAGTTCGTGGTCGAGGACATACGGCAGTTCGAGGAAGAGCTTCAGCTCCTCGGGACCGGTGAGCGGACGGATGGACAGATCGAGCTGTGCGTCGGGCACTGAACTCCCAGGTTGTACGGGTACGCCAGGGCGGTCGCCGGGCGGCAGCGGCAGACACTAGCAACGTTCCGGAACCGCCGCCCCTGGATATCCGCAGCGGTCCGGAGCGGGCCGCGCGCAGGTCCCGCGCAGGTCAGGAGGGGCGGAAAGCGGGGTTGTTCTGGACACTTCGGGGCGGTCGGACCGACAATTGGCCCGTGACGTCCCCGTTCGAGTTCCACACGCCCACCGCGCGCCTGTCCGACGCGCAGCGCGACCGTGTTCTCGGTGTGCTCAGGGAGGGCGCGGCGCAGGGCAGGCTCTCCCAGGACACCTTCATGCAGCGCATGGAGGTGGCACTGACGACCAGCCGCCCCGACGAGCTGGAAGCCCTCACCAAGGATCTGGAGCGCGAAGGCCGCTGGTCCCGGGGGCTGTTGCGCGTCGTCGGAGGGGTCTCCGGCTTCCCCGAGCGGGTGCGCCGGGCGTGGCGGGCGGAGCGGCTGCCCAAGCTGCTGCTGCCGTCCCCGAGCCCGCAGCCCCTGCTCATCGGCCGCGACCCGGGCAACGGCCTGCGCCTCACCCATGAGACCGTCTCCCGGATGCACGCGGAGCTGACCGCGCACGGCGGCAGCTGGCTGCTGCGCGACCTCGGCTCGACCAACGGCACCTGCGTCAACGGGCAGCGCGTCACCGGCACTGTCCCGGTGCGCGAGGGGGACCAGGTGAGCTTCGGCCGCATGATGTTCCGGCTGTCCGCCCCCGCGCTCCGGCCGCCCGCCTGACGCGTCCGGTCACGCCTGCTGGTGGAGCCCCCGGCCCGCCATGGTGAGGAACGCCTCGCCGACCGCCTCGGAGAGCGTCGGGTGCGGGTGGATGTGCTGGGCCACGTCGAAGGGCTCCGCGTCCCAGCCGACGATCAGCTGGGACTCGGCGATCATCTCCGAGACGTGCGGCCCGACCAGATGCACCCCGAGCACCCGCCCGTCCCGCTCGGCGACCACCTTCACCATGCCGCCCTGCCCGTGCACCATGCCCTTCGCGACGGCGGTCAGCGGCAGGGTGTTGACCACCACGTCGTGGCCCGCGTCGCGCGCGGCGCCCTCGGAGAGCCCCACCGCGGCCGTCTGCGGCGCCGAGTACGTGACCCGGGGCACCGCGTCGTAGTCCACCGGCGCGGATCGCCGCCCCGCCAGGGTCTCCGCCACCAACAGCCCCTCCGCGAAAGAGGCGTGCGCCAGCCCGAGGGACGGCGGCGGCAGCAGATCGCCCACCACGTGGACGCCCGGCACCAGGGTCTCCAGCCGCGACCAGTCCGCCGGCGCCACGAACCCCCGCTCGTCGGTGGCCAGTCCGGCCGCGGCGAGCCCGAGCCCGTCCGTCACCGGTACCCGGCCCACCGCCACCAGCAGCCGTCGCGCCTCCACCGTCCGGGTCTCCCCGCGCGGGGTGCGCAGCGTCGCCCGGACCCCGTCGTCGAGCACCACCGCGTCCAGCAGCCGGGTGCCCGCCCGCACGTCGATGCCGCGCTTCTTCAGCCCCCGGGTCAGATGGCGCGAGACGTCCGCGTCCTCCAGCGGCACCAGCCGGTCCGCCGCCTCCACCAGGGTCACCCGCGCCCCCATCGACCGGTGCAGCGAGGCGTACTCCACCCCGATCGCCCCGCCGCCCAGCACCAGCACCGAGTCCGGCAGACCGGGTGCGAACAGCGCGTCGTCACTGGTCACCACCCGCCGCCCGTCCGCGGCCAGGCCCGGCAGCATCCGGGGCCGCGACCCCGTCGCCAGCACGATCCCGCGCCGGGCGGCCACCTCCCCGTACCCCTCGACGCGCACGGTGCGCGGCCCGGTCAACTCGGCACTGCCCGCCACCACTTCCACCCTCGCGTGCGCCAAGTGCGCCTGCGCCCCTCGATGGTTGCGGGACACGATGTCGTCGCGGGTGGCCACCAGGGCCGGCCAGTCCACCGACTCCAGGACCGCCTTCGCCCCCCACCGCTCACGGGCCTCCGCGATGCCGTCGACGAGTTCGGCCGCGTGCAGCATCGCCTTGCTGGGGATGCAGCCCCGGTGCAGACACGTCCCGCCCACCTTGTCGCGCTCCGCGAGGACCACGCTCAGCCCGAGCCCGGCCGCCCGCAGCGCCGTCGAGTAACCCCCGGTCCCGCCGCCGATGACGACGACATCCGCTTCCCCCACCCGCTGCTCCTGTGTCATGGCTCCCAGCCTCCGCCCGGTCCTTGCCATGAGTCCAAGGCAATGTTTGTGTGGCTTCCATGCACGTAGCTCATGACAGGGGGACACGATGAGCCTGCGGCAGATGGAGTACTTCGTCACGGTGGCCGAGGAGTCCTCCTTCACCCGGGCCGCCGAACGGCTCCACGTAACCCAGCCGGCGCTCTCCCACCAGATCAAGGCCCTGGAACGGGCCGTCGGCGGGCCCCTCCTCGAACGGCTGCCGCGCGGCGTGCGCCTCACCGCGATGGGCCGCGCCTTCCTGCCCCACGCCGAACGCTCCGTCCGCAGCGCCGCCCAGGCCCGCCGCGCCGCGCGCGCCGCCGCCGGGGCCCAGGGCGGCGAACTGCACATCGCCACCGTCCACGCCATCGCCGTCGGCGTCCTCCCCGACGTCTTCGCCCGCTGGCGCGCCGCCCACCCAGGGGTCGGTCTCGTCCTCCACGAGTACGCCACCACCGAGGCCCTGGAGGACCGGATCGAACGCGGCACCGCCGACCTCGCCGTCGGCCCGCCGCCCACCGGCTGGAGCGGCCCGGTCGTGCCCGTCGGTACGGAGGACGTCGTCATCGTCGTCCCCTTCGACGACCCGCTCGCCGGACGCGCCTCGGTCCGCCTCCAGGAGCTCGCCGACCGCTTCTGGGTTCGCTGCGCCATGGAACCGCTCGTGGACGGCGTCCCGTTCCTCGACCGCGCCTGCGCCCGGGCCGGTTTCAGCCCCCGTACGGCGGTGCGCACCGAGCACACCTCGACCGCGGTACGGATGGCGGCGGCCGGGGCCGGCATCGCCACCGCCCCCGCCCACGTCGTACGGGGAGCGGTCGGCGAGGACTGCGCCCTGCTCACCGTGGACCCGCCCTGGCGGCGCGAGCTCGCCGTCTTCTCCCGCGTCGCGCTGACCGGCGCGGCCGCCGCGTTCACCGACCTGCTCGCCGACGTCCGGCGCGGCGCCGAGGCGCCCCCGGTGTCACCCGGACGGCCGCGCGCCGAAGGCGACGGGCCCGTTCAGGTGATGCCCTGAGGGGGACCGCGCCGCGCACCGGCGCACCGACGCGACCCGGGGGAACGCCATGCAGTCCGACGCGCCCCGCGACATACCGGCCCCGACCACATCGCCCGAACCCCGCGCCCTCGCCACCCGCCCCCGCCGGGCCGGCACCGGCCCGAGCCTCCTGGCACGCGGCGCGGCCCGGGACCCGTACCGGTTCTACCGGATGCTGCGCGAGCAGTACCCGCTCACCTACGACGCGCCCCTCGGCGCCTGGCTGGTCAGCCGGTACGACGACGTCACCGCCGCCCTCACCGACCCCCGGTTCACCGGCTTCCCGCACGACGGGGCGCCGAGGGGCGGCCCCGCGCCGCTCGGCCTGTGCCACGGCAGCCCGCGCTGCCTGCCCACCGACCGCTACACCGTGGTGACCGGCACCGTCCCCGCCGGGCTCGCCGAGCGAGTGGAACGAACCGCCTACGTCCTGGCCCGGCGCATCGCCCCCCGCCCCCGCGCCGAGCTCGTCGAGGAGTTCTGCCGCTGGCTGCCCGCCGCGTCCGGCGCGGACCCGGTCGGCGAGGACGGACCGGTCGCCCCCGCCGGCGCGGACGGCCCCTGCCTCCGGGACACCGCCCTGCGCCGCACCGCGCTCGCCTCGCTCCTCGCCAACCTGCTGGACGACCCCGACCTGCTGGCCGCCCTGCGCGTCGAACCCGCGCTCACCGGGCGGGCCTGGACGGAGTCGCTGCGCCGCGACCCGCCGGTTCAGGTCGTCCTGCGCCGCACGGTCGCCGAGGTCACCCTCAGCGGCGGCACGCTGCCCGCCCGGGCGCACGTCGCGTGCCTGGTCGGGGCCGCCGCCCGGGACCCGCAGCGGTTCGCCGCCCCGGACGCGTTCGACCCGTTCCGCACCGACCAGGACCGCGCCCTGACCGGCCCGCAGGGCTGCCCGGCCGTGGCGCTCAGCCGGCTGGAGGCCGAACGGGGGCTGCGCGCCCTGCTCGACGCGATGCCCCGCATCCGCTGGGAGGAGGGGTTCCGCCCGGCCGCCACGGGCCTGCTGACCCGGGGACCGCGCTCCCTCCTCGTCCGGCCGGGCTGAGCCTCACCCCCGTACCAGGAGCGCCACCGGCCGGTCCGCGAACAGGTCCGCCACCTCGGCCGTGCCGCCCGTGAACTCGCGGCCCGGCGCGAGGAGGTCACGCCACACCCCGTCGTCCGGCAGGGCCAGCCGCGTCCCGCGCCAGCCGCCGGACTCCGCGAGCCGCAGTGACAGCCGGGTCACCGCCGTGACGACCTCCCCGGACCGGCAGAACGCCACACAGTGCGCCGCCGCCGGGCCCGATGCGCGCAGCGGGGCGTACGTCCCCGACTCGCCGAACACCGCGGGCCGCTCCCGCCGCAGCCGCAGCGCCGCCGCGGTCAGCTCCGCCTTCTCGTCGGCGGGCGCGTCCGGCGACGGCTCCTCGAAGGGTCGCCGGTTGTCCGGGTCGACCAGCGCCAGGTACGTGCGCTCGGTGCCCTGGTAGAGGTCCGGCACTCCGGGCATCGTCAGGTGCACCAGCGCCGCCCCCAGCGACTGCGCCCGCACATGGGTGGCGAGCGGGGCGGCGAACTCCTCCACGAGGGACCGCACCGGCCCGGTGTCCGCGGCGGGCCCGGCGGCGATGAAGTCCGACGCCATCCGCTCGTACACCGGGTCGGGCTCCGTCCAGCTCGTGAACAGGCCCGACTCGCGCACCGCCTTCAGCAGCGCCGGCTCGAGCCGCGCCGCCCGCTCGTCCGCCGGAATCCCCGCGCAGCCCACCGCCGTCTGCCACGCCTGCCAGGCCAGCTGCGGATCGGGCGCCACCTGGGCGGACCGGTCGAGCCCCGCGACCAGCCCGGCCCACCGCCCCGGGCACTGCGACAGCACCGCGATGCCCGCCCGCACGTCGGCGCTGCGCTTCGTGTCATGCGTCGTCAGGGCCGTCCCGGTGGCGGGCCAGTCGCGGGCGAGCCGGGTGCAGAAGGCGTGGAAGTCCTCCGGCTCGACGGCCGGGTGCCCCGGGTCGCCGCCCACCTCGTTGGCCGAGATGAGCGGCAGATAGCGGTAGTACGCGGTGTCCTCGACCGCCTTCGCCCGCAGCGCGGACGACGTCTGCGCGAACCGGGCGCAGAACGCCGCCCGGTCCCCGCCGGCACCGAGCCGCCCCAGCGCCAGGTCCCGCACCACGTCGACGGCCGAGGCCTCCTCCCGTACGGCGAAGACCGCCTTGGCGTCGCTCACCGTCGTCGCGTCGAGCGTCGCCCCGGCCGCCTCGGAGCAGGGGCCGCCCGCCGTCACGTACGGGCGGTAGACCGGGACGCGGACCAGCAGCTCGCGCACGGCGGTGCGCAGCGCCCAGGGGGCGTGGTCGCGCAGCGCGGGGTCCCCGGCGCAGATCCGGGACGCGAGGCGGGTCAGCAGCTCGGTCTCCGCCGCCAGTTCATGGGTGACGACGCGGTACGCGGCCCGGCGCACGGTCGCCGTCCAGTAGCCGCCCCGGTCGCCGGCGGGGGACGCGGCCTCGCGGTAGTGGCCCAGCAGCTCGGCGGCGCCCCGGGGGTCGGTGAAGAGGCCGTCGATCCGGTACAGCGCGTCGTATCCCGTGGTCCCGGCGACGGCCCAGCCGGCCGGCAGCTGCTCGGAGCCGGTGAGGATCTTCTCCACCACCGTCCACACCCCGCCGCTCTCCTCGGAGAGCCGCGACAGGTAGCCGGCCGGGTCGGCGAGCCCGTCCGGGTGGTCGATGCGCAGGCCGTCCACGACGCCGTCCCGGACCAGTTCGAGGATCTTGCCGTGGGTGGCGGCGAAGACCTCCGGGTCCTCCACCCGTACCCCGATCAGGTCCGAGATGGTGAAGAACCGGCGGTAGTTCAGCTCGGTGCGGGCCAGCCGCCACCAGCCGAGCCGGTAGTGCTGGGCGTCCAGCAGCTCCGGCAGCGGGAGGTGGGCGGTGCCGGCCCGGAGCGGGAACTCCTGCTCGCCGTAGCGCAGCACCTCGCCGTCGATCCGCATCCCGTCCATCTCGTCGCCGATCCGGCCGCCCAGCACCGGCAGCAGCATCCGGCCGTCGCCGGCCGCCCAGTCGATGTCGAACCAGCGGGCGTACGGGGACTCCGGGCCCTCGCGCAGCACCTCGCGCAGGGCGTGGTTGTGGCGGGGGTCGGCCGCCATGTGGTTGGGCACGATGTCCAGGACCAGGCCGAGCCCGTGCTCGCGCGCCGTGTGCGCGAGGCGCCGCAGCCCCTCCTCGCCGCCCAGCTCGGCCCGGACGCGGCCGTGGTCGGTGACGTCGTAACCGTGCCGGGAGCCGGGCACGGCCTCCAGGACCGGTGACAGATGCAGATGGGAGACGCCGAGCGAGGCGAGATACGGAACGGCGTCCTCGGCGGCCCGGAACGGGAACTCGGGCTGGAGCTGCAGCCGGTACGTGGCGGTAGGCGTCATGGAGACCTTCGTACCCACATCCGGCCCGCCTGTGTCACCCCGCCGGGCACAAGGGCACGACGGGGTGACGCGGGCGGCGCCGCATCCCGGTCAGGCGGGCCGTTGCAGCACCACCATGCTGCGCCCCACGAGCGTCACCCGTTCGCCCGCGGCCACCTTGGGTCCGGCGCCTGTCAGCACCCCGGCGGGGCGGGCGGTGTCCACCACGGCGTGCCACTGCCGGCCGTGGTTGACGGGCACCGCGAACTCCAGCGCGTCGGCGCTCGCGTTGAACATCAGCAGGAACGAGTCGTCGGAGATCCGCTCCCCGCGCGGGCCCGGCTCCGAGATGGCGTGCCCGTTCAGGAACACCGTCAGGGCCTTGGCGTGGGCGGCCTGCCAGTCCCGCTGGGTCATCTCCTGGCCCTCGGGGGTGAACCAGGCGATGTCGGAGAGATCGTCGTGCGTGCCCTCCACCGGGCGGCCGTGGAAGAAGCGGCGGCGGCGGAAGACCGGGTGGTCGCGGCGCAGCCACACCATCGCCCGGGTGAACTCCAGCAGGCTCATGCCCGCCGCCTCGTCGTCCGGCTCCTCGTCCTCCTCCTCGTCCTCGCCGTCGGCGCCCAGCGCGGCGGCGGGTTCGGGCCAGTGCACCCACGACAGCTCGTTGTCCTGGCAGTAGGCGTTGTTGTTGCCCTGCTGGGTGCGGCCGAACTCGTCGCCGTGGCTGAGCATGGGCACGCCCTGCGACAGCATCAGCGTGGCGATGAAGTTGCGCATCTGACGCTCGCGCAGCTCCAGCACCTCGGGGGCGTCGGTCTCGCCCTCGGCGCCGCAGTTCCAGGACCGGTTGTGGCTCTCGCCGTCCCGGTTGCCCTCGCCGTTGGCGTCGTTGTGCTTGTCGTTGTACGAGACCAGGTCGTGCAGGGTGAAGCCGTCGTGGCAGGTGGTGAAGTTGATCGACGCCAGCGGGCGCCGCCCGTCGTCCTGGTACAGGTCCGACGAACCGGTCAGCCGTCCGGCGAACTCCGCGAGGGTCCGCGGCTCGCCCCGCCACAGGTCGCGGACCGTGTCCCGGTACTTGCCGTTCCACTCGGTCCACAGCGGCGGGAAGTTCCCCACCTGGTAGCCGCCCTCGCCCACGTCCCACGGTTCGGCGATCAGCTTCACCTGGCTCACCACGGGGTCCTGCTGTACCAGGTCGAAGAACGACGACAGCCGGTCCACCTCGTGGAACTGGCGGGCCAGTGTGGCCGCCAGGTCGAAGCGGAAGCCGTCCACATGCATCTCGGTCACCCAGTACCGCAACGAGTCCATGATCATCTGGAGCACGTGCGGCGACCGCATGAGCAGGGAGTTCCCGGTGCCCGTGGTGTCCATGTAGTAGCGCTGGTCGTCGGTCAGCCGGTAGTACGAGGCGTTGTCCAGCCCCCGGAAGGACAGCGTGGGCCCCAGGTGGTTGCCCTCGGCGGTGTGGTTGTAGACCACGTCGAGGATCACCTCGATGCCCGCCTGGTGCAGGGCGCGCACGGCCTGCTTGAACTCCAGGACCTGTTCGCCCCGGTCGCCCCAGGAGGCGTAGGCATTGTGCGGGGCGAAGAACCCGATCGTGTTGTAGCCCCAGTAGTTGGCGAGCCCCGCGTCCGCCAGCCGGTGGTCCTGCACGAACTGGTGCACCGGCATCAATTCGATCGCCGTGACGCCCAGCTCCGTCAGATGGGCGATGATCTCCGGATGCGCCAGCCCGGCGTACGTGCCGCGCAGCTCCTTGGGCAGCCCCGGATGGAGCATCGTCAGGCCCTTCACATGGGCCTCGTAGATCACCGTGCGGTGGTAGTCCGTACGGGGGCGCCGGTCGTCGCCCCAGTCGAAGTACGGGTTCACCACGACCGAGGTCATGGTGTGCGGGGCGGAGTCCATGTCGTTGCGCGCGTCCGGCTTCCCGAAGGGGTAGCCGTAGACCTCCTCGCCCCACTTGATCTGCCCGGACACCGCGCGCGCGTACGGGTCGAGGAGCAGCTTGGCGGAGTTGCACCGGATGCCCCGCTCGGGTTCGTACGGGCCGTGCACCCGGAACCCGTAGCGCTGACCGGGCATCACTCCGGGCAGATACGCGTGCCGGACGAACGCGTCGGTCTCTCTCAGCTCCACCGCCGTCTCGGAACCGTCGTCGTGCAGCAGGCACAACTCGATTCGGTGGGCGGCCTCCGAGAAGACCGCGAAGTTGGTCCCGGCGCCGTCGTACGTGGCACCGAGCGGGTACGCCTGTCCCGGCCACACCTGCATGGATTCGACTCTTCCAGTTCTGCCGCGGTCGCCTGGGGAACTACGGGACCGCCTGGGGGCCCCGGCCCAGATCTTCCCCGAAAGAGCCCCCCTTACCTAGGACGTCGGCCGGTCGGTCAACCTCGTGCCTCTCCGTGTCGCCCGGAACCGGCCTCTGATCGCATCCTGTCCACGGCTGTCCGGTTCACGGTCCTCGCTGGGGTGTTTAATCACTATGAATCAGCTCACTCCAGTCGAACCCGGCGACCGGAACAGGTCTGATTCCATGGGGAGTTGGTAGAGGAGCCTGCGCATCCGGCTGCACCGGCTCCCGCTCCCGGAGTACCCTTCCTTGATCGTTGGTGGGGGAGTGGAAGGCGGTGCGTGGGTGAGCTCGGGAGGGTTCGAGCTGCCCCCTGGTGACGCGGCTCACGAGGGGGACGTGGCCGAGGTCCCGCCCGGGGCGGTCTCGCTGGCGCAGCCCCTGGAGATCGGCGCGGAACTGGACTGGGGCGCCGACGCCTGGAGCGAGGTGCGCACGCGCGCCCAGCGGGCCGGGCGCGCCTATATCTGGCTGAATCTCGTCGAACAGCGGCTGCGCGCCGTGGTCGCGGCGGTGCTCCGGCCGATCTACGAACCCGTGCACGGCGAGGACTGGGTGGTGGCCGCGGCCGGGCCCGCCGGCCAGGAGTGGGTGCAGCGCGCCGTCGCCGTGCGCGAGGTCTCCCGCCGCAAGGGCTATCTGCTCGACCCGGCCGACGACAACGTCCTCAGCTTCCTCACGCTGCCCCAGCTCCGCGAGCTGATGGTCCAGCACTGGCCCTGCTTCGAGCCGTACTTCGACGACCGCCGCGACGTCGAACTGGCACTCGACGAGCTGGAGGTCGCACGCAACGTCGTCTCCCGCAACCGCGCCCTCAACGAGGCGGTCCTCGCCCAGGCGGAGCGGGCCTCGTCCCGGCTCCTGGAGATGCTGGGCAGCGGGGCGGCCGTGCCCTCCTCCGACCGGCTCCCGGTCGACGCCGTCGAGGAGCTGGTGGGCGACCGGTACGCGGACGTGGTCTCCGTCCACTCCGACCGGGTCCGCCTCCAGCGCCAGCTGCCCGCCGAGGACCTCTTCGGCGACGCGCGCCGGCTGGACGCGATCGGGATAGGGCTCAACCTCCTGGTGCAGAACTTCTCCGGACGCCGCCTCATCCGGCTCGCCGAGTCGGGCTGCCGGATCCGGCTGCTCTTCATCAACCCGGCCAGCAGCGCGGTCAAGCGCCGTGAACGGGAGCTCGGCCTCAAGAAGGGCGAGCTGAGCCGGTCCGTGGAGATGAACATCCTGCACATGCGGCGCGTGCGGTCCAAGCTCCGCGACCCGGGCGCCTTCGAGATCCACGTCTTCGACGAGACCCCGCGCTTCACGGCCTACCTGGTCGACGGCGACGGGGCCGACGCGGTCGGCGTCGTGCAGACCTATCTGCGCCGGGCGCGCGGCATGGAGGCGCCGGTGCTGGTGCTGCGCGGCGGCGGGCGTGCCGTGGTACGGGCGGGGCAGGGGTACGAGCACGGGCTCTTCGAGACCTACCGCGAGGAGTTCGAGTCCGTGTGGACGGACTCCCGGCCGGTCTCCTGACGGCGTTGTCAGTGGCCCGTGCGAGGGTGGTCGACATCCGGGGGAGCACCACGAAGGAGGTACGGGATGAGCTGGCACCGGCACGCGCTGGTCGGCTTCGATCTGGAGACGACGGGGACGGACCCGCTGGAGGCCCGGATCGTGACGGCCGCGGTGATCGCCGTCGACGGCCGGGACGGTGAGCCGGTGGCCCGGCACAGCTGGCTGGCCGACCCGGGCATCCGCATCCCCGCCCAGGCCTCCGCGATCCACGGCATCAGCAACGAGCGCGCGGCCGCCGAGGGCCGGCCGGCCCGTGAGGTCGCCGACGAGATCGCCGACACGCTCGCCGGGTACTGGCGCCGGGGCACGCCCGTCGTGGCGTACAACGCGGCCTTCGATCTCACCCTGCTCACCGCCGAGTTGCACCGCCACGGGCTGCCCTCGCTCGCCGACCGGCTCGACGGCGCCCCCGTCGGCCCCGTCATCGACCCGTACACCATCGACCGGGCCGTCGACCGCTACCGCAAGGGCAAGCGCAACCTGGAGGCGGTCTGCGTCGAGTACGGCGTGGTCCACGGCGGAGCCCACGACGCGACGGCGGACGCGCTGGCCGCGGTGCGCGTGGCGTACGCGATAGCCGCCCGCCACCGCGTCGTCGCCGAACTTCCGGCCGACCGGCTGCACGAACGCCAGATCGCCTGGTACGCGGAGTGGGCCGCGGACTTCCAGCAGTTCCTCCGCCGCAAGGGCACGGCGGACGCGGTGGTGGACGGCCGATGGCCGGTGCGGGAGCCGGTGCGCACGACCGCCTGAAGCGCGCGTCACGCCCGTCCGCGTGGTGTCCTCAATCGCCGGACGGGCTGGATCGTGCCGCCTGCCGTCTTCTGCCCGCGGCCGGAAATCCAAGCCCGTCCGGCGATTGAGGACAATCGATCGGCGGGCGCCCGGGCCACCTCCGCCGTGAGGAGGGCCAATCCAAGCCCGTCCGGCGATTGAGGACAAACGCTGGACCGGCACGCCGGGGGCACCCAGCCGACTCAGAACGGATACCACCGCACCGAAGGGTCCCCGTCCCGCAGGGACGCCACCCTGCGCCGGAACTCCGCGAGAGCGGCCGCGTTGGACGGCGCGTGTTGCGCCACCCACGCACAGCTCGCCGTCTCCCGCGCCCCGCGCAGCACCCCGCAGCCGTCCCACTCGCGCACGTCCCACCCGTACGCATCGGTGAACGCGTCATAGGCGTCGGCCGCCAGGCCGTACCGGTCGCGGGACAGGGCGAGGACCACCAGATCGTGCTCGCGCAGGTCCGAGGAGAAGGTCTCCAGGTCCACCAGGACCGGCCCGTCCGGCCCGACATGGACGTTGCGCGCCAGCGCGTCGCCGTGGATCGGACCCGGCGGCAGATGCGGGACCAGCGCCGCGGCCGCCGCCGCGAAGCCGTCGCGCCGCTCGCGCAGATACGCCGCGTCGGCCGGGTCGATCGCGTCGCCCGCCAGCCGCAGCCACCGCTCGACGCCGCCCAGCAGCTCCCGGCGCGGCAGCGCGAAGCCCTCCGGGGCGGGCAACGCGTGCACGGCGCCGAGCAGCGGGGCCAGATCGCGCGGCTCGGCGGGCCGCACCGCCTGTGGCAGCCGGTGCCACACGGTCACCGGGTGGCCGTCGACCGCCCGGGCCGTCTCCCCGGCAGCCCGCACGGCGGGGACTCCGGACGCGGCGAGCCACCGTGCGACGGCCACCTCGCGCTCGGCCCGCTCCAGCAGTTCCGGGTGGCGCACGGCGTCCCGGCCGACCTTGACGACGAGGTCGCCGGAGGCGAACACCGCGTTCTCGCCGAGCGCGATCAGCTCCGCCCCACCGGGGAACCCGGCGGCGGCCAGCACCTCGCGCGCTTCCATCTCGTTCATGGCCCGATTTTCGCATCCGTGCAGGTTGCCTTGACGAACCGGCGGTCCGTCAGCACGATGACGGAGGCCACCTGAGCGGCCAGAACGGCAAGAAGCCGGTCGATCGACGCAAAGGGGGCGTAAGTATGACATTGGCGAGTGCAACCGTGCGGTCCGGGCGCCACGGACCTCCCGGCAACCGCACCGACGGACGGCCCGACCGGGGTGCCGGAACCTGGTTCCTGGTGCTGCCGGCCCTCATCCCGATCCTCGTCCTGAGCGTCGGCCCGCTGCTCTACGGCATCGCGCTGGCCTTCACCGACGCCCAGTCCGGCCGTACGCGCTCCACGCAGTGGACCGGCACGCTGAACTTCCAGGACCTGCTGCACGACGGGCTGTTCTGGGAGTCGTTCCGGATCGGCCTGGTGTGGGCGGTCGGCGTCACCGTCCCGCAGTTCGTGCTCGCGCTCGGCCTCGCGCTGCTGCTCAACGAGAACCTGCGGATGCGCTGGCTGGCCCGGGCCCTGGCGATCATCCCGTGGGCGATGCCCGAGGTTGTCGTCGGCATCATGTGGCGCCTCGTCTACAACCCGGACGCCGGCATCCTCAACGAGACCATCCGCGACCTGGGGCTCGGGGACGGCCGGGACTGGCTGACCGGGCTCGCCACCGCGCTGCCCGCGGTCATCCTCGTCGGCGTCTGGTCCGGGATGCCGCAGACCACGGTCGCCCTGCTGGCCGGGCTCCAGAACACCCCGCACGAACTCCACGAGGCCGCCGCGCTGGACGGGGCGGGTGCGTGGCGCCGGTTCAGGACGGTGACCTGGCCCGCCATCAGACCGGTCGCCCTCTCCATCACCGCGCTCAACTTCATCTGGAACTTCAACTCCTTCGCCCTGGTCTACGTCCTGACCAACGGCGGCCCCGGCGGCCGGACCAGGCTGCCGATGCTCTTCGCGTACGAGGAGGCCTTCCGCTACGGACAGTTCGGCTACGCCGCCGCGATGGGCTGTGTGATGGTCGCGGTGATCTCCGTGATCCTCGCCGTGTATCTCGCCGGCCGGCTCGGGGGAGGCGACGAGCGATGAGCATGCGTACCAAACGGTCCGTGCGCGCCGGGCAGTACGTGGCGCTGCTGTGCTACCTGGTCTTCCTGGCGTTCCCGTTCCTGTGGCTGATCTCCACCGCCTTCAAGCCCGCGCCGGAGCTCGGCTCCCTGCACCCGACCTGGATCCCGCAGCACCCGACGCTGGACAACTTCCGGCAGGCGTTCGCCGAGCAGCCGCTGCTGCGGGCCGCCGCCAACTCGCTGATCGCCGCGCTCTCGGCCGGGCTGATCGCCGTCCTGATCGCGACCCCGATGGCCTATGTGATGGCCCGCCACCGCACCAGGCTCTCCACGGCAGCCACCGGCTGGGTGGTGATCAGCCAGGCGTTCCCGTTCGTGCTGCTGATCATTCCGCTGTTCCTGGTGCTGAAGAACCTGCACCTGATCAACACCCTCTGGGGGCTGATCATGGTCTACGTGGTGTGGGCGCTGCCCTTCGCGCTGTGGATGCTCGTCGGCTACGTACGGGCCGTGCCGCGCGAGCTGGAGGAGGCGGCGGCGGTCGACGGGGCCGGGCGGCTGCGGACGCTGGTCTCCGTCACCGCCCCGCTGCTGGCGCCCGGGATCGTCGCCACGGCCCTGTTCGCGTTCATCACCGCGTGGAACGAGTTCTTCTTCGCCCTCGTCCTCCTCAAGACCCCGGAGAAGCAGACCTTGCCGGTCGTACTGACGCACTTCCTCGGCGCCGAGGGTGCAAGCGACCTCGGGCCGCTCGCCGCCGCCGCGTTCCTCGCCACCCTCCCGTCGCTCGTCCTGTTCGCCGTGATCCAGCGGCGGATCACCGGCGGCATGCTGGCCGGGGCGGTGAAGAGCTGATGCGCGCGCTCGTACGCAACGCCGCCGCGGCGGCCACCGCGCTGGCCCTGCTGCTCACCGGCTGCGGCGGGGGCGGCGACGGCGACACGGACGGGAGGATCACGCTCCGCTTCCAGTCGCTGGCCTGGCAGAAGGAGTCCGTCGACATCAACAAGCAGCTGGTGAAGGAGTGGAACGCGGCCCACCCGGACATCCACGTCGAGTACGTCCAGGGCAGCTGGGACAGCGTCCACGACCAGCTCCTCACTTCCTTCGAGGGCGGCGAGGCGCCCGACATCATCCACGACGCCTCCGACGACCTCGCCGACTTCGCGTACGGCGGCTACCTCGCCGACCTGCGCCCGCTCCTGCCGAAGGGGCTGACCGACGCCATCCCCGGCAACAGCTGGGAGACGGCCACCTTCGACGGCGGGGTCTACGGCGTGCCGTTCCTCCAGGAGCCGAGGGTCCTGATCGCCAACACCAAGATCCTCAAGGCGTCCGGGGTCCGCATCCCCACCCCCGAGGAGCCGTGGAGCTGGGCGGAGTTCCGGAAGGTGACCGAGGAGCTGACGGGCAAGGGCCGGTACGGGGTCGCCTGGCCGCTCAAGGAACCCGTCTCCGTCACCCTCAACCTCGGCCTCGCGGCGGGCGGGCAGCTCTTCCACCGGGGCGCCGACGGCAAGGTGACCGTCGCGATGGGGGAGGGCGACCAGGTCGTGCCCGGCACCATCCACGACCAGGTCAACACCGACCACAGCGCCGCCCGCACCGCGCTCGGCATGGGCGGCGGCGACACCCTGCCGGGCTTCTTCGGCGGCAAGTACGCGATGGTGCCGCTCGGGTTCTCGTACCGCCAGCAGGTCGTCGAGCAGGCGCCGGAGGGGTTCGAGTGGACGGTGCTGCCCGCCCCGGCGGGCCGGGACGGACTGGCGCAGGGGGTGAGCCCGCAGACCCTGTCCGTGGCCGAGGACAGCCCGCACAAGAAGGAGGCGGTCCGCTTCATCGACTTCCTGCTCAAGCCCGCCAACATGGTCCGCCTGGCCAAGGGGGACTGGATGCTGCCCACCGGCACCGAGGCGCTGGCCGACCCCGCGCTGCACACCGCGCACCTGGGCTGGGCGACGGGCGCCGCGCTCGCCGGGTCGCTGCGCTCCGCCCCGGCCCAGTCGGTGCGCGGCTACCCCGAGTGGAAGGACAAGGTGGCGACGCCCGCGCTCCAGGAGTACTACAGCGGCGCGATCGACGCCGCCGAGCTGAAGAAGCGTCTGGTGACCGACGGCAACCGGGTCCTGGCCCGCTACCAGCGCTGAACGCGTGGGCCCTCCTCCCGGCGTCCGGGAGGAGGGCCCACGTACAAGAGGGGATCAGACGCCGACCCGCTCCGGCTCCTCGCCGCCGCGCGCCGGTGCGGTCACCGCCGGCGCGTCGTCGTACGACTCGTCGTGCGTCATGTCCGGCAGCCACCGCAGCCACGTCGGGAAGTACCAGTTGCGCTCGCCCAGCAGGGCCATGACGGCCGGGAGCAGCACCCCGCGGATGATCGTCGCGTCGATCAGCACGGCCGCCGCGAGGCCGACGCCCATCTGCTTCATGGACTGCATCGACAGCGTGCCGAAGATCGCGAACACGGCGACCATGATCACGGCCGCGCTGGTGACGACCCCGGCCGTGGTGACCACGCCGTGGGCGATGGCGTCCCGGGTGTTGCGGCCCTGGAGGCGGGCCTCACGGATACGGGAGACCACGAACACGTGGTAGTCCATCGAGAGCCCGAAGAGGATCACGAAGAGGAACAGCGGCAGCCAGGAGATGATCGCGCCGACGCCCTCCGCGCCCACCAGCGAGGCGCCCCAGCCGTGCTGGAAGACGGCCGTCAGGATGCCGTAGGCGGCGCCCACCGAGAGCAGGTTGAGGACGATCGAGGTGATCGCGACCGTCAGCGACCGGAAGCAGAGCAGCATCAGCAGGAAGGCGAAGACGACCACGAAGGCGAAGACCGGCACCACCGAGCCCACGATCTGGTCGTTGAAGTCCTTCGAACCGGCGACCTGTCCGGTGATCGGCGCCTCGACCCCCGGCACCTTGCCGAACGTCGCCGGACGCACCGTGTCGCGCAGCAGGTCCAGGCTCTTCTCGGCCTTCTCCTGGTCCGAGCCGCCGACCAGCGGTACGTCGATGACCGCGACGTTCGCCGCGTCGTGCGTGACGATGTCGACCGGGCCCTTCGAGGCCCCCGAGGCGACGGCCCGGCGGCGGAACTCCTCCAGTGCCTTGCGCACCGGGGCGGCGCCGATGTCGTCGGCCTTCACCACGACCTGCGCCGGGTCGGCGCCCCCGGGGAACGCCTCGTTCAGCCGGTCGTAGGTCCGCACGATCGGCAGCGAGTCGCCGAACTCCTGGTCCAGGGTGAGGTTCTGGGTGTGCATGCCGAGCGCGGGCAGCGCGATCGCGGCGAGCGCGCCGGCGGCGACCACGAGCGCGGTCCACGGGCGGCGCAGCACCGCGGTGAGCACCGCGCGCCACACCCGGCTCTCGCCGTCCGCGCCGCCGCGCTCCGAACGCTTCGAGCGGTTCAGGAACGGCACCCGGCCCTTCTCGACCCGCTCACCGAGCAGCGAGAGGAGGGCCGGGAGCACGGTGACCGAGCCGACCATGGCGACGGCGACGACCATCAGCGAGGCCAGGCCCATCGCCTCGAACTCCGCGATGCCGGTGAACAGCATGCCCGCCATCGCCACGCAGACCGTCACACCGGAGACCACGATGGCGCGGCCGCTGGTCGCGGCGGCGATCATCAGCGCGGTCCGGGGGTCCCGCCCCTTGGCCCGCTCCTCGCGCTCGCGGCGCAGGTAGAACAGGCAGTAGTCGACGCCGACGGCCAGTCCGACCAGCAGCATCACGGAGTTGGCGGTGTCGCTCATCGGCTGGAGGTGGCTCACCACGCCCATCAGGCCCATGGTCGCGATGATCGCGGTGAGCGCCAGGGCTACCGGGAGCAGTGCGGCGACGAGCGCGCCGAAGGCGATGAGCAGGATGCCGAGCGCGACCGGCACGGCGGAGAACTCGGCGCGCTGGAAGTCGCTGCCGAAGGCGTCGTCGAACGTCTTGCCCATGCTGGCGCCGCCGATCTCCTCGATCAGCAGCTCCTTGTGGGTGTCGTCCACCTTCGCGACGGCGTCCAGGACGGGCCCGACGCGCTCGCTCGCCGTCTCGGGGTCGCCCCGCATCTCGAACTGCACCAGCGCGCTGTGCCCGTCGGCCGAGATGGACTTGGTGGTGTACGGCGAGGTGACGGCGGTGACCTCACCGGTGGCCTGGACGGCCTCGATCACGTCCTTCACCGCCGCGCGGAACTCCGCGGAACCGGCCACGGCCCCGCCCTCGCCCTCCGACTGGACGAGGACGGTCTCGCCTGCCGGGTCCTTGAGCCCCGCGTCCTCGATGATCTGCACGGCCCGGCCCACCTCGCCGGACATCTGGTCGCTCTCCTTGACGTCCACCCGGCCCGCCGCGGAGCCGAGGCCCATCGCCAGCACGACGAACAGCACCCAGACCGTCACCGCCGCCCAGCGGTGCCGGGCGCTCCAGCCGCCCGCCCGGGCCGCGATGCCCCGTACCCGCGGCTCCCGCGTCCGCGCCGAATCCACACTCCCCATGACGGGCCTGCCCCCTTGTGCCCGGCACCGGCCCACCGCCGCCGCCTCCCGCATTCGAAAGTAGGCGCCGCGTAAGGCCATCTCGTCATGCTCTCTGCCGAGCCGGGAGCGGTGGGCCTCCGCCCTGGGGACGGTGCCTGCCCCTCAGAAGGGGGAATGAAGCCCCTTACACGTAAAGGTGGTCGGGGCATCGGGGAGCAGGTGCGGGCGTCTTGTGACGAAAGATTGACGACTGCGTCAGAGCTGTATGAAGGCCTTGAACTGCGCGCGTCAATCGGTCAGGGTTTCGAGCCAACCCCCGGAGATCTTCCGGCCGGGGGCCAATCCCCCCACAAAGAATGACGAGGAGACCCCTCTTCATGGCCATTCACAAGCGCGCACGCCGGTTCAAGCTGACCGCCTCCATCACGGCGGTGGCGGCTGCCGCCGGCGTGACCCTGATGGGCAGCCCCTTCGCCGGAGCGACACCCGCCCCCGCGATGGGCAAGATCTACGGTGCCGACGCGGCGACCGCGGTCTCGGGCAGCTACATCGTGATGCTGGACCGGAAGGCGGACAAGGCGGAGCTCGCCAAGGAATACGGCGGGAAGCTGAAGCGCAACTACAGCTCCGCCATCAACGGCTTCTCCGCCAGCGGCCTCTCGGAGACCGAGGCCAAGCGGCTCGCCGCCGACCCGGCCGTCTCCAAGGTCGTCCAGAACAAGAAGTTCCACATCGACGCCACCCAGGACAACCCGCCGTCGTGGGGCCTGGACCGCATCGACCAGGCGGAGACCGCCGGCGACAACGCGTACACCTATCCGGACAGCGCGGGCGAGGGCGTCACCGCGTACGTCATCGACACCGGTGTCCGCACCACCCACGAGGAGTTCGGCGGCCGGGCCAGCTCCGGCTTCGACGCGGTCGACAACGACGACAGCGCCGACGACGGCAACGGCCACGGCACCCACGTCGCCGGCACCATAGCCGGGTCGACGTACGGCGTCGCCAAGAAGGCCAAGATCGTCGCCGTCCGCGTCCTGGACGACTCCGGCTCCGGCACCACCGAGCAGGTCGTCGCCGGCATCGACTGGGTCACCGAGAACCACCAGGGCCCGTCCGTCGCCAACATGAGCCTCGGCGGCGGCGCCGACGAGGCGCTCGACGCGGCCGTCCAGAAGGCCATCGCCTCCGGCGTCACCTTCGCGGTCGCCGCGGGCAACGAGTCGAGCGACGCGGGCGAGGGCTCGCCCTCCCGCGTCCCCGAGGCCATCACGGTCGCCTCGTCCACCGTGGACGACGAGCAGTCGTCGTTCTCCAACTACGGCTCGGTCGTGGACATCTACGCCCCGGGCTCCGACATCACCTCGTCCTGGAACGACAGCGACACCGGTTCCAACACCATCTCCGGTACGTCGATGGCGACCCCGCACGTCGTCGGCGCCGCCGCCGTCTATCTGGCCGGGCACCCGGACGCCACCCCGGCCGAGGTCTCCCAGGCCCTGACCGACGGGGCCACCCCGGACGCCATCAGCAACGCCACCGCGGGCACCGCGAACAAGCTGCTGAAGATCGTCGAATAACAGCGCCATCCACCGGCGGCCACCGCGCTCTCCCCCACGGGGCGCGGCGGCCGCGCGGTGCGCCGTCACCGTCCTACGCTTGCCCCATGACAACCGTTGCGGGCGGGAGGCGGGCATGACCGGACCGACGCCGGGCGTGGCCGCGGCCATCGAGGGCGAGCTCCGGCTCCTCGACCCCCTGGTCCGGGCCTCCGCCGAGCTCCTCGACCAGGTGCTGCACCCCGACTACCGCGAGGTGGACAGCACCGGCCGCCACTGGGACAGGTCCACGATCATCGATCTGCTCGTCTCGGGCCTCGCCCCGGGACCGGGGCGGCTCACCGCGTCCCGGATGAGCGGTATCCACCTCGCCGACGAGCTCGTCCACGTCACCTTCGACACCGAGGCCAAGGGCAGGCACGCTCACCGCAGTTCGCTCTGGCGCCGCACCGCGGCCGGCTGGCTGCTCTACTACCACCAGGCCACGCCCTTCGAGGCCGCACCCGGCTACTGAAGCCCCGGCTACTGAAGCCCCGGCTGCTGAAGCCCCGGTTGCTGAAGCCCCGGCCGCCGAGCCCCCGCGTCAGCCCCGGGGCGCCCGCCGGGCCCGCGCCGCCCACCGGCCGTCCGTCCGGCTGATGTGCACCGGGTGCCCGAAGCACTCGCTGACCCGGTCCGTGGTCAGCACCTCGTCCGCCCCGCCCGAGGCCAGGCACCGCCCGCCGCGCAGCAGCATCGCGTGCGTCGTCGAGGCGGGCAGCTCCTCCAGATGATGGGTCACCAGCACGGTCGCCAGCTCCGGGTGCTCCTCGCGCAACGCGTCCAGACTGTCCAGCAGCTGTTCCCGGGCGGCCAGGTCGAGGCCGGTCGCCGGTTCGTCGAGCAGCAGCAGCCGGGGCTGCGGCATCAGGGCGCGGGCGATCAGCGTCCTGCCGCGCTCGCCCTGCGACAGCGACGGCCAGCGCGAGCCCGTCTTGCCGCCCATGCCCAGCATCTTCAGCAGCCGCTCCGCGCGCTCCCGCTGCCCCGGGCCCGGCGACCAGCGCGGCACCGGCTCGACGGAGTTCGTCAGACCGGTCAGCACCACCTCGCTCACCGTCAGCGGGGAACGCAGCGGATGGCGCGGATTGACATGGCCGAGGAGCGTCCGCAGCTCCCGCAGGTCCACCCGCCCCAGCGTCCGGCCCAGCACCTCGACCGAACCCCGGGTGGGGTGCGTGACCGCCCCGAGCAGCCCGAGCAGCGTGCTCTTGCCCGCCCCGTTGGCCCCGAGCAGCGCCCAGTGCTCCCCGCCGTGCACGGTGAGCGAGACCGAGTCGAGCAGGACGTTCCCGTCGCGTACGAGCGAGACCTCGTCGGCCCGGACGACCGGGACCGGGGCCGTGGCGGCGGCGGGGGACAGGGGTGCGGTGGTGGTCACGTGCGGCTGCTCCTTCGTACGGGCGCGAGCGGCTTCCTGCGCACCGGAAAGCCTATCCGTGCCCCGTACACGCTCCTCGTCCGGCACCTGTCGCCTTTCTTCAATACCGGCCGCACGCCCGTGCCTAGGTTGGGGTGCATGAAGACCGAGCACGCCCACATGACCGAATGCGCCGCCGAGGCCGCCCGTGTGGCCCGGGGCGTCAGCGCCCGACAGCTGGAGGCGACCGCCACCCCCTGCGCGGACTGGGACGTCCGCACGCTCATCAACCACTGGGTGCTCTACACCTCGCACGGCATGGAGCACCGCGCCCTGCGCACCGAGCTGCCCGAGGAGCTGATCGCCCGCGACTTCACCGCGGACGCCGACTGGGCCGAGCGTTACGCCACCCAGCTCGACCGGGCCGTGGCCGCCTGGTCCGACCCGGCCGTCTGGGAGGGCACCATCGGGGAGGGCGAGTCCGCGTCCCCGGCCGCCGACACCGCCGCGATGCTCATCGAGGAGATCGCGCTGCACGGCTGGGACGTGGCCCGCGCCACCGGCCAGGAGTTCCGGCTCTCCGACGAGGCCGCCGCTCACGTACTGGGGACCGTGGAGAAGACCGCCGCGCTCTACCGCCAGTACGAGGGGTTCACCGACGAGGTGGCCGCCCCCGGCGCCACCGGGTTCACCCGTGCGCTGGCCCTGAGCGGACGCGACCCGCGGTGGACCGCGTCCTGAGAATGGCCCAGGCCCAGGGGTGCCGAATGGACCGGAGTAGTGCGCCACCGGCTGGCTAGGCTCGCCCCATGACCACTCACCGAGCCCCGGAACAGGGCAGGCCCGTCGTCGACTTCTACTTCGACCCGGCCTGCCCGTTCGCCTGGATCACCTCACGCTGGATGCTGGAGGTGGAGCAGCACCGCGACATCGAACTCCGCTTCCACGTCATGAGCCTCTACCTGCACAACATCGGCAACGAACTCCCCGACTGGTACCGGGACCTCGTCGACCGGTCGATCGGCCCCGTACGGGTGGCGGCGGCCGCCGCCGAGGAGCGCGGCGAGGAGGTCCTGCGCGACCTCTACATGGCCCTCGGCAGCCGGATCCACCAGCAGAAGAACGAGGACTTCGACGAGGTGATCGCCCAGTCCCTCGCCGAGCTGGACCTGCCCGCTCACCTCGCGGACGCCGCCCACGACGACGCGTACGACGAGGCCGTGCGGCGCAGTCACGAGGCCGGCCAGGACCCGGAGGCGGGCGGCTACGTCGGCACGCCCACGATCCACGTCGACGGGACCGTGTGGTTCGGGCCCGTGCTGCGGGCGATCCCGCGCGGCGAGGAGGCGGCCCGGCTGTTCGACAGCTTCCGGGTGCTCGCCGGCCACGCCGACTTCTTCGAGCTCAAGCGCACCCGTACGGGCGGCATCGACGTCGGCTGAGCCGGCCCGCCCGGCCCGCCCGGCCCGCCGCTCGCCTCAGGCGCCGACCGCGACCGGCCGCGACGCGGTCGCGGTCGCCTCGTCGTACCGGTCCAGCAGCAGCCGGGCCAGCTCCGGGGCCGGGCCCAGCACCCCGGCCAGCACCTCCGCACCGGCCTCGGCCGCCCCCGCCGCGATGCGGTCCGGGAGACGGCCGGGCGCGATCACGTACGGGGCGACCGCCACGCGGCGGACGCCTTCCGCCCGCAGGGCCCGCACCGCGTCCTCGGTCCGGGGAAGGGATGCGGAGGCGAACGCAGGCCGCACGGAACACCAACCGGTGTGCCGCAGCTCCCGCGCGATTTCAGCGATCACTGCGATCGCCTCCGGGTCTGATGAGCCCGCCGAGGCCAGGACGAGCCCGGTCGAGCTTCGGTCGCCGGGGCGGACCCCGGCCTCGTACAGCCGCCGTTCCAGCGCGGCGTTCAGCAGCGGCGACGGGCCGAGCACCTTGGCCTGCCGCACCCGCAGCCGGGGCAGCGCCGCGCGGGCCTCGCGCAGCACCGCCGGGATGTCCGACTTCGCGTGGAACGCCCGGGTGAGCAGCAGCGGCAGCGCCACCACCTCGGGCGCGCCGTCCGCGGCCAGCCGTTCCAGGATGCGGGGCACGGAGGGCGCGTTGAAGTCCAGGAACGCCGTCTCCACGTGGAGCCCCGGCCGCTGCGCCCGTACCCGCGCGGTCAGCGCGTGCACGGTCGCGGCGTGCCGCGGGTCACGGCTGCCGTGGGCGATGACGAGGAGGACCGGAGAGGACATGGGTGCTCAGCTCTTGACGAGGAGACCGCGGCTGCGCAGCACCCACCGCTCCAGCGGACTGAAGATCAGCAGGTCGATGGCGATACCGACGATCAGGATCAGGAAGATGGCGAGGAAGACCATGGACATGCTGCTGGTCTCCCGGCCCTGTTCGAGCAACTGCCCGAGACCCACCCCCAGATCGGGCGAGGAGGCGATGATCTCGGCAGCCATCAGGGAGCGCCAGGAGAACGCCCAGCCCTGCTTCAGCCCGGCCAGGTAGCCCGGCAGCGAGGCGGGCAGCACGATGTGCCAGGTGCCGCGCAGCCCCGTCGCGCCGAGCGTCTTGCCGGCCCGCAGGTGCAGCGGTGGGATCTGGTCGACGCCGGCGACGAGACCGTTGGCGATCGAGGGCACGGCGCCCAGCAGGATCACCGCGTACATCATCCGGTCGTCCAGGCCCAGCCAGATGACCGCCGGCGGCACCCACGCCACCGAGGGCAGCGACTGGAGACCGGAGAGCACCGGACCGATCGCCGCGCGCACCACCTTCACGCGGGAGACCAGCAGTCCCAGCGGGGTGCCGATGACCAGGGCGAGCAGGAAGCCGAGCAGACCGCGCGAGACGCTGGTCCAGATGTAGCCGAGCAGGGTGCCCTGGGCCCAGGCGTTCGACACCTCGTCCCACACGAGGGCCGGTGACGGCAGCTTGTAGTCGTCGGTGACCTTCGCCCAGATCAGGATCTGCCAGACGACGAGGACGAGCGCCATCGCCACGACCGGGGGGAGCACCTTCTGCACCAGCACCTGGCGGACCGGCGTGCGGCTCACCCGTACCGCGTCGAGCGCGTCGAGCCCCGCCTCCAGACCGGCCAGGTCCTGGGCGTCGTCCTTCGGCGTCCGGGACCCGTCGGCGTCCTTGGCGGTGGTCTCAGTGCTGGCCATGTCGGCGGATCTCCCCACGCAGTTGTTCGGTGATCTCGACGGACAGTTCCGCGACGGCGGTGTCCTCGATGCGGCGCGGCTGCTCGATGTCGACCGTCCACTCACGGGCGATCCGGCCGGGCCGGGACGAGAGCAGCACCACGCGCTCCGCGAGGCGCACGGCCTCGCGGACGTTGTGCGTGACGAAGAGGACGGAGACGTTGGTCTCGCGCCAGATCCGGGTCAGTTCGTCGTGCAGCACATCGCGGGTGATGGCGTCGAGCGCGGCGAACGGCTCGTCCATCAGCAGCAGCCGGCTGTCCTGGGCGAGCGCGCGGGCCATCGCCACGCGCTGGCGCATACCGCCGGACAGCTCGTGCACCCGCTTGCCGTACGCCCCGCCCAGGCGGACGAGTTCGAGCAGCCGCTCCGCCTCCGGGCGGCGGTCCACGCGGGGCACGCCGCGCAGCCGCAGCGCCAGTTCGATGTTCTTGCCCGCGGTCAGCCACGGGAAGAGGGCGTGCTCCTGGAACATCAGGGCCGGCCGCCCGCCGGGGGTCTCGATGGACCCCGAGGACGGGTGGTCGAGCCCCGCCACCAGGTTGAGCAGAGTGGATTTACCGCACCCGGAAGCTCCCAGGAGGGTGACGAACTCGCCCGGAGCGACATCGAGCGTGATGTCGTCGAGGACGAGCTGCTGCCCCTGCGGCCCGCCGAAGGACTTCGAGACGTGGTCGATCCGGGCCGCGTGCCCGACCGCCGTACGGTCCTCGGCCTTGGTGAGCGTGGTCGTCGCCATGGTCGTCACCTCCTGGGAGATCCTGGAACGGTCGGTTACTTGACGCCGAGGCCGGCGTCGTCGACCGCGGGCTTGCCCGCGGCCTTGAGGACCTTGTTGAGCGGCTTCAGGTCGTAGATGCCGGTCAGGTCGGTCTCGTCCAGCAGGCCCGCCTTCACGGCGTGCTTGGCCTCCGTGTCGAGCGTGGCGGCCAGCGGGTCGTCGATGAACTCGATCGACTCCCACGCCGGGTCGATGACGTCGGCCGGAAGCTCCTTGCCGGACAGCGTCTTGAGCGCCGCGTTCGCGGACGCCTTCGCCTTGTCCGGGTTGGCCTTGATCCACGCGTTGGTGTTGACCGAACCGCGGAGCACGGCCTCGACCACGTCCGGGTGCTCGGTGAGGAACTTCTGCGACACGATGATGTTCGTGATCACGAACTTGTCGTCCGGCCAGAGCTTCCGCTCGTCGAGGAGGACCTTGGCCCCCTGCGCGACCAGCTTGGACGCGGTCGGTTCGGGCGCCCACGCGCCGTCGATGGACCCGGACCGGTAGGCGTCCGGCGTCACCTTGTTGTCGCTGCGGACGACGGAGACGTCACCCTTGCCGCTCTGGGCGTCGACCTTCCAGCCCTTCTCGGACACCCAGTTGAGGAACGCCACGTCCTGCGTGTTGCCGAGCTGCGGGGTCGCGATCTTCTTGCCCTTGAGGTCGTCGAGGGTCTTGATCTTCTTCGGGTTGACGACCAGCTTCACTCCGCCGGACGCCGCGCCGCCGATGATGCGCAGGCTCTTCCCCTTGGACTTGACGAAGCCGTTGATGGAGGGAGAGGGGCCGATGAAGCCGATGTCGATGGAGCCCGCGTTGAGCGCCTCGATCTCGGACGGGCCCGCGTTGAAGGTCGAGGGCTTGACCGTCGTGCCCCCGAGCTCCTTGGCGATGATGCCTTCCTGGATGCCGACCAGAGCGGTGGCGTGCGTGAGGTTCGGGAAGTACCCGATCTTCACGGTGTCCGCCGAGAGCTTCTTCCCGCCGGAGGACGTGTTCGCCGTCTTGGCGTCGTCGTCCTTCTTCTCGGAGCCGTAGCCGCAGGCGGTGAGCGCCACGGCGAGCAGCGGCAGGGCGGCGGCAGCGGCGAGGCTGCGGCGCAGGGTGGTACGGGTGGCAGGCACGGGAGGCTTTCCTCTCGTTGGCCCGGTGCTCACGACCCCGTCACTACGGGGAAGCGGCCGGGAAGTCGGCAGGTCTTCGTCTGAACAGGCGGTGCGTGCGGTGCTGTTGGTGCTTCCGGGCGCGCAGGCAGTGCGCGTACGTCATCGCGCACATCGCCCGACACCGCCCTGACCGCTGCCCAGGGCGCCGCTGCCGACGCGGCCGCCCTCCTTGGCGAAGGTCGAGAAGAAGTCCGTGCTCATCAGAAGTCCCACTCCGCGTCGTCGTCCGCGGCCGGCGCTTCCTCGGCGGCGGCGAACGAGGCGCCCGCCATGCCGGCCGACAGCGTGGTGCCGTCCGCGGGGTCGATCAGGAGGAACGAACCGGTGCGGCGCGAGTCTGCGTACGCGTCGAGCGCGAGCGGCTCGGCGGTACGGACCACGACCCGGCCGATGTCGTTGGCGACGAGCTTTCCCGGGGCCGGGTGCTGAGAGAGGTCGTCCAGCGTCAGCCGCGAGGGGATGTCCTTGACGATCGCCTTGACCGTGCGGGTGGTGTGCTTGATCAGCACCCGCCGGCCCACGGTCAGCGGCTCGTCCGCCACGTGGCAGACGGTCGCCTCGACGTCCTGGGTGACCGCCGGGGCGTCGCCCACCGGCGCGATGAGGTCGCCGCGCGAGACGTCGATGTCGTCCGTGAGCCGCAGCGTCACCGACTGGGGCGCCCAGGCGATGTCCACGGAGTCCCCCAGCAGGTCGATGCCCGCGATGGTGGACGTACGGCCCGAGGGCAGCACGGTCACGGGCTCGCCGACCCGGAACACACCGGCCGCGATCTGGCCCGCGTAGCCCCGGTAGTCGGGGTGCTCCGCGGTCTGCGGCCGGATCACGTACTGGACGGGGAAGCGGGCGTGGCAGGCGGTCAGGTCGTGGCTGACCGGGACCGTCTCCAGGTGCTCCAGGACCGTCGGGCCGCCGTACCAGTCCATGTGGGCGGACGGCTCCACGACGTTGTCGCCGGCCAGCGCGGAGATCGGGATCGCGGTGATCTCCGGGACTCCGAGGGAGGCCGCGTACGCGGTGAACTCCTCGGCTATCGCGGCGAACACCGGCTCCGCGTAGTCCACCAGGTCCATCTTGTTGACGGCCAGCACCACGTGCGGGACGCGCAGCAGGGCGGCGACCGCAGCGTGCCGGCGGGTCTGCTCGACGACCCCGTTGCGGGCGTCGACCAGGACCACGGCCAGCTCGGCGGTGGAGGCGCCGGTCACCATGTTGCGGGTGTACTGCACGTGGCCCGGGGTGTCGGCGAGGATGAACCGGCGCCGGGGCGTGGCGAAGTAGCGGTAGGCGACGTCGATGGTGATGCCCTGCTCGCGCTCGGCGCGCAGCCCGTCGGTCAGCAGCGCCAGGTCCGGCGCTTCCTGACCGCGGTTGCGCGAGGCGTGCTCGACGGCCTCCAGCTGGTCGGTGAGGACCGACTTGGAGTCGTGCAGCAGGCGCCCCACGAGGGTGGACTTGCCGTCGTCGACGGACCCGGCGGTGGCGAAGCGCAGCAGGGTGGTGGCGCTCAACTGCTCAGCTGTGGTGGTCATTTAGAAGTACCCCTCGCGCTTGCGGTCTTCCATCGCGGCCTCGGACATCTTGTCGTCGGCGCGGGTCGCGCCCCGCTCGGTGAGCCGGGAGGCGGCGATCTCGGTGATCACGGCGTCCAGCGTGGTGGCGTCGGAGTCGACGGCCCCGGTGCAGGACATGTCGCCGACCGTGCGGTAGCGCACCTGGCGGGTCTCGGTGGCCTCGTGCTCCTTGGGCCCGCCCCAGTCGCCCGCGGTCAGCCACATGCCGTTGCGGTTGAACACCTCGCGCTCGTGGGCGAAGTAGATCTCCGGCAGCTCGATGCCCTCGCGCTCGATGTACTGCCAGACGTCCAGCTCGGTCCAGTTGGAGATCGGGAAGACCCGGACGTGCTCGCCGGGGGCGTGCCGGCCGTTGTACAGCTGCCACAGCTCGGGGCGCTGGCGGCGCGGGTCCCACTGGGAGAACTCGTCGCGCAGCGAGAAGACCCGCTCCTTGGCGCGCGCCTTCTCCTCGTCGCGCCGGCCGCCGCCGAACACCGCGTCGAAGCGGTGCTGCTGGATGGCCTCGGTCAGCGGCACGGTCTGGAGCGGGTTGCGGGTGCCGTCCGGGCGCTCGCGGAGCTTGCCGGCGTCGATGTACTCCTGCACGGAGGCGACGTGCAGCCGCAGCCCGTGCTCGGCGACCACGCGGTCGCGGTAGGCCAGCACCTCGGGGAAGTTGTGCCCGGTGTCCACGTGCAGCAGGGTGAACGGCACCGGCGCCGGCGCGAACGCCTTGAGCGCCAGGTGCAGCATCAGGATCGAGTCCTTGCCGCCCGAGAACAGGATCACCGGCCGCTCGAACTCGCCCGCGACCTCGCGGAAGATGTGCACCGCCTCGGACTCCAGCGAGTCCAGGTGGCTCAGCGCGTACGGATTGTCGGTGCCCTCTTGCACAGTCGCGACGGTCGTCACGCCGCACCCCTCTCGCTCAGCAGCGCGTACAGCTCCGCCGCGGACTCCTGCACGGTCTGGCGGTGCGACTCGATGCGCAGATCGGGCGACTCGGGGGCCTCGTAGGGGTCGTCCACCCCGGTGAGCCCGCTGATCTCGCCCGCCGCCTGCTTGGCGTAAAGACCCTTCACGTCGCGCTCCGAGCACACCTCGACCGGAGTGGCGACGTGCACCTCCAGGTACGCGGTGCCCTCGGCCTGGTGGCGCTTGCGGACGGCGTCCCGGCTGTCCGCGTACGGGGCGATGACCGGGACCAGCACCTTGACGCCGTTGGCCGCCAGCAGCTCGGCGACGAAGCCGATCCGCTGCACGTTGGTGTGCCGGTCCTCGCGCGAGAAACCGAGGCCCGCCGAGAGGAACTCGCGGATCTCGTCGCCGTCGAGCACCTCCACCCGGTGGCCCTCGCCGCGCAGCCGCCCGGCGAGTTCGTAGGCGATGGTGGTCTTGCCGGCGCTCGGCAGACCGGTCAGCCAGACGGTGGCTCCCGTCTCCGTCACGCTCATCGAAGTCTCCTGATCAGTCGTCATCAGCCGTGCAGCCCGCACTCGGTCTTGCCGCGCCCGGCCCAGCGGCCGGCCCGGGCGTCCTCGCCCTCCAGCACCCGGCGGGTGCAGGGCGCGCAGCCCACGGAGGCGTAGCCGTCCATCAGCAGCGGGTTGGTGAGCACCCCGTGCTCGGCGACGTAGGCGTCGACGTCGTCCTGGGTCCACCGGGCGATCGGCGAGACCTTCACCTTCCGGCGCTTCTCGTCCCAGCCGACCACCGGGGTGTTCGCCCGGGTCGGGGACTCGTCGCGGCGCAGCCCGGTCGCCCAGGCGGTGTACGCGGTCAGGCCCTCTTCCAGGGGCTTGACCTTGCGCAGCTTGCAGCAGAGGTCGGGGTCGCGGTCGTGCAGCCTCGGCCCGTACTCGGCGTCCTGCTCCGCGACGGTCCGACGCGGCGTCAGCGTGATCACCTTGACGTCCATCACGGCGTCCACCGCGTCCCGGGTCCCGATGGTCTCCTCGAAGTGGTAGCCGGTGTCGAGGAACACCACGTCCACGCCGGGCATCACCCGGGAGGCGAGGTGCGCGACGACCGCGTCCTCCATCGAGGAGGTGACGCAGAACCGGGGACCGAAGGTGTCGGTCGCCCACTTCAGGATGTCGAGCGCGGAGGCGTCCTCCAGCTGGCGCCCGGCCCGCTCGGCGAGCTCCCTCAGGCCCTCGTCGGTGAGCGTGTCGATGTTCTGAACGATCGTCATATCTCGTCCCCTCCCGCGCTGTTGGGCGTCAGCCCCCGGGTCAGCAGGCCCAGGAACTTCAGCTGGAACGCCCGATTGCAGGAAGCGCATTCCCACGCCCCGTGCCCGGCCTCGTGCGGGCGCAGGTCCTCGTCGCCGCAGTAGGGGCAGTGGAACGGTGCGGCGCGCCCGCTCATGACAGCGACTCCGCACTGGCGCGGGCGGCCCAGGTCGCGAAGCGCTCGTCGGCCTCGCGCTCCTCCTGGAACCTGCCGAGCACGCGCTCCACGTAGTCGGGCAGCTCGGCCGAGGTGACCTTCAGGCCGCGTACCTTGCGGCCGAAGCCGGCGTCGAGGCCGAGGGCGCCGCCCAGGTGGACCTGGTAGCCCTCCACCTGCTCGCCGTTCTCGTCCAGCATCAACTGGCCCTTGAGGCCGATGTCCGCGGTCTGGATGCGGGCGCAGGCGTTGGGGCAGCCGTTGATGTTGATGGTGAGGGGCTCGTCGAAGTCGGGGAGCCTGCGCTCCAGTTCCTCGATGAGGGAGGCGCCGCGCGCCTTCGTCTCGACGATCGCCAGCTTGCAGTACTCGATGCCGGTGCACGCCATGGTGCCGCGCCGGAAGGTGGACGGCTTCACCTGGAAGCCGAGCGACTCCAGGCCCGCGGACAGCGACTCGACCCGGTCCTGCTCGACGTCGAGGATGATCATCTTCTGCTCGACGGTGGTCCGGACCCGGCCGGAGCCGTGCTCCTCGGCCAGTTCGGCGATCTTGGCGAGGGTGGAGCCGTCGACCCGGCCGACGCGGGGGGCGAAGCCGACGTAGAAGCGGCCGTCCTGCTGCTGGTGCACCCCGATGTGGTCGCGCCACCGGCTGCTGGGCTCCGCCGGGGCGGGGCCGTCCAGCAGCGGGCGCTTGAGGTACTCGTCCTCCAGCACCTGGCGGAACTTGGCGATGCCCCAGTCGGCGACCAGGAACTTCAGCCGGGCCCGGTTGCGCAGCCGCCGGTAGCCGTAGTCGCGGAAGATGCCGACCACGCCGGCCCAGACGTCGGCGACCTCGTCCAGCGGCACCCAGGCGCCGAGGCGCTCGGCCAGCCGGGGGTTGGTGGAGAGTCCGCCGCCGACCCAGAGGTCGAAGCCCGGCCCGTGCTCGGGGTGTTCGACGCCCACGAAGGCGATGTCGTTGATCTCGTGGACGACGTCCTGGACCGGGGAGCCGGAGATAGCGGTCTTGAACTTGCGGGGCAGGTTGGAGAATTCGGGGCTGCCGATGTACCGGGCGTGGATCTCCTCCAGCGCCGGTGTGCCGTCGATGATCTCGTCCGCGGCGATGCCCGCCACCGGGGAGCCGATCATCGTACGGGGGCAGTCGCCGCACGCCTCGGTCGTGGAGAGCCCCACGGCCTCCAGCTTCTGCCAGATCGCCGGGACGTCCTCGATGCGGATCCAGTGCATCTGGACGTTCTGCCGGTCGGTGATGTCCGCGCTGCCCCGCGCGTACTCCTGGGAGATCTCGCCGATGACGCGCAGCTGCTGCGTGGTCAGCTTCCCGCCGTCGATGCGGACCCGCATCATGAAGTACTTGTCCTCAAGCTCCTCCGGCTCCAGCACCGCGGTCTTGCCGCCGTCGATGCCGGCCTTGCGCTGGGTGTAGAGCCCCCACCAACGCATGCGCCCCCGAAGGTCGTTGGGGTCGATCGAGTCGAATCCGCGCTTGGAGTAGATCGTCTCAATGCGTGTCCGCACGTTGAGACTGTCGTCGTCCTTCTTGAACTGCTCATTGCCGTTGAGCGGGGTGTAGTGCCCCAGGGCCCACTGGCCTTCGCCGCGGTGGCGGCCCACCTTGCGGCGGGGCGCGGCAGGCGCAGGCGTTTCCGGGGTTGCGGCCATGACAGTACGTCCTTCGGGACTGCGGGAGGGCGGCTCTGAACTGCACACTCGCGTGAGGCGCGGCGGTGCGCAGGGGTGTCGCGGAGAAAAGGGGGGGGCGCGGCGGTGCTGGGACTCTCAGCCCGCCGGACAGATGGCGCTGGACATGCGGCCGAGGTCGACGTGGCGTCGACTCACCAAGGCAATTCCAGTTCCGGACATGACGGAAGCGTGTCATGGGGATCTCGCGGCAGTCCACCACTATCCATGATGTGGACGAGACTGTCCCGTTCCATGAGACGGTGTGGCGCCCGTCACGCGGGTGACGGGCGCCGGAGTGAAGCGTAAAACCGGACAAGCGAGGGGATTTGCTACGGAAGCGGCTGTCGGTCCGAGCCGGGCCAGGGTCCGGGGGCCGCCACCGGCTCCTCCAGTTCCGTGCGGGTGTCGAACAGCCGGAAGCCGCGCCGCAGGTAGTTGTCCATCGCGTGCGGGCCGTCCTTGGAGCAGGTGTGCAGCCACACCCGCTTCGTCGCCGGCCGCTGCGGCCACCGCTCGGCCAGGTCCCAGGCGCGGGCCGCCCCGTACGACAGCAGATGCCCGCCGATCCGGCGCCCGCGGAAGGCGGGGATCAGCCCGAAGTACATGATCTCCACGACGCCGTCGTCCTGCGGGTCCAGCTCGATGTAGCCGGCAGGGGTGCCGTTCGCGTACGCCACCCAGGTCTCCGCGCCCGGCCGGTCCAGGGCCTCCTGCCACTGCGCGTACGTCATCCCCAGTCGGTCCGTCCACCGGATGTCACCGCCGACCGCCGTGTACAGGAACCGGCTGAACTCGGGCAGCGGCACCTCGGACCGCACGATCCGGACGTCCCCGTCCGGCACGGCGGACGGCCGCAGATCCTCGGGGGAGGTCTGCTCCAGGGACCAGATGGTCACCTCGTCGACGGCGGCACCGGTGGGGCGTACGGGGTTGCTCATGGCCGCAAGAAAACCATGCCCCGCCACCCGCACCCGAGCCGGGCCCCCGCCCGCCTTCACCGCCCGGACCTGCGCGGAGACCCGTCGCTCAGGCGGCCCCGCGCCCCGCCACGACCACCGGCGCCTTCGAACGCGGCAGCAGATCGGCCGGGTGCTCCGGGTGGAGCACCTCCACCTCCACGCCCTCGCCGAACCGGTACGGGCGGTGCGCCAGCACCTCGGCGAGATGGCGCCGCAGCCGCGATATCTCGGCCCGGACCGTCACCGTCCTGGTCGCGTCGCCGAACAGGTCCTGCGCCAGCTCGGAGGCCGTACGCCCCTCCCGGTGCACCGCCAGCGCGTACAGCAGCTCGGCGTGGCGGGGCGAGAGCCGCTGGGTCCAGGTGCCCACGGGGCTCACCACGTTCACCGCGAGCGAGCGCGGCCGGCTCAGGTCGAGGACCACCCGGCGCGGCGGGCTGTCCATCGTCCCGTCCGCCACCTGCACCAGCCAGCCGCCCGGCAGCGGCTCCACCCGGCACATCCCCAGCGACGGCAACCACACCCGGCCGGGCCCCAGCGACTTCGGCAGCGGCAGCCGGTCCACCGGGGGCATCCCCGTCACCGCCGCCGTCCAGCCGTGGCCGTCCACCGCCACCGCCCGGCCGCCCAGCCGGGCCAGTACCGGAGCGGCCACCGCACGCAGCCGGTCCACCGCCTCCAGGTGCCTCACCCGGATCTCGCTCTCCGCGAGCCGGGCCACCGACCGGACCAGGGCCAGGGTCGTCGGGTGGAAGGTGGACGCGGGACCGCTGATGTCGACGATCCCCATCAGCCGCCCGTCCCGGGGGTCGCGGACCGGCGCCGCCGCACACGTCCAGCCGTGCAGGGTGCGCACGAAGTGCTCCGCCGAGTGCACCTGGACCGGGGCGCGCGAGGCCAGCGCCGTACCGATCGCGTTGGTGCCGGTGATCTCCTCGGACCAGGCCGCGCCCTCCGCGAGGCAGATGCCGTCGGCCCGGCGCAGCACCCCCGTGTTGCCCTCGCGCCACAGGACCCGGCCCTCGACGTCGGTGACCACCATGATCTGCTGCGAGGCGTCCGCGATGTTGGTCAGGCCGTCGCTCAGCAGCGGCATCACCTCGCCCAGCGCGGAGCTGCGGCGCCGGTGCTCGATCTCGTCCGTCTCCAGCAGCGCGCTGTGCGTCGTCTGCTCGGGATCGATGCCGCTGCGCAGCACCCGGTCCCAGGAGGCGCCGATCTCCGCCCGGGGCGCGGCGGGCATGCGGTCGCCCGCCATCCGCGCCTCCCGCACCCGGTGCACCAGGCGCCTGGCCTGCGCGGTCTCCCGGGCGGCCGGCCGCATCACCTCCACCGGAGTCGTCTCCACGCCGGTTCCCCCTCACCCCAGTGCCCGGCCCGCTCCGCGGGCCGCGCCCCATCCTGCCGCCCCCCGGGCCGCGAAACCGCAACTCCACACAATGGTTGCAACCCTCTGCAACTCTGGCGAGGGCCCCGGGCCCGTACAAGAGTGGCGGTACACCGCACCGCGGGGCTCCGGCCCCCAGGTCCGGTGGGTTACAGCATGGGGGGTGGTGCCGTGTCGGCGCAGCACCACCCCCCGTCGCTGCCCGGTCAGAGATCCACCGGCCGGGCCCGGGCCACGACCGACGCCAGATCCAGGGTGTGCGGCAGGGTTCCGAACGCCGCGCCCCCGTCCCCGCCCAGGCGCGAAGCGCAGAAGGCGTCGGCCACCCCGGCCGGCGCCCAGCGCACCAGCAGCGAGCCCTGGAGCACCAGCGCGACGCGCTCCACGACCCGGCGGGCCCGCGCCTCGATCCCCGCCAGATCGGCCAGCTCCGTCAGCAGGTCCTTGATCGCCGCGTCCAGCCGGTGGTCGGCGCCCCGGGCCAGGCCGACCTCCCGGAGGAACGCGTTCAGCGCGAGCGGTTCCCGCTGGAGGACCCGCAGCACGTCCAGCGCCTGCACGTTCCCGGAGCCCTCCCAGATCGAGTTGAGCGGCGCCTCCCGCAGCAGCCGGGGCATCCCCGACTCCTCCACGTAGCCGTTGCCGCCCAGGCACTCCAGCGCCTCGCCCACCAGCGGCGCGCACCGCTTGGTCACCCAGTACTTCGCCGCCGGCACCGCGATCCGCAGGAACGCCGACTCGCTCTCGCCCCCGCCGTCGTACGCCGCCGCGAGCCTCATCGCCAGCACGGTCGCCGCCTCCGACTCCAGCGCCAGATCGGCCAGCACGTTGCGCATCAGCGGCTTGTCCGCGAGCGGGCCGCCGAACGCGGACCGGTGCGTCGTGTGGTGGACCGCCTGCGCCACCGCCTGCCGCATCAGCGCCGCCGAACCGGTCACGCAGTCCAGCCGGGTCGCCGCCACCATGCCCATGATCGTGCGGACACCGCGTCCCTCCTCGCCGATCCGGCGCGCCCACGTCCCGTCGAACTCGACCTCCGCCGAGGCGTTCGACCGGTTGCCCAGCTTGTCCTTGAGCCGCTGGATCGCGAACGGGTTGCGGCTGCCGTCCGGCAGCACCCGGGGCAGCAGGAAGCAGGTGAGCCCGCCGGGGGCCTGCGCGAGGACCAGGAAGGCGTCGGACATCGGTGCCGAGCAGAACCACTTGTGCCCGGTCAGCGCGTACTCGCCGTCGCCGGACAGCGGCTCGGCGCGCGTGGTGTTCGCCCGCACGTCCGAGCCGCCCTGCTTCTCCGTCATGCCCATCCCCAGCAGCACCCCGGCCTTCCGCCCGGGCGGCCGCAGCCCCTCCTCGTACACCCGCGAGGTCAGCAGCGGCTCCCACACGGCGGCCACCTCGGGCTCGGCGCGCAGGGCCGGCACCGCGGCGTGCGTCATCGAGAGCGGGCAGCCGTGCCCCGCCTCCGCCTGCGTCCAGACCAGGAAGCCGGCGGCCCGGCGGATGTGCCCGCCCGGCCGGTCCCAGGCGTCGGTGAGTCCGGCGCCGACGGCGTGGCCGAGCAGCCGGTGCCAGGCCGGGTGGAACTCCACCTCGTCGACGCGGTGCCCGTAGCGGTCGTGGGTGCGCAGCCTCGGCGGGTTCTCGTTGGCCAGGGTGCCCCAGGAAGCCGCCTGCGCGGAGCCGGCCGACCTGCCGAGCGCGGTGAGCCCGTCCCGCGCCTCGTCCAGCACCTCAGCCGGAAGATGACGTTCCACGGCTTCGCCGAGCACCCGGTCCGCGCCGAAGACGTCATAGCCGAGCAGGGGAGGGGCCTGGTTGGACACGGTGTGGGTGGTGGCTGCCATGCCGATACGGTAAGGACGTGCAGGCAGCAAACGAAACACCCGAGCGGCCACCGGGCCGGCTCCACCGGGCCCGAGTGCTCTATCGCAACGTCTCCAAGCGGCAGCTCGCCTGGCAGTTGCTCAAGGACACGGTCAACTCGTGCATGGAGTACCGCATCCTGGGACTCGCCGCCGAGGCGGCGTTCTTCACCCTGCTGTCCCTGCCCCCGCTGCTCCTCGGCCTGATCGGCCTGCTCGGTTACGTCGACGAGTGGACGAGCACCACCACGGTCGCCTCCATCGAGCGCAACATCCTGAGCGCGGCCCACACCGTGCTCTCGGAACGCGGCGTCAACGACTTCGCCAAGCCGCTGCTCGCCGACGTCACGACCGGCGCCCGGCCCGACGTGATCTCCATCGGCTTCGCCATCGCCCTGTGGTCGGGCTCCCGCGCGGTCAACGTATTCATCGACACGATCACCGTCATGTACGGGCTCGACGGCCAGCGCGGAATAGTCAAGACCCGGATGCTGGCCTTCCTGCTGTACGTGGTGGCGCTGCTGCTCGGCGCGGTGGTGCTGCCGCTGCTCGTGGTCGGGCCCGACCGGGTCGTGGAGCTCATACCGTGGGGCACCGAGGTCATAAGCGTCCTGTACTGGCCGCTCGTGATCGTGCTCTCCGTCGCCTTCCTGACCACCCTCTACCACGTGTCCGTGCCCGTCCGCTCGCCGTGGATAGAGGACATGCCGGGCGCCCTGGTGGCGCTGGCGATGTGGGTGGTGGGCAGCTTCCTGCTCCGGATCTACCTGACCAGCACGGTCGAGGGGCCCACGATCTACGGATCTCTGGCGGCCCCCATCGCGGTGCTGCTGTGGATCGGCATCTCCGCCTTCGCCGTGCTGGTGGGCGCCGCCGTCAACGCGGCCATCGACCGGGTCTGGCCCTCCGTCGCCACGGCCGCCGCCCGCGCCGCCAACGACCGGGTGCGCGCCGCCCAGGCCGCCGAGTTCGTGGCCCGCACCCAGGCGGAGAGCTGGCACGGCGGCCCGCCGGCCGACGAGGACGACGACGATGACGAGGGCGACGAGGGCGACAGCCCGTACATGCCCTCCGAGTTCCCCGAGCGCTGGTCCCGGTTCCTGCCGCCGGACGACGTGAAGTCCCGGCTCCAGAAGCCCGGCCGCGAGAAGGACGCGGACCGGGCGAACCCCTACGACGAGTGAGCCCTCAGTCGGCGGTCGCCGGGCTCTGCGACCCCGGCGACCAGGAGAGCTTCACCGTCAGATGGCCCTCCAGGGCGCTCTTGGCGATCACCGCCCCCGCCTCCGAGGTGATCTTCACGCCGAACTCCAGCTCCACCCCGTCCGGCTGCAGCCTCCCGTCCCGGAACACGGCGAGCGCCGACTCGGCCGCCGAGCGGATGCCCTCCAGCGCGCTGTCGAAGGTGCGTCCCGCCCGCGCCAGGGCGTGCTGCCCGTCCCGCGAGACCAGCTGCGCCCCGGGGGCGTGGCGGTCGACCTCCACCGTCACCGTCGCCCCGTTGTCCGTGGTGAACTCCATCAGTGACGCCATGACCGCCCCCGTAGCCGATTACGTTCGCTGCTGTGTCCGTGGACGAGACTAGTGGCATGGGCGACAGCTACGAAGAGCGCGCGTCGGCACTGGACGGCGCACGGGTGTGGACCCTGACCTCGGAGCCGGGCACGGCCCATCCGGTGCTGCCCGACGGCTGCATGGACCTGCTCTGGAGCGGTGAGCGCCTCCTCGTCGCCGGGCCGGACACCCGCACCGCGCCCGCCACCGGCGCCGGCGGCAGCTGGGCCGGAATCCGCTTCGCCCCGGGCGCCGCCCCCGCCCTGCTGGGCGTGCCCGCCCACGAACTGCGCGATCTCCGGGTGCCGCTCGCCGCGCTGTGGCCCGGCGCCCGGGTCCGCCGCCTCACCGAACGCGTCGCCGAAGCGGCCGACCCGGCCGCGGCCCTGGAGGACATCGCCCTGGACCGGGCGGCCCGCACCGAGCCCCCGGACCCGGTGATGCGCGCGGTCGCCGCGCGGCTGGAGGCGGGCGCCGGCGTCGCGGAGGCGGCCCGGAGCGCCGGGCTCGGCCCCCGCCAGCTGCACCGCCGCTCCCTGAACGCCTTCGGCTACGGGCCCAAGACCCTTGCCCGGGTGCTGCGCCTCCAGCGGGCCCTGGCCCTCGTACGCTCGGGGCTGCCGTACGCCGACGCGGCAATCGAGGCGGGCTGCGCCGACCAGGCCCATCTGGCGCGGGACATGCGCGACCTGGCCGGCACCACCCTGACCGCGTACTTCGGCCGTTCCTAGGCGTTGGAGGGCGCGAACAGCGAGACCGCGCAGCCGTCCGGGTCGAGCACGACGGCGTACCGCTGGCCCCAGTCCGCGTCCCACGGCTTCAGATGGCCCCGGTGACCGGCGCCGGTCAGCTCCTCGTACACCGCGTCGACCTCGGCCGGGCTGTCGCACAGGAAGGCCAGCCCGAGCCGGTCCTCGCCGGACGGCGGGGTGAAGCCGGGGTCGAGGGAGCGGGCGATCTCCTCGGTGTCCCACATCAGGCGCCCGCCGCCAGGCAGGGACACCTCCACATGGGGTGCGGATTCCGCGCCGGCCGGGATGGCGAGTCCCAGCCGGCGGTAGAAGGCGAGGGAGGCGGGCAGGTCGGCGGTGACGATGCCGATCGCGTCGAGTCGTGGAGTCATGGACCGACCGTAGGCCGGGCCCACGCCCGCCGTCTTGTAGGAATCGGTCACCGCGCCCCGAGCACATCCGCCGGCGACGTCCCCGGGTCCGTCAGCGCCAGGCCCAGCTCCGCGCGTTCCGTGACCCAGCGCGTCGGGCGGTGACGCGGGTCGCCGGTCGTCGCGTGCAGCGCCCGGTGCAGCTCCAGCATGCGGGCAGCGCCGATCCGGTCGCCCCAGGCCAGCGGGCCCACCGGGTAGCCGAGCCCCGTCGTGACGGCCACGTCGATGTCGGCCGGGGCGGCGAGCGCGCGCTCCGCGATGGACGCGGCGACCGACACGATGGAGGCGAGCAGCCGCTGAGCGACCGAGCCCGCCGTGTCCCGGACCACCGACACTGCGAACGGCTCCCCGCCGTCCGCCGCGCGCGCCAGTACCGCACGGGCGTCCCGCCCCGCCGCCGCGTCCGCCGCCGGGGTCACCGCGAGCACGCGCCGGCGCCCGGCCGCCGGCAGCGGGTCCACACCGAAGGTGCGCGCGGCGGGCAGCCCGAGCGCGGCGACCGCCGAGGCGACGGCCGTGCCCCACACCGGGACCAGGACCACCGCGTCGTCCGACGGCCGCTCCCCGTGCTCCACTGCGGCGCCCGCCGCGGCCAGCGCCTCGCGGAGCGCGGCCGCGGCGGCCTCCCGGGCGGGGTCCGGCGCGAAGACGTGCACCGGGCGGTCAGCGTTCCCGGCGACCGCCGGCTCCGGCGCGGGCCCGGTGGCCTCGGGGCCGTACGCGTACCAGCCGTGCCCGGTCTTGCGGCCGTGCAGCCCGGCCGCCACCCGGTTCGGGGTGAGGAAGGAGGGGCGCAGCCGGTCCTCGTGGCGGAAGCCCTCCCAGATGGAGTCGATGACGGCGGCGGTCACATCGAGCCCGGTGAGGTCCATCAGCTCGAACGGGCCCATCCGCAGCCCCAGCACGTCCCGCGCGATCCTGTCGAGGTCCGCGGGTTCGGCGACGCCCTCCTCCAGGAGCGCGAGCGCCTCCGTCACCAGGCCGCGCCCGGCGTGGTTGACCAGGAAGCCGGGGGTGTCCGCGACCGTCACCGCGCGGTGTCCGCAGCCCTCCACGAGTGAGGTCAGCAGCGGCGGGATCCCGGACCGGGTCGCCGCGCCGGGCACCACCTCCACGATCCGCATCAGCGGCACCGGGTTGAAGAAGTGCAGCCCCGCCAGGCGCGTCGGGTCCTTGAGCTCGGCGGCGATCCGGGTCACCGACAGCGAGGAGGTGTTGGTGGCGAACACGGCGGACGCGGGCAGCACCTGCTCCAGGCGGCCGAACACCTCCGCCTTGGTCGCCAGGTCCTCGCGCACCGCCTCGATCACCAGATCCACGTCCGGGCCCGCCGCCCACGGGTCGTCCAGCGCGACCAGCCGCTCCACCGCGGCCTCGGCGTCCGCCGCGGACATCCGCCCCTTGGCCACGGCCCGCTCCAGCATGGAACGTACAAAAGCGACCGCGTCCGCCACCGCCTCGGCCCGTACGTCGCACAGCTCGACGGTGTGTCCGGCCGCGGCCGCCCACTGGGCGATGCCGCGGCCCATGGCTCCGGCGCCGACGATCCTGATACGCATGCGGGTCACGGTCCTCTCGATGGGGCGCGGGCCGGGTGCCCGCACCGCCGACGCTTTCAGCGGCCTTTGATCGCCGTCCAATACCGAATTAGGCTCAGACCCGGACGCTGGACGAATCAATGATGCGGGCGGACCCGGGGGAGGGGACGGCATGGAGCTGCGCCATCTCGCCGCGTTCCTCGCCGTGGCGGAGGAACTCCACTTCGGCCGCGCCGCGAAACGGCTCCAGATGGCGCAGCCGCCGCTGAGCCAGCAGATCCGCCGCCTGGAGAAGGAACTCGGCGTCCAGCTCTTCGAACGCAACACCCGCTCGGTGCGGCTGACCAGCGCGGGGGAGTCCTTCCTCCAGCCGGTGCGGACCGTGCTGGACGACCTGGACACGGCGGTACGGGCCGCGCGCGCGGCGGGGCAGGGCGCGTACGGGCGGGTCCGGATCGGCTTCGCCGGCGCCTCCAGCCACGAGACCCTGCCGCTGCTCACCCGCGCGGTGCGCGCCGCCCACCCCGGGATCGAGCTGGTCATGACCGGCCAGACCTACGCCAACGTGGCGCTCGCCCGGGTCGCGGACGGCTCGCTCGACCTCGGGTTCGTCCGGCTGCCGGTGACGGCGCCGGGCGTGAGCTGCCGGGTCATCGACGACGAGGAGCTGGTCTGCGCGCTGCCCGTCGACCATCCGCTCGCCGCCCGCCCGGAGATCCCGCTCGACGCGCTGGCCGGGGAGCCGTTCGTCGCCTTCCCCGCCAACACCGGCTCCACCGTGCGCGACGCGATGACCGCGGCCTGCGAGGCAGCCGGGTTCAACCCGCGCGTGGTGCAGGAGGCGCCCGACTCGTACACCATCCTGGCGCTGGTCGCGGCGGGCGTCGGGGTCACGCTCACCGTCACCTCCGTCCAGCACATCCAGCTCGGCGGCCTCGTCTACCGTCCGCTCGCCGGGCCGCCGATCAGACGGCAGGCGGCGCTCGCCTGGCGGACGGACAACCCCTCGGCCGCCCTGCACGCGGTGCTCGCCGTCGCGGAGCGGGCGCTGCCCACACCGGACGGCCCGGTCACCCGCCCCGGCCCGCGCCGAGGAACGCGAGCAGGCTGACCGCCGCCGGGCGCGCGTCACCGGCGGCGGACCGGTGGAGGTCCCGCACGGTCCGCACCACGGCCCGGGTCACCACGTCGACGCCGGCCCTGCGCTCGAACCAGTGCCAGTCGCCGTGGGCGTTCATCTCCAGGAAGACCGGCTCGTCCCGGTCCCGTGCCCGCAGGAAGTCGAACGCCCCGTAGAGCGCGCCGGTCTCCCGGGCGACGGCGCGCGCGGCCGAGGCCACGGCGGCCGGGGCCCTGACCTGACGGACCATCACCTCGTCCGGACGCGTCCAGATGTCATCGGGGCGCTCCTTGGCCACCTCGAAGGCGTGCAGTTCGTCCCCGGCGAGGTAGACCCGGTACTCGGTGTCGTGCTCCACGTACTCCTGGAGCATCACCGGTGTGCCGCGCGGCAGTCCGGGCAGTCCGGCGAGCCGGACCCGGTCGACGACGCGCGGCAGGTGCCAGTCCAGCCGGCCGGGCTCCGGCTCCACGTAGTGCCGGTCGAGGACCTTGAGCACGTACCGCTCGGCCGGGAGGAGCCGGGCCGCGTCCGCCGGGTCGGTGGTGACCAGTCCGCGCGGGACGCGCACCCCGAGCGCCCGGGCCAGGTCCCGCTGCGCCAGCTGCCCCGGATCGGCGGCGCCGATCGCGGCCGGGGAGGCGGCGGCCAGCTGCCGGGCCAGCGCGGTCCACGCGTCCCGGTACACCATCCGCCCGCCGGCCGGGCCCGGCGGGAGCGCGGCCCGCAGCGAGAAGTGCCGCAGCCAGGTCACCGTCGGCGCGAACCGGTGCCCGTCCAGGGCCAGTACGCCGTCCGGCCCGTGCACTGCCCGGACCTCCGCCAGGCGGTCCGCGTCGAGCCGGTGCACGGGCACCCCGATCCGGCGCAGCAGACCGGCCGCCTCGGTCGCCTCCCGGTCGCCCCGCCTGGTGAGCAGCAGGACGCACCGCTCAGCCATGGGTCGGGGCCAGCAGCGACTCCGCCATCTCCAGGAGCCGCAGGGCCTTGTCGGAACGGTTGTCCGGGTCGGCGGCGCGCAGCCGGGTGAGGAGTTCGAGGCCGATGGCGGCCTGGTCGGCGAGCAGCCCGAGGAGTTCGACGTCCGCCATCTCCCGCACACCGTCGGAGCCCCGGTCCAGGACCTCCAGGACGCCGACGCACTCGTCGTCGCCGAACAGCGGCGCGGCCATGATGCTGTCGGGCACGTACCCGGTGGAGGCGGCGGCCTCGCCCGAGAAGTGCCGCGACTCGCGCAGGTCGTCGACGAGCATCGACTGCCCCGAAGCGGCGACCCAGCCCGCGATGCCGGTCCCCGCCGGGAACCGCGTACCGACGAGCTGTCCGTCGCCCTCACCGGCCACGGCCTCGAAGACCAGGTCGCCGGTCTCCGGATCGATCAGGAAGATCGAGGAGGCCGCCGCGCCGAAGACATGGCGCGCGACTTCCACGATGGACTGCAGCAGGCGGCGCTCCACGGGCGTCGCGGCGTCAACAGGTTTCGTCATGCGCACCTCCAAGTCGACCGGTGGTGTTCCCGGCGCAGAGGAACAGCACCGTCTTCAGCTGGAACGGCGTGAGCCAGGGGTGCTTGCCGAGGATCAGCGCGCACAGGCCCGAGATGTGCGGCGCGGCGAAGCTGTTGCCGGTCGAGCGGATGGTGCCGCCGCCGGGCCACGCCACGGGCACGCGTACGCCGCGCGCGTGGAACTCCACCGGCGGCGCGGGGTTGTAGTAGTACGTCATCGGGTCGTCCTCGTCGTGGCTCGCGACGGAGATCACCGAGGAGAACGACCAGGGATAGCTGGGCACCGGCCGGTTGTGCGCGGAGACGACGAGCGCACAGCGGCGGAAGTAGGCCCGGTCCACGAGCTCGTGGAGCCGCGCGGTCAGGGCGGGGCGGGTCGTGGCCAGGCTGAGGTTGATGACGTCGAAGTTCTGCTCGATGGCCCAGGAGAGCCCGGCCATGAGGGCCGGGCCGCTGCCCGTCTTGCCGTCGGTCAGCACCTGGGCGGACGAGACCGAGACCCCGGGCGCGACGGACCGGATCACCCCGGCGCAGGCGGTGCCGTGCCCGGCGCGGTCGGTGGGCTCGCACGGCACCATCTCCACCTCGCCGTCCTCGTCCGGGACGGCCGTAACGGCGAGATCGACCGGGCCGACCATCGGATGGCCGCCCTCGACCCCGCTGTCCACCACGCAGACCCGGACCCCGGAACCGTCGGCCCCGCCCCACGCCCACTCCGGGGACACCGAGTCCATGGGGATCGACGCGAAGGCCTCGTGAGCCTGCGCCCTCGTCGCGCCCCAGGCCGGCACGCCCGGCGTGTAGGGGCGCGCGGGCCGTCTCCAGGGCGGATCGCTCATCGGTCCTCCTCCCGTTCGGCCGTTCTCCAGGCCCGTACCGCCCGGGCGGGCAGCACCGCCTGGCCCTCCTCCGGTCCGGCCGTTCTCCAGGCCCGCACCGCCCGGGCGGGCAGCACCGCCTCCTTCGCCGTCAGGGCTTCCAGCGCGCGTCCGGCGGCGTGCCGGGCGCGCCCCGGTTCACCGGCGGCGTCCAGCACCCGGGCCGCCTCGAACCAGACGTCACCGATGAGGCACGGGTCGTCGGTGCCGTCCAGGGCGGCGACGGCACGCCCGGCGTCCCCGACCGCGTCCCCGTACGCCCCGGCCCGCGCCCGTACCCGCGCCCGCAGCGCCAGCCGGACGGCCCGGGTACGGGTGTCCTCCGGCCGTTCCCCGGGCGGGTCGGCCAGCTCGGCCGCGTCCGGACCGGGTCCTTCCCCGGCGCAGAACCGCTCCCGGGCCGCGTACAGGCGCAAGGTCGCCGCCGTCCGCGTCTGCCCCAGGGCGGCGAGCCCGTCCGCGGCCGCCGCGTAGTGGCCGGCGGCCGCCGGGTGGGCCCCGGCCAGGGACTCGACGAACCCCGCCGTCTGGCCGGCCGCCAGTGTGCCGAGTGCCAGCGCCAGGTCGTCGCAGTGGACGCGGACCAGCGCGATGTCCTCGCGGGCCGCGTCCACCCGGTCCGACAGTGCCAGATGCCGGGCCCGGGTCAGCAGGACCGGCACGAGGAGGCTCCGGTCGCCGTCGAACCGCCGGACCAGTTCCTCGCAGAGCGCGATGGCCTGGGTGAGCGGGGTCGGCGACCACTGCGTCAGCTCGCAGATCGACGCGAGGATGCGGTTGCCCTCGTAGGTGTCGCCGAGCCCGCGCGCCCGGGAGAGCGCGTCGCGCATGGAGCCCTCCGCAGCACCGATCCGGCCCTCGGCGAAGCTCCGCAGCGAGGACAGCTGGTGCAGCCGGCACCAGCTCAGGTCGTCCGCCGGACCGGGCACGGCGGGCCCGGCACCGGGCGCGTACGCGGCGCCGGCGGGCTCCGGTCCCCCCGAGCGCAGGGCGATCAGCTGCCGCAGGATGGCGCAGGTGTCCCGGGTCGGGGCGTCGTCCCCGTTCCGGCGCTCCGCCTCCGCCACGGCGTGCCGGGCGCTGTCCCAACGGCCCAGCGCCGCGTACGCGTCGGTGATGCGGGCGGCCAGCACCCGGTGCTGAGGGTCGCCGTCCGGGGTGAGGGCGCGCCCGCGTTCCATCAGCGAGACGGCGGCGGGCAGGTCGCGGCGGTGCAGCGCCCCGTACCCGGTGGCCACCAGTGCCCGGGCGGCGCGCCCGGTCAGCGCGGGCAGCCCGGGGTCGCCGGGATCGGCCTCGGACCGCAGCCGGCACGCGGACTCCAGGTGGTGCGCGAGGTCCCCCTCCGCCGCCGGGTCCGGCGCCCCGTCTTCGAGCCGGTCCGCGAGCACGGTGTGCCAGGTGGCGCGCCGGGCCTTGGAGGTCATCTCGTACAGGGTGTCCCGGGCCAGCGCGCGGGTGAACCGGTACGTGCCGGGCGGGCCGTAGGGATGGATCACCCGGGAGCGCAGCAGCCGGCCCAGCGCGTCGTCGAGGACCCCGCCCGCCAGGGCCGGCGCGTCCCCGGCGAGTGCGTGCACGTCCTCGGCGGTGAACGACCCGCCCACCCCCGCCGCGCGCTCCAGCACGGCCCGGTCGGTGGCCGGCAGCCGGTCCAGCCAGGCCGTCAGCAGGACCCGGATCGACGTGGGAACGCCCTGGTCCACGGCCCGGTGGCCGGCCAGGTTCTCCAGGAGCAGTTCGGCGAAGAGCGGATTGCCGTCGCACTCCCGTACCACCCGGGCCAGGTCGTCCGCCGTGGCGACCGCCTCCTGAGCGGCGACCTCGGCCCGGTCCGCGAGCAGCTCCACCAGCCGTTCGGTCTGCGCGGGCGGCAACGCGTCCAGGCGCAGCGCCAGTTCACCGGCCGGGACTCCGCCACCAGGTTCGGCGCGTGCCACGCGGACGACGAGCAGCGGGGTGTTCCGGGCGCCTTCGGCGAGATCGGTGACCATGTCGGAGAGGGTCGGCTGCGCCCACTGGAAGTCCTCCAGGACCAGGACCACCGGGGCGTCGCGGCCCAGGGCCTCAAGCAGCCGCCGGAACGCCCACCCGATCTCGTCGACGCTCACCGGCAGTCCGTTCCCGGTGCGGATGCCCAGGGCGACGGCGAGGGCGGTGACGGCGCGGTCCGCGCTGGGGCGCAGCGCCTCCAGCGCCCGTCGCGCCTGCTCCCAGCCGCCGGGCAGTGACCAGACAGCCTCGGCCAGCGGGCGGTGGGCGAGCCCGGCCCCGTACGCCTGGCAGCCGGCCCGCAGGACGACGGCGTCCTCCCCGACGCGGCCCAGGAACTCCCGCACCAGGCGCGACTTGCCGATGCCCGGGGGACCGGCGACCGTGACCGGGCGGCTGCGGCGCTCGGCCCGGGTCTCCGCGAACTCGGCCAGCAGGAGGCGCAGTTCACCGTCGCGCCCGACGAGCGGCACCAGGTCCTCACGGCTCGCCGCGTCGAGGACGGACAACACCCGCCGGGCGGCGACCGGTTCGCGCTTGCCCTTCACCCGCAGCGGGGCGACGGCCTCCATGCGGACCCGGCCGCCCACCAGTCCGGCCGTCTCCTCACCGATCAGGATTTCGTGCGGCCCGGCGTGCGACTGGAGGCGGGCGGCGGTGTGCACGACGTCCCCGACCACCCGGGCCGCGCCGCCGAGCACCCCCGCCACCACGGCCTCTCCCGAGGCGATCCCGCAGTGGATGTCCAGCCGCACCCCGGGACCGGCCGCGATGGCCGCCACGGATTCGCGTACGGCGCACGCCGCCCGGACCGCGTGCAGCGCGTCGTCCTCGTGGGTGACGAACGCACCGAAGACGGCCATCACGGCGTCGCCGATGAACTTCTCGACCACGCCCCCGTGTTCGGTGACCGCCGTGGTGCAGGCCCGGTAGTACCGGTCCATCGTGCGCCGCAGCGCCTCGGGGTCCAACGTCTCGGCCAGCACGGTCGAGCCGACCAGGTCGATGAAGACCGCCGTGACGATTCTGCGGCTGTCCGACGACGGCGCCCCCGCGACCACCGGAGTGCCGCACTCGGGGCAGAACCGGGCTCCGTCGGGCACCGTGGCACGGCAACCGCCGCACCGCGCACCGCCGTTCACAGGAGCTTGATGTCCTGCCCCTGTCCCTCCACCTCGCCGGACGCGGCTTCCAGCCGTTCCTTGACGGAGTTCAGCACCCGGACCTCGTGTTCGCTGAGCGCCGAGAGGACCGAGCGCTGCTCCACCGCCAGCAGGTCCACCGGGTGGCCGGCCTCACGTAGTGCGTGCAGGGCGTCGAAGGTCATGGCTACCGGTACCTCGTTCCCGTAGTGCGGCCAGTCGAGCGTGACGCCCGCCGGTCCGATGGAGCACTCCGCGACCGCTGCCGCCGCGAGGGCGCCGACGGCCTCGGGGGCCTCCTGCCGCTTCCGCTCGTCCGCGGGCAGCGGCGGCCAGATCCCCTGGACCAGAACACCCTGTGCGTACAGTCGCGCAATCATTTCCGTACGATTCGAAGCGCCCGTTCTTCGAAGCATGTTGCATAAGTGAGCGGCCACCGTGTGAGGGCTGATGCAGAGAGCTTCCGCGATATCCCGGTTCGAGGAGCCGGCGGCCACGAGCGAAGCGATCAGAATTTCACGCCTGGTCAAATCCCTTACCCCCATTGTGGTGAGCGAAGCATGGGCCGGCAGAGGAAATACCTCACTCCCGGGGGTCAGAGTAGCTGCGGGTCATGTTCCGGACAAGAACGCCTTGAGAGGGATCACACGCCCACCGGATTCATAGTCGATCGGGGGATATGAAGCCGGGGGGCGCCGGAGCAGCCTTGCCGTTGCACCAGCCAGTGACCGTCTCCACGAAGGAGTGACCCATGTCGCAAGCACCCCTCGACGCGCTGCGCAGCGCCGGCACCCCGGTCGACCTGCTGTCGGACTCCGAGCGCGAGATCTTCAACGGCCTCAGCCCGGACGAGGTCGCGGTCCTCGGCTCGATCCAGGCCCGGCTCAACGCGGTGTCGGCCGCGGTCGAGGGCCAGGTGAACGACAACCAGGTCAACGTCCTCTGCTGATTCCAGCCACGGCGGGCCCGGCGGCCACGGCCGCCGGGCCCGCCCGTGAGGACCACCGGACCGCCGTGTGCCCGGACACCCAGTGGGAGCGTGATGATGGACCAAGTCAGCAGATACCTGGTGCTGAGCGACCGCGCGTACGCCGACACCTCCGGCGTCCCGGTACGGCTCGCCTACGGCACCCGCACCGCGAGCACGGTGGCGGTGGACCTCCCCACCGCGCGGGCACTGGAGGCCGGTGACGCCGCCGCGGTCTCCCCGGCCTGGACCGGCGCCCTGCGCGCCGCGCGGCTGCTCGTGCCGGCCGGCGAGGACGAGCTGTCCGCCGTACTCGACCGCAACCGGCAGGCGTCCGCGGACCGTTCCGCGGTGCACATCGCCCTGCTGCCGACCTCCTACTGCAACATGGGCTGCGCCTACTGCGGCCAGGAGCACACCCGCGGCGGCCTCTCCCGCGACCACCGCAGCCGGGTGCGCGACCGCGTGCTGCGCGCCGTGAACGCCCCGGAGACCCGCAGCGCCCGCATCGACTGGTTCGGGGCCGAACCGATGATGGGCTACGCGGTCATCCGCGACCTCGCCCCCCGGTTCGTCGCCGCCGCCGCCGAGCGCGGGGTCGCCTACTCCTCGGTGATCGTCACCAACGGCTCCCTCCTCAACCCCACGAAAATCAACACGCTCATCCGTTCCTGTGGCGTCACCCATTTCGAGATCACGATCGACGGGCCGCCGGATATACACAATGAACACCGGCCGCTGAAAAGCGGACGCGGATCTTTCTGGAACATCGTGCGCGCGGTGCGTGCCGTGCTCGACGAACCCGGCCTGGGCCCCACCCATTTCTCGTTCCGCACGAATGTCGATGTGCACAACCAGGACTCCGTCCCGCGCTATGTCGAACTGATGGCGGAGCTGGGTTTCAGCCACCCCCGCGTCTCCTTCTCGATCGCTCCCGTCCACTCGTGGGGAAACGACATATCGGCGATCGAGGTGTCCAAGCAGGAGTTCGCCGAACGCGAGACGGGGTGGCTCAGGCTGCTCACGCGGCACGGCCTGCACACACAGCTGCTGCCGACCACCGCCCGGAAGGTCCTCTGCCCCGCCACAACCCGCTCGTCCGAGATCATCAGCAGCACCGGCAACATCTTCTCGTGCAGCGAATACCCCCTCGTCCCCGAGGCCGAGAGCACCCTCGCGCTGACGACCATCGACCGGGCGGGGACCGAACCGGTCCGGCCGCTCGGCCCCTTCGACGGCTGGAACGAGGAGATCGCCGCGGGCACCACCTGGTGCAGGAGCTGCGTCTTCATGCCCACCTGCGGCGGCTCCTGCCCCAAGGCGTGGCAGGAGGGCCATCCGCCCTGCCCCGGCTACAAGTACAACGTCCAGGACCGGCTGGATCTCATCGCCGCCCAGTGCGGCCTGCACGAGGTGGCCGGTGAGCCCGCCGGGGCCCGGTGATGACGGCCGGAACCGGCCCGGACGCCCCGCGCAGGCTGCTCATCGGCGTGTGCGGCTCGGCCAACGTACTCGCCGTTCCGCAGTACCTCATGGCTCTGCGCACCGGCCTCGGACCCGGCGTCGAGATCCGCATGGCCATGACCCGCTCCGCCGCCGCGCTCATCCCGGCCACGACCATGCGGCTGCTGTGCCGGGACGTGTACTGCGACGGCGAGGACGAACTGACGACCGGTCATGTCGCGCCCGCCGTCTGGGCGGACCGGTTCGTCGTCCTGCCCGCCACCGCCAACATGCTCGGCCAGGCCGCCAACGGACTCGCCTCGGGACTCCTCAGCTCCGCGCTGCTCGCCCATGAACGCCCGGTGGTGTTCTTTCCGAGTATGAACAGCCTAATGTGGCAACGCCCCGCTGTCCGCCGCAACGTGGACCGGCTGCGCGCGGACGGCCATGCCGTCGTGGACCCGGTGCCCGCGACCGGCTGGCAGATCGCCGCGGGCGACGTACGCAAGAACCTCGGGCTGCCGCCGCCCGCCACCGTGACGGCGGTGATCGGCGAGTTCCTCGACATGCCGGTCGACCCGCTCGGCGGCTGAACACACCACCCAGCACTAGGAGGAGACGTGGCAGCAGCCGGACACCGGCTCCGTACGGCGCTGACGGGCGGACCCATGTCGGTGCGCGGCTTCCGGCTGCTGCTCGCCGGGCAACTCTCCTCCACGGTCGGCGACTACTGCTACGCCGTCGCGCTGCCGTGGCTGATCCTCTCCGGCGACGGCGGCCCGGTCCTGCTCGGCACGGTCCTGGCCTGCTACGGCATCCCCCGCGTCGTCACCATTCCGCTCGGCGGGGTGGTGGCCGACCGGATCGGCGGCCGGCGGGTGATGCTCATGACCGACCTGGTGCGCGCCGCCGCCGTCGGCACCCTCGCGGTGCTCGCCTCGGCCGGGACGCCGACGCTGGGTCAGCTCGCTCCCATCGCCGTCGTCCTGGGCGCCTGCTCCGGCATGTTCATCCCCGCCTCGTACACCCTCCTGCCCGCCCTGCTGCGCAAGGAGGACCTGGGCCGGGGCAACGCACTCTCGACCATGGTCAACCAGGTCGGCGGACTCCTCGGACCCACCGCGGGCGGCGCCCTGGTGGCCGCCTTCGACGCCGGCCCGGCGCTCACGGTCGACGCCGCGTCCTTCCTCGTGTCGGCGCTGGTCCTCTCCCGCATACGCTCCGGCGCGGACGCCCCGGAGACCGGCGGACCCGACGCCGCCGGCGAAACCCCGGTCCACAAGGTGTCCTTCCCGGAGCTGCTGCGCCACGGAAGGCTGCTGCACGTCGTCCTCGTGGTGGCCCTCGTCTGCAACCTGGCCTTCAACGGCACCATCGAGGTGGCCCTGCCTGAACTCGCCCACCAGGGCATGGGCGCCACCGGCTACGGAATCCTGCTGACCTGCCTGAGCCTGGGCGGTCTGGCCGGCTCCCTGGTCGCCGCCCGCAGCCGGCCGGTGGAGTCGCCGGCCTATCTCTTCGCCGCCCTCGCGGTCGTCATGGGCATCGCCCTGGGCGCCGTCCCGTACGCCGGCGGCCTGCCCGGCGCCGCGGCGTGCGTGTGCGTCTACGCGCTGGCCAGCGGCTGGCAGAACATCGTCGCGGTGACGATGCTCCAGGTCTGGGCCCCCTCCGCGCTCATCGGCCGGGTCATGAGCCTGGTCATGCTGGCCGTCATGGGCACCTTCCCGGTCTCCGTCGCGGTGGCCGGCTTCGGGGTCCGCCACCTCGGCGCGGCCCCCTTCTTCCCGGTGGCGGGCGGGGCCATCGCCCTCACCGTCCTCGGCGCGCTCACCCAGCGGGTGTTCCGCGAGCACCGCGCCGACATCGAATACGCCCCGCCGGTCCCCGCACCCGCCGGGGCCCCGGACGCCGCCGGGCACGGACCCGGTGTGCCGGCCGCCCGCTCCACGCATGCAGGGCAGGACAACAGTCAGGAGTCACAGCGATGAGCGTGCTCGTCCCGTTAGGCATGCCGCGGTTCGAGGGGGACCCCGACCACGGCCGGCGGCAGGGCCGGGGCACCGGCAACACCGCGTACCTGCTGGTCAATCCGCCGGTGACCGACCCGACGACCGCCTACCACTCCATCCCGTACCTCGTGGGCGCCGCCAGGGCGGCCGGCCACACCGAGTACGCCTGCGTGGACGCCAACCTCGACGCCTTCGGCTACCTCGCCGACCCCGCACGCTTCGGCGCCACGCTCACGGCCGCCCGCGCGCTGCGCGCCGAGATCGAGGCCAGGTCCGGCGCCCCCCGCCGCCACGACGAGATCCGCTACCGGCAGGCCCTGGCCGCCGAAGGCCTGACCGCCACTTCGGCGCGCGACGCGATCCGCGTGTTCCAGGACCCCGAGCACTTCTACCACCCCCCGACCTACGCCCAGGCGGTCGCGGTGACGAGCCGGTGGTGGGAGCTGATCGCCCTGGAGATGCCGCCCGGCGCGGCGGACGGCTTCTCGATGCGGGTGAAGTCCGCCGTCAACCTGTGCAGCACGGCGGACCTGTCCGACCCCGAGGTCCCCGCGGCCGTGGCGCGCCCCTTCGAGGGCTACTTCGCCGACGAGTTCGTACCGAAGCTGCGTGAACGCCCCTGGGCGGTGGTCGGGCTCTCGGTCAACTACACCAGTCAGCTGCCCGTCGCCCTGAGGATGGCCCGCCTGATCCGGACCGTGCTGCCCGACACCGTGATCGTCTTCGGCGGGACCGAGGTCGGTGACGTGGTCAAGTACGCCACCGACCCGGCGGCCTCGTGGCGGGTCTTCCAGGACGCCGACCTGATCGTTCCGGGCGAGGGGGAGGACGCCCTCATCGGCATCCTCGACGCGGTCGGAAACGGTGCGGTCCGGGGCGGTGACGCCTTCGAGGGCATCGGCGGCGTGATGACCAGGAGCCGCCCGGACCCCGTCATCGCGTACAGCAGCGTGGCGACGCCCGACTCGCCGGCGTACGACGTGTGGGACTGGGACCGGTACTGGGCGCCCGAGCCGGTGATCCTCTACAGCCCGACCAGGGGGTGCTACTGGAACAAGTGCACCTTCTGCGACTACGGCCTCAACACCGACCGGCCTACCTCGCCCTCGCGCGAACGCCCCGTCGAAGCCGTGCTGACGGACCTGCGCGAGGCGAGCCGGTACGGCAGGACCGTCTACTTCGCGGTGGACGCCATGTCGCCCCGCTACCTGCGCACCCTCGCCGCCGCCCTCGCGGAATCCTCCCTGGACCTGCGCTGGTCCGCCGAACTGCGCCTGGAGCGCACCTTCCCCAAGCGCTCCGCTGGTGAGGTCCTCGCCGCCTCCGGCTGTGTGGCGGTCTCCTTCGGCTACGAGTCCGGCACCCAGCGGGTCCTCGACCTGATCGACAAGGGCGTCAGGATCGACGTGGTCCCGGACGTCCTCACGGAGCTGGCGCGCAACGGCATCGCCGCCCAGATGATGGGCTTCACCGGCTTCCCCACCGAGACCCGCGAGGAGGCGCTGGCGACGTACGAGTTCCTCCACCGGCACGAGAAGCTGTGGACGACCTCCGGCATCGGCGTGTTCGCGCTGACACCCGGCTCCATCGTCGCCAAGGACCCCGACCGCTTCGGCATCGACGTCCTGCCGACCTCCGCGTCCGACGACATCCGGCGCTATCTCCCCTGGCGCGACCGCGAGTCCGGCGAGGTGCACTGGCCCGTCGCCGACGACCCCCGTATCCCGCGCGAGTACTTCGCCGGCAACCGGAGAACCAGCTTCGACCGGCCCTTCGTCGGCGGCATCGACTCCGCGCACAGCCTCCTGTACTTCGCCCGCTTCGGCCCGGGTCTGCTGCCCGAGGACCCCGAGGGCCCCGCCCGCGACGAGGAACCGCGCGTCCGCCTGGTCGAGGAACCGGTCGTGACCGTCCCGTTCGCCTCCGTCGAGGAGCTGACCGGGATCAGCGACCTGATGGCGCAGGTCAGCCGCCGCAGCCGGGCGGACCTGGACACCACGTCCGGCGGCTACGCGGAATGGCTCGACGGGACCGGCACGGCCCGCCCCGGTTCCTGCGGGGTCCTCGTCCTCGCCCACGGCGACCTGGTCGAGGTGCCCGCAGGGGTGGACTTCGGCGCGGACAACGCCGTCACCCGCGCCCTGCGCCTGATGCTCGCGACGCAGGCCCGGGCCTGAGACGTCCCGGGGCGGCCGGGCCGGACGATTGAGACGGCGGGCGTCTCGATGCCGGGGAAACTGGGTATTGGACCGGTCCGGCCGCCGGGTGCGAGGGTCGTGCCGGACCCCTGTCCCTCGACCTCCGGAAAGGCCCCGCCGTGCCCGACGCCCTCGATGTCGTGATCTGCGAACCCCTGCGCACCCCCATCGGCCGCTTCGGCGGGGTGTTCGCCGCGGAGAAGCCGGCCGCCCTCGCCGCCCGCGTCATCGCCGAGGTCGTCGCCCGCACCGGCGTCGACCCGGACCGGGTCGACGAGGTGATCCTCGGCCACTCCTACCCCTCGGCCGATGCCCCCGCGATCGGCCGGGTCGCCGCCTTGGACGCCGGGCTCCCGCAGTCGGTGACGGGCCTCCAGACCGACCGCCGCTGCGGCTCCGGGCTCCAGGCGGTCCTGGACGCGGCCATGCAGGTCAGGGCCGGGTTCAGCGAGGTCGTCATCGCGGGCGGCGTCGACGTGATGAGCGGCGCCCCGTACTACACGCACGACGGGCGCTGGGGCATCAAGGGCCCCGGCCTCCAGCTCCACGACGCGCTCGCCCGGGGCCGGGTCACCGCCGGCGGCGTCAACCACCCGGTGCCCGGCGGCATGATCGAGACCGCCGAGAACCTGCGCCGCACGTACGGGATCAGCCGCGCCGACCAGGACGCGCTGGCCCTGCGCTCGCAGCGGCGGGCCGGGCTCGCCGCCGCCGAGGGCCGGTACGAGAAGGAGACGGTCCCCGTCACCGTACGGACCAGGAAGGGCGAGACGGTGGTCTCCGCCGACGAGCACCCCCGCCCCGACACCACCGCCGAACAGCTCGCCGCGCTCCGCCCGGTGATGCTGAAGTCCGACCCGGAGGCCACCGTCACCGCCGGCAACGCCAGCGGCCAGAACGACGCGGCGGCCGCCTGCCTGGTGACGAGCGCCGCCACCGCCGAACGGCTCGGCCTCACCCCGCTGGTCCGGCTGGTCTCCTTCGCCCGGGCCGGGGTGCCCGCCGCCACCATGGGCCTCGGCCCGGTCCCCGCGACCCACGCCGCGCTCGGCCGCGCCGGGCTCAACCTCGACGACCTCGACCTGATCGAGCTCAACGAGGCGTTCGCCGCCCAGGTCCTGGCCTGCACCCGCGAACTGGGCCTCGGCGAGAAGGACCACGAGGAGCGGATCAACGTCAACGGCTCCGGTGTCTCGCTCGGCCACCCCGTCGGCGCCACCGGCGCCCGCATCCTCGCGACCCTCACCCGGGAGCTGCACCGCCGCGAGGCCCGCTACGGCCTGGAGACCATGTGCATCGGCGGCGGCCAGGGGCTCGCGGCGGTCTTCGAGCGCGTCACGCCCTGAACACGGGCCGTCTCAGCGCCGCATCAGGGCGAACACGCCCCAGCCCAGGTACTCGCGCTGGTAGCGGACGTGCAGCGCCGGCGCCGTGTCCAGCTCCGCGCGCATCTGCGGGGCCAGCTCGTCGTCGGGGTGGGCGTCCAGCCAGCGGCGGGTGGTGAGCCACTGCGCGGCGGCGTACCGGTCCCAGCCCTTCTGGTCGGCGAGGACCATCTCCACCACGTCCCAGCCCAGCTCCCCGAAGTGCTCGACCAGCTCGGGCAGGGCGCGGAAGTCGTCGTGGGTCCGGGCGTGGCAGTGCTCGACGGTCTTCTGGTCCGGCGGTTCCAGGCGCCAGTACGGCTCGCCGACCAGCAGCATGCCGCCCGGCCGCAGGGACCGGCTCAACAGCCCGACCGTGCCGGTCACACCGCCGCCGATCCAGGTCGCGCCGAGACACGCGGCGACGTCGACGGGGTCCGGCGCGACATGGCCGGCCGCGTCGCCGTGCACGAAACCGACCCGGTCCGCGACGCCGAGCTCCGCCGCCCGCTCCCGGGCGGAGGCCAGGAAGACGGTGCTGATGTCGACGCCGGTCCCGGTCACGCCGTGATCGCGCGCCCAGGTGCAGAGCAGTTCGCCGCTGCCGCAGGCCAGATCGAGGACGCTCGTCCCCGGCTCCAGGCGCAGCGCCCGGCCCAGGGTGGCCAGATCCTCCTCGGTGAACGGGTTGTGCACACGGTGGCCGCTCTCGCGGATGGTGAAAGTACGGGGAAGGTCCACGCCGGGGAAGCTAGATCTCCCCGGCGCGGACGTCCACCGGTTTACCGCCGTACGGGCCCCCGCCGCTCCACGGCCGCCGGCTCGCCCTCCACCGGCGCCACCGCCAGGTGGTCGTCCGCCGCGTCCGGGTCCGTCAGCCGGTTCAGCCGGGCCGGCACGTCGAAGCCGACCAGCAGCACCACGATCACCGTGCCCGCGAAGGTCAGCACGGCCAGCGCCCGGCCCAGGCTCATCCCGGAGGCCAGATGGGCGCCGAGCACCGGGGCGACCGCCCCGCCGAGCGCGCCGACGTTGTACGTGAAGCCGAGCGCCGCGCCCCGGCTGCGGGTCGGGAAGTGGCCGCCGATGTAGCGGGGGAGCAGCCCGGAGATGCCGAAGCTGGTCGCCTGGAGCAGGAAGAGCAGGCCGCCGAGGAGCAGCAGGTTGTCCTCCACCGCGAAGACCGGGTAGACGAAGGCGAGCGAGGCCAGCAGCGTCAGCGCGTACGCCTTCTTGGTACCGATCCAGTCGCCGAGGAAGCCGGCCATCCAGCAGCCCGCCATGGTGCCGAAGCCCGCGAAGTAGAGGACGTCGGTGACCTGGCTCGTCGAGTAGCCCAGTTCGGTCTTCAGGTACGTCGGCAGCAGTGCCTGGATCGGCCAGGAGTAGAGGAACGCGAAGAACAGCGTCACGATCATCGACAGGTACAGCACCCAGCCGCGCTTCCCGCCCAGCTGTACGGCGAGCGCGGCGAGCGAGAGCCCGGCGACCACCGACAGCACCGGCACCATGCCGGCGCCGCCCGGCGTGAAGACGAGGAACAGCGAGAGCGTGGCGACGGCCACCAGGACGGTGTTGAGGGTCGCCCGCCCTGGGGTCCGGAACAGCGGCCGGAACGGATTGGGCTTCGCGCCCTCGTCCGCGACGGACTCGGTCCACTCCTCCGCCTCCGGCAGCGCCCGCCGCATCCACAGCGCGATGGCGATCGGGATCAGGCCGAGGTAGAACATCCAGCGCCAGCCGAGCGCGGGCACCACCCAGTCGTAGACCTGGGCGGCCAGCACCGAGCCCACCGAGAACCCGGAGATCAGGAAGCCGCTGGCCCGGTTGCGCAGCGCGGCCGGCCAGCTCTCCATGACGTACGTGGAGCTGGCGCTGTACTCGCCGGCCATGCCCATGCCGATGGCCAGCCGGGCGGCGAACAGGCTGGTGTAGTTCCACGCGAACCCGCAGGCGAAGGTGCCCAGCGAGTACAGCAGGATGCTCGCCACCATCGACAGCTTGCGCCCGTAGCGGTCACCGAGGGCGCCGAGCACGGCGCCGCCGAGCCAGCGGGTGATGAAGGCGCCGGAGATCAGGCTGGCCGCCTGCACCGTGCTCAGCCCGAAGTCGTCGCTGATCTCGGTCAGGACGAGGGTGATCAGCACGAAGTCGAAGCCGTCGAGGACATACCCGATCCAGGCGGCGAAGAACGACTTCCACTGGGTGCGGCTCACCTGGCGGTACCAGGGGAGCGTGGGGGGTGTGGTGGTGTGCACGGTGACTCCAGGATGCGGGACGGTGCTCGCCCTTGAACAGCCGTCCCGGCGAACGGGGGCAGGTCAGTGCTGGGCGATGCCCGCGACGAAGCGGGCGGTGAGGGCGGTGGGCGCGGTGATGGCGGTGCCGACGACGACGCTGTGCGCTCCGCGTGCCAGGGCCTCGGCCGCGTCCTCGGGGGTGTTGATGCGGCCTTCGGCGACGACGGGTACGTCGATCGCGGCGGCGAGCCGTGCGACCAGGTCCAGATCGGGACCGGCCTGCTGCGGCTGTCCCGGCACGTAGCCGGACAGGGTCGTGGAGACGAAGTCCGCGCCGAGGGCGGCCGCGGTGACGCCCTCGGCGAGGGTGGAGACGTCGGCCATGACGAGGGCGCCGGACGCGTGGACCGCCTCGACCAGCTCGGCGAACGTCGAGCCGTCGGGGCGCGGCCGGTCGGTGGCGTCCGCCGCGACGACGGCCGCGCCGGCCTCGGCGACCGCCAGGGCGTGCCGGACGGTCGGCGTGATGTACACGCCCACGTCGCCGTCCTTCCAGAGCCCGATGACCGGTAGGTCCACGGCGGCCGTGATCGCGGCGACGACCTCCGGCTCGTTGGCCCGGATCGCCGCGCCGCCGCCCGCGACCGCGGACCGCGCGAGCCGCACCAGCGTGGCGGTCTCCCGCATCGGGTCGCCGGGGGGTGCCTGGCAGGACACGATCAGCCTGCCCCGGAGGGTGGCGGCCAGTTCCTGTGCGCTCATCGGAGGACTCCCGGGTGGTGGAGGGGAAGGGTGGTGGTGAGGGCCGCCGCGCCGAGCACGGCGGCGTCGTGGCCGAACAGCGGGGCGCGCGGGACGAGTCCTCGCAGCGGCCCCATCAGCTCGGCGGCGAACGCGGCCCGCAGCGCGTCCTCGTACAGCGGGCCGATGCGCGGGACGCCGCCGCCGACGACGACCCGGTCGGGGCCGAGCGCGTTGGCGAGCCCGCCGAGCACGTGGCCGGCGGCGGACGCGCCCGTGGTGATCGCGGTGACGGCGTCCGCGTCGCCCCGCGCCGCGCGCGCGGCGACGGTCTCCAGGCGGTCCACGGGGGCGCCGGTCAGCCGCTCGTAGTGGGCGGCGATGCCGGGGCCGGAGGCGATGACCTCCAGATGGCCGGTGGCCCCGCAGGTGCAGGGCAGCCCGGCCGCCTCGAAGCTCGGCAGATGGCCCAGGTGCCCGGCGACACCGGACGCGCCGTGCAGCATCCGCCCGTCGGCCGCGACCGCGCCGCCGACGCCGGTGCCGATGGCCGCGAACAGCAGCGAGGCGTGGTCGCCCTCCTCGGCGCGCAGCGCGTCCAGCTCCGGCCCCGCCGTGGCGCGTACGTCGTTGTCGCAGGCCACCGCGTAGCCGGTGCGGTCCGCGAGCCCGGTGCCGAGCGGGGTCCCGGCCCAGCCACGGATCGAGTCGGTGGCGCTGGTGACCATGCCGGTACGGGGATCGACGACGCCGGCCGCCGCGATGCCGAGCACGGTGGCGGTGCGGCCGGGGTCGACCTCCGCCGCGGCCGCCGCGAGCGCGTCGAGCACCGCCGCAGCGCCGTCGCGGGCCGGGGTGGGCCGGGAGTGCCGGGCCAGCACCGTGCCGTCCGCGCCGAACAGCGCGGCGGCGATCTTCGTACCGCCCAGGTCGAGGCCGATGACCGGCCGCCGTACCGGAGCCATCGGAGCCGTCATCGGACCGGCGGCAGACCGGCGCCGCGCAGCCGTCCGGAGACGAACGCGACGGACTCCGCGGACAGCTGGATCTGCGGGAAGACGGTGTCGCCGCACTCGATGATCCCGAGCAGCGTCAGCGCCGCCTTGAACGAGCCCAGCGCCGACGAGCTGCGGCCCATGTCCGCCTCCGGGCCCGCGTCGACCATCGCGAACAGCTCGACCAGCCGCTCCTGCTCCTCGGCGGCCAGTGTCCAGTCCCCGGCGCGCGCGGCCTCGTAGAGCCGTACGTAACCGGCCGGGTCCACGTTGCCGATGCCCGGGACGACCCCGTCGGCGCCGGCCAGCAGGGCCGCGTCCACGGTCAGTTCGGAACCGGTGAGGATGCTGAAGTCCGGCACCGGGCCCTGCGCCCGGCCCTCGCGGCCGCCGAGTTCGACGACGAGCCGGCGCAGCCCGCCCTCGTCGCCGCTGCTGTCCTTGAGTCCGGCCAGCGTGCCGTCCTCGGCCAGCTCGCGGACCAGGGCCGCCGAGAGCTTGCTGTGCACGGCGACCGGGATGTCGTACGCGAACAGCGGCAGGTCCACCTCGGCGCGCAGCCGGCGGAAGTGGGCGGCGATCTCCCTGGGGTGGGTGCGGGTGTAGAAGGGCGCGGTCGCGACCAGGGCGTCGGCGCCGAGGGCGGCGGCGGTCCTGGCGTGCTCGGCGACCCGGGCCGTGGTGGTGTCGATGACCCCGGCCAGGACCGGGACGCGGCCGTCGGTGGCGTTGACGACGGTCTCCAGGACCGTGCCGCGCTGCTCGTCGGTGAGGTAGGCGACCTCGCTGGTGGACCCGAGCGCGAACAGCCCGTGCACCCCGCCGCCGATGAGGTGCTCCACGAGCCGGGCGAGGGAGGCGGTGTCGACCTGCCCGTGGGGGTCGAGCGGGGTGCAGACCGGCGGGACGACGCCGCGCAGCGGTGCGGTCAGAGACATGGTGGAGGCTCCAGCTGATCGGGATGCCGGTCCGGGGCCTGAGCGGCTACCCGGATCGAGACGTGAGACGTAAGATGTCCTATGTCTACTTCACCTTAATCAGATGCTCCTGCGACCGGTCAAGGGGCAACAGCACCTCGGGAGGACGTTGTGGCGCGGCCCACCATGGCTCAGGACATCGAGCGCAGGATCAAGGAGCTCATCCTGGAGCGCCGCCTCGCGCCCGGCGACGTCCTGCCCACCGAGACCGAGCTGATGGACCTCTTCGAGGCCGGCCGGGTCTCCGTCCGCGAGGCCCTGAAGTCGCTCCAGGCGGTCAACGTCGTGGAGATCCGCCGGGGCTACGGGACCTTCGTGGGCTCGCTCTCGCTGTCACCGTTCGCCGAGGGCCTGGCCTTCCGCGCCGCCGTCCGCCATTGCCAGGGCGAACCGGGCCTGGCCGAGCTGATGAAGGTGCGCGAGGCGCTGGAGGCCGGGCTCGTCGGGGCCGTCGCGGCGGGCGTCCCGGAGGAGGACATCGATGTGCTGCGCGCGCTCGTCGCGAAGATGGAGGCCGAGGCGGCGGACGGCGGCCGGGTCGCCCGCGCCACGGACCGCGCCTTCCATCTCGCCCTGTACGCCTCGCTCGACAACCACCTGCTCAGCGAGGTGCTCGACGCGTTCTGGGCGGCCATGGACCGGGTGCGCGAGGACTTCGACGACGGCCACCAGGACCCCTCGGTCACCTGCGCCCAGCACCGCGAGATCGTCGAGGCGGTCGCCGCGGCCGACGGCGAACGCGCCGTACGGGCCATGCGGACGCACTTCGACGGCATCCGCGACCGGCTGAACGCGGGCTGACGAACGGGCGCGGCCCCCGACCCGCGAGGGAGCCGGGGGCCGCGCCCGCACGCGTCACGGCGTGACCGTCACCGTCCTGCTGCCCGAAGCGGTCTTCCCGCTCGCCCGGTACGTCGCGGTCAGCTTCACGTCACCGGCGGCGCCGGCCGGGACCGTGACCGGCACCTTGACGTTGGCGCCCTCCCCGGGACGCGTCGCCGGGAACGCCACCTGCTTCGCCGTCCAGCCGGCGGGCACGGTGAGATCGACCGTGCCGGCCTCGCGCCTGACGTCCATCCTGTTGACGACCCGGACGGTGACCTCCGTGGTCGTCCCCGCCTTCAGCGTGGCCGGCGGCGTGATCGTGATGTCCGCACAGGTGCCGCCGAGCCACTGGAGGTCGAACGACGAGTACGTGATGTGCTCGTAGTTCCCCCGCTCGTACAGCAGGCCCAGCCGGCCGCTCGGCAGCCGGGTCAGCGTCGAGTAGGCGGCGGCGCCCGCGTCGACGACCTTCCGGATCGGCCAGGTCTTCCCGTTGTCGCAGGACATCTTGACCGTGAGGTTCTTGCGCGAGGTGGCCTCGGTGTTGCTGAACAGCAGCCACGACGACTGCGGGTTCGAGGCCGGCGCGTCGGGGGCGTAGCGCATGATCGAGCCGTTGTTCGCCGGGTCGGGCAGCTGGGTGTCCTGGACGAACGGCGTGTACGTGACCCCGCCGTCGGTCGAGTACGCGACCGTACGGTACGGCGCCGAGCGGTTGTTGAGCATGACCGTGCCGTCGTTCAGCTCGACGGTCTTGTTCTCGTCGCCGCCCGGACCCACCGGGGAGCCCATGTGCCAGGTCTCGCCGTGGTCGTCGCTGTACGCGCTGACCGCGTAGTTGGCCCCGTTGTTCCGGATGGCGTACTGCTGGATCAGCCGGCCCTTGTGGGCGCCGTTGCGCAGCTGGATGCCCTCGCCCGACGCGGCGAACATCCCGCCCCAGGCCGGGTTCTTGATCTGCTTCGTGATCCGGCGGTGGGTCCAGGTGAGCCCGTCGTCGTCGGAGTAGCTGTAGTCCGCCTGGAGGACGTTCGGGTCGCTCTCGTCGTTGCCGGTGGCCGAGCCGAAGAAGCCCTGGTTCTCGCCGGCCGCGTAGAACAGGAAGATCCGGCCGGTCGTCCGGTCGACGAGCAGGCTCGGGTCCCCGTACCCCTTGGGGGCGGCGTCCTTGCGGACCACCTGCTGCGCCTGCCAGGTCGTCCCGCCGTCGGTGCTGCGCCGCAGCACGATCCCGATGTTGGACGGCAGGTCGCCCAGGGTCGGGCGGGCGTCGTACGCGGCGAGCACGGTGCCCTTGTTCGAGGTGGTGAGGGCGGGGATGCGGTAGTGGGGGGAGCCGACTCCGTCGACGGTCAGGTCCTGGGACGTGAGCGTGCCGGGGGCGGGTGACGCGGCCTGCGCGGTGCCGGTCGTGGCGACCACCAGGAGGGCGGCGCCGAGCAGGGCGACAGGGACGGTTCGCTGCATGGACGATCTCTCTTCTCGGAAGGGGTGGTGCTTCTCGGAGGACGGAGACGGAGGGGGGCGTGCCGCCCGGACTACGGCACCTTCAGGGAGCAGACCTGGCTGTCCGCCTCGAAGATCCGCAGGTCTTTGATCATCTTCAGGGCGATGCGGTGATGGCCCCGCTCGTTCGGGTGGAGGCCGTCGCTGAGCAGGGACAGGGGGACCTGGCCGCCGTTGCCGGTCAGCCAGTCGTTGTAGTGGTCGACGAAGACCGCGTTCTGCTGGGCCGCCACCTCGCCCATGACCCGCGCGTACTGCGAGAGCTGTACTCGCCCCGGCCACTTCGCCGGGTCGACGGGGTTGGGCGCTTGCAGGACGAGAGCGGGGGAGCCGGGCAGAGCGCGCACGGACCGTGTGAGCGAGACCAGGTTGGCCCGGTAGGCGTCGAGGCCGAGCCCGGCCGTCGCGATGTCGTTGGTGCCGATCATGATCGATACGACGTGGGGCGAGAAGGCGCTGACCCGCTGGGCGAACTGCGCGACCAGTTCCGCGCTGGTCGCGCCGCTCACGCCGGAATCGATCACGAAGTCCCGGTTCTTGGGCTTGCCCAGCTCCCAGCGGACCCGCTCGGTCCAGTGCTCCGGGTAACTGCGCCAGCCATGGGTGTGGAGCGCACCGTGCGTGATGCTGTCGCCGGTGATGACCCAGGTGGCCGGGGTGTCGCTGTTGAGGACGACGGAGATCCGGCCCAGGTCGGCCGGGTCGGGGGCCGGGCACTGCGCGACGAGTTCGCTCTCGCTCAGCACCCGGTCCCAGACCGCGGCCCGTTCGATCGTGCCGGTGAAGAACCATTCGCCACCGGGGTGGTCGCTGTCGGTGTTGCGGCCGAGCGACAGCGAGGTGAGCTGGGAGACGCTGCCGAAGAAGGGGCGCAGGGCGGTTTCGAACACAGGCCGTCCTCCGGCGTGCAGCCGGGTGCCCGAGGCGTCGACGGTGACGGCGACGGTGTGGCTCCGGCCGTCGTCGTAGCGTGTCCTGGTCATGACATTCACCTGGACGGCGCCCTTCTCCCGTACGGAGAACTGCAGTGCGCCGCCGCTGAGGTTGAGCGTGATGTTGGACGAGGGGGCGGTCGGGTCCGAGGCGCTGATCAGGGTCATCGCCTGGTTGTGGCTCGTGGTGCGGAAGGTGACGACGACGGTTCCCGTGGTGAGCGGGGCGAGTGCGCCGGCCCGGTTCGACAGGTCGACGTACTCGCTGCCGTCCAGGTCCACCGGGGTGGTGTGGTCCAGGACCGGACCGCTGCCAGGGGCAGCGGCGAAGGCGCGGCCGCCGAGCGGGGTGCTCAGCGCTGCCGCGCCCGCGGCGAAAAGCATGGATCGTCTGCGCACGGAAGGTGCCTCCGATCAGGAGTGACCGGTCTGCCCCTATGACAGGCCGGCGAACAGGGAGGCCACCCAGGCCAGTTGCTCCCGCTGCTGGTACTCCGCGCCACCCTCGTGCCCGTTGAACGGGTAGACCCGCACGTCCTTGGGCCCGGCGTATCCGTTGTACGCGGTGAAGCAGGTGGAGGGCGGGCAGGTGTCGTCCATCATCGCGATGGAGAACAGCGCGGGGGCCGTCGCCCGGGTGGCGAGCAGTGCGGCGTCGAAGTACGCGAGGGTGGCGAAGACCGACTCGGTGCGGTCGCGGTACAGCTTGAGGTACTCGGCGATCTCGGTGTACGGCGGACGCCCCGCGATCTCGGCGCCCCGGCGGACATTGCACAGGAACGGCACGTCCGGCATGACCCCGGCGAGCCCCGGCACCAGTCCGGCGACGGCCAGGGACATGCCGCCGCCCTGACTGATTCCGGTCACCACGACGCGGTCCGGGTCGATCTCCGGGTGTTCGCGCACCGCGTCCACGCAGCGCACCGCATCGGCGAACAGCCGCCGGTAGTAGTACGTTTCGGGGCTCTCGATGCCCCGGGTCAGGAAGCCGGGCACCACGCCCGACGCCCCGCCGTCCGGATCGGCGGTGGCGCCGCCGGCGGCCGACCAGCCCTGCCCCCGGGTGTCCATCAGCAGGTGGGCGTGACCGGCCGAGGCCCACAGCAGGTTCTCGTGGGCCAGGCCCCGGCCGCGCCCGTAGCCCAGGAACTCCACCACACAGCCCAGGGGTTCGGCCGCCCCGGCCGGCATCCGCAGCCAGCCGCGCACCGGCTGCCCGGCGAAGCCCGGGACCGTCACGTCGTAGGTGCGGACCTGGGCGAGCCCGGTGGTCACCTCGGCGAACACGGGCTTGCCGGACGCGTCCGAGCGCGCCTCGTCCAGGGTCCGGGACCAGAAGGCGTCGAAGTCCGCGGGGACGGGCAGCGGCGGCAGATAGGCGCGGCATTCGTCGAGTGAGAGGTCCGTCAACGGCATGGAGGTGCCCTCCTGGGGGCGCGGCGGGGGAAGTGCCCGGGGCGTGGTCATCGACATCAGATGCATGACGTCAGATGTCCTGTCGGCACACGGACCCTAGGCACCGCCCCCGGCGGCCGTCAAGGGTCGTTCCGGGAGTCCGCCCGGGGCGCCCGCCCCTGGGCCCCGCCGGCCGCCGAAGCGCTGCCGGACCGCCGGGCGCGGCGCCTCAGCGCCGGGAGCGGGCCTCCGCGATCCGGCGGCGCACGGGCGCGTAGTGCTCGCCGAGCGCCTTCATGAACCCGGTGATGTCACCGGCCCGGGCGGCGTCCACGATGTTCTGATGGGCGGTGATGGTCTCCGTCTCGTCGGCCTGCGTGAACCCGTCCAGGTGCGGCGCGACGATCGTGTAGACGTCCCAGAAGGCCATCGAGAGCTGGCCGATCAGCTCGTTGCCCAGCGGGGCCACGAGGAGGGCGTGGAAGGCGCGGTCGGCGTCGACGAAACCGTGCCCCTCCCGGGCCCCCGTCTCGCGCATGGTCGCCACCAGGGCGTCCAGTGCGTCCAGCTGCTCCGTGCTGAGCTGCGAGACGATGCGGTCGGCCATCCCGCGCTCGAAGAGCTCGCGCACGTCGACCAGGTCCGCCATGACCTGGAAGTCGTCGTCGGGGGAGAGCAGTCCGCGGAAGGTCAGGCTCTCCACGAGCGCGGACAGGCTCAGCCGGCCGACGTAGGTCCCGTGCCCGTGGCGGACCTCGACGATGTCCAGCGCGTCGAGGATCTTGACGGCCTCGCGGACGCTGGAGCGGCTGGCGCCGAGCGCCTCGCACAGGGCGGGCTCGGTGGGCAGCGGGTCCCCGGGGCGGAGCCGTTCTTCGAGGATGTACCGCTTGATGCCGTCCACGACTTCCTGCCGGAGCAGCTGCCGGCCGGGTTTCGTTCCGGACATATGTGAACTCCCCACCTCTTGACCCCTCTCGATTGTCAAGCTACGTTCCCACGCTATCAAGGCATCAGACATCTGACGTCTGATGCTTCAGGTATCGCGGCCCCCCGTGAACCTGCGCCAGCCCCCTTCCTGTCCACGACGCCCCACCTCAAATCCCTGGAGGACCCGTGCCCGAGCTGAGAGCAGCCGGTGTCGAGCGCCGCACCTTCCTGCGTTACACCAGCGCCGTCGGCGCCGCCGCCGCCATCACGGCCGGCCTGTCCGCGTGCGGCGGACCGTCCTCGACCGCCAACGGCTCGACGGACAAGGGCAGCGGCAGCGACCTCATCGAGGCCGGTCTGTCCTACCCGCTGTCGACCGGCTTCGACCCGATGATCACCTCGGGCGCGACCCCGTACGCCGCTAATATGCACATCTTCGAGGGCCTGGTGGATCTCGATCCGGCAACGCTCGTGGCACGGCCCGCTCTCGCCACCGAGATGCCGAAGAAGATCAACGCCACCACGTACCGCGCCACGCTCCGCGCCGGCGCGACCTTCCACGACGGCTCTCCGGTCACCGCCGACGACGTGGTGTTCAGCTTCGAACGCATCCTGGACCCGAAGAACGCCTCCCTGATGGCCCAGTTCGTGCCCTTCATCGACACCGTCAAGGCCGTCGACAAGGGCACGGTCGAGTTCAAGCTGAAGTACCCCTTCGCGCTCTTCCCTTCGCGCGTCTCGGTCGCCCGGATCGTGCCGAAGAAGATCGTCGAGGCGGACGTCAAGGGCTTCGACGCCAAGCCCGTCGGTTCGGGCCCGTACAAGTTCGTCTCGGCGACCCGCGAAGACAAGATCGTCTTCGAGAAGTTCGAGAAGTACAACGGCTCGCACCCGGCCAAGGCCAAGAAGATGATCTGGCGCCTGATATCGGACCAGTCGGCCCGGGTCAGCGCCATGCAGTCGGGTCGCGTCCAGGCCATCGAGGACGTCCCGTACATCGACGTGAAGGGGCTCTCGGGCTCGGCGAAGACCGAGTCCGTGCAGTCCTTCGGCCTGCTCTTCCTGATGTTCAACACCGCCGACAAGCGGTTCGCCGACAAGCGGGTCCGCCAGGCCCTGCACTACGCGCTGGACACCGAGAAGATCATCAAGACCGCCATGGTCGGCAACGCGTCGGCCGCCACGGGCTACGTCCCCGAGACGCACCCCGACTACCTGAAGGCCGCCACCGTCTATACGCACGACGTGGCCAAGGCGAAGAAGCTGCTCGCCGAAGCGGGGGTCGCGAACCTCAAGTTCACCGTCCTGACCGTGGACACGGGCTGGGTCAAGGACATCGCACCCCTCCTCAAGGAGAGCTGGGAGGCCGCAGGAGTCGAGGTCACCCTCAACATCGCCCAGTCCCCGGCCCAGTACGCCAAGATCGACAAGGGCGACTTCGAGGTCCTCGTCGCCCCCGGCGACCCCTCGGTCTTCGGCAACGACGCCGACCTGCTGCTGCGCTGGTTCTACTACGGCTTCTGGCCCGAGAGCCGCTACGGCTGGGGCAAGTCCGCCGCGTACAAGAAGGTGAAGCAGACCCTCGACAAGGCCGCCCAGACCTCCGACGAGGCCAAGCGCAAGGAGCTGTGGGGCCAGGTCACCGACCTCGTCGCCGACGAGGCCGCCCTCTACCCGGTCCTGCACCGCAAGCTGCCCACCGCCTGGAACGAGAAGGCGCTCCCCGGCTTCAAGCCCCTGCCCACCACGGGCCTGTCCTTCCTGGACGTCAGCCGCGCCTGAGGGCACGCCGGCCCCCGCCCCAAAGCCCCGGTCCGGGACACGTACACCCCGCTCGGTGTCCCGGACCGGACCGCCCAACCGCAAGGAACCCGACGATGGTTGCTTTTCTCCGGCTCGCGCTGCGCCGCGTCGCGATGATGCCGGTGATGATCCTCGGCATCGCGCTGCTCGTCTTCGTGGTGCTGCAGTTCTCGCCGGTCGACCCGGCCTTCAACGCGCTCGGGGAGAGCGCCACACCCGAGGCCCGCGCGGCCTTCGCCGAGGCCAACGGCCTCAACGACCCACTGCCCGTCCGCTACTTCCACTTCCTGGGGCAGCTCCTCGGCCTGGACCTCGGCATGACGGTCCCGCCCAGCCAGCCCGTCGCGGACCGCATCACCGCCGCGTTCCCGCTCACCCTCCAGCTCACGATCCTCGGCCTGATCGTCGCGGTCGTCCTCGCGGTCGTCGCCGGCGTCCTCGGCGCCATGTACCGCGACCGCTGGCCCGACCAGCTCTTCCGGGTGCTGTCCATGGCCGGCGTCGCCATCCCCTCGTTCTGGCTCGGCGTCCTGCTCATCCAGCAGTTCGCGCTGAACTCCCCGGTCTTCCCGACCGGCGGCTACACCAACCCCGCCGACTCCTTCGGCGGCTGGCTGCGCTCCATGGCCCTGCCCGCCCTCTCGCTCGCCGTCCCCGTCGCCGCGTCCCTCGCCCGGCTCGTACGGACCTCGATGGTCGCCGAACTCGACCGCGACTACGTCCGCACCGCCCGCGGCAACGGCCTGCCCGTCCTCCTGGTGATCCGCTCGGTGCTGCGCAACGCACTCGTCACCCCGCTCACCGTGCTCGGCGTCAAGGTCGGCTACCTGCTCAGCGGCGCCGTCGTCATCGAAGCGATCTTCGACCTGCCCGGCATGGGCAAGCTCATCCTCGAAGGTGTCACGGGCGGCGACGTCGCCCTGGTCCAGGGCACCGTACTGACCATCGCCATCGCGTTCCTGGTGGTCAACGTCATCGTCGACCTGCTCTACCTGCTGGTCAACCCGCGCATCAGGACGGTCTGACATGTTTGCCACCAGCCGGCTGACCACCAAGCTCTCCCGCTCCGGCATCGCGTTCCGCGCGCTCCCGGTCACCTCGCGCATCGCGCTCGGCGTGCTGCTCGTCGTCATCCTGGGCGCGGTCCTCGCACCGCTGCTCACCCAGAACCCCCTGACCACCGGGACCCCGGTCCAGGCACCGAACGCCGACCACTGGTTCGGCACCGACCGGGCCGGCCGCGACGTCTTCGCCCGCGTCGTCCACGGCTCCCGCTACTCGCTGGTCATCGGCCTCGGCGCGACCGCCGTCGCCCTGGTCGCCGGGTCCCTGCTCGGGGCGCTCGCCGCCACCTCGCGCAAACTCGGCGACGAGTCCGTGATGCGCACGCTCGACGTGGTGATGTCGTTCCCCCCGATCGCGCTGGCCGCCGTTCTCGTCGCGGTCTTCGGGACCAGCATCCCCGTCATCATCTTCACCATCGCCTTCGTCTACACCCCCTCGCTCGCCCGCGTCGTCCGCGCCAACGTGCTGTCCCAGTACGGTGAGGACTACGTCGCCGCCGAGAAGGTCATCGGCGCCCGGCGCGGTTACATCGTGCTGCGGCACGTCGCCGTCAACTGCATGGCCCCGGTCATGGTGTTCGCCACCGTCATGGTCGCCGAGGCGATCATCTTCGAGGCCAGCCTCTCCTTCATCGGCGCCGGAGTGCAGGACCCCGACCCCAGCTGGGGCAGCGTCCTCGCCTACGGCCGGCAGATCCTGCTCGCCGGCGGCTGGTGGGCCACCTTCTTCCCCGGCCTCGCCCTGCTGGTCACCGTGCTCGCCCTCAACATCCTCTCCGAGGGCCTCACCGACGCCTCCGCCGCACCGAAGGCGGCCCGCGCCGCCGTCCCCTCCGACGCCACCACCGTCCCCGACCCCGTCGAGGCCCGCTCCACCGTGGACATCGACGCCGCCCTCACCAAGCTCGCCCGGCGCGTCAACGCCCAGGAACCCGCCATCACCCCGGTCCCCGAGGACGCCGCCGAACTCCTCGTCGTACGCGACCTCGCGATCCGCTTCCCCGACCGCTACGGCACCACGCCGGTCGTCGACTCGCTCTCCTTCACCGTCCACGAGGGCGAGACCCTGGGCCTCGTCGGCGAATCCGGCTGCGGCAAGTCCATCACCAGCCTCGCCGTCATGGGCCTCCTCGCCCGCAACGCCGAGGTCAGCGGCGAGATCCTGTACCGCGGCCGCAACCTCCTGGAGCTCCCGCCCAAGGAGCGCCGCGCCCTGATGGGCCCCGAGATCGCGATGGTCTACCAGGACGCGCTCTCCTCGCTAAACCCCTCCGTACTCGTCGGCACCCAGCTGAAGCAGCTCACCTCGCGCGGCGGTACGAAGACCCCGGCCGAACTCCTCGAACTGGTCGGCCTCTCACCCGAACGCACCCTGCGCAGCTACCCCCACGAGCTCTCCGGCGGCCAGCGCCAGCGCGTCCTGATCGCCATGGCCCTCTCCCGCAGCCCCCGCCTGCTCATCGCGGACGAGCCGACCACCGCCCTCGACGTCACCGTCCAGGCCCAGGTCGTCGAACTCCTCGTACGACTGCGCGAGGAACTCGGCTTCGCCATGGTGCTCGTCTCGCACGACCTCGCCCTCGTCGGCGACCTCTCGCACCGCGTCGCGGTCATGTACGCCGGGCGCCTCGCCGAGATCGGCGGAACCCGCTCCGTTCTCACCGCCCCCACCCACCACTACAGCCGCGGCCTGCTCGGCTCGGTCGTCTCGCTGGAGGCCGGCGCCGACCGGCTGCACCAGATCCGCGGCGTCGTCCCCGCCCCCCAGGGCTTCGGTCCCGGCTGCCGCTTCGCCTCGCGCTGCGGCGCCGCCACCGAACTGTGCCGCACCACCACCCCGGCACTCACCGCGCGTGCCGCCGCGCAGGACCACGGCTTCGCCTGCCACCACCCCGCCAAGACCGCACAGCTGGAAGGGAGCGCCCTGTGATCAGGCTCGACGGCGTCCACGTACGCCACAAGGCACGCAGCGGGGGCGTCTTCCGCCGCGACGCCGTCCACGCCCTCACCGATGCGAACCTGGAGGTGAAGCGCGGCGAGATCGTCGGCCTCGTCGGCGAGTCCGGCTGCGGCAAATCCACGCTCGCCCGGGTCCTGACCGGCCTCCAGAAGCCCACCGAGGGCACGGTCGCCTTCCACGGCCGCGACCTCTGGGAGATGACGGGGGCCCAGCGCCGCCAGGACTTCGGCTCCGCCGTCGGCGTCGTCTTCCAGGACCCGTCCACCGCGCTCAACCCCCGCCTCACGGTCGAGCAGATCCTGCGCGACCCGCTCGACGTGCACCGCCGCGGCACCCGTGAGGCACGCACCGCCCGCGTCGCCGAACTCCTCGACCTGGTCGGTCTGCCCGGCCACACCCTGGCCGCGCTGCCCGGACAGCTCTCCGGCGGCCAGCGCCAGCGCGTGGCCATCGCCCGCGCCCTGGCTTTGGAACCGGAACTGATCGTCGCCGACGAGCCCACCTCCGCGCTCGACGTCTCGGTCCGCGCCCAGGTTCTCAACCTCCTGGTGGACCTGCGCGAACGCCTCGGGCTCGGCATGGTGTTCATCTCGCACGACATCCAGACCGTGCGCTACCTCGCGGACCGCATCGCCGTCCTCTACCTCGGCCGCATCGTCGAGGAGGGCCGCGCCGCCGACGTCGCCGGCGCCCCCTCGCACCCGTACACCGAGGCACTGCTCTCCGCGACGCCCAGCCTGCTGGAGAACACCGAGCGCATCGTGCTCACCGGCCCCGTCCCCTCGGCGACCAACCCGCCGGCCGGCTGCCCCTTCCGTACCCGCTGCTGGAAGGCGGACGACGCCTGCGCCACCGTCTTCCCGGTCCGCACCGAGGGACCGGACGGGCACCGCTTCCACTGCGTCCACCCCCAGACCGACCCGACCCCCGTACCGTCCGCAAGGAGCACCGCATGACCGCCCGAACCCCCCGCTACACGGGAGTGATCCCGCCCGTCGTCACCCCGCTCACCGCGGACGGCGAGCTCGACCTCCCCTCCCTGGAGCGGGTCGTGGGCCATCTGGTCGACGGCGGTGTCACCGGTCTCTTCGCCCTCGGCAGCTCCGGCGAGACCGCCTACCTCACCCCGGGGCAGCAGGACCGGGTCATCGAGGCGGTCGTCGCCGCGGCGGGCGGACAGGTGCCGGTCCTCGTCGGTGCGATCGAGACCACCACCAACCGGGCGATCGAGCGCGCCCGCCGCGCCGCCGAGCTGGGTGCCGACGCCGTCGTCGTGACCGCGCCGTTCTACACGCGCACCGACGCCACGGAGATCGACCGCCACTTCCGGGACGTCGCCGCCGCCCTCGACCTGCCGGTGCTGGCGTACGACGTGCCGGTCTGCGTCCACAGCAAGCTCGATCCGGAGCTGCTGATGCCGCTCGCCGCCGACGGGGTGCTGGGCGGGGTGAAGGACTCCAGCGGCGACGACGGCTCGTTCCGCCGGCTGGCCATCGGCGCCCGCGAGCTGCCGGAGTTCTCCGTGCTCACCGGCCACGAACTGGTGGTCGACGCGATGATGCTCGGCGGCGCCGACGGCTCGGTGCCCGGACTCGGCAACGTCGACCCGCACGGATACGTACGCCTGCACGAAGCCGCGGTGCGCGGCGACTGGACCGCCGCCCGGGCCGAACAGGACCGGCTGGTCGCGCTCTTCGACATCATCCGGGCGGCCCGGCCCGGCACGGCGTCCGCCACGGCGGCCGGGCTGGGCGCGTTCAAGACCGCGCTGATGCTGCGCGGTGTCATCTCCACCAACGTGATGAGCCCGCCGATGCGCCGGCTCGACGCGGAGGAGACGGCGGCGGTCGCCGCCTGCCTGGAGCGCGCGGGGCTCGGCACGGTCTGACGGGTACGCGGCACCGGACACCGGAAACAAAAGGTCCGGCCGGACAGCTCAGGGCTGTCGGGCCGGACCTTTTCGTGCTCGGGGGAGCGTCAGATCACTTCTTCGCGGCGCGGGCGCGGCGCATCAGCAGGCCGCCACCGAGGACCATCGCGGCGCTGGCGCCACCGGCGATGCCCAGGTTCTCGTTGGCACCGGTGTGCGCCATCTGCGGCGGCTTGTGGTGCTTGGGCGGGGTGTGGTGCCAGCCCGTGTGGGTCGGCGGGTTGTGCGTGGGCGGGTTGTGGGTCGGCGGGTTGTGCGTGGGAGGGGTGTGCGTCGGCGGGTTGTGGTGGTGGCTGGGCGGGCAGTCGTCGTTGTGGTGGTGCACCGGCGGCTTGTGGGGCTTCGGCGGCTTCGGGTGGTGCGGCTTCGGCGGGTTGTGGCTCGGCGGGCAGTCGTCGTCGTGGTGGTGCACCGGCGGCTTGTGGGGCTTCGGCGGCTTCGGGTGGTGCGGCTTCGGCGGGTTGTGCTCGTTGCCGCAGTTGCAGTCGTGGTCGTGGTGACCCTTCGGCGGCTTGTGGTGCGGGGGCTTGTGGTGGTGCTCCTCGGTGGGCGGGTTGCCCTCGTCACCGCCACCGTTCTGGCACTTGTTGCCGGCGGCCGGGTTCAGCAGGCCGACCACGTTGATGCTGTTGCCGCAGACGTTGACCGGGATGTCGACCGGCGCCTGGACCACGTTGCCCGAGAGCACACCGGGGGAGCCGGCGGCCACGCCCTGGGCGCTGGCGCCCTGCGAGCCGCCGTTGTCCGAGCCGCCGCCCTTGTTCTCGCACTCGTTGCCGAATGCGGGGTTGAGTGCGCCGACCACGTTGACCGTGTTGCCGCACACGTTGACGGGCACGTGCACCGGGACCTGCACGACGTTGCCCGAAGCGACGCCGGGCGAGCCGACGGCCGCACCGTCGGCCGTGGCATCGGCGAAGGCATAGCCGCCGGAGGCGGTCAGGATGCCTGACGCCGCCGCCATGACGAGCATGCTTTTACTCAAGGCTTTTCGCATTGGAGCCCTTCCTTGGGTCATTTCTTGCGGACGCGCGGCCCGCAGTTCGTTCATCAGGCGGTGCAGCAGCCGTCGGACCTGCCCGGGTGCGGGACAGCCCTTCGGGCGGAGCGGCTTGACGACACCCATAACGACATCCTCGTGCGCGAGAAACGTGAAGCCGGTGAATTTTCTGTGATCGCGCGGCGAGGCTACGAGTGAACGTTTCGTCTCTCGATTTCCGACAGTATGACTCGATCACTTTCGTACGGACGTCCGTGTCTTCCCGGCATTCGAGTGAATGGTGATAACCAAACGCCGGCCCGGCAGTTGTTCAGGGCGCTCCGGTTACGGGGCATCCAGTACGAGAAGGGTTCATCGTGATCAAGAAGGTCCTGGCTACGGGTGCCGTTGCCGCCTCCATCCTCGGGCTCGGCGCCGCGCAGGCGATGGCCATCGGCAACGATGGCGGGACGACCTCGGTCAACGGCAACGGTGCCTCGCAGTCGTTCGGCAACGCCGTGACCAAGGGCGACGGCAGCCCCCAGTTCGACCTGGTCCAGGGCTCGCTGAACAAGCCCTGCGTCGCCCTGCCGGTCAAGGCGAACGTCGGTTCGCTCATCGGCCTCGTGCCGATTACGGTCCAGGACGTCAACGTCCTGTCCAACCCGCAGAACCAGCAGTGCACCGAGAACTCCACCCAGGCCAAGGGCGACGAGCCGCTGTCGCACATCCTGGACGGCATCCCGGTCCTCTCGGGCAACGGCGCCGGCAACAGCTGATCCGGCCGTCCGGGCCCGGGTCGCAGGCGTTCCTCCTCCGTGCGGCCCGGGCCCGGCGCTGCCCTCCCCGTGTGTACCCGCCCCTACCTCGCACGTTCCGGGCGGGAACACGGCCGGGTGACTCGAACTGCGTCATTCGGGCGGTATTCCACGCATCAGCTCGCTGAGCGGTTTCGCATACCGTCTCAAATCGTTACGAATGAAAGCGGCGGAGTTACGAGCGATCAGGTCCGCGCTCGTGCGGCACGAAAGCCGTGACCGCTCCGGACTCCGCCGAAGAAAGGGTTTCAAGTGAAGTACACGAAGATCGCCGCCGTCGCCGCCGGTACGCTCATGGCCGTGGGTGCCGCCGCCCCCGCGTTCGCCGACTCGGGCGCCGAGGGTGCCGCTGTCGCCTCCCCGGGCGTCATCTCCGGCAACACCATCCAGGTTCCGGTTCACATCCCGGTCAACGTCTGTGGCAACACCATCGACGTCATCGGCCTGCTGAACCCGGCCTTCGGCAACGCCTGCGTCAACGACTGATTCGGTCGCGCCGAATTCTCTCGGCCGAAAGCCCCGGACCACGCTCCACGCGGTCCGGGGCTTTCCCGTGCGCGGCCGCAATTCCCAGCCCATCGGTAATCGTCACGCCCGCGATGAAAAAGGATCGGTTCCCCCAGTTGCCCCGTCCCGGCCGGGTCGTTAGGCAAGGGGAAAGCGGCGGAAGTCACGGCCAGAGAAGGCTCGTGCGGCGCGGGTACGCGACCGAGTGAACCGCCGCCGGAGAAGGGAACCCGAAAGTGAAGTACGCGAAGTCCGCCGCACTCGTCGCCGGTTCCGTGGTCGCACTCGGCACGGCTGCTCCCGCCTTCGCCGTCACCACCCCCACGGCCCCCAGCTTCAGCCTCGACGGAGGCATCAACCAGGTGACGGCGGCCGCCCCGCAGGCGGTCGACCCGGTCCTCGACACCGTGAGCGGCGCCGCCGACAACCTGCACGAGAACGGCACCGTCACCAAGATCGCCGGTCAGACCACCGGAGCGGTGAAGGACGCGGCCCCCCTCCTCGGCGGCCTGCCGCTCGGCCGCTGACCGGACCCCGACGACGTGGCGCGCGCACGTTCGACCGCGCCCGACTTCCGGTCGCCCGCGCACCTTTCGAGTGACGTGCCACAACCATTCCCGCGACGCCGAGTTGATCAGTGCGCTCGGCACCGGCGGGCAATCAGAGAAATACCAGAAGGGCAGTTTCATGATCAAGAAGATGATGGCCTCGGCAGCCGTCGCCGCATCGATCGTCGGCGTCTCCGCCGCGGTCGCCCCGTCGGCCATGGCCATCGGCAACGACCAGGGCACCACCACCGTCAACGGCAACGGTGCCATGCAGGCGTACGGAAACTCCGCCACCCACGGTGACTGGAGCCCGCAGTTCGCGCTCATCCAGGGCTCGCTCAACAAGCCCTGCATCGCCCTGCCGGCCAAGGCCAACGTCGGTTCGCTGCTCGGCGTCGTGCCGATCTCGGTCCAGGACATCAACGTCCTGTCCTCGCCGCAGAACCAGCAGTGCACCGAGAACTCCACCCAGGCCAAGGGCGACGAGGCCCTGTCGCACATCCTGGACGACATCCCGATCCTCTCGGGCAACGGTGTCGCCAACGACTGACGGGGTCTGACACACGGGCGGTCCAGCCGGCCGCCCAGTCCTTCCTGACGCACCCGTGGGGCCGGTACGTCCGCGGCAGCCGAACACCGGCCGCCCCGGACCGCCGGCCCCATGTGCGTACCCGGACCCGAGCGGCCCGGCGGTCGTCCGTACGGGCGGCACGCTGGGCCGCTTGCCGTAGCGGGGGACGCCGGTTCCCGCCGCAACGGGTAGGGCCCCCTCATGGACCAGCACCACAGCCGGCACCCGCAGAGCACCACCCCGATCTACGACCGGCTCCTCGCCGAGTGGCAGGCCGCACGCGCCGCCCCCGCCCCGGAGCCCTCCCGCGTGGGCGGCCTCGTGCCCGCGGCGCGCACCTCGGACGAGGCGGCCGGCCGGGGCTGACGCGGCCCGCCCGTCGAACTCATGCCGGACGCAACCCATATGGGTGGATCGGCGGAACCGAAAGCTCCGCCCGGGGTTGATCAGTACGTTCCAGAACGGAACGCTCCGAAAGGTGAAGCGTGATGAAGAAGATGATGGCCGGCGCGGCAGTGGCCGTGTCCCTGGTCGGCCTGTCGGCCGCCGCGGCCCCCTCGGCCATGGCGATCGGTAACGACGGGGGCACCACCTCGGTCAACGGGAACGGTGCCGCCAGCTCGTACGGCAACGCCGTGACCGAGGGCGACGGCAGCCCGCAGGCCCAGCTCATCCAGGGCTCGCTCAACGACCTGTGCGTGGGCGCCCCGGTCAAGGCCAACGTCGGTTCGCTGGTGGGCCTGCTCGTGCCCGTCACGGTCCAGGACATCAACGTCCTGTCCAACCCGCAGAACCAGCAGTGCGCCGACAACTCCACTCAGGCGAAGGGCGACGAGCCCCTGTCGCACCTGGTGGACGACATCCCGGTCCTCTCCGGAAACGGCGTCGGCAACAACTGATTCCGTACCCCGCCCGCGGCGGGCGGCCCGATTCCGGGCGGTCCGCCGCGCGTCGTCCGTCCTGTGCGACGTGTGCGTGTACGGCATGACGGAGGCCCACCACCCTCGCGGGTGGTGGGCCTCTTCCGTGGGGCGGGTCAGCCGAGACCGCGCACCGGCAGTACGCAGTGGGCCGAGGTCGCGATGACGTCCGGGTCACCGGCGAACGCGCGCAGCTCCGCCTCACCGATCGGGAGACCGGGCGCGCCCTGCGGCCACGGGCGGGTGGCGAACATCGCGTGCACCTCGCCCAGGTCGTTCGCCGCCGCCAGCCACTCGGGCGGCACCGGGTACTGCGCGGTGAAGTGAGGCAGGGTCAGGACGGCCTGGCCGGCCTGGACGAGGAGCTTCACGGGGAGCCCGGGCGTCTCGTCGGAACGCACCGGGGCACCGCCGACGGCGAGGCCGCTGCGCTGGAGCGCCAGACGCATGGCGTGCTCGCCGGCCGCCGGTCCGTCCGATCCGTCGCCCAGCGAATAGGCAAGCAGAAAGGCCGCGTCGCGCCCGCTCTGCCGGTACTCACCGCTCCAGCCGATCAGGATGAGGGTGCCCAACTGGGCCTGGGTGAACGAGCCGTTGGCTGTCTGGGGGGAGGTCATGTGCGGCACCCTAACCGTCCGCGACCGGTCCAACTCCATGCGTATCACCCGATCGGGGGACGACTGGAGACAACCCGGCCCGCGTGCATTAATCCGTTGAGCTTCCCGAGTGCCTGGCGCTATCGTGTGCGGCGAGACGGACGGCGGATGGCCGCCGGTTCCGGACCCGGACGAATGCGGAGGTGAGGACATTGACGACGGTCGTCGCGATGGGCGCTGCCCACAAGTCGAAGTTCCTCTGTGTCACCTCCGTGGCCACCGGCTGACCTCTTCAGACCTCCGCGCCGATGCGCGCGACGCCGGGGCCACCCTGTGAAGGGTTTCCCTTGTCTTTCCCGTCTTTCCCCTCTTCTCTCTCCTCCTCGCACCCGCTCGCCGCCTACGGCTGGGACGACGACTGGGCCGCCGAGTTCGCCCCGTACGCCGCGCAGGGACTGGTGCCCGGCCGCGTGGTGCGCGTGGACCGCGGGCGCTGCGACATCGTCACGCCCGAGGGCACCGTCTGGGCGGACACCGCCTTCGTCGTGCCGCGCGACCCGATGCGGATCATCTGCACGGGCGACTGGGCCGCCGTCGACCCGGGCGGCGACCCGCGTTTCGTCCGTACGCTGCTGCCGCGGCGCACCGCCTTCGTCCGCTCCACCTCGTCCAAGCGCTCCGAGGGCCAGGTGCTCGCCACCAACGTGGACCACATCGCCATCTGCGTCTCGCTGGCCGTGGAACTTGACCTCGGCCGGGTCGAGCGCTTCCTCGCCCTGGCCATGTCCAGCGCCGGCGGCGACGCGCTGCTCGGCGACGCCGCCGGGGCGGGGGAGCGGACGGCCGAACCCCTCGTCGTCCTCACCAAAGCCGACCTGGTCCCGGACGCGGCCACCCTCTCCCACCTCGTCGAGGACATCGAGCGCATCGCGCCCGGCGTCCAGGTGCTGCCGGTCAGCTCCGCCACCGGCGAGGGCGTCGACGTGTTCTCCGCGATCGTCTCGGGCGGTACGAGCGTGCTCCTCGGAGTCTCCGGCGCCGGCAAGTCCACCCTCGCCAACACGCTGCTCGGCCAGGACGTGATGGAGGTGCAGGCGGCCCGCGACGTGGACGGCAAGGGCCGGCACACCACGACCACCCGCAACCTGCTCGTCCTGCCCACGGGCGGGGTCCTCATCGACACCCCCGGGCTGCGCGGGGTCGGCCTCTGGGACGCCGGGGTCGGGGTCGGCCAGGTCTTCTCGGAGATCGAGGAACTGGCAGAGGAGTGCCGGTTCCACGACTGCGCCCACGAGGCGGAGCCCGGCTGCGCCGTGCGGGCCGCGATCGAGGACGGCACCCTGCCCGAGCGCCGCTTCGACAGCTACCTCAAGCTCCTGCGCGAGAACCAGCGCATCGTCGCCAAGACCGACGCCCGGGTCCGGGCCGAGATCCGGCGCGACTGGAAGCGCAAGGGCGCCGAGGGCCGGGCCGCGATGGAGGCCAAGCGCGGCCGGATCCGGTAGCCGACGCGCCCCTGGTCGACGTCCGAAAACCGCGAGTGAGGGGCCCCTGCGGGGCGCACACTGGACGGTGTGATGGACGAAGAGACCAGGTACGAGGCGGTGAGCAGCCGCGACGCCCGTTTCGACGGCGAGTTCTTCTTCGCCGTCGAGACGACCGGCATCTACTGCCGGCCGAGCTGCCCCGCCGTCACCCCGAAGCGGAAGAACGTCCGCTTCTACCCGACCGCGGCGGCCGCCCAGGGCAACGGCTTCCGGGCCTGCCGCCGCTGCCGCCCGGACGCCGTCCCCGGCTCCGCCGAGTGGAACGTCCGGGCGGACGTCGTCGGGCGAGCCATGCGCATGATCGGCGACGGCGTGGTGGACCGGGAGGGCGTCCCCGGGCTCGCCCACCGGCTCGGCTACAGCTCCCGCCAGGTGCAGCGCCAGCTCACCGCGGAACTCGGCGCCGGACCCGTCGCCCTGGCCCGCGCCCAGCGCGCCCACACCGCCCGGGTCCTCCTCCAGACCACCGCCCTGCCCGTCACCGAGATCGCCTTCGCGGCCGGGTTCGGCAGTCTGCGGCAGTTCAACGACACGGTCCGGCAGATCTACGCCCGCACGCCGAGCGCCCTGCGCGCCGAGGCCGGAACAGGACTGGGCGCCGCGGTCCGCGAGGCCCGCACCACCGGCATCCCGCTCCGGCTCGCCCACCGGGGACCGTACGCGGCCCGGGACGTCTTCGACCTGCTCGCCGCCGGTACGGTCGCCCGGGTCGAGGAGGTCAGTGGGGAGCCCGGCCGCCGCACGTACCGGCGCACGCTGCGCCTCCCGTACGGCACCGGCGTCGCCGCCGTGGACGAGCGGTCCACCGGGCGCTGGCTGGAGGCCCGCATCCACCTCACCGATCTGCGCGACCTGACCACGGCGGTGCAGCGGCTGCGCCGCCTCTTCGACCTGGACGCCGACCCGTACGCCGTCGACGAACTGCTGGCCGCCGATCCGCGGCTCGCCCCGGACGTCGCGGCCCGGCCGGGGGTGCGCTCGCCGGGCGCGGCGGACGCGGAGGAGTTCGCCGTACGGGCGCTGGTGGGCGACCCCGCGGCAGGGGAGCTCGTCGAGGCGTACGGCAAGGTGCTGGACGTGCCGTGCGGCGGGCTGACCCATGTCTTCCCCGAGCCGGCCGTGCTCGCCGAAGCGGCCGCCGACCCGGCTCTGCGGGCGCTCGCGACGGCGCTCGCCGACGGCACCGTGCGGCTGGACGCGGGCGCCGACCGGGACGAGGCCGAGCAGGCGCTGCGCCGGCTGCCCGGCATCGGCCCCGCCACCGCCGCCCTGATCCGGACGCGGGCCCTGGGCGACCCGGACACGGACCCGTACGGGATGCCGGGCGCCGCCCACTGGCGCCCGTGGCGCTCGTACGGGGTGCGCAGGGCACGGGCTCAGCCCCAGACCAGCGCACCCAGCCACGCGCCCGTGACCAGCAGGCACGCGAACAGCTCGCCGAGCACCGAGTAGCCGGTCGCCCGCATCACGGAGCGGACCGAGGCCCAGCCCGCGCCCCGGCTGCCGAGGCGCAGCCGCTCCGCCCCGTAGATCACCCCGACGTACCCGGCGACCGCCCCGACGACGGGCACGACGAAGAAGCCGGCGATCGCACCGAGGCCGCCCAGCAGCAGTGTCCGGCGCGGGGCCCCCGACTCGCGGGGCCGGCGCGGCGGCAGGAGCGGTTTGAGCGCCTGGTTCAGCAGGAGCAGCGCCGTGGCACCGATCAGCACCCCCCAGGCGGCCGGGGTCATGTCGGTGAGCGCCCACCACAGGACGGCGGCCCAGACGATCGCCTGCCCCGGCACGCCCGGCACCAGGACACCGATCAGCCCGAGCAGCATGACCAGGCCGACGGCGACGAGCTGCCACACACTCATCTGCCCAGCGTGCCGGAATCCGACGGGCCCCGCCCGTTCGCACTCCGGGCCGGACGGCCGTCGGCGCAGCTCAGAGGTGGTTACGCCGGCGGGCGCGGGCGGGGTTCGCGGGCCACCCAGCCCCGTTCGTAGGCATGCCAGCCGAGCTGGAGCCGGGTGGAGACCCCGGTGAGCTCCATCAGGCCCTTGACCCGGCGCTGTACGGTCCGCAGCCCCACGTCCAGCTGCTTGGCGACGCTCGCGTCGGTCAGCCCGGCCAGCAGCAGCGAGAGGATCTCCAGGTCCGTCGGGTCCGGGCCGCCCGGCTCCTCCAGAACCGCGCCGCTCTCCCCGAGCCGCAGCGGCATCGCCTCGCGCCACACCGCCTCGAAGAGCCCGGTCAGCGACTCCAGCAGGCCCGAGCCGTGCACGACCAGAGCGGCGGGCTCGGCGCCCCGGCCGGTCAGCGGAACCATCGCCAGCGCCCTGTCGGCGATCACCAGCTTCGTGGGGACCCGCTCGACGACCCGGCAGTGCTCGTTGCGGCTGAGCGCGGCCGAGAGCTCCATGATCCCGGACTCCAGGCCCAGCACCTCGCGCTCGATGACCACGCGGAACGACACCCCGCGCGTCGCGGCCTCCTCCTCCGACTCGTTCTCCAGGCCGCTGACCGCGATCGGCTTGCCGGTGACGAGCGCGCACACCTCGCTCGTCGCCCCCAGCTGGAGCTGGTGGAAGCGGTGGGCGACCGCGCTCGCCCCGGTGACGACCTCGACCAGGTCGTGGACGGCCGGTTCGGCGGCGTCCGCCCGGTACTCCTCGGCCAGCAGCACCGCCGCCAGCTCGGCCTGCTCCAGCTGGTGGCGCTGCTGGGTGAGCAGGGCCCCGAGCGCGACTCCGGGCGGCGCGGCGACCCAGCGGCCGGTGCGGGCGGAGGACTGGGCGGCCAGGCCGTGCTGTTCCAGCCGGCGCAGGGCGCGCTCGGTGTCCCGTTCGGGAAGGGCCAGCCGGTGCGAGAGATCGGACAGTTCGGCGGCCCCCAGCGCCACGAGCGCGCGGTAGGCCGACTCCTGCCTCTCATCGAGACCTATGGCTCCCAGCATCCCCGACCCCTCCCCGAGCTGTGCGTACGCGTGCCGGCGCATCCGCCGTGGCGAAAAGTCGCCACGGCGTAATCTCGCCACGGCACATCATCGCCGTACCGTGCGCCACTCTGCCAATGTGTCGGCACAGCCCGCACCGGCCACCGCGCCGACGCGGGCTCACCGACCGGTCCGCCGGGCGTCCTTCCCGTGGGGGGTGGGGTCGCCCGGCGGACCCATTTTCCGGATGCCCGTTTTCGTACGCCCCCGGCGGTCGACAATAAGGACATGAGTCAGCAGGGGGAGAAACCGGCGGCCCACGAGGACGACTGGTGGCGCAGGCTGTACGACGATCCCGCCCCGGACACGGGGGCGACCCAGGCCGCCGACAGTCTGGACGACCGCTTCGACTCGGCGTCCGGAACGGTGGCGTCCGAGACGGACGGGGTGCACGGGGTTCAGGTACCGGAGGCGCGGGAGCCGTGGGAGGCGCGGGAGGCGCCACCAGGTGCCGACACCCGGACGGCGGATGCGGAGCCGGAGGCGTCGCCGGCCGACGCCCCCGCCGGGCCGGGGGCCGAGGCCCGCGATCCGTGGGAACCGCAGGCGGATGCCGGGCCGGACGCCGCGCCCGGCGCCGCTGGGCGCGCCTGGTGGGAATCGGAGCCACCGGACACCGCGCCTCGCGCCGGTGCGCGTGACGCGTGGGAGCCGGCCGCAGGCGGTGCGCGTGGCTCGGAGGAGGCTGGTGTTCGCGCGCCGGGGGCGTCGGCCGGTGCCGTGTCGGGGGCTCCGTGGGGGAGGGCGCCCGGCGCGGCGGTCCCCGCGCCCTGGGAGCCGGTGACCGGGCCGGTGCAGCCGCGTACGTTTCCGGGGCCGCCGGCTCCCGAGCCTCCGCCGCCGGACCCCGAGCCGCCCGCCCCCGCCGATCCGCGTCTCGACGGCGCGGCTCCGGACGCGCCCCCGCTGCCCAGGCGGCCCGTCACCGGGCGGCCGGGCGCGGAAGAACAGGGGCCCGGCGAGGAGCGGCCCATGGCCGCCCCCGCGCCCCGGCCGCCGGTCGCCCATGTGGGGACCCGGCCGCCCACCTACGACGCCGAGCCCACGGCGCTGCCCGCCACCGACCCGTACGAGCTCGACCGCCTCGTCCCGGACACCGTGCTGGACGGCGCCACCTACGGGACGTACACCCTGCGCGCCGCTTCGGTACGCGGGGACTCCGCCCGGTTCCGGGGCGAGCCGCGCCACGACGCGCTGCTGACGGCACGTTTCGGCAGCGGCGACGGCGCTCTGGTGCTGGTGGCCGTCGCGGGCGCGTCCCGGGGTGCGGAGGGGGCGCACAGCGCGTCGGCGGACGCCTGCCGCTGGATCGGCGAGGCCGTCGGACGCAGCCACGCCCGGCTCTCCGACGACATAAGGGCGGGCCGCCGCGCCGACCTCAAGTCCGGGCTGCACCGGCTCACCGACCGGGCCTTCGGCAAGCTGCGCGCCCGCGCCGCCGAACTCGGCGTCGAACCGGACGCGTACACCGCGAGCCTGCGCTGTCTGCTGCTGTCCGCGGACCCCGACTGCCGCACCCGGGTCTTCTTCGGCATCGGCGGCGGCGGACTCTTCCGGCTCCGGGACGGCAGCTGGCACGACCTCGAACCAGCGCTGCCGCCCCCTGCCGCGCTCAGCGGCGAGCCTGTGGTCGGCTTCGGTTCCACGCCGGAGAGCGGGCCCGGCGGCGACCGGCTGACCATGGACCTGGACATCGTCACCGGCCCGGCCCCGTTCGTCGAGGACCCGCTCCCGCCCCCTGCGGAACCGTTCCGCTTCCGGGCCTCCGTCGCCCGGTCGGGGGACACCCTGCTGCTGTGCGGCGCGGGTCTCGCCGACCCGCTGCGCGGGGAACCGGAACTGGCCGCCGAGCTGGCCGCGCGCTGGTCGCCGGTGGAGGCGCCGGGTCTCGGGGCGTTCCTCGCGGACACCCAGATCCGGGTGAAGGGGTACGCCGACGACCGGACGGCGGTCGCCGTCTGGGAGGCGTAACGGCGCAGGCCGTGGGTTGATGGACTCCGGACACCCGTCCGGGCCGGGGTTTGGCGCCCCGCGTCCCGGACAGCCGAACGTGCACGGAGCCCAGGCAGAGGGAGTGCGTCACCCATGGCCAAGCAGAACGTGTCGGAGCAGTTCGTCGACATCCTCGCCCGGGCGGGCGTCAAGCGCCTGTACGGCGTCGTCGGGGACAGTCTCAACCCGGTCGTCGACGCCGTGCGACGGCGCTCGGACATGGAGTGGATCCAGGTCAGGCACGAGGAGACGGCGGCGTTCGCGGCCGGCGCGGAGGCACAGATCACCGGGGACCTGGCGGCCTGCGCAGGGTCGTGCGGCCCGGGCAACCTGCACCTCATCAACGGCCTGTACGACGCCCACCGTTCGATGGCACCGGTGCTCGCGCTGGCCTCGCACATCCCGTCCAGCGAGATCGGCCTCAACTACTTCCAGGCAACCCACCCGGAGCTGCTCTTCCAGGAGTGCAGCCACTACAACGAGATGATCTCCAACCCGCAGCAGATGCCGAGGCTGCTGCAGACCGCCATCCAGCACGCGGTCGGCCAGGGCGGCGTCAGCGTCGTCACCATGCCGGGTGACATCGCCGGGCAGCCCGCGCCCGAGCGGTCCGCCGAACACGCCCTGGTCACCTCGCGGCCCACCGTGAGGCCGGGCGACGGCGAGATCGAGAAGCTCTGCCGGATGGTCGACGAGGCCAAACGGGTGACGCTGTTCTGCGGCAGCGGCACGGCGGGCGCACACGCCGAGGTGATGGAGTTCGCCGAGCGGGTGAAGGCCCCGGTGGGGCACGCCCTGCGCGGCAAGGAGTGGATCCAGTACGACAACCCGTTCGACGTCGGCATGAGCGGGCTGCTCGGCTACGGCGCCGCCTACGAGGCCACCCACGAGTGCGATCTGCTGATCCTGCTCGGCACGGACTTCCCGTACAACGCCTTCCTGCCCGACGACGTGAAGATCGTGCAGGTCGACGTGCGGCCCGAACACCTTGGCCGGCGCACCAAGTTGGACCTGGCCGTCTGGGGCGATGTGCGCGAGACGCTGCGCTGCCTCACGCCCCGGGTGAAGGCGAAGAGCGACCGCAAGTTCCTCGACCGGATGCTCAAGAAGCACGCCGACGCGCTGGAGGGTGTGGTCAAGGCGTACACCCGCAAGGTCGAGAAGCACGTCCCGATCCACCCCGAGTACGTGGCCTCGGTGCTGGACGAGATCGCCGACGACGACGCGGTGTTCACCGTCGACACCGGCATGTGCAACGTCTGGGCGGCCCGCTATCTGACGCCCAACGGCAAGCGGCGGGTGATCGGTTCGTTCAGCCACGGCTCGATGGCCAACGCGCTGCCGCAGGCCATCGGAGCACAGTTCACCGACCGCAACCGGCAGGTCGTCTCGATGTCGGGCGACGGCGGGTTCACCATGCTGATGGGCGACTTCCTGACCCTGGTGCAGTACAACCTGCCGGTCAAGGTCGTCCTGTTCAACAACTCCTCGCTGGGCATGGTCGAACTGGAGATGCTGGTCGGCGGGCTGCCGTCGTTCGGGACGACCTACAAGAACCCGGACTTCGCCGCCGTGGCGCGCGCGTCGGGGGCGTACGGCGTCCGCGTCGAGAAGCCCAAGGAGCTGGCGAGCGCCCTCAAGGACGCGTTCAAGCACAAGGGCCCCGCGCTCGTCGACGTGGTCACCGACCCCAACGCGCTCTCCATCCCGCCGAAGATCAGCGCGGACATGGTGACCGGCTTCGCCCTGTCCGCCAGCAAGATCGTGCTCGACGGCGGAGTGGGCCGGATGCTCCAGATGGCCCGCTCCAACCTCCGCAACGTGCCGCGTCCTTGAGCCGGATGCTCGTCTGACATCACGTCATAAGCGCTCCTTCGGCGTCCCCTTGGCACCCTCAGAGCCATGTGACATATTACTGGCGTGTTCACGAGACAGCCTCTGGATGTTGTCGTCGTCGGAGCCGGTGTCGTCGGCGCCGCCTGCGCGTACTACGCCACCCGGTCCGGGCTCTCGGTCGCGGTGGTGGACGGCGGGCCGGTCGCCGGCGGCACCACGGGGGCGGGGGAGGGGAACCTCCTGGTCTCCGACAAGCCGCCCGGACCGGAACTCGACCTGGCGCTGCTCTCCGCCTCCCTCTGGCGCGAGCTGTCCGAAGTCCTGCCCAGGGCGGTCGAGTACGAGCAGAAGGGCGGCCTGGTCGTCGCGGCGGACGGAGCATCCCTCGCCACCCTGACCGCGACCGCCGCCGGTCAGTCCGCGTCAGGGGTACGCACCACCGCCGTCGCCCCGGACGAACTGCCCGACCTGGAACCGCACCTGGCCCCCGGCCTGACGGGCGGTGTCCTCTACCCCGAGGACGCGCAGGTCCAACCCGCCCTCGCGGCAGCCCACTTGATCCGAGCCGCCCGGGACGCCGGGGCGAGCCCGCACCTCGGCGAGCCGGTCACCGCCGTGCTCACCGGCCCCACGGGCGCGGTGCGCGGCGTCCGCACCCCGGCGGGCGACCTGCTCGCCCCGGCCGTGGTCAACGCGACGGGCGTAGGCGGCGGGGAGTTCGCCGCGCTCGCCGGGGTGGAGCTGCCCGTCCTGCCCCGGCGCGGGTTCGTCCTCGTCACCGAACCGCTGCCGCCGCTGATCCGGCACAAGGTGTACGCCGCCGAGTACGTGGCCGACGTCTCCAGCGCGTCGGCCGCCCTCCAGACGTCACCGGTCGTGGAGGGCACCCCCGCCGGGCCCGTCCTCATCGGCGCCAGCCGCGAACGCGTCGGCTTCGACCGCACCCTGTCCGTGCCGGTGATCAGCAGGCTGGCCGACGCGGCGGCCGCGCTGTTCCCGGTCCTCGGCAGCGCACGGGTGATGCGCGCCTACCACGGCTTCCGCCCGTACCTGCCCGACCATCTTCCCGCCATCGGCCCGGACCGCCGGGTCTCCGGCCTCTTCCACGCCTGCGGCCACGAGGGCGCGGGCATCGGCCTGGCTCCGGCGACGGCGGCCCTGGTCACGGCGGCGATCCGGGGCGAACAACCGCCGCTGGACGCCGAGCCGTTCAGGCCGGACCGCTTCGGGGCGGGCACCGGGCAGCAACCCCGCCAGCACCCCGCCCGCCCCACGAGACAGGAGCCCAGGTGAGACGAGTACGCCGACGCGACCCCGCACGTACGCCGGCCGCCCTGGCCGGTGCCGAGCCCGGACCCGGGTTCGAGTTCACCTTCGACGGGCACCCGGTGCGCGCGCTGCCGGGGCAGAGCATCGCGGCCGCGCTGTGGGCCGCCTCCGTCCTCAGCTGGCGCACCACGCGGGTGGGCAGCCGGCCCAGGGGGGCGTTCTGCGGGATCGGCTCCTGCTTCGAGTGCCTGGCCATGGTCAACGGCCGGCCCAATCTGCGCGCCTGCCTGCTGCCCGCCCGCCCCGGCGACGCCGTCACGACCCAGGAGGGGAACGGACATGCCGTCTGACCACGGGGACGTCGCCGTGGTGGGCGCGGGGCCCGCCGGGCTCGCCGCAGCCGTCACCGCCGCCGACGCCGGGCTCGACGTGCTGCTCGTCGACGCGGCCGACGCCCCCGGCGGTCAGTACTACCGCGCGCCCGCCCCCGGCCTCGGTGCCATCCGCCCGGAGGCCCTGCACCACGGCTGGTCCACCTTCACCGCGCTCACCGCCCGCCTCGCCCGGCACCGCGACGCCGGGCGCCTGCGCCACCTCACCGGCCACCAGGTCTGGGCGGCGACGCGGACCGGCGATGACCGCGTCCTGCACGCGCTCACCGGACCCGACGGCCGCGAAGGCGTCACCCTGCGCGCCCGCCGCCTCGTCCTCGCGACCGGGGCCGTCGAGCGCCAACTGCCCTTCCCCGGCTGGACGCTGCCCGGCGTGGTCGGCGCGGCCGGGGCGCAGGCCATGCTCAAGTCCGGGCTCGTGCTGCCCGGACGGCGCGTCGTCGTCGCCGGGAGCGGGCCGCTGCTCCAGGCGGTCGCCCTCACCCTGGCCCGCGCCGGGGCGCAGGTGCCCGCGCTGGTCGAGGCCGCCGGCTACCGGGCGTACGGCCGCGCACCCCTGATCCTGGCCGCGAACCCGGACCGCCTCGCCGAGGGCGCACGCCACCGGGCCGGGCTGGCCCGGTTCGGGGTGCGGATGCTCACGCACCGAGCCGTCACCGCCGTCCACGGCACCCAGCGCGTGGAGGGGGTCACGGTCAGCCGGCTCGACCGCGCCTGGCGGCCCGTCCCGGGGACCGGACGGCGCATCGACTGCGACGCGCTCGCCGTCGGCCACGGCCTCGTCCCGCAACTGGACCTCGCCCTCGGACTCGGCTGCGCCACCCGGACCGACGCCGACGGTTCGGCCGTGCTGCGGCTCGACGAGGACCTGCGCACCACCGTGCCCGGCGTCTGGGCCGCCGGCGAGACCGGCGGCATCGGCGGGGTACGGCTCGCCCTGGCCGAAGGGGAGTCGGCCGCGTTGTCGGTGATCGCCGACGCACGCGGCGGACGGGCCCCGGCCCGCGTGGCGGCGCTGCGCCGGCACCGGCGCCGGATGCGTGGGTTCGCCGCGCTGATGGGGGCCGTGCACCGGCCCGGACCGGGGTGGCCCGAGTGGCTCGCCCCCGACACCGAGGTCTGCCGGTGCGAGGAGGTCACCGCCGGGGCGATCCGTACCGCCGTCGACGAGCTGGGCGCCGGGGACAGCCGTACGGCCAAGCTCCTCACCCGGGCCGGTATGGGCTGGTGCCAGGGACGTACCTGCGGCTTCGCCGTCCGGACCCTCGCCGGCCCGGCGGCCGACACGCCACCCGACCGGCGCCCGCTCGCCTGCCCGGTCCCGCTCTCCACGCTCGCCCGGGCCGTCCGGTCCGAGGACGCGTGAGCCCACGTACCCGGCGCCGTCCGGTCCGAGGACGCCTGGGCCGCCCGTACCCGCACCTACTTCGAAGGAGCCCGTATGACAGCCGAGCCCACCCGCGCCCCCTGGCGGGGCGTCATGGTCGCCACCCCGCTCACCCTGCGCGAGGACCGGTCCATCGACTTCGACGCGTACGCAGCCCACGTCCGAGACCTCATCGCCGCGGGCTGCGACGGCGTGGTGCCCAACGGCTCGCTGGGGGAGTACCAGACCCTCACCGACCGGGAACGGCAGGACGTCGTGCGCGTCGCCGTCGAGGCGGCCGGGGACGGGGACAGGGTGATGCCCGGGGTCTCCTCGTACGACAGTGTCCAGTCCCGGCGCCGGGCCGAGGAGGCGGCCGATGCGGGGACAGGGTCCGTCCTGCTGCTGCCGCCCAACGGCTACCTCTGCGAGGACGCGGCCGTGCGCGCCCACTACGCCGAGGTGGCGGCGGCCGGCCTGCCCGTCGTGGCGTACAACAACCCGTACGACACCAAGGTGGACCTGACGCCCCGGCTGCTCGGGCAGCTCCACGCGGAGGGTTCGATCGTCGCCGTCAAGGAGTTCAGCGGTGACGTCCGCAGGGCGTACGAGATCGCGGAGGAGGCGCCCGGGCTCGACCTGCTCGTGGGCGCCGACGACGTCCTGCTGGAACTCGCCCTGGCCGGGGCCGTCGGCTGGATCGCCGGCTGCCCCAACATGCTCCCGGCCGGCTGCGTCGAGCTGTACCGGGCGGCCGTCGCCGGCGACCTGGAACGGGCCCTGCCGCTCTACCGGCGGCTGCACCCGCTGCTGCGCTGGGACTCCAAGCCGGAGTTCGTCCAGGCCATCAAGGCGTCCATGGACGTCGTCGGCCGGCACGGCGGCCCGACCCGCCCGCCCCGCCTGCCGCTCGGCGCGGACGCCCTCGCCTCCGTACGCGCCGCCACCGAGAAGGCGCTCGCCGAGGGCCTGGGCTGAGAGGGGAGAGACGATGCGCAGCCGCCATGTCTTCCACGCCGTCGACTCGCACACCGAGGGCATGCCCACCCGCGTCATCACCGGCGGGATCGGCACGCTCCCCGGCGCCACCATGGCCGAGCGCCGCGCCCACTTCGTCGCGCACCGGGACGCGGTGCGCACCCTGCTGATGTACGAGCCGCGCGGCCACGCGGCGATGAGCGGTGCCGTCCTCCAGCCGCCGACCAGGCCCGACGCGGACTTCGGGGTGCTGTTCATGGAGGTCTCCGGCTGCCTGCCGATGTGCGGGCACGGCACCATCGGGGTGGCCACCGTACTGGTGGAGACCGGCATGGTCGCGGTCACCGAACCGGTCACCACCGTACGGCTGGACACCCCCGCCGGGCTTGTCACCGTGGACGTCCGCGTGGAGGACGGGGCCGCCGCCTCCGTCACCCTCACCAATGTGCCGGCCTTCAGCGCCGGGCTGGATCTCACCGCGAAGGTCCCCGGTTTCGGTGACGTGCCGTACGACCTCGCCTACGGGGGCAACTTCTACGCGATGGTGCGGCTGGAGGACCTGGGCCTGCCGTTCGACCGGTCGCGCAAGGACGAACTGCTGGCGGCGGGACTGGCGTTGATGGACGCGGTCAACGCCACGGACCGGCCGGTCCATCCCCTGGACCCGGACATCCACGGGCTCAAGCACGTCCAGTTGATCGCGCCGGGATCCGACGCGGCGCACTCGCGGCACGCGATGGCCATCCACCCCGGCTGGTTCGACCGCTCGCCCTGCGGCACCGGCACGTCCGCGCGGATGGCCCAGCTGCACGCCCGGGGGGAACTCCCGCTGGACCGGGACTTCGTCAACGAGTCCTTCATCGGCACCCGGTTCAGCGGCCGGCTGGTCGGTGAGACCACGGTGGGCACGCTGCCGGCGGTCGTCCCGACGGTCACGGGACGGGCCTGGATCACCGGGACCGCGCAGTACTTCCTCGACCCCGACGACCCGTTCCCGGAGGGGTTTCTGCTGTGAACCCGCACCCGCCTCAGGGACAACGTCACATTGTATTCTGGGGCCCCGTACGGTGCTGGAGGAACAGACATGGCCCGCCTCACGTCGCTGAACGCCATCTCGGCGCAGGAGCACCTGCGCGACCAGGTGGCGCACGCGCTGCGGGCGGCGCTCATCTCCGGCGAACTGAGTCCCGGCACGGTCTACTCGGCGCCCGCGCTCGCCGCCCAGTTCGGCGTATCCGCCACCCCCGTCCGTGAGGCGATGCTCGACCTGGTGCGCGAGGGCCAGGTCGAGGCCGTCCGCAACAAGGGCTTCCGCATCACCGAACTGACCGAGCAGGACCTCGACGACTTCACCGAGCTGCGCGCGATGATCGAGGTCCCCACCGTCGGCCGGATCGCGCGGATGGGCCTCACGGACGAGCTGGAGGCGCTGCGGCCCGTCGCGCAGGAGATCGTCGAGGCCGCCCGGCGCCACGACATCCTGGGCTACCTGGAGGCGGACCGCCGCTTCCACCTGGCCCTGCTCGCCCTCGCGGGCAACCGCCGGCTGGTCGAGGAGGTCGGCGAGCTGCGCAAGCGCTCGCGGCTCTTCGGGCTCAACCGCCTGGCCGATTCCGGGCAGTTGACCGCTTCGGCGGAGGAGCACGTGCAGCTGCTCGACCTGGTGGTCGCGGGGGACGCGGAGGGCGCCGAGGCCTGCATGCTCGCGCACATGTCGCACGTCCGCTCCCTGTGGGCCGGTGACGACCGGACCGATGCGGCGAAGGCCCCGGCCGGTCGGGCGTAGTTCCCAAACCCTCTGGCTCCCAAGGGCTGTTGACGTCCGCACGAATGTTCTGACGGCCGCTTCCTAAAGACATGTGACATGTGCCATTGTACTGACGGCTACGCAGAGGTCGTGTCCATGTCATGCGCCGTTCCCGTCACCCCCGGTGGACGGCCTCATCCCCGTCCGGCCTCACCCGCGCCAACCCCCACGGCCGCGCAGCGTCGCGCGGTCCCCACACCGCTGGGAGGCGGCACGTGAAGAAGAGAACGGTCCGACAGCGATTCACCGCAATCGCCACCGCGGCCCTGGCGACCTGTCTGGGCGTCGGCATGCTCACCGCCCCGGCCAGGGCGGACGCGCTCCGGCCCGCCGTCCCGGCCACCACCGCGCACCGGACGGCCGGCGAGGCGGCGCCCGGGCCCGGCGGCCCCGCCGCACAGGCCCTCACCGCAACCGCGCAGGACCCCGCCCACCTCGGCGGCGCGGCCGTGAGCCCCGCCGACCGGGCCCCGCTCAGCGCCTCCGAGGACGCGCTGCGACGGGACTACGACGACCCGCGCGCTGCCGAACCGAGCCACCCGGCCCCCTCCATGAGGGCGAAGTCCCCCGCCCGGGCCGCGGCTTGCTCGGTGAGCGACTTCACCGGCCGCACCGGCAGCGCCCTCGTCCAGCAGATCAAGGCGTCCACCGCCGACTGCGTCAACGCCCTCTTCTCCGTCAAGGGCAACGACGGCTACCTCGCCTTCCGCGAGGCGCAGATGGTCACCGTCGCGAACGCCCTGCGCGACGGATCGGCCGCCTACCCCGGCGACAGCAGCACCGGCATGCCCCAACTGGTGCTCTACCTCCGGGCCGGGTACTACGTGCAGTACTACGACCCCGGCACCGTCGGCTCGTACGGCACCGCCCTGCGCACCGCCATCCAGGGCGGCCTGGACGCCTTCTTCGCCTCCGCGCACTCCCGCGACGTCACCGACGCCAACGGCGAGACCCTGGCCGAGGCCGTCACCCTCATCGACAGCGCCGAGCAGAACGCCCGCTACCTCTTCGTCGTCAAGCGGCTGCTGGCCGGCTACAACTCCTCGTACAACAGCTCCTGGTACATGCTCAACGCGGTCAACAACGTGTACACCGTGACCTTCCGGGGCCACCAGCTGCCCGCGTTCGTCAGCGTCGTCGAGTCCGACCCGAGCCTGCTCGACGCGCTCGCCGCCTTCGCCCGCGACCACCTGGACCTCCTGGGCACCGACCAGTCGTACCTGGCCTCCAACGCGGGGCGCGAGCTGGCCCGCTTCCTCCAGGAGGACACGCTGCGCCCCAAGGCGAAGCCGCTGGTCGTCGACCTCCTCGGCCGCAGCTCCCTCACCGGGCCCACCGCGCCGCTGTGGGTCGGCCTCGCCGAGATGGCCGACTACTACGACAGCGCGAACTGCTCCGCGTACGGCACCTGCGACCTGGCAGCGCGCCTGAAGAGCGCCGTCCTGCCGGTCTCGTACACGTGCAGCGACAGCATCCGCATCCTCGCCCAGCAGATGTCCTCCGCCGACCTCACGAAGGCGTGCACCAGCCTGCGCGGGCAGGACGCCTACTTCCACCAGGTGGCCCGGGACAACGGGCCCGTCGCCGGGGACCGCAACACCACCATCGAGGTGGTCGTCTTCGACTCCAGCACCGACTACCGGACGTACGCCGGAGCCATCTACGGCATCGACACCGACAACGGCGGGATGTACCTGGAGGGCGACCCGTCGGCGGCCGGGAACCAGCCGCGGTTCATCGCCTACGAGGCCGAGTGGGTCCGGCCGGACTTCCAGATCTGGAACCTCAACCACGAGTACACCCACTACCTCGACGGCCGGTTCGACATGGCGGGCGACTTCGGCGCCGGTGTCACCACCCCGACCGTCTGGTGGATCGAGGGCTTCGCGGAGTACGTCTCCTACTCGTACCGCGACGTCACCTACGACGACGCCCTCACCCAGGCCGCCGCGCACACCTACACCCTGCGCACCCTCTTCGACACCACCTACGAGAACGCCGACCAGACCCGCGTCTACAACTGGGGCTACCTGGCTGTTCGTTACATGCTCCAGTCGCACCGCGCCGACATGGACAAGCTGCTGGGCCTCTACCGCGCCGGCGACTGGAACGGCGCCCGCACCCTGCTCACCTCCACCATCGGCAGCCGCTACGACGCCGGCTGGAACACCTGGCTCACGGCGTGCGCGGCCGGCAGTTGCGGCACCACGACCAACCCGCCGACCGAGCCCGCCACCCAGTGCACCGGCAGCGACGCCCGCGAACTCGGCCAGGACTGCGCCCGGGACGGGCAGCACGCCACCCGGGGCAACTACGCCCACCTGTACCTCTACATACCCGCCGGCACCGACCGGCTGACCATCACCACCAGCGGCGGGACAGGCGACGCCGACCTCTACTACAGCGCCGGCGGCTGGGCGACCACCGGTTCGTACACGGCCAAGGCCACTGGCAGCGGCAACGCCCACACCCTCACGGTCGAGCACCCGGCGGCCGGCGCGCACTACATCAGCCTGTACGGCGTGCGGGACTTCGGGCAGGTGAGCGTCATCACCCGCTACTGATCCGGCCGCCTCAGAGCAGCCTGAGCGCGTCCGGCCCCGACCGCTCCCGGATGATCTCCACCAGCCGGTCGAAGAGGGTCGGACCGCGCCCCGCCGCCGCCTGCGCACACTCCTCCCGCAGGCGGCCGCGGTTGCTCTCATGGGCGCGGGCGGCCATCCGTTCCAGGTAGCGGGCGGTCTCCGCGTGCCCCAGCGCCCGTGCGGACAAGGCGTGGTCGCGCCACTCGAAGACGAGGTCGCCGTCGTCCGGCGTGCCCATCCCGCCGCCCAGGCAGTCCGCGAAGGCGTCGAGATTGCGGCCGAAGTAGCCGCCGGGCCCGTTCACCGCCTCGCCGACCACGGTCCAGAAGCTGTCCGGGCCGGTGATCCGGGAGCCCTCGATCACATAGGTCACGGTCATGGGGCGAGCGTACTCGCGCCGGTCCGCGCCGCAGGTGGGGGACTGTGGCGCGGACCGGACCGGGGGAGTGGTCAGCAGTCGTGGTCGACGAGGTCGAACGTCTCGTAGTGGTCGGCGGTGTAGTAGTCCTCCCGGCTCTCCTCACCCGTGACGATGCGCCGCGCGCCGCGCGTGGAGGAGCCGGGGGTGATCACGGTGTACTCGTGGTAGTAGCCGGTGCTCTGCGAGGGCAGCACGCCCTCGCGGTTCTGGAAGACGGTGCCGTCCTGGTCGTACGGGAACGGGCCGCCGGACTCGATGAGGTCCAGGGTGTCGTGGGCCTGGGACGGCAGATCCGAGTAGCAGATGCTGCCGACCGACGTGGTCGTCGCCGAAGCGGCCGCCGTGACGGGGCCGCCGACGAGGAGAGCGGACAGAAGGGCGGCCGCGCCGCCGAGCGTGGTGATCCGTGGGGGGATTCGCATGGTCCATGATGACGCGCGTAGACAGCGTCGCGTCAACGCCAACCAGGGTGAATTCTTGTGGAGTTAACCGTGGAGAGGGAACACATCCCGCTACGGCGGCCGCCGGAGTGCCACGGGCGTCCGGCGCTCGAACGCGAGTCCGTGCCCGCTCAGCGGCTGACGGAGCGCCAGATGTGGTACGGGACCGTGCGGGCGGCCTCCTCGATGTCGATGTCCCCCACCGCGAGCCAGCGGCGCGCGATGCTCGTCACCGGTCCCAGGATCAGCGACTCCAGGACCGGCAGCGGCAGCGCGACCAGCTCGCCCGACTCCCGGTGGGCGTGGAGCCAGGCGGCGAGCGGGGCGATCCGGGCCTCCTGGGCGCCCCGGAGTTGCCGGGCGTTGGTGATGGCCTCTCGGTCGGCGGTGACCGAGTGCATCAGCCGGGCCGCGTCCGGATGCTTCTGGACGAAGCGGAGGTACGTCTCCGTCAGCGCGCACACCCCGCCGCGCGCGTCCGTCACCTGTTGCATCGCCTCGACCACCTCGCCGAGGAGGCGGCCCAGCCAGGACTGCGCGAGCGCGAGGGTGACGCCCTGGAGGCTGCCGAAGTGGTGGTAGATGCTGCCCGCGCTCACCCCGCTGGCCGAGGTGATCGCGGCCAGAGTCAGGCCGTCCTCGCCATGGGCCGCGTACAGCTCCAGCGCGCAGTCGAGCACCTGGGCGGCCGTGGCCTCACCACGCTGCTGCTTCGGGCTCACCGAGGCGGCCCCCTTTCCGGAATCAATGGCTCCTCATGATGCCCCGGAGGGCAGCATTGGCGAGAGTTCCGGAAATCTTTCCAGAAGTTGTTCCAATTGGTGCCCCCTTTGCTTCACACTGAACCTTTGCCGTGCCAAGTCGCGGCCGCACATGGGGATTTCAGGTGACGGAGGCGGTCCCGGGGGCCGCTGTTCGGGACACACGGGGAGCGCTCGAACATGACCGGCGTGAACAATGGCGACCACGCGGACAACGAGGACTACCTCGACGGAGGCATCAAACCGCTGACACCGTCGGACCCGGCGCGCATCGGGCCGTATCTGCTGCTCGGCCGGCTCGGCGCGGGCGGCATGGGGCGGGTCTACCTCGCCCGGTCCGACGGCGGCCGCACCGTCGCGGTCAAGGTGGTGCACCCGGAGCACGTCGCGGACCCGCAGTTCAGGGGCCGCTTCCGGCGCGAGGTCGAGGCGGCACGGAGCGTCGGTGAGCGCTGGACCGCGCCCGTCCTGGACGCGGCACCGGACGCCGAATTTCCCTGGGTGGCCACGGGCTACGTGCCCGGGCTCTCGCTGGAACAGGTCGTGCGGGGACACGGCGCGCTGCCCGCCGCCTCCGTGCAGGCCCTCGCCACGGGGCTGCTGCACGCGCTGAAGGACATCCACGCGGCGGGCATCGTCCACCGCGACCTGAAGCCGTCCAACGTGATGCTCACGATGGAGGGGCCCAAGGTCATCGACTTCGGGATCGCCCGCGCCATCGGGACCGCCGTCGAGTCCCTGCTCACCAGTACCAACATGATGATCGGCACGCCCGGGTTCATGGCCCCGGAGCAGGTGCACGGGGAGAGCGCGGTACCGAAGAGCGACGTCTTCACCCTCGGCTGTGTGCTGACGTACGCGGCGACCGGGACGCTCCCCTTCGGGCACGGGGCGAGCAACCAGCACGCGATCATGTACCGGATCGCCGAGGCCGAGCCCGAGCTCGATCGGGTCCGGGACGCGGATCTCAAGGCGCTGATCGGCGGGCTGCTGGTCAAGCCGGTCGAGGACCGGCCCTCCGTGGACGAACTGCTGGCCGAGCCGGGGCGGGAGTCCGGTCCGGTCGCCTCCTCGTGGCTGCCCGCCGCCGTGGTGAGCCATCTGGCCCGCCAGTCCGCCCAGTTGCTCGACGCGGAGGCGGAGCCGCTGCGGGAGAAGGGCGACCGCGCGACGATCGACCTCCGGGCGGCGCCGGAAGTGGCGGCTCTGGTGGCCGGCGAGGAGACGGCGGAGAAGAAGAAGCCGAAGCGCCGCCGCCCCTGGCTGGTCGCCGTACCGCTGGTGGTCGTCCTCGGAGGCGGGGGCGGCACGCTGGTCATGCTCCAGCCGTTCAGCCACGGGGGAGCCGACGCGCACGCGGCGCCCCCGGCGGCCACGTCGACGGGCCCGACCGCCGCGCCGGAGCCCTCGGCGGCCGGCAGCGCGTCCCCGACCGGCAGCAAGAGTCCGAAGGCGTCCCCGAGCAAGAAGAAGGCGGGCGGCGGCAAGGACGGGGAGGACGGCAAGGACGGGGAGCCGGGCAGGAACGGCCGGGACGCGGGGACCGCGGGCGGCGGCTCGGGCTCCACCGGAAGCGGCTCGTCCTCGGGCGGTTCGGCCACGGGCGGCGGCAGCACCGGCGGCGGCTCGTCCTCCACCGGGGGCGGCGGCTCCACCACGACCGGCGGCAGCTCGGGCGGCAGCAGCTCCGGCGGCTCCACGAGCACGTCCGGCGGCGGGGGTTCGACCAGTACGTCGGGCGGCTCCACCGGCGGATCGGGCGGCGGCGGCAGCACGGTGCCCGCGGCATTCGTCGGCACCTGGAAGTACGGGGAGGTGTACAACACGGGCCGGCCAGGCACCATCACCATCTCCAAGGACGGCGTGGTGCGCCTCAGCGACTACGTGTACAACAACTGCCCGTACGAGGGAAAGGTGACGTCCAGCACCAGCAGCCGGCTCGATGTCGGCACCCTGAAGCTCGTCGGCCCGAACCCCGGTTACTGCTACACCACGACGGGCGCGACCTTCTTCGTCACCAACGGCAGCGGCATCCAGCACGACGTCAGCGGGATGAAGTACTACTACAAGCGAGCCTGAGCCCCGCACGATTTACTCCGGTCCGCAGGACTCCGCAAGCGTGACAGCCCGTAGGTGGGGCATGCATTGCGTGAGCACCTTCGAGACAGGGGGCGAATGACCGTGTGGGCGGGGGAAACGATGGAGTGTCATGAAGAGGCCCGGATGCATCGCAGGGTGGACCGGGCCGACCTGGCAGCCGTGGGAGAAGTGCGCGGGGCCGTACGGGAGTTACTGCGCTACCGGTGGAAGGAGGAGCCGGCCCGGGTGGCCGAGCTGCTGCTCAGCGAACTGGTGACCAACGCCCTGGTCCACACGGACGACGGCGCGGTCGTCGCCGTGAGCGTCGCACCCCGCCGCCTGCGGGTGGAGGTGCGGGACTTCATCACCGGAATGCCGCCCGCGTCGCACGTACCGCCCGCCGACGACGGTACGCACGGCCGGGGGCTGATCCTGGTGGAAAGCCTCGCCGACTCCTGGGGCGTGAGCCCCCGCGCGCTGGGCAAGGTGGTGTGGTTCGAGCTGGACGGCGAACGGCCCTGACGGTCCTCGCGGGCCGTCAGGGCCGGTTCGTACGCGACTGCCGTCCCGCCTCTCAGCCGAACTGCTGCTCCAGGTCCTTCAGTTTCTGCTCCAGCGAATCGAGCCGGGGCAGGGCCTGGGTGTCGTCCTCGGCGGTGAGATTGACCGGGGCCGATTCGCTCGCGCCCAGTTCAGGGACGCTCGCCGAGTTCGAGTGGTTCACGGCTTGCAGGGATGGCCGGGGTCGCAGGGGCAGCTGACCCGGCTCGGATATGGCGGGCTCCGCGACGGACTGCGCGGAGCCCGTCGCCGGGGCGAGCGCGGCCACCTCGACCGGGGCGCCGCCCCGCCCGAGCCGGCCCCAGGCCCGGTTCTGCCGGTTCAGGGCCTTGATGTGGGCCCGGTCCAGCTTCTCCTGGTCCTTCCTGCGGAGACGGTTCTGCTCCTTCTCCCTGCGGTCCTCGCGTACCTCGTCGACCGCCTCGTCCAGCGTGCGTACGCCTTCGAGGAGCATCAGCGACCAGGCGCCGAAGGTCTCCCGGGGCGCGCGCAGCCAGCGCACGATCCGGATCTGCGGCAGCGGCCGGGGCACGAGGCCCTGCTCGCGCAGGGCGGCCCGGCGGGTCTGCTTCAGCGCCCGGTCGAACAGCACGGCGGCCGAGAGGGACATCCCCGCGAAGAAGTGCGGGGCGCCCGCGTGGTCGATGCCGCGCGGCGCGTGCACCCAGTTGAACCAGGCGGCCGCACCGGCGAAGGTCCACACCAGCAGCCTGGAGCCGAGCGCCGCGTCCCCGTGGCTGGCCTCCCGCACGGCGAGGACCGAGCAGAACATCGCGGCCCCGTCCAGGCCGAAGGGCACCAGGTACTCCCAGCCGTCGGAGAGGCCGAGGTTCTGTTCGCCGAAGCCGACGAGCCCGTGGAAGGAGAGCGCGGCGGCTACCGCCGCGCAGCAGAACAGCAGCACGTACGAAGCGGTGGCGTACAGCGCTTCCTTGCGTCTGCGCCGCTCCTCGCTGCGTTCCCAGCTGTCGTCAGCCGCGGATGTGTCGGAGGCGCGCTTGCCGCGCGCGACGACCGCCACCGCCGCCATGACCCCCACGAGCAGCACGGCGCCCGGAAGCAGCCAGTCAAGCGATATGTCGGTCAGTCTCATGCGCGGTCCCTTGCGTCACGTAGGGGGTTTCGGACGCCATCGTGGCGGAAACTCCCTCACGTCCAGACGGTTTCGGGGCAAGAGAACGCCAATGGGGTGCCCGACGTCGTCGATGTGGACGATCTGGTCGAACACCCCTCAGTGGTGTGCGCATGATGTTCGAATCAACGCCACTCGTCCGGGCGGTGTGGATCGGCGGAGTCGATCAGGTGGCGGGCGTGAGTTTGCGGACGCGCTCCTCGTCACACGTACGTGGGCAGGTGACGCAGGTGTCCTCGGGGCGCAGCGTGTAGAAGAGGCAGCAGCTGGCGCGGTCCCGGGTGGGCAGTGATTCTCCGTTCGGGCCGGTCAGCTCGCGGAAGCCGGCGGTGCCGACGTACGGCTTCGTGGCGCCCGGCAGCAGCGCCTCCAGTTCCGTCATGGCGCGCTGCTCCTCGCCCAGCAGATGGGCGACGTACCAGAGGCCCTCGACGATCTCGTCGGTCGCCATCCCCCACAGGGCCCGCTTGCCGCGCCGCATGCGCGGACGGAAGCCGTCGAGCACCGGGCCCAGGTGTTCGGCCACCGCGTCCAGCACCTCGGCCCGCAGCGCGGCCTCGTCGGCCACCACCCGGGCACCCGGCAGCGCGGCCGCCGGATCGTCGGGCAGGCAGGCGAACTCCCGTACCCGCAACGTCAGATGGCCCAGCGCCCGCTGGAACGAGACGTCCTCGACCGGGACGCGGGGCACGCGGCGGTGCAGGAACCACGGAACGGTCACCAACAGGCAGGCCGGCCAGGCGTAGCGGTGCAGTCCGAAGCTGGCGATCACATCGGGCCGGCCCTCCTGCCCGTAGTCCCGCCGGACCTGCTCGTCGTCGAAGGCGAGGAAGGTGTCCAAGGCGTCGCCACCCGCGGCCAGCTCGTGCGCGCCCACCCAGCCGGGGCCGCCGGGGGCGCTCTCGCCGTCGGCGAGGATCTCGGCGCGCAGCCCGGGGAAGACCTCGGTCAGGCGCGCGTACGCGTCGGCCACGGGGGAGGCCGTCACTGCGGGGAGCAGGGCGGGCAGGGTCATGCGGGGACCACCGATTCACGATCGTCAGCAGGTAAGCCTTACCTTACCCTGCCGGATCGATGTTTGAACTGGGGCCCCTTGCGCCTATCGTGCACTGAGGGCGCCCGACCCGCGAGCCGCGCCCGCGACCGGCCGAGGAGGTGCCCGTGGAGCAGGGCGGAGCGCGCGAGGAGGTGCGGCCCCGGCACGGGGCGTCCGCCGGCGTGCCCGCCTCGTCCGTCCGGGTGCCGGAACAGGCCCGCGGCGAGCACACCCACGGGGAGCACCCGCACGAGGCACCCCGCGTCCAGGTCCGCCGGCACTCGGTGCGCGGTCAGATCCTTGAGGCCCTGCGCGCCGCCCTCGTCGACGGCGAGCTGGTCCCCGGACAGGTCTACTCCGCGCCCGCGCTCGGCGCCCGTTTCGGCGTGTCGGCCACCCCGGTCCGGGAGGCGATGCAGCAGCTGGCCACCGAGGGGGCCGTGGAGGTCGTGCCGAACCGGGGCTTCCGGGTCGCCGAGCGCGGACCGCGCGAGCTGGCGGAGCTGGCCGAGGTCCGGGCCCTGATCGAGGTCCCCGTCATGCTGCGGCTCGCCCGCACCGTCCCGCCCGCCCGCTGGTGCGCCCTGCGCCCGCTGGCCGACGCCACCGTCGCCGCGGCGGCCGTCGGCGACCGGGCGAGCTACGCGGAGGCGGACCGGGCCTTCCACGGCGCGGTGCTCGCCCTCGCCGGAAACAGCAGTCTGGTGGCCGTCGCCGACGACCTGCACCGCCGCTCGCAGTGGCCCCTGGTGGACAACCCGGTCACCCGGCGCGCCGACCTGCTGGCCGACGCCTCCGAGCACACCGCGCTGCTCGACGCGCTGATCGCCCAGGACGTGGCGGTCGTCCAGTCCCTGGTACGCGAGCACTTCGCGGGCGCCGACGGCTGAGAGCGCCGTGGCGCGGCGCCCCGGCCCCGGCTCAGTTCGCCTCGACCGTCTCCGGCGGCGGCGGGTCCAGGTGCGGGCCCAGCCAGGTCGGCACGCCGCCCAGCAGCCGGAAGAGGCGGCCCGCCTCGGCACGCAGCCGGGTCGCGGCCTCGGGCTCCGGCTCGGCGTCGGCCATCGCGATCAGCGCCGGAGCCGTACCGACCAGGTAGCCCAGCTCCTCCCTTATCCGCAGGGACTCCGCGAAACCGTGCCGGGCCTCGGCCAGTTCGCCCTCGCGCAGCGCGATCAGCGCGAGGTGGCGCCAGGTGGAGGAGAGCAGCAGCGCGTCGCCCTGCGCGGTGGCGCCGGCGTGGGCCCTGCGGTAGGCGGCCCGGGCGGCCTGCGGGGAGTCCGCGATGTTCTGCGCGATCAGGCCGCGCCGGAAGTCGAGCAGCGGCCTGCCCTGGGCGGCGGGGGAGAGCAGGGCGGCGGCCCGGCCGAGCGCCACCCGGGCCTCGTCGGCGCGGTCCCGTACTCCGAGGAGGGTCGAGGCGTACGCGAGGTAGCCGCGTTCGCAGGCGGCCGCGCCGCGCTCCTCGTCGTCGTGCGCCATGGCCTCGGCGGTGCGCAGGGCGTCCTCGGCGTCCGTCCAGCCCTGGCCCGTGTACAGGCACCGCTCGGTCAGCAGGGCCGTCCGCTGGAGGGCCGCGGCCGGGTCGGTGGCGGCGTCGTGCTCCAGCAGGGCCGCGGCGTCCGTCCAGCAGCCGCGCGAGCGCAGCCGCCATACCGCGGTCTGGAGCGGAGGATCGTCATCTGCTGTCGTTCCGGAACCAGACATGGCGGTATGCGCCACATTGCCCTCCCCGAGCGCGCCTTCGAGCTGAGTATGGGCCGCATCACAGCATGGAATGGCACGCCGGGCCAAGAGGGCGAGGCAATGTCAGGTGAAAGTTTTCACAATCGGCGGGAGTGTCCCTGGCGCGCCTCAGACCCTTGCGGGGCCCGGGAATTCAGCTCATGCGCAGGGCCAGGAAGAAATCGAGCTTGTCCTCCAGGCGCGCCAGGTCACGCCCCGTCAACTGCTCGATTCGCCCGACCCGGTAGCGCAGCGTGTTGACGTGGAGGTGCAGCCGGGCCGCGCAGCGCGTCCACGAACCGTCGCAGTCGAGGAACGCCTCCAGCGTCGGGATCAGCTCCGCGCGGTGGCGCCGGTCGTACTCGCGCAACGGGTCGAGCAGCCGCGCGGTGAACGCCCGGCGCACGTCGTCCGGGACGAACGGGAGCAGCAGGACGTGCGAGGCCAGCTCGTGGTGGCCGGCCGCGCAGACCCGCCCCGGACGGGCCGCCGCGACCCGGCGCGCGTGCCGGGCCTCCTCCAGGGCGCCGCGCAGCCCCTCAGCCGAGTGCACCGAGGCGCTGACACCCAGTGTCAGGCGGCCGTCGTCGGCGAGCCCCGCGGAGAGCGGGGCGCGCACGGCGGCGAGCAGCGCGTCGGCGTGCAGGGCCGGTCCGTCGCCCTCCGCCGCGCCCTCGGCGGCGTCGCCCGCCGTGCCCTCCGCCCGGTCCGGGGCGGCGGGCAGCGGCACCAGCGCGATCGCCTCGTCACCCGTGTGGGCGACGGCGATCCGGTCCGCCGAGTCGGGTCCGGTCACGGCCGGGTCGACGAGGATCTCCTCAAGGAGGGCCTGGGCCACCGGGCCTCCCTGGACACGGGACGCGCCCTCCTCGTCCCACTCGACCCGGGCCACCACGACCTGCCAGTGCGGCGCGGTGCCCAGGCCGGGGAGCAGGACCGGGGTGGCCACGCGCAGCCGGGCGGCGATCTCGGCGGGCGCGGCGCCCGCCTGGACCAGCTCCAGTACCTCCTGGGCGAGCCGGCGGCGCACCGTGCGGGCCGCGTCGCGCCGGTCGCGCTCCACCGCGATCAGCTGGGTGACGCCCTGGAGGAGGTCGAGCCGCGCGGCAGGCCAGTCGCTCGCGTCGGCCTCCACGGCCAGCAGCCAGTCGGAGAGCACCGACTCGCGCACGTCGCGGACGGCCGGCGCGGCGCCGCCCCGGCCGTTGTTCCGGATGGGGAAGAGCGAATACGTCGTACCGCCCAGCGCGGCCCGGTGCGGGGCGCGGCGGCCGGAGCGGACGGCGGCGAGATGCAGCCCGGCCAGCTCCGCCCCGGCGGCGGCGGACAGCGGGGCGCCCGCGCCCGCGATCTGCCGGCCGGTGGGGGAGAGCACCCAGGCATGGAGGTCCAGGTCGGAGCCGAGGAGATCGAGGACCACCTCCGGGCCGCCGCCCGCCGGGCCCGAGGTCATGAGCCTGCGGTGCCGGTCCACCACGGCCGCCAGGTCGCCGGCCCGTTCCCCGGAGACCTGGCGCACCACGTACTCGGTGATCGTTGCGAACGCGACCGTCTCGTGGACGGCGAACAGCGGCAGCCGGTGGCGCAGGCACGCCTCGACGAGATCGTCCGGGATGTCGCCCAGCTCCGCCTCGCCGGCCGCGAGCCCGGCCACCCCGGCGCCCGCCAGGATGCGTACGAAGGGCTCCGAGTCCTCGGCGTCCCGGCGCCAGGCCAGGCCGGTCAGGACCAGCTCGCCGCCGGTGAGGTAGCGGCTCGGATCGCGCAGGTCGGTCGTCATCACCCCGCGCACCGAGCGGTCCAGCTCCTCGTCGCCGCCGAGCAGCCGCAGGCCCAGCGCGTCGTTCTCCAGCAGTGCGCGCAGCCGCATCGGGTCGCCGCCGATCTCTTTCGTTGGTACGGGTGAAGTCTGGGTGTTGCGGTGAGGCTGTTGAGCCCCGCCATTCGTTCGAATCTACAAGACATGAGCGGAGACCGGCCAACCGCTTCATGGGTTCGGTGACTGCACCAGGTGGAGCAGGGCTTGTGTACTGGGCCACACACCGCGTGAACAAGACATGAACAAGTTCGAGGGCCGGCCGTCACCCAGCCCAGCGTGAAGACACGATTGAGAAGAAGAGAGCCACCATGGACTTCCTTCGCCCCGCAAGCTGGGAGGAGGCGCTCGCCGCCAAGGCCGAGCACCCGACGGCTGTGCCCATCGCCGGGGGCACCGATGTGATGGTCGAGATCAACTTCGACCACCGGCGCCCCGAATACCTCCTGGACCTCAACCGCATCGGTGAGCTCACCGAGTGGGAGGTGGGCCAGGAGAACGTACGGCTCGGCGCCTCGGTGCCGTACAGCCAGATCATGGAGCACCTGCGGGCCGAGCTGCCCGGTCTCGCGCTCGCCTCCCACACCGTCGCATCCCCGCAGATCCGCAACCGCGGCGGCGTCGGCGGCAACCTGGGCACCGCGTCCCCGGCCGGTGACGCCCACCCGGCCCTGCTCGCCGCCGGCGCCGAGGTGGAGGCCGAGTCCGTGCGCGGCACCCGGATGATCCCCATCGACGCCTTCTACACCGGCGTCAAGCGCAACGCACTCGAACCGGACGAGCTGATCCGGGCCGTGCACATCAAGAAGGCCGACGGGCCGCAGCAGTACTCCAAGGTCGGCACCCGCAACGCGATGGTCATCGCCGTCTGCGCCTTCGGCCTGGCCCTGCACCCCGAGACCCGCACGGTCCGCACCGGCATCGGATCGGCCGCACCGACACCCGTACGGGCCAAGGAGGCCGAGGAGTTCCTGAACGCCGCCCTGGAGGAGGGCGGGTTCTGGGACAGCCGGACGATCATCACCCCGTCCGTCGCCCAGCAGTTCGCCACGCTCGCCGCCGGCGCCTGCAACCCGATCGACGACGTGCGCGGCACCGCGAGCTACCGCCGGCACGCCGTCGGGATCATGGCCCGCCGCACCCTCGGCTGGGCCTGGGAGTCATACCGCGGCAACGGCCGCAGCACCGAAGGAGCCGCCTGATCATGCGCGTCAATTTCACGGTCAACGGCCGCCGCCACGAGGCCGACGACGTCTGGGAGGGCGAGTCCCTCCTCTATGTCCTGCGCGAGCGCATGGGCCTGCCCGGCTCGAAGAACGCCTGCGAGCAGGGCGAGTGCGGCTCCTGCACGGTCCGCCTCGACGGGGTCCCCGTCTGCTCCTGCCTGGTCGCCGCCGGCCAGGTCGAGGGCCGCGACGTCGTCACCGTAGAAGGTCTGGCCGACTTCGCCGCCCACCGCGCCGAGGCCCACCCCGGCACCGGCTGCGCCTCCGGCGCCTGCGGCACCTCGCTGGACCGGGCCAAGCGCTGGAAGGCCGAGCCCGCCGCGGGCGACGAGACCCGCGACACCGGCGAGCTCTCCCCGATCCAGCAGGCCTTCATCGACGCCGGAGCCGTCCAGTGCGGCTTCTGCACCCCCGGCCTCCTGGTCGCGGCCGACGAGCTCCTGGAGCGCACCCCGCAGCCGTCCGACGCGGACATCCGCGAGGCGCTCTCCGGCAACCTCTGCCGCTGCACCGGCTACGAGAAGATCCTCGACGCGGTCCGCCTCGCGGCCGCCCGCGCGGAAGAGACGGTCTGAGCCATGGGCGTTACCGGTTCCCCCACCAACATCAACCAGGGCACCCGCACCAAGGGCGGCATCGGCGAGTCCACGCTGCGCCCCGACGGCATCCTGAAGGTCACCGGCGAGTTCGCGTACTCCTCGGACATGTGGCACGAGGACATGCTCTGGGGCCACACCCTGCGCTCCACCGTCGCCCACGCGGAGATCGTCTCCATCGACGTCTCCGAGGCGCTGGCCACCTCCGGCGTCTACGCGGTCCTCACCTACGACGACCTGCCGGCCGAGATGAAGAACTACGGCCTGGAGATCCAGGACACCCCCGTCCTCGCCCACGGCCGGGTCCGCCACCACGGCGAGCCCGTCGCGCTCGTCGCGGCCGACCACCCGGAGACGGCCCGCCGCGCCGCCGCGAAGATCCGGATCGACTACCGCGAACTGCCCGTCGTCACCGACGAGGCGTCCGCGACCGCGCCCGGCGCCCCCCTCATCCACGAGGGCCGCGACGACCACCACATCGGCCACGTGCCGCACCCCAACATCGTCCACCGCCAGCCGATCGTCCGGGGCGACGCGGCGGCGGCCGAGGCCCGGGCCGATGTGATCGTCAAGGGCGACTACTACTTCGGCATGCAGGACCAGGCGTTCCTGGGCCCCGAGTCCGGGCTCGCCGTACCCGCAGAGGACGGCGGCGTCGACCTGTACGTGGCCACCCAGTGGCTCCACTCCGACCTGCGCCAGATCGCGCCCGTGCTCGGCCTGCCCGAGGACAAGGTCCGCATGACGCTCTCCGGCGTCGGCGGCGCCTTCGGCGGGCGCGAGGACCTGTCGATGCAGATCCACGCCTGCCTGCTCGCCCTGCGCACCGGCAAGCCCGTGAAGATCGTCTACAACCGCTTCGAGTCCTTCTTCGGGCACGTCCACCGCCACCCGGCCCGGCTCCACTACGAGCACGGCGCCACCCGCGACGGCAAGCTCACGCACATGAAGTGCCGCATCGTCCTGGACGGCGGCGCCTACGCCTCCGCCTCCCCGGCCGTCGTCGGCAACGCCTCCTCGCTGGCCGTCGGCCCGTACGTCATCGAGGACGTCGACATCGAGGCGATCGCCCTCTACACCAACAACCCCCCGTGCGGCGCGATGCGCGGCTTCGGCGCCGTCCAGGCGTGCTTCGCCTACGAGGCGCAGATGGACAAGCTCGCCGCCCGTCTGGACATGGACCCGGTCGAGTTCCGGCAGCTCAACGCCATGGAGCAGGGCACCCTGCTGCCCACCGGACAGCAGGTCGACTCGCCCGCCCCGGTCGCCGAACTGCTGCGCCGCGTCAAGGCCATGCCGATGCCGCCCGAGCGCCAGTGGGAGAGCGCCGGCGAGCACGCCGACGTACGGGCCCTGCCCGGCGGCCTGTCCAACACGACCCATGGCGAGGGCGTCGTACGCGGGGTCGGCTACGCGGTCGGCCTGAAGAACGTCGGCTTCTCCGAGGGCTTCGACGACTACTCCACCGCCCGGGTCCGCATGGAGGTCATCGGCGGCGAACCCGTCGCGACCGTGCACACCGCGATGGCCGAGGTCGGGCAGGGCGGCGTCACCGTGCACGCCCAGATCGCCCGTACCGAACTCGGCGTCTCCCAGGTCACCATCCACCCCGCCGACACCCAGGTGGGCTCCGCCGGATCGACCTCCGCCTCCCGCCAGACGTACGTCACCGGCGGCGCGGTCAAGAACTCCTGCGAGGCCGTCCGCGAACAGGTCCTGGAGATGGGCCGCCGCAAGCTCGGCACCCACCACCCCGCCTGGGCCACCGCCGAACTCCTCCTGGAGGGCGGCAAGGTCGTCACCGACGGCGGCGAGGTGCTGGCCGACATCGCGGACGTCCTGGAGGACGAGGCGGTCGACATCGAGCTGGAGTGGCGCCACCGGCCCACCGAGGCCTTCGACCTGCGCACCGGACAGGGCAACGGCCACGTCCAGTACTCCTTCGCCGCGCACCGCGCGGTCGTCGAGGTCGACACCGAGCTCGGCCTGGTCAAGGTCATCGAACTGGCCTGCGCCCAGGACGTCGGCAAGGCGCTCAACCCGCTGTCGGTCGTCGGCCAGATCCAGGGCGGCACCATCCAGGGGATGGGCATCGCCGTCATGGAGGAGATCATCGTCGACCCGGTGACCGCGAAGGTGCGCAACCCCTCCTTCACGGACTACCTCCTCCCCACCATCCTCGACACTCCGACCATCCCGGTCGACGTGCTCGAACTCGCCGACGACCACGCCCCGTACGGGCTGCGCGGCATCGGCGAGGCCCCGACCCTGTCGTCCACCCCGGCCGTCCTCGCGGCGATCCGGAACGCGACGGGTCTGGAGCTCGACCGGACACCGGTGCGGCCCGAACACCTCACCGGCGTCTGACCGGGGCTCCGCCCCCACCGCTCTCCGGGCGGTGCGCGCCACCGGCGAACGTCACACTTCCCCGGCCCGCACCGCCCGGAGGCCCAGGGTCCCGCGCCGCTCGCGGCCCCGAACCCCCCGCACCCGGAACGGCGGCAGCCGTTCCGAGCCCTTCCTGCATGAACAGTTCGTCTCGGGCCGTCCCCCGGGTCGTGCCGCCAGCGCAGTCATCCCAAATCCCGCATTTCGATTCTTCATCGCGGGTGCCCCTGTGAACCTTGGGAGTCAGGCATCATGACCCAGCAGTCAGTGCAGCCGAAGACCGGTGCGGAGGACGCGGGCCCCGGCTCGCGCGTCCCCGCCGGCAGATCATGGCTCGACCGGTACTTCCACATATCCGACCGCGGCTCGACCGTGGCGCGGGAAGTGCGCGGCGGCGTCACGACCTTCATGGCCATGGCGTACATCCTCCTGCTCAACCCGCTGATCCTCGGCGGCAAGGACGTCGACCAGAACGTGCTCAGCCAGCCGGCGCTGATCACCGCCACCGCGCTCGCGGCGGCGGCGACCACCCTGCTGATGGGCTTCGTCGGCAAGGTCCCGCTCGCGCTCGCCGCGGGCCTCAGCGTCTCCGGTGTCCTGTCCTCGCAGGTCGCCCCCGAAATGACCTGGCCGCAGGCCATGGGCATGTGTGTGATGTACGGCCTGGTGATCTGCCTCCTGGTGGTCACCGGTCTGCGTGAGCTGATCATGAACGCGATCCCGCTCCCGCTGAAGCACGGCATCACCATGGGCATCGGCCTGTTCATCGCCCTGATCGGGCTCTACAAGGCCGGCTTCGTCGGCAAGGGCACCGCGACCCCGGTGACCCTCGGCCCCACCGGTGAACTCGCCGGCTGGCCCGTCCTCGTCTTCGCGGTCACCCTGCTGCTCATCTTCATGCTCCAGGCCCGCAACATCCCCGGCGCGATCCTGATCGGCATCGTCGTCGGCACCGTGGTCGCCGTCGTGATCAACAAGGTCGCGGACGTCGACCCGAAGATCTGGAGCAGCGGCCCGCCCGAGCTCAACGGCTCCGCGGTCTCCTCACCGGACTTCTCGCTCTTCGGCGACGTCGACTTCGGCGGCTGGGGCGACGTCGGCGCGATGACCGTCGGCTTCATCGTCTTCACCCTGGTGCTCGCCGGCTTCTTCGACGCGATGGCCACCATCATCGGCGTCGGCACGGAGGCCGGGCTAGCCGACGACAAGGGCCGCATGCCGGGCCTGTCCAAGGCGCTGTTCATCGACGGCGCGGGCGGTGCGATCGGCGGTGTGGCCGGCGGTTCGGGGCAGACGGTCTTCGTGGAGTCCGCGACCGGCGTCGGCGAGGGGGCCAGGACGGGCCTCGCCTCCGTCGTAACCGGCCTGTTCTTCGCCGCCTGCCTCTTCTTCACCCCGCTCACCGCGATCGTGCCCGCCGAGGTGGCGTCCGCCGCCCTCGTGGTCATCGGCGCCATGATGATGCAGAACGCCCGGCACGTGGACTGGAGCGACCGCTCCGTGGCCATCCCCGTGTTCCTCACGGTGGTCCTGATGCCGTTCACGTACACCATCACGACCGGTGTCGCGGCGGGCGTCATCTCCTACACCGCCATCAAGGCCGCCCAGGGCCGGGCCCGCGAGGTCGGCGCCTTCATGTGGGGCCTGACGGTGATCTTCATCGTCTACTTCGCCCTGCACCCCATCGAGAGCTGGCTCGGGGTCAGCTGACCCGCCGCTCCCACACCCGCCAAGGAGACCGAGATGCTGGACATCGCCGAAGAGCTCGACCGCTGGGCCGGGCAGGGACGCGATTTCGCCGTGGCCACCGTCGTCGCCGTCGGCGGCAGCGCGCCCCGTCAGCCGGGGGCCGCGCTGGCCGTCGACCGCGACGGCACGGCGATCGGCTCGGTCTCCGGCGGGTGTGTGGAGGGCGCGGTGTACGAGCTGTGCCAGGAGGCGCTCGACGACGGCCTGACCCGCCTCGAACGCTTCGGCTACAGCGACGAGGACGCCTTCGCGGTCGGCCTGACCTGCGGCGGCGTCATCGACATCCTGGTGACCCCGGTCCGGGCGGACGACCCCGCCCGCCCGGTGTTCACCGCCGCGCTCGCCGCCGCCGTACGGGGGGAGGCGGCGGCGGTCGCCCGGATCACCGACGGGCCCGCCGAACTCCTCGGCCGGCCCCTGCTGGTACGGCCCGACGGCACGTACGAGGGCCGGCTCGGCGGACACCCCGAGCTCGACCGCACCGCCGTGGCCGAAACCCGCGCCATGCTCGACCAGGGACGCACCGGCACCCTCACCATCGGCGCCGACGGCTCGCGCTGCGGGCAGCCCCTCACGCTGCTCGTGGAGTCCAGCGTCCCGCCGCCCCGGATGATCGTGTTCGGGGCCATCGACTTCGCCTCGGCCCTGGTCCGCGCCGGCAAGTTCCTCGGCTACCACGTCACGGTGTGCGACGCGCGGCCCGTCTTCGCGACGAGGGCCCGCTTCCCGGACGCCGACGACCTGGTCGTCGACTGGCCGCACCGCTACCTGGACGGCACTGCCGTGGACGCCCGCACGGTCCTGTGCGTCCTCACGCACGACGCCAAGTTCGACGTCCCCCTCCTGGAGGCGGCGCTCAGGCTTCCCGTGGCGTACGTCGGCGCGATGGGCTCCCGCCGCACCCACCTCCAGCGCAACGACCGGCTCCGCGAGGCCGGGGTCACCGAGCTGGAACTGGCGCGCCTGCACTCGCCGATCGGCCTCGACCTCGGAGCCCGTACGCCCGAGGAGACGGCCCTGTCGATCGCCGCCGAGATCATCGCCGTCCGGCGCGGCGGCAGCGGCGCCCCGCTCACCGGCGCGCACACCCCGATCCACCACCCCGGAGGGCCGCCCCCGGCGGGGCGCATCGGCTCCGTGGCCTGAAGTGGCCCCCACACGCCCCGGCCACGCGGTGTCCGCGTCCGGCGGGTAGCCGCCACGGCGCATTCGCGCCAGGCGCGGACCGTCCCACGGCGGCGCGTTTACCGGTAGATCATGAGCATGACTTTCACCCCCTCCACCGCGACCGGCCGGGTGAGACCCGCTCGCGCCGGGCGACGCACCCTCCTCATAGCCACCGCCGCGGCCCTGGTGAGCGGCGCGCTGCTGCCCGTCACCGGCACCGCGGCAGCCGCCCCCGCTCCCGCCACTGCGGGAACCGCCCCCACCGGCAAGCCCGTTCACCGCTACGACATCACCCTCGTCACCGGTGACGTCGTCCACTACACGGACGGCACGGGCAACCAGGACACCGTCACCGTGGACCGCCCCGAGGGCGCCACCGGCGGCGTCCACGTCCAGCAGGCCGGGGACGACATCTACGTCCTGCCCGACGAGGCGCAGAGCCTGCTCGCGGCCGGCAGGCTCGACCGCCGCCTCTTCAACGTCTCCGCGCTCGCGAAGATGGGCTACGACGACAAGGCGGCCGGCGGCATTCCGCTGATCGCCACCTACCCCGCGTCCAAGGCCCGTTCGCTGCCCGCCGCCCCCCGGGGCAGCAAGACGGTCCGGCAGCTGGAGTCCATCCACGGCGCCGCGCTGAAGGCCGGCAAGGACACCGCGCGCTCCTTCTGGAACGACATCGCGCGCACCGCCACGGCCCGTTCGCTGGACAACGGCATCGCCAGGCTCTGGCTCGACGGCCGCGCCGAGGCCGCGCTCAAGGACTCCGTGCCGCAGATCAACGCCCCGCAGGCCTGGGCCGAGGGCTACGACGGCAAGGGCATCAAGGTCGCCGTCCTGGACACCGGCATCGACGAGGACCACCCGGACGTCAAGGGCCGCATCCTGGAGACGAAGAGCTTCGTCCCGGGCGAGGAGGTCGACGACAAGAACGGCCACGGCACGCACGTCGCCTCCACCATCGCCGGCTCGGGCGCCGCGTCCGACGGCGTCAACAAGGGCGTCGCCCCCGAGGCCGGCCTGCTCGTCGGCAAGGTCCTGAGCAACGAGGGCTCCGGCGCGGACTCCGGCATCATCGAGGCCATGGAGTGGGCCAAGGCGGAGGGCGCCGACGTCGTCTCCATGAGCCTCGGCTCACCGGTCGCCGACGACGGCACCGACCCCATGTCCCAGGCCGTCAACACCCTCTCCGCGGACGGCGGCCCGCTCTTCGTGATCGCCGCGGGCAACGCGTACGGCGCCGGCACCATCGGCTCGCCGGGCTCCGCCGACAAGGCGCTCACCGTCGCCGCCGTCGACAAGCAGGACGGCCGCGCCGACTTCTCGTCCATGGGCCCGCTGGTGCGCAGCTACGGCCTGAAGCCGGACCTGTCAGCGCCCGGCGTCGACATCAACGCCGCCGCCTCGCAGTCGGTCCCCGGCATCGAGGGCATGTACCAGTCGATGTCCGGCACGTCGATGGCCACCCCGCACGTCGCGGGCGCCGCCGCCATCCTCAAGCAGCGCCACCCCGACTGGACCGGCCAGCGCATCAAGGACGCGCTGATGACCTCGTCCAAGGTGCTGCCCGACTACACCCCGTACGAGCAGGGCACCGGCCGGCTCGACGTGAAGGCCGCCGTCGACGCGACCATCGAGGCCACGGGCTCCGTCGCGGTCGCCGCGTACGACTGGCCGCACAGCGCCTCCGACCCGGTCACCGAACGCACCCTCACCTACCGCAACACCGGCGCCGCCGACGTCACCCTCGACCTGGCGACGGACAGCGACTCGGACGCGTACACCCTCTCCGTGAAGAAGCTGACCGTCCCGGCCGGCTCCACCGCCGAGGCCGTCCTCACGCTCGACCCGTCGAAGGTGGACGCGGGCACCACGTTCTCCGGGCAGGTCGTCGCCAAGGACGCCTCCGGCGCCGTCGTCGCGCACACCGGCTTCGCGCTCAACAAGGAGCAGGAGCTCTACGACCTCACGCTCCGGCTGCGCGACCGCTCCGGCAAGCCCATGGACGGCACCGTCGTCCTCGGCGCGCTCGGCGACCCGAACCTGTCGCCCGTCGCCGTCTCCGGTGACACCACGCTCCGCCTGCCCCCGGGCAACTACACCGCCTGGACCGCCGCGGACATCAAGGGTGACACCGCCGACTCCAAGGCCATCGCCTTCCTCGCCGCCCCCGAGATCATCCTGAACAAGCCGGTCACGGCCACCCTCGACGCCTCCGAGGCCCGCAAGATCAGCGTGCGCACGCCGAAGGAGACCGAGACCCGCCAGCTGCGCTACGACATGGCGCGCACCGCACCGGACGGCACGGTCCAGCGCGACGCGTACCAGATCCCGCTGACGTACGACCAGCTGTGGGCGGCCCCCACCAAGAAGGTCACCCAGGGCGACTTCTCCTTCCTGACCCGCTGGCGCCAGGGCGAGAAGCTGATCGACGTCACGGCCGACGGCCGGGACGTCCCGGTGACCGTGCAGAGCGGTTCGCCGGTCGCCGAGGACAGCCGCGCCAAGCTGCGCAGCGTCTTCGCGGGCGACGGCTCCGCCGCCGACTACAAGCACCTGGACGCCGAGGGCAGGGCCGTCGTGATCCGCGGCAGCGACACGGTGGCCCCGGCCGACCGGGTCGCCGCCGCCGTCGCCGCGGGCGCGAAGGCGCTGTTCGTCGTCAACCAGGGCGACGGCCGGCTGATGGAGTCCTACGGCGACTACGGCACCACGCTCGCCCTCCCGGTCGCGACCGTCCAGCGGATCGCCGGTGAGAGCCTGATCAAGACCGCCCGGCGCGGCAAGAGGCTGACCGTCGAGCAGCACAAGTTCGCGAGCTACGTCTACGACCTGGTCGACCGCCACAACGGCACCATCCCAAACCGCTCGCTCGCCTTCGCCCCGGCCACCCGTGACCTGGCGAAGATCGAGAACACCTTCTACGGCCACCGCGACGTCGTCGGCGGCGGATTCCGCTACGACATCCCCGAGTACGGCCCCGGGCTGGGCTTCGAGGAGTACGAAAAGTTCCCCGGCACCCGTACCGAGTGGGTCAACCCGCTGCCGGGCGCCTCCTTCTGGTACGAGAACCACTCCCAGTTCAACGAGGAGGGCAGCGACACCGCGCTGGAGGAGCGCGGCGGCGAGATGGACTACCGGGCCGGCTCCACCAACAAGGCCCAGTGGTTCGCGCCCGTCGCCCGGCCGCGCCTCGGCACCGCCTTCTGGGGCCCGAACCGCTCGCAGTACGGCGACATCCAGTACAACATCACCCCGTGGACGGACGGCGGGGCCGGGCACTCGGGCTCCATGCCGGACAAGGAGTACGACACCACCACGTCCAGGGTCTACCAGGGCGACAAGCTGCTCGACGAGTCCCCGGGCCGGGCCGGCTACATCGGCGACCTGCCCGACGAGAAGCTGCCCTACCGCCTGGTGCTCGACGCCTCGCGCGACGCGGACACCTGGAAGACGTCCGTACGCACCCACTCGGAGTGGTCGTTCGTCTCGGGGGCCAACGACCCCGAGGGCCCGTACCAGGTCGACATCCCGATGCTCCAGCTCGACTACGACGTCGCCACGGACCTCGCCGGTGACGTCCGGGCCGGCAAGTGGACGGAGATCGGCCTGTCGTCCACCACGCAGGAGTGGCTGGACGGCGCCGTGAAGGCCGCGAAGGCGTCCCTGTCGGTGAGTTACGACGACGGGAAGACCTGGAGCGCGGTGTCGCTCAAGAAGGACCGTACGGGTTCCTGGACCGCCCGGTTCAAGACCCCGAAGAAGGGCGCCACCGCGATCTCCCTCAAGGCTCACGCCGAGGCCGCCGGCGGCCTCGCGGTGGACCAGGAGATCATCCGGGCGTTCGGCCTGAAGTAACGTGCGCGAGGCGGCCGTTCACCTCTCCGGGGTGGGCGGCCGCCTCCGTGCGTCAGACCGCGTCCACCACTTCCGTCCCGGCCCGGCTCCGCCGGACACCGCCGCCCAGGACCGCCGCCGCGCACAGCAGCGCAGGGGCCGCCGCCACCGCGCAGCACAGGGCGAGCGGCAGCCGGTCCACCAGCAGCCCGACCGCCGCCGTGCCGCCCGACGAGCCCGCGTTGAACGCGGTGTTGACCCAGGCGCCCGCCCGGGTGCGCCGGGCCGCGTCCGCCGACTCGTCCGCGATCAGGTAGGCGGTCGTGAGCGCCGGGGCGACGAACAGCCCGGCCACGCCGACCACGGCGATCAGCACGTACACGTTGCCGGCGAGACCGGCCGCCGCCACCGCCCCGCCCAGGCCGGCGGCCATGACCGGCAGCCGCACCCCGAGCGGGGCCCGCCACCGCAGCGCCCCGTAGGCCAGACCCCCGACGGCGCTCGACGCCGACAGGGCCGCCAGCACCCAGGACACCGCCGACGCCCGGTGCATCGCCTCGGTGAGGGCCACCGCCAGCAGGTCGAGCGCCCCGAGGCAGAGCCCCACGGCCGCCGTCACCAGCACGGCCCGCCGCAGCGCGGGCACGGCGCTCAGCCGCAGGCCGGTGGCGGCCGGTCCGTCCGCCCCCGTGCGGTGGACGGGTTTCCCGCGCGGCACGGCGGGCGAGGTCACCAGCGCCCCCGCCCCCACCGCGATCAGCACCGCACCGGCCAGCACGGCGGCGGCGGGCCCGGTGGCCGTCACCATGACGCCCACCACCAACGGGCCGGTGACGTAAAGCAGTTCCTCGGCCACCCCGTCCAGGCTGTACGCGCGGCGCAGCAGTTCCCGGTCGGGGACGAGGTCGCTCCACAGCGTCCGCATGACCGGGCCGAGCGGCGGGGTGCAGGCCCCCGCCGCCGTGGCGAGGGCCCCGAGGACCAGCGCGGAGGCCCCCGGCCGCCAGGTGGCCAGGGCGAGGACGGTGAGCAGCACCGCGTACAGGCCCGCCATCGGCGGCAGGGCGCGGCGCGGTCCGTACCGGTCGATCAGTCCGGCACGGGCGGGGGTCAGCAGCACACTGGCCGCCCCGAACAGGGCCATCACCCCGCCGGCGGCGGAGTAGGAGCCGGTGGCGTCCTTGACGGCGAGCAGCAGGGCGAGCGGAGCGATTCCGTAGGAGAGCCGCCCGGTGAGCGCGGCGGCGAAGGCGCGCGCGGCGTGCGGGACGCGCAGAACAGCGGCGTACGAAGGCGTGGACACGATGGTCTTCCTCGGGAGGGCGGCGCGGACTCGGCCGCGCCGCGGGCATGGGGGGACACCGGAGCGCCGCACCCGTTACGCCGGGCGCGGTCGGAGCGGGGTCCTACGCACGAGGAAGAGACACGCGGGCAACGTAACAGACGGACCGCTACCCGACGGCCTCCGGGCCGGCCGCCAGGATCTCCTCCGTGACCGTCCACAGCCGGGGCACGAAGCGCAGCACCTCGTCGCGGCGGGCGAGGAGGGTTTCGGTGTCGGTGAGGCCGGTGAGGTCGGCGACGGCCTCGCGGAACGCCGGGAGCCGGGCGGTGTGCAGGTCCGGCGCGTCCGCGGCGAGGGCCGTGTGGCAGCGGGCGAAGGTGGCCAGGAGCCAGAAGACCGCCTCGCGGTGGTCGCCCCGGTCGATCAGTTCGCGGCTGCCGTCGACCGCGATGGGACGCGCCCGCTCGGTGAGGTCGCTGCTGAAGAAGAACGGGGTGCGGGCGACGGGGACCGTGGCGTCGAACGTCCGCGTCAGCTCGGCCAGATGGTGCCGCACCCGCCGCGCGGAGACCTCTGCGCAGCCCAGGAGCGCCAGGAGGTCCGGGTAGAGGGCCTCCTGCCCGTACTCCGTCAGGACGTCCCGCGCGGCCGGGTAGCGCAGCCGGACGGTGGGGTTGCGCAGTGCGGCCACCAACGGGAGGTGTGTGGTGACGCCGGTGGGGAAGAGCCACGCCGTCACTCGGGTGGCGAAGGGCTGTCCGGTGTCCAGGGCAGCGAGCCGGCTCTCGACGCGGTGCCGGGCGCCCAGGCACCTCCGGCGCACCTGATCCGGCTCGGCGAACCGCGGCGCGACGTACGCGTGCAGCGCGCGCAGCCGGCCCGTGGGGTCGTCGATGACCGTGTCGTGGCGGAAGCCGCACGCCAGGTGGTACGCGCCCAGCACCGCGTCCGGGTCGGCCAGCACGGACCACGGCTCGTACGTGATCTCCAGCAGGGCGCCTTCGTGGAGCAGCTTGCCGGGCTTCGCCGGTGCCTCGTTCCCCTCCGTCACCACGACCACGTCCACGTCGGAGGAGACCGGCAGCTCCGCCTCGCCGGGGCGCTCGACCGTGGACCCGCTGAAGTACGCCCCGAGGTAGCCGGGGGCGGGGCGGGCGTGGGCGGCGACCCAGTGCGCGGCGGCGGCGCGCGCTTCTGCGACTCTCATGCCCGACTCCTATGCGCCGCTCCTGCCCGGCGTCAAGCACGGACGGTAACGTCGGCGGAGTTTCATCGCCCCGTCCGCCGCGAACGCCCGGTGAGGTACCCGATGCGCAAGATCGTCTACTGGATGTCGATGTCACTCGACGGCTTCATCGAGGGGCCGGGCCGGAACATCGACTGGCATACGGTGGACGAGGAGCTCCACAGCTATTTCAACGAGCAACTGGCCGGTATGGGCGGCATGCTGGACGGCCGCGTCACCCACCAGCTGATGGCCGACTTCTGGCCCACCGCCGACCAGGACCCCGCCAACGAGGGACCGATGGCCGACTTCGCCGTCATCTGGCGGAACATGCCGAAGTACGTCTACTCACGGACGCTGGAGCGGGCCGACTGGAACACCACCATCGTCCGCGAGGTGATCCCCGAGGAGGTCAGGGCCCTCAAGGAGCAGCCCGGCGGCGACCTCGCCCTCGGCGGCGCCGATCTCGCCGCGTCCTTCGCGGCGCACGACCTGATCGACCAGTACCGCGTCTACGTCCACCCGGTCCTCATCGGCCGGGGCAAGCCGATGTTCCCGGCCGAGGAGACCCTGCGGCCCCTCCGCCTCACCGGCAGCCGCACCTTCGGCACCGGCGTCGTGGAGCTCTGTTACGACCGCGCAGACCGGTGACGCCCCGGGACCGGCCCGGGACGCCACCGGGCCGTCAGCGGCCGGACTGGAGCGCCGTCCAGGTGGCCGGTCCGACGATCCCGTCGGCCGTCAGCCCCCGGCCCGTCTGGTAGGAGCGCACCGCCGTCGCGGTGCCCGGGCCGAAGGTGCCGTCGGCCTCCACCGTCGAGCCGAGCGCCGCCGTCAGCGCCCGCTGGAGCCGCTTCACGTCCTCGCCCGTCGCGTCCTCGGCGAGCACCGGCGTCGTCCCTGCGGACAGCAGCGCCGTCCACGTCCTGGCCCCCACGACCCCGTCGGCGTCGAGGCCGTGTGCCGCCTGGAACGACGTCACCGCGCCCGCCGTGGCCGCGCCGAAGCTGCCGTCCGCCTCGCCCGCCGCGTAGCCCTGGTCGTTCAGCAGCCGCTGGAGGGCGGTGACCTGAGGGCCCGTCGAGCCGCTGCGCTGCGTGGTGTACGTGGCGAAGCTCAGCCCGTCCCGGGTCTCGCCGCCCGTCCCGGTGCCGTTGACCAGCTCCATGAAGCGGTCCCAGTCCCAGTAGGGGCCGGGGTCCGTGTGGTCGTTGCCGGGCGCCTCGCTGTGGCCGATGATGTGCGCCCGGTCCTTCGGGATGCCGTACTTGTCGCACAGGGAGGCGGTCAGCGCGGCCGACGACCGGTACATCGCGTCCGTGAACCAGGTCGGGTCGTCGATGAAGCCCTCGTGCTCGATGCCGAGCGAGGAGGCGTTGGCGCTGCGCGCGTGGTACGCGGTGTCCGCGTCCCGCACCATCTGGGTGATCTGGCCGTCCGACGAGCGCACCACGTAGTGCGCGCTCACCACGGACACGGGGTCCTGGAACCAGCTGATCGAGCCCGCGTACGAGCCCTGGGTGACGTGGACGACCACCTTGTCGATCTTCGCGGTGCGGCCGGTGGTGTAGTTGTTCGGGTCGGCCGGGACCCAGAGCGCCGCCGGGTAGTCGGCGCTGCGGACGCCGGTGTCCGCGGCGGCGATCCCGTCCTTGCGCGGGGAGACCGGCCGGCCGGTGACCGTGATCCGCTCGCCGCCCGGGGTGAGCGCGTCGAGGCCGTCCGCGAGGAACGTGTAGACCGTGTCGGCGTAGAGCGCGGCGGCCTGCCCCCGCGTACCGCTGTAGTGGGCGACGGCCGGGTACCAGGCGTCGATGTCGTCGCGGTCCCGGGCGTCGAGGCCGAGCTTGTCCGCGTAACCGCGCAGCACCGCCGCGCCGCCCAGGATGTTGGCGGCGGTGTCGGAGCGCAGGGTGGCGACCGGCTCGCCGGTGAGGGCGGCGGCCCGTTCCAGGGTGTGCCGCGCCGGGTTGCTGACCAGGTGCATCACACCGAAGCCGCCCGCCTGGCTGGGGCGTCCGGCGTGGCCGTCGAGCCGGGTCTCGCCGTACCCGACGGCGGCGAGCAGATCACGCGGTACGTCGAACGCCGCGGCGGCCCGTTCGAACGCCCGGTCCATCGGCTGCCCGGTGTCCGCCGCGGCGAGGGCCGGGGCGCCGGTCGCGGCCAGGACGGTGGCGGTGAGAGCCGCCAGGACGGAGGCACGTGTGGGCATACCTGCTCCTGCTCTGTGGGGGGAGGGCGCACGGGGCCGGGCACCCGCGAAGCCTGCTCACGATAGAGAGCGACCGAAGGTATGACAATCAGTCCGCGCGCGTGTCGAACCCGCGCTACTCCGTAGGAGTTGACGGCCCGTGAGCAGGCGTGCGCCGCGCCGGATTCGTACACCTGGACAGCAGCCCACCGCACGGGGGAACGCGGACCGGACACCTCGTCGCCAGGGCGTATAACAGAGAACTCCGGACCGGCCGGCGTCCCCGATGGCAGTCACATCTCACGCGGCAAGGCGTCACCGCGTACGACAGCGGAGAAGTGCCCGATGAGCATGAGCACGGCAGACGAGATCAGCACCTTGCTGACGGCGAACTTCGGAACCGACCCCGTGGCGATCCGCCCCGACGTGCCCCTCCGGCAGCTGCGCCTGGACTCCCTGGCGCTGGAGGAGCTGCGGCTCCTCATCGAGGACCGGCTCGACGTCGACCTCGACGACGTCCAGCTCACCTCGCGCGACACGGTCGGTCAGCTGGTCGACGCCGTACAGCGCAAGGCCGTCGCGTGACGGCCCCCTACCGCCTGCCGCCGTTCGCCGCGGCCGTCACCGGGGTCGGCCTCGTCACCTCCGCCGGCGTCGGCGCCGAGGCCACCTGGCGCGCGCTGAACGACCCCGCGACCGCGCCCTGCGTACCCCACCGCGACGAACTCCAGGGACTGCCCTGCGACTTCATGTACAGCGTCACCGGCTTGGACACCCGGGCCGTCCTCGGGGTCGCCGCGCACCGGCTCATGGACCGCTTCTCGCACCTCGCGGTCATCGCCGCCCGCGAGGCCGTCGCGGACGCGGGCCTGGACCCCGCCGTCTGGGACAGCGGCCGGGTCGCCGTCGTCATCGGCTCCGCCCACGGCGGGCTGCCCTTCTACGACGAGCAGCACATCGCCCTCACCGAGCGCGGTGCCCGCCGCGTCTCGCCCAAGCTCGCCCCGCTCGCCGTCGTCAACGGCGCGGCCAGCAGCGTCGCCACCGACCTCGGCGCACGCGGCCCCAGCCAGGCCGTCTCCACCGCCTGCTCCTCCGGCACCGTCGCCATCGGCACCGCCCACCAGATGCTGCGCACCGGCGCCTGCGACATCGTCGTCGCGGGCGGCGCCGAATCGGTCTGCTCCCGGCTCCTGATCGCCAGCGCCTGCCGGCTCAAGGCCGTCTCCACCCGCATCGACGACCCCCGGGCCGCCTGCCGCCCCTTCGACACCCACCGCGACGGATTCGTCATCGGCGAGGGCGCCGGACTCCTCGTCATGGAACGCCCCGAACACGCCCGCGCCCGGGGCGCCGCCGTCCGCGCCCACGTCGCCGGATACGGCTCCTCCAGCGACGCGTACTCCGCCGTCGCCCCCGACCCCGACGGGCTCGGCATCGAACGGGCGCTGCGCACCGCACTCGCGGACGCCGGCATCGCCGCCGCCGACATCGGCCACGTCAACGCCCACGGCACCTCCACCGTCTCCAACGACCTGATCGAGACGGTCATGCTCCGCCGCGTCCTCGGCGAGCACCCCCTCGTCACCTCCACCAAGGCGATGACCGGCCACACCCTCGGCGCGGCCGGCGGCATCGAGACCGCGCTCACCGTCCTCGCCCTCCAGCACCAGCTCGTACCGCCCACCGCCAACCTCGACGCCCCCGACCCGGACATCCCGGTCGACGTGGTGAGCAAGGAGGCCAGGCCCGCCGCGCTCGCCGCCGCCGTCAAGACCTCGCTCGGCTTCGGGGGCCACAACGCCGCCCTCGTCCTCACCAGGTGACCGGGGCCAAGGACCAGATTTCATGACCGAAGAGATCATCCGGACCCTCGCCGTGGACGGGCTGAGCTACCGCTACCGCGTCCTGCCGCAGCCCGCGCCCCGAACCGAACCGGTCGTCGTGCTCGGCGGCGCGCTCCAGGGCATGTACGGCTGGCCGCAGATGGACGAGCACCTGGGCCCGCACGCCGACGTGGTCACCGCCGACCTGCCCGGCATGGGCGGCGCCGACCCGCTGCCGCCCGGCACCCGGGACGACCTCCTGCACGCCGCCGTCACCGGCATCATCGACGACCTGGGCGCGGAACGGGTCAACCTCTTCGGCTTCTCCTACGGCGCCTCGATCGCCTTCGGCTGCGCCCGGCGCGCCCCCGGACGGATCGCCCGCCTGGTCCTCGGCGGCGTACCGTCGCACATCAGCGAGGCCCAGCGCGGCGGGTGGGCCCGGGCCGTCGGGCGGCTGGAGGCCGGGGACACGGAAGGGCTCGCGGCGCTGACCGCCGAGGCGCTGATGTGCCTGGACCCCGAGCGCCCCGTCCACCGCAGGGACCTCGCCCTGCGCTATGTCCGCCGGTCCTTCGTGCACGCCCTCACGCACTCGCCGCACGCGGAGCGCTCGCTGCGCCGGGCGCTCGACCACCACCCGGACTTCTCCGGCGGACTGAGAGGGGTGCCCGCGCTCGTCTTCGCCGGCGAGCACGACACGGTGACCTCGCCGCAGCGGCAGCGCGCCTTCGCGGCGACGATCGAGGGCAGCCGCTTCCTGACCATCGGGGAGTCGGACCACTGGGTGGTCCTGGAGCGGCCCGACGACGTGGCGGACCTGGTGGCGCGCTTCGTCACCGACCGGCCGCTGGAGTCCGCCCCCGCGCTGCTGCCGCTCGCCGCGCTGCCGCGGCCGCGCACGGGGACGGCCGGTCATGCCCTGCCGCGGGCGGGCGGCTGAACCGCCCGCCCGCGTGCCGGGTCAGTGGTGGCCGCCGTGCCCGTGCTCGGGGGCGTTCACGTCGACCCGCACGATCTGCGGGTCGTGGTCGCTCGCCTGGTCGGCGAACTCCGCGTTGATGTGCACCACGTCGTAGTCGAAGCGGCGCACCCCCGGGCTGGTCAGGATGTGGTCGAGCGTCTGCGAGTTGCCCTCGTACACATAGCTGTACTGCTCGTTCTTCGGCAGCGTGGTGATCAGCGGCTTGAGCACCTTGCCGTCGGTCAGCGCGCCGACGGTGGGCGAGAAGGCGAAGTCGTTGAGGTCACCGAGGACCACGACCCGCGCCGACTTGTCCGCCGAGAGCAGCGACTTGACGAAAATGTTGACCTCCTTCGCCTGCTGCACGCGCTTGGTCTCCGAGCTGCGCACCGGCTCCTGGTAGCGGCCGTGCAGGGGCTGGTCACCGCCCTTGGACGCGAAGTGGTTGCCGACGACGAAGACCGGCTTCCCGTGGAAGCGGAACTCGCCGACCAGCGGCTTGCGGCTGTCGTCCCAGGCCGCACTGGCCGGGGCGATCCGGCCCGGCGACACCGACAGCGTGACACCCTTCTTCGTCTTCACGGCCGCGACGGGCGTCGTCGCGTCGCCGCCCGGACGGTCCACGAAACCGACGCGCTTCGGGTTGAAGAGGAACACGTTGCGGATGTTGCCGCCGGGCTCGCCGCCGTCCTTCCCGTCCTGCGGGGCGACATAGCGCCACGAGTAGCGGGGGCCGCCCGCCGCGACGATCGCGTCCGTGAACCGCTTCAGCGTCGCCTCGGAGCCGACCGTGCCGTCCTTGACCGCGCCGTTGTCGTCCTGGATCTCCTCCAGCGACACGATGTCGGGGGAGGACAGGTTGACCGCGACGCCCTCGGCCAGGGTGTCGAACTTGGCCTGGTCGTCGAGCGCGTCGAGGTTCTCCACGTTGTACGTGGCGACCGCGAGCTCCTTGCCCTTCTGCTTGCGCGTGACCTCGCGCGGCAGGTGGTGGTCGGTGACCTTGCCGAGCGCGGTGGCCTGGAGGTTGTAGCCGCCGTACGAGTCGTAGTCCAGGACGCCGGAGGTGGTGCCGGCGAGCACGTCACCCACGTTCGCGGTGGGCACCGGCGCGGCCGGGTCCAGCGAGATGACCTTGATCCGGCCGGTGTTCTGGTCGGTGTACGAGGCGTAGAGGGTGCCGCCGCGCCGGGTCGGGTTCTGCTTCGGCTCGACCGTCACCCAGACCTCGTGGTACGCGGTCGTCGCGCCCGTCACGCGGGTGTCGGCGATCTGCACCCGGGTGCCCTCCAGGGACTCGTACAGGTCCAGGGCGTACGTCGACGGCTCCAGGGGCAGCGCGTCGATCGAGCCGCCGCCGGCCGAGGGCACGTACTTCGACGGCACCGCCTTCGCGTCCAGCACCACCGGGGCGGGCAGCGCGTTGCCGGAGGAGAGGACCGTGACCTTCGGCGCGGTGATCTCGGTGACCGACTGGGTGGTGGACGACGGGTAGTACTCGTCCACGGTGCCGCTGACCAGCACCGAGTCACCCACCTTCACGGCCGGGGCGGCGGAGCCGGTGTACACGAAGACGCCTTCGCCGGTGCGCGGGTCGGCGTCCGGCGCGGTGTCCTGGATCCAGAAACCGCGCGAACCCGAGGTGCGCACCGCCGTGACGACGCCGGGCACCCCGGTGACCGCCTTGCCGTCCAGCGGGGAGACCCGGGTGGTGCCCTGGATGTCGTGGACGCGCACGGTGCCGGGCTCGGTGGGGTTGCCCGGGTCGCCCGGGTCCTCGCCGCCGCCCGAGGTCTCGCCGGCCGCGTTGACCGGGGACGGGGCCGCCGCGGCGAGGTCGGCGGCGTTGTCGTCGGTGTCCGCGAGCGAGGCCGCCCGCGCCACGGAGGCGGTGGCGGAGGCGCCCTTCGCCGGTCCGCTGCCTTCCCGGACGACCGCGGTGCCATAGCCGACCAGGTCCACGATCCGGGTGTCGGCGGCGCAGTCGGCGGCCGTCTTGCAGGTCAGCGGGGTGGTACCGGAGACCAGGGCGACCGTCCCCGCGGTGGCGGACATCGCGACGGTGCCCGTGGCGTCCGGGGTGGGCAGGGCCACCGTGCCGCCGGTACCCGCCGCCTGCGCGACGAGGTAGCGGCCGCCGGGCGCGACGGAGCCGGTCAGCGCCGAGACCTGCCACTGCGAACCCGCCGACGGGGCGCCGGGCAGGTACTGGACGCTCAGGCCGGACAGGTCGTACGCGGCGGAGCCGGCGTTGGCCAGCTCGACGAAGTCACGGGTCAGCGTCGCACCCGAGTTCCCGCCGCCCCCGTACACCTCGGAGATCACGGCGGACGAGGACGGGGCCGCGAAGGCGGCGGGCAGCGCGGTCGCCGAGAGCGTCACGGCTACCGCGCCGGCCAGCAGGGCGGAACGGGTGGTGGATATGCGCACGGAGAATGCCCCTCAGAGTGTGGTGAGGGAGCACAAGCTATGCGCGTAGAACAGGCGATGACAAGGCATCAGGGGTGAATTCCGGAAAACGTTCGGTGCTAGGGCCCGCATTGAGTTGTGGCGCGGCGTCGCGACGCCCGGCACGCACGCTCACGGCACGGCCGAAATGCCCAAGTAGCTCCGCTACGAGGACATCCCCACCGCACCGTGATCGCACGCACCGAACGCCGCTCCTTCTCCCGCGCCACAACTCGATACAGGCCCTAGCGGAGCTGTCCAGGATGCGGCGATGGTTTGACCGGGTTGCGCCCACCCGGCTACCTTGCGCGGCATGCAGCGATCCGCACATCTCACGACGCGGGGTCACATCGACCTCAAGCGGGTGTGCTCCGCCGTGTGTCACCGCGCCTGAGGCACCCCGCCCGCGCCGCCCTCCCGCTCCCCGAGGACCCCGCGACCGCGCCCCGTGCCACGCCGACACCGCGACCGTCGCCGCCCCCGAGGACCTGGAAGAGACTGTGAAGAGTCTGTCCGCCCCCGTCCGCCGTACCCACGAGACCCCCGCCGCCCCGCTGCGCCGCGCCGACATACCGGCCCCGGCCCCCGGCCGCCGCCCGACCGGCACCGGCTCCGTCTTCGGCGCGATCCTGGACCACGGCCCCGTCGCCCGGTCCACCGTCGCCCGCCTCACCGGCCTCTCGCCCGCCTCCGTCAGCGGGCACGTCGGCCGGCTGCTCGCCCGGGGCCTGGTCCGCCAGAGCGCCGAGACCGCCGGACCCAAGGGCCTCGGCCGCCCGCACATACCCGTCGAGATCGACACCGGCGGCTATCTCGTCGCCGGCGCCCACGTCGCCGTCGCCCACTCCACCCTCTCGCTGATGGACCTGCGCGGCCGGATCGTCGCCCAGGACCGGCAGCCCCACCGCACCACAGAACCCCACCGCCTCCTCGCCGAACTCGGGGCCCGGCTACCCCCGTTGGCCGCCGCCCACGCCGGCGGACGCACCGTCCTCGCCCTCGGCCTCGCCACCGGGCACCGCGTCGACCCCGAGAACGGGGTGATCATCGCGCACCCCCAGCTCGGCTGGCGGGACGTCCCCGCCCGCGACCTGCTCGCCGCCTCGACCGGGCTGCCCGTCCATGTCGACAGCCACTCCCGCGCCCTCGCCCGGGCCGAGCAGCTGTTCGGCCAGGAGTCGACCCGGGCCAGCACAGTCCTGCTCTTCGTCGGCGCGGTCGTCGACGCCGCCTTCGCCACCGAGGGCGCCCTGCACCGGGGACCGCGTTCCGGGGCGGGCAGCGTCGCCCATCTGCCCCTGGAAGCCGGGGGATCGGGCGGCGTGGAGCCGTGCTCCTGCGGGCGGTCCGGCTGCCTCCAGTCGGAGGTCTCGGAGCGGGCCATGGTGCGGCGCGCCGCCGCCCAGGGGCTGGTGACCGGGTCCTTCCCGGAGCTGCTCGACCGGGCGCTGGCCGGGGACGCGCGGGCGGTGGCCCTGTTCCGGCGGCGGGCCCGGCTGGTGGGGCGGGCCGCGGCGCTCCTCCTGGACATGTTCGACCCGGAGGTCCTCGTCGTCGTCGAGCCGGGGGCCGGGCGGATGCCGGAGTGCCTGGCCGATCTGCGCGCGGAGGTGGCCGAGCGCTCCTCGGTGTGCGACGACCCGGAGCGGGCCGTGGTGCCGAGCAGCTTCACCGGCTCGGTGCTGGCCGTGGCGGGCGGCGCGGTGGCCCTCGGCTCGCTGTACACGGACCCGCTCGGGCCGTGGCCGGCGCTGCCCGCGGTGTCCTGAATCCGGACCCGCGGGCCCCCTCCCGTAATCCGACTTAATTCAGTCAGTTGCATTGTTGACCGGCCGCGGAGCCCGACGGGATGATGGATTCATGACCAGCCGACAGCGGAATTCAGGGAAAGCGTCCTCGATGACGCGTCCCTTCCGCTCGTGCGCTTCCACGGCCGCCCCGCTGCGCCCGTGTCGCGGCCGCTGTCCGGGCCTCCGGTAAACACCCGCTGATATCCGGCGAACGTTCCGCGCGTCCACGCGCGCCTCGCCGTGCTCATTCACGCCTTCGCGCGATTCCAGCCGCATCTTTCGTGCTGCCCTTTTCGGGCTTCTCACCTTCGGGAGACACGTTGACCGTCACTGTGCCCTCGTACGCCGCCCAGGCCGCCGCCCCCGCCCCGGCGGGAGTCGCCCCCGACCGCTTCCGGAAGGCGTTCCGCCGCTACCCCGCCGGGGTCGTCGTCATCACCACCGACTCCGGACGCGGCCCCGTCGGCTTCACCGCCACCTCGCTCACCTCGCTCTCGCTCACCCCGCCGCTGATCTCGTTCGGCATCGGGACCACAACCTCGTCGTGGCCGCACTTCGAGCACGCCCGTACGGCCGTCGTGCACTTCCTCGGCGCCGAACAACAGCCCCTGGCAGCCACGTTCGCAACCAGCGGCATCGACCGCTTCGCCGCCCCGACCCGCTGGCAGCGCCTGCCCGGCGGCGAACCGCTGCTCGACGGCGTGGCCGGCCACCTGCGGGTGGAGACCGAGCAGATCGTGCCCGCCGGCGACCACCGCATCGTCATCGCCCGGGTGGTGGACGCCCAGCTCGACGAGGGCCGCAGCCCCCTGCTCTTCCACGACGGCGCCTACCTCTCCCTCTGACCCGGATCAGGACCTCACCCATGCCACGCCAGCACACCTCACCGCCTCTCGGCCGCCGGTCGTTCCTCGCCCTCACCGGCACCGCCCTCATCGGCACGCTCGCCGCCTGCTCCCCGCAGACGAAATCCGCCGCGAGCGCCGAACCGGCCGGAAAATTGCCTTCCGGGGCACCGCCACCCGGTACGAAACTCTCCGTCGCCGTGCGATCCACGCGACTCCAACTCGGCCCCGCAGGACTGGAGAAGGATCTTCCCTTCACGGTTTCGCAATGGCCCAACCTGAGCGCGGGCCCCGATATCATCCAGGGCTTCCGGGCCCATTCCATCGACCTGGCCGTCAACGCCGGAATTCCGCCGATCCAGGCCCACGCCATCGACGTCGGCGCGAAGATCGTCGCCGTGCAGGTGCGGAACAACCCCTCCTACGTCTTCGCCACCGCACCCGGTTCCGAAATCCGGTCCGTCGACGACTTCCGGGGCAAGAAGATCGGGTTCTCCCAGGGACAGGCCCAGGGCGTCGTCGTCCTGCGGGCGCTGAAGGAGGCGGGGATCGCCGACAAGGACGTGGAGCTGGTGGCCCTCCCCAGCACCCAGTTCCTCACCGCCCTCCAGTCCAAGCAGGTCGACGTGGCCCCGCTGGGCGAACCCACCCTCACCAAGTACCTCAGCCAGTACGGCAAGGACGGGGCGCGCGGCGTGAAGACCGACGTGGTGGACCTGCTCTCGGTGCTCTGGGCGCCCAACGAGGTGCTGAACGACCCCGCCAAGGCCGCCGCCGTCCGCAGCTTCGTCCCGCTGTGGGCCCGGGGCCAGGTCTGGGCGTGGGAGAACACCGACGAGTGGATCGACACGTACTACGTCAAGGACCAGGGCGTCTCCCGGGAGGACGGCAAGCGCATCGTCGCCTCGCTCAACAAGCCGCTCTTCCCCGCCTCCTGGGACGAGGCCATCGCCTGGGAGCAGGAGACCGCCGACCTGCTCGCCGCCGGCGGATTCGTACCGGAGCAGGACGCCACCGAGCTGTTCGACCGCCGCTTCGAGGGGCTGGCGGCGAAGGCCGTACCCGCCGAGTACCGGGAGAAGTCATGACCGAGCTGTTGACGCACACCACCCGGCCCGCCGTACCACCGGTGAAGTCCGCCGCGCCCGCCGTCGCACCCGCCTCCGCCCCGAAGACCCGCAGACGGCTGGGCCCCGGCCGGGCCGTCCCCTTCGGCCGGCTCATCGGCCCGGTCCTGGTCATCGCCCTGTGGTGGGCCGCCTCCGCCACCGGCTACCTGGACCCCCGGATACTCTCCGCCCCCGGCACGGTCCTCTCCACCGCGTCGGACCTGGTCTCCAGCGGCCGTCTCCAGGACAACGTCCTCATCTCGCTCCAGCGCGCCGGACTCGGCCTCTTCTTCGGGGTGGGCGCCGGGGTCCTCCTCGCCGTCGCCGCCGGGCTGAGCCGCACCGGCGAGTACCTCCTGGACGGCCCGCTCCAGATCAAGCGCGCGATTCCGTCCCTGGCCATGCTGCCGCTGCTGATCCTGTGGCTCGGCATCGGCGAGCAGATGAAGGTCACCGTGATCGCGCTCGGCGTCGCGGTGAACATGTACATCAACACGTACGCCTCGCTCACCGGCATCGACAGCCGCTACGTCGAACTCGCGGAGGGGCTCGATCTGAGCCGGGCGCAGTTCATCCGCAAGGTCGTCGTGCCCGGCTCGCTGCCCGGTTTCTTCGTCGGGTTGCGCCTCGGCGTCACCGCCTCCTGGCTCGGGCTGATCGTCGTCGAGCAGATCAACGCCACCAGCGGCATCGGCTACATGATGTTCCAGGCCCAGCAGTACGCCCAGTCCGACGTGATCATCGTGGGCCTGGTGGCCTACGGGATCTTCGGCTTCGCATCGGACGCGGCGGTACGCGCCGTCGAGAGGAAGGTCCTGTCATGGCGACGCACCCTGGCGGGCTGACCGCCCCCGGCGCGACGGCCCTCGCCCCGCGCCCCGCCATCCGCACCCGGAAACTGGTCCGCCGCTTCGGCGACCGCGACATCCTCAAGGAACTCGATCTCACCGTCGCGCCCGGCGAGTTCACCGCACTGCTCGGGCGCAGCGGCTCCGGGAAGTCGACCCTGCTGCGAGCTGTCGCCCGCCTCGACCACATGGTGGCGGGCTCCGGCGAACTCACCGTCCCCGACCGGGTCTCGCTCTCCTTCCAGGACTCCCGGCTGCTGCCCTGGCTCCGGCTCATCGACAACGTCACCCTCGGCCTGCGCGGCCCCGGCGCCCGGGAACGCGGTCTCACCGCCCTCGCCGAGGTCGGCCTGGAGGGCCGCGACCGCTCCTGGCCGCACGAGCTGTCCGGCGGCGAACAGCAGCGCGCCGCCCTCGCCCGCGCCCTGGTCCGCGAGCCCGAACTCCTCCTGGCCGACGAGCCGTTCGGCGCCCTGGACGCGCTGACCCGGATCAAGATGCACGACCTGCTGCGCGAACTCTACGAACGCCACCGCCCCGCGGTGCTCCTGGTCACCCACGACGTCGACGAGGCCGTCGAACTGGCCGACCGGGTCCTGGTCCTGGAGGACGGCCGGATCTCCGTCGACCTCACCGTCGACCTCCCGACCCCGCGCTCCCGCCGCGACCCGCGCTTCCAGGAGTACCGCGACACCCTGCTCACCGCCCTCGGGGTCGCCCAGCCCCAGCCCCAGCCCCAGCCCCTCACCGAAGCGAAGAAGGACTCCCGATGACCCGCACACCCGAGCGCAAGCAGCTCCACCTCAACGCCTTCCTCATGTCCACCGGCCACCACGAGGCGTCCTGGCGGCTGCCCGAGAGCCCGGCCGAGGCCAACTCCGACATCGAGCACTACAAGAACCTCGCCCGGATCGCCGAACGCGGCAGGCTGGACTCGCTGTTCCTCGCCGACAGCCCCGTCCTGATGGGCGACCCCGGCCGCCGGCCCGCCGCCAAGCTGGAACCCACCGTCCTGCTCACCGCCCTCGCCGGGGCGACCCGCCACATCGGCCTCATCGCCACCGCGTCCACCAGCTACAACGAGCCGTACAACCTGGCCCGCAGGTTCGCCTCGCTGGACCACGTCTCGGGCGGCCGGGCCGGTTGGAACATCGTCACCACCGCGGGGGCCGACGCGGCCCGCAACTTCGGCCTCGACGACACCCCGCTGCACCGCGACCGCTACCGGCGCGCCGGCGAGTTCGTCGAGGTGTCCACCAAGCTCTGGGACAGCTGGGCCGACGACGCGGTGATCGCCGACAAGGAGCGCGGGGTGCACGCCCTGGCCGAGCGGGTGCGGCAGATCGGGCACCGGGGCGAGTTCTTCCGCGTCGACGGGCCTCTCAACGTACAACGGCCCCCGCAGGGCTACCCGTTGCTCGTTCAGGCCGGCTCCAGCGAGGACGGCAAGGACTTCGCCGCCCGGTACGCGGAGGCGGTGTTCACCGCCCAGCAGACCCTGGAGGAGGGCATCGCCTTCTACAAGGACGTCAAGGAGCGCGCCACCGCCCTCGGCCGCAACCCCGACGGCATCAAGATCCTGCCCGGCATCGTCCCCGTCATCGGCGACACCGAGGCCGAGGCGCTGGAGCTCGACGCCGAGCTGGAGAACCTCATCGTCCCCGAGTACGCCAAGATCCAGCTCGCCAAGCGGCTGAAGATCGCCCCCGACGACCTCGACCTCGACGCGGAACTCCCTGAGGACATCCCCACCGAGGACGACATCGAGGGCGCCAAGAGCCGCTACACCCTCATCGTGGAGCTGGCCAGGCGCGAGAGGCTGACCGTGCGTCAGCTCATCGGGCGGCTCGGCGGTGGGCGCGGCCACCGCACCTTCGCCGGGACCGCCGAGCAGGTCGCGGACACCATCGAGCACTGGTACGACAGCGGCGCGGCCGACGGCTTCAACATCATGCCCGCCGTCCTCCCGTCCGGCCTGGAGGTCTTCGTGGACCGGGTGGTGCCGATCCTCCAGGAACGCGGCCTGTTCCGCACCGAGTACACCGCAAGCACCCTGCGCGGCCACTACGGGCTGCCGCGCCCCGCCAACCGCCTCTTCGACGACATCGTGCGCGGCGCCGGCGACTACGGCATCGGTCTGGCGGAGGCCCGGTGACCGACTGTCCGCATCCGGGGACCGGTATGGGCACCGTCCGGCAGCCGCCGCCCGGCTGGGCGCGGCGGCTGCTGGGCTACTGCCTGCGCCACCGCACCGATCTCTTCACGGCCTTCGGCGCCGCCGTGACCGCCGCCGTCGCCACCGCCGCCCTGCCCCTCGTGCTGCGGCACGTGGTGGACGGGGTGGCGGCCGGCACCACCGCCTCGCTCGTCCCCTGGACCGGACTGCTCGCCGCACTCGGCGCGCTCCGGTTCGGCGCGAGCTTCACCCGCCGCTACCGCTCGGGGCGGCTCTCCCTGGGGGTCCAGTACGACCTGCGGAACGACGCGTTCGCCGCGCTGCTCCGGCTCGGCGGTGCCCAGCAGGACGATCTGCGCACCGGACAGGTGGTGAGCCGGTCCATCTCCGACATCACCCTCATCCAGACCCTGCTGCAGTTCCTGCCCAACCTCACGGGCAACGCCCTGATGTTCCTGTTCTCGCTGGCCGTCATGGCGTTCCTGTCCCCGCTGCTGACCGTCGTGGCGCTCGTTGTCGGGCCGCTGCTCTGGCTCATCGCGCTGCGCAGCCGCCGCGACCTGTTCCCCGCCAACTGGCACGCCCAGCAGGAGGCGGCCGAGGTCGCCTCCACCGTCGAAGCGACCGTCACCGGCGTCCGCGTGGTGAAGGGCTTCGGCCAGGAGCAGCGCGAGCTCACCGGCCTCGAACGGCGCGCCCGCCACCTGTTCGCCTCCCGGCTGCGCGTCGTCCGCTTCACCAGCCGCTACAACCCGGCCCTCCAGGCGGTCCCCGCCCTGGGCCAGGTCGCGGTGCTGGCGCTCGGCGGCTGGATGGCCCTGCACGGTCGGATATCGCTCGGCACCTTCCTCGCGTTCACCACCTACCTGGGCTCCTTCGTCACCCCCGTACGCCAGGTCGCCACCCTGCTCACGGTCTGGCAGCAGGCCCGGGCCGGAGCCGAACGCGTCCTGGAGGTCGTCGACGAGGCCCCCGTCATCACCGACGCGCCGCACGCCCGCGAACTGCCCGACGGACCCCCGGCCCTCTCCTGGGACGACGTGACCTTCGGATACGGCGACGGCGCCCCGCTCCTGGACGGCTTCACCCTGGACATCCGCCCCGGCGAGACCCTGGCCCTGATCGGCCCGGCCGGCTCCGGCAAGTCCACCGCCGCCGCCCTGCTGCCCCGCTTCTACGACGTGCCCGCCGGCGCGGTACGGGTCGGCGGCACCGACGTCCGCGACCTCGCCCTCGCCTCGCTGCGCTCCCGGATCGGCTACGTCTTCGAGGAGAGCCTGCTCCTCTCCGACACCGTGCGCGCCAACATCGCGTACGGGATGCCGGACGCCACCGACGAGCAGGTGCGCGCTGCGGCCCGCATCGCCCGCGCCGACGAGTTCATCGAACGGCTCCCGCAGGGCTACGACACCCTCGTCGGCGAACAGGGCCTCACCCTGTCCGGCGGCCAGCGCCAGCGCATGGCGCTCGCCCGCGCCCTGATCGGCGACCCGGCCGTGCTCGTCCTGGACGACGCCACCTCGGCCATCGACGCGCGGGTGGAGGCCGAGATCCACCACCGGCTGCGCGGGGACGACCGCCGCCGCACCACCCTGATCATCGCCCACCGCCGCTCCACGCTGGAACTCGCGGACCGCGTCGCGATCCTCGACGGCGGCCGGGTCACGGACACCGGTACGCCCGACGAACTGCGGGGCCGATCCGCCCTGTTCCGCGCTCTCCTGGCCACCGAGGACCACCCCCTCGACGTGACCGTCGCACCCGACCCCGGCTGCCCCACCCCGCACCTGTGGCTGCGCCCCGAGGAGGACGAGGACGAACAGCTGGAGGGCACCGCCGTGCGGGCCGCCAGGGCGCTCGCCGAAGCCGCCGCCACCTCCGGGCCCGGACGCGCCGGACCCGGCGGCGGGGTCCTCGGCTCGGCCCCGCCCAGCCCCGAACTCCTCGCCGGACTCGCCCGCCTCCCGCTGCCCGCCGCCGACCCCGATGTGCCCACCGAACAGGCCGTCGCCGCCGACGCCCGCTTCGGGCTCGGAGCCCTGCTGCGGCCCTTCCGGCTGCCGCTGCTCCTCGGCCTCCTGCTCGTCGCCCTCGACGCCGGTGCCCAGATCACCGTGCCGGTCCTCGTCCGGTACGGCGTGGACCGGGGCGTGGCCCACCACGCCGGGCACGTCCTGCTCGCCGCGGCCGCTGCCGCCGCCGTCGTGGTGGCCGCGAACTGGCTGATCGGCGTGGCGCAGGTGCGGACCACCGGCCGCACCGGCGAACGCCTCCTCTACACCCTGCGCGTGAAGACGTTCGCCCAGCTCCAGCGCCTCGGCCTCGACTACTACGAGCGCGAACTCGGCGGCCGGATCATGACCCGGATGACCACGGACGTCGACGCTCTGTCGAACTTCCTGCAGACCGGCCTGATCACCGCCGTGGTCAGCCTCCTCACGGTCTCCGGAGTGCTGGTCGCCCTGCTGGTGATCGACGCGGAACTCGCCCTCGTCCTGCTCGCCGCGCTCCCGCTGCTCATCGCGGCCACCGCCGTCTTCCGCTACTACTCGGTCCCCGCCTACCGCGAGGCCCGGGAGCGGATCAGCGCCGTCAACGCGTGCCTCCAGGAGAACGTCACCGCGATCCGCGTGACCCAGGCGTTCCGCCGCGAGCAGCGCAACGCCGCCGACTTCGCCGTACTGGCCCGGGCCTTCCGGGACTCCCGGCTGCGCGCCCAGCGGTACATGGGCACGTTCTTCCCGTTCGTCGAATTCCTCGGCACGCTCTGCTCGGCGGCCGTGCTCACCGTCGGCGCGGCCCAGGTCCGCTCGGGCGAGCTGAGCGCCGGCACCCTCATCGCGTTCCTGCTGTACGTGGAGCTGTTCTTCTCGCCGATCCAGCAGCTCTCGCAGGTCTTCGACGGCTACCAGCAGGCGGTGGTGGGCCTCGGCCGCCTCCGCGCCCTGATGAACACCCCCGCCGGCACCCCTCCCGCCGCGAGCCCCCGACCGGTGCCCGCCCTGCGGGGCGAGGTCGAGTTCGACGAGGTGTCCTTCGGGTACGCGGGCGGCGGCGGCCACCAGGTCCTGCACGGGGTGACCCTGCGCATCGCTCCGGGCGAGACCGTCGCGCTCGTCGGCGCCACGGGCGCGGGCAAGTCCACGGTGGTCAAGCTCCTCGCCCGGTTCTACGACCCCTCCGCCGGCGCGGTCCGGGTCGACGGGCACGACCTGCGCGACCTGGACCTGCCCGCCTTCCGGCGCAGGCTCGGCGTGGTCCCGCAGGAGGCGCACCTGTTCAGCGGCACCGTCCGGGACGCCGTCGCCTACGGGCGGCCGGACGCCACGGACGCCGAGGTGGAGCGGGCGGCCCGGGCGGTCGGCGCCCACGAGATGGTCGCCGGGCTCCGGCTCGGCTACCTGACCCCGGTGGGGGAGCGGGGCCGCAACCTCTCCGCCGGACAGCGCCAGCTCCTCGCCCTGGCCCGGGCCGAACTCGTCGACCCCGACGTGCTGCTGCTCGACGAGGCGACCGCCTCGCTGGACCTGGCCACCGAGCGCCGGGTCGCCGCGGCCACCGAGGTCCTGGCCCGTCGCCGTACCACCGTCGTCGTCGCCCACCGGCTGACCACGGCGGCCCGGGCGGACAGGGTGGTGGTGCTCGACGCCGGAACCGTCGTCGAGACCGGCACCCACACCGAACTGCTCGCCGCCCGCGGCCCCTACCGGCGGCTGTGGGACGCCTTCCGGGAGACCGGCCCCGGCGCGGCCGTCGACCACCTGAATGCCAGTGAACTCGTCAAGGAGAACGCACGATGACGCAGTACCGCGATTTCGGCCGCACGGGCGTGAAGGTCAGCCCGCTGTGCCTGGGCACCATGATGTTCGGCGCCCGCGGCAACCCCGACCACGACGACAGCGTCCGGATCATCCACCACGCCCTGGACTCCGGCATCAACTTCGTGGACACCGCCGACGTCTACTCGGCCGGTGAGTCGGAGACCATCGTCGGCAAGGCGCTCGCCGGCGGGCGCCGCGACAACGTCGTGCTCGCCACCAAGTTCCACGGAAGCCTCGGCACCGACCCCAACGAGCAGGGTAACTCCCGCCGTTGGATCATCCGCGAGGTGGAGAACAGCCTGCGCCGGCTGGGCACCGACTGGATCGACCTCTACCAGGTGCACCGCCCCGCGCCCGGCACCGACTTCGACGAGACCCTGGGCGCCCTCTCCGACCTGGTCCACCAGGGCAAGATCCGCTACATCGGCACCTCGACGTTCGAGCCGTCCGCCATCGTGGAGGGCCAGTGGACCGCCGAACGGCGCGGCCGCGAACGCGTCGTCGCCGAGCAGCCCCCGTACTCCATCCTCGCCCGGGGCATCGAGCGCGAGGTGCTGCCCACCGCCCGGCGTTACGGCCTCGCCGTGCTGTCCTGGAGCCCGCTCGCCGGCGGCTGGCTCTCCGGCCGCTACCGCAAGGGCGCCGGCCAGCCGGACTCCAGCCGGGCCGCGCGCCAGGCCGGACGCTTCGACATCGCGTCCCCGGAGAACGCCGCCAAGCTCGACGCCGCCGAGGCCCTCGCCCAGCTGGCCGACGAGGCCGGGCTCACCCTCGTCCAGCTCGCCCTGGCCTTCGTGCTCGAACACCCCGCCGTCACCTCGGCGATCATCGGCCCGCGCACCCTGGAACAGCTGACCGGCCAGCTCGGCGCGGACCGGGTGCGGCTGAGCCGGGACGTGCTGGACCGGATCGACAAGATCGTCCCGCCCGGCACCAACCTCTCGTCCCGGGACGCCGGTTACCACCCGGCGGCCCTCACCGACCCGGCCCTGCGTCGTCGTTCGCACCCCGCCGCGTGATCAGACGGCCGGCACCCGGTCCAGGAAGCCGCTGACCGAGGTGATCCGGCCGTCCTCCGCAAGGGAGGCCACATCGAAACCGGCGACGGGCGCCGAGCCGTCGGGCGCGACCAGCTCCCAGCCGAAGCGGACCAGCGCGTGGTGCCCGTCCACCGCGCCCAAGGGGCGGAAGACGAAGCCGGGGAACTGCTGCCGCGCCCCGGCGATGGCGGCCGTCAGCTGCTCGTGGCCGCGGACGTCCGCCAGCGGGTCGGTGTACGTCGCGTCCTCGGTGAACGCCGCGGCGACGGCCTTCTCCAGCTCGTCGGACCCGGCGTTCCAGGCGGCGAAGTAGCGCTGCGCGGCGGCGTCGTAAGAGGTCATCGTTGGTCCCTCCGGTAGGGCTCACCGGCCGGTCGGCCGGGAGCGCTGTGCTCGTGAGGAACACGATGTCCGACGCCGCGCGGGGCGTCGATTACCTCCCGGGTAAGGGGGAGCGGGCCTGCCTACGCCCCGTCCGCGATGACGTGCACCGCGGCCTCCTCGGCCGAGGCGGCGGCGCCGTCGATTCCGACGTCCTCGCCCGCCGTGCTGTCCGGTTCGTCGATGTCCAGGTCCCGGGTGAGCCGCCCGGCGCGTACGGTGCCGACCTCGCGGTCCCACGGCTCGCCGTCCCCGTCCAGGACGTCGCCCACCCCGTCCCCGGGCGGGACGCCGTCCTCGGGCACCTCGCGGGCGAGCCGGCTCTCCAGGGTCTCGCCCCGCTGCTGCTCGGCGGCGGTGGTACCCACGTCGTCCACGGCGTACGGGCGCTCGGGCGGCGAGTAGCCCCGGTCCAGCTCGTCGTCGACATCCGGGTCGTCGAGGATGTCCTCCGTGTCGAGCTGCTCGATCGGGTCGGAGGCCTGCGACTCTTCCTGGGGCTGATAGACGTCGTCACCCCGGTCGGCATCATCCATGGCGCTTCCCTTTCCGCGGCGGGGCTCTTTCTCAGGATAGGCAGCGCATGCCCGCCCCCGCAGGGCGCACACATGCGCATCTGCGTCCCGGCCGGGTGTGCGCAACCATGGACAGTGCAGGCCGGGCACGCCCCTAGGGGCCGGCCCGGAGATTCGTCTGGAGAGCCCGCCATGGATTACCCGGAGAGCTACCAGCTCGTGTTCCAGTCGTCGGCCGTCGAGGACGACACCGTCACCGTCCACCGGACCGCACAGAGCGGCGCGGGCGGACACCCCGTCTACGAGGACGAGACGGGCATCGTGCGTGCCGAGATCAGCGACCACGAGGAGGTGCGGATGCTCGCCAGCGGCGGCCATCAGCGCCTGGGGACGCCGGTCGCGGTACGCGAACAGGCCGCCTGAGACCGGCCGGCAACCGACGTCCGGTCCGGGACGCGGATCCGCTCACCTCCGAGCGCCGCGCCCCGGACCGGGCGTTCCCCTATCACGTGGACACGCATGCGTACATCGTGCCGAGGCAGGACGATCCGGCCGCACACGTCCAACACTTGGTCGAAATTTTGCCCCTGGTGAGGAGCTGTGGAAGGACACCAGGCAGACTCACCCTGTAGGAAACTCGCCACGAAGAGGATCACGCATGATCACGTTGAAGAAGGAAGACGGCCCGGCGGACCTGGACGGGGTGACCCACCTCTCCATCGGCGTCTCCTGGGACCCCACCGTCGGCAGCAGTGGCGGGCTGATGGGGAAGCTGAAGCAGAAGAAGGGCACCGACCTCGACCTCATCGCCATCGCGATGCAGGGCGCGGACCCGGTCCGCCTCGCCGGCCTGGACTCCCTGGACCCGCTGGGCAACGGCTCGCTGCTGCACAGCGGTGACAACCAGACCGGGAAGGGCGAGGGCGACGACGAGACGGTGACCGTCGACTTCGCCAAGGTCCCGTCGAACGTCACGTCGATCGTCTTCGTCGCCGCCGCGTACAAGAAGGGCAGCTCCTTCCAGAACGCGCGCAACGTCAGCATCAAGGTCTACGACGCGACGGGCGGCAGCAGCCAGCAGGTCGCCGACATCTGGCCGAGCCTGCTCACCAACGACAACGGCTGCGCCGTGGCCAAGGCCATGCGCGTCGGCGCCGGCTGGAAGCTCCAGGTGATCAACGAGACCGGCAAGATCAAGCAGGGCGACGAACACGCCCTGATGCGTTTCGCGATCAGCAAGTAGTACGCGTACGACCTGCCCCGGTCCGTGCGCGCCCGGTCAGTCGACCCGGCGCGCGCGGGCCGGGGCCGTCGGATTCCCGGTGGCCAGCGGCGACCGCGCCAGCTCCACGCACCCCGCCGCGATCAGCCCCAGCGCCAGCAGTTCGGGCAGCACCCACCAGCCGGTGCGCAGATCCTCGCCGAACAGCGTCACCCCGTACAGGACACTGACCAGGGCGTCGCCCAGCGTCAGACACGGCTGTACGGCGACGAGCGTGCCCGCCTGAAGGGCGTTCTGCAGCAGGAACAGCGCGCCCACACCCGCCGCCGCGGTGGCGTACAGCTGCCAGGAGCTGAACAGCGCGCCGACCCCGCCCTCGTCGAGCCGCGCCATGGCGTCCTTCATCAGCGCGGCGGTCAGCGCGTAACCGCAGGCGGCGGCCGTGGCCAGCAGCGCGGCCCGGACATTGCCCCGGGTGGCCAGCGCCCCCGCGATCAGCAGCGCCTCGGACACGCCCGTCAGGATCAGCGCCGGCACCCACGCCGCCCCGTGCACCATGTCGCTGCCGCCGCCCGGCGCGGCCGTCGCCATGCCGAGGGCCAGCCCCACCGTCACGGCCGCCACCCCCAGCCAGACGGCCCGGGGCAGCCGCGCCCGCATCATGAACCCGGCCAGCAGCAGCGTCGCCGGAAGCTCGATCACGAAGATGGGCTGCACCACCGAGATCGGGCCGGTGGCCAGCGCCACGGCCTGGCAGACGGCGGCGACGATCACCAGCGCGATCCCCGCGAGCCACACCTTCTGGCGCAGCAGATGGCCGATCAGCGACACCCGCATGGCCTCGGTCTGCGGGACGTCGAGGGCGGCGCGGCGCTGGAGGACGGAGGCGGAGCCGTTGCTGACGGCGGTCAGGACGGCGAACAGGACGGCGATCACCGGACCATGATGCGGGCGGCCCCGCCGCGATTCCGGCTTCGCCGGGGGAAGGCGTGGCGCCCCCGGTTGGGCCATTAGGACCGAATCCGGCCTCATTCCGCCATAGCGTGCCGTCATGGCCGCGAAGAAGAAGACCTCCACCGGTACCGCCCCCGTGCTCACGACCAGGGCGCTGGGCCGGGCGACCCTGGAGCGCCAGCTGCTGCTGAACCGCGCCGCGATGAGCCCCCGGGACGCGGTCGCCCACCTCGTCGGCCTCCAGGCGCAGAACACCAAGCCGCCGTACTACCAGCTCCTCGCCCGCCTCCAGGGGTTCCGGCCCGCCGCCCTCTCCACGCTGATGGAGTCGCGCGAGGTCGTCCGCATCGTCACCCTGCGCTCCACGATCCACACCCACACCGCCGAGGACGCCCTCACCCTGCGCCCCCTGGTGCAGCCGGCCCGCGACCGCGAGCTGGGCATCTTCCGCAAGCGGCTCACGGGCGTCGACCTGGACCGGCTGCGGGAGCTGAGCAGGGAGTACGTCGAGGAGGCGCCCCGCACCCCGAAGGAGATCCGCACACGGCTGCTCACCGAGTGGCCGGACGCGGATCCGCAGGCCCTGAGCACCGCCGCCCGCTGTCTGCTGCCCCTGGTCCAGGTCACTCCGCGCGGCCTCTGGGACATGAGCGGCGGCGTCGCCCTCACCACGGTCGAACGCTGGCTCGGCCGCGCGGGGGAGGAGACGCCGGACATGGAGGGTGCCGTGCTCCGCTACCTAGGCGCGTTCGGCCCGGCATCGGTCAAGGACATGCAGGCCTGGGCCGGGCTGACCCGGCTGAAGGAGGTCTTCGAGCGGCTGCGGCCCCGGCTGGTCACCTTCCGCGACGAGCACGGCACCGAACTCTTCGACCTGCCCGACGCCCCGCGCCCCGCCGAGGACACCCCCGCACCGCCCCGCTTCCTGCCCGAGTTCGACAATGTCCTGCTCGGCCACGCCGACCGCACCCGGGTCATCCCGCCCCACTTCAAGGGCCTCAACGGGGTGGGCAACCAGAACTACGGCAGTGTGCTGGTGGACGGGTTCTTCGCGGCGGTCTGGCGGCTGGAAACCCCGCGCGACGCCCCGGCCGTGGTGACCGTGCAGGAGCTGCGCCCGCTCACCGCCGCCGAGCGCGACGCCCTGACGCGGGAGGCGGCGGACCTGGTCGCGGCGATGACCCGGGCCGTCGGCCACGACGTCCGGTTCGCCTCGTTCGTGGACCTCGGCCGCTGAGGGGGCCCGGGGCTCGACCCGAACGACAGGCCCTTACGGCAGCAGCCCCGCGCGCCGCGCCGCGACCACCGCCTCCAGCCGGGTGTGCGCCCCCAGCCGCCGCATCGCGGAGCGCAGATACCCCTTCACCGTCTCCGGGCGCAGTCCCAGCCGGTCCGCCGCCACCGCGTTGGTGGCGCCCGCCGCGACGCACGCCAGCACGTCGACCTCGCGCGGCGCGAGCCGGACCTCGCGCGCCCCGGGCTCCCGGGTGCCCGTCGCCGAGGCCAGCCGCCCGCACACCGCGAGCAGCTCGTCGCGCAGCGCCGGGTCCAGCACCTTCGGCATCAGGGCGCGCAGCTCGCGGTGCGCTTCCCGGACGTCCTCCCAGGCCCCGGCGGCCGCGCCGGCAGCGGTGTCCGGCTCCTGGTGGCCCACCGCGAGCAGCTGCCGCACCTCGTCCCGGACCACCAGCGCCTGCTCCACGTCCCGGGCGGCGGCCACCGCCGCGTCGAACGTGCGGTCCCCGAGCGTCAGCGGCTCGCGCAGCGCCCCGTACAGCACACCCCGCACCTCACGCCGCACCACCACGGGGACGGCGACCACCGAGCGCAGGCCCTCCGCCGCGACGGCCGTGTCGTACTCGTGGCTGATGTGGCGCGAGGAGCGGTAGTCGGTCACCGCGCACGGTCTCGACAGGGCCATGGACTTCCCGCCCAGGCCGCTGCCCGACGAGATGACCAGGCCGCGCAACGCGGCCGTACGCGCCCCGTTCACCTCGGCGATCCTGGCGTGGCGGCTGTCCGAGAGCAGCCCGCCGAACGCCACCGGCAGACCGCTCGTCCGGCGCAGCCGCAGCAGCGCCGCTTGCATCTCGACCGCGTCGGCGGATTCCGGCACCCTGACGCCTCCCTGCCCGGCCCCCGATGGAATGTCGGCCCCGCGACACCCCCGTCCGGGGGTGGTGAGACCTGGGTCACTGTTTACATCATGTGAGGACCCGGGGGACCGGCCGGGTCGGTAAAGAGGAGGGCACATGCCGGAAACGAGTGCGACGGAGACGTTCCGGGCGGCCCGGGACTTCCTGCTGCGGCACCGCGAGGACTACGCCGCCGCCCGCGCGGGCTTCCGCTGGCCCCGCAGCGACCACTTCAACTGGGCGCTCGACTGGTTCGACGTCATCGCCCGCGACAACGACCGCACCGCCCTGCACATCGTCGAGGAGGACGGCACCCGCACCGAGGTGTCGTTCGCCGAGATGTCCGCCCGCTCCGACCGGGCGGCTAACTGGCTGCGCGCCCAGGGCGTGAGCGAGGGGCACCGCATCCTCGTCATGCTCGGCAACCAGGTCGAGCTGTGGGAGACCGCGCTCGCCGCGATGAAGCTGCGCGCCGTCGTCATCCCGGCGACCCCGCTCCTCGGCCCCGCCGACCTGCGCGACCGGGTCGAACGCGGCCGGGTCAGGCACGTCCTGGTCCGGGACACCGACACCGCCAAGTTCGACGAGGTGCCCGGCCGCTACACCCGGATCTGCGTCGGCGCCCCGGCCGAGGGCTGGCTCGACTACGCGGAGGCCGCCGAGGCGCCGCGCCCGTTCACGCCGGACCGCGAGACCGACGCGGACGAGCCGCTGATGCTCTACTTCACCTCCGGCACGACCGCCAGCCCCAAGCTCGTCGAGCACACCCATGTCTCGTACCCGGTGGGCCACCTGGCGACGATGTACTGGATCGGCCTCAAGCCCGGCGACGTCCACCTCAACATCTCCTCGCCCGGCTGGGCCAAGCACGCCTGGTCCAACCTCTTCGCGCCGTGGAGCGCCGAGGCGACCGTCTTCATCTTCAATTACACCCGCTTCGACGCGGGCCGGCTCATGGCCGAGATGGACCGCTCCGGCATCACCAGCTTCTGCGCCCCGCCCACCGTCTGGCGCATGCTCATCCAGGCGGACCTGACCCAGCTGAAGACCCCGCCGCGCGAGGTGGTCGCGGCCGGCGAACCCCTGAACCCCGAGGTCATCGAGGCGGTCCGGCGCTCCTGGGGCGTCACCATCCGCGACGGCTTCGGCCAGACGGAGACCGCCGTGCAGGTCGCCAACAGCCCCGGCCAGGTCCTGAAGCCCGGCTCGATGGGACGGCCCAGCCCCGGCTTCGACGTGGTCCTGCTCGACCCGGTGAGCGGTGAGCCCGGAGCGGCCGAGGGCGAGATCTCGCTGGACCTGTCGTCGCACCCGGTGGGCCTGATGACCGGCTACCACGGCGACCCCGAGCGCACGGCCGAGGCGATGGCCGGCGGCTACTACCGCACCGGTGACATCGGCTCCCGCGACGAGGACGGCTACATCACGTACGTCGGACGTGCCGACGACGTCTTCAAGTCGTCCGACTACAAGATCTCCCCGTTCGAGCTGGAGAGCGCCCTGCTGGAGCACGAGGCGGTCGTCGAGGCCGCTGTCGTCCCGGCGCCCGACGAGGTACGCCTCTCCGTTCCGAAGGCGTACGTGGTGCTCGCCGAGGGCTGGGAGCCCGGACCCGACACCGCCAAGGTGCTCTTCGCCCACTCCCGCTCCGTGCTCGCCCCGTACAAGCGGGTGCGCCGGCTGGAGTTCGCGGAACTGCCCAAGACCGTCTCCGGCAAGATCCGCCGGATCGAACTGCGCGAGCGCACCGCCCAGGGCGGCGGCACCGAATACGCCGAAGGGGACCTGGCATGACCGAGCCGTCCTACGCACACGGCACGGGCACCACCGCGCTGCTGGGCGACACCATCGGACGCAACCTCGACCGGGCCGTCGCCGCCTGGCCCGACCGCGAGGCGCTGGTGGACGTACCGTCCGGGCGGCGCTGGACGTACGCCGAGTTCGCCGCGGACGTCGAGGAGCTGGCGCGGGCGCTGATGGCGTCGGGCGTGGCCAAGGGGGACCGGGTCGGCATCTGGGCGGTCAACTGCCCGGAGTGGGTGCTCGTCCAGTACGCCACCGCCCGCATCGGCGCGATCATGGTCAACATCAACCCCGCCTACCGGGCGCACGAGCTGGAGTACGTGCTGAAGCAGGCCGGGATCTCCCTCCTGGCCGCCTCCCTCACGCACCGCACCAGTGACTACCGGGCCCTGGTCGAGGAGGTCCGTGCCAACTGCCCGGACCTGCGCGCGGTGCACTACATCGGCGACGCGTCCTGGGGCGAACTGCTCTCCTCGGCACACCGGATGACGGCTGATCAGCTCGCTGCCCGCGAGGCGGAGCTGTCCTGCGACGACCCGATCAACATCCAGTACACCTCGGGCACCACCGGCTTCCCCAAGGGTGCGACGCTCTCCCACCACAACATCCTCAACAACGGATACTTCGTAGGGGAGTTGGTCGCCTACACCGAGCAGGACCGAGTCTGCCTCCCGGTCCCCTTCTACCACTGCTTCGGCATGGTGATGGGCAACCTCGGCATCACCTCGCACGGCGCGTGCATCGTGATCCCCGGGGGCTCATTCGAACCGGCCGCCGTGCTGAGCGCCGTGCAGCAGGAACGTTGCACCTCGCTGTACGGGGTGCCCACGATGTTCATCGCCGAGCTGAACCTGCCGGACTTCGCCTCGTACGACCTCTCCTCGCTGCGCACCGGGATCATGGCCGGGTCGCCGTGCCCGGTCGAGGTGATGAAGCGGGTGGTGGCCGAGATGCACATGGACGAGGTGTCCATCTGCTACGGCATGACGGAGACCTCCCCGGTCTCCACGCAGACCCGCCGCGACGACGACCTGGAGCGCCGCACGGGCACGGTCGGCCGCGTCATGCCGCACATCGAGGTCAAGGTCATCGACCCGGCGACCGGGGTGACCCTGGAGCGCGGGCGGTCCGGCGAGCTGTGCACCCGGGGCTACAGCGTGATGCTCGGCTACTGGGATCAGCCCGAGCGGACCGCCGAGGCGATCGACGCGGGGCGCTGGATGCACACCGGGGACCTCGCGGTGATGCGCGAGGACGGCTACGTACAGATCGTCGGCCGCATCAAGGACGTGATCATCCGGGGCGGCGAGAACATCTACCCGCGCGAGATCGAGGAGTTCCTCTACCGCCACCCCAAGATCGCCGATGTGCAGGTGGTCGGCGTGCCCGACGAGCGGTACGGCGAGGAGGTGCTGGCCTGCGTCATCCCCGCGGACCCGGCCGACCCGCCGGCCCTGGAGGACGTACGGGCCTTCTGCGACGGGCAGCTGGCGCACTACAAGGTGCCGCGCCTGCTTCAGATCCTGGAGACCTTCCCGATGACGGTCAGCGGCAAGGTCCGCAAGATCGAACTCCGGGAGAACTACGGGGGTTAGGGCGTCGCGGGTGGGCGGACCGGCGTCCGGCGGCTCAGGCCGCCTCGATCACGTCCCCCGCGTCGCCCCGCGTAGCCGCGGCCCACTGGAGCAGCAGCACCTCGTAGGCCGCCGACTCCACGGGGGACCAGTCCTGGCCCGCGCGGGCGTCCACGAGCGCGCGGATCGCCTCGTTGGCCTCCAGGGCGGAGCGCCTGGGAAGCGCGGGGGCGTGCGCGGGCGTGTCCGAGGGTGGTGAAGTCCGTGGAGTTAAGACCATGCGTTCCACTGTAGGGCCCGCCACTGACAACGAACCGCACATCGGGGGCCGTTGGCCAGAACGTGACGGATCACACGCAGTGTGGCCGGGCGGTTTCTGTGAGGCACGACACGCCGCCCGGCCCCGGTGTCCGAAAATGTGAGACGCGTGCGGTCAGGCCCCGGTGCTGAAGAGCTCGTCCGCCGCGCCGTTCACCGGCTGCGGGGAGCCGGTGAGGTCCATGACGAACAGCGGGACGAACAGTGCGTCCGCGCGCCCCCGGGCCTCCGGCGCGTACCCCGCGAGCGAGAACAGCACCCCCCGCACCGAGCCGTTGAGCGCGTTGAGCCACAGGCACTCGACGTCGCGCAGGGCGGTCGGCCGGGTGCTGGAGTCCACCTGGGCGATCAGCCCGGCCGCCCGCAGGTCGATCCGGGACGCGGGCCGGTTGGCCGGATGCGTGACCTCGCGGAAGCCCAGCCACGTCAGGTAGTGCGCCGCTGCCGAGACCGCGTCGCGCCCGGTCCGGATCGTCAGGGGGCGGAATGCCGGCCGCGGTGCCGCCGCGGTGCGCGGCAGCGGTATGTGCGCGGGCCGGACCGCCCCGGCGGACGCCACCGGCCGCACCGGCACCCGCAGCACAGCACCGCACGGGCAGCACAGCTCGGGCTGCGGCCACTGGTCGTGCCGCCCGCAGCCCCGGCAGCGCACGGTCACCCAGTCGTCGTTCCAGGTGCGGTGGGTGATCGGGGTGACCGGTGCGCCGCGCAGCAGCGGCGGGGCGGTCGGCTCCCCGCACGGGCAGGGGTAGACCGGCGTCACGTACGCGTGGTCGCGGCGGCAGGCCGGGCACCGTACCGGCACTGACTCCACCCGGGGCTCCTCCCGTACCGCTGCAGTAATCCACCCATGCTCCACCAAGAGCCCTCCGCCCGGTGGGGAATCGCTCCACTTGCCGCCCTTCCCCGCGCACTGCTCCCGTCCCTTGACGACGGTCCGGGCACGCCTTAGATTTGCTTCCACATAACAGAAGAAACTTTCCGCATTACGGAATAGGTGCTCTCAGGTGGCGCGAAGAGCCCGACTCCACCCAGGGACGAGCAGGAGCACTCAATGCCTCGTATGACCGCTGCCCGCGCGGCAGTCGAGATCCTCAAGCGCGAAGGCGTCAGCAACGCGTTCGGTGTGCCCGGCGCCGCGATCAACCCCTTCTACGCGGCCCTCAAGGCGGCCGGCGGCGTCCACCACACGCTCGCCCGCCACGTCGAGGGCGCCTCCCACATGGCGGAGGGCTACACCCGGGCCCGCCCGGGCAACATCGGCGTCTGCATCGGTACGTCGGGACCGGCCGGCACCGACATGATCACCGGCCTGTACTCCGCGATCGCGGACTCGATCCCGATCCTGTGCATCACCGGCCAGGCGCCGACCGCCGTCCTCCACAAGGAGGACTTCCAGGCCGTCGACATCGCCTCGATCGCCGCCCCGGTGACCAAGGCCGCCACCACCGTCCTGGAGGCCGCGCAGGTCCCGGGCGTCTTCCAGCAGGCGTTCCACCTGATGCGTACGGGGCGACCCGGCCCGGTCCTCATCGACCTGCCGATCGACGTGCAGCTCACCGAGATCGAGTTCGACCCCGACCTGTACGAGCCGCTGCCGGTGCACAAGCCCGCCGCGACCCGGAAGCAGATCGAGCGAGCTCTGGAGATGCTGAACGCCTCGGAGCGCCCGCTGCTCGTCGCGGGCGGCGGAATCATCAACGCCGACGCGTCGGAACTCCTCGTCGAGTTCGCCGAGTTGACCGGCGTTCCGGTCGTCCCGACCCTCATGGGCTGGGGCATCGTCCCCGACGACCACGAGCTGAACGCCGGCATGGTCGGCCTCCAGACCTCGCACCGCTACGGCAACGCGAACTTCCTCGAGTCCGACTTCGTCCTGGGCATCGGCAACCGCTGGGCCAACCGCCACACGGGCAAGCTCGACGTCTACACGCAGGGCCGCACCTTCGTCCACGTGGACATCGCGCCCACCCAGATCGGCAAGATCTTCGCCCCGGACCTCGGCATCGTGTCCGACGCGAAGGCGGCCCTGGAACTGTTCGTCGAGGTCGCCCGCGAACTGAAGGCGGCGGGGCGTCTGCAGGACCGCTCGGCGTGGTCGGCGTCCACCCAGGAGCGCCGCGCGACCCTGCAACGCCGTACGCACTTCGACAACGTGCCGCTGAAGCCGCAGCGGGTGTACGAGGAGATGAACCGCGCGTTCGGCCCGGAGACCCGGTACGTCACGACGATCGGCCTCTCCCAGATCGCGGGTGCCCAGATGCTCCACGTGTACCGCCCGCGCCACTGGATCAACTGCGGCCAGGCGGGCCCGCTGGGCTGGACGATCCCGGCCGCGCTGGGTGTCGCCACGGCGGACCCCGAGGGCTCGGTCGTCGCGCTCTCCGGTGACTACGACTTCCAGTTCATGCTGGAGGAGCTGGCGGTCGGCGCCCAGCACCGCATCCCGTACGTGCACGTCCTGGTCAACAACTCGTACCTCGGCCTGATCCGCCAGGCCCAGCGCAACTTCGACATCGACTTCCAGGTCAACCTGGAGTTCGAGAACCTCAACTCCCCGGAGCTGGGCGTCTACGGCGTCGACCACGTCAAGGTGGTCGAGGGCCTCGGCTGCAAGGCCATCCGCGTCACCGAACCGGACGCCCTCCTCCCGGCCTTCGAGGAAGCGAAGAAGCTGGCCGCGGAACACCGCGTCCCGGTGGTGGTCGAAGCGATCCTGGAACGCGTCACGAACATCTCGATGAGCGGCTCGGACATCGCGTCGGTCAACGAGTTCGAGGACATCGCGACGGACCCGGCCCACGCGCCCACGGCGATCAGGCCGTACGTGGGGGCCTGACGCCCAGGGCCCCTTGCACCCCCGCCCCCGGAGAGCGCCTGCGGACCCCCGTAGGCGCTCTCCGCGTTGCCCTGGGGGATATCTCGTCCAGGAGTTCGGGCCATGACCTGAGAGCGCTCTGAAGTGACCGGTGTGTTCAGAGGGCCGTGGGGCGTACTCCTCATCCTCGTGAATCTGCTCAACGCCTACATCGCCCACGGCGCTCTGATGGTTCAGCCGCAAGGAGCCTGGGGCCGACAGCACTCTGACAGGGATCGGGTTCGCGGCCGGGGAGGTCGCCGCGGGCCGAGACGCCTACGGCCACGGCCCGGCAGCCGTCGTCGTCCGGGGCGGGCAGGCGGGCGGCGGACCAGTCCCTCGATCCGGGTGCTGAACACGCTGGAGGACATGCGCTCGCACTCGCGGTCACCGCCGCCGACTCGGAAGGAACTCGCTTCGGCCGGGGCCGAGTTCATCCCTGCCGCCCTTGACGGCTAACGCCGGTAGCCGTACTCCATGTCCTGCGCCAGGCGAACCATCCCTTGCGCTTGAAGCCCTGCCTCGACAGCGGCTTTGTCGGGAAAGTGCTTGTACAAGGAAGGCTGCTGAGGCCGAGATCGGCGACGATCCGCCCCTGCTGGTGCTCGCGAGCGCCTATCGGCAGCATGCGCTCGCCGGCCCGCATCTCTACCGTCTTACCCACACTCGGCCGCTCGCCCGCCCCGCGCTCCCCGAGGGGCTCGAAGACCGCGCGGCGATGCCCCTGGCCCGCGCGGTGCATGGCGACATCGAGATCGCGCGGTCGTTCTGGGCGTTCGCCCACGGCATGGTGACACTCGAACTCGACGGCCGATTCCCGCCCGGCGCAGCCCTGGACGCCGCCTGGCGCACCGGCTGCGAGGCGTTCACCGACCTGCTCCGGAACAAGCAGGGCGGCGATGCCCCGTGACGGCCATCGCCAAGTGTTCCGCTCCTGGCCCCCTGCTCCTGCTATGGACCGCCGCACTCGGCACCACGCTCAGGCGCCGGCCCTGAATGCTCGCTCGACCGGGCGACGCGCGGACAACTGCCGCCCGGGGTGCCCAGCGGTCACGGCTCCTGGACAAGGAGTTCCGGCAGGAAGCCGTCCGGTGCGCGCCTGATGACCAATCCCTCACCAAGCCTGCTACGGAGTGAGCATGGATCTCGCCCACCTGCCCAGCCCCGCAACCGGGGTACTGCACCTGGGCCCGGTGCCGTTGAGGGCTTACGCCTTCTGCATCATCCTCGGCGTGTTCGTAGCGGTCTGGCTCGGCAACCGGCGCTGGGTCGAACGGGGCGGGGACCGGGGCGTCATCGCCGACATCACCGTCTGGGCCGTGCCGTTCGGCCTCGTCGGCGGACGGCAGTACCACGTGCTCACCAGCCCCGACGCGTACTTCGGCATCCATGGTGAGCCGATCCGGGCTCTGTACGTGTGGGAGGGCGGGCTCGGCATCTGGGGCGCCATCGCTCTGGGCGGTCTTGGCGCGTGGATCGGCTGCCGTCGCCGCCGCATCCCCCTTCCCGCCTTCGCGGACGCCATCGCCCCGGGCATCGCCGTAGCCCAGGCGATCGGCCGCTGGGGCAACTGGTTCAACCAGGAACTCTACGGCCGCCCCACCACGCTGCCTTGGGGCCTGGAGATCGACCGCGCACACCGTCCGTCCGACATGCTCGGCATCACCACGTATCACCCCACCTTCCTCTACGAGTCGCTCTGGGACATCGGCGTCGCCGCACTGGTCCTCTGGGCGGCCCGGCGGTTCGCACTGGGCCACGGCCGGGCCTTCGCCCTGTATGCCGCCGCCTACACGGCCGGCCGATTCTGGACGGAGTACCTGCGCATCGACGAGGCCCACGCGTTCCTCGGCCTGCGCCTGAACGGCTGGACCTCCATCGTGGTCCTGCTCGGCGCGACCGCCTACCTCGTCGTATCGGCCCGCCGCCTCCCGGGCATCGAGGACGTGTCGCGGCCCCGGAGCCAGGGCGGAACGGAGAAGGGCGACAAGCCTCGTAACACCATGCCGACACCGAACATCGACGCGTCCACCGGCACCCCGGCCGGGGCAGAGGCCGACTGACGGCCCGAACGGACTCACTCCAGGAGAGTCACTCCCAACCATTCGCCCCCCGCCCCAAGCTGGGTCCCGCCCCCTTCGCCTCGCAAGGAGTGCACGCATGACATCCCCAACGCGCCGCAGGGCTGTGAGGAGTTCGGCCTCGGGGGTGGTCCGCGGTGCCTGGGCTCTGCTCTCTGTGTTTCTGCTGGTCTGGACTGTGCTCGAGATGGTCAACCACGGCGGCGGGACGATTGCGCTGGGCATATTGGGCGTCATCGCTCCCGACCTGACGCGGTTTGTCGGGCCTTCGGGGCCGCGCGAACCCGGGCAGCTCCCACGCGGCAAGGTGCCCGCCTACAACCTCGTCCACCGGCCGATCGTCCCAGTTCTGGGGCTCATCGTCGTCCCCTTACTGCCGGGCGACGGGCCAGGTGCCAACGTCGGGCTGTTCACCTTCGCGCTCGGCTGGCTGCTGCACATCGCCTCGGATCGGGCGCTCGGCCACGGACTGCGTAATGCCGACGGTTGGCAGCGCTGATACTCCGGCCGGGCTTCGGTGTGGGTCGCTCCTCGCACCGTGCCCGACGCCACGGCTCGTACCGCCGGGAGTGCGCGGGCCCCACGGATGACAACCCCGTCTCACCGGCTGACGCCTTCACATCTCCTGACGGACGCCAGGAAGCCGGCGCAGTCCGGCTGCCAGCAGGAAGGCCGCCGACGATGCGAACGCCCCGGTCGTCACCCAGGCGCCGGCCGGGGAGAGCCCGCGGCCCGTCAGGTAATACTGCACGGCCACCACCAGCGGCACGTGAAGGATGTACACGCCGTAGGAGTCGGCTGCCAGTTCTGCGGACAGTCGGCTGCTGCGGGTGACCACCTCCCGGAATACGGTCAGCAGTCCGAGGCACAACGACACACACAGAGCGCTGTCGTACGCCGCCCACGCCAGTGCCGGCCCGTTGAAACCGCCGGGCCCGAAGCAGTTGGCGTCCGCTCCGACGACGAACAGTACGGTGACTCCCGTCAGGCCGCCGCCCAGCCATACCCAGCCGACGCGAGCGTCGAATTCCTCCAGCCAGTCGTAGCGGTACGCCAGCACGCCGAGGACGAAGAATGCCGCGTACTGCGGCACCCGGGCGGGCTCAACCTGCGGGAAGTCCAGCACCGGGACCCACTCGTCCAGCGGGTACCGCAGCCTGACGAGGAAGGTGGCGGCCGCGATCACGGCAGTCAGCCCGAGCAGGGCCCGGTGCCGGGGCGCCGGGCACGCAACGTGCACTCGTCCACCGCGGCGCAGGCGCTGCAAGAGGCGGCCTGCCCGGCTGCAGACGACATACAACACGGTGTAGGCCAGGAGGTTCTGGATGAACCACAGGTGCCCGAACCGGAGGTCCGGCCAGGACGGTCCCGTCCAGTCCGCGGGTTTGTCCCCCAGGCCGAGATAGACATCCAGGAAGTAGCTCGAACAATTCGGCGCTCGCGGCGCTGTCCTCCAACAAGACATGCCGCAGGTAGCCGCGCAGCACAGGATCCGCCCCGAACAGCCGGGCCGACACCCTGCCCAACGACTCCATCAGACCGGCATCCGGATCCACTCCCGCCAACTCCCCGCCGATCCGGTCCAGCACGTACTCATCAACGGCGGCCCGCAGTCCCTCCTTCGACCCGAAATGCCGCGTCACGAGCGCCGGCGACAGCCCCGCAGCCGCTGCGACCGCTCGCGTGGAAGTTGCCTCGAACCCTCGCTCGGCGAACAACTCCAGCGCCGCTTCCCGCAACCGCGCTCGACCCGTCAGATCACGCTTCTCCACCGTCGTCATGCCTCGCAGCGTAATCACCAGCCCACCAGGTAGCGGGCGACGCTCAACTGTCCGATCTCAGAGGGGTCGACGCAGCCAAGGGCCCTCATGGAGCCGTCGGCGTTTTCCGAACGCACCGGAAGGGCGCGGAGTACGGGACCGTATCCGTACTCCGCGCCCTGGTTCAGGGGGAACAGGGGCCGCGGCGGTAGCGCGAAGGGGGGCTGCACGGGCCTTCAGGTCTGGTGACCGGGCCGCCCTCCCGCGTACCACCGCACTGGCATCACGCCACCGCCGCGGCCTCGTCCTGCCTGCGCCGTGCGATTACCCCTCATCCGGGTGGACGCGTCGGCGCGGGCAGGGTTCGGGGGTGAGGTCAGTCCTCGCGGAGGGCGCGGACCGCCTCCTCCACGCGCTTGCCGTACTCGGGGTCGGCCGCGTGGAAGTGGGCGAGGTTCTTCTCGATGACGTCGTCCCGGGACACCTGGGACAGGCCGCCCGCGATGTTCGCGATCAGGCGGTCCTTCTCGTCGGCCGACATGAGGCGGTACAGCTCGCCGGCCTGGAAGAAGTCGTCGTCCTTGGTGTGGGCGGGCGCCTCGTGGGTGCCGGTCCAGCCCTGGACGGGGAGCGGAGCGGAGAGCGCCGTGTCCGTCTGGGCGGGGCCCGCGTACGAGTTGGGCTCGTAGTTCTTGTCGTGGCGCGAGCCGTACCGCGTGGCGTGGAGGCCGTCGCGGCCGTAGTTGTCCGCGGTCGCGGCGCGCGGTGCGTTCACCGGGAGCTGGGTGTGGTTGATGCCCAGGCGGTAGCGCTGCGCGTCGGCGTACGCGAACAGGCGGCCCTGGAGCATCTTGTCCGGGGACGGACCGATGCCGGGCACGAAGTTGTTCGGCGAGAACGCGGCCTGCTCGACCTCGGCGAAGACGTTGTCCGGGTTGCGGTCCAGCACCAGCCGGCCCACCCGCTGGAGCGGGTAGTCCGCGTGCGGCCACACCTTGGTGACGTCGAACGGGTTGAAGCGGTAGTCCGCGGCCTCGGCGGCCGGCATGAGCTGCACGTACAGCGTCCAGGACGGGTTCATGCCGCGCTCGATGGCCTGGAGCAGGTCCGTCTGGTGCGAGTTGCCGTCCTTGCCGACGAGCTCGGCGGCCTGGTCGGCGGAGAGGGACCGCACGCCCTGGTTGGTCTTGAAGTGGTACTTCACGAAGTACGCGTCACCGGCGGCGTTCGTCCACTGGTAGGTGTGCGAGCCGAAGCCGTTCATGTGGCGGTACGAGGCGGGGATGCCGCGGTCGCCCATCAGCCAGGTGATCTGGTGCGTGGCTTCGGGGGAGTTGCCCCAGAAGTCCCAGACGTTGTCCGGCTCCTGACGGCCCGTGAACGGGTCGCGCTTCTGCGAGTGGATGAAGTCGGGGAACTTGATCGGGTCCTTGATGAAGAACACCGGGGTGTTGTTGCCGACGAGGTCGTAATTGCCCTCGTTCGTGTAGAACTTGAGCGCGAAGCCGCGCGGGTCGCGCACCGCGTCCGCGCCGCCCAGCGAGTCGGCGACGGTCGAGAAGCGCAGGAACGTCTCGGTGCGGCGGCCCACCTCGGAGAGGAAGTCGGCGCGGGTGAAGCCGGTGACGTCGTCGGTCACCTCGAAGTAGCCGTACGCGCCGGAGCCCCGGGCGTGCACCACGCGCTCCGGGATGCGCTCCCGGTTGAAGCGGGCGAGCTTCTCCAGGAGGTGGCCGTCCTGGAGGAGGATCGGGCCTCCGGCACCCGCGGTGGCGGAGTTCTGGTTGTCGGCGACCGGGGCGCCGGACTCGGTCGTAAGCACACGCTGCGTCATGGTGTCGGGGCGACCTTCCGTACGGGAGCTGCTGAACTGCGACGGCCAGGGGGCAGAGTCCTGGGGGCGTGTCCGGAGCGTAAAGAGGCCCGGGATGCGGCGTCAACAGTTTGTTGAAATTCGTGGTGGGAGGGTGTTCCGGACGGTGCCGGCGCCTGGGCGCGACAGGACAGGTGTCAGCGACGGCACCGTCCGGAAGTCTGGGGGAGCGGCCGGGGGTCAGCTCTGGACGGGCTGACCCGACAGACGCTCGACCGAGCGGAGCAGTGCCGAGTGGTCCAGGCCGCCGTCACCCTGCGCGCGCAGCGAGGCGACGAGCTGGGCGACCACACCGCCGACGGGCAGCGCGGCACCGACGTTGCGGGCGGCGTCCGTGACGATGCCCATGTCCTTGTGGTGCAGGTCGATCCGGAAGCCCGGGGTGAAGTCCCGGTTCAGGAAGTTGTCCTTCTTGCGAGTCAGCACGGTCGAACCGGCCAGGCCACCGTTCAGGACGTCCAGCGCGGCGGCGAGGTCCACGCCGGACTTCTCCAGGAAGACCACGGCCTCGGCGCACGCCTGGATGTTCACCGCGACGATCAGCTGGTTCGCGGCCTTCACCGTCTGGCCGGACCCGTGCGGGCCGCAGAGCACGATGGTCTTGCCGAGCGCTTCGAGCAGCGGCTTCGCGGCGTCGAAGTCGGCCTGCTCGCCGCCCACCATGATGGAGAGGACGGCCTCGATCGCGCCGGCCTCACCGCCGGAGACGGGGGCGTCCAGGACCCGGATGCCCTTCTCGGCGGCGTTCTTCGCGAGGTCCACGGAGGTCTGCGGGGTGATCGAGGACATATCGATCAGCAGCGCGCCGCGCTTCGCGTTCTCGAGGATGCCGTCGGGGCCGTACGCGATGGCCTCGACCTGCGGGGACGCGGGCACCATCGTGATGACCACGTCCGCGTCCCTGACCGCCTCGGCGATCGAGGAGGCGCCGGTGCCGCCGGCCGCGGCCAGCCGGTCGACCTTGTCCTGCTCCAGGGTGTATCCGGTGACGTCGTAACCGGCCTTGATCAGGTTCTCCGACATGGGCGAACCCATGATGCCGAGACCGATCCACGCAACCTTGGGGAGGTTGTTGCTCATGAGGGTGCCTTCCGATCAGCGTGTACGGGGGCTCCGGCGCCCTAGCGGGCGGGCCGCGCGGCGGCCGGGAGCCAGTCGAAGGAGTCGGCGCTCGGGCGGTCGCCGGGCTTGTACTCCAGCCCGACCCAGCCCTCGTAACCGGCCTTCGTCAGCTCGTCGAGGAGCTGCTCCAGGGGGAGCGAGCCGGTGCCGGGCGCGCCGCGGCCCGGGTTGTCGGCGATCTGGACGTGACCCGTCCTGTCGGCGTACGCGGTGATGACCTGGCTGAGGTCCTCGCCGTTCATCGACAGGTGGTACAGGTCCAGCAGGAACTTCGCGTTGCCGAGGCCGGTCGCGGCGTTGACCCGGTCGACGACCTCGATCCCGGCCGGTGCGCTCACCAGCGGGTAGCGCGGGGACTCCGGCGCGTTCAGGGTCTCGATCAGCAGCACCGCGCCGATCCGGTCGGCGGCGCGGGCCGCCAGGACCAGGTTCTCCAGGGCGAGTTCGTCCTGGGCGGCGGGGTCGACGCCGTCGACCCGGTTGCCGTAGAGCGCGTTGAGCGCCTTGCAGCCGACCGAGGCGGCGAAGTCGGCCGCCACCTCGATGTTGGCCCGGAAGCGGTCCGACTCCGTGCCGGGCACGGAGAGCGCGCCGCGGTCGGGGCCGGGGAGCTGTCCGGCGTAGAAGTTCAGGCCCACCAGCTGGGTGCCGGCGTCGTCGAGCGCCTTCTTGAGGGCGTCGAGCTCGGCCTGGTCGGGGGTGGGGGTCTCGATCCAGGGCCACCACAGCTCGACCGCCGTGAAGCCGGCCGCGGCGGCTGCCGCGGGTCGCTCCAGGAGCGGGAGTTCCGTGAAGAGGATCGAGAGGTTCACATCGAAGCGCTGGTCCGGGTAGCCCATGAGGGTTTCGGCGCTCCTTCCGTATTGCGGAAGTTTGTTTCTGCTTAATGGAAGATTGCCCGGCGGGTGGTGGGGCTGTCAAGGGGGTGCCCGGAATTCGGGCCGGTCAGGAGGTCCCCACGACTCGGGGCGGCGTGTCCGGGCGGAAGCTCCGGACACGCCAAGAACACGCGAAAGGCGGGGCGGAGGCCCGTCGGCCCACCGCCCCGCCCGTACGTCCCGCTACCGGATCACCCGGCCGGAACCGTGTCCTGGAACGTCGTCCCCGCCGCGCGGTACGCGGCCACCTTCGCGTTCACCTGCGCCGGCGTGAGGACGTGGTCCTTCACGTGCAGCACGTAGTCCACCTGCTGGTCGTACGCGCGAGGCGTGGTGCTCGTCTGTCCGGCCAGGTCGATCAGCCACTGGTTGAAGTTGATGGACATGCCGCGCTCCGGCAGGTAGGCCGCGCCGTGCGTGCCGAAGAGCTGCCCGTCGATGTAGTACGTGATCGCGTTGTTGTCGATGGTCACGACCAGGTCGTGCCAGCCGGCGTAGCTCTGCCGGGACTCGGTGTGCTGGTTGACGGCCTCCCACGGGTCGGGTCGGTAGGTCTCCCACGAGGTCGTGTAGAGGATGTTGCCGCTCTCGCCCCAGCCGCCGTTGGGCAGGTACTCGAAGTCGTACTCGGCGTAGTCGTCCGCCATCGGGGCCTTGAGGTCGTTGATGGTGAAGAACGTCTGGACGAGGTGGTCGCCGTCAGGGCCCGACTTCGGCGCGTCGTTGAACTTGACCCGTGCCGCGTAGGTGCCGTTGCGGAACTTCATCGACTGGGTCAGGATCTCGGTCTGCTTCGTCGACTCGCCGGTGCCCGCCGTCGACGTCTCCAGGTTCATGATGGAGTTGCCGCTCTGCGTGGCGAACGTGACCTTGTCCGGCGCCCAGGTGGCACCGGGCACGCCCGGCCCGCCCGCGTTGGAGCGGACGCTCCAGCCGTGCGCGGCGATCTGCGGGTCGCTGTGGCCGCCGTAGTTGAAGTCGTCGAAGAGGGCCGGCCCGTTCTCGCCCGGGTCACCCGGGTCCGTCGGGTCCGTGGGATCGGTCGGGTCGGTGGGGTCGTTGCCCTCGGGCGCCGCGCCCCAGACCGTCGCGCCGCCGAGCTGCGCGGTCACCTTCGACCAGTCCGCGTACGCGGCCGAGCCGGCACCGAAGGAGTGGTCGTCGCTCTGGGTCAGCGTCTGCCAGTTCGCCCGGTAGAACCGCAGCTGCATGTCGCCGGTGTCGGCACCCGGTGCCAGCGAGCCCGCGCCCGAGGTGAATCCGATCTCCAGATAGCGGTCGGCGGTGGCGGTCGGCTTCGCGAGCGTGCCGAACGTGCCGGTGATGTTGCCGCAGCCCTTCACCGCCCAGGAGCAGGCGAAGCGGTAGGCCTCGCCCACCGCGTCGCCCTTGAAGTAGTAGCGGACCTTGACGTCGCTGAGCTGCACGGAACCGCTGCCGGTGTTGCGCACCTTCAGCCAGGGTTCGCTCTGGTCGGCCGTGGCACCGGACGCGCCGGTGCGGTACTGCACGGCGAGCGATCCGCCGGCGGCGCTCGCCGTCGTGGGGACGGCGGCCAGGGCCGTACAGCCGAGCGCCGCGGTGACGGCGGCCGCCGCTGCGGCGCGCAGCCGGCTCTTCGCGAGTGACTTCATGCGTCTGTTCCTTCCGGGAACGTCGTGGGGGACCGGGGATTCACGAGGTTGGCGCTGTTCCTGGGGATGCCGCGGTGAGCGGCCGGGGGTTCAGGGGGCGGTAGCGGACGCCGAGCGCGTCCAGTCGGGCGGTATGGGGGCCCAGACGGGCGAGGAAGCCGGGCCAGCCGTCGCGGCCGCCGGACCAGGCGCGGTCCGCGAGGGCGCACAGCCTCGGATACGTGCGGTACTCGATCCGGTCCTGAGTGGGCGCGTACTCCGTCCACAACTGGGCCTGGGTTCCCAGCAGTCGGGCGGCGTCCGCCGTGTCCCAGTCGTCGGTCAGCGAGCGGTCGCCGTGCACCGCGCGCAGGTCCACCGGCGGGCCCGGCTGTGCGAGGGGTTCGCCGGGGTCGGCGGACTCCGCGTAGTCGAGGTAGGTGGCCAGGTGGTGCGCCGCGACCACCTGGTGGCCGCGGCGGGCGGCGGCGCGGGCGTGGGCCGGGTCGCGCCAGGTCATCACGGTGAATTCCAGGGGGAGTTCGGTGCCGGTCTCCGCCCAGCCGACCGGGATACGGCCCCGCTCGGTGACGTACGCCCCGATCCGGCCCATGAACCAGCCGTGCAGCGCCCGCGCGTCCGGCAGCCCCTCGGCGGCGGCCCGCTCCCGGGCCGCCGGGCTGCTCTCCCACTCGGTGGTCGGGCACTCGTCGCCGCCGACGTGGATGTACGGCGACGGGAAGACGTCCATGACCTCGTCCAGCACGGTCCGGCAGAAGTCGAAGACCTCCTCGTGGACCCCGAACACCGTGTCGCAGACGCCCCACTTGGTCCACACGCCCAGCCGTCGGGACGGGTCGTTGCCCAGCTCCGGATGGGCGGCGAGGGCCGCCCGCACATGGCCGGGCATCTCGATCTCCGGCACCACCCGCACCCCGCGCTCCGCCGCGTACCGTACGAGGTCCCGCAGCTCCCGCGTGGTGTACGCCCCCGAGTGCGGGACGCCGTCGAACGTCTCGGGGACCCGGTCCGGGGGCCCCGCCATCGACTGGCTGCGGTGGCCGCCGATCCCGGTGAGCTTCGGGTACGCCGCGACGGGCATCCGCCAGCCCTGGTCGTCGGTGAGGTGGAGGTGCAGCGTGTTCAGCTTGTGCAGGGCCATGAGGTCCACGTAACGCCGCAGGTAGGAGACCGGCTGGAAGTGCCGGGCGACGTCGAGCATCGTGCCGCGCCACGGGTGCGCCGGGACGTCGCTGATCTCCACGCAGGGCAGCGTCCAGGAAACCCCGCGCCGGGCACCCGCCGAGAGCGCCTCGGGGGGCAGGAGCTGGCGCAGCGTCTGGACCCCGCACAGCAGCCCGGCCGGCCGGGCCGCCCGCAGCAGGACCGTGCCCGGGCCGATGGTGAGCCCGTACCCCTCCTCGCCGAGGCCGCTGAGCTGCGGGTCCAGGGCGAGTACGACGCGGCCGGTGGCGGAGGGGGCGAGGGGGAGTCCGGTGCCGGGGGCGAGCAGGGTGCGCAGCAGGTCGGCGGCGCCCTCCGCGCCCGGGTAGGCGCGGATGCCGGTGTCCGGGGCGAGCGTGAAGCGGCCGGGGCGGGAGGCGACCTTGCGCGGGCGGGGGACGAGGGAGTGTTCGGGGCGGGGTGTGGGCATGCGGGGCCTCCGGGAGGGGTGCGGGGTCGTCGGTCAGGCCGTGTGCGGCGGATCAGGTCGGGTGGGGCGCGGCGTCTGGTGCGGTGCATCGCAAGACGCCGGGGCGTCCTCATCGCGGAGCGATCAGGCGTTTCGGCAACGCCGCGAGGCACCGTGCCAGGCGTCGCGACGCCGGCCCTGATCCGCCGCACACGGCCTAACCCTTGACGGCGCCGGCCGCGAAGCCGGAGGTGACATGGCGCTGAAGCAGCAGGAAGACCACCAGCGCGGGCAGGGCGAAGAGGGTGGAGGCGGCCATCGTGGCGCCCCAGTCGGTGCCGAAGGTGTTCTGGAACGACGACAGCCAGACCGGCAGGGTGCGGCTGTCCTGGTGTTTGATGATCAGGAAGTTGGCGTACGCGAACTCGTTCCAGGCGGTGATGAAACCGAACAGCGAGGTGGCCATCAGACCCGGCGCGAGCAGCGGCAGGGCCACCTTCCGGAAGGCGCCGGTCCTGGTGCAGCCGTCGACCTGCGCGGCCTCCTCCAGCTCCGGCGGGATCGTCCCGATGAAGCCCCGCAACACGATCACCGAGAACGGCAGCGTCACCATGAAGTAGACGAGCGTCAGCGTCGGCAGCCGGTCCAGCATGTCCGTGTCGCGGGAGATGATGTAGATCGGGATGATCAGCGACTCCCAGGGCGCCATCTGCGCGATGAACACCATGAGCATGAACTGCCGCCGCCCCTTCCAGCGCAGCCGGGCCACCGCGTACGCCGAAGCCAGCGCGACCACCAGGGCCAGCAGGATCGAACTCGCCGTCACCAGGAGGCTGTTGCGCCAGAACATCCCGAACCCGTCGGCCTGCACGGCGGTACGGAAGTGGTCCAGGGTCCAGGTGTGCGGGAAGAGCTGCGGGTCGGTCGACTGGATGTCCTTTGACGGCTTGAACGCGGTGGAGATCATCCAGTACACGGGGAACAGACAGACCAGGACGGTCAGCGTGGCGGCTGCGTTCAGCGGAAGCTGCCGCAGTCGGGCGCTACGGGCACGGCTCATCGGATCTCGTCCTCCTGGCGGAGCATCTGGCGGAAGTAGAGGACGAGCACCCCGGACATCAGGACCACGGTGACCATCGAGGCGGCCGAGCCCAGGTCGTAGCGCTGGCCGGCGAGCGCGGTCTGCACCGCGTACACGGGCAGGATCGTGGTGGCGTCGCCCGGGCCGCCCCGGGTCATCACCCAGATCTGGACGAACGCCTTGAACGTCCAGATCACCTCCAGCGAGAACACCAGCAGGAAGATCGGCCGGAGCACCGGCAGGGTGACCGAGCGGAAGATCCGGGCGCTGCTCGCCCCGTCCAGCCGCGCCGACTCGTACAGCTCGGTGGGGACCGTGGTCAGCGCGGAGTAGATCGTGATCGCCGCGAACGGCACCGACTGCCACACGACCAGCAGCACCAGGATGGCGAAGGCGGCGGTGCCGTGCGCGAACCACGGATAGCGGTCGAACGAGGAGAAGCCCGCACCGGTCAGCAGATGGTTGACGATGCCGAACTCGGAGTGGAACAGCCACTGGAAGACCGTGGTCGCCGCGATCACCGGCATGGCCCACGCCAGCACCAGCGAACTGAGCACCACCGTCCGGGCCACCTTGCCCAGCCGCTCGGTCATCAGGGCGACCAGCGTCGCGATCACCATGATCAGGACCACGTTGACCGCCATGAACAGGAAGGTGCGCCGGACCACCTCCCAGAACCGCTCATCGGTCAGCAGGGTGCGGTAGTTGCGCAGCCCGACGAACTCCGCGTCCCCCGTGATCAACTGCCGCAGCCGGAAGTCCTGGAGCGAGATCAGGACCGCCCGCAGCAGCGGATAGACCAGCAGGTAGAGCATCCCGCCGACCGCCGGAGCGATCAGGGCGTACGGCCACAGGCCGCGCGGTTCCCCGGACCGCCGCCGGCGGGGCGGCGGTCCGGACGTGCCGGGTACGGCCCGGCGCTTGGGGCTGGGGGGTGCGGTCCGGTCCCGGATGACCGACACGGCACGCCTCCTCTCGAGGGTCTGGGCGGATGGGGATCAGGAACCGGAGTTCATGGCCCGGGTGATGTCGGCGGACGCCTTGGCGGCCTCCTTCGCCGGGTCGCCGCCGGTGAGGACGGCGGTCATGTAGTCCTTGATCGGGTTCTCCGCCTCGACCGCCGCCCAGCTCGGGGTGTTGGGCGTGGCGTGGCCGTTCGCGGCGCCGACCGCCATCGCCGCCGCGCCCGGGTCGCCGGCCACCGCGGATGCGAGGGTGGTCCGGTTCGGCACGTAGCTCATCGCGACGGCGAGCTTCTTCTGCCAGGCGTCACCGGTGAGCTCCTTGATGAAGGTGAGCGCCGCCTCCTGCTTGCCCGACGCGGTGGGGATCACCAGGTCGGAGCCGCCGGTGAAGACGGCTCCCGGGGCGTCGGCCGTCTTGCCGGGGATCGGGAAGAAGCCGAGCTTCCCCTTGAGGTCCGGGTTCTTCTCGATGACGACGTTGGCGCCGCCCGGGGTGGAGATGACCTGGGCGACCTTGCCCTGGGCCATCACGTCGGCCTGCGGCGGGTCGGCCTCGTCGGCGTCCTTGGGCCCCTTGCCGAGTGCCTGGAGCTTTTCGTAGAACTCCATGCCGCGCCGCGCCTCGGGGGTGTCCAGGGCGCCCTTCCACTTCCCCCCGGACTCGGTGGCGAGGTCGCCGCCCTCGTCCCAGACGAAGCCGGCCAGCGCGTACCACGTCTGGCCCGGGAGGTAGATGCCCTGGTCGCCGCCCTTGTTGAGCTTCTCGGTCGCGGCGATCCACTGGTCGCGGGTCCTGATGGTCTTCGCGTCGATGCCGGCCTTCTCGAAGAGGTCGGTGCGGTAGATGACCACGCGGTTGGCCGCGTAGTACGGGATGCCGTACTGCTTGCCCTCGTACGCGCCGGGCTCGGCCAGGCCCTTGAGCCAGTCCTTGCCGTTCAGCTCGTCGACCTTGTCGCTGAGGTCGAGCAGCCCGCCGCTCTGCGCGAACTGGGCGACCTGGGTGTTGCCGCTCTCGATGACGTCCGGGGCGTCGTTGCTGGCGAGCGCGGCGGTGATCTTCTCCCCGATGCCGTCCCACTCCTGGATCTGGACCCGGGCCCGGATGCCGGGGTGCGCCTTCTCGAAGCCCTGGACGAACTCCTTCTGGAACTGCGCCGAAACGCTGTCGCGCATCAGCCAGACGTCGATGCTGGTCCGGCCGTCGCCGGAGGAGTCGGACGAGTCGTCGGACGAGCCACAGGCGCTGAGGACGGCGGCCAGGACGAGCGCGGACCCACCGGCAAGCAAGCGGTACTTCACGGTTCACCTCTGGGAGAACAGGACCTGACCACCTGACCAGTGAAGGCCGCTGGACAGCTCACCTCTTGTTGGTGGATGAAGGTGGCATGGACCAATGGAGCCGTCAACCCCCTTGTGTTCAACGGAATTTGGCGATCTCTCGCCGGGGTGGCCCGCAGAAGCGGCTACAATCCACCTGACCAGTGGTCCAGTGGTCAGGTACCCAACCCGCCAGAAGGGGGCAGCGCATGGACGCCGACGCATCGGGGACGGTGCTCAAACGGGAGCGGGCCCGTGACGCCATCTTGGAAATGATCGAGTCCCGGCGCCCCGGCGACGCGATCCCCTCGGAGCGGTCCCTCTGCGCCACGCTCGGCGTCTCCCGGCCCACTCTGCGCGCCGCGGTGGACGAGCTGGTCGCGACGGGGCTCCTCGTGCGGGAGCACGGCCGGGGCATGTTCGTCGCGCCCGAGAAGATCACCCAGGAGCTGATCTCGGCGGACCTCGCACTGTCGGTCCCGCAGGCGGCGGGGGCCTGGTCGAGCCGGCTGCTGGAGTTCACCACGCTCCAGGCCGGTGCCCGGGTCGGCCGGAAGCTGCGCATGTCACCGGCGGCCGACATCGTGTACGTCGCCCGGCTCCGGCTGGTCGACGGCGCGCCCATGGCCATCGAGCACCTGCACATCCGGGCCGAGCTGGTGCCCGGCCTGTCCGCCGAGGAGCTGGAGAACGGCGACCTGTACGAGCACCTGCGCGAGCGCCACGACGTACACGTCCACGAAGCGGTCCAGGCCATCGAGCCGACCGTGGTGACCCGCGCCGAGGCCCGCCTCCTGGACGTGCCCGAGCTCTCCCCGGCCCTGCTCTTCGAGCGGCTGACCTCGGACACCACGGGCCGGCCCGTCGAGTACGTGCACTCGCTCTACCGGGGCGACCGCTACCGCATCGTGTCCCGGCTGGCCCTCGGCCCGGCCGCCGCCGTCGAGCCGGTCGAGGGCGGCCACCATCCGGGCATCCCGCCGGGGGACTTCGCCCAGCGCGAGCCGATCACGTCCTCGACGCGCGGCGACATCCAGTCGGGGGACTGAGGGCATGGGCGAGGCGGCGGGGCGTCCCGGGCAGCGCGCGTGCCCGGGCCCCGTCGCGTCCGCGCATTGCGCCGTGCGCAATGACCGGTGCAACTCTTGCGGTGGCCCCCGGGAGAGGGCCACTGTGGCTCAGACATCCGACGCAACCGACCCCACGAGGTGCCTCGCATGACGTCCCCCACCAGCCGCCGCACCCTGCTCGGAGCCCTCCTCGCGGGCGGCGCCCTCGCCGCCGCCCCCAGCCTCCCGCGCACCGCGCACCGCCCCGCGCCCCACCATCCGCACCCCGCACACCCCGCGACCCGGAGCACCCGCACCCTCTACCTCGGCACCTACACCTCGACCAGCCCCGGCGGCACCGGCATCGGCGTCGCCGCGTACGACCCGGCTGCCGGGGCCATCACCGACCGCACCGTCGTCACGGGCGTCGAGAACCCCTCGTACCTCGCCCTCCACCCCACGGGCAGCACGCTCTACGCGGTCGACGAGCAGCAGAACGGCGGCGTCACCGCGGTCGCCCTCGCCGACGACGGCACCTTCCGGGTCCTGGGCGCCCGGTCCACCGGCGGCGCCGGCCCCTGTCACCTCTCGGTCCACCCGGGCGGGCGGTGGTTGTTCAGCGCCAACTACACCTCCGGCAGCGTCGCCGTGCACCCGCTGGCCGAGGACGGATCGTTGGGGGAGCGCACCGACCTGGTCGCCCACACCTCACCCGCCCCCGGACCGGGGCAGGACGGCCCGCACGCGCACCAGATCATCACGGCCCCCGACGGCGACCACATCCTGGCCGTCGACCTGGGCAACGACACGGTCTACACCTACCGGCTCGACGAGACGGACGGCTCCCTGGAGCAGGTCTCGTACGCCGCGCTGCGGCCGGGCGCCGGACCCCGCCACCTCACGTTCCACCCCGACGGCCGGCACGCGTACCTGGCCTGCGAGCTCGACAACACGGCCGTCGTCTGCGGCTACGACCCCGCTACCGGCATCCTCACCCCGGGCGACCCCCAGTCCACCGGCACGGGCTCCGGCACCAGCTACCCCGCCCAGTTCCTGGTCACGGCGGACGGCCGGTTCGCCTACCTCGCCAACCGGGGGCACAACAGCATCACCCGGTACGCCGTCGAGGACGGCGGGGCCGCGCTGAGCCTGATCGACACCGTGCCGGTCGGCGGCGACTTCCCCCGGCACACCGCGTTCTCGCCGGACGGCACCCTGCTCTTCGCCGCCAACCAGAAGTCCGGCACTATCACCACCTTCCGGGTGGACGCCGAATCCGGCTCCCTCACCTCGGTCGGAACCCCGTACGCGGCCCCGGCGGCCGTCTGCGTGCTGCCGGTGTAGGGCGCTAGGGTCGAGCCCGAGCCGTATCAGGGAGGCACCATGCGCTTGAGAGTGGAGTTCACCACCGAGCCATTCGATCTCGACGAGGCGCCCGCGCACGCGGTCGTGGCGCGCGAGGTCATCCAGTCGGCCGAGCTGGACGCAGTGGACGTCGGCCCCTTCGGCAACACGGCGGAGGGCGGTGCCGACCAGGTGCTCACCGCCGTGGACAGCCTGCTGCGGCAGGCGCTGGCATCGGGTGCCACCCGGGTCTCGCTCCAGGTCAACGTCATCGGAGAGGACCCGAAGTGACCGGACCGGTGGACCACCCCCTCGTCACAGCCGTGAAGCCGCTCGCCGACGCCATGGGCGCCGAGCTCCTCGGACCGGGGGACGCGCATCCCGACGACGTGGTGCTGGCCTGGGAGGGCGAGGACGTCGTGGCGGTCCGGCTGCCCCAGCTCTCGGAGTCGCTGGACCACATCCTCGCCGCGATGGAGCGCCGGCACGGCATGCCGCTGGCCGAGCTGGACCGCAAGGCCAAGCAGGAGGCCGTCCGGCTCCTGGAGGCACGCGGTGCCTTCTCCGTACGACACGGCGTGGAGACCGTGGCGGGGGCCCTGGGAGTCTCCCGGTTCACCGTGTACAACTACCTGAACAGGGAAAACGGTACGAAGAGCGGGTAGTTGGACAACGCGCGCACGCGTGGCCGATGCATGATCGATCAGGCCGCCGCCCGGACCGCCGGGCGGCGGCCTTTTCCATGAACGGAATTTCAACAAACTGTTGACGTCGTGTTGCGGAGGGCGTTAGCTATCCGCAGCCCGACCAACGCACAGCGAAGAACAGCCACGGAGGCTCCCGTGACTTCGAGCTCCACGCCGGGCCTCGCCCGGTTCAACACCCAGGCGGACGCCGAGGCGGCCGCCGCACTGCACGAGGTGTGTGCCAGTGCGGCATGGGGAAGAGCGATCCTCTCCCACCGCCCGTACGCCACCACCGAAGCCCTGCTCTCCGCGAGCGACACCGCCACGGCGGCACTGGACGCGGAGGACCTGGCCGAGGCCATGGCCGGTCACCCGCCGATCGGCCGCCCGAAGCCCGGGGACCCGACCTCCTCCCGCGAACAGCGGGGAATGGCCGGGGCCTCCGAGGAGCTCAAGGCCGAGATGCTCGAACTCAACCTGGCCTACCAGGAGCGGTTCGGACATGTCTTCCTGATCTGCGCCACCGGGGCCACCGGTGAGCAGATGCGCGACGCGGTGAAGTCCCGGATCGGGAACTCGCCCGAGCAGGAGCGGGGGATCGTGCGCACCGAACTGGGCAAGATCAACCGCATCCGGCTCACCCGCCTCGTCACGGAAGACGCCTAACAGAAGGAGAGGGAAGGTCTTGAGCACCTTCGCCACCGCATCGGTGTCCACCCACATCCTGGACACCAGCATCGGCCGCCCCGCCGCGGACGTCGCCATCTCGCTCGCCGCCCGCTCGGGCGGGGACGCGGACTGGGTGATGCTCGGCGGCTCCGCGACCGATGCGGACGGGCGCTGCAAGGACCTGCCGGCCCTGCCGGAAGGCACCACCCACGTACGGCTCGACTTCGAGACCGAGCCGTACTTCACCGCCAAGAAGCAAGCCGAGGCGCAGCAGGACGCCCCCCGCGTAAGGGACAGCGGCGCGTTCTTCCCCGAGGTGGCGATCACTTTCGCCGTCACCCCGGGCGAGCACTACCACGTACCGCTGCTGCTCAACCCGTTCGGCTACTCCGTATACCGAGGGAGCTAGCAGACACATGCCCACGATTCTCGGCCAGAACCAGTACGGCAAAGCAGAGAACCGCGTCGTCAAGATCACGCGGGACGGCGACACCCACCACATCAAGGACCTGAACGTCTCGGTCGCCCTCTCCGGCGAGATGGACGACGTCCACTACTCCGGCTCCAACGCGCACGTCCTGCCCACGGACACCACCAAGAACACGGTGTTCGCGTTCGCCAAGGAGCACGGGATCGAGTCCGCCGAGCAGTTCGGCATCCACCTCGCCCGTCACTTCGTGACCTCGCAGGAGCCGATCAAAACGGCGCGCATCCGCATCGAGGAGTACGCGTGGGAGCGCATCGCCACCTCCGACGCGAACTCCCGCTTCATCGGGTCCGACGAGGTCAAGCACTCCTTCGTCCGCAAGAACCAGGAGATCCGCACCGCCCAGATCACCTTCGACGGTGAGAAGTGGCAGGTCATCTCCGGGCTCAAGGACCTGACCGTGATGAACTCGACCAACTCCGAGTTCTGGGGCTACGTCAAGGACAAGTACACGACGCTCAAGGAGGCGTACGACCGCATCCTCGCGACCGACGTCTCCGCCCGCTGGCGCTACAACTGGACCAGCGACGAGCAGCGCATGCCGAACTGGGAGAAGTCCTACGAGCAGGCGCGCAAGCACATGCTGCACGCCTTCGCCGAGACCTACTCGCTCTCGCTCCAGCAGACCCTGTACCAGATGGGTTCGCGCATCATCAACAACCGCAGCGAGATCGACGAGATCCGCTTCTCGCTGCCGAACAACCACCACTTCCTTGTGGACTTGGAGCCGTTCGGCCTCAAGAACGACAACGAGGTGTACTTCGCGGCCGACCGTCCGTACGGGCTCATCGAGGGCACCGTGCTCCGGGACGGCGTCGAGCCGCAGATCCCGGTCGACATGACCAACCTCTGACGCGGCGCCGCGCCGGTGCCCGTCCCGCGCGGACGGGCACCGGCCGGGCCGGAGGGAACCCTCATGGCACAGCCAGCATCCGGGCCCGCGGAAGCAGAAGGCCCCTGTTCCACCCCGCCGGTGCGTGCGGTGCACCCGGTGGACGAGAAACTCAGCCCCGCGCGGCTCCTGCCGGCCGCGCTCCAGCACATCGCCGCCATGTACGCGGGTGTCGTCACCCCTCCGCTGATCATCGGACAGGCCGTCGGCCTCGACGCGGCGGGCATGACCCGGCTCATCGCGGCCAGCCTGATCATCGCCGGCTGCGCCACCCTGCTCCAGACCCTCGGCATCCGCGGCCTCGCCGGCAACCGGCTGCCGTTCGTCAACGCCGCGTCCTCCGCCGGTATCGCCCCGATGCTCGCCATCGCCGAGACCAGCGCACCCGGACACCAACTCCCGGCGATCTACGGGGCGGTGCTCGTCGCCGGGGTGTTCTGCCTGGCCGTCGGGCCGTTCTTCGGCAGACTCCTGCGATTCTTCCCGCCGCTGGTCACCGGGGTCGTCATCACCCTCATCGGGGTCACCCTGATGCCCGTACCCGTCTCCTGGGCGCAGGGCGGCGACAAGACGGCCACGGACTTCGGCGACATGAAGTATCTCGGGCTCGCCGCGTTCACCCTCGTCGTCATCCTGCTCATCCAGCGCTTCGGCCGCGGCTTCCTGCGCCAAGTAGCGCTGCTGATGGGACTGCTGGTCGGCACACTGGCAGCCGTCCCCTTCGGGCTCGCCGACTTCTCCTCGCTGCGCGACGCCCCGCTCGCCGCCGTGCCCACCCCGTTCGCCTTCGGCGCGCCGGAGTTCCAGCCGGCCGCGATCCTCTCCCTGTGCATCGTGATGCTCGTGCTGATGACCGAGTCCTCCGCCGGGATGCTGGCCGTCGGTGAGATCTGCGACCGCCGCACCGACGGACGCACCCTCACCCGCGGCCTGCGCACCGACGGCCTCGCCACCCTGATCGGCCCCGTCTTCGGCGGCTTCCCCACCAGCGCCTTCGCGCAGAACGTGGGCGTCGTCTCGCTCACCAGGGTCCGCAGCCGGTACGTCGTCGCCGCGGCCGGAGCCGCGCTGCTGGTGCTCGGCCTCTTCCCGGTGCTCGGCGCGGTCGTCTCGCTCGTCCCGATGCCCGTGCTCGGCGGCGCCGGCATCGTCCTGTTCGGCTCGATCGCCGTCAGCGGCATCCGTACGCTCTCCGAGGCCGGCCTGGACGACAGCTCCAACATCATCCTGGTCGCCGTGGCCCTCGGCGCGGGCATCGTCCCGCTCGCCGCGCCCGGCTTCTACGCGGACTTCCCGTCCTGGGCCCAGACCGTCCTGGGCTCCGGCATCAGTGCGGGAGCGCTCGTCGCGGTCCTGCTCAACCTGTTCTTCCACCATCTCGGCACCCACGGCCGCGCCGCCGTGGCACTCAAATCCTCCTAGGGTCCTGCCGTGCCCACATCCCGCATGAGAGAAGGAAGCACCATGGCAGCACCGGCAGCCCCCGACCGGGTGGAACGCATCGTCATCGAGAACTGTTCGATCGCGACCGTCGACGCCGCCGACACCGAGTACGCCTCGGGCCACGTCGTCGTCGCCGGCAACCGCATCGAATCCGTCGGCGCCGGCCGGGCACCCGAGGGCCTGGAGAACGTCGTACGCCGGATCGACGGCACCGGGCACCTCGTCACGCCCGGCCTGATCAACACGCACCACCACTTCTACCAGTGGATCACCCGGGGCCTGGCCACGGACCACAACCTCTTCAACTGGCTGGTCGCGCTGTACCCGACGTGGGCGCGCATCGACGAGCAGATGGCCCGCACCGCCGCGCAGGGCTCGCTCGCCATGATGGCGCTGGGCGGCGTCACCACCGCGATGGACCACCACTACGTCTTCCCGAAGGGCTCCGGCGACCTGTCCGGCGCCATCATCGGGGCCGCCCGCGACATGGGCGTACGCTTCACCCTCGCCCGGGGCTCCATGGACCGCAGCGAGAAGGACGGCGGGCTGCCCCCGGACTTCGCCGTGGAGACCCTGGAGGGCGCGCTCGCCGCCACCGAGGCCACCGTCGACGCCCACCACGACGCCTCCTTCGACGCGATGACGCAGGTATCCGTCGCCCCCTGCTCGCCGTTCTCCGTGTCCACCGAACTCATGCGCCAGGGCGCCGAACTGGCCCGGCGCAAGGGCGTGCGGCTGCACACCCACGGCTCGGAGACCGTGGAGGAGGAGAAGTTCTGCCACGAGCTGTTCGGCATGGGCCCGACCGACTACTTCGAGTCCACCGGCTGGCTCGGCGAGGACGTGTGGATGGCGCACTGCGTCCACATGAACGACTCCGACATCGCCGCCTTCGCCCGCACCGGCACCGGCGTCGCCCACTGCCCGTCCTCCAACGCGCGCCTCGCCGCCGGCATCGCCCGCGTCCCGGACATGCTCGCCGCAGGCGTCCCGGTCGGCCTCGGCGTCGACGGCACCGCGTCCAACGAGTCCGGCGAGCTCCACACCGAACTGCGCAACGCCCTCCTCATCAACCGCCTCGGCCCCCACCGCGAACGCGCCCTGAACGCCCGTCAGGCCCTGCGCCTGGGCACCTACGGCGGCGCCCAGGTCCTCGGCCGCGCCGCCCAGACCGGCTCCCTGGAGCCCGGCAAGCTCGCCGACCTGGTCCTCTGGAAGCTGGACACCCTCGCCCACGCCTCCATCGCCGACCCGGTCACCGCGCTCGTCTTCGGCGCCGCCGCCCCGGTCACCCTGTCGCTGGTCGACGGCAAGCCGGTCGTCGAGTCCGGCCGCCTGGTCACCGCGGACGAGGAGGCCATCGCCCGCGCCACCCGCGACGAGGCCCGCCGCCTCGCCCAGATCGCCGCCGGGGCCTGACGGACCGGGTCCGGCGATCCCGATACCGGCCGGGCGAGGGGGACGGCCCTCGGCCCGGCCGCCGCGGACCCGAGCGGGGCCCGCGGCAACCGGTACGGGAGGCGCGCCGCACACGCGTACGCGCCTCCCGTACCGGCGACACCGGCTGACCGCACCAGCCGCACGACCTGCCTCACCGCACCACCGCAGCACACGGGGCCCGGTCCGGCGGACCGGCCCCGGCACCACCTCCCTGAACCCCACGTCACCGCCGACGTGTAACCGACCGGAGGAACCGCCGTGGCAGCTACGCCCAGGTTTCGCGACGACGCAAGTGCGACCCCCCACCCCGACGGAGCGCCGGAGACGGCCCCGTCCGACCGGAAGCATCCGGTCGACGAGACACTTTCCCCGCTGAAGATGTTCACCAGCGGCCTCCAGCACGTGGCCGCGATGTACGCGGGCGTGGTCGCCCCGCCCATGATCGTGGGGCCCGCCGTGGGCCTCACCCCGAAGGAGACCGCCTTCCTGATGGGGGCGAGCCTGTTCACCGCGGGCATAGCCACCCTGCTCCAGACGCTCGGCTTCTGGCGCATAGGCGCCCGGCTGCCGTTCGTCAACGGCGTCTCCTTCGCCGGGGTGACCCCGATGGTGGCGATCGGCAAGGACCGGGGGCACGACGGGATCGCCGTCATCTTCGGCGCGATCATCGTGGCGAGCCTCCTCGGCTTCGTCCTCGCGCCCTACTTCTGCAAGCTGGTCCGCTTCTTCCCGCCCGTGGTCACCGGCACGGTCATCACCCTGATCGGCGTCTCCCTGCTGCCGGTCGCCTTCAACTGGTCCCAGGGCGGCAACGCCACCGCCCACGACTACGGCTCCACCACCAACATCACGATGGCGGCGGTCACCCTCGTCATCGTGCTGGCCCTGCGCAAACTGCTGCGCGGCTTCCTCCAGCAGATCGCGATCCTGCTGGGGCTGATCATCGGCACCCTGATCGCGATCCCCGTCGGTATCACCGACTTCGGCGCGATCAAGAACGCCGACGCGATCGGCTTCCCCACCCCGTTCCACTTCGGCGCACCGCAGTTCGAGATCGCGGCGATCGTCTCGACGAGCATCGTGATGCTGGTCTGCATGACCGAGTCGACGGCGGACATGCTGGCCCTCGGCAAGATCGTCGACCGCCCCGCCGACGAACGGACCATCGAGGGCGGGCTGCGCGCCGACACCCTGGGCAGCGCCATCAGCCCGCTGTTCAACGGTTTCATGTGCAGCGCCTTCGCCCAGAACATCGGCCTCGTCGCGATGACCAAGGTCCGCAGCCGCTTCGTGGTCGCGGCCGGCGGCGGCATCCTCATCCTGCTCGGCCTGGTCCCGGTCGCCGCTTCCGTCATCGCCCTGGTGCCGCTGCCGGTCCTCGGCGGTGCGGGCATCGTCCTGTTCGGCTCGGTCGCGGCCAGCGGCATCCAGACCCTGGCCGGCGCCGCGCTGGAGAAGGGCGAGAACGCGCTGATCGTCGCCGCCGCCGTCGGTGTCGGGCTGATCCCGATCGCCGCGCCGGACTTCTACCACGCCTTCCCCAAGGACCTCCTGGTCGTCCTGGACTCGGGGATCTCCACCGGCTGTGTCGTGGCGATCGTCCTCAACCTGGCCTTCAACCACCTCGGCCGCAAACCCGAGTCGGAGGAGGCGGGCACGGCGCCCGGCGGCCACGACCCGGTCAAGGCCATGGAGGTCGCCGCTCACTGACGTGCCATCAGCACCGGGTGGCGCGTACGGGGTTGCCCGTACGCGCCACACGTGGTTCAGCCGATGTGGAAGCTGTCCCCGTACACCTTCCAGTCGAGCGGCGGGTCGAGGTTCAGGTTGCCGTTGCGCAGGAAGACGCGCTGGGCGGTGTCCACCCGGCTGGTGTCCGAGTGGGCCTCCTCCTGCTCCATGGCCCAGACCCGCGCGTCCAGGAAGGCGTCGAGGTAGGCGACCTCGTCGCCGCCCTGGGCCGGCGGCTTCGCCTGCGCCAGAGCCCGCTGCCGGATGGCCCCGAAGCTCGTGCTGTCGCCGCCGTTGCCGTGCATCACGATGGCGTCGTAGTACGCGAACTGGCCGAGCGTGCCGAGGCCGTCGCTCTTGCCCCGGCTGACGGCCGGGTCGAAGTACACCCGGTCGCGCTCGTCGTTCTGCGCCTGCTGGAAGTCCTGGTCCTGGGCGGCCGTCTCCCAGGCGTCCTGGAAGCCCGGGTCCAGACCGTCGTGCGAGTCGCTGCCGTCCACCTCGCGCAGGGCCGGCAGGTATGCGGCCAGTACGTTGTCCGGCTTGCGCTGCGTGTACAGCTCCACCAGGTCGAGCATGTCGCCGGTGCCGGAGCAGAAGCCGATGATGCCCGCGGTGTAGCCGCGGCCGTCGCCGATGTCCTCGATGTAGCCGTACTGCGCCTTCCAGTCCAGCGAGGAGTTCTCCGCGCTGGAGACCAGCTGCATGGCGATGTCCTTCTTCGCGGGATCGTCGAGACCGGTCGAGGCCGCCTCCTGTGGGTGAGCCGCCGTGGGGGCGGTGGTGGGGCCGGCGAAGGCGGTGGCGGGCACCGCCGTGAGGGTCAGTCCGAGCGCGACGAGCGCGACGCGCACGGTTCGGGTGGTGCGACGTGCGGTGCGCTTGTGGGGAGCGTACACCTGTCCTCCAGTGGAGTTCGTCGTTCCGGTGTTCTGTTAGGAAGCTTTCCTATCAGGTTCGGGCGGTGGGCGTACACCTTTGGGACACAGGTGAGTTGAGCGGTCTTCCCGCGCTAGGAGCTCTTGATCTCGTAGCTGTCGCCGTACACCTTCCAGGCCAGCGGCGGGTCCAGATCCAGGTTGCCCCGGTCCAGGAAGACCCGCTGGGCGGTCTCCACCCGGCTGGTGTCGCTGTGCGAGGGCTCCTCGCGGATCGCGGCGACCCGGGCGTCGAGGAAGGCGTCGAGATACGCGGTCTCGTCACCGCCGTCCGCGGGGGAGCGGGCGTGGTCGAGCGCCTGGCGCCGGATCGTACGGAATCCGGTGGTGCCGTCGGCGTCGGCCTCCCCGTGCATTACGTACGCGTCGTAGTAGGCGAACTGGCCCAGCGTCCCGAGCCCGTCCTCCTTCGCCCGGCGCACCGCCGGATCGAAGTACGACGCGTCCCGCTCGACGTTCTGCGCCTCCCGGAACCTCGCGTCGTCCGCCGCCTCGGCCCAGGCGCGGGTGAACGGGCCGCCGAGCCCGGTGTGCGCGTCGCTGCCCCTCACCTTTCGCAGCGCGGGCAGGAACCGCTCCAGCGCGTTGCCGGGCCGGGACTTCGCGTACCGCTCGACGACCCGGAGCAGGTCCCCGGTCCCGGAGCAGAAGCCGATGATGCCGGCCGTGTAGCCGCGCCCGTCCCCGATGTCCTCGATGTACTTGTACTGGGCCTTCCAGTCCAGCGTCGAGTTCTCCGCGCTGGAGACCAGCTGCATGGCGATGTCCTTCTTCGCCGGGGCGGCGAGCCCGCCCCCCGGCCCCTTGCCGTTCCAACCCCCCGCCTGGGCGCAGCCGGTGAGGGTGGTGGCGGACACGAGGAGGGCGGCGAGCGGGGTGACCAGGGAACGCGCGGAGAGCTTCACCGTCCAAGCCTGCCAGGCCGGAGGCGTGATGCCGGCGCATTCGGCGGTAGCGTCGGGGGCATGGATGATCAGTCTGTGGTGGATGTCGGCGACGTGCGGCTGGCGTACCGGAGCTGGGGTGACCCGTTCGGGGCGCCCGTCGTACTGCTGCACGACCTCGGCGCGAGCGCGGCGAGCTGGGAAGCGGCCGGGCGCCTGCTGGGGCAGGAGTGGCGGGTGTACGGAATCGACCTGCGCGGCCACGGCGAGAGCGACTGGCCCGACGAGTACGACCTGGAGCTGATGCGCGACGACGTGCTCGGGTTCCTGGACGAGTGCGAGCTGGACCGGGTGGGCCTGGCCGGCCACGGCATGGGCGGGGTCGTCGCCCACCTCCTCGCGCAGGAGCACCCGGACCGGGTGGAGCGGCTGGTGCTGGTGGAGACCCCGCCGCCGTTCCCCGGAGCGGCCGGTCCGGCGGTCGAGCCGGACGGGCCGGCCGGCTACGACGAGGCCGTGCTCGCGTCGGTCAACACGGAGCTCGCGGACCCCGACCCCGCGTGGGCGGACGGCCTCGGGGAGATCGTCGCGCCCACGCTGATCCTGGCGGGCGGGCCCGGCAGCACGATGCCGCAGGGCCGGCTCCAGGACATGGCGTCGCTGATCCCGGACTGCCACCTGGTCACGATGGGCGGCGGCCACCGCCTGCACGAGGCGGACCCGGAGCAGACGGCCCAGCGGATCACGGAGTTCTTCACCAGCTGAGGTGCGGGGCGCGCGGGCGCCGGGGCCGGTCTCAGCCCGCCGGCCGCCAGTCCGGCCGGCGGCCGCCGCGGGCGACGGCGCGATCCAGCAGCGGCGCGTCCTCCGGCACCGGGACCGGCGGGCCGAACGGCGAGGTGGCCGGCGGGTTGTCGCCCAGCTCGGCCAGGAGCGCGAGCGAGTTGCGCAGATGGGCGTCCTCGGCGTCGAACGGCTGCCCGGTCGCCTTCGCAAGGTCCCAGCCGTGCAGGACCAGCTCGTTCAGCGCGACCATCCCCGCCACCTGCCCCGGCAGGTCCACGCTCCCCGCCCTGGTCATGCCCTCCCAGGCGTCCGGGGAGCGCCAGGCCGCCACCATCTCGTCGAGCGCGGCGGGCAGCGTGGTGCGCCAGCCCGGCTCCAGGACGCCCGACTCCACGGAGGGGGCGCTGTCGGTGGTCGCCCCCAGGTCCTTGCGGGCGGCGTCGCGGAAGGCGACGGCCAGGCCCTCGACATGGGCGAGCAGCGCGCCCACGGTCACCCCGGGGCACGGGGTCGCGGCCCCCAGCGCGGCGTCGTCGACGCCGTCGAGCTGCGCGGTGATCCGGCGGGCGGCGGGTTCCAGGTCCAGCGGTTGCGTATCCATACCCGTAGAGACTGCCGGACCGCCCGCGACTCATCGCTCAGCGCACCACGTGTCCCCGCAGAACGATCCGACGAGGGTGATCAAGCGCCGCCGGACCGGCCGGCGGGTCCGTGTCGTACGCGATGCGGGTGACCTCCGTCGTGTGGCGGCCCTCCGTCTGCCGGCCCGAAAATCGAAGCGGCTGTCACACCCCGCCGATATGGTCACGACGGGGCGGATGGAGCGCTGCTGACGGCGCTTCACCTGCGAGGGGGGACGGGCCGGACGGCGGGCCGCCCACTTCGGCCATGCCATGAAGCGGGTCCCCTTCCGACCGATCGGGAGTCGTATCTTGCGAAGAACCAGGTTGCGCGCACTGACCGTCGTACTCGCCGTGGGGATGGCCGTGGGCACCTCGCTGCCCGCCTTCGCGCTGTCCGGGCAGCGGCCCGCGCGGCCGTCCCTCGACCAACTCACCACAGGGAACCAGCCCTGCGACGCGGTCACGCCGACCGCGGTGCGGTCCTCACCCACCCTCCGGGCTGTACTGAACGACCCCGACGGCGATCCGGTCAGCGCGCAGTTCGAGGTCACCTGGAACACCGAGGGCTCCACGTCGCCTAGTCCTCTGCGGGTCGCCACCACGGCCAAGGCCAACGGGTCGTCGTTCTCCTGGACGGTCCCGGACACGGTCCCGGAGGGACCGGTCGGCTGGCGGGTCCGGGCCAAGGACGCCGACGGGTACGGCCCCTGGAGCGACTCGCTGCACCAGGGCAGGTGCCAGTTCGTCAAGGACGTCCACGTGCCGGCCGCGCCCCAGGTCACCTCGCCGGACATACCGCTCGGCAGCGACGAGTGGGTGGACGCCGTGGGGCGCTACGCGAGCTTCACCTTCGCCTCGTCCTCCGCCGACGTCATCGCGTATCGCTACGCCTTCCCCGAGGGGTCGGCCCTGTCCACCGCGCGACCGGACGAGCCCGGGGGACCGGTGACCGTGCGGCTGACGCCGCCCTCCAAGGGAGTGCAGACCCTGGTGGTCCAGGCGGTCGACGGGGCGGGGAACGTCAGCGAGCCCACCCGGTACTTCATCCGGGTCGGATCGCCCGCGGGCGACGTCGCCCGGTGGAAGCTGGACGACCCCGTGGGCTCCATGACCGCCGAGGCGGCTGCCGGCGGGGTGCCGGCCTGGGCGAAGCCGGGCGCCACCTTCGGGGCCGAGGGGCCGAGCGGCACGGCCGCCGTGGGTGCCGCGGCGTTCGACGGCTCCTACGGCGCCGGTCTCGTGGCCGAGACCACGGCCGCGGATTCCACCAAGACCTTCACCGTCGGCGCGTGGGTCCGTCCCGAGGACGCCGACCGGGGCATGACAGCGGTCAGCCAGACCGGCTTCATGGCGCACTCCGACTTCACCCTCGGCACGGTCCTCGGCGAGGACGGGAAGCCCTCCTTCACCTTCTCCCTCCCAGGGGCGGACGGGGTGACCCGCGTCACGGGCGGTTCCCCGACGCCGGGCGACTGGTCCCACCTCACCGGTGTCTACAACCCGGAGACCGGGACCGCGCAGCTCTACGTCGACGGTGTCCTCGCCGCTTCCGGCGACGCGGCCGTCCCGGCCGACACCATTCAGGGATACCTCCAGATCGGGCGCGAACTGGAGGACGACGGCATCCACTGGACCGGCGCCTGGCACGGGGACATCGCCGACGTCCGCGTCTGGGACCGGATCGTGCAGCCCGACGAGATCGCCGACATCGGCCACCGCATACCGCAGCGCACCGGGTACTGGGCGATGAACACCGTGCGCACCGACGATTCGTACATCGACACGCCGGATGCCGGCGGAAGCCAGAGCCTCATCCTCTCCGGCGACGCCCACCTGGACACGACCGACCCGCTGACCGGCGCGGGCAGCATCTCGCTCGACGGCGACGGTGACTACCTCGACAGCGACGGCCACCAGGTCGACACCGACCGAAGCTACACCGTCACGGCCCAGGTACGGCTGCACGAGTGGCTGCCCGAGCAGGACATGGCGGTCTTCGCCCAGGGCGGTGACGAGGCCGATGCCTTCACCCTTCGCTACCAGGGGAGCGACTGCACCTGGCAAGCCGTCTTCGCCCACGCCGACAGCGCCGAGGCGGCGACGACCACGCTGAGCGCCTTCTACTACGGCGACGGCACGCACCACCTCGCGGTTCAGTACGACAGCATGGCCGGTGAGGTCCGCCTCTTCGTCGACGGCAGGCTCGCCGACAGTGCTCCGTACTCCGCGACCGACGCCTGGAACGCCTACCGGGCGCTCCAGGTCGGCCGGGACGGCAACGGGCAGGGCGGGTTCCACCACCTCGACGGCGACGTGGACGAAGTCCGCACCTACGCCGGTCTGTTGTCGCCCAAGGAGATCAGCCGGCTCGCCGAACCGGGCGAGCACCCGGACCTGTAGAGCCGCGCCCGCTCGCAGCGCCCCTGCGAGCGGGCCCCGGGGCCGGCCCCACCGGAGCAAGCCACCTCGTCCAGGTCATGCCGGGTGACCGGACAAAGGGCCCGGGGCACACCGGCACATTGCGGAAGGTTCCGCTCCGTCCTCTTGTCGGCGACCCCCGCCGCGTGCGATACAGGTCTGGACCATTGCTCCCGGATGGAAGGCAAGACCGTGCGATCCCCCCACACGCATGCCGCGTTGGCCTGTTCCGCCGCCCTGCTCATCGCCGCGCTCACGACCGCCTGCGGCTCGGAGGCCGAGGCGGACACCGGGAAACCCACCGCGCCGCACGGGGTGACCGCGCAGGCGAGCAGCGCCACCTCCGCGCACGTCATGTGGGAGGCGGCCACCGACGACACGGCCGTGACCGGCTACGACGTCTACCGCCAGGGCAAGAAGGTCAAGTCCGTCCCCGCGAACCGGGTGATGATCGACGTCGACGGCCTCACCGCCTCCACCGCGTACACCTTCACCGTCCGCGCCCGTGACGCGGCCGGCAACCTCTCCGCGCCGAGCACCGCCGCCTCCGTGACCACGCCCGCCCCGACCCCCGCCGACCACCAGGCCCCGACACGGCCGGTGAAGCTGCGGGGCAAGGCCGACGGCAGCCGGGCCGCGACCCTGTCCTGGGGCGGCTCCACGGACGACGTCGGCGTCACCGCGTACGACATCTACCAGGAGGACTCGCGCATCCATAGCGTCCCCGGTACGCAGACCACCGCGCGGCTGACCGGACTGCGCCCCGGCACCGTCTACACCTTCACGGTCCGCGCCCGGGACGCCGCCGACGCCTCCTCGCCCGACAGCAACAGCCTCGACGTCACCACCGCTTCGGCCCCCGGCGCCCCCGCCCCCACCGCCCCCACCGACCTGCGGATCACCAGTGAGGCGGAGGGCAAGGAGTACGCCGTCGACCTGGACTGGAAGCAGCCGGAGACGGGCGGCGAGATCCCCGCGTACCAGCTCTACATGAACGGCCGGCTGACCACCACGATCGTCTGGGGAGGCGAGCCGCCCGCCGGCCGCGCGCACTACCGGCTCACCGTCACCGACCCGCGCGGCACCCGCTACTCGATGAAGATCCGGGCCAAGCTGCCGGACGGCAAGTGGGGCGACTTCTCCGCCGTACGCACGGTGGTGCTCGGGGACTGAGGCGCCCGCCGGGGCCGGCCGGGGACGCGGACCGTCTTGATGGTCAGCCGGGGACCCGGACCGTCTCGATCCACGACGGCGGCTGCGGGGCCTCCGTCCCGATGAGCGCGGCGATGAGCCGGCACGAGGGCGACTCGTCCGGCCAGGGGGTGCAGCCGTCGGTGAGGACGACCACTATGCCGGGGCGCTCCGGGGTGGCCAGCGCCCGCGCGATCCCCACCCGCATGTCGGTGCCGCCGCCCCCGCCGAGCGTGACCTGCTCGGTGGCCGTCACCCGCGAGACGGCGTGCACATCGGCGTCGCAGGCCAGTACGGAGACCCGGTTGCCCCGGACGCCCACCTCCCGGAGCACGCCGGTGACCTCGCCCAGCGCGGCCGCCAACTCCCCTTCGCCCATCGAGCCGGAGGTGTCGACGACGACGGCCACCCGGGGCAGCGGCCTCCGCAGGCTCGGCAGGACGATGCCGCGCAGGGCGGCGCTGCGCCGGGACGGGCGGCGGTAGGTGTAGTCCACCGCCCCGGAGGCCCAGGCCGCCGCCTCCCGTACCGCACCGGCCAGCGCCTGCCGCCAGTCGACGGTCGGCTCCAGGACCTCGTCGGCCCAGCGCCGCCAGCCCTCCGGCAGGCTGCCCCGGGTGCGCCGGTGCGCCCGCATCGACTCCGCCGTCCGGCGCCGCAGCGCCTTCGCCTCGGTCGCGCTCACCGGCGACGGCCCGTCCGGCCCGGCCAGCTCCCACGGCTCGGGGCGGCCGTGCGCGCCGGAGCCGCAGTTGTGCGGCGGCGGGCCCGGCGGCAGCGCGGGGAGATACGCCTCGAAGAGCTGCCCGTTCGGCAGGCCGAAGAGCGCCGGCTCCATCCGCCTCTCGGGCAGTGCCAGACCGTCGCTGATCAGGTCGTCGTTGATCTCGCAGTCCTGGGCGACGTTGACCCGGTGCGCGTCGCGCTGATCGGCCGCCGGGAGCCGGGCGGCCCTGCCGTGGTGGTCGCGGAGCAGGTGCGCGACCTCGTGCACCCACACCCCGGCCAGCTCCGCGACGGGCGTGCGCTCGACGAAGGCGGGCGACACATAGCACCGCCAGTGCCGGTCCACGCCCATGGTCGGCACCCGGTCGCTCTCCACCACCGACAGCGCGTACAACGCCGTGGCGAGATAGGGCCGTTCGCCCGCCGCCCGGTAGCGCGCGGCCAGCAGCTTGGTGTGGTCCAGCCGCGCGGGTACGGGCACGGCTCAGCCGCTCCCCGGCAGCGCGCCGGAGAGCCGGAGCAGTTCCAGGAAGGCGTCGATGCCCTCCGGCACCGGCCAGTCGGTGTCCCGCATCGACGCCAGGTCGACCGCGGCCCGCGCCGCCACATCCGGTACCCCCGCCGCCACGGCCTTCGCCAGCACCGCCCAGCCCGCCTCCCAGCGGGGACGGGTGAGATCGGCCTGGACGGCGGCCACCACCGCGATCAGGAAGGCCAGTTGCCGGTCGCCCCGGTCGGGCAGGGCGAAGGCGTCCGGGTCGGCCAGCACCCGGTCGGGGTCGGGCAGGTCCAGGTTCTCCAGGTACGAGAGCAGCTCGATGCCCGCCCCGTCCCCGACGGCCCCGGTCAGCGCGGCGGCGACGGCCTCCCGGCCGGTGCCGGTCGCGTACCCGGTGGCGAGCAGCCGCAGCGCCATGTCCCAGGTCCGGGGCGACGGCCAGGCCCTGCCCCGGCTCTCCGCGTCCTCCGGGAGGTGGTGGACGAGGCCCGGCCGCGCGGTGAGGAAGCCGGAGACCGCGCCCCGGGCCCGCGCCACCGCACCGGCCGCCCTCGCGGGGTCGACGACCGGGACGGCGGCCTCGGGCCAGGTGCCGGCCATGCCTCGGGCTACGGTGCGCGGGTCGTGCGTCCAGTGCAGGTGCACGAAGCGGTTGGCGAGCGGCGGGCTCAGGTGCCAGCCGTCCGCCGCGCTCGACGGCGGGTTGGCCGCGGCCACGACGCGTACGCCGTCCGGCAGCTTCAGGCTGCCCACCCGCCGCTCCAGGACGACGCGGAGCAGGGCGGCCTGCACGGCCGGGGGAGCGGAGGACAACTCGTCGAAGAACAGCAGCCCCTGGCCCCGGCCTGCCAGCCGGACCGCCCAGTCCGGCGGCGCCATCGGCACTCCGGTCGTGGCCGGGTCGTCACCGACGACGGGCAGACCGGCGAAGTCGGACGGCTCGTGGACGCTGGCGATCACGGTCTCCAGCTCCAGGCCGAGGCCCGCCGCGAGCTGTTCGAGCCCCGCCGACTTGCCGATGCCCGGCTCGCCCCACAGCAGCACCGGCTGATTCGCGGTCACCGCGAGGGCCAGCGCCGCCAGCTGGGGGCTGTCGACCGTCTCCGTGCGGGTGGCGCGCAGCCGCTGGTTGAGCGCGTCGGCGGCGTCCAGCGGGTGCGGCGCCTGTGAGGGGACGCCGGGTGCCATGGTGCTCACGCGTCCTCACCTTCCTCGTCGTCGTCCTCGTCCTCGTCGTCCTCGTTCCACTCGTCCCACCACTCCGCCCCGATGTCGGGGTGGGCCGCGAGCACCCGTTCCGCGAGGAACCCCAGATCGGTCCGCCGGTACTTGCGGATCATCTGTTCGAGGGAGAGTTCCGTCTGGTCGGTCACGTCCGTGCGCGCGCCCGCGTCGAGGAGCGCCCGTACGAGCTCCGCCGAGCCGCGGCCCGAGACCGCGACGCTGAGCGGGGTGCGATGGCGGTGGTCCCGGGCCTCAAGGTCCAGGCCCGCCTTCAGCAGCCGGGGCAGCAGCACGGTGTGGTCGATCAGGGGCAGGACGTGGAGCAGCGTGTGGCGGCCGCCGTCCCGGAGGTGCGGGTCGACGCCCGCGTCCAGGAGCGCGACGACCCCGGCCGTGTCCCCGTGCTGGGCGCGCAGGAAGAGGTCGCGGCGCTGGGCGGCCAGGGCCTTGGGCAGGCGGCCGGTGCCGGTGCGGCAGGCGTGCTCCACGGCGAAGCAGCCGGTGACCGCGCCGCCGAACGCGCGCAGGGCGTTCTCGCGCTGCCGCTCCTGCGCGCTGTGCGGGGAGTCCAGCGCCCCGTCCCGGAACCGCACGAGATGCCAGTCGCCGCGGCAGCGCACCCGCACCGGAGCGGGCGGCGTGAGCCCAGGCGGCCCGAACGGCCCCCGGTGACCGGGGAAGAGCGCCTCGCCCACCAGCGGATGCAACTCGGACGGGGTCAGGAAGCCGTCGGCCAGCAGCTCCAGGTCGGGTGGCCTGCGCCAGACCGCAGCGGGCAGGAAGGGCGCGCTCCCGGCGGCCTCGCGGTCGACGATCCTGATCCGCATCCGGCCGCCGAGCCCCGGACGGGTGAAGTCGAGCAGGGCGCGCGCCCGCCAGTCCTGGCCGATCTGGAACCGTTCCGCCGTGCCGAGCGCGGCGAACCGCCGGACCTCCGCCTCCAGCCGGGCCAGGTCCAGGTTCAGGGCCGACACGATCGTCTCGGGAGCGGTCCGGTAGTACGAGGGCATCTGCGGAGGCGTCGGATCCCACTCGATCCCCGCTTCCGCCAGCGCGTCGGCGACCCGGCCCTCGCGGTACACCAGGTGCAGCCACTCGGCGCGGGCCACCGGGTCGCCGGGGCCCGGGTTCCGGTCCGGCAGCCGGTCCGCCGGGAGCGGTGAGCCGTCGGCGTCGAGGAACGGCAACCGGTGCGCGCCGCCGGCCCGTTCGCGCAGCTCGCCGGCCCGGCTCGCGCGCCACAGGTGTCCGAGGCTCCGCCAGTCGTCGGTGCCGCCGGACGCGGCTCGGCGCCGCTGCGGTCCGACCCGGAGCAGGACCCGCTGGGGGCCGTCGACCATGGGTACGGTCCGCAGCTGGAGGTACGCGGTGCTGCCGGCGTCCGGGCCGTCCGCCCCGGAGCCGTAGCCGGCGAGGAGCACGGTCCGGTCGGTGGCCAGCGTCGAGCGCCCGGCGAGGATCCGCGGCAGATGCCAGCGCAGCAGGTCCGGCACCAGGTCGCGGAGGTCGTCGAGAACGGCGTCGGCCACCGGGGTGCCGTAGCGGGCGGCGACCTTCTCGAGGTCGACGCGCACGTCGAAGCCGGCCGCCGCGCAGGCCCCCTGCCAGTCACCGGCCGCCCGGCGCGCTGCCGAGGCCTCGATCATGGTGCGTGGCACCGCGTAGCGGCGGACCTGGCGCCAGCTCGACGCGTCCTGCGAGCCGAGGAACCGTACGGTGTCCCGCGCGCTCATCGGTACAGGCTCCTGACCGCGCGCAGGTCGGCGTGGGCGCCGCCGTCCGGGCGCAGCAGCGTTGCGAAGGAGCGCTTCACCCGGCGCGGCAGGCCGGGGCCGAGCCCCACGTACTCCAGCCGGGAGCCGCGCCCGACCGCGGCCAGCAGGGTCTTGGCCCCGCGGCCGGTGAGCCCGGTGTGGCTGAGCTCCAGGCGGCGCAGCGGACTGCCCGTCAGCGCCTCGGCCAGCGCGGCCGCGCCGAGGTCGCCGGTGGCGTTGGGCGGGGCGCCGAGGCTGCGCTCCGAGGGCGGCCGGCCCAGGTCCAGCGCCTCGATCCCGTCGAGGGCACCGGCGAGGGCGCGGGCTCCGGCGGGCCCGATGCCGTTGCCGCCGAGACCGAGGCGGACGGGCCGGGCGGGGTCGGCGGCGGCCGCGAGCACGGCGGCGCCCTCGTCGCCGAGGTGGTTGGACGGCAGGTAGAGCTCGCGCACTCCCGCGTCCAGGATCAGCCGGGCGAGCAGCGGGGCGTCGTCGGCGCCGAGCCCGTTGCCTCCGAGGAACAGCCGCTCGACGGGGCGCGTACGGGTGGTCAGGACGTCGAGCAGCGCCGTCAGACCATCGGCGGTGACTCCGGTGTTGACCAGGTCGAGGGTGCGCAGGGCGGTGTTGCGGCGCAGCATCGGGACCAGAGCGCGGACCCCGGCGTCCCCGAGGGGGTTGCGCTTGAGCCAGAGGGCCCGGACGGTGGCGTCGTCGGCCAGGGCTGCGGCGAGCGCGGCGGCCCCGTCGGCGCCGATGCGGTTGCAGCCGAGGTACAGCGTGTGCAGCCCGTGCTCGCCGCCGACCGCCGCCGCGACGGCCGAGGCGCCCGCGTCTCCGAGGGAGTTGGTGCCGAGCAGGAGATGGGTGGCGTGCGGGGAGCGGGCGACGGCGGGCATCACCCGGGCCGCGCCGGCCGCGCCGAGGCCCTGCTTGCACAGGTCGACCCGGCCGTCCGCCCGCAGTGCGCCCAGCGGGAACGCCTCGTCGGCCGCGACGGGTTCGTCCGCTGCCAGCCGGGCGAGCAGCGGGATGAGCATTTCCGGATCGGCGAGGGGCAGGTCCGGATGTTCAATGGCCGGACAGCGCACCGGCATCGGCTGCGACATCGCCTACCCCTCAGTCCCCCGTCGGGCCGGGTCCCGGTGGGGGAGGGCGACCGTGCGCTCCGCCCGCTCGGGACGAACCGACTCCGTCGACTCTCCTCTACGAAAAGGTGGCAAGACAGGTCGGATTCGAACCGACGTCCTCCAGCTTGCTGCTTGGGCGCGACGACCTCTGCGCTACAGCCTTGCCGTCGGTGATCCTAACCATGGCGCCGGGCAATTCGCACACCTGCGCCATCAGTTGCCGGGGCTTGAAGGGGTTCCGCGCGCCCGAATCCCAAGTGGTCTGTACCTCTTGACGACTTGGTCCAGACCAATTACCTTCCCGTGTGCTCCATGGCACGACATCCGCACCTCCCCGAGGACCGCCTCACCGGTCCCTGCCGTAAGGGAGAACCATGTTCGAGCACCTGACACTCAGACGGAGAACGGCGACCGCGCTGGTCGCCGTCCTCGGCCTCCTCCTCACGCTCCTGTCGCTCCAGGCCGTCCCCGCGCACGCGGCGGGCAAGCTCACGGCGACCTTCACCTCCGCCGACAACGGCCCCTGGTGGAAGGGCACCTACGTCCTGCGCAACGACACGGACACCGCCGTCACCGGCTGGAGCCTGGAGTTCGACCTGCCCGCCGGGGTCGCCATCAGCTCCTCGTACAACGGCACCGTCACCACCCGGGGCAGCCACCTCACCGCGGTCAACGCCCACTACAACGGCACGGTCGCCGCGCACAGCACCACCGAGCCGTACAGCTTCTGGTTCGTCGCCACCGGCCCGATCAAGGCGCCGACCGGCTGCCGGATCAACGGCGACAAGTGCGACGGCTCCGCGGACGCGCCGCCCGGTGTGCCCGGCGGGCTGAAGCAGACCGACGTCACCGCCCGTACCGCGTCCCTGTCCTGGACGGCCGCCACCGCGGGCGACTTCCCCGTGGCCTCGTACGACATCCTCGCGGGCGGCAAGGTCGTCGGCTCCGCCACCGCGGCCACCTCCGCGACGGTCACCGGACTGACCCCGGCCACCGCGTACGCCTTCACCGTCCGGGCCAAGGACACCCGGGGCAACGTCTCCGCCGAGAGCGCCCCGCTCACCGTGACCACCGTCGACCCGGCCACCGACACCTCCGCCCCGACGGCCCCCGGCGCCCTGCGCTCCACCGCCACCGACTCCTCGTCCGTGACGCTCGCCTGGACCGCGTCGACGGACAACCAGCGCGTCGCCGCCTACGACGTCTACCGCGGCTCCGCCCTCGCCACCACGGTCTCCGGCACCACGACCACCGCGACCGTCGGCGGCCTCTCGCCCTCCACCTCGTACACCTTCACCGTGAAGGCCCGGGACCCCGCCGACAACGCCTCGCCCGCGAGCAGCGCCCTCACCGTGAAGACCGACGACATCGTCGGCGCCGGCAACTACGCGAAGGTCGGCTACTTCGTCCAGTGGGGCATCTACGGCCGCCAGTACTTCGTCAAGAACCTGGAGACCTCCGGCGCCGCCGCCAAGCTCGACATCGTCAACTACGCCTTCGCCAACATCGACCCCAACAACCTCACCTGCCTCAACGGCGTCACCAAGGGCACGACCGCCGACCCGCAGGACCCCGAGCAGGGCACCGGCGCGGGCGACGCGGACGCCGACTACGCCCGCCCGTTCAGCGCCGCCCAGTCCGTGGACGGAGTCGCCGACGACGGCTGGGGCAAGCTGCGCGGCAACTTCAACCAGCTCAAGAAGCTGAAGAAGCTCCACCCCGGCCTGAAGATCGTGGTCTCGCTCGGCGGCTGGACGTACTCCAAGTACTTCTCCGACGTCGCCGCCACCGACGCAGCCCGCAAGAAGTTCGTCTCCTCCTGCATCGACATGTACATCAAGGGCAACCTGCCCGAGTACAACGGCGCGGGCGGCCCCGGCAGCGCGGCCGGCATCTTCGACGGCTTCGACATCGACTGGGAGTGGCCGGGCACCGGCACCGGACATCCCGGCAACCACTACTCGCCCGACGACAAGAACAACCTCACCCTGCTGCTCGCCGAGTTCCGCAAGCAGCTCGACGCGCTGGGCGGCGGCCACCGCCTCCTCACCGCCTTCACCCCCGCCGACCCGCAGAAGATCGACGAGGGCTGGGACCTGGCCAAGGTCTTCGACTCCCTCGACGTCGCCAACGTCCAGGGCTACGACTTCCACGGCTCCGGCAGCGACAACTCCTGGGAGCCGAACCGCACCGGCCACCAGGCCAACCTCCACAACGACACCCAGGACCCGTACGACTTCCACTTCAGCGCGGACAGCGCCATCAAGGCGTACACCGACGCGGGCGTCGAACCCCGCAAGCTGACCCTCGGCATCCCCTTCTACGGGCGGGGCTGGCAGGGCGTCACCGACGGCGGCGTCGCGGGCGAGTGGCAGCCGGCCGGCGGTGCGGCCCCCGGGCAGTTCGCCGAGGAGGCCGGCACCCGGGGCTACTCGAACCTCATCGGCGCCTATCCGACGATGACGGTCCATCACGACGAACAGTCCGTCTCCACGTACGGCTACACCGGTAGCCAGTGGTGGTCCTTCGATGACACCTGGTCCATCGGAAAGAAGACCGACTACGTGAAGGACAAGGGGCTGCTCGGCGTCATGGTCTGGGAGATGTCGGGCGACACCACCCAGGGCACGCTGATGGGCGCCCTGGACAACGGTCTGAAGTAGCCCTCACCTGGTCATTCTCCTCAAATCGAGACTTAACGCACATAGCGGTAGGCTGGTCGCGGCGGTGCCCCTCGTGGCACCGCCGTGCCTCACCACCGGATCCGGTACGGGGTCCGGCCCCCAGCCATTCGATGCGCGGGAGGAACCATGACCAGTCCCGACCAGGACCCGAACCAGCAGGAAGGCCCTGCGGACGGAGGTGCGGCGGGTACGCCGGGCGTCCACCACGGCGGTGCCGATGGTGGGGCGGAAGGCCCTGCGGACGGAGGTGCGGCGGGTACGCCGGGCGTCCACGACGGCGGTGCCGACGGTGGCGCCGAGGGTCCGGCGGACGGTGGCGCTGCGGGTACGCCGGGCGTCCACGACGGCGGTGCCGACGGTGGCGCCGAGGGTCCGGCGGACGGTGGCGCTGCGGGTACGCCGGGCGTCCACGACGGCGGTGCCGACGGTGGCGCCGAGGGTCCGGCGGACGGTGGCGCGGCAGGCACCCCCGGTGTGCACGACGGCGGGGCCGACGGCGGCGCGGACCGTTCTTGAGTACGTCCCCGGCCGGCATCCAGGACCCCCGGGCCGCGAAGGCGGCCCCCGGGGTCCTGGCATCACGTCTGACACCCGGCACCAGCCGGGAGACGTTCGCCCGTGACATCTGGGCCCGTACGGCCCTGCTCACCCGCCGGGCCGGTGACTTCTCCGACCTCTTCTCGGCCGGCGCCGTGGACGAACTCGTCTCGCGGCGCGGACTGCGTACGCCGTTCCTCCGCGTCGCCAAGAACGGCGCCACGCTCCCCGACGCCTCGTTCACCTCGCCCGCCGGGGTGGGCGCCACCATCGCCGACCAGGCCGACGACACCGCGCTGTGGCGGGAGTTCGCCGACGGCGCCACCCTCGTCCTGCAAGCCCTCCACCGCACCTGGGCCCCCGTGGGCGACTTCACCGCCGCGCTCGCCGCCGAACTGGGCCACCCGGTGCAGGCCAACGCCTACGTCACCCCGCCGCAGAACCGCGGGTTCGACGCCCACTACGACGTCCACGACGTCTTCGTGCTGCAGATCGAGGGCACCAAGCGCTGGATCGTCCACCCTCCCGTGCACCGGGACCCGCTGCGCGACCAGCCCTGGACCGACCACCGCGGGGCCGTCGCCGAGGCCGCCGGGGGCGAGCCGTACCTCGACACGGTGCTCGAGCCGGGCGACGTCCTCTACCTGCCGCGCGGCTGGCTGCACGCGGCCGAGGCACAGGGCGAGGTCTCGGTCCACCTCACGCTCGGCGTACACGCCTGGACCCGGTACGCCCTGGCCGAACAGCTCATGCGCGCCGCCCTCGCGGAACTGCGCGATGACCCGTGGATGCGCGGCTCCCTGCCGCTCGCCGTGACGGACCCGGCCGCCGAGGCCGCCCCGGTACGCGAACGCCTCCGAGCCGCCCTCGCCGGGGCCGACCCGGCCCCGCACTTCCACCGCACCCGGCGGGCCCAGGCCCGCCCCGCCCCGCTCGGCCCGCTGGCCCAGCTCGCCGCCGTGGACGGGCTCGGCCCCGGCACCCCGGTCCGGCTGCGGGACGCGCTGGAGGCCCGCCTCGAAGGCCGGCGCCTGGTGACCCGGGTGGGCCGGCTCGACTTCCCGGACGCCGACCTGCCGGCCCTGGACCGCCTGCTCGCCGGCGGGGTGCGCACCGCCGGCGACCTCGGCCTCGCCTGCGCGGAGAGGCTGCTGCGCGCCGGCGTCCTCGTCCCGGCCGCTCAGTGAGCGCGGAACGCTTCTTCTGCGCCGACGCCGCCCGGGCCCGCGGCGACGCCCTCCCGGGCACGGCTCCGTACGGACTCGTCTGGGTCCTCCTCGAACACCACGCGCCCTGGCCCGCCAACGGCTACGACGGCCTGCCGCTCGACCCCGTCGCCCAGTCCCTCCTCTTCGAGGCGGCCCGGTCGGTCCGGGCCCGCATCCTCCTGATCCGACGCCACGGCCGCCGCGCCCGGAGGCCGGGCCCCCGCCGCTGGGCCGTACTCCGGTACGACGCCACGGGCGCCCACCGCCAGCAGTGGGGGACCTGGGAACGCGACGAGGACCTGGCCCGCGTCGCCGACGTACTCGAAGCGCCCGGGGAACCTGGGGAGACGGGCCTCCCGCCCGTCGTCCTCGTCTGCACCCACGGCCGCCACGACACGTGCTGCGCCGTGCGCGGACGCCCGGTGGCCGGCGCGCTGAGCGAGCGGTGGCCCGACCTGGTGTGGGAGTGCACCCACGTGGGCGGCGACCGCTTCGCCGCCAACGTCCTCGTCGCCCCCGACGGCGTCTACTACGGCGGCCTGGACGCCGCCACGTCCGTCGCCGTGGTCGAACAGCACCTCGCCGGCCGCGTCCACGCCGCCCACCTGCGCGGCTACACCGACCTCTTCCCCGCCCAGCAGGCCGCCGTCGCCGCCGTACTCGCCCGCAACGGCCCGGCCGCCCGCCACGCCTACACGGTCGCCGGCACCACCCGCGCCGGCCCCCGCTGGCTCATCCGCCTCACCGGCCCCGCCCCGAGCACCACCCCGTACGACGTGGAAGTCACCGCTCACCGCACCCCACCCCGCCAACTCACCTGCAACGGCCTGGCGACGAGCGCGGCGATGGTCCACGAGGTCACGTCTATCCGGGCGGGCTGAAGCGCCGCACTTATGCGAAGGTTTTGACTCACCGGCTGAGCAGGCTGCCGGTCGTAGCGGGGAGCGGTGATGGTGTCCCGCGAAGTCGTGTGGCCGATCGTGGCCGGGTCACCGCTGCTCAGGTGCGGCTCTCTTCGGCGAGCCGTACCAGGACATCCAGGTCCGGGACGTCGAGCGCTGGTATCCGCAGCCAGGCGAACGGGAATCCGTGCGCGCCGCCCTCGACCTCGTACTCCATGCGGAGCATCGCGCCCAGTTCCTCCTCGTCCTCGGAGAAGATGACGAAGCTGTAGCGGCAGGAGGTGATGGTGTGCCAGGGGATCTTCGTGCCGTCATGGTGCAGCCCGTCCGCCGTGGCGGTCAGCGGGCCGAAAACCACCTGGCCGCCGGCCGCGAGTGTCGCCTTCGCCCTGGCGAGGTGCAGTTCGGTCACCGGAGTGTTGACGCGCTGCATCAGCGAGGCGATGCCGGAGGGCGGCGAGGACGACAACCGGCCGGTGCGGAAGGCGGGCTCCGGTGTGGTGACGGGCGGGTCGGCCAGCAGTGAGCCCACGACCGTGCCGTCGGTGAACTCCAGCAGCAGTTCATGCAGCCACTTCGTGATCATCACACCGTCGGCCGCTTCGCCCTCCATGTCGTTGGCGTGCCACAGATGGGCGACCTCCGACCACTGGTAGGTGCGGCGCTCATCGCCGTCGGTCAGCACCACGCCGTCATCGTGCACGGCGAGCGTCACCGCCCGCCGCCCGGCAGGTCCGTCGATATGTGCAGGCAGCGTCCCGCGTACCGACCCGGCCGAGAAGTCCGGCTCGCCCGTCACCGGCACGCCTCTCTCCGGCGCGGACTTCTTTCGCCACCAACCAGCCATGAGCTCTCCCCCCCGGCGTCGGTGCTCAACGCCGCTGTAGCTCACCGGAGTTAGCTCAATCGGCCCCGGCGAACACACTATCCGGCGGACATGATTCGGGGCCAGAGCATCACAACAAGGGCCTCCGTCCGAGCGGGCCGGCCTCCCTTTGCGGTGGCGTCAGTACTGCTCGGCCGCGCTCCGTTCCCGACGCGCGTCCGCCTCCCGTCGCCGCCCACGCACAGCGGACACCGACCTGACGTCGCGAATGCGCCAACGCCCCCTCCGCACCCCGCACGAAGCTGACTAGGGTGATCGTTCCTGGCGGACCGGAAAGAGGGGGCGGGCCGCATGGCGGCGAGCAGCGAGCGGCGGCGTAGGGCGGACATCGTGCGCTACTGGCGGGCGGTGGAGATGTTCAGCCCGCAGAAAGTGGAGCAGGCCTCGCCGCCGAAAGGCGTGTACCCCGTGGAATCCGGGCGCCCGCTGCCGTGGGAGGACGGGCATCCCGTACGGCGGCGGAGCCTTGGCCGGAACATGGTCAGGCAGCACACCGTCTACTGCGGGGTGTACCCGGTCGCGTCCGTCCGGGATGTCCTGCTCGATGTTTTCGGCGGCAGCGAGGAGGACCACGACGCCCGGGTCGACGGCGACAGCGCTCTGCTGGCCTTCGAGGTCACCGACGAAGGGTTGCTCGTCCAGGACTCGATCACGTTCTCCGCGTGCGCTTGGGCGACGGGGCGCAGCCGCAAGCCCGGCCCAGGTGCCCGAGGCTGGCTCGACGGCTTTGAGACAGAGGCCGAGGCGTGCGAAGGCGTGGTGCTGGGCGTCGGGGACGGCAAAATGACGATCTCGGACCCGGCGTCGGGGCGGCGGCAGCGGCCCTTCGCAGGGTTGCTGTGCGAGATCACGGTCGGCGCGGTCGGCGGCGCCCTGAACGCGGCGCTCGGGCCGGTGCTCGGCGACCTGGCGGTCGGTGCTGTCAGTGGCGCCGTCGATGCCGTGGCCGACCGCGGCGCCCAGGGCTCCACCGGCAGTCAGGACGACGGTTCGTCGGACGACAGCCCGCTGGACGAGGACGCGGCCGATGCGGAGGATGACGACGAAGGCCCGCCCCGGCTCGGCGAGAAGCCGCTGACCGTGCGCGACCTGTCGGCGGTCACCCGCTGGGTCGCCGAGCGGTTCGGCGTCGCCGACGACCTGCGGCCGGAGACGATTCGGGTCCAGTGCAAGTCGGTGTCCAGGCGGAAGGCCGGCCGGTCGGGCGGGTCGGACTTCCTCAACAGTTTCATCGCCGCGGACCTCGACCTCGTCGCGGGAAGCCTCGGCAAGGACGATCCGGGGCCTGCGCTGCGGGACTATCTGACCGCCTCGTCAGCGTTGCGCAGCCGTACGCGCGTCGACCTCAAGCACGAACCCGAAGCGGTGATCGCCGGTGTGCAGCCTGCCGATTTTCCGCTCGGGCGCTGGCCCGCGAAGACGGAGCACCCACTGGTCCTGAGCCAGCAGTTCGCAGTGAACCGGATCGTCGCGCAACTCGCCGACACCGAAGGGGTGTACGCGGTGAACGGCCCGCCCGGCACCGGCAAGACGACACAGTTGCGGGACCTCATCGCTTCCGTGCTTGTCATGAGGGCGGAGAAGCTGTCCGAACTCCGGCGGCCCGAAGACGCGTTCACCGGCCGGCCGCACCGCTGGAGCACCGGTACCTATCAGCGGTCCGTCGCCTCGCTCAGACCGGAGCTGACGGGGTTCGAGATGGTGATCGCGTCGGCCAACAACGGTGCTGTCGAAAACGTCTCCAAGGAGATTCCGGCGCTCGAATCCGTCGCGGCGGAGTGGCGGGAGGCAGCCTCCTTCTTCCCGGACCAGGGTCGCCTCCTCCTCGACGGCGCACCGTCGTGGGGGACCCTCGCCGCGAAGCTCGGCAACAAGGGGAACCGTTCGGATTTCCGTAACAAGTACTGGTTCGGCCCGCCGAAGGAGGAGCGGGCCGAGCGTGGCGAAGGCATGCGCGACGCGCTGAGGACGGCCGCTTCGCGCGGTTTCGACCTGATGGGGTGGCGGGAGTACGTCATCCGGTTCCGGGCCGCGCGGCAGACGGTCCAGGACCTGCGGGACGAGCGTCAGCGAGCGTATGAGGCACTTCTGGACCTCACTGGTTCGGAGGCGGCCGTCACCACCGCACGGGAGGCGGTTCTCAGCGCTCAGCGAGACGTCGACGCACTCCGGCAGCCGGCTGCGGAGGCCCGTGCGGCTCGCGGTAGAGCACAGATGGACCTCGCCGGCCCTGCGGGCAGGAGGGCGGAGCACCGTCGGCACCGTCCGGGCGTGGCCGCGGGCATCTTCACCCTCGGCTCGGCGCAGCGCGACTGGCAGGCGGAGGATCAGCTGCTGGCCGTAGCGGAGCAGGCAGCCCGGGCGGCGTATGAGGAACACACACGGACGGCCGCCGCGTACGACCGGGCCGAAGCCGCCCACCGAGGTGTCCTGGAGGAAGCCAGGAGGGGTCTCCGAGCGGCGGAAGGGCACCATGCACAGCTCCGTGCCACCTCGGAGGCGGCTCTCGATCGCTGGGACACCTTCATTCCGGGCCGGGAAGCGCGCGGTGAGCGGACGGAGGAGGACGCCAGAGAGCTCTCCTCGCCCTGGTCCGATCCCGCGTTCACCCAGGCGCGCACCCGGCTCTTTCTCGCCGCGATGGATCTGCACCGTGCTTTCATCGAGGGCGCGGCCGACCGGATGCGCAAGAATCTGGACGCCGCGATGGACGTCCTGTGCGGCGACGCCCCCAAGACTCTCGAGCCGGAGGTGGTGCTGGCGGCCTGGCAGAACCTCTTCCTCGCGCTGCCGGTCGTCTCCACCACGTTCGCTTCACTGGACCGGATGTTCGCGGGCCTGGGGCCCCGGTCGCTCGGCTGGATGCTGATCGACGAGGCCGGCCAGGCAACTGCCCAGATGCCGGTGGGTGCTCTGTGGCGGGCGCGCAGGGGCGTCATCGTGGGCGATCCTCTGCAACTGGAGCCGGTGGTCACACTGCCGCACACGGGACAGCAGGCACTTCGCCGCACCTTCGGCGTGGCGGAGGAGTGGGAGCCGTCCCGTACCTCGGCGCAGCGCGTCGCGGACCGGTTGAACACCTACGGCACCTGGCTGCCCGCGCCGGACGGCTCGGAAGACGATCGCGTGTGGGTGGGATCGCCTTTGCGCGTGCACCGACGCTGCGACGACCCGATGTTCACGATCAGCAACGCGATCGCCTACGACGGACTCATGGTGCACGGGGTGCACCGGGACGACGACTACGCGGTGGCCCGGCGAGGCGTGTGGTGGCCGGTGAGTGGCGGGCGCGCATCGCACGGCAAGTGGTCACCGGAGGAGGGCGATTGCGCGAACGTCATCGTGCACCGGCTGGTCGATCGGGGTCTCGACCCGGAGCGTGAGCTCTTCGTCATCAGCCCGTTCCGGGATGTCGTGGCCGGACTCCGCCGCAGCCTGTGCCGGATCGTCCCCCGCGACAGGGTGGGCACGGTGCACACGACCCAGGGGAAGGAAGCCGATGTAGTGCTGCTGGTCCTCGGCGCAGGCGGGGACAAGGCGGGGCCGCGCGCCTGGGCGGCCTCCGCCCCGAACCTGCTGAACGTCGCGGTGAGCCGTGCGCGTCGGCGACTGTTCGTGGTGGGCGACCACGACGCATGGCGCGGCCACCAGCATTTCGACGTACTCGCACGTCAGTTGCCGTGCATCTCGGAGTCCGAGCAGGCGGCCATGCGGGAACTCGCTCCGCCGGCGCTCGCCGAAGGGTGCCGCTGCCGATAGTCGAATCCACGGTGCCGGCGCCCAGGGCCTGGGATGTTCGCCCGCGAGAACGTCCGGCTCGACTCCCCGGCCTCGTGAGTTTACGTGGAGGGCGCGTACGTCGTGCCCTCCACGCGTCGTCCGGCACAGCCTCAGCCGCAGGCGCTCGTCCCGGCCTGCGTAACGACCACGTCCTCAAGCCGGACGGACAGTGACTCGTCGCGCTGGGAGTCCCACAGCCATAGGCGGTCGCCGGATGTGCCGAACGTGAGTAGGGGGAGCGTGGTGGCAAGCGGGCCGTTGAACACAGGGATCTCCTCGGACAGAGGCCTGACACAGACGAGTCGGCCCTGGGCTCCGTAGTACGCGGCAGGGACCTTGCCGGACGCCGCAGCCGCACGTGCCCGGTTCGCGGCCGCTTCCGAGCCGACGAGTCCGGCGGTCAGGGAGATCCCGATGACGAAGACGGTCATGAGGGGAACGCCGATCCGGACCATGCCCCGCGCGTGGACCCACTGGTGGTAGTGGCGCATCCAGCCGGCGATGGCCAGCACCACTGCCGAAAGTCCGAGCGCGATCCCGACGGGCTTGAGCGAAGCTGCGTAGGTCCAGTACACCGAGACCTGGACGGTGTCGGAGGGGATGTCGAATCCCTCCTTGAGATACACGGTGTGCAGCAGACCCCCGAACCAGGGCAGGCTCAGGGCGAGGGCGGGGACGAGAGCAGGTACGGCCCAGTTGGCGTTGCGGCTGAACCAGGAGTGGACCAAGGCGTACCCCAGTCCGTATAGGATCAGGACACAGAGAGTCACCCCGAGCGCCGCGTACGCCGTCACGCGCGCCACTTGCGCAGGGGGGCCGGGCATCGTGAGGGTCAGTAGAACGCCGGCCACGGTCATCGGCATGACAGCCGCGGTGCCCCAGGCCAAAGTGACGGCGCCGGGCTGTTCCTCCCTGCGGTTGGTGAGCTCATGGCCTACGGGCCACACCAGTGCGCATGCCGCGAGAAGCGGTACGAGCATCAACAGGCCGCCCGAGGCCGCCGCAGCGATTCCGCAGGCGCTCGCCAGTACCAGGCCCGCCAGCACGGGGCCCGCCAGGCGCCAGACCGACACCGGGACCGGCGGTGGTTCATCGGGGTCCCGACCCTGCATGCCCATAGGAACGCGTAGTTGGAGGCTTCGTGGGTCGTGCGGGCGTCCAGTGAGCGCGCCTGCCTCGAGATGCTGTTCGAGCGCCTCGACGGAAGGGCGTCGGGTCTGCTTGAGAATGCGGACCGTGGAGATCAGGCCCAGCGAAGTGCGCAAGGCCGGGATCCAGGCCCGAGGGCTCCGGGAACGCGACGGGGTGGATGCTTGCGGGAGCCGACGGTGAGCGTGGAACACGGCACGGAAGTCGTGGGCCAGGTCGTGCTCGATGAGGACCGCGTCCAGCACCCACATACCTGCCTGGTGTCGGCGAGCCAGGTTCTCGATCTCTGAGACTGCGGCCTGCACCGCGCCGAAGCGCGCACCGTGCAACCGGACTTCGACCAGCAGCCCCACACGGCCGGGGCCGAGCTCCGAGGTGTCCGTGCTGTCGTCGCGGGTAAGCCACGGACGCACCGACCACCCATGCCCCTCCAGGAGTCGTGCCGCGAGGCTCGTCTCGTCCGGGCTGTCGACCACGGCGACCAGAACCTCGATGCGGCGGTTGAAGGGCTCCGCGGGCACGGGCCCCGAGTCCGCACGTTCGTCGGTACCGTTCTGGTCACCGGAGCCGTCGGGCCCGGCCCCAGCTCGCGGACCCGGTACCGTCCTTCCTGCCGATCGTCGGGTGACTGTGCGCACGATTCGCAACACGCTGCCTGCTCCGATTCCTGTTCTCGGGGGTCGGCTCCGCGTGCCGCACCGGGCACCCCTCCGCTCCCGGCGCCGCATGGCACCGGGAGCGGAGGGGCACGCAACCGGCGTCAGCGCAGCCGCTCGTACGCCGGCAGCGTCAGGAAGTCCGCGTAGTCCTGGTCCAGGGAGACCTGGAGGAGGAGGTCGTGGGCTTCCTGCCACTGGCCGGCGGCGAAGGCATCTTCGCCGATCTCGGTGCGGATCGCGGCCAGTTCCTCGGCGGCGACCTTGCGGGCCAGGTCCGCGGTGGCGTGCTCGCCGTTCTCGAAGACCACGTCCGCGTTGATCCACTGCCAGATCTGCGAGCGGGAGATCTCGGCGGTGGCGGCGTCCTCCATCAGGTTGAAGATGGCGACCGCGCCCATGCCGCGCAGCCAGGCCTCGATGTAGCGGATGCCGACGGCGACGGCGTTGCGCAGGCCCTCGTACGTGGGCTTGGCGTGCAGGGTGTCGATGGCGATGAGGTCGCCGGGCGCCACCGAGACGTCCTCGCGCAGGCGCTCCTTCTGGTTCGGCTTCTCGCCGAGGACCGCGTCGAAGGAGGCCATGGCGATCGGGACGAGGTCGGGGTGGGCGACCCAGGAGCCGTCGAAGCCGTCGTTCGCCTCGCGGTCCTTGTCGGCCTTGACCTTCTCGAACGCGACCTTGTTCACCTCGGCGTCGCGGCGGGACGGGATGAAGGCCGCCATGCCGCCGATCGCGTGGGCGCCGCGCTTGTGGCAGGTGCGGACGAGGAGTTCGGTGTACGCCCGCATGAACGGGGCGGTCATCGTCACCGCGTTGCGGTCCGGAAGGACGAACTTGGCGCCGCCGTCGCGGAAGTTCTTGACGATGGAGAAGAGGTAGTCCCAGCGGCCCGCGTTCAGCCCGGAGGCGTGGTCGCGCAGCTCGTAGAGGATCTCCTCCATCTCGTACGCGGCGGTGATCGTCTCGATCAGGACCGTGGCGCGGACGATGCCCTGCGGGATGCCCAGCTCGTCCTGCGCGAAGACGAAGATGTCGTTCCAGAGGCGGGCCTCCAGGTGCGACTCCGTCTTTGGCAGGTAGAAGTACGGGCCCTTGCCGAGGTCGATCAGACGCTGGGCGTTGTGGAAGAAGTAGAGGCCGAAGTCGACCAGCGCGCCGGGCACGGGGGTGCCGTCGAGCTGGAGGTGGCGCTCGTCCAGGTGCCAGCCGCGCGGGCGGGTCACGACGGTCGCCAGCTCGCCGGCCGGCTTCAGCGCGTACGACTTGCCGGACTTCGGGTCGGTGAAGTCGATGGAGCGGTTGTACGCGTCCATCAGGTTGAGCTGGCCGAGGACGACGTTCTCCCACGTGGGGGCGGAGGCGTCCTCGAAGTCGGCGAGCCAGACCTTCGCGCCCGAGTTCAGGGCGTTGATGGTCATCTTGCGGTCGGTCGGACCGGTGATCTCCACCCGGCGGTCGTTCAGCGCGGCCGGGGCCGGCGCGACCTTCCAGGAGTCGTCCGCGCGGATCGCCGCGGTCTCCGGCAGGAAGTCCAGCGTGGAGGTGCGGGCGATCTCGGCACGGCGCTCACCGCGGCGGGCGAGCAGCTCGTCGCGCCGGGGCGTGAACCGGCGGTGCAGCTCGGCCACGAACGCGAGGGCCGCGGGGGTGAGGACCTCGTCCTGCCGGGGCAGGGGCTCGGCATCGACGATGGCCAGCGAGGACGGCGCTGGTGCGGACATGAGCTGTCACTCCTTCAGCGGGCGGTGCGGACGGCGTCACGGCCGCCGGGCCACCCGATTCGGCACGGCGTGCCAGGGCTCCGGGATACGGCTGTGGCCGCCGTCTGAGGTGCAGAGGGCTTCTGATCAGTGGATAGTAGTTTCCTCATGGTGGAAGTTCAATGGTTTGTTGATGTCGAGATTCTTCGGGTCGACACAACCGCCGGTGTGGCGGCGCAGCGTGCCAGGGTCCTCACTCCAGGTGCGAGAGGTCCGCCGGGGTGTCGATGTCGTACGCCTGTGCCACGTCGGAGCACTCCACGAGCCTCAGCGCCGCGCGGTGCTCCCGCAGATACGCCCGCGCCCCCTGGTCGCCCACCGCACCCGCCGCGATGTCCGCCCACAGGTCCGCCCCGAACAGCACCGGATGGCCGCGTTCACCGGCGTACGAGGCCGCCACGAGACTCGTGGGGTCCCGGTACGCCGCGCGCAGCCGGGCCACCGCCCGCGCGTCGATGCCCGGCTGGTCGACCAGCAGCACGAGCGCGGCGTCCGCCCCCGAGTCCGCGAGCGCGCCGAGCCCCGCCCGCAGCGAGGAGCCCATGCCCTCGGCCCACTCCGGGTTGACGCCCACCGCGCAGCCGGCCAGGTCCGCCCGCGCCCGCACCTCGTCGGCCGCCGCGCCGAGGACCACGTGGACCGGGTCGCAGCCGCCGTCGCGCAACGTGCGCACCGCGTGCTCGACGAGCGGGCGGCCACGGTGTTCCAGCAGGGCCTTCGGGCGTCCGCCGAGCCGCCGCCCGCCACCCGCGGCGAGCAGCAGTCCGGCGATGTGTGCATGTGTCATACCGCCCTGGATACCCCACGGCGGGCGTCAACGCGCATCGGCCCGTACCTCTACGGCGTGTGTTATGTACGCGGAGTGGCGCCCGGTACCTTTTATGGCGTTAACTTGCCCGCACCCCCGGGCTCCTGACCACGGTTCGGGACCGGTCGGAACAATGCCGGCACAAGGATGTGCGAGGGGGAGCTTTGTTGAAGAGCGTCGGGCAGGAGCGGGTGACCGGCAGCGGTGAGGACCCCAGAGTGGTGGAGCTGCGCACGGCGGTCTCCCGGCTCCGCCGGTCCCTGGCCGGGTATCCCGGGCAGTTTCCCGACCGCGCCGTCGCCGAGGACGAGCTCGCGGCGCTGGACGCGATGGCACGGAGCGGGGCGCCCGAGATCCCCAGGCTGCGCCGCTCGCTGCTGCTGGTCGCGGGGGCGGTCGGCTCGGTCAGCGCTCTGGCGTCGGCGCTGCGGGACGTACGGATCGCCGTCGACCTGTTCGGCGAGCCGCCGCGCCGCTGACTCGGCGGCGCAAGCGGTTTCAGCGGCTGACTCGGCGGCACGACGGCTTCAGCGGCGGATGAGCCTGCGGGCCGTCGCCGCCGCCACGGCCGCCGTGCGCGAGTCGACGCCGAGCTTGGCGTAGATGTGCACCAGATGGGACTTCACGGTCGCCTGGCTCAGGAAGAGCCGCTTGCTGATCTCCGCGTTCGACAGGCCCTCGCCGACCAGTTGCAGCACCTCCAGCTCGCGCTTGGTGAGCGCCTGGGCCGGGGTGCGCATCCGGTCCATCAGCCGGTGCGCGACCGCCGGGGCCAGGGCCGAGCGCCCGGCGGCCGCCGTACGGACCGCGGCGGCCAGCTCCTCGGGCGGCGCGTCCTTCAACAGATAGCCCGCCGCCCCCGCCTCTACCGCCGCCAGGATGTCCGCGTCGCTGTCGTACGTCGTCAGGATCAGCACCCGGGGTGCGTCCGGGGCCGCCGTGATCGCGGCGGTGGCCTGCGAGCCGTGCATCCCGGCGCCGAACTGGAGGTCCATCAGGACGACGTCCACCCCGCCCGCCGCGGCCCGGGCGACGGCCTCCTCGGCGGTGGCGGCCTCCGCGACCACCCGGAAGTCCGGTTCGGTGTCCAGGACGGCCCGCAGCCCCGCCCGTACCACCGGATGGTCGTCGGCGAGCAGCAGCCGGACGGGGCCGCTCATGCCGCGTCCCGCCCGGTCCGGTCCACGGGCAGCGGCAGCGTCAGCGCGACGGCGGTGCCCTGGCCGGGCGCCGACTCGACGCTCAGGGTGCCGCCGAGCGAGGCGGCCCGGGAGCGCATCGCGGGAAGGCCGAAGCCGCCGGACGCCGAGGCGCCGGCCTCCGGCGCGTCCTGCGCGAAGCCGCATCCGTCGTCGACCACGTCCAGCGCCACCGAGGTGTCCATGAAGCTCAGCGTGATCTCCGCCCGCCCGGCCCCCGCGTGCCGCACGGTGTTGGCCAGCGCCGACTGGGCGGTCCGCAGCAGCGCCACCTCGTAGGGCGTCGGCAGTGCGACCGGTGTGCCGCTGACCGCGAACTGCACGGTGAGCCCGGGGGCGCTCGTCCGGGCCGAGAGCCGTTCCAGTGCGGCGGTCAGGGAGCCGTTCTCCAGGTCCGGCGGAGTCAGTGCGCGCACGAAGCGGCGCGCTTCCGCGAGGTTGTCCTGCGCGGCTTCGCGCGCCCGGTGCACATGGGCGGCGGCCGGGGCGTCCTCGGGCAGGGTGCGCTCGGCGGCGCGCAGGAGGAGCTGGATGCTGGAGAGGCCCTGGGCCAGGGTGTCGTGGATCTCGCGGGCCAGCCGCTCCCGCTCGGCCAGGGTGCCGGCGGTGCGCTCCGCCTCGGCCAGCTCCGCACGGGTGGCGACCAGCTCGTCGATGAGTTCGCGGCGCCGTTCGCTCTCCCGGAACAGCGCCTCGTACCCCAGGACCGTGGCCACGGCGACGGCCGCGCCCAGCAGCGGACCGATGAACGTGCCGGGCGTGACCGTCTGCCCGTGGAGCAGAAAGCTCGCGATGGCGGCCATCGCCGTCACCGCCACGGCGGGCAGGCCCCAGCGCGTCGGCAGCAGGTGCAGCTGGAGGAAGTAGAGCGGGAAGGCCACCCACAGGGCGTCCGGCGACAGCACCAGCAGCGCCGCCCACAGCAGACCGAGCACCGCCAGCCATGCCGCGCCGGCCCGGGTCCCCGGCCGCACGGACTTGGCCCCCGCGCCGGCCACGTACACCGCCGCCAGTACACAGGCAAGAGCGGTCACCGCGCCGGGGTGCGGGCCGCCGTCGCCGTACGCCTTGGCGGCGGGGAGCGTCAGCAGGCCCAGCATCAGCCCGTGCAGACACAGCCGCAGCGCGGCGGCGACCGGGGGGTGAACGCGGGTTTCCATGATGTTCCAGCGTAGGCGCGAGCCGCCCGGGGGCGGTCAATCGAAAGGTTGATGTCGTCACCAGCCCGGGGGCGATGTCTCCGGGCCCGGACAGAACGACGCTGGAGCCATGTTCGTCGCATGGAGAGATCTACGGTTCGCCAAGGGCCGGTTCGCGCTCATGGGCACGGTGGTCGTGCTGATCACGCTGCTCGTGGGTCTGCTGTCCGGCCTCACCGCCGGGCTGGCCCGGGAGAACACCTCGGCCGTCACCGGGCTGAACGCCGACCACCTGGCCTTCGCCGCCCCACCGGACGGCCGGTCGGTGTCCTTCACCGATTCGTCCGTCGGCGCGGATGCCTGGCGCGCCTGGGCCGGGCGGCCCGGCGTGGAGGCCGCGCAACCGCTCGGTATCCGCACCCTGAACGCCACGGCCGGTACGGGGGAGCGCACCGCCGCCGTCTCTGCGTTCGGCGTCGAGCCGGACGGCGGTCTGGCGCCCGCCCGGGTCGGCCCCGGCGAGGTGGTGCTCTCGCGCGGTGGCGCCGACGAGCTGGGCGTACGCGAGGGCGACCGGCTGGGGCTCGGCGGCCGGGAGGTCACCGTGGCCGCCGTCGCGGGCGACGCCTCGTACAGCCACACCCCGGTCGTATGGACCGACCTCGGCGACTGGCAGCGGGCCGGGCACGCGGACGGCGGCGCCACCGTGGTCGCCCTGACCACCACCGGCGCCGCCGATCTGGCCGCCGGCGACCGGGCGACGGGCACCCGCACGCTCACGCTGGACGACTCCCTGACCGCGATCGGCTCCTACCAGGCCGAGAACGGCTCCCTCCAGCTGATGCGCGGCTTCCTGTTCGCCATCTCCGCCCTGGTCATCGGCGCGTTCTTCACCGTCTGGACGATCCAGCGCAGCGGCGACGTCGCCGTGCTCAAGGCGCTGGGCGCCTCCACCCCGTACCTGCTCCGGGACGCGCTAGGACAGGCCGTCGTGATGCTCGTACTCGGTACGGGTCTTGGCACCGCCCTCGCGTCCGGCATCGGCGCCCTGGTCGCCGGCGGCACCGTGCCGTTCGTCCTGGACACGGCGACGGTCCTCGTGCCGGCCGCCGTGCTGATCGCCCTCGGCGCGGCCGGGGCCGCCCTGTCCGTCCGGCGGATCACCGCCGTCGACCCGCTCACCGCGCTCGGGAGTGCCCGATGACCCTCACGCTCACCGGTGTCACCCTTACCTACCCGGACGGCGACGGGCGCCTCACCGCCCTGGACCGCGTCGCGCTCGACGTACCCGCCGGCACCCTGACCGCCGTCGTCGGCCCGTCCGGCTCCGGCAAGTCGAGCCTCCTCGCGGTGGCGGCGACGCTGGTCGCCCCGGACGCGGGGGCGGTCGTCGTCGCCGGTACGGACACCACGGGGCTCGGGCGCGCGGAGAAGGCGGCGCTGCGCCGCGAGCGGATCGGCATCGTCTTCCAGCAGCCCAACCTGCTGCCCTCCCTGACCGCCGTGGAACAGCTCCAGGTCATGACGCACCTCTCGGGCGGCCGGGCCGGCGTGGCCCGCGCCCGGGCGCTCGACCTGCTCGACGCGGTCGGCCTCGCCGGGCAGGCCGGCCGCAGGCCCCACCAGCTCTCCGGCGGCCAGCGCCAGCGGATCAACATCGCCCGCGCCCTGATGAACGACCCGGCCCTGCTGCTCGTCGACGAGCCGACCAGCGCCCTGGACCACGAACGTGGGGCGGCCGTCCTGGACCTGCTGGTCTCGCTGACCCGGCAGCGGTCCACGGCGACTGTCCTGGTCACGCACGACCGCGCGCACCTGGACCGCGTGGACCGGACGGTCACGATGCTCGACGGCCGGCTGACGGCCCCGGTGCTGACCTGAAACGCGGGTGGGCCCGGTGCTGACCCAAACGCGGGCGGGCCCGGGCCCCTCGGAGGTCCGGGCCCGCCTCACGGTTTCTCAGCCCGCCGTGCCGCTGCTCGCCAGCGCGTCCGACAGCTCCTTCGCCGCCTGCTGGAGGATCGGTACGATCCGTTCGGTGGCGGCCTCGGTGACCCGGCCGGCCGGGCCGGAGATCGAGATCGCGGCGGACGTGGGGGAGTTGGGCACCGACACCGCCAGGCACCGGACCCCTATCTCCTGCTCGTTGTCGTCGACCGCGTACCCCACCCGGCGGACCTGGTCCAGCGCCTCCAGGAAGCCGTCGGGCGTGGTGATCGTCTTGTCGGTGGCGGCGGGCATGCCGGTACGGGCGAGGAGCGCGCGCACCTCGTCCGGCGGGGTGTGCGCCAGCAGTGCCTTGCCGACGCCGGTCGAGTGCGGCAGCACCCGGCGGCCGACCTCGGTGAACATGCGCATCGAGTGCTTGGACGGCACCTGGGCCACGTACACGATCTCGTCGCCGTCGAGCAGCGCCATGTTGGCCGTCTCGCCGGTCTCCTCGACCAGGCGCGCCAGATACGGGCGCGCCCAGGTGCCGAGCAGCCGTGCGGCGGACTCGCCGAGGCGGATCAGGCGGGGGCCGAGCGCGTATCGCCGGTTGGGCTGCTGGCGCACGTAACCGCACAGGACCAGCGTGCGCATCAGGCGGTGGATCGTCGGCAGGGGCAGTCCGCTGCTCGCGGAGAGCTCGCTCAGGCCGACCTCGCCCCCCGCGTCGGCCATCCGCTCCAGCAGGTCGAAGGCGCGCTCAAGGGACTGCACACCACCGCTGGAACCGGCGGGCTTGGAGTCGGAAGTGCTGGCGTGGGACGGCGGCACGTCAACGGTCCTTTCGAGGCGGAGGAGCAAGTCAGCAGCCTACCGGGCCCTTTCCGATCGGCCCACTGCCGACGGGGGCCGTCGTGGCCGGTCAGCGCCCGTTTGTCCGGGTGTCCGCAGGTGGTGCGGCGGCCCGGGCGCACCACTCCTGGCCCATTCTACGTTCCGCACTCCGAAATAGAGCTTCTACTTTGTGGAAACATCCAGTGGGGGCGGGAGGGTGGCCGGGGCGCGGCGAAGGGGTCTTGACGGGTCGCGCTCCCGAGTGAAGACTCCTTCAACAGTTCGTTGAAAGTGCGATGTGAGGAGCACGGGTGTCCGGTTCGGACGTGAAGCTGCTACTGCGCTCGACGCGCGTCGTCACCCCAGGGGGGACCCGGCCCGCGTCGGTCGCCGTCACCGGCGGGACCATCGAGGCCGTCCTGCCGTACGACACCGAGGCCCCCGCCGGCGCCCGGGTGGAGGACTTCGGCGACGACGTCCTCATGCCCGGCCTCGTCGACACCCACGTCCACGTCAACGACCCCGGGCGCACCGAGTGGGAGGGGTTCTGGACCGCCACCCGCGCCGCCGCGGCCGGCGGCATCACCACCCTGCTCGACATGCCCCTCAACTCGCTGCCGCCCACCACCACGGTGGAGAACCTTCGGATCAAGCAGGCCGTCGCCGGGCCCAAGGCGCACGTCGACACCGGCTTCTGGGGCGGCGCGATCCCCACCAACGTCAAGGACCTGCGCCCGCTGTACGAGGCCGGGGTCTTCGGCTTCAAGTGCTTCCTGTCGCCCTCCGGCGTGGAGGAGTTCCCCGAGCTGGACCAGGAGCAGCTGGCCCGGTCCATGGCCGAGATCGCGGGCTTCGGCGGGCTGCTCATCGTCCACGCCGAGGACCCCCACCACCTGGCGTCCGCGCCGCAGCAGGGCGGCCCCGCCTACGCGGACTTCCTCGCGTCCCGGCCGCGCGATGCCGAGAACACCGCCATCGAGGGCCTGATCGCCCACGCCCGGCGGCTGAACGCCCGCGTCCACGTCCTGCATCTGTCCTCCAGCGACGCCCTGCCGCTGATCGCCGCCGCCCGGCGCGAGGGCGTCCGGCTCACCGTCGAGACCTGCCCGCACTTCCTCACCCTCACCGCCGAGGAAGTCCCCGACGGGGCCACCGAGTTCAAGTGCTGCCCGCCGATCCGGGAGGCCGCCAACCAGGACGCGCTGTGGCAGGGGCTCGCCGACGGCACCATCGACTGCATCGTCTCCGACCACTCGCCGTGCACCACCGACCTGAAGACCCCGGACTTCGCCTCCGCCTGGGGCGGTATCTCCTCCCTCCAGCTCGGCCTGCCCGCCATCTGGACCGAGGCCCGCCGGCGCGGCCACAGCCTCGACGACGTCACCCGCTGGATGTCGGCCGCACCCGCCGCACTGGCCGGACTGCACCGCAAGGGCGCCATCGAGGCCGGACGCGACGCCGACTTCGCGGTCCTGGCCCCCGAGGACACCTTCACCGTCGACCCGGCCGAGCTGTTCCACCGCAACCAGGTCACCGCGTACGCCGGGCGCACCCTGCACGGCGTGGTGCGCTCCACCTGGCTGCGCGGCGTACGGATCGCCGCCGACGGCGTCCTCACCGAACCCACCGGCCGCCTCCAGACAAGGGACAACCGAGCATGACGGCGACAGCGCACTTCACCGGCGACGCGAACCCGTACGGCGGCGGCGACCCGTACGCCGACTACCGCACCGCGGACCTCCCCTTCACCCACCTCGTCGACCTCGCCGACCGGCGGCTCGGCGCGGGTGTGATCGCCGCCAACGACGAGTTCTTCGCCGAGCGCGAGAACCTGCTCAAGCCGGAGCCCGCCCACTTCGACCCGGAGTGCTTCGGGCACAAGGGCAAGATCATGGACGGCTGGGAAACCCGCCGCCGGCGCGGTGCGAGCGCCTCGCAGCCGCACCCCGTGGACGAGGACCACGACTGGGCCCTGGTCCGGCTCGGCGCGCCCGGCGTCGTGCGCGGCCTGGTCGTCGACACCGCGCACTTCCGCGGCAACTACCCGCAGTCCGTCTCCGTCGAGGCCGTCTCTCTGCCCGGCTCGCCCTCCCCGGAGGAGCTGCTCGCCCCGGACGTGAAGTGGACGACGCTCGTCCCCCGTACCGCCGTCGGCGGGCACGCGGCCAACGGCTTCACCGTCGACTGCGAGCGCCGCTTCACGCACCTGCGGCTCAACCAGCACCCGGACGGCGGGGTCGCCCGCCTGCGGGTGTACGGCGAGGTCGCCCCCGACCCCGCCTGGCTGACCGCGCTCGGCACGTTCGACGTCGTCGCCCTGGAGAACGGCGGCCGCGTCGAGGACGCCTCCGACCGCTTCTACTCCCCGGCGACCAACACCATCCAGCCCGGCCGCTCCCACAAGATGGACGACGGCTGGGAGACCCGCCGCCGGCGCGACCGGGGCAACGACTGGATCCACTACCACCTCGTCGAAGAGGCGGACATCCGCGCCGTCGAGATCGACACCGCCTACCTCAAGGGCAACGCGGCCGGCTGGGCCCGGCTCACCGCCCGCGACGCGGAGACCGGTGAGTGGGCCGAGTTCCTGCCCCGGACCCGGCTCCAGCCCGACACCAACCACCGCTTCGTGCTGCCGGAGGCCGTACGCGCCGACCAGGTGCGGATCGACATCTTCCCGGACGGCGGCATCTCCCGGCTGCGCCTCTTCGGGACGCTCACCGAACGCGGCGCGGCCCGGCTCACCGCCCGCCACGCCGAGCTGGGCGGCTGACGGAACGGGACCCCGGGGCGCCTCAGAACTCCTCGTGCTCCTCGGGGTCCCCGCCGAACCGCTCCCGGGGGCCGCCGGAGATCCGGCCCAGCTCCTCGGGCGTCAGCTCGAAGCCGAACAGGTCCAGGTTCTCCCGCTGCCGCCCCGGATCGGCCGACTTCGGGATCGGTACGGCACCGAGCTGGGTGTGCCACCGCAGCACCGCCTGGCCCGGGGTCACGCCGTGCGCCTCGGCGACCGCCACCACCTCCGGGTCGGCCAGCAGGTCCCGGCCGCGCCCCAGCGGGCTCCAGCTCTGTGTGACGATGCCCATCGCGGCATGCACGGCCCGCAGCTCCTCCTGCGGCAGCCGGGGGTGCAGCTCGACCTGGTTGACGGCGGGCACCACGCCCGTCTCCTCCTCCAGCCGCGTCAGGTGCTCGGCCGTGAAGTTCGAGACCCCGATCGACCGTACGAGGCCCTCCTCGCGCAGCTTGATCAGCGCCCGCCAGGTGTCCACGTAAAGACCCACCTTCGGCAGCGGCCAGTGGATGAGATACAGGTCCACGTAGTCCAGGCCGAGGTTCGCCCGCGACTCCTCGAACGAGGCCAGCGTCTTCTCGTAACCGTGGTGCCGGCCGGGCACCTTGGTCGTGACGAAGACCTCCTCGCGCGGTACGCCGCTGCGGGCGACGCCGCGCCCCGTACCGGTCTCGTTGCCGTAGTTCAGGGCCGTGTCAACGAGCCGGTAGCCGAGGTCCAGGGCTCCGGCGACGGCCTTCTCCGCCGCCTCGTCGTCGAGCGGATAGGTGCCGAGCCCGACCGCCGGGATCGTGCGGCCGTCGTTCAGGGTGTGCACCGGGGTACCGGACATGATCGTCCCTTCTCGCCTGTTCACCGTCGCGGTCCATGCCTCCCCGTCCAGCGTAGGCGGGGAGGTGGCGAGCGGCAGAGCGGCGGCCGCCGTCCCGGTCAGGCGGCGTGGCCGCCGTCCACGACCAGTTCGGCGCCGGTCACGAAGGCGGCCTCCTCGCCCGCGAGGTACGAGATCAACGCGGCGATCTCCGCCGTGGTGCCGAACCGGTGCAGCGCGTTGGCCGCGCGCTGCCCGTCGGCGTACGGGCCGTCGGCGGGGTTCATGTCGGTGTCCACGGCCCCGGGCTGGACCAGGTTGACGGTGATGCCGCGCGGGCCCAGCTCCCGGGCCAGCGGTTTGGTCAGCCCGGAGAGCGCGGACTTGCTCATCGCGTAGAGCGTGGAGCCGGGGCCGCCCGCGTACCGGCTCAGGGCCGTACCGACGGAGATGATGCGCCCCCCGCTCTCCATCACCTCGGCCGCGGCCCGGCAGGCGAGGAACACCGCCCGGACGTTCACGGCGAGGACCCGGTCGACATCGGCGGGCGTGAGGGTGCCGATGGGTCCGAGGACCCCGGTCCCCGCGTTGTTCACCAGGATGTCGAGCCGGCCGAGGGACTCGACCGCCCGGTGCACCACCGAGGCGGCGGCCTCCGGGTCGGCCGAGTCGGCGTGCAGGGCGACCGCGCGGCGGCCGGTCGCCTCGACCGCGGCCACGACCTCCTTGGCACCCCGCTCGTCCCGGACGTAGGTCAGCGCCACATCGGCGCCGTCCCGGGCCAGCCGCAGGGCGGTCGCGGCGCCGATGCCCCGGCTGCCGCCGGTGACGAGCGCGGTGCGGGGGGTGGGGAGGGTGCTGTTCATCGTGTTTCCTGTCCGTTGCCGGTCGTGCTGACGGGAACCAGGAAAGTCGATCGGCGCCCCGGACACCGGCGGGAATTGGACGCCGAATCCGGTGCGGTCAGCGCCAGTCCGGCGAGCGGCCGAGCGCCGCCAGTACGCGGGGGAGCGGGCCGCCCTCCGCCGCCGGCAGCGCGGAACGGAAGGCGGCGTCCGGCCCTTCGCGCGCCGGCCCGCCCGGGACCCGCAGGGCGATGGGCAGGGCCGCCTCCACCACGTCGTCCGGCAGCGCGAGGGGCAGCCCGAGCGTCGCGGCCGCGTCCCAGGAGTGCACGACGTAATCGAGGAAGTGGAACCCCATCGCGGTGGCCGCGGGGAACGTCGCCTCCGTACTGATCTCCGGCAGCGTGAACCGCCGTTGTGACGCCTCCGGCCGGGCGAAGGCGTCGAGCACCGTGCGGGCCGTCGCCCGGTACCAGGCGGCCGGTTCGTCCCCGGCCCGCCGGGGCTCCCAGACTGCGGCGTCGCCTCCCTCGCCCCGTGCGGCGGCGGCGAACCCGAGGTGCTGGGCGCCCATGTGCTCCACCAGCGCGCGCAGCGTCCAGCGGTCACAGGGAGTGGGGCGGCTCCAGTCGCCGGGGCCCGCCCGGTCGACGAGGCGTACGGATGCGAGCACCGCGATCCGGTCGAGCCGGATGATGTCCATGACTGGTGTCCCTTCGTCGGGCGTGTGAGTGGTGCGAGCCGGGCGGGCCGTGCGGGGTCAGCGCGTGGCCGTGGGCCACGGCTCCGTGCCCGACACCAGTCGCCACGCGGAGTCGTACACGGCGGACCTGTCGGTGAACGGGGCCGTCCAGGTCGCCGAGCGCAGGGTGCCGCGGTCCCGGTGGGCGCGGACGATCCGCCGGTGGTCGGGGCGGGCGACGAAGCCCAGCAGGTGTTCGTGCGCGGTCCAGACCGTGATCGAACCGGAACGGTTCGTCCGGGGGCCCAGGTCCACCCAGAGCCACATGCCGACCGCGCCCGGCGTCCCCGGCCAGGTACGGCGCAGCCGCATCCCCTCGGCGCCCACGGAGAACGTGCTCCAGGGGCGGTGTGTGACGAACTCGGTGACTCCGACGACCACCTCCGCGCCGGGCTCCACGGACCCGGCGGCGGAGCCAGGCTGCCATCGGGTGCTCCAGAGGATCTGCGGCACGGTCGGTCTCCTTCTGGCGCGCGGGTCCGCCCGGTGGCGGCTGCTCCGAGCCTATAACTAGACGAACGATCGTGCTATTAAATTCTCCGGCGAGCTGAGCGTCGTATCCGGACAGGCCCTGGGCCTACGCGCCGGCGGGCAGCGACGCGGGGTCCACCGCCACCGCCCGGAGCCGCCCCAGGATCGCGCGCCACGCCCTCGTATAGCTCTCCGCGCTGCCCCGCAGCACCGAGTCGCCGTTCGCCAGCTCCAGGAACGCGATGATCTCGAAGGCGAGCTGGGCGGCGTCGCAGTCGTCGCGGATCTCGCCCAGGGCCCGTGCCTCCTCGACGCGCCGTTCCACGAAGGCGAACCAGCCGGCCTGTGCGGTCGCGAGCGCGTCGTGCACCGCGCCCTCACGGGCGTCGAACTCGGCGAGCGCGGCATAGAAGAAGCAGCCGCCGGGGAACACCCGGTCCCGCGAGTAGGCGATCCACGCCTCGCACATCCGCCGCATCCGGCCCAGGCCGGCGGGGGTCGCGCGCGTCGGAACGACCACGTGCTCGTCGTGGATCGCGACCGCCGCCCGGACGGTCGCCAGCTGAAGTTCCTCCTTGGAGCCGAACAGCGCGAACACCCCGCTCTTGCTCAGCCGGAGGTCCGTGGCGAGACGGCCGAGCGACAGCCCTTCCAGGCCCTCCACCGAGGCGACCTCCGCCGCACGTGCGAGGACCAGCTGCCGGGTGCGGTTGCCCCGTTCGACCCTTCCGTCCTGGCGTGTTCCGGCCATCGCGCGACTCCGTGCTCCGTGGGTGCGGGTGGCCGCCGACGGGCCGGTCCCCAGGGCTCGCCATTGTAGGAGGGCGCCCGGTAGCGTGATCGTTCCTCTGTGCGAGCCGGTGCCGTCTCCACGTCGTCCCTGTGGAGAAAGCGGGAATTCCGGGTGTCCTCCTCCGCCGTCCCCCTCCTCGCCCCGCCGCGCCGGGCCTGGCTCACCGATCTGCCCGTCCTGCTGGTCGCGGTGGTCTGGGGCTCCAGCTACCTCGCCGCCAAGGGCATCACCACCCCGCAGACCGTCGTCGCCGTGCTCGTGCTGCGGTTCGCCGTCGTGCTGCCCGTCCTGGTGGTCGCCGGACGGCGCCGGCTGCGCGCGCTGAGCGCCGCGCAGTGGCGGGGTGCCGGGCTGCTGGGGCTCGTACTCAGCGGGATCTTCCTGGTGGAGACGTACGGCATCGTGCACACCTCGGCCACCAACGCCGGGCTCATCATCAGCCTCACCATGATCTTCACCCCGCTCGCCGAGGCCGCCGTGACCCGGACCCGGCCGACCGGGGTCTTCCTCGCCGCCGCCGGGCTCTCCGTCACCGGAGTGGTGCTGCTGACCCAGGGCGGCGGTTTCACCAGCCCCTCGGCCGGTGACCTGCTCATGCTCGCCGCCGCCCTGGCCCGGACCCTGCACGTCCTGCTCATGGCCCGCATCAAGTCCGTGCAGTCCGCGGACTCGCTCTCCCTGACGACCGTGCAGCTCGGCAGCTCCGTCGCCGTTTTCGCCCTGCTGGCCGCCGTGCCCGGGACGGGCGAGGCGCCCTGGGCGGTCGCCGCCGGGTTCGGGGTCCGGGAATGGGGCGGGCTGCTCTTCCTCTCGGTGTTCTGCACGCTCTTCGCGTTCTTCGTGCAGATGTGGTCCGTACGCCGCACCTCGCCGTCCCGGGTCAGCCTGCTGCTCGGTACGGAACCGCTGTGGGCGGCTGCCGTCGGCATCGCGATCGGCGGCGAGCGGCTGGGGCCCGCCGGGGTCGCCGGCGCCGCGCTGGTCCTCGCCGGAACGGCCTGGGGGAGGCGCAGCGCCGACCCGGCCGCGCCCTGACCCCCGGGCCCCTCACTCCTTGATCGCGTCCGACGCGACCATCACCGCCGCCCCCGCCGCCACCAGGACGATCGACACGAACAACGGGTACTCGGAGGCGAACGGCAGCCGCTGCACCAGGTTGAAGAAGCGGAACCAGTCGAACCATTCATGGAGCAGCCCGGCGACCCCCTGGACGAAGACCAGGAAGCCGACCGTCTCGCAGAGTTTCTTCATGGCCCCGAGCCTCGCCGCCGGGGCTCCGCCACCGCGTCGGCCGCCGGTCTGCCCGACGGGTCCGAAAGTCTCCGGCTCCGCGACTTTGGTCGCTGCCGCGCCGCGAACCCCCGGAACCCGCCGCCCGCATGCGTAGCTTTGTCGACATGACGCGTACGGAGTACCCCTGGCTGCTGCCCTCGGCGATGGCCGGCCCCGAGCTGCCGGGCGACCGGGGCCGGTCCCGCCGCACCGTGCGGGACTGGGCCGTCGACCTCACGGCGTTCCTCTGCGCGGCGGGCATCGGCCTGGCGACCCTCGCCACCATCGAGGCCGACCCCACCACATCGGACACCTTCGTGGTGGTGGACTCCCTCGTCGGCGCCGCCGCCTGCTGCGCCCTCTGGTTCCGGCGGCGCTGGCCGGTCGGTCTCGCCGTCGCCCTGACCGTGCTGTCCACCGTGGAGCCGGTCGCGGCCGGGGCCCTGCTCGTCGCGCTGTTCAGCGTGGCCGTCCACCGGCCGTTCCGCCCGGTCGCCCTCGTCGGCGCCCTGGCCCTGGCCGTGGTCCCCGTACAGCCGTATCTGCGCCCCGACCCGAACACGTCGTTCCTCGCGTCCACGATCATCGGGCTCCTGCTGATCCTGCTCGTCCTCAGCTGGGGCATGATCGTGCGCTCCCGGCGCCAGCTCGTCGTCTCCCTGCGCGAACGCGCCCGGCGCGCCGAGGCCGAGGCCGCCCTGCGCGCCGAACAGGCCCAGCGGCTCGCCCGCGAGGACATCGCCCGCGAGATGCACGACGTGCTCGCCCACCGCCTGACCCTGCTCAGCGTCCACGCCGGGGCGCTCGAATTCCGGCCCGACGCACCCCCGCCCGAGGTCGCCCGCGCCGCCGGGGTCATCCGGGACAGCGCGCACGAGGCGCTCCAGGACCTCCGCGAGATCATCGGCGTCCTGCGCAGTCCGCGCGACGGCGACACCGACGGCAACCGCCCGCAGCCCACCCTCGCCACGCTCGACGCCCTGGTCGCCGAGTCCCGGCAGGCCGGCATGAAGGTCACCCTCGACAACCGCATCGCCGACCCCGACGCCGTGCCCGCAGCCTCCGGGCGCACCGTCTACCGCATCGCCCAGGAGGCGCTGACCAACGCCCGCAAGCACGCACCCGGCGCCGAGGTCACCGTCACCGTCACCGGCGGACCGGGCCCCGGCATCACCGCCGAGGTGCGCAACCCGGCGCCCACCGAACCCTTCGCCCGGGTGCCGGGATCCGGCCAGGGGCTCATCGGCCTCACCGAGCGGGCCACCCTCGCCGGGGGCCGCCTCGACCACGGACCCGAACCCGACGGCGGGTTCGCCGTCCGCGCCTGGCTACCGTGGGCGCCATGACCACCGACGCACCCGCCGAGCCCGTCCGGCTGCTCGTCATCGACGACGACCCGCTCGTCAGAGCCGGACTGGCCCTGATGCTGGGCGGCGCCGAGGACCTCGTCATCGTGGGCGAGGGCGTCGACGGCAGCGAGGCCGCCGCGCTCGTCGACCGGCTGCGGCCCGACGTGGTCCTGATGGACATCCGGATGCCGGTCATGGACGGGCTGAGCGCCACCGAACTCCTGCGCGGCCGCCCGGAAGCGCCCGAGATCATCGTCCTCACCACCTTCCACGCCGACGAACAGGTCCTCCGCGCCATCCGCGCCGGAGCCGCCGGGTTCGTCCTCAAGGACACCCCGCCCGCGCAGATCGTCGAATCGGTGCGCCGGGTCGCGGCCGGCGACCCGGTCCTGTCGCCCGCGGTCACCCGGCAGCTCATGGCCAGGGCGGCCGGCGGCGGACGCGACGACAAGGCGGACCGGGCCCAGCGGGCGCGCGAGCGCGTCGCGCTGCTCGCGGACCGGGAGCGCGAGGTGGCCGTCGCCGTCGGACAGGGGCGGTCCAACGCGGAGATCGCCGCGGCGCTCTACCTCAGCGTCGCCACCGTGAAGACCCAGGTCTCCCGCATCCTCGCCAAGTTCGGCTTCAACAACCGCGTCCAGATCGCCCTGCTCGTCCATGACGCCGGTCTGCTCGACGACGAGACCGGATCGAGCCGGCCCTGAAGCAGCCGCCCCCGGCGGCACGCCCGGCCTAGGCTGAGCGGGCCGGTCCCGAGGGCCGGAACGAAGCGACCGGGAGGGCGGGCCCATGTCCGAAGTCGACGTAGATCTGCGCGGGTTGGCCGATTTCACCGCGAACCCCTATCCACACTACGAGCGGATGCGCGCGGCCGGACCCGTGCACCTCATCCGCACCGACGAGTTCGACCGGGTCTGGCTCGTCGTCGGCTACGACGAGGGCCGGGCCGTCCTGGCCGACCAGCGCTTCGGCAAGGACTGGCGGGCGCTGCCCGGCGAGATGGGCGGCGACCCGATCAACGCCAACATGCTGGAGATGGACGCCCCCGACCACACCCGGCTGCGCAAACTCGTCGTCCGCGCGTTCACCCCGCGCCGGATCGAGGCGCTGCGCCCCCGGGTCCAGGAGATCACCGACGGACTGCTCGACGTGATGGTCCCGGAAGGCCGCGCCGACCTCGTCGACGCTTTCGCCTTCCCGCTGCCGATGACCGTCATCTGCGAGCTGATCGGCGTCCCCGACCTGGACCGGTCCGCCTTCCGCAAGCTCTCCAACGGGGTGGTCGCCCCCGCGAACGCGCTGGAGGAGGGCGAGTCGATCCGCGCCATGGGCGTCTACCTCGGCGAACTGATCGACGACAAGCGCCGCTCACCCGGCGACGACCTGCTGAGTGCCCTGATCGCCGCCCGCGACGAGGACGACGACGCGCTGTCGCCCGACGAGCTGGTCGGCATGGCCTTCCTGCTGCTCGTCGCCGGCCACGAGACGACGGTCAACCTCATCTCCAACGGCGTACGCGCCCTCCTCGACCACCCCGGCCAGCTCGCCGCGCTCCGCGCCGACCTCTCCCTGCTCGACGGCGCGGTCGAGGAGATGCTGCGCTACGACGGGCCGGTGGAGACGGCCACCCTCCGGTTCGCCCGGGAACGCGTCGAGGTCGGCTCCCGGACCGTCCGGACCGGCGAACCGGTGCTGGTCTCGCTGGCCGGCTCCGACCGCGACCCCGCCCGTTTCCCCGAGCCCGACCGCTTCGACATCCGGCGCGACACCCGCGGCCACCTCGCCTTCGGGCACGGCATCCACTTCTGCATGGGCGCGCCGCTGGCCCGCATGGAGGGCCGCATCGCCGTCCGTACGCTCCTGGAGCGCTGCCCCGGCCTGGAGGCCGACCCGGACGCCGCCCCGTTCGACTGGCTCCCCGGCACCCTGATCCGCGGGGTGCGCCGCCTGCCGGTGCGCTGGTGAGCGACGCGCCGCCGCTCTTCGTGCCCCTCCGGGTCGCGGCGGCGCGGGCTCGGGGATACTTGCCCAGCCGGGCCGGGACCACAGGGCCCCGGCACCACCGGCAGCACAGCGAGCAGCACAAGAAGGGCACGGCGTCGTGGCAAGGGTTCGGACAGGGGTACGTGCGATGGGCGCCGTGCTTGCGGCGGTGCTGGGGGTGTCCCTCATGGGATGCAGCAGCACCGGCGGCAAGCGGGCGGAGGAGCGTGCGGCCAAGGCCGCGGCCGAAGGCCGGGCCGCGGTGAACACGCCCCGCTGGACCTTCGCCATGGTCACCCACTCGGGCGACGGCGACACCTTCTGGGACATCGTCCAGAAGGGCGCCGAGACGGCCGCCAAGAAGGACAACATCAACTTCGTGTACTCGAAGAACGACGAGGGCCAGCAGCAGGCCCAGCTCGTGCAGGCCGCCATCGACAAGAAGGTCGACGGGCTGATCGTCACGCTCGCCAAGCCCGACGCCATGAAGGACGTCGTCGCCAAGGCCGTCCGCGCCGGCATCCCCGTCATCACGGTGAACTCCGGCTCCGCCGAGTCCAAGCAGTACGGCGCCCTCACCCACATCGGCCAGGACGAGTCCATCGCCGGCGAGGCCGTCGGAGAGGAGCTGAACAAGCGCGGCCGCAAGAAGGCCCTGTGCATCCTGCACGAGCAGGGCAACGTGGGCCACGAGCAGCGCTGTGCCGGCGCGAAGAAGACCTTCGACGGCCGGATGCAGAACCTGTACGTGGAGGGCACCAACATGCCCGACGTGCAGGCGTCCATCGAAGCCAAGCTCCAGGCCGACAAGGACATCGACGCGGTCGTCACGCTCGGCGCCCCCTTCGCGGACGCCGCCGTCAAGGCGAAGCAGACCGCAGGCAGCAAGGCCGAGATCGACACCTTCGACCTGAACCCCAAGGTCGCGGCCTCGCTCCAGTCCAAGACCCTCGGCTTCGCCGTCGACCAGCAGCCCTACCTCCAGGGCTACGAGGCCGTCGACCTGCTCTGGCTCTACCGCTACAACCGCAACGTCCTCGGCGGCGGCCGCCCGGTCCTGACCGGCCCGCAGATCATCACCTCCGACGACGCCGCACAGCTCGCCGAGTACGCCGACCGGGGCACCCGATGACGGCCGGCCCCGGATCGTCCGCCGTCATCGACGAGCGGCTGCTGCGCACCTCACCGCTGCGCAAGCTGCTCGGACGCCCGGAGCTGGGCTCCGTCGTCGGCGCGCTCGCCGTCTTCCTCTTCTTCGCGATCGTCGCCGACAGCTTCCTGCGCGCCACCAGCTTCGGGACCGTGCTGTACGCGGCCTCGACCATCGGGATCATGGCGGCGCCGGTGGCGCTGCTGATGATCGGCGGAGAGTTCGACCTCTCCGCCGGTGTGATGGTCACCAGCTCCGCGCTGGTCTCCTCGATGTTCAGCTACCAGATGACGGCCAACGTCTGGGTCGGCGTCTTCGTGTCGTTGCTGGTCACGCTCGCCTTCGGCGCGTTCAACGGCTTCATGCTGACCCGTACGAAACTGCCCAGCTTCATCATCACACTGGGTACGTTCCTGATGCTGACCGGCATGAACCTCGGCTTCACCAAGCTGATCAGCGGGAGCGTCTCGACCAAGACCATCGGCAACATGGAGGGCTTCCCCTCCGCCCGCAAGCTCTTCGCCTCCTACTGGACCGTCGGCGGCGTCGAGCTCAAGGTGACGCTCCTGTGGTGGGCCGTCCTGGTGGCCGTCGCCACCTGGATCCTGCTCCGCACCCGCTTCGGCAACTGGATCTTCGCCGTCGGGGGCGGGGCCGACGCGGCCCGCGCGGTCGGCGTCCCGGTCATCCGTACGAAGATCGGGCTCTACCTCGGTGTCGCCTTCGCCGCCTGGGTCTCCGGGCAGCACCTGCTGTTCAGCTACGACGTCGTGCAGTCCGGCGAGGGCGTCGGCAACGAGCTGATCTACATCATCGCGGCCGTCATCGGCGGCTGCCTGATCACCGGCGGCTACGGCTCCGCGATCGGCTCGGCGGTCGGTGCCTTCATCTTCGGCATGACCAGCAAGGGCATCGTGTACGCGGAGTGGAACCCCGACTGGTTCAAGTTCTTCCTGGGAGCGATGCTGCTCCTGGCCACCCTGCTCAACGCATGGGTACGCAAGCGCGCGGAGGCGACGAAATGACGGCCCCCCAGGCCCAGGGCGGGCCCCAGGACACCGTCCGGCAGCCCCTCGTCGAGCTCGACGACGTGGCCAAGTTCTATGGCAACATCAAGGCGCTCGAAGGGGTCTCGCTGGAGGTCCACGCGGGCGAGATCTCCTGCGTGCTCGGCGACAACGGCGCCGGCAAGTCCACCCTCATCAAGATCATCGCCGGGCTGCACCGGCACGACGCCGGGCGGTTCCTCGTCGACGGCGAGGAAACCACCCTCGCCAACCCGCGCGACGCCCTGGAACGGGGCATCGCCACGGTCTACCAGGACCTCGCGGTCGTCCCCCTGATGCCCGTCTGGCGCAACTTCTTCCTGGGCTCCGAGCCGACGACCGGCGCCGGTCCCTTCAAGCGGCTCGACGTCCGGCTGATGCGTGAGACGACCCGCTCGGCGCTGCTGCGCATGGGCATCGACCTGCGCGATGTGGACCAGCCCATCGGCACCCTGTCCGGCGGCGAGCGCCAGTGCGTCGCCATCGCGCGGGCCGTCCACTTCGGCGCGAAGGTGCTCGTCCTGGACGAGCCGACGGCCGCGCTGGGCGTCAAGCAGTCCGGGGTCGTCCTGAAGTACATCGCGGCCGCCCGCGACGCCGGCCTCGGCGTGGTCCTCATCACGCACAACCCGCACCACGCGTACCTCGTCGGCGACCGGTTCGTCCTGCTGAAGCGGGGCGTCATGGCCGGCAGCCACACCAAGGACAGCATCACGCTCGACGAACTGACCCGGCAGATGGCGGGCGGCAGCGAGCTGGAGGAGCTGAGCCACGAGCTGGAGCGCGCCACCGGACCGGGCCCCGCCGACACGGTGTAGCGAAGGCGCCCGGCGACCCCGCGGCCCCGGGGGTGGCAGAATCGGGACGGACGGGCGCCGTCCGCCACCGGGACCACCCCTCCCGGTCACACCGATCCACCCAGGGACGATGAGCACGTACCGCGACTTCGCACACCGCGGCTCCGCCCGCGCGACCGTCCTGCGGACCGTGGGCACCCGGGAGAGGCGCTCGCACCTCACGGCGCCCCGGGTCCCCACCGTCGGCATCGACATCGGCGGGACCAAGGTCATGGCCGGTGTCGTCGACGCCGACGGCACGATCCTGGAGACCGTGCGCACGGAGACCCCGGACAAGTCCAAGAGTCCCAAGGTCGTCGAGGACACCATTGTCGAGCTGGTCCTCGACCTCTCGGACCGGCACGACGTGCACGCCGTCGGCATCGGCGCGGCCGGCTGGGTCGACGCGGACCGCTCCAAGGTGCTCTTCGCCCCGCACCTCGCCTGGCGCGACGAGCCCCTGCGCGACGCCATCGCCTCCCGGCTCGTCGTCCCCGTCATGGTGGACAACGACGCCAACACCGCCGCCTGGGCCGAGTGGCGCTTCGGCGCGGGGCGCGGCGAGGACCACCTCGTCATGATCACCCTCGGCACCGGGATCGGCGGCGCCATCCTGGAGGACGGCCAGGTCAAGCGCGGCAAGTACGGCGTCGCCGGTGAGTTCGGCCACATGCAGGTCGTGCCCGGCGGGCACCGCTGCCCCTGCGGCAACCGCGGCTGCTGGGAGCAGTACAGCTCCGGCAACGCGCTGGTCCGCGAGGCCCGCGAGCTGGCCGCGGCCGACTCCCCGGTGGCCCACCAGATCATCGAGCGGGTCAAGGGCAACATCCCCGACATCACCGGACCGCTCATCACCGAACTGGCCCGCGAGGGCGACGCGATGTGCGTCGAACTCCTCCAGGACATCGGCCAGTGGCTCGGCGTCGGACTGGCCAATCTGGCCGCCGCCCTCGACCCCTCCTGCTTCGTCATCGGCGGCGGGGTCAGCGCCGCCGACGACCTGCTCATCGGCCCGGCCCGGGACGCCTTCAAACGCCACCTCACCGGCCGCGGCTACCGCCCCGAGGCCCGGATCGCCAAGGCACAGCTCGGTCCGGAGGCCGGTATGGTCGGCGCGGCGGACCTCGCCAGGCTGGTCGCGCGGCGCTTCCGCCGTACCAACCGCCGACGCGTCGAGCGGTACGAGCGGTACGCGCAGATCTACGACCAGGCCGCGAGCACCCTCCGCAGCAACCGCAACACCCGCACTTCGTAGGGACCCCCACACCCATGACCGCAGCCGAGCACCCCGTCGTGCCGCGCCAGTCCCCGCCGCCGGACGAGGAGGACGGGCAGCGCCCCGAGGACCGCCGCCATCTGTTCCGCCGGCGCCTGATCACCGCGACGATCATCGTGCTGCTCATCGGCGTCCCGGCCGGCTACCTGCTGATCTCGGCGGGCCAGAGCCGCCGCTCCGGCCAGGACAAGGCCGCCGAGGCCGCCGCGCAGGGACTGCGCCCCGGCTGGCCGTCCCGGATGCAGCGGCGGATCTTCGAGGTGCCGATCCCCGGCTACGCGACCGAGGTCCAGTACTACGAGACGAACAACTGGAAGGCCAGCCGGATGTACGTGCAGTTCCGCACGACGTCCAACGGCCTGGACAACTTCCTGACCAACACCGGCACCGGCCGCGCCGCCCTGGAACCTGGCAAGGTCACCATCGGCAAGCGCGACACGGACATCGCAGGCTGGTACTTCGGCGACGGCGTCTCCTGGGCGGGCACCACCCACACCAACAAGGACCCGCGCCCCGACCAGAACATCACCGTCGACATGACGGACCCGATGTCACCCGTCGTGTACGTCGTCTCCGCCGCGACCCCCTGACCCGGCACCACCGGTCGCCAGCGCCTGCACACCGGCGTACGACAGCGCCCCGCCCCGCACAGGCCCGCCGTCCCGGATCGCGGCGGCGGTGGCCGCGGCCCCGCCCAGCGCCTCCCGGTAGAGCAGCGAGCCCAGGCTGACCCGGCGCACCCCCAGGGCGCTCAGCTCGGCGACAGTGGGCCCGGCCGGGCTGTACAGCACGTTCAGCGGGGTGACGAGTGCGGCGGTCAGCGCGGCGATCTCCGCCCGGTCCGTCAGCCCCGGCACGAACACCCCGTCCGCGCCGGCCCGCTCGTAGACCGCGAGGCGCCCGGCGGTCCGCTCCCGGTCGCGCCCGAGCCAGTACGTGTCCGTGCGGGCGTTGACGAACAGCGCGGGCACGGCCTCCTTGACGGCGGCGATCTTCGCGGCGTGCAGCTCCACCGGGGTCAGGGTGCCGTCGTCCCGCCCGTCCTCCAGGTTGATCCCCGCCGCCCCCGCCTCGTACAGCCGCCGGGCCAGCGCCGCGACCTCGGCGGGGTCGTCGCTGAAACCGCCCTCGGCGTCGACGCTGAACAGGAACGACCCGCGCCCGAGCCGCCGCGCGAGCTCCACGGTGGCCTCCTCGGTCGCCGCCGCCCCGTCCGGCAGACCGAGCCCCGCCGCGACGCCGAGACTCGTGGTCCCCACCGCCTCGAACCCCTCGGCGGCCAGCGCGGCGGCCGACGCGCAGTCCCAGGCGTTCGGCAGCAGGAACGCCTCACCCCGGTGGTGGAGCCGGGCGAACGGGGTCATCGGCCGTCCGAGCAGCCCGTCGGCCAGCGCGAGGGCGTGCGCCCTGCCCGGGCAGACCCGGGGCGGCGCGCCGAACGTGAGCGGCGAGGGGTGCCGGTGCCGGTCGGCCACCAGGTCCAGGACCACCTCGTCGCCCTCGGCGATCTCCCGCCCGGCGACGCGGGTGGCCCGCGCGGCGACCCGGCGCATGACGCGCACCGGCGGATCGTCCCGCAGTACCTGGGCGGTGGGCACGCCCTCCCCGGCCGCCTCCACCAGTGCGGCGGTCGCGGCGCAGGCCTGCGCGAGCAGCCCGATGCGGTTGGCGACGGCCTCCAGGCAGGCTTCGTCCGCCGGGCTGGAGGCCAGCACCGCCACGAGCCGGGCCACGGCGCTGTCGGCGTCGGGCCCCCCGTCCCCGCCGAAGTACGCGTCCGCCACCCGGGCCACCTCGCGGGCGACCCGCTCCGGCTCCGGCATGTCCAGGGCGGTGGCGAGGGCCCACACCACTCGGGTCCGCAGGTCGCCGCCCCCGCCGGCCGCCGACGCCGCCCGATGGAGGTCGGCGGGAGCCAGCCGCGCCAGCTCCGCCTCCACCAGGGCCCGGCGCCGCCGGTGCGGCTCACCGGAGGCGAACCTCGCCACCGTGGCCCGCAGCCAGGCGACGCTCGCCCCGGGCGGCCCCGCGTCGGGAGCCGGCGCCGGAGGGGCGAGCGCGGGGTCGGCCAGCGCCGCCCGGACCTCCGCGTACCGGCTGAACACATGTGTCGTCGTCGCGTCACTCATGGCCCCGACGCTAGGTCCGGAACACTTCGGCGCCCGCCGAACCGTCCCTGCGGCACCATGAAGGCATGTCCCCACTCGCCGACACCGCCGCCCTCTTCGCCGACCGCACCCGGGCCGCCTTCTGCCAGGCGCTGCTCGACGGGCGGGCCTGGACGGCCGGCGAGCTGGCCCGGCACGCGGGGGTCACCGCGTCCACGGCCAGCGAGCAGATCTCCCGCCTCGTCGCCGGCGGCCTGCTGGCCGAGGAACGCCAGGGCCGCCACCGCTACGTACGGCTCGCCGGCCCGGAGGCCGCAGCCCTGACCGAGGCGCTCGCCGCGTACGACCCCGGCACGCCCCGCCCGCACACCCTGGCCGCCTCGGGACGGCAGGACGCCGAGGCCCGGGCGCGCACCTGCTACGACCATCTCGCGGGCCGGCTCGGCGTGGACCTGGCGGACGCGATGACCGCGCGCGGTCTGGTGGACACCGCCTCCGGGATCGCCGTCACTCCGGCGGGCCGGGACTGGCTGGCCGACGCCCTGGACTACCGGCAGCCCACCGGCGCCCGCCGCCCCCTCGTCCGCACCTGCCTCGACTGGACCGAGCGCCGCTCCCACCTCGCCGGCGCCCTCGGTGCGGCGCTCTGCACGGCGTCCCTGGAACGCGGCTGGGTCCGCCGCGTCGGCTCGGGCCGCGCGGTGAAGGTGACACCGGCGGGGAGCACGGCGTTCGGGGAACTGCTCGGGGTGGAGGCGTGAGCCGCCCTCAGCGCCAGTCCACCTCGGTGGACGCGAAATAGGGCAGGTCCCGGTCGGTCCACAGCCTTCCGTGGTGGGCCAGGCGGGCGCGGTACTCCGCCCATTCCGGCGCGCGTCCGCACCATGCGGCCTCCGCGACCGACGGCAGCCGGGGCAGCAGGAGTACGGAGACGTCCTCGAAGCCCTTGAAGCGTTCGGCGAAGACCGTGGCCTCCACGCCCGCGACGTTCGCGTCCGGGATCGCGTACGCGGCCGGGTCCCACTCCGCCGTGTGCCGGACGCCCAGCGGCCGGTATCCGTCGAAGCCGAGCCGGGCGGCCTCGGCGGCCTGCTCGGGCGGGGCGAACTCGGGTGCGTACGGGCGGTCCAGGTACAGGTGCGACTGGGGTGACAGCAGGACGCGGCCGCCGCCCTCGACGGTGCGGCGGAGGTCGTCGTCGGTGGGGGCGAAGAACTTTTTGAGCGCGGAGATGATCTCCATGGTCCGCCCGGCGGCGACGAGTTCGGGGCGGGCGGCCAGACCCTCCGCCGTGTCCGGGAGGTCCATCATCTCCACGTCCACCCAGTACTGCGCGATGTCCTCGGGCCCGATCCCGGCGCGCGACGACTCCTGCCAGGCCACCGGGCGCTTGCCCAGGTCGCGGACGAGCGTGCGCAGTTCGCGTACCGAGGCGTCGAAGCTCTCCGGGATCGCGCCGAACGCCTCGTCGGCGCCGATGTGCACGAACGGGCCGGTCGTCAGCGTGCAGATCTCGGTGAGGATGCGGGTGACGGCGGTACGGGTCGCCTCGTCGGTCAGGTCGAGCGGGGGCACGAAGGGGAAGCGGTCCGCGAGGCCGGCCGGGGCGGGGGCCGGGGGCAGTCCGGGCACGGCCGCCCGGAGCGTCGCGCAGTGGCCCGGCAGGTCGATCTCGGGGACGACGGTGACGAAGCGCCGGGCCGCGTACTCCTGGAGTGCGCGGTAGTCGGCCGCCGTGTAGAACTCCGCGCCCGGTGCCGTCAGCGCGGGGGTGCCGGGCAGTTCGATGCGCCAGCCCTCGTTGTCGGTGAGGTGCATGTGCAGGACGTTGAGCTTGTAGAGCGCGGCGAGGTCGATGATCCGGCGCACCTCGTCCGGGGTGAGGAAGCTGCGGGCCGGGTCGATCATGAGCCCGCGCCAGGCGTAGCGCGGGGCGTCCGCCAGCTCCTGGTACGGGAGTTCACCGGTGACGCGGGCGGTGGCGATGAGCTGGAGGGCCGTGGTCGCGCCCCGGAACACCCCGGTCGGGGTGCGGCCGTGGCACGTGATGCCGTCGGTGTCCACGCGGAGCCGGTAGCCCTCGTCCACCGGCTGCGCGGCCCCGTCGGGGGAGACGCCCAAGGGTGGCGCGGACGTCAACTCGTCGAGACCTAGGAGCAGTTCGCGGGGCGCTTCGCCGGCAGCCGCGTCCGGCAGGTGCGGGGCGAGTAGTGCCCGTACGGTCTCGGCCACTTCCTCCAGAGCCGGGTCGGCCGCCCGTACGTGCCACGGACCGGCGCCGGGGAGTGAGCCGGCGGGGGAGGACGGTCGGGCGTCGGCGTGCGGAATGACGGCTTTCACGGGCTTCTCCCTGATGCGTGCGCGGTGGGCCGGGGAGCCGGAAGGGCGGCGTCAGGTTCCGGCGGGTCCGGCTCCCCGGGGGTTCGGCGGCGGGGCGAGACCGGACCGGCCGCCTCTTCTCCCGTACCGCTGCCACCTGTACGCTAACACGAAAACCGATCAATGAACGTTTTTCGCGGAGTGGGGGCACGGCCCGCCTCCGGGGCGAAAGGAGAACCCGATGGTGAACGAGGCCGGACCCGGTTTCGCGCTGCCGGAAGGCTTCCTCATGGGAGCGTCGACCTCGGCCCACCAGGTCGAGGGCAACAACGTCTCCAGCGACTGGTGGACCCTGGAGAACCACCCCGGGAGCTTCGTCCAGGAGCCGAGCGGAGACGCGGCCGACAGCTTCCACCGGTGGCCCGAGGACATGGACCTGCTGCGCGAACTCGGCTTCGACGCCTACCGGTTCAGCATCGAGTGGGCCCGTGTCGAGCCGGCCCGCGGCCGGGTCTCGCACGCCGCCGTCGCCCACTACCGGGCCATGGTGCGCGGCGCGCTGGAGCGCGGGCTGACCCCGGTCGTGACCCTCCACCACTTCACCTCGCCCCAGTGGTTCAGCGACCTCGGCGGCTGGACGGCCCCCGGCGCGGACGAGCTGTTCGCCGACTACGTACGCACCTGCGCCGACATCCTCCGCGAGGGCGTCCGCCACGTCGCCACCATCAACGAGCCCAACATCATGGCCCTGATGTACGCCCTCAAGCGGTACGCGGCCGAGCACGGCTGGGAGAGCGTCGCGCAGGGGGCGAACGCCGCCCGCGAGACCGGTGCCGCCGCCGTCGACCCGGCCGCCTTCGCCCCGGACCCCGAGGTGATCCAGGCCCTGATCCGCGCCCACCGGGCCGCCACCGCCGTGCTGCGGGAGACCGTGCCCGGCGTCCGGGTCGGCTGGACCGTCGCCAACCAGGTCTACCAGCCCGAACCGGGCGCCGAGGCCGCCGCGACCGCCTACGCCCGGCCCCGGGAGGACGTCTTCCTGGAGGCCGCCCGCGAGGACGACTGGGTCGGCGTACAGGCGTACACCCGCCACCGGATCGGGTCCGACGGCACCCTGCCCCCGCCCCCGGGCGCCGAAGTCACCCTCACCGGATGGGAGTTCTACCCCGAGGCGCTCGGGGAAGCGGTGCGGCACACGGCGGAGGTGGTCGGCCGGCACGTGCCGATCCTGGTCACCGAGAACGGCATCGCCACCGACGACGACGAGCGCCGCGTCGCCTACACCGCCCGCGCCCTGGCGAGCCTCGCCGAGGCGATGGCCGAGGGCATCGACGTACGCGGCTATCTGCACTGGAGCGCGCTCGACAACTACGAGTGGGGCAGCTACCGGCCGACGTTCGGGCTCATCGCGGTCGACCGCGAGACCTTCGTCCGTACGCCCAAGGAGTCGGCGCGCTGGCTGGGCGGGCTGTCCCGCGACCGCCGGCTGCCCGCGGCGGCGGCGCTCGACTCGGTGACCGCCGCGTCCTCGCGTTAGGGTGACCGGCATGGCGAAACGGGGCCCGTACGAGAAGGGCGAGGCCAAGCGCAGCGAGATCCTGCACGCGGCACTGGAGATCTTCGCGGCCGAGGGGTACCGCGGTACCTCCCTGCGGAAGGTGGCGGCGAAGTGCAGCCTCAGCCTGCCCGGGTTGATGCACTACTTCGACTCCAAGGAGGACCTGCTCACCCAGGTCCTGCGCATGCGTGACGAGACCGCGCGGGCGCGGCAGGCGGAGCGCGCCGATCCGAACGCGTACCGCGAGATCATCCGGGAGGGCGCGAAGACCCCCGGCCTGGTCGAGCTGTTCGTCTCCATGGCCGCCGCCGCCAGCGACCCGGGCCACCCCGCCCACGCCCACTTCGCCGAGCGCTACCCGGTGCTGCGCGAACGCGTCGCGAACTTCGTCCGGGACGGGATCGCGGAGGGGCGGATCAGCACCACCGTGCCGCCGGAGCGGCTGGCGGTGCTGCTGATCGCCGTGGCCGACGGCATCCAGCTCCAGTGGCTGATCGACCGCTCCACGGACATGGAGCAGCCCATCGAGGACCTGCTGTCGATCCTGGATCCGCGCACGGCGCCCGACGGGGCCTGAACCACGATAGGAGGAGGGACGGCACCCGCGTGCCGTCCCTCCTCCTATACGCATACGGGTCAGAGCGCCGCCGCCGTCGCGGTCACCGCCTCCGTCCACTCCGCCCAGCGCGGGTCCGGTCCGGCCGCCGGCTCCCAGGCCATCGCCGTGCACACGAACCCGACGGCGAGACCGCTGCCCGGGTCGGCCATCCCCAGCCGGCCGCCCGCCCCCGCGTGCCCGAACGAGCCCTCGCCCAGCATGGGCAGCCCCCGCCGGGGCAGCTCGAAACCGAGCCCGAAGCGCGAGCGGCCCGCCGGATCGCCGCCGTCGAGCGGCGGCGGGGGCGGCACGTCGTCGCGCGGGGCGACCGCCCGCTCCAGCGTCTTTGGGGACAGCAGCCGCACCCCGTCCACGGATCCGATGAGCGCCGCGTACAGCCGCGACAGCGACCGCGCGTTGCCGATCCCGCCGGCGCCGGGGAGTTCGGCGGCGCGGCCCTCGCGGGTCGTCAGCCCCTCCACCGACGCCGCCAGTTCCGCCTGCGACGCCCGCAGCGCGAGGGACAGCGGCGCGTCCGGGGCGAGCCCCAGCCCGGCGAGGAAGCCGGCGACCTGCTCCGGCGTGGGGTCGGGGCGTACGGAGAACTGCGGGACGAACCGGTGCTCCTGCGCCGCCGGCAAGCCGATCCACAGGTCGAGGCCCAGCGGGCCCGCCACCTCGTCCGCGAAGAACGCCCCGATGCTCCGCCCGCTCACCCGTCGCACCACCTCGCCGGCCAGGTGCCCGTACGTCAGGGCGTGGTAGAGCGACGCCCTGCCGGGCTCCCACACGGGCCGCATCGCCGCCAGGGCCTCCACCCGGGCGTCCCAGTCATACAGCCCGGGCAGCCCGCACCCGGCCGGGCCGGGCGAGAACGCGGGCAGTCCGGCCCGGTGGGTGAGGAGGTCGGCGACCGTCGTACCGGCCTTTCCGGCGGCGGCGAACTCCGGCCAGTACCGGGCGACGGGCGCCTGGAGGTCCAGGGCGCCGCGTTCGCTCAGCAGATGCGCGCAGACCGCGACGAGGCCCTTCGTAACGGACATCAGCACGCCGGCCGAGTCCGTCCCGAAGCCCGGCGGACCGGCGGCGAGGTCCACCACTAGGCGGCCGTGGTGGTGGACGGCCAGCTGGGCGGCGCCGGGGTCATCGGCGCAGCCGCGTACGAGGGCGTCGCGGACCGGTTCCCAGCCGGGCGCCACCCAGCCGGTGACCACGTCAGCGCTCTCGCTCTTCCGCGCGCGCCTCGACCGCGTCGGCCAGGGCGGGCAGGGCCTCGGGCGACAGCGGGCTCTGCGGGAACTCGCAGATGACGTCCAGCGGCACCCCGGCCAGGAACCGCCGCATCACGGGATCGGCCAGCGCGCCCGCGCCCTCCTGCGACGAGTCCGTACGGGCCTTGGCGAACGCCTCCATCAGCAGTGGGCCGCCCACCGGGTGCTCGAACCACTCCGCGAGGGTGTTGCGGCCGGTCAGCCGCAGGTCCGACGGGTCACCGTCCACCCCGGTCTCCACGCGGGCGCGGATGTCGCGCGAGGAGGCGCCGGCCTCGAAGCGGTAGCGGCCGCCCTCGACCTTCCAGCCCCCCTCCCGCTCGCTGAAGTAGGCCAGATCGTGCCGGGCCACGCGCACCTCGACCTCGCGGCTCGCGCCCGGATCCAGGAACACCGAGGCGAAGCCCCGCAGTTCGCGTACCGGCCGCAGGACGCGTGAACCGGCCGGACCGGCGACGTAGATCTGGACGACCTCGCGGCCGGCGACGGAGCCGGTGTTGGTGACGGTCAGCGTGACGTGGAAGCCGTCGCCGTCCTCCCGTACCGCCAGGTCCGCGTAGTCGAACGTCGTGTACGACAGGCCGTGGCCGAACGGGAACGCGACCTCGCGGCGCTGTGCGTCGTAGCCCCGGTACCCGACGAAGACGCCCTCGCCGTAGCGGGCCCTGCCCTCCTCGCCGGGGAACGTGAGGTGGCTGGGGGAGTCCTCCAGGCGCAGCGGTACGGTCTCCGCCAGCTTCCCGGACGGGCTGACCGCGCCGAACAGGACGCGGGCGAGGGCGCCGCCGCCCGCCTGGCCGAGCAGCCAGCCCTCGACGAGCGCCGGTACCCGGTCCTGCCAGGGCGAGGTGCGGACGACACCGCCGTTGGACAGCACCACCACCACGCGCGGATTGGCCTCCAGGACCCGCCGCAGCAGCTCCGTCTGGGCGGCCGGCAGGTCCAGGTGGTCGCGGTCGAAGCCCTCGGACTCGTCCTGCGGCGGCAGCCCGAGGAACAGCACCGCCGTGTCCGAGGTCTCCGCCAGCCGCACCGCCTCGTCCGCCAGTTCGGCGTCCGAGGGAACGTCCTCGCTGCCGGGCAGCGTGTACCCGGCGGCGAACCGCACGTCCGCGCCGGTGGCGAGTTCGCACAGGCTGTCCAGCGGGACGTCGAGCCGGGTCGGGGTGACCTGCGAGCTGCCCGCGCCCTGGAAGCGGGGCGTCCGGGCGAACTCGCCGATCACGGCCACGCTGCCCGCTGCCGGGTCCAGCGGCAGCAGCGCGTCGTCGTTCTTCAGGAGCACCACGCACTGGTCGGCGGCCCGCCCGGCGAGGCGGTGCGAGGCCTCCGCGTCGAACGTTCCCGGCGCGCCGGAGCCGCCGGTCGCGCGGTGGGCGAAGAGGGCGAGGCGGTCGACGGTCCGGTCGAGGACGGCCTCGTCCAGCGCGCCCGACTCCACGGCGGCGGCCACCTCGCGGTCGGTGCGCCCGCCGGGGCCCGGCATCTGGAGGTCGAGGCCGGCGCGGAGGGAGGCGACCCGGTCGCGTACCGCGCCCCAGTCGGAGACGACGATCCCGTCGAACTCCCACTCCTCGCGCAGGATCCCGGTGAGCAGGCGGGTGTTCTGCGCGACGGGCACGCCGTTGACGCCGTTGTAGGAGGCCATGACGGACCAGGGGCGGTCGCGGCGGACGACGCGTTCGAAGGCGCGCAGATAGATCTCGCGGAGCGGGCGCTCGTCGATGTCGGCGCTGACCCGCATCCGGTCGGTCTCCTGGTTGTTGGCCGCGTAGTGCTTCAGCGACGCCCCGACCCCGGCGTTCTGGAGCCCGCGCACCATGGCGCCGCCCAGCTCGGAGGAGACGAGCGGGTCCTCGGAGAAGTACTCGAAGTTGCGGCCGCACAGCGGCGACCGCTTGATGTTGATGCCCGGCCCGAGCACGACGTGGACGCCGTGCGCCACGGCCTCGGCGGCGATGGCTCCGGCGACCTCCTCGGCCAGTTCGGGGTTCCAGCTGCTGCCCAGGGCGACGGCGGGCGGGAAGCAGGTGGCGGGGCCCGCGCTGTGCAGGTCGAGCTGGCCGCCGTCGCCGCTCTCCCTGGGCAGCCGCAGCCCGTGCGGACCGTCGGACATCCGGACGGCGGGGATGCCCGCGGCCTCGGACCCCTGGCTGACGAAGTCCCCGGAACCGCTGGTCAGGGCGGCCTTCCCGGCGAGCGGGAGGGCGGCTGCGGGGGAGGGGCTGGGCGCGGATCGCTGAGTCATACGGGTACCTGTCGGGCTTTCGTGAGGGAGGGGTGGGCCGGGCGGGCCGCGGGGCTTCCGGTGGAGCGAATCGGGGCAAGACGGCATGCGACCCAAAAACGTATGGTGATCGGTTTTCGCTGTCAAGGGCCTCCGCGCGCGGCGCTCGGGGGTCCCTCGGCCGGCCGGATTTCATTTTGGACGCGGCTCTTGACGGTCAGAAACCGATCATCGTACGGTTTTCGTGCTCGGGCGGTCCGCTCCATCGAGCCTGCTGCTGCCGCCCGCCCCGTCGGCTCCGCTCTCCCATGAATCGAGGAACGGTCATGTCGGTATCCGGTCGGTCGACCACCCCCGCGCTCCGAGAGGCGGGCCACCGGGCCCGCGCTCCGCGCCTGTCCCTCGCCGCGGCGGCCGCCGCGGCCCTGCTCGCGGGCGCCGCCTCGCCCGGTGTCGCCGCCCCGGCGCCCGGCGAGCCCGTCCGGTATGTGGCGCTCGGCGACTCGTACGGCTCCGGGCTCGGCATCCCGCAGCAGACCGACACCGTCTGCGGCCGCTCCGACCGCAACTACCCCTCGCTCGTGGCGGCGGCGGTGGGCGCCGACTCGTTCACCGACGTCACGTGCGCCGGGGCCGACACCACTCACATGGCCGGCCCCCAGGACGGCGTGGCGCCCCAGCTCGACGCGCTGCGCCCCGACACGACCCTGGTCACCCTGGGCGTCGGCGGCAACGACCTCGACCTGGCCGGCGTCATCACCCGCTGCGTGCTCGTCGGTTACCTCGCGCCGCACGGCTCGCCCTGCAGGAGCAGCTTCACCCTGTTCGGCACGGACGAGATCGGCTCCCGGATCAACGCCACCGCACCGAAGATCGACGCCGTGCTCGACGCGATCCACGCCCGCTCGCCGCAGGCCCGGGTCATGCTCGTCGGCTACCCCTCGCTCCTGCCGGACGACGGCAGCTCCTGCCGCGCGACGATCCCGCTCGCCGACGGCGACTTCGGCTGGGTGCGGGACAAGGAGAAGCAGCTGGACGCCGTGCTGGCGCAGCGGGCCGGTGCGCACGGGGCCGGTTACGTCGACACCTACGGCCCGTCCGTCGGGCACGACGCGTGCCAGGACGCCGGCGTCCGCTGGATCGAACCGGCCGACTCGGACCAGGGCGCGGGCTTCCACCCGAACGCGTCCGGACACAGGAGCATGGCCGATGCCGTCCTCGCCGCCGTCGGTCACTGATTCAGCCGTGTCCCGCCCCCACGCCGTACCGCCGGAGGAAGGCGCGGACCTGCCCCGCCATGTCGACCGCTTCCGGCTCCAGCAGCCACTGCGTCTGGAGCCCGTCCATCAGGGCGAGCAACTGCTGGGCCGCGGCCGCCGGATCGTCCCGTGCGCCCGCGGCCGCGAACAGCTCCGCCAGCAGGCCCGTCGTCTCGCGGCGCAGGACCTGGTAGCGGTGCACGAAGTACGGGTGCGCGGGGTGCTCCGGATCGGACGCCTCCGTCGACAGCTTCGCGTACAGCGCGACCAGACCCGGCGTCCCGGCGTTGCGGGTGACCACCTCCAGCAGCAGCCGCAGCCGCTCCGCGGCTTCCGGTTCCGGGTCGCCCGGGGCCAGCACGCCGGGGAACAGCCGGCGCCCGTCCAGCTCGTCGCGCAGGCTCAGCACGTCGAGCAGCAGGGCCTCCTTGCCGGGGAAGTGGTGCAGCAGCCCGGCATGGGTGAGCCCGGCGTGCGCGGCGATGTCGCGCAGCGAGACCGCGAGGTAGCCGGAGCGTGCGAACAGCTCGGTCGCGGAGTCGAGGATGCGGGCGCGGGTGCGCTCGCCCTTCGACGGCCGCCGGGGCGCCCCGGGCGCGAGGTCGGTCACTTCGGTCGTCTCCTGACGCCATCGGTCCTCGTCCGGCAGAACTTACCGCTCGGTCGAACCCGCCGAGCAAAAACCTACCAAGTGGTTAATTCCGTGGGTAGGCTCACCCGCAATCTTCGCCGGGGCGGCGCCCCGGCTCTCCAGACGGAGCGAAAGACATGAGCAGAACTGCCCGAACCGCATCGGTGGCCGCCTGCGTCGCGGCCTCGCTCGCCCTCGCGGGATGCGCCGGCGAGAGCGGCGGCGCCGCGGGTACCGGATCGTCCACGCTGAACATCGCGACGATGACCCTTCCGCAGAGCCTCGACCCCGCGGTCGCCACCGGCAGTGCCCTGCCGTACTTCCAGGCGGTGTACGACACCCTCATCAAGCGCGAGCCCGACGGCACCTTCAGCCCGATGCTCGCCACGGAGTGGACGTACGACAAGACCCGCACCCACCTCGCGCTGACCCTGCGCAAGGACGTGAAGTTCGCCGACGGCACCGCCTTCGACGGCGCGGCGGTCAAGGCCAACATGGAGCGCTTCCAGAAGGGCGGCGGCGCCTCCGCCAAGTGGCTCGCCGATCTGAAGGCCGTCGACGTCACCGACGCCACCCACGTCACGCTGGAGCTCGCACAGCCCAACCCGGCGATGGAGTTCTACCTCAGTGACGCCCCCGGCCTCATGGCCAACCCCAAGCGGTTCGCGAAGGCCGACAGCCTCAAGACCACCCCGGACGGCACCGGCCCGTACCGCCTCGACAAGACGCGGACCACCGTCGGCACCAAGTGGTCCTACGCGCGCAACCCCGACTACTGGGGCAAGGAACTCCCGTACAAGAACATCACCATCAGCTTCTTCGACAACGAGACCGCCATCACCAACGGCCTCAAGACCGGGCAGATCAACGCGGCGCTCCTGCAGACCTCCGACCAGCAGATCGCCGTCGAGTCCGACCCGAAGGTGAAGACGGAGAAGCAGGAGTTCGACTTCCAGGGTCTGCTGCTCTTCGACCGCGACGGCAGGATCACCCCCGCCCTGCGCGACCCGCGCGTGCGGCAGGCCCTCAACTACGCCGTCGACCGCGACACCATGCTCGACCGCATCCGCCAGAACCGCGGCCGGACCACCTCACAGGTCTTCGGCCCCGAGACCCAGGCGTACGACAAGAAGCTCGACACGTACTACGCGCACGACCCCGCCAAAGCCAAGTCCCTGCTGAAGCAGGCCGGTTACGCCAAGGGGTTCACGCTGAAGCTGCCGAGGATCACGGCGATCGTCAACGACGCGCTGGCCGCATCACTCCAGTCCGACTTCAAGGCCATTGGTGTGAAGCTCGTCTGGGACACGCTCGACGGCGCCTCGGCCGTCCAGAAGGTGTTCAAGGACCGCCAATACTCCGGCATGGTCATGAACATGGGCCAGTCCACCTCGGACTGGGCGGCGGCCGACGAACTGGTCACCCCGGGGGCGTTCAACATGTTCGGCACCACGGACAAGGTGACGCGGAAACTGCTGCCCGCCCTCAAGGCCGGCAACGAGGCCGAGGCGAAGTCGGCGGCACGCGAGCTGAACCACCACCTCGTCGAGGACGCCTGGTTCCTCCCCTTCTACCGGATGAGCTACCTGCACGTCTCGGACGGGACCGTGAAGATCTCGCCGCAGTCCGGCATGGCCGTCCCCTCGATCTACAACTACGCGCCCGCCAAGTAGCGAAACCGCGCCGACGGATACCGAGTGTCATGCTGAACTTCATCGCCCGCAGGATCGCCGCGGGAGCCGTGCTCCTGGTCGTGATCTCCTTCCTCTCCTACCTGCTGCTGTCGGTCCCGCACATCGATGTGGGCCGCCAACTCCTCGGGGAGAGCGCGTCCCAGAGCGCCATCGACGCCAAGAACGCGTCGCTGGGGCTCGACGAGCCGGTGCTCCGGCAGTACGCGAACTGGTTCGCCCACGCCGTCCGGGGCGACCTCGGCACCTCCTGGTTCACGAGCGAGGACGTGGGCCAGGCCGTCGGCAACCGCCTCCCGGTCACGGCCAGCCTGATGCTCGGCGTCACCGCCGTCACCACGGTCCTCGCCTTCCTGCTGGGGGTGTGGGCCGGGGTACGGCGCGGAGCCGCCGACCGCTTCGTGCAGGTGCTGGGCGTGGTGGGGTACGCCCTGCCGGGATTCCTGCTCACCCTGGTCCTGGTCCTGGTCTTCGCGGTACGGCTCCGCTGGTTCCCCGCCATCGGGTACACCGGCTTCACCGACTCGCCCAGCGGCTGGCTGTCCACGATCACCCTGCCGGTGCTCTCGCTGTCGGTTGCCTCCGTCGCGGGCGTCTCCCAGCAGGTGCGCGGCGCCGTCATCGACGCCCTGCGCCAGGACTACGTACGCACCCTGCGCGCCCGCGGACTGCCCGCTTCCCGCATCGTGTTCAAGCACGTCCTGCGCAACGCCTCGGCGCCGGCCCTGTCCGTGCTCGGCATGCAGTTCGTCGGCCTGCTCGGCGGCGCCGTCCTCGTCGAGCAGATCTTCGGGCTCCCCGGCATCGGCTCCATGACCGTCACCTACACCGCCCGCGGCGACATCCCCGTGATCATGGCGCTCGTCATGCTCACCGTGGTCGGCGTCGTCCTGATCAACCTCCTGGTCGACATCCTGATCGGCTGGCTCAACCCCAAGGCGAGGGTCGCATGAGTACCGGCCGCACCCTGCGCAGGGTCCTGCGCAACCCCCTGGGCGGACTCTCCGCCGCACTGCTCCTGCTCATCGTCGCGGCCGTGCTCCTCGCACCCGTGATCGCCTCGCAGGACCCGGGCGCCTCGTCGCTGAGCGAGGCGTTCGCCGGCCCGAGCGGCGACCACCCCCTCGGCATGGACTCCGCCGGGCGCGACATCCTCGCCCGGATCCTGTACGGCGGGCGCACCACCCTCGGCGGCGCGCTGCTCGCCCTCGCCATCGCCCTGGCGCTCGGCGTGCCCACGGGGCTCGTCGCCGGCTACCGGGGCGGCCGGTTCGACTCCGCCGCCAACTGGACCGTCAACCTCGTCATGGCCCTGCCCGCCATGGTCGTGCTGCTCGCCTCCCGCGCCATCCTCGGCCCGGACGTCCACGTCCTGATGATCGTCCTCGGCGTGCTGGTGGCACCCAGCTTCTTCCGCCTGGTGCGCGGCATCGTCGCCAACGTCCGGGGCGAACTGTACGTGGACGCCGCGAAGGTCTCCGGACTCTCGGACACGCGGATCATCGCCCGGCACGTCCTGACCGTGGTGCGCGGGCCCATCATCATCCAGGTCGCCCTGGTCGCGGGCATCGCCATCGCCCTCCAGGCCGGCCTCGAATTCCTGGGCGTCGGCAGCGGATCGACGGCGACCTGGGGCGCCATGCTCAACGAGGCGTTCCAGAACATCCAGCGCGCGCCCCGGCTCATCCTCTGGCCCGGCCTCGCCCTCGGCCTCACCAACTGCGCCCTCGTCCTGCTGGCCGGAGCCGTACGCGACGCCCTGGAGGACCAGACACCCCGCCCCGCCCGCCGCCGTCGCGCCCGGCCGGCCCCCGAGCCCGCGGAGTCCGCAGATTCCGCCGCGCCGCGTGCCGCGCTGCTGTCCGTGCGAGGCCTCACCGTCGCCTACGCCCGGCCCGACGGCACCGACAAGGAGGTCGTGCACGGCGTCGACCTCGATGTGCGCCCGGGCGAAATCCTCGGCCTGGTGGGGGAGTCGGGGTCCGGGAAGACCCAGACCGCGTTCTCCGTGCTCGGCCTGCTGCCCGAGGGCGGGCGAGTCACCCGCGGCAGCATCACGGTCAACGGCCGCGAGACGGCGGGACTGCGGGAACGCGACCACCGCGCGCTGCGCGGCCGCACCCTCGCGTACGTACCGCAGGAACCCATGAGCAACCTGGACCCCGCCTTCACCATCGGCAGCCAGCTCATGGAGCCCGTACGCCACCACCTCGGCCTCGGGCGCAAGGAAGCCGCCGACAAGGCACGGGAGTTGCTCCACCTCGTCGAGATCCCAGACCCCGACCGCACGCTGCGCCTCTACCCGCACGAGATATCCGGCGGCATGGCCCAGCGCGTCCTGATCGCCGGCGCCATGTCCTGCGACCCGGAGCTCCTCATCGCCGACGAGCCGACCACCGCGCTCGACGTACGCGTCCAGGCCGAAGTGCTCGACCTGCTGCGCCGGCTGCGGGACGAACGCGGCCTCGGCGTCCTCCTGGTGACCCACAACCTCGGTGTAGTCGCGGACGTCTGCGACCGGGTGGCCGTGATGAACGCCGGCCGCATCGTGGAGACCGGCACCACCGAACAGATCCTCGGCTCACCCCGGGACCCGTACACCCGCACCCTGCTGGCCGCCGTGCTCGACGACGCCCCGGCCCGCGCCCCCTGGCAGCCCCGAGAAGCGAGGACCGTCACCGCATGAAGAAGACACCCGCCGACGCGGCCCCCTCGGACGCCACCGCCCCCGACGCCCTGCTCGACGTGCGCGACCTGCGGGTCCGCTTCCCCGGCAAGGGGTGGCGCGCCCCGGAGACCGAAGTCCTCGAGGGCGTCGGCCTGTTCGTGAGGCCGGGGGAGACCCTCGGCCTGGTCGGCGAGTCCGGCTCGGGCAAGTCCACCATCGGCCGCGCGGTCCTCGGGCTCGTCCCGGTCCGCTCCGGCTCGATCACCTTCCACGGCGAGCGCATCGAGCACGCCGACCCCCGGCGCCGCCGCGCCCTGAGCCGCGACCTCCAGGTCATCTTCCAGGACCCGTACACCTCGCTGAACCCGTCCCGCACCATCGGGGACACCCTGGCCGAGCCGCTGATCGGGCAGGGCACGGGCGCGCGGGAGGCCCGGGGGAGGGTCGCCGGGCTGCTGGAGCGCGTCCATCTGCCGTCCGACGCGGCGGGCCGGCTGCCCCGTGAGTTCTCCGGCGGTCAGCGCCAGAGGGTCGCCATCGCGAGGGCGCTGGCCCTGCGCCCCCGGCTGGTCATCTGCGACGAGCCGGTGTCCGCGCTGGATCTGACGACCCAGCGGACGGTGCTCGACCTGCTCCTGGAGATCCAGCGGGAGACGGGTGTCTCGTACCTCTTCGTCTCGCACGACCTGGCCGTCGTCCGCTTCATGAGCCACCGGGTGTCGGTGATCCACCGCGGTGAGATCGTGGAGACGGGCGACGCCGCGACGGTCACCTCGGAGCCGCGACACGACTACACGCGCACACTGCTGCTCGCCTCGCCGGTGGCGGACGTGGCCGGGCAACGCAGGCGACGCGCGGCGGCCGGAGCGGGGGTATAGAGGGCCTGACCTGCGAGAACGGCGGTACGGAACGGGGCGCCCAATGGGCGCCCCGTACGCGTGTTCGGGCTGCACCGGGCCGGACGGCTATCGGCTACTCAGGGTACTTGTCGCACTTTTCAGAGTGTTACGCGGCATTTATCCCGCGAGTCATGGCATCTCTTAGGCGATCGGTTGATCAGTACGACAATCATCCCGGCTCGAAGGAGTTCAGCATGCGTATGTCCGCTTCTGCCCGTTCCCGCAGCGCCCGCGCGGTCGCCGCGATCGCGGTCGCCGCAGCCACGCTGGGCGGGGCATCCGCCGCCTTCGCCGCCCCCGGCGACAGCGGTGACATCGACATCCGCCCCGGCGGCTGGGCGGCGCGCGGCGGCGACGGCAACGAGGTCTGCAAGTTCGTCCTCCAGGCCAGCAACTTCGGCGACATGCCGGCCGTGCCGTGGACCATCACCGCGCAGCCCCCGACCGTTCCCCCGGGGGACACCCTCGCCAGCACCCTTCCCCTGGTGAACGGCTCGGCGCGCAGCCAGGAGTACCTGCTCCCCGAGGGCACGTACCAGCTGGTGTGGATCGTTCCGTCCGGCCCGAAGAACAAGGCGTTCAAGGTCGACTGCACCAAGCCGTCCGGTAACCACGGCTCCTCCGAGAACAGCGAGCGCGGCTCGTCCGCCTCGGGCTCCGAGTCGGGCTACGAGCAGCCTTCCGGCGGCGTGCCCGCCGGTGGCGGCGGCGTCCCGGACATGGAGGGCGTCAGCTCCGAGAGCGACTCGAACGTCGGCACCACCGCCGCGATCGCGGCCGGCGCCGCCGGAGCCGCCGGGCTGATCATGGTCCGCCGAGCCGCGCGCCGCCGTGCCCGCAACGAGGCATAACCCGCGCAGAAGACGCCGACGGGGCCCGAGCCGGGCGTGTCGTCTCACGATGACGTTGTGCGTGACCTCCTCGCTGGTGACCGGCATCGTCTGGGCGAGTTCCGACTCGTCCGACGATCCGGTCGCCGCCGCCCACGGCAATGACGCCGCGGGCGGCGGCGACCGGCCGGCCACCCACGCACCCCTGTCGCCGTCGCGTCCGGTGAAGGTCGCGGTGCCCGCCATCTTCATCGAGGCGCCTGTCACCGGCCTCGGGCTCGACAAGAAGGGGCACCTCGGGGCCCCGCCCATGAGCAGACCGAGGGAGGTGGGCTGGTACCGCGACGGGCCCTCGCCCGGCGAGAAGGGGACCTCCCTGATCGTCGGCCACCGCGACACGGAGACCGGCCCGGCGATCTTCCTCAACCTCAACGCCCTGCACAAGGGCGACAAGGTGACGGTCACCCGGGCCGACAGGCAGACCGCCGTCTTCACGGTCGACGCGGTCGAGACGTACACGAAGGACAAGTTCCCCGACGACAAGGTGTACGGCAGCACCGGCCGTCCGGAACTCAGGCTGATGACCTGCGGGGGACGCTTCAACAAGAAGGACGGCTACGCCTCCAACGTCGTCGTCTTCGCCCACCTCACGTCACTGAAGAAGCAGAAGGTCTGACGGGCCCGTGCGCGGTCGCACGGGCCCGCCGCCGTGTCCGGCGACGGCCGCCACCGGAGGCGGCGCGGGGCAGCGGAGGTCAGTCCGGCCCCGCTCCACCGGCGCCCTCCCGCAGGACCGCCACCGCCGCCCGGTGGCCGGGTGGGACGGCGATGTCGGCCAGGAGCCAGCCGGCCGGGGCGGCCGGCGCCGCACCGGCACCGACGTACTCCGTCGACGGGTCCGCGCCCAGACCGATGCCGAGGCCCTTCAGATACGCCTCCTTCCTGGTCCACACCCGGGCGAAGGCGGCCGGGCGCAACGCGGTCGTGAGGGAGACGAGTTCCGCCGCTTCCATGGGGTGGACGACATCGGCGGCCTCGACGAGCGTCTGCGGGTTCGGTACGGGTTCGACGTCCACACCGACCGGAGCGGCGGCGACGGCGATCAGGCTCAGGCCCTCGCAGTGCGAGAGCGAGAAGTGCAGGGGCTCGCCCGGGAGTACGGGCCGGCCGTGCGGCTCACCGCAGCACGGGCAGGGAGCCCGGGCCACCGAGACCGCGCGGGGCGCGACGCCCAGATGGTTGCCGAGGACCCGGCGCAGACCGACGTGGGCGCACAGATAGGTGGCGCGGTCGGTGGGGCGGCGGAACTCCTCGGCCCTGGCCAGCTCCGACGGACCGAGGACGAGCGGGGCGTAACGGGCCGCGGTCTCCTCGTGCGCCGCCGTGGCGACCAGCCAGAGCTGCGGACGGCCGGAACCGGGGTCCGTCAGCGGCGGCAGGGCGGCGGGCAACGGGGGGAGCGCGGTGGGGAGGAGCAGGGAATCGGGGACGGGCGGCGGGGCGGTTTCCAGCAGGGACATGTCTGCCTCACACGGCTGTGGCGGTGGGCTCGGGGGCGGCGGACGCCTTGGTGGCGGGGGCGTTCCGCGTCAGGGGCGCGCGCAGGGCGAGCGTCGCGGCGACCGGCGAGAAGAGCGCGACGGACGCGCACAGCAGCCAGGTGCCGGTCACGCCCAGCGGGGCGGAGAGCGAACTGAAGACGGCCAGGGACAGAGGCGCGGCCCCGATGCTGGACAGCGAGAACGTGGACATCGCGGCCCCCAGCTTCCCTTCGGGGACGGCCTGTTGGTACGCGGTGACCAGCGCGGGGCCGTTCAGCCCGGAGAAGAGGCCGACCGCGCACGCCGTGACCGCGAGGACCGCCGGCGAGGGCACCAGGGCCATGGACCCCATGCCCACGGCGAGCCCGGTGCCGGTGACGATCAGCTTGACCGGGACGGGGATGCGGTGCGCGAGTGCGGCACCGGCTGCCGCCGACGCCAGGGCGCCCGCGCTGAACGCGGTGAGGGCCGCCGCCACCGAGCCGATGCCCCAGCCCTCGCCGGAAGCGCGCAGCGGCAGCGCGACCTCGGCCGGCCACAGGAAGGCGAAGTCCATGCAGAAGCAGGCGACGAACATCCAGCGCAGCCGGGGGTGACGGCCCAGCAGTGCCAGGCCGTCGCCGGAGCGACGGAACAGTGACGTACCCCCCGCCCCCGCGCCGCGCTCGGGCCGGGCCATGCCCCGGGTCACATGGAACGCGCAGACCAGCCAGACGGCGCAGCCGGCCGCGGAGACCAGCATGACCCCGGACAGACTGCCGGCCACGACCAGCCAGGCCCCCAGCGGTGATCCGGCGATCGGGGCCAGCCGCATCACCATGGAGAACAGGGAGTTGGCGCGGCCCAGGTGCTCCTTCGGTGCCAGCCGGGTGAGCAGGACGCCCGACGCCGGGCCGGTCAGGCCGAGCAGTGAGCCCTCGACCACGGCGACGGCGACCAGCGGCCAGATGCTGTCGGCGCCCGCCGTGACCAGGGCGCCGATCACGAGGACGGCGAACCGGGTCGCGGTGGCCCGCAGCAGGACGGCGCGCGGGCCGAGGGCGTCGGCGAGGGCGCCGCCGAACAGCAGCATCAGGGCGCGCGGCAGCGTCGAGGCGAGGATCACGAGCGTGACCGCGCCCCGCCCGCCCAGCTGCACGGCCGTCCAGTTCATGGCGATGATCAGGGCGAAGCTGCCGCACTGCACGGCTGCCTGACCGGTGACGAAGCTGCCGATGCGCCGCCAGTCGGGGGCGGGCCCCGCCTCGGGCGACGGGGTGGAGGTGTTCGTTGTCATGGGGTTCGGCTTTCTGCGGGGATGGGGTACGGCGCGTTCCGCGAGTGGCCGCGGAGGTGCGGCTTGTGGCGTTGCGCGGCGCGTCGCGCGGGCTGGTGCGGGTACGGCGCGTCGCGCGGGCTGACGCGGGGAGTTCAGCGGAGGGTGGGGCGGACGGTGACACCGGTGTCGTCGCCGCGCAGCGTCGCTGCCACGGCCAGCGCGGCCGCCCGCCCCGCGGCGCGCCGCAGAGCCCGCCGGTCGTGCGAGGCACGGGCGCGTCCGGGGGCGCCGAGCTCCAGGCGGCCGCCGAGGTAACCCCGGCCCGCCTCGGCCAGGGCACGCTGGGCGGCGAGCCGGGCCGCGTCGGCCACGGGGTCCGGGCCGTCGATGTCGCGTACGCCGTGGCCGGCGGGCCCGACGGTGACGCCGGGGGTGTCCCGCAGCACGAACCGGGCCCGGACGGTGCGTCGGCGGCCGGTGACGCGGCGGGGCCGCCTCGACGGGGCGGGCCGGGCCCCGGGGGTGTTCCGCGAGGCGGACCTCGCCCGCCCGTTCACGGTGTCGCTCCGGCGGCCGCCGGGTCGGCGGACAGCGGGGGCCGGGCGCCGACGTGGTCGCCGTCCGGCCACCACAGGTCCTCCGGGGCCAGCGCCCCCACCGTGTACTTGCCCAACGCGCTGATCAGCAGCCGCAGTTCGAGCGCGATGCTCTGGGCGAGGCGTACCAGCCCGTGGTCCGGGTCCTCGTCGACCGCGATCAGCGCGGCGCGCCCGAGACCGACGGCCCCGGCGCCCAGGGCGAGGGCCCGCAGCGCGCGTCCGCCCTCCCACATCCGGCCGCCGGCGAGCAGGCAGCCGTCCGGGCGGCCGATCCGGCGCAGGCACTCGGCGAGCGGCAGGCCGACCTGGTCGAGGAAGACCCTCGGGGCCCAGCCGGTGCCGCCCTCCGCACCGTCCACGGTGACGGCGTCCGCCCCGGCGGCCCAGGCGGCGCGCGCGGCGTGCCCGATGTCGCGGCCCGGGTGGAACTTCACCCACGTACGGGCCCTCGGGAAGTTGTTCCGCATGAAGCGCAGCTGCTGGCGCAGGATCTCGTCGGTGAAGGTGCCCGGCGTGGCGCACCGCAGCCGGCGCTCGTCGTCCTCGCCGAAGACCTCGGTGACCGTGAACCGGCCGGCCAGCTGGGCGGCCTCGGCACCGGAGACGACGGTCATGCCGCCGAGACCGGGCTTGGCGCCCTGGCCGGTCTTCAACTCGAATGCCAGACGCCCCGTTTCGAGCAGGGGCCGGGTGGCGGGGTCGCTGTAGAGGAGGTTCCAGACCTCCGAGTCGGCGTCCTCCGTCGACTGCTGGACGACGATCCCGCCGACGCCCTCGGGCGCTGCCTCCAGGTACGCGTCGATGCGGGCGAGGAGCGCCGAGCGGGCGGAGTCCGCGCCGCGCCGGTAGCCGTGGACGGGGACCATGTTCTCGCCGATGACCATGGGGATGCCGAGGCGGCCGGCCTGCCGGGACGCCTGGACGGCGAGGTCGCCGCTGCCGGCCCGGGTCGAGCCGAAGGCCGACAGGTAGAGCGGCAGCGAGGCGGTGAAACCGCCGGTCCGGACCGCCAGGTCGACGTCACCGAACTCGGGCTCGCGCGCGAGCTCGATCAGCTTCTCCAGCCGCTCCGGCATGAAGACGGGCGGGACGATCCGGGCCCGGTCGAGCGCGTCGGCCCCGGCCGCACCTCCGGGTCCGTGGAGCTCGGTGCCGTACGCGTCGGGGTCGGGGAACACCTGGGCGGTGCCGTGCCGGGCGCGGGCGCGGATCTCGCGCTCGGGGAAGCCGGGGGAGGAGAGGGCGCTCACGGGGCCATCACCCCGGGGAGCTTCGGGTAGGCGCTGACCTGCCACAGGGAGTCGAGGCCGGTGAGGAAGCGGACGAGGCGCTGGAGGCCCATCCCGAAGCCGGCGCTGGCCGGGATGCCCTCGTGGGCCTCCTTCAGGTACCAGGCGTACTTGGCGGGGTTCTCGCCGCTCTCGCGCATCCGCGTGACGATGGTCGCGTAGTCCGACTCGCGCTCGCTGCCCGAGACCAGCTCGCCGTAGCCGTGCGGGGCGATGAGGTCGAAGTTCCGCAGCACGCCCGGGCGTTCGGGGTCCTCGCGGTCGTAGAAGCCGCGCGAGCCCTTCGGGTAGTCGTTGATGAAGAACGGCCGGTCGCTCTCCAGCGACAGGAGCCGCTCCCCGGTCCAGTCGATCTCGCTGTCCGGGCTCTGGGGGTGACCGGCCGTCAGGAGCCGCGACACGGCCTCGTGATGGGTGCACACGTCGTACTTGCCGCTGCGGACGTCAGCGAAGTCGGACTCCTGCCTGCCGAGTTCTGCGAGGACGTCGGGAACGGCCGTCCACACGTGCTCGGCGACATGGGTGAGCAGGCCGGCGGCGACCTCCTGGGCGTCCTCACGGCTCGCGCCGGCGATCTCGACGTCGATCTGGTGGAACTCGACGAGATGGCGGCCGGTGGTGGCGGTCTCCTCCGGCTCCACGCGCACGTTGGGAGCGATGTAGAACAGCTTCGGGAAGCCGTGCAGCGACGCCTGCTTGTAGAGGATGGCACTGGTCATCAGCTTGTACGGGCGCCCGTAGTAGTCGACGTCCAGCGCCTTGGCGCCCCGGCCGCCCGGGTCGGTGACGGGCCCGACGAGCGGGGGCAGCAGCTCCGTGAAGCCCGACCCCCGCAGGAAGTCACGGGCCGCCTGGAGGGCCTCCTGCTGGACGAGCATGGCGGCGCGCAGCTGCGGGGAGCGCAGGTGCTCACCGAGCGGGGGCGGCAGGGCGGGTCCTGCGGGCTGCGGGGCGTGGTCCATGGCGGGCTCCTGTTCGTGGCGGGGGTGAGGGGTCGGGGGGAGAGCGCGTGCGGTGGCGGGGCGCCGGTACGCCGATACGGGGTCGGCCGGCGGCCGGTCGTAGCGGTCGGCCATGTGGTTGAGGGCGGCGAGCAGGCCGTTCGCGGTGAGCGGCGCCAGGTCGGCCGGGGCGTCGGGGCGGATCGGCATCGCACCGGTGTCCGACCAGCGCAGCCGCCCGTCCGCGCCGATGACACTGCGGGAGCGGCCCGCGTTGTCGGGGTGGAGGCAGAACGGCACGTCCAACAGCCCGCGTTCGAAGGCGGCGGGCAGGGCGCGGGCCAGGTCGGGGTGGAGTCCGAGGACGGCTTCGATCAGGGCGCGGGCTTCCGCGTAGACCGCACTCCCGGCGTCCGGGGCGGCCGGGACCGGCGGTCCGGCGAGCGCGGCGGCCGCGGCGGCGGTCTCCAGGGCGCGGACGTTCTCCCCGACGGTCGGGATACGGCGGGACTCGGCGGTCGTCTTCACCAGGAGCCGGTCCACCCCGGCCCGTACCGCGAGGCGCGCGGATGCCTCCAGGAGCCGGATCGCGCCTCGTTCGGTGCGCGGGTATACGCCCATGTAGGTGTAGAGGACGACGTGGTGGTCGACGCCGGCCGGCAGGAACTCACCGGCCAGCCGGCGCAGGGCCCGTATCGCCTCCTCGTCCTGGCCCGGATCGGTCTGCTGGGCGTAGCTCAGCGAGACGCTGCGCAGACCGTGCTGGGCGAAGAACAGGCACTCCAGCACGCTCGTCGCGACCAGCAGACCGGGCGGGCAGAGCTGGCCGAGCAGGCAGCCGCCGAAGCTCTCCAGATGCGGCACCGAGCCGGGGCGGGCGCCGGCGGCGAGGAGTTCGCACCCCTCGGCCCAGGCCGCGACGGACTCCCGCAGCGGGGTGCGGCCGTAGGGCAGGCAGTACGAGACGGGCCCGCCCTCCGTGGCGTCGAGACCGGCGGCGAGCAGCGCCCGGACGATGGCCTGCGGACGGGCGGAACCGTGCCGGACCTGGACGGGGAAGTGGTCGTCGTGCAGCCCGTCGAGCAGGGAGCGTGTGACGTCCAGGGGGTGCGTGGCGATCGGGTAGCCGTTGAGCCCGGCACCCTCGGCGAGGGCGGCGCGGGCACCGGCGAGGTCTCCGACGCGGGTGTAGCTGTCGATGGTGAGCGTGCCCACGGTCGTCGCGGTGGCGGCCCTCGTCCGCTCCAGGCCGGTGCGCATGGAGCCGGGGTCACCGAAGCCCATGCGGGGCTGGACGACCAGCCGGCCGGCGGCGGCCGAGGCCGCGACGAACGCGCCGAAGGGGCGCGGGGCTCCGGCGGCGGTCATGCCGCCACCTGGGCGCGGGCCGCGAGGAACGCGCCCAGGGCCTCCAGGTCACCGGCCCCGTCACCGAGGACCGCGTCGCAGCCCGCCGCGCGCAGCCGGGCCGCCTCGGTCTCCCCGGAGCGGCCGGCGATGCCGAGCTTGCCGCCGGCGGCCACCGGCAGCGCGGCGAGCTCCGGTTCGGCGCGCAGCGCCCGCACCGCCGCGAGGGCGTCCCGGTAGCCGTGGCCGTTGACGCTGCTGAGCACGACCGCGTCGGGCGCATGCCGGCGACAGGCGGCCGTGAGCAGACGGGGACCCACACAGGGGCCCAGCGCGACGACGTCGTGCCCCCGCTCCTCCAGGAACAGCCCGAGATACACGAGGTTCCAGGTATGGGAGTCCGAAGCGGTTCCGCTCAGGAGTATCTTCATGCCTTCGAGGTTATGTACGAAAAGGGCTTCCGGGCGGAAGTCGAGCGGCAGTAGCGGGCGGCAGTTTCCCTTTCCCTATTTCGTGTCGAGGTGCCCTGACTTTCCGGCCGGCGGGCATACGGAAATGCCGCGCCCCGCAGGAGCTGCGGGGCGCGGCATTCAGTGAGGGCAGCCGGTCAGGCGTACTGGGCGACCAGGCTGCGAGGGCGGATGTCGGTCCAGTGGGCGGTGATGTAATCCAGGGCGTCCGCCCTGCTACCGGCCCCCCAGACGCTGTCCCAGCCCGCCGGGACAGCGGCGAACGCCGGCCACAGGGCGTGCTGTCCCTCGTCGTTCACCACGACGTGGAAGGAGCCCTCCGCGTCGTCGAAAGGGTTCACGATGTCGCTCATGAATAACTCCTCGTTTCGTTTTCCCGCAGGTTCTTCTCCTGCAGTGCGGAGAGTTTCTCCGCGATGACTTTCCCGATGTGTGCGAGAGGTTCTTCCTCGGTCATCCGGAGATGACTGGATTCCACGGTGTAGTTCTCGGCCGTTCCCGTCAGGAACGGATTCCAGGTGGCGGCCAGCGCGCCCTCCGGTTCGCCTGGCCGGCGCGCCGTGAAGAAGACCGCGCCGGTCGCGGCGACCCCGGGCACATGCCGGGACATGAGTGCCGCGTGAGTCTCGGAGGCGCGCAGCACGGCTCGTATCTCCTCCGTGCTGAAGCCGCCGAGCACCGGGTCCTCGCGCCGCAACCGCTCCACCGCCGCCGGCAGTTCGTCCTCCCCGAGCGCCGCCTCCCGCTCCCGGTGCGGCAGCACGGAAACGCTGCCCGGCCCGGTCTGGTGGACGTCCATCAGCGCGAGCAGTTCGACGCGCTGACCGGCGGCGCGGAGCCTGACGGCCATGGTGTGGGCGACTATCCCGCCGAAGGACCAGCCCAGCAGCCGGTACGGGCCCCAGGGCTGGACCTGGCGGATGCGCTCCAGGTAGTCGTCGGCCATCTCCTCCACGGTGCGCGGGCGGTGGCCGGGCTCGCTCAGCGCGCGGGCCTGGAGGGCGTACAGCGGCTGCTCGTCCCCGAGATGCCGGGCCAGGCCGGCGTAGGACCAGCCGACTCCGGTGCCCGGGTGCACGCAGAACAGCGGGCGCCGGGTGCCCCGGGTGCTCAGCGGCAGCAGGACGCCCATGGCGCCGGCCGTGCCGTCCGGGTCCTGCGTGCCGAGCAGCCCGGCCGGGGTCGGGGCGCGGAACAGATCGCGGACGGTCCGGTCCACGCCCAGCACCGAGCGCACCCGGCTCACCAGGCGCACACCGAGCAGCGAATGCCCGCCCAGGGTGAAGAAGTTGTCGTCGAGACCGACGCGCGGGACCCCCAGGATCTCGGCGAACAGCCCGCACAGCACCTCCTCGCGGGCGTTGCGCGGCGCGCGGTGCTCGGCCACGGGACGGTCCGGCGCGGGCAGCGCCCGGCGGTCCGGCTTGCCGTTGACGGTCAGCGGCAGGGCGTCCAGGACGACGACCGCCGACGGCACGAGATGGGCGGGCAGCGCGGTACGGGCCAGCGCGAGCAGCTCCGCGCCGGTGACCGCGGACCCCGCACGCGGCACCACGTAGCCGACGAGGCTCCGTTCGCCCGGCCGGTCCTCGCGGACCACGGCGAGCGCCTGGCCCACGGCGGGGTGGGCGGCGAGCGCGTGCTCGACCTCGCCCGGCTCGATCCGTACCCCGCGCAGTTTGACCTGGCCGTCCGCCCTGCCCAGGAACCGCAGTTCACCCTCGGGCGTCCAGACCACCCGGTCCCCGGTGCGGTACATCCGGCTGCCGTCGGCCTCGAACGGGTCGGGCACGAAACGCTCGGCGGTCAGGTCCGGCCGGCCCGTGTACCCGCGCGCCACATGCGATCCCGCGATGTACAGCTCCCCGGGCACACCCGGCGGCACGGGCCGCAGTGCCCCGTCCAGGACATGGCTGCGGGTGTTGTCCATCGGCCGGCCCAGGTGCAGCCCGGACCCGCCGAGCGGGCCCCGCCCGCCGGTGAGCCACTGGTTGTGCGAGGCGAAGGTCGTCTCGGTGGGCCCGTAGGAGTGGACGAGGACGGTGTCCGGGCAGTGCGTCAGCACCCGCTGCACGGCGGCCGGTGAGGCGACGTCGCCGCCCGTCCACACCTCGCGCAGCAGCCGCAGCGTGTCCAGCGCCTCGTCGGCCATCACATGGAACAGGCCGACGGTGAAGTAGGCCGCGGTGACGCCGTGTTCGCGTACGGAACGGGCGGTCTCCGCGAGGTCGGTGCCATCGCCCCTCATGAGGACCAGGCTGCCGCCGGCGAGGAGCGGCACCCACATCTCGAAGACCGAGGCGTCGAACCCGGTCGCGGAGTGGACCAGCATCCGGTGGGGGCCGCCCGATGCGGTGTCCCGGTCGGCGGCTAGTTCGGTGACGTTGCGGTGGGTGACGCCGACGCCCTTGGGCCGGCCGGTCGACCCGGACGTGAACATCACGTACATCAGGTCGTCCCCGTCGACCGCCACGGGCGTGCGGTCCGAGGGCGCGTCGCTCCCGGGGGGCGCGTCGACCAGGAGGACCGGTACGGAGACCTCCTCCGGCACCGCACCCGCCCGCCCCGCGTCGGTCGCGACGAGGCGGGCACCAGCGTCCTCGGTCATCAGCGCGATCCTGGCCCCGGGCAGAGTCGGGTCCAACGGCACGTAAGCGGCACCGCACTTGAGGACGGCCAGCGAGGTCACCACCAGCGGGATGCCCCGGTCGAGCAGGACCCCCACGGTGTCGCCCCGCCGCACCCCCGCCGCCCGCAGCCGGGCGGCCAGCGCGTCGGCGCGGGCGTCGAGCTCCCCGTATCCGACGGTCTCCGCGTCCGTGATCAGAGCCGGCAGTCCGGGGCCGAGCGCGGCCCGGCGGGCGATGACCTCGTGGACGGCGGCCCGCTCCCGCGTCACGGTGGCGGTGTCGTTGTACTCCGCGACCAGCCGGAACCGCTCGGCGTCGGTGAGCAGGTCCACGGCGCCTATCCGCACCCCCGGGTCGGCGGCGACGGCGTGCAGCAGCCGTCCGACGTGGGCGGCGAGCAGGGCGGCGGTGGCGGTGTCGAAGAGATCGGTGGCGTACTCCAGGCCGCCCGCCAGACCCGCCGGCCGCCCCTCGTCGTCCTTCCGCTCCCACAGCGAGAGGGTCAGGTCGAACTTGGTGGACAGCGCCTCCAGCGGTGCCGGTTCGAGCCGCAGCAGCGGCCCCGCGGCCGGGGCGGAGGCGTAGTCGTGGTGGAGTTGGACGACGTACTGGGCGAGCGGGTGGTGGGCGGTGGAGCGGGCCGGGTTGAGGTGCTCCACGATCCGGTCGAAGGGGAGGCCCTGGTGGGCGTAGGCGGCGAGATCCGTGTCGCGTACCCGCTCCAGGAGTTCCGCGAATGCCGGGTCCCCCGACGTGTCGGTGCGCAGGACCAGCGTGTTGACGAAGAACCCGACCAGATCGCTCAGCGCCTCGTCGTCGCGCCCCGCCGTCATGGTCGCCAGCGGCAGATCGGTGCCCGCTCCGTGCCGGGTGAGGACGGCGGCGAGGGCCGCCTGCACCACCATGAACAGCGTCGCGCCATGGCGCCGGGCCAGCTCCTCCAGCGCCTCGTGGGTGGCCGCGTCCACCGTCAGCGGCGCGTGGCCGCCCCGGTGCGTGGCTTCGGCAGGGCGCGGCCGGGCGGCGGGCAGTTCGAGGACGGGCGGTGCCCCGGCGAGGGCGCGTTCCCAGAACGTGAGGTGGTCATGCGCCGCCGGCCCGTCCAGAAGCTCCTGCTGCCAGAGCGTGTAGTCGGCGTACTGGACGGGAAGCGGCCGCCAGTCCGGTACGCGGCCCTCGGCACGGGCTGCGTACGCGGTGGCCAGGTCGGCGAGCAGCGGACCGGTCGACCAGCCGTCGGCGGCGATGTGGTGGACGAGCAGCACCAGCACCTGCCTGCCGCCGTCACCGTCCGGGGTCAGGAGTGCGGCCCGCAGCGGGATCTCGCCGGCGAGGTCGAAGACATGCCCGGCGGCCGAGGAGACGGCCGCCCGGAACCGCTCGGACGGCACCGTACGGACGTCGAGGACGGGCCGTGCACCGTCCAGGATCTCCTGGTGCGGCTCCCCGTCGACCGACCGGTAACGGGTCCGCAGCACCTCGTGGCGCTCCACCAGGTCGGCCAGGGCGAGGCCGAGGACCCCGGCGTCCAGCGGCTCGGCCGGACGCAGCACCAGCGGGATGTTGTACGAGGCGCTGGGACCCTCCAGCGCGTCGATGAACCAGAGCCGGCGCTGCGCCCGCGACAGCGGCAGGCGCTCCGGCCGGTCGGTCCGGCGGACGAGCGCGGGGCCCTTGTCCTCGGCGGCGGACCGTGCCTCCGCGATGCGCCGGGCCAGCGCGGCCGGGGTGGGCGCGAGCAGCAGGTCCCGTACGTGGACGTCGGCGCCCAGGCGGGCCCGGATCCGGTTGGCCAGCCGCACCCCGCTCATGGAGTGGCCGCCAATGGTGAAGAAGCCCTCGTCCGGGCCGACCTCGTCGAGCCCCAGGATCTCCGCGAACATCGCCCGCAACGTGCCGACGTGCTCCGCATCGGGCGCACCGCTCAGCGTGGCCGCCTCGGCTTCGGCGTCCTGCCGGGCGACGAGGGCCGCCACGCGCTCACGGCGCTCGTCCAGGGACCAGCGGTCGTCGTGGCCCAGCAGCGCGGCGTCGGCGACCGGCGCATCCGGTTCCGCGGCGGCCGTACGCAGCGCGCGTTCCAGGGCGCCCAGGAGGAGACGGGCGGTGGACTCGTCGAGGACGTCGCGGGCGTACTCCAGGCCGAGGTCGAGGCCGGCGGGCGCGCCGTCGGCGTCCCGGTGCTCCACACAGGCGGCGGTCAGGTCGAACTTGGTGGTCGCGGGGCCGTCCGCCCGGAAGCGGCCGGTGAGCCCGCCGAAGGCGAACGGGGCGTCCTCCGGGGCGGCGGTGACCAGCGTCAGCATCGTCTGGAAGAGCGGGTGAACGCCGGGCGTGCGCGGCGGGCTCAGATGCTCGACGAGCAGGTCGAAGGGGAGGCCCTGGTGGGCGTAGGCGGCGAGGTCGGTGTCGCGTACCCGCTCCAGCAGCTCGGTGAAGGCCGGGTCACCCGAAGTGTCGGTGGGCAGGACCAGCGTGTTGACGAAGAAGCCGACGAGTGCCGCCAGCGCCTCGTCGTCGCGGCCCGCGACCGGCGTGCCCACGGCCACTCGCTCCCCGCAGCCCGCCGCGCGCAGCGCGAGGGCCAGCGCGGCCTGGAGGACCATCAGCATGCTGGCGCCGTGCGCGTCGGCCAGGCCGGCGAGGCGCCGGTGCGCGGCCGGTTCGAGGCGCGCGGTGACCACACCGCCCCGGTGGTCCGGCACGGCGGGCCGGGGGCGGTCCAGCGGCAGGTCGGTGACGGGGGGCAGCCCGTCGAGCGCGGCCCGCCAGTGCGCGAGCCCGTGCGAAACGGCCGCGTCCGGGTCGCCGGCCGAACCGAGGACGTCGTGCTGCCAGAGGGTGTAGTCCGCGTACTGGACGGGAAGCGGCTCCCGCTCCGGCGCACGGCCCTCGACGCGGGCCGCGTACGCGGTGGCCAGGTCGTTCATCAGCGGCGCAAGCGACCAGCCGTCGCCCGCCACATGGTGCAGCAGCACCGCCAGCACCGCCGCCGGCCCGTCACCGGTCGCGTCCTCGGGCACGAACAGCGCCACCCGCAAGGGCAGTTCGCGCGCCAGGTCGAAGGTCTCGGAGACGAAGTCCGCCACCCGCCGCCGGAGTTCACCGGCCGGGCACTCGACGACACGGGCCCGGACCGTGGAGGCCGCCAGCACGTGCTGGTAGGGCTCGTCCTCCGGCGCGAGGAACACCGTGCGCAGCACCTCGTGCCGCTCCACCAGATCGGTGACCGCGGCGGCCAGCGCCGCCCGGTCGGGCACCCCGTCCAGCTCCAGGACGATCGGCATGTTGTACGCGCAGGACGGGCCGTCGAGCTGGTCGAGCAGCCACAGCCGGCGCTGCGCGTGCGAGAGCGGCACCCGGTCATCGGCGGGCAGCGGCTCCTCGTGTACGACCGACAGACGCGGGTCCGTGGTCCGCAGCACCTTGCGGTTGATCTTCCCCGAGCTGGTGCGGGGCAGGGCGGCGACGATCCCGACGGAGGCCGGGACGGCGGCGGCCGGCATGCGCTCGCGCACCAGCCCGCGCAGCTCCTCGGCCCCGACACCGCCCTCGGTGACGACGAACGCGACGAGCCGCTTCACCCCGTCGGCGTCCTGCTGGGCGACGACGGCGGCCTCCCGCACCTTCGGGTGCGCCGACAGCACGGAGTCGACGGCGGCGGGGTCGATGCGCTGCCCGCCGATCTTCACCTCGTCGTCCAGCCTCCCGTGGTACAGGATCTGGCGGTCCTCGCCGATCGTGACGAGGTCCCCGGTGCGGTAGGCGCGCTCCCCGTCCAGCTCGGTGAAACGGCGTGCGTTCAGCTCTGGGTTGCCGAGATAGCCCCGGGACAACCCGTGCCCGAGCAACCAGAGTTCACCGGCGACGACGGCGGCCCGGACCCCGGGCAGTGGGCGCCCGATCGGCACCGGCCCGTCCCCGTGCCGGGTCAGGTCGGCGACCGTGGCGACCACCGTGGTCTCCGTGGGGCCGTACGCGTTGAGCAGCCGCACCCGCTCCCCGGTCAGCTCGCGCCACTGGGCAACCCGCTCCGGCAGCGCGGCCTCCCCGTAGATGATCACGGTCTCCAGGCAGCCGGGCAGTCGCACCGAACCGGCGGCCAGGACGTGGACGAGCTCGTGCCAGTACGCGGCCGGCAGGTCGAGCAGCGTGATCCCGTGCCGTGCGCAGCCGGCGAGCAGATCGCGTACGTCCAGCATGTCGTCCGTACGCAGCACCAGCGTCCCGCCGGCCCCGAGGGTCGCGAACAGCTCCTGCACGCTGGCGTCGAAGTGGAGCGGCGAGAACTGGAGGACACGGGAGGCGGGTCCGATGCCGTACGCGGGGACGGCTCCCGCGATGAAGTGCGCGAGCGAGTCGTGGGCGACGACGACACCATTGGGGGTGCCGGTGGACCCGGAGGTGTAGATCACGTACGCGGCACCGGCCGGTACGCCGGGGCCGGACAGCACGAGTTCGCCGGCGGCGGCCACCTCGCCGGGCGTGGGCGCCAGGTCACCGCAACTGTCCTTGAGGATGGCCGCGTTCCGGGCGTCCGGGGCCTGGATGTCGAGCGGGAGGTAGGCGGCGCCCGTGCTCAGGACGGCGAGGAGGCCGACGACGGCGTCGATCCCGCGAGGGCGGTGGAGGGCGACGAGGCGGCCGGGGGCGGCGCCCTCGGCGGCGAGGACGCGGGCCCGTTCCCGTACGGCGTCGGCGAGTTCCGCGTAGGTCAGGCGGGCGGTGTCGTGGACCAGGGCAGGGGCGTCGGGGCGGGTGCGCGCCTGGTGGGCGATGAGGTCGAGCACCGGCGGGGCGGGCGCGGGAGAGGGACCGCCGTCGAGCAGGTCGTCCGTTCCGATGGGGGGCATCCTGGGTTTTCCTCCGGTTAGGGCCGAGAGAGACCGGGGCGGCGAACGGTTCCTCTCGCCTCCGTGGCCTTCACGCTAGGGGCCCGGGACTGCCCCCCTCGGCAGTCCGTCCGGCAGCTCGGACCGGCAGAAACGGGGTACGGAGCTGCCGCCCCGTACCCCGCCCGGCCGGTTCATCCCCGGCGGGCGCCCGCCCTGGTCCGGCGGCGCAGTGCCGGCGCGGCCGGACCGGCGTCCTCCGGCTCGATCGCGTCCGCCACGGCACCGGCGAGCCGCTGGGAGAGCGTGGCCGCTGTCGGATTGCGGAACACGTCGCGCAACGTCAGGTCCTGGCCGAACTCGGACCGGATCCGGTTCAGCAGACGGACCGCCAGCAGCGAGTGCCCGCCGGACTTGAAGAAGTTGTCGTCCGCCCCGACGTCCCGTCCGCCCAGCACCTCCCGGAAGATCCCCAGCAGCCGCGCGTCCGCGCCCCCGCCGGCCGTCGCTGCCGGCTTCGCGTTGTCCTCCTCCGACAGCACCGCCGGGTCCTCACCGTGAGCGGGCAGCCAGGACGCCCGCACCACCCGGGCCGGCGCCAGGTACTCCGGCAGCCGCTCGGCGGCCCAGGCCCGCAGCGTGCTCTCGGCGGGCGGCGTGCCCGGGGCGCAGGTGACGAAGACCAGCAGCCGGCCGTCGCGGACGAGGGCCCGCGCCCCGGTCACCGCCGGGTGCCGGGTGAGAACGCCCTCGACCTGTCCGGGTTCCACCGGATAGCCGTTCACGGACTGGACGGCCACGGGCCGCAGCAACCCGTCCGCGTCCCGGTACGCGCGCCGCCCGGTCGCCCGCAGACCACCGCCCGGCGCCGGCTCGTGCACCTCGCCCGGCACCCGGACCGGGGCGGGGCGCCCCTGCGCGTCGAGCACCACGTCCGGGCCACCGGGCGCGGGCCGCGCCCCGCCCAGCGTGGAGAGCGGGGCCTCGGGGTCGGCGGCGCACGCGTCCAGGACCTCGGCGAGCCGCCGGGTCAGCAGCCGCGCGGTCTCCGCGTCGTACAGGGCCGTCGCGTACTCCAGGACACCCCGCAGCCCGGCCGGCGCCCCGTCCGGGCCGGTGGTCTCGGTGAGCGCGAAGGTCAGATCGGACTTGGCGCCCGTGCCCTGGAACGCCATCGGTTCGCCGTCCAGCGCGGACGGGGCCGCGGAGGCGTCGGCCACCCCCGCGTGCACCTGGAGCATCACCTGCACGAGCGGGGCGTGCGCGGACGATCGGTGCGGGCTCAGGTGCTCGACCAGCCGGTCGAACGGCAGATCCTGGTTGCTGTACGCGCCCAGGCCCGTGTCGCGGACCCGGCGCACCAGCTCGGTGAAGGCCGGGTCGCCCGAGGTGTCCGTGCGCAGCACCAGCGTGTTCACGAAGAACCCGACGAGCGGGTGCAGCGCCTCGTCGCCCCGGCCGGCGACGGTGGTGCCGATCGCCAGGTCCTCGCCGGCCCCGTGCCGCGTGAGCAGGGCGGCGAGCGCGGCCTGCACCACCATGAACAGCGTGACGCCGTTCTGCCGGGCGAAACGCAGCAGCGTCCCGTGCGTCCCGGCGCCCACCTCGAACGGGGCGAGGGCACCCCGACCGTCCGGCTCGTGCCCGCGGGGCCGGTCCGTGGGCAGCGCGAGCAGTGGCGGCATCCCGTCGAGCGCGGTGCGCCAGTACGCGAGCTGCTCGCCGGCCACCCCGTGCTCACCGTCCAGCAACTCGTGCTGCCACAGCGTGTAGTCCGCGTACTGGACGGGAAGCGGCCGCCACCCGGGCGCCCGGCCCTCCGACCTGGCCCGGTAGGCGTGGTCCAGGTCGGCGAGGAGGCAGCCGGTGGACCAGCCGTCGCCCGCGATGTGGTGAACCAGGAGCACCAGCACCTGGCCCCCGCCGCCCTCCTCCAGGAGCCAGGCCCGGAAGGGGATCTCGGCGGCGAGGTCGAAGACATACCCGGCGGCGGCGTCGACGGCCGCCCGCAGCTCCTCCGCGCCGCCCGTCCGCACCATGTCGAGCACGGGTTCGGCGTGGGCCAGCACTTCCTGGTACGGCTCGCCGTCCGCCGACCTGTGCACCGTGCGCAGCACCTCGTGCCGTCGTACGACATCGGCGAGCGCGGCGCGGAACGCGGCCGGTTCGACCGGGCGGCGCAGCCGGGTCACCACAGGGATGTTGTACGTGGCGCTCGGCCCCTCCAACTGGCCGACGAACCAGAGGCGTTGCTGCGCGGCGGACAGTGGCAGCCGGGCCGGTCGCAGGGCGGCGGGCACTGGGCGCAGCGGTGGCCTGACCGGTCCGTCGCCCTGTTCCGTGAGGCGGCGCAGCAGCCGGGCGGGGGTGGGCGCCAGGAACACGTCGCGGATGGCGGCCTGGACGCCGAGCGCCTTGCGGACGCGGTTGGTGAGCTTGCCGGCGAGCAGCGAGTGCCCGCCCAGTTTGAAGAAGCTGTCGTCCGGGCCGACCTCGTCCCGGCCCAGCACCTCCGCGAACAGGCCGCGAAGGATCTCCTCGCGGGGGTCGGCGTCGGGGGTGCGCCGGCCTCCGCCGTCGTGCGGTTCGCCTTGGGTGGCGGCGGTCCGCTCCGCGGCCCGGGTCAGGGCCTCGTGACGGCGGTCGATGGCCTCGCGGTCCGAGGCGGTGAGCAGACCGGTCCGGCTGAGGGGTGTGCCGGCCGGCTGTTCGGCGTACGCGGTCAGCGCGCGGTGGAACAGGGTGAGGAGCAGCTGCGCCGTCTCCTCGTCGTACAGGTCGGTCGCGTACTGAAGGCCGAGCAGTACCCCGGCGGGATCGCCGTCCGGGCCGTAGGTCTCGGCACAGTTGAAGCTCAGGTCGAACTTGGCGGTTGCCAGGTCCGCGGCGTCGAGGGTGCCGGATACGGCGCCCAGGGTGCAGGTGGTGTCCTGCGCGGTCTGCGTGGTCAGCATGACCTGGAAGAAGGGGTGCAGGCCGAGGGACCGTTCGGGGTTGAGGTCCTCGACGAGCAGGTCGAACGGCAGGTCCTCGTGGGCCATGGCGGCCAGGTCCCGTTCGCGGACCCGGTCGAGCAGTGTGCCGAGGTCCGGGTCGTCGGACAGGTCGGCGCGCAGGGCGAGCGAGTTGACGAAGAAGCCGACGAGGTCGTGCAGATCCTCCTCGGGCCGGCCCGCCACCGGTGTCCCCACCACCACGTCGGGCCCCGCCCCCGCCGCCTGCAAAGCGGCGCAGAGGGCGGCCCGTGCGGTCATGAAGAACGTCGCGCGGTGGGCGCGGGCGGTGTGGGCGAGCGCCTTGTGGGCGGCGGCGGAGAGGCGGGCGGTGACCAGCGCTCCCCGGTGGCTCGGTTCGGCGGGGCGGGGACGGTCGGCCGGCAGCCGGGTCGCGGCCGGTGCGCCGTCCAGCGCCTCACGCCAGTGGGCGAGTTGTTCGTACGCCAGGCTCTCGGGATCGGCGGGGTCGCCGAGCATGTCCCGCTGCCACAGCGCGTAGTCCGCGTACTGCACGGGCAGGGGTTCCCACCCGGGTGCGCGGCCCCCGAACCGGGCCGTGTAGGCGCGGTCGAGGTCGTTGAGCAGGCAGCCGACGGACCAGCCGTCGGTCGCGATGTGGTGAACGAGCAGTACCAGTACGGCGCTTGTGCCGTGGACCGTGAACAGCCGGGCCCGTAGGGGCAGATCACGGGTGACGTCGAACGGCAGGCGCACGAAGGCGGTGACCAGTGCGTCCACGTCGTCGCCGGGCCCGCACTCCCGTACCTCCAGGCGCACGTCGGGATCGCCGACGACGTCCTGGTACGGCTCCCCGTCCACGGCCCGGTAGACCGTACGGAGCACTTCGTGGCGGTCCACCACGTCACGCACCGCCGCCTCCAGGGCCTCCCGGTCGGGCGCTCCGTCCAGGCGCAGCACGACGGGTGCGTTGTACGCGGCCGACGGGCCTTCGAGACGGTTCAGGAACCACAGCCGGTGCTGGGCGTACGAGAGGGGGATCACGGTTGCTGCTCCTCGGGGATGGCGGGGGCGGGCGGGAGTAGAGGACGGGCGGGAAGCGGTCAGCCATCCTTGGCGGCCAGCAACTCCTCGATGTGGGCGGCCAGATCACGCAGTCTCGGGTGGGCGTAGACCGCCTTCACCGGCAGTGCGACGGCGAGCTCGGCCCGTACGCGCGAGACCAGCTTGATCGCGAGCAGCGAGTGGCCGCCCAGCTTGAAGAAGTTGTCGTCCGGGCCGATCGAGGCCGCGCCCAGGACCTGCGCCCACACCCGGGCGATCAGCTCCTCCGCCCGCCCGTCGAGCCCGGCACCCTGCTCCGGCGCCTCGGCCTGCGAGGCCGCCTCGATCCGGGCCGGCAGCGCGGCGCGGTCCAGCTTGCCGTTCGGCGTCGTCGCGAACCGGTCGACCGCGACGAACGCGGACGGCGTCATGTACGAGGGCAGCGCGGCCGCCACGGCGGTACGCAGCGCGGCGGTGTCCCCGCCCCGGTGGTAGGCGATAAGGCACGGACTGCCCCCGGCGTCCTCGCCCAGGACCACGGCCGCCTCGGCGGAGCCCCCCCGGGTCAGGGCGGCCTCGATCTCCTGCACCTCGATGCGGTGGCCGCGCAGCTTCACCTGGCCGTCGAGCCGCCCCAGGTGCACCAGCCGCCCGTCCGGCAGCAGGCGGCAGCGGTCCCCGGTGCGGTACATGCGGCTGCCCGGCGCGCCGAACGGGTCGGCAACGAAACGCTGGGCGGTCAGGTGCGGGCTGCGGCGGTAGCCACGGGCGATCCGGGGCCCGGCGAGATACAGCTCCCCGGCCTCACCCGGCCCGACCGGCGCCAGGCGCTCGTCCAGCAGCCGCATCCGCAGCCCGGGGAGCACGGCGCCCATGTGCGGCTCGCCCGGCTCCTCGATCCAGCCGGCCGTCGCGTCGACCGTGCACTCGGTGGGCCCGTACACGTTGACCGCGCGCAGCAGACCGGAGCGGTGCGCGGCGGCCAGCCGGTCCCAGAGCGCCGGGCCGATGGCCTCGCCGCCGACCAGCAGGGTCAGCGGGCGCGGGCCGCCGTCCTGGGTGAGCAGGTCGAGCAGCGGTTCGGCGTGCGACGGCGTGATGTCGAGATCCGTGAGCCCCTGCTTGTCGACGTAGGCCGCCAGCAGGGCCGGGTCGCGGCGCGTCTCCTCGTCGATCATCACCAGCGTGTCGCCGCGCGACAGCCGTACCCACTGCTGGACCGACGCGTCGAACGACGGCGACGCGTTCCACCCGACGCGCGCGCCCTCGCCGCGCGCCGCACCCTCGTCCTCCAGCTCCCGCAGCAGCAGCGAGGCCGAACCGCGCGCGATCTCCACGCCCTTGGGCCGGCCCGTGGAGCCGGAGGTGTAGATGACGTACGCGAGCGCGCCCGGCCCGACCCGGACCGGCGCGAAGTCCCCGCCCGGGAAGGCGGTCAGCTCGTCGGCCGTGACCGCACGGGGCCCGGCGGGCGCCGGACCGGTGCCGTCGGTGACCACCAGGTCGGCCCCGGAGTCCTCGACGAGCAGCCGCCGCCGCTCCTCGGGCAGCGCCGGGTCCACCGGGAGGTAGGCGGCGCCCGCCGTGAGGGTGCCGATGATCGCGGTGACCAGAGCGGCACCGCGCGGCAGGCATAGCGCCACGACGCTCTCCGGACCGGCGCCTCGCGCGGCGAGTCCGGCGGCGAACGCGGCAGCTCGCTCCCGCAGTTGGTCGAAGGTGAGCTTCCGGTCACCGGCGACCACGGCAGTGCGGTCACCGGGCACGGCCGCGAGCCGGGCCATCAGGTCGGCCGCGCCGGTCCCGGCGGTGGTGCACGTCTCGCACGGGCAGCCGGCCGGGTGGGAGGGGGCAAGGGCGGCGGCGGTCGTGCGCTCGGGGAGTACGGCGGTCATCGCGGGGCTCACTTTCCGTACAGGGTGGTGGAGGGGGCGGAGGCGGGCGAGCAGTCGGACAGCGGCACGGGCTCGCCCATGGCGACGAGGATCTTCCGCTCCCCGGTGAACGCCTCGCGGCCGTGCGCGCACAGGATGTTGTCGACGAGCATCACGTCGCCCGCCTGCCAGCTCTCCCGTACGGTGACCGCCTGGTACGCCTCGTTGATCGCGTCCACCTCCGCGTCGGTGAGGGCGGTGCCGTCCCCGAGGTAGGTGTTGAACGGCAGCCCGTCCTCACCGAAGGTCTCCACCAGCACGTCGCGGACGTCCTCGTCGAGGCTGCGGGCGTTCCAGAACGCGAAGTGGTTGAACCAGACCTTTTCGCCGGTCACCGGGTGCGTGATGATCGCCGATCGCCGCTGCCGCGTACGCAGGGTGTCCTCGTCCAGCCACTCGTAGCCGATGGCGTGAGCGTCGCAGTACTCCTCGGCGCCGGCCGGGCTCTCCGAGGAGAACGCCTTGCGCCACGGCATGCCGGCCAGGTCCGAGTAGTTGCGTACGAGCAGCCAGCCGGCCTTCGCGAACCGCGCGGCCAGCTCCGGCGGCAGCATGGCCAGCGCGGCACGCATGTCACCGACCGTGGTGGCCCCACCCGTCTCGGCTGCGGTGACGCACCCGAAGAGCAGCACACCGGGGAAGTCCAGCGTGTAGCTGTTCTCGTTGTGCAGCCGGATCGGCTGGACGGCCGGCAGGTCGGTGGAGGAGAACACGCCCTCCCCGAAGTCGGTGCGCGGGGTGGCCTTCTCCTTGTAGCCGGCCCGCTCCGCGATCAGCGCGTCACGTGCCTCGGCGAACGTCGCCGCGTCCCGTACCGGCAGGCCGCGCAGCATGACCGCGCCGGATCGGTGCAACTCCGCCTGGATCGCGGGCCGCTGGGCGGTCAGCCACGCGGTGGCCTCCGCCATGGAGCCGAACTCCGGCGTGTGGACGATCACCGGCTTGCCGGGCTCGCGGACGGGGGCGATACCGGTGGCGGCGGGCGGCTGGGCGAGAGCGGTCACGATGGGTTCCTCTTCCTCGGCTTGGCTTGAACGAAGTCGGGTGTGGCTACGCGGACGCGGTGGCGGAGTCGCGCAGGGCGTCGAGGACCGGGTTCAAACGGGCGAAGAAGCCCGCCAGGTCCTGCTGGAAGTAGAAGTGGTCACCGGGCAGCACCTGCGGCACGACCTCGTGCCCGGTCACCAGCGACCAGCCGGCGAGCATCTCCGCCGGGACGATCGGGTCGGCGTCCCCGCCGAACACGGCGACCGGGCAGTCCAGCCGGGCGTCCGGGGCGGTGCACCGGTAGGCGTCGTCGATCGCGAAGTCGGCGCGGATGGACGGCAGGACGATCTCGCGCAGCTCCGGGTCGTCGAGGATGCCGTCGTCGGTGCCGCCGCGCTCCTTGATGGCCGCGACCAGCTGGTCGTCGTCCAGCAGCTCCGGGTGCACGGGGCACTGGTTCGGCAGCACCGGCGCCCGGCACGCGGAGGCGATCAGCAGACGAGGGGTGCGGCCGGCGGCCCGCAGGGCGCGTACCACCTCGAAGGCCACCAGCGACCCCATGCTGTGCCCGAGCACCACCAGCTCGCCGGTGTCCGCGGGCAGCGAGTCCACCACGGGCTGCGCCAGGTCGTCGACCGAGAGCGGCAGCTCCTCGCAGTAGCGGGCGCCGCGGCCCGGGTACTGGCCGATCAGCAGCCGCACATCGGCCGGCAGGTGCTCGCGCCAGCCGCCGTACGCGTGGGCGTTGCCCCCGGCGTGGGGCAGCACCAGCAGCGACAGGCGGTGCGGGCCGTCACCGGGAAGGTCCCAGACGACGTCTTCGGGGGTGAGGGAGGCGGAGGTCATGAGCTGATCCGTTCTGTCTCGGTACGACGGCGGAGGGCGGGCCGGGCCTTCTTGGCAGCCGGCGCGGTTTTCAGCGCGGTGATGTGCTCGGCCAGCCGGGCCGGCGTCGGGTGCTCGAAGACGTCGCGGACGGTGAGCCGGACGTCCAGGGAGACGGCGATGTGGTTGGTGAGGCGGGCGCCCAGCAGCGAGTGGCCGCCGTGGTGGAAGAAGTCGTCGTCGATGGTAAGCGCGTTCTCGGCGCCCAGCGTCCGCGTGAAGAGGCCGACCAGGGTCTCTTCCAGCGGGTTGCGCGGCGCGCGGCCCCGGGACACGACGGCGGCCGGTTCGGGCAGGGCGCGCCGGTCGATCTTCCCGTTGGGCGTGAGCGGGAGCCGTTCGAGGACGGTGAGGTGGGTCGGCACCATGTGCTCCGGCAGCCGTTCGACGAGGTGCCGGCGGATGTCCTCCGTCGTCACGGTCGCCGTGCCGGTCACCACGTACGCGGAGAGCCGGCGGCGATGGGTGGTGACGGTGGCTTGGGTGACGCCGGGGTGGGTGAGGAGTGCGGCCTCGATCTCGCCGGGTTCGACGCGGAAGCCCCGGATCTTCACCTGGCTGTCGGCGCGGCCGTTGTAGTGCAGGTGGCCCTGCTGGTCGAAGTGGGCGAGGTCGCCGGTGCGGTAGAGGCGTGTGCCGGGTGTTCCGTAGGGGTTGGGGATGAAGGTGGTGGCGGTGAGGTCGGGTCGGTTGAGGTAGCCGTGGGCGAGGCCGTGGCCGGTGAGGTAGAGGTGTCCGGTCACGCCGGGGGGCACGGGCTGGAGGGTGGCGTCGAGGATGTAGGCGCCCTTGTTGGTGAGAGGTGTGCCGATGGGGATGGTCGGGTGGGGTTCAGGTGTCGCCGTGATGGTGTGGGTGGTGGTGAAGCCCATGGATTCGGCGGGGCCGTAGCCGTTGGCGACGGTGGTGTGGGGTGAGAGTTGCTGGAGTCGGTGTATGTGGGTGGGGGAGGCGGCCTCTCCTCCCGTGTAAGCGACGGCGACGGTCTCGAACGCCTCGGGGTGTTCGTCGGTGAGGTAGTTGAAGAGGCTCGCGGAGAGCTGGAGCATGGTGACGCCGTGCCGGCGGGAGAGTTCCGCGATGAGGGCGGGTTCCGGCTTCTGGCCGGGCTGGAGGACGGTGGTGCCGCCGTGGAGGAGCGCGCCCCAGAATTCGAGGCTGAAGGCGTCCCAGGAGACCGGTGAGCACTGGAGGAAGACCTCGCCCGGCCCGAAGGTGCCGTACGTCTGCGCGGTGACGGTGGAGACGAGGTTGCGGTGCGAGGACAGGATGCCCTTGGGCCGTCCGGTGGACCCGGAGGTGAACATCACGCACGCCACGTCCTGAGTGCGGATCGGTGTGCCGAGGTTGCCCGCGTCGTGGTCCGCCACGTCGTCGGGGCCTTCGGTGCAGGTGGTCCAGGCCCCGGGGAGGCGGTCGGCGAGCTCCGCTCGTGTGACCAGGTGGCTGATACCGGCCTCGGCCGCCGCCGACCGCAGCCGATCGTCCGGGAAGTCCGGGTCGAGCAGGACATGCCCGGCGCCGGTCTTGAGTACGGCGATGAGTGCGGCGGCGAAGGTGGCGTCGCGTTCCAGGAGGATGCCGGCGAGGTCGCCCCGGCCGAGTCCGCGCTCACGCAGCCGGCGCGCCCAGCGGTTGGCGGTCGCGTTGAGTTCGCCGTACGTGATGCGCTGCTCGCCGTCGATGAGGGCGACGGCCTCCGGGGTGCGGGTGACCTGGTCCTCGAACCGTTCGACCAGTGAGGTGTCGTCGATGGGGGCGGTCGTTCCGGCCCAGGGCCCGAGCAGCAGCTTCCGCTCGTCCTCCGACAACACCTCCAGCTCACCGAGACGCAGGTCGGGATCGGCCAGCGCCTGGCGCAGGACCGTGGCGAGCACGTCGACCATGCGCTGGACGGTGGGCCGGTCGAACAGGTCCTCCGCGAAGAGGACCGTGCCGTGCATCCCCTGGCCGTCCGCCGTCCGGAACAGGAACTCCAGGTCGAACTTGGCTGCCCCGCTCGTGACCTCGGGGATCGCGGTGGCCCGGGTGCCCCCGAGCCGCAGCTCCGGTACGCCTCCGGATTCCAGGGTGAGGCAGATCTGGAAGAGGGGGTGGCGGGAGAGGGTGCGGGTGGGGTTGAGCGCGTCGAGGACGAGGTCGAAGGGTGCGTCCTGGTGGGCGAAGGCATCGAGGTCGGCGGTCCGGACGCGGCCGAGGAGTTCGCGGAAGGTGGGGTCGCCGTCGGTGTGGGTGCGCAGGACGAGGGTGTTGACGAAGAAGCCGACGAGGTCGCGGAGTGCTTCGTCGGTGCGGCCGGCGACCGGGGTGCCGATGGCCAGATCGGTGCCGGCGCCGAGCCGGGTGAGGGCGGTGGCGAGTGCCGCGTGGACGACCATGAACGGCGTGCATCCCTCGGCGCGGGCCAGCTCACCGACGCGGTCGAACAGGTCCTCATCAAGGGTGACTTCGACCTGACCGCCCCGGTGCGAGGCCCGTGCGGGGCGTGGGCGGTCCAGGTTCAGGGCGTGCTCCTCGGGGAGCCCCTCCAGGGTCTTGTGCCAGAAGGCCAGCTCTTGCGCGAGCACGCTGTCCGGGTCGTCGGGGGCGCCCAGCACGCGCTGCTGCCACACCGCGTAGTCCGCATACCGCACCGGCAGTGGTTCCAGCACATTCGCGTCCGCACCCGCGCTCCGGGCCGCGTACGCCCGTGACAGGTCGTCGAAGAACACACCGGTGGACCGGCCGTCCGTGGCGATGTGGTGCACCAGGAGGAAGAACACCCAGGAGCCGTCACCGACCTCGAACAGCGAGGCGCGTACAGGGAGTTCGCTCCGCAGATCGAAGACGTGGCGTGCGGCGTGGGCCATCGCCCCGTCCAGCTCGTCGGCGGTCACCTCGTGGTGCTCGACCGGCACATGGGCCTCCGCGACGGGAAGGACGCGCTGGCGGGGCTCGCCGTCAATCGTGGTGAACACGGTCCGCAGCGGGGTGTGCCGTGCGACCACGTCGTGCAGCGCGGCTTCGAGCAGCCCGGTGTCCAGGGGGCCGGTCAGTCGTACGGCCATCGGCACGTTGTACGCGGCGCTGCCGCCGTCCAGTTCGGCCAGCAGCCACAGGCGGCGCTGGGCGAAGGACACCGGCGCGTCGCCCTCGCCCGCCCAGGCACCCGGGGTGAGCGGCGGGAGCGCGGGCCGTCCGCCGAGGGTGCTGATGTGCTGGGCGAGGCGTGCGGGCGTCGGGTGCTGGAACACGTCCCGGATGGTCAACCGGATGCCCAGGATCTCCGCGAGGTGGTTGGTGAGGCGGGCGGCCAGCAGGGAGTGCCCGCCGTGCGCGAAGAAGCTGTCCTCGACGCCGACCGGCCCCGGGGTGCCGAGAACCTTGCTGAACAGAGCGACCGTGACCTCTTCCAGCTGGCTCTGCGGCGCTCGCCCCTCGGACACCACGGCCGCCGGCTCCGGGAGGGCGCGCCGGTCGATCTTCCCGTTGGGCGTGAGCGGGAGCCGGTCGAGGACGGTGAGGTGGGCGGGGACCATGTGCTCGGGGAGCCGGTCGGCGAGGTGACGGCGCGCGTCCTCCAGGGGCACCGTGTCGGAGTCGAGGACCACGTAGGCGGAGAGCTGGTCGTGGTGGGTGGTGACGGTGGCCTGGGTGATGTGGGGGTGGGTGAGGAGAGCGGCTTCGATCTCGGCCGGCTCGATCCGGAAGCCCCGGATCTTGATCTGCTGGTCCGCTCGGCCCTCGTAGTGCAGTTGCCCGTCACGATCGAAGTGGGCGAGGTCGCCGGTGCGGTAGAGGCGTGTGCCGGGTGTTCCGTAGGGGTTGGGGATGAAGGTGGTGGCGGTGAGGTCGGGTCGGTTGAGGTAGCCGTGGGCGAGGCCGTGGCCGGTGAGGTAGAGGTGTCCGGTCACGCCGGGGGGCACGGGCTGGAGGGTGGCGTCGAGGATGTAGGCGCCCTTGTTGGTGAGAGGTGTGCCGATGGGGATGGTCGGGTGGGGTTCAGGTGTCGCCGTGATGGTGTGGGTGGTGGTGAAGCCCATGGATTCGGCGGGGCCGTAGCCGTTGGCGACGGTGGTGTGGGGTGAGAGTTGCTGGAGGCGGTGTACGTGGGTGGGGGAGGCGGCTTCTCCTCCCGTGTAAGCGACGGCGACGGTCTCGAACGCCTCGGGGTGTTCGTCGGTGAGGTAGTTGAAGAGGCTCGCGGAGAGCTGGAGCATGGTGACGCCGTGCCGGCGGGAGAGTTCCGCGATGAGGGCGGGTTCCGGCTTCTGGCCGGGCTGGAGGACGGTGGTGCCGCCGTGGAGGAGCGCGCCCCAGAATTCGAGGCTGAAGGCGTCCCAGGAGACCGGTGAGCACTGGAGGAAGACCTCGCCCGGCCCGAAGGTGCCGTACGTCTGCGCGGTGACGGTGGAGACGAGGTTGCGGTGCGAGGACAGGATGCCCTTGGGCCGTCCGGTGGACCCGGAGGTGAACATCACGCACGCCACGTCGTCACCAAGGACCGGCACACCCGGGTTGCCGTCCACCCCGTCCGCCGACGCCCCGCCGGAGCAGGAGACAACGGCCCAGGGTCCCTCCACGCGCGGCCCGAGGGCGTCGTCCGTGAGGAGCAGGGTGATGCCCGAGTCGTGCGCGGCGGCCCGCAGGCGCTCGTCCGGGAAGTCCGGGTCGAGCAGGGTGTAACCGGCCCCGGCCTTGACCACCGCGATCACGGCGGCCGCGAAGGTGGCGTTGCGCTCCAGGAGGACGCCGGCCAGGTCGCCCCGGCCCAGGCCGCGCGCACGCAGTTCATGCGCCCACCGGTTGGCGGTGGCGTTCAGCTCCGCGTACGTGATCCGCTGCTCGCCGTCGATGAGGGCGACGGCGTCCGGGGCGCGGGTGACCTGGTCCTCGAAGCGTGCGACCAGCGACGTGTCGTCGATGGCGACCGTGGTCCCGGCCCACGGCCCGAGCAGCAACTCCCGCTCTCCCTCCGACACCACCTCCAGCGCGCCGAGCCGTACCTCCGGGTCGGCCACCGCCTGGCGCAGCACCTCGTCCAGGACGGTCACCATGCGTTCCACGGTGACGTGGTCGAACAGGTCCTCCGCGAAGACCACCGCACCGTGCAGGCGGCGGCTGTCGTCGGAGCGGAGCAGGAACTCCAGGTCGAACTTGGCCGATCCGTTGGTCAGCCCGCGCACCTCGGCCGTACCGCCGGCGCCCAGGTCCAGCGCCGGAGCCTCCCCTGCCTCCAGGGTGAGGCAGATCTGGAAGAGCGGGTGGCGGGAAAGGCTGCGGGTGGGGTTGAGGGCGTCCAGGACGAGGTCGAAGGGTGCGTCCTGGTGGGCGAAGGCGTCCAGGTCGGTGGCGCGGACGCGCTCCAACAGCTCGCGGAAGGTGGGATCGCCGTCCGCACTTGTGCGCAGGACGAGGGTGTTGACGAAGAATCCGACGAGGTCGCGGAGTGCTTCGTCGGTGCGGCCGGCGACCGGGGTGCCGATGGCCAGATCGGTGCCGGCCCCCAGCCGGGTCAGCGCTGCGACGAGTGCCGCGTGCACCACCATGAACGGCGTGCATCCCACGGCGCGGGCCAGCTCACCGACGCGCTCGAACAGGTCTTCGCCGAGGGCGACTTCGACCTGACCACCCCGGTGCGAGGCGACCGCCGGCCGGGGGCGGTCGAGGCTCAGCCCGTGCTCCTCCGGCAGGTCCGCCAAGACGCCCTGCCAGAAGTCCAGTTCCTGAGCGAGGGCGCTCTCCGCGTCGTCCGGCGAGCCCAACACCCGCTGCTGCCAGACCGCGTAGTCCGCGTACCGCACCGGCAGCGGCTCCAGCACGCTCGCGTCCGCACCGGCGCTCCGGGCCGCGTACGCCCGTGACAGGTCGTCGAAGAACACGCCGGCGGAGCGGCCGTCCGTCGCGATGTGGTGGAAGAGCAGGAAGAGGACGGTGTGGCCGTCACCCCCTTCGAAGAGAGTGGCCCGGAGCGGGTTCTCCGTCCTGAGGTCGAAACGGTGCCGGGTGGCCGCGTCCAGGTCGCCGTCCAGCGACTCCGGCGTGGACGTCCGCCGCTCGACGGTGACGCGGGCCTGCGCGGCCGGCCGGACGAGCTGCCTCGGCTCGCCGCCGACGCTCGCGAACACGGTCCGCAGGGGAGCGTGGCGTGCGACGACGTCGTTGAGTGCGGCTTCGAGCGCGTCGACGTCGAGCGGGCAGTCCAGTCCCACGGCCATCGGCACGTTGTACGCGGTGCTTCCGCCGTCCAGTTCGGCCAGCAGCCACAGTCGCCGCTGGGCGAACGAGACCGGGCTGTCGGAGCCGTCGCCTGCCTCACCGGCGACCGGGGACGGCAGCGCGGGCCGCCCCTTCAACGAGGCGATGTGCTGGGCGAGGCGCGCGGGCGTCGGGTGCTGGAACACGTCCCGGATCGTCAGCCGTACGCCCAGGACCTCGGCGACGTGATTGGTGAGGCGGGCCGCGAGCAGAGAATGCCCGCCGTGGGCGAAGAAGCTGTCCTCGACGCCCACGGGCCCCTGGGTGCGCAGAACCCTGCCGAAAAGCGCAACCGCGACCTCTTCGAGCTGGCTCTGCGGCGCACGCTCGCTGCTCACCACCGCGACCGGCTCGGGCAGCGCGCGCTTGTCGATCTTCCCGTTCGCGGTGAGGGGCAGCCGGTCGAGCGGGGTGAGGTAGGCGGGGACGAGGTGTTCGGGGAGGCGGTCCACCAGGTGGCGTCGGAGCTCGGCCGTGTCGGCGGTGGTGACGACGTAGGCGGAGAGCTGGTCGTGGTGCTTGGTCACGACGGCCTGCGTGACACCAGTGTGTGCGAGAAGGGCGGTCTCCACCTCGGCGGGTTCGATGCGGAAGCCGCGGATCTTGATCTGCTGGTCCGCTCGGCCTTCGTAGTGGAGGTGGCCGTGGCGGTCGAAGTGGGCGAGGTCGCCGGTGCGGTAGAGGCGGCTGCCGGCAGGCCCGTAGGGGTTGGGTACGAAGTGCGTGGCGGTGAGATCGGCGCGGTTGAGGTAGCCGTGGGCGAGGCCGTCACCGGACACGTACAGCTCACCGGTCGCACCCGGCGGGCACAGGCGCAGGGCCGTGTCGAGCACGTACAGCGGCTTGTTGACCAGCGGTGTGCCGATGGGAATGACGGTGTGCGGCTGGTCGCTCGGCTCGATGGTGTGGGTGGTGGCGTAGATCATCGCCTCCGCCGGGCCGTAGCCGTTCATCACCCTGATGCCCGGGTGTGCGGTCTGGAGCTTGTGTACGTGGACGGGGGACGCAGCCTCACCCACGGTGTACGCGGTCGTGACGGACGCGAACGTCTCGGGGTGTTCGTCGGTGAGGTAGTTGAAGAGGCTGGCCGAGAGCAGAAGGGTAGTCACGCGATGCCTGGGCGCCAGCTCCGCGATGAGCGACGGTTCCGGCTTCTGCCCCGGCTGGAGTACGACGCGCGCACCGTGCAGCAGCGGGCCCCAGAACTCCAGGCTGAAGGCGTCCCAGGACACCGGCGAGGACTGGAGGAACACCTCGTCCGGACTGGTCGGGAGGTAGGTCTGGCCCACCAGGGTCGATACGAGGTTGCGGTGCGAGGAGACGATGCCCTTCGGCCGCCCCGTGGATCCCGAGGTGAACATCACGCACGCGAGGTCGTCGCCCTGGATCGGCACACCGAGGTTGCCCGTGTCGTGGCGGGCCACCTCGTCCGGGCCTTCGGTGCAGGTGGTCCAGGCACCCGGCAGCCGGCCGGCCAGCCCGGCGCGCGTGACCAGGTGGCTGATCGAGGCCTCGTCGGCCGCCGACCGCAGCCGCTCGTCCGGGAAGTCGGGGTCGAGCAGCACATGTCCGGCGCCGGTCTTCAGTACGGCGATGAGCGCGGCGGCGAAGGTGGCGTCGCGCTCCAAGAGGATGCCGGCCAGGTCACCACGGCCGAGACCCTGCGAACGCAACTCCCTGGCCCAGCGGTTGGCGGTGGCGTTCAGCTCCGCGTATGTGAAGCTGCGCTCGCCATCGATCAGCGCGACGGCATCCGGGAACCGTCCGACCTGCTCCTCGAACCGGGCCACCAGCGACACATCGTCCCGTTCGGCCACCGCCCCGGCCCACGACCCGAGCAGCAACCCCCGCTCGTCCTCCGACAGCACCTCCACCTCACCGATGCGTGTCTCCGGGGCGGCCAGCACCTGGCGCAGTACCTCGCCCAGCACGTTCACCATGCGCTGGACAGTGGCGTGGTCGAACACGTCCTCCGCGAAGACGACCAGACCTCGCAGCCCCTCGCCGTCGTCGCAACGGAGCAGGAACTCCAGGTCGAACTTGGCCGATCCGTTGGCAAACGTCCGCACGGCTTCCGGGCGCACCCCGGCCAGCGCGAGCACGGGCGTGCCGGTCTCCAGGGTGAGGCAGATCTGGAAGAGCGGGTGGCGGGAGAGAGTGCGGGTGGGGTTGAGGGCGTCCAGGACGAGGTCGAAGGGTGCGTCCTGGTGGGCGAAGGCGTCCAGGTCGGCGGTCCGGACCCGGCCGAGGAGTTCTCGGAAGGTGGGGTCGCCGTCCGCACTTGTGCGCAGGACGAGGGTGTTGACGAAGAATCCGACGAGGTCGCGGAGTGCTTCGTCGGTGCGGCCGGCGACCGGGGTGCCGATGGCCAGATCGGTGCCGGCCCCCAGCCGGGTCAGCGCTGCGACGAGTGCCGCGTGCACCACCATGAACGGCGTGCACCCCTCGGCACGGGCCAGCTCACCGATACGGGCGAACAGGTCGTCGCCCAGCTCGACGTCGACCTGACCGCCCCGGTGCGAGGCCCGTGCGGGGCGCGGGCGGTCCAGGTTCAGACTGTGCTCCTCCGGCAGCCCGGCCAACGCCCCCCGCCAGTAGTCGAGTTCCCGAGCGAGCACGCTGTCCGCATCGTCGGGCGAGCCCAACGCCCTCTGCTGCCAGACCGCGTAGTCCGCGTACTGCACGGACAGCTGCTCCAGGACCGGGCCTTCGGCACCCGCGACCCGCGCTTCGTACGCACGGGCCAGGTCCGTGACGTACACCTCGCTCGACCGGCCGTCCGTGGCGATGTGGTGCAGCACGATGACCAGGTGGTGCACTGCCTCGTCGAGCCGGAACAGGGTCACGGCGATGGGGAGTTCACTACGGAGGTCGAAGGTGTGACGGCCGGCCTCGGCCAGTGCGCCGTCCAGCTCCTCCGCGTTCACCTCGCGGCGGTCCACGACCACCCGCGCTTCGGCGGCCGGAAGGACACGCTGCCGTGGTTCGCCGTCGACCGTCTCGTACAGGGTCCGCAGGGGAGCGTGCCGCTCGACAACGTCGTTGAGCGCGGCCCCCAGGGCATCCGCGTCGAGGGGGCCGGTCAGTCGTACGGCCATCGGCACGTTGTACGCGGTGCTGCCGCCCTCCAGATCCGCCAGCAGCCACAGCCGCCGCTGGGCGAACGACATCGGGGCCGAGCCCTCGCCCGAGCTCTCATCTGCGGACAGCGGAGGCAGCGCGGGCAGGCCCTTCTCCGTGCTCACCTTCTCCGCGAGCCGTGCCACGGTCGGGTTCTCGAACACATCCCGGATCGTCAGCCGTACGCCCAGCGCCTGGGCGATCCGGTTGGTGAGGCGGGCGGCGCGGATCGAGTGCCCGCCGTGGTGAAAGAAGTCGTCGTCGATCGTCAGGGTGCCGGGCACACCGAGCGTGCTGGTGAAGAGGCCTGTCAGGGTCTCCTCCAGCACGGTGCGCGGGGCGCGACCACCTGTCGAGACCGCTGTCGGCTCGGGCAGCGCGCGCTTGTCGATCTTCCCGTTCGCGGTGAGGGGGAACCGGTCGAGCGGGGTGAGGTAGGCGGGGACGAGGTGTTCGGGGAGGCGGTCGACCAGGTGGCGTCGGAGCCCGGCGATGTCGGTGGTGGTGACGATGTACGCGGAGAGCTGGTCGTGGTGTTTGGTGACGACGGCCTGGGTGACCTGCGGGTGGGTGAGGAGAACGGTTTCGACTTCCGCGGGTTCGATGCGGAAGCCGCGGATCTTGATCTGCTGGTCCGCTCGGCCTTCGTAGTGGAGGTGGCCGTGGCGGTCGAAGTGGGCGAGGTCGCCGGTGCGGTAGAGGCGGCTGCCGGCAGGCCCGTAGGGGTTGGGTACGAAGTGCGTGGCGGTGAGATCGGCGCGGTTGAGGTAGCCGTGGGCGAGGCCGTCACCGGACACGTACAGCTCACCGGTCGCACCCGGCGGGCACAGGCGCAGGGCCGTGTCGAGCACGTACAGCGGCTTGTTGACCAGCGGTGTGCCGATGGGAATGACGGTGTGCGGCTGGTCGCTCGGCTCGATGGTGTGGGTGGTGGCGTAGATCATCGCCTCCGCCGGGCCGTAGCCGTTCATCACCCTGATGCCCGGGTGTGCGGTCTGGAGCTTGTGTACGTGGACGGGGGACGCAGCCTCACCCACGGTGTACGCGGTCGTGACGGACGCGAACGTCTCGGGGTGTTCGTCGGTGAGGTAGTTGAAGAGGCTGGCCGAGAGCAGAAGGGTAGTCACGCGATGCCTGGGCGCCAGCTCCGCGATGAGCGACGGTTCCGGCTTCTGCCCCGGCTGGAGCACGACGCGCGCACCGTGCAGCAGCGGGCCCCAGAACTCCAGGCTGAAGGCGTCCCAGGACACCGGCGAGGACTGGAGGAACACCTCGTCCGGGCCGGTCGGCAGATACGTCTGCCCCACCAGGGTCGATACGAGGTTGCGGTGCGAGGAGACGATGCCCTTCGGCCGCCCCGTGGATCCCGAGGTGAACATCACGCACGCGAGGTCGTCGCCACCGATCGGCACGTCGAGGTTGCCGGAGCTCTGGCCCGACACGTCGTCCGGACCTTCGGTGCAGGTGGTCCAGGCACCCGCGAGGCGGTCCGCCGACCCGACACGCGTGACCAGGTGGCTGATCGAGGCCTCGTCGGCCGCCGACCGCAGCCGCTCGTCCGGGAAGTCGGGGTCGAGCAGCACATGTCCGGCGCCGGTCTTCAGTACGGCGATGAGCGCGGCAGCGAAGGTGGCGTCGCGCTCCAGCAGAATCCCCGCCAGCCGCCCACGGCCCAGACCCCGTGAACGCAGCACTCGCGCCCACCGATTGGCGGTCGCGTTCAGCTCCGCGTACGTGAACGTCTGCTCCCCGTCTATCAGCGCGACGGCATCCGGGAACCGCTCGACCTGCTCCTCGAACCGGGCCACCAGCGACACATCGTCCCGTTCGGCCACCGCCCCGGCCCACGACCCGAGCAGCAACTCCCGCTCGCCCCGCGACAGCACCTCCAGCTCGGCGACGCTTCGATCAGCCGGCGCCTCCGCATCCAGGGAAGTGGTGAGGAACGCGGCGAAGCGGTCCTGGTGTGCGGCGACCGCCTCGGCGTCGACGCCGTCCACCGGTGTGTCGAAGTCGATCCGCAGGCCGTCCGCCGCGCCCAGGTCGTACACCGCGACGCTGAGGTCGTCCACCGGGCCGTTGCTCACGTTGTGGTTGACCGTGGGGTGGCCGCAGACGGTCAAGTCCGCGTTGAAGCCCATGATGTTGAGCACGGGCCCCGTCAGCCGGCGGCCTCCGGTGAGCGTGCCGGCGTCCCTTCGCAGGTCCTCGTAGCGGGTCAGCTGGTGGCGCAGACCGTGCTTCACCTCGGCGGACACCGCACGCACCAGGGTGCGCAGCGTGTCGTCGGCGCCCACCCGCAGCCGCAGCGGGACGACGTTCGACGCCATGCCGGGCGTGCTGCGTGCGGTCCTCGTGGTCCGGCCCGCCACCGGCAGGGCTACCATCAGCTCGTCCTGGGCCGTCACCCGGTGCAGGTACACCGTGAACAGGGCGACCGTCAGCACCGGCCACGAGACCCGCTCGGACCGCGCGACCGTACGCAGCCGGTCCGCGTCCTCCGCCGGAATCAGGACCGTACGCCGTGCGAAGGGCAGTGCGCCCCGGGACGGCGTCGCCCGGCCGGCACCCCGGACGAGACTCGACGCCGCCTCCGGCGCACCGCTCAAGTGCTCGCGCCACACGGCCCGTTCGGCGGCGGCCTGCTCGGAAAGCCGGTAGGCGGCGTCCTCGGCGTGCAGGTCCGCCAGCCGGCCGAACGGAGAGTCGCCCCACGGCTCACCGGCGGCCGCCCGCTCGTACAGCTCGACCAGCCGGTGCAGCAGCATCGACACACTCGCGCCGTCCACGAGCAGGTGGTGGAAGCCGTAGAAGTAGAAGTACCGGTCCTCGGCCAGCTTGATCAGCGCGCAACGGACCGGCGACTCACCGGTCAGGTCGAACGGCGCCCCGACCGCCGCGTCCACCACGCCCCAGGCCGCGCTCTCCGGGTCGGCCTCGCCGCTCACATCCGTGTACGTCAGGGTGCGGTCGCCCGGCTCGGTGTCGATGACCTGCCACACCTGCTCGCCGTCGTCCTCGAAGCGGCGGGTGCGCATGACGTCCGCCTCCTCGACGAGGCGGCGCCAGGCGGTGCCCATCAGGGCCGGGTCGACCGGGCCGAGGATGTCCCGGCACTCGGCGACGTTGTACTTCAGGCCGGTGGGGTCCAGGGTGTGGGCCGTCCAGATGTCGCGCTGGGCCTCCGAGAGCGGCAACCGGAAGGCGGCCGGAGCGGGTGCGACGGTCGCGTCGGACGGCATGGGGTCTCCTGTATGGGTCGCGGCGGGAGGAGCGGGAGGCTGTGGCGCGTGTGGTGCTCGGCCGGCTCAGCGGGCCGGAGCCTCCGGGCCGGGCGGGCAGTGCCATACAACCGCCGGGGCCGGACCCGGACCGGCAGTTGTTCCGGCGGTAGGGCCAGCAGTTCGGCGGCGCTGCGGCAGTCGGCAGGCAGCCGCACCGTGCAGGCGGACGCCTCGGCAGTCGGACGGCAGCGTCGGCGCGGGCTGCCGCCCGGACCGTGCCCGGGACGCGGGCGCGGTCAGACCGCGGCCGCCGCGCCGGCCGCCGCCCGCACCACGCAGAGCACCCGGAACGCCGAGCGGCCGCCGTCCGTGCACGTCCGGATCACCCCGCCGACCAGCAGCTCCCGGATCAGCCGGCCGCACTCCGGCAGCGGGCGGCCGGTGAGCCGGACGACGTCCTGGAGGAGGAACTCCCCGTCGCCCACATGGCACAGGTCGCCGATGAGCGTGCGGTACGGGGCGGGCAGCGCGGCGAGGGTGCGGCCGACCCGTACCTGGAGGCGGGAACCGTCCGGGCCGCCGGCCAGGTGGTCGAGGAGCGGGGCCGGGTCCGCGTCCACGATGTTCCGCAGCGTCGAGAGGTCGCAGACCGTGAGCCAGGAGGCCGCGGCACCGAGCGCCGCCGGGTGGCCGTCGAGGCGGTGGCAGATCCAGGCGACATCGGCGAGCGCCTGCTCGTCGGGCACGAGATCGGGGCGGACCCGGCGCAGCTGGCTGAGGAAGAACCTCACCGCGGGCGCGCCGGTGTGCCCGGCGGCCGGCGCGGGCGCCTCCAACGGGGAGAGCAGGAAGAGGCGTTCGCCCGGTACGTTCCACGGCCGCTCCCCGGTGATCAGCAACCGCAGGCCGGGGAACGTACGCAGCAGCCGGCTCAGGCGGCCGAAGTCGAGGGCGGCGGTGTCGACCCCGTCGAGGACGAGCACGGCGCAACCTCCCTCGGTAACCTCGCTGTTGAGCGCGGTCAGCGCTTCCGAGAGTTCGGGCAGCAGTTCCTCGGGTTCGCCGCCGCCCCGCAGGTACCGGGCGCACGCGTCAGCGAGCCGGGGCAACGGGTCGTCGTCGGCTCGGAGGCAGTCGGCGGTGGCGCCGTCGCCGTAGTGCCACAGCACCGGCAGCCCGGCGTCGTACAGCCGGGCGGCGGCCTCCAGGACGAGCCGGGTCTTGCCGACACCGCTCAGACCGACGACGGTGATCAGCCGCTCCGTGCCGGACCCCAGCTCCTCCACGATGACGCCGGCCTCCGCCTCCCGCCCGACCAGCGGGTACAGCGGCACCGGCGGCGCGGCCCGCTCCATGGACAGGCGCCGGACCTCACCGCCCGCACGCGGCCCGCGCCGGGCCGCGGCCTCCAGGTCGGTCCTGGCCCGGGGACCGAGTCTCAGCGCGTCGGCGATGAGCCGCACGGTGTCCGTTCTGGGCCGCTGGGCCTTCCCCTTCTCCAGGTCCCGGATGGCCCGCACGCTGATGGTGGACAGGTCCGCCAGCTCCCGCTGGGTGAGGCCGATACGGAGCCGGTGGCCGCGTATCAGGGAGCCGAGCGGCGCGGTGGTGGCCGGGGTGTCCTGCGGGGGGTGGCTGAGGGTCATGAAAGGACTCCTGCTCGTCGGGGAGTGGCGCCCTCGGGAAAGCGGCTTGGGGCCAGGGCGCCTGGGGGACGGCTGTCGTGCCTTGCTGCTGCCGGAATCCTCTACAGGCGGGCTATCCGGGAGGCATCGCGCGGCCAACGCCGGAACGGCTCCGCCGGCCCCCGCGGAGATAGCGGCGGAGCGCGTACGAGCGGCAGGTCACAGCCCCGCCACCCGTGGGAGCGCGACCGGTGAAAGCGGGGCCCCGACCCCCGGCACACGGCCCTCGATCCGTGATAGCGGGGGGATAGGGCCGGGACCGGTGCGGTGAATCCGCCCGTTCCTAACGTGGTGTCCACAAGCAGACGGAACACCGACGAAGGGACAGTCCGATGACGAAGAACACCACCACCCGCAACGCCCTCCGCGCCGCTTTCGCCACCGTCGCGGTCGTGATCGTCACCGGCATCGGCGTCCAGGCCGGCTGGGCCGACGACGCGTCCGGCACCGGCACCCAGCCGGCCACGACCAGCAGCACCCCCACCCCGGGCAGCACCGGCTCCACGGACAACAACCCCTGGGACTGACCGCCGCCGGGCGCCCTTCGCGCCCCGCCCCCCGGTCCGCGCGGTCTAACCCGCGCCGAGCAGCCGCCGGGTCTCCGCCAGTTCCCGCTTCATGCCCCGGCTCGTGAAGACCTCCAGAGCGGGGGTCAGCAGTTCCCGGGAACGCCCCGGCTCGTCGTCCAGCAGCCGGGCCAGATCCAGGCGGGCCAGAGCGCCACCGCCGAAGTCCATGATCTGCTCCCGGGCCGCGACGGCCCGGTCGAAGAAGTACGTGGCCCGGTCGGGCCGGCCCATCAGCACGAAGGCCTGGCCCAGATCCCGCAGCAGATGCCCCTCGCCTATCACGTCACCGGAATCCCGGCACAGCTCCAGGACCTCCGTGAACGTCAGCACCGCGAGATCCAGCTCGCCCCGCTCAAGCAGCAGTTGGCCCACCCGCCGCAGGGTCCGCGCCCTGCCGCCCAGATAGCCCACCCCGTCGTATATCTCAAGCGCCTCGTCCAACTGCGCCTGCGCCGCGTCCGTCTCGCCCCGGCGCATCCGGATGTGCGCGCTCTGCGTCAGCACGATCGCCCGCCCCACCACGTCACCGGCCCGGTCGAAGTCGGCAAGGGACCGGTCGTACAGCTCCAGCGCCGTGTCGTCCTCGCCGTTCGTCCGGGCGATCAGCGCCATGTCGCGGCGGCACAGCGCCTCGCCCTGCGGCTCGTCGAGCGCCTGGAAGACGTCGAGCGCCGAACTCAGCGCCTGGCGCGCCATGTCGAACTCGTTGCGGCTCATGTACAGCGAGCCGAGCGAGGCCCGTACGGCGGCGGTGCCCCGCAGGTTCCCGGCCTTGCGGACGGCGCTCAGCGCCCGTACATGGGTCTGTTCCCACAGGTCGTAGTGGCCCCGCACCTCGAACAGCGTGACCAGTGTCGTCGCCAGGTTCCAGCTGACGTCGTGCAGGCCCTCGTCGGCGGCCTGCTCCACCATCCCGCACAGCGCGCCCTGCTCCGCGTCGAACCACGCCAGCGGATCGGTGAGCAGCTCCTCGGTGCAGGACGGGGGCGGAGCCCAGCGCGGGGCGTCGCCGTGCAGCACGGTGAAGTCACCGCCGTACACCTTGCGATGGGCCTCCTGCGCCAGATACATCCAGCCGCCCGCCATCCGGACGAGCGCCTCCCGCCGCAGCTCGGGTGCGTCCTGCGCGGCCAGCTGCTCGCGCGCGTACACCCGGATGATCTCGTGGAACTGGTACCGGTAGCCGCCGGTCCGCTCCACGCCCACGACGTCCAGCATCTGCATGTCGACGAGCGGTTCCAGCAGGTCCGACGGCACGGGGCGGTCGTCGTCCAGCAGCGCCCCGGCCAGCCAGCCGGGCAGCGTCGGCGTCCGCGCCATGCTCAGCAGCCGCAGCAGCCCCCGGTCCTCCGCCGCCAGACCGTTGTACGTGAGCGAGAGGCTGGCCCGCATCGTCATCTCGCCGTGCGCCAGCTCGTCCAGCCGGTGCCGTTCGTTGGCGAGCCGGTGCACCATCGACGCGAGCGTCCAGTGCGGACGGGCGGCCAGCCGGGCGGCCACGATCCGCAACGCCAGCGGCAGCCGTCCGACCGTACGCACCAGCGCCTCCGCCGACGCGGCCTCCCCCTCGACCCGCTCCTCCCCGATGATCCGGGAGAGCAGCTTCAGCGCCCTCTCCTCGTCGAGCACGTCCAGCTCCACGCGGTGCGCGCCCGGCAGCGCGGTCAGCCGCGCCCGGCTGGTGACGAGGACGGCGCAGTCGCGGCTCCCCGGCAGCAGGCGCTGCACCTGGCTCTCCGACGCGGCGTCGTCCAGAACCACCAGAACCCGGCGGGAGGCGAGCCGGGTGCGGTACATCTCCGCCCGCTCGTCCAGCGATTCCGGGATCAGCTGACCCGGAATGCCCAGCGCCCGCAGGAAACGGCCCAGCACCTCCAGGGTCGTGGCCGGGGTGCCGGTGCCGCGCAGGTCGCAGTAGAGCTGCCCGTCGGGGAAGCCCGTCTCGGCGAGGCGGTGCGCGAGGTTCACGGCGAGCGTGGACTTGCCGGTGCCCGGCTTCCCGGTGATCACCGCGAGGCCGACCGCCTTGCGCTCACGGCCGCCGGTCAGCGCCTTCTCCAACACAGCGAGCTGGGCGTCATCCGCCACGAAGTCCGAGGTGGAGGCGGGGAGTTGCTGCGGCCGGGCATCGTGGGCCTGCGGTTCGGAGCGCCCGACGGGGGAGTCCTCGGCGGCGGTCCGCTCGTCCGGCTCCCCACCGGTCCGGTGCTCGGCCGGCCCGGTGGCCTCGGACAGTGCCGCCGCAGGCCGGCGAGGGGCAGGGGCGCCGCCTTCACTCACTGCGGGCTTGTCGTCACGGGGCCGGGGCTGCTGTGCCCGTACCGGCGGGGGCAGTTCACCGGCGAGGATCGCCTGCTCCAGGCGTCGTAGCTCCCTGCCCGGTTCCAGGCCCAGCTCCTGACCGAGGATCCTGCGCCCGGTCCGGAACGCCTCCAGCGCCTCCGCCTGCCGACCCGACCAGTACAGGGCGCACATCAGCTGACCGCGCAGACGTTCCCGCAACGGGTTTTCATGGGTGAGGAGTTGAAGCTCTCCTACGAGCCGGTCGTGCCGTCCGAGTTCGAGCTCCAGCTGCATCCGCAGTTCGACGGCGCTCAGGCGTTCCTCGTCGAGCTGTCGCGCCTTGTTGGCGAGCGGACCGCTCTCCAGCCCGCTCAGGGAGTCGCCCTGCCACAGAGCGACCGCCGACTTCAGTAGCGCCACCGCCTTCTCCGGCTCGCCGTCGTCGCGCTGTCGCCTGGCCATCGCGACCAGTCCGGTGAAGAGCAGCGAGTCGACGTCCCCGGTGTCGACGTGCAGGACGTACCCCGGCGGCCGGGTCGTTATGGAGACCGTGCTGTCCGCACCGGCCAGCAGCTTCCGCAGCCGGGAGACGCAGATCTGCACCTGGGTGCGGGCGGTCTCCGGGGGGTTGTCCTCCCATATGAGGTCCACCAGGTAGTTCGTGCCGACGACCCGGTTCGCCTCCAGCAGCAGCGCGGCGAGGATGACCTCCTGCCGGCCGGGCGGCACCCGCAGCGGACCGGCCTTGCCCCGCACCTGGAGGGGGCCCAGCAATTGGAAGGGAGGTCTCGCCGCGCCGGGGGCATCCTGGACCGTGTGCGTCGTACCCTCGGCCACCGAGACCCCCAGCTCGTGAGCGCGTTGATACTCCGGGATCAACGTCCCCAAAGTTTTCACAATCCTCACGCATCTGTCCATCCTGCGTGCCCAGCGTGACCGGACAGCGGATAGCGGCGCGATAGGCGGGGGTTGGCGCGGCCCGGAAGAGTGCCGGGTGAAGGAGAAAGGAGGCGTCCATGCACACCGACGCCTGGACGAGCACAGACCCGTACACCGTGGGCGACCTGGTCACCGCGGCGGGCACCGACCACGTCCGTCTCGTCTACGACTACCTCGACGCCGGAGACCTCGACGCGTGTGCGTCGCTGCTGCACGACCACGTCGAACTGGACCTGCCGGGCGCCCCGACGGCCCACGGCCGGAGCGCGTTCGTGCACACCCACCGCGACCACCTGGGGTCCCGTGCCCGCCACGAGATCGACCACGTCGTCGCCCACGCCCGGACCGTGGTGGCCGCCGGCCGCCGCATCGGCACCGGCGACGACGCCGCCGGTGTGCGCTTCGTGGACTTCTTCCGCATCGCCGCCGACGGCATGGTGGAGTCCTGTACGCGCTACTACCACGCGGAACCGTGACGTCCGCCCCTCAGAAAGCGGCGGACGCCTCCGGCCGCTGCGGCGAGCGCAGCACCAGCAGCGTGATCTCGCTGGGTGCGAAGACCCGGAAGGGCGGCCCCCAGAATCCGGTGCCCCGGCTGGTGTAGAGCTGTGTGCGCTCGCCGTGGCGGCTGAGCCCCGCGACGGCGGGCTGGTCGAGGCGGACCAGGTAGTGGAACGGCCAGATCTGTCCGCCGTGGGTGTGGCCCGAGAGCTGGAGGTCGACGCCGCCCTCGACGGCCCGGTCGATGAACTTGGGCTGGTGGGCCAGGAGCAGCACCGGCAGGTCGGGGTCGGCGCCGTCCAGCGCCCCGGCGAGGTGCGCGCGGTGACCGGCCAGGCCGGAGGACTCGGCGGTGACGTCGTCCACACCGGCGACCACGAGGCTGTCGCCGCCGCGTTCGATCAGCACATGGCGGTTGCGCAGCGGCTGCCAGCCGAGCTCGTCCATCAGGTCGACCCAGCCCTGGGCCTCGCTGTAGTACTCGTGGTTCCCGGTCACGTAGACGCGGGCATGGGTGGCGCGGACCGTGCCGAGCGGCGCGGCCTGGGCCCGGCGGCGGTCGGCCGTGCCGTCCGCGATGTCCCCGGTGTGGCAGACCAGGTCCGCCTCCAGGGCGTCGACCTCCGCGCAGACCCGCTCCGACCAGCGGACCCGGTCCAGCGGCCCGTAGTGGGTGTCCGTGATCAGGGCGACCCGGGTGCCGTCCAGCCCGGCTCCCAGTCGCGGCAGTTCCACATCGAGCCGGCGCACCCGCGGCACCCGGCGCGCCTCCGTGCAACCCCAGGCGAGCAGGACGGCGGCAACCGCGAGCACCGACCAGGTGACGATCCTGGCCCGGCCCTGGCCGTCGCCGGTCCCGGCCACGGTCAGGGCGAGCCGCAGCAGGACGCCGAGCACGACGGACCAGGTGAACAGCACCCAGACCGACCCGAGCAGGGTGTCCCCGAGGATCGCCGCCCGGTCCTGCTGCCGCTTGCCGTGCCCGCGCACCATGGCGAACGGCATGGTGACGAGTCCGAGGACGAAGACACAGGTGGCCGCAACCGTCACGGGCAGCGGCCAGTGCTGGCCGGTGTACAGCAGCACCCAGCACGGCACGGCCCACAGCAGGACCGGGGCGACCAGGGGGATGTAGCGCATGAGCCGGCGCAGCAGGCTCCGCGGCGCCGCCGGCGCCGCATCGTCCGCGGACCGGGCCTCGCTGGTGTCGGTCACGTTTCCCTCCTCGGCCGTAATGCCGCCGGGCACTGTACCCGGTGGCCGATTCGGGAGGGGTACCGGCGGTATGAGAGCGTGAGGCGGGTGAGCGAGACACCACCGAACACCCTGCAATACCGCTTCGACGGCCCCGAGGACGCGCCGGTCCTGGTGATCGGGCCCTCCCTCGGCACCACATGGCACATGTGGGACCGCCAGATACCCGAGCTCACCCGGCACTGGAGAGTCTTCCGCTACGACCTCCCCGGCCACGGCGGGGCGCCGGCCCGGCCCGCGACCGCTGTGGCGGAGCTGGGGGACCGGCTGCTGGCGACGCTCGACGGGGTCGGGGTCCAGCGGTTCGGGTACGCGGGGTGCTCGATCGGCGGCGCGATCGGGACGGACCTCGCGCTGCGGTACCCGCACCGGGTCGCCGCGCTCGCCCTGGTGGCGTCCTCGCCCCGGTTCGGCAGCGCGGACGAGTTTCGGCAGCGCGGGGTCATCGTCCGTACGAACGGCCTGGAGCCCATGGCGCGCACCGCGCCCGAGCGCTGGTTCACGCCCGCGTTCGCCGCCGCGCAGCCCGCCATCGTCGAGTGGGCCGTCCAGATGGTGCGGACCACCGATCCGGGGTGCTACATCGCCGCCTGCGAGGCCCTGGCCGCGTTCGACATCCGTACGGAGCTGGGCCGCATCCCGGTCCCCACGCTGGTCGTGGTCGGGGCCGAGGACCGGGTGACCGGGCCCGGTGACGCGCGCACCCTGGTCGCCGGGATACCGGACGCCCGGCTCGCGCTGGTGCCCGGCGCCTCGCACCTGGCGCCCGTCGAGCAGCCCGGCGCGGTCACCGATCTCCTGCTCACCCACTTCTCCACCGCCTGGCAGGACACCCAGGCGGCCATCCCGATGCCCGAGTCCGTGCCCCGGCTCACCTCCCCCGTCCAGCCCGTCGCGGAGATCGGCGCGGCCGAGACTCCTCCCGAGGCCGCGGCCGACGGGCGCGCCGACCCGTACGGGCCGGGGATGCGGCTGCGGCGCGAGGTGCTGGGCGACGCCCAGGTGGACGGGGTGCTGGCCGCCGCCGACGACTTCACCGGGGACTTCCAGGAGCTGGTCACCCGGTACGCCTGGGGCGAGGTGTGGGGCCGGGAAGGTCTTGACCGGCGCACCCGCTCCGCCGTCACGCTCACCGCGCTGGTCGCCTCCGGGTACATGGAGAGCCTGGCCGCGCACACCAGGGCGGCCCTGCGCAACGGCCTCACCCCGGCAGAGATCAGGGAGGTGCTGATGCAGACGGCCGTGTACTGCGGGATTCCGGCCGCGAGCGCCGCCTTCACGATCGCGCAGTCGGTGATTCAGGCGGAAACGACGCCGCCCGCGTAGCAGGATGGGCGTATGAACAGCCACGCCGAGAACAGCGCGCCGACCCTGACCAAGCAGTCGCACTCCTGCATCCGCCTGGAGAAGGACGGGCGCACGCTCGTCATCGACCCCGGAGGGTTCTCGGAGCGGGACGCCGCGATCGGCGCCGAGGCGATCCTCGTGACGCACGAGCACCCCGACCACTTCGACGAAGGGCGGCTGCGGGCCGGCCTGGAGGCCGACCCGGCCGCCGAGATCTGGACCCTGCGCAGCGTCGCGGAGCGGCTCGGGGCGGCGTTCCCGGGCCGCGTGCACACCGTGGGGAACGGCGACACGTTCTCGGCCGCCGGGTTCGACATCGAGGTGCACGGCGAGCTGCACGCGGTGATCCACCCGGACATCCCGCGCGTCACCAACATCGGCTTCCTCGTCGACGGCCAGGTCTTCCACCCCGGCGACGCCCTGACCGTGCCCGGCCGGGCCGTGGACACGCTGCTGCTGCCGGTGATGGCGCCGTGGAACAAGATCTCCGAGGTCATCGACTACGTCCGCGAGGTGAAGCCGCGCCGGGCGATCGACATCCACGACGCGCTGCTCACCGACCTGGCCCGGCCGATCTACGACCGGCAGATCGGTGAGCTGGGCGGCTCCGACCACGGCAGGATGACGCCGGGCGACTCGACGGCCCTGTGACGGCCGCCGCCCCGGCGGCTGTCAGTGGCAGGCGTTAGGTTTACGTACATGCGCATCGCCACCTGGAACGTCAACTCGATCACCGCCCGTCTGCCCAGGCTGCTGGCCTGGCTGGAGAGCAGCGGCACGGACGTGCTGTGCCTCCAGGAGACCAAGTGCACCGCCGAGCAGTTCCCCGCCGACGCGCTCCGCGAGGCCGGTTACGAGTCCGCGGTCAACGCCAACGGCCGGTGGAACGGGGTCGCGCTGATCTCCCGCGCCGGCCTGTCCGACATCGTGATGGGGCTGCCCGACGGGCCGGCCTACGAGACCGCGCAGGAGCCCCGCGCGATCAGCGCGACCTGCGGCCCGGTGCGGCTCTGGTCGGTGTACGTGCCCAACGGCCGCGAGGTCGCCCACGAGCACTACGCGTACAAGCTGCGCTGGCTGGAGGCGCTGCGCAAGGCGGTCGCCGCCGACGCCGCGGGCGCGGCCCCGTTCGCCGTGCTCGGCGACTTCAACGTGGCCCCCACCGACGAGGACGTCTGGGACCCGGCGCTCTTCGAGGGGGCCACGCACGTCACGCCCGCCGAGCGCGAGGCACTGGCCGCCCTGCGCGCGGAGGGCCTGTCCGACGTAATGCCCCGCCCCCTGAAGTACGACCGCCCGTACACCTTCTGGGACTACCGCGAGCTGCGCTTCCCGAAGAACAAGGGCATGCGGATCGACCTCGTCTACGGCAACGCCCCCTTCACCGCCAAGGTGAAGGACAGCTACGTGGACCGCGAGGAGCGCAAGGGCAAGGGCGCTTCGGACCACGCGCCGGTGGTCGTCGACCTCGACCTCTGAGCGGGCCGCAAAGGCCCACCCGGCCCTGCCCGAGGGTGAACGCGCGGTGACCGTGTGGTGTTCAGCACTCGAACGACAGGCCGCGCGCCTGTGGTGCGCGGGCGCGTCGGGATGCGATTCTGAGCGGATGAAAATCCCGTTCTTGGACAACTGGCGCAAGCGTCACGACGGGGCGCGGGGGACGGGCCTCGCGAGCGTCGCCGACGCCGATCCGGAAGGTATGGCGGCCCTGCTCGCCGAGTGCGACCTGCTCCGGGTCCGAGTGGGGGAGCGCGGGATCCAACTGGACGACAGCCCCGCCTCGTTGGCGGACCTCGACCAGCTCCCGCCGCGCTGGCGCGACGACCCGGAGGAGCTGCCCTGGCTGGGCAACGACGCGGGGCTCTACCTTGGCACGGTCCTGGTGCGCAACGTCGCCGGGGCGCACTGGCACATCTGGCCGAGCGGGCAGCCCGTCGTCCGGCTCGCCTCGGGCCGCGAGATCGACGTGGTCGGAGCCGGGCTCGACTGGGCGATGTCCGGCAGCCCCGAGCTCTCCCAGGTGTACGCGGAGTCGGCCGAGGGGTGACCCGTACAAGCGGTGCACGCGCGAAGAGATAAAACGCCTTATGCCCCATTGGTGCGTGTCGGTCGGGAAGTCCCTTGCCGGGCTGGTTAGTTTGCGCTGACCTCGACCGAGCGACAAGTGGGTAGGGCAGCGTATGGCCGTCGATCCGTTGATCGAGCTGCGAGACGTCAACAAGTACTACGGGAAGTTGCACGTACTGCAGGACATCAATCTCACCGTCGGCCGCGGGGAGGTGGTGGTGGTCATCGGCCCGTCCGGCTCCGGGAAGTCGACGCTCTGCCGGACGGTCAACCGGCTGGAGACCATTGAGTCGGGCCACATCACCATCGACGGCAGACCTCTCCCCGAGGAGGGCCGGGGCCTTGCCCAGCTGAGGGCCGAAGTCGGCATGGTCTTCCAGTCGTTCAACCTCTTCGCGCACAAGAGCGTGCTCGCCAACGTCTCCCTGGCCCAGGTCAAGGTGCGCAAGCGGAAGAAGGACGAGGCGGACAAGCGTTCCCGCGAACTCCTCGACCGGGTCGGGCTCGGCGCGCACGCCGACAAGTTCCCCGCCCAGCTCTCCGGCGGGCAGCAGCAGCGCGTGGCCATCGCCCGCGCCCTCGCCATGGACCCCAAGGCGCTCCTGTTCGACGAGCCGACCTCGGCGCTCGACCCGGAGATGATCAACGAGGTCCTGGAGGTCATGCGGCAACTCGCCCGCGAGGGCATGACGATGGTCGTCGTCACCCACGAGATGGGCTTCGCCCGCTCCGCCGCCAACCGCGTGGTGTTCATGGCCGACGGCTGCGTCGTCGAGGACCGCACCCCGGAGGACTTCTTCACCTCCCCGGAGAGCGACCGGGCCAAGGACTTCCTGTCCAAGATCCTCAAGCACTGACGGGAGGCCCTGAGTTGCGTACGAGGAAAGCACTGACCGCCTGCGCCGGCCTCCTGCTCGCCGTGCTCGCCGCCGCCTGCGGCAAGGACGGCAGCCCGCCGGTCAAAGGACCCAAGGCCGACCAACTGCCCGTCTACCAGGTCGACAAGGGCTTCGAACTGCCGGACTCCCGGACCTGGCGGAACGCGAAGAAGCGCGGCTACCTCCGGGTCGGCGCCAAGGAGGACCAGCCCTACCTCGGTGAGAAGGACCCGGCCACCGGCGTCTACTCCGGGTTCGACATCGAGATCGCCCGGATGATGTCGGCCTCGCTGGGCTTCGACCCGAAGACGATCCGCTTCAAGACGATCGCGTCCGCCAACCGCGAGACCGCGCTCCAGAACGGGCAGATCGACTACTACGTCGGCACCTACACCATCAACGACATGCGCAAGAAGCTCGTGGGCTTCGCCGGGCCGTACTACATGGCCGGCCAGGGGCTCCTGGTGCGCACCGACGAGGACGACATCCACGGCCCCCAGGACCTGGCCGGCAAGACGGTCTGCTCCGCCGCGGGCTCGACCCCGTACCAGCGCATCGCCGCCGACTACCCGAAGGCGAAGCTCGTCTCCTACGACACGTACTCGATCTGCGTCGACAACCTGCTGACGTTCCAGGTCGACGTCGTCACCACCGACGACGCGATCCTGCTCGGCTTCGCCGCCAAGGCGCCCGACGAGATGAAGGTCGTCGGCAAACCGTTCTCCGAGGAGCCGTACGGCATCGGGGTACCGCGCAGCGACAACGCGCTGCGCTTCGCACTGAACGACGCGCTGGAGGCCAACGAGAAGAACGGCAACTGGAAGAAGGCGTTCGACGCGACGCTCGGCCTGTCCGGCGCTCCCGCGCCCAAGCCGCCGCCCATCGACCGCTACCCGGCGAACTGAGAGGACGGCCCACCCCCATGGACGTACTCACCGACAACTTCTCGCTCTACGGCAAAGGCTTCCTCGGCACCCTCGAACTCACCGTCTACGCCTCGATCCTGGCGCTCGTCCTCGGCTTCGTCATGGCCTCCTTCCGGGTGGCACCGGTCGGCTCGCTGCGGGTGCTCGGCACCGTATGGGTGACGGTGCTGCGCAACACCCCGCTGACCCTGCTCTTCTTCGCCGTGCTCCTCGGTCTGCCGCGCTTCGGCCTGGTGCTGCCGTTCAACGTCTTCGCGGTCATCGCGCTGGGCTGCTACACCTCCGCGTTCATCTGCGAGGTGCTGCGCTCCGGCATCAACACCGTGCCCACCGGGCAGGGCGAGGCGGCCCGCAGTCTCGGGATGACCTTCGGGCAGAGCCTCGGCGCCATCGTCCTGCCGCAGGCGTTCCGTTCGGTGATCCCGCCGGTCGGCTCGACGCTCATCGCGCTCGCCAAGAACTCGGCGATCGCCGGGGCGTTCAGCGTCACCGAACTCCTCGGCACCTACAAGACGCTCAACGAACTGGGCTACAGCATCATCTGGACCTTCGTCTGGATCGCCGTGGGCTACCTGATCATCACTCTCGCCATCAGCGCGCTCTTCCACGTGATGGAAAAGCGCTGGGGAGTCGCCCGATGACCGCCCACTCCGCCCCCACCGCGACCGTCCTCTATGACATCCCGGGGCCGCACACCCGTAAACGGCACCGCCTCTACGGGATCCTCGCGACCTTCCTCATCCTCGCCCTGATCGGCTGGATCGTCTATCTCCTGTTCGACACCGACCAGTTCACCGCCGCCAAGTGGACGCCCTTCGAGTACAAGGGCATTCAGGAACTCCTGCTGCGCGGCCTCGGCAACACCCTCAAGGCGTTCGCGTACGCCGCGGTCCTCTCGCTGGTCCTGGGCGCCTTCCTCGCGGTGGGGCGGCTCTCCGACCACCGGCCGGTGCGCTGGGTGGCGACGGTCCTCGTCGAGTTCTTCCGCGCCATGCCCGTCCTGGTGATGATCTTCTTCATCTTCGTGGCGCTGAAGGTGCAGCCGCTGCCCGCACTGGTCGCCGGACTCACCCTCTACAACGGCTCGGTGCTCGCCGAGGTGTTCCGCACCGGCATCAACTCCGTGGAACGCGGCCAGCACGAGGCGGCGTACGCGCTGGGCCTGCGCAAGACGCAGGTCACCACCTTCGTCCTGGCACCGCAGGCCATCCGCGCGATGCTGCCCACCATCATCAGCCAGCTGGTGGTGGCACTGAAGGACACCTCGCTGGGCTACCTCATCACCTACGAGGAATTCCTCCACGCGGGCAAGCTCATCGCCTCCAACCTGGACTACGATCTGCCTTTCATCCCCGTGGTGATGGTGATCTCACCGATCTACATCGGGATGTGCATGCTGCTCTCCTGGTTCGCCACCTGGGTGGCGAGACGGCAACGACGCAATCCGAAGACGGAGGCGGTGGGCGTCGGACCGGCACAGCCCGGCACGCTGATGCGGGGAGGGCGGTAGAAAGACGGGAGCGGGGTCCGACCGGCAGCAGCCGGTGATCACTTCTCGCCCTGGCGGGAAGAAGGTCAGCTGCGCGCCGGCGGACCGGTCAGCGAAGCGCGCTCCGGGTCCGCCAGTCGGCCCAGGAGACGTTCCACGCCCCGTAGCCGTTGCCCTCGGCGACCGTGCCCTTGGTCTCCGCGCCGGTGATCTCGAACGGGTCACCGACGCGGGCCTGCCCGTAGAGGGCCGCCGCGTTCGCGTCGCTCATGCCGACGCACCCCGAACTGTGGTTGGCCCGCCCGAAGTACGCCGCGTTCCACGGAGCGGCGTGGGCATACATGCCCGACCAGGTCAGCCGCATCGAGTAGTCGACCATCTTGTCGTAGGTGTGGCCCAGCCCCACCGTCTCGGAGCGCATGTTGATCGTGCCCTCCTTCGCCATCAGCACGGCCGTCCCGCGCCACGACCGCTTGTCGCCGCCCGGAGTGCCGCCCGACACCGGCACGTCCATGACCGTGCGCCCGTCCCGCTCCAGCGCCAGCCGGTGCCGGTCCAGGTCCACCTTCACCACCTGGCTCGCGCCCACCGTGAACATCGTCGCGTAGTCCCGTACGAAGAAGCCGCCACCGGAACCGGAGTCGATGCCGTTCAGTTCGGCGTCGAGCGTGATGCGCGTCCCGGACTTCCAGTACTCCTTGGGACGCCAGTCGACGCGGTCCCGGCCCGAGTAGTCCCGCAGCCAGCCCCACGACCCCTCGGTGTGGTTCGAGGTGGACACCTTGAGCGCCTTCTCGACGGCCGCCTTGTCCTTGACCGGATTGTCGAACACGATCGACAGCGGCTGCGCGATGCCGACCGTGGTGTTCTTGCCGGGCGCGAGCGTCAGCTTGTTCACCTTGGCCGCCGCCCTCGTCGTGAACGCGGCCGTGTCGCTGCCACCCGAGGTGTCGCGCGCCTCGACGCGGTACGCGGTACCGGGCGCCGCCACCCGGTCGGACGTCCAGGTCCGCCCGTCGGCGGATATCCGGCCGCCGAGCGCCTCGCCCTCCCCGGCCCTCACGGTCACCTCACGCAGCTTCCCGGCCGCCAGCGTCACCGTCACCGGCTCGCCCGCGGCCGCCGAGGTGCCGCTCGGGTTCACCGAGATGCTCGCCCGCGCCGCCTTCGAGGGAGCGGCGTCGCCGTTCTTGCCGGCGTCCCGGTCCGAGGCGGCCGCACCGCCGGAGCAGGCCGTCAGGGTCACGCCGAGGACGGCGGTGCCCGCGATCAGAGCGAGGCGGGCGGGGCGTGGCGGGCGCGCCGGAATAAGGAATGCGGGAATCAACGGAAAACCTCCAGGGTGTGGCCCGGTCCTCGAAGAAGAGGAACGCACCGGAGCCTAAGTTCCGGGAATCCGCGGAAATACGGGAATTCCTTGTGTGACGGGAAGCGCAGCGCAACGGTCATCGTCCGGTCACATTCGGCGCGCGGGGCCGTCACGGACCGCTGTGAGCATCCTGTGCAGCCCCGCAGAGCGGACCGCGGGGCCCACGAGGGAGGGCCACCGACATGTCAGCGCTGCTCGCGACCGGAGACCGCAGCCGTGAACGGGATCTACGGATCCATGGCCTCACGCCCGACGAGCACCGCGCGCACCTCGCCACCCGCGCGGAGGCCGGGTTCCTCCAGTACCCGTCCTGGGCGGCGGTGAAGGAGGGCTGGTCGTCGGAAAGGCTCGGCTGGCGCGAGGACGGCGGTGAATTGAGCGGCACCGCCCTCGTCCTCTACCGGCAATTCCCGGGAACCCGGAAATACTTCGCCTATCTCCCGGAGGGCCCGGTCGCGGACTGGGCCGACCCGGACATGGACCGCTGGCTGAGACCGCTGCTCGCGCACCTGCGCGCCGCCGGGGCGTTCGCCGTACGCATCGGACCCAGCCCCGCCTACCGCCGCTGGGACGGCGCCCGGCTCAAGGCCGCCACCGGCCCGGGCCGCACCGTCGGCGACGTCCTGGCGAGCGAGGTCGACCCGCTCGGCGCCGCCGTGGCCGACCGGCTGCGGGCACGTGGCTGGCGGCGCTGCGGCGGGGACGGCGACGACGCCGACGCGCAGCCCCGGTACGTGTTCCGGGTGCCGCTCGCCGGGCGCACCACCGACGACCTGTGGTCCGGGCTCAACCAGGAATGGCGACGCAACGTGCGCCGGGCGCGGAAGGCCGGGGTGCGGATCGTGACGGGGAGCGCGGCCGAACTGCCCGAATTCCACCGGCTGCTGAAGATCACCGAGGAGCGCGACGGCTTCCGGCTCGGCCGCTCGCTGGCCTACTACCAGCGCCAGTACGCCGCGCTCAACGCCGAGGCGCCCGGCAGGATGAAACTCTGCCTCGCCGTGCACGACGGGGAGATCCTGGCCGCCCACACCATGATCAGCACAGGCCGGCGCGTCTGGTACCAGACGGGGGCGTCCGCCGATCACCGCCGCGAGGTCCGCCCCAGCAACGCCCTTCAGTGGCGGATGATGTGCGACGCCCGGGACGCGGGCGCCGAGGTCTACGACATGCGCGGGGTATCCTCCACCCTCGATCCCGGTGACCGCGCCTTCGGACTGCTGCGCTGGAAGCTCGGTACAGGCGGGCAGGTCGTGGAGACCCTCGGAGAGTGGGAGACATCGGTGGGCGGAGCCGCCAACAACGCGCTGTACCGGGCGTTCCAGGCATACCTGGCGCGCCGGTGACGTCCGCCTCCACCGCCCCCGGGGCGGTCGCGCCCGAGGAGCCCGGCGCGCGCGGCTCCGGCTCGGTGCTGCGCAGCGGCGCGGTCATGGCCGCCGGGTCCGTCGTCTCCCGGGCGACCGGATTCATACGTTCGGCGGTCGTCGTCGCCGCGCTCGGCACCGGACTGCGGGCCGACGGCTACACGGTCGCCAACACCGTGCCCAACATCCTGTACATGCTGCTCATCGGCGGCGCCCTCAACGCGGTCTTCGTCCCCGAACTCGTCCGCGCCGCCAAGGAGCACACCGACGGCGGCGCCGCCTACACCGACCGCCTGCTCACCCTGTGCACCGTGGGCCTGCTCGCCCTCACCGCGCTCGCCGTCGTCGGCGCACCGCTGATCATCCACGTGTACGCCCCCACCTACGACGGCGAACAGCTCGAGCTCACCCTCGCGCTCGCCCGCTACTGCCTGCCGCAGATCCTCTTCTACGGCCTGTTCACACTCCTCGGGCAAGTGCTCAACGCCCGCGACCGGTTCGGCGCGATGATGTGGACGCCGGTACTCAACAACCTCGTGATCATCGCGGTGTTCGGGCTGTACCTCTGGACGGCGGCGAGCTCCGACGGCTCCCTCACCGCCGCGCAGGCGCGGTGGCTGGGCTGGGGCACCACGGCGGGCATCGCCGTGCAGTTCCTCGCCCTGGTGCCCTCACTGCGCGCCGCGAAGTTCCGCTGGCGGCCCCGGTTCGACTGGCGCGGCAGCGGACTGACCCGCCCGCTGCGCGCCGCCGGCTGGCTCGTCATGCTGGTCCTCACCAACCAGGCCGCGTACTGGGTGATCACCCGGCTCTCCACCGCGAGCGGCCAGCACGCGGTGGACCAGCACCTCGCGGGCGGCGCCGGATACACCGCGTACAGCTACGCCTACCAGCTCTGGGTCGTCCCGCAGGGCATCGTGACCGTCAGCCTCGTCACCGCGCTGATGCCGCGCATGAGCCGGGCGGCGGCCGGCGGCGACCTCGCCGGGGTGCGGCGCGACCTCTCGTACGCGCTGCGCACCTCGGCCGCAGTGGTGGTGCCGGCCGCCGCGCTCCTGCTGGCGCTCGCGCCCTGGGTGATGGGCTCGGTCTTCGGCTACGGACGCACCGGCCCGGCGGACATCACGGTGATGGCGGGCATGATGGCCGCTTTCGCCCCCGGACTCATCGCCTTCTCGGGACAGTACGTGCTCTCCCGGGGCTTCTACGCGATGAGCGACACCCGAACCCCGTTCCTGCTGAACCTGGTCATCGCGGCCCTCAACGCGGGTCTCTCCGTCGCCGCCTATCTGACGCTGCCCGCGCGCTGGGCGGTCACCGGCATGGCGGGCGCGTACTCCGTGGCCCTGCTCACCGGCTTCGCCGTCACCGCGTACGTGCTGCACCGCCGGGTCTCCCCGGCGGGCACGGCGCGTCCCTCGCTCGTCCGCTCGCCCGGGGTGTGGGCGCATGCGCGGCTGGTCGTCGCGTGCGTACCGGCCGGGCTGCTGGCGTACGGGGCCGCCCGGGCCGTCGACACGGAGGGCTCCGGCCCCGGCGACTTCGCCGCGCTGGCCACCGGGACGGCCGTCCTGGCGCTGGTCGTGGCGGTGCTGGCCCGGCCGTTGCGGCTCACCGAGGTCACCGGCGCGCTGAACGCCGTAAGGGGACGGCTGCGGCGCGGCTGAACCGGCCCGCGCCCGCCCACCCGTTCGAATCCATTCCTTGATCGCTGGGATACTGACGCCATGCCTCGCGTGCTCCTGATCGAAGACGACCCCTCCGTACGGGAAGGGGTCGAGCTGGGCCTGCGCAGGCGCGGCCACGAGCTGCGGGGCGTCGGCACGGGTGAGGCCGGGCTCGCCGCCCTGGGGGAGTTCCGGCCCGATCTGGTCCTCCTCGACCTGATGCTTCCCGGCATGAACGGCGTCCAGGTCTGCCGCCTCATCCGGGAGACCAGCCAGCTGCCCGTGATCATGCTGACCGCGCGCGGCGACGACTTCGACGTCGTCGTGGGCCTGGAGGCCGGCGCCGACGACTACATCGTCAAGCCCGCCCGTACCGAGGTCATCGAGGCCCGCATCCGGGCCGTGCTGCGCCGCCTCGCCGTCCCCGCCGGACGCGGCGGCACCGAGTCGCACGGCGCGCTGACCGTCGACCGCACGGGCCTCACCGTCGCCAAGGCGGGCGAGCGGCTGCTCCTCGCCCCCTCCGAACTGAAGCTCCTGCTCCACCTCTCGGCCTCGCCCGAACAGGTCTTCAGCCGCCAGCAGCTCCTGGAGTACGTGTGGGAGCACAGCTACCACGGCGACGCCCGGCTGGTCGACGCGTGCGTGCGCCGACTGCGCCAGAAGATAGAGGACGTGCCCGGCACCCCCCGCTACATACAGACGGTCCGAGGCTTCGGCTACCGCTTCGGGCCTCTGGGGGGCGCCTTCACGTGAAACTCTTCGCCGCCCGTCTCGGTCTGCGCACCCGGCTGATCGCGGCGTTCCTCTTCGTCGCCGCCGTCAGCGCCGCCACCACCGCCGCCCTCACCTACCGCGAGGCCCGGTCGGCCATCCTCCAACAGGCGCAGGACTCCGCCGTCGTACAGTTCCGCGACCGCGTCGGCGCCCAGGCCGTCAGCCTCCCCATCGACAGCGAGCAACTGCGCCGCGTCTGCCTGCAGCTGGCCCGTGCGGGCGGCGGGCGCGGCTGGACCGTCTTCGCCGAGTACGGGAAGCTGCGTGCCTCCTCGTCGGACCGGTCCTCCTCCGGGGTCATCACCGCCGGCCTGCGCGCCGCCACCCGCGACAACACCCACGGCTCGTTCCAGCGCGTCGTCCAGGACGGCAGACCCTGGCTGACCGTCGGCATGCCCGCCCTCTTCGACCGGGGCGACGGCAGGCAGCCCACCGGCCTCGTCCTCTACGCCGTGATGCCGCTGTCCACGGAGGAGGCCAACGTCGACGCCATGGTCACCGCCGCCCGCGACGGCGCCCTGCCCGCCCTGCTCGCCGCCCTCGTGCCCGCGCTGCTCGCCGCCCGCAGCGTCCTGCGCCCGGTCCGCGACCTGCGCAGGGCCGCCGCCGGTATCGGCCGGGGCGAACTCCACACCCGTATCACCGTGCGCGGCAACGACGAGCTCGCCGACCTCGCCTGGACGTTCAACGAGTCGTCCACCAAGCTCCAGGAGTCCGTCGAGGAGCTGCGACGCGCCGAGGAGCGGGCCAGACGTTTCGCCTCCGACGTCTCCCACGAGCTGCGCACCCCGCTCGCCGGCATGCTCGCCGTGACGGAGGTCCTCGACGAGGACGCCGGTGAACTGCGCCCCGACACCGCCGCCGCCGTCCGCCTGATCAGCGCGGAGACCGGAAAGCTCGCCACCCTCGTCGAGGACCTGATGGAGATCTCCCGCTTCGACGCCCGCGCCGCCGACCTCCATCTGGACGAGGTGGACGTCGCCGAGACCGTGCGCAAGACCCTCCAGGGCCGTCGCTGGGAGGGCCGGGTCGCCACCGAACTCCCCGACGGTGTACGGGCGGTGCTCGACCCGCGCCGCTTCGACGTGGTCGTCGCCAACCTGGTCGGCAACGCCCTGCGGCACGGCGCCGAGCCCGTCACCGTACGGGTCTCGGGAGGCGACCGGCTCGTCCTGGAGGTGGAGGACAGCGGGCCCGGCATCGACGACGCGGTGCTCCCGCACATCTTCGACCGCTTCTACAAGGCCGACGCCGCGCGCACCCGGTCGGCGGGCAGCGGCCTGGGCCTCGCCATCGCGCAGGAGAACGTCCGGCTGCACGGTGGTACGGTGCGCGCGGCGAACCGGCCCGTGGGCGGCGCGGTGTTCACGGTGGAACTGCCGACGGGGGAGCGATGAGGGGCCGGTACGCGCTGCTGTCCGTGCTGCTGCTGGCCACCGGGTGCGGCATCCGCCCGACCGGTGTCGTCGAAGCCGGAGAGCCGGCGACGGTGGAGGTGGCACCGGCCGGACAGCTCGGCACCCTGCTGTACTTCGTCTCCTCGTCCACGGCCTCCCGGCTGCTGCCCGTCATCCGGCCCGCCGACACGGAGGTGTACGCGGTCGGATCGGGCTCGGAGACCGAAAGGCTCAAGGGCACGCCCGCTGCGCTCGCCCTGCTCTTCGGGGGCCCCAGCCGGTCGGAGCGCGACGCCGGTCTGCGCTCCGAGCTGCCCAGCGGCCGGCCGAAGGCGAGTGTCGAGCTGAACCCGCAGGGCGTGAAGGTCACCTTGGACATCCCGGTCACCGGACTCTCCCGGGCGGCCCGCCAGCAGCTCATCTGCACCGCCGCCCGCGCCCGTACCGCCGACCGGACCGAGACGGTGACGGTCAGCGGCACCGACGGCGTCATCGGCCCGGACCACTGCACCGTCTGACCCTGCCCCCACCGGTGCGCCCTTAGGATCGGGTGACGGTGATCACGGCCAAAGGCTCAACCGGGGGGTAATGAGTGCGTTCCAAAGCTGGATCGACGGTCGTCGCGACGGTCTGCGCGATGCTGCTGGCGGGTTGCGGTGGCGGCGACTCGGAATCGTCGCGGCGCAACGGTGACTCGGGCGGAGGGCACGAGGAGGTACGCGTCAGCCTCTCGGCGGCACAGATCCGCGAGGCCATGCCCCAGACACTGCCCAAGGGTGTGGGAGGCATCAGCCGCCCGGCCACCTACGAGGGCCAGGAGGCTGTCGACAAGTGCGGCAGTGAGACGGGCACCGGCTGTTCCGGGCTGGTGGCGTCGGGAATCGACGGCTACTCCACCTTCCCGGGCGAGGGCGACCTCTTCTGGCACGCCTTCTCCTTCGACACCGCCGAGAACGCGCAGGTGGCATGGAAGGCGATGGTGAGCCGCAAGCGGAAGGAGGAGACAGAGGCCCTCAAGGCACTGAAGGTCTCCGCGGATGCCGACGAGGTCAACGCCTACTGCCTCACTCCCGACTACGACTACTCGACCGGAAAGGACATGAAGTTCTACGAGGCCACCGTGATGATGCGGATCGAAGGCGTCGTGGTCCTGCTCGTCGGGTACGACATGCCCAACTTCGAGGTCATCCAGAATCTCGCCACGATTGCGGCGGCTCGCGTGACCGCGGTGGTCCAGGGGAAGAACCCCGACGCCTGAGCGATGGCCCGCGGCTCAGGTCCCCGCGCGGTGCGAGGTGCGCGGCGCGGGGGCCGGGGCCTGGGCCGCGCGGGAGACGTCCGCGACCAGCTCGACCACATCGGGGCCGTACGCCTGGGAGTTGACCACTTTCAGCAGCAGGCAGAAGGTGCTGTTGCCGTGCTTGCGGGCGAGGCGCTCGTAGTTGCGGGACAGGTAGCGGGAGGCTGCCTGGTTGGTGATTGCCTGCTGGCCGCAGAAGAGGAAGACCGGCCTGGCCTCCTGACCGGTCGTCAGCCGGGCCAGCAGGACGTACTCGCTGACGCCCTTCTCCGCCCGGTAGCGCTCCGGGCCGATCTGAAAGGCGCCCCGGTCGGGACCGGGCTCCGGGTCCGTGTTGATCCGCACGCCGGGCAGCAACGAGTGCAGGTGCGCGGCCATCCGGCGGTTCGACACCGGGCCGCCCACGCAGAACTCCGTGCGCTCGCCGATGCCCTGCTGGGCGATGTCGTGGGACAGGATCTGGGCGTGCGCCTCGCAGTCCTTGATCAGCGCGGACAGCTCCAGCAGCGCGAAGACGTCGTGGCGGTGGACCGAGCCGTCGCCGCCCGCGTCGCGGTTGACGACGAGCAGGCACTCCGAGTTCCCCGGCAGCCCGAAGAACGCCTGCTTGCGGCGGAGCTTGCGCCGCCACAGATGGGTGCGCGCGAGCCAGCCGAGGGCGGCGCTGATGCCGGCGGCTATCACGCCCAGCACGATGTTGCGTACGTCGTCAGTCATGGGCGGGCATGTTAGCGGGCATTCGGCCTCGAGTTCGAGGCGGTCCTGACGGGGCGGCCGGGGCGGCGTTACCCTGCGCGGACGGTCCTTCTCCGGAGGTTGCGCATGCGACGTTCCATCAGGCGAAATGTGTCGTTGGCGGCGGTCGTCGCCGCCGTCGTGTCGGTCGGGGCCGCCGCTCCGGCCTCGTCGGCCCACCCCGCGCATTCCCCGGCGCCACCGCCCAAGGCGCCCGTCGCGGTCGGATACGGGGGAGCCGTCTCCAGCGTCGACGCGGACGCCACGGCCGCCGGCATCGAGGTACTGCGCAAGGGCGGCAACGCGGTCGACGCGGCTGTGGCCACGGCCGCCGCGCTCGGCGTGACCGAGCCGTACTCGGCGGGGCTCGGCGGCGGTGGCTACTTCGTCTACTACGACGCCCGCACCCGCACCGTCCGCACCATCGACGGCCGCGAGACGGCCCCGCGCAGCGCCGACTCCTCCCTCTTCCTGGAGAACGGCAAGCCCCTCGCCTTCCAGGACGCCGTCACCAGCGGGCTCGGCGTCGGCACCCCCGGCACGCCCGCAACCTGGGACACGGCACTCAAGGCGTGGGGAAGCACCCCGCTGCGCCAGGTTCTCAAGCCCGCCGAACGCCTCGCCCGGGACGGCTTCGTCGTCGATGAGACGTTCCGCTCGCAGACGGCCGGCAACGAAGCGCGCTTCCGCGACTTCCCGGCCACCCGCAAGCTGTTCCTGCCCGGCGGGAAGCTTCCGGAGGTCGGCTCGGTCCTCAGGAACCCGGACCTCGCGCGCACCTACGAGGAGGTCGGCCGCAAGGGGATCGACGAGATCTACCGGGGCGATCTCGCCGACGACGTCGTACGGACCGTGCGCAAGCCGCCCGTCGACCCGGCGTCCGACCGGAACGTCCGGCCCGGCGACCTCACCGCGAAGGACCTGAGCTCCTACCGCGCGCTGCGGCGGGAGCCCACCAAGGTGAACTACCGAGGGCTCGACGTGTACGGCATGGCGCCGTCCTCCTCCGGCGGTACGACGGTGGGCGAGGCCCTCAACATCCTGGAGTCCACGGACCTTTCGCGGGCGAGCGAGGAGCGGTATCTGCACCGCTTCATCGAGGCCAGCCGCATCGCGTTCGCGGACCGGGGCCGCTGGGTCGGCGACCCGGCGTACGAGGACGTGCCCACCAAGGGCCTGCTCGGTCAGCGGTTCGCGGACTCGCGGGCCTGCCTCATCAAGGACGACGCGGTGCTCACCAGCCCGCTCGCACCCGGCGACCCGCGCCACCCCGGCTCCTGCCGCTCCACGGGCAAGGCCGCGCCCACCACGTACGAGGGCGAGAACACCACCCACCTGACGACCGCCGACAAGTGGGGCAACGTCGTCGCGTACACCCTGACCATCGAGCAGACCGGCGGCAGCGGGATCACCGTGCCGGGGCGCGGCTTCCTGCTCAACAACGAGCTGACCGACTTCTCCTTCGCGCCGGCCGACCCGGCCGTCCACGACCCGAACCTGCCCGGCCCCGGCAAGCGCCCGCGCTCGTCCATCTCGCCGACCATCGTGCTGCGCCACGACCGGCCGGTGCTGGCCCTGGGCTCACCGGGCGGCGCCACTATCATCACCACCGTCCTCCAGTCGCTGATCGGCAAGGTCGACCGCGGGCTCCCGCTCGTCGACGCCATCGCGGCGCCCCGCGCCAGCCAGCGCAACGCACCGGCCACCGAGCTGGAACCGGCGCTGTGGAACAGCCCGCTGCGGGCGAAGCTGGAGGCACTGGGCCACGTCTTCAAGCTCACCCCGGAGATCGGCGCGGCGACCGGCGTGCAGCGGCTGCCCGACGGGCGGTGGCTCGCCGCGGCCGAGAAGGAGCGGCGCGGCGGCGGCGCGGCGATGGTGGTGAGGCCCAGCGGGCGGCCCTGACCGCCGCTGACCTGACCGACAGGGGGGGGCGCAAGGACATCTCCTCGCCAGAAGGGCGCCCCCCAGTGCGCATGCGAACGCTTGCCCTCGTCACGGCCTCCGGTGCCGCACTGCTCACCGCGGGCACTCCGGCCCCCGTCACCCTCGCGGTACCTGCGTACACCGACCCGGCCCCCGCTTCGGCGCCCCGGCCCGCCCTGGCGGCCGTACCGCTCGCCCTCGTGGCGAAGGTCCACCGGGCGCCCGCCCGGGCGCACCGCTCCAGACCCCCGTCCTCCCCGGCCCGCGGCCGGGGAGGCGAGGTCGGGGCGGCCGACCTGCTGGCCAAGGCGTCGGCCTGCGCGCAGGTGTCGAACGGCAAGTACCGGACGGACGAGGCGACTTCGGCAACCGTCCCGGTCTGCGCGGCGAACGGGGCCGTGTTCTGGAAGGCGGACCTGGACATCGACTGCGACGGCCGGGTCACCGCCGCCTGCAACCCGGCCACCGACCCCGCCTTCCACGGCGACACCGCCTTCCACACATCGGACGGCCGACCGCTCGACGCGGAGAGACTGCCGTACGTGGTCGTGCCCGCGCCCGGCGGCGTCTGGGACCACGGCAGGGCCGGCATCGAGGGCGGCGGTGTCGTCGCGGTCGTGCACGGCGGGAAGGTGGAGTACGCGGTCGTCGGGGACGTCGGCCCGGAGCACATCGTCGGCGAGGCGTCCTACGCCACGGCCGAGTCGCTCGGCATCGACCCCGACCCGAGCAGCGGCGGTGCGCCTTCCGGGGTCACGTACATCCTGTTCAAGGACTCCCGGATCTCACCGATCGAGGACCACGAGGCCGCCGTGCGTACGGGGCGGGCCCTGGCCGAGGAGTTCGTGCGGGCCGACTAGAGGGCGGTCAGGATCCTCGGCCCGTCGTCCGTGATCGCCACCGTGTGCTCGGCGTGCGCGGCGCGGCTGCCGTCGGTCGTACGCAGGGTCCAGCCGTCGCGGTCCGCCCGGTAGGTGTCCACCCCGCCGCCGATCAGCATCGGCTCGATGGCCAGCACCATGCCGTGCCGCAGCGGCATCCCGCGACCCGGCCGCCCCTCGTTGGGCACACCCGGGTCCTCGTGCATCTCGCGGCCCACACCGTGCCCGCCGAACCCCTCGGGGATTCCGTAGCCGGCGGTGCGGCAGACCGTGCCGATGGCGTGCGCGATGTCGCCGATCCGGTTGCCGACGGTGGCCGCCGCGATGCCCGCTTCCAGGGCCCTGTACGCGGTGTCGACGAGCCGGGTGTCGGCGGGGCGGGCGCGGCCGACGGTGAAGCTGATCGCCGAGTCACCGGCCCAGCCGTCCAGCTTCGCGCCCGCGTCGATGCTGACCAGGTCGCCGTCGCGCAGCCGGTAGTCGGTCGGGATGCCGTGCACGATCGCGTCGTTGACCGACGCGCAGATGACCGCCGGGAAGGGGACCGGGGCGAAGTGCGGCCGGTAGTTCAGGAACGGCGAGCCGGCACCCGCCTCGCGCAGCACCCCGCGCGCCACCTCGTCGAGTTCGCGCAGGGAGACGCCGACCGCGGCCGCCTCCCGGGTGGCCGTCAGCATCTGCGCGACGACGCGGCCGGCCGCACGCATGGCTTCGATGGATGTGTCCGTCTTGAGTTGCACCATGCCAATTACAATACCGCAATTACTATACCGGTCCGACCGGTATTAGAATGACGCCATGGTCCGTACCCCCTTGACCCCAGAAGAGCGCCTGCGCGGCGAACGGCTCGGCCTGCTGCTGCGCGAGGCGCGCGGCGCCCGTTCCATGACCGAGATCGCCGCCCGCGCCGGGATCTCCGCCGAGACCCTGCGGAAGATCGAGACCGGCCGCGCCCCCACGCCCGCCTTCTTCACCGTCGCCGCCCTGGCCGGGGCGCTCGGCCTCTCCATGGACGAACTGCTGCCGCGCTGCTCCCCGGAGCCGTCGGCCGTACCGCTGGCCGGATAGCGCTCGGGCCCGCCTAGGCTGGGCCCATGAGCCTCCAGGACTTCGCGCGCAGCGAGTACGTCAGCCTCACCACGTACCGCAAGGACGGCACGCCCGTCGCCACCCCGGTCTGGGCGGCGGTCGACGGCGACGAACTGCTCGTCTGGACCAAGACCGACTCCTGGAAGGTCAAGCGGCTGCGCAACGACAGTCGGGTCCGCGTCACCGTCTGCGATGTGCGCGGCCGGATCGAGGAGGGCGCGGCGAGCGCCGAGGGCACCGGCAGGCTGCTCGACGAACGGGGCACGGCCACCGTGCGCCGCGCCATCGGCCGCAAGTACACCTGGAAGTACTGGCTGCTCGACTACCCGGCGATGGTCTTCCGCCTCGGCAAGCGCCCCCACACCGGCATCGCCATCACCTTCTGAGCCCCGCGGCCTCGCCGCCTCGGACCCGCAAAACGCGCGTAGCCGTTCCGTAACACGCCTGCGGTCGAATGCCCCGGACTGGAGGGTTCCAGCCGACGGCGGCCGAAGGCGACGGTGACAGTGACGAGGCATCAAGAGGCGGTACCGGTACAGGACTTCGCACGCCACCTGCGGGAACTGGTGGCGCTCCTCGACCCCGGCCGGGGCTGGTACGGCGTCTTCCGGCGACGCGATCCCGCCGGAATGGACGCCTGTCTGAACGGGGCCGAGCTACCGCCCTGGGACGTGATGGAGTCGCTCTTCGCGGACCTGGCCCAGGTGCGGGGGGCCGCGTACGCGGAGCAGGCGGCGGCGCGCGCCGCCCGGCTCCACGCCGACTGCGCCCTCGGCCACGACCGCCGCCCGGGCGGGCGCGCACAGCTGCTGGAGCGGCTCGGTCTGATGCTCCGCGAACAGGCGTACGCCGCCGAGCGGCTGCGGGCGGCTCAGGAGGCCGGAGACGGGGACGTGCTCGCCTGGGCCCGCGACGACCACGCCCGGGCCGCGGCCCGCTGCGCCGAACTCCGCCGACGCGTGGCGGCCGTGCCCCGGCCGCAGGACCGGTTCGGCGCCGCGACGGCGGCCCCGGACGGGGTGAACGCCCAGGAGCCGGCGCCCCCGATGGGCCCGGCCTTCCCGGAGCCGGCGCCCCGTGTGAGGCCGGCCGCCTCGGAGCCGGCGCCCCATGTGACGCCGGCCGCCCCGGAGCCGGCCCGCTCGAAGAAACCGGCTGCCCCGGCGTCCGAGCCCCACGAAGCCGCGGCCACCCGCAGGCGCAAGCTCACCGGCGCACGCTTCGCCGGTCTTGAGCCTCAGGACGCTCGTGCCGTGGACGCGGTGACCGCCCTGCCCGCCGCCCCGGCCGCCTCCCCGCGCGGCGCCCGCTTCGGCGGCGGCCCCGCCCCGGAGAGCGCGGAGCGGCCCACGGGGTCGCAGGACCCGGCCGCGCTCCGGTCCGCGCAGGCCACGGTCGGCGCGCTGCTCCGGCTGCGGGCCGAGGGTCGCAGCGGCGAGGCGCACGCCGTGCTCTGCGAGGCGGCGGCCCTCCCCGCGCTTCGGCTGCCGCTCCTGGCCGTCGAGCTGCACCGGGCAGGGCTCGGCGCGGACTGGGCGACCCTGCTGTGGGAGGTCGCCTCGCTGCCCCCGGACGGACTCGCCGCCGCCGTGGACGCGCTCGCGGCCGCCGGGCGTGCCGAGGACTGCGGCCGGCTGCTGCGGCAGGGCGTCGCGCGTCCGGCCGCCGAGATCGCCGAGGCGGCGGCCGCGCTCGACCGGGCCGGCCGGAGTCCGCTGACGCAGACGCTGCTCGGCGCCTTCGTTCGCCTCCGGTCGCCGCAGGAGGCGGCCGGGGTCGCTTCGATCGACCCGCCCCGGCTCGTACCGCAACTGCTCGCCGCTGCCCGGACGGTGTCCGAGGCGCGGGAGCGGGGCGTCGAACACGCGCTGCGCGTGGCGGGCCTCGGCTGAGGCACGCGCCCGCACTGGCCCGCACGGGTGTGAAACATGATCGACTCAGCCGGTTCACGGCGATGGTCTTGCCCCGCGGTGTGACGGGGCCTACGTTCTCCCGTACGCACGTGTCTACGGGCGTAGAAGAAGCACGAAGAGGCTCTCTGACGCCGCGTCGAAGGAGCAGCTCATGTCCCACGTCGTACGCGCCGCACTCGTCCAGGCGACCTGGACCGGCGACACCGAATCCATGATCGCCAAGCATGAGGAGCACGCCCGCGAGGCCGCCCGGCAGGGGGCGAAGATCATCGGCTTCCAGGAGGTGTTCAACGCCCCCTACTTCTGCCAGGTGCAGGAGCCGGAGCACTACCGCTGGGCCGAGGCGGTGCCGGACGGCCCGACCGTACGGCGCATGCAGGACCTGGCCCGCGAGACCGGAATGGTGATCGTCGTCCCGGTCTTCGAGCTGGAGCAGTCCGGCTTCTACTACAACACCGCCGCCGTGATCGACGCCGACGGTTCCTACCTCGGCAAGTACCGCAAGCACCACATCCCGCAGGTCAAGGGCTTCTGGGAGAAGTACTACTTCAAACCGGGCAACGTCGGCTGGCCCGTCTTCGACACCGCGGTCGGCAAGGTGGGCGTGTACATCTGCTACGACCGGCACTTCCCCGAGGGCTGGCGACAACTCGGGCTCAACGGTGCCCAGTTGGTCTACAACCCGTCCGCCACCTCGCGCGGCCTCTCCGGCTACCTCTGGCAGCTGGAACAGCCCGCGTCCGCCGTCGCCAACGAGTACTTCATCGCCGCGATCAACCGCGTCGGCCAGGAGGAGTACGGCGACAACGACTTCTACGGCACCAGCTACTTCGTCGACCCGCGCGGACAGTTCGTCGGCGAAGTCGCGAGCGACAAGGAGGAGGAACTCCTCGTCCGCGACCTGGACTTCGGGCTCATCGACGAGGTCCGGCAGCAGTGGGCCTTCTACCGGGACCGCCGCCCCGACGCGTACGAGGGGCTGGTCGAGCCGTGAGCAGCCTCCACCACCGCCACCTCGCCGTCAGCCCCGAGTGGCTGGCCCTCTACTACCGGCACCCGCTGGAGCTCACGCACGGCGAGGGCCGCCACGTCTGGGACGCCGACGGCAACCGTTACCTGGACTTCTTCGGCGGAATCCTCACCACCATGACCGCCCACGCCCTGCCCGAGGTCACCAAGGCCGTCAGCGAGCAGGCCGCGCGGATCATCCACTCCTCCACGCTCTATCTGAACCGCCCGATGATCGAGCTGGCCGAGCGCGTCGCCTCGCTCTCCGGCATCCCGGACGCCCGGGTCTTCTTCACCACCTCCGGCACCGAGGCCAACGACACGGCCCTGCTCCTGGCCACCACGTACCGCAGGTCGAACCAGATCCTCGCGATGCGCAACAGCTACCACGGCCGGTCCTTCTCCGCCGTCTCCATCACCGGCAACAACGCCTGGTCGCCCACCAGCCTCTCGCCGCTCCAGACCCTGTACGTGCACGGCGGCGTCCGCACCCGCGGCCCCTACGCGCACCTGAGCGACGAGGAGTTCACCGCCGCCTGCGTCGCGGACCTGGAGGACCTGCTCGGCCACACCAGGGCCCCCGCCGCCCTGATCGCCGAACCCATCCAGGGCGTCGGCGGCTTCACCTCCCCGCCCGACGGCCTCTACGGCGCCTTCCGCGAGGTCCTGGACCGGCACGGCGTGCTGTGGATCTCCGACGAGGTGCAGACGGGCTGGGGGCGCTCCGGCGAACACTTCTGGGGCTGGCAGGCCCACGCGCAGAACGGGCCGCCGGACATCCTCACCTTCGCCAAGGGCATCGGCAACGGCATGTCCATCGGCGGCGTCGTCGCCCGCGCCGAGGTCATGAACTGCCTGGACGCCAACTCCATCTCGACGTTCGGCGGTTCACCGGTCACCATGGCGGCCGGCCTCGCCAACCTCTCGTACCTCCTCGAACACGACCTCCAGGGCAACGCCCGCCGCGTCGGCGGGCTGCTCATCGAGCGGCTGCGCGCGATCGGCGCCACCTCGGAGCGGGTACGCGAGGTGCGCGGCCGGGGACTGATGATCGGCGTCGAACTGGTGAAGCCCGGCACCGACGAGGCCGATCCGGAAGCGGCCGCGGCCGTCCTGGAGGCGGCCCGCGAGGGCGGCCTGCTCATCGGCAAGGGCGGCGGCCACAACACCAGCGTCCTGCGCATCGCCCCGCCCCTCTCCCTCGCCATCCCGGAGGCGGAGGAGGGCGCGGAGATCCTCGCCGACGCGCTGCGCGAGGTGGGCTGACCACTGACCACGGCGCCGGTGCGGGGCCTGCCGGGCCCCGCACCCGCGCTCCACCCGCAGGACAACGAGGAGGGGTACCCATGACCCGTACCGTCATCCGCGGCGGCCTGGTCGTCACCGCGTCGGACGAGATGCACGCGGACGTCCTCGTCGACGGCGGCCGGATCGCCGCGCTCGCCGCCCACGACAGCGACGAAGCGGCCGGCTGGACCGCCGACCGGACCGTCGACGCCACCGGCAAGTACGTCATCCCGGGCGGCGTCGACGCGCACACCCACATGGAGATGCCGTTCGGCGGCACATACGCTGCCGACACCTTCGAGACCGGCACCCGCGCCGCGGCCTGGGGCGGCACCACCACCATCGTCGACTTCGCCATCCAGTCCGTCGGGCGCTCCCTGCGCGAGGGCCTGGACAGCTGGTACGCCAAGGCGGACGGCAACTGTGCCATCGACTACGCCTTCCACATGATCCTCGCGGACGTGAACGAGTCCTCGCTCAAGGAGATGGACCTCCTGGTGGCGGAGGGCATCACGTCCTTCAAGCTGTTCATGGCCTACCCCGGCGTCTTCTACAGCGACGACGGGCAGATCCTGCGCGCCATGCAGCGGGCCGAGTCCAACGGCGGCCTGATCATGATGCACGCGGAGAACGGCATCGCCATCGACGTCCTCGTCGAACAGGCCCTCGCCGCCGGCCGCACCGACCCCCGCTACCACGGCGACGTACGCAAGGTGGCGCTGGAGGCCGAGGCCACGCACCGCGCGATCCAGCTCGCACGCGTCGCCGGATCGCCGCTGTACGTCGTGCACGTCTCCGCCGACGAGGCCGTCGCCGAGATCGCCGCCGCCCGCCACAAGGGGCTGCCCGTCTTCGGCGAGACCTGCCCGCAGTACCTCTTCCTGTCCACCGACAACCTCGCCGAACCGGACTTCGAGGGCGCCAAGTACGTCTGCTCCACCCCGCTGCGGCCCCGGGAGCACCAGGAGGTCCTGTGGCGCGGGCTGCGCAACAACGAACTCCAGGTCGTCTCCACGGACCACTGCCCGTTCTGCTTCTCCGGGCAGAAGGAGATGGGCCGGGGCGACTTCTCGAAGATCCCCAACGGCATGCCGGGCGTCGAGAACCGGATGGACCTCCTGCACCAGGCGGTCGTCGACGGCCGCATCTCCCGCCGCCGCTGGATCGAGATCGCCTGTGCGTCACCGGCCCGGATGTTCGGCCTCTACCCGAAGAAGGGCACGATCGCGCCCGGCGCGGACGCGGACATCGTCGTCTACGACCCGGCGGCCGAGCAGACCGTGTCCGCCGAGACCCACCACATGAACGTCGACTACTCGGCGTACGAGGGCAAGCGGCTCACCGGCCGGGTCGAGACGGTGCTCTCGCGCGGCGAGGTCGTCATCGACCACCGCACGTACACCGGCCGGGCAGGCCACGGCATCTACACCCCACGCGCCACCTGTCAGTACCTGAACTAGGAGCAACGGGCATGGACTTCGGACTCGTCCTCCAGACGGACCCGCCCGCATCGGCCGTGATCAGCCTGATGCGCCGCGCCGAACGCAACGGGTTCCGCTACGGCTGGACCTTCGACTCGGCGGTGCTCTGGCAGGAGCCGTTCGTCATCTACAGCAGCATCCTCGAACACACCGACCGCCTCACGGTCGGCCCCATGGTCACCAACCCCGGCACCCGCACCTGGGAGGTCACCGCCTCCACCTTCGCCACCCTCAACGACATGTACGGCAACCGGACCGTGTGCGGGATCGGCCGGGGCGACTCCGCGATGCGCGTCGCCGGACGCCCGCCCAACACCCTGGCCCGGCTCGGCGAGGCCATCGACGTCATCCGGGACCTCGCCGAGGGCCGCGAGGCCGACATCGGCGGGCAGCCGGTGCGGATCCCCTGGATCAAGGACGGCAAGCTCCCCGTCTGGATGGCCGCCTACGGTCCCAAGGCCCTCGCGCTCGCCGGGCAGAAGGCCGACGGCTTCATCCTCCAGCTCGCGGACCCCTACCTCACCGAGTGGATGATCAAGGCGGTACGGGAGGCGGCGGCCGGGGCCGGGCGCGACCCGGACTCCGTCACCATCTGCGTCGCCGCCCCCGCCTACGTCACCGCCGACGACTCGCCAGCGGCCCTGGCCCACGCCCGCGACCAGTGCCGCTGGTTCGGCGGGATGGTCGGCAACCACGTCGCGGACCTCGTCGCCAAGTACGGCGAGCACTCCGGCCTCGTCCCGGACGAGCTGACCGCGTACATCAAGGGCCGGCAGGGCTACGACTACAGCCATCACGGGCGCGCCGGGAACCCGGACACGGCGTTCGTCCCGGACGCCATCGTGGACCGCTTCTGCCTCCTCGGACCGGCCGCCGCCCACATCGAGAAGCTGAGACACCTCAAGGGTCTGGGCGTCGACCAGTTCGCGGTGTACAACATGCACGACGCCCGCGAAGCCACCATCGACGCCTACGGCTCCGCCGTCATCCCCGCCCTCACCGGCTGACCGCCCCCACGGTCGTACGAAACCTCCGGTCGTACGCAACCCCCGGTCGTACGCGAACCCCCCGCGCCCCGCCCCGCACGGCACCGCCCCGAGCGAAGGGTCCAGTCGCCATGGCATCCACCGCACCTCCGTCCCCGTCCTCCTCACCTGAGCCCATACCGGCCTCCTCCGACCGCGTCGAACTCGCCCCCGAAGCCGTCCCCGACGACAACCGGTTCGTCAACGCCGACCTGCTGCCCGTCCCGCTGGCCCGGCGCGTCTGGACCACGTACAACTTCACCGCCCTGTGGGTCGGCATGGCCCACAACATCCCGTCCTGGCTGCTCGCGTCCGGTCTCGTCGCGCTCGGCATGGACTGGAAGCAGGCCGTCCTCACCATCGCGCTCGCCAACCTGATCGTGCTCGGGCCCATGCTGCTCACCGGCCACGCCGGACCCAAGTACGGCATCCCCTTCCCGGTGCTGGCGAGGGCGTCATTCGGGCTGCGCGGGGCCAACCTGCCGGCCCTGATCCGGGCGGCGGTGGCGTGCGCGTGGTTCGGCATCCAGACCTGGATCGGCGGCGTCGGCATCTTCACCCTGCTGGGCAAGGTGTTCGGCGGCTGGGCCGAGGCATCCGAGGTCGGCGGCCAGCCGTGGACGCTCTGGCTGTGCTTCGTGCTGTTCTGGGTTCTCGAACTGGCCATCATCTACCGGGGGATGGACGCACTGCGCCGGTTCGAGAACTGGGCCGCGCCGTTCGTCATCGTCGGCGCGCTGGTGCTGCTGATCTGGATCGCGGTCAAGGCGGGCGGCTTCGGGCCGCTGCTCGACCAGCCGTCCGAGCTGGGCTGGGGCAAGGACTTCTGGCCCGTCTTCTTCCCGTCCCTGATGGGCATGATCGCCTTCTGGGCCACGCTCTCCCTCAACATCCCGGACTTCACCCGCTTCGGAGCGGGCCAACGGGCCCAGATCCGGGGCCAGTCGCTCGGACTGCCCACCACGATGACCCTGTTCGCGCTGCTCTCGGTCCTCGTAACCTCCGGCTCCCAGGCCGTCTACGGGAAGGCCGTCTGGGACCCGGTCGAGCTGGTCGCGCACACCGACAACGTCTTCGGGCTCCTCTACGCCCTGGTGACCGTGCTCGTCGCGACCATCTCCGTGAACATCGCGGCGAACGTGGTCTCACCCGCGTACGACCTGGCGAACCTCGCGCCGAAGCTCATCAGCTTCCGCACCGGGGCGCTGATCACCGGGGTCGTCGGCGTCGTGATCATGCCGTGGAAGCTCACCGAGACGCCCGAGCTGTACATCTTCACCTGGCTCGGCCTGGTCGGCGGCCTGCTCGGTACGGTGGCGGGCATCCTGATCGCCGACTACTGGATCGTCCGCCGCACCGTGCTGGACCTCGCCGACCTCTACCGGCCCGGCGGGCGCTACTGGTACACGGGCGGCTGGAACTGGCGGGCCGTCACCGCGTTCGTGGTCGGCGGAGTGCTGGCCATCGGCGGCTCCCACTCGAAGCCCGGCGAGGGCCCGTTCCCCTCGGACGGCGTCATCCCGTTCCTGAAACCGCTCGCGGACTACGGCTGGGCGGTGGGCCTCGCGGCCTCGCTCGTCGTGTACGTCGCACTCATGGCGGGCGTCACGACGGGGCGGAAGTCCGGCTCAGCAGCGCGCTGACGTCGTACGAATCGGCGGGCGACGGCGTGTTGCGGGGCACCGGTCGGTCGAAGTCCGAGAGGTCCACCACCGCGTCCGTGCCGTCACCGCCGTGCAGCGAGAGCCGCAGCGGATAGGGCTTGCCGGTCGCCGCGACGTCCACGGTGAGCGTCATGTCGCCGCGCATCCGGGTCAGCGGCACGACCGAGTTGCCGTCGATGTTGGTCTTCGGACCCTTGTTGAGGGTGCCGCTGTCGTCGTTCGCGTTGTCGCTGACGAGCTTCTGGAAGGTGTTGAGGTCGCACGCCTTCGTCAGGCCGCGCAGCCTCGGGCTGTCGGCGGGCCCCTTCAGATAGCGGTCGCCGACGATCGCCGCGAAGGCCGAACCGCCGTTGGGCACCTGGTTCTTCCAGAAGTCGGCGTCCGGCTTCAGCCACACGTCGTCGCCGCGCTTGACGATCAGCACCGAGCCCTGGCTCCGGCCCAGGTCCACCGAGCCGTTGCAGTTGCCGGACCGGTCCACGGCCAGGTCCAGAGCCATGGACGGGCTGCCCTTGCCGAGATCGCCCCGGGTGGACACGTGCAGCGACTCCGCGCCCAATAGCGCGTCGCGGGAGCGGTCGGCGATCTGCTGGGCGGTGAGATGGTCGATGTCCTCCGCATGGGCCACGCCGCCGACCACGCCGGTGCCGGCGGCGCCGATCAGGAATGCGGCTGCCCAGGCGGCCGGGCGGGTGCCGAGAGGTGAACCGGTCACGTCGCCTCCTCTGAGCGAAGGGGTCGTGGGGGACCGCCGGGTGCCCGCGGTCCGGTCCAGTCGAGCGTACGCCGGGGGAGTGAACGCCGCCCGTTCGGCGTAAACGCCCCGGTGCCGTCTACGCAGCGTGACGTTTTCCGGCGCCGGCGGGTTAGGCAGGCCGCGGGCGGCCCGCTCCGGCACACCGCCCGCGCCAGAGCCGAACGCGACCGTCCGCGTCCCGCCACGGCGGCCGCGGACGGTCACCACCGAAAGGGCACCATGAACAAGACCCTGGGGAGCCTGTCCCGTACCGCGCTGCGCGGTGCCGCCGTCACCGGCCTGACCACGGCCCTCGCCGTGGCGGGCGGACTGGCCACCGCGGCCACGGCCGCCGCCACACCGCCCGGCCTGTCCTGCGACACCGGCAAGCACGCCGTCGACGACTACACCGGTTACGCGCTGTGCCGGAACAACGGCTCCACCACCCAGACGTTCTGGGTGCACCTGGTCTGCGGCTGGTCGCCGGACGTGGACGGCGAGCACGTCACCCTCGCCCCGGGCCAGTCCGGCCAGTCCACCGCGCACTGCGCCGGCCTCGGCACGGGCATCGGCGAGATCAGCGTCCGACCGTAAGGACTCCCTCCCGAACGGTTGAGGGCGGCGCGCCCACTTGTTACCCTCCAGTAAGTCCGGTCGCGCGGACAGGTGCACGGACGCACCTGACGGTACGAGGAGGCGAGCCGCCCATGTCCTCAGCCCCAACCACCCGAACGGCCGAGGAACCCGTACCGGACCGGGGCGCCCCGGACCCCGCACCGCGAGGTCTCGCCGACAGCGCGCGGGACCTCGCGGACGGCCGGACCACCTCCACCGCACTCGTCACCGCCGCCCTGGCCCGGATCGCGGCGAGCCAGGGCGCCCTCAACGCCTTCCGCCACCTGCGCGCCGAGGCCGCCCTCGCCGAGGCGGCCGGGGCCGACCGCAGGCTCGCCGCGGGGGAGCGGCTGCCGCTGCTCGGCGTGCCCGTCGCGGTCAAGGACGACACCGACGTCGCCGGGATGCCCACTCACTTCGGCTGCGCCGGGGACCGGGTCGCGGCCACCGCCGACAGCGAGGCAGTCCGCAGGCTGCGCGCGGCCGGAGCCGTGCTCGTCGGCAAGACCAACTCCTGCGAACTCGGCCAGTGGCCGTTCACCGAGGGCGCCGCGTTCGGCGCGACCCGCAACCCCTGGCACACCGATCACACCCCGGGCGGCTCGTCCGGTGGTTCGGCCGCCGCCGTCGCGGCCGGACTCGTGCCGGCCGCCCTCGGCTCGGACGGCGCCGGCTCCGTCCGCATCCCCGCCGCCTGGACCCACCTCGTCGGCATCAAACCGCAGCGCGGCCGGATCTCCGTGCACCCGCACAGCGACGCCTTCCAGGGCCTCACCGTCAACGGTCCGCTGGCCAGGACCGTCGAGGACGCCGCCCTCCTGCTCGACGCCGTCGCCGGACCGCACCCCGAGGACCCGCACCGCCCGCCGCCCGTCGACGCCTCGGCCGCCGCCCGCCGCGACCCGGGCCGGCTGCGCGTCGCCCTCGCGTGGCGGCCCCCGCTCACCCTCACCGGCGCGGCGCCCCACCCGGAGGTGCGCCGCGCGGTCACCGCGATCGCGGAGGCGCTGGCCCGGCTCGGCCACGACGTGGTGGAGGCCCGGCCGCGCTACGGGCTCATCGGCCTCGGCTTCGTGCCCCGCGCCACCGCGGGCATCGCCGAACTCGCGGCCCTGCACCCCGAACCCGCGCTCCTGGACGCGCGCACCCGCAGCGCCCTGCGCACCGGCACCCGGCTCGGTGGCCGGGTCGTGCGGGCGGCCCGGGCGCGCGAGGTGCACCAGCACCGGCGGATCGGGGCGCTGTTCCACCGGGGGCGGGGCGGGGCCGGGTTCGACGTGCTGCTCACGCCGACGACCGCGCTGCCTCCGCCCCGTATCGGCACGTTCGACGGGCTGAGCGCCTGGCGCACCGATGTCGCGATCACCGAGGCGTGCCCGTACGCCTGGCCGTGGAACGTGCTCGGCTGGCCGGGCGTCAACGTCCCGGCCGGCTTCACCCGGGACGGCCTCCCGGTGGGCGCGCAGCTCCTCGGCCCGTCGCGCAGCGAGGAACGGCTGGTCTCGCTGGCCGCACAGCTGGAGGCGGACCTGCGCTGGCAGGACCGCCTGCCGCCGGGGTTCCAGGACAAGACAGCCTAGGGCACCCGGGCCGTCCACTCCTCGTTCGCGAACTTCGTACGGACCAGTTCCTCGGCCCTGGCCAGCTCCTCCGGGGTCACCTCGCCCCGGGTCAGCCCGTGCCGGTTGCGGAAGGACTCGATCATCCGCTCGATGACGGCCTGGCGCGGCAGCCCGGTCTGCCGGCGCAAAGGGTCGACGCGCTTCTTGGCGCTCTTCGTGCCCTTGTCGGACATCTTCTCCTTGCCGATGCGCAGCACCTCCAGCATCTTGTCGGCGTCGATGTCGTACGACATGGTCACGTGGTGCAGCACCGCGCCGGGGCCGCCGTCCGGGCCGACCACGCGCTTCTGCGCCGCGCCCGCGATCTTGCCGACCTCGGTGGCGATGTCGTTGAGCGGCTGATACCACGCCTTGATGCCCATGTCGCCGAGCGCTTCGAGTACCCAGTCGTCGAGATACGCGTAACTGTCCGCGAAGGAGAGCCCGGAGACGAGGGACTGGGGCACCGCGAGGGAGTAAGTGATGGTGCTGCTCGGCTCCGCGAACATCGCGCCGCCGCCGGAGATCCGCCGTACGACGGTGACGCCGTGGCGGTCCACGCCCTCGGCGTCGACCTCGTTGCGCAAGGACTGGAAGCTGCCGATGATCACCGCGGGCGAGTCCCACTCCCACACCCGGAGCGTCGGCGGCCGCCTCCCCGCGGCGACCTCCGCCGTGATGACCTCGTCCAGCGCCATGTGCAGCGCCGGGGACTGCGGGGCGTCGTGGATGAGCTGCCAGTCGTAGTCGCTCCACTCCGTGGCCTGCGCCAGCGCCCGGCGTACGGCGACGGCGACGCCCTCCGACGTGAGCCCGAGCATCACCGTCGACTCCGGGAGCGCCGCGTCGATCCGGGCCGCCAGGGCCACTGTGTCGGTGGTCGCCGGGGCGCCCTCCAGCGCCGCGTCGATCGCGAGGATCGCCTCGTCCGGCTCCAGGAAGAAGTCACCGGCCACCCGGACGTCACGCAGTGCGCCGCCCTCGACCTCCAGGTCCACCACGACTAGCTTGCCGCCGGGGATCTTGTACTCACCGTGCACAGCCCTGCCTCCACTTCCACCCGGCCCGTCCACCTGCGTACGGGCTCCGACCAGGCACAACGCCACCGGCGGACGGAATAGTCCGCCGGTCGCGCCCCCGGCCGGGCCGTTAACACGGCAACGAGCGACTACGTACAAATCATGATCTGTCCGGGCCGTTTGCTAAGGCCGTATTGCGAGGTCGTGGCGGGACCGGCCCGGACCTGGTGCCGGGGCCGGAGCCCGCACCAGACTGACGCTCGCGTGTCCGTGCAACGTTTGCTCGAAGTGGGATAAACCCTGCTGGGCGACGACCCGCTGGGCAAGGCGACGGCCGTTCCCGCGACGCGCTGAAGCAATGATCCGCAGGAATGTCGCCCATGCCCGCGGGCCGTTGGCGTGTGCGGACCGGTTGTCGCTTCGACTCCTGTGGTCCGTACCAAAGTCTTGACACCGCCTTCCTTCACTTCTTAAATCACGTAGCGAACCAAGTGCTCAGCGTCCGCTCCACCGCGTCTGCTCTACCTGTCATGCGCATGATCTACCTGCGTGCGCACGGCGGGGTTCCCCTTCCCTCCCCGCACACACACCGGAAGGGAGAGTCATGGACTCCCCACGCCTTTCGCGGCGCCTGCTGCGCTCCGTACTCCCGGCCCTCGCCCTCGCCCTGGCCACCGCAGGGCTGGCCGGCGCCGGCGGCCCCGCCACGGCGGGCGCCGCACCGATGTCACAGGCCGCCGCCACCGCCACGACGACGTTCTCCGACGAGTTCGACGGGGCGGCCGGTTCGGCCGTCGACGGCAGCAAGTGGCAGATCGAGACCGGCGACAACGTCAACAACCATGAGCGGCAGTACTACACCTCGGGCAACAAGAACGCCGCGCTGGACGGCCAGGGCCACCTGGTCATCACCGCGCGCAAGGAGAACCCCTCCAACTACCAGTGCTGGTACGGCACCTGCCAGTACACCTCGGCGCGGCTGAACACCTCGGGCAAGTTCACCCAGGCGTACGGGCACGTCGAGGCGCGGATGAAGATCCCGCGCGGCCAGGGCATGTGGCCGGCGTTCTGGATGCTCGGCAACGACATCGGGCAGGTCGGCTGGCCCAACTCCGGTGAAATCGACATCATGGAGAACGTCGGCTTCGAGCCCTCCACCGTGCACGGCACCCTGCACGGGCCCGGCTACTCCGGCTCCGGAGGCATCGGCGCCGGCTACACCCTGCCGAACGGCCAGGCCTTCGCCGACGCCTTCCACACCTTCGCCGTCGACTGGGCCCCCGACTCGATCACCTGGTCGGTCGACGGGAACGTCTACCAGCACCGCACCCCCGCCGACACCAACGGCAACGCCTGGGCCTTCAACAAGCCCTTCTTCCTCATCCTGAACCTCGCGGTCGGCGGCTACTGGCCCGGCGACCCCGACGGCAGCACCGCCTTCCCCAACCAGCTCGTCGTCGACCACGTCCGCGTCACCACCAGTGACACCCAGCAGCCCGGTACCGGCGGACGGATCACCGGCTTCGCCGGCAAGTGCGTCGACGTCGCCGCCGCCAACACCGCCAACGGCACCCCGGTCCAGCTCTACGACTGCAACGGCACCAACGCGCAGAAGTGGACCGTGGGCACCGACGGCACGATCCGGGCCCTCGGCAAGTGCCTCGACGTGGCCTCCGGCGGCACGGCGGACGGCACCAAGGTCCAGCTCTGGGACTGCAACGGCTCCGCCGCGCAGAAGTGGGCGGTCAGCGGGGCCCGCGACATCGTGAACCCCCAGGCGAACAAGTGCCTGGACGTCACGGGCAACAACTCCGCCAACGGCACCCCGCTGCAGATCTGGACCTGCGCCGGCACGGCCAACCAGAAGTGGACGGTGAACGGCTGACCCTCCCGGCCCCCCCGGAGCGCGTGCGCCACGGGGGGCCGCCCCGGGTCTCCGGTGTCCCCGGCGCACATGATTGGCTGGGGGCATGATCGATGACTTCCTCGCCGGTGACCTGACCGACATCGAGGCGGCGGTCCGCGCGGCGGCCGCCGCCGAGATCATGCCCCGCCACCGGCAGCTCGCCGAAGACGAGATCGTCGAGAAGAACGGCCCGCACGACCTGGTGACCGTCGCCGACCGGCGCGCCGAGGAGCACCTCACCGCCTCGCTCGGCCGCCTCCTGCCCGGCTCCGTCGTCGTCGGCGAGGAGGCCGTCCACGCCGACCCGAAGGTGTACGAGGCCCTGGGCGGCGACGCCCCCGTGTGGATCGTCGACCCGGTCGACGGCACCCGCCAGTTCGTACGCGGCGAAACCGGCTTCTGCACCCTGGTCGCCCTCGCCCACCGAGGCGAGGTGGTGGCCTCCTGGACGTACGCCCCCGCCCTCGACGAGATGGCCGTCGCCGTCCGCGGCCGGGGCGCCCACGTCGACGGCACCGCGATACACGCCGGCTCGCCCGCCCCCGACGCGGTGCTGCGCGTCGCGATGTCGCACCCCGACTACACCTCCGACGAGCAGAAGCGCGCCCTGCTCGGCCTGCGCGCCGACGGCTTCGCCGCCCGCCCCTGCGGCTCGGCGGGCCTCGAATACCTCGCGGTCGCCCGGGGCGAGAGCGACGCCGTCGCTTTCAACTGGGAGTACGCCTGGGACCACGCGGCGGGGCTCCTCCTCGTCACGGAGGCGGGCGGCACGCAGTCCACGCTGTCCGGCGAGCCCTTCCGTATCGCCGGCGGCAACGCCCTGCCCTTCACCGCCGCCCGCGACCGCGCCACCGCCGACCGCGTACTGGCGGCGCTGCGCACGGGCGCCTGACGGCGGGCGGGCGGCCGGTCAGAGGCCCAGCAGTTCGCGGGTCAGCGCGGTCAGGCGCTTGCGGGCCTCGGGGTCGTACGCCTGCTCGTGCGCCCGCGCGTCCATGAACCGGTCGAAGTAGCGGCCGCTCACCTCCGCGAGCGCCGGGTCGGTGATCAGCCGCACCGCCGGGCGCACCCCCTCGTCGATGGAGACGGCCGGCGTCAGCCCGTACGCCCGCACGCCCTCCGTGTCCATCAGGTGCGCCGGATGCAGGGCGTTGACGGTGACGCCGGTGCGGGCCGTCTCCTCCTCGGCCAGGTCGAACGTCGACATGATCATCGCGAGCTTGCTCCGGCAGTACGCCTCCAGGCCCTCGTAGCCGCGCTCCATCATGACGTCGTCCAGATCGACCGGGAGCTGCCCCATCGAGGCCACCTGGATCACCCGCGCGGGCGCCGACGCCGACAGCAGCGGCAGCAGCTCCTTGACCAGCAGATATGGCGTCAGGTGGTTGACGGTGAAACGCAGTTCATGGCCCTGGGCGCCGAACTCGCGGCGCAGCGGCTCGCTGCCGCCGCCGGCCACCGCGTTGTTGACGAGCACGTCGAGTCGGGGCTCGGCAGCGCGTATGTCCGCCGCCATGGCCCGGACCCGGTCGAGGTCCGAGAGGTCCGCGAGATAGGTGCGGACCTCGGCCCGGCCGGCCGAGAGCTCCCGCGCCTCGGCGGCGGCCCGGTCGAGCCGGGCCCGGTCGCGGCCGTGCAGGAGCAGCGTCGCGCCGCGGCCGGCCAGGTCGCGGGCCAGGTGGAGGCCGAGCCCCTGGGTGGCGCCGGTGATGAGAACAGTGCGATCGAAGGTGTCGGGTGCCGTATAGATATCCATGGCCTGAGTTATATCAAGGTCTTGATATTAATTCCATGGCTGTCGCATGCTCGGACCCTGTCGCATATGCGTGGCTGTACGCTCGCAGGATGGGAATGACCGCCGGTGAACGCCTCGGACTGGACATCAAGCGCGCCGAGCAGGCCCTCATGGCGGCGAAGAGCGCCGCGCTGAAGGACGACGGCCTGACGGTCGCGCAGTACGCGGCGCTGCTCGCGCTCTCCGACAGCCCCGGGATCTCGGGGGCCGCGCTGGCCCGGGCGTGCCTGGTGACGCCCCAGGCGATGGCGGCGGTGCTCAAGCACCTGGAGGAGCGCGGCCTGATCGCCAGGTCCGCGCACCCCTACCACCAGAAGATGCTGGAGACCCGCCTCACGGAAGCCGGGACGGAGACCCTGCACCGGGCGGACGAGCGAGCGGTGCGCATCGAACGCCGGATCGCGGACGCGCTCACCCCCGGGGAACGCGACACCCTGCGCGACCTGCTGGCCCGCTGCGTCACCGCCATCCGCACGGACTGAACCCGGGCCATCCGCGCGGACTGAACCCGGTCAGGAGGCGGTGGCCAGCACCTCGCGCACCTCGCGCACGAGCTCCGCGGCCGTCTCCACCGCCGCCGCGTCCAGCCCGCGCAGCGCCGCGTCCACCCGGGCCGTGAAGTCCGCCGGTGTCTCGGGCAGGGCGGCGGCCGCCGCGAGCGCACCCTTCTCGTTGAGGCACCAGGTGCGGTGGTGGGCGTGGAGCGACTGGGCGAGGATGCCGAAGGCGCGGGAGAGGCAGAGGGAGACGTGCAGCCGGTCCCCGGCCGGGGCCGACTTGCGGGCCCCCGCGACCGAGAAGTCCGCCTCCCAGGCCGCCTCGGCGAGCGCCCGGCGCAGCGGCTCGGGGTAGACCGACGTCTCCTTCCGGAGGGCCGTCAACTCGCCGCCCGGGTCGGACAGTACGCGCCCGAGGGCGACCTCGCCCGGGTACGCCGGTGACCAGAAGCCCAGCGGATGGCCCGGCTGCACGCCCACCTCGTAGCGGCCCTCCCGGCAGCCGGCCCAGACGGCCTCGACCCGGTCCAGGTCGCGCAGGATCCAGTCGACCTGGACGCCGTCCACCCGCAGCCAGCCCCCGGCGTTGACCCACGGTCCCCATCCGCCGGGACCGGTCACCTCGACAGGCGAGCTCTGGAAAGCGGCGGCCAGCGCGGACAGGGCGGCGGTGTCCGGCGTGCCCCGGTAGTAGACGCCCAGGTCCCAGTCGGAGTCCGGGCGGTGGGTGCCCCGGGCCCGGCTGCCGCCGAGCAGGACGGCCCGGACGCCGGGCACTTCGGTGAGCCGTGCGGCCATCTCGGCGATCCGGCCGGACAGGTGGGAGCCCTCGGACCGGGCGAAGTCGTGTGCAGTCATCGGGCGGGGACACTACCCGCCCTCCGGCTGTCGGTGCCTGCGAATATCCTGGGTGCTCCGACCGTCGGCTGACAAAGGAGTCCGAAGGTGCCGTCCATGCTCGATGCGGTCGTGGTGGGCGCGGGCCCCAACGGACTGACCGCCGCGGTCGAACTGGCCCGCCGGGGCTTCGCCGTCCAGGTCTTCGAGGCCGGGCCCGCGGTCGGCGGCGGCGCGCGCACGGAGGAGCTGACGCTCCCCGGCTTCCGGCACGACCCCTGCTCCGCGGTGCACCCCCTGGCCATAGGCTCGCCCGCCTTCCAGGACATGCCGCTCGCCCGGCACGGCCTCCAGTGGCTCCAGCCCGACCTCGCCCTCGCCCACCCCTTCCCCGACGGCACCGCCGCCGTCCTCGCCACGTCGGTGGGGGAGACCGCGATGAGCCTCGGGCCCGGGGACGCGGGCGCCTACCGCCGGCTGCTCGCCCCCTACCTCGGCCACTGGGACGGCCTCGCCCGGGACTTCCTGCGCACCCCGTGGGACGGGCTTCCCAGCGACCTGTACCGCTGGGCGCGCTTCGGGCTCGACGCGATCCAGCCCGCCGCCCTGCTCTCCCGCCGGTTCAGTGGCGAGAAGGCGCGCGGCCTGATCGCCGGCCTCGCGGCGCACGCCATCGCGCCCACGAACGGCCTCGCGACCGGCGGCATCGCGCTGCTCTTCGCACTGGCCGCGCACGAGCGGGGCTGGCCCGTGCCGCGCGGCGGCTCCCAGGCCATCTCCGACGCGCTCGCCTCGTACCTGCGCGAGCTGGGCGGCACCATCACGACCGGTACGGAGGTCAGGCGCCTCGACGAACTGCCGCCCGCCCGCGCCTACGTCTTCGACACCTCGCCGACCGCGCTCGCCCGGATCGCCGGCCTCGGCCGCGCCTACCAGGGGTACCGCTACGGCGCCTCCTGCTTCAAGATCGACTACGCGCTCTCGGGCCCGGTGCCCTGGACCGCCGAGGAACCCCGCCGGGCCGGCACCGTGCACATCGGCCCCACCGCCGGGGAGATCGACGACGCGCTGCACCGGGCGGTCGAGGGCCGCGACCCGAGCGTCCCGTTCCTCATCACCGCCCAGTCCAGCCTCGTCGACCCCTCCCGGGCGCCCGAGGGCAAGCACGTGTTCTGGGTGTACGGGCACGTCCCGGCCGGCTGGCAGGGCGACGCGACCGAGGTCATCGAACGGCAGCTGGAGCGGTTCGCCCCCGGCTTCCGCGACCTGGTGCTCGCCCGCGCGGTGGCGGGCCCGCCCGGCATCGCGAAGCGCAACGCGAACTACGTGGACGGCGACATCGCCTGCGGCGCCTTCGCGGGCCTCCAGACCGTGATCCGCCCCAAGCTCGCCCGTGTCCCGTACGCCACCGCGCACCCGGCGGTCTTCCTCTGCTCGTCGGCGACCCCGCCCGGACCGGGTGTGCACGGCATGTCCGGACACCACGCGGCGAAGGCGGTCTGGCGGCGGCTGCGGGAGGCCGGGGCGCCGGCCCGCCGCCGCTGAGGGACCGCGTCGGGCCGCCGCGTCACGCGGTCCCGCCGCCAGGCCTGCCCGACGCCGGCCGGCAGGTGCTTGCCGCGCACCCCGTGACGGCGGACACCCCGCTGGAAGCGGCCGCCGGCCACCATCACGCGCAGGCGGTGCTGTGCCGCATCCAGGGGCGTTACGAGGACGCCCTGCCGGCCGCCGAGCAGGCCCTGGCCGCCGCGCTGCGGGTGCCGGGCAGACCGGGGGAGGGGCTGCTCGCCCGGGTCCACTCGCTGCGGGCCGGCGTCCTCGGGCTGACCGGGCGTCTGGACGAGGCCCACGAGGCCGCCGATCTCGCGCCGGCGCCCGCCGAGGCATGCGGGGACCCGACCCTGCTCGGCCAGGTCCTCTCGACCCTGCGGGAGAACGAGCGGCGCGGCGGCCGGCTCCGTGAGGCGGTGGCCACCGGGCAGCGGGCCCTCGACCTCGTCGAGCAGTCGGGAGACCAGGCCGGCGCCGCCTTCGAACGTGCGAACCTCGCCGAACTGTGGCTGCTGCTCCAGGAGTTCGCCACCGCGCGCACCCTGGCCGAAGCGGCGGTGGTGGGCGCCGAGCAGGACGACGCCTGGTGCCTTCCGTACGCCCTGGCGGCCCTCGCCCTGGTCCGGATGCGCACCGGGGACGCCCGCGCCGCCGCCGTCCCGCTCGACAGGGCGCGGTCGTCACCGGGGCTCGTGGACCGGCAGGCGGGCCACGAGGTGCGGGCGGCCCGCGCCGAACTCGCCCTTCGCGACGGGCTCCCGGGCCACGCGCGCCGCGCCCTGGAGGGCCACGAGCGGGCCGTTCCGGTGCTCGCGGCCTGGGCAGAGCTGCAGAGCGGGCGCCCAGCACCCGCGCGCCGGCTGGCCGCCGACGAGGCCGCCCGCACGGCCCGGACGGGCGAGCGGATCGCGGAGGCCGACGCGCGGACGGTCCTCGCCCTGGCCCTGTTCCGGCTGGGCGACGACACCGCTGCGCGCGAGGCCCTGCACCAGGCCGAGACCCTGGCCGCCGCCCTGCCGTACCCGGCGGGCACGGCCCACGCGGCGGAGGTGCGGCGGCTCATGGAAACGGAGCCGCACAACCCGTGAGGGCGGTCCGGCTCCGTCGTCCGGGGGTTTACGCGGGCAGCCGCTCCAGCAGCCCCGCGAAGTCCGTGTCCGCCGCCAGCGTGCCGAAGGCGAGTCCTCGGTCCCCGGCCAGCCGGGAGGCGCAGAACGCGTCGGCGACGGCCGTCGGCGCGTGCCGCACCAGCAGTGAGCCCTGGAGCACCAGCGCCGCGCGCTCGATGAGCCGCCGGGCCCGCAGCGGGGCGTCCTCGGTCAGGACCAGCTCACCGCGCAGCTCCTGCCAGGCCGCGTCGAGCCGGCGGTCCGCCCCCGAGGCGGCCTCCACCTCGCCCCGGAAGGCATCCAGCGACTCCGGCTCCCGGGCCAGCGCCCGCAGCAGGTCAAGGGCGTTCACATTGCCCGAGCCCTCCCAGATGCCGTTGAGCGGCGCCTCCCGGTACATGCGCGGCATGCCCGAGTCCTCGACGTAGCCGTTGCCGCCGAGGCATTCCAGCGCCTCAGCGACCGCGACCGGCTGGCGCTTGCACACCCAGTACTTGGACACCGCCGTGGCCAGCCGCAGGAACGCCCGCTCCTGTGCGTCGCCCCGCTGGGCGCGGTCGGCGGCCCCGGCGAGCCGCAGCCCGAGCGTCGTCGCCGCCTCGGACTCGACCGCGAGGTCCCCGATCACGTTGCGCATCAGCGGCTGGTCGATCAGCTTGGCGCCGAACACCGCGCGGTGGCGCACATGGTGGGCGGCCTGGGCGAGCGCGGCCCGGATGCCGGCGGCCGAGCCGAGGACGCAGTCCAGGCGGGTCATCGTCACCATGTCGATGATGGTGCGCACGCCCTTGCCCTCCGGTCCGACGAGCCAGGCCACCGTGTCGTCGAACTCCGGCTCGCTGCTGGCGTTGGACCGGTTGCCGAGCTTGTCCTTGAGCCGCTGGATGCGGAACGTGTTGCGGCTGCCGTCCGGCAGGACGCGCGGCACCAGGAAGCAGGAGAGGCCGCCCGGTGCCTGGGCGAGCACCAGGAACAGGTCGTTCATCGGGGCGCTGGTGAACCACTTGTGCCCACGCAGCCGCCAGGTGCCGTCGCCCGCCTCGGTGGCGGCGGTGGTGTTGGCGCGCACATCGGTGCCGCCCTGCTTCTCCGTCATGCCCATTCCGGCGAGCAGCCCGGGCTTCTCGGCGGGGGTGCGCAGCCCGGCCTCGTACACCCGGCCGGTCAGCAGCGGCTCGTACGTCTTGGCCAGGTCGGGGGCGTGCCGCAGGGCCGGGACAACGGCGTACGTCATGGAGACCGGGCACAGGTGGCCCGCCTCCAGCGTCGACATCACCATGAAGCCGGCCGCGCGCGCGACATGGGCGCCGGGGCGCTCGTCGGCCCAGGCGGCACCGGCCAGGCCCGCACCAACCGAGACGTTCATCAGGCGGTGGTAGGCGGGGTGGAAGTCCACCTCGTCCACGCGGTGGCCGTAGCGGTCGTGGGTGCGGAGCACGGGCTCGTTGACGTTGGCCTGCTCGGCCCACCCCTGGGCCTGCGCGCTGCCGGCGAGCCGGCCGAGCCGGTGCAGCTCTTCGATGTGCCACTCGGCCCCCTCACGGCGCAGACCCTCAAGGAGCACCGCGTCGTCGGCCACGTCGTGCCCGGTCAACGGCGGTGCCTGGTTGGTCACTTCGTGGGTCGCGGCGGTGGGGTTGCTGCGGGGCGGGACGGTCGTGGACACGGGGCCTCCAGGGGTAGTGATACGCGGAATGGTCAAGAGCGCGGGGCGCCCGCACAGCGCAGGGCCATGGCGACGAGTTCGGTCAGCAGCGCCCCGGTGGTCTCCTCGTCCCGGGCGCCGAGCGGGTCGACCAGGACCTCGCCGACCGCGCCGGTGAGTGCGGCGGCGGTGATCTCGCCATTCTGCGCGGGCAGCAGGCCCTCCTCGATGCCCTCGTGGACGACCTCGGCGAACAGCGCCCGGTAGCGGCGGCGGAACTCCAGCCGCTCGGCGCCGACCGCCGGATCGGCGGGGGCGGCGAGCAGCGCGTAGGCCAGGCCGCGGTTCTCCAGCGCCCGGCGGGCGAAGACCTCGACACCTCGGGCGAGCCGTTCGACCGGTGTACCCGGTTCGTGCAGCACCTCGCCGAGTACCTCCACCTCGCGTCCGGCGGCGCGCCGGAACACCTCGACGGCCAGGGCCGCCTTCGAGGAGAAGTGCTGGTAGACGGAGCCGGCCGCGATGCCGGCCGAGTCGGCGACGGCGGTCACCGACGCCTGGGACCAGCCGACCTCCGTGACCACCGAGGTGGCGGCGGCGATCAGGTGCTCCCTGGCTGCTTCGAGCCGACTGATTTCGGCTGGGGTCTTGCGGTAGGCCATGAAAGAAGTGAACCATCATTCATAGCTTCCCGCCATGGTCCGTCCGCACGGTCCGGCTCGTCAGGAGAACGTGATGCACCTCAGTACCCTGCTGGACAGCGCAGTCCGCTCGGCCGGCGACCACGAAGCGGTCGTCTACCGTGAGCAGCGGTGGTCCTACCGGGAATTCGCCGACGCGGCCCGCCGCGCCGCGACCGTGCTGCGGGAGGCCGGGCTCCGGCCGGGCGACCGGCTGGCCGTGATGACGTACAACACCCCGGCATTCCTGTTCGCCGCCTTCGGCGCCTGGTACGCGGGCGCCACCCTGGTCCCCGTCAACCACAAGCTCCGGACGGGCGAGGTGGCGCGCCGGCTGACCCACTGCGGAGCCAGGATCGCTCTGGTCGACGCGGAGATCGGTGAGCGCGCCACCGCCGCCGAAGCCGGGGTGACCTGGCTGGTCAGCCACCCCGACACCGGGCCGGACGCCCTGCCCGCCGACGCGTTCGAGGCCCGGATCGCAGCCGCCGAGCCGTTCGCCGGGGAGCCGGGCACGGACGGCGAGGTCGCGCAGATCCTGTACACCTCGGGCACCTCCGGCACCCCCAAGGGCTGCGTCCACACCCACCGGACGATCACCCTGACCGCGGCCTACACCGCCGCCGCCATCCCGCTCCGCCGGGACGAGCGGTTCCTGATCTGCATGCCCGTCTGGCACGCGTCCCCGCTCAACAACTGGGTGATGGGCACGCTGCTGACGCGCGGCACGTTGGTGCTCCAGCGCGAGTACGAACCCCGGGGCATGCTGGAGGTCATCCAGCGCGAACGCGTCACCGCGATGTTCGGCGCCCCCATCGCGCTCATCGCGCCGACGCAGGCGGTCCCCGAGTTCGGCTCGTACGACCTCTCGTCCGTGCGGGCCTGGATCTACGGCGCGGGGCCGCTCGACGCGGACACCGTGCGCCGCCTGATGAAGGCGTACGGCTCCGAGGACTTCCACCAGGTGTACGGGATGAGCGAGACGGGCCCCGTCGGCGCCTCGCTGCCGCCCGTCGAGCAGGTCGCCAAGGCCGGTGCGATCGGCAGGGGCGGCATGCCCGGGGTCGAGCTGCGGGTCGTGCGCCAGGACGGCACGGACGCGGGGGCGGGGGAGACCGGCGAGATCTGGCTGCGCTCCGACACCCGCATGGCGGGCTACCTGGACGACGAGAAGGCCACCGCCGAGGTGTTCGCGGGCGACTGGTACCGCACCGGCGACCTGGGCCGGGTGGACGAGGACGGGTTCGTCGCGGTCGTGGACCGGATGAAGGACGTGATCATCACGGGCGGCGAGAACGTCGCCTCGCAGGAGGTGGAGGGCGCCCTGCGCGGCCACCCGGACGTCCTGGACGTCGCCGTCGTCGGCCGGCCCCATCCCCAGTGGGGCGAGACCGTGGTCGCTGTGGTCGTCCCTCGCGAGGGTGCCGCACTCGACCTGGAGGGCGTCCGCGCATGGCTGGAGACCCGGATCGCCCGCTACAAGGTGCCCCGCGAGCTCGTGCTGCGCCCCGGCCTGCCGCGCACCCCGTCCGGGAAGATCACCAAGCACGTGCTGCGCGACGAGCTGACGCGGTGAGCCCGGGCCCCGTACCCCTGCGGCGGGCGGCGGGGCCCGGCCGCGTAGGGTCGGGACATGGCCGACGAACAGGTGACCAAGGCGAAGCGGGGCCCCGGCAGACCCCGCGAGGAGCGGGTCACCCGGGCCGTCCTGGAGGCCGTGGTCGAGCTGGTCACGGAGAACGGTATGGGTGCCCTGACGATGGACGCCGTCGCCGCCCGCGCCGGCGTCAGCAAACCGGCCATGTACCGGCGTTGGGCCACCAAGCAGGACCTGGTCCTGGCCGCCGCCGAGTCCCGGATCGGGCCGCTCACCGTCCCCGACATGGGTGACTTCCGGGCCGAGCTGCGCGCCGTGCTGACGGCGCGCATGGAGGCGTACCGGCAGCCGGGTGTCGCGCGGCTGCTCGCCGGGGTGATCGGATCGGCGTCGGAGGCGGGTGCCGAGCCGGGCGCGTACCGCGACTACGCGGCCCGCGTGATGAGCGAGACCCGCCACCTCCTGGAGCGCGGGGTGGCGCGCGGCGACGTCCGGGACGACGTCGACATCGCCGCCGCCGCGACGCTCGTCGCCGCCTCGCTGGTCTTCCGTATGGTCGGCGAACAGCGCCTGCCGGACCAGCGGTTGGTGGACTCCGTGGTGGACCTGATCGGCCGGGCGGTCGCCGCCCCCGCGTAACGCCCTTCGCCCGTGACCCGGCCCGCCGCCGGGCGCTTCGGCATGCCCGAAACCGCTCGGAACGGGCACCGGACGGTCCGCGAGATCCCCCGGAAATCGATGCGCCACACCCCTTGCCCCGCCGCATCCTCATATCGATACTGCTGGTTACGTAATTAGCGCACCGCCGGGAGGAAACACCCATGCAGACCGCTGTCACGAACCCGAAGCCGGTCCTCGACAAGCCGCTCATGCACTACGGGAGCCGGACCCTCGAACGGCTCGCGCCCGGCGCCGAGCCGAACACGTACCGGCAGGTCGGGATCAGCCCGCTCACCCCGCACTTCGGCGCCGTGCTCGACGGAGTCGACCTGACCCGCCCGATCACCGAGGAGCTCGCCGAGGAGCTGCGCCAGGCGCTGCTGGAGTGGAAGGTGATCTTCTTCCGCGAGCAGACCGGCTTCACCGCCGAGCACCAACTGGCCCTGTCCGGCGTCTGGGGCCCGCCGGAGCCCAACCCGTTCTTCCCGAAGACCGGCACGGCCGGCGTCTCGCGCCTCGCCAAGGACGCCAAGGCAGCCGGCAACAAGAACATCTGGCACAGCGACCACTCGTTCATGGTCAACCCGGCGCTCGGCTCCGTCCTGCGCGCCGTGGAGGTGCCCGCGGCCGGCGGCGACACGATGTGGGCGGACATGGCCGCCGCCTACGACAACCTGCCCGACGACCTGAAGGCCCGCATCGCCGAACTCACCGCCGTGCACGACTGGGCACCCAGCTGGGGCGCCCTCATGAACGACGAGCAGAAGGCCGAGTTCCGCAAGTCCTGGCCGCAGGTCGAGCACCCGGTCGTCGTCCGCCACCCGCGCAGCGGTCGCAAGACCCTGTACGTCACCGAGCCCTTCACGACCCGCATCAACGGCCTGTCCGACGCCGGGAGCCGCGAACTGCTCGACATCCTGGTCCTCCAGGCCCGCATCCCCGAGTACCAGGTCCGCTTCCACTGGGAGGCCGACTCGATCGCCATCTGGGACAACATCGCCACCCAGCACTACGCGATCAACGACTACTTCCCGCAGCGCCGGATCATGGAGCGCATCGCCATCGCCGGCGTGCCGCTCTCCTGACCCCTTCGGCCCCATCCTCTCGGGAGATCCCATGACCGCGGCACCGATCGAACGGCCCCAGCACCCCACCGAAACGGTGGCACCCGCCGGCACCCGCACCCGGGCCTGGACGGTGACCGTGCTCCTCGTGGTCTTCATGATGGTCAACTTCGCCGACAAGTCCGTACTCGGCCTCGCCGCCGACGAGATCCGTGCGGACCTGCACCTGAGTGCCACGCAGTTCGGCCTCGTCAACGGCGCGTTCTTCCTGCTCTTCTCCGTCGCCGCCGTCCTGGTCGGCCTCGCCGCCGACCGGGTCTCGCCGAAGATCCTGCTGCTCCTCATGGCGCTGCTGTGGTCCGTGGCCCAGGTCCCCGCGGCGATCGGCGGCGGCCTCGCCGTCCTCGTCGCCTCCCGGGTCTTCCTCGGCGCGGCGGAGGGCCCGGCCTTCCCCGTGGCCCAGCAGGCCACCCTCGCCTGGTTCCCGAACGACCGCCGCAACCTGCCGGGCGCCCTGATCACCCTCGGCGTCACGCTCGGCGTGATCACCTCGGCGCCCGGCCTGTCCTGGGTCATCCAGCACCACGGCTGGCGCACCGCCCTGTGGGTGCTGGCAGCCGCGGGCCTCGTATGGGCCGCAGTCTGGAAGGTGCTCGGCGCCGACGGCGGACACCGCGTGGAGACCGCCCGTACCCCCGTACGCGAGGAGGCTCCCGCCGCCCCGGTCCCGTATCGCGCGATCCTCACCAGCCGCACCTGGATCGGCGCCACCTTCGCCTACTTCACCAGCTACTGGACCGTCGCCCTGATGCTGGTCTGGCTGCCGTCCTACCTCCGCAACGCCCTCGGCCACACGGCCGACGAGGCGGGCACCGTCGTCGTGGCCCCCTGGACCATCGGCGCCGTCGTGCTGCTCGCCCAGGCCGGGGTCACCGGACGGCTCATGCGGCGGGGCGTCGGCAGCCGCCGCGCCCGGGGCTGGGTCGGCGGCACGCTGCTCGCGCTCGGCGCCCTGTGCTGCCTGGCCGTCCCGCTCGCGGACGGTTCCACCGCCAAGACGGCACTGATCGCCCTCGGCTTCGGGTTCGGCGGCTCGTACGCGGCCGTCGCGGCGACCACCGTCAGCGAACTGGCCCCGCCGACCAGGCGCGGCGGTGCGCTGGGCGTCATGAACGCGCTGGTCACCATGGCCGGGCTGGCCGCCCCGGCCGTCGTGGGCGGCCTTGTGGACGCCCGGGGCACCAGCGGCTACCAGGACGCCGTCGTGCTCTCGGGTCTTCTCCTCGTCCTCGGGGCTGCGGCATCCTTCTGGCTCATCGACCCGGCCCGCGACGCGACCCGCCCGACCCCCTGACCCCGCCCCCACCGCCCCCAAGGAGCCCGCCCGTGAGCGCCGCCCCCGCACTCGACACCAGCCCGCTCGACCTCGCCGTCTCCGAACTCCGCGCACACGCCGACGCCTGGACCGCCGCCCCGCTCGCGGAACGCGTCCGCCTCCTCGAACGGATGCTCCCGCGCATCGCCGAGACCGCGCCCGCCATGGTCGCCGACGCGGCCGCCGCCAAGGGGTACGCCGCCGACTCGGCCTGGGCCGCCGAGGACTGGGTCACCGCGCCCTGGGCCCTGGCTCAGACGGTGAGCGCCCACCTGCACGTACTGCGCAGGCTGGCCGCCGGACAGGACCCCGTCGACCCCAGGGCCGTCCGCGCCCGGGACGGACGCGTCCTCGTCGATGTCTTCCCCGCCACCGGATCGGACCGCCTCCTGCTCAACGGGTTCACCGCCGAGGTCTGGGCCCTGCCCGGCACCACCCGCGAGCAGGTGCTGGCCGACGCGGCGGGGGAGTACCGGGGCCGGCCCGGCAGCCCGGCCGTCGCTCTGGTCCTGGGCGCGGGGAACGTCCCCGCGATCACCCCGCTCGACATCCTGCACAAGCTGTACGCGGAGGGCGAGGTGGTCCTCGCCAAGATGAACCCCGTCAACGCCTACCTCCGCCCGCACTTCGAGCAGGTCTTCGCCGAGTTCATCGAGAAGGGCTGGGTGCGCTTCGCGGACGGCGGGGCCGAGACCGGCTCCTACCTCACCACCCACGACGGCATCGACACCATCCACGTCACCGGCAGCGAGCGCACCCACGACGCGATCGTCTGGGGCACCGACGAGGAGGCCGAACGGCGCAGGAGCGAGGACACCCCGCTCAACGACAAGCCGTTCACCAGCGAACTCGGCGGCGTCAGCCCCTGCATCGTCACCCCCGGCCCGTGGAGCGCGGCCGACTTCCGCTTCCAGGCCGAGCACATCGTCACCAGCAAGATGAACAACTCCGGCCACAACTGTGTCGCCAGCCAGATCCTCGTCGTCCCCCGCGAATGGGACGGCACCGAACGGCTGCTCGCCGAGATCCGCCGCGTCCTGCGCGAACTGCCACCCCGCGCCGACTACTACCCCGGCGCCGCCGACCGCCTCGACGCGGTCGTCCGCGCCCACCCGGACGCCGAGACCCACGGCGAGGCCGCCTGCCGCCTCCTGGTCCCGGACATCACGGACATGGGCGACCCGATGCTCGACACAGAGGTGTTCGCCAGCGCCCTCGGAGTCGTACGCCTGCCCGGCGCCGACGCCCCGGAATTCCTGCGCGCCGCGACGGAGTTCGCCAACGACCGGCTCCCCGGCACCCTCGGCGCGACCCTGCTGGTCCACCCCCGCACCGAACGCGCCCACCGCCGCGCGGTCGAGGAGGCGGTCGCCGGGCTGCGCTACGGCACCCTCGGCGTCAACTGCTGGTCGGCCTTCGGCTTCCTGCTCGGCTACACCCCGTGGGGCGCCTTCCCCGGGCACAGCCGCCAGGACATCGGCAGCGGCATCGGCTTCGTGCACAACGCGTTCATGCTGGAGCACGTCGAGAAGACGGTCGTACGCGCCCCCTTCGCCCCCGCCCCGCGCGGCCTCCTCACCGGCTCCCCGTCCATGTCCCCGCGCCCGCCGTACTACGTCACGAACCGCACCGGCCGTACCACCATGGAGCGGCTCACCGCCTACACGACCGACCCGAGGGCGTCCCGGCTGCCGGGGATCTTCGCCTCCGCCCTCCTCGGCTGAGCCGTACCGGGCGTCGGGCAGCCCCAGGCAGCCCGACGCCCATGTCGGATTTCCGCCAGCGTCCGGCCCCGCCCGTGGCCCATCCTTGAACCATGCACACCGACACCGAGCGCTGCGTCCGGGCGGTCCGCTCCAAGGACGCCCGCTTCGACGGCTGGTTCTTCACGGCGGTCCTGACCACCCGGATCTACTGCCGCCCGAGCTGCCCCGTCGTGCCGCCCAAGACCGAGAACATGACGTTCTACCCGAGCGCGGCCGCCTGCCAGCAGGCCGGGTTCCGGGCCTGCAAGCGGTGCCGGCCCGATACCAGCCCCGGATCGCCCGAGTGGAACGCCCGCGCCGACTCGGTGGCCCGTGCGATGCGCCTCATCCGGGACGGCGTCGTCGACCGCGAAGGCGTCCCCGGCCTCGCCGCCCGCCTTGGCTACTCGGCCCGGCAGATCGAACGCCAGCTGCTCGCCGAGCTGGGCGCCGGACCGCTCGCCCTCGCCCGTGCCCAGCGCGCCCAGACCGCCCGGGTGCTCATCGAGACCACCGCCCTGCCCATGGCCGAGGTCGCCTTCGCGGCCGGGTTCTCCTCCGTACGCACCTTCAACGACACCGTCCGCGAGGTTTTCGCCCTCGCCCCCGGCGAACTGCGCACCCGGTCCGCCCGCACCGCACCCGCGCCCGCCACCCCCGGCGTCATCACGCTGCGCCTCCCGTACCGCGCCCCGCTCAACCCCAGCAACCTCTTCGGCCACCTCGCCGCGACCGCCGTCCCCGGCGTCGAGGAGTGGCGCGACGGTGCGTACCGCCGCACCCTCGCCCTGCCGCACGGCCACGGCATCGTCGCGCTCACCCCGCGCCCCGACCACATCGCCTGCCGGCTTTCCCTCACCGACCCGCGCGACCTGACCCTCGCCATCAGCCGGTGCCGCTGGCTCCTCGACCTGGACGCCGACCCGGTCGCCGTGGACGAGCAACTGCGCACCGACCCGCTGCTCGCCCCGCTGGTCGACACGGCACCGGGCCGCCGGGTGCCGAGGACCGTCGACGGCGCCGAATTCGCCGTCCGCGCCGTGCTCGGCCAGCAGGTGTCCACCGCCGCCGCCCGCACCCACGCCGCCCGCCTGGTCACCGCCCACGGCACCCCGGTGGAAGACCCCGAGGGGGGACTCACCCACCTCTTCCCGGACCCGGAGGCGCTGGCCGGACTCGACCCCGAGCACCTGGCGCTCCCGCGCAGCCGCCGCCGCACGCTCACCACCCTCGTCCAGGCCCTCGCGGACGGCTCGCTGCGCCTCGGCCCCGACTCCGACTGGGAGCGGGCCCGCACCGAACTGGCCGCGCTGCCGGGGTTCGGCCCCTGGACCGTCGAGGTCATCGCCATGCGCGCGCTCGGCGATCCGGACGCCTTCCTCCCGACCGACCTCGGCATCCGCAGGTCCGCCCAGCAGCTCGGCCTGCCGTCCACCCCGGCCGCGCTCACGGCCCGCGCGGCGAGCTGGCGCCCCTGGCGCGCGTACGCAGTGCAGTACCTCTGGACGGTCGACGACCACCCCATCAACCACCTCCCGTCACCCCAAGGAAGTGCCCCGTGACCCGGCAGCACACCGTCGTCGACAGCCCCTACGGCCCGCTGACCCTCGTTGCCACCGACGGCGTCCTCGCCGGCCTCTACATGACCGGCCAGCGCCACCGGCCCCCGGAGGGGACCTTCGGCGAGCCCGACCCCCGCCCGTTCCCCGAGGTGGTCCGCCAGCTCGACGCCTACTTCGCCGGCGAACTCCGCGACTTCGACCTGCCGTTGCGCCTGGACGGCACGCCGTTCCAGCGGAGTGTCTGGGAACAGCTGCGGCTCATCCCGTACGGCGAGACCCGCTCGTACGGCGAACTCGCCCAGAACCTCGGCAAGCCCGGCGCCTCCCGGGCGGTGGGGCTGGCCAACGGCAAGAACCCGGTCGGCATCATCGTGCCCTGCCACCGCGTGATCGGGGCGTCGGGAGGCCTTACCGGCTACGGCGGCGGCCTGGACCGGAAGCAGCGCCTGCTGGCGTTCGAGAACGGTACGGGGGAGAGCGCGCCGGCGCTGTTCTGAGGCCGTACGGCGAAGGGCCCCGCACACACGCGTGTGTGTGCGGGGCCCTTCGCCGTACGGCAAGCCTCGCCGGTCAGCCGGTGAAGATCTCGGTCACCGTCCAGATCGCCAGACCCAGCATGCAGAGCCCGCCGATCCGCTGGACGGTCTTCAGCGGTACGCGCTTCGCGATGAACCGGCCGGCCAGCAGCGCAAGCGCCGACACGGACATCAGGGCGGCGGCGGAACCGATCGCGGTCGACCAGGCGCCGTTGCTCGCCGCCAGGTTTGCCGTCGTGATCTGTGTGAGGTCGCCCCACTCGCTGATGAACACCGCCATGAAGGCCGTCGAGTACACCGGCCAGAACCCGGTCACCGTCTTCGGGCCCGCCTCGTCGTCCTCGTCGTCACCGCCCCCGCGCAGCAGCATGAAGGCGCCGAACGCGAAGAGGGAGGCCGAGACGAGTTTGACGATCCAGTCGGGCAGCAGACCGAGCAGCCCGCCCGCCCCCACCGCGATGGCGACATGCACGATGAACGCGGAGGAGGTGCCGAACCAGACATAGAGCGGCCGCATGCGCGTGCCCATCGCGAGCGACGCGAACATCGTCTTGTCCGGGAGTTCGGCGAGGAAGATCAGCCCGAAAGCGGTGATGATCGCCAGGGGGTCGAGATGCATTCCGGGTGGCTTTCTGTACGAGCCGGGCCCCGGATCTCCGCGAAGTGCCGCTCGGGCGTTTCGGAGGACCACTCGGCCCGGCATGACGGCACCGCCCACAGGGCGTGGGCGTGTCATACCTGACCGAAGGTCTCGCCCACCCGTGATGATCCACGAGCCCGGCCACCGGGAACCCAAGGGCTCCAGTGTGTCGACGACCGGTTTGCGGGGCTACTCCCCTTCGCAGCCGTCGATGCTACCTCACCCGGTCGGCCGCCGCCGCGCGAGCAGGAACGCCTGCGGAGTGCGCTCCTTCGGATCGGGGAGCGGTGCTACCGTCCCGCCATGGCGAAGGTGGCGATCAGCCTCGACGCGGAACTCGTCGTCGAAGTGATGGTGCTCGCGGGGGCCGGTAACCCGCAGGACGCGGTCGAACTCGTCGTGCGCGACTACATCGCGCGCGGCCACCGCACCGAGGCGCGGACAGCGGCGCGCGAGGAGACCGTGCGCGGGGAAACGGCCAGGCCACCGGAAACCCAGGGCTGACCGGGCCGGGGCCCGCGCCTCAGCCGACGGGCCGCCCGTCCTCCAGCTCCACGGCACCCGTGCCGGAGTCCAGCACCTCCAGCGCCGCGTGCATCCGCCAGGCGCGCGACCCCTTCAGATGCTGGTCGATCTCCGCCGGCTCGACCAGCTTCCAGGACAGGAGCTCCGACTCCTGGAGCCGGATCGCCTTCAGCTGCTCCTCGTCCAGGACCCCGCCGTCGTACACGTACGCCACGATCGGCGGCCGGTCGCTGCCGCGCGCCCAGTCGACGACGAGGAGCCGGCCGGGCTCGATGTCGAGCCCGATCTCCTCCAGTGACTCGCGCCGCGCACCCTGCCGAGGGCTCTCCCCGTCCGCCGACTCGACCGTCCCGCCGGGCAGCGTCCACCCCTCCCGGTAGTTCGGCTCGACCAGCAGCACCCGGCCGCCCGCGTCCCGGAAGACACAGGCGGCACCGACGAGGACCTTGGGAAGACCGGCGATGTACGTGGCGTAGTCAGTAGTGGTCACACGGTCAGCCTAGGCGCACTTTGATCGATCAGACCATGGGCACGGAGGGGGTGCGGCGGATAGGGTCGGGGCGGCGCGACTGCCTGTTCGAATGCAAAGGGAATCATGGTGACGGACGGAGCAGTGATGGAGACCGCACGCGTGCTCGTCGCGGCGGACAAGTTCAAGGGCTCGCTCACGGCCGTGCAGGTCGCGGAGCGGGTGACGGCCGGGCTGCGGCGCGTCGTCCCCGGTGTACGGGTGGAGACCCTGCCGGTCGCGGACGGCGGCGACGGCACGGTGGCGGCGGCGGTGGCCGCCGGCTTCGAGCGCCGCGAGGCGCGGGTGACCGGGCCGCTGGGCGACCCCGTCACCGCCGCGTACGCGGTGCGCGGGACCACCGCGGTGGTCGAGATGGCCGAGGCGTCCGGCCTCCAGCACCTGCCCGACGGGGTCTTCGCGCCGCTCACCGCCACCACGTACGGCTCCGGCGAGCTCCTCCTCGCCGCGGCCGACGCGGGGGCGCGGACCATCGTCTTCGGCGTCGGCGGCAGCGCGACCACGGACGGCGGCGCCGGCATGCTCGCCGCGCTAGGCGCGCGCTTCCTGGACGCGGACGGCAAGCCGGTCGGCCCCGGCGGCGGCGGCCTCGCGGACCTCGCCGAGGCGGACCTCTCCGGCCTCGACCCCCGACTCGCGGGCATCGACCTGGTCCTCGCCAGCGATGTCGACAACCCGCTGACCGGCCCGAAGGGCGCGCCCGAGGTCTACGGCCGCCAGAAGGGCGCCACCGAGGCCGACATCGCGGTGCTCGACGCGGCACTGGCGCACTACGCCTCGCTCCTCGGCCCCGAGCAGGCCGGACTCCCCGGCGCCGGTGCGGCGGGCGGCATCGGCTACGGCGCACTCGTCGCCCTCGGCGCGCGCTTCCGCCCCGGGATCGAGGTCATGCTCGACGTCCTGGGCTTCGCGCCCGCGCTGGAGCGGGCGACGTTCGTCATCACCGGCGAGGGCTCCCTCGACGCGCAGACCCTGCACGGCAAGGCGCCGGCGGGGGTCGCGGCGGCGGCGCGGGCCGCGGGCGTGGAGGTCGTCGCGGTGTGCGGGCGCCTCGCGCTGTCGCCGGAGGCGCTGGAGGGGGCGGGGATCCGGCGGGCGTACGCGCTGCTGGACCTGGAGCCGGATCCTGCGGTGTGCATGGCGGAGGCGGGGCCGTTGCTTGAGCGCGCGGCGGAGTCGATCGCGCGCGACTTTCTGGCCTGAGGCTTTCCCCTGCCCGCCCCTTCCCGTAACTGGGGCTCCGCCCCAGACCCCGCGGCTCAATCGCCGGCGAGGCTCGTTCTTCAGCCCCTCCGGCGATTGAGGAGCGGAGGTCCGGGGGCGGAGCCCCCGGTTACGGGAAGGGGCGGGTAGGGGACAACGCCCGCCGCGGGCGCCGCCGGCCTGTGCGCCCGCACAACCCCGCCCCCCACCCCCGTGGCACCCGCACCGCTTCCCCCCACCCCCATGGACGCCCCCCTCCCACCCCTGCTGACCTGTGGCGACACAGACACGCGGAAGGAGGAGGACACCCATGCCGACGCTGGAGATCCGCGCACTCTCCGCCGCCTACGGCCCGGTCCGTTCACTGCGGGACATCGACCTCGACGTCCCGCCGGGCGCGATCACCGCCGTACTCGGCGGCAACGGGGCCGGCAAGACCACGCTGCTGCGCGCGCTGTCGCGGACCCTGCGCTTCCACGGGGGCACCGCCACCGGCACCGTCCGGTTCGACGGGCACCCACTGGAGCGGCTGCGGCCCGACCGGATCGTGGCCGCCGGGATCGTCCAGGTACCCGAGGGCCGACAGGTGTTCGCCCGGATGACGGTGGCGGACAACCTGAGGGCGGGAGCCCTCGGCGCCCCCGGAGGCCGAAGGGCGGCGGCCGAGGCGCTGGACCGCGTGCACGAGCTGTTCCCGGTCCTGGCCCGCCGCGCACACCAGAGCGCCGGGCTGCTGTCCGGCGGGGAGCAGCAGATGCTGGCCATGGGGCGCGCCCTGATGGCCCGGCCCCGGCTGCTCCTGCTCGACGAACCCTCCCTCGGCCTCGCGCCCCTGATGGCGCAGCGCATCGCCGACACGGTGCGGGAGATCAACGCCTCGGGCACGTCCGTCCTGCTCGTCGAGCAGAACGCGGCGATAGCCCTGCGGCTCGCGACCACGGCGTACGTCCTGGAGGTCGGCGAGGTCACCCTGCACGGACCGGCCGACGAGCTGGCCGCGTCCGACGAGGTGCGGCGCCGCTACCTGGGCGTCGTCGACGAGGCGGCCGCCGCCGACGCGGACCGGGCGGCGGGCACCGCCGTACGCGCCCTGAGCAGGTGGTCCGCGTGACCGCCCCCGCCGCTCTCACCGTCCAGGACGTCACCGTCCGCTTCGCCGGCCTCACCGCCCTCGACGGCGTCTCGTTCACCGTCGAGCCGGGGAGCGTGCACGCCGTCATCGGACCCAACGGCGCCGGCAAGTCCACCACCTTCAATGTGCTGTCCGGGGTCTACCGGGCCGCCTCCGGCAGCGTCCGGCTCGGGGCGGCCGAGCTGACCGGGCGTGCCCCGCACGAGATCGCCGCGCTCGGGGTCGCCCGGACCTTCCAGAACCTCGCGCTGCCCCCGTACGCGACCGTCGCCGACACCCTCATGCTCGGCCGCCACCGGCTCACCCGGGCCGGGTTCCTGGCGAGCGGCCTGCGGCTGCCGTCCGCCGTCCGCGAGGCCCGCGTCCACCGCGAACGGGTGCGCGAGATCGCCGAGTTCATCGGTCTGGAAGCGGAGTTGGGGCGGCCGGCGAGCTCACTCCCTTACGGGCAGCAGAAGCTCGTCGAGCTGGGACGTGCGCTGTGCATGGAGCCGCAGGTGCTCCTGCTGGACGAGCCCGTCGCCGGGATGACCGCCGACGAACGGCGGCGCACGGCGGCCGTCGTGGCCGGGGTCCGCGACGGCCTCGGGATCTCCATTGTGCTCGTCGAGCACGACATGGGCGTGGTGATGCGGCTCGCCGACGCCGTGACCGTACTCGACTTCGGCCGCAGGATCGCCGACGGCACCCCCGCCCACATCCAGAACGATCCCGCCGTCGTCCAGGCATACCTAGGGGCACCGCAGTGACCACCTTCATCGAACTCCTCCTCGGCGGCCTGTCGATCGGAGCGGTATACGCCCTGATCGCACTCGGGTTCGTCGTCATCTTCAAGGCCACCGAGGTCGTCAACTTCGCACATGCTTCCCTGCTGTTGGCGGGCGGTTACGTCACCGCCGTGCTCCATGACGACATCGGCTTCTGGCCCGCGCTCGCCGCCGGGATCGCGGGCGCGGCGGCGGTCGGGTCGGCCGTCGAGTTCCTGGTGATCCGCCGCTACCGGGGAAGCGACCACAGCGTCCTGGCCATCGTCACCATCGGCGTCGACATCCTGCTGACCACCGAACTCACCCGCCGCATGGGCACGGAGGTGTTCTCGCTCGGCGACCCGTGGGGCGACCGGGTCCTCACTGTCGGCGGTGTCACACTCGCCCAGACCCGGGTCGCGGCGTTCGTCGCCGCCGCCCTCCTGATCACCGTGTTCCTGCTGGCGTTCCGCTTCACCTCCTGGGGCGTCTCGATGCGCGCGGCGGCCGAGAACCCGCGGACCGCGGCCCTGATGGGGATCAGGCTCGGCCGGGTCTCGCTCGCGGCCTGGGCGATCGCCGGAGCGCTCGCCGCCGTCGCGGCGCTGTTCCTCACCGTGTTTCCCACCCCGGGCCTGGAACGGGCCACCTCGCTCGCCGCGCTCAAGGCGTTCCCGGCCGCCATCCTCGGCGGCCTCGACTCGACGACCGGCGCCCTGGCGGGCGGACTGATCGTCGGGGTCACCGAGTCGCTCGCCACGGGCTACCAGAGCGACCTGTCGTTCCTCGGCCGGGGCATCGGCGACCTGGCCCCCTACCTGGTGATGGTGATCGTGCTGCTCATCCGCCCCGCCGGACTCCTCGGCACGAAGGAGCCCGCCCGTGTCTGAGACCACCACCGCGTTCGCCCCTGCCCTCACCGCCCGGCTGCGCCATCCCCGTACCTGGACCTGGGCGGCGGGAGCGGTGCTGCTGCTCGCCCTCCCCTTCTACCTGGACCGCTTCTGGCTCCAGGCCGGGCTGTTCGCGATGGCCGCGGCGATCGGTGCCATCGGGCTCAACCTGCTGACCGGCGCCACCGGCCAGCTCTCCATGGGGCACGCCTTCTTCCTCGCCGTGGGCGCGTACGGCTACTGCGTACTGGCGGGGGAGAGCGGTACGGAGAACGGGCACAGCCTGTCCGGGCTCGGCCTGCCCAGCGGGCTCGCCGCCGTCCTCGCCGTGCTGCTCGCCGGGGCCGCGGGAGGGTTGTTCAGCCCCATCGCGGGCCGCCTGCGGGGCGCGTACCTCGGCATCGCAACCCTGGCGCTGATCTTCATCGGCCAGCACGTGCTGTTCAACGCCTCCTCGCTCACCGGCGGTTACAACGGCCGCTCCGTGCCGCCGCTCTCGCTGTTCGGCCTCACCTTCGACGACACCGAGGTGATGGTCGCCGCGGTGCCGTTCCAGTCCTCCGAGAAGCTCTGGTACGCGGCCCTGGCCGCCCTGCTCCTGAGCGGGCTGTTCGCCCGTGGGGTGCTGCGCGGGCGGCCGGGCCGGGCGCTGAACGCCATCCGGGACCACCGCATCGCGGCCGGTGTGATGGGTGTGCCGGTGGCGCACTACCGGGCGGGCGTCTTCGTCCTGTCCTCGATGTACGCCGGACTGGCCGGGGTGCTCCTGGCCCTGGTCTTCCAGCGGACGGTGCCCGAGTACTTCGGCATGGTCCTGTCCCTCGAATACCTCGCCATGATCGTGATCGGCGGGCTCGGCACCGTGGCGGGGGCGGTCGTCGGCGCGGCCTTCGTCTCGCTGCTGCCCCAACTCCTCACCCACTACAGCGATTCCCTGCCCCTGGTCGCGGCTCCCGGCACCGGCGGCCTGGCACCGGGCGAGGCTTCGCGCTACCTGTACGGCGCCGCGGTGGTCGCGGCGGTCCTGTTCCTGCCCGGCGGCCTGACACGTCCGACGAAGAACTCAGGGGAGAAGAAATGAAACTGCGTGTGCTCGGGGCCGTGTGCGCGGCCCTCGCCCTCACCCTCGTGGGATGCAGCGAGAAAGCCAAGTCCTCCGACGCCGGGGACGAGGGCAAGGGCGGTGTGAAGACCGGCCGGGGCGTCACCGACACGGTGATCACCCTCGGCGCGCTCACCGACATGACCGGCGTCTACGCCTCACTCGGCAAGAGCGTCACCCAGGCCCAGCAGCTCTGGGTGAAGCAGACCAACGCCGCCGGCGGCATCTGCGACCGCAAGGTCGAGCTGACCGTCCGCGACCACGGCTACGACCCGCAGAAGGCGGTCGCCGGCTACACCGAGCTGGAGCCGAAGGTGCTGGGCTTCGTCCAGTTCATCGGCTCCCCGTTCGTCGCGGCGGTCGAGCAGCGCATCGACGGCAAGGACAAGGGACTCGTCCTCCCGCAGGCATGGTCGGCGAACCTTCTCGGCAGCCCGTACGTACGCGTCATCGGCGCCACGTACGACGTCGAGACGATCAACGCGATCGACTACCTGCTCGCGGAGAAGCGCATCGCCAAGGGCGACAGGATCGGCCATGTGTACTTCGAGGGCGACTACGGCGAGAACGCGCTCGCCGGCTCGAAGTACGCGGCGCAGCAGGGGGGTCTCACCGTCGTCGAGCAGAAGATCAAGCCCACCGACAACGACATGACGGCGCAGGTGGCCGCGTTGAAGCAGGCGGGGGTGAAGGCCGTCGTCGTCAGCGCCGGCCCCCGCCAGGCCGCCTCGCTCGTCGGGGTCGCCGCCGCCACCGGATTCAAGGTCCCCGTCATCGGCAACAACTCCGCCTACGCGCCGCAGCTGTTGAAGACACAGGCGGGTCCGGCGCTGATGAAGGACTACTACGTCGCCGCGTCCACCCTGCCGATCGGCGACCCGGGCGCGGGCCCGGCGAAGCTCGCGAAGGAGTACGCCGCCGCCTACCCCGAGGACGGCCTCGACAACGGCGTCATCGCCGGGTACACGGCGGCCGACCTCTACGGGGAGGCGCTGAAGAAGGCGTGCGCGGCGAAGGACCTCACGCGTGAGGGCGTCGACAAGGCGCTGCTGACCATCACCGACTTCGGCAGCGACTTCGGGATGTCGCACGACTTCTCCGACCCGGCGGCGCCCTCCACCCGGCAGAGCGTGATCATGAAGCCGGACGACAAGGTCCCGGGCGGCCTGAAGGTGGTCCGGCCCGCCGAGGTGGCGTCCGCCGCGAAGTCCTACACCCTCAAGTAACCCTCCCCGCGGAAAAACAGACGACGGGCGGCACGCATCGCGCGCGCCGCCCGTCGGTGCTGCGGGCGCCGGGTCAGCTGGTGTAGGCCTCCAGCTCCGAGAGCTGGGCGGCCGGCCAGCCGGTGTTGGCGGTGAACGTCAGCTTCAGGTACCGGGCCGATGTGCCCGGCAGCGTGACGGTCGCCTGGTTGCCGTTCGACGGGTTGAAGGTGTAACCCGCCGAACTCTTGAGGGAGTTGTACGTGCTGTTGTCGGTGCTGCCCGACACGCTCAGCGTCTGGGTACGCGTCGCCCAGGCGGACGACGGGGGCAGCTTCAGGACGAGGCGCTTGACGGACTTCGCGGCGCCGAGGTCCACGGTGATGGTCTGCGGGAAGGCGTTGTTGGTGCTCTCCCAGTAGGTGTTGGCGTTGCCGTCGACCGCGTTGGACGCGCCGTACACGTCGGCGTGACCGGACTCGGTGACGTGACGGCCCTGGGCGAGGTTGCCCGTCTCCTCGGGCGGGTCGGTCGGGTCGGTCGGCGGGTCCGTGGGGTCTGTCGGGCCGGTGCCGCCGCCGGGGACGCCCCCGTTGGTCCACACCGGGTCCGGCCAGACACCGGTGCAGGCGGGCGGGTCGGCGTACCAGCCCGAGTTGCCGGAGCCGCGGGTGATCTGGAAGCCGCTGCCGACGCAGTTGTGGATGGGGTTGGACTGCGCGATGTGCGTGGCCGTGACGTTGTCGAAGGTGGCCGTGCCGGGCGCCTGGATCTGGAGCGCGTAGGTGCCGGCGCCATCGATCTTGATGTTCTTGAAGTGCAGCCCGTTGGACGCCCCCTCGATGAGGTGGATGGCGGCGTAGGAGCTGTCCAGGACTTCCGAGTCGGTGATGTTGATGTTGCCGTTGATCGGTTCGTTCAGGCCGCTGAACCAGATCGCGCCGACGCCGAAGTTCCAGTTGTAGTCGCTGTTCCCGGTCCGGATCAGGGTGTTGCGGGCGGCCGTGGTCGTGCCCGAGACGGCCGTTCCCTGGCCGGAGTTGACGCCGGGGTAGCGGTTGGCGATGTGCAGACCGCCGCCGTTGGTGATGGTGTCCGACATGACGTTGTCGGACAGGGTGATGTCCTTGCCGCCGTAGGTGACGATGTTGTTGGCGAGGATCGGCAGGATCACCGTGTTGAACGTGAATTTGTTCTTCACGTTCGGGACGTTCTCCGCCCACATCGCCAGCCCGTCGTCACCGGTGTTGCGGACGAAGGTGTTGGTGACCGTCGAGTTGGTGACGCCGTAGTGGAAGTTCACGCCGTCGGCGGTCTGGTCCAGGATGCGGCTGTTCTTGATGGTGAAGTTGTCCATCGGGCCGTCCATCCAGGCGCCGCACTTGGTGTGCTGCATCCAGACGTTGTCGACGGTCGAGTTGGACAGCGCCCCGCCGATGGCGTTGACCTGGTCGTTGTCCACGCGCTCCCGGATGTCACCGATGATGGCGAAGTCCTTGAGCGTGACGTTGCTGCTGCCGCCGTCACCGGCGTACTTGCCGTAGACGCCGACGGCCTTGCTCCGGTTCGAGGGGTCGCGCCCGGTCAGCACGGAGTACCAGGGCCCGGCGCCGCGCAGGGTCACTTTGTCCACGATGATGTGGTCGCGGACCTGGAACGTGCCCTGCGGGATGTACACCTCCTTGCCCTGCGTCCTGCCCGCGTCCACGGCCGCCTGGATCTTGGCGGTCGAGTCGGCGGCCCCGGTCGGGTCGGCTCCGAAGTCGGAGACCACGTCGAGAGCGCCGGACGGCTTGGCGACGGGCGAGCCGACCTGCTCGAAGTCCGCGAGGTCGATGGTGAACGAGGGTGAGGCCGAGGTCGAGGAAACCTGGAGGCGGACCTTCGTACCCGCGGGCAGGGTCGACCCGAGCATGGTCCGGGCCTCGTCGTAGAAGTGGTGCGGGTTGGTGTCGCCCGGGTTGTTGTTGAACGGGTAACCGCCGTAGTACCAGCCGTACTTGGAGGTCACGGGCACCGCCTTGGGCGAGGCCCCGTTCACGCGTACGTCGATCGAGGCGTCCCGGCCCGTCCCGGCGGCGTTGTCCGGCAGCGAGTACCGGAAGGACATCGCGTTGGCGGGTGCGGTGAGCGTGAACTCCACGTACTCGCCGACCGCGTCCAGGGTCACCGCCTGCCGGCCCGAGGCCTCGGAGGGCAGCGTGCCGTAGAGGCGGTTCGGGCCTATCAGGGTGCCGTTGGTGGCCGCGTACTCGGCCTCCTGTTCCTTGAACGGGACGGTCGCGCCGCGGCCGGGGACCGCGAGCGGCGAGGGGGCGGGTACGCCGGCGGCCTGGGCGGCCGGCGCGCTGGACAGGACCACGGCGGCGGCGGTGCCGAACGCGGCGAGTGCCAGCGAGAGCGAGGCGGAGAGGGAACGCCTGAGCAGGGGGCGTCGGGGCGGGGAAGTCACGTCGAAGTCGTCCTTGCGGCTCGTGGGGGCTCTTCGGACGTCCCACAGGCTAGGAGCACCGCCGCAAGGAAGTCCACGGCAGTGCGCAAGATTCTGCTTCCAGAACTAAAAATTGTGACTCAAACCTGAGAGGAATGCGTTGAGTGCGCCGGTTGGGGAGAAATCGGCGCACTCAACGTCCGCACCGCGCAAGCCACTTGCGAGGCGGATGTGCGGCCGGCCGCGACTGGGTCGACCAGCACGGAGAGGATGCCCATCGCGCTGAGCCGTGGAGTGTCGACGCCCTGGTCCCCACGGTCGGCGCCACCGACTGGGCCGACGCCGTCAGCGCTATCGAATGCCTGATCTAATTGGTTCACGCCCGGATCGCGCATCTTGCCGGACCCTGCCGGCTGCTGTGCGGCAGGGCCCGTGCCGACGGCTTCCGGGCCGCCATGGAACGCGCCGAGCTGCCCTTACCGCAGGGCGGGGCGTCGCACGGCGATTCAACGACCGCTCGGGCCGACATGAGCGTGGTCGGCTTCGACGACCTGCCCGTGGCGCGCTGGACCCAACCCGCCCTGACGACCGTGCGCCAGCCCCTGCTGGACATGGCCTCCATGGCGGCCACCACGCTGCTGCGGATCATCGACGGCGAGCAGGTCGACACCCTGCGCCTGGAACTACCGACCCGCCTGGAGGTACGCGGATCCACCGCCGGCCCCCGTACCGCCTGAGCGGCGACGCGAGAGGGCCCGGACACCTTGCGGTGTCCGGGCCCTCTTCCGTCTCGTACAGCGGGTTACGGCAGCTGTGCCGCACGCGCCTCGCGCCGGTTGTCACGGAAGGTGTTCACCCGGCGGGCAGTCGCGAAGAGCGGGATGACCGCACCCAGGACCACCTGGAGCGCGCAGCCGGTCTGAAGGAGCAGCTGACCACCGGGGGCGTCCAGCGCCCAAGCCGCCAGCAGCCCCATCGCGGCCACGATCCAGCCGAGCATCGCCACTGCGAGGACGCCCCGCGGCTTCGGGTACTCGACCCGGCTGACCATCAGCCACGCCACTCCGATGATCGCGAGCAGCGTCGGCACGAAGGGCAGCTCCAGGAGCACGATCGAGATGACCGTGAGCGCTCCGAAGGGGCTCGGCATGCCCTGGAACATGCCGTCCTTCAAGGTCACGCAGGAGAACCGCGCGAGTCTGAGCACCACCGCCAGCAGCACCACGATCGCCGCGAGCGCCGAGACCCGCTGGTGTGCGTCGTCCGCGACCATGCCGTACACGAGGACGAAGTACGCCGGGGCGAGCCCGAAGCTGATGAGGTCCGAGAGGTTGTCCAGCTCGGCGCCCATCGGCGAGGACCGCAGCTTGCGGGCCACGAGCCCGTCGAACAGGTCGAAGATCGCCGCCATGAGCATGAGGATCACGGCGGTGGCGGCGGAGTGCCGTGCCATGCCGCTCTCGTCGCTGCCCGTGAGGTGCGGGATCAGGATGCCCGTGGTGGTGAAGTACACCGCCATGAAGCCGCATGTGGCGTTACCGAGGGTGAGGGTGTCCGCTATCGACAGCCGCAGCGAGAGCGGCATGTCGTCGGCGTCGTCCTCCGCCTCGGCCTCCGGGACCCAGCCGGCCTGTGTGTCGGGATCAATCACGGTCAATGCGAGTCACCCCCGCGGTAGTGGCCTGGCCGACCTCGACCGCGACGTCCACACCTTCCGGGAGGTAGATGTCGACGCGGGAGCCGAAGCGGATCAGCCCGATGCGCTCACCCTGCTCCACCTTCGTACCCTGCGGGATGTAGGGGACGATGCGCCGCGCGACAGCACCCGCGATCTGCACCATCTCGATGTCGCCCAGTTCGGTGTCGAAGTGCCAGACAACGCGCTCGTTGTTCTCGCTCTCCTTGTTGAACGCGGGGACGAAGCCACCCGGCACGTGCTCCACCGACGTCACCGTACCGGCGAGCGGCGCGCGGTTCACGTGCACGTTCAGCGGGCTCATGAAGATCGCGACGCGGGTGCGCCCGTCCTTCCACGGCATGATGCTCTGCACCACGCCGTCGGCCGGTGAGATGACGCGCCCCCCGGTGATCTCGCGCTCCGGGTCACGGAAGAACCAGAGCATGCCCGCCGCGAGAGCGGTGGTGGGCACGGCCACGGCCGCCCAGCGCCCGGACCGGCGGGCGCGGGTCAGGCTGAGGGCGGCGGTGGCGACGGTCGGCAGGAGCCACGGCGAAGCTCCGCGTGCGATGCGGACCCGGCCGCGTGAGGCAGAGGTATGGCTGTCGGGCATGGATGACCTTCGTAGCGGATTGAGCCGCGCTGGCAACGGGGGACGGCGGCTTTTACCGGCGATGTTATCGGTTGCTGACCGCAACTGGGCAAGCCAGCAGCCGAGTCGGACGTCTGGAAGGCACCGGTTGAGGATGACAGGGTGTGATCTTCTTCGCGGCTAAATCACCGCGAAAGGGACAATCAACCCTGGAAACGGTACTCCTCAAGGAGTCGGCGCCCGATGATCATTTTCTGGATCTCGGCGGTACCTTCACCGATCAGCAGCATCGGGGCCTCGCGGTAGAGGCGCTCGATCTCGTACTCCTTGGAGAAGCCGTAACCGCCGTGGATACGGAAGGCGTCCTCGACGACTTCCTTGCAGTACTCGGAGGCGAGGTACTTCGCCATCCCTGCCTCCAGGTCGTTTCGCTCCCCGGAGTCCTTTTTGCGAGCTGCGTTTACCATCATCGCATGAGCGGCCTCGACCTTGGTGGCCATTTCGGCCAGCTTGAACTGGATCGCCTGGTGCTGCGCGATGGGCTTTCCGAAGGTCTGGCGCTGCTGTGCGTAGGAAACGCCCAGTTCGAAGGCACGCTGTGCGACGCCGCAGCCACGGGCCGCGACATTCACCCGGCCGACCTCGACTCCGTCCATCATTTGGTAAAACCCTCGGCCGGTGACCCCGCCCAGGACACGATTGGCCGGAATTCGCAGTCCGTCCATGATGAGCTCGGTGGTATCGACCCCCTTGTAGCCCATCTTGTCGATCTTGCCGGGAATCGTGAGCCCCGGGCGGACCTCGCCGAAGCCCGGTTCCTTCTCGACCAGGAACGTCGTCATCGACTTGTGCGGGGCGGTGCCCTCGGGGTGTCCTTCGTCACTCCGGCACAGGACGGCGACGAGTGAGGACGTACCACCGTTCGTCAGCCACATCTTCTGGCCGTTCAGGACGTACTCCTCGCCGTCCCGGACGCCCTTGGAGCTGATCGCCGAGACGTCCGAGCCGAGCGCCGGCTCGGACATCGAGAACGCGCCGCGCACCTCGCCCAGCGCCATCCGCGGCAGGAAGGTGTCCTTCTGCTCCTGGGTGCCGTGCTGCTTGAGCATGTACGCCACGATGAAGTGCGTGTTGATGATGCCCGACACGCTCATCCAGCCGCGGGCGATCTCCTCCACGCACAGCGCGTACGTGAGCAGCGACTCGCCCAGACCGCCGTACTCCTCGGGGATCATCAGGCCGAACACGCCGAGTTCCTTCAGCCCCTCGACGATGTCGGTGGGGTACTCGTCGCGGTGTTCCAGCCGGGTCGCGACCGGAATGATCTCCTTGTCGACGAAATCCCTGACCGTCGAGAGGATCTCCTGCTGGACCTCGGTGAGCCCGGCCGTCTGGGCGAGTCGCGTCATGGCTACTTCTCCACGTTCTTCTGCGAGGGCTGGCTGAGCTCCGGGCGGCCGGGCTGTTCCCCGCCCCGCTCCTTGATGTACGTCTCCGTGGGGACCATGACCTTGCGGCGGAACACGCAGACCAGCGTCCCGTCCTGCTTGTAGCCCTTGGTCTCCACGTACACGATTCCGCGGTCGCTCTTGGACCGCGACGGCGTCTTGTCCAGCACCGTCGTCTCGCCGTAGATCGTGTCGCCGTGGAAGGTCGGCGCCACGTGCTTCAGCGACTCGATCTCCAGGTTGGCGATGGCCTTTCCGGAGACGTCCGGCACCGACATGCCGAGCAGCAACGAGTAGATGTAGTTGCCCACGACGACGTTCTTGCCGAAATCGGTCGTGCTCTCCGCATAGTTGCTGTCCATGTGCAGCGGGTGATGATTCATGGTCAGCAGGCAGAAGAGGTGGTCGTCGTATTCGGTGACGGTCTTTCCGGGCCAGTGCTTGTAGACCGCACCGACCTCGAATTCCTCGTAAGTGCGTCCGAACTGCATATCAGGCCTCCGGGGCTTCGAACTTGGAGGTGCGCTGCATGCCGGCCGCCCGGCCCTTGCCCGCGACGACCAGCGCCATCTTGCGGCTGGCCTCGTCGATCATCTCGTCGCCGAGCATCGCCGAGCCCTTCTTGCCGCCCTCCTCGGAGGTGCACCAGTCGTAGGCGTCGAGGATCAGCTCGGCGTGGTCGTAGTCCTCCTGCGAGGGCGAGAACACCTCGTTCGCCGCGTCGACCTGGCCGGGGTGCAGCACCCACTTGCCGTCGAAGCCGAGCGCCGCCGCACGGCCGGCCACCTCGCGGTAGGCGTCCACGTCCCGGATCTGGAGGAAGGGGCCGTCGATCGCCTGGAGGTCGTGCGTACGGGCCGCCATCAGGATGCGCATCAGGATGTAGTGGTACGCGTCCGCCGGGTAGCCGGGCGGCTGCTGGCCGACGACCAGGGTCTTCATGTTGATCGACGCCATGAAGTCGGCCGGGCCGAAGATCAGCGTCTCCAGGCGGGGTGAGGCGGCGCCGATCTCGTCGATGTTGACGAGGCCCTTGGCGTTCTCGATCTGCGCCTCGATGCCGATCCGCCCGACCTCGAAGCCCATCGTCTTCTCGATCTGGGTCAGCAGCAGGTCCAGCGCGACGACCTGCTGGGCGTCCTGCACCTTCGGCAGCATGATGCAGTCGAGGTTCGGCCCCGCGCCCTCGACGACGGTGATGACGTCCCGGTACGTCCAGTGCGTCGTCCAGTCGTTGACGCGGACCACCCGGGTCTTGCCCGTCCAGTCACCGTTGTTCAGCGCGTCGACGATGTGGTGGCGGGCGCCCTCCTTGGCGAGCGGCGCGCAGGCGTCCTCCAGGTCCAGGAACACCTGGTCGGCCGGGAGGCCCTGGGCCTTCTCCAGGAACCGCGGGTTCGAGCCGGGCACGGCCAGACACGAGCGGCGCGGGCGCAGGCGGTTGACGGCGGCAGTCATGCGGGGACCTCCAGAGGGTCGAGCTTGTTCGCTTTCCGGATCTCGTCGACGATACGGCCGATGATCTCCGTGATACCGAAGTCCTTCGGGGTGAACACGGCGGCGACACCCGCCCCGATCAGGGCCTCGGCATCGGCCGGGGGAATGATGCCGCCGGCGATGACCGGGATGTCGCCGGCCCCGGTGCGGCGCAGCCGGGTCAGCACGTCCGGCACCAGCTCGGCGTGCGAGCCGGACAGGATGGACAGGCCGACGCAGTGCACGTCCTCGGCGACGGCGGCCGAGACGATCTGCTCGGGCGTCAGGCGGATGCCCTGGTAGACGACCTCGAAGCCGGCGTCCCTGGCCCGCACCGCGATCTGCTCGGCGCCGTTGGAGTGCCCGTCCAGACCGGGCTTGCCGACGAGCAGCCGCAGCCGCCCGACCCCCAGGTCCTCGGCGGTCCTGGCGGTCTTCTCGCGTACGAGGGCGAGCGGCGAGCCCTCCTCCGCGGTGACCGCGACCGGGGCGGACGACACCCCGGTCGGCGCCCGGAACTCGCCGAACACGTCCCGCAGCGCCCAGGACCACTCACCGGTGGTCACCCCGGCGCGGGCGCACTCGACGGTCGCCTCCATCAGGTTCTCGGTGCCCGCCGCGGCCTTCTTCAGCGCGGCCAGCGCCTCCGTGGCGCGGGGCTCGTCCCGGTTGTCGCGCCACTCGTGGAGCGCGGCGACGACCCGGGCCTCGTTCGCCGGGTCGACGGTCATGATCGCCCCGTCGAGGTCGGCGGTGAGCGGGTTGGGCTCGGTCGTCTCGTAGACGTTGACGCCGATGATCTTCTCGTCGCCGGCCTCGATCCGGGCCCGCCGCTCGGCGTGCGAGGAGACCAGCTCGGACTTGAGGTAGCCCGACTCGACGGCCGCCATCGCGCCGCCCATCTGCTCGATCCGGTCCATCTCGGCCAGCGAGTCGGCGACCAGCTCGTCGACCTTGGCCTCGATGACGTGCGAACCGGCGAAGATGTCCTCGTACTCCAGCAGGTCGCTCTCGTGCGCCAGGACCTGCTGGATGCGCAGCGACCACTGCTGGTCCCAGGGCCGGGGGAGCCCCAGCGCCTCGTTCCAGGCGGGCAGCTGGACCGCGCGGGCCCGGGCGTCCTTGGACAGGGTCACGGCCAGCATCTCGAGCACGATGCGCTGGACGTTGTTCTCCGGCTGCGCCTCGGTCAGGCCGAGCGAGTTGACCTGGACGCCGTAGCGGAACCGGCGCTGCTTGGCGTCGGTGATGCCGTAGCGCTCGCGGGTCACCCGGTCCCAGATGCGGCCGAACGCCCGCATCTTGCACATCTCCTCGATGAAGCGGACGCCCGCGTTCACGAAGAACGAGATCCGCGCGACGACGGCCCCGAACTTCTCCTCGGGCACCTGCCCGGAGTCGCGCACCGCGTCGAGGACGGCGATGGCCGTCGACATCGCGTACGCGATCTCCTGGACCGGGGTCGCCCCCGCCTCCTGGAGGTGGTAGCTGCAGATGTTGATCGGATTCCACTTGGGGATGCGGTTGACCGTGTACGTGATCATGTCGGTGGTCAGCCGCAGCGAGGGCCCGGGCGGGAAGACGTGCGTCCCGCGCGACAGGTACTCCTTGACGATGTCGTTCTGCGTGGTGCCCTGGAGCTTGCCCGGGTCGGCACCCTGCTCCTCGGCGACGACCTGGTAGAGCGCCAGCAGCCACATGGCGGTGGCGTTGATCGTCATCGAGGTGTTCATCTGCTCCAGGGGGATGTCCTGGAACAGCCGGCGCATGTCACCGAGGTGCGACACCGGCACACCGACCCGGCCGACCTCGCCGCGCGCCAGCACGTGGTCGGGGTCGTATCCGGTCTGGGTCGGCAGGTCGAAGGCGACCGACAGGCCCGTCTGGCCCTTGGCGAGGTTGCGCCGGTAGAGCTCGTTGGACGCCTCGGCCGTGGAGTGGCCCGCGTACGTCCGCATGAGCCAGGGGCGGTCCTTCTGGCGGCCACTCATGTCACACGTTCCGGAAGCGGTTGATGGCGTCCAGGTGCTTCTCGCGCATCTCGTGGTCGCGCACGCCCATGCCCTCGCGCGGGGCCAGCGCCAGGACGCCGACCTTGCCCTGGTGGGCGTTGCGGTGCACGTCGTGGGCGGCCTGGCCGGTCTCCTCCAGCGAGTAGACCTTGGAGAGCGTCGGGTGGATCTTGCCCTTGGCGATCAGGCGGTTGGCCTCCCACGCCTCGCGGTAGTTGGCGAAGTGGGAGCCGATGATGCGCTTGAGCGACATCCACAGGTAGCGGTTGTCGTACTCGTGGTTGTAGCCCGAGGTCGAGGCGCAGGTGACGATCGTGCCGCCCTTGCGGGTCACGTAGACGCTCGCGCCGAACGTCTCGCGGCCCGGGTGCTCGAAGACGATGTCGACGTCCTCGCCGCCGGTCAGCTCGCGGATGCGCTTGCCGAACCGCTTCCACTCGCGCGGGTCCTGGTTCTGCTCGTCCTTCCAGAACTTGTAGCCCTCGGCGTTGCGGTCGATGATCGCCTCGGCGCCCATCTTCCGGCAGATCTCCGCCTTCTGGTCGCTGGAGACGACACAGATGGGGTTGGCGCCGCCGGCCAGCGCGAACTGCGTGGCGTACGAGCCGAGGCCGCCGCTGGCGCCCCAGATCAGGACGTTGTCGCCCTGCTTCATGCCGGCGCCGTTGCGCGAGACGAGCTGGCGGTACGCGGTGGAGTTGACGAGACCGGGAGCCGCGGCCTCCTCCCAGCTGAGGTGGTCGGGCTTCGGCATCAGCTGGTTCGACTTGACGAGCGCGATCTCGGCGAGACCGCCGAAGTTCGTCTCGAAGCCCCAGATGCGCTGCTCCGGGTCGAGCATCGTGTCGTTGTGGCCGTCCGAGGACTCCAGTTCGACCGAGAGGCAGTGCGCGACGACCTCGTCACCGGGCTTCCAGGCGTTGACGCCCGGGCCGGTGCGCAGGACGACGCCCGCCAGGTCGGAGCCGATGACGTGGTACGGCAGGTCGTGCCGCTTGGTGAGCTCGCTGACCCGGCCGTAGCGCTCCAGGAAGCCGAAGGTGGAGACCGGCTCGAAGATGGAGGTCCAGACGGAGTTGTAGTTCACCGAGCTGGCCATGACGGCGACCAGGGCCTCGCCCGGACCGAGCTCCGGAACCGGCACGTCCTCCACGTGGATGGACTTGCGCGGGTCCTTGTCGCGGCTGTCGACGCCGGCGAACATCTCGGCCTCGTCCTTGTGGACGGTGACCGCGCGGTACGACTCGGGGATCGTCAGCGCCGCGAAGTCGGCGGCGGTGGGCGAGGCGGAGCCGCCCTTCGCCTCGGTCTGCGACTGGATCGCGTCCAGGATTTCCTTCACGGGTGCCTCCGGCGGTGCTGCTCAGGGAACGCTGAGGGTCCCTGCGGACAGGGGGGACGGGTCTGGAGGTGTGCCGTCGGTTCGGCGGGTGTTGCTCGGCTGCTTGCTCGGTGGAGCAGAAGGGTCGCCTGGTGACGCAGGCGTCCGGGCGCGCAGGCACGTGGCTTGCGGGGACAGCCGGCGTACGTGAGATCCCAGCACGCCGGCCGCCCGGATGCCTTCAACGTATGGCACTGCGTGACAGCTGACAAGGCACTCGGTGCCAGTAATTTCCCTCAATTGTCAGTCGACTGCCACGCATGAGCAACACGGGCAGCGGTATGGGCGAAATCGCCCGCGCTTGTCCGGTCAGGAGGACGCGGGGCGGTAGAGGTACGGGGTCGTGGTGGTCAGGGCCGTGAAGCCGAGGCGCTCCAGGATCGGGCGGCTGTCCTCGGTGGCGTCGACCTGGAGGTACGAGAAACCGCGCTCCGCCGCCACGCGCGCCCGGAACGCCACCAGCGCCCGGTAGACGCCCCGCCCGCGCCACGCGGGGTCCGTGCCGCCGCCCCACAGCCCCGCGAACCCCGTGCCCGGGTACAACTCCATCCGGGCCGAGCTGACCGGCTCGTCGCCCGCCATGGCCACCAGCGCCATGAAGTGCTCCGGGTCCTCCCGCAGCCGGGCCAGGACCTGCCGGCGCAGCCGTGACCCGTCCCGGCCGAACGCCAGCTCGTGGGCGCGCGCCATCAGCTCCGCGCCCGCCTCGTCCCGGACCTCCTCCAGCCGGACGCCCTCCGGCAGCCGCACCTCCGTGGCGAGCTCCGCCACCCGCGCCACGAGCAGCGTCTCCGGCTCCTCGGCCTCGAAACCGGCCGCCAGCAGCCGCGCGCCCAGGTCGGCGGGCCGGTCGTGCCCGTACAGCTTCCACTCGAACTCGTCGCAGCCCAGCCGCTCGCTGTGGGCCACCTGCTCCGCGACCGCCGCGTCGGCCCGGGCGGCGTCCAGGTCCGGCGCGGACCACACCACCCCGTTCCAGTCGTGCGCGGCGCCCACCTGCCGTACGACGTCACCCACGCGCTCGACGCGGCCGCCGGGGCCGTCGGGGCGGGCCTGTTCGCGCATCACCCGGTCGAAGACGGCGAGGAGGCGTGCGCGCTCGGATCTCACATGATCGTTCATGCGCACACCCCAGCACCGGGCACCCTCCCCGGCAACAGGGTTTCCCGGGGAGGCTCAGCGCTCCTTGAGGGCCTGCTGGATGGTCCGCATCACTTCGTCCAGCGGGGCGTCCGTGCGCGCCACCGCGACCAGCACCTCGCCCTGGGTCTCCACCGAGGCGGCCGGCGGCTTCGCGGGCTCCGCCCCGGCCGTGCGGCCCGCGCCGATCCCGGTGCCGAACGTGTCCCGCACGATGGCGAAGGCCTGGTCGAGCTGCGCCTCCACATCCCCCTGCCCGTCCGCCCGCAGCCAGCGGCGCAGCACATGGTTGTGCGCGGTGACGACGGCGGACGCGGCGACCTCGGCCAGCAGCGGGTCGTCGTTGCCGGGGTGGTGGTCGCGCTCGTCGAAGTGGCCCAGCAGATAGCGCGTGAACAGTCGCTCGTAGCGGGCCACCGACGCGATCTCCGCCTGCCGCAGGGTCGGCACCTCGCGGGTCAGCTTGTAACGGGCCACGGAGACCGCGGGCTTGGCCGCGTACATCCGCATGACTTCCTTGATGCCCCGGCACACCGTGTCGAGCGGGTGCTCGTGCGCGGGGGCGGCGTTGAGCACCGCCTCGGCGCGCACGAGTGTGTCGTCGTGGTCCGGGAAGATCGCCTCTTCCTTGGAGCGGAAGTGGCGGAAGAAGGTCCGCCGGGCCACGCCCGCGGCACCGGCGATCTCGTCGACCGTGGTGGCCTCGTACCCCTTCGTCGCGAAGAGTTCCATCGCCGCGGCGGCCAGCTCGCGGCGCATTTTGAGCCGCTGGGCCGCGGCTCGGGTGCCTGCGGCACTTTCCGGGACGTCGGGCGCGGCGGACACACGGGAGGACCTGGCGGGCTGGGACATGGTGTGAACGTACTGCATCGGTGCGGGAGCGCGCGCCTGCGGGGGCGGGCCGCCCGGAGGTCCGAGCAGCCCGCCCCAGCCGGCCCCCGCGTCAGCGTCGGGCATATTCGCGGAAGCCGCGCCCCGTCTTGCGGCCCAGGCAGCCCGCGGCCACCAGGTGCTCCAGGAGCGGGGCGGGCGCCAGGCCCGGGTCGCGGAACTCGCTGTGGAGCACCTTCTCGATGGCCAGCGAGACGTCCAGGCCGACCACGTCCAGCAGCTCGAACGGGCCCATCGGGTAGCCGCCGCCCAGCTTCATCGCGGCGTCGATGTCGTCGAGGGACGCGTAGTGCTCCTCGACCATCTTGATCGCGTTGTTGAGGTACGGGAACAGCAGCGCGTTCACGATGAAACCGGCCCGGTCCCCGCAGTCCACCGGGTGCTTGCGGACCTTCAGGCACACCTCGTGGACCGTGGCGTGCACGTCGTCGGCGGTGAGCACGGTACGGACGACCTCGACGAGCTTCATCGCGGGCGCCGGGTTGAAGAAGTGCATCCCGATGACGTCCTCGGGCCGCCCGGTGGCCCGCGCGATGGCGACGACCGGGAGCGAGGAGGTCGTCGTGGCCAGCACCGCGCCCGGCCGGCACACCTTGTCGAGCGTGGCGAACAGCTGCTGCTTGACCGCCAGGTCCTCGGCGACCGCCTCCACGGCCAGGTCCACCTCGGCGAACGCGTCCAGCGAGGCCGCGGCGGTGATCCGGGCCAGCGTCTCGTCCCGGGCCTGCCCGGTCAGCCGCCCCTTGGTGACCGACCGGTCCAGCGACTTGGCGATCCGGGCCTTGGCCAGGTCAGCCTTCTCCTGGCCGCGCGCGGCCAGCACCACGTCGTAACCCGCCTTGGCGAAGACCTCCGCGATGCCCGAGGCCATCGTCCCGGAGCCCGCGACGCCGACCGAACGCACGGTGCGCCCGGCGGCCTCCGCGCCGCGCGGGGCCGGCGTCAGCGCGTCCGGCACCACGGTCTGGCTGCCCGGCCCGGCGTACGTGTAGAAGCCGCGGCCCGCCTTGCGGCCGGTCAGCCCGGCGGCGGCGAGCTGACCGAGGATGGGAGCGGGGGCGTGCAGACGGTCGTGCGAGGAGGAGTACATCGCCTCCAGGACCGTACGGGCCGTGTCGATGCCGATGAGGTCCAGCAGGGCCAGCGGCCCCATCGGGAGCCCGCAGCCCAGCTTCATCGCCGCGTCGATGTCCTCGCGGGTGGCGTAGTTCGCCTCGTACATCGCGGCAGCCTGGTTGAGGTAGCCGAACAGCAGGCCGTCGGCGACGAAGCCGGGCCGGTCGCCGATGGAGACGGGCTCCTTGCCCAGCAGGCGGGCCAGCTCGGTGACCGCCTGGACGGCCGGCGGGGCCGTGAGCACCGAGGAGACCACCTCGACCAGCTTCATCGCCGGCGCCGGGTTGAAGAAGTGCAGGCCGAGCACCCTCTCCGGGTGCTGCGACTCGGCGGCCAGCCGGGTCACCGACAGGGCGTTGGTGCCGGTCGCGAGGATGGTGGTGGGGGAGACGATCGAGTCGAGCTCCCGGAACACCTGCTGCTTGATCTCGTACGACTCCGGCACGACCTCGATGACCAGCTCCGCGTCGGCGGCCGCCTGGAGGTCGGAGAAGGTGCGGAACCGGGCGAGCGCGTCGCGCCGCTCCTCCTCGGTGATCCGCTCGCGCTCCACGGCGCGGGCGGTGGACGCCTCCAGGGAGGCGACGGCCTGGCGGGCGGCGGCTTCGTCGACGTCGATGCCGATGACCTCGCGGCCGGACCGGGCCAGAACCTCGGCGATACCGGTGCCCATCGTGCCGAGGCCGACGACGGCAATGGTGGAGAGAGGGGTGTCCATCACGGGACTCCAGGGATGAGTGACGACTGAGGGACGCACGGGGCGCATGAGGCGCACGGCGTGCGGGAGTTGCCTGTCGTGGTGCTCGACCACCGGGCGTGATCCACGCACGGGAGGGGAAGGGAGCGACGGACTCTGTCCCGGAGTCACGTCTCGTACAGCTGCCGAACCGACAACACTCCGGGTGGCTGCGTCACCAGGCCACCGGAGCCGACGGGAGAATGTCCCGCTCACCTGAGCTTAACCGGCGGGTAACGAGCGCGCCAGCCCTGCCCAGTTGTGGCCCGGGCCACATTTTCGAACCCTTTCGGTACGCAACGTGTCCACCAGTACGCTGACAGTCATGGATGACGAGGAGCTGCGCTCGCTGACGCACCGCCTGGCCGAAGAAGCGGGGGAGTCCGCGGCCTACCGCGCCCTGCTCGCCACCGAGGACGACGAGGAGCTGGCCCGCGTCCTCGTCGAGCACGAACGCCCGCTCTGGGCCCGCGAGATCGCCGCGTTCCGCCTGGGCTCCGCCGGGGACCGCCGCGCCTTCGAACCCCTGGTGCTCCTCCTCAACCACCGCGACCCGGAACGCTGCGTCAGCGCCGCCCACGCCCTGACCCGCCTCGCCGACCCCCGCACCCCGCGCGCGGCCGCCACCCTCGCCACCAACCCCCTGCGCACGGCCTACGCCCTCCACCCGGTCCGCCTCCTCGCCACCCTGCGCGCCCCGGAATCCGGCCCCGCACTGGTCACCACCCTGTCCCGCCTGCTCGGCCCGGACGAACCGCACTGGCGGGTCGCCCTGGCGTGCGTGGAGGGCCTCGGAGCCCTGGGGGACGCCGCCGCCCGCCCGGTCCTGGAGGCCGCGCTGCCCCGGCCCCGGCTGGCGGACGCGGCGCGGGAGGCGCTCAGCCGGCTGGGGGAGGGGTGAGGGGGCGGTCCGGCTGCCCACGTTCGAAGCCGGCCCCGCCCGCGCTGTAAGCCAGCCGGTGGGCGAGGGCGCGTGTTGCCGCAAGCAGTGAGGCGGGCGGCTGGGCGAGATCCAGTGCGTGCTGATGCAGGGTGACTGCGCCACGGCGTACGCGGTGTTCGGCGTGCGGGACGCTGCCCTTGGCGTACAGGAGATGGCCCTCGGGAAGCCCGAGTGCCGTGCAGTACGCGAGCATCTGATAGAGGTCGGCCTCCGGGTACCCCTTCGGCTTCTCCGCCTTGTATTTGGCATCCGCGACCGCGAGCGGTGCGCCCCGGTCGCTGTACCAGACGAAGTCCGGGCGCATCCGGACCGCGGCGGCCTCGTCCAGGTAGACGCCTCCCGCTTGGAGCGAGCCACGTCCGCCGTACGGGATAAGCGCCTCGCGCAGGGCGACGCACACGAAGTCCTCGAAGACCTTGTTCATGTCGAAGAGAAATCCGTCGATGTGCAGGCTTCCCGGACCGTGCTCGGTAGAGGAACCGGTCAGAATGGCCCGGGCCAGGTGGAGGGCATGGTGATAGCGGCTGTTGAGGCGGGTCGGCCGCCAGTCCGGCAAGGTATGCCCCCGGGGCAGGGGTGTGACATCGGCCAGTCGGGCGCGTTGGCGCGTCAGCCGGGTACGGATGGTGCGGGGTACACCCGGCAGCCGCAGGACCCGGTCCACCGCGGAACGCAGCAGTTGGTTCTCGGGGATGTCCGTCGTGAAGTCGTCGTACGTGATTTCGACGGGCAGAGCGGCGCCGAAACGGTGCTTTATCTGGTCCGAACCCCTGAGCCTGCCACGCATCACAAGGGTGGTTTCGTCCGTGCTGCGGTACCCCTGGAGCAGCCCTCTGCCCAAGGCCCGTTCCACCTGCCTTTCGAAGGCATGCGCAAGGGCGGAGAGGAGCCCGCGGTGTTCGGCCACCTCGACCTCGCCGTCCCGCCACCCACGGGGGTCGAGACTGTAGCCGAGAAGGAAGAACAGCCGGTCGATCGGCACCTTGGGCGTGATACGGAGCGTGACGGGCTCCCGGCCCGGGACCGTCACGGCTACGGCTCCCACTCTGCTCCCTGCCCGGAGGACCCAGTGCCCCGGAAGGCAGACATCGGGCGCCGCTTCGACGATCCCTGAGGCGGCGAGGGCGCGGCCGACCTCGTCAGGAAGCCTCCGGCTGACCGGCCCCGCGTGTTCGAAGAGGGTGATGACGACTTCACTCACGTGCCGGGCTCGTCATTCACGGCATGCAGCGCTCCTCGCAGAGCGACGAGTCCGTAGCGCTTGTCCATATCCACGCCCTCGCCGTAGTGATGCTCTTCCAACAAGGGAAGAATCTTGGTCCGCCAGGTGCGTTCCAGCCCGCCCTCCCGGTAGACACCCGGCTTCATCAAGTAGGACGGGCCGATAAGGAAGTCGGCTTCGTCGATACGGGAGTTGAGAGCGTCCAGAAGCTGCGCGGGCTCGTCGTCCCGTCCCTCGGCCGCAAGCCACCTCCGCAGCAGCCCACGTGTCGGCTCCGCGCGGGGTGAAAGCTCGACGAATGCGAACCGACGCCGCATGGCCGCGTCCACAAGTGCGATCGACCGGTCGGCGGTGTTCATGGTGCCGATCACAAAGACATTCGGCGGCAGGGCGAAGTCGTCGCCCGAGTAGGTGAGCCGAACGGATTTGTTGCGGTATTCCAGGAGGAAGTAGAGCTCGCCGAATACCTTGGCGAGGTTGGCCCGGTTGATCTCGTCGATGATCAGAAAGTGAGGGATGTGCCGGTTGCCTTCGCGGGCTGCCAGGTCGGCCAGCTCACGAAGCGGCCCGGCAGTCAGCCGGAAGGCGACCTCGCGGCTCTCAGGGTCTTCCTGGGGCCGGAAGCCCTCGAAGAAGTCCTCGTAGGAATAGGACGGATGAAACTGGACGAGTTTGACCTGTTCGGGTCCACCGCCCAGGAATTCCGCCAGTTGCAGTGCGAGGTAGGTCTTGCCGGTACCGGGTGGTCCGTACAACACGAGCTGTCGCTCGTCCCACAGAAGGCCCCGGATCTCCTCCAGCCACGACACGTCGTGGACGAGTAGGCGGCGCGCGAGGTCCGTGGAGGGTACGGGAAGTTCCAGCTCCCGCCGAGCGGTGATCGCCGGGATCTTCTCCACACTGGGATCCCGGTCCGCGGCTTCGGCTTCCTCGACAAGCTCCTCGTCGCTGATGCCCAGCCCGGCGAGCAAGTCCTTCACCGGCGTGAGATCGACGACGTCGTGCTGTGCGGACAGTTTCTGCTGAAGCTCTTCGGGAAGGGTGCCGTATGCATGGCCGCCGTCCCGCCATTCCACCGGGCGCCGCAGATTCGAGCGACCGCTTTCCGAGGTGATCTGCTCGAAGGATCCGGTGACCTCGCCGATGTACAGGCGCCCTCCGGAGATGGTGCAGACCGTGTCGCCCGGCCTCATCCGGGAAAGGAACGCGTGCAGTTCTTCGACGAGAGCCAGCCTCTGGTGGTATGTGGCGGTCGAGTCGTAGTCCTCCTCAATCATCGACCGGAGTGCGTCTTTGGCCACTCCCTGTTCAACCCCCTGACGCAGCTGCCGAGCCGGAAGGCTGATGAGGCCCTCCGGCAGCCACAGGTGCTGGACGAGGTCGAGGCCCGACACGTTGGAACCACGGACCAGCCAGGAGCGGCTGGGGCCCCAGAAGGCATGCTCGATGAAGTCGACCAGCGGATGCCCATGGGCCGTTTTCCACTCCTGCCAGCCGTTCGCACTGCGCCCGACCAGGATCTCGGCTGCGGCCGAGGGAGAGTTGCACTCGATGTCCCGCGTGGTTTCCAGCCATCCGGGCCATCGTTCCGACGGCCGGATGGCCTTCTCAGCCAGGAGCTGTTCCCGCAGTCGGTGCGAGGAAGGCATGCGCCCGGCGAACGACGGAACCGCCTCGGCCCTTGCCGGCGACCCTGCCGAAACGACAAACCTCTGACTCCCGTTGGTGCCCTTCGTTCGCGTCAGCCGTCCTACTGCCTGCGGTCCGCCGTTCGGCAGCCGAAGCCGAAACTCCGGGTACTGCTCGGACATAACTGCTCGCTTCCTTACCAGGTGTCGTGTGGCAACGATTTCTGCACCGTAGCGGCCGCGCAGACTACCCCCGGACGAGGACCTTCCGGGACACCCGGGCGATCAACGGCGGTTCCTCCGAACCTTCGTATGCGAAGTGCAGCTCGTCACGGGCCCGGGTGGCCAGCACGTAGTACGCCATGCGCAAGGAAGCCGACGTCGGGTCCGTGCCTGAATCCGCGTGGGTGTCCGGGACGAAGACGGTGTCGAAACTGAGGCCCTTCGCGCTCGCCCGGTTGACGATGATGATGCCGGGACGGCCCAGATCCAGGCTCCGGTACCGGCCCGAGGCGGCCTCCGAGGTGTACATCTGCGGCTTGAGACGAGGCGCCCGCCGTTCCAGCCGGGTGAGCAGATCGAACTGGTCACGCGTCGAGGCCATGACGACGCCGATGCTACGCCGGGGGTGCCGTTCCGCCAGTCCGAGCAACAGGTCTGTCCGCGCCCCCGGATTCGACAGGGCATGGACCTGGGGCAGAGGTCCTTCGCGTGACGGCAGCGGCGGTGCAACAGTCCCGGTGTGGAAGTGGGCTGCCAGTTCAGCGACCTGGCGCGTGTTGCGATGGTTGCCGGCGATCTCGTGCGACGGGCCCGCGCCGAGCGATGCCGAGATTTCACCCAGGGTCGATTGCGTACGGGTGAGACGCTGGCACTCATCGGCATAGACAGTCGTCCGGCCCCTCAGCACGCGGCAGAAGCGGTAGAAGTCCGGTGGGAGGTCCTGCCCCTCGTCGATGACGAGGGAGAAACCCGGCGCAGTCTCGTGCACGGCGGCTTGTTGGAAGAATTCAGTCCACTCGAACCAGCCCGCATCCGTCCGGGTCGGAGCGATGCCCGTTTGCTCGCGGTACCACTGAGACAGCCAGGAATGTGCGGTCGCGACCACTACCGCGTCCTGCCGCGGACCGAGAGCAGCCACCAGAGGGGTGATGGATTGGCGCAGCAGATTCGAACGGGTCAGGAGGATCGTCGGTCCGCCGGTCAGGGCGAGCATCACCGATCGCTGCGCGGCAAGGACGCTTTTGCCACTGCCGGGCGGCCCGCTGACCACGTGGTTGCCGTCGAACGGCAGAGCGTCCAACGAAGTCTGCTGATCGTGGGTGAGATGCAGGTAGGTGAGCGTCATCCCGTTCGTCACTCCATTGAGGCCGCAGCAGCCGCACGGGCCTGCGCGACGACGGACTCGAAGTATCCGGGCACCTGCTCGCCGCCCACGACGAGGGCGCGGTCCAGCAGAGTGTTGCCGGTTTCGCAGCTCGTCTCCGGCAGCAGCGCGCAGGCGTGGCAGGCCCCCCGGTTGAGGTTGTCGAAGCCCTGACCGGTGTGTTCACCGCACAGGGGGTCGGCCGAGCACCAGGCCGCGGCCTCCGTCATGCGGAGAAGCGTCTCGGAGAGCCTGGGCCGTTCGCCCTGCTGGACCAGACCGCCGAGGGTGCCGTCGGCGTCGCCTGCGGCTGTATACACCAGGATGCCGTGCTGGTCGTTCTCCGGACGTGCGTACACCCGTTCCCGCAGGCTGGCCGTCGAATAGCCCGACTCGAAGGAAAGCTGGCGGATGAGGAGATGGGCCAGGGTGTGGAGAAGCACGAATCGGGGCGAGAGCTCGACGCCTGTCACGGTACCCAGCCGGTCCCGTTGGAACGAGCGTTCCAGATCGGCTCGCATACCGGCCACCCGGTTACGTACCCTCGTGTCGCGCTCCCACTCGGTGAGCTCGTCCCTGCCCAGGGTGAGGAAGAGCCCCTCGCCGAACACCTCGACGGCAGGCAACCAGCGCAGACGCCGGGAAGTGTCCGCGGGTACGAAGGCCGAGCTGGGCGAGACCCGACGGAATCCCTGGAGCGCCCGGACCTCGCGCAATCGGTCGGCGAGGATGACGCGGTCTATGCGGCGCCCCAGCGATGCCCACGTCTCGGAGCGCTCGTGACCGAGCCCGAGGCCCGTCTCGCGGATGGCGAAGTCCCGTGTGGCAGGAGGGGTAGGCGCCGTGAACGCCGCCCACTCCTCCCGGCTCAGGTCCGGAACAGCGGGCTCGTCCCAGGTGGCTGGAGCATGGGCGGCCGGTGGAGGATTGCTGCCGGTCTCCTCTGCGAGGAGCGAGTCCAGCAGCGTGTCGTCCGCTCCCGTCTCGTCCCTGATCAGCCCGCGGATGACGTCTGCGGCAGGTCCGCCGTGTGCTCGGCACAGAGGGATCCACATGTCGGAGGCACGGACCCGCTCGGCGAGCGCCTCGTCCGAGCCGACGGCCGGCGCTCCGCTCTCGGGGATGTCGAGCGCGGAGCTGACCACCGGGTAGTACAGGTTGCCCGCCGTGCGCTGCACCACCTGTACCGGCTTGAGGCAGTCGGCGGCCTCGTTGCGCCGCTGCCAGGGATTGCGGCCGGAACACCGCATGCCATGGGTGCCGAGCACATCGAGCAGGTCACGGGAGGCCCCGCAGTCCTTGGCTGTGCAGAGCACGGACAGCGCTTCCAGACCCGTGGCCCGGTCGGACACGTTGAAGCGAAGCCGGTCACGCGTGGTGCAGGCCTGCCTGGAAGCCGGATCCAGGTGGGAGTGTGCCCAGAACCACCAGTCGACGTCGCCAAGGTGACCGCCCGCGCAGATCTGCACGAACCGCATCGGGGCAAGTTGCCGTACCGGTGAGCAGGCAGGGCAGCGCGGCGGCGTGCCGGCCTTCTCATCGGCGATACGCCAGCGGACCATGCGGCGGCACGCACCACAGAAGAGCCACGACGGAAACCGGATGTACGGGGCGCCCGCCGCGTCCGGACGGTCGAACCGGTCGTCGGCCGCGGGCGGTGCTGCGTAGAACGCGCTCACTCCCAGCTGGGAGGCCAGCCGCGGCGACTCGATCGTCTGCCGTTGCCTCGGCCAGTCACCGATCCCCGTCGCCACGAACGACTCGCCTTGGATGTCGAAGACGGCCCCGACCCCGAACGGCAGTACCGTCTGGGCCTGCCGCACCCGCAAACGCCTGCTCACAGGTCAGCTCCCTTCACCGTGACCTGGCATTCCCTGTCGACGGCCCTCATCGAGTGCGGGGTCTCCCAGAGGCCCCCGTGCTGCTCGAAGTTCTTCAAGAGATTCATCTGTCCCTTGCCCTGGCTGCGGTAGTACAGCTCTTTGCCCTCCTTGCGGGCATCCAGTGCGTGCTGCTGCCACGCGGACAGCAACTCGTCCAGTTCCTGGTGCACGCCGGCAGCAGCCCTCGGATCACCGGCGGCGGCCCGCAGCGCCAGTTCCTCGGCCAGAGCTGCGACGGCCGGCATCCTGTCGAGGACCTCACCCGCCTGGTTCTCCGCCGAGAGACCGAGACCGTGGCGTACGAGGATCACGAGCGCGGCGTGCAGTGCGCGGCGCCGTGACGGTTCGGACCAGGGCGTAACACTGGTCGGCTCGACGTGTCGGTACAGAGCCCGGTGGTAGACGTCGAACGTCTCGTAATGCGAGCGGTCCCGGGGACGGGTGGCGTTGAAGAAGGTCACGACAAGGCCCGGAACCGTGTGCCGCCCGACGCGGCTGGTCGCCTGGATGTACTCGGCGGTCGTCTTCGGCTGGCCCTGCATCAGCATCAGAGCGAGCCTCTTCACATCCACACCGACCGACAGCATGTTGGTGCAGGGGAGGAAGGACACGGAGTCGGGTGCGGAGTACGGCTTCTCGAGCCGGTCGAGCAGCAGCGGCTGCTCAGCGCGAGCCAGGTTGCCAGTCAGCTCCTGCACCTGGCGGTCCGTCAGTTCCCGTGTGCCGTGACTGCTGTCGAGCCCCGCGAGCTGCGCCGGAATGTCGTCGGCCGCGGCGGTGACGGTGCGGCCCAGCTCGCGGAGACTGTGGTGATAGGCGACCAAGGTCCAGTAGGCGTCCCGGCTTTCCTCGGGCAGCTCCCATGCGCCCTGGAGCAGGGCGGCGGCCGTGGCCACCGAGGCACGGCCCGCCGTGTGGCCCTGAGCCATCACACCGACGTAGCGGCGGCCCGGCCGCGAGGCGTCCGGTTCGGCGAAGTACGAGTGGCGGGCATCGAGTCCCGCGGGAGGGAACAGTTGAACATCGCGCCCGTACAGGCCGCGCACCTGTTCGCCGGAACGGCGGATCGTCGCGGTGGAGGCGACCACTTTCGGCCCGACGCCGTTCCGGGTGCACAGGCCCAGTACTGCCGACTCGTACAAGCCGACCGTCGTGCCCAGGGGGCCGGTCAACAGGTGTAGCTCGTCCTGGATGATCAACGAGGGCGGCTTGTGCCCGGACCCGGCCCCGAACAGACGCCCGGAACGCGGTTCCCAGGCAAGGCGGGCGAATTTGTCAACGGTACCGAGTACGAAGGACGGCGGCCGGTCGTACAGGTGCTCGTCGACGACGGCCACGGGCAGCTCGTCGTGGAACGCGCAGGTGTCGCGGGGGCAGTAAAAGGCGAACGAGTCGGCGGTCGCCCGCACTCCGTAGTCCCCGATGTCAGGAGACTTGCTGTTAGGCAGAATGCGGGTGCCGCACCAGGGGCACCGGTCGAGGATGAAGACGTCGTCCGGCCGGGAGGCCTCCCGCTGTTCGGCGAATGCGGTAACCGCCGCCTCGTACGTGTTCGGGGAGGTGGACATCCCCACCCACAGGCCGATGGAGAACGGCTCGGCGCCCAGCGTGGAGGGGTCCTCGCGACGGAGCTTTTCCAGGGCGCACACCGTGGTCGCGGCACGCTGGAACTGCTGGGTGGTGAGCAGGCTGAGGGTGTAGCGGCTGAGCACGGCGGTTCCGCCGCCAAGAGGGTCACGCCGCCGCAGCACCAGGACGAATGCGGCCAGCAGGAGATACGCCTCCGTCTTGCCGCCACCGGTCGGAAACCAGATCAGGTCGGCCACGTCCCTGTCCGGATGCTCCGGGTCAGCGATGCCCTCCAGCGAAAGCAGGAAGAAGGCCAGCTGGAAGGGGCGCCATGCCGTCTCGGCCGCCGGCTCGGGGTCTGACGCGGCATGATCACGGCGCGCCCGTCGCTCACCGGCCTGGTCGGGCGCCGTGTGCCGCATCTGCAGGGCCATGGCGCGATTGGCCGTACGGAACGCGGCAAGCAAGTCTGGACGTTCGGGAGCGCACAGTGTGCGTACCCCGGCCTCGATGCGGCGGACCACGCTCTCGATGCGGTCGAGAATGCGGTGGGCGGCGTCCCGGCCCCAGCTGGGCACGGGGGTGTCCCGCTGGGCCTCGTACCATGCACGGTATCCGGCTGCGAAGGCCAGGAGTTCCCCGCGCAGTTCGTCGGCCGGCAGGCGTGGATCCGCGAGGTGGAGTACACGCAGGACGGGCAGACCGACCGGGCCGGCGGCCATGGTGGCGGGCACCTCGGCCTCCGGCATCACCGACGCTTCCAGCGCAGCGATCCGGCCCTCCTCGTGGATTTCATCGACCGAACAGCCGTGGCCGACCGCGTGCGTACGGACATGGCGATACTGGAGTCGCAGCTCCTGTTCTTCCGGATCCCTGCTGGCCAGACGCACACTCGGGTACTGAAGCACGTCGCCCCCCACCGGGCGGGCCGCGAGCCGGACCTGGAAGAGCATCCGGTCCCACTGGTTGGGTCGCGCATGACCCGCGGGTGGTGCGCTGCCGGCGCGGGCCTTGTTCACCAGTGCCACGGTGATCAGATGCCCGGATCCGAAGGGGCGCCGCCGCAGCCTGATCTCGGCCCGGCCGTCGAGGACGTCCATCCGCTCGGCTTCCGGGCCGAGTGCCAGGGTCTCCTCGGGAAGGGCGATGCGCCGCCAGCGGCGCCCGCGCTCCCCCTGCTCGGTCTCGTAGCGAGCCGCGCCACACGTGATCTCCACTGCCGTGGCGTCGGTGTAGAAGCTGAAGCCGAGGGACGACGGAAGCCAGGAGTTCGACTCGGGAATCGGGTCCGCCGCCGGGTTCGTGTCCTCCGCGTCGCTCTCCGTACCGGGGCCGTCGAGCTCTTCCGCCGTCTCCGTCAAGCGACGCTGCAGGTCGGCCTCCTGGGCGTACAGGGTACCCATCAGATACTGCCGGTCGGGCGGTGCGTCGAGCACCTCGTCCACGCCCTGCGCAGGGCCGACCAGTTGGCGGCGCAGGTAGTCGACGAGTTCGTCTCTGGGGCTCACTGCTTGCTTCCTCCACATGGTTGTCGTGCGGCTGGGGCGCTCATGGACGCCGCCACCAGCGGCGCGGATCAGGCTGCTGGGGCGCCGACTGCGAGCAAGCCGGCTCCTGCGTCGACGCAAGCCGTGCCTCGAGTTCGGCGATGCGGGAGTGTGCGGCCTGCTGCACCTCAGTGACGCGCAGCTCAGCCCATCGCTCGACGGCCCGGACGCGTTCGGATGCCTCGTACTCCACCGCCTGGGCGGTCCGGGCCCGTTCGACGAAGGCCGCCTCGGCCTGCCGTAGCCGGTCCTCGAGCACCTGTATCTTCTGGCGGGCCGCCTCTTCGATGCCCTGCGTCCGGCGGACCAGATCCTCTTCCATCCGACGCACCAACCGTTCCTCACGTTCGGCGGCAGCATCGGCGAGGGAGGACTTCGCCTGCAGGACGTGGGCCTCGGCAGCGGCCTCGGCCTCGCGAACGAGTCGTGCTGCTTCACGGCGGGCCTGGGCGATCTGCTGCATCAGATCGGCTTGCGCCGCGTCCCACGCCCTGGTCCGTTCCTCCGCTCTGGCGTTCGCGATCCGTTCGGCCACGCTCGCTTCGAGCTCCTGGAGGCGACGCGCCGCCTCGTCGGCGTCCGCCTGGGCTCTGTTGCGTTCGGCCGCCCGTGCACGGGCGATCCTGTCGGCTACGTCGGCTTCCATCTGCCGGAGCCGACGGTGCGCCTCGTCGGCAGCGGATTGCGCTTCGCGCAGGGCGCTGATGGTGTCCTCGGCGGATTCGGGATCCGCGCTGACGTGGGGAGAGGAGGACGAGGGGACTGCCTCGGGCTCAGCGGCCCCGCTGTAGTGGCGGAATTCCTTGAGAGCGTCCGCGAGCGCCAGCCGGGCTTCCGGCTTGGTGAGGGGCGAGTCGGCCAGGTACGCACGCGGCGACCGGCCGAGCAGGGCAGGGGACGAATGCTCGAAGAAGTCCTCCGGGCGGGCCCCTCTCTCCCTGAGGCCGTCCACCACACGTACAAGAACGTCAAGAGCCTGCGCGACCGGGCGGTCGGGGAGCCTGTTGCCGTCGGCCACCGCGGCCATGGCGAGCGTGGGGTAGAGGCCCAGAATCTCATTCAGAAGGACGTGGCCGAGGGCGAGGTGCACGTATGTGGCCATCCACTGGACGTTGCGGTCGAGCGTGCGGGGCAGGGCGATGGCCTCGTCCCATTGAGTCGGGTATCGCTCCGGGGATGGAGCGACGGCCGGGAGCTCTTCCACGTCTTGCGCCTGGGCTTCCCCGGCGCAGGTGTGGTCCGGAGCGTGCGTATCCGGGCCTGGCGGGGTGGGGGAACCGAGTTCGGTGATCTCCTCGATGACGTATGCACCATCTGATGAGGGCGCAGGCCCGTGGGCCTGTTCGCGCGACGCAGGAGACGACTCGGCCATCCCGGCCGACGCCACCACGTCGGCCTCCGCAGGGACCGAGGGAAGGGCCCGACGCCTTGCTGGCCGGCGGCTGCCCGCCGCGTGGCGCGCGCGCCTACGGGCACGCTCGGTGCGCCGCCACGTCTCCTCCGGCTTCGGTGCGGCCCACACCATGCCGAGCGCGTCCAACTGGATGCGCCGGTGGGACGGGAGCCGGTGACCCCTGACCCGGCCCTCGGTACGCTGCTCGGTCACCCATGCCCCCAGCTGGAAGCCGCCCTCGACGTGGTCCGGCTCGGGGAGGGCGTGCCCCACCCGCTCCCGGAACGCGGTGAGTGCCGCGATCCCGGCACGCCAGTGTGGTTTGCCGAGCTCCCGGCTGATCACACCTACGGGGTTCCCCGCGCCGCCCTCGACTCCCGCATCGGCGAGCATGCTCGCCAGCGCGGCATGAGGATTGCCCGCCGGATCCCGAAAGGCCACCCGCAGCACGGCGAAAACCTGTGATTCCAACTGCCGGACCCGTTCGCGAGTGACTCCCAACTCGGCGCCGATCGCATCGAGAGTCGCGGGATCCTCACCGTCGAGGCCGACGCGAAGGGTCACGACGCGCGCGAAGCGCTCCGGCAGCAGAGCCACGAGGGCATGTGCGTCCTCACCGGCCAGCGAGGTCATGACCGATGCCTCGACGGACGGCAGAGAGGTACGAACCTCGAGGAGTTCTCCCAGATGGGTACCGTCCCCGATGATCCGGTCGGTGGAGTCCGTCACCCTGCTGATCCGGCGGATCTCCTCCACCTTTGCGACGGAGAGATCGCAGGCCACAGCGACAGCGGCCGCGCTGCGTGACTTACCCGCCACCAGCAGGTCACGCTCCGCACGGCCCACCTTGCGCACGAGCTCGTGCATGTGGACCGGGATGCGGATGGCGCTGCCTTCGTCGGCCAGCGCCCGAGTCATGGCCTGCCGTACCCACCACGTCGCATAGGTGGAGAACTTGTTGCCCTGACGCGCGTCGAACTTCCGGACCGCACGCATGATGCCGAGCATCCCGTGCTGGAAGAGATCGGCCTCCTCCAGTCCCTGACCGGTGTGCGCTCTGACCTGGGACCAGGCGAGGCCCTGGTTGTGGAGGACAAGACAGTCCCGGGCGAGGCGACGGACGTCTCCGGCCGGCAGATCCGCGAGCTCTTCATCGGTCGGCTCGATGGCCACCCGCTCGGGGCCCCCGCGCAGCATGACGCAGAGCCCCACCTCCTCCAACGCTGTGAGGATGCGCTTCTCCGGCCGTCGCGTATGACGGTCGTCGTCGATGACCGCCTGGGCGGCGGCGACGGCCGCGACGAGGCTTCCGGTCGATTGCTCCGAACCGGCATCGGGTACTGAGGGAGACGACGCCTCATGGTCATTCGCCGTCCCGGCGGCGGGAGGAGGGGCCTTGGTCGGTGAGGAGGCGGCCACCAGCTCGCAGCGTGCTGCCGCGAAGGCGCGCAGATCTGCCGTTTCCCGTGTACTCAGACCTGCCAGGCGTGAGACCCCCGCCAGGGCCCGCTCGGTCACAGTCCCCCGGACAACGAAGCGGTCGAGCAATTCCAGCGTCGTTTGCACCCGCGGCTGCGTGGATGCTTCCGGTTGTGGAGTTTTCGTGTGTGCCCGTACAACCTTCTTCACCACTCCCGGGTCACTCGTAGATGTGGCAGAAGTGGGAGTGGCCTCAAGGCGGAGTCCCAGCTCGGCAAGGGCTGTGATCAGCCGCGCGCGGGCGGCTTCGTCCAGCGCCAGCGTGACGGTTTCCGCCTCGAATGCGGAGATCGGCACGACCCCGCGCTCCGCGACGCGTTGGAGGTTTCGGTACAGCGATGCGACCGAGGTCCTGAGTTCCACTGCCCCCAACTTTCACGCGGCGCGATCCGACTGCGGGGGCGCAGTGCGCGACGCCCTGGACCGTCTCTACGGAGTCACCATACTAGCAACGCGTTGACGATGTAAACGAAGTGAAACTGTGATGGGTTCTCTGTTTTTCGTGTACGCTTCCCCGAGTCGCCGACCCCGTTGCATCTCGGAGCAGCGCGGCGGCCACCATGGGGAGGCGTGAGTCCTGACCGGGGCCGCGCGGGAGTGCGCAGGAGGAGTACCAGTGGATCTGGAGACGGTCGCGGGACGGTTCCGGCTCGTAGGGGCGATCGACTCCGGCAACATGGGCGAGGTGCACCGGGCCGAGGACCACCAGGTCCCCCAAGGGGCGGCGGACCGCCTGGTCGCCGTCAAGCTCATCCTGCGACACCGCTCCGGCACCCTCGTGGACACGAGGGCCGACGCGAAGGCCGTGGCCCGGTTCGCCCGCGAGGTGCGCATCATGCGCCGGCTCCAGGACGCGAACCTCACCCGGATCATCGACGGTGGCGTGGACGAGGCACAGGGCGGCCGACCGTACCTGGCGATGGAACTCCTCGACGGAGACACGCTTGGCGACCTCATCGACGAGGAGAGTCAGCTCCCCCTCTCCTGGGCCGCGGCCATCGGCGCTCAGATCGCGAATGGCCTTTCCGCAGCGCACGGTGCTGAGGTCATCCACCGCGACCTCAAGCCGCGCAACGTCATGCTGACCCGCGGGGGCGTGGTCAAGGTCCTCGACTTCGGCATGGGGCGGATCACCGACGATCCCGACGAGGCGCGGCTGACGAGTTCGGGCACGGCGGTGGGCACGGCGCGCTACATGGCGCCCGAACAGTTCAAGGTCGGCCTCGTCACGGCGGCCGCCGACCTGTACGCCCTGGGCTGCGTGCTGTACGAGATGCTTACGGGCGTTCCCCCGTTCGTCGGTGAGAGCGCGTACGAACTGATGGAGAAGCACGTAAACGCAGCGCCGACCCCGGTCCGCCTGATCCGCCAGGAGGTACCGAAGGAGCTCGCCCGTCTCGTCGGCCGCCTGCTGGCGAAGAACCCGGCCGACCGTCCGGCCGATGCCGCCGCCGTCCGTGACGCCCTCCTGCCGCTGGCCGACACTGATGACGACGCGGCAGAGCTGTTGTCCTGGGCGGCGCTCGATCCGGTTCGGGGCCTCCGATCGCTCCGGGCTGAGCAGCCGGCACGGCCCATGGCTGTCGTTCCGCCTCAGGCGTCCACCGACGGCTCCCACCGTGCGGCCCCCGCCCCGGGCATGGACGTCTTCGGTGTGCACCGCACACTGATCAAGGACTATCACTCCTTCACCAAGGGCGGCACCGTCATCCGCGACGGCCGTATCAACGCCTACGTGGAGAGTGACCTGGAGGCCAAGTCGCAGTGGCCCGACCCCTGGCTCTCCCTCAACCCGTTCTTCGCCGGCGGCGGTACGGTCCTCGAACTGGCCGGGCAGGGAGTGCTCCACGACGAGTGCGCGAAGATCTTCCAGGCCAAGAAGACGGAGGGCGGAACGGTCTGCGACGGCCGCCCGCTCACTCTTCACCAGCACCAGCGCGAGGCCGTCGACGCCGCCCGCTCCGGGGCCTCGTACGTGCTGACCACCGGTACCGGCTCCGGTAAGTCGCTCGCCTACATCGTCCCCATCGTCGACAAGGTCCTGCGGGAGCGAGAGGCCGCCGGTCCCAAAGCCGAGAAGCGAGTGCGGGCGATCATCGTCTACCCGATGAACGCCCTCGCCAACAGCCAGCTCAAGGAGCTGGAGAAATACCTGCGCGACGGCTACGGCGACGGCCGAGAGCCCGTCACCTTCGCCCGCTACACCGGGCAGGAGGATGACGCCCGCCGCAAGGAGATCCGCGACAACCCGCCGGACATCCTGCTCACCAACTACGTGATGCTCGAGCTGATGCTGACACGGCCCGCGGACCGGGCCAGCCTCATCAAGATGGCCCGCAACCTCGAGTTCCTCGTCTTCGACGAGCTCCACACCTACCGCGGACGCCAGGGCGCCGACGTCGCCCTGCTCATCCGCCGGGTGCGCGAAGCCTGCCAGGCCGCCGAACTCCAGTGCATCGGCACGTCGGCGACCATGTCGACCGAAGGCACCCTGGAGGACCAGAAGAAGGTCGTCGCGGACGTCGCCTCCACCCTTTTCGGCACGAAGGTACGCCCTCAGCACGTCATCGGCGAGACGCTGGTGCGCGCCACCGACCCGGCGCCCGGCACCGTCCCCGCCGAACGCCTCAGCGTCTCTGCCGCTCCGCGCGCCTACGCCGAGCTCGTCCACGACCCGCTCGCCCGCTGGATCGAGACCCGCTTCGGACTCGCCACCGACGAGGAGACCGGCCGCCTCGTCCGACAGCGGCCCGCGAAGATCGAGGACGCGGCGAAGGGGCTCGCCGCACAGTCAGGCGTCGACGAGAGCGTGTGCGCCGATGCGATCCGCGCCACCCTGGAGACCGGCTCCCAGGCTCTCCACCCGGTCACCGAGCGCCCGCTGTTCGCGTTCCGGCTGCACCAGTTCCTCTCCAAGGGCGACACCGTCTACGTCACCCTGGAGGACAAGGCCACCCGCCACCTCTCCCGCTCCTACCAGGTCGAGCAGCCCGGCAGCGGGGGCAAGCTGCTCATGCCGCTGGCCTTCTGCCGCGAATGCGGGCAGGAGTACGTGACGGTCTGGCGCGACGAGAAGAACGGCGACGTGCGGTACGAAGCGCGGCGCGACACCTCCGCCACCGGTGGCCGCCAGGGCGACGGCTACTTGTACATCGACCACGACCGCCCGTGGCCGGCCAACCCGCAGTACGCCGTCGACGACCGCAGGCTGCCCGAGTCCTGGCTCGAGCTCGACGACAAGGGCCAGGAGGTCATCAAGAAGACCTACCGCGACCGGGTGCCGCGCGCGGTCAAGGTCGACGCCCACGGCTTCGAGGGCCGAGGCGAACTGGACGCGGCGTTCATCCCGTCCCCGTTCCTCTTCTGTCTGCACTGCGGAGTGGCGTACGAGCAGACGCGAGGCAAGGACTTCGCCAAACTCGCCACCCTCGACCAGGAGGGCCGTTCGTCCGCGACCTCGCTGATCTCCGCCTCCGTGGTCCGCTCTCTGAAATCGGTGCCCGAGAAGGCGCTCGACAAGGAGGCGCGCAAGCTGCTCACGTTCGTCGACAACCGCCAGGACGCCTCCCTCCAGGCCGGCCACTTCAACGACTTCGTCCAGATCACCCAGCTGCGCGGTGCCCTTCACCGGGCCACACTGGACGCCGGCGAGGACGGCGTACGTCACGAGGAACTGGCCTCCGGCGTGGCCAACGCGATCGCCCTCGATCCGGTCGACTACACCGGCGAGACCGAGCTGCCGCCGGGACTCGCCCGCAGCGCGGCGAGGACCCTTCGCGATGTGATCGCCTTCCGGCTCTACCTCGACCTGGAACGCGGCTGGCGCATCACCATGCCCAACCTGGAACAGACCGGGCTCCTGGAGATCGACTACGAGGACCTGGCCTGGCTCGCCGGTAAGCAGGACCGCTGGGCGGACACCCACGCCGCCCTGCGCGACGCGGACTCCGCCTTGCGTGCCGAGGTCATGAAGGCACTGCTCAACGAGATGCGCCGCGCCCTCGCCATCGACGTCTCCTACTTCCGCGACGACTTCGACGCGCTCCAGCGGGCGAGCGAAGAGCGCCTGACCGACCCATGGGTGCTCTCCACAGCGGACAAGGCGAAGGTCGGCACCGCCTATCCCACCCCGTCCCGGCCCGGCCTGGACCGCACCGCGCTGTTCCTCTCGGCGGGCGGCAAGTTCGGCAAGTACCTCAAGCGCACCGACAAGGCATTCCATCTTCCCAAGGACGACCTGCAGACGGTCATCGAGGAACTCCTGAAGGTCCTCGCCAAGGCCGGCCTGGTGAAGGAGGTCACCGAGACCCCCCAGCGCGGCGGCCGTTTCCGCAGGCCATCCGGCCCGGTCGTGACCGGCTACCGAGTGGCGGCCCAGTCCCTCATCTGGCGTGCGGGCACAGGGGAGAGGGGCGCGCACGACCCGCTGACGCGCACCTACCAGAGCGGTGACGGGCCCCGCGTGAACACGTTCTTCCGCGACCTCTACCGGAACGCGGCAGGCGAGCTGGCCGGCCTGTTCGCCCGTGAGCACACGGCTCAGGTGTCCCCGGAGGACCGGGAAAAGCGCGAAGAGGCATTCCGTAAGGCCGAGCTGAAGCTGCTGTACTGCTCGCCGACGATGGAGCTCGGCGTGGACATTTCCTCGCTCAACGCCGTGATGATGCGGAACGTCCCGCCCACCCCGGCGAACTACGCGCAGCGCTCCGGCCGCGCGGGCCGAAGCGGCCAGCCCGCCCTCGTCACCACGTACTGCGCCACGGGCAACAGCCACGACCAGTACTACTTCCGCCGCTCCGAGCGCATGGTCGCCGGAGCCGTCGCGCCGCCCCGCCTCGACCTCGCCAACGAGGATCTGGTCCTCTCCCACCTCCAGGGCATCTGGATCGCCGAAGCCGGACTGAAGCTGGGTCGCGCCATCCCGGAAGTCCTCGACGTCTCGTACGCGGAGACCGGTGACCGCCCCGCCCCCGCCCTGGAGCTTCAGCCGGAGATCCTGGCCGCCTCGCTCGACGCCGACGCGCAGCGCCGCACGATCGATGCCTCCCTGCGAGTCCTGGCGCCGCTGCTCCCGCAGTTCGTGGAGACCACATGGTGGCACGACGACTGGATCCAGGACCGGGTCCGCACCGTGCCCGAGCGCTTCAATCGTGCCTTCGACCGCTGGCGCCAGCTGTTCAAGGCAGCGCTCGACGACCAGTACATCCAGAACAAGCGCCGGCTCGACTACAGCCTCACCGAGGGCGACCGCATCCGTGCCAACGGCCGCCGCCGCGAGGCCGAGACCCAGCTCAACCTGCTGATGAACGAGAGCGCGGACAGCAAGTCCGTCCTCTCCGACTTCAACCCCTACCGCTACCTCGCCTCCGAGGGCTTCCTGCCCGGTTACTCCTTTCCGCGCCTCCCGCTGGCCGCCTACATTCCCAAGGCCGGCGGCCGTCGCGACGGCGACTACCTCCAGAGGCCCCGCTTCCTCGCCATCCGCGAGTTCGGCCCCGGCGCGCTGATCTACCACGAGGGCGCCCGCTACCAGGTCACCCGCATCCAGATCCCGCCGGACGCCTCCGGCGATCTCGCCACCACGGAAGCCCGCCGCTGCGCCGGCTGCGGCTACCACCACGACCCGAAGTTGCGCGCCGACCGCTGCGAGATGTGCAACGAGCCCCTGGGCGCGGCCACGTACGGTTTGCTCCACCTGCACACCGTGTACACCACCCGCCGCGAGCGGATCTCCTCCGACGAGGAGGAGCGCCGCCGGGCCGGATTCAGACTGGAGACGTCCTTCCGCTTCCAGGACCACGGCACCCGCAAGGGCCGCCTCGACGCGACGGTGTCCGACGCCGGCGGAGAGAAGATCGCCACGGTGGCCTACGGCGACTCGGCGACCGTCCGCATCACCAACACCGGGCGGGTGCGCGCCAAGAAGGACGACCCTGACGGCTACTGGCTGGACCTCGCGGACGGCCGCTGGATGAACGACCGCGACGCCGCCGACGCCTCCGGCGACTCGACGGAGATGCCGGTCATCGACGCCGACGGCAACGAGAAGCGCCGCAAGAAGCGCGTCATCCCGTACGTCGAGGACCGCCGCAACATCGTCGTCGTCACCCTTGACGAACCGCTGCCCGAGCCGGTCGCCCTGTCCGTCATGTACGCCATGGAACGCGGCATCGAGGCGGCGTTCGAGCTGGAGGACTCCGAGCTCAGCAGCGAACTCCTCCCGCCCGACGACGGCCCCCGCAACCGCATTCTGTTCACCGAGGCCGCGGAGGGCGGCGCGGGCGTCCTGCGCCGTCTGCAGGCGGAACCCGACGCGCTGGCGAAGGCCGCGCGCAGAGCCCTGGAGATCTGCCACTTCGACGAGGACGGCAACGACCTCGGCGGTCCGCACGAGAGCCGCAAGTGCGCCCGCGGCTGCTACGAGTGCCTGCTGACCTACGGGAACCAGCTCAACCACACAGACATCGACCGCCACTCGGCACGCGGCCTGCTGCTGCGTCTCGCCTCGGCGACCGCGAGGCGCGACGGCCGCGGCGAGTCGCGGACGGAACAGTTCAAGCGACTGCTGGCCCAGGCTCCCAACGACCGGACCAGCACGGAGACGGCTGTGGAGGCAGCGGTCGTGGAGGCCGCCGCGGTCACGCAGGACGACCTCCTCGCCTGGCTCAAGGCAAAGGGCCTGCGCCTTCCCGATGACGGCGAGACACTGATCACCGAGGCGAACGCCCAGGCGGACTACGTCTACCGGCTGCCCAACGTCAGCCTCGCCGTGTTCGTCGACCTGCCCGGCACGGAACCGACGGCCCTGCGCGACGAGGACGCGGAGGAGCGACTGCTCGACGCACGCTGGGACGTCCTCCGCTTCCCGCACGACGCCGACTGGGACAAGATCGCCGCAGAGCACGCCAGTTACTTCGGAACCGCAGCCAACTAACCGCTCACCACGAGGACTCGAACACCCACATGGCACTCACATACTCCGCCGGTTCCCTGGTGACGGCCCGTGGCCGCGAATGGGTGGTGCTCCCCGAAAGCGCCACCGACATGCTCGTGCTGCGCCCCCTCGGCGGCTCGGACGACGACATCGCCGCCGTCTTCCCCGCGTTCGAGGACGTCAAGGGCGCCGAATTCGCCGCCCCCGAGCCTTCCGACCTCGGCGACCAGCGCGCGGCCGGCCTCCTGCGTACCGCCCTGCGCATCGGCTTCCGCTCCGGAGCCGGTCCCTTCCGCTCCCTCGCGGGCATCGCGGTCGAGCCCCGCGCCTACCAGCTGGTCCCGCTGCTCATGGCGCTGCGGCAGCAGACCGTACGCATGCTGATCTCCGACGACGTCGGCATCGGAAAGACCGTCGAAGCGGGCCTCATCGCGAGCGAGCTCCTCGCCCAGGGCGAGGCGACCGGCCTCGCCGTCCTCTGCTCGCCCGCCCTGGCGGAGCAGTGGCAGGGAGAGCTGCGCAGCAAGTTCGGCATCGACGCCGAGTTGATCCTCTCCTCCACCGTCTCCCGCCTGGAGCGCGGCCTGGACCTGGGCCAGTCCCTCTTCGACAAGTACCCGCACGTCATCGTCTCCACGGACTTCATCAAGTCCACCCGCCACCGCGACGACTTCGTGAAGCACTGCCCCGACCTGGTCATCGTCGACGAGGCTCACACCTGCGTCGCCGCGGACGACACCTCGGCCTCCGCGCAGAACCAGCTCCGCTACGAGCTGCTGCGCCGCGTCTCCGAGGACACGACCCGCCACCTGCTGCTGGTCACTGCCACCCCGCACAGCGGCAAGGAGTCCGCGTTCCGTAACCTGCTCGGCCTGGTCAAGCCCGAACTCGCCACGGTGAGCCTGGACTCGGAGCCCGGCCGAAAGCTCCTCGCTCAGCACTTCGTGGCGCGCAAGCGGGCCGACGTACGCCAGTACCTCACGACCGACGACGGCCTGGCGGACGACACCCTGGCCGAGAAGACGGCGTTCCCCTCGGACCGCTTCTTCAAGGACGAGACGTACAAGCTGTCCCCGGCCTACCGCGCCCTCCTCGACGACGCCATCGCCTACGCGAGCGAGCGCGTGCAGGAGGCCGGTTCGCAGGGCAAGCGCGAGGCGCGCATCGCCTGGTGGTCCGCGATCGCCCTGCTGCGTTCCCTCGTCTCCTCCCCGCGCGCCGCCTCCCAGACCCTCACCACCCGGTCGGCCGCCGCAATCGCCGCCTCCGCCGAGGAAGCCGACAAGCTCGGCGCCCCCCTCAACTCGGACGCGGCGGACAGCGACGCCATGGAGGGCCAGGACGTCGCCCCTGGCGCAGAGACCACCGATAACGCGGGCGCACGCCTCAAGGACCTGGCGGCGCGGGCCGAGAAGCTGGAGGGGGTGGAGGGCGACCTCAAGCTCAAGGCGCTCATCAAGCACATCAAGGCGCTGCTCGCCGACGGCTACAACCCGATCGTGTTCTGCCGCTACATCCCCACCGCCGAGTACGTAGCCGCCGAGCTGAGCGACAAGGAGACCGACGGCAAGAAGAAGCGCGGCCCGCTGGGCACGAAGACCGTCGTCAAGGCCGTCACCGGCACCCTCTCCCCGCAGCAGCGCCTGGAGCGCATCGAGGAGCTGGCAGCGGAGGCGGGCGACGACGCGGCCGCCCGCCGCGTCCTCGTCGCCACCGACTGCCTCTCCGAGGGCGTCAACCTCCAGCACCACTTCGACGCCGTCGTCCACTACGACCTGGCATGGAACCCGACCCGGCACGACCAGCGCGAGGGCCGCGTCGACCGCTACGGCCAGCGCCGGGACCAGGTCCGCGTCATCACCCTGTACGGCGACGACAACGGCATCGACGGCAAGGTCCTCGAAGTCCTCATCAAGAAGCACCGGCAGATCAAGAAGGACCTCGGCATCTCGGTCTCCGTGCCCGACGAGACCTCGGCCGGTGTCACCGACGCCATCGTCGAATGGCTGCTCATGCGCGGCCACCGGGGCGAGCAGGAAGGCTTGTTCGCCGCGGACGAGGTCATGGACACCAAGGCCGCCCAGCTGGAGAAGGACTGGAATTCGGCCGCCGACCGGGAGAAGGCGTCCCGCTCCCGGTTCGCCCAGCGCTCCATCCACCCCGAGGAGGTCGCCCGCGAGGTCGGCGCGCTCCGCGAGTCCCTGGGCAGCGCGGGCGAGATCCGCACCTTCGTACGCGAGTCCCTGGGCGCCCTGGGCGGCGTTCTGCGCGCTGCGGGTGACGGCTTCACCGCCCAGGTGGGCGGCGCCCCGGCCGGCCTGCGGGACGCCCTCGCCCCGGTCGTCGGTGCGGAGGCCATCGAGCACGACCGCCCGATCCCCTTCCGCGACGACCCCGCGGTCGCGCGCGGCGAGGCCGCCCTCGTCCGTACCGACCCTGTCGTCGGCGCCCTGGCCGCCCACGTCCTCAACGCCGCCCTGGACACCCAGGCCGAGGGCGAACGGCCCGCCCGCCGCTGCGGCGTGGTCACCACGGACGCCGTCACCACCCGGACGACCCTGCTCCTGGTCCGCTACCGCTTCCACCTCACGCTGCCCTCCCGCAGCGGCGAGAAGCAACTGGTCGCGGAGGACGCCCGGCTCCTGGCCTTCCGCGGCTCCCCGAAGAACGCGGAGTGGCTGCCCCAGGAGGAGGCGGTGGCCCTGCTGGACGCCACAGCCACGGAGAACACCGACCCGCACTTCGGTGAGCGCACCATGACCCGCATCCTGGGGCAGCTCCCCGGGACGACGGCCCACCTGGAGTCGTACGGCGACGAGCTCGCCGCCGCCCTCGACGCCTCCCACCGCCGGGTGCGCACCGCGTCCGGCGAGATCGTCCGAGGCCTCTCGGTCACGGCCCAGAAACCCGCCGACATCCTCGGCGCGTACGTATACCTGCCCGACGCCTCTGCTTCCGCCGCCGTTTCCGTCGCTGGAGAGTCCGCCTGATGTCCGCCACCACCCGCAACCAGGTCTTCTCCGCCGTCCAGACGGTGGGCGCGCTCCTCCCGGCGGACATGCTGGTCCGCATCAGCGAGGGCAAGGACACCCCGGGCTCCAAGCCGGCCGACTACGGTCTGCCCTCTTCACGATCCGTCCGTGACGAGGCCGAACGCAGCTGGGAGTACCTCAAGCCCCTCTGGCGCGAACTGCGCAAGCGCTTTCCGGAGAACCCGGAGACCGGCGCTCCCGCCACCGACCCGACCGGCCTCGCGACCAGCGACTGGCTGGCCCCGCTCTGGCGCGAACTGGGCTTCGGCCCGCTGACACCGGTCGGCCCGGACGGCATCACCGCCGACTCCGACAGCGAGAAGAAGTTCCGGGTCTCCCACCGCTGGCGCCACGCACTGATCCACCAGACGGCGTGGAACGCCGACCTGGACAAGCGACCGGGCGGCGCCGGCACGGTCCCGCCGCAGTCGATGCTCCAGGAGTGCCTGAACCGCACGGACGCCCACCTGTGGGGTGTGCTGACGAACGGCCGCCAGGTGCGGCTGCTGCGCGACTCGAGCGCGCTGGCGACGGCGTCGTACGTGGAGTTCGACCTGGAGTCGGTCTTCGACGGCGAACTCTTCAGCGAGTTCGTGCTGCTGTACCGGCTGCTGCACGTGTCCCGGTTCACGGTGGAGGAGGACGCGCCGGCGTCGGGCTGCTGGCTGGAGAAATGGCGCACGGAGGCGATCGCGACCGGGACGCGGGCGCTGGACCACTACCGCGACGGTGTGCAGGCCGCGATCACCGCGCTCGGTACGGGCTTCCTGCGCCACCCGGACAACGCGGCTCTGCGCGAGAAGGTGGACGTACCTGCCTTCCACCTCGCGCTGCTTCGCCTCGCCTACCGCATGATCTTCCTCTTCGTGGCCGAGGACCGAGACGCGCTGCACACACCGGGAGCCGACCAGCAGGCACGGGACCGGTACGCCTCCTACTTCTCCTCCGCCCGTCTGCGCCGCCACGCCGCCCGCCGCCGCGGCACCGCCCACAGCGACGTCTACCGCTCCTTGCGCATCGTCCTGGACGCGCTCGGCCACGAGGACGGCCGCCCCGAGCTGGGCCTGCCCGGACTCGGAGGCATCTTCAACGACACCGACGCGGACGCCCCGATCCGCGACCTCGCCCTCTCCAACGACGCGATCCTGGAAGCCGTCCGCCACCTGTCCCGCATGCGCGACGCGGGCTCCTCGCGCTGGCGGCCGGTCGACTACCGAAACATGGGCTCCGAGGAACTCGGCTCGGTGTACGAATCGCTCCTGGAACTCGTGCCGCAGTACAGCGCGGTCGAGCGCACGTTCCGGCTGGTCAACCGCTTGGGCAACGACCGCAAGAAGACCGGAAGTTACTACACACCCAGCTCGCTCATCGACAGGCTCCTCGACTCCACGCTCGACCCCGTCATCGACGAGGCCCAGAAGACCGGCGAGCAGAAGGCCACCGCCGCCGGACAGCCCGACCCCACCGACGCCATAGTGACGGAGCTGCTCTCCCTGACCGTCTGCGACCCCGCGTGCGGATCCGGCCACTTCCTGGTCGCGGCAGCCCGCCGCATCGCCAAACGGGTCGCCGCCGTACGGGAACAGAACCCGGAGCCGACGACCGACGCGGTACGCCACGCCATGCACGAGGTGGTGGCACGGTGCGTGTACGGCGTCGACCTCAACCCGATGGCCGTCGACCTGGCCAAGGTCTCCCTGTGGCTGGAGGCGCTGGAACCGGGACGCCCGCTCGGCTTCCTCGACGCCCACATCAAGCTCGGCAACGGCCTGATCGGCGCCACGCCCAAGCTGCTCCGCGACGGCATCCCCGACAAGGCGTTCAAGGCCGTCGAGGGTGACGATACGGACTGGGCGAAGTCACTCGCCAAGCGCAACGCGCTGGAACGCGCGGGCAACATCGGCCTCTTCGACGTGGAGACCGAGACCCGCGTGGCCAACACCGTCTTCGCGGAAGGCCTCCGCACCATCACCACGGCCCGCGCTGACTCGCTTGCGGATGTACGCCAGCAGGAAGCCGCGTACAAGGCTTGGGCGACCTCGGCGGACTACCGCCGCGCCCTGCACATCGCCGACGCCTGGTGCGCCGCGTTCACCTGGCGCAAGGCAGCGGACGAGCCGCCGGCCATCACCTTCGAGGTGTTCGAGCACCTGAAGGACCCGTCGGCGAAGGCGGCTTCCCCTGCGGTCCACAAGGAGATCGCGCGGCAGGCCGAGCTGTTCCGGTTCTTCCACTGGCACCTGGAGTTCCCCGAGGTCTTCGTGGTCCCGGACGGCGACGACTCGGCGGAGGACGCGGACCCGGCAACGGGGTGGGGCGGTGGGTTCTCGTGCGTGGTGGGCAACCCGCCGTGGGACAAGGTTGACTTCGAGGACAAGAAGTACTTCAGCGTGGTCGAGCCGTCGATCGCCGAGATCGCCGGCACAGCCCGCCGGAACCGCATCGTCGAGTGGGAGGCGGAGAACCCGGAGGCAGGGGAGCGGTACCGCTTGGCGCGGCGGATGGTGAAGTCGACGTTCCTGTTCGCGGGAGGATCGGGGGCGTTCCCGCTGTGCGAGAAGGGGCTGACGGTCAAGGGTGTCAACTCACTGCAGACCGACCAGCTCTTCGTGGAACGGTTCGCCTCGATCGCGGGGGCACGGAGCCGGTTCGGAGCGATCATTCCCACAGCGATTGCCACCGGAGCGGGAGCCCAGCACCTGTTCGCTGATTTCACGCGGAGGGGTTCGGTTGTTGCTCTGTACGACTTCGAGAACAAGAAGCCGCTGTTCGAGGGCGTGGACTCCCGCTACAAGTTTTGCTTGCTCTCGCTTAGCGGGCATGCGCTAAAGGAGCCAGCCGCGAGAATGGCGTTCTTCCTGCGCGACCCATCGGAACTGGATGACGCAGAGCGAGCATTTGTGCTCAGTCCCCAGGAGATCGCGCTGATCAACCCCAACACTGGCACGCTGCCAATCTTCCGCTCCCGGCGTGACGCGGACCTGGTGGTCGGGATCTACGAGCGCATTCCCGTGTTGTGGAACGAGAGGCAGAAGGGTGTGAATCCATGGGGGATCAGCTTCAAGAATCTGTTCAACATGACCGATGACTCCGACCTTTTCCGCACACGTGAAGCGTTGATCGGGGACGGGTGGGAGTTGCAGGGCAATGTGTTCGTGCAAGAGGGCAAGCGGATGCTGCCACTGTACGAGGGGAAGATGGCTCACCACTTCGACCACCGGTGGAACGCCTACTACGGTACTGGCAACGAGGAGCGCCGCCGTCTGGAGCGAGCAGAGAAGCAGGACCCCGCAGCACTCGCCGATCCGCGCTACTGGGTTGCTGATGAGGGCGACGTTCCAACAGTTCGAAAAAACAAGAAGGTGGAGATTCCCGGCGTTTCCAGGCGTTTGGAAGAGGCCGGGTGGGGCCATGATTGGCTGGTCGGCTGGCGGGACGTGTGCCGTACAACTGACGAGCGTACCGCGATCCCTGCATTCTTGCCGCGTGCGGCGGTCGGACACACCTATCCGCTGATGCTACCGGGCGTTGCTCCGCATCTCGTTGCCGCGATGGTGGCCGCCCAGTCATCACTGGTCTTCGACTTCGTCAGCCGCCAGAAGATCAGTGATGCACACATGAAGCTCTTCATCTGGAAGCAGTTGCCTGTCCCGACTCCCCAAATCATGGAACCGCACACATTCTTCGTCATGCCTCGGGTGCTCGAACTCGTCTATACGGCCTACGACATGGCAGGCCTGGCCCTAGGCCTCAACGACAAGGGCGGTCCCTTCCAGTGGAGCGAGGAACGCCGTGCTCAGCTTCGAGCCGAGCTGGACGCCTACTTTTTCCACCTCTACGGCATCTCCCGCGAAGACACCGACTACATCCTGGAGACGTTCCAGACGGAACCGAGCGGCGGCCTCAAGCACAACGAGATCGACAAGTACGGCGAGTACCGCACCAAGCGCTTGGTCCTCGCCGAGTACGACCGTATGGCCGCCGCCTGCCTCACCCTGGAGAACCCCCTCGTCGACGGCGAGAACTACACCTCCACCCTCACGCCGCCCCCCGGCCATGGCCCCCGCCACCCCGCCTGACGCAGCACATAGCAGAGCCCGGCGCCCGTCCACCCTGACGGGCGCCCCCTACTCGGACAGGACGAAACCTTCATGACCGACGACGAACCTCAGAGACCGACCCTGGCCGTTCCGCCCGTTCCCGAAGCCCCGCCTCTGGCCGTTGCGGTCGGTCCACGCCGCAACTCCGGAAGGCGCACGCTTATAATCGCCGCCGTCGTCGCGGCCCTGCTCATCGGTGGCGGTGCCACCTGGTGGGCGCTCGCCGACGACGGGGCCGGTGACGCCATGAGCCACGTCGAGATCTCCGGCGGCAAGGTCATCGATTCCGAGAACAGCCTGCTGGATGACGACGAAGAGTGCGACGACACGGACGATCTCTCGTACAACGACTGTGATGCCGATTCGGCCTACGAATACATCTACAAGGTCACCAACGAAGGTGACGAGCCTGCCAACTACGCGGTGATCCTCAACGCCTTCGACGAAGACGGTGACTTCATCGGGCAGACGTACTTCAGTGCAACACACCTGCTCCCTGGCAAGAGCAAGGCGGACACCGGTGAGTTCAACAAGTACAGCGAATTTCCCGAGGACGACGAGGTGACCGACATCGCCTCGGTCAAGGTCGCCCACGTCGAGCGCGTCGCCCTCGCCAACTGATCCGGTCCGCACCGGAACTGAGCTGACGCTGCCGACCGCAGAGGCGGACGCGGTGGAGTTGAGGGCATCGCGAACCCAGTGATCGTCATGGAAACGGAGAACCGCAATGAGCACGGACACCGACCCGATCGCCGACGTCACAACCGTCATGAGCGCGTACGAGGAGCAGGTATGGGCCACGCTCAACGAGCACTGGCAGAACCGCAACAACCGCCGGGGCCTGCCGAACTGGGCAAGTACCGCGATCGGTCGTACGGGTGAGGCCACGGGAAACGCGGTAAGACGGGTCAAGGACGCTGTGCCGGAGGCGGTCGCCGAGCCGGTTCGGCGTGCAGGTGGCGCGGTCGCCGACAAGGCCCTGGGGCCGGCGCTCGCAGGCGCGGCGGCGCTGGTCGAGTTGGTCAACGAATCGGCTCTGGAGCTCAACGACCCCAAGAACGTCGAGAAGATCGCCCGCAAGCGAGGCCTTGAGCTCGACAGCTTCACCGAACTGCGGCAGCAGGACCTGAAGTTCTGCGATCGGCTGCTGACCCGCAACACGCTCAAGTGGCGTGCCACCGGCGCGATAGAGGGCGGCGCCATGGGCGCGCTCGCCATGGTCCCCGTCGCCGGCATTCCCGTCGCGATGACAGCGGACATACTCGTCCTCCAGGTCATGAGTACGTCGATCGCAGCACGCATCGCGTACTCCTACGGCTACGACGCCAAGGACCCCGATGAGCAGGACTTCATTCAGCGCCTGGTACAGCGGTCCTTCATGGCCCAGGCGGCCAAGGCAGGGCCGCTGCGTGACACCGCGCGGGCGGCGGAGGCGCTCAAGGGGCGCGTCAACTGGTCGGCCAAGCTCCGCCAGGACCACCGACTCGTGGCCGCGCTGGAGAAGTTGATGCAGCAGATGGGTCCGGCCGGTGCGCGTGTGCCGGTCAAGAACGTGGCCAAGGTCGTGCCGTTCGTGGGTGTCCTCATCGGCGCAGGGATGAACTCCGCGGTCCTCGGCAGGGTGGCCGCCGACGCCCAGCGGTACTGCCAGACCCGGTTCCTGTGCGACAAGTACGGGCTGCCGCTGCCGGTCGCACTGGCGACCGGGCCGAGTGACGTCCCTGAGGCCGATGCCGTGTAAGCGATGGGCCGAGTGGGGATCACCCCTGGGCCACGAACCCCACGAAGCGGGACCAGCTACCGACCTCCACTGTGAAGGGCGCCCGTGCGGCGTCCTTGGAGTCTCGTACGTACACAGCGGTAAGGGAGACAGCGATCTCGACGCAGTCTCCGCCTCCTGAGCCGCTGTAGCTGCTCTTGCGCCAGTCCAGTTTCCCGTTGTGCCCCGCGTTCCGATCAGCGTTCATGCTGCGACTTCTCTCCTGCCAGTCTCCCGAGCAGATGTGAAGAGTCCGCCGGGTTCAGTGCCTGCGAACGCAGCTTGCCATACCGCAGGTCGAAGGCGCTGACTCGGGCAGGGTCGCTCACCACGGACCCCACTTCCTGAGACTCGACGTACGCGAATCGGCGGTGTTCCGCAGTCTCGAGCACCACGAATCCGCCGTTGAGGCCTGGATGGAAGCCGTATACGGCGGGCATGATCTGGATGCTCGCGTTGCGGAGAGTTGCTTGTGCCACCAGATGCAGAAGCTGCTCTCGCATCACCTCGGGTCCTCCGACTGGGTTCGTGAGCGCTGCTTCTCCGATCACGAAAGACAACTCCACAAGGGGGGAACGCGTCAGCAGCTGTTGGCGGCTGAGGCGAGCCTCTGTGTGGAGGTCGATCACCTCGTTCTCGAGTGCTGGGCAGTGCGCGGTGAACAGAGCACGTGCGTAGGCCTCCGTCTGCAGCAATCCTGGGATCAGGAGGGGATCGTAGGAGAAGCGGCTGATCGCCTCAACCTCGATGGAGGCGAAGTCCTGGAAGAACTCCGGCAACTTCGCCCGGTCCACATCCTCCTGCAGCACCCGCAGCGCCCCGCCCGCTTCCAGCACCCGTTCCGCGGCCTCGGTGAACGCGGCCTTGGCCGGTCGGCGGCCCTGTTCGACGGAGGCGACCTGTTCCACGGAGTAGCCGATCGCGTCGGCGAGACCCTGCTGGGTGAGTGCCGCCCGTTCCCGGAAGAGGCGGACAAGCTTGCCGTAGGCGATCCACGCGGCAGGGCGCTCCTTGCCGTCGCTACCGTTGCCGACGGCGCGCTCACGCCGGCCGGGCGGCACACACTGGTATTCGTTCGCTCTGCCCATCACGTCTCCTGCCCGCAGCAGTGATTACCCTGCACCTGCCAACGAGCCGTGCGGGGTGGGGGTCGCGGGTGGGACCCGTACAACTGCCGTACAGACCCGTACAACTGCCGTACCGGCGGCCGGGTACCCCCGAATGACCTGGGCGGTGCCGTACTCGCGGCGAGACGGTGACGAGGTGCAGTCATCACACGCAACTACCGAATCAGTCGCTCCGGCCCACCAGTTCGATGTCCGTCTCAGCAGCACCCGGCGCGGAGCCCGCCTCGCCCGCCGCCTCGCCGTGCAGGAGCTCGCCGCCTGGGGCATTCCGTACGACAGCGAGGCCTCGTGGGCGGTGGCAGTCGTCACGGCCGAGCTGGCGGCCAACGCCATCACGCACGGCCGGGTGCCGGGCCGGGACTTCCGCCTCTCCTTGCGACGGCACCGGCACCATATCCGCGTCGAGGTCACCGACACCCGCCCCGAATTCGGCCCCCCGAGGCCGCTGCCGCCGGAGCCCTCGATCGAGGCGGACTCCGGCAGAGGCCTGTTCCTCGTCGCCGTCTACGCCGAAGCCTGGGGCTGCGAAAGCCGGGACATCTGCACCAAGACGGTCTGGGCGGGCATCCCCTGCCCGGACGCGTAATGCGGGCTGATCAGATCCCTTCGAACCTCGGCCCCCAGGCCAGCCGGATGCCGACTGCCTGCGCGAGTGAGGCCCACCTGCCGTCCATGGGCCTCTTCTCCAGGACCAGGACCGGCCGTATCGAGTGACCGGAACCGGGGCGCTGGAGTTGGTGGACGTAGTCGAGCACCTGCCCGATGCCCAGCCGGATCTGCTGATCCTGGCTGGTCCCGGTCAGACTCTTGACCTCGGCTATGAAGATCTCGTCTTCGATGACCCAGCCCGCGTCGAACTGCGGGCTGTTTCTCGCGAAGGTGTGGACCGTGATATCGCGCTGGGCCAGGTGTCGCTCGCGCTCGTGTTCGGCGCCCAAGTGGGTGTCGCTGTAGTTTCGTCGGGTGTCGGACACGGTCTTGGTGCTGAGGTCGCCGTGGATCACGAGCCTGACGTGGCGGGAGAAGTCGGACTTGGACTTCGCGCCGCGCTGCCCGGCTCTGCTGTCGGCGCGCCCCCAATATCATCCCGTTCCAGTCTGTCTGCATCCGATTGGCGCGCGTGTGACGACCAGCCGTGATCCCGGAGCGAGTGACGGGGGTCACTCTTTCGCTCACGCGTTCGCCATAGTTCGCCACCCTTGGCCAGGTCCTGCACCACGGCGGGAACGGGCCACCTGTCCCGTTCTGAACGCCGTGTCGGGTATGACGTCCCGCAGCGGCCCGTCCCCGTTTCGCGGCCCTGGCGCCGACGGCCCGATCACGGGGCCCTGGACCGGGGGACGCGGCCCCGTGACTCATGACGTCGCGGTGCTGCGGGGTCAAAGCGGCAGAATGGCCGTCGTGAACGCAAAAGACGTGGATCTGGCCGAAGTCCTCGGCACTCGGGAGACGCCTGCCCTGGAGTTCAAGAGCACTGCCAAGCGGCAGGGGAAGCGCGGGGATGCCATCGGCAACGCCGTCTGCGCGATGGCCAACGACCTCTGCGGTGCAGGTGGTGGGGACATCCTGGTCGGAGTGGACGACGAGGGCAGACCGCTGGAGGGCGTAGACGTCAGTGACACCGCGCTGCTGGCGCTCACCGATCTCCGAGACGACGGGCGCATCCTCGACCGCCCCTCCTTCGTCGTGCAGCCGGCCGTCTACCAGGGCAAACCGGTCATTCGCATTCACGTCAACGCGTCCGACACCACGCCCGTGCGGTTCGAGGGCGTGATCTGGGTGCGGCCGGGGCCCACCACGCGCAAGGCGAACCGTGAGGACGAACGAGTCCTGTCCGAACGCCGACGCGCCAAGGATGGCCCCTTCGACACGCGAGCCCTGCCGATGGCCCACATCGAGGATCTGGATCTGGAGTTGTTCCGGCGGTCCTACCTGCCGTCACTGGTTGCTCCCGAGGTCATCGAGGAGAACGGCAGACCGGTCGAACAGCAGCTGTCCTCGCTCCATCTGCTCACGCCCGACGGATCGCCCACCGTCCTCGGCATGCTTGCCGTGGGTCTGGATCCCTCTACTCGGGTCCCCGGCGCGTACCTGCAGTTCGTCCGGTACCAGGGCGTGGACCTCGACGCGCCGATCGCGGATGACCAGGAGCTCCGGCAGAACCTCGTCGATGTCTCCGAACGGCTGGAGCCACTGCTGCGCAGCAACCTGCGGACGAGGCTGGTGGAAGACGGATTCCGGGAGTCCCGGCAGCCTGACTATCCGCTGGAGGCTCTGCGCGAGATCTGCATGAACGCGCTGATGCATCGTAACTACGAGACGTCCTACGCGCCCACGCGCATCGTGTGGTTCGACGACCGTATCGAGGTCACCAACCCGGGCGGTCCCTTCGGACAGGTCCGGGACGACAATTTCGACCGGGTGACCGACTACCGCAACCCTTCCCTGGCCGCTGCCCTGAAGGGGCTCGGATACGTGAACCGTTTCGGCCGGGGGATCGGCCGTGTAGTCAGGTCCCTGGAGACCAACGGGAACCCACCTGCCGAATTCCAGATCGACGACGCGTCCTGGGTCGTCATCATCCGGAGGGCCGCCGCATGACGTCCATCGCCCTGTTCAACAACAAGGGCGGCGTGGGAAAGACCACCCTCGCCTACCACCTGGCCCACATGATCAGGCGGCTCGGTCTGAGTGTGCTGGCCGTGGACCTCGATCCGCAGGCCAACCTCACCTCGATGTGCTTGGAGGAGACGGAGATCGAGGAGCTGTGGGAGAACCCTTCCGAGCTCATCGACCAGGGCGCCGCGGCCCAGGGACTGCCGGGGACCGGCCGGGTTCGCAGCGGGCAGACGATCGCCGACGCGGTGCGGCCCATCCTCGAGGGCACCGGAGATATCGCGGAGATCGCGCCGGCCCAGTTGCAGCAGGGCCTGTGGCTGCTGCCGGGCAGCCTGGACCTGAGTCGGTTCGAGGACAAGCTGTCCAACGAGTGGTCTCGCGCCTACGCCGGAGATGTCGCGGCCATCCGCACGTCCACCGCGTTCCACCGCGTCATCGAGCAGGCGGCCCGATCTGTTGAGGCGGATGTGGTTCTCATCGATGTCGGACCCAACCTCGGAGCGATCAACCGGGCCGCACTGATCTCCGCGGACACCGTGCTGATGCCTCTCGCAGCGGATCTCTTCTCACTCAAGGGCCTCAGTAACCTCGGTCCCACTCTGCGCGAGTGGCGCCGGGACTGGCAGAGCCTGGTGCTGCCGAGGGTGCCGCCCGGCATCTCGGCACCGAAGGCGGCCATGCGCCCGCTCGGCTACGTCATCATGCAGCCGGAGATGCGCCTTGACCGGCCGGTCAAGGCGTACGGGCGATGGCTCGACCGGATCCCCTGGGTCTACACCTCCAAGGTCCTGGACGAACCCACACCCTCGGCGATCGACGACCAGCACCGTATCGCCACGCTGAGGAACTACCGCAGTCTGATGCCACTGGCCCACGATGCGCGAAAGCCGATGTTCGACCTCAGGCCGGCCGATGGCGCGCTGGGGAGCACGCAGCAGTATGTAAAAACCTGCTACAAGGAGTTCCGCGCCCTTGCCGAGGCCGTGCTGAAACGCATCGATATCCGTACCGACGAGCCGTCGGTCTGAGTCGCACGTACTCCGTGTGCTAGGCATGACGCCATGCATGCTCCAGGCCCTATGCCAGACGTAGCCCTCACCGATACGCAGTGGCGACTTCTCGCCCAGCTGGTTGCCGCCGCACTGCCCGATTCCGGCAGTGGCGGCCGGCAGCATGCACGAGCGATAGCGGCACGCGGTCTCGATCCCGATCAGGTGTACGTCGATGTCCCCGTCCTGACATGGCTGCGGCTGCTGGAGCAACGGGATGACTGGCTGGTGGTCACGGACCTCGGAACAGCCGTTCACTACCGCCGGGTGGCCGAGGCCTGCGAGCTGCGGCTGAGCGACGTGGCCCGTTTCGCCGAGGCCGGCGAAGCGGCGGCGCCGCACTTCGCCCGGACGGTTCGCCGTCTGGCCCAAGGCTCCCTCTCGCTCGCCGAGGCACTCGGGTCGCTCCCGGCCTGAGTGCCTCGGCCCTCAAGTGCCGTTCTCCTCCGGGAACAGCCCGCCCGTGGGGCGGTGGCGCGGCTTGCGGCCGAAGGCGGGCGGGAGTGTCACTCCTTCCGCGACGAGCTGGGCGGACGTGATCACCTCGCCCGCGAGGATGTCCGTGAGCAGGGTGGTCTGCGCCGGGGCCAGGTCCGTGAGGCGACGCAGGACACAGAGCAGCTCGATCAGTTCCGTCGTCCACTCCGGTGGCCAGCTCTCGACGTGGATGTCGTCGAGCGGGCTGGTCCTCTTGCTCGTCGGCTTGGCCTTGCGGTAGCCGAACCACTTGTTCACGACCCGCATGCCGCCCACGTGGTAGGCCCAGACCGCCTCCGGCACCGGAGCGAACGTGCCCTCGCCCACACGCAGAGTCTCCGTACCGGGGTCGTAGGACACGGTGTTCGGAACGGTGCCGCCGATATGGGTCAGGTAGCGGACCTGCCGCTCGTCTCCGGACGGAAACCCGACGTCAGCGGCGGGGCGGCCGGCCGGGGGATCGGCGAAGCGCTCGCCGTACGTCGACGCCCAGAGGATGTCGCGGCCCAGAGCCGTGGCCCTGTTCCAGAGTTTCGCGTCACGGGTCAGCGGTAAACGTACGCCGGGAGTGAGCAGGTCTTCCGCGAAGCGTTCGGTGAAGGCGCTGTGCCCGGTGACAGCGGCGGTGTAGGCGGCAAGGTCCGCTACGGTCACTGGCTCGCCGCGGAGGGTACGTGTGAGGTGAGGTAGAAGACCCGCCGCGGTATTGGGCGACCCGTCGGGATGCAGGATCGGCATCACGCGACCACCGCGGCCGTTGAAGTGGTCCGTGTCAGGTATGAGGTGCGTTGCCACGACGGCCGGGCCCGAATTGATCTGGTGTGACGACTGCTGGTTCAGGAAGAGCTGGCCGTGCTGGACCGCAGCCCACAGGTCCGGGCGAGGATAGTCGAGGACGCGGTTGTCCGCGATCAGCCACTGCCTGTCGAAGCTGCGCAGCGCGATCCTCACCGTCTCCGGGCGGTCGTCCGTCTCCTCGCCGAGCGCCCGGGAGCGTGCGGGGCGCCCGGGAAGTGGCGCCTTCTTGACGCCGAGCGTGCGGTCCCGGGTCTCTTTGAACAGCTCGGACTTCACCGCTGGGTCGGGCTCACGGATCAGCGTCGCCCACCGGCGGCGCAGGGTCTCCTGCGAGGGGCTGCTGACCCAGGACCGGTTCGCCTTGACACCGGGGCTGCCCCAGGGGAAAAGGTCGTCCAGAGCAGGGAACTCCTCCCAGCCCGACTGCGTCACCGGTGTGAAGGGGCGGTGCCCCGCCGGGTGGGTGGCCTTCCAGCCGTCGTCGTCCAGGTGGACCTCGCGCAGCTGCCGGTACTTGTCGCCGCGGCTGCCCGAGACGGCGCGGTAGTGCACGGGGGCCGCGTGATCCGCTCGGCGTTCCACTCCTGCTCTGCGAACGAAGACGCAGATGGCGAGGGGTTGGGCGACACCGGGAAAGGGGCGGGTGGCGACTTCGGCTCGCTGGCCCTCGGGGGACAGATTGATGACCCAGCCCTCGTCGCACGTCTGACGCAGATACTGCCGCATGCCCCGCCCGCCGGGACCCGTCGCCCATCCCGACGGAGTGATGAAGCAGACGACGCCGTGCCGGTCGTCCTGGTGCGCGTCGAACACCTTCCAGGCGGCCCAGCGCCAGAAGTAGACGTACATGTTCTTGAGGACGTGCTCGTACCTGCCGTTGCCGGGGAGCCGGAAATCGTCGAGGAGCGGAGCCTCCTGGCTGCTGCCCCGCTTCTCGACCCAGCCGCCTCGGTTCTCCGCCTTGTCGTCGTACGGCGGGTTCCCGATCACGACGTTCACCGGGGTGTTCGCCTTGATGTGGTTGGCCCGCCGGCGGGAGGCGGACAGCGCGTCGTACGAGTGCAGGTATTCGTCCTCGACGAAGGGATTGTCGAGGGTGTCCGTGACGAAGAGACTGAGCCCGCCTTCGGGCACCGGCGCCCGGTGGCGCTTCAGCAGGTCCGAAGTCCGGAGCTCGGCGACGGCGAAGGGCCCCATCTGCAGCTCGAAGCCGTAGAGGCGTGTGGCGAGCCGAGCGATGGCGTCGGGGGCCATCGCAGGACCGTAGCGGTCGGCCGCCTGCTCCGCCACCCGCTCGATGACCGTGTGCAGGTAGGTCCCCGTCCCCATCGCCGGATCCACGATGCGTACGTCGTCCTCGCCGAAGCCGGCCTGCTGTCCGAGCCGGGTACGCAGCACCTCCTCGGTAAGGCGGACCATCTCCTCCACGACCTGGTGCGGGGTGTAATAGGAGCCGCTCTTCTGGCGCAGCGCCGGGTCGTACACGGTCAGGAAGTTTTCATACAGGTGGAGATAGGCATCCCGGTTCCCGGCCCGGATGGCAGCCCAGTCCACGCCCGTGATCGTGCGCTGCAGGAGTTCGAGCGTCACACGGAAGCGGTCGTTGACGTTGTCCGTGAGCAGTTGTAACGCCCGGCCCATGAGGGCGTGGTCGGCATCCAGGCCGCGGCCGACGTCATGGAGGCCGACGTCCGGCGCGAGGATGTCCTCGGAGCGTGCGAGCAGGAGCGCGAAGGTCACGGCTTGGGCGTAACCGTCAGCGAACGTGGCGTCGTCGGCTGTGGGGAACAGCAGTCTGCGCCATTCGTTCTTGAGGCCGGTGAACGGCCTGGCCCGCAGGTCGTCCTCCGCGGCGGACGACTTTCGTTCAGCGGCCAGCTGCTCCAGCACGGTGGAGCGCAGAAGCCTGCACAGAGGGGCGATGTGCTGGACCAGCCGGGAGACGTGGGAAATCTTCGGAGGTTTCCAGTTCAGGAACATCCTGAGCAGCGTGTCGAAGGCCGCCGGATCGGCCGGGGTCAACGCCGGGCCCGCGCTCTTCAGGGATCCGCTGAACCAGACGGTCCCTCCCACCTGCTGTCCGTCGTGGAACAGCCGCCACTCGGTTCCGTTGGTGTAGAGAACGTTGGGGAGGTTGCGCAGCTTCTCCCACTGCTCCTTGTTGGGCTTGCTGAACGTGCTGGGGTCCACCGGGAGGTCGTGCCGCTTGAGCTCGATATAGCCCGTCAACTCGCCGGCGGCCCGCACGGCGTAATCGGGCCGGACGCCCAGGTCCGGAATCGAGTACTCGTCGTGCCAGCTGACTTCGTGCTGCTGATGCCGCTCACCGACGACCTTGAGCAGGGCTTCGAGCGGGCCGCGTACGGAGGCTTCCGGACCACCGCCGCCGGACAGCTTGACCTTCGACGCCCGGCCGAATTCCGCCACGGCCGAAACAAGCCAGCCGTACAGCCCCTCTGACATATGCCCCCCATGGGTCGAGTCAGACGCGGTGATCCCCGTTACGCATGGTCATTCGCGTGACACGAACTGTCAATGGCGCGTCAGGCGGGAGGGCCTCGCAGTGTGCATGCGTGCACACAGGTTCGAATTAGGGTGGGAGCAAAGTGTGTTGACAACGCTAACAAGATAGTCCACGCTGATCCGCGTAATGGGGCGTCGGGTTGCGCCGCCTCAGCCATTCGTTGGTGTCCAGGGCAAGGAGCACACCCATGACCGACACGTACGTGACCTCGGCTCGATGATCAACGGATCGCAGGCCGTGCTGCATGACGCACTCGCTCAGATCCTCGGTCTGGAGGAGCTCGCGGACACGGTCAAGGTGGCGAAGGCTCACGCCAAGGTGCTCGCCCGATGACCATCCCCGCCCATCGGCTTGCCGCTGCGGCCGGGCAATTGCTGAGTTCTCCGCGAGGCGTCACCTACGTCACCGCCCCTGGCACCCGGGCACGCGCCGCGTCGGCTCTTCTTCGGCTGGCGCTGGACGAGGCGACTGGTCGGCGCTCAGCGCAGCCTGCCATCACCACATCTATGCATTGCCGCCCACCCCGGCCGAGGTCCGAGCCTGGCACCAGGACGTGACCGAGCTGCTGAGCGTCCTGCCCGCTTCAAGACGATGACCCTGCACACCTGACGAAAGAGGCCCCGCATGGATACCCGTCGTTACCGCATGGTGGTCACCAGTGGACTGGACTACGTCAGAACCGGCGCCGAAGTCGACAACAGGCTGAGGGCATGGCTGCGGGAGCCACCGAAGCGCTATGACGTCGACGCGTTCGCCGAAGGGCGAAACGAGATCGCCCGCGGCGTCACCCTCGACCACGACGCCAGTACCGGGAGCGCCGGCGCCTACGGGCGGTGGAGGCTCCGGGAGACGGCTCCGGACGGCACATGGCAGACCACCGTACTGATACGGCAGATCGGCGAGGGCCCGACCTGGGTGCAGTTGGACGTCGAGCACCTTCCCGACGACGTGGACGCGTTCCCTGTCCCGGCGAAGACCCCCCGCCTCGCCGGTAGCCTTCTCGGTGTCCTGGAGGCACGTGACGGTCTGGCCGACGTCACACCCGTACTTCAGGTCATCGAGGCGGAGGACGTCGAATCCGTCGTTGATGAGTTGTGCGACGAGAACCGGCGTCTGCCTATCGTCATGGCGAGCACTCCTTTCGGCGTCGATTTCGACACATGGCTGGAACGCACGCTTGATCCGCTGTTCCGGCCATTGGCCGGCCTGGCCATTCTTTACGTGCTTGCGCCCGAGGCCGGCGCGCTCTTCAATCGCACCCTCGTACATCACCAGGTATACGGCGGTGGAATCCGCACCTATCTCCCAGGAGTCGACCCAGCCTGGCCGGCCGACGGGCAGCGGCACCGTGTGATGTCGCGACGCCTCATCACGGAGAAGCCGCAACACGCCCGCCGAATACTCGCTCATCTGCCCCAGAACCTGGCGACCCGGCTGCCGCTCCCCGCTGAACTCGACTCCGTACCCGTGATGCGGACACGGGCCAGGGAGGCAGTGGGCGCATCCGAACTCGAAAGGCTCCGCGACGAGAACAACGCCCTGTACGAGATCGTCGAGGAAGCAGGCCGGGAACAGCGCATCCGAGCTGATGAGATCCGCGACCTCAAGCACGAACTGCGGAAGGCGGAAGACAACGAGACGCTACTCATTGTCGACTACGACGAACAATATCGGGACCTGCACCAGGCGAAGGCACAGGTGCTGGCCCTCCAGAAGCGGCTGTCGGTCCTCGGCGCGGCAGCCGACGCCTACGCCCCTGTGGACATCTCCGTCACCGAGCCAGACTCGTTCAAGGAAATCCTCGCCCGGATCGACGCGATGACGCACGTGCACTTCACCGGCCGTCGCAAGGAGACGTTGGAACTCGACGATCAGGCATACGGGTCCTCGTGGGTACGTATGGCCTGGGAAGCTCTGCTGGCCCTGCAGGGGTTCGCCGACGCGGCAGTCCGAGGACGGACCAACTGCGACTTCAAGCAGTGGTGTACGGACACACCACCCGGAGCCCCGGCCCTCTCGCCGCGAAAAGTCGTCCGGGACGAGTCCAAGACGGTGAAGGCCAAGGCAGCCTGGCGTAACCAGCGAACCTTTCCGGTACCCGCATATGTGAACCCTGCAGGCAAGGCCTTCATGGGTGCCCACCTGAGGATCGGCGGAGGAAACACCATCGCGCCGCGCCTGCACTACTACGACGCCGCCTGTGCAGAACACGGCATCTTCATCGGGTACATAGGCCCCCACTTGAACAACACACTGACCTCCTGAGCGTGGACGCCGCCCCGGAACACGAGCCGGGGCGGCGCTCGTATGATCGTCGAGGCCCCGCCGCGCTGGTGAACAAGGAGTCTCTCGTGCCGCAGCTCGCTTTCGCGAACACCTTCTGGGAGAGCTTCGACGCTCTGGAGAAGCCCGTGAAAGCGGGTGTACGCAAGGCGATGGCCAAGTTTCAGTCGCTGACCGTCGCCGAACTCCACGCGGACAAAGGGCTCCACCTGGAGTCGGTCGAGAAGGCGCGGGATCCGCGGATGCGGACCATCCGCATCAACGATTTCTGGCGCGGTGTGGTCCTCGCGCCTGATGACGGCAGCGACACGTTCCTGCTCCTGAGCGTCGTCCCGCACGACGACGCCTACACCTGGGCCGCCAAGCGTCTCTACACCGTCAACACGGCGACCCGCGCGCTGGAAGTGCGTAACGTGGTCGCGATCGAGCAGCTCACCCCCGCCCTGGAGAAGGCGGCGAACGCCGCTCCCACGCTGTTGTTCGCGGACTACTCGGACACCGTCATGCGGGAACTCGGCATCGACGACCAGGTGCTCAGGGCGGTCCGCACAGTCATCGACCGGCCACAACTGGATGCCTTCGGAACCCTGCTGCCCGAGGACCAGTTCGAGGTACTCACCTTCCTGGCCGAAGGGTTCACCCCCGAAGAGGTCTACCGTGACGTGGTTGTCCTGCGCCGGCCCGTGCACGCGACGCCCGAGCCGACGGAGGACCTCGCCACGGCGATCGCCAACACCAGCAGCCGCATCACTCTGATCACCGAACCCGACGAGCTCGCGGACATTCTGGAGAAGCCCTTCGCCGCCTGGAGGGTCTTCCTCCACCCTTCGCAGCGACGTCTCGCCTACCGCGTCTCCTACAAGGGCCCGGCCCAGATCACCGGCGGGCCGGGCACCGGCAAGACGGTCGTCGCCCTGCACCGCGTCAAACACCTGCTGTCCCGTTCGCCCGACGCCAGGGTGCTGCTCACCACCTACACCAACGCGCTCGCCGGGACCCTGCGGGAAAGTCTCGCGCTGCTTCTCGATGACGAGGCCCAGCTGGCGCGCGTGGACGTAACCACGGTGAACGCCTATGCCTACCGGATAGTGCGTGATCTGAGCGGCCGGACGCCGTCGCCCGTTGGTGACCAGGAGGAGCGGAAGGTCTGGCAAAAGGTGGCGAAGGAGCTGCGGCTGCCGTGGACCGAGCAGTTCCTGGCGCAGGAGTACCGGCATGTGGTCCTCGCACAGGACCTCCGGTCCGCCGCGGACTACCTGGCGGCCACCCGGCGGGGCAGGGGGACGGCTCTCGGGCCGCTCAAGCGTGCTCAGCTCTGGAGGGCCGTGGAAGCCTTCCGCGGTGCGCTGGTGGCCAAGGGCGTCAGCACTCACCTCCAGGTGTGCGACGAAGCAGCGCGGCTGCTCGGAGAGGCCGACCGCTCGGTGTATGGCTATGACCACGTCGTGGTGGACGAGGCGCAGGACCTGCACCCCGCACAGTGGCGTGTACTACGGGGGGCCGTCGACACCGGCCCGGATGATCTGTTCATCACGGGCGATCCCCACCAGCGGATCTACGACGCACGCGTGTCCCTCGCCTCACTCGGCATCACGGTTACGGGCCGCTCCACTCGGTTGCGCATCAACTACCGCAGCACGGAAGAGATCCTGGCCTGGTCCACCGGCGTGCTCGAGGACGTGCCCGTGGAGGATCTGGGTGGCGAGGGCGGGGACACCCTCGCCGGATACCGTTCGCTGCTCCACGGCCGCAGGCCTACCGCGGACGGCCACGGTTCGGAGCAGGCCGAGGTCACCGCGCTGGTCGAACGCGTTGAAGGATGGCTCGCCCAGGGCATCCGGCCTTCCGAGATCGCCGTGTGCACCCGGTTCAACGTCCTGCTGGACAAAGTGGGGGCCCGGCTGGTGGCCGGCGGCGTTCCCGCGGTCAAGGTGAAAGACGGGCCCGCAGCCGGTCAGGAAGGCGTCCGGCTGGCAACCATGCACGCTATGAAGGGCCTTGAGTTCCGGTGCGTGGTCGTCGCCGGCGTCACCGCCGGAGCGGTTCCGTTCGCCCGGGAGATCACGCCTGTCGAAGTCGACCGCCTACAGCACGAGTCGGACCTCCTTCGCGAGCGCTGCGTGCTGTTCGTGGCGTGTACGCGTGCCCGTGAAGCACTCCACGTCTCGTGGAGCGGCGCACCCAGCCCCTTCCTGCCTACCGGAAGGTAGGTCAGGACTTCTCGGCGGACGGCGGGCGAAGGGCCCCGCTGGTGAGGCCGTCGCGAGCCAGGGACGCGGCCTGCTTGGTCAGCTCCGCCAGTTGCCCCACACCCGCCTCGAAGTCCGTGAGGGCGCGGAACGCCGCACCGTAACGGCGCTGCTCCTCGACGGCCATCTGCGGAATCCGGGACCCGCGCGTGTCCAGGCGGAACGTGCCACTGGTACTGGTGGCACGGCGGTTGTTGTGGGTGCTGCGCAGGAAGCCGTTCACATAGTCGGTATCCAGTTGCTCGCTGGTGGACACCGCCGCGTTCTCCGTCGTCTCTACCAGCCCGGCGCGCGCGAGCTCCGACACACTGACCATGGCCCTGTCCCGGAGAGATCCCGCCGTGCCTTCGGGCAGAGGCGGTAGCAGAGAATCCAGGAGCCGTTCAAGTTGCCTCTTGATTTCCGAGCGCGTGGTCTCGTACCGCGCCGTGAAGTCCGTGTGCCGGGCGGAGATGTACGCGGTTGGAGTCAGGTCCACGGCGTCGTTGAGCAGATCGATCCGGGCGACCTGTGCCGTCTGGTTGTTCGCCGGTTCGAAGGGACCTTGCGGGTCGGTGTCGGTCAGGTCCGTCATCTGTACGAATTCGACCGTGTCTTCCGACTCGGACGGCCGCCGGAGGATCCAGAGGTGAACGGACAGAGCGTGGGCCGAGGCCATGCCGGGAGGAAGTGCGACCACCTGGCTGAGCAGGCCACGGCGCACGATCTCGGCGCGGATCCTGCGGCCCGCCTTGCGGTAGGCGACCGACGCGGGCATGACGATGATCACCTGGCCGCCCGGCTCGGTGTGGCGGTAACAGTGCTGCAGCCAGGCCAGTTCGCTCTCGGCCCGTGACGGCACCCCGAACTCCCAGCGTGGGTCCAGGAGGAGTTCCTCCCTGCCCCAGTCAGCAGCGCCCACCGGGGGTTCGCACACCACGAGGTCCGCTCTCAGATCCGGCATCTGGTCCGAGCGGAGCGAGTCCCCTTCGCGGACGGTGACGTCGGTGAGACCAGTCACTTCCGCACGGAGCTGCGCGTAGCGTGCGTGCAGGGGGTCGAGATCCTGACCCGCGAGGGCACTCGAGTGGTCGTCGAAGGCGAACAGCAAGGACCCGATCCCACACGCCGGGTCGTATACCGTGCGTTCCCGCGCAGCCGGCCCGGCGAAGTGCTGGACGGCCCGGATGAGCTGCGGTGAGGTAATGCCGTCAGACCCTGCTCTGCCCGATGACTCGACGTAGCGTGCCGTGAGGTCGTTGAGCAGATCGGCGGGCGACTGGTCCGTTGTGAGCTCGTCGATGAGAGGGCGAAGCGTCGAATCTGCGCTGTCCGGCGCGGACTTTCCCCGCTGCGAAAGCAGATCCGCCACGGCGGTCAGTCCGGTGACCATGTCCTCGCCGTGCGCCGAGCGCAACTGCTGCCAGAGACGTACCTCGGCCGACATCTCCTGTCCCTTGCGCTGCGCGGCCAGCCACGCACGTACTTCCGAGAGGCCGAAAAGCGGGCTGCTGGTGCTGTCGGTGGCCGGAGCGGGGAAGTCGTCGTAACGCCGACGCCAATTGGATACGGCGGCACGCGTGACTCCTGCCAGCCGAGCGATCTCGGCCGCGGTGACGAGAGGATCGGAAAGGTGGCGCCCGGCGTCGTCCTTCATACGGCCACCGTACACGGACAGATATGCGAGTGGTACAGGCGCCGCGTTGGCGATGTAAACGAACTCAGTGTTACTGGTCGCTCGCACAGAGCGCGCGCACGTACCGCACCTCCGGTACCGCGACGCCGTCCACGTCGTAGGGCTCCTCGGCCCCGTCCGCGTGGAAGCCCGCGCGCTCGTAGAAGCGGCGGGCCGGGGCGTTCTCCTTCAGCACCCACAGGGCGAGGTCCGGGTGTCCGGCCGCGGTGGCGCGTGCGAGGGCCTCGGTCATCAGGGCGCGGCCCACGCCGGTTCCGGTCTGTTCCGGGAGGACGTAGATCGCGTACAGCTCGCCGCGTGCGAGGCGGCGTCCCTCCTCGCGGTACGGGCCGAGGGCCGCCCAGCCGACGACGCCGGCGCCCGGCCGCTCGGCGACCACGTTGACGACGCCGTTCCGCGAGGTCAGACGGCGGCGCCGGACTGCCGCGTCCTCGGCGATGTCCATCGCGTCCAAGTGGGCCTGCGGCATGAGTCCCGCGTAGGCGCTCTGCCAGCCGCGTACCCGGACCGTCGCGACGGCTTCGCAGTCCGCGAGCGTCATGTCGCGGACATACGGAGCGGGGCGTGCGCGGGGGCAGGTTGATCGATCACTCGGCCATCCTCGCGCACGCCCCCGGGAGAGGCACTGCCTTTTCTCAGCCCCGGAACCCCAGCAGCCGGTGCAGCACGCTGCCCCGGTCGCCGTCCGGACGCGCCGCCGGGCGGGCCGACTTGGCGGTCTCCGGCTTCGGGTCGGGGGTCTTCGCGCAGACCGCGTCCGCCTCGCCGCGGCCGGCGCGGGGCACGGTGCCCTTGGCGAGGTAGTCCGTCAGGTAGCGGTCCAGACAGGCGTTGCCGCTCAGGGTGACGCCGTGGTTGCCGCCGCCCTGCTCGACGACCAGGCGGGAGCCGCGCAGCTTGCGGTGCAGGGTGACGCCGCCCTCGTACGGGGTGGCCGCGTCGTCCGTAGCCTGGAAGAGGAGCGCCGGGGGCAGCGCGTGGTTCGAAACCCGGACCGGGTTCAGCGGCTCCACAGGCCAGTCGGCGCACGGGGCGTTGTACCAGGTGTTGCCCCAGGCCATGAACGGCGCCTTCGTGTGCACCCGCCAGGTGTCGTTGCGCCAGGTGTTCCAGTCGCGCGGCCAGTCGGCGTCCCGGCACTGGACGGCCGTGTAGACCGAGTAGCCGTTGTCGCCGTCCGCGTCCACCGCGCCGAACCGTTCGAACGCCGCGACGAGCGGCTTCTCGTCCTTGTCGTTGACGTAGGCGGCGAACGCCTCGGCCAGGACCGGCCAGTATCCGTTGTAGTAGCCGCCCGGCAGGAACGTGTCGTCCAGTTCGCCGGCGCCGACCTTCTTGCCCGCGGGACGCTTCTTCACCGCGTCCCGCATCCGGTACCAAGCGGCCTCGACCTTCGCCGGGTCACCGCCCAGGTGGTAGGTGGCGTCGTACTTGGCGACCCAGGCCGCGAACGCCTTGTGCCGGGTGTCGAAGGCGTAGTCCTGGGTGATGTTGTCCTCGTACCAGACGCCCTCGGGGTCCACGTTCGAATCGAGCACCAGGCGCCGGACGCGGTCCGGGAACAGCTTCGCGTACACCGCGCCGAGGTAGGTGCCGTAGGAGTAGCCGAGGTAGTTGAGCTGCCGCGCCCCGGTCGCGCGCCGGATCACGTCCAGGTCCTTGGCCGCGCTAACCGTGTCCATGTACGGGAGCAGGTCCGGGTACTTCTCGCCGCAGGCGGCCGCGAAGTCGCGGGCCCGGTTGCGGTTGACCCGCTCGCCCCCTAGGGACTGCGGCACCGGGTCGGGGCGGACCGGGTCGAAGTACCCCGGCAGGCAGTCCAGGGCCGGCCGGCTCTTCCCGACGCCGCGCGGGTCAAAACCGATCACGTCGTACTGCGAGGCGACCGCCTTCGGCAGCGACGCGGCGACGAACGGGGCCATCGACAGACCGCTGCCGCCGGGGCCGCCCGGGTTCACGAGCAGCGGGCCCTGGAAGGTCTTCGAGGTGTGCGGCACCCGCGTCAGCGCGAGGGCGACCTCGCGGGCCGCCGGGTCGTCGTGGTCGAGCGGGGAGCGCACCGTCGCGCACTGGAGGGTCGGGGACGACTTCGTCCCGCAGTCCTTCCAGGCGAGCGGAGTGGCGCGCGGCGCCGCGGTGTCCGCCGCGGCCGGTGCGGCGGTCACCAGACCGGCGACCGTCGCACCGGCGGCGAGCAGCATGACTGAACGGTTCGTCATATGGCCTCCCGTGATGGGGGAACACGGCTGCGCGGGACGCAGCCCCCGCCGCATGTTCCCCGCAATCGGCGCCGGAAGGACCCGTTGTGGTGAGAGATGACCCGTTTGCGTGCCTCGTGCGGGCCCCGCTCAGAGCAGGGTCAGCTGGGTGGGCTCCGAATCGTCGAGCGGTGGATGCGTCTCCCGCCGGGGGAGCTTGCGGGCCGTGCCCCGGTGCGAGGGCCCGATGCCGTACTCGGCCGCCAGCTCGTGCACGTACCGGGTGATGCGCCGCTGGTACCAGGTCGGTGCGTAGGCGCCGTCCGCGTACAGCCGCTCGTAACGCCGTACGAGGTGCGGGTGGTGGTGGCCCAGCCACTCCATGAACCACTCGCGGGCGCCGGGGCGCAGATGCAGGACGAGCGGGGTCACCGAGGTCGCGCCGGCGGCGGCGATCGCGCGCACGGTGGCCCGCAGCTGTTCGGGGCCGTCCCCGAGGTGCGGGATCACGGGCGCCATCAGCACTCCGCAGCCGATGCCGGCCTCGCTCAGTCTCCGTACGACGTCGAGCCGGCGCTCCGGCGCGGGCGTGCCCGGCTCCACGGTCCGCCACAGCTCGGCGTCGACGAAGCCCACCGAGACCGAGACGCCGACCTCGGTGACCTCGGCCGCCTGCCGCAGCAGCTCCAGGTCGCGCAGGATCAGCGTGCCCTTCGTCAGGATCGAGAAGGGGTTCGCGTGGTCGCGCAGGGCGGTCAGGATGCCGGGCATCAGCCGGTAGCGGCCCTCGGCCCGCTGGTAGCAGTCGACGTTGGTGCCCATCGCGATGTGCGCGCCGTGCCAGCGCGGCGAGGCGATCTCGCGGCGGACCAGGTCGGGGGCGTTGACCTTGACGACGATCTGCGAGTCGAAGCCGAGCCCGGTGTCGAGGTCGAGATAGCTGTGGGTCTTGCGGGCGAAGCAGTAGACGCAGGCGTGCGAGCAGCCCCGGTACGGGTTCACCGTCCATTCGAACGGCATCCGGGACGCCCCGGGCACCCGGTTCACGATCGAACGGGCCCGGACCTCGTGGAAGGTGATGCCCCGGAATTCGGGGGTGTCGAAGGTCCTGGTCGTCACCGCGTCGGCGGCGAAGAGCGCACCCGCACCGCTTGTGGGGGTGTTGGCGTTGTTCTCGGCCAGATTGTCCCAGCGCATGGACGCCTCCTCGGTAGTTCCGGACCGAGAATAGAACACTTGTTCCCTTGATCGTTTTTTACCCTTCGTCCCGGGCCGGATTTTGAGCGGGACACGCGAGGTGATTGGCTCAGCACACCCCGAACAACCGAGTGCTGGAGGAACAGCCATGGCGCAGGTCGAAGCCACGACGGAGCGGATCATCGCGGCGGACGCGGAGGCGGTGTTCGACGCGCTGGCCGACTACAAGGACGTCCGGGGCAAGGTGCTGCCCGCCCACTTCAGCGAGTACGAGGTGCGCGAGGGCGGCGACGGCGAGGGCACCCTCGTCCACTGGAAGCTCCAGGCCACCAGCAAGCGGGTGCGCGACTGCCTCCTGGAGGTCACCGAGCCGACCGACGGGCAGCTCGTGGAGAAGGACCGCAACTCCTCGATGGTCACCACCTGGACCGTCACCCCCGCCGGCGAGGGCCGGTCCAAGGCCGTCGTCACGACCGTCTGGGACGGCGCCGGGGGCATCGGCGGCTTCTTCGAGCGGACCTTCGCGCCCAAGGGTCTCGGCCGCATCTACGACGAGCTGCTGGCGAACCTCGCCTCCGAGGTCGAGAACTGACCGGTCGTCAAAGCCGCACGGCCTCACCGTTTCGGGTGGTCTTTGCGGCCGGACGGTTGTGCGCCGTAGTGCCTCCCACCGGGGGATACGCCCCCTGAGTGCGCCGTCGGCGCCCCCCGTCGCGTTTGCCCTCGCTTGTCGTGCGATGCGAGAAATGTGCGGCAGCGCGACGAGGGGAGCGGCACGTGGTGGGTGGCATCACACTGTTGGAGGACGAGCCGGGCGGCCCGGGGGGCGCCGAGGAGGCGCCCGCGACCGTCCCGCCCCCGCCGCCGCCCGCGGCGAAGGAGACCGCCGCCGGCGAACCGGACGGCGGGACGGCGACGGATCCCCGGCGCATCCGGCTGGTCTTCGTCGGGCTGATGCTCACGCTCCTGCTCGCGGCGCTCGACCAGATGATCGTGGCCACCGCGCTCCCGAAGATCGTCGGTGAGCTGCACGGCCTGGAGAAGATGTCCTGGGCGGTCACCGCCTATCTGCTCGCCTCCACGATCGGACTGCCGGTCTACGGGAAGCTCGGCGACCTCTTCGGGCGCAAGGGCGTCTTCCAGTTCGCGATCATCGTCTTCGTCGTCGGCTCCGCGCTGGCCGGCTGGTCGCGCACCATGGACCAGCTGATCGCCTTCCGGGCCATCCAGGGCGCCGGCGGCGGCGGGCTCATGATCGGTGTGCAGGCGATCATCGCGGACGTGGTCCCGCCCCGCGAACGCGGCCGGTTCATGGGGCTCATCGGCGCCGCCTTCGGCCTCGCCTCGGTGGCCGGGCCGCTGCTCGGCGGCTTCTTCACCGACCACGCCTCCTGGCGCTGGTGCTTCTACATCAACGTGCCGTTCGGCCTGGTCACCCTCGCCGTGATCACCGTCGTCCTCAAGCTCCCCCGGCCCACCGTCCGCCCCCGGCTCGACATCCTCGGCGCCGCCCTCCTCGCCGCCGCCTCCACCTGCCTGGTGCTGCTGACCAGCTGGGGCGGCACGGAGTACGCCTGGGGCTCGGGCACCATCCTGGGGCTGGGCGCGGGCGCTGCCGGAACGACTCTGCTCTTCCTCCTCGTCGAGCGCCGCGCCCCGGAGCCGATCATCCCGCTGCGGCTGTTCCGCGACTCGATCTTCAACGTGACCGCCCTGGTCGGCGCGGTCGTCGGCGTGGCGCTGTTCGGCGCGGCCAGCTATCTGCCGACCTTCCTCCAGATGGTCGACGGCGCCACTGCCACCGAGTCCGGCCTGCTGATGCTCCCCATGATGGGCGGCATCGTCGGCGCCTCCGTCGTCTCGGGCCAGCTCATCTCCCGTACCGGGCGCTACCGCGTCTACCCGATCGCGGGCAGCGCGATCTCGGCGGTGGGCATGTGGCTGCTGTCCCGGCTGGGGACCGACACCCCGCGCGTCGAGTACAGCATCGCGCAGGCGGTCCTCGGCCTCGGGATCGGGCTGATCATGCCGGTGCTGGTCCTCGCCGTGCAGAACTCCGTGCGCCCCGCCGACCTGGGCACCGCCACCAGCGCCAACAACTACTTCCGGCAGATCGGCGGCAGCGTAGGCGCCGCCGTCTTCGGCACCCTCTTCGCCGGGCGGCTCGCCGACGCGCTCGCCGTCCGGCTTCCCTCCGGGGCGGACCTCCCCGACCCGGAGTCGATCAGCCCGCAGCTGGTGCACGCGATGGAGCCCGCGCTGCGGGACGCGTACATCCAGGCGTACGCCGACGCGATGCCCCGGATCTTCCTCTACCTCGTGCCGGTCCTCGTGCTCGGCCTGTTCTTCGCCTTCTTCCTCAAGGAGAAACCGCTGGTGTCCCACAGCCCCGAAACCGCCGCAGGCCCCGGAACCACCGCCGAGACCGCCGCGATCCCGACCGCCCGCACCGACGCGGGCATCCCCTCCGACGGCTACCTCTCCGGCGTCCCCGTCTCCGGCAGCGTCCAGCACCCCGACGGTACGAAGGTGCCGCGCGCCGCCCTCACCCTCATCGACGTCCAGGGCCGGCAGGTCGGCCGGGGCGCCAGCGGCGAGGAGGGGCGGTACGCGCTCAGCGTGCCGGGCGCCGGTTCGTACGTCCTCATCGCCGCCGCCGGGGGCCACCAGCCGCAGGCCGTCAGCGTCACCGTCGGCGAACGCCCCGTCGAGCTGGACGTCGTGCTCGGCGGCGCCGGCCGGCTCGCCGGCACCGTCGTCACCGCGGACGGGGCGCCCGTACGGGACGCGGCAGTCACCCTCACCGACGTACGCGGCGAAGTCGTCGCCTCCACGCGCAGCGGCCGCGAGGGCGGCTACGTGATCACGGAACTGGTCGCCGGCGAGTACACCCTCGCCGCCTCCGCCCCGGCGTTCCGGCCCGCCGCGCTGCCGGTCAGCGTGCAGGCGGCCAGGGAGACCCGGCAGGACATCGAGCTGGCCGGCGGCGCCGTGCTGCGCGGTGTCGTAAGGGCCAGTGCCGGGCGGCCCGTCGAGGACGCCCGGGTCACACTCCTGGACGCGGCCGGAAACGTCGTCGACACCGTGACCACCGGGCCGGACGGGGCTTTCCGCTTCGTGGACCTGTCCACCGGCGAGTACACCGTGATCGCGGCCGGCTACCCGCCCGTCGCCACCGTTCTCCAGGTCGCGGGCGGCGGACGCACCGAACGGGACCTCCAGCTCGGGCACGAGGACTGAACACCCGGGCCGTGAAGCGGGGTTGCGCCCCCGGACGCGCGGGGCGCACCACCCTCGGGGGCGATTCCGCCGATGACCCGCGGACGCCGGTCACGGCCCCGTACCGTGGAGTCACGTGCCGCGGAATGTCGCGGTGAGGAAGGAGCCTCCCCCTCATGGACCTCGGTGTGCCGCCGCAGAGGACACCACAGCAGCGTGACGCCGCGGCGGGCCGTGTGCCGCTCGCCGTGGCCGTCGTCGACACGGAGGGACGCGTCTCGCACTGGTCGTCCGGTGCGAGAAGGCTCTTCGGCGTCCCACGCGAGGAGGCGGTGGGCTGCCCGGCCGGTGAACTGCTGCCGGTTGCCGGTGTGCTGGCCGGAAACGGCGGGGCGTACGCCGAGCAGGGCCCCACGCTGGACAGCTCGCTCAGCGGGGACTTCGACTACCCGGCGGCGGGCCGGGCCCGGGTCGACGAGCCGGGGCGCGGCCGGGTCGACGTGCTGTGGTGGGCCTACCCGCTCGTCGGCCCCGGACCGGAGCGGCTGCTGGTGCTCGCCGCCGACCGCACCCATCTGCGCGACGCGGCGGACGGCGAGGACGGCACGGCCCGTACGGTCGCCCCCGGCTTCGCCCGGCACACCGACTTCCCGGGCCATGTGGAGCTGTCCGCGCGGCTGCCGGAGATCCTGCCGAACATGAGCGTCCAGGAAGCCACCAGGATCGTCGCCCAGGTCCTCGAACTGGGCTACCCCGTACTGGAGTTCAGCCACCACGACCGCATCCCCGTCACCCCGGACTGGGGTGTGCCGAAGCGCGCCGGTGGGCCGTCGGTGCGCGAGGAGCGGTACGGCCCGGAAGAGGCGGTGGTCCCGCAGCGCGTCGTACCCCGCCCGGAACTGGACCTGGAATACGCGGCGGTCCGCGAGCGGCTGGAGTTCCTCAACGAGGTGAGCGGCCGCATCGGCACCTCCCTCGACCTCGAACGCACCATCCGTGAAGTCACCAGCGCCGCCGTGCCCCGCTTCGCCGACTTCGCCGGTACGCACCTGCGCGCCGCCGTCCTCGCCGGTGAGGGCTTCCCCGACGGGCCGCCCGACGTCACCACCATCTGGCACCGCGTCTGGGTCGAGCACAACGACGAGCCGGGCCGCTGGGACGACACCGTGCCCGTCGGCGAGGCCATCGCCTTCCCCGAACACACCCCGTTCTTCCAGTGCATGGTCACCGGCGAGCCCGTCGTCGTCCCCCATGTGAGCCCGGAGCTGAGCAACCGCATCTCGGGCGAGTTCGAGAAGCGCGACCTGCGACCCCTGATCACCGACCGCTCGCTGCTCATCGTGCCGCTCAAGGCCCGTGACGTGGTCCTCGGCTTCATGGTCCTGATGCGCCGCCCCGGCCGCGAGCAGTTCGACGGCATGGACCGCACCACCGGCGCCGAACTCGCCGCGAGGGCCGGGCTCGTCCTGGACAACGCCCGCATGTACACGTACCAGGAGAACGTCGCCGAGACGCTCCAGGACAGCATGCTGCCCAAGGTCGAGCCCCGCATGGCCGGTTGCGACATCGCCACCCGCTATCTGCCCGGCACCCGGCTCGGCCGGATCGGCGGCGACTGGTTCGACTCGGTGAAGCTCCCCGGCTCGCGTACCGCGTTGGTCGTCGGCGACGTCATGGGCCACGGCCTCAACTCTGCGGCGATGATGGGCCAGTTGCGTACCGCCGTACTGACGATGGCGACCGTGGAGATGCCGCCGGCCCAGCTCCTGCGCAACCTCGACGACCTGGCGCAGCGGCTCGGGGAGCAGTACCTCGCGACCTGCCTGTACGCGGTGTACGACCCCATCGCGGGCGAGCTCCAGATCGCCAACGCCGGCCACATCCCGCCCGTGCTGGTCCGCGCCGAGGACGGCCGTGCCGAACTGCTCGACCTGCCGACCGGGGCGCCCATCGGCGTCGGCGGTGTCGCCTTCGAGACCGCCACCGTGCGGGTCCGCCCCGGCGACCGTCTCGTCCTGTGCACGGACGGCCTGGTGGAGGTGCGCGGCCAGGACATCGGTGCCGGGCTCGCCGCGCTCTGCGCGTCCGCCGCGCACCCCGCCGCGTCGATGGACGACGCCTGCGACACCATCATCCGCGCTCTCAACACCGGCGGCGGCCGCAAGGACGACGTCGCGCTGCTGATGGCCCGGCTGAACGGGATCGGGGACGAGGACGTCGCCGAGTGGCAGCTCGCCCTCGACCCCCGCGAGGTCGCCCGGGCCCGCCGCCTGGTGCGCGGCAAGCTGCTCGACTGGGAGCTGCCGGACGCCGTGGAGGCCGCCGAGCTGATGGTCAGCGAGCTGGTGACCAACGCCTTCAAGCACGGCCGGACCCACCACATCGGGCTCCGGCTGGTCCGTACGGACGCGCTGCTGTGCGAGGTCGCCGACGACGAGCCCGCGCCCGCCTCGCTCCTCGGGGTCACCGAGAGCGACGAGTTCGGCCGGGGCCTCATGGTGGTGAGCAGCCTCGCCAAGGAGTGGGGCACCAGCGGCACCGCGCGCGGCAAGACCGTCTGGTTCGAGCTGGCCCTCTCCCGCGTTCCCCGTCCCCGGGCCAACAGCCTTCGTCGCTGAGGAGTTTGTGTCCGCACCCTTGCCCCGGGACACCTCTGGGCAGTAGTCCCTGGCTGAGCAAGAAGAGCCTGGACCAAGGGACTTGGGAGTACGCATGGGTGTGTCACAGCAATACCGCGAGGCGTGGGAAGGGTACTGGGCGGCCACGTCGGACGAACCCGGCGAGGCCATCTGGGACGCGGAGCCGGGGCTGAGCGCCGTACCGCACAGCCGGCTGCTCCTGCCGCACGCCGATGCCACGCTGCCCGTCGTCGACCTCGGCTGCGGCAACGGCACGCAGACCCGCCACCTGGCGACCCTCTTCCCCCGTGCGATCGGGGTGGACCTCTCGTACGCGGCGATCGAGCACGCCCGGAAGGCGGACACCGGACAGGTCGCCGAGTTCGAACGGGTCGACCTCACCGACGCCGACGCCGTGCGCGCCCTGCACGAGCGCACCGGGGACACGAACGTCTACATGCGCGCGGTGATCCACCAGAGCGACCCCGAGGCCCGGCCGGCCGTCGCCCGGGCCGTCGCCACGCTCCTGGGCGAACGCGGCCGGGCCTTCGTCACCGAGCTGACCCCCGCCTCGAAGGACGTGCTGCAACAGGCCTCGCAGGGCCCGGGCGGGCCGGGGCCGAAGCTGCGCCGGGTCTTCGCGCACGGGCTCAAACCGGCGAGCGCCACCGACGAAGAGGTCCCGCGGCTGCTCGCGGCGGCCGGGCTCACCGTCCTGGACAGCGGCGACACGGTCCTGCCGCAGACGGAGAACCTGTCCGACGGCACGCGGATCGACCTCCCGGCGAGGTGGTTCGTGCTGGCGGCGGGCTGAAACCGGGCGCCGGGGGTGCTCCCCGCCGAGAGGGTGCCCTGCTCCAGCGAGGAGTAGGCGATGGAGCCGACGCCCAGCTCGTCCAGGGCGGTGAGCCCCGGCCTCAGCTCCCCGAGTCGTCGCGCAGCAGCGCCATCAGGGCCCGCGCGCCCGGGCTCAGCGCCCGCGCCTCGGGGAGCACCACGGCGCTCTCGTAGTACGTCTCCTCCGCCCCGGCCGGCCGCACCGCCGTCAGTCCCCGCGCCTCGGGCTTGCGGGAGAAGTGGTGCGGGACGAGCGCGATGCCCAGCTGCTCGTGCACGAGCTCCAGCAGGCTGTGGACGTCGGTCACCTCCAGCGCCACCGTGCGCCGCACCCCGGCCGCCGTGAACGCCGCGTCGGCCGCGCGGCGCGGCCCGAAGTCCGGGTGGAAGTCGATGAACGGCTCTCCGGCCAGCTCCGCCCAGCCGGCCCGGTCCGCCGCCGCCAGCCGGTGCCCCGGCGCGCACAGCAGCACCATCGGCTCCCGGGCCAGCGGGACCAGCTCCCCGCGCCACCCGGCCCGGTCCACCGTCGCGGCGAACGCGATGTCCAGCCGGCCGCCCGCCACACCGTCCACCAGCTTCGCCGTGCCCTCCTGGCGCAGCCGGATCTCCATGTGCGGGTGGGCGCGGTGAAAGGCGGCGAGCAGCCGGGGCAACCGCAGCCCGGCCACACACTGCTCCACGCCCACCGACAGGGTCCCGCGCAGCAGCCCCCGTACCGCGTCGACGGCCTCCTTCGCGGCCCGCACCCCGGCCAGCGTGCGCTCCGCCTCGACCAGCAGGGCGCGCCCGGCCTCGGTCAGCCGTACGCTGCGCGTGGTCCGGCTGAACAGCGGTGTCCGCAGCTCCTGCTCCAGCGCCCGCACGGAGGCGGACAGGCCGGACTGCGACACGGCGACCCGCTCGGCCGCCCGGGTGAAATGCCGTTCCTCGGCGACGGCCACGAAATGTTCCAGCTGGCGCAACTCCATGATTGAGAACTCTAGGCCCTGAATCCAAGCGGAATCTCCTGTTGGACTGCTGGATCGAAGTGCGCGAGCCTGGGGGTGTCCCGCCGGTCATGGCCGGAACACCTCTCCCGTGGAGCCCCGCATGTACATCCCGTCCGCCGACCGCTACGAGAACATGCCCTACCGGCGCACCGGGCGCAGCGGCCTGAAGCTGCCCGCCCTGTCGCTCGGCCTGTGGCACAACTTCGGCGGGGACCGGACGCCGCAGACCCAGGGCGACATCCTGCGCCGCGCCTTCGACCTCGGCATCACCCACTTCGACCTGGCCAACAACTACGGCCCGCCGCCCGGCTCCGCCGAGACCGCGATGGGCCGGGCGCTCGCCACGGACTTCGCCGCGCACCGGGACGAGATCATCGTCTCCACCAAGGCCGGCTACCTGATGTGGGACGGCCCGTACGGCGAGTGGGGTTCGCGCAAGAACCTGCTGTCGTCGCTGGACCAGAGCCTGACCCGGCTCGGCCTGGACTACGTCGACATCTTCTACTCCCACCGGCCCGACCCCGAGACCCCGCTCGAAGAGACCATGGGCGCCCTCGACGCGGCCGTACGACAGGGCAAGGCGCTGTACGTCGGCGTCTCCAACTACTCACCCGAGCAGACCCGCGAGGCCGCCCGCATCCTGAAGGAGCTCGGCACCCCGCTCCTGATCCACCAGCCGCGCTACTCGATGCTCGACCGCCGCCCCGAGGACGGACTGCTCACCGCCCTGGACGAGCTGGGCGTCGGCTCCATCGCCTACTCCCCGCTGGAGCAGGGCATCCTCTCCGACCGCTACCTCGACGGCATCCCGGAGGGCTCCCGCGCCGCGGGGAACAGCCCCTTCCTGTCGGCCGAGGCGGTCACCCCGGACCTGGTGACACGGCTGCGCGAACTCAACGAACTCGCCGCCGCGCGCGGCCAGTCGCTCGCCCAGCTGGCCCTGGCCTGGGTGCTGCGCGGCGGGCGCGTCACCTCCGCCGTGGTCGGCGCGAGCAGCGTCGCCCAGCTGGAGAACAACGTCGAGACGGTCCGCAGCCTGGACTTCACCGACGAGGAACTCGCCCGCATCGAGCAGCTCCTGAAGGGCGCCAAGAACGGCTGACGCCCCGGTGGTCCCCGGCGGCCCGCACGGCCGCCGGGGACACCATTGGAATGGACCTGTGGCGTGTCCGGCACCCCTGGCCTGCGCGTTCATCGGCGCGTACCGTGTGGCCGCATGAAGATCCTCGTCAGCGCCGACATGGAAGGCGCCACCGGCGTGACCTGGCCGGCCGACGTGCTGCCCGGCACGCCGCAGTGGGAGCGGTGCCGCTCCCTGTTCACCTCCGACGTCAACGCCGCAGCCCTCGGCTTCTTCGACGGGGGAGCGGACGAGGTGCTGATCAACGAGGCCCACTGGACCATGCGCAACCTGCTGCTCGAGCGCATGGACGAGCGCGTCCAGATGCTCACCGGCAAGCACAAGTCGCTCAGCATGGTCGAGGGCATCCAGCACGGTGACGTCGACGCGGTCGCGTTCGTCGGCTACCACACCGGCGCCGGCACGGAGGGCGTCCTGGCCCACACGTACCTCGCCAACTCCATCACCGGCGTCTGGCTGGACGGCGTCCGGGCGAGCGAGGGACTGCTCAACGCCCACGTCGCCGCCGAGTACGGGGTCCCCGTCGTCCTCGTCACCGGCGACGACCTGACCTGCGTGGACGCCGAGGGATACGCCCCCGACGCGGCGAAGGTGGCCGTCAAGGACTACGTGTCGCGCTACGCCGCCGTCTGCCGCACCCCCGCCCGGACCGCCGCCGACATCCGGGCGGCCGCCGCCGGGGCCGTGTCCCTGGCCGGCCGGTACACGCCGGTGGAGGGCGGCCCGTTCAACGTGGAGCTGGAGTTCGACGCCGAACACCTGGCCGCGGCGGCCACCGTCGTGCCCGGCGTCGCGCCGAGCGGCGAGAGGCGGGTCTCCTACACCAGCGCGACGATGTACGAAGGTATCCGCACGTTCAAGGCGGTGACGACGATCGTCTCGTCCGCCGTGGAGGAGCAGTATGGCTGAGGCGACCGCCCCCCAGGACTCCGTCGACGCCCTCGCGCTCGACGAATCGGTGACGTTCACCTCCGAACTGATCCGCATCGACACCACCAACCGGGGTGGCGGTGACTGCCGCGAACGCCCCGCCGCCGAGTACGTCGCCGAGCGCCTCGCCGCCACCGGCCTCGAACCCGCGCTCCTGGAACGCACCCCCGGCCGCACCAACGTCGTCGCCCGCATCCCCGGCACCGACCCGTCCGCCCCCGCGCTCCTGGTCCACGGCCATCTGGACGTGGTGCCCGCCGAGGCCGCCGACTGGACCGTGCACCCCTTCTCCGGCGAGATCCGGGACGGCGAGGTGTGGGGACGCGGCGCCATCGACATGAAGAACATGGACGCGATGGTCCTGGCCGTCGTCCGGTTCTGGGCCCGCGCCGGCATCCGCCCACGCCGCGACATCGTCATCGCCTACACCGCCGACGAGGAGGCCAGCGCCGCCGACGGTGCCGGGTTCCTCGCCGATCGGCACGCCGCTCTCTTCGAGGGGTGTACGGAGGGCATCAGCGAGTCCGGCGCCTTCACGTTCCACGCCGGGCCGAACATGCCGCTGTACCCCATCGGGGCCGGCGAACGCGGCACCGGATGGCTGAAGCTGACCGCCCACGGCAAGGCAGGCCACGGCTCCAAGGTCAACCGCGCCAACGCCGTCACCGCGCTCGCCGCCGCCGTCACCCGCATCGGCGAGTACGAGTGGCCCGTCCGGCTCACCCCCACGGTCCGCGCCGCACTCGCCGAGATCGCCGCGCTGCACGGCATCCACCCCGACCTCGACGCCCCGGGCTTCGACGTCGACGAACTCCTCGGCAAGATGGGGCCGGCCGCCGCACTCGTCGCCCCGACCGTCCGCAACAGCTCCAACCCGACGATGCTGGACGCCGGTTACAAGGTCAACGTCATCCCGGGCCACGCCACCGCCCACATCGACGGCCGGACCGTGCCCGGCGGCGACGAGGAGTTCCACGCCACCCTGGACCGGCTCACCGGACCCTGTGTCGACTGGGAGTTCGCCCACCGCGAGGTCGCCCTCCAGGCCCCCGTCGACTCACCCACGTACGGCAAACTCCGCGCCGCCATCGAGCGGTTCGACCCGGACGCGCACGTCGTGCCGTACTGCATGTCCGGCGGTACCGACGCCAAGCAGTTCTCCCGGCTCGGCATCACCGGCTACGGCTTCTCGCCGCTGAAGCTGCCCGTCGGCTTCGACTACCAGGCCCTCTTCCACGGCGTGGACGAGCGCGTCCCCGTCGACGCGCTGCACTTCGGCGTCCGAGTCCTGGACCACTACCTGCGCACCGCCTGAACCACTAGGGGGAGACCGACACCCATGGCCACCACACAGCCCCACGGCAGCTGGCCCTCGCCGATCGACGCCGCCCTCGCCGCCTCCCACGACGGCCGCCCCGAATACGCGGGCGCGGTCGGCGACGAGCTGTGGTGGACCGCGCCGCGCCCCGCCGAGGCCGGCCGGCGCGCCCTCGTCCGCCACACCGCCGACGGCACCACCACCGAGCTGCCCGCCCCCTGGAACGTCCGCAGCCGCGTCATCGAGTACGGCGGACAGCCCTGGGCCGGCACCGAGCGCGCACAGGGCGGTCCGCTGATCGTCTTCGTCCACTTCGACGACCAGCGGCTGTACGCGTACGAACCCGACGGCGACCGCGACCCCTGGCCGCTCACCCCCGTCTCCTCCGTCGGCGGCGGACTGCGCTGGGCCGACCCGCGCCTGCACCCCGCCCGGGGCGCGGCGGGCGAGGTCTGGTGCGTGCTGGAGGAGTTCACCGGCGACGCGCCCTCCGACCTGCGCCGGGTCCTCGCCGCCGTACCGCTGGACGGATCGGCGGCCGACGACCGCTCGGCCGTACGCGAACTCACCGGCGAGCGGCACCGGTTCGTCACCGCACCCGAGGTTTCGCCGGACGGGTGCCGCGCCGCCTGGATCGGCTGGGACCACCCGCGCATGCCGTGGGACGGCACCGAGGTGCTGGTCGCCGGCATCGCGGACGACGGCACCTTCCGCGACCCGCGCGTCGTCGCCGGCGGCCCCGACGAGTCCGTGCCGCAGATCCAGTGGACCGCCGACGGGCGGCTCCTCCTGGCGAGCGACCGCAGCGGCTGGTGGAACCTGTGCCGGCTCGACCCGGACACCGGGGAGACCGAAAATCTCTGCCCGCGCGACGAGGAGTTCGCCGGACCGCTGTGGAAGATCGGTCTCGCCTGGTTCCGCCCTCTGGAGAACGGGCTGATCGCCACCCTCCACGGCACCGGCACCACCACCCTCGGCATCCTCGACCCGGAGACCTGCGACCTCGTCGACATCGCGGGCCCCTGGACCGAGTGGGCGCCCAACCTCACCGTCCGGGGCAGCCGCGTCACCGGCGTCGCCGCGAGCCCGCACAGCGGCTACGAGATCGTGGAGCTGGACACCGCCACCGGGCACACCCGGATCATCGGCACCCCGCACGAGGACGCAGTCGACCCCGCGTACTACCCGCAACCCGTCCTGCGCACCTTCACCGGGCCCGGCGGACGCGAGATCCACGCCCAGATCTACCCGCCGCGCAACCCCGGGCACACCGGCCCCGAGGGCGAACTGCCGCCCTACGTGGTGTGGGCGCACGGCGGGCCCACCGGCCACGCCGCGCTCGTCCTGGACCTGGAGGTCGCGTACTTCACCTCACGCGGCATCGGCGTCGCCGAGGTGAACTACGGCGGCTCCGCCGGCTACGGCCGCGAGTACCGCAACCGGCTGCGCGAGCAGTGGGGCATCGTCGACGTGGAGGACTGCGCGGCCGTCGCCGGGGCGCTCGCCGCCGAGGGCACCGCCGACCCGGACCGGCTCGCCGTCCGGGGCGGCAGCGCCGGCGGCTGGACCAGCGCCGCGTCCCTGACCGGCACCGGTGTCTACGCCTGCGGCACCATCATCTACCCCATCCTCGACCTGGCCGGCTGGGGCACCGACGAGACCCACGACTTCGAGTCCCGCTACCTGGAATCGCTGGTCGGCCCCCTCGCCGAGGTCCCCGAGCGCTACCGCGAACGCTCCCCGGTCACCCGCACCGACCGGCTCACCACGCCGTTCCTGCTGCTCCAGGGCGAGGACGACCCCATCTGCCCGCCCGTGCAGTGCGAGCGCTTCCTGGCCGCCGTCGAGGGGCGCGGCATCCCGCACGCGTACCGCACCTACGCGGGGGAGGGACACGGCTTCCGCCGCGCCGACACGATGATCGACGCGCTGGAGTCGGAACTCTCCCTGTACGCCCAGGTGTTCGGCTTCGACAGGCCGGACGTCCCGGCCCTGGAGCTGAAGAAGTGACCCTCGCCCCGCTGACCCGGCCCTCCCGGCTGCGGCCGGGGGCCCGGGTCGCCGTGGTCTCCCCGAGCGGACCCGTCCCCGCCGACCGGCTCGAACCGGGCCTCGACATCCTGCGCGGCTGGGGCCTCGACCCCGTACCGATGCCCCATGTGCGCGATGTGCACCGGGAGTTGGACTACCTCGCCGGTGCGGACGGGGCGCGCGCCCGGGACTTCCGGGACGCCTGGTGCGACCCGTCCGTGGACGCGGTGATCTGCGCGCGCGGCGGGTACGGGGCACACCGCATGGTCGACCTGGTGGACTGGGCGGCGGTGCGGGCCGCCGGGCCCAAGGTGTTCGTCGGCTACAGCGACATCACCGTGCTCCACGAGGCGTTCGCGCTGCGGGCCGGGTTCGCCACCCTGCACGGGCCCATGGTGGGGACCGAGACCTTCCTCAAGGACCCGCGCACCCAGGAGTCCCTGCGGGCCACCCTGTTCGAGCCGGAGACGCAGCCGACCCTGGGCCTGGAGGAGGCGCGGGCGCTGGTGCCGGGCCGGGCGCGCGGCATCACGTACGGCGGCTGTGTCAGCCTGCTCGCCGCCGACCTGGGAACCCCGCACGGCCGCACCTCGACCAGGGGCGGGCTGCTCGTCATCGAGGACACCACCGAGGACCCGTACAGCCTCGACCGCATCCTCACCCAGCTGCTGCGGGCCGGCGCGCTCGACGGCGTCGCCGGGGTCGCCTGCGGGTCCTGGGCGGGTTGCGGGCCGTACGAGAAGGTGCGGGCGGTGCTCGCGGACCGGCTCGGCGGGCTGGGCGTTCCAGTCGTCGAGGAGCTGGGCTTCGGGCACGGACCCACCGGGCTCACCGTCCCGCTCGGAGTGCCGGCGGTGCTCGACGCCCCGGCGGACGGCGGCCCGGCCACCCTCACGGTCGAGGTGCCCGCACTGCTCTGACCTGCCGCTTCCGCTGCCCCCGTCACCCGGATGGCCGTACATCTGTGCCGCCGGGGACGGGGGCGGCGCCATGCTGGAGCCCCGGGGCGACGGCCGTACAGGGCCGGGAAGGGGGCTGCTCATGAGCCCGAAGCACGTGTCGAGCAGCGGGAAGAGCGGCAGCGGGGCCTTCACCCCGGGCCGCATCCTGGTCCTCGTCATCGCGGTGCTCTCGGTCGTCTTCATCGCTGAGAACACCGAGGACGTCGAGGTCCGCCTCATCGTCCCGCTGGTGACGGCACCGCTCTACGTGTGGCTGATCGTGATGTTCGTGGCAGGCATGGCCTGCGGCGCGTACGTCTTCCGCCGGCGGCCCAAGTAGGGGCACCGCGCGACGGCCGTGCGGCCGGGGCCGACAAGCCCCGGCCGCACGGCCGTTCTACGCTGGAACGATGTCCGACACCCTCTACCTGTCCGAGGGACCGCGCACCGCGATCCGCCCCTTCACGCTCGGCGACGCCGACGAGTTCACCGCACGGGCCCGGGAGAGCGCCGCCGTGCACCGGCCCTGGCTGTTCCCGCCCACCACCCCCGAGGCGTACGCCGCCTACGCGGGTGCGCTCATCGACGATCCCACGCGGGCGGGCTTCCTCGTGTGCGAGCGTGACCCGGTGGGCGGACCCGGCGACGGCGCGATCGCCGGGTTCATCAACATCAACAACATCGTCGCCGGTGCCTTCCGCTGCGGTGCGCTCGGCTACGGAGTCTTCGCCCACGCGGCCGGGCGCGGCCTCATGAGCGAGGGCATGGACCTCGTCCTGGACCATGCCCTCGGCCCGCTCGGGCTCCACCGGCTGGAGGCCAACATCCAGCCGGACAACGCGGGTTCACTTGCCCTGGTGCGCCGGGCGGGCTTCCGCCTCGAAGGCTTCTCGCCGGACTTCCTGCACATCGACGGCGCCTGGCGGGACCACGAACGCTGGGCGGTCACCGCCGAGATGCGCCGCCCTGCTTGACCAGGCTCCGCGCCGCGTCCGCGATGTGCGTACGGGAGATCCCCGCCGCATCGAGGAGCTCGCTCGTCGTACCGGACCCGGGCAGGTTGCTCCCGGCCAGGTGCGCGAAGGCCGGGTGGACGCCGGACTCCGCGAGCGAGGACAGCACCGCCTCGCCGATGCCGCCCTCGGGGTGGTGGTCCTCCACGACGACCAGGGCGCCGGTCTCCCGGGCCGCCAGGGCAAGCGTGTCGGTGTCGAGCGGCTTGATCGAGTAGAGGTCGACGACCCGGGCCCGTACGCCCTGCTCGGCCAGCAGGTCGGCGGCGGCCAGGCACTCGTGCAGCGTGACACCGGCGCTGACCAGGGTGACCTGGTCGTCGTCGCCGTGGCGCAGGGTCTTGGACCCGCCGACGGGGAACGCCTCATCGCCCCCGTACAGCACCGGGTAGGCGCCGCGCGTGGTGCGCAGATACGAGATGCCGTCGATGTCGGCCATCGCCACGGTCAGGGCGGCCGCCGACGTGGCGTCGCTCGGGTACAGGACGGTCGAGCCGCGCACCGCGCGCATCATCGCCAGGTCCTCGACGCCCATCTGGGAGGGGCCGTCCGCGCCGATCTCCACGCCGCTGTGGGTGCCGCACAGCGCCATCGTGATGTCCGAGACGGCGGCCATGCGGATGAAGTCGTGCGCCCGGGTGAGGAACGCCGCGAAGGTGGTGGCGTACGGACGGAAGCCGCGCACGGCCATGCCGACGGCCTCGGCGACCATCTGCTGCTCCGCGATGTACGTCTGGAAGAAGCGGTCCGGGTACGCCTTCTTGAAGTCCTCCGAGTGCGTGGAGTTGCCGACCTCCGCGTCCAGGGCGACGACGTCGGGCCGCACGCCCAGCGCGACCAGCGCCTTGCCGAAGGCGACCCGGGTGGCGACCTCGTCACCCTTCTCGAAGCGCGGCAGCTCCACGGTGCCGCCGGTGTGCGCGGGGGCGGGCGTGGCCTTCGGCGGCCGGGGGCCCTCCACCCGCAGGTCGCGTACACCGCCCAGTTCCTCGATCGCGCGCTCGGCCAGGTCCTCCGGCAGCGGCTTGCCGTGCCAGCCCTCCTTGTCGGCGACCTCGCTCACCCCGCGCCCCTTGACGGTCTTCGCGACGATCACCGTGGGGGCGCTGCCGTCCGACGCGGTCTTCAGCGCGCGGTCGATCTCGGTCAGGTCGTGGCCGTCGACGACGAGGGCGCGGCAGCCGAACGCCTCGACGCGGCGCGCGTAGGTGTCGGTGTCCCACTGGAGCTCGGTCGGGCCGGACTGCCCGAGGCGGTTGACGTCGATGATCGCGGTGAAGTTGCCCAGCTTGTGCTGGCCGGCCTTGTCCAGGGCCTCCCACACGGACCCCTCGGCCATCTCGCTGTCCCCGCACAGCACCCAGACCCGGTACGGCTGCTTCTCCAGGTCCCGCCCGGCGAGCGCGATGCCGACCCCGTAGGCGATGCCCTGTCCCAGTGAGCCGGTGGCCACGTCCACCCAGGGCAGCTCGGGCGTGGGGTGGCCCTGGAGGCGGTGGCCGAAGCGGCGGTACGTCGTCATCAGCTCCTCATCGCTGATGGCACCGGCCGCCTTGAACATGGCGTACAGGAGCGGCGAGGCGTGGCCCTTGGAGAAGACGAGGTGGTCGCCGGCCGGATCGTCGGGGGCGTCCCAGTCGTAGCGCAGATGGCGGGTCATGAGGACGGCCATCAGGTCGGCGGCCGACAGGCTGGACGTGGGGTGCCCGGAGCCGGCCGAGGTGCTGGCGCGCACCGAGTCCACCCGCAGCTGCTGGGCGAGCTCGAAGACCTCGGTGAGGTCGCTGTCGGGGCCGAGCGTGGTGGTCGGTTCGGTGGTCATGGGAGCCGGGCCTTTCGTAGGGAGTCGGACCTCGGAACGGGTTCCCGAATCCGTCCGGTCCATCACCTTCCGGGCGCAGGTTGCCCCCTTTGCCCCGGGGAGGCGGTTCGCACGGGCCCGATTCCCGCTGCGGCCGTCACGGAGTGTGACGGGCCGGGTCCGTGCCGTTCCGCCCGGCACGCTGTCCTTGCCGGACGGAACGGCGTGTGCGCGGGATCAGCGGTCGGCCGAGCCGCCCCGGACTACGCAGGAGCGGCTGTTCTCCCAGCCCCAGCCGTCGCCGTCGGGGTCGGACGAGCTGCTCGCGCAGTACGGGTAGCCGTTGGGCGCGGTGCTGCCGCCGTTCCCGCTGCCGGTGTCCGGCGCGCTGCCCCGGACGACGCAGGAGCGGCTGTTCTCCCAGCCCCAGCCGTCGCCGTCGGGGTCGGACGAGGCGCTCGCGCAGTACGGGTAGCCGTTCGGGGCGGTGCCGGTGTCGCCGCCGCCGGTCGAGCCGCCGCCGTAGACCGTGGCGCGCACGGAGGTGGCGACGATGCCGTTGCTGCCGTTGAAGAGGCGGTCGCCCCAGCTGGTCAGTGAGTTCGGGTCGAAGCCGTTGACCAGGTCGAGGTATTCGACCCCGCTGCCGTTGCCGCTCCAGGACCAGCCGAGGTAGCCGAGCCGCAGGGACTGGGCCGTGGCCATGATCGCGTCCTCGTCGGGGTTCCCGTCGCTGTGCATGTTCCCGAACTCACCGACCACGACTGGCAGTTTGTTGTTCACGAAGTGGTTCAGGTAGTCCTGGACCTCGGTGGCCGTGTCGTAGACCCCGTACATGTGGATGGAGAAGACGGTGTTGCGGTCCGGGTCGGAGGCGAACACCGAAGCGGCGTTGTCCCGCATCGTGCCGGACCAGTCCTGGCCCCAGTTCGGGGCGTCCACCATCAGGGCGTGCCGCAGCCCGGCGCCGCGGAGCTTGGTGATGGCGTTCTTCGTGGCCGAAGTCCAGCCCTCGTAGCCGGTGTTGCCGAACGGTTCGTTGCCGATGTTGACGACGACGTAGTCCTCCTGGCCCTGAAGGGCGCTCTTGGCGCCGATCCAGTAGTCGGCGGCCCTGTCCAGCGTCGTGGCGGCGGAGTCCTCGCCGTAGCCGGTGGTGTCGTGCACCTCCAGCACGCAGATGACCTTGGCGGCCTTGCACTGGGCGATGATCGAGGAGACCTCGGACGCGCCGGTCTTCGTCCACCGGTCGCCGCTGCCCAGGACCACGCGGACGGTGTTGGCGCCCTTGGCCGCGATGTCGGAGATGGCGCTGGTCCGCTCCGGGTACCAGGCGTGCGCGTGGTTGACGCCGCGCATCACGAACTCGTTGCCGTTGGCCTCGTACACACGCCCGTTGCTGACGTGGAGACCGGTGTCCGCGGCGTGGGCGGCGGGGACGGGGCCGAGGACGGACAGCAGGGCGCCCGCCATGCCGGTGACCAGTGTGGCCACGGTTGCGAGCAGGGACCGTCGGGGTGGTTTCCTCATGGCTCTCCTCAAGGGGGTGGTGGGTACACGGCGTCGCACGGCCGCCCCGACCGGCGGACGCTCGCATCGGACAACGTTGTCACCCGCGCGGGGCCGGGTGACGGAGCGAGAAGCTGGAGTGCCGGGGCGCGGGATCCGTACGTATGCGGTGGGGGCTCGGGTCGCTGCGCGATTCCGTTCCGCCGTCGCCCCCATATGAGGCATCGGATGTTCCAGTCATGTCAATAGATGTGTCGCCGGCATTTCGTGCAAGGCCCGCGCGCGCATCGAATGCACCCTGCTTTCCGGCCTGCTCGGGACGCATTTCCGAGACATCCCGAAGGTTGATGCAACCTGGTCGTATTGCTAAACCATTGCTCAACTAAACCAGGACTACTAGACAACGTTGTCAGTCAGCGGCAGAGTACGGGCGGGGGCGAGGTGCGCCCTCACGAAAGGGCGGGACGTGATGGTGTACGGAGCACTTGACATCGGCGGGACCAAGATCGCCGGAGCGCTCGTCGACGAGAGCGGGAACGTGATCGCGCGGGCTCGGCGCGCCACCCCGGCGCGGCGGCCGGCGGGCGAGCTGGCCGCCGCTGTCACGGCAGTGCAGGACGAGCTGGCGGCGCATCCGGCATGGGCGGATCTCACTTGCCTCGGCATCGCCAGCGCGGGGCCGGTCGACGCGGCCGGAGGCACGGTGAGCCCCGTGAACATTCCGGCCTGGCGCGGATTTCCGCTGGCCGAGCTGGTGCGTACGCATCCGGCGACGCCCGAGGGCATCAGGCCCGTGCTCGTCGGTGACGCGGTGGCCATGACCGCCGCCGAACACTGGCTCGGCGCCGCACGCGGTGTCGCCAACGCCCTGTGCATGGTGGTCTCCACCGGGGTGGGCGGCGGGTTGGTGCTGGACGGCCGGGTGCATGCGGGCCTCACCGGCAACGCCGGTCACATCGGCCACATCACGGTCGACCTCAACGGCCCCCGCTGCCCGTGCGGCGCCCCCGGATGCGTGGAGACCTTCGCCAGCGGGACCGCCATCGCGGCGTACGCCGGCGCCCTGGGGTGGACCGCCCCGCGCGACGGGGCGTCCGACGCCGCGGCGGTCGCCGAAGCGGCCCGGGGCGGCGACGAGCGGGCGCGCGCGGCCTACGAGCGCGCCGCGCAGGCCCTGGCCGCCGCCATCGCCGCCACGGCGGCGCTCGTGGAGCTGGAACGTGTGGTCATCGGGGGCGGGGTGGCCCAGGCGGGGGAGGTCCTGTTCGCCCCGTTGCGGCGCCGGACGGCCGACTACGCCGTGCTCGACTTCGTCCGGGACATCCCCGTCGTGCCGGCCGCTCTGGCGCTGGACGCCGGTCTCGTCGGCGCTGCCGCGGTGGCAGCGCAGACCGCCGACGCACTGGCCGCGGGCCCCGTGGCCGCCCTGCGTCTCTGACCTGGCCCTGCCTGTGCGGTGTGCCGCTGGAACTGAACCGGTTTTGTAGATGCGAGCCGCCTTCTTCCACCTATTTTTCCCCGTCGTCGTCATGGTGCCGGGCGTGGTGCGAGAAGGCGGTTTCCCTTTTTCTCGGGGCGCTCGGCAGGTGACCGGACAGCAGTGCACCGGCCCGCGAGGGGCCGGTGCACTGCGGAGCGCGCGCGGGGGACCGCTACTTCGTCGCGCCCTGGGCGAAGCCGTTGTAGATGTAGCGCTGGAGGAACAGGAAGACGACGAGCGTGGGGACGATGACGAGCACGGCACCCGCGGAGATGTTCTCCCAGTGCGCTCCGAAGGGCCCCTTGAAGCGGAACAGGGCGGTGGAGACCGTGCCGAGTTCCTGGGAGGGCATGTAGAGGAAGGGGATGTAGAAGTCGTTGTAGACGGTGATCCCCTTGATGATGACCACGGTCGCGATCGCCGGCTTGAGCAGCGGGAAGATGATCTTGCGGTAGATCGTGAACGAGTTCGCCCCGTCCAGCCGTGCGGCCTCGTCCAGGGACACGGGGATGCCCCGGATGAACTGCAGGAAGATGTAGATCGAGACGATGTCCGTACCCATGTACAGCAGGATCGGCGCCCAGCGGGTGTCGAACAGGCCGAAGCTGTTCACGACCTGGAAGGTCGCGACCTGCGTGGTGACCCCGGGCACGAGGGTGGCGACGAGGAAGAGGGCCATCACGAGCTTCTTGGCCCGGAAGTCGAACCGGTCGATGGCGTAGGCCGTCATCGAGCCGATGAGCACGGTGCCGGTGATCGAGAAGAGCAGGATGAACAAGGTGTTGCCGAAGGCCGTCAGCATCCGGCCGTCGGAGAACGCGGTCGCGTAGTTGTCGAAGTTCAGCCAGTTGCCCGGGAGCGACAGGGCGCCGCCGTCGGTCGCTTCCGACGAGGTCTTGAGCGAGGTGAGGAAGACGACGGCGAGCGGGAGGAGCACCACCAGCGAGGCCGCGACGAGCGACACGTAGACGAGTGTCTGCCCGATCCGGCCGCGCGGCCGGACCCGGCGCGGGCCCGGCACGGTGCGGGAGCGGCCCGCGGTCTTCGTGGCCGCGGTCTGAGGGGCCGTGGTCATACGAGGTCCACCTTTTCGTCGGGCACGAGCCGGCGCTGGATCCAGGTGATCAGCAGAATGATCAGCAGCAGCACCACGGCGGCCGCCGACGCCAGCCCGGTCTTGTTGAACTGGAACGCGAGTTTCACGGTCTGGATGACGAACGTCGAGGTGCCCGTCGCACCGCCGGTCATGATCCAGGGGATCTCGAACACCGCGAGCGAGCCGGAGATCGCGAGGATGACGCTCAGGCTCAGCACGGGCCTGATGCTCGGAGCGATGATGTACCGGAACTGCTCCCACCTGGTCGCACCGTCCAGCTGGGCCGCCTCGTACAGCTCACCCGGGATGGACTGGATCGCGCCGAGGAACAGGACGAAGTTGAGGCCCGTGTACCGCCACACCGAGACGCCGGCGAGCGAGGTGTTGGCCGAGGTGGGGTCGCCGAGCCACGCGTGGTCGGGGTGCTGGCCGAACCAGGACAGCACGGTGTCCAGGGTGCCGCCGTCCTGGAAGAAGTACAGGAAGACGAATCCGATGGCGACGCCGTTGATGAGGTAGGGGAAGAAGAGCAGCCCCTTGAACAGGTTGCGGAACCGCAGGTCGAAGCTGAGCACCGTCGCGAAGTACAGCGCGACGGCGATCTGGACCACGGAGGCCCCGAGGTAGTAGAAGCTCACGAAGAAGACCCGGAATATCTCGGGCCGGGTGAAGATCTGGACGTAGTTGTCCACGCCGGTGAAGTTCCGGTCGGGGCTGATCCCGTCCCAGTCCGTGAAGCTGTAATAGATCATGTTGCCCACGGGCACGTAGGTGAACGTGATCAGGAGCGCCAGCGGCGCCAGCAGGAACAGCCAGGGCGTCGCGCGGCGGAGCGCCCGGTCCCGGCCCCTGCGCGTACGTGGGCTTCCGCCGGTGGGGGAGGTGCCGCGCCGCTGGGGCGTCGCACGGTGCGTCTTCACGCTCACCGCCTCGGTCGTCTCGGTCATGTCGGGCCTTTCGTCATCCGCGTCGGGCATGCGGTGTGCGCGGGAGGGCCGGGCCCCGGCCGGTGCCGTGCGGCCGGGGCCCTTCGCCGGTTCAGGAACCGACGGTCTTCGCGGCCTCGTCCCACTTCTTGTCGAGCTCGGCGAAGTAGCTCTCGACGCTGCCCTTCTGGGCACCCCGGGCGATGTCGATCAGCTTCTGGCGGTAGTCGGGTGTGTTGAGCCCGATCTCGGCCGCGTTGTCGATCTCGTTCACCGTGCCGGTCTTGCTCTCCGAGCGCTCGACAAACGTGACATCGTTGTCAACGAACTCCTTGAGCGTGTCCGGCATGGGAGCCGACTTCAGGGTGGGCACGGCGCCCTCCTTGGCGGAGTAGCCGGACTTCTCGGTGAACCAGTCGATCCAGGCCCGGGCCGCTTCCTTGTGCTCCGAGTGGATGTTGACGGCCTGCTGGTAGTCCGAGACGAGCGTGGCGCACTGCCCCTCCTCGCGCTGGACGGGGACCGGCATGTAGCCGATGTCGTCCGGGTTCTTTCCGGCCTTCTCGGCGGCGTCGCGCATCTGGCTGATCGCCCAGGAGCCGACCATCATGGAGCCGATCTCGCCCTTGGCCAGCTTGCCCTTGGACGCCTCCCAGTTGGTGGTGCTGGGGTCCTTCTCCGAAAGCCCGTCCTTGACGATGTCGAAGAGCAGGGTGTCGATCACGGCGAGCTCGCTGCCGGACTTCCACGGCGAGACGGGGCCGGCCAGCTTGTTGTTCGCCTCCTCGCTGCACGTGACGGAGCCGATGTTGGCGGACCACTGGACCAGCGGCCAGCCGTCCTTGAAGTTGGTGTAGTACGGAATCGCCCCGGTCTTCGACTTGACCGCCCTGAGGTCGGAGAGGAACTCCTCCGGCGTGCTGGGCCAGGCGGTGACGCCGGCCTTCTTCCAGAGGGCCTTGTTGTAGACGAAGCCGTTGGCGGTGCCGAACTGGGCGATGCCGTAGGTCTTGCCGTTGACCTCCGACTTGTCGCTGAAGCGGTACTTGTCCGCCATCTCGATCGACGAGCCGAGCGGCGCGAAGAACTTCGGGTAGTCGTTCTTGGCGACCGCGCCGGGGATCATCAGGACGTCCCCGTACTTGTCGGTGTTCATCCGGATCTTGACTTCACCCTCGTAGTCGGTGAGGCCCTCGAACTTCACCTCGATCTTGGGGTAGATCTTGTTGAACTCCGCCGCGTAGGCCTTCATGGCCCCGCTCTTGATCAGGTCCGTCCGCTGGGTCAGGACCGTGATGGTGCCGCTCGCGCTGCTCGCATCGGCAGGGGCGGAGGCCGTCTCGGTCGACGGCGTCCCTCCTCCGCTGCATCCCGTGGCGGTCAGTGTCGCGATGGCCAGAAACGCGCCTGTGAGTGTCCTGGTCTTCCCCATGTGCCCTGCTCCTTCGGATGGCGGCTCGGGTCGTCGCCGGATGTCGGCACTATGGCAGCAGCGATGTGAACCGGTAAAGCTCTGGTTTCCCCTGTGATGCTCAATCGTTACCTAGGTGCGCGTTGTCGCAGGTAGATCGCTTGATGCAAGACGGATGCGTTGCTATCCCGTGACTAGACCGGTTTATGGACAGTGATCGATCCGCGGGCTAAGTTGTGCCGCGTCGTACATCTCTCAGCGTGCGCACTGGGCCGATTGGAGCCGCACCATGAAGGACATCACCCCGCTCACCGAGGACTGGAAGCTGCGCTACGACCAAGCGCTGCTGCCCGCCCGGGTCCCCGGCTGTGTCCACACCGACCTGCTCGCCGCGGACGTCATCCCGGACCCCTTCCTCGACCGCAACGAGACCGAGGTCTCCTGGGTCGGCCGGCGCGCGTGGACGTATCTCACCGACGTGTCCCACGAGAGCGGACACGAGCGCACCGACCTCGTCTTCCAGGGCCTGGACACCGCCGCGCGGATCACGTTCGACGGCCGGGAACTGGGGACCACCCGCAACATGCACCGCACCTACCGGTTCGACGCCACCGGGCTGACCGGCCGTCTGGAGGTGCGCTTCACCTCTGCGTACGAGGAGGCCGAGGCGGTCCGCGCCGTCACCGGTGACCGGCCCAACGTGTATCCCGAGCCGTTCCAGTACATCCGCAAGATGGCGTGCGGGTTCGGCTGGGACTGGGGGCCGACGATCGTCACCGCCGGCATCTGGCGGCCCGTACGGCTTGAGCACTGGTCCACCGCCCGCCTCGCTTCCGTCCGTCCCCTCGTCACCGTCGACGAGGGCCGCGGCAGCGTCGAGGTGCGGCTCCGGGTGGAGCGTACGCAGTCCGGGGCGGCGGCCGCCCTCCGGGCACGGGCCACCGTGGCCGGCCAGGAGGCAGAGGCCGTCTTCGAGGGCGACGAAGCCGTGCTGCGGCTGACCGTGGAAGGCCCGCGGCTGTGGTGGCCGCGCGGGTACGGGGACCAGCCCCTGTACGACCTCGACGTCACCCTGCTCGGTGACGCCGGCCCGCTCGACACCTGGCACCGGCGCATCGGCTTCCGCACCGTCGAGGTCGACCGCACCCCCGACGCGCACGGCACGGGCTTCACCCTCGTCGTCAACGGTGAGCGGATCTTCGCCCGCGGCGTCAACTGGATCCCCGACGACGCCTTCCCCTCGCGCGTCACCCCCGAGCGCTACCGCACCCGTCTGCGCCAGGCGGCCGACGCCAACGTCGACCTGGTACGCATATGGGGCGGCGGCATCTACGAGGACGAGGCGTTCTACGACGCCTGCGACGAGTTGGGCCTCATGGTCTGGCAGGACTTCCTCTTCGCCTGCGCCGCGTACCCCGAGGAGCAGCCGCTGCGCGGCGAGGTCGAGGCCGAAGCCCGCGACAACGTTGTCCGGCTCATGCCGCACGCCAGCCTGGTCCTCTGGAACGGCAACAACGAGAACCTCTGGGGCTTCCGCGACTGGGACTGGGAGTCCGGCCTGTCCGGCGACTCCTGGGGCGAGGGCTACTACCTCGGCCTGCTGCCCCGTATCGTCGCCGAACTCGACCCCACCCGCGCCTACAGCGCGGGCAGCCCCTGGTCCGGATCGTGGGACCACCACCCCAACGACCCCGACCACGGCACCTTCCACTCCTGGGAGGTGTGGAACCGCCAGGACTACGCGGAGTACCGCGCGAACGTCCCCCGCTTCGTCTCCGAGTTCGGCTGGCAGGCCCCGCCCGCCCTGGCCACGCTCCGGCGCGCCCTGCCCGACGAGGACCTGGCCCCCGACTCGCCCGGCATGCTCCACCACCAGAAGGCCGAGGACGGCAACGGCAAGCTCGACCGCGGTGTCGCCCGCCACTTCGCCCTGCCCGAGGGCGACTTCGACCGCTGGCACTACCTCACACAGGTCGTCCAGGCCCGCGCCGTGGCCGCCGGCATCGAGCACTGGCGCTCCCACTGGCCGGTCTGCGCGGGCACCGTCGTCTGGCAGCTGAACGACTGCTGGCCGGTCAGCTCCTGGGCCGCGGTCGACGGGGACGGCCGGCTCAAGCCGCTCCACCACGAGCTGCGCCGGGTGTACGCGGACCGGCTGCTGACCCTGCAACCCGCGGGCGCGGGCGACGAGGGGCCCGTGCTCGCGGTGATCAACCAGTCCGCCGCGCCCTGGCGCACCGAGGTGACCCTGCGCCGCGTCGAAGCCGGCGGATCGGTCACCGCTCACGGCGCCCAGGAGGTGACGGTCGCGCCGCGCTCCGTCGTACGCCTCCCCGTGGCGGCCGGGCTCCTGCCGGCCGGGCACAGCACCACGGAGTTCCTCGTCGCCGACGCGGACGGCCTGCGGGCCACCTGGTTCCCGGTCCCCGACAAGGAGTTCGACTACGAGCAGCCGGCCTTCGACGTCGGCGTGGAACCCGCCCCGGACGGCGGTGGTAACGTCCACGTGGTGGTCAACGCGCACACCCTCGTCAGGGATCTCCTCCTCCAGGCGGACCGGCTCGGCCCCGCAGCCACGGCCGACCGTGGCCTCGTCACCCTGCTGCCCGGCGAACAGGTCCGCGTCCGGGTCGACGGCTGCGGCGACGTGACCGCCGACGACGTGCGGGCCGCCCTCTTCTGCGTGGGTACGAAGTGACCGTTCCGGCCCGCGTCACCATCAAGGACGTCGCCGCCCGGGCGGGCGTGTCCAAGGGTGCCGTCTCGCTCGCCTTCAACCGCAAACCCGGTGTCTCCGACGCGACCCGGGAGCGCATCTTCGAGGCCGCCCGGGAGCTGGGCTGGGCGCCGAACCAGACGGCGCGCAGCCTCTCCGGCCGCCGGGTCGACATCGTCGGTCTCGTCCTGTGCCGCCCGGCCCGCCTGCTGGGTCTCGAACCCTTCTACATGGACTTCATCTCGGGCATCGAGAGCGTCCTTGCGGAGCGGTCCTGCTCCCTGTTGCTGCGGCTGGTCCGCGACGTGGACGAGGAGATCGAGCTCTACCGGACGTGGTGGCGCAGCCAGACCATCGCGGGCGCCGTGCTCGTCGACTTCCGGGTGGACGACCCGCGGGTGCCGGCGCTGGAGTCCATCGGGCTGCCCGCGGTCGCCGTCGGCCATCCGTCGCTGACCGGCTCCTTCCCCGCGGTGTGGACCGACGACGCCACGGCGACGGCGGAGGCCGTCCGCTATCTGGCCGCCCTGGGCCACCGGCGCCTCGCCCGGGTCGGCGGACCGGCCGGTTTCGGACACAGTGCGATCAGGACCCGGGCCTTCGAGGCCACCGTGCGCGAACTCGGCCTGGAACCGGGGGTCCAGATCGCGACCGGCTTCGACGAACGGGAAGGCGCGCGCGCGACGCGCTCGCTGCTCCTGGCGAAGGACAGGCCGACCGCGATCGTCTACGACAACGACATCATGGCGGTGGCCGGCGCCGGAGTCGCCGCCGAGATGGGCTTCGTGGTCCCGGACGACGTCTCGCTGCTCGCGTGGGACGACTCCCAGCTGTGCCGGATCACCCATCCCACCCTGTCCGCGATGAGCCACGACGTCCACCACTTCGGCGCCGAGGTGGCCCGCAACCTGTTCTCGCTGATGGAGGGCACCGACACCGGCGCCCTCCAGGTGCCGACCCCCTCGCTCACCCCGCGGGGCTCCACGGCACCGGCGCCCCAGTAGAGGCGGGGCCGCGCGACCGGAGCGCCCGGTCGCGCGGCGGGCTTCAGCGGCGCTTGTAGTTGATCTTCATCGTGTCCATGTCCGTAGCCGTGGACCGCAGTTCGCCGTGCCCGTAGCCCGCCTCGCGCAGCGTCGTCTGCGCGCGGTCCTCGGCGATCGCGGACGCCATCTCCTCGCCGTCCCCGGCGTCCGAGACGACCACGTAGCGGAAGCTGAAGTGCTTCAGGACCCGGTCGTAGGTGAGCGACCCCTCCTCGGTGAACTGCATCGCGGCGAGCCCGTGCTCCTCCACCTCGGCCAGCAGCCGTTCGCGCGCCGCGTCCGTCAGCTCCTGGAAGGTGCCGCGCACGATCACCCGGTACGTGTGCTGCGTGCTCATCTGTTTCCGCTGTTCCTCTCGCCTGCCGCGTTCGTGTCCGAAGGGAGCGTACGGGGCCGCGAGCAGGACGGAAACGGAATTCCGGTTGCCCGTGACGCCGGCAGCGGCCGGAAAGACGCCCCTTGTCCGGGCGGCGACCGGCGTGTTCCATGGTCATCGGGGGGGCGCCCGGACCTGTGGCGGCCCGCGCGAGAAGCGAGGTTGCCTTGGCCACCACCGTACGACGTGCCGTACTGACCCTGCCCGCCGCGGCGACGGGGCCGGAGAACCCGCTGCCCGCGCTGCGGCCGCTGGACGAGACGCATGTCATCGACGACCGGGACCGGTCCGGACTCCCGCGCGACATGGCCCGGCAGCTCGGCCACGCCCCGCTGTCGACCGTCCTGCCCGTCCGCCTCCTCGACGGCTACGGGCGCGAGCGCGTCCCCACGGACCTCGACGCGATCGTCATAGAGAACGACCACCTGCGCGTCACCGTGCTCCCCGGCCTCGGCGGCCGCATCCACTCCCTCGTCCACAAGCCGGCCGGCCGCGACCTCGTGTACGTCAACCCGGTCGTCCAGCCCGCCGACTTCGCGCTCAACGGTGCCTGGTTCTCCGGCGGCATCGAGTGGAACATCGGCGCGACCGGCCACACCACCTTCTCCTGCGCCCCGGTGCACGCGGCCCTCGTCCCGGCGCCCGACGGCGGCGAGATGGTCCGGCTCTGGGAGTGGGAGCGGCTGCGCGACCTGCCGTTCCAGGTCGACCTGTGGCTCCCCGCCGACTCCGCGTTCCTGCACGTCGGCGTACGGATACGCAACCCGCACGAGCAGCCCGCACCTGTCTACTGGTGGTCCAACATCGCCGTCCCCGAGGACGCGCGCACCCGGGTGGTCGCGCCCGCCGACGAGGCCTGGCACTTCGGGTACGAGCGCACGCTGTCCCGCGTGCCCGTCCCCGAGAGCGGCGGCACCGACCGCACCTACCCGCTCCGCAGCGAGTACCCCGCCGACTACTTCTACGAGGTGCCCGACGGCGCCCGACGCTGGATCGCCTCTCTGGACGAGCACGGCCACGGACTCGTCCAGACCTCCACCGACCTGCTGCGCGGCCGCAAGCTGTTCCTCTGGGGCAGCGGGTCCGGAGGGCGGCGCTGGCAGGAATGGCTCACCGAACCGGGCACCGGCGGCTACGCGGAGATCCAGGCGGGCCTGGCCCGCACCCAGCTGGAGCACGTACCGCTGGAGCCGGGCGGCGAGTTCAGCTGGCTGGAGTCCTACGGGCCGCTCGCGGCCGACCCCGCCACCGTCCACGGCGACGACTGGGCGGCCGCCCGCGCCGAGACCGAGCAGCGCCTCGCCGACGCCCTGCCGCGCGCGGACGTGGACGCCGCGTACGCCGCCTGGCGCGCCCACGCCGACGCCGAACCGGGCGAACGGCTCGCCACCGGCTCCGGCTGGGGCGCCCTCGAAGTGCGGCGCGGGCGGTACAAGCTGCCCGGCACGCCGTTCACCGACGACACGCTGGGCGAGGAGCAGGCGCCCTGGCTGGAGCTGCTGGACCAGGGCACGTTCCCCGGCCCCGACGGAACGGTCCCCGGGCCCACGCTGGTCTCCCGGCACTGGCGCGACATGCTGGAGACCGCCCCCGCCGAACCGCTCACGGAGTACCACCTCGGCATCGCGCAGTGGCACGCCGACGACCGCGCCCAGGCGGTCCGCAGCTGGGAACGCGGCCTCGCCACCGCCGCCTCCCGCTGGCCGCTGCTGCGCTGTCTGGCTGTCGCCGCCCGTGCGAGCGGCCAGCGCGAACTGGCCGCCGAGTACTACGCGGAGGCGTTCGACGGACTGTGCGCCGAGCGGACCGACGGCGACCGTGCGTGGACCGCCGCCGGCGCCGCCCTCGGCAGGGAGGCGATCGAGGCCCTGCTCACGGCCGCCCGCACCGGGGCCGCCCGCACGGTGTGGGCGGGGCTGCCGCAGGAGGTCCGGGCGCGGGGCCGGTTCCGGCTGCTGGAGGCCCGACTGCTGATCGCGGAGGGCCGGAAAGACGCCGCGAAGGCCGTGTTCGACGCGGGCTTCGAGGTCGCGGACCTGCGCGAGGGTGCGGAGATCTTGGAGGAGGTGTGGAACCGGCTCACGGACGAACCGCTGCCGGACCGGTACAACTACCGGATGCGGCCCGGCGTCTGACGCGGCGACGGTGGCGAACGGGCACGGCGGCGCCCCGGACTGCGGCTGCCGCACGGCCGCGACCGACCTCGCCTAGGCGGGTGCGTTGCGGTCGACGTACTCGAAGACCGAGCCGTCCGGGTGCAGCGCGATCAGGTTGCGGCCCGCCGGGGTCGGGACGGGGCCCGCGATGACGCGGGCGCCGACCCGGGTCAGGTTCGCGTGGGCCTCGTCGACGTTCTTCACGGCGATGGTCGCGGTGACCTTGCGGAGGATCTCCAGCTCCGATTCGGGGCCGCTCATCAGCAGGAAGCAGCTGATCGCCGCGACGGACACCCCGCCGCGCTCGAAGCGGAGGGCGGGCGCGCCCGTGAGCTCCTCGTAGAAGGCCACCGCGGCCTCCAGGTCGTCGACGCAGATACGCAGCGTGGTTCCCAGGATCTCCATGGCGGCCAGGTTAGTTGGCCGCCCGCCGCCATGTGATCCGTTCGGTTTCTGCCGTGCGTCGGGAGCGTGCCCGGCCGTGCGCCCGGAGCGTTCTCTGCCGTGTCCGGAGCGTGTCCGGCCGTGCGCTCAGACGCGGCAGAGCAGCTCGCCGTGCGGGACCATGAACCAGCCGTCGCCCTGCGCGCCCCACTCGCGCCACGCCTCGGCGATCTCCGTCAGTTCCTCCGCCGTGGCGTGCCCGCCGTCCACCGCGAGCTTCGCGTACACCGAGCCGACGGTGCGGTCCGCCCACAGGCTGCTCCACCAGGCCCGGTTCTCCGGTGTGGCGTAACACCAGGAGCCCGCCGTGGGCGTGATGTCGGTGAACCCCGCCTGCCGCGCCCAGGACAGCAGCCGGCGCCCGGCGTCCGGCTCGCCGCCGTTGGCGCGGGCCACCCTGCCGTACAGGTCCGCCCAGCGGTCCATGCCCGGCGACTCGGGGTACCAGGTCATCGCCGCGTAGTCGCTGTCGCGCGCCGCGACGACGCCCCCGGGGCGGCACACCCGGCGCATCTCGCGCAGTGCCTGCACCGGGTCGCCCACGTGCTGGAGGACCTGATGGGCGTGGACCACGTCGAACGAGTCGTCGGGGTAGTCCAGGGCGTGGACGTCCGCGACGGCGAACTCCACGTTGTCCAGGCCGCGTTCGGCGGCCACCTCGGCCGCCTGGGCCAGGATTCCCTCGGTGGTGTCCAGGCCCGTCACCCGGCCCGGGGCGACCAGGGCGGCCAGGTCGGCGGTGATGGTGCCGGGGCCGCAGCCGACGTCCAGCACGTCCAGGCCCGGGCGCAGTTCGCCGACAAGGTAGGCCGCGGAGTTGGCGGCGGTGCGCCACTTGTGCGAGCGCAGCACCGACTCGTGGTGGCCGTGGGTGTAGACGGCGGTCTCCTTCGACATGGCCGTGCATCCTCTCTCGAAACGCGAACCGCGAAAGCGCTGATCGGTAGGACCACCGTAGGGCCTGTCGCCGAATAATGAGATGGGTATCTTGCGATGTGGACAGTCGCGGAGTGCGCGAAAGGGGCGGCCGACCGTACGCCGACCGCCCCTCCCCGGCCTTCGGGCCGGTTCCCCCTACATCGGCCTCGGGCAGTACACCGTCAGCGCCTCCGGCAGCTTGTCGATCATCAACTCACTCCCGCTGTGCGCCACTTCACCGTCGTACGCGTACGGCGTGCCGGGCTTCAGGCCGGAGACGCGCACCCGCTGCCGGCGTACCGCCGCGTGCATGGGGGAGCGGGTCAGCGGACCCGCGACCGCCGCCGCCAGCAGTCGCAGACCGGGCGTCCGGCCACCGTGCACCACGCGGACGTCCAGCAGTCCGTCCGCGAGGTTGTGCCGCCGGCCGGGCGCCGGGCCCACCCGCTGGAACAGGCCGTTGCCGACGAACAGCAGCCACAACGGGCGGCATTTGCCCTGGAGTTCGGCCTCCAGCGGGCGTTCGCCACGCAGCACGTGCAGGGCCGCCAGGACCCCGGCGGGCCAGCCGCCGATCCGGGGCGACCAGCGCTCCCGCATCCGCACGAGCTCCGGATAAACGCCCAGGCTGAAGGCGTTGAGGAAGTAGCCGTGCGCGCCGTCCGGCCCCGGCCGGAACCGGCCCAGGTCCGCCCGCACCGCGCTTCCGGCGGCGAGCGCGGAGCACGCGTCGGCCACGGTCTCGATGCCCAGGTCGTACGCGAAGTGGTTGAGCGTGCCGCCCGGGAAGACCGCGAGCGGCACCCCGTGTTCCACGGCCACGGAGGCCGCGAGGTTGACCGTGCCGTCCCCGCCGCACACCCCCAGCGCCGTGCACCGGTCCGCAGCCTGCGCCAGCTCCGAGGCGAGCCGGCCGGGCGGGCACTCCACGATCTCCGCCTCCGGCAGCGCGTTCCTGATCAGCGAGGCCGTCGCGGTGGCCGTCCCCGACTCCTGGTTGGCGACCACCACCAGCCCCCGGCCTCCGGGCAGGGCGGGCGCGTCGGCAGGCGGCCTGCCGGGCGCGGGCAGCTGGTTCCTCGTCGGTATCACCCCCCGCAGGGCGAACGCCGCCCCCACGCCCAGGGCCGCACCGGCCAGCACATCGCTCGGGTAGTGCACCCCGGTGTAGACGCGGGACGCCGCGACGGACAGCGCGACAGGTGCCACGACCGCACCCCAGCCCTTCGACTCCAGCGCCACCCCGGTGGCGAACGCGGCGGCCGACGCGGCGTGCCCCGAGGGGAACGACGTGGTCACCGGCTGCCGCTTCAGCTGCCGTATCACCGGCACGGCGTCCAGGATCGGCCGCTGCCTGCGGACCGCCCCCTTGCCCACCGTGTTGATCGCGGCCGACGCCACCGCGAGCGAGGCGATGCCCCTCAGCGCGGCCCGCCGGGCCCGCGCACTGCCGCCGAAGGCGGCCATACCGGCCGCCGCCCCCATCCACAGCAGCCCGTGGTTGGCGGAGCGGCTCAGCCGGGGCAGCACCGGACCGGCGGCCGGCCAGTGCCGCTGGGCCAGGTCCTGGAAGACGGCGGCATCGCGCCGGTGGAACCGGTCACGCAGTCCCGCGAACCGGGACGGGACGGAAGCATTGCTCGCTGACGACATGCGACAGCGGATACCCCGCATCACCGCCCCGAACCAGCAGCCACGCCGAAGGTAGCCTGAGGTTCGTCACACCGGTCGCCGGCCGGACACCGAACAAGGGGGAATGCGGGGCCATGGGGCGACTCGTGCCGGCGGTGACCAGGGCGTTCGACGTCCTCGAACTCTTCCTCCAGGGCGACGGCACGCTCTCCGCGCCCGAGGTCACCCGCAAGCTCCAGCTGCCCCGTACCACCGTCCACGAGCTGCTCACCACGCTCGCCGCACGGTCCTACCTGGTCACCGACCCCGAGCGCCCCGGGCGCTACCGGCTGGGCGTGCGGACCTACCAGCTCGGCAGCCGGTACGCGGAACAGCTCGACCTCGCCGCCGAGGGCCGGCAGGTCGCCCGGCGCATCGCCGCGGACTGCGGAGAGAGCGTGCACGTGGCGATCCTCGACGGCACCCACGCCGTCTGCGTCGCCCAGGCCGACTCCACCCACGCAGTCCGCACGGTGTCGTCGGCCGGGCACCGGCTGCCCGCCCACTGCACGTCCGCCGGCAAGATGCTGCTCGCCTCGCTGCCCGCCCCCGAGCTCGACGCCCGCCTCGACGGCCTGGAACTGACCGCCCTCACCCCGCACACCCTCACCGGCGAGCAGGAACTGCGGGCCGCGCTCGACGCCGTACGGGAGCACGGCGTCGCCGCGGAGCACCAGGAGTCCGACCCGGGCGTCAGCTGCGTCGCCGCACCCGTGCGCGACCGGACGGGGCGGGTCGTCGCCGCGCTCTCGGTCTCCGTCCCGATGATCCGCTGGAACCAGGAGCGCGAGCGAGAACTCGCCGCCCTCGCCGTCCAAGGCGCCGACGAGCTGTCGGCCCGCCTCGGACACGACCGGAGCGGAGCGTGAACCACACACCCGTCGAGACCGCCGTACGGGAACAGGCCGTGCTCGGCGGGGGCCCGACCCGCCGCAGGGCAGGCGCCCAGCCCCGTTCCCTCGTATAAAGGTCCGGAGGGCGAACGGCGGGTCGGATCGGCGGCGAAGGAGGCCCGATGGGCCGGGAGCGGACCGGGCGTCACGAGCGCGGCACGGACACGGTCCGGGAGGACCGCGGGCCTGTACGGTACGGCCCTCCCGCCCCCTGGCCGGGACTGCCCGTGCTGCCGGAGCTGGCCGACGTACTCGCCGCCGCCGCGGGCCGATCCGCCCCCGAACCCGCCGGCGGATCGGCCGACCTGCGCGAGGCGGCCCGCGCCTACTGGGAGCGGCGCGGACTGCACGGCGGCCCCGAACACGTCGCGGCCGCCCCCGGCACCGCACCGCTGCTGCTCGCGCTGATCGCCGCCCACGGCGGAGACGTCCTGCTGCCGCGCCCCTGCCCCGCCTCCTGGATCCCACAGGCCCGGCTCCTCGGCCGGCCCGCCTACCAGGTGCCGACCCCCGCCGAGTGCGGCGGCGTGCCCGACCCGTACGCCCTCCTCGAAACCGTACGCAGAGTGCGCGCCGAGGGCGGCCGGCCGCGGCTCCTGCTGCTCTCGGTGGCCGACGACCCCACCGCCTCCGTCGCCCCGCCGGAACTCCTGCGCGAGGCGTGCGAGGCCGCCGTCGACGAAGGGCTGCACATCGTCAGCGACGAGACCTGGCGCGACACCCTGCACCGGCCCCACGACACGGTCCTGGTCAGCCCCGCCGAGATGTGCCCGGACGACGTCACGGTGGTCTCCGGCCTGTACGGGGCACTCACCCCGGCCGCCTGGCCGGTCGCCGTCGCCCGGTTCCCGGACACCGCGCGCTCCGCCGTGCGCCACGCCCGCACCCTGGACGTCCTCACCGCGCTCGGCGCCTCGGTCGCCGGCCCGGTCGCCGCCGCCGCGGCCCACGCGCTGCGCGAACCGCCCGCCGTCACCGAACGAGCCCGCCGCGCCGCCACCCTGCACGCCCGCCTCGCCACCGAGGCCCACCGTGCCGTCCTCGGCTGGGGCGCCGTCGCCCGGCCCCCGCAGGCGGGCCGCCACCTCTACGCGGACCTCGGGCCGCTGCGCTCGCGGCTCGCCGCCCGAGGCGTCACCGACTCCCTGGAGCTGGAGGAGTACCTCTCCGCGCGGCTCGGCGCCCCCGCCCCCGGCGGACACCGCTTCGGCGACGAACTCGGCGCGCTCCGGGTGCGGCTGGGCACCGGCGCCCTCCTCGGCGCCACGCCCGAGCAGCAGACGCGGGCCCTCACCGCCGCGGACCCCCTCGAATTGCCGCACATCGCGGCAGCGCTGAGCATTTTCCGAGCAGCCCTCGACGAACCGCGCTGACCCCCCGCGTCGGCGCACCCCACGACGGGAGCCCCCGATGACGGACCAGACCGAGCGCCCCCTCACCCGGGACACACCCCCCGTGTCCTGCGGCGCGGTCGTCGCACCGCGACCGCTCGGCGAGGTGCGCACCTGGCCCCGGAGCTTCGCGGACCGGCTCACCGCCCCGCTCCCCGGCGTCAAGGGCATGTCCCGACTGGCCCGCGAGCACTCCATCCGGCCCAACGCGGAGGGCCTGCGCCACATCCACCGCCTGCCGTACGCCCCCGAGCCCCTGCCGCCCGTCCCCGCCGGCACGAGCTGCGTCACCTGGGCCGGGCACGCCAGCTGGATCATCCGCACCGGCGGCCTCACCGTCCTCGCCGACCCCGTCTGGTCCCGGCGCATCCTCGGCACCCCGGCCCGGATCACACCCGTCGGCGTCCGCTGGGAGGACCTGCCGCCCGTCGACGCGGTCGTCATCAGCCACAACCACTACGACCACCTCGACGCCCCCACCCTGCGCAGACTGCCCCGGCACACCCCGCTGTTCGTCCCGGCCGGCCTCGGCCAGTGGTGCCGCCGCCGAGGCTTCGGCAACGTCACCGAACTCGACTGGTGGGAGTCGGCACAGCTGGACGGCGTCCGCTTCGACTTCGTGCCGTCCCACCACTGGTCCAAGCGCACCCTGACCGACACCTGCCGCTCGCTCTGGGGCGGCTGGGTCATCCAGGACACCGGCGGCACGGGGCACGGCGGACGGATCTACTTCGCCGGCGACTCCGGATACGGCCACTGGTTCGCCGAGATCGGCCGCCGCCACCCCGGCATCGACCTCGCCCTGCTGCCGATCGGCGCGTACGAGCCCCGCTGGTGGCTCGGCGACGTCCACACCGACCCCGAGGAGGCGGTCCAGGCGTACGAGGACCTCGGCGCCCACGCCATGGCCCCGATGCACTGGGCGACCTTCCTGCTCTCCGCCGAACCGGTCCACGAACCGCTCACCCGGCTGCGTACCGCCTGGCAGCGCGCCGGGCACTCCCGCGACCGGCTCTGGGACCTGCCCATCGGCGGCTCACGCGTGCTGGGAAGCCCCGCCGGCTGAGGTCACCGCGCCCACCGCGCCCGCGTCCGGCGCCACACCGCGGGCGCCCCGCTGATCAGCAGCGTCAGGCCCACCGCCGCGACCACCCCCTGCCACGGCTCCGGGAACAGCGAACCGCCCAGGATGCCGATCAGCTGGTACGTCGCCGCCCACGCCAGGCACGCCGGCACGTCGCCCCGGGCGAACCGCCGCAGCTCCATCCGGCCCAGCAGGCACGCCAGCATCACCGGGATCCGCCCGGCCGGCACCAGCCGCGACAGCACCAGCACCGCCGCCCCGTGCTCGTCCAGCTTGTGCTGCGCCTGCTCAAGGCGTTCCGGTGCCGCCCGGTCCCGGATCGTCCGCAGCCACCGCGAGCCGTTCTTCGACCGCACCCCCCGCTGCCCCAGCCAGTACAGGGATATGTCCCCGAGGAACGCCGCCGACGACGCCACCGCGAACACCACCAGCAGGGAGAACGGCGACGACTGGTGGAACGCCACCACGGCCGCCGAACTCACCAGCGCGCCCGTCGGCACCACCGGCACCAGGGCGCCCAGCGCCACCAGCAGGAACAGCGACGGATAACCCACCGCCTGCTGCGTCGACTCCGCCGGCAGCTGAGCCGTCTCCCGCAGGAACTCGATCACTCCGCGCACCCCGGCCGCACCCGCTCGCCGTGCGCCAGCCGGTGCACCACGACCTCCGGCGCCGCCATCGCAGCCTTCCGCACGAACTCCTCGCCCGGCGCGTGGAACTCGTGGGGCCGTACCCCGTCCATCCCGATCGGCCAGTACGTGCCGTAGTGCACCGGCACCGCCGCGCGCGGCCGCAGCCGGGTCAGCGCCTGCGCCGCCCGCCCCGCGTCCAGGTGCCCGTGGCCCAGATAGGGCCCCCAGCCGCCGACCGGCAGCAGCGCCACGTCCACCGGGCCGACCGCCCCCGCCATGTCGTCGAAGAGCCCGGTGTCCCCGGCGAAGTACGTACGCGCCACGCCCTCCACCACGTAACCGAGCGCGGGGGAGCGGTGCGGCCCCAGCGGCAGCCGCCGGCCGTCGTGCAGCGCCGGCACCGCCCGGACCCGGACACCACCCACGCGCACCTCGTCGCCCACGACCACCTCGGTGATCCGCAGCCCCCGCGCCCGGCGCAGCAGCCGCAGCCCGGGAACCGACCGCACCGAACCACGCGGCACGAGCACCCGGGCCCCCGGGGCGACGCGCGCCAACGACGGCAGATGGAGATGATCGGAGTGCAGATGGGAGATCAGGACCACATCGGCCAGGGCCGCGTCCGGACCGGGCAGCGCGCCCCGGCGGCGCCGCAGATGCGCGAAGCGCCGTACGAAGAGCGGATCGGTCAGGAAACGGACCCCGGAGTCCTCGATCGTGCACGTGGCATGACCCCACCAGGTGATCTCCACCGGCACGTCACCGCCTCCTCCGCTCACCGAGCCCTTCGGACCCCTCCACACCTGCCCCGACGAGCCTACGGGCAGTCCCGTCCGGGCCGCCCGAGCACCCCGGCGCACCCGTGGATCACGGTCCCGGGCCCGTGCCCCCGTGCGCCCCCTCACCGCCCCGGAACGCGCCCTCGGCCCCCGCGTGCGGCCGCATAGGGTCGGGGAACGACGAGCACGGGGAAGAAGGGCCATGGGGGACGTACGCGTGGCGGCCATCGCCAGCCTGACGCCGCTGGAGGAACTGGACAGCGATCCGTTCCTCGTGGACACCCGCGGCCAGCACGCCATGTGCGCCCGCTGGGCCGCCGACCAGGGCTACGTCGTCACCCGGCAGCTGCGCCTGTACGGGCTGCGCCCCGACCACCCCGCGCTCTGGGCCGACATCGACAGCGGCGAGGTCGAGTTGTTCGTCACCCCCAGCGAGCGGGTCCTCGCCCGCGCCCTGGCCTCGGTGCCGCGGTTCACCGCGGAGTGCGAGCGGCGCGGCGTACGCCTGGAGATCGCCGGGTTCGACGAGCCGTCCTACACCGCCGACGGCAAGGCCGGAGTGCACCGCAGGCTCTCCATGCCGACCGCGGGGTACGACGGCTGCTGACCGGCCCGGGGACCGCCCGGCCCGCTGTGAAAGGCTGGGGCGGGGCCCGGAACGGCAGGGCCCGGACGTGAGGTGAAGGCGGCGTGGGCGACAGGCGATGGCGGCGAGCCGGCAGCGCCCTGATGCGAGTGATCGCGGTCTGGGCCGTCTCGACGCTCACCATGCTGGCGCTCGCCGGCATCCTCCCCGACTTCCGGCTCCAGTCGCCCGACGGCGACAGCATCACCAAGACCGCCTTCACCGCCGCCTGGGGCGCGGGCGCCTTCGGGCTGCTCTCCGCACTGGTCTGGCCCGTCCTCGTCCGGGCGCTGCTGATCGTGCCCGCCCTCGTCCTCGGCGCACTCGTCTTCTTCCTCAACGGCTCGCTGCTGCTGATCGCGCTGTGGCTCATCCCGGACGGCCGGGGAACGGCCGCCCCGGAGACCGCCGTCGCCGTCGCGGCCGTGATGTCCGCCGTCGCCTCCGCCACGTCCACCGCCCTCGCCGTGCGCGACGACAACGCCTACCGCCGCCGCCTCTCCCGCCTGGCCGACCGGCGCCGCCGCCGCACCGGCACGGGCGACGCGCGCGGCGGGCCGCCGGGCACCGTCTTCATCCAGCTCGACGGGGTCGGCCACGACGCCCTCCTCGCCGCCGCGGCCGGGGGCGTCATGCCGACCGTCGCCCACTGGCTGGCCGGGCCCGACGGACACCGGCTCATGCCGTGGCGCACCGACTGGTCCAGCCAGACCGGCGCCAGCCAGCTCGGCATCCTGCACGGCAGCAACCACGACGTCCCCGCTTTCCGCTGGTACGAGAAGGAGACCGGTGTCGTCATGGTCTCCAGCAAGCCCGCGAGCGCCCTGGAGCTCCAGCGCCGGGCCATCACCCGCACCCGGGACGGCGGACTCCTCACCTTCGACGGCGCCAGCCGCGGCAACCTCTTCAGCGGCGGCGCGGGCCAGCTCGCGCTCGTCCTGTCCATGGCCGCCAGGCTCGGCAAGGGCCGCCGGTCGCGGGCCGGGTACTTCGCGTACTTCTCCGACCCCGCCAACGCCGTCCGTACCGCAGGCTCCTTCGTCGCGGAGGTGTGCCGGGAGATCGTCCAGTCCACCCGCTCCCGCCTCCGCAAGGAGACGCCCCGCATCAAGCGCGGCGGCCTGTACCCCTTCATCCGTGCCTTCGCGACCGTCGTCGAACGCGATGTGGTGGTCGCCGCCGTGATCGGCGACATGTTCGCCGGACGGACCGCGGTCTACGCCGACCTCGTCGCGTACGACGAGGTCGCGCACCACTCGGGACCGCGCAGCCGCGACGCGGAGAAGGTGCTCGCCCGCCTCGACCGGGCGCTCGCCCTGATCGCGAAGGTCGCCGAGCAGGCCCCCCGCGCCTACCGGATCGTGCTCCTGTCCGACCACGGCCAGAGCCCGGGGGACACCTTCGCCGGCGTGTACGGACTGACCCTCAAGGACCTCGTACGGGCGGGCAGCGGCCTGCCCGTGCCCCGGCGCGCGCAGCGCACCCGCAGCGCCTCCGAGGCGCGCGACGCGGTCCGGATCGCCCTGCACCGGCCGGTCGCCGAGGGCCAGGAGGAACAGGTCGCGACCCCCTCCGACCCGATAGTCCTATCCTCCGGCAACCTCGGCCTGATCTCCTTCCCCGACATCGCGGGCCGCGCGTCCCTGGAGCAGCTGGAGCACCGCCACCCCGCGCTGCTCTCCACCCTCGCCAACCACCCGGGCATCGGCTTCCTGCTCGTCCGCGGCGAACGGGACGGCTCCGTGGTGCTCGCCCGCGACGGGGTGCGGGTGCCGGTGGCGGACCTGGCGGACGGCGAGGGGCCACTGGCCGTGTACGGTCCGGGCGCGGCGGACGCGATCCGGCGCACGGACACCTTCCCGCACGTCGCGGACGTGATGGTCAACTCCATGTACGACCCCGCCACGGGCACCGTGCACGCCTTCGAGGAGCAGATCGGTTCGCACGGCGGCCTGGGCGGCGACCAGTCCCGCCCGTTCCTGCTCTGGCCGCGCACCCTGAGTGACCCGCTGGACGCCGTCACCGACGAGGACGGGAAGCGCCCGGACGAGCTGGTCGGCGCGGAGGCCGTCCACCGCGTCCTCGCCCGCTGGCTCCAGGAGGCATCGGGACCCCAGGTGCCGGTGCCGCAGGACGGGGAGCCCGGCGGCGCCTGATCAGGCCGACTGCCGCCGTACGAGCGTCGGGTGGAAGATCACCGACGGCGGCGGGTCGACCGGCTTGCCGATCTGCTTGAGCAGCAGCCGGGCCATCTCCGCGGACATCTCCTCCACCGGCTGCCGGACCGTCGTCAGCGGCGGATCACAGGCCAGCGCCGCACTGCTGTCGTCGAACCCGACGAGCGCGACGTCGTCCGGGACCTCCTTCCCGGCCCGCAGCAGCACCGGCACGGCCCCGAGCGCCATCAGGTCCGACGCGATGAACACCGCGTCCAGGTCCGGCCGCTCCGCGAGCAGCCGCCGCATCGCCGCCGCACCCCCGGCATGCGTGAAGTCGCCCTCGGCGGTCACCACGTCCCGGATGCCGTGCGCCGCAGCCGCGTCCAGGAACCCGGAGAGCCGGGCCTGGCCGGCCGGCATGTCCTGCGGGCCCGATACCGTGCCGACGCGGCGGCGGCCCAGCGCGGCGAGATGGTCGGCGGCCAGCCGCGCCCCGGCCCGCTGGTCCGCCTCGACATAGGTGAGCGGCGTCGGCCTGCGGGGCTGTCCGGCGAGGACGGCGGGCAGCCGGGTCCCGTGCAGCAGCCCGGGCAGCGGGTCGTCCGCGTGCGACGAGATCAGCACCACCCCGTCCACGTGCCCGTGGCGCAGGTACGCCAGCAACTGGTCCCGCGACTCCTGGTCGTCGGCCAGCATCAGGACCAGCTGGATGCCCGCCGGGCGCAGCACCTCCAGGAGGCCGGCGACCACCCGCCCGAAGTAGGGGTCGGAGAACATCCGGCCGACGAACGGCTCGGGCACGGTGCGCCGTTCCCGCTCCGAGACGACCAGCGCGATCGAGTCGGTCCGCCGGGTCACCAGCGAACGGGCGGCGCGGTTGGGCACATAGCCGGTGGCGTCCACCGCGGCCTCCACGGTCCGCCGCAGCGCCGGGTCCACCGTGGTCGCCCCGTTGATCACCCGGGACACCGTCGCCCGTGACACCCCGGCCACTCCGGCGACGTCCTCCAAGGTCACGGGACGGGCGGGCGGCGGCGCGTCGGCAGGCATGCAGTCTTTATACCGGGAGGTACGACCGGCGCGGTAACGGCCGCCCAGGGCTTGGGATTACATTGACCCGGAGGTCAGCCGGAGTCCTCGGACGGGGCGGGCAGCCGGGCGATCTCGATGCTGCGGGCCGAGACCAGGGAGGCGGCGAGCCGCTTGGCGTCCGGCCGGGTACCGGCCCCGGTCTCGGAACGCGACACCTGGGCGGTCTGGTGCAGATGGTCCTTGATCCGCTCCACCAGGAACCGGTCGAAGGCGGCGCCCTTCAGCGTGCGGGCACGTTCGAGGTCGTCCTGCGTCACCATGCCCGGCATGTGGTGGCCCTCGTGCACATTGGTGTGCGGGAGCCCCATCCGGGCCAGCAGCGGGCGCAGCCGGGCCAGTTCACCGTTCTGCGAGGACCGCAGACCGGCAGCCCAGCGCCGTACGCCCGTGTCGCCGGAGCGGTCGGCGGCGAGCGAGAGGAGCGCCACGGCCGACTCGTTCATCGGGGTCATCAGCTGCACCCAGGCGGCGTCGGTCGGATCGGCGGGCGCGCCGGTGGCGGACGGAGCGGGCGGGGGAGTGCTCTCCGGCTCGGCCGCCGGGGAGCCGCAGCCGGTGAGGAGGAGCAGCAGGGTGAGCGTCGCCGCGCTGCGGGCCGCTTTCATCAGGGGCTCCCTCGGGGAAGGGCCCGTCCGGGGCGCACAGCCCCGGACGGGCGGGTGGGGACGGGGGTGCGCAGGGGTCAGGGGGTGCCGTCGGCCCCGCACTTGATGATGGCGTTGATGCAGTCGCGTACGCGCTGCGCCAACTGGTCATCGGGCCACACGTTGAAGAAGTCGCCGTGCATCGTGTAGCCGGGTCCGGACGCCAGCCGGAACCGGGACGGGTCACCGTTGACCGGGTACCGCAGCACCTGACGGAGCTTGGGCACCGGCACCGGGTGGGTGGACGGGCACTCGCCGTTGACCGGGTACGACATGTGGCTCTTGTGGTCGGCCGAGTCCAGGTCCCTGCCGTTCCAGCACTGCGGGAAGTCGAGGTACGACTCCAGCATCGCGCCCGCCGGGCAGTTCACGAAGTCGTGCGACGGGTTGACCTCGCCGTGGTGCAGGCACGACCAGCGCGAGATCGTGTTGTCGTTCGGCCCGGTCGCCTTCGCGTTCCCCGCGACGATCCGCAGACCCCGGGGGAAGGGCTTGATCTGCCGGATGACGTCGTCGCGGACGCCCTCGCCCAGGTAGTAGAACGTGGTGCCGGTGGGCTCCACCTCCTTGTCCCCGTCGTACAGGGTCGGCACCCAGTACGACGACAGGTCGATGTCGGGTGAACAGGTGCTCCGGGCCTTCTCCAGCGAGGCGAGGTCCGAGTGGCCGTTCGTGGAGTCGTTGCCGAAGAAGCTGTGCATGTGCGAGGCGCCGGGCAGGCCGGGGAAGACGATCGGGTCGTCGGGCGCCCGGTGGGTGTACGGGCACTCTGCCAGGAACTCGGCCACCCGGACGACGTCGGCGGCGGCCTTGGGGGCGGGGGCCGCGGCGTCGGCGGGGCCGGCGGACGCGCTGTTGGTGGTGGCCTGGAGGAAGGTCAGGGCGAGCGCGGCGGCGGCGAGCGCCGCCGTGCGGTACCGCCGGGGCGGTGAGGTTCTGCGGTGGCTGTCGTCGTCGCTGCGTCGTTGACGGAAGAAGAGCACGGCACTCCATTTCGGGAAGCGGTGGGGGGGATGTGCCCTGATCATGGGCGGCCTGATCAGGGGAGAGAGCGCTCTCTGCGAGGGAACGTAGGAGCATGGCGAGGGCATGTCAATACACATGGCGAGGCTTCAATTACGTGCGGATCGAGGCGGGTTGAGGGGCCTGCGGGGTCGGAGAGCGCTCTCTCTGGGATTCACCGACCTGGTTCACGGCGTTCAAGGACAGGAGAGCGCTCTCCGGTGCTCGTCGGCCTCCGGCGGCAGAGGCGTTGTCAGTGGTGGACGGCAGGATGGAGGGCATGACGAACTCAGCAGTCGTGCTCGCCGACCCCGCCTCCTACGCCGCCGCCGTGGAGGAGGCCGCGCAGGCCGCCGCCGCGTACTACGCCACGGGCGAGAGCACGCTCGACGACGACGCCTACGACCGCCTGGCGCGCGGCATCGCCGCGTACGAGCAGGAGCACCCGCAGGAGGTGCTGCCCACGTCGCCGACCGGCAAGGTGGCCGGCGGTGCGGCCGTGGGGGACGTGCCGCACACGGTGCCGATGCTCTCCCTCGACAACGTCTTCTCGGCCGAGCAGTTCGCCACCTGGACCGCCTCGCTGGAGCGCCGGATCGGACGGCCCGTCACCGCCTGGAGCGTCGAGCCGAAGCTCGACGGGCTCGCGGTGGCCGCCCGCTATCGCGAGGGCCGGCTCGAACGGCTGATCACCCGGGGCGACGGGACCGCCGGTGAGGACGTGTCGCACGCCAGCGGGACCGTCGTCGGCCTCCCCGAGCGGCTCGCGGAGCCGGTGACGATCGAGATACGCGGCGAGATCCTGATGACCACCGCGCAGTTCGAGCAGGCCAACGCCACCCGCACCGAGCACGGCGGCGCCCCCTTCGCCAACGCGCGCAACGGCGCGGCGGGCACCCTGCGCGCCAAGGACCGTGCGTACACGGTGGAGATGACGTTCTTTGCATACGGCGCGCTGCCGCTGCCCGACTCCGGTGAACTGGCCGCCGAGCTGGCCGAGCTGCCGCACAGCCAGGTCCTCGGGCGCGTCGCGGACCTCGGCGTGCACACGGCGGGGGACACCGAGGTCGCCCCGCGCACGGTAGCCGCCGTCGAGGAGGCCCAGGCGCGGGTCGAGGAAGTCGCCGCGCTGCGGGCCTCGTTGCCGTTCGGGATCGACGGCATCGTCATCAAGGCCGACCTGGCGGCCGACCAGCGCGACGCCGGCGTCGGCACCCGGGCCCCGCGCTGGGCCATCGCATACAAGCTGCCGGCCGTCGAGAAGGTCACCCGCCTCCTGGGCGTCGAGTGGAACGTGGGCCGTACCGGCATCATCGCGCCGCGCGCCGTGCTGGAGCCCGTCGAGATCGACGGCTCGACCGTCGGCTACGCCACCCTGCACAACCCGGCCGACATCACCCGCCGGGACCTGCGCATCGGTGACCACGTGATGGTCTACAAGGCGGGCGACATCATCCCCCGCATCGAGGCGCCCGTCGCCCACCTGCGCACCGGCGACGAGCAGCCCGTCGTCTTCCCCGAGGCGTGCCCGCAGTGCGGTTCGGAGATCGACACCAGCGAACAGCGCTGGCGCTGTGTCCGAGGCCGCGACTGCCGCGTCGTCGCCTCCGTCTCGTACGCCGCCGGGCGCGACCAGCTCGACATCGAGGGGCTCGGTACGACCCGGGTCGTCCAGCTCGTCGACGCCGGCCTGGTCGCCGACTTCGCGGACCTGTTCACCCTGGAGCGCGAACAGCTGCTCTCCCTCGACCGGATGGGCGAGACGAGCACCGACAACCTGCTGGCCGCCATCGACGCAGCCCGCACCCAGCCGCTCTCCCGCGTCTTCTGCGCCCTGGGCGTGCGCGGCACCGGACGCTCCATGTCCCGCCGGATCGCCCGCTACTTCGCCGAGATGGACCGCATCAGAGCCGCCGACGCCGAGGAGCTCCAACGGGTCGACGGCATAGGCAAGGAGAAGGCAGCGGCCGTCGTCGCCGAACTCGCCGAGCTCGCCCCGCTGATCGAGAAGCTGATCGCCGCCGGGCTCACCATGACCGAGCCGGGCGCGACCCCGCCCCCGCCCCCGGGTGAGGAGGCCGGCGAGGAGACCGCCGGCAGTACCGAGGGCGCGCCGCTGGCCGGGATGACCGTGGTGGTCACCGGGGCCATGACGGGCGTGCTGGAGAAGCTGTCGCGCAACCAGATGAACGAGCTGATCGAGCGGGCCGGCGGCAAGTCGTCCTCCAGCGTCTCCAAGCGCACAGCGATGCTGGTGGCCGGCGAGAAGGCGGGATCGAAGCGGACGAAGGCGGAGGACCTCGGGGTGCGGATCGCGACACCGGAGGAGTTCGCGGAGATGGTGGGGGAGTTCCTGCCGGTCGACGCGTAGGGGCGTGCGCGGGGCGGTCGGCCGAGCCCTTCGATTTTGCTTGGGAGTGGCTTTCTTTGCCTACCTATTGCATAGTGAGGGCTCGGCCATGCCTCGCGATCAGCGGGTCACTGGGTGTGTACGGCCGCGGCTGCGTGCCGGGGGTGAGGGGCGATGCGTTCTTTGCGCGACGGACGGCGGCACGACCGCCCCGTCCACCGGCACTTCGGGGGCGCCACCCGCGGCCTGGCCATCGACCTCGGCAGCTCCCGGACCCGCGCCTGGGTGCCCGGACTGGGCGTCGTCGCGGACACCGGCGGCGAGGAGAGCGGTGAGCACGGCCACGGCCGGCCCGTCCGGCGCGGCCGGATCGTCGACCCGGACTCCTGCGGCCGCATGCTGGCCCGCATCGCGGACCGGGCCCTGGGCGACTACCGCCAGGACGCGGTCATCGTGCTCAGCCACCCCGTCCTCGCCGGCCCCGGACACCGCGACGCCGCCCGCGACATGCTCCGCACGCTCAACGCCTCGGACGTCATCGTCCTGGACAGCGCCAGGGCCGCCGCGGCCTGCGCCGGACCGGGGGACGGCGGCCCGCTCCTCGTCGTCGACGTCGGCGCCGAGCTGACCGAGGCGACCCTGCTCGTCGACGGAATGGTGCGCGACGCGCGCCTCGCCGAGACCGGCCTCAGCGACCTCGGACCGGGCGAGCCGCCGACCGCCGTCGTCCAGGCCGTCCTGGACATGGTCATGGCCATGTGGCGGCAGGACCGGCACGGCGCGCTGCTCGGCGCCCTGCGCAGGGGCCCGTTGCTCGCCGGAGGCGGTGCGCTGCGCCCGGACGTCACCAACCGGATAGCGGTCCGCCTCGGCGTCCCGGTCCGGCTCACGGACGACCCCGCGACCACGGTGGTGCGCGGTGCGGGGCTGATCCTCAGCTCCGTGCTCCGCCACACCGCGGCGCCCGCCCTCCCCGGCCGATCCGGGTGACCCCCCTCCCGGGGCAGCCCCCGGGGAACGCGGCCCCGGGAAGCCGGCCGGACGAGCGGGGGCGCGGCGCGTGGGTGTCGCGCGCGTCGCGGTGTGCCCGGTCGTGCCCCGAACCCGGACCCGCAGCGCGGCGGTACCTCGTCGCGCTGCTCCTCGCCGTCCTCACCCTGGCCGGCGGGGCGCCCGCGGCGTCGGGTGCGGGGCTTCCCGCACGCGCCACGGCAATGCTCCCGACGACGCTCGCGACAACGGCCCCCGGCCTCCCCGTAGGCATCGCGACCGCCACACGGCAGGTCGCACCCGCCGCGTCCGACGCACCCCGATCCACCGCAGCCGCCGCATCCGACACACCTCGTTCCGCCGCACCCGCCGCTCCCCGTTCCGCCGCCGAGCTCACCGTCCCCGAACCCCGCGCCACCGCAGACCGCGGCCCGTACCGCACGCCATGGGCCGCCGCCGAGCACCCCCGTACCGCACACCAGTTGCCCCCGCCGGGTCCCGGCGGGTCCGTCCCGTGCCCGGTGGCCGTACCCCCGCCGCTCCCCGTCCCCTGGTCCGGCCGCACCGCCCCCGTCTCCGCCGCGCAGCGCCCGCGCGTGGCGCTCCCCGGCGTGCGCGGGCCTCCGAGTGCCGGTGTCCACCGGCCCAGGGACCGCTTCCCGGTCCCGCACACCATCGACGCCGTGCCGTTCCCGCCGTCCTAGTGCCCCTCGCGGTGCCGGGCGGGGCGGGTGCGCCCGGCGCCCCCCCCCGGAGGGAACCCGCAATGACGCGCGCCACCACGGTGCGGGCGGTTCTGGCTGCGGCCGTGCTGCTCGTCTCCGTGCTCATCACGCTGACCATGTCACCCAGACTCGGCCTCGATCTCCAGGGCGGCACCCGCATGGTGCTCCAGGCCGAGAACTCCGACACCGCGAAGGCCGACCGCGAGAGCACCGACCGCACCCTGGAGGTGCTGCGCCGGCGCATCGACTCGCTCGGGGTGACGGAGCCGACCCTGACCCGGTCCGGTGAGGACCGGATCATCGTCGAACTCCCGGACGTCCAGGACCCCCGCAAGGCCGCCGATGTCATCGGCAGAACCGCCCAGCTGACCTTCCACGCGGTCCGGGGCCCCGGTGAGCCGGCGGCCGAGGGCGGCAAGGGGCTGACCCTCCCCGACGAGCAGGGCCGCGAACTGGCCCTCGGCCCCACCGCGCTCTCCGGCGCCGGGGTCAAGGAGGCGTCCGCCTCGTTCGACGCCCAGCAGGGAGCGGGCTGGACCGTCTCGCTCGACTTCCACAAGGACGCCGGCCGGGACTGGACCCGGCTGACCGGCGAGGCGGCCTGCCACCCGGTCCAGGACGAGCGGCGCCGGGTCGCCATCGTCCTCGACCAGCGGGTGATCTCCTCGCCGCAGGTCTCGCCGACCGTCGCCTGCGACACGGGCCTGCCGTCCGGCTCCACGCAGATCACCGGCTCCTTCAGCGCGGACGAGGCCCGCGAACTCGCCCTGCTGATCGAGGGCGGCGCCCTGCCCGTGCCCGTCGAGATCGTCGAGCAGCGGACGGTCGGCCCGACGCTCGGCGCCGCCGCGATCGACGCCAGCGCGCGGGCCGCCCTGATCGGCGCGGCCGCCACCGCCCTGTTCATCACCGTCGTGTACCGCCTGTTCGGCGCGCTCGCCGCCGTCGCGCTCGGCGCCTACGGCGTGATCTCGTACGCGGTCCTCGTCGCCCTCGGCGTCACGCTCACCCTGCCGGGGCTCGCCGGATTCGTACTGGCAATCGGCATGGCCGTCGACGCGAACGTGCTGGTCTTCGAACGGGCCAGGGAGGAGTACGCGGGGCGCCCCGGCAAGACTCTGCGGTCCTCCCTCACCGCCGGGTTCAAGGGGGCGTGGAGCGCCGTCGCCGACTCCAACGTGACGACGCTGATCGCGGCCGGGCTGCTCTTCTTCCTCGGCTCCGGACCGGTCAAGGGCTTCGGCGTCACGCTCGCCATCGGTGTCCTGGCGTCGATGTTCTCGGCGCTCGTCATCGCCCGCGCGCTCACCGAGATCGCGGCCCGCTCCAGGTTCGTCGCCGACTTCCGTGGCGTCAACGGCATCGCGATCCCGGGCCGGGTGCGGACCTGGCTCAACCGGCGCGATCCGCAGCTCATGCGCTTCCCGCGCCGCTGGCTGACCGTCTCCGCCGTCCTGATCGTGGTGGCCGTCGCGGGCACCGTGGTGCGGGGAGTGAATCTCGGCGTCGAGTTCACCGGCGGACGCCTCGTCGAGTACTCCACCAGCCGCCCCGTGGACGTCGAGACCGCGCGGTCCGCCCTCGCGGGTGCCGGGTTCGGCGACGCGGAGGTGACCACGGCGGGCGCGGGCGACATCTCCGTGCGCACCGGGGACCTCGACAACGACGACGAACACGCGCTGCGGGCCGCGCTGGCCGCCGAGGGCGGCGAGACCACCAAGGTCCGCGACGAGCTGATCGGCCCCAGCCTCGGCGACGAACTGCGGCGCAACGCGCTGATCGCCCTGGCCATCGCCGTACTCGTACAGCTGGGCTATCTCGCGATCCGGTTCCGCTGGACGTTCGCCGTCGCCTCGGTCGGGGCGCTGGTGCACGACGTGATCATCCTGATCGGGACCTTCGCCTGGCTGGGGCGCACCGTCGACGGCATCTTCCTGGCGGCGCTGCTCACCGTCATCGGGTACTCCGTCAACGACTCGGTCGTCGTCTTCGACCGGGTGCGGGAGCTGTGGGCGAAGGCCCGCAGAAGGCCCCTCACGGAGGTGGCGAACCGGGCGGTCCTCCAGACCGTGCCCCGGACGGTGAACACCGGGATGGGCGCCCTGTTCATCCTCACCGCCCTCGCCGTGCTCGGCGGCGACTCGCTGGAGGACTTCGCGCTGGCCCTGCTGATCGGCATCGTCGTGGGCACGTACTCCTCGGTGATGACCGCCGTGCCGGCCGCGCTGCTGCTGGAACGCACCAGCAAGGTCCCGCCGCCCGCCCGCACCAGGGCCCCGCGCGCCAGGCAGGGCGCGGGACGCCGCGACCCGCACGACAACGGCGCACGGGTGTGACGCGTACGGGCCCGTGTCTCCCGCACCGGCGGACACGGGCCCGTACGTCCTCAGGGCACGAGCGAGCGCAGATACGCGGCGGTCTCCGGGTCGGCCGGCAGCAGCGTCTCGATGGCCAGCTCCGCGACCGTGACGTCCATCGGCGTGTTGAACGTCGCGATCGAGGCGACGAACGACAGGACCCGCCCGTCGTGCTCGATCACCAGGGGCAGGGCGAACGGCACGGACGCCGAGGGCGGCTCCCAGTCCCCTTCCCCGTCCCGGCCCGCCGGGACGGGGTAGCCCGCGACCTCCTCGTACAGCTCGCGCAGCTCCGCCGAACGGACCAGCGCGATCTGGCGCTCCATCTGCGCGAGGAGGTCCGCCCGCCACGCGCGCAGGTTCAGGATGCGCGGCGCCAGGCCCTCCGGGTGCAGGGTGAGCCGCATCGCGTTCAACGGCGGGGCGAGCAGGTGGTCCGGCACGCCGTCCAGCAGCCGGGTCATCCCCTGATTGGCCGCCACCACCGTGTACGTCCCGTCCACGACGAACGCGGGGTACGGGTCGTAGCCCCGCAGCAGCCGGTCCAGGCCGTCCCGCAGCGCCCCCATCGCCGGGTCGTCGAGCGCGGTCTCCGCGTAGTGCGGGGCGTAACCCGCCACCACCAGCAGGGCGTTGCGCTCCCGGACCGGCACCTCCAGATGCTCGGCCAGCCGCAGCACCATCTCCTCGCTGGGGCGGGAACGCCCCGTCTCGACGAACGAGATGTGCCGTGCCGACGAGCCGGCCCGCAGTGCGAGCTCCAGCTGGCTGATCCGGCGCCGCTCCCGCCAGCTGCGCAGCAGTGGCCCTACCCCCGTGTCGAGCGCGACAGTTGTCATGAGGAGACCGTAACGTCACCGGCACCGCCGACCCGCATCGATCACCAGTGAGGGAGCCGCCCATGCCCGCCGCACCGCTGCCGCAGAACGAGATCGAGGACCGGCTGCGCGAACTGCCCGGCTGGTCGCTGGAGGGCGACCGGATCGGACGCACCTACCGGCTGCCCTCGCACTTCGCCGCCGCCGCACTCGCGATGCACGTCGCCGCGATCCAGGACGAGCTGAACCACCACAGCGACCTGACGCTCGGCTACAACACCGTCGCGCTGACCGTGAACTCCCACGACGCGGGCGGCAAGGTCACCGAGAAGGACCTCGGCCTCGCCGCCCGGGTCGCGGCGGTGGCGCCGGGCCACGGCGCCGAGTGAGCCGTCAGGACGCGGCGCCGAAGCCCGGGTGCGTGGCGAGCCAGCGCGTGTAGCTCTCGCTGCGCCCCACCGCCTGGGCGTACGCCGCCCGGGTGTGCCCGCTCACCGCTCCGGCCGCCGCCGACGCGGCGGCCGAGCGCGGGTGCCTGCCCAGCAGATGGCGCCAGCTGAGCGGCGCCCCGACGACCGGGCGCGTCACCACCCCCGGGGTCGGCGGGAACGTCGCCCGGCACAGCCCGACCGCCCGCCCCACCTGGACGAGGTGGACGACGGACGTCGTGTCCGTCTCGTAGACGGACACCGGGCTGAAGCCGGCCCGGGCGCACGCCGCGACGAAACAGTCCGCGAAGCAGCCGTCGCCCGGCACGTCCGCCCAGCACTCGCCGGCCAGTTCGGACAGCTCCAACTCGTCCCGCCCGGCCAGCGGATGGGACTCCGGCAGCATCACGAAGACCGGGTCGATGCCGACGACCTGCCACTCCAGCCGGTCCGCGTCCGGCGGCGCGCTCTCGCCGCAGGTCCCGATCAGCGCGAAGTCCAGCCGTCCGTCCACCAGTTGCGAGGCGATCTCGTCCACCGACCAGGATGTGTACGTGGACACCGGCGCGGCCGGGTACGCGGCGGCCAGCCGGTCGACGAGCCCGCCGAGGAGCGGGCCGTGCGTACCGCCCAGCCGGAACCGCTCCACGGTCCCCATCGTGTTGGCGAACCGCACCGCCTCCTCCTGGAGTTCGCTGACGGCGGGCAGCACCACCCGGGCCCGCTCCAGCACGAGTTCGCCCAGCGGAGTCGCCCGCGCGCCCGTGTGGTCCCGGTCGAACAGCGGGCCGCCCAAGGCCTTCTCGATCCGCCGAAGCTGCGCGCTGAGCGCGGGCTGCGCGAGGCCCAGCGCGGTGGCGGCCTTGGTCAGGCTGCCGGTGTCGGCGATGGCACGTACGGTTCGCAGATGCCGCAACTCCAGCTCCATCAGCGCACGTTATGGTGCCGGTGGCCGCACGGCAATACGTCGTTGGTTTAGACCTCTAGTTCGGACAGAGGGATGTCCGCACATGGCTTGGAGTCGCCCCTGATGCTGGACTACGACAGAGAAGCCGCCGTCTACGACGCCACGCGCGGCGGGCTGCCCCGGGCCGAGTCGGCGGCCGCCGCCGTGCTCCGTCTGCTGCCGGACACCGCCCGCTCCCTGCTGGACATCGGCTGCGGTACCGGCCTGGTCACGGGGCGTGTCGCCGCCGGCCGCCCGGGTCTGCGGGTGACCGGTGCCGACGCCTCGCACGGCATGGCCCGCGTCGCCCGGCAGCGCGTCGGCGCCGTCGTGCTCGCCGACGCCCGCCGGCTGCCCCTGCCCGACGCATCGGTGGACGCGGTCACCGCGGTGTGGCTGCTGCACCTGCTGCGCGAGGAGGGCGCGGTCCGGGCGGTGGTGGCCGAGGCCGCGCGGGTGCTGCGGCCGGGCGGGGTGTTCGTCACCACCGTGGACAAGGACGCCTGCCACGACGTGGGCAGCGACATCGACGAGGCGTTCACCCCGTACCTGGCGCCGACCCCGTCCGACGGTACGGACCTGGTCGTCGCGTACGCGGCCGAAGCCGGTCTGGAGGCCACCGGGGACGCGTTCTTCCCCGGCCACGGACAGGGCCGAACCCCGCAGAGCGCGGCCCGCGCCGTGCGAGGCGGCTACTACGCCTCACGCCTGGCCCTGCCCGGCGGGGCCGCCGAAGACCTCGCCCGGACCCTGGAGACGCTGCCGGACCAGGAACGGCGGCGCGCCGACCCCGAGTACCGGCTGCTGGTCCTGCGCCGCGGAGCGGCCGGCTGAGCCGGGGCGACGGCCGGGCGATCCGGCCGCCGCCCCGCCGCGTCACGGCCGCACGCTCCAGAAGCCTTCCAGGGCCGCCTCCGACGCGTACTCCGTGAACGACTTCGGGTCGCGGCCCAGCGCCTGCTTCACGCCGTCCGTGACCGCCGCGTTGTGCCCGTCGAGGAGCGACGTGAACAGCCCCGCCAGGAACGCCGCTTCCTCCCTCGGTGCGCCGAACCCGACGAGCATCTCCTCGTACTCGGCGCCGGTCAGCGCCACATAGCGGACCTCGCGGCCCGTCGCGGCCGCGATCTCCGCGGCCACCTCCGTGAAGGTCAGCGCCCGGGGGCCGGTCAGCTCCACGACCGGGCCCCCGACGCGCTCCCCGCACAGCGCGGCCGTAGCCACATCGGCCAGGTCGTCCGCGTCGACGAACGGCTCGGCGGTGTCGGCCGCCGGGAACACCAGCTCCCCGCCGAGCACCCCGTCCAGCATGGCGCCCTCGCTGAAGTTCTGGGTGAAGAACGCCGAGCGCACCACCGTCAGTTCGGCGCCCCCGGCAGCCGCGCGCAGCGCCTCCTCCGCCACCGCCGCGTCCGGCTCGCCCCGCCCCGACAGCAGCACCAGCCGGCGCACCCCGCACCGCCGCGCCACCTCTCCGAACGCCGTCATGGCCGCGGGCGCCCCGGGAGCCCCCAGGTCGGGGACGTACGCGACGTAGGCCGCCTCCGCACCGCTCAGCGCCGCCTCCCATCCCGACTCGTCCGACCAGTCGAAGGGAACCTCGCTGCGGCGCGAACCCACCCGCACCGGCACACCCCGTGCGGTCAGCCGCTCCACCACCCGGCGCCCCGTCTTGCCCGTCCCGCTCGTCACCAGCACCAGGCCCGTGCCGGTGGATTCCTGTGTCGTGTTCCGCGTCTCTTCCGTCATGACCACAGCCTCTCCCGCACCCTCCCGCCGCCTCCATCCCCGAGGCTCTCGGCTCCCTACGCCTGCGTCTACGCTGCTGCCATGGATGCACTGGCCGAACTGTTGGACGGGCCCCGGGCCCGTGGGGCGTTACTCCTGCGGATGGTGATGGAGCCCCCCTGGTCCGTCCGGATCGAGGACCGCGCCCCGCTCTGCCTGATGGCCGTGACCGCCGGCGAGGCGTGGATCGTGCCCGACGGGGACGCCGAGCCCGTCCTGCTGCGCCCCGGCGACCTGGCCGTGGCCCGCGGCCCGGAGCCGTACACCGTCGCCGACCGCCCCGACACCGAACCCCGCGCCCGCATCGGCCCCGGCGGCAGCTGCGCCACCCTGCGCGGCGAGCCCCTCTCCCAGTCCATGGAGCTGGGCGTACGGACCTGGGGCAACGCCCTCGACGGCTCGGCGGCCGTCCTGGTCGGCACCTACCTCCTCGACGGCGAGATCAGCGGCCGGCTGCTCGACGCCCTGCCCCCGCTGCTCGTCCTGCCCGCCGGCGGCCGCACCGGCCCCGTCCTCGCCCTGCTCGGCGACGAGATCGCGCGCGACGAGCCGGGCCAGAGCCTGATGCTCGACCGGCTCCTGGACCTCCTCCTCGTCGACGCGCTGCGCACCTGGTTCTCCCGCCCCGGCGCCGAAGCCCCGGGCTGGTACATGGCCATGGGTGACCCCGTCGTCGGCCAGGCGCTCCGCCTGCTGCGCGACGAGCCCGCACACCCCTGGACGGTCGCCGGCCTTGCCGCGAAGGCGGGCGTCTCGCGGGCCGCGCTCGCCCGGCGGTTCACCGAGCTGGTGGGGGAGCCCCCGATGGCGTACCTCACCGGCCGCCGCCTCGCCGTCGCGGCCGACCTGCTGCGGGAGACCGACGCGACCGTGGAGGCCGTGGCCCGCAAGGTGGGCTACAGCCAGGCGTTCGCGTTCAGCACCGCCTTCAAGCGCGTACGGGGCGTCAGCCCGCAGGAGTACCGCAAGGGTGGCGGCTTGCCGGAACAGCAAGGAACTTTGCGCCTCGGGGCGGATGTGGTGACGCTGGAGCCATGAGCAACCACTCCGGCCACGGACACCGGCACGGCCGCCAGGACCTGCACCACGAGCGCCCCGCGCACGGACACGACCACGGCGGGGCCGAACCCGACTGGGACGTCATGGCCCCGCTCCTGGAGCGGAACGCCGAACTCAGCAGCGCCCAGTACACCGAGGCGGCCCGCTGGATCGCCGCCCTGCCCACCGCGCCGAAGGTCAGCCGCGTCCTGGACATCGGCGCCGGCCCCGGCGTCGTCGCCTGCCTCCTCGCCGAGGTCTTCCCCGACGCGGAGGTCGTCGCCGTCGACGGCACCCCCGCTCTCCTGGAGCGCACCCGGGAACGCGCACGCCGGCTCGGGCTCGACGACCGCGTCACCACCCTGCACGCCACCCTCCCCGAAGGGCTCCCCGGACTGGGCGAGGCCGACCTGATCTGGGCCGGCAACACCCTGCACCACATGGGCGACCAGCGCGCCGCCCTGGCCGGATTCGGCGAGCTGCTGCGCCCCGGCGGCACCGTCGCCCTCGTCGAGGGCGGACTCCAGGTCCGGCAGCTCCCGCGCGACCTCGGGTTCGGCAACCCCGGACTCGAAGCCCGGATGGAGGCCGCCGAGGCGGAACTCTTCCAGCGGATGCGCGCCGAACTCCCCGACGCCCGGCGCGAGGTGGAGGACTGGGCCGCCCTGTTCGGAGCCGCGGGCCTCACCCCGCAGGGCACCCGCAGCTTCCTGCTCGACCTGCCCGCGCCCCTCGGCGACGCGGCGCGCGAACAGGTCGTCGCGGACTTCACCCGCCGCCGCGACGGGCTGCGCGACCACCTCGACACCGACGACACCGCCGTGCTCGACCGGCTCCTGGACCCCGAGGACCCGGCCGGACTCCACCGCCGCCCCGACGTCTTCCTGCTCCTGGCCCGCACCCTCCACCTGGGCCGGCGCGCCTGAGCAGTCCCCGTACGGCAGCGAAAACCGCCGCCCCCGCTCTTCGCGAAGAGCGGGGGCGGCGGTTCTGTGCGGCTGTGGAGGTCAGGCGCCGGCGTTGAACTCGCCCGGGTTCGGGCCGAGGCGCTTGCCCTCGTCCAGGGCGGCGAACGCGGCCAGGTCGTCGGCGTCCAGCTCGAAGTCGAAGACGTCGATGTTCTCCGCGATCCGCGACGGCGTCACGGACTTCGGGATCACCACGTTGCCCGTCTGGAGGTGCCACCGGAGCACCGCCTGCGCCGGCGTACGGCCGTGCTTGCGGGCGACCGCGAGGACCGTCGGGACCTCCAGCAGGCCCTTGCCGGAGCCCAGCGGCGACCAGGCCTCGGTGAGGATGCCGTGCTTGGCGTGCAGGGCGCGGGACTCGGCCTGCTGGAGCTGCGGATGCAGCTCGATCTGGTTGAGGACGGGCACCACGGAGGTCTCGCCGAGGAGGCGCTCCAGGTGCTCCGGGAGGAAGTTCGACACGCCGATGGCCTTCGCGCGGCCGTCGGCGTGGATCTTCTCGAACGCCCGGTAGGTGTCGATGTACGCGTCCTTGGCCGGCACCGGCCAGTGGATCAGGTACAGGTCGACGTAGTCGAGGCCCAGCTTGTCCAGCGAGGCGTCGAAGGCGCGCAGCGTCGAGTCGTAACCCTGCTCGCTGTTCCACAGCTTGGTGGTCACGAACAGCTCGTCGCGGGCGACGCCGGAGGCTGCGATGGCCTTGCCCGTACCCGTCTCGTTCTGGTAGATCGCGGCGGTGTCGATGCTGCGGTACCCGGACTCGATGGCGGTGGCGACCGCCTTCGTCGCCTCGTCGTCCGGCACCTGCCAGACTCCGAACCCGAGCTGGGGCATCTCGACGCCGTTGTTGAGGGTGAGAGAGGGGACCTGGCTCACGAGCAGAGCATCCTAACGTTGAGGGGTGGACTCCCCACGTCAACGATCAAGAGCGCCCACACATTCCCGGTGGTCCCGCCCAAATAGTCCGGTCAGCGGTACAGCGCGTCGACCTCGGCCTCGTACGCAGCCTCGATCGCCTTCCGCTTCAGCTTCAGCGACGGCGTGAGCAGCCCGTGCTGCTCGCTGAACTGGTGCGCCAGGATGCGGAACGTACGAATGGACTCCGCCTGCGAGACCGCGGTGTTCGCCGCCACCACCGCGCGGCGCACCTCCATCTCCAGGTCCGGGTCGCGCACCAGCTCGCCCGGTGACAGCGTCTGCCGCCCCTGCATGGCGAGCCAGTGCTCCACCGCCTCCTGGTCGACGGTGACCAGCGCCGCGACGTATGGCCGGTCGTTGCCGACTACGATGCACTGCGCCACCAGCGGATGCGCCCGCACCCGCTCCTCCAGGGCGGCCGGCGACACGCTCTTGCCGCCGGACGTCACCAGGATCTCCTTCTTCCGCCCGGTGATCGTCAGATAGCCGTCCTCGTCCAGCGCACCCAGGTCACCGGTGGCCAGCCAGCCATCGTTGAGCACCGCGTCGGTGGCCTTCGGGTCGCCGAGATAGCCGCCGAACACATGGCTCCCGTGGACCCACACCTCGCCGTCCTCCGCGATGTGCACCGTCGTGCCGGGGATCGGCTGCCCGACCGTGCCGTACCGGGTGCGCTCCGGGGGGTTCGCGGTGGCCGCGGCCGTCGTCTCGGTCAGCCCGTAGCCCTCGTACACCGTCACTCCGGCGCCCGCGAAGAACAGCCCGAGGGTGCGCTCCATGCCCGAGCCGCCCGACATGGCGTGCCGGATGCGGCCGCCCATCGCGTCGCGGACCTTCTTGTAGACGACCTTGTCGAAGAACTGGTGCTGCATCCGCAGCCCGGCCGAAGGCCCGGGGCCGGTGCCGAACGCCCGCGCCTCCATCGCCTCCGCGTACTTCACCGCGATGTCCACGGCTTTGTCGAACGGCCCCGCCCTGCCCTCGGCCTCGGCCTTGCGCCGGGCCGCGTTGAAGACCTTCTCGAAGATGTACGGCACCGCCAGGATGAACGTGGGCCGGAACGTGACCAGGTCCGGCATCAGGGCCTTGGCCGACAGTTCCGGCTGGTGCCCGAGCTTGACCCGGCCCCGGATCGCGGTGACCTCCACCATCCGCCCGAAGACGTGCGCCAGCGGCAGGAAGAGCAGCGTCGCCGCCTCGTCACCCGGTCTGGAGTGGAAGACCGACTCCCAGCGCGAGGCCATGGTGTCCGTCTCGAACATGAAATTGGCGTGCGTGAGTACACAGCCCTTGGGGCGGCCCGTGGTGCCCGAGGTGTAGATGACGGTCGCCACCGACTCCGGGGTCACCGCCCGCCGGTGCCGGTGCACCACCTCGTCCTCGACGTACTCGCCCGCCGCCACCAGCTCCGCGACCGCGCCCGCGTCCAGCTGCCACAGCCGCTTCAGCTGCGGCAGCCGGTCGATTACCGAGGCCACCGTCATCGCGTGGTCCTCGTGCTCCACCATGACCGCCGACACCTCGGCGTCGTGCAGCATCCACAGCACCTGCTCGGCCGAGGACGTCGGGTAGACCGGCACGGACTGGGCGCCCACCGCCCACAGCGCGAAGTCGAACAGGGTCCACTCGTAGCGCGTACGCGACATCAGGGCGACCCGGTCGCCGAACCGCACCCCGTGCGCGATCAGCCCCTTGGCCAGCGCCAGTACCTCGTCGCGGAACGCGGCGGACGTGACGTCCTGCCAGCGGCCCTCCGCGTCTTTTCGGCCGAGCGCGACCCGGTGCGGCTCCTCGTCGGCATGGTCGAACACCACGTCGGCGAGGCCGCCCACGAGAGGCGCGGCCGCCATGGGTGGGACAGTGAACTCGCGCAATGACCTGCTCCTTGTGGCGCTCCGCACAGCGCCGCGACGCTACCCCACCGCGGGCCGTCGCGGGAGGCCCCGGAGCTGTCCGTACCGCGTGGTATCTGCACTGGTCAGGGGCCGAAATCCGGCCAGATGGGCAAGGCTCGGGCGCGCTTGGGACCGCGAAGTAAGCGGCCGGCGCGGGAATCTCCACCGAATCTGTACGCCGCGATCACTGCCAATGTGGGCCGATGTGTCCCGGTACGACCGGTCTGCTGGGATCCGTCCGCCCGGTACCGGACGTCGCGTCCCGGGCATTCTCCCCCGCCCGGCCCCGCGTCATGCCTGCTCACACCGACCGTGACGGCGGTAACAGCCCGATGCTCGAATTTTCCGATCGTGGCCCCGTCCGCGCAGGATGGGTCCGGGCACGACACGACCCGAACGGAAGAACACGTGAAGCACCTGAGCCGCCGCATACCGAAGCAGCCGCCCTGGCTGCCGGTCGACCCGTACATAGCGGCGCTGATCGGCACCGTCGTCCTCGCCGCGCTGCTGCCGGCCTCGGGCACGGCCGCCGACGTGGCCGGCTCCGCCTCCACGGGCGCGGTCGCCCTCCTCTTCTTCCTCTACGGGGCGCGCCTGTCCACCGCCGAGGCCCTGGAGGGGCTGCGCCACTGGCGGCTCCACCTCACCGTCCTGGCCTGCACCTTCGTGCTCTTCCCGCTGCTGGGGCTGGCGAGCGGGGGGCTGGTGCCGTACGTCCTGTCGCCGCAGCTGCAGAGCGGCTTCCTCTTCCTGTGCCTCGTCCCCTCGACCATCCAGTCGTCGATCGCCTTCACCTCGATCGCCCGGGGCAACGTGCCCGCCGCGATTTGCGCGGGCTCCTTCTCCTCGATCGCCGGCATCTTCCTCACCCCGCTGCTCGCCGCCGCGCTGCTCGGCGACAGCGGCGGTGGCTTCTCCGGCGACGCCCTGCTCAAGATCGGCATCCAGCTGCTGCTGCCGTTCGTCGCGGGTCAGCTGGTGCGCCGCCGCGTCGGCGGCTTCCTCACGCGGCACCGCCGGATCCTCGGCCTGGTCGACCGGGGCTCGATCCTGCTCGTCGTCTACACGGCGTTCAGCGAGGGCATGGTCGCCGGCATCTGGCACCAGGTGACCCCGGCCAGGCTCGGCGCGCTGCTCGCCGCCGAGGCGGTCCTGCTCGCGTTGATGCTCTCGCTGACCTGGTACGGCGCGAAGCGGCTCGGCTTCGGGCGCGCGGACCGCATCGCCATCCAGTTCGCCGGCTCCAAGAAGAGCCTGGCCTCGGGGCTGCCCATGGCCAGCGTCCTGTTCGGCGCGCAGGCGAGCCTCGCGGTGCTGCCGCTGATGCTCTTCCACCAGATGCAGCTCATGGTCTGCGCGGTGATCGCCAAGCGGCGCGCCCGCGACCCTCAGGAGACGGCGTCGCCGGAGACCGTACCGGTCGGCTGACCGGCGTCCAGCGCGATGCGGTGCTCACCCGCGTACACGTTCATCGACGGCCCCCGCAGGAAGCCGACCAGCGTCAGACCCGTCTCGGCGGCCAGGTCCACGGCGAGGGACGAGGGCGCCGAGACGGCCGCCAGCACGGGTATGCCCGCCATCACCGCCTTCTGCGCCAGCTCGAACGAGGCCCGCCCGGACACCAGCAGGACCGACCGGGACAGCGGCAGCCGCCCGTCCGTCAGCGCCCGTCCGACCAGCTTGTCGACCGCGTTGTGCCGGCCGACGTCCTCCCGTACGTCCATCAGCTCGCCGGACTCGGAGAACAGCGCCGCCGCGTGCAGGCCGCCGGTCCGGTCGAAGACCCGCTGGGAGGCGCGCAGCCGGTCGGGGAGCGCGGACAGCAGCGCGGGCTCGATCCGCAGCGGGGGAGTGTCGGCGACGGGGTGCCGCGTCGTGGTGCGGACGGCGTCCAGGCTCGCTTTGCCGCACAGACCGCAGGACGACGTCGTGTAGACGTTGCGCTCCAGCGTGATGTCGGGGACCTCGACGCCCGGCGCGAGCCCCACGTCCACCACGTTGTACGTGTTGACCCCCTCGGCGGTCGCACCGGCGCAGTACACGATCGACCGCACATCGCCCCGGTCGCCGATGACACCCTCGCTGACCAGGAAACCCGCGGCCAGCGCGAAGTCGTCGCCCGGGGTGCGCATGGTGATGGCGAGCGGCTTCCCGTTCAGCCGGATCTCCAGGGGCTCCTCGGCGACGAGGGTGTCGGGGCGGGTGGAGACGGCCCCGTCCCGGATGCGGATGGTGCGGCGGCGCTCGGTGACCCGTCCCATGACCGTTGGACCCGTGTTTCTGTGCGTGAGGCGCTGGGGCAGCACCGGCGGTGCGCCCGGTTGCTGCCATTGTCCTGCACCGCCGGTGCCGTGCCGCAACCGGAGGGACCGGCCCCCGGGCCGTCCGGTGTGGTGTCGAGCCCTCCAAGCCGGAGCCGGTATTCCTGTGGGATCACCTGCCCCCGTACCGGGCGGTAGCGACCAAGACTGGTTGGTTCCTGACAGATGGAGCGAGGGGACCCCGTTTTATGACCGGCTCACGTGTCGTGGCGCTCGGCCACTACCAGCCCGCCAAGGTGCTCACCAACCATGACCTCGCGGCCATGGTCGACACCAGTGACGAGTGGATCACCAGCCGCGTCGGCATCAGGACCCGCCACATCGGCGGCCCCGACGAGACGGTGGACGAGCTGGCCGCGCACGCGGCGGCGAAGGCACTCGCCGCGGCGGGTCTCCAGCCGGCCGACATCGACCTGGTGCTGGTCGCCACCTCGACCGCCATCGACCGCTCGCCGAGCATGTCGGCACGGGTCGCCGCCCGCCTCGGCATGGAGGCGCCCGCGGTCATGGACATCAACGTGGTGTGCTCGGGATTCACCCACGCCCTCGCCACCGCCGACCACGCCCTGCGCGCCGGCGCCGCCACCCGCGCCCTGGTCATCGGGGCCGACAAGATGGGCGACATCGTCGACTGGACCGACCGCTCCAGCTGCGTCCTGATGGGCGACGGGGCCGGTGCCGCGGTCGTCGTCGCCGACCGGGCGGACGCCGAGCGGCCCGGCATCGGGCCGGTGCTGTGGGGTTCGGTCCCCGGCATGGGGGACGCCGTCCGCATCGAGGGCACCCCGCCCCGCTTCGCGCAGGAGGGCCAGTCCGTCTACCGCTGGGCCACCACCCAGCTGCCCCCCATCGCCCGCAAGGTCTGCGAGAAGGCGGGCCTCACCCCCGAGGACCTGGCCGCCGTCGTCCTGCACCAGGCCAACCTGCGCATCATCGAGCCCGTCGCCCGGAAGATCGGCGCGGTCAACGCCGTCGTCGCGCGCGACGTGGTGGACTCCGGCAACACCTCCGCCGCCTCCATCCCCATGGCCCTGTCCAAACTGGTCGAGCGGGGCGAGATCCCCAGCGGGGCGCCCGTGCTCCTCTTCGGCTTCGGTGGCAACCTCAGCTACGCGGGCCAGGTGATCAGCTGCCCGTGAGCCGGGTGCGGGGCCTGTGCGGCGGGTCGGGGCCGGGCAGGCATCAGCCCTGCCTTTGTCCTCGGAGAGGAGAAAGGTAGCCGGATTCCTGCGCGACTTCTTCCCAGCCCCGGAAACCGCTGCTACGTTCCCCTCCCAAGCCCGACGGACAGGCCGACGAGGCGGGAGGGGCGCGTGAGACGTATGACGGCACGACCCGCGAACGCCCACCAGGCGCGACTGCTCAAGCTGTTGCGCGACGGTGGGCCCAACTCCCGGGCGAAGCTGGGAGATCAGGTCGAGCTATCCCGCTCCAAGCTCGCCGTCGAGGTGGACCGGCTGCTGGAGACCGGACTCGTCGTCGCCGACGGACTCGCCGCGTCACGCGGCGGCCGCCGCTCGCACAACATCCGCCTCGCCCCGCACCTGCGCTTCCTCGGCGTCGACATCGGCGCCACCTCCGTCGACGTGGCGGTCACCAACGCGGAACTGGAGGTACTGGGCCACCTCAACCACCCCATGGACGTACGCGAAGGGCCCGTCGCGGTCTTCGAGCAGGTGCTGTCCATGGCGACGAAGCTCCGGGACTCCGGCTTCGCCGACAGCTTCGACGGCGCCGGTATCGGCGTCCCCGGACCGGTCCGCTTCCCCGAGGGCGTCCCCGTCGCACCCCCGATCATGCCCGGCTGGGACGGCTTCCCGGTCCGCGAGGCACTCAGCCAGGAACTCGGCTGCCCGGTCATGGTCGACAACGACGTGAACCTCATGGCCCTGGGGGAGCAGCACGCGGGCGTGGCCCGTTCCGTCGGCGACTTCCTCTGCGTCAAGATCGGTACGGGCATCGGCTGCGGCATCGTCGTCGGCGGCACCGTCCACCGGGGCGCGACGGGCAGCGCCGGCGACATCGGCCACATCCAGGTCGAACCCGACGGCCGCCTCTGCGCCTGCGGCAACAAGGGCTGCCTGGAAGCCCACTTCAGCGGCGCCGCCCTGGCCCGCGACGCCGAGGACGCGGCCCGCGCCGGACGGTCCGAGGAGCTCGCGGCCCGCCTCCGTGCGTCCGGCCGGCTCACCGCCGCGGACGTGGCAGCCGCCGCGGCCGCCGGCGACGCCACCTCACTCCTCCTCATCCGGGACGGCGGACACCGCGTCGGCCAGGTCATCGCGGGCCTCGTCAGCTTCTTCAACCCCTCCCTGGTGGTGATCGGCGGCGGGGTGACCGGCCTCGGCCACACGCTGCTGGCCGCCGTACGGGCCCAGGTCTACCGGCGCTCCCTGCCGCTGGCCACCGGCAACCTCCCGATCGTCCTGGGCGAGCTGGGACCCGCCGCCGGAGTCACCGGCGGCGCCAGGCTCATCAGCGACCACCTCTTCTCACCCGTCTGAACCCGCCCCACCCGTCCTCCATCCGCCGGCCCGCCCCGGCGGCCGGACCCACACCCCAACACCCCGCCCGCCGAGGGGATTTCGTCATGGCTCCGCGATCCACGCTGCTCACCATGTCCGGCATCACCAAGTCCTTCCCCGGTGTCCGCGCCCTCGACGGCGTGGACCTGGAGGTCCGCGCCGGTGAGGTGCACTGCCTCCTCGGCCAGAACGGGGCCGGCAAGTCCACCCTCATCAAGGTCCTCGCCGGTGCCCACCAGCCCGACGACGGCGAGATCACCTGGTCCGGCGCACCGGCCGTGCTCAAGTCGCCGCTGGCCGCGATGCGCCTCGGGATCGCCACCATCTACCAGGAACTCGACCTGGTCCGGGGCCTGTCCGTCGCGGAGAACGTCTTCCTCGGCCACGAGCCCGTCAGCGCCGGCTTCGTCGTCCGCGCCCGCCGGGCCCGTACCGAGGCCGCCGCCCTGCTGGCCCGGCTCGGCCACCCGGAGATCGACCCCGGCCGCTCCGTCGGCGAACTCTCCGCCGCCCAGCAGCAGATCGTGTCCATGGCCCGGGCGCTCTCGCACGACGTGCGCCTCATCGTGATGGACGAGCCGTCCGCCGCGCTCGACCCCGACGAGGTCGACAACCTCTTCCGGATCATCGCCTCGCTGACCGCCCAGGACGTCGCCGTCGTCTACATCTCGCACCGCCTCGAGGAGATCCGCCGCATCGGCGACCGGGTGACCGTCCTCAAGGACGGCCGGGCCGTCGCGGCCGGCCTGCCCGCCGGGACCACCCCGACCCACGACATCGTCGCGCTGATGACCGGCCGCAAGGTGGAGTACGTCTTCCCGCCCCGGACCCCGCCGCCCGCCGGGCGCGCCGACGCCGCCCCCGTACTCACCGTCGAAGGGCTGGCCAGGAAGGGGGAGTTCGCCCCGATCGACCTGGAGGTGCGGCCGGGCGAGATCGTCGGGCTCGCCGGGCTCGTCGGCTCCGGGCGCTCCGAGATCCTGGAGACCGTGTACGGCGCCCGCCGCGCCACCGCGGGCCGGGTCACCGTCGCGGGGAAGGCGCTGCGGCCCGGGAGCGTGCGCGCCGCCGTCGCCGCCGGCATCGGCCTCGCCCCCGAGGAACGCAAGGCCCAGGCCCTGCTGATGCTCGAATCCGTCACCCGCAACGTGTCGGTCTCCACCCTGTCCCGCTACTCCAGGGCAGGCTGGGTCGACCGCACGGCCGAGCGGAAGGCGGCCCGGGACGCCACACGCACCCTCTCGCTGCACCCCGACAACCCGGACACCCCCGTCCGCACCCTCTCCGGCGGCAACCAGCAGAAGGCGGTCCTGGCCCGCTGGCTGCTGCGCGGCTGCCGGGTGCTCCTGCTCGACGAACCGACCCGCGGGGTGGACGTCGGCGCCCGCGCCGAGCTCTACGCCGTGATCCGCCGGCTGGCCGACGAAGGGCTCGCCGTACTGCTCGTCTCCAGCGAAGTGCCCGAAGTGCTGGGCCTCGCCGACCGTGTGCTCGTCCTGCGCGAGGGACGCGTCGTGCACACCGCCGACGCCTCGGACCTCGACGAACACCGCGTACTCGACCTCGTGATGGAAGGGAGCCCGACGCCATGACCCACCCCGTACCCACCGCGCAGAGCGGGCCGGACCAGGGCCCCGCACCCGTGGTCCTGAAGAAGTACGGACCCCGGCGCGCGCTGCGCGTCGACCTCCACACCCTGTCCCTGCTCGGCATCCTCGCCGTGCTGGTGGCCGTCGGCGGCATCACCGAGCCGGACGCCTTCCTGGACACCGGGAACCTCCAACTCGTCCTGACCCAGGCGTCGGTGATCGGTGTCGTCACCGTCGGCGTCACCCTCGTCATCACCTCCGGGGGGATCGACCTCTCGGTCGGTGCGATGGTCGCGCTCGCCTCCGTCTGGGCGAGCACCCTCGCCACCCAGGAGTACGGCTTCGCGGGCATCCTGTTCACCGCCGTGCTCGTCGGCCTCGTCGCCGGACTGGTCAACGGGGTGCTCATCGCGTACGGGAGGGTGGTGCCGTTCATCGCGACCCTGGCGATGCTCGCCTCGGCGCGCGGGCTGGCCCTCATGATCACCGATGGCAAGACCCAGATCGTGACGGTCACCTCGGTCCTGGACCTGGGCCTGCCCGACTCCTACGTGCTGGGCATCCCGCCGCTCGTCCTGATCTTCGCCGCGGTCACGGCCGCGGGCTGGCTGCTGCTGAACCGTACGACCTTCGGCCGCCGCACCATCGCCATCGGCGGCAACGCCGAAGCCGCCAGGCTCGCCGGCATCGACGTCCGCCGCCAGCGGCTGTACCTCTACCTGCTGTCCGGGCTGTGCTGCGGCATCGCGGCCTTCATGCTGATCATCCTGTCCGGCTCGGGACAGAACACCGCGGGCAACCTCTACGAACTCGACGCCATCGCCGCCGCGATCATCGGCGGCACCCTCCTCAGCGGTGGCCGCGGCACTATCACCGGCTCCGTGCTCGGCGTCCTGATCTTCACCACGATCACCAACATCTTCGCGCTCAACAACCTCCAGAGCGACGTCCAGCAGATCGCCAAGGGCGCGATCATCGTCGCCGCCGTCCTCGTCCAGAGCCGCACCTCCCGCACGGAGACCTGACCCACCGCACCGCCCCACAGTTCCCCGCACCGACCCACCGGATGAAGGGTTCCACAGCCATGCCGCAAACCAGTCGCAGAGGGCTCCTGTTCGGCACCGCAGCCGTCTCCGCGGGCGCCTTCCTCACCGCCTGCACCAGCAACGACCCCAAGAAGAAGGACGCCCCCGCGCAGAGCGGGGCGGCCGCCGCCGACGACAAGCCGGGCAGGCCCGTCACCATCGGCTTCGCCGGACCGCAGGCCGACCACGGCTGGCTCAACGCCATCAACGAGAACGCCAGGTCCCGGGCGAAGAAGTACTCCGAGGTGACCCTGGAGACCACCGAGGGCTCCAACGACACCGCCGCCCAGATCGGCCAGGTCAAGACCCTCATCAACAAGAAGGTCGACGTCCTGGTCGTCCTGCCGGCCGACGGCAAGGCCCTCACCCAGGTCGGCCTGGAGGCCATGCGCGCGGGCATCCCCGTCATCAACCTCGACCGGGTCTTCGCGTCCCCGCAGGCATACCGCTGCTGGATCGGCGGCGACAACTACGGCATGGGTCTCAACGCCGGTACGTACATCGGCGAACAGCTCAAGGACAAGAAGGGTGCCAAGGTCGTCGAGCTCGCCGGGATCGACAACCTGGAGCTCACCAAGCAGCGCAGCCAGGGCTTCGCCGACGCGCTGAAGAACTTCCCGAACGTCGAGCTGGTGGCCCGTCAGGCGGCCGACTTCACCGTCGAGTCGGGCCAGGCGAAGATGGCGCAGCTCCTCCAGGCGCAGAAGAAGTTCGACGCCCTGTGGAACCACGACGACGACCAGGGCGTGGGCGCGCTCCGCGCCATCCAGCAGGCCGGCCGCGACGAGTTCCTGATGGTCGGAGGCGCCGGGGCCAAGTCCGCGATGGACGCCATCAAGGCCGACGACAGCGTTCTCAAGGCCACCGTCCTCTACCCGCCCACCATGGCGGCCTCCGCCATCGACCTGGCCCGCGCGCTCGGCCAGGCCAAGGGCGTGGCCGGACTCGCCGAACTGGAGATCCCGACCAGCCTCACCCTCTACTCCGCCGTCGTCACCAAGGACAACGTCGACCAGTACCTGCCGACGGGCTTCAACTGACCGGCCGCGACACCGTACGTGCCGAACCACCGACGAGGAGGAAGCCCCGGATGGCCCAGAGGGATCAGACCCAGCAGCAGACGGCCGAGCCGCCGACGCTCGGGATCGGCATGGTCGGATACGCGTTCATGGGCGCCGCCCACTCACAGGGGTGGCGCACCGCCGGACACGTCTTCGACCTGCCGATGCGGCCGGTGCTCGCCGCGATCTGCGGACGCGACCGCACCGCCGTCGAGGCCGCGGCGGACCGGCACGGCTGGGCCGCCGCCGAGACCGACTGGCGCGCCCTCATCGCCCGCGACGACGTGCAGCTCGTCGACATCTGCACCCCCGGCGACAGCCACGCCGAGATCGCCCTCGCAGCCCTGGAGGCCGGCAAGCACGTGCTGTGCGAGAAGCCGCTCGCCAACACCGTGGCCGAGGCGGTGGCCATGACGGCGGCGGCCGAGCGCGCCGCCGCCCGGGGCCGCGCGGCCTTCGTCGGCTTCAACTACCGACGCGTGCCCGCCCTGGCCCACGCCCGCCGCCTCATCGCGGAGGGCCGACTCGGGGCCCTGCGCCACGTACGCGCGGTCTACCTCCAGGACTGGCTGACCGACCCCGCCTCCGCGCTGACCTGGCGCCTCGACAAGGAGCGCGCGGGCTCCGGCGCGCTCGGCGATCTCGGCGCGCACGTCGTGGACCTCGCGCAGTACCTGGCGGGGGAGCCGCTGGTCGCGGTGTCCGCGCTGACCGAGACCTTCGTGCGCGAACGTCCCCGGGCCGCCGGGCCGCCCGGAGGTCTCGGCGGCGGGGCGGCGGCCGAGGGGACCGGCCCGGTCACGGTGGACGACGCGGCCGTGTTCACGGGGCGGCTCGCGTCCGGCGCCCTGGCCTCCTTCGAGGTGACCCGGATGGCGGCCGGCCGCAAGAACGCCCTGCGCCTGGAGATCAACGGGGAGCGCGGCTCTCTCGCCTTCGACCTGGAGCGCCTCAACGAACTGTCCTTCCACGACCACACCGAACCCGCCGCCACGGCCGGCTTCCGGCGCGTCCTCGTCACCGAGCCCGAACACCCCTACCTGGAGGCCTGGTGGCCGCCGGGCCACGCCCTCGGCTACGAGCACACCTTCGTCCACCAGGCCCGCGACGTGGTGTGCGCCATCGCCGAAGGCGCCCCGCCCGTCCCGACGTTCGCGGACGGCCTCCAGGTGCAGCGGGTGCTGGCGGCGGTGGAGGAGAGCGCCGCCAAGAACTCCGTCCTCACCCCCGTACCGCTCTAGGAGGCAACGCGCATGCCCCGTCCCTTCACCCTCTTCACCGGCCAGTGGGCAGACCTTCCCCTGGAGGAGGTCTGCCGGCACGCCCGCGACTTCGGTTACGACGGACTCGAACTCGCCTGCTGGGGAGACCACTTCGAGGTCGACAAGGCGCTCGCGGATCCCGCCTACCTGGACGGCCGCCGGCAGCTCCTCGACAAGTACGGCCTGAAGTGCTGGGCGATCTCCAACCACCTGGTCGGACAGGCCGTCTGCGACCACCCCATCGACGAACGCCACCAAGGCATCCTGCCCGCCCGCATCTGGGGCGACGGCGAACCGGAGGGCGTACGACGCCGGGCCGCCGCCGAGATCGCCGACACCGCGCGGGCCGCCGCCGCGTTCGGCGTGGACACCGTCATCGGGTTCACCGGCTCCTCGATCTGGCACCTGGTCGCGATGTTCCCGCCGGTCCCGCCGCACATGATCGAGCGGGGTTACGAGGACTTCGCCGAGCGCTGGAACCCGGTCCTGGACGTCTTCGACGCGGAGGGCGTCCGCTTCGCCCACGAGGTGCACCCCAGCGAGATCGCGTACGACTACTGGACCACGCACCGCGCACTGGAGGCCGTGGAGCACCGCCCCGCCTTCGGGCTGAACTTCGACCCGAGCCACTTCGTCTGGCAGGACCTGGACCCGGTCGGCTTCCTGTACGACTTCCGGGACCGGATCTACCACGTGGACTGCAAGGAGGCCCGCAAGCGCCTGGACGGCCGCAACGGCCGCCTCGGCTCCCACCTGCCCTGGGGCGACCCGCGCCGCGGCTGGGACTTCGTCTCGGCCGGTCACGGGGACGTCCCCTGGGAGGACGTGTTCCGCATGCTGCGGTCCATCGGCTACGAGGGCCCGGTCTCGGTGGAGTGGGAGGACGCCGGCATGGACCGCCTGGCGGGGGCACCGGAGGCGCTTGCATCGCTGAAGCGGTACGACTTCGACCCGCCGAGCGCTTCGTTCGACGCGGCGTTCGGGGGCAACGGCTGATCGTTCTTCGGGGGCGTCACCCCGGATTCCCGCTCCTCGTACATCGGACGGGTCCGCCCGCGCCCGGCGGTGCCGCACGCGCCGCCGGGCTGCTCCGCCCTGCCCTCGCCCTGCTTTGTCCTGGCCCAGGAAAAAGTCCGGCAACTCTGTGCGCAAGGGCTTTCCGTCCCGGACGAACGGGCATACCGTTTTGGGCATGTCCCTGACATAGGCCATCGTCATTTCCCTGTCACCGGCGCCGCACGGGCCCGGCTGACCTGCGCGGCAGTCCCCGCGCGAACGGCACGGCATCACCGCCCGCACAACCGGCACTCTCCGGAGGACACGTGCACACAACCCGCAGCGGCAGCCGCACCAGGCTCCGCATCCGAAAATCCCTCGCCCTGTTCACCGGCGGTCTCCTGGCCGCCGCCACCCTCAGCCTGAGCGCCGCCTCGGGCACCGCCGCCGCCCACGAGGAGCCCGCTCCGGCGCCGGCCGCAGAGGACTTCCAGCAGGTCACCCTCGCCAAGGGCGCCGCCGAGACCGGCGAGCCCATGTCGCTGGCCGTGCTCCCCGACCGCAGCGTGCTGCACACCTCGCGCAGCGGCGAGCTGCGCATCACCGACAGTGCGGGCAACACCAGGATCTCCGGTGTCATCCCGGTCTACTCGCACGACGAGGAGGGCCTCCAGGGCATCGGCGTCGACCCGGAGTTCAGCGAGAACCGGGCGATCTACCTCTACTACGCGCCGCCGCTGGACACCCCGGCGGGCGACGCGCCCGAGACCGGCACCGCCGCCGACTTCGCCCCCTTCGACGGGGTCAACCGGCTCTCCCGCTTCGTCCTCAACGAGGACGGCACCCTGGATCTCGGCAGCGAGAAGAAGGTCCTCGACGTCCGGACGTCGCGCGGCATGTGCTGTCACGTCGGCGGGGACATCGACTTCGACGCCGACGGCAACCTGTACCTGTCGACCGGCGACGACACCAACCCCTTCGCGTCCGACGGCTTCACCCCCATCGACGAACGCCCGGACCGCAACCCGGCGTTCGACGCCCGCCGGTCCGCGGGCAACAGCAACGACCTGCGGGGCAAGATCCTCCGCATCAAGGTCGCGGACGACGGCTCGTACACCGTCCCGGACGGCAACCTCTTCGCGCCGGGAACGGACAAGACCCGTCCCGAGATCTACGCGATGGGCTTCCGCAACCCCTTCCGCTTCTCCGTCGACAAGGCCACCGGCATCGTCTACGTGGGCGACTACGGGCCCGACGCCGGCGCCGCCGACCCCAAGCGGGGGCCCGCGGGGCAGGTCGAGTTCGCCCGGGTCACGAAGGCCGGCAACTTCGGCTGGCCGTACTGCACCGGCGCGAACGACCCGTACATGGACTACGACTTCGCCACCAAGACCTCCGGCGCGGCCTTCGACTGCGCGGCACCGAAGAACACCTCGCCGCACAACACCGGCCTCGTCGACCTGCCCCCGGCCCAGGCCGCCTGGATCCCGTACGACGGCGGGTCCGTCCCGGAGTTCGGCACCGGCTCGGAGTCCCCGATGGGCGGACCGGTCTACCACTACGACGCGGACCTCGACTCGCCCGTCAAGTTCCCCGAGGCGTACGACGGGGACTTCTTCGCCGGTGAGTTCGGCCGCCAGTGGATCAAGCGGATCGAGCAGGACGCCGACGGCAAGGTCGAGTCCATCAACGACGTCCCCTGGTCCGGCACCCAGATCATGGACATGGCCTTCGGGCCCGACGGCGCCCTTTACGTCCTGGACTACGGCCTCTCCTGGTTCGGAGGCGACGAGAACTCCGCCCTCTACCGCATCGAGAACGCCACCGGCGGACGCTCCCCGATCGCCGAGGCCGCAGCCGACAAGACGTCGGGCACCGCACCCCTCAAGGTGCGGTTCTCCTCCGCCGGCACCACCGACGGCGACGGCGACACGCTCACCTACGCGTGGGACTTCGGCGACGGAGGAACGTCCACGGCCGCGAACCCCACGTACACGTACAAGAAGAACGGCACCTACACCGCCACCGTCACCGCCAAGGACCCCACGGGTCGCACCGGATCGGCCAGCGTGCATGTGACCGTCGGCAACACGGCACCCACGGTGAAGCTGGAACTCCCCGGCGACGGCCAGCTGTTCACCTTCGGTGACGCCATTCCGTTCAAGGTGACCGTCACCGACCCCGAGGACGGCACGATCGACTGCTCCAAGATCGAGGTCCGCTTCGTCCTCGGCCACGACAGCCACGGCCACCCCATCACCTCGGAGCACGGCTGCACCGGCACCATCAAGACGGAGATGGACGGCGGGCACGACCCCAACGCCAACATCTTCGGCGTCATCGACGCCTCGTACACCGACGGCGGAGGCGGCGGCCAGGCCGCACTGACCGGCCACGACCAGTCGCAGCTCCAGCCGCGCCACCGCCAGGCCGAGCACTTCACCGACTCGTCCGGCATCAAGACCTACGACAAGGCGAACGCCGAAGGCGGCAGGACCGTCGGCGACATCGACAACGACGACTGGATCTCCTTCAAGCCGTACATCCTCGGCGACTCCACCAAGCTCACCGCCCGGATCTCCTCCGGCGGCGCGGGCGGCTTCCTCGAAGTGCGCACCGGCTCGCCGACCGGAAAGATCCTCGGCTCCGCACCGGTGCCGGTGACCGGCGGCTGGGAGACCTTCCAGGACATCGACGTCCCCCTGCGCGGCGTCCCGAAGAAGGCCACCGAACTGTTCCTCGTCTTCAAGGGAGGTGAAGGAGCGCTGTACGACATCGACGACTTCGAGCTCTCCAACACCCCGCCCGACAGGACCGCCAAGCGTGTCCTGGTCTTCTCCAAGACCGCCGGCTTCCGCCACGACGCGATCCCCGAGGGAGTCGCCGCGCTGAAGGAACTCGGCAAGGACAGCAACATCACGGTCGACGCCACCGAGGAGGCGGGCCAGTTCACCACGGCCAACCTGGCCCGCTACGACGCCGTCGTCTTCATGTCGACGACCGGTGACGTCCTCAATGCCGACCAGCAGAAGGCCTTCGAGAACTACATCGCCACCGGTGGCGGCTACATGGGCGTCCACGCCGCCGCCGACACCGAGTACGACTGGTCGTTCTACGGCGGACTCGTCGGCGCCTACTTCTCCGGCCACCCCGCCATCCAGCCCGTCACCGTCCGCGTCGAGGACCACAAGCACCCGGCCACCGCCCACCTGGGCGACGACTGGCAGCGGACCGACGAGCTGTACAACTACCGCACCAACCCGCGCGACAAGGTCAAGGTCCTCGCCACGCTCGACGAGACCACCTACACCGGCGGCACCATGAAGGGCGACCACCCGATCACCTGGTGCCAGACCTACGAGGGAGGCCGCTCCTTCTACACGGGCCTCGGCCACACCAAGGAGTCGTACGCCGACGCGGACTTCCGGAAGCTTCTCCTGGGCGGGATGCGGTACGCCGCCGGCCAGGTCAAGGGCGACTGCAAGCCGAGCACCGGCTACCGGTCGATCTTCAACGGCAAGACGCTCGAAGGCTGGAAGCAGGCGGGCCCCGGGAAGTTCGACGTGGTCGACGGCGAACTGCGCTCCGAAGGCGGCATGGGCCTGCTGACCTACCAGGCCAAGGAGTTGACGTCGTACTCCCTGAAGCTCGACTGGAAGCTGGCGGGCGACGACAACTCCGGTGTCTTCGTCGGCTTCCCGGAGTCCGACGACCCCTGGTCCGCGGTGAACAACGGCTACGAGGTCCAGATCGACGCCTCCGACGCCGTGGACCGCACCACCGGCTCCGTCTACACCTTCAAAGCGGCCGACATCAAGGCACGCGACCGGGTACTGAGGCCGCCCGGCCAGTGGAACAGCTACGAGATCAAGGTGCGCGGTGAACGGCTCCAGGTCTTCCTCAACGGCGTGAAGATCAACGACTTCACCAACACGGACCCGGTCCGCAGCCTCAAGGACGGCTACATCGGCCTCCAGAACCACGGGGCCGACGACCAGGTGTCCTTCCGCAACATCCAGCTGAAGGAGCTGCCCTCGGCATAGGGCGGTCCCCCCCAATGGCGGCGGGCGTGCCCGCAGGACCGCCCGCCGCCCTCCCTCTCCCGTACAGCGCCACCGGATCGGCCCAGCCAGAACCCTCAGTCAGGGAGGCAGCTCGTGTCAGCAACCGCCGTTCGTACCGGAGTCTGGTTCATCGGAGCACACGGCTCCGTCGCCACCACCGCCACAGCGGGATGTGCGGCGGTCGCGGCGGGACTCCACCCGGCGGTCGGGATGGTCACCGAGACCGCTCCCTTCGCCGAAAGCGGCCTGCCACCCGTCACCTCCCTCGTATTCGGCGGCCACGACATCCTGGACTGCCCCCTCCCGAAACGGGCCGAGGCGCTGGCCGCCGGGGGAGTGCTCCCGCACGGCCTCCCGTCGGCCGTGCGGGCCGAACTCGGCGCCGCCGAAGCGGAGATACGCATCGGCGGGCCCCTCCCCGGCGACACCCGCACCGACGAGGAACTCATCGCCGCGTTCGCCGCCGACCTCATGGACTTCGGCAGCCGCAACCGCCTGGCCAGGACCGTCGTCGTCAACGTCTCCTCCACCGAGCCCGCGCCCGCCCCCGACGCCGTACGGCTGCCCGCCAGCTCGCTCTACGCCGCCGCCGCGCTCCGGGCCGGCTGCCCGTACGTGAACTTCACCCCCTCCACCGGCCTGGGCGCACCCGCCCTCCAGGACGCCGTCGCCGCCTCGCGGCTTCCGCACGCCGGCCGCGACGGCAAGACGGGCCAGACCCTGCTGCGCTCCGTGCTCGCCCCGATGTTCGTCCAGCGCGCCCTGCCCGTACGGGCCTGGTCCGGCACCAACCTGCTGGGCGGCGGGGACGGGGCAGCGCTCGCCGACCCGGCCGCCGCCGCGGCGAAGAACGCCGGCAAGGAACGCGTCCTCGCCGACACCCTGGGCGCCGCCCCCGAGGGCGAGGTCCACATCGACGACGTCCCGGCACTCGGCGACTGGAAGACCGCCTGGGACCACATCGCGTTCGACGGGTTCCTCGGAACCCGCATGGTGCTCCAGACCACATGGCAGGGCTGCGACTCCGCCTTGGCCGCGCCCCTGGTCCTCGACCTGGCCCGGCTGCTGGTCCGAGCCCACGAGGTGGGCCTGACCGGCCCCCGGCCCGAACTCGGCTTCTACTTCAAGGACCCGGACGGGGGACCGGCCGGGCTCTTCGAGCAGTACCTGGCGCTGCTGGCCTTCGCCGAGCGGCTGCGGGGTGACCGGTGACGGCCCGCGCCTGGGCGGAACTCCTGCGGATTTCCGCGCTGTTCACCGTGCCCGGTGACGCCCTCGCGGGCGCCGCCGCCGCCGGCCGGCGCCCCGACCGCTCCACCGCCCTGGCGATGGGCACCTCGCTCTGCCTGTACGAGGCCGGCATGGCGCTCAACGACTGGGCCGACCGCGAGGAGGACGCCGTCGACCGCCCGCACCGCCCGATCCCCTCGGGCCGGATCACACCGCGCGCGGCCCTCACGGCTGCGGGCGCCCTGACGGCGGCCGGCCTGGCCCTTGCCGCCCGCGCGGGCCGCCCGGCCCTGGGCGTGGCCACCGGTCTCGCGGCCACCGTCTGGGCGTACGACCTCCGGCTGAAGCACACCCCGGCGGGCCCGGCCGCGATGGCGGCGGCCCGCGGACTCGACCTGGCGCTCGGGGCGGTGGCCACCGGGGCGGGGCCGGGGCGTGCCCTTCCCGCCCGGACCGAGCTGACCGCCGCAGCCCTGCCCGCCTGCCTGCTGAGCGCGCACACCTACGCGGTCACCACCGTCTCGCGCCACGAGGCGCAGGGCGGCTCCACGGGCGCGCCCCTGGCGGCGCTCGCGGCGGTCGCCGCGGTCGGCGGCGCGGTGGTGGGCGAGCGGCCGGCTCCCGTCAGTGGCGGTGCGGTCCGCCCGCCTCGGTCAGCCCCCGCCCGGCTGCTGCTCACCGCGCTCACCGGCGGCTACCTCCGCACCGCCGCACGCCCCCTCGCGCACGCCGCGCTCAACCCGTCGCCACCCCTCACCCAGCGCGCCGTCGGCAGCGGCATCCGGGCGATGATCCCGCTCCAGGCCGCCCTCGCCGCACGCGCGGGAGCCGCCGGTTCCGCGCTCGCCGTCATGGGCCTCGTGCCACTCGCACGCGCCCTCTCCCGGAAGGTGAGCCCCACATGACCCTCCGTCTCGGCTATGGAACCAACGGACTCACCGACCTCCGACTGGACGACGCCCTCGCCCTCCTCGCCGACCTCGGCTACGACGGCGTCGGCCTGACCCTCGACCACATGCACCTCGACCCGATGTCCCCGGACCTCGCCGCCCGCGCCCGCTGCGTCGCGGACCGCCTCCAGCAGTTGGGGCTCGGCGTCACCGTCGAGACCGGCGCCCGCTACGTCCTGGACCCGCGCCGCAAGCACGGCCCCTCGCTCCTGGACCCGGATCCCGATGCCCGCGCGGCCAGGACCGCCCTGCTCGTCCGGGCCGTCGACGTCGCCGCCGACCTCGGCGCCCACGCCGTGCACTGCTTCAGCGGCCTCACGCCCCCGGGCACGGCCCCCGACGCCGCCTGGCAACGGCTGACCGGCGCCCTCGCCCCGGTCCTCCGCGCCGCCGAGCGCACCGGGGTCCCCCTGGCGATCGAGCCGGAGCCCGGGCACCTCCTCGCGAACCTCGCCGACTTCCACCATTTCCGGAGGCTGAGCGGTGACCCCGAGCCCCTCGGCCTCACCCTCGACATCGGCCACTGCCAGTGTCTGGAACCCGCCCCGCCCGTCGACTGCGTGCGCGACGCCGCCCCCTGGCTGCGCCACGTACAGATCGAGGACATGCGGCGCGGCGTCCACGAACACCTGCCCTTCGGCGACGGCGAGATCGACTTCCCACCCGTCCTCGCCGCCCTCGACGCCCTCGGAAGCAGCGGATACGCCGGGCTCACCGTCGTCGAACTGCCCCGCCACTCCCACGCGGGCCCCGAACTGGCCCGCTCCTCGCTCGACTTCCTGAACAAGCACCGCCCGTCGGACCACTGAGACCGCCGAAGGGAGCACACCGTGACGCACACCCCGAAGACCCCGCTCCTGACCCGCGAGGAACTCGACACCCTGCTCGGCGGAGCCGCGCGCGCCTGGCTCGACGAAGCCCTCGCCGAGGCGGCCCACGCCGCGGCCCACAAGGACACCGCACCCGCGGACGGCTACGCCGTGCCGCCGTGGGAGCTGAGGTACGCCGCCGCCGGCCGGCACTGCGGACTCGAACACGCCGACTCCGTACGCGCCCTGCTGCTCGTCGAGGCCCGAGCCGGCCTGCCGGCCCTGACCCGCCTCTACGAACAGGGCACCGCCGCCGAACGCCGGGCCGTCCTGCTGGCCCTGCCCGCACTGGATCCAGGCCCGGCCGCCCTGCCCCTCGTCGAGGACGCCCTGCGCACCAACGACACCACCCTCGTCACCGCAGCCGTCGGCCCGTACGCCGCAGCCCACCTCCCTCCGCACGGCTGGCGCCACGCCGTCCTCAAGTGCCTGTTCACCGGGGTCCCCGTCGAAGCCGTCGACGACCTGGCCCGGAGATCGCGCGGCGACGCCGAACTCGCCCGCATGCTCGCCGACTTCGCGTCCGAACGCATCGCGGCCGGCCGCCCCGTCCCCGCCGGCCTGCACCACGTCCTCGCCCTCACGGCACCCGGGCCCACCGCTCCCACCGCCCCCACGGAGGAGACCTGATGCGCATCTTCGACCCCCACATCCACATGACCTCGCGCACCACGGACGACTACCGGGCGATGTACGACGCCGGGGTCCGCGCACTGGTCGAACCCTCCTTCTGGCTCGGCCAGCCCCGCACCTCACCGGCCAGCTTCTTCGACTACTTCGACGGCCTCCTCGGGTGGGAGCCCTTCCGCGCCGCCCAGTACGGCATCGCCCACCACTGCACGCTCGCCCTCAACCCCAAAGAGGCGAACGACCCCCGCTGCACCCCCGTCCTCGACGCCCTGCCCCGCTACCTCGTCAAGGACTCCGTCGTCGCCGTCGGGGAGATCGGCTACGACTCGATGACCCCGGCCGAGGACCACGCACTGGCCGCCCAGCTCCAGCTCGCCGCCGACCACGGCCTGCCCGCCCTCGTCCACACCCCGCACCGCGACAAACTCACCGGCCTGCGCCGCACCATCGACGTCGTCCGGGAGTCCCACCTCGACCCCGAGGCGGTGCTCCTCGACCACCTCAACGAGACGACCGTGAAGGACGCCCTCGACAGCGGCTGCTGGGCGGGCTTCTCCATCTACCCCGACACCAAGATGGACGAGGACCGCATGATCGCGATCCTCAAGAGCCACGGCACCGGGAAGGTCCTCGTCAACTCCGCGGCCGACTGGGGGAAAAGCGACCCGCTGAAGACCCGCCGGGTGGCCGACGCCATGCTCGCCGCCGGCTTCACCGACGACGACGTCGACCAGGTCCTCTGGCGCAACCCCGTCGCCTTCTACGGACAGAGCGGCCGCCTCCACCTCGACGCCCCCGCACCCCGACCACTCCACGAGGGCAACTCCATCCTGCGCGGAGGGGAGTGACGCCATGCGCTTCCGCCACCCCGACGGAACCGTCGTCCACCTCGCGTACTGCACCAACGTCCACCCCGCCGAAACCATGGATGGCGTCCTCGCCCAACTCCGCGATCACTGCGAGCCCGTACGCAGGAGGCTCGGGCGCGACCGCATCGGCATCGGCCTCTGGCTCGCCCGGGACGCAGCCCGCACGCTTGTCGAAGACCCCTCGCGACTGCGCTCCCTGCGCGCCGAGCTCGACCGCCGCGGCCTCGAAGTCGTCACCCTCAACGGCTTCCCGTACGAGGGCTTCGGCGACGAAGAGGTCAAGTACCGCGTCTACAGGCCGGACTGGACGGACCCCGAACGCCTCACCCACACCACCGACCTGGCCCGGCTGCTCGCGGCGCTCCTGCCCGACGACGTCACCGAGGGCACCATCTCCACCCTGCCCCTCGCCTGGCGCACCCCGTACTCGGGCGATCCCGAAGCAGCTCGCACCGCACTCGACGCGCTCACCACCCTCGGCGAACGCCTCGACGCCCTCGCCGAACTCACCGGCAAATCCATCCGGATCGGCCTCGAACCCGAACCCGGATGCACCGTGGAGACCACCGCCGACGCCATCGCCCCCCTCACCGCCGTCGGCCACCCGCGCATCGGCGTCTGCGTCGACACCTGCCACCTCGCCACGTCCTTCGAAGACCCGGACACCGCCATCGACGCCCTCACCGCCGCCGGTATCCCCACCGTCAAGGCGCAGCTCTCCGCCGCCCTGCACGCCGAACACCCGCATCTCCCCGAGGTGCGCACCGCCCTCGCGGCCTTCGCCGAACCACGCTTCCTCCACCAGACCCGGACCGCCACCGCCGCCGGACTGCGTGGCACCGACGACCTGGACGAAGCCGTCACCGGCGAGATCCTGCCCGACAGCGCCCCGTGGCGCGCCCACTTCCACGTACCGCTGCACGCACCGCCCGCACCCCCGCTCACCTCCACACTCCCCGTCCTCCGCGCCACGCTGGCCCGGCTCGTCGGCGGCGCCAGGCCGCTCACCCGGCACCTGGAGGTCGAGACGTACACCTGGCAGGCGCTTCCCGCCGGGCTGCGCCCCCGCACCCGCGGCCGGCTCGCCGAGGGCATCGCCGCCGAACTCGCCCTCGCCCGCGACCTCCTGACCGACCTCGGCCTCAAGGAGCTGCCATGACCACCGCCGGGGCGGCCACCCCGCCCACACCCCTCCTCGTCCTCGACGTCGTCGGGCTCACCCCCCGCCTCCTCGAGCACATGCCCCACCTCAGGGCTCTGGGACAGTCCGGTACCCGGGCTCCGCTCGGCACCGTCCTGCCCGCCGTCACCTGCGCCGCCCAGTCCACCTTCCTCACCGGCACCACCCCCGCCGAGCACGGCATCGTCGCCAACGGCTGGTACTTCCGCGAACTCGGCGACGTCCTGCTGTGGCGCCAGCACAACGGACTCGTCACCGGCGACAGGCTCTGGGACGCCGCCCGCCGCGCCCACCCCGGCTACACGGTGGCCAACATCTGCTGGTGGTACGCCATGGGGGCCGACACCGACTACACCGTCACCCCCCGCCCCGTCTACTACGCGGACGGCCGCAAGGAACCCGACTGCTACACCCGCCCTCCGGCCCTCCACGACGAACTCACCGACAAGCTGGGCACCTTCCCCCTCTTCCACTTCTGGGGGCCCGGCGCCGACCTCGTCTCCTCCCAGTGGATCATCGACGCCACCCGCCACATCCTGGACACCCGCCGCCCCGACCTCGCCCTCTGCTATCTCCCGCACCTCGACTACGACCTCCAGCGCTACGGCCCCGACGACCCGCGCGCCTTCCGGGCCGCGGCCGACCTGGACCGCGCGGTGGCCCCGCTCCTGGACGACGCGCGCCGCGAGGGACGTACCGTCGTCGCCCTCTCCGAGTACGGCATCACCCGGGTCGACCGGCCCGTCGACATCAACCGGGCGTTGCGCCGCGCCGGCCTCCTGGAGGTCCACACCCAGGACGGCATGGAATACCTGGACCCGATGGCGTCAAGGGCCTTCGCCGTCGCCGACCACCAGATCGCGCACGTCTACGTACGCCGGCCCGAAGACATCGAAGCCGCCCGTGAGGCCCTGGCCGGGCTCCCGGGCATCGACCTCCTCCTCGACGACGAGGGCAAGAAGGCCCACGGTCTGGACCACCCCCGCTCCGGAGAGCTGGTCGCCGTCGCCGACCCGGACGCCTGGTTCACGTACTACTACTGGCTCGACGACGACCGCGCACCCGACTTCGCGCAGCTCGTCGAGATCCACCGCAAACCCGGCTACGACCCCGTCGAGCTCTTCATGGACCCCGAGGACCCGTACGTCCGGGTCAAGGCGGCCACGGCCATCGCCCGCAAGAAGCTCGGCATGCGCTACCGCCTGGCGGTCGTGCCGCTGGACCCCTCACCGATACGGGGCAGCCACGGCCGCCTCCCCCCGAGCGACGAAGAAGGTCCGCTCATCCTCTGCTCCACCCCCCACGCGTTCACCGGACCCGTCCGGGCCACCGAAGTGAAGTCCCTGCTCCTCACGCTGGCCGGTCTCCCAGGGGACCCGTCGAGCCCAGAACGAAGGTAGGACCCACCATGACCGCGTACAACGACGCACCCGCGACGGACGACAGCCTGCGCCGCAGCCTCGGCGTCAGCCGCCGGCGCTTTCTCAGTACCTGCACCGCCGCCGCGGCGACGGCGATCGCCGCGCCCGTCTTCGGCGCCTCGCCCGCTTTCGCCCACCCCGGCCACGGGCACGACCACGGCCGGGGTCACGGCCACGGGCACGACCACGGCCGGGGTCACGGCCACGGGCAGGCACTCGTCCCCGCGGACAAGCGGGGCATCATCCTGTACACCGTCCGCGACGCCACGGGCCGGGACCCGCTCAGCACCGGTCTCCCCTCGGGCTTCCGCGAGGTCTTCAAGCAGCTGGCCCGCTTCGGCTACCGGCAGGTCGAGTTCGCCGGATACGGCCAGCACGCCAACGCACCCGGCGGCAGCAACCTCCAGACGGTGGAGGGCGCGAAACTGCTGCGCGCCTGGCTGGACGAGTACGGCCTGCGCGCGCAGGGCAACCACGGCTTCATCCCGTCGTCCTGGCCCCTGAACCAGAGCGACCTGGACGAATTCAAGCGGAACCTGGAGATGGCGAACATCCTCGGCATGGAGCACATGGGCACCGGCGGCGACCCCACCGGCAGTGCCTACCGGGCCGACTGGGACGTGGCCGCCGACAAGTGGAACGCCCTGGGGCAGATCGCGCGCCGGGCGGGCATCAAGCTGTACACGCACAACCACGACGCGGCCTACGGCTTCCTGCTCGACGGCGGACCGCTGGACGCGCAGGGGCGGCCCACCCGCAGCTCCGGCGTCCGCAAGCTCGAATACTTCCTGAAGGTCACCGATCCGAAGGCCGTCTGGCTGGAGATGGACGTCTTCTGGGCGCACGTCGCCCAGTACAAGTTCCACACCTACACCGCCCTCGACGGCTCGCAGCGGGAGAACGTCTTCGACCCGGCGGCCCTGGTCCGCCGCAACAACAAGCGCTACCCGCTGTTCCACGCCAAGGACGGCGTCGCCAACACCACCAGTGGCGACGGCTACGACATGGTTCCGTTCGGCACCGGAGTCATCGACTACCGGACGTTCTTCTCCCGCGTCGGCCGGTCCCAGTACCGCAACCCGATGGTCGAGCAGGACAACGCACCGAGTTCCACCGACCCCGCGCAGTCCCTGAACCACGCGCGGATCGGCTACGAGGGCATAGCGGCGCTGCGCAAGTAGCACCCTCGTTCCTTTCGCGCCGGGCCTCTCCACACGCGTGCGGAAGGGCCCGACGCGGTCGTGTCAGCCGATGCCCTGCCGGTCCGGCAGCAGCGAGAACTCCCGCTCGGCGGCGTCCGGCACCGCGTGCTCCACCGCCTGCACGAGGAGCGTGCGGTGCCGGACCAGCGGCCCCCGCCGCTCCGGCCCGGCCAGCGGCAACAGGTCGTCGATCCCGGCGAGCAGCCGCCGCGACACCTGAGGGACGGCCGCCCCGCACCGGCGTACCTCCTCGAAGCCGAGGTCCACCAGGTGCTCCCACGACGGCACGTCCTGCACCAGCCGCACCGCGCCCGAACGGTCGCGGTGGTGCACGGTTCCCAGCGGCAGCCGCACGGCCGCCGCCAGGAACTGCACGATCCGGTCCAGGCACTGCACGGCAGTCGTCGGGTCGTTCGTCGCGGCGGACAGCGCCCGCAGCGCGATGTCGGACAGCTGGCGCAGCCCGAACGCCAAGTCCTGGTGCAGGGTGCGCTCGACGCCCACGGAGACCGTGTACCGCAGCGCGTGCCGCCCCGGCGCCGCCCCGCCGTGCACCGCGAGCACCGGGGTCCCCGGCACCACGAAGTCTCCGAGCCGGGGGACCAGCCGGAGCACGACGCCCTGCCGCCGGGCGGCCCGGACGAGCCGTGCCACGTTGACGTCGCGGAGCACACCGGCCCGTCCCTCGTACAGGATCTGCCCGCTCTCGTCGGGCAGGGGACCCTCGCCGGGCCGCCCGGCCGGCATCCCGCCGAGCACCTTGAACGTGTCCCGGGTGATGTGGTCGAGGACCGGCCCGATCTGCATCAGGCGCAACGTGGAACTCACGTACCCGATGAACAGCAGCAGGCTGAGCCCGACGAGCAGGGCGGTCACCACGCTCTGCACGAACGGCAGAGAGGTGACCCGGCGGGGATCGGTCTCGCTCTCGTACGAGCTGAGGACCAGCAGCGAGAACACGAACGTCGCCAGGAACACCGACAGGGTGAGCTTGCTGATCCGGCTCCGTACGAAGATCCGCACCACCCGGGGCGTGAGCTGCCCGCTCGCCATCTGCACCGCGACCAGCGAGATGCTGAAGACCACACCGATGAAGGTCATCATCGCCGAGCTGACCGTGACGACGATCTGCTTGGTGTCCTCGGCGACCTTCACCAGGTCGTTGATCTCCTCGTACGCCTGCTCCTCGCGCAGGTACGAGACGATTCTCTCGTCCAGCGCCGAGGCGACGAACCAGAGCACGCACGCGACGACGAGCGTGAGGGCCGGGGCGAACCAGAAGGTCTCGCGCAGATGCTCGCGCAGAGGGGACAGGGCGCGGGGAGAACGGGAGCCGCGATCACTCATGCGAGCGAAAGTAACCCGCCCCGTCCACCCGCCGGTGGACCCAGCCGCCGACCCTCCGGCTCCACGGTCCGTACGTACGCGGCGACGGTCCGTACGGGTGCGGCACGGCCCCGGGCGGAAATGGGTCCCGGAGACCCCCGCACCGCACTGACCAGCGCAATGTCCACCGGCGGGCCCCCCGATATGCAGGTGAGAGGCACCCCAAACCCCTGGTATTGTTTTCTTTGTCGCCACGGGAGACCGCGGCGGATCACCTGGTCCGGGTGGCGGAATGGCAGACGCGCTAGCTTGAGGTGCTAGTGCCCTTTATCGGGCGTGGGGGTTCAAGTCCCCCCTCGGACACTCATCCAGTTCCCACGGTTCATCGCGAACCGTGGGAATTTCTGGTTTCCGGGGGCGGCCGAAGCCGCCGCCGGACGAGCGATTACCCCCTGGGAGGACCCACCGGTGGCTGTGCAGCGGATCTCGACCCGCAACGCCCGCTTTCAGCAGTTCCAGACGCTGCTCACCAACCGGACCAAGCGCGGCCGCGCCCGCGAGTTCATCGTCCAGGGCGTCCGGCCGATCACCATGGCCGTCGAGCACGGCTGGACGATCCGCTCCCTCCTGTACGACGCGAGCCGCCCCCTGTCCCGCTGGGCCGAGGAGCTGATGCGCGGCATCACCACCGAGCGCATCGCGGTGGCACCCGAGCTGCTCGCGGAACTCAGCGAGCGGGCGGAGGGCGCGCCGGAGGTCCTGGCCGTGGTCGAGATGGCCCCCGACGAGCTGACCCGCATCCCGGTCGCCGACGACTTCCTCGGCCTGGTCTTCGACCGCCCGACGCAGCCCGGCAACATCGGCAGCATCGTCCGCTCCGCCGACGCCCTCGGCGCCCACGGCCTCATCGTCACGGGCCACGCGGCGGACCCGTACGACCCGAAGGCGGTCCGCGCGACGACGGGCTCCTTCTTCGCCCTCCCCGTGGTTCGCACCCCCTCCCACCACGAGGTCACCCAGTGGCTCGACGAGGAGCGCGCGCAGGGCCGTCCCGTCCTCGTAGTCGGCACCGACGAGGGCGGAGAGTGCGACGCCTCGGAGTTCGACCTCACCCAGCCCGTCCTGCTCCTCATCGGCAACGAGACGGCGGGCCTGAGCAACGCCTGGCGCGACCGCTGCGACCACGTCGTCAGCATCCCCATGACGGGCTCGGCCAGCTCCCTCAACGCGTCGAACGCGGCGTCGATCGTCCTGTACGAGGCACGGCGGCAGCGGTTGGCGAAGGCGCGGCGCTAGGGCGTGTCCGCGCCCCGGGCGGACAGCGCGGCCAGATAACGCGGCGGCGCGTTGGACGCGAGGGACAGCGGGAAGCGGGCGCCGAGCTGACCGTCCGGGCGTACGACGAAGCCGGTCGGCCCGTCCGGCCGGTAGAGCCGGGCGAACTCGCCGCCCGTGTCGCGGTAGCCGGACGCGTTCGCCGGCGCGTCGCCCGCCACCACGGTGACGGTGTCCATGCCGCCCATCTGCGCCGCGTCGACACCCCGCGGCGCGTACCGCAGCAGCACATGGCCCGTCCGGCCGCGCAGTACGTCGAGCAGCCGCAGCGGACAGGCCGCCACCGGGTGGGTCAGCCCCGCGCAGTCCGGGGCGCGGTCGCCGGGCTGCGGGGCGTCCGCCGGCCCGTACGGGGCACCGGCCAGCGGACCGTCCCGGTAGTCGACGAGCAGCTGGGCCTCGCGGAGCAGTACGGTCCGCAGGTCGTCGGCGTCGTTCTCGACTCCCCGGGTGGCGTGCCGGACGGTCCGCCCGACGACTTCCTCGCCCACCGGCCGCCGCTCGGCGTCGTAGCTGGCCAGCAGCGCGGGCCCGGCCTCGCCGCGCACCACGAGGGCGAGCTTCCAGGCCAGGTTGCAGGCGTCCTGGATGCCCGTGTTCATGCCCTGCGCACCGGTCGGCGGATGGATGTGCGCGGCGTCGCCCGCGACGAAGACCCGCCCTTCGCCGTACCGGTCCACGATCCGGTGGCCGATCCGGAAGACGGATGACCAGCGCATCCGCGACAGGACGGCGGGCCTCGGCGCCAGGCGGTCGACCACGGCCTGGATGTCCGAGAGCGCCGGTGTGCGCCCGCCCTCAAGACCGTGCGCCACCTCGCCGCCGTCCGCCGGACCGGTGGAGAGCGCGGGCGGCACCAGCATGGACATCCGGTAGCGGCCTGTGCCCGGCAGCGGAATGCAGACCAGCAGATCGTCCGTGGACCCGTCGTCCGCGGTGTGACTGGCGCGCACCCCGTACCCGTACGGCAGGTCCCACTCTGCCTCGACGTCGGCCAGCATGTACTCCTCGCCGAACGCCCCGCCCTCGAAGGAGAGCCCGAGCCCCTTGCGTACGGTGCTGTGCGCACCGTCGCAGCCGACCAGATACCCGGCCCGCACCTCCTCGGTCCCGCCGTCGGCCGTACGCAGCCTCGCCGTCACCCCGTCCGCGTCCTGGTCGAAGCCCTCCAGCTCGGTCCCGCGCTCGATGACCGTGCCGAGACCGGCGGCGTACTCCTCCAGGATGCGCTCGGTCTCGTACTGCGGAAGCGAGGCGAAGCCGTAGGGCACCTCGGGCGGCAGCGCGAGCTCGATCCGGGCCACCTCGGCCCCGTCGACGTGGATCAGCTGCCCGTACATCGGCGCCGCCGCCTCCAGCACGGCCCCGGCCAGCCCCATCCGGTCCCAGAGCTCCAGCGTGCGCGGCTGGATACCCACCGCCTTCGCGTACGGCAGCCGCCCCGGCAGCCGGTCGACGAGCCGGCACGCCGCCCCGCGCCGCGACAGCTCCGCCGCGACACTCAGCCCGACGGGCCCGGCGCCGACGATCAGCACATCGGTGCCGGTGGAGTGGTCACTGGAGCCCGTGTGCGCCATGGATGCCTCCCGGTGCGTTGCCCCGTGGGGTCCCCGTACTCATGGTCGCGCGGGGCGGGGTGGGCGGCGAGTGGACGGAACGGCCCGGGGCGGACCGGGCGACCGGGCGCCGCTCCACGTGGACGGGCGCTTCGCGCAGCGCCTCCGACGGAACGCGTGAGCGCGGTCCCGTGCGTGGGGGCGCTGTGGCAGGGTCGGGGCCATGCCCTTCGATCACAACGACCACTACCACCGCTTGCTGCTGCGCCAAGTGCCCCGGAACTGCGGCGCGGCGCTGGACGTGGGGTGCGGGACCGGCCGGTTCGCGCGGCGGCTCGCCCGCCTGGGCATGCCGGTCGACGCGGTCGACCCGTCGGAGGAGGCCATCGCGGAGGCCCGCGCCCTCTCCGGCGGGGCGGCCGAGGACCGGAGTCCGCGTTTCCGGCACGCGGACGTGACCGAACTAGTCCTGCTCCGGGGGCACTACGGCTTCATCTCGTGCCTGGCGAGCATCCACCACATGCCGTTCGCAACCGTCGCCGCATTGCGTGACGCGCTCGCGCCCGGCGGTGTCCTGGTGATCCTGGGGTGCTACCCGGAACGGACCCGCCTCGACTGGGCCTGGAGCCTGGCAGCCGTGCCGGCCAACGCCGCCGCCAGGCTGGCGATCGGTGCGAGGGACCGGTTCCGCCCCGCCGCGAGTCACCGGGAGGGGGTGAGTGCGCCGGTGCGGCAGCCGGCCATGCCCTTGGCCGAGATCCGCCGGGAAGCGGCGACGTTGCTGCCCGGGTGCAGCATCCGCAGACTCCTCTTCTGGCGCTACCTGCTCGTCTTCCGCAACAGCGCCTGACGGCCGTCGGCGGTCAGTTGGACGCGTGGGTCTCGACCTTGAACATGCCGAAGTCCTGACGATCGTCGAATTCCAGGTCCGTCCGGGACCATGAGGACCGTGGTCGCCCGCACGAACTCGCCCGGGCGCGGGTGCGGTTCGTTCAGGAAGCTCTCCTCGGCCATGCCGAGTCCCGCGCAGTTTCCGCTGATGACCTCGCCGACGGTCTTCGTCTCGCCGTCCTTGCCGGTCCACCGTGGACCAGGTGGCCGTACGCCTGACGGTTCATGGCGACCCACTCCCTCCGGAGTGGTTCCTCGCCTCAGATTGCGCCCCGGGAGCGCGGGGCGCAGGTCGGCGCCGGTTCTACTTGCGCTTCGCGTACACGATCAGGTTGTCCACCGGGTGGCCGTTCGTGTCGAAGGCGCCGTCGCAGGTGATGAGGCGTAGGGCGCGGTCCGTGGTGCGCCCGTAGACGCGGGCTGTGGGGAAGGCGTTCTTGCTCACCGTTTCGCGGGCGGTGACCTCGAAGTGGGTTGTTCTGCCGCCGGCGTCGCGGATCGCTATGTCCGCGCCCTTGGTGATCTTGCGGAGGTCGTGGAAGACCGCGCGGCCGAAGCGGGTGTCGTTGTGGCCGATCAGGACCGCGGCGCCGGGTTCGCCCGGGACGGCGCTGCCGGTGTACCAGCCGGTGGTCATGCCCTTGTCGGCCGGGGGGACCTCGACCGTGCGGTCGGGGTTGAGGCCGAGGCGCATGACGTCGGAGTCCACGCCGAGGGACGGGATGGAGACGTGGGCGGGGGGTTCGGCGGTGGCCTCGGGGGCCGGTTTGCCGGCGGTTGTCGAGGAGGCCGGGGTGTCGGACGGGGAGGGCGCGGGGGCCGGGTCGGCGCCCGAGCAGGCGGTCAGCGCGGCGAGTGCGGTGAGGGCGAGGGCGGCGGCGAGAGGGGTGCGGCGCATGGGAGGGGGCTCCAGGGGTCGTACGACGGCAGTGGCGCCGCCCGGTCGTGGGGCGGCGCCACTGCTGGTCATCGGCTGCGGGACGGGTCAGCCGTCGCGGCGGGCGGTACGGCGGCGAAGGACGATCGTCCCGGCGCCGCCCAGCACCAGCGCGGCGGCCGCGGAGCCGGCGATGGCGGTGGTGTTGTCGCCGGAGGTGCCGGCCGGGTGCTCACCGGCTGCGACACCGCCGCGCGGGGCTGCGGAGGGCACCGCCCTGGGCGGCTCGGTGGGCTCGGTCGACGCCGCGCGGGACGGCTCGGCCGAAGGAACGACGGACGGCTCGGAGGACTGCTCCGCCGGGGGACGGGTCGGCGCGGCCGACGGCTCGGCCGAGGAGTCGGCGAAGGCCGCGGTGGCCGGGACGCACACCGCGCCGGCCGCGACGGCGGCGAGGAGGGCGGTGCGCAGGGTTGTGCGCAGGGGCATGGGCAGGGCTCCGTTCCGGAATCGCCTCGGCGGCGGCCGCGGTGCGGGTGCGCACCGCGGTGCGAGGCATGCGGACAGGCTCGCGCCAAGTTGTGAGGAAGCTGTCAGATCGTTGTGTTCATCGCATCAGCGTCGTCCGGAGTACCAGGGGCCGCCTCGTCGGCCGGGAGACGGAGCGTGAACACCGAGCCCTCACCCGGTGTGCTCACAGCCGTGGCCGAACCCCCGTGCGCCTCCACGAGTTTGCGCACGATCGCCAGGCCCAGCCCGCTGCCGCCCGTGCGACGGTTCCGGGACTTCTCGCCCCGCCAGAACCGGTCGAAGACGTGGACCAGGTCGTCCGCCCGGATGCCGCTCCCCGTGTCGGCGACGTCCACGAACACCGCCTCCCCGTCCTCGGAGCCGTACGCCCGCAGCGTGACCCCCCCGCCCGCCGGGGTGTGACGCACCGCGTTGGACACCAGGTTGCCCACGGCCTGCCGCAGCCGGACCGGGTCGGCCGTCAACGGCGGCAGGGGCGAGTCGGGTGGCCGGACGCGCAGCGCGACGCCCGCCGCGTCCGCCCGGGCCTGGTGCGCGGCGGCGACCTGATCGAGCAGCTCCGCCACCCGTACCGGTTCCGGATGCAGCCGCAGCGCGTCGGCGTCGGCCTGGGCGAGGTCCTGGAGGTCGTCGATGATGTGCTGGAGCTGGACCGCCTCGGTGTGCAGGAACTCGATGAACGCCGGGTCCGGATCGGCCACCCCGTCCTGCGCCGCCTCCAGCCAGCCCCGGATGTTGCTGAGCGGGGTGCGCAGTTCGTGGGCGACGTCGCTGACCATGGCCTTGCGCTGGGCCTCCAGACGGGCGCGGTGCGCCGACATGTCGTTGAACGTCGCGGCGAGCCGCCCGATCTCGTTGTCCGCGGCGACCACCACCGGCGCGGTGTCCTCCCCGTCCCGCATCCGCTGGGCGGCCCCCGTCAGGTCCCGCAGCGGGCGTACGAGGCGGGCGCCGACGAGGACCGACGCGCCGACGGTCAGGGCGAGCACCAGGGCCGCCGCGCCCGCGATCCGCGCGGTGTTCGCCGGGGAGAGGTCGAAGCCGGGCACGGTGGCGCCGCCCGGGTCGCCGATGAACAGCAGCGCGGGCGAGGCGACGTACGAACTGAGCTGCTCCCGGCGGGCGGTGCCCACGCAGGAGGCGACGGCCCGGTCGTCCGCACTGGTGGCGGCCGCCTGCTGATCACCCGGACCCGGTACGGCGCTCGCCACCGGGCTCGGCTCCTCGCGGGGCGCCTCGGTCGCCCGGACGCTCGGTGCGGTGGACGGCGGCAGGGTGGGCGCCGCCGCCGCGGGCACCGGAACCGCCTCCGCCGGTACGGTCTCCGATGCCTGCCCCCAGGACAGGCCCAGCTTGAGGTGGACACCGTCGCGGCCCTGGCGCTCCAGACAGGCGTCGGCCAGCTGGTTGAGTGCCTTGAGGGCCTTCCGCTCGGTGGCCGTCGGGGTGTCCAGCGCGTCGACGGCGCACCGGGTGCCCTGGATCCGCTCGGGGTCGTTGCCGCCCACCACCTGGATCAGGGGCCGGCCGCTGGCACCCGCCACCACGTCCGCGGCGATCCCGAAGTCGCCGAGGCAGGCCACACCCCGGTCCGCGATCTTCCGCAGCCGGGCCCGCTCCGACGCCGGCAGCCGGAACGGGCCCACCGCGCGCGGATCGACCCGGTCCGTGCTCGTGCCCGTCACCCCGGCGCCCTCGGAGGCCAGCGCGGTGTCCACGGACAACGGGTCGACCACGGCCGACGCCTGGGCCGGGAGGGCCGCCGCGTCCGGGGCCGCCGAGTCGGCGAGCGGGGCGCGCCCCTGGGTCGTCAGGGCGATCCGCCGCCCGGACTGCCCGGCCAGCTCCCGTACCGTCTTCTCGACGCCGTCCCAGGTGGGATGAGCCGCCGCGTACCCGAGCAGCTGGTGGTAGATCCGGGCGTCGGCGGCCAGGTTCTGGCCCTGTTCCTGGCGGATCGCGCCGGACGTCGTCTGCACGGCGAGCCAGGCGGTCGCCGCCACCGAGCACGCCGCGACCAGGGCCGATACGGCCAGCAGCCGGGCGAACAGACTCTTGCGCAGGGGTACGGACCGCCGCGCCCCGGTACCGGGAGAGCGCCGTGCGCCGGTATCGGAGCACCGCCGCGCACCGTTCGCCCGCTCCGGCGCGGAAGCTCGCCGCGCGCTACGAAGTCGCCGCACGGGCCGCCGCCTTCGCCGGGTCCGTCAGTTTGTAGCCGACACCGAAGACGGTGAGCAGCCGGACCGGCCGGCGCGGGGCCGGTTCGATCTTCTTGCGCAGGTTCATCACGTGCACGTCGACCGTCCGGTCGCTGATGTACCGGTCGAAGCCGTGCAGTTCGGCGAGCAGCTGCTGCCGCGAGAACACCCGGTCGGGCTCGGCGGCGAGCGTGGACAGGATCCGGAACTCGCCCGGCGTGCACTCCACGCCCCGCCCCTCCACCGACACCACGTGCCGGACCGCGTCGACGACCAGCGCCCCCACCCGCAGCACTCCCGCGTCGTCCGGATCGCCGCCCGAGGCACGCCGGTTGCGGCGCAGCAGCGTACGCACCCGGGCCATCAGCTCACGTGGGCTGTACGGCTTGGTCACGTAGTCGTCGGCGCCCAGATCGAGGCCGAGCAGGAGGTCGTCCTCCGTGGTGCGGGCCGTCAGCATCAGCACCGGCAGCTCACGGTGCTCCGCGCGCAGCACGCGTACGACGTCGAGGCCGTCGGCCCGGGGCATCATCACGTCGAGGACCAGCAGGTCCGGTTCCTGGTGCCGGACCGCGTCGAGCGCCGCGAGACCGTCGGGGGCGACGGTCACCCGGTGGCCCTCCCGTTCGAGGTAGCGGCGGAGGAGTTCGGCCTGATTCTCGTCGTCTTCGGCGACGATCACGTTTGCGCACACCTGATCGATCGTAGAGGGGGGGCGATTTCCGGGCCGCCGGGCCCTTGGCCATCGGCCGCCCCGGACCGCCGGTCGGGACGGCCGACGCGGGAGCGCGGCCGGGGATGAGCGACCTCTCGGCGTCCGCACCCCCCTCGTATACGCTTTCCGCACCCGGCGCGGGCCGTCCCCGGCTCGACCGGCCTCCGCCCGCCCCTCCCACCGACTCCGCCGGGAAGCCCGCCTGATGCCCGCCACCGCCAGCAGCCGGCCCCGGCCACCGGACCGGCTGCGCACGGGCGACCGGATCCGCGAGGGCGAGAGGCCCCGCGAGGGCGAGAGGCTCCGCACCGGCGACCGGCTCCGCAAGGGCGTGCGGGTCGCCCTCACCACCCTCGGCACCGGCTTCCTGCGGCACCCCGCCAACACGGCCCTGCGTGAGAACGCCGACGCCCACGCCCTGTACGACGCGCTCCTGCGCCTGGTCTTCCGCCTCCTCGTCGTCTTCGTCGCCGAGGACCGCGACGCCCTTCTGCTCCCGGACGCGAGCGCCCGCGCCAGGGAGCGGTACGCGGCACACTTCTCGTCGGCCCGGCTGCGCGGACTCGCCCGGGAGGAGCGCGGCACGGAGGACGACGGTGAGCTGTACGCGGCCCTGCGGACCGTCCTGGACGGCCTGGGTGACGCCGGCCGCCCCGACCTGGGCCTGCCCGGTCTCGGCGGGATCTTCGGCGTCACGGAGGCCGATGCCCCGCTGGACGGACCTGCTCTGTCCGACGCGCACCTGCTGGCCGCCGTGCGCCACCTCTCCCAGGCTCCGGACCCGGCAGCACGCCGCTCGCGTACGGTCGACCACCGCGTCCTGGACGCCGAGGAACTGGGCTCCGTCTACGAATCGCTCCTCCAGCTCGTCCCCCGTATCGACGCGGCGGACCGGACCTTCGCGCTGGTCGGGCTGCCCGGCAACACCCGTAAGACCACCGGCTCCTACTACACCCCGTCCGCGCTGGTCGAGTGCCTGCTGGACGTGGCCCTGGACCCCGTGCTGGACGCCGCCGTCGCACGCGGCCGGGAGGCGGCCACCGCGACGGAAGCCGAACCGTCCGAGGCCGTCGCCCGGGAACTGCTCGCGGTCACGGTCTGCGACCCCGCCTGCGGCTCCGGCCATTTCCTGGTGGCGGCGGCCCGCCGCATCGCCGCCCGGGTCGCCGCCGTACGCGAACACACCGCGGAGCCGGCCCCGGAGGCGGTCCGCCGGGCTCTCCGCGAGGTCGTCGCCCGCTGCGTCCACGGCGTCGACCTCAACCCGATGGCGGTCGAACTCACCAAGGTGTCGCTGTGGCTGGAGGCCCCGGAGCCGGGCCGGCCGCTGGGCTTCCTGGACGCCCGCGTCAAGCACGGCAACTCCCTGATCGGCGCCACGCCGGACCTGTTGCGGCTCGGCATCCCCGAGGCGGCGTTCACCCCCGCGGCGGGCGACGACAAGGGGTGCGCCAGGGCGCTGAAGAAGCGGAACAGGGCCGAGCGGGCCGCCCCGCGCGATGAGGCGGACCGGGTGGGCGCGCGGCGGACCGCCGATGCCTGGTGCGCCGCGTTCCTGTGGCGCAGGACGGCGGACGCACCGCCGCCGGTGACCGAGGCGGTCCTCCGCGAACTGCGGGACGCGCCCCGGGCCACGCACGAGGAGATCGCGCGGCTCCGCGACCGTTTCCGGTTCTTCCACTGGCACCTGGAATTCCCCGAGGTCTTCGCCGCCGGCGGCTTCGACTGCGTACTGGGCAACCCGCCGTGGGAGCGCATCAAGCTCCAGGAGCAGGAGTTCTTCGCCCAGCACGACCCGGAGATCGCCGCCGCGACGACCGCCGCCGCCCGCAAGCGGCTGATCGCCGCGCTGAAGGACGACCCGGACCGGGCCGCTCTGCACACCGGGTTCGAGGCGGCCAAACGCCGGGCGGAGGGGACGAGCCACTTCCTTCGCGACAGCGGGCGGTTCCCGCTCACCGGGCGCGGAGACATCAACACGTACACCGTCTTCGCCGAGGCGGGCCGCGCGCTGACCGGCCCACGAGGCCGGCTGGGCGTGATCGTGCCCACGGGCATCGCCACCGACGCGACGACCCGGTTCTTCTTCAAGGACCTGGTGCTCACGGGCGCACTGGCCGCCCTTTACGACTTCGAGAACGCGGCGCCTGTCTTCCCGGACGTCCACCGCTCGTTCAAGTTCAGCATCCTGTCCGTCACCGGGGACGCTCTGCGCGAACCCGCCGCGAGATTCGCCTTCTTCCTACGCGACCCGGCCGAACTCGAAGACCCGGGACGGGTGTTCATGCTGACGCCCGGGGAGATCACGCTCCTCAACCCCAACACGGGCACCTGCCCCGTCTTCCGCTCCCGCCGCGACGCCGAGATCACCCTCGGCATCTACTCGCGGGTCCCCGTCCTGGTCGACGAGGGCGACCCGGACGGCAACCCGTGGGGTGTCACCTTCGCGACGATGTTCCACATGGCCAACGACTCGCACCGCTTCCGCACCTGCGACGAGCTGACGGCCACTGGCTGGCAGCCGGCCGGAAACACCTTCGTCCGGGGGGAGCGGGCCATGCTGCCGCTGTACGAGGCGAAGATGGTCGACGCCTACAACCACCGCGCGGCCGACGTGGTGAAGAGCGCCACCGCGGTGAAACGCCAGAACCAGCCCTCCTATCTGACGGCCGACGCCTGGACCTCGGCGTCCCGTCTCGCCGTGCCCGGCACCTGGGTGGACCGGGCCGACACACCGCCCGACGCCCCGCCCGGCTGGCTCGCCTTCCTCCGTATCAGCAGCCCCACCAACCAGCGCACCATGATCTCCGCCGTCCTGCCGCCGGCCGCGATCGGCGACTCCGTCTTCCTGCTGCGCACCAGGACCTCACGGGACAGCGCCGCCCTGGTCGCCCACTTCAACTCCTTCGTCTACGACTACGTCACCCGCCAGAAGGCGGCCGGGCTCAACCTCAGCTTCTTCTACATCCGCCAGCTCCCCGTACTGCCGCCGGAAACCGTCCGCCGCCACACGGACTTCCTCACCCCGCGTGTCCTCGAACTCACCTACACCGCCCACGACATGCGCCCGTTCGCCGCCGACCTGGGCGACACGGGAGCCCCGTTCCGCTGGGACGAGGAGCGCCGAAGCAGGATCCGCGCCGAACTCGACGCGTTCTTCTTCCACCTCTACGGGATCGACCGCGCGGACACCGGACACATCCTGGACACCTTTCCCATCGTCCGGCGCAAGGACGAGGCCCGGTACGGCGGTTACCGCACGAAGGAGCTGATCCTGACCGCGTACGACGCCATGGCGGCCGCCGATATCGCGGCCGGCGGCATCTACACCTCCCCGCTCGGCCCGCCACCGGGGCGGGGAGCGCGCCACCGGTGCCCCGCTCCACCCGGAACCCAGTACCTGTATTGAGTTGTGGGGCCGCGTCACAACTCAATACAGGCACTAGTGGAAATACGCTGAGATGGAGGAGCTTCGGAACTCTCACCGCATGAGCCACATGAGCCGGTAAAAACGGGAGGCGATCTCGTGCTCAGCTCCGCAGCACCAGCGCAGCACCTGCCCACGCGGACCAGCCCGCCGCAGCAGCCGGACGACGTGGACGTGCACCTCAGGTTCCACACCGTCCACGGATACCGCCGCGCCTACCGGACCGCCGGACACGGCCCGGCGATCCTCCTCATCCACGGCATCGGCGGCTCCTCCGCGACCTGGGAGCACCTGATCCCCGTACTGGCGCGCACCCACACGGTCATCGCCCCCGACCTCCTCGGCCACGGCGCCTCCGACAAGCCGCGCGCCGACTACTCGGTCGCCGCGTACGCCAACGGGATACGCGACCTCCTGGGCGTCCTGGGCATCGACCACGCCACCCTGATCGGCCACTCCCTGGGCGGCGGCGTGGCCATGCAGTTCGCCTACCAGTTCCCCGAGCACACCGAGCGCCTCATCCTCGTCAGCGCCGGTGGCGTCGGCCGCGAGGTCACCAAGGTCCTGCGCGCGGTGTCGCTGCCCGGCGCGGACCTCCTGCTGTCGCTGCTCCGGCTGCCCGGCATGCGCGGCCAGATGGGCCTGATCACGGGCCTGATGAAGCTCATGGACACGGACATCGGCCATGACGCCACGGAGATGCTGAACGTCGTGGACGCCCTGCCCGACGCCACGTCCCGCGCCGCGTTCATCGCCACGCTGCGCTCGGTGGTGGACTGGAAGGGCCAGATGATCACCATGCTCGACCGCTGTTACCTCACCGCCGGCATGCCCACCCAGCTCGTGTGGGGCTCCCGTGACAGCGTCGTCCCCGTCCGCCACGCCCACCGCGCCCACGCCGCGATGCCGGGCAGCCGCCTGGAGATCTTCGAGGGCGCCGGCCACTTCCCCTTCCACGCCGATCCGGAACGCTTCTGCGCCCTCGTCGACGACTTCATCAGCACGACCACCCCGGCCGACTGGAGCGCGGAGCGCTGGCGCGTGCTGCTGCGCGAGGGCCGCCCCGGCCCCACCCTGGGCCTGGTCGGCGCGGCGCACCAGCGCGCGGTGGTCCGCGACCTGAGGCTGGTCAGCGAGCGGAGCGCCACGTGAGGCGGGACCGACCCGTGTGAGGGCCCCGCACAGCGGGGGGAATGAACCCGGCCACGCCGGGTAGGTTCGCCGACTGTTCCGCCCGGCGTCACTCCGTGCACGCCGCAAGGGTCTTACCGGGAGCCCGCCGGGTCTGGAACACTCCAGTCGCTTCCCCCACATCCCCCCACCCGCAAAGGCCCCCACCCATGGCAGAAATCGACCGCCGCCGGCTCCTGAAGCTCGCCGGGGGATCCGTCGCCCTCACCGCCCTGTCGAGCAGCATCGCCCGCGCCGCGTCCCTTCCGGCGCGTGGCACCACGGGCACCATCGAGGACGTCGAGCACATCGTCGTCCTGATGCAGGAGAACCGTTCCTTCGACCACTACTTCGGGACGATGAAGGGCGTACGCGGCTACGGCGATCCGCGCCCGGTCACGCTGCCCAGCGGGAAGCCGGTGTGGCACCAGGCGGACGCGACGGGCAAGGAGGTGCTGCCCTTCCGGCCGCCTGCCGACAAGCTGGGCCTGCAGTTCCTCCAGGACCTGAACCACGACTGGGCGGGCGGTCACCGGGCGTTCAACAAGGGGGCCTACGACCAGTGGGTGCCCGCCAAGACGGCCACCACGATGGCCCACCTCACCAGGGACGACATCCCCTTCCACTACGCGCTCGCCGACGCGTTCACCGTCTGCGACGCGTACCACTGCTCGTTCATCGGGTCGACCGACCCCAACCGCTACTACCTGTGGAGCGGTTACACCGGCAACGACGGCGCGGGCGGCGGGCCCGAGCTGGGCAACGACGAGCTGGGGTACGGCTGGACGACCTACCCGGAGCGGCTGGAGCAGGCCGGGGTCTCCTGGAAGGTGTACCAGGACGTCGGCGACGGGCTGGACGCGGCCGGTTCCTGGGGCTGGATCAGCGACGCGTACCGGGGCACGTACGGGGACAATTCGCTGCTGTACTTCAACAGTTACCGCGACGCGGAGCCGGGCGACGCCCTTTACGACAAGGCGCGCACCGGGAGCGACCTGAAGAACGGGGGCGGTCTGCTGGACGACCTGAAGGCCGACATCCGGGCCGGGACGCTGCCCTCGGTCTCCTGGATCGTCGCCCCGGAGGCGTACACCGAGCACCCCAACTGGCCGGCGAACTACGGCGCCTGGTATATCGCACAGGTCCTGGACGCGCTCACCTCGGACCCGGAGGTCTGGGGCCGCACCGCCCTGTTCATCACGTACGACGAGAACGACGGGTTCTTCGACCACGTCGTGCCGCCGTTCGTCCCGTCCGGACCCGCGCAGGGGCTGTCCACCGTGGACACCGCCGCCGACTACTTCCCCGGCGACCTGCGGTACGCGGCGGGGCCGTACGGGCTCGGCCAGCGCGTGCCCATGACCGTCGTGTCGCCGTGGAGCACCGGGGGCTACGCCTGCTCCGAGGTCTTCGACCACACCTCCGTCATCCGGTTCATGGAGCGGCGCTTCGGGGTGCACGAGCCGCACATCTCGCCCTGGCGGCGGGCCGTGTGCGGCGACCTCACCTCCGCCTTCGACTTTCGGAGTACGGACGCCTCCGCGCCCGAACTGCCGTCCACGGCCGCGTACGAGCCCCCGGACGGCGACCGGCACCCCGACTACGTGCCGGTCCCGCCCTCCATCGGGGCGGTGCCGGCCCAGGAGCCGGGCTCGCGGCCCACCCGCCCGCTGCCGTACGCGCCGTTCGTCGACGGCGTCGCCGACGCGGCCGCCGGGACCTTCCGGCTCACGTTCGGCGGGGGTCCGGAGGCCGGGGCCCAGTTCCTCGTGACGTCCGGCAACCGCACGGACGGGCCCTGGACCTACACCGCCCACGCGGGCGCGTCGGTGGCCGACACCTGGAACACCAAGTACTCCCGGGGCGTCACCGACCTCACCGTCCACGGGCCGAACGGCTTCCTGCGCTCCTTCCGTAGCCCCGGCAAGAACCCGGGCCCGGAAGTGGCGGCCCGTCATAGTGCCTCATCGGGTGCCCTGGAGCTCACCCTCACGCACTCCGGAACCGGAACCGTCCGGCTCACCCTGCGCAGCGCAGGCGCCTACGGGGGAGAGGTGCGGACGATCGCCGTGCGCGCGGGCGAGAGCGTCAAGCACACGCTCGACCTGCGGCGCAGCAAGCGCTGGTACGACGTCACCGTCACGGGCGACGCGGACGACACCTTCCTGCGGCGCTTCGCCGGGCACGTCGAGACGGGCGAGCCGGGAGTGAGCGACCCGGGGCTGCGGACGGGGTGAGGGCGGCCGGCGCGATCGTCCACGGTTCGGGATTGATCGCGATCGACCGGCTTGCGTCACACAAACTCCTTATAGTGAACGAGTGTTGTCGCGTGATCTTGACGCGTGCAGTCGTCGCCACAGGAGTCAGGATTCATGACACGCCCTTCTCCGGCAGAGTCCGCGCCGGCCGCCCCCGCCGGCTGCCCCGCCCACGCCGGTGCAGTGCCGCTCTGGGGGCCCGGCTTCCAGGCCGAGCCCCAGACCGTCTACCGCTCCATGCGGCGCGACCACGGGCCTGTCGTGCCCGTCGAGCTGCCGGGCGGCTTCCCGGCCTGGCTGGTCATCGGGTACCGGGAGCTCCACCGGGTCACCAGCGACGGGGAGTTGTTCCCGCGCGACGTCGGCCTCTGGAACCAGTGGCCGAACGTCCCGGACGACTGGCCGCTGCTGCCGATGGTGGGGCGCCCCATGCCGTCCATCTACTTCAGCGCGGGGGAGGAACACCGGCGGCACGTCCGGATGGTCGCGCCCGCGCTCGAAGGGGCCGACCCGTTCCGCATCCGCGGCCACTGCGAGCAGCTGGCCGACCGGCTGATCGACGACGTGTGCGCCCGGGGCACCGCGGACCTCGTCGCCGAATTCTGCGAACCGCTCCCCGTGCTCGTCCTCGCCCGCCTCATCGGCTTCCCCGACGAGGAGGGCGCCGCCATCGCCCGGGTGCTGAAGGACCTGGCCGACGGCGGGCCCGAGGCACAGAGCGCCCATCTGCGCTTCGGTGAGCACATGGCGCGGCTGCTCGCCGCGAAGCGGGCCGAGCCGGGGGACGACGTGGCCTCCCGGATGCTCGACTTCCCGGAGGAGTTCACCGACGAGGAGTACACGCTCGACCTGATGGCCATCACGGCCGCCGGGCACCTCACGACCGCCGACTGGATCAGCAACTCGGTCCGGCTGATGCTCACCGAGGACGAGTTCGCGCACTCCATGTCCGGCGGCCGGCGCAGCATCGGCGAGGCCATGAACGAGGTGCTGTGGGAGGACACCCCCACCCAGATCCTGGCGGGCCGCTGGGCCGCCCGCGACACCCAGCTGGGCGGGCAGCGCGTCAGGGCCGGGGACATGCTGCTGCTCGGGCTCGGCGCGGCCAACACCGACCCGCTGATCCGCCAGGGCGTGTCGGGGCCTGGCCCCGCGCAGGGCGGCAACGGCGCCCACCTGGCCTTCAGCCACGGCGAGTACCGGTGCCCGTTCCCCGCCCAGGAGATCGCCGAGATCATCGCCAGGACCGGCATCGAGGTGCTGCTCGACCGGCTGCCGGACCTCCGGCTCGGCGTCCCGGCCGAGGACCTCGTCCGGCGGCCCTCCGCCTTCCTCCGCGGCACGACCGTGCTCCCCGTCCGGTTCACCCCCGTACGCACGACAGGAGATCTCTCGTGAACTGCCCCCACGCCGCACAGGCGGCGGCCCAGAGCGGCGCGACCGTCGTCATCGATCCCATGGTCCAGGACCTGGACGGCGAGACGGTCCGGCTGCGCGAGGCCGGGCCGCTGGCCCGGATCGAGCTCCTCGGCGTGCCGGCGTGGACCCTCACCCGGCACGCGGACGCCCGGCGGCTCCTGGTGGACCCTCGGCTGGTGAAGGACATCAACGCCTGGGGGCTGTGGCAGAGCGGTGAGGTGACGCACGCCTGGCCGCTCATCGGCATGATCGACGCCGGGCGGTCGATGTTCACCGTGGACGGCGCTGAGCACCGCCGGCTGCGGACCAAGACCTCGCAGGCGCTCACGCCCCGCCGGCTCGAAGCGATACGCCCCGACATCGAGAAGTTCACCGCGGAGCTGCTGGACGCGTTGGAGGAAGGCGGCCGGGACGGGGCCGTCGTCGACCTCAAGTCGGTGTTCGCCCAGCCGCTGCCCATGCGGGTCGTCGGCATGCTGATGGGCGTCGACCCGGCGGAGAACGCGATGCTGACCCGTCAGTACAAGGCGTTCTTCTCCATGCTCACCCCACAGGACGAGCGCCTCGCGCTCCTCGCCGACCTCGACGTCTTCTACGCCGGACTCGTGCGCGAGAAGACCGCGCAGCCCACCGACGACCTGACCTCCGCGCTGATCCTCGCCGAGGAGGGCGGCGAGCCGCTGACCGAGGAGGAGGTGATCGGCAACCTCAAGGCGATGGTCGCCGCCGGACACGAGACCACGATCGGGCTCATCCTCAACGCCGTACGCGCCCTGCTGGCCCACCCGGACCAGCTGCGGATGGTTCTCGACGGCGAGGTCTCCTGGGACACCGTGATCGAGGAGACCCTGCGCTGGGACACCCCGACCACGCATCTGCTCATGCGGTTCGCCACCGAGGACATCGAGGTCGGAGACGCGGTCATCGCCAAGGGCGAGGGCGTGGTGATCTCGTACCGGGTGATCGGCCGCGACCCCGAGCAGCACGGACCCGACGCCGATGCCTTCGACATCACCCGTTCCACCCCGATCCGGCACATGACCTTCGGGCACGGACCGCACATCTGCCCCGGCGCGGCCCTCTCCCGGGTCGAGGCGGGCATCGCCCTGCCGGCGCTCTTCGCGCGCTTCCCGGAGCTGCGGCTCGCCGTGCCCGACGCGGAGCTGCGCAACCTCCCGGTGATGACGCAGAACGACATGGAGTCCTTCCCGGTCCTGCTCGGCAACTGAGCCGGTGCGGCAGACAGGAGTGTGACGGGCATATCGTTGCGGTAGCCGCAAGCGCCCTCGTGTGTCGAAGCGCTTCGACAGTGGTCTGGACATGCTGTCGCGGCAGGGCTAGGCTCGCGCTGTCTCTCCATGTCACAGGTGGAGGGAGCGGAGTCGAAGCGCTTCGCCACATCTGACCGGAAGCGCCGGAGCAGACCGGTTTCGCCTGCCGGGTCCGACGACGTCCCGTGAGGGAGAGCTGAATGGTCACCCTGGCCGAGGTCGCGCAGCACGCCGGAGTCTCGGCGAGCACGGTGAGCTACGTCCTCAGCGGGAAGCGCTCCATCTCCGTCGCCACCCGCGAGCGCGTCGAGCAGAGCATCCAGCAGCTCGGCTACCACCCCAACGCCGGGGCCCGGGCACTCGCCAGCAGCCGGTCCAACATCATCGCGCTCATGGTGCCGCTGCGCACCGACATGTACGTGCCCGTGATGATGGAGATCGCCATCGCGGTCGCCACCACCGCCCGCACCCACGGCTACGACGTCCTCCTCCTCACCGGCGAGGAGGGGCCCGCCGCGGTGCGGCGGATCGCCGGCAGCTCGCTGGCCGACGCGATGATCCTGATGGACGTCGAACTGCACGACGAGCGCCTCCCGTTGCTGCGCGAGACCGACCGGGCCGCCGTGCTCATCGGCCTGCCCGCCGACACCGCCGGGCTGACCTGCGTGGACCTGGACTTCGAGGCGACCGGCGCGCTCTGCGTGGAACACCTGGCCGGTCTCGGGCACCGAGAGGTCGCCGTCATCGGCGAGGCCGCGGCGGTGTACGAGCGGCACACCGGGTTCGCCGAGCGGACCGTCGACGGCGTGCGCGCCAAGGCGCAGGAGACCGGTGTGCGCATCCTGCACCGGCCGTGCGAGGGCGGGTACGCGGCGATGGCCCAGACCCTGTCGCGGATATTCGACGAGCGCCCCGGCACCACGGGCTTCATCGTGCAGAACGAGGCGGCGGTGGAGCCGCTGCTCAACCTGTTGCGGCAGCAGGGCCGGGCCGTGCCCGAGGACGTGTCGGTGGTCGCGATCTGCCCCGAACAGGTGGCCACCCAGGCGTCCGTGCGGCTCACCTCCGTCGCCATACCGGCGCAGGAGATGGGGCGCCGCTCCGTCGAGCAGGTCGTCGCCAAGCTCTCCGGCCGGGGCGTGGACGAAGTCGAGCTGCTGGCACCCGAGTTGACGGTACGGGAGAGCACCGGGCCCGCCCCTGTGTGACCGCGTGGGCCGGCCCCCGCGCGCGGGGACCGGCCCGTCGGGCGCGCGGCTCAGCCCGCGGAGACGCCGAACCCGTTCGTACGGAAGTCGAGACCGCCCGCCGACGAGGTGATCTCGTACCCGAACTGGACGTCACCGATGGTCTCGTTGCCCCACCAGCCCTTGGTGTCCTTGATCCACTTCAGGATCGGCAGGATGTCCACCGTGCCCGAGGTGGAGTCCGAGGTCCGCAGGAACGAGAAGACCTGGTTGGAGCCGTTGTCGCCCTTGTACACGGCCCAGGTGTGCCCGCCCAGCGTCAGCGTGCCCTGCGAGGTGCCCAACGGGCCCACGGCACCGTTGTAGTTGACCCACAGCATGACCTCGTAGTCGTAGTCGCTGTCCCAGATGTCGTACGAGGTGTTGTACGCCCCGGACGACGGGACGGTGACGTTGTACGTGCTGGTGAGCGACGACAGCGAGCCGATCGGCTTGTTCACCACCTTCTTGGCGTTCGGGTACGACTTGATGCCGCCGGTGTTCGGGTGGTCGGCCCACACGCCCCAGTTCGACGAGGAGTTGGCCCAGATGGACTGGGCGCCCGCCCCGGAGCCCCAGATGTTGTTGTAGAGGATGTAATCGTCGGAGGTGGTGTACGTGCCCCACTGGTCCGACGAGGACCAGACGGCGGCCTGGGCGGGGGCGGCGGCGAAGCCGACGAGCGCCGCCAGCGCCACCGCCGGGGTCAGCGCGAGCCTGCTGTGGGTACGGGTGCGTCGTGCCATGGTCGTCCTTCCATGGTGGGTGGGGGGAGTGCTACCGCGGCCGGAGTTCCAGGACGCGGTCCACGCCGGCCGTCAGCTCCAGGGGAGCCGAGGGGGAGCCGGCGGAGGTTTCGGTGAGGGCGCTGCCGTCGCCCGTACGGACATCGACCCGGGCGTCACGCTTCGGACGCAGCAGCGCCGTCGCGGTGCCGTCGGCCGACCAGCGCAGGTCCACGGACGCGCCGAACCGCGTACGCACACCGCGCAGTTCACCGGCCGGGCACCCTGCGAGCGGCGCGGGCAGCAGGACCAGCCGGTGCGGGGTCGACTGCACCAGCGACTCGATCACGGCGGCGGGCAGGGCGTGCGCCGCGTCCGCGTTGTACACGTTGCGGGACGGGTAGTGCGCGCTCATCAGCGAGTCGTGGAAGAAGTCGCCCGCCAGCACCGCCCGGACCGCCGCCGAGGCCCGCGCACCGTCCCGCAGCCGCGCCGCGATCAGCGCGTGGTGCAGATGACCGTGCGCCGAATCGTTCTCGGCGCCCCGCAGTTCGAGGGCCCGGTGCGCGGCGGCGGCCAGCCCGGGGGTGTCGTACGGATTGATCGCGTCCAGCGGCCAGACCGGGTACAGGTGGCTGAGGTGGCGGTGGTCGTACGTCTCATCGAGGCCCGGCCACGCCCACTCGGCGAGCGCGCCGTCCTCGTTGACCCGGTACTCCGCGAGCCGGTCCGCCAGCGCCCGGCGGCGCGCGGCGGCCGGATCACCGGGGCAGCGGTCGGCCGAAGCGGTGAGCGCGTGGCGGGCCGCCGCGAGGTCCATCGTCGCGTCGACCGTGCCCCAGCTCGCGTTGGCCGGACGGTTCTCCGGCGAGTACGAGGGAACCACGGCCACCCGCCCGTCCGGGCCGGTCCGGGTGAGGAAGTCCTCGTAGAACAGGGCCGTCTCGTGCAGGGCCGCGGTCAGCCGGGGGTCCTCCGCCCCTGTCGTCTCCGCGTGCTCGACCAGCGGCTCCAGGAGCCAGTCCGCGCCCGCCGTCCACAGGTGCAGCGGGTAGGCGCGCTGGTAGTGGCGGGTGTGCCCGGACTCGCCGTCCGTGTGCGACGGGGCCACGATGCCGCGCGCGCCGAACACCGCCCGGGCGTTGTCACGCCAGTCCGCGAGCTGCCCGTACACCAGGGCGGCATGGGCCTCGGACACTTCTGGCAGCGCCGCCGCCGCGGCCGAGGCGATCTGGAGGTTGAGGTTGGCGTTGGTGGTGAACGCCCCCGACCACGCGGTGTCCCAGTCGCCCGTCCACAGCCCGGTCAGCCGCGGCGGCAGCGCTCCGGACGCGGACAGCAGGTGGTAGCGGCCCGCCGCGCACAGCCGCTCCAGCAGGGCTGGACTGTCCGGCCGCCGGACCAACTCGGAGCCCGGCAGGAGACGTTCGGCCGGGTCCGCGTCCAGGGTGAGCGCGGCCCGCTCGAACGCGGTGCGGTGCAGGGCCACATGGCGGGCGAGCAGCGTGGCGTAGTCGTCGCCCGGCAGCGCCGCGCACTCCGCCGCCAGGTCGAGGCGGCCCGTGTGCCGGCGCACCCGGGTGAGCAGCAGCAGGCTCCGGGCGCCCTCGACGCGGACGCCCTCGCCCGCGACCGAGACCCGCCCGCCCTCCGCGCGGAGCACCGTCACACCGGTGTACGCCTGGTCGCTGTCCGGGTAGCCCGCGCGCAGCGTCAGTCGGGCGCCGTCCGGGGTCAGCACCGTGCTCCGCCCGACGGCGAGACGCGGCGGGGCACCGGGCAGGGCGTGGTCCAGGGTCACGTCGGCGGCGAGCCCGGGCCCCGTGACGTACTGGACGATCACGTCGTCCGCGCGCGAGACGTGGACCCGGCTGCACCACGTCTCGCAGGCCGCCGTGATCTCACCGGTGGCGAAGTCGACCGACCGGCGGTACCCGGAGGCCGCGTCCGCCGCCGGGGCGTTCCCCGGGACCGGCCGGACCCGGGTCCGGAACGCCGGGTGGAAGGGCTGCACCCACACCAGGGGCCGGCCCGCCCCGAAACCCTCCGCCGCCCGTGTGTCCCCGGCGAGCAGGGCGCTCTGGAGCCGGTCGAGCCGGTCCGCGAGCTCGGGCGGGCGCACGTGCTCGCTGCCGTTGGGCCGCACCAGGGTGTGGTGGTTGACGACGACCCGGTCGTCCGCCGGGTCGCCGTACACCATGGCCCCGTGCCGGCCGTTGCCCGCCAGGAAGGCGTCCTCCCAGCGGGCGGCGGGACGCGGCTCCCAGGTGGAGTCGATGCCGGTGCGTCCGGTCACGGCGCGGCTCTCCGCAGCACGGCGACGCCGTACCGGCCGAGCGCGATCCGGTCCGTCACGGTCCGCCCGGTCAGCAGGTCCTCGTACGTGCCCGGGACGGCCACGGTGACCATCTCGCGGCGGTGGTGCAGCAGGAACAGCAGCTCGCCCCGGCGCACCGCCTCCACCCCTTCGGGCAGCCCGGCCAGGACCGGTTCCACACCGGCCTCCCGGACCACGTCGGCCAGGAGCGCCCGCAGCGCCGGCGGCTCCGGAAGCGTCGACACGTACACCGCGCGGCCCCGGCGCAGCACGGCGGGCAGCCCGGCCAGCTCGCCCTCGCGGTAGGTCGCCAGCACCTCGGTGTCCTCGGCGGCCTCCAGCTCCTCGGACCAGAGGGCGCCCCGGAAGCCGTCGCACTCCACGGTGGCGTCCGCTTCCAGCGGCCACCACTCGTGCAGGGTGGCGATCCCGAACAGCTCGCGCAGCCGGGCGTCCATCCCGCCCGGCCTGACCCGGTCGTCCGCGTCCGCGATGCCGCTGAAGAAGCCGCACACCAGCCGCCCGCCGCCGCGCACGTACGCCACGAGGTTGTCGACCGCGGTGTCGTCGAGGAGGTAGAGGTGCGGGACGACGACCGCCTTGAACCGGCCGAGGTCGGCGTCGGGGCGGGCGAAGTCCGTGGGCGTGCCGTTCTCCCACAGCGCCCGGTGCCAGTGCCGCACCACCTCGGTGTAGTCGAGCAGCGAGGACGGGCGGCCCTCCTGCGCGCCCGCCCACCAGGCGTCCCAGTCGTGCAGCACCGCCACCTCGGCGGCCACCCCCGTGCCGGAGACGGCCGGGCCGATCGCGGCGAGTTCGGTGCCCACCTGCCGGGTCTCGCGGAAGGCGCGGCCGTGCTCACCGGCGTGGCCGAGCATCGCCGAGTGGAACTTCTCCGCGCCCTGCCGGGACTGCCGCCACTGGAAGTAGCAGACCGCGTCGGCGCCGCGCGCCACGGACTGGAGCGACCAGAGGCGGTTCAGCCCCTCCGGCTTGGGCTGGTTGACGGGCCGCCAGTTCACCGCGCCCGCCGCCTGCTCCATCAGCATCCACGGACCGCCGGCCTGCGAGCGCGTCATGTCGGCGAGCATCGCGTTGTACTGCCCGCCCTGCGGGTCGCGCGGGTCCGGGTAGACGTCGACCGAGACGATGTCCTCCTCGGCCGACCACACCCAGGCGTCCTGGCCCGACCACAGCGGCATGAAGTTCGTCGTCACCGGGATGCGCGGGGTGTGCCGGGCGACGATGTCCCGCTCGGCGGTGAAGCACTCCAGCAGCGCGTCGGACGTGAAGCGCTTGAAGTCCAGCACCTGGGCGGGGTTGCGCATGTACTGGGCCTTGCGGGGCGGCAGGATCTCCGTCCACGCGTCGTAGCGCTGGCTCCAGAAGGCCGTGCCCCACGCCTCGTTGAGGGCGTCGAGCGTCCCGTACCGGCTCTGGAGCCAGCGGCGGAAGTGCCCGGCGGTCTCGTCGCACCAGCAGTGCGTGCAGTACTCGTTGTTGATGTGCCACACGGTGAGCGCGGGGTGCTGCGCGTATCGCGCCGCCAGGTCGTCGGTGAGCGCGGCGGCGTACCGCCGGTAGACCGGGGAGCTGGCGCAGAACTGCTGGCGCGAGCCGTACCAGACGATCGACCCGTCCTCCGCGCGCGGCAGGGTCTCCGGGTGCCGCGCCCCCATCCAGGGCGGCGGGGACGCGGTCGGGGTGGCGAGCACGACACCGATGCCGTGCGCGTGCATCAGGTCCATCAGCCGGTCGAGCCAGCCGAACTCCCTCGCACCTGGGCGTGGTTCGATCCGCGCCCAGGAGAAGACGCCGAGGGTGACGGAGTTGACACCGGCCTCCTTCATCAGCCGGACGTCGTCCTCCCACACCTCCTCGGGCCACTGTTCGGGGTTGTAGTCGCCTCCGAAGAGGATGCGGCCACGTGCTGCGTCGCGCAGGGACGGCATGGCGTCTCCCGTTCCTTACCGGTGATCTGATCTGCGTACGGGTGCGGGTCAGCCCTTCACGGCGCCGGTGAGCATGCCCTTCTGGAAGTGCTTCTGGACGAACGGGGACAGCACCGCGACCGGGATCAGCGCGAGGATCATGACGGCCATCTGCACGGCGAGGCTGTTGATCTGCCCGTTGCTGACGGCCGCGCCCATCGCACCCGGCGGCACCTGGTGCTGGAGGACCAGCTGGCGGAGGATCATCTGAAGCGGGTACTTGTCGCTGTCCTGGATGTAGAGCATCGCGTTGAACCACTGGCTCCAGTAGCCGACCGCGTAGAACAGCGAGATCACCGCGATCACCGCACGCGACAGCGGCATGATGATCTGGAGCAGGATGCGCCACTCGCCCGCCCCGTCAATGCGGGCCGCGTCGATGAGTTCGGGCGCGGTGTCCATGAAGAAGCCGCGCAGCACCAGCACGTTGAAGACGCTGATCGCGCTCGGCAGGATCATCGACCAGTAGCTGTCGCTCAGCCCGATGCCGGTGACCAGCAGATACGTCGGGATGAGGCCGGCGCCGAAGAACATGGTCGCCATCAGCGTCATCAGCAGCGGGCGGTGCGCGTACGAGTCGCGGCGGCTGAGCCCGTACGCGCAGAGGATCGAGACGACCATGCTGACGGCCGTACCGACCACGGTGAGGCCGACACTGACGGCGGCCGCGCGGGTCACCGCGCCCCCGCTCAGCAGCTCCTTGTACGCCACGAACGTGATGTGCTTCGGCCAGACGACCAGGCCGCCCGCGTCGTTGATGGTCTTCGTGTCGGACAGGCTGGTCACCAGAACGACCCAGATCGGGACGATGACGACCGCGCAGATCGCTATGAGTCCGAAGCCCTTGAAGGCGAGACCCGCCCTGGTCGGCTCCTCCTCCCACACCGGGCGCGGCTCGATCCGCAGGGCGCGCTGGAGGCGTGTCTCGGTGGGGGGCGCCGGCTCCGCCCGCTGGTCCAGGAGAGTTGTCATTTCTTGGAGTACACCCCCTGCTCGCCCAGCATGTGGGCGACCTTGTTGGCACCCAGCACCATGGCGACGCTGAACAGCCCCTTGAAGATGCCGGCCGCGGCCGCGTAGCCGAAGTCGCCGGTCTTGATGCCCGTCCACCAGATGTAGGTGTCCAGGATTTCCGAGGCCCCCGCGCCGACCTGGTCGCGCTGGAGCAGGATCTGCTCGAAGTCGAGGTTGAGCGCGCTGCCCACCCGCAGGACGAGCAGCAGGGCGATGACCGGGCGCAGCGCGGGCAGCGTGACGTGCCACATGCGGCGCCAGCGGCCGGCCCCGTCGACGGCGGCGGCCTCGTACAGGTCGGTGTTGACGGCGGCGAGCGCGGCCAGGAAGACGATGACACCCCAGCCGGCGTCCTTCCATACGGCCTGCGCGCTGACCAGGAACTTGAAGAAGCCCGGGTCGGTCATCAGGTCGAAGCCCTCGTGGCCGTGCTCGCGCAGCCACTGGGCGACCAGTCCGGCGCCGCCGAACATCTGCTGGAAGACGGTGACGACGAGCACCCAGGAGAAGAAGTGCGGCAGGTAGACGACCGCCTGCACCCAGGCCCTGACCCGCGCGCTCATGATCGTGTTGAGCAGGAGAGCGATGGCGATCGGGATCGGGAAGAACAGGACCAGCTGGGTCACGAAGATGACCAGCGTGTTCACGAGGACTTCCCAGAACCGGTAGTCCTCGAAGATCCGGGTGAAGTTGTCGAACCCGACGAACGGGCTGCCCGTGATGCCCAGGTCGTAGACGTCGTAGTCCTGGAAGGCCACGATGTTCCCGAGCAGCGGGATGTAGTTGAAGATCAGCAGCAGCGCGATGGCCGGCATCGTCATCAGGATCAGGGTGCGGTCGCGCCGCAGCCGCTGACGCCAGGTGATCCCGCCCTGTTCCCTCCGGGGGCCGGGAACGCCCCGCGCTCGCGACCTGCCCGCCCGGACGCTTCTCGTCTCCGCGCCGTCGCCGTCCCCGGCGCCGCTCCCGCCGGCCGGGGCGCTCGCCCCGTCGGCGGTGCGGTCCGGGGCGGCCGCGACCGTGGCCCGTGACTTCACCGTGTGCTCCCCATGTCGTGCTCCTGACCCCGGCCGCCGGACTGCGTGTGCCCGGCGGCCCTTTCCCTGTCGTGCGTACGCGCGGTGCGCGGCGTACGCGTCAGTTGCCGGAGCCGTTCTTGTCGAGAATGTCCTGGTACCAGTCGCGCAGCTTGTCGCCGCCGCTCTTCTTCCAGGTGTTCACCGCGTCGTCGACGTCGCTGACCTTCTTGCGGCCGCGGCGGATGTCCTTCTGGAGGTCGTCGAACGGCGTGTAAAGGGAGGCGTAGCGCTGCGGCTCGACGACCTGCATGCCGAAGAAGAGGGGCTTCTTGATGTTCGGCGCCTGGCGGGCCATCCAGCCGGCGTAGTCCTTGGCCAGCTGCGGCTGGTCCGGGTAGGCGATGGAAGTGGGCGGCGAGGCGACGAACAGGAACGTGGAGGGCTGGGCCTCCTCGACACCCTGCGGGGTGTACGTGGGGGAGCCGTCCTTGATCGTGTAGTGGGTGCCCTTGACGCCGTAGTTGGTGAGCATGAACTCCTCGGTGCCGAATGGCGCCGCCGCGTAGTCGGCTATCGCGAGGAACTCCTCGATCTTCTCCTTGGACAGCTTCTTGCTGAGGAAGGTGAAGATGCCCGCCGGGTCGTCCTGCCACAGCAGCGGCTTGCCGCCGTCGTGGCTGAAGAAGTCCAGCGCCTGCATGTCGAACTTCGGGTTGGCGGAGGCCTGTTCGGTGACCATGCCCTTCCAGCCGCCGGTGCCGTCGTTGTACATGACGACGTGGCCGCTGGTGAAGCGGATCTTGGAATCGGCGTCCTTGTTGGCCTCGGCGTCCGGGTGGACGTACCCGCCGTCGTGGAGCTTGCGGGCGAAGGCCAGCGCCTCCCGGTACTCCTTCGTCTCGATCTTGTGGACCAGCTTCCCGTCCTCCAGCTGCCAGTAGTGCGGCGCGTCCGGGAGCAGACCGAAGATCTTCTGGATGCAGGTCCACAGGTCGTCGAAGGCCCACACCTTCTTCTTGGGGGCCGTGTACTCCTTGCCGAAGGCCAGCAGGTCGTCCGCGCTCGCCGGGACGGCGCCGGAGCCGATCAGGTCCTTGCGGTAGAAGATCGCGTTGCCGATGATCGGCGTCGGCATCGGCAGGCCGCGCAGCTTGCCGCCGAAGACCGAGTACTGCCAGGCGCCGGTCGGGATGTTGGCCAGGTTGGGGTACTTCTTGACGGCGTCGCCCGCCAGATACGGGGAGAGGTCGGCGAACTTGGCGGTGATGGCGTTGCGGATCTGCCCCTGCATGTTCCAGCCGGGGATCGTCATGACGTCCGGGATGTCCGAGCCGGCGAGGACCGCGCCGATCTTGTCCTGGTAGGTGTTGCCGTCCTGCGGGTCGAAGTTCAGCTTCGCGCCGACCGCCTTGTTCACGGCCGTGTAGTACGGGTTGTTCTTCTTCGGGACCGTTCCCCACAGCGGGGTCATCACCCGGAACTCCGAGCCCTTGCCCGGGACGGACTTGACCGAGACCACCAGCGGGTCCGGCAGCTTGGTGAAGCCGGGGCTCGAACCGTTGACGCCGGGAACATCGGGCTGTACCAGGTTCAGCGGGGCGTAGCTCGGTACGACCTTCTTCAGGGCCTTGCCCGTGGTCGTGCCCTCCTTGCTCCCGGCACCGGAGCCGGAACCGCCGCACGCGGCGAGCAGCGGCACCCCGCCGGCCACGGCGACGGCAGCCACCGCGCCGGTGGCGAGGAAGCTTCTCCGGCTCGGGGCCGTGGCGGAGGGGGAGGAATTCGGCGTCATTGCGTCAACCCTTCGAGGCGCACCAGGACGACACGCGGCGGGGCGACCGCCGTTCGGTTCCTGTGTCTGAGGTGGAGCGTTGCTGGCTGAGCCGGTGTCACCGGCCCCAGGTGAAGCGGTTCAACAGGGAAGCGGCTGCACGTGTCGCCGTCCCGGTAAATCCAGGGCGCCGGGCGCCCCATCGAAGCTCCGTCGAAGCGCTTCGATGTTGCAGCGAGGTTAAGTGAAGGGTCTGTGTGACACAAGAGTTCGTTGCGGGATTCCTCCGACGCGTTTCCGAACCGTTTCCTGAGGAGCTCGGCGTGTCCCGGACGTACGGTTCGGCCACCGCCCCTTGACACGCGCCGGGTTGGCCGTTGAGCATCGAAGCGCTTCGAAAGATCGTCCGAGGTCCCTCGGGGCCCGCACGATGCGCCGGCACCGCCAGACCTCCCACCTTTGAAGAAGGACCCGCACGTGACGGAACACCCGCAGCCTTTCCGCGACTCGCGGCTGCCCTTCGCCAAGCGCGTCGACGATCTGCTCCAGCGGCTCACGCCGGACGAGCGCGTCGCGATGCTGCACCAGTTCGCACCGGCGGTCGACCGGCTCGGGCTCGCCGCCTTCCGCACCGGCCAGGAGGCCCTGCACGGCGTCGCCTGGATGGGACGGGCCACCGTCTTCCCGCAGGCCGTCGGACTCGGCGCCACCTGGAACGACGACCTGGTCCGCCGGATCGGCGAGGCCGTCGGCGACGAGGTCCGCGCCAAGCGCGCGCAGGACGACCGCGTCGGGCTCAACGTCTGGGCCCCCACCGTCAACCTGCTGCGCCACCCGCTGTGGGGGCGCGGCGAGGAGGGGTACTCCGAGGACGCCGGGCTCACATCCGCCATCGCGGTCGCCTACACCCGCGGCCTGCGCGGCGACCACCCGCACTACTGGCGCACCGCCCCGGTCCTCAAGCACTGGCTCGCCCACAACAACGAGACCGACCGAGACACCTCGTCCTCCTCGGTCCGCCCGAGGGTGCTCCACGAATACGACCTCCGGGCCTTCCGCGACGCCGTCCGCGCGGGCGCGGTCGCCGGGGTGATGCCGGCGTACAACCTGGTCAACGGCCGCCCCAACCATGTCTCGCCACTGCTCTCCCGGCATCTGCGGAGCTGGACCGAACAGCCCCTGGCCGTCTGCTCCGACGCGGGCGCGCCCACCAACCTGGTCGACTCCGAGCACTACTTCGACACCCACGAGGAGGCGACCGCCGCCGCCCTGCGCGCCGGCGTCGACAGCTTCACCGACCACGGCCAGGACTCCTCCGTCATGACCGGCCGCATCCGGCGGGCCCTGGAACGCGGACTGCTCGACGACCACGACATCGACACCGCGGTCCGCCGTCTGCTCCACATGCGCTTCGCCCTCGGCGAGTTCGACCCGGACCTCGACCCGTACGCCGACACCACCGCCCTCGACACCGAGGAGCACCGGGCGCTCGCCCTGGAGGCCGCCGAGCAGGCGGTCGTGCTCCTCAAGAACGACGGGACGCTCCCGCTCGACCCCGCCGCCGGCCGGACCGTCGCCGTCGTCGGACTCCTGGCGGACGCCTGCAAGCTCGACTGGTACAGCGGCACCCTGATCCACCGCGCCACCCCGCTCGACGGACTGCGCGAGCGCTTCGGCGCCGACCGGGTGATCCACGCCGAGGGCGCCGACCTGGTCCGCGTCAGGTGCGCGGACGGCTGGCTGCACATCCCCCGGGCGGACCCGGCCGGGGACGCGGCGGGCGGGACGGAGGGGGCACTCGATCCGGCACTCCTCGCCGGCCGCACCGACCTGCCCCCGCTGACCTGCTCCGACACCCCGTCCGAGCTGGCCCTCGTGGACTGGGGCGGCGGCGTGATCACCCTGCGGGAGCCGGACGGCCGCTATCTGTCCGTCGCCGAGGACGGCTTCGTACGCGCCTCCGCGGACGAGCCGGGCGGCTGGATCGTCCAGGAGACCTTCCGGTGGGAGGCGGTGGAAGGTCACGCCGGCGGTCACCGCCTTCTGCACATCGGAACGGGTGGGTATGTCTCAGTCGCCGCCGACGGCGTAAAGGTTGCCGCCCCGGAGGAGGGAAATTCCGCGGCCACCGCGACCGTCTTCCGGACCGAGGTCACCGAGCGCGGCGAGGACGCCGTCGCCCGCGCCGCCGCTGCCGCCGACACCGTGATCGTGGTCGTCGGCAACGACCCGCACATCAACGGCCGCGAGACCGAGGACCGCGCCACCCTGGACCTGCCCGCCCAGCAGGAACGCCTCTGGCGCGCCGCCCACGCCGCCAACCCGCGCACGGTCCTCGCGGTCACCTCCGCCTACCCGTACGCCCTGGCCGACGCCGCCGCCGCACTGCCCGCGCTGCTGTGGACCGCGCACGGCGGCCAGGCGGCGGGCGCCGCACTCGCCCGCGTCCTCGCCGGCGACGTCTCCCCGGCCGGCCGGCTCCCGCAGACCTGGTACGCCTCCGACGCGGAGCTGCCCGGCCTGCTCGACTACGACATCATCGGCTCCCGGCAGACCTACCTGTACTACGAGGGCACCCCGCTCTATCCGTTCGGCCACGGGCTCACGTACAGCGACTTCACCTACAGCGACCTGGAAGCCGTACGCGAGGGCGACCTGCTGCACGTCTCGCTGAACGTCACCAACACCGGCGCCGTCGCCTCCGACGAGGTCGCCCAGCTGTACGTACGGGCCGTGGCCCCGTCCGTCACCCGGCCGCTGCGCCAACTGGCCGGCCACCGCAGGCTGCACCTGGCTCCCGGCGCGGCCGAGCGCCTCGCGTTCACCGTGCCGGTCGAGGAGCTCGGTCACTGGGACGTGGCGCACGGCCGCTGGACCGTCGAGCCCGGCGCGTACGAGATCCAGGCGGGCGCCTCCAGCACGGACATCCGGACCGTCACGGTCGTCACCGTCGACGGCGAACCGGCCGGGCCGCGCCCGCTCCTCGCCCGCGGTCTGGAGGCCGCCGACTACGACGAGCAGCTGGGCACCGAGATCGTCGACCGGGCGAAGACGGACGGCGACGCGGTCACCGCCACCGACGAGACCAACGAACTCCTCTACCGGCGCTGCGACTTCGGCGCAGGTACGAGCGGCGTCGAGGTCTCCGCCTCGGGGGAGGGGGCCGTCCTGATCACCGTCGACGGCACCACCGTCACCGTCCCGGTGCCCGCCACCGGCGGTCCGTACGACTACCGCTCGCTCCCGGCCGGGCTGACCGCCTCCGGTGTGCGCGACCTGCGGATCAGCCTGCGCGGCACGGTCCGGCTGGCCCGGCTCGGCCTCACCGGGGCCGGCGAGTGAACCGCACCGCCGCGCGTCCCCCCGTCCCCCCTCCGGCTGCCCCCGGCAAGGAGTCCGCATGAAGTTCACCGACGGCTTCTGGCTCATGCGTGAGGGCGTACGCGCCTCCTACGCGACCGAGATCCGCGATCTGCGCGTCAGCGCCGACCAGTTCACCGCGTACGCCGCGGTCAAACGGGTGGCCGCGCGCGGCGACACCCTCAACACCCCCCTCATCACGGTGGACTGCTTCTCCCCGGCCGAGGGGATCATCGGCGTCCGCACCACGCACCACGCCGGAAAGGCCCGACGGGGCCCGGACTTCGCCTTCCCCGGGCTCGACCCGGCCGCCTCCGGGGCCCGCACCCGGCAGGACGGCGGCGTCACCGAACTCACCAGCGGTCCGCTGACGTTGCGCATGGAAGGCGAGGGCCCCTGGGGCATCACCTTCCTCGACGCCGACGGGCACCGCCTCACCGGCGTCGACACCAAGGGCACCGCCTTCGCCACCGCCCCCGACGGTGCCCACCACATGGTCACCCAACTCGCCCTGGCCGTCGGCGAGAACATCTACGGCCTCGGCGAGCGCTTCACGCCGTACGTCAAGAACGGCCAGAGCGTGGACATCTGGCAGGCGGACGGCGGCACCAGCAGCGAACTCGCTTACAAGAACATCCCGTTCTACCTCTCCTCGCGCGGCTACGGCGTCTTCGTCAACCACCCGGGCAAGGTCTCCTTCGAGGTCGGCTCGGAGTCGGTCGGGCAGGTGCAGTTCAGCGTCGAGGACCAGTCGCTGGAGTTCTACATCGTCGCCGGCCCGACGCCCAAGGATGTGCTGGCCCGCTACACCGCGCTCACCGGCCGCCCCGCGCTCCCGCCGGCCTGGTCGTTCGGCCTGTGGCTGACGACGTCCTTCTGCACCTCGTACGACGAGGCGACGGTCACCTCGTTCGTCGACGGCATGGCGGAACGCGACATCCCGCTCTCCGTCTTCCACTTCGACTGCTTCTGGATGCGCGAGTACCAGTGGTCGGACTTCCTGTGGGACCCGGACGTCTTCCCGGACCCGGAGGGCATGCTCGCCCGGCTCAAGGAACGCGGGCTGCGCATCAGCATGTGGATCAACCCGTACATCGCCCAGAAGTCCGCCCTGTTCGCGGAGGGCGCCGAACTCGGCCACCTGGTCCGCCGCCCCAACGGGGACGTCTGGCAGTGGGACCTGTGGCAGCCCGGCATGGCCCTCGTCGACTTCACCAGCCCCGCCGCCCGCGAGTGGTACACCGCCAAACTCCGCGTGCTGCTCGACCAGGGCGTCGACTGCTTCAAGACCGACTTCGGCGAGCGCATCCCCACCGACGTCGTCTGGCACGACGGCTCGGACCCCGAGCGGATGCACAACTACTACGCGCAGATATACAACCGGACCGTCTTCGAGCTCCTGGAGAAGGAGCGCGGCCACGGCGAGGCGGTCCTCTTCGCCCGCTCGGCCACGGCCGGCGGCCAGCAGTTCCCGGTGCACTGGGGCGGCGACTGCTTCGCCTCCTTCACCGCGATGGCCGAGTCCCTGCGCGGCGGCCTGTCCCTCTCGCTCTCCGGGTTCGGCTTCTGGAGCCACGACATCGGCGGCTTCGAGGGCACCCCGGACCCGGCCGTCTTCAAGCGGTGGCTCGCCTTCGGGCTGCTCTCCTCGCACAGCCGGCTGCACGGCAACGTGTCGTACCGGGTGCCGTGGGAGTTCGGCGAGGAAGCGGTGGACGTCGCCCGGAAGTTCACCCTGCTCAAGCACCGGCTCATGCCGTACCTGTACGGTGCCGCCGCCACCGCCCACCGCACGGGCGTCCCGATGATGCGGCCCATGCTCCTCGAATTCCCGGACGACCCGACCACCCGCATGCTGGACCGGCAGTACATGCTCGGCCCCGATCTGCTGGTCGCCCCGGTCTTCACGGAGGACGGGCAGGTCGAGTACTACGTCCCCGAGGGCACCTGGACCCACCTGCTCACCGGCGAGACGGTCACCGGCCCCGCCTGGCGCCACGAGACCCACGGCTTCGACAGCCTGCCGGTCCTCGTCCGCCCCGGCGCGGTCCTGCCCTGGGGCGGCGACGACCGGCGCCCGGACGGCGACTGGCTGGACGGCCTCACGCTGCGGGTGTTCGGCGGGGGTCCCGAGGGGGACGGTGCGACCGTCACCGTGCCCGACCACGCCGGAGCCGCGGCCGCCACCTTCCGGGTGGCGCGCGACGGCGACACCCTGACGGTCACCTCCGAGCGCATCGACCGCCCGTACCGCGTGGTCGACGAGGCGACGGGGACGACGGGGGAGGGGACGGGCGCGGTGACGGTACGCGGCGCCTGACCGGTCGAGCGGAGGCGGGGCGGCACGAGGGGTCCGTGCCGCCCCGCCTCCGCGCTTGCCCGCCGCCTGCGTCCGGTCGCTGGATTCCTTGAGGCATTCAGAATTTGCCTAAACCTATTAGGCAGCGCATGATGGGTTGTCATCGACGAGGAGGCGACCATGGTGCGTGCGGGCCTGACCGCAGAACGCCTGACCCGGGCCGGCGCGGAGCTGGCCGACGAGGTCGGCTTCGAGCAGGTGACCGTGTCGGCGCTGGCGCGGCGCTTCGACGTCAAGGTCGCGAGCCTCTACTCGCACCTCAAGAACTCCCACGATCTGAAGACCCGGATCGCCCTGCTCGCCCTGGAGGAGATGGCCGACCGGGGCGCCGCCGCGCTCGCGGGCCGGGCGGGCCGGGACGCGCTGAGCGCCTTCGCCGACGTGTACCGGGACTACGCCCGCGAGCACCCCGGCCGCTACGCGGCGGCCCAGCTGAAGCTGGACCCCGGAGCGGCGGCCGCCAGTGCCGGCCGGCGCCACTCGCGGATGACCCGGGCCATCCTGCGCGGCTACGACCTGGACGAGCCGGACCAGACCCACGCGGTGCGGCTGCTCGGCAGCGTGTTCCACGGGTTCGTCAGCCTGGAGGCCCAGGGCGGGTTCAGCCACAGCGCCCCCGACTCGCAGGAGTCCTGGGACCGGTCCCTGGACGCCTTGGACGCCCTCCTCCGCAACTGGCCGGCGCCCCGGCCCTCGTAATCCGGACCCCGGCCCTCGTAACCCGGACCCCGGCCCTCGTATCCCCGCGACCCCAGGTGGAGCCATGAGTACCGACACGCCCGCACCCCTCCCGTGCACCACGCCCGTCACCACCGACCTGCTGCGCGGCGCGCTCGACGTGGAGCGCACCGACGTCGGGCTGCTCCCGCACCGCCTGCCCGCCGAGGCGCGCGCCCAGGCGCCGGACGGGCAGATCGCGCTGGCCGAGGCCCAGCCCTCCGGCGTGCGGCTGGCCCTCCGGACCCGGGCCACCGTCGTCGAACTGGAGGCGCGGCGCACCCGCACCGCCTACGAGGGCGTCCCGCCGAGGCCCGACGGGCTGTACGACCTGCTGGTGGACGGTGTCCTCGCGGGGCAGGGCTCCGCGAGCGGGGGGAACGTCCTCAATGTCGACATGTCCACCGGCTCGACGGAGTTCCGCTCGGGGCCGGTCGGGACCGTGCGGTTCGACGGCCTCCCCGCCCGCGAGAAGGACGTGGAGATCTGGCTGCCGTACAACGAGCGCACCGAACTCGTCGCCCTGCGCACCGACGAGCCCGTCGCACCGGCCCCGGACACGGGCCGCAAGGTGTGGCTGCACCACGGGAGTTCGATCAGCCACGGCTCCGACGCCGCGAGCCCGACGGCCACCTGGCCCGCGCGTGCCGCCCTGCTCGGCGGCGTCGAGCTGGTCAACCTGGGGCTCGGCGGCAGCGCCCTGCTCGACCCCTTCATGGCCCGCGCGATGCGGGACACGCCCGCGGACCTGATCAGCGTCAAGATCGGCATCAACCTCGTCAACGCCGACGTGATGCGACTGCGCGCCTTCGCCCCGGCGGTGCACGGCTTCCTCGACACCCTCCGCGAAGGCCACCCGGACGCCCCGCTCCTGGTGATCTCGCCCGTCCTGTGCCCCATCCACGAGGACACCCCCGGACCCAGCATCCCCGACTTCAGCCGCCTCGGTGAGGGGAAGGTGCGCTTCGCGGCGGTGGGCGACCCCGACGAGCGAGCCGCCGGCAAGCTGACCCTCCGCGTCATCCGCGACGAACTGGTCCGCCTGGTGGAGGAGCGTTCCGCCGACGACCCGCACCTGCACTACCTGGACGGCCGCGAACTCTACGGCGAGGCGGACACCGAGGAACTCCCGCTCCCCGACGCCCTCCACCCGGACGCCGCCACCCACCTCCGCATGGGCGACCGTTTCGCGGAGCTGGCCTTCGGGGAGGACGGGGTGTTCGGGGGCGCGTGATGCCCGGCAGTGCGGCCCGTAAACGCCGCCGGACCGGCCCCCGAAGTGCGGGCCGGTCCGGCGGTGGGTCCTGCGTCAGACGCCCGGCGGCACGTGGGTCGGGCGGCCCCGGCCCCTGGTCACGGAGTAGCCGAAGACGCCGGCCAGCGCGGCGAGCACGCCGCCTCCGGCCGTCCACAGCCAGCGGCTCGTCCACCAGCCCGAGGACCAGCCGTCCTCCGGCTCACCGGCGAGCGCGACCGGCTCGGCGGAGGCGTTGGTGCCGTCGTCCGAGGCCTGCTCGGCCGTCGAGACACCGGGGATCAGGGGCTTCGACAGGCTGCCGTCCACGTCGGCGGACCCGCCCTGGTCCTTGGAGTTGACCTCGACCTCGGTGTGCACCGGGAGCCCGAGGTCGGCCTGGGCGAGACCGACGACCGTGAGGCGGACGTAGTAGCTGCCCGGCAGCGGGTCGTTGGCCCACTGCTCGGCGTTGGCTCGCACGGTGCGCAGCACACAGGTCAGCTCGACCGTCGCGGCGTCGGCCGCGGCGGTGCCGGTCTGCTTGCCGTACATGCAGGCCTGGCGGCGGCGCAGCCCGTCGTACACGTCGACCTGCCAGGTCTGCGCCCCGTGCCGGGCGGCGCTCTCCGGCAGGGTGACCTTCGCCGTCACCGTGGCACGCTGCCCGGCGTCGGCCGGGAAGACCCAGTACAGGTAGTCGCCGGTGGAGGCCCCGGCGGTGGCGGTCTCGCCCTGCTGGATCGCCGTGGCGGTGCGGAAGGTGGTGCCCGCCTCCGTGGGGCCCGAGCCGTCACCGGAGGCGCTCGGGCTCGGCGACGCGTCGTCGGCCGCGGCGGCCGACGCACCGGTCAGCAGGGCCAGGCCGGTCAGCAGCGCGCCCGCGAGCACGCGTCTCGTACGGGACATCAGTTGGTCCTCCAGACAGCGACGCGCCAGCGCGAGATCCAGCCGAAGAGCAGGCCCACGATCAGTCCGGTCAGAGTGAGCAGGCCCAGCAGCCACCAGCCGTGGCCGAGGCCGAACGCGGCGACGTCCGCCGCCTCGTCGGGGCCGTCCACCAGGTCGATGGTCAGCTCGATCGGCATGCCGGGGGAGGTCTTCACCGAGGCCGGGGCCGAGAACGAGTTGCTGACCTGGAGGCAGACGGTCTCCGGCGTCGACTCGTCGTCGTCCAGTTCGGCCTTCGGGTAGCGCAGCCCGGACGAGATGGCGTCGGTGCGCCCGGTCCCGGACTCGGAGCCCCGGACGATCTCGCGCCCGTGCGTGGTCACCGCGCGCAGCAGCATCCCGTAGTCGTTGTTGACGGCGCGGTCGGCGAACACGCTGACGGACGCGCGCAGTTCCTGACCCGGCTGCACGGCGACCTTGTACCAGCGGTGCTCGGCGAACTTCTCGCGGTCGGTGTAGAGACCGGGCTTCAGCTCAGGGGCGTCCGCGCAGCTGTCGGCGCCCTCGGTGGCGACCGGGGTGACGACGGGCTCGGCGGCCCGGTCCACCAACTGCTTGACGCGGCCGGAGAGTTCGTCGGTGTGCTGGACGGCGGTGTAGGTGCCGCCCGTCGCCTCGGCGATGCAGGTCAGCTGCTGGCGGATCTTGGCGTTCGGCACCAGGCCCAGCGTGTCGATGACCAGGTGGATGCCGCGCGCCGCGATGTCGCGGGCGACCTCGCACGGGTCGAGCGGGCCGCAGGTGTCCTCGCCGTCGCTGATGAGCACGATCCGGCGGGTGGAGTCGCCGCCCTCCAGGTCGTCGGCGGCGCCGAGCAGCGCGGGCCCGATCGGGGTCCAGCCGGTGGGGGCGAGCGTGGCGACGGCGGTCTTCGCCTCGGTGCGGTCCAGCGGGCCGACCGGGTACAGCTGCTTGGTGTCCTTGCAGCCCACCTTGCGGTCGTCGCCCGGGTAGTCGGCGCCGAGGGTGCGGATGCCGAGCTGCACCTGCTCCGGCACCGCGTCCAGGACCTCGTTGAACGCCTGCTTCGCCGCGCTCATCCGGGACTGGCCGTCGATGTCGCGGGTCCGCATGGAACCGCTGACGTCGAGGACCAGCTCGACCTTGGGGGAGGCTTTGGTGGGGGTTTCATCGGCCGATGCGGGGAGCGCCGAGCCGAGCCCGGCGGTCAGGGTGGCGAGCAGGATGCCCACCCCGACCGTCAGCCTTCTTCTTATGATCATCGCCGGATAGTAGTGAACATCAGTTCGCTATCCAAAACGGCTGGTTGGCGCGGTACGCGCGCACAGCCGCTTCCTGATGGCGGATCAGGCGGAACGGTCCCCGCCCAGCAGCGGACCCGCCGCACTCTCCAGTACGGAGCCGATCCGGTCCCACGCCGTCAGGTCCCGCTCCACCGCCTCCAGGACCACGTCCTCGCCGGTGTCCCAGCCGGCGGCGACCGCGACGGGGTCCGCCCCCGTCGCCGCCGAAGCGGCGAGCGCCGCCGCCCCGAGCGCCACCAACTCCCCGGCCCCCGGCACGATCACCGGGCGCCCGGAGAGCCGCCGCACGGTCTCCACCCACACGCGGCCCTGCGCCCCGCCGCCGATCAGCCGCAGCGGACGGCCGGCCACCTCGGGGTCGGCCGGGTCGAGCCCGCAGGCCCGCAACAGCTCGTCGAGCGCCCGCAGCACGGTGAACACGGCGCCCTCGTAGGCGGCCCCGAGCAGCTGCTGCGGGGTCGTGTCGTGCCGCAGTCCGGTGAGGAGACCGGCCGACGTGGGCAGGTCCGGGGTGCGCTCCCCGTCCAGGTAGGGCAGCAGAACCGCCGCACCGCCGGGCGCCGCGTCATCGCGCTCCAGGCCCAGCAGGGCGGCGACCTTGTCCACGGCGAGCGTGCAGTTGAGGGTGCAGGCCAGCGGCAGATACGCACCGTCCGCCGCCGCGAAGCCCGAGAGTGCGGGGGAGGCCGGCCGGGTCCCGGACGCGGCGAAGACGGTGCCCGAGGTGCCCAGGCTCAGCACCGGGTGGTCGAGGAGGCCGGCGCCGCCCAGGCCCAGCCCGACGGCGGCGCTCATGTTGTCCCCGGTGCCGGCGGCGACGGCGATCCCGGCGGGCAGCCCCAGCGCCTCGGCGGCCGACTCCGTCAGCGAACCCACCCGGGCCGCGCCGCTCGCCGCCACCTCGGGCAGCAGCGCCGGGTCGAGGCCGACGAGTGCCAGCAGCTCGGGGTCGTAGGCACCGGTCGCGGTGGAGTACCAGCAGGTGCCCGAGGCGTCGCCCGGGTCGGTGACGGCCCGTCCGGACAGCCGCTCGGTCAGGAAGTCGTGGGGCAGGCGCACCGCGGCCACCGCCTCGGCTGTCTCCGGCTCGTTCTCCCGCAGCCACTGCCACTTGGACGCGGTCATCGCGGCCACCGGGACCGAACCGGTGCGCGCGGTCCAGGCCTCGGGGCCGCCGAGTGCGGCGGTGAGGGCCGCGGCCTGCGGGGCGGACCGGGTGTCGTTCCACAGCAGGGCCGGGCGCAGCGGCCTGCCCTCGGCGTCCAGGACGACCAGGCCGTGCTGCTGGCCGGCGACCGCGATCCCGACCACGTCCGCCGCGGCGATGCCGGACTCCTTGAGCCCGGCGGCAACCGCGTCGCGCAGCGCCTGCCACCAGACCTCGGGGTCGCTCTCGCGCGCGCCGCCCTCGCCGGTGACGAGGTGCGGGGCGCGGCCGACGGCCAGCAGGCGCCCGGTGGCGGTGTCGGTGAACGCCGCCTTGGTGGACTGGGTGGAGCTGTCCACACCGATGACGACGGTATGCGGCGGCATGGCTGACCTCATTCGCTCGTGTATTTGATCGTGCGCAAAACAAATTACGCGATCGGGTCCGTCCGGAACAGGGCCTGTTCCGTGCGCCCGGCGGCCGCGCTCGGATGCCCACACTCCTGGGGCTTTACGTCGCACGGGCTGTCCGTGCATGATTAGTCATGACAGTGAACAAATAGAGGTTCGGCCGCCCGACCGGCTGCGGAACCCCGGCTCTAAGGCGGCACCATCATGACGGAACGCTTCGCACCGACCCCCGAGGACAAGTTCACCTTCGGTCTGTGGACCGTGGGCTGGCAGGGCCGCGACCCCTTCGGCGACGCGACGCGCGACGCGATCGACCCGGTCGACTCCGTCCAGCGCCTCGCCGAGCTGGGCGCGTACGGCGTGACCTTCCACGACGACGACCTGATCCCGTTCGGCTCCTCGGACACCGAGCGCGAGGGCATCGTCAAGCGCTTCCGCCAAGCGCTCGACGCGGCCGGCCTCGTCGTCCCCATGGCCACGACGAACCTCTTCACGCACCCCGTCTTCAAGGACGGCGCCTTCACCGCCAACGACCGGGACGTCCGCCGCTACGCCCTGCGCAAGACCATGCGCAACATCGACCTGGCCGTCGAGCTGGGCGCCACCACCTACGTCGCCTGGGGCGGCCGCGAGGGCTCCGAGTCCGGCGCCGCCAAGGACATCCGCGCCGCGCTCGACCGGATGAAGGAGGCGTTCGACCTGCTGGGCGACTACGTCACCGAGCAGGGCTACGACCTGAAGTTCGCCATCGAGCCCAAGCCGAACGAGCCGCGCGGCGACATCCTCCTCCCCACCATCGGCCACGCCCTCGCCTTCATCGAGCGCCTGGAGCGCCCCGAGATGGTGGGCGTCAACCCGGAGGTCGGCCACGAGCAGATGGCCGGGCTGAACTTCCCGCACGGCATCGCGCAGGCCCTGTGGGCGGGCAAGCTCTTCCACATCGACCTCAACGGCCAGTCCGGCATCAAGTACGACCAGGACCTCCGCTTCGGCGCCGGCGACCTGCGCCAGGCCTTCTGGCTCGTCGACCTCCTGGAGAACTCCGACTACACCGGCCCCCGCCACTTCGACTTCAAGCCGCCGCGCACGGAGGACTACGACGGCGTCTGGGCCTCCGCCGCCGGCTGCATGCGCAACTACCTGATCCTCAAGGAGCGCGCCGCCGCCTTCCGCGCCGACCCGGCCGTCCAGGAGGCCCTGCGCGCCTCCCGCCTGGACGAGCTGGCGCAGCGCACCGCCGAGGACGGCGTGGCCGGGCTCCTCGCCGACCGCTCCGCCTTCGAGGAGTTCGACGTGGACGCGGCCGCAGCACGCGGTATGGCGTTCGAGGTCCTGGACCAGCTCGCGATGGACCACCTGCTCGGCGTCCGCTGACACCATGGGCAAAGAGAGGGGGGCGGACGCGCTGTGCGTCCGCCCCCCTACTTCTGTACGTCTCAGGCCATCGCCGGGCGCGCGTACGCCACCGGGTCGGCCAGCACGTCCGTCATCACCAGCGCCGCCGCGCCCCGCGCCGCGTCACCCGCGACCGACGACGCGCGCAGCCGGCCCCCGCGGGGCGACCAGAGCCCCGACACGACCCGGCCCGTCAGCTCCTCGTCGGCCGGCGGGGAGAGCCACGGCATCAGGTTCCGGTAGATCCCGCCGAGCACCACCGCGTCCGGGTCCAGCAGGTTGACCGCGCCCGACAGCACCCGCCCCAGCATCCGCCCGGCCTCCGCGACCGCGCCGACCGCCCGCTCGTCGCCGGCCCGTACCCGCTTCTCCAGCTCCGCGACGCCCAGCCCGCCGCCGCCCCCGTCGATCCCGGCCGCCCGCAGCAGCGCCGCCTGTCCTGCGTACTGCTCCAGGCAGCCCCGCGAACCGCACCGGCACTGCGGACCCCGCGCGTCGACCACGACGTGCCCGATCTCGCCGGCGAAGCCGTGCGCCCCGCGCAGCAGCTCGCCGTCGATGACCACCGCGCCGCCCACGCCGATCTCACCGGTCAGGTAGAGGAAGCTGCGGATGCGCTCCAGGCCGCCGAACCACAGCTCGGCCAGGGCCGCCAGATTCGCCTCGTTCTCCGAGCGGACCGGCAGCTCCGGGTGGCCGGGGTGCTCGACGGCCAGCGCGGCGGCGAACAGCTCCTCGGCCGGGACCTGGTTCCAGCCCAGGTTCGGCGCCTGGCGGACCGCGCCGCCAGAGACCAGGCCCGGCAGCGCCAGGGCCACGCCGACCGGGTACAGCTCCTGCTCGCGCGCCGAGTCCAGGGTGCGCGCGGCGATCCGGGCCGCGCGCGCGAGCACCTCGTCGGGCGGGGTGCCCCGGTTGTCCAGGTGTTCGGTGAGGCGGACCCGGCCGGTGCCCGCCAGGTCGACGACGCACACCGAGACGTAGTCGATGTTGACCTCGACGCCGAGCCCGGCGGGCCCGGTGCGGGCGGTCTTCAGCGCGGTCCCGGGCCGTCCGGCCTGCCCGCTGAACGTCTTGCCGGATTCGGTGAGGAAACCGGTCTCCAGCAGCTGTTCGACCAGCGAGGACACGGCGGCCCGGGTCAGCCCCACGCGCGCGGCGACGCCGGCCCGGGTGGCCTCCCCCTCGCCCTCGTCGCGGACGGCCCGCAGCACGAGGCTCAGATTGCTGCGCCGGACGGTGTCCTTGTCGGCCTTGGGCCCCAGCGGTGTGAGGTTGCTCTTCATATCGGTCCTGAGCCTATGCGATTCCGTACGCCAGTACGGTCGTGTCGGGCCGGGGCCACCGGCGGGCGGCCCCGGCCCGTCTCAGGACGTGGACGCCCCGCGCTCCTTGAGCATGTCCGCCATGAGCGCGATCTCCGACTTCTGCGCCAGGGCCATGCCCGACGCCAGGCTCCGGATCTCCTTGGTGCCCGCCGCCGACGCGGCGGCCCGGGCCATCTCCGCACCGGCCTTGTGGTGCGTGGTCATCAGCTTCAGGAAGAGCACCTCGGCGGCCTTGCCCTTGGCCGCCCGCAGGGCGTCCAGTTCGGCGTCGGTCGCCATGCCGGGCATCAGCGCGCCGTCGCCGCGCGGAGTGAAGGAGTGCCCCATCCACGCCATGGGCGGTCCGGGGGAGCTCTTCGCCCGGCCCCACATCTCCAGCCATCCCAGCAGCATGCCGCGCTGGTTGGCCTGGGTGTTGATGATGTCGAACGCCAGGCGGCGCACCGCCTCGTCCGAGGTGCGGTCCCGGACGATGAACGACATCTCGACCGCCTGCTGGTGGTGGACCGCCATGTCACGCGCGAACCCCACATCGGCCGACGACTCGGCCGGCGCGGACGCGGACGCCGACGCGGCGGGCGCCGACGTCGACGGGCGTACGAACGTCAGCGCGATCAGCGCGAGCGCCAGCAGCAGCACCGCACCGCCTGCCAGCACCAGGGGCCGCGACGTGCGCGGGGCGGTCGTCACTTGGCGATCCCGCCGGTGCAGGCGGCGCCCGGCTCCGGAGTCTGCGGGCCCTGCACGTACTTGGTGAAGAACTTCGCGACGCGGGCGTCGGTGGCGCTCTTCACGATGAGCTGCTTGCCCCAGGCGCTGAGCATCAGCGGCGCCGCCTGGTCCTCGACGGGGCTCATCAGCGAGTACGGAGTGGACGACACCCGCTCGTTCAGCTTCTTTATGTCGGCGGGCTTCGCCTTGCTGGTGTACGTGACCCACACCGCGCCGTGCTCCAGCGAGTGGACGGCGTTCTCCTTCGGTATGGCCTGGGTGTAGACGTCTCCGTCGCAGTTCATCCAGACCGGGTTGTGGTCGCCGCCGACCGGCGGGTTCATCGGGTAGTCGACGGTCTTCTCCACGTGGTTCTGCGTGAGCTTGTCCCAGCTCTTCTCGCCGGTGACGGGCGAGGTCTTGACCTTGGCCTCGGCCTTGTCCTGCTCGTCGGCCGCGTTCATCAGGTAGCCGCCGCCGGCGACCAGGCCGGCGACCACCAGGACGCCGACGGTGAGCGTGATGATGCGGGAGCGGCGCTCGCGGGCCCGCTCCTGGCGGCGGGCCTCCTCCAGCTTGGCGCGGCGGGCGGCGGAGGCGTTGTTCTGCTTGTTGGCGGTGGCCATGAGAGGTCCTTCGGTTCATCGGATCGGCAGGACGGAGCGCGTACGGCGGAGGGAGCTGCCGTACCGGAGAAGGGCACGGGGCATCCCGGGCCGTCCTAGGTCCGCTGAACCTGAAGGCGTACGGGGTCGGTGTCGTCGACTGCGTCGTTGGAGGGGCCCCGGATGGAGGGGCCGCAGGTGGCGGGCCGGGCCGGGAGGAGCACCACGGCGGCCGAGGGCACGGCGGCCGGTCCCGGCCGGGCGGACGGTACGGCGGGAGCGGAGTGGCCCGACGTGCCGTGGCAGGAGTCGCCGACGCCCCGGTCGCGGGGGGAGTCGGCCACCACGACGCGGACCACCGTGAGGTCGGTAAGGGTCGCGAGGGCCGAGGAGGGCGCGAAATCGGGCGGGGTGTGGGCCCGTACGGACTGCGGTGAGCAGCACGCGACGAGGGAGACCAGGACGAACACCCAGGCGAGCACGACCGCCGCACCGGTGCCGCGCACCCGTTCGGCGCCCTTGCTCTGCCTGTTCATCCCGCACATCGTACGCGGCGCGTTGAACATTCAAGCAGTGCGGGAGGAGGACCGGTGAGCCCATGGATTCACGGACAGCCGGGTCCGTTCCGGCCATGGCGGGATAGTGTGCCCCGGTGACAACGCACTCGAACGTATCTGCGGGCTGGTATCCGGATCCGCACGGCGACTCCCAGCTGCTGCGCTACTGGGACGGCTCCCAGTGGACCGAGCACACCAATCCCGCCGGTGGCGCCCCCGCGCAGCCGCAGGCTCCCGCGCAGGCCCCGGTGCCGCAGCAGGCCCCGCCCCAGCAGCCGGCGCAGGCGCCCCAGCAGGGCGTGCGGCTGCCGCAGGGCGGCGGACCGGTCGGCTCGCTCTTCACCCAGCAGGTCCTGGTCGTGAACCAGAAGGCCAAGCTGATCGAGCTGACGAACGAGTACAGCGTCTTCGACCAGAACGGCAACACCATCGGGTCGGTCGTCCAGGTCGGCCAGGGCGCGCTGCGCAAGGTGCTGCGCTTCCTGACCAGCATCGACCAGTACCTGACCCACCGGCTGGAGATCCGCGACGCCTACGGGCAGCCGCAGCTGCTGCTGACCCGCCCGGCGAAGTTCATCAAGTCGAAGGTCATCGTGCAGCGCCCCGACGGGCAGCCGGTCGGCGAGATCGTCCAGCAGAACGCCATCGGCAAGATCAACTTCGCGATCATGGCCAACGGTCAGAAGATCGGCGCCATCAAGGCCGAGAACTGGCGCGCCTGGAACTTCGCGATCGTCGACCACAACGACGCCGAGGTCGCCCGGATCACCAAGACCTGGGAAGGGCTCGCGAAGACGCTCTTCACGACCGCGGACAACTACGTCCTCCAGATCCACTACCAGCTCCCCGAACCGCTGCTGAGCCTCGTGGTGGCGACGGCCCTGACCGTGGACACCGCTCTGAAGCAGGACGCCCGCGGCCTCGGCTGATCCCCCTTGCGTACGTCCGACCGCCCGCGCCCCTCGCCGAGGAGCGCGGGCGGTTCCGTGTCCGGGGGCGGTTCCGTGTCCCGGGGCGGTCTCGCTCCAGGTGTTTTACTTGTGTAATACCTGTTAATATATATGGGTGAGCGATACAACCATCAGGTCGGCCAGGCCCGCCGTCCGCCGCCTCCCGCTGACCGGACCGCTGCGCCTGAACCGGCCCTCCGGCATGTGGTTCAAGCCCGCCACCAGCGTGGTCGTGGCCACCGCCATACCCAACCTGGTGCTCCTCGCCCTCGGCCGGCTCGATCTGGTGATGTACACGATGGCCGGCTCGCTCTGCGCGTTGTACGGCCACAATCTCCCGTACGCCCGCCGCGCCGGCACCGTCGCCGGAGTCGTCCTCGGCATGACCCTCGGCCTCGGCACCGCCCTCGTCGTCGCCTCGCTCACCGGGTCCGCCGCCGTGCTCATCGCCGTCGGCGCGCTCCTGGCCGCCGCGCAGAAGCTGCTGTGCGACGCGACCCGGATCGGGCCGCCCGGCCCGGTGATCTTCACTTTCGTCAGCTCCGCCGCCCTCTTCGTCCCCCAGACGCTCGGGCAGGTCCCCGGCCACCTCGTCCTCACGCTCGGCGCGGGCGCGGTCGCCTGGCTCGTCGCCGTCGTCGCCCCCGCGCTCGTCCGCCGCGACGGACCCGAGCGCCGCGCCACCGCCCGCGCCCTGAACGCCGCCGCCGCGCACGCCGCCGACCCCGGCCACACCACCCGGCGCGCCGCCGTCACCGCCGTGCACGCCGCCTGGCAGACCCTCCTCGCCGCCGGCCGCGCCACCCCGGCACGCCGGGCCCTGGAACGCCTCGTCGTCCACGCCGAGACCTCCGTCCTCGCGAGCGAGCCCGACCCCGCCGACGCCGCCCGGCTGCGCGAATGGGCCCGCCTCACCCGCGCCCGCGGCCCCGTGCCCACCCCGCCGCCCGCCCCCGGCACCGGCGCGGAACTCTTCGGCCTCGACGCCGAACGCGCCGCCCGCGGCAGCGGGTTCCGGACGCTGCTGCGCGGCCTCGCCCCCGGCTCCCCGCTGCTCCCGGTCGCCGCCCGCACCCTCGTCGGCTGCGCCCTGGCCGGCTACGTCTGCTCCGCCGCGGGCGTCGGCCGCCCCTACTGGGCGATCGTCACCGCCGCCTCGCTCTACCAGGCCAACGTCACGCTCTCCTGGAACCGGACGCTCCAGCGCACCCTGGGCAACCTCATCGGCGTCCTGGTCTTCGCGGCCGTCCTCCCGGTCGCCCGGACCACCCCGCTCGCCCTCATCGGCTTCTGCCTCCTCTTCGGCTTCGCCGCCGAGGCGCTGATCACCCGCAACTACTGGCTCGGCTCCGTCGCGGTGACCCCGATGGCACTCCTCGTCCTGGAGTACGCGGGCAGCCACCCGGCCGGCGAGCTGATCGGCGACCGGGTCCTGGACACCGTCATCGGCGCCGCCGTCGGCTTCCTCGCCGCCGTCCTGGTCACCAACCGCCGCGCCACCGGCCGCGTCGAGCGCGCGCTGGCCGCCGCCGAACAGGCCCGCGCCCACGCCGTGCGGACCCTCGCCGCGCCCGAGCCCACCCCGGCCGCCCTGGACGCCGCCCGCCGCCGCCTCACCGGCTCGCTGGTGGAGTTGCGCGAGGCGGACGACACCGCGGCCGGCGAGTGGTGGCAGCCCGCCCTGTCCCAGGAGGCGGTGCTCGCCGCCGAGCAGGCCGGACACCGTACGCTCGCGGCGACAGCGAAGCGGCGGGGGCCGACCGTCCCCGCCCAGGAGAACGGAGCGGTGTGACCGACGACATCGTGGCCTCGGTGGTCCGGCAGTGGCAGGCCGTGAACCCGGAACTCGACACCGGGCCCATGGAGCTCATCGGCCGGATCAACCGCTGCTCCGCCCTGCTCCAGCAGGCCGAGGACGCCCCGCTGCGGGCGGCCGGCCTGACTCGCGCCGAGTTCGACCTGCTCGGAGCCGTACGCCGTACCGACCGTGAGCTGACCCCCGGTGAACTGGCCCGCGAGACCTTCTCCTCCGGGGCCGCCGTCACCAAGCGCCTCAGGGTCCTCCAGGAGCGCGGCCTGATCTCCCGGCGCGGCGACGAACGGGACCGCCGTGTCGCCTACGTACGCCTCACCGATGAGGGCCGCGACCTGGTCGACGGGCTGCTGCCCCGGCAGCTGGCGTACGAACGCGCGGTGCTCTCCGGTCTCGACGCCGAGACCCGCGACCGGCTGAGCGCTCAGCTCAGCGAGCTGCTCGTGCAGCTGGAGGGGCGCATCGGCGGCGCCCGCCGCTGAAGGGCTCCGCCCGGCATCACTCGTACGGGCACCTTCGCTCGTATGTGCCCATGCGTGGCCCCGTGGGGCGATTCTTCCTCATTCCTCCGGCCCGTCACTCCCCGCACACGCGTGGAGGCGGTGCGTGCAAAAACTCGTGAGCGTACTACCGCGGAAGCGCTCGCGCAGGGGGTTGGAGGAATGTGTGAAAGCGCTGATTCGATCTGACTAAGCTCACGCGCAGTGAAGCCGAGTTGAGATGAATTCGCGCGCTTGTTCCCTTCGTTCACACAAGCGCCGAATCTCCGGAATACAGCCCGAATCAACCGCCAGAGGTTCAGATGGCCCGTGTTGAATCACCGCAGGCCGGCCGGGAAGCCCCCGTCGCCCGCGCCCTGTTGCTTCCCGTCGTCGTGATGGCGGGCGCAACCGCCGCCGCGGCGGCGCTGGTTGCCGAGCCCGCGCGGATACCAGTCGTCTGGTGCGGAGCGTTCGCCACCGTCGTGGTCGCCGCACTCGCCGTCGAGATCGCCCGCCGCGGCCGGACGATCCGCCGCCGCACCACCGAGTACCAGCAGCGCGTCACCGCCCTGGAACGGCGCATCGCCGAGCACGACGAAGAGACCGTCCGCATCGGCAAGGAGCTGCTGCCGTCCGCCATCCACCGTCTGCGCGTGGGCAATTCGCCCGACGAGGTGCTGCGCGACGTGGTGGACTCCGACCCGGTCTACCGTCACCTGCCCGACGCCCAGCGCTCCCTCGTCTACACCGTCCTCGACATCATCGACAACGAGGAGGCGACCCGCGACTCCGCACAGCGCGCCTTCGTCAACGTCGCCCGCCGCGTCCAGGCGATCGTCCACCGGCAGGCCAGTGAGCTGCGGGAGATGGAGGAGCACCACGGGCGCAACCCCGACGTCTTCGACGACCTGCTCCGCATCGACCACGGCACCGCGCTGATCGGCCGGCTCGCCGACTCCATCGCCGTACTCGGCGGCGCCCGGCCCAGCCGCCAGTGGCCCAAGCCCGTACCGCTGTTCAGCGTGCTGCGCGGTGCCATGTCGCGCATCCTGGAGTATCCGCGCGTCGATCTGCACTCGATCGCCAAGGTCGCCATCATCGGCACCGCGGTCGAACCGCTCATCCACGCCTGCGCCGAACTCCTCGACAACGCCACCCGCTACTCGCCGCCGCAGACCCGGGTGCACGTCACCGCGGTCGAGGTGCAGACCGGCATCGCCATCGAGATCGAGGACGGCGGCGTCAGCCTCAGCGAGGAGGCCCGCGCACGCGCCGAGAACATGCTCGCCAGGGCCCAGGCCGGATCCAGCATGAACGACCTCGGCGAGTCCCCCCGCCTCGGCATGGCCGTCGTCGGCCGCCTGGCGCGGATGTACGACCTCCAGGTCTCGCTGCGGCAGTCCGCGTACGGCGGTGTGCGCGCCGTGCTCATCGTGCCCCGCGCCATGATCACCACCGGCCCGGCGCCCGGAATCGCCCACGGCATCGGCGCCACCTCGCGGCCCACCGCCGACATCGACCTCGCCGACATGAAGCACGTCGTGCCGGCCCGGGGCAGGCGCCGCAAGCCCAGCCCCGTCGCCGCCCGCCCCGCGACCGGCCCGGTGACCGCCGAGCAGCCGCGTCCGGTCACCCCGGCCGTCGCCATGGAGGACGACCTGCCCGTCGTGACCGAGTGGACCGCCGGCGGACTGCCCCAGCGCCGCAGCCGCGGCCGCGCACCGCTCGGCTCGCACAACCTCCCCGCACAGGCCGCCGACCCCACCGCCGGCCGCACCAACGGCCACGGCCACAGCTACGGGCCCGGCCAGGACAACAGCAAGGAACCGCCCCCCGGTATCTGGCTGGAGGCGTTCACCAAGGCCGCCAACGGTGTGCCCCACGAGCCCGGGCCGGACGAAGACTCTGACGACGCGTGGGACAAGGGAGATCTGCAGTGATCCAGCAGCGGGGCAACATGGACTGGATGCTCAAGGAGCTCGCGGACGACGTCCCGGACATCCACCAGATCGTCGTCCTCTCCGCCGACGGCCTGCGCATCGCCCGGCACGGCGGCGACCCCGACGTCGCCGACCGGCTCGCGGCGGCCTGCGCCGGCCTCCAGAGCCTGGCGGCGGCCGTCGCCTCCGAGATTCCGTACAGCGACGGCCGGATGAGGCTCGTCGTCATCGAGGTCACCGGTGGCTTCTTCTACCTGATGGCCGCGGGGGCCGGCGCCTATCTCGCCGTCCTCGCCGGCGAGACGGTGGACGCCGGACTCGTCGGGGCGCGGATGCGCGACATGGTCGTACGCATCGGCGGCCACCTCACGAGCCCGCCCCGACACGACGGGCAGGCCGTATGAGCTCTCCCCGACGAGAACGCCGCAAGGCCGACCCGGCACTGAGCGATCCGGAGCGGCTGTACGTCATCACCGGCGATCCCGACGGCAGCGAGCGGGCAGCGCTCGACCTGGTCACGATGATTGTCTCGAAGTCGGAACCGTCACCCACGGTCCAGCCCGAGCAGGCCGTGATCCTCCGGCTCTGCCAGGCACCGTTATCCGTCGCGGAACTCTCGGCCTACCTCAGCCTGCCGTTCAGCGTGGTGACCTCGCTCCTCACCGAACTCCTCGCCACCGGACTGATCGAATCGCGCGCGCCGATCGTCCGCGCGACCCTCCCGGACCGGTCCCTCCTCGAAGCGGTGATGCATGGACTTCAGAAACTCTGACACGATCACGGGCCCCCGCAGCGAGGACGTCCTGCCCACCACGGCCACCGCCGCGGTGAAGGTCGTGATCGTCGGAGGATTCGGGGTCGGCAAGACGACCATGGTCGGCTCGGTCAGCGAGATCCGGCCGCTGACCACCGAAGAGACGATGACGCAGGCCGGCGTCGGCGTGGACGACAACTTCGGGGTGGAGAGCAAGACCGCCACCACCGTCGCCATGGACTTCGGCCGGATCAGCATCAGCGAGGAGCTGATCCTCTACCTCTTCGGCACCCCCGGCCAGGAACGCTTCTGGTTCCTGTGGAACGGCCTGTTCGAGGGCGCGCTCGGCGCCGTCGTACTCGTCGACACCCGTCGCCTCGAAACCAGCTTCGACGTCATCGGGCGCCTGGAGGAGCGGGGCGTGCCGTTCGTCGTCGCCGTCAACACCTTCCCCGAGGCGCCGAAGTACCCCGTCGAGGCACTGCGCGGCGCCCTGGACCTCTCGGAAGAGGTCCCGATGATCGACTGCGACGCCCGGCTGCGCGGCTCCAGCCGCGATGTGCTGATGACCCTGATGCGCTATCTGCACAGCCTCGCCCTCCCGATCGGCTGACCCCGCACCCCTTCCGAACCCGTTCCGCGCGTCCCCACCGCGCCCCCGACCGTCCGGCCCCCGCGGCCCGACCCCTGGAGCGATCGTGACAAGCCCCTTCCCCTACGAACACGGCCCGGTCCCGCCCCCCGAGTGCCCGGCCCACGGCCTGGGCGTCGGACCCGGCGGTCTGCGCCGGCTCTACGGCCCCGAGGCCGAGCAGGACCCGCACGGCCTGTACGAGAAGCTGCGCGCCGAACACGGCACGGTGGCCCCCGTCCTGCTGCACGGCGACGTGCCCGCCTGGCTGGTGCTCGGCCACAGCGAGAACCTGCACATGACCCGTACGCCCTCGCAGTTCTCCCGGGACTCGCGGCGCTGGCGGGCTCTGCAGGACGGCAGCGTGGCGCCGGACCATCCGCTGGCCCCGATCTTCACCTGGCAGCCGATCTGCGTCTTCGCGGACGGCGCCACCCACGAGCGCCAGCGCGGCGCCGTCACCGACTCCATGGCCCGCATCGACACCCGCGGTGTGCGGCGCCACGTCAACCGATACAGCAACCGGCTCGTCAACGGATTCTGCCGCGAGGGCCGCACCGACCTCGTCGCCGAGTTCGCCGAACGGCTGCCCATGATGGTCATGTGCGCCATCCTCGGCATGCCGGAGGAGTACAACGACCGGATGGTCGAGGCGGCCCGCGACATGATCAAGGGCACCGCCACCGCCGTCCAGAGCAACGCCTACGTGGTGGGAGCGCTCACCCGCCTCGTCGAGCGCCGCCGCCGCGAACCCGCCGACGACTTCGCCACCTGGCTCGTCGAGCACCCCGCGAACATGAACGACCAGGAGGTCGCCGAGCACCTGCGGCTCATCCTGATCGCCTCCTACGAGGCCACCGCCAACCTGATCGCCAACGTCCTGCGCATGGTCCTCACCGACCCGCGCTTCCGGGCCCGGCTCAGCGGCGGCCACATGACCGTCCCCGAGGCGGTCGAGCAGACCCTGTGGGACGAGCCCCCGTTCACCGCCGTGTTCGGTCGCTGGGCCGTCGGCGACACCGAGCTGGGCGGGAAGCACATCAAGGCCGGCGACGCCCTGATCGTCGGCATCGCCCCGGCCAACACCGACCCCGTGGTCCGCCCCGACCTGACCGCCAACATGGAGGGCAACCGCTCGCACCTCGCTTTCAGCGGCGGTCCCCACGAGTGCCCCGGACAGGACATCGGCCGCGCCATCGCGGACGTCGGCGTGGACGCCCTGCTGATGCGGCTGCCCGACCTCGAACTCGCGGTCGAGGAGAACGAGCTGCGCTGGGTCGGCAACTTCATGAGCCGTCACCTCGTCGAACTCCCCGCGGAGTTCGCCCCCCGTTCCCCGCAGGACGACCGCGAGCCGCCGGCCATGGGCAGGCCCAGCGCGGCCCGCCAGGACTGGGAGGTCCAGTCCGCCGTACGGCACACCGCCCCCACCCCGGTCCGCGCGCATCTCGCGAGCGGCCCGGCCCACGCCCCGGCGGCGGCGTCCGGTCCGGCCGGCGCGACCGCCACCGTCGACGGTTCGGCGGACGCGCTGACCGGCGCCGGGGGCGAGGGCACGGCCGCCGGCCGGGTGCCCCACCAGCGCGGGCCCGGCGCACCCGCCCGGCTCTGGCGCGTCGTGAGCCGCTGGTGGAACGGCGACTGAGGTCCCCGCGACGACGGGGCGGCCCGGTGAACGGCGGCGCACACGGCGCCCCGGTCACCGGGCCGCCCCGCGTCAGGGCCCCGCGTCAGGGCCCCGCGTCAGGGCCCCGCGTCAGGGGCTCCCGGACCGGCGAAGATCCGCCGGGCCGCCCCCGCGCTCCACGTACCATGCGGAAGCGTGAAGCTGACAATTCTGGGCGGCGGCGGATTCCGGGTTCCACTGGTGTACGGGGCGCTGCTCGCCGACCACGCCGAGGGCCGGGTCACGGCCGTCACCCTCTACGACACGGACCCCGACCGGCTCACCGCCGTCGCCCGGGTACTCGCCGAACAGGCCGAGGGCATCCCCGACGCGCCGGCCGTCCGCGCCACGGCCGACCTCGACGAGGCCCTGCGCGGAGCAGACTTCGTCTTCTCCGCGATCCGCGTCGGCGGCCTCGCGGGCCGGGCGGCCGACGAGCGCGTCGCGCTCGACGAGGGCGTCCTCGGCCAGGAGACGGTCGGCGCCGGTGGCATCGCGTACGGGCTGCGCACCGTCCCCGTCGCCGTCGACCTGGCGCAGCGCATCGCCCGGCTCGCCCCGGACGCCTGGGTCATCAACTTCACCAACCCGGCCGGCCTGGTCACCGAGGCGATGTCCCGCCACCTGGGGGACCGCGTCATCGGCATCTGCGACTCACCGGTCGGCCTCGGCCGCCGCATCGCCCGCGTCCTCGGCGCCGACCCGGACCTGGCGCGCGTCGACTACGTCGGCCTCAACCACCTCGGCTGGGTGCGCGGGCTGTACGTGGCCGGCCGCGACGAACTCCCGCGCCTGCTCGCCGACCCCGACCTGCTCGGCTCCTTCGAGGAGGGCCGGCTGTTCGGCGCCGACTGGCTGCGCTCGCTGGGCGCCATCCCCAACGAGTACCTGCACTACTACTACTTCAACCGCGAGGCCGTCCGCGCCTACCAGGAGGCCGCGCAGACCAGGGGCGCCTTCCTCCGCGAGCAGCAGGAGGGTTTCTACGGCCGGATGAAGGACCCGGCGACCCCCGCCCTCGCCACCTGGGACCGCACCCGCGCCGAGCGCGAGGCCACGTACATGTCGGAGAACCGGGAGGTCGCCGGGGCCGGCGAGCGCGAGGAGAGCGACCTGGACTCGGGCGGCTACGAGCAGGTCGCCCTCGCCCTCATGCGGGCCGTCGCCCGCGACGAGCAGACCACCCTCATCCTCAACGTCCGCAACCGCTCCGCCCTCTCGGTGTTCGACGCCGACGCCGTCATCGAGGTGCCCTGCCTGGTCGACGCCAACGGCGCCCGTCCGGTCGCCGTCGACCCGCTGCCGTACCACGCGGTCGGCCTCGTCACCTCGGTGAAGGCCGTCGAGCGCGCGGTGCTGGACGCGGCGGCGAGCGGATCGCGCGCGGACGCCGTCCGGGCCTTCGCCCTGCACCCCCTGGTCGACTCGGTCTCCGTCGCCCACCGCCTGCTCGACGGCTACACGAAGGCGCACCCGGGGCTGGCGTACCTGGGCTAGCCCTGCGGGACGGCGCCCTCCGCCGCGAGGAGTTCGCGGCCGACCAGGACGTGGAGCTGGGCCTCCAGCCAGGCGGCGGGCGCGGCTGTCGCGTCCGCCGCTGTCGCCTCCGGGGCCGCGGACAGCACGGCACGCAGCAGGGCCGCCGCGCGCCCGAGCCCTGTCCGGTTGAGGGCGGTGGCCGCTTCGCCGACCCGGTGCAGGGCCGAGACGGACGGCCGGCGCAGCCCGCCGTGGGCCAGTGCGGCGAGGGCCGCCACCGCCTCGTCCAGTGCGGCCGTCAGCGGGCCCGGGGCCCGCTCCGCCATGAGGCCCAGGCCGCCGGCCCCGTCGCCCGGTGCCAGGTCGGGCACGGTCACCCCGCTAGGTGTGAGCACCGCGATCGGGTCGATCCGCATGCCGCCGCCCTCCCGGAGCACCTCGCCGCTGACATGCGTGGGCCCGCGCCGCAGGGCGTCGGCCAGTGCGTCCAGCGCCCCCGGGCACTGCGGCCGGTACTCGGAGGACAGCACGGCGCGGTTCCCCGCCGCGTCGCGCACCACCGCCTCCAGGCGCTGTTCGCCCGGGTCGTAGCCGATGCCCTCGACCTCGGACAGGGCGACCACCCGGACCGCCTCGGCCGCCACCCGGGGGCGGATCAGCCGGGGCGGCCTGCCCTCCCACGAGGCGGCGAGTGCGGCGAGGTCCTCGACGAGCAGCGGGGCGGGCAACCGGGTCCAGGAGCTGCCGACCGGTGTGACGGCGGTGGCGCCCAGCCGGCCCCTCGAGACCGTCAGCGTGCGGGCCGCGGTGCGCCGGACGCTCTCGCTGACGAGGCTGCCGGTCGCGAGCGCCCCGAGAGTGGTGGACAACAGCCGCCGTCCCACGAGAGCGTGGCCGGTGGCCGCGTCGTCCCACCGCTTGCGGAGGACCAGGACCGTCCCGGCGTCCGGGTGGGCCAGATGGGCCTCGGCGACGAGGGACTCGGCGGTGCCCCGGACCCGGCAGCCGAGCGCGGTCAGCCGGACCCGGCGCAGGGGAGTGTCCGCGGCCTCGCCCGTGCCCAGCGCCCCGGGCACGCCCGAGGCCAGCCGCCGGGCGTGGACCTCGGTGAGCAGCGAGGCGACCAGCTCGGGCCGGTGCGCGGCGCCCCGCTCGGCGTACGCGGTGAGCTGATCGACGAGCTCGGCCAGCGCGGCGGCCGGCCAGTGCAGCGCGTCGGCGGCGAGCGCGTCACGGGCTCGCGCCAGTGCCCCGGTCAGGACGGGGCCGACCTGGGCGGCGCCCTCCAGGAGCAGTTCGTCGACCAGGGCGGTGGCGGCATCCAGACCGGTGAGCGAGGCGGGGGACGCGCCGGCCTCGGGTGGCGGACTGTCGTCCTCCGCCACCGCACCCGCGGAACCGCCGCCACCCACCCGTACGGTGACGGAGGGCTCCGCCGCTCCCACCGCGTCGGCGGCGCGGAAGGCCCAGACGGCGAGCGCGACGACCTCGGCGCGCAGCGCGGCGGAGGCGTCCGTGGTGGCGTAACCGATCTCGTCCGGGACCGGGAAACGGACCGTGCAGGACGGCAGTTCCACCCACGGCTCGGGGCGTTCCGGGGTCGGCCGGTGCACCACCGCGGAGTACCCCTGCCCCAGGACGCGGCGCGCGGCCGTGACCGGGCGCGCGCCCAGCGCCTTCGTCAGCGTGTCGTCGTCGAGGGCGCCCGGGGACCAGTCCGCGGGCGCCGTCCCGGCAGGGGCTTCGGCCGCGCCGCGCCGGTACGCGAGGACGAGCGCGACGAGGTGGCGGCACACGCCCGTCGCGGCACACCCGCAGGTCCCGTCGTCCAGTCCGGCGCCGGCGGGCAGTACGGTGGCCGTGCCGTCGGGGAAGACCGCGCGCACCGTCGCGGCGGCGTCGGTCGTCAACTCCGGTGCGAGGCCCGCGTCCAGGTCCTTCGCGGCGCGCTTGACGAGACCCCGGTTGGTGAGCGCGGCCAGCGATTCCGGGGTGAGGGCCAGCAGATCGGGCCTGCCGGGGGAGTGCGCGGCCGAGGGCGTGGTCTCCGCAGTCACCGTCCCAGCCTCTCCGCCACGAACTCCGCCAGCCGGCCCGGCGTCATCGCCCCGATGTGCGCGCCCGCCTCGGCGAGCCGCCCGGCCAGCTCGCGGTCGTACTCCGGGTTCGCGTCCTCGTCGAGGGCCGCCAGCCCGAGCACGGTGGTGCCCTGTTCCACGAGCGCGCGCACGGTGCGGTGCAGCCGGTGGGCGTCGCCGCCCTCGTAGAAGTCGGTGATCAGGGCGACGATCGTGCGGCGCGGGTTCTCCACGAGGTCCGCCGCGTAGGCCACGGCCCGCGCGATGTCCGTACCGCCGCCGAGCTGCACCCGCATCAGCAGCTCCACCGGGTCCGTCACATCGGCCGTCAGGTCGACCACGTTGCTGTCGAAGGCGACGAGGTGCGTCTTGAGGCCGGGCAGCCCCCACAGGCAGGCGGCCGTCACGGCGGAGTGGATCACCGAACCGGCCATCGAGCCCGACTGGTCGACGAGGAGGATCAACTGCCACCGCGTCACCTGGGGCCGCGTACGGGAGTGGAAGTGGGGCCGCTCGATGAGCAGGCGCCGCTCGTCGGGCCGGTAGTGCGCCAGGTTGGCCCGTACGGTCCGGTCGAAGTCGAAGTTCCGGGCGAGCGGGGTACGGCTGGGGCGGCGGGAGCGGGTGCCGTGGAAGGCCTGCCGGATCTCGGGGCGCAACCGGGCGAGCAGTTGCGCGACGACCGATTCGACGATCCGCCGGGCCGCGCGCAGCACCTGCGGGTTCATCAGGTGCTTCGTCCGCAGCACGGCCCGCAGCAGCGTGGCACTCGGCTCGACCCGCTCCAGCACCTCCGGATCGGTGACGATCTCCTGGATGCCGTAACGCTCGACGGCGTCCCGCTCCAGGCGCTCGACGGTCTCCTTGGGGAAGAGCCGGTGGATGTCGTCGAGCCAGTCCACGGCGGTCACCGGGGAAGGGCCGGTGCCGCCCGTGCGCGGGGCCGCGCCCGCGCGCCGCACGCCTCGCCGGGCCAGGTCCGGGTCTCGGCCGTATAGCCAGTCGAGCGCGGAGTCCTGGCCGGCCCGTCCGGGGCCGAGCGGGCCCGTGTGCCGCTCGGCGGGTGAGCCGAGCACCAGACGCCACCGTTCCAGACCGGGGTCGGGTCCGGGCGCGCCGTCAGCGCCGGGTGCGGGGGTGAGGGGCCCGGTCATGACGGGGTTCCTCCGATTCCGTGGCGGTCGAGTCCGTAGCGGGCGAGCAGGCCGGTCACGCGGTCCTCCAGGGCTCCGGCGCGGGCGATGAGCAAGGGGTCGGCCGTCGTCCGCAACAGGGCGCGCGACGAGCCCCGCAGGCCGCGCCGCGCCAGCAGCTGCGAGGCGATCCGCTCCCGTTCACGCGGCGGGAAGAACGCGAAGGCCTGACGCAGTGCGGGCAGCCCGGCCAGGAACGCCGACTCGGGCAGTCCGCACAGCACGTCGTCCAGCACCCCGACCAACGAACCCGCCCCCTCCGGTACAGGGCGCGCCCCGTCACCGGTTCCGCCCTCCGACGCACCGACCCCGTTCGTACGCACCCCTGCCGTCACCTCGTCCCGCGCCACGGCGAACAGACCGGCCAGCCAGTCGCCCAGGGCTTCCACCCCCGACAGAGCCACCGCCCGCACCGCGTCCGCCGTGCCGTCCGCAGCCCAGGCCGGATCCGCCAGGACGTGGTGCAGCCCGAACGCGGCGCCCCGCACGTCGAACGGCGCCCCGGCGTCCCGGCCGACGCGGCGGGCGACCGCTGCCGCCGCACTCCGGTCCAGCCCCGACACGCCCGGAGCGTGCCGCAGCGCGTCCCGGACCGCGACGACCGCGCGCAGGCGGGGCAGGTCCACCCCACCGGGGCCCCGCGCGCCCTCCAGGAGCCACAGCAGCCGGTCCGTCGCCCCGCCGATCACGGCGGCGAGCAAAGGGTCACGGGCCACCCCGAACACCCGGTCGTGGCGCCAGAGGCCCAGCGCGGCCGACAGCACCTCGCCGAGCGGTCCCGGCTGGGTCAGCACGCCGACCCGGGCGCCCAGTTCGGACAGGAGGTGCGCGGAGAGGCCGCTCACCCCGCAGAGCACGGTGTCGAACAGGGCGGCGGCCAGCGCACCGGCGTCCGTCTCCTCACGGGCCCGCTCCGCGAGCACCGCGGCCGCCGCCTCCGCCAGGGTCGCCCCGTACGCACCCGCCTCGACCAGGGCCGCGTCGCGGCCGTCCGCCGGGCGGGGCTCCCAGCGCTCCGTGAACACCGGGTCGACGCCGTGGGCGGGCCCGGCCGTCCGTTCGTATCCGGGCACGCCCAGCACCCGCAGGCCGTGGAGCGCCCGGCTGCGCTCCAGGTCCCCCGGGTCCGTGAGGTCGAGGCGCGGGGCGCGGGCCGGGTCGCCGGACAGGCCGAGCCGGTCCAGCTGGGCCGCCACGTCGTGGACGAGCGGCGGGGCCGGTGTGCCGGGGTGCAGCCGTCCGGTGCGCGCGCCACCGCAGGCCGCGAGGATCTCGACGACCACGGGGTGGGTGCCCGCGCGGATCGCGCCGCGGACCGTCCACGGCAGCGGGCCGTCCAGGTCGTCGGTGATCAGGGCGCCCGCGAGGCCGTCCAGCACGTCGATCCGGGCGGTCCGGGGGTGGCCGCGCAGGGCGGTGAGACCCTCGGTCAGGCTGCGGGCGGCGACGAGGTCCGCCGTCGACACCGGGACCTTCCGCGCCCGCAACCGCTCGACGACGGCCCGCAGCAGCCGGTCCGCCGCCTCCTGCGGGCCCCGCTCCCAGACCTCCTGGTAGAAGCCGGGGGACGGCATCCCCGACTCGTACCCCGCGAAGGCGTCCAGCCGGCGGAACGAGTACGGCACGAGGAAGCTCCCCGCGTCCGCGCCCGACGGAGGCTCCGGCACCAGCGGCCAGCCGTCCGCGCCGAGTTCGACGCCCGGCGCCGCGTCGAGGTCCACGCCAGGCGCCGTGCCGAGCGCCATGCCCCGTACCGCGTCGAGGTCGACGCCCGGCGCCGTGCCGAGCTCCACGCCCCGTACCGCGTCGTGCTCCACGCCCGGTGCAGCGTCGCGCACCGCCTCCGGGCCGCCGGACGCGGCGAGCCTGCGGAGGGCCGGCTGATGGAAGCCGCCGGTCACCACCAGGACGGGGCCGCCGTCCGCCGCGGCCACCGCCGCCCGCACCCACGACGCCATGTACGCCTCGCGCGCCCGGTCTCCGGCGTCCGCCTCCGCGTCCCCGCGGACCAGCGCGAAGTAGGCGTCGAGCCGTTCCGCGACGCCCTCGTCCGGCTCGGCCTCGAAGAGGCGGTCCCACAGCGCGTCCGGGGAGTCCACGGCGAACTGCTCGCAGAGCCGCTCGGTCGCCCGCGCGTACCGGACCTCCGCGTCGGCGTACCGGTTGGTGCGCTCCGCGAACGCCGGGTGCCAGGCCGGCAGGTCGATGAAGCGGACCTCCGCCCCCGCCGCCCGGCCCGCGCGCAGCGCCACCCACTCGGGGGAGTAATCGCACAGCGGGGCCCAGGACGTCGCGGCGCGCCGCCCGTCGCGGTAGTGGCTGAACACCGCGACGGGCAGCTCGTGGCCGAGGAGGAGCTCGTCCAGCCGGGGGTTCATCTCGGCCGGTCCCTCGACCAGGACGTGTGCCGGCCGGAGTTCGTCGATGGTGCGCTCGACGAGCCGGGCACAGGCGGGGGAGTGGTGGCGGACGCCCAGGAAGACGGCGGTCATCAGTCGTCCAGCAGATGGCGCGCGTCGTACAGGGCCTGCCACTGCGGGGTGCGGCGGCGTCCGGCCTGCTGTTCGAGGTAGCGGCGGAGCCGGGCCAGGTCCTCGGGGCTGTCCTTGGCCGCCGTGCCCGCGAGGCAGGCGACGACATCGGACGCGTTGCCCGGCTCGCCGCGCAGGTACCAGCCGCGCACCCCGACCGCGTGGGCGACCGATACCGCCTCCGCCGTACTCATGACCGCCGTGGACCGGTCGCCGCCCCCGCCGTGGCCGTCCTTGGCACCGGCCCCGGCGCGCAGTTCCCGGAAGGTGCCGACCAGGACCTCCAGCACGTCCCGGTCGGGCGGCGGTTGCACGCCCGAGCCGGACAGCAGCCTCGCCACCTCGGCCTCCACCAGGTCCAGTTCGGTGTCGAGGTCGGGGATCGGGAAGACCGTCTCGAAGTTGAAGCGGCGTTTGAGCGCCGCGCTCATCTCGTTGACGCCCCGGTCCCGGGTGTTGGCGGTCGCGATGACGTTGAAACCCTGGCGGGCGAAGACCATGCCGTCGGCGCCGGGCAGCTCGGGGATCGCCACGACCCGCTCCGAGAGCAGGGACAGCAGCGAGTCCTGGACTTCCAGTGGGCAGCGGGTGATCTCCTCGAAGCGGACGAGCCGCCCCTCCGCCATGCCGCGCAGCATCGGCGCGGGCACGAGCGAACGCGTCGAGGGACCTTCGGCGACCAGCAGGGCGTAGTTCCACCCGTACTTGATCTGGTCCTCGGTGGTGGCGGCCCCGCCCTGCACGGTGAGCGTCGAGTCGCCGCTGACCGCGGCCGCGATCAGCTCGGACAGCAGGGACTTGGCCGTGCCCGGCTCCCCGACGAGCATCAGACCCCGGCTGGTCGCCAGCGTCACCAGCGCCCGGTCCACGAGCGACGGATTGCCGACGAACTTCCGGCTGATCCCCGCCTCCGGGTCGCCGACGACGAAGCGCCGCGCCGCGCGCAGGCTCAGCTCCCAACCCGGCGGCCGGGGATCGCGGTCCCCGGCCCGGAGCGCGGCCAGCTCGCCCGCGTACCGCACCTCGGCGGGCGGCCGCTGCACCGGCGCCCCAGCACCGGCCACGCCCGGTCCGGCGGGGGTCTCGTCCCGTACGGTCATGATGCGGCGCCCTCGGTGAGCGCGGCGAGGTCGGCGAGCAGCTCGGAGGCCGCCACGGCGTCCAGATCGCCGAACCGCAGGTCGTAGGTGCGGCTGCCCCAGTAGTCGGAGGGCCGGCTGTCGAGCCAGACGGTCTCCAGGACCTGTTCGGGGTACACGTCGACCATGCCGACCGCGATGCCCCCGCCGAGGGCGATCACCAGGTGGAGGTCGTCGCCCAGCGGCTTGGAGATCCAGCGCTCCACGCCGTTGTCCTCCGGGTTCCCGCGCTGCCAGCCGAACCGCTCCAGGCCGAGGACCTTGCCCGTGGGCACCTTGTACCCCTCGAAGCGCCCCAGGCGGTGGCCGGCGGCCTCCTCATCGGTCAGCGCGAACACCGGGCGTCCGAGCTGCTGGAAGGGCTGCAGGATCTCGTAGTCCGCGAACACCTCCGACCAGGCGGTCACCCCCTCACCCAGGTGCAACGGGTGCGCCAGCCGCACGGCCGCCCCGGCGGGCAGCTCGAATGCGTCGTCCTCGACGTCGGCGAACGTCCGGTCCTCCGCGACCCGGAAGGCCGTGGTCACCCCATCGGCGTCGCTCAGCCACACCAGCCGGCGCACCAGGTGCCACATCAGCGGGTGGCCCACGAACAGCTCGGTGAACTCCTGGGCCGTCCAGGAACGGCCCGCCACCATGGCGGCCTCCAGCCGGCGGACCTGGTCGGAGGCGAGCGTCCGGACCTCCTTCTTCAGGGCCATGAAGCGCTTGCGCTCGGCCGGTGCCAGCTCCGGGTCGTCCTTCGCCCCGGGCTTCGGCAGGTCCTTGCGCTGCTTGCCGTCGCTGTCCCGGACGTAGGGCCGCAGCTGCTCGTCGAAGCCCACCGTGAACGTCCGGCCGCCGTAGTCGACGACCGTGGAGCCGTCCGCGTCCAGGCCGAGGTCGGGCACCAGCCGGTCCGAGAGCTGGTCGCCCGTCAGCCCGAGGCCCGCCGCCACCTCGGCGATCTTCTCGGTGGCCCGCACCTTCAGGGCCTTGAACTTCACCCGCTGGGAGATCCCGTGCAGATGGAGCAGCGCCGAGTCGGTGCCGATCACCGCGAGCACGTCCAGGCCCTCCACGGCCCGGTGATGGGCACTCTCGCCGGGCCAGGCCCTGATCACCGGCGTCAGCCGGCGCACCGTCCCGTCGTCGCCCAGCACCCCCAGCGCGTGCAGCGCCCACGCCTCCTTGGCGGGCATGAGTGCCTGGCGCCACTGCTCGAAGAGCGCCCAGGCCAACTCGGCCGCCGAGGCCGGGTCCACTACGCGCACCGCGTCGGCGAGGCCCGGATACGGCTCGCCCGGCTTGGACAGGGCCAGCATGGTCAAGAGCTGGCGGACCGACTCCTCGGGCAGCGCCCCGCCCGAGGCGACCGCGACCTGCGGCAGCAGCGCGGGGTTCGCCCAGCCCGGCAGCTCCGGCATGGTGGCGGGCAGCGCCCGCTCCAGCGGGTCGGCGGCCAGCAGTCCGGCCACCGCCTCCGCCGCCTTCGCGCCGTACCCCTCGGCGGCCTCGCGCACCACCGCGTCGCCGTGCAGCGTGGCGATCAGGAGCAGCGCCTGTTCGGCGGCCCGCCGTGCGTTGCCGGCCTTGCCGACGGCGCCGGGCACCAGCAGCGGGGCGGCCCGCACCCCGTGCCGCTCGAACCAGGAACGGGTCACCGAGGCCGTGGACTTGAGCCGCACCGCCCAGTCGGCCATGTGTACGGCGATCCGGGCGTCGACGAAGGGGAGCAGCAGCGGGGCGAGCGCGCTGGGCTGGCGCGGTACGGCGCGCAGCAGCAGGGGCAGGGCGGCGAGACCGAAGCGGGCGGCCACCGGCTTCAGCGTGTCCGCGCCGTCCCACAGATCGGTGGGGTCCCAGATGTCGAGCAGGGGCGCGACCCGCTCCTCGGGCCCGTGGACGTAGATCCAGGCCGGCCGCAGGTCCGACGCGTCGAGGCCGTAGCGGAGCGACGCGAGCGTCTGCTCCCAGTCCTTCACCGGCTCCCGCCGGGTGTACCAGCTGCTGCGGGCCGCCCACTGCTCGCGCTCCCCGTCCTGCCACTCCACGGCCGGCTCGCCGGCCGCCGTGAGGCCGGCGACGACTACGGGCCGGGTCCTGGTCCGCTCCCTGGTCCACGGCGGGGCCGTCAGCACGGTCGGAAGGGCGTCGGCCGGAGCGTCCGCGATACGGTCCGCCGGGTTCAGCAGGGGCTCGACGATCTCCGCCAGGCCGGTGTCCAGCGTCGGCAGCACCGACTCCGCGAGCGCGCGGTGCGCGGCGACGTGTGCGTGGAGCAGTCCGGATGTCGAGGTCGCCGGGAGTCCCGCCCGGTCGCGGGCGTCCGCGGCGAGCAGCCGCAGCGCCCGGGCCGGGTAGCGGCGCATCGCCTCCAGGAGCGCGGGGCGGATCTGCTTGTCGTCCGCCTGGGCCAGCAGCGCGCGGAACGCCGCGTCCGTGGGGAACTCGACGAACACATCGGCGAGCTGCCGCTTCGTCTCCGCGTAGAAGTACCCCTTCTCCAGCTCCTTGGCGAGCATCGGGACGACGGCTGTCCCGATGCCCTCGGCGGCCGTGGCGATAGCGCTCATGGTCCGGTCGAAACCGGAGGCCTTCGTGAACAGGGCGGCCTGCTCGGGCGAACCGAGGGAGCAGAAGACCAGGGAGAGGAGGCCGGAGTCGGCCGAACCCGTCGTCCGCGGGTCGGTGCACAGCTCCGCGACCCAGTCGGTCTCGCTCGGCGCCAGATAGGCCGCGACGACCTTCCGGTGGGTGTCGGTGCGGCAGGCGGAGAGCGCCTCGACCGTGGCCCGGTACGTCCCCTCGTCCGCGGCGGCGAGCAGGGCCCGCACCCGGTCGGCGGCGACCCGGCCGTAGGAGGAGTACGGTTGCGTCTCCCTGTCCGGGGGCCAGGCCTCCAGCCACGCGTCGTAACGATGGGAACCGCTCTGCTTGTAGTGCGGCAGGGTCATGAACAGCTCCACCGTGGCCAGGGCCGCGAAGGACAGCCCGTGCAGCCGCACCCAGCTGTCCGCCCAGGCGTTGCCGGGCGGCGCGTGCATTCCCGTCATCTGCGCCACGGCCGCCGCACCGGCCGGTGAGGGCTCCCCGTCCAGATGCCGCCGTACCTCGGCGACGAGGGTGACGTCGCTGCGCGGCGCGTCCAGGAACTCCTGGATCCACGCCTGTTCCTCGGCGGTCCGCTGCGCGACCGCGTCCAGCAGCTTCTTGTCCGCCAGGGCGGGCGTCCGCGCGATGCCCCCGCGCCGGGGATGGACCAGGCGCCGCCACTTGTCCGGCAGGACGAAGGTGTCCTCGTCGATCCCGGTCTCCCCGAACCGGGACGCAGCGTACTCGGCAGACTCCACGGCACCCACAGGGACCGCCCCCATTCCTACCCCTTGAACCCGCATGTCACGGGCTTCTCGATCAGTGGTTCCACAGTAGAACCGACCACTGACAACGCAGTGTGACCGGGGAGGGGAGGACGGGACCGGCGGTCCGGTCAGGGGGCGGAGACGGCTCGGGGTCCGTACGCCTGGGTCCACGACGGCGTCACGCCGGTCACCTGGCAGACCATCAGGAACAGCGGGATCGGCGGAGTGTACGGCGTACGGCTGTCGGGCTGGTGGATCAGCCGGGGCCGCACCGCGGGTACGCACGTCCCGCGCGCGTACGCGACCTGCTCGGGCCAGTCCAGGTCGAGGTCGGAGCCGGCCGGGACGATCCACCACCAGCGCTCGGCGTCCGCGAAGACGCAGCCGGTGCGCGGCAGATGGGACATCAGGCGGAAGCCGTGGCGCGCGGGCACCCCGACCGCGTCGCAGCCCAGGCTCGCCGAAAGCGTCGTGGGCAGCGGCAGCTGGACCCGGCCGGAACCGGCGGGCTCGCGGGAGCGGCGGTGTCCGAGGAAGTGGTTCATGGCGTTCTTCAGCATGAGTGCTCCGAGCCGTGCGGCAGTTCTGCCCAGACGATGCGGCCCGAGCGGTCCCCGGCGTCGTGCGACCCCCAGGCCCCGGCCAGTGAGTCGACGAGCAGCAGGCCGCGTCCGTGCTCGTCGTCGGCGCCTCTGCCCAGGCGCGGTCCGCCGGGCCGGCGCCCCTGGTCCTGCACGGATATGCGGAGCCGGCCGTCCAGGCGCCGCAGTTCGCAGAGCACTCGCGTGCTGGACGTGTGCACGACCGCGTTGGTCACCAGCTCGGACACGATCAGGACCGCCGCGTCGCGCGCGTCGCCACCCGTGCGCCACTCGCCGAGCCGGGCCTTCGTCAGGCGCCGGGCGGCGGCGACCGATTCGGGGTGCGCGGGCAGCGCGAAGCAGTACCGGAGCGCTTCGGCCCCCGGGCTGAGATCCATGAGCCGGGGGATGAGCGCACTGCCAGGTGCCACGACCGAATCCTCACAGTGGGGGCTGCGTCACGCTTCGCGATCTTCGGAAAAGAGCGCGGGCACGACAGGTCAACTGATTCGGATACCAACTCTCCCCCTGTCAGGAACACTTGGCAAGGGGCACTCTGAAAATTCCAGAGTGGCTGTGTCTTTGGCGGCAGGCGCATGGCACACTGCACCCAATACAGCGCATGGGGAGGTCTGAAGTGAGCGAACCGCGGTCCGCCCCGACCGTGGGCCAGGTCGTTCTCGGCAAGCGTCTGCAGGACCTGCGGGAGCGTGCCGGCATGAGCCGGGACCAGGCCGCCAAGGTGCTGCGCGTGACCGCCGCGACGGTGCGCAGGATGGAGACGGCCGAGGTCGCTCTCAAGATCCCCTATGTCCAGGCGCTGCTGAAGGCATACGGGATCGCCGACGCGGAGAACGACGCGTTCGTCGAGCTCGCGGAGGAGGCCAACAGGCCGGGCTGGTGGCAGCGGTTCCACGACGTGCTGCCGGACTGGTTCAGCATGTACGTCAGCCTGGAGGGGGCCGCCAGCCTCCTGCGCATGTACGAGCCGCACTTCGTCCCCGGACTGCTCCAGACGGAGGACTACGCGCGGACCGTGATGCGCACCGGGGCCATAGGCCAGACCAGGCCGGAGGACATCGAGCGCCATGTGGCGCTGCGGATGGAACGCCAGTCGCTGCTGACCAGGCCGGACGCCCCGCGCCTGTGGGTGGTGATGGACGAAACCGTTCTGCGCCGTCCGGTGGGCAGCGACGAGATCATGCGCGCCCAGGTGGACAAGCTCCTGGAAGCGACGACGATGCCCAACGTGACCCTGCAGATCGCGGAGTTCTCCACCGGTCACCACCCGGGGACGTACGGGCCGTTCGTGCTGTTCCGGTTCGCCGTCCCCGAGCTGCCCGACATGGTCTACAGCGAGTACCTGACCGGGGCCGTCTACTTCGACGCGCGGCCGGAGGTGGCCTCCTACCTCGAAGTCATGGACCGCATGGCGGCCCAGGCCGCGACTGCACAACGCACGAAGGAACTCCTCCGGGACTTCCGCAAGGAGCTGTGATGACACCCATATACAACGGCATGCCGGCCGCTGACCTCGGCTCCGAGGGCTGGTACAAGCCCTGGAGCGGTGGCAACGGCGGCAACTGCGTCGAGGCCATGAAACTGGCCGACGGGAGAATCGCCATGCGCCAGTCCGCGGACCCCGACGGCCCCGCCCTCATCTACACCCACCACGAGATCGCCGCCTTCATCCAGGGTGCCAAGGCCGGCCAGGCAGACTTCCTGCTGACCTGACCTGCCCGAACAAAGAGCCCTCCGTCGGGCGAGGGCGTCCCGCAGGCCACAATGGACACATGTCCCGACGCACCTCCCGCGCCCGGCGTCCGTCCGCCGCGAGCCCCCGCACCACCCCCGCCCCCGAGATCAGCGCGGTTTCGCCGTGCCCCTGCGGGCTGCCCGCCGCCTACGCCGAGTGCTGCGGCCGGCTGCACGCGGGGGCTCCGGCACCGACCTGCGAGGCGCTGATGCGGTCGCGGTACGCGGCCTTCGTCGTCCGGGACGCCGGGTATCTGCTGCGCACCTGGCACCCGGACCACCGCCCCGGCGTGCTCGACCTCGACCCCGGACAGCGCTGGCAGGGTCTTGAGGTCCTGGAGACCACGGAGGGCAGCGCCTTCCACACCACCGGCACCGTCACCTTCCGCGCCCATTGCACGGCGGGCGGGCGCGCCGATTCCCTGTACGAGAAGAGCCGCTTCGTCCGGTACGAGGGTGCCTGGGTGTACGAGACCGCGGTCTTCGCGGACTGAGGACGCGGGCGGGGCTCAGACCGGCGCGCCCGCCGGGGCCACCGGAGCCAGTTCCTGCGTCAGGTCCTCCGCCAGCAGCCGCTTCGCGATCACGTCGACCGCCGCACGCAGCCGGGCGTCGTCCGGGCGCTCGCCGTCGTCGCCGAGCTGGTCGTTGAGCCAGCGCGCCCAGGCGTCGTTGATGGTCCGGGCCTCGCGGCTGCCGGCCGCGGTGTGCTGGAACAGGTGGCCGTCCCCGGTGAGGAACCCCTCCTCGATCATGCGGTCGAAGACCGGGACCAGGACCTCCGGCGGAATCCGGTGCCGCGCGGCGATCAGCCGGAGCCCGGCGTGACCGACCATCCGCGTGAACAGCTCGACCTGCATCACCGCCCAGGCGCCCGCCATGTCCAGCCGGGTGTCCGACTCCACGACGATCCGCCGCGCCGTCTCCGGGTCCACCCGCCGCAGCACCTTGGCCACCGAGAACTCCAGCAGCCGGGCCGGGTCCTGGGTGTTCGGCGAGGCGAAGCCCTCACCCATGTCCGTCGAGCCCGCCCGTACGGTGTCCCGCAGCTTCACCTGCTTGAGGAACAGCGCGACGACGAACCCGAGCAGCGCCACCGGAACCGTCCACAGGAACACCGTGTGCAGGGTGTCCGCGTACGCCTGCGCCAGCGGCTCCGACTGGGCGGCGGGCAGCGCGTGCAGCCCCTCCGGGCTCTGGGACGCCTTCGCGAGGACGGCCGGATCGCCGCCCGCCCGCGCGGCCTCGGTGATCCCGTCCTTGAGGTGCGGGCCGAGGGCGTTCGCGTAGATCGTGCCGAAGACCGCGGTGCCGAAGGAGCTGCCGAGCGTACGGAAGAAGGTGACGCCCGAGGTCGCGGTGCCCAGGTCCGCGTAGTCGACGGTGTTCTGTACGGCGATCGTCAGGACCTGCATGGAAAGTCCGATCCCGACGCCGAGCACCAGCATGAACAGCGACTCCAGCCAGACCCCGCTGTCCGGGCCCATCCGGGAGAGCAGGAACAGGCCCACCGCCATGACCAGTGACCCGATGATGGGGAAGATCCGGTAGCGGCCGGTCTTGCTGACGACATTGCCGCTGAAGATCGACGCCGCGAGCAGCCCGACGACCATCGGCAGCGTCCGCACCCCCGACAGGGTCGCCGAGTCGCCGTCCACGTACTGGAGGTACGTCGGCAGGAAGATCATCGCGCCGAGCATCGCGAAGCCCACGATGAAGCTGAGGATCGAACAGACCGTGAAGACCGGGTTGCCGAAGAGCCGCATCGGCAGCATCGGCTCCTTCGCCCGGAACTCGACCAGGCAGAACAGCGCGAGCGCCACCAGACCGAGGACGAACAGGCCGATGATGACGCCGGAGCCCCAGGCGTACTCGTTGCCGCCCCAGCTGGTGGCCAGGATCAGGGCGCTGGCCCCGACGGTGACCAGCGCGATGCCCAGGTAGTCGATGACGGGCCGTCCGGCCGCCTTGACCGACGGGATCGTCCGGGCCGCCGCGATGACCACCACGATCGCGATCGGCACATTGACGTAGAACGCCCAGCGCCAGGTCAGATGGTCGGTGAACAGTCCGCCGAGCAGCGGACCGATCACCGTCGACACACCGAAGACGGCGCCGATCGCGCCCTGGTACTTGCCCCGGTCGCGCAGCGGGATGACGTCGGCGATCAGCGCCATCGAGGTGACCATCAGACCGCCGGCGCCGATGCCCTGGAGGCCGCGCCACACGATCAGCAGCGTCATGTTCGTCGCGAGCCCGCAGAGGAACGAACCGGTGATGAAGATGACCGCGGACAGCTGGAAGACGATCTTCCGCCCGAACAGGTCGCCGAACTTGCCGACCAGCACCGTCGCCACGGTCTCCGCGAGGAGATAGGCGGTGACCACCCACGACATGTGGGCGGCGCCCCCGAGGTCCGAGACGATCGTCGGCAGCGCGGTGCCGACGATCGTCTGGTCCAGCGCGGCCAGCAGGATGCCCAGCACGATCGTGGCGAAGACGATGTTGCGGCGGCGTGGGTCGAGCACGGGCGGCGCTGCGGCACTCTGCGCGGCGGGGGCGGTCTCGCTGGCAGTGGTCACCTTTGCACCCTCACATCGCTCGGTGTCACCCGCATGCGGGGCACGTCCGGACGTGTCAGGTGAGCAGATCCCGCAGCGAGACCGTCATACGGGCGGCGAACGCCTCCCGTACGGGGGCGGCTACCCGGTCCAGCGAGAGATACGGGTTGAGGTCTTCCAGTTCCACGAGGAGCAGCTCGCCGTCCGCCGTCCGGCAGGCGTCCACGCGCTGGATGCCGTGCTCCAGGGTGTTCCACTCCACGAACGACCGGGCGAACGCCAGGTCCGCCGCGCTCGCCGCGTAAGGCTCCAGCACCCACCGCCGCTCCGGGTCCGGGGCGTGCAGCGCGTATTGGAAGTCGTGGTCGACGTAATAGAAGGACACCTCGTAGCGGAAGTCGATCCGGGGCTGGACGAGCAGGGTGCCGTCGGCGGCGGGATCGAGCTCCGGCGCCGTCACGAAGGTGAGGCCGACCGAGTCCGCGCCCAGCTTCGGCTTGACGACATAGCCCTCGGCAGGCGGCAGCAGCCCGAGGTCCGACGCCCGGTCCACGGTGGGTATGACCGGGTACCCGGCCCGGCTCAGGTCGACGAGGTACTGCTTGCCCGCCATGTCCCCGCGCCCGGTCAGCGGGTTGTACACGCGGGTGCCCAGCTCCAGGGCCCGCGCCCGGAACGCGTCGTACGCCTCCCGGTAGTGGAGGACCGGGCCGCTGTTGCGTACGACGACGGCGTCGAAGCGGTCGAGCAGGGCGGCGGCGTCGCGCGGATGGCAGAGGGCGAGGTCGAAGTCCTCGCGCAGCCGCGACGTCAGGCGGATGTCCTCGTCGCAGTAGCGCCGGCCGCGCGCCTCGTAGGCGAGGTCGGTGACGAGGAGGACGGACGGGCGCGGGACGGCGGGCATGACGTTTCCCCCGGGTGCGGCTGTGGTATCGGACCCGCTCATCCTCGCTGGCCCGGTTCCGCGCCCGCCCGCCGCCCCCGCGCTCAGCGGATGTGGCGCCCGGAGATCGCCCGTGCGATGACCAGGCGCTGGATCTCGCTGGTCCCCTCGAAGATCGTGTAGATCTTGGCGTCCCGGTACATCCGCTCCACCGGGTGCTCCCGGCTGTAGCCGGCGCCGCCGAGGATCTGGACGGCCTTCTCCGTGGCGGCCACCGCGAGTTCGCCCGCGCGGAGCTTGGACATGGAGCCCTGTCCGGCGTCGAAGGTGCGGTCGTTGCGGGCCATCCACGCGGCCTGCCAGATCAGCAGCCGTACGGCCTCGATCTCGGTACGGAGGTCGGCCAGGGCGAACGCGATCGACTGGTTCTCGATGATCGGCCGCCCGAACGCCTCGCGGTCGCCCGCGTACTCCAGCGCGTATTCGTACGCGGCCCGCGCGATGCCCAGTGCCTGGGCGCCGACCGTGGGGCGGCTGACCTCGAAGGTGGCCATCGCGGCCTGCCCCTTGGCGGTGGAGCCCTCGCGGGCGCGGGCGAGGCGGGCGTCCAGCTTCTCCCTTCCGCCGAGCAGGCAGTGCCCCGGCACCCGTACCTCGTCCAGGAAGACGTCCGCCGTGTGCGAGGCACGCAGGCCGAGCTTCTTGATGGTGCGGCTCGCCGCCAGGCCCTTCGTGCCGGGCGGCACGATGAACGCGGCCTGCCCGCGCGCGCCGAGCGCGGGGTCGACCGAGGCGACGACGACGTGGACCTCGGCGATCCCGCCGTTGGTGATCCACGCCTTCTGGCCGGAGATCACCCACTCGTCCCTCGCCTCGTCGTACCGGGCTCTCGTCGTCATCGCGGAGACGTCGGAGCCGGCCTGCGGTTCGGAGACGCAGAACGCCGCGACCTTCGGGTCGTCCTCGTCGCCGTAGCACTGGGGGACCCACTCGGCGAGCTGGTCCGGGGTGCCGGAGGCGAAGATCCCGGCGACCGCGAGCGAGGTGCCGAACAGGGCCATGCCGATGCCGGCGTCGCCCCAGAACAGCTCCTCGTTGGCTATCTGGAGGGAGAGCCCCGACGGGTCGCCGTACATGTCGGCCAGCGACTCGAACCCGTAGAGACCGATCCGCGCGGCCTCCTGGATGACCGGCCAGGGCGTTTCCTCGCGGGCGTCCCACTCGGCCGCCGCCGGGCGCACCACCTGGGCGGCGAAGCCGTGCACCCAGTTGCGCAGGTCCTGCTGCTCCTCGGTGAGCGCGAGGGAGAAGTAGCTCATCGGCTCACGCCTTCGGGATGTCGAAGTAGCGCGTGAGGCCCGAGGCCAGACCGACGTCACCGGCCACCTTCAGCTTGCGCATCATGAACATGGTGATGGGGTTGCCGTTGCCGGAGACCAGCTTCAGGAACTCCGCGTCCGCCATGATCAGCGTCGTACGCGGCTCGGCGTCCGAGCGGCCCTCGCTGACGGCGCAGGTGCCGTCCGCGATCGAGGTCTCGTAGACCACCTCCGTGTCACCGGTGATCTTCCAGCGGATCAGCGCCGTGAGCGCCCCCGCCGCCTCCGGGCGGAACTGCTGCTTCATCCGGCCGAAGACCTCGCCGAGAACCCGGGCGCGCAGCTCCCCGTGCATGACCTCGCCGAGTTGCTTGGCGGACAGGCCCTTCACGATCCGCGCGAACTCCTCCGGGGAGACGGCCGCGAAGTCGAGGGCGGCCAGTTCGTCGGTGACATTGCCGCTGCTGTTGTCGGCCACGCCAGTTCCTTACTCTGGAGTAAACTTACTTTTGAGTAAGGTAAGGGTGCGGCGGTCTCTTCGCAAGGTGCGGGAGCGGGTCGCCCTACGGGTTCACCAGGCGGAACCGGGGCGCACCACCAGACGGGGATGGTGGGCGGCGAGCACCTTGTTGGCGCGGGCCAGTTCCGACAGGGCCTGCTCGCGGTCGGCCTGGTCCTCGATGCCCAGCCGGGGCCCGCGAAACCTGCGGACCTCGCGCGCGGCGCAGTCGGCGTCGAATTCCGCCTGGAGGATGTGCGCGGGGGTGCAGGCGCCGATGAGCGCGGCGATGCGGTCCGGGATCGGGACGGGGACGAGCAGGTGTGAGGCGGTCATTGGGGGTTCCCTCTCGATGGTGGCCAGGAGGTCGGGCTTCGGGCCGCCGGGTGGGCGGACCGACTCCACTCCATATAACGAGACGCAGTTCCTGGTTTCTCGTTGAGTACGTCTCCGTGTGGCAACCGTTTGGGAATGACCGGCTATTTCCCCTTACCAGCAAGTAGGTTGACTTCGCGTGAAGTGCTCGTCGGGCTGAGGACGCGTCGCGCTGTTCAGATGGGTGTGTCGTTGCTGCGGGCGCGCAGCTGCATGGCGCGGAGCACGGTCTCCGTCGAGAACCGCGCCTCCGGATCGACCAGTTGATCGCCGAAGATCGATTCCAGATTGCGCATCCGGTATCGGACGGTCTGGGGGTGCACGTCGAGCAGCTCGCCCATCTGGGCCGCCGTGCCCCGGGTGTCGAGCCAGATCCTGAGGGTTTCGATGAGCCGTTCACGCCGGTTGGCGCTGATGTTGGCCATCGGGGCGAGTTCGCGGCGCGCGAGCTGGTCGAGGAGGACCGGATCGGACAGCAGCCACAGGGTGATGAGGTGGTCGTCGCAGAGGATGGCCGGCGCGTCGTCGATGACGCCGGCGTCCACCAATTCCAGCACCCGCCGGGCCCAGCGGATGGAGTCCGAGGCCAGCGACGAGGGGACGGTCAGGCCGATGGCGGCGCGGACCCCCGGGAGCGCGTGCTCCAGCATGCGTCTTCGCATGTCGTCGAAGGGACCCGGGATCAGTAAGTGCGGCTGGGGGTCGGTGAAGTCGACGAGCACGTCGCGGTCGATCGCCAGCCGGTCCAGATCGGGGGACGGGCGGACGGCTACGAGGGTCACCTCGTCCGGCAGCGTCCAGCCGGTCTGCTCGCACAGCTCCGCGATGGCCACGCGCGGCACCGGCCGCCCGGCGAGGATCAGGTGGAGCAGCCTGCGCCGCAAGGTGTCCGTGTGGTCGTCGGAGGCCGACCGCACCTCCAGGTACCCCTCGCGCGACAGGGCTTCCAGCTCGTCCACGTAACTGAACAGTGCGTCCGCGAACGTCAGCATCATCGTGGGGGAGAGGTTGTAACGCCTGCCGATCTTCTTCGCGCGGCGGAGGGCCACCCGGGCGCCCAGCCGGTACGCCCCCTGCAACTGGTCCAGGCTGCGTCCCTCGTACGCCTCGAACCGGCCGAACCTGCGGCACATCTCGTCGCGCAGCGCGGAGGGGGCGGTCGGCTCGGCCACCTGGTCCACGAACACGGAGATGCTCTGCTCGACGCCGACCCGGATGCCCTGGCCGTACGGGCCGTCGAGGAGTCGCGCGTACTCGGGGTAGGCGCGGGTGACCTCAAGGCCGATCTCCTTGATGAGGCTGGGCAGTTCGGGCCGCACGATCGTGGCGAACTCCTGCGGCAGCGGTCCCAGCGGCTCTCCCAGCTCCGAGGGTTGCGCAACTCCCGGCATACCTTGACCCCTTCTTGCTCTTCGGCGCCCGATGGGGGGTGACGGACGGGAGAGCGCTCCCAGCCGTTCTCAGGTGCGTACCAACTTCGGTTGCCGAAGATAGTCCACGTATGTGGCTCTGAACACAGGCAGGACAAGACGAAATGTATGGGCCATGTATCGGCTGTTTTCAGCCACCGCTTCGATGGGCCTCCGCACTCGCGACCGACTCGCGGATGACTCGTGCGGCGCTGATGCGGGGGCCAGGATTCCGGTAATGCGGCGGTGGCTCCGCCGCGTGGTCCCGGCTCCCGAAAAATTCCCCCTCGCTATTCGCGGTGAATTCCACTGGGCCGGCGGGGCGAAGTCAAGGGTGTGGCGGGGCGATCGGCGCGTTGGGCGGGTGAGGCCGTACGTTAGGGCCGTGACGTGGGGCGTTAGGTTGAGCGGGGTGCCGTTCCGTCATCGGGTGAGCAGGAGTCGGCGTCCCGGCTCCGGGGAACTGCTCACTTCTCGATAAAAAATCCGCGCGCCGTACTCGCCTCGCAAGCAATTTCTGAGAGAGAACGATGATTGTGGAGATTCTTTGTCCCAGCGTGTTGCGGAGCGACATTACTCGCCCGTAGCGTCATCGCCGAACGCAAGAGGTCGAGCAGCCCGTCAGGTCGGACTGCCACATTCCTGTCTCGTGACCCCCCACTCCGGGAGCGCCCCTTACCCGGCCGGAAGTGGCCCCCCGGTGTAGGTCACACACCCTCGAAGGGAACCGGATTCCGTGAACACCCTTGCACGTAGAGCCGCCATCATCGCCACCGCCGCCAGCGCCGCCCTCGGTATGGCGGCCACCTCGGCCTCCGCCGGCGCCACGGCCTCGTGGTCGGCGACCCCGAACGGCGCGTACACCGCCAGCGCGGCCAACCCGACGCTGACCGTCCCCGCCGCGACCCTGACGTGTGCCTCCTCCAACGTGACCGCGGGCAACGTCAATGCGACCAGCGCCACGGGAGCCAACATGGCGACCATCGGCACGATCGGCTTCACCAGCTGCTCGGTCGGTGGCATCACCTTCACCGTCTCCATGACCGCGACGCCGTGGACGATCAACGTCACCGGGGTGGACCCCTCGAACGCGAACCGAGTCAAGGGCAACGTCACCGGCATCTCGGCCCACATCACCGGCTTCGGCTGCGTGGCCGACTTCAAGGGCAAGGCGTACGGGTACTACGACAACAGCACCGGCAGGCTGGTCATCGACGGTTCGGGCACGGAGCTGAAGGCGTCCAACGCCAACTGCCTCGGCCTGATCAACAACGGCGACGTGGCCTCCTTCAAGGCCTCGTACCTCGTCAAGGTGACCTCGACGGGCACCTCGCCGAAGATCACGACGCCGTAAGGGCCCAGGAGCACACGGGTACGGGCCGGCCGCGAAGCCTCTTCGCGGCCGGCCCGGCCTTCTCGTTGGGGGCATCGCGCAGGCGGCGCCACGACCCAGAGGATGTGAGTTCGTGAACTTCCCCGCACGACGGTTCACCGTCGTGGCCGCTGCCCTTGCCGCTGCCCTCGGGATGGCCGTGTCGTCGGCCTCGGCCGCCACGACGGGCTCGTGGCGCGTGACGCCCGCAGGGGCGTACACCGCTCACGCTGTCCAGCCCTGGCTGGATGTTCCGGCCGCGGCACTGGCATGCGCCTCCCTCGACGTGACCGCTGGGAAGCTCGAGGCAACCACTGCGACCGGAGGCCGGATCGGCGCGATCGACGCCATCGCCACCGACTGCTCGATCGGTGGCATCGAGTTCGTCATGACGAAGGGCGCTGCTCCGTGGGCCATCCACCTCCTCGGGCAGAACGCTTCCCATGCGACGTGGGTGGACGTCCGTGTCAGCGACGTCTCGGCACACTGGCAGGGGTTCGGTTGCACCGCCGACTTCAAGGGGACGCTCCACGGGCACTACGAGAACGGCACCGGCAACCTCGTCCTCGGTGACACGGCCGGTGGCCTGCTCACCTCTGGTGCGAACTGCCTCGGGCTCATCAACAACGGCGACGTCGTCTCGCTCCACGCCTCGTTGCACATGGTCATGGCGTCATCCGGCACAGCACCAGTGATCAGGGTCTCGTAGGGCTCAAGGTGCCGGCGTGGGCCGACCGCGATGTTTCTCCGGCCGGGCCCGGCCTCAGTGATTCCGGCGCTCGCGGGCGGGCGCCACCGCAGTTGTACTACCGATCGCACCCGTGGAGGACAACCCCGACATGCACACCCAGATACCCGTGACCCGTGCGGGGCGTTCCGTGAGGGTCGCCTCCGTTGCCGGTCTCGCCCTGCTCGCCGGTCTGTTGTCCGGCGGAGGTTCGGCCGCTGACGAGAGCACCGGACCGGTCGGCTTTGCCGCAGCCTGTGGGGCCGAGGAAAACGACACGGGCACCGTGACGGCAGCGGTCGGCGTTGCGGTGGACGTGCCGGCGACCGGCGAGGTCGGCCGCCCGGTACAACCGGGGCCCGTGACGCTCACCGTCACCCTCTCGCGGGCAGACCTCGCGGGGCTGCTGCCGGAAGGCACCGAGGCGTTCGTGAGCCGGGCGTCGCTCAAGGTGAAAGTCGCCCAGAACGGCGAGTCCACAGAGGCCCCGTGGGAGCTGCACGCGCCGAGCACCCCCCTTCCCGCCGACGGTGACGTGGCGCTCGTCCACTCCGGGGAGGTCCCCTACGTGACGCTGGGGGCCGCGGGTGACGTCGACTTCTCCGTCAAGGAGCTGACGATCGAGCTGCGGTCCGCCACGGCGGAACCCGAGAAGACCGCGCCCCCTCTGACCACGGTGACGTGCCGGTTGAAGGAGGGCGCGAACGGTCACCTCGCGACCACGCGTGTGACCGACGGCACCGGCACCGGCGCCGAGCCGTCGGGCACCCCCGAGACGTCCCCCACTCCGGTTGGTGGCTCCGGCCGGACGAGGGACAAGAGCATCGCGGTGGAACCGTCGGCCGCTGAGGAAGACGAGGACCCCGACTACTGCCCGGTCGACCCGCCGGTGGGAGAGATGGACTCGAGCCATGCACCACAAGCCTCACCGGGCCGTCCTGTCAATGTGATCGAACTCCCGGGTGCCTTCATGTGTGCCAACGTGCTGGGTCTCGCCAATGTCCAAAAGCTGAACGGGGCCATGGTCGTCAATGATCCCGATCACCCGGCGCTCATCTCCGTGCTGTCGACGAAGCGCATATCGAGCCGAGAGGCGGACGACTGGGAGGATCCGGAGGGCCGCGGACGCTACCTCCGCATCGACAACCTCGCGAACATCGAACTCCCGGACGCCGATTCGACCTTTCTCACCTTCGGCTTCCAGCCGGTGACCGCGAAGGTGTCCTTCGAGACCGGACCCATGACCATCTCCATCGGCAACATCGGTTACGACCTCGACGCCGCGTTCTCCACGGTCTACTTCAAGCAGTCCCTGCGCATCCACGACGTCAAGGTCAACGGCACGCCGTTGGACGTGGGAAACAATTGCAGGACGGCGAAGCCGTTCGATGTCGTGCTGAGCGGCGGGTCGGCGTATACGAACGTGGCCCTGGGCGGACGCCTGGACGGCGAGGTCACCATCCCGCCCTTCACCGGCTGCGGAACGGGTGGCGAGGACTTGAATCCGTTGTTCACCGCCGCGATCTCGGGCCCGGGCAACCGGATCTTCATGAATCAGGCTCCGACCTGCTATCCCGCTTTCCCCGAAAGCTCCTACTGCCCGCCCGCTCCGGCGGAACTGCCCGGCACGAAGCCCAAGTCGTAGCCCGCCGCCCGGCCGGCACACCCCGAAGGGGCCACCTCCGCGAGGGAGGTGGCCCCTTCGGGCTCCGGACGCGAGGACGGTTACCGCACCGCCGAGTGCCAGTACTGCGACAGGACCTTGCCCGCGTTCGGGGCGATGTCACCCGGGGCGCCCATCGCCGCCACGTCGGTCTGCGCGTTGTTGAGCGTGACGCTGTTCTTGCCCGCGGCCGCCGGCAGGCCCGTCTTCAGGTTGACCGCCCAGTTCAACGAGCCGAGGAGGCCGCAGCCGTTGGTCCCGGGGACCGCGTACGTCGTGTCGGTCTGGGTGGCGCCCTGGAGGCTGAGCCGGCTCATCGGGCCGTTCGGGTCCGGGGTTCCGTCACCGGCGAAGTTCTCGCTCGTGACGGCCGGCTGGGTCAGGTTCTGCGGCTTCAGCAGGATCGGGTCCGAGGCGGAGCCGATGTAGCACTTGTCGCCGAGGAGCGGGTTCTGCAGGTGGATGCGGACCGGGAGGGTGATGATCGGCTTGCCGGTGGTCGCGCCGGCCAGGAGCTGGAAGCCGGTCGGGGTGTTGACCGACTCGAGGGTCGCCGTCACCCGGTTCAGACTGGCGTCGGTGAGCGTGTTGCAGATCCCCGTGATCACGGGGACGTCGCTGGGGCACATCAGGCCGAGCAGACCGCCCGGCACCTTCGCGGAGTCCGCGACGAGTGCCCCTCCCTTCGGGGAGACCACGGTCGAGACGGCGCCCGGGTGGTTGACCACGCCGATCTGGAGGTCGCTGGCGCCGAAGGGCACCACGGTGTTGCCCAGCTTGATGGAGCCGCTCGCCGAGTGCGAGGTGACGCAGATGGCGATGTCCGTCGCCCCGTCCGCCGCCAGCATGGCCGGGTCGTCCACCGGGCAGCGGCTGAAGGGTGCCCAGTCGCCGTTCAGCTGGGTGGCGGCCGTGGCCGACCCGATGGAGGCGACGGCGGCGAGAGCGGTGAAGGAGGCCAACAGCCCCACACGTACCCGGTTCGAGGTTCTCATGTCTTCCCCTTGTTTCCGATGTGCGCAGCGAATTGAGCACGGAATGCGGAATGCGGGTGCCGGGACGGCGTCGGACGGGGCCGATACGAAATCCCATTCACCGAGCCGTGAGGTTACTGGCGGGAAACACCGGGACACAATGCCGTCGTATGAGAATCTATGGGCGGGGCCCGTATCTCCGTCAGGGATGAGTACGAGATCCGGCCGTCTTGTCACTTCGTGCGCAGACCCTCGCCTGCGCCGCGGCGACTCGGGCCGGCCAGACATGCGGAATCCCGTCTGTCACTTGTGTATTCGAGCCGGTCCGGAGCGCTTCTCGATGCGCTGTGCGGCATACGGGCTTCGCAGGCCGCCCCCGGAACTTGTCATCGGGAGACAGTTTTTCCGGCCGCTCTGCTCAGTCGATGCGAAAGAAGCGACCCCATCGCACTCTCGCGCGAAAACTTGATGACCTGGTATTGCGGCCCAGGTTACTCACCCGTAGCGTCGCCTCCGTCAGCAACTCCTCCGGCGCGTCCGGAGATTGCTCACCCGTCGGCGGGGAGCCCGGACGCGTGTCCGGCCTCCCCGGGCCGCGGGGTTCCGGCCTGCACCGACGGACGGCAGTGCGCAGTACTTCACAAGATCGGAACCGGAATTTGTCATCCGATGACAAGCGGACCGGATCTTTGCGAATGGGCTGCTCAAGGGCTTGTCCTGGCGGTGCCGGTGAACTTAACGTGCGCCCCTCAGCGCATTTCTGTCACTTCGTGAGCGCACGCAGGAGGTGGGATGGGAATCGAAGTAGTGGTCGAAGGGCTCACCAAGTCTTTCGGCAAGCAGAACATCTGGCAGGATGTGTCGCTCACGCTTCCCGCAGGCGAGGTCAGTGTCATGCTCGGCCCGTCCGGGACGGGAAAGACGGTGTTCCTCAAATCCATCATCGGCCTCCTCAAACCTGAACGCGGGCGCGTTCTCGTCAATGGCGTCGACATGGTGAACGGCTCCGAGCGGGACATCATGGAGACGCGCAAGCTCTTCGGCCTCATGTTCCAGGACGGCGCCCTTTTCGGTTCGATGTCGCTTTTCGACAACATCGCGTTTCCGCTCCGGGAGCACACCCGCAAGAAGGAATCCGAGATCCGCCGCACCGTCATGGAGCGGATCGAGGTCGTGGGCCTCCTGGGGGCGGAGAACAAGCTCCCCGGCGAGATATCCGGCGGTATGCGCAAGCGCGCCGGCCTCGCCCGCGCCCTCGTCCTGGACCCGCAGATCATCCTCTGCGACGAACCCGACTCGGGCCTCGACCCGGTCCGCACCGCGTACATCTCCCAGCTCCTCGTCGACCTCAACGCGCAGATCGACGCGACGATGCTCATCGTCACCCACAACCTCGACATCGCCTCCACCGTGCCGGACAACATGGGGATGCTGTTCTGCCGCAACCTCGTCACCTTCGGGCCGCGCGAGGTGCTGCTCACCAGTGACCTGCCCGTCGTGAACCAGTTCCTCGCCGGCCGCTGCGAGGGGCCCATCGGCATGTCCGAGGAGAAGGACGCCGCCACCCTCGCCGCCGAGGAGCTCAACGGCTACGGCCAGGGCATCAGCTCGGCCAACGCCCCGCGCACCGTCGTCCCCCAGCTGGAGCCCACGCCCGGCCTGCCGGTGCGCCAGGGCGCCCTGCGCCGCCGGGAACGCGTCATGTCGATGCTCGGCGAGCTGCCGGAGGCGGCCCGCACCGCCATCCTGAACAGCTACAGCCCGGCCGTGGGCGGTGGACGCCTGTGACCGCCCCCATGCCCGTACGGCCCCCCGACGAACCGGAGCCGATGGACCGGGCACCGGAGCCCGCGAAGGCTCCCGAGGCCCTGCGCCCCAGTAAGCTCGCCGCGCCCCTGCGCGAGACCGGGCGGCTGTTCGCGCTGGCCGGGACCGTGTGCCGCGAGACCTTCAGACGGCCCTTCCAGGTGCGGGAGTTCATCGAGCAGTTCTGGTTCGTCGCCAGCGTCACCATCCTGCCCGCCGCCCTCGTGTCCATCCCGTTCGGCGCGGTCATCGCGCTCCAGGTCGGCTCGCTCACCCAGCAGCTCGGCGCCCAGTCCTTCACCGGCGGCGCCAGCGTCCTCGCCGTCATCCAGCAGGCCAGCCCGATCATCGTGGCCCTGCTGGTCTCCGGGGCCGCCGGTTCCGCGATCTGCGCCGACCTCGGCTCCCGCAAGATCCGTGAGGAGCTGGACGCGATGGAGGTCATGGGCGTCTCGCCCGTGCAGCGCCTGGTCGTCCCGCGCGTGCTCGCCACCATGCTCGTCGCCGTCATGCTCAACGGCCTGGTCTCCGTCGTCGGCACCCTCGGCGGCTACTTCTTCAACGTGATCCTCCAGCACGGCACCCCTGGCGCGTACCTCTCCAGCTTCTCCGCACTCGCCCAGCTGCCCGACCTCTACGTCAGCGAGGTCAAGGCGCTGATCTTCGGCTTCATCGCCGGCATCGTCGCGGCCTACCGCGGCCTCAACCCGCGCGGCGGCCCGAAGGGGGTGGGTGACGCGGTCAACCAGTCCGTCGTCATCACCTTCATGCTGCTGTTCTTCGTGAACATGGTCCTCACGGCGATCTACCTGCAGATCGTCCCCGCGAAGGGGAGCTGACCCATGTCAATGCTCGGCTGGCTCGACAGATCCGGTGACCAGCTCACCTTCTACGTACGGGCACTGATCTGGATCCCGCGCACCCTGCGCCGCTACCTCAAGGAGATCCAGCGCCTCCTGGCCGAGGTCGCCTTCGGCAGCGGCGGCCTCGGGGTCGTCGGCGGCACCATCGGCGTCATGATCGCGATGACCCTGGCCACCGGCACGGTCGTCGGACTCCAGGGGTACGCGGCCCTCAACCAGATCGGCACCGCCGCGTTCACCGGGTTCATCTCCGCGTACTTCAACACCCGCGAGATCGCCCCGCTCGTCGCCGGACTCGCCCTCTCCGCGACCGTCGGGGCCGGCTTCACCGCGCAGCTCGGCGCCATGCGCATCAACGAGGAGGTCGACGGCCTCGAATCGATGGGCGTGCGCTCCATGCCCTACCTCGTCACCACGCGCATCATCGCCGGCGTCGTCGCGATCATCCCGCTGTACGCGATCGGCCTGCTCTCCTCGTACGTCGCGTCCCGCTACGTCACCGTCCTGTTCAACGGGCAGTCGGCGGGCACGTACGACCACTACTTCAATCTGTTCCTGTCCCCGGCGGACGTGCTCCTGTCGGTTCTCAAGGTGCTGATCTTCAGCGTGATGGTGATCCTCGCCCACTGCTATTACGGCTTCCACGCCACCGGCGGCCCCGCCGGGGTGGGGGTGGCCGTCGGCCGGTCCGTGCGGAACGCGATCGTGCTGATCAGCGTCACCGACTTCTTCCTCTCGCTCGCCATCTGGGGCGCCACGACGACGGTGAAGGTGGCCGGCTGATGACATCCCCCGCCACCAGGACCACCACCCGCAGAACCGCGGGGGTCGCCTTCTTCCTCGTGCCCGCCGTTCTCATCTGGGTCTCGGTCGCGGTGTACGACAAGGACTTCACGAATGACGCGACGGTCACCGTACGCACGTCGAGCGTCGGCAACGAGATGCACGAGAACGCCGACGTGAAGCTGCGCGGCGTCGTCGTCGGCCAGGTCCGGAACATCGCGGCCGACGGCGACGGGGCCCGGCTCACCCTGGCGATCCAGCCGGACAAGCTGGACCGCATCCCGGCCGACGTCACCGCGCAGATGCTGCCGACCACCCTCTTCGGGGAACGGTTCGTCGCGCTCGTACCGCCCGCCGTGCCCTCCACGAAGACCCTCGGTGCCGGCGACGTCATCCCGCAGGACCGCTCCAGCAACGCCATCGAGCTGGAGGAGGTCCTGGACAACGTCCTGCCGCTGCTGACCGCCGTGAAGCCGGAGAAGCTGTCCGCCACCCTCAACGCGGTCTCCACCGCACTTGAGGGCCGGGGCGAGAAGCTCGGTGACACCCTCGTGAAGCTCGACGCCCACCTCCAGCGGTTCAACCCGCAACTCCCCACGCTCAACGAGGACATCAAAGAACTCGTCAAGGTCAGCCGGCTCTACGCGGACTCCGCCCCCGACGTCCTGGACGCCCTCACCGACTTCACCACCACCAGCGGCACCCTCGCCGAACAGCAGGCGAACCTCGCGAACGTGTACGGCTCCACCACCGCGTCCGCCCGCGACGTCAACGCCTTCCTCCAGCGGAACAAGGACAACCTCATCCGGCTCGCCGCGAGCGGCAGGCCCACCCTGGAGACCCTGGCGAAGTACTCCTCGGAGTTCCCCTGCACCCTGCGCACCGTCGCCAACTTCGTGCCGGCGATGGACAAGGCGCTCGGCAAGGGCACCGACCGGCCAGGGCTGCACGTCACGCTCAAGACCGTTCCCTCCAAGGGGAAGTACGTCGCCGGCAAGGACACCCCGGTCTACAACGCCACCGGCGGACCGCGCTGCTACTCCGTCCCGTACGTCGGCGCGACCGTGCCGACCGCGGACGCCAGGACCACCGCCGATGACACCCCGTCGCAGCCCGGCCCGGACACCAGCACCCCGGTGGAGGTCCCGGCCGCGAATCCGTCGCTCGGCATGCCCAACTCCCCGCAGGAGAGCCGGCTCGTCAACGAACTGGTCGCTCCCTCACTGAAAGTCCGGCCGCAGGCCCTGCCCGAGTGGAGCAGCGTGCTCATCGGTCCGGCCTTCCGCGGTGTGGAGGTGAAGCTCAAGTGAAGCGCCGCTCCCTCGCGGGACCGCTCGCGAAATCGATCGTCTTCATCGTGGTGACGAGCCTGGCCACCACGGTCCTGGCCCTGTCCATCGCCAACACCGGTGTGGGCGACACCCGTTCGTACAAGGCCCGGTTCACGGACGCGACCGGCCTCATCGCCGGCGACAGCGTCCGCATCGCCGGCGTCAAGGTCGGCCAGGTCGAGTCCGTGAAGGTCGCGGACCGCCGGGTCGCCGAGGTCCGCTTCAGCGTCCGCAAGAGCAAGAAGCTGCCGGCCTCGGTCACCGCGTCGATCAAGTACCTCAACATGGTCGGCCAGCGCTACATCGACCTGGACCAGGGCGCCGGACCCGTCGGGGAGAGCTTCACCCCGGGCTCCACCATCCCGCTGTCGCGCACCACCCCGGCGCTCGACCTCACCCAGCTCTTCAACGGCTTCCAGCCCCTCTTCGAGGGGCTCTCGCCGCCCGACGTCAACGAGCTGGCCGGCTCCATCGTCCAGGTGCTCCAGGGCGAGGGCGGCACCGTCGACTCCATCCTCCAGCACGTCGGCTCGCTGACCGGCACGGTCGCCGCCAAGGACAAGGTGATCGGCGAGGTGATCAAGAACCTCAACACGGTCCTGAAGACCGTCAACGACCGTGAAGCCGGCTTCAACGACCTCGTCGACACCCTCCAGGCCCTCGTCACCGGCTTCGCGGGCGACCGCAAGCCCCTCGGGGAGGCCGTCACTGCGATGGGCGCGCTCACCACGGTCACCGCGGACCTCTTCGAGGACGGCCGCAAGCCCCTCAAGGACGACATCAAGCAGCTCGGCCGGCTCTCCGGGAACCTGGCCGACAACACCCCGAAGATCGAGAATTTCCTCCAGAAGACCCCGGCCAAGATGAAGGCCATCGGCCGTCTCACGTCGTACGGCTCCTGGCTCAACCTCTACCTCTGCGAGGCCAAGGTCAGCGGCGTGACGACCAGTGACGGCAGCACCCCGCCGACCGGCATCGAGATCACCCAGCCGAGGTGCCTGTCATGATCAAGCCGATACGCCACCGCAACCCCGTCGCCGTCGGCATCGTGGGACTCCTCCTGCTGGCCCTCATCGGGTTCGGCGCCTACCGGGCCGACTCGCTCCCCTTCGTCGGGGGCGGCACCACCTACAGCGCCGACTTCACCGAGTCCGCCGGCCTCGGCGAGGGCGACGAGGTCCGCATCGCCGGCGTCAAGGTCGGCAAGGTCACCGGCGTATCCCTGGACGGCGCCAAGGTGAAGGTCACCTTCAAGGTCAAGGACGCCTGGATCGGCAACGCCAGCACCGTCGGCATCGCCATCAAGACGCTCCTCGGCGAGAAGTACCTCGCCGTCGACCCGCTGGGCGACTCCCCGCAGGACCCGGACGAGCGCATCACCGCCTCCCGCACCACCTCCCCGTACGACGTCACCCAGGCGTTCAACGGACTGGGCGAGACCATCGGGGAGATCGACACCGAGCAGCTCGCCAAGAGCTTCGAGACTATCTCCGCCACCTTCAAGGACTCCCCGCCGGACGTGAAGAGCGCCGCGAAGGGTCTCTCCGCGCTGTCGAAGACCGTCTCCGAACGCGACGCCCAGCTGGCGACCCTGCTCAAGGGCAGCAAGAAGCTCACCAAGACCCTCGCCAACAAGAAGAGCGGCTTCGAAACCCTCCTGGACGACGGCAACCTGCTCCTCGGCGAGATCCAGGCCCGCCGCGACTCCATCCACCTGCTGCTCACCGGCACCCGCGACCTGGGCACCCAGCTCACCGGTCTCGTCTCCGACAACAACAAGCAGCTGAAGCCGACGCTCAAGGCGCTCGGCCGGGTCACCGCGGTCCTGAAGAAGAACCGCAAGAGCCTCGACCAGGTACTCGCGCTCGCCGGCTCCTACAACCGGCTCGTCGGCAACACCCTCGGCAACGGCCGCTGGTTCGACAACTACGTGTGCGGTGTCGTCCCGAAGAACTACCTGCCCGCGAACAGGCCCCCGGCTACCGGCTGCATGCCTCCGAAGCAGGAAGGAGGCCACTGATATGAGACTCACCCGCTTCATCGGCATCGGCGCCGGCCTCATCGTCGTGGCCGTCGCCGCCACCTCCGGCGTGATGGCCCTGGAGGAGGAGGAAGGCACCACCGTCACGGCCTACTTCGACCGGGTCACCGGCGTCTACGCCGGGTCCGACCTGCGCATACTCGGCGTACGCGTCGGCCGCGTCGAATCCGTGGAACCGCGCGGCAAGGACGTCAAGGTCGTCCTGCACATCGACAAGGGCGTCCAGGTCCCCAAGTACGCGCACGCCGTCATCGTCGCCCCCAGCCTCGTCGCCGACCGGTACGTCCAGCTCGCCCCCGCCTACACCGGGGGAGCGGTCATGAAGGACGGTGCCCAGCTGGTCGCCGCGAACAACGCGACCCCGGTGGAGGTCGACCAGCTCTACGAGTCGATCACCGAACTGTCCACCGCGCTCGGCCCGGACGGGGCCAACGCCGACGGGGCCTTCGCCGGGCTCCTGGACACCGGGGCCAAGAACCTCAAGGGCAACGGCAAGGACATCGGCGACTCCATCGAACAGTTCGGCAAGGCGACGAAGACCCTGGACAAGTCGAGCGGCAACCTCTTCGACACGCTGTCCTACCTGCAGACCTTCACCACCATGCTGAAGGACAACGACGGCAACGTCCGCGCCGCCGAGGAGCAGCTCAACTCCGTCACCGGATTCCTCGCCGACGACAAGCAGAACCTCGGCGCAGCCCTCAAGGAACTCGGCACCGCCCTCGGCCAGGTCAAGACCTTCATCAAGGACAACCGGGGCGAGCTCAAGAAGAACGTGGACGCCCTCGTGCCGATCACCCAGGCCCTCGTCGACCAGCGCGCCTCGCTGGCCGAGTCGATGGACGTCCTGCCGCTCTCGGCGGGCAACGTCCTCAACGCGTACGACCCCGAGCACCGCACGCTCAACGGCCGGACCAACCTCAACGAACTCAGCATGGGCGGCCCGCTCCTGGACTCCACCCTCGCCCTCCAGGGGCTCTCGCCGGTGGACGCCGAACGGCAACAGACTCTCCCCGCACTGCCGTTGCCGGCCGTGGGCACGGTCTACGGGACTCCGAAGGACGCCAAGTCCGGCAAGGACACCAAGGCCGCCAAGGACGCCAAGGGGGCGAAGCAATGAGCCGCACACCGCGCAGACCCGCGGCCCTCGGGACCACGAGCGGGACGGTACTGGTCGCGTTCGGCCTGTGCTGCACCCTCTTCGTCACCGGATGCGGAGTCCCGCACTTCTCCGGCATCGAGGACGTGCCGCTGCCCGGCGGCGCGGACCTCGGCGACCACCCGTACCAGATCACCGCGGACTTCGGGGACGTGCTCAGCCTCGCCCCGCAGTCCTCGGTCAAGGTCAACGACGTCGCCGTCGGCCGCGTCACCAAGATCTCGCTCGCCCCGGACGGCTGGCGGGCCAGGGTCACCATGAAGGTCAACGGGAAGATCGGCCTCCCGGCCAACGCTTACGCCCACCTGGAGCAGTCCAGCCTGCTCGGCGAGAAGTACATCCAGCTCTCACCGCCCGCCAAGGGCAAGGAGCAGGGCACCCTCACCGACGGCGACCGCATCCCGCTCACCCGTACCAACCGCAACCCCGAGGTCGAAGAGGTCTTCGGCGCCCTGTCCATGCTCCTCAACGGCGGCGGCGTCCAGCAGCTCAAGACCATCACCACCGAGCTGAACAAGGCGCTGACCGGGCAGGAGCCCCAGGTCAAGTCCATGCTCCACCGGGTCGACAAGCTCGTCACCAACCTCGACGACCATCGCGGCGACATCACCGCCGCCCTCGACGGCGTCAACCGGCTCTCCAGCACGCTCGCCGGCCGCAAGCAGCAGGTCGGCACCGTTCTCACCAAGCTCAGCCCCGGCATGAAGGTCCTGGAGAAGCAGCGCGGCTCCCTCATGACGATGCTTCGCTCCCTGGACACCCTCTCGGACGTCGCCGTCGACACCATCAACAGGAGCAAGGCGGACACCGTCGCCGACCTCAAGGCCATCGCCCCCACCCTGCGGGCCCTGGCCGACTCCGGAAACGACCTGCCCGACTCCCTCCAGGTGCTGCTCACCTACCCGTTCACGGACGAGGTGCTGCGCGGCGTGAAGGGCGACTACCTCAACGTGTATCTGGACCTGACGGCCGAACCCGGCACCCAGATCATTCCCGCCTACAACCCCGACCCCGACCCCGAGCCCGGGACCCCCGAGCAGGCGAAGGCGGTCGCCGGCGCCGGACTGCCGCTGCCCCTTCCCACGACCTCGGCGCCCACGACGAGCCGGCCCACGGACTCGAAGGGGAGCAACCGATGATCACCCTCGCCATCCGGCTCAAGAACATCGCCTTCCTGATCATCGCCGTGCTGGTCCTCGGCTTCCTCGGCGTCCGCTACGCCGGCCTCGGCCACTACATCGGCATGCGCGACTACTACACCGTCAACATGCAACTCCCACGCACCGGCGGCCTCTTCACCCACTCCAACGTCACCTACCGGGGCGTGTCGGTGGGCCGGGTCGGGCCCATCGAGCTCACCGACGACGGCGTCGAGGCCGAGCTGCGGATCGACAAGGACGCACCCCGCATCCCCGACGACCTCAAGGCGGTCGTGGCCAGCCTCTCCGCCGTCGGCGAGCAGTACGTCGACCTCCGGCCGACCCGCACCGACGGCCCCTACCTCGCGAACGGCTCGGTCATCGACGAGGCCGAGACCACCGTCCCGGCGCCCGTGACCAACGTGCTCACCAGCGTCAACGACCTCACCTCCTCGGTCGACCTGGAGTCCCTGCGCACCGTCGTCGACGAGTTCGGCACCGCCTTCAGCGGGCGCGGCGACGACCTCCAGGTCCTCCTGGACACCGGCAGCGAGTTCGTCGACGCCGCCGACGACGCCCTGCCCGCCACCACCAAGCTGATGGAGGACGGCAAGACCGTCCTGCGCACCCAGGTCGAACAGGGCGAAGCGCTCAAGGGGTTCGCCTCCGGCGCCAAGGAGCTGGCCGCCCAGCTCAAGGGCTCCGACACCGACCTGCGCAAGCTGATCGCCGCCGCACCCGACGCGACCGGCCAGATCAGCGGACTCCTCCGGGACGTCGAACCCAGCTTCGGCGTCGTCGTCGCCAACCTCCTCACCACCTCCGACGTCGCCGTCACCCGCCAGCGCGGGCTGGAGGAACTGCTCGTGAAGCTCCCCGCCGTCGTGGCGGCCGGGTCCAGCGCGGTCGACGAGGACGGTGCCCGGTTCGGCATGTCGGTCACCTTCTTCGAGCCGCTGCCCTGCACCGCCGGCTACGGGGGTACGACCTACCGCAACGGCCTCGACCTCTCACCCGCCCCCGCGCTCAACACCAAGGCCCGCTGCACCGCCTCGCCCGGCACCGGCATCGATGTCCGGGGCAGCGCCAACGCCCCCAAGGGCGGCCCGCTCCCCGAACCGGCGAAGGCCGGCGCGCTGCACTTCGGGGACTCCAAGGACGACCGGATGCCCGGAGCGCTCGGCGCCGGGTCCGACGACGCACCGGTGCGCGGCATGGCCGGGCTGCTCGGCCTGGGACAGGAGGACGGCGAGTGAACCCCCGTACGCGAAGCCTCGGCGGCTGGGCCGTCCTGCTCGTCGCGGCCCTCGTCTGCGCCCTGGGCGGCTGGTCGTACGCCCAGGCGCGCGGCGACGACGACCTGGCCTACGCCAAGAGCCGGGACGCCGCACTCGCGGACGGCCGGCAGGCGCTGGCCCGGCTCAACACCCTGGACGGCAAGGACGCGAAGAGCGTGGACGCGGGCCTGGCCGGCTGGCTCGAGTCCGCCACGGGTCCGTTGCACGACCAGCTGAAGCGGACCCACAAGAAGGACGCCGCCGACCTGGCGAAGTCCGGCACCACCGCACGCGGCAAGGTCACCGACGCCGCGCTCACCGAACTGGACGACCGCACCGGCACCGCGCTGATGATCGCGACCGTCGACGTCGAGATCACCCCGCGCACCGGCAAAGCCGGCACCGAGCGCAAACGCTTCGAGGCCACGCTCACCCGGACCGGGGACGGCTGGAAGATCAAGGCGCTCACGGCGCTCGGCATAGGGAGCGGCGCATGAACACGGACGTCGAGGAGAACGAGGACACCGCTACCGCGAAGGCGGCCGACGAGAAGGCGGAGCCCGCACTGGAGGCCGCGAAGGAGCCCGCACCGGAGCCTCCTGAGCAGACGGACGACGACGACAACGGCGCCCGCCGCGAACGTCGTTGGCCGCGCGTGCTCGCCGGGGTCCTCGTCGTCGCGCTGCTCGCCGCCGGGGCCGTGATGTACGCGGCGGGCCGGCAGCTGCGGGACACCCCCGCCACCTCCAACCGGGCGCTCACCGACAGCGCGGCGACCGCCCAGGTGGCCGGCGAGGTCACCAACGCCCTCGGCAAGGTGTTCTCGTACAGCCCCGACGGCACCGACGCGACCAAGGCGTCCGCGCAGAAACTACTCGCGGGCAAGGCGCTCCAGCAGTACGCGGCACTGTTCGGCCAGGTCGAGAAGCAGTCGGCCGACCAGAAGCTCACCCTCACCACCCATGTCGTGCGCGCCGGGGTCACCCGGCTCACGCCCGACAGCGCCCACCTGCTCGTCCTCCTCGACCAGGTCTACGAGCGCAAGGGCAGGGCCGCGAGCAAGGCGGCGGCGCAGCTCTCCGTCACGGCCCGACTGCGCGAGGGCCGCTGGACGATCGTGGAGATCACCTCCCGGTAGCGCGCCGACCGGCACCACCGCACCACCGCACCACCGCACCACCGAGCACGGACAGCACAGCACGGCGGGACCGCCGGCAGGGAGAGGCAGCGATGGCACGGGTAGCGATGACGAGGAATCCGCTGGTGGCGGCGGCGATCGTGCTGACGGTCGCGGCGACCGGCGCCGCGGGCTGGGGCGGGGTGTCCCGGTACCAGGCGGGGCACGACAGCTCGGCCGCGTACGCCCAGACCCGCGACGACGTGCTGGCGGCGGGGGAGCAGGCCGTGCAGAACATGAACACCCTCGACCACGCACAGCTCGACAAGGGGCTCGACAGCTGGGAGGACTCCACCACCGGGGACCTGCACCAGCAACTCGTCGACGGACGGGACGGGTTCGTGAAGCAGATCCAGGAGGCGAAGACCGTCAGCACCGCCAAGGTGCTGGCCGGTTCGGTCACCGAGCTCGACGACCGGGCCGGGAAGGCCGGGGTGATGGTGGCGCTGCGGGTGACCGTGACCGCGCCGAAGGGCAAGCCCGCGGTGAAGGAGAGCCGGATGCTCGGGCAGCTCACCCGCACCCCCGACGGGTGGAAGCTCAGCGCCCTCGGCCAGGCGCCCGTCGGCAATACCGCCGGCTGACACCCCCGCCCCCGCACCGAGAGGAACCCCCGACATGTCGACGACCCGTCACCTGGTCAACCGTCAGCGCCGTCTGGCCACCGTCGCCGCGGCGGATCGCGCCGCGACGCCCGCTCCGGCCCGCCCCCGCACCGGAGGCGGACCCGGCCCGGAGAAGCCTTCCGAGGCGGCCGGGGAAGCGGCCGAGGACACCCCGAACGACGAGGAGGCCGACGCGGAGGGCGAGCCGGACGGCGGGAAAGCCCCCGCCCGGCACCTGCCGCGCCCGACCCTGCCCGTCATCCTCTGCGTCCTCACCGTGCTCCTCGGCTCCTTCGCCGCCTGGGCGTTCACCTCGGCGGCGAGCCTGCGCGACGACCCCAGCCGGCAGAACACCGCGCTCACCGACATCAGCCGCACCAGCGAGGTGAAGGGCCAGATCACGGAGGCCGTCGGCGCGGTCTTCTCGTACGACTACGCCTCGCCCACCAAGGCGGAGACGGCGGTGACGAGGTACCTGACCGGCAAGGCGGTCCAGCAGCACGCGGACATGCTCGCCGAGGTCCGGGCGCAGGCGCCGAAGCAGAAGCTCGTCCTCACCACGACCGTCACCGACAGCGGCGTGGAAATGCTCGACGGCGACCGGGCCCGGCTGCTGATCTATGCCGACCAGCGCAACACCCGCACCGGCAAGTCCGAGGAGACCACCTACGCCGCCGCCATGTTCAGCGTGGACGCCGTCCGCAAGGGCGGCACCTGGCGGATCTCCTCCATCGACACGTTCACCCGGTGACCCGCCGGAGCCGACCCCATACTCAGGAGGGCACGCATGAGGTTCAACGGCACCATGCGCCGCGGACTGGGCGGCACGGCGGCGGCCGTCGCCGCGATGGCCGCGCTCACGGCGTCCCAGGCACCCGAGCCCGCCGCTCACAAGGAGACCGCCCCGAAGCACCGCCAGGAAGCGGACGACGTCGTCTGGTCCGAGGTCCCCAACGACGACTCGTACCACACCGAACTCCCGCCGCTGAAAAGCCCGAAGCCGCCCAGGAAGGGTGAGAAGCAGAGCCCCGCCGCCAAGCAGTCCTGGGCCGAGGCGGGTATCCCCGCTACGGTGCTCGCCGCCTACCGCAAGGCCGAGACCACGATGGGGCGCGGCGATCCCGGCTGCCGGCTGCCGTGGCAGTTACTGGCGGCGATCGGCAAGGTCGAGTCCGGGCACGCGGCCGGCGGCCGGGTCGACAAGCGGGGCACGACCTCGTCACCGATCCTGGGACCGGTGCTCAACGGCGCCGGGTTCGCCAACATCGCGGACACCGACGGCGGCGCGTTCGACGGGGACTCGACGTACGACCGGGCGGTGGGCCCGATGCAGTTCATCCCGTCGACCTGGGCGCACTGGGGCCGGGACGGCAACGGCGACGGACGCCGCGACCCGAACAACGTGTACGACGCGGCGCTCGCCGCGGGCGCCTATCTGTGTGCCGGGACGCGCGATCTGTCGGTTCCCGCCGACCTGAACCGGGCGATCCTCAGCTACAACCACTCGGACACCTATCTGCGCACGGTGCTGTCCTGGCTGGGGTTCTACCTCAAGGGCATCCACCCGGTGGCCGACGGGAAGGGCCCGATCCCGAAGAGCCCGGGCGCCGGCAGTCCGAACAAGGCCAGGCACCCGGTGGGCAAGTCCGGCTCCAAGGGCGGCGGCGGCATCGAGGTCGGCCCGCAGCCCAGCACCCGCCCGACCACGCCCGGCAGCAAGGACCCGGACCCGAGCACCACCCCGGACCCCAGCACCAGCCCGGACCCGACCGACACCGCCGGCCCCTCGCCCGAACCGACGGACTCCGGCTCCCCGGACCCCAGCACCACGCCGGATCCGACCACCACCCCGGACCCCGACCCGACCACCACGGAGCCGGACCCGGGCTGCACCACGACCGCCCCGTCGCCCGACCCGAGCGAGACCGCCGACCCCAGCGGCTCGCCCTCGCCCGGCCCCACGGAGACCGGCGAGCCCTGCACCACCCCGACCTCGTCGCCCGAGGCCGACTGAACCCGGGCGGCGGCCGGGTGTTCCGAAGGGCTCAGCCGCCGCCCGCCAGCACCTGGGCGAGGTCGTAGCTCACGACCTCCTCCAGCTGTGCGTACGTGCAGCTGTCCGGCGTACGGTCGGGCCGCCAGCGACGCCACTGGGCCGTGTGCCGGAACCGGTCGCCCTCCATGTGGTCGTACGCCACCTCGCAGACCCGCTCGGGCCGCAGCGGCACCCAGGACATGTCCTTCTTGCCGGACCAGCGGCTCGGGGCGCCCGGCAGCCGGGCGCCCGCGTGCGCCTCGGCCTCGGCCCAGGCGTGCCACGGGTGGTCCTCGGCGTCGGTCAGCAGGGGCTCCAGCTCGGCGACGAGTTCGGCGCGGCGCTTCATCGGGAAGGCCGCGCACACCCCGACGTGCTGGAGCGCGCCGCTGTCGTCGTACAGGCCCAGCAGCAGCGAACCGACGACCGGGCCGCTCTTGTGGAAGCGGTAGCCTGCCACCACGCAGTCGGCGGTCCGCTCGTGCTTGATCTTGTACATGGACCGGACGTCCGGCCGGTACGGGGCGTCGGGCGGCTTCGCCACGACCCCGTCGAGGCCCGCCCCCTCGTACTGCTCGAACCACTCCTGGGCGCGGTCCGGATCGGTCGTCGACGGGGCCAGGTACACCGGCGCCGACGCCCCGGCGAGCGCCGCCTCCAGGACCGTGCGCCGGTCCCTCTGCGGGGTGTCCAGGAGTGAGTCGTCGCCCAGCGCCAGGAGGTCGAAGGCGACCAGCGCGGCCGGGGTCCGCTCGGCCAGCAGCCGCACCCGGGACTCGGCGGGGTGGATGCGCTCGCTGAGCCGGTCGAAGTCCAGCCGCCCGTCGTGCGCGACCACGATCTCGCCGTCCACCACACAGCGCTCCGGCACATTGTCCCGGACGGCGGTGACCAGCTCGGGGAAGTACCGGGTGAGCGGCTTGCCGGTCCGGCTGCCGATCACCACCTCGTCGCCGTCCCGGTGCACGATCGCCCGGAAGCCGTCCCACTTGCCCTCGTACTGCATGCCCGGCGGAATCCGCTTCACGGACTTGGCGAGCATCGGCTTCACGGGCGGCATCACCGGCAGGTCCATGGACCCGATTGTGAACCGTACGGCGACCGGAGTCTCCCGATATGCGCCATATGTGTGCCCGGCCTACCGTGGCCGACATGGCAGCAGCGGGCACAGCGGTGGAGCTGGACGCGGCCGGGCGGACGGTCCGGCTGTCGAATCCGGACAAGGTCTACTTCCCGGAGAAGGGCTACACGAAGCGGGACGTCGCCGAGTACTTCCTCGCCGTCGGCCCCGGCATCCTGCGCGCCCTGCGCAACCGGCCCACCACCCTCCAGCGGTTCGTGGACGGCGTCGAGGGCGAGTTCTTCTACCAGAAGCGCGCCCCCAAGAACCTTCCCGACTGGATCCCCACCTCCACGATTGCCTTCCCGAGCGGGCGGTCCGCCCGGGAGATGTGCCCCACCGAGGTCGCCGCCGTCCTCTGGGCCGCCAACCTCGGCACCCTCACATTCCACCCCTGGCCGGTCCGGGGCGGGGACACCGACCACCCCGACGAACTGCGCATCGACCTGGACCCGCAGCCCGGCACCGGCTACGCCGACGCGGTCCGCGCCGCCCAGGAGCTGCGCGGTGTCCTGGAGGAGCACGGGCTGCGCGGCTGGCCGAAGACGTCCGGCGGGCGCGGCATCCACGTCTTCGTGCCCATCGAGCCGCGCTGGACGTTCACCGAGGTGCGGCGCGCGGCCATCGCGGTCGGCCGCGAGCTGGAGAGCCGGATGCCGGACCGGGTCACCACCGCCTGGTGGAAGGAGGAGCGCGGCGAGCGGATCTTCGTCGACTACAACCAGACCGCCCGCGACCGCACCATCGCCTCCGCCTACTCCGTACGGCCCTTCCCGCACGCACCGGTCTCCGCCCCGCTGCGCTGGGAGGAGCTGGACGACGCCGAACCCCGCGACTTCGACCTGCGCACCATGCCCGTGCGGTACGCGGAACACGGCGACGTGCACGCCGACATGGACCAGGAGGCGTTCCGCCTCGACTCGCTGCTGGAACTCGCCGACCGGCACGCGAGCGACGGCGGCCCCGGCGACCTGCCCTACCCGCCCGAGTACCCGAAGATGCCGGGCGAACCCAAACGCGTGCAGCCGAGCCGCGCCCGCCGTGACGAGGACGACGAGGCGTGAGCGAGCCGGAGCACGGGGCGCACGGGCGGCCGCTGACCCGGAGCCAGAAGTGGGAGGGCTTCAAGGAGTCCCCGTACTTCCCGGCGATCGTCCTGCTGTTCATCCTCGCGGCCGCCGCCGGGCTCTTCGCCGGCTCCTACACGTACGCGATGGCCAACCCGACCCCGCACAGCATCCCCACCGCCGTGGTCAGCGAGCCGGAGACCGCGCGCGGCCGGGAGTTCGTCGCGGGGATGGACAAGGCCCTGGACGCCTCCCTGGTCATCCACGTCTTCCCGACGGCCGCCGCCGCGCGCGAGGCGCTGGAGGATCAGGAGGTCTTCGCGATCGTGCGCTCCGGCGACCGGGGCGTGTCCCTGGACGTGGCCGCCGCATCCGGTGCGGCCGTCGCCCAGCTGCTCGCCGAGTCCGCCGTGAAGGTGGGGGACTCGCTCTCCATCCCCGTCGCCGTTCAGGACGTGAAGCCCCTCCAGAAGGGCGACCCGCGCGGGCTCGCGCTCTTCTACATCTCGCTCGCCGCGGTGATCATCGGCTTCGTGGGCGCCATCCAGCTCAGCGTGCACGCCCGGTCGCTGATCCCGCTGGAGCGGATCGGGTTCACCGTCGCGTACTCGCTGCTCGGTGCCTTCGCCATCGCCGCCGTCGTCGACTGGCTGCTGGGGGCGGTGGACCTGCCATTCGTCGAGTCCTGGCTGATCCTCGCGTTCACGATGTTCACCTCGGGCATGGTCTTCACCATGTTCAACACCCTGATCGGCCGCTGGGCGATGCTGCCGACCTGGGGCGTGATGGTGCTCCTGGGCAACCCCTCGTCCGGCGGCGCCGTCTCCTGGCCGCTGCTGCCCTCGCTGCTGGGCCACATCGGACGCTGGCTGCCCCCGGGCGCCTCCGTCAACGCCCAGCACACCGCCGTCTACTACCAGGGGCACCAGCGCGTCTTCCCGTATCTGGTGCTGGCGGGCTGGGCGCTGGTCTCGTGCACCGTCTTCTGGGTGTGGCGCCACCGGCACCCCGGCGGCCGTGAGCACATGCCGCAGCACGCGGCGACGCTCACCTGATCCGCCGCACGGCATTTCGCGACTCGCCCACGGCCTTGGCGGTGCCGGGGCACACTTGTCCTTACTGTGGGTAAGCGATTTTCCCGGGCTCGTGACGGCCCGTCGTCACATCCTCGGCACCACCCGTCAGCAGTGGGGAGTTCGACATGGACCGCAGAAGCTTCAGCCGGCGGATGCTGATGGGCGGCGGGGTCGCCGCGGCGGCAGGGGTGACATCGTTGTCCCTCCCCCCGGCCCAGGCCGCCGCCGCCCCGACCGCCCTGCGGACGGCGGCCGCCGGGGGAGTGGTCCGGCACATCCGCATGTACGTGGAGCAGTTGGCGGACGGCCGGATGGGCTACGGCCTGGAGAAGGGCAAGGCGACCGTGCCGGGCCCGCTCATCGAGCTCGACGAGGGCGACACCCTGCACATCGAGTTCGTCAACACGCTGGACGTGCCGGCCGGACTGCACGCCCACGGCGTCGACTACGACATCGCCAGCGACGGCACCCGGATGAACGGCAGCACCGTCGAGCCCGGCTCCACCCGCACGTACACCTGGCGCACCCACCGGCCCGGCCTGCGCCGCGACGGCACCTGGCAGCCCGGCAGCGCCGGCTACTGGCACTACCACGACCACGCCGTCGGCTCCGACCACGGCACCGAGGGCATCCGCCAGGGGCTCTACGGGCCGCTGATCGTCCGGCGCCGGGGCGACATCCTGCCGGACAGGACGATCACGATCGTGTTCAACGGCATGTCGATCAACAACACCCCGGCCGGCAAGACCCCCGACTTCACGGCCACGCTCGGCGAACGGCTCGAAGTGGTCATGATCACGCACGGTGACTTCTACCACACGTTCCACATGCACGGTCACCGCTGGGCCGACAACCGTACGGGCATGCTCACCGGCCCCGAGGACCCGAGCCGGATCGTCGACACGAAGATCGTCGGCCCGGCGGACTCCTTCGGCTTCCAGGTGATCGCCGGCGAAGACGTGGGCGCCGGAGCCTGGATGTACCACTGCCACGTGCAGAGCCACGCCGACCGGGGCATGGGCGGGATGCTGCTCGTCGCCGACCGGGACGGCCACGTGCCCGGCCACGACGCGTAGGTCCTACGGGCTCGCGAACGCCCGGAGGCGCCGCTGCTCCTCCTCGACGACGCGGCGGGCCAGCTCGCCGTCCGACACGTCCACCGCGTCCGGCGTGGTCTCGGCGACATCGCTGCGCCGGGCGTACGCGTCGAACAGGCGCTCCTTGCGGGCCACGATGTCCAGCATCCGCTGGTCGACGCTGTCCGCGGTGAGCAGCCGGTGCACCTGGACCGTCCGTATCTGGCCCATCCGGTGCGCGCGGGCCACCGCCTGGTGCTCCGTCGTCGGCTTGATCTGCGGTTCGCACAGGATGACGACGGACGCGGCCTGGAGGTTCAGCCCGACCCCGCCGGCCTGGATCTGGCACAGCAGCACCGCGTGCCCGTCCGCCGCGGCGAATCCGTCGACCAGCTCCTGGCGCCTGTTCGCCGCCACGCTGCCCGACAGCGGCCCGAACACCCCGTCGCCCAAGGCCTCGCGCACGACGGCGAGCACCTCGCGGAAGTACGAGAACACGACCACCTTCAGGCCGTTGCCCGCCGCCTCCGCGACCAGTTCGCGCAGCCGGTTCAGCTTGGCGGAGGTCTCCGGACGGGCGTACGCGGCACGGCGCATCCGCATGAAGTGCCCGGCGGCCACCGCCTCCCGGTACGCCAGCAGATCGCCCTCGCTGAACTCCTCCCACTCGTCCACCTGGACCACGGCGGGCAGCTCGGTGAGGACGTCCCGCTGATTGCGGCGCAGATAGGCGGGGGCCACGGCGCGGCGGAACGCCTCCGAGCCCGCGGCGCCCTGGCCCGCGCTGACCGCGGGGGCCAGCTCGGGCCGGAGCTGGCGGACCAGGCTGCGGAACTCCTCCACCCGGTTCTCCATCGGCGTCCCGGTCAGGAACAGCACCCGGTCCGTCCGCGCCGACCAGCCGGAGACCGCGCGCGAACGGCGGGTCGCCGGGTTCTTCACGTAATGGGCCTCGTCGACCACGAGCATTCCGGGGCGGACGCCGGCGTCCGCCGCGCCCGGCAGCGTGTGCAGCGCGTCGAACGTGGTCACGGCGACCCCGCCGGTCTCGCGCCACTCCGCGAACGCCTCCCGCCGCTCGGGCCCGTGCACCGGCAGGGCGCGCAGCGTGGACCTGGCCCGGACCTCCCGCGACCAGTTGATCAGGACGCTCGCCGGGCACACCACCAGGAAGTGCGTCTCCCCGCGCGCCGCGAGATGCGCCAGGGCCGCGATGGCCTGCACGGTCTTGCCGAGCCCCATCTCGTCGCCCAGGATCACCCGCTTCTGGACCAGCGCGAAGCGCGCGCCGAACGACTGGTACCCACGCAGCGAGACCCTCAGCCGGGCGTCGTCCAGCCGCAGCCCGCGCACCCGGTCCGCCATGCCGGACGGCAGGAACCCCTCCGCCGCGTCCCGGTCGGGCCCCGAGCCGGACAGCTCCGCCAGCAGGCTGTAGTACTCGGCGGACCGCAGCTCGAAGTCGACCCAGGCGGCCACCGCGGACTCCGGCTCCCGCAGCAGGTCGGCCGACACCTGGGCGAACAGCGGCGGCAGCCCGCGCTCCACCGCGTCGGCGACGGCCACCCGCACGCCGGACACGGCCTCCCGCACCCCGGCCCGCGCCCGCCGCCCCGTGAGCAGCATCCGCAGCCGGCCCCGCGCCGGTCCGGCCGCCGTGATCAACGGCTCCAGCCGCTCGGCCAGCGCGCGGGCCCCGTCCACCGCCCGCCGTACGTCGGGACCCGCCTCCACCAGCCGGTACAGGGCGCCGAGGAGCGCGGTCACCGCCTCGTCCTGGGTGTCCACGTCGATCCGCAGGGCGACCGTGTCCCGGACCGCGTGCGCGATCTGCCCCGCCGCGGCCAGGGCCTGGTCGGCGGTCTGCGCGCCGACGCCGGGGATCTGGCGGAGCTCGTAACGGCCGGCCCCGTACACCTGGCCGACCGTGGTGAGGCCCGCCTGCTCGATCGCGCCGAGGCGCAGCCGGCCCTCGGTGACGTCCTTCAGCCGGGCGACGGGGATGGCGGCGAGACCGGCGCGTACCAGGTCGTCGAGGAGCGGGTCGAGGCACGTGCGCACGGCGGTGACGGCCCGGGTGTGGTCCGTGAGGACGCCGCGCGCCGCGTCCAGCAGTCCGCCGGCGCGTACGAGCAGCTCCCGGGCGGCCCGCCCGGCCGGTGCCGCGCCCTCCGCGGTCCCGCCCTCAGTCATGTGCGTCCCTCTGTCCCCGCGAGCCCCACCGGTCTCCGTCCCCGGCATCGCACATCGTCCCACGCACCACCGACGGCCGGGCCGGACACGGGGCGGGATGACGCCCCATTGACGCGGCGTTGATCAGTCGTTTATCGACGCAGGGCACTGTGGCCACCATGCTGATCAACACCTCGACCGACCCCGCCTTCTCCTGGCAGGAGACAGCACTGTGCGCGCAAGCGGGCCCCGAGTTCTTCTTCCCCGCGCCGGGAAGCTCCACCCGTGAGGCCAAGCAGCTCTGCAACGCCTGCGAGGGACGGCAGGCGTGCCTGGAGTACGCCCTCGACAACGACGAGCGCTTCGGCGTATGGGGCGGCCTGTCCGAGAAGGAGCGCGAGCGGCTGCGCAGAATCGGGCGCGACCGGGCCTGAAATCGCCCCGCCCGTGCGAGACTTCGGCCTTCCGTTGTTCGGCACGCGGAGTCCGTGACCGCTCGGGAACCCGCGTCGACCAGGAGGAGAAGCCGAGTTGAGCGAGTACGACTACATCGTCGTCGGGGCCGGTTCGGCCGGCTGCGTGCTGGCCGCGCGGCTGTCCGAGGATCCCACCGTCCGGGTCGCCCTCGTCGAGTCGGGCGGGCCCGACCGCAAGCAGGAGATCCGCATCCCGGCCGCCTTCCCGAAGCTGTTCAAGACCCCGTTCGACTGGGACTTCAGCACCGTGAAGCAGTCGGCGCTCGGCGGCCGTGAGCTCTTCTGGCCGCGCGGTCACACCCTCGGCGGCTCGTCCTCGATCAACGCCATGATGTGGGTGCGCGGCCACCGCGACGACTACGACGCGTGGGCCGGCGCCGCCGGACCCGAGTGGGGCCACGACGCTATCGTGCCCTACTTCCGGCGCGCCGAGCGGTGGGCCGGCCCCACCGCGCCCGGCACGGTGTACGGCACCGAGGGCCCGCTGCACATCGCGCCGCCCCGCAGTCCGTCCCCGCTGACCGCCGACTTCGTCACCGCCTGCCGCGAGGACGGGCTGCCGTTCCTCGACGAGCTGAACGCCCCGGACCACAGCGGGGTCGCCATGACACCCGTCAACCAGCGGCGCGGGCGGCGCTGGAGCGCGGCCGACGGCTACCTCAGGCCGGCCGCCCGGCGCGCCAATCTGGACGTCCTCCCGCACACCCGCGTCCGTGCCCTCGCCTTCGACGGCGACCGTGCCACCGGGGTGCTGACCGAGGGCTCCGGCACGCTCACCGCCCGCCGCGAGGTGATCCTCAGCGCCGGCGCCATCGGCTCCCCGCACCTGCTGCTGCGCTCGGGCATCGGCGACCCCGGCGAACTGCGCGACGCCGGCATCGAGGTGGTGGCCGCCTCCCCGGACGTCGGCCGCAACCTCCAGGACCACCTGTCCTTCGCCGTCACCCTGCACTGCCCGCGCCCGGTGACCATGACCGGCGCCGACACCCCGGCGAACATCGCCCGCTACCTGCTGGCCGGGCGCGGGCCGCTCAGCTCCAACCTGGCCGAGGCCGTCGCCTTCGTACGCAGCACATCGCAACCGGCCGCCCCCGACCTCGAACTCATCTTCGCTCCGGCGCCGTTCGTCGACCACGGGCTCACCCCGCCCACCGAGCACGGCGTCACCATCGGCATCGTCCTGCTCCAGCCGGAGAGCACCGGGCGCATCACCCTGGACCCGGCCCACGCGGAGCCCGGCTCGGCCGTCCGGATCGACCCGGGCTACCTCGCCGCCGAGGCCGATCTGCGGTGCATGATCGACGGTGTCCGTCACGCGGAACGGCTCCTCGCCCACCCGGCCCTCGCCCCGCACACCTCGACCCCCATGGGCCACTACCCGGGGCAGGTCGACGACGGCCGGCTGGCCGAGGCGATCCGTACCGGGGCGGAGACCCTCTACCACCCCGTCGGCACCTGCCGGATGGGCGAGGACCCCGGTTCGGTCACCGACCCCCGGCTCCGGGTGCGCGGCGTCCGGGGCCTGCGCGTCGTCGACGCCTCGGTCATGCCGCGCATCACCCGCGGCCACACCCACGCGCCCACGGTCGCCATCGCGGAGAAGGCCGCCGAGCTGATCAGGCAGGACGCCCGCGGGTAGGCGACCGGAGCTGCCGCGGGGCCGGGATCACGACGGGATGCGGAACGTCTCCCCGTACATCTTCCAGGTCAGCGGCGGCTCCAGGTCCAGCTCGCCGTCCTCCAGGAACACGCGCTGCGCGGTGTCGATGCGCGATGTGTCGTGCTGCTGGTTCTTCTTCGACTTCATCACGGACCGCGCGGTGTCCAGGAAGATGTCCAGGTACGCCGACTCGTCACCGCCCTCCGCGACCGTGTCCGCCTCGGCCAGCGCCGCCTGCCGGATGCCGTAGAACGAGTCCGCCTCGTGGCCCGGCCCCTGGAGCACCATGGTGTCGAAGTAGATGTACTGGCCCAGCGCGCCGAGCCCGTCGAGCTTCGCCAGCCGCACCGCCGGCTCGAAGAACTGCTTGTCCCGGACCTCCTCCTGCGCCTTGCGGAACGCCGGGTCCTCGGCCGCCTTCTTCCACGCGGCCGTGAACCCCGGATCCAGGCCCTCGTGCGAGCCGGTCCCGTCGACCTCGCGCAGCGCCGGGAGGTACCGGGCGAGCGGGTTGTCCGGGTGGTCCTTCGTGAACGCCTCGACGAACACGAGCATGTCGTGCGTACCCGAGCAGAAGCCGACGAGGCCCGCCGCGTAGCCGGTGCCGTCGCCGCTGTCCTCGATCGTCCCGTACTGGGTGCGCCAGTCGAGGGTGGAGCCCTCGGCGCTCGCCAGCAACTGCCAGGCGACCTCGCGCATCTCCGGAGCGGCGAGCCCGGCCGGTGCCCGCTCGACCGTCCTGTTCATCTCCGCGCGCTCCTCGTCGTCCGCCGCGGCGAACGGGTCCGCGTTCACCGGCCCGGTGGCCTTCGCCCCGACGGCCTCGGGGGAGTCCGTGGGCAGCCCGGAGTCGTCGCCGGGGTTGAGGAGGAGGGAGACGGCTATCACGAGCGGCGCGGCGATGAGAGCGAAGCGGGTCACAGGTTTCACCGGCACAGAGTACGGTCCCCGCCCGCTCGGGGAGGCCATACCCCCGCACGGCACGATCGGCCCATGACCGACGCCCTGCTGAAGGCCCTCGATCCGCTTCCGTACCGGCGGCGCATGCGTGAACTCGCCGCCCGCGCACGCGCGCTGTCCGCTTCGGGAGATCTGCGCGCCGCCGCTCGTGGCGTTCGGCGGCCGACGCGCTGGCCGGCGCGGCGCCCACCGCGCCGGGGGAGGCCGCGCAGGCGTTCATGGGGGCGCTGACGACTCTCGCGGACACCGTGGAGACGGATGACGCGGGCAGCGACCGCGACCACCCGGCCCGTCAGCGGACCGTCCACCTGGTGAACCGGCTCGCCGCGGCGGGGCGGCTCGCCGAGGACGGCGGCCTCGCGCACGGTCTGCTGGCCGTCCAGCTGGTCACCGTGGGAGGGCGGCACGCGGGCTGGACCGGGCCGTGGCGGACCCAGCTGCGGCTGCTGCGGTGGCACCCGGAGGCGGAGGCGCGGGACGCGGCGTACGCGGAGGTGACGGTCCGGGAGTGAGCGGCCTCCCGGAGCCGTCCGGCCGCCGCTCCCGAGGATTCGGGGCGGCGGCCCTCCCTGCGGGTCAGCCCTGGGCGCGGGCCGCCATCCGCGCCTTGCGCGCGGCCAGCTTCTCGTCGAACTTCGCCGCCTCGGAGTCCAGCCCGTGCATGTACAGGCCGAGCTCCTCCTGCGCCTTCAGGCCCTCCGGGCCGAGACCGTCGATGTCGAGCACCTTGAGGAAGCGCAGGACCGGCTGGATGACGTCGTCGTGGTGGATGCGCATGTTGTAGATCTCGCCGATCGCCATCTGCGCGGCGGCCCGCTCGAAACCGGGCATGCCGTGGCCGGGCATCCGGAAGTTGACGACGACGTCGCGCACGGCCTGCATCGTCAGGTCCGGGGCCAGCTCGAAGGCCGAGCCCAGCAGGTTGCGGTAGAAGACCATGTGCAGGTTCTCGTCGGTCGCGATGCGCGCCAGCATGCGGTCGCAGACCGGGTCGCCCGACTGGTGCCCGGTGTTGCGGTGCGAGACGCGGGTCGCCAGCTCCTGGAAGGCCACATAGGCCACGGAGTGCAGCATCGAGTGCCGGTTGTCCGACTCGAAGCCCTCGGCCATGTGCGCCATCCGGAACTGCTCCAGCTTGTCCGGGTCGACCGCGCGCGAGGTGAGCAGGTAGTCGCGCATCACGATGCCGTGCCGGCCCTCCTCGGCCGTCCAGCGGTGCACCCAGGTGCCCCAGGCGCCGTCGCGGCCGAAGAGCGTGGCGATCTCGTGGTGGTAGCTGGGGAGGTTGTCCTCGGTGAGGAGGTTGACCACGAGGGCGATCTTGCCGATGTCGGTGACCTTGGACTGGTCCGCCTGCCAGGCCTCGCCGTCCTCGAAGACGCCGGGGAAGTTGCGCCCGTCGGAGAACGGCACGTACTCGTGCGGCATCCAGTCCTTGGCGACCTTGAGATGCCGGTTGAGCTCCTTCTCGACCACCTCTTCCAGCGCGAACAGGAGGTGGGCGTCGGTCCATTCCTGTGAACTGCCGAGATGGGGAGAAGTGATCGTCATGGAGGCTCCTGGGGACGGGAGAATTACCTACGGACTCGTAGGTTACGAGACCGTAGGTTAAAGCGGCGGTAAGCCCTGAGCCAAGCCCTAACGGGCGAAAGTCGCTCACTCTGCGTCACCGCCGCCGATGGGTACGCGGTGAGTCACCGCGTACCCACCCGCCGTGTCAGAGCCCGGCGCGCACCTCCTCGGCCGTCGTGGGGCGCAGTTCGCCGTCGATCAGCAGCCAGCGCGTGATCCCCAGCGACTCCAGGAACGGCACGTCGTGACTGGCTACGACGAGCGCCCCCTCGTACGCGTCGAGCGCCGCCGTGAGCCGGCGCACACTGGCCATGTCCAGGTTGTTCGTCGGCTCGTCCAGCAACAGCAGCCGCGGCGCCGGCTCGGCGAGCAGCAGCGCGGCCAGCGCCGCCCGGAACCGCTCCCCGCCCGACAGGGTGCCCGCGGCGCGGTCCGCCCGCGCCCCCCTGAACAGGAAGCGCGCCAGCTTCGCCCTGATGTGGTTGTTCGTGGCGTCCGGCGCGAACCGCGCCACGTTCTCCACCACGCTCAGCGCGTCGTCGAGCACATCGAGCCGCTGCGGCAGGAAGCGCAGCGGGACCTCGGTCACCGCCTCGCCGGACACGGGAGCCAGCTCACCGGCGAGCGTGCGCAGCAGCGTGGTCTTGCCCGCCCCGTTGCGCCCCACCAGCGCGATGCGCTCCGGACCGCGCACCTCGTACTGTCCCCGCACCCGTGCCCCGTACGCGAGTTCCAGATCGCGCAGCACCAGCACGACCCGGCCCGGATGGACCTTGGTGCGCGGCAGCTCGACCCGGATCTCGTCGTCGTCGCGCACCGCGTCGACGGCCTCGTCCAGGCGCTCCTTCGCGTCGGCCAGCCGGCTCGCGTGCATCAGGCGCTGCTTGCCCGCCGACTCCTGGGCGGAGCGTTTGCGGGCGCTCGCGACGATCTTCGGCACGCTGCCCTCGTCGAACAGCTTCTGGCCGTACCGTCTGCGCCGGGCCGACCTGACCTGCGATTCGGCCAGTTCGCGCTTCTGGCGCTGTACGTCGGCCTCCGCGACCCGCACCATGCGCTCGGCCGCCTCCTGCTCGACGGCGAGCGCAGCCTCGTACGCGGAGAGGCTGCCGCCGTACCAGGTGACGGTGGAGTCGCGCAGATCGGCGATCTGGTCGACACGCTCCAGGAGTTCGCGGTCGTGGCTGACGACGACGAGCACCCCGTGCCACGCGTCGATGGCCGCGTAGAGCCGCTGTCTGGCGTACAGGTCGAGGTTGTTGGTCGGCTCGTCGAGCAGCAGGACGTCGGGCCGGGCCAGCAGCAGCGCGGCCAGCCGCAGCATCACGCACTCGCCGCCCGACATCTCGCCGATCGTGCGGTCGAGCCCGATGTGGCCGAGGCCAAGTCCGTCGAGCGCGGCGCGGGCCCGCTCCTCGACGTCCCAGTCGTCGCCGACGGCGGCGAACCGCTCCTCGCCGACGTCACCGGCCTCGATGGCGTGCAGCGCCGCGCGGACCGTGTCGATGCCGAGCGCGGCGTCGACACGCAGCTCCGTGTCCAGGACCAGGTTCTGCGGCAGGTAGCCCACTTCACCGGACACACTGACCCGGCCCCCGGTGGGCCGGAGTTCGCCGGCGAGCAGCCGGAGCAGGGTCGACTTCCCGGCCCCGTTGAGACCGATGAGCCCCGTGCGGCCGGGGCCCACGGTGACATCGAGTGCGTCCAGGGCCCGGGTGCCGTCGGGCCAGGCGAAGGAGAGGGAGGAACAGGTGAGGTGGGCTGCGGGGGTTGACATGAGGAATCTCCCGGTTGCGAGGAATGACAGGGCAACGGGCGAGACACCGGCCACGGACGTTCCACGAGGATTCCGGGATGACGGAAGGAAGGCCCTGGTCACGGAGGACGGCTCGACGAGCTGAGGTCGCACTCGGGCGCGCGGTCACGGCAGAGGGCCGGCACGGCACGCGACACGGTGTCTCAAGACCTCAGATCTGCAACGTCCTGCTCCGTTCACCGACAACAAGGACGACGCAGACGCTACGCGGGGCCCGGGGAGGGAGCAATCGAATTAGGGCCTTGCGGAAGCGGGACGCGGACTCAGCGCGACCCGAAAAGCTCGGTCAGGTTCCGGTCCAGGTCGAGGTAGCGGCGCTCGTCGCCGCAGGGCACCAGATCCTCCGCCCGCCGCAGGAACCGGCGCAGATCCGCCGTGCGGACGTGCACCATGGCGATCCCCTCGGCAGCGTGGAACTCCAGCACCGTGCGGTCGTAGCCGAACGGCCTGATCCGTACGTCCCCGAGTCCGGACGGGACCTCCATCCCGGCGGCGAGCAGGTCCCGGGAGAACTGCCAGGACACGTCCGTCCCCTCCAGCGTCGCCGGAGCGGGGAACGCCATGCGTACGGCGAAGGGGTCGGCCCGGTCGTAGCTCAGGACGGCGGGCAGGGTCTCCATCTGCGGCGCGGACGCCACCATGCGGGCCTGTACGGACTGTTCGATGACCGTGGACACGAACCTGCTCCCTCTCGCGACCGGACAACGGTTCCCGGCACACGTAGAGACGACGGAAGCCGCCGATCCGTGCACCGGGAGACGGCGTGAGCTGCATCACCGCACACCGCTGCCTGTTCACGTGCCCCGTTACGGGCGGAGCACCCGTCAGAGCCGCTGGCGGTACGGGGCGAGCGCGTCCGAGGTCTTGGTGGCGATGAACTCCGTGATCCGGTACGCGCAGACGCCCTCGACCACGAACGGGTCGGTCGCCGCGAGCCGCTCGATCGCCGCCCGCTCGTCCCCGACCGCGAGGATCACTCCGCCGTCCCGGGGGTTCTTGCGCCCGGAGGCGATGAACACCCCCGCCGCGTACTGCTCGTCGAGCCAGGCGACGTGCTCCTTCATCACCGCGTCGACGCGGTCCAGCGGGGCGGTGTAGGACAGCTCAAGTACGAACATGGGTTCAGGCTACCGGCCGGGGCAGCGCTTAGGGTGAGCGCACCATGACAGCGCTTCAGATGCCTTCCGACGCCGCCGAGGCCCGTGCGGTCCAGGACGCCCTGCGGACCCGGGTGGTCCTCGACGAGCCCGGCCCGCCGCCGGGACAGGGCAGGGTGACCGGGGTCGACGTCGCCTACGACGACGAACGCGACATCGTGGCGGCGGCGGCCGTCGTGCTCGACGCCGCCACGATGGAGGTGGTGGAGGAGGCGACCGCCGTCGGCCGGGTCAGCTTCCCGTACGTCCCGGGGCTGCTGGCCTTCCGCGAGATCCCGACGGTGCTGGCCGCCCTGGAGAACCTGAGGGCCGATCCCGGCCTGGTCGTCTGCGACGGATACGGCAGGGCCCACCCCCGCCGCTTCGGCCTCGCCAGCCATCTCGGCGTCCTCACGGGGCTCCCGGTCATCGGCGTCGCCAAGAGCCCGTTCACCTTCACCTTCGAGCCGCCCGGCCCCCGGCGCGGCGACCAGTCGCCCCTGCTGGACGGCGAGGAGGAGGTCGGGCGCGCGCTGCGCACTCGGGACGGCGTCAAACCGGTGTACGTCTCCGTCGGGCACCGCACCGGCCTGGACAACGCCGTCGCGCACACCCTGGCGCTGACCCGGGGTTTCCGGCAGCCTGAGACGACGCGCAGGGCCGACTCCCTGTGCCGCAGGGCCCTGCGCGAGGCGGCCGCCTGAGCCGGCGGTCGCCGGCCGCTCAGCGGACCGCCGCCACCCGGAAGCGCAGCCCGGCCGCGATCAGCCGCTCCAGCAGCGCGTCGCCCATCGCGGCGGCCGTGGTGACCTGCCCCGAGGTCGCCGGCAGCTCGTCCAGTGCCAGGCACAGCGCGGACTCCGCGAGCATCTTCGCCGTCTCGTCGTAGCCCGGATCGCCGCCCGACACCTCCGTGAACACCTGCCGCCCGCCGCCCTCGCCGACGAACCGCACGGTGAACCAGCTGCGCCGCCTGCGCTCCGCGTCCGGGCCCGCGCCGGGCTCGTAGCGCCCCATCAGCCAGTCCCGGGCGGCCGGCACCTGGGCGGCACCCAGGAGCGCGCCGAGCGCCGCCGTACCACCGAGCGCCACGGGCAGGTGCTTGACCGAGGCGTAGTGGCGGTAGCGGAAGTCGGGGCCGTAACGGGGCAGCGCCCGCGCCGAGCGGGCGATGATCCCCGCGTCGAGCGTGGGCAGCGGCAGCGCCCAGGTGCCGGTCTCCGGGCTGAAGCGGGGGCGGCCCAGCGGGGCGTGGACGCGGCGCCCGGCCAGCCGGGGCTCGTGCAGCCGGCGCTCCTTCGCGGCGCGCGCGGTCTGCGGGCCCCGGCCCATCGCGGTGAGCGCCGAGGCGAACGTACCGCCGGAGAAGACGGCGTTGCTGCGGACGAAGCCGTCGACGCGCAGCGGCACGTCTTCCGGCAGCTGCCGGACCGTGAAGTAGGCGCCGAGATCGTGGGGCACGGAGTCGAAGCCGCAGGCGTGCACGAGCCGGGCGCCGGTCTCGCGGGCGCGGGCGTCGTGCTCCACGTACATCCGGTCCACGAACTCCGGCTCGCCCGTGAGGTCCGTGTAGTCCGTGCCCGCATCGGCACAGGCGGCGACCAGCTTCTCGCCGTACCAGACGTAAGGGCCGACGGTGGTGGCCACCACCCGGGCGGACTCGGCCAGCGCGCGCAGCGAGTCCTCGTCGGAGGCGTCCGCCTCGACGATCGGGAGGTCCGCGCAGCGCGGATTCAGGTCGCTCAGCCGGGCGCGCAGCTTCTCCAGCTTGGCGCGGTCGCGCCCGGCGACGGCCCAGCGGCAGTCGTCCGGGGCGTGCCGGGCCAGATATTCGGCGGTGAGCACACCCACGAACCCGGTGGCGCCGAAAAGGACTACGTCATAGGGGCGCGCGGCCCCGTTCTGCCTGTTCACGAAAGCCTCCGCGGAGGACGGCACCGGATGGAGCGAGCAGAGGTTAGCGCGGTCCCCGTGGCGGTGTGCGGGCGGGAGGGGGTGATGGGGGAGTATCCATGAGTATCCGCTAAAGAACTAAGCGCTTGCTCTCCCCAAGGGGTTGTGCGGAGCGCGGTGCGTTCTTAGCATCATCGATGTTACATCAGTTGTGTCATACCGCTGGGGGCTCGATGGCGAGTACAGGGAACGGTCCGCGCGGCTCGCGCGGTCCCCTCGACGGGACGCGGGTGGTGGAGCTCGCCGGCATCGGCCCCGGTCCGTTCGCCGCGATGCTCCTGGCCGATCTCGGCGCCGACGTGGTGCGGGTCGACCGCCCCGGCGGCGCCGGCCTGGGCATCGATCCGGCCCGCGACCTCACCAACCGCAACAAGCGCTCGGTGCTCGTCGACCTCAAGGCCCCCGAGGGCCCGGCCGCCGTCCTGGACCTCGTCGAACGCGCCGACGTCCTCATCGAGGGCTACCGCCCCGGCGTCGCGGAACGCCTCGGCGTGGGCCCCGACGCCTGCCTGGCCCGCAATCCGGAGCTCGTCTACGGCCGGATGACCGGCTGGGGCCAGGACGGGCCACTGGCCGAGCGCGCCGGGCACGACATCTCCTACATCGCGCTCACCGGCACCCTCTCCATGATCGGCCGGCCCGGCGAGCCGCCCACCGTCCCGGCCAACCTGGTCGGCGACTACGCGGGCGGCTCGCTCTACCTCGTCGTCGGCATCCTCGCGGCCCTGCAGCACGCCCGTACGCCCGGCGGTACCGGACAGGTGGTCGACGCGGCCGTCGTCGACGGCGCCGCCCACCTCGCCACGATGATCCACGGCATGCTCGCGGCCGGCGGCTGGCAGGACCGGCGCGGCTCCAACCTCCTCGACGGGGGCTGCCCGTTCTACGGCTCGTACGAGACCGCCGACGGCGAGTACATGGCCGTCGGGCCGCTGGAGCAACGGTTCTACGACGAGTTCGTCCGGCTCCTCGGCATCGCGGACACCGCCCCGGACCGGAACGACCTCGCCCGCTGGGCCGAGCTGCGCACCGCCGTCGCGGACCGGTTCCGCACCCGCACCCGCGCCGAGTGGACCGAGGTCTTCGACGGGTCGGACGCCTGCGTGGCACCCGTCCTCTCGCTCCGCGAGGCACCCCACCACCCGCACCTCGCCGCCCGCGCCACCTTCGTCGAGCACGGCGGACTCACCCAGCCGGCGCCCGCGCCCCGCTTCTCGGCCACCCCCGCGTCGGTGCGCACCGGTCCGGCGCTGCCGGGCGCGGACACCGAAGCCGTCGCCGCCGACTGGGACGTGCCCGGTCTGCGGACCACCCGGAAGGACACCACCGACTGATGCAGCGGCAGATCTTCACCGAAGAGCACGACGCGTTCCGCGAGACCGTGCGCACCTTCCTCGCCAAGGAGGTCCTTCCGTACTACGAGCAGTGGGAGAAGGACGGCATCGTCTCCCGCGAGGCCTGGCGCGCCGCAGGCAGGCAGGGCCTCCTCGGTCTCGCCGTGCCCGAGGAGTACGGGGGCGGCGGCAACACCGACTTCCGCTACAGCGCCGTCCTGGCCGAGGAGTTCACCCGGGCCGGCACCCCCGGCCTCGCACTCGGGCTGCACAACGACATCATCGGGCCCTACCTCACCGGCCTGGCCACCGACGAGCAGAAGCGGCGCTGGCTGCCCGGCTTCTGCAGCGGCGAGACCATCACCGCCATCGCCATGACCGAACCCGGCGCGGGCTCCGACCTCCAGGCCATCCGCACCACCGCCGAGGACAAGGGCGACCACTGGCTGATCAACGGCTCCAAGACGTTCATCTCCAACGGCATCCTCGCCGACCTGGTGGTCGTCGTCGCGAAGACCACCCCGGACGGCGGAGCCAAGGGCCTCTCGCTGATCGTCGTCGAACGCGGCGCGGAGGGCTTCGAGCGGGGCCGCAACCTCGACAAGATCGGCCAGAAGTCCCAGGACACCGCCGAGTTGTTCTTCAACGACGTGCGCGTCCCGAAGGAGAACCTTCTCGGCGAGCTGGACGGCGCCTTCATCCACCTGATGACCAACCTGGCCCAGGAGCGCATGGGCATAGCCGTCGCCGGGATCGCCGCCGCCGAACACCTGCTGGAGATCACGACCGCGTACGTCAAGGAGCGCGAGGCGTTCGGCCGGCCGCTCGCCAAGCTTCAGCACATCCGCTTCGAGATCGCCGAGATGGCCACCGAGTGCGCCGTCACCCGGGCCTTCCTCGACCGCTGCATCGTCGACCACTCCGACGGCACCCTCGACGCCGTGCACGCCTCGATGGCGAAGTGGTGGGCGACCGAACTCCAGAAGCGCGTCGCCGACCGCTGCCTCCAACTCCACGGCGGCTACGGCTACATGGCGGAGTACCCGGTGGCCCGCGCGTTCACCGACGGCCGCATCCAGACCATCTACGGCGGCACGACCGAGATCATGAAGGAGATCATCGGCCGCTCGCTGCTCGCCTGACCCCGCACTCGTCGCACCACGCTCGCGCCACCACCCTCGAAAGGCAGCTGTCTTGAGTACCGAAGCATTCGTCTACGACGCGATCCGCACCCCGCGCGGCCGCGGCAAGGCCAACGGCGCCCTGCACGGCACCAAGCCCATCGACCTCGTCGTCGGCCTGATCCACGAGATCCGCGCCCGCATCCCCGGCCTCGACCCCGCCGCGATCGACGACATCGTCCTCGGCGTGGTCAGCCCGCTAGGCGACCAGGGCTCCGACATCGCCCGGATCGCAGCCATCGCGGCCGGTCTGCCGGACACCGTCGCCGGCGTCCAGGAGAACCGCTTCTGTGCCTCGGGCCTGGAGGCAGTCAACCTGGCTGCCGCCAAGGTGCGTTCGGGCTGGGAGGACCTGATCCTGGCGGGCGGCGTCGAGTCGATGTCCCGCGTGCCGATGGGCTCCGACGGCGGCGCCTGGGCCATGGACCCGATGACCAACTACGAGACCGGCTTCGCCCCGCAGGGCGTCGGCGCCGACCTCATCGCCACCATCGAGGGCTTCTCGCGGCGCGACGTCGACGAGTTCGCCGCGCTCTCCCAGGAGCGGGCCGCCGAGGCGTGGAAGGACAACCGCTTCGCCCGCTCCGTCGTCCCCGTCAAGGACCGCAACGGCCTCGTCGTCCTCGACCACGACGAGCACATGCGCCCCGGCACCACCGCCGACTCCCTCGCCTCGCTCAAGCCGTCCTTCGCGACGATCGGCGAGATGGGCGGCTTCGACGCGGTGGCGCTGCAGAAGTACCACTGGGTCGAGAAGATCGACCACGTCCACCACGCGGGCAACTCCTCCGGCATCGTGGACGGCGCCGCCCTCGTCGCCATCGGCAACAAGGAGACCGGCGAGCGCTACGGGCTGACCCCGCGCGCCCGTATCGTCTCCGCCGCCGTCTCCGGCTCCGAGCCCACCATCATGCTCACCGGCCCCGCCCCGGCCACCCGCAAGGCCCTCGCCAAGGCCGGGCTGACCATCGACGACATCGACCTGGTCGAGATCAACGAGGCCTTCGCCGGCGTCGTCCTGCGCTTCGCCCGCGACATGGGGCTCTCCCTCGACAAGATCAACGTCAACGGTGGCGCCATCGCGCTCGGCCACCCGCTGGGCGCCACCGGCGCGATGATCCTCGGCACCCTCATCGACGAACTGGAACGCCGCGACAAGCGCTACGGCCTCGCCACCCTGTGCGTGGGCGGCGGCATGGGCATCGCCACCGTCGTCGAGCGTCTCTGACCGTCCCCCTTCCTACGGAGAAGACAAACCCATGACCGAGAGCACGACCATCCGCTGGGAACAGGACGAGACCGGCGTCGTCACCCTCGTACTGGACGACCCCAACCAGTCCGCCAACACGATGAACCAGGCCTTCAAGGACTCCATCGCGGCCATCGCCGACCGCGCCGAGGCCGAGAAGGACTCCATCCGGGGCATCATCTACACCTCCGCGAAGAAGACCTTCTTCGCCGGCGGCGACCTCAAGGAAATGATCAGGATCGGTCCTTCGAGCGCGCAGCTCGCGTTCGACACCGGCACCGCCATCAAGAACTCGCTGCGCCGCATCGAGACCCTCGGCAAGCCCGTCGTCGCGGCCATCAACGGCGCTGCCCTCGGCGGCGGTTACGAGATCGCGCTCGCCGCCCACCACCGCATCGCCCTCGACGCGCCCGGCTCCCGCATCGGCCTGCCCGAGGTCACCCTCGGCCTGCTCCCCGCAGGCGGCGGTGTCACCCGCACCGTACGCCTCATGGGCATCGCGGACGCGCTGCTCAAGGTCCTCCTCCAGGGCACCCAGTACACCCCGCGGCGCGCGCAGGAGAACGGCCTCGTCCACGAGGTCGCCGCCACGCCCGAGGAGATGCTCGACAAGGCCCGCGCCTTCATCGACGCCCACCCCGAATCCCAGCAGCCCTGGGACGTCAAGGGCTACCGGATTCCCGGCGGTACCCCGTCGAACCCCAAGTTCGCCGCGAACCTGCCGGCGTTCCCGTCGAACCTGAAGAAGCAGATCGCGGGCGCCCCGATGCCCGCGCCGCGCAACATCCTCGCCGCCGCCGTCGAGGGCTCGCAGGTCGACTTCGAGACCGCCCTGACCATCGAGGCCCGGTACTTCACCGAGCTGGTCACCGGCCAGGTCTCCAAGAACATGATCCAGGCGTTCTTCTTCGACCTCCAGGCCGTCAACTCCGGTGCCAGCCGCCCCAAGGGCATCGAGGAGCGCCAGGTCCGCAAGGTGGCCGTCCTCGGCGCCGGCATGATGGGCGCCGGCATCGCGTACTCCTGCGCCAAGGCCGGGATCGAGGTCGTCCTCAAGGACGTCTCCGCGGAGGCCGCCGCCAAGGGCAAGGCGTACAGCGAGAAGCTGCTCGACAAGGCGCTCTCCCGGGGCCGTACGACCGAGGCCGAGCGCGACGAGCTGCTGGCCCGCATCACCCCGACCGGTGACGTGGCCGACCTCGCCGGCTGCGACGCGGTGATCGAGGCCGTCTTCGAGGACACCGCCCTCAAGCACAAGGTGTTCCAGGAGATCCAGGACGTCATCGAGCCCGACGCGCTGCTCTGCTCCAACACCTCCACCCTGCCGATCACCGTGCTCGCCGAAGGCGTCTCCCGCCCGGTCGACTTCATCGGGCTGCACTTCTTCTCGCCGGTCGACAAGATGCCGCTGGTCGAGATCATCAAGGGCGAGAAGACCGGGGACGAGGCGCTGGCCCGCGCGTTCGACCTGGTCCGCCGGATCAAGAAGACCCCGATCGTCGTCAACGACTCGCGCGGCTTCTTCACCTCGCGTGTCATCGGCCAGTTCATCAACGAGGGCGTCGCCATGGTCGGCGAGGGCGTCGAGCCCGCCTCCGTCGAACAGGCCGCCGCGCAGGCCGGCTACCCGGCCAAGGTGCTCTCCCTGATGGACGAGCTGACCCTCACCCTGCCGCGCAAGATCCGCAACGAGACCCGCAAGGCCGTCGAGGAGGCGGGCGGCACCTGGCCCGGCCACCCGGCGGACGAGGTGATCGACCGGATGGTCGACGAGTTCGGCCGCCCCGGCCGCAGCGGCGGCGCGGGCTTCTACGAGTACGACGAGGCGGGCAAGCGCACGCGCCTGTGGCCCGGTCTGCGCGAGCACTTCGCCAAGCCGGACACCGGGATCTCGTTCACCGACATGCAGGAGCGCATGCTCTTCTCCGAGGCGCTGGACAGCGTCCGCTGCCTGGAGGAGAACGTCCTGATCACCGTCGCCGACGCCAACATCGGCTCCATCATGGGCATCGGCTTCCCGCCGTGGACGGGCGGCGTGCTCCAGTACATCAACGGGTATGAGGGCGGCCTGCCCGGCTTCGTGGCCCGCGCCCGGGAACTCGCCGAGCGCTACGGCGACCGCTTCCTGCCGCCCGCGCTGCTGGTCGAGAAGGCGGAGAAGGGCGAGACCTTCCACGACTGACCCGACGCGATGCGTGCCGTACCGCCCCTCCACCGGGGCGGTACGGCCGCGGTCACTCGGCGGTGAACGCGGCCCGCAGCTCCTCCTTCAGCGACCGCTGGAAGGCGGTCACCAGGGCCTGGAGCACCATCGGCTGCATGTGCGCCGACAGCGACTTCATCGCCCTGACGTGCTCGGGGTCCGATTCCCGCTCCCGGTACGGATTCCACACCTCGTCCCGGAAGAGCCGGGTCAGCTCCTGCGCCGCCGAGCGGGTGTGCTGCAGCAGGACCGTACGGGCGGCGAGGATCGTCTCGTGCGCGATCGGCACGTCCAGCAGCTCCACGCCGAGCCGCAGCAGCCCCGGATCCAGCCGGAAGACTCCGTCGTCGGGCGCGGACCGCTCCAGCACCCCCATCGCGGCCAGCCGGTCGAGGTCCTGCTCGCTCAGTGACCGGCCGGCCCGCCGTTCCAGCTCCGCCCGCGAGGCGTCCTCCGCCGAGTCCGGTGCCCAGGAGGCGACCAGGGCCCGGTGGATGGCCAGATCGTGGGCGCTGAGGTCGGGCGGCAGCTGCTCCAGGTACCGTTCGATCGCGGCGAGCGTCATGCCCTGGTGCTGGAGCTCCTCGATGAGCGCCAGCCGCGAGAGGTGGTCGTGCCCGTAGCGCCCGACCCGGCGCGGCCCGATCACCGGCGGCGGCAGCAGCCCCCGGGTGCTGTAGAACCGCACCGTGCGCACGGTCACCCCGGCGCGAGCCGCCAGCTCGTCGACGGTGAGCTTCGGCTCCTCGGCCTCGGTCGCCATTTCCGCTCCTCGTGTCCGGTGCTGCGAACGGGCCGCGATGCGCGCGCCCCGCTCGGTGCAACAGTATTGCTGTCTCACCATCGATGTGAAAGTGGTGACCGGCGGCTGTCAGTGGTGGGCCCTAGCCTGAACGCATGTCCGAGATCACTTACGTACGAGGGGACGCGACCGCGCCGCAGGGCAAGGGTGTCAAGGTGATCGTGCACGTCTGCAACGATCTCGGCGGCTGGGGAAAGGGGTTCGTCCTCGCCCTCTCCCGCCGGTGGCCCGAGCCCGAGGCCGCGTACCGCAGATGGCACCGCGAGCGCGCGCACAACGACTTCGGCCTCGGCGCGGTGCAGTTCGTCCAGGTCTCCCCGTTCGTCCGGGTGGCGAATCTGGTGGGCCAGCACGGGATGCGCCGCGGGAGCAAGGGTGTCCCGGTGCGCTACGAGGCCATCGACACGGGCCTGGCCACCGTGGCCGACCACGCCCTGGAGTTCGGCGCCTCGCTGCACATGCCCCGCATCGGCTGCGGGCTCGCGGGCGGCACGTGGTCGCGGATCGAGCCGCTCATAGAAAGCCGGTTGACCGGCCGGGGCCTGTCTGTGAGCGTGTACGACTTCGACTGAGCCCCGTCCGGGGCGTCCGAGGGGGAGCGATGGCGGAGAGCGGCACCGGTGTGCCCGGATATGTCCTCAGGGCCTACCGGGGCGCCCCGGACCACGAGGCGATGGCCGCCGTGCGGGCCGGCAGCGCGGAGCACGATGGGATCGACGCCGATTCGGTCGTGGAGGGGCTGCCCGACGCCGAGGAGATCGGCACGGCGTCCGCCGCCCTCGCGGACCCGGCCCGCGACCAGGTCCTCGTCGAACACGACGGCGCGGTCGTCGGCTACGCGGCCGTCCGCTGGTGGCGGGAGCGGGACGGGACCCAGCTCTATCTGCACCGAGGACACCTGCTGCCCGGACACCGGGGACGCGGCGTCGGGTCGGCCATGGTCGCGTGGGCCGAGGAGCACATCCGCCGGCTCGTGGCGGAGCAGGGCACGGCGGAGACGGCGGTCCTCGGTGCCAACGCCATGGCCGGGGAACGGGAGGCCGCGCGGCTGCTGACGGACACCGGGTACCAGCGCGTCTTCAGCCTCGTGGAGCTGGAGCTGCCGGACCTGGGCGCGCTGCCGGGCCCCGCCGAGCCGCCGGCCGGCATCCGGCTCGGGCCCATCGGCCCGGACAGCTACCGCTCGGCCTGGCGGACGGTCGTCGACTCGTACCGGGAGGCCGGCTTCACCGAGGAATGGCCGTACGCCCGCTTCGTGGCCAAGGCGGAACCGGCCTGCTGGCGGGGCGCCTGGCAGGGCGAGGAGATGGCGGGCGTCGCCCTGTGCTCGCTCCGCGCCCGGGACCGCACTACGGGCGAGGTCGAGGAGCTGAGCGTCCGCGACCGGTCCAGGCGGCTCGGCGTCGGACGCGCCGTCCTCCTCGCGGGCCTGTGCGCCCTGCGCGACCACGGGGCCGCCCGCGCCCGCCTGTACACCGGGACCGCCAACCCCTACCGCTCGTACGACCTCTACGAGAGCGTCGGCTTCCGGCGCCGCAACGAGTACGTGCGCTACCGCAAGCCCCTGCGGGGCTGACAGGCCGTCCCGTCCGGACCTCGCCGAACGGCACCGTTCCGCCCAGCTGTACGGCGCCGGTGCGCCGGTGGAGGTGCTGTCGGGGCACGCGGCGACCAGGCGTCGGCTGCTGACCGTGCAGCGGCGGGCCAGGACCGAGGTGCGCACTTCGAGCGGGGCAGGCGGCTGAACCTGTCCGGTGCCGGTGAAGGCCGCCACGGTCGACGACGTGCTCGCCGGCGTCGACGGGTTCAGCCGGGTCTCCTGCTCCTCCGACGCCCAGCCGGCCCCGTCGCTCGGTGACGGCAGCCGCATCGCCTGGCTCGACACGAGCGGTCCCGCCCCGGCCTGTTACGGGGGTACGCCGCGTGTCACTCTGATCCGGCTCCTATCGTGGGGCGGACCGGCGGAACAGGGAGGGCCCATGACGGCACGCGACACCGGCGGGGCGGCCCCCGCCTTCGGGACCGTGGGAGCCGCGACGCCCTCCGACGCGCTGGGGGAGCAGATCCTCGATGCCGCGCGCGAGCAGTTCATGACCTTCGGGCTGCGCCGCTCGACCGTCGACGACGTCGCCAAGCGGGCCGGGGTCTCCCGGGTGACGGTGTACCGGCGGATCGGCGGCAAGGACAGCCTGGTCTCGGCGTGCCTGCTGCGCGAGTACCGCCGGTTCGTCGTGGAGGTCGACGAGGCCGTGGCCGCGCTGCCCACGACGGAGGACCGGCTCGTCGAGGGCTTCGCCGCCGTGCTGCGGCACATCCGCGAACACCCGCTCATCGGCGGGCTGCTGCGCCTGGAGCCCGAGACCATGCTGCCCTTCCTCACCGTGGAGAGCGGCCCGGCCTTCCTCGCGATCCGCGGCTACCTGGCCGGGCGACTGCGCGAGGCACGGCGCCTGGAGGGCGGACCGGAGACCGACCCGACACCCGTCGCCGAACTCATGGTCCGGATCACCGTCTCCTTCCTCCTCAACCCGGTCAGCTGCTTCGAACTCGACGACGACGCCCAGGTCCGCGACTTCGCCCGCCGCTGCCTGGTCCCGCTGCTCGCCGCCTGACCGGGTGTCTCAGCCGCGCTCCGGCCCCGGCCGGACGGCGGTCTCGTCCGGCAGCGGCTCCAGCGGTCGGCTGCGCGCCCAGTGCGGCCCGAGGTCGTCCAGCCGCCAGCCGAAGGGGTACGAACGCGGCTGCGGCCGGGACGGGAACCGGCGCGGCCGGGCCGGCATCCCCCGTACGCACCGCGCCCGCAGCCGCAGCGCCGCCGACGCCGAGGTCCGCACCCACCGGGGCTGCGGCCGGAAGCCCAGCGCCTTCAGCAGCGGCTCGTCCAGCAGCGCCAGCGAGAACCGGGCGACCAGAGGACGCAGCGGGCGCGGGTACCAGCTCGCCATCACCCGGAACGTGGCGCTCGCCACCCGCCGGTTCGCCGGGTCGTACGAGAACATCCGCTGCTCGTATGCGTCGAGCAGCCGCTCGAACCCCGCATAGGTGTCGGGGACGTCCTCGATGCCCATCATCGCCCCGGTCTTCCGCGCCGCCTCCGCCAGTGCCTGCACCTCCTGGGCGCACAGCGGGCGCCAGCCGTACCGGTCGATCCAGCGTTTCGGGCCCACGACCGTGGTCGCGAGCACATAGAGGAAGTCGTCGTTCGGGATGCGGTACCTGCCGTGGATGCGGTTCAGGTGCCGCGCCGCAGCCCGTCCCCGCTCCGAGTCGAACCCGTCGACGGCCATCTCGTACCCGATCAGCACCGTGTCGTCGTACCGCTTCTGCCCGTTGCGCTCGAACTCCTGGGTGCGGTCGAGGAGTACGGAGATCCGGGGGACACCGTAGTCGCGCAGGAACGCCACGCTCACACCCTGGCGGTAGTCCCAGGGGAACTCGTACTGCGAGATCAGCCGGAGGATCTCGGCGTAATCCCGCGCCGGATCCATCCGGCGGATCTCACGCAGGCGGCTGTACCGGCCCATGGTGCGCCCTCCTGTCCGTGTCCGGAACAGCGGCCCCAACAAGCGTGTGACGGAGACGATATGACGGGGCGTGCGATCCCGGGAGTCAAAGTTACAAATACTATCGACTTGTTTCATCGACCCCGTCAACACCGCGGAACGGGAGCCCGCTGCGCACGCCCCGCCCGCGGCTCGCATACTGGATCACGTGGGGCCGGGCGCTTCGGTCCGGTGCCCGTCGAGCGGCCGGGAGTACGGCATGAGCAGCGCAGCAGCCGGCAGGAACGACCCGGCGCCACCGCCGCCCGGCGGAGTGCTGTGGAGCCTGTCCGGGGACATCCGGGCCCTGCTGATGCTGCCCGCCGCCCTCACCCTCCAGGTCGCCCACCCCGCTGTGGGCGCCGGTGTCGACGAGCACTCCGTGTTCCGTACGGACCCGTGGGGCCGCGGCGAGCGCTCCCTCAGCTCGCTCCAGCTCTGGGTGTACGGCGGAGAGGAGGCCGCCGAGGAGGGGCGCAGGCTCCGCCGGCTGCACCGCACCATCCAGGGCACCGACACCCGGGGCCGCGCCTACCACGCCCTGTCACCGGCGAACTACGCCTGGGTGCACGCCACCGGGTTCCCCGTCTACCGGCACGGCGCCCGCTATCTGCTGCGCCCGCTCAGCCGCGAACAGGAACGCGCACTGTACGCGGAATGGCTCCAGGTGGGCCGGGTGCTCGGGATACAGGACCGGGACATGCCGCAGACCGTCGAGGAGTTCTGGCCCTACTACCGCGCCATGCTCGCCGACGAGATCGAGAAGACACCCGTCGTCGCGGAACTCGTCGCCACCGACACCGCCGTCCCGCCGCCGGACCGGGGGCCGTGGCCGCTGCGGCTGCTGCTCGGGGCGCTGTGGCCGGTGCTGCTCCCACCGCTCGCCCGGTTCCGTGTTTTCCTGACCGTCGGACTGATGCCGCCCGACGCCCGCGAGGCCATCGGCCTGGAGTGGACCGACGCGCATGAACGCGCGCTGCGTCGGTTCTGCGCGGTGGTGCGGGCGGTGGTCCCGGCGCTGCCGGAACGCCTGCGCTACCTGCCCCGGGCGCGCCGGGCCCGCGCGGCGCACCGGGCGGCCCGCGGCGGCGGGCTCAGGCCGAGGCCCGGCGGACCAGCCGCGTCGGAGTGATCACCGACTCCGGCCCCGCGCCCCCGCCCTCCAGCCGCTCCATCAGCAGCCTGACCATCAACCGGCCCATCCCCACCACGTCCTGACGTACCGTCGTCAACGGCGGATCCGTCGCCTCGGCGACCGACTCCATGTCGTCGAACCCGACCAGCGCCACGTCCTGCGGCACCCGCCGCCCCCGCTCGCGCAGCACCCGCAGCGCGCCCGAGGCCATCAGGTCGTTGGCCGCGAACACCGCGTCCACGTCCGGCCGCCGCTCCAGCAGCTCCGCCATCGCCCGGGCACCGCCCTCCACCGTGAAGTCGCCGTCCGCCAGCAGCGCCGGGTCCGCATCGGGCAGGACGTCGGCGTAGCCGTCGATCCGGTCGAGCGCCGAGGTCTGGTCGCGCGGCCCCGCGATGTGCGCGATGTGGCGGCGGCCCAGCCCGGCCAGATGGCGGACGGCCTCCCGCGCGCCGCCGCGGTTGTCGCAGTCCACGAAGGGCACCGCGTCGGTCGGCGCGCCCGGCCGCCCGGGCCTGCCGCCGTAGACGGCCGGGACGCGGAAACGCCTGATGGCGGCGGGCAGTTCGTCGTCCGTGTGCAGCGAGAAGGCCAGTACCCCGTCCACATGGCCCCCGGCCAGATAGCGGCTCACCCGCTCGAAGTCCCCGCGGCCCTCAACCAGAAGCAGCACCAACTGCGCGTCGTGCGCGCCCAGTTCCCGGCTGATACCCCGGATGTGCTGGGAGAAGAACGGATCGGAGAAGATCCGCACCTCGGGCTCGTCGATGATCACGGCCACCGCCCCGTTGCGCCGGGTCACCAGGGTCCGGGCGGCGTGGTTCGGGACGTAGCCCAGCTCGTCGACCGCCTTGCGCACCTGGTCGACGAGCGGCTGCCGGACGCCCGCCCCGCCGTTCACCACACGGGAGGCCGTCGCCCGGGAGACTCCGGCACGGGCCGCCACCGCTTCCAGCGTCGGGCGCGCGTGGAGCGGGGAATCGGGGGACGGACCGGGCAAGGGACGCTCCTCGGGACGCGGCGGGGCCGGAAACGGCCGGGGCCGGCCGATCGGCGCGAACAACCCCGCCAGCCTAACGGGCCGGGTCCGCGTGCCCGCTTCCGGAAACCGGGCCTGCACAGGTCTGTTGCCCGTACCGGCGCCGAAGTATCTTCCGCCCATGCCGATCGCGCCGACAGGCGGCGGACGGCGGCCGCCCCGGCGCGGCCGTGTCCGCAATCTCGCACTGGCGGCCGCCTCCGCCGCCCTGACCGTCCCCCTGCTCACCGTCCCCTCGGACGCCGCCCGCACCACCGCACCCCGTACCGGCTTCGAGCTCTCCGGCGGGGCGCGCTGGACCACGCAGGCCGAGGAGGCGTCGCTGCTCGCGGACCTGGCCCGGCGCGGCGACCGGGTCTCCGTACGACGGATCGGCACCACCGCCCAGGGGCGCCCGCTGCACCTCGTCCGCCTCGGCAGCACCGAGCCTGACGCACTCACGGTCCTCCTGGTCTGCGGACAGCACGGCGACGAACCCGCCGCCCGTGAGGCCTGCCTGAGCACGGTCCGCGACCTCGCCCACGCCACCGACGCCCGCACCCGCGCCTTCCTCGCCCGGACCGAGGTCCTCGTCGTGCCCACCGCCAACCCGGACGGCCTGGCCGCGGGAACCCGGGGCAACGGCGACGGCGTGGACGTCAACCGGGACCATCTCGCCCTGCGCAGCGCGGAGGCCCGCGCCCTGGCCGGCGTACTGCGGGACCACGAGCCCGACGTGATCGAGGACCTGCACGAGTACGGCGCCACCGCCCCGTACTACGACAAGGACCTGCTCGTCCTGTGGCCCCGCAACCCCAACACCGACGAACGGCTGCACGACGAGGCGCACGATCTCGCGGTGGACCGGGTGCGGCCGGCCGCCCTGGAAGCCGGATTCAGCACCGGCGTCTACGGCGTGTGGACCGACCCGGACACCGGCCGCCCGGTCAGGCGGACCGCGGGCGACGGCCAGGAGCGCATCCTGCGCAACGTCGCCGGCCTCAAACACGCGGTCGTGCTGCTGGTCGAATCCCGTACGGACGCGCTCTCCGCCGAGGAGCGCGCCGACCCCGCCCTCAACGACCGCCGCCGCGTCGCCTCCCAACTCGTAGCCCTCAAGGCGCTCTTCCGGTACGCGGACGAGCAGCGCGCGCGCATCGCCGCCGCCACCGCGCACTCCCGCGCGGCCGGCTCGGGCGACGTGGGGCCCGTCGTCCTCGGCGGCGCCGGCGACGAGGCCCCGGCGCCGGGCGGCACCCTCACCGACCCGCCCTGCGGCTACCGCCTCACGGGGGAGCAGTTCGCCCGCGTCCGCGACGAACTCGCGCTGCACGCCGTGACCTCCCGCCCCGACGGCGGCGGGGTGTACGTGCCCCTGCGGCAGCCGGCCCGGAAGCTGATTCCGCTCCTCCTGGACGGACGGGCCGCATATCACCTCACAGACGGTCAACCCGATACCGCTTGTTGATCCCGAAAGATGCACGTTCGGTGTGGTACTGCCTACGGAGAGCGTTTTTTCTGTTTCCGTGAAAGGTGCCATTCGTGTCGCAGGACGATCAGAGAGCGGGCGGCAGAGGGGACGTGTCGGTGACGGCGGACCTCCCCGGCGACCCGGCCCAGAACCGGCGCCCCGTCACCGACCGGGTGGTGTTCGGCGTCACGGCCGTCCTCACCCTCGCCTTCGTCATTTGGGGGGCCGTCGCCACCGACTCGCTTGAGGACGTCTCCGACAAAGCTCTCAACGGGCTCATCCACAACGGTGGTTGGGCCTTCATGCTGGCCGCCTCCGGCTTCGTGGTCTTCGCCCTGTGGCTCGCGATCAGCCGGTACGGGAACATCACCCTCGGCCAGGAGGACGAGGAGCCGGAGTTCCGTACCGTGTCCTGGGTCGCGATGATGTTCAGCGCCGGCATGGGCATCGGTCTGATGTTCTACGGCGTCAGCGAGCCGCTGGCCCACTTCACCGACCCGCCGCCCGGCACCCACCCCGCCGACGCGGCCGAGGCCATGCAGACGGCGATGGCCACCACCCTCTTCCACTGGACGCTGCACCCGTGGGCGATCTACGCGGTGGTCGGCCTGGGCATCGCGTACAGCACCTTCCGGCGCCGCAGGCGGCAGACCATCAGTGCCGTCTTCGAGCCGCTCATCGGCCCCCGCCACGCCCACGGAGGACTCGGCCGGTTCATCGACATCCTGGCCATCTTCGCGACCCTCTTCGGCTCGGCCGCCTCGCTGGGCCTCGGCGCCCTCCAGATCGGCAGCGGCTTCCACGAGCTGAACTGGAAGGAGAAGACCGGCACCGGGCTGCTCGTCCTGATCATCGCCGTGCTGACCGTCGCGTTCATCGCCTCGGCGGTCTCCGGCGTGGAGAAGGGCATCCAGTGGCTGTCGAACATCAACATGGTGCTCGCCCTGATCCTGGCCGTCTTCGTGTTCGTCGCGGGCCCCACGATCATCGTGCTGGACCTGGTGCCCACCTCGATCGCCGCCTACTTCGGCGACCTGCCGCAGCTGGCCGGCCGCACCGAGGCCACGGGCAAGGGCGAGGTCGCCAACTGGCTCGGCAGCTGGACCGTCTTCTACTGGGCCTGGTGGATCTCCTGGACGCCCTTCGTCGGCATGTTCATCGCGCGGATCAGTAGGGGCCGCACCATCCGCCAGTTCATCGGCGGCGTCATCCTGGTACCCAGCACGGTCAGCCTGATCTGGTTCGCCATCTTCGGCGGCACCGCCATCAAGCTCCAGGAGGGCGGGAAGCTCAGCGGCGCCGACACCCAGGAGGCGCAGCTCTTCGGCGTACTCCAGCAGTTCCCCGTCGCCACGCTGATGAGCATCCTCGTGATGGTGCTCGTCGGGATCTTCTTCGTCTCCGGCGCCGACGCCGCGTCCATCGTGATGGGCACGCTGTCCCAGAAGGGCATCCTCGAACCCGGCAAGTGGGTCGTCATCTTCTGGGGCGTCGTCACCGGCGCCGTCGCGGCCGTCATGCTGCTCATCGGCAACGGCAAGGGCGACGCCCTGGCGGGCCTCCAGAACCTGACGATCCTCGTCGCGGCGCCCTTCACCATCGTCATGATCGGCATGTGCGTGGCCCTGATGCGGGACCTGCGCCAGGACCCGCTGATCGTGCGCCGGGAGTTCGGCGTGGAGGCCGTGGAGTCCGCGGTCATCGAGGGCCACGCCAAGTACGACGGCGACTTCGAGATCCGCATCGGCCCGGGCGGCAGCCAGATCACCACGGAACGCCACGACCACGACCGGCCCGGCGGCTCCACCCCGGCGTGAACCGCACGGCCCGGCGGCGCGCTCCGCCGGGCCGTACCGCGGCCCGGCGCCCCGGGGCTCACCCCACCAGCCGGGCCGCCTCCAGCGCGCAGCCCCGCGCCACCGTCACGCCCGCGCCGCCGTGCCCGTAGTTGTGCACCAGCCGTCCGCCCCCGGGCAGCGGCTCCGCCTCGATCCGGACCCCCGCGTCCCGGGCCGGCCGAAGCCCCACCCGGTGGCCGACGACCCGGGCGCCGGCGATCTCCGGCCGCACCCGCGCGCACCGGGCCACTATCTCCTCGGCGGTGCGGGGATCGGGCACCGTGCTCCAGTCGTCGGCCGCCGCAGTGCCGCCGAGCACCAGCCGCCCGGGCTGCGGGAAGAAGTACGTGGTCGCGCTCGACGCCGGAACGGCCTCGGTGAACCACTCCCGTATCCCCGGGTTCTCCACCAGCACCAACTGCCCGCGCACAGGCCGCACCCCTGAATCCGGCACCAGCTCGCGGGCGCCGAGCCCGGCGCAGTTGACCACCGTCCCCGCCTCCGCCGCCGCCTCGGCGAACGAGGCGACCGCGCGCCGCTCGACCGTGCCCCCGGCCGCCCGCACCCGCCCCTCCAGCCACTCCAGGTGCACCGGCATGTCGATCAGCGGCAGCCGGCACCGCAACCCCTCGGCCGTCTCCACGGCGTCCTTCACCTCCCCGGCCCACGCCCCGAGGTTCGCCAGGCGCTCGCCCCGGTGCAGCCCCTCCACCAGACGCACGCCGGTCTCCTCCGGGCGTACGGCCAGCTCCTCGTACCACCGCAGCGCGATCAGCGACCAGTCGCCGACGCGGTCCAGCGGCTCGATCCGGTAAGGCCACCACAGCGCCCCGGCCACCGCCGATGTGGTGTCGCCCGCCGGTTCCCGGGACCAGACCCGCACCCGGTGGCCCCGCTCGGCCAGCACCGTCGCCGTGGTCAGTCCGCTGACCCCGCCGCCCACCACGATCACGTCCGACACCGCTGCCCGCCTTCCACCGCCGGTCCACGTACCTGCCCCGGACCCTAAGGGGCTCCCGGACCCCGCCGCAGGCCACCCCCGGCCGGTCCTCCGGGCCCCGCCGTGCCGATTAGGATCGGCACCCTGATGACTGCCACTCTCGTCGCCAAGGACCTCGCCGCCGGACACGGCGACCGCACGCTCTTCGCCGGGCTCGACCTCGTGGTCGGCCCCGGGGACGTGATCGGTCTCGTCGGAGTCAACGGCGCCGGAAAATCGTCGCTGCTGCGGCTGCTCGCCGGGCTCGACCGGCCGGAGGAGGGCGAGCTGCGGCTCTCCCCGCCAACCGCCACCGTCGGCCACCTGCCACAGGAGCCCGAGCGGCGCCCCGGCGAGACCGTACGGGAGTTCCTGGCCCGCCGGACCGGGGTCGCCGACGCCCAGACCGCCATGGACGCCGCCACGGAGGCCCTGGTCGAGGGCGCCCCCGGCGCCGACGACGCGTACTCCGAGTCCCTGGAGCGCTGGCTCGCGCTCGGCGGTGCCGACCTCGACGAGCGCGCCGAGGAGACCGCCGCCGAACTCGGCCTGACCGTCGGCCTCGACCTGCCGATGACCGCCCTCTCCGGCGGCCAGGCGGCCCGCGCCGGACTCGCCTCGCTGCTGCTGTCGCGCTACGACGTCTTCCTGCTCGACGAGCCCACCAACGACCTGGACCTGGACGGCCTGGAACGCCTGGAGAAGTACGTCTCCGGACTGCGCTCCGGCACCGTCGTCATCAGCCACGACCGCGAATTCCTCATGCGCACGGTCACCAAGGTCCTCGAACTCGACCTGGCCCAGCAGCAGATCAACCTGTACGGCGGTGGCTACGCGGCCTACCTGGAGGAGCGCGAGCGCGCCCGGCGGCACGCCCGCGAGGAGTACGAGGAGTACGCCGACAAGCGCTCGGCGCTGGAGGGCCGCGCCCTGATGCAGCGCTCCTGGATGGACAAGGGCGTCAAGAACGCCCGCCGCAAGGCCACCGACTCCGACAAGATCGGCCGCAAGTTCCGCAGCGAGTCCAGCGAGAAGCAGGCCGCGAAGGCCCGGCAGACGCAGCGCATGATCGAACGGCTCGACGTGGTGGACGAACCGCGCAAGGAGTGGGAGCTGCGCATGGAGATCGCCTCCGCGCCCCGCTCCGGCTCGGTCGTCGCCACCCTCCGCGAGGCCCGCGTCGTACGCGGCGACTTCGTCTTCGGGCCGGCCTCGCTCCAGATCGACTGGGCCGACCGGGTCGCCATCACGGGCGCCAACGGCTCCGGCAAGTCGACCCTGCTGGCCGCGCTGCTCGGCCGCCTCCCGCTGGACTCGGGGCACGCGAGCCTCGGCTCCGGGGTAGTCGTCGGCGAGGTGGACCAGGCGCGCAAGCTCTTCCACGGCTCGGAGACGCTCCTGGAGGCGTTCTGCGCGGCGGTCCCCGACACGGAACCCGCCGACGTGCGCACCCTCCTCGCCAAGTTCGGCCTGCGCGCCGACCACGTGATGCGCCCGGCGACGACCCTCTCGCCGGGGGAGCGCACCCGGGCGGCGCTCGCCCTCCTCCAGGGCAGGGACGTCAACCTCCTGGTGCTGGACGAGCCGACGAACCACCTGGACCTCCCGGCGATCGAGCAGCTGGAATCGGCGCTCGACTCGTACACCGGCACCCTGCTCCTGGTGACGCACGACCGCCGGATGCTGGAGGCGGTCCGCACTACGCGCCGCGTCGAGGTGGCGGAGGGCAGGGTCACGGAGGTCTGACCCCACCTGGCATACCAAATCGCACATCAGGTTCACTCGATCCTGCATAACGGCGGAACCGACCCCGCTGACCGTAGCGCTTGGCATACCAAGTGCTACGGTCGCTCTGTGATGACTCAAGCGAGCGACCCCGGTGCCTCGCACGCCGACCACGCCGAGCGGACGATCCGCGCGGGCATCCTGTCCGGCGCGTACCCGCCCGGCTCACGGCTCCGCGAACGCGAGCTCTCCGAGAGCCTGGGCGTCTCACGCATCCCGGTCCGCGAGGCGCTCACCCGCCTGGCCGGCGAGGGCCTGGTCGTCGTGTCCCCGCGCCGGGGCGCCTCCGTACGGGACCTCTCGCTGCGGGACGTCGCCGAACTCTTCGACCTCCGCCTCAGCCTTGAGGTGTTCGCCGCCCGCAGGGCCGCCGAGGCGTGCGCCGCCGGGGGAGACGGGGGGCGGCTGCGGGTCCTGATGGAGGCGGCCGAGGACGCCACCCGCCGGGGCGACCCGGAGGAGATTCCGGCGGCCAACACCGCCCTGCACGCGGAGATCGTCGCGATGACGGGGAACCGGCTGCTCCAGGACGCGTTGCAGCCCTCGCTGGGCCTGGTGCAGTGGCTGTTCACCCTCACCGGGGGCCGCGACCCGCGCGTGCAGTGCGCGGAGCACCAGGACATCTGCGCCGCGATCCACGCGGGCAAGCCGGACCTGGCCGCGGCACTCGCGTACGCGCACATCGAGCGGGGCAGGGAGCCGTCGCTGACGGCCCTGACCGGAACGCTCCCGGCCGGGTGACCCCGTAGCGGCACCGACCCACCACACACCCACCGAGGAGATGCGCCACATGCTGATCACAGACGTCCGTCCGTGGGGCGGGGAGCCCAGCGACCTCACCGTCGAGGACGGAATGATCACCGCGGTCACCCCGCACGACCCGGCCCGCGCCGTCACGGGCGACACCGTGGCCGGCCGGGGGCGGCTCGCCCTGCCGTCCTTCTCGGACGTCCACTGCCACCTGGACTCCACCCGCATGGGTCTGCCCTTCCGGCCCCACACGGGCGCCCCCGGGGTCTGGGGCATGATGACGAACGACCGCGAGCACTGGCGCGAGGACGAGTGGGACGTAGCCCGGCGGGCGACGTACACGCTGGCCCGCATGATCGAGCGCGGCACCACCCGCGTACGCAGCTACGCGCAGATCGACGCGGACTGCGGCCTGGAACGCTTCGAAGGCGTCCTCGCTGCCAAGGAAGCTCACGCCGGCCGGTGCGAGGTCGAGATCATGGCGTTCCCGCAGGCCGGCCTGCTCCGTGAGAAGGGCGTACCGGAACTGATGGACCGGGCCCTGTCCTCGGGCGCCGCGGTCGTCGGCGGCATCGACCCGTGCACCCTGGACCGCGACCCCGTACGCCACCTGGACATCGTCTTCGACCTCGCGGAGCGCCACGGGGCCCCGGTCGACATCCACCTCCACGAGCCGGGCGCGCTCGGGGTGTTCAGCGTCGACCTGATCCTGGAGCGGGTGCGCGCCCTGGACATGACCGGCCGGGTGACCATCTCGCACGCCTACGACCTGGGTTCGGTCGACGAGACGACGACGCGCCGGCTCATCGAGGAGTTCGCCGAACTGGACATCGCCATGGCCACGATCGCCCCGGCCCGCCACCACTCCCTGCCCCTGGCGGACCTGACCGCCGCCGGCGTCCGGGTGGGCCTGGGCGAGGACGGCCAGCGCGACTTCTGGTCCCCGTACGGCAACGGCGACATGCTCGACCGCACCTGGCAGCTGGCCTTCACCAACGGCTACCGCGCGGACGCCCTGATCGAACACTGCGCGGCCGTGGCCACGACGGGCGGCGCCTCCATCCTCCAGCAGGGCCCGCCCCGCCTGACCTCCACAACGGACCGCCCCGGAGTGAGGGTGGGCGCGAGGGCGGACCTCCTCCTGCTGGAGGGCGAGACGGTGACGTCTGCGGTGATGGACCGCAGCGAGGACCGCACGGTCCTGCACAAGGGCCGAGTGGTCGCGGACGGCCTCACGATCAGCCCGGATTCCAGCCCCACCGGCGCTTGAGGAGCGGGGTCCGGGGCAGAGCCCCGGTTACGGGAAGGGGCGGGGTGGGGAACAGGCCCGCCGCAGGCGCACCCAGTACCCACCCCGCCCCACCCCCGCCGCGAGGGGCCTACCGCCCCCCGTCCCCCTTCAACAACCCCGCCCGCCGCAACGCATCGGCCATCGCCCCGTTCGCCGGAGCAGCGGCAGGCGCGGGCCGCCCCCCGCCACCGCCCCCACGGGACGCCGCACCACGGCCACCGCCGCCCCCCTGCCGAGGCCGGGGCGGACGCCCGCCACGCTCACTCCCCGAGGCCGCCGCGCGGCCACCGGCCCCCTGCTCGTCGTCCAACCGCAACGACAACGAGATCCGCTTGCGCGGAATGTCGACCTCCATCACCTTCACGCGGACGACGTCCCCCGGCTTCACCACATCCCGGGGGTCCTTCACGAACGTCCGCGACATCGCCGACACATGGACGAGCCCGTCCTGATGCACCCCGACGTCCACGAACGCCCCGAACGCGGCGACGTTCGTCACGACGCCCTCCAGCACCATCCCGGCCTCCAGGTCGCCGATCTTCTCGACGCCGTCCTTGAAGGTGGCGGTCCTGAACGCGGGGCGAGGGTCGCGTCCCGGCTTCTCCAGCTCCTTCAGGATGTCGGTGACCGTCGGCAGCCCGAACTTCTCGGACACGAAGTCGTCCGCCCGCAGCGACCGCAGCACATCGGTGTTGCCGATCAGCGCGGCGACGTCCCCGCCGGTCTTCTTCACCATCGACCGCACGACCGGGTACGCCTCCGGGTGCACGCTGGACGCGTCGAGCGGGTCGTCGCCCCGGATGCGCAGGAAGCCCGCGCACTGCTCGTACGCCTTCGGACCCAGCCGGGCCACGTCCTTCAGGCCCTTGCGGGAGCGGAACGGCCCGTTCGCGTCGCGGTGCGCCACGATGTTCTCTGCGAGCCCGGTGCCGATGCCGGAGACCCGGGAGAGCAGCGGCGCGGACGCGGTGTTGACGTCGACGCCGACACCGTTCACGCAGTCCTCGACGACCGCGTCCAGCGAACGCGAGAGCTTCACCTCGGACAGGTCGTGCTGGTACTGCCCGACACCGATCGACTTCGGGTCGATCTTCACCAGCTCGGCCAGCGGGTCCTGGAGCCGGCGCGCGATCGAGACGGCACCGCGCAAGGAGACGTCCATGTCGGGGAGTTCCTGCGAGGCGAAGGCCGAGGCGGAGTACACGGAGGCGCCCGCCTCCGAGACCATCACCTTGGTGAGCTTCAGCTCCGGATGCTTCTCGCACAGCTCACCGGCGAGCTTGTCCGTCTCGCGGGACGCCGTGCCGTTGCCGATCGCGATCAGGTCGACGTGGTGCTCGCGCGCCAGCCGCTCCAGGGTCGCCAGCGACTGGTCCCACTTGTTGGCCGGGACGTGCGGGTGGATGACGTCGGTGGCGACGACCTTGCCGGTCGCGTCCACGACGGCGACCTTCACACCCGTACGGAAACCGGGGTCGAGCCCCAGCGTGGCCCGCGTCCCGGCCGGTGCGGCGAGCAGCAGGTCGCGCAGGTTCGACGCGAAGACGCGTACCGCCTCGTCCTCCGCCGCCGTACGCAGCCGCAGCCGCAGGTCGATGCCGAGGTGCACCAGGATCCGGGTACGCCAGGCCCACCGCACCGTGTCGGCCAGCCACTTGTCGCCGGGGCGCCCCCGGTCGCCCACGCCGAAGCGCCGGGCGACCATGTTCTCGTACGAGGACGGGCCGGGCTCCTGCGACGGCTCCTCCGGCTCCAGGACCAGGTCGAGGACGTCTTCCTTCTCACCCCGGAGCATCGCCAGCACCCGGTGCGAGGGCAGCGCGGTGAACGGTTCGGCGAAGTCGAAGTAGTCCGCGAACTTGGCGCCCGCCTCCTCCTTGCCGTCCCGCACCCGGGCCACCAGCCGCCCGCGCGTCCACATGCGCTCGCGCAGCTCGCCGATGAGGTCGGCGTCCTCCGAGAAGCGCTCGGCGAGGATGGCGCGGGCGCCCTCCAGCGCCGCCGCCGGGTCCGCGACGCCCTTGTCCGCGTCGGCGAAGGCCGCCGCCGCGGCGAGCGGGTCCATCGAGGGGTCGTCGAGCAGGCCGGAGGCGAGCGGTTCGAGACCGGCCTCCCGGGCGATCTGCGCCTTCGTCCGCCGCTTCGGCTTGAACGGGAGGTAGATGTCCTCCAGGCGCGCCTTCGTGTCGGCCGCCCGGATCCGCGCCTCCAGCGCGTCGTCGAGCTTGCCCTGCTCCCGTACGGATTCGAGGACCGCCGCCCGGCGCTCCTCCAGCTCCCGCAGGTACCGCAGCCGTTCCTCGAGCGTGCGCAGCTGCGCGTCGTCGAGCATCTCGGTCGCTTCCTTGCGGTAGCGGGCGATGAACGGCACGGTCGACCCGCCGTCGAGCAGCTCGACGGCCGCCTTCACCTGCCGCTCGCGTACGCCGAGCTCCTCGGCGATCCTGCCTTCGATGGACGTCGTCACGGTTCTACCGACTCGCCTTCTCCTGCTGGCTGTGCTGGTCGGGCCCCGGGCCGCCGCTGGGGCCTGCCCGGAGTCACACGCCTGCATTGTGCCGGGTGGCCGGGCGCCGTGTCGCCCGGCCACCCCAGGGGACGGCCGCCGGATTTCGTCGCTCAGCCGGTCGCGCTGGCCGGGAACGCGCCCGCTGCCCACGCCGTGGCGAGGAAGCCGCGCCCCAGCTCCGTCAGCCGGGCCACACCCGGTCCGCCCAGGTGCTCGTACGGGCCCAGGTCCATCCGGTCCGTGGCCTCCTCCAGCCCGTTGCGCAGCTCGGCGCCCTCCTCGGTCAGCTCGCCCTCCGCCGTGAGCAGCCCGCGCTCGCGCAGCCGCTCCGACGCGGCCTCCCAGTCGGCGCGCCGCCAGCCCCGGGAGGACAGCAGCCAGCCGATCGCCATGCCCTTGCCGGTGGCGGTGTGGCTGACCAGGGCCTCCAGCGGGTCGAGCTCCGCGGCGAGGAGCGCGGCGAGGTGGGCGTCGCCCCGGTGCTCGCGCAGCAGCGTCGCCGCGTGCCAGTACGCCAGGTGCGGTTCGTCCGGGACCGGCAGACCGGCGTGCGCCGCGTACAGCGGCCGGGCGTGCCGGGTGCAGCCCTCGGTGGCGCGCAGGGCGAGCTGCGCGGCCTCGGCCATCTCGGGGGAGGTGATGATCTCCTCGCCGAGCAGCCGGCGCAGCGTCGCGTCGGCGGCGCGCAGCCGGGCGTCCAGGACCTTCGCGGGGGAGGCTATGCCCCAGATCGCGGGGACGTGCCGGGACACCAGCGCGTGGTTGAAGTTGTAGAAGGTCGCGGTCACCGTGTCGGCGCCGACCGCGCCCATCGCGGCGGCGCGGGTGGCGAAGTAGACGGCGGAGGGGTCGTCGATACCGATCCCGCCGAGCTCCTTGCCGAGGTCGGGGGAGAAGTAGAGCGAGGAGTGCAGCGGGTTCAGGGCGTTGTGGCAACGCCGCCCGGCACGGGGCGGGAGAGTACTCATACCCGGCACGTTACCGACTGGTCGGTACGGGCGGGAACCCCTGGGCAGACGTGAGCTGTGCCGCAGCGGGCGATGGCAGGAAAGGTGGGGAACCCGTCATTGCAGCCATTCCCGCGACCGCCCAGGATGGCGGACATGAAGCAGCGATCCGTGCTCGTCGTCCTCTTCGACGGCATCCAGAGCCTCGACGTCACCGGCCCCATGGAGGTCTTCGCCGGGGCGTCCCGCTTCCCTGACGTCTCGTACGAGCTGCGCACCGCCTCGCTGGACGGCGCCCCGGTCCGCACGTCCTGTGGCCTCACCCTGGTCCCCGACGGCAGCCTCGCCGACGCGCCGACGCCCCACACCCTCCTCGTCCCCGGCGGCTGGGGCACCCGTGACCCCGACCCCGAACTCGTCCACTGGCTACGCGTGCACGGGCCGCTGCCGGAGCGCCTGGTCTCCGTGTGCAGCGGGGCGCTGCTGCTCGCGGCGGCCGGACAACTGGACGGCCACCGGGCGACGACGCACTGGAACGTGTGCGAGAAGCTGGCCCGCGAACACCCGGCCGTCGAGGTCGACCCCGAGCCGATCTTCGTACGCGACGGCAGGATCGCCACCTCCGCCGGGGTCACCGCGGGCATCGACCTCGCGCTGGCCCTGGTGGAGGAGGACCACGGACGGGACGTCGCCCTCACGGTCGCGCGGCACCTGGTCGTCTTCCTGCGCAGGCCGGGCAGCCAGTCCCAGTTCAGCGCACAGCTCAGCGCCCAGACGGCGCGCCGTGAACCGCTGCGCGACGTGCAGCACTGGATCACGGAGCACCCCGGAGCCGACCTCTCCGTCGAGGCCCTGGCCGCCCGCGCCCGCCTCTCGCCCCGTCACTTCGCCCGCGCGTTCCAGGCGGAGACGGGCACGACGCCCGGCCGGTACGTCGACCAGGTCCGCCTGGAACAAGCCCGCCGGCTCCTGGAGGACACCGCCGACGGGGTCGCCCAGATCGCCCGCGGCTGCGGCTACGGCACCCCGGAGGCGATGCGCCGGGCCTTCATCAAGGCGCTCGGCGCCGCCCCTGCCGAATACCGCCGCCGCTTCGGCCCCCACGCGGCCGACCGCTCCTGACCCACCCGAGAGACAGGAAGCCCCATGCAGATCGCCATCGTCCTCTTCGACCGCTTCACCGCGCTGGACGCCGTCGGCACCTACGAGATCCTGTCCCGCACACCGGGCGCCGAGACCGTCTTCGTCGCCGAACGGACGGGCGCCGTACGTAACGACAACAGCAGCCTCGACCTGGTCGCCCGCCGGACGTTCGACGAGGTCCCCGCCCCCGACCTGGTGATCGTCCCCGGCGGCCCCGGACAGCACGACCAGATGGAGAACGAGAACCTGCTCGGGTGGCTGCGCCGCGCGGACGAGTCCACCACCTGGACAACCTCCGTCTGCACCGGATCGCTGCTGCTGGCGGCGGCCGGGCTCCTGAAGGGGCGGCGCGCCACTTCGCACTGGCTCGCCCTGGACACGCTCAGGGACCACGGCGCCGAGCCCACCGGCGAACGCGTCGTCTTCGACGGCAAGTACGTCACCGCCGCCGGGGTCTCGTCCGGTATCGACATGGGCCTCACCCTGCTCGGCCGCATCGCCGGCGACCGCACCGCGCAGGCCGTACAGCTCCTGACGGAGTACGACCCCCAGCCGCCCTACGACGCGGGGTCGCCGGACAAGGCGCCGGCCGACCTGGTCGAGCAGTGGCGGGGCCGGAGCCGCTTCATCCTCCAGTAGGCGCCCAGGTGAAGCGGGGCGTACGGCGTTCCAGGAAGGCGGCGACACCCTCCGCGGTGTCGCCGCTGCCCCGTGCCTGCCCGGCCCAGTACGCGTCCCGGTCCTCGCGCCCGGCCGCGAACTCCTTGGCCGCGGCCTGCGTCAGCCGGGACCGCGACGCCAGGGTCCGTACGTACGCCCCGACCCGCTCGTCCAGCGCGCCGGCCGCATGCACCTCGTCCACCAGGCCGGTCCGCAGCGCCCGCTCCGTGTCGATCAGCTCGCCGGAGAACAGCAGGTGCTTCGCCGTCGCGGGGCCCGTCAGGGCGGCCAGCCGGCGGGTGGACGACGCGGGGTAGACGATCCCCAGCTTGGCCGGGGTGACCCCGAACAGGGCCCCCTCCGCCGCGAAGCGCAGATCGCAGGCGGCGGCGAGCTGGCTCCCGCCGCCCACGCAGTAGCCCCGCACCACCGCGAGCGTCGGCAGCGCGAACGCGGCCAGCGCCTCCTCGGCCGCCACGGCCAGGCTCTGCGGATCGCTCCCGGGGTCCCGCAGCGAGGAGATGTCCGCACCCGCGCAGAAGGTGTCGCCCGCGCCGGTCAGGACCAGGGCGCCCACGGAGGGATCGGCGGCCAGCTTCTCCAGCAGCACCGGAAGCGCCTGCCACATCGCGGCCGTCATCGCGTTGCGCTTGGCGGGGTTGCTGATGACGACGGTGGCGACGCCGTCGGCGACGGTGTGCTCCAGGCGGGGTTCCGTACGGTCCATGGCCGGATGCTATCCGTGGTGTTCGAACCTACGATCAAGAAGGGGGCGCCAAGCAGGCACGCACCCGAGGAGCCTCACGTGGACGGTCCCGAACGCGAAGGCAGGAAGCTCCACCGCAGTTTCGGCGGTCTGGCGCTGCTCGGCATCCTGCTCGTCGTCGCCGGCCTGGTCGGGCTCGTCTACACCGGCGTGGCGACGCTGACCTCCATGATCCTGTTCGGCTGGCTGCTTCTCGTCGGCGGTCTGGTCGGCCTGGTCCACGCCGTGCAGTCGCGCGGCACCAGCTACTTCTGGCTGGGCGTCGTGGTCGCCGCGCTCAACATCGCCGCCGGGGCCGTCGTCATCCGCCACCCGCACGGCACCGCCGAGGCGCTGACCATGTTCGCCGCGCTCCTCTTCCTGACCGGCGGGGTCTTCCGGCTCGTGGGCAGCGTCGTGGTGCGCGGCCCGCAGTTCGGCTGGACGCTGCTCCAGGGCGCCTTCGGCCTGCTCCTCGGTCTGCTCGTACTCTTCGACTGGCCGCACAGCAGCCTCTACGTACTCGGCTGCTTCTTCTCGCTGGCCCTGCTCTTCGACGGGCTCGGGCTCATCGCCATCGGGATCGGCGGCCGGCGGATCGTCTCGATGGTCTCCGAGCAGATGACGCCGGGCGGGGGCGAGGGAGAAGGAACGGACCCGCTCACCCACGACAGTCGGAAGCGGTCCGAAAACTGACACTCCCGACTGAATGAAGTCGAGTTCGGTCAATAGGTGTCGACTTGTGTTCAGTAGTGCGGACCGAAGCAACCTCGCCCGCCACCCTGTACTCGACGTGAAGTCACTTCGAGTGGAGAGCGGGTACCGGACTATGGAGAGCCGCGGGAGTATCCCCGCCCGGCCCGTGCCGTACGAAGGGGTCTGGCGGTTCACCGCCCCGGCCACGGACCTCTCCGTACCCCAGGCCCGGCACGCCGTGCGCGACCTGCTGAAGCGCCAGAACGTGCCGATCGACGACGACATCACCCAGGGCCTGCTGCTCATCGTCTCCGAGCTGGTCACCAACGCCGTGAAGCACGCGGCGCTGCTCTCGCCCGAGCTCGCCGTCGAGGTGGCCGTGGGCGAGGAATGGGTCAGGGTGTCCGTCGAGGACAACCACCCCTACCGCCCCACCGCGCTGGAGACCGACTACGCGCAGACCGGCGGGCGGGGCCTGCTGCTGGTCCGCGAGATCACCCGGGAAGCGGGCGGCACGTGCGACGTCGAGCACACCGCGGGTGGCGGCAAGGTCATCTGGGCGGCCCTGCCGCTCAGCAGCACCGCCCTCTGACCCCTTCAGCCGTACGGCCTACCAGCCGGCGGCATCCCCGGTCAGCTCGCGGATCGCGGGCCGGGCGGCGTCCAGCACGGTCATGAACCACGCCGAGAACGGCTCCCGGGCATGCCGCTCGGCCAGCTCCGCCGCCGTCACGAAGGCCGTCCCGCCGACCTCCTCCGGATCGGGACGCAGCCGCTCCTGCGCCAGGCCCACGAAGAGGTGGTTGAACTCCTGCTCCACCAGGCCCGACGCCGGGTCCGGGTGGTTGTAGCGGACGGTGCCCGCCTCGGCCAGCAGCGAGGGCGAGGTGCCCAGCTCCTCGTGCGTACGCCGGGCGGCGGCGGCGAAGGGCGCCTCGCCCGGGTAGGGGTGGCCGCAGCACGTGTTGGACCAGACACCGGGGGAGTGGTACTTGCCGAGGGCGCGCTGCTGGAGCAGTAGCCGGCCCTGCTCGTCGAAGAGGAACACGGAGAACGCGCGGTGCAGCTGTCCGGGCGCCTGATGGGCGGCGAGCTTCTCCGCCGTGCCGATGGTGGTGCCGTTCTCGTCGACCAGTTCGAGCATGATCGCTTCCACTGTGCCGTTCGACGAGGTGTTCGCCGCGGTGACTGGTGTGCTCGGCATACCCATCCTTCGCTGTGGTCCCGGCCCCGTGCGCCGGTCCCGTCGAGTCCGCTCAAGTCTGCCGTACAAAAGCGGCTTGTCCGCACTTCGGACCCTGGCATGTCCGCCCGCACACGTCCGCGAAACCCTACACCTCGGGCTCCTGGCGCCCCGGGTTCAGCGGCAGAGGTTCGCCTCGTGCTCGGCGTGGCCGCTCGGCTCCAGCTGGAAGGTGCAGTGCTCGACGTCGAAGTGGTCGCCGACGCAGCCCCGGAGCTCGTGCAGCAGCTTTTCGTGGCCGATCGAGTCCAGCAGGTCCTGCTGCACCACCACATGCGCGGAGAGCACCGGCATGCCCGAGGTGATCGTCCACGCGTGCAGGTCGTGGACGTCCAGCACGCCGGGCAGTGCCGTGATGTGGTCGCGCACCTCGCCCATGTCGACACCGGGCGGCGCCGCCTCAAGGAGCACGTTCAGCGTCTCGCGCAGCAGCCGCACCGTACGCGGCACGATCATGAGGCCGATGACCAGCGACGCGATCGGGTCCGCCGCCTGCCAGCCGGTCGTCATCACGATGCCCGCCGAGATCAGCACCGTCACCGAGCCGAGCGTGTCCGCCAGCACCTCCAGATAGGCGCCGCGCACGTTGAGGCTCTCCTGCTGTCCGCGCGTCAGCAGCGTCAGCGACACCGCGTTCGCTACTAGGCCCACCAGGGCGAAGGCGATCGTGAGCCCGCCCCGGGTCTCGGCCGGGTCGATGAAGCGCTGGACCGCCTCGAAGAGGAGATATCCGCCCACCCCGAGGAGCAGGCAGCAGTTGGCGAGGGCCGCGAGGATCTCCGCCCGGGCGAAGCCGAAGGTGCGGTTCGGTCCGGCGGGCCGGTTGGCGAAGTGGATCGCCAGCAGGGCGAGCCCGAGCCCCAGGGCGTCGGTGGCCATGTGGGCCGCGTCGGCGATCAGGGCGAGCGAGCCGGACACCACGCCCCCGGCGATCTCCATGACCGTCACCGTCAGCGTGATGCACAGCGCTATGCGCAGCCGCCCCTTGTGGGCGGCGGCCGCCGTGCCGGCCGGTACGCCGTGTGCGTGTCCGTGATCGTGCCCTGCCCCCATGGGGACGCCTCCCGGTCGTCTCGCGGGTCCGGGCCTCGCGGGCCCGGGCCCTGCCAGTCAACTACGGGCGGGGGGTATCGGGCAACACGGCACTGAACACCGTTGTCATATCCTCTGACCTGCGAAAACGACTGCAGGTCAGAGCGCTGCCGGGACACCGGTGCAGCCGGACGCGGGGGAGGGCCCGGCCGGATTTTTGTCAGGCGACGCGGCCATCGACGATGATGATCGCGGGCGGCGCGCAACATCCGGCGCCGCCCGGAACGGAGTGCAAACGGGCAGTGAACTCGTGCTTCTGTTCATCCGATAGCCTCTGCCGACATGCCGCCGGCCGCTTCAGGCCGCATTGTCGCGTGCCGGTCCGTGTCAGCACCCAAGGAGTGAGTTCGTCTGTCGACCGCCATTCTCACAGGTGCTCCGCTGCCCGGATCCTCACTCGAGGACGATCTCCGGTCGCTGCGATTCGACGTTCACGCCGCTGTCGACGTCACCGAAGCGGCCGCGCTGCTGGCCGCCGTCCCCGCGTCACAGCGGGTCGCCCTCGTCGACCCCCGCTTCGTCGGCCACCGACACGCCCTCCGGCTCGCCCTGACCGACCCTCGTTTCCCCGCCGCGGCCGTGCCCGGCGCCCTCACCGCACAGGCCGAGGCGCGTCCCGCCCTGGTGAGCGCCCTGCACGCCACGACCGACGCGGTCGGCGCCGGGGTGTCCGCCGCCGGAGCCACCGCCACGGTCACCGACCGCACCGTGCCCGGCAGGCTCGCCGCGGTCATGGAGGCCGAGGGCACCCAGGTGCAGCGCCCCGAGCTGGGCTCGCTCGTCGCCACCGTGCCCACGAACGAGGCCGACCGCGCCGCCGCCCGCGCCGGTGTCGAGGCCGTGGACGACGAGGCGGTCCGGCTGCGCAGCGCGGTCAAGGCCCGCGACGGCTTCTTCACCACCTACTTCATCAGCCCGTACTCGCGCTACATCGCCCGCTGGTGCGCCCGCCGGGGCCTCACCCCGAACCAGGTCACCACCGCGTCCCTGCTCACCGCGCTGGTGGCGGCCGGCTGCGCGGCCACCGGTACCCGGGGCGGGTACGTCGCGGCGGGCATCCTGCTGCTGCTCTCCTTCGTCCTGGACTGCACCGACGGACAGCTCGCCCGCTACTCCCTCCAGTACTCCACGATGGGCGCCTGGCTGGACGCCACCTTCGACCGCGCCAAGGAGTACGCCTACTACGCGGGACTCGCCCTCGGCGCGGCACGCGGCGGCGACGACGTCTGGGCACTGGCGCTCGGTGCGATGGTCCTCCAGTCCTGCCGCCACGTCATAGACTTCTCGTTCACCGAGGCCAACCACGACGCGGTGGCGAATTCCAGCCCCACGGCAGCGCTCTCCGACAAGCTCGACAGCGTCGGCTGGACGGTCTGGCTGCGGCGGATAATCATCCTCCCGATCGGTGAGCGCTGGGCGATGATCGCCGTACTCACCGCGCTCACCACCCCGCGCATCGTCTTCTACGCCCTGCTGGTCGGCTGCGCCTTCGCGGCCTGCTACACCACCGCAGGCCGCCTCCTGCGGTCCCTGACCCGCGCGGCCCGGCGCACCGACCGGGCCGTGCAGGCCCTCGCCGACCTCACGGACTCCGGCCCGATCGCCCAGCTGATCGCCGCCCGGGGCCCGAAGATCCGCGGTGCCTGGAGCGCCCCCGTGATAGCCCTCGTCGGCACCGGCGCGGTGATCGCCGCCGCGCTCCAGCAGCCCTTCGGCAGCCGGCAGACGGTCGTCGCCGCCGTGTTCTACGCGGTCTGCTCCGGCCTGGCCGTGGCCCGCCCCCTCAAGGGCGCGCTCGACTGGCTCCTGCCCCCGTTCTTCCGGGCGGCGGAGTACTGCACGATCCTCGTCCTGGCCGCCCGCAGCGACATGGACGGGGCGCTCCCCGCGGCCTTCGGACTGGTCTCGGCCGTCGCCTACCATCACTACGACACGGTGTACCGCATCCGGGGCGGCACCGGCGCCCCGCCCCAGTGGCTGGTGCTCACGACCGGCGGACACGAGGGCCGGACCCTGGTCGTCGCCGTGCTCGCCGCCGCCCTCACCGGAGCCTCCGGCTTCACCACCGCACTCACCGTGCTCGCGGTGGCCGTCGCGGCGATCGTGGTGGTGGAGTCCATCCGCTTCTGGGCCTCCTCCGGGGCCCCCGCCGTTCACGACGAAGGAGAACCCGCATGATCGGCCTCGTACTGGCAGCCGGCGCCGGACGGCGCCTGCGCCCCTACACCGACACGCTCCCCAAGGCGCTCGTGCCGGTGGACGGCGACAAGACGGTCCTCGACCTCACGCTGGCCAACTTCGCCGAGATCGGGCTCACCGAGGCCGCGATCGTCGTCGGCTACCGCAAGGAGGCCGTCTACGACCGCAAGGAGGAGCTGGAGGCCACGTACGGCCTGAAGCTCACCCTCGTCGACAACGACAAGGCCGAGGAGTGGAACAACGCCTACTCCCTGTGGTGCGCCCGCGAGGTGCTGAAGCGCGGCGTGATCCTCGCCAACGGCGACACCGTGCACCCGGTCTCCGTCGAGAAGACGCTGCTGGCCGCGCGCGGTGACGGCAAGCGGATCATCCTCGCCCTCGACACGGTGAAGTCCCTCGCGGACGAGGAGATGAAGGTCGTCGTGGAGGACGGCGCGGGCGTCCGCCGGATCACGAAGCTGATGGACCCGTCCGAGGCCACCGGCGAGTACATCGGCGTCACCCTCATCGAGGCCGAGGCCGCCGAGGAGCTGGCCGACGCGCTGAAGGCCACCTTCGAGCGCGACCCGGACCTCTACTACGAGGACGGCTACCAGGAGCTCGTCAACCGCGGCGTCACCGTGGACGTCACCCCCATCGGTGACGTGAGCTGGGCCGAGATCGACAACCACGACGACCTCGAGAAGGGCCGGGCGATCGCGTGCCGGTACTGACCCGACTCATCCCGTCCCCGGTCTTCGTCGACATCAGCCGGGGCGCCATGCACGACCTGGCCGGCCTCCTCGCCGACCAGCGGATCTCCGCCTCCGGCAAGCTCGCCATCGCGATCAGCGGCGGCTCGGGCACGGCCCTGCGCGAGAAGCTGGAACCCGCGCTGCCCGGCGCCGACTGGTACTGCGTCGCGGGCGGCAACATCGACGCCGCGGTGCAGCTCGCCGACGACATCAAGGGCAAGCGCTACGACGCCGTGGTCGGCCTCGGCGGCGGCAAGATCATCGATGTGGCCAAGTACGCCGCGGCCCGGGTCGGCCTGCCGCTGGTCTCGGTCGCCACGAACCTCGCCCACGACGGCCTCTGCTCGCCCGTCGCCACCCTGGACAACGACAACGGCCGGGGCTCCTACGGCGTCCCCATGCCCATCGCCATGGTGATCGACCTGTCGGTGATCCGCGAGGCCCCCGACCGCTTCGTACGGTCAGGCATCGGCGACGCGATCTCGAACATCTCCGCCATCGCCGACTGGGAACTCTCGCACCAGGTCAACGGCGAGCAGATCGACGGGCTCGCCGCGGCCATGGCCCGTACCGCGGGCGAAGCCGTACTGCGTCACCCCGGCACCGTCGCCGACGACGAGTTCCTCACCGTCCTCGCCGAGTCCCTGGTGCTCTCCGGCATCGCCATCTCGATCAGCGGCGACACCCGGCCCTCGTCCGGCGCCTGCCACGAGATCAGCCACGCGTTCGACCTGCTCTTCCCGAAGCGGGCCGCGAGCCACGGCGAGCAGGTCGGCCTCGGCGCCGCCTTCGCCATGCACCTGCGCGGGGCCGCCGACGAGTCCGGCCTCTTCGCCGAGGTCCTGCGCCGGCACGGCCTGCCGGTCACGCCCGAGGAGATCGGCTTCAGCGCGGACGAGTTCGTCCGGGCCGTCGAATACGCCCCCCAGACCCGCCCGGGACGCTTCACGGTCCTGGAACACCTCAGCCTGTCCACCGACCAGATCAGGGACGCGTACGCCGACTATGCCAAGACCATCAGTAGCTGAACTCCGCCCGGTCGTTCACCCGCCGGGCGTCAAGGACCGGCGCAGCGGTGAGCACTGGGCGGGCCGGATATACATGCGCGAGATCTCGCTGCGCATCGACCGGTACCTGGTCAACACCAGGGTCACGCCCAACCAGCTGACCTATCTGATGACGATCGCCGGTGTGCTCGCCGCCCCGGCGCTGCTCGTTCCCGGTATCTGGGGCGCGGTCCTCGGCGTCGTCATGGTGCAGATGTACCTGCTGCTCGACTGCGTGGACGGCGAGATCGCGCGCTGGAAGAAGCAGTACTCGCTCGGCGGCGTCTACCTGGACCGGGTCGGCGCCTACCTGTGCGACGCCGCGGTCCTCGTCGGCTTCGGCCTGCGCGCCGCGGACCTGTGGGGCACCGGCCGCATCGACTGGCTGTGGGCCTTTCTCGGTACGCTCGCCGCGCTCGGCGCGATCCTGATCAAGGCCGAGACGGACCTGGTCGGCGTCGCCCGCCACCAGGGCGGGCTGCCGCCGGTCAAGGAGTCCGCCTCCGAGCCGCGCTCCTCCGGCATGGCGTTCGCCCGCCGGGCCGCGGGCGCGCTCAAGTTCCACCGGCTCATCCTGTGCGTCGAGGCGTCGCTGGTCATCCTGGTCGCCGCCGTCCTCGACGAGGTGCGGGACGATTTCTTCTTCAGCCGCCTCGCGGTCGCGGTCCTGGCCGGCATCGCCCTGCTCCAGACCCTGCTGCACCTCGTGTCGGTCCTGGCATCGAGCAGGCTGAAGTGAGCACACCCATGAAACTCGGCGCGGTCATCATCACCATGGGCAACCGCCCGGCCGAGCTGCGCGCCCTGCTCGACTCGGTCGCCGCCCAGGAGGGCGACCGGATCGAGGTGGTCGTCGTCGGCAACGGCTCGCCGGTTCCCGACGTCCCCCCGGGCGTGCGGACCGTCGAGCTGCCCGAGAACCTCGGCATCCCCGGCGGCCGGAACGTCGGCATCGAGGCCTTCGGGCCCTCCGGCGCCGATGTGGACGCTCTGCTCTTCCTCGACGACGACGGGCTGCTGCCCCTCACCGACACCGCGGAGCTGTGCCGGCAGGCGTTCGCCGAGGACGCCCGGCTCGGCATCATCAGCTTCCGCATCGCGGACCCCGAGACCGGGGTCACCCAGCGCCGGCACGTGCCGCGGCTGCGGGCCGCCGACCCGATGCGCTCCTCGCGGGTGACCACGTTCCTGGGCGGGGCCAACGCGGTGCGCACCCGGGTGCTGGCCGAGGTCGGCCCGTTGCCGGGCGACTTCTTCTACGCGCACGAGGAGACGGACCTCGCCTGGCGGGCGCTGGACGCCGGCTGGCTGATCGACTACCGCGCGGACATGGTGCTGCACCACCCCACCACGGCCCCGTCCCGCCATGCCGTCTACCACCGCATGGTGGCCCGGAACCGGGTCTGGCTGGCCCGGCGGAACCTTCCCGCGCCCCTCGTCCCGGTGTACCTCGGGGTGTGGATGCTGCTGACCCTGCTGCGCAGGCCGTCCGGCGAGGCGCTGAAGGCCTGGTTCGGCGGCTTCCGGGAGGGCTGGCGGACCCCGTGCGGACCGCGCCGCCCGATGAAGTGGCGTACGGTGTGGCGCCTGACCAGGCTGGGCCGCCCCCCGGTGATCTGAGGGGCTCGCCTCTGGGAACATGAGGCGTATTTTTTTCTTGTCGGGACCTGTCCGCCTGAGCCGCGCCCGCGACTGGCTGCGCATTTTGAATACGAGAGTTTCTTCTGGTGAGTGACACAACCCATGGTGGTGCGGTTGCCGTGAGCAGCCCGCCATCAGCCGACGACGCCCTGAGCGCGGCGGAGCTGGCTGCGAAGTACGGCCTCGCCGTCAGCGGTGCCCGGCCCGGACTCCGCGAGTACGTGAGCCAACTCAAGGGGCGGCGCCACTTCATCCTGGCGTTCTCCCGGGCCAAGCTGACCGCCCAGTACAGCCAGGCGAAGCTGGGCCAGCTGTGGCAGGTGGCGACCCCGCTCCTGAACGCCGCGGTCTACTTCGTCATCTTCGGCCTGATCCTCGGCACCAAGAAGGGCATCCCGCAGGAGGTGTTCATCCCGTTCCTGGTGACCGGGGTGTTCGTCTTCACCTTCACCCAGAGCTCGGTGATGGCCGGCGTACGGGCCATCTCCGGGAACCTCGGCCTGGTCAGGGCGCTGCACTTCCCTCGCGCCTCGCTGCCCATCTCCTTCTCGCTCCAGCAGCTCCAGCAGCTGCTGTACTCGATGATCGTGCTGGTCGCGGTCACCGTCGGGTGGGGCAGTTACCCGCGGCTCTCGTGGCTGCTGGTGATCCCCGCGCTGGCGCTGCAGTTCCTCTTCAACACCGGACTGGCGCTCGCCATGGCGAGGATGGGGGCGAAGACCCCCGACCTGGCTCAGCTGATGCCGTTCGTGATGCGTACCTGGATGTACGCGTCCGGGGTGATGTTCTCCATCCCGGTGATGCTGGAGGACAAGCCGGCCTGGATCACCGACGTGCTCCAGTACAACCCGGCGGCCATCTACATGGACCTGGTCAGGTTCGCCCTGATCGACGGGTACGGCTCGGAGAACCTGCCCGCGCACGTCTGGCTGGTCGCCCTCGCCTGGGCGGTCGTCGTGGGCCTCGTGGGCTTCGTGTACTTCTGGAAGGCAGAGGAACGGTACGGCCGTGGCTGACGACAACACCGCGGGGCGCGTCCCCACCGTGATCGCCGACGACGTGCACATCGTGTACCGCGTCAACGGCGGTGGCGGCGGCAAGGGCAGCGCCACCGCGGCACTGAGCCGGATACTCCGCCGCGGCAAGGGCGAGGAGCGCGGCGTCCGCAAGGTCCACGCCGTGCGCGGCGTCACCTTCACCGCCTACCGGGGTGAGGCGATCGGTCTCATCGGCACGAACGGCTCCGGCAAGTCGACGCTGCTCCGCGCCATCGCCGGCCTCCTGCCGACCGAGAGCGGCAGCGTCTACACGGACGGCCAGCCCTCGCTGCTCGGTGTCAACGCCGCGCTGATGAGCGACCTGACCGGCGAGCGCAACGTCGTGCTCGGCGGCCTCGCGATGGGCATGAGCCGCGAGGAGATCCGCGAGCGCTACGACGAGATCGTCGAGTTCTCCGGGATCAACGAGAAGGGCGACTTCATCACGCTGCCCATGCGGACGTACTCCTCCGGCATGGCGGCCCGCCTCCGCTTCTCCATCGCCGCCGCCAAGAGCCACGACGTCCTCATGATCGACGAGGCGCTGGCGACCGGTGACCGCAAGTTCCAGATCCGCTCCGAGGCGCGCATCCGGGAGCTGCGCAAGGAGGCCGGCACGGTCTTCCTGGTGAGCCACAGCAACAAGTCGATCAGGGACACCTGCAACCGGGTGCTGTGGCTGGAGAAGGGCGAGCTCCTCATGGACGGCCCGACCGATGAGGTCCTGAAGGCCTACGAGCGCGAGACGGGCAAGTAGGACGCACCCCGCGTCCCGCACCGGGCGGCCTCCGCCGGACCCTTCCGGCGGAGGCCGAGCCATGTCCGGCCCGCGGACCGGAGTCCGGGCGTCCACGCCTCGTCGTACGGCGTCCGTCGCGATCTCCTACCGCCGGATGACGTGAACGCGGTCCGGCGGGTGGAAAGTTGACGCGGGCCACGGGACCGGTCGCGTACCGCCCGTACCCCCGCGTTTGGATGAGCGTTGTACAACGTAAGCTGTACCGGTGCTGATTCGCCGCAAGTGGGGCGATACCGCCTGGGTGGACGGCCCGGAGTCGTCCTCGGCACTCGGGAGGGTGGGCGGCGTGTCCGGAATGGGATGTTTTGGGTCAGCAGTGTAGAACGGGAGATGTGACGGCTATGACGGAAGATCTCCAGCTCCGAGGTGCTCACGCCGTCCCCGCGCAGGGCGGTCCGCAGTGACCCGTACCCGGCAGGCGCGGCTCGATACCGCCGCATCCGGAACCCTCGACAAGGCAGCGCACGAGAACTTCCCGGTCGCCCCCTTCTTCCTGCCGCGCGCCTGGCGCGACGACCTGATGGCCGTCTACGGTTTCGCCCGGCTCGTCGACGACATCGGCGACGGAGATCTCGCCCCCGGCGGCGCCGACGCCGTGCACCTCGGGCTCGACGCCGCGCAGGCGGACGACCGGCTCGCGATGCTCGACGCGCTGGAGAGCGACCTGCGCCGCGTCTTCGCCACCACCGGCGAGACCCCGCACCACCCGCTGCTGCGGGCGCTGCGCCCCACCGCCCGCGACCGCGCGCTCACCCCCGAACCCTTCCTCCGCCTCATCGAGGCCAACCGGCAGGACCAGAAGGTCCGCCGCTACGGCACGTACGAGGAGCTCCTCGCCTACTGCGAGCTCTCCGCCAACCCCGTCGGCCGCCTGGTCCTCCAGCTCACCGGCACCGCGAGCCCCGAACGGCTGCGCCGCTCCGACGCCGTGTGCACCGCGCTGCAGATCGTCGAGCACCTCCAGGACGTCGCCGAGGACCTCGCCCGCGACCGCGTCTACCTGCCGGCCGAGGACATGGCCCGGTTCCACGTCACCGAGTCCGGCCTCGCGGCACCCACCGCCGACGCCTCGGTCCGCTCCCTGATCGCGTACGAAGCAGAACGCGCCCGGGATCTGCTGAATGAAGGCACCCCCCTCGTGGGTAGCGTCCACGGCAGACTCAGGCTGCTTCTCGCCGGATTCGTGGGAGGAGGACGCGCCGCCCTCACCGCGATCGCGGCCGCCGGATTCGACGTACTGCCCGGACCGCCCGGACCCACCAAGCCCAGCCTGCTGCGCGAAGTGGGAGTTGTCTTGCGAGAAGCGCGTAGAGAGGGATGAGCCGGACCGTGGAGGGACAGACGACGTACATGTCGGCACCGGTACAGGCCGCATACAGTTACTGCGAGGCCGTCACCGGACAGCAGGCACGTAACTTCGCGTACGGCATCAGGCTGCTGCCGGCCGAGAAGCGGCAGGCCATGTCGGCCCTGTACGCCTTCTCCCGTCGCGTCGACGACATCGGTGACGGCGAGCTGGAGCCGGAGACCAAGCGCGTCCGCCTGGAGAACACCCGCACCCTGCTCGACCGCGTCCGGTCCGGAGCGGTCGACGAGGACGACACCGACCCGGTGGCCGTCGCGCTCGCCGACGCCGCCCGCAGGTTTCCCCTGCCGCTCGAAGGACTCGACGAGCTGATCGACGGCGTCCTCATGGACGTGCGCGGCGCGACCTACGAGACCTGGGACGACCTCAAGGTCTACTGCCGCTGCGTCGCCGGCGCCATCGGCCGCCTGAGCCTCGGCATCTTCGGTACGGAACGGGGCGCACCCGGCGCCGAGCGCGCCCCGGAGTACGCCGACACGCTCGGCCTCGCCCTCCAGCTGACCAACATCCTGCGCGATGTACGCGAGGACGCGGGCAACGGCCGCACCTACCTGCCCGCCGACGACCTCGCCAAGTTCGGCTGCTCCGCGGGTTTCCAGCGGGCCACCCCGCCGCCCGGCTCCGACTTCGCCGGCCTCGTCCACTTCGAGGTGCGGCGCGCCCGCGCCCTGTTCGCCGAGGGCTACCGCCTCCTCCCGATGCTCGACCGCCGCAGCGGCGCCTGCGTCGCGGCGATGGCCGGCATCTACCGCAGGCTCCTCGACCGCATCGAGCGCGACCCCGAGGCGGTGCTGCGCGGCCGCGTCTCGCTGCCCGGCCACGAGAAGGCGTACGTCGCGGTGCGCGGCCTGTCCGGTCTCGACGCCCGGCACATCTCAAGGCGCACGGCCCGAGGGCGTGTCTGAATGCGCCTCAGCCACATCTCGCGCACCATGTGCATCAAGGATGAACGGTACGGACCGCGGGCAACCCCCGGCCCGGCCACCGCGTCCCTGACTGAGCAGGCCCGACGGGAGACAGCCGGTGAGAGGGGGACGCATGAGTGACGACGCCCTGCGTTCGTCCCGCGCGGTCGTGATCGGCGGCGGGCTCGCCGGTGTCACGGCGGCCCTGCGCCTGGCCGACGCCGGGCTTGACGTGACCCTGCTGGAAGGCCGCCCCCGGCTCGGCGGGCTCGCCTTCTCCTTCCGCCGCGGCGGGCTGACCGTCGACAACGGCCAGCACGTCTACCTGCGCTGCTGCACCGCGTACCGCTGGTTCCTGGACCGGGTCGACGGCGCCCGCATGGCACCCCTGCAAAACCGTTTGGACGTGCCCGTTCTCGATGTGGGCCGTCCCTCGGGGCCCCGGCTGGGACGGCTGCGCCGCAACGCGCTCCCGGTCCCGCTGCACCTCGCCGCCGGCCTCGCCGGATACCCGCACCTGTCGCTCGCCGAACGCGCCGGCGTCGCACGGGCCGCGCTGGCCCTCGGCCGCCTCGACCCGGACGACCCCGCGCTCGACGCCGAGGACTTCGGCAGCTGGCTCGCCCGCCACGGCCAGTCGCCCCGCACCATCGAGGCGCTCTGGGACCTGGTCGGCGTCGCCACGCTCAACGCCACCGCGCCGAACTCCTCGCTCGCGCTCGCCGCGAAGGTATTCAAGACCGGGCTGCTCTCCGAACCGGGCGCCGCCGACATCGGCTGGGCCTCCGTACCGCTCGGAGACATCCACGACACCATGAGCCGCAAGGCGCTCGGCTCCGCCGGCGTGCGCACCGAACTGCGCACCAAGGCCCACGGGCTCACCCGCACCGACGAGGGCCGCTGGCTGGTCGACACCGGCGCCGAACAGATCGAGGCGGAGACCGTCGTGCTGGCCGTGCCGCAGCGCGAGACCCACGCCCTGCTGCCCGAGGGCGCGCTCGACGAACCGGACCGGCTCCTGGAGATCGGCACCTCGCCGATCCTCAACGTCCACGTCGTCTACGACCGCAAGGTCCTCAAGCGGCCGTTCTTCGCCGCGCTGGGCTCGCCGGTCCAGTGGGTCTTCGACCGCACCGACGCATCCGGCCTCACCGGCCCCGGCCAGTACCTCGCGGTCTCCCAGTCCGCAGCCGATGACGAGATCGAACTGCCCGTCGCCGAACTGCGGGCCCGCTACCTGCCGGAGCTGGAGCGGCTGCTGCCGGCCGCCCGCGGCGCGGGCATCCGCGACTTCTTCGTCACCCGCGAGCGCACCGCGACCTTCGCGCCCGCCCCCGGCGTCGGCCGACTGCGCCCCGGGACGCTCACCCGCACCCCCGGACTCTTCCTGGCAGGCGCCTGGACCGCCACCGGCTGGCCCGCCACGATGGAGGGTGCGGTCCGCAGCGGTGCGGGCGCCGCGGACGCCGCGCTCCTGGCGCTCGGCCGCCCCCACGAACATCCGCTGCAGGAGGCGGCATGAGCAGTACCACCGGAACAAGAGGAGAGTCAGTGACCCCGGCGAATCCGGCTTCCGACACCGTGGCGGACACCACGGACGTCACCGCGCTTCTGGAGCGCGGACGGGCCCTTTCCACGCCGGTGCTCCGGGCCGCCGTCGACAGGCTCGCACCGCCCATGGACACCGTGGCCGCCTATCACTTCGGCTGGATCGATGCCCAGGGCAGGCCCGCCGACGGCGACGGCGGCAAGGCCGTCCGCCCGGCGCTGGCCCTGCTGTCCGCCGAGGCGGCCGGCGCTGCCGCCGAGGCAGGCGTCCCCGGCGCCGTCGCCGTCGAACTCGTGCACAACTTCTCGCTGCTGCACGACGACCTGATGGACGGCGACGAGCAGCGGCGCCACCGCGACACCGTGTGGAAGGTGCACGGCCCCGCCCAGGCCATCCTGGTCGGCGACGCCCTGTTCGCCCTCGCCAACGAGGTGCTGCTGGAGCTCGGCAGCCCCGAGGCGGGGCGCGCGGCCCGGAGGCTGACGTCGGCGACCCGCAAACTCATCGACGGGCAGGCCCAGGACATCTCCTTCGAGCACCGCGAGCGCGTCACGGTCGAGGAGTGCCTGGAGATGGAGGGCAACAAGACCGGCGCCCTCCTCGCCTGCGCCTGCTCCATCGGCGCGGTGCTCGGCGGCGCCGACGACCGCACCGCCGACGCCCTGGAGGCGTACGGCCACCACCTCGGGCTCGCCTTCCAGGCCGTCGACGACCTGCTCGGCATCTGGGGCGACCCCGAGTCCACCGGCAAGCAGACGTGGAGCGATCTGCGCCAGCGCAAGAAGTCCCTGCCGGTCGTCGCCGCGCTGGCCGCGGGCGGACCGGCCTCCGAGCGCCTCGGCGAACTGCTCGCCGCCGACGCCAAGAGCAGCGACTTCGACAGCTTCTCCGAGGAGGAGTTCGCCGCCCGTGCGGCGCTCATCGAGGAGGCGGGCGGCCGCGAGTGGACCGCCCAGGAGGCCCGTCGTCAGCATGCGGTCGCCATAGAGGTGCTGCACGGTGTCGACATGCCGCAAACCGTGCGGGCGCAGCTCACTGCGCTCGCGGACTTCGTCGTCGTACGAAAGAGATGATCACCATCTGGTCCATATGACTCGCAGTCGCCGGCCGGCGTCCTTACGGGCGCCGGCCGACGGAGACCCCAGCACAGCAGAGGACCACCTGCACGAAGGGGAAGCCATGACAGCGACGACCGACGGAAGCACCGGGGCCGTTGATCCCCGCGCAGCCTCGGCCAGTAGACCGACTATCGAATCAACCATCGCCGCGGACGGTGTACAGGCCGCCGCGCGGCGGGCCGCGGAACGCTCGGTGGAGCACCTCCTCGGCAGGCAGGACGAGCAGGGCTGGTGGAAGGGCGACCTCGCCACCAACGTCACCATGGACGCAGAGGACCTGCTGCTCCGCCAGTTCCTGGGCATCCAGGACCCCGCCACCCTCCGGGCGGCCGCCGGTTTCATCCGCGGCGAGCAGCTCGGCGACGGAACCTGGGCGACCTTCCACGGCGGGCCTGCGGATCTCTCCACCACGATCGAGGCGTACGTGGCGCTGCGGCTGGCGGGCGACCGGCCGGAGGACCCGCACATGGCCCGCGCCGCGGGCTGGGTCCGGGAGCAGGGCGGGATCGCCGCGAGCCGGGTCTTCACACGGATCTGGCTGGCCCTCTTCGGCTGGTGGAAGTGGGACGACCTGCCGGAGCTGCCGCCCGAGCTGATGTTCTTTCCCAAATGGGTTCCGCTCAACATCTACGACTTCGGCTGCTGGGCCCGGCAGACCATCGTGCCGCTCACCATCGTCTCGGCGAAGCGGCCCGTGCGGCCCGCCCCCTTCGCCCTGGACGAGCTGCACACCGACCCGGACCGGCCCAACCCACCCAAGCGCCCCGCACCGGCGGCCAGTTGGGACGGTCTCTTCCAGCGGCTCGACAAGGCGCTGCACGTCTACCACCGGTTCGCGCCGCGCGGACTGCGCCGGGTCGCGATGAACGCAGCCGCCCGCTGGATCATCGAACGCCAGGAGAACGACGGCTGCTGGGGCGGCATCCAGCCCCCCGCCGTCTACTCGGTCATCGCCCTGCACCTGCTCGGCTACGACCTCGAGCACCCGGTGATGCGGGCGGGGATCGAATCGCTCGACCGCTTCGCCGTGTGGCGCGAGGACGGCACCCGCATGATCGAGGCCTGCCAGTCCCCGGTCTGGGACACCTGCCTGGCCACCATCGCCCTCGCCGACGCCGGGCTCGCCCCGGACCACCCGGCGCTCGTGAAGGCGGCGGACTGGATGCTCGCCGAGGAGATCGTCCGCCCCGGCGACTGGGCGGTGCGCCGGCCCCGACTGGAGCCCGGCGGCTGGGCGTTCGAGTTCCACAACGACAACTACCCCGACATCGACGACACCGCGGAGGTGGTCCTCGCCCTGCGCCGGGTCCGCCACCCCGACCAGGCCCGGGTGGACGCCGCCATCGAGCGCGGTGTGCGCTGGAACGTCGGCATGCAGTCCCGCAACGGGGCCTGGGGCGCGTTCGACGCCGACAACACCAGCCCGTTCCCCAACCGGCTGCCGTTCTGCGACTTCGGTGAGGTCATCGACCCGCCGTCCGCCGACGTAACCGGGCACGTGGTGGAGATGCTCGCCATCGAGGGGCGCGCCGCGGACCCCGTCACCCGGCGCGGCATCGAGTGGCTGCTGTCCGAACAGGACGCGGGCGGAGGCTGGTTCGGCCGCTGGGGCGTCAACTACGTCTACGGAACGGGGTCGGTGGTCCCCGCGCTCGTCGCCGCGGGACTGCCCCCGGCGCACCCGTCGATCCGGCGGGCGGTCGAGTGGCTGGAGTCCGTCCAGAACGACGACGGCGGCTGGGGCGAGGACCTGCGCTCGTACGCCGAGGAGAAGTGGATCGGCCAGGGCGCGTCCACCGCGTCCCAGACCGCGTGGGCCCTGCTCGCGCTGCTGGCCGCGGGGCGCCGCGACACCGTCGCCGTGACCCGCGGCATCGCCTGGCTGACCGAGACCCAGCAGGCCGACGGCTCCTGGGACGAGCCCTACTTCACCGGGACCGGGTTCCCCTGGGACTTCTCCATCAACTACCACCTCTACCGGCAGGTGTTCCCGCTCACCGCACTCGGGCGGTACGTGCACGGCGACCCGTTCGCGGGCCGCGCGCCGATGCGCGAGGAGGCCTGATGGGAGAGGCCGGCCCCGCCGCCCCGCTGCTGATCGCCTGCGCGCTCGGCATCGAACAGTTCGCCCTGCGCACCGGCAGGGGGAGGGCGGCGGGCGCCCCGGAGCGGGTGACCGTGCTGCGTACCGGCATGGGCCCCAGGGCGGCCGAGACCGCCGTCGCACGGGCGCTCGGGCAGGACGGGGCGGCGGACACCGCTGTCATCGCCTCGGGGTTCTGCGCCGGCCTCGCGCCCGGGATGCACCCGGGCGACCTGGTGGTGGCGCGGGAGACCCGGGCCGCCGGGGACCCCGTCCCGTGCACCGGTGCGGAGCTGCTGGCCGAGGCGCTGGCCAGGGCCGTACCGGGGCGCACCGTACACACCGGTCCGCTGACCGGCTCCGACCATGTCGTCCGGGGGCATGAGCGGGGCGAACTGCGGGCCACCGGGGCGATCGCGGTGGACATGGAGTCCGCCGCGACCCTGCGCACCGCCCTGCGGTCCGGGCCACGCCCGGTTGCCGCCGTACGGGTGGTCGTGGACGCTCCGGAGCATGAGCTCGTCCGCATCGGCACGTTCCGCGGTGGAATATCGGCTTTCCGCGTTCTTCGTGCCGTACTGCCGGCTTTCTATGAATGGCACCGATCTTTGCTGCTCCCCAGGAGGTGAGCCAGATGGCCATGCCGCTTCGTCAGTCCATCAAGGTTGCGACGTATCTCATTGAACAGAAGCTCCGCAAGCGGGACAAATTCCCCCTGATCGTCGAGCTGGAGCCGTTGTACGCGTGCAATCTCGCCTGCGAGGGCTGCGGGAAGATCCAGCACCCGGCCGGCGTTCTCAAGCAGCGCATGCCCGTGGCCCAGGCCGTCGGCGCGGTGCTCGAATCGGGTGCCCCGATGGTCTCCATCGCCGGCGGCGAACCGCTGATGCACCCTCAGATCGACGAGATCGTGCGCCAGCTCGTGGCGAAGAAGAAGTACGTCTTCCTCTGCACCAACGCCATGCTGCTGCGCAAGAAGATCGAGAAGTTCACGCCGTCGCCCTACTTCGCGTTCGCCGTGCACATCGACGGACTGCGCGAGCGGCACGACGAATCGGTCGCCAAGGAAGGGGTGTTCGACGAGGCGGTGGCGGCGATCAAGGAGGCCAAGCGCCGCGGCTTCCGGGTCACCACCAACTCCACCTTCTTCAACACCGACACCCCGCAGACCATCATTGAGGTCCTCAACTACCTCAACGACGACCTGAAGGTCGACGAGATGATGATCTCGCCCGCCTACGCGTACGAGAAGGCGCCCGACCAGGAGCACTTCCTGGGCGTCGAGCAGACCCGCGAGCTGTTCAAGAAGTCCTTCGCCGGCGGCAACCGGAGCCGGTGGCGGCTGAACCACTCGCCGCTCTTCCTGGACTTCCTCGAGGGCAAGGCCGACTTCCCGTGCACGGCGTGGGCCATCCCGAACTACTCGCTGTTCGGCTGGCAGCGGCCCTGCTACCTGATGAGCGACGGCTACGTGCCGACGTACCGGCAGCTCATCGAGGAGACCGACTGGGACAAGTACGGCCGGGGCAAGGACCCGCGCTGCGCCAACTGCATGGCGCACTGCGGCTACGAGCCCACCGCCGTCCTCGCCACCATGGGCTCCCTGAAGGAGTCGCTGCGCGCCATGCGCGAGACCGTCAGCGGCAACGGCTGAGCCGCGACACCCGGCCGGGCTCCCGCACGGAGCCCGGCCATCACCTTGAGCAGGAACAGGACCACAGAGAGGGGGCCCGGGCATGACGCTGCTGCAGAGCATCCGGGGGCCGCGCGATCTGAAGGCACTGAACGCGTCACAACTCGGCGAACTCGCCGACGACATCCGCACGTTCCTGGTGGAGGCCGTGGCCAGGACCGGGGGCCATCTGGGCCCCAACCTCGGGGTGGTGGAGCTGACCATCGCCCTGCACCGGGTCTTCGACTCACCCGTGGACCGCATCCTGTGGGACACCGGGCACCAGACCTACGTCCACAAACTCCTCACCGGGCGGCAGGACTTCTCCAAGCTGCGCGGCAAGGGCGGGCTCTCCGGCTACCCGTCCCGCGAGGAGTCCGAGCACGACGTCATCGAGAACTCGCACGCCTCCACCGTCCTGGGCTGGGCCGACGGCCTCGCCAAGGCCAACGAGGTACGGGGCAGGGACGACCACGTCGTCGCGGTCATCGGCGACGGCGCGCTGACCGGCGGAATGGCCTGGGAGGCGCTCAACAACATCGCCGCCGCCAAGGACCGCCCGCTGATCGTCGTCGTCAACGACAACGAGCGCTCCTACGCACCGACGATCGGCGGCCTCGCCCGCCACCTCGCCACCCTGCGCACCACCGACGGCTACGAACGCTTCCTGGCCTGGGGCAAGGGCCTGCTGGAACGCACCCCCGTCATCGGACAGCCGCTGCACGGGGCGCTGCACGGCGCGAAGAAGGGGTTCAAGGACTTCGTCGCACCGCAGGGCATGTTCGAGGACCTCGGCCTGAAGTACATCGGCCCGGTCGACGGGCACGACACGGCCGCCGTCGAGGCCGCGCTGCACCGGGCCAAGCAGTTCCGCGGCCCGGTCCTCGTGCACTGCATCACCGAGAAGGGCCGGGGTTACGCCCCCGCCCTGCTCGACGAGGCCGACCGCTTCCACACCGTCGGCGCGATGGACCCGCTGACCTGCGCCCCGCTCGTCCCCGCCGCCGGCCCGTCCTGGACCTCGGTGTTCGCGGACGAGATCACGGCCATCGGGGCGGAACGGCCGGACGTCGTCGCGCTCACCGCGGCGATGCTGGACCCCGTCGGGCTGACGAAGTTCGCCGAGGCGTTCCCCGACCGCGTCTGGGACGTCGGCATCGCCGAGCAGCACGCGGCGGTGAGTGCGGCGGGGCTCGCCACGGGCGGCCTCCACCCGGTCGTCGCCGTCTACGCCGCGTTCCTCAACCGGGCGTTCGACCAGTTCCTGATGGATGTCGCCCTGCACAGGTGCGGGGTCACCTTCGTCCTGGACCGGGCAGGCGTCACCGGGTCCGACGGTGCCTCGCACAACGGCATGTGGGACATGTCCGTGCTCCAGGTCGTACCCGGGCTGCGGATCGCCGCACCGCGCGACGCGGACCGGCTGCGGGAGGAGCTGCGCGAGGCCGTCGCCGTGGACGACGCGCCGACCCTGGTGCGCTTCCCGAAGGAGTCGGTGGGCGAGGCGGTCCCCGCCGTCGGCAGGATCGGCTCCATGGACGTGCTGCTGCGCGACGAGGACGCCGAGGTGCTGCTCGTCGCCGTCGGTGTGATGGCGCCGGTCTGCCTGCGGACCGCCGAACTGCTCACGGGCGCCGGTATCCGATGCACCGTGGTGGACCCGCGCTGGGTCAAACCTGTCGACGCGGAGCTGGCACCCCTCGCGGCGGAGCACCGGCTCGTCGCGGTCGTCGAGGACAACAGCCGCGCCGGAGGCGTCGGTTCGGCGGTCGGGCAGGCGCTGCGGGACGCCGGTGTCGATGTACCGCTGCGCACCTTCGGCATCCCCGAGCAGTTCCTCGCGCACGGCAAGCGGTCCGAGGTGCTGGCGGACATCGGACTCACACCGGTCGAGATCGCGGGCCGGATCAGCGCCGTCACGGCCGCCCGGAAGGCGGCCGGCGGCACGGGGCAGGACGCCCCGGGCAACGGGCACAAGGAGAGCGGGGCATGAAGGACGACGAGCGCAAGGGCTTCGATCTGGCGCGGCTGCTCGCCGAACGCGGCGCCGAGCGCTACGAGCTGCACGCCAAGCACCTCAACCATCAGCTCCCGCGCATGCTGCACACCATCGGCTTCGACAAGGTCTACGAACGGGCCGAGGGCGCCCACTTCTGGGACGCGGACGGCAACGACTACCTGGACATGCTCGCCGGCTTCGGCGTGATGGGGCTCGGCCGCCACCACCCCGTCGTACGCAAGGCGCTGCACGACGTCCTCGACGCCTCGCTCGCCGACCTCACCCGCTTCGACTGCCAGCCGCTGCCCGGGCTGCTCGCGGAGAAGCTGCTGAGCCACAGCCCGCACCTGGACCGGGTGTTCTTCGGCAACAGCGGTACCGAGGCCGTCGAGACGGCACTCAAGTTCGCCCGGTACGCGACCGGCAGGCCGCGGGTCCTGTACTGCGACCACGCCTTCCACGGGCTCACCACCGGCTCCCTCTCGGTCAACGGCGAGGGCGGGTTCCGTGACGGCTTCGCCCCACTGCTGCCCGACACCGCCGTCCCGCTCGGCGACCTCGCCGCGCTGAGCAGGGAGCTGAAGCGGGGCGACGTGGCCGCCCTGGTGGTCGAGCCGATCCAGGGCAAGGGCGTGCTCGCGGCTCCGCCCGGATACCTGCGCGAGGCCCAGGAGCTGCTGCGCAAGCACAAGGCCCTCCTCATCGCCGACGAGGTGCAGACAGGGCTCGGCAGGACCGGCGACTTCTACGCGTACCAGCACGAGGAAGGCGTCGAACCGGACCTCGTCTGTGTGGCCAAGGCGCTGTCCGGCGGCTATGTGCCGGTCGGGGCGACGCTGGGCAAGGACTGGATCTTCAAGCGCGTCTACTCCTCGATGGACCGGGTCCTCGTCCACTCCGCGAGCTTCGGCTCCAACGCCCAGGCGATGGCGGCCGGGCTCGCGGTGCTCTCGGTGATGGAGGACGAGGAGACCGTGGCGCACGCGCGCCGCACCGGCGACCTGCTCCGCGAGCGGCTCTCCGCGCTCGTCGGGCGCTATGAGCTGCTGCACGAGGTGCGGGGGCGCGGGCTGATGATCGGCATCGAGTTCGGCCGCCCCACCTCGCTCAAGCTGCGCAGCCGCTGGACCATGCTGCAGGCGGCCCGCAAGGGTCTCTTCGCGCAGATGGTGGTCGTGCCGCTGCTCCAGAAACACCGCATCCTCACGCAGGTCTCCGGCGACCACCTCGAAGTGATCAAGCTGATCCCGCCGCTCGTCATCGACGACGCGGACGTGGACCGCTTCGTCGAGGCGTTCACCGCCGTCATGGACGACGCGCACAGCGGCGGGGGACTGATGTGGGACTTCGGACGGACCCTGGTGAAGCAGGCCGTCGCCAACCGCTGAGGGTTTTTTGCCCCTGAGGCAATAAATTTGCCCCAGGGGAAAGAATTTGGCCCAATGGAGGCATGAATCCTCCGGACTACCCGGCAGCCGATGAGCTGCCCGGTGTCGCGCCCCGCCTGCGCGATCTGCGCCGGGGCCGTGGTCTCACCCTGGAGACCGCGGCCCAGCGGGCCGGGCTCTCGCCCGCCCACCTCTCCCGGCTCGAAACGGGTCGGCGCCAGCCCTCGCTGCCCATGCTGCTTCAGCTGGCCAGGATCTACGGTACGACGGTCTCCGAGCTGCTGGGCGAGATGCCCCCGGAACGTGACGCGATCGTCCGCGGCCGACCGTTCGAGGGCGCGGCGGCCGACGGCTGGCTGTACCAGCAGGCCGGTGGTTCCGGCCGTGCCATGCAGGCGCTGCGCGTCCGGGTCCCGTACGGCGCCCAGGGCGACCTGGTCCGTGTCCACCCCGGCGAGGAATGGCTCTACGTCCTCGCGGGCCGCCTCCGGGTGACGCTCGGCGAGACGGTGCACGACCTCGCCCCGGGGGACAGCGCGCACTTCGACTCGCTCACCCCGCACCGGATCGCGGCCCCCGAACCCGAGGGCTCCGAGCTGCTCTTCGTACACACCCTGTTGCAGAGCCCCACCGCCGAGCTGTGCCTCGGCGGCCCGGTCCACCGTCGCTGAGAGGCCAGCCATGTCCGATTCCGAGAACTACGACCCGCTCACCCCGGCCCCGCGCCCCGGGGCCGACACCCATGAGAAGAAGATGCCGCGCGGACTCGTGATCCGGCTCTTCGCCTACCTCGTGGCCGGGCACGTCATCGCCGCGTTCCTCTACCTGCTCTTCGCGGTCGGCATGCACAACCAGTAGGCCGCGCCCGCCTCAGCTCCCGTCGAGGAGCCGTTCGCGCAGCCGCTCCCGGGTGGCGGGCGCCAGCTTCAGCCCGTCGGCGAGGTAGCGGTCGGTGCCGCCCCAGGTCTCGTCGATGGCGGCGAAGGCAGCGGCGAGGTAGTCGGGCTGGGCGCCGAAGAGCGGGTTCAGCAGCTCCAGCACCTCCGGGGACATTCCGGCGGGCGAGGTGTCGCTGCGCCGGATGCGGTAGCGGCGGTGTGCGTCGTTCGACTTGAGGTAGTCGGCCTCGATGGTCTCCCGCCCGACGCCCACCGCCAGCAGCGTCACCGCGATGGAGAGCCCCGCCCGGTCCTTGCCCGCCGCGCAGTGCATCAGGGCCGGCAGGCTGTCCTCGGCCAGGGCGTGCAGGACGCGGCTGTGCTCGGCGGTGCGCTCCAGGATGATCGCGCGGTACGAGGCGACCATGCGGCTGGTGCCCTTGCCGCCGGCCAGGATCGAACGCAGCTCCGCCATGTTGCCGTCGCGCACCATCCGCCAGAACTCCGCCCCGTCCGCCGGGTCACTGAGCGGGATGCTCACGTTCCGGACGCCGGGCAGCTCCACATCGAGGCCGTCCAGCTTGTGGTCCGCCGCGTTGCGGAAGTCGAAGACGGTGTGCAGGCCGAGCCCGCCGAGGAACGCCGCGTCCTCGGCGGTGGCGTGCGCCAGGTGGCCGCTGCGGTAGAGCCTGCCGTGCCGCACCCGGCGGCCGTCCGTGGTGGGCAGGCCGCCCACGTCCCGGAAGTTGCGGACACCGGTGAGTACGGGCTCCGTCGGCGGGGTCTGCGGCAGCTGCTGCGTCACGGTCACTCCTGGAGGCTCTGCCCCGGCGCGTGTCGCCGTCGGGCCCACGCCCGCGACGATACGACATCGGTTCGTGGGGCAGCTATGTCCCCTTCGGTCTCCCGTCCTCCGCGTACGCACCGTTGCCCTCGGTGCGTATGCGGTCGATGATGTGCGGACCTGTGTGAATCTGTGAGGTACGCGGACGGGGGCGCGCGATGATCGAGACCGGCGACCGGATCTGGCTGCTGACGGGGGCGAGCGGGAGCTACGCGCTGCGGCTCACCGAACGGCACGAGCTCCTGCACCTGCACTGGGGCCCGCGCCTCACGATGGCCGCCGCAGAGGCGCTGGCCGCTGCTCCCGCACCACCCGGCCGGGGCTTCGAGTCCCCGCTCGACGGGCGCGAGGAGTACCCGGTCGAAGGCGGCCGCCGGTTCGTCCGCCCCGCCCTCTCGGTGCGCACCGACGAGGTGCGCGGAACCGCCTGGACGTTCACGGGCGACACGGTGGACGGCGACGAGCTGCGGCTCTCCTTCGCCGACCCGGTCCACCGGCTCTCGATCACCCTGCACTACCGGATGCGCGACGACTCCGACGTGATCGAGCGCTGGACCACCCTCACCCGCACCGGGCCCGACGGCCCGCCCGTCGAGGTGCTCCGCGCCGACGCCGCGGCCTGGGCGCTGCCCGCGCGCGACCGCTGGCGGCTCAGCCGGCTGCACGGCCGCTGGGCTGCTGAGACCCAGCTGGAGTGCACGGAGCTCGCGTACGGGGAACACCTGCTCTCCAGCCGGCGCGGTCACACCGGCCACCAGGGCCTGCCCTGGGTCGCCCTTGACGCGGACGGCGCGGCGACCGAGGAGAGCGGCGAGGTCTACGGCTGCGCGCTCGGCTGGTCCGGCTCCTGGCGCATCGCCGTACAGCGGCTGCCCGACGGGCTCGTGCAGATCACCGGCGGCGCCGGCTACGACGAGTCCGGGCTGCTGCGATTGTCGCCGGGGGAGTCCTACACGAGCCCCGTCTTCGCCGGGCTGTGGAGCGCGGGCGGCTTCGGCGGGGCCAGCCGCGCCTGGCACGCGTGGCAGCTCGCCCATGTGATCCCCGACGCCTTCGAGCCGCGCCCGGTGCTCTACAACTCCTGGGAGGCCACCGGCTTCGACATCGCGGAGGACCAGCAGCGGGCGCTGGCCGAGCGCGCCGCCGCGATGGGCGTCGAGCTGTTCGTCGTGGACGACGCCTGGTTCGGGCGGCGGGTGAGCGACCGGGCCGGGCTCGGCGACTGGACGCCGAACCCGGACCGCTTCCCCGACGGGCTCGGCCCGCTCGCCCGCCATGTGCACGGGCTCGGCATGCGGTTCGGGATCTGGGTCGAACCCGAGATGGTCAATCCCGACAGCGATCTCTACCGCGCCCACCCCGACTGGGTGCAGCACTTCCCCGGCCGGGAACGCACGGAATTCCGCAATCAGCTCGTCCTCAATCTGGCCCGGCCCGATGTGCGGGCCCATCTGTGGGAGAGCCTGGACACACTGCTGTCCTCGGCGCCCGTCGACTATGTGAAATGGGACTTCAACCGCTGCTTCTCGGACGCGGGCTGGCCAGGCGCCGACTACCCGCAGCGACTGTGGACCGAGCATGTGGACGGCCTCTACGCGCTGATCGACCGGCTGCGCGCCGCCCACCCCGGTGTCGCGTTCGAGTCCTGCTCGGGCGGTGGCGGGCGCGTCGACCTCGGCATCCTCTCCCGTACCGACCAGGTCTGGACGTCCGACAACACCGACCCGCTGGACCGCCTCGCCATCCAGCACGGTTTCGGCCAGCTCCACCCGGCGCGCGTGATGGCCGCCTGGGTCACCGACAGCCCGAACGTCCAGCTCAACGGCCGCCGCTCCGCCCTGCGCTTCCGGTTCGTCAGCGCCATGGCCGGGGTGCTCGGGATCGGCGGGGACCTCACCGAGTGGAGCGGGGCCGAACTGGACGAGGCGCGCGGGTGGGTGGAGCTGTACAAGGAGATCCGGCCCGTCGTGCAGCTGGGCGAGCTGTACCGGCTGCGCGCACCCGGGTCCGGGCTGAGCGCCGTGCAGTACGTGCGGGGCGCCGACACCGTCGTCCTGATGTGGCTCCACGCCCAGCGGTACGGGGAGGAGCCGCCGGCCCTGCGGCTGCGCGGACTCGACCCGGAGGCGACGTACACCTGCCTGGACACCGGGGCGGTGCACCACGGTTCGGTGCTGCTGCACCACGGCCTGCCCAGCGGGCTGCGCGGCGACCTGGACGCGCGGGTGGTGCGGCTGCGGCGCGGATGATGACCATGACATGTCCGTATTGTGGCGTTATGCCGAACATGCCCTGGTTGCAAGGGAGATGATCGCCCGCTCGTGAGCGGGATCATATCCGTGACGTTGTGTGGTGACGCTACGGCGGGGTAGACCGTGCGCCGCGCGGAAAGCCAAGATCCGTAATCCACGGAGTGTGACCGGAATTCCGAGCCGCAATTCCGATGCGGAATCCGGAGCGGAACGCGCGGCTTGTTTCCGCCGTCCCGGCTCGCTTACGTTCCATGCCATCCGGATGGAACGCCCAATCCTGCCGCCGTCCGGAATTCGCATCCACTCACCGTGTGGCAGGAGCGGGGGAACCAGGTAAGCCGCCGACCGGGACGACCGGACGGCTAGGGGTGAAGTCGCGCCAGGCGCGGCCGGGCATCTCCAGCCCGAACCCGACAGCTCACCTCGCAGGCGCCGGAGAGGAAATTCTTCATGCCCAATTCGGGTAAGCACCGCCGTCCCAAGTCCAGCACCATCGCCCGTGGCGTCGTCGCCGCGAGCGCCGGCGGAGCCGTCATCGCGCTTCCGCTGCTCGGCGCCACCGGTGCCCACGCCGCGGAGCAGTCCGCCCCGGCCGCCTCGAAGTCGGTCGCCGCGCACACCGCCCCGGCCAAGCCCGCGAAGAGCACCGGCACCACCACCTACTCCGTGGTCTCCGGCGACTACCTGTCGAAGATCGCCGCCCAGCACCACCTCAAGGGCGGCTGGCACAAGCTGTACCAGGACAACCGCGAGGTCGTCGGCGAGAACCCGAGCCTGATCTTCCCGGGCATGAAGCTGACCCTCGGCGCCAAGGCGGCCCCCGCCGCCGCCACCCCGTCCGAGGCCCCCGCCAAGACGGCGGAGCAGACCGGGACGAAGGCCGCGCCCAAGGCTGAGACCAAGGTCGAGACGGAGACCGAGGCGCAGACCGGGGCCAAGACCGAGGCCCCCGCCACCCAGGACAACGCCTCCGGTTACGTCCACCCGGTGCCGGGCAACCACACCACCGCCTACCGCGCCTCCGGTGCCAACTGGTCCAGCGGCAGCCACACCGGCATCGACTTCCCCGTCGCCACCGGCACCAGCGTGAAGGCCATCACCTCCGGCACCGTCGTCACCGCCGGCTGGGGCGGCGCCTACGGCAACCAGGTCGTCATCAAGCACGCCGACGGCCACTACTCCCAGTACGGCCACATGTCCTCGCTCTCCGTCTCGGCGGGCCAGACCGTGACAGCGGGCCAGCAGGTCGGCCTCTCCGGCGCCACCGGCAACGCCACCGGCCCGCACCTCCACTTCGAGGTCCGCACCGGCCCGGAGTACGGCTCGGACATCGACCCGATCGCCTACCTCGCGTCGCACGGGATCAACGTCTGATCCGGACAGTGCCGGCCCGGTGATCCGGGCCACGGAACGACAGCAGAGGGACGGAGCGCGGCGGCGCTCCGTCCCGCTGCTTATTCCCCCTTTACCGAAAACTGACCGGGTGGTTTATCTCACCACCCGTCAACCCCTTATTACGGTCGCGTAGGTCACATTCCGGGGTGCAGGATAAGCGCTTGTGGCAGACGATTCGAACAACCTTCAACAGGGCGCCGTCGACAGACAGGTCGCCATCGGGTCGTACGCGGCGATTGGCGACAGCTTCACCGAGGGAGTCGGCGACCCCGGCCCGGACGGAACATTCGTCGGCTGGGCCGACCGGCTCGCGGTACTCCTCGCGGACCGGCTCCCGGAGCCCGGCATTCCGGCGGACGCCGAGGTCCCGTCCGTTTCCGCGCACGGGAACTTCCGGTACGCCAATCTCGCCGTACGAGGACGCCTCCTCGACCAGATAGTCGAGGAGCAGGTGCCCCGCGCCAGGGAACTCGCCCCCGATCTGGTGAGCTTCTGCGCCGGCGGCAACGACATCATCCGGCCGGGCACCGACCCCGACGACGTGGCCGAACGCTTCGAGCGCGCGGTCGCCGACCTCACGCGGTCGGTCGGCACCGTCATGGTCACCACCGGCTTCGACACCCGTGGCGTCCCCGTGCTGCGCCATCTGCGCGGCAAGATCGCCACCTACACCGCCCACGTCCGGGCCATCGCCGACCGCTACGACTGCCCGGTCCTCGACCTGTGGTCGCTGCGCTCCGTGCAGGACCGGCGCGCCTGGGACGGCGACCGGCTGCACCTGTCACCCGAGGGACACACCCGGGTCGCGCTGCGCGCCGCCCAGGTCCTCGGCCTCGACGTGCCGGCCGACCCGGACCAGCCGTGGCCGCCGCAGCCGCCGCGCGGCGCGCTGGAGATCCGCCGCGACGACATCCACTGGGCGCGCGAATACCTGGTCCCGTGGATCGGACGGCGGCTGCGCGGCGAGTCCTCCGGGGACCACGTCGAGCCGAAGCGGCCCGACCTGCTGCCGCTCTGACGGACCCGCTGCCGCTGTCCTCAGTCGCCCCGTGACCGCGTCGGGGCGACCGTGGACAGCGGCAGCGCCGCCGGGACGCGCTCCAGCACCCCGCCCGCGAACACGTCGTACAGCGGCAGCGTCTCCAGGTGCACATAGCCGATGTGGCAGTCGCACGCGGCGAGCGGGCACGCCCGCGGGCCGAGCGCCCGACGGTAGCTCCCGTCGTACAGATTGCCCAGCTCCGCCCGGACGAAGTGGCAGCGGCGCACCGTGCCCTCCCCGTCCACCGAGATCACCGACTCACCGGTCCGGCAGGGCAGCCCCGCCGAGCGGTGCGGATGACGGCTGTACGGGAACAGCGGGTCGATCGCCGTCCACCGGTCCGCCTCCTCGTCCGTGTAGGTGTGCCCCTCGGCCGCGTTGACCCAGAGGTAGACCTCGTCCGGGAGCGCCGCGCGCAGCCGCCGCGCCTCGTCGAGATGGGCGTCGAAGCCCACGACACCCACGCTGTGCCGGATCCCGAGGTCCCGCAGCTCCGCGCACCGGCCGAGGAAGCGCTCGTACGGCGTCTGCCCCGGGTGGTACGTGCACCACAGCGCGATCCGCTCGCGGGCCGCCCCCGGGGCCTCGGCCAGCCACCGCGTACGGCCGCTCAGGTTCGTCTGGATCGCGACCCGGCTCACATGGCCGAGACCCGCCAGCTCCACGATCGCCCGGCGGTACCAGGACCGCACCAGCCCCTCGCCCCACGGCGTGAACAGCACCGAGATCCGGTCACCGGTCTGCTCCGCCACCCACGCCGTGAACCGTTCGAGCGCCGCGCGGTCGACCCGCAGCTGCTCCCGGCTGTCGCGCCGCTTGGCGAACGGGCAGTACGGGCAGTCGTAGTCGCACGAGGCGAGCGGGCCCCGGTAGAGAATCGTCAGGTCCACGCGTGACTCACTTCAGCTCGTACGCGGCCATCGCGGCCCGCACGGCGGGGGAGAAGAGTTCGGGGCCCAGCGCGTCGGAGTACGCCAGCCCCTCGGGCGACAGCCGCAGCACTCCCGGCGCCCCCGCGTCCAGCCAGCCCCGGTCCTCGAACCGGGCCAGCTCCTCGGGGAAGTCGTCGCAGGCCGAGGTGCCGAACCGCTCGCGGTACTCGTCCAGGGCCATGCCCTCGGCCTGGAGCACCGACTGGAGGAGATGGCGGCGGCGCGCCTCGTCCCCGTCGGTGTACCGCCCCACCTCGGCGCGGGAGAAGTCCGCGGTGGCCGTATAGGCGTCGATGATGCCCCGCACCTCGGTCATCCGCACCGCGTAGTCGAACGAGTAGTGCAGCCGCGAGGTGTACGAACGGGCGCCGCAGCCCAGGCCGATCATGCCGTCCGTCTGGCAGGCGTAGTCGTCGGGCCCCTCAGCGCGCGGGGCGTCGGCGCGGCGGAACATCCGCATCGACACCTGCTCGTAGCCGTGCGCCAGGAGGTGGTCGCGGCCGGCCCGGTACAGGCGCAGGCGCTGTTCGTCCCAGGCCGCGTCGGCCTCTCCGGGCGAGAGCTTGCCGAGCGCGGTCAGCGGGCGCACGTACAGCGGGTAGAGATACAGCTCCTCCGGCCGCCACCGCAGCGCCGCGTCCAGCGAGGTGCGCCAGGTCCGCTCGGTCTGGCCGGCTATGCCGTAGATCAGGTCGATGTTGAGGACCGGTATGGAGGTGTCCCGAATCAGGCCGAGCGCCCGCTCCACGTCGGCGGCGTGCTGCGGGCGGACCGCCGCGCGGGCCTCGGCCTCCACGAAGCTCTGCACCCCGATGCTGATCCTGGTGGTCCCCCGCTCGGCGAGCACGGCCAGGCGGTCGGCGGTCGCGGTGGACGGGGAGGTCTCCACGGACAGCGGCACGGAGCGCAGAGCGGCGCCCATCCGCTTCTCCGCGATGTCGCACAGCCGCTCCAGCTCGCCCGCCGTCAGGAACGTGGGCGTGCCCCCGCCGAACGCCGCCGCCGCGAACCGGACCTGCTCCCCGTCGCCCAGCGCCTCCCGCACGGCGCTCGCCTGCCGGTCCAGCGCGTCGAGATACCGCGAGGTCAGCTCGTCGGGCGCGCCGATGCGGGTGAAGAGGTTGCAGAAGCCGCAGCGGACCTCGCAGAACGGGATGTGCATGTAGAGGGAGAGCGCGTCCTTGCGTTCCCCCGCCCACAGCTCGCTCAGCGCCGGCCGTCCGCCGGGCTGCTCGGCGAGCGGGCGGTACGCCGTCTTGTGCGGATAGGCGTACACATAGCTCTCGTACGGGCGGACGGTCTGCGTCGCGGTCATCGGACGGCCCCCGGTTCCAGGAAGAAGTGGGCGTAAGGAACGGTCCAGACGGACTCGTGGCCGAGCCGGTGGCCGGTGTAGCCGTCGTCGCCGTAGGCCGTGCCGTGGTCGGAGCACACGATGGCGAAGGCACGGCGGCGGCTGCTCGCGGCGGCGAAGAGCCGGCCGATGTGGGCGTCCACGTACTCCAGGGCTGCCGCGTGCGTCTCGCGGCTGTCGCCGGCGTCGCGGGTCGCCCCGGGCTTGTGGAACCAGTTCGGCTGGTGGAGCGCGGAGACGTTGACGAAGAGGAACAGCCGCTGCTCCGGCGGGAGGGCCGCGACCACCTCCTCGGCGCGGGTCACCTGTGCCTCGAACGAGGTGGGCGAGGCCACCCCGAACTCCGGCTCCCAGTGCGCCTCCTGGAACATCCCCGGGAGCACCGAGCCCAGCGGCCCCTGGAGGTTGAAGAAGCCGACACCGCCGACGCACACCGTGCGGTACCCCTCCTTCGCGAGCCCCGAGACCAGGTCCGGAGTGTCGAACACGAAGGTGCGCTCCGCGGTCGTCTCACTGCCGGCGAAGCGGGCGGCGAACAGCCGGGGATGCGGTCCCGGCGCGGCCGGGGTGGGCAGGAAGCCCGCGAAGATCGCCTGGTGCGAGGCGTAGGTGAAGCTGCCCGGGGCGTGCCGCTCCTCCCAGACGCCGCCCGGCAGGTGGCGGGCCAGGTTCGGGATGCGTCCGGCGGCGGCCAGTTCGGCCGCGACGTCGTACCGCAGGGTGTCCAGGGTGACGAGCAGCAGGTCGTGGCTGCCCACGACCTCGCTCATGTCGGGGTCGGGGCGGTGCGCGGAGCTGTACTCAGGGGGTGGTGCTGACACGGTCGTTCCTTGTTCGGTCCAGTACGGCGGTGACCTGCGCCGCGTAGGTGTCCAGACCCTCGGCTCCGCTGCCGGGCAGTCCGGTGAGGCGCGGCAGCAGGTCTCCGAAGGCGTTGACCTCGCCGACGGCGAAGCGCCGCCAGCCGGTCAGGGGCAGCAGGTCGACCCCGACACACAGCGTGTCCGGGAAGGCGGTCGCGGCCCGCTCGCAGACGGTCAGGGCCTCGGCCCAGCTGCCGCCGGCCGCCTCGATCGCCGCCCGCACGCCGGCGAGGTCGCCGCGTGCCCCGCCCAGGTGCAGATTGGTCATGGGCGAGCTGCTCGTGCGCACCACGGCGTGCGTGGCCCGGCCGTCGACCACGACCACCCGCAGGTCGGCGGCACGGCCGCCCCGGGTCGCCTTGGGCAGCCAGCGCTCGACGTGCAGCCCGTCCGGCGCCAGCGCGTCGACGATCGCCGCGACCTCGCGCTCCGTGGTGCAGCGGCGGACCCGCAGCGAGTTGTAGAGCCGGCCGGCCGGGTCCCGCTCGACGGAGGTGGCTGCCCGGACGCGGCCGCCGCCCGCGGTCTCCACGGCCAGCACACCGGAGGCCGACGAGCCGTGTGCGGGCTTCACGAAGACCCGGGGCATGCGGTGCGCGGCCATCAGGTCCCGCACGTCGTCCCAGCCCCGCACCGCCGCCCCGGCCGGGCCGGACGTCGGGGAGGCGGGGACGGGCACCCCTGCGGTCTCCAGCACCCCGTGGCACAGCCGCTTGTCGAACAGCACCGCGATGTCGGCCGGACCGTCCAGCAGCGCGGCGCCCGCATCGGCGGCGGCCCGGGCCACCTCGCGTACGGCGGCGGTGAACCGCGCGTACCAGAGGGCCGACCCCTCCACCCGGGTCGGGTCGTCGGCCCCGCGCAGCAGCCGGTCCACCTCCGCGTCCTCGCCGGGCGACTCGATGCGCACAATCTCGCCGGGCAGGAAGCGCGCCCCGCCCCGCAGCACGTCGAGCCAGGGGACCGTACGCGCCTCGGACAGGCCGGCGGCGGCCACCGCGTCCTGGAACAGGGTGACGCGGCGGCTGCCCGGATTGCCGACGACCGCGAGGCGCGGCGGGCCGCTACTCGCTGACGGCGACATAGCGGGCATCGTCCTCGTCGTCCGGGTCCCAGTCGTCCGCCTCGTCGAGGTAGACGTGGACGTCGTCGCGCTCGCCCAGCTCCTTGAAGCGCTCCATCACCTCGTCTCCGAGGTAGTGGTGTTGCAGGTCCAGGTAGTCCAGATGGGTGAGCGGCTGACCTTCGAGCAGGGCCAGGCCGCCCGCGTCGCTGAGGGTGCCCATCGAGAGCGCCAGGGAATCCAGTTGGGCGACGACCGGGGCCGAGGCGACCGCCGCGGCGATCTCGTCCTGGATCTCACTGTTCTGCAGCCCGAGGTGGCGCAGCCGGGGGAAGGTGCCCCCGGACAGCAGCGGGGCCATGTCCGCCACCGTCGCGTCCCCCGCGTACCACTGGGAACCGAACCACAGCTCCAGCCGCTCCAGCGCGGGCAGTTCGCAGGTGCCGACCGCGCGCACGACATGCCCGGGCAGCCCGCCGGACTCGAAGCGCAGGCACTTCAGCGCCTCGTGCCGGACGGGGTGCAGCTCCAGCGACTCCTCGTCCAGCCCGCTGCCACCGCCCCGTACCACCAGCTCCTCCAGGAGCGGGAACGCCCGGAGCACCGGCGTGATGTCGCACATCCGCAGCCACGACACCTCGCACTCCTCGCCCACGACATCGGCGAGGAACAGGGCGCGCAGCGCCGGGAAACGGGCCGCGTCCGAAGTGATCAGCTCCACCACGGGAGCCAGGGAACTGTACTCGCCGTCCCACCAGGGGCCGATCACCAGGGCACGGACCTGTGCGGGGTCGACCGTCTTGAGGAAGTGCTGCCAGGTGGCGGCGAACCCGTGCCCGTCCCAGCCGCAGTCGAGCCGCCAGGCTATGCCGTCCGCCGAGGGCAGCGTCGCCGGCCACGGGTGGCCGTCGCCCGGCTCCGGCAGGGTGAAGACGGGCAGGTCGTGGAAGGTACAGGGATGCTCGATGTCCGTGACGGGCGTCGTCATTCCGACACCGTCACGTACCGGCCGGCCGGGCCCCGGTTGTCCCACGGCTCGCAGCGCTCCGAGACGTCCACCCGCACCCCGTGCGGCTCCAGCGCCTCGGTGACGCGGCGCTCCATCGCCTCGGTGAGGAAGTGGTGGTGCAGGTCGAGCACGTCGAGATGGGTCAGCGGCTGGCCCTCCAGGAGCGAGGCCGCGCCCTCGTCGCCGAGCGTGCCGCAGGACAGGTCCAGGGTGCGCAGCCGGGCCACCAGCGGGGCCGAGGCGACGGCCGTCGCGATCTCGTTCTCGATCTCGCTGTTGCGCAGGCCGAGGTGGTGCAACGCGGGGAAGCGCGTACCGGACAGCAGCGGCGCCAGGTCCGACACGTCGGCGTCGCCGCCGTACGCCGAGACGCCGAGCCACAGCTCCAGCCGTTCCAGCGCGGGCAGTTCGCTGTCCAGGACACCGCGCACCACCTCGCGCGGCAGCCCGCCCGTCTCGATGGTGAGCGCCCGCAGCCGCTCGTGCTTCGTGGCCGGGAAGACCAGCTCGGAGCCGCCGCGCACACCCAGCTCCAGCAGTGCGGGGAACGCGCCGAGCAGCGCGGTGACATCGCTCTGCTCGATCCAGGAGATCTCCGCCTCCTCCATCGTCAGATCCCCGACGAACACCGCTTCCAGCGACGTCAGCCGGTCGGCCGCGGCGATGACGAGACCGATCGGGTACGAGGACTTCTCCTCGTACGACTCGCCCCACTGCCCGATGATCAGGGCACGGACACCGGCCGGGTCGACCTCGTCCAGGAAGGCGTTGAACTCCTCCTCCCAGGTGCCCTCGTCCTCGTAGGCGTCGATCGAGACCCGCCAGGCGGCGGCGTCGGCGGCGGGCCGGGGGCCACCGTCCGGCCCGGACTGGAAATCGACGGCCGGAAGGCCGAGCAACTCGTGCAGGTGATCCACGGACATGGCCCTGAGCTCCTGGTGACGGCTACGGATTGATGTCCGCAAGGTCTATCAAGGCCCACTGACAGCGCCGTGACCGGCCCCTGCCGGGAACGGCCCGACGGCCGATTGTCAGACCCCCGCCGTAGCGTTTTCGTTGTGGCCGGCACAGCGGGTGCCGCTACGGAGGGGAGAGGTCTGTGTACCGGCAGGGCGATGTACTGATCGTGCCACTGGAGGAGTCGGCGGTGCCCGCGAATCTCCTGGAGGCGCCGGGCGAACTGCGCGACGCGCGGGGCCGGCTGGTCCTCGCGCTCGGTGAGGTCACCGGACACGCGCACGCCGTGCCGGGGCCCGGCCGGCTGATCCGTGAGAGCGGGGTGTTCGGCCCGATGCTGCTCCACCTTCCCGAGGGCGGACGCGTGGTGCACGAGGAGCACGCGACGATCCCGCTGCCCCAGGGCTGGTTCCGCGTGGTGCGCCAGCGGGAGTACGCGCCGGGGGCGGTCCGCATCGTCGCGGACTGAGCGACGGCACGGCGGGCGCGGCGGCAGGACCTGAAGGCCGGCACCGGGAGGACCGGGCCGGGAACGATGCGGAACAGGGGACGGGGAAGACCGATGCAGTACGTGGACTCTTGGCGGGCCGTGGCGGCGGCGACCGGCGCGGCGGACCGGGCGGCGGCCGAGGAAGGGGTGCGGCTCGCCTACCGCAGCGCGGGGCTCGCCGAGCCGGAGGAGTTCGTCTGGGCCGGCTCGCCCAGGGCGGCCGTGGAGGCCGTCGGCAAGCTGACCGACGCCGGGCGCTCCGTCCGCGACGAGGTGCGCACCCGCCCCTGGGCGGAGGAACGGCGCCGGGTGTACGACGCGTTGGGCCCGGCCGGCTGGTCCGCCCTATGGTCCGCCACCGGCGCCCAGCTCTGGGAGACCACGGCGGGCCTCGCCGACCGGATACGGGCCGGTGTGGTCGCCGACCTCGCGGGGGAGGACACCGGCGCGGAGTCGGAGGTGCGCCTCGTCCTGCTGGACGCGGTCCTCGGACAGCACGACGCGGCGTGGCTCGCCGCGTTCGACGGGCGGGGCGACCGGCTCGACGGGCTGGCCGCGGTGGCGCGCAACGCCGGCTGGTGGTGGCCCTACGAGCGGGTCGTGGTGCTCTGCGAGCGCCCGGACGCCCTGCACCGGGACGAGGCGGGCCGGCTCGACCGGGGCGAGGGACCGGCGCTGTCGTACCCGGACGGCTTCGCCCTGTACGCCTGGCGCGGCATGCCGGTGCCCCGGGAGTTCCTGGACGAGCTGGCCTCGCTGACCCCGGCACGCATCCGCTCCGAGGAGAACGCGGAGCTGCGCCGCGTGATGCTGGAGTACTACGGCTACGACCGCTACCTCACCGAGTCGGCCGCCGAACCGGTGCACCGCGACGAGACGGGCATCCTCTGGCGGATCGCGCTCGCGGGGGACGAGGACGTCGTCATGGTCGAGGTGGTCAACTCCACGCCGGAGCCGGACGGCACCCACCGCACGTACTGGCTGCGGGTGCCGCCCGCGACCAGGACCGCCAGGGAGGGCGTCGCCTGGACCTTCGGCCTCCAAAGCGACGTATACGAGCCGCTCCAGCAGACCTGACGGGGAGGGGCCGAAGAAGACGGGGAAGGGGAGGGGCCGTCAGGCCGTCAGGGCCTCGTGGTCGATGCCCAGTTCACGGGCGAGCGCCTGCTCGGTCCACTCCAGCATGGTCGCCCGGGACAGCGGGCCGTTGTACGAGGTCATCTGCACGGCCAGCCCGTCCAGCATGGCGGTCAGCCGCCAGGCCACGGACATCGGGTCGTCGCAGTGGAACTCGCCCGCCGCCGCGCCCTCTTCGATGACCTCGGCCAGCTCGGCCTTCCACTGCTGGTCGAGATCGCCGGCCACGTTGCGCAGCACCGGGTCGCGGAGGGAGGCCGCCCAGCCCTCGATCCACAGCCGCCAGCCCTTGGCCTGGCCCGTCGGCGCGTACCAGCGCACGGCGGCGCGCAGCCTGCGTACGGCGGTCGTGCGGCGGCTCAACAGCTTGCGCAGATGGGCGAGATCGATCTCGGCGGCGTGCGCGAACGCGGCCGCGACCAGCTTCTCCTTGGTGGAGAAGTGGTAGAGCACGAGCGCGTTGCTCACGCCGAGCACGGACGCCACATCGGCGATCCGGACGGCCGCGACACCGCGCACCTCGATCTGCTCGACGGCGGCGCGCAGCAACTCCTCGCGCCGCTCCGCCACTCCCAACCGCACTCTTGCCACGGCGTCACCCTAACCAATGCCCGCCCGGGGGCGGTGCGGCGGACCGGCCGCGGACCGGCTGTACCGGTCAGCGGTACCAGCCGAAGCGTTCGGCCATCACCGGCAGCCGGTCGGCGGCCACGGCGTGCGCCGCCGCACGCGGTGAGCAGCCGTCCGCAGCCGCGCGGGCCAGCACCAAGCCGACCAGTTCGCGCATCGCCCGCCGGGTGTGCGCGAACGCCTCGTCCGCGTCGGCGCCGATGTCGCCGAAGAGGGTCCACCACCACCAGGCGTTGGTCCCGGAGTTGACGACCACGTCGGGCAGCACGGTGATCCCGCGCGCCGCGAGCAGGGCCTCCGCCTCCGGCAGCACCGGCATGTTGGCGGCCTCGACGATCCAGCGCGCCCTGATCCCCGCCTGGTTCACGGCGTCCACCGCGTAGGAGACGGCGGCCGGGACGAGTACCTCCGCGTCCTGGACGAGCCAGGCCCCGGCCGGCAGCTCCAGGTCGCCGGCGCGCAGCGCGCCCCGGTCCACCGTGCCGTGCGCGTCCCGCGCCGCGAGCAGCGCCTCGACGTCGAGGCCGGCCGGGTTCGCGATCGTGCCCTTGATGTCGGCGACGGCGACCACCCGGAGGCCGGCCCGCGACAGGAAGCGGGCGGTCGCCCCGCCCATGGTCCCGAGGCCCTGGAGCGCCACTCGCGCCCCGTCGTGGGCGACCCCGTCCCGGTCCAGCGCCGCGAGCGCCGCCTCGGCGACCCCGCAGCCGCCGACCAGCTCGTCCAGGCCGATGCCGTCCACCTCAAGGGCGAAGGCGTCGGCCAGCCGGCGACGGGCCGCGGCCTCGTCCTCCAGCAGCGGGTAGACCGCCTGCACGGTCGAGACGAGCCCCGCCTCCGCCGCCGCGCGGTCCACCAGGTCCTGCGAGAGGCCCAGGTCCTCGCCGGTCGTCCAGACGTTCTCGATGTACGGGCGCATCGCCCGCAGGTAGCGCACGAGGACGCCGTACGCCGCCGGATCGCGGGGGTCGCAGTCGATGCCGCCCTTGGCCCCGCCGAGCGGTATGTAGCGCGCCCCCGGCCGGTCCGCGTCGAAGTGCAGGGCCTCCTTCAAGGTCATGCCCCGCGCCAGACCGGTCACCTCCTCCAGGGTGCAGCCCGGGCGCATCCGCAGCCCGCCGCTGGACACCCCGCGCACCAGCCGGTCCACGACCAGGTGCCCCCGATGGCCGGTGTCGTGGTCGGTCCAGGTCAGCGAGATGAGCGGGGCGGGCGGGGACACCGGAGGCGTCGTCATCGGGAGTGCTCCTCGGTCACTGTCGGCGGGCGGTCCTGGGGCGACGGGTCCGACAGGCGGGCGCCACCGGATCCGGTACTGAACCGGCGGTCAGTATCGGGAGGCGGGGCGCCCCTGTCAACGCGGCGTCCGCCGCCGCGCGGCCCGGTGGCCGGAACGCGCCGGTTCCCGGCGGCCGGGCGGGGCAGCGGTGCGGATCATGCCCGTAACGCGGAATCCTGCGCACCGGCCGTTCGTTGGACGGGCATGACTGCATTCGACCCACGGCAGGAAGCGCTGCTCAGGCTCCTCGGCGAGAACGACAGCGGAGTCCTGGTCACCCTCAAGAAGGACGGCAGGCCCCAGCTGTCCAACGTCAACCACTTCTACTACCCGGACGAGCGGGTCGTCCGGGTCTCGGTGACCGAGGACCGCGCCAAGACGCGCAACCTGCGCCGCGATCCGCGCGCGAGCTACCACGTGACCACCGAGGACCGCTGGGCCTGGACGGTCGCGGAGGGCACCGCCGAGCTGTCGGCAACCGCCGCCGACCCCGGGGACGCCACGGTGGAGGAGCTGATCCGGCTCTACCGCGACGTGCAGGGCGAGCACCCCGACTGGGACGACTACCGCGCCGCCATGGTCCGGGACCGCCGCGTCGTCCTGCGCCTCCATGTCGAGCACGTGTACGGACAGCGACGGGGGTGAGGCGACCTGGGCGGAACGCCGTGCCCACGGCCGTTCCGCTCTCGCACAGTCGTGCCCCTTGTTCATAATGAGACGACACCGACTCCTCAGGAGACTCCCGTGACCGGCGCCGACCACACGCTTCCGCTGCGCACCCGGCTGCGTGCGCTGCGCCCCGCCGCCTTCGGGGCCGACCCCGACGGACCCCGCATGGAGCGCATCCGCCGTTCCCCCAACTTCGCCGACGGTGTCTTCCAGAACCCGGTGGGCGCCCGGATCAGGCCCTCCGGCTCCGCCCTGGAGTTCGCTCGGGTCTACTTCCGCAAGGAGGAGCGGGTGCTCAGGGCGCCCGCCGCTCCCGTGCCCGTGCACGCGACGACCGTGGCCGACCTCGCCCGGCCGCCCGCCTCCGGGCTCCGCATCACCTGGATGGGGCACTCCAGCGTCCTCGCCGAGATCGACGGGCGGCGCGTGCTGTTCGACCCGGTCTGGGGCGAGCGCTGTTCCCCCTTCGCGTTCGCCGGGCCCCGGCGGCTGCACCCGGCCCCCGTGCCGCTCGGCGCCCTCGGCCCGGTCGACGTCGTGGTGATCTCGCACGACCACTACGACCACCTCGACCTCCCGACGATCCGCGCCCTGGCCCGTACGGACACCGTCTTCGCGGTCCCGCTCGGCGTCGGCGCCCACCTGGAGAGCTGGGGCGTCGCCCCCGACCGGCTCCGCGAGCTCGACTGGAACGAGACCGCGACCGTCGCCGGGATCAGCCTCACCGCCACCCCCGCCCGCCACTTCTGCGGGCGCGGCCTGCGCAACCAGCAGCACACCCTCTGGGCGTCCTGGGTCGTCGCCGGACCCGGGCACCGGATCTACCACAGCGGCGACACCGGATACTTCTCCGGCTTCCGCACCATCGGCGCCGAGCACGGGCCGTTCGACGCCACCATGATCCAGATCGGCGCGTACAGCCAGTTCTGGCCCAAGGACCGCACCGACACCATGCCGGAGCCGGGCGCCTGGCCCGACATCCACATGAGCCCCGACGAAGGCGTGCGCGCCCACCTCGATCTCCAGGGCGACGACCCGGCGGCGGGCGTCATGCTCCCGATCCACTGGGGCACGTTCAACCTGGCCCTGCACCCCTGGGCCGAGCCCGCCGAATGGTCCATGCGCGCCACCGAGTCCGTGGGCGTGACCATGGTCTCCCCGATCCCGGGCCGGCCCTTCGAGCCCGCCGATCCGCCGCCCGTAGAACCGTGGTGGCGCACCGTCGCCGCCGAGCCGGCCCCCGGCTGGGGCAACTGGCCCCCGGTCCACGTACAGCTCCACGACCGGGCGGCCGGCACCACCCCGGGGACCGGCCGGGAACGCGACCGGGCACCCCAGCCCTGAGGTCCGAAGGCGTACGTCCCGGACGGGGCGGGCGGAACGTACGCCGGACGGTGGGGTGAGCACGGCTTCCGCCGACGAGTCGGCCACGTCCTCAGGGGGCGGCGATGCTGCGGGTGCACTTCACCTCCGACGATCTCGCACGGGTCCGGGTGGCGCCCGGACCCGACTTCCTCTGGGAGATCAGCAACAGCGTGCAGACGCTCCAGCGGCGGGACGGGGAGCGGGAGTTCGGCGCCTGGCGGCGCTGGGCCAGGCCCCGGCTCTCCGGCAGCCCGCGCCTGCTCTCCCGCCTGCTGCCGCCGCGCGGCTACTCGCCGGACTTCCTCACCCCCACTACCGGTGACCGGGGAACCCTCCAGGCATCCGTCGACGTCCTGCTGAGCACCCCGCGCCGACGACTGCGCGCCGAACTGGAACGGCTCGCCCCGCCGGTACGCCTGCCGGGCTGGCTCGGGGAGCTGGCCGGCGGCGACGTGGACGCCCTGCGCGAGCTGGTCGGAGCCCTACGGACGTACCAGCGCGAGGCGCTGGCCCCGCACTGGCGCCGGGTGCACGCCGACATCGACGCCGACCGTGCCCTGCGGCTGCGCAGCCTCCTCGACGGCGGCACCGAAGCGCTGTTGGCCGGGCTCGGGCCGCAGTTCCGCTGGCGGGCGCCCGTCCTCGAAGCGGCGTACCCCGTCGACCAGGACCTGTGGCTGCGCGGCCGGGGCCTCGTGCTCCAGCCGTCCTTCTTCTGCTGGCCCACCCCGGCCACGCTGGCCGACGGGGAGCTGCCGCCCGTGCTCGTCCACCCCATCCGCCACACCCCCGACTGGTGCGTCCCCACCCGGGGCGCCCGCCCCACCCCCGGGCCGGGGCCACTCGGACCGCTGCTCGGCCACACCCGCGCCGGTGTCCTGCGCGCGACCCGCACCGGCTGCTCGACCCTGGAGGCGGCGCGGCTCCTCGGTGTGACCCACCCCGCCGTGAGCCAGCACCTGAACGTACTCCGGGCGGCGGGCCTCGTGACCACCGTGCGCCGGGCCGGGCGGTCCTTCCACGTCGCGACCGCCGAAGGGTGCGCACTGCTGTCTGCGGAGGACCCGCCCACCGGGTGACGGCACGTCACCTGCGGTCGTAAGCACCAGCTTTCGTTCCTTGCGGGCGCCACGGCGACGGCACCACCCTGGTGGCCCGGAACGCACGGCCGCGCGCTCACCCGCGCGGCCGTGCGTTCCGGGCCACAGGCCCGTCCCCCCACCCTCAGGAGCCTTCATGCGCAGGAGACTCGTGTCCGCGGCCGTCGCCGCGATCGCCCTCGGAGCCCTCGTCCAGCCCGGCACCGCCATCGCCTCGCCGACCCCGCACATCGGCACCGCCGCCGTCGCCGCCCACGGCTCGACGGCCGGAACCGCCGTCGTCAGCGGGCACAACCAGCCCGGCACCCGGATCAAGGTGGAGGCCGGATCCACCGCCACCGCGCACTGGCTGGACGTCGACTACCAGGTCCAGCAGACCGGTTACTGGTGCGGTCCCGCCGCCACCCGCATCGCGCTCTCCGCCCGCATCGCCCCGCCCAGCCAGTCCGTCCTCGCCGGGCAGCTCGGCACCACCGTGAACGGCACCGACCACATATCCCAGGTCACCGGGGTGCTCAACGCCAACCTCGGCGGCGGCTGGTACGAGACCAAGGAGATGCCGAACGACCCGCCGACCCAGGCCCAGCGCGACCTGCTCTGGTACGACGTCGTCTTCGACATCGACCGCAACTACCCGCTGGTCACCAACATCGTGGCCCCGCCCGGCAACCAGCCGCCCGGCTACCCGTCCAACCAGACGATCTACCACTACTTCACGGTCATCGGCTACGACTCCGCCGACCGCACCGTTCTCATCGCCGACCCGGCCTCCTTCGGCGGCAACCAGATCTACTGGCTCTCCTTCGACCAGCTCGCCACCCTGATCCCGCCGAAGGGCTACTCCGCATGAGAGACCGAGCGAACGACCGCCCCAGCCGCAGGAACGTCCTCAGGACGGCCGGCGGACTCTCCGCCGCGACGGCCTTGGGCGCGGCCGGCCTCCTCGCCTCCGCCTCACCGGCCGCCGCGGCCGGCGACGGCTTCGGCCTGCGCATCGTGGACCGCAACGAGAGCGACCTGCGCATGCGGTACTACCGTTTCGCGACCGACGCCATCGGCTGGAACCCGGGCGTCAACGTCCTGCTCCCCGACGGCTACCACACGAGCGGCCGCACCTACCCGGTGCTCCACCTCTTCCACGGCGGCGGCACCGACCAGGACTTCATCACCTTCGACCGCATGGGCATCCGCGCCTGGACGGCCGGGAAGCCGATCATCGTCGTGATGCCCGACGGCGGGCACGCGGGCTGGTACTCCAACCCGGTCAGCTCCAACACCGGCCCCCGCAACTGGGAGACCTTCCACATCGCCCAGCTGCTCCCGTGGATCGACGCCAACTTCCGTACGTACGCCGAATACAACGGCCGCGCCGTCTCAGGGTTCTCCATGGGCGGGTTCGGCGCGCTGAAGTACGCGGCCAAGTACTACGGGCACTTCGCGTCCGTGAGCGCGCACTCCGGCCCGGCCAGCCTGCGCCGCGACGCCGGACTCGTCACGCACTGGGCGAACGTCTCGTCCGCCGCGCTCGACCTGGCCGGCGGCTCGGTCTACGGCGTTCCCCTGTGGGACGAGGCCCGGGTCAGCGCGGACAACCCCGTCCAGCGCATCGAGAGCTACCGCAACAAGCGGGTGTTCCTGGTCGCCGGCACCAGCCCCGACCCGGTCAACTGGTTCGACCAGGCCAACGAGACCCAGGTGCTCGCCGGACAGCGGGAGTTCCGCTCGCTGCTCGGCAAGGCGGGGATCGCGCACGAGTGGCACGAGGAGCCGGGCGGGCACTTCGTGCGCCCCGCCCTCTTCAGGAGCGACCTCGACGGAATCATCGCCCGGCTCCGCAAGGCGTAGCGCCGGCTCCGCACACCGGCGGGCGAGCCCCCTCGACACACGTCGAGGGGGCTCGCCCGCGTACGGCCCCACGGCCGCCCCGGAGTCGGGCCCTCGGGAATCGGTCGCCCGTACGAGCGCTCATACCAGAGCGGGACGGATGGCGGGCAAGTTCCACAACTGCCCATCACGGCCGCACTTCTCGCGACTACCGTGTGTGCCCGGTGATCAACGGTGGGCTCACATTCTCCGGGCCTGCCCGGCCGATGACCCGAGAATGCCCGACCACCGTAGGTGCCACCACATGAACGCAGATGCCTGGGGCCCCACGTACCGAGGACGCTGATGTCTCAACTTCGCGCACCCGACGCGCGACCGGAACGACGAGAGGGCGGGCGGCACGGCCGTCCGGGCGCCCGTTCCCACTCGGCCGCGGCCAGACCGCGCACCGCACGCCCGGCCCCCGAGGCGCGCATACGCCCCCAACTCCTGCGCACCGCCGTGCTGCCGGCCCTCGCGGTCGCCCTCGCCGGCGCCGCGGCCGTCATCTTCACCGCCCGCGCGGGCCACGCCCGGCCGTCCGGCGACCTCTGGATCGCCCTGGGCTCCGCCGGCGCACTGGCGTCCGGCGCGATCGGCGCCGCCTTCCTGGCCGCCAACCGCGCCGCCACCACGGTCCTCGGACGCTGCCTCGCGCTGCGCCGGACCAGCGTCCAGGGCCAGGCCGAGCTGGTACGCGTCGTGGAGCAGTTGCGCAACGGCGAGCCCGTGCCCGCCCGGCGCGCCCCGCAGAACCCGCCGCCCGGCGGCGAACCCTTCGAGCTGCTGGCCCAGGAGCTGGCCCGCCAGCAGGAGGCGGCCGTCGCCGCCGTAGTGGACGCCTCCCGGCTCTCCGAGCCCACCGGCGGCGGCGAGGACCAGAAGGTCGAGGTATTCGTCAACCTCGCCCGGCGCCTCCAGTCGCTGGTGCACCGCGAGATCCAGCTGCTCGACGAGCTGGAGCACGAGGTCGAGGACCCGGACCTGCTCAAGGGCCTCTTCCACGTCGACCACCTCGCCACCCGCATCCGCCGCCACGCCGAGAACCTCGCGGTGCTCGGCGGCGCCGTCTCGCGCCGCCAGTGGAGCAACCCCGTCACCATGACCGAGGTGCTGCGCTCCGCGATCGCCGAGGTCGAGCAGTACCCCCGGGTCAAGCTCGTCCCCCCGATCGACGGCACCCTGCGCGGGCACGCCGTCGCCGACGTCATCCACCTCCTCGCCGAACTCGTCGAGAACGCCACGGTGTTCTCCGCCCCGCACACCCAGGTGCTCCTGCGCGCCCAGCACGTCACCGCCGGGCTCGCCCTGGAGGTGGAGGACCGCGGACTCGGCATGCCGGGCGACGAGCAGAAGCGGATGAACGCCCTGCTGGCCGACCCGGACCAGGTCAACGTCGCCCGCCTCCTCCAGGACGGCAGGATCGGCCTCTTCGTGGTCGCCTCGCTGGCCCGGCGGCACGGCATCGCCGTACGGCTCCAGAGCAACATCTACGGAGGCACCCAGGCCGTCCTGGTCCTCCCGCAGACCCTGCTCGGCGCCGACGACGACGCCTCCGGCCGCACCGGCGAGACCCCGGTCCCGCCCGCCGGCCCCGTACACCGCCCACCGCCCCTGGAGGACGGCCCGGCACGCGGCGACCTGGCACCGAGCGGCACGGCGGCGAATGGCCACGCACCGCGCGACCCGGCGCCCGCCCCCGAGCCGGAGCGCCGGCCCTACGTCCCCAGCCAGCAGCAGCCGCGCCCCCAGCGCACCGCGCCGCAGCCGCAGCAGGCCGGCCAGGGCGTAGCGCCGCCCCTGCCGCTGCGCGCCGAGCGCGTGGACCGGCCGGCCGATGCCGCGCCGCCCGCGCCGGCGGAGGCCTCGTCGGACCGTCCCTCGCTCCCCAAGCGCGCCAACCAGGAGAGTCTGGTCCCGCAGCTCAGGGAAGCGCCCGCCCCCAGGTCCGAGGACGAGCCCGTCCTCCACGACCCCGGGCTCGTCGCCGCGTTCCGGCGGGGCATCGACCTCGCCGACGCACGCGCCGAGTCCGAGCAGGAGCCCGCGCCCCAGGCCCCGGCCGGTGCCACGAGCACGACGACCGCCGCGCAGCTGGGAGCACCGTCCCGGCCGCTCCCCGTCCGGGGCACGGCCGCGCCCGCGCAACTGCACGGAGCCGGGGCGTACTCCGGCGACCACGACCCACTCGCAGCGAACCCCACCAAGGAGTAGATGCACCATGGCGACCGATATGCCGTCCGGTCAGGTCTCGGACCTCGACTGGCTGCTGAGCGGCCTGGTCCAGCGCGTGCCGTACACCCGCAGCGCCGTCCTGCTCTCCGCCGACGGGCTGGTGAAGTCCCTGCACGGGATGGACGCCGACAGCGCCGACCACATGGCGGCACTCGCGGCCGGCCTCTACTCGCTGGGCCGCAGCGCCGGAGCGAGGTTCGGGGACAACGGAGAGGTCCGCCAGGTGGTCGTGGAGCTCGACTCGACGCTGCTCTTCGTCGCCACCGCCGGCTCCGGGACCTGTCTCGCCGTGCTGGCCGGCCGCAACGCCGACGCCGCCGTGCTCGGCTACGAGATGGCCATGCTGGTCAAGAGCGTGCGGCCCTACCTCATGACCCCGGTGAGACAGGCGGCCGCGACTCCGGGCGGCTCGGGGCTGTGAGCATGGCGGTCACCCAGGACGGGCCGCTGCTCGACGACGCGGCGGGCCGCCTCATCCGCCCCTACACGGTGAGCAACGGCCGCACCCGTCCCACGGCCGTTCTCGACCTGCTCTCCCTGGTGATGGCCACCGGTTCCGTCCCGCAGACCCACCTCGGCCCCGAGCACTCGGTGGCCCTGGGACTGTGCGAGGGGCCCACATCGGTGGCCGAGATCGCCGCACACCTGAGGCTGCCCGCCGTCGTGACCAAGGTGCTCGTCTCCGACCTGGTCGACTGCGGCGCCGTCACCGCCCACGCGCCCGCCTTCCATGACACGCCCACCGACCGACATCTGCTGGAGGCAGTGCTCGATGGCTTACGACGACAGCTCTGACGGCTACGGCTACCCGGACGGCTCCGGCTACGGGTACGGCTATGCGGACGACGGCTCAGCGGGCGGGTACGCGCAGGAGACCGCCACTGCCGAGTACGCCGCCGCGGCCGTCCCGTCGGAGGGGTTTCCCGTCGCGCTCAAGGTGCTGGTGGCGGGCGGCTTCGGCGTCGGCAAGACGACGTTCGTCGGCGCGGTCAGCGAGATCGCACCGCTGAGCACGGAGGAGCTGCTGACCCAGGCGAGCGCCGCGACCGACAGCCTGGAGGGCGTCGAGTCGAAGACCTCCACCACCGTGGCGATGGACTTCGGCCGCATCACGCTCGACGAACAGCACGTGCTCTACCTGTTCGGCACACCGGGCCAGGAACGCTTCTGGTTCATGTGGGACGAGCTCTCGCAAGGCGCGCTGGGAGCGGTGGTGATCGCGGACACCCGCAGGCTGGAGGAGTGCTTCGCCGCCGTCGACTTCTTCGAGCGGCGCGGCATCGGATTCGTCGTCGCCGTCAACGAGTTCGACGGCGCCTACCGCTACGGCCCCGAGGAGGTGCGGGCCGCGCTCGACCTGTCGCCCGAGGTGCCGGTCGTGCTGTGCGACGCCCGCATGGCCAGCTCAGGCACCGGCACCCTGGTCACGCTGGTCCAGCACCTCATCAACGCGACCGACGCCGCCGTGCCGCTGCCCGGTGCCGTCGGATTCGGGGCCGGGCGGTGATCCCGCACGCGGTCGGACGGCTGCTGCTGACCCCCGTCGACAGCGAGGCACCCGCCCGTACGCGGCGGCTGCGCGGCCTCGGCCTGGGGGAGCGCGACGACGCCTCGTTCGACAACTTCGACGCCTTCGCCGACAGGGTGGCCGAAGTGACGGACGTGCCGTTCTCGATGGTCAACTTCATCGACGGGAACCGCCAGTTCTACGCGGGACTGCACACCCCGGCGGGCACCCGCCGGGGTTCGGACCTGGGCGCCACCGCGGCGGGCAGCGGCAGCAGAGGGCGGTACGTGGCCCTCGATCACGGGTACTGCCCGCACGTGGTCGTCCGCCGCAAGGCCCTGGTGCTGGAGGACGTCTGCGACTACCCCCGGTTCGCGGGCAACCCCGTCGTCGACGACATAGGCATCCGCTCCTATCTGGGGGCGCCGCTCATCGACCGCACCGGGATCGCGCTGGGCGCCGTCTGCGCCGTGGACACCGTGCCCCGCCCCTGGGGGAGGGCGGGGCTCGACACCATCAAGTCGCTGGCGCAGGAGCTCGTCGGCCACCTCCACCGCAGGGAGGACAGCACCTTCGGCTTCTGATCAGACCTCGACCGTACGGCCGTCCAGGAACCCCAGCGTCACCGCGTCCCCGTCCACCCGCACCCGGACGGCCGTGCGCAGTGCCTCCGGGTGCACGCTGTCGCGGGAGAGCACCACGAGCGTGACGTGGACGCTCCGGCCGCCCTGATGGGGAGCGCCGCGCAGATACGGGACGGCCGAGTGCGGTCCGTGCGCGTTGGACTCGACGTCGCGCGCCACCCCGGCGCTCTCCGGCCCGCCGTCCCAGCCGTACAGCCCGACCACCGCGCTGGACAGTCCATCGGCGGTACGGGCGAGCGCCCAGCCGGGGCCCGACGAGGCGAACGGGTTCGCCCCGTGCGCGACGGCGTGCCCGCCCTCGCGGACCACCGCGCCCTGCGGCGCCTCGACCCGGTGCACCCGGACCTCCCACGGCCCGTGCAGCACGCTCGTGGTGTCGACGCGGTACGCGCGCTCGTCGCCCGGCAGCCGGGCCGCCGACCAGGACGCGGCGACGCGGTCCTCGCAGCGCACCGGGTGGATGCGGCGGCGCCGGGACGGGGTGCCGTCCGGGGCGAGCAGCGCCAGGTGGTTGTCGATGTTCCGGGCGAACGCGTGCGGCGCGGCCTCCGGGGCGGTCGCCGTGGAGTACGCCAGCTTCGCGTAGTGCGGGTCGTCCTCACCGGCCCCCGCGTCCGGGTCGGTGTCACCCGCCTCCGGGAGCGGATTGTGGTCGCTGCCGTGGTTGACCAGCCGGACGATCCCGTCGTGTTTGGTGCCGTGCAGCAGCCAGCCGGGCGCCGGAAGCGCGGTGTAGGTGTCGGACTCCTCGACGGGCAGCGGGAGTTCGCGTGCCGTCCACACCTCGTGGTCGGCCGGGAGCAGCAGCCCGAGGAAGCCCTTGCTCGCCCAGTACGGCGACGCCGGCCCGGAGTACGGCTGCGTGGCCGGCAGGAACGTGTCGTGCCAGCCGAGCGTCAGCAGCCCCCGCTCGTCGGGCACCCCGCGCTCCGCGAAGTGCCGCAGCGCCCCGGAGGCGAGCCGCCGGGTCAGGCCCGGCGCGAGCGGGGTGCAGTCGGTCAGGGCGCCCATCCAGACCGGGGCCAGAGCGGCGAAGCGGTAGCAGAGCGACCGGCCCTGGTGGACCGGGGAGCCGTCGGCGCCGAAGAAGTGCGGGTAGTCCTCCAGGAAGCGGCTCAGCCGTTCCCGGTAGACGGCGGCCCGGCCGCCGTCGTCGTCCGGGCCCGCGATCCGTGCCCACAGCAGCGGGTACAGATGCATGGCCCAGCCGATGTAGTAGTCGAAGTTGCGCCCGCTGCCGTCGGTGTACCAGCCGTCACCGACGTACCAGTCCTCGATCCTGTCGAGGCCGCCCTCGATGTCGGACCGGCTGTGCGGCGCGCCGACCGACGCCAGGAACTGCTCGGAAACCACCTGGAACAGGCGCCAGTTGTTGTCCCAGGTCCGCCCGCCGACGAAGCCGGAGAGCCAGTCGACGACCCGCTCCTGCACCCGGGCGTCGAGCCGGTCCCAGATCCACGGCCGGGTCTCGTGCAGCGCGATCGCGACGGAGGCCGCCTCCACCATCTGCTGCGAGCAGTCCGTCAGCCTCGGCCACGCCTCCCCGCTCGCCGGGTCGGTGCCGGCCGCGAGCCCCGCCGCGTACCGCTCGGTCAGCGCGGGGTCCACCGCCCCGCCCGCGCCCGCGATGCGGCAGGCGGCGAGCAGGAACGACCGGGCGAAGCCCTCCAGTCCGTCGGACACGACACCGGACCAGCTGTTCCGGCCGGGCAGCCGGTACTGGGCGAAGCCCGGAGTCGCGTACGGCGTCAGCGCCTCCAGCATCCGGTCGGCGGTCGCCTCCCAGTGGGCCCGGGTCCAGCCGGTGCGGGACGACAGGATCCGGTCGGTGGGCGGCAGCTTCAGATGCGGGGCGACGGACATGGTGGTGCTGCTCCTGTCTTCGGTGGTTACTGGACGAGTTCTGCGCGGTGGGTGTGGCCCCGGGAACCGCCCACGGCGACGGTGAGCACCGGCCGGCGGCCCGGGGTGAGTTCCACGGTGTCGTCGGCCGCGGTCGCCCGGCGCACGGCGAACGGCAGGCCGATCGTGACGGAGGTCCCCGTCCGGCCCGGGTCGGCGACCGCCACGGACACCCGTGCGCCCCGCCACCGCACCAGGACCGTCGCCGGACCGGACGCGGTGATACCGGCGGCCGTGCCGGCGGCCCAGAAGTGCACCGCTGTCAGACCGGCCCTGCGGTCCTCCACGGCCTGGGCGGTGGCGCCGTTGGCGGTGATCCGCACCGGCCGGGACGCCGACCACACCGCGGTCGCGGCGGCCGAGGCACCGGGCAGCAGCACATAGGCGTACCCGCCACCGTCCGGCGAGGCCCCGTGGTCGAGCCAGAGGGTGAGGTAGCGGCGGGTGACGGGGTCGGTGCTGCCACCGGTGTCCGCGCCCGTGTCGATGGCGCGCCACGTGCCGGTGCGCTCCTCGCGCAGGGTGCGCAGGGCGGCGCCGCCGGGCAGCACATAGCCGCCGACGCCCTCGATGTGCGCCCAACGAGCCACGCCGGAGGTGCTGTTGTGGCGCGGGATGCCGTCCACGAGCAGCCGGTTGCGGCCGTCCGCTCCGAGGTTGCGGTTCTCGATCACGGTCTCGACCGGGCGGCCGTCGTCCGAGGTGATGCCCGCGCCGAGCGCGACGACCGAGTTGTCGAGCAGGAACCACGTCTTCCTGGCGCGCAGGCTGCTGCCCGGGGCGCCGATCAGCTCCATCGCGGCGGCGCCGTACCGGCCGTCCAGGTCGGCGCCGCCCGCCACCGCGTTCGGCGGCCGGTAGGTGGAGGTGCCGGCGCCGGTGCCGAGGTCCTCGCGGGGGCGGGTGTCGACCGTGGTGCCCGGCAGGCGGTACGGATCGACGGTCTGCCAGAAGCCGTCGTTGTACTGCCCGAGGTCGTCGCCGTCGTAGAGGTATGTCATGCCGTCGCCGGTGTACCAGCCGTGCAGGTTCTCGCCGTTGCCCGCCTCGTACGCGGAGATGCGCTTCGAGGACAGCGACAGCGTGCAGGCCCAGCCGGGGCGGCGGTGGACGACGCGGTCCATGTCGGCGAAGACGAAGCTGCCCGTGGTGCGCGGCGCTGAAGGGATGCTTGTCTCGGCCAGGATCGCCTTGGCCAGGGCGAGTTGGGGCAAGGTGGCCAGCGAGGTGAACGGGGTGGTGCGGTTGCGAGTGAGCCAGCCCTTGACCAGTGAGCGCCAGCGTTCCGCCAGGTCCGCAGGGGCGCCGGTCGCAAGGAGCAGGATCGCGGCGACTGCCGACGCTCCGTCCCGGTGGTCACCGGCCCGCTCCCGGGAGATGGCCCGGCCGCGCACCGCGTCCATCATCAGCCCGTCGAAGACCACCGGGACGAAGCTGCGCTCCACGGCCTCGTACATCACCGACACCTTGGGGTCGGTCACGGCCCACGGGGAGCCGGCGAGGAGGGAGAGCAGCCAGGCGGCGCCGCCGAGCAGAACGGTGCCGTAGGAGCCGGTGTACGCCACCTCCGAGTGCTGGACGAACGAACCGTCCTCGTAGAATCCGTCACCCGAAGTCACGTAGCGGAAGAGGCTGTTGCGTCCGGAGTCGCGTACGTCGGACAGGGCGTCCCGCGCCGACGCGACCTTGGCCGCGTCCTTGCCGAGCAGCCCGCGCAGCGCCACGATCACGGCCTTGTCGGTGCGGTTGGCGCCGGTCTCGGGCAGCGCGGGGGAGTTGGTGCGGCGGTCCGCGTCGGGGCAGAACCGGTCGACGACCGCGAGATAGTCCGCGAGATCGGCGGCCGGCAACTGCGCCCGCAGCAGCACACAGCAGTCCATCAGCGCGCGCGGCGCCCCGATCTCCCAGAACCACCAGTTGCCGGTCTCGGCGGCCGATGGGTGGTACGCCGTGTCGAACGCGAACCGCAGCGCCCCGAGCAGCGCTTCCGCCGTCTCCGCCTGCCCGTAGAGGGCGGTGCCGGGCGTGGCCCACGCGACGGCGATCGTGCGCAGTCGCGTGTAGCTCTGGCCGAAGTTGCCCGGGTCGGTGAGCGGTGTCAGGTCGGACCACAAGGCGGTGCGCCCGGCGCTCCGGTCGAGGCTGTCCCAGAGGGCGCCCGCGGTGGTGTCCAGCGCGGCCACTCCGGCGGCGAAATCCCGGTCCGCCGGGTTGAACGCGCCACCCGTGAGGAGGGTTTCCGCTCGGCCCAGAAGGGCGTCGAAGTCGTTCACGGACTCCTCCTCGCGTGCCGCTCCACGCGCCGGGCCCGCCGTCAGGACTGCCGACGCCGTGGCACCGGTCGCGGCGAGAAGGGTCCTTCTGCTCATGTGCATGGTGACTTCCTTTCCTCGTCGTCGCGGTCTCAGTCGGAGAGGGTGCTCGGGTCGACGGGTGGCTGGTGGAGGTTCAGCGCGGCGAGTTCGGCCCGGCCCGTGGCGTCGATGGGGAACGCCCAGGTGTTCACGAAGAAGTCCGTCAGGTCGTAGCCGGCGATCCGGCTGGAGTAAGTGGCCAGGGCCCGGTAGCGCTTGGCGTCCTCGGTGTAGTCCGACTGCGGGTTCTCCTCGCGCACCAGCTTGTGCAGGCGCGGCCAGAAGTCCTCCCCGAAGGCCAGCTCCAGCTGGCGCAGCGGCACGAGCTTCTCGTACGCCCCGAAGGACTTCTCGTACGTGAGACCGGGCGTGCCGAACTTGGCCCGCGAGCTCTGGAACACGGTGAGCCCGGTCGCCGGGTCGACGGTGAGCAGGTTCGACGGCTGCTGCAGGGTGCGCTGGGCGGCCAGTGAGTAGATGTTCACGGTGACCTCGGTGAGGCCGCCCGGCTTGTACGCCATCTGCTGATGGAGGTGACCCAGCTCGTGGTAGAGCCCCCAGCCCCGGGTGCGCAGGCCCTCGACGGTGGTGGCCCGGTCCAGGTAGGCGCGCGGGAAGCCGTTGTAGCCGTGCGTGGCGTAGGCGCCGACCCCGGTCGGTACCTTGCTGACCTCGGTGAAGTGGTACGGGCCGGCCTTGCGGCTGTGCACCGGCTTCGAGCCGTCGAGGCCGCTGATCCGGGCGTGCGAGTCGACGATGGTCTCGACCAGCCGGAGCAGGGCCGCGTGGTCCTCGTCGCGGTACAGCAGGGCGCCCTCACGGGTCAGCGTCATGATCGTGTGCGGGGCGTGCAGCTCCACCCAGGGCGAGGCGGTCAGCGTGTCCAGCTGGTGCTGGTAGTCCGCCTCGCCGGTGCGGCCCAGCGTGAACACCGGCATCCGTACCGCGCCGGACCGGAACAGCACGCCCGCCCGCTCGCCGTCCCCGGTGAGCGTCAGGTAGACGGGGCCGCCGTGCGGGTCGGTCACCGTGTTGGCGCCGGCGGTCAGCGCGTAGCCGCGGGGTTCGGTGACCTCGCCGTAGTAGTCCCAGGCGCCGATCCAGAGCGTGGGGACCAGGCCGTCCTGCGGCTGGACGGTCAGCGAGAGCGGGGTGCCGGCGGGCACGTACAGGCCGGTCGGCTGGAACTCCGAGCCGCGCAACGCCTGGGCGAGCCGCAGCCGTTCGGCCTCGGCAGCGGGGCGTCCGGTGACGGTCACCGAGACGGGCCGCCCGGTGGGCCGGCCGGTCGCGGGCCGGGCCTGGGCGGCGGTGGCGGTGACGCCGAGGGCCGCCGCTCCCGCGCCGGCGGCTGCCGCGAGGACGGCGCGGCGGCCCATGGAGGAGGCGGCTTCGGTGGTGGGGGAGGCGGCCGGGGCGACGGAGTGGCTGGGCTTACGCATGCGGAACTCTCCCTGCAGAAATGAATGAGGGGCGGAGGCGTGCGGAACGGGCGGGGTGCTCCGTCAGCATGTAAGCGGTTGCTGTCGAGCCGCAAGGGGAGTCGGGAAGTTACTGTGATTTTCTATGGCCAACTGCGGACAGGCGGGAAGTAACCGGTCACTTGCGGGGCGGTCTGCCGGACCGGGGGGCCACGGAATCGCGTACGACGATGTGGGTGCCGAGCCGCAGCGCACCGGTGGTGGGCTCCCGCCACTCGTCCTCGTCCCCGCCGGACACGGCGAGCCGCACCGCCTGGCGGCCCATCTCCTCCAGCGGGACGTGGACCGTGGTCAGCCGGGGCCGCAGCTCCTGGGCGACCGGGATGTCGTCGTACCCCACCAGTGAGACGTCCTTCGGTACGCGCAGACCCCCCTCCTCCAGGGCCTGCGCCGCACCGGCGGCGACCATGTCGTTGGCCGCGAAGACGGCGGTGAACTCCGGTCCGTCCCGCAGTAGTTCGGCCATCCGCCGGTAGCCGAAGTTGCGACTGAAGGCGCCGGGCTGGGCCAGCTCCGGATCGACGGGGACGCCCCGCAGCTCCAGGGCGCGGCGGTGGCCGGCGAGCCGGTCGCGGGTGGTGGAGAGCTTGGGCGGGCCGCCGAGGTAGAGGATGCGCTCGTGACCCTGCATCAGCAGGTGGTCGGTGATCGCGAAGGCACCGCCCTCGTTGTCGTACTCCACGGCGGCGGTCGGCGCCGCCTCGCCGAGCGGGGGCCGGCCGCACAGGACGAGCTTCGAGCCGCCCGCGTCCAGTTCGCGCGCCCGGCGGGCCAGCTCGGAGGTGTAGCCGCGGTCCGCGATGGAGCCGCCGACCACCACGACCGCGTCCGCCCGGCGCTCGTGCATCAGGTCGATGAAGGCCAGCTCGCGCTGCGGGTCGCCCTGGGTGCAGCAGACCAGGCACAGCCGCCCGCCGAGCGCGGCCTCCCGTTCCACCCCGCGCGCGATGTACGCGTAGAAGGGGTCGATGACCTCGTTGACGATGATGCCCACCGTGCGGTTGGAGACGCCGGCCAGGGCGCGGGCGTGCGCGTTGACCACGTAGCCCAGCTCGCGCATGGCCGACTCGACGCGCTCCCTGGTCGCCTCGGCGACGGGGTAGTTGCGGTTCAGGACGCGGGAGACGGTGGCGGTCGAGACGCCCGCGCGCCGGGCGACGTCGGTGACCGTCGCACGCCGCTGTCCGTCCCCGGCCGTGCTCTGCCGGCGCATCCGGCTCACCCCCTGAAGGCTGTTGTGTGACGACGAGCCTAGTGCCGGGGCGGGCGGTGTCCGCCGCGGCACCGGGGCCCGCGGCGGAAGGGACGTCACGCGATCCTCCCCAGGTCGGCCCGGTGCACGGGGTGCCCGAAGGGTTCGCCGCGCGCGTACCGCGCCAGTTCGTCGACGGCGAGCGCGCCGAGCCGGCCGACCTCGTTGCCCTGGGCGCCCGCCAGGTGCGGGGTCAGGAACACGTTGGGCAGGTCCCACAAGGGGTGGCCGGCCGGCAGCGGCTCCGGCGAGGTCACGTCGAGGACCGCGTCGAGCCGGCCGCTGACCAGGTGCGGGGTGAGCGCCTCGGTGTCCACCAGCGGGCCGCGCGCGGTGTTGACGAGCAGGGTGCCGGGGCGCATCAGGCCGATGCGGCGGGCGTCGATCATGTTCCGGGTCTCGGGCGTGTCCGGGGCGTGCAGGCTCACCACGTCGCTGGTCGCCACGAGGGTGTCCAGGTCGGTGGGGGTCACACCGAGCAGGGCGGCCTCGGCAGCGCTCACGTACGGGTCGTGGAGCAGCACCTCCGCGTCCAGCGCCCCCTGCAGCAGCTCGATCACGCGGCGGCCGATCCGGGAGGCGCCGACCACCCCGACGGTCAGGCCGTGGGTGCCGAGCCAGTGGTGGCGGTCCAGGTCGGCGGCGGTGCGGTGGGTGCGGCGGGTCCGGTAGAGGCCCGCGAGCGGGAAGACGCGCTTGGCGCCCATGATGATCGCCGCGAGGGTGAACTCGGCCACCGGCACGGCGTTGGCCGCGGCGGCCGACGAGACGACGATCCCGCGGTCGAAGGCGGCCGGTGACAGAAACGTTTTCACCGTGCCGGCCGCGTGGACGACGGCCCGCAGCCCCGGGGCCCGGTCCAGCAGCGCGGTGTCCACCGGCGGGCAGCCCCAGCCGGTCAGCAGCACCTCGGCCCCGGACAGCGCCCGGGCGGCGGCGGGGGAGTCGAACTCGCTGATCACCGAGGGTTCGAGCAGCTCGGCGGTCTCTTCGAGCCGGGACCGGACGGCGGGCGGGAAGACGTCGTCCAGCAGGCCCGTGCTCATGACCAGGACCGTGCGCGGACGCCTCCCGTGAGGGTCAGCCGCATCGGTACCGGGACGGGCCGGCGCCTGTTCGGTGGTTCGCACCCTGCCTCCGGATAGTAATCGTGTTCTATGGATTGACCGGCACGCTAGGGATGCCGACGCCCGACCGTCAAGCGCACGACGTCGCAGAATGGCTTGTTGTTGCCGGTTTTTCCCACTTCGGATTGCCGGAATTCCGCTCGATGAGCGCCCGTCGGTGAAGTCGTTCGTGCGGATCCCTTGACGCTTGGGTTAACCGCTTACTAACTTGCCGCCGCAGAAGGCACACCACGCGCCACCCAGCCGAACAGGACCCACCATGGCTGACACAGCACCCCCGCTGCCGCGCGAGAAGCGGCGAACGCGGCGAAAGCGGGGCGAAGAACCCGCCCCGCCCGGCCCGGACATCGCCGCCCCGCACCGGCTCACGCTCGGACAGCGCCTCAAACGCGACCGTGTGATGCTGCTGCTCACCCTGCCCGGCCTGCTCTACTTCGTCGTCTTCCACTACGTGCCGCTGCTCGGCTACGTGGTGGCGTTCCAGGACTACCAGCCCTACCTCGGCTACATGCACAGCGTCTGGGTGGGCTTCGCCAACTTCTCCGCGGCATTCAGCGAACCGGCCTTCTGGACCGCCACGTTCAACACCCTGGAGATCGCCCTCGTCCAGCTGGTGTTCTTCTTCCCGGTGCCGATCGCCCTGGCCCTGCTGCTCAACAGCATCGCCAGCGACCGCATCCGCCGTTTCGTGCAGAGCGTCGTCTATCTGCCGCACTTCATCGGCTGGGTCATCATCGTCTCGATCTTCCAGCAGATCCTGGGCGGCGCCGGCGTCCTGCCCGACTTCCTCGGCAGCATGGGCCTGCCCCGCTACGACATGATGAGCGACCCGGACGCCTTCCCCTGGCTGCTCACCCTCCAGGTGGCCTGGAAGGACGCCGGCTGGGGCACGATCATCATCCTCGCCGCCCTCCTCAACATCGACCGGCAGCAGTACGAGGCCGCCGCGATCGACGGAGCGGGGCCGAGGCGCCGGCTGTGGCACGTGACGCTGCCGGGCATCGCGCCCGTGCTGATCCTGCTGCTCATCCTCAACCTCGGGCAGATCCTCTCCGTCGGCTTCGAGCAGATCCTGCTCCAGCGCGACGCGGTCGGCCCGGACGCCGGCGAGGTGCTCGACACCTACGTCTACTACCACGGCATCAAGGACAACGACTGGGGCGTCGCCGCCGCCGTCGGACTCGTCAAGGCGGTCATCGGCACCGCGCTCGTGCTGGGTGCCAACAAGTTCGCCCACCGACTCGGCCACGAAGGGGTGTACCGCGGTGCTGACCGCTGAGAAGACGCGCGCCACGGCCCGGAGCACCACACCGGCGCCCCCGCCCGCCCCCGTACGCAGGTCCGACGGCCGCCCGCCGTGGATGGAGCGCCCGACCCGCCTCGGTCAGACCGCGAAGGCCGTCGCCGTCGTCGTGGTCGTCCTCGCCGTCGCGTACCCGCTGGTCGGCGTCATCGGGACGAGCTTCGCCTCGCAGACCGACATCATCAGGAGCTCCGGCCTCGTCCTGTGGCCGGACCACCCGACGCTGGACGCGTACCGCACGATCTTCACCGGAGGCGTCGTCAGCCGGGCCCTGATCGTGTCCCTGGGCATCACCGTGTTCGGCACCCTCGCCAGTCTGCTCGTCACCGTAGGCATGGCGTACGGGCTCTCCCGCCGCGAGGTCACCGGCTCCCGCTTCATCCTGATGACGGCCCTGTTCACGATGCTGTTCAACGCCGGCATCATCCCGAACTTCCTGCTGGTCAAGGGGCTCGGGCTGTACGACACCTACGCGGCGCTCGTGATGCCCACCCTGGTCAGCGCCTTCAACCTGGTCGTCCTGCGCTCCTTCTTCATGAACCTGCCGGAGGAGCTGTACGACGCGGCCAAGGTTGACGGCGCCGGGGACTTCCGCATCCTGGTCCGCGTCGTCCTGCCGCTGTCCAAGGCCGTCCTCGCCGTCATCAGCCTCTTCTACGCGGTGACGTACTGGAACGCCTTCTTCAACTCGCTCCTGTACCTCAACGACTCCGACAAGTGGCCGCTGCCCATGGTGCTGCGGACCTACGTCCTCCAGGGCCAGAGCCTCGACTCCGCGTCCGCCGGCGAAGTGCTCGCCCCGCAGCAGGCCGTGCAGATGGCGGTCCTGGTGGTCGCGGTCGTCCCGATCCTCTGTGTCTACCCCTTCCTCCAGCGCTACTTCACCAAGGGCGTGCTCACCGGCGCCATCAAGGGCTGACCGCCGCCGTCCGCCACTCCTCTCCCTCCCTCTTCCAAGGAGATCCAGGTGTCGAGCTCCACCCCCATCAACCGCAGAGCGCTCTTCCGCCTCGGTGCCGGTGCCGGCCTCGGACTGGCCGCCGCCCCGCTGCTCGCCGCCTGCGGCGACGGCGGCACGACCGCGAAGGCCGAGGCCAAGAGCGCGTCCCTGCTCCCGCGCAGCGCCGTCCGAAACATCGGGCTCAAGCCCGACCTGGCGGGCACCGCGGCCGGCGTCCCGCAGGGCTTCTTCAGCTACCCGGCCAAGCCGCTGCGGGCCACGAAGACCACACCGCTCAAGGGGGCGAAGCCCATCAGCGCGGCCATGGAGACCTTCTCCCCGCCGCCGCCCTCGCGCGGCAAGAACGCGGCCTGGCAGGAGATCGAGAAGCTGCTCGGCGGCCGGGTGGACATCACGGCCGTCCCCGCCGACGACTACGGCACCAAGTTCTCCACCATGGTGGCCAGCGACAGCCTCCCCGACCTCTTCATGTACCCGGAGAGCGGCGGCGTCGACAACAAGGCCGCCTTCCTCCAGGCCAAGTGCGCCGACCTCACCCCGCACCTCGCCGGAGACGCGATCAAAAACTACCCCAACCTCGCCGCCATCCCGAAGGGCGCCTGGCAGGGCGCGATCTTCGGCGGCAAGCTCTACGGCATCCCGATCGCCCGCACCGGCACCGCCGGCGCCGGGGTCTACCGCCACGACCTCTTCGAGGAGGTCGGCGTCACCAGCCTGGACCAGATCACCGACCTGGACCGGTTCGTCGAGGTCTGCAAGGAGCTGACCCGCCCCAAGGAGGACCGGTACGCCATCATCGCGGGCGTCACCACCATGCTCGCCATGTCCGCCGGCGCGCCCAATTTCTGGCGCCTGGACGAGAAGACGGGCAAGTTCACCCTGGACCTGGAGACCCCGGAGTACCGCACGGCGGTCGAGACGGCCCGCCTGCTGTACAAGGCCGGCTGCTACTACCCGGGCACCCTCCAGATGTCCGGGGCGCAGAAGGCCCAGTACACGGACATGTTCAAGAACGGCAAGGGCGCGTACGTCTACGACGGCATGCCCACGTACCTCGCCCCGGGCGTCGGCTACATCGCCGCGATGAAGGCGATCAACAAGAAGTTCGACCCGCGCCCCTTCGTACCGGTCGGCAAGGACGCCGTCGCCTGGATGGACAACGTCGCGCTCCAGAACACCCACATCAGCAAGGCCTCCGGGGACCGCGTCAAGGAGATCCTGCGGTTCGCCGACTTCGCGGCCTCGCCGTTCGGCAGCCTGGAGTACACGCTCATCAACTACGGCGTCGAGGGCAAGGACTTCACCCGCGACGACAAGGGCAACCCGGCCCTCACCAAGCAGGGCACCCAGGACGTCACCGTCCCCTGGAAGTTCGCCGCGTCCGCGGTCCCGGCGATCTTCAGCGCCGACTCCGAGCAGGGCGTGCGCCACGTCCACGACACCTTCACCAAGATGATCCCGATGATGGTGCCGGACCCGACGCTCCAGTACTCCTCGCCCACCTGGGACTCCAAGAGCGCCGGCAGCCTCGGCACCCTCAAGGGCGACGTGCTCAAGGACATCATCTCCGGCCGCAAGCCCATGTCCGCCTACGACCAGCTGGTCAAGGACTACCTGGCCAAGGGCGGCGAGAAGGCCCGCGGCGAGTTCGAGGAAGCCTTCCAGAAGGGGAAGAAGTGACCACCCGACGCTCGGTCCTCGCACTCGGCACCGCCGCCGCGGCGGCAGCCGTCGCCGTCCCCGCACTCTCCACGCCCGCCGCCGCCCGGCCGCACCGCTTCGACCCGGAGCCCGGCTCCGACGGCGTCGGCGACCCGCTCTTCCCGACCCTCGGCAACGGCGGCTACCAGGTCACGCACTACGACCTCACCTTCGACTTCACCCCGGTGACGTACGACTTCACCGCCACGGTGAGAATCAGCGCCAAGGCCACCCAGGACCTGTCCGCCTTCAACCTGGACACCGACGGCCACACCATCGACGCCGTCACCGTCGCGGGCCGCCCCGCCGCCTGGCAGCTCACCGCCGGCCGGAGCGGCCAGGAGCTGACCGTCACCCCGGTCCACCCGATCCGCGAACACCAGGCGCTCACCGTGGAGATCCGCTACCGGGGCAACGGCAAGGCACCCCGGCTCGGCCTCACCGGCTGGCGCTTCGGCAGCGACGGCGGCTTCGCCTCGGCCGCCCAGTCCTCCCGCGCCGACACGTTCCTGCCCTGCAACGACACCCCCTCCGACAAGGCGACGTGGACGTTCCACATCAGCGCCCCCGAGGGCTACGTCGCCACCGCGAACGGCGAGCTGACGCACCGCACACCGCGCTCCGACGGCTCCGCCGTCTGGCACTTCGCCCTCCGCGAGCGCATGGCCACCGAACTCATCGGCATCGCCGTGGTCAAGGGCACCTACCTCTACGGCAGCAGCCACCGCGGCCTGCCACTGCGCCACATCGTGCCCTGCGGCCAGGAGGACACGTACGCCTCGATCGTCGCCCGCACAGCCGACCATCTGGCCTGGCTGGAGGCGAAGTTCGGCCGCTACCCGTTCTCCGTCTACGGGGTGCACATCTACGACGGCTACACCGACGCGCTGGAGAACCAGACGCTCTCGCTCTTCGGCACAAACTGGTTCAAGCCTGACGCCCAGGGCCGCCCCGGCTACGAGACCACGATGGTCCACGAGCTCGTCCACCAGTGGTTCGGCGACTCCGTCACCCCGCACGACTGGCAGCAGGCATGGCTCAACGAGGGCCCCGCCGTCTACTACGCCGGCCTGTACGGCGAGGAGCGCGGCTGGTCCGTCCTCGCCGACAAGATGAAGGCCACGTACGAGAAGCTCGACGCCGTCCGCGCCGCCGACGGCCCGCCCGGACTCCCCAAGGCGCTCGGCGGCACCAACATCTACGACGGCGGCGCCCTGGTCCTCTACGCCCTGAACCAGCGCGTCGGCCGGCGGTCCTTCGACACGGTCATGCGCGAGTGGGTGAGGCGTTTCAAGGACTCCACGTACACCTCCGAACAGTTCATCCGGCACACCGTCGACCTCACCCGCGACCGCTCCCTCGACCCGTTCCTGCGCGACTGGCTCTACGGGGCCGTCAACCCGCCCATGCCCGGCCACCCCGACTGGAAGGCCACCGCGTGAACCGCCCCCTGAACGTCGTACGAGCCACCGCCGCGTCCGCCACCGCCGCCCTCCTGACCGCCCTGCTCGCCGCCCCGGCCGGCGCCGCGCCCGGCACCACCCGCACCCTGTACGCCGCCCCGGACGGCCGCGGCTCCTCCTGCACCGCCGCCCGCCCCTGCACTCTCGACGGCGCCCGCGACCTGGCCCGCACCGAGCACCGCCGCGCCGTCCGCGTACTCCTGAAGGACGGCAACTACCGGCTGGACGCGCCCCTGGAGCTCGGCGCGGCCGACTCCGGCACCACCTGGGCCGCCGCGCCCGGCGCCCACCCCGTCCTCTCCGGCGGCCGGGACCTCACCGGCTGGCACCGGAACACCGACGGAACCTGGACCGCCGCCGTCCCCGAGGGTGTCACCCCGCGCCAGCTCTTCGTCGACGGCCGGCGCGCCACCCGCGCCCGGGGCGAGGCATGCGCCGCGAGCACCTGCGACGCCACGGCCACCGGCATGACCGGCGCCACCGCGACCGGCATCGACCACTGGGCGCACCCCACGGACGCCGAGGCCGTCATCCGTATCCGCTGGCGCAACTACCACTGCCGGATCGCGGGCGTCGGCGGCGACACCCTCACCTTCGCCCAGCCCTGCTGGACCAACTCGGCGAGCGGCACCGACCGCACCGGCCCCGCCTGGGACACCACCGCCGTCGACTCCACCCGCTACAGCGGCGTCGCGTTCTTCGAGAACGCCGCCGAACTCCTCGACGAGCCGGGCGAGTTCGTGTGGAACTCCGCCGCCCGTACGGTCACCTACCTCCCGCGCGAGGGCGAGAACATGCGTCACGCGCGGGCCGTCACCCCGCACACCGAACAGCTGCTCACCGTCGACGGCGCCCACGACCTCACGGTCAGCGGCATCGGCTTCGCGTACGCGGCCTACCGGCAGCCCGACACCGACGAGGGCTACGCGGGGATGCAGGCCGGTCTCACCCTGACCGGAGCCACCGGCCCCGTCGACCACGCCGGCCGCTACTACACCAAGCCGGCCGCCGCGCTCACCGTGCGCGGCGGCCGGCGGGTCGCCGTCGACACGGCGAGCTTCACCCACCTCGGCGGCGCCGGAGCGGTCCTGGAGGCCGGTACCAAGGACAGCGCCCTCACCCGCTCGGCGTTCACCGACCTCTCCTCGGGCGCGGTCTACGTCGGCGACACCGAGCCCCTGCCGGAGCCCGCGCTCTCCGGGGAACGCAACACCGTCGCGTACAACACGATCAGCCGCACCGGCGTCGAGTACACGGACTCGGTCGGCATCTGGGCCGGTTACGAGGCCGGGCTGACCGTCGACCACAACAGCCTGGACCACCTCCCGTACTCGGCGGTCTCCGTCGGCTGGGGCTGGAACCAGCCGGAGGCGCAGAAGTCCGTCCTGCGCGACAACAAGGTGACGAACAACCGCATCACCGACGTCATGGAGGTCGCCCGGCAGCAGCACGACGGCGGCGCCGTCTACACGCAGGGTGCCCAGCCCGGCACGGTCGTCAGCGGCAACTACATCAACCGCTCCGCGTACGGCAACACCGAGCGCGACGGCAACGGCATCTACCTCGACGAGCAGTCCTCGCACATCACCGTCGAGAACAACGTCATCACCCGCATCGGCTACAAGTGGGTGTCCAACTGGGCGGACTACGGCATCCGGAACACCGCGCGCGGCAACTGGACGGACACCGCCGCCCCCGCGCTCGGCGGCACCGGCTCCGTCATGACCGGCAACCACACCGGGCTCGACCGGCTCCCGGCCGCCGCCCTCGCCGTCGCCGCCCGCGCCGGTGCCCACGGCGGGCCGGTCGAGCAGCTCCGCACCGACCTGGCCCGCACCGGCACGGCCACCCAGTCCTCCACCGACGGCACGGCTACCGCCGCGCTGGCCCTGGACGCGGACACCAACACCGACAGCCGCACGCTCGCCGAGGACGGCGCCTGGTGGCAGGTGGACCTCGGCACCACCCGGCACATCCGCCAGGTAGAGGTCTGGAACGACGCCTCCACCACCACGGCCGACTTCGACATCGTCACCGACGACGGCACCGTCCACATCAGCGGCCAGGCCCTGCGCCCCACCGTCGTGGACCTGGACAGCCGGACCCGCACGGTACGGATCGTGAGGACCGGAACCGGCCGGGTCGCCCTCTCCCAGGTGCTGATCCACTGAGGGTGTCCGAGCGGACACGGAGTGCTTCGCCGGTGAAAGGCGTTCGTGACCACCCGATGAAGTGCGGTATTGTTCTCATGCGCGTTCGGCCAGGGGGAAACCCCAGGTCAGGCGGGCATCGGGACGTGGCGCAGCTTGGTAGCGCACTTGACTGGGGGTCAAGGGGTCGCAGGTTCAAATCCTGTCGTCCCGACTGGTGACAGTCGTAGATCGAGGGCCGGTCTCGGAGAAATCCGAGACCGGCCCTCTGCCGTGCGTCGCCGCCGAAAGCCGTGCCGTCGGCGCCGAAAAGAAGAGGAAATCGCCGGGCCCGGGCCGTAGGGTCCTGGGGTCGACCGGGACGGCCCGCCGTCAACCGCCGCTGGTACATTCAGGTCCATAACGGATCAGATGAATCCCGCGCCGGTGATCCGTCCGTTGTGGACCGCACCCCGGTCGAGTTCGGGCCGCCCCATGGGCGCAGAATTCTTCTCACGTACGCCGGAGCGCTTCGCCGCCGGCCGGGGGGTTGCATGCGTCGACCGGTCAAGCGACATGGGGCAGTTCCGTCTCTTCTCCGAAAGGCTGATTCATGACCACGTCGCAACGGATCGAGTCGAGTCCCCCAGGGGGCTCGCCCAGCGACAAGCTCGACAGTAAAGTCCTCCTCGTCGCCGGCGTAGTCGTGCTCGGCGGGATCATGTCGATTCTCGACATCACCGTGGTCTCGGTGGGGCTCCAGACGTTCCAGAAGACCTTCAACGCGACCTCGGCCCAGGTGGCCTGGACGATGACCGGCTACACGCTGGCCCTCGCGAGCGTCATCCCGCTGACCGGCTGGGCCGCCGACAGGTTCGGGACAAAACGTCTCTATCTGCTCGCGGTCGTGCTGTTCGCGGCCGGGTCGGCGCTCTGCGCCGCTGCCAACTCCCTTGAGATGCTGGTCGCGTTCCGGGTCATTCAGGGCCTGGGCGGCGGCATGCTGATGCCGCTCGGCATGACGATCCTGACGCGCGCTGCCGGCCCCGAGCGGGTCGGCCGTGTGATGGCCGTTCTCGGCATCCCCATGCTGCTCGGTCCGATCTTCGGTCCCATCCTGGGCGGTTGGCTGATCGACCACGCCTCCTGGCACTGGATCTTCCTGATCAACCTGCCGATCGGCGCGATAGCCCTGGTGTACGCGGTGCTCGTGCTGCCCAAGGACAACGTGGAGCCGTCCGAGACCTTCGACTGGGTGGGCGTCCTGCTGCTCTCGCCGGGCCTCGCGACCTTCCTGTACGGCGTCTCCTCCATCCCGGAGACCGGCACCGTCTGGGCCGCCAAGGTCCTGGTGCCCGCGGCCATCGGCCTGGTGCTGCTCGTCGCGTTCGTCCCCTGGGCGCTGCGCCCCAGCAACATCCACCCGCTGATCGATCTGCGGCTCTTCCAGAACCGCGACCTCAGCGTCTCGGTGATCGCCATGTCGCTGTTCGCCATGGCGTTCTTCGGCGCCAGCCTGCTGTTCCCGCTCTACTTCCAGCAGGTGCGCGGCGAGTCGGCGTTCGACGCCGGGCTGCTTCTCGCCCCGCAGGGCATCGGCGCGATGATCACCATGCCGATCGCCGGTATGCTCGCGGACCGCATCGGCCCCGGCAAGATCGTCATCACCGGCATCGCGGTCATCACCGTCGGCATGGGCATGTTCACCCAGCTCACCGCCGACACGTCCTACGCGTACATCATCACCGCGCTCGCCATCATGGGTCTCGGCATGGGCGCCTCGATGATGCCGATCATGGCGTCGGCGCTGGCCACCCTGCGCGAGCACACCGTGGCCCGCGGCTCGACCCTGATGAACATCGTCCAGCAGGTGGCCGCCTCGATCGGTACCGCCCTGTTCTCGGTGCTCCTCACCAACGGCATCAAGGACATCACCGCGACCACCCCCGTCGGCATCAAGGACCAGATGGGCGACGCGTTCGCCTCGGTGTTCCTGGTGGCGGCCATCCTGGTCGCCGTGTGCCTCGTCCCCGCGCTGCTCCTGCCGCGCAAGAAGGTCAAGGCCGCGGACCCGGCCGCCATGATGGGGCACTGATCCCACAGCAGACGGCCTGACCGAGGGCCGGTCGCGGAGCGATCCGGGACCGGCCCTCTTCCGTTCTCGGGACCGGCCCTCCTCCGTTTCCGGAAGCGGCCCGTCCGGGCGCGATGAGCTAGGTTGCCGCGCATGAAGCCTCGGGTGTTCCTTTTCGATCTCGGCGGTGTCGTCTGCCGTTTCCACCGTGAGCGGCGGCTGGAGCTCCTCGGCGCGGCCTGCGGGCTGCCCGCGCACCGCGTCGAGGCGGAGCTCTACGCCTCAGGGCTGATCCGCGCCTGGGACCGCGGACAGGGGAGCGCCGAGGACGTGGAGGCGGAGATCGGGCGGCGCCTGGGATTCGCCGGTACGTCCGAGGAGCTGCGTCGCGTCTGGTGCGGCGCGTTCGAGCCCGACCCGCAGGTCCTCGCCGCCGTCGACCTCGTGCGGGCGCACCCGACGGCGCTGTTCACGGACAACGACGCGCTGCTGCGCGCCGCTCTCCCCGACGGGCTGCCCGAGGTGCACGCCCGCTTCGACGTGCTCGCTTTCTCGAGCGTGCTGGGCGCGACCAAGCCCGCCGAGGAAGCCTTCGCGGGGGCGCTCGGCATGCTCGGCGCCACCGCCGCCGAGGCGTTCTTCGTGGACGACCGCGAGGCCAACGTCCGGGCGGCCCGCGAGCTGGGCCTGACCGCGGTGCTCTTCGAGGGTGGCGCCGCACTCCGGCGGACCCTGGAGCAGCTGCTCACGGGCTGAACCCCGCGGCTCACCGACCGGGATCCGCCCGCTCACCCGCCGAGGCCCGGGGCCCGCCCGCTCACCACACCCCGTCGCGCGCGCCCGACCCCTCCGTGGACTCGCGCAGGACCAGCCGGTGCGCCACCACACGGTCCTGCGGGGACACCGGGGACGCCAAGCCGGCCCCCTCGGGCCGGGTGGCCTCGTCGATGCGGTGCAGGAGCAGGTCCACCGCGACCCGGGCCACCGCCTCCTTGTCCGGGGCGACCGTGCTCAGGGACGGCACGCTGTAGCGGCCGCCCTCCACGTCGTCGAAGCCGATCACCGCCACGTCTTCGGGGACCCGTGCCCCGTACCCGTGCAGCGCGCGCAGCGCACCCAGCGCCAACTGGTCGTTGAGGCACAGCAGGGCGTCCGGCCGGACGCCCTCGCTCAGCACCCGGCGCACCGCTTCGGCGCCGTCGCCGATGTGGAACGCCTCGACCGGCAGCAGCGAAGCCGGATCGTACGGCACGCCCGCCGCGGCCAGCGCGAGGCGGAAGCCCCGGGTGCGGGCCTGGGCGGTGCCGACGCAGCCGTCCTCCCGGCCGCCGACGGTGAGGATGCGGCGGCGGCCCAGGGCCAGCAGGTGCGCGGTGGCCTCATGGGCCGCGCGTTCGTTGTCGATCGCGACATGGTCGGCGCCCTCGTTGAGCAGCTCGCCGAGCAGGACGGTCGGGGGTGGCCCGGTGTGGGCGCGCAAGTCGTCCGGCGCGAGGGCGAGGGGGCTGAGGATGACGCCGTCCACGAAGTCGGAGCCGAATCCGGCCAGGGCGGCCTTCTCGCGTTCCCGGTCGGCGCCGGACTGGTGGATCAGCACGGTCAGGGAGCGTTTTTCGGCCTCCCGGACGACGTGCCGGGCCAGCTCGGCGAAGTACGGGACGTCGAGTTCGGGCACCACAAGAGCGATGATCCCGGTGCGTCCGCTGCGCAGGTGGCGTCCGGCGAGGTTGATGCGGTAGCCGAGGTGGTCGATGGCCTCCTGCACCACGCGCCGCGTCCGTTCGGAGACGTGCACATAGTCGTTGAGCACGTTGGACACCGTTTTCTCCGACACCCCCGCGTGCCGTGCGACGTCCTTGATCCTCGGTCGTGCCACCCGTAGCTCCCCACCCTCGGTCCGCGCCGAGTCTATGCCGTGGACTCCGGCGGCCCGGGCCGGATGGGCGGTGCATCCGGCACAGGTGATGACCCAGCTCTTTACAGCCAATGTACATCGATGTAAAAACAGGGCACCGCATCGGGAGACCGGCGCGGATCACCCCCGATGTGCACGGGCGGCCGACGGCTGCCGTGCCGATGGCCTGCCGTCGGCCGGGCACGTCGTCCGGCGTCGAAAGGTCAGTGATGAACTCTGCACCTCCCGCACGAGGGCTGCCCGGAGCCCGGTACCCGGACCGGTCGCCCGGCCTCGGCCGCCGTGAGCTGCTGCGTTACGGGACCGCCGGAGCGGCCGCGCTGCTGGCGGCCGGCCCGCTCACCGGCTGCGCCTCGCCGGCCCGCGCCGGTGAGGCGTCCGCGCTGAAGGTCTGGGACCTGTTCCAGGGCGGCGACGGCATGCTCATGGACGAGATGATCGCCACCGTCTCGAAGGGCGCCGACGGCTTCGACGTGGACCGGACGATCCTGGACTGGGGCCCGTCGTACTACACGAAACTCGCCATGTCGGCCGCCGGCGGCCGGGCCTCCGACGTCGCGGTGATGCACCTGTCACGGCTGGCCGGCTACGCACCCGGCGGCCTGCTCGACCCGCTCGACCTGGACGTCCTCGCCGAATTCGGCGTCAGCGAGAAGGACTTCGCGCCCGCCGTCTGGAAGCGCGCCCAGCACAAGGGCACGGTCTACGCGGTCCCGCTGGACGTCCACCCCTTCATCGTCTTCTACGACAAGGACGTGGCCGACAAGGCCGGTCTGCTCGACCCCTCCGGCCACCTGGCGCCGATGGGATCGCCCGAGGCGTTCCTGGACGCCGGCAAGAAGCTCGCCGAGGTCACCGGCAAGTCCGGTGTGCTCTTCGGCCATGTCACCGACACCGCCCAGAGCTGGCGCCAGTTCGCCGCGCTGTACGCCCAGACCGGCGCCTCCTTCACGCTGCCCGACGGCGGGCCGCCGAAGATCGACATCGACGCCGCGGTGAAGGCCGTGACCTTCATGAAGCAGCTCTTCGACGGGCGCACCAACCCCAACAACCTCGACTACAACGGCGCGATGGCCGCCTTCATGGACGGCCGGGGCGGCATGATCATGGCGGGGGAGTGGGAGCTGCCCACGTTCCGCAAGTCCGGCATCAAGCACCTCGGCGCCGCCCCCTTCCCGCAGGTCTTCGCCCGCCCGGCCGTCTACGCCGACTCGCACAGCTTCGTCCTGCCGCACCAGAGCGACCCGGACCCGGCCCGGCGCCGGCAGGCCCACCGGTACATCGCCGAGATCGTCAAGCAGAGCCTGACCTGGGCGAGCGCGGGCCACATCCCCGCCTACCTGCCGGTGCAGGCCCGCCCCGAGTACGCGAAGCTCGACCCCCAGTCGTCCTACGCGGCCGCCGGCGAGATCGCCGTGCTCGACCCGCCGAACTGGTTCGCCGGAGCCGGCGGCAACTTCCAGAACCGCATGTGCCAGCCGCTCCAGTCGGCGCTGCTGGGCAACACCTCCGCCGAGAAGGCGGTACGGCAGATGGTCCGCGAGGCGGACACCCTGCTGCGCCGGCCCAACCCGGTCGCCTGACGACAGCCGAAGGAGCCGCATCGTGACCACCACCGCGCCCGCCGGAGCCGCGGCGCCCCCGCAGCCCCCCTCCGCGAAACCGGCTGCCCCCGGGCGCCGCCGCTCGCTGACCCGGGGCGGCGGGCTGTTCGTCCTGCCGTTCCTGGTCGTCTTCGCGCTCTTCCTGGTCTGGCCCGTCGTCCAGGGCCTCTGGATGAGCCTCACCGACGCCTCGCTCAGCCTGCGCGGCACCGAGTTCGTCGGATTCGCCAACTACACCGAGGCGTTCGGGGACCCGGACGTCTGGAGCAGCCTCGGCAACACCGCCTTCTTCACCCTCATCTCCTGCGTACCGCTCGTCCTGGTCGCCCTGGGCATGGCGCTGCTCGTGCACAGCGGACTGGCCGGCCAGTGGGTGTGGCGGCTGGCCTACTTCGCCCCGTACCTGCTGCCGGTCACGGTGGTCACGCTCATCTGGACGTGGCTCTACCAGCCGGACATCGGCCTCGGCAACCAACTGCTGACCTCGCTGGGAATGGAGCCCGTCGGCTGGCTCTCCGACGAGTCGGTGGCGATGTGGTCGGTCGCCGCGCTCACCGTCTGGTGGACCGTCGGCTTCAACTTCCTGCTCTACCTGGCCGCCCTGCAGTCCCTGCCCGTCACCTACGACGAGGCCGCCGCGCTCGACGGCGCGGGCGCCTGGCGGCGGCTGTGGTCCGTCACGCTGCCGCAGCTGCGCCACACCACCGTGCTGGTCGCGATGCTCCAAGTCCTGGCGTCGCTCAAGGTGTTCGACCAGATCTACATCCTCACCAAGGGCGGCCCCAACGGCTCGACCCGCCCGATCCTGGAGTACGTCTACGACGTCGGGTTCACCGGATACCGGCTGGGCTACGCCTCCGCGGTCAGCTACATCTTCTTCGCGATCGTCATCGTCGTCTCCGTCCTGCAACTCCGCTTCTTCCGTCAGGAGGGCTGACCGTGTCCGCCATCTCCACCCCCGTGCGCCGGCCGCGCCGGCCACGCCGCGAGGAGTCCGGCTCGCCCCTGCTGCTCGGCCACGGGCGCCTGCCGAAGGTGCTCGCCGGAAGCACGCTGACCGTCCTCGCCGTCGTCTGGCTGCTGCCCTTCCTCTGGGCCGTCGCCACCTCGCTCCAGAGCGAGCAGGACGTGATGAGGTCGGGGCTCTCGCCGTTCAAGGGCGCCTTGACGCTCTCCGCCTACCGGCAGATCCTGGACCGGGGGAACGTGCCGACCTGGGCGTTCAACAGCCTGTTCATATCCGTCCTCGTCACCGTGCTCACCACGGCCGTCTCGACGCTCGCCGCGTACGGATTCTCGCGCGGCACCTTCCGCGGCCGCCGCGCCCTCCTCGCGATCACCGTCGCCGCGATCATGGTGCCGCCACAGCTCCTCATCGTCCCGCTCTTCGAGCAGATGACGATGTTCCACCTCGTCGACACCTACACGGCGGTCATCCTGCCGCAGGTCGTCGCACCCATGATGGTCTTCATCCTGAAGCGCTTCTTCGACGGGATACCCCGCGAACTGGAGGACGCCGCGCGCATCGACGGCGCCTCCGAACTGCGGGTCTTCACATCCATCGTGCTCCCGCTGTCCCGGCCGATCGTCGCCGCCGTCGCGATCTTCGTGTTCATCGGCGCGTGGAACAACTTCATGTGGCCCTTCATCGTCACCAACGACCCGGACCTCATGACGCTCCCGGTCGGCCTCGCCACCGTGAAGGACGCGTACGGCATCCAGTACGCCCAGTCCATGGCGTCCGCCCTGCTGGCCGCGCTCCCACTGATCGTGATGTTCCTGCTCTTCCAGCGGCGCATCGTCAACTCCGTCGCCACCACCGGCCTCGGCGGCGGCTGACCCCGCCCGACTGTCCCTGCCCCGGCGCCCGCCTCCCGGCCGCCACCACGATCCACCTGGAGTACCTGTGCACACCCCCTCCGTCCCCCGTCCGGAGTACCCGCGCCCGCAGTTCGTACGGCGCGACTGGCTCAACCTCAACGGGACCTGGCAGTTCGAGACCGACCAGGGGGACAGCGGTCTCGAACGGGGCCTCCTCGACCGCGACCTGACCGGCGAGATCCTCGTACCCTTCGCCCCCGAGTCCGAGCTGTCCGGCGTCGGCAACACCGACTTCCTGGAGGCCGTCTGGTACCGGCGCCGGTTCACCCCGCCCGCCGAGTGGGCCGGCCGCCGGGTCCTGCTGCACTTCGGGGCCGTCGACCACGACACCACCGTCTGGGTGGACGGCACCGAAGTCGTGCGCCACCGCGGCGGGTTCACCCCCTTCACCGCCGACCTCGGCGAACTCGCCCCGGCCGGACGCGAGGTGGAGATCACCGTCCGCGCCCGCGACCCGAAGTCCGGCCCGCAGGCGCGCGGCAAGCAGGCCGTCCAGTACGCCAACCACGACTGCAGCTACACGCGTACGACAGGGATCTGGCAGACCGTCTGGGCCGAGCCGGTCACCGACGCCCACCTGCGCCGCCCCCGCATCACCCCCGACCTCGCCGGCAGCGCCTTCCACCTCGAACTGCCCCTGTCCGCCAACCGCCCCGGCCTCCGGGTGCGCGCCGTCCTCAGCGACGACACCGGCGAGGTCTGCCGCGCCGAGGCCCGCGCCGACCTCGACCTCGCACCCCGCCTGCACCTGCCCGTCCCGCAGGACCGGCGCCGCGAGTGGAGCCCCGAGGACCCCCACCTGTACGGGCTGCGCCTCGAACTCCTCCGCCCCGACGGCGAGGCGGCCGACACCGTCGAGAGCTACGCGGGCCTGCGCGCGGTGGGCATCCGGGGCAAGGCCGTCCTCCTCAACGGCCGCCCCCGCTTCCAGCGCCTCGTCCTCGACCAGGGCTGGTACCCGGACGGGCTGATGACCGCCCCCTCCGACGAGGCCCTGGTCCGCGACATCGAACTGGCCATGGAAGCCGGCTTCAACGGCGCCCGGCTGCACCAGAAGGTCTTCGAGGAGCGCTTCCTCCACCACGCCGACCGGCTCGGCTACCTGGTGTGGGGCGAGTTCGGCGACTGGGGCTGCGAGACCGGCGGTTCCTCCGGCGACAACCAGCGGCCGGACGCGTCGTTCGTGGCCCAGTGGCTCGAAGCGGTGGAGCGCGACTACTCGCACCCCTCGATCATCGGCTGGTGCCCGCTCAACGAGACGTACCAGAAGCTCCACGACCGGATCACCCAGCTCGACGACGTGACCCGGGCGATGTTCCTCGCCACCAAGGCCATGGACGCCTCGCGCCCGGTGATCGACGCCTCCGGCTACGCGCACCGGGTCCTGGAGACCGACATCTACGACTCCCACACCTACGAGCAGGACCCGGCCGCCTTCCGGCAGTTGGTCTCCGGACTCGCCGAGGGGGAGCCGTTCGTCAACACGTACGAGAACGGCGCCCCGTACTCGCAGCCGTACCGGGGGCAGCCGTACTTCGTCAGCGAGTTCGGCGGGATCTGGTGGGACCCGGAGGCCGCCGCGGAACAGTCCGGCAGCGACCGTACGGTCTCCTGGGGCTACGGCGACCGGGTGCGCGCCGAGGACGAGTTCCACGAGCGGTTCGCCGGCCTGACCGGTGCGCTGCTGGAGGACCCGGACATGTTCGGCTACTGCTACACCCAGCTGACCGACGTCTTCCAGGAGCAGAACGGCGTCTACCGCTTCGACCGGGGCACCAAGCTGGACATCGCCCGTATACGGGAGGCCCAGCTGCGGCCCGCCGCGATCGAGGGACCGGACGCCGGCTGACGGCAGCGCACCACGGATGCCCGCCCCCTCCGCCGGGAGGGGGGCGGGCAATCCGTCGTCGTCAGACCCGTTCGAGCCGCCAGAGCTGCGGCTGCTGGCCGTTGCACGTCCACTGCTGGACGTTGGCCCCCGCCGTACGGGAGCCCTGCGACACGTCCAGGCACTGCCCGGAGGACTTCACGACCAGGCGGTAGTAGCCCCGTCCGGCGTTCTGAAGCCGCCAGTCCTGGGCCGTCGCCGCGTTGCAGTACCACTGCCGGACGTTGGCGCCGGGCGTGGCGGAGCCGTTCTCCACGTCCAGGCAGTAGCCGCTGTTGACACCGGTGAGCGTGAAGGCGTCGCCGTGCGACCGCAGCGTCCACGCCTGCGGGCCGAGGCCGTTGCAGGTCCACTGCTGTACGTTGCCGCCGGCGTCCCGTGAGTCGGCGGCGACGTCCAGGCAGTGGCCGCTGTTGGCGTTCACCAGCCGGTACCGCGCCCCGTCCGCGACCCCGGCCGCGTCACCGCTGCCGGTGACCGGCCCGGTGGCCACGTACGGGCGGCAGACCCCGCCGTCCCAGTCCGTCGCGATCTCAAGGACGGTGCGGCCGTCGGCCGAAGGCAGCAGCGGGGAGCTGTAGTTCGGGCAGTACGTGGCGGTCGGTGCCGCGACCTCCACGGGGGCCTCGATCTCATACCACGGGCCGGTGCCGTTCTCCGTGTTGGCGAGGATCGTGCGCCCGCTGTCGGCGGCGGGGGTGCCGTCGCGGTTGAGGAGCTGCTGGCCGATCAGGAGGAGCCGGCCGTTCGCGCCGCCGCCCGGCGCGGGGGCCCAGGCGATGGTGGGCGCGGCGCGGAAGTACTTGCCGTCCACGGTCTCCGGGCGGTAGCCGAGCGAGGCGGGGTCGCCCCAGTTCCAGCCGTCGGGGGAGGTCCGGTAGTGCACGACACACTGGTACTGGCCGCCGGGATTGCAGATCTCGTAGCTCATGAAGTTCGTGCCGTTCGGCAGCCGGCGCACCATGGGCATGCCGGGCCGGTCCGGCTCCCAGGAGCTGGCGACCGTGTCGCGGCGGTCCTGCCAGGTGACCCCGTCGTGACTGCGGGCGGCCGCGAGCTTCTGGTTGTGCGCCGGGTCCGTCTCGTCCGCGTAGTGGCAGACGAGTGCACCGTCGGCGGCGACGGAGAACTCGGGCTCCCAGAGCCCGCCCGTGCCGTTCGCGGTGGCGCAGGTGGACAGGTAGGACCAGGTCCGGCCCACGTCGTTGCTCCGCCAGACGCGCAGCGCCATGCGCCGGTTCTGCTCGTCCGCGCCGGATGAGGCGGCCCACAGCAGGGTCCCGGGCGCCAACATGCCGACCTGCCGGGGGAGTTCGAAGAGGGTGGAGCAGCACAGGCCCTGTCCGCCCGACGACTCCGGGTCGGCCACGCTGCCCACCTGCCGGAAGGTCGCCCCGCCGTCGGTGCTCTCGTGGATGGCGCCGATGCCGTTGTTGCCCTTGAAGCTCACGACGCTCGCGAGCACCCGGCCGTTGGCGGCGCCGTTGTGCTCCAGCCGGATGGCCCTGGGGTAGAGGCCGGTGCCACTGCCCAGGGGCGTGCCGTTGGCCGCGGCGACGGCGGGTGCGGAAAGGGAGGCCGCGGGAGCGGCCGAAGCGGGGCCGGAGGACAGGCCGATTGCCGCGGCCAGGACCGGGGCGGCGGCGCGCGCCGCCCAGCGGGCGAGGCGGCCGGTCGGCGCGGGGGAGCGGTGAGATGCGGGTCCGGGGGGTCGGCGCAAGGAGAGCACGGGCTTCCTTCCTCGGGGCACGGAGGCGTGGGGGGTGGCCGAGTGGGGCTGCTGACGGCGAAACAGTAAAGCCGCATGTACATCGATGTAAACAAGGCGGACAGCTTCCGCTTCAGTAGCTGCCCGATCCCGTCAGGAGCCTGTCGGCGTCATCTCGAAGGAGTACCGGGACGCCCGGTAGAGGTGGGAGCCGAACTCCACCGGGCGCCCCCGTCGCCCAGGACCGTGCGCGCCATGGTGAGCAGGGCGCCGCCGCGCGCCTCCGCCAGCAGCCGGGCCTCGGACGCTGTGGCCCGGCGGGCCCCGATGGTCTGCTCGGCGGAGCGCAGGGCGAGGCCGGCCCGCCGGAACAGGGCGTACAGGCCGTGCGCCGAGAGCTCCTTCTCGCCCGGGTCCAGCAGGCCGGCCGGGAGGTGGTTCTCCGGGAGCGCCATGGGCTCGTCGTCCGCGTACCGCAGCCGGCGCAGCACGAGCGTGTCCGCCCCGGGTCCGAGGCGGAGGGCCGAGGCGATCCGCCCCTCGGCGGGCCGGGTGCGCAGCGACAGGACCTCGGTGCGCGGGCGGCGGTTCTCGCGTTGCAGATCCCCGTAGAGGCCGGTCAGCTCCACCCGCCGGCGCTCCGGGCGCCAACACGCCGGTCTCGATGAGGTGTTGGAGCTGCTGGGCGAACTGGAAGTACAGCGGAACCGGGCTGGTCCGGTCGATGGTGCAGCCTGGTGAGCGGTTCCACGCCGGGCTCCCTATGCGTGATCGGCGAGGATACAAGGACGAAGATCAGGGGCATCGGCCAGCCGGCCCCTTCCCGACCCGGAGGCACCGCGCATGCGCATCGGACTCATCGGAACCGGCCGCATCGGCGCGTTCCACGCCGCCACCCTCGCCGCCCTGCCCGCGGTCGGCCGCCTGGTCCTGCACGACGCCGTCGAGCAGCAGGCCCGCGAACTGGCCGGGAAGATCGGCGCCGACTGGGCGGGCGACCTGGACGGGCTGCTCGGCTCCGGTCTGGACGGGGTCGTGGTCGCTGCCCCCACCGCCGTCCACGACACGCTCGTCCGCGCGGCCGCCGCCGCAGGGGTACCCGTCTTCTGCGAGAAGCCGATCGCCGTCGGCCCCGCGGCGACCCGCGCCCTGCTCGCCGAGCTGTCCGGCTCCGGGGTGCCGCTCCAGGTCGGCTTCCAGCGCCGCTTCGACGCCGGCTACGCCGCCCTGCGCGACGCGGTCGCCGCCGGGGACCTGGGCCGGCTGCACACCGTACGGGCGTGCACCGCCGATCCCGCGCCGCCGCCGGCCGGATACCTGGCGCTCTCCGGCGGCATCTTCCGCGACTGCGCCGTGCACGACTTCGACAGCGTGCGCTGGGTCACCGGCCGTGAGGTCGTCGAGGTCAGCGCCACCGGGGCCGACCGGGGCGATCCGGCGTTCGCCGCGGCCGGGGACGTCGACACCGCCGTCACCGTCCTCACGCTCGACGACGGCACCCTGGTCAGCTGCACCGCCACCCGCTACAACGGCGCCGGCTACGACGTGCGCATGGAGGTCGCCGGCTCGCGCTCCACCCTGGCCACCGGATACGACGAGCGCGCCCCGCTGCGGACCACCACCGGCGCGGTGTCCTCCGCCGCTCCGTACGACGGGTTCCTCAGCCGCTTCCACGAGGCATACGTCGCCGAGATGGCCGCGTTCACAGAGGTCGCCTCGGGACTGCGGCCGAGCCCCTGCACCGGGGGCGACGCGCTGGCCGCGCTGCTGATCGCGGAGGCCGCCGACCGGTCGCTGCGCACGGGTCGGCCGGTGCGCGTCGAGGCGTGAGGGCGGAGGTCGGACCGGGTGAGTGCTCGAATGAAGGTCCGGTTACCATATGAGCGCCTCCTAGCTCGAAAGATAAACCTGTGACTGTCAATGACGACGCGTTCACCAACTGGAAGAACCGCGAGGAAATCGCGGAGTCGATGATTCCGATCATCGGGAAGCTGCACCGCGAGCGGGACGTCACCGTCCTCCTGCACAGCCGCTCGCTGGTGAACAAATCGGTGGTGAGCATCCTCAAGACCCACCGATTCGCCCGGCAGATCGACGGCGCGGAGCTCTCGGTCACCGAGACCCTGCCCTTCCTCCAGGCCCTCACCACGCTGGACCTCGGCCCCTCCCAGATCGACATCGGCATGCTCGCCGCCCTGCACAAGGCCGACGACCGGGGCCTGACCGCCGCCGAGTTCACCGCGGAGGCCGTCGCCGGCGCCACGGGGGACAACAAGATCGAGCGCCGCGAGGCGCGCGACGTCGTCCTCTACGGATTCGGCCGCATCGGCCGCCTCCTGGCCCGGTTGCTCATCGAGAAGGCGGGCTCCGGCAACGGCCTGCGGCTGCGCGCGATCGTGGTCCGCAAGGGCGCGGGCCAGGACATCGTCAAGCGTGCCTCGCTGCTGCGCCGCGACTCCATCCACGGCCAGTTCCAGGGCACGATCACCGTGGACGAGGCCAACGACCGGATTATCGCCAACGGCAACGAGATCCAGGTCATCTACTCGGACGACCCGACGTCGGTCGACTACACGGCGTACGGCATCGACGACGCCATCCTCATCGACAACACCGGTAAGTGGCGCGACCGCGAGGGCCTTTCGAAGCACCTGCGGCCCGGTGTCGCCAAGGTCGTCCTGACCGCGCCCGGCAAGGGCGACGTCCTCAACGTCGTGCACGGCGTCAACCACGACATGATCAAGCCGGACGAGCAGATCATCTCCTGCGCGTCCTGCACCACCAACGCGATCGTGCCGCCGCTGAAGGCGATGGCCGACGAGTACGGGGTGCTGCGCGGACACGTGGAGACCATCCACTCGTTCACCAACGACCAGAACCTGCTGGACAACTACCACGGCTCCGACCGCCGTGGCCGCTCCGCGCCGCTCAACATGGTCATCACCGAGACGGGTGCCGCCTCCGCCGTGGCGAAGGCCCTGCCCGACCTGGAGGCGACGATCACGGGCAGCTCGATCCGCGTCCCGGTGCCGGACGTCTCGATCGCGATCCTCAGCCTGAAGCTGGGCCGCGAGGCCACCCGCGAAGAGGTCCTCGACCACCTCCGCGAGGTGTCGCTCACCTCCCCGCTGAAGCGCCAGATTGACTTCACGACCGCCCCGGACGCGGTGTCGAGCGACTTCATCGGCTCGCGCCACGCCTCCATCGTCGACGCGGGACCCACCCAGGTCGACGGCGACAACGCGATCCTCTACCTCTGGTACGACAACGAGTTCGGCTACTCGTGCCAGGTCATCCGGGTCGTGCAGCACGTCTCCGGCGTCGAGTACCCGACGTACCCCGTACCGGGAGCCTGACCCCGGCCGCGACGACGACAGGTCCCGCCCGCCGATGAGGCGGGCGGGACCCGTTTCCGTCAGCCGGTCCCGGTGGCTGTGACGGCCGGGGCCGGCGCGTACCCCGTGGCCCGGGTGGTGAACGTGCCCCGGCCCTGCGTACGGCTCCGCAGCCGTGTCGCGTAACCGAACAGCTCGGCCAGCGGCACGGTCGCCGTCACCACCGCCGCGCCGCCCCGCGTGGTGGACCCGGAGACCCGGCCGCGCCGGGCGGCCAGGTCGCCGAGCACCCCGCCGACCGCGTCACCGGGCACGGTGACCGTGACCTCGACGACAGGCTCCAGGAGCACCGTCGTGCCGGCCCGCAGCGCCTCCCGGAGCGCGAAGCGCCCGGCCGTGCGGAACGCCATCTCCGAGGAGTCCTTGGGATGGGTGGCGCCATCGGTCAGCGTCACCCGCACCCCGGTCACCGGATGCCCGCCGAGCGGACCCTCGGCCAGCGCGTCCCGGCAGCCCGCCTCGACCGCCCGCACGTACTCCTGCGGCACCCGGCCGCCGACGACCGCCGAACGGAACGCGAACCCCGCGGCCCCCTCGCCGCCGTCCCCGCCGGTGGCTTCCAGCGGTTCGACGTCGATGACGACATGCGCGAACTGCCCGGCCCCGCCGTCCTGTTTGACGTGCCGGTAGACCAGCCCGGACACCCCGCGCACCAGCGCCTCCCGGTGCGCGACCTGTGGCCGGCCGATTCCTACGTCCAGACCGTGGTCACGGCGGATCTTCTCCGCGGCCACCTCCAGATGCAGTTCGCCCATGCCCGAGAGGACGGTCTGACCGGTCTCGGGGTCCGTACGCACCACCAGCGACGGGTCCTCCTCGGCCAGCCGGACCAGCGCGGCCATCAGCCGCTCCGTGTCCGTGCTCCGCTTCGCCTCGACCGCCACGGACACGACCGGGTCGGCCACCGTGGGCGGTTCCAGGACCAGCGGGGCGCCGGGAGCGCACAGCGTGGCACCGGGGCGGACGGCCTTGGGGCCGATGACCGCGACGATGTCGCCCGCCACCGCCGCGTCCACGTCCACATGCCGGTCCGCCTGGACCCGCAGGATGCGGCCGACGCGCTCACCGCGCCGGGTGCTCGCGTCCAGCACCGTCTCCCCCTTCCCGATCGTCCCCGAGTACACGCGCAGATAGGTCAGCCGGCCGGTCGCGGTCGCGTTCACCTTGAACGCCAGCGCGGCGAACGGCCCTTCCGGATCGGCGGCCCGCTCCTGCTCCGCCCCGTCGAGCATGCCGCGTACCGGCGGCACATCGAGAGGGGAGGGCAGGTACGCGACGACCGCCTCCAGCAACGGTTCGACACCCCGGTTCCGGTACGCCGAACCGCACAGCACCACCACTCCCTCGCCGGTGCGCGTCAGGTCGCGCAGCGCCCCGGCCAGCGTCCGCGCCGAGAGCTCGGAGCGGACGCAGAACTCCTCGAGCGCCGCCGGGTGCAGCTCCGCCACCGCCTCCTCCAGGAGCCGCCGGCGCCGGGCCGCCTCCTCGCGGAGCCCGTCGGGCACCTCGCCCTCCTCGTACGTGTCGGCGCCGTCCGCCCACACCAGGGCCCGCATGCGCACCAGGTCGACCACTCCGCGGAAGGCGTCCTCCGCCCCGATGGGCAGCTGCACCACGAGCGGAACGGTGTGCAGCCGCTCCCGGATGGAGGCGACCGCGCTGTCCAGGTCGGCGCCGGCCCGGTCCAGCTTGTTCACGAAGGCGATGCGCGGGACGGCGTGCCGGTCCGCCTGGTGCCACACCGACTCGCTCTGCGGCTCGACCCCTGCCACCGCGTCGAACACCGCGATCGCGCCGTCGAGCACCCGCAGCGAACGCTCGACCTCGTCGGCGAAGTCGACGTGCCCCGGGGTGTCGATCAGGTTGATGCGGTGACCGGCCCAGGTGCAGCTGACGGCCGCGGCGAAGATGGTGATGCCCCGGTCGCGTTCCTGGGAGTCGAAGTCCGTGATGGTCGTCCCGTCGTGCACCTCGCCGCGCTTGTGGGTGGTGCCGGTGGTGTACAGGATGCGCTCGGTGACGGTGGTCTTGCCGGCGTCGACGTGGGCGAGGATGCCCAGGTTGCGGACGGTGTCGAGTGCGGCGACGACGGAACGGTTCTGGTGGGTACGCACGGCCGGTGGCCTTTCGGGATGATCCGGAAGAAGACGGCGCGATGCCCGGACGAACCGGCCCGGAGAGGGGCCTGCGGAGCCCGTCACCGCTCCCGTGCGGGGGGCGGTGACAACGAGTCAGAAGACTTGAGAGGCCCGGGTGTTCGTCACGGGGTCCGGGGCCGGCCGCGCAGCCGGCGCCGGGCGGTACGAGACACCAGGATCACCTCGAACCGCGACGGGGGGACGACGGCGGCGGTGCGGTGGCGCACGGCGGTCTCCCCTCAACGGTCACGGCGGACGCGACGGCGGACGGCCGGCGCGCGGTGTGGGGCGAGTCTAGGGAAGGCGGCGCACGCGAGGGAACCGGATTTTCGGCCGGGCGAGGGGGCGGCACGCGCTCCGGCACCGGCGCAGCGCGGTCCGGCCGCAGCCGCCCCACTGCGCGGGCGACGGGACCGCGCCCCTGCCACCCCTGGTGATCAGGGCGTTCACCGGCGTGTGCGGGTCCAGGGTCATCGTGCGCGCGAACAGCACACCGATCACGAGCGGGGCGAGCGAAAGGGCCAGGGTCGTGCCGGCGCTGGTGACGTGCCGGATGCGGAGGCGCTGTGCGTCGGGAGCCATGACCCCATTCCAGCGGGGCCGGCCGGGCTGGGGATCGGGTGACGTACTCAGAAGCGAGCGGCCCGGGTACTCAGCCGGACCGCCCGCGGCCCCGGGGGCGCACCCGGGGCCGTGCGGTCCGGCTCTGTACCGGCCTTGACCTTCGGACGGTCAGGCGTCGGTACCGCCGCCGCCGGTACCGCCGCCCGAGGCCGCCTTGATGCCCTTGGTCATGTCGTCGAGGACGGAGAGCGCGGGGGCCTTGGCGTTGATGTCGAAGCCCGAGCGGACCACCACCAGCATGTCCTTGGCCAGCGGGGAGGGGAAGGCCAGCGACTCGACGTAGCCGTCGTCGCCGTTCTTGGTCACCACCTTCCAGCGGACCCGGTAGCCCTGCTGCCCGGCGACGGTCACCGCCTCGGACTTCAGCTCCTCGTGCGAGGTGATGCCGCCGTAGATCTTCTCGCCGTAGGACGCTTCGGCGTTGGCCTCGATGTCCTTCTCGGCGGTGGCCTTCGCGGTCTTGGTCGTCAGCTTCAGCGCCTCGGCGGGGGCGGAGAACACCCCGCCGCGCACGCACTTCTCGCCGGTGTCGCCCGGGCAGGCGTACGAACCGGTGGTCACCCCGGCGCCCATGCCCGACTCGCCCTTCCAGCCGGCGGGCACCGGAATGCTGATGCCGCTGGCCAGGTCCGTCGCGTAACCCTTTTCGATCTCCGGCTGGTCCTGCTCGGGCGACTCGCTGCCGCCGCTGCTGCCACCGTCACCGCGGTCGTCACCGTTTCCGCCGCTGTCGCCGGGTCCGCCGCGCTGCCGGTCGGGACCGGGGGACGGGGACGCCGACGGGGAGGAGGCGGAATCGTTACTGCCGCCCGAGTCGTCGTTGAGCAGATAGACACCACCCCCGACAGCGGCGAGCACCACCACGGCCGCGGTGATGCCGGCCCCCATGCGTATGCGTCGGCTGCGGGCGGCCGCCGGTGGTACGCGCAGGTGGTCGGTCCACTGGGTGCCGTCCCACCAGCGCTCCTGGCGGGGGCCAAATCCTGAATACCCGGGGTCTGGATGCCAGCCGGGCGGGCTCGTCTGGGTCACGCCGACACCGTATCCGGGTTGCCTGAGAATCCTATGAACTGGGTGGACGGATTCTCGGGCAGCAGGGGCGGCCGACCTCCACCACCCTTGGTCTAGACAACTGAAGGGCCAGTAGCTAACATCCGCCCACGAGGCGCGGCGGACCGGCCTGAGCGCCCCCGGAAGTGAGGGCCCATGGAAGCGACCGCTCCCGACCGTCGTTTCGCCGAGGACTACCGCCTCGCCCGTGAGATTCCGCGCGACGGGCTGACCGCATGGCGCGCCGCCGTTGCCGCGGAGGTGGACCTCGCACCCGGTGCCACCGTCCTTGACGTGGGCGCGGGAACCGGCTCCTTCGCCTCCGCGTTCGCCGACTGGTTCGGTGTCCGGGTGCTGGCCGTGGAACCGGCCCACGCCATGCGGGAGCTGATCCCCCGCCACGAAATGATCGAGGCGCTGGACGGGCGGGCCGAGGCGCTGCCCGTGCCGGACGGCTGCGCGGACGCGGCCTGGCTCGGTTCGGTCGTCCACCACATCGGTGACCTGGCCGCCGCCGCGCGGGAGTTGCGCAGGGCGCTGAAGCCCGGCGCCCCGGTGCTCGTCCGCAACTCCTTCCCCGGCAGGTGCGCCCGTGACCTGCGGGTTCGGTTCTTCCCCGGTGCCGAGCGCATCGTCGACGGCTACCCGACCGTGGAGCAGACGTGCGCCGCGTTCGCCGGGGCCGGCTTCACCCGCGTCGCGCTGCACGCCGTACCGCAGGAGAGCGCGCCGAGCCTCGCCGAGTTCGCCGACCGGATCAGGCGGGACACCGACGCCAAGCTGCGCGGTCTGGACGACGAGGAGTTCGAGCGCGGGATGCGCCGGCTGCGGACGGCGGCGGAACAGGAGCCGGACCGGCCCGCCGTCAGCTGGATGGACCTGCTGGTCCTGGTCTGACACCGCACATCGTCGACGTAGAGTCGGGCCGCATGAAACTCAGCGACGAGGAGGGGCGGGCCGTACGGGCCGCCATGCGGGGCGAACTGCGGCTGCTCGAACCCGAGGTGCGGGCGTCACCCGAGGCGGTGAGCGAGCTGCTCGACCCGGAGTTCACCGAATTCGGCGCGTCCGGACGCCGCTATGACCGCGCCTCCATCCTCGCCGTCACCTCCGCCGTCGAGGAGTACGGTCCCGGCCCGGAGGTCACCGACCTCTCCGGCCGGCTGCTGGCCCCGGACCTGGTCCATCTGACGTACGCCACCGTGCGCGACGGCCTTCTGTTCAGGCGCAGTTCGGTGTGGCGCCGCAGCGGCGGCGCCTGGCGGATGTACTTCCACCAGGGCACCCCGGCCGGCCCGTTGCGTCCCGGTGGGGAAAATCCGGAGGTCGTTCCCGGGGACGCTGCCTAAGCTCACCGGATGACATCTTCGTATCCCTCCAAGCCCCGGCCCGGCGACCGCGTCGCCGTGCTCTCGCCCTCCTCCGGACTTCCCGGCCTCCTCCCGCTGCCGTACGAACTGGGACTGCGCAGGCTCCGCGAGGACTTCGGCCTGGAGCCGGTGGAATACCCCGCGACCCGGAAGATGGGCTCCACGCCGCAGCAGCGCGCCGCCGACCTCCACGCGGCCTTCGCCGACCCGGAGATCAAGGCGGTCATAGCCAGCATCGGGGGCGACGACCAGATCACGCTGCTGCCCCACCTGGACCGCGAACTGCTGCGGGCCAACCCCAAGCCGTTCTTCGGCTACAGCGACAACACCAACCTGCTGGTGCTGCTCGACAACCTCGGCATCGTCGGCTACCACGGCGGTTCGCTCATGGTCGAGTTCGGCCGGCCCGGCGCGCTGCACCCGCAGACGGCCGAGTCACTGCGGGCCGCGCTCTTCACCCACGGCGAGTACGAGTTGGCGCCCGCGAAGGAGAGCGGCAGCGTCGACCGGGACTGGAAGGACCCGCACACCTTCGAGCAGGAGCCCGACCTGCTCCCCGCCGACGGCTGGACCTGGCACAACCCGCACCGGGTGGTGGAGGGGGCGAGCTGGGGCGGCAACCTGGAGATCCTGGCCTGGATGCTGATGGCCGACCGGGAGATCCTGCCGCCGGAGGCGTACGACGGCCGGGTGCTGTTCCTCGAAACCTCCGAGGAGCTGCCGAGCGCCGACGAGGTGTACCGGATCCTGCGCAACATGGGGGAGCGGGGACTGCTGCGGCGGTTCCCCGCCCTGCTGATGGCGCGCGCCAAGAACTGGTCCTTCGACAAGCCGCTCGACGCCGAAGCCGGTGCGCTGTACCGGCGGCAGCAGCGGGAGGCGGTGCTGCGCGCCCTCGCGGAGTACGCACCCGGCACCATGGCCGTCTTCGACGTCGACTGCGGCCACACCGACCCGCAGGCCATCATCCCGTTCGGCGGCCGGGTCCGGGTGGACGGCACGGCCCGCCGTATCACCGTCACCTACTGATCACCGCGCTCCTCGCTTGCGGTCCGACCACATGGCGTGTGTGACATAGTCGGGATGTACGCATACGCCCGGACGGGGAGTGGAGGAGCGGATGCCTGTCGAGTGGCAGCCCGTGCGGCAGGCCCGGACCCATGAACTCGTGCTCCAGAGCATCGAGGAGCAGGTCTTCGCCGGGAAGCTGAGGGCCGGGGACCGGCTGCCGCCCGAGCGCGAGCTCGCCCCGGTCTTCGGGGTGAGCCGGTCCGCGCTCCGGGAAGCGCTCCGCGTGCTGGAGACCATCGGTGTGCTGGTCGCCCAGCCCGGCCGGGGCCATGATTCCGGGGCCCGGATCGTGCGCAACCCGGACGACGCGCTCGGGCGGCTGCTGCGCCTGCACTTCGCCCTGGGCAGCTACAGCCTCCACGACGTGATGGAGGCCCGGGTCGCCCTGGAGCGCTCCAGCTTCGCGACCGCCGCGGAGCACGCGTCCGAGGAGGACCTGGACGCGGCGGCCGACGTGGTCCACCGGATGTCGCGGGAGGACATCGGGCCCGAGGAGTTCAACGAGCTCGACACGCAGTTCCACGTCGAGGTGGCGAGCAGCTCGGGCAACGCGCTCACCTCCACGTTGACGGCCGCGGTCCGGGAGTCCGTGCGGCCCCTCATCCTGCGCGCCCTCGAAGAGGTGGACGACTGGCCCGCCACCCGGACCCGGCTCAACGCCCAGCACGCCGAGATGCTGCGGCTGGTGCGCACCGGGCACGGCGAGGAGGCGGCCGATCTCGCCGAGCTCCACATCCGCGGCTTCCACGGCACGCTGGTCGACGACGAACGGACCGGCGGCGAGGGCGCCGAGTAGCACCCCGCCGCCCCGGTCCTACGGCAGCATCCAGGAGAGCGCGGCCGTGGACTGCAGGTAGACCAGGACGCAGAGGACGGCCAGCATGGCCAGGCTGTATCCGGCGACCTTGCGCAGCAGGATGCGTTCCGAGCCCTGCATCGCGACCGCGGTGGCGGCGATCGTCAGGTTCTGCGGGCTCACCAGCTTGGCGACCACGCCGCCGGAGGTGTTCGCCGCGACGAGCAGCGTCGGGTCGATCCCCGCGGTCTGCCCGGCCGTCTGCTGGAGGTTGGCGAACAGCGCGTTGGCGGAGGTGTCGGAGCCGGTCACGGCCGTACCCAGCCAGCCGAGCACCGGCGAGAGCAGGGCGAAGAGGCCGCCCGCCGTGGCCAGCCAGGTGCCGATGGCGACGGTCTGGCCGGACTGGTTCATCACGTAGCTCAGCGCCAGCACCGTGGCGACCGTCGCGATGGCGGTCCGCATGTTCTCCAGCGTCCGGCCCGCCGCCGACAGCGCCGTGCCCGCGCTCATCGGGTACGTGTCGCGGTCCTTGGCGAAGCGGTAGATCAGCGTGACCAGGATGCCCGAGAGGATCAGCAGGGTCCCCGGGTTGCCCAGGACCTCCAGCGTGTAGACCGCGCTGGACGACGGCGTCCCGCCGGTGGTCATCAGCTCGCCGTGGAGGCCCGGCCACTCGATCCTGAGGTTGGCGTGGCTCAGCGCCTCGGGGACGTCCAGCCCGCCCACGTTCAGCTTGGCGATGCCGAAAACCGCGATCACCAGGAGGTACGGAAGGACGGCGTAGGTGACCCGGCGCCGGGTGAGCGGCTCGTTCTCCACCTGGGAACGCTGGTCGTCCGGGGTGCGCGGCTTCCAGAAGCGCAGCATCAGCACGGCGACGCCGAACCCGACGAGCGAGGCGACCACGTCGGTCAGCTCGTACGCGAAGTGGTTGGCGCACCAGAACTGGGTCAGGGCGAAGACGCCACCGGTCACCAGGGCGATCGGCCACAGCTGACGGACGCCGCGGATGCCGTCCACGACGAACAGCAGCAGCAGCGGTACGAAGACCGCGAGCAGCGGCGACTGGCGGCCGATGACCGAGGCGATGTCTTCGGCGGGGATGCCGGTGAGGTTGCCGGCCGTGGTGACCGGGATGGCCATGGCGCCGAACGCGACCGGCGCGGTGTTGGCGAGGAGCACGGTCACCGCCGCCTTGACCGGGGGCAGCCCGAGGGCCAGCAACATCACGGCCGTGATGGCGACGGGCGCGCCGAAGCCGGCCAGCGCCTCCAGCAGGCCGCCGAAGCAGAACGCGATGAGCATCGCCTGCACGCGCAGGTCGCCCCGGCCGACGGCGCTGAACGAACGCCGGAGATCCTCGAACCGGGCGCTGACGACCGTGAGTTCGTAGAACCAGATGGCCGCGACGACGATCAGCATCACCGGGAAGAGGCCGAAGACGAGCCCCTGGGACGCCGAGAGCAGTCCCAGTCCGACCGGCATCCCGAAGCCGATCACCGCGACGAGCAGCGCCGTGACGACCGAGCCCAGCGCGGACACCAGTGCCGAGCGCTTCGCCGCCATCAGGAGCACGAAGAACACGGCGAGCGGGACCAGGCTCACCAGCGCGGTCGCCAGGAGGCTGCCCCCGATGGCGTGAACATCGGGCGTGTACGAAGCCGGCACGCCGGCCGGTGGTGCGGAAGCCACGGAATTACTCCTCGCTGAGTGACGCAGCTGATTCAGCGATCAGTAGGACACCGGAGATGTCGTATGTCAATAAGGTCAGACCAAATGCCGGGCAGGTCACTCCACGTCCGAGAGGGGTTGGACGGAGCGTGTGCAAGCCTGACGAAATCGGCCAGAGGGTAGTATGGTCGGACCACAACTTGCGATCGGGGAGACTCCATGCGTATCGGACTCTTCGCCACCTGTCTGGGAGACACGCTCTTCCCCGAGGCGGTGAAATCCACCGCGGTGCTGCTGGCCCGCCTGGGCCACGAGGTGGTGTTCCCGCCGGGCCAGACCTGCTGCGGCCAGATGCACGTCAACACCGGCTACCAGCGCGAGCCGGTCCCGCTGGTGCGCAACTTCGCCGACCAGTTCGGCGACGCCTCCATCGACGCCGTCGTCATGCCGTCGGGCTCCTGCGCCGGCTCGGTCCGCCACCAGCACGAACTCGTCGCCGAGCGGTACGGGGACGCGGCCCTGCGCGCCGGGGTCGCCACCGTCAGGGCGAAGACGTACGAACTCTCCGAGCTGCTGGTCGACGTGCTCGACGTGACCGACGTCGGTGCCTACTTCCCGCACCGGGTCACCTACCACCCCACCTGCCACTCGCTGCGGATGCTCCGGGTCGGGGACAAGCCGCTGCGGCTGCTGCGGGCCGTCGACTCCATCGACCTAGTCGAGCTGCCCGAGGCGGACTCCTGCTGCGGGTTCGGCGGCACCTTCGCCGTGAAGAACGCCGAGACCTCGACCGCGATGCTCCAGGACAAGATGCGTAACGTCACCTCGACCGGCGCCGCCGTGTGCACCGCGGGCGACTCGTCCTGCCTGATGCACATCGGCGGCGGGCTCTCCCGGATCAAGGCCGGTGCCCGCACCCTGCACCTGGCGCAGATCCTCTCCTCCACCCGCACCTCGCCGTACGTCCTGACGGAGGCCGCCCGATGAGCGCGACGTTTCTCGGCATGCCCGCGACCCCGCCCCGCTCCCCGTACGGCACCGGAAACCTGCGCGGCGACCGCAAGTTCCCCGCCGCCGCCCACGACGAGCTGCGCAACGAGCAGCTGCGGAGCAACCTCGGCCGCGCCACGCACACCATCCGCGCCAAGCGCCTGCACGTCACCGGCGAGCTGCCCGACTGGGAGGAGCTGCGCGACGCCGGATCGGCCATCAAGACCGACACCATGAACCGGCTCCCCGAACTCCTGGAGGAGCTGGAGCGCAACGTCACCGCGCGCGGCGGCACCGTCCACTGGGCGCGCGACGGCGTCGAGGCCAACGAGATCGTCGCCCGGCTGGTCCGGGAGACGGGCAGCGACGAGGTCATCAAGGTCAAGTCGATGGCCACCCAGGAGATCGGGCTCAACGAGCACCTCGAATCCCTCGGCATCACCGCGCACGAGACCGACCTCGCCGAGCTGATCGTGCAGCTCGCCCATGACAAGCCCTCGCACATCCTGGTCCCCGCGATCCACCGCAACCGGGACGAGATCCGGGAGATCTTCCTCAAGGAGATCCCCGGCGTCGACCCGTCCCTGGACAACGTTCCCGCGCACCTGGCCGGCGCCGCCCGCGCCTACCTGCGCGAGAAGTTCATGACGACCAAGGTGGCCGTCTCCGGGGCCAACTTCGGCATCGCCGAGACCGGCACCCTCTCCGTCGTCGAGTCCGAGGGCAATGGCCGCATGTGCCTGACCCTCCCCGACACTCTGATCACCGTCATGGGCATCGAGAAGGTCCTCCCGCGCTATCAGGACCTGGAGGTCTTCCTCCAGCTCCTGCCGCGCTCCTCCACGGGCGAGCGCATGAACCCGTACACCTCGATGTGGACCGGCGTCACCCCCGGGGACGGGCCGCAGACCTTCCACCTGGTCCTCCTCGACAACGGCCGGACCGCGGCCCTCGCGGACCGCATCGGGCGCGAGGCCCTCAACTGCATCCGCTGCTCGGCCTGCCTCAACGTCTGCCCGGTGTACGAGCGGGCCGGCGGCCACGCCTACGGGTCCACCTACCCCGGACCGATCGGTGCCGTGCTGACCCCGCAGCTCGCCGGCATGCACGCCGCCAAGGACGACCCCAACAGCTCGCTGCCGTACGCCTCCAGCCTCTGCGGGGCCTGCTTCGACGCCTGCCCCGTCAAGATCGACATCCCGTCGCTCCTGGTCGAACTGCGCCACCAGCACACCGAGCAGTCCGGCACGACGGCCGAGAAGCTGGCCATGAAGGCGGCGGGCGCGGTGATGAGCCGGCCCAAGGTGTACACGGCCGCGCAGAAGGCGTCACGCCTCGGCCGCGCCCTGGCCCGGGACGGGAAGCTCCCGGCGCTGCCGCCCCCGCTCAACGGCTGGAGCGACAGCCGCGACACCCCCGCCCCGCCCAAGCAGAGCTTCCGCGCGTGGCTCGCCTCGGCCGAAGGCGCGGCGGCCATGCGCGAGGCGTCCGCCGAGCACACCCGTGACCAGCAGCAGGAGGACGGCAAGTGACCACCGCCCGTGAGACCGTGCTCGGCCGCATCCGGGACGCGCTCGCCCTCGCACCCGCCGAGGACACCCCCGTACCGCGTGCCTACCGCACCGGGCGAACCTTCCCCGACGAGGAGCGCCTCGCGCTCTTCACCGACCGCCTCGTCGACTACAAGGCGCAGGTCCACCCCTGCACCGCCGACCGGACCGCCCAGGTCCTCGCCGAGGTGCTGCGGCAGCAGGGCGCCACGCGGATCGGCGTGCCCCAGGGGCTCGACCCCGCCTGGCTGACCGCGTACGACGGCGAGGTGCGGCAGGACTCCGAGGACATCCCGGCGCCCGGCCTGGACGTCCTCGACGGCGTCGTCACCGCGTCCGCCGTCAGCTGCGCCGAGACCGGCACCATCTTCCTGGACGGCTCGCCCGACCAGGGGCGCCGTGCGCTGTCCCTGGTGCCCGACCTCCATGTGTGCGTCGTCGACCTGTCGACCGTCGAGGTGGGTGTACCGGAAGCGGTGGCCCGGCTGGTGCCGGAGCGCCCCACCACCCTGATCAGCGGCCCCTCGGCCACGTCCGACATCGAACTGGAACGGGTCGAGGGAGTCCACGGCCCGCGCACCCTCGCGGTCGTCATCCGCACGGACGCGTAGGAACGCCCGCCCGCGGCCCCTCGGGACAGTCGTCCGGAGGGGCCGCGGGCGCGACGGCGGCCGTCAGACGATGTCCTCCTCGATCTCGGCCTGCTCGCGCGCGTTCCCGTACGCCGACGGCGTGCCGTACGAGCGTCGCGCGACGAACCACCAGACGGTGGCCAGGACCAGCACGGCGACCAGGGCGATCGACGCGTAGTTCATCGAGTCGATGGTCACCGGCGACGACTGCGGCAGCAGGAACAGCACGGTCACGATCGCCACCCACACCACGGCGATCCAGCCGACCGGCTTCGACCAGCGGCCCAGGTGCCACGGCCCCCGCTGGAACCGGCCCCCGGCACGCAGCTTCAGGAAGATCGGGATCGCGTACGCGGGCGTGATGCCGATGACGTTGATCGCGGTCACCGCGCCGTACGCGGTCGCCGAGTACAGCGACGGCAGGGCGAGCACCCCGGCGACGATCACCGACAGCCACACCGCCGGCACCGGCGTCTGGGTGCGCGCGCTCACCTTGCGCCAGAGCGACGAGCCCGGTAGCGCGTTGTCCCGGCTGAAGGCGAACACCATCCGGCTGGCGGCGGCGACCTCGGCGTTGCCGCAGAACAGCTGCGCCGCGATCACGATCAGCAGCATCGCCGTGGCGCCCGAGGTGCCGAGCGCGTCGATCAGGATCTGGGCGGGAGGCACACCGGTGGCGCTCTTCTGCGTACCCACGTAGTCCTGGATGGCGAAGGTGAGCCCGGCCAGCAGTACGAAACCGGCCACCCACGACACCCAGATCGCCCGGACGATGCCGCGTGCCGCAGACACCGAGGCGTTCGAGGTCTCCTCGGAGAGGTGAGCGGAGGCGTCGTAACCGCAGAACGTGTACTGGGCGAGCAGCAGCCCGATCGCCGCCACGTACAACGGGTTGTGCCAGCCGGTGTCGTTGACGAACTCGGTGAAGACGAACGAGGGCGACTGGTGGTGCGAGGGCACGATCGCCAGTACGGAGACGATGACCGCGACACCCGCCAGGTGCCACCACACGCTGATGGAGTTGAGGATGCTGACGAGCCGCACGCCGAACAGGTTGAGCACCGCGTGCAGCAGCAGGATGCAGACGAAGATGATCATCGTCTTGCCCGCGGTGGGCGTGAAGCCCCACTGGAGGTTCATCAGCGCACCGGTGAACAGCGCGGCGCCGTAGTCGATGCCCGCGATGGCACCCAGCAGCCCGAGCAGATTCAGCCAGCCGGTGTACCAGCCCCACTTCCGGCCGCCCAGCCGGTCCGCCATGTAGTACAGCGCCCCGGAGGTCGGATACGCGCTCGTCACCTCGGCCAGCGCCATGCCGACGCACAGCACGAACAGGCCGACCCCGGCCCAGCCCCACAGCATCACGGCCGGTCCGCCCGTCGACATGCCGAACCCGTACAGGGTCATGCACCCGGACAGGATCGAGATGACGGAGAAGCTGATGGCGAAGTTGCCGAACCCGCCCATGCGGCGGGCCAGGACCGGTTGGTAGCCGAGCTCGCGGAGCCGTTGTTCCTCGTCCTTCGGCGCGGGGTTCTCGGCACCCTTCCGGGGCGAGGTGGACACGGACATGGGGGACCTCCTGGGGGGACGGATAACTGAAAGAGAGGGTGGCGAGGGCCTGTTCAGCCGGGGTCCGCCGCCAGCGCGCGGGCTCGGGCGCGCAAGAACACTTCCTCGGCGCCGCCGGTGTCCTCGGCCGTACGCGAGCGACAGGCCCAGGGCAGCGAGGTGAAGTAGGGGCCCAGCTCCCTGAACACCACGGCGGCCTCCGCGAACCGGAGCGCCCCCCACAGGGCGTGCGCCAGGTGGTTGAGGTCGGGCAGGGTGCGGGTGGCGGCGGGGGAGCGGTGGTACCAGATCTCCAGCGCGCGCAGGGCCTCACGCTCGGCGTCCTCGGTGACCCAGTGCAGGTCGAGGGCCTTGTCGTGGTCGTGCTCCCGGCGGTAGCGCTCGACGCGTACGTACAGCGGGAGCACATGGAGGGGGGAGCCTTCGGGCGCCGTGGACGACGCCCACTGGACGAAGTTCACCGCCTCGGAGAGCACGCTGCCGGCCCTGCGGGCGTACACGAACTGGAGCATGCGGTGGTAGGCCTCGCGGTTGTGCGGGTCGCGCCGGTCGGCCTCGGCCAGCAGCCCCCACGGACCGGGAAACAGCATGGGCCCGGGCGGCGGCATCCGGTGCTCGGCGAGGCGCTGGTCGTCGTCGAGCTGGGACAGGGCCAGCAGGCACACCCAGGGCACCGGGTCGGCCGGTGCGGCGTGGGCCGCCGACCGGCACGCCTCCCACGCCTCCTGCCAGAGCTCCCGGCCGCTGGGGTGGCCGGCGCGATTGGCCCGGACTGCCCGCTCCACGGCGACCCGGGCGCGCATCACGAGGGCAGCGGCGCTGCCGGGCTCCTCGGTCAGCCAGGCCCGGACCGCGTCCGATCCCGCGGCGACCGCACCGAGCACCTGGGTGCGCTGGGTCCACCGGGCCCAGTCCGGGGTGCGGGCCAGCAGGTCGCGCATGGCGAGCCAGCGACCGGTGCGTAACTCCTGCAATACCGCGCGGAGTTCGTTGTCGTGGCCGGCCGGATGGTAAACCGGCCGGAACTCACCGTTGGCCATGGACGCGCTCGGAACTGGGTGCTGAATTCATCGATCCTCAGGAATTATTGCGGCGTAGGAACAGTTGAAGTGCGAACCGCTTTTGGCGTCCGGTTGTTGCTCGGCGGTGAGTGTAGAGCCCTTTGCGGGGAACTCTCGAACGAATCATTGATTCTGCTCAAGTCGCTTGCAACTGACTCGTGTTGATGCCGTCCCGCCACCTCCGAAAGGTTCCGGACATACGGCCGGTGCACGCTTGACGTGGCCGCTGGGCTGCACCACCCTGGGGGGCCGCGACCGAAGATCACGATTCCGTTCAAGCCCCTGGCTTGCGTACCGCTGGAGAACCGATGACAGGCCCGGTGCTGGCAATCGACCAGGGCACATCGGGAACGAAAGCGCTCGTGATCTGCCCCGAGCGAGGCGTCATCGGCTCCGGCTCCGCCCCCGTGCGGCCCCGGTACGGTCCCGGCGGAGCGGTCGAGACGGACCCGGCCGAATTACTCGCATCGGTCGTCGAAGCCGGGCGGAGGGCGCTGGCCGAATCGGGCGGCACCGTCGATGCCGTGGGGCTCGCCAACCAGGGCGAGACCGTACTCGCCTGGGACCCGGACACCGGGCGCCCGCTCACCGGGGCGATCGTCTGGCAGGACCGCCGATCCGCGGGCGTCTGCGCGGAACTCATGGACCGGAGCGACGAGTTGAAGCGGCTCACCGGCCTCCCGCTCGACCCCTACTTCGCCGCGCCGAAGATGGCCTGGATCCGCCGCGAACGGACCCGGGAAGGCGTCGTCACCACCAGCGACGCCTGGCTCGTCCACCGGCTCACGGGCGCCTTCGTCACGGACGCCTCCACCGCCGGACGCACCCAGCTCCTCGACCTGGACCGCGTCGCCTGGTCACCGGCCGCGCTGGAGGCCTACGGCCTCGGCGACGAGCGGCTGCCGGCCGTGGTCGACGCCGCCGGAGACTTCGGCACGACGGGCGCGTTCGGCGGCGACCTCCCGCTCACCGGCCTCCTCGTCGACCAGCAGGCCGCCCTGCTCGCCCAGAGCGCCCAGGACCCGTCCGTCGCCAAGTGCACCTACGGGACCGGCGCGTTCCTCCTCGCCGGAACCGGGGCGACGCCGTGCCGGGGCGCCGGGGGCCTCGTCAGCTGCGTGGCCTGGCGGTTCGGTGGGCACACCCGCTACTGCCTGGACGGCCAGGTCTACACGGCGGCCTCCGCGGTGCGCTGGCTCACCGACCTCGGCGTGATCTCCGGGGCCGCCGACCTCGACCCCGTCGGCGCCACCGTCCCCGACTCCGGAGGCGTCACGTTCGTCCCCGCCCTCGCGGGCCTCGCCGCCCCCTGGTGGCGCGGCGACCTGCGCGGCTCGGTCACCGGACTAGGCCTCGACACCTCGGCCGGGCACCTGGTGCGCGCCCTGTGCGAGGGGATCGCCGCGCAAGTGGTCGAGCTGGCCGACGCGGTCGCCGCCGACCGGGGCGCACCGCTGTCCGTCCTGCGCGTCGACGGCGGTCTCACCCGCTCCGCCCTCCTCATGCAGACCCAGGCCGACCTGCTGCAACGCCCCGTCGAGGTGTCCGCACTGCCCGACGTCACCGCGCTCGGCGTCGGCGCGGCCGCCCGCATGGGCGCCGACCCCGGCCTCCCGCTCGACCGGGCCGTCCCCGACTGGAAACCGGCCGCGGTCTACGAACCCCGCATCGGCCCCGACCGTGCGGCCGCCCGCCTCGACGCCTTCCGCGCGGATGTCCGCACGCTCCTGGAGCGGTCGTGAGCTGTCCGGCGGATCACGGCCGGGGCGCAACCCCGGTCCGCCGGACGGGGCCTCCGTGGTAGCCGCGACCACGCCCACCGTCACCCGCGCCGGAGAACCGCTGCCCGACGGCCCGCCGTACGACGTCACCGTCATCGGCGCCGGGGTCGTCGGCACCGCCATCGCCCGCGAACTGGCCCGCCACCCCCTGCGCACCGCCCTCGTCGAGGCCACCGACGACATCGCCAACGGCACCTCCAAGGCCAACACCGCGATCCTGCACACCGGCTTCGATGCCGTCCCCGGCACCCTGGAGGCCCGCCTCGTCCGCGAGGGGCAGCGGCTGCTCGCCGGGTACGCCGCCCGCACGGGCATCCCCGTCGAACCCGTCGGCGCCCTCCTCGTCGCCTGGGACCGGGAACAACTCGACGCGCTGCCAGGCCTGTTGGCCAAGGCCGAACGCAACGGCCACCACGCGGCCCGGCTGCTGGACGCCGAGGAGACCGCCGCGCGCGAACCCCACCTCGGGCCGGGCGCGCTCGGCGCCCTGGAGATCCCCGACGAAGCCGTCATCTGCCCCTGGACCACCCCGCTCGCCTACGCCACCCAGGCGGTCCGGGCCGGCGTCCACCTCCACCTGGACTGCCCCGTCCGAGACCTCGCGTACGACGACGGCCTGCACACCCTCACCACCGGCCGGGGCACCCTGCGCAGCCGACTGCTGATCAACGCCGCCGGGCTGCACGCCGACGCGGTCGACCGCCTGCTCGGCCTCGACACCTTCACCGTGCGCCCGCGCCGGGGCCAGCTCATCGTCTTCGACAAGCTCGCCCGCGACCTGGTCCACCACATCCTGCTGCCCGTGCCCACCGCCGCCGGCAAGGGCGTCCTGGTGGCGCCGACCGTCTTCGGGAACGTCCTGCTCGGCCCCACCGCCGAGGACATCGACGACAAGACGGCCACCGAGTCCACCGCCGAAGGACTCGCCCTGCTCCGCGAGAAGGGACGCCGCGTCCTGCCCCGGCTGCTCGACGAGGAGGTCACCGCCGTCTACGCCGGTCTGCGGGCGGCCACCGGGCAGGAGGACTACCGGATCACGGCCCATCCGGACCGGGGCCTCATCACCGTCGGCGGCATCCGCTCCACCGGGCTCACCGCCTCCATGGCTATCGCCGCGTACGTCGTCTCCCTCCTCCCCGAGGCCGGACTCGACCCCGGCGAACCCGGTGAACTCGCCCCGCTCACGATGCCGAACCTCGGCGAGGCCGGCGGGCGCCCGTATCTCGACGCCGCACTCATCGCCCGCGACCCCGCCCACGGCACCGTGGTCTGCCACTGCGAACGCGTCACGGAGGGCGAGATCCGCGACGCCTTCGCCTCGACGCTCCCGCCCCGCTCGGCCGAAGGGCTCGCCCGCAGGACCCGGGCCGGCAACGGCCGCTGCCAGGGCTTCCACTGCGGGGCCGCGCTCCGCGCCCGCATCGAGGAGGCCCGCCCATGACCACCCGCCGCGAACGCCGCGTCGACGTCCTGGTCGTCGGCGCCGGACCGGCCGGACTCGCCGCGGCCGCCGGCCTCGCCGCAGCGGGAGTGCCGGACGTGGAGGTCCTGGAGCGCGAGCAGCAGGCGGGCGGCATCCCGCGGCACTGCGCCCACGGCGGATTCGGTACACGCCGCACCGGCGACCTCGGCGGACCCGCGTACGCCCTGCACTGCGCGGCCGAGGCCACGATGGCCGGCGCCACCCTCCGTACCGGCGTCACCGTCACCGGCTGGGCGGGGCCGCGCACCCTCGACGCCACCGGCCCCGGCGGCCTCGAACGCATCACCGCCCGGGCCGTCGTCCTCGCCACCGGCGCCCGCGAACGCCCCCGCGCCGCCCGGCTCGTCCCCGGCACCCGGCCCACCGGCGTCTACACCACCGGCGAACTCCAGCAGGCGGTCCATCTCCACCACCAGCACGTCGGCACCCGCGCGGTGGTCGTCGGTGACGAGCCGGTCGCCCTCGCCGCGGCCGACACCCTGCGCACCGCCGGAGTCCACCTCGTCGCCCGCGTCACCGAGCACCCGCCCCGCCCCTTCGCCGCCGTACGACAAGCGGGGGGCGCACCCCTTCTCACCCGTACCACCGTCACCGCACTCACCGGCCGCCCGCGCCTCACAGGCGTCCGGGTGCGCCACGAGTACGGCCGCACCACCACGCTGGCCTGCGACACCGTGGTGTTCACCGCCGACTGGATCCCGGACCACGAACTCGCCCGGCGCGGCGGCCTGCCGCTGGACCCCGGTACCAAGGGTCCCGCCCACGACCCCGCGTACCGCACCCGGGAGCCCGGAGTCTTCGCCGTCGGGAACCTCCTGCACGGCGGGGAGAGCGCGGCGACCGCCGCGCGCGAGGGCCGGGCCGTCACCGGACCCGTGCTGCGCCACCTCGCCACCGGCGCCTGGCCGGCGGGCGGACCGCCGCTCACCGTCACGCCGCCGCTGGAATGGATCGCGCCGAACCTCGCCGGGCCCGGCGGCGGCCGTTTCCTGCTGCGGACCGGCCGGCGGCTGACCGCGCCACTGCTCGTCGTCAGCCAGGACGGGACACCGCTGCACCGCCGGCGCCTGGCACGGTCGGTCCCGCCCGGCAGCTCCTTCGCCCTCACCGCCGCCTGGCTGGAACGCGTCGCCCCGGACGGCGGCGCGGTGTGCCTCCGGATCGCCTGACCCCCGTACCGCTCAGGGAATCAGCAGCCAGTCCGAACCGATCGCCGCGACCAGCCCGACCGCCAGCAGCCAACTCCCCAGCCGGGTACGTCCGTTGCGGCTCAGCTCGATCACGATCCCGCAGAGGACCAGCGCCAGCCCGTACACCCCCACCACCAGGACGGAGGCGCGGCTCGCCAGCCGCAGCCCGAGCACCACCGCCATCGCCACCATCCCGACCGAGGAGAGCACGATGCGCAGCCGTCTGGCCTGGCGCGGGGTCAGCCGGCGCTCGCCGGTGTCCTCACCCTCCGCGAAGTCGTCGGCGAGGTCGTCCGTCACGACGTCCTCGGTCTTCGCCTCCGCCGCGTCGTCGGCGGTCTCCTCGGCTATCGGTGCGTCCACGGCCCGGTCCTGGTCAGAAGTGCTCATGACGCCGGATCGTAATGCGTCCACCCCGGCCTGTTCGCCGTTGTCAACCAACGCCGTCGAAACCAGGCCGAGTTCGCGGCGCCGGAATCAGCCCGTCCGGAGCCTCGGCGCCTCGGCCGCCGCGTCGACCGGGCCCGCGCCCGCACGCTCCACCCGCGCCGCCAGCCCACGCGCCCAGCCGGTCAGCTCCCCGATCCCCATCCCGTGCGCCTCGCCCGCCCCGTACGCCTCCAGCGCCGCCGCACCCCGCCGCAGCAGCCGCGCCCCGCCCGTCGCGTTGCCCCGGGCGGCATGGGTCAGACCCACGGCCAGCTGGGCGAGCCCCCGCCACAACTCCCGTTCCCCGTCCGGGCCCGACTTCCAGGCGTCCTCGAAGACCTCGTGCGCGTGGAAGGGCATGCCCGCGTCCAGCAGGCGCTGCGCCTCGCGCACGGTCTCACCGGCGGTGCGTTCGACACCCTCCGGCTGCCGTTCCACCCCCGGGGCCCCGTACGGCAGCGGGCGCCCCAGCCCGTCGCGGGGGCGCGCGTTGTGCGCCCTGCCCTCGGCATCCCGGTCCCTGCGTGTCTCGTTCACACCCCCGATTGTGCCCCGCACCTGCGGCGAACTGTCCGAACCCCTGTCGGTGCGACCCCGCGCGCGACTAGGCTCGGCCACCATGGTCACCACTTTGGGGGAGGGTAGGCATGAAGCCGTCCCGGCCGCTTTATGAGCGCGAACCGGAACTCGCCACTGCCGCACAAGCCATCGACGCGCTCTGCGGGGCGCAGGCCACCGGCGGGCTGCTGATCTACAGCGGCGAGGCAGGCATCGGCAAGACCGCGCTCCTGGAGGAGATCCAGGCCATGGCGGCCGACCGGTGCACGATCTGGTCGGCGCGCGGCGGTGAGACGGTCACCTCGGTGCCGTTCCACGTCGTACGGCAGCTGCTCCAGCCCGCACTGAACCAGTTCCCGCCGGACGACGTGCGGGCCCTGTTCGGCCCCTGGTTCGACATCGCCGCCCCGGCACTCGGCCTCGCCGAGCCGTCCGGACCGCAGACCGATCCGCAGGGTGTGCGCGACGGCCTCGACTACGTCGTGAAGCGGCTCGCCTCCCGGCTGAGCCACCGCCCGCTGCTCCTCGTCATCGACGACGCCCACTGGGCGGACGGCGAATCCCTGGCCTGGCTCTCCTCGTTCACCGCCCGCCTCGGCGACCTGCGCGTCCTCGTCGTCCAGGCGCACCGCCCCGAGGAACTCGCCGCCCGCGAGGCCGCGCGCAACGCGGCCGGCGGCCACCCCGCGCAGATCCGCGTCGCCCTGCGCGCCCTCACCCCGGACGCCACCGCCGAGCTGGTCCGCGCCACCCTCGGCGAGCACGCCGACGACCCGTTCTGCCGCGAGGTCTGGGCCGTCACCGGCGGCAACCCGTACGAGGCGGTCGAGCTCGTCGCCAAGGTCCAGGACAAGGAACTGGTCCCGCTGGAGGAGTCCGCCGGGCTGCTGCGCGAACTCGGTGCGTCCGCCCGGGGCAGCGGCCTCGTCGCCCGCCTCGAACGGCTCGGCACCAACGCCAACCGTTTCGCCTGGGCCGCCGCCGTCCTCGGCACCGACATCTCGCAGGACCTCGCCGCGAGGCTGGCCGGGATGAGCCCGGCCGAGGCGGCGGACTGCACCGCCCGGCTGCGCGAGGCCCGCATCGTCACCGGGTTCGACCCGCTGGAATTCGTGCACCCGCTGATCGCCTCCGCCATCTACCGCTCGATTCCGCCGGCCACCCGGACAGCCATGCACGGAAGGGCAGCCTGGGCGATCACCGACGCCGGTCTCGGCCCCGCCGCGGCCTCCCGCCACCTGCTCGAAGTGCACCCGGACGACGATCAGGAGCTCGTCGCGCAACTGCGGGCCGCCGCGAAGCAGCACCTCGCCGTCGGCGCCCCGAGGCCGCCCGGCGCTGTCTGGAGCGCGCGCTCGACGAGCCGCCGCGCCACGACGTGCGCGCCACCCTGCTGTACGAGCTGGGCTGCGCGACGCTCCTCAGCTCCCCGGCCACCACCGTGCAGCACCTGCGGGCCGCCCTGGACATGCCCGGACTCGCCGACGACCTGCGGGTCGACGCCACCTTCCGGCTCGCCGCCGCGCTGTCCCACAACAACCAGCTCAAGGAGGCGGCCCTGGCCCTCGCGGCCGAGGCCGAGCGCACGGCTCCCGGACCCGGCCTGATGCGCCTCCAGGCCGCCCACTTCCTCTGGGAGGGCATGCAGGCCACCGAGGAGGACGGACCGGGCCGCTCGCGCCGGCTCGCCGCCAACGCCGACCACCTCACCGGCCGGGACAACGCCGAACGGGCCCTGCTCACCCTGCGCGCCTTCGACGCCATGCTGCGCGGCGAGAACGCCGAAGTCATCGTGGACCTCTGCGAGCGCGCCCTGGTCGACGGTCACCCCGCACGCGGACTCGGCTGGACCGACGCCGAGTGGGGCTTCGAGCTCCCCACCCTGCTCGGGATCACCTACGCCTTCACGGACCGGCTCGACCGTGCCGAGGAGCTCTTCGGCGAGGCGGTCCGGGCCTTCGAGATCTCCGGCTGGAGCGGCGCCCACCTGGCGTTCGCGCACACCCTGCTCGGCCTGGTCCACCGCCGCCGGGGCCGTCTCGCCGAGGCGGAGGGCTTCCTGCGCGAGGGGCTGCGCCTCGCGGACCGCGTCGGCAGCGGACTCCCCGTCCACTGGGACGCGGCCTGCCTGCTCATCGACACCCTGCTGGCCCGGGGCAGGGTCCCCGAGGCCCGCAAGATCGCCGACCAGTACGACTTCGGCCTGCCGTACCCGAGCGCCATGGTGCTGCCGGACGCGCCGTGCGTCCGGGGCCGCCTGCTCCTGGCCGAAGGCCGTACGAAGGAAGCGGTGACCGAGCTGGAGGCCGCCGGGCGCTCGCTGGAGCCGCGCGGCCGGTTCAACGGCATCTGGGGCCCCTGGGCCGGCGACCTGGCACGCGCCCTGGCCGACGAGGACCCGGGCCGCGCCGCCCAGCTCGCCAACACGGCCCGGGTCCACGCGGAGCGGTTCGGCACGGAGACCGCCATCGGCGAGGCCCTGCGCTGCGTGGCCCTCTTCGCCCGCCCGGAGGAGGCCGTGCACCTGCTGGGCGAGGCGGTCCGCCACCTGGAGGCGTCGCCCTCCGGCTACGAGTTCGCCCAGGCGCTCGTCGACTACGGCATCGCCACCCGCTCGCCCCGCGAACTGGCCCGTGCGCACAAACTGGCAGCGGCCTGCGGCGCCGAAGGACTGGCCGCCCGCGCCCAGCAGGCACGCGCGTCGATCCGGTCCACCGAGTGAGGTAATGTTTGTCCTGCAGCCGCCACCCGGCGAGACCGGGGAAGTGGCAGCGGGACGTGGCGCAGCTTGGTAGCGCACTTGACTGGGGGTCAAGGGGTCGCAGGTTCAAATCCTGTCGTCCCGACTTTGCGAAGTCGCGATTCAGGGCCGGTTTCGGAGCCATCCGAAACCGGCCCTTGATCGTTCCCGGAGTCCCCCGGGGGCCCCCGGGGGACCGCCCTCCCTGCCGGGCACCTCGCCGTGACTGCCGAATTCCTCGTCAGAAACCAACAGAACCTGACGTCATTATTGTGTCGGTTGTGTTTCCTTTCTAGAGTGGGCGCTCGTACCACGAGCACCCACCCCACCCGGTTGCACATCTCGGCGTACGAGGAAGGTCCTGCCATGGCCCGTCCGACCCCGTCCCCCCACCCGCACCGCGGTTCCGTCAGCCGTCGCCGTCTGCTGGAGGCAGGTGCCGCCGTGCTCGGCGGCCTCGCCCTGTCCGGCCTCCCACGGCTTCCCTCCGCCTTCGCCGCCGACGCCCCGGCCGGTCAGGAGTGGAACGGACACATCGACGTCTTCCGTCTCGGTACCGAGCCGCCGCACACCACGCTCATGCCGTACGGGAACCTCAAGCAGGCGCTGGCCGCCGACCGCTCCACCTCTCCGTGGCGTCAGAGCCTCGACGGCACCTGGAAGTTCGCGTACGTGGACCGGCCCGCCGACAAGCAGGCGGACTTCTACCGCACCGACCTCGACGACTCCGGCTGGGAGACCACCCCGGTCCCCTCGGTCTGGCAACTGCACGGCCACGACCGCCCGATCTACGTCAACATCACCTACCCGTGGTGGGGCGCCAACGGCCTCGGCGAGGACGCCCAGCCGCCCGCCGCGCCGACCCGGTACAACCCCGTCGGGCAGTACCGGCGCACCTTCACCGTGCCGAAGGGGTGGGCGGGCCGGCGGACCTTCCTGCACTTCGAGGGCGTCAAGGCCGCCCACTACGTATGGATCAACGGTCACTTGGCCGGCTACCACGAGGACTCGTACACCCCCGCCGAGTACGACATCACCCCGCATCTGAAGGACGGGACCAACCAGGTCGCCGTCGAGGTGTACCGCTACTCCGACGGCGACTGGCTCCAGGACCAGGACATGATCCGGCTGAGCGGCATCTTCCGGTCCGTGTACCTGTACTCGACGCCCGGTGTCCACATCAGGGACTTCAAGCTCGACACCCCGCTCGGCGACGACCACACCACCGCCCGGCTGTCCGTCACCGCACACGTGCGGGACTACGCGGGCGACGCCGGTGACACCGCCTACACGGTCGAGACACAGCTGTACGACGCCGACGGACACCCTGTATGGGGGCGGCCGCTGACCGCGGGCGCGAAACCGGCCGGCGGCGAGGTGACCGCGACGGCCGACCGATCCGTACCCTCACCGCGCCTGTGGTCCGCCGAGGACCCCTACCTGTACACGGCGGTCCTCCGGCTCAGGGACCGTGCAGGCAGGGTCGTGGAGACACTGTCGCACCGGGTCGGGCTGCGCGAGTTCGCGCTGACCGACGGTCTGATGCGCATCAACGGACAGCCGGTCACCTTCCGCGGAACCAACCGCCACGAGATGCACCCGGTGCGGGGCTCGGCCCTCAGCCGCGCCGACATGGTCGCCGACATCGCGCTCATCAAACGGCTGAACATCAACTCCGTACGCACCTCGCACTACCCCAACAACCCGCTCTGGCTCGAACTCGCCGACCAGTACGGCCTCTACCTGGTCGACGAGACCAACCTGGAGACGCACGGCATCAACAACGCGTACCCGAAGGACCGGCCCGACTGGACCGAGGCGTGCCTGGACCGTGCGCGGAACATGGTCCACCGCGACAAGAACCACGCCTGCGTCGTCATCTGGTCCCTGGGCAACGAGGCCGGCTCGGGCTCCGCCTTCCGCGCCATGCACGACTGGATCCGCTCCTACGACCCGACGCGCGTCATCCAGTACGAGGGCGACGACAGCCCCGGTACGAGCGACATCCGCTCCCGGATGTACGAATCGCCGAGCCGCGTGGAGGCGCGGGCGAAGGACACCTCGGACCCCCGGCCCTACGTGATGATCGAGTACGCCCACTCGATGGGCAACTCGACCGGCAACTTCACGGAGTACTGGGACGTCATCCACCGCTACGACGTCCTGCAGGGCGGCTGGATCTGGGACTTCGTCGACCAGGCACTCGCCTGGCCGGCCCCCACACGCAAGCTGCTCGGGGAGACCGGCCCCGCCGGACTGACCGGCGAGATCATCAACCCGTCGGGCTCCTTCAGCCGCGAGCACGGAGTGAGCGGCGCGACCGTCTTCCCGCGCGACGACGGACTCGACCTCACCGGCTCGCTCACCCTCGAAGCCTGGATGACCCCGCACGTCCGCGGCTTCCACCAGCCGATCCTGGCGAAGGGCGACACCCACTACGCCCTGAAGCAGGCCGACAAGGGCCTGGAGTTCTACATCTACGCGGACGGGCAGTGGGTCGCCGCCTCCTGGACCACCCCGGAGGACGGCTGGACCGGCGAGGAACACCACGTCGCGGGCGTCTACGACGCGGACGCGGGAACGCTGACCCTGTACGTGGACGGCGTCGCCCGGGCCACGAAGAGCACGGCCCACCGGCCCGACGGCAGCACGGCGCCGCTGTCGCTCGCCGGCGAGGTCGAGAACCCGACGCGCGAGTTCAGCGGCACCGTCCGCCGGGCCCGGGTGTACGCACGCGCCCTCACGTCCACCGAGCTCGCCGACGAGGGGCGCGGCCCGGGTGACGACGGCGTGCGCTTCTGGTTCGACGCCCGGACGACCCGCTACCAGGAGAAGAAGGCCCCGGCCAGGACCTTCTACGCCTACGGCGGTGACTGGGGCGACAACCCCAACGACGGGGCGTTCTCCGGGGACGGCATCGTCCTGCCCGACCGCAGTCACACCGGCAAGGCGGCCGAGGTCAAACGGGTCTATCAGCCGATCCGAGCCAGGCGCGCGGACGGGGCGGCGCCCGGCGAGGTCACCCTCGTGAACGACAACCTCTTCACCGGCCTCCGTATCTACAACGCCGGCTGGGTACTCTCGGCCGACGGCGAGACGGTGCGGAGCGGCCGCATCGGCCGCGACCAGCTCGACGTGCCCCCGAGGTCCGAGAAGACCATCACGCTGCCCGTGCGGCTGCCCGACAACCCCGCCGCCGGCACCGAGTACTTCCTCCAGCTGTCCTTCACGACGAGGGAACGCACCCCCTGGGCGGACGCGGGGTTCGAGGTGGCACGCGTGCAACTGCCCCTGGACGCCCGGGTCCCCGAGCCCACGCCGGTCCCCTCGGCCGGCACCCCCGAGCTGTCGTTCCGCGAGAGCACGACGGACGTCACCGTCACGGGCCGCGGTTTCGAGGTCGTCGTCGACCGGTCGACCGGACTCATCACCTCGTACGAGGCGGCCGGCACCCGGCTCCTCGCTTCCGGCCCGGTGCCCAACTTCTGGCGCGCCCCGACGGACAACGACCAGGGCAACGGTCAGCACGTCCGCAACCGGACCTGGCGGGACGCGGGCGCCCGGCGCGAGGTGACGGGGGTGACCGTGCGCGGGCACGGCGGGCGCGCGGTCGAAATCAAGGTCGAGGGAACGCTGCCGACGAGCACCCCGTCCGCGTACACCACGACCCTCACGGTCTTCGGCAACGGTGAGATCAAGGTCGAGAACACCCTGGCTCCCGGTGCGACGAGCCTCCCGTACATCCCCGAGATCGGGACGGTCCTGCACCTGCCCGCCGCACTGGAACACCTCCACTACTACGGGCGCGGCCCGGAGGAGAACCACTGGGACCGCAAGGACGGTACGGACGTGGGACGTTGGTCGGGAACCGTCACCGGGCAGTGGACCCCGTACCTGCGCCCGCAGGAGAACGGCAACAAGACCGATGTGCGCTGGGCGGCGCTCACCGACCGGCACGGCCGCGGTCTGCTCGTCAGCGGCGACGGGCTCCTGGAGATCAACGCCTCGCACTTCACACCGGAGGACCTGTCCGCGGGCGCCCGCCACGACTACCAGCTCACACCCCGTGACGAGGTCGTCCTGCGGGTCAACCACCGGCAGATGGGCGTCGGGGGCGACAACAGCTGGGGCGCGCAGACGCACGACGCGTACAAGCTGCCCGCCGACCGGGAGTACACGTACACCTACCGGCTGCGCCCCCTCACCGACGTACGGCAGGCCACGAGCCTGTCACGCCGGCGCACGGAGCTGAGCCGGTAGTAGCGCCGTGCGGACACGACACCGCCCGGCAGGCCACTGGCCTGCCGGGCGGTGTCGTGGACCGGGGTTCCGCGGCGGTGCCGCAGAACCCCGGAGGGGTTTACTTCTGCCAGCCGATGAGCTCCGGGGCGCCCATGTTGCCGTAGTTGCCGTAGAACTGGGCGGCGCCGAAGTTGGCGAGGCCCTTCTTGACGGCCCAGATGGTGGGGCCGTTGTGGAGCGGCATGATGCCGTAGGTCTCCATGGCCTTCTTCTCGACCGCGTTGCCGGCCTTGATCTGCTCGTCCAGGGTCGGCAGGTTGGTGACGGCCTTGGTCTCCTCGTCCATGCTCATCGGGACCGAGCGCGAGACGTTCAGCGTCGAGTCGGAGCAGTACATCTGGCAGATGTAGAGCATGCCGTTCGGGTCGCTGGAGATGAAGCCCATGCCGAAGATGTCGAAGGCGCGCTTGGTGAACACCTTGTTGAAGTCGGCGGACGGGTGCGCCTCGATGTTCACCTTGACGCCGATGTTCTTCATCATCTGGGCGATCGCGGTGGCACGGGCCTTGACGGTGGAGCTGTCACCGATGGTCGGGAAGCTCAGTTCCAGCTTCTTGCCGTCCTTGGCGCGGATGCCGTCCGAGCCGGCCTTCCAGCCGGCGGCGTCCAGCTCCTTCTTCGCGTTGTCGGCGTTGAACTTCACCAGGTCGCCGAAGGTGTCCTGGTACCCCTTCTGGAAGGGGAAGAGGGTGAAGGAGCCGGGCAGGGGCTCGGTGTAGCCCATACCCTGGAAGGTGATCTTCGCGAGCTGGGAGCGGTCGATGCCCTCCATCACGGCCTTGCGCACCGCCACGTCCTTGAACTGCGGCGAGGTGCTGTTGAAGACCAGGAGGTTGTTCGAGGTGGTCGTGCCGCGGCGCAGCTCGGTGCCCTTCACGCCCTTCACCTGGTTGAGCTCCTCGGCGTTGGCCGCCGAGACGCCGTCGATCTGGCCGTTCTTGAACGCGTTGATGCTGGCGCTCGACTCCATCTGGACGAAGGTGAGCTCGTCCAGGTGCGCCTTCTCGCCCCACCACTTCGGGTTGGGCTTGTAGGTGACGGTGCCACCCTTGGCGTCGAACTTGGCGATGGTGTAAGGACCGGCGCCCCACTCGGCGTGCGGCTTGCTCACGTACGCCTTGTTGAAGTCCGCGGCCTTGGCGATGTGCGGGTTGACCAGCTGGTAGAAGAGGGACTTCCAGTAGACGAAGCTGCCCTTGTAGGTGACGACCGCCTGCTTGGCGTCCTTGCCCTGCTTCACACCGGTGATGCTGGAGTAACCGTCGGTCGAACTGACGTTGAACGTCTTGTCCTTGCCGCTCTGCGCATTCCAGGTGTCACGGAACGCGGTCCAGTCGATGTCCTGGCCGTCGTTCCACTTGGCCTTCGGGTTGATGGTGTACGTGACCTGGGTGTTGCCACCCACCGTCTCTTCCTTGACGTCGGTCAGGTAGTCCTTGTTGAAGGTGATGTTGCCCTTCGGGTCGTTGAAGGACAGCTGCGGCATGTAGAACCAGGCCAGCTTCGACGTGTACAGCGACCCGTCACCGTTGAGCGGGTTCAGCTGGTCGGGGATCTCCACGATGGGGAGCGTCAGCTTGCCGCCCTGCTTCAGGTTGCTCGCAGGCTGCGGGTTGTACGAGGTCAGGACGTCCTTCTCCGCGGTGGCGCCCTTCGACTTCGGCTCCTTGGAGTCGTTGGAGTCGCTGCTGCACCCGGTGAGGACGAGAGACGAGGCGGCGGCGAGCACCACCAGGCTCAGAGAGATCTTTCTCATGACGGCCTTGGCCTTTCTGGCTTGGTTAGTTGTCGACAGACGTGGTCGTGCCCGCGAAGTGGCATGCGTCGCGGTGGTCCGGGTCGCCCCGATCGGTGAGCAGGGGGGTGACCCCGCGACACCGCTCCTTCTGGGGATCCGACAGCGTGGTGTGAAGGGGGCACCGGGAGACGAACCGGCAGCCCGGCGTCTCGTCGGTGGGGCTGGGAAGGTCGCCCGCCAGGAGGACGCGCTCCCGGGTGCGCTCCGCCACCGGGTCGGGCAGCGGGATCGCGGAGAGGAGCGCCTGGGTGTACGGGTGCCTGGGGTTGTCGAAGACGGCGTCGGTGTCGCCGATCTCGACGATCCGGCCCAGGTACATCACCGCCACCCGGTCGGAGATGTGGCACACCACCGACAGGTCGTGGGCGACGAAGAGGTAGGACAGACCCAGCTCGGCCTTGAGGTCGTTGAGCAGGTTGATGACACCGGCCTGCACCGACACGTCGAGGGCCGAGACCGGCTCGTCCAGCACCAGCAGCCGGGGCTTGGTGGAGAGCGCCCGCGCGATGCCGATGCGCTGCCGCTGCCCGCCGGAGAAGGCCGATGGGAAGCGGTCGCGATGCTCGGGGTCGAGCCCCACCAGCTCCATGAGCTCCGCGACCTTGGTGCCGAGCACCTTCTTGTCGCGCTCGCCCGCCGCGCGCAGCGGCTCCGCGAGGATGTCGAAGACCGTCATGCGGGGGTCCAGCGCCCCCATGGGGTCCTGGAACACCATCTGCATGTCGCGGCGTACGGCTCTGATGTCCTGCTTCCGCTTCAGCCCGGCCGTGTCCTGGCCGCAGACGGCGATGCTGCCCTGCTCCGGCGGCTTCAGCCCCATGATCTCCAGCAGGGTGGTGGTCTTCCCGCACCCCGACTCGCCGACCAGCCCGAGCGTCTCGCCCTCGCGGATGTCGAGGTCGATGCCGTTGACGGCGAAGACCGTGCCCACCTTGCGCTTGAGCAGGCCGCCCTTGGTGAGCGGGAAGGTCTTGGTCACCCCGGAGAGCTCCAGGACCTTTGGCCGCTCCTCGCGCGGGACGTCCGCGACACGGTCCTCCCGCGCGGCGGGAACGGGGAAGATCGGCTTGCCGGCGATGGCGCCGTCCTCGATCTCCTCGGCACGCCGGCAGGCCGCGGAGTGCGCGGCACCGGTGCCGGCCCCGCCGATGGTCAGCAGCGGCGGCTCGGCCGCACGGCAGGCGTCCTCGACCGCGGGGCAACGCGCCGCGAAGGGGCAGGCGTCGGGCAGGTCCACCAGCAGCGGGGGAGTGCCCGGAACCGGGGTCAGGGCGTCCCGGTCGCGGTCGTCCAGGCGGGGGATCGCGCCCATCAGACCGATGGTGTACGGCATCCGGGGCTGCGCGAACAGCTCGTCCACCCCGGCGTGCTCGACCGGGCGTCCGGCGTACATCACCATGACGTCGTCGGCGGAGCCGGCCACCACCCCGAGGTCGTGGGTGATCATGATGACGGCGGCGCCGGTCTCCCGCTGGGCCGTCTTGAGGACCTCCAGGATCTGCGCCTGCACGGTGACGTCCAGGGCGGTCGTCGGCTCGTCGGCGATGATCAGGTCGGGGTCGTTCGCGATGGCCATGGCGATCACGGCCCGCTGCCGCATACCGCCCGAGAACTCGTGCGGGAAGCCCTTGGCCCGGCGGTCCGGGTTGGGGATGCCGACCAGGTCGAGCAGCTCGACGGCCCGCTTCCAGGCGGCCGCGGACGAGATGTCCTGGTGGATCTGGAGGGACTCGACGATCTGGGCGCCGATGCTGAAGATCGGGGTGAGCGACGAGAGCGGGTCCTGGAAGATCATGCCGATCTGCTGTCCGCGGACCTTGGACATCCGGCGGTCGTCCAGGTCGAGGAGGTTCTTCCCGTCGAGCAGGATCTCGCCGGTGACCGAGGCGTACTCGGGGAGCAGCCCCATGACGGCCATCGACGTGACGGACTTGCCGGAACCCGACTCGCCCACGATGCCGAGGGTCTTGCCGCGGTGCAGGTCGAAGGAGACGCCGCGTACGGCGTCCACCCGGCCGGCCTCCGAAGGGAAGGCGACCTTCAGGTCACGTACGGACAGCAGGGCCCGCTGCGTGCCGGGCTCGGTAGTGACAGCGCGCTGCTCGATCATGCGCGGCCTCCAGACTGCGATGTGGGGTCCAGGGCGTCGCGCAGACCGTCACCGATGAGGGCCATGGCCACGGTGAGCAGGACCACCAGGGCCGCCGGCATGTAGAACAGCCACGGAGCGGTGGACAGGGTGTTCTGCCCGTCGGCCAGCATGGAACCGAGGGACACGTCGGGCTGCTTGACGCCGAACCCGATGAAGGAGAGCGCCGTTTCGGACTGCACGGTCGAGGCGACACCGAGGGTGAACGTCACGATCAGCAGGGAGCCGATGTTGGGCACCAGGTGGCGGACGATGGTCCGGAACGCGCCGACGCCCATGAAGCGGGCCGCCATCACGTACTCGCGTTCCCGCAGGGACGTGGCCAGGGACCAGATCACCCGGGCGGTCAGCATCCAGCCGAAGAGCGTGAGCACCACGACCAGGATCTTCCACTCACCGCGGTAGTGCGTACCGACCAGCGCGATGATGAGGAACGAGGGCAGGATGAGCAGGAAGTGGACGAAGCCGAGCATCGCCCGTTCCACCTTGCCGCCGAAGTAGGCGGCGGTCGTGCCGAACAGGCCGGCGATGGCGGTCGTCATGAGCGACACCGCCACGGCGATGATCAGCGACCTGCCGAGGCCGTGCACGAGCTGGGCGTAGACGTCGTTGCCCGCGCTGTTGGTGCCCAGGATGTGGCCGCCGACCCCGGGGGCCACGGAGAGGGCGGTGAAGTCCGCCTCCTCGTAGTTCCAGTGGGTCAGGTACCGGCCGAACAGGGAGAAGAGCACCAGCAGCACGAAAAGGATCATCCCGCCGAGCGCGGGCCTGTTCCTCGCGAAGCGGCGCACGTAGAGCTTCGTCGGGGACAGGCGCTTGCCGCCGGTCGCGCCGGGCTCCAGGACTTCGGCGATCTCCGGGGCCTCTTCGGGGGCGGTTCCGGCGCCGGGCATGTTGATGGCCACGTCAGCTCACCCTGATCCTGGGGTCGAGGGCCACGACGACGAGGTCGGCCAGGATCGCGCCGATGGCCGTCATGAGGGCGCCGAAGGCCGCGACGGCGACGGCACCGTGCACGTCGTTCGTGCTGATGGTCTTGGTGAAGTACTCACCCATGCCGTGCCACGCGAAGACCGTTTCCGTGATGACCGCGCCGGTGAAGAGGGCGGGCATCGCGAAGGCGACCTGGGTGGCGACGGGAATGATCGAAGTCCGCAGTCCGTGCCGGTAGATGGCCTGCTGCCGGGTCAGCCCCTTGGACCGTGCGGTGCGCACGTAATCGGAGTTGATGTTGTCCAGCAGGAGTGAACGCTGCAACAGGTGGTATCCGGCGTAGGAGATGAACGTCAGCGAAATCGTGGGCAGGATCGCGTGCATCACTCTCGACCCCAGGACCGGCCAGAAGCCGGAGACTTCGGGGCTCTGCGCTCCGGCGACGGGCAGCAGCGTGTCGCCGACGGACTGGTTGAGCCAGATGGCCGCGAGGACCACGCCGAGCGAGGCCACGGCGGAGGGCGTGTTGAAGGAGATCACGGAGATTCCCTGCCACACCCGGTCGCCGGCCTTGTACTGGCGCGACGCGGTGTACACGCCCACTCCGACGCCGATGACGATGGAGAGGATCGTCGAGGCGATGACCAGCTGACCACTGACGAAGATCCGGTAGGCGACCTGTTCGTTGACACTGCCCCCGGTCGGCGACTGACCCCAGTCGAAATGGGTCACGATCCCGGAGATCCAGTCCCACCAGCGATCCAGGATCGGTTTGTCTGGATTGAGATTGAATTGCGCCAGTGATCGGTTGATCTGGGCTGGAGTTCGAGGCGGTCGCAACGCGGTGTAGTTCGACGCAGGCTTAAGGAATGCATTAGCGAGGAAGTACGTCAGGTTGGTTGCGACTGCGATCATCAAAAACCAGCCGACTGCTTTGCGGGCGATATAACGCAGCACTGTGAGCCGGCCTTTCTTGAAAATTGGGCCCGCAGATCCGGTGAGTGACTGGACGCTTGGCCGCGTTGACCGGGCACCGGGTTGCGAGCGCTCGGACAGGACGTGCGGACTCTCGGGTCAGAAAATGATTGGTGCGAAGACGCTCCGATGAGGGAGTCTGCTGTGTGCTGACGGTGCTGCACGGGTGCGTGGGGCGGGAGTGAGCAGTGCGCCGGGCATGAAGCGACAACCTTGCGTCGGAATGAGCCGATTCGTGGGCGCTGCCCGATTCGGCAGCGCCTGTGCTGACGATTCCAACTGCCCGTGATCACGTCAAGGCTGGTCAGGTCGCGATACGGTTAAGCCGAAGCCGCATATCGGACATTCGGCGCGTAAATTCTCAACGCCGTGGTGAACGCGCGAAGAGCGGCGACGCCCCAAGCCGTCATAAGGTGCATAAGTCACCTTCTCTGCGCATGCTCCCCTTTCGGGCTTCCCGTCCGGGCTTCCCGGCCGCGGCCGGGCGCGCGGAACGGGGGGCCGGGACCATGCGGATCAGTCAATCACACAGGGTCAGATGGCCTGTCGAACGCGTCAGGAGCCAACCGCGCGCGGCGGTGCACACCACCGCATCCCGTCCACCACTTCGCAAGGAGGCCCCGATGCCCCGCACCACCGGTGACCTGCCCGACCGCACACTGCCCCGGCTCCTGGCCCGCAACGCCCGGGAGTACGGCGAACTCCCCGCGCTGTCCTGGCGGCGCACCCGCGAGGACGGCGGCTGGTCGACGTACACCTGGGCCGAGGTCGAGGCGCACACGCGTGTCCTCGCCGCCGGATACCGGGCGCTCGGGGCCGGGCGCGGCGACCGGGTGCTGCTGATGATGCCCAACCGGCCCGAGCACTGGCTGTCCGACCTGGCGCTGGTCCGCCTCGGCGCGGTCCCGGTAAGCGTCTACGGCACGGCCGCGCCCGAGCAGATCACCCACATCGCCCGCAACTGCCGGGCCAGGATCGCAGTGGTGGACGGGGCGCCCCAAGTGGCGCTCTGGGAACCGCTGCTGACCGACGAGGGCACACCGCTGGAACGCCTGGTGGTCGCCGAACCGGGCACGGAGGGCGGCCACCTCCCGTACGGCGCACTGCTCCGGGAGCCGGTGCCGGACGGGTTCGCCTGGCAACTGGACACGGCCCGCCCGGAGGACACGCTGACCGTCGTCTACACCTCGGGTACGAGCGGCGAGCCCAAGGGCGTTGTCCTGACACACCGTCAAGTACTGTCCAACGCGCTGGCGCTGGACGCGGTCGTGGAGCTGCCGCCGCATGTCGAGCACATCTGCTATCTGCCTCTCGCCCACATCGCGGAGCGGATGCTCGGGATCTACCTGCCCTGTCACCGCGCCTCGCACGTTCACCTCTGCGCCGACCCGGCGGGGGTGGACGCCGTGGTCCGCGAGGTGCGGCCTGCGCAGTTCTTCGGGGTGCCGAGGATCTGGGAGAAGCTGTCCGCCACCGTGCGCGGCATTCTCGCGCTGATGCCCGCCGGGCAGCGCGAGATCGTCGAGGAGGCGTTCGCGGTGGGGCGCGAGCACGTCGGTCACCGGGAGCGCGGCGAGGCCCCGCCCGCCGGACTGGAGAAGCGGTACACGCGGGCGCGGGAGGACGTGCTGCTGCCGATGCTGGCGGCGGGCGGTCTGGACCGGGTGACCTGGACGGCCAGCGCGTCGGCACCGATGCCGGTCGAGGTGGTGAGGTTCTGGGCCGGATTCGGGATCGTCGTCATGGACGCGTGGGGGCTCACCGAGACCGCCGGGGTCGCCACCAGCAACAGCCCGAGGGCCGGTTTCCGGCTCGGCTCGGTGGGCCGCCCGGTGGAGTCCGTCGAGGTCCGGGTCGCCGAGGACGGCGAGATCATGGTCCGGGGCGCGTCCGTCTGCTCCGGATATCTGCGCCCCGACGGCTCGGTGCTGCCGGCCGTGGACGCGGACGGCTGGCTGGCCACGGGGGACATCGGCCGGCTGGACGAGGAAGGCTACCTCTGGCTCACCGACCGCAAGAAGGAGATGATCATCACCTCCACCGGCAAGAACGTCTCGCCGGCCCTGGTCGAGAACGCGCTCAAGGAGCACCCGCTGATCGGCCAGGCCATGGTGCACGGCGACCACCGCTCCTACCTGGTCGCCCTCCTCGTACTCGACGCGGAGGCCGCCCCCGCCTGGGCGGAGGCCAACGGCGTCCCCGTGGACGGGGGACCGGCAGGGCTGGCCGCACACCCCGCCGTCCTGGCCGAGGTGGACCGGGCGGTCGCCGCCGCCAACACCCGCCTCAGCCGGAGCGAGCAGGTCAAGCGGTACGAGCTGCTGGCCGAGGAGTGGGGGCCGGCGACCGGTGAGCTGACGCCGTCGCTGAAGATGCGGCGCCGGGTCATCCGGGACAAGTACGCCGACGCGCTGTCCGGGCTCTACGAGAACTGAACGGGGGGCGCGGCCGTCGCACGGGGCCGCCGCGCCCAGGCCGTCTCAGAGCCCGTACGTCTTGCCGCGTTCCCGGTCGCCAGGGCGATCCGATGGAGCCCATGGGTGTGTACACGGGGTAGTTCCAGGGGCCGATGAACCCGACGGCGCCGAGCGGCCGGTGCGCCAGGGACGCCCGCTGGTGGACGGTGAAGAGGCCCGTGCCCACCTTCCGCCGGCGCAGCACCCGTTCCGCGTTGCGGGCGGCCCAGGCGTGGTGCTCCAGCGTGAGCGCCACCTCCGACGCCGCGTCCCCGGCCGGTTTCCCGGTCTCCTCCGAAACGGTCCGGGCCACCTCGTCCAAACCGGTCGCCAGGGCCTTCTTCCAGCGCAGCAGATGGTCGCGGCACCGGGAGGCGGGCAGTGCGGCCCAGGTCTTCTGGGCCTCCCGTGCGCGGGCCACGGCTGGCAGTATTGAAGTGTTTCACCTGGGTCAATACCGCTGAGAACGGCGGCAGTTGAAGCGCAGAACAAGGGGCGACGTAATTCGGTGGTGCGCCCGGCGGAGGCTCTTGTACGGTTTCGTCGCGCCCGCGCCCGGCGATGCGCCCGGCTGCGGCTACTTCCTTCTGACACTCCAAGTGATGCCGCCGCCGACTTACTTGATCTCGCCGGGCGCGGGCGCGTTCAACACTCCTTGAATCCGGGGGGATTCCCTGCCTCGTCACTCCCGACGCGTCTCCAAGGTCTGGTCCGAGATGCTGGTGGCCCCGCATGTCTCGGCCGCCGCCCGCCACCTCGCCGCCACCCGGCCCGTGCCCGGCTCGACCGCACGGAACCTCCACACCTACGAGGGCGGCACGGCGTACATCCGGGAGCCCCGCGAGAAACTCTTCCTCCTCGCCGTCGCCAACTTCGTCTCCCAGGAGACCTTCTACGAGAGCGGCGCGTATCGCGACGACCGGTACACCGCCCTCGTCGCCCGCCTCGCCGTCGAGCACCCCGCCTGGACGGCCGGACTGCTGCGCTGGCTGCGCGGCGAGGGCAACATGCGCACCGCCTCCCTGGTCGGCGCCGCCGCGTACGTACGCGCACGGCTCGCCGCCGGGACGAGCGACGGGCCCTCCAACCGGTCCGTAGTCGACTCGGTGCTCCAACGCGCCGACGAGCCCGGCGAACTGCTCGCGCACTGGATCGCGACGTACGGGCGCCAGGTCCCGCAGCCCGTGAAGCGGGGCGTCGCCGACGCCGTACGCAGGCTCTACACCTCCCGGTCCCTGCTGAAGTACGACACCGAGTCCCGGGACTTCCGCTTCGGTGACGTGCTCAACCTGGTGCACGCGTCACCGGACCCGGCCAAGCCCTGGCAGGGCGCGCTCTTCCGGTACGCCCTCGACCGCCGCCACCACCCGGAGCGGGCCGAGGCGCCGGAAGGCGACCGGACGCTCACCGCCCGGCGGACGCTCCTGGCCACCCCGGCGGACGAGCGGCGGGCCCTGGTCACCGGGCCCGGCGGCGCGGAACGGCTCACCGGGGCCGGCATGACCTGGGAGTCCGTGGCGGGCTGGCTGCACGGGCCGATGGACGCGGCCGTCTGGGAGGCGCTGATCCCCGGCATGGGGCCCATGGCGCTCCTGCGGAACCTGCGCAACTTCGACGAGGCCGGAATCGCCGACGCGGTCGCTGATCACGTCGCCGCACGCATCGCGGACCCCGCGGAGGTGGCCCGCGCACGGCAGTTCCCCTTCCGCTACCTCGCCGCCCACCGGCACGCCGCACCGCGCTGGGCCGCCGCGCTGGAAGCGGCACTCGGCCACTGCCTGGCTCACGTGCCCGCCCTGTCCGGCCGGACGCTGGTCCTGGTCGACCGGTCCGACTCGATGTTCTGCGACACCGTCTCCGCACGGTCCACGCTCAGCCGGGCCGACGCGGCCGCCGTGTTCGGCACCGCGCTGGCCCTGCGCGCCGAGCAGGCGGACCTGGTGGAGTTCGGCTGGCGCAGCGCGCCCGTCCCGTACGCGCCCGGCGAACCGGTCCTCGACGTGCTGAAGCGGTTCCACCGGCTCGGCGGCACCGACACCGTGAAGGCGCTGCGCCCCCACTACCTGGACCACGACCGGGTGCTCCTCGTCACCGACGAACAGGCCCTGCCGTACGGCCCCCGGACATCCGACCCGGTGCCGGCCGGGGTCCCGGTCCACACCTGGAACCTCGCCGGATACCGGCCGGCCCACGCTCCCGCCGGGCCGAACCGGCACACCTTCGGCGGCCTCACCGACGCGGCGTTCCGGATGGCCGGCCTCATCGAGAACGGCCGCCGGGCGCACTGGCCGTGGACCGGCGAGGAGTGAGCCCGCTCAGCGGACCCGGCGCATCCGCAGCGGGGCGTAGGCCGCGAGCGCCACGAGGAACGCCACCCCGTACGCAAGGTCCGCCCCGTGCAGCGCCTCGGCCACCGGTCCCACGTACAGGCCGGTGCTCATGAACGGCACCGCAGCCGCGAAGGCCACGGCGAACGCGGCGAGCGCCGGCCACCACGGGCGCGGCCGTGCGTGCTCGGCGGCGAGGTCGACGGGGGCGCCGCGCCGCTCCCTGGCCCGGACCAGCCAGTCCACCGACACGATCGCCACGAAGCCGGGGATCCAGTAGCCGACGAGGAGCAGGACGTTCTGGAAGCGGGCCGTGGTGTCCGCCGCGTGCATCCACAGCACCAGCGGGAAGCCCAGGGCGGCGGCGAGCGCCGCGGCGGCCGGGCGGGGCACGCGTACCCCCATGGTCTGCAACGCCAGCGAACCGCTGTAGTCGTTCATCGCGTTGCTGCACAGCGCCGCCAGCGCCACCGCCAGCAGCCCGAACGCGCCGAGCGCGCCCCCGCCCAGCAGTATGTCGATGCCGCGCGCGGTCTGGTCCGTGAAGACCGAGGCACCCCACAGCCCGATCGTCTGGACCGCCACGAAGGAGGCGCTGATCCCGCCCAGCGTGCACCAGAACATGCGCGGCCGGGACGTCTCGCGCGGCAGGTAGCGACTGAAGTCACTGGCGTACGGGGCCCAGGACAGCGCCAGGCTCAGGGCGATGGTGCAGGTCAGGACGAAGGCCCCGGCCCGGTCCGCGCCGTGCACGGAACCGCTGGTCACGGGGTCGACACCGTTCAGGAGCTTCGTCGCGAGGACGGTGAAGGCGGCGGCCAGCGCGAACGTCATCACGGTCTGGAGCCGGTGGATCACCTCGTAGCCCAGAACACCGAGCGCGCCCTGAGCGGCCATCATGACCAGGACCCCGAGCCAGAACGGCCAGCCGCACAACTGAGCCAGCGCGTCCCCGCCGAACAGCCCGATCAGCGCGTCCCAGGCGATCGACGACAGCCACTGGAGCGCGCCGGGCAGCACCACACCCGGCCCGAACGCCAGCCGTGCGAGCGGCAGTTGCCCCGATCCGGTGCGGCTTCCCCAGGTGCCGAGATACGCGGTGGGCGCGGCGCCGACGAGGGTGCCGAGCACGACGGCGGCGAGCGCGGTGCCGAAGTCCAGCCCCAGCGCGATGCCGACGGTGCCGGTGAAGACGCCGGTCATGGTCAGGTTGGGCGCGAACCAGACGGTGAACAGCCGCCCGGGACCGCCGTAGCGCCGGTACTCCGGGACCGGGGCTATCCCGTGCGCCTCGACGCGCAGATCGCCGGGCGCGGTCGGCATGCGCCCGCCGAAAGCGGCGCGCTCGTCCCGGGCATGCGACAAGGACATGAAGACATCCCTCCGCCAGTGCTAACTGGTTCAGGTTCGACGGGTGTGATCTCAGCCCCTGTGCGGGGCACCCCGTGTCCGGTGTGGCGGCCAGGATAGCCGGAGGGACGCGCGGGCCGGACCGGGGGTCCGCCGCGTGCTCAGAGCGGAAGCGCGCAGCGGAAACCGCCGTGACCTGTGGTGCTGTCCGGAGTGTTGGACGTACGGGCGGCCACCCGGTAGCGGTTGCAGTACGAGCGGTGGCACAGGTGCGACCCGCCGCGCAGCACCCGGTTGCCGCCCTCGGGCGGCCCGGCCGGATCGATCCGCGTCTCCGGACGGTCCGGCACGTGCCAGTCGGCGCTGAACCGGTCGGCGCACCACTCCCACACGTTGCCCGAGACGTTGTACAGGCCGTAGCCGTTGGGGGCGTACGCCTTCACGGGCGCGGTGCCCGCGTAGCCGTCCTCCCGGGTATTGCGGACCGGGAAGTCGCCCTGCCAGATGTTGCAGCGGTGCCGGCCCTTCGGGGTCAGCTCGTCGCCCCAGGGGAAGCGGGCCCGGACCAGTCCGCCCCGGGCCGCCTTCTCCCACTCGGCCTCGGTGGGCAGCCGCTTCCCGGCCCAGCGGGCGTAGGCGGTGGCGTCGTTCCACGACACGTGGACGACCGGGTGGTCCCGGCGGTCGCCGATCGAGGTGCCGGGCCCCTCGGGCGCCCGCCAGCAGGCCCCGGTCACCGCCCTCCACCAGGGTGCGCCGGGCACCGTTCCGGGCAGCACGGCGTGGCGGGCCTCGCGGGTGACGAAGGCGCCGAACACGTAGGACCAGCCGATGAGTTCGGCCTCGGTGCGGTAGCCGGTGGCCTTCACGAAGCGGGCGAACCCGGCGTTCGTCACACAGGCCGCGTCGATGCGGAACGGTGCGAGCACGACCTCACGGACGGGCCCCTCGCCGTCGGCGGGGAACGCGTCCTCGTCGGCGCCGCCCATCAGGAACGGCCCGCCCGGCACGGCGACCGTGCCGCGCAGCAGGTCTGCGGTGCTCCACTCGGGCACGGCGAAGTCGGCCGGGGGAGTGGTGGTGACGGTGGCACTCTCGCGGCCCGGTCCGCAGCAGGCGCTCATGGGCAAGTCCGTTCGTCGTGGTGGAGTCCGCCGGGTCCGGCGCCGGGCGGTGCGCGGCAAGAGTGCCACATCGCCCGGCGCGGCCACTCAGCTGAACAGCTTCGTCACGAACCCGGAGAGGTTCGCCACCGTACGGGCGATCTGCTCCTCGGTGGTCAGGCTCTCCTTGAACCGGGCCCCGGAGGCCACCGCCTTCTTCCCGCGCACGTACAGCGAGCAGGCCAGGTCGGTGCACATGTACAGCCCGACCGAGTTGCCCTCGCGCCCGGCGGGACCGGTCTTGCGGGCGGTCATCAGGGAGACTCCGCTGCCCGGGTGGGTGGTCAGGCAGAGCGAGCACATGCTCCGGTGCAGGAAGCCGCGCTGCTGCGACGGGAAGCGCAGCGAGATCCCGGCGAGCTCGCCCGCGTGCTCGGTGACGATGTAGCTGCGTCCCGGCGCGGACAGGTCGCGCCAGCCCAGGAAGTCGAGATCCTCCCAGGGCAGCTCCTCGAAGTCCCTGGGCAGCGGCAGACGCTTGGCCTCCCCCTTGGAGCAATTCACGAACGATGAGCGGATGTCCTGCTCGGTCACGGCCTTCATACCCACGAAGCTAACTCTGCCTATGAGCCCTAGGCAAACGATTAATTACCTTAGGGCTTCACCTGGTGCTCATCGGCCACGAGGGCGAGCCGGTGCACGGGCGGGTGGGTGATGCCGAGGTCCGGGCGCCAGGCCGCGAGGATCTGCGCCGAGGGATCGAATAGCGGCGAGGGGAGCGCGTCGAGCGCGGTCCACTGCCAGGTGCTGATCAGGTGCGGCTCGGTCACCCGCGCGGTGCCGGAGTCCACCCGCACCAGGGCCGCCATCGTCACGCGGTTGATCCCGCCGACGGCGTCGTGCAGCATCGCGAAGACGGTGACCGCCTCCTCGGGGACCGTCAGACCGGTCTCCTCACGCAGTTCGCGCACGGCCGCCGCCGCCACCGACTCGGGCAGCGGGTCCACCTTGCCGCCGGGCAGCTCCCAGGTGCCGCTGTGGTGCCGGCCGAGCAGTACCCGGCCCCGCGCGTCGTGCACGATCACCCCGACACCCAGCGCCGCCTGCGCCTTGGGCGGCTGGGTGTTGCGGGAGGGGGCGGCGTTCTCGGTGGCCATGGTGCTCCTCGGGCGGGGGCGGTCGGGTCCGGGCGCCGAGCCTACGGGGATGCCGCAACTGCTCCCGCGTTCACACGGCCAGCCGCAGCGAGGTCTCCGAGACGCCCAGCCGTACGCTCTGCCCCCACGTCAGCTCCAGCGCGTCCGCCTCCATCCCGTCGCCGAACACCACCACCCGGTCCGACTCCACGGTGAGCCGCAGCCCCTGCCCGGGCCCCAGCTCGCCCGAGACGAACGAGGTGCCGGTCGACGGCGAGGGCCACGCCTCCCGGACGAACCAGAGCAGCCGGGGATCGGCGGGCCCGGGCAGCGGAAGGGCGCTGTGCCGCTCCTGCCACAGCGAGCGCAGCCAGCCGGTGGCCCCGGTCCCGGTGCCGACCAGGACGCCGGAGGACGCCTGCGGCTCGGCGGGGGAGTCCGTGGCGTCGGGGCCCAGCCGGTAGCGGGCCGTCTGGTGGCCGGGCGGGCCGAGGTAGATCTCGTTGAGGGCGAGCAGCCGCTGCGTGTCGTCGGCCGCCGCCTCCACCATCGTCAGCGCGTCGGCCCGCCCGCCGGGCGTCACGGCCGCCCGCATGAGCGCTCCCGCGTCGGCGGGCCGGTGGCGCACCAGGACGCCGGGGTTGCGGCCCGGGTCGGTGTCGATGCCGACGACCGGCTGGCCGGAAAGGTACTTCGCGGCGTTGGCGACCAGGCCGTCCTGTCCGACGACCACCACCACGTCCTCCGGCGCGAACAGGAACCGGTCCAGGTCCGCCCGCTCCACCCGGCAGTGGCGCCACTGGAGCGGGACGGCCGCCGCCACATCGGCCAGCGCCTGCCGGGTCCGCTCGTGCCTGCGGGCCACCTCGTCGATGGACCGGCCGCGCGCGCCGAGGACGAACGCGGCCTGGCCGTGCGTGCCGTGCCGGGCGAGCAGCTCCTCGTACTCGGTGGTGCGGTGGACCAGGACCGCCCGCGGGGCCAGGCTCACGCCCCGGCCTCCGGCCGGCCGAGCTTGCTGAGCAGGCCGGTGAGGACATCCGGCGACAGGGTGAGGCTGTCGATGTGCGGCAGGTTCTCCGCGAGCCGGGTGGCCGCCAGCGCGTGCAGGGTCGCGGCCTCCACCTCGCCGTGCGCCCGCAGCCAGGCCGCCTGGGCCTCCGCACGCGCCGCACCCACCGCGCGGGCCGCCTCGGCCTCGGCCCCGGCCAGCCGCACCGTGCGGGCGGCCTCCGCCTCGGCGCGCACCCCGTCGGCCGCGGCGTTCTCCTCCGCCTCGCGGCGGGCGTTGGTGCCGCGCTGCTCGACGAGCTGTTCCTCGCGCCGGGCGAGCTCGATCCGGCTGGCCAGCTCGTTCTCCGCGATCGTCCGCTCGCGCTCGACGGCCACGGCGCGCCGTTCGTACGTGGCGCGGTCGGCCTCCTGCTGGATCTGTTCGCGGGCGGGGGTGCGCAGGGCGCGCTCCACCTCGGCCTCGGGGCGGATGGCGACGACGCGGACGGCCACCACGTCGATGCCGGTGGCGGGCAGCCTGGGCTCGGCGGCGAGACCGGCCGCCACCCGCTCGCGGACGGCGGCGACCCCGTCGACCAGGGCGGCGGCCAGCGGGGTGCGGGCCAGCACGTCCAGGGTGTGCTGCTGGGCGGTCTCGGTGAGGAGGGTGGCGATCTGCTCCAGGGGTGCGCCGCGCCAGGCGCCGGTGTCCGGGTCGACGGAGAAGTCGAGGCGGGCGGCGGCCTCGGCCGGGTCGCTGATCCGGTACGTCACGGTGGCCTGCACCGTGACGTCCTGGAAGTCGGAGGTGCGCGCGTGGAACGCCATGGCCAGCTCGCGGTCGTTGACCGGCACCTCGGAGAGCGCGGCGCTCAGCGACCGGTACCAGAAGCTCAGCCCGGTCCCGTCGTGGACGAGCGTGCCGCGCTTGTGGTGGCGGATGTGCGCGGTGGGCGCGGAGCGGAGATGGCGCCAGCCGAAGCGGCGGGTGATGTCGGCCACGGGGACCCCCTCGAATCTTTCTCGTCATGGAGACGATAAGGGGGGTGACCGATTATCGTCAAGAGGACGCGAAAGGCCGGTGGCTTCGGAGAAGCCACCGGCCTTTCGGGTTGCGCGTCGCCCCCGTCCCCACGGTGCGGCGCGCGCGGGCCGTCGTCATCCGCTGGGACGACGGCCCACGTCTGTCAGGACCCGGACGCCGGAGCGTCCAGGCCGAGTGCGGGAAGGACCGCGCCCGCCACGAAACGGACGAGGTAGCCCTCGTCCGCGTACGCCCCGGCGAGCATCGGGCGGGCCCGCATCACGCCGAGCAGTTGCGCCGAGACGAACTCCGCCGCCGGGTTGTCGGCCGCCACCTCGCCCCGCTCCACCCCGCGTCGTACGAGCGCGTCGATCGCTGCCAGCTCCGGCAGGATCAGCGACTCCCGCAGGGCGCACAGCAGCTCCGGACTCTGCAGCGCCGCGTGGCTCAGCGCCAGCATCAGGGAGGTGTCGCGCCCCGAGCCCTCGCCGATGGCCCGCGCCGCCTCCAGCAGGTCACCCGCCAGCGAACCGGTGTCGATCTTCCGCAGTGCTCCGCGCCGGGTGCCGTTCAGGGCGGCCACCACCAGCTCGGGCTTCGACCCCCACTGGCGGTAGAGCGTGGACTTTCCGCAGCGGGACCGGGCGGCGACCCCCTCCATGGTCAGCGACTCGTAGCCGCTCTCCCTCAGCGTGTCGAGCACGGCGGTGTAGAGCTCCTGGGCCCGCTCCGGCGTGATCTTCGAGCGGCGCGGCGCGGGGGGCTGCTCCTGCTCGGTCTGCTGCGGCGACATGTGCCTTCCCTCTCTGCGACTCTGCGACGAGGTCCATCGATACGCCAGTGTACCGATACGCGTGTGTACCGATACGGCTCCGTATCGGTACACTGGCGTATCGATAAGGGCGGAGGACCGCCGAGGAGCATCAGCAAAGGGGCACCGGGTGAGGTACACCGGCAACACGCCCGCGGATCGGAAGCCGGACACCGTCGCCCGTCCACCCCTGGTCCGCGAGCTTCTTCTCGTCGTCGGACTCTTCCTGGTCTACAAGCTCGGCCGTCAGGCCGCGAACGGCCATGTGGACGAGGCGTTCCACAACGGCGACCGCGTCTGGGAGCTCGAACGCGCCGTGCACCTGCCGGGCGAAGGCGTCGTCCAGCGGCTGCTGCTGCACGACGAGACGCTGATCCACCTGGCGAACACCTACTACGCGACCGTGCACTTCCCGGCCACGCTGCTCTTCCTCGCCTGGCTGTACTGGCGCCGCCCCCGCCACTACGTGTGGTCGCGCCGCGTCCTCGCCGCGCTCACCGGCGCAGCGCTCGCCCTTCACCTGCTCTTCCCGCTCGCCCCGCCGCGACTGCTCGCCGCCGCTCACCTCGTCGACACCGGCCGGGTCTACGGACCTTCGGTGTACGGGGCCCGGCCCGCGACCGACTCGATGGCCAACCAGTTCGCCGCGATGCCCTCGCTGCACTTCGGCTGGGCCGTCATGGTCGGCGTCGGCCTCGTCGTCGCCACCCGCTCCCGCTGGCGGTGGCTGTGGCTGCTGCACCCGGCGATCACCCTGTTCGTCGTCGTCGGCACCGCCAACCACTACTGGCTCGACTCGATCGTGGTGGCCGCCCTGCTCTCGCTGGCCCTCGCCGCGCTGCCGCTCCGGCCCGCTGAACCGGTCCGCCCGCCGCAGCCGTGGCCGTCCGTCGTGCCCCAGCGGAAGCACTCCACGGTGTACGCCGCCTCCGGGGCACGCCGGTGAACGCCACCCTGGCAGCCGTCGCGCTGTCCCTCGTCTCCGCCGCCGCGTACGCCGCCGCCGCGGTGGCCCAGGCCCGGCTGGCCGGCCGCGCCGCACCCGGCACCGGAACGCTCCGGATGCTCGGGCGCGGCGCCTGGTGGTGCGCGGTCGGCATGAACGCGGGCGGTGCCCTGCTGCACGTGGCCGCGCTGAAGTACGGCCCGCTCACCCTGGTCCAGCCGCTCGGCGCGCTCACCCTGGTGGCGGCCGTGCCGCTGGGCGCCCGGGCCGCGGGCCGCCGGGTCACCCTCACCGAGTGGCGCGGCACCCTGCTCACGCTGCTCGGCCTCGGCGCCCTGCTCCTCACGGCGGGCGGAGCCGCCCCGCACGAGACGCTCACCCTGCCCGAGGCGCTGGCCGTCGGCGCCGGGACCATGGCCCTCGTCGCCGGCCTCAGCCGCCCCGGCGCCCGCCCCGGGCTCAGGCACGCGGCGGCGTCCGGCATCACCTCCGGCGTCGCCTCCGCGCTCACCCAGACCCTGACCGTCGCGGCCACCGACCACACCGGACCGCTGCTCAGCGCGCGCCTGGTGGTCGTCGCGGTGCTGGTGTCCGCCTTCGCGATGGGCGGGCTGCTGCTCTCCCAGACCGCCTACCGGGGCGGCCTCGGGGCACCGCTCGCCGTCGTCACCCTCGCCAACCCCGTCGCCGCCGCGGCCATCGGCCTGGCCCTGCTCGGGGAGCGGTTCCAAGGCGGCCCGGCCGGCCTCGTCCCCGCGCTGCTCGGCACGGCGGCGGCCGTCAGGGGCGTCGTCCTGCTCAGCCGCGCCCAGGCGCAGACCGCCCCCGCCGTGGCCGGGGCCCCGCCGGCCACCCCGTCGCGCGTGGTCATCAGCAGCCCCCGCCCGGTCCGCCGCGAACAGCGGCGCCGGGTCGGCGCGGGGCGCCACTGAGGCGCGGGCGTCTCGCGGGACAGGCCGCGAGAGGCGTCACGCGGGGTACTCCGCGAGCGCGCGGGTGATCCAGCCGATCCAGAAGTTCTCCAGGTCGATGCCGCCGCGCAGCACCAGGTGCCGCAGGCGGTCCTCGGGCGCGTCCCGCTCCGGCGGGAAGTCCCGGATCTCGATCGCCTCGTACTCAGCCAGCTGCCGCCGGTGCAGCTCCAGGTGGCGGCGCAGCTCCGCGTCGAGCCCCGGCGCCCCGACGACCGCCGCTGCCCGCATCCGCAGCAGCAGCGGATCGCGCACCTGCTTCGGGTCCTCCTGCCGGGCCACCCAGGCGAACAGCGCCTCGCGGCCCGCCGGCAGCACCTCGTACTCCTTCTTCTGCCCCCGGGACGGCTGGGCCGGCTCCAGCGCCCTGATCTGCCCCGCCTGCTCCAGCTTCCCCAGCTCGCGGTAGATCTGCTGGTGCGTGGCCGACCAGAAGTAACCGATCGACCGGTCGAACCTACGGGTCAGTTCGAGGCCCGACGACGGCTTCTCCAGCAGGGCGGTGAGGATCGCGTGCGGCAGTGACATGGGGTGCATCCTAGGGACGGCCGGGCAGCGGAAGGCCGCCCGGCCACCCGGGTCAGAGCGAGCCGGCGAGCTCCGTGCCCTGCCGGATCGCGCGCTTGGCGTCCAGCTCGGCCGCGACGTCGGCGCCGCCGATCAGATGGGCGGTGCGGCCCGCGGCGAGCAGCTCCTCGTACAGGTCCCGGCGCGGCTCCTGGCCGGCGCACAGCACGATCGTGTCGACCGGCAGCACGTGCTGCTCGTCGCCGACCGTGATGTGCAGGCCCTCGTCGTCGATCCGGTCGTACGTGACGCCCGCGGTCATCGTGACCCCGCGGTGGCGCAGCTCGGTGCGGTGGATCCAGCCTGTCGTCTTGCCGAGGCCCGCCCCGACCTTGCTCGTCTTGCGCTGGAGCAGGTGGACGGTACGAGTGGTCCTCGGGCGCTCCGGGGCCGCGAGGCCGCCGCGGCCCCGGTACTCGGTGTCCACGCCCCACTGCCGGAAGAACACCTCCGGGTCCAGGCTCGCTGCCTCGCCGCCGTCCGTCAGGAACTCCGCGACGTCGAAGCCGATGCCGCCCGCGCCGACGAGCGCCACCCGGTCGCCGACCGGCGCGCCGTGGCGCAGCACGTCGAGGTAGCTGACGACGCTGGGGTGATCGATCCCCGGGATCGGCGGGGTGCGGGGGGTGACCCCGGTGGCCAGCACGACCTCGTCGTAGCCCTCCAGGTCCCCGGCGCCGACCGGGGTGCCGAGCCGCAGGTCGACGTTCTCCTCCGCGAGCCGGGTGCGGAAGTAGCGCAGCGTCTCGTTGAACTCCTCCTTGCCCGGCACCCGGCGGGCCACGTTCAGCTGCCCGCCGATCTCGGCGGCCGCGTCGAAGAGCGTGACCTCGTGGCCGCGTTCGGAGGCCGAGACCGCGCAGGCGAGTCCGGCGGGGCCGGCGCCGACGACGGCGACGCGCTTGCGGGTGCGCGTCGGCGACAGGACGAGTTCCGTCTCGCGGCAGGCGCGCGGATTGACCAGGCACGAGGTGACCTTGCCGCTGAAGATGTGGTCCAGGCACGCCTGGTTGCAGCCGATGCAGGTGTTGATCGCGTCCGCGCGCCCCGCCGCCGCCTTCGCGACGAACTCCGGGTCGGCGAGGAACGGCCGGGCCATCGACACCATGTCCGCGCGGCCCGAGGCGAGGACCTGCTCCGCGACCTCCGGGGTGTTGATGCGGTTGCTCGTCACCAGCGGTACGGAGACCGCCCCGCGCACCTTCTCGGTGACCCAGGTGAACGCGGCCCGGGGCACCGAGGTCGCGATGGTGGGGATACGGGCCTCGTGCCAGCCGATGCCCGTGTTGATGATCGTCGCGCCGGCCGCCTCGATCTCCCGGGCCAGCAGCACGACCTCCTCCAGGGAGGAGCCGCCGGGGACCAGGTCCAGCATCGACAGCCGGTAGATGATGATGAAGTCGCTGCCGACCCGCTCGCGGACCCGGCGCACGATCTCGACGGGGAAGCGGATGCGATTCTCGTACGAGCCGCCCCAGCGGTCCTCGCGGTGGTTGGTCGCCGAGGCGATGAACTCGTTGATCAGGTAGCCCTCGGAGCCCATGATCTCGACGCCGTCGTACCCCGCGCGCCGCGCCAGCGCCGCCGCCGTGGCGAAGTCCTCGATCGTCGCCTCGACCTCGTCGTCGGTCAGGGCGTGCGGGGTGAACGCGCTGATCGGGGCCTGGATCGCGCTCGGCGCCACCAGGTCCGCGTGGTGCGCGTACCGGCCGAAGTGCAGGATCTGCATGGCGATCCGGCCGCCCGCCTCGTGTACCGCCGAGGTGACCCGGGCGTGCTCCGCCGCCTCCGCCTCCGTGGTCATCTTGGCCCCGCCGGGGAACGTGCAGCCCCGCTCGTTGGGCGCGATGCCTCCGGTGACCATGAGGCCGACGCCACCCCGGGCGCGCTCGGCGTAGAAGGCAGCCATGCGCTCGAAGCCGTTCTCGACCTCCTCCAGGCCGACGTGCATCGACCCCATCAGCACCCTGTTCGGCAGGATGGTGAACCCGAGGTCGAGCGGGCTCAGAAGGTGCGGATACGGGCTCATGCGGCGGCTCCTCGATGTGGCGTCGCCCCAGTTCTAGACCACCGCCACGCCATTGTGCAACAAGTTGCACAATGGCGTTCGTCGCACTGTGTCACGCCTCACGCCCCGGGCCGGGGTCACCCGGATGGAGCACCACCACGGTCCCCGCACTCCACGGGGCGCGGAGAGTGGTGACGTACGGAATCGAGGGGCCCGCGTCGTCCGGGCGGGGCCCGGAACAACCCACCGGAGACCCCCATGGGCTGCGTCAACCGTCACGACCTCGGTCTGCTCGTCCTGCGCGCCGGCACCGGCGCGGTGCTCGCCGCGCACGGCGCCCAGAAGCTCTTCGGATGGTTCGGCGGCGGGGGAGTCGAGGGGACCACCGCCGCCATGGAGGCGATGGGCTTCCATCCGCCGAAGCACAGCGCGGTCGCCGCGGGGCTCGGCGAGGCGGGCGGCGGCGTGCTGCTCGCCCTGGGGCTCGCCACCCCGGCGGCCGGGGCCGCGGCGGCCGGCGCGATGGCGGGAGCGGTGGCGGTTCACGCCCCCGCGGGCTTCTTCGCACAGGGCGGCGGCTACGAGTACCCGGCGTTCCTCGGCTTCACCGCCGCCGCGATCGGTCTGACCGGCCCCGGCCGCTACTCGGTCGACCACGCGACAGGGCACGCGTTCAACCAGCCGTGGATGGTCGCCCTGGCCTTCGCGGGCAGCGCGGCGGCGGCCGCGGCGGTGGTCGGCAAGCGGTCCCGGGCGCGGATGCCGGAGCCGGAGGAGTTCTGAGGGCCCGCAGCCGCAAAGGGTGTGGCCCGGCGACGGCCTCAAGGGAGTCACGGGCCACACCGGGGCGGGACATCGGGTCAGCGGCGTCCCTTCGCGGCCGCGACCAGTTCCGGGACCGTGCCGAACTTGACCCTCGGGCGTCCGCCGTCCCGGCCGCGTGCCCGCTCGGCCCGGTCGATGGCGGCGAGGCCGCGGGCGTCGACCACCTGGCGGGCGCGGCCCCGGACCAGGCGGCCGAACGCCTTGGCCGGGTGGGCGGGGGAGGGGAGCGCACCGGCGACCGCGTCCGCGAGGAGCGTGCCCACGGTCTCCGCGGCGCACGTGCGGTTGGCGCCGATGCCCCCGGAGGGCCCCCGCTTGATCCACCCGACGACATATGTACCGGTCAGGCCGGCCACCCGGCCGCCCTCGTGAGGCACCGTGCCGGCCGCCTCGTCGAAGGGCAGGCCGGGAACCGCCAGGCCCCGGTACCCGATGGCGCGCAGGAACAGCTGCGCCGGTATCTCCGTCTCGCCCCCGTCCGCCGTGACCCGCACGCCCGTCACGTCGTTCCCGCCGCCGATCTCCACGGGCGCCGAGTGGAAGCGGAGCACGATGCGCCGCCCCTCGGCCGGCGGGCTCGACCAGTCCACGCGCTCCCGGCGCACCCCGCGCAGTACGGCGGCCGGTCCGCCCGGTGTCGCGCCGTCGATCGCGGGACCGATGCGCGGATCGTGGTCGTCCACCACCAGCTCCACACCCGGCAGATGCTTCAGCGCCAGCAGCTCGGACGAGGTGCACGCCGCGTCCTCGGGGCCGCGCCGGCCGAGCAGGACGACCTCGCGGACCGCCGAGCCCCGCAGGGCGGCCAGCGCGTGGTCGGCGATGTCGGTGCCGGCGAGCCCGGCCGGGTCCGCGACGAGGATGCGCGCCACGTCGAGCGCCACGTTGCCGTTCCCCGCGACGACCACCCGCTCGGCGCGGGACAGGTCCACGGACCCCGGTGCCACCTCGGGGTGCGCGTTGTACCAGGAGACGAACGAGGTCGCCGCGATGCTGGACGGCAGGTCCTCGCCCGGGATGGAGAGCCTGCGGTCGGCGCCCGCCCCGACCGCGTAGATCACCGCGTCGTGGTGCGCGGCCAGCTCCTCGGCGGATATGTCCCGGCCCACCTCGACCCCGAGGTGCATCCGTACCCGGGGATGGGAGTGGAACCGTGCGAAGGTCTCGCCCACCCCCTTCGTCCCCGGGTGGTCCGGCGCCACGCCGTACCGGACGAGACCGCCCGCCACCGGCAGCCGGTCGATCAGGGTCACCTCGGCGTTGGTGTGCAGCAGCAGGTCCTCGGCGGCGTACATCCCGGCGGGACCGGTCCCCACGACCGCCACCCTTATCGGTGCGAAGTCCGACGGCAGGCTCCGCTCGAAGGAGGGGGCGCCCCAGGTGTGGAAGTTGGGCCCGGCGGCGGGCTCCGGCTCGCGGTCCGCGTAGTAGGCCGCGTTGATGGCGGCGTACTCCTTGCGCGCCCCGAAGAGGCTGTCCACCGGGAAGATCGCGTCCACCGGGCAGGCGTCGGCGCAGGCCCCGCAGTCGATGCAGGTCCGCGGGTCGACGTACAGCATCTCCGTGCTGCCGAAGTCCCGCTCCTCCGGCGTCGGGTGGATGCAGTTGACGGGGCACACGGCGACGCAGGTGGCGTCGCTGCAGCAGGTCTGGGTGATGGCGTAGGTCATGGCTCGGGCTCTCGGCTCGGGTCAGATCAGGTCGGCGCGCTTGTAGAAGAACAGGGCCGGCTTCGTCAGGAGACGGGCCGAGGCCAGGAACTCCATCAGCCCCGAACAGCTCGACCGCATCAGGGACTTGTGGTGCTCGTTGGTCTTCGCCTCGGCCCGCGCCCGCGCGGCGTCCAGGCCGGCGTTCGCGTACACGTCCCGGTTCACCATGCTGGTGACGATGTAGTACGAGGCGATGGCGACGACGAGCGCGTTCAGGTGGCGGCGCACCGGACCGGCGCCGCGCAGGCGCTTGCGGGTCTCGTCGCGGGCGAACTTCATGTGGCGCGACTCCTCCACCACATGGATGTTGTTGATCGTGCGGACGAACGGCGCGACGCGCTCGTCGCGCATCCAGTCGCGCTGCATCACGTCGAGCACCTCCTCCGCCACGAGGATCGCCGCGTACGCCGCCTCGCCGAAGGCGAGGGTCTTGAAGGCGCGGCCCAGTTCGAGCACCGGGCGGCGCGGCCGGTACGCGGGAGCGCCGAGCTTCGCCGCGCCCCGGGCGAACATGATCGAGTGCCGGCACTCGTCGGCGACCTCGGTCAGCGCCCACTGGAAGCGCGGATCGGTCGGGTCCTTGGCGTACATGTCCCGCAGCACCATCTGCTGGAGGATCATCTCGAACCAGATGCCGGTGCTGGCGACGGACGCGGCCTCCTGGCGAGTCAGCGCCTTGCGCTGAGCCTCCGTCAACTCGCCCCAGTACGGGGTGGCGTAGAGCGTGCTCCACTCGGGGCTGGCCCCGTGGTGGTCCGTGTCCAGGGGGGTGTCCCAGTCCACCTCGGTGGCCGGGTCGTACGAGAGCTTCGCGGACGAATCGAGCAGGCGCCGGGCGACGTCCTGCTCGGCGGCCCGGTCCTGGTCCTCCGGCCGAACGGTGCTGCTTGCCATGCTGCGGCTCCTTGACTCGAGAGATCGACCCGGCGCCGTCCGGCCCTCATCCCGTGTCACCCGGTGAGACCGCCTGCCGACGGGCGCCGCCCTCGCTTGTTAGACGCGATGTCTAGCAAGCTGTTAGACGGAAGGTATAGCAAGAGGCGCGCGCGAACCACCCCCGGGGCCGAAATTCGCACGTTCTCTCCACGGTGCGGCGGTGCGCGGGGCGTTGGCCCGAGGTCGCGAGGGGCCTTGTCCGCCGATCGGAGCCGGGGGCCATGACGGTCCGCCGCGGCCAGGTGGCGCCGCCCCGGCCCGCCGCCCCAGGGAGCGTCATGGTCGTCGCCGCCGTCTACTTCGTCACCGCCGCGGCCGCGGCCGTGATCCTCGCGCGGAGCCTCGACCGGCAGACGGAGGGCCCTCGGCTGCGGGTCGCGTGGGCCGGTCGCACAGCCGAGGCGCGGTGTACGGGGGTCCGCGCGGAGGAGGCGCAGGACGCCGAGGGGGTGCTCATCGCCGTGTCGCACGCCACCCTGGAGTTCCGTACGGGGGCCGGCCGGACCGTTGCCTTCCAGGAGCGGCAGCGCCGACTCGACGTGACCGAGGGCGATTTCACCGTGTACTACGCGCAGGACGCACCCGAGGCCGCGACCGCCCGGGAGCCCTCCTTCGGGCTCCGGTGCGCCCCGGCCGCCGGCGGCCGGGGCGGGCTGCGCCCTTGCTCCGGTGACGGCGGGCGTCCTTGCCGCAGTGCTCTGACCCGCCCGCGCGCGTCCGTGGATGAGGTCCCCATCCAGCCGGCTGTCCGGCCGGGTGGGGGCCTCGCGGTCGTTACGACCCGGTTGCGCCGTGAACGGCATAAATTTGTCGTGCCCAAATCAAGAAAGCGCCGTCTTTCTCTGTTCACATCCTTGTACTGCAAGCTTTGCCACCTCTATCGTCACCATCCCGAAAGCGCTTTCCATCTCTTCGACGAATGGGAACGAACATGAGGCGACCAGTCGCACTGCGACTCTCCGCGGCACTGTCCACGATGGCCCTGGCGGCCGCGACCGGGGCGGTCCTGACGATGCCCGAGGCCTCCGCCGCCGCGGCGGGCGGCGCCACCGGCTTCGCGAGCCAGAACGGCGGTACCACCGGCGGCGCGGGCGGCCAGACCGTACGGGCCACCACCGGCACCCAGATCCACCAGGCCCTGTGCGGCCGGGCCAGCAGCAGCACCCCGATCACCATCGAGGTCGAGGGCACCATCAACCACGCCAACACCGCCAAGGTGTCCGGCGACAGCTGCAACACGGCGGCCGGAGTCATTGAGCTCAAGCAGATCAGCAACGTCACCCTCGTCGGCGTCGGCAGCGGGGCCGTCTTCGACCAACTGGGCATCCACATCCGCCAGTCCAGCAACATCATCATCCAGAACGTGACCGTCAAGAACGTCAAGAAGTCCGGCTCGCCCACCTCCAACGGCGGCGACGCCATCGGCATGGAGAGCGACGTCCGCAACGTCTGGGTCGACCACGCCACCCTGGAGGCGTCCGGCGGCGAGGACGACGGGTTCGACGGCCTCTTCGACATGAAGGACAACACCCAGTACGTCACGCTGTCCTACAGCACCCTGCGCAACTCCGGCCGTGGCGGCCTCATCGGCTCCAGCGAGACGCAGCTCGACAACGGCTACGTCACGTTCCACCACAACCTGTACGAGAACGTCGACTCCCGCACACCCTTGCTGCGCGGCGGCGTCGCCCACATCTACAACAACTACTACGTGAAGCTGAACAAGTCCGGGATCAACTCCCGGGCCGGCGCCCACGCCAAGGTGGACAACAACTACTTCAAGGACTCCAAGGACGTCCTCGGCACCTTCTATACCGACAGCACCGGATACTGGCAGGTCAGCGGCAACACCTTCGACAACGTCACATGGTCCTCGCCCGGCACCGAGAACCACCCGGCGGGACCCGACCCGAAGTCCAACACCACGGTCAGCATCCCCTACGCCTACACCCTCGACGCGGCCTCCTGCGTGCCCGCCATCGTGACCGGCACGGCAGGAGCCAACAAGGGGCTGAAGGTCTCCGACGGCGACTGCTCCACCACCACCCCCACCCCCGACCCGACCGACCCCACCCCCGACCCGACCGACCCCACCCCGGACCCGACCGACCCGACCACGCCCGGCGGCACCAACCTCAGCCTCGGCGCCGGCGCCGACGGCTCAAGCAAGGCGAGCGGAACCAGCTACGGCAACGTGCGCGACGGCGACCTCGGCACCTACTGGTCCCCGGCGGGCTCGACCGGCTCCGTCTCCGTCAAGTGGCCCTCCGCCACCAGCGTCTCCGCCGTCACCATCCGCGAGGCCGCGGGCGCCCAGGGCGTGATCGGCTCCTGGCGGCTGCTGAACGCGGACACCGGCGCGGTCCTGAAGACCGGCAGCGGCGCCGGCGGCATCAGCTTCCCGGCCACCTCCCTGCGCAAGATCACCTTCGAGATCACCGGCGCCAGTGGCACGCCGAGGGTCGCGGAGTTCGAGACGTACGCCGGATAGCGGCGGAAACCGCAGACAGGCGGCCCGGCCCGGGAGCACCGTCCTCCCCGGACCGGGCCGCCGCACACATGAGTCGCGCCGGGCGGGCAAACCGCACCGTATGACACGGACACCGCACCCCGGCGCCGACCGGGAAGAACACCGGTACGACACCGACGACCCGGCACCGGACCCGGGACCCGGGGAAGAGGTCGAGGAACGGGCACCCGACCAGCCCAGCGACCTGAGCGGCCGGTCCTGGCTCGCCGTGCTGCGCTCCACCGCGAGGGAGTTCAAGGACGACGAGCTCGCCGACCGGGCCGCGGCACTCACGTACTACGGAGTCCTGTCGCTGTTCCCCGCACTGCTGGTGCTGGTCTCCCTGCTGGGCGTCGCGGGGGAGTCCGCCACCCAGCGGGTCCTGGACAACCTCCGGAAACTGGCACCCGGCTCCGCCCGCGACGTCATCACCGACGCGGTGCACCAGCTCCAGGGGAACGCCGGCGTCGGATCCGTCATGGCGGTCGTCGGCCTCGCCGTCGCCGTCTGGTCGGCCTCCGGATACATCGCCGCGTTCATCCGCACCTCGAACGCCGTCTACGACCTGCCCGAGGGCCGCCCGGTCTGGAAGATCCTGCCGCTGCGCCTGGCCCTGACCGTGGTCCTGATGGTCCTCGCGTGCGTCAGCGCGCTCATCGTCGTCTTCTCGGGTGCCCTCGCCCGGCAGGCCGGCACCGCCCTCGGTATCGGAGACACCACCCTGACCGTGTGGTCGATCGCCAAGTGGCCGGTCCTGGTCCTCCTGGTCGTCCTCATGATCGCCCTCCTGTACTGGGCCGCCCCGAACGCCAAGGGCCGCGGCTTCCGGTGGATCACCCCCGGCAGCTTCCTGGCCCTGCTCGTCTGGCTCGCCGCGTCCGCCGGCTTCGCGCTCTACGTCGCGAACTTCGCCTCGTACAGCAAGACCTACGGCACCCTCGCGGGCGTCGTCGTGTTCCTCGTATGGCTGTGGATCACCAACCTCGCGATCCTGCTCGGCCTCGAATTCGACGCCGAGATGGCTCGTCGCCGCGCCATCGCCGGCGGCCTGCCCGAGGACGAGGAGCCGTACGTCGCCCCGCGCGACACCCGCGCCTGGAGCGAGGAGGACCGCCGCCGGATGGAGGAGTGAGCCGGGCACTACCCGGACGATCACGGGGTAGCCGTGCCGGGACCGGGATACACGCCGCTGCGCCGGACGGATGGGCGCGGCGCATGATTCGGACGATCGAGGAAGGCCAGGTGACCTCGTATGAGCACGATGGAGCGTCAGGCCCGCGCCACCGACGAGTCGGTGAACGTGCTGGTCTCGCGTGCCTCGCAGCAGATCTCGGAGCTGGTACGGGAGGAGATGCAGCTCGCCCGGGTGGAAATGACCCAGAAGGGCAAGCGGTACGGCAAGGGCGGCGGCCTCTTCGGCGCCGCCGGACTGCTGGGCTTCCTCACGGCCCAGGCCCTGGTGGTGACGTGCATCGCCGCCCTCGCGTCGGTCCTGCCGGTGTGGGCGGCGGCTCTCGTCGTCACGGCGGTGCTGGCGGTCGTGGCCGCCGTCGCCGCCCTGGCGGGTAAGCGGCAGATCACCGAGGCCGGGACCCCCGCACCCGAGCAGACCATCGACAGCGTCAAGGCCGACGTCGCAGAGATCAAGGAAAAGGCACACCGATGAGCGACACACACCGGACGGACAACGAGAACCCCACACCCGAGGACCTGCGCAGGCAGGTCGAGCACACCCGTGACGAACTCGGGATGACCGTCGAGGCGCTGGCCGCCAAGGCCGACGTCAAGGCGCAGGCGAAGGAGAGGACGGCCGCTGTGAAGCAGCAGACCGCGGAGAAGGCAGCCCTGGCCACCGGTCAGGTACGCGACAAGGCGGCCCAGGTCGCCCAGAAGCTCAAGGACCACACCCCCGACCCCGTGCTGGAGAAGACGGCCCAGGCCGCCGCCCAGGTACGCGAGAGCGCGGCGAAGGCCGGCCAGTACGCCGCGGACAAGGCCCCCGAGCCGCTGCGCGAGTCGGCCGGCCAGGCCGCCACCGCGGCACGCGCCAACCGCGTCCCGCTGCTCGCGGCCGGCGCCCTGATCGCCGCAGTCCTCCTGGTCCGCCGCAGCCGGAGCCACCGTCGGTGAACGCGGCCAAGATCGCCTACAAGCCGGTCGGGCTCGTGCTCGGCGCCGCCGGCGGCATGCTCGCGGGCATGGCGTTCAAGCAGGTCTGGAAGGTCATCGAGGGCGAGGGCGACGCTCCCGACGCCATGGACGAGGACCGCCGCTGGAAGGAGATCCTGCTGGCGGCGGCCGTCCAGGGCGCGATCTTCGCCGTGGTCAAGGCGGCGATAGAGCGTTCCGGCGCCGTGACCGCCCGCCGCCTGACGGGCCGCTGGCCGGGCTGAGCCAGGCGCACACGGAGACGGAGAGGGGCCGGCGCGTCCGACAGGGCGCCGGCCCCTCCGCCGTACCCGGCCGCTACCGGCGGCCCACCGCCGAGGTCCCGCCGCTCCCGCTCCGGTCGCCGTGCAGGTGGTAGATGTTGAACGCCTTGCGGATCACGGGCTGCGCGACGTTGCGCACGGGGACGCCGCCGCTGGTCATCCCGTGCTCCGTGCCCGCGTGCGCGTGACCGTGGACGGCCAGGCCCGCCCCGGCCGCGTCGATGGCCTCTGCCAGCAGATAGCTCCCGAGGAACGGGTAGATCTCCAGGGGTTCCCCCGCGAGCGTGTCCGGGACTGGCGCGAAGTGCGTCAGCGCGACGCGCTCCGCGCACTCCTGCCCGGCCAGCTCCTCCAGCGCGGTCCGCAGCCCGTCGGCGCAGCGCCGGGTGTACCGGATGAACTCCTTCATCAGCGGCTCGCCGAACTCCCCGCCGCTGCGCCCGGCGAACCCGCCGCCGAACCCCTTGGTGCCCGCCACCCCGACGCGGCCCCCGCCCGTCTCCACGACGGTGCCCTCACCCTCCAGCACCTGTACGCCGGCCTCGCGCAGGACGGCGGTGACCTCGTCGGGCCGTTCGTCGTGGTGGTCGTGGTTGCCGAGCACGGCGACGACCGGGACCGGGAGGCCGGCGACCTCCCGGGCGACCACGCGGGCCTCGTCCGGTGTGCCGTGGCGGGTGAGGTCCCCGGCGAGCAGCAGCAGGTCCGCGCAGTCGCCCAGGGTCTCGAAGGCGGGCCGGAGCACCCCTTGACTGTCCGGTCCCATATGGATGTCCCCGACGGCGGCGACGCGGATCATATGACCTCCTCCGGGTGGTCCGGGGCCGCGCACTCGGCCACGACGACGTCGAAGTGGACCGTCAGACCGGCCAGCTCCTCGTTCACGGTGTCCATCAGCGCCGCACGGGAGTGCGCGGTGGGCACCGTACCGATGACCGTGACGGACGATCCCCGGTTCTCGATACGTATGCCGAGGTCGCCCGTCTCCTCCGCGGCGAGCCGTTCCTTGAGATGGGCGATGCGGTACTCGACATCGGGCGGTGCGTTCATTGCTCTCCTCCTGGCGCGGGGGTTTCTTGCGCGGCGACCACTCCGAGGCGTTCCAGCAGGTAGAGGAAGGCGTCCGGCATCGGCTCGTCCCCGTACTCGCGGCGCAGCGCCGGCCAGTCGACCTTCTCCCGCAGTTGCCGGGCGATCGGCAGCACGGCGCCGAAGTCGCAGTGGTGCGCGGAGAACGCGGCCAGCAGCGACCGCATCAGATCGGTCGGCGCCAGCACCGGCATGTGGACCGAGTCCACGGAGAGGTCTACGGCCCGGCCCAGCAGCTCCGCGTCGACCGGCCGGTTGGCCAGCTCGTGGATGAGGTCGATGTCCTGGCCCAGGCACTTGGCCTTCAGAAGCCAGTCCTCGGGCGGCGCGAACACCGGCAGCCCGGCCTCCGCGAGCGTCGCCGCGACCGCCTCCGCCTCCTCGGGCAGTACGCAGAAGTCCGCGTCGTGCTGGAGGTTCCCGGTCCCGCCGTGCGCGTAGACGGCGACGCTCCCGGCCAGCGCGAAGGCGTGCCCGCCGCGCTTGAGGAGGACGGCGACCTGCTTGGTCGCCTCCAGGATCGCCTGGTTCAGGTCGGGTGGCAGCTCCTGCGTGGGGGCCGCATGGTGCGGCGACCCGCCGACAGGCCCGTCCGGCGGACCGGTCGGCCGCAACCTGCGCACCGGCTCGCCGTCGGGGGCGGGGTCCTTCGCGTTCCGCGTCACCTGCTGCTCCGTTCCCGGACGCCGGCCGCTGCACTGATCGTGCGGGCCGGCCGTCTCCGACGCTCCTGCCCAGGCAGGAACCGGTACCCGCTCCGCCGCTTTCGACACGGGCCGCACGCCTCGCGCCCGTTCCACCGCAGGCTCCGAGAGGCCACCTCCCCGCGCGGGACGGACGCGGGCGTGCCGTGGGCCTGCGCATCCGGCACTCTTCGGGGAACGTGGATCACATGACTCCTTCGCAGACCCCGAACCCCGACCCGGAACCCCGCGAGACGACAGGACTGGAGCCCGGCGGCGGAGTGCCGCCCGGTGAGACCCCACCCGCCGAGAGCGGCTTGTCGGGGACGGGCCCCCAGGACACCACGTACAACCCGCCCAAGGGCTGGGCTAAGGCCCCGATGGCGCTGATCATCGGCGTGACGATCCTCATCGCGGCGTTCTTCCTGGTCTACGCGATCATCCTGCTGCTCTGACGGGGAGGGACGACCCGAACGGCCCAGCCCCTCGGAGTGTCCGGGCCGAGGGCCGCTCGCACGCACGGACGGCTCACCCTGCCCTGTGCCCAAACCTCGCATAACTTGATGAAAGGGGGCATAGGTACACGTTTCGAAGGAGTCGACGCACGTGACGGACGTATCGAGCAGGGGCCCCGCAGCCGGTGACGAGCGCGAGGCGCTCACCAACCGGCAGGGCCACCCCGTGTACGACAACCAGAACCAGCGCACCGTGGGCGCGCGCGGCCCGGCCACCCTGGAGAACTACCAGTTCCTGGAGAAGATCAGCCACTTCGACCGCGAGCGCATCCCCGAGCGCGTCGTGCACGCCCGGGGCGTGACCGCGTACGGCTACTTCGAGGCGTACGGCGCCTTCGGCGACGAGCCCATCGCCCGCTTCACCCGCGCCAAGCTCTTCCAGGAACGCGGAAAGCGTACGGACGTGGCGGTGCGGTTCTCGACCGTCATCGGTGGCCGGGACTCCTCCGAGGCGGCCCGCGACCCGCGCGGCTTCGCGGTGAAGTTCTACACCGAGGACGGCAACTGGGACCTCGTCGGCAACAACCTGGGGATCTTCTTCATCCGGGACGCGATCAAGTTCCCCGACGTCATCCACGCGCTCAAGCCGGACCCCGTCACGTTCGAGCAGCAGCCGCGGCGCATCTTCGACTTCATGTCGCAGACGCCCGAGTCCATGCACATGCTCGTCAACCTGTTCAGCCCGCGCGGCATCCCGGCGGACTACCGCCACATGCAGGGCTTCGGCGTGAACACCTACAAGTGGGTCAACGAGGCGGGCGAGTCCTTCCTCGTGAAGTACCACTGGATGCCCAAGGCGGGCGTACGGAGCATGACCGAGGAGGACGCCGCCAACGTCCAGGCGGCCGGCCTCGGCCACGCCACCAAGGACCTGTACGAGGCGGTGGCGCGCGGTGACCACCCGGAGTGGGAGCTGCTCGTCCAGCTGATGGACGACCACGAGCACGCCGAGCTGGACTTCGACCCGCTCGACGACACCAAGACCTGGCCGGAGCAGGACTTCCCGCCCCGGGCGGTCGGCCGGATGGTGCTCGACCGGATGCCCGAGAACTACTTCGCGGAGAACGACCAGATCTCCTTCGGCACCGGTGTGCTGGTCGACGGGCTCGACTTCTCCGACGACAAGATGCTGGTGGGCCGCACCTTCTCGTACAGCGACACACAGCGCTACCGGGTCGGGCCCAACTACCTGCAACTGCCCGTCAACCAGGCCAAGAACGCCCCCGTACGCACCAACCAGCGCGACGGCCTGATGACGTACCACGTCGACGGCGGCGGCGGTAACCCGATCGTCAACTACGAGCCGTCCATCACCGGCGGCCTGCGCGAGGCGGAGTACCCCACGCACGACGAGGTCGGCCCGGAACTGCGCGGCCGGCTCACGCGCAAGCGCATCCCCCGCACCAACGACTACCTCCAGGCCGGGCAGCGCTACCTGCTCATGGAGCAGTGGGAGCGCGACGACCTGGTGCACAACCTCGTCGACCTGCTCTCGCAGTGCGACCGGCCGGTGCAGGAGCGGATGGTCTGGCACTTCCTCCTGGTGGAGAACGAGCTGGGCCTCAAGATCGGCGAAGGGCTGGGCATCAGCCCCCAGGACGTCAAGGGTCTGGAACCCCTGGCCGGTCAGACCCTGACCGACGAGGACCGGCAGCGGCTCTCCCGCCTCGGCGACAACCCGCCGCGCGACGTCGCCGGGCTGACGATGACCCACTGCGTCCCGGACGAACGGCACGTCGTCACCCGCTGAAGCGTCCGGCCCCCCGCTCGTACGGGCGGGGGGCCGGTCCCTTCGTCCTCCTGCCGTCAGCGCTGTAGCGTCAGCAGGCCCGGCCGGTAGGGCAGCAGGCCGTAGTCACCGCCGGAGTTGGGGCTGCGGCCCTGGTAGAGCAGCTGCAGGTTGCAGGGGTCCACGGTCATGGTCTGGTCGGGGCCGGTGCGGAGCAGTTCGCCGTGGCTGATGTCGTTCGTCCAGGTGGCGCCGCTGTTCGCCTTGCCGGCGAAGGGGTTGCTCTCGGTCGCGGCCTGGGGCGTCCACGAGCCGTTCAGGCTGGTGGCGGTGAACGAGCGGAAGTAGCGGCCCTGTCCGCCGATCGCTTCGACGATCATGAGATAGCGGTTCTGGCCCTGCAGCTTGTAGACCTGCGGGGCCTCGAACAGGTTGTTCGTCGTGTCGCTCATGACCACGGTCGAGGACGATCCGAAGCTGCCCGGGAAGTTCCCGATCGGCATGCTGGCCCGGTAGATCTTGCCGTTGTCACCGGCGAAGAACAGGTACATGTTCGTACCGTCCCCGATGAGCGTCTGGTCGATGGGCCCCGTTCCGGAGTCGCTGATGCTTCCGGAGAAGAGCACCTGCGGGGAGGACCAGCCGTTGGGGTTGGTGGGATCGTTCGACGTCCGGTAGGAGAACGCGGTCGCCCCCCACTGGTAGGTGAGGACCCAGATGTTCTTCGGTGCGAAGTAGAACAGCGTGGGTGCGACGGTCGCGGACGACATCGTGTTCTGGCCGGCCGATGCCATCTCCGACCAGTTGGTGAACAGGCCGAAGTTCATGGAGCCCCAGCTGGAGCCGTTGTCGTGAGTCGTTGCGTAGACGAGCTGCTTGCCGTTGTACGGAACGACCGTGAAGTCCTTGAGGGAGGCCCACCCCGGCTTGGGCTGAGCGAGCGCACCCGTCGATGTCCATCGGTAGGACGACGGAAGGTCGCATGCGCCGGGGTTCTCACTGCCGGTCGTCTTGACCAGCTTCCACTGCTGGTTGGTGCCGCCCCAGTCGTCGTACTGGACGATGTTCCCGCCGTCGGCGGTGGAAGCGCCCTGCACTTCGAGGGCCTTTCCACTGTGGCGCGAGATGAGCCTCACGTAGCCGTCCGAGCTGTCCGCCAGGCGCCACTGCTGGTTGGTGGCGTTCAGGTCGGTCCACTGGACGATCGAACCGCCGTTCGCCGTGGACCAGTTGTAGACGTCCAGCACCTTGCCCGAGAGGCGGGACTTCAGACGGTAGTAGCCGTCCCCGGAGTCGACGAACTGCCACTGCTGCTGGCTCTGGTCGTTCCGGGACCACTGGGTGATGCGCGCGCCGTCCGAGGTCGCCATGTTGTAGACGTCCAGGGCCTTGCCGCTGTTGCGGTTGACCAGCACGTACGAGGCGTTGCCGTCGACGGTCGCCGCTTCGGCGGGCTGGGCGCCCAGGAAGGCGGCTACGAGCAGCAAGGGCGCGAGGAGCGTGAACAGACGTCCTGGACGAACGAGGAACGTATGACGAAACCGCATGGGTGGACCTCCTGAGAGGGATGGGGATGGGTTGCCCCACGAGCTGCGGAAAGGGTTGCCAGGCAGACAAAGTCGCTCGAAACATTTCGACATGCCTTCTACGGGCGTCGCCACAAGCTAGAAATGTTAACGCTCACAGTCAAGGCGTACGGCGCGGTAATGATGTCCGGCGAGGTGGCTCGGACGCTCCTCTTTCCGGGGGAACTCTGGTGTCAGTGCCAGGTGGGCGGGTGTGCGCGGTCTCGCTGCGAATTGGGCGGCACCCTTACCCATCTTCGAAAGTTTCGGACATGGAACAGAAATATTTTCTGCTCGGACTCTTGACGATGCCCAGTCAATCGCTCGATCATCCGTGTCTGAGGCACCCGGCTCGAGGGTCACATCTCCGGTCGGGTGGCTCCGGGCGACCGGTGCCGCACCACTGATCCGCGTACACGTCGGCCGACCGTCCGCGGCCGCACGGGGCGACGACGCAGGCCGCCGCTCTTCGGTTCTTCCGAGTTCTTCCTACCCTGGAGGCACAGTCATGGGCTCCTACGCCCTTCCGAGATCTGCTCTCAGCCGGCCGTTCCGCGCGCTGCTGCCGGCGCTGCTCGTCGGCGTGCTCGGCGCGTCCGCCGCGCTGGTCGCCCCGTCCGGCGCGCAGGCTGCCGAGAACACGCTCGGTGCCGCCGCGGCACAGAGCGGCCGCTACTTCGGCACCGCCATCGCCTCGGGCAAGCTTGGCGACTCGGCCTATACGTCGATCGCGGGCCGTGAGTTCAACATGGTGACGGCCGAGAACGAAATGAAGATCGACGCCACCGAACCGCAACGGGGCCAGTTCAACTTCAGCAGCGGCGACCGTGTCTACAACTGGGCGGTGCAGAACGGCAAGAAGGTGCGCGGCCACACCCTGGCCTGGCACTCCCAGCAGCCGGGCTGGATGCAGAGCCTCAGCGGCAGCACGCTGCGCCAAGCGATGATCGACCACATCAACGGCGTGATGGGTCACTACAAGGGCAAGATCGCCCAGTGGGACGTCGTGAACGAGGCCTTCGCCGACGGCAGTTCGGGCGCCCGCCGCGACTCCAACCTGCAGCGCACCGGCAACGACTGGATCGAGGCCGCCTTCCGCGCCGCGCGTGCCGCCGACCCGGCCGCCAAACTCTGCTACAACGACTACAACGTCGAGAACTGGACCTGGGCCAAGACCCAGGCCATGTACAACATGGTCAAGGACTTCAAGCAGCGCGGAGTCCCCATCGACTGCGTCGGCTTCCAGTCGCACTTCAACAGTGGCAGCCCGTACAACAGCAACTTCCGCACCACGCTCCAGAACTTCGCCGCGCTCGGCGTGGACGTGGCGATCACCGAGCTCGACATCCAGGGTGCCTCGGCCTCGACGTACGCCAGTGTCACCAACGACTGCCTGGCCGTCTCGCGCTGTCTCGGCATCACCGTCTGGGGCGTACGCGACAGCGACTCCTGGAGGTCGGGGGACACGCCGCTGCTGTTCAACAACGACGGCAGCAAGAAGGCGGCCTACACCTCCGTTCTGAACGCACTCAACGGCGGTAGCACCACGCCTACCGACCCGGGAGGCGAGGGCGGAGGAAGCGGGCAGCTCAAGGGAGTCGGTTCGGGCCGTTGCGTGGACGTGCCCAACTCCAGTACTTCGGACGGCACCGCGGTCCAGCTGTACGACTGCCACAGCGCCACCAACCAGCAGTGGGAGCTGACGTCCGCCGGCGAGCTGAAGGTCTACGGCAACAAGTGCCTGGACGCCGCCGGCAGCGCCAACGGCGCCAAGGTCCAGATCTACAGTTGCTGGGGCGGCGACAACCAGAAGTGGCGGCTGAACTCCGACGGGTCCATCGTCGGTGTGCAGTCCGGACTCTGCCTCGACGCCGTGGGAGCCGGCACCGCCAACGGCACCCAGATCCAGCTCTACTCCTGCTCCAACGGCAGCAACCAGCGGTGGACCCGCACCTGAGGAACTGCCCGAAAGACGGGGTCGGAACCGATGACGGACTCGGTTCCGGCCCTTCCGGCGCCCCCGGGACGCGCGGATCGGTGGGGTGCGCGGGGGACGGGCCACCGCCTGCTCCGCCGTCGCCGCCCCGCGGACGACCTCGTGATCGTCGAGGGTGAAGACCCGCGTCGGTGCGGCTGCTGCCGGATCCGGCATGACGGCCCTTGTGCTCGGCGGACACGCTCCCGCCCCCGCACAGCTCGTCCGTCGTCCGACGCCTTCATGGGCGCGCATAAACCGTTGCGGCCCGTGCGGCGGGCATGGAGGCTTGCCGACCGGAGGCGGTGAAGATGGTCGATGTCGTATTGAAGCTGTCGGTGCGCGATCTGGTGCCGGCGGACCTGGCGCACTGCGGGTGGTCGGGTTCCGAACAGCACTTGGCCAGTGTCGCGAAGCAGTTGGAACGCGCCCGGCTCGGAGAGGTGGACTACCTCGCGGTCTGCCCTCCCACGGACCTTCCCCTGGCGAAGGGCGGGGTCGACTACCGGGTCAAGGAGGGGGTCGGCACGCTGTGGCAGCTCGCGGTGCATCCCGCGTTGCAGTCGTGCGGGATCGGCACGCTCCTGGTGGAGGCCGCCGAGCAGCGCATCAGGCGGCGCGGTCTGCTCCAGGCCGAGCTGGGCGTGGAGGAGAACAACCCGCGCGCCCGGGCGCTCTACGAACGGCTCGGCTACGTCGCGTTCGACCGCCGAGCCGACTCGTGGGACGCCCAGGCCCCGGACGGGTCGTCGTACCGCTACGAAACGATGTGCGCGTTGATGCGCAAGGACCTCTCGTAGGCATCCGGGGCCCCTACCCGACTCGTCCGAGCCCCTGCTTCTTGGCGTTCGAGGCGTCCCGGATGCCCGTTTCTCTTATGATGGCCGGGGGGCGAGGCCAGAAATGGGCTGATGCCGATGAGCGGACCCGGGGATACCGAGGGGACCGGCGCGGTCGAGCACGGCCCGCCACCGGAGCTCTGCCCCGCCACTGCGCAGCTGGACCGCATGGGCGCGGTCCGGCTGTGGAGCACGGGGGCGGAAGCCCTCCTCGGATACTCGGCGAAGGAAGTCTGCGGCACACCGGCGGTGGAGCTGCTGACCGCCGACGGGGACCGCGGAGCCGCCCGTGCGGCGCGCGACCGGCCCGAGACCGGTCGGGGCTGGGCCGGAGTGCGGGCCCTGCGTCACCGGGACGGGCGGGAGGTGAGGGTCGCGCTGCACGTGCGCCCGCTCACGGACGGGGAGGGCCGGGCGGGCTGGTCGGTCTCCGCGGGGGACGCCCGGCGAATCGAGCGGGAGGTCGCCGACCGGGAGACGATGCGGGCGCTGTTCGAGCAGAATCCCGCCCCCATCGCCCTCATGGACGGTGAGTCGCGGTACCGGTTGCTGAACGCGGCGGCGGAGCGCGTTCTCGGCCACCCCGCGAACCGCCTCGTCGGCCGGCACGTCGGCACGGACACCTCCCATGTCGACCCGGAAACGACCGACCGGGTTCTGCGGCAGGTCAGGGAGACCGGTGAGTCCGTCCTCGGCCTCCCGGTCCGTGGCAGCCCTCCGTCCGGTCCGGACCGCGACCGGTGGTGGTCGCTGTCCACGTTCCGGCTGACCGGCCCGGCCGGCCGTCTCCTCGGCATGTGCCAGACGTACGCCGACATCACGGAGGGCCACCGGGCCGAGCGGCGCATGGAACTGCTGACCAAGGCCGGAGAAGGCATCGGTGCCACGCTGGACGTGGTACGCACCGCGCAGGAGCTGGCGGACGTCCTCATGCCGGACCTCGGTGACGTGGCCTGGGTGGCACTGTCCGAGGCCGTGCTCGAAGGGGACGAGCCCCCGAAGATGTCCGGCCCGGGACAGTGGAATCTGCGCCGCACCGGTGTGGCCCCGCGGGGTGAGGCCTGGCCCGCAGGTCTCCCGGCCGCGGGCGCCGTCTCGCCGACGCTGCCGAACCACCCGCTTCTGCAGCGGATCGGGCAGGGCGAGACCGTCCTGCTGCCCGACCGGGACAGCGTGATCGCCGCGGCCGAGGGGCACCTGGAGCTGGCCCACCTGTTCGTCCCCGAGCACGGCCACTCGGCAGTCGCGGCTCCGCTGTTCGCCCGTGGCCTCGTCCTCGGCACCGTGGTCGTCTGGCGCACCCGTACGACCGTCCCCTTCCGCCAGGAGGACGCCGACCTGCTCACGGAGATCGCGTCCCGGGCCGCGCTCGGCGTGGACAACGCCCGCCGTTACACCCGCGAGCACCGGGCAGCCGTCGCCCTTCAGCAGCGCCTGCTCCCCGCGGCCACCACCGACACCCCCGCGGCGGAGACCGCGGGGTTCTACGTGCCCGCCGGGGACGGGGCCGAGATCGGCGGCGACTGGTACGACGTCATCGCCCTCCCGTCCTTCCGCGTCGCCCTCGTCGCGGGCGACGTCACCGGACACGGTCTGCCCGCCACCGCCACCATGGGCCGGCTGCGCACGGCCGTCGACACCCTGGCCGACCTGGAACTGGGCCCGGACGAACTCCTCGCCCACCTCGACGACCTCGTCCAGCAGTTCCAGGAGGAGGGCACCCACCAGGGGGACACCGTCGGTGCCAGCTGCCTGTACGCCGTCTACGACCCCGTCACCCGCCAGTGCACCCTCGCCAGCGCGGGACACCCGCCGCCCGTCGTGATCCGGCCCGACGGCACCGTCAAGTCCGTCGAGATCTCGCCCGGACCGTTGCTCGGGGTGGGAGGGATGCCGTTCGAGGCGACCACGTTCGACCTGGAGCCCGGCAGTACGGTCGCGGTGTACACCAAGGGGGTCATCTACCGCGACGACCACGATCTCGACGCGGGTCTGCGGCGGCTGACCGACCGTCTCGCGCGGCTCACCGGCACCGACTGCGAACTCGACGGTGCGGGACATGAGCTTCTCCAGAGCCTGGGCGACGCGCCGGCCCGCGACGACATGGCCCTGCTTCTGGCGCGTACGCGTGCCATCGCTCCGGAGTCCACCGCGAGCTGGGAATTCCCCGCGGACGTGTCCGTCGTCGCCGCCGCCCGCGAGGCGGCCGCCGGGCAGCTGGCCGCGTGGGGACTGGACGAGGTGTCCTTCACCACCGAGCTGGTCGTCAGCGAACTCGTCACCAACGCCGTGCGGTACGCGGGCGGTCCCATCGGCCTGCGCCTCATCCGCGGAGACGTGCTGGTATGCGAGGTCAGCGACCCCAGCAACACCCAGCCACGGCTGCGCCGCGCCCAATGGTCCGACGAAGGCGGCCGGGGCCTGTTCCTCATCGCTCAGCTCACCACCCGCTGGGGCAGCCGCTACACCCGGAGCGGCAAGACCCTCTGGACCGAACAACCCCTCACCGCCGAGCCGGGCGTGTTCGATCTGTCCCTGTGATCGCGGTCGGTACGCGTCCGCGCAGGCACCCCGTTTCACTCAGTGGCGCAGACGCATCGGGCGGGTACGGCTGGGGGCGGCGCCGTTGGCGACGGAGACCGGCGCCGGCGCCGGTGCAGCCGCCGACCGAGCACCCGAAGCTGCTCACTTCCGCGACACGGGCGTCGGCTATTCTGCGATCCGCTTCGGGCATCCGAAGCGGAGGCCGCGCCACGACGCGGACGCCGCACCCGCACCGCTGTCCGGTCGCGACTTGGCGCGGGCTGTCCCCTCGGACGCGCGTCGAATCCACGGCGGCCGTGGGCCGCCATACGAATGGGGTGGGGATTGTCCAGTCATCGGCTGTCCAAGAGGGGCCGCTACATCGCCTGGGCGACGACGGGTGTCGTCGTCACCGCGGGCGCCGGAATCGCAGCACAGACGTCGATGGCGGCCACCGCGTGGCCTGCGCAGAAGACCTACACCGGTCGGGCGTTCGATACGTGCACCGCGCCCTCGCTCGCGGCGATGAAGGCGTGGAACACGAAGTTCTACGGCGCCGCCGCCGTCTACATCGGCGGCAAGAACCGTGGCTGCGCCCAGCCCAACCTGACCAAGTCCTGGGTGAAGTCGGTTAGTTCCACGGGCTGGAAGCTCATACCGCTCTACGTCGGCGCGCAGCCGCCGTGCCAGAAGAGCGCGAACCGGGAGAGGTTCACCGCGTCCACGGCCGCCTCCGTCGGTGCGAGCAACGCGAAGGACGCGGTGGCCAAGGCGTCAGCCCTCGGGATGAAGGCCGGGAGCCCGATCTACCTGAACATGGAGTCGTACGACATCAGCGACAAGGCGTGCAACGACGCCACTCTGACGTACGTGCGCTCCTTCACCAGAACGCTGCGGAACGCCACCTACCGTGCCGGCCTGTACGGCTTCAGCAGTTCCAGTGCCAAGGCCGTCGCCACCGCCCCGAACCGGACGGACCTGCCGGGCAACCTCTGGTACGCGCTGTGGGACAAGAAGAACACGACCACCACCGACTGGCCGTGGAAACCCACTCAGTACACCGACCACAGCCGCGGCCACCAGTACATGGTGAACAGCAAGGAAACGCGGGGCGGTTACACCATCACGGTCGACCGCAGCGCCTGGGACGCCCCAGTCGCCATCATCGGCTGATCGGCTTCAGCGGGGCCGGGCCCCGGCCGGCCGGAAGGTCGGCCGGACCGCACGCCTTTGTGTGGAAGTTGTGGTTGTCGGTGGTTTTCCGTGTACTTTCCGGTGAGCCTGTGTGCCCGGTGAAGCCGGTGCAGGTGTAACCGGCCGGTTGACGGAACTAGGGGTGGGGCTGCGTGAAGCGGCATCGGATATGGGGCACGGCCGCGGCCGTGGTAACCGGGTTGACCGGCGCGCTGATCCTCCAGGGGGCGACAGGTGGCGCTGACGGGACTCCCGGGGCCGACGCGAAACAGGAGCCGGTCAAGGCCAAGGCGTACTCCCAGCAGTTGCTGACCAGCGAGGACGGGAACGCCGCGTCACTGGGCCGTCATGACGCGGAGCCGTTCAGCATGCTGGGCATGACGTGGACGGACCCGGGCGCGCGCGTCACGGGCAAGGTCGAGGTCCGTACCCGCGACATCGGGACCGGGCAGTGGTCACCGTGGCTGCGGCTGGACGGCGACAGCGGCCAGGGGGAGCGCGGCGCGGCCCGGGGTGGCACGGAGCCGGCATGGGTCGGCCCCTCCGACGCGGTCGAGGCCCGGGTGAACGCGGGTGGACGGACGTCGGCCGGACTGCCCGCCGGGCTGCGTCTGGACATGGTCGATCCCGGTGCGGGCAAGGTGAATGCCATGGAGCCCGCCGGGTTCGCCGTGGAGGAGAGTGGCGAGCCGACGCCCTCCGCCTCGGACTCCGCCGGCCAAGGACAGGACGCCACGGCGGAGCCGGATGCTTCCTTGAGCCAGGAGCCGCCCGTCCAGCCGTCCGCCAGTGAACCGCCGGCCGAATACACTACGCCACCCTCTGCGCCGACCACCTCTCCCGCCCCGTCCGTGACGGCGAGCGCGAGCCCGACCGCAACCGCCCCGGCGACTCCGTCGCCCACCGTTCCCGGTCCTCCTCCCATCACTGCGCGCGCCGGCTGGGGAGCCGATGAGTCGATCAGCCCCGAGGCGCCGGGCTATCTCCCGGGAGGCAAGGTCAAGGCGGTAGTGGTGCACCACACCGCGGAATCCAACACCTACACCTGCGCGCAGGCACCGGCGGTGGTCCGGGGCATCTACGCCTACCACGTCAAACAGCTGGGCTGGAAAGACGTCGGATACAACTTCCTCGTCGACAAGTGCGGCACCATCTACGAAGGCCGCAAGGGTGGCGTGGACAAGCCTGTCCAGGGCGCCCACGCCTACGGCTTCAACGCCGAGACCACGGGCATTTCGGTCCTCGGCACGTACACCGACGCCGCCCCCTCCGAAGCCGCGATGACCTCTGTCGCGCGGATCGCCGCATGGAAACTCGGCCAGTACGGTGTGAACCCGTCGGGCACCACCACGCTGACCGCCGGAGACGCCGGCACCAACTACTTCCGCAAGAGCTGGGCCAAGGGTGCGAAGCTCTCCTTCCCCGTCATCCACGGCCACCGCGACGGCTACAACACCCAGTGCCCCGGCGACGCGTTCCACAGCCGGCTGGCCACCATCCGGACCTGGGCGGCGGGCCCCGTTTCAGGGCTCACGGTCAAGTCCGTCACCGGCGCCGGTCTGTCGGCGACGAAGTACTACACCAAGTCCGACATCACCGTGAACTGGTCGACCAGCACGCCGGCCGCGCTCATCAAGCAGAACGAACTGCTCGTCGACGGCAAGCCCGTCGCGACCACCGCCGGCACAGCCACCTCGGCGAAGGCGAAACTCGGCATCGGGACCCACACCGTGGCCGTCCGGGCCACTCACATCTCAGGTAGGACAACGACCAGCGCGGCCGCGACCGTGATCGCAGAGAAGACCCCTCCCTCCTTCACCACCAAGCCTTCGCCGGCCTTGAGCACGGGCACGGTCAGCACCACAGCAGTGCCGGTGAAGCTGAGCTGGAAGGCGGTCGACGGCGCGGCACTGAGGGAGGTCCGCCTGACCGCACCAGTGGCCAGGACGTACGGGGCCGGCCACGACCGGTGCCTCGCACACCGCCCCCTCGGCCAAGGCCGGCGCCTGGAACATGACGGCCTACGACTACGCGGGCAACACCGCCTCGGCGTCGGTCACCGCCACACCGGTGATCCTCCAGGAGACCGCAGCCACCAAGTCCGGCGCCTGGACGACAAAGTCCTCCTCCAGCTACCTGGGCGGCAAGTCGTACTCCAGCGCATCCAAGAAGGCCTCACTGACGTGGACCTTCACCGGCCGCTCAACAGCGTGGATCGTCTCCCGCGCCGCCACCTCCGGCCAGGCGTACGTCCACGTCGACGGCACCAAGGCCGCCACCATCGACCTCAGGTCCTCCACCACCAAGTACCGTCAAGCCCTCTGGACCAAAACCTGGAGCAAGAGTGCCAAGCACACAGTGAAGGTTGTCGTCGTCGGCACGACCGGCCGTCCGGCCATCACCACCGACGGACTCGTCTACATCAAGTAGGCGTGGCCTGCCGCCCGGGCTGCCTCGGAGTTGACACGGTCGGGAAACGCTCCACGGCGGTCAGGAGATCCTCCCGGTTGCCGACCGGCGCCCGGCTTCACTCCAGCACCTTCTGCGCGCAGGGGCCGACGACGGCCCCGCGGCGTACCCGGGGTGGGGCTCGGCCAAGCCCGTCCGGAACGGTCGGGCGTACGACTCCTCGGGACCGTACGCGTCAGATGCGTGAGTTGCGCAACGACTGCCACGCCGCGCCGGCCAGTGCGCGCGTCGCCCTCGGAACGGACAGGTGCTCGTGCTCGCGGTACAGGGACCAGTTGTACTTGACCAGCGACATCTTGTTGGAGGACAACGACGCCGCCTGCCCGGCCCGGTACACCGCAAGTGGCTCGGCCAGGCCGCGGGCGTTCGCACCGTCGCGCATGATCGACAGCCACAGCGCGTAGTCCTGGCGCTTGCGCATCTCGGGCATGAGCCTGGTGCCCAGGACGGTGCGGTCGTACATGGCGGTGAGGGCGCCGATGTAGTCCCGGCGGAGCATCGCGCGGTAGTCCACATGTGCCCGCGCGCGGATCACCCGTCCGTTGGGCACCCAGTCGGCGCTCTCGCCGTCGTGGTCGGCGTCCATCTTGAAGTAGCTGGTGAACGTCAGCGGGGCGGTGCCCTCCTTGGCGAAGGCGAGCTGCTTCTCTGTCTTCTCCGGCAGCCACATGTCGTCGGAGTCGAGGAACGCCACGTAGTCCCCGCGGGCGCGCTCGATCGCGAGATTGCGGGCCCGGCCCGCACCACCGCGTTCGGGCGCCGTCCGCGGCAGCACGCGCTCGTCCTGCTCGGCGAATTCGCGCAGCAGATCCATCGAGCCGTCGGTGGACTGGTCGTCGGTGACCAGCAGCTCTACGTCGCTGTGCGTCTGCGTGAGCACCGATCGGACGGCTGTGCCGAGGGTGGCTGCCGAGTTGTAAACGGGCATCACGACGGACACCAGGGGCACGGCACATCTCCTTGCGCGATCAGGAATGACGGTTCATTGAAGCATCGCACCCAGCAGGAGCTGACACGCGGACAGTCGTCGCCGGTCAGGCCCCGAGGCCGGGCTCACGCCGAGGCAGGGCGGCACAGCCCAACCGGTCTTCTGATCTGATGGCGTGATCGACTACGACGAGTGCGGCCGCCCCGTGGTCCTGGTGGGGAACTCCGAGCCCGCACCACTCCTGCTCTCGGAGCCGACCCGGCGGTACGAGGACGAGCCGGCACTCGACTTCCTCGTCAGGGCCCGCGGGCCCTGGGGAAGCGTCGAGACCTCGGTGGAGACGTGGGGCGGCGACGGTCTCGACACCTTCCTCGCCTCAATTGCCGAGGACTTCCGGGGCTGGGAAGGAGCGCGTACGTGGCACTCCCTCTGCTACGACCTGACTCTCTCGGCGGAACACCACCCCAGCGGTCACGTCCGACTGTCCTGGGGGATACGTGACCGGGCCCCCCTCGGAGGAATGGCGGTTCGAGGCCGCCACGTGGCACGCGGCGGGGGAGGACATGCGCAACCTCGCCGCCGAAATCCGCACGTTCATCGCGAACCCCGCGGAGTAGCCGACCGATCCCGGACACCTGTCCTCCGGGGTGACGACCGTCACGAAGGTTCCCGAACGGGTGCTGCGTAAGATTGCCTGGGCGTCGTGGCGGGCTGCGGGTGAGTGGGCGGACCCTCCGGCGGTGCCTGACGGCCCGTGAGGAAAGTCGATGAGCGATCAGCCCGAGTCCTGAAAAATCTGGGGAACTCCACCTGGAAACGCGACTCGCTGTAGGCTGGAAAGTCAGCCCTTGACCTGCAAAAACGCAGGCAGGGAGCCTAGAACCAGGAGTGTCTCGATGCTGCGCACCATGTTCAAGTCCAAGATTCACCGTGCCACCGTCACCCAGGCCGACCTGCACTACGTGGGTTCCGTCACCGTCGACGCCGAGCTCATGGAGGCCGCGGACCTGCTGCCCGGTGAGCTGGTGCACATCGTGGACATCGACAACGGGTCCCGGCTGGAGACGTACGTCATCGAGGGCGAGCGCGGTTCCGGGGTGATCGGGATCAACGGCGCCGCCGCCCACCTCGTGCACCCGGGTGACCTGGTCATCCTCATCAGCTACGCCCAGGTCGAGGATGCCGAGGCGCGGGCCCTCGTGCCGCGTATCGTGCACGTCGACGCGGACAACCGCATCGTCGCACTCGGTGCCGACGCCTCCGCGCCCGTGCCGGGCAGTGACACCGAGCGCAGCCCGCACGCGGTGCCCGCGGCGCGCTGAGGCGGCTCGTCCAGCTAGGGAGCAAGACGCCATGGCAGAGCAGACCGGGCCCGACATCCGTGACGACCGGGCGGCGGGCAGGCTGTCCGCGTACGAGGGCGGCGAGGCCGTCGGCGTCGTCGCGTACTTCGTGATGGACGGTGAGCCCGCCGGGCTCGTCGCCGTCCACACCGTCGTCGAGCCCGGACACGAGGGCAAGGGCATCGGGGGCGCCCTGGTCGGGGAGTTCTACGCCATGGCGGGGCGCGAGGGCGTGCCCGTCGTGCCGTTGTGCCCGTACGCCGCCAAGTGGGCCTCGCGCCACCCCGACGAGGCCCCCGGGGTGCCGGACGAACTGGTGGAGCGCGCGAAGACGCAGCTCGCCACGCACCCCGAGCTGTACTGAACCGGAAGGACGGGCCTCCGTGACGCTCGCACTGCTCCACACCTCGCCGGTGCACGTCCCGGTCTTCGACGCCCTGCGCGACGCCGACCACCCGGGGACCGTCCTGCGGCATGTCGTACGCGAGGAACTGCTGGCCGGGGCCGCGGCCCTCGGGCCCGACGCGGTGGCGGACGAGGTGGAGGCGCTGGTCGCGGAGCTCGCCGCCGAAGGGGCGGGCGCCGTGCTCTGCACCTGTTCGACGATCGGGGCGGTGGCCGAGTCCGCCGGAGTCGCGGTCGGTGTCCCGGTCCTGCGCGTCGACCGGCCCATGGCGGCGGCGGCCGTACGCGCCGGACGGGTCACGGTCCTCGCCACCCTCGCCTCCACCCTGGCGCCGACCCGCGCCCTGCTCACCGAGGAGGCGGCCGCGGCGGGCCTGCCCGGGGCGGATGTGCGCACCGTCCTGGTGGAGGGTGCCTGGGAGCGCTTCGTCGCCGATGACCAGGGCGGCAGCCTCGATCTCGTCGCCGCCGCGGCCGACGCGGTGACCGACGCGGACGTCATCGTGCTCGCCCAGGGCTCCATGGCGGGCGCGGCCGACCGTACGACCACCGACATCCCGGTGCTGTCCAGCCCGCGACCCGGGCTGGCCGCCGCCGTGGCGGCCTCGGAGGGCTGAGCCGGACGGGTCGGGTCCGTGGCCCGTGCGCAGCACTCTTCCGCATTCGTACGTATGGGCTCGCCGGGCGCGGGCAGCCGCTCCGGGAGACGGTGGAAAGAGAGATCCACCCCGAATGTTCGGAGGCCCGAGATGACTCATCCGTTCCCCGACCCCGTCCCGCCGGCGCCCACCCCGGGGCCGCTGCCGGAGCCGACGCCCCCGGCGCCGACCCCGCCGGCACCCACGCCGCCGGCACCCACGCCGCCGGCGCCGGGCCCCGCGCCCGACCCGATTCCGCAGCCGCCGTCCCCGAACCCCGACCCGGTGCCGCCGCCGGAGCCCGAGCCGTCGCCGGTCGGCTGACCCGGGCGGCCGGTCAGCCGGCGGCCAGCATCGCGTCGGCCCGAGCGGTCACCTCGGTCAGCACCCGCCCTGCCGCGGCCAGGTCCTCGGCCGGCAGGTCCCCGTACAGCTCGGCGGCTATGTCGGCGACGCCCGCCTTGTACGCCTGGACCAGCGCGTCGCCCGCAGGGGTGAGCGCCAGCAGGTCCCCGGGCCGCTCCTCCAGCAGTCCGGCGGAGGTCAGCGCCACGACGGTGGCTTCCGCCGCCGCGAGGCCGAGCTTCACCGCGCCGGTCAGGCGCGCGATCAGCGCGCGGCGCCCGACGGTGCCGCCCGCGCCCTCGGCGGCGTTGAGGGCCAGAGCCTGGTGGAAGGTGGTGCCCTCGGGCAGGAGCCGTTCGGCCACGGCGCGGGTGGCGTAGTGGGCCATGCCGATGACCTGGCCGTTGACAGCGGGGGCGGTAGCCATGATTACTCCTCGCGGGATGCGGTGACGGGGGGAACGGGCACGTCGAGCAGAGCCGTCAGTGCCTCGGTGAACGCCTCGGTACCGGCGCCGCCGATACCGCCCAGCGGCGCGAGCAGCCCGTCGATGAGTTCCCGGACCACCTCGACCGCGCGGCCGGCCGCCGCGCGGCCCTCCCCGGTCAGCGACAGCAGGACCGCCCTGCTGTCCGCCGGGTCGGTGGTCCGTTCGACGAGCCCCGCCGTCTCCAGGGCGCGGGCCAGCTTCGAGACGTAGAGCGCTTCGAGTCCGGTGTGGTCGGCCAGCACCCGCTGGCTCGGCCGCATCCCCGCATGCTCCATGCCCTGAAGGGAAGCGACGAGCGAATACTGCGCGTGCGTCAGGCCGAGCGGGGCCAGGGCCCTGTCGATGGCCACCCGCCATTTCATGGACAGGCGCCAGACCAGGAAACCCGGGGTCGCGCCCTCGATCGCGTTGCTCATGGCGAATACCGTACATGGCTACTATGTCCATGGCTAGTAAATTCCCGGAGCCAATGGGCGGTTCGTATCCGGCTGCCTCAGTCCCGCAGATTCAGCAGCGCATCGGCGTGCGCGAGGCCGCTTTCGGCGGCGACGGAATCCAGCGACTGGGCGTCGCGCACCGGCGCGAACCGCACCACGGGCTCCGCACGCCCGCCCGTACCGGCGATGCCGAAGCCGTACACCGCCGGGCGCGGCAGGCTGTTGTACGACCACGGCGTGGAGAAGTAGTACGCCCCCGTGTCGTACAGCACCACGTAGTCGCCCGCCCGGAGCTCGGGCAGTTCCCGGGCGTGCGCGACCACGTCACCGGCGAAGCAGCACGGGCCCGCGACGTCCTGGACCACCACGGGCCCGTCCTTCGGCCGCCCCTCCGCGTCGAAGGCGCCGACCCGCAGCGGCCAGGCGTCGGGCATGAAGACGGTACGGGTGGCGGTCTGCGCGCCCGCGTGGGTCAGCGCGATGCGGCGGCCGCCCGCCTCCTTCGTGTACTCGACCAGCGCGCCGATGAAGCCGTTCTTCGCCAGCAGGGACCGGCCGAACTCGGTGACCAGCTCGTACCGCCCGTCGAAGAGCCCGGGCACAGCGGCCCGCAGCGCCTCGGCATACGCGGCGAAGGTGGGGCGCACCTCGTCGTCGTCGAAGTTCACCGGGAGGCCGCCGCCGATGTCGAGCCCGGTGACCTGCCGGCGGCCCAGCGTCTCGTTGATCTCCTCGGCCAGCGCGTACGTTTCGGCGATCCCGGCCGCGATCAGCTCCAACGAGCAGCCCTGCGAGCCGACATGGGCGTGCAGCCGGGTCAGCCAGGGGTGCGCGGCGAAGGTCTTCACGACCTGTTCGCGCGCGCCGGGGTCGCGCAGCGCCACGCCGAACTTCGACGTGGCGGTGGCCGTGCTCATCGCGCCGATGGAGCCGCCGCCGACCTGCGGGTTGACCCGGAGCCCGATGGCGGACACCGCGTCCGCCGGGCGCAGCGAGGCGATCCGGTCCACCTCGTCGAGGTTGTCGGCGTTGATCGCCACACCCACGGCCAGCGCACGACGGATCTCGTCACGCGTCTTGGCGGGGGAGTCGAGCACGATCTTCGAGGGCGCGAACCCGGCGTCCAGCGCGAGCCGCAGCTCACCGGGGCTCGCGACCTCGCAGCCCATCCCGCACCGGGCGAGCAGCCGCAGCACGGGGACGAGCGAGGACGCCTTCGCGGCGAACGTGTGCAGCACGGCCGGCACCCCGGGGAACGCCTCGTGCAGGGCGGCGACCGAGGCGCGTACGCCGTCCGTGTCGATGAAACCGGCGACCGGGCTGGACTCGCCCAGCAGGCCGGCGGCCACGGCGTGGCGGACCACCGCCGCGACACGCGCGGAGGCCGGCGGGCTGGAGGGGGACAGGGCGGAGGACGGCGAAGAGAGGCTCATGGAGCCAGATTCGGTGATGGGTGCCCCCAGGTCTCTGTCCGGGCGGCCAAGGACGGTGCGCTCGCTTGTCGGACCGGCCAAGCCTTGGACGGACCCGGAACCGTACGGACAGACGGCAACCTACCCGCTGAGCCGGACGGCGAGCGTGACCAGCAGTCTGGTGTCGGGATCGTCCAGATCCACGCCGAACCGCTCCCGGGCGCGCCGCAGCCGGTAGCGCAGCGTGTTGGGGTGGACGACCAGCCGGGCGGCCGCCCGCGCCACATCGCCCGACGCGTCCAGGTAGGCCGCCAGCGACCTGACCAGCTCCCCGCCCGCCGCCAGATCTACGCGGACCAGCTCGTGCACGGGCCCGTTCCCCGACTCCCAGACCGGCCGGGCCGCGTCCAGGACCCGGGCGACGTCCAGCGAGGGGCCGACGCCCGCCGCGTCCGCCGACCGCTGGGCGCCACCCGCCCCCGCCCGCTCGCGCAGCACCCGCACGATGAGCTGGGCCTCGTCGTACGACTCCCGCACCCCCTGCGCCCCGGCGACCACCGGACCGGCGCCCGCCAGCACCCCGGCGGCGCCGCCCTGGCCCGCCAGCTCCCGGGCCAGCGCCGCCGGTCCGTGTTCCGCGCCGGAGTCCACGGGCAGCAGCACCAGGAGTCGGTCCCCGTCGCGCAGGACCCGCGCGGACGGGCGGTACGTCGCCGCCTGGAGCGCCGGTACGTCGAGGGAGCGGCCGCCCGGGGAGGACGCGGAGCTGAGGGGCTCGGCCACCACCACCGCGCAGGCCGCGTCCGGGGACAGGCCGAGCGACCAGGCGTGCGTGCGGGCGTCCCCGTCCCCGTACAGCAGTCCGCGCAGCGCGACCTCGCTGCGGCGGGCGGCGCCGCTCTCGCGCAGCCGGTGCCGCACCAGGAGGGGAGCGGCGACCTCGGCGGCCCGGCGCAGGGCGTCCGGCGCGTCCGTGCGCAGGGGGCGTCCGTCGCCGGCCACCCAGATCGAGCCGAGGACCTCCGGGCCGCTGCGGACCGCGATGATCAGGCGCTCGGGCCCCTCGGCGTCGGCCGCGCGGTGGATCACGTCCCGGGAAGTCCACAGCGCCCGGAGCAGCCCGCTGCGCCGCAGCTCGGCGACCCGCCACTCCGGGACCCGGCCGCCCAGGATGGTGGAGCGGCGCAGCACGTCGGCGTCAGGGCCGGTCGCGGAGTGGGCCAGGACCCGCAGGCGGGTGTCCTCGATGGTGATCGAACCGCCGGTGTACTCGGCGACGGCCGCCGCGAGGGCGCTCAGGCTCTCCGGCCCCCCGGCAGCCATCCGCCCCGCCGTCCCGTCCTCGGCCCCGGCCCGTGCGCAGGCCAGCGCGGAGCGCAGCAGCGCGGCGGTGTCCGTCCAGTCGGCCCACTCCGCGCGGGTGAGCAGGGCGACGCCCGCCTCCTCCGCGGCGGCGGTCACCTGCGGCGCGGCGGCCACCCCCTCCACGGCGCGCAGCACCACGCCGGACGCGCCCCGGCGCGCGGCTTCGCGGACCGGGGCGGCGGCCTCGGGCGACGAGGCGGGCGCCCCGGTCACCAGGACCAGGCAGCCGTCCAGCGGCCGGGCCGGGCCCTCCTCGCCCACGGCCACACCGCGTACGCCGACGTCACGGCCGGCGGGCGCGAGGAGCAGCCGCAGGCTCCCGCCGTCGTCGAAGGCGAGGAGTTCGCGCAGCGCGACGGAGGGCTCCGGCGGGAGGGACGCACGGCTTGTCATGGCAGCCGAGCATACGAGCGCCCCGGGGAGGCGTGTCCGGATCCGCCCGTCACTCGTCGGCGAGGTCGCTGCGGCTGCACGCCAGCACCCCCGCCGTGCCCGCCAGCCGTGCCGTCAGCGCGTCGGGATCGCCCCGGCCCTGCACGCTCAGCGCGACCTCGACGGTCCGCTCGGCGTCCTCCGGCGCGCGCCGCCGCCGGTACCGGCCCGAGCCGGAGAGCGTGGTCAGCTCGGAGACGGCGAACCCGGTCTCCGTACAGTGGTTGACCAGTTCCCGCAGCGCACCGACGCCCTCCGTGTACGTGATGCGGTAGCCGATCGAGGCGTTGCGCAGGGTGGGGAGCCGGTGGGCGAGGGGGCGTACCCCGTACGACACCAGGAAGTACGCGAGCGTGGCCAGCGTCGCGAGCACGGGGAGTCCCGCACCGGCCGCGCAGCCCACGGCGGCGGTCAGCCAGATCGAGGCGGCGGTGGTGAGGCCCCGCACGGAGCCCCGGTGGACGAAAATGACGCCGCCGCCGATGAAGCCGAGGCCGGAGACGATCTGGGCCGCGACCCGGGACGGGTCCAGCTCCACCTGACCGGTGACCACGACATCGGAGAAGCCGAACTTGCTGACCAGCGTGAAGAGCGCGGCGCCGAGCCCGACGATCGTGTACGTGCGCAGCCCGGCCGCCTTCTGGCGGATCTCGCGCTCGATCCCGATCGCGCACGACAGGACGAACGCGATGCCGAACTGCGCGGCGTGCGTCCAGTTCTGACCGAACGGTTCGTTGATGTCGAGTGCCACGGAGCCTCCGGGCCCGGCGGGCCTGTCCGGCGGATCATGATCGGACGGACTCCACCGTACCCGGCTCTCCGGGTCCCGGCCGCAAGCGGCACGGCGGCGGCTCCCGGACCGCCCGGGAACCGCCGCCGACCTGATCCGCCGGACGCGCCCTAGTGGACGCAGCCGATCGAACCGACGGGGAAGTTGTTGCCGGTGGAGGTCGCGGTGAACCCGAAGGTCACGCTGCCGTCCGGCGGGATCGTACGGTTGTAGTCGGCGTTCTTGACCGTCAGCGTGCCGTCGGACCCGGTGCTCAGCACCCCGCTCCACACGCTGCTGACCGTGGTGCCCGCGCCGGGCTTCCAGTTCACGGACCAGCCGTCGAGCGCCGTCGTGTTGTGGTTCATGACCTCGACGGAGCCCTGGAAGCCGCCGCTCCAGGAGTTGGTCACGCTGTAGACGGCCATGCAGCCGGTGTGCGGGTCGGTGGGGTCGGTCGGATCGGGCGTCGGGTCCGTGGGGTCCGGGGTCGGGTCGGTCGGGTCCGGCGTCGGGGTGGTGGAGCCGCGCATGCCGGTCACTTCGCCGTGGCCGCCGTCGAAGACGATGTCGGAGCAGGAGAAGAAGTTCTCCTGGCTGTCCGAGCGCACCCACTGGATGAACATGACCGCGTCACCCGAGCGGCCCGAGGGCAGCGTCAGGTCCCAGTAGTAGTGACCGCCGTCGGTGCCCGGCGAACCCACGGCGGGCGGGTTGGTGACCGTCTGCACCAACTCCAGGTCGTCCCAGCCCAGCTCGGACGTGGGGGAGTACCCCGGCTTGGACACGTACACCCGGAACGAACCCGGGTGCGCGGCCCAGTTGCTGTGGTCGACCTCGATCGTGGCACCCGAGGTCAGGTGCGTACGGGGCCAGTCGCCGCGCGGCGCGTTGTAGCCGGTGAAGTCGTACGGGGAACGGTCGCCTGCGCTGCACAGCGTGCCGTCCGGGACGTAACCCTGGCCCCGGCCGCCCGCGTTGGAGTCGAGCACGGCGAACCAGTTGTACAGCGACGTCGCGCCGCTCTCCGCCAGGGCGGCCTTGCACGCCGGGTTGGTCGGGTCGAGGGCGCCCGTGCTGGTCTTGGCGTCCAGGTAACAGAGGTACGTGCGCGATCCCGGCGACATCGTGACGCCGTGGGCCTGCGCGCTGCCCTGGCCCAGCAGGGTGAAGGCGATGCCGCCGAGTAGCGTCGCCAACACCGCCGCCAGGGAGGCGAGTTGTGTCCTTCGTCGTGCCATGGTCTCTCCTTCTGCGTGCGGGGGCGGTCGTCGTGCGGGACGTGCGTCAGGAGGTCGCACCGCGGTGGGTTCGCACCGGCGGTGACGAGGCGGATCGCCCTCCGGGCCCGGGCGGTGGGGGACGTGGGGGTGGGCGGGCCGCGGAGGGGGCGCTGCATGGGAGCGCTCCCATGCATTCGTTGGTAGGGGACTGTAGGGGATTCGCCGTGTCCCTGACAACCCGCCGGACGTCATCGGCCGAAAGGCGCCGCCGGCGGATGGCCGCGGTGCGACCGGGCGCGCCCGCGGCGCCGCGCCGCCCGCCGGCGCCCCGCGTCAGCCCGACCCGCGCACCATCAGCCGCGTCCGCAGGATCACGTGGTGCCAGGCCACCTTCGGGCTGCTCATCTCCTCCAGCAGCAGCCGCACCATCGCCCGGCCGATCTCCTCCATCGGCTGGCGGACCGTCGTCAGCGGCGGTTCGGTCTGCTCGGCCAGTTCGAAGTCGTCGAAGCCGACCACCGCCACGTCCTTCGGTACCCGGCGCCCCGCCGTGTGCAGCGCGGCCAGCGCACCGGCGGCCATGCTGTCCGACGCGGCGAACACCGCGTCGACCTCCGGGTGCCGCTCGATCAGGCCGGTCATCGCGCGCCGCCCGCTGGCCTCGGTGAAGTCGCCCTGCGCGACCAGGGACGGCAGCTCCGCGAACCCCGCCTCGCGCAGGGCCTCCCGGTAGCCGCGCAGCCGGCACTGGGCGACGTACATCTCCGGCGGCCCGGTGATCGCGGCGATGGTCGTCCGGCCGCCGCGCACCAGATGGCCCACCGCCTCCCGCGCTCCGCCAACGTTGTCGGCGTCCACGTACGTGACCCGCTCGTCGCCCGAGCGCCGGCCGAGCAGCACCGTGGGCACCCCGGCGTCGGCGAGCATGTCGGGCAGCCGGTCCTCGGCGCTCACCGACATCAGCAGCACCCCGTCGACCCGGCCGCCGCGCACGTACTCCAGCAGCCGTTGCCGTTCGCTGTCCGTCCGGACGAGGGTGAGCAGCAGTTGTACGCCGCGCTCGTCCAGGGCGTCCCCGACCGCGCTCACGATCTCCGAGAAGAACGGCTCCCCGAACAGCCGCCAGTCGGTCTTCGTCATCACCAGGGCGACGGCGCCCGCCCGTTGCCCGGCCAGGGAGCGTGCGGCCAGGTTGGGCACGTAGCCCAGTTCGTCGATGGCGCGCTGCACTGCGCGGCGGGTGGACTCCCTGACGCCCGAGGCGTTGTTGATGACGCGGGAGACCGTGCCCCGCCCCACCCCGGCGAGCGCGGCGACCTCTTCCAGCGTCGGCGTGCCGGAACTCCTGTTCAGCATGGACCACCCCCAAGAGCCCCCGATCCTACGGCCCGGAGGGGGGACGGCTGAGTGATTGCGACGATCGGCGGCCGGTATCGGCCCGGGCATCTGGGAGCGCTCCCAACTTTATTTGTGCATGACAGCGTCGGATCCCTATGCGCGAAGGTCCGGCGGCGTGTACGGTCCTGGGCCGATGGGTTCTGGGAGCGCTCCCATTCGCAAGTTCCTCAGTTGTTCCCCTTCGAACGAGGAGAAATGCTGTGAAACGCTTCTTGGCTCTGCTGGCGACCGGCGCCACGGTCATGGGCCTCACGGTCCTGGCCGGCCACCCGGCGGCCGCGGCCACCGGATGCAAGGTGGAGTACACCGTCGCGAGTCAGTGGGAGGGCGGCTTCCAGGGTGGCGTCAAGGTCACCAACCTGGGCGACCCCGTGAACGGCTGGCAGCTCAAGTTCACCCTGCCGGGCTCCGGTCAGAAGGTCGTCCAGGGCTGGAACGCCACATGGTCGCAGTCCGGTTCCACGGTCTCGGCCGCCGGCATCGACTGGAACAAGAACCTGGCCACCGGCGGCACGGCCGACCTTGGCTTCGTCGGCTCGTTCACCGGCTCCAACCCGCAGCCCACGGGCTTCACCCTGAACGGTGTCGCGTGCACGGGCTCCGTCGGCGGCGGGGGAGACGACGACGATCCGCCGCCCGCCACGGGCGACGGCACCCCGGTGGGGACCAACGGCCAGCTCCACGTGTGCGGCACGAACCTGTGCAACCAGTACAACCGCCCCATCCAGCTGCGCGGCATGAGCACGCACGGCCTCCAGTGGTTCAGCCAGTGCTACAACAACGCTTCCCTGGACGCCCTGGCGAACGACTGGAAGGCGGACCTGCTGCGCACCGCCATGTATGTCCAGGAGGACGGCTACGAGACCGACCCGGCGGGCTTCACCAACAAGGTCAACGGCCTCGTCGACATGGCCGAGGCCCGCGGCATGTACGCCCTGATCGACTTCCACACCCTCACGCCGGGCGACCCCAACTACAACCTGCAGCGCGCCAAGACGTTCTTCGCCTCCGTCGCCGCGCGCAACGCCGCGAAGAAGAACGTCATCTACGAGATCGCCAACGAACCCAACGGCGTGAGCTGGGCCGGCATCAAGAGCTACGCCGAGCAGGTCATCCCGGTGATCCGCGCGGCCGACCCGGACGCGGTCGTCATCGTCGGCACCCGCGGCTGGTCCTCCCTCGGTGTCTCGGACGGGTCGAACGAGAGCGAGGTCGTCAACAGCCCCGTCAATGCCACCAACATCATGTACGCGTTCCACTTCTACGCTGCCAGTCACAAGGACAACTACCGTGCGACGGTGAGCCGGGCCGCCTCGCAACTCCCGCTCTTCGTGACGGAGTTCGGTACGGTCAGTGCCACCGGTGGCGGCGCGCTGGACCGTTCGAGCACCACCGCCTGGCTGGACCTGCTCGACCAGCTGAAGATCAGCTACGCCAACTGGACCTACTCCGACGCCAACGAGAGCAGTGCCGCGTTCAAGCCCGGCACCTGTGACGGCGGCGACTACAGCAGCAGCGGTGTCCTCACCGAGTCGGGCGCGCTGCTCAAGGCCCGGATCAGCACCCCGGACAACTTCCCCACCGGCTGAGCCGTGAGATGTGGGGGCTCCGGTATGCCGGGGCCCCCGCAGTCATGCCCGGACACGGCCGAACCTTGACACTCCGTCGACAGCGGCGCGACACTGGGAGCGTCATGGGAGAGCGCTCTCCCGAGCGATCCCGGTCACCGCGTCGACCCACTCCCCGCTGTCGGCGCGGTACGGAAGGCCGCGGTGGTCACGGCTCTCCGTGACCACCGCGGGCTCCTGTGTATATTCGGCAAAGCTAAGGGTCCTAGGAAACGCACAGGCGGGGGTGGGGATGGTTCGCGCGGGGCTCACGACCGATCGGGTCGTGGTGGCTGCGGCCGATCTGGCGGACACGGCCGGCTTCGACAAGGTCACCATCTCCGCACTGGCCCGGGGCTTCGGCGTCAAGGACGCCAGCCTCTACTCCCACGTCAAGAACCTGGGCGACCTGCGGACCCGCATCGCGCTGCTGGCCGCCGAGGAGTTCATCGACCGCATCGAGGCGGCGGTCGCCGGCCGGGCGGGCAAGGACGCGCTGGTCGCGTTCGCCGACGCGTACCGCACCTTCGCGCTGGAGCACCCGGGCCGTTACGCGGCCACCCAGTACCGCGTCGACCCCGCGATCGTCGCCGAGGCGCCGGCGTACCACCGCACCCTCCGCACCACCTCGGCGATGCTGCGCGCGTACGGCCTGACCGAACCCGACCTGACGGACGCGGTGCGCCTGCTGCGCAGCACCTTCCACGGCTTCACCGCCCTGGAGGGCGACGGCGGCTTCGAGGCGCCGCGGCCCGTGCAGAAGTCCTGGGAGCGCGCGGTGGAGGGGCTGCACTTCCTGCTGTCGAACTGGGCGCGGGCGACCGAGGGGGCGTAGGGCCTCTCCGGCTGATCACGTCCGCCGGACAGGCCCGGGCGCGCTCCACCGGTGCCTTCAGCCGAGCTTTCGCAGTACTCCGGTGACCGATGCCCGGTACGTGCGCAGCGCCTCCAGGCCGGCGGTGTAGCGGGCCCGGTGCCGTTCGATGTCGATGGCTTCTTCCCGCGCCCGTGTGGTGTGCCAGATCTGGGCCGTGTGGTGGCGGCGCTTGCAGGTGACGTCCGCGACGGCCGTGTCACGCTCCCGCTGGGTGTGCCTCGTGTTGCCGTCGTTGCCCCGCTGCCAGGCGGCGTCCGTGTACGCCGCCACCGGGTCGGAATAGCGCGTGAACCCCCGGTCGACCAGGCAGTCGGACCACTCGTTCCAGGACGCGCGGAGGTCCGGGTCGCGCTTCACCACCTCGGCGATCCTGATCGCCCGGGTGCCCGCGTAGAGCCAGTCCCGCTTCACATCGATGCCACGCATCAGCTGCTGGTCGGCCTGGGGCCGGCAGGTGAGGTAGTCCGGGTACTCGGCGTCGGTCATCCGGCGGCCCGTCGGCCGGTGCGCCCGCGATTTCGCCGGGTCCCAGCCGTACCCCCAACGGCGGGCGGCAGCGAGGTCCAGGGTGCCGTAGTCGGTGGATGCCACCGTGACGGAGATGGCGTCGACGGGGCTGCGAGGGTCGAGCGGGAAGTCCGCATGGCCGCGCTCCCTCATGCACTGGCGTACCAGCAACGCCGTCGCCTGCTGCGACCGTTGATAGTCCTGGGCGGTGTACGTGTAGCGGTCGGCCGGCGTGGGGCCGAGGTCGGACGGCATACGGACGACGTCAGGATTTCCCGGACCGGAAGCACACATCGCCGCCAGTACTGCCACACAACCCAGCCGCCATCCCCGCCTCTTCATGCGACGGGATGCTAACGAACGTCCTGTGGCCGCCGGTTGCCGCCCCGGCAATGGCGTGCCGCGACGCGGAACCCCCGGCGGCGGCGGTGGTCCGTCGCGGCCGGGGGCTGCCTGGGTGCGCGGCCGGGGTCAGGCGGCCTTGCGGGAGCGGGGTGTCGTCGCTTCGCGGATCAGCTCGGCGTAGCGGCGGCCGCTGGTCTTGACGGTGCGGCGCTGGGTCGCGTAGTCGACGTGGACCAGGCCGAACCGCTTGTCGTAGCCGTACGCCCACTCGAAGTTGTCGAGGAGCGACCAGGCGAAGTAGCCGGCCAGCGGGGCACCCTTGCGGACGGCGCGGGCACACGCCGCGAGGTGTTCCTCCAGGTACTGGGTCCGCTCGGGGTCGTGCACGGAACCGTCGGGGAGGACGACGTCCTGATAGGCAGAGCCGTTCTCGGTGACGTAGACGCGGTCGACGCCGTACTCCTCCGTCAGGCGCAGGAGCAGCTGCTCCAGGCCCTGCGCGTGCACCTCCCAGTCCATGTGGGTGTGGCGGGAGCCGGGCAGGTAGACCTGCTTGGCGTGCGGGACCGGGCCGGACGGGTCGGCTGTGACCACCTGGCGGAAGTAGTAGTTGACGCCCAGCCAGTCCAGCGGCGCGGAGATCAGCTCCATGTCACCTTCCCGGACCGGGAGTTCGACTCCGTACAGGTCCACCATGTCCTGCGGGTAGCCGCGCCCGAGGATCGGGTCGAGCCACCAGCGGTTGGTGTGGCCGTCGCCGCGCACCGCCGCCGCCCTGTCGGCCTCGCGGTCCGTGGCGGCCTCCACCGGGCTGAGGTTGTTGACGATGCCGACCCGGGCGTCGGGGGAGATGCTCCGGATGGCCTGCACCGCGAGGCCGTGGCCCAGGTGCAGGTGGCAGGAGGCCCGGACGGCGGCGGTCAGGTCGGTGAGACCCGGCGCCATCGTGCCCTCCAGGTGGCCGATCCACGCCGAGCACAGGGGCTCGTTGAGGGTCGCCCAGTCCTTGACCCGGTCCCCGAGCCGTTCCACGACGACCGAGGTGTACGCGGCGAAGTGCTCCGCGGTCTCCCGTACGGTCCAGCCGCCCCGGTCCTGGAGCGCCTGCGGGAGGTCCCAGTGGTAGAGCGTGGCGAACGGGGTGATCCCGGCCTCCAGGAGCCCGTCCACCAGCCGGTCGTAGAAGTCGAGGCCGGCCGCGTTGACCGGTCCGTCGCCGCCGGGCACGATCCGCGGCCAGGCCAGCGAGAAGCGGTACGCGTTCGCCCCGACCTCCTTGATCAGGCCGATGTCCTCCGGCACCCGGTGGTAGTGGTCGCATGCCACGTCACCGGTGTCGCCGCCGGCCACCTTGCCCGGGGTGTGCGAGAAGGTGTCCCAGATGGAGGGGGCGCGGCCGTCCTCGGCCACGGCTCCCTCGATCTGGTACGCGGCGGTGGCGACGCCCCAGGTGAAGCCGGCCGGCAGGGCGCTGAGGTCGTTCACGGACTTCCTTTCCGGGGCGGTCACTTGACGGCCCCCGCGGTGAGGCCGGCCACCAGGTAGCGCTGGAGGAGCAGGAAGCCGGCGACGATCGGCACGCTGACGACGAGCGAGGCGGCCATGACCTGGTTCCAGTACACGTCGTTCTGGGTGGCGTAGCCCTGGAGGCCGACGGCCAGGGTGCGGGTGGTGTCGTTGGTCATCACGGAGGCGAAGAGGACCTCGCCCCACGCCGTCATGAACGCGTACACCGCGACGGCGACGATGCCCGGCACCGCGGCCGGCACCACGACCTTGAACAGGGCGCGGATGGGCCCGCAGCCGTCGACGAGCGCGGCCTCGTCCAGATCCCGGGGGATCGAGTCGAAGTAGCCGATGAGCATCCAGATGGAGAACGGCAGCGAGAACGTCAGATACGTGAGGATCAGACCGCCGCGCGAGCCGTACAGGGCGACGCCCGTGCTGTTGCCGATGTTCACGAAGATGAGGAACAGCGGCAGCAGGAAGAGGATGCCCGGGAACATCTGGGTGGAGAGCACGGTGACGGTGAAGACCCGCTTGCCGCGGAACTTGTAGCGGCTCACCGCGTACGCCGAGAACACCGCGATGATCACCGAGAGAACCGTCGCCGCGCCCGCCACGATCAGCGAGTTGACGAAGTACCGGGCGAGCGGGACGGTGTCCCAGATGTCGAAGTAGGGCTGCACGGTCAGCCCCGACGGGATCCAGTGGAACTTCCCCGACACGTCCTGGAGCGGCTTGAGCGAGCTGCTGACCATCACGTAGACGGGCAGCAGGGCGAAGGCGGCCAGGAAGGTCAGGATGGCACGGCGGGCCCACAGGAAGGACTGCGGCGCGGCCATCGGCGAGCGGGTCCGCTTCCGCGCTCCCGTCTTCGCCGGCAGTACGGACGGCTGGGCATGGCTAGGCATCGGCACCCTTCCTTCCGCGTGAGGTGATGAGCAGGTAGACGGCCGTCACGACAAGCAGGAACAGAAGCAGGAGCACGGACATCGCGGAGCCGGTGCCGAAGTTCCAGGTGACGAACGAGGACTGGTAGATGTGGATCGAGATGAGATCCGCGTTCTCCGGGGCGGCCTTCCCGAAGAGCACGTACGGGGTGTTGAAGTCGTTGAACGTCCACAGGAACAGGACGAGCACCAGGACCTGGTTGACCGGGCGCAGCGACGGCAGCGTGATCTTGCGGATCTGCTGCCAGATGCCGGCGCCGTCGATGGAGGCGGCCTCGTACAGTTCGCGCGGGATGTTCTGGAGCCCGGCCATCACGATGAGGAAGGCGAAGGGCCAGCCCTTCCAGACCGAGACGATGATCAGGGCGTAGATGCTGTTGTCGCCGATCAGCCAGAACGACGGCTGGTCGGTGAGCCCGATCTGGTCGTGGAGCACGTGGTTGACCAGGCCGTTGTCGCGCTGGAACATGAACGCCCAGGTGATGACGGCCGCGTAGACCGGCAGGGCGTACGGGACGAGGAAGACCGCCCGCAGGAAGCCCCTGCCGCGGAAGTTCTCCTGCAGCATGATCGCCGCCGCGACCCCGAACAGCCACGCCAGGCCGACGGCGAAGAACGTGAAGACGCAGGTGACGAAGAACGAGTGGAGCAGCGCCTCGCCGATCGGGGCGTTGACGTCGACGGCGATCTTGTAGTTGTCGAAGCCACTCCAGGGCGCCCCGCCCCAGTTGTTGATGTAGAACTGCGTGAACTGGCGGAAGCTCATCACGATTCCGATGACCATCGGAATCACGTGGACGAGGAGTTCGAGCAGGACGGCCGGCAGGAGCAGGAGATAGGGCAGTCCGCCCTGGCGGATCCGGTCGGGGATGCGCGGCAGCTTCCTGCGCGCACCCCCGTTGCCCCGGCTCGTCACCCTGTCCGACTTTTCCGTCAGGCTGTCGGTGGTCACGGTGGCGGTCATGAAGGCTGCCTTACTGCTGCATCGTCTGCTGGGCCTTTTCCAGGCGCGCCTTGACGGATTCGGTTGTCACGGGGCGTCCGGCGGCCGCGTCGGCCCACAGTTCCTTGACCGCGGTGCCGACGGCGGTCTCGAACTGCGACTCGTTGGGGACCTGCGGCAGCGGTGCCGCGCTCTTGGCCAGCGTGTCGCGCAGGACCGCGAGGTCGGGAGCCGAGAACGCCTCGTCCGCCTGGGCGGTCCTGACCGGCGGGATCGACCCGTAGGTCTTGTTGAGGAGCTTCTGCTCGGCGTCGCTCGTCATGAACTTCACGAACTTCTTGGCGCCGTCGATGTTCTTGGTGTTCTTGAACACGGCCATGTTGATGCCGGCGACCATCGAGTTGACGTTCTTGCCCTGGCCGGGCGTCCCCGAGGCGACCGGGACGGGGGCCGCGCCCCAGTCCTCGGGCTTCATGCCCTGGGAGGCGAACGTGGAGGCGGCGGCCTGCCACAGCACCATCGCGGTCTTGCCCTTGGCGAAGTCCGTGAGGGACTGGTTCTGGGCGTACTCCGCGTTGCCCGGGGCGATGATCTTGTCCTTGGCCATGAAGTCGATGTACTGCTTCACGGCCGCCACCGCGCCGTCCGAGGTGAACGTCGGCTTGCCGTCGGCGTCGAAGAAGTCGGCGCCGTGCTGCTGGCCCAGGACGAAGGTCTGGTGGATGTTGTTGGAGAGGTTGGAGCCCTCGGCGCCCAGCCCCCACTTGCCGTCCTTGGAGAGCTTCTTGCCGTCCGCGACCAGCTCGTCCCAGGTGGTCGGGGGCTTCTCGATGCCGGCGTCGGCGAAGCTCTTCTTGTTGTAGTAGAGGGCGTACGCGAGTGAGTACAGCGGCACCGCGGCGGGGTCCTTGCCCTCCGCGCCGGCCGAGGCGACCGCCGAGTCGACGAAGCGGTCACGCCCGCCGATCGCGTCGAAGTTCTCCTTGTTCCAGGGGAGCAGTGCACCGGTCGCCTGGAGCGAGGCCGACCAGGTGTTGCCGATGTTCAGGACGTCCGGGCCCTGACCGGACGTGGTGGCGGCGAGGATCCGGTTGAGCAGGTCGGCCCAGGGCACGACCTCCAGCTTGACCTTGATGCCGGTCTGCTTCTCGAACTTCTTCAGCTCGGGAGTGAGGATCTTCTTGTCCGCCTCGATGCTCGCGCCCTGGTTGGAGGCCCAGTACGTGAGGGTCTTCGGCGAATCGTTGCTGCCGCTGCCCGAGGACGATCCGCCTCCACAGCCGGTGACACCGGCGGCTATGGAGATCGCGAGGGTGACGGCTGCCGCGGCTCTGATGTTGCGCATGCGGGATGGCCCCTTTCCGGGGAGGAAGGCCGTGTTCGGGAACCGAGCGACCTTCAGGGCTTAATTTATGACGTGATTTAAGAGGTGAGAGAAGGTCGCGTCAAGTCCCGGGGTCGCGGTATGTTTCCGTCAGGGAAGGAGCCACATGGCTGAGCGCAACAGACGGACCGTGCGTGACCTGCGACGGGGCAACCGGGCGCGGGTGTTGCAACGGTTGTATTTCGACGGCCCGCTGAGCCGCCAGGAGCTCGGCCCCGCCACCGGGCTGAGTTCGGGTTCCATCAGCAACGTCGTCGCGGAACTCGTTGCGGAGAACCTCCTGGAGGAGGCCGGAGTCGTCGACTCCGACGGCGGCCGCCCCCGTACCCTGCTGCGCGTCGCCCCCGGCGGCGGCCTCCTCATCGGCATCGACATCGGCGAGACCCGCATACGGGTGGAGCTCTTCGACCTCTCCCTCACCGAACTCGCTCGCACCGAGAGGCTGCTCGCCCAGCACGGCTACGACGTCGACCGCATCGTCGGCCATGTCCGCAGCGGCGTCGCCGACGTACTGCGCGACGCCGGAGCGGACCCGCGCCGCCTCCTCGGCATCGGCATCGGCGTGCCCGGCATCATCGAGCGCCACGCGCCGGACGGCGTCATCGGCGACGTGGGCTCAGTCGTCCACGGCCAGACCATCGACTGGAGCGCCGTCCCGTTCGAGAGGCTGCTCCGGGACGCCGTACGGGTGCCGCCCGAGGTCCCCTTCTTCATCGACAACGGCGCCAAGACACTCGGCCAGGCCGAGATGTGGTTCGGCGGCGGGCGGGGCGCGGGAGCCTCCGCCATCGCCCTCATCGGTTCCGGCGTCGGCGCCTGCGTGAACCACGGCGACCTCCTCGACGAGGACCGCAGCAGCCAGGCCCTGGAGTGGGGCCACAGCACCGTGCAGCTGCGCGGCCGGCGCTGCCGCTGCGGGTCGATCGGCTGCCTGGAGGCGTACGCGGGAGCCGAGGCGATGCGCGAGCGCTGGCAGGAGGCGGGCGGCCCGCTCCCCGCCGACGCCGACGACGAGACCGCGCTCGCCGCGCTGCTGGCGGCCGCCTACCCGGCGGACGGCGGCGAGCCCGACCCGGTGGCCGTCGCGCTGCTCGACGAGACGGCCGAGTGCCTGGGCGCCGCGCTGGGCGACCTGATCAACCTCTTCCTGCCCGAGCGCATCCTGCTCGGCGGCTGGGCGGGCCTGCTGATCGGCCCGCATCTGCTGCCCGACATCCGGCGGTACGCGCAGGAGTACGCGCTGAAGCACGCGGCGGCCCGGACCACCATCGAGATGGGCCGCCTGGGCCCCGACGCGGTCACCGTCGGCGCGGCGACCCTGCCCCTGGCCGACTTCCTGGCCCGCGGCGGCAGCCGCCCGTCACCGGCACCCCGGCCCGGCTCCACGGCCCCGGCGCCCCGGACCCCTGCGGCGGCGGTGCGCGGACGGGAGCGGCCCCGGACGGAGGCGGACGCGACGGGGTGAGGCGGTGGGCCCGTGGCCTCACGGCACGGTCCTGAGGCGCGGTCCCGAGCCCCTACGCCGAGTCCCGCACCACCAGCGAAGGCTCGAAGATCACGGACGTCGCCGCGCCCTCGGGCCTGGCCAGCCGCTCGATCAGGAGGCGGGCCATCTCGGCGGCCATCGCCTCCACCGGCTGGCGGACCGTGGTCAGCGGCGGACGGCAGGCCAGGGCCGCGCTGCTGTCGTCGAAGCCGATCACCGCGACGTCCTCCGGCACCCGCTTGCCCCGGTCCCGCAGCACATGGCAGGCGCCCGTGGCCATCAGGTCGTTGGCCGCGAACACCCCGTCCAGATCGGGGTGTTCGGCGAGCAGCCGTTCCATCGCGGTCTCCCCGCTCTCCTGGGTGAACCGCCCCTCGGCGATCGCGATGTACGGATGCCCCTCGCGCGCCATCGTGTCCCGGAAGCCGGCCAGCCGCTCCTGCACCGCGGGCACGTCGAGCGGTCCGGTGATGGTCGCGATACGGCGGCAGCCCCGGGCCAGCAGATGCTCGGCGGCCAGCCGCGCCCCGTCCTGGTGGGCGACGTCGACATAGCTGATCCGGGCCGCGCGGGCGGGCCGCGCGTAGAGCACGGCGGGCAGCCCGGCGTCCGTCAGCATGCCCGGCAGCGGGTCCTCCGCGTGCGTCGAGACGACCAGCGCGCCGTCCGCGCTGCCCTGGCGCAGGAACGCCACCACGTCCTCGCGCGCCCGTGACGTCTCGGCGAACATCAGGACCGGGTGCATCCCGCGCGGGCGCAAATAGTTGACCACCCCGGTCACCACCCGGCCGAAGAACGGGTCGGCGAAGACCTGCCCGGTGAAGGAGGCTCCCTCGCCTCCGTCCGCGTCCTCCGGGGGTGCGTCCTCCTGCGGCTCCGTCTCCGGCTCCACGCCCGCGCCGGACACCACCAGCGCGATGGCGTCGGTGCGCCGGGTCACCAGCGAGCGGGCCGCGCGGTTGGGTGCGTAACCGGTGGAGGCGACCGCCCGGCGGACGGCCTCCTGGATCACCGGGTCGACATTACGTACGCCGTTGATCACCCGGGAGACGGTGGCGCGGGAGACGCCGGCCGCCCTCGCCACGTCCTCAAGAGTGGGTGTACCGGCCGGTCGCAGATCATCCGTCATGAGCGCATTTATAGCATCAGCGGAGAGCGCTCTCCATCGTGCTCCGAACCGTTACGGGATCCTTTCCCGGCCGAGTCCGCGCCCGGCCGCGCCACGATCCCCGCGGTGAGCGGCAGATCGCCCGCCGAACGGCCCCCGAGCAGCGTGAACGCACCCGCCTCCGTCTCCCATCCGTGCCGTCCGGGCGACCAGTGGGCCAGTGCCCGCCCGTCCACCCGGACCACCGCGACCGTGCTCTCCGCGGGCTCCGCCTCGACCGCCGCGTACCCGATGAGCCTGCGCACCGGCCGCTCGACGGCGGAACCGCTCCGCGCCAGGTAGACCTGCACCACCTCCCGCCCGCGCCGCCGCCCGCTGTTGCGCACCCGGACCCGCACGTCGAAGGGCTCCCCGGGCCGCACCGACTCCGGGGCGGTCAGCTCCTCGTACTCCCAGCCCGTGTAACCGAGACCGTGGCCGAACCAGTACGCCGGAGCGGCCCCGGTCCGCAGCCACGCCCGGTACCCGATGTGCGCGCCCTCCGCGTAGTGCAGCTGTCCGTCGGCGCCGGGGGCGGTCCCGAGCACCGGCACGTCGTCCTGGGCGGCGGCCCAGGTGGTCGGCAGCCGGCCACCGGGCTCGGCCCGCCCGAACAGCACGTCGGCCAGCCCGTCCCCGGCCTCCTGGCCCGGGAACCAGGCGAGCAGCAGCGCGGGCACCCGCTCGTGCCAGGGCAGGGCGACCGGGCCGCCCGCGTTGACCAGGACCACGGTGCGCGGGTTGGCCCTCGCCACCGCCCGGACCAGAGCGTCCTGGCCCTCCGGCAGGTCCAGGCTCTCGCGGTCGTGCCCCTCCGACTCGCTCTGCTCCGTCGTGCCCACGAGCACCACCGCGACGTCGGCCGCCCGGGCGGCGGCCACCGCTTCGGTGAGCGCGGCGTGCGCGTCACCGGCGGGCGGGGCCGCGGCGAGGACCGTCGCGACCCCTGATCCCGGGGCGAGCGAGCGCCGGGCGACGACCTCCACCTCCCGGTCCGCGGTCATCTCCGCGCGGGCGGTGTACAGCGGCGGGACGACGTGCACCCGGGTCGGGTCGTCGCTGTCCAGCGGGAACGTGCCGGACAGCACCTCGTGCCCGTCGACGGAGAGCGAGATGTCGCCCCAGCCGCCGACCGCCCAGGTCCACATGCCGCTCTCGGCGGGCCGGTACAGCGCCCGGATCTCGATCAGCGCCGCGTCCCCGGCCGGTACCGAGGGCTCCACGATCCGGCCGGAAAGCCGGTGCTCCGCGTGGAGTTCGGCCCCGTGCGCGTCGAGCAGCCGCACCAGCACCCCGGGTTCACCGTCGCGCGGATCGCGGGCCCGGTCGCGGCCGAGGGGCTCGGGCCGGCCGGACGTGGGGAGCCCCGGGCGGTACGTCACCGCCGCCACCCCGTCGAGCGCCTGCTCGATCCCGGCCAGCGGGGTCACCACGTGCTCGGGAAACACCTCGGCGCTGCCGCCGCCCTGGATGCGTACCGCCGTGGCGTGCGGACCGATGACGGCGACGGACTTCAGCGCGGCGGGGTCCAGCGGCAGCAGCCCGCCCTCGTTGCGGAGGAGCACCGCCCCGGCGGAGACGGCGCGGCGCAGCAGGGCGCGGGCGGTGGCGGGGGCCACTGCGGGCCGGTGCGCGGGGCGGTCGTCGGACCGGTGCGCCGGAGCGTCCGACCCGAGCGCGCCCACTCGGCGGGCCAGCCGCAGCAGCCTGCGTACCTTGTCGTCCACTGCCTCGGCGGGGATCAGCCCCTGTTCGAGCGCCGCGAGCAGGCCGGCCGCCCATGGCCCGCCCGGACCGGGCATCGCGAGGTCCTGGCCGGAACGGGCCGGCTCCAGCAGGGTTCGCACGCCTCCCCAGTCGGAGACCACGAGGCCGTCGAAGCCCCAGCCGTCCTTGAGGGGGTGAGCGAGCAGCGGGGACGCGGACATGGTCACGCCGCCGACCTTGTTGTACGCGGACATGACCGCCCACACCCCGGCCGCGACGACTTCCTCGAACGGGGCGAGATACACCTCGCGCAGCGTGCGTTCATCCACACGGACGTCGACGGTCAGCCGGTCCGTCTCGGCGTCGTTGCCCACGAAATGCTTCGCGGTGGCCGCCACTCCGCCCGACTGGATGCCCCGGACGAGCGCGGCGCCCGTGCGGCCGGTGAGCAGCGGGTCCTCGGAGAAGCACTCGAAGTGCCGGCCTCCCAGCGGTGAACGGTGCAGGTTCAGGGTGGGGGCCAGAAGCACGTCGACGCCCTTGCGTCTCGCCTCGGAGGCGAGCAGCGCGCCGAGGTCCGTCAGCAGCCGCTCGTCCCAGGATGCGGCGAGCGCGGTGGGGGAGGGGAGGACGAGAGAGGTCTCCCGTTCGTCCCAGGTCTCGCCGCGTACACCGGCCGGACCGTCGGAGAGGGTGAGCGGCAGCAGCCCGACAGCAGGTTCGCCGTACGTGCGCCAGGTGGTGGCACCGGTGAGCAACCGGACCTTCTGGGCCGCGTCGAGCTTGTCGAGCAGCGGTTCGGTCTCTTCGTCCGTCATGGCGGCCATGCTCCTTCGCGCACCGCGCTCCCACGAATATCGGAGAGCGCTCTCCCGGCTGTCGCGCCCAGCGTCCCCGGTCGTCGCCGACCGTGTCAATGCCGGGCCGGGGCAGGCCCGTTCGCGTACGTGTCGCCAGGGCGTGTCCGCAAAGTCCCGTCTGGCCCGCGACGCCTGGCACGCACTCTCGCCGCACCGGCCGAGATCCCGAGTACGTCCAGTACGAGGGATCGCGGCCGGCACGCCGAGAAGTGGGGTCTCCCCTGTTCGAGCGAAGCCGAGAACTCGGGGATGCACCAGACGCCGCGGGCCACGCCCTTCGGGCGTACGACGGGACTTTACGGAGACGCCCTGGGCCCTGATCCGCCGGACAGGCCCTACGGGCGGGCCTAGGATGTCTGCGGTCCTTGTCCTGGGGGGAAGCATGAGATCCATACGCGTCACGGGCGCCCTCGCCCTCCTCGCCCTCGTGGCGGCGTGCGGCGGCAACGCCCCCGCTCCGGCGCCGAGCCCCTCGGCGTCACCGCCCGTGTCGGTCTCCCTGGAGGACATCGGCACGCCCGGGGACACCCGGCTCGGCCTCGCCCTGCACCTTCACAACGAGGCGCGCACCCGCCCCGGAATCGTCGTACGGGTGCACATCGGCAAGACCCGCGGCGGTGACCCCCGGCCGGAGCTTGAGGAACGGACCGACGCGGGATGGAAGGACATCGCGCTCACCGGCGACAAGGACGGCTGGACCGGTACGTTCCGCATGACCCTGCCGAAGGGCGGTCTGCTCGGCTTCCTGGACGTCACCCCGCACGCCGGCCCCCGGGTCGATGGGGACGAACTCCCGGTGGACGTCACCCTGGCCGACGGGGCGCGCACGCTCGCCCGCGGCCACGGGTCCGTGCGGCCGGCTGCCCTGTCGCTCGACCGAGCCGTGGTGGACGAGCCCGCCGCACTGGGCCGGGGGCGCTGGACCGAGGTCACGTACACCGTCGTCAACCACTCGCACAGCGTCTACCCGCGGGCCCAGGTGCAGGGCGAGTTCGGCGCCTGTGAGGCGGGACCGGACAACCCGGTCGAGGGAGTCATCTGCTCCGGCTCGCGGCGCCATGCCGTGACCACGTGGCTCAGCACCCAGTGGTACGACGGCGGTCGCTGGACGGACGTGTCCGCGCCGGACGACGGCACCCTGCTCGCCGAGACGCTGACCATGCCGCTGGGCGAACTGCCCGCGGACTCACGGCGGAAGGTCCGGAACAGGTTCGCCGGGATCGGTGAACTCGACGGCGGAGAGCACCTGTTGACGCTCACGGCCCGCGTCAACGGCAAGGCCCTCGGCGCGTCCGAACGCTCGCTGGGCATCGCGGAGCCGCTCACCTTCGCCCTCCGATGAGGCCGCGATGGCCACTTCCGGCTCCGCTGGCCGAAACGTACCGTGGTCTTGTCATCACCCGCTGTTTGCACATAAGTTGACCGCTTGCGACATGTCCTACAGCCAGCGGGGGAGCCAAGTCATGGCCGCGAACGGACGGCACCGCAGATACCAGCCGAGCCGCATCAACCGGGCTTCGCTCACGGTCACGGCAGGAGGCGCCGGCCTCGCGCTCCCGCTCCTCACGGCGGCGTCGGCGGGTGCCGCTTCGGCCGACGTGTGGGAGAAGGTCGCCGCTTGCGAGTCCACCGGCAACTGGCACATCAACAGCGGCAACGGCTACTTCGGCGGCCTCCAGTTCACCCGCTCGACCTGGGCGGCGTACGGGGGTACGGACTACGCACCGCGCGCCGACCTGGCCACCAGGGACCAGCAGATCGCCATCGCGGAGAAGGTCCTGGACGGCCAGGGCCCCGGCGCCTGGCCGGTCTGCTCAGGAAAGGCGGGCCTGACCCAGGGCGGGGCCACTCCCGACATCAGCACGCAGAGCGAGCGCTCGGTCCGGGTGGCGACCCCGAAGAAGCCGGACACCGCCCCCTTACCCACCCGGGCCCCGCAGACCAAGCGGACCGCGCCCGCGGTCACCCCGACGACGGTGCCAGGCAAGCGGGAGTCGTACACCGTAACGCCCGGTGACTCGCTCTCCGGCATCGCGGCCGACCAGCACCTCCAGGGCGGCTGGCAGCGGCTGTACGCGGCGAACCGCACGGTCGTCGGCGGCGACCCGGACCTGATCTTCCCCGGCCAGCGACTGACCCTGACCGGAACCCCGGCAAAGGGCGAGCCCGCACCGCGAACGGCGCCGAAGAACGAGCCGAAGGCCGCGACGAAGACGGCCCCGAAGACCGCGACCGGAGCGACCCCGAAGGCCACGCCGAAGACGGCCCCGAAGACGGCCGCCGAGAAGCAGCGGAAGCAGCAGACGAAGCCGCAGGCGCACCCGCAGCCGAAGAAGACGCAGCCACACAGGACCGAAGCCCGCAAGGCCGAACCCCACAAGACCCAGCACACGCAGAAGCACAGCTCGCTCACCGCCCCCGTCGCGGCCCGCACCGGCACGCCGTACCACCAGGCCGGTTCGTGGTCCAGCGGCTACCACACGGGCGTCGACTTCCCGGTCCCCACGGGCACGTCCGTGAAGGCGATGGCGGCGGGCACCGTCGTGTCGGCGGGCTGGGCGGGACCGTACGGCTACCAGGTCGTCATCCGGCACAGCGACGGCAAGTACAGCCAGTACGCGCACCTGTCCTCGCTGCTCGTGCGCGGCGGGCAGCACGTCGGCGGCGGCCAGCGGATCGCCCGCTCGGGAGCCACCGGCAACGTCACCGGTCCGCACCTGCACTTCGAGGTCCGCACCGGCCCGGAGTACGGCTCCGACATCGACCCGTTGGCCTATCTGAGGGCGGGCGGCGTCAGCGTCTGAACGCCCCCGGCGTCACCGGTCTCCCCGGCGGCCTTGCGCCCGGCGGCCGGAGGCGGGCCGAACTCCACGCGGCCGGCCAGCCCTTCCAGGGGCATCCGCACGGGCAGCGCCGGGGGAGGGGTCCGCCGGCCCGCGGGCCCGGGAGCGACGGCCGGTACCGGCTCCACCGGGAGGGGCGGAACGCCCGTCGGGGCCGACGCCCCGGCGGGCCTGGCGAAATCCGCGTTTCCCGCTCCCGCCGCGTCCCCCTCCGCGAAGTCCCCGCCCTCCTCGTCCACGGCCGCCCCCGCGCTCCCGTCCGGAACGGGCGCCGCCTCAAGCCGCTCCGCGCTCATCCGCTCCGTGGTCAGCATGATCAGCCCGCCGGCCGCGACCGCCCCGCACAGCAGGGCGAGCGTCGTGCCCGCGGCCCCGTGCCGGAACTGCTCGCCGAACAGCGTGATGCCGACCGCCGCGGCCACCACCGGGTTCACGACGGTCACCGTGGCCAGCGGAGCCGTCAGCCCGGCGCCCCGGTAGGCCGCCTGGGACAGCAGCAGGCCCGAGCCCGCCAGTGCCGCGATCACCAGCAGGGGCATCAGCCCGGACTTCACGGCGCCCGCCGTCCACTCCATGGCCACGGTCTTCGTGTACACCGACGCGATCCCGAACGCGACGCCCGCCGCTCCGGCCAGCACCACGCTCCGCATCACGGGCCGGCGCATAGCCCGGGAGAGCAGGACCAGCGCGGCCACCGCGCCGAACGTCACCATCGCCAGCATCAACTGCTGCGGAGCGCCCAGGCTGTGCGCGTCGGAGCTGCCCGTCAGCGCGAGCAGCCCGGCGAGACCCACCGTCGCCATGACCGCGCCCCGCCAGGCGGTCGCCCCGGCCCTGCGCCGTACGAACAACGCGGCCATCGGCAGCGCGAAGACGATCGTGAGCGCCCCCAGCGGCTGTACGAGGCTCAGCGGGCCGTACGCGAGCGCCACGACGTGCAGGACGGCGCCCAGGCCGTTCAGCGTGACCGCCGCCCACCAGACCCGGTTGCGCAGCGGTGCGAGCGAGCGGCCGTCCGAGGCCGTGGCCACGCGCTCCTGGACGATCGCCCCGGCCGCGTAGGCGACCGCGGAGACCAGTGACAGCAGCACGGACAGCGCAAGGGAACTCATGTACACCACGATCCCCTTTTCCAGCCGCCGCGTCGTCGTCCCTGAGGCGGCGATCCGGCGTACTGCTTTGGTAGTACGGGAGTGGTTCTGGTGTCCTCCTCCTGACGGTAGTCCTCCCGGTGCCCGACGTCAGAAGGATCATGCGGGGCGGCCGCCTTCACCGGACCGACACGCAAGGCGCCTGTCCGACCCCTTGACGCGGATCACGGCCGACTCCAAGAATGATCGCGCTCTGACAACGTTGTCCTAAGGAGTAGACCCCATGCATCGGACCCCACGGCCGAGACTGCGCGGCCCGGCCGCCGCACTCGCCGCCGCCGCGCTCCTGGGCGGTGTCCTCCTCCCCGGGGCCACGGCCGAGGCCGCCCCACGGAGCGACGGCCGGCTGACCGACCTGGTCAATCCGTTCATCGGCACCCAGAACGAGGGCAACACCTACCCCGGTGCCTCCGTGCCCTTCGGCATGGTGCAGCTCTCCCCGGACACCGGCCACAACACCGGTTACGACTACGGCGAGAACCACATCCGCGGCTTCTCCTCCGTCCACCTCTCCGGTGTCGGCTGCGGACTCGGCGGCGACCTGCCGACGCTGCCCACCACCGGCGACGTCACGGAGACCGACTACGCGAAGTACGCCGCGGAGTTCAGCCACGACGACGAGAAGGCGAGCCCCGGCTACTACAAGGTCGGGCTCAGGACCGGCATCGAGGCCGAGCTGACCGCCACGCAGCGCACCGGCGTCCAGCGCTACACCTTCCCGGCCACCGACAAGGCCAACGTCCTGCTCAACGCGGGCCAGTCGCTGCACCGGACGCTCTCCTCCGAGGTGGAGATCCTCGACAACCGCACCGTGCGGACCGCCATCACCGGCAGCGGCTTCTGCCAGGACACCAAGCCGTACACGGTCTACACGGTCACCCGCTTCGACCGCCCCTTCAGCACCTCCGGCACCTGGAACGGGGACGCCGTCACCGGCGCGAAGAAGTCCACGGCCACCGACGCCCGCAACGGCGCCTGGCTGCGCTTCGACACCACCAAGGACCGCACCGTCGAGGCCACCACGGCCCTCAGCTACGTCGACGCCAAGGGGGCCGCGCTCAACCTCCGCGCAGAGGGCGGCCACAGCTTCGACCACGTCCTGCGCTCCGCCGAACGCACCTGGGAGGACCGCCTCGAAGGCGTGAAGGCCCAGGGCGGCAGCGACGAACTGCGCCGCACCTTCTACTCGTCCCTCTACCGGTCCTTCCTCGCACCCAACGTGGGCAGCGACGTGGACGGCCGCTACACCGGCTGGGACCAGAAGAAGCACCGGGCTGTCGACTCGCGCGGGACGTTCACGTACTACCAGAACTGGTCGCTCTGGGACACCTACCGCACGCAGGCGCAGCTGCTCTCGCTGCTCGCCCCGCGGGAGTCCCGCGACATGGCCATATCCGTCCTGCGCATCGACGCGGAGAGCGGCTGGCTGCCCAAGTGGGGCTACGGCACGGTCGAGACGAACATCATGACCGGCGACCCGGTCACCCCCTTCCTCACCAACGCCTACCAGCAGGGCCTGCTGAAGGGGTACGAGGAGGAGGCGTACCGCGCCCTGAAGAAGAACGCCGACGGGGTCCCGCCCACCGACTCCGCGCCCGTGGGCCGCGAGGCCAACGTCCAGTACCTGAAGGACGGGTACGCCCCGTACATCAAGGACCGGCCGCACGCCAAGCCCGGCGACTCCGACTTCGACCACGGCGCCTCGGCCACCCTGGAGTACGCCCTGGCCGACGGCATGCTCGCCGAGATGGCCCGGGACCTCGGCCACAGGGCCGACGCGGAGCGCTACGAGGCCCGCGCCCACAACTACCGGAAGATCTTCGACCCCTCGACCGGCTTCTTCCGCGCCCGCGATGCCGCCGGCGCGTTCACCGGCCCCGCCGACCCGGCCGAGAGCGAGGGCTTCCACGAGGGCACGTCCTGGCAGTACCAGTGGATGGTCCCGCAGGACATCCCCGGCATGGTCGACCTGATCGGCGGGAAGAACGCCGCGAACCAGCGGCTGGACTCCTTCTTCGCGTACGACAAGCTCCTCGCCGACCCAGCGAAGACCGCCCGCGAGGTGTGGGTCAACGGCCCGTACGCGTACTACAACGCCGACAAGTACAACCCGCAGAACGAGCCCGACCTCATCGCCCCGTACACCTACCTGTCCACCGGACAGCCGTGGAAGACGACCGACGTGGTGCACGCCGCGCTGACGCTGTTCACCAACGGCCCGACCGGCATGACGGGCAACGACGACCTCGGCACGATGTCCGCGTGGATGGTGCTGTCGTCGATCGGTGTCTTCCCCGTCCAGCCGGGCACCGACACCTGGGGCCTGTCCACGCCCGCGTTCGAGCGCGTCGACATCAAGCTCGACCGCCACTACTACCCGCGCGGCGCGCTGACCGTCAGCGCTCCCGGTACGTCGGACTCCGACCGCTACATCCAGTCCGCCCGGCTGGACGGCGAGCGGCAGTCGGGTACGTACCTGACCACGGACGACATCCGGTCGGCCCGCTCGCTCTCCTTCGAGGTGGGCGACGAGCCGTCGGCGTGGGGCACCTCGCCCGAGGACGCCCCGCCCGCCCTGGGCTGATCCGCGGCCCGCACGGACGAGCGCCCTTCTCCCCGTCGGCGGGGAGAAGGGCGCTCGTGTTTGCTCTTCGCTACGCGGGAAGCGGCGGGTCGATCGCTTCCGCGACGCTCGGGAAGACCGGGACGGCGCTGTCGAGCCCCAGAACGGAGATCAGCCGCTCCATGAAGACGGACGGCGAGGCGAGCCGCAGCCGGGGACCGAGAGCCGTCTGCCCCTGGAGAATCACGTTCACCGTCGTGGAGTCGGCGAAACTCACGTCGGCCAGGTCCACGACGACCGGCCCGGTGCCCTCCCGCGACGCGTTCTCCAGCGCTGCGCCGAGGGGCGCGACGTTGTCGATGTCGAGGTCACCGGTTACCGCGAGCACCAACGCGCCGCGTTCGTGCCGTGGGACTATCTGCATGGCTCGACCGGCGCTGGGCGGTGGAAGCACGTTCACCTCATGATGCACTGGGCGGCGGGGGACCGCCGGATCAGTCGGACGGTTCATATTGTGCTCCGTCCCTGCTCGCGGCGGGAATGCTCAACGATAAAAGTAACAGTTGCCATTTGACAACATTCTTCGTGGGGCAACAATCTGTACCGAACGATCAACGTGAGCGCCCGCGAGCGGCGCCTCCGGAACGCGGAAGCAGGGGCGTGCATGAACCTAGGCGCTGTCCGCGACATCGTCGCGAAGCCGGGCGGCGGTACTCCGCTCGCCGGCGAGCCGCTGCGATGCCGCCGAGCGGAAGGCGGCGAGCCCCACGGCGAGAGCCGCCACATCGGAGGGCTGCATCCTCTCCAGCACGGCGGTCAGCTCCCGCGTGCGGATCGCCCGGTACTCCTCCAGCAGCTCGCGGCCCTGAAGGGTCAGCCGGAGTTCGACCTCCCGGCGGCTCGTCGGGCTCGGATCGCGCTGGACCAGACCCATGGCCTCCATCCGGTCGCACAGCCGGCTCACCGACGGCGCCCGCGAGCCGAGCGCCTCACCAAGCGAGCGCAGATTGCTCCCCTCCTGCTGCTCGATGACGAGCAGCGCGCGAAGCTGGGAGGGGGACACGACACCCCGGGCGGCGGCCTCCTGGCCACGCCCCCACAAAACCTCCAGAAGTTCGGACGCGGCACAGACGTCCTCGGACACCTGGTCAGGGCGGTGAGGGAGTCCGGTGCGGTGGGGCATTCTTCCACTCTGTCACCCGTAGCGTGCTCCTGTCAGCCTGACTCCGCTCCCGCCACCCACCGAAGAATGGGCGAAACAGCGTGATTGCCCCCACGGATATCGAACGAGCGCTGCGCGCGGCGCCGCCGTATGCCCTGGTGGAGACGGTGCGCGACATCCTCGCCAAGTCCTACGGCGCACTTTCGGTGCAGCTTCTCCTGGCGGATTACGGAATGACCGTGCTGAACCCGGTCGACGCCGCCGACGGGCCCGCCCAGCCGCTCTCGCTGCACAACAGCGCCCCGGGCCGTGCCTTCGGCAGCCAGCGCCCGCACCAGGGCCGGACCGGCCCCGACGACGCGGCCGACCACTACTTCCCGGTCACCGTCCGGGGCGAGCGCCTCGGCATCCTCACCGTTCGGCTGCCCTCCGCGCGCTCGACCCCCCAGATCATGGACGATCTCACCCATGTGGCCGATCTCCTCGGCCACGAGATGGTCGTCGCCGAACGGGACACCGACCACTATCAGCGGGCCCGGCGGACGACCCGCCTCACCCTCGCCGCCGAGATGCAGTGGCAGCTCCTCCCGGCCAGGTCGTTCACGACCGCCGAGTACGCCATAGGCGCCCAGCTCGAACCCGCCTACGCCATCCACGGCGACAACTTCGACTGGGCGGCGGAGGGCGACCAGCTCAGCGTCGCCGTGACCAACGGCATGGGGGAGGGCATCCGGGCCTCCATGCTCACCAACCTGGCCGTGAACGCCCTGCGCAACGCCAGGAGGGCCGGTATCGGCATCGCGGACCAGGCGGCCCTGGCCGACCAGGCCATCTACGACCAGCACCGCGGCGCCGCCCACGTCTCCACCCTGCTGCTCCGTTTCGACCTGCCCACGGGATCGGTCGAGGCGGTGGACGCGGGCTCCCCGCAGCTGTGGCGCCTGCGTGGCCGTACAGTCACCCGGGTGGCTCTGGAGGCCCAGCTCCCGCTGGGGATGTTCGAGGAGTCGCAGTACGCCGTACAGCACCTCCAGGCCCGACCCGGCGACCGGCTGCTGCTCGTCAGCGACGGGGTGTACGACGCGGTCTCACCGCTCGGCGAGATGTTCGCGGAACGGGGCCTGCCCAAGGCCGTCCTCGCCACCCGGCTGCTGCCGGCGGCCGCCGTGCCCGGCGCGGTCCTGCGGGAACTCGCGGAACACCGGGCGTCGGACACGCTCGACGACGCCCTGGTCATGTGCATCGACTGGTTCGGCCGGCCGGACGCGAGGGGCTGAGGCCGGGCCGGGTTGCCGCCCGGTCCGGTTGCTCCCGGGTCAGCTGCTCAGGATGAACTCGGCCCGGATGCGCTTGCCGACCGGCACCCGCTCTGCCGTGACGCGGTCGCACAGGGCCACCACGATCTCCATGCCGTGACCGCCCAGGCGGCTCGGGTCGGGGGCGTAGAAGACGGGCAGCGCGCTGCTGCTGTCGTACACCGTGATGCTGATGTGCTCCGCCGTGCCCTCGAGCTCCAGCAGATACGGGCCGTGGCTGTAGCGCTCCGCATTGGTGACCAGCTCGCTCACGGCCAGCATCAGGTCGTTGCGAGTGTGCACGCCCAGAACCGCCATCCACTCGGACACAAGCCGGGCGAGGAAGCGGTCGGCCAGTGCCCGTGCCTGGGAAATGCACCCCGGTTCGCCGTCGAACACCTCGGCGCTGTGCAATGCCTCCGTAGGCGGACAGCTCCGGGGGGAGTCGTCCGGCGGGGAGATCGCCTGTTCTTTCATGTGCTCCAGCCAGGGCGCAGCGGGGAGGTCACAGACCTCTTTCTTGTGATCGTGTACCCGCGTCGGGAGATCCCACTCCCATGCGTCGACAGCGAATATTACGCGCGACCGGGAAGCCGCACCACGGTGACGAAGAAGTCGTCGATCTGGCGGACGGCGGCGATGAACTGGTCCAGGTCGACCGGCTTGGTGACGTAGGCGTTGGCGTGCAGCTTGTAGCTGCGCAGGATGTCCTCCTCGGCGGAGGACGTCGTGAGCACGACGACGGGGATCAGCGCGAGCTCCGGGTCCTGCTTGATCTGCTCCAGGACCTGGCGGCCGTCGTACTTCGGCAGGTTCAGGTCGAGCAGGATCAGATCGGGCCGGGGCGCCCCGGTGTGGGCGCCGCGGCGGTAGAGGAAGTCGAGTGCCTCTTCGCCGTCGCGGACCACGTGGAGCGTGTTGCGGATCTTGTTGTCCTCGAACGCCTCACGTGTCATCAGCTCGTCGCCCGGGTCGTCCTCGACGAGCAGGACCTCGATGGGCTCTACAGGGGTGTTCACGTGGCGTCTCCAGAGGTTTCGGCAGGGGCTGCCGTGTCGTGGGTGCCGTCGTCCTTGGGAGCGGCGTCGGCGGGCAGCGAGAAGTGGACCCGCGCCCCCTGACGGGAGTCGGGATCCAGCCAGATCCTGCCCCCGTGGAACTCGATGATCTTGCGGCACAGGGCCAGGCCGATGCCGGTCCCGTCGTACTCGTCACGGCCGTGCAGGCGCTGGAAGATGACGAAGACCTTCTCGGCGAACTCGGGCGCGATGCCGATCCCGTTGTCCGCCACCGTGAAGTGCCAGTCGTCGCCGTCCCGCTCGCACCCGACCGTGATCACGCACGGTTCGTCGGGGCGGCGGAACTTCACGGCGTTCCCGATGAGGTTCTGCCAGATCATCGCGAGCGTCGTGGGGTCCCCGGTGACCGAGGGGAGAGGGCTCTCGCGGACGACCGTGGTCGCCGACTCCTCGATCACCATCGCCAGATTCCCCAGCGCCCGGTCCAAGGACTTGTCGAGCTCGACGGGGGTCCAGCTGTCGTGGACGCGTCCGACCCGGGAGAACGTCAGCAGGTCGTTGATGAGGACCTGCATGCGCTTGGCGCCGTCCACCGCGAAGTCGATGTACTGCTTGCCGCGGCCGTCCAGCTCGTTCCCGTACCGCTTCTCCAGCAGCTGGCAGAACGAGGCGACCTTGCGCAGCGGCTCCTGGAGGTCGTGCGAGGCGACGTACGCGAACTGCTCCAGCTCCGAGTTGGACCTGCGCAGCTCCACGGTCTGCTGGGCGAGCGTGTTCTCCCGTTCCTGCGTGACGTCCAGCTCCGCCACCAGCCGGCCCCGCATGTCCTCGACCGCTCCGGCCACCGCCCGTACGTCGGAGGGACCGTGCACCTCGATCCGCTGATCGCGGAAGCTGTCCGAGCGGACCCGTCGGGAGGCCTCGGCCAGGGCGTTCAGCGGCCGTCCCACAGCGCGCTGGAACAACACGCTGAGGGCGACCACGCAGAGCGCGAAGACGATCAGCAGGGCGGCGAAGACCCGGTCACGGGTGTGGCGGGCGTCGTCCATCTGGGCACGCGCCCGGTCCCGGGCGGCGTCGAGATGCGCCTGCTGGGTGCCGTACAGCTGCCGCAGCTTGTCGAAGGCGGTCTTGCTCTCGGCGGTCCTGTCGGACGAGCGGGTCCCGGGGCCGTCGCGCCGGACGTCGGCGATCAGCGGTTCGGCGTGCACCCGGCGCCACTCCGAGGCGGCGGCGGCGATCCGGTCCAGGTCGCGGTTGAACGGGGCGTTGTCGCCCATCGCTGAGCGGACGCGGGCCAGCCGGTCCTTCTCCTCCTTCTTGCCCGCGGAGAAGGGCTCCAGGAACGAGGCGTCACCGGTCAGCGCGTAGCCGCGCACGCCGGTCTCCTGGTTGAGCAGCGCGTTCTGCAGCTGGAAGGAGGCGGAGCGGGCCGGCTGGATGCGGTCGACCAGCTCGGTGGTCCGGTCCGAGATCCGGGCCAGCACGAGACCGCCCGCCACCACGCAGCCGCAGACCACGAGCACGAAGGCGGCCAGGATCAGGTGGACCCAGTTCTGGACCGACAGCCGGGCCCACGTTCCCCTGGGCTGCGCGGAGGTGTCCGTTATCTCATTGTTCATGTGCGGTGTTTCTCCAGCCGAGGTGCAGGACGGCGACATCGTCGGCGAGGCCCCCGTGCGGGGCAGCGGCCTCCGAGGCGCCCGCGACCAGTGCGTCGACGAACGGGCGGGCGGTGAGGGGGGCGAGGTTCCGGGCCATGTCGAGCAGCCCGTCCTCGCCGAGCCGGCTGTGCGGCCCGGTGCGCCCCTCGAAGAGGCCGTCGGTGAACAGGACGAGCGCCGCGTCAGGCGTGAGTTCGAATTCGCTGACCGACCACTGGCCGTGCCCGGGCAGCAGCCCGAGCGCCATGCCGCCCTCGGGCTCCACCCACTCGACCTCCTCGCCCCGGCGCAGGAGGAGCCCCGGGTGACCGGCGCGCACGACCTGGACGCGGTCGCCGCCGGGCGGGAAGGCGAGCGTGGTGACGGTGGCGAAGAGATGGGGGTCGGAGCGCTCGGCGACCAGGATCGACTCCAGCAGCCCCAGCTGCTGGAGCGGATCCGTCCCGCACAGCACGGCCGCGCGCCAGGCCACCCGCAGGCAGACCCCGAGCGCCGCCTCCGCCGCACCGTGCCCCGACACATCACCGATGACCGCCCACACAGTGCCGTCGGCCGTCTGGACCACGTCGTAGAAGTCACCGCTGAGCAGCCCGTGGGCCCGCCCCGGCTCGTAGCGGGCGACCGCCTGGAAGCTGTCGTCGTTCAGCAGGGGGACGGGCAGCAGCCCGCGTTCGAGGCGTGCGTTCTCCTGCGCCATCAGCTGGTTGGCGCGCAGCGCGGCCGCGGCCTGCTCGACCTGCTTGCGCTGGAGGGCGTACCGGATCGCGCGCGCGAGGGCCTGGGGGTCTAGCAGGCCCTTCATGAGGTAGTCCTGCGCGCCGGTCGCCACGGCGGCGAGCCCCGCGTCGGCCTCCGCGAGGCCGGTGAGGACGACGATCGCCGCGTCCGGGGACGTGTCGACGATCTGTGTCACGGCGCTCAGACCGTGCACGTCGGGCAGATGCAGGTCGAGCAGGACGCAGACGGGCGCCCGGTGCGACCGCAGGAAGGCCAGCGCCTCGGACAGGGTCTTGCACCAGGTCAGGGTCGGGTCCAGCTCGCCGTCCGCGAGCATCTCCTCGACGAGGAGCGCGTCACCCGCGTCGTCCTCGACGAGCAGGATGGTGCCGCTGACGTCCCACACGGAGCCCCGTTCGCCGGCCTCGGAAGCCGCCTGGACCGGGAAGGCCCCCACGGCCGGAGGTCGGGCCGGGGCGCCCATGCGCATCTCAGCCACTTTTCACTCTCTCCTTGCACCGTGCGGGCCACCCGCCGGTGTTGCGCAGCATATGTGAACGACGCCCGGCAATTCGCCGCCGGGCGTCGTTCACAGCGTCTTCGGCCACACTCCGTCGGTGTGTGACCGATTCGAGGGGGTGGTCCGGCCTCGGGACCGGTTACGCTCGCGCGCCCGAGGCCTGGGACCGGTCAGGCCTCCACGGACATTCCGGCCCGCAGGCGCTTGACGATACGGGCCAGCAGCCGGGACACGTGCATCTGGGAGACGCCCAGCTCCGCACCGATCTGGGCCTGCGTCATCTCCTGGCCGAAGCGCATCTGCACGATCCGGCGCTCGCGCTCGTCCAGCTGCTCCAGCAGGGGCGCCAGCGCGTGGAGGTTCTCGACGGTCTCCATGCCGGGGTCGGCCTCGCCGAGCACATCGGCGAGCGAGCGCTGCTCGTTGCCGGAGTCGGTCTCCGCGGTGGGGGTGTCCAGCGAACCGGCCGAGTACCCGTTGGCCGCGACGAGGCCCTCGATGATCTCTTCCTCGGGCAGGTCGAGGTGGGCGGCCAGCTCGGCGACCGTCGGATCGCGGTCCAGCCGGGACGACAGCTCCTCCTTCGCCTTCGCGAGGTCGACCCGCAGCTCCTGGAGCCGGCGCGGGACGTGCACGGCCCAGGTGGTGTCCCGGAAGAAGCGCTTGATCTCACCGACGATGTAGGGGACGGCGAATGTGGCGAACTCCACCTCGCGCGACAGGTCGAAGCGGTCGATGGCCTTGATCAGACCGATGGTGCCGACCTGGATGATGTCCTCGGTGTCGTCGCCGCCGCGGTTGCGGAAGCGCGAGGCGGCGTACCGCACGAGCGAGAGATTCATCTCGATGAGGGTGTTGCGCGCGTACTGGTACTCGTGCGTGCCCTCCTCCAGCGACTGCAGCCGGTCCAGGAACATCTTCGACAGGGCACGGGCGTCCTTGGGAGCGACCTTGCCCGTGTCCTCGATCCACGGCAGCTCCGCGGTCTCCGCACCGAGCGGCGCGCCGTCCTGCTCGGAGAGCGTGCACGCGTCGCCGAGGACTCCGTCGGTCTTCTCCGTCGTGGTCGCCATGATGTCTGGCCCCTCCTTGTCGCCGAGTGCTTCGCGCACCGCCTGCCCCGGATCGGCGAGGGCATGCACAACTGATGCGAAGTTTTTTTCGCGGCGTTGTTCCGCGCCCCGCTCCACCCGAATGGAGCAGCCCGTGGATCATGGCAAACTTGACCGAGCCCCACGCCCGCGGTGAGGCCGGTACGAGTACAGAGGAACGGCGATGACGGTGACAGAGGACGGCCCCGAGATCGTGGCCGGAACCGAGGAGTTCGGTCCCGGCATCGACCCGGAGCGGCTGGCCGTCTGCCTGAGTGTGCTCGACGAGCTCGACACCATCGAGGTCGACCACCCGGACGCCGTCGCGGTCCGCCGGGCCACCGCGGGGATCTACCGGACCGTGAAGCAGCGCCGCCGCCAGGAACGCCGGGCCGCCAAGACCGCGCACGACAAGGCGGTGACCGAGGCCACGGCCACCGGTTCGGCCGAGCGCATCGACGACGAGACCCAGGGCGTCCTGCCCTCCTCGTCGACCACCACCGAGATCGCCGGCATCCTTCAGCGCCCCCGGTCCTGCTACGTGTGCAAGACGCGGTACGTCGAGGTCGACGCGTTCTACCACCAGCTCTGCCAGGACTGCGCCCGGGAGAACCGTGCCCGCCGGGACGCGCGTACCGACCTGACGGGCCGCCGGGCGCTGCTCACCGGTGGCCGCGCCAAGATCGGCATGTACATCGCGCTTCGGCTGTTGCGTGACGGAGCGCACACCACGATCACCACGCGCTTCCCCAACGACGCGATCCGCCGCTTCAAGGCGATGGAGGACAGCGACGAGTGGATCCACCGCCTGAAGATCGTCGGCATCGACCTGCGCGACCCCGCCCAGGTCGTCGCCCTCGCCGACTCTGTGGCGGCCGAGGGTCCGCTCGACATCCTGATCAACAACGCGGCGCAGACGGTCCGCCGCTCGCCGCAGGCGTACAGCGAGCTGCTCTCGGCCGAGTCCGCCCCGCTGCCCGCCGGTGAGCTGCCCGCCGCCGAGGTGATCGGCACCTTCGGCAGCGGCAGCGTCGACCGCGTCGCGGCCCTGCCCGCCGCACGCAAGGAAGCGCTCAGCGCCCAGGACGTCACGGACCTGGCCCTGGTCAGCGGCTCCGCGTCGCCGGCCCGGATCGCCGCCGGCACCGCGATCGACGCGGGCGGCCTCGTGCCCGACCTGCACGACACCAACAGCTGGATCCAGACAGTCGACGAGGTCGAACCGATCGAGCTGCTGGAGGTCCAGCTCTGCAACTCGACCGCGCCGTTCATCCTGATCAGCCGGCTGCGCCCGGCCATGGCGGCCACCGCGGCCAAGCACTCCTACGTGGTCAACGTCTCCGCGATGGAGGGCGTGTTCGGCCGGGGTTACAAGGGCGCGGGGCACCCGCACACCAATATGGCCAAGGCCGCGCTGAACATGCTGACCCGCACCAGCGCGCAGGAGATGTTCGAGAAGGACGGCATCCTGATGACGGCCGTCGACACCGGCTGGATCACCGACGAGCGCCCGCACCCGGACAAGATGCGGCTGGCGGAGGAGGGCTTCCACGCCCCGCTCGACCTGGTCGACGGCGCCGCCCGGGTCTACGACCCGATCGTGCGCGGCGAGGCGGGCGACGTGCTCTACGGCTGCTTCCTGAAGGACTACGCCCCCGCCAACTGGTAGAGGAGCGGGGGTGTGCGCCGCCCTACCGTGCGAAGACCCGGCCGGAGTGTTTACCTGGCCGGGTCTTTTCCGTAAGTGGTGGCTGAAAGTGACTCACGGCACACGTTCCATCGAGCGCGGACGCGCTCATTTGGTTACTCTGATGTGAACGGACGTCATCGAGGAGTCCACGAACCTTCCTCGACCGTCCTGGGACAGGCTTGTCAACCAAGTCGCCGTCCCGCCCCGTACCCGGCGCCACCGCGACCGAACTGTTCCTGCCCCTGCCCCGCATGGGCAGCTGATTCCCGGAAATGAGAACCGGAGCGTCGGCAGCGCCCGGGGCTACGCGACACGAAGGAGTGCGCGGTGACGACACCGGAATTGACGAAGCAAGACGAGCGACCGGCCGAACGGCACGGAAAGCCGGGATCCGGCAGCGACAAGCTCCAGAACATCGAGGTCTGGGCGAGGTCCGCGCCGATCCGCCTGGCCGGCTACGAGGACGACCTCGCCGAACCGCACATCCTGCCCGGCATCGACTGAGCCTCGCAACGCGCTGTGGCCCGCCCCCACCCGGGGCGGGCCACAGCGCGTTCGCCTGCGTGGCGCGCGCTCAGAACACCGCGCGCGCCACAGCGGCCCCGGCGAAGGACAGCCCCACTCCGGCGGTGACGGTGGCCAGGAGATAGGACGCCGCGAGTCCCAGCCGACGGGCGGAATTCAGGGTGAGCAGTTCGTACGAGAACGTCGACCACGTCGACAGGGCCCCGCAGAAGCCGGTGGCCAGCAGCAGATTCAGCCGGTTGCCGAGATCACCGTCGGTCGCCCCCTCCGCGACGAAGCCGAGGACCAGCGCCGCGCCCGCGTTGGCCGCGAAGGTGCCCCAGGGGAAGACGCTGTGCAGGCGGAACTTCGCGTCCACACCGAGCAGGTAGCGCAGCGGCGCCCCCACCAGGCCGCCGGCCAGCACGAGCAGCCAGTCGGTCATGACGCCTCGCCCTGTGCGGCGTAGGAGCGGCCGAAGGCGAAGTGCGCCGCGAACGCCCCCGCCGTCACGGCCGCCAGCGCCGCGGCCACGGTCAGCACCAGGTAGCTCACCGCGTAGCCGGGCTGATGATTGTCGAACAGCTGCCGCACGTTGTCCGTGTAGTGCGAGAACGAGGTGAACCCGCCGAGCACACCGGTGCCGAGCAGCGGGCTGATGAGCCGGGGAGCCCCGGGGAAGCGCAGCTTCAGGGTGACCATCAGGATCCCCATCAGAAAACACCCCACCGCGTTGATCAGCAGGATCGTCCAGGGAAAGGCGAAGGTGCCGGTCGGCCAGAGGCGTTCGGCGGCGTACCGGGCGCAGGCCCCCGCGGCCCCGCCGACCGCGACGGCCACCACGACCGGGAGCTGCACACCCGGGTGGTGATCGGGGTGGCTGTGCCGGTGCAACCGCATCTTCTGGGCCATGCGCCGAACGTACGGACGGCGGCCGGGCATCGAGGGCCGGGTTCACGGCGTGCCTCCGGGGTGTACCCGAGTGGGCTACCCCGATCGCTCCCAGCGCGATAAGTCCGACTTTGTGTGACTTCATGGCATATGACGGGTGCCTCCGTGAATCCGTCGCGCCCGGACCCCACTTGCCGACGAGACGCTGGAGCACGCCTTGTCCCTCGCCGAGCCGGATCTCGTCCGGCGGCTGGAGAGCCGCCAGCCGTCCGCGTACCTCCTGGCGTCACTGCGAGGTGTCGGACAGGTCGACTTCCAGGCCAGTCTGTACACGGGCGCCGCGATCCTCGCCGGGCTCTGGGCGGCGGGCTGGCAGACGGGCCTGTTCGCGACGATCGGGACGCTGGTCGCCACCGCCACGGCCTACGCGCTGGCCGTCGACCGGGGGAGCATCGCACTCGGGATGCAGGGGTTCGCGGGCTGCCTGACCGGCATCGCCCTCGTCTCCTCGCTGGGCAACCACCCGGCCACCTACGTACTGACCGTCGTGGGCGCCGTCCTGTGCGTCATCCTCATGGCGACGCTGGCCACATTTCTCGCGCCGTACAACCTCACACCCATGACCGCGCCCTTCTGCCTGGTCTCCGGCGTGATGGTGGTCGGCGCCCCGTCCTTCGACCGCGTCTGGCACGGAGCCCCGGCGGCCGTCTCCAGCACGACCAGCGGGGACACCGGGATCACCTGGAACGACCTGTGGCACGCCTTCTTCAACAACGTCTCGCAAATCTTCCTGGTCGAGAGCTGGTACGTCGGACTGATCATGCTCGTCGGACTGGCTTTCGCCGGCCTGCGCGTCGTGCTCTACGCGGCTGTCGGCAGCATCGCCGGGATCGTCGCCGGCTGGCTGCTCGGCGCGCCGACCGACCTGATCGCCAACGGCATCTACGGCTACAACGCGGTGCTCGTCGCCATCGGCATCGGGGCCGTCTTCATGGCCAACACCGCCTGGACCGCGGCCTACGCGATCTTCGGCGCGATGGTCAGCACCGGCCTCACCGCCACCCTGACCTCCTTCTTCAAGCCGTTCGGCGGCCACACCTTCACCTGGCCGTTCATCCTCACCACCTGGACGCTGCTGGCGGCCGTCCCCCTGCTGCCGCGCCTGCGCCGCAGCTGACCCGGCCCTCGACCGCCGGCCCTCCCACCGCACATCCCGAGGAAGGTATCCACGATGAACCTCGCCCCCCGCGAGATCGACAAACTGCTCGTGTACGTCGTGGCCGACCTGGCCCGCAAACGCCAGGACCGCGGCCTCAAGCTCAACTACAGCGAGTCGGTCGCGCTGATCACCGAGGCGATCCTCGAAGCGGCCCGCGACGGGAAGAGCGTCGCGGACTGCATGGAGCTGGGCCGCCACATCGTGGGCGAGGACGCCACCATGGACGGCGTACGGGAGATGCTCGGCCTCCTCCAGGTCGAGGCGTCCTTCGTGGACGGCACCAAGCTGGTCTCCGTCCACGACCCCATCGGCGGCTGACCATGGCCGGGAACGCGGCCGTCATCGCCGTCTGCGGCCACGAAGCCGCGTACGGCCGGGCGCTGGAGGGGCGTCTCGGCCCGGACACGGGCATCGTCCCCAACGGGCGCGCCCTCTTCCGGACCGTCGCCGCACACCTGCGCCGGGGCGAGCGCGTCGTCGTCGTCCCGATGACCCTCGGCCGCGAGCCCGGGCTCGTCGCGGACACCGCCCGCACCCTGCGCGCCGTTCCCGACGCCGGCCGGGGAGCCGTGCTGCTCGCCGAACCGTTCGGCACCGCCCAGCACCTCGTCGCCTGGCTGCGCGCCGCCGCCGGCCGGGTGCCCGCCGACTCCGCGCTCCTCGTCGCCGCCCCCGCCGGCGACCCCTTCGAGGACGCCGAACTCCACCGCGTCGCCGCCCTCGTACGCCGCTACGGGCGCCACGCCCTGGTCGAGGTCGCGTTCGACGGCGGCGACCCGGACCCGGCCGAAGGAGTCCGGCGCTGCCGGCTGCTCGGTGCGGAGAAGGTTGCGCTGCTGCCCGCCTCGTTCACGGACGTGCGCCCGGTCGGCGGGACGGCGGTGCCGGTGGCGGACGCGGGCCCTCTCCTGCCGGAATCCGCCCTGCGCCGCGTGCTGGACGAACGCGCGGCCGACGCGCGCCGGCGTTGGAGCGAGCACGGCGACGACGGCGTCCCGACCGGCCTCGCGGCGGCCGACCACCACGGTCACGCACACACTCACCCGCCGGGCGAGGGCCACGGTCACAGCCACGACCACGACCACGGACACGGACACCCCCACGGGAATGGCCCCGGGACCGGGCACCGGCATCACCATCACCCGTCCGCCGCTGGGGCGGACCTTGGCACCAGGAGCATCGCATGACGTTCCGTCAGCAGTACCTGTACGGGGACGACCCCATCGAACTCAACGCGGGCCGCCGCACGGTCAAGGTCACCGTGAGCAACACCGGCGACCGGGCCGTGCAGGTCGGGTCGCACTACCACTTCTTCGAGGTGAACTCGGCGCTCTCCTTCGACCGCGAGGCGACCCTCGGCACGCACCTCAACATCGCCGCCGGCACCTCCGTACGGTTCGAGCCCGGCGGGACGCGCGAGGTCGAGCTCTGCGCCTACGCCGGAACCGGCCGGCTCACCGGCTTCAGCGGACTCCTCAACGGCAGCCTCGCCTCCCACCCCGCACGCGTCGAAGCCGTCCGCAAGGCCATCGAGCGCGGCTTCGAGGGTGCGCAGAACACGCCTGCCGCGGCCGGCTCCAAGACGCAGTCCAAGAGCTCCGGCAAGGACGGTTCCAAGAGCTCCAAGGCCGCCAAGGACAAGAAGAAGGGTTCGCGCTGATGCCCATCCTGCCCCGCAAGCAGTACACCGACATGTTCGGTCCCACGGTCGGTGACCGCTTCCACCTCGCCGACACCAACCTCGTCGTCGAGGTCGAGAAGGACTACAGCGAGGGCCTGTACGGCGACGAGGTCGTCTACGGCGGCGGCAAGACCATGCGCGACGGCATGGCCTCCGACCCGCAGGCCACCGCCGCCCAGGGCGCGCTCGACACCGTCATCACCAACGTGGTCGTCATCGATCCGATCGTGGGCGTCGTCAAGTGCGACATCGGCATCAAGGACGGCTTCATCGTCGGCATCGGCAAGTCCGGCAACCCGCAGACCCAGAACAACGTCGACCCGGACCTGGTCATCGGACCCGGCACCGAGGCCATCGCCGGCGAGCACCTGATCGCGACCGCGGGCGCCATCGACAGCCACGTCCACCTGATCGCACCGCAGCAGGCCGAGCAGGCGCTGACCAACGGCATCACCACCCTCATCGGCGGCGGCACCGGTCCCACGGACGGCTCCAACGGCACCACCTGCACCCCCGGCCCGTACAACATCGGTCTGCTGCTCCAGGCGGCGGAGACGCTGCCGGTCAACCTCGGCATCATGGGCAAGGGCAACGGCAGCCTGCCGGGCGCCCTGGAGGAGCAGGTCGTCGCGGGTGCCTGCGCGCTCAAGGTGCACGAGGACTGGGGCTCCACCCCGGCCGTGATCGACAACGCGCTGAACGTCGCGGACGAGCACGACGTCCAGGTGGCCATCCACACCGACAGCCTCAACGAGGGCGGATTCTTCGAGGACACCCGCTCCGCCATCGACGGCCGCGCCATCCACACCTTCCACAGCGAGGGCGCGGGCGGCGGACACGCCCCCGACATCCTGCGCGTCACCGGCGAGCCCAACGTCCTGCCGTCGTCGACCAACCCGACGCTGCCGTACACCAAGAACTCGGTGGACGAGCTGCTCGACATGGTGATGGTCTGCCACCACCTGAGCCGTGACATCCCCGAGGACGTCTCCTTCGCCGACAGCCGGGTCCGGGCCGAGACGATCGCCGCCGAGTCGGTGCTGCACGACCTCGGCGTGATCAGCATGTTCTCCTCGGACTCCCAGGCCATGGGCCGGATCGGCGAGTCCGTCACCCGGGCCTTCCAGACCGCGCACCACTGCAAGGACAAGCTCGGGGTGCTGGAGGGCGACTCGGAGCGCAACGACAACCAGCGGGTGCTGCGCTACCTCGCCAAGCTCACCATCAACCCCGCCATCGCCACGGGCATCTCCGACTACGTGGGCTCGATCGAGAAGGGCAAGCTCGCCGACATCGTGCTCTGGCCCATCCACTCCTTCGGCGCCAAGCCGAAGATGGTCATCAAGGGCGGCCTCGTCTCCTGGGCACAGATGGGCGACCCCAACGCCTCGCTCCCGACCCCGCAGCCGGTCACCTACCGGCCGATGTTCGGGCAGTACGGCAAGGCGCTCCAGGCCACCCACGCCACGTTCATGTCGCAGGCGGGCATCGCCGCCGGCGTGCCGGAGCGGCTCGGCCTGAACCGCAAGGTCCTGCCCGTGCGCCGTACCCGCACCATCGGCAAGCACAACATGGTCCGCAACGACGTGCTGCCGGACGTCCAGGTCGACCCGGAGACGTTCAAGGTCACGCTCAACGGCAAGGTCGCCACCATCGACCCGGCCGAGAAGCTGCCCCTGAACCACCTCTACTTCCTGGTCTAGGGCCGATGTACCGCAAGGAGGGCGACACCGCGGGCGACCCCGGCCCGGCGGGGACCACGGCCGCCGCGGGTCTCGGGCCGCTGCTGGTCAGCCTCCAGCTGACCGACTCGGCCTTCCCCAGCGGCTTCTACACCCTTTCGCACAGCCTGGAGGGCTTCGCGCAGGCGGGCGCCGTTGACGCGGAGAGCCTGCCGTCGCTGCTGGCGGACCTGCTTCTGCACGGCGTCGGGCCCGCGGACGCCACCGCGCTCGCCCTGGCCCACCGGGCCACCGCGGCGGGCGACCCGGAGGCCGTGGTCCGGATCGACGAGCACCTGTTCGCCACGAAACTCGGCCGGGAGATGCGCCAGGCCGCCGGCCGGACGGGCCGGCAGCTGCTGGACCTCGGCCACGAGGTCTTCGGCCGCCCGGAGATCGGCGACTACTACGACCGGGTCGTGCGCCGCGAGGCCCCCGGCACCCAGGCCGTGGCCGCCGGCGTCGTCTACGCGTCGACCGGCGTCCCCGTCCGGCAGGCGGTCGCCGCCGACCTGTTCGCGTTCTGCGTGAGCTTCGCGGGCGCCGCCCTGCGGCTGAGGCTCACCGACCACCGTACTGCGCAGGCCCTGCTCAGAGGCGCGGCGCCCGTCATCGAGACCACCGTCGACGCCGCGCTGCGCAGGGAACTGGACGACGTCGGCGCCACCGTCTTCGCCTCGGACGTCATGTCGGGCCGTCATGAACGCGCCGAAGCCCGCCTCTTCGCCAGCTGAGCACCCACCACGACACCCCTAGGAGCACCATGGACGACAACGTACTGCGGGTCGGCATCGGCGGACCCGTCGGCTCCGGCAAGACCGCGCTCATCGAGGCGCTGGTCCCGGTCCTGATCGCACGCGGCCACCGCCCCGCCGTCATCACCAACGACATCTACACCCAGGAGGACGCCCAGCACGTGCGCCGCACGCTGGCCGGCGTCCTGGAACCCGAGCGCGTGGTCGGCGTCGAGACGGGTGCCTGCCCGCACACCGCCGTACGCGACGACCCGACGATGAACCTCGCGGCCGGCGCCGAGATGCTGGAGCGCTTCCCGGACACCGACACGCTGCTGTACGAGTCCGGCGGCGACAACCTCACGCTGACGTTCAGCCCCGCACTCGTCGACCTCTTCCTCTTCGTGCTCGACACGGCGGAGGGCGAGAAGATGCCCCGCAAGCGCGGCCCCGGCATCACCGACTCCGACCTCCTCGTCATCAACAAGATCGACATCGCGCAGTACGTGCGCACGGATATCAATGTCATGGAGTCCGACGCCCACCGGGTGCGGGGCGACCGCCCCGTCGTCCTCACCGACTGCCTGACCGGCGTGGGCGTCGAGGAGATCGCGGGCTACCTCGAATCCCGCCGCAAGGTGCTGATCTGACATGCCGCTCGCCCCGCAGCGGCCGAAGGCCGACCGGCTCGCCGAGGAGTACTACACCGCCGTGCGCGTCCCCCCGGACGTGGCGGCCCTGGCCTCCGTCCCGGACACGCTGGCGCCCGGCTCCCCGGCCAAGGTCGGCATCCTCGACCTCGCCTTCGCCGTACGGGGCGGCCGCACCGAACTCGTCGGGCGCTACCAGAAGACACCGCTTCAGATCATGCGGCCGCTGTGGATCGACCCCGAACAGCCCGGCATGAGTTACGTGTACCTGATGGCGACCGGCGGCGGCGTCGCCCAGGCCGACCGCTACCGGATGGACTTCCACTGCGGCCCGGACACCCAGGTCCACCTGACGACCCAGGCCGCCACGAAGATCTTCCGGATGGAGCACGACTACGCCAGCCAGCGCCTGCACCTCACGGCCGGGGCCGGCAGCTACGTCGAGTACCTCCCCGACCCGCTGATCCCGTTCGAGGGCGCGCGGTTCTACCAGAGCACCGAGGTCACCGTCGCCCCCGACGCCACGGTTCTGGTCGGCGACACCCTCACCGCGGGACGGCTCGCCCGGGGCGAGCGCCACTCCTACCGGGCGCTCGCCACCGACCTGCGCATCCGCAGGCCCGACGGCACCCTCCTCGCCATCGACACCCTGCGCCTGACACCCGGCCGGCCGGGCACCGGAGTCCTCGGGCCCGGGGTGTTCGCCGGCCACGACCACGTCGCCTCGCTCTTCGCGGTGACCGACCGCGTTCCCGCCACCGAGCTGGCCGACACCCTGCACGAGGCGCTGGCCGGGCTCGGCGTGCTGTACGGGGTGAGCGTGCTGCCCCGGGACTGCGGCGCGTGGGTGCGGCTCCTCGACGACAGCCCGGTCAGGGTGGCCGAGGCGCACCGGGCCGCCTGGCACGCCGTACGCCGGCTGCTCACCGGCCACCCGCCCCCCGACCTGCGCAAGCCGTAGCCCGTCCCGCCCCAGCCCCTCCCCACACGAGGTATCGCCGATGATGACCGCTCCCGCGCCCATGCCGGCCGCGTACGACTCCGGGGACACCGCCTGGCTGCTCGCCGCCACCGCCATGGTCCTGCTGATGACGCCCGGCCTCGCGTTCTTCTACGGCGGCATGGTGCGCACCCGGCACGTGCTCATGATGATCAAGATGAGCTTCGCCGCGCTGGCCTTCGGCACCCTCGTCTGGTGGGTCATCGGCTACACCCTGGCGTTCGGGCCCGACGTGGGAGGGGCCGGGCTCATCGGGAACCTGGACCACGTGTTCATGAAGGGCATCCAGCTGAACACGCTGACCGGGGCCATCCCCACGTACATCTACAGCACCTTCCAGATGGGCTTCGCCATCATCACCGTGGCGCTGATCAGCGGCTCGATCGCCGACCGCGCCACGATGCGCGGCTGGCTCGTCTTCGTCGTGCTGTGGCTGCTGATCGTCTACATCCCCCTCGCGCACTGGGTGTTCGACAAGCAGGGCTGGATCGTGAAGCACCTCGGCGCCCTGGACTTCGCCGGCGGGCTGCCGGTGGAGCTCAACTCCGGGGTGGCCGGGCTCGCCGTCGCACTGGTGCTGCGCGCGCCGCGTGACTTCGCCCGCCGCGAGGAGCGCCCCAGCAACATCCCGCTCGTCGTCATCGGCGTGGGCCTGCTGTGGTTCGGCTGGTTCGGCTTCAACTCCGGTTCCGCGCTCACCACCCAGGGCACGGCGTCGGCGGCCTTCCTCAACACCCAGCTCGGGGCGGCCGGCGCCATGGTGACCTGGCCCCTGGTCGAGAAGTGGCGCACCGGCTCGGTGACCACCATGGGAGTGGTGTCGTCCGCCGTCGCGGGCATGGTCGCCATCACCCCGGCGTGCGGCGAGATCAACACCCTGGGCGCGGTCGTCACGGGGCTCGTCGTCGGCGCGGTGAGCGCGTACGCGATCACGCTCAAGTTCCGCTTCGGCGTGGACGACACGCTCGACGTGGTCGGGGTGCACGGCGTCGGCGGTCTGATCGGCCTGGTCATGGTCGGCCTCTTCGCCACGGCCCGCATCAGCGGCAAGGAGGGCCTGTTCTACGGGGGCGGCTGGGGCCTGCTCGGCAAGCAGTGTGTCGCGATCGTGTCCGTGATCGCGTTCTCGTTCGTCCTCACCTGGATCATCGCGAAGGTGGTCGACCTGACCGTCGGCTTCCGGGCGAAGGAGGAGTACGCCATCGTGCCCGGCGAGGAGGCCGAGCGCGCGTACGACTTCCAGACCGCCGAGCGGCTCGGCGCGCTGGTCTCCGGGCGGCGGGTGGCGAGCGACGACGAACTGGTCAAGCAGATCAGCCGCCTGCTGCGGGACCGGGAGAGCGAGAAGTAGCCCGCTACGCCCGGGTCGGGCGCAGGAAGTCGCGTACGAAGGTGCGGTGCCACCAGCAGCCGGTCGCACGCAGTTCGCGCCACGTGGTGAAGCGGTAGCGGAAGACCCGGGCCCGCACCTGGGCCGGCGGGGCGTCCGGGAACGGGTTGTGCCGCAGCAGCCGCAGCGTGTCCCGGTCGTTCTCCAGCAGCCGTTCCACGAACGGGCCGAACCAGGACCTGGCGTACGCGGGGGAGAGCGCGGCGAACCACATCATCCAGTCCAGTCGCAGATGGTACGGGGCGAACTGGCGCGGCAGCCGGCGCGGATCACCCGGCTTGCCCCGGAAGCCGTACTCCTTCCATACCGTGCCCGGGTGCACGATCGCGTCCTCGGTGCCCTCCACGACCACCTCCAGGCGGACCCGGCTGATGCTGCCGAACGCGCCGTACGTGTTGACCAGGTGCAGCGGGTCGAACGACCGGTTCATCACCTGGCGGCGGGAGACCAGATTGCGGGCCGGGCGGTAGCTGAGGGCCAGGACCAGCGCGGTGACGGCGATGACCAGCACGGCGTACCAGACGGGCGCGCCGCGCTGGGCCGGCGGCTCGGTCAGCGGCGACCAGTCGATGACCGGCAGGGCGAGCGTGATGGTCAGCCAGTTGAGCCAGGCGAAGTTGCCCGAGAGCACCAGCCACAACTGGGTCACGATCATCAGGCCCGCCGCGAAGCCGGCCACCGGCTGCGGGGTGAACAGCAGCACCGGAACCAGCAGCTGGGTCACATGGTTGGCCGCCACCTCGACGCGGTGCACGGGCCGGGGGAGGCGGTGGAAGAACCAGCTGAGCGGCCCTGGCATCGGCTGCGTCTCGTGGTGGAACTCCAGGCACGTCAGGTTCCGCCAGCAGGCGTCGCCGCGCCACTTGATGAGCCCGGCGCCGAACTCCAGCCGGAACAGCAGCCACCGCAGCAGCCACAGCACGAGCACCGGCGGCGCGGTGCCCGCGTTCCCCAGGAAGACGGCGAGGAAACCCGTCTCCAGGAGCAGCGACTCCCAGCCGAAGCCGTACCAGACGCCGCCCACCTGCACGATCGACAGGTACAGCAGCCACGGCACCGCCCAGAGCGCCATCGCGGCGCCCAGCGGCACATGGTTGTCAGCGCCCGCGATCAGCGCGACGGACACCGCGCAGCCGGTCCAGGCGACGACGGCGAAGAAGCGGTCGGAGCAGTGGAGACGGAAGAGCCCCGGGGCGGCGCGCCAGGACGTGTGCCGCAGGGCGTCGGTCGCGGGCAGCATGCCGCGCTCACCGATCAGCGCCCGGAACTGCAGGGCTGCGGCGAGGAAGGCGGTCAGGTAGATGACGGCGAGGGCCTTCTGGAAGACCAGCCGGCCGAGCCAGTACCCGTCAGCGGTGAACCACTCCATCGCTACCAGTATGGCCCGGCCCCGCCCCCGGGCTCATCGGCCGGGCATCCCGCGCCGCTCGCGCTCCTCCGTGACGAGCCGGCGCAGCGTGCGGCCGAGCCGGCGCGCGTACCACCGCTGGAGCGGCGGTACCAGCGGACCGCCGAGCCGCGAGTACCAGCGGGCGGGCCGGCTGAACGCCATCACCCTGAACCAGACCGTGCCGTCCTCGGCGAGTTCGGCCACGAAGCACTCCTCGCCGCACTCGGCGTGGCCGGTCTCCGTCCCGTAGCCGAACCCGATCCGCGCCGGACCGTACTCGGCCCAGATCACCCGGCAGGGGACCGCGAGCCGCAGCGGCCCGGCCTGCACCGCCACCCGAACGGCCGTCCCCGCGTCGGCGCGTGGCGTGGACGCCTCCACGTGCGCCCCCGACCCGCGGTGCATCCGGAACTCGGTGATCGCCGCTCCGGCCGCCTCGAAGTCGGCGCGGCCGCGCCCGACCCGGGTGCGGTGGTGCAGGTGGTTGTAGCGGTCGGGGAGCGGGCCGAGGCGGGTGGCGCCCGCCTCCGGGTAGTTGAGGCTGCTCATCGGATGCTTCCTTCGTCGTGGAGGTGCGGGCGCTGCCAGGCGAGGACCGAGCAGAGTGCGAACCCCAGCGCGTTGCCCACGCCGTGGGTGGCGGCCATCCAGAGGAGGCCGGGGTGCGGCATGCCCGTCGCCTCGCCCAGCGCCCAGGTCAGGGCGAGGACCATGGTCACCGCGAGCACGGCGGCCGAGACGGCGAGCAGCAGCCGGGTGGCGCGGTCGCGGTGGGCGGGGCGGACCGTGCGCCAGGTCAGCAGCGCCACGGTCCACATCCCGGCCGTCAGGACGACCGCCCCGGCGAGTTCGGCCCAGTCGCCGATGAAGTAGCCGGCCAGCACGAGCAGGGTGCCCAGGGGCACGCCGAGCGCCGCGAACCGGCCCGCCGGACCGTCGGCGACCCGGCTCACCAGCCCCGCGATCAGGGCGGCGGCGAACCCGGCGAAGTGGAAGTGCGGCACGGTCAGCGCCAGGATGCCGAGGCCGAAGCCGAACAGCGGGTGCCCGGCGCGTTCGGCGACCAGCGCGGTGGCGGCGACGGCCGGCGTCACCAGAGCGGTGAGCAGGGCGATCTCGGCCGGCGCCGTGGCCGGGGAACGCAGGGGGCCGTCGCGGCGGGCGGCGCGGGGCACGGCGTGCAGCGCGAGAAGCGCGGCCCCGATTCCGTAGCAGAGGGCCAGGACCGTGGCGGCCGTACCGCGCGGCAGCCAGAGCGAGACCGCGCCGGGGGCGGCGAAGACCGGCCAGAACCGTTTGATGCGGTCCAGTTCCGGTGCGTCGGCGAGCCGCAGCCCGGCCGGCACGATCACCAGCATTCCCAGCATCACGATCAGCCCGACAAGGACCGACATGACTCACCCACCCCCGAGTTGAACGTGTTCAAATCGCTGTCGTCGCAAACTGTACGGCGTTGGTTGAACGCGTTCAAGGCGTCAGGGTTCGTTCGCCTCCCGGGAGGCGGTTGGCTTGCGGCGGTGGGGGAAGTGCGGCAGACATGGGAGGAGCGACCGGGAGACCGGTGACCAGGCAGGAGACCCCCTCGTGCACTCACGCATACGACTGCGGCGCACCGCGCTCGCCCTGCTCTCCGCCGGCTTCCTTCTCGCCGCGGGCTGCGCCCGGGGCACCTCCGGGGGCGGCGGCCCCGCCAGCGGGACGGCCCTCGCGGGGGACGTGCTCCTCCAGCCCGCCGCCGATCCCGGCACCGCCCCCTTCACGGCCTCCACCGCGGGCCTCCCCGCCGTAGGACCGGACACCACGCGCTCCGGGGCGCCCCGCTCGCCGTCCGCGCCCGGCAAGGCGAAAGGGCTCACCCGCACCGGGGCGACACCCGGTCTCTACGCCGGAACGCGTGCTGTCCCGTCCTGCGACGTCGAGGCGCTGATCCGGATGCTCGACGTCGACCCGGCGAAGGAACAGGCCTTCGCCCGCACCGCGTCGGTCCCGCGCGACCGGGTCGCCGGCTTCCTGCGCGGGCTGACGCCGGTCCAGCTGCGCGCCGACACGCTGGTCACGGGGCACGGCTTCCGAGCCGGGGAGGTCACCACGTACCAGTCCGTCCTCCAGGCCGGCACGGCGGTCATGGTCGACGGCCGGGGCCTGCCCCGGGTCCGCTGCGCCTGCGGGAACCCGCTGGACCCGCCGTCGGGGGAGGCGGACGTGGCCGCGGCGGCGGGGGAGCGGTGGGCGGGGTTCGACCCGGCGCGGACCGTCGTCGTCGCGCCCGCCACGCGGCCCGTGGCGGAGCTGGTGATCGTCGACGTTGTCCATCACAACTGGCTCGCCCGGCCCGTCGGTGACGAGGGCGCCGGTGACCGCACCCCCGCGGTGCCGCCTCCCTACGACCCCGGCACCGACATCACCGGTCCGCTCCCCGACGTACCGGCGCCGAGCACGAAGCCCGGGACTCCGAGCGGGTCCCCGAGCCCGGACGGCCCGTCGGAGCCGCCGGACCCCACCGGGCCGCCGGAGGACTGTCCGACCCGGATCGCGCCGAAGCCGCCGGGCGAACCGGCGGTGGCCGGCGGCCTTCCCGACCGGGAGCCGGATGAGACGCACTGCCCCGTGCCGACCGGGGACCCCACGGACGAACCCTCGGGGGATCCGCCGGAGCCGGACGAGCCGCCGATGACCGACGCGCCGCCGACATCGGTCCAGCTGCCCCGGGGCGGCTAGGGCCTGTCCGGCGGCCCGGCGGGCTCACTCCTCGGTCGGCAGCCAGTTCCCGTGCAGGCCCAGCGGGACCCGTACCGGGATGCGCACGCGGGCGACGGGGCCCGACGTCGGGTCCTCGGACGGGATGACGAGCAGCCAGCTGCTCGCGTCGGTGCGGTCGGTGGCGTACGTCATCCAGTAGCCGCCCTCGCCCGGACCGGTGCCGGGCACGGGGGCGAAGACCGGTTCGCCGACCGAGAGGTTCCCCGCCCGCCACGCGACATGCGTACCGGTGGGGTCGTTGCCGTCGTACCAGCGCAGTTCGTCGAACTCGCCCGGCAGCAGGTCCGGGTTGCCCGAGTCCGAGGCCACGGCGAGTTGCCGGTGGCGCCGGCCGATCAGCCGGTCGTCGGTGCGCGGGAGCTCCATCCGGACGTCGTCCAGCACCGTGCGGCGCATCGTGCCGGCCACCGGGTCGATGACCGCGCGCACCAGGCCCGCGTGGTTGGGCCCGGCGCCCTCGGCCGGCTCGCCCAGGGACAGGCGCGTCCACTGCACGTAGTCCAGTACGACGTCCCCGCCGCTGGGCTCGGTGTCGTACGCGTTGACCGTGTGCCACAGCCAGAACGCGTCGTCGGCGGCCCAGCGAACCGGGCTCCCGTCGCGCGGGATCAGGGCCACGCGGGTGCCGCGTTCGGGCCGCCAGTCGATCATGGAGCCGCCGCTCATGGCGGCCTCGATGTCGAAGAACACCGGCGCCAGCACGAGCACCAGGAAGCGCGGGGTGATCGCCATGTCGTGGATCATCATCGGCTCGTCGACCCCGTCCACGGCCGTGGGACCACGGACCACGTCGCCTTGGGGGCCGATGGCGGACCAGGTCAGGTACGGCGGCTCCAGGCCGTAGCAGAAGACGAGCATCTCCCCGGTGACCGGATCGGTCTTGGGGTGCGCGGTGATACCGGCCGGCAGCGCCCCGTCGAACGTCTCCTTGCCGACGGTCCGCAGGTCGGGAGCCATGAGGAACGGGCAGTCGGACTCGGCGAGCGCCAAGAGCCGCCCCGCGTGGCGCACCACGTTGATGTCGGGCATGTCGCGGAACGTGCCGGCCAGCTCCGGCTCGACGTCCGGCACCTGCGGCAGGATCATCGACTCGATCCCGCCCCACAGCGCCCGCCCGGCCCGCTCCTCGGCGACCAGGGCGGGTGTCCGGACGAACCGGTTGCGGTAGCGGGCCCGGCCGCCGGAGATCCACACCCCGTGCAGCATGCCGTCGCCGTCGATCGGGTAGAGGTACGAACCGATCGGCGTGAAGCGGGGATTGGGGCCGTTGCGCAGGAACACCCCGTCCAACTCGGCGGGGAGCGAGCCCGTCACGCTCAGTCCGGCCTCGTCGACCTCTTCGGTGACGGGGGCGAAGCGGCCCGAGAGATGGACCACGCGGCTCGGGTCGAGGGCGTGTGCGGCATGTGCGGCCATGGCGGCCTCCCTTGCCGGGACGTGAGGGCGCACCCGGATGCGGGCCGAGCTGACTCTTCATTGAATCCCCGGCCCCGGCCCGCCGCAACGCGCCCCGCGCGGAATGCGGCGTGCGCTCCACGGGCCGACAATGGAAGACGCGGCACATCGCCGTGCCGGGCCACACCCTGGAGGTGTCCGGTGGCTGAAGCCCGTTCGAAGCGGCGGACCGGGAACCTGTTCTTCGCGTTCGCCCCGTGGATCATTTTCGTCGTCGTCGCGTCCCCCAGTACCTGGGAGTACGCCGCGCTGGCCGGACTGGTGGCCGCCGTGGTGCTCAACCTACCGGACATGCGCCGGGGTTCCTTCAAGGCCCTGGAGGTCACCGGCATCGTCTTCTTCGCGCTGCTGAGCGTCCTGGCACTGTTCCTGGACCGGCAGGACCTGGACTGGGTGGAGAGGTACGCCCAGGTGCTGTCCAGCGCCGTGATCGCGGTCGTGGCACTCGGTTCGCTGGCGTTCGTCCCGTTCACCGAGCAGTACGCGCGTGAGTCGACGCCCCGTGAGGTGTGGGGCACGCCGGTGTTCCGCCACGTCAACCAGGTGCTGACGCTGCTGTGGGGTGCCGTCTTCGCCGCCACCGCCCTGCTGGGTCTGATCGCGCTGCACACCTCGTCGGGCCGCGACTGGTTCAACTGGATCATCCCGGTGGTCCTGCTGGTGTTCGCCGTACGCTTCACCGAGCGCTATCCGGACCGGGTGCGCGAGCGGGCCCGTGGCGAGCACGCCTCCCCGTGAAGCGGCGTGAAGGCGCTCAGGGACGCCGAACCCTCCCACGGCGACGGCCCCGCACACCCGACAGGGGTGTGCGGGGCCGTCGCCGTGGTGTCAGTTGCCGGCCTCCGAGGCGTCCAGCATTCCCTCGCGCTCCACGACCTTGATCCGCTCACGGTCCTGCGCGGCGCCGAGGGCGCGCTCGTGGGCGTCGAGGCGGTACCAGCCCTCACGGGTGGTGTAGCGGATGCCGCGCTCCTCCAGGAAGGCGGTGACGGCCTCGGGCTCGGGCCGCTCCGGGGCGGGCAGCCGGCCGGCGGCGTGGTCCTCCAGCAGGCAGGCGACCGTCTCGTTGGCGTCGCCCTTGGTGTGCCCGATCAGGCCGATCGGCCCCCGCTTGATCCAGCCGGTGACGTACACCGACTCCATCGGCTCGTCGCCCGCGAGCACCCGGCCCGCGGCGTGCGGCACCGTGCCGGACGCGACGTCGAAGGGCAGCTTCGGCAACTCCTGCGAGTAGTAGCCCACCGCCCGGTAGACGCTCTGCACGTCCCAGTCGTGGAAGGCGCCGGTGCCCCGCACGTTGCCCGTGCCGTCCAGCTCGGTGCGCTCGGTGCGCAGCCCGGTGACCTTGCCGTCCTCGCCGAGGATCTCGACGGGCGACTCGAAGAAGTGCAGGAAGAGCTTGTGCGGCCGGTCGCCGATGTCGCGGATCGCCCAGTTCTCGAGCGTGGAGGCGACCATGTTGGCCTGCTTGTTCCCGCGCCGGGTCTCGATCGAACCCGCGTCGTAGTCGATGTCCTCGGGGTTGACGATGACCTCGATGTTCGGCGAGTGGTCCAGCTCCCGCAGCTCCATCGGGCTGAACTTGGCCTGGGCCGGGCCGCGCCGGCCGAAGACGTGCACCTCCAGCGCCTTGTTGGCCTTCAGGCCGTCGTAGACGTTGGCGGGGATCTCCGTCGGCAGCAGCTCGTCGGCTGTCTTCGCGAGGATGCGGGCCACGTCGAGCGCGACGTTGCCGACGCCCAGCACGGCGACCTTCTCGGCCTCCAGCGGCCAGGTGCGCGGGACGTCCGGGTGGCCGTCGTACCAGGAGACGAAGTCGGCGGCCCCGAACGAGCCGTCGAGGTCGTTGCCCGGGATGTCCAGGGCGCGGTCCGCGTCGGCGCCGGTCGAGAAGATGACCGCGTCGTAGAACGTGCGCAGCTCGTCGAGACCCAGGTCGTTCGGGTAGTCGACGTTGCCGAAGAGGCGCAGCTGCGGCTTGTCCAGCACCTGGTGCAGCGCCTGCACGATGCCCTTGATGCGCGGGTGGTCGGGAGCCACGCCGTAGCGGATGAGGCCGAAGGGGGCGGGCATCCGCTCGAACAGGTCGATGGAGACGCCCGGGTCGGCGGCCGCGTCGGATTTGAGCAGCGCGTCCGCCGCGTAGATGCCGGCGGGACCGGCTCCGACGATGGCGACGCGGACGGGGCGTGTCATGGCGAGCTGTTCCTTCGAACGGACGATCAGAAGCAGGGCCGCTTGGTAAGGCAAGGCTTAGTCGACCCCCGCCGCACACGTTAGCCCCTGCTCGGACCCGTTTTCGGGGCGGGGCGCCGTTACCGGCCGGTATTCGGTACCCGTCCCGCCCCCGCGCACCGGAATCCCTTGGAATCAGGCGCCTCGGGCCTTTCCGTAAATGTGTCCCATCGCACGTTCACCAGATGGACGGTTCAGTCGAAGATTCGGACAAATGGTGGCAGAGTGACGCACATGGATGATCGGGTAGCGGGTGCCCTGTCACTCCCGGACGACTGGCCCGCCCACCCGGATCTCAGCCTCGCCCTGAACCGAATGGGCAGCTTCGACTGGGATCTCGACAGCGGGCTCATGCACATGGACAGGCCCGCCCTCGACGTGTTCGACCTGAGGGCCGACGAGTACGACAACCGGCCGCAGACGCTCGGGCTGCGCGTGCCGACGGAGGAAGGCGTCCGGCTGGACGCCATGGTCTCCGAGGTGCTGAAGAGCGGCCGCAGCAACTACGGGGCGTACTTCCGCCTCCAGTCGCGCGACGGCACCCTGCGCTGGGCGCACACCCAGGGCTTCGTCCGCCGCGACGACAGCGGCCGGCCGCGCCGGATCATCGGCATCGTCCGGGATGCCGGCCCGGAGCTCGCCGAGTCCGCCGCCCGTCGCGAGCTGGACGAGGAGCTGAGGCGCCGGACCAGCCTCGTGGATGCGACCACCGCCGCGCTGGCCCACGCCCGTACGGTCAAGGACGTCATCGAGGTCCTGAAGAACTCCGAGGGCCTCGCCCTGCTCGGCGCGACCAGCCTGGTCATGGGGCTGATCGAGGCCGGCCGCATCCACCTGGTGGCCGACGGGCCGGAGGGCTCGTTCGTGCCGGGGACGCGGTACACCCGCACGGACGAGCAGTACCCGATGAGCGAGGTCGTCCGCACGCTCGGCCCCCGGTTCATCGAGTCGGCCGAGGACTTCGCCACGTCCTACCCCGTCCTGTGGCCGCACATCAGCCATCTCGGCATCACCTCGGCCGCCTATCTCCCGCTGATCGCCCAGGCCCGCCCGATCGGCGCGCTCGGGCTCCTCTACAGCGGCAAGGACGGCTTCACCGCCGACGAGCGGAACCTCCTGCTCGCCCTCGGCAGCTCCATCGCCCAGAGCCTCCAGCGCGCCATGCTCTACGAACAGGAGCACGACCTCGCCGAAGGGCTCCAGCAGGCCATGCTGCCGCGCCGGATCCCCGACGTGCCCGGCGCCCAGATCGCCGTGCGCTACCGCTCGGCCCGGCTGGGCCGGGACATCGGCGGCGACTGGTACGACGTCATCCCGCTGCCCGGCGGCCGGGTGGGCGCCGTCATCGGGGACGTCCAGGGCCACGACACCCACGCGGCGGCCGTCATGGGGCAGCTGCGGATCGTGCTGAGGGCGTACGCCGCCGAGGGGCACAGCCCCGCCACGGTGATGGCCAGGGCATCCGTCTTCCTGCACGAACTCGACACCGACCGCTTCGCCACCTGCACCTACGCCGAGGCCGACCTGACCACCGGCGTCGTCCAGCTGGTCCGCGCCGGCCATGTCGACCCGCTGGTACGCGACTCCGACGGCGGCTGCCACCGGGTGCCCTCCGAGGGCGGGCTGCCGCTCGGGCTCTCCGCCGAGTTCGGCCGGCTCGAATACCCGGTCTCCACCGTCGAGCTGGACCCCGGCCAGACCATGGTGCTGTTCACCGACGGCCTGGTGGAACTCCCCGGCGCCGATCTCGACGAGGGCACCCAGCGGCTCACCGCCCTGGTCACCAACGGACCGCAGGACCTCGAACAGCTCGCCGACCGGCTCTGCGCCTCGGTGGACGAGCGCGGCGGCGAGGACGACGTGGCGATGCTGCTGCTGCGCCGCAAGGCCGCCCAGGCCCCGCAGTCCGGCGGCAGGCTCCAGCAGCACGTCGCGCAGAACGACCCCGAGGCGCTCAGCTCGGCCCGCCACATGATCCGCGCCGCGGTCCGGGCCTGGGGCGCCAAGGACCGGGCCGACGAGGTCGAGCTGGCCGCCGACGAACTGGTCACCAACGCCCTGATGCACACCGACGGCGGCGCCATCGTCACCATCCGGGTGCTCACCGGACCGGACCGTCGGCTCAGGGTCGACGTCGAGGACCGGTCGAGCGCGCTGCCGCGCCGCCGGGACGCCGGTGAGGCGGGCGTCTCCGGGCGTGGCCTGATGCTCGTCGACCAGTTGGCCGACGCCTGGGGCGTCGAGTCCCGGGGGACCGGCAAGTGCGTCTGGAGCGAGTTCGTCGTTCCGCCACGCGGCTGACCCGGCGGCCGCCCTTCGTCCGGACGGAGGAGGGGTTGAGCAACTGGAATGTAACTGAACGTAACGTGTTTGCACTTGACCGTGATGGACCGCCGGAGATTGACTTCGGCGTGGTCGGTCTCCCGTCTTCGACGACATGAGGACCCGTTGGGCACTGAGCTACTGGCACCCCTCGATCTCGCCTTCTGGCACCTCGAGTCCGCTGCCCACCCCATGCACCTCGGCGCGCTCGCCGTCTTCGCGCCGCCGCCCGCCGCGGACCCCGGTCCCGACGCGCTCCTCGAACTCCTCGGCGCCCGCGCCGCCGCGATTCCCCGGCTGCGCATGCGGGTTCGCGACGTCCTGCTGCCCGTCGGCGGCGCGGCCTGGTCCACCGACCCGGACTTCGACGTCCACCACCACGTCCGCCGCGTGCGGCTGCCCGCCGAGGAGACCGCGCCCGGCGGGCCCGGCTTCATGGGGGCCGCGACCCGGCTGGCCGGCGAGCTGATGGAGCGGCCGCTGCGGCGGGGCCTGCCGCCCTGGGAGATGTACCTCATCGACGGACCCGCCGACGGCCCTTTCGCCGTGCTCGTCAAGCTCCACCACGCGCTGGCCGACGGGATGCGGGCGGTCGCCATCGGGGCCGGGATCTTCGACCAGATCGCCCCCGCGACCGCCCGCCCCCGCCCCGCCGTGCGCCCGCTTCCGGTGCCGGCCCGGTCCTGGATGCCCGGCCCCCGCCAGGTCGCCGGACTCGCCCTCGGACGGATCGAGGACCTGGGCCGCGCCTTCGGTGTCGGCGCCTCGCTCGTACGGGCCGGCCGCCTCGACCTCCGTGGCGCACCGGTGCTCAGGGCCGGCTCCAGCGGGACCCGGCGGCTGGCCACGGCCGACCTCGACCTCGACGCCGTGCGCCGCGTCCGCCGCGCGACCGGCGGCACCGGCAACGACGTGCTGCTCGCCGTCGTGGCGGGCGCGCTGCGCCGCTGGATGCTGGAGCGCGGCGAGACCCCGCCGGGCCACGACCCGCGCGCCCTCGTCCCGGTCTCCCGGCGGCGGCCGGGCGGTGCGGCGGCCGCCACCGGGAACCGGCTGTCCGCGTACCTCCTGGGCCTCCCCGTCTCGGAGCCGGACCCCCGTGAGCGGCTGCGTCTGGTGCGCGAGGCGATGGACCGGAACAAGGCGGCCGGTCCGCTGCGGGGAGCGGGGGCGGTCGCCGTGCTGGCCGACCAGCTGCCCTCGCTGGCCCACCGTTTCGGCGCTCCGCTGGCCGGGAACGCGGCCCGGATGCTCTTCGACGTCCTGGTCACCAGCGTGCCCCTGCCGCGCTCGCGGCTCTCGCTGGCCGGCTGCCCGCTGAGCGCCCTCTACCCGATGGCGCCGCTGGCCCGGGGACAGTCCATGGCCGTCGCGCTGACCACGTACGGCTCGCGCGTGCACATCGGCCTGGTCGGCGACGGCAAGGCGCTGCCGGATCTGGAGGGGCTGGCACGGTGCGCCGACGAGGAGCTGGAAGCGCTTCTCGCAGAGGTGATCAAGGCATAGATCGGACAGGTATCCCCCTGATCGCTGTAATTGGCGGCAACAAGGGTGTTGACGCGCTCAAGTGACCCGATGAATATTCGCTGTGTGGCAGCGATCATCGGGGAGGGCGGCGACAGCATGCGGCGCAGCAGGCTCGGCGGCAGCACGGTGGAGATCACCGCACTCTCCTTCGGCGCGGCCGCCATCGGCAACCTCTTCAGCGAGGTGGAACCGGAGCGGGCCGCCGCGGCCGTCGACGCCGCCTGGGACGCGGGCATCCGCTACTTCGACACCGCGCCCCACTACGGACTCGGCCTCTCCGAACGCCGCCTCGGTGAGGCCCTGCGCCGACGCCCCCGCGACGCCTACACGCTCTCCACCAAGGTCGGCCGCGTCCTCGACCCGCTGCCCCCCTCGGAGACCGCCGCCTCCCACGGGCCGTCCGAGGGCTTCGTCGTACGCGCCACGCACCGCCGCCGCTGGGACTTCAGCGCCGCCGGCGTCCGCCGCAGCATCGAGGACAGCCTCGACCGCCTCGGCCTCGACCGTGTCGACGTCGCCTACCTCCACGACCCCGACGACCACGCCGAGGCCGCCTTCCGCGAGGCGTACCCGGAACTGGAGAAGCTGCGCTCCGAAGGAATCGTCGGGGCGATCGGCGCCGGCATGAACCAGACCGCGATGCTCACCCGCTTCGTACGCGACACGGACGTCGACGTCGTCCTGTGCGCCGGCCGCTTCACCCTCCTCGACCAGGCCGCCCTCACCGACCTGCTGCCCGCCGCCGCCGCGCACGGCCGGAGCGTCGTCGTCGGCGGGGTCTTCAACTCGGGCCTCCTCGCGGATCCCCGCCCCGGCGCCACCTACGACTACGCCACGGCCCCGCTGAACCTCCTGGACCGGGCCCTGCACCTGAAGGGCGTCACCGAGGCCCACGGCGTACCGCTGCGCGCCGCCGCCCTGCACTACCCGCTCACCCACCCGGCCGTCGCCGGGGTGCTCGTCGGCACGCGTTCCCCGGACGAGGTGCGGGACGCCGCCGCACAGCTGGACCGGGAGATCCCCGACGCCCTCTGGGACGACCTGCGCGACCAGGGCCTGCTGCCCGGGAACGGACACTGACATGCGTATCGCCCTTCATACGAAGGTCCGTACCGACCGCGTCGCGGAGTACGAGGCCGCGCACCGCGAGGTCCCGCCGGAGCTGACCGACGCGATCCGGGCGGCCGGCGCCGGCTCCTGGACGATCTGGCGCAGCGGCACCGACCTGTTCCACCTCATCGAGTGCGACGACTACGCGCGCCTCCTGGCGGAGCTGGAGCAGCTGCCCGTCAACGTCGCCTGGCAGACCCGGATGGACGGCCTCCTCGACGTCGCGCACGACTACTCCGCCGAGGGCGCCGAAGCCGGGCTCCCCGTCGTCTGGGAGCTGTGAGATGACCCCCGGGCCCCGCATCGTGGACGCCCACCACCATGTGTGGGACCTCTCGGTACGGGACCAGGACTGGATCACCGGCGAGGCGCTGGCCCCCCTGCGCCGCGACTTCACCCTCGCCGACCTGGAGCCCGAGGCCCGCCCGGCCGGGGTGAGCGCCACCGTGCTGGTCCAGACCGTCACCGTGGCCGAGGAGACCCCCGAGTTCCTGGCGCTCGCCGAGAGCAGCGACCTGGTCGCCGGCGTCGTCGGCTGGAGCGACCTCACCGCCCCGGACATCGCCGACACCCTGGCCGCCCTGCGCGAACTCCCCGGCGGCGACCGGCTCGTCGGCCTGCGCCACCAGGTCCAGGGCGAACCGGACCCGGAGTGGCTGCTGCGGCCCGACGTGCTGCGCGGCCTGGCCGCCGCGGCCGACGCCGGGCTCGTCTACGACCTGGTGGTCCTCCCGCACCAGCTGCCCGCCGCCGCCCGGGCCGCCGCCGCGCTCCCCGGCCTCGTGTTCGTGCTCGACCACGCGGGCAAACCACCGGTCGCGACCGGGCGCATCCACCCCTGGGCCGGCGACCTGCGGGCCCTCGCAGCCCTGCCCAACACCGTCTGCAAGCTCTCCGGACTCGTCACCGAAGCGGACTGGCGCACCTGGGGCACCGACGACCTGCGCCCCTACGCCGAGACCGTCATCGACGCCTTCGGACCCGGCCGGCTCATGTTCGGATCCGACTGGCCGGTGTGCCGGCTCGCCGCCACGTACACCGAGGTCCTGGACACCGCCCGCGCCCTGATCCAGGACCTGGGCGAGGAGGAGCGCGCGGCCGTGCTCGCCACCACCGCCGAACGCGTGTACGGCCTTCGGTAGGCGTCCCGGGCGGGGCTGCGGCAGGCTGGGAGCATGCCCGAACTGCCGGAAGTCGAAGCCCTGCGGCTCTTCCTCGACGACCACCTCGTCGGCAAGGAGATCGACCGCGTCCTGCCCGTCGCCATCAGCGTCCTCAAGACGTACGACCCGCCGCTCACCGCCCTGCACGGCGGCACGGTCACCGACGTACGGCGGCACGGCAAGTTCCTCGACATCGGCGTCGGCCCGCTCCACCTCGTCACCCACCTCGCCCGGGCCGGCTGGCTCCGCTGGAACGACGCCTTCCCGGCGGCCCCGCCGCGCCCCGGCAAGGGCCCGCTCGCCCTGCGTACCGTCCTCACCGGCGGCGACGGCTTCGACCTGACGGAGGCCGGCACCACCAAGCGCCTCGCCGTCCACCTCGTGCGCGACCCGGCCGAGGTGCCCGGGATCGCCCGCCTGGGGCCCGACCCGCTCGGCCCGGAGTTCGACCGGGACGCGTTCGCCGCGCTGCTCGACGGGGAACGCCGCCAGATCAAGGGCGCCCTGCGCGACCAGTCGCTCATCGCCGGCATCGGCAACGCCTACAGCGACGAGATCCTGCACGTCGCGAAGATGTCGCCGTTCAAGCTCACCGCGAACCTCACCGACGACGAGGTCACCCGGCTCCACGAGGCCATGCGCGCCACCCTGGAGGACGCCGTGGCCCGTTCGGGCGGTGTCGAGGCGGGCCGGCTGAAGGCCGAGAAGAAGAGCGCGATGCGCGTGCACGGACGTACCGGAAAGGCGTGCCCGGTCTGCGGGGACACCATCCGCGAGGTCTCCTTCAGCGACTCCTCGCTCCAGTACTGCCCGACCTGCCAGACCGGCGGCAAACCCCTCGCCGACCGCCGCCTGTCCAGGCTGCTCAAGTAGGGGCGCCATCCGGGGAACCAGGCCCTACACTCCGGCCTCATGCTCCGCGTACTCGCCGTCGACGACGAAGAACCCGCACTGGAGGAACTCCTCTACCTCCTGCGCGCCGACCCCCGCATCCGCAGCGCGGAGGGAGCCACCGGGGCCACCGAGGCGCTGCGCCGCATCGGCGGCGCCGTCGACGCCGGGCCCGACGACCCGTCCGCCATCGACGTCGTCTTCCTCGACATCCACATGGCGGGCCTGACCGGCCTCGATGTCGCCCAGCTCCTCGCCGGCTTCGCCGCGCCCCCGCTCATCGTCTTCGTCACCGCCCACGAGGGCTTCGCCGTGCACGCCTTCGACCTCAAGGCCGTCGACTACGTCCTCAAGCCGGTCCGCCGCGAACGCCTGGCCGAGGCCGTCCGCCGCGTCGCCGAGCAGGTCGGGGACCGCTCCGCCCCCGTCCACGACACCGCATACGACCAGATCCCCGTCGAACTGGGCGGCGTCATCCGCTTCATCCCGATCGACGACATCACCTACGCCGAGGCCCAGGGCGACTACGCCCGGCTGCACACCGCCGCCGGCAGCCACCTCGTCCGCGTCCCCCTGACCACCCTGGAGGAGCGCTGGCGCACCCGGGGCTTCGTCCGCATCCACCGCCGCCACCTCGTGGCGCTCGGCCGGATCGACGAACTGCGCCTGGACGCGGGCAGCATGAGCGTGCGCATCGGCACCGCGGAACTCGCCGTCAGCCGCCGCCACACCCGCGCGCTGCGCGATCTGCTGATGCGCGGGACCGGCCGCTGACCAGCGGCTACCGGGCCCGAAACCCCTTCCCAGCAGGGCAGGACGCCGCCTACACTCCGGCCCCATGTCCGCAGAGCCCACACCCCGGCGCGAAGTGGTGACGGGGGAGCCCCGACGGGTGCGCCCGCTGCCGCGCTACCGCACCCAGTCGGAGATCGACGAGCAGACCGCGCTCGGCGGCGCCTACGTCCGCTCGCTGATGCGCGGACAGCTGCGGGCCGGGCTGACCGCCTTCGCGGTCCTCGCCGCCGTCGTGGGCACCCTGCCCCTCGTCTTCGAGGCCCTGCACAGCTCCGCCGTCGTCTGGGCCGTCCTCGGCTTCGCCGCGTACCCGCCGCTCACCCTGCTCGCCTGGTGGTACGTGCGCCGCGCCGAGCGCAACGAGCGCGACTTCGCCCGGCTCGTGGAAGGCCGCCCCGCCCCGTGAGCCGCACGTACGCGGTGACGGCCGTCGCCGTGGTCGTCCTGGCGACCGTCCTCGTCGGCGGATTCGGCCTGCGGATATCCCGCACCACCTCCGACTTCTACGTGGCCTCCCGCACCGTGCGCCCCCGGCTCAACGCGGCCGCGATCAGCGGCGAATACCTCTCCGCCGCCTCCTTCCTCGGCATCGCCGGACTGGTCCTCGTCCACGGCCCCGACATGCTCTGGTACCCGGTCGGCTACACCGCCGGCTATCTCGTCCTGCTGGTCTTCGTCGCCGCACCCCTGCGCCGCTCGGGGGCCTACACCCTGCCCGACTTCGCCGAAGGGCGCCTGGAGTCCCGGCAGGTGCGCCGGCTTGTCAGCGTCCTCGTCGTCGGCGCGGGCTGGCTCTACCTCGTGCCCCAGCTCCAGGGCGCCGGACTCACCCTCAAGATCCTCACCGGGGCGCCCGGCTGGCTCGGCGACGTGCTGGTCGCGTCCGTCGTCGTACTCGCCGTCGCCGCCGGCGGCATGCGCTCGATCACCTTCGTACAGGTCTTCCAGTACTGGCTGAAGCTGACCGCGCTCCTCGTCCCCGCGATCTTCCTGGTACTGGCCTGGCAGGGTGACGGATCGCCCCGCATCACCTTCGACGAGCACCTCTCCGCCTTCCGCGCCGACCATCCGCTGTACGCCACCTACGGCCTCATCATCGCCACCTTCCTCGGCACGATGGGCCTGCCGCACGTCGTCGTCCGCTTCTACACCAGCCCCAACGGCCGCGACGCCCGCCGCACCACCGTCGCCGTCCTCGCCCTCATCGGCGTCTTCTACCTCCTGCCGCCCGTCTACGGCGCGCTGGGCCGCCTGTACGCCCCCGAGCTGATCCACGGCGGCGACGCGGACGCCGCGGTGCTCCTGCTGCCCGGCCGGGTCATCGGCGGCCTAGGCGGCGACCTGCTCGGGGCGCTCGTCGCGGGCGGCGCGTTCGCCGCGTTCCTCTCCACCGCCTCCGGGCTGACCATGGCCGTCGCCGGGGTCATCACCCAGGACGTGCTGCCCTCGCGCGGCGTGCGCCACTTCCGGCTGGCCACCGTCCTCGCCATCTCCGTGCCGCTGGCCGGCTCGCTGATGGTCAGCCGAGTCCCCGTCGCCGACTCCGTGGGCATGGCCTTCGCCGTCTCCGCCTCCTCGTTCTGCCCGTTGCTCGTCCTCGGCATCTGGTGGCGCAGGCTCACCCCGCCCGGCGCGGTGGCCGGCCTGCTGCTCGGCGGCGGCTCCGCGCTGCTGTCCGTCGCCATCACGGTCAGCGGCGCGGTACGCCCGCCCGGCTGGCCGCACGCCCTGCTCGCCTGGCCCGCCGTCTGGTCCGTGCCCGTCGGCTTCCTCGCCATGATCCTGGTCTCGCTCGCGACCCAGAGCCGGATACCCCCCGGCACCAACGCCGCCATGACCCGCTTCCACCTGCCCGAAGCGCTCACCACCGGGAGGCACCGGTGACCGGGGCCGGATACGCCGTCATCGTCGTGCTCGCCCTGCTGCTGTTCGGCGGCGGGCTCCTGCTAGGCCGCCGCACCGCCCGGCCGCTGCGCACCAGCGACGTCGGTACGCCCGTCGAACACGCCACCTTCGAGACCCTGCACACCGCGTCCCTGGCCGCGCCCCCGCTGCGCGCCGGGCTCACCGAGGACAGCGCCCGCAGGTCCGCCCGCCGGCTGCGTTCGCTGCTGGGCACCGAGGCGCTGTGCCTCACCGACCGCGACGGGGTCCTGGTCTGGGACGGCGAGGGCGACCACCACGGCCGGCACGTCATGGAGCAGGTCGCGGGCGTCCTGGAGACCGGCCGGGACACCGCCTTCCGCAGCGACTGCGACGACCTGGACTGCCCGCTGAAGTGGGCCGTCGCCGTGCCCCTCACCGTCGACCACCGCGTCCTCGGCACCCTCGTCGCCTACGCCCCGCGCGAATCGGCCGTCCTGGCCCGCGCGGCGGGCGAAGTCGCCCGCTGGGTCTGCGTCCAGCTGGAACTGGCCGAACTAGACCGCTCCCGCACCCAGCTCATCGAGGCCGAGATCAGGGCCCTGCGCGCCCAGATCTCCCCGCACTTCATCTTCAACTCACTGGCCGCCATCGCCTCCTTCGTCCGCACCGACCCGGAGCAGGCCCGCGAACTGCTCCTGGAGTTCGCCGACTTCACCCGCTACTCGTTCCGCAGCCACGGCGACTTCACCACCCTCGCCGACGAACTGCACTCCATCGACCAGTACCTCGCCCTGGTCCGCGCCCGCTTCGGCGAACGGCTCTCCGTCACCCTCCAGGTCGCCCCCGAGGTGCTGCCGGTCGCCCTCCCCTTCCTCTGCCTCCAGCCGCTCGTCGAGAACGCCGTCAAACACGGCCTCGAAGGCGCCGTCACCTCCAGCCGCATCACCATCAGCGCCCTGGACGCCGGCTCCGAGGCCGAGGTCGTCATCGAGGACGACGGCACCGGCATGGACCCCCAGCGGCTGCGCCACATCCTGCGCGGCGAGGGAGGCAGATCCACCGGCATCGGCCTGCTCAATGTCGACGAACGGCTCCGCCAGGTGTACGGGGACGAGTACGGACTCGTCATCGAGACGGGCATCGGCGCCGGGATGCGGATCACCGTACGGCTGCCGAAGTACCGCGCCGGAGTGCACGGTTCCTGAGAGGCTTCAGTACAGGTGCACCGCGAGGTGCCCCAGTGGGAGCCCCAACTGCCAGGCGGGAGTCCACACCTGGGACTCCTCCTCCACGCCCTCCACCGGCTCCCAGGGCAGCGGGCCGATGGCCTCCAGATCGGCCGCCAGCAGCTCGGTCTCCTCCAGCCACCGCCAGGCCGCCCGGGCCAGCGCAAGGTCCGAGTCCGTGCAGCCCCGCACGGGGGAGCGCAGCCGCTCGCACACCCAGCGGCGCCACTGCGGCCCGTACGCGGTGAGCAGCCGCAGCTCGTCCACTCGCGCGGCCGGCAGCGCCCCGGCCACCGCACCGTCCAGCAGGAAGATGGTCAGTGCCAGCGCGTCCCGGCCCGCCCGGTACTCCAGCGTCGCCGGCTCCATCAGGTCACCGGTGCGCAGCAACTCGTCGGCGAGGTACTCCGCGTACATCCAGGCCATCGGGACCGGCAGCTCGGCCCCGCCGGACCCCTCGTGATGTTCCGGAGGCATCCCGTATCGCCTCATTTCTCGTTCCCGTGGGCCGCACGGCCCACGCAGCATTGAACCGGGGGAGCGCGCCCCGCGTGGCCAGAAGTGCAGGATCCGCCGGACCGATCCGTCACAGACATGAGGTTGCGATGACCGCCGACCCCGGGGAGGGACCGCATGTACGGCAACTGCTGGGCGCCTACGTCCTGGACGCGCTGACCCCCGGCGAGGCCCGCACGGTCGCCCGCCACCTGCGCGGCTGCGACCGGTGCACCGCCGACTACGCGGCGACCGCGGAGGCGGTGGAACTGCTGGCGCTGCTGCGGGAGGACGACCTGTCGGAGTAACCGGGCAGCCGGCGCGAGAGCAGCCGCAGCGCGTAGTACGAACGCGACTTCACCGTGCCCGCGGGTATCCCGAGCACCTCCGCGGTCTCGCCGACGCTCAGCCCGCGGAAGTAGATCTGGACCAGCACCGACCGGTGCTCCGGGCTCAGGGCGCGCACCGCCTCGCGCACATCGAGCGCCGCGACGGCCGACTCCGCGGTGTCCGGCCCGGCCGGGGCACACTCCAGGACCACGTCGCTGACCTCGGCGGGCCGGGCCAGCCGCGAGCGCCGGGCATCGATCGCGAGCCGCCGGGCCACGGTGAACAGCCATGGACGCATGGAGTCGTACGGGCCGTCGAACGCCTCGGGGTGCTGCCACGCCCGCACCAGCGTCTCCTGGAGCAGGTCCTCGGCCCGCTGCCGGTCGCCGAAGGTCAGGCCGAGCAGGAAGTGGAACAGGGCGGCACCGTGCTCGCGCTGGAGCTCCGTGAGGGCCCGCTCATCGGTCGTCGTCGTGGTCATGGTGAACGCCCTTCCCGCCAAGTTCCCGTCGCCTCGCTGCCGACCTGGCGTATACGAGCGCATTCAGGCCACGAGGAACAGGACAAACACCGCCCCGTGCGACGAGCGGTCGCTCAGAGCGGCGAATGGTGCGGCGAACGGTCGGGCGGCACCCCGAGCGGGTGCGTTACGGCACCACGGTGACCGGCCAGCGGCCCGCCTTCACGAGGCGGACGGCCACCGAGCCGATGAAGCGGTGCCCGGCGGACTCCGAGGCGCCCACGACGACGGCGTCCGCCTTGAGCTCGTCGGCGGCGGTCACCAGACCGTTGTACGGATCACCGCGGAAGGTGTGGAACTCCCAGCGCACATCCCATATGTCCTTCATCCGGGCCGTGGACGCCCGGATCTCCTCGACCAGTCCCTCGGCCACCTCGGCGGTCGCGTCGCCGACCGGGGCGCCGAGCGCCGCGCCGGCCGCCAGTACCGGCTGCACGTACACGAGGGCCAGCATGGCCCGCTGGCGACGGGCGAGCCCGGCGGCGTAGGCCGCGGCGCGCATCGAGGACTCGGAACCGTCGAGGCCCGCGACGATCACCTTCGGTCCGTCTGTGCCACGTTCGAACTGATGGGAGTGCTGATCTGTCACGGCAGTGAGGTTATCGGCTCGCCCGGCGGCCCCCGGCCCGGCCTCCCGGGAGCCGCGCACCACCCACCACGTGCGCGGACGCGTTCCCGCCATCCGGGTGCAAAACCCCCGGTGCGCGGTGTCGCAGGGACGGGCGGCCGGGCGGACATGCGAGCAGTGGGGGATGAAGAGTGATCACAGGCTGCCCCTGCGCAGAACGGTCCTGCGGCTGGCCACCGGCCTGGGCGCCGCCACTGCCGTGGGTCTCGTCGTCGCGGACCCGGGAACATCCCCGGCCCGCCGCCCGGCGGGGGCGGCCGGATCGCAGGCCGCCGCCCTCCGGACACGGCCGCTCGCCTATAGGCTGCGGCCCATGACGGGACACACGCCGCCCCGCTACCGCCCCGCGGCGCCGCCGGTCCGCACCCGGCCGTTCGAGCAGCTGACCGACATCGGGCACGCCATGGTGCTGACCTTCGACGACGGCCCCGATCCGCTCTACACCCCGCACATCCTGGACACCCTGCGCAAGCACGACGTACGGGCGATGTTCTTCCTCTGCGGGGAGATGGCGAACGACAACCGCGACCTCGTACGCCGCATCGCCGACGAGGGGCATACCGTGGGCAACCACACGTGGACGCACCCCCTGGTCACCAAGCTCTCCAGGGCCGGGGTCATCGAAGAGCTCGGCCGCACCAGCGACGTCATCGAGGAGATCACCGGCGCGGCGCCGCTCTGGTACCGGGCGCCCTACGGGGCGTGGAACCGCAACTCCTTCGAGATCGGTGCCGCCATGGGCATGGAGCCGATGGCCTGGACCGTGGACACCCTCGACTGGACCGTCCCGGGGACCGACACCATCGTCCGCCGGGTCAGGCGGGGGGCGGGCCCCGGAGTGGTGGTGCTCTCGCACGACGCGGGCGGCAACCGCTCGCAGAGCGTGGCGGCGCTGCGCCGGTATCTGCCGCAACTGCTGGACGACGGATACCGGCTCACGGTGCCGCGGCGCTGACCCCCGCGTCAGCGGGTGTCCACCAGGCGGGCGAAGACCACCACGTTGCCGTCGTAGCCGTTGGCCTTGGTGTAGCCGCCGCCGCACGTGATGACCCGCAGTTCCGGCTGACCGGTGTCGCCGTACACCCGGGCGCCGGGGAAGTCGTTCTTGGCGAAGACCTCGACGCCGTACACCTCGAAGACCGCGACCCGGTCGTCGCTGCGGTCGATCTCGACGTGGTCGCCCTTCTTCAGCGAGCCCAGTCCGTAGAACACCGCCGGACCCGCCTTGTTGTCGACGTGGCCGACGATGACGGAGGTGCCGGCCTGGCCGGGGGCGATGCCGTTCTGGTACCAGCCGGCCAGGTTCGGGTCCTCCGGTGGCGGGGTCTCGATCCAGCCGTCCGGGTCCAGGTTCACGTCGATGACCGGGGCGTCGACCTGGATGGACGGGATCGCCACGCGGCTGACGGGTGCGTACGGGAGCGGCTTGACGGCCGGGCCCGCCGCCGGGGCCGCGGGGGCGTTCTTCAGGTGGCCCACCGAGGCGGCCGCGACCGGCTGCGGCGGGCCGGGGGAGAGGTCGGCACCGTTGCGCATCAGTGCCAGACCGGTGAGCATCGCCAGGGCGAGCGCGCCCCAGGGCGAGTGTCTGATCCGTTCCGGTCGCCAGTTGTCCCGGCCCATGGTTCTCCCTTCGTCGCGACGAGCAGAACGGTAGGCGCGGCGCCACCGGGCGGCGATCAGAGAAGGGCGAACGGGTGGCGGCGGGCCACCCGGATGCTTATCGGAGTAGCGGGCGGATAAAACTTCTGACCTTCTGTGACCTGCGGCTCCGTCAGTTCCGAGGCCCTTCGCGCGGCGTGTCGGATCACCGGTCCGGAGCAGTGCCGAAATGCGGTGGATCAAGGTTCTGGTGAGGGTTCGTCATGGGAGGCGTTCTCGTCGATCCATCCCGGCGCACAGAGCCCCGGGGCGCTTCCCGGTGGAGGTTCGAACGATGCGTGCTACACGCGCTCTCGTTGTCGCCGCGGCCGCCGTCGCCGCCCTCGGGGTCGGCGCCCCGATGGCTGCCGCCGGCGGAGACGTCGGGAACAACCAGAACAACAACCAGAACAACAACCAGAACAACAACCAGAACAACGGCAACAACCAGAACGACTGGAACGACCAGGACGGCTGGAACAACGGCAACAACAACGGGAACGGCAACAACAACGGCAACGGGAACAACAACGGCAACGGAAACGGGCGCAACAACGGCCCGAACAACGTGACCGTCGACCCGGAGCGCGTGCACCAGGGCGCTGCCATGCAGGTCAGTGCCGAGGGCTGCGGCCGGGGCGGCAGCGTCTCGTCCAACGCCTTCCGTACCACCCGGCTCTCGGCCGGCCGGGTCGGCCACGCCCGGGTCCGCATCTTCAACGACGCGACACCCGGCACGTACAACCTGACGGTCCGCTGCGACGGCACCGACCGGACGGCCGGCCACCGCTTCACCGTGCTCGACAGCCGCGGCGCCCAGGGCGGGCTCGGCGGTTCGATGGCCGCCACACCGGCGGAGATGGGTGTCGGCGCGGGTCTCGTCGCGTCGGCGGCCCTCGGCGGAGGCATGTACGTCATGCGCCGCCGGAGGACGGGTCATGGGGCGGCCTGACCGTAAGGACGCCCCCGCCGGACCGATATCCGAAGTCGCCCCGAGTCCTGAGACAGGACCCGGGGCGACTCTCGTTGCCCATCCGCTCGTACCGGTCAGTGCGAACGGCTCTCCCTGCGGCGGCGCACGAAGAACACGACACCGGCACCGGCGGCCACGGCGAGCGTGGTGCCCGCCACGATCTCACCGGAGTTCACGCTGTCGATGCTTCCGCCGAGACCGCCCTGCACCCCGGCGGGCGAGGCCGGGGCGGCGCCGGTGCTCGTCGAGCTGGTGGTGGGCGTGCCCGTGGCCGCGCTGATGGTGAGATTCACCTTGGCCGTGGAGCTGGGCGAGGTGTTGCAGATGAACGTCACCTCGTAGGCGGCGCCCGGCTTGGCGTCCCAGTCGACGGTGGCCTGGCTGCTGCCGTTCACCGGGATGGTGACGGTGTCGAACACCCCTGAGGACGCCGTGGCCGTCGTCGAGCAACCCCGGGCCGCCAGGGTGACCTTGCCCCCGGGCGCGACCACCGACGGCGTCACGGTGTACCCGTTCCCGCCGCCCGACGGACCGCCGGCGGTCGCGGCGTAAGCCGTCACGGCCGGGGCGGTCAGGGCGAGTGCTGCGGCGCCGAGCAGAGCGACGGGGGCGACACGTATTGCGCGCATGGTGAATCCTCCGGGTCCCCGAGGAGCAGCTGCGGAACGGATTTCCACAAAGCGTCATAAATGCACCTCGAATGGGGCCCACGCTAGAAGTGGTGCATTTCGGCCGCGATCGGGGTCCGGCGAATGGGGCACCCCTGTCCCCCGGGCGGCGGACGGGGTGTTTGCTACCCGCCCGCGGCCCCAGGGAACAGCTCCAGGAAGGGAGCGGCGGTGGCCGAGAAGCCCCGCCCGAACGGTGAGTCGAAGTCCCAGATCAGGAAGAGGAGGAAGGCGATCAGCACACTGAAGAGCCCGGCCAGCAAAAGTTCCCGGAACGTCCGGCGGATCTGGAGGGTGAAGATCAGCCCCACGGTGACCAGGGCGCCGATGATCAGCCCGAACCACACCACCCCGGGCATGGTCGCGCCGGCGCTCTGCCCCCGCGCGCTGCGGGCGTCGTCGGCGGCCGCCACCTGGTCGACCAGTGGCTGGTACGCCTGCCCCTCGTGGTCCGTCCTCGGCCGGTAGTCCGTCACATCGGCCCGGACCTTGTCCAGAAGCTCGGCCCCGTGGTCGCCGAGCGCCCCGTGCTCGGTCATGGTCCGCCACTCGTCGTGCACCACGTAGCTCACGTACGCGTCGACGTCGGCCCGGATGCGGGTGCGTACCTCCTGCGGGTAGACGGAGGAGCGCGCGCTCACCTCGTGCAGGGCCTGGGCCTCCTGGCGTACGTACTCCTGCGCGGCGCTCCGGCCCTCCCAGACACCCGCGATGGCGAGGCCCAGCACGATGGCGTAGATCACGCCGATCATCATCGTCATGTACTCGATGACGTCGGGGGTTTCGGACGGGTCGTCGTCCTCCGGGAGTCTGCGGTTGCTGAGGACGGCGATGGTCAGGACGACGGCCGTGGCCGCCACCATGGCGAGAGTGAGAACGAGCCATTCCGACATGAGCGTCTCCGGGTTTCAGCGGGAACGGGGCCGCAGCACGGCGACGGCGAACACCGCGGGCGCGGTGACCACCAAGGTGAGCGAGACCAACGAGGTGTGGCGCTCCGGTGTTTTGCGCACCGGTCTGCGGTAGGCGGGGAGCGCGATGGGGGCGACGGAAGGCGAAGGGCGTACGGACGGAGAGGGCTTCGGCACCGGCTTCGGCGCGAGGGCGGGTGGCGGAGGAGGAGGCGGCGGAGGCGGGGGTGCCGGCTCGGGTTCGGGTGCCGGAGGGAGCGGCGGGGGCGGTGGCGGGGGTGGTGCCGGTTTCGGGGGAGGGGGCGGCGGCGGTGGCGGCGGCTTCGGTTTCGGCGGGGGCGTCGGGGTGGGCTCCGGCACCGGCCCGGCGAAGCAGCTGCCGTCGCCGCTCACGGCCACGGCCGTCCCGCCGTCGTCGTCCCCGATGGACGCGTATGCGCAGCTGTCGGCGCTCGCGGGGGTGGGCGCGGTCAGCAGCCAGGTGAGTGCGAGCGCCGCGGCCAGCCGCCAGAAGAGTGATCCGTACACGACGGGGAGCATGTTCCGGGCCGCGCGGAGGCACGCCGGGCGCCGTGGTGATTCGCCTGATGGAGGGGACCTGGGGTGCGGAGGGTTTGGAGAGGCGATGAAAAGGAACGGGCCGGTGCCGGGTCTCTGTCTTCGGGAATGGCCGATTGTCGACCCCCTCTGCCGAGAATGGCGGCCAAGGCGCCGACACCGGATCCGCGGATTCCACGGCGGGAACGGCGTCGGGGTCAGGGGTGACGGCCTGCCGGAGCCGCGGCCGCCCGTACCCTTCCCGGCGCATCCGCCCAGCGGACGCCAACGGCCAAGGCTCCCGCGGCACATGACGCCGGCGTCCGTGGGCGCTGAGTCCGGCAGTGCGCCAAAGTAGTCCGGGAGTGAACTATTTGATGCCTTCCGTTCGCCGAATGTGACGGGCAGCGACGAGGCGGTTGCACATGCCATGCGAGTGTGACCAATAACGGACGGCTAATTTCCGTTTCTACTCGCTCTCTTGGCGATGGATCAGTAGCCTCTGGTCCACACTGACCATGAACATGGCCGGATCGCCGTGGCGACTTGTTGGAGACATCGATGGAGCGTCCCGCCTGGGCACCGCAAGGCATTGACATTTCGGTGCCGAGCGTGTCCCGAATGTATGATTTCTATCTGGGCGGCTCGCACAATTTCGAGGTGGACCGGGAAGCGGCCCGGAAGGCCATGGAGTTCATGCCGGGACTTCCCAAGGCGATGCAGGCGAACCGGGCGTTTATGCGACGGGCGGTGCGATACGCCCTGAGCGAGGGCGTCACCCAGTTCCTCGACATCGGCTCCGGGATACCCACGTTCGGCAATGTCCACGAGGTCGCCCAGGCCATCGACCCCGCGGCCAGGGTCGCCTACGTCGACCACGACCCGGTCGCGGTCGCGCACAGCCAGGCGGTCCTGGATGGCAACGAGGGCGCGACGATATCCGCCGCCGACCTGCGCAGGCCCCAGGAGATCCGGGACAGCCCCGAGGTCGCCAAGCTCCTCGACTTCGACCGCCCCGTGGCTCTGCTGCTCGTTGCCGTCCTCCACTTCATCGAGGACTCCGACGACCCGCGCGCCGCCGTCGCCGCACTCCGCGACATGCTGGCGCCCGGCAGCCTCCTGGTCGTCACCCACGCCGCGTACGAGGGCATTCCGCTGTCCCGCGAGGAGGCCGGCGGCACGGTAGGCGTGTACCAGAACATCCGCAACCCGCTGGTCATGCGTACCCGCGAGGAGATCGCCGGCTTCTTCGACGGCTTCGAGCTCGTCGAGCCGGGCCTCGTCCCGATGCCGGAGTGGCGCCCCGAGAGCACGGCGGCGCCGGAGAACGAGGACCCGTACGCCTTCTCGGGCATCGCGGGAGTGGGACGCACGGCGTGAGCATTCCCGCCCAGCCGTCCGGCGCCCCGGACGCGGCACCCGACGGCCCCGAGGACCGGCTCCGGAGGTTCGCCACCATCTGGAGCCGTGCCATCTTCCCGTCGACGGCCACCTCCATGACCCGGCCGGAGTTCGAGCAGCACCTGCTCCCGCTGGCCCGCACGCTCAGCGAGACCCTGCACGCCCGCCCGTTCGACCCGGCGGCGGCGGCGTCGGTGGGCGGCGCGCTCGTCGCCGCCCACTGCACCGATCCGGACGCGCTGAGTTCCACGCTCGGCGTCGTCGACTCCTACCTGGTGCTCTACTGCGGCAGCAACGGTCCGGTGGCCCTGACCACCGAGGACAGCCGTTCCCGCTGCGCCCGCGTCCAGCACGCGGTGGCGGCCGGCTTCACCCAGGCCCTGCGCGAACGGACGCTGGCCGAGCAGGAGGCCATCGCCCGCTCGGCGCTCGCCGCCCGCTCCCACGCCGAACAGGCCCTGCACGCCACCGAGGCGCGCTTCCGGGCCGTCTTCAAGGACGCGGCGATCGGCATCGGCATCGCCGACCTGGACGGCAACGTGCTGGAGGTCAACGACACCCTCACGCGGATGTTCGGCGGCCTGGAGAACCACGTCCTCAGCCACCGCGTCAACGAGTGGGTCCACCCCGAGGACTCCCCGCAGGTCTGGAAGTACTACAACGAGCTGGTACGCGGCGAACGCGAGCACTACCGGGTCGAGAAGCCGTACTACCGCAACGACGGCACCGTCCTGTGGACCAACCTGACGGTCTCGCTGCTGCGCGACTCCGAGGGCCGGCCCGAGTACCAGCTGGCGCTGCTGGAGGACACCACCGAGCGCAGGCTCCTCAACCTGCGGCTGCGCTACGAGGCCACCCACGACGCCCTCACCGGCCTGCCCAACCGGACGCTCTTCTTCGAGCGCCTGGAGAAAGCGCTCTCAGCCGGCGACGGCAGCCGCTTCGGGCTCTGCTACCTGGACCTCGACGGCTTCAAGGCGATCAACGACAGCCTCGGCCACGCCGCGGGCGACCGGCTGCTCGTCGAGGTCGCCGACCGCCTCCAGAGCTGTGCCACCGCGCCCGGCGAGATGGTCGCCCGGCTCGGCGGCGACGAGTTCGTGGCCCTCACGACGAGCTTCGACTCGCCCGCCGAGGTCGACGAACTCGCCTGCCGCATCCTCGGCGTGCTCGGCGCCCCCATCCGGCTCGACGGGCGCGAGCTGACCGTCCGCGGTTCGATCGGGATCGTCGAAGGCCCCGCCGGGGAGCGCAGCGCCGCGGAGGTGCTGCGCAGCGCCGACATCACCATGTACCGCGCCAAGTCGGCGGGCGGCAACCGCTTCGAGCTGGCCGACGCGGAGGCGGATGCCCGGGCCATCACACGGCACGGGCTGACCACGGCCCTGCCGGCCGCCCTGGAACGCGGCGAGTTCTTCATCGAGTACCAGCCGCTGGTCCACCTCGGCGACGGTACGGTGCACGGCGCGGAGGCCCTCGTACGCTGGTGCCACCCGCAGCACGGGGTGCTGGGGCCCGACCGGTTCATCGCGCTGGCCGAGCACACCGGGCTCATCGTGCCGCTCGGCCGCTGGGTCCTGGAGGAATCGGTCCGGCAGGCCAACTTCTGGCAGGAGCGGCACACCGACGGCGGTCCGCTGCGCATCAACGTCAACCTCTCGCCGGCCCAGCTGCACCACCCTCAACTGGTCGCGGAGACCGTCGACGTCCTGGAACGATCCGGACTCGAAGCGGGCGCGCTGTGCCTGGAGGTCACCGAGTCCGCGCTCATCGGCGCCGACGAGGACCTGCTCAAACCGCTGCGCCAGCTGGCCGAGATGGGCGTCGACATCGCGCTCGACGACTTCGGCACCGGATACTCCAACCTCGCGAACCTGCGCAGGCTGCCGGTGAGCGTGCTGAAGCTGGACCGGTCCTTCACCCAGGGGATGCAGCACCACCCGGCGGACCCGGTCGACCTCAAGATCGTCGAGGGGATCGTCTCGCTCGCGCACAGCCTGGACCTCGCGGTCACCGTGGAGGGCGTGGAGACCGGCGCCCAGGCCGAGCAGCTGCGGCAGCTGGGCTGCGACACGGCCCAGGGCTGGTACTACGCCCGGCCGGGCGCGCCGGACCGCATCCACTCGCTGCTGCTGGCCGACGCGGTGTGAGCCGGACGGACGCCGTGCCCTCTCACGGGGTCGCGGTGTCCGCCCGCCGCGCCAGCAGGACCCGCTGGAGCTCGCGGGCCGCGCGCGGCGGGGCCACGTCGCTGCGGTGGGCCAGCGCGATGGTGCGGCGGAGCCCCGGGCGGGCCAGCGGCGTCGCGCGCAGGTCCGCCCCGGCGCGGGCGGCGACCATGTGCGGGACGACCGCGATGCCCAGGCCCGCCCGGACGAAGCCGAGCACCGCGTCCATCTCGCCGCCCTCCACCGTGAACGACGGTTCGAAGCCCTCCGCCCGGCAGGCGGCCACCGTCAGCTCCCGCAGGTCGTAGCCGTGCCGGAACATCACCAGCGGCTCGCCCTCCAGGTCGGCGATCCGGACCCGGCCGCCCCGGCCCGGCCGGGGGCGCTGCGCCGACGAGACGACCACCAGGTCCTCCTGGAGCAGCTCGACCGTGGTGAGCGCCGGTGAGGCGGCGGGCAGCGGCAGCACCACCAGGGCCAGGTCGAGCGCCCCGCGCGCCAGCTCCCGTACCAGGTCGTGCGAACCGCCCTCCTCCAGGAGCAGCTGGATGCCCGGGTGCAGGTCGTGGAAGGCGCGCAACACCTCGGGCAGCAGCCCGGTGCACACGCTGGGCGTCGCCCCCAGCCTCACCCGGCCCCGGCGCAGCTGCGCCAGCTCCTGCACCTCGTGGCGCGCGGTGTCGGCGTCGGCCAGGATGCGCCGGGCGAGCGGCAGCAGTGCCTCGCCCGCGTCCGTCAGCGTGATGTTGCCCCGCGCCCGGCTGAACAGCTCGGCGCCCAGCTCGTTCTCCAGGGCCCGGATCTGCTGGGAGAGCGAGGGCTGCGAGACGTGCACCTCCTCGGCGGCGCGTGTGAAGTGCCGGGCCTCGGCGACGGCCACGAAATAGGTGAGCTGCTGGAACTGCATCACCCCACGCTACCCCGCCTGATAGGGACTGCCTATGGACAGCAGCCATTCCATGACTTGGACTGATCGGCCCCTCCGGACCTAGCGTCGTGTCCATGGCATTGGCAACCCGGACGGACCGACGGCCGTCCATGACGCGCACGCTGTGGGACTCGACCGTCGGCAAGAAGGTGATCATGGCCGTCAGCGGACTGGTCATGCTCCTCTACCTGGTCGTCCACATGATCGGAAACCTGAAGATCTTCTTCGGGTCCGACGAGTTCAACGGCTACGCGCACTGGCTGCGCGTGATGGGCGAGCCGTTCCTGCACCACGAGTGGGCGCTGTGGATCGTGCGCGTCGTGCTCGTCGCCGCCGTGGTGCTGCACGCGGTCTCCGCGTACCAGCTCAGCAGGCGCGACCTGCGGGCCCGGCCCATCACTTACGTGCACAAGCGGCCGCGCGCGAGCTACGCCACCCGCACCATGCGCTACGGCGGGATCATCCTCGGGCTGTTCATCGTCTGGCACATCCTGGACCTGACGACCGGCACCGTGCACTCCGGCGGCTTCCAGCACGGGCACCCGTACCAGAACGTCGTCGACACCTTCTCGACCTGGTACGGCAACGTCATCTACATCGTCGCGATGCTCGCCCTGGGGCTCCACGTCCAGCACGGGTTCTGGAGCGTCGCGCAGACCCTGGGCGCCGGCCGCGCGAGCCGCGACCGCGCCCTGAAGACCCTCGCCAACGTCCTCGCGCTGGTGCTGACGGTGGGCTTCATCTCCGTACCCGTCGCCGTCATGACCGGAGTGGTGAGCTGACATGAACGACTACACGCACTACACGACCGGCGAACCCGTCGCCGACACCAAGGCCCCCGCGGGCCCCGTCGCGGAACGCTGGGACACCCGCCGCTTCGAGGCCAAGCTGGTCAACCCCGCCAACCGGCGCAAGCACACCGTCATCGTCGTCGGCACCGGCCTGGCCGGCGGTTCGGCCGGCGCGACCCTGGCCGAACAGGGCTACCGCGTCGTCCAGTTCTGCTTCCAGGACTCGCCCCGCCGCGCGCACTCCGTCGCCGCGCAGGGCGGCATCAACGCGGCAAAGAACTACCGCAACGACGGCGACTCGGTGCACCGCCTCTTCTACGACACCGTCAAGGGCGGCGACTTCCGCGCCCGCGAGTCCAACGTGCACCGCCTGGCCCAGATCTCCGTCGAGATCATCGACCAGTGCGTGGCGCAGGGCGTCCCCTTCGCCCGTGAGTACGGCGGACTCCTCGACAACCGCTCCTTCGGCGGCGTCCAGGTCTCCCGCACCTTCTACGCCCGAGGCCAGACCGGACAGCAGCTGCTCCTCGGCGCCTACCAGGCGCTGTCCCGGCAGATCGCCGCGGGCAACGTCGAGCTGCACCCCCGTACCGAGATGCTCGACCTGATCGTCGTCGACGGCCGGGCGCGCGGGATCGTCGCCCGGGACCTCGTCACGGGGAGGATCGAAACCTACTTCGCCGACGCCGTGGTCCTCGCGAGCGGCGGCTACGGGAACGTCTTCTACCTGTCGACCAACGCGATGAACTCCAACGCCACAGCCGTCTGGCGGGCACACCGGCGCGGCGCCCTCTTCGCGAATCCCTGCTTCACCCAGATCCACCCCACCTGCATCCCGCGCACCGGCGACCACCAGTCCAAGCTGACGCTGATGAGCGAGTCGCTGCGCAACGACGGCCGCATCTGGGTCCCGAAGGCCAAGGGAGACACCCGCCCGGCCAACGAGATCCCCGAAGACGAGCGCGACTACTACCTGGAGCGCCAGTACCCCTCCTTCGGCAACCTCGTGCCCCGCGACATCGCCTCGCGCGCCGCGAAGAACGTCTGCGACGAGGGGCGCGGCGTCGGACCCGGCGGCCAGGGCGTCTACCTGGACTTCGCCGAGGCCATCGGGCGGATGGGCCGGCCGAAGGTCGAGGAGAAGTACGGCAACCTCTTCGACATGTACGCCCGGATCACCGCCGAGGACCCGTACGTGACGCCGATGCGGATCTACCCCGCCGTGCACTACACGATGGGCGGGCTCTGGGTCGACTACGACCTCCAGACCACCGTGCCGGGTCTCTTCGCGATCGGTGAGGCCAATTTCTCGGACCACGGCGCGAACCGGCTCGGCGCGTCCGCGCTGATGCAGGGCCTCGCCGACGGCTACTTCGTCCTGCCCTCCACCATCAACGACTACCTCGCCCGCAACCCGCACCACGACGAGGTCGACGCCTCGCACCCCGCCGTGGAGGAGGCCGTCGCCGAGACCGAGGACCGGCTCAACCTGCTGCTGGCCGTCGACGGCGACCGCACCCCCGACTCATTCCACCGCGAGATCGGCGAACTCATGTGGGAGTACTGCGGGATGGCCCGCAACGAGGAGGGGCTGCGCACCGCGCTCGCCCGGATCCCCCTGATCCGCGAGGAGTTCTGGCGCCGCATCAAGGTCCCCGGCACCGGCGACGAACTCAACCAGTCGCTGGAGAAGGCCAACCGCGTCGTCGACTACCTGGAGCTCGCCGAGCTGATGTGCCTCGACGCCCTGCACCGCGCCGAGTCCTGCGGCGGCCACTTCCGCGAGGAGTCCCAGACCCCGGACGGCGAGGCGGCCCGCCGCGACGAGGAGTTCTGCTACGGCGCCGCCTGGGAGTTCACCGGCACCGGCGAAGCACCCGTCCTGCACAAGGAAGACCTCGTCTTCGAGTACGTCCACCCCACCCAGCGGAGCTACGCATGAAGCTCACCCTGCGCGTCTGGCGCCAGAAGAACACCGACGCCCCCGGCGCCATGTCCACCTACGAAGTGGACGGCATCTCGCAGGACATGTCGTTCCTGGAGATGCTCGACACCCTCAACGAGGAACTGATCCTCGCCGGTGACGATCCCGTGGCCTTCGACCACGACTGCCGCGAGGGCATCTGCGGCGCGTGCAGCCTCGTCATCAACGGCGACGCCCACGGCCCGGAGCGGACCACCACCTGCCAGCTGCACATGCGGTCCTTCGACGACGGCGACACCATCGACATCGAGCCCTGGCGGGCCTCGGCCTTCCCGGTCGTCAAGGACCTGGTCGTGGACCGCTCGGCCTTCGACCGGATCATCCAGGCCGGCGGCTACATCTCCGCTCCGACCGGTACGGCCCCGGACGCGCACGCCACGCCCGTGCCCAAGCCGGATGCCGATTTCGCCTTCGAGCACGCCGAGTGCATCGGCTGCGGCGCCTGTGTCGCCGCCTGTCCGAACGGTTCGGCGATGCTCTTCACCTCGGCGAAGGTCAACCACCTGAACGTGCTGCCGCAGGGCGCCCCCGAGCGGGAGACCCGGGTGCTCGACATGGTGGAGCAGATGGACAGCGAGGGCTTCGGCGGCTGCACGCTCACCGGGGAGTGCGCGACCGCCTGCCCCAAGGGCATCCCGCTGCCTTCGATCTCGGCGATGAACAAGGAGTGGCTGCGGGCCACCCGCAAGGCGCGCCGCTGAGCCGCCGTACGGCCGAGGGTCCCGGAGGCCGCCCGCCTCCGGGACCCTCAATGCCTCACACGTACCGGGTCAGGCCTTGGTGACCGAGAGGTCGTCGCCGTAGACCGTGCCCTGGCCGTACCAGCCGTGCAGGTAGACCGTCACCGAGCCGCTCGAACCGGTGGTGAAGGACACCGACTGCTTGGTGTAGCCGCTGAAGAGGCCCCAGGTGCTCGCCGTCGCGCCGCCCCGAACACCGAGGTACGCGTAGTTCCCCTGCACATAACCCTGAAGGGTGTACTTGGTGTTGGGGGAGAGGGCGAGCGTCTGCGCGCACTCGCCCGTCTGCGAGGAAGTCGCCGCGACGGACAGCGCGTGCGTACCGCCGTGCACCGGTGAGGAGACGACCGCGCCACCGGACTCACAGGTCCAGGGGCCGAGCGCACCGGTCTCGAAGTCACCGTTGACCAGTGACCCCGTACCGCCACCGGAACCCGGCACCGTCAGGGTGAAGGACGCCGAGTGGCTGAGCGTGCCGGAGGTGCCGGTGACGTTGACGGTGTACGTGCCCGGCGCCACCGACGCCGAGGCGCTGAGCGTCAGCGTCGAGGAGCCGCCGGCCGTCACCGAGGTCGGGCTGAGCGTCGCGGTCACCCCGGCCGGGGCACCGCTCGTGGTCAGCGCGACGGTCTTCGCGGCGCCCGAGGTCACCGCGGTCTTCACGGTGGCGGTCGTCGACTTGCCCGGCTCGACCGTGGCCGAGGAGGGGGTCACGGCCACCGAGTAGTCGTCGGTCACCGGGCCGCTGCCGCCGCTCGTGAACGGCGCGAAGGTGTGGGTGAAGTACCAGGTGTCCTGCGCGATTCCGGAGCAGGTGTCGCTCCCGCCGGTGCCGGGGCAGCCGCCGTTGTCACGCTGGAGCGCCCAGAACGACAGGGTGTTGACGCCCTTGGAGACCGCCCAGTCGTACACCACGGGTGCGTTGGCCGTGGTGAAGGTCTCGGCCGGTCCGTAGTCGTCGATGCCGGGCATCTCGATGATGCCGGTCATGCCCCACAGCTGGGCCTCGGTCTTCGACGGGTACAGCGAGGCCAGCTGGCCCTTCAGACCGGTGATGGACGTCTGGGTGTCCTTGGCCATGTCGTGCGCGGCGCCGTCGTAGTAGTCGAACGTCATGAGGTTGACGACGTCGACCTTGGTGCCGTTGGACACCGCGTTCTCCAGCACCGCGAGCCCGGACTCGGCGAGACCGTGCGTGGTGGTGGGCAGGGTGTACGAGATCTGCAGCGGGCGGCCGTTGGCGGCGGCCCAGTCCTGGACCTTCTTGAGCGCCTTGTTGCGGCGGTCGATCCCGGCGTTGTTGTCCAGTGAGTTGTCCTCGATGTCCATGTCGAGGCGGGACACGTCGTAGGTCGAGATGACCTTCTCGTACGCGGCGGCGATCGAGTCGACGTTCGTGCAGCTGTCGGCGATCTCGGTGCCGGTGTTGTCCGCGGTGTAGCCGCCGAACGACGGGATCACATCGCCGCCGCGCGACCGCATCGTGGTGAAGTCGGCGCCGAACTCGGACTGGGCGATCGGCATGCTCGAATCGCCGTTCCAGTACGGGGTGCAGGAGCCGCGGGACTCCGTCTGGATGAAGGCCATCGTCAGGTACTTGGCACCGGACGCCTGTGCGAGGGCGGCCGGGCTGTCGCCGTTCCACGCCTCGAAGTACGGGGCGAAGACGTGCGCGGGCATGGGGGTGGCGGCGGTGGTGGCGGCCTGTGCGCCGGCGCCTGATCCGAGGACCAGTCCTGCGGACGCGACGACGGTGGCCAAGGCGCTCAGGACGGCGCCGACTGTTCTTGGACGTCTCATGGGGCAGCTCCCAGCGGGGTGGGACAACGGGCGGATGCACGGCTCGGCCGCGCCCGGTGAGGGGCGCGGCCCGTTCCTGTGATTCCCGGCCGGGGGTCACATGCCGCGCGGCGACGAACGACCGCGTGGCATGCCCATGATTGGTATGGACCAGCTAACTGTCAACATTCTTTACTGTTTCATTCCCCTTCCTCGTGGCCGCCGCCAACCTGACTGCGACGACGCGGAGTTGGGTGGGGCCAGACGCTCAGGCCAGGCCCATGGCAGCCCGCAGATACCCCGCCGTACGGCTCTCGGGCGCCCGCGCCACCTCCACCGGCGGCCCCGCCGCGACGATCCGGCCCCCCCGGTCACCACCGCCCGGACCGAGGTCGATCACCCAGTCCGCTCCCGCGACCACCGCCATGTCGTGCTCCACGACCACCACCGTGGAGCCGGCCTCCACCAGCCCGTGCAACTGACGCATCAGCACCTCGATATCGGCCGGATGCAAACCCGTCGTCGGCTCGTCCAGCAGGTACAGCGTGTGGCCCCGCCGGGCCCGCTGGAGCTCCGCCGCCAGCTTGATCCGCTGCGCCTCACCGCCGGACAGCTCCGTCGCCGGCTGCCCGAGCCGCAGATAGCCGAGCCCCACGTCGAGCAGCGTGTGCAGGCTGCGCGCGGCGGCCGGGGTGTCCGCGAAGAACCCGGCCGCCGACTCGACGGTCAGGTCCAGCACCTGGGCGATGTTCAGCCCGCGCCAAGTGACCTCCAGCGTCTCGGCGTTGTACCGTGCCCCGTGACAGTCCGGGCAGGGCGCGTACGTGCTCGGCAGGAACAGCAGCTCCACCGAGACGAAGCCCTCGCCCTGGCACGTCTCGCACCGCCCACCGGTCACGTTGAACGAGAACCGCCCGGCCCGGTACCCCCGCTCCCCGGCCAGGGGCGTGGCCGCGAACAGCTTGCGCACCACGTCGAAGAGACCGGTGTACGTGGCCAGGTTGGACCGGGGCGTACGGCCGATGGGGCGCTGGTCGACCTGGACGAGCCGGTCCACCGCCTCCAGCCCGTCGGCGCGGGCGTATCCGGTCACGGGCCGTTCCTGGTCCTCCGCGGCGGCCCGCCGGTCGGCCGGCGCGCCCGCCAGGACCTGCCCCACCAGCGTCGACTTGCCGGAGCCGGAGACCCCGGTGACCGCCGTGAAGACCCCGAGCGGGAACGCCGCGTCCGCCCCGCGCACGTTGTGACGGTCCACCCCGTACAGCCGCAGCCAGCCCGAGGGGGCGCGGACCTCGCGCGGCGGGGGAGGGGCGTCGGGGAACAGGAAGCGCCGGGTGGCCGAGTCCGCGACCTCGGCGAGGCCGGCGGGCGGCCCGCTGTGCAGGACCCGGCCTCCGTGCTCGCCGGCCAGCGGTCCGACGTCGACGAGCCAGTCCGCCCGCCGCACCACGTCCATCTGGTGCTCCACCACGAAGACCGTGTTGCCGGACTCCTTCAGCCGCCCCAGCACCGCGAGCAGCGCCTCCGTGTCCGCCGGGTGCAGACCGGCCGACGGCTCGTCCAGGACGTACACCACACCGAAGAGGCCGGCCCGCAGCTGGGTCGCCAGCCGCAGCCGCTGGAGCTCGCCCGAGGAGAGCGTGGGCGCCGTGCGGTCCAGACTCAGGTAGCCGAGGCCGAGTTCGGTGACGGTCGCGATCCGGGCGAGGAGGTCCGCCGTCAGCACCCGGGCGGTCCCGCCGCCGCCCGCCGCCGTCAGCACGTCGGCCAGTTCGGTCAGCGCGAGGCCCGCGAGCTGAGCGATCGTACGTCCGGCGAACGTCACCGCCATGGCCTCGGGCCGCAGCCGGCTGCCCTCGCACACCGGGCAGGGCTCGCTGGTGAGGAAGCGCTCGGCCTTCGCCCGCAGGGTGGCGCTCCTGGAGTCCGCGAAGGTGTGCATCACATAGCGTCGCGCGCTCATGTACGTGCCCTGGTAAGGCCGTTGGATCCGGCCGGCCTCGCGCACCGGATGGACCGTCACCACCGGCTGCTCGTCGGTGAACAGGATCCACTCCCGGTCGGCGGCCTCCAGCTCCCGCCACGGCCGGTCCACGTCGTAACCGAGCGCGTCCAGCACATCGCGCAGGTTCTTGCCCTGCCAGGCACCGGGCCACGCGGCGATGGCGCCCTCCCGGATCGACAGGCCCGGGTCCGGGACCAGCAGTTCTTCGCTCGTGCGGTGGACCCGCCCGAGGCCGTGGCAGCGCGGACAGGCGCCGACGGCGGTGTTCGGCGAGAACGCGTCCGAGTCCAGCCGCTCGGCCCCCTCCGGGTAGTCGCCGGCCCGGGAGAACAGCATCCGCAGCGAGTTGGACAGCGTGGTCACCGTGCCCACGGACGACCGGGCGCCGGGCGCCGACCTGCGCTGCTCCAGCGAGACGGCGGGAGGCAGCCCGGTGACCTCGCCGACCGCGGGGGCGCCGACCTGATGGATCAGCCGCCGGGCGTACGGGGCGACGGACTCGAAGTAGCGGCGCTGTGCCTCCGCGTAGATCGTGCCGAAGGCCAGCGAGGACTTGCCCGAGCCGGAGACGCCGGTGAAGACGGTGAGGGTGTCGCGGGGGATGTCGACATCGGCATTCCGCAGATTGTGCTCGCGGGCGCCTCGGACCCGGACGTACGGATCGTGGGGGGAGGTCATGGGGGCGGGGTCTCCATGCGCTCGGTGGTCGTGCCGGTTCGCCGGACGGGACTGCCACTTGGTTTGCTGGCCGCATGACAAACGACGTCCGGCCCGTGGCCGTGTTCGATCTTGACGGTACGCTCGCCGACACCGCCCACCGCCAGCACTTCCTGGAGGGCCGCCGCGACTGGGCGGCCTTCTTCGCCGCCGCGGTCGACGACCCGCCGCTGGACGAGGGCGTACGCCTGGTGCTGAGCAGCGCCGGGGAGTGCGAGATCGTCTACCTCACCGGGCGGCCCGAGCGCTGCCGCAAGGACACCCTGGCCTGGCTGTCCCGGCAGGGGCTGCCCGAGGGGCCGCTGCACATGCGGCGCAATGACGACCGCCGGCCGGCGCGCCGGACCAAGCTGGAGATCCTGGAACGGCTGGGTCGCGACCGTACGGTACGCATGCTCGTCGACGACGACGAACTGGTCTGCGACGGCGCCGAGCTGGCCGGATTCACCGTGGTGCGCGCCCGCTGGACGCCGGCCTCGCCCGAGCTGAAGGACGCGCAGGAGCGGGAGGGGCGCACCTGACCCGGCCGTGTTCGCCGTGCGGCGACGGCCCCTCGCGTCACTGCGGGTCGTCGAGCCGGAAGCCCACTTTCAGGCCGACCTGATAGTGCGCGATTCGGCCATCCTCGATCTGCCCGCGCACCTGGGTGATCTCGAACCAGTCGAGATTGTGCAACGTTTCCGAGGCTCTTGCGACGCCGTTGCGGATGGCCTCGTCCACACCCTCCTGGGAGGTTCCTACGATTTCGGTGACGCGATACGTGTGATTTGGCATGGTTTGTCTCCTCTCGCCCTTACCAAGGTGCCCTACCTCGGCCCGGTTCGCGAGGGGTCGCAGTCGTCACGCATGTCCGGAACGGCCCTTGACCAAAGTATTGGTCCATACCAAAATCCAGCCACACCCGTGCGAGCGCAGCCCGCAGTCCCCCACACCGGGTCCGCATATCGTCCTGCCGTTTCGCAGAAGGTGAATCCGTGAAGAACCGCATGCTCTTCGGAGCTGTCGCCCTTATTTCCACCGTTGCGCTGGGTGGGTGCGGCCTGATCCCCGGCACGGGCGGCTCCGGTGACAAGAAGGTGACGATCTGGCTGATGAAGGACAGCGTTACCGCCGACTTCCTGGACCGTTTCAAGAAGTCGTACGAGGAGGAGCACTCCTCGGTCGAACTGGAGTTCAAGATCCAGGAATGGGGCGGCATCGGCCCGAAGGTCATGGACGCGCTCGCCGGCGAGGACACCCCCGACGTCATCGAGGTCGGCAACACCCAGGTCGCCCAGTACGCGGCGAGCGGCAACCTGCGCGACCTGACCCTGGAATCCATGCGTGACCTGGGCAGCGAGGACTGGATCCCCGGTCTCGCCGAGCCGGGCAGCATCGGTGGCGTCCAGTACGGAATCCCGTGGTACGCGGCCAACCGGGTGGTCATCTACAACAAGGATCTCTTCGAGGCGGCGGGTATCAAGAACCCGCCGAAGACGCGTGCGGAGTGGATCGCGGACACCGAGAAACTCAACGGCGACGGAATCCAGGGCATGTATCTGCCGGGACAGAACTGGTACGTGCTCGCCGGGTTCATCTGGGACGAGGGCGGGGAACTCGCAAGCGACAAGGGGGGCGACTGGCAGGGCGCCCTCGACTCGCCCGCCGCACTCAAGGGCATGCAGTTCTATTCCCAACTCCAGTCGCTGGGCGAGGGACCCAAGAACGCCGACGAGGAAAAGCCCCCGCAGGGCAATGTGTTCGCCGAGGGGAATGTCGCCCAGATCATCTCCACCCCCAGCACCGCGACGCTCATCGAGAAGAAGAACCCCGAACTCAAGGGCAAACTGGGCTACTTCCCGATCCCCGGCAAGACCGCGAAGGCTCCCGGCTCGGTGTTCACCGGCGGCTCGGACCTGATCGTGCCGCAGAAGGCCGACCAGCGCAGCGCGGGCTACGAAGTGATCAAGGCCCTGGCCGGGGCCAAGTGGCAGGAGGACCTGGCCAAGACCATGAGCTACGTGCCCAACAAGCCGGCGCTGGCCCGCGTCGTCGAGGGCCAGGAGAGCACCGCCGCGATGGCCGAGGGCGCCAGGAGCGGCCACGCCACCCCCAACTCCTCGCAGTGGGCGGCGGTCGAGGCCGACAACCCGATCAAGCCCTACATGACGGCGGTCCTCCAGGGCGGCGACCCGGCGACCGAGGCGAAGACCGCGTCCGACAAGATCACCGAACTGCTCGCCGGCAGCTGACCCGCCGGTGCGGGGCGGGACCGGACATCCGGTCCCGCCCCGCACCCCGGTCAGTCCACCCTGGACAGCGACAGGGCGAACCTGTCCTCGGAGTCCGTCCACCAATGGGCCAGGCGGAGTCCCGCGGCGGCCAGTTCGCGGCGCACGCCGCCCTCACGGAACTTCGCCGACACCTCGGTGCGCAGCTCCTCGCCCGCGTCGAACGGCACCACGAGATCCAGTTCCGGGATCTTCACCGTCAGCGACCGGCGCGCCCGCAGCCGCATCTCGATCCACTCCTCCTGCGGATTCCACCGCGCCACGTGCGCGAAGTCCTCCGGCACGAAGTCCGCGCCCAGTTCGCGGTCGACGACCGACAGCACGTTCCGGTTGAACGCCGCAGTCACCCCCGCCGCGTCGTCGTACGCCGCGACGAGCACCTCCTCCTCCTTCACGAGATCCGTGCCGAGCAGCAGCGTGTCCCCGGGCGCCAGCAGGTCGCGCACCGACTTCAGGAACACCGCCCGCTCACTCGGCAGCAGATTGCCGAGGGTGCCGCCCAGGAACGCCACCAGCCGGGGCCCCGGCGTTTCGGGCAGCGTGAGTCCGGCGGTGAAGTCGGCGATGAGCGCGTGCACGGAGAGGCGCGGCCGCTCCTTCAGCAGCGCGTCCGCGGCGCCGCGCAGTGCGCTCTCGCTGACGTCGACCGGCACGTAACTCTCCAGGTCCGTCAGCGCGTCCAGCAGGTACCGCGTCTTCTCGGACGAGCCGGAACCCAGCTCCACCAGGGTGCGCGCGCCCGACGCCGCCGCGATCTCCACGGCCCGGTCGATCAGGATCTCCCGCTCGGCGCGCGTCGGGTAGTACTCGGGGAGCCGGGTGATCTCCTCGAACAGCTCGCTGCCCCGCGCGTCGTAGAACCACTTGGGCGGCAGCGTCTTCGGGGCCCGGGTCAGGCCGTTCAGGACGTCGGCGCGCAGCGCCGCGTCCGTCGCGTCCTCGGGCAGGGTGCGGGTCAGCAGGAAGGGACTCACGTGCGGGGCTCCTTCAGCGGGGTCAGCAGGACGTCGCCAGGGGTCGCGGTCAGCAGGGTGCGGTCCGGCACCTCGTACCAGCGGGGATCGTCGTCGTACGGTTCCGAGGCGACGACCGTGTGCCGGCCGGGCTCGGTCAGATGCCACAGGGTGTCGCCCCAGGCGGTCGCCACGACGGACCGGCCGTCGGTCAGCAGCAGGTTGAGCCGGGACGCGGGGGAGGCCTCGGCGACCTCCAGCACGGTGTCCGCCACGGCCTGCGCGAGCGGGTCGCCCGACGCCAGCCGGTGCCGGACCAGGGCCCACACCAGGGCGGAGTCGCTCCGGGCGGTCAGCCGCAGCAGCTCGGCCGGGGGCAGGGTGGCCGCCACGGACGCCATCGAACCCGGCCAGTCCCTCACCGCGCCGTTGTGGCTGAACAGGACGTGGTCCGCGGCGAACGGCGCCGCCGCGGCCTCGCCGTCCGGGTCGGCCCCCGTCGCGTCCCGGACCGCGGCGAGCAGGGCGTGGCTGCGGACCACCCGGGCCAGGTCGGCGAAGGTCTGGTCGCCCCAGACGGGGCCCTGGCGCCGGTAGCGGCCCGGGACCGGGTCCCCCTCCGCGTACCAGCCGACCCCGAAGCCGTCCGCGTTGACCGTGCCGTACCGCTGGCGGCGGGGCTCCCAGGACTGCCGCACCAAGGAGTGCGCCGGCCGCGAGACCATCTCGCCCAGGGCGACCGGCGGCCCCAGATAGGCGATATGACGGCACATCAGAGATCCCTCGCGGTACGGAACCCGGAGAAGATCTGCCGCCGGACCGGCAGGTCCCAGTTGCGGAACGTACCCCGGCACGCCACGGTGTCCACCGCGAACGAACCGCCCCGCAGCACCTTGTGCTCAGGGCCGAAGAACACCTCGGAGTACTCGCGGTACGGGAACGGCGCGAACCCCGGGTACGGCAGGAAGTCGCTCGCCGTCCACTCCCACACGTCAGCGATCAGCTGCCCCGCCCCGCACGGCGCCCGCCCGGCCGGGTACGCCCCGGCGGGCGCGGGCCGCAGATGGCGCTGCCCCAGATTGGCGCGCTCCGGTGTCGGGTCCTCGTCGCCCCACGGATAGCGGCGGGAGCGCCCGGACACGGGGTCGTGGCGGGCCGCCTTCTCCCACTCCGCCTCGGTCGGCAGACGCCGCCCCGCCCAGCGCGCGTACGCGTCGGCCTCGTACCAGCTGACGTGCAGCACCGGCTCGTCGTCCGGCACCGGCTCGGTCACCCCGAACCGGCGGCGCAGCCACTGCCCGGAGTCCCGGTGCCAGAACAGCGGGGCGGCCAGCTCGTGCTCCCGGACCATCGCCCAGCCCTCGGGCGCCCACCAGCGCCGCTCGCCGTAACCGCCGTCCTCGATGAAGGCCCGGTAGGCGCCGCACGTCACCGGGGCGGTGTCGATGACGAACCCGGGGACGTCCCGCTGATGCGCGGGGCGTTCGTTGTCCAGGGCCCACGGCTCGGCCGACGTACCCATGGTGAACGGGCCGCCCGGCACCAGGACCTCGGCCGGCGGCGCGTCCACGGCACGCGGCGGCTCCGGGGCCGTCAGCGCCGCCGGGCCCGAACGCAGCTGATGCGTGATCAGCATCGTCTCGTCGTGCTGCTGCTCGTGCTGCGCGATCATCCCGAAGGCGAAACCGGACCTGACCAGCGCCGGACCGTCACCCAGCGGCGTGGATTCCAGCACGTCCAACGCCCTGCCGCGCACCTCCGAGGCGTACGAGCGGGCCTCGCCGGGCGCCAGCAGCGGCAGCGAGGGCCGGGTGGCGCGCGGATGCTCGAAGGCGTCGTACAGGCCGTCGATCTCCGGGCGCATCGCCTCCCGGCCGGCGACACCGCGCAGCAGCCACAGCTCCTCCTGGTTGCCGATGTGCGCCAGGTCCCAGACCAGCGGCGACATCAGAGGCGAGTGCTGGGCGGTGAGGTCGTGGTCGTCGACGCTGTCGGTGAGGAGCGTGGTGCGTTCACGCGCGGTCAGCAGCGCGGCGAGCGCGCGCTCGCGCAGCGCCTCGTCGTCCCCGGCGTGCGGGGGAGCGGGGGATTCGGTCATGAGAGGTTCCCCTTCGGATGGGCCGGGCGGCGCGCCCCGCCCGTGGTGAGGACGTCCCGCAGATCGTCGGCCGGACATCGGCCCCGGGCGACGTAGCGGTCGTGGAAGCCGGCCACCGCGTCCCGTACCGCGACGCTCGCGCCCAGCCGGGGCAGGGCCTCCAGGGCGAGCCTGAAGCAGACGTCCGCCGCCTGGCGCAGTTCGGGCTCGGCCAGGCCGTCCCGGGCGGCGGCGGTCCACAGCGGATTGCGCGGAGCTGCGCCCGTACCGGCGGTCTCGGCCAGCGGCTTGACGGTCCGGTACACCGTCTCGGCGGCCTCCGGGTCGTCGAACAGGGCGGTCGTGACGGCGAGCGGCACGATCCAGCCGTCGTCACCGGGCTGCGCGTCGATCATGCGCAGCTCCAGGTGCCCGCGCGGCCGCGCCGGCGGGAACAGCGTCGTGATGTGGTAGTCGAGGTCGCTCCGGTCCGCCCGCCGGGGCACCCCGGACCGGATCCAGTCGCGGAACGTGAGCCCGTCCGGCACGGCCCACGGCCCGTCTCCCCGTACGCAGAGCACGGGCGTGTCCAGGACGTGGGCGGCCCAGGCGTCCCGGGGCGGCAGCTGCCCGTCCGGGGCCAGCGTCCGCTTCGGGTCCAGGGCGGCCCAGAGGGACTGGCGCGCGGACCGCCAGGGTGTCGGCCGGCCCTCCCGGAACGGCGAGTTGGCGAAGGCCGCCACCAGGACCGCGCCCAGCAGATGGGTCAGCTGCCAGCGCCGCGCGTACCCGAGCGGGCCCGGCTCCTCCTCCCCGGCGTCCAGGCAGACCTGGACGGAGGCGGTGGTGCACATCATGGCGCGGCCGGCCGGGCCCCATCGGTCGAGCGCCCGCTCCATGGCCTCGTACCGGGGCTCGCGCAGGAGCCGGCGCGGTGATTGCCAGGGATCGACGCCGTAACCGGCGGGAGCCAGGCCAAGACCGTCCAGGGCGGACCGTACGGTGGTGAGATCGGCGGCGATGTCGTCGACACATGCCGTCAGGGAAGGGGCGGGGCGTGAGCTGAGCTCCAGCTGGCCGCCGGGTTCGAAGGTGAGTGCCGCGCTCAGGGGCAGCGCCCGGACGGCCGTCGCGGCCGCCTCCAGCAGGTGGGGCGGGACGGGGCGGTGCGGGTGGTCGCGATCGTGCAGAAGCCATTCGAGTTCGACCCCGACCGTGCGCGGCGGACCCGTCTTGAAACAGATGCCGCGCAGTAAATCCTCCGCCGCGCCCTCCGTGAGGGGCGGTGCGAGGCCGGGCGGACCGTGGCCGCCGGGAGTGTCGGATGACATGCCGGGCCTCCTCTTTCCGGTGCGTCCGTCCTACCCAAACCGCTGCAAAGAGATCGCACAAGAGTGCCTCGTGAGCCGGATATTCGATTGCGTCGCTCACGCGGGGGCGACGATCATGTCCCGTATGCACCATAAGGGGGAGGCGCCGTGAGCGCCCGGCTGCGCGGGATCGCGCGCGAGACGGAGAACATCGTCGAGGCGGGTTCGTACCGCACGGTGAACGGCCGGGAAATCAGCATCGAAAGGGACGTGGCCGCCGCCCTCACGGGTACGCGGCTGTACGGCCCCGACCCGGTTGCCGTCGCCGCGCTGGACCGGGACCGGACACCGGCCATCGCGGTCACCGGCGAGAGCAGCCTGGAGGCGGCCGCCCGGATGACCCGCGAGCGGTCCGGCCGGATCGCCGTCCTGAACTACGCCTCCGCCCGCAACCCCGGCGGCGGCTACCTCAACGGCGCCCAGGCGCAGGAGGAGGCCCTGTGCCGGGCCTCCGCGCTGTACGCCACGCTGCTGCGGGTGCCCGACTTCTACGCCCACCACCGTGCCGAGCGCAGCGTGTTCTACACCGACCGGGTCATCCACTCACCCGGCGTGCCGGTCTTCCGTGACGACCGGGGCCGGCTCCTCGACACGCCGTACACGGTCGGCTTCCTGACCTCACCCGCCCCCAACGCCGGTGTCATCCGCGCCCGGACCCCGCAGGAGGCGCACCGCGTCCCCGCCGCGCTCGCCGCACGGGCCGAACGGGTGCTGGAGGTCGCCGCGGTCTGCGGCTACCGCAGGCTCGTCCTGGGCGCCTGGGGCTGCGGCGTCTTCCAGAACGACCCGGCGGCGGTGGCCGGGGCGTTCCACACGCTGCTCACCGGCGAGGGCCGGTTCGCGGGCCATTTCGAGCAGGTCGCCTTCGGCATCCTCGGCCGGGAGGAGGATTCGCCCACCAGAGTGGCATTCGACCGGGTGTTCGCCGACCGGCGCTGACCCTCACCCTGAAGTCGACCGTGAGGGTCAGCGCTCGCCGGACGCCGTCACGCCCAGCCGTAACGCTCCCTCAGCCGCCCGACGACCAGGTCGAACCTGCCCCGGTCCAGAGCGCACGCCTCACGCCGCATCCCGTCCTCGTGGACCCGCAGGACCCGGTCCAGGTCCACCCAGGACGGGCGGCCCGAGCTGTCCCAGGGGCCCGCGCCCAGGGAGACCCACTCCCGGTCCATGTCGTGCTGCTTGCTGGACAGCTGCACGGCCAGCAGCGTGCCCGCCGCCTCGCGCGCGACGACGAGGACCGGACGGTCCTTGCCGCGCCCGTCGTTCTCCTCGAACGGCACCCAGGTCCAGACGATCTCCCCGGGGTCGGGTGCGCCGTCCCGGTCGGGGGCGTACGAGGTGCGGACCGGGCCCACGTCGCGCGGGTCGGCCTGGGCGGTGGCTGCGGAACCGGTCCGGCCGTGGAAACCGGCCTCATTGCTGTCGGTACGGTGCTGGATCGTCATCGCAACACCCTAGGTCCTGCCCCCGCGTACCCTCGGCGCAGGGCTGCCGCGTCGGGGCGTCGCCCGGGTCTGGAAGACTGCCCGCAGCCATGAGTCAGTTACCCGAGCAGCCCACCGAAGGCCCCGTCCCGACCAGCGCCGATGTGGCGCGGCTCGCAGGCGTCTCCCGGGCCACCGTGTCCTACGTCCTCAACAACAACGCGCAGGTGCGGATCAGCGATCAGACCCGCCGCCGGGTACGGGAGGCCGCCGACGAACTCGGGTACGTGCCCCACGCCGCGGCCCGCACCCTGCGCGCCGGCCACTCCCGCATGGTGCTGCTGCCCACCGGCCACCTGCCGACCGGGCCCCTGCACCTGCGGTTCCTGCGCGAACTGGAGGCGGGGCTACGGCGCCTCGACTACACGGTCGTCCAGTACGGCTCGCTCGGTCTCGGCGCCGACGACGCCGCCCGCGCCTGGGCCGAACTGCGCCCGGCCGCCGTCATCGTGCCCGGTTCGGTCCCGCTCGCCCCGGCCGGCATAGCCGTGCTCCGGCGCTCCGGAGCCAAAGCCGTCATCACCCTGGGGCCCCAGCCCGTGGAGGGGGCCCACGCCCTGATCATGGACCAGCGGGAGGTCGGCGGCTGCGCGGTGCGCCACCTGCTGGAACGCGGCCGGCGCCGCATCGGCGTGGTGATGCCCGAGGACCCGGGCACCGCCCTGTTCGCCGCCCCGCGACTCGCCGGGGCCCGGGAAGCCGCACTGTCCGGCGGCGCCCACGTCGAGGCACTGCCGCTGCGGTACGACGAGGAGTCGGCCGCGTCCCTGGCCGCCCGCTGGCCCGCGCTCGGCCTCGACGCCGTCTTCGCGTACGACGACACCTACGCGATGCTCCTGATGAGGGCGCTGCACGACGCCGGGACCGAGGTGCCCGCCGAGGCGGCCGTGGTCGGCGCGGACGACTCGATGCTCGGGCGGCTGCTGCGGCCGAGGCTCAGCAGCGTACGCATGGAACTGGCCATCGCACAGCCCCTCGCGGACCTGGTGGACCGCCTCGTACGGCACCCGAGGACCCCGCCCGAACGCCACGAACTGCTGCGCGCCCGCGCCGTGCACCGCGAATCCAGCTGAACGGACGGGCCAGCGCGGCGACGTGCGCCGCGCACGGCCCGTGCCTAGCGTCATGACCATGAGCCATCCGCAGAGTTACGAAATCCTCATCGTCCCCGAGTTCACCGACGACAAGGCCCCCGGGACCGGAAACGGCGCCACGGGAGCCAGTGTCAGGGGAGCGGCGGCCAAGGGCTCCCGGGGGTGGAGCCCCGGCGCCGCCGTCCGGTCCGCCGTCGTCACCGCCACGGGCGAGACCGGCGAAACCGGCTACCCCCGGTACGCGGGGGACGGCATGGTGGCCGACATCGACCCCAGGACCCGGGCCGTCGAGGGCCTGCTCGTCGACGGTTCGGAACTCGCCTACGGGCTCGCCGCCCGCGTCACCGAGCGGGACGCGAACGGCTGAATCCGGGCTCCGCGCGGCAGGGGCCGCGGCTGCTCACTGCTGCCCCTCCGCCTTGCCCTTCTGCTCGGCCTCGATCGACTTGCGGACCTCGTCCATGTCCAGGTTCCTGGCCTGGCCGATGACGTCCTCCAGGGCCGCCTCCGGCAGCGCGCCGGGCTGCGCGAAGACCGCCACGTTGTCCCGGACGATCATCAGTGTGGGGATCGACCGGATCTCGAAGGCCGCCGCGAGCTCCTGCTGCGCCTCCGTGTCCACCTTCGCGAAGACCAGGTCCGTGTGGCGCTCGGACGCCGCGTCGTAGACCGGGGCGAACTGCCGGCACGGGCCGCACCAGGAAGCCCAGAAGTCGATCAGGACGAACTCGTTGTCGCTGACGACCTGGTCGAAGTTTTCCTTGGTGAGCTCTACGGTGCTCATGCGTTCCTACCTCTTCCTGTGCCCGTATGAGACGTGTCCGGGACAACGGTGCCCCTCTTCGTGCTATTCCGCCCCTGCCCATGTGGCCGACGCCCACACCCATGGCAAGAATGGGCGCATGACACATGCAGCGGAGCCAGTCGCGTACGACGTCGTGGTCATCGGAGCCGGGCCGGTGGGCGAGAACGTGGCGGACCGGGCCCGGGCCGCCGGGCTGACCACCGCCGTCGTCGAGTCCGAACTGATCGGCGGGGAGTGCTCCTACTGGGCGTGCATGCCCAGCAAGGCCCTGCTGAGGCCCGTCGTCGCCCGCGCCGATGCCCGCCGCGTCCCCGGCCTCAGCGGCGCCGTGCAGGGGCCCCTGGACGCGGCCGCCGTACTTGCCCACCGCGACGAGTACGCCTCGCACTGGAAGGACGACGGGCAGGTCGCCTGGCTCGACGGGATCGGCGCCGACATCCTCCGCGGCCACGGCCGGCTGACCGGCCCCAAGGAGGTCACCGTCACCGCCCCCGACGGCACGGAGCGCCGGCTCACCGCCCGGCACGCCGTGGTCGTCTGCACGGGCAGCCGGGCCGTGGTCCCCGGCCTGCCCGGGATCGACGAGGCCCGCCCCTGGACCAGCCGCGAGGCGACGAGCGCCAAGGAGGTCCCCGGCCGGCTCGTCGTCGTCGGCGGGGGAGTCGTCGGCGTGGAGATGGCCACGGTGTGGAACGCGCTCGGCTCGGACGTCACCATGCTCGTACGCGGCGAGGGGCTGCTGCCGCGGATGGAGCCCTTCGCGGGTGAGCTGGTCGCCGAGGCGCTCACCGAGGCCGGCGCGGACATCCGTACGGGCGTGTCGGCCACCGCCGTACGCCGGGCGGGTGGCGACGGGCCGGTCACCGTGGAACTCGACAACGGTGAGAGTGTCGAGGCCGACGAGGTCCTCTTCGCCACCGGCCGGGCCCCGCACACCGACGACCTCGGCCTGGAGACCGTGGGCCTGGAACCCGGGTCGTGGCTCACCGTCGACGACACCTGCCGGGTCGAGGGCACGGACTGGCTCTACGCGGCGGGCGACGTGAACCACCGCGCGCTCCTGACCCACCAGGGCAAGTACCAGGCCCGCATCGCGGGCGACGCGATCGCCGCCCGCGCCCAGGGAAAGCAGCTGGACACCGCCCCCTGGGGCGCGCACTCGGCGACCGCGGACCACGCCGCCGTCCCGCAGGTCGTCTTCACCGACCCGGAGGCCGCGTCGGTGGGCCTGTCCCTGGCCGAGGCGGAAGAGGCCGGGCACCGGGTCCGCGCCGTCGACTACGACCTCGCGTCCGTGGCCGGCGCGGGGTTGTACGCGGACGGGTACCGCGGCCGCGCCCGCATGGTGGTGGACCTCGACCGCGAAGTCCTCCTGGGCGTCACCTTCGTGGGCCCGGGCATCGGCGAACTGCTCCACTCGGCGACGATGGCGGTCGCGGGCGAGATCCCCGTCGCCCGGCTGTGGCACGTCGTCCCGTCGTACCCGACGATCAGCGAGATCTGGCTGAGGCTGCTGGAGACGTACCGGGGGTAGGGCAGGACGCGGAGGTCCCGCCGGGCCGTCGCCCGGCGGGACCTCCGCGATCAGGCCGGAGGCGCGCTGTCGCTCGTGGTGACGCGGACGTGGTCGACGACCAGTTCGCTGGGGAAGGCCGTGTTGCCGTCGGGGTCGCCGGGCCAGTAGCCGCCGACCGCGAGGTTCAGGATGAGGAAGAAGGGCTTGTTGAAGGCCCAGGCGTTGCCGTTGGTGTCGGCGGGGGTGCGGTGCTGGTAGACGTTGCCGTCGACCGACCAGGTGATCGAGTCGGGGGCCCAGTCGACGGCGAAGGTGTGGAAGGCGTCGGCGAAGGCCTGGCCGTTCGGCAGGGTGTAGCCGGCGCCGATGCCTCCGGAGCCGGAGTAGCCGGGCCCGTGCAGGGTGCCGTGCACGGTGGAGGGCTCGAAGCCGACGTTCTCCATGATGTCGATTTCACCGGAGTTGGGCCAGCCGACCTGCCCGATGTCGTTGCCGAGCATCCAGAACGCCGGCCACATGCCCTGGCCGCGCGGGATCTTCATCCGCGCCTCGACGTGCCCGTACGCCTGGGTGAACTTGCCCGAGGTGTTCAGCCGCGCCGAGGTGTACTGGCAGGTGCCGTACCAGCACTGGTAGTTGGAGGGGTTCTCCTTGCGCGCGGTGATGACCAGGTGGCCCTGGCCGTCCAGCGCGGCGTTCTTGTTGCCCGAGGTGTAGTACTGCCGCTCATGGTTGTTGACGTTGTCGCCGGTCTCGATCTGCCACTTGCTGCCGTCGACGGCCGAACCGGCCGCCCCGTCGAACTCGTCGGAGAACGTCGTCGCGGCGGCGGAGACCGTGTCCGGCCGGACGGGGGCACCTGACGCCAGGCCCGACGTGGTGGCGACCAGGGCGAGTACGGAGAGAGCGGGGACCAGGAGACGCCTGGCCCGGTGGGGGGAGTTCATGAACGTTCCTTCCCGTGCGGGACGGGGACATGTGATGCGTCATGCATATGACAAGTGGGGGCATGGCCATCACGTGGGGGGATGATGGTGCTTTAGTTCACTACGTGATTTAAGAAGTGAACCATCGGGGTGTCAAGGCTCCGGTACGCACAACAGTTCTTGCACATCCGGTTCATGGAGCACCCCGTTCCGCCTCTCGGTCGCCGGGCCCGCCGGTGAGCGGGCGCCCGACGCGGAGGTTCCAGCGCCCCGAGCGGCCGGTCAGTTCCGTCAGAGTGAGCGGGGCGACGTCCAGCCGCCAGAACGCCTGGGGCGGGAGGGCCAGCGCGTGGACCACGGCCGCCCGGACCAGAGACGGTTCGGCGACGGCCAGCACCCGGACGTCGCCGGTCAGCGAGTCGAGCCAGGCCCCGGCCCTGGCGCACAGACCGAGCAGCGACTCGCCGCCGTGCGGGGCGGCCGACGGGTCGCCCAGCCAGGCCGTGACCCCCTCCGGCTCCCGCGCGCTCACCTCGTCCAGCCGGGCACCCGACCACCGCCCCAACTCCCAGTCGCGCAGAGATGGTTCGTCCACCGACTGCAGACCCAGCGCTTCCATCGTCCGGATGCACCGCTCCGACGGCCCGTGCACCGTCCAGTCCGCGTCCGGGACGTGTGGCGCGGCCAGCCGGGCCGCACGCGCGCCGGACGCGTCGAGCGCGGCGTCCCCGGCGAACCGGGCCTCGCGCAGCGCAGCGTTCATCGCCGGTGAGATCAACATCACCCGTACCGTCATACCCGCCCTCAACTCCCGCAACAGTGGCCGCACGGCCAAGCACACCATGGCACCCGGACACCTCCGGCCACTTGTAAGGGGCATGGCGGTTGGCGGTGTCCAGGGGGTATGGTCGCGGCGACATGACGAGGGTGTGACGGAAGTCCGGTGAGAATCCGGCACGGTCGCGCCACTGTGTACCCGCCCGCGTGCGGGAAGTCAGACCCGGCACCTTCGTCTCAGGCACCACGATCGGGACGCGTGTTCCCACAGGAGGTTCTGCCATGGCGCAGACTGCTGCCCCCGCCACCGGCGCATCCGCCATCACCCCCATCTCCCTGAAGGCCATCGCCCCTTGGGCGGTCTTCTTCGGCATCCTCATGCTGGTCCTGCTCTACTTCGTCGGCGCCGAGCAGGGCGCCACCGCCCTCATCTCGGGCGAAGGCGTCCACGAGTGGGTGCACGACGGCCGTCACCTCCTCGGTTTCCCCTGCCACTGAACGTCATCTCGGCTGATCCAGGGGAATCCCTCATGAACTCCATATCTGTCAGGGCCCTGCTGGTCCGCGGCATGCTGGCCGGCCTGGTCGCGGGCGCTCTCGCCCTGGTCGTCGCCTACTTTCTCGGCGAGTCCCGCGTGGACGCGGCCATCGCGCTCGAAGAAGCGGCGCACAGCGCCCATGGCCACGACCACGGCGCCGGCGAGGAACTCGTCAGCCGCGGCATGCAGTCCACCGCGGGCCTGGCCACCGGTGTGCTGGTCTTCGGCGTCGCGGTCGGCGGTATCGCCGCGCTCGTCTTCTGCTACGCGCTGGGCCGGATGGGCCGGTTCGGCCCGCGCGCCACGGCCGCGCTGATCGCCGGCGCCGCGCTGCTCAGCGTGTACGTGGTGCCGTTCCTGAAGTACCCGGCCAATCCGCCGGCCGTCGGCAACCCCGACACCATCGGCAGACGCACCGCGCTGTTCTTCCTGATGGTCGCCCTCAGCGTGCTGCTCGCCGTCGCCGCCGTCATCATCGGCAAGCGTCTTGCACCCCGCCTGGGCAACTGGAACGCGACGGTCGCGGCGGCCGCCGGCTATGTCCTGCTCATCGGCCTCGCCTACGTGTTCCTGCCCTCGTTCAACGAGGTCGGCAAAGACTTCCCGGCGACGCTGCTGTGGCAGTTCCGCCTGGCCACGCTCGCCGTGCAGGTCACGCTCTGGACCACGTTCGGCCTGGTCTTCGGCCACCTCACCGAACGCCTGCTCGTGCCGAGGTCCGACGCGCTCGCGGGCGGCCGGACGAACCGGACGGCCGCGGCCGTGGGATGACGGCCGCCGTACGCGCCGCAACGGGTGGAGCCCGCCGGATGGCTGCCGGCGGGCTCCACCCGTTCTACGCCGCCCACTCGGCCAGGTAGTACTTCAGCGAAGCGTCCTCGGCCACGAGGCGCATCCCGGCCGCCGCCATGACGCGCTGCGAGGCGACGTTGCCGGTGTCGGCGTCCCCCCGCACCCGGGCGACGCCCTGTTCCCGGGCGAACCGGAGCAGCTCCCGGAGCGCCTCGGAGGCGTACCCCTTGCCGCGCCCCGACTCCACGAGCCCGTAGCCGATGGTCACGCCGCCCCGCTCGTCCGGCGCGGCGTGGAAGCCGATGCCGCCGATGACGACGCCGTCGGCGCGGAGCCGTATCTCGTACGAACCGAAGGGGCTCGGGTCGCCGCTCCCGGCACACGTGGCGAGGAAGCGCGCGGCGGCCCCCCGCTCACCGGGGGAGGGGTAGCCGGGGGCCCAGCGCGCCCCGGGCGGCGGCGAACCGGCGGCGACGTGCTCGGCGTCGGCGGGGGTCATCGGGTGCAGGACCAGGCGCGGCGTTTCAAGGTCGGTCATGGTCCTGTGGAGTATCACGCGGCCGCCGCCTCCGGCACCCGGAATTCGTCGGGTGCCGTCACACGGCTACGCGGCCCCGAGATCGCCGGACAGCGCGGCGGCCAGCCGCAACTGCGTGTCGGCCTCGGCCTGCCGCCCCTGGCGCTCCAGGGTCCGGCCGAGCATCAGGCGGGCGTAGTGCTCCACCGGGTCGCGCTCCAGGACCGCGCGCAGCTCCGTCTCGGCGCGCCCGAGGCTCGCCGAGTGGTAGTAGGCGCGGGCCAGCAGCAGCCGGGGCGCCACCTGCTCCGGGACCTCCGCGACGAGCCCGTCCAGGATGCGGGCCGCGGTCGTGTACTCCTTCGCGTCGAAGAAGAACCCCGCGCGCTCCCAGCGCTCGGCGGCGGTACCGAACTCGTAGTAGCTGTCGCTCATGTCGTCTCCTCGTTCGGTCGGGCGTCCGATCAGCACAACATCCACAAGTGGTTTAACATTCCACTAATTATCCGGCGTGGGCACCACCCACCCCCATCCGCAGCGGAATAGGTTGAGCGCCATGAGCAATCTCGATCGCCAGGCCGTCCCCACCGTCTGCGGGGGCCGGGGCTTCGTCGTCGCCGAACCCGTACGTGAACTGCTCGCCCCGCGCAAGGTGCGGCTCGGCGAGTCCACCGAGGTCCGCAGGCTGCTGCCCAACCTGGGCCGCCGGATGGTCGGCGCCTGGGCCTTCGTCGACCACTATGGTCCCGACGACATCGCCGACGAGCCGGGCATGCAGGTGCCGCCCCATCCGCACATGGGCCTCCAGACCGTCAGCTGGCTGCACGAGGGCGAGGTGCTCCACCGCGACAGCCTCGGCAGCCTCCAGACGGTCCGCCCGCGCGAACTGGGCCTGATGACCTCCGGCCGCGCGATCAGCCACTCCGAGGAGAGCCCGAAGCAGCACGCGGCCCTGCTCCACGGCGCCCAGCTCTGGGTGGCGCTGCCCGAGGCCCACCGCTTCACCGAGCCCCACTTCCAGCACCACAGCGATCTGCCCACAGTCACCGCGCCCGGCCTCACGGCCACGGTGATCCTGGGCGACCTCGACGGCGCCACCTCGCCCGGCACCGCGTACACCCCGATCGTGGGCGCAGACCTCTCCCTGGCCCGGGGGGCGCGGGCGCGGCTCCCGCTGGACCCCGACTTCGAGTACGCGGTGCTCTCGATGTCCGGCGAGGCCGAGGTCGACGGTGTCCCGGTGCTCCCCGGCTCCATGCTCTACCTCGGCTGCGGCCGCACGGAACTCCCGCTGCGCGCGGAGTCGGACGCCGGCCTGATGCTCCTGGGCGGCGAGCCGTTCGAGGAGGAGCTGGTGATGTGGTGGAACTTCGTGGGCCGCAGCCAGGAGGAGATCACGCGGGCCCGCGAGGACTGGATGAACGGCGACCGGTTCGGCACCGTACACGGTTACGACGGGCCGCCTATCCCCGCGCCCGCGCTGCCGGACGTGGCGCTGAAACCTCGTGGACGGGTGCGCTGAGCTGCGACTCCTCGCTTGCGCGGGGTGCGGCGTGTGGCGGCCGGTCATCATCAACCCTCCACCGCCGCAGCGACCGGCGGCCTCTTTCCCGCGAGATGGCAGGGGCGCCCTCCACCTGGACCTGCTCGGCAACAGCTGCTTGACCCTCGTGCGCCGCGCGCTGTCCCTGCACGCCGTGTGTCAGAACGAGTTCGCCCCCGTACTGCGTGACCTGTCGGGCGTCCCGGCCTTCTTCGCGACGGCCCCAGGCAGCCGGCCGGTGCGCCGACACGCGACGCGGTGGGCGCTCGGGGTCGTCCGGGACGCCCCGGACGCCGGGCCGGCGCCCACCGTCGCGATGCGGGAGAACGTGCGGCTGGTGGTCCAGGACATCCTGATCTCCGCGGGCGCCGACGCGGAAGCGGCCGAACGCGCCCCACGCGAGGGCGCCGATGAGGTGGCCCTGCCGGAACCCCTGCGAGGGCCAGGCTCCACCTTCCGCGGGGGCGCCTCAACTGAGCCCGCTGGGGGCTCCCGCGCCGGGAGCGGTCACCGTCGCGCGGCCGACGAAGAGGGCAGGCTCAACGCGGGGCCGCCCCTCGGTATCGCGGCTGACGACGACCACCTCTGCAGGAGCAACTTCACCTCTGCCGCCGCGCCTCCCGGACCGGGGCGCGAGATGGCGCCGAAGCCGCGGAGGCGGGTGCGCTGAGCCGCGCTTTTGTGTCTCCGAGGGAAGTCCGTCCGCTTACTTGCCGGTGTGCTCCGGCAGGGCGAGCCAGTCCGACCAGGTGATCTCGCGGCCGATGAAGCGCGGCTGCTCGAACGGCCAGTCGGCGGCGATCCACTGTGGCACCAGAGTGTCGAGGGCCTGCTCGACCTTGCTGCCCACCAGTTCGTCCACCACCCACCAGGAGATCTCGCCGTCCGCGTTGGCCTTCTCCGGCGGGTCGATGTAGACGCAGCCGAGCAGAGCTGTCTCCGCCGCGTCGAACAGCGCGTAGTTGAAGGACTGGTGTGCGGCGATCTCCCGCTCGTGTCGCAACAGGTCGGCCTGGTCGGCCTCGTAGGTCATGGTGGCGGCCGGCCAGCCCCAGGCCGGCCCGAAGATGCTCCACAGCCGCTTGCGCGAACCCATCACAGCCGGATAGTCGAGCGGGGTGTCAGCCTCCCGGATCGGCCGCAGGTGGTGGCCACCACCCGGCAGTGGTACGACGACGGGGTGGACGAAATCATCGGGAAGCCAGCTCATGGCGCCCGACCGTAGCAGCGCGCGGCGGTCCGCCTCCGTCGATTTTCCCGTGCTATGCGGCGGGCATGGCGTGGGCGGTGGCTGCCAGGGTGCGTACGACATCGAATTCGTTGCCCCAGGAGCCGATCTCGACCATCTTTTCCCCGCGGTCGAGGACTCTGAAGTCCAGGACCGCGCACCAGAGGGCCGCGAGGCGCTCCGGGTCGTGGCGGTCGACAACCAATTCGGTGAATCTGCTGGTCATGGCTTCTCCAAGTCGTGGTGGAGGTGGGGTTGTTGAGAATGCCGTCGAACGCGTCGACGACAGGGGTGTGTTGGTGGGCGCTCCGGCCCGTGGGGAGCCCGGTGAGGTGTCCGTCGAAGACGATCAGGGGTGCGGGATACGGGGAGCCGCGTCCTGCAGCTCGTCGACAGTGCCGGACATGAGGGTCCGTACGTGCTTGCTGATGTGCTCCGCCGGCCAGTCCCACCAGGCCAGCGCGAGCAGCCGGGCGATGTCCGCGTCGCTGTGGCGGGTACGCAGGAGCCGGGCCGGGTTGCCCCCGACGAGGCCGTAGTCGGGGACGTCCTTGGTGACCACGGAGCCGCCGGCGATGATCGCGCCGTGGCCGATGCGTACGCCGGGCATGACGGTCGTGCCGTGGCCGAACCAGACGTCGTTGCCGACGACGGTGTCCCCGCGGTTGGGCAGGCCGGTGAGCAGGTCGAAGTGGTCGGCCCAGTGACGTCGTCGCAGACCTGCGCGAGCAGATCTACGCGGCCGTCGACCTTTTGGCCCGGGCACCGTTCCTTCCCCTCTTCCAGGCTTTGGTCGGCGAGGCCCAGCACGACCCCGGGGTGGCCGGCGCGCTCAACGAGCGGTTCACCGCTCCACAGGCGGACAAGACCGTCGCGCGCCTGAAGACGGCACAGGAGAAGGGCGATCCGTCGCCCGACTTCGACCTGGATCCGGCGATGGCGATCCTCTCCGGCCCGCTGTACTTCCGCCTGCTGATCACGCAGGAGCCACTGACCCACGCATACGTCGACCGAATCCTCGACGCCCTCTTCGCCGGAATGGGCACAGCCGGCCGGACGAACTCGGCCTGACGGCCGAAGCGGTCGGAATCCCCACGGGAGCGCCGGTCCGGGGTTCTCGTGCACGGGCCGCCCCTGGCCGTACGACGCCGTGGACGTGACCGTGATGACCCGGCTCCACCTCGGTCGGGGCCACCGATCAGTTGCGGACGGTGCTCACCGAGGCGGGCGCGCGCTGGGTGGTCGACACGGTGGCGTGCCGCCCCGGGCACCCCCAGCTCCTGGCTCAGCTCCCCGACCGTCACTGGACGGTGGGCCTGCCCGGGAACCCGTCCACCGCGCACCCTGTCGGCGGTCATCGCCCCGCCATCCTGCGTGGAGCGGCCCTCGCCGGCGCCCTCGCCGCCGTGGCGGCGGACTGGGGCCCGGACAGCCCGCACCTCTGTTCCTTCACAACTGAGGCGGAGGGGCTGCGGACCTGTCGCGCCTAGGATCGGACAGAACCGACGTCGTGAACAGCCCAGAGGACGCGGAGCGCGTCGTTTCGGAGGTTGCGGACGCCCTGTCCGCCACCGGGGACCGGCGTCGCTGACACGGAGGGGTGAATCCTGTGCGGTACCGCCACCGCGACCGGCGAAAGGATGACCCGGCATGCCGGAACGGCCCGCCGGCGAGAACGCGACGCGAGCGGACCGGACGGCCCCCGCGCCGCCTAGTCCGGGTCTCGGCCTCGTGACCGGCGGCTCCGGCGCGGCGGATGACGTACCAGCCGACGAGACCGTCGAGGCGCTGCGCGACGTGGCGCGGCTGGGAGGCTTTTTCGCCCTTGATACGGCTCCTGGGCCCGCCTCCGGCGGAGGGCATCTCACGCGGGAAGGGTTCGCGGCGCGGGCCGGGACCGTCAACGAACGCTACGGCACCGCCGAAACCCGTATCGGCGTCTCCATCGCCCACCTCGGACTCGCGGCACGGCTGTGGTCGCCGGTCCTCGCCTGCGCGCTCCTCCACGGCATCGTGCCGGTGATGGCCACCGCGGAATGGGCCGGCGAGGGCTCGGCCCTCCGGCTGGCCGGCCCCCGGGGCAACCGCGCCCCGCGGCCGACGTCAGCACTGGTGCACGCCGTGGCCGCGCAGGCCGACGGCGTCCTTCAGCGCCTGGAGAGCCACCTGCCCGTCAGGATGGCGCCCCGGCTGCTCGCGGGGAACTCCGCATCCGCGCTGGTCGGCTCCGCGGCGCAGCTGCTGAGATCCCGGCCCGGTCTGCGGGCGCCGCTCACCGGGCTGACACGCGAACTCCTGGAGACGGGGCGGCTGCCCGGGACCGGCCGGATCACCGGCCCCGGGCTCACCTTCCGCCGCCGCAGCTGCTGCCTGTACTACCGGGCACCGAACGGCTCGAAGTGCGGGGACTGCTGCCTGGTCCGGTGACCGGGTCCGGTCACCCCTCCGCGCCGGGCGACGGCCCGTCCGCCGGCAGGAACGTCACCTGGGGACGGCCCGTGCGGGGATGCACCGCGACCTCGGCCGCCACCTCGTAGACCTCAGCGAGCAGGCGCGGAGTGAGCACCTCGTGCGGTGGCCCGGACGCGACGACGCCGCCGTCGCGCAGCACGTACAGACGATCGCAGTAGTGCGCGGCCAGGTTCAGGTCGTGCAGGGCGACGAGAACCGTCGCGGGCAGTCGGCGCAGGACGGTCAGGACCTCCAACTGATGCCGGATGTCCAGGTGGTTGGTCGGTTCGTCCAGGACGAGCAGCGACGGATCCTGGGCCAGGGCGCGGGCGATCAGCACCCGCCGGCGTTCGCCGCCGGAGAGGCGGTCGAAGGGGCGGTCGGCCAGGGCGACGGCGTCGACCGAGGCGAGTGCGGCCTCGATCGCGGCAGCGTCCTCGAACGTGTCGCCCGACAGGAGCCGCTTGTGCGGGGTCCGGCCCATCGCGACGACTTCCCGCACACTCAGATCGAGGCCGGACGGAGCGTCCTGCACGACCGCGGCCAGCGTGCGCGCGAGTCGGCGCGGGGGCAGGGACCAGGCGTCGGCACCGTCGACGCGGACGGTCCCGGCCTCCGGGCGCAGGACGCGGTAGACGGCGCGCAGCAGGCTGGACTTGCCGCTGCCGTTCGGACCGACGAGGCCTATTGTCTCGCCGGGATGGGCCGTGAGCGTGACGTCGTGGACCAGTCGTCGTGTGCCCGCCGTGAGGGTGACGCCCTCGACGCGCAGTTCGGCCCCCGTCATGCCGGGCCTCCCGCCTTCTTGCGCGCATCACGCCGCATCAGCCACAGGAAGAACGGGCCGCCGCACAGGGCGGTGAGTACGCCGACCGGGATCTCCTCCGGCGCCGTCACGGTCCGCGCCACGATGTCGGACAGGATTAGGAAGGACGCACCGCCCAGCGCGGCGGCCGGCAGCACGCGCCGATGGTCGCCGCCGACGAGCAGCCGCACGATGTGCGGCAGCATCAGGCCCACGAAGCCGATGGGTCCGGCCGCGGCGACCAGCACACCGGTGACCAGCGACACGAGCACGAACATGCGGGCCCGGAACCGTGCGACGTCCAGGCCCATGGTGGCGGCGGCCTCCTCCCCGGCCAGCAGGAGGTTGAGGTTCGGGGCCTGCACCATGAGGACAGCGATGCCGAGCAGCAGCGCGAGACCGGGCAGCCGGAGCGATCCCCAGGACACACCGCCGAGACCGCCCATGGTCCAGGCGAGGACCGTGCGCGCCTCGTTGCCGTTGTCCGTCGTCAGGAGCAGCAGGTTCAGCAGCGCGTTGAGCACCGACGCCACCGCCACCCCCGCCAGGACGAGCCGCATCGAGGTGATGCGGCCACCGGTGCGGGCTGCGGCGTAGACGAGTACGAGTGCGCCCAGCGCCCCCGCGAACGCGGCCGCCGACAGGGAGACCGTTCCGAAGAAGCTCGACCCGAACACGATCACCGCGACCGCGCCGAGCGAGGCGCCGGAGGACGCGCCGAGGAGGTACGGCTCGGCGAGCGGGTTGCGTACCAGCGCCTGGAGCGCCGTACCGACGACGGCGAGGCCCGCGCCGGTGACCGCGCCGAGCAGGACGCGGGGCCCGCGTACGTCGAGCACGATCGTCTCCCGCGCACGGGTCCAGGTGGGCTCCGTCCAGTCGGCGCCGAGCGCGTGCGTGACGATGCCCCACACCTCGGCGGGCGGTACGTGCACCGAGCCGAGGGCGAGTCCCGCGGTCGAGCAGACGACCAGGAGCGCGGCGAGCGCCACCAGGGTGACAGCGAACGTGGCCCGGTTGCGCGGCTTCACCACGGCGGTGTTCTCGGAGCTCTTGGCGAGCGCCGTCACTTGAAGCTTTCCGGGTGCAGACCGCGCGCCAGATCCCCCACCGCGTCCGCCGAGCGGATGCCGACGAGGGTGTCGGTCAGCGGCAGGACCACGAAACGCTTGTTCCTGATCGCGGGCACGTCCGCCAGGGCGGGCTGGGAGAGCAGGAACCTCTTCTTCTGCGCGACGGTGGTGCCCGCGTAGTCGTAGATGGCGATCACGTCCGGCTTGCGGTCGACGACCTGCTCCCACGAGACGTCGCCGAACACGTCGTCCAGGTCGGAGAAGACGTTCCTGCCGCCCGCCAGGTCGATCAGCTCGTTGCCCAGGCCCTTGCCGCCGGCCGTGAAAGCGGACTTGTCGCCGCTGTCGTAGACGAACACGGAGACGTCACGCGCTTCCTTCACGGCCGCGCTCGCCTTGTCGACCCGGGTGCGCAGCTCGGAGACGAGGGCGGACGCGCGGTCGGAGACACCGAAGATCCTGCCGATCGTACGTATCTCGGTGTACGTGTCCCGCATGGTCACCCCCTTCTTCCCGGCGCAGTTCTCCCGGTTGAGGTAGGTGTCGATGCCCGCGTCCCGGAACGCCTTGCGCGAACGGCCCTCCTTCTCCGCGAACGCGCTGGCGTACCCGCCGTAGACGAAGTCGGGATCGCTGTCGAGGACCTTCTCGAAGGACGGCGCCTGCTTCGACAGCTGCGGGATCGACGCGAAGTCCTCGCGCAGAGCGGGCAGCACCGCCGAGTCGGGGTACGACGTACCGGCCATCCGGTCCTTCAGCCCCAGCGAGAGCATCAGTTCGGCCGGATGCTGGTGGATGGTCACCGCGCGGGACGGCGGTTCGGTGTACGTCGTCGTGACCCCGCAGTTGTCGATGGTGACGGGGAAGCCCTTCGCCGCCGAGGTACCCGGCTCCGGGGAGTCGGCGGTGGTGCCGGACGAGCCGCAGCCGGCCGTCAGCACGAGCGCCGACAGCGCGGTGACGGCGGCGACGAGGCGTGCCGGACCGCGTCCGCGTGAAGCCGCGGGCGACGAGGGGGACGAGGGGGACGAGAAAGGGGGACGGCTGTGACCGTCGTGCATGGGAAGCCTCCTGCGGAGTCCGCGCTCCTCGGATCGGGCCCGCGGCAGGTCAGTGACCTGACTTCCGCGGACACCCCGGGGGCATGCGCGGTCACAGTGGCGGGACCGTGCCGGATTCGCACCGGCTTCCTGGCTCCTGCCGCGGCTTTGACCTGGTGATCGTACGTAATGACCAGGTACACCCGGAGACCGGGGCGGGCGCGGCGACGCGGGAGAGGTCCCTGGAAGACTGCCGGCATGAGTACGGAACAGCGCACGGTCCTCGTCATCGGCATCGGGGCCGGTGATCCCGACCACCTGACCCTCCAGGCCGTGAAGGCGATCCGCCGCGCCGACGTCTTCTTCATCGTGGGCAAGGGACCCGACAAGGCGTCCCTGACCGACCTGCGCCACCGGATGATCGAGGAGCACGCGCAGGGCTCGTACCGTGTCGTGGAGATCGAGGACCCCGGCCGCGATCGGCGCCCGATGGACCGCTCCGACTACGCGGCGGCCGTCCAGGACTGGCGTGAGCGGCGCGGAGAGATCTTCGAGCGGGCGATGCGCGAGGAGATGACGGCAGGCGAGACGGGGGCCTTCCTCGTCTGGGGAGACCCGTCCCTGTACGACAGCACACTCGGCATCCTCGGCGACATCGAGGACCGCGGCGCGTTCAGTGTGGGCGTCGAGGTGATTCCCGGCATCACGAGCGTCGCATCGCTGACCGCCCGACACCGCATCCCGCTCAACCAGGTGGGCCGCCCGGTGCACATCACCCCGGCCCGCCGCCTCGGGGACGTCGGCCGGAACGACGACGGTGACATCGTCGTCATGCTCGACGCGCACGAGTCGTTCACCCAGGTCGACGGCGACGACGTGTGGATCTATTGGGGCGCCTACCTCGGCACCCCGGACGAACTCCTCGTCTCCGGCCCGCTCCACGAGGTCTCCGACCGCATCCGGCAGATCCGGGCCGAGGCCCGCGAGCGGCACGGCTGGATCATGGACACGTACCTGCTGCGGATCACGGAGGAGCCGTAGGGAGTCGCTCCAGCGGCCCCGGACGCGGAGTGGATCGCCCGGGGCCGACGCGACCGGCAGCACCTTCGTGCCGTACCCCGCCGCCCGGGACGACCGGGCCGCCGGCCGGCCGCGCCCGGGACCGGCAGCCGCCACCGCGCCGATATGATCCCTTCGGACGTCCCGGGAGAGGAGTGCCAGATCGCCTCGCGCCCCGCTGACGGCGCCCGGGAAAGAAGCGAGGTATGGCAGTGATCTGCGTCGGCGGCATGATCGGGATCGGCAAGACGAGCGTGGCCGAGCTGATCGCCAAGGAGCTGGGGAGCAAGGTCTTCTACGAGAGCGTGGAGGACAATCCGATCCTGCCGCTCTTCTACACGGCCGGCCCCGAGGAGATAGCGGCGAAACGCTACCCCTTCCTGCTCCAGCTCTACTTCCTCCAGACGCGGTTCGCCGCGATCAAGGAGGCGTACCGGCAGGACGACAACGTCCTCGACCGGTCGATCTACGAGGACTGGTACTTCGCCAAGGTCAACCACGACCTCGGCAGGATCAGTGCCCTGGAGATGCAGGTGTACGAGGGGCTGCTCGCCGAGATGATGCGGGAGATCGACGGCCTGCCGTACCGCAAGGCGCCGGATCTCATGGTGTACCTCAAGGCGGACTTCGAGACGGTGCTGCTCCGCATCGGTCTGCGGGGGCGGGACTTCGAGCAGGACACGGGCCTCGTCGAGTACTACCGGACGCTGTGGTCCGGATACGACGACTGGGTGCGCGAGCACTACTCCGCCAGCGACGTCCTCGTGATCGACATGAACAGGACCGACGTCGTGAACAACCCCGAGGACGCGGAGCGCGTCGTCCGGGAGGTTGTCGGCGCCCTGTCCGTGGCAAGGACGCGGCGGAACTGAGATAGACCAAGCTGTGGTCGGATGACGGCTTCCCGGGCCACCGGCGTCGGCGACGGTGCTTCGGCGGTGACGGGGGAGGAGTGTCATGACGCTCTGGGCCGCCCGACGCGGGCCCGAGGACTCAGGGTGCCCGAGGACCTGTCCGTGATCGGTTACGACGACGTCTTCGCCGCCCTGGGAGCCCCGCCGCTCACCCCGGTCGCCCCGCCGAAGAAGGCGGTCGGGGCCGAGGCGGCCGAGCTGCTCCTGCGCAGGACGGGAGGCGGCGGCGCCCTCGTCCCGCCCGTGCGGCACGTGCAGCTGTTGCCCACGCTCACCGTCCGCGACTCCTGTGGTGGACCGGCCCGCTGACGGTGTCGGATGAACGTAACCGGGCTTTTCTGCCCCTTGTATCGATCATTCGATCAATGAGCGATTGCGTTGAGCGAATCTCTTGACCTGATCAATCGTGACCTCTACTTTCGGGCCACCCACCCCAGGAGGTTCTCGCATGAGCATCAGAGCCAGTCGTGTGCTCCTCGCCGCATCCGTCGCCCTCGTCGGCTCCGCTGTCCTGCCCGGCCAGCCGGCTTCGGCAGCCGACTCCACCACGTACGTCGACTGCTCGCGGTCCACCGCGGGGACCGGCACCCAGGCCAGCCCCTTCAACAGCATCGTCCAGGCCAACGGCAAGACCTATGCGGCCGGCGACACCCTCGCCTTCGCCTCCGGAACCACCTGCAAGGGCGCGCTCGCCCCCAAGGGCAGCGGCACCGCGAGCCGGCCCATCACGCTCACCCGCTACGGCTCGGGTGAACTGCCCGTCCTGAACGGCGACGGAGCCGCGGACGCCGTCTCGCTGACCGACCAGGACCACTGGACGATCAGTTACCTCAGGATCACCAACCCGGCCGGCTCCCTCGCCCGGCGCACCGGCCTGCGGATCTCCGCCACCGACGGCATGGCCCACACCGGGTTCGACGTGGGCAACCTGATCATCGACCGGGTGGCCGGCCAGACCAACAAGACCGGTTCGGTCACCGAGGACTACGTCCAGTCGGGAAGCGTGGTCACCGGTGCCACCGGGGCGAACTCCACGCTCAACGACGTACACGTGCACCACAACACCGTGAGCAACACCGGTGGCGGCGGTCTGAAGATCCGTACCGGTTCCATGGCCGCCAAGGGCAGCGGCGTCCTCGTGGAGTACAACACCGTCAAGGACGTCGGCGGTGACGGCGTCATCGTCAGCTACGCCGACTCCCCGATGATCCAGTACAACGACGCGTCCGGCATCGGGAACGGCGTCTACCCCTTCTCGGGCGGCAACTTCGCCGGGATCTGGGTGCTCGGCGACCACAACCCGACCATCCAGAAGAACGCCGTGTACGACACCACCAAGATGTCCGCCGCCGACAGCCAGGCATTCGACTGCGACTGGGGGAACACCGGCTACTGCACGATCCAGTACAACTACAGCCGCGACAACATCGGCGGTTTCTTCCTCGACTGCGACGGCTGCGGCACCATCGGCGGCGCCAAGCAGGTCATCCGCTACAACATCTCCGAGAACGACTGCCGTATGAGCAGCAACAGCGCGGGCCGGTCGGCGCTGCACATGTACAACAACGTCCTCTACTGCACGGACAAGAAGTTCAACGTCACACTCCCCGGCACGAGTGTCGTCGAGAACAACATCTTCGTCGGCACGTCCGACTCCCAACTGCCCGCCAAGTCCGGTATCCAGTGGTACTGGAACGTCTTCCAGGGTGTGCCCCGGCCCACCTCCAACGGTATCGCCGGTGATCCGCAGTTCGTCGCACCCGGCACCGGCGGCAGCTCGATCCACGAGGCCGACGGCTACAAGCTCAGGTCCACCTCGCCCGCCCTCGGCAACGGTGCCGTCATCACCGACAACGGTGGCCGCGACTACTGGGGCAGCGCTGTTCCGTCGGCCACGAAGCCCAACCGGGGCGCATACCAGGGCCCGGGTCTGTAGCCAACGTCCGGTACCGACGTTCTAGGAGTGTCATGCGCAAGCCAAATCGACGTGACTTCATCGCCCTCGGCGCGGCGACGGCGGCGGCAGCGGCAGGGATGAGCGGACCCCGGGCGGACCGCGCGGCAGCCGCCGAGGCGCGGAACGCCCCCGCCGGGGAGACGGCCGCGACCGGGACGCTGAAGGACGCGAAGCACATCGTGATCCTCATGCAGGAGAACCGCAGCTTCGACCATTACTTCGGGCTGCTCAAGGGCGTACGGGGCTTCTCCGACCGGAGCACCGTCGAACTGCCGGGCGGCCGCGGCGTCTTCGACCAGCCGAACGGCACCGGCCGCCACTACCCCTGGCAACTCAGCGCGACGCAGGCCTCAGGTGGCGCCGACCCCGAACGGCTCGCCCAGTGCAGCGGGGACCTGGCCCACGACTGGGCCAGCCAGCACGCGGCGTGGAACCGCGGCAGGATGGATTCCTGGGTCTCCGCCAAGGGCCTGCGCTCCCTGGGCTACCTGACCCGTGAGGACATCCCCTTCCACTACGCCCTGGCCGACAACTGGACCGTCTGCGACGCCTACCACGCCTCCGGGATGAGCGCGACCGGCCCCAACCGCACCTTTCTGTGGAGCGGAAAGATCAGCGAGTCCTCCAAGGACGGCGGCAGCGAGTCCGGGCTGACCTGGGAGACGTACGCGGAGGCGCTGGAGAAGGCTGCCGTCAGCTGGAAGGTCTACCAGTCGACGGACAACTACGGTGACAACGGGCTCGCCTACTTCGCACAGTTCACCTCGGCCCCGGCCGGCAGCCCGCTGCGGAGCAAGGGCATGTCGACGGTCCCCCGGGGCACCACCGAGCCCGGCGACGTGGCCGCCGACATCTGTGACGCGATAGCCGCCGACGTACGGGCGGGCACGCTGCCGCAGGTGTCGTGGATCGTCCCCGACCAGAACTACTCCGAGCACCCCATGGCGACGCCGGCCAACGGCGCCCACTTCGTCCACAAGGTCATCGACGCCCTCAACGCCGACCCGGACGTCTTCAACTCCACCATCCTCTTCCTCAACTACGACGAGAACGACGGCTACTTCGACCACGTTCCGCCGCCCACCCCGGCGGCCGGCACGGCCGACGAGTTCATCGGCGGGACGAGCATCGGCCTCGGCTTCCGCGTGCCGATGATCGCGATCTCCCCATGGAGCCGGGGCGGCTACGTCAACTCCCAGACCAGCGACCACACATCGGTACTGCGGTTCCTGGAGGAGTGGACGGCCGCGATCGGCAAGCCGGCCACCTGTCCCAACATCAGCGCCTGGAGACGCGCGGTGTGCGGCGACCTCACCACCATGTTCGACTTCGCCAGCCCTGTATACGGCCTGCCCGCCCTGCCGGCCACCGCCACCACCACCGTCGACATGGGCCAGTGCGCCGGCCTGCCCAACCCCGCGCCGGTGGACAACGAACCGCCCACCCAGGAAGCCGGCACCCGCAAGGCACGAGCCCTGCCCTACCAGCCCACGGCCGACCTGACCGCCTTCACCACCTCCGGCAGTTCCGTCCAGGCCAACATCAGGACGGCCAACGGGGGAGGCGCGACCTGCCACTTCGCCGTCTACACCAACGGCACGCAGCGTTCGGGAGGCCCCTGGCCGTACACGGTCGCCGCGGGCGGCAGTGCCACCGACTTCTACAACTGCGGCCCCGGGTACGGCGACGGCCTCTACGACCTGACCGTCCTCGGCCCCAACCGGTTCATGCGCCGCTTCAAGGGCAACGCCACCAAGGCAGGCAAGGACCTCCTCGTGGCCGCCTCCGTCGTCAGCGTCTCGGGGACCGTCAAGCTGCGTTTCACCCTGACCAACCGCGGCGCGTCCGCCGTGACGTTCACCATCAGGGCGAACGCGTACCGCACCGGCGGGCCCTGGACGTACACCGTGCCCGCCGGCAACACCGTGACGGACGACTTCTCGCCGCTCACCTACGGTGCCGGCTGGTACGACCACACCGTCACCGCGTCCTCGGACACCACATGGTCGCAGCGGTTCGTCGGCCACCTGGAGAACGGCCTGCCCAGCGTCAGCGGCTGACAGGGCCCGCCTCGGCGAGGAGGGCCGCCGGCTCTCCTCGCCGACGCGTCCCTCGCGGCGGACGATCCCGGTCCACCCCCTGTGGGCGTCCTCCACCCGGTCCCCGCACCCGGGCTGCTGCCCGTCATGATCAAGCACATCCTCGATCTCGGCGCCCAGAACATCCTGATGCCGGTGATCGACACCGCGGAGCAGGCCGAGGCCGCCGTACGGGCGGTGCGCTACCCGCCGCGCGGCGACCGCGGGATCGGGCCGGCCCTCGCACGGTCCGCCCGCTGGAACCGCAGGTGAGGGTGCGCCTCCGCCGGCACCTCTGTCGGCGCGTCGTCGGACCGGGCCCCCGGCCCGCGGGACGTACGGGTTCGCGGCGACGGCCACTCCCGGCCCCTTCACTTGACCGGACGCGCTTGAAGGGGCAGCCGGAGCGAGCGCGGCCAGGATGAGGGAGCGGCCTATCTGAGAGGGAGAAGCATGAACGAGACCGACGTGGGCACGGTCGAGACCGGTCGGGCGCCGACGAGCCAGAACCTCTCCGACGCGGTGGACCTGCGCCGCGTCGGCGCGGGTCCGGACTACTGGTACCCCGTCGCCCGGGCCAGGGACGTGCGCGTTGGGAAGGTGGTCGCGGCCGCGTTCGCCGGTGAGCGTCTCGCGCTCTACCGGGGGAGGAGCGGGGCGGTCCACGCGCTTGAGGACCGGTGTGCGCACCGGCAGGTTCCGCTGAGCATGGGCGTGGTGGAGGGCGAGGTCCTGCGCTGCCGCTATCACGCGTGGGCCTACCGGGGCGACGGCCGCATCTCGCAGATTCCCTACCTGTCCAAGGAGGACCGCCGGCCTCCCCGGGGCGTTCGCGGTTATCCCGTGCGTGAGGCGTACGGCCTGGTCTTCGTGTTTCCCGGCGACCCGGACAGGGCGCAGGCCACGCCGCTGCCGGAGTTGCCCGCTCACGGCTCGCCCGGCTACAAGACGCTGACGTACGCGCGGAGGGTCGGCTGCCACTACTCGTTCATGCACGAGAACCTGCTGGACATGAACCATCAGTTCCTGCACCAAGGTGTCGTCGGGCGGCTCCGTCCCGAACTCCTCGGCCACCGCGGCGATGACCGTTCGGTGGAGGCCAGGTACCTGTTCACCCACACCGGCGGGAAGCGCAACGCCGGCGCCAGCATGCTGGCGGCCGAAGGCATCGCGGGCGGCTCCAGCGACGTGATGACCATCCGCACCGAGTACCCGTACCAGACCCTCGACCTCGTGCCGGAGGGTGCCGATCAGCCCGTCTTCAGCCTCTGGGCGGCGTACGTGCCCGTGGGTGCCGACCAGCGCGCCTGCAACGTCTTCGGGCTCCTCATGATCAAGAAGCCCCGGGTTCCGGGCGCACTCAGTCTTGCGGCGCCGCTCATCAGGCGCTTCACCGAGCGCATCTTCGCGCAGGACCGCATGGCGGTCGAGGCGGAGCAGCGGGCGTGGGACGAGCAGGGCGAGGACCGCAACCACGAGGTCTTCTCCCTGATCCTGGACGTACGCGAGACCTTGCGGGCCAACGGTGTCCCGCTGTCCACCTCCGCGGGCCCACGCGGCACCGGGCCCGCCGCCTGCCCCGGCGGCGGAGGCGGGGGCGGCATCTGCGGTTAGATGTGCAGGGCCTCCGCGGTGCGGGACCAGGAGCAGTCGTGGGACAGGAAGGCCCGCAAGGTGTCCAGGAGCCTGGGGCCGTCGGCCGCCACGCTCACGACGGGTTCCTCCCGGTCGGTGTGCGACGCGAGCGCGGGCCTCGGACGTGGGACGTTCCGGGCCCCATGAGACGATGACCGGCGATTCGGGCGATGGTGATCCGAGGAAGCCGGTGTGACTCCGGCGCGGTCCCGCCACTGTGACCGGCACGAGCCGGGAGCCAGAGACTCACACCGTCGCCCCCTCCATGGACTCCGGGGCGGATCTCCCCGGTGAGAGGCGGGTGGCGGGATGTCGCGTGCAGCGGCCGATACGGCTGTGGGCCGGGGTGCGGTTGAGGGCCCGGCGCCGAGCAGGGTGGTGGTGTGCCGGGACTGCTGCTGCGGCACGGTCAAGGTGCCGGGCGACCACAGGTCCCAGACGGCGAGGCTGCGTTCCGCCGTCCCGATCCGCGTCTCCGAGTGCCTGGACGTGTGCGAGCAGGCCAACGTCATCGTCGTACAGCCGTCGGCCGAGGCCCGCCGCGCCGGGGCCCGGCCGGTGTGGCTCGGCCTGGTCAACGATCCCGACGCGACCGAGGACGTCATCGCGTGGGTGGAGGCGGGAGGCCCTGGTGTGGCGCCGATGCCGGAGATCCTCGAGCTGTACGTGTTCGTACCGAACCAGCGCTCCGCGCGGGTGTGAGGGCGGCATCCTGGCCGGGACCGCGCGTCCCGGCCCAGGAGCCGCTCCGGTTCAGGAGGCGGGCAGTTCGCCCCGGACGGTACGGGCGGCGGCGACCAGGTCCTCCAGCGAGGCCCGGGTCTCGGGCCGACCGCGGGTCTCCAGGCCGCAGTCGGGGTTGACCCACAGCCGCTCGGCGGGGATCGCCTTCAGACCGGTACGCAGGAGCGCGGCGGCCTCCTCGGTGCTCGGGACGCGCGGCGAGTGGATCTCTTAGACACCCGGTCCCGCAACGCGTCCGGCTCCTGAGCCGGCTACACCTGTACGGGGAGCGCTGCAAGCCCCCGTACAAGGCGGGTGTGCCGATAGGTCAGTTGCTCGGCCGGTACGGCGAGACGGATGCCCGGGAAGCGGTCGAGAGCCGCCCGCAGGGCGATCTCCGTCTCGGCCCTGGCGAGGGGCGCGCCGAGGCAGCGGTGGATGCCGTGGCCGAACCCCAGGTGCGCGGACGCGTCCCGGTCCAGGTCGAGCCGGTCCGGGTCCGGGAACCGCTGCGGGTCGCGGTTGGCCGCCCCGATCGCGACCAGGACCGGGACGCCCGCCGGGATCTCGGTGCCGCCGAGTGTGACGGCCTCCGTGGTGAACCGGAACGTCGCCGTGCTCACGGCCGAGTCGAACCGGATCAGCTCGTCCACCGCACCCGGGACGAGCTCCGGTCGCGTACGCAGCCGCCGAAGTTCGGCCGGGTGCCGGAGCAGCGCGAGCAGGGCGTTGCCGAGGGTGTTGGTCGTGGTCTTGTGGCCCGCGACGAGCAACAGCACGCCCAGCGAGACCAGCTCCTGCTCGCTCAGCCGGTCGGACCCGTCCCGCGCCGCGACGAGGCGGTCGAGGAGGGCGGTACCGGGGGAGCGGCGTCTGGCCGCGACGAGCCCCGTCATGTAGTCGGCGATGGCATACGAGGCCGAGTCGATGACGTCCGGGGCCCCCGACGCGAACAGGTCGGCGGACCAGCGCCGGACGTCGGCCCGGTCGGCCTCGGGCACGCCGAGCAGTTCACCCTGACCGTCTACACCGCCGAACCCGGCTCACCGGCGGAGGAGGCCCTGCGCCTCCTCGCCTCGTGGGCGGCCACCGACGGCACGAAGCAACGACTCCACTGACAGCATGGTGTCCCGCGCCGCTCCTGGGCGCGGGGGCACCATGTTGTCAGAAGGCCGCCGTCCGGTCGCCGCTGCGCGGGTCGGTGACCTGGCGCCCGGCGTACAGGCCGGCGCGTATCTCACGCCGCCACGGACGTGCGTACGTAGCGTCAACCTCCGTCGCGGGCGCGTATCGCATGGACGCGTCCGCCCCCGACGATCTAACGTCGGGCGGGACAGCGACGGCGTCGCGGTTCGCGCGGCGCCGCACCGGAGCACGGGGAGACCATGACCAAGGACATCGCGCCTACGGACGGCACATCCGGCACCGAGGCGCCCGTCACCTTCATCACCGGCGGTTCGAGCGGGATCGGGGCGCAGAGTGTGCACCGCCTCCTCGGCCTCGGCCACCGGGTCGCCGCGACCGGCCGAAGCGCGAAGAAGCTAGCGGCGCTCGCGCAGGCGGCGGACGAGGCCGGGGCGGGGGACCGGCTGCTCACCTTCGAGGGGGACGCGGCGGACTGGGAGCACGTGTCGGCGGCGGTCGAGGAGACCGTACGCGGCTTCGGCCGGCTGGACCACGCCATCGCGAACGCCGGGTACTCGGCCGACGCCCACGTCGAGACCGGCGACCCGGAGAAGTGGCGGGGGATGATCCTGACGAACGTGCTCGGGCCCGCTCTGCTGGTTCGGGCGGCGCTTCCGGCGCTCAAGGAGTCGCAGGGCCGGATCGTGCTCGTCGGCAGCGTGGCGGGGTTCAAGAACACACCCGGCAACCTGTACTCGATGACGAAGTTCGCGGTGACCGGCCTCGCGGAGAACGTCCGCATGCTGACCACCGGATACGGCGTCGGCACCACGCTGATCGCGCCCGGGCGGGTGCTCACGCCGTTCTGGGACGAGCGGCCCGGCGGCGCGGCGGCGGCCGGTCCGATGATCTCCGCCGAGCAGCTCGTGGACACGCTCGTCTGGGCGATCACGCAGCCGCGCGGCGTGGACGTGAACACCCTGGTGGTCCGGCCGATCGGCCAGGCGAACTGACACCCCCTAAGGGGTGTACAGCCCGCGCCGGCGCTCTGCGGCCGCCTTCCCGGCGGCGGACAGGCACCACGTCCACTTATCGTCGAGCGCCTGCGCGGACAGCTCCTCGGCGGGGATCACCGCCGGCCACCGCACCACCCTCGCCTGCGCGGACACCTTGGCGCCGCCGCGTACCGGATCCACCACCAGCGCAGGAACACCCGTGCTCAGCGCGAGGACCATCCCGTGCAGGCGGTCCGTGACCACGAGGTCCAGCCGGCCGACCAGCGAGAGGAACTGGTCGGCGGTCCGGCAAAGCTGCCAGTCGTCGTGGGCCAGCCGGGTGTCCGCCGTCACCCTGGCGCAGTCCTTCGTGGGCAGCCACGCGTGAAGGGTGTCCGCGACCCGGTCGTGCGCGCGCCGGGGCCCGTACTCGCCCTGGCCGTGCGTGAGGGCGGTGCCCACCACGGGCTTGTCCGGCCGGGGGCGGGCGGCCAGGGCCAGGTCGGCGAGGTGCCCCACCCCGTCGCGGTCGCGGGGCACGATCCGGTCGAACCCCCGCACCGCCGGGTCGTCGCCGTCGATCACGCTCACCCCGATCGCGGTGCGCCTGCAGGACGCGTAGCGCTCGTGCAGGCGGGTGAGCTGGTCCCCGTGGACCGGACCGCAGACGAAGAGCACCTGCTCGTACCGCTCGGGCGACGCCTCCTCCAGGGTGAGGGCCCCCGGGGCGAAGTGCGGACTCCAGGCCGATTCGTACGGGACACCCAAACGGCTCAGCGCGTCGGTCACCGCCTGCTCGGCGAGGAAGTCGCCGGCGGTCACTTCCCCGTCCGGGAAGCTGAACCATCCGGTGACCAGCACACGGCCGGTCGCGCTCCGCGGCCGCAGCAGCCGGTCCAGCACACCGGCCAGGTCCTCGCTCATGGGCGTCTCCCGTTCTCGGATTCATTCCAACGGTAGTCCCGAAGATGCGCGGGCGAATTGCTCCGGCAGGATCCATGGGGGAGTGGCGAGTGGCAGGAACGCGATGCGGTGGCGCCGAACCGGCGGTCACGTACGACGGTCATCTGCCGTGCGTTCCGGAACACCTGGCTCCCTGAAAGGAGATGAGGCACATGACGTCCTCGGAACCCGAGCGGATATCCTGGCGGCGCGCCCTGGTGACGGGCGGTGCCGGTTTTCTCGGCTCGCATTTGTGCGAACGCCTGCTGGCTGGGGGAGCGGCGGTCGACTGCGCGGACAACCTCGCCTCCGGATCGCCGCGGAACATCGCGCACCTGAAAGGACGGAACGGCTTCCGGTTCCTCCATCTGGACATCTCCGACCCTTCCTGCGTACGGGAATTGGACGGGCCCTACGATGTCATTCTCCATTTCGCCTGTCCCGCCTCGCCCGCCGACTATCTGAGAATGCCGCTGGAAACGCTGGACGTCGGCAGCCTCGGCACGCGCAACATGCTCGGCATCGCGGCCCGGGACGGGGCACGGCTGCTGTTCGCCTCGACCTCCGAGGTCTACGGGGACCCGCTGGTACACCCGCAGCGCGAGGACTACTGGGGCAATGTGAACCCGGTGGGGCCGCGCAGCGTGTACGACGAATCGAAGCGGTTCTCCGAAGCGCTGGTGACCGCTCATGTCGCCGCCAAGGGCACCAACGCCGGAATCGTCCGGCTGTTCAACACGTACGGTCCCCGCATGCGCGCCCATGACGGCCGCGCCGTGCCGACCTTCATCAGTCAGGCACTCGCCGGGGAACCTCTCACTGTCGCCGGGGACGGAAGTCAGACCAGGTCCCTCTGTTATGTCGACGACACCCTCGACGGTGTGTTGCGCGTAGCGGCGAGCAAATCCGTTCGGCCGGTGAACATCGGCGGCAGCGACGAGACGACCGTACGCGAAATCGCCCGCCGGATCGTCAAACTGACCAGTTCCGCCAGCCGGATCGACTACATCGACCGGCCCGTCGACGATCCTGAGCGCCGGCGTCCCGACACCACCCTGGTGCGGGAGATGTTCGGCTGGGAACCGCGCGTTTCCTGGGAGGAGGGCCTGGAACGCACCATCGCGTTCTTCGCCTCGCTCTCCGGCGCACCGGACGATTCCCCCGCTGATTTCCCGGTCCGCGATCTCTGAAGGAGTCAGCGCATGCGCGTGCTCGGAATCAACGCTCTTTTCCACGATCCGTCGGCTGCTCTGGTCATCGACGGGAAGACCGTCGCCGCGGCGGAGGAGGAACGCTTCAGCCGGCGTAAGCACGGCAAGCGCCCCGTGCCCTTCTCCGCATGGGAGCTGCCCGAACTCTCCGCCCGCTGGTGCCTGGAGACGGCCGGCCTCGAACCCGCCGACCTGGACGCGGTCGCCTACTCCTACGACCCCGAACTGGCGCGTCCCGCCGAACAGATGGGCCTCCACGACCCCTGGGACGAGCTGCGCCAGACCTACGCGCGTCGCGCCCCCGAATTCCTCGCCGAGGCCCTGCCCGGCCTCGACCCGGCCAGGGTCCGCTTCGTCCCGCACCACGTGGCGCACGCCGCGTCCGCGGGGCTCGCCGCCCCACCAGGCGACCGTGCGGTGCTCGTGCTCGACGGTCGCGGGGAGTGCGCCTCCCAGCTCGCCGGCCACTACAAGGGCGGCGTCCTGGAGATCCTGAACACCCAGCCGCTGCCCGAATCGCTGGGCCTCTTCTACGAAGAGCTCACCGAGCACCTCGGATTCCTGCGCAGCAGCGACGAGTTCAAGGTGATGGCCCTCGCCTCGTACGGGAAGCCGGTCTTCGCCCAGCGGCTCGCCGAGTACGTCCACCCCACCGACGGCGGTGGGTTCCGGGCCTCCGGCATCCCCTGGAGCGAGTTCGCCCCCGCCCGCCGGCCCGGCGGACCGTACACCGAGCAGCACGCCGACCTCGCGGCCGGCGCCCAGCGGTGCCTGGAGGAGACCGTCCTCCACCTGGCCTCCTGGCTGCACGACCGCACCGGCGCCACCCGCCTCGCGCTCGCCGGCGGCGTCGCCCTGAACTGCGTCGCCAACGCCCGCCTCCACCGGGAGGGCCCCTTCGACGAGGTGTGGGTGCAGCCGGCCGCCGGTGACGCCGGGACCTCGCTGGGTGCAGCGCTCCACGTCGCCTCCGAGTACGGCCCGGTCGCCCCGATGACGACCGCCGCCCTCGGCCGGGGCTGGAACGACGACGAACTGCGCCGCATGCTCGAAACGGCTGCCCTGCCCTACGAGGAGCCCGAGGACATCGCCGCCGCCGTCGCCGAGGAACTGGCGCAGGACGGCATCGTCGCCTGGTTCCAGGGGCGCAGCGAGTTCGGCCCCCGCGCACTCGGCCACCGCTCCCTGCTCGCCCACCCCGGGCGCGCCGAGAACCTGGAACGGCTCAACGCGGTCAAGGGGCGCGAGGAGTTCCGGCCGGTGGCCCCCATGGTGCTGGCCGAACGCGCCGCCGAACTCTTCGACGGCCCGATGCCCAGCCCGTACATGCTCTTCGTCCACGAGGTCGCCGAGGAATGGAAGCCGCGCATCCCGGCCGTCGTGCACGTGGACGGCACCGCACGCATCCAGACCGTGGACGCGGCGTCGGAGCCGCTGGTCGCCCGGATGCTCACGGCCTTCGAGGAACGTACCGGCCTCCCGGTCGTCGTCAACACCAGCCTCAACACAGCGGGCAGGCCCATGGTCGACCACCCCCGCGAGGCGCTGGAGTGCTTCGGCTCCGCCCCCGTCGACCTGCTGGCGATCGGCCCGTTCATCGTCCGCCGTTCGAAGGCGTTCACATGACGACCGGAGACCACGAAGAACGCGTGACGACCGCCGCGCCGGACGAGGCCCGGGACGCGCCGAGCGCCGCCCCGTACTCGGTGGTCGTGCCCACCATCGGCCGCCCCTGCCTCGACGCCTGCCTGCGGGCCCTCGCCGAGGAGGCCGTCCCGCCGCCGCGCGAGATCTTCCTCGTCGACGACCGCCGCGACGCCGGCGCCCCGCTCGACGTGACCGCGGCCGGAGCGCTCGCGGACCGGATCACGGTCCTCGTCACGGGCGGCCGGGGGCCGGCGGCGGCCCGCAACGCCGGACTGAGCCACGTCGCCACGCCCTGGGCCGTCTTCCTCGACGACGACGTTCAGGTGTGCCCGGGCTGGGGGACCCTGCTCGCCCACGACCTCGCGCAGGCCGGACCCGGCATCGCCGGTGTGCAGGGCAGGCTGACCGTTCCGCTGCCCGACGACCGCAGGCCCACCGACTGGGAGCGCTGCACGGCGGGCCTGGAGGACGCCGCCTGGGCCACCGCCGACATGGCCTACCGCACCGAGACGGTACGGCGGGCCGGCGGGTTCGACGAACGCTTCCCGCGCGCCTTCCGGGAGGACGCCGACCTCGCCCTCCGCCTGATGAGCGGCGGCTGGACCCTCGCCCGCGGCACCCGCTCCACCCTGCACCCCGTCCGCCCCGCCGACCGCTGGGTCTCCGTGCGCACCCAGCGCGGCAACGCGGACGACGCCTTGATGAACCGCCTCCACGGGCCCGACTGGTGGACCAGGGCCGACGCCCCCCGTGGCCGGCTGCCCGGCCACCTGGCCGTCACCGCCGCAGGCCTCGCAGCAGCCGTACTGGCCCTGGCCGGACGACGCCGAGCGGGGGCGGTCGCGGGCACCCTGTGGGCCGCCGGCACCGCCCAGTTCGCCTGGGCCCGCATCGCCCCCGGGCCCCGCACCGCCGCCGAGGTCGCCACCATGCTCGGCACCAGCGTGGTCATCCCGCCGCTCGCGGTTCTGCACCGGGGCCTGGGCGGCGTGCGCCACCGCCGCGCCGCCGCCTGGGGAGGCACCGGATGAGCCCCGGGTCCCGCCGCACCGCCCCGTCCGGCGGACCGCCGCCCACCCGGCCGGCCGCCGTGCTCTTCGACCGGGACGGCACCCTGGTCCACGACGTCCCGTACAACGGCGACCCGGACCTGGTCAGGCCCGTCCCCGGCGCCGCCGACGCCGTGCGGCTGGTGCGCGAGGCGGGCATCCCCACCGGCGTCGTCAGCAACCAGTCCGGCATCGGACGGGGCCTGCTCACCCATGAGGACGTCCGCCGGGTCAACGCCCGGGTCGACGAACTCACCGGCCCCTTCGACGTCTGGCTCTACTGCCCGCACCGCCCCGACGAGGGCTGCGCCTGCCGCAAACCCCTGCCCGGCCTGGTGACCGAGGCGGCCCGGCGCCTCGGCGTCCGCCCCGACGACTGCGTCGTCATCGGCGACATCGCGGCGGACGTGCACGCCGCCCGGGCCGCCGGCGCCGAAGGCATTCTCGTACCCAACGCGCGGACCAGGCCCGAGGAGACCCGGGCGGAGACGAACCCCGCGACCGACCTCCTCACCGCCGTCCGCCGCCTGCTGGCGCGGCCCGTCCCGGCCGGGACCGCCACCCGTACCGACGGGCGGACCGCATGAGAGCGCTCGTCGTACGACTCGACAGCTTCGGCGACGTGCTCCTCGCCGGGCCCGCCGTGAGGGCGGTCGCGAACGGCGCCGCGCACGTCACCATGGTCTGCGGGCCGCTGGGGGAGCCGGCCGCCCGGCTGCTCCCCGACGTGGACGAGGTCGTCGTCTGGCAGGCGCCCTGGGAAGGCACCAGCCCGCCTCCCGTCGACGAGGCGGACGTACCCGGCCTCCTCGCGGTACTGCGCGAGCGCGCGTTCGACACCGCACTGGTGCTGACGTCGTTCCACCAGAGCCCGCTGCCGATGGCGCTGTTGCTGCGCATGGCGGGGGTGGACCGGATCGGTGCCGACAGCGTGGACCATCCCGGCCGGCTGCTCGACGTACGCCATCACCGCCTGCCCGGCCGGCACGAGGCGGAGGCGGCCCTCGACCTGGCCGTCGCCATGGGCTTCGCCCTCCCCGCGGGCGACGACGGCCGACTGCGCGTCCTGCCCCCGCCCGACACCGCCACGCTCACCGGCAACGGCCCCTACGTCGTCGTCCACCCCGGCGCCAGCGCCCCCGCCAGGGCCTGGGACCCCGGCAGGCACGCCGAGGCCGTGCAGCGGCTCGCCGACGCCGGACACCGCGTCGTCGTCACCGGAGGACCGGCCGAGGCCGACCTCACCCGGCTCGTCAGCGGCGACGTGGCCGTGGACCTCGGCGGACGCACGAGTCCCCGCACCCTCGCCGGAGTCCTGCGCCACGCCGACGTCCTGGTCAGCGGCAACACCGGGCCCGCCCACCTCGCCGCCGCCGTCGGCACCCCGGTCGTCTCGCTCTTCGCGCCCGTCGTGCCGGCGTCCCGCTGGGCGCCCTTCGGCGTGCCCGTCGTACTGCTCGGCGACCAGCGGGCCCCGTGCGCCGACACCAGGGCCCCGCACTGCCCGGTGCCGGGCCACCCCTGCCTCAACGGCGTCACCGCGCACGACGTGGTGAGCGCGGTGCACAAGCTCCGGAAGGAGAACGCATGAACATCCTCATCTGGCACGTCCACGGTTCGTGGCTGACCTCCTTCGTCCAGGGGCCGCACACCTTTCTGGTGCCGGTCACCCCCGACCGGGGACCCGACGGCCTCGGCCGCGCCCGGACCTGGACCTGGCCCGACTCCGTACGGGAACGGACCCCCGACGAGCTGCGCGACGCCGAGATCGACCTGGTCGTCCTGCAGCGCCCGCACGAGATCGAGCTCGCCCACGCCTGGACCGGCAGGCGCCCGGGCAAGGACGTCCCCGCCGTGTACGTCGAGCACAACAGCCCGCACGAGACGCCCGTGGACACCCGGCACACGCTCGCCGACCGGTCGGACATCCCCGTCGTGCACGTCACCCACTTCAACCGCCTGATGTGGGACAACGGCCGCGCCCCCACCACCGTCATCGAGCACGGCATCATCGACCCCGGACCCCTGTGGACGGGCACCGAATCCCGGGCCGCCGTCGTCGTCAACGAGCCCGTGCGGCGCGGCCGTACCACCGGCACGGATCTGCTGCCCGCCTTCGCCGACGCCGTCCCCCTGGACGTCTTCGGCATGCGGACGCAAGGGCTCGCGGCCCGCCTGGAGCTGACCGAGGACCGGTGCCGCACCTTCGACCTTCCGCAGGACGAGCTCCACCGGGCCATGGCCCGCCGCCGGGTCTACCTGCACCCGGTGCGGTGGACCTCGCTCGGGCTCTCCCTGCTGGAAGCCATGTTCCTCGGCATGCCCGTGGTCGCACTCGGCACCACGGAAGTGCGCGAAGCGGTACCGCCCGGCGCCGGAGTCGTCTCCAACCGGCCCGAGGAACTCGACCACGCGCTGCGCCACTTCGTCGCCGACCCCGCGCACGCCGAGGACACCGGCCGCCGGGCGAGAGAGGCGGCCGTGGCCAGGTACGGGGTCCAGCGCTTCCTGGACGACTGGGACCGACTCATGAAAGAGGTCACGCGATGACGCAGCCAATGCCGCGACCCGCACGGATCGCCCTGGTGTCCGAACACGCCAGCCCGCTCGCCGAGCTCGGCGGCCCCGACGCCGGCGGACAGAACGTGTACGTGGCCCAGCTTGCCGGACGCCTGGCCCGCAGGGGACACGACGTCACCGTCTACACCCGCCGCGACCGGCCCGACAATCCGACCCTCGTACGGACCGAGTCGGGTGTGAAGGTCGTGCACGTACCGGCCGGGCCGCCCGCCTCCGTCCCGAAGGACGACCTGCTGGCCTGGATGCCGGAGTTCGGCGCCTACCTGGCCAGGCTCTGGCGGCTCAACCGGCCCGACGTCGTCCACGCGCACTTCTGGATGTCCGGCATGGCCGCGCTCACCGGGGCCAGGGAGGCCGGCGCCCCCGTCGTCCAGACCTACCACGCGCTCGGCACGGTGAAGAGGCGTCATCAGGGCGGCGAGGACACCAGCCCGCCCGAGCGCGTCGACATCGAGACCCGCATCGGCCGTGAGGCCCACCGCATCATCGCGACCTGCGCGGACGAGCTCAACGAGCTGACCGCCATGGGCATCCCGCGCACCAGGATCAGCGTCGTGCCCTGCGGCGTCGACACCGAGCACTTCGCCCCCGTCCCCCTTGCCGAGCGGCCGCCCGGCGCCCCGCACCGGCTGCTCTCCGTCGGCCGGCTCGTCCCCCGCAAGGGCTTCGACCGCGCCGTCAAGGCACTCGCCGGTGTCCCCGACGCCGAACTGCTCATCGCCGGCGGGCCCGACGCCCCGCTCCTGTTCGCCGACCCGGAGGCCGAGCGGCTGCGCAAGGTCGCCGCCGAGTTCGGGGTGGCCGAACGGGTCCGGCTGCTCGGCTGCGTACCGCAGGAGCTGATGCCCCATCTCATGTCCAGCGCCGACCTGCTCCTGTCCCTGCCCCGCTACGAGCCGTTCGGCATCGTCCCCATCGAGGCCATGGCCTGCGGCACCCCGGTCGTGGCCACCGCCGTCGGCGGACAGCTGGACACCGTCGTCGACGGGGTGACCGGAACGCTCGTACCGCCCACCGACGAGGAGGGCCACGACCTCGCCGCCACCATCCGCGGCCTCCTCGACGACCCCGACCGGCGCGCCCGCTACGGAGCCGCCGGCCGCGCCCACGCGCTCGCCCGGTTCACCTGGGACGAGGTGACCGACGGCGTCTCCCGCGTCTACGCCGAACTCGTCCGCACCCCCCAGCCCTCGGAGGTGGCACGATGAAGCTGATCGCTCCCGGCCAGCACTGCGACGACCTCGCCCGCGCTCTCCCCGCCTTCCGCCGCGCCGCCGGTGTCACGGAGCGCTGGGGCAAGACCCTGGCCCGCGTCCTGTCCGACGGCGGGCGGCTCCTCGTCGCCGGCAACGGCGGCAGCGCCGCCCAGGCCCAGCACCTGACGGCCGAACTCGTCGGCCGCTACCGCGACGACCGCCCCGCCTACTCGGCGATCGCCCTGCACGCCGACACCTCGTCGACGACGGCCATCGCCAACGACTACGGCGTCCACGAGGTGTTCGCCCGGCAGACCTGCGCCCACGGCCGCCCCGGCGACGTCCTCATGCTCCTGTCCACCAGCGGCGCCAGCGCCAACCTGCTGGAGGCCGCCCAGGAGGCCATGCGCATCGGCATGCCCGTCTGGTCCCTCACCGGTCCCGAGCCCAACCCGCTGGCCGCGACGAGCGACGAGTCGCTGTGCGTCGAGGCCGCCGGCTCGGCCACCGTGCAGGAACTGCACCTCGTCGCCGTCCACATGATCTGCGAGAGCTTCGACCGCGAGATCGCCGCCCGCGCCGCCCGCCGCCCCGTGGCCGGCACCCCGGCCGAGGAGGACGCCTCGTGAAGCGCCCCGCCCCCCTCGTGATCGTCGGCGACTCGCTGCTCGACCAGGACACCACCGGCCGCGCCGAGCGGCTCGCCCCCGACGCTCCCGTCCCCGTCGTCGGCGGCATCGAGCACCGCACCCGGCCCGGCGGCGCCGCACTGGCGGCCTGCCTCGCCGCCGCCGGCGGCCGCGAGGTCACCTTCGTCACCGCCCTCGGCGACGACGACGCCTCCCAGGCGGTACGGGACCTGCTGGCGGACCGCGTCCACCTCGTGGAACTCCCGCTCGACGGACCTCTTTCCCGCAAGACCCGCCTCATGGCGGACGGGCGGCCCCTGCTCCGCCTCGACGAGGGGGACGGCCGGGCCACCGGCCCGACGACCGGTGCCGAGAAGGCGCTCGCCGACGCGGGAGCGATCCTCGTCGCCGACTACGGGCGCGGCACCGCCGACGTCCTGCGCGGGGCCCTGACCGCCCGCGCCGCCCGCGTCCCCGTCGTCTGGGACCCGCACCCCGCCGGCGGTCCCCCGGTCCCCGGCACCCGGCTGGCCACCCCCGCCGCCGCCGAGGCCCGCCACTTCGCCGGGACGCCGGCCCCCGGCGCCGCCGCGCGCCCCGGGAACCACCGCGATGTGCTGCGCCGGGCGACCGCGGACGCCCGGACCCTCCTGGACCAGTGGGACGTCGCCTCGGTGGCGGTGACCCTCGGACAGCACGGAGCCCTGCTCTCCCGGGGCGGCCCCCCGCTCCTGGTGCCGGCACCCTGGCGGGCGAACGGCGACTGCTGCGGCGCCGGGGACAGCTTCGCCGCCGCGGTGGCCGGCCGGCTCGCCGACGGCGACCTCGTCGAACTCGCCGTGCGCGAGGCGGTGGAGGCCGCCGCCCGCTTCGTCTCCGCCGGTGGCGCGCACGCGGTGCTCCGGCCCGTGCGGCCCGCCGACGGGGAGGACGCCTCCGGCGACGCCCGCGCACTCGTCCGCCGCGTCCGCGAACGCGGCGGCACCGTCGTCGCGGCGGGCGGCTGCTTCGACCTGCTGCACGCCGGACACGTCGAACTGCTCCAGGCCGCCCGCCGCGCCGGGGACTGCCTGGTCGTCTGCGTCAACTCCGACGCCTCGGTCCGTCGCCGCAAGGGCGGCGGCCGCCCCGTGGTGCCCGCCGAGGACCGGGCACGGGTCCTGGAGGCGCTGGACTGCGTGGACGCCGTCGTCGTCTTCGACGAGGACACCCCCGAACGCCTCCTGGACGGACTGCGCCCGGACATCTGGGCCAAGGGCGGCGACTACGCCCTCACCGACCTGCCCGAGACCGCCCTCGTGGAGAGCTGGGGCGGCCAGGTCGTGCTGCTGCCCTACCTCGACGGACGCTCCAGCACCCGCCTCGTGGAGCGGGCCGCCGGCCGCCCCGGCGCCGCCACCCGGCGGTGAGCCCGGTGGCCGAGACCCGCCCGGCCCCCTCGGGCGACCGCCCGGCCGTCCTCGTCCTGCGCGCGCTCGGGCTCGGCGACCTCCTGGCGGCGGTGCCGGCGCTGAGAGGCGTACGACGCGCCTTCCCGGAGTACGAGACGGTGCTCGCCGCACCGGGCAGCCTCGCGGCGGCGGTCCGGGCGACCGGAACCGTCGACGTCCACTTCGCCACGCCCGAGAACGGCCGGCAGGTGCCCTCGCTGGGCCGCTGGCCGGGCCCGCCGCCCGCCGTCGCCATCGACCTGCACGGCAACGGCCCGCTGAGCCACGATGCCCTCGCCGCGCTCCGCCCCGGCCGGACGCTCTCCTTCGCCCGCCCCGCACCGGACCACCCCGACCCGCCCCGCTGGCGGCGCGACGAGCACGAGCGGCTGCGCTGGTGCCGGTTCCTGACCGCGTACGGCGTCCCCGCCGACCCCGCCGAGGTCCGCATCCCGCCACCCGCCACGGCCTCCCCGGCCCCGGGCGCCGTCGTCGTCCACCCCGGCGCCGACGCCCCGGCCCGCCGCTGGCCCGCCGAGCGGTACGCCACCGTCGCCTCGGCGCTCCGGGACGCCGGACACCGCGTCGTCGTCAGCGGCGGCCCCGGCGAGGAGGAGCTCTGCGCCGGGATCGCCGACCGCGCCGGACTCGGCGACGCCGGCCTGTTCGCCGGCACCCTCTCCTTCGACGACCTCTCCGCACTCGTCGCCGGGGCCGCGCTCCTCATCAGCGGCGACACCGGACCCGCCCACCTCGCCTTCGCACACGGCACCCGGTCGGTGACCCTCTTCGGCCCGGTCGCGCCCTCGCTCTGGGGCCCGCCCCCGGATCACCGGCACACCGCCCTGTGGCACCCCGGCCCGCCCGGCGACCCGCACGCGGCCACCCCGGACCCGCGGCTCCTGCGCATCAGCCCCGACGAGGTGACGGGCAGTGCCCTGGCCGCCCTGCACCGCGGCGAGGCGGCGAAGGAGGCGGACCGGCATGGCTGAGCGCGCCCGCCGACCGTCCGCGCGGGACGGCCGCACCACCGTCGCGATCATCACGCGCAACCGTCGCGAGAGCCTCGTCAGAACCCTGGACCGGCTCGCGGCCCTCCCGGAGAAACCGCCCGTCCTCGTCGTGGACAACGGGTCGACGGACGGCACCGGTGAGGCGGTACGACGCCATCCCGTCGGCGCACGGCTGCTCTCACCCGGCCGCAACACCGGGGCCCTGGGCCGCAACCTCGCGGCGCGCCGGGCCACCACGCCCTATGTGGCCTTCAGCGACGACGACTCCTGGTGGGAGCCCGGCGCCCTCAAGACGGCGGAAGCCCTCTTCGACTCCTACCCGAAGCTCGGCCTGCTGGCCTCCCGGACGCTGGTGCACCCCACGGGCGAGCCGGACCCGCTCAACCGGGTGCTCGCCGCCTCGCCGCTGCCCGCCCGCACGGATCTGCCAGGCACGCCCGTGCTCGGGTTCCTCGGCTGCGCGGCCGTGGTCCGCCGCTCCGCCTTCCTCGACGCGGGCGGCTACCACGGCCTCCTCTTCTTCGGCGCCGAGGAGACCCTGCTCGCCTACGACCTCACGGCCGCGGGCTGGGGCGTCGTCTACGAACCGTCCCTGGTCGCCTACCACGGCCCCGACCCGGGCGAGCGGCCCGGCCGCACCGTCGCAGTCCTCCGCAACTCCCTCCTCACGGCCTGGCTGCGGCGGCCGGTCCCGGTCGCCCTGCGTGAGACCGCCCACCTGACCGTCGGCTGGCTGCGCGGCAGGCAGGGTGCCGGACGCGCCCTGGGCGAGGCCCTGGTCCGGCTGCCCGCCGCCCTGCACCGGCGCCGGAGGCTTCCGCCGTGGGTGGAAAGCCGGATCAGGCTCCTGGAGAGTGTCCCGCCGAACGGAGACGACCGATGAGCCCCGGCGCTCCGCCCGCCCCGGACCCGCGCGTCACGGTGGTGATCATCACCCGCGACCGCCGCCCGGAGCTGCTGCGCACCCTGCGCCTGCTGAGCCGGCTCCCCGAGCGGCCGGCCGTCGTCGTCACGGACAACGCCTCGCAGGACGGCACGGCCGAGGCCGTCGCGCGCGACTTCCCGGACGTACGGCTGCTCACCCCGGGCCGCAACCTGGGCGCCGTCGGCCGGAACCTCGCCGTCCGCCACGTCCGTACCCCGTACGTGGCCTTCTGCGACGACGACACATGGTGGGACCCGGGCGCCCTGCGCATCGCCGGCGACCGGCTCGACGCCCACGAGCGTCTGGCCGCTGTCACCGCGCGGATCGTCGTCGAGCCCGCGGGGGAGGACGACCCCGTGGTGGCGGAGCTCCGCGACTCCCCGCTCACCGGCCCGCCCTGGCTGCCCGGACCCGCGATCGGCTCGTTCCTGGCGGCGGCGACCGTGATGCGCACCGACGCGTTCCGCGAGGCGGGCGGCTTCCACCCCGGGCTCTGGCTCGGCGGTGAGGAGGAGCTGATGGCGACCGATCTGATGCGCGCCGGATGGTGGCTGGCGTACGTCCCCGAGATGGTCATCCACCACGCGGCGTCAACCGTCCGCGACAGCACCGCCCGGCGTGTGCTCGGCCTGCGCAACACCCTCTGGTTCACCTGGCTGCGACGCCCCGCGCGCTCGGCGCTCCGGCGCACCCTCCACCTGCTGGCCACGGTCCCCAGGGACCGGGCGTCGCTGCGGGCCTTCGCCCACGCCGGGCGAGGGCTGCCCTGGGTGCTGCGTCAGCGCCGGCCCGTACCGCCGGACATCGAGAGGCGGCTGGCTGCCCTGGAGCGGGCGCAGCGGCAGGGGACCGCGCGGCGCTACGTCGGCTGAGCGGTCTCCTGGAGCGCCTGCCTGCGTACCTCCTCGCAGCACTGGGCGATCAGCCGGGAGACGTGCATCTGCGAGATGCCGAGCGCTTCGGCGATCCGTTCCTGCGTCATGTCGCGGAAGAACCGCAGGTAGAGGATGGTGCGCTCACGTTCCGGCAGGCTGCGCAGCCCCGGCTTGACGGCCTCGCGGTCCACGGCGACGTCCAGCGCGTGGTCGCACAGCCCCAGCGTGTCGGCGAGGCAGGACCCGTCTCCGGCCGCCCGCGGCATCTCGGCATCCAGCGACAGCGTGCGGTAGCTGTCCAGGGCTTCCAGACCGTCCCGGACGTCCTCGGTACAGAGCCCGGTCCTGGCCGAGATCTCCGCTTCGGTGGGCAGCCGTCCGCTCAGCGTCTGGGAGAGGTCGCGGCGGGCGATTCGCACCTGGTTGCGCAGGTCCTGCACCCGGCGCGGCACATGTACGTCCCAGGTGTGGTCGCGGAAGTGCCGCTTGAGCTCACCGACCACGGTGGGTATCGCGTACGTCTCGAAGGCCTTGCCGCGCGCCGGGTCGTAGCGGTCCACCGCCTTGACGAGCCCGATGGCCGCCACCTGGCGCAGATCGTCCAGCGGCTCCCCGCGGTCACGGAAGCGCGAGGCCAGCCGGTGGGCCATGGGGAGCCAGGCGCAGACGGTCGCGCGGCGCAGTTCGTCCTTCTCCGGGCCGTCGGGAAGGGCCCGGAGCCGGTGGAAGGCGTCCGCCCGCGAAGGCGCGTCCGGGCGTCGTGGGGGCAGTGCTTGTCGGGCACCGGTCATCGTGTTCACTCCCTCGTCGTCGCATGTCCGGACGACCGCGGGAGCACCTGCGGACAGGCGGCACCCGGAGCAGAGCTCCCACGGGCGCGCCTCTTGTCCGAAGCACGCCTGGCCCTTTCCCGCACGAACCAGCCTCAAACATGCACGCGCCGCGCACCGGGCCCGCGGGCCTCTGCTCAGGCGACCGGTGTCAGAGCGGGCAGGGGCACCGCGGCCGGGACCGGCTCCTGGGGAAGGGCCTCGGGCGCCCCCGAAGCCTTTTGGCCCGTCGCGCGTCCCCGGAGTCCGCCGGCCGCGATGGCCCCGGCGATCAGCAGCCCGCCGACGACCAGGGCACCCCGAGCCCCCGCGAACTCGACCAGCAGCCCGAGCAGGGGCGGGCCCGCCAGCTGCCATCCGGTGCTCGCGCTGCGCCAGACGCCGAGCACGCGGCCCCGCATGTCGGGTTCGGGCTCGGTCTGCAGGACGGTCGCCCCGGCCGTGTCCGACACGGACTCCACCACGGCCATGGGGATGACCAGGGCGATGAGCACCATGAGCCCCGGGGCGAGCCCCGCCGCGACCTGGAGGAGCCCGCCGACGGCGGCGAGGACGCCCACCAGCCGTACGGTCGGGTTGCGCAGCCGCCCGGCGACGACGGCGCCCAGGATGCCGCCGACGGCCAGCACGGTGGAGACCGTGCCGAAGTCGCTCTCGTCGGCGCTGAGCGGGCCGATGACCAGCACGGCGAGCGTCAGCTGGTAGTTCCGCCCGAAGATCGAGCTCACGGCGGTGATCCCGGCCAGGGCGACCAGGCCCGGCTTCCCGAGGAAGTACGCGATGCCGGAGCGTGCGTCGCCGCCCCCGGCCGCCCGCTTCCCGGCCCGGGGCGCGGTCGGCCGCTTCGCGAGCGACGGCCGCGCGGCCGTCGCCGGCTCCGAGGCCGGCCGCAGGAAGGGGATAACGGCGGTCACGCACAGGAAGGAGATCCCGTTGACCACGTAGGCGGACCCGGTGCCGAGCGTCCCGACGGCCACGGCGGCCAGCGCGGTCCCGGCCAGCCGCCCGGCGCTGTGCACCATCGAGCCGAGGGCGATGGCCGAGGGCACATCCGTCCGGGGCACGAGGTCGTTGCCGAGGAGCGAGGTCGCGGGCCCGTCGATGGTGTTCACGATGCCGGTGACCGCCGCGAGGACGAGCAGCACGGGCATGTTCAGCATCCCGGCCCCGATCAGGGCGGCCGTCGAGAAGGCGATCACGGCGAGCACCGCCTGGCTCACCGCGGCGGTGACCTTGAGTGGCCAGCGGTCCACCACGGCCCCGCCGAAGACGCCGAGCAGCAGCCCGGGCCCAGCCTGCACGGCCAGCGAGAGCCCCGTCGCCGCGGCCGAACCTGTGATCTGGAGCACCAGCAGGTTCTGCACCGTGAGCTGCATCCACGCGCCGGTGTTGGACACCAGGTTGGCGGCGGACCACCAGCGCATGCTGGGAACGGAGAGGCAGCGCCAGGGGCTGCTGTCGCGACGGCGCGAGGGCCGCGCGGAGTCGGTCACGGGGGCGGCAGGAGGCACGGGAAGGCACATTTCCAACGACGGCAGGGATGGGCAGCTCGCGTCGGATTACGGAACGGGTGTCTCGGTAATGCCTCGGCCGCGAAAGGCGACGGACTGCTGCCCGTCGGTGCGTCTCATCTTCACAAACATCCCGCCGAGGCGCCCTCCGGAGCCCCGGCAGGACCCCTGCCTGACTGCGCAAGGGCCGCCAAAGCCCTCTCGTGGCATGTGAGTTGAGAGGCTGGTGTGCTTGCTCACACGAAGCCCGGTCAGCGGTCGGAGACGGTGAACAGCGCCCCCTCCGGATCGCAGATCACGTACGCGGTCTCCGGCAGCCCGTCCACGGGCGTCGCCTCACCGCCACAGGCCGCAGCGGCCTCCGCCGTCCGCCGGCTGTCCGACACCAGGAAGTCCGTGATCCAGCGGGCGCGGATCCGGGGATCCGGATGGTTCTCCACCCCTCCGCCGCGCATCGTCACCACGGTGTGCCCGCCCGCCCGCACCAGGACCCGGTCCTCCGTGTAGTCGACCGTGCACCGGCTCGGCGTCCTGGTCCACCCGAAGACCTCCGCGTAGAAGATGGCCGCCTCGAACGCGTGGCGCGACTGGAGGTCGACGCGCGCCGGGGCGCGCGGGCCGTCCGACCAGACGGGCGCCGGGCCCTCCCAGAAGCCGAACACCGCGCCCTCCCGGTCGGCAGCGATCGCCGCACGGCCCTCGCCGAGCGGCAGCGGGCCCACGGCGAGCGTCGCGCCGCGCTCCCTGATGCGGTCGGCTGTGGCGTCCGCGCCCGGCACCGCGAAGTACGGGATCCAGGCCGGGGGAGGGCGGTCGATGCCCCGGCACCAGCCGATGCCGGCGACCGCCCTGCCGTGGTTGCGCGCGAGCACGAAGTCGTCACCGAGGGTGCTGTCCTGGAACTCCCAGCTCATGACCTGTTCGTAGAAGGGTTGCGCCACCCGCAGATCCCGGGCCGTCAGGCTCACCCAGCAGGGCGCGCCCGCCACGGGCGTCTTCCAGTCGAGGCTAGGCATGCGGCGCTCCTTCGCCGGGGTCCCTCTTGAACGATGCGCCCCCGCCGGGGGCGGCGCACCCGCCGGTGCCGGTGGGGGCGCCCGATTCCGCACCGGTGGAGCCATTCGGCTCGACGGGCAACGGAGGCGGCTGCCGCGACAGGCGCGGCTTCAGCGCTCGATCCCGTCCGTCGCCATGCCCTCTGGGGGTCGGCTGTCGACCCGTACGGGCCAGAACTCGCCGGGTGTCAGGTCGTCGAGCAGCGCCTGGCAGCCGGCCACCAGGCTGCCGAGCGAGGCGCCGGCGTCGGGGCCGGGCCCGTGCAGATGGCGCTTGGCGTCGGCCAGGGCGCGCCGGGCCTCGGCCAGGTGGCCGGCGCGCTCCTCCAGGCAGGTGTCGTCCGGACCCTGCTCCATGATCGTTTCGTCGGCGGCGCACACCTCCGACGCGGCGGCCAGCACGGCGCTCAGCTCCTTCAGGAACGCCCCCGACGGGCGGGGCAGCGCGCGCCGCTCGGACGCGGTCTCCCAGAGCGTCAGCGTGATGGTGAGCAACTGGTTCCCCACCTGCGCCCAGACCACGTCCCACCGCTCGGAGGGGGAGGGGGTGCTGCGGCGCATCCGGTGCCCGGGGTTGTACCGGAAGCTCTCCGTCGCCCACCCCCGGGCCGCGCGGAGCTCCGACATTGCGCCCGGCAGTTCACCGGCGGCCCGGTGCCAGCCTTCCGCCCGCTCCTCGTCGTACTCCTCGACGATGCCCTCGCTCAGGTCATGCAGCAGCCGGGAGCAGTCGCGGGGGAGCGTGAGCGCGAGGTTCCTGACGTGCAGGGAGTGCACCGGGGGGAGGACGATCGCGTTCACCGCGATCCCGACGGCCGCCCCCACCACCGTCTCCAGCAGCCGGTGTCCGACGGCGGGCAGCGAGTAGGTTCCGTACGCCAACACGAACAGGGCGGTGGTGGGCGCGTACAGGCCCTGCTCGCCGACCGGCAGCCAGTTGCCGAGGAGCACGGTGAGCGGCAGGGCGATGAGCATGGCGGTCATGGTGTTTCCCGTGACGGCCGCCGCGCCCGCGGCGAACAGGGTGCCGGAGGCCATCATCGCGAGCAGTTCGACCGCCGAGCGCAGGGACCGGTAGACGGTTCCCTGTACGAGGGCCACGGCCGCCCACGGGGCCATCAGCGCCATCGGCGCCGCCAGCCACCACCCCGTCACGGCCCACGCGAGAGCTGCCGCGGCGGCCGCTTTCAGGGACTGGACCAGCTGGTATCGGTCGGGGAGGCGTATGCCGGAGGCCACCTCCCCGAGCCGCTCCCTCACGGTCGCCGTCTTCCTTGTCCGATGCACGGACACCCCTCCCTGTACGCCGACGGCCGGGCCCGGGTCCGCCTGCCGCGTCCGGGCCCGGCCGGCCGTTCAGCCCTCCCGGCCCTGGTCCTCTTCGTCGTCCGTGGTGTGTACGGCGGCCTCCTCGGCCGAGGCCGCGCCGCCGTCGATGCCCACGTCGTCGGCGTAGACGTCGGTGCTCCGCCCGGGCACCTCGTCCGCCGCGCTCAGCCGGCCGGAGCGGGTCTCGTCGTCCGGCTCCAGCGGCTCGCCTTCGCCGCCGTCCAGGTCCCCGATCCCGTCGCCGTCCGGCGGTTCGACGTCGTCGACCTCCTGCGCCAGGCGCTGGTCGAGCGACTCGCCCCGGCGCTCCTCCTCGCCCGTCGTGCCGTACTTGTCGACGCCGAGCGGACGTTCGGGCGGGGAATAGCCCTCCTCCATCTGGTCGTCGAGGTCACGCTCGCCGAGCGTGTTCTCCAGATCGAGGTCGTCGTTGGGCGGGTCCTGGCCGTCGTCCTGCGGCTGGTAGACGTCGTCGCCACGTGCCTCTGTCGGCATGATTCGTCCTTCCGTCTGAGGCGTCATGAATGCCGGGGCGGCGCCGAGTACACCCGGCGGCCGCCCTTCGCACCCTGCGAGTGCCCTGCGGGGCACGGTGGAAACGCCCCGTTTGTCACCCTAGGTGTGCGGCCGGTCCACGTCTTCCTGGGCCTCTTCGTTCGGGGTCAGCGCATCGCCCGCCTCGCGGTCCTCGTGATGCCGCTTCGCCGGACCTGCGGTGTCCGCCACGTCGGTCGCGGCCTCCTCCGCCTCCTCGATCACCTCGTCTGCGGCGGTGCGGGGCGGCTTCCCGTGCTCACGGTCCTGGTGGTTCATGCGTCTCCTCGTGTCGGGGTGAAGGGGCTGGCGTCGGTGCGTACGCTGCCCGCCGGCCCCCTGGTCTCCTCCCGCGCGTGCTCTGGACCGGGCCGGCTACGCGCGCCGGCCCGGCGCGATGTCAGAGAGCCGGGGTGAAGCGGTCCCAGGCGCGGTGACCTGCGAGAAGCTCGGTGATGCCGTCCAGCACCGTGGACGCGGCCCCGCCGGCCACCACCCCCGGCGCGTCGGCGGCCAGACCGGCCTTCTCCAGCACCGTCGCCCCGTCACCGCAGGCGCCGATCGCCTTGCCGTGCCGGAACGCCTCGGTCACCAGCAGCAGGACGCGCGGGTCGACACCGGTGGCCGTGGCCGCGTCGTCGGTCTTCGCGTCGCGGGCGCCGTACGCGTCCGGGGCCGGCACGGGCGCGCCCGCGACCACGATCGCGTCGAACTCGATCGACCGGGCCGTGGTGAACGTGCGCTGCACGGTGACCGGGTTGCTCTCGGGGCCCAGCTTGCCGCCCGAGGGCGCGATGACCAGTGGGACCATCCCGGCGTCGAGGACCGAGCCGCGCGCCTCCCGTACGGCGTCCAGGCCGCTCTCCCCGTCCGTGACGATGCCTACGATCCGCCCGTCGACCGGCCAGGTGTGCCCCAGCTGGGACAGCGCGGGGCTCGGCTCCGGCGAGGCCAGGGGGACGGTCGCCTCCGGCGCCGGCAGGCCGAGGCCCTGGGCGACGTGGGCGCACAGCTGCGGGTCGATGTTGGCGAGCACCTTCAGCCCGCGCTCCTTGACCGCTTGGTCCCAGCACTTGCCGAGCTCGAAGGTGTACGCGGCGGTGATGTGCTCGCGCTCCGTGGGCGTCATGCTCAGCCAGAACAGCCGGGCCTGGCTGAAGTGGTCGTCGAACGAGGCCGCCGCGTCCCGCACCTTGCGGGCCGCCGGGACCTCGACCGGCACCTCGATGTACGCACCGGTGTCCGCACCGGCGACGAACGGGCAGCCGCCGTCCAGCGAGTTGGGCCGGTACGGAGCCACGCCCCGGTGCACCGCCGTCTGGTGCATCCCGTCACGCAGCATGTCGTTGACAGGCGCGTGGGTGCGGTTGATGGGCAGCTGGGCGAAGTTGGGCCCGCCGAGCCGGGTGATCTGGGTGTCGACGTACGAGAACAGGCGCCCCTGCATCAGCGCGTCGTTGGTGACGTCGATGCCGGGTACCAGATGGCCGACGTGGAAGGCGACCTGCTCCGTCTCGGCGAAGTAGTTCGACGGGTTGGCGTTGAGCGTCATCAGCCCGATCGGGCGGACCGGCGCCAGCTCCTCCGGCACGATCTTCGTCGGGTCCAGCAGGTCGATGCCCTCGAACATCTGGTCCTCGGTGTCCGGGAACGTCTGCACGCCCAGCTCCCACTGGGGGAAGGCGCCCGCCTCGATCGCGTCCGCCAGGTCGCGGCGGTGGAAGTCAGGGTCCATCCCCGAGGTGATCTGGGCCTCCTCCCACACCTGCGAGTGCACGCCCAGCTTCGGCTTCCAGTGGAACTTCACCAGCGTGGTCTCACCCTCGGCGTTGACCAGCCGGAACGTGTGGACGCCGAAGCCCTCCATCATCCGGTACGAACGCGGGATGCCCCGGTCCGACATGTTCCACAGGGTGTGGTGCGTCGCCTCGGTGTGCAGGGTGACGAAGTCCCAGAACGTGTCGTGGGCGCTCTGCGCCTGCGGGATCTCCCTGTCGGGGTGCGGCTTGCCCGCGTGGACGATGTCGGGGAACTTGATCGCGTCCTGGATGAAGAACACCGGGATGTTGTTCCCGACCAGATCGAAGACACCCTCGTCGGTGTAGAACTTCGTCGCGAAGCCCCGGGTGTCGCGCACCGTGTCGGCGGAACCGCGCGAGCCGAGCACGGTGGAGAAGCGCACGAAGACCGGCGTCTCGGCGCCCTCGGCGAGGAACGCCGCCTTCGTGATGCCCGTCGCCGCGCCGTACGCCCGGAAGACACCGTGCGCGGCGGCACCCCGCGCGTGCACCACGCGCTCCGGGATACGCTCGTGGTCGAAGTGGGTGATCTTCTCGCGGAGGTGGTGGTCCTGGAGCAGCACCGGGCCCCGGGGACCGGCCTTCAGCGAGTGGTCGGTGTCGTACAGCCGCGCACCCTGCGCGGTGGTCAGGTAGGCGCCGCCCTGCGCCACCTTGTCCTGCCCGGCGCCGGTCGGCTGCCCGGTCGGGCTGACGGTCTCGGGGCCGCGCTGGTCGTGCTTGGGCGGCAGCGGACCGCGCGGCTTGGTGGGCTCGTCGACCTGGGCGGGCTCGGGGCCGGGGGCGCCGGGGATCTCGTTGCCCGTGCTGACGGCGTCCTGGACCTTTCCGGCGATCTTCTCCGCGGCGGCCGACACCGGGTTCTTCTTCTCGCTCACTGAATTCCAATCTCGCGGGGGGAAGGGCAGTGCCGTGCGCGAAGGATCGGCACACGCGGGACGGCATCGCCTGACCACGCGTACCCCACGCCCCCCGGGCGGACACGTGGGTTGAGCCATCCGCTTCGACCTCCCGTTCCTACGAGCGACACGCCGCCGTACGGCTGCTCTTCGGGCCCCTGCGCCGGGGCCCGCCGAAGCACACCCCAGTACGCTGGCGCCCACGTGAACGACGAGGGGGAGCGGTGTACGAGAGACCTGCTGACGATCCGGCGCTTCCGTCCGTGGCCGGGCGGCCCTGGTGGGCGGCGAACGAACTGCTCGCGTTCCTCCTCGAACTGGTGGCGCTCGCCTGCCTCTTCCGGTGGGCCTTCTCGCTGGCGGACAACCTGGCGCTCCGGTCCCTGCTCGGCTGCGCGGTCCTCGCCGCGGCCATCGCGCTGTGGGCGCTGTTCGCCGCACCGCGCGCCCGGTTCCGCCCGCCGCTCGCCGGCGTACTGGCGGTGAAGGCCCTGGTGCTCGGCGGCGGCGCGTTCGCCCTGTACGGGGTCGGGCACCCCACGGCCGCCGCGGTGATGGGCGCCGTCGTCGTGGTGAACACGGCCCTGGCCGAGACGTTCCGGCGCCGGCCCGCCCCGGCCGCCTGACGCCTCACCGTGGGCGCCGCCCCCGCGAAGTCGGTAGCGTGGACGTAACGACGACGACCGGACGCCCCAGGGGCCGAGGACCACACAAGCACCACCGGAACGTTCGCCCCGGCCCCTGCCAGCCGCCCGGGAAGGGACGCCGCTCATGTGCAGATGGCTGGCCTACTCCGGCACGAGTGTCGTGCTCAGCGATCTCCTCTACAAGCCGGAGCACTCGCTCATCGACCAGAGCCTGCACTCCCACATGGGGGTCGAGACGACCAACGGGGACGGCTTCGGGGTCGGCTGGTACGGGCAGGAGACCGACTCGCCCGCGATCATCCGCGACACCGGGCCCGCCTGGAACAACCGCAACCTCCGGGAGATCGCGAGCCACATCAGATCGCCGCTCTTCTTCGCCCATGTGCGGGCGTCCACCGGGACGGCCATCCAGCAGACCAACTGCCACCCGTTCCGGCACGGCCGCTGGATGTGGATGCACAACGGGGCCGTCGCGGACTTCCACCGGCTGCGGCGCGAACTCTCGCTGGCGCTCGATCCGGCGCTGTTCTCGGCCCTGGAGGGCTCGACGGACTCCGAGGTGATGTTCTACCTCGCGCTGACCTTCGGGCTCGACCAGGACGTGCCGGGCGCCGTGGCCCGGATGGCCGGTCTGATCGAACGCGTGGGGCGCGACGAGGGCGTGGAGTACCCGCTCCAGATGACCGTGGCGGTGTCCGACGGGGAGCGGCTGTGGTCGTTCCGCTATTCGAGCCTCGGCAAGTCCCGCTCGCTCTTCTACAGCAGCAAGGCCGAGACGGTCCGGGCGCTCCACCCGGATTCCGACTTCCTGCGGGGTGTGTCCGACAGCACCCGGCTGGTGGTGTCGGAACCGCTCGGCGGGCTGCCCGGCGTGTGGAAGGAGGTCCCGGAGAGCAGCTACGGGGTCGTGCAGCCGGGCACCGACGAGTTCCTGCCGTTCGCGCCCGAACCCGTGTGAGGGCCGCCCGGCCGGTCCGCCGGGCAGCCCTCGTGCTCCGCGGTCTCAGCCGGTGAGCGCGGCGTCGACCTCCTTGAGGAACGGGTCCAGGTCGCCCGGGTCGCGCGAGGTGATGAGCTTCCACCCGCCCGACTCGTCCGTGACGACCGGCTCGTCCACCCAGTCGCCGCCCGCGTTGCGGATGTCCGTCTGCAACGAGGCGTACGAGGTGAGCCGCTTGCCGGACACCTTGCCGGTCTCCACCAGCATCCACGGGCCGTGGCAGATGGCCGCGACGGGGCGCCCGGACGAGGTGAAGGAACGCACGATGTCGCAGGCCGGTCCCTGGAGCCGCAGCGTGTCGGCGTTCAGCGTGCCGCCCGGTACGAGCAGCAGGTCGTAACCGGCCGGATCGACGTCCTCCAGCGTGAGATCGGGGCGCACGGTCTTGCCGGGATCCTTGTCGCCGACGAGTGTCCGGATGTCGTCCTTCTTCAGCGCGGCGACATCGACCTGGACACCCCGGTCACGCAGATGGCCGAGCGGCACGACGAGTTCGTCCTGCTCCACGCCGTAGTTGGTGACGATCGCCAGCACCTTGCGCTTGCTGCCGTTGTCGCTCATCTTCAGTCGTCCTTCCGTCCTGCGGGGAACACGCCCGGTGTCGTTGCCCCCGGCGCGCAGCCTCTGGGTTCCCCCCACGGAGGCGGTCATTCCTCTCGCCCGCCTCCGGCAGCCTGCGGCCGTGCCGGGGCGCCCGCAACCGCACGCCCGCCGTCCGGCCGCCGGTGTAGCGGCGCGGACGGCGGGCCCCCATGGTGGGAGAGGCGGGGCGGGGTTGACCTGCCGGACGAGGGGTACCGGAGCGGAACCCCCAGGCAGACCCACGAGGAGTGACACCATGGCCGGTCAGACGGGTGGGCCCCCGCTTCCCCGGGCCCGCGGCGGGATCTCGGAGGCGCTCATCGGCCACCTGCGGGGCAGCGGCCCCCTGCCGGACCCCGCTGCGGCGGACGCGGCGGACCCCTACGGGGACGACCTCCAGCTCGCCCTGTACCTCTGCTACGAGCTCCACTACCGGGGCTTCGAAGGCGTGGACCCGGCCCTGGAGTGGGACCCGGGACTGCTGGCGCTCAGGGCCGGCCTGGAACGCCGCTTCGAGTCCGCCCTGCGCCGGGACGTACCCCCCGGGGCCGACCTCGACGACACCCTGGAAGACCTGCTCGTCGAGCCGGTCGACGGCACGGGCGTCTCGCATTTCCTCCAGGAGCACGCCACCCGGGACCGGCTGCGGGCCTATGCCGCACAGCGCTCCCTCTACCACCTGAAGGAGGCCGACCCGCACGCCTGGGTCCTGCCCCGGCTCAGCGGACGCGCCAAGGCCGGCATGGCCGCTATCGAGTACGACGAGTTCGGCGCGGGCCGCGCCGAACGCGTCCACGCCCGCCTCTTCGCCGACCTCATGGCGGACCTGGGCCTGGAGACGGCGTACGGCCACTACCTGGACGACGGCCACGCCGAGATGCTCGCCCTCGTCAACCTCATGTCCCTGTTCGGGCTCCACCGGCGGCTGCGGGGCTCCCTCGTCGGGCACTTCGCCGCCGTGGAGATCACCTCGTCGCCCGCGTCGGGCCGGCTCGCCCTCGCGATGAAACGCGCCGGGGCCGGGCCCGCCGCCGAGTTCTTCTACACCGAACACGTCGAGGCCGACGCGGTCCACGAACAGGTGGTGCGCTACGACGTCGTACGGGGGCTGCTGGACGACGAACCCGGCCTGGAGGCGGACGTCGTGTTCGGGATCGACGCGACCGGCTTCCTGGAGGACCGCCTCGGCGCCCGCTTCCTGACGGACTGGGGCGCCGCCACCGCTTAGGCGTGCCCGCCGGAGTCCCGTCCGGCCCGCGACGCCCGGCACTCGCTCTCTAGCCCCCCTCGCCCAGCAGCCGCCGCAGCTCCCGTGTGCTGCCCCGGCCCTTCACCCGGACGATCCTCGCCGCCACGACGCTCAGCTTGCGGTTCGTGTGCTGCGACAGTGTGCGCAGTGCCCCGAAGGCCCGGTCCGCGTCGCAGTCCAGCATGTGCATCACGATGCCGAGGGCCTGGTCGATCACCGCCCGCGACGCGATCGCCGTCCGCAACTGCTCCGCCTCCGCCTCGGCGCCCGCCCGGGCATGGTCGCGCAGCAGCCCCGCGGCCGTCTCCTCGGCCAGCACCCGCACCGCCTCCAGGGCCCCCGCCGCGAGCCGCCACGGCTGGAACGCGTACAGCGTCACCGTCGTCACGACGCCCTCCGCCCCGGCCGGCACAGCCGTACAGGCGCGCAGGCCACGCTCCAGCGCAGCCACCCGGAACTCCGGCCACCGCGGGTCGGTGACGAGGTCGGCCGCGCACACCGGCAGGCCCGAGCGGGCGGCCTCGGCACCGGGCCCCTCGCCGGTCTCCTCCTGCGAAGCGGCCAGGGCGGCGAGGTCCGGATGGGTCACGGCACTGTGGCTCACCCCGCCGGGGAGCCGCAGCACCACCGTTGCACCCCGGCAACCGGCCGAGCAGCGCATCGCCCGACCGCCGAGCCGCATGAGCCACGGCGTCACGGCCCCTGCATCCGGCGTCGTCTCCATCCGCTTCGGCCTCCCTCGGCGCCACGGGACCACCCGCGCCGCTCAGCGTCGACGCGCGGGGGATCGGCTAGCTTCCTCGTATGAGCCGGTCACCGGAGAGCGAGAGCGGTGTCGAGACCCTCGCCGCCCGCCTGCGGGAACTGCGCGCTGCCCGCGCCCATCCTCCTTCCGAATACCCCGTACTGCTCGACGCGGCCCTCGCCGAGCTGGACCACGCGGTCGAGGCCCTGCGCCACACGGCGCAGGCGCCGGCGCTGACCCCAGGGGGAGGGGCGGCGTATCCGTTCAAGGCCATCTTCGAGCACCTGCCGTGGCCCGTCATCCTTACCGACGAGCAGACCTCGGTCCGCCGCCTCAACACCGCCGCCGCCGAACTGACCGGACTGCCCCAGGCGTACGCCGCCGGCCGGCCCCTCGCCGCGTTGCTGCGCCCCGCCGACCGGGCCGCCCTGCGCGCCCACACGGCGGCCGTGGCCCGGGGCGACGGGGACCGCAGTCTCCCCGTCCGCCTCCAGCGGCTGCCGGACGGTCCGCTGTACGCGACGCTCACCGCCGTCGAGGCGCCGGGGGAGCGCAGTCCGGACGTGCTCCTCATGTTCACGCCCATGCCCAGGCCCGCCGGAGCCGAACATCCCGAACCCCGCAGCGACCCTGCCACGGTCGTCCGCCAGGCCGAGCTGACCGCGCTCCTGGACCGCACCGCCCGCGCACTCCTGGGCGGGCCATCCCCCTCGTCGGCTCTCGGGGCCGCCGCCGGCCTCCTGCGCGACGGGCTCGCGGACTGGGCCCTGCTCGACCTGGGGCCGCCGGCCGGGCCGGTCCGGGTGGCGGCCCACGGCCCGACGGCGCCGGAGGACACCGCCCTCGAAAAGGCGTTTCTGCGGCAGGACCCGCGTGACTGCCCCGTGGCCGTGGGGGTGATGGAGTCCGGTGCGGCGGCGGTGGAGCTGCTGACGGATGACCCGGAGCGGCTCGGGAGCGACGAGGAGGGGACCCCGTTGATGGTGAGGGCCGAGGTCACCTCGCTGCTCTCCGTACCCCTGACCGCGCCCGACGGCACGACGGTGCTGGGGGCGCTGACCCTGCTCCGGGCGGGGGCCGGGCCGCCGTTCTCGCTGCTGGAGGCCGGCACTGCGGAGATCGCGGCCGGCCACCTGGCTCTCGTCGCGGAACGGGACGGATTGTGCGGCCCCGGCCCGTGCTGAGAGGGGCGCGTACGGAGAAAAGCACTCCCGGTCAGGGGTGCCGGGGCCAGGAGGTGGCATACGGCGAAGTGGGGGAGCTTTCAAGGGCCGCTCCGCGGACGCTCCGGCGCAGCGGGCACCGCCCCCCGGCCGATCGAGCATGGAGGACATGATGGTGCGGACTGTGGGTGTCGAGGAGGAGCTGCTGCTCGTCGACGAGCAGAGCGGCGACCCCCAAGCGCTCTCGATGGCCGTCCTGGCCCTGGCGGAACGGCGCGCCGAGGGCGACTCGGTCTTCGAGTCGGAGCTGCACCGCCAGCAGCTGGAGTTCGCCACCGAGCCGCGCACGGACATGCGGGAACTCGCGGACGAGATCCTGCGCTGGCGGGCGGAGGCGGCCCGCAGCGCCGTCGAGGCCGGGGGAGCGGTCGTGGCACTCGCCACCTCGCCGCTGCCCGTGAGCCCGACGATCGGCGAGGGAGAGCGGTACCGGTGGCTCGCCGACAAGTTCGGGCTGACCACGCAGGAGCAGCTGACCTGCGGATGCCATGTGCACGTCTCCGTGGAATCGGACGAGGAGGGCGTCGCGGTCCTGGACCGCATCCGCCCCTGGCTCGCGGTGCTTCTCGCGCTGAGCGCCAACTCGCCTTTCTGGCAGGGCCAGGACACCACGTACAGCAGCTACCGCAGCCGGGTCTGGGGGCGCTGGCCCTCGTCCGGCCCCGTGGAGATCTTCGGCTCCGCGGGCCGCTACCACGACGAGGTCCAGTCGCTCGTCGACACCGGCGTCCTGCGCGACAAGGGAATGATCTACTTCGACGCCCGGCTCTCGCACCGCTACCCGACGGTCGAGGTGAGGGTCGCGGACGTGTGTCTGGAACCCGCCGATGCCGCGCTGCTGGCCACCCTGGTGCGCGGCCTGGTCGAGACGGCGGCCCGCGCCTGGCGGGCGGGCGATCCGCCGGAGCCGTACGGGGTGGGGCTACTGCGCATGGCCGCCTGGCAGGCCGGCCGCTCGGGCCTTGAGGGGCCGTTGCTGCACCCTGCCACGATGCGCCCGGCACCGGCGCCGGACGTGGTCCGCGCCCTGCTCGCCCATGTGCGTGACGCGCTGGAGGACAGCGGGGACCTCGCCGCGGCGGAGGAGGGGATCGAGCTGGTGCTGAAGAGGGGCACGGGCGCCCGCATCCAGCGCGACGCGCTCGAACGCACCGGCAGCCTCCGCGACGCGGTCGCCGAGTGCGTCACCAGGACACGCGGCTGAGACGGACGAAGGCCTCCCGCCCCTCAGGGACGGGAGGCCTTCGCGTGCCGGGTGCTCAGTCGTCCGCGCAGACCCGTACGGTGTGCAGCTCCGGGTCCGCCGGGTCGGGCAGATTCATCCCCGCTTCGAGTCCGGTGAGCAGGTAGTTCAGCACCGGCTCGGTCAGCCGTTCGCCGGGCAGTACCACGGGGATGCCCGGGGGATACGGCGTGATCATCTCGGCGGCGACGCGGCCCACGGCCTCCTCCACCGGGACGTCCTCGGTCCCGTGGAAGTAGGCGTCGCGCGGCAGCCTCGCCTGTTCCATCCTCAGCTCCGCCGGGGCGGGGACCGCCACATCGGGCCCCCGGGGCAGTGCGGGAGCCCGGCGGGCGAGATCGCGCAGCGCCGTCATGAGCCGCTTCGTCGTCTCGTCGTCGTCGGCATGGGTGAGCTGGGCGCTGATGCGCCGGTGGTCCATCAGGTGCGTGTCCAAGTGGTGGTGCTCGCGCAGCCAGTCCGCCGCCCTGTACCCGGACACCCCGAGGTCCGAGATGTCGATGACGACGGGCAGCGGGTCGAAGTCGGAACCCGCGCCCGGGCCGCAGAAGTCGTCGCGGTCGTTGACGTGCATGCCGTCGATGGACTCGATCTCCTCACGCACCGACGCGGCCAGGTCGAGCGCCCGCGACATCAGCGTGTGGCCTTCGAGCACCATCTGGCGGCGCCAGCCGAGCAGTACGGAGGGGCTCGTCGTTCCCAGCAGATCGGCCCGGGACGCCAGCGTGTCGTGGTCGATCAGGTCGCCCCGCAGGTGGAACACCGACCCCTGTTCAAGGCCGCTGCCCATCTTGTGGATGCTGGTGACGCAGACGTCCGCGCCCGCGTCCATCGCCCAGGCCGGCAGGTCGGGGTGGAACGGCAGATGCGCCCCCCCACGCCTCGTCGACGACGAGGGGGCGGGAGCGGCGGTGGCACACCTCGGCGATGGCCCGCAGGTCCGCCGCGACGCCGTACGGGGTGGGGCTGGTGACCAGGGCGCCCTTCGCGTCCGGGTGCTCCTCGAACGCGCTCGTACGCCTCGGCGGACGGCGGATGCGCGAGATGGCGCTCCGTGTCCCACTGGGGCTCGATCCACACCGGCTGGATGCCCGAGAGGATCAGCCCGGAGACCACCGCCTTGTGCGCATCCCGCCCCACCAGCAGCTTCTGGCCGTGCGCGGCGACGCTCAGCATCGCCGCCTTGACCGAGAGGGAACTGCCGCAGGTCGAGAAGAAGGCGTGCTCCGCGTGTACGGCGTCGGCCATCAGGACCTCCGCGCGCTGCAGCACCCCCGACTTCATCCGCCGGTCGTCGAGCCCTCCGCTGGCCAGCACGTCACCGAAGAACACGGCGTCGCCGAGCACCGCCCTGACCTCGGGCGCGGCGCCCCGGGCCTGCTTGTGACCGGGGGGAGTGAACCCCAGCTCGTCCCGCCGCCGGTAAGCGGCCAGGGCGTCCAGAACAGGTGCTTCCTCATGATTCTTCGGTATACCCGCCGCCTTCCCGTGGTCCGCTCCGCCAATCCGCACACCGAGGCGCACAGGGCTAGGGAAGCGGGGTGCCGCCCGTCGCGTTCACGATCTCCCCGGTGATGAAACTCGCGTTGTCGGACGCCAGGAACACGTACGCCGGGGCCATCTCGGCCGGCTGGGCGGGCCGCCCGAGCGGGCTCTGCTTCCCGAACTCCTTCGTGTCGGGCAGCGTCGCCGGAATCAGCGGCGTCCACACCGGGCCCGGGGCCACGGCGTTCACACGGACGCCGTCGGAGGCCAGCATCTGCGCGAGGCCCTGCGTGAAGGTGACGATCGCGCCCTTGGTCATGGCGTAGTCCAGCAGATGCGGGCTCGGTTTGTACGCCTGCACCGACGTGGTGTTGATGATCGACCCGCCGGCCGGGATGTGCGGCAGCGCCATTTTGCACAGCCAGAACATCCCGTACAGGTTGGTCCGCAGGACCCGGTCGAACTGCTCCGTGGAAATCGCGGCGATCCCGTCGGGCTGGGCCATCTGGTACGCGGCGTTGTTCACGAGCACGTCGATGCGCCCGAACTCCTGCACCGCACTGCCGATCAGCGCCCGGCACTGCTTCTCGTCGCGGATGTCGCAGGCCTCGGTCAGCGCCTGCCGGCCCGCCTCCTCGACCAGCCGGGCCGTCTCCCGGGCCTCGTCCTCCTCGGCCTCCAGGTAGGTGATCAGCACGTCGGCGCCCTCGCGGGCGAAGGCCAGAGCGACGGCCCGGCCGATCCCGGAGTCGCCACCGGTCACGACGGCCTTGCGGTCCTTCAGGAGGCCGTGGCCCCGGTAGGAGTCCTCGCCGTGGTCGGGCGGCGGGTCCATGGGCCCGGTCCAGCCGGGATGCTCCTGGTCCTGCTGCGGGAAGTCGGGCCGCGCGAAGCGCTCGGTGGGGTCCTGGCCGGGTGTGCTCATGGGGTTCCTCTTCCGTTGCCGGGCGTGGGTGGGGGGCTAGCGGACGTCTTCGACGACGAACCCGCTCCGGGGCGCGGTGGGAATCCGGCGCAGCGGGATGGAAAGGTCCTGCTCCGGCACGCGGTACGCGAGTCCGGACAGAAGTACCGCGAGGGCGGACAGCAGAGCGAGGGTGATGTCCTCGCCCGGGCAGCGGTGCCCGGTGGCCGGGTCGCCGCCGCCCTGCGGGACCAGCTCGTCCTGACGCACCGGCGCGCCCCGGAAACGTGCGGGGTCGAAGACATAGGGCCGGGGCCACAGGTCCGGGTCGTGGTTCTGGCCGTACAGGTCGAGGAGCACGAGCGTGCCCGGCCGGATCGTGCGGCCGGCCCAGTCGAGCCGTTCCGCCGCCAGCCCGCCGATGAACGGGGCGAACGGGTAGAAGCGGCGTACCTCCTGCGCGAAGGCGAGGGCGGCGGCAGGGTCGTCGTCCCGGAGCGCCGCACGGTGCTCGGGCCACCGGTGCAGGGCGTGCGCCGCGAAGGCCGCGAACCAGCTCACCGCGACGGTCGGCCGCAGGATGTTGAGCACCTCGACGGCCGCCGTACGGGGATCGAGGAGCGAGCCGTCGGCGTCCCGATGGTGTGCGACGGTACGGAACGGGGTGGCGCGCACCCCGGCCCCGTCCCCGGTGTCCGCGCCGGCGCGTTCCCGCTCGACCAGCCGCGCCACACGCCTCTCCTGCCGGCGCCGGGCCCGCCGGGCACGCAGCTGCCGCGGTCCGGCCGACGCGAAGCCGTCCACCATGGCCACCAGGTCGCGCGCGACCCCATCCGCCTCGTCCTCCGGCAGCGGCACCCCGGCCCAGGCGTGGACGGCGCGCGTGAGCACCCCGGCCACCTCGTCGAACAGCACGATCCGGCCCCGCTCCGTCCACCCCTCGACGGCCTCCTTCCACTCCAGGACGACCCGGTCGGTGAGGGCCCGTACGCCCTCCGGATCCTTCAGCAGGTGGAGGAACATGCCCTTGCGTACCCGGTGCGGCTCACCGTCCAGGGTGTGCACCGCTCCTTGGCCGAACAGCGTGTCGATGACCGGTTCCGGCAGGGCCCCATGGCGCTGGATGTGCTCCTCGTCGTAGAAGAAGCGCACCGCGGCCGGGCCGTGCAGCGCGATCACCCGCTTGCCGAGCAGACGGGTGCGGACCGGTGCGCCGCCGCCGCGCCGCCGGCGGTCGGGCAGCCATGCGTAGCCCTGGAGCAGAAGGGGCAGGGTGCTGTCGGCCATGGACTCTCCGTAGGACAGGTCTGAGGGGGTCCGCGCGGCGGCGTGCGGGCCCGTCGGTGCCCCGCCGTCGATCCTGGGCGCACCGGGACCGGCCCGCGACTCGGAATCCGCTGGACGGCGCTGCGGCTGTGGTCCCAACCGGCAGCGCCTGCTCCCGCGTACGCCGGGAGCCTGGCCAGGCGGGTACCCGTACCACCCGAGGACATGCGGGGCGGGCCGGGACGCTTTCGCCGGCAGAGGCCGCCCCGGATCGAATCGGGCATTCCGGTTAAGGGTGCGTTCCGTGGGAACCCGTCGCACGGAACCGCTGTGCGGGCACGCCCGCAGGACTACCGGGAGGGACCGAGGAGATATGGGACGGCATGCCGAAATCGCCCGCGCCCTGGCCATGAGGGCGAAGGGGGCGAAGCTCAGGTCGGACGGCGCCGCGCTGGACGACGAGCGCCTGAAGTCGGAGGGACGCCGGCGGGAGACCGCCGGACGGATCGCCCAGGCCGAGGCGAAGGCGGCCCGGCGCACGGACCGCCACTGAACGGCGGCTCAGCCGCCACCCCGACAACGAGGAGTCACTCATGCGTGCACTGACCTGGCAGGGAAAGCGCGACGTCCGCGTGGAGACCGTGCCGGACCCGGTCATCCAGGACCCGACCGACATCATCATCAGGGTCACCTCTACGGGCATCTGCGGATCGGACCTCCACCTGTACGAAGTACTCGGCCCGTTCCTCGACGCCGGTGACATCCTGGGCCACGAGGCGATGGGCGTCGTCGAGGTGACCGGTTCCGAGGTGACCGCCGTGTCGCGCGGGGACCGGGTCGTCGTCCCGTTCAACGTCTCCTGCGGCACCTGCTTCATGTGCGCCAAGGGCCTGCACTCCCAGTGCGAGACCACGCAGGTGAAGGAGCACGGCACCGGGGCCTCGCTCTTCGGCTACACCAAGCTCTACGGGCAGGTGCCCGGCGGGCAGGCCGAGCTGTTGCGGGTCCCCTTCGGCAACACCCTGCCCATCAAGGTCCCCGACGGCCCGCCGGACGACCGCTTCGTGTACCTGTCGGACGTGCTGCCCACCGCCTGGCAGGCCGTCGAGTACGCCGCGATCCCGCCCGGCGGCAGCGTCACCGTCCTCGGCCTCGGGCCGATCGGCGACATGGCGGCCCGGATCGCCCTGCACCGCGGCGCCGGCCTGGTCATCGGCGTGGACCTCGTCCCCGAACGCCTCGCCCGCTCGGCCGCGCGCGGCGTCCAGACCCTCGACCTGGCCCACTACGGCAAGGACCTCCCGGCAGCGATCCGGGACCTCACCGGCGGCCGGGGCACCGACGCGGTCATCGACGCCGTCGGCATGGAGGCCCACACCCTCGGCACGCCGATCGGCAAGGCCGGCCAGTGGGCGACCGGGCTGCTGCCGGACGCGGCGGCCCGCAAACTCATGGAACGAGCGGGCATCGACCGCCTCAGCGCCCTCCTCACCGCCATCGACGTGGTGCGCCGGGGCGGCACCATCTCCATCTCCGGCGTCTACGGCGGCGCCGCCGACCCGCTGCCCCTGCTCACCATGTTCGACAAGCAGATCCAGCTCCGGATGGGCCAGGCGAACGTCAAGCACTGGGTGCCCGAGATCCTGCCGCTGCTCGTCGACGACGATCCGCTGGGCGTGGACGGTTTCGCCACGCACCGCCTGTCCCTGGAGGACGCCCCGAAGGCGTACGAGACCTTCCAGCAGAAGGCCGACGGCATGGTCAAGACGCTGCTGCGGCCCTGACGGCCCGACGAAAGGACTGCCGTGAACGCATCGCAAGGGCTGCGCGTCGTCGTCACCGGCGCCACCGGAAACGTCGGCACGAGCCTGGTCCGGGCCCTGTCGCAGGACCCGGACGTGGGATCGGTCCTCGGCCTGGCCCGACGGCTGCCCGATCTCGCCCTCCCCGGCGTCGAGTGGGGCAGGGTGGACCTCTCCCGCCCGGACAGCGCCCAGCGGCTCGCCTCGCTGCTGACGGGCGCGGACGCCGTCGTCCACCTGGCCTGGCGCTTCCAGCCCACCCACGACCCCGTCGTCACCTGGCGCTGCAACGTCGAGGGCTCCCTGCGGGTCTTCGACGCGGTACGCACGGCGGGCGTCCCGGCCCTGGTGCACGCCTCGTCCGTCGGCGCCTACTCGCCCGGCCCCAAGCGCGAGCCCGGGGTCGACGAGCAGTGGCCGACCCACGGCTGGCCCGACGCCGCCTACTGCCGCGAGAAGGCGTACCTCGAACGGGTCCTGGACACCTTCGAGCTGCGCCACCCGCAGATCCGTGTGGTGCGCATGCGGCCCGGCTTCCTGTTCAAGGAGACCGCGGCTCCCGAGCAGCGGCGCATCTTCGGCGGGAAGTACCTCCCCGGCGTGCTGCTCCGCCCCGACCTGCTGCCCTTCGTGCCCGACCTCCAGGGGTTGCGGTTCCAGGTGCTGCACACGGACGACGCGGCCGAGGCGTACCGGCTCGCCGTCCTGGGCGATGTGCGCGGCCCCTTCAACCTGGCCGCCGACCCTGTCACCGACGCCCGCGCCCTCGGCGAACTCCTCGACGCCCGGGTGGTGCGCGCACCCCGGTCACTGGTACGCGGCGCGCTGGCGACCGCCTGGCACGCACGGGCGGTCCCGGCCTCGCCGCACCTCTTCGACGCGGTCCTCCGCCTCCCGGTCATGGACTGCGCGCGGGCCTACGAGGAGCTGGGCTGGCGGCCGCGGTACTCGGCGTCGGACGCGCTGACCGCGTTCCTGCGCGGTGTCGTACGCGGCGAGGGCGAGGCGACCGCCCCCCTGGCCGGCAGCCGGTGGAGCTGATGGGCACGGGACGGTCCCGCGGCGGGCGGGCACCCCGTAGGCCGACGGGTCGCCGTGGCGGACGGCCGATGCCACGATGACAACCATGTCCCGCAAGGCGCTGATCGTCATCGACATGATCAACCCGTACGACCACGCGGACGCGGACCGGCTCCTCCCCTCCGCCGAGCGTGCCGTGCCCGTCATCGCACGCATGCTGAAGGCGGCCCGGGAGAGCGGTTCGCTCGTGATCTACGCCAACGACAACTTCGGCGACTGGCGCTCGCACCACGGCGAGATCGTGGAGGCGGCCATGGCGGGCGCCCGCCCCGACCTCGTCGAACCGCTGCGCCCCGACGACAACTCGCTCTTCGTCGTCAAGGCACGGCACTCCATCTTCTACGAGACACCGCTGCCCTACCTGCTCCACCAGCTGGACGTCGGCCACCTCGTCCTGACCGGCCAGGTGACCGAGCAGTGCATCCTCTACTCCGCGCTCGACGCGCACATCCGCCACATGGACCTGACCATTCCGCGGGACGGGGTGGCCCACATCCACGCCGACCTGGCCGACGCGGCCCTTCGGATGACGGAACGCAACATGGGCGCCCGGGTGTGCGCCGCCGAAGAGATCGACCTGTGACACCGGCGGGCCACGCCGGAACGAAAGGACCCCCATGACCCGCGCAGCGCTGTTCGACGTGGACGGCACCCTCGTCGACACCAACTACCTGCACGTCACCGCGTGGTGGGAGGCGTTCCACCAGGCGGGGCACACGGTGGCCATGCCCGCGATCCACCGCGCCATCGGCCTCGGCTCCGAGGACCTGATCGCCCACCTGCTGGGGCCCGGCCGGGACCGGGACCAGGACGAGGGGATCAGCGCCACGCACTCCGCCCTGTACGCCACCTACTTCGAGCGCCTGCCGCCGCTGGACGGGGCGGCGGACCTGCTGCGCGCCCTGGCCGGCCGGGGCTGGACGATCGTCCTGGCCACCTCCGCGTCCGGGCCGGAGCTGGAGGCCCTGCGGGGCGCGCTGGACGCGGACGACGTCATCTCCGGGACGGCCAGCTCCGACGACGTGGACGAGGGAAAGCCCGCCCCGGACCCGATCCGGCACGCCATGGAGATCGCCGGCGCCGCCAGCGAGGAGACCGTGTACATCGGGGACTCCGTATGGGACATGGAGGCGGCGACCAAGGCGTCGGTGCCCGCGGTCGGCCTCCTGTCGGGCGGCATCCCCCGGGCGGACCTGGAGGCGGCGGGGGCCGTGGAGATCCACGAGTCCCCGGCCGCACTCCTGTCCCACCTGGACACCGGCGTCATCGCCCGTATGACCCCGTAGGGCGTGTCCGCAAAGTCCGTCTGGCCTGCGACGCCCTTCGGGCGTACGACGGGACTTTGCGGACACGCCCTGGGCCCCGCACCCCTAACCGCCGTAGCAGAGGCAGAACGGGTGCCCGGCCGGGTCCGCGAAGACGCGGAAGTCCCGCTTGCCGCCGTCGTCGTCCAGGTCGAGCGGCGTGGCCCCCAGGGCGAGCACCTCGCGCTGGGCGGCCTCCATGTCCCGGACCTTGAAGTCCAGGTGCTCCTGCTGCGAGTTCCGGTCACCGCGCGGCCACTCGGGCGGCTGGTGGTCGGGGGTGAGCTGGAAGGCGAGGCGCGCGCCGCCGGGGACGTGGAGCTCGTACCAGCGGTCGCTGTCGTGCGTCACCTCCCCGCCCAGCACCCCCTGGTAGAAGGCGGCGAGTGCCGCGGGATCGGGGCAGTCGACGGCAACCAGGCAGTAGGTCGCGACAGCCATGTCGTTCCTCGCTTTCGGGGTACGCGGGTGTGCGGACACCCTTCACGGGTTCCGCGACCGGCCGCGAGGAAACATGATCCGGCGGCCGGACGTTTCGGCCGTCGGGGATCGGTAACCCTTCTCATATGGTGCAATTCGGATACACGATGATGACCGAGCAGGCGGGACCGAAGGCCCTGGTCGAGGACGTTGTGGCGGCCGAGCAGGCCGGTTTCGACTTCTCCGTGACCTCCGACCACTACTTCCCCTGGCTGGCGTCTCAGGGGCACGCCCCGTACGCCTGGAGCGTGCTCGGCGCGGCGGCGCAGGCCACGTCGCGCATCCCGCTGATGACGTACGTGACCTGCCCGACCACCCGCTACCACCCGGCCGTGGTGGCCCAGAAGGCCGCGACGCTGCAACTGCTCTCCGAGGGGCGGTTCCGGCTCGGGCTGGGCTCCGGCGAGAGTCTGAACGAACACGTGGTGGGCGGCGGCTGGCCGGACGCACGGGTGCGGCTGGAGAAGCTCGAAGAGGCCGTGGAGATCATCAAGGCGCTCCTCGCCGGCGGCTACGTCACCCACCACGGCGCCCACTTCGACGTGGACAACGCCAAGCTGTGGGACCTACCCGACGTGGCCGTGCCCCTGGGCGTCGCCGTATCGGGCGACCGGTCGTGCGAGATCGCCGGCCGGCTGGCGGATCTGGTGATCGCCACCGAGCCCAAGCAGGAGCTGCTCACCGGCTTCGAACGGCACGGCGGGGGCGGAAAGCCCAGCGTCGGGCAGCTGCCGGTCTGCTACGACACCGACCGCGACGCGGCGGTGAAGCGGGCCCACGACCAGTTCCGCTGGTCGATCGGCGGCTGGAAGGTCAACTCGGAGCTGCCGGGTCCCTCCGCCTTCGACCAGGCCACCCAGTACGTCACGCCCGAGGACATCGCCGGGGCGGTGCCCTGCGGCGACGACGTCGGACAGTTCGTCGAAGCGGTGCGCCCGTATGTCGACGCGGGGTTCACCGAGGTCGCCCTCGTACAGATCGGCGGCGACCACCAGAAGCCGTTCATCGACTGGGCTCAGGAGAAGCTCTTGCCCGCGCTGCGCGCCATGTGACGCGCGTACGCGAAGGTGCCCCCGGCCCGCGGGCCGGGGGCACCTTCGTACAGGGACTACTTCCCGTCGTCGGAGCCGTCGCGTCCGTTGGACCGGGCCACCGCCACGGCGGGAAACACGAACCAGCAGACGAAGGACCAGAGCGCCATGCCGCCGACCAGCCACAGGGCGAGTGTGTTGTGCAGGGCGACGCGCATGATGAGCAGCAGCGCCGAGCACATCGTGCAGAACAGGAGCACGAGCCCGAGCAGGGTGAGCCGCGACGCCCACACCACCGTCTCCGGCTTCATATTGCGTCCGGTCAGCAGCCGGTGATGGCACACCGGGCCGATCAGCGCCGCAGCCGTGGCCGAGCCCAGGAGCACGGTCACGACGTAGATCCCCTTGTCCGAGTCCGCCAGGGTGGCGAAGCGCGGCTGGAAGACCACCGCGAGCAGGAAGCCGAAGAGGATCTGCACTCCCGTCTGGGCCACCCGCAGTTCCTGGAGGAGTTCCGTCCAGCGGCGGTCCGCTCTCTCCTTGGTCGTCTCGTGCCGCCCCTTGTGAGCTTCCTCGTTCTCGTCCACGCGTCCGTCGTCCATGTGCGGTGTCCCTCCCTCCCTCGTGCCGAAACCTTTGTGCGCGGGCCGTACGGCCCGCGCACAAAGGTTTCGGCCACGCCTCGGTGATTCAGCGGCCGACGGCCTTCAGGAGCTGCTCCTTGTTCATGGTGGAGCGGCCCTCGATGTTCTTCTTCTTCGCCTCTTCGTACAGCTGGTCCTTCGTGCGGCCCTGCGCGCCCTTGTGCGAGCGCTCGCCGCCCCGCTCGGAGGCGGACTTGGGGTCGCGTGTGGACGTCTTGCTCGCCGTCCTGGACTCGCCGGAGCGTGCGCGCTCCTTGTTCACGGTGCGCGCGGCGATCTCCTTGGCACGCTTCTCGGACGTGCCGCGCTTCTCCGCGCTCTCCTTCACGTGCTCGTACTGGCGCTCACGCTTGGGGCTCGATCCTGCCGGCATGACGCTCTCCTCCTGGTTCTCGTCCTCGGCCCTCGGGCCCGGTCCGGGGTCACCCACCCGGGTTGCCGGGTGGCCACGTCCGAAACATGGCACCGCCGCGGCGGGTGCGCCCATCGGGTCGCGCGTCCGGGTGACCCCGCGCGCCGCCCATCAGTGAAGTGGCCGACTTCGGGTACGGGGTTTCCTGCGAGGCGGGGCCACCCGGCGCGAGCCCGGGACCATGAGGAGGAACGCATGATCGTGGTACGCGCAACCCGGGCGGAGCGCGCCCCTCGGCCGCGGGGCAGGTGAGGCGGATGACCACTCGGAAGATCCCGGAGATCAGCCGCCCGGAGAAGGTCCTCTTCCCGGACGATGGCATCACCAAGGCCGGACTCGCCGACTACTACCGCACGGTGGCCCGCCGCATGCTGCCCCATCTGCGGGACCGGCCCCTCATGCTCGAACGCCTCCCCGACGGGATCGGCGGCCACGGCTTCATGCAGAAGGACGTGCCGGGCTACTTCCCCGACTGGATCCACCGTGTCGAACTCCCCAAGGAGGACGGCACCGTCACTTACCCGATCGCCGACGGCACCGCGACCCTGGTGTACCTCGCCGGGCAGGCGTGCGTCACCCCGCACCGCTTCCTCTCCCGCGCCGACCGGCCCCACCACCCGGACCGCATGGTCTTCGACCTCGACCCGCCCGGTGACGACTTCACCCCGGTCCGGGAAGCGGCCCTCGGCCTGCACGGGCTCCTGGACGAGCTGGAACTGCCGTCGCTCGTCATGACCACCGGATCGCGCGGCCTGCACGTGGTGGTGGCGCTCGACCGCCGGGACGAGTTCGACGGCGTACGGGAATTCGCCCGCGCGGTCGCCGACGCCCTCGTCGCCCGGGAACCCGACCGGTTCACCACGGAGGCCCGCAAGAAGGCCCGCGGGGACCGGCTCTACCTCGACGTGCAGCGCAACGCCTACGCCCAGACCGCCGTCGCGCCCTACGCGGTCCGGGCCCGCCCGGGCGCACCCGTCGCCGCGCCACTGGCCTGGGAGGACGTCGACGACCCGGCGCTCGGCGCCCGCCGCTGGACGCTGCGCGACGCCGACGCGCTCCTGGACCGGGACCCCTGGCACGACCCCCCACGGCCCCGCTCCCTCGGCCGGGCCCGCACCCTGCTCGACGCGCTCACCGCGTAGAGCCGAACGGAGAACCACCATGTCCAGAGCCACGACCGTGCGGAACCTGCTCGACGAGCACGGGCGGACCTACGCCGAGGAAGCCGGCATCCACCTGCGCGACACCCCGATGCCGCTGTACCAGCTGCTGACCCTGTGCGTCCTGTTCTCGGTCCCCATCAAGGCCGACATGGCGGTGGCCGCCGCCCGGGAACTCTTCGCCGCGGGGATGCGCACGCCCCGCGCCATGGTGGACGCGTCCTGGCAGGACCGCGTCGACGCACTGGTCCGCGCCCACTACCGCCGTTACGACGAGAGCACCGCCACCGCCCTCGGCGAGGGCGCCCAGCTCGTACTCGACCGGTACCGCGGCGACCTGCGCCGACTGCGCCACGAGGCCGACGGCGATCCGGAGAAGCTGCGCGAACTGCTGACGGAGTTTCCCCGGATCGGCCCCGTGGGCGCCGACATCTTCAGCCGCGAGGCGCAGGGGCTGTGGCCCGAACTGCGCCCCGCCTTCGACAAGCGCGCCCAGGACGCGGCGGAGGAGCTGGGCCTGCCGCGCTCCCCGGAGAAGCTGGCCGGCCTCGTCGAGGACGAGGACCTGCCGCGGCTGGCGGCGGCGCTGGTCCGGGTCGGACTGAAGTGACCGGCCCCGCCGTCACCAGCCCGTCCAGAGCAGGTGGTTGACGGCGAGGGCCACCACCGCCTGGGCGGCCAGCCAGCCCCGCCGGCCCCGGTCGGGCAGGAGGGCCGCCGCAGGGATCAGCCAGAGCATGAACGGCTGCCAGATCCGCTCGGTCTCCGCCTTGCTCATCCCGGACAGGTCGGCCGCCAGCAGCAGGAGCAGGGCCACCAGTACCAGTGACGCGAGCCGGTCCGGCGCGCTCGCCTCCCCGCCGCGCAGGCCGCGTACGGCACCCGGCGCGCCCGCGAAGGTCCGGCGCAGCCCGGCGACGGCCGCCGGGCCCACCGCGATCACGGTGCAGGCCAGGTTCGCCCACACCCAGTACCAGTAGGGCCGGAAGCCGCCCGCGCCCTGGTGGTAGCGCTCGACGAGCACGTGGTAGGCATCCCACCAGTTGAAGCCCGCCGCCGTGAAGGCGGCCGGGACCACCAGCGCGCCGAGCAGCGCGAGCGGCAGCGGGCGCGCGGTGCGGGCGAGCACCAGGACGGCCAGGAGCAGGAGCGCGATCAGCACCAGTCCGTAACTCAGGTAGCAGACCAGCCCGTAGAGGAGCCCCGCCCCGAACGCGGCGGTGGCAGGACTGCGTACCGTACGTGTCGCCGCCAGGGTCAGCAGGGCGACGGACCACGCGGCCACCGCCGCGAAGTAGCCGTCCGCCGACGTCCCGGCCCAGACCGCGACCGGTGCCAGGACGAGGAACGGAGCCGCGCGCCGGGCGATGTGCTCACCGGCCAGGGCCCGGATCGTGACCAGCACGGCCAGCAGGCCGGACGCGCCGGTCAGGATGCACCAGACGCCGGCCCAGGCGCCGCCGCCGAGCCCGGCCCGGTCCAGCAGCACGAAGGTGAGCGTCGCGCCCGGCGGGTGACCGGCGACATGCGCCGGCCAGTTGCCCGGCGCGCCGAGCAGGATGTGCTCGTCGAAGGTGCGCAGCGAGGCACCGATGTCGGTGAACCGGTCGATGACCCGCAGGTACTCGTGTTTCGTGGTCAGACGCCCGGCGATGCCCCGTCCCCAGCCGTCGATCAGCGCGAGGGAGAAGACCCAGGCGAGCGAGGCGGCGTACGTGGCCAGGAGCAGCGCGTGCCAGCGCAGCCGGCGCGCGAGGAGCGGCCCGTACGCGATCACGGCGACGGCCACGACGGGGGCGGCGACCGTGCCCGGGCCCGTGTGCGGGTACCAGGACGCCAGCAGCGGCGGCCAGTGCACGTACAGCCTCTGCGCGTAGTCCTCGACGGCCCGGCCGCCCAGGGCGGCGGCGACCACGAGCGCGACGCCCACCCCCGCGGCCGCCAGATCCCAGCGATGCCCGGACCGGGCGGTGGTGGTCGGTTCGGTACGGGGCGCGGTGCGGTCCTCGGTCTTCACGCAGGCACCGTACGCACCGGCAGGGCGCGGCGGCGGGTACCGGCCGGGCGCGTCACACAACCGTCAGATTCACGGTCGCCGCCGTACGTTCGCCGGGGTGACGTCACCGTTTCGTCAGGAGTCGCACCCGTCGAACGCCCCGGGCCCGGGCATAGCGTCGGCCTCATGGGCGACAGCCGTCGAAACGCTCCGACATCCTCCTCGACTTCCTCCCGGCCCCGGGCCACCGCTCTCCTCGAACGGCTGCCCTCGGCGCCCGGCTTCTGGCGCAGCCCCGTGCGCGGCGTGCCGTTCACCGCCGTGCTCGGGCTCGTCCTGCTCGCCGGGATCACGCTGCTCTTCGTGACGGGCCTGCTGTCCTACGCCGCGTACAACCCGGACCTGAACCCGGTCAACGACAAGACACCGGACAAGGGGCTGCTCGGCTTCTACCTGTTTCCCTGGCCCACCTCGCCGCACTGGCTGTACCGGCTGACCCAGGGACTCCACGTCACCGTGGGCATCGTGCTCGTCCCCGTCCTGCTGGCCAAGCTGTGGTCCGTTGTGCCCCGGCTCTTCACCCTCCCGCCGGCCCGCTCGCCCGCCCACGCCCTCGAACGGATCTCGCTGCTCCTGCTGGTGGGCGGGGCGCTGTTCGAGTTCGTCACAGGGCTGCTCAACATCCAGCTGGAGTACCTGTTCCCCGGCTCCTTCTACCCGCTGCACTTCTACGGGGCGTGGGTGTTCTTCGCCGCCTTCCTCGCCCACGCCGGGCTGCGCGCCCCGCAGGCCGTACGGGTGCTGCGGCGGGGCGGGCTCGGCGGACCGGTCCCGGACGATGTGCTGGAGTCGCCCGCCCCCGCCGCGCCGACTCTGTCCCGGCGCGGCGCCCTCGCCATGGTGGGCGCCGGCTCACTCGTCCTGCTGGTCACCTCGGCCGGCCGCAGTTTCGACGGGCCGCTGCGCCGCCTCGCCGCGCTCACCCCGCACGGCGCCGCCGAACCGGGGTCCGGCCCGAATGGCTTCCAGATCAACAAGACCGCCGCCGCCGTCGGGATCACCACCGCGGAGACCGGAGAAGGCTGGTGGCTCACCGTCAGCGGCCCGGCCGGGGACCTGCGGTTCAGCCGGGCCCGGCTGCTGGACATGGAGCAGCACAGCGCGGCCCTGCCCATCGCGTGCGTGGAGGGCTGGTCCACCTCGGACCAGTGGTGGCGCGGCGTACGGCTGAGCGATCTGGCGGCCCTTGCCGGATACCCGGACCGGCCGCCCGGGGTGCTGGTGGAGTCCCTCCAGCGCAGCGGCGCCTTCCGCCGGGCGGCCCTGCGGGACAACCAGGTGCGCGACCCGCGATCGCTGCTCGCACTGGAGGTCAACGGCGAAGACCTGTCACCCGATCACGGCTATCCGGCCCGCGTGATCGTCCCCGCCGCACCGGGCGTGCTCAACACCAAGTGGGTGTCCCGGCTGACCTTTGGAGACCTGTGAACGCCCACGCCCTCCGTGCCGTCCTGCGCCGCCGCTACGGGGCGGGGCCACTGCACCTCGTACTGCTGGCCGCCTCCTTCGCCCTCGCCGGATACGCGGGCGTGCGCCTGCTCGCGGGCGACTGGCTCGGCGTGGTCATCTGGTTCGTCGGCGCGGCCCTCGTGCACGACCTGGTGCTCGTACCCCTGTACGCGTCGGCGGACCTGCTGCTGAGCCGCTGTCTCGGACGGCGGCGGCCGGCATCCGTCAACTACGTACGGGTGCCGGCCTTCCTGTCCGCGCTCCTGCTGCTCGTGTGGTTCCCGCTGATCACCCGTCAGGCCGAGCGCTACGAGCCGGCCAGTGGGCTGTCCCCGGACGTGTTCCTCGGGAACTGGCTGCTGATCACGGCCGCGCTCTTCCTGGCCTCGGCGCTCTGGTTCGTCGTACGGGCGGTCCGGGCGCGCCGCAGGGAGACGAAGGTACGGCCGTCAGCCTCCCACTGATCGACGGCGCGCAGCCCGTGTGGGCGCGCGTACTCCAGCAGGGCCGTGGAACCGAGCCTCGCCCACGGGAAGAGGCCCGCCGACGCCGGGCCGGCCGGGGCGCTCCCGTCGTCCAGCCGCACCCGGACCCGCTCGTCGACGGCGTGCGGCACGGTCTCCGCGACGAGCAGCCCGCCCGGCGCCAGCAGGTCCGCCGTACGGCTGAGCAGCCGGTCCGGGTCTCCGCCGATGCCGAGGTTGCCGTCGGCGAGCAACACCGTGCCCCACCGTCCCTCGCCGGGCAGCGCATCGAACACCGACCGGCACAGGGCGTAGCCGCCGAGCCGCACGGTCCGGGCGACCGCCGCCGCGCTGACGTCGATGCCCAGGGCGCGGTGGCCCCGCGCCGACAGCGCGGCGACCAGCCGGCCGGGCCCGCAGCCGACGTCCAGGACCGGACCCTCGCAACGGCGCAGCGCCGACAGGTCCGCCGCGTCCGCCCCGGCACACCAGCGCTCGACGTCCAGCGGCAGCAGCCAGCCGTCCGTACGGCGCAGGAACAGCGGCCCGCGCCCGTTGCGCAGGGCGTTGGCGTACGGGTCCGTGCCCCACGCGTCGCCGTCCGGCCGCGCGGTGTCCAGCACCTCCGGTTCCCGGCTCACCGGGCGGCCGTCCGGGCCAGCCGCGACCACTCGGCGGCGAACCTGCCGCCCGGGGCGAGCGCGGCGACCTCCGCCGCGTCCGCCGCCGTGTCCACGTCCCGCAACGGGGGCAGGTCCCGCACGGTCAGCCCGGCGTCGACCAGCCGGCGCCGCTGCACCGCACCCGTCTCGGGCACCGACATGGGCACCCCGCGCAGCAGGTCCGGATCGGGCTCGGCCAGGCCCAGCGCCCAGAAACCACCGTCCTCCGCGGGGCCGAACCAGGCGTCGCACCCGTCCCAGCCGCCCGGGCCCAGCGCCGGCGCCAGAGCGGCCGCCGTGACCTGGGGGGTGTCCATACCGATCAGCAGCGTCGGCCCGGTGCAGGCGCCGAACGCCGCGGCGAGCCGCTCGTCGAGCCCTCCCGTGCCCTGCTCCACGACCTCGATGCCAGGCGGCAGCCACGGTCCGGGCGCCCCGGCCAGGACGACGACGCGCCGCGCGGCCGGCAGGGTCAGAACGGTGTGCAGGGTGTCGGCGAGCGCCGCCTCGGCGAGCCGGGCGGCCTCGGTGGGGGAGAAGGGCGGCGTCAACCGGGTCTTGACCCGCCCGGGCAGCGGCTCCTTGGCGATGACCAGCACGGTCGTCGCACCGACCGGGCTCACCGCGGCACCCCCACCGGCACCGGAGGCTCGCCCAGCACGGCCCGCATGTCGCGGACCGCGTGCCAGGTACCCAGCCAGGTGCCGGTGACCTTCGACTTCCCGGTACGCGCGAGGTACGGGACGTCGGTCTCGGCCACCCTCAGCCCCGCATCGGCCGCCCGCACCACCATCTGCAGCGGATAGCCGCTCCGCCGGTCGGTGAGCCCGAGCGCCAGCAGATCGGCGCGGCGCCCGGCGCGCATGGGACCGAGGTCGCGCAGCCGGAGCCCGGTGCGGCGGTGGAGCATCCGGGAGAGGGCGGCGTTGCCCGCCCGTGCGTGCAGCGGCCAGGCGCCGCGCTCCTGAGGGCGCCGCCGTCCGAGCAGCAGATCGCACTCGCCGTCGGCCACCCGGCGGACGAAGCCGGAGAGGAGGGCGGGGTCCAGCGAGCCGTCGCAGTCGCAGAAGCAGACGAACTCCGCCTCACTGGCGAGCAGCCCGGCATGGCAGGCCGAGCCGAAACCGCGCCGCGGCTCGGGCACCACGGTCGCGCCCAGCGCACGCGCCACATCGGCCGAACCGTCGGTCGAGCCGTTGTCCACCACGACCGCCCGCCAGCCCCGGGGGACGCGGGCCAGCACGCCCGGCAGGGCCGCCGCCTCGTCGAGACAGGGGAGAACGATGTCGGCGCGGGGCCCTGAGTCATCGGAAGGAAGGATCACCCGGCTCACCCTACGGAGCGAAAACCGGCATTTCGGGCTTTGGATTCTTACGAAACCTGGACGTCGCCCGTCACGGGCCCGCTCGCGTTTCCGGCCGCGCCGCCGCAGGTGCCAGGGTGGTCCCATGCAGACGACCCCCGGCGCACCGCCTCCCGCCGCCCCGGCCCGCGGGCATGTCCTAGTGGTCGACGACGACCCGACCGTCGCGGAGGTCGTCGCCGGTTACCTGACCGGGGCCGGTTACGACGTCGCCCGGGCGGCCGACGGACCACGCGCCCTCGCGCTGTACGCGGCGCGTCGGCCGGACCTGGCGGTCCTGGACCTGATGCTGCCAGGCATGGACGGCTTCGAGGTCTGCCGCCGCATGCGGGCACACGGACCGGTCCCGGTCATCATGCTCACCGCGCGCGGCGACGAGGACGACCGCATCCTCGGCCTCGAAACCGGCGCGGACGACTACGTGACCAAGCCGTTCAGCCCGCGCGAGCTCGTCCTGCGCGTCGACTCCGTGCTGCGCCGCGCGAGGGCGGCCGCCGCCCCGGGCGCGCATCCCGCGCTGCTGGAAGGTGCGGGACTGGTCCTCGACCCGGCCGCCCGGAGCGCGACCTGCGGGGGACGGCCGCTGGGCCTGACCCTCCGCGAGTTCGACCTGCTCGCCTTCCTCCTGCGTCACCCGGGCCGCGTCTTCAGCCGGGAGGAACTGATGCGGGAGGTCTGGGGCTGGGACTTCGGCGATCTGTCGACCGTCACGGTGCATGTACGCCGCCTGCGGGGGAAGGTCGAGGCCGACCCGGCGCGCCCGGAGCTGATCCGTACGGTCTGGGGCGTCGGCTACCGCCTCGATCTGCCTTCGGAGCCGCTCACCGGAGCGCCGTCATGACCGACCTGCTCCTCATCGCCCTGTTCGCCTTCCTCGGCGCCGCCGCCGCGGGACTGCTCGGGGCGGCGGCGCTGCGGCTCTCCCGGCACCGCTCGCTCGTCGTGTCGCTGAGCATCGTCGCGACCGTGGCCGTCACCGCGATGCTCGCCGGAACCCTGGCCGTCGCCTGGGCGATGTTCCTGTCACCGCACGACCTGACCGTGGTGACGACCGTCGTCGCCATGGCCGCCGTCGTCTCGCTCGTCACCGCGATGCTGCTCGGCCGCTGGGTCGCCGCCCGGAGCCGCGAACTGACCCTGGCCGCCCGCTCCTTCGGCGACGGCGGCACCTTCGCGGCGCCCGAGGCCCCGGCCACCGCCGAGCTCGCCGCCCTCACCCGCGAACTCGCCGCCACCAGCGCCAAGCTGGACAGCTCGCGCGAGCGGGAACGCGCCCTGGAGACCTCCCGCCGCGAACTCGTCGCCTGGATCTCGCACGACCTGCGCACCCCTCTCGCGGGGCTCCGTGCCATGTCGGAGGCGCTGGAGGACGGCGTGGCCGCCGACTCGCCGCGCTATCTGCGCCAGATCCGCACCGAGGTGGAACGGATGAACGACATGGTCGGCGACCTCTTCGAGCTCTCCCGCATCCACGCCGGCTCGCTCGCGCTGACCCCCAGCCGGATCTCCGTCTACGACCTCGTGGGCGACGCCCTGGCCGGAGCGGATCCGCTCGCCCGCGAACGTGGCGTGCGGCTGATCGGCGGGCGGATCGAGGAGGTGCCCGTGGAGGTGGACGGCAAGGAGATGAGCCGGGTCCTCGGCAACCTCCTGATCAACGCGATCCGCCGTACGCCCGCCGACGGCACGGTCGCCGTCGCCGCCCACCGCGCGCGGGACGGGGTGGTCCTCTCGGTGACCGACGGCTGCGGCGGCATCCCGGAGGAGGACCTGCCGAGGGTCTTCGACACCGGGTGGCGCGGCAGCCACGCCCGTACGCCGCCGGCCGGCGCGGGTCTGGGACTCGCCATCGTGCGGGGGATCGTGGAGGCGCACGCCGGCCGGGCCGAGGTCCGCAACGTCACCGGCGGCTGCTGCTTCGAGGTGACGCTGCCGCTCGGGTGAGCCTCAGACCGGCAGTGCCGCACCGGCCTCCCGCAGTGGGGCCGCCGCGAAATCGGCCATGCCCTCGGCGAACCCCACCTCCGGCCGCCAGCCCAGCTCCTCCCGCAGCCGCCGCGAGTCCGCCGTCACATGGCGTACGTCCCCGAGCCGGAACTCCCCGGTCACCACCGGCGCAGGACCGCCGTGGGCCGCCGCCAGCGCCCCGGCCATCTCGCCGATCGTGTGCGGCTCGCCGCTGCCGGTGTTGTACGCCGCGAAACCGCCCGGAGCGCGGGAGCCCACGGCCTCCAGCGCCACCGTGTTCGCGGCGGCCACGTCCCGTACATGGATGAAGTCGCGCCGCTGGCCGCCGTCCTCGAACACGCGCGGCGCCTCGCCGCGGGCCAGCGCCGAACGGAAGAACGACGCGACACCCGCGTACGGCGTGTCGCGGGGCATGCCCGGGCCGTACACGTTGTGGTAGCGCAGCGAGACAGCGCTCCCGCCCGTCGCCCGCGCCCAGGACGAGGCGAGGTGCTCCTGCGCGAGCTTCGTCGCCGCGTACACGTTGCGCGGGTCCGTCGGAGCGTCCTCCGCGACGAGGCCCGGTGCCAGCGCGGCCCCGCAGTCCGGACAGCGCGGCTCGAAGCGGCCCGCCGACAGATCGGACCGGTCCCGGGGACCCGGGCGGACGGTGCCGTGACGCGGACAGGAGTACCGGCCCTCCCCGTACACCACCATCGACCCGGCCAGCACCAGGCTCCGCACCCCGGCCCCGGCCATCGCGGCGAGCAGGACGGCCGTGCCCAGGTCGTTGCAGCCCACGTACTCCGGGGCGTCCGCGAAGTCCTTGCCCAGGCCGACCATCGCCGCCTGATGGCACACCGCGTCCACCCCGTGCAGCGCACGGTCCACGGCCGCGCGGTCCCGCACGTCCCCGACGAGCATCCGCCCGTCGGTGTCACCGGCCGCCCGGTGCACGGCGTGACCGTGCGCCGACGGCAGCAGCGCGTCCAGCACCACCGCCTCGTGCCCGGCGGAGGTGAGACTGCGGACGATCTCCGACCCGATGAACCCGGCTCCGCCGGTGACAAGTACGCGCATGAACGCCACGCTAGGACGCGCGCGGCCCCGTCACGCGCTTCGGCGGCGGCACGTCACGCAACCGTAAGCCTTCGGCCCTAGCCCAGTTCCTGGATCCGGACCAGGTTGCCCGCCGGGTCGCGGAACGCGCAGTCGCGGATGCCGTACGGCTGCTCTGTCGGCTCCTGGACCACCTCCGCGTCACCGGCCTGCACCTTCTCGAAGGTGGCGTCGAGGTCGCGGGTGGCCAGCAGGATCCAGCCGTACGTGCCCTTGGCCATCATCTCCGTGATGGTGCGGCGCTCGTCGTCGGTGATGCCGGGGTCCGCGGCCGGCGGGGCCAGCAGGATCGAGGTGCTCGGCTGGTCCTTCGGACCGACGGTGATCCAGCGCATCTTGCCCTGGCCCACGTCGGTGCGGACCTCGAAGCCGAGCGTGTCGCGGTAGAACGCGAGGGACTCCTCCGGGTCGTCGTGCGGGAGGACGCTGGTGTGAATGGTGATGTCCATGAAGATCATGCTAGGCACGGCCTCCCCGCCCCGCTTCTCGATTCCTGACCGGTTCGGACCGCCGGGCGCCCGAGGCCGTCCGTCCCCGCCCCCTGCCCGATGGGGCACCGCGCGATGCCCCGGGCCGGACAGCGCAGGGCTGGACGGGGCGGGAAGCCGTCCACAAGGGTGGAGGGCCGGTAGGGGCGGGCGGTCCGCCGCGGCCGCGCGGCATGGGCCGGCCCCCGGTGCGGTCAGGGGAGACGACGGTGAACGCACAGCACCACGACGACGACCACCAGCACGAGCACCACACCCCGCCCCTGGAGACCGGGGACGGTCACGAGCGGCTCTCGGGCGGCCACCTGCACGGCGACACGGCCGGGGCGCCCGCCACCTCGGACACCCACGGCGCACCGCACCACCTCTTCCGGGCCGCCGCCACCGGCCGGACCGACGTGGTGGGCACCGCCGGCATGGGTGTCCTCCAGCGCACGGTCGGCAACGCCGCGCTCGGCCCCGTCATCCAGCGCGCCCGGGCCGCCGCGCCGGAGCAGGGCGAGGAGGCGGAGACGCGCTCGCCGGTGCACGACGTCATCTCCTCCGGCGGCGGCACCCCCCTGGACACCGAGACCCGGACGGACCTGGAGGGCCGGATGGGCGCCGACTTCTCCGACGTACGCATCCACAACGACTCCGCCGCCCACGAGTCGGCGAAGGGCGTCGGCGCGCACGCGTACACCGTGGGCAACAACGTCGTCTTCCAGCGCGACGCCTACGACCCCTCGTCGCCCCAGGGCCGCACGACACTGGCGCACGAACTGACCCACGTCATCCAGCAGCGCAACGGGCCCGTCGAGGGAACCGAGGCGCCCGGCGGCATCCGGGTCAGCGACCCCTCGGACCGGTTCGAACGCGAGGCTGTCGCCAACGCGGACCGGGTGCTCTCCGATCCGGCCCCGGCGGCCCCCGCCGCCCCCGCCGCCGCGGCGCCCACGTCCGCGCCCGCCGTGCAGCGGGCGGCCGCGGAGGACGAGGACGAGCAACCGGCCGACGTGCAGGGCTCGTTCGTCCAGCGTGCCGAGGAGAAGAACCCGGAGGAGGAAGAGGAGGCCCCGCCGGCGTGAGGCGTTCCGGTCCGGACCGTGACCGACGCCTGGTCAGCCCCCTTCGGCGTCACGCATCGTGCCGCCCAGGAACATCGACTCCGCGCACCGCGAAGGGGCCTGCGCGCCCACCGGCCTGCCCACCTTGCGGCAGTCGATGGTCATGGTGACCTTGCCGCCCGCCGGGATCACGATCGGCGTCACGAAGTGGTAGTCGGAGTCACGGAAGTTCTCCAGACCGAGGCTCAGTACCCGGGTCTCCTTGCCGGCGGAGACGACCAGCGTCCCGGCGTCGCCCTGCGGGTTCTGGACGACGATGTCGGTGAGCTGGAACGCCTTGCCGGCCGGGACCGTGAGCGCCGTCCCGGTGTTCGTCCCGCCGCCCAGCGAGTCCTGCACCCTGACCTGCGCGCTGGTCGGAGCCGCCGCCCCCGCACCGGCCGCCGCCGAAGGACTCGGGCTCGGCGTCGGCTTCGACTCGCCGGCCCCGCCCGACCCGCTCCCGGCGGAGTCGCCGCCGCCCGCCCCGGAACCGCCCGAGCCGCCCTGCTCGGGCGCCTTGCTCTTGTCGGCCGCGGCGGCGGACCGTACCGCCTCGGGGGTGACGGCCTCCCGCGCCGCCGACTTCACGGCCGGGCGCAGCAGCGCGTACCAGAGGCCGACCAGCGCAAGCACCAGCACGGCCGCGGTGATCAGGGCCCGGGGCAGCCAGCGGGGGAGCAGGGGCTCCTGCTCGTAACTGCCGTCTACGAGGACCGGCTCCACCGGGTCCTGCCCCTCGGCCACCTGGGTCGCGGCGAACACCTGGAAGGGGTGCGTGACGGGCGTGCCGCGCCACATCCGCTTGACGGGCCGCACCCGTAGCTTCGCGAACTCCGCCTCACCAGGCTGCACCTGGAGCTCCGGTGCGGCGAACACGACCCGGGCCCGTTCGCTCCCCGGCTGAGCGCCCAGGCGTACCGTCACCGGGGTGTTGCCCCGGTTGTCGACGGCCAGCTGATGGCGTCCGGCGCGCGCGCCGTGCGAGCCGCGCGGGACCAGCTCGGCCGTCGTCTCCGTGAACGGCAGCACGGTCACCCGGCCCTCGGGCACGACCGTTCCGCCCTGCTCACCGGTCGGCACCACCCGTATCCCGAACGGCGTCTCACCGGCCGGCACCGTCGCGTCGCGCGGCGGACGCAGCACGAACGACACCGTTCCCGTGTCGCCCGGGTAGAGGGACAGCACGGCCGGTTCCACCGCGGCCCAGGCGGCACACGCGCCGACCACCTCGAAGCGGTATTCCTCGACCGTCGTACCGGAGTTGCGGACCTGAAGGGGGACAGCCGTCTCCTCGCCCGGTGCGGCGCTGACGGTGGTTGCGTCGAGGCTTGCCGTGAGACTCATACGGCGGACCGTAGGACCGCCGCGTACGTCGTACACCGGCCGTGAAGGAACACTTTCGGGCACATTGGATGCCCCGGCCAAACAAACTGGTTTCCTGCTCGATATTGAAGGGCATCTTCTGTCCGCCTCGCCACCAGTGAGGCGGACGAGCACGGCTGTGAGGCGTGTGCACCAGGAGCGTCCGGCCGTTTCCGAGGGGGAGCACGGACATGGAGCGCACCAAGGTCGCGTTACGGGCACAGGACCCGATCTCACAAGCAGGAGTGGCCAGCCAGTTGAGGGCGCGGCCCGAAGTGAACGTCGTGGAATGGGACGAGGAGGGGCCCTGGCCCGACGTCGTCGTCGTGGTCGTCGACGCCGTCGACGAGGAGGTGCTGACGACGCTGCGCCACATCCAGCGCACCACCGACTGCCGCGCCGTCCTCGTCACCACGGACATCGACGAGCAGAAGCTCGTGAGCGCCGCGGAATGCGGGGTCGTCGGCGTCATCAGGCGGGCCGAGTCCACGCCCGAGCACCTGGTACACGTCATCGACACGGTCGCGCGGGGCGAGGGCCACCTGCCCTCCGACCTGCTCGGCAGACTCCTGGCCGAGGTCGGCCGGCTCCAGGGGCAGGTACTGGCACCCCGTGGACTGCACTTCACCGGACTCGCCGCCCGTGAAGTCGATGTACTGCGCCTGGTCGCCGAGGGCTACGACACCGCCGACATCGCCACGAAGCTGGCGTACTCCGAACGCACCATCAAGAACGTCCTGCACTCGGTCATGACCCGTCTGCAGCTGCGCAACCGGTCCCACGCCGTGGCGTACGCGATGCGCCAGGGCCTCATCTGACACCGGACCGTACTCCGGGCGGCTGCCCCAAAGGGCAGCGGGCACTACCCGCCGAAAGGGCTCACCTCCCGCTGTGCGCGAAGCACGCACAGGAGACCGTGTGGGCGCAGTTCTTCGGTGGGAGGTCCGGGTGCGGGGGAGAGAAGCTGTGCGGTGGAATCGGCCGGCGGGGCGCCCACGCGGACTACCGGGCGCGCACCGTTCCGCCGCGCTCGCCCTGCTCCTGCTGGCCACCGCCCTCGTCCCCGCGTCGGGGGCGTCGGGTGCCGCGCCCGCGGTGCCCGTGCCCCCGGAGCCGTGGGTCACACCGGCGACCCTGCACGAGGCGCTCGACCCGGGCGGCTCGACGGGCGTCGACAAGTCGGTCCGTACGCCGGCGATCCCGCCGAAGCCCGAGGTCGTGCTGCTGGTGGACGGTACGGGGAGCATGGACGGCCCCATCGCCAGCGTGCAGGAGAACCTGCCCGCCATCACCGAGAAGGTTCTCGCCGAGCAGCCCGAATCACGGTTCGCCGTCGCCACGTTCGGAGACCAGCAGGTGGACCCCGACGCCGGATTCAAGGTCCTCCAGGGGCTGACGAACGACCTCGACAAGGTGCAGGCCGGTGTCGACGCGCTCAAGACGGACCTGGGGGCCTTCAGCATGGGCCCGTCCGAGGACTGGATCAACGGTCTGTGGCAGATCGCCGACGGGGCCGGTGGCGAGACGGTCTTCCGCGAGGGCTCCAACCCGGTGATCGTGCTGGTCAGCGACGCGTCCAGCCACTCGCCGAGCAACCACCACAGCATCGACGACACCATCTTCGCCCTCCAGGACAAGGGCGTCCGGGTGGTCGGCGTCGATGTGGACAGCGCGATCGGCGACGGGCTCAACGGCACCGGCAACGCACACAATCCGGACTACCCCGACCAGGTCGAGGTACCGGCGACCACGGCGGGCCAGGCCACCCGCATCATCAACGCGACCCAGGGCCGGCTGCTGGAGGGCATCCAGGGCGACCAGGTGGCCCAGGCCATCGTCGACGGCATGGACAACCTCCCCACCTCCGTCGGCCATCAGCTCCACGACTGCAGCCCCTACCTCACGGTCGCGCTCGACCCGCCCACCAGACGGGTCACCAGCGGCGAGACCGCCCACTTCGCCGAGACCGTCGACGTCGCACCCGACGCCCCGCAGGGCGCCACCCTCACCTGCACGGTCCAGTTTCTGCTGGGCACCCAGGTTCCGGGCACGGACACCCTCGCCCCCTCGGCGGCCCCCGACCCCGACTTCGAGGAAAAGATCACGATCGACGTGAACGACGTCGACGCCCCCGTCGTCACCGTCGACGACCGCATCGCCAGGGCGGACGACGAGAACGGCACGAGGATCAGCTACCGGGCGACCGCGCAGGACGCCCAGGACGGCACCCTCCCCGTCACCTGCACCCCCGCTTCCGGCTCCCTCTTCCCCATCGGCATGACCACGGTCACCTGCACGGCCACGGACACGGCCGGCAACACCGCCACGGACACGGCCGTCTTCGAGGTGCTCGACCCGCCACCGCCGCCCCTTCCCCCGCCGCCCGCGACGGACGTCGCCGTCAGGGCCGACGTCAGCCCCGACCGGACGTACACCGGCCGCCCCGCCCACGCCCGCTTCACCGTGACCAACGCGGGTCCGGACACCGCGAGGGACGTCGTCGTCGCCACGGCCTGGCCGAAGCCCGGGAAGGCGAAGGAACGCACCCTGACGTCGCTGAACCGCTGCACCGCCGCCGCGCCCTGCACGATCCCGCCCGGCGGCCGGATCGAGGTGACCCAGACCGGGACCTACCGCGAGCCGGTCACCGGAGACGTACGGGCCACCGTGAGCGGGATGCTGGGCGATCTGCAGCCCGTCAACAACCAGGACACCGACCGGTTGCGGGTGCTCAAGCCCTCCCTCACCGTCACCCCGCAGGTCGCCAGGCCGGGCCAGCCCGTCGTGGCGCGCGGCAAGGACTACCCGCCGGGCGAGACCGTACGCCTGACGTGGAGCACCGGCATCACGGCGGACCGCACCGGTATACGGGTCGGCCGCGACGGCACCTTCGAGGTACAGGTGCTGGTCCTGCGCAAGGACACCCTCGGCCCCCGCGTCCTGCGAGCCGACATCACCGGGCTTCCCCAGCTCCGGAAACCCGTCCTGGTGGTCCAGCGCAACCTCCAGCCACCGGACTTCAAGGGCCGTACGTGAGAGGGGCGGACACCAGGTGATCCACGAAGTGGACGACGTACTGCGGTCCCTGATCCGGGCGGAGGTGCTCGGCGGCGGCCAGATCACGGTCGTCTTCGACGCTCCCACCCGCGAGTGGGCCGCCAAGGTCAACGCACCCATGGTCAACCTCTATCTGTACGACATCCGCGAGGACATGCGGCGCCGCGAGCGCGGACTGCACAACGAGTACGACGAGCGGGGCGCCGTCGTGGCGCGCCGCCGCCCGCCGCGCTACTTCAAGCTCTCGTACCTGATCACCGCGTGGACCAAGCGCCCGGAGGACGAGCACCGTCTGCTGTCCTCCCTGCTCGCCTGCCTCCTCGGATACGAGGCCCTGCCCCCGGAGCGGCTGGCAGGGTCGCTCGCCGAGATCGGGGCCGCCGTCCCGATGTCGATCGCGCTGCCACCGCCTGAGGACCGCTCCTTCGCCGACGTGTGGAGCGCGCTGGGCGGCGAGCTGAAGCCGTCGCTCGACCTGGTGGTCAGCGTTCCGGTGACCGCCTCGCCGACGTACCCGGCGGGGCCGCCGGTCGGCGACGACGGCCTGCACGCCCGGTTCGGGGACTTGCCGCGCGCGGCGGAGCCGGTGCGGGGCGGTCCGCCGGTGTACGGGAGCCGTCCCGGCCGTCCGGTACGCGAGGAGCCGGCCGCCGGCGGCCGGCGTGGACTGGGAGTGCGGATCACCGAGAACCGGTCGGCCGACGGCAACGCCGCGACTGAGGAGGACCCCACCGCATGACGCCCCCGGACCACCCCGACGACGATCTGAACCTGCGCCACCTCCTTGCCCGGGCGACCGTCGTCGAGCAACGCGTCCGCCGGGCGGTGGACGCCCGTCAGCACTCCGACCCGGACCCGGAGGACGCGTTCCGGGGCCTGTACCTGACGGACGAGAACATCGCGCGGCTGCTCGACGAGGAGGGAGCGCGGGGGTTTCCGGACACGGTGGCGGGTGACGGCGGGACCGCCGGACCCTCCCGGCTCACCGCCCTCGCGACGGACTTCGGGCTCACCCCGCTCGACACGGAGATCCTGCTCATCGCGCTCGTGCCCGATCTGGACGACCGCTTCGAGGCGTTCTACGGCTACCTCAACGACGATGTGACACGCCGGCGCCCGTCCATCGGCCTGGCCCTCGGCCTGTGCGGGGTGTCCCCGGCCGACGCCGCCGCACGCGGCCGGCTGGCGGCGGGCGCCCCGCTCAGGGACGGCGGGCTGCTGCTGGCCGAGGACCTGGACCGCCCGTTCCTCAGCCGCGCGCTGCGGGTGCCCGACCGGGTCACCGCGCACCTGCTCGGCGACGACACGAGGGATCCGCGCCTTGCGGACGTCACGGCGCCCTGGGAGGCGGTCGGGGGCGTGGGCGATCCGGCAGCCCTGGCCCGGGTCCTGGCCGGGGGCGTGCCGCTGGTCTACCTGAGCGAGGACCAGGGCGGTGCGGGCACGGCGCTCGCCGCGTCGGCGCTGGAGAGAGCCGGCCGGAGCGTCCTCGGCGTGGACCTCGCCCGGCTGGCTGCGGACCCGGCCCCCGCCGACGCGGTACGCACCCTGGTGCGCGAGGCGCGGCTGACCGGGGCGGGCCTGGTCTGCGCGCCGCTGGACGCGGTCTCCCGCGAACACCCTCAGCTGCTGCGGCTGTTGACGGCCACCCCGGTGCCGGCGGTGATGGTGGGCCGGGTGCCGTGGGACGCCTCCTGGTCCGGGGTGCCGCCGCTGCTCGTGCACGCTCCGCGGGTGGAGCCTTCGGCACGCGGTGCGCTGTGGGGCGAGGCGTACCGGCGTACGGGGTCGGGCGCTGTCCCCGTCGGCATCGACCCGGACCACTTGCTGGCCCCGTTCCTCCTGACGCCGGAGCAGGTCCGGGGCGCGGCCCTGAGCGCCGCCCAGGCGGCCCGGCTCGACGGGGGCACCCTCACCCCGGACCACGTGCGCCGGGGGGCCCGCGCCCAGAACGCGGCCGGCCTCGACCGCCTGGCCCGCCGCATCGAACCCACGGTGACCTGGGACGACCTGGTCCTCCCGCCCGACGCCCACGCCCAGCTCCGCGAGCTGACCGCCCGGGCCCGCCACCGCGACCGGGTGCTGGGGGAGTGGGCGATGCGGCCGGGCGGCGGCCGGGGGCGCGGGGTCTCGGCGCTCTTCGCGGGGGACTCGGGCACGGGCAAGACCATGTCGGCCGAGGTGATCGCGGCGGATCTCGGCCTGGACCTCTACACGGTGGACCTGGCGACGGTGATCGACAAGTACGTGGGCGAGACGGAGAAGAACCTGGAGCGCATCTTCACGGAGGCGGCGGGGGTCAACGGGGTCCTGCTCTTCGACGAGGCGGACGCGATTTTCGGGAAGCGCTCGGACGTGAAGGACGCGCACGACCGCTACGCGAACGTGGAGAGCGCGTACCTCCTCCAGCGCATGGAGTCCTTCGACGGCCTGGCCATCCTCGCCACCAACCTCCGCGCCAACCTGGACGACGCCTTCACCCGCCGCCTGGACCTGGTCATCGACTTCCCCGTCCCCGACCCGGCCCAGCGCCTGCTGCTCTGGAACCGCTGCCTGGGCACGGTCCTGCCACGCGCCGCGGACCTCGACCTCGCCTTCTGCGCCGAGAACTTCGAGCTGGCGGGCGGCAACATCCGCTCGATCGCGGTGACGGCGGCGTACCTGGCAGCGGACACGGACGGCGCGGTGACGATGGCGACGCTGATCCACGCGGTGCAGAGGGAGTACCAGAAACTGGGCCGCCTGACGCTGGCCTCGGAGTTCGGGCCGTATCTGGGATTGATCACATGAAGGAGTGGAGGAAGGGTGGCAGAATTCCGGCAGGAGGCAGACGAGGGCGTGAGCGATCACGCCATGAAGAAATCATCCCGCGTCGAAGGGGCAACGCCTGAGCTGCCGCGACACGTCGCGGGGCTGATGGCTGTCCAGCGAACAGCGGGTAACCGCGTTGCAACTGCCCTGGTGGTGTCGGCGCGTGCGACCGGACCGCGTGACACCCGGAGCGCAACGACGCCGGAGGTCGCGGCAATTGCTGTGCAGCGCTGTGGTCCTGTGCCCAGTGACCAGTGTTCGTGTCACGGCGAGGGAAAGGAAGACCGCTCTTCACCGGGACGGAACTGAGCTGAACAAGGACAGCCCTCAGAGCGGCCACAGGCTGAGCAAGCGGTCTCGGGCGGCGAGGTAGGTTTCACCGTCGTACCAATGGATGAACTCGGCGACCGCTCTACGCTCCTTGCCGGAGAGTGCTTGGATACGGTCGCGGAGACGCTCAGACGCACCGCTTGGCAGCGGTGTGAGTGCGGCGACGACCCACCCGCCCGGGTCGTCCGCGATGTCGTCTTCCGCCAGAAGCGCGTTATGGGTAAACGAGGCGAAATAATACCAAAATGCCTCTGGTCTGAGCGTTGTGAGGTCGAGGCGTATCGCCAGAAGCTCCTCGGGCGTCAGACTGTTCCAGTCCTTCCCATTTAACGTCTGCTCCACCCTGTCGGCCATTGGGCTGTCACGATAGGTGAGGGGAGGCGGAGGCGGGCGCCGGCAGCCGAATGCTGCAAGGATTCCTTGCCAGACCTCGGAGCGCCGTACCCGTTCATTCTCTTCGTCGAGTTCGTCTTCAGTCATCGAACCTCGTCTACGGCGGGGCCATGCCTCGTGCCCGCATCTTTTCGCGGCACTCTTGGATGGCGTTCTTCACACCCTGTATCTGTTCCATGTGATTGACGTAAGCCGCGTCATTCGGGTCATGCTCGAAGCACTCCTCCTGGATCTTCTCGCGCATGGCCAGGCACGCCTCCGCCATGCGCAACCTACGGATGAGCTCATCGCGAGTGAAGCCGCCGCCGGACTCCACCAGCTTCGCCAGTTTCTTCCGGGTTGTCGCGTTGAACTCCTTGCGCTCCGTCGTGTCACTGCAGGAGAACCCCTGGTCGCAGAGCGGGTGAAGCTGATCGTGGAGTTCCGTGAGGCGCTCGTTGGAACACTTCTGGTTCCGGAAGCGCCGAGCACTGGTTTCCTCCTCCTTCTCCGGGTTAATTTTTCCGCTTATGGACCAGCGCTCACCCTTCGCCAGTGGGCGTAGTGATTTGAGCTGGTACTTGACGCGTATGCGCGCCAGCATGGGTGTGAGGTCGGCTTGCTTTACGGGCTTGCTGCCCATCTCGTTGGCTCTGGAAACCGCCTCTTCCATTGCCTGGTCAAGCAGCTTCTGCTTGCGCTCGGGTGACGTCTGGGAGGCTGGGGTCTTTTTCTTGGAAGGCTTCAGCTTCGCCCAGAGCGCCTTGCCCTTCTTGGCGATGAAGTTCACGATCTTGTCGATCGCTCGGTTCACCGGGCGGGACACCGCGTGGAATACGCTCTTGACCTTCGCGGCCAGGCTGCCGATGCCCAGCAAGGACGCCAGGAAGCCGATCAGGAGGGGCACGCTTGCGGCCAGGGCGGTTTCGACCATTTTGGGGACGCCCGCCTTGCCGCCGTTGGCTATCGCCACCACCGCGTCCAGGACCGAGTTGACGAACTCCGCTATCTGGGCGCCCTGGTTCACCACGAAGGTGACGATGTCGATGATTCCCTTGACCGCGCGGACGAACGCGGAGGCGGGGTTCAGGAGGGAGAGGATCCAGGTGATGCCGGCGATGATGACCGTCGGGATCAAGTAGCTCGTCAGCTTTTCCAGGATGGTGGACTTGAGGTCGCCCGCCTCTTCCTGGATCTCCTTGACCGCGCCGGCCGGGCCCTCGCGGGCGATGTTCTGGGCGACCGGGACCGAGGATTCGACCGCCGTCATCGCCTGGTCGGGGACGCCCTTGCGGGTGACGCGGGCGCGGATGTTGGCCCAGGTCAGGCCCAGGAGCGAGCCGATGAGCTGGATGATGCCCTTCATGTCGAACTTCTGGGGGAGTTCGAGGCCCGCCTTCACCGCCGTGCCGAGCAGCCACGACACCACCCCGGTCTTCAGGTGGTCGGCGATGTTCGTGACGAAGAGGTTCAGGCCCGCGCCGACGGCCGACACCAGGTTGCCCAGGAAGCCGATGGGGTCCTTGATGATCTTCATGATCGCGCCGGCGGCCTTGGCGAGAACGCCCAGGAGGAGGTTCTTCAGCTCGTTGATCGTCTTGATCGCGCCGACGATCGCGTCCTTCGCCTTGTCGATCAGACCCTTGTTGGCCTCCTGGAGCTTCTTTATCTCCTCGTCGACCTTGTTGAGCGCCGCCGTGTACTTCTGGGCCAGGTCCTGGACCAGCTGCTCGGACTTCTCGTTGACCGACGCTTCGAGGTCGTCGAACTTGCCCGCGAAGTCCTTGGCCGCCTCCTCGCCGAACTGGCGCAGGTCGGCGGGGAGTTTGTCGACCTCCGCCCTCAGCTCGCCGCGGCCCCTGGCGATCTGGCCCTTCGCCTTGCCCAGCTCGGTGCCGATGATGTCGGCGACCGACGAGATCACCGTCTGCATCCGGGACACGTAGAGCTTGCGGGCCTCCTGATAGAGGCTGTTCGCCTCCTCGGGGAGACCGGCGAACTTGTCCTTGACCCAGCGCGCCTTGCCGGTCCAGCCGGAGTACCGCTTGTCCTTGTACTTCTTCATCCGGCGCTTGTGGTCCGCCGTGAACGCGTCCCGGGCCGCCTTCTCGCCGGAGGTGAACGCGGCGTCGACCTTCTTGTCGAGCCCGGAGAGCGTGGCCTCGACGTCCTTCTTCGTGCCGTCGTAGACCTTCTGCAGCTTCGCCGTGACCTCGGCGCGCTTCCTCTCGTCCTTCGACTTGGTCTCGCCCTTGCCGCCGTCCACCTTCTGCCCGGCCTGCGCGCGCGTCGCGGTCAGCGCGTTCATCGCGGCGGCGCCCGAGGCCGCGGCGCCCGCCTTCGCGGTCGTCAGCTGCTGGTTCTCGGCGGCTCTGCCCTTCGCCGGGGCCTTCGCTGAGTCGGCCTCGGCGGTCTTCTTCGCGCTGAGCGCCTCGTTGAACTCCGGTTCGTTGCCCTTGGCGAGCTGCTCCTCGGTGACCTCGGCATCCGCCATCGCCTTGTCGTTCTGCGCGGGCCCCTCGGAGAAGTCCGTGACCGACGCCGGCTGCTCATCCGGGATCGCGGCCGCCGCGGACGGCGCCCCCGGATTGCCTGGCGGCCGGTCCGGGGTGAGCGGGGTGACGGGCTTGTCCTTGGCGGCCGACGTGTCCGGCGGGGCCTTCGTCGCCGTGTCGATGTCCTTGGCCGACGACTCCTTGCCGTCCGAGACCTTGCCGTCGACCTCCGCCTTGACCCGCTCCGCCTTGCCGGACTTCGAGAACTTGTCGGCCTCGTCCAGGTTCTTCGGCGCCTGCGCGTCGATCGCCTTGTTCACCGCGTCGACGAACGCCTTCTTGTCGAACTCGCCCGGCTTCGCGGCGTTCATCTTCTCCGCGTTCGCCGCCTTGCCCTGCGCCTCCTTGTCGTCGGGGGGCGCGACGGCCGCGTCCTGCGACGCCTTGGACTCCGTGCCGGCCGGCCGGTGCTGGGCGAGTCGCTGCTTCTTCGCCGCCACGTCCGCCTTGACGCTCCGGAAGCCGGGAGCCTGGGCCGGTGACGGCTTGACGGGGGCCGTGTAGCGCTGGGCGACGAGGCGTGAGACCGCGGCGTTGCCGGCGGCACGTTGCAGCCGCTGGATGCTGCGGCGGTCCGGCACCGCAGCGGGGGCGGGTGTGGCCGCGGCCGGGGAGGTTTCCGTACGAGGGGTGCCGGCGCGGGACGGGGAGGCGGGGGTCTTGTCGGGAACCGCCTTCACCCGTGCCTCCCCCCAGCACAGCTCCGCCCGGACGTGGTGGGAAGCCAGGCTGCCGTCTGTCCGCGGTACGGGGTTAGCCTGCGGGTGACAGGGCCGGGGGCACGGCGGATCGGTGCGTGCGGCGCTGCCCGCTTGCCTCATCGGGCAGCCCCCCGTGCACGCCGGGGCGGCCGACCATCCGTTCCCGGTGATCGCCGCAGTGGCGAGAATCGCCGGTGTTCCCCGGTCGGGCGACGGTCACGCGACGGAGCCCACCACGGACCGCGGAACGGGGTGGGAAGCACGTCGAGGAGCACGTCAAGGAGAGGCTGATATGCCGTCGTACCTGTCCCCGGGCGTCTACGTCGAAGAGGTCGAGTCCGGTTCCCGGCCGATCGAAGGGGTGGGCACGTCGGTCGCTGCCTTCGTCGGGTTCGCCCAGCGCGGCCCGTTCGACGAGCCGACGCTGATCACGAACTGGAGCCAGTTCGTCAGCACCTTCGGCGACTTCGTCGACGGCACCTACCTCGCCGCCGGCGTCTACGGCTTCTTCGCCAACGGGGGCGGCATCTGCTACGTCGTCCGCATCGGTGACGGCTCCGACACCGCGGCCGGGGGAGCGGAGGACGAACTCGCGGCCGGCTCCGAGGTCCAGGTCGGGCCCTACGCCGTCAAGCCCAGGCCGGGCGTGGCCGGCGAACTCAGCGTGGAGGTCGTCGAGGCGGAGGGCGAGGACCCGCCGTCCGACGTGTTCCAGCTGATCGTGAAACGCGACGGCCAGGTGGCGGAGACGTACCCGTCCGTGACCACCAAGCGCAGCAAGGAGAACGTCGCCACCCGGGTCAACGCCAAGTCCGAGCTGATCGAGATACGGGAGTCGGGACGCGGCGCCGCGCCCGCCCGGCCCGCGCCGCAGACGGTCACCCTGGCCCCCGCTGCCCCGGCCGCCGGAAGCGCCGGAGCACTCGCCCCTGAGGTGTACGTCGGTGACGCCGACCGCCGCACCGGGCTGGGCGGCCTGGAAGCCGTGGATGACGTCACCATGATCGCCGTACCGGACCTGATGGGCGCTTACGAACGCGGGCTGCTCGACCTGGAGTCGGTCGTCGCGGTACAGCAGGCCCTCATAGGGCACTGCGAGCTGATGGGTGACCGGGTTGCCATCCTCGACCCGCCACCCGGCCTGACGCCTCAGCAGATCAGGTCCTGGCGCACCGACCGGGCGAACTTCGACTCCAAGTACGCCACGCTCTACTACCCCTGGATCAGCGTCGCCGACCCGGCGTCCGGCCGCGCCACCCTTGTACCGCCGAGCGGGCACGTCGCAGGGATCTGGGCGCGCAGCGACGACTCGCGCGGGGTGCACAAGGCCCCGGCCAACGAAGTGGTGCGCGGGGCCGTGGCGTTGCAGACGCAGCTGACCAAGGGAGAGCACGACCTGCTCAACCCGATCGGGCTCAACTGCATCCGCGCCTTCCCCGGACGCGGTATCCGCGTCTGGGGCGCTCGCACCCTGGCGTCCGACCCGGCGTGGCGCTACCTCAACGTACGGCGGCTCTTCAACTACCTGGAGGAGTCGATCCTCGCCGGTACCCAGTGGGTCGTCTTCGAGCCGAACGACGATGCCCTGTGGGCCCGCATCCGCCGCACGGTCTCCGCGTTCCTGGTGAACGAGTGGCGCAAGGGCTCGCTGTTCGGCCTCACCCCGGACGAGGCGTTCTACGTGAAGTGCGACCGGGAAACGAACCCGCCGGAGAGCGTCGACGCGGGCCAGGTCGTGTGCGAGATCGGTGTCGCGCCCGTCAAACCGGCCGAGTTCGTCGTGTTCCGCCTCTCCCAGCTGACCGGCGGGACCGGAGGCGTCGACGAGTGACCGCCAGGCGTCGTCCCGCAGTGACCGGCCCGTTCCCGAACCCGGCGTAAGGAGCCTGTGGTGCCACTTCCCGATCTCGACAGTTCCGTCGGCCACTCCTTCGGTCTCGAATTCGACAGCGTCGTCATCAAGCAGATCACCGAGGTCAGCGGTCTGAAGATGGAGCAGGACGTCATCGAGCTGAAGCAGAACACCGCCGACGGCAAGTACGCCATCAAGAAGCTGCCCGGCCGGCCCAAGGCCGGCGAGGTCACCGTCACGCGTGGCCTGACCGAGGACAACAGCTTCGAGCGCTGGATCAAGGACTCCCGCTTCGGCCGCATGACGAACGCCCGCCGCAACGGCGCGGTCATCGTCTACGACTACGAGGGCCTGCCCATCAAGCGGTACAAGCTGATCAACGCCTGGCCCAAGTCGCTGGAGATCGGCACGCTCAAGGCCGGGGACACCTCGGTGCTCACGGAGAAGCTGGCGATCACGTACGAGAGCATGGAGCTCGACTGATGCGGCGTTCGGTCCAGTTCCAGGCACCTCCGGAACGGGACTCGGGCACGGGCCGGTCCGAACCGTTGCGGACCGAGTTCACCTTCGAGCTGCCGCGCGGTTACGTGGACGAGTCGGGCACCGTGCACCGCAGCGGGGTGATGCGGCTCGCGACCGCACGGGACGAACTGGTGCCCCTGCGCGACGACCGGGTGCGGGAGAACTCCGCGTACCTCTCCGTCGTGCTGATCTCAAGGGTGGTGACCCGGATCGGCACGGTCGAGGACATCCACCCCGGCGTCATCGAGGACCTGTTCGCGTCGGACCTCGCATTCCTCCAGGACTTCTACCGCCGCATCAACGCCGAGGGGCACACCCGCGCGGCCGTCACCTGTCCGTCCTGCGACGAGGAGTTCGCGGTGGATCTCGCCGGCGGTCGCCTGGGGGAATCGTGACGTACGCGGCCGACCTGCTCTACGAGGAGGTCGCGTACCTCGCCTACCACTTCCACTGGCCGCTCGACGACCTGCTGGACCTGGAACACCCGGAACGCCTGAAGTTCGTGGCACAGGTCGCCCGCCTCAACGGGCAGTAGCCAGGAGCACGGAGGAGGACGAGGAACCATGGGGCTGATGTCCTGGCTGCGCGGCGGCCGTTCCGCCGACACCCCGCCCGCGCAGGAGCCGGGCGGTGCGCGGCCGGACCGGGGCGACCGGGTCGACGTGAGCCGGCTGGAACCCGTCCAGCGGTCCGTCACGGGCCAGGATCTACTGATCAACCCTCGTGGATTCGAGGCCGGGTTGACAACACGTCAGAACGGCTCATTGGGGGTGCCCCTGGGGCATTTCGTAAGCCCGGAGGCTCCCGCCGGCCTCGTGCGCGGGGTCGTCGACGCGGCCCCGGGGAGCCCGCCACCGCCCCTCCAGCGCTCCGTCGGGATGCCGATGCCGGCGAGGCGCGCGACGCAGCCGGTCGCAGCCCAGCGGGCGTACGGGGACGAGCTGCCGAGCCTGACGTCGGCCGGGCCCGCCACCGCCTCGGCCGGCCTGCCCGTACGCCGACTGGTCGGTGAGCAACCGCTCGTACCGTCCATGGGCGGGCATTCGGAGGCGGCTACACCCGCCCCCGGGTCGGACATCCCCGGCACACCACCGGTTCAGCGCGACGCCGTTCCGCCCCCACCCCGGCGCGCGGGCGGGCTCGGCGCGCCGCTGCCGGGCCTGCCGCCGAGCGCCCAGCGACGAGCGGCCGAGCCGGGGGAGCCCCCGTCACCGCAGGTGCGACGTGCTCCCCGGACGACGGAGGCGCCCGCTGCCGGGACGCCGGAGCCGGCGGCGCAGGGCCGGCAGGACGCGGCCACCGAGCCCGAGGCTCCGGGCCGGCAGGGCGTCACCCCTGAGCCGGAGACCGTGGCACCGCTGCTGGGGGACACCCCCTTGGCGCAGCGGGCCACCGACGGCCCCGTTCCGCAGCGGGCCACCGGGGAAGCGTCCGGTGTCCCGGAGAGCAGACCCGTGCCCGGCGCAGCCGTACAGCGCGCCACGCAGGCCCCCGCCCTGCCCACCGCACCTCTGCTCGGCGACCGGCCGCTGCCTCTGCGTTCCGCCCCCGCTCCGGGGGAGGCGCCGGTCGGCGGCGAAGCGATCGCCCAGCGCGCGACGGAGGGCACCGCGACCGACGGCAGCGGCCCGAGGCCGTCACCGTTCGCCCCCGTACCCCCGAGCGGGCCTCCCGCCGTGGCGGTGCGCTGGACCGGACCCGGCGAAGGTCCCGCGCCCGGTGCAGCGGCGGCACCGTTGCAGCGTGTGGTGTCCCCCGTACAGCAGCAGGCGCCCTCCGTACAGCGGCAGGTGCCCCCGGCACCCGACCGGCCCGGACCGGCCCCCGCTCGGGGGCCCCGCGTCCCCGCTTCCGTACGGACCGCCGGGGCCGCCGCCGTGGCAGCCGGAGTGGCGCAGCGGATGGCCGACGGGAGCGTCGTGTTCCCGTCCGCACCCCGCGACGGCACCTCGCGTCCGGTCGTCCAGCGGGACCCGGAGCCCGCCGAGGAGCCCCCGCCGCCACCCCTGCCGGACCCCGGTCCGGAGCCCGGGTCGTCGGCCACGGAACAACCGGCGGCGACGGCAACGTCCTCCACCGGCCCCGACGGGCACCCGCAGGCGCCACCCGTCACCGACGAACTGGTCCGGGCGCTCTACGCGCCCCTCAGCCGACTGCTGAAGGCGGACCTGCGGCTCGAACGCGAGCGCTCCGGATTCCTCATCAACACCCGTCACTGATCGAGAGGCACGCGCCATGGCCACCGACCCCGCCCCGGACGACCCCGCAGTCAGTGTCTGCTTCGTCGTCACGATCGACGACATCGAGCTCGGGTCGTTCAACACCTGTGACGGGCTGGGCTGCGAAGTCGTCCTGGAAACGCGGGAGGAGGGCGGCAACAACGGGCACGTGTGGCAGTTGCCGACCCGGCTGAAGTACTCCAACGTCAAGCTGTCGCGCCCGCTCACCCGGGAGACGGAGAAGGTGGCGCGCTGGTTCGCCACGATGACGACCGGGTTCAGCCGCAAGACCGCGCACATCGAGGCGCGGACCGGCGACGGCCGCAAGGTCGCCCAGTGGGGGCTGCTCGAAGTGGTGCCCGTGCGCTGGACCGGGCCCTCGTTCACCCCGGAGTCGCCCAAGGTCGCCATGGAGACGATCGAGATCGCCCACCACGGCTACGTGATGGAGGGCTGAGCGCGGTGAGCGGCGCGGGACCCATCGCCTTCAGCGCGGCCGGGACGTCCGGCGTGGCGTCCGCCGCGAAGGGCGGCTCCGCCAGACCCAAGCTGGAGCACGCCTACCTGGAGCTGCGCACCCCGCCCACCGGGGGCGGGCTCACCCCCGGCGGGCCGTGCGGGCGGATCGACTTCCAGTTCAACCCCAAGGAGCTGAGCCTGACGAAGGCGGCCTCTTGGAAGCGCACCCCGGCCAAGGGTGCGAAGAGCTCGGGCCCGCCGGAATATCAGGGTTCGCAGCCCAGCAAGCTCACCGTCGAGATGTTCTTCGACGCGGGCGATACCCAGGACACCCGGGTCGTCACGGCAGTGGAGCAGCTGTTCGCGTGCTGCGTCCCGACGAACGAGACCCGGCAGCAACAGCGTTCGTCGCCGCCATGGGTGGTGTTCCACTGGGGCGGACTGACCGGATTCCCCGGGTACGTGAGCCAAGTCGCCGCCAAATACACGCTCTTCACCACCTCGGGCGTGCCGATCCGTGCCGTGTGCCAGGTGACGATGGAGGAGATCAGCGGCGAGACCCCCGGACAGAACCCCACCTCGGGAGCGCTCGCCGCCCGCCGGGTGCACCGGGTGGCCTCCGGCGACTCGCTGCCGTCGCTGGCCCACCGGGAGTACGGCGACGCCGGCGCCTGGCGGGTCATCGCCGAGGCGAACGGCATCGACGACCCCATCAGGCTGGCGCCCGGCACCCAGCTGCTGCTGCCCGCACTCGACGAACTGGGCCGGCTCGACGACAACGGCGGCCGGAGGGCGGGACGATGACACGCCAAGGGGTCGCCAGCGCGCTGGTGGTGGAGTTCGACGGCCGTCCGCTGCCCGCGAAGTTCCTGAACACCCTCGTCGAGGGATACGTCGACGACAGCCGTACGCTCCCCGACCTCTTCCTGCTCCGATTCCGCGACCCCGACCGCGTCCTGCTCCGGCAGACCGGCCTGAAGATCGGCAGCGAGGCCCGGCTCCTCGCCCGGACCGGCGCCGACACCGCCCCCAGGCCGCTCCTCGAAGGCGCGGTCACCGCCCTGGAGGTCGAGCTCGACGAGACCGGCACCTTCACCCTGGTCCGCGGCCTCGACGAATCGCACCGCCTGCTGCGCGGCCGCCGCGTCGCCAGCTACCAGAACATGACCCTCGCCGACATCTGCGGCCAGGTCGCCCAGCGCGCCGGACTGAAACCCGGGAACGTGGACGTGGCCGGCCCTGTCATCGAGCACATCGCCCAACCCAACGTCACCGACTGGGAGTTCGTGCGCGGCCTCGCCGAAGAGGCGGGCGCCCAGGCATACGTGCGCGACGGGCAACTGCACATCACCCGGCCCGCCGAGGCGAGCGGCGCCCCGGACAGCAGCGCACGAGCCGACCGCGACCCCCTCGTCCTCGAACTCGGCGCCAACCTGCTGCGCTGCCGCGCCGGGGTCTCGGCCGCCGAGCAGGTCTCCGAGGTGGAGGTGCGCGGCTGGGACATCGGCGCCAAGGAACCGCTGGTGGGCCGGGCGCCCGCCGGGAAGTCCGCCACCCTGGAACTCGGGGTCACAGCGGCCGAGGTGACCGCACCCTTCGGCGAGGCGCGGTTCGTCGTCACCGACGCGGCCTACGGCACGCAGGCCCAGGTCGACCAGGCGGCGAAGGCCCTGGCCGAGCGCATCGCCGGATCATTCGCGGAACTGGAGGCCGTGATCCGCGGCAACCCCGAGGTCACGGCAGGCAGCGCCGTCGCGCTCAACGCGGTCGGCGCACCCTTCGAGGGCCGCTACACCGTCACCACCTCGCGCCACGTCTTCGACGCCGTACGCGGGTACGAGACCTGGATCACCGTGTCCGGACAGCAGGAGCGCTCACTGTTCGGACTCACGGCGGCCTCCGGTGCGGCCGGCAGCGGTGCGCGCTGGTCCGGGCTGGTCAGCGGGACGGTCACGGACACGCAGGACCCGGAGGGCTCGGGCCGGGTGAAGGTGCGGTTCCCCTGGTTGTCGGAGGAGTACGCGAGCGACTGGGCGCGCACGGCGCAGTCCGGCGGGACGGGCGGCGGCGAGGCGTTCATCCCCGAGGTCGGCGACGAGGTGCTGGTCGGCTTCGAGCAGGGCCACCTCGACCGGCCGTACGTGCTGGCGGGCCTCTACAACGGCAAGGACCGGCCCGGCGGGGGAGGAGCCGGTGCGAGCACCCCCGGGGCCCCCGGCGGCGGCGATCTCGTCGACCCCACCACCGGCGCGGTCAACCGCCGCGCCTTCGCGTCCAAGAGCGGCAACCAGCTCGAACTGCTGGACGCGGTGAACGGCCCGCAGGGCGTGCGGCTGCGCACCGGCGACGGGAAGCTGACCATCGACCTCGACCGGCGGGGCACCGCCGTCGTCATCAACAGCGACGGCAGCGTCACCATCGAGGCCAAGGAACAGGTGTCCGTCACGGCCGCCAAGGGTGTCGCCCTGGACGCCGGACGCGGCGAGCTGACGCTCACCGGTGAGAGCGTCACCCTCACCTCCCGCAACGGCGTCGCCCTGAACGGCGGCAACGGCAAGGTCGCCCTCTCCACGGACGGCACCGTGGAGGTGCACGGCGGCCAGGTCACGCTCGACGGCACCCGGCGCACGGACGTGAAGAGCGGCGGCTCGGTCTCGGTCAACGCACCGCTGATCCAGCTCAACTGACATATCAAAAGATTCGGCACCTCCGCAGCGAACAGGAGCGCACCGCATGCCGTCAGCAGCAGCCGCCCGGGTCGGCGATCCCACGGGCCACCCCGGCACCGTCGGGCCGCCCGGGGTGGTCTCGGTGCTGATCGGAGGGAAGCCCGCTGCCACGGTCGGCACCACGCACCAGTGCGCGTCGCCGCTCGGCCACCCGCCGTCCCCGATCGCACCCCCGGGCAGCCGGAGCGTCCTCATCGGCGGCAGACCCGCCGCCCGCGTGGGCGACCTGAGCGGTTGCGGAGCACCGATCGTCTCGGGCTGCGCCACCGTGCTGATCGGAGGCTGAACGGAGATGGGAGAGCAGTTCATCGGGGCAGGCTGGGCCTTCCCGCCGCGCACGGACGCCACCGGGTCCATCGCCCTGGTGCGCGGCGAACGCGAGCTGGAGGAGTCGATCCGGCTGATCCTCGCGACCTCGCCCGGCGAGCGCCCGATGCGGCCCGAGTTCGGCTGCGCCGTCAACGACTACGTGTTCGCCCCCGCCGACGCCGGAACGGCCGGGCAGCTCGCGTACGAGGTGCGCCTCGCCCTGGAACGCTGGGAACCGCGCATAGAGGTCGCCGACGTCACCGTCCGCTTCGACGCGGCGGACAGCGGGGTGCTGTACATCGACATCGGCTACACCGTGCGCGGCTCCAACGACCCCCGCAACCTCGTCTTCCCGTTCTACGTGATCCCGCAGCACGGGCCGGACGCGAGCCACGACGACGAGGAGGCCGGCGCGTGACGCTGCCCAGTCCCCATCTCGACGACCGCCGCTTCCAGGGCCTGGTCGACGAGGCCAAGCGCCTCGTCCAGCAGCGCTGCCCGGAGTGGACCGACCACAACGTGTCGGACCCCGGCGTCACGCTCATCGAGGCGTTCGCGACGATGGTCGACCAGCTCGTCTACCGGGTGAACCGGGTGCCGGAGAAGAGCTACCTCACCTTCCTCGACCTGATCGGCGTGCGGCTGCACCCGCCGACGGCCGCCCGCACCGATGTCACCTTCCGGCTGTCCGCGCCCCGCCCCGACCCCGTCGTGGTCCGTGCCGGGACCGAGGTGGCGACCGTCCGTACGGAGACCGAGGAGGCGGTCGTCTTCACCACCACGTCCGAACTCACCATCGTGCCCTGCTCGTTCGCCCACCTCGCGACCTGGCCGGCCGCCGAGGAGGTCGCCGACCGCACCGAGCAGCTCGCGATCGGCCGCGACATCGCCTGCTTCGGAGACACCCCCGCCCCCGGCGACTGCCTGTACGTGGGCCTCTCGGCGGCCGTACCGGCGGGCGTCGTCGTCCTGCGGCTGGACTGCCGGGTCGAGGGCGTCGGCGTGGACCCGCTGCGGCCGCCCCTGGTCTGGGAGGCCTGGGACGGCACCAGCTGGGCCGCCTGCGAGGTCGAGAAGGACGACACCGGCGGCTTCAACCGGTCCGGCGAACTCATCCTCCACCTGCCGAGGACCCACACCCCGGCTGCCGTCGTCCGGCGCACCGGCGGCTGGCTGCGCTGCCGCCTGATCGAGGCCGAGCCCGGCCGCCCGACCTACCTGGCGCCCCCCGTGCTCCGGGCCATCACCGCCTTCACCATCGGCGCCACGGCCGCCGCCGAGCACGCCGAGACCATCACCGACGAGGTGCTCGGCGCGGCCGAGGGCGTACCCGGGCAGGCGTTCACCCTGGCCAGGGTGCCCGTCGTGCCGGGGGACTTCGTCGTCGAGGTGGCGGACCCGGCGAGCGGCCCGGAACCGGAGTTCACCCGCTGGACCAGGGTCGACGACTTCGCCCACTCCGGCCCCGACGACCGGCACATCACCCTCGACCCGAACTCCGGCCGCGTCGAGTTCGGCCCCGCCGTACGCGAACGGGACGGCTCCATCCGCTACTACGGGGCCGTCCCCGCCAAGGGCGCCACGGTCAGGGTCCGTTCGTACCGCACGGGCGGCGGTCTGCGCGGCAACGTGGCCCGGTCGACGCTGAGGATGCTGCGCAGCGCCATCCCGTACGTGGCCCGCGTGGAAAACCGCCGCCCCGCACTCGGCGGCGTCGACGGGGAAAGCGTCGACAGCGCCCGGGTGCGCGGCCCGATGACCCTGCGCACCCTGCACCGGGCCGTCGTCCCGCACGACTACGAACTCCTCGCCCGCGAGGTCGCCCCGGACGCGGCCCGCGTCCACTGCATCCGCGCGGCCGCCGACGGCGACGACAGCGGCCCCGACGCCCAGGGCGTACGGCTCCTCGTCGTACCGGCCGGGCGCAGCGACGAGCAGGGCCGGATCGAGTTCGACGAACTGGTCCCGCCCGCCCAGACCCTGCGCCTCATCGCCGGGCACCTGGACGAACGCCGCCCGATCGGTGCCCGTCTCGTCGTCGAGCCGCCTTTCTACCAGGGCGTCACCGTCGTCGCCTCCGTCCAGGCGGAGCCCGGCGCGGACCGCGACCGGGTACGGGACACGGCGCTCGCCGCGCTGTACGGGTACTTCAACGCCCTGTCCGGCGGGCCGAACGGGCAGGGCTGGCCCTTCGGGCGCCCGGTCCAGTCCGGGGAGGCGTTCGCCGTGCTCCAGCGGGTGCCCGGCGTGGACCTGGTGGAGGACGTACGCCTCTACCGCGCCGACCCCCTCACCGGCGAGCGCACCGACGCCACCGCCAAGATCCCGCTCGACCGGCACGCGCTGGTCTTCAGCTACGAGCACCAACTCCGCGTGAGGGGAGCCTGAGACCATGCGCACCGGCGTCCCCGGACTTCCCACCCCGCACCCGCTCGTCGACCAACTCCCGGCCGTCTACCTGGAACAGGACTTCCTCCGGCGCTTCCTCACGGCGCTCGACGACGTCCTCGCCCCGGTCCTCCTCACCATCGACAACCTCCCCGCCCACCTGGACCCGCGCAGCGCCCCGGACGACTTCCTGGCCTGGCTGGCGCAGTGGGTCGCGGTGGAGGCACCCGAGGACAGCCCGGTCGAGCGGCGCCGCGAGACGGTACGCGGGGCGGTGGCCCGGCACGCCCGGCGCGGCACGTCGGCGGGGCTCGCCGACGCGGTACGCCTGGCGGCCGGCACCGAACCCGAGATCACGGAGAGCGGCGGCACCGCGTGGTCCAGGGGCCCGCTCACCGCGCTGCCGGGGGCGCCACGCCCCTGGGTGACGATCCGGGTCCGGGAACAGCCCGGACGGACCATCGACCGGGCCCGCCTGGAGGAACGCATCGGCACCGAGGTCCCGGCGCACGTGGGCTTCACACTGGAGATCCTGCCTCCGGACGGGGGCGCGGGGGGTGCGGCGCGGTGATCTGCGAGGCGTGCGGGACGAGGAACGAACCGGGGCGCGCGTTCTGCGTCTCGTGCGAGGCGTTCCTCGCCTGGGACGGTGACGAGGACGGCGCACAGGGGGCCGGAGGCGCGAGGAGGGAGCCCGCACATCCGGAACCGGTGCTGCCGGGACCCCCGGAACCGGCTCCGCCCGCGGCCCCGGTGGCGACCCCGCCCGGCCGCCCTGGGACAACCCCGCCCGGCGCGTCGGCGACGAACCCCCTCCCCGGCATCCCCCCGCAGCGCCCGCCCACCCCCGCGTCCCGCCCCCAGGGGCCGGACCGGCCCGATCCGGCCCCGCCCGCCCAGCCGTCCGGCGCCGCCCCCCGCCGCCCCGGCGACCGCCCGGACACCGCCCCCATGACACCCGACGCCTCGGCGCCCGAGCCGCCGGCCTCCGCCCCCGGCAGGGCCGCCGCGCCCGTGCGGTGCCCCGGCTGCGGCGCGGAGAACGCACCCGACCGCACCCTGTGCGTCCGGTGCGCCCTGCTCCTCGACCCGGGCCCGCCGCCCGACGTACGCCCACCCTGGTGGCGCCGCCTGTTCCGGCGGGGTCCCGCGAAGGGCCACGAGGCAGGGTCACGCCCCCGACGGCGGCGGCGCGGGCCCCGGCTGGGCGTACCCCTCGCGCTGCTCCTCGTCCTGGCCGGCGTGTGGTTCGCGCTGCCGCACCTGTCCGGACTCCTCGGCCTCGCCAAGGAGGAGACGGGCGCGCCGGAATCCATGCCTCCCTCCGCGTGCCACGGCTCCAGCGCGGCATCCGGGCACGCCGCCGGTGCGGCGTTCGACGGCTTCAACAACCGCTACTGGGCGCCGAAGAAGACCGGCGACGGTGCGGGGGAGTTCCTGGAGTGCACGTTCGACTCGCCGGTGGGGATGCGCAAGATGGTGGTGTTCGCCGGGACATCGGCCCGCAACGACGAGTTCCTGACGCAGGCCCGGCCGTCCCGGATCATCGCGGAGCTGACCGCGAAGGACGGTTCCAGGAGCACCCGCACGATCCGGCTCGCCGACCGGGCGGGGCAGCAGACCTTCGACGTCAGAGGCTCGCAGACTGTCCGCGTCCGGCTCACGGTCGACTCGGCGTACGGCACGGGGAAGGAGCGCAGGGTGGCGATCGCCGAGGTCGAGTTCTTCGGCCACCGCTCCTGACGTCCCGCGCGCGTCGTACCCGGCTTGCGGCGAGGGGAGGCGCACGGCAGGGTTCGGTGCTGTGCCCACTCTCCTGATCGTGCATCACACCCCCTCCCCGAACTGCCAGGCCCTCTTCGAGGCCGTCGTCGCCGGCGCGACGACCGACGAGATCGAGGGCGTACGCGTCGTACGGCGCGCGGCACTCGCCGCCACGGCCTCCGACGTCCTCGCGGCGGACGGACTGCTCCTCGGTACCCCGGCGAACCTCGGCTACATGTCCGGAGCGCTCAAGCACTTCTTCGACCAGATCTACTACCCGTGCCTCGACACGACGCAGGGCAGGCCCTTCGGCTACTACGTGCACGGCGGCAACGATGTGACCGGTGCCGTACGCGGCATCGAGACGATCACGACCGGACTCGGCTGGCGCCCCGCGGCGGAGGCCGTGAAGGTGACGGGCGAGCCGTCCAGGGCCGACACCGAGGCGTGCTGGGAGCTGGGCGCCGTTCTGGCGGCGGGCCTGACCGAATAAGGGCTGCGTGGCCGGCGTCCTGAAGCTACGCTGTGCCGCGATGACGACTCACTCCCTCCAAAGATTGGGGGCCCCGTCCGCGCAAGGTGAGTGCTGATGGCCACTCATCCCGCCGACGGAGATCCCTTCCTGTCCTTCTGGCTGCGCGTGCGCGAGTTCGCCGTGCCGCCCTCCATGATCGAGACCGCGACCGCTCGCCGTCTCGCCGGTGACTGGGCCGGTGCGTGCGCGGCCGCCGGCATCGACGTCGACTTCGCGCCACGGAGCCTGGCCCGTACGCACGGACGGGAACTCGCCGCCCGCGTACGCGCCGACCTCCGCCACCTGGCACCGGACCTGCTCCGCTGGCACATGCCCCGGATCGCCCCACGCGGACTGCTGCGGCCGGGGCTGACGGTGCCGCTGGCGCGGTACGACCCCCGACCGCAGGCCGGGACCGCCGGTACCCCGCTGCATCTCGTCGCCCGGACGCCGCCCGCCTGGGCCGACGCCGGTCAGCGGATCAGCCTCGGGCTCTGGGACGGCACCGGCCCCGGGACCGTACGACTTCACCCGCACCCCTATCCCGGCCGGAGGTTCCGCCTGGACGTGCACCGCCACCTGTGGGACGCACGGCGAGCCGCTGAACTACGGGTCCGCGCGGGGGCCGACCGGGCGCCGGGGGAGCGCGCGGACCCGGACCTGCTCGACCTGGTGCCGCCGGGGCGCCGCTGCGCCGTCGACCGCTGGGCGGCGGAGGCGGAGCTGCTGCTGGAGGCCGAGGGCCGTTCCTCCGGACCGGTCACCGTGCGGCTCGGCGGCCGGCACCGGCTGCACCTGGACGTGGTCGGGCGTCCGTACGGCCAAGGGCCGCCCGTCCTCCGGGTCGCACAGGGCCGCGCGGATGCCGCCCGCACGCCCTTGGTGCTGCCCGACGCGGCGACCTGGGTGCTGCCCGATCTGGAGCTCCTGCGGGCGGGCGCGATCGACCCCGGCCGGCTGCACCCGCTCGTCGTGGGCGCGCTGCTCCCGGAGCACCGGCAGGCCGGACCGCCACCGGAGCCGGGAGGCGCGGGACAGCCACGCCTCGTGGACTGCCGGGGCGCCCGGCACCGGATCGGTCAGGCCGGCGGGGTGCTGTCCGCCCTGGACCACGACCCCGCCGAGGTCCGCCGAGAGGAACTGCTGGCCGCGCTGACCGGGACCCCGCTGCCGTGTTTGCGCGCCATCGACGAGGCCCACCGCCGCCCGGACTGCCTCACCGGGGTACGCGAACGGCTCGACCACGGCGACATCGCCGGAGCCCTCGCCGTCGTCGAGGCCCTGCTCGGCCCCGGCGCCCAGCTCCGGGACGGTCCCCTACGGGACGAACTGGAGACGGCGGCGCTGCGCCGGATCACCTACGGGCTGTACCGCGCCGACCTGATCGAACCCGGCCCCCGCAACCGGATCACCGGCACTCCGCGCCCCCGCGACCGCCGCTCGCGCCCCCGCCGGGCGGAGGCCCGCTGACGGGTGCGTACCGCCCCGCACACATCCGGTGCGAACCGGGACCACTCGCTCCGCCACGCATCCACCACGAACGACAAGGTGATGACACATGCCCGTACGCACGCCCTCCGCCCCGGCACACCGCCCGGACCACCCGACCCCGGCCTCCCAGCTCGACATCGCCGGGACGCTCACCGCCCTGCTGCGTGACACGACGACCGAAGCGCGCCCCGACACCCAGCTGGAGGCCCTGACGCTGGCCGTCGCGGCCGACCTGCCCGTCCTCCTGTGGGGTGAGCCCGGCATCGGCAAGACCGCGGCCCTGACCCAGCTCGCCGACGACCTCGACCTGCCCCTCACCACGGTGATCGCGAGCGTGCACGAGCCGTCGGACTTCTCCGGCCTGCCCGTCGTCGGGGACGACCCGGCCGAACAGGGCGTACCGATGGCGCCGCCGGACTGGGCCGTGCGCCTGGTCCGTGCGGGGCGTGGTCTGCTGTTCCTCGACGAACTCTCCACGGCCCCGCCCGCCGTGCAGGCCGCCCTGCTCCGTCTCGTACTCGAACGACGTGTCGGGGCGCTCCGACTCCCGCCCGGCATACGCATCGTGGCCGCGGCCAACCCCCGGTCGTCGGCCGCCGACGGATGGGAGCTGAGCCCGCCGCTGGCCAACCGGTTCGTCCACCTCCAGTGGGCCCACGACCAGGACGTCGTGGTGCGCGGACTCGGCGGGACATGGCCCCGGGCGACCCTGCCCCGGCTGCGGCCCGAACGGCTCGCCGAGTCCGTCGGCTTCGCCCGCCGCGCGGTGTGCGGACTGCTCGCGGCACGGCCCGCGCTCGTCCACCGGCTGCCCAGCGGCGAGGCCCGCAGGGGCGGTGCATGGCCGTCGCCCCGCAGCTGGGACATGACCCTGACCCTGATCGCCTTCGCGACCGCGGCCGGCGTCTCCCGTGAGGTGCTCTCCCTGCTGGTCCGAGGCACCGTGGGAGACGGGCCGGGGCTCGAACTGCTGGCGGCCGTCGACCGGATGGACCTCCCGGACCCCGAAGCGCTCCTCGCCGATCCGGCGAGCGCCGTGCTGCCCGAGCGGGGAGACCTGCGGCAGGCGGTGCTCGACGGAGTGGTGGCCGCGGTACGCAAACGCCCGGACCGGGCACGCTGGGACGCGGCGTGGTCGCTGCTGGTGCGCGCGGTGGAGACGGGAGCCCCGGACCTGGTCGTCGTACCCGCGACCACCCTCGCCACGCTCAGGCGGGAGGAGTGGGACGTGCCCGCGTCGATCGAGGCGCTGGCGGGCGTCGTGTCGCTCTCACGGCGCGCCGAACAAGCGGCGGCGCGCGCCACGGCGGCGACGAAGGGCGGCCGGTGAGCGGGGGCGAGCTGGACCTCGACCGGCTCTTCACCGCCCGGTTGCAGGCCGTCAGGGCCCGCCCGTACCTGGCGACGGCGCTGTTCGCCCTGCACGTGGTCGAGTCGCGGCGCGTCCCGACGATGGCCGTCGACCGGCACTGGCGGTGCTACGTGTCGCCGTGGTTCGTCGACCGGACCCCGGTGGAGGAACTCGCCGGGGCATGGGTGCACGAGGTGTCGCATCTGCTGCGCGACCACCACGGACGCAGCGACCGGTACGCGCGTGAGCACGGGCTGACCGGTTCGGCCGAGCGCCTGCGCATGAACATCGCGGCCGACTGCGAGATCAACGACGACGTGTACGGGGACGGGCTGGTCGCCCCCGACGCGGTGGTGCTGCCCGAGCCCATGGGGCTGCCCGAGGGGCAGTTGATGGAGGAGTACCTGGGCCACTTCCGGCTGGCGCCCCACACGGCGGAGTTCGCCTGGCTGGACTGCGGCAGCGGCTCCGACGGCCTCGACCGGGAGTGGGACCTCGGACCCGACGGGGCGCACGGGCTCAACGAGCAGGAACGCGACGCCGTGCGCTTCCGGGTGGCGCAGGGCATCACCGGCCGCCCGGGCCACGCGTCGAGGGCGTGGAAGCGGTGGGCCGAGGAGGCGTTCCACCCGCCCCAGGCATGGCGCGACCTTCTGGGTGCCGCCGTCCGGTCGGCGGTCTCGGGCCCCGGCGCGGGTGACGACTACTCCTACGGACGCCCGTCGCGCCGGTCGGCCGGGCTGCCCGGGGTCGTCCTGCCGAGCCTGCGGCGCAGGCCACCGCGCGTGTCCGTGGTCATCGACACCTCGGGCTCGGTCAGCGACGCGGAGCTGGGCAGCGCGCTGCTGGAAGTGGCCGCGATCGCCCGGGCCGTAGGCGGGAGCCGGGACCTGGTCACGGTCCTGTCCTGCGACGCGGCCGCCCGGGTCGTGCATCCGCTGTGCCGCGCGGAGGGGATCCCGCTGGTGGGCGGCGGTGGAACGGATCTGCGTACGGGCTTCGCCAGGGCCCTGCGTTCGTCCCCCGGGCCCGATGTCGTCGTGGCGCTCACCGACGGGCAGACGCCGTGGCCCTCGGACCGGCCGGAGTGCCGGACCGTGGTGGGCCTGTTCGACCGGCCGTACAGGGGGTCGTGGGACGAGGAGAACCCCGATTATGTGCCGGACGCGCCGCCCGAGTGGGCACGCGTCGTCAACATCGGCTAGCCGGGGTACCGTTGGTCCGGGTGACGGCGCGTGCGTTCGACACCGGCGCCCCCGGCGGCCCCCGCCCGCAGCCCGTCCGTCACCAGGTCGAAGAGGCGGGCGGCGCGGGGCTGCCAGTCGCTGTGCGGGTCCAACTGCCAGAGGCCCGCTATGGCGAGGAAGAAGTCGTCGGGCGTCACGCCGGGGCGGATCGTGCCCGCCGCCTCGTTCGCCTCCAGCAGGAGCGTGACGGCGTTGGTCACCGGGCCGTGGCCGACCTGCGCCAGGCTGCCGTGCCCGCTGGTCGCCGCGCGCAGGGCGTCACCCAGACCCGCCTTCGCCATGGCGTACCGGGCGAGGCGGTCCATCCACTCGCGCAGGGCACGGTCGGCCGGGCGGTCGTCGAGGAGCTGGGCGGCCGTGTCGGCGACCTGCTGCATCTCGTACCGGTAGACCTCCAGGACCAGGGCCTCCCGGTGCGGGAAGTTGCGGTAGAAGGTGCCCTGGCCGACGCCCGCCTTCTTCGCGATCACGCTCACCGGGGTGCCCGCGTCCCGCGTCAGCTCGGCGAGGGCGACGGCCAGGATGCGTTCCCGATTGCGCTGCGCGTCCGGGCGCGTGGGCGTGCTCCTCGCCTCCCGCATGTTTTCCCTTCCGAGCCGCGGCCTGGGGGACGGCCTTGCTCACCGGACAGCCGTCCGTTAGGTTCGACGACCAAGCGGACAGCTGTCCGCTTGCCTCCATCGCAACGCCGGACCGGGCCGCTCGACCGACCGGCATCCACCGGCCCCCCACCCGCACCGGCCTCGCACCGTCTCGCCCGACGCGCTCAAGCAATGCGAAAGAAGGCTGACTCATGGCCCCACCGACGTCCAGTGCCGTGACTCTGCACATCAACGGCGAAAAATACACGCTGACCGTCGACCACCGCACCACCCTGCTCGACGCGTTACGCGAACGCCTCGACCTGACGGGCACCAAGAAGGGCTGTGACCAGGGCCAGTGCGGCGCCTGCACGGTGCTGCTCGACGGCCGCAGGTCCGTGGCCTGCCTCCAGCTCGCCGTGGCGGCCGAGGGGCGCGAGATCACCACCATCGAGGGCGTGGCGGACGGCGACCGCCTGCACCCCGTGCAGCAGGCGTTCCTGGACCTCGACGGGTACCAGTGCGGCTACTGCACCCCGGGCCAGATCTGCTCCGCCGTCGCGGTCATCGAGGAGCACGCCGCCGGCTGGCCCAGCGCCGTGACCGAGGACCTGCGGCCCGAGGCGGAGGCGCCCGCGCTCACCGCCGACGAGATCCGCGAGCGGATGAGCGGCAACCTGTGCCGCTGCGGGGCGTACGCCCAAATCGTGAGGGCCGTCGCCCGAGCCGCCGAGAACGTCACGGACGAGGTCAAGGAGCCGGTGGCATGAGGGAGTTCGGATACCAGCGGGCCCACGACGTCGCCGGAGCGGTGGCTCTCCTCGGCGCCGCCCCCGACGCCCGGCTGCTCGGCGGCGGCACCAACCTCGTCGACCTGATGAAGGCCGGTGTGGAACGTCCCGGCCTCCTCGTCGACGTACGGGACCTTCCCCTGGACGAGATCCGGGCCACCGCGGACGGCGGCCTGCGCATCGGCGCGACCGTCAGCAACAGCGACCTCGCCGCCCACCCCGCCGTACGCCGCCACTACCCGGCGCTCACACAGGCACTGCTCGCCGGCGCTTCGGGGCAGCTGCGCAACATGGCCACCGTCGCGGGCAACCTCCTCCAGCGCACCCGCTGCGGCTACTTCGCCGACCTGGCCAAACCCTGCAACAAGCGGGCTCCGGGCACGGGTTGCCCCGCCGTCACCGGCGACCACCGCAACCACGCCATCCTCGGCGCGTCCGTGCACTGCGTCGCCACGCACCCCTCCGACATGGCGGTCGCACTCGCGGCGTTCGACGCGGTCGTCACGTACGAAACGGCCGACGGGCCCGGCGAGCTGCCGCTCGACGCGTTCTACCTGCCCGTGGGCGACACCCCGCACATCGAGACCGCGCTGCCCGCCGGTGCCGTGATCACCGGCGTCACCCTGCCGCCCGTCCTGGCCGCCGCGCACTCCCGCTACCGCAAGGTCCGCGAGCGTGCCTCGTACGCCTTCGCGATCGGCTCCGTGGCCACCGCGCTCGACGTACGCGACGGAGTCGTACGCGACGTGCGCCTGGCGTTCGGGGCCGTCGCCTCACGGCCGTGGCGGGCCCGGGCCGCCGAGCGCGTGCTCGTGGGCGGCCCGGCGGACGCGGACGCGTTCGCCGCAGCGGCCGACGCCGAACTGGCCGCAGCCGAGCCGCTGCCCGGGAACCGCTACAAGGTGACGCTGACGCGCAACCTCGTCGTGACCGAACTCGCCCGACTCGCCGAGGAGGCGACCCGATGACCACGACGACCGGCAGCAGTTCCGCCACCGGAGCCACGGGCGCGGGCCGTACCCGGGTGGAGGGCCGAGACAAGGTCACCGGCGCCGCCCGCTACGCCGGCGAGATCCCCTTCGCCGGGCTCGCCCACGGCTGGCTGGTGCTCTCCACGATCGCCCGGGGCAGGGTCACCGCCGTGGCGGACGAGCCCGTCCTCGCCATGCCGGGCGTGCTCGCCGTGCTGCACCACGGGAACGCGCCGCGCGTCGACGCCGACTACGTGGGCATGCTGGGCCGGCCCAACCCGGTCGTCGGGCTCTTCCAGCACGACCGGGTGCCGTTCACCGGCTGGCCGGTGGCCCTCGTGGTGGCCGAGACGTCCGAGCAGGCCAGGGAGGCGGCGGAGGCGCTCGTCGTCGGCTACGAGGAGGAGCCGCACGACGTGGCGTTCCGTGCCGGGCGCGACGACGCCTACCGGCCCGAGGACTCCCCGATGGTGCAGGCCGACGCGGGCAAGGGGGACGTCCGGGCGCAGCTCGACGGGGCCGCCTTCGTCGTGGACGCGCAGTACACCACCCCGGAGGAGCACCACTGCACGATGGAGCCGCACGCCGCGACCGCCCGCTGGGACGACGGCCGGCTCGACGTCATCGACTCCAACCAGGGCAGCGGCTGGGTGGCCGCCGAGATCGCCCAGCTCTTCTCCCTCGACCGGGACTCCGTACGCGTGCGGTCCGAACACATCGGCGGCGCCTTCGGATCCAAGGGACTGAGTGCCCATCAGGTGGCCGCCGTCATGGCGACCACCGTCCTCGGCCGACCCGTACGCGTAGTCATGACGCGCCGTCAGATGTTCTCGCTCGTCGGCTATCGAAGCCCCACCGCGCAGCGCGTCCGGATCGCCGCCGACGCCGACGGCCGGCTGCGCGCCTTCGACCACGAGGCGCTGAACCTCACCTCCACCGTGCACGAGTTCGTCGAGACGAGTGCCGTCCTGGGCCGGGTCCTGTACGACGCCGAGGCTCACCGCACCCGGCACCGCGTCGTGCGGCTCGACGTGCCGACGCCGACGTGGATGCGCGCCCCCGGCGAGGCACCCGGCTCCTTCGCCATCGAGTCGGCCCTCGACGAACTGGCCGAGAAGTGCGGCATCGACCCCATCGCCCTGCGGGCACGCAACGAACCCGCCACAGGGCCGGTCTCGGGCCTGCCGTTCAGCAGCCGTAACGTGCTCGCCTGCTTCGAGGAGGGCGCGCGCAGGTTCGGGTGGGCGGACCGCGACCCCCGCCCCGGTCTCCGCCGTGAGGGGCGGTGGCTGCTCGGGACCGGGACGGCCGCGGCCTCCTATCCCTCCGGCGTCGGGCGCTCCACCGCCGCCGTGACCGCCGAGGCGGACGGCACCTTCACCGTCCGGATCAACGCCTCGGACATCGGCACCGGAGCGCGCACCGCCATGACGCTCGTCGCCGCCGACGCGCTCCAGGTGAACCCGGACCTGGTCCGGACGCGCATCGGCGACAGCGACCTGGGCCACGCGATGATCGCGGGCGGCTCCACCGGCACCCGCTCCTGGGGCTGGGCGGTCCGGCTGGCGGCGGCCGACCTGCGCGAACGGCTGGCGCTGGGCGGCGGCATCCCGCCCGAGGGGATCACCGCCCGCTCGGACACCGCCGATGCCATCGACGCCCTCCCGCAACAGGAACGGCACTCGTTCGGCGCCCAGTTCGCCGAGGCCGCCGTCGACGTCACCACCGGCGAGGTACGGGTGCGCCGGCTGCTGGGCATCTTCGCCGCGGGCGCCATCGTCAACCCGCTCACCGCCCGCAGCCAGCTCACCGGCGGCATGACCTGGGGCCTGTCCATGGCACTGCACGAGGAGGCGGTCCGCGACGCGGCGACCGGCGGCCACGTCAACGCCGACCTCGCCGGCTACCACGTCGCCTCGCACGCCGACGTACCGCTCGTCGAGGCGGACTGGGTGGACGATCCGGTGCCCGGCGACCCCGTCGGCATCAAGGGTGTCGGCGAGATCGGCATCGTGGGCGTCGCCGCCGCCATCGCCAACGCGGTGTGGCACGCGACCGGGGTGCGCCACCGGGAGCTGCCGATCCGCCCGGACCGCGTCCTGCGAGCGGCGGGGGAAACCCCGGGTGCTTGAGATCGCGGACCGGCTCCGCCCGTGGTTCGAGGACGGCCGGGACTTCGCCGTCGCCACGGTCGTGGGCGTCGACGGCAGCGCGCCGCGCGGGCCCGGTGCCGCCCTCGCCGTCGACCGGGGCGCGGCCGTCGTCGGCTCCGTCTCCGGCGGCTGCGTGGAGGCCGAGGTGTACGAGCTCTGCGAACAGGTCCTGCGCGACGGCCGAACCGTGCGCCGGCGCTTCGGATACAGCGACGAGGACGCCTTCGCGGCCGGGCTCACCTGCGGCGGAGTCATCGACATCCTGGTCGCACCGGTGCGACCGGCCGAACCGGTCTTCCGAGCGGCGGTGGACGCCGTGGTGCGGCGGGAGGCGGTGGCGCTGGTCCGGGTGGTGCGGGGACCGGAGGACCTGCTCGGCCGGGCGCTCGCCGTCCACGCCGACGGAACGTACGAGGGCGGCCTCGGCGGCCGTGCCGAACTGGACCGCACGGCGGCCGCCGAGGCCCGCGCCCTGTTGGACGCCGGCCGCACCACGACCGTCGACATCGCGGAGGACGGCTCCCACTGCCCCGGGGGCCTCACACTCCTTGTGGAGGCGGGCGTGGCGCCGCCACGGATGGTCGTCTTCGGCGCCGTGGACTTCGCCTCCGCGCTCGTCAGCGCCGGGTCCTTCCTCGGCTACCACGTCACCGTGTGCGACGCCCGGCCCGTCTTCACCACCCCGGAACGCTTCCCGGACGCCGACGAGGTGGTGGTCGACTGGCCGCACCGCTACCTGCGGAGCATCACGACGGACGCGCGCACCGTCCTGTGCGTGCTCACCCACGACACCAAGTTCGACGTGCCTCTCCTGGAGACCGCCCTGCGGCTGCCGGCCGCGTACATCGGAGCGATGGGCTCCCGCCGCACCCACGAGGAGCGCAACCGGCGACTGCGCGAATCCGGGCTGACCGGGGAGGAGTTGGCCCGGCTGCACTCACCGATCGGCCTCGACCTCGGCGCCCGCACCCCGGAGGAGACCGCCCTGTCCATCGCGGCGGAGATCGTCGCCGTACGCCGGGGCGGTACGGGCGCCCCGCTCACCGGATCACGCACCCCCATCCACCACGACACGGAGGCGGACAACAGCTAAGCTCCCAGCCGCAGTTCGCGCCCCCGCCAGCGCCGGCGCAGCCAGCGGTCGTGGCTCGCCACCACGATCGCGCCGGGCCCCGGGCCCAACGCCTCCTCCAACTCGTCGCACAGCGCGGGGGAGAGGTGGTTGGTCGGCTCGTCGAGGAGGAGCAGCTCCGGCGGGCGGGCCATCAGCAGGGCGAGGGCGAGCCTGCGCCGCTGGCCGGCCGACAGCCGGTGCACCGGCTTGTCCGTGTCCGCCTCGTGGAGCAGCCCCAGCGAGGCCAACGGCACCAGCTCGGCCCGCTCGACGCCCAGCACCCGTGCGTACGTCTCCCCGACGGTACGGTCCGGGCGGGTGAACACGGAGTCCTGCGCGAGCACCCCGACGGACAGCCCCGGCCGCCGGACCACCTCGCCGACCGCCACCGGGCGGCCCGCGAGCACCGCGATCAGCGTCGACTTCCCCGTACCGTTGCCGCCCGTCACCAGCAGGCGTTCGGACGCCCCGACGTCGAGCCGGCCGACGGCCAGCCGGCCGGGGAAGCGGACGCCGCGCAGGGAGACCAGCGTGCCCGGCGCGGGCGGCTCGGCCCGTTCGGGGTACCGGAACCGCAGCGCCCGGGGCGGCTCGTCGACCTGGAGGCGCACCGCCTCGCCGAGCCTGCGGCCGGCGTTGCGAACCCGGCGCGCGATCTGGCTCTGCACCCGGCCGGCCCGCACCCCGTACCCCATCTTCTCGCTGTCCCGGGGCCCGCGGTCCGGCGCCACCTGGCGCGCGGTCACCGCGGCCGAGCGGCGCAGCGCCTCGATCTCCTCCTGCTCCTCGGCGTACCGCCGCTCCCAACGCGCGCGTTCCGCGCGCTTCTCCGCCAGGTAGGAGCTGTACCCGCCGCCGTACCGCACCGGCCCGTCGACGGCGGGATCGAGGTCCACGAGATCCGTGCAGACGGCGTCGAGGAACGCCCGGTCGTGACTGGCGATAACCACCGGCCCTCGCATGGCGCGCAGCTCCTTCTCGACGAACGCGGCCGCCTCGTCGTCGAGGTGGTTGGTCGGCTCGTCCAGCAGGAGGGCCGACGGACGGCGTACGAGCAGCGCGGCGAGCGCCAGACGGCCGCGCTGTCCGCCCGAGAGCGTGCGGAGCGGTCGCTCGTGCGGCAGGGAGCCGAGGCCCAGCCCGTCGAGCAGCACGGCCGCGTGCCGGTCGGCGTCCCAGGCCGCCCGCTCCTCGGCCTGTTCGAGCCGCCCGCCGTACGTCTCCAGGAGCCGCGCGTACTCCGGGGAGTCCTCGGGCGTGTGGGCCAGGAGCCCGGAGAGCCGGTCGACCTCCGCGAGGTCCGCCCGCGCCTCGCGCAGCGCGTCGTCCAGGACGCCGGCGACGGTGGACTCCGCGTCGAAGGGCATCTCCTGGTGCAGGAAGCCCACATCGGCGGGTCGGGTGACCCGCCCGGCGTCCGGCTCGTCCACCCCGGCGAGCAGCCGCAGGAGAGTCGACTTGCCGGCACCGTTCTCGCCGATCAGGCCGATGCGGTCGCCGGGCGACGCCGTGAGCGAGATCCCGTCGAGGACGCGCTTCGCGCCGAAGGTGCGGACGACGTCGTGGGCGAGCAGGGCGGACGGATGGGTGGGGGCGTTCATGAGTACCTCCGACGTGAACGGTTCGGGGGCCCGCCGGGCACGGAGCCTCGGGCGCGGGCCTGCACGGCACGTCAGCGGTTCACGACTCCGGCGCCCCCGCCTCCCGCAGCTCCCCGTCCGCCAGCCGCAGCCACCGCTCCACCCCGATCCGCTCCAGGAACCGCTCGTCGTGGCTGACCACCACGAACGCCCCGCGGTACGAGGCGAGCGCGCTCTCCAACTGCCCGGCGCTGACCAGGTCGAGGTTGTTCGTCGGCTCGTCCAGGAGCAGCAGCTGCGGGGCCGGCTCCGCGCACAGGACGCAGGCCAGCGTGGCCCGCAGCCGTTCGCCGCCCGACAGCACCCGGACGGGCAGATGGGCGCGGTCGCCGCGGAAGAGGAAGCGCGCGAGCAGGTTCATCCTCTCCGCCTCCTGCCGGTGCGGGGCGTACGCGGCGAAGTTCTCGGCCACCGTGCGGTCGAGGTCGAGCAGGTCGAGCCGCTGCGAGAGGTACGCGATGCGCCCGTCGGCGCGCCTGACCGACCCCGCGTCGGGCTCCAGATCGCCGTTGACCAGGCGCAGCAGGGTGCTCTTCCCGGCCCCGTTCGGACCGGTCAGCGCGATCCGCTCGGGGCCCCGGATCGTCAGGCCGACCCCCTCGCCGGAGAACTGCTCCCGGCCGCCGAGCCGCACCCGCACCTGCTCGCAGAGGAGCACGGTGCGACCGGCGGGCACATCGGTGTCGGGCAGGTCGAGCGTGATGCGCTGCTCGTCGCGTACGGCACGCCCCGCCTCGTCGAGACGGGCCTGCGCCTCACCGACCCGGGAGGCGTGCGTCTGGCCGGACTTGCCGGCCGCCTCCTGGGCGCCGCGCTTCATGTTCCCGGCGAAGATGCGGGGCAGGCCCGCGTTCTTCAGGTTGCGGGCCGCGTTGCTCGCGCGCCGCTCGGCCCGTTCGCGGGCCTGCTGCATCTCGCGCTTCTCCCGCTTCAGTTCCTGTTCCGCGTTGCGGACGTTCTTCTCGGCGACCTCCTGCTCGGCCCGTACGGCCTCCTCGTACGCCGTGAAGTCGCCCCCGTACAGGCGCAGTTCCTCCTGGCCGAGTTCGGCGATGCGGTCCATGCGGTCCAGGAGCGCGCGGTCGTGGCTGACGAGGAGCAGCGTGCCGTTCCACGTCTCCAGTGTGTCGTAGAGACGGTGCCGGGCCTCCAGATCGAGGTTGTTGGTCGGCTCGTCGAGCAGCAGGACGTCCGGCCGCTTCAGCAGCTGGGCCGCCAGCCCGAGCGAGACGACCTGGCCGCCGCTGAGCGTGCCGATGGACCGGTCCAGGGCGATGGCTTCGAGACCGAGCCGGTCCAGCTGGGCGCGGGTGCGCTCCTCGATGTCCCAGTCGTCACCGATGACGGCGAAGTGCTTCTCGTCCACGTCACCCGACTCCACGGCGTCCAGGGCGCGGATCACCGCGTCCACACCGAGGACCTCGGCCACCGACAGGTCGCCGGTCAGGGGGAGGCTCTGCGGCAGGTAGGCGAGCGTGCCCTCGACGGTGACGGAACCGGCGGTGGGCCGCAGCTCGCCGGCGAGCAGCTTGAGCAGGGTGCTCTTCCCGGAGCCGTTGGGGGCGACGAGACCGGTGCGCCCGGCGCCCACGGTGAAGGACAGACCGGAGAAGACCGGGGTGTCGTCCGGCCAGGAGAAGGAAAGGTTCGAGCAGATGAGGGATGCGTCGGACATGCGGGACCTCGCGTGTGAATCCGGGGTCGGCATACACCGCGGCCCCGGAGGAATGGCCAGAGGGAACAACGACATGGCCACTGCGACGGCGCCCTGGGCGCACGCTGTGGCTACGGGGCTCCGGGATCACCCGGAGATGTCGTCGTCGCCTGCCATGTCTCGTCTCCTCGGTACACGCTGAACAGCATGAAGACCTTAGCAGCCGTCCCCTTTCACGGCCTTCCGTTTTCGGTGCGGGACCGGCGGCGCAGATCCTCGATGCCCTGGTCGAGGGCCGCCTCCAGGTGGCCCAGCCGGCCGGTGGACAGCAGGATCACCACACCGCCCTGGATCCCGGCCAGCAGAGCGGCCGCCGAGCGGTCCGCGTCCCGGGCGGCGTCGATCTCCCCGATCGACTGCATGCGCCGGATGCCGGCGGCCAGTGCGTCCTGCCAGCGCTCCAGCAGTTCGGCGGCGACGGCCTGTGCGCCCGACGAGGCCGACCCGATGTGCGAGACCGCGATGTCGAGCGGACACTCCCGACCCTGCTCCCGGTAGCGGGCGACGACCTTGTCGCGCCAGGTCAGCCAGGCCGGCCACGAGGTGAGGGCGCTCAGCTCCGGCTGCTGGTCGCCGATCACCCGGTCCGCCTCGTGGCGGGCGACGGCCAGCATCAGTTCGTCCTTCCCGCCGGGGAAGTAGTGGAACAGCTGGCTCTTGCTGGTCGACGTGAGTGCCAGGACGTCGTCGAGCGTCAGCGTGAACACACCGTGCCGCCGGACCGCCGCGGCGGCGCCTTCCACGATGCGCTGCTTGGTCGCGGCACCCTTGGGGGTCAGCGGCACGATGTGTCTCCTTCTCTCGCGGTCGTACGGGTCGGCCGCGCTCAGGGGATGAGGAGCAGCTTGCCGGTGGTCCGGCGGGACTCCAGATCGCTGTGGGCCCGCGCCGCGTCGGACAGGGCGTACCGCCCGCCGATGCGCGGGGACACCTTTCCCTCCCGCACCATCGCGAAGACCTCTTCGGTCCGGGTGACCAGTGCCTCCCGGGTGGGGACGTGGTCCTGCACGGTCGGGTACGACAGCAGGATGCTGCTCGGCAGATCGGTCACCGAGAGCGACGGTACGCCCATGAAGGGGCCGTAGTAGGCGTGCACCCCGTGCAGGCGCAGGGCCAGCTGCGAGGACCGGAACGTCGAGGTGCCACCGCCGTCGTACACGACGTGGGCGCCCTCGCCGTCCGTCAGCTCGCGCACCCGGTCCTCGAACCCGGCCCCGGACGACACCAGGACGTGGTCCGCCCCCGCCGCCTCGGCGATGGCCGCCTTCTCCGCGCGGGACACGAGGCCGATGACCCGGCCGCCGCGCGCCTTGATCATCTGGGTCAGCATGAGCCCCACGCCACCGGCGGCGGCATGCACCACGGCCGTGTCGCCGGGGCCGATGGCGTACGTCTCGGTGGTGAAGTGGTTCGCCGTGAGCCCCTGCATCATCACCGCGGCCGCCGTCTCGTCCGGCACCTCGTCGGGCACCTTGACCAGCCGGTCCGCCGGGACGGCCAGCAGCTCCGCGTAGCTGCCCGGGTGGTAGAACCAGGCCACCCGGTCACCGACGGCCGGCCCCTCGACGCCCTCGCCGAGCGCGGTCACGTACCCCATGCCCTCGGCCCCGAGCACGGCCGGTGCGGCCCAGCCCGGACCGCCCGCCTTGCGGGCGCCCACGTCCATGAAGTTCACCCCGGCGGCACCGAGCCGGACGAGGGCCTCACCGGGGGCGGGGACGGGATCCGGCAGTTCGGTCCAGGCCATGACATCGGGGCCGCCGTGCCGGGTGATGTGGATCGCGTGCATGCCGTGTGCCTCTCCGTGAGCCGCCACCGCGGCTCGCGTGCCGTGGTGAGGTCAGGCCACCGTAGAAAGGCAAAAATGGACCGGCAAGTCCAGTCCGGGGAACCCGCCCCACCACCACCCCGCGCACCCGCCGCGAGGCCGCGCCGCGTGCCCGGTGGGCGGTGCCGGGGCACCGCCCACCGGGGGAGTGGGGTGCTCGGTCACGCGGCCGGGGCCTCGGTGGTGGAGGCGCCCGACGCGATGCCGAACGACGGGTCCGGCACGGCCTCCGGGCTGATCAGGGTGGAGGAGCGGCCGTCCACGCCGACCGGGACGTCACCGTCGATGGTGACGCGGCGCAGCTTGCGCTCGTGGGTGTCGGAGTCGTCCACGCCGTAGTGCTGGGTGGCGCGGTTGTCCCAGATCGCGACGTCGCCGACCTGCCAGTCCCAGCGCACGGTGTTCTCCGGGCGCTCGACGTGCGACTGGAACAGGTCGATCAGGGCCCGCGAGTCCCGGCCGGTCAGTCCGCTGATGCGCTGCACGAAGTTGCCCAGCAGCAGGACGCGTTCGCCGGTCTCGGGGTGGACGCGGACCACCGGGTGCTCGGTGAGGAACTTCGTCGAGGTGAAGACCTCGCGGTACTTCTCCAGCGCCTCCGGCAGCGCGTTGGGCCGCAGGGCGACGTAGTCGTAGTCGTTGGAGTGGACGGCCCGCAGCCCGTCCGCCAGGGTGCGCAGCTGCTCCGGCAGCTCCGCGTAGGCGGCGGCGGTGTTGGACCACAGGGTGTTGCCGCCGTACGGGGGGATCACCACGGCCCGCAGAATGGAGAAGGCCGGATAGGCGGGGACGAAGGTGACGTCGGTGTGCCACTGGTTGGCCCGGCCGCCGTGGTCGGAGTCGATGCCGAGCGAGTATCGCCCGTCGGCCGAGGGCACCGTCGGGTGGGCGACGGGTGTGCCGAGCAGCCGGCCGAACGCCTCGTGGCTCTCCTCGTCCAGGTGGTCCTGGCCGCGGAAGAAGATCACCTTGTTGGCGAGCAGTGCGGCCCGCACGGCGGCGACCGTCTCCGGGTCGAGGTCACCGCCGAGCCGCACCCCGGAGACGACGGCGCCGATGCGGCCACCGAGCTTCTGGACCGTGACGGCGGGAGCGGGAGCGGTGGTGGTGGAGGTCATGACGGATTCCCTTCGGGAAGGACGTGCCCGGCCCGGCCGGGCACAGAGCGCGGCAGACGGCGGGCTGATTAATTGTGGAGAGGAATTAATTCGGGCGGGGCGCGATCACAGGCGGTGGATGCGGAGCCCTGAGCGGTGGTGCGCGGAGATCGGGCTCCTGTGCGGGAGCACGACGCGATGGGTGTCGGCCGCTGAGATCAGGCGGCGGTACAGCGGCCCGGACACACGGGCCGCGGTGCGGGGCGGCCGGCGCGGGCGGGCCGCGCATCGGTGAGTGCCGTCGCGAACATGTCCCGGAGACTTCCAGCGTCCCGCCGCGTACGTCAAGCACCCGAAGGCACCCCGCGGGGCGTGCGGCAGTGGTTCAATCGGCGCCTGCACGGGGCTCGCGGCCCACTCGGGCGCGCACCGAAAAACCCGTCCCCACCTGCGAGTTCGTCCAGGTGGCCGGGTATCGCGAGAGTGCCGCCCCCGGGCCGGGCAACCGGCCCCGTGCGATTTCACGCCGCCGTAACGTTGCGAGCGCCCCGCCGGCGCAGGACCGAAGGAAGGCCCTATGACCACTGCCCCCCGCCTCTTCCGCGCGACCGGTGACGGGAGACGCGAGACGAACGCCGCCACCGTGCTGCGCACCGTCCTCGACCACGGGCCCGTCGCCCGCCGCGCGATCGCCGAGCGCTCCGGCCTCAGCCAGGCCGCCGTCTCACGGCAGTGCACCGATCTCGTACAGCTGGGCCTGGTGCGGGAGCTGCCGGAGCCGGGTGGCGGCGGCAACGGTGTCGGCCGGCCGCAGATCCCGGTCGACCTGCACACCGGAGAGAGCGACGGGCCCCTGGTCGCAGGTCTCCACATCGGGGTGCCGTCCTCGACGTTCGGACTGCTCGACCTGCGCGGCCGGCTGCTCGACCGGCGCGCCTTCCCCCACGACGGCCTCGCCCCCGGGGACCTTCCCTCGAAGATCGTCCAGGGGTTGCGCGCCTTTCTGGACGGAGCCCCGCGCGGCCGTCGCCTGCTCGGAGTGGGCGCGGCCCTCGGCGGCTGGGTCGACCCGGGCACGGGTACGGCGGTGCGGCACGCCTCGCTCGGCTGGTCGGGCCGGCCGCTGGCCGCCGAACTCGCCCGTGGTCTGGGCGATGTCGAGGTGCGCGTCGACAACCACGCCCGCGCGGTCGCCCAGTCCGAGATCCTGTTCGGCAGGCCCGAGGCCCGGCGCAGCCTGGTCCACCTGTTCATCGGCAACGTGGTCGACGCCGCCCTCGGCATCACCGGGGTGGTGCACCAGGGGCCGGGGTCCGGCGCCGGGGACGTGGCGCATCTGCCCGTGCCGGACTCCACGGTGGTCTGCCCCTGCGGGCGCTCCGGCTGCCTGGAGGCGACCGTCTCCAACACCGCCCTGGCCCGGACCGCCGTACGGCGCTCCATCGTGCCCTGGCCCGACGCGTTCCTGGTGGTGGACGCGGCAGCCGCGGGGGACCGGCGCGCCGACCGGCTGCTGCGCGAAAGGGCCCGCGCGGTCGGCCGGGCGGCGGCCCTGCTGCTCGATGTCCTCAACCCGGACCTGGTGGTCGTCACCGAGCACGCCAGCCTGGTCAACCCGGAGTACCTGGAGGAGATCCGGGGCGCCGCGGTCGACCACTCGCACGTCTGCCGGGACCCCGAACGCATCGTCAGTCCGCATGCCGGGACGGCCGTCCTCCCGGTCGCGGCCGGTGCCGTCGTGCTGAATCCCCTGTTCAGGAGCCCTCTTGCGGCCTCGGTGCGGTAGTCGAGTGGTGAGGGCGGGAAAGCGCTTCGTACCAGGATGCGGACAACGCAGGTTGACCGTCCGGCGAGGCCGCTGCCATATTGCTCCCGTGAACCCGGACAAGCGCCTCGTCTCCCGCAGGCACGTCGACCTCTGTCGGCAGGCCAGCGCGGTCTGTGCTGTTTGCCGCTGAGCCGGACCGCGGCCCCAGGGCCCGCGCCGCTCGCCCCGCTGACCTCTCACCGGTAGCCACCGCCCGCTGAGACCCGGGGCCCGCCTCCTCGCATGCTCCCGCACGTCACGGGAGTTCCTTGCGCCTCCCGTACGGCCGTCCAGGCGGTCCCGGACCGGCGTGCCTTCGCGCAGCGCATCCCCTTCGTTCCATTGCTCCCGCAGCGGAACGAATACCCGTCCGTGCTCCGCCGCGCGCCCTCATCCTCCCTTTTTCCCCTCGTCACAGGCAGGCTTCAATGACCGAGCTGTACCCCCTCACGCCCTCGGGACCGTCCCGGCGCTCCACCCTGCGCGCCGCCGGCGGCGGTGCCCTGCTCCTCGGCCTGGGGCTCGCGGGCTGCCGCTCGGCGGTGTCGGACACCTCGTCCGCCCCGCAGGGCGCGAGCGCCGAACCCCGGCGCGGCGGCGTGCTGAACGTCGCCGTCAACGCCGACTTCACCCCCGCTCTGCTGTTCGCCCAGAGCGGCCAGTCCCTCCAGCAACGTCTGATCTACAACACCCTCACCCGCTACGACGACCGCCTCCATCCCAAACCCGAACTCGCCACCTCCTGGACGTACGCCAAGGACGGGCGCAGCATCACGCTCCGCCTGCGCGACGACGTCACCTTCCACAACGGCCGCAAGTTCACTGCGGACGACGTCATCTTCGCGGTGAAGAACCTTCAGAACCCGCTACGTGCAGCACAGTTGAGAAGCACGGCAGCCACGGTCACCGGGTTCGAGAAGCGCGGCGACCACGAACTGGTGCTGAAGCTGGCGCACCCGGTGAACAACCTCTTCGACCTGTTCGAGTTCATGATCATCGCGGACCGGGAGTCCGTCGAGGACGCCGTCGCGGGGAAGAAGTTCATCGGGACCGGCCCGTTCCAACTGAAGAAGTGGAGCCCCGGCTCCGGACTGAGCCTTATCCGCAACGACGCGTACTGGCAGCCCGGCCGCCCTTACCTCGACGGCGTCGAACTGCGGGTCATAGCCCAGGCCGACGCGCTGATCTCGTCCCTGCGCTCCGGCCAGTCCCAGCTCACCTTCGACGCGCCCGGCAAGAGCCTCGGTGCCGTCAAGAGTGACGCCCGGCTCACCATCAGCGACTACGACACCGGCGCCGGGGCGGTGTACCTCGGCGTCAACACCACCGTCGCCCCGCTGAACGACCGGACCGTCCGCCAGGCGCTCGCCTGGGCCGTCGACCGCGACCGGCTCGTCGCGCAGACCCTCGGCGGGTACGGCCTCGCGTCCGCAGCGCCCTGGCCCAAGTCCTCCCCCGCGTACAGCGAGGCCAACCGCACCCACTACACGCACGACCCCGCGAAGGCACGGGAGCTCCTGAAGTCGGCCGGGCACAGCAGGCTCGAATTCCCCATGCTGCACATCGCGCTGCCCGGCGAGACGGCGATCGCCGAGTCCATCCAGTACGACCTCAAGCAGGTCGGCGTCCACGTCACCCTGCAGCCCACCGACGGGGCCACCGCGCAGAAGAAGCTCATCTCGCAGGGCATGCCGGCGCTCTGGTCACTCGGACACGGGTTCGCGCAGGTGCAGCCCTCGACCCTCGCGGTCAGCGCGTACCCCTTCAACGAGGCGAAGAACACCTCCAAGTTCCGTTCCGCCGCCTACACCAAGGTCGTCCGGGAGGCGTGGACCGAACCGGAGACCGACACGGCCGCCGCCAACGCCCTGCACCAGAAGATCTCCCGCATCCTCCTCGACGAGGCGTTCCTCATCGACCTCGTCGTACGCGGACAGCTCCAGGTCTCCGCCGCCGGGCTGCACGGCGTGACGCTCAACAAGTTCTCCTACCTCAACCTCGACAACGCCTACCTGGTGTGACATGCGCAGCTACCTGCTCCGGCGGCTGCCGTCCGCCCTCCTCGTCCTGGTCGCCGCCTCCTTCGTAATATTCACCATCCTGCGGCTCGTCCCCGGCGACCCCGCCACAGCGCTCGCCGGACCCGACGCGGACGCGGCGACCGTCGCCGCGATCCGCGAACGGCTCGGCCTCGACGCACCCCTGCTCTCGCAGTACGCCCACTGGATCGGCTCGCTCCTGAAGGGGGACCTCGGACCCTCGTACGCGATCGGCGGGCAGACCGCCGACCTCATCGGCGACGGGCTCGGCGCCACCACCGAACTCACCGTCGCCGCACTGCTGTTCGTGATCGTGCTCGGTACGGCCTTCGGCGTGCTGGGAGCCACCTCGCGCAGCCGCTGGCTGACCGGCGCCGTCCGCGTCGTCACCACCGCCGCGCTGGCCGTACCGCCCTTCGTCAGCGGGGTGCTGCTCGTCCTGGTCTTCGCCGTCGCGCTCCCCGTGCTGCCACCCGGCGGCCGGGTCGCCTTCCTCACCGCGCCCGACCTCGCCGCCCAGTACCTGGTGCTGCCGGCGCTCTGCCTCGCCCTGCCCAGCGCCGCCGTGCTCGGCCGCTACCTCAAGGACGGCATCGAACGCGGCCTCGCCGAGGACTACATCCGCACCGCCACCGCCGCCGGGATCCCGCCGCGCCGCCTGCTGTGGCGCCACACCCTGCCCAACGCCCTCCCGCCCGTCGTCACCCTGCTCGGCATGCAGGTCGGCAACCTCCTCGGCGGGGCGGTCCTCGTCGAGGCGATCTTCGCCTGGCCCGGCCTCGGGCAGCTCGCCGAACAGGGCCTCCAGCGCCGCGACTACCCGGTCGTCCAGGACCTGCTGCTGCTCCTGGTCGCCGTCTTCGTCCTCGTCCAGCTGCTCACCGACCTCGTGTACGCCTGGCTCGACCCCCGGATCAGGTGGGAGTAACCCTGATGACCCAGACGACCGACCTCCTCACCGCCGCGCCGCCCCCGGCCGCCCGCAAACCGCGCGCCACGCCCCGCAGCCGCCACCCGTACCGCACCGCCCTGTCCACCGCCCGCGCCCGCACCGGCCTCGTCCTCGTCGGCCTGGTGGTCCTCGCCGGGCTCCTCGCCCCGCTGCTCGCCGGGCACGGGCCCACCGACCAGAGCGGCCAGAGCCTCGCCGGGCCCGGCACGCCCGGACATCTCCTCGGCACCGACGACCTCGGCCGCGACCTGCTCAGCCGTGTGCTGTACGGCATCCGCACCGACCTCGGCATCATCGCGGTCGCGGTGCCCGCCGGCGCCGCGCTCGGCTGCCTGCTCGCGCTCGTCGCCGCCGCCCACCCGGTGGCCGACACCGTCGTCCAGCGCGTCTTCGACCTGCTCCTCGCGTTTCCCGGGCTGATCCTGGCGCTCGCCGTCACCGCGATCCTCGGCCCGGGCCGCATCCCCGTCGTCCTCGTCATCGCCCTCGCCGAGGTCCCGGTCTTCGGCCGGCTGCTGCGCGGCGGCGTCCTCGTACAGCGGGAACGCGAGTACGTCACTGCCGCCCGCGTCGGCGGCGGTTCGGGCAGCCGGGTGCTGGTCCGGCACATCCTGCCCAACGCGGCGGACCCGCTCGTCGTGCAGATCGCCGTATCGCTGACCGTCGCCGTCTTCATCGAGGGCGCCATGAGCTTCCTCGGCGTCGGCGTCCGGCCGCCGCAGCCCACGCTCGGAGCCGTACTCAGCCAGTCCATGCCCTATCTCGCCCAGGCCCCGCAATTCGCCGCCGGGCCCCTGATCACCGTGACCGCGCTCGTCCTCGGCCTCTCGCTCATCGCCGAGGCGCTCAACCGGGAGATACGCCGATGACCGCCCAGGAACTGCTGGAGGTACGCGACCTCGGCGTGGAGTTCACCGCACCCGACGGCTCACCGCTGCGCGCCGTGCGCGGGGTCTCCTTCACCCTGCGCCGGGGCGAGACCCTGGCCGTCGTCGGCGAGTCCGGGTCCGGCAAGTCCACCACCGCGCTCGCCCTCAACCGGATGCTCCCCGGCACCGGACACATCACCGGCGGGACCGTCCGCCTGGAGGGCCGCGACCTCGCCACCGCCGACGACGCGGAACTGCGGGCGGTGCGCGGCGCCCGCATCGGCATGGTCTTCCAGGACCCGATGACCGCCCTCAACCCCGTCCTCACCGCCGGCCGCCACATCGACGAGGTGCTGCGCGCCCACGGCAACCGCGACAAGGCCGCCCGCCGCGCCCGCACCGTCGAACTCCTCGACCGGGTCGGCATCCCCGACCCGCACCGGCGCGCCGACGACTACCCGCACCAGTTCTCCGGCGGCCAGCGCCAGCGCATCCTCATCGCCACGGCCCTCGCCGCCGAACCCGACATCCTCCTCGCCGACGAGCCGACCACCGCACTCGACGCCACCGTCCAGGACCAGATCCTCACCCTGCTCGGCGACCTCAACCGCGAGACCGGCACCGCCCTCGTCCTCATCACGCACAACATGGGCGTCGTCGCCCGCGCCTGCGAACGGGTCCTCGTCATGTACGGCGGCACCGTCGTCGAGGACGGCCCCACCGCCGAGGTGCTCACCCGCCCCCGCCACCCGTACACCGCCGGCCTGCTCGCCGCCGTGCCGCGCCTCGCCACCCCGTCCGGAACCCGCCTCACCGGCATCCCGGGCAGCCCGCCCGACCTCACCCTCCTCGGGGACGGCTGCGCCTTCGCGGACCGCTGCACCCTGGTCGAGGACCGCTGCCGCAACGCCACCCCGCCGCTCGCCCGGGTGACCGGCGACGTACGGGTGGCCTGCCTCCCCGCCGCCGGACGCACCGAACCCCTGCCCGCCCCGGCCCCGCCCGCCCGCATCGACCGCCCCGCACCGGGCGCCGTCGTGCTGGAGGCGGACGGCCTGACGAAGACGTACGGGGGACGCGGCGCCCGGAAGCGCGGGGTACCCGCGCTCGACGGGGTGTCGCTGACCCTCGCGGAGGGCGAGACGCTGGGCATCGTCGGGGAGTCCGGCTCCGGCAAGTCCACCCTGGCCCGGGTTCTCGCGCACGCCCACACCGCCGACGGCGGTACCCTGCGGCTGCGCGGCGAAGACGTCACCCGGCCCTCGCGGCGCGCGCTGCACGCGGTGCGCCGCCAGGTCCAGATGGTGTTCCAGGACCCGTACGCCTCGCTCAACCCTCGTATGACGGTGGGCGAGATCGTCGCCGAACCCCTCATCGCGTTCGGTATCGGAGACCGCGACGCGCGCCGGGAGCGGGTGGCGGAGCTCCTGGTACTGGCGGGCCTGGACCCGGCCGTGGCCGGACGCCACCCGCGCTCCTTCTCCGGGGGCCAGCGTCAGCGCATCGGCATCGCCCGCGCGCTGGCCCCCGCACCCTCCGTCCTCATCTGCGACGAACCCGTCTCCGCGCTCGACGTGTCCGTCCAGGCCCAGATCGTCGGCCTGCTCACCGACCTCCAGCGCGACCTGGGCCTCTCCCTCGTCTTCATCGCCCACGACCTCGCGGTCGTCCGGCAGGTCAGCCACCGCATCGCCGTGATGCACCGGGGCCGCATCGTGGAGACCGGCACCGCCGACGAGGTCTGCGACCGCCCCCGCGACCCGTACACCCGCGCCCTGCTCGCCGCCGCGCCCGAACCCGTACCGCCGGCGGCCCGCCCCGAGCGCGTCGAGAAGACGCGAGCCCTCGCATGACCCGCCCCACCCCGCCGCCCACCCCGACCCGTGACGGAGCCACCCGCCGATGACCACCAGCACCCGCCGCGATCCATACGAAGGCTTCCCGGGCCGCATCGGCCGCACCTTCGCCGCCTCCGAACCGGCCTGGCCGGCACGCCGCACACCGGGCGAGAAGGCCCCCAACATCGTCGTCGTCCTCGTCGACGACATGGGCTACAGCGACATCGGCCCCTTCGGCTCCGAGATCGCCACCCCCGTGCTGGACGGCCTGGCCGAGGACGGCGTACGGCTCAGCAACTACCACACCATGCCGCTGTGCTCCCCGGCCCGCGCCGCCCTCCTCACCGGCCTCAACCCGCACCGCGTCGGCTACGCCATGGTCGCCAACTCCGACCCCGGCTTCCCCGGTTACGGCATGGAGATCGCCGACGACATCCCCACCCTCGCCGAACTCCTCCACGACTCCGGCTACGCCACCTACGCCGTCGGCAAATGGCACCTGGTCCGCGACTCCGCGTCCAACGCCGCCGACGACCGCGACAACTGGCCGCTGCGCAAGGGCTTCGACCAGTACTACGGCGTCCTGGAAGGGCTCACCAGCCTCTTCCACCCGCACCAACTCGTGCGCGACAACAGCCCGCTGGACATCGACGAGTTCCCCGACTACTACTACACCGACGACATCACCGACCAGGCCATCTCCATGGTGAAGTCGCTGCGCGCCCACGACCCGGACAAGCCCTTCTTCCTCTACCTCGCGCACAACGCCGTCCACGGTCCGCTCCAGGCCAAGGAGGAGGACATCGCCCGCCACCGGGGGCGCTACGACGAGGGCTGGGACGCGCTGCGCGAGCGCCGCTTCGCCGCCCAGATCGCCGCCGGCCTCTTCCCGCCCGGCACCGAACTCCCCGAACGCAACAGCGAGGCCGGGCAGGACGTACCCGCCTGGGACAGCCTCACCGAGGAGCAACAGCGCCTGTACGCCCGCTACATGGAGGTGTACGCGGCACTCGTCGACAACATCGACCAGAACCTCGGCCGGCTCACCGCGACCCTCGACGCGCTCGGCGAACTCGACAACACCATCATCGTCTTCACCTCCGACAACGGAGGCACCGGCGAGGGCGGCGCCGAGGGCACCCGCTCCTACTTCAGCCGGTTCGTCCACCACCCCGCCCTGCCCGAGGACTGGACGCCCGACGTCGACCGCGACCCCGAGCTCATCGGCGGCCCCCGCAGCCTGGTGCACTACCCGCGCGGCTGGGGCATGGCCTCCAACACCCCCTTCCGGCTCTACAAGGGCCACACCTACGCGGGCGGCGTGCGCGTCCCGTTCGTCCTGTCCTGGCCCAGGGGAGCGCGCGACGGACTGCTCACCCCGGGGGTGCGCCCGCAGTACCAGTACGTCACCGACATCGCCCCGACCCTCCTCGAACTCGCCGGCCTGGCACGCCCGGAACAGCGGCGGGGCGTCACCCTCCAGGAGCCGGACGGCTTCACCTTCGCCCCGGTGCTCGCCGACCCGCACCACCTCTCCACCCACCCCGAGCAGTACTGCGAGATGACCGGCAACCGCAGCTACTACCGCGGCGGCCACAAACTCGTCACCCTCCACCGCCCCGGCGCGCCGTACGACGACTCCGAGTGGGCCCTGTACGACATCAGGACCGACCCCACCGAGATCCACGACCTGGCCGGTGCACACCCGGACCTGGTCGAGGAGCTCTCGGCGGCCTGGGAGAAGGCGGCCTGGCGCAACGGCGTCTTCCCGCTCCCCGACGGCAGCGGCGCCCTCGCCCGGCGCGACCCGGCCGAGGACCGGCTCTCCCGTCCGCTCACGCTGCTTCCCGGCACCTCGGAACTGGAGCGCTACCGCTCCTCGCGGCTGGTCTCCCTGCGCTCCTTCGAGGCCACCGTCGCCGTCGAGGAGACGGGGGAGGGGGTGCTCCTCTCCCACGGCGACCAGGGCGGCGGCTACAGCCTGTACGTGGAGGACGGCCACCTGCACTTCGCGTACAACGAGTACGGCGTACTGCACGAGACCGACGCCGGGCCGCTGGCACCCGGCGAGCACCTGATCCGGCTCGCGGCCACCGCCGAGAAGGGGCTGCGCTGGGCCTTCACGATCGGCGTCGACAGCGAGATCCGGGCTACCCCGCCCACCGTCCACCAGCTCATCGGCATGGCCCCCTTCCAGGGCATCAGCATCGGCGTGGACCGCAAGTCCCCGGTCTCCTGGCCCCTCTTCGAACGCCACCGCTCGTTCCCGTACGAAGGCCGCCTGCGCTCGGTGACCTACACCCCGGGAGACCCCGGCCCGGACTCCCCGGAGGCGGTGGCCCAGGCCCTGAGGGAGGCGGCGGCAGCGTTCGAGTAACCCGCCCCAGCCTCCTACGGCGCTCACTCCAGGCCCTCCGCCGCGCTCCTCCTAGCCTCTCCGCCCCGTTCTTCCCAGCCCCTCCGCCCCGTTCTTCCCAGCCCCTCCCGCGTTTGAGGAGCGGGGCCCGCGGCGGAGCCCCGGTTTCGGGAAGGGGCGGGTAGGGGACAAGCCCCGCCGCAGGCGCCCGCCCGCCAGAGATCGATTCGCGACCTCCCCCACCCAGGTCTACCGTCGGTGGGGTGAACGACCACGTTCACCCCACCGCACCCGCGGCACCGAACCAATGACGGGCTCCCACGCGACACCCACGCAAGCCACCGCAACCCCCCGGAGGGACCGCGGCGGCACCATCGCCCTGCTCGTCATCTGCTCGTGCCAACTGATGGTGGTCCTCGACATCACCATCGTGAACATCGCCCTGCCGCACATCCAGACATCCCTGGGCTTCTCGACCGAGAACCTCTCCTGGGTGATCAACGCCTACACCCTCACCTTCGGCGGCCTGCTGCTGCTCGGCGGGCGGATCGGCGACATCCTGGGGCGGCGCCGGGTCTTCATGACCGGCGTCGCCCTCTTCGTCATCGCCTCCCTGCTCGGAGGACTCGCCCAGGAATCCTGGCAGTTGCTCGCCGCCCGCTCCCTCCAGGGCGTCGGCGGCGCGATCGCCTCCCCGACGGCGCTCGCCCTCATCACGACCACGTTCCACGAAGGCCCGGCGCGCAACAGGGCCTTCGGCGTGTTCGCGGCGGTCTCGGCGGGCGGCAGCGCCATCGGCCTGCTCGCCGGAGGGGTGCTGGTCGAGTGGCTGGACTGGCGGTGGATCTTCTTCGTCAACGTGCCCATCGGCGCGCTGATCGTGCTGGCGACCCGCCGCTACATCCAGGAGTCCGAGCGCCACCCGGGCCACTTCGACGTACTCGGCGCCCTCACGGCGACGCTGGGCATGGTGAGCCTCGTCTACGGGTTCATCCGCGCGTCCGAGGAGGGGTGGAGCAACACCCTGACCCTGGTGGCGTTCGCCGCCGCGGTGGTGCTGCTCGGGTTGTTCATCACCGTCGAGAGCCGCTCCAGGCAGCCCATCACCCCGCTGTGGATGTTCCGTGACCGCAACCGCGCCGGAACCTACGGGATCATGCTGAGCCTCGCCGCGGCGATGTTCGGGATGTTCTTCTTCCTGACCCTGTTCGTGCAGAACATCCTGGGGTTCACCCCACTGCGTACGGGCCTCGCCTTTCTGCCGGTCAGTGTCATCATCGCCATCGGCGCCGGCTTCACCTCACGACTGCTGCCGCGCTTCGGCCCCAAGCCGTTCATGGTGACGGGCGCGGTCCTCGCCGCGATCGGACTCGGCTGGCTCACGCAGACCGACGTCCACAGCACCTACCTGGGCAGTCTCCTGGGACCGGTGCTGGTGTTCGGCCTCGGCATGGGGCTGCAGTTCGTCTCGCTGACGCTGATGGCGCTCTCCGGCGTCGAGCCCCATGAGTCGGGTGCCGCCTCAGGCATCCTCAACACCACCCAGCAGGTGGGCGGATCACTCGGTCTGTCCATCCTCGTCACGGTCTTCGGCACGGCCAGCCGCAACGAGGCGACCGACCAGGTGCCCAAGTTCATGGCCGAGGCGACACCCGCCCAGCTCGCCCAGTTCCGCAGGACCGGGCAGCTCCCGGGAAGCTGGGGCGACCAGGTCCTGGCGTCCGGCGTCTCCACCGCGTTCCTCGCCGCGGCGGCCTTCGCCGTAGCCGCAGCCCTGATCGCCCTGTTCGTCATCCAGGTCCGTCCCTCCGACCTGGAACGGCTGCGCGGGACCGGCCGGCCGGGCCCCTGACGCCCGGCCGCCCGCCCGCGGGCCTCAGCCCTTGACGGTGAAACCCGCCCGCAGCAGGTCCTTGTCCCGCGACGACGGACCGACGAGCAGCTCGAACGCGCCGGGCTCGACGACCCGTCGGCCCTCCGCGTCCACGAGGCTGCACACGGACACCGGCAGCTCGAAGACGACCTCGCGCGACTCACCCGGCGCCAACGGGACCTGCCGGTACGCCTTCAGCTCCTTCTCCGCCCACGTCACGGACGTCACCGAGTCGCTCACGTACACCTGCACGGTCTCCAGCGCGGGCCGTTCGCCGGTGTTGCTGACGACCACGCGTGCCCGCAGCGTGTCGTTCGCGCCCAGGACATCGGTCAGCACCTCCAGGTCCGCGTACTCGACGGTCGTGTAGCTCAGCCCCTCGCCGAACACGAATGCCGGCTGCTGGGTCAGGTCCGCGTAGCGCGTGCCGTGCTGTCCGCGCAGTTGGTTGTAGTACGTCGGCTGCTGCCCCGCGTGACGCGCGAAGGAGACGGGCAGCCGCCCGGACGGCTCCACGAGGCCGAGGAGCAGCTCCGCCACCGCGCGGCCGCCGAGCATGCCCGGGTTGAACGCGTGAACGATGGCCGAGGCGCGGTACGCGGACGGCGGCAGCACCAGCGGCTTGGAGCTGATGACCACCACGGTGAACGGCTTGCCCGTCGCTGCGAGCGCGTCCAGCAGCGCGATCTGCCCGCCGATCAGCTCCAGGGTCGCGGTCGAGCGCCCCTCACCGACCAGTTCGATGCGGTCGCCCACCACGGCGACGACATGGTCGGCGGCCTCCGCGGCGGCGACCGCCTCCGCGATCAGCTCCTCGGACGGCTCGCACGGCACGACGATCTCGGGACGCGGCTGCCCGTCCGGGAAGAAGGCGCCCTCCGGGTCGGGGCCCACGGTCAGGATGTCGGCGCCCGGCGCGTGGGTGATGGTCCAGCCGGCCGGCGCGTGCTCCCGGAAGCCGTCGAGCACGGTACGGATCATGGCGCGCGGGTGGCCGTCCGGCAGCCAGTCCGCCTGACCGGAGGAGCCCGCCCAGTCCCCGAGCTGGGTCTGCGCGTCGTCGGCGTTGGGGCCGATCACGGCGACCGTACGCGGCGCCGCACCCGCGTCCGCGACCGCGCGACCGTCCGCCCCGGCCCGGAAGCCGCCGTCCAGCGGCAGGGTGCCGTCGTTGGACAGCAGCACCAGCGAGCGGCGGGCCACCTCCAGGTTCACCTCGGCGTGCCCGGCGCTGCCGATGACCGCCTCCTGCCGGGCCCGGTCGGGGTGGCGCGGGTTCTCGAACAGGCCCAGCTCGAACTTGAGCGTCAGGATGCGCGCGACCGCCGCGTCGATCTCCGCCTCGTCGAGCCGCCCGGCCGCCACGGCCTGCTGCGCGCCCTCGAAGAAGTCCGGGGTCGTCATCACCATGTCGTTGCCCGCCCGGACCGCCGCGGCCGCCGCCTGCGCGTGGTCGGCGTACACCTTCTGCTCCCACACCATGCGCCCGACGTTGTCCCAGTCGGTCACCAGCGTCCCGGTGTAGCCCCACTCGCCGCGCAGCACCTCGCCCAGGAGCCAGTTGTTGACGGTGATGGGGACGCCGTCCATGGACTGGTAGCCCAGCATGAACGTACGGCAGCCCTCCTTGGCGACCCGCTCGAACGGCGGCAGGAACCAGGAGCGCAGCTTGCGGCGCGAGATGTCGGCCTCGCTCGCGTCCCGGCCGCCCTGGGTCTCGGAATAGCCCGCGAAGTGCTTGGCGCACGCGAGGATCGCGGTCGGGTCGTCGAGCCCCTCGCCCTGGTATCCGCGCACCATCGCCGAGGCCAGCTCGCCGATGAGGAACGGGTCCTCGCCGAAGGTCTCGCTCACCCGGCCCCAGCGCAGGTCCCGGGTGATGCAGAGCACCGGCGAGAACGTCCAGTGGACGCCGGTCGCCGCGACCTCGACGGCGGTCGCCCGAGCCACGCGCTCCAGCAGCTCCGGGTCCCAGCTCGCGGCCATGCCCAACTGGGTGGGGAAGATGGTGGCGCCCTCCCAGAACGAGTGCCCGTGGATGCAGTCCTCGGCGACCAGGAGCGGGATGCCGAGACGGGTGCGCCGGGTCAGCTCGGCGGCCTCCAGGACGCGTTCGGGCGAGGCGTGCAGGATGGAGCCCGCGTGCATGTCCTCGATGTGCTGCCGCACCCCGTCCTTGCCGTTGAGCTGGAGCATCTGGCCGACCTTCTCGGGCAGCGTCATCCGGCCGAGCAGGTCGGCGACGCGCTCCGGAATGGACAGGCGGGGGTCGAGATAGGGCAGGGAGGAGCCCACGGGAGTTCCTTTCACGACGTCTGCGACGTTCTCATCGGGCGGTACGCGGAGGCTGCGCTCCGGGCACCACCGTACGCCGAATACCGACCTAGTGGTAAGTAAGTAGAATGCAAACATGCGCAGCGGTGCCTGCCGGGACGACCGCGGAGTGTGCCGAGTGACCGGCGGGGAGCGACGCGGTTACGCCAAGGGCCGGGCCAAACGCGAGGAGATCCTCGACCAGGCCATGGCCATGTTCGGCGAGGCGGGCTACCGGGGCGCCTCGCTACGGGTGATCGCCACCCGCTGCGGCATCTCGCATCCCGGCCTGCTCCACCACTTCCCGACCAAGGAGTCGCTGCTGCTCGCGGTCCTGGAGCACCGCGACGCCGTGGACAACCAGTGGTTGGAGGCCGGCCGCCCCACCGGAGTCGACCGGTTGCGCCGTCTGGTGGGGCTCGCGGCGCTCAACGCGCAACGGCGCGGCATCGTCGAGCTGTTCTGCGTCCTGTCGGCCGAGGCGACCGCCGCCGACCACCCGGCCCACGCCTATTTCGTCGAGCGGTACCGCACCGCGGTGCTGTCCACGGCCGTCTCCTACGCCGAGGCCCGCGAGAAGGGTGTGCTGCGGGAGGACATCGACCCGGGGGAGGCGGCGCAGCAGCTGATCGCGCTGATGGACGGTCTCCAGACCCAGTGGCTGCTGAGCGGCTGTGCGACCGACATGGCCTGTGTCCTCCAGGCGCACCTCCAGGCGCAGTTGACGGTGCCTTTCTGAGAGGTGCGGCCCCCCTGGGTGCCGCACCTCTTTACGGAGTTGTCATGTGCCGGTAACTTCCTTGCCGCAAGAGCTTTCAGCAATATTCCGGCTGTCCTTACAGGCGGACACATCCCCGTTCGCTCGGACCTTGAGGCGCGTCAGGGTCTCCGGCGGTACGGCACGGGCCCCACGTCCCGTGCCCCGGTCGCCACGGCTTCGCCGCCGCCGTGGCCCTTCCCTGGAGACACCATGAAACGCACCCCTCACCGGCTGCTGAGACGCACCCTGGCGTCCGCCGCTGCCGCCGCCGCAGTGTGCGGACTGCTCACCGCGCTGCCGCAGGGCGCCGGTCTCGACGCACGGCCCGTCGCGTCTTCCGACACCACCACGACCGTCTTCTACTACACCAAGACGAAGAACTGGGCAGCATACAACCTGCATTACGCCCCCGACGGCGGCACGTGGACCACCGTGCCCGGCGTCGCCATGGAGGCCGCCTGCACCGACTGGGTCAAGAAGACCGTCCCGCTCTCGGGCGCCGTGGGGATCCAGGCGACCTTCAACAACGGGTCGGGGGTCTGGGACAACAACGGCGGCAAGAACTACGACCTGGGCAGCGGAAACATCACCATCAAGGACGGCGCGGTCGCCCACAGCGACCCGTGCGCGGACAGCGGTGACCCCGACCCGAGCCCCACCCCGACCGAGGGGGCGCGCACCGCGTCGGTGTACTACTCCACCGCCACCGTCGGCTGGACGACCACCAACCTCCACTACCAGCCCGTCGGCGGCTCCTGGACCGCTGTGCCCGGCGTCGGCATGGAGCCCGCCTGCACCGGCTGGGTGAAGAAGACGGTCGACCTCGGCTCCGCCACCTCGATGAAGGCCGCGTTCAACAACGGCAACGGCGTCTGGGACAACAACAACGGCAACGACTACACCATCCCCGCCGGCCTCAGCACGGTGAAGGACCGGGCGGTCGTCAAGGACGCTGTGGACCCCTGCGCCGCCGAACCCGCCGACAGCGAGGCGCCGACCGTCCCGAGCGGAGTGTCCGCGAAGGCCGACGGTGTGGCGGTCGTCCTGAGCTGGGAACCCTCCACGGACAACACTGGGGTGACGAAGTATCAGGTGACCCGCACCGGCGGCACCAAGGGAGGCGTCGTCACCGATGTGACCTCCACCGTGCTCTCCGAATCGGGCCTGGAGGAGAACACCGCCTACACCTACACCGTCAGGGCGATCGACGCGGCGGGCAACACCTCCGCAGCCTCCGCGCCCGCCAGGACCACCACCGGTGACAAGCCACCGGCGGCGGCCCAGGGCACACCACTCGGCACCGACCCCCGCAAGGACCCCATCTACTTCGTTCTCACCGCCCGCTTCAACGACGGGGACACGAGCAACAACCGGGGCGGCAGCCAGGACGTCAAGTCCGGCAACGCGGCCAACAAAGACCCCATGTTCCGGGGCGACTTCAAGGGCCTGGTCAACAAGCTCGACTACATCAAGGGGCTCGGCTTCTCGGCCGTCTGGATCACCCCCGTCGTCCTGAACCGGTCCGACTACGACTACCACGGCTATCACGGCTACGACTTCTACAAGGTCGACCCCCGCCTGGAGTCCGCCGGAGCCTCCTACCAGGACCTCATCAACGCCGCCCACGCCAAGGGTATGAAGATCTACCAGGACGTCGTCTACAACCACTCCTCGCGCTGGGGCGCCAAGGGCCTGTTCACCCCGACCGTCTACGGCGTCCGCGACACTCAGTGGAGCTGGTACTACGACGAGAAGAACGAGGGCTTCGAGTACGACGGACTCACCGTCGAACCCAAGAGCGGCAAGTCCTACTACAACGGCGACATGTGGTCCACCGACGAACCCGCCGGCAGCACGTGCCTCAACTGGGGCAAGCCCACCGGCGGCAAGTCCGCCGAGGGGTACACCATCTACAACTGCCAGTGGCCCAACCCCACGTCGGGCATGTTCCCCAAGGCGTACTACCACACCTGCTGGCTCGGCAACTGGGAGGGCGAGGACTCCCGCTCCTGCTGGCTCCACGAGGACCTGGCCGACTTCAACACCGAGTCCGCGCCGGTGCAGAACTACCTGATCGGCGCCTACGACAAGTACATCGACATGGGTGTGGACGGCTTCCGCATCGACACCGCCGTACACATCCCGCGCACCACCTGGAACCGGCGCTTCCTGCCCGCCATCCAGGAACGGGTCACCCAGCAGTTCGGTGCCGAGGCCGCGAAGAACTTCCTCGTCTTCGGCGAGGTCGGCGCGTTCGTCAACGACAAGTGGAACCGCGGCTCGGTCAACCACTCCGCCCAGTTCTTCACCTGGAAGGAGCGCAAGGAGTACGACGCCGACGACGCCGAGGCCGCGCTGGAGATGTACGACTACGAGGAGCAGCTCGGCACCGGAAACCAGCCGACCTCCACCAACGCCTTCCTCGACGGCAACACGTACCACGCCCCGGACCACAGCCGGTTCTCCGGCATGAACATCATCGACATGCGTATGCACATGAACTTCGGTGATGCCACCAACGCGTTCAACAACGGCAAGGACTCCGACGACTCGACCAACGACGCCACCTACAACGTCGTCTACGTCGACAGCCACGACTACGGGCCCAACAAGAGCAGCGAACGCTACGCGGGCGGCACCGACGCCTGGGCCGAGAACATGTCCCTGATGTGGACGTTCCGCGGCATCCCGACGCTCTACTACGGATCGGAGATGGAGTTCCAGGCCGGCAAGAAGATCGACTGCGGCCCCACCTGCCCGCTCGCCACGACCGGCCGCGCCTACTACGGCGACCACCTCGCGGGCAGCGTCACCGCCTCGGAGTTCTCCCGGGTCGACTCCGCGTCCGGTGAGGTGGCCAACACCCTGGCCCAGCCCCTGGTCAAGCACCTCCAGCGGCTCAACCTGATCCGCCGCGCCGTGCCGGCCCTGCAGATGGGCCAGTACTCCACGGACGGCATCACCGGCCAGATGGCGTACAAGCGCCGCTACACCAGCGGGACGACCGACAGCTTCGCCCTGGTGACCGTCACAGGCAGTGCCTCGTACACCGGCATCCCCAACGGCACCTACAAGGACGCCGTCACCGGTGACACCCGGGTCGTCACCGACGGAAAGCTCACCGTCGACGCGCCGGGCAAGGGCAACATGCGCGTGTACGTGCTCAACGGCCCCGGAAAGATCGGCACCGCGGGCCCCTACCTGAAGTGACCCGTCCGTGCGGGTGCCCCGGCAGCCGGGGCACCCGCACGTCGTTACGCGCCCAGCAGCCCGGCCCGGCCGATCATGGCCGTCGAACCCGGAGCCGTACACGCGAAGGCGCCCGCGACCGCCCCCAGCCGGGCGCACTCCGACGGCTCCCGGCCGTCGAGCCTGCCGTACAGGAAGCCGGTGACGAACGCGTCGCCCGCCCCGTTGCTGTCGACCACCGGCGCCGCCGGCACGACCGCAGGGATGTGCAGCGGCTCCGCGCCGCCGTCACGCGTGAGGAGGTACGAGCCGCCCGCCCCCGCCGTGGCGACCACCGTCGTGGCCCGCCCCTCGCGCAGGATCTCCCGCATCAGCCCCGGGGCGCGCTCGCCCGTCGTCGCCGCGCTGAAGAAGACCACGTCGGACCGGAGCGCGAACTCCCGCTGGTGCTCGCTCAGTCCGTCCCAGTCGTGCAGATCCGTGGAGACCGGCACTCCCAGCGCTTCGATGTCGTCGTACAGGAACCGGGTGAAGTTCGCGATCGACAGATGGACATGACGTGCCCGGCGCAGATGGGGCAGATAGAAGTCCCGCGGCATCCGCAGGTCCTCCGGGTCCCGGGCGTCGTAGAACGACATCCGCCGGCCCGTCGCGTCCACCAGGTTCACCGCGCGCCGGGTCCCGGCCGGCGAGATCACCGCGTGGAACTCCACATCGCCCTTCGCGAGCCGCTCGCGCACCTGCGTACCGATCCAGTCGTCACCGACGCAGTCGAGGAACGCCACGTCGAGCCCCAGCGCGCGGGCACCGAGCGCCACGTTGCCCCCGGTCTGACCGGGCCACTCCTGGATCGGGCCGACCATGACCGCGTCGGCGAGCGGGACCGGCAGGGCGTCGACGCGGACGATGGTGTCCACCCCGCTGCCGCCGACCACCACGACGTCGTACTCCGCTTGTTCTTCTCGGACCACCGAGCCCCCTCTCGTGTTCCCGCCGCGCCCAGTATCGCCCACCTGCCCGGGCGCTCGACGCGCGCCCGGGACACCCGCTGGCTAGGCTCGACCGGGGGCCTACAACCTGATCCGTGGAGGCTCACGCCATGATGCCGTTGCCCGAACCGCGCGATATCCCGCCGCGCCTGGCCACCGGTGCGTTCATCCTCAACTCAGGCCTCGGCAAGCTGAAGGCCGACGAGGCGACCGCCCAGGGGCTGCACGGTATGGCCGCCAACGCCTATCCGTTCCTGGGCAAGCTGGAACCCGCCAGGTTCACCAAGTTGCTCGCGTATTCCGAGATCGCCGTCGGCGCCACGCTGCTGGCCCCGTTCGTGCCGACCAGGCTCGCCGGGCTCGCCCTCACCGGGTTCTCCGGCGGCCTCTTCGGTCTCTACCTGCGCACCCCCGGCATGCGGGAGCCCGGCAGCCTGCGGCCGACGCAGGACGGGATCGCGCTGGCCAAGGACGCCTGGATGCTGGGCATCGGCCTGGGCTTCCTGGGCGCCGGCGGCCACCGGGTCCGCGCCACGGCGAAGTGCCGCACCCGGCGCAGGTGCTCCCGCTAGGGCATGTCCGGCCCTGATCCGCCGGACGCGCCCGGGTCGTAATCCGCCGGACGCGCCCGGGTCGTACGAGGGGCGGGCGGCGGCGTGAGGGCGGGCGCATGCGCACCCCGCGCGGCCGCCCGCCCTCACGCGTGCACCCGGGCCATCAGCAGTGCCACGTCGTCGTGGTCGTCCGGCTCCCGCAGCTCGCGCAGCAGTCGGTCGCACGTCGCGTCGAGCGAGGCGTCCGGGGTCCGCAGCAGTCCGAGCAACGTCTCCAGGCGGCTGTCGATGTCGTCGTCCCGGGTCTCCACCAGGCCGTCCGTGTACAGGACCAGCCGGTCGCCCGGGCCCAGCGGGACCGTCACGTCGCTGAACGGCACCCCGCCCACCCCGAGCGGCGCCCCGGCCGGCAGGTCCAGAAGCACCGGCTCACCGCCCTCCGGGATCAGTACCGGCGGAAGGTGCCCGGCGGTGGACACCCGGCACCGCCCGGCACCCGGGTCGTACACGGCGTAGACACAGGTGGCGAACCACGGGTCGAGCCCGGCGGTGATCTCGTCCAGGTGGCCCAGCACCTCGGCGGGCTCCAGGGAGAGCCGGGACAGCGTCTGGGTGGCGGTCCGCAGCCGGCCCATCGTGGTGGCCGCGTTGATCCCGCTGCCCATCACATCGCCCACCACCAGGGCCGTCCCGCCTCCCCGCAGCCCGATCACGTCGAACCAGTCCCCGCCGACCTCGTACCGCGAGGCGGCCGGCCGGTAGCGGGAAACCACGTCGAGGCCCGCCGGGTCGTGGTGGTTGCGAGGCAGCATGCTGCGCTGGAGCGTCAGCGCCGTCTCCTGCTGCTGCCGGTAGAGCCGGGCGTTGTCGATGCCGACCGCAGCCCGGTTGGCCAGCTCGGCGGCCAGCGCCTCGTCCTCCGCGGTGAACGGCAGAGGGTTGTCCGTGCGGATCAGGTCGATCGCGCCCAGCACCTCGCCCCGGGCGATCAGCGGCACCGCCAGGTAGGAGTGGGCGCCGGCCTCGGCGAGCAGGGCCGCCGAGCGCTTGTCGCGGGCGATACGGGCGAGTTTCTCCGCGTCGAGATACGGCTCCCGGACCGGCCGGGCCGTCCGCACGCACCGGGTGACGAGGCGGTCGGCGCCGTACTGGGCGGCCCGGCCCGGGGGATCGGCCGCCTCCACCACGGGAGTCGGGCGGGCGGCGACGACGGCCAGGGCCTGGATGAGCAGCGGGCCCTCGGTCGGTCCCGGGCGCCCCTTCAGCACGCTGTCCAGCACGTCCACCGCTGCGACGTCCGCGAGCTGGGGCACGGTGACCTCGGCCAGTTCCCGGGCCGTCTGCTCCAGGTCGAGCGTGGTGCCTACGCGCACCGAGGCGTCGGCGATCAGCGCGAGGTGCTGCCGGGCCTGCTCCGCCTCGGAGGCCGCCCGGTAGCGGTCGGTGACGTCGATCAGCGACACCGCGATCCCCAGCACCCGGCCGGCGGAGTCGTCCAGCCGGTACAGCGACACGGACCAGGCGCGCTCGGTCTCCGGGGCGGCGGGGCTGCGGCCCACCACCTGGCGCGACACCTGCGGCACACCGCTCTCCAGGACCTCGCGCGCCGCCGGTTCCATGCCGTCCGGGCCGAGGAACGGGAGTGCTTCGCCCATCCGGCGGCCCAGGTGGTCCTCGGCGCTCATGCCGTCCATCCGCTCCAGCGCGGCGTTCGCGGACATGAAGCGCAGATCCGGGCCCAGGACCGCCAGACCGATCGGCGACTGGTCGACCAGGCCCACCGACAGCGCGAGGTCCCGTTCCACCCGGCGCAGCACATCGCCGTCGGCGGCCAGCCCCAGCGCATAGAAGTCGCCGCGGTCGTCCTGCAGCCGCATGTTGCGGAACTCCAGCAGTCGTGTGGTGCCGTCCTTGTGGCGTACGGGGAAGACCCCGGCCCATGCCTCGCCGCTGCTCATCACCTCGCTGAACAGTCCCAGCACCAGCTCGAACTGCTCCTCGTCGACGAGCACACGGGCGGCGAAACGGCCCAGCGCCTCCTCGGCCGGGTATCCCAGCAGCCGTTCGGCCTGCGGGCTCCACAGGACGATGCGGCCCTGGGTGTCCAGGACGAGCGCGGCGACGCCGAGGACGTCGAGCAGACCGCTCTCGGACGAGCGGCGCGCGCCCGCCCTGCGGGCCTCGCCCCAGCCGTTCCGCATCTCCTCAGTGCCGCCCACGGACGATCCTTCCCATGCCGCCACCGTGCCCGACGCACGCCCGCCGTCTCCCATGGTCGCCCCTGAGCCACCGCCCGCGCAGCTTCGAAGGGCGCGAAGGGGACGTGAAGGGGACGCGAAGGAAGGCCCGCTGGGGTTTCGGAGGCGGAATGCCGGTCACCCGCAGCGTACCGAGCCGAACGCCACGCACACGACCGTCAGGAGTGAGAGCCATGGATAACTGGCGCATGCACGCGGCCTGCCGCGACGAGGACCCGGATCTGTTCTTCCCCATCGGCAGCACCGGCCCGGCGCTCGTCCAGGCCGAGGAGGCCAAGGCGGTCTGCCGACGCTGCCCCGTACAGGAGGAATGCCTGCGCTGGGCGCTGGAGAACAACCAGGACTCCGGCGTGTGGGGCGGTCTGGGGGAGAACGAGCGGCGCGCCCTTAAGCGCCGCAGCCGCCGTCAGAGTCACCGCTCGGGATGAGACGTCCACGGGCACGAGGGCAGTGTCACACCGGCACATGCCCGATTTCGTGGCTTTTCGCCGCCTCGCTGGTGGAGGATGAAGCATGGACACCAAGGCTTGGATCGTCGTCGGCGCGGCCGTCGCGCTGCTCATGCTGGCCGTCGCCGGCGTCCTGCTGGTGCGGGTCCTGAAGGCCAGGAAGCTGCTGGCGGAAGCCGGTGTCCCGCTGCACAACAAGGCGCTGGTCTGGGCGGCGGTGCTGTACACCGTGTCGCCGGTCGACCTGCTGCCCGACCCCGTTTACCTCGACGACATCGGCTTCCTCCTGCTGGCCCTGCGCTCGCTGCACTCCGCGGCGCGGGCCGCGGGGGTCGGTGTCCGTCCCGAGAAGGCGGCCGAGACCGGTCGCAGCCTCGTTCCCTAGCCCCGCGCGCACATTCCGGTAAACCCGGCACGTCCTGATCGTTGACAGCTGGACGGGTACACGTCACTCTCCTGGGAGAGCGCTCTCCCAACCCGCCGCGGGAGCCCCCGTCCCGCACTCTTCAGCCAGGAGAGAATGTGCACAGAGCCGGTTCAGCCCTGCCCGCGAGACCCCGCACGGGCACGCTGCTGATCACCTTTCTCGCCCTCATCGCGTCGTCGTTGGTCATGTTGGCCGCGACCGGCGCCAGGGCCGCGGAATCCCTGCTCTCGCAGGGGAAGACCGCCACCGCGTCTTCATCGGAGGGCGCCGGCTACGCGGCGTCGGCCGCCGTCGACGGCAATCTCACGGGCACCCGCTGGGCCAGCGAGTGGAGCGACCCCCAGTGGCTCCAGGTGGACCTGGGCGCCACCGCGGACCTCAGCAGGGTCGTCCTGACCTGGGAATCCGCCTACGGCAAGGCGTACCGGATCGAGGCCTCGGACAACGGATCCGACTGGCGCACCCTGAAGACCGTCACCGACGGCAACGGCGGCACCGACGACCTCGCGGTCAGCGGCTCCGGCCGCTACGTACGGATGTTCGGCACGGCCCGCCCCGGCGGCTACGGCTACTCCCTGTGGGAGTTCCAGGTGTACGGCACCACCGGCTCGTCCAACCCGGACCCGGGGATGGGCGGAGCCGTCCGCGTCACCGGTTCGCAGGGCAACTGGCAGCTGACCGTCGACGGCAAGCCGTACCAGGTCAAGGGGCTGACCTGGGGCCCGTCCGTCAATGACGCGGCGCGCTACATGCCCGACCTGAAGTCCATGGGCGTCAACACCATCCGGACCTGGGGCACCGACGGCACCTCCAAGCCGCTGCTCGACGCGGCGGCGGCCAACGGCATCCGCGTGGTCAGCGGCTTCTGGCTGCAGCCGGGCGGCGGCCCGGGCGCCGGCGGCTGCGTCAACTACCTGACTGACGACGCGTACAAGTCCACGTCGCTCACCGAGTTCGCCAAGTGGGTCGATACTTACAAGAGCCACCCCGGTGTGCTCATGTGGAACGTCGGCAACGAGTCGGTCCTCGGGCTGCAGAACTGCTACAGCGGTGACGAGCTGGAGAAGCAGCGCAACGCGTACACCACCTTCGTGAACGACGTGGCGAAGAAGATCCACACCATCGACCCGGACCACCCGGTCACGTCCACCGACGCCTGGACCGGTGCCTGGCCCTACTACAAGCGCAACGCCCCCGATCTCGACCTGTACTCGATGAACTCCTACGGCGACATCTGCGCGGTCCGCACCGCCTGGGAGTCCGGCGGCTACACCAAGCCCTACATCATCACCGAGGGCGGCCCGGCCGGTGAGTGGGAGGTACCGGACGACGCCAACGGCGTCCCGGACGAGCCCACCGACGTACAGAAGGCCGAGGGCTACACCAAGGCGTGGAACTGCGTCACCGCACACCGGGGCGTCGCGCTGGGCGCCACCTTCTTCCACTACGGCACGGAGCACGACTTCGGCGGCGTCTGGTTCAACGTGGTGCCGGACGGCAAGAAGCGGCTCTCGTACTACGCGCTGAAGAAGGCGTACAGCGGCTCCACCGCCGGTGACAACACCCCGCCCGTCATCAGCAACATGACGGTACAGAACGCGGGCGGCGCCCCCGCCGGCAAGGAGTTCACCGTCCGCGCCGACGTCCGCGACCCGGACAACGACCAGATCACCTACAAGATCTACCTCAGCGGCAACTACGCCACCGGGGACAAGGGCCTGGTCGAGGCCACCTGGCGGTCCACCGGGAACGGCACCTTCGCGGTCACCGCCCCCGGACGGCTCGGGGTGTGGAAGGTGTACATCCAGGCCGAGGACGGGCACGGCAACGCCGGCATCGAGACCAAGTCGGTGAAGGTCGTGGTGCCCCCGGTCAGCGGCACCAACATCGCGCTCGGCCGCCCCGCCGCCGCCACCTCCGCCCAGTCCGGCAGCAGCGGCTGCCCCTGCACCGCGGCGATGGCGACCGACGGGCGTCTGGACACCCGGTGGGCCAGCGACTGGAGCGACCCGCAGTCCATCCAGGTCGACCTGGGCGAGCGGAAGTCCTTCCGCCACCTCCAGCTGGTGTGGGATCCGGCGTACGCCAAGTCCTACGAGGTGCTGGTCTCGGACGACGGCAGCAACTGGCGGTCGGTGTACACCACCACCAGCGGCGACGGCGACGCCGACGACCTCGACATCGCGCAGACCGCCCGCTACGTGAAGCTCAGCCTCACCCAGCGGGGCACGGCCTGGGGCTACTCGCTCTGGGAGTTCGGCATCTACAGCTGAGAACCGGGCGGGCGCCGGCGGGGCACGTCCCGGCCGGCGCCCGCCCCGGGGCGTGTCGGTGGCCGGACCCCGGCGCGGCAGCGGCCATGGTGAAAGCATGAACGTCGCTGACATCCTGACGGATGGATATTCCCGCATCCAGCAGACCGTGCACGCGGCCGTCGAGGGCCTGGTCCCCGACGACCTGCACGCCCGGCTGGACGACGGCACCAACTCGATCGCCTGGCTGGTGTGGCATCTGACCCGCGTCCAGGACGACCACATCGCGGACGCGGCCGGCACCGAACAGCTCTGGTTCGCCCAGGACTGGGCCGGCCGCTTCGACCTGCCCCTGCCGGCCGACGCCACCGGCTACGGGCAGAGCGGCGAGGAGGTCGCCGCCGTCCGCGTGGACTCGGGGGATCTGCTCCTCGGCTACTACGACTCCGTCCACGAGCACACCCTGTCCTTCATCCGGAACCTCGAAGGACACGCCCTGGACCGCGTCGTCGACGAGGCGTGGAACCCGCCCGTCACCCTCGGAGTGCGGCTGGTCAGCGTTCTGTCGGACGACCTCCAGCACGCGGGCCAGGCCGCCTTCCTCCGCGGGGTGCTGGAACGCCGATAGGGGCTGTGCTCACTCTCCGCGGGTACGGGCGTAGTGGCCCGGGCCCGTGCCCACGATCCGCTTGAAGTGCCGGGTCAGATGGGACTGGTCGTAGAAGCCGGCCGAAGTGGCGACGGCGGAGGCGGGGAGCCCGCTCAGCAGCAGCCGGCGCGCCAGGTCGACCCGTCGGCCCGTGACGTACTGGTGCGGTGCCATGCCGAACTCACGGCTGAACGCCCTTACCAGATGGGCGTGGTGGGCGTGCAGCCGCGCACCGGCCTCCTGGAGTGTGATGCCCTCGACGTACGTCGCGTCGAGCAGTTCGCGCAGCTGGTGCGCGAGCCTGCCGTCGTGGACGTACGCGGCGGAGTCCACGCGGTCGCGCAGATGCTGTTCCAGCCGGCCGGCGACCAGGGCGAGCCGGCTCGCCGCCTCCAGCTCGTCGCCCGGACCCGCGAGGCTGCGGTGGAGGCGGTCGATACGGTCGCGCAGGGCCCGGTCGTGCAGCACGGGGCGCACCACCGCACGGCCGATCAGCCGCTCGTCGACCTGGCCGGTGTCCAGGTACAGAACCCGCTTGCGGAACCCCTCGGGAGTGGCCGCCTCACCGTTGTGCGGGACGTGCGGCGGCAGCAGCGTCACCGTGTGGGTGAGCACACCGTGCTCGTGGCGGTCCAGGTCGTAGCGCACCATCCCCTCGTCCACGACGAGCAGCGTCCACGCGTCGTGCGTGTGCATGGGGTAGGCGTGGTCGGTGAAATGCGCGTGGAAGACCTCGGCGATCCCCTCCACCGGCGGGGACCACGCGGTGATCTCCGGACGTGCTGCGGCCATGGGTCCGATCGTACGCGGGGCGCGCCGTACGCCCCGACGTGCAAAGTTCGTACAAGACCGGGCCGGGGCCCGCCCGGCAGGCTCGGGGCATGACAGCTGAGACCACCGCTCCCGCTTCCGTCCGCTTCGACACCAAGATCGCCGTACTGCTCCGCAACGACCTGGAGGCCTGGCAGCGGCTGAACGTCACGGCCTTTCTGGTCAGCGGTCTCGGCACGGTCGCCCCCGAGGTGATCGGCGAGCCCTACGCCGACGCCGACGACACCCCGTACCTGCCGATGTTCCGCCAGCCGGTCATGGTCTTCGAGGGGACGAAGGAGACGCTCATCACCGCCCACACCCGCGCGGTCGGCCGGGGCGTGGCCCTGTCGGTGTTCACCTCGGACCTCTTCGCGACCGGCAACGACCGCGACAACCGCGCCGCCGTGCGCGCGGTGCACCGGGACGCGCTGGACCTGGTGGGGATCGCGGTGCACGGCCCCCGCAACGCCGTGGACAAGATCACCAAGGGCGCGTCGATGCACCGCTGAGCACGTCCGCGCCGCCCGCCGGAACGAAGGGCGGCGCGGAGGCGTCACAGGACGCGGTCCACCACGTACGGGAACAGCGTGAGCATCTCCTCCAGCGCGTCGGGCGCCAGCGGAACGCTCTCCAGGCACGCCCGCGCCCGCTCCAGATGGCGGTGCGCCTCCGCCGTGGCAGCCGCCCGGCCGCCGGCCTCCTCCACCAGCTCCGCGGCCCGCCGCAAGGCATCCTCGTCCAGCGGACCACCGCGCAGCAGCGCCGCCAGTTCCGTCGCGGCCGGGCCGCCGGCGGCGAGCGCGGCGAGCACCGGGTAGGTCTTCTTGCCGCGCCCGAGGTCGCCGTGCACCGGCTTGCCCGTGACCGCGGGATCGCCCCAGATGCCCAGCACGTCGTCCGCCGCCTGGAACGCAACGCCCAGGTGGCGTCCCGCAGTGGCCAGCGCGTCGGCCTCCGTGCGCCCGGCGCCGCCGAGCAGGGCGCCCAGCCCGGCGGCGCAGCCCAGCAGCGCACCGGTCTTGCGCTCGGCCATCAGCCGGTACTCGTGCGGTCGCACGGCGTCGGGGCCGGCCCAGGGCCGCGACTCGAAGAGCAGGTCGTCGGCCTGGCCGTGCACCAGGTCGGTGAGGGTGCCGGCGAGCAGCCGCACCGCCGGGACGCCCTGCCTGCCCGGCGCGTCGGTCAGCGTCCGCACCGCCTGGGCGAACAGCGCGTCCCCCGCGAGGATCGCCGGACCGGTCCCGTAGGCCTTCCAGGCGGTGGCGCGCCGCCTGCGCGTCTCGTCGCCGTCCATGATGTCGTCGTGGAGCAGCGAGAACGTGTGGATCAGCTCGACGGCGACCGCTCCGGGGACCGCGTCCCGGGCCTGGGCCCCGACGGCCTCCGCGCCGAGCACGGCCAGCGCCTGGCGTACGCCCTTGCCCTGGGCGCCCGGCACATCACCGCCGTCCACCCCGTCCCACCCGAGCGAGAAGGCGGTGATCTCGCCGTGCCACGGGTGCAGCCGGCGCACGGCCCGGGACAGGGCGGGGCGGACCAGGGTGCGGCAGCGGGCCAGGATCCGCGGTGCGGTGACCGGGGAGGCCGTGGGAGACGTCATCGGCCACCGCCCGTGTCCCCGGCCGGCTCCACGCCCAGCTCCGCGTAGGCCCGGTCGACCATGTCCCGGGCGTTGAGCAGCCCGATCCGGTCGAGTGTGGCCCGCAGCGCGTCCAGGTCGGCGGCCGTCTCCCCGGCGTCCCGCCCCAGCCTGGCGAGCGACTTCACCAGCCCGAGCCGCGCCAGGGCCTCGCCCCTGGGCTCCGCCATCGTCCGGAACTCCTCCAGCGCCCCCGCGTAGCCCTCCCTGGCCTCCTCGTGGCGCCCGGCACGGTAGAGCACGTTGGCGCGCATCTTGTGGTTGTACGCCAGGGCGCTGGACAACTTCATCTCGCGGCAGGTGACTTCGGCCTCCGCCAGCAGTTCCAGGGCACGGTCCGGGTCGTTGTCGCGTACGGAGATGATGTCGGCCATGCCGCGCAGCGCCCAGGCCCGGCCGCGCCGGTCGTCGGCGTCACCGGCCAGCTGGGCCGCCTCCTCGAACATCGCCAGGGCGGTGTCGAAGGAGCCGGTGTTGCGGTGGATCTGCGCGATGCCCTCCAGGGCCCAGACGGTGTGGCGTGCCTCCCCGCGTGCCCGGGCCTCGGCGAGCAGCTGCTCGTGCAGCGCGGCGACGGTCCGGTAGTCGCCCTGGATGCGGCCGGTCTCCGCGAGGCCGGCGAGCGAGTAGCCCCGGGCGACGACGTCCCCGCCCTTCTTGCCCATGTCCGCCGCCAAACCCAGGAGCCGGAACGCCAGCCGGAGCCGCCCGCGCTGACGGGCCAGCGTGCCACCGCTCCACAGCGCCCAGGCCATCGCCCCGGCGTCGTCCGCCGAGCGCGCGGCGCGGTAACTCGCCTTCCACGCGAGATCGGCATCCCGCACCTGGCCGAGCCTGCGGTGCGCCTCGGCCACGGCGAGACCCGCCCGGGCCACTTCCCGGGCGGAGCCGGAGCGTTCGGCCTCCTCCAGGTGGCGTACTCCCTCGGCGAGTACGTCCGTGAGCGAGGCGTTCACGGACATCTTGGTGAGGGCGCCCTGGTATTCGGGCGCCAGTGCCTTGGTGTGCATGGAAACCTTTCGCGCGGGCACGGTCCGGACCAGTCATGGCTATGCAGTGCGTGTATACATGTAGCGCATAGTTGACCGGTCTTCCGGGACGTGCTCAGGGGGGTGGGGCGAGGATCGTCGAGTGTGCGGCGTGCCGCCTTGCTGTGGATCAAGACCGCGCATCGGCACCCGGGGTTGCCTCGTGCGGGAAAAGTCGTCGGAACCGCCGATCGGGTGCGCCCGGCTCAGGCGGTCCGGCCGGTCAGGTGGCCGGTGAACCAGTCGCGGGCCCGTTCGGCGACCCGGTCCAGCGTGCCCGGCTCCTCGAAGAGGTGCGTCGCGCCCGGGATCACGTCGAGCCGGCTCTCGCAGCGCAGTTCCGCCTGGGCCCGGCGGTTCAGGTCCAGCACCTCGGTGTCCCGGCTCCCCACGAGGAGCAGGGTCGGCGAGCGGACCTCGCCCAGGCGGGCGCCCGCGAGATCCGGCCGGCCGCCGCGCGAGACGACCGCGCCGATGCCCGTGTCACGGTCCGCGCCGACGACGGCCGCCGCCTGGAGCGCGGCGGCGGCGCCCGTGCTGGCCCCGAACACACCGAGCGGCCCGGGGGAGTGGTCCCGTACCCAGGCCGCGGCGTCCACCAGGCGGCCGGAGAGCGCCGAGATGTCGAAGACGTGGCCGCCCTCGGCCTCCTCGTCCGTGGTGAGCAGGTCGAACAGCAGTGTGCCCAGGCCGGCCCGGTTCAGCGCAGCCGCGACGGACCGGTTGCGCGGGCTGTGCCTGCTGCTCCCGGAGCCATGGGCGAACACCACGAGCGCTCCGGAGTCGCCGGCCGGGGTGAGGGTGCCCGGCAGGTCCACCCCGCCGGCCTCCACCAGTACATCGCTGGTCAGCCGGGGCCCGGAGTGGCGCGCGGCCCGGGCCAGGAGCGTGACGACCTCCTCGTCCGGGGTCTGCTCGAAGTCCCGGTACCACTCGCCCACCGCGGAGAACCCGGCCGGCGCCGACAGGCAGACCAGCTCGTCCGCCTCCTCGCGCAGCCGGGCCGCCGCGGACGGGGGTGCGACGGGCACGGCCAGCACCACATGCGCGGCACCCTGCGCACGGGCCACCGCGCAGGCGGCGAGCGCGGTCGCGCCGGTGGCGATGCCGTCGTCCACGATGACCACCGTGCGCCCTTCGAGGGGGATGCGGGGCCGGTCGCCCCGGAATGCCCCGGCCCGGCGCGCGAGTTCGGTCTCCTCGGCCTGCTGGACGGAGGCGATGTCGAACTCCGACACACCGGCCCGGCGCACGATGTCCTCGCTGATGACGCGGACCCCGCCCTCCCCGATGGCGCCGAAGCCGAGCTCCGGGTGGCGCGGCACGCCGAGCTTGCGGACCACGATCACGTCGAGCGGCGCACCGAGTTCCTGCGCGACGCGGAAGGCGACCGGCACGCCACCGCGCGGCAGACCCAGCACGACGGGGCCGCTCTGCGCGAGGGGGCCGAGAGCTTCGGCGAGACGCCGGCCCGCGTCGGCCCGGTCGGCGAACAGCACGGGACTCACCCCACATCGAAGGCGGCGTACGGCGGTCACCCGTCTCGTGCCCGGGTGGAGCACGTACCTCATTCCAATCAACCGCGCCCGCCGGCCGCACGCAAATCGGTGGAAAGGTACGGGAGCCCGAAACCTAGGTGACAATGAAAACGATTGTCGTTAACGTATGCGGAGCCGGGCGCGCAGCCTGCCGGCCGTGTGCAGGAGCGTGCCCGGAATCCTGCAACCGTGCGGTAAAGAGGGGGAGTTGTGGCTCATCTGCTGATGGTCGAGAGCTGGGTCGGGTCGATGAGCAGACTGCTGCCCAGAGCCATCCGGGAGGGCGGGCACGAATTCACCTTCCTCACCCGCGATCTGCACCACTACCTGCGTTCGGCGCCCGAGGGCGCCCGGCACCCGCTGCTCACGGCCCGGAACATCCTGACCGCCCCCACCAACGACCCCGACCGGCTGCTGCCGTTCACCGAACGGGCCCACCAGGCGCTGGGGTTCGACGCCGTGGTCTCGTCCTGCGACTACTACCTGCCGCTCGCCGCCCGCATCGCGGCCCGGCTGGGCCTGCCCGGCCCGGCGCCCGAGGCGATGGAGAGCGCCTGCCGCAAGGACGCCACCCGGGACGTCCTCGCCCGCGCCGGAGTACCGGGACCGCGCTACGCGGTCTGCGCCGACTGGGCCGAGACCGCGAAGGCGGCGGCACGGATCGGCCTGCCGCTGGTCGTCAAGCCGGTCGATCTGTGCGCCGGGATGCTGGTGCGCCGCGTCGACGACGAGGCACAGCTCGCCGAGGCCCACCGCGCGCTCGCCGACTTCCCGGTCAACGCGCGGGGCCAACGCCGTTCCCCCGTCGTCCTGCTGGAGGAGCTGCTGCACGGCCCCGAGGTCAGCGTGGAGACCGTCACCCACCGGGGAAGGACGCAGGTGATCGGGGTGACCGACAAGAGCATCGGCGGCGCACCGGCCTTCGTGGAGACCGGGCACATGTTCCCGGCGGCCCTCACCGGACAGGACGCCCGCGCGGCCCGCGACACGGCGGTCCGCGCGATCGAGGCGCTGGGCCTGGACGACGTCGTCGCGCACACCGAGATCAAGCTGACGACCGCCGGTCCCCGCGTGGTGGAGGTCAACCCCCGCCCGGCCGGCAACCGCATCACCGAACTCGTCCGGCATGTGACCGGCATCGACATCGCCGCCGCCTGCGTCGACGTCGCCCTCGGCCGGGAGCCGGACCTGCGACCGCACGACACCGGACTGCGCAGCGCCGCCATCGGCTTCCTGGTGCCCGGAACCGGGGGAGTGCTGGACGGCATCGACGGCGGCGACACGGTCGGCGAGGCCCGCGACGTGCTGGAGCTCAGCCTCGCGGCACCCGGCACCCGGGTCACCGCCGCGGGCAGCAACAACGAATACCTCGGGCATGTGATGGCCGGCGACACCGAGGGGCCGGGCGCCCGGGACCGCGTGGAAGCACTGCTGGCGGCCCTCACCCCCCGGGTGGTGACCCGATGACCGCGCACACCGCCACTGCCCCGGCCCCCGGCTCCTGCGAAGAGCTCGTGTCCCGGGCCCTGGCCGGCGCGTACGGGCACGACCCGAGGACCCTCCGCGTCAGCACCGCGTTCACCACCCGCCAGTCCGTCAGGCATACGGGACGGGCCGGCGGCTACCGCAACGAGGTGCTGAGCCTGCGCATCGCCGCTGCCGTCGGCTCCTGCGCGGTCGAGCCGGACGAGCTGCCCGAAGGCACGGCCGACGACTGCGTCGGCACCGATGCCGCCACGCTCCTCGCCCACCCGCTGCGGCCGGTACGGATCGCCGCGCTCGACGCCTTCCTCATGCACGCCCTGCCCCACGGACCCGCCTCGGGCGCCCGGCCGCTGCCGCTGCCCGCAGGAGGTTCCCTGGAGAAGTCCCGGGCCAGGGCCCGCGCAGTCGTCGGCCTGCTGGACCTCCCGCCCGGCCGCACCGTGCTCGTCGTCGGGGTGGTCAACTCGCTCCTGGAGGAGCTGCGCGAGCGCGGACTGCGGTACGTGCCCTGCGACCTCAAGGGCGGCACCACGGAGTGGGGCGAGCCGGTACGCGGCAACGCCTCGGACCTGCTCCCGCGCTGCGACGCCGTCCTCGCCTCCGGGATGACCCTCGGCAACGGCAGCTTCGAGGAGCTCAGGACCCATGCCCTGCGGCACGGCAAGCCGCTCGTGATGTTCGCCCAGACGGGCAGCGCCGTGCTGCCCCGGCTCATCGGCGCCGGGGTCACCGCCGTGTCCGCGGAGCCGTACCCCTTCTTCTGGCTCGACGGCGGCCCCGGCACCATCCACCAGTACGGAGGCACCCGGTGACCACCGCACTCCTGCGCCCCACCGGCAACCGCGAACTGCTCGGCCTGGTCGGACGCACCCCGCTCGCCCGTATCACCGTGCCCCTGCCCTGTCCGCACCCCGGCTTCTGGGCCAAGCTCGAAGGCTTCGGGGTGGGCGGCATGAAGGCACGCGCCGCCGTGTCGATGCTTCAGGGCGCCGAGGAACGCGGCGAACTCCTGCCCGGCGCACCGGTCGTGGAGTCCACGTCCGGCACACTCGGCATCGGGCTCGCCTTCGCGGGCCAGGCACTCGGCCACCCCGTCGTCCTGGTGGGCGACGCCGAACTCGAACCGTCCATGCGGCAGTTGCTGCGCGCCCACGGCGCCCGGCTGGAGCTCGTCGACCGGCCCGCCGACCGGGGCGGCTGGCAGGCGGCACGCCTCGCCCGGCTCCGCGAGCTGCTGTCCACGCTGCCGGACGCGTACTGGCCCGACCAGTACAACAACCCGGACAACACGGCGGGCTACGCCACGCTCGCCGCCGAGATCGCCGGCCGGCTCGACCGCGTGGACGTGCTGGTGTGCAGCGTCGGCACCGGCGGCCACAGCGCCGGGATCGCCGCCGGGCTGCGCGGGCAGTGGCCCGCGCTGCGGCTGATCGGCGTGGACGCCACCGGCTCCACGATCTTCGGCCAGCCCGCCCGCCCCCGGCTCATGCGCGGCCTGGGCAGCAGCATCCATCCCCGCAACGTCGCCCACGACCGCTTCGACGAGGTCCACTGGGTCGGCCCGGCCGAGGCCGCCGACAGCTGCCGCAGGCTCGCCAGGGGCAGCTTCGTCAGCGGCGGCTGGAGCACGGGTGCCGTTGCCCTCGTCGCCGCCTGGGCCGCGCGCGTGCACCCGGACGCGGTCGTCGTGACCGTCTTCCCCGACGGCCCCCACCGCTACCTCGGCAGCGTCTTCGACGACGGCTTCAACGCCCTGCACGGCCTCCGGGCCGGCGCCACCGCGACCCGGCCCGTCGAGATCGCACACCCCCGGGCGGCGGAGGCCACGGGCTGGACCCGCTGCACCACCGTCACCGACCCCCGGGAGCACCGATGAAGTGCACCGTCCGCACCACGGAGCTGCGGCTCGCCGAGCCGCTGCGGATCTCCCGGTCCACCACGACCGCCCGGCACGCCGTCAGGCTGACCGTCGAGCACCAGGGGCTCCACGGCCACGGCGAAGCGGTCACCAGCGTGTACTACGGGCTCGACACCGCGTCCCTGCACCAGTGGCTGCACCGGTGCTCCCGGGAACTCGCCCGTCTCCCCGATCCCGAGACCGCCCTCGCCGCCCTGCCCGAGGACACCACCGGCGAGCCTCCGGCCGTCACGGCCGCCGTGGAATCCGCGCTCCTCGACCTCGCAGGCAAACGCGCCGGAAAGCCCGTGCACCGGCTGCTCGGCGCCTCCACCACACCCACGGCCGCCACCGCCCGGACCATCGGCATCACCACGCCCGCCCGGGCCGCCGCCCTCGCCACCCGCCTCGCGTACCGGGGGTTCACGGTCCTCAAGGTCAAGGCCGGATCGCCCGACCCCGAGGACGACATCGCACGGGTCCGCGCCGTACGCGCCGCCGCCCCCGGAGCGCGGCTGCTGCTCGACCCGAACGGCGGCTGGAGCGCCTCCGCCGCGCCCCGGCTGCTCGGCCGCTTCGCCGAACTGGGCGTCGAGGCCGTCGAACAGCCCGTCGCGCCCGGCGACCCCGGAGGTCTTGCCCGCCTCGCCGCGCGCTCACCGCTGCCGGTGATCGCGGACGAGGACGCGGTGTCCTTCGAGGACGCCCGCCGCCTCGCCGGCCGCGTCCACGGCATCAACGTCAAGCTCGCCAAATGCGGCGGCCCCGGCGCCGCCCTGCGCATCGCCGGCCTGATCGCCGGAAGCGGAACGGATCTCATGCTCGGCTGCCTCACCGCCAGTTCACTCGGCATCGCCCCCGCCGTCCACCTCGCCGACCGCGCCCGGTGGACCGACCTGGACGGACACCTCCTGCTCGCCCACGACCCCTGGACCGGCATCGGCGGCGACGACGGAACCGTACGCGCGAGCGCCCGGCCGGGACTCGGCGTACATCCGAGCCAGGAGCTCGCCGCAGCGGGGGTGCGACCGTGACGACTTGGCGCGAGATCCGAAGCTTCAGCCCGGCCGTCCGCCTCCTGCTGGTCAACCAATTCGGCGTCAACACCGGCTTCTACCTGCTCATCCCCTACCTCGCCGTCCACCTGAGCCGCGACCTCGGCATGTCCGCCGCAGCCGTCGGCACCGTGCTCGGGGTGCGCAACCTCAGCCAGCAGGGACTCTTCGTCATCGGTGGCTCGGCCGCGGACCGGCTGGGCGCACGGGGGGTGATCACCGCAGGCTGCGCCCTGCGGACCGTGGGCTTCGGCCTGTTCGCCCTCGGCGGCGGGACGGCCGTGCTGCTGACCGCCTCCGTGCTCAGCGGACTCGCGGGCGCCCTGTTCAATCCGGCCGTCCGCGCCTACCTCGCCCAGGAGGCGGGGGAGCGCAAGGCCGAGGCGTTCGCCCTGTTCAACGTGTTCGCGACGACCGGCGCCCTCGTCGGGCCCCTCCTCGGCAGCGCGCTCCTTCTCGTCGACTTCCGGGCCGCGGCCCTGACGGCGGCCGGGCTGTTCGCGCTCCTGACCGTAGCCCAAGCCCTGATGCTGCCGGCCGGACAGGTCGCGCCGGCCGAGGAGAGCGTGCTCGCCGACTGGCGCGAAGTGGTGGGGAACCGGGCGTTCATGGCGTTCGCCCTGGCGATGGTGGCCATGATCGCGCTGGAGAGCCAGCTCTATCTGCTGCTCCCCGAGGGCGCCCGCCGCGCCACTGGATGGGACGGCGCCGCCGGCCCGGTCCTCGTCGTGGCGACGCTCGCCGGGCTCGGACTCCAGCTGCGCGTCACGCGGGCGCTCCACCGCCGGGGCAGCCGGGCGGGCTGGATCAGCGGCGGCCTCGCGCTGATGGCCGCCGCCTTCGTCCCGCCCATGCTCGTGACATCGGGTGCCGCCGCGGACCCCGGGGACATGCCGGAAGCCGCACTGCGCATGGTCCCGGTCCTGGTGGGAGCCCTGCTCCTCCAGACCGGGCTCATGGTCGCGCAGCCCTTCGTGATGGAGCTGGTGCCCGCGTTCGGCCGGTCCCGGCTCACCGGCACCTACTTCGGGGTCTTCTACGTCGTCTCCGGCATCGCGGCAGCCCTGGGCAACGCGGCCGTCGGCTGGACCATGGACACCGGTGCGCGCACGGGAGCCGGGTGGCTGCCGTGGGCGTGCTGCCTGGGCCTCGGGCTCGCCTCGGCGGCCGCCGTCGCCCGACTGCACCGCGTCGGGGCCCTGCCCGGAAGGCCGGTACCCGTGCCGGCCCGTGCGTGAGGGGGACGGCCGTGAAGGACAGGAACCTGCTCACCGACAACCCGGCCCTGTACGAGGCGCGCTTCCCGGACACCGAACGGCTCGCCGGACGCTGGGCCGAGGAGTGCCTGCGTCTTCACGGAAGCGGCCCACGCGTCCTGGACATCGGCTGCGGCACCGGTCGCGACGCCGCCCACCTCCACTCCCTGGGCCGTACGGTGACCGGCGCGGACCTCTCCGAGGCCATGCTCCGGCACGCCGCCCGGCACCACCCCGGCCCCCGCTACGTCCCGGCCGACCTGCGCCGCTTCGACCTCGGAGCGGAAAGCTTCGACACCGTGGCCTGTCTGGACAGCGCGCTGCTGTACTGCCGGACCGACGCCGAACTCGACGGCTTCCTCGCCTCCTGCCGCCGGGCGCTCGCACCCGGCGGGCTGCTCGTCGCGGAGATGCGCAACGGCGCCTACTTCCTGGGGCACGCCCACCTCGACAACGCCCCCGCCGCCCACGCCTTCACCCATGAAGGCGTCACCTACCGCTCCGTCACCCGGCTGCGCGTGGACGCCGCCGCACGCCTCCTGCACCGCTCCCGCACCTGGACCACCGACGACGGCTCGCCCCCGGTGGCACAGCGCTCGGCCTGGCGCCTGCTGCTGCCCGAGGAGCTGCGCCGCACCGTCACCGAGGCCGGATTCGAGGTGCTGGCCCTGCACGACGGGCCCGGACCGCGCACCGACCCCGCCTGGCGCGAAGGCGCCGCACCTGCGGGCACGGCGACCGGCGACCGGCTCCACCTCATAGCCCGGCGCACCGCCCCGCACGCCTGAGCCCGGGCCCCGCACCCACCACACAGCAAGGACGACACCCCGTGACGCACGACCACCACCTCCCCGGCCTGCACCGCCGCGGCCTCCTGATCGCCTCGGGAGCAGCCGGAGCCCTCGCTCTCACCGGCTGCGCGGGCGCCACCGACCCCGGCACCTCCGACGCGAAGGCGGAGGCGGGCACCCCGAAACGCGGCGGCCGGCTGAGGGCCGCCTTCGCCGGGGGAGGGGCGAGCGAGACCCTGGACCCGCACCTGAGCAACCTGTTCGCCGACGCCGCCCGTGCCAAGGCCCTCTACGACAAGCTCGCCGACTACGGCGCCGACCTCTCCGCGCAGCCGCGCCTCGCCGACTCCTGGGAGCCGGACGCCACCCTCAAGCGGTGGAAGGTCCCCCTGCGCGCCGCCGCCTTCCACGACGGGAAACCCGTGACAGCGGCCGACGTCCTGCACAGCTACCGTCGCATAGCCGACCCGCAGCGCGCCTTCCGTGCCAGGGCCTCCCTCGAACCGATCGACCTGTCCGCCAGCCGCGCCCTGGACGAGCGGACCGTCGAGTTCGTCCTCAAGCGCCCGACCGCCGAATTCCCCAATGTCATGGCCGCGTTCGGCGCGTACATCATTCCGGCGTCGGCGCGCGAGGGCGACTTCGACCACGCACCCGTCGGCAGCGGGCCGTTCCGCCTGGTCTCCTTCGCGCCGGGCCGCTCCACCCTGCTGCGCCGCAACGACGACTACTGGGAGGGCGCGCCGCACCTGGACGAACTGGAGTTCGTCGTCGCCGACGAGGAGTCCGCGCGCGTCAACGCCCTGCTCGGTGGTCAGGTGGAGTACGCCCACGAGCTGAACCCGGCGACCGCCCGCGCCCTTGAAGACGGCGGGCGCGTGACCATCGTGCGGCTGCGCAACAGCGCCATGCAGTCCTTCGCCATGAAGACCGACCGGCCGCCCTTCGACGACCGCCGCGTCCGCCAGGCGCTGTTCCTCGTCGCCGGCCGCGCGGAACTCGTACGCAGCGCCCTCTCCGGGGCCGGCGAGATCGGCAACGACCTCTTCGGCAAGGGCTACGAGTACTACGCCGACGGCCTTCCCCAGCGCGAACAGGACCTCGGCCGTGCCCGGCGGCTCCTGAAGGAGGCCGGCGCCGACGACCTGCGGATCACCCTGGACACCTCACCGGTCGCCACCGGCTTCACCGAGGCGGCCGCCGTCTTCCGCGACCAGGCCGCGAAGGCGGGCATCACCGTCCGCGTACGGACCGGCAGCAAGGACACGTACTGGAAGGACATCCTCGACGCGGGCACGCTGTGCTGCTACCGGTCCGGGGCGATGCCCATCGAGTCGCACCTCTCCCAGCGCCTGCTCACCGACTCGACCACCAACGCCACGCACTGGCGCCACCGGGACTTCGACGACCTGTACCGGCAGGCTCAGTCCACGAAGGACCCCGGGCAGCGCGCCGAGGTCTACGCCCGGATGCAGCGCCGCCTGTACACCGAGGGTCCGTTCCTCAGCTGGGGCTTCGCCGACTGGATACTCGGCACCGCTCGCAACGTCCGGGGCGTCGCGCGGCAGGCGCCCGCCAACACCCTCGACTGGGCCCGCTTCGACAAGGTGTGGCTGGCGTGAGCGCGACCGGACACCGCGTGGCGCGACGGCTGCTGCTCGGCGGAGCGCAGACCGCCGCCGTCGTGCTGCTCGTCTTCGCCGCCACCGAGGCCCTGCCGGGCGACGCCGCCGTCGCCCTCGCCGGCGACCAGCCCGATCCGGCACGCATCGAGGCCGTCCGCGCGGCCATGCACCTGGACCGGCCGCCCCTTGAGCGCCTGCTGGTCTGGACGGCCGGGCTGCTCCACGGGGACCTCGGTGTGTCGCTGACGTCGGGGCGGCCGGTCGCCGCCGCGCTCGCCGACGGCTTCGGCCCCACCCTGCTGCTCGCCGTGCCGACCGTCCTGCTGCTCGTCCCGGCCGGAATCGGCCTCGGCGTGCTGGCTGCCCGCCGAGAGGGAGGGGCCGTGGACCGGGTCGTGAGCGCGGTGCTGCTCAGCCTGTACGCCGTGCCGGAATTCGCGCTGGGCGCCCTGTTGGTGACCGTGTTCGCCCTGCGGCTCGGCTGGTTCCCGCCGACCGCCGTGGGGTACGGCACCGAACTGGCCTCCCACCCCGCCGCACTCGTCCTGCCCGTCCTCGCCCTGCTCGCCCGCCCGGTCTGCTCGCTCGCCCGGCTCGTCCGCGCGGGCATGCTCGACTCGCTGGCCTCCCCGTACGTGGCACAGGCGCGGCGCTGCGGCCTCTCCCGCACCCGCGTACGGTACGCGCACGCCCTCCCCAACGCCCTCGCCCCGGCCGCCCAGCAACTGGCCCGCACGGTCGACTGGCTGCTGTGCGGGGTGGTCGTCGTCGAGGCCCTGTTCGTGGTCCCCGGACTCGGCACGGTCCTCATGAACGCGGTCGCGGAGCGCGATCTGCCCACGGTGCAGGGGCTCGCGGTGGTCTTCGGTCTCGTCACCGTCCTGCTCAACCTGGGCGCAGACCTGGTCACCCACCGCCTCGCACCCCGGACGGAGGTGGCCGCGTGATGGCGGTCGCCGTGGCCCGTTCCCGGCGCGGCCTGAAGAGAATCGTCGTCGGCCGTCCGGGCGGGGCCGCCAGGGGCCGGGGGGCCCGACGATTCGCCCCCGGCCTCCTCGTCGTCGGCGTGCCGCTTCTCATCGCCCTGGCGGGACCGCTGTTCGCCGGTGACGCGGGTCCGCGCGGTACCTCGCTGACCACCGGCGCCGGCCATCCGCTCGGCACCGACTTCACCGGCCGTGACGTGTTCCGCGAGGTCCTGCTCGGCGGCCGGTCCGTCGTCACCGTCGCCCTCGCGGCGACAGCCCTGACCTACGCGGTGGCGCTGCCCGTCGGATTCGTCTGCGCCCTGACCCGGCGGGCCTGGCTGGAGGAGGTGCTGATGCGCCCGCTGGACGTCCTGCTGGCCGTGCCGTCGCTCCTCGTCGTCCTGCTGGTGGCCACCGCCGTGCAGCCGGGCCCGGCCCGGCTCGCGACCGTGGTCGCGCTCGTCGGCATCCCGGACGCGGCCAGGATCGTACGGGCCGCCGGAGCGGAAGCCGCCTCGCGCCCTGCGGTCGAGGCGCTGCGCATGCAGGGAGAGGGCTGGGTGCGACTGGCCCTCGGCTACGTCGGACGGGCCGTCGCCCGCCCGCTCGCCGCGGACATCGGCGTACGCCTCACCGGCGCGGTCTACCTCGTGGCCACCGCCGCCTTCCTCGGCGTGGGCGTGGCACCGGACGCCGCCGACTGGGCCGTGATGGTGGACCGCAACCGCACCGGCCTGTCCGTGCAGCCCTGGGCGACGGTGGTACCCGCCCTGCTGATCGTCGCGCTCACCATGGGCGGCAACCTGCTCGTCGACGCGGCGCTCGCCCGCCCGCACCGCCCGGAGAAGAACCGATGACCCCTGTACATGCCGCCGCCCAGGACCCGGTCGCCGTGATCGAGGGGCTGCGGGTGGAGATCGGCGGGCGCCTCGTACTCGACGGCGTCGGCCTCAGCCTGCGGCCCGGCCGGATCACCGCCCTCACCGGCGGCTCGGGCAGCGGCAAGACGACCGTGGGGCTCGCCCTGCTCGGCGAGTACCCGGACGGATCACGGGTGACCGGCACCGTAAGGGTCCCGCAGGGCCTCATCGGCTACGTACCGCAGCACCCGGCGGCCGTGCTCAACCCGGCGCGCCGCATCGGGGCGTTGCTGAGGGACATCGCCCGCGGCCGGGTGCGCCACCTCCCGCGATCCCGGCGCCGGGCCGCGGCGCGCGAACGGGTGCTCGACGCGCTCGACCGTGTCCGGCTGCCGGCGGACGGCCGGCTGCTGCGCCGCTTCCCGCACCAGCTCTCCGGGGGCCAGCAGCAGCGCGTGGCGCTCGCCCAGGTGCTGCTGCTCGGCGCCCGTGTCGTCGTCGCGGACGAGCCGACCACCGGACAGGACCCCCTGACCAAGCGCGGGGTCGTGGACCTGCTCGCCGATGTGGCCCGGCAGGGGATCGCCGTACTGCTGCTCAGCCATGACACGGGCGTCGTCCGTGCGTTGGCCGACGAGGTGGTCGTCCTGCGGGACGGGCGGGTGCGGGACGCGGGACCGGCGGCCGCGTCCGGCCGGGCCCCTCTGGGCGGGGCGGGGCGGGGCGACGCGGTGCTCGACGTGCGGTCCCTCGTCGCGCGCCACGGCCGGACGCCGGTACTCGACCGCGTCTCGCTCACCGTCGGCGCCGGTGAGTGCCTGGCCGTGGCGGGCCGGTCCGGGAGCGGCAAGACCACCCTGGCCCGCTGCCTGAGCGGCCTGCACCCCCGCCACGCCGGGGAGGTGCGCCTCGTCGGGCAGCCCCTGCCGCCCGGTCTGCGCGACCGCTCCCGGAGCCAGGTGGCCGGTGTGCAGCACGTCTTCCAGGACGCGAAGGCGGCCTTCGACGAGTACCGCCCCGTGGCCGACCAGGTGGCGCGTACAGCGGTACGGCTGCGCGGTGCGGCCCCGGCCGTGGCGAGGCGCGAGGCGCTCGCGCTGCTGAGCGCCCTCGGGCTCCCGGCGGAGAAGGCGGCGCGCCTCCCCGCGCACCTGTCCGGCGGCGAACTCCAGCGCGCGGCCCTCGCCCGTGCCGCTCTGGCCCGCCCCCGGGTGCTGGTGTGCGACGAGATCACCTCGGGCCTCGATCCGGTGGCCCGGGACGCGGTGCTCGGTCTGCTCGGAGGACTGCTGCGCTCGGGACGCGTCGAGGCGCTCGTCCTGATCACCCACGATCTGGGGACCGCCGCTCTGGCGGACCGGATCGCGGTGATGGAGGACGGCAGGGTGGTGGAGTCGGGGGCGGCGGGCCGGGTGCTGGGCGCGCCGGAGCACGCCTTCACGCGGGAACTCGTCGTGGCGGAGGAAACGTTCGGTGTGCCCGGGGACTGAGAAATCGGGGCGCGGGCCCGCCCCCACACGTCACTCAGCCTCGCTCTCCAGCGCCTTGATGAGCAGCAGCGCGCTGTCATCGCTGCCGGGTGTGGCGTCCTTCGCGTACCGGACGAGACTGTCCGCGACGGCGTCCATCGGCCGGTCGCCGCTCCGGGTGAACTGGCGGGCGAGCGCCGCCGTCGACTCGTCGAGATCCGTGCCGGGCACCTCCACCAGACCGTCCGTGTACAGCGCCAGCGTGGCGCCCGGCGGCAACGGGATCTCGGTGGTCGGGTAGCGGGCGTCCCGGTCGATGCCCAGCAGCAGCCCGGGAGGCAGCCGCAGCACCTCGGTGTCCCCGCCGGGGTGGCGCAGCAGCGGGGGAGGGTGGCCGGCCGTGGCCAGCAGCGCGCGGTGGCCGGCCAGGTCCAGATGGACGTAGAGGCAGCTGGTGAAGAGGTCCGGGTCGAGATCGGCGAGCAGCCGGTTGGTGCGCGCGAGCACTTCGGCGGGCGGCGCGCCGGCCGAGGCGTGCACCGCCGTGCGCACCTGCCCCATCAGCGCGGCGGCCTTCACGTTGTGGCCCTGGACGTCACCGATGGCCGCGGCGGCGGTCGTGGCGTCGAGAGGGATGACGTCGTAGAAGTCGCCGCCGATGCCCATGCCGCGGGTGGCGGGCAGATAACGGGCGGCCACGTCCAGACCGGCGATCCGGGGCAGGGTGTGGGGCAGCAGATGGGCCTGGAGGCTGTGGGCCAGCTGCTCCTTCGTGTCGTACAGGCGGGCCCGGTCCAGGGCCTGGGCGATGAGCCCGGCGATCGACGTGAGCAGCGCCCGTTCCTCCGGCTCGAAGGGGCGCGTACGTTCGTAACCGAGCACCAGCGTCCCGACAGGGCGCCCCGAGGCACAGAGCGGCAGGAAGGCCCAGGCGACCAGGCCCTCCTGGAGCGACGCGGGCGGGAAGGCGCGCCGGAACTCGTCGAAGGTCCGGTAGAAGGCGGGGACACCGGTCGTCAGGACGTGGGCCACCGGGACGGGCGAGGTCAGCGGCGCGCCCTCGAAGCAGTCCATCAGCTCGTCGCTGAAACCGCGGTGCCCCTCGATGCGCAGCCGCCCCTCCGCCGCCGTCAGCACGGCCAGCGCCTGGATGCGGAAGGCGGGCACCAGCTGCTCGGAGATCAGGTCGATCACGTCCTGGATGCCCACGGCCTCGGTGAGCGTCGCGGCCAGATGCATCAGGTGGTAGAGCGCGACGGCACGGCCCGGGGCGCTGGGAGACGCGGCGGCGCCGGTGGCGGTGGGGAGTGCCGGGGCATGCGGCCCGCTCACGGGTGTGATGTACACGCTGATGCCGGACGCGTCGGGGTAGAGGCGGAACGACAGCCACTGGTCCGGCGGCCGCAGGGCCACGAAGGACATCGGCTCGCGGCTGATCATCGCGCCCCGGTACTGGTCCTCGAAGAGCGGATCGGCCATCCAGCGCAGCGACTCCCAGGGCAGCGTCCCCACCAGGTCCTCCACGCGCCCGCCGACCAGGTCGGCGCAGGTCTCCGTGAGGAAGGTGATCCTGCCGTGCATGTCGAGGGTGCAGCAGCCGCCCGGCAGCCGGGCGAGGAAGTCCGCGGCGGCGACCGCCTCGGTGTGCGCGGGCGGCGGCGCGGTGACCGGGGGCAGCACCCGCGGCCCGGCGCCCGCCGCCACCGGACGGCCCCGGTCGCGTGCCTCGCGCAGCACCCGCGCCGCGTCACCGCAGCAGTCGGCGACCGCCGCACGCTCCTGCGGCGTCAGCTGGGCCGCGTGGGAGCCGGGCCACAGCAGCACGATCCCGCCCAGCGCCTCGACTCCGCCGGCCAGGGGCGCGGCGGCGAGCGCGAAACGGTACGGCAGGACGAGCGCGGGGCGCGGATAGCGCCTGGCCAGCTCCTCCTGGCTGCCGAGCCACACCAGGTGCCGGTCCTTCACCGCGTCGGACACCGGTATGGGTGCGGACAGCGGCACCCGCAGCCAGGGATCGGCGATCTCCGCCGGGATCCCGGCCAGCACGGCGAGCCGGAGCGTCGATTCGCCGGGCGGCAGCAGGTAGAGCATCGCCACGGCGGCGCCCGTCTCCCGCATGGCGCGGGCCACCGCCGCGTCCAGAAGGTCCTCCGCGGAGTCCGTGGCGGGCCCGGCATTGTCCATAACCGGACAATACGCCCACGCCTCGCCCTCGACACCGTGGTGGCACCCACCGTGGCGAGGTTCCCGGCGCTGCCCGGCCGACTCCGCGCGGGAGCGGTCGGGTCAGCCCGCCGCCGCCTCCCGGCTGATCTGCTCGAACCGCGCCCCCATCTCCGCGGCCAGCGCCTGCGCGGCCGAAAGGGGGCGGACCATCACCATGAGGTCGTCGATCAGGCCCTCCTCGTTCAAGTGGAGGAAGTCGCAACCGGTGATCTCCCGGTCGCCGACCTTCGCCGTGAAGACGAGCGCGTGGTCGCGCCCGTCCGGGCTCGCCGTCTCCCGTACGTAGCGGAAGTCCCCGAACACCTCCGAGACGGCCCGCAGGATCGCGGCAGTGACCGGCTTCCCGGGGTAGGGCTTGAACGCCACCGGGCTGGTGAAGACGACGTCGTCGGCCAGCGCCGCCTCGACCGCCGTCAGATCGTGCGCCTCGACCGCCTTGCGGAAAGCGAGCATCCCGGCCTCCATAGTCAATTTGTTGAATAGATGCCAACGAGATTAATCACACGGGTGCTAGCGTGTCCAGATGTCACTCAAGTACGCGGTCCTGGCGGCCCTCCTCGAAGGTGAGGCGTCCGGGTACGACCTGGCGAAGGTCTTCGACGTCTCGGTGGCGAACTTCTGGTCCGCCACCCCCCAGCAGCTCTACCGGGAACTGGACCGGCTCGCGGAGGTCGGCCTGATCGAGGCGCGTGTGGTCGAGCAGCTGCGCCGCCCGAACAAGCGGCTCTTCACGCTCACGCCGGACGGCCGCCGTGAACTGGGCGCGTTCACCGCCGAGTCGCCCCGGCCCACCGCCATCCGGGACGAACTGCTCGTCATGATCCAGGCCGTGGACGTCGGCGACCCCGACGCGGTACGCGCTTCGGTCGAGGAACGCATGGAGTGGTCGCGCGCCAGACTCGCCCGCTACGAACGGCTGCGCCTGCGCCTCCTGGACGGCCGCGACGAGGCGGACTTCCTCGCGGAGACCGGACGCGTCGGCCCCTATCTGACCCTGATGCGCGGCCGGTCCTTCGAGGAGGAGAACCTGCGCTGGGGACAGCGCGTCCTGGAGGTCCTCGAACTCCGCGCGGCGGCGCGCCCCGTGGGTGGCGGGGACGCGGCCTGACGGCGTTGTCGGTCCCCTCGATTAGGGTCCCCGGCATGACTGAATTCGTGTTGGTGGCGGGTGCCTGGCTGAGCGGATCGGTGTGGGACGACGTGGCGTCGCGCCTGCGTGCGGCCGGGCACGGCGTCCATCCGGTGACCCTGTCCGGAGTCGGCGAGAAGCGCGAGCGGCCGGTCGGCGGGCAGACCCATGTGAACGACGTCGTCGAAGAGGTGGAGCGGCTCGGTCTGCGCGACGTCGTCCTCGTCGGCCACAGCTACTCGGGCATTCCCGTGGGCCAGGCCGCCGAGCGCCTCGGCGACCGGCTGACCCGCGTCGTCTTCGTCGACGCCAGTGTGCCCACCGACGGTGAGTCGTTCGTCTCCGCCTGGTGGCAGGGCCCGGACGCGCTCCAGGGCCGGCTCGACGGGAACGGTGGCCTCTGGGCCCTGCCGGAGGCCGCCGAGTTCGAGGGCCAGGACATGACCGACGAACAGATCGCGCGCTTCCTGGCCGGTGCCACGCCGCACCCGGGCGCCGCCCTGAGCGACCCCGCCGTGCTGGACCGCCCGCTGGCCGAGCTGCCGGCGACGTACATCAAGTGCCTCCTCGACGGTCCCGAACCGGGCGAGGACGTGGCCCGCCTGCTGACGAGCGAGCGGTGGGAACTGGTCACGATGGACACCGGCCACTGGCCGATGATCTCCCGCCCCGATGAACTGGCCGCGATCCTGGACAAAGCCGCCGCCTCCTGACGGACGAACGGGGGCGCGGCGGCCCGATCGGCCGATCCGAGCGCGCGCCCCCGGCCCGTACGGGCTGCAATGGACGGGTGACCGCGCCCCCCGACGACTGCCTCGCGCGCAACGAGTGGGTCTGCGGCGCCTATCTGAGCAGCCGCCGGCACATTCTCTGGGACGCTGCCCTGCAACACGTCCAGCTGACCGCGGTGTCCGTGCTCATCGGCCTCGTCCTCGCCCTGCCGCTCGCCCTCGCCGCCCGCCGCTGGCACTGGGCGGCCGGGCCGGTGCTCGGCGTGACGACGATCCTGTACACCATCCCGTCGCTCGCCATGTTCTCGCTGCTGCTGCCGGTGTACGGCCTCTCCGCCTCGCTCGTCGTCGCCGGACTCGTCCTGTACTCGCTGACCCTGCTCGTACGCAACATCCTCGCGGGGCTGCGCGCCGTGCCCGAGGACACCCGGCAGGCCGCCCGCGGCATGGGCTACGGCCCCGTACGGCTGCTCGTCGCCGTGGAACTCCCGCTCGCCCTGCCCGCCGCCATGGCCGGGCTGCGCATCGCGACCGTCTCCGCGGTCTCCCTGGTCACCATCGGCGCCATCGTCGGCTACGGCGGTCTGGGCAACCTCATCTACGCGGGGATGAACACCTACTTCAAGGCCCAGGTGCTCACCGCGTCCGTGCTGTGCGTCGTCATCGCCGTCGCCGCCGACCTGCTTCTCCTGCTGCTGCAACGCCTGCTGACCCCGTGGACGAGGAGCCGGTCGTGAACACCCTGACGGACGCCTGGTCCTGGCTCACGACCTCCGCGCACTGGCACGGCCAGGACGGCATCTGGACCCGCCTCGGCCAGCACCTCTACCTCACCGTCGTCTGCCTCCTGGCCAGCTGCCTCATCGCGCTGCCCGTCGCCCTGTTCCTCGGCCACATCGGCAAGGGCGGGGCGCTCGCCGTCAACATCTCCAACGTCGGGCGCGCCGTGCCCACCTTCGCCGTCCTGGTGCTGCTCCTGCTCACCCCCGTCGGCCGCTGGGGGGAGGGGCCGACCATCGTGGCGCTCGTCCTGTTCGCCGTGCCCCCGCTGCTCACCAACGCCTACGTCGGCATGCGCGAGGTCGACCAGGACGTCGTCCGGGCCGCCCGGGGCATGGGCATGACGGGCCGGCAGATGCTCCTCCGCGTCGAAATGCCCCTCGCCCTGCCCCTCATCCTCACCGGGGTGCGCATCGCCGCCGTCCAGCTCGTCGCCACGGCCACCATCGCGGCTCTCGCGGGCGGCGGGGGCCTCGGCCGCATCATCACGGCCGGGTTCAACCTCGCCTCCACCGCACAGGTGGTAGCCGGAGCGGTCCTGGTCGCGGCGTTCGCACTGATCGTCGAGGGCCTGTTCGAAGCGGCCCAGCGGCTCGCGCCCGGCCGCCTCGGACTGCGTGCGGGGGGGACCGCGTGAGGGCGGGACCCCGCACGCGGGCACACCGTCCGCTCACAGTGCTCCTGCTGCTGGCGGCCACCGCCTGCAACACCGGGCCGAGCCTGGAGAACCAGGGCGAGGTCACCGCCCCGCCCGGCGACAGCAAGCACCTGACCGTCGGCTCGGCGGGCTTCACCGAGAGCGACCTCCTGGCCCAGATGTACGCCCTGCTCCTCGGCCGCGCCGGATACTCCACGAGGATCATCTCCGTCACCAACCGGGAGATCTACGAACCCGCGCTGGAGAACGGCCAGATCGACGTGGTACCGGAGTACGCGGCGACCTTCGCCGACTGGCTGAACGCCAAGAAGAACGGCGCCGACGCCACCCCCGTCGGCTCACCCGGCCTCGCCACCACCATGAAGGCCCTGCGCGCCCTCGCCGCGCCCCGCGGCCTCACCGTCCTCGACCCCGGCAAGGCCGTCGACCAGAACGCGTTCGCCGTCACCGCCGCCTACGCCCGCAAGCACCACCTGAAGACCCTCAGCGACCTCGGCCGCTCGGGACTGCCCGTACGGCTCGCGGCCGGCGACGAGTGCGTGCAGCGCCCGTACTGCGCACCCGGTCTCAAGAAGACGTACGGCATCGACATCACCGCAGTGGACCCCAAGGGCGTCGGCACCACCCAGGCCAAGCAGGCCGTCCAGAGCGGCCGGGACCAGATGGTGCTGACCACCACCACCGACGCGACCCTCGACGACTTCGGGCTCGTCCTGCTCGCCGACGACAAGCACCTCCAGAACGCCGACTACCTCGTCCCCGTCGTCAACCGATCCCGCGCCGGGGGCGAGGGCGTGCGCAAGGCCCTCGGCAAGCTGAACACCGTCCTCACCACGGCGGACCTGGCCCGGCTGAACGAACAGGTCGACAGCTGGCGACGGCTCCCCGAGGACGTGGCCCGCGCCTACCTGCGCTCCGAACACCTCATCCCCGCCGAGAAGGGCTGAGACCGCGGAGCAGCCCGGCGTGGACCTATGAGTCCGCGCCGCCGCACCGGTCAGTATGCCGACACCCATCGGAGAAGGCGGAGCGATGAGCACCTTGCGCGAAGTTCTCGACAAGCAGGTCCGCGACGGATCGGTCCCCGGCGCCGTGGGCCTGGTGGCGCGCGGCGGTCACGCGGACGTGGTGGCGGTGGGCGGCGCCGGCACGGACGACGGCACGCCGATGGCCCGCGACTCGCTCTTCAGGATCGCGTCGCTCACCAAACCGGTCACGGCCGCCGCGGTCATGACGCTGGTCGAGGACGGCCGGATCGCGCTGGACGACCCGGTCGCCCCGTGGCTGCCCGAGTTGGCGGCACCCGTCGTCGTGCGCACCCCGGAGAGCCCGGTGGACGACGTGGTCCCGGCGTCCCGCCCCATCACCCTCCTCGGCCTCATGACGTCGCGCGCCGGGTACGGATTCCCGTCCGACTTCTCGCTGCCCGCCGTCGGCCTCCTGTTCGGCGAGCTGAAACAGGGCTCACCGCTGCAGAGCGGCGTCCTTCCCCCGGACGCCTGGATGGAGGCGCTCTCGCGCATCCCACTGCTCTCCCAGCCGGGCAGGGAATGGCTGTACAACACCTGCTCCGACATCCTGGGCGTGCTCATCGCACGCGTCTCCGGGCAGCCGCTGCCGGAGTTCTTCGCCGAGCGGATCTTCGTCCCGCTCGGCATGAGCGACACCGGCTTCGCGGTCCCGGCGGAGAAGCTCGGCCGCTTCACCGCGCAGTACAGGCCCACCGCGGACGGCGGGCTGGAGCTGATCGACACGCCGGCCGGGCAGTGGAGCGGCATGCCGGACTTCCCGTCCGGAGCCGGCGGCCTGGTCTCCACCGCGGACGACCTGTACGCCTTCGCCCGCATGCTGCTCGACGAGGGGACGGCGGGCGGCAAGCGCCTCCTGACGTCCGCGTCGGTGCGGCGGATGACGACGGACCACCTGACCTCCGCGCAGCGCGAGGCCAGCGGACTGTTCACCGAGGGAAAGGGCTGGGGTTTCGGCGGCTCGGTGGACATCGACAGGACCGCCCCCTGGAACGTTCCGGGGCGCTACGGCTGGGTCGGCGGCACCGGCACCACGGCGCACATCATCCCGGAGACCGGCACGGCCGCGATCATGCTCAGCCAGGTGGAACTGACCGGCCCCACGCCGCCGCGGTCGATGCGCGACTTCTGGCAGTACGCCGCGGACGCCTGACCGGCCGGCCGCTCCCCTCAGGCGTCCGCCACCGAGTCGAACCGCACCTCGTCGCGCCCCACGCCCTGCGCGTCCGCGTCCACCGAACGCCGCAGCGCCTCATGGAGCTTCGCCGGCGTCAGCACCCCTAGGAAACGCGCCCCGTCCAGCACCGCGATCCACCCCGCGTCGTGCTGGAGCATCTCGCTGAACGCCCGCTTCAGCGGTGCGCCGACCGGCACCCACGCGTCCATCCGGCGGGCCAGCTCACCTACCGTGCCCCGGTCCCCGGCGATCCGCAGCGCGTCCGCCGACACCCAGCCGTGCAGCTCGCCCGCCTCGTTCAGCACGACCGCCCACCGCGCACCGGCCGCGCCCAGCCGGGCCGCGACCGCCCCGGCCCGCTCGTCCAGCCGGGCCTGCGGCGGCTGCTCCAGGTCGTCCGGCTCGATCGCGGTGACCGACAGCCGCTTCAGGCCCCGGTCGGCGCCGACGAACTCCGCCACGTACGGCGTCGCGGGCGAGCCGAGCACGGCGCCCGGCGTGTCGAACTGCTCGATGCGCCCCTGGCCGTACACCGCGATCCGGTCACCCATCCGCACGGCCTCCTCGATGTCATGGGTGACCATCAGAACCGTCTTCCTCACCTTCGACTGGAGCTTCAGGAACTCGTTCTGCAGCCGCTCGCGCACCACCGGGTCCACCGCACCGAACGGCTCGTCCATCAGGAGCACCGGAGGATCGGCGGCGAGGGCCCGCGCCACGCCGACCCGTTGGCGCTGGCCGCCGGAGAGCTGCGCGGGGTAGCGGGAGCCGTACGTCGACGGGTCCAGGCCCACCAGGTCGAGCAGCTCTGCCGCCCGCTCCCGGGCCCTGGAACGCTTCCAGCCCACCAGGGCCGGCACGGTCGCCGTGTTGTCGAGGACGGTCCGGTGCGGGAAGAGGCCCACCTGCTGGATGACGTAGCCGATGCCCCGCCGCAGCTTCACCGGATCGGTCTTCATGATGTCCCGGCCGTCGACGAGGATACGACCCGAGGTCGGTTCGATCAGCCGGTTCACCATCATCATCGTGGTGGTCTTCCCGCAGCCCGAAGGACCCACCAGGGTGACCATTTCTCCCTCGTCGACCTCGAAGGACAGCTCGTCGACCGCGGTCGTGCCGTCCGGATAGACCTTGCCGACCTGCTCGAACCGGATCATGCACTGCACGGTAGGAGGCGTACGCCCCGGGCGCACACGGGCCGCGACCGTCCGGGGCACACCGGTGTGCTGAACTGTCCGGGAACCGTCCGATCCAGGAGCACCCTTGAACAGCTACCGGCAGCCCGGCCTCGTCCTCACCGACCACCGCTTCACCGTCCCGCTCGACCACGCCGACCCCGGCGGTGAGCAGATCGAGGTCTTCGGCCGGGAGATCGTGTCCGCGTCCAAGGCCGGTCAGGAGCTGCCCTGGCTGCTCTACCTGGAGGGCGGCCCCGGCTTCGGCGCCCGGCGCTTCAGCGGCGCGGAGGCGTGGCTCGGCCGGGCGGTGCGCGAGTTCCGGGTGCTCCTGCTCGACCAGCGCGGCACGGGCCTGTCCACCCCGGCCAACCGGCAGACCCTGCCCCTGCGCGGCGGGCCGCGCGAGCAGGCCGGCTACCTCGCGCACTTCCGCGCGGACAGCATCGTGCGCGACTGCGAGTTCATCCGCCCGCAGCTGACCGGCGGAGCCCCCTGGACCGTCCTCGGCCAGTCCTTCGGCGGCTTCTGCGCCGTCCGCTACCTCTCGGCCGCCCCCGAGGGGCTGAGCACCGTCCTGATCACCGGCGGTCTGCCCTCCCTGGACGCCCACGCGGACGACGTCTACCGGGCCGCGTACCCCCGCGTCGAGCGCAAGGTCGCCGCGCACTACGCCCGCTACCCGCAGGACGTCGAACGCGCCCGCGAGATCACCGCTCACCTCGCGGAGCACCGCCCCGAGAGCGCCGGGCACCGGCTGACGCCGGAGAGCTTCCAGTCGCTCGGCATCCTGCTCGGCGGCGGCAGCGGCAGCCACCAGCTGCACTACCTGCTGGAGAACGCCTTCGTGCCCACCGCGCACGGCACCCAGCTCTCCGACGCCTTCCAGGAGGCCGTGCGCACGGCGACCTCCTTCGCCGGCCACCCCTTGTACGCCCTCCTGCACGAGGCCATCTACGGCCAGGGCGGGCGCCCCACCGCCTGGGCGGCCGAGCGGGTCCGCGCCGAGTTCCCGCAGTTCGACGCCGCGACGGCGCTGGCCGGCGACGGTCCGGTCCTGTTCACGGGCGAGACGATCCACCCCTGGCACTTCGAGGTCGATCCGGCGCTGCGCCCGCTGCGCGAGACGGCCGCGCTCCTCGCGGACCGCACCGACTGGGAGCCGCTGTACGACCCCGAGCGCCTGGCCGCCAACGAGGTGCCGGTGGCCGCCGCCGTCTACCACGACGACATGTACGTGGACACCGCCCACGCCCTGCGCACGGCGTCCGCGATCCGTGGCCTGCGCACCTGGGTGACCGACGAGTTCGAGCACGACGGGCTGCGCGCGGGCGGACCGCGCGTGCTGGACCGGCTGCTCGCGCTGGTCCGCGACGAGGTGTGACACAGCGCTCGGGGCCGGCCGCAGACCAGCGGCCGGCCCCGAGCGTCGTACCGTCTCAGGCCGGTCGGTACCGCCTCGGGCGGGCTGCCTCAGGCCTGGAGCGTTTCCAGCGTCGCGTCCAGGTCCGCCGCCGAGTGCGGCGCGCGGTTGTGCGGAAGCTTCGACAGGACGGCCGCCATGCCGCAGGTGTTGGTGACGGCGGAGAAGACGAGACCGGCGCCCACCCCTGCCGACAGCCAGCGCGCGGCGGGGAACCTGACGCCGGCGAGCACCCCGGCCGCCACGAGCGACCCGGCCGCCAGGCGGACCTGGCGCTCCATGGGCCAGACGGCCCGCGCACCCTCCGGGCGCTCCAGGCCGTGGCCCTCGCTCTCCCACGCCGAGGTGCCGCCGACCAGCGTCGCCGCGTCGATGTCGGCCGCCGAGAGGATGTCGCAGGCGCGCGTCGACCGGACGCCCGAGGCGCAGACCATGAGCAGCGCGCCGCGCGCGGAAGCGGACTTCAGCGCGGGCAGCGCCTCGTCGAGGCGGTCGAGCGGTATGTTCAGCGCCCCCGGCACATGGCCTGCGGCGTACTCGCCGGGTCCCCGCACGTCGATCACGGTGAACTCCGCGAGCCGGGCGGCGGCCTGGGTGGGGGAGAGGGTTACAGGGCTGGTCACGAGCTGTGGTCCTTTCGGTCACCGGGTGCGGGGCAGGTCTCGCTCTCGCCTGCCCCGGACAGCCCAGGATACCCCCCTGGGTATCGAAGCCGTCGTGTCACGGGTCTCCCCGCCGCCTTGCCCGTTAGCCTGCGGATATGACCGAGCAGCTGAAGCCCATGCCCGAGGACTGGCGGCGCGCGCTTGCCGTGGTCGCCCACCCCGACGACCTGGAGTACGGCTGCGCGGCAGCCGTGGCCGGCTGGACCGATGCCGGACGAGAGGTCGCCTATCTGCTCGCCACCAGGGGTGAGGCCGGCATCGACACCCTGGACCCGGAGACGAGCGGGCCGTTGCGCGAGCGGGAGCAGCGGGCGAGTGCGGCCGCCGTCGGCGTCTCCCATGTGGAGTTTCTGGACCACCGCGACGGGGTGATCGAGTACGGCATCCCCCTGCGCCGCGACATTGCCGCGGCCATCCGCCGGCACCGCCCGGAGCTGGTGATCACGCTGAACCACCGGGACACCTGGGGCGGTGTCGCCTGGAACACGCCCGACCACCGCGCAGTCGGCCGCGCCACCCTCGACGCGGCGGCCGACGCGGGCAACCGCTGGATCTTCCCGGAGCTGAAGGAGCGGGGCCTCCAGCCGTGGGACGGGGTGCGCTGGGTGGCCGTGGCGGGATCATCCGCGCCCACGCACGCGGTGGACGCGACCGCCGGTCTGGAGCGGTCCGTCCAGTCCCTGCTCGCCCACCGCACCTACATCGAAGTCCTTACGGACGAAGACCCCGAGACATACTGCCGGACCTTCCTGACCGGCAACGCCGAGGCGGCCGCGGACCGCTTCGGCGGACGCCCGGCCGTCCCGTTCGAGCTCTTCGCGCGGTAGCCGCGCGAGGGCCAGGCGGCCCCTCACCTCGGTGCGTAAGAGCGGTTTTCGAAGACAAACCCGCAGGTCGGCGCATTGATGTTGTCCAGACCATTGACATGTAAGCGCCAGGATGTTGAATTCAGTCTCGTTGTGTTGCGCGACTCTGGTGACTTGAGTGACCAATGGAGGATCTGTGACGCCTCGCCCGCCCCGCATCACCGCACTCACCGCCGCGGCGACCCTGCTCGCCGGCGGAATGCTCGCCGCCGGACCGTCCGCCCGGGCGGCAGGTGCCCCGCCCGCACCTGCCCGGGCCCAGGACGCCCCCACCATCACCCCGACCCCGCAGTCCGTCGAGAACCGCGAGGACCGGGTGACCATCACCCCCACCGTCACCCTCGTCGCCGGGACGGCCGACGGACCCACGCTCGACGTGGTGGAGACGGCCCTGCGCCGGGCCGGCGCCCGCCACGTCGTCCGCGCCGGGCGCCCGGTCCCCGGCAGGCTCACCGTGTACGCGGGCGACGCCGCCGCCCTGGCCGCGCAGAAGCTCGAAGGGCCCATCGCGCTGCCCGCCGAGGGATACGTTCTCGGGATCGGCGCCGGCCGTATCGTCCTCGCCGGCAAGGACGCCACCGGCACCTACTACGCGGCCCAGACCCTGCGCCAGGTCCTGCCCCACCGCAGCATGCCCGGCGGCAAGGTCGCCGGACTCGCCGTACGCGACTGGCCCGGCACCGCGCTGCGCGGGGTCATCGAGGGGTTCTACGGCACCCCGTGGTCGCACGAGGCCCGCCTCGACCAGCTCGACTACTACGGCGAGCACAAGATGAACATCTACGTGTACTCGCCCAAGGACGACGACTACCTCCGGGCCAAGTGGCGCGACCCCTACCCCGCCGACCGGCTCGCGCAGATCAAGGACCTCACCGACCGCGCGGCCCAGCGGCACGTCGAGTTCACGTACGCGCTCTCGCCCGGCCTCTCGGTCTGCTACAGCTCCGACGCGGACGTGCGGGCGCTCATCGACAAGTTCCGGACGATGTGGGACATCGGCGTCCGCACCTTCGCGATTCCGCTCGACGACATCAGCTACACCGACTGGAACTGCGACGCCGACAAGGCGAAGTGGGGGACCGGCGGCGGCGCGGCAGGCGCCGCCCAGGCCCATCTGCTCAACCGGGTCAACCAGGAGTTCATCGCCACCCACCCCGGCGCCCAGCCGCTCCAGATGGTCCCCACCGAGTACTACAACGTCAGCTCGTCCGCGTACAAGACGGCCCTGTCCGAACGGCTCGATCCCGATGTGCTCGTCGAGTGGACCGGTGTCGGCGTCGTCGCCCCCACCATGACGGTGGCTCAGGCGGACGCCGCCCGGAAGGTGTTCGGCCACCCGATCCTGACCTGGGACAACTACCCGGTCAACGACTACGCCACCAACCGCCTCCTGCTCGGCCCGTTCAACGGCCGCGAGAAGGGCCTCCCAGGGCGCCTGGCCGGGATCACCGCCAACCCGATGATCCAGTCGTACGCCTCCAAGCTGTCGCTGTACACCGTGGCCGACTACTCCTGGAACGACGCCGCCTACGACTCGCGCGAGTCCTGGGGCAAGGGCATCGAGGAGTACGCGGGCGGCGACGCCCGGACCGCGAAGGCGCTGCGGGCCTTCGCGGACGTCAACTACAGCTCCGCGCTCAACACCGACAAGGCGCCCGAGCTGTCCGCCGCGTTCGACAGCTACTGGGAGTCCGGGGACGCGAAGCGGCTCGACTCCGTCCTGGCGTCGCTGGGCGCGGCCCCCGCCCGGCTGCGCGCGGCACTTCCCGACCGGGGCTTCATCGAGGACTCCGGCCCCTGGCTGGACGCCACCGAGTCCTGGGCGACCGCCACCCGCACCGCCCTGCGCATGGTCGAGGCCGCCCGCGCCGGGAAGGGCGCCAGGGCCTGGGAGCTCCGGCAGCAACTGCCCGCACAGGTCGAGCGCGCCGCCTCCTTCACGTACACCGGGCTCGACGGCCGCGAGGTGCCGGTCCTGGTCGGGGACGGGCAGCTGGACGGGTTCGTCGTCGCTGCCACCACCGAGTACGACCGGCTGCTCGGTGTGAGCGGGAGGCCCACGGCCTCGACGAGCCTGGGCACGTACCAGAGCAACACCCTCGCCCGGGCGCTCGACGGTGACGACTCCACGTATTTCTGGAGCGACGGGGCGCCCGCCGCGGGCGACCAGCTGACCGTCGACCTCGGCGAGTCACGGGCCATCGGTGACGTCACCCTCGCCATGGCCAAGCCGGGCAGCACCGACGACTACATCCACGAGGGCGTCCTGGAGTACTCGGCCGACGGCAAGAGCTGGGAGAAGCTCGCGGACTTCGCCGGGAAGCCCGACGTCACCGCGACCCCGCCCGCCGGTGCGAAGGCGCGCTATGTGCGGGCCCGGGCCACCGCCGGCCAGGACAGCTGGGTCGTCGTCCGGGAGTTCCGGGTCGCGACCACGGACGGTGAGGTCACCGGCAACCCGCCCGCCGCGACCGGCTCCACGCTGCGCGCCGCCGCCGACGGCGACCCGGAGACCGTCTACCGGGGGGCACGTGCGGCCGCGAAGGGCGAGTCGCTCCAGGTGGACCTCGTCGCCGCGCGGGCCGTCGGCTCGGTGAAGGTGCTGCGGCCGTCCGGCTCAGAGGGCACCGCCGACGTCCAGCTGCGTACGGCGGACGGCGCCTGGCGCACCGTCGGCGCCCTGCGCGGGGCGTACACCGCCATCGACACCGCCGGCCGGACCGCCGACGCGGTGCGCCTCGCATGGCGGGCCGGTTCGGCCGCACCGCAGGTTGCCGAGGTGGTGGTGGGCAAGTAGCCCTGCCGTTGATCCGTGCGCCCGGCGCCCCCGCTTCCATCGCGGACGGGCCGGGCGCACGGCCGTGTTCGGGACCGTTGTTCCGCAGGCTGTTCCCACAGAGGCAAGCGACCGCTTAGTATGCGCCGGAGCAGTGGTAATGCCGACAGTGTTGTGGAGGCCCCTCATGCAGGCATGGCGAGTGCACCGGAACGGCGAGCCGAGCGAGGTGATGCGACTGGAGGAGACGGACCGGCCGGCGCCCGGCGACGGGCAGGTGGTCGTCGAGGTGCTCGCGGCGAACATCAACTTCCCGGACGCGCTGCTCTGCCGCGGCCAGTACCAGGTGCGGCCCCAGCTGCCGTTCACGCCCGGCGTCGAGATCTGCGGGCGCACCGAGGACGGACGCCGGGTCCTCGCGACCCCCGCCCTGCCGCACGGAGGCTTCGCCCAGTACGTCGTCGCCGACGAGGCGGCCCTGCTGCCTGCCCCGGAAGCCCTCGACGACGCGGAGGCCGCCGCCCTGCACATCGGCTACCAGACCGGCTGGTTCGGGCTGCACCGCCGCGCGCACCTGAAGGCGGGGGAGACCCTGCTCGTGCACGCGGCCGCCGGCGGGGTCGGCAGCGCCGCCGTCCAGCTCGGCAAGGCCGCCGGTGCCACCGTCATCGGCGTCGTCGGCGGACCGGAGAAGGCGAAGACCGCCGCCGCGCTCGGCTGCGACCTGGTCGTCGACCGGCGCACCGAGGACATCGTGGCCGCGGTCAAGGAGTTCACCGGCGGCAGGGGCGCCGACGTCGTCTACGACCCGGTCGGCGGCGACGCGTACGCCAAGTCCGTGAAGTGCATCGCCTTCGAGGGGCGGATCGTCGTCGTCGGCTTCGCCTCCGGCACCATTCCCACCCCGGCGCTCAACCACGCCCTCGTGAAGAACTACTCCGTCCTCGGGCTCCACTGGGGCCTCTACAACACCAAGGACCCGCAGGCCGTACGCGACTGCCACCAGGAACTGACCCGGCTCGCCGCCGAAGGCGTCGTCAAGCCGCTGGTCAGCGAGCGGGTCGCGATGGACGGGGCGGCGGCCGCCGTCCAGCGCGTTGCCGACGGCACCAGCACCGGCCGCATCGTCGTCCTCCCGTCAGGAGCCGCCCGATGACCGCCCCCGACGCGGCCGAACTGCGCCGCCGCACCCGTGAACTGCTCGCCGCGCACCCGCCGGCGACCACCGACCGCACCGACTTCCTCAAGGCGCGCTTCGACGCCGGACTCGCCTGGGTGCACTACCCGGTGGGCCTCGGTGGCCTCGACGCACCGCGCTCCCTCCAGCCCGTCGTCGACGCGGAACTCGTCGCCGCCGACGCCCCGGACAACGACCCCCGCCGCATCGGCATCGGCCTCGGCATGGCCGCGCCGACCATCCTCGGATTCGGCACCGACGAGCAGAAGGAGCGGTTCCTGCGCCCCCTGTGGGTGGGGGAGGAGGTCTGGTGCCAGCTGTTCAGTGAACCCGGTGCCGGCTCCGACCTGGCCGCCCTCGGTACGCGCGCGGTGCGCGACGGCGAGGGCTGGGTGGTCGACGGGCAGAAGGTGTGGACATCCAGCGCCCACCTCGCGCGCTGGGCGATCCTCATCGCCCGCACCGACCCCGACGTGCCCAAGCACCGGGGCATCAGCTACTTCATCTGCGACATGACCGACCCCGGAGTCGAGGTCCGGCCGCTGCGCCAGATCACCGGCGAGGCCGAGTTCAACGAGGTCTTCCTCACCGGCGTGCGCATCCCCGACAACCGCAGGCTCGGGGCCGTCGGCGAGGGCTGGAAGGTCGCGCAGACCACCCTCATGAACGAACGCGTGTCCATCGGCGGCTCCCGCATCCCCCGCGAGGGCGGCATGATCGGCCCGGTCGCCCGGACCTGGCGCGAACGCCCCGAACTGCGCACCCACGACCTGCACCAACGCCTGCTGACCCTCTGGGTCGAGGCGGAGGTCGCCCGCCTCACCGGGGAGCGGCTGCGCCAGCAGCTCGTCGCCGGCCAGCCGGGCCCCGAGGGCTCCGGCATGAAGCTCGCGTTCGCCCGGCTCAACCAGGAGATCAGCGGCCTCGAAGTGGAACTCCTCGGCGACGAGGGCCTGCTCTACGGCGACTGGACCATGCGGCGGCCCGAACTCGTCGATTTCACCGGCCGCGACGCCGGCTACCGCTACCTCCGCTCCAAGGGCAACTCCATCGAGGGCGGTACCAGCGAGGTACTGCTCAACATCGTCGCCGAACGCGTCCTCGCACTGCCCTCCGAGCCGCGCAACGACAAGGACGTCGCCTGGAAGGACCTCTCCCGATGACCGCACAGACCCAATCCGGCCAGGCGCCCGACCTCCTCTACTCCGAGGCCGAGGAGGACCTGCGCGCCGCCGTCCGCTCCCTGCTGGCCGACCGGGCCGACGCGCCGACGGTGATCGCCCGTACCGAGTCCGACACGCCGTACGACCCGGAGCTGTGGAAGGCGCTCGCCACCGGCATCGGCGCCGCCGGGCTCCTCGTGCCCGAGGAACTCGGCGGCCAGGGCGCCACCCACCGGGAGGCCGCCGTGGTCCTGGAGGAGCTGGGCCGCAGCGTCGCGCCCGCGCCGTACCTGACCAGCTCCGTCGTCGCGACCGAGATCCTGCTGGCGCTCGGCGCGCAGGACGGGCCGGCCTCCGCGCTGCTCACCGAACTCGCCGAGGGGCGCAGGGTCGCGGTGCCGGCCGTCCCGTTCGCGGCCGCCTCGGCGGCGAACGCCCGCCTCGACTCCCTCGACGGGGTGGTGGGTCCGGTCGCCGACGCGGCCGCCGCCGATGTGCTCCTGGTCCCCACCGCCGACGGCCTGTACGCCGTCGAGACCGACGCGCCCGGGGTCCGCGTCGAGCCGCTCGTCGCGCTCGACCTCACCCGCCCGCTCGCCACGGTCACGCTGGACGGGGCGTCAGGGACCCGGCTCGCGGACGCCGACGCCGGACGGCGCGCGGTGGACCGCGGACTGCTGGCCGGTGCCGGGCTGCTCGCCTCGGAGCAATTGGGACTCGCCGAGTGGTGTCTCACCGAGACGGTGCGACACACCAGGGAGCGCCACCAGTTCAACCGGCCGGTCGGCTCCTTCCAGGCGCTCAAACACCGCATGGCACAGCTCTGGCTGGAGGTCGTCTCGGCCCGGGCGGCCGCGCGGAACGCCGCCGACGCCCTGGCCACGGGCAGCCCCGACACGCCCTTGGCGGTGGCCGTCGCGCAGGCCTACTGCTCGAAGGTCGCGGTCCACGCCGCCGAGGAGTGCGTGCAGTTGCACGGCGGGATCGGGATGACGTGGGAGCACCCCGCGCACCTCTACCTGAAGCGGGCCAAGGCCGACGCCACCGCGTACGGCACGGCGGGACGCCACCGTGAGACGGTCGCCGCGCTGATGGAACTGCCGGCCCCCTGAGGTTTCCGTCGTGGGGGGTGCGGGCACAGAGGCGTACCCCACCCCCTGCGCCGGGAGCGCCGCAACCCCTTCCCCGCTTCTCAGGGCCTGACTCAAGGCCTACCCGTTTGGCGGACACGCCAGTGCACCGGACGGCCCCAGGGCTGCGCCACACTGACGCCGAATGCCGCAAATCAGGTGCGGCGGAGGAGGTTGGCCATGGCTATTTCGATCTCAGTGGTGCTGCTACTGCTGATTCTCGCGGTGATCTTCCTCCGCAACGGCGGACTGAAGATCTCCCACGCGCTCGTGTGCGGACTGCTCGGATTCTTCCTGGCGGGGACGAGCATGGCCCCCACCATCCAGGACGGCATCATGGCCACCGCCGACGTGGTGAGCAGCATCAGGCCCTGATCGCCCGCGCGCAGGGCCGGGCGGTGACGGAGCCCGTACGGGAACGAACTCGTGTCACTCCGCGGCGGCTTCGCCCGCCGCGTGTTCGGAGCCGGACTGCACCAGGGGCACCGTGGCCGCCGAACCCTGCCGTACCGCCTCGACGGCGGCCGCGTGCAGCGTACGGCTCGCTTCCTCCGACGGGCAGGGAACGGGACTGCCCGCCATGGTGAACCAGTCGGCCGCGTCGGTGTACTGCACGGTGATCTGTGCCGTGCCCTCCGCCCAAGTGGTGTGGATGGTCAGGTCACCGGACAGCGGCCCGACCTCCTCGGTGAGCACGCCGCCGTGCCCCGAATACACTCCGCGTGTTGTCCAGGACGCCCAGGTCATGCATTCAGGCTCGCACCAAAGCGTCCGGATCGCGAGCCGCGTGGACAGGGAATTCGGACTGTCGTCGCATCTTCGCCCCTCGTGCACAAAATCCCCCCGGCCCGCCGGGGATACGCAGGTCGGAACGGGAAGACGGTCGATCGGGTGACACTGCCCGGTCATTCCACATGCCGGGGCCGTACGGCGGTTAAGCATGCGGGCATGACACGTGACTCCCACGCCAAGAACACCGGATTCCTCCGTGCCCACCGGCTGCGCGCCGCGGGCGTCGCCTGCGTCGTGCTCAGCGCGGCCCTGCTGACCGGCTGCGGCCAGGACAGCGGCAGCGACTCCACGACCACGAAGACCTCCGAGGCCGCCCGCGCCGTGCCCGAGGCCACGAAGAGCCCGTCCCCCAGCGGGAGCGCCTCGCCCGGCCGGATGACCGAGGACCAGCAGGAACGCAAGGAACTGATCTCCGCCACCAAGGTCACCTACGACAAGGCCATCACCACGGCCGAGGGCGCGGTCAAGGACAGCAAGCTCATCGACCTGGAACTCAAGGGCCCGGGCGACACGGACGACGACGAGAGCGCGAGCCCCAGTCCCTCGCCGACCGGCAGCCCGTCGCCGACCGGCAGCGCCACGCCCGGCGCCGGACCGCAGTGGGTCGCAACCGTCGCCGACAAGTCCGGATCGAAGCACAAGGTCCGCATCGACGCCGTCTCCGGCAAGGTGGTCAGCTCGAGCGAGGACTCCGACCAGGACACCTCGGACAAGACGAAGACCGTCAAGCGGATGGCCGAGGCCAAGCAGACGCCCCAGCAGGCGGCGAAGGCGGCCCTGGCGAAGAAGAAGGGCACGGTGACGTCCCTCGACCTCGACGAGAACGACAAGAACGTCCTCGTCTGGAAGACCGACGTAGTCACCAAGGACTGGAAGAAGACGACCTTCGACATCGACGCGTCGAACGGCTCGATCACCCACGAGGAAACCGACAGCGACTGAGCGCCCCCCGCTCCGGGCCGCCCCCGGTCCACATGGACCGGGGGCGGCCCGCGTCAGACGGACGGTACGGTCTCCTCCCGCCCCTCCGGCGCGTCCGGTGACGCGAACTGGGTCCGGTACAACTCCTCGTACCGCCCGCCCGCCGCCAGCAGTTCGGCGTGCGTGCCCCGTTCCACCACCCGGCCCTCCTCGACGACCAGGATCAGATCGGCGGCCCGGACCGTCGACAGCCGGTGCGCGATCACCACGGCGGTGCGCCCCTCCAGCGCCTCGCCCAGCGCCTCCTGCACGACCGCCTCGGACGTGGAGTCCAGGTGCGCGGTCGCCTCGTCCAGGATGACAACCCGCTGCCGGGCAAGGAGCAGCCGGGCGATCGTCAGCCGCTGGCGCTCACCGCCGGACAGCCGGTAGCCGCGCTCACCCACGACCGTGTCGAGCCCGTCGGGCAGCGAGGCGACCAGCCCGTCGAGCCGGGAGCGCCGCAGGGCGTCCCAGATGTCGTCCTCGGACGCTCCGGGCCTCGCCAGCAGAAGGTTGGCGCGCACCGATTCGTGGAAGAGGTGCCCGTCCTGGGTGACCATGCCGAGCGTCTCGCGGATCGACTCGGCGGTCAGGTCGCGTACGTCGACGCCGTTCAGCCGTACCGCGCCCTCGTCGGTGTCATAGAGCCGGGGCAGCAGCTGGGCGATCGTCGACTTGCCGGCGCCCGACGAACCGACCAGGGCGACCATCCGGCCCGGCTCGGCCCGGAAGGAGACGTCGTGGAGCACGCGCGTACCGCCGCGGGAGTCCAGCGTCGCGACCTCCTCCAGCGAGGCCAGCGAGACCCTGTCGGCGGACGGGTAGCCGAAGGAGACCCCGTCGAACTCCACGGACACCGGCCCCTCGGGAACCGTGCGGGCGTCCGGCTTCTGGGCGATCAGCGGCTTCAGGTCCAGGATCTCGAAGACCCGCTCGAAGCTCACCAGCGCGCTCATCACCTCGACCCGGGCACCGGCGAGCGCCGTCAGCGGGGCGTAGAGCCGGGTGAGCAGCAGGGCCAGTGTCACGACTGCGCCAGGCTCCAGGGTGCCGCGCAGGGCGTAGTAGCCGCCCAGCCCGTACACGAGCGCCAGGGCCAGCGCGGACACCAGGGTCAGCGCCGTGATGAACGTGGACTGCGCCATCGCCGTACGGATGCCGATGTCGCGTACCCGTCCGGCCCGCGCCGCGAACTCGGCGGACTCGTCCGCGGGCCGGCCGAAGAGCTTCACCAGCGTGGCGCCGGGCGCGGAGAAGCGCTCGGTCATCTGTGTGCTCATCGCCGCGTTGTGCGCTGCGGCCTCGCGCTGCATCCGCGCCATGCGTGAGCCCATCCGCCGGGCCGGTACGACGAACACCGGCAGCAGCACCAGCGCGAGCAGGGTGATCTGCCAGGAGATGGTCAGCATCACCACGAGCGTCAGCACCAGCGTCACCATGTTGGAGACCACCCCGGACAGGGTGTTGCTGAACGCCCGCTGTGCGCCGATGACGTCGTTGTTGAGCCGGCTCACCAGCGCCCCGGTCCGGGTCCGGGTGAAGAAGGCGACCGGCATCCGCTGGACGTGGTCGAACACCGCCGTGCGCAGGTCCAGGATCAGCCCCTCGCCGAGCGTCGCCGACAGCAGCCGCGTCAGCAGTCCGAGGGCGGCCTCCGCCACGGCGATCACGGCGATCAGCAGGGCCAGCCGCACGACGGTGCCGCTCTCCTTGCCCTGGACGATCGCGTCGACCACCCGCCCCGCCAGCATCGGCGTCGCCACGGCCAGCAGGGCGGTGACCACGCTGAGCAGCAGGAACCGGTAGAGCTGCCGTCGGCGCGGCCGGGCGAAGGAGGCGATCCGGCGCACGGTGGCCCGGGAGAAGGGTCTGCGGTCCGCCTGTGCGTTGATCGCGCTGTGCAGCGACGACCAGGCGGTGACTTCCATGCTCATGCGGTGCCTCCAGGGCAGGACGGTTCGGTACGGCCCCGGCGGCCGGTGCGGGACCGGGTGCGGAGCAGAACGCTAGAAGCTCAAGCGGACTTGAGGTCAAACTCCGGGCCCCGTGCGGACCCGGCATCGGACCTGCGTAGAATCGGCCCCTGTTTCCGGCCGGACCACGGCATACACGACCGATTGAGGCAGTTCGACGTGAGTTTCACAGACAGTTCCCAAGCGCCCATCTACGCCGGTCTCGTCGAAGAGCACGGCGATGTGATGGCCGAGGTGCGGCGGGTGGCTGAAGAGACCATGCGCGAGGCCGACCAGGCCGTGGACTTCAGCGATATCCGCAGGTCAGCGGCTTACCGGTAATCCCCGAAGCCACCTGTTGGGGCGTGCGCCCGACCGTCCGCCGAGCCGTCGGTGACCCCTGACCGGCCCGGGCGGACGGCCCCGCCCCCCACCCGGCGTCCCGCACACCCGGGCGGCTCTTCGCTCACGTCTCGGACTGCGGACCCGGCTCTCCCGTCGGAGCATGGAACGAACAGTCGCCGACGACTTCGGGACGAAGGGAAGCCGGATGGGTGGTGAACGGCATGAGCCACCGACCGACGCGTTCGAGGCCGAGCTGGACCAGATCGAAGCGCTGAACCGGATGCAGGCGGCCGGTTCCGACCCGGCGGTGCCCCCGGGACCGGACAACGGGACCCGGGCGGGCGGCACTCCGGAAGAGGCCCGGCGCCGCGACTCCCTCCTGCTCTCGGCCGGACACGCGGTGGCCGCCGCCGACACCCTCGACGAGGCCCTGCGGCTCGCCGCCGGACTGTACGCCCCGGACTTCCCGCTGGACGGACAGTGCGTCTTCGGCGTCGCCGACGGCAACCTCACCGCGCTCGGGCAGTACGGCTTCCGGCCCGGCGGAGCGGGCCGTGGCTTCCGGATGCCCATGAACACCGGCTACCCGGCCGCCGAGGTGGCCAGGACCGGGCGCGCCGTCTACCTCGGCTCCACGGAGGAGTACCGCCGCCGCTTCCCGGCGACCTGGCACATGTCCGCCCGCAAGGGTCGCGAGTCGTGGGCCTTCCTGCCCCTGGTCACCGCCGGCCGGGTCGTCGGCGTCTGGCTCGCCGCATTCCGTACGCCCATGGACTTCGCGGCCGGCGAGCGCGCCCTGCTCACCGTCACCGGACGCATGATCACCCAGGTGCTCGAAAGGGCCCGCGCCAGCCGCGCCGAACTGGAGCTCTCACGCGGCCTGCGCCGCAGCATGCACACCACCGGGGCGGTCCTGACCGGACTGAGCGTCGCCACCCGCTACGTGCCGACCGGCGGCGGACTCATGGTCGGTGGGGACTGGTACGACAGCATCGACCTGCCGAACGGACGGATGGCCGTCGTCATCGGCGACGTCCAGGGGCACGACGTGCACGCCGCGGGGCTGATGGCCCAGCTGCGCACCGCCGTCCACGCGTACGCCGCCGAGGGACACGGCCCGGACGCCGTCCTCGCACGCGCCTCGCGCTTCCTGACCACCCTCGACGAGGACCGCTTCGCGACCTGCCTCTACATCGAGGCCGACCCCTCCACCGGCGACCTGCACATCGCGCGCGCCGGGCACCCGCACCCCGTCCTGCGCATGCCGGACGGCACCTGCGTCCTCAAGCACGTCAGCGGCGGGCTGCCGCTCGGACTGATGCCCGGCGAGGAGGACTACCCCGTAGACACCGTGCGCCTCCACGAGGGCGAGATCCTCATGCTGTGCACCGACGGTTTCATCGAGAACGGCGGCCACGACATGTACACCGGCTGGGTGCGGGTGCGCGACGCGTTCTCGCCCGGCCCCACCGACGACCTGGAGGGCATGGCCGACCGGCTCATGGCGGCCGTCCTCAGCCCCGGCCCCGGCGCGCGGGACGCGGTGGCGCGGGACGGCGACGACATCGCCCTCCTGCTGCTGCGCCGCGACGCCGTCCACGCCCGCGCCGAGATCAGCCAGCGCCGGCTGATGCTCACCGTCGGCCAGGACCAGGGCGAGGGGCTGGCCGAGGCCCGAGCGGAGCTGAAGGCGCTGCTGCACGACTGGGCGCGCCCGGACCAGATCGACACCGCCGTACTCCTGGCGACCGAACTCCTCGGCAACGTCCTCGTGCACACCGACCAGGACGGCGCGCTCAACGCCACCGTGTCCGGCGAGACCGGCACCCGCCGGCTGCTAGTCGAGGTCATGGACCGCGGCGACGAACTGCCCCACCAGCGGACCCCGGGCGAACTCGCGTCCTCGGGCCGCGGCCTGCTCCTGCTGGACATCCTCGCCGACCAGTGGGGCGTACGGCCCGAGCCCGAGGGGAAGACCGCCTGGTTCGCCCTCAACGAGGCCGCCTCGGGCGAACCCGGCGAAATTCCCGGCATCTGACCGTCCCGGGTGCCGCACGGCGCGATACCCGGGACTGGGGACGGCTCAGCGGCACTCGGCTGAGCGGCACGCCCTACCGGTGGCAGCTCCAGTGGCCCTTCACCCAGTGCGTGTCCCAGTGCCCGGGGACGTACACCTTGGTCCAGTGGCCCTTGACCCACTGGGGGTGGTGCGTCCAGTGGCCGGGCTGCCAGTGCCCGTGCCGGTCGTAGTGTCCCGGGTGCCACACCTTGTGGTCGGCGTAGTGGCCCTTCACCCAGTGTTTCGCCCAGTGGCCCTTGACCCACTGCTTCTGCCAGTGGCCTTGTTGCCAGGTGCAGCGGTCGTGGTGGTGGGTGGTCACGGCGGACGCAGCGGCCGGGGTGTGAGCCGGGGCGGCCTCGGCGGTCGCGGCGGTGCCCAGGGCGGCCCCGCCGGCGAGCAGACCGGTCGCGGCGGCGCCGGCCAGCAAGCGGCGGACTCGGGTGGAAGCGGTCATCTGACACACCTTCCTCGTGTCGGAGCGGACCCCCGAGCCCTGCGAAGAGAAAGTCGCGAAGACATAAATATAGCCCGAATGGGGGAATATGGCCCTTGCGTCCGAATGGGCTGCCCGCCGCGGGTCACGCCCGGGCCGGTGTCCTGAGCGCCGCGTACGTCCCCGAAACGGCAGCCAGAAGCATCACGCACCCGGTGAACACGAGCCCCGCGTCACGCAGCCCCACCGCCGTGGCCAGCGCGCCCACGCCGACCACGGGCACCGAGATCCCCGTGTACGCGACGACGAAGAACGCCGAGATCGTGCCGCCCCGGTGCTCGGTGGGAGCGGCGTCGCTGACCAGCGTGAGGGCGGCCCGGAACGCGAGCCCCTGCCCGATGCCGCCGCAGACCGCGCCGAGCACGAGCAGCACCAGCGACTTCGCGAGCAACGACGACGCCACCAGCAGCAGCCCCGCGATCAGCACGGCGCACCCGATCGGCAGCGCTCTACGCGCTCCGATGCGAGGGGCGAGCGACTGCCCGATCGTCGAGGCGCAGAACACCGAGAACACCACCGCGCCCGTCACCGCCAGGTTGTGCACGCCCAGCGCCTCGGCCGCGAAGCTCGGCGCGACCGCCGTGAACAGGCCGAGCAGCGCGAACCCGGCGAAGGCGGCCAGCGCGGCCGGCACGAACACGCCCCTCACCTCCGCGGGCACCCGTACACCCTGCGGTTCGAGGCGTGGCCACCGCCGCGGTCCGGCCACGGTCTCCGCCAGCCGCCAGGTGATGACGCAGGCGACGGCCACCAGCCCCAGGTGGACCCAGAACGGCAGAGAGAGCGGCCAGGGCGTGTACTCGGCGAGCACTCCGGAGAGCAGCGGGCCGCAGCCCAGGCCGCCCATGTTCGCGGCCGTGGCGGCGAACCCGGCACGCGCCCGCTGTCCAGGGCCGGCCAGTTCGATGACCGCCGCCGTCGCCGCGCCGCTCAGCAGCCCGGCCGCGCCGCCGGACAGCACCCGCCCGGCGAAGAGCAGGGGCAGCCCGCTCTCCAGAAGGAAGCAGCCCGCACTCGCGGCGGACAGCGCCATCGCGGCCAGCAGCACGGGTCTGCGGCCCACCTTGTCCGAGTAGTTGCCCGCCACCAGGAGCACGGAGATGACCGCGACCGCGTACACGGCGAAGACCACGGTCACCATCAGCTCGGAGAAGCCGATCTCCTTCTGGTAGAGCCCGTACAGCGGGGTAGGCAGTGTGGTGCCGGCCATGCCGATGGCGAACACGACCGCCGCTGCCGCGTACCCCGCCCGGCGCCCGCTCACCCGTCCCGTATTCTCACGCACCATCACGCACGCCACTCTATGCAGCGGGCGGCCGCCGGTCGGAGCGACGGGCTGCCGCGCGCCGCAGTCCGAAAGAGAGCCACCATGAGGATCGTCGACGCGAAGGTCGTCGTCACCAGCCCCGGCCGCAACTTCGTGACGCTGAAGCTGACGACCGACGAGGGCGTCACCGGCCTCGGCGACGCCACGCTCAACGGCCGGGAGCTCGCCGTCGTCAGCTACCTCACCGACCATGTGGCCCCCCTGCTCATCGGCCTGGACCCGCACCGGATCGAGGACACCTGGCAGTACCTGTACCGGGGCGCCTACTGGCGGCGCGGCCCGGTCACGATGGCCGCCGTCGCCGCCGTGGACGTCGCGCTGTGGGACATCAAGGCGAAGGCCGCGGGCCTGCCGCTCTACCAGCTGCTCGGCGGCGCCTCCCGCGACCGCCTCGCCACCTACGGCCACGCCAACGGGCGCGACATCCCCGAACTCCTCGACTCCGTACGGGCGCGGCTGGCCGAGGGCTACCCCGCCGTCCGCATCCAGACGGGCATCCCCGGCCTCAAGGCCGTCTACGGGGTGCACACCACCGACGAACAGGGCGCGCGCGTCCTCCACCAGCAGGCCCGGCCCCTGGTCGAGGACTGGGACACCGACGCCTACCTGCGGCACACCCCCTCGGTGTTCGAGGCGGTACGGGCGGAGTTCGGCGCGGAGATACCGCTGCTGCACGACGCCCACCACCGCCTCACACCCATTCAGGCGGCCCGCCTCGGCAAGGACCTGGAGCGGTACCGCCCGTTCTGGCTGGAGGACTGCACACCCACCGAGAACCAGGAGGCGCTGCGGCTGGTGCGCCGGCACACCACCACGCCCCTCGCGACCGGCGAGGTCTTCAACACGGTGTACGACTACCAGACGCTGATCACCGAGCAGCTCATCGACTACGTGCGCTCAGCGGTCACCCACTTCGGCGGCGTCACGCCGCTGCGCAAGCTCTTCGACTTCGCCGCGCAGTACCAGATCAGGAGCGCGATCCACGGCCCCGAGGACATCTCCCCGGTCGGCATGGCCGCGGCCGTCCACCTCGGCCTCGCCGTCCACAACTTCGGCATCCAGGAGTACTCGGGCCACAACGCGCTGACCCAGGAGGTGTTCCGGCACGCCTACACCTTCACCGACGGCCACCTGCACCCCGGTGACGCGCCCGGCATCGGCGTCGAGCTCGACGAGGAACTCGCGGCGGCGCACCCGTACGAGCAGACGTATCTGCCGGTCAACCGGCTGCGCGACGGCACCGTCCACGACTGGTGACCGCGCCTGACCGGTGACCGGGGGAGGGGCCCCGGATGCCCGGGACCCCCTCCGCCCTACGGGAACGCCGGCTGGAGACCCGCGTACACCCCGTGGCGCCCCAGCAGTTCCTCATGCGTACCCACCTCCGAGATCCGGCCGCCCTCCATGACCACGATGCGGTCCGCGCCTTGGATGGTGGAGAGGCGGTGGGCGACGACGAAGACGGTCCGGCCGTGCACCAGCCGGGACAGCGCCTCCTGAACCAGCGCCTCCGAGCGGTTGTCCAGCGCCGAGGTGGCCTCGTCGAGGACCAGGACCCTCGGATCGCGGATCAGCGCCCTGGCGATGGCGAGACGCTGCTTCTGGCCGCCCGAGAGACGGGCGCCGCGCTCGCCGACCACCGTGTCGAGGCCCTGGGGGAGCCGGCGGACGAACTCCATGGCGTTGGCGTCCTCCAGCGCGCTCAGCAGCGTCGCCTCGTCGGTGCGCCCCAGACCGTACGTGACGTTGTCGCGGATGCTGCCCTCGAAGAGGATCGACTCCTGCGGCACGACCGACAGGAACCGGCGGTAGCTGCGCAGGTCGAGCCCGGCCATGTCGGTGCCGTCGAGCAGGATGCGGCCCGAGGTCGGGCGGATGAACCCGATGAGCAGGTTGAGCACGGTCGACTTGCCCGCGCCCGACGCGCCCACCAGGGCGATCGTCTCGCCCGGCCGTGCCGACAGCGTGAACCCGTCGACGGCCGGCGGGGCGTCGTCGTACGCGAAGGCCACGTCCTCGAAGTCGATGCGACCGGTGACCCGCTCCACCTGTGCCTTGCCCGCGTTGCGCTCCAGGTCGGGCGCCTGGAGGACCTCGCCCGCCGAACGGACCGACTCCAGCCCCTTGGTGAGGATCGGTGCGAGCCCCAGGAGCGTGGTCACCGAGCCGGTCAGCACGGTGAAGAAGGCGCTCAGCATGACGACGTCACCGGCGGTGACGGGCATCCAGCCGTGGTACGCCACCAGCGCGGACCCGGTGAGGCACAGCACGCCGAGCGTGTTGAGGATGACCCAGGCCAGCGATCCGAAGCGGCCGTTGAGCATGTCCAGACGCAGCCCGGCGGCGAACACCTGCCGCAGCGAGCCGTCCACCCGGCCGAGCGCGGTCCGCTCCAGGCCGTGTGCCCGGGTGATGGGGATGAGGGTGGTCATCTCGCCGACGCGTGAGGACAGCTGCTCGACCTCGCGGCGGAAGGACTCGTTGTGGCTGCGCAGCCGGCCGCGCAGCTTCATCACGAGGAACCCGGCGGCGGGGACGACCACGAGGAAGACGGGCAGGAAGGACGGAACCCGGAGACCGATGACGACGAGGCCGCCGACCAGCGTCACGACGGCGCCGAGCCCCATGTCGGCGCTCTGCTGCACCATCTGCTCGACCGCTTCGACGTCGCGGACGACCTTGGCCTGGAGCACGCTCGAACTGACCCGGGCGTGGTAGCCGACGGACAGCTGCTGCATCCGGCGGCACAGGGCCGAGCGCAGGGTGATGCCCATGCGGCGGATGCTGCCGCCGAGGCATCGCACGTACCACTGGTGGAGCGGGTAGTTGAGGACGAGGATGAACAGGAGGAGCCCGGTCGCCTTCCACAGTTCGGACTCCGGGCCGTGCTGGACCACCACGTCCAGCACCGTCGCGGTGATCAGCGGCAGCAGCCATATGGGGCTGTGCTTCACGGTGAAGAGGACGACGGCGAGAGCCAGGCGGCCGCGGTCCGGGCGGAGGAGGAGGGCGAGGGTGCGGACCGGGTGTTCGCCGCGGTAGCGGTGGTCCAGGTGATCGAAGGGCGCCAGGGATTCGGCGGAGGGTGGGGATACCGCTTTCTGCATGCCACCATCCCACCCTGCGGCCGATGCCCGGGGCAACTGTGTTCCACGGACGGGACACGGGCGGGGGGAGGGCGGCGGAAGCGGTCAGCGGACGGGCAGTTCACGGGGCTGTTTCTCCGGTGCCGGGTCCTCGGGGACGGACCGGCCGGGGCGCCCCAGCGAGGCGACGGCGCTGGTGACGAGGCCGGCCAGCAGCCCCCAGAACGCGGAGCCGATGCCCAGCAGCGTCACGCCCGACGCCGTCGCGAGGAAGGTGACCACGGCCGCCTCCCGCGACTCCTTGGCGGAGAGCGCCGAGGCCAGCGAGGACTCGATCGTCGCGAGCAGCCCGACGCCCGCCACGGCCATCACGAGTTCGTGCGGCATGGCCGTGAGCAGCGAGGCGACGGTCGCCCCGAGCAGCCCGACGCAGAGATAGAAGAACCCCGCCCACACGGCGGCCAGATAGCGCTTGTCCCGGTCGGGGTGCGCCTCCTCGCCGGTGCAGATGGCGGCGGTGATGGCGGCGAGGTTGAGGCCGAAGGCCCCGAAGGGTGCCAGCACGGCGTTGGCCGCGCCGGTCCAGGTCATCAGCGGCGAGACCGGCACGTCGTACCCGGAGGCGCGCAGCACGGCGACACCCGGCAGGTTCTGCGAGGCCATCGTGACGACGAACAGCGGTGCGCCGACGCTGACGAGGACCTTCCAGTCGAACTCCGGAGCGGTGAAGACCGGTGTGGCCAGGGAGAGCCGGACCCGGCCGGTATGCCAGCCCCCGGTGAACAGGGTGGCCACCACCCCGGCGGCCAGCGCCAGCAGTACCGCGTACCGCGGCAGCAGACGACGGCCCAGCAGAAAGACGACGAACATCGGGAACGCGACCGCGAAGCTGCCGCCCATGGTGCTGAACAGGCCCATGCCGAACCGCAGCAGTACCCCGGCGAGCAGCGCTGCGGCCAGCGGCACGGGAATACGGCTCATGGCCCGGGCGAACCACCCCGTCACACCGCTCACCAGGATGAGCAGCGCCGAGAAGATGAAGGCACCGACGGCCTGCGGCAGGGAGACGCCGGTCAGACCCGTCGTCAGGAGTGCGGCCCCGGGCGTCGACCACGCGGTCACGACAGGTGCCCGGTGACGCAGTGACAGACCCGCGCACGTGCAGGCCAGACCGACACCGAGGGCGAGCATCCAGGACGAGATCTCGCGCGCGTCGGCCCCGGCGGCCTTCGCGGCGGTGAACACCAGCGCCGCCGAGCTGGTGACCCCGACCAGCACGGCGATCAGCCCCGCGGCCACGGCGGAAGGAGGTGCGGCCGCACGTATGCGGGTCAACGAGGACATGAGTGAGCCACTTCCGGGAGCCGCCGGGTGTTCCGTATACGGAACGTTCTGTTTATGGAACACTAGAGACGCGGGCCGGTGCCCGTCAACCACGACAGCGAGCAGGCGGACGACGATGGGGCTGAACGAAGACGTGGGGCGCAGGCTGCGCACCCTGCGCCAGGACTCGGACGTCTCCCTCTCGGAGCTGTCCAGGCTCTCGGGGGTGGGCAAGGGCACGCTCTCCGAGCTGGAGAGCGGCCGGCGCAACCCCACGCTGGAGACTCTCTACGCCCTCGCCACCGCCCTCGGCCGTCCCCTCAGCGCGGTGCTCAGCGACCCGCTGCCCGGTGGAGCCCCCGTCGGAAGTCGCTCAGGTGTCTCGGGCAGCGCCGTCACCGCGATCCTGATGGAGCGGTACGAGGACGGGGGAGCGGTCACCGATGTGTTCCGGGTGACCATTCGCGCCGGCGCGGTCCAGGAGTCGGAGGCGCATGTGCCGGGCACGACCGAGAGCCTGATGGTGCTTGCGGGCACCGCCGTCGTCGGGCGGCCGGGAGCCCTCGGCACGGTCGGGCCCGGGGACTCCGCGCGATGGACGGCCGACGAGCCCCATGTCTACAGCGCGCCCGACGGCGATGTGCAGGGCATCCTCTTCGTACGCAGCCCGGTCCCGGGGGCGGAGCGGAGCTGAGCGGCCCCGCCCCGCCGGGAGCGTTGCTCAGCCGGTGCCGAGGAGATTGACCAGGCGGATGTAGCGCACCCAGTCCCAGTTGGGGCCCGGGTCGGTGTGGTCCGTGCCCGGGACCTCGACGTGGCCGAGGATGTGCGCGCGGTCCTTGGGGATGTTGTGGCGGTCGCAGATGGAGGCCGTCAGCAGCGCCGACTGCTCGTACATCGAGTCCGTGAAGTACGAGGGCTGGTCCACCCACCCCTCGTGCTCGATGCCGATGCTGCGAGTGTTGTAGTCCCAGTTGCCCGCGTGCCAGGCGACGTCCTTCTCCCGCACGCACTGGTCGATGTAACCGTCGCCCGAGCGCACCACATAGTGCGCCGACACCTGCTTGGCGGGGTTCTGGAAGATGGACACCGTCTGGGAGAACGTCTCCTGGGTGACATGGATGATGACGTAGTCGACGGGGTAAGCCGACGGGCGCGAGGACACCGTGTAGTTGGACGTCGAAGCGGGAACCCAGTGCGCCGCCGGATAGTCCACGGCTCCCGTGGTCGCCGCGGTGGCCCGGACGGAGGCGGGAATCAGCGCGCCCGCCGCCGCGACCACGGCGCCCTGGAGGATTCTTCTGCGGTCCATGCGTACTCCTGTGGAGGGTCGGATGGGCAGGGGGATGCGGATGGTGCGGGACCGCGCACGGCCACCGGGCGGCCCGTCCGGTGACCGGAAAACGCTGTCCGAAGTGCGGCCGAGCCGTGCGCGGGCCCTACCGTACGGGCGCCGCGCATGTCACGGAAGACGGGAGGATACCCAAATCCTGTCCATCAGCCGGGATGTGACGGCCCGTCGAAAACGTGTCGACCGGCCGTCAGGTACCTTCCGCCTCCGCCCACGCGGCAGCCGGGTCGTCGTCGGCCGGGCCCGCCGGGAACCACTGACCTTCCTGCCTGCGGTACGGGTACCAGCGGCCGTCGGGTCCGTAGCGGAGCTGCAGGCCGCCGTCCGCCGCCGTCCAGCGGTTGTTCTCGGCCCGCAGCCGGGGAGCCTCGTCCTCCTCCCACGCCTCGGCAAGACCGGTCCTCGCCCGGGCCAGGTTCTCGCCGTCCAGGGGCCGGTCCTCGTCGAGCACGGACAGCGCGGTCGCGCCACCGTACCGCCAGGCGGCGACGGCGGCCGGGAACCCGGCGCGCGGGCGCCCCGAGCCGGACGCCAGCCGGTTCACGATCCACGGCTCCGGACGGGCATCGGCGGCCAGCCGGACCGCGTCCTGGCGCACGGTCAGCCCCTCGGCCACGGGCCGCTCTTCGTGGCCCGGGGCCAGGGCCTCGGCCAGCATCCGGTGGGCCCGGGCGGCGGCGTCCCTCGCCAGCGTCTCCAGCGCCGTCGGGTCCACGCCCGTCTCGGGCTCGGCCTCCGTGTCGAGCGAGGGGGCATCGCCCGGCGCCCCGGGAAGCTCCGGCGGGGCCGGCAGCGCGGGCAGGATCCCGCCCGCCGCGAACGCCTGCGCCGCCGGTACGCCGACTACCACCGGGCCCCGCACCCGCTCCTCGGGGACCGTCGGGTCCTCCGGCACCACGATCCGCTCCTGGAGCTCGTCCAGCAGCCGCCGCTCGCCCCGCCCCCGCATCAGCAGCAGCACGAACGGGTCCTGGTCGAGCAGCCGGGCGACCTGGTAGCAGAGGGCAGCGGTGTGCGGGCAGTGGTCCCACGCCTCGCAAGTGCACTCCGGCTCCAGGTCACCGATGCCGGGGAGCAGGTCGACCCCGGCCGCCGCCGCGTCCTCGACCAGATGCGGCGGCATCTCGCGGTCGAGCAGCGCGGCGATGTGGCCCGCACGCTCGACCGCCATGCCCAGAAAACGGTCCCACTCCTGCTCGTCCAGCTCCTGGAGCAGCACATCGCTGCGGTACGTGCTTCCGTCCCGCTCGCTGACCACCGCCGTGATCCGGCCGGGCCGCACCGACACGGCGCCGACGCGGCCCTCACGGGCGACGCGCCGCCCCTCCTTCAACTGCCGGAGGTCCAGAGCGGTGTCCTCCAGCGCCTTCAGCCACGCCTTGCCCCACCATGAAGCCGCGAAACCACGGCCCGGCGCCGGGGGCAGGGCGGCGAAGGTGCGCTCCTGCGCGGAGAGCCCGTCCTTCCGCTCCTCGCCCGTCTCGGCGAAGTCGTCCGTCTCGTATCCGTCCCTCATCGAGTCCCCCCTCGAAGTTCCACCAGATCGGCCAGCTCGGCGTCGCTCAGCTCGGTCAGCGCGCTCTCGCCCGAACCCAGCACCGCGTCCGCGAGCCCCTGCTTGCGGGCCAGCATGTCCGCGATCCGGTCCTCGATCGTCCCCTCGGCGATCAGCCGGTGGACCTGCACCGGCTGGGTCTGCCCGATCCGGTACGCACGGTCGGTGGCCTGCGCTTCGACCGCCGGGTTCCACCAGCGGTCGAAGTGCACCACATGGCCCGCCCGGGTCAGGTTGAGCCCGGTGCCCGCGGCCTTCAGCGACAGCAGGAACACCGGCGCCCCGCCCGCCTGGAACCGGTTCACCATCTCCTCCCGCGCGGCCACCGGGGTGCCGCCGTGCAGGAACTGCGTGCCGATGCCGCGCGCCGCCAGGTGCCGCTCCAGCAGCCGGGCCATCGCCACGTACTGCGTGAACACGAGGACCCCGGCCCCCTCCGCCACCATGGTGTCCAGCAGCTCGTCGAGCAGTTCCAGCTTCCCCGAACGGCCCGCGATGCGCGGCTCCTCCTCCTTGAGGTACTGCGCCGGGTGGTTGCAGATCTGCTTGAGCGACGTCAGCAGCTTCACCACGAGACCGCGCCGGGCCATCCCGTCCGCCTCCGCGATCGCCGCCAGCGTCTCCCGTACCACCGCCTCGTAGAGCCCCGCCTGTTCCGGCGTCAGCGACACCGCCCGGTCCGTCTCCGTCTTCGGCGGCAGCTCCGGGGCGATACCGGGGTCGGACTTGCGCCGGCGCAGCAGGAACGGACGCACCAGCGCACCGAGCCGCTCGGCCGCCCCCGGGTCGCCGCCCTCCACCGCACGCGCGTACCGGTTGCGGAACGTGCCGAGCCGGCCCAGCAGCCCGGGCGTCGTCCAGTCGAGGATCGCCCACAGCTCGGAGAGGTTGTTCTCCACCGGGGTGCCGGTCAGCGCCACCCGCGCGCCGGCGCCGATGGTGCGCAGTGCGCGGGCTGTCGCCGAGTACGGGTTCTTCACGTGCTGCGCCTCGTCCGCGACGACCATGCCCCACCGCGTTGCGGCGAGCTTCGGGGCGTCCAGCCGCATCGTCCCGTACGTGGTGAGGACGAAACCGCCGTCCGCCAGGTCCTCCAGGCCGCGCGCGGCGCCGTGGAAGCGGCGGACCGGGGTGCCCGGGGCGAACTTCTCGATCTCGCGCTGCCAGTTGCCCATCAGCGAGGTCGGACAGACCACGAGTGTGGGCCCGGCACCGCCCTCGACGGTCTGGCGGTGCAGATGCAGGGCGATCAGGGTGATCGTCTTGCCGAGCCCCATGTCGTCGGCGAGGCAGCCGCCGAGGCCGAGCGAGGTCATGGTGTGCAGCCAGTTCAGGCCGCGGAGCTGGTAGCCCCGCAAGGTCGCGGTGAGCGCGGCCGGCTGACCGACGGCCGGTTCCTCGTCCGGCCGGCCCGCGGGATCGGCGACCCGCTTGCGCAGCCGCTCCAGCCAGCCCGTCGCCCGCACCTCGACCCGCCGCCCGTCGACCTCGGCGGAACCGGTCAGGGCCGCCCCCAGCGCGTCGATCGGGGAGACCTTGCGGTCCTGGGTCCGCCGGGCCCGCCGCGCCTCGTCGGGATCGATGAGCACCCACTGGTCGCGCAGGCGCACCAGCGGCCGGCCCGCCTCGGCCAGCCGGTCCAACTCCTCCCGGCTGAGCTGCTGGTCGCCGAGTGCGAACCACCAGTTGAAGGTGAGCAGGGCGTCGGACGACAGCAGTGGCGCGGCGTCCGAGACGTTGCGCGAAAGACCCCGGGGCGCGGCGCCGTCCTCGTCCTCGTCCTCCGGGCCGATCACCGCGCGCGCGCTGAGCTTGCGGGCCGTCAGCTCCCTGGGCCAGTGGACCTGGACGCCGGTCGCGGCGAGCGCCCGGGCGGCGCCGCCCAGCAGTTCCGTGATCTCCTCGTCGGCCGGCTCCACCGCGTCGGGCACGGCCGCCGACAGCAGCGGGGTCAGCGTCGGCCAGGCCCGTGCGGCCCGGCGCAGCATCAGCAGGGTGTCCATCCGGGCCCGCGGTCCGAAGGCGGCCGCGGCCGGACCGCCGCCGGCCCAGATCTCGGCGGCGTCGGCGACCACGGCCGCGTCGTTGACGCTGTGGATCTGCGGAACCACGCGGAACGACGGCCCCGAACCCGGCTCGTCGTCCCGGTCGAGCCCCGTCACCTCCACGCGCAACGACAGCCGCACGCCCGCGTCGTGGCCCGCAGCGACATCGGCGGCCCAGGCGCGGTGGGCGGGCAGGCGCTGCGGCTCCGGTGCGGTGAACGCGGGCGAGCCGGCGGCGATCGGGGCCGCGGGCGTCCGGGGGAGGGAGTCGGCGACCGCGTCGAGGAACGCCCGTACCAGCCCCTCCGGCTCGGGCAGGAGCAGCGGCCGGGCCGCCGCGTCGAGGGGCACGGCGTGAGCCGTGGGCGGCATGGACGCGGCAAGCGTGCGGATGCGCGTGCGGTCGTCCGCCGCCAGCGGTCCGGACCGCCAGGCGTCGTGGTCCGTCGCGCTCAGCCCGGGCAGGAGGAGGCCGCGGGCGGCGAACTGGAGGGCCAGCAGTCCTGCCGCGCCCCAGAACGCCACGGCCGGGGAGGCACCGGCCGACGCCCGCGCACGCGTCAGCACGGGCAGTGCGTCACCCACCGGAAGCAGGCGTGCCGGCACCTCGTAGGGCAGGCCGTCGGCGTCGGCCACCGTCAGCGTGCCGGTCTCGCCGGGGCCGTCGGGCGGACTGCTGCCGTCGGGGTGCCAGAAGGCCAGGCGGCCGGTGCGGGAGGGGTCCGAGGGCAGGAAGACCACGGAACAGCCGGCCAGTGCGGAGATCTCGGAGGGGGAAACGGCGGGGAGGCTGTGCACAGCGATGTCAGAGTCCTCAAATTTGACTAGCCGACTGAGGTCGCCGAGGGTACCCCAACTCCCGCGACGAAGGACTCCCCGAGCCTGTGATATGGGTCACCCGCCGACCGCGGTGGTGGTGCCGGCCGGTGCAGGCGGACCCCCGTGACGTCAGGGGGCTGGCACCACCACACCTCGGGTGGTGGCGCCATGGTTCACCCGCCCCCTCCGACCGTACGTTTCCTGAGGTCGGAGCGGATTCGAGACCGGAGACATCATGCCCCAGGCCACCCTTGCCGTCGCGGAACGCACGAACGACGGAACCGGAAAACCAGGAAGCGACTTCGCGCCCCTGCTGCGCGCGGTCAGGGCGAGGGGACTCCTCGAACGGCGCACCGGCTGGTACGCCGCGGGCATCACCGTCAACCTGCTCGCCCTGGCGGCCGTGGTCACCGGCATCGTCCTCCTCGGCAACACCTGGTGGGTTCTGCCGCTCGCCCTGCCCCTCGCTCTCTGCTGGTCCCGCACCGCGTTCGTCGGACACGACGCCGGGCACGCCCAGATATCCGGCAACCGCCGGGCGAGCCGGGCCATCGGCCTGTTCCACGCCAACCTGCTGCTGGGTATGAACGAGGCGTGGTGGAACGACAAGCACGTACGCCATCACGCCAACCCCAACCACGTCGACAAGGACCCGGACGTCGGCGTGGGAGCCCTCGTCTGGACCCAGAAGCAGGCTGCCCAGCGCGAGGGCTTCGCCCGCTGGCTCACCCGCAACCAGGCCCGCCTGTTCTTCCCGATGCTGCTCCTGGAAGGCATCGCGCTGAAGATCTCCGGGTTCCAGTACCTCAAGCAGCAGCCCGTGCGCGAGCGCGCCCTCTCCGCCCTCCTCCTCGTTGCGCACCTCGGCCTCTACGCCGCCCTCCTGCTCGCCGTCATGTCCCCGGGCAAGGCGATCGTCTTCGCCCTGGTGCACCACGCGCTCTTCGGCCTCCACCTCGGCATGGCCTTCGCGCCCAACCACAAGGGCATGGAGATGCCCGACCCCGAAGGGGACCGCTGGGACCACCTGCGCCGCCAGGTCCTCACCTCGCGCAACGTACGCGGAGCGGCCCTCACCGACTGGTTCCTCGGCGGCCTCAACTACCAGATCGAACACCACCTCTTCCCGAGCATGCCCCGGCCCCACCTGCGCCTCGCGCAGCCTCTCGTCAAGGCGCACTGCGCGGAGCTGGGCCTGCCGTACGCGGAGACCGGACTCGTCGAGTCCTACCGGCAGGCGCTCACCCATATGCACGAGGTCGGTGCGCCGCTGCGGTGACCGGCGGCGGGCTCTTACGGGCAATCGGGAACCAGGAACCGATGAGGACGCGCAGGCGTTCTCATCATCAGAGGCGGCCACAGGCCGCGAAGGAGGCGTGGACGATGTCGAACAGCGCGAAAGTAGCCATCGGGGGAGTCGTCGTCGCAGTCGTCCTGATGCCGTTCATCGGGTTCTGGCTGTCCCTGCTGGTGCTCGTCGGAGTCCCCGCGCTCGCCTATCTCGCCCTGGATCCGGGCCAGCGCCGGCGGCTCCGTAGGATCACACGCAGGGAGATCGGCCGCTGAGGGCTGGTCGCTGAGAGGGGATTCCCGCCGTGAGTGGCTTCGTGACGGCCGTCAGCAGGAACGAGACCTACAGCTTCACCAAGCCGAACCGCGACAGCGTGACGCTGCTCGCCGGCCTCGGCGTGGAAGGCGACGTGCACGCGGGGGTGACGGTCAAGCACCGCTCCCGGGTCGCCCAGGACCCCACCCAGCCCAACCTGCGCCAGGTCCACCTGATCCACGAGGAGCTGTTCGACGAGATCCGCGGGGCGGGCTTCGAGGTGGCGCCCGGCGAGCTCGGGGAGAACGTGACCACGCGCGGCATCGACCTGCTGGCCCTGCCGGTCGGCACGCGGCTCCACCTCGGCGAAGAGGCCGTCGTCGAGGTCACCGGGCTGCGCAACCCGTGCCTCCAGATCGACAACTTCCGGACCGGCCTCCTCAAGCGGGTCGTCGGCCGGGACGAGGCCGGCAACATAGTCCGCAAGGCCGGGATCATGAGTGTCGTCGTCACGGGTGGCGTGGTCGGCCCCGGTGACCGGGTGACGGTCGAGCTCCCTGCCGAGCCCCACCGCCCGCTCGAACGCGTCTGATCCCTCCGGCGGTCAGGACGGTCGTACGGCCAGCGCGTCCAGCCCCGTGAGCAGCCCGGGCAGTTCCGGTCCGCGCCCGACCGGCAGGATCTCGCCCGGCACCTCGTCCAGGAGCAGGAAGGCGATGTCGTCGGTCCGGGCCACCATCGACCAGCCGGGGCCGTCGGCCCGGATCATCCGGGCGTCCCCGGGCGCGAAGGAGGACCGGACGCGGCCGGGCGGCGGCGGATCGTCGAGGTAGCCGCGCGCTTCGGCGAGGGCGCGTCGGATGCCGGGGTGCGAGACAGGCGGCTCGGCCTCGGGGGCCTGGGGCTCGGCGTCGGGGGCTTCGTCGGCTGCCGCGGTCTCCTGTTCCTGGGAGGCTCGGCCGTCGTCGTCGCCGGCGGTGGCCGCTGCCCCGTCCTCGGGGGCTTCCTCGCCGGTCGGGGCGGACGCGGGGTCGTCCATCTGGCCGCGCCAGTCGGCCCACTGCGAGGCGATGGCGTCCGCGCCCAGCCGGCGCTGGGCCGGCCCCCACGTCTCGGTGTCCGGAGGCGTCAGCGGGGCGATGTCCTCGCCGACCGTCTCCGGATCGGGGTCGTGCGGCGCGGGCACCCCGGGCGCGGCGACGGCGACGGCGAGCGGCCAGCCGGGGAGCGCGCAGACCACCGAGCGGTCGTCCGGCGACAGGTCGTACTCCATGCCGCAGTCCCAGGACGCGATGGCCACCGCCACCAGCGAGACGTCGTCGACGACCACGGTCCACCGGGCGCCGTCGCCGTCCTGGCCGAGGACCAGCCCGTACCCCTCGGCATACGGCTCCAGCCGCAGCGCCGCACACGCCGCGGGGTAGTCGTCCCCGAGCACGCCGGGAAACTGTGCGGGTGTCAGCAGGATCGCGGTCAGCACAAACAGTGCGTCGTCGTCGGCGACTGTGTCGTCCGTCCCGGCCACTGCACCCTCCTCGTCCGTCATGATTTCCGTCGGCGCACCCTAACCAGTGGGTAACCCCCTCGTCGAGGCCCTGACAAGGCAGAACATCCGGTCGGGGTGCGCTGCAGCGACGGCCGGCTCAGGCGTGGGACAGCCCCAGCAGCTCCCGCGCCACCGTCTGCGGCGATTCGCCCCGCTCACGGGCCAGCGCGATCAGCGCCCGGCAGGCCAGTTCGCTGACGCCGAAGGACAGCTGCTCGGGCGACACCCAGCCGCTCGCCTCGTCCATCCGCTCCTCGTCGTCCTCCGCAGAGGCCGCGACGAACGTCGCCGCCGCTTCGAAGAGGTTGTGCTGCCGGCGCACCGGAGCCGGTGCGGCCTCGGCCGTACGACCACCTCTGCGGCCCGGGGCCACGGCTCTGCGCAGAGCGCGGAATATCTCGGTCATGGGGGAACCGCCTTCCGTCAACACGGCGACGCGCGTGCGTCCGCGTGTACTCACGGTCTTGCCCCCGGACGTACGCTGGGACACTCGACGTGGACAAGGGGGACGGTGCGGTGAAGCGTTACGACCGGCTGAAGGAGATCCAGCGCCTCGACCCGGAGCGGGACTTCCTGGAGATCTACCGGATCACCGCGACATACGAGTTCCCCTGGGACATCACCCGCGCTCTCGAACTCGCCCTGTACCGCACGTACGCCGTCCCGAGCATCGGCGGACTCCTCGCCGAGACAGCGGAACTGACGGGCCGTTCGCAGAAGCGGTACGACGACACCGCGCTGCTCCTGGACACGGTCGTCGAGCACGGCTTCGACAGCCACCCGGGACGCACGGCGCTGCGCCGTATCAACCGCATGCACGCCGCCTACGAGATCAGCAACGACGACATGCGCTACGTCCTGTGCACCTTCGTCGTCACCCCGAAGCGGTGGCTCGACGCGTACGGCTGGCGCAGGCTGTGCGACCACGAGCTGCGGGCCTTCGCCGCGTACTACAGGACCCTCGGCGCGCACATGGGCATCAAGGACCTGCCTCGGACGTACGAGGACTTCGAGCGCACCCTGGACACCTACGAGGACGCGCACTTCGGCTGGGACGAGGGCGCCCGGGAGGTCTCGGACGCCACGCTGGAGCTGATGGCCTCCTGGTACCCGCGCCCTCTCGCCCCGCTCGCGCGCGGCGCGAGCCTCGCGCTCCTGGACGACTCGCTGCTGCGGGCCTTCCGCTACGAGCGCCCCACGCCCGCCGCCCGGGCCCTCACCCGGGGAGCGCTGCGGCTGCGCGCCCGCGCCGTACGCCTGCTGCCGCCGCGGACCACGCCGCACTACGCGCGGCAGAACCCGGAGATCAAGGGCTACCCGGGCGGATACGAGGTGGCCGCGCTCGGCACGTACCCCACTCCGGGCGTCCGCGGCTGCCCCGTCCGCGATCTCGCACGACCGGAGGCCGCCGCGGAGTGAGTGGGGGCGGGCGGCTGCCCGGCCCTACCGTCTCGGCTCGGTGCGGCGCAGCTGCCCCAGCTCCTCGTTCATCACTTGCAGGAAGCGGATCACGACCCGTAGTTCGTCCTCGTCGAACTGTCGCCGCGCCGCCTCCGTGCCCGCCGCCAACGGCTTGAAGAAGTCGCGCGCCACGTGTTTCGCGGCGGCCGCGTAGTGAAGATGCACCACCCGCCGGTCGCCGCCGTCGCGCACTCGACGGATGTGCCCCGCGCGCTCCAGGCGGTCCAGACACGCCGTCACCGCCCCCGAGGTGAGATCCAGCTGTTCGCGCAGCCGCCCCGGCGTCATGGCGCGTCCCTCCTCGCTCCGGTCCGCGTCGAGGATGGCGACGAGCGCCTGCACATCCGTCGGATGCAGCCCCTGGGCCTGCGCGAACTCATGCGTGATGCGGTTGAACTCGCTGTTCATGCGGCGCAGCAGCACAGCGAACGACTGGAGGCCCGTGGGCCCGCCGTCCGTGCCTCTGTCCGGGGTCTCGTCTGCTGTGCGCATGCCTCTACAGTAATATCTCTCAATCATTGAGATAATGAATGAACGAGAGACTTTGGGAAACGTTTGTCATGTGTCGACCCCTGAGGAAGCAATGAAGCCCCAACCGCGGCACCGCGTCGTCCGATGGCTGGTGCCCGTAGCGCTCCTGGTCGTGTGGCTCGGTATCGGAGGGGCCCTGGGCCCCTTCGCCGGGAAGCTCGGCGAGGTGGCCACCAACGACCGTGCGGCGTTCCTGCCCCGAAGCGCCGAGTCGACCAAGGTCGCGGACGAGCAGAAGGCATTCCAACGGTCCGGGACCGTGCCCGCGATCGTCGTGTGGACGGGCGGCGAGAACGGACTTCCGGGTGACGCCGGAGCGGCGGCGACCAAGGCGCTCGCCTCCCTGTCCGGTAAGCCCGGCGTGGTCGGCAAGCCCTCGCCCGCGCTGCCGTCCGAGGACGGCGAGGCCCTCTCCGGCGTCGTGCAGTTGCGCTCCGACCTGGGCGACGAACTGCCGGACACACTCGACCGGGTGCGCGGCGCGGCCGATTCGGTGACGGGTACCACCGTTCGAATCGCCGGCCCCGCCGCCACCCAGGCCGACCTCAAGGACGCCTTCGCCGGAATCGACGGGCTCCTCCTGGGGGTGGCGCTGGCCGCCGTGCTGCTGATCCTCCTGCTGGTCTACCGCAGTGTGCTGCTGCCCTTCCTGATCATCATCAGCGCCGTCCTCGCGCTCGCGCTCGCCTGCGCGATCGTCTACGTCCTCGCGGACCACGACGTCGTCCTCGTGGACGGTCAGGTGCAGGGCATCCTGTCGATCCTCGTCATCGGCGCGGCCACGGACTACGCGCTCCTGCTCACCGCGCGTTTCCGGGAGGAGCTGGCGGGTCACGGCGACCGGACGACCGCTGCCCTCTCCGCGCTGCGCCGCTCCTTCGGCGCGATCACCGCGAGCGCCGCCACCGTGGCCCTCGGACTCCTCGCGCTGCTGCTCAGCGATTTGACGAACAACCGCGCTCTGGGGCCCGTCGGAGCCATCGGCATCGTCTGCGCGGTGCTGAGCACGATGACGTTCCTGCCCGCCGTGCTGGTGCTGTGCGGCCGGGCGGCGTACTGGCCGGCGAAGCCGCGCGCCGTGGACGAGGCGACCGGCGGGCACGGCGTCTGGCGCCGGATCGCCGCGCGCGTCGACGGGTCCCCGCGCAAGGTATGGCTGTCCTGCGCGGCCGTCCTGATCGCCTGCGCGGCTTTCGCGCCCACCCTGAAGTCGCACGGCGTGCCGCTGGACGAGATCTTCGTCAACGACGCCCCGTCCGTCTCCGCTCAGGCGACGCTGAGCAAGCACTTTCCGGGCGGCTCCGGCAACCCGGCCGTCGTCATCACGAAGGTGGGCCGTGCCGACGAGGTGACCGCGGCGGCCGAGGCGACGCCCGGTGTGGCCTCCGCCGCGCCCGTCACGGCGTCCGGCCGGCCCGGCGGCGGCAAGCCGCTCGTCGTCGACGGCCGGGTGCGCGTCGACGTGACCCTGAAGGACGCGGCGGACAGCGAAGCGGCCACGGAGACCGTCAAGCGCCTGCGTAACGCCGTCCACGCCGTCTCCGGTGCCGACGCACTCGTCGGGGGCTACACGGCGCAGCAGTACGACACCCAGCGCACCGCCGAGCGCGACCGCTCGATCATCGTGCCGGTGGTCCTCGTCATCATCCTGCTGATCCTGATGGGCCTGCTGAGGTCCGTCCTGGTGCCGGTGCTGCTGGTGGCCACCGTGGGCCTCAACTTCCTGGCGACCCTCGGGGTCTCGGCCCTGGTCTTCAAGCACGCCTTCGGCTTCAGCGGCACGGACGCGTCGGTGCCGCTGTACGGATTCGTGTTCCTGGTGGCGCTCGGCGTCGACTACAACATCTTCCTGATGTCCCGGGTGCGCGAGGAGGCGCTGGAACACGGGGCGCGTCAGGGGATGCTGAGGGGACTGGTCAGCACGGGCGGCGTCATCACGTCGGCAGGGGTGGTGCTGGCGGCCACCTTCGCCGCGCTGATCGTCATCCCGCTCGCTTTCCTCGCGCAGATCGCGTTCATCGTGGCCTTCGGCGTCCTGCTGGACACGTTGGTCGTGCGGTCGCTGCTGGCCCCGGCGCTGGTCGTGGACATCGGCCCCGGGGCCTGGTGGCCGAGCGCCATCAGCCGTACCGCACGGGAATCGAAGCCCTCGGCCTCGGGCTGACGGCCGGGCGAACGAAACCGGCCCGGCCTCCGCCGACGCGGAGCCGGGCCGGCCGTGCTCAGACGTTGACGCCGAAGTCCTTCGCGATACCCGCCAGGCCGGAGGCGTACCCCTGGCCGACCGCACGGAACTTCCACTCGCCGCCGTGCCGGTACAGCTCGCCGAACACCATCGCGGTCTCCGTCGACGCGTCCTCGCTGAGGTCGTACCGGGCCAGCTCCACACCGTTGGCCTGGTTCACGACGCGGATGAACGCGTTGCGCACCTGGCCGAAACTCTGCCCCCGGCTCTGCGCGTCATGGATGGAGACCGGGAAGACTATCTTCGCGACCTCGGCGGGGACGGCCGCGAGGTTCACGTTGATGGACTCGTCGTCGCCCTCGCCCTCACCCGTCAGGTTGTCCCCGGTGTGCTGGACGGAGCCGTCCGGGCTGTTGAGGTTGTTGTAGAAGACGAAGTGCAGGTCCGAGACGACCTTGCCGCTCTCCGCGCACAGCAGCGCACTGGCGTCGAGGTCGTGGTCGGCGCCGGTCGTCGTCCGTACGTCCCAGCCCAGGCCGACCGTCACCGCGGTCAGGCCGGGCGCCTCCTTCGACAAGGAGACGTTGCCGCCCTTGGCCAGGGTCACACCCATGAACTTCCTCCAATGATCCAGTGGTTCACCGACCGGTGCTCGCGCGATTCCGGCGGGCCGCGGTCCGGCCACCGCCCGGAACGAACGGCGGCCGTGCCCCACTCTTCAGGAATCGCGAGGATTTGCCCAGGGCGCGGGCGGTGTCCGGCCCGATTGCTCGGTGGGTGGACGGGGGAGACGCCTCATTCCTCGTCGCCCCACGGTCTCTTCCGGTCAATGTTTCCCGTGGTCCTGTGCGGACAGGGGATCGGATCGACGATGGTGAAGCGTGGTGGCGCAGGAGACCACCGCAGTTCACGACCAGAAAACCGCACAACAGCACGACCGTGCGGGCGCGGCCGGAAGGCGCCCCGCGCGGCAGCCGTACGAACGGGGTGGCCCATGGCAAGCAGGAACAGAGGGACAGGGACGGGCGGGAGGGGAAGCCGTCTGCGGCGGACGGCGGTGTCCGCACTCTCCTTCCTCGTCCTGCTGGTCGCCGGAGTCGGCTGGGGATACTTCAAACTCACCGGCAACATCGACACGTTCAGCGCCGACGGCATCTCCGGCGACAGGCCGCCCGGCTCGTCCGGCGGGCAGAACGTGCTCGTCATCGGGTCGGACACCCGCTCGGGCGACAACAAGGGCCTCGGCGGCGGAACGGGGGCGGTCGGCCGCTCGGACACCGTGCTCCTCCTTCACGTCTACGCCGACCGCAAACACGCCGTGGCCGTGTCCGTCCCCCGTGACGCCATGGTGGACATCCCGGCCTGCCGGAAGCCCGACGGCAGTTGGACGACGCCGCAGCACCACAGCCAGTTCAACGGGGCGTTCTCGGTGGGGGAGACCGTCGAGGGCAATCCGGCCTGTACTCAGAACACCGTCGAGCAGCTGACCGGGCTGCGGGTCGACCACACGGTGGTCATCGACTTCGCCGGGTTCTCCGCACTGACCTCGGCGGTCGACGGGGTGCCGGTGTGCCTGCCGAAGGACGTGTACCAGCGCGACCTGAATCCGAAGCGCCCGACCCGGGGCTCCCTCGTCTTCGCGAAGGGCCCGCAGACGGTCGCCGGACAGCGTGCGCTGGACTACGTACGGCTCCGGCACGGCATCGGTGACGGCTCGGACATAGGGCGGATCAAAAGGCAGCAGGCGTTCGTGGCCTCCCTGGTGAAGAAGGTCAAGTCCCGTGGCATGAACCCCACCACCCTGCTGCCGCTGGCCAACGCGGCGACCGACGCGATGACCGTCGACCCGGGGCTCGGCTCGGCGGACAAGCTGCTCTCCTTCGCCCTCTCGATGAAGAACATCGACCTGCACAACACCAAGTTCATCACCGTCCCCTGGCGTTACGAGGGGGAGCGTGTCGCCGTCGTGGAGCCCGACGCGGACGCGCTGTGGGCGGCCCTGAAGGCCGACCGCCCCCTGGACGCCAAGGCGAAGGAAGCCGCCTCGCCCAAGGCCTCGCAGCCCGCCGTCTCCGGCAAGGGCGTCCAGGTCGCCGTCTACAACGGCACTACGGTGACCGGCCTTGCGGCCAAGGCGGCCGGCCTCCTGCGCGCCCACGACTTCACCGTCACCGGCACCGCCACCGCACAGGACCAGACCCGGTCCGAAACCGTCATCGAGTACGGCCCCGGCCTGCGGGAACAGGCCCGCACCACGGCAAGGCTCTTCCCGGGCGCACGGATCACCGAAACCACCGCCGCCGCGAGCGGGATCCAGGTCACTGTCGGACAGGACTACGCTGCCGCGCCGCCGGCCGCGCCGGACACCGCCTCCACCGCACCGGCGTCGGACGCCCCGGCCGACCTCGCCGACGAGGCCCGCTCGGCGGACGACGACCCGTGCTCGAACCTCTCCTACGGCTGATCCCCGCCGAATGCTTCCGGACCGGTGGCCGAGCGGGGTGCTTGCCCCTACGTGACCTGTGCGCAAGGCTGGCACACGAGTGAGGAACGGGGAACGCGTGAACGGGGAGGAAACAGAATGGCGCTGGACAGGGGACTCGACTGGCTCCTTGACGATCTCACCAAGCGGGTGGAGCACATACGGCACGCGCTGGTGCTGTCGAACGACGGTCTGGTGACCGGCGCGAGTACCGGACTGGCCCGTGAGGACGCCGAACACCTGGCGGCCGTGTCGTCGGGGCTGCACAGTCTGGCCCGCGGCTCGGGACGGCACTTCCGCGCCGGAAGGGCCCGGCAGACCATGGTGGAGTTCGACGAGGCACTGCTCTTCGTGACGGCTGCGGGGGAAGGCAGTTGCCTGTGTGTGCTGAGTGAGGCGGAGTCGGACGTCGGTCAGGTGGCGTACGAGATGACGCTCCTGGTCAACCGGGTGGGGCAGCACCTGGGCGTGGACTCGCGGCAGGACGGGAGCGGGGGAGTCAACCGGCTCTGAGGGTTCGAGGACAACGGCCGCCGCCGGGCCCGTGGAGTTATCCACAGGCCCGGCGGCGATTGACTTTCCCCGACTACTCTGATCACAGAGAGTATCCACGACTCACGGGGGAGTTACGTCATGTCGACAACGAAATCAGTTGTAGGCGGGGGATCTACGACCGAGGTCCGGGCGGAACCGCTGCCGTGGCTCGACGCGGTGTGTGACGGTCCGGACGCCACGGTTGCCGCCGGCCGTGCCGCGACGGCACTCGGACTCAAGCGGAGGGAGTTCGACCTCGCGGTGTACCTCGGGGCGGTCGGGGTGCGGACCGGACCGGACGGCCGCCCCAGGGTGGACCGGGAGGAGATCGTGCGACTGCGGTCCCAGAGCGGTTTTCCCGACGAGCTCCGCGAGCGGGTGCGTACGGCCGGGACGGCGGAGGGCGCCGAGTTGCTCGGGATCAGCCCGGTCCGCTTCACCCGGCTGGCCAGGGCCGGGTGCCTCACGCCCGTCGCGTTCTACCTCAACCGCTATCGGGCGGTCGTATGGGTCTATCTCGCCCAGGAGGTCGAGGCGTTGGCGGCCCGGTCGCCGGAGCTGCTGGTGGGCAACAGCCCGACCTGAATGCGGAGCCGCCTGGAGGCCGGAGGCGACTGGCGCCCGCGCAACTGGCGCTCCCGCCGCATCGAGCGCCTGCTGGCCCTCACCGATGACCCCTGGGTGCGCGCGGCGATCGTGGCCCAGGGCCTGGACCCGGTTCAGCTGGCGGAGGTGGTGGACGACCCCTACGAGCGGGCCCACTTCGGCAGGGTCGGGCCGGAAGCGCTGTTCGGCCGAAGGGGGTCGGTCGCGGGGCGCGAGGCGATGGCCCGGCTGATGCCCGCGGACGAACCGGACGAGATCCTCTGGCGCCGGATCAGCCTCATCACCGAGCTGGACGCGGCCCGCGAGGCGCGCCCGGCGCCACGTCCGGGGGACGAGAGGTGGGCGGGGCCGGGCGACGCGCCTGTCCGGTCCGGGGCCTCGGCGGGGTCGGCGGCGCCGGAGGCGGGCGCGAGTGCGGCTGCGGCAGTGGGTCTGCTGCAGACGGCGGCACCCTCGGGGCGGTTCGGGTCCGGCGACCTCATGCGGCCACGAGAGCCCGTCGGCTTCGAGGTGCCGCCCGTATCGCCGGTGTCGTCCGTTGCCCCCGCTCCGGTCCGTTCCTCGGGTCCGCGCGGCCTGCTGACCCGGCTCCGTTCGCGGGCGGCCGGAGGAGCGGGGCGGCGCCGGCCACGGCGCGGCGGTGCGAGGCGTCCCCGATAACCGATGGTGGCGCGGAGGACGGCCAGGCATCCTGGGCGCCATGCTGATCAGGGAAGCCACCCCCGCGGACTGGCCCGCAATCTGGCCCTTCTTCCATGAAATCGTCGCCGCCGGCGAGACCTTCACCTACCCGCTCGACCTGCCGGAGGCCGACGCCGCCGACTGGTGGCTCCTGAAGCCGCCGAACCGGACCGTGGTCGCGGTCGCCGACGACGGCACCGTCCTCGGCACGGCGAAAATGAACAAGAACCACATGGGCAACGGCTCGCACATCGCCAGCGCCAGTTACATGGTCGCTGCCCGGCACAGCGGGCAGGGTGTCGGACGGGCGCTGTGCGAGTACACCATCGACTGGGCGCGCACGGCCGGGTACCGGGCGATGCAGTTCAACGCGGTGGTCGAGACCAACACCGCGGCGGTGCGGCTCTACGAGTCGCTGGGCTTCGAGATCCTGGGCACCCTGCCCGAGGGATTCGACCACCCGGCCAAGGGCTACGTGGGAATCCACATCATGCACCGCAAGCTCTGACCGGCCGATGACGCGGGCGCCACCTCCGCCGGACCGACCGAAGGGCGGAGGACGCCTTTGGACAGCGCCCATCGGCACCGTCCGGCGCGGGGCGCTCACTTCACGCCACCACCCGGAGGACGACCGATGTCCGGCATGCCCCAACCGGCGACGATGTGGGGGTTGTTGTGACACAGATTCGGTTGTGGGGCGGGTGCACACACCGGGGATGCGGGCAGTACTGTGCGCTGCACCGCCCAATCGGGCGTGAAACATCTTCGGAGGAAAAATCCATGACCATACCCAGGAGATCGTGGCGCGCTGCGGGAACTCTCGCCGCCGCCGCGGTGGTCGGCCTGTCCGGCGTGGTCCTCACCGCCGGACCGGCCGCAGCTCACACCCCCACCTGGGACGTGACCTGTGACGCGGTGAGCCTGCACCTCACCCAGTACAACGCCCGTGTCACCAACGAGGTGACCGTCACCGTCGACGGCAAGGACCTGCTGCCGACGGAGAAGTTCGGCAAGGACTTCGAGAAGACGCTCACGCTGCCGAAGCACGACCAGCCGCTGGAGGTGCACCTGGTCGTCAAGGCCGGGGACGGCGAGCGTTACTCGAAGAAGGACAACAAGACGGCTCCGGTCTGCGAGGAGAGCACGCCCCCCTCGACGCCCACGCCGACTCCGTCCGTGACGAAGCCGTCCGAGACTCCGACCACGGCGTCTCCCAGCCCGTCCGACACGCCGAGCGAGTCCGCTTCGCCGTCCGCGCCCGCCGCGGCCACGCCGAGCCCGAGCTCGCCGGATCTGGCCGAGACCGGCTCCTCGTCCGCGACGCCGATCATCGGTGGCGCGGCCGTCGCCGTGCTGCTGGCCGGCGGCGGCATCATGTGGTCGGTGCGCAAGCGCCGTACCGCGCAGCACTGACCTAGCAGGCCCGCCCGGTCGCACAACAGCGCCCCGGGTGAGCAGGCGCTGGGGCGCACTGTCACGCACGGCGTGGTGGTGCGCCCCTTGTCGTTGTGTCTCTCACGGCTGCTCCCGCGGTCCGATCTCGCACCAGACCGCCTTGCCCTCACCACGTGGTTCGATGCCCCACCGGGTGGCGACGGCGTCGAGCAGGAGCAGCCCGCGACCCGAGGTCGCGGTCTCGCCGGGTGACCGGCGGCGGGGCCACGAGCTGGAGCGGTCCTGCACGGAGAGCCGCACCCGGCGCACCGGCTCCGGCAGCACCTCCAGGGTGAGGACCGCTCCGCCCTCCGTGTGCAGCAGCACGTTCACCAAGAGCTCGCCGGTCACCAGCTCGGCGTCGTCGGCGAGTTCGGCCATGTCCCAGTCCGTCAGCGCCTGGCGCACGATGGTCCGGGCCTCGGACAGGCCCTCCGGGTCTGCCTGGTGGATGTACTGGTGCAGCCTCGGCGCCCGGGGCGATCCGGGGTCCGGGCTGCGGCGCAGGACGAGCAGCGCGACGTCGTCACCGGAGCCCCAGCGCTCCCACAGCCGGTCCGACAGGTGGTCGGCCAGCGCCTCGGCCCCCGCCGGTCCCGCGCTGACCTCGGTGATCAGGGTGCGCACCCCCGCGTCGATGTCGGCGCCTGGCTCCTCGACGAGGCCGTCGGTGTACAGGACCAGCGTCTCGCCCGGCACCAGGTCGAGCCGGGTCTCCGGGTACTCCTCGTCGCCGAAGTCGGTCGAGATGCCCAGCGGCATGCCGCCCCGCACCTGCGGGCTGCCCACCCGGCCGTCCATGTGCCGGATCAGGGGCCCGAAATGGCCGGCCCGCACGACCCGGACGGTGCCGGTCTCCAGGTCGGCCTGGGCATAGGTGCACGTGGCGAACCGGTCCGTGTCCAGTTCGGCGAGGAACCGGGACGCCCGGGCCAGCACCGTCGCCGGAGGATGGCCCTCGGCGGCGTAGGCCCGCAGGGCGATCCGGAGCTGGCCCATGATCGCGGCGGCGTGCGTGTCATGGCCCTGGACATCGCCCACCACGATCCCGACGCGGCCCTTCGGCAGGGCGATCACGTCGTACCAGTCACCGCCGACCTGGCGCCCGCTCCACGCCGCGTGGTAGCGGACGGCGATCTCACCGCCCTCGATGTCGAGGATGCGGCGCGGCAGCATCGCGGACTGGAGCCCCGTGGCGAACTCGCGTTCCTCGTCGAACAGCTTGGCCCGCTGGAGGGACTGGGCGACGATTGCGGCGAGCCCGAGGCAGAGAATGCGTTCGTCGGGGGTGAAGGGAGTGCGCTCGCGGTAGAAGAGGGCCAGCCCGCCGAGCGACCGCGCCTGCGCGACCAGCGGCAGATAGGCAGCCGCCCGGAACTTCATGCGCCCGACGTACGGCTCCAGCATCGGATACCGCCGGGTCAGCGCCGCCAGGGAGCTCACGAACCGCGGCCGCCCGCTCAGGACGGTGTCGGCCAGCGGCAGCTTCGGGTCGAGGCGCCCCGACCCCAGCTCGTCGATGACCTCCAGGGACTCGCCGCTCACCGCGATGACATTCAGCGCGGCGTTGTCCAGCAGCCCCAGCGCCAGCCCGTCCGCGCCCAGCCGGGCCAAACCGCCCGGCCCTGTCAGGACAGCGGTCACGTCGTCGACCGTGACCGCCCGCGACAGAGCACTCGTCGTCCGTTCAACGATGTCGGTCTGCCGCTGACGGCGCTTTTCCAGATCCAGCACGAAGGCCGAATGGGTGACCTCGGCCGTCGCGTCCCGGACCAGGCCGATCACCCGGCGCGCCCTTCCGTCCTCATCGCGCAGGATGCGCCCCTGGATGTGCGTCCACTGATCGCGCCCGTCATCGAGCCGGATGCGGAAGTGGACGCTGTACGAGCTGTCCCCACTCCGGAACGCCTCGTCCGTCGCCACGTCCAGGCGGGCCCGCTCCTCCGGCTCCAGCAGCGCCGCCAGCGACTCGGGACGGGCGTCGAAGGAGGCCGGGTCCAGGCCGAAGACCAGCAGACCCGCCTCGTCCATGTCCAGCGTCCCGGCGTCGAGGTCCCACTCGAAACTGCCGGTCCGGTTCAGGGCCAGCCGCTCCGCCGTGACGCTCTCACCGCCGGTCGTCCTGTCCGTCGGCCGGCCGGGCGGGCCGGGGACGACCGGCGGCCGGTTGTGCTCGCTCATTCCAGCTCCGAGTGTCGTCCGGCGGGTCCGCCGTACGGCGTGGCTCAATTGTCCGGCCGGTCCGGCACGCCTGCCACAGCGCAAACCGACCCGCACCGAGCGCCGCCACCCCCTGGTCCCGCCCGCACGGGACGCCACGCACAATGGCAGCGGAAGATCGTCCCCCTACCGGCGGACGGTACGGCACCAGGGCTGACCGGAGCGCACGCATGAACCACGAGGACCCCGTCCTGCCGCACACCGAAGGACGCGTCCGCCACCTCACCCTCAACCGGCCCCGCGCCCTGAACGCGCTGAACCACGCCATGGTGCGGCTCCTGGCCGACGCGCTCGACGCGGCCGAGAACGACGATGCCGTCGTCGCCGTACTGCTCACCGGCGCGGGGGAACGCGGCCTGTGCGCGGGCGGCGACATCCGCGCGGTCCGCGACGACGCCCTTGCCGGAGGCAGCACCTCCCTGGACTTCTGGCGGGACGAGTACCTGCTCAACGCGCGGATCGCCCGCTTCTCCAAGCCGTACGTCGCGCTGATGGACGGCATCGTCATGGGCGGCGGCGTCGGGGTCTCCGCCCACGGCTCCGTCCGGATCGTCACGGAGCGCTCCCGCATCGCCATGCCGGAGACCGGCATCGGGTTCGTCCCGGACGTCGGCGGAACGTATCTGCTCTCGGCCGCGCCCGGCGAACTCGGCACGCATCTCGCGCTCACCGGTGAGCCGGTCGGCGCGGCCGACGCGCTGCTCTGCGGACTGGCCGACCACTTCGTGCCCGCCGACGGACTCGCCGCGCTCGTCGCCGCCCTGGCCGAGTGCGCTACCTCCGAGGCCGTCGACGCGACCGTCGAGCGGCACGCACGCCGCGCGCCCGGCGGTGTGCTCGCCGCCCACCGCGACTGGATCGACTCCTGCTACGCGGCGGACACCGTCGAGGAGATCGTCGACCGCCTCACCGGCCACGAGGACCCCGCCGCCAAGCAGGCCGGGGCGACCATCCTGGCCAAGGCGCCCACCTCGCTCAAGGTGACCCTGGAATCCGTGCGCCGGGCGCGCCGCCTCGGCAGCCTCGAAGCCGTCCTCGACCAGGAGTACCGGGTCTCCACCGCCGCCTTCGCCGGACCGGACCTGGTGGAAGGCGTACGGGCGCAGATCGTGGACAAGGACCGCGACCCGCACTGGAACCCGGCGGAACTCTCGCAGGTGACCGACGAGGACGTGGCCCGGCACTTCGCGGCGCTCGGCGACCGCGAACTCGGCCTGGCACCGCTCCCCGAGGCCGGCTGAGACCCGGGCGGCCACCGAGGCGTCGGGGCCGTCGCGCTCAACGCCTCAGTGGCCGCTGCCCGTCAGACTCGGCCGCAGCGAACTGACCAGTTCGAAGAACCGCGTCTCGTTGCCCGAGAGCCCCGCGCGCCGGAGCGCCCCGTCGGCCTCCTCCATCGGGGAGGTGAGCAACGGCAGATACAGTGGGCCGTCGTCGGGGTCGGAGAGGGCCGCGCGGGTCGCCTCCAGTAAACGGACATACGCCTGCGCCGCGTCGAGTTCGTCCTTGCGCATCTCAGCATCTCCAGGTCAGAGGTGTTGGGACCCACCAGCATCCCTCATGGGTCCGACAGCGGCCGTCGGTGAGCCTCGCGGCACGGCGACTATCGGCCGTCCGGCCGACGCGCATCCGCCGACGGCTCGACCTCCAGGAACCGGCGGCCCCGCGGGCCCCGGTAGAGCAGCGCCGTCCAGCCCAACTCCCGCAGCGCCGCCGCGCACCGGTTCAGCCCGCCCTCCTCCTCGTACGCCGCCCCACTGCCGGGCGGGCCCGTCCACTCGACCAGTACCGTGCCCGCCGAGGACCCCGTCGCCACCCGGTACCCCTTCGCCGTGCGCTCCCCTGACGGGCCGACGGCCGAGGCGGGCAGCGCCGCCGCCTCCAGCGCCAGCGCCACGGCCCGCACCGGACGGTGCAGTTCCCAGGGCGCGGGCACGGACTCCGGGTCGGCCCGGCCACCATTCGCCAGGCGCCTGATCTGGAGCAGCCCGGCGAACGCCGACCGGACCGAAGCGGCACGCTCCCGCGCCTGCCCCGGGTCTGACGGGCCGTCCCCGGTGGCCGGTTCGAACCCGCTCTCCTCCTCGGCACGCATGCGCAACCCCTTCGTCCCGTTCCCCGTACCGCACTGCTGCCAGTGTGCGCCGCCCTACCGACAACGGGGGCGCACCGGAAGCCGATAGGCTCCGGTGCTGCTCACGAACACCGCGCCGCGAAGGATCCAGTCACCGTGCCCGACCACCACCGAGCCTCCGGCACCGGCCGTCCGACGACCGGGGACGGAGACGACCGCGCCGCTCTGCGTGCCGACTGCGGCAACTGCTTCGCCCTGTGCTGTGTGGCGCTCACCCTGACGCGCTCCGCCGACTTCGCCGTGAACAAGGCGGCGGGCACGCCCTGCCGCAACCTCCGGGACGACTTCCGCTGCGGCATCCACTCCCGACTGCGCACCGAGGGATTCCCCGGCTGTACCGTCTACGACTGCTTCGGGGCCGGCCAGAAGGTGTCGGTCGAGATCTACGGCCGCCGGGACTGGCGCGGCGCCCCCGAGACCGCGCAGGAGATGTTCCAGGTCTTCCCGGTCGTCCGGCAGCTCCACGAACTGCTCTGGTATCTCACGGAGGCGGCCACCCTGGACCCGGCCCGCCCGCTGCGCGGCGAGATACGGAAGACCCTCGACGCGACCGAGGCCCTGACGCGCCTCGACGCCTCCGCCCTGGTCGGCCTGGACGTGGCGGCGCACCGGGGCGAGGTCGCCGTGCTGCTCGGACGCGCGAGCGAACTCGTCCGCGCCACGGCCCCGGGGCGCAAGAAGCGGAGCCACCGGGGCGGCGACCTCATGGGGGCCCGGCTCAGGAAGGCGGACCTCCGGGGCGCCGACCTCCGCGGTGCCTACCTGATCGCGGCGGACCTCAGCGGCGCCGACCTGCGTCTGGCCGACCTCATCGGGGCGGACTTCCGGGACGCCGACCTGTCGGGCGCCGACCTGACCGGGGCGCTCTTCCTGACGCAGGCGCAGGTGAACGCCGCCAAGGGGAGCGGCGCCACCCGGCTTCCCGCGGCGCTGAGCCGCCCCGCGCACTGGGCCGGCTGACCCGTCAGGCGCCCGGGGCCTCCAGCGCGGCCTTGAGGCGCTCCAGTGTGGTGCGGATGTTGCGGCGCTGGAACACGGCGAAGGTGTGCCCCCTGGTGGCCACCCGGTCGAAGGCGTTCGCGACGAAGTCCGGCCAGGCGCGGCGGTCGTCGGTCCAGATCTCCGTCACCCGGGTGCCGCCCTCCACCTCCTCGAAGCGGTACTCCCACGTGGCGATGGGCCCGCGCAGCAAAGGCCGCCGCGCACCGATCGCGTGGACCCGGAACGCGAAGACCCGGCCCGGGTCGGCCGCCGTCACCGTGCACCGGGTCGTCCAGCTCACGGGCCCGCGCTTGTTGCGGCCGTCGAAGACCATCCCGACGTACGCCTCCCGGCGTTCACCGCGCACCCGCGCGCCCAGGTTCTCCGGGCTCCAGCGGCCCATCCCCGTCGGGTCGCTCACCCGGTCGTACACATGGGTCGGACCGGCGAGCACGACGATGCTGTCCGACACGGACATGGTGCGGGGCATGGGGCACTTCCGTTCCGCGGCCGGCTGCGGTCACCACCGGGCGTCGGGCCGACCGCACGGCCGACGGGCTCCCGCCCCCACACCTTACTGACCGGTCACATAGGATCCGGAAGCGGGGAGTGACATATCCGGCAGCGGGGACGAGAACGCTCCGCGGCCGTGATTCGTTGCACAGACGTCGCATCCGGAACACGCCGACGACCGACCGAGGAGCCCGCACATGCCAAGCCGTACCGACCCCAGCCGCACCGAGTCCGGCGCCGCGGACCGCACCCGGCTCATCGAACGGCTGATGGAGCAGTTCCCGCACGTGCCGCGCGAGGCCGTCATCAAGGAGGACCTGCTGCGCGGCGGCCTGGCGTTCGACGATTCGGCACTCAGCGACAACGAGGACGGCGACGTCAAGCCGAAGTCGTACTTCATCTTCTCCTTCGACCACGGCACCCTGCCCGAGCTGGGAGCGGCCGCGCTGCGCCGTCCGCCGGAGGAGATCGTGCTCACCGGCGGTCCGTACGGGCTGCGCCGCACCGTCGTCTCGGTGCGCGTCAACCCCGCGTCCCCGTACCGCGTCGCGGCGGACGCGGACGGGATGCTCGGGCTCTACCTCGACGGCCGGCGGATCTCCGACGTGGGACTGCCGCCCATGCCGGACTACTACCGGCATACCCTGGCCAACGGGAAGTCCGTGATGGAGGTCGCCCCGACCATCCAGTGGGGCTACCTCGTCTACCTCACCGTCTTCCGCGTCTGCCAGTACTTCGGCGCGAAGGAGGAGTGCCAGTACTGCGACATCAACCACAACTGGCGCCAGCACAAGGCGGCGGGCCGCCCGTACACCGGGGTGAAGCCCGTCGAGGAGGTGCTGGAGGCGCTGGAGATCATCGACCGGTACGACACGGCGAAGACCTCTACCGCGTACACGCTGACCGGTGGCGCCATCACCTCGCACATCGGCGGTCGGGACGAGGCGGACTTCTATGGCCAGTACGCCAAGGCCATCGAGGACCGCTTCCCGGGCCGCTGGATCGGCAAGGTCGTCGCCCAGGCCCTGCCCAAGGACGACGTCCAGCGCTTCCACGACTACGGGGTGCAGATCTACCACCCCAACTACGAGGTGTGGGACCGCCGGCTGTTCGAGCTGTACTGCCCCGGCAAGGAACGCTACGTCGGCCGGGACGAGTGGCACCGCCGCATCCTGGACTCCGCCGACGTGTTCGGTGCCCGAAACGTGATCCCCAACTTCGTGGCCGGTGTGGAGATGGCCGAGCCGTTCGGCTTCACCACGGTCAAGGAGGCCATCGACTCGACCACCGAGGGCCTGCGCTTCTTCATGTCCCACGGCATCACCCCGCGCTTCACCACGTGGTGCCCCGAGCCGACGACCCCGCTCGGCAGGACCAACCCGGACGGGGCGCCGCTGGAGTACCACATCCGGCTGCTGGAGTCGTACCGCGCGACGATGGAGGAGTTCGGGCTCAGCTCGCCCCCGGGCTACGGCCCGCCCGGCGCCGGCAACGCCGTGTTCTCCGTGAGTTCCTTCATGGACAGCCTGCCGGCCGCCCCGGAGCGCGCTCCCGAGGCCGGGTGAGCATTACTCCTCCGAGGCGAGTTCGCGCACCACGCGGGCGAAGCCCCGTACCAGAGCCGAGTCGGCGCCGTCCGCCCAGGCCAGGACCACGCGCAGCGGTTCGACGTCGGTGAGCGGCACCCAGGACAGGTCGGGGCGCGCGTAGTAGCGGGCCATGCTCTCGGGCGCGAAGCAAATCGCGGACCTCTGCGCCACCTGCTCAAGCATCTCCTCGACGTTGTCGTTGGTCGGCCCCCAGACCGGGGCCGACCCGTCGGGGCGCGGGTTGACGGCCCACCAGTCCACCCATTGCCGCGGCGCCCGCCGCGTCCAGAGCAGGGGCTCGTCCTTGACCTCGAGCACGGAGACGCCGGAGCGGGACGCCAGCGGATGCCCGGTGGGCAGGCCGACGACGCGGGACTCGGTGTGCACCGGCTCGTACGTCAGCCCCGTCAGGTCATTGGGCAGCCAGACGAACGCCACGTCGGCCAGGCCGTCGCGCAGGGCGTCGGCCTCCTGGCCCCAGTCGTACCGCTTGGGCGCCACGCGTACCGCCGGGTGACGGCGCGCGAACTCCGCCCGTGCCCGGGTGGTCAGTTCACCCGCCCCGCTCGCCTCGAACCCCACCCGCAGCACCCCGGTCTCGCCCCGGGTGTGCCGTTCGGCCGCCGCCGTGACCCGCTCGGCCTGGCGCACCGTGAGCAGCGCCTCGGCGATCACATCGCGTCCCGCCGGGGTGGCCGACACCCCGCCGGCATGGCGGTCGAAGAGCTTCACACCGAGTTCGGACTCCAGGGCCTTGAGCGCGTACGAGAGAGCAGGCTGACTGACGAACAGCCGACGGGCGGCCCGGCCCAGGTTCTCCTCCTCGGCCATCACCGTGAGGTAGTGCAGCTGGCGCAGTTCCATGGCGCGATCATAAGCCGTCTTTATCGCTCCCGAGAATCCATGTCTTGGACCGTTCATGGAGGCGGATGACATAAATGAATCACCGCAACGTGCCGACGAAAAAACGGAGTTGGACATGAACGCCGCACCCGCCACCCCCTCCCGCGACAACGCCCCGGGCCGCGTCTGGCTGATCACCGGCGCCTCCTCGGGCTTCGGCCGCTCCATCGCCGCTGCCGCCCTCGCCGCCGGAGACACCGTCGTCGCCACCGCGCGCCGCCCGGAGGCGCTGGACGACCTCGTCTCCGCGCACCCCGACCGCGCCGTCGCCGTCCGGCTGGACGTCACCGACACCGCCCGTATCGCGGACGTCGTGGCGGATGCCGTGCTCTGGTACGGACGGATCGACGTGGTCGTGAACAACGCCGGCATGGGGCTCGTCGGCGCGGTCGAGGAGACCAGCGACCGCGAGCTGCGCGACCTCATGGACCTGCACTTCTTCGGCCCCGCGGCGCTGGTGCGGGCCGTGCTTCCGCACATGCGCCGCAACGGCTCCGGCGCCGTGGTCCAGATGAGCAGTATGGGTGGCCGCTTCACCTTCCCCGGCGTCGGCGGCTACTCGGCGACGAAGTTCGCCCTGGAGGGCCTGTCCGAGGCGCTGGCCGCCGAGGTGGCCCCGCACGGCATCAAGGTCCTCATCGTCGAACCCGGCTCCTTCCGCACCGGGTTCGCCGGCGGCGCCCTGCGGCAGTCCGCACCGCTGGACGCCTACGCGGACAGCGTCGGCCCGGTCCGTGCCGGCCTGCCCGACTCGGACGGTAAGCAGGAGGGCGACCCGGACAGGGCCGCGGCGGCCATCCTGACCGCGCTGGCCGCCGACGACACCCCGCTGCGCCTGCCCCTCGGCGACGACGCGACCGACGCCGTGCTGGGCGCGCTGGACGCGGCCCGTACCGAGGTGCTCGCCTGGGAGAAGGTCAGCCGCTCCACCGGCTTCGACGACTGAGACCCCGCGCGCGCCATCCGCGCGTGTGTGCCGGAGCGCGCGCCCCGGCACACACGCGCATTCGTGCTTCCGGCGGGGGTGGAACGCGGGCGGGAAGGGAAGGTAAGCGGAACAGAGCCAGCCATTTGTAAAGGCGGTGCCCATGCTGCACGGTGTCGATGTCAGCGCCCATCAGTCATCGTTCGACGCGGACGAACTCGACTTCGTCTTCATCAAGGCGACCGAGGGACGTTCATACGTCAACCCCCGCTTGACCGACCAGACGAAAAGGGCCCGCGACGCGGACTGCGTCGTCGGCTTCTACCACTTCCTGTGGCCCGGGAACATCACGGCGCAGGCCGAGTACTTCCTGAGCAAGGCGCCCGAGAAGGCCGGTGACCTGCTCGCCGTGGACTGGGAGCAGAACGGTGAGGGCACCCGCGCGAGCAACTCCGAGAAGGACCGCTTCATCCGCGAGGTCAAACGCCTGCGGCCGCACCACCGCGTCCTGCTCTACTGCAACCGCTACTTCTGGCTGAACCACGACACCACGTCGTACGCCGGGGACGGGCTCTGGATCGCCGACTACGTGAAGGCGGGCAAGCCGCGCATCAAAGCGACCTGGCGCATCCACCAGTACACCGACCAGCCGCTCGACAAGGACGTCGCAGACTTCTCCTCGCGCTCAGCCATGCGTGCCTGGGCCCGCAAGTGACCGAGCCGCGCACCGGTCAGTACGACTGCAACTCGACGAGGTTGCCCTCCGGGTCCCGCACATGGGCGGTGCGCAGTCCCGGCCCCCACTCCGGCCGGTCGCACGCCGGGGCGGCCAACTCGGCGCCCCCGGCGAGGCAGAGCGCCAGACCCGCGTCGACGTCGTCCACGCGGCAGACGAACATCGAGCGGTCCTGAGCCGGCGGAGCCTGCGCGGGCAGGTGTCCCCTGCCGGCGACCGCCGCCATGGCGCCCCGGTCGAACAGCACCAGCACGCCCTGCCCGTCCACGTCCCAGTGGGCGTACGGACCCGCCGCACTGCCACCGGCCCGTACGGCTCCGATCAGCGCGGGCAGTACCGCGTCGTAGAAGCGGAAGCAGTCGGCGAACCGTTCGACCAGCAGGCGGGGATGCAGTGCGTCCACAACGTCTCCTTTAGTAGGTGCACACCCATCATTGGGTCGGCCCTACGATATACTCGATGAACGAGACCCCGCCCAGCCTTCTGGGACTCACGACCTACCTCATGTCCAAGACCGGAAAGGCGGCACGCGGCCGGCTCGCGGACCGGCTGGCCGAACGCGGACTGCGGCTCTGGCACATGGCGGTCCTCGCGGCGCTCACCGATTTCGGCCCTCACGTGCAGCGGGAACTCGCCGAGCGGCTCTCGATCGACCGCAGCGACGTCGTGAAGATCGTGGACGGGCTCGGCGCGGCCGGTCTGGTGGACCGGGCCCGCGACACCGCCGACCGGCGACGCGTCACGGTCACCGTCACCCCGGCGGGCCGCGAGCTGCTGGAAAGACTCAAGGCCGAGGCGCTGGCCGTGCAGGAGGACATCCTCGCGCCCCTGACCGCCCGCGAACGCGCCCAGCTCACCGCCCTGTTGCTCCGCGTGCACGACGGTGCGCTCGCGGGCGGGCAGGCTCGGGCAGGTCGCTGACCGGTTCGGCGCGCCGGGTGCGGCAGACTTCTCCGGTGACCACACCCGCGGCCCAGCCGCCTCGCGACCGCGCGCTCGGGCGCGGCATCTCCACCCTCATCCCACAGGCCGCGCCCGCCACGCCGGCCGAACAGGCGGCCGCCGTGCTGACGGCGATGCAGACCGTTCCGGTACGCGTCGGCGTACTCCAGGCCGCGGTGGTGCTGCTGGAGGAACGGGTGCGCGCCACGGGGGACGAAGCGGAACGGGCCGCGGCCGCGACCACTGTCGCCATGCTCCGCACCGCCATCAGCCGCGCAGGCTGAGCGCCTCGGTGATCGCTTCCGGTGAATTCCCTTCGCGTGGACGCCTGAAGTGGGCCATTCTGATCACCGCTCCCGCCGGGGGCGGTGGACGAAGGGCAGTTGGAGCGCGTTGAAGAACAGCGGTGTGTACGAGACGGCAGCCGGACGGGTACGCGGACGCGCCCCCGTCGATGACGTCGTCGCGGTTCTCGGAATCCCGTACGCCGAGCCGCCTTTCGGCGAGAACCGCTTCCGGGCCCCCCGCCCGCGCACCCCCTGGTCCGGCGTCCGCGACTGCACGGAGTTCGGCCCGATTCCGCCCCAGTCCGCCGAACTGCCGGGCGCACCCTCCTGGTCGCCCGGCGACGAGGACGTCCTGAGCCTCAACGTCTGGGCCCCCGCCGACGCGACCGGTCCCTTGCCGGTGCTGGTCTGGATCCACGGCGGCGCCTACACCTTCGGATCGAGCGCGCAGCCGGACTTCGACGGTACGGCGCTCGCCCGCACCGGCCTCGTCACCGTCACCCTGAACTACCGTGTCGGCTTCGAGGGCTTCGGCCACGTGCCTGCCGACGTCTGCCCGCCCAACCGGGGGCTGCTCGACCAGATCGCTGCCCTGGAGTGGGTGCGCGACAACATCGCCGCGTTCGGGGGAGCGACGGACAACGTCACCGTGGCCGGACAGTCGGCGGGAGCCACGTCCGCGGTCTGCCTGATGGCGATGGACGCCGCACGCGGACTCTTCCGGCGCGTGATCGCCCACAGTGCGGTCGGCCCAGTCTTCGCCCCCCAACTGGCCGAGCGGGTCACGGCCCGGGTGGCCGCCGCTGGCGGGACGCCCACGACCCGGGCGGCACTGGCCGCGGCGTCCCCGCAGGCACTGCTCCGGGCCTCGGACGCGGTCGTCGGGGACTACCGCAAGGACCCCGACTCCGGACAGCTGCACTGGGACCCGGTCGTCTACGGGCCCGTCGCCGACGGCCGCCTCCTGCGCGACGACCCGCTGAACCTGATCGCTGCGGGAGCGGGCCGCGACGTCGACCTGCTCGTCTGTCACACGACAGAGGAGTACTGGCTGATGGACGCGGTCGGCAGCGCCTGCGAGATCCCCACGGACGAGCGGCTGCACCGGTTCGCCGAGGCCTTCGGTCTGCCCGCCGGGCTCATCGACGGGTACCGCGCGCTCCTGCCCGGGGCATCGCCGTACGACCTCCACCTCGCCGTCTACGGGGACCTCATGTTCGGCGAGTACAGCAGCAGGCTCGCCGATGCCCACACGGCGGCGGGCGGTCGCTCCTTCCTGTCCCGGTTCGACCGCGGGGCCGGGGGAGCGCATGCCTGGCACTGCGCGGACGTGCCCTTCGCATTCGGCAACGTGGACGACGAGAGCATCCGGTTCCTCATCGGCGGCGCCGCCCCGACGGCCGGCGACCGGGCCCTCGCAGACCGGATGACCGCGGCCTGGGCCGGGTTCGCGGCCACCGGTGACCCGGGCTGGGCGCCGGCCGGCGACGAGGTCAGGGTGTGGGGGACGCCGGACCGGGCCGCCGCCTCAGGGCACTGGCGGGACAGCGCCGCGGTCCGCGCGCTGTGGGACTCGTACACCTACCGTCCCGCCCGGTCCTGAACCGGCGGACGCCACGGTTCACATCGGGGGCAGTCGCAGCGGCCCCCGGCCCTCGCGGACCTTGCCGACATGGCGCAGCTCGCTCCGGGGTGTGCCGTCCAGGTCCGTGGTCACAAGCACGGCCCGGTCGCCCAGGCAGGTCTTGTCCCCGTCGGGCTCCTCGCAGTACAGGACGTAGCCCGTGAGCCGGTCGACGGTGCCCGGCTCCAGGCGCCACACCCACTCGTAGTCGCTCACTTGCACGCGCGGATGGTCCGCCCGGAGCCGTTCCTCAACGGCGCGGTGGACGGCTGCGGCGAACTTCTGCCGTTCGTCGAACGGGCGGACGATGCGGGCGCTGCCCGAGGACGGGTCCACGCGCCCGTCGGTCGCCTGGTAGCCGACGCTGTAGTAGGCGTGCCCGCTCAGGGACGCGAGGAGCGAGGTGGCGCTCAGGCGCATCGCCGTCGGCTGCGACTTCTTTCCCGCCGGCCGCTTCCCGGCGACGGACGGGGAGACCAGGTTGACCGACGCGCCCTTCACCCCGGTGCCGTCCTTCCACTGCCGCGCGCATGCCCCGATGTCCTTGAGCAGGGCGGACACCGTGGCGTCGGTGGGGGAGGCGACGATCCACGGCGCGCCGGTCTGCGGGTCGACGGCGATGACCTCGTGGCCGCAGCGCCGGAACGTGTCGACCAGCACGCGCAGCGCCGCCGCTTCCCGCCGCCCGCGCTTCACCGCCTCGTCCATCACCCCTTGGCAGTCGTGGGTGTTGCAGGTGCCGGCTTCGGCGTCCACCCACATCCGGACCACGGCGTCGGGGTCGTCGGTCACCGCGAAGGTGATCTCCGAGCCGCTCGCGTGCGGGACCAGGGTGTGCGCCTCGATCACGCGGAGAACGCCCGGGTGGTACCGGTCGGCCAGCTTCTCGGCGTACCTGCGGTCCTCCTTCGTGGTCACCACGCCGCACCCCGTCAACGTCAGCGCGACCGCGCACGCCAGCACACCGGCCACTGAGGCGCCGGCCGCGCGCCTTCTCGACGATCCGCCCATGTGTGCCCCGCCCCCTGCTTCTCGCGCGGTCCCGCTCCCGGGCCTGACCCGCTCGCTCATTTGATGTGACGGTAGGACGGGACCCGGCGCGGGGGATGAGTACGCCTACTCAGCGCACGGCCGTCCAGTCACCCATGTCATTGGCATGGACCTGCTAACGACTCTTCCGCTACAGTCCGGAACGGCACACTTTGAGAGCGCTCTCACAGAGTCGCCTCGGACGCCTGCTGTTCCTCCCCCACCCAGCCGGAACAACAGAAGGGCCAAGACCTTGAGACGCACCACAGCCTTGAGAACCGCACTGTCCGCCGCACTCCTCCTCGGAGCCTGGGCGGGCGCCGGCTTCCCCTCCGCATCCGCGGCGGACACCCCCACCGGATCCTCCAGTGCCGCCCCGGCCTCCGACGGCCTGCTCACAGCCATGCAGAGGGACCTCGGCCTGACGGCGAGCCAGGCCAGGGCACGGCTCTCCGCAGAGAAGACGGCCACCGCCCTCCAGCCGAAGGCGCGCCACGCCGCCGGGGCCTCCTACGGCGGCTCCTGGTTCGACCCGGCGACCGGCCACCTCACCGTCGCCGTCACCGACACCGAGCAGGCGGCAGCGGTACGGGCCACAGGCGCCGCCGTACGCCTGGTGACCCACACCGAGAAGAGCCTCGACTCGTTCAAGGCGAAGCTCGACAAGCTCGACGCCCCCTCCGGCGTCAGCAGCTGGCACGTCGATCCCCGCGCCAACAAGGTCGTCATCGACGTCGTCGCCTCCCGGCAGTCTGACAACGATGTCCAGGCGTTCGTGCGGAAGGCCCGCGAGACCGGGCCCGTCAGCGTCGTGAAGACCACGGAGGCGCCGAAGACCTTCTCGGCCGGGACCGTGGGCGGTGACCCGTACTACACGGGCAACGTGCGGTGCTCCATCGGCTTCTCCGTCTACGGCGGCTTCGTGACGGCGGGCCACTGCGGTCGGGCCGGTGCCGGGGTCAGCGGCTGGGACGGATCCTACATAGGCAACTTCCAGGGCTCGTCCTTCCCCGGCGACGACTACGCCTGGGTCAATGTCGGCAGCGGCTGGTGGACGGTCCCCGTCGTCCTCGGCTGGGGCACCGTCTCCGACCAGCTCGTCCGCGGCTCGAACGTGGCTCCCATCGGTGCCTCGATCTGCCGTTCCGGCTCCACCTCGCACTGGCACTGCGGCAACGTCCTCGCCACCAACGACACGGTCAACTACAGCCAGGGCGCGGTCTACCAGATGACCAAGACCAGCGTCTGCGCCGAACCGGGCGACTCCGGCGGCTCCTTCATCAGCGGCGACCAGGCCCAGGGCGTCACCTCCGGCGGCTGGGGCAACTGCAGCTCCGGCGGTGAGACCTGGCACCAGCCGATCAACGAGATCCTGAACCGGTACGGGCTGACGCTCCACACCGCCTGACCGCGCTCCGCGCGTACCGGGGCCTGCCGTGCGGGACGGCGGGCCCCGGTACGCGTGCGCTCCGCGCCGTCAGCCGAGCCGCAGGTCGATGTACGGCACGGTGTCGCCCGGCAGGACGTACCTCTCGAGCTCCACGAACCCCTGCCGCAACGCGAACCGCAGCCCCTCGGGGTTCGACTCCAGCACGCAGGTCTCGATCACCTCGGCACCGAGTTCCCGGGCCAGCTCCAGGCCGTGGGCGTACAGCAACGCACCGAGGCCCCGGCCGCGGTGGGCGGGCAGGACGCGCGCGATCACCGTCGCCAGCGGGTTGTCGGAGCCGGGCGGGCGTACGGTGGAGCAGCCCACCAGGACGTCGTCCAGATGAGCGATGAACAGCCGGTTGCGGCCGGCGCGCTTCGTCACCTCCGCGACCGACAGCGCGGCCGTCGGGATGATGGCGTTGTGGACGAACCGCCAGTCCAGGAGCGAGGCGTCATCGTCCGCCGGCTCGATACGAAGATCGTTCATCGCGTCAGGAAACCGGCACCGCGTCGAGCCGTCAACCGGCTTGCCCACCGGTGGCCGAACGGGGCCCCGTCTGACGGGTGGGCCGACCGGATTCGAACCGGCGTGCTCCTACATGTCGTGAAGGCGCGACGACCACTGCGCTACGGCCCACCCCGCCAGGAAGCGTAACGGAGGTCCACTCGCCGGGAGCGAGTGCCTAGGGCCTGTGGTCAAACTCCCCTCGTCGCACGGCAGAGGGGAGTTCGACCACAGGCCCTAGGGGGCGCGCAGCACCCGCGCGGGCGGGTGGGTGTGCTGCTGCGCCCCGGGGCGGAAGACCAGGACGATCAGGCGCGCGCCGGGGGCGGCCATGGGCTGTGCCGCGCACATCGTCACCCACCCCGGTCCGTCGATGGCGTGCCGCACCGGTCGAGCGTCCCCGTCGGGATGGATCTGCGAACCGCCCGACTCCCAGATCGGCGCACACTGGGGGTCGGCCTGTACGTCTCTCTCGATCTGGCGGAGCACCTCGTCGTCGGGCCGGCCGGCGAGCGCCGCGCGCAACTGCGGCACGACCAGCGGGGCCCAGGCGGTCTCCCAGTCGATGAGCATGGCGCGGCCCTCGGGTTCCAGCAGCATCCACCGCATGGTGTTCGTCGGGACCCGCCCGCCCGGGAAGAGCCGGGCGAACTCGGCGTTGTACGTGATGAGCTCCCACGAGGCGTCCGTGATGTACGCGGGGTGGGTCATGCCGTCCACGGCCTCCTGCCACACCGCCGGCACCTCCTTGCCCGACCGCGTGGTGAGCGGGCCGGGCGGGTCGCCTATACCGGCGTACCGGCACAGCGACACCCACTCCTGTTCGTTGAACGTGAAGAGCGTCGCCACATCACGCAGGAAGCCGATGTCCGGCCTCGGCCAGGCACCGGATTCGAGTCGGCGGTAGGTACCGGGCGTCCGGTGCAGGAGCTGGTCGACCTGGTGCTGGGAGAGCCCGGGAGCGCGACGCCCCCGACGGGACGCACGGTGGAAGCCGTGCCCGGCGGGGTCGATCAGCGCACGGCGGGCGCTGAGCAGCGTGCGCAGCGCCGCCTTGTCGGTGTTGGTCATGCCATCAAATCCCCCGCTGCCGAGCCACGTTGCCCGAGCGCGAGCCTAGTTGGCGCTACGTGGCTTAGCGCTAAAAACCGGACGTAGAAAACAGTGTGTTTACCTTCCATGCTGGAGAGCGCCGGGCGGTGACCTGCGGCTCCTCGGGGCGGCGGGCCCGCGCCCGACGTGCGGGGCTCCTGCTGTCCTTGCCAGCAGGGCATAGCCGGAATCCCGCGCCCGTTCAGAACGGTGACGGGAAGGGCTTGACCAGCAAACCGTAGTGCGCCCCGGAGAAACGGACCCGGCCCGACGGTCCGCTGATCCGGCTCTTTCCGTCACCCACCTCGGCCCCCGGGCCGAGGCGGGGCGGAACCAGGTGCGGCCGGCAGTTCTCTGCCGGCCGCACCGTCTTCTTGCCCGCGGTCACTGCTCCATCCGGAGTCGCCCGTACCCGGCCAATACCCCGCCGCCCGCTGATTTCACCGCGAGCATGGCCCCATCAGCGGGTTTCCCCGGCATCCCGCGCGACGCGAAGTCGTTGCTCTCTGGTGGAGAGGGGTTTCGCCATGTAGCGTCACTGCCGGAAGTCGTGGTTCGCCGAAACCGCCCGTGCTCCGGCGCGGGCGCCTTGCTGTGCAGGGGCGGATCAGGACCCACTGGGACCGCGTGGTGCGGCTCCCGATATCGACTGAGAGGCACCGGCATGGCCAGCGGAACCGTCAAGTGGTTCAACGCCGAAAAGGGTTTCGGCTTCATCCAGCAGGACGGCGGCGGGCCGGACGTCTTCGCGCACTACTCGAACATCAACGCCACCGGCTTCCGTGAGCTCCAGGAGGGCCAGGCGGTGACCTTCGACATCACGCAGGGCCAGAAGGGCCCGCAGGCGGAGAACATCACGGCCGTCTGACGCCGCAGCATCACCACGTCCGGCCCCCGGGAGCACGCTCCCGGGGGCCGGACGTGTGAGACGGCCCGTGGCGGTCTCAGCCGGCTGCCCGGCCCTCGTCGGCCTGCGCCGACTCGGTCGCCGTGTACATGGCCGCACCCTTCTGCATTCCCTTGCCCACGACGCCTCGTTTGACGAGGGTCTCCAGGGTGTTGCGCACCACCTGTACCGAGGTGCCGCGTTCCGGGTGCGCCTTCGTCAAATCGGCGTGCACCTCGCGCGCCAGGCGCGGTTCACCCAGGGGCATCAGCGCACGGATGAGCTGGTGCAGGGGAGCGGCCGCCGTTGTGCCCGCCTTCCGGCCGGCCGCCCTTGTCCCGGCGGGCTTCGGCTTGGCGCGCCCGGCGGCCCTGGGGCTCGGGACGGCCTTGGCGGCGGTGTCGCCGCCACCGGCCCCTGTCCTGCCGGCGCGGGCGGCGCGGCGCGGCCGCGGGGGTGCCGTCGCACCGGGCAGCGCCGACTGCATGCCGGCCAGCCAGGTCTCGTCGGTCCGGAGCCGCTCCAGGCGGGACCGCAGTCGCTCGATCTGCGCGGCGAGCTCCTTCTGCTCCGCGCGGTTGTCGGCGAGATCGGTGGCGAACCGCTCGGCATACACCCTCTGTACGCTCTGCGCCGCGTTGTCCGTGTCCGCTTGGTTCATGGTGGTTCACGCTCCTTGGGCTGGGGGTTTACTGCCATACGCCTCCATTCACCACATATGGCGACGTGGTGGGCCGGGTTTGCGGGCAAGGTCCAGCCGAAGGGATGAACGTCCCGCCGGGAGGCGGGAAATCCACATGCTGATCACACGATCACCGCGCGACCGTACCGGTGTGCGGGAGCGTGCGGCGCGCATCGGGCCTGGTGGCGGGCGCGCCGGTGTCGGGACCGGTCGTCCGCCGCGGTCTCCCATGCTGCCGCGTCGCTCCGCACCCCACATGCTCCGTACGTCCCCATTGGTCTGAAGCAACCGCACACCACGCCGCTCGGGTGCGGAGCGGGGGAGCCGGATGAGTACCCCGGCCGTTCAGCCGTACCTGACGCATGGCCAGAAACGGCTGTGGTTTCTGCGTCCTGCACCAATGGAGCGCGGGGAGGCGGCTGGCCGAACTGCCTGGCGGCCCGGCCGGCGTCACCGCGGGTGGCGCCCCCACGCGGAGATCATCGGGGCGGTGGCGAGGTCGAGGCGTCCCGTCCCCACGTTCGCCAGATGACGGTCGATCTCCTCGTCGGTGGCCAGCGCCGCCGCCACCAGCCGGCCACGGATCTGCCGCACGGTCGCGGCCTCCAGGACCGTGCACGCGGGAGAGGTGCTCGGGAAGTACGCATCCGCGCGGACATCCTCCAGACCCGCATCGCGCAGCAGCCGGGGCAGCGTCCTGCCGTACTCCAGGTCGGCGCCGCGCCCCGCCATCAGCGAGCGGAAGCCGGAACGCAGCCGGTTGGCGAGCCGCTGCTCGGGCCCCGACTCGTCCGGGCACAGGAGCGGCTGCAACCCCGGGTCGGCGTCCTCCAGGAGCAGTACGCCGCCCGGCCGCAGCGCCCGGACCATGCGGCGCAGCGCCTCCGCACGGTCGGTGACGTGGACCAGCACCAGCCGCGCGTGCACGAGGTCGAAACCACCCTCCGGCGGCGGGTCGGCGGCGACGTCGTGGGCCAGCACCTCGATGACCCCGCCCGCGATCCCCTCGGTCCACGACACGTCGATGTCGGTGGCGACCACCGTCCCGTCCGGCCCGACCCGCTCGGCCAGCCCGAGCGGCACGGACGGCCCGCCGGCACCGACCTCCCAGCACCGCATGCCGGGCCCGATCCCCAACCGGTCGACGTGGCGGAACGTCACCGGGTCGAAGAGTTCGGAGAGTGCGCCGAAGCGGATGCCCGCCTCCGACTGCTGGTTGTCCAGGAGGTAGCCGTGGTCGGTGCTGTGCTGAGCCATGGGGCGATTCTGTCAGCCGGACGCGAGACCGCAGGCCGGCGGCCACGCTCCCGAAAACGGCTCGACAGCAGGGTCCGCGAAGTCATGTGATGGTCCGGAACGCCCGCCGCGACCGGAGCGGGCCGAAGGCAGGACACCGCCGTTGGCACCCGCTCGTACCCGCCCCGCGATCGACACCTCACTGGTCCGACGACTGGTCGACAGCCAGTTCCCGCAGTGGGCCGGGCTGTCGCTGGAGCCGTTCGAGCCGGCCGGGTCCGACCACGTCATCCACCGGCTCGGCGACGAACTCTCCGTACGGCTGCCGCGCCATCCCGGGGCGGTCGGGCAGGCTCGCAAGGAACTCCTGTGGCTGCCCCGCCTCGCCCCGCACGTTCCGCTGGCCGTTCCGGTGCCGGTCGCGGTGGGGGAGCCGGACCTCGGATACCCGTGGCCGTGGGCGGTGACGTGCTGGCTGGACGGCGAGGTGGCGAGCGCCGAGGCGCTGGGCGGGTCGCACGGGACCGCCGTGCGGCTCGCCGGATTCCTCACGGCCCTGCAACGGTTCGAGCCCGGCGGCTTCGCGCTCACCCCGGACTTGGACCGCGCGTCGGAGTCCCTGCGCGGCCGCGACCGCGCCACGCGTGCGGCGATCGCCGCGCTGGACGGGGTGTTCGACGCCCGGGCCATGACGCGGGTGTGGGAGGCGGCACTCGCCGCGCCCGCCTGGGACCGCCCACCGGTCTGGGTCCACGGCGACTTCCACACCGGCAACCTGCTGACCGTGGAGGGCCGCCTCAGCGCCGTCATCGACTTCGGCGGGCTCGGTCCGGGCGACCCGGCCTGCGACCTGATGATCGCCTTCACTCTTATGTCGGCGGGCAGCCGGGCCGCCTTCCGGGCCGCGCTCGGACCGGACGACGCCACCTGGGCCCGAGGACGCGGCTGGGCCCTGGCCACCGGACTGAACGCCCACACCGCGTACGCGGCCACCGACCCGCGCGTCGCCGCGCAGACGGCCCGCCAGATCCACGCGGCCCTCGCGGGCTGACCGGGCCGCTCGTACCAGCTCTGCTACGGAGGCCGCGGCCCCCGTCGTCCTCGCGGAACACCGGCAGGCAGACTGTTCCCCGTGACGACACTGAGCAAGGGTGCCAACATGCCGGTGGCGGCATCCGCCGTCCGCGCCGTACTGGGCTGGTCGGCCGGGCTCGGTGTGCCCGATGTGGACGCCTCCGCGCTGGTGCTGGCCGCCGACGGGCGGGTCCGTTCGGACGGCGACCTCGTCTTCTACAACCAGCCCCGGCACGGCTCGGGGGCCGTGCGCCACCTCGGCAAACAGCCCGGCTCCGACACGCTGGAGGCCGACCTCGCGGCGCTCGGACCGGACGTGCAGCGGGTTGCCCTGTGCGCCTCCGCGGACGGAGGCACGTTCGGGCAGGTGCCGGGCCTCCACCTGCGCCTGCTCGACACCGTGTCCGGCGCGGAGCTGGCCCGATTCGACATGGCGGCCGGGCCGGAAACCGCCTATGTGTGCGGCGAGCTCTACCGGCGCGCGGGCGGCTGGAAGTTCCGGGCCGTGGGCCAGGGGTACGCGAGCGGGCTCGCCGGTCTGGCCACGGACTTCGGCATCACCGTCGACGAGCCCGCCCCCGCAGCCCCGGTGCAGCCACCCCCGGCACAGCCGCCTTCGACGCCGCCGGGCGGCCCGTCGCCGCGGCTCACCAAGGGCGAGGAACACCTGCCGGTCGACATGCGCAAGCGGCTGTCGCTGCGCAAGCAGCAGGTGGCCGTCAGCCTCGGCAAGCACGGCCTGGCACGGCTGACCGCCCGGGTGATCCTCGTCCTGGACGCCTCCGGGTCGATGAGCGCCCTCTACTCACGCGGCACCGTCGCCGGTGTCACCGAGCGGATGGCCGCCGTCGCTGCGCAGGTCGACGACGACGGCGAGATGCAGGCGTGGACCTTCGCCTCCAACCCCGCCCGGTTGCCGGACCTCGTCATCGGTGAACTGCCCGAGTGGCTGCGGCTGCACGTGCGGGTGGGGCAGGTCAGCCTCTTCGGGCGGAGGAAGCCCCCGAAGGGACTGGTTCCCGGGCAGGTCGACATGCGCGCGGTCGGTATCCAGAACGAGGAGCAGAAGGTCATCGCCGAGGTGCGGGAGTACGTACGCGCCAACCCGGTGCCCGCCCCGACGCTCGTCCTGTTCTTCTCCGACGGCGGGGTGTACCGCAACGACGAGATCGAGCGGGAGCTGCGCGCGGCGGTCGAGGAGCCCGTCTTCTGGCAGTTCATCGGCCTCGGCCGCTCGCAGTACGGCGTGCTGGAGCGGTTCGACACCATGTCCGGCCGCAGGGTCGACAACGTCGGTTTCTTCGCCGTGGACGACATCGAGATGGTCTCCGACGAGGAGCTGTACGACCGTCTCCTGTCGGAGTTCCCGTCCTGGCTGCGGGCGGCCCGGCAGGCCGGCATCCTGCGCTGAGCCGTCCGGGTCACGAGCGGTCGGGGCGGGCCCGGTACAGCACGTGCGGCCGGGGAGAGGGGCTTACGGTGGCGGCCGGCCGTACCCGGCTCACGGAAGGCTCGTCCATGAAGATCACGGTCATCGGCGGTACCGGACTGATCGGCTCCCAGCTCGTGTCGAAGCTGCGCGAGGCCGGGCACACCGCGGTCCCCGCCTCCCTGTCGACAGGTGTCGACCTGCTCACCGGCAAGGGGATCGACGAAGCACTCGACGGGGCGGAGACCGTCGTCAACGTCTCGAACTCGCCCACCTTCGACGCCGCGTCCCCCGACTTCTTCCGCACGACCATGGGAACCCTGCTGACGGCGGGTGAGCGGACCGGTGTGCGTCACCAGGTCGTGCTCTCCATCGTCGGCGTCGACCGGATCCCCCAGCTCGACTACTACCGGGCGAAGACGCTCCAGGAGGAGCTGCTGCGCAACGGGCCCGCCGCGTACTCGATCGTGCGTGCCACGCAGTTCTTCGAGTTCATGGACGACGTCATGTCGTGGACCTCCGACGGGGAGACGGTCCGGCTCCCCGCCACACGCCTCCAGCCCATCGCCGCAGCCGACGTGGTCGCCGCCCTGGCGGAGGTCGTGACCGCCGCGCCGCTCGACGACACGGTCGACGTGGCCGGCCCCGATGTGTTCCCCCTCGACGAGATCGGACGCGTCACGCTGGCCGCCCACCGGGACCGCCGGAGCGTCGTCACCGACGACACGGCCGGCATGTTCGCCGCCGTGCGGGGGGACGAGCTGATCGCGGGCCCCGGCGCACGCATCGCGCCCACCTCGTACAAGGAATGGCTCGGCAACGGCAGTTGAGACGGAAGGGCGGCCACCCGATGGGGGCCGGAGCCCCCACCGAGTGGCCGCCCTCCGTTCCGGCCGGCGGTTCAGCTGTCCGTCAGGTGTTGTTGGCCAGGGCCAGCAGCCGGGTGGCGTCACCGTTGAACCGGTCGCGGTCCACGGCTCCCGAAATGCCGCCCACCGAACCGGAGTCGGTGTACTGCCAGAATGTCCAGTACGGGAAGCCCTTCGGGATGGTCGGGCTCGCCGCGCTCGTCCAGTGCGCGGTGAAAAGCGGGCTGCGCGCGGACATGCCGCTCCAGCCGCCCGTGCACGAGTTCCACCAGCTCGCACTGGTGTAGATGACGACGTCACGGCCCGTCTTGGCCTTGTACGTGTTGTAGAAGTCCAGGATCCATGACTGCATGGCGGAGGCCGACTTGCCGTAGCAGCCGCCTTCCAGGTCGAGCATCCCCGGAAGCGTCAGGTTGTCCCGCGACCAGGCGCCGCCGTGCCCCGCGAAGTACGTCGCCTGGGCGGCGCCGCTCGACAGGTTGGGACGCGCGAAGTGGTACGCGCCTCTGATCACCTTCGCGTTGTAGGCGCCCAGATAGTTGGCGTTGAAGTTGGGGTCCTTGTACGTGGTGGACTCGGTGGCCTTGATGTAGGCGAACTTGATACCCGCCGACTTCACCGACGACCAGTTGATCGAGCCCTGGTAGTGCGACACGTCGATACCGGGGAGCGTCGTGGCCTGGATGGACGACGAGCGCTCCGGGGTGAGATCGAGCTGCCGGCCGTCCGGCGCGAACGTGTCACCGTCGGTGAGGTAGCCGGCGCCCATGTACCCGTCACCGAGGGGGATGGCGGCGGACGAAGCCGGGGCCGGGTCGGCCGAGGCGGGCGTCGCCGACACGGTGGGGACGAGCACCATGCCCAGGCCGGCGGCCCCGAGGGCCACCAGCTTGCGGACTGCGGGTCTGTGGCTGCGAATGGTTGACAACGGAGCCTCCGGGGGGTGAGCGGAAGTGGTCTACTCGCGTAGCACGTGGGGCGGTTCCGAGCGTAACGATGTGTTCCTGGGGTGGCCCGTCACGAATTGCGGGCGAGACCATCGCCTTGACGGGGGCACGTCACGAGTGACGCATGAACACCACTGTGCCGTAAAGGGCTTTGGGGCGGCCTCTGTGGTCCAGTCCAGTGAAGAAGCGGCCGAGCTGTGGTGATGCCGCCACCCGGGTGAGAACTTTCATCCCCGTGAAACCGCGGCCCGCGCCCGGTGGACCGCACGACGCGCTCCCTCCCCCTCCCCGGCCGCGAGCAGCGCGACGGCGATGTAGACCGCCTGCTCGGGGATCCGGAACCACAGCGGGGTCGCCGGATCGCCGTCCAGCGGAACGTCCTCCAGCGCGGCGTACACGTTGGCGGGCAGCATCAGTACCAGGAGCACCGCCAGGCAGAGCCCGGCCACCGGCCGCGTCGCCGCCCGTACGAGCCCGGCGGCGCCCAGGAGCTCCAGCACCCCGGTCCCGTACACCACGAGGTGGGGGAGCGGGACGAACGGCGGGACCATCGCCGTCAGGTCGTCGTGGCTCGGCATCACGCCACCGCCGTCCGGGACGAAGTGCGCCGCCCCGCTCGCCACGAACAGCACCGCCAGACCGTGGATGAGCGCAGCCCGCCAGGACGCGAACCGGCGGACCCCCAGCGCACCCAGGAGGCGGAACACCGGTGTCGGGACGGCGAGAAGCATGAGGGATTCGAACATGAGGTCCTCCGGAAGCGGCGATCGGCACGTGCACCGGCCACAGCAGGCGAGCCCGCCGCACCGACCGCGCGGCGGACACCCGCAACGGCCCGGGCACGACCGCCATGCTTCCCGGCCCACGCGGCCCCGGCCCCCAACCGGCCGCACACGGGCGGCATTCGACACCGGCCTACACTGCCCGGATGGAATCGGTCACGCTGGACGCACTCGACCTGCGGCTCCTGCACGCCCTCCAGCTCGACGGCCGGGCCCCCTTCAGCAAGATCGCCGCCGTGCTCGATGTGTCCGACCGCACCGTCGCCCGGCACTTCGGCAAACTCCGGTCCGCGGGCATCGCCCGGGTCGCCGGAGTGACCAACAGCCACCGCCTCGGCCACGCCGAGTGGCTCGTCCGGCTGCGTGTACCGCCCGCCCGCAGCACCGCGCTCGCCCGCGCCCTGGCCCACCGGCCCGACACCGCCTGGGTGGCCGTTCTGTCGAGCGGCACCGAGGTCGGCTGCGTCTTCCGCGTCGCGGGGGAGGGCCCGGCGCCCCTGGGCGAGCTGGGCCGTCTCTCCTACATCAGCCACATCGAGGCGCACCGGGTGCTGCGGCCCGTCATGCAACGGCGGTGGGCCGGACGGAACCTGGCGCTGACCGACGAGCAGATCGCCGCGCTCACCCCGGAGGCCACCGCGGACCCCCGGCCGGTGGAGCTGACCGACCTCGACCGCCGGCTGCTGCCCGCCCTCGCCGCCGACGGCCGCGCGGCCTACCCGGACCTGGCCCGGCGGATCGGCTGGTCGGAATCGGCCGTACGCCGGCGCCTGCACGAACTGCGCCACATGGGCGTGCTCCAGCTCGACGTCGAGGTGGACTCGGGGCTCTTCGGCTACTCCGTGCAGTGCATGCTGCGGCTCTCCGTCGTGCCGGGCAGCCTCGCCCACGTCGCACGGGCCCTGGCGGCGGACCCCGAGGCGGCCTTCGTCGGCACCATGACGGGCTCCCACAACCTGGTGGCCGTCGCCGTCTGCCGGAACGCCGAGGCCCTCGACACGTACCTCACCGACCGCGTCGGCGCCCTCGACGGAGTCGAACGCCTGGAATCCGCGCTGGTCACCGCGTACGTCAAACGCGCCGCCCCGGAGGGCTGACGCCCACCCGTCAGCGTTCCGGGGCCGTCTCCGTCAACTCCGGTTCCAGACCCTCCGTCACCTCGCTGCGCCGGCGCCCCGAATCGGCACGCCAGGCCTCGAAGGCCCATGCGGTCGAGGCGACCACGGCGAGACCGAGCAGCCAGCCGCCGACCACATCGCTGAACCAGTGGACCCCCAGGGCGACCCGGGTGAAGCCCACCCCGAGGACCGAGAGTCCCGCCACGGCCCAGCACACCACCCGGGCGCCGCGCGGCACCAGCGGCAGCAGGACCAGCAGCAGCACCGCGAACGTCGTCGTGGCCGTCATCGCGTGCCCCGACGGGAACGAGAATCCGGGCGCGCGCGCCACCGGGTCCTCCAGCGAGGGCCTCGCCCGCTCCACGACCACCTTGACCAGCAGCCCCGTCAGGCCACCGGCCACCGCCGTGACCGCACTCCAGGCCGCCAGGCGCCAGGCCCGGCGGTACAGCAGCCAGCCGGTAAGGACGGCGACCACGCAGCGCAGCGTGAACGGGTCCCAGACCCAGTCGGACAGGAAGCGCAGGGTGCTCGTCCAGGCCGGGTGGCCGAGCGCGGTGCGGTGCAGGTGTCCGGCCGCACCCGAGTCCAGCGCGCGCAGCGGCCGCCAGTGCCCCTCGACGAGGACCAGCACCAGCGCGAACGGCACCGCGGACAGCGCCGCGACGGCGGCCGCGCCCAGCAGACGCACGCCGAACGCGCGGTCCGCGGCCCGGCGCCGCCGCTCACGCAGCAGGCGTGTGGTGGCTCGTACAACCATTCATGCTCCCGGATCGTCTTGAATCGGCCCGGGCCGGCGGGCGCGGGCAGCCTCCAGCTGCGCCGCGAAGGACAGCCCGAGGAACAGGGCTATGGAGGTCAGATACGCCCACAGCAGCAGCGACATGAAGGCGCTCAGCGGGCCGTACACCGTGTCGAAGGAGCCGCTGAGGGAGAGGTACTGGCTCAGCAGATACGTCAGTGCCGTCCACAGCACCAGGTAGAGGGCCGCGCCGAAGGCCAGCCAGGTGTAGCCGGGCTGGTTGCGGCGCGGGGATCGACGGAATATCGCGCTCGCCGACATCAGGGCCAGCAGCAGACCGATCGGCCAGCGCAGCAGGTCCCAGGTGAACCTCGCCGTGTCACTGAGGTGGTAGACCGTGGCGGCGGCCGTGACGAGGTCGCCGCCGACGACCATCAGGATGAACCCGAGCCCCAGCGGAATGCCCGCCGTCAGCGACATCACCAGGCCCCGGAAGTACTTCTGATGGAACGGGCGGTCGCGCTCGACCCCGTATATCCGGTTGGCCCCGCGCTCTATCTGGCACATCGCCGTCGTCACGTTGACCAGTGAGAAGAGCAGGCCGAACCAGAGAGTGAGCTGCGACCCCTCACCGGCGCGCCTGCGGCTGCGGGCGAGCGCGTCGTCCACGACCTCGGCGCTCGGCCCCGCCGCTATCCGATGGATCGTCAACTCCGCCAGCCTGCCCACATTTTCGGTGTGCAGCGAGGCCGACAGGCCGACGAACGCGATCACCAGCGGTATCACCGCGAGAACCGTCTGGAGCGCGAGCGCCCGCGAGTGGCTGAAACCGTCGGCGTAACGGAAGCGAACGAACGAGTCACGCACCAACGGCCAGCGGCCGTAGCGCCGCAGCGAGGCCAGCGCCTCGTCCGCGGTCAGCTCGTCGCCCGTCATGTGGCGGGTCTGCGGCACCCGTGTCGCCGTACCCATCACTCACCCCCGGACGGCAGGAGCACGGTGAGCGCCCCCGGACGCACCTCGGCCACGAGCCGGCGGCCCGCGCCCACCGGGTCGCCGTCGAGCTCCCGCGACTGCCGTGTCGCGAAGTGGAGTTCGGCGTGGCGGAAGGTGAAGTACTCCACGGGCGTGCCGGTGGACTCGTGCGGCTTCCGGCGGCCCCGCAGCACCGTTCCGACGGCGCGCAGCCAGCCGCCCGGGCCGTGCGGATCGAACACGGCGAGATCCAGCAGCCCGTCGTCGGGCCGGGCGGACGGCACGAGCGTGGCTCCGCCCTGTACGTCCCCGATGTTGGCGAGCAGCACCATCCGCGCGGTACGCCGCAGCATCGGCCCGCCGTCCAGCCGGATGGACACCGACATGCGCGGCGCCCGCAGACTGCTCAGCCCGGCGACCACGTACGCGGGCCAGCCCAACGCGGACTTCGCCGCACTGCCGGTGTTCTCCAGCATGGCCGCGTCCAGGCCCGCCCCGGACATCGCGGTGAAGTGGGTGGCGGGCAGTCCGTCGCCCACGATGCGCCCGAGGTCGATCCGCCGCTCGGTCCCGCCCAGCGCGGCGGCCAGCGCCTCGGCCGGTGCGACCGGCAGACCCAGGTTCCGGGCCAGCAGGTTGCCCGTGCCGCAGGGGACCAGGGCCAGCGGCACACCGGAGCCGGCCATCCGGTCGGCCGCCGCCCGGATCGTTCCGTCGCCCCCGCACACCACGACCAGCGACGCACCGTCGCGGACCGCCGCTGCGGCCTGGCCGCCGCCCGGGTCGTCGGCCGTCGTGTCGACGAACTCCGCCCCGTGACGGCCGTACTGCTCCAGGACGAGCCGCAACGTCTCGCGCTGCAGCTCGTCGGTCACCGTCGGATTGACCACGACCACCGTGCGGCCCACGACCTGCTCGGCGCGCTCGGCGGCCACCTCCTGCGCGATCTCCATGGCGTTCTCGGGGACCGGTGCCGGGGCCCTGCCGTCGGCCAGCAGGGTCCGGTACGCCACGAGCAGCGACAGCACCCCGTTCAGCATCCCGCCGAGGACATCGGTGGGGTGGTGCATCCCCCGGTAGAGCCTGGCCAGCCCCACGAGCAGCGGGATGAGCAGCAGCAGCCCGGCGAGCACCTTGTTGCGCCGGCTGCGCCCACCGGGAAGGAGGGCCAGCACGGCGAGACCCGCGTAGAGGGCCGTCGCGGCCCCCGTGTGCCCGGAGGTGTAACTCGCCGTCGGCGGTGACGCGTCGAGCCGGTCCACATCGGGCCGGTCGCGGTCCACGCACACGGTGATGACCAGGAACACCAGCGACTGGAGCGACACGCCGACGGCGAGGAAGACGGCCTGCCGCCACTTGGGCAGCCGGGGGATCACGACCAGGCCCAGACAGACCAGAACGGTGATCGCGATGATGGTCAGCGTGTTGCCGGCCTCCGACGCTGCGAACGACACATCGGTCAACGGTCCGGTCCGCAGACGCTCGAACCCCTCGTTGACCTCGTCCTCGACACTCACCGGCCAGATCGACTGCGCGGGCCCGGTGATCAGGAGACCGAGACCCACCATCAGCGCGGCCTGCCCGACGGTCAGCGCGCCGAGGCGCAGCGCGGCGGTGCGGAGACCGGTCGTCAGGGCGGGGGAGCGGCCCGGCCCGGCGGGGGCACGGGACTCGGCCGTCGGTCGAACCGGTCTTTCCGGCTGGGTGGCAGACATGGGGCTCCCCCTCGTGGCGGCTGGGACGGCTTCGGTCCGTCCGGTGACCCGCCGTCTGCCCCGTAATCCGCCGCTCAGGCATGGCGTGAGCAGGGCTTGCCGCGCCGGCGCCGCCGCCGCACCGGCCGGCTGCCGGGTGTGCCCCGGGGAGCTGCGGGTAAGCGGACGGCGTCCGGGGTAACGAGCCCCCTCGCCAACAGGAGGACGGTCATGGCGGTGCCGAAAACGGGTCTACTGGTGCTGGACTGCGCCGAGCCGCTCGAACTGGCCGACTTCTACGCCGCGTTGCTCGGCGCCGAGGTCCGTCCCGGGCGGGACCCCGATCTCGTCGAGGTCGTGGGCGCGTCCGGCATCCACCTCGCCATCCGCCACGACCACGGCTACGCCCCGCCGAGCTGGCCCCGGCCAGACGATTCGCAGCAGGCACATCTGCGCATCCTGGTCGCCCGCGAGAACATCGACGAGGCGGAACGGGAGGCGGTCGCCCTCGGCGCGCGTCCCCTGGACACGAAGAACAACGGCGGTGCGCGTGATGCCCGCCTCTACTCCGACCCGGCCGGGCACCCGTTCACCCTGGCCACCCTCGCGTAACACCACTTCCGCCGCGCGAAGCGGCGCTCACTCATACCTACGACTAGGAGTCCCCATGTCTTCCTCGCTCGTCGAGACCGTCGATATCAAGGCCCCGGTCGCCGTCAGCTGGGCCCTGTGGAGCGATGTCGCCCGCTGGCCCGCCTTTCTGAGCCACGTCCGGCACGTCGAGCCCATCGACGCCCGCCGGTTCGCCTGGCAGCTTTCCCTCCCCGGCGCCGACAAGAGTTTCGTCGCCGAACTCACCGAGGTCATTCCGGAGAACCGGATCGCCTGGAAGACCACGGAGGGCGTCCACCACGCCGGGGTCGTCACCTTCCACCGGCTGGACGACGAGTCGAGCCGGGTGGCCCTCCAGATCGACTACGACCCGCAGGGCTTCGTGGAGTACCTGGGCGCCCTCACGCACCTGGACTCGGTCCTGGCCAACTACGACCTCGGCGAGTTCCAGAAGCTGGCCGAGCGGACCGCGCGCGGCGACTTCTGACGGGCCTGTGACGACACCGCCCCGCCGGTTCACGAACCGGCGGGGCGGTGGTGTGCGCGGCCGGCGCCGCCCGGTACGCGGGCGGTGGCTCAGGCCATCTCGGGCTGCGGTTCCAGCTTCGGCGCGGGCGCCGCCTCCGGTTCCCAGCGCCGTATGATCCGCACGTAGCCGTAGATCACCGAGCACATGGCTACGATGAGGAGCGGCCCGAACAGCCATGGATAGTGGGCCATCTCCAGCGACAGATAGCGGTACGCGACCAGAAGCGCGGTGAAGACAACGGTGCCGTAGGCGACCAGCTGTACGGCGGACCGGTCCCAGCCGCGTTCGAGCGCGCGCATGCCCGTCTCGATGGTGAGGGTGAACACCACACCCGCGATGAGGTCCGCACCGTAGTGGTAGCCGAAGCCCAGCGTCGCGGCCAGCGTGGCGACCAGCCAGAAGGCACCGGCGTACTGGAGGAACTTCGGGCCCCTGCGGGAGTGGATGAAGATCGCGGTGGCCCACGCGGTGTGCAGGCTGGGCATGCAGTTGCGCGGGGTGATCTCGTCGAACGGCATGTGGTGCGGGGTGCCGACCGGCACGGCGGTGTCGGGCCACATGTCGGCCACCGCCCAGTGCCCGCCGTCGGAGCCGAACGCGAAGATCGGGCCGACCACCGGGAAGATCATGTAGATGGCCGGGCCGAGGAGGCCGATGACCAGGAAGGTGCGCACCAGGTGGTGGCCGGGGAAGACACGGTCGGTCGCCACATTGCGCAGCTGGTACAGCGCGACACAGACCGCGGCGACCGCCAGCTGCGCGTAGACGGCGTTGAGGAAGTGGGCGCCGGCCGAGCCGGTCGCGTTGACGAGCCGCCCCACGACCCAGGACGGGTTGCCCAGCGCGTGGTCGGCGTTGGCCATGTACTGGTCGAGCACATCGGGGCGAGTCTTGGAGGTGATGAGCAACCAGGTGTCACCGGTCTTCCGCCCGGTCACCAGGAGCAGACCCAGACCGACGCCTTTCAGGAGGAGCATGCGTTCCTGGCCGGTGCGACGGGTGAGGGCGACGACGGCGACCCCGATGATCACCCACAGCGCGCCGTTCCCGAAGGGGTGTCCCTCGGTGACCGGGGCGTCGGCCACCCAGCGGATCAGTGCGATGACGAGGTCGATGCCGACCGCGACACCGAGCGCGATGAAACGTTGCCGCCAGGTGAGGACCACCATCATCAGACCCATGCTGGCGTACAGCAGGAAGCCCGATTTCGGCGCGACCACCACTTCCTGGATCTGAGTGGTCATCGGTCCCGGAAGGCCGTAGTGGCGTGCGGCGAATTCCAGCGCGACGAGGAATGCGAGCGTCACCGCCGCCGCAGCCGTCCACAGGATCGCTCGCGGCCGGCGCCACGCGGCGGAGGGTATTCGGCGGCTTATTCGCGAGAACGCCCGCGATGCTATAGGTATCAATTCTCTGGCCGATGTCCTGGGTTTTGGTCAAATAGGTCGCTTTTCATGCCATATGGCACGGTGTGCGGGCGATGAGGGTGGTCGCCGGGGTGGGATCATGCTAACCGAGGCGTTTCGCCGGGTATTCGCTGGTCGCGACCACCTCGAAAGCGGTGCGCCGAATGAGTGCAGCCCGCCACGGGGGCGGGCTGCGGTGCTCCCTTCCGGAGCGGGTCGTGGGGGCGGAGTGGTCAGGACAGGGTGCAGCTCACGCTCGGTACGGCACCTGCGGCCGGCGTGCCCTGGAAACCGAAGGCGGTGTGCGCCCCGGCCGCGAGGCCGCCGTTGTAGTCGGTGCTGGTGACGGTGACGGACGCGCCGGTCTGGGTGTAGGAGGCGTTCCACATGTTCGTGATCTTCTGGCTGCCGCCGTAGGTCCAGGTCAGCTTCCAGGACGTGCCCGGCGCCGTACCCGTGTTGGTCACGGTGACGTCCACCCCGAACCCGCTGCCCCAGTCGCCGTTCACCGTGTACACCGCCTTGCAGCCGGTGTTCCCGCCGGAACCGGTGGTGGCTGCGGTGACCGATGCGGAGGGCGTGGAGGTGTTGCCCGCGGCGTCGCGGGCGCGGACGGTGTACGTGTACGACGTGCCGGCCGTCACACCGGTGTCCGTGAACGTGGTGCCGGTGGCGGTGCCGGCCTTGGTGGAGCCCCGGTACACGTCGTAGCCGGTGACCCCGGTGTCGTCGGAGGCGGCCTTCCAGGACAGGGACACGGAGCTCGCGGTGGTCCCGGTGACCGCGAGGCCGGTCGGGGCGGTGGGAGCCTGGGTGTCGCCCCCGCCGCTACTGGCGCCGCTGCCGAAGTCGGGCGCCTTGATGCTCGCCAGGTAGCCGTCCTTCACGGTGTCGACCGTGGTCCAGTCGTCCTTGAGGATGCCGCCGGTGTCACCCGAATTCGGGTTCCAGGACCAGAAGGTCCACGAGAAGCTGTCGGCCCCGTACTGGCTGGTCGGCCGCAGGTAGTCGGCCAGGGCCTTCAGCCACTTCTGGTCCGTCGTGGACTGGAGCGTGGTGCCGAACTCGCCCACCCACACAGGGGCGATGTTCTGCTTGAAGATGTAGCCCCAGTACTTGTCCCAGACGCCGGGCATGTTGGCGGGGAACGAGGCGTCGGTGAACCACGGCTGCTGGGCGACGCTGGTCGCGTAGTCGTGCGCCGAGTACACCACCTTGTGCGGCACGCTCAGCTCCACCGGGTACTGCCCGACGCCCATGAGGTTGCCGCCCCACCAGCCGGACACCCCGTCGACGGTCTGCACGCCCTCCACGAAGATCAGCAGGTCCGGGTTGGCCGACAGCACGGCGTTCCCGCCGCGCTGCGCCGCGAGCCGCCAGTCCTTCGTGGTGTCGCCGCAGCCCCAGCAGGCGGGGTCGTGCGGCTCGTTGTGGAGGTCGATGCCGACCACCGCGTCGTTGCCCGCGTACCGGGCGGCCAGCGACTTGAGGTTGGCCAGCCAGGTGGACTCGGGGACGGCCGAGGTGTACCAGAGTGCCGACTGCCCGCCCGAGTCCGGCCGGTGCCGGTCCAGGATGACCTTCATGCCGACGCTGCCCGCGTGGTCCACGATGCGGTCCATCACCTGGAGCGAGTCGAGCCCCGCCAGGTCGGTGTTCATCCCGCTGGAATAGTTGATGCTCGCGGGCTGGGTGCCGGCGAAGATGTCGTCGCTGTAGGGCAGCCTGATGGTGTTGTAGCCCAGCGACCGCATCTGGTCGATCATGCTCTTGTAGTCGCGGGACCACAGACCGTGAGGCACATAGTTGGCGGTCTCGAAGCCGAACCAGTTGATCCCGGCGATGCGGACCGGGTGGTTGCCGGCGTCCAGGATCTGTCGCCCGCTGGTGTGCCAGTAGCCGGAGCCGGCGGCGGGCTCGGCGGCCTGCGCCGTGACCGTACCGGCGAGGGGCAGGAGCAGGGCCGCCGCGCTGAAGGCGGCGATCCTGGCGGCTCTTCGGAGGGCGCGGAGAGGGTGAAGCATGGTGCTGGTTCCTCTCTCGGCGGCGCGGCGGCACGGCGCGCAAGAGGTGGGAGCGCTCCCATTTCGCGCCGTGCGCCGCCCCGCCTGTGGCATGGGGACGGGGGTGCGGGTGCCGCGGCCCGCCCCCGTGCCTGACGCCGGGGGTGGTGATGCGGCCCGGCGCCATAAAAGCGATATAGCAATGGGCATGTCAATGGGGCGTCAGGTGTTCATGAGTTGAACGCGGCTGAGTGGCTTGCGAATTGAGTGGACACCTCGGTTCAGTGGTGCAAATATATGCCGTATGACGCATGATCATGCATTGATGTGGCCCTCGGGCTTCCACGCCCATACCGGCAACGGGGGGTTGCGCGACGGCGGTGACGACATCTCCGTCGTTGCCTCGGACCGCCCGGCGGTCAGCGCCGCCGTGTTCACGCGGAGCCTCTTCGCCGGCCCGGCCGTGGTGCTCAGCCGCAGGCATGCCGCAGGACGCGGCCTCCGCGCCGTGACCACGCTCGCCCAGAACGCCAACGTCGCCACCGGCCGGCAGGGAGAGGAGAACGCCGCCGAGGTCGTCCGCCGGGTCGCGGGAATCCTCGGCGTTCCCGAGGCCGAGGTGCTCATCGGCTCCACTGGGGTCATCGGCCGCCCCCTGCCGATGACCACCATCCTCCCGCACTTCGACAGGACCGCCGAGCGTGGCCTCGCGGCGTTCACGGCCGGGCCCCTGGACGTGGCCCGCGCGATGATGACCACCGACACCCGCCCCAAGACCGCCGTCCGCACGGTCGGGGACACGCGCATCGTGGGCGTCGCCAAGGGGGTCGGCATGCTGGAGCCCGACATGGCCACGATGCTGGCCTATGTGTTCACCGACGCCGAGCTGTCACCGGCCGACCTGGACACCGCGTTGCGCGGGGCGGTGAACCGTACGTTCAACTGTCTGAGCGTCGACACCGACACCTCCACCTCCGACACCGTGGCCGTCATCGCCAACGGGGCGGCCGGAGCGGTCGATCCGGCGCTGTTCGCCGAGGCGCTCGCGGACCTGTGCCTGGAGCTCACCCTGCAACTGGCGAGCGACGGCGAAGGCGCCACCAAGCTGCTGAGGGTCACCGTGGGCGGCGCGCGCGACGACGCGCAGGCCAAGCGTGTCGCCAAGAGCGTGGTGAACTCGCCGCTGGTCAAGACCGCCGTGCACGGCGCGGACCCCAACTGGGGGCGGGTCCTCATGGCCATCGGCAAGAACACCGAGGAGACCGACATCGTCCCGGACGCCGTCACCGTGAAGTTCGGTGACATCGAGGTGTATCCGCAGGAGCCCGAGAAGGACACCCTCGGGAGGCTCGTCGACCTGATGCGCCGGGACGAGGTGGACATCGCCATCACGCTCGGCCTCGGTGACGGCGAAGCGACCGTGTACGGCTGCGACTTGTCGGCCGGCTACATCCGCGTCAACGCCGACTACACGACCTGACAAGCCGGTCCGTCGCCGGGGCGGCGGACCGCGCTACACCCGTACGAAGCACCCCACCAGCACTGCGAGCGAGACCACCAGCATGCCGAGGCAGTTCACCCAGAAGGTGGTGTTCAGCGCACGCGCGCGGATGTGGGCGGCGGCGGCCGCGAGGAAATAGACCACGATTGCCGCAGTCGTGGTCATCGCGACGCCGGGCACCCGGAAGCCGACGGCGAGACCCGCGACCGAGGCGGTCTTGGCGGTGGTCAGCAGCCACCACCAGTCACGCGGCAGCCGCACGCCGTCCAGGCAGTCGGCGATGAACCGCGGCGGGCGCACCATCATCGCCGCGTCGCCGGCCTGGATGACGAGCAGGACCACCACCGGCCATACGGGGGAGGGGAGTTCGGAGAGTGTCATCGGTCAGTTCCCTTCCTGTGCGGTGACGAAGGCCGCCATGGACCGGAGCCTCGCCGCCGTCTGCTGGTGGTCGGTCGAGCCGGCGGCGAGCAGCATGAGTTCACCCAGGTAGCCGGCGAACATCACCTGCGCACCGAGCCGGGCCCGCTCCTCGGGCATACCGGCGTCGACCATCGAGGCCGTGAGGTTGTTCTCCGTGAGAGCCCGCAGCGCGCCCAGGGCCGCGTTCCCGGGCAGCCCCCGCGCCAGTGTCCGGAAGTACGCACGGGCGAGGTCGTCGTTCTCGGCGAACAGGGCCAGGAACGGGTCGAAGTAGTGGGCCAGATAGTCGACGGCCGTCGCCTTGCCCGGTTCGGGCGGGGCGGGGATGCGGTCGGCGATGGCCTGGTCGTACACCAGGCCCAGCAGTGACTCCTTGTCCCCGACCGCCATCACCGCCCCCACCGACACCCCTGCCTCGGCGGCGATCTGACGCACCGTCGTGCTCTGGAAGCCGTGCTCCGCGAAGAGCTGGGCGGCGGCCTCCACGATGCGGGTGGCGGTCCGCCGTTTCTGCGCCGCACGCGTTGACTGAACCTGTTCACCGAACATGTTCACAATGTACGAGTGCGGGCGCGCCCATGCAAGAGCCCCGGCCCGCACAGCGGCGGACCGGGGCTCTGACAGGGTTCTACAGCTCGTCGCCGAACGCGTCGGCCAGCTCGCGGTACTCGGCCAGCGGCAGCCCCGTCTCCCGGTCCGCGGTGACCACCTGGAGCGCCACGTGGTCCGCGCCCGCGTCGAAGTACTCGCCGGCCCGCGCCTTCACCCGCTCGGCGTCCCCGAGGGCGAACAGGGCGTCCAGCAGACGCGTGCTGCCTCCGTCCTCGAAGTCGCTCTCCGCGAACCCGAGGCGCAGCAGGTTGCCCGTGTAGTTGGGCAGTTGGAGGTACATCGCCAGCATGGCGCGGGCCGTGGCGCGCGCACGGTCGAGATCGGTGTCGAGCACGACGGACAGCTCGGGGGCGAGCAGCGCGTCCGGTCCGAGGGCCTCGCGCGCCTCCGCCGTGTGCGCGGGAGTGACGAGGTAGGGGTGGGCGCCCAGCGCCCGGTCCGATGCGAGCTTCAGCATCTTCGGGCCGAGCGCCGCCAGCACCCGGTGTCCGCGGCCCACGGACGGGTCGGCGGCGTCCAAGGCGTCGAGGTAGGCCACCATCGCGCTGTACGGCTTCGCGTACTGCGGGGCCAGCGCGTCGTGGCTGACGCCCAGGCCGAGGACGAAGCGGTCCCGGGATTCCGGGGCGATCGCTGAGATCCGGGCCGCCACCTCCTCGGCGGTGTGGTTCCAGATGCTCAGGATGCCGGTGGCGACGGTGATGGCCGAGGTGGCGTCGACGATCGCGGCGGCGTCGTCGGGCGAGGGGCTGCCGCCGAGCCACAGCGTCCCGTAGCCGAGCGCCTCGATCTCCGCGACCGCCTCCTCGATGGCCTTCTTACCGTCGGCGTCCACCCGCGAGGGGTGCAGCGCGCCGTTCCAGATGCCGACCCGGCCGAACGTCTCACGTGTCTCAGAAGTCATGCCGGGGACAACAGCGCCCGGCCGCCGCTATTCCCGGGCCTGCTGCGAACGGGTCGGTGCCCGCCCGAAAAACCGTCACCGGGTGGCGGACGCAACCCATGTGGACGAGTCGCCGCGTGTGCGGCGGCGGCGCCGGGGCAACTGGCGGATATTGGATGCTCTGCGCTCCGCAGGACGCACCCGCCCGGACGAGGAGGTAGCCGCCGTGACGACCCCGGCCGCATCGGAGGGACCTGGCGACAGGGAACGACGCCCACGTGGGGGAGGGGAGAGGGATCCGCGCGACGAGGCGGCCGCGCCGGGCGACTCCGGGCTCGGCACCATCACCACGGCCGTGCCGGCCCGGCTGGACCGGCTGCCCTGGTCGCGCTGGCACTGGATGATCGTCATCGGCCTCGGCACGGTGTGGATCCTCGACGGCCTCGAAGTCACCACGGTCGGCAACATCGCGAGCCGGCTTTCCGAGGACGGGTCCGGCCTGGACATCACCTCCGCCCAGGTCACCGGACTCGCCGCCGCGCTCTATGTGGCCGGTGCGTGTTCGGGAGCGCTGTTCTTCGGCTGGCTCACCGACCGCTACGGCCGCAAGAAGCTCTTCATGGTGACGCTCGCGATCTACCTCGCCGCGACCGCCATGACCGCGCTGTCCTTCAGCGCGTGGTGGTTCTTCCTCTTCCGCTTCCTGACCGGCTTCGGCATCGGCGGCGAGTACGCGGCGATCAACTCCGCGATCGACGAATTGATCCCCTCGAAGTACCGGGGCCGGGTCGACCTCATCATCAACGGCAGCTACTGGCTGGGCGCGGTCGGCGGTGCGCTGCTGTCGATCGTCATGCTGAACACGGACTACTTCCCCAAGGACCTGGGCTGGCGGCTCACCTTCGCCCTGGGCGTGGTCCTGGGCCTCGTGATCCTGCTCGTACGCCGGCACGTGCCGGAGAGCCCGCGCTGGCAGTTCATCCACGGCCACGGAGAGGAGGCCGACGAACTGGTGGACTCCGTCGAGCGGGAGATCGAGGAGGAGAAGCACGAGAAGCTGCCGCCGCCGGCCGGCGAGATCAGGATCCACGAACGCAAGAGCATCGGCTTCGGACTCATCGCCAGGACGGTCTTCCACAGCTACCCCAAGCGCGCGGTGCTCGGCCTCTCCCTCTTCATCGGGCAGGCGTTCCTCTACAACGCGATCACCTTCGGCTTCGGCGCGATCCTCACGACGTTCTACGACGTGGAGAGCGGTCACACCGGTTACTACTTCGCGGTGATCGCGGCCGGCAACTTCATCGGCCCGCTGGTGCTCGGCAAGCTGTTCGACACGATCGGGCGGCGCATCATGATCGCCGGCACCTACATCGTGCCGGGCATCCTGCTGTTCATCACGGCCTGGCTCTTCGACCGGGGCTCGCTCACCGCCAACACTCTCACCGCCTGCTGGTGCGTGGTGCTGTTCTTCGCCTCGGCCGGCGCGAGCAGCGCGTACCTGACGGTCTCCGAGGTCTTCCCCATGGAGACCCGGGCCATGGCCATCGCCTTCTTCTACGCGATCGGCACCGCGGCCGGCGGGATCAGCGGCCCCCTGATCTTCGCCGACCTCACCGAGTCCGGCGTCCCGGGCGAGACCGCCCTCGCCTTCTCCATCGGCGCGGGCCTGATGTGCGCGGCGGGCCTCGTCGCCGCCTTCCTCGCGGTCGACGCCGAGCAGCGCTCCCTGGAGGACATCGCCAAGCCGCTGTCCCAGACGTCGTAACGCGTCCGGGCGCAGCCCTCAGGCCGGACCCGTCGTCGCGGACGCGGGTCCGGCCAGTCCGTGCAGCAGCAGCCGGGTGAGCGTGTCCACGATCTCGTCGTCGGAGATCCCGGCCGGCCGGGCCCCCCGACTACAGGGTCTGGTGGTCGGCCCAGGCCGCGAGCCCCGACCGGCCGGATCTCGACCGTGCGGACGACGCGTGGCTCGCCCACCTCGTCGGCCTGTACCGGCACGAACGCGTGCCGGCCGCGGTGCTCGCCGCCACCGTCGAACTGCACCGGCCCTCGCTGACGCACACCCTGGACCCGGTGGCGGTCCGGCACAACGACCGCATCGTGCTGCTCGGTGACGCCGACCACCCCGTAAGGGCAGGACAGGGCGTCTCGATGGCACTGGAGGACGCCCTCGTGCTCGCCCGGTCACCGGGCACGCAGACCTCCGTACCGGCCGCACTCTCCGCGTACGACGCCGCCCGTTCGGAACGGGTCGCCAGGATGGCCAAGGCGGCGGGCAACCGCGACTCCAGGACGGCGGGCCCGCTCGGCCGCTGAGCGCGTGACCTGGTGATGCCGCTGGGCATCCGGTACTTCTACGAGAAGGCCACGGCCGGCTCTACGCGTACGACTGCGGCGAACTCCCGGGCGTCGCCCAGCGAGGCTGACGTCGCATCCCGGGTCCTCGCACCGGAGCCCCGGAAACCAGGTGCGGGCAGTCCTCCCGGTGGTGTGGGATCGGGGGCATGACGATCGCTCTCGACACGCCGGACATCGACCGCCTGGCCGCGGCGGGGGACACGCTGCGGGACTGGCAGGAGGAAGGTGCCCCGATGCAGCTGCATCCGGGGGACCTGGGCTGGTACTGGCGGGCCGGCCCGCGGGCGACCGCGGATGCCGTCAGGACCTGGAGCCGGGGCGGGCGGATTCTCGCCGTCGGGCTGCTCGACGGCCCCGGACTGGTGCGGCTCACCACCGCGCCGGACGCCCGCCGGGACGAGGAACTGGCGCATCACGTGGTCGCCGACCTGACCGCCCCCGAGCGCGGCGTGCTGCCAGGAGGCAGGGCTGCCGTCGAGGCACCGGAGGACGCCCTGGTACGGGAGTTGCTGGCCGGGGCGGGCTGGGGCATCGACGAGGCGTGGTCGCCGCTGCGCCGGGACCTGAGCGTGCCGGTGGCCGAGCCGGGCCTGCGGATCGAGGTCGCCGGCCCCGACCGGGCGCACCTGGTGGCCGAGGTCATCCGCGGGGCTTTCGAGGGCTCACGCTTCACGGACGAGCGGTGGCACGCCATGGCGTCCGGTCCGCTGTTCGGCGATGCCCGCTGCCTGCTCGCGTACGACGACCGGGGCGACGCGGTCGCGACCGTGACGGTGTGGTCGGCCGGGCCGGGGCGGCCGGGGCTCCTCGAACCGATGGGCGTGCACCGGGACCACCGCGGCCGGGGCCACGGACGGGCGATCACGCTCGCCGCCGCGGGCGCGCTCCAGGAGCTGGGATCGTCCAGCGCCCTCGTCTGCACCCCGAGCTCCAACACCGGCGGCGTGATCACGTACGTGGCGGGCGGCTTCGAGCGCCGCCCCGAGATCCACGACCGCTTCCGGAGCGCCTGAACGGCGGGCGTCGAGGACCGGGCGGGCCTCACGCGGACCGCCCGGCGCCGCCGCCGATCATGGACGGGGCGGATCGGGGCACATGGCGGTCGATGACGTTCGCGACCTGACGAGGGAGACGCCGTGCCGATACGCAGAACCAGAAGCGTCAAGCCCCGCACCCCGGACACCTTGCGCAGCCCCTTGCTCACCCTCGCCCTGGCCGGCGCCGTGATCTGCGGAGGGGTCCTGCTCTTCCTGCGCTTCGCCCACTGGGCCGGTGCCCATCCGGTCCCCGCCGTGCTCCTGGCACTGCTGGCCCTGCCCGTGCTCTACACCCTGTTCCGGGCGATGCCCCGCGTCCGCGAGCTGCGCCGGGCGGCCCGCGCGGGGATGGAGCCCCCGGCGGAGGAGACCATCACCGACCCGGATCCCGCCCCGCAGATTCTGCTGCACGCCCCCACCGACGCGCAGGACGGGCTCACCGCCGTACTCCCGCCCCCGGTGCCCGACTTCGCCGCCCTCGACCCGGACGGCTTCGAGGCGGCCGTGGCCGAACTGTGCGAACGGGACGGCTGCCGTGAGGTCGAGGTCGTCGGCGGCGCCGGCGACCTGGGTGCCGATGTCCTCGCGACGGCGCCGGACGGCCGGCGCGTCGTCGTGCAGTGCAAGCAGTACGGACCGGACCACAAGGTGGGTTCCCAGGACCTCCAGCGCTTCGGCGGCACCTGCTGGACGGTCCACGGTGCGCAGCTGGCCGCCGTGGTGACGACCAGTGAGTTCACCGCACCGGCACTGGAGTACGCCGAGACGTGTGGTATCCGATGTGTTGACGGTGCCTCACTCGCCGCCTGGGCCGAGGGCGCGGGACCGGCCCCGTGGGGGCCGGCGATGGTGGATACGGCCTGAAAGAGCCCACCGAGACCTGGGCCGCCCTGCCCCCCACCCCGTACTCTCGCACCACTACGGGCTCGCGGGGGAGGAACCGGCCATGGAGGCTTCGGAGTTGGCCGCTGCGGCGGTACGGGTGATGACCGAGGACGGGCCCGCCGGGAGCGGGCGGAAGACGGCCGTCCAGGAGCTGGTGTGGGGCCGGCTGGGCCGGAGCGAACTGGGGGCGTCCGCCCTGAGACGCCTGCACGAACAGCCCGGCGAGGGGTCGGCCGCCATCGTGGCCTCCGTACTCGCCGACGACCTGCGTGCGGACGGCGACTTCCGGGCACGCGTCGACGCGGCACTCCGGGTGCCGCCGCGCCCGGCCACGAGTCCGCCCGGGGCGACCGCGACCCTTCCGGCGCCGCCTCCGCCTGTCACGACCCCGCCGGTGCCGGACGCCCCACAGCCCCGTCGGCGCGCCGCTTCCGGCGCCGTTCCACCGCTGCCCCGGCCGGTTACCGGCCCGGGACAGCCCGTCGGCTCGGTCCGGGCGGTGCTCACGGTCTGGCTGCTGGGCCTGCCCCAGGCCGTCCTGGCCTACACCCTCATCATCGTGGACGCCGGTCACGGCGCCAACGCGGCCCTGGAGAACACGCTCCTGGTCGCGTCCGCCTGCCTTGCCGGTTACGCGCTGTGGAGCGGCGCCCGTCTGCTGTACCGACGCGCGCCGAACCCCTCGCTCCGGGCCGCGACGCTGCTCGCGGGCCTGGTCCTGCTCAGGCTCCTGCTCTGGCTGTCCAACGTGTGAGCCGTACAGCCGACCGGGCGCGGTCGGCGCGGTCGTGACCCTCAAGGCGGCCCACCCGGACCTGACGGACACCAGCCACCACATCGCGGTCGACCCCGGCACCGACGTCCACACCTACGTCGACGCGCTCAACAAGACGCTGGAACCGCTGGGCGCCACGGCCAGGGCGGGCGGCCTCGGCACGGGCGGCGACATGGTCGCCACGCTCGACGCCCTCTCCGCGACCCTCACGCTGATGCTCGTCGCCGTGGCCGCGCTCGGCGTGCTCAACGGCGTCCTGCTCGACACCCGCGAGCGCGTCCGGGAGATCGGCATCCACAAGGCCCTCGGCATGACACCCCGCCAGACCGTCGCCATGGTCCTCACCTCGGTGGCCGTCACGGGCCTGGCCGCCGGCGCCCTCGGCGTACCGCTCGGTGTCGCCCTGCACCGCCGGGTGCTGCCCGCGATGGGGGAGAGCGTGGGCCTACGCCTCCCCGAATCGGTCCTCGCGGTGTACCCCTCGGCGGAGTTGTTCCCGCTCGTCCTCGGCGGCCTCGTCATCGCCACCCTGGGCGTCCTTCTGCCCGCGGGCTGGGCGGCCGGTGCCCGTACGGCGACGTCCCTGCGCACCGAGTAGGCGCGGGCGCGGCCACGTACAGAATGCGCGGACCTCAGGACACCCGGGCCCGCCGCCGGTCCAGGTGCCGGATCACCGGCGTCGCCGTCGCACCGTGCAGCAGCACCGACACCAGGACCGTGAACGCCGCGACCGCCCACAGCTCGTCGGCGTACCGCGCGAGGGGGCCCTCACCGAGCGCGTACGCGAGGTAGAACAGCGAGCCGATGCCCCGGATGCCGAACAGGGCCGTGACCGCCCGCTCGCGCCGCCCGGCCGGGAAGCCCAGCTGGGCGGCGACGCCCGCGGCCGGGCGGATCACCAGGATCAGCGCCAGACCGAGGAGCGCCCCCCGCCACGACAGGTCCGCCAGCCCCGTGGCGACCAGATAGCCGCCCAGCAGGAACAGCAGCACGGCCGTCAGCAGCCGCTCGATCTGTTCGCTGAAGCCGTGCAGCACCTGGTGGTAGCCGTGGTTGCGTTCGGCGGCCCGGATCGTGCACGCGGCGACGAACACCGCGAGGAATCCGTACCCGTGGAGCAGTTCCGTCAGCCCGTACGCGGTGAACGTGGCGCCGAGGGCGGTGAAGCCCTCCATCTGCTGCGAGAGGCGCACGTGCCGGGAGCGGAAGAACAACCGGCCGAGCAGCCGCCCCACGGCCACCCCCGCGACCAGCCCGACCGCCGCCCGCAACAGCACATCGGCCAGCAGCCAGTGGCCGATCCACTCCGCCGACCAGCCCTCGCCCGCCGTCGCCGCCCACGCCACCGCGGCCAGTACGAACGGCATCGCGAGCCCGTCGTTGAGACCGGCCTCCGAGGTCAGCGTGAAGCGCACCTCCTCCTCGTCCTCCTCGTCGTCACCACTCGTCGGCTCCCCGACCCGCACCTCCGCGGCCAGCACCGGATCCGTCGGCGCGAGGGCGGCGGCCAGCAGCAGCGCCACCGCCGGCGGCCAGCCCACGAGCCACACCCCGAGCAGCGCCACACCGCCGATGGTCAGGGGCAGGGCCAGCCCCAGGAAGCGCCAGGCTCCCGCCCAGCTACGCCATCCGAAGGGCCGGTCGATCGACAGCCCGGCGCCCATCAGCGACACGATCACGCAGATCTCCGTCACATGCTCGACCCACACCCGGTCCCGTACGGGGTCCACTACGGGCACACCCAGCGGCAGCAGGGCGATCGCCGCACCCGCCACCAGGAACACCATGGGCATGGAGAAGGGCCGCCGACGGACCAAGGGGGGAAGCACGGCCGCCATCAGAATGCCGATCCCCGCCGCCGTGTATATGCCGTGCACCAACGTCATCCGGTACCGCGCCCTCCATCGCATCGGCCCGCGCACAGCCGAACGAAATGGACGGCCACGCTGACCGCGGCTGCGGCGGGAGGAACCCCGGGTACCCCGGGGACGGACGCCCAAGCCCAGGCGCGGCGGGTGCATGGGTGCGGTGGCCGGGGCAAGGTGGAGGACATGACGATCACGCTAGGCGCCTATGTCCTTGGTACGCCCGACCCTCCCGCTCTGGCCGATTTCTACCGCGCCCTCCTGGGCTGGGAGGAGGCCGAACGGGACCCCGAATGGGTCAGGCTGCGCGCTCCGGAGAGGGAACGCCCCGGTCTCAGCTTCCAGCTGGAAACGGATCACACGCCACCGGTCTGGCCCCAACGGCCGGGGAGCCAGCAGATGCAGGCGCACCTGGATCTGGAGGTGGACGACCTGGAAGCGGAGACCCGGCGGGCCTGTGCGCTCGGCGCGACGCTGGAGGAGCTCCAGCCCCAGAAGGACGTACGGGTCCTCCGCGACCCGCACGGCCACCCGTTCTGCCTGTTCCTGCCGGGCGCCTGACGCCCGGAACAGGCCGGCTCACGCCAAGGGCCGACCGCCCTGCCCCCCGACTCGGGGGACAGCCGCGGCCGGCCCTTCGGCGTCGGCGGCCCCGGGTTTCCCGGCCCCGTCACCTCATACGGGTACGGCGCCCGAGGGGTCGACACGGCCCGGCTCCGCGGCGGGGCCGCCGCGGTGGAGCAGGGCGTCGGCGGTGCTCAGCGCCTCTCGCACGTCGCTGACCCCCGTCATGACACACAGGGTGTACGCGGTGTCCTCGCGTTGCCGGACGGTGTCCGGGGTGGAACGGCGCTCGTCCTCGATCACGGCATCGGCGTAACGGGACAGCGCGGCGCGCAGATCTGCGGGCGTGGGAAGCAGCACAGCCAACTCCTTCTCAACTGAACTGACCCTCCCGAGCCGGTTGGGCGGCTGGGGCAGGGGCGTCGCTCACGACGATCTTCGGATTCCCCGCCATACGCAGACCATTCCAACCGCTTTCGGCCGAACCCGCATTTCCGCGCCACCCATATCGGCGCCGTTACGGGGCACACGTCCTGCATGGCCGGGGAGGCCGCCCTGCGGATGAAGCCACCCAGCCCCGCACGGCAGGCCTCCCGGTCATCTGTCCGTCCCCGCCTCCACCGGCCCTCGCGGCATCGCCGCGTGAGCGTCCCAGCGATGGCCGAATCGGGCCAGGCAGTGCCACACCTTCTTGATCGCCCGGGCATCGAACCGGCCCCCGCACGCGGCGTCCCCCACGATGCGGGGATCGAGGACACCGTCCACGGCGATCGCCGCGCCCAGCTCCACGTACTCCTGCCCCCGGTAACCGGGGTGCCGCCGCAGTTCGTCGACCGTGAGCCGGAAGCCGGTGTGCCACTCCACGGGGCAGCCCAGGCGGCGGGCAGCGGTCTCGACGGCCGTGTCCCGGTAGCAGGGGTCCAGGACCAGCGCCTCCACATGACGGTCGGGGCGGACCGGCCCGTGCACCTGGGCCTCTATGTAGTCGTCGAGCACGTCCTGCCGGTCCGCCAGCGCCAGCTCGACCAGGCCCATGCGGGACGCGACCCCGAAGTCCGTGGGCTCGCAGAAGCTGTCCGGGTAGCAGAAGGTCGTACGGTCCAGCGCCGGGGAGCCCAGCCGGAAGTGAGCCGAACCGAAGCGCGGCGCGCCGCCTACCGGGTACCGGCGGAAGTTCAACGCCCCGTACACCGGCCGTTCCTGGGCCGGCGCGGTGTCGTAGGCCCCCTCGAAGATCCGGCTCTCCCAGCGCCACCGGTCACCGCCCGGACGGGCCGTCAGCCCTCCGTTGCTGGTGCCCGTGACGAACTGCGACGAGTACACGCCGGTCCCGGCCATCGTCGCCAGCACGGACCTGCCGCGCAGCAGACGGTCCGGGTGGAAGTTGAGGGTCACCCGCAACGCCGGGTCCACCGGGGGGCCCGAGGCCAGCGTCGCGACATGGGCGAGGGCCCGGCGCTGCGACGAGGCGAAGGAAAGGGAGTTCATCGGCACAGTGTTCCGCAGGCGGTCGGCGGGCGCCGGGAATTTTTCGCCGGTTCGCGCCCGGCTCCGGGCGGTCGGGGTTGGCCCGACCCGCGCGGTGGAACGTATGGTCGCCTCGCCGTGCTACGTGGACCGGGGGGCCTTTTATGAGTCTGACCGAACAGATACTGCCGCTCGCGGGCGTCGCCCTGGGGGCCCTCACGTCCTTCCTGGTGACCGGCGCCAACGAGCGGACGAGATGGCGCAGGCAGCAGTCCGTACGGTGGGACGAGCACCGCTTGACGGCCTACGCCGACTACGCCCACGCCGTCAAGGAGCTGGCCGCGCGCTACCAGATGCTCGCGGCCGGCCGCGGACTCACCACCGGCCCCGTGCCTATCGACGCGACACCGGAAGTCCTCGCCGAGGTCAGCCAGCTGGAGGCGCGCCGCTCGGCGCTGTCGGAGACCCTCGGCCTGCTCGGCGACACGGAGGCCAACACCGCGTCCAAGACCGTCGACCAGTGCCTGTGGCGGCTCGAAGGACTCGCCCGGGGCGTCGACCCGTCGGCCGGACAGGACTGGGGCGAGGCATACCTGCGGTTCCGCCAGGCACGGGACCGATACGTCGAGCACGCGCGGGCCAGCCTCGGTGTGCCGGGAGCCGTCTCCCGCACTGTGTCCCGGCGCCCCGCCCCCGTTCCGCCGGGGGCACCGTAACGCTGTGCGGCGCGTGCAGGCGGCTACGGCGCCGTGACCGCTGGGCCCACGCACATCTCCGGTGCATCAGCCTCCCCGGCGGACTCCAGGCATTCCTCGAAGAAGGCGAGCGCGCGCAGATGGTACGGGCGGGCGGCGCGGCCGAGGCTGATGTTGTGACCGGCGCCCGCCTGCCGCTCCACCCGGACGAGGGGGGCCCGCTCCAGCCTGGCCGTCAGGTCGGCGATGTGCGCTCGCCCATGCAGCCACCACGCCTCGTGTTCGGCGAACGTCAGCCGCAGGGGTACGCCGACGCGCGGCGCGAGTTCGTCGAACATCCCCGGCCACAGCGTCACTTCGGCCCCCTCACGCGAGGGCATCGGGGCGACCAGAGCCTGCGCCGCACGGAACGTACCCGGGGGGTACAGCCCCAGCGGCCCCCAGGTGCGCTCCCAGTGCACGTGGTGGCGGATGCGCGGGAGATCCGCCGGCTCGACGGCGTAACGGTGCCCGAGCCCCGAGACGTCCAGGGCGAGCAGCAGACCGGGGGAGCGCGCGGCGGTCGTGAGAGCGAGCTTGCCGCCGTAGGAGTGGGCCAGCATGAGGAAGCCCCGGCCGGTCTCGTACCGCTCGGCGAAGGCGTCGAGTGCCGCCGGCAGGACGACGGCCTGCTCGCCCAGGGTCAGACCGGCCGGCACTTGCGCTGCCGAACGGCCGTAACCGGGCCGGTCGAGCGCCAGCACGGTGAAGCCGAGCCGGGCGCCCAGCATGAGCAGGGACAGATCGGGGTGCGCCTGCCCGTCGAAGTAACCGGCCCGCATCCCGCCGCCGTGCACGGCGACGACGGTCGCCCGGGGAGTGCCCTCCGGCTCCGCCACCAGGCCGGACAACGTCAGGCCCGCGGCCTCCAGCAGGAGCGGGCGTACGCCTGCCGAGTGCGTCGGCAACGTCTTCTTCCGGTCCGTCCTGTCCACGCTCACGTGGTCGTCCTTGTCCGTCGGTCGGTGGGGGCCGAGCCGGAACACGGCGATCGGCCCGTACACATGGTGCGACGGTAGGAAGCGGCCACGGAGGACCGCTCGACACCGGATCGAGAGGGGCATCCGCCGTGCGCTACCTTCCTGGGACATGGACGACGAGGCCGACGCACCCTTCATCGACCCGGAGTCGGACTACCCGTGCTGCTGGTTCTGCCCCGCACTGCGGCTTCCGCGCACCGGCTTCCTCGTCGCGGACCGGCCCAGCCGGGACTGGCCGTTCGACGCGGCGGACGGGTTCCGGTACACGGTCGACACCCGCACCCCGGTCTGCGTCCACCCCGGCCGCGTCGGGCTGGACGCGGAGCTCACCGCCCGGACCTACGTGGACCCTCCGCCGCCGGACCTCGGCCCGGGCGGGACCGGGGCGCCGGAACTCCGGTGGTGGCGGCTGCGGCGGTCCGGCCGGCCGGGCCTGCCGGCGCCTCGGTAGCCTTGGGCGCCATGATGCGTGTCTGGCTGCTGCCGATCCTGTTCCTCGCCGCCGGTACGGCGCTCGCGGCCTGGTCGTTCGCCCGGGGGAGCACCGGCGAAGGAGCCTTCCTCCTGGTGGCCTTCGTGCTGCTCGCGGTCCTGAACTCGCCCCTGGTCTTCCCGAGATCCATCAGCGCGGCGGAGGCCCGGCGCCGCAGCGCGGCCGACGGCCGGCCGATCGTGTTCTGGCGGCCGGGCTGCGCGTACTGCCTGCGGCTGCGGTTCAGGCTGCGTCGGCGCGCCCGCCGGCTGCACTGGGTCGACATCTGGCGTGACCCGGAAGCGGCCGCGGAGGTGCGGGCGGCCAACGACGGCAACGAGACCGTCCCGACGGTCGTCGTGGCGGGCAAACCCCACACCAACCCGGACCCGGCATGGGTCCGGGGACAGCTGACGACCGCCGGACGGCGGGGCTGAGGGCCGCCGCCCCACCGTTACGCGCCCGGCGCGTCCAGCCCGTCCTCGATGTCCACTCCCAGCCGTTCCGCCACCGCCGCCAGGGTCGCCCCCAGCGGAAGACCGATGCGGGTGACGGCCTGGCTGTCGCCCCTGGTCGGCTCCCGGTTCACGATCAGCACCGGCTTCCCGGCCCCGGCCGCCTGGCGGACGAACCGGAGTCCGGACATCACCGTCAGCGAGGACCCCAGGACCAGGAGCGTGTTCGCCGCGCGGACCATCTCGCGGCAGTGCTCGACCCGCGCCGGGGGCACCGTCTCGCCGAAGAACACCACGTCCGGCTTGAGGACGCCGCCGCAGACCTCGCACGGCACCACCCGGAAGTCCCCGACCTGCTCGTCGGTGAGATCGGCGTCGCCGTCCGGATTGACCCCCGCCGCCACCGGCTGGAACCCCGGGTTCGCCTCCTCCAGCCGCCGCGCGACCTCCCGGCGCGCGACGAACGTGCCGCACGTCAGGCAGACGACCCGGTCCAGACCCCCGTGCAGCTCCACGACGCCCTCGCTGCCGGCGGCCTGGTGCAGCCCGTCGACGTTCTGGGTGATCACCCCGGACAGCGCACCGCTGCGCCCGAACGCGGCCACCGCCCGGTGACCGGCATTCGGAAGGGCGCGCCGGAACGTCTTCCATCCGAGGTGGCTGCGCGCCCAGTACCGGCGCCGGGCCCGTGCGCCCGAGGTGAAGTCCTGGTACGTCATCGGGGTGTGCCGGCTGAGGCTTCCGCCCTCACCCCGGTAGTCGGGGATGCCGGACTCCGTCGAGATGCCGGCCCCGCTCAGCACCAGCACACCGCCGGCGCCGAGCGCTTCGACGACGGGCTCCGGATCGGTGGTGGCCGGGGGCAGCCCTTCGGTGGGGGTCCAGCTCAGAGTGGGGCGCATGCGCATGCGTCCAGAGTACGGAACCCGCCTCCCGCAGCCCCGCCGTCACGGCAGCAGCTCCACGTACCCGTCGGTGCCGTGCACGCGGATGCGCTGCCCGTCCCGGATGAGCCGGGTTGCTCCCGCCACGCCCACGACCGCCGGCAGGCCGTACTCCCGGGCGATCACCGCGCCGTGCGTCATCAGCCCGCCCACCTCCGTCACCAGGCCCGCGATGGCTACGAACAGCGGCGACCAGCTGGGGTCCGTGAAGGTGGTGACCAGGATGTCGCCCGCCTCCAGATCGGCCTCGGACACGTCGAGAACGACGCGGGCCCGTCCCTCGACGGTCCCGGCGGAGACCGGCAGGCCGGTCAGCGCACCCTGCGGCACGTCGTCGCGCCGGTACGCCCCGTTCACCGCCTCGCCGTCGGACGTGAGCACCCGGGGCGGGGCGAGCGTGCTGAACACCCGGAACTCCTCCCCGCGCCGCCGGATCAGCCCCGCGTCCACCTTCTTCGTGCGCACGGCGTCACGGAACTCGTCGAAGGTGAGAAGGAAGACGTCCTCCCGGCCGGCGAGCGCCCCGGCCTCCACCAGGCGGTCGGCCTCCCGCATCAGGGCCTGCTTGTAGAGCGCGTAGCGGCGGATGATGCCGTACTTCGGGTACTCCCGGTACCCGATGAACGTCCGGACCCGGTCGATCATCCGCTTGGTCTCGTCGGCCTTCAGGTCCCCGTCCGGCAGGGCCCGCAGCCGGGTGAGCACGTCCCGCTCCTTGGCGAGCGCCTTCCGCCGGCCCTCCTCGAAGCGCTGGGCGGCGGCGCCCGGTCCGAAGAGCCGCACGTTGTCGAGGATCACCGGCACGAGCGCTGAGGGGCGCTCGCTCCAGCGCGGCCGGGTGATGTCGATCTCGCCGACGCAGCGCATGCCGTACCGGTCGAGGTAAGCCGCGATGGCGTCGCGCGCCTCCGTCCCGCCCGCCACATTCGCCAGGCCGTCCAGGAAGCCGTCGTCGTCCCCGACACCCCGTAGATACGCCACCGCTTCCGGATGCGGCCGGATCACGTCCGCGACGTCGAGCAGCGCGAGGCCCATCTCCGAGGTGATGTTGTCGGGGGCGGACAGTGTGAGCGTGTCGGCCGCGTTCTTCTCGCCGAGCCACTCCAGCAGCTTCTCGTTCAGCCACCAGGTGGACTCCATGCCCGCCATGATCGCCCGCATACTCAGCGGGTCGCCGAGGACGCGCTTGTGCTCGTCGAACGCCTCCACGAGGAAGTCGAACAGCGCCGGTCCCGAGTGCGTCCGGATGTCCCGCTCCAGGGCGGCGACGGACGCCTCGCTGCGCGCGATCAGCTCACGGACGACGGCGGGATCGGTCGCGATCGGGGCCGGCGCCCCGCCGGGCGGCGGCGCGGCGGGCGCCGGGTCCGGCAGCGTCGGGACGAAGCCGGCGTGGCCGAGGACGGTCTCGAGGGCGTCCCTGACCAGCGGATCACCCTGGCCCATCATGTCCAGGAGCGCCGTCCGGGCCGACGGCGGGCCCAGGCGCCGGGTGATGTCGACGAACAGCCGCCCGCCTGCCTCCAGCATCGGAGCCATGGCCGTCAGCCGCCACATCGAGAGCCCGAGGGGCTTCATGGCATCGGTCATCATCTGCTGGTGCCCGACGGAGACGTAGACGTGGTTCTCGTCGTCCGCCACCTCCGGTACGGGGAAGAGCGTCGTGATCGGCCGGCTCTGGACGATCCGGAACCCGTCGTCGACGAGACACCACTCGATGTCCTGGGGGCTCCCGAAGTGCTCCTCGATCCGCCGCCCGAGCCCGACGAGCCGCAGTACCTGCTCGTCCGTCAGCGTGGGCTGCTCCTGCCGTCCCGCGTCGACCGCCACCTCCCGGGTGCCGCCGCCCTCCAGCGGTACGATCGCCCGCTCCTTCGCAGCGATCGTCCTGCCGATGACCGCGCCGTCGCGCACCGTGAAGACGTCCGGGTTCACCAGCCCGGACACCAGCGCCTCACCGAGCCCGAATCCGGCGTCCACCGTGGCGTTCTTCCGGTCGCCGGTCACGGGGTCGGCCGTGAAGAGGATGCCCGACGCCACCGGGAACACCATCCGCTGCACGACGACGGCCATTCCCACCGCGCGGTCGTCGATGCCGCCGCGCCGCCGGTACGTCACGGCCCGCTCCGTGAACAGCGACGCCCAGCACCGGCTGATGTGCCGGAGCACCGCCTCCGTACCCACGATGTTCAGATACGTGTCCTGCTGGCCGGCGAAGGACGCCGTCGGCAGGTCCTCCGCCGTCGCGCTGGACCGTACCGCGTACGCGGCCCCCTCGCCGTGCCGGGCCAGCGCCCCGGTGACCGCCGCCACCAGCTCGTCCGGAAGGGCGAGCCCCTCGACCGCCCGGCGGATTCCGGCGCTCAGGGTGCGTACCGCCTCCCGGTCGTCCGGCTCCACCCCGGCCAGCCGTTCGAGCAGCTCGTCCACCTCGGGCGCCCCGGCCACGACGCGCCGGAAGGCGTCCGTCGTCACGCAGAAGCCGCCGGGCACCCGGACGCCCTCGATACGCGACAGGGTGCCCAGGTGCGCGCCCTTGCCACCGACGAGCGCGATTCTCGAACCGTCGGCCTCGTCCAGATCCCACACGTACCGCTCGCGCACGCGACGTCCTCGTTTCCGCAGGTTGGGGGTTGTCAGGCCGACGATTGTGCGGCACCCCCCGGCCCTTGCCGCAAGCCCCCCGGTGCGCTATATGTTGGTTACGGCAGGGAGAGGGTTCTCCCTGCCTTTGCTGTTGTACGCCGTGGGACGCCGTCCGTACGGCGGCGCCACGCGCACCGGTACGGACACTCCGGGGTTACGAAGCCGCCCTGCCCCTCCGCAGAAGCACCGGCCGCAGCCGGCTGTAGCCGCGTACCGACACCGGACGCAACGCCCTCAGCGCGTACGCCGCCCTTCCGGCCAGCTCACCGGCGAGCGCGGTGTCCACCAGCACGGACGCGGGGCGGGCCACCGCCGTGAGCCGGGCCGCGATGTTGACCGCCGCGCCGTAGACGTCGCCGAAGCGGCCGATGACGGGGCCGTGGGCCAGCCCGGTGCGCACCTGCGGCAGCTTCGGGTCCGCCTGGGCGCGGGCCGCAAGCTCCAGCCCGATGTCGGCGGCACCGGCCGCCGATTCGCAGACGAAGAGCACCTCGTCGCCGATGGTCTTCACCACCTGCCCCCGGCCCTCCGCCACCACATCGCCGGTCATCGTCTCGAACCGGTCGAGCACATCGACGAGTTCGGCGCCGTCCAGGCCACGGGTCATCCGGGTGTAGCCCACCATGTCGGTGAACCCGACGGCCCGGTCCCGGACGTGGGCGCCCGGCCCCGCTTCCTCCTCCTGGGCCTCGCTCAGCAAGTGCCCCGCGTACGCCACGAGATGACGGCGCCACACATAGCGCTGCACGCTTTCGATCTCCGGCAGCAGCGCCGCCATGTGCTCCAGCAGGGCGTCCCGGTCGGGCAACGGCCCCTCGTCGCGGCCCAGCCAGTCCCGCAGGGTGTCCACCTGCCAGTCCGCGAGCCGGGAGAGGTGGTGGCCGAGGGCGCGGGCCATCATCGTCTCGCTGTGCTCGGTGATGAGCCCGGCCGCGATGAGGCGTTCCCCCGCGCGCAGGGCCTCCACGTCGGCGTCGGTGAACACCCTGGCGTCGTCGTCCACTGCCGGGAACCCGAGCGCCCGCCAGACCTGCACCGCGCGCTCGAACCTCACCCCGGCCCGCACGGCGACATCCCGCCTCGTCCAGACCCGGCCCCCGCCCAGCAGCACTTCTTCGACGGACTTCGGCCCCGTGCTCATGTGGTGTGGACGATCAGCACGTCGAGGCCGGCCTTCCTGGCGACGTCCGCGGGGACGGAGCCCAGGAGCCGGCCCGCCAGCGAGCGCAGCCCCCGGTTGCCGACCACCAGGAGGTCGGCCGAGCACTTCCGGGCTGCCCGCACCAGCGAGGGGACCGGCTCGCCCTCCACCGCGACCGTCCGCACCGTGGCCGCTCCCTGCACACGGGCGCGGTCCTTGGCGGTCCGCAGGGTCTCCTCGGCCGGCGCCGAGCCCACGACCTGGTAGGCCTCCGCACCCAACTGGTCCTTCGCCGCCGCAAGTTCGGGGCCACTCATGGGGGCGTACGCACAGGTGATGACGAGCTCGGCACCGCACACCGCGGCCAGCCGTGCGGCGGCCTCGACCGCCGCGAACGACGATTCCGATCCGTCCGTGCCGACCAGCAGGGTTCGATAGGCGGTCAAGGCAAACTCCTTACTGTGAAGTAAACTTACTTCGAAGTAAGGTAAGGGGACCGGCGACCCCGGGCAAGAGTGCGGCGCACGCGGTCAGCCGTGGAGGGAACGGCCGGCCGGGCTGTCGTCCGTGAAGCGCGCGCCCGCGGCGATCTCGTCACCGACCACCGACCACACGGTCTCGTCGTCCAGGAAGGGAAGCGGGTCCACGGCGCTCGTCGTCTCCCGGATGCGTTCCACCTCTCCGCCCAGCCGTTCGAAGTCGGCGTCCTCCTCGTCCTCGTCACCACTGAAGGCGAACTCTTCGAGGAGCCGCTGGAACCGCAGGGCGACGTGGATCAGCGAGGAGACGTCCGTGTGCAGCTCCACCACGGTCTCCTCGTCCGGGTCGAACGCGTACACCTTGCCGGAGCCGGGGTGGAGGGCGAGGTGGGCGTTGAGCAGCCACCCGAACACGGGCCACTCGCCGGCCTCCCCGTCGGCGTCCACGAGCTCCCGTACGAGGGGGAGGAGGCCCGATTCCGTGTCGGGCTCCCGGAGGGAGAGCGTCCCGGTGGGCACACCGACGCTCTGCAGAAGACGGGCGCCCTCGGTGTCCGCCGCAGGCGGCGGGAACGCGGAGGTGGGCAGGGACGCGAGCCGCTCCTCGCCGAAGACTTCGGCGAGTCGGGCACGGGTGACATCGAAGAGCACGGGAAGACTCCGGACGCGGTGGCCATGGGGAACGTCACCAGCATGGCGCACCGACGAAGGCGACTTCGCCCCCGGACCGCCCGGCCTTGGTGGGATAGGGTCCCCGACCATGGCTGAAGCGCTCTTCCTTCCCTGGCCGCCCGCCCCGATACGCACCGAACGCCTTGTGCTGCGCGAGTCCGGGAGCAGGGACCGGGCGTCCTTCGTCGAGCTGCTCTGGGCGGCGCCCGCCCGGGAGACGAGTGGGAGCGACAACTCCCGGAGACACCGGGGAAGGGCGCCGGCTGCTTCGTGATCGAGCGCGACGGAGCGATGATCGGCATCGTCGAGCTCAAGCAGCGCGACCTGGAGAAACCGGACGCGGTGCGCCCGGACGCCGGGAAGGCAGAGCTGGGCTACCTGCTGCTGCCGCGGGCGTGGGGCCACGGGTACGCTGCCGAGGCGTGCGAGGCGGTGCTCGACTGGTTCGCCGAGGCGCGCCCCGGCGAGCCCGTCACCCTCTTCACCCAGACCGCCAACACCCGCTCCATGCGCCTCGCGGAGAAGCTCGGCTTCACCGAGATCCACTGCTTCGAGGCGTGGGGCGCCGCCCAGTGGATGGGCGTACGCGCCCCGGCCGCGTAGCCCGGCCCGCGGCCACCGGGCATCAGGAGTCGAGGACGGCGGCGACGGCCTCGATCTCGACGAGCTGGTCCGCGTAGCCCAGCACGGTGACACCCATCAGCGTGCTGGGAACGTCGTGCTCGCCGAACGCGTCCCGCACCACCTCCCACGCCTTCACCAGGTCCTCCTGGCGGCTCGACGCCACGAGGACCCGTGTACTGATGACGTCCTGGATCGACGCGCCGGCGGCACGCAGGGCGGTCTCCATGTTCTCGACGGCCTTGCGCGCCTGGCCCGCGTAGTCCCCGAACGCCGCCGTCGAACCGTCGTCGTTCAACGGGCACGCCCCGGCGAGGAAGATGAGCCGGGACTCGGCGGGCGCAGTGGCCGCGTACGCGTACTCGGCGACATCGGACAGGGCGGCCGAGCGGATCAGGGTGACGGCACGGGGCATGGCGGGTGGTCCAATCGCGTGGGGAACCGAGCCCGGACATTCTGCCGAGAGGGCGCCGCCCCCGTCCCCTCGTTTTCCGTTCGCTCAGCCGCCGGCCGTCCACCGCAGCCCGCCGAGGAGGTGGGCGCGGAAGGCCGGGTCGTCGTACGCCGACTCCGCGTGGCCCAATGATGTGTAGAAGGAGCGGCCCGCGCCGGACTCCCGGCACCAGACCAGCGGGTGGTCCGCTCCCATGCCGCCGCCCTCGTACCCCGTCTCGTCGATCGAGGCCAGGATCCGGACCCCGGGGCGGCGCGGATTGCTCCGGAAGTCGTACCACTCGTCCTCCCGGTCCCACCGCCGTGGCAGGTGGCGCGTCGCCGGGTGATCCGGGTCCTCGATCCGCACGGTCCCGGGCTGGAAGGCGGGATGGCCGGCGAAGCGTGCACCCACCAGCTCGCCGTAGTAGGGCCAGTCGTACTCGGTGCACGCGGCGGAATGGACCCCCATGAAGCCGCCGCCGTCCGCGACCCACCGCCGGAGCGCGTCCCGCCCCTCCGGCGTGAGCACGTCCCCGCTCGTGGACAGGAAGACCACCGCGTCGCGCCCCGCCAGGGACGCGTCGGTGAAGGCCGACGGGTCCTCCGTCGCCTCCACACCGAACCCGTGCTCCTCGCCCAGCTCACGCAGGGCCGCCCGCCCCGCCGGAATCGAGTCGTGGCGGTAGGCCGCGGTACGGGTGTAGACGAGGACGTCCGACAGGCGGCCGGTCTGGGACATGCTGCGACTCCGGGGTTCTGGTGGGCGCGCTGGTGGCGGTCACGGGCAGTCTGCCCCGGCCCGGCGCGGGGCATCCGTCCGCCGCCGTCGCGCTCCTGTTCGGCGCGGCCCACCCACGGGCGGGGCGGTTCGCGTGTACTGGTTACGCAACCGTTGACGGCCCACGAGCCTGGCGGGTCGGCCCGCTCCCTACACTCGCGGCATGAACAACCTCAGGTGCACCCACTGCGGAACCGTCGGTCTGGAGGACGGTTTCATCGAAGACGCCGGCGAACACTCGCGCGGATACGCCCGCTGGATCGAGGGTGCGCTGGAGCGGGGGGTGTTCGGCGGCGCCAAGCGCATGGGGCGGCCGCGCCGGCAGATCGAGGCGTTCCGCTGCCCCAAGTGCGGGCACCTCGAACTGTTCGCCACGGGCCGGGTGTAGCCGTACCGGACGTCGCCCCGTTCGTCCTGCGGATGCTGACGGTGTGGTTCCTGGTACGCGGACGCAGAGCGACTGGGCAGGGTGTCCTCGGCGGACGACGTCCCGGTCAACGCGACCGGTGCCGCGTTGGCCGCCCTCCTGCCCGCCCGCTGGTGGCGCCCGAGGGCGGCTCACGCATAGGCGGCCATGAAGGCGCGGATGCCGCCCTGCGCGTAGTGGTCCAGGTCGGCATCGGTGTGCTGCGCGCTGCCGTGGAACATGGCCCGGTTCACCGGAATCCACAGCAGCAGCCCGGAGAAGTGGTGCGCGGCCAGCACCGGGTCGGGTGTCTTGAGGAGCCCTGCGTCGGTGAGGCGCCGGAAGGTGTCCGCGAGCGTGGCCAGGACCCGCTCGAACCCCTGCTCGTACCAGGCCGCGCCCAACTCCGGGAAGGTGTCGGCGTTGGCGATGATCAGGCGCCGCAGCTGGATCACCGGCGGCTGGGTGAGAGCCGTGAGGAACTGGCGGGCGAGACGGGTCAGGTTCTCGTCGAGCATCGCGGCGTCGGCCGGGATGGCGGCCACCAGGTCGACCATGGCGTCGATGCGGTCGGTGGTGGCGAGCACGATCTCGGCGAACAGCTTCTCCTTGTCCGCGAAGTGCTTGTAGACCGTCTGCTTCGAGACCGCGGCCAGCTTCGCGATGTCGTCCATGCTCGTCCCCGCGTACCCCTTGTTCAGAAACACGGTGGTCGCGGCCTCCAGGATCGCCTGGTGCTTGCGCGCTGACCGGCTGTCCATCTTAGCCACCTCTCTTCGTCCGCCCTGTCCGCCATCGAGAACAGTACTGGACTGATCAGTACTCGCATGAGTACTGTACCGTCCAGTTCTAGCCGTGGCGGTTCGCTGCGGGCTGTGAGGCATGGCAGCGACACATCCATGGGGGATGACAGATGAGCAGGACAGTGGACAAGGTCGTCTCGGCCGACGGCACGACCATCGCCTTCGAGGAGCGGGGCTACGGCCCTGTCGTGGTCCTCGTCGGTGGTGCCTTCATGACCGGGGCGGCCTCCGCCGAGCTCGCCGGTCTGCTCGCCGAGGACTTCACGGTGATCACGTACGACCGCCGTGGCCGGGGAGACAGCGGGGACAGTCCCGCGTACGAGGTACGGCGGGAGATCGAGGACATCGACGCGCTCGTCGAGGGCCCCGGCGGCGGGTCCGCGATGCTCTTCGGCATGTCCTCGGGCGCGGTACTGGCCCTGGAGGCCACGGCTCACGGCAGTCCGGTGACGCGCCTCGCGCTGTACGAGCCGCCGTTCGTCACCGACGACAGCCGGCCGCCGCTGCCCACCGACTACGTGGAGCACCTGTCGGAGCTGGTGGGCCGCGAGGCGTACGGAGAAGCCGCCGCCTACTTCATGACGGCCGCGGTGGGCCTGCCGGACGAAGCCGTCGCGGGCATGCGCCACGCCCCGTTCTGGGCCGGCATGGAGGCCGTCGCCCGAACCCTCCCGTACGACGGGCGGATCATGGGCGACACCATGTCCGGTCGCCCCCTGCCGGTCGAGCGCTGGGCGTCCGTGACCGTACCCGTCCTCGTCGGCAGCGGCGACGCCGGCGCACCGCACATGCTGACCGGTGCGCGCGAACTCGTCGCCGCGGGAGACAACTTCAGCCTGAGGGTCTTCCCGGGCGAGGAGCACACCATCGAACCGAAGAACCTCGCTCCCGCACTCGCCGACTTCTTCGGCGGCAAGCACGCCAAGTAACCGGCCCCGAGCACACCCACATACACCAGGAAGAGGTATCAGCATGACCGCACAGGTCAAGGGACCCGCCAGTTACTTCCCCTCCATCGAGAAGAAGTACGGGCGCCCCGTCGACGACTGGAAGGAGATGATCCGAGCGTCCGACCTCACCAAGCACATGGAGCTCGTCAACTGGCTCAAGACCGAACACGGTCTGGGTCACGGCCACGCCAACGCCCTGGTCGCCCACACGCTGGCCGAACAGGGCCGGTGACGCCGCGCCCGGGGGCGTCTCACCGGGCGGGCTCATCGGCCGGGGCGTCCGCCTCGGCGGGCGACGCCGCCCGCAGCGCCGCCTCGACGCGCCGGTTGTTGGTCATGGACGCGGTGACCGCCGTCATCGTCAGAAGCAGCGCGGCGGCGGCGTAGAGCGGGGTCCGGATGTCGTACGCGGTGGCCAGCCAGCCGCCGAGGAAGGCGCCCATGGGGGCGGCGCACATCGCGAGCATGCGGGAGGTCGAGGCCACCCTGCCCATGAGGTGGCCCGGGACGATCGCCTGCCGGAGGGACGGCCCGAGCACCATCGTCGCGCCCATGGCGGCCCCGCAGACGGCGAGGGCCGACCCGGCCGCGTACGGGTTCGAGGAGGACGCGAGGCCCAGGATCGCGAGGCCCTCGACGGCGGCCGTGCAGGTCAGGGCCGTGCCCGTGCCGAGATGGCGGCCCAGCCGGGAGGCGATGGCCGCGCCGAGCAGGCCACCGGTGGCCTCCGCGGTGAGCAGCAGGCCGAAGCCGTACGTGTCGATGCCGAGGCGGTCGTGCGCGAAGAGCGCGAGGACCGTCTCCACGGCGAGGAACGCGATGTTCCCGACGGCGGGGCGCAGCGCGAGCCCCAGCAGCAACTGGTTCCGGAAGACGTAGGACGCACCCGCCCGGGCCTGCGCGAGCAGCGACTCGCGGCCCTCCGGCACGGGCCGGGGCATGGCGGGCAGCGTACGTACCAGCAGTGCGGAGAGCGCGAACGACACCGCGTCGGCGACCAGCGGAACCGCCCGTCCGAGCGCGAGCAGCACGCTGCCCGCGGGCGGCCCCGCGAAACCGGACATCGCGGTCTGGGCGCCGCGCAAGCGGGAGTTGGCCCGCTCCAGGAGTGCCGGGTCGCGGCCGAGCAGGTCCGGCAGGTACGCCGTGGCGGCCGTGTCGAAGAAGAGCCCGCCGAGGCCGAGCAGGAAGGCGACGATCGCGAGCAGGGGGATGCTGAGTACGTCGAGCCCGGCCGCCACCGCGGGGATCGCGAGCAGTGCCGCCCGTACCGTGTCCGCGACCCACATCGTGCGCCGGCGGTCCCAGCGGTCCACCAGCGCACCGCCGAGTATCCCGAAGAACAGCCACGGCAGCGTCCCCGCGGCCGTGACGACGGCGAGCGCCATCGGATCCCGCGTCAGGGTCAGCGCGATCAGCGGCAGGGCGGCGTGCGTCACCCCGTCACCGAGTGAGGAGACGGTCTGAGCGGTCCACAGCCGTCCGAACCCGGTGGGTGACTTCATTGCTCTCGCGTTCACTTGATCTCCCCCTCGGAGTTCCTGACCGGTGCGGGGTGGAACAGTGCGAAGACGAGCGAGGTGTCCGGCAGTGCGGGGTCTGACAGCTCCCGGAACTCGTCCGCCAGGGCGTTCAGCCGCGCCCCCAGCTCTGCGAACTGCTCGTCGGTGAGCCGCAGATGGGCCATTCGTACGTGACGTTCGCCGTCGGCGGGTGAGGCCTCCAGATCCGCCACCGCGTGACGCATCAGCACATCCGGCCCGCCCTCGCCCGGGTCGGGCAGCTCAACGGATCGTGCGGCCATCGCGTAGTACCGCTCGGTGACCCCCCGGACCTTGCGCGTCCGCACCACCTTGATCAGCCCGGCCCGTTCCAGCAGCCGTACGTGGTAGCTCGAACTCCCCTTCGCGAGGCCGACCCGCTCGGCGATCTGGGTGATGGTCGCGGGCTCGAAGCGGAGCGCGGCCATGATCCTGTGGCGCGTGAGATTGGAGACGGCACGCAGCTGCTCGTCCGTGGTGACGTGAAAGGTCTCGGGGAGTTCGTCGGTTGGCATGACCCCAATGGTCAACGTTTCTTGACCATTGGGCAAGGGGTTTGCGCGAAGAGTCGAAACCGTGCGGTGTTCTCGGGGTCGCGTGGTGACCGGAGTCAGATCACGTCGTCCAGCTCGGCGCGCAGGCGCGCCGCTTCGGTGTCGCGGGCGACGGCCTGGGTGAGCAGGGTGCGCAGGACGAGCGCGATGAGCGCGACGCCCAGGATGCCCGCGCCCACCCCGGCCATGATGACCGAGACGCCCGGGTCGTCGCGTTGGCCGGGCGCGTTGACGGCCGTGACCGCGAACCATACGAGCGCGGCCGAGGTGATCGCGCCGATCACGCCGTCCACGCAACGGAAGGCGGCGTGCGAGAACACGGTGCCGCGTCGGACCATCGCCACGAGCCGCCATACGCAGACCAGGACGACCTGGACCGCCACCATGCCCACCATCGTGAGCACGCGCAGCGAGGTCAGCGGCATCGACCCGTCCTCCGGATCGTTTCCGCTGATCAGTGTCCACGCCATGCCGACCTGTACGAACACGGTGCCGGCGAACACCACCGCCAGCAGGACGCGCAGCGCGCCCACGGTCAGCCGTCCCATGCCTTACCCTTCCATCGAGTTGCGATGGAAAACTATCGAAACTCGATAGTATGGGCAGGGGGGCTCAGCGGAAGGCTGCGGCGTTCTCCTCGGCCCATTGCCGGAACGTTCGGCCCGGTGCCCCGGTGAGGTGTGCGACGGTGTCGCGGACGGCGAGCAGTTCGTCGTTGACGTCGCCGCCCGTGACATCGAGGACCGCGTCCGCCGCCTCCTCCCCGAAGACCTCGGCCATCCATCCGCGGGCCTCCTCCCGAGTCGTTCCGGTAAACGGCACTTCCCGCCCGGCGGCCGCCGCGATGGCCTCCACCTGTTGCCGGGCCGACACCGGCTCCGGACCGGTCAGCGCGTACGCCCGCCCCCGATGGCCGGGCTCGGTCAGCGCGACCCGGGCCACCGACGCGATGTCCGCCGGGTGGATCGTGGGCAGCCCGGTGTCCGCGAACGGTGCGCGGACCGTTTCCCCGGCGCGGATCGACGCGGCCCACATCAGCGCGTTCGAGGCGAACTGGGTCGGCCGCAGGACGGTCCATGTCATGCCGCTGTCCTTGAGCAGCCGCTCGACCGCCAGGTTCTCGCCGGCGGGCCCGAGGTGGGGATGCGTCCGGACGGTGATCGACGACACCAGCACCACGTGCTCCACACCCGCGCGCCGGGCCGCCGCGAGAATGTCCGCGTCCGGGCCCACGCGCGACGGCAGGAACAGCGACCGCACCCCGGCCATCGCGGGTTCCAACGACTCGGGCACTCCGAAATCGCCTTCGTACAGCTCGACGTCGGCGGGGAACGCGGCCCGTGAGGCATCACGGGTGAGCCCTCTGAGCGGACCCGCGCCGCAATCGTGCAGCTCCTTCAGCAGTGCGCTTCCGATGTTCCCGGTCGCTCCGGTCACGAGGATCATGAGCGTGTTCTCCCGTCGGCAGATGACTGACCGGGCAACACGCTAGGAACTCAAGCGGACTTGAGGTCAAGGAGGGGCGGGCCCCCGAGGCGTGCTTATCCTCACCCGCCCGCCGCCGGGACCACCCGCATGCCCAGCCCCCGTACCCGGTAGATGCAGATGTCGTCGCCCCACAACGTCGCGTCCGCCACCGCGTAAGGACCCCGTGCGTCCCGGCCGCTCTCCACGATGTCCATGTCCACCCGGATCAGCCGGTGGGCCGGGGTGATCTGGCCGCGGTACGTCCACGCCGTCTCCCGGTCCGGCAGCACCGGCTCGAAGCGGGGACGCGGCATGCCCTCGGCGGCACCGCGTTCGAGCAGATGGAACTGGAGGAGCTGGCACATCGCCTCGACCCCCAGAGAGCCCGGCTGCACCGGGTCCTGGAAGAAGTGGGCCCGGAAGAACCAGGCCTCGGGGCGCACATCCTTCTCCGACCGCAGCCGCCCGAGCCCCGCACTGCCGCCCTCCGGCCAGTACCCGGTCACGCGGTCCAGCATCAGCAGCATGGGCCCCGGCAGACACAGCTCCCCGGCGCAGTAGCGGTCGGGCCGGGCGGTCAGTTCGACGGCCCGGTCGCAGGGCTCGGCGAGGCGGGCGCGGTCGTCCGGCGTGACGGGGACACCCTGCTGGTCGTGGAAGGCCGACCGGGGGAAGAACCCGAAGACCGTCTCCATCGCGAACACCGGCACGTCGTCCGCCGTGCAGGACACCCGGAACGACTCGATGATCATCTCCCCGCTGCGGGAGAGCCGTGTCAGTTCCGCCCGGGTACGCACCGTGCGCGTCGCCGGCGTCACCTCGCCGGTGACCGTGCCCGTCCCGTCGAGGTTGCGGAACAGCAGGTCCGCATCGGTGGTCAGCGCGCTGCCCACGTACGAGGCGAGCCAGCCGCAGGGTTGCAGCGCGACCTCCATGAGGACGGCGAACGGCATGGCGTGGCCACCGCTCTGCCCGAAGAACCAGGCGCGGTCGGGCACGTCGTACTCCGCGACGACACGACTGCCCTCCCGCATCCCGCCCTGCGGCCCGTCCACCGAGACGATCCGGCTCATGAAGTGGTACGGCGGACCGGGCAGCCTTGCCACACCACGTGTGCCGTCGAAGGGCTCGTACATCGGGCCGAACGCCTCGCTCGGCCTGCCCCAGGCGCACGCCAGCAGCGAGGGGTAGCCGAACCGGAAGCCGTCGGCCGCCGTGGCCACCGGCCTCTCCTCGCGATGTCCGACGAGACCGGCCAGCCGGGGGAGCGGCAGCGGGGTCCCGTCGGTCTGGACGGCGGGCGGACCCGTCTGCCGCCACTGCGTCAGGGGCCAGTCCGGGACCAGCCGCAGGGCCATGCCGCGTCCCAGGAACGCCTTCATCCCGTCCACGGAGCCCAGTACGTCGGCGTGGAGCGTCGGCACCGGACCGGCCGAGACACCCCGTACGAACACCTCGTAGACGACCCGCCCGTCCCCCGGGGTCGCTTGGCCCCGGCACATCGCCCGGTAGGGCTGCCCGTCCACCGGCTCGAAACGCCAGCCGTCCCGCGCGACCGTGTACCCCATGGCGGTCAGATAGAAGGCCATCGCCTGGAGCCCCCCTGAAGCATCAACGTGCCCGGCATGCAGGGGTCGTTGTGGAAGTGCCCGGCGAAGAACCAGTCGTCCGCGTCCAACGAGGTCTCGGCGCGCAGATAGCCTCGGCCCCACGGCCCGCCCGCCGGATCGAACTCGCTCACCTCGTCCAGCAGCCGCAGCCGCTCCCCGTCGAGCCTCGGCGAGCGGACATGGGCAGCGGTCGCCTCCCAGCCGGGTCCGAAGCAGTCCGCGAGCCGTCCTTCCGCCAGGGCCCGCAACGCCTCCGCGTCGAACCGGCTCCGCCCGCAGGGGACGGCCGGCGGGTCGAGCGGCAGGCCGTCGCCGGGCGGATGCCCGGCCGGATCCCACCGGACGCCGCCGCTGTCGGCCAGCTCCTCCGGGGTGAAGAAGCCGGCCTGGCCCTCGCGGACGCTGAGCCGGAGCTCGCCGTCGACGAAGCAGTCGTAGTGGAAGAAGGCGAGCCGCACACCGTCGGCCTCCGCGTGGCCGTCGATGTGGATCTCGAAGCGCAGGGTGTCACCGGCACCCGGCGGGGCACCGTGGAAGGTGACCTCGCAGCCGAGCAGCCGGTAGGCGCGCTCGCCCCGGTTCAGGAGGTCGGCGCCCAGCCAGCTGAGCAGGAGCAGATCGGCCTGCCCGGCCTCGATCAGCAGCCCGGACGGCATGCGACCCGTGGAGTCCAGATACCAGCTGTCCGGCAGGATGTCGGTCTCCGTCCAGATCCTGCCGTCGGTGCGCACCGGCCCAGGCAGGGTGAGCGCCCCGGGCACCGCGTCGATGCCGGTGACCCGGTCGGCGAGCAGCATCGGCGGTCCGGGCATGCGCGTCTGCACCGCGTATCCGTCCTGCTCGGCGAAGCGGGGACCGAACATCGCGGAGATCCTCCCCTTCGCGAGGTACTCCAGCTGGGCACGGTCGAACGCCGGCCCGGGCATCGGGTGCGACGGCGCCGGTGCGGCCGGGGGGTCCGAGGGGCGTGCCGGCCCTCCGGGCCCCGGCGGCTGAGGGGCCGGCAGGGCGAGCGGGGCGGCCGTGCGGCGCACGGTGGGTGCGGCCGGGTGTACCGGTCCGGGGGTGCGAGCCGGCGTCCCGGTGCGCGTCAGCGCCGCGAGGGCCAGCGCCGACGTGCGCAGGAAGCGCCGGTGGCTCTCGGTGTGGAGGGCCATCACCTCCTGATGCAGCTCGGCGGCCCGCGAACCCAGCCGGGCGACGGCGGTCCGAGCACCCTCGGCTCCTGCCACGGGGGAAGGCGCCGCACGGTCCGGACGCTCCTCCACGACGCGGGTCCGTGGCACCGGAAAGGCCGCCGGCCGTCCCGGCCCGGGGGCCGGAACCGGAGCCAGCCGGGGCGCCCGGGGAAGGACCGGCACCGGGGGTTCCACTTCGGGCAGAGACGGCGGCGCGACCGTCCGCAATGTCACGGTCGGACCGGGGTCCGGCAGCTCCGATGCGGCATCCGCGAGCCGCCCCGGCAACTCCTCGGCACGCACCGGCACTCCGGCGACGACCAGCTCGGCCACCGCGAGGCACGGCTGCCGCAGACCGGTGTCCTGCGGGGAGTCCAGAGCCACCGCCACATGCTCCCGGTCGCCGAGCACCCGCCTGATCCAGCCCGTGCACAGCTTCTGCGGCCCGTGCTCGACGAAGACGCGGACCCCGTCCGCCCACGCCTGCTCGACCGTGGCCGCGAAGTCGATCGTGCCCATGCCCTGAGCGGTGATCGCGTCCGCCGCCCGGTCGGCCGTCGGCACGTACGCCTGCCCGGTGGCCCCGCTGTAGAACCGCACCCCGGGCACCGGCGACGTGGGCCGGTGGTGGGCCGCTCGCCACACCTCGCGGACCTCCGCCAGCTCCGGTGCGTGGGCCGCCATGTCGTAGTCCAGCTCGACGGCGAACTCCGCGCCCAGCCCCGCCACGACGGCCGCGCACGCCCGGGACTCGCCGCCGATGACGCACACGCCGGGGGCGTTCACCGCCATCAGGTGGACGGCCCGCTCCCCGGCGAGCGCGGCGCGGACCGCTTCCGCCCCGGCGCCGACCAGGTAGCTCGACCACCGGGAGCCCTCGATGCCGTGCCGCTGCCAGTGGCGCCGGACCGCCCGGAGTTCCCTGGTGAGTTCGGTCGTGAACAGGCCGCTGTCCCGGGTCGCCTCGTACAGCCCCGTCGCATCGGGCCAGGCCCCCAGCGCGACCAGTGCGGTCGACTCGCCGGAGGAGTAGCCGAGCGCGGCATCCGGACGAAGGCCCAGCACCTCCCGGCTGAACACGGTGTGGCAGACCGCCAGTTCGGCGGCGGACCAGATCTGCCGCAGCACCCCGTGGCGCGGCCCGGACCGGAACCGCGTACCGACGTCCTGATGGGTGTCCCGTACGGTCTCGCCGAGCGAGGGCAGCGCGAGCATCAGCTCATGGCCCATGCCCTCGTACGCGGCCGAGCCGTTGGTGTAGACGAACGCCGTTCGCCCCTCGACCGGCCGGTCCCGGTACCGCACACCCGACGGCCTCGCCCCGCCCCCGGTCAGCCAGCGGCGCGCCGCCTCCGCGCGCTCCGCCGGCACACGGCCGTCCTCGGTGAGGAGCGCAAGCCGCGCCGGCCCCGCAGCGGAGCGCACACCGGAGTCCAGCGCGGCCAGTACCTCACGGCGATCCGCACCGGAGTACACATGCAGACCCGGGGCCCGCCCCCGCAGCCACGGCCGCGCGTCGCCCGCGCGCAGACGTACGTGCACGGCGGGCCCCGCCAGCGGTGCCACCTCGATCCGTGCGGTGCGGGGGACCGCCCCGGTGTCGGCGGGGCCGTCCGGACGGGGCACGGCGCGGTGCTGAAGGGCGAGCGCGGCGACGGCGACCGAGACCAGCCCGGACGCGGCGTGAGCGCGCCCGAAGGCTGCCGACGGGTCGAACACCGCGTCGGGGCCGTCACCGATGACCATGTCGGGCTCGTCCTCACCCCCCTCGTCGAGCAGCGCGACGACCGTGTCACCGTCCCTGCGCGCGGTGTCCAGGAGCTTGAGTACGAGAACGACGGCCGCGTCCCCCGGCTCGCTGCCGTGCCCCAACTCCCGCAGGGCCTCCCGGTGCACCGCCTCGCAGGACAGGTCGGCGGCGCCCACGAGCGCCGCGTCGGCCTCGCCCGCACGCAGCGCCCGGGCAGCGAGTTCCAGGGCGACCGGCCCCGACGCCTCCTCCGCCGACACCGTGAATCCGGGTCCGCCGAGGTCGAGTTGGGTGCTGATGCGGTTCGCCGCGAGGTTCGGCATGCTTCCCACCACCCCCTCCGCCGTCATCGCCGGGGCGAACGCGTCCCGCGCCCGGCCCACCGGCACGGCGCCCGCCTGCCCGCCCTCCTCCAGCCAGTGCGGAACCCGCCAGCGGGCACCCGCGCGCGCCACCTCCGGGTCCACGCCCATCCCGATGACCACCATGGTCCGCTCACGCGGCAGGGACACTGTCCTTGCGGCCTCCCGGGCGGCCTCCAGCACCAGGAGCTGATGGCGTACGGTCCGCTCCAGGGCCAGCGGCGGGAAGCACAGGTCCTTCAGCCCCACGGCGAACTCCGTGACCGGGCCTCGCCGTTCGCCGCCGAGGACGGCGCGGCGCAAGTCCTCGGCGGACGTCCCGTCGCCCACCCGGGCACCGATCGCCACGACGGCCACGGGTTCTCGGTTCCGCGATGCCGCCGACGCGCGTGCCGGCCGGGGCACGGCGGGCCGGACCACCTCGTCCGGATGGTCCACGATCATATGGGCGTTGGTACCGCCGAAGCCGAAGGCGCTCACCGCCGCCCTCCGCCGGCCCGACCACTCCTCCGGCTCCGCGAGCACCCGCAACGGTGTGCCCGCCAGCGCGTCCAGCGGCCGTCCTCCGCCGCCCGGTGTCGCGGGACGCACCCCCGCCCGCAGCGCGCCGAGCACCTTGAGCAGGCCGGTCATGCCCGCCGAGGCCAGCAGGTGCCCGACATTGGACTTCACGGAGCCGATGGGCATGTCACCTGCGGCCCCGAACACCTTCGCCATGGCCCGCGCCTCCACGGCGTCACCGACCGGTGTCCCCGTCGCGTGGCACTCGACCAGCCCGACCGACTCGGGGGCCACGCCCGCCCGTTCGTACGCCAGACGCATCGCCCGCACCTGGCCCTCCTCGGACGGGCTGACGAGTCCGGCGCCCCGTCCGTCGTTGGAGAGCCCCGCACCCCGGACCACGCCGAGCACCGGAAGGCCGGCGGCATGGGCATCCGGCAGCCGCATCAGGGCGACGAACCCGGCGCCCTCGCCGTGCACCAGCCCGTCCGCGTCCTGCTGGAACGGGCGGCACCTGCCCGTACGGCTGGTCGCGGACAGCGCGCAGAACCCCACGTGGAGGTAGAGGGGGTCGGGCCGGCTGACTGCACCCGCCACCATCAGGTCCGCCGTGCCGTCGTGCAGCCGGTCGCACGCCAGCTTCACCGCGTACAGCGAAGAGGCACAGGCGGCATCGAGGGACCACGCTCCCGCCCCGAGCCCGAGCGCCCGTGCCGCGAGCGCCGCGGGCAGCCCCGAGGAGAAGCGGTTGCGGGCATCGGGACGGGCCCGGCGCGCACCTCTCAGCAGGGCGTCGCGCAACGCCGGCCGCTGCGCGGACAGCCATACGTGCTCGGCGAAGGCCGCCCCGGACTCCGTCGGGTACGACAGGTTGCCCAGCACCAGGCCCCCGCGCGGCAGCGCACCGAGGCGGCCCGCTTCGGTGAGGGCCTGCCGTGCCCCGTACAGGACCCAGTGGAACAGCGGGTCCAGCGCACGGATCTCCTCCGGAGCCATCGCGAAGCCGCGCGGGTCGAAGACGGACTCGAACCCTTCGACGTAACCGCCGGTCTCGCTCCACGTGCGGTCCACGGAGTCGCCCACCGAGCCCATGACCTGGGGGCGCGGGACCCGCCAGCGCCCCGCCGGGGCGGCGGACAGGCTGGTGCGGCCGGCCGCGATCCCGGCCCAGAACGTGTCCGGGTCCAGAGCGCCGGGCAGCACACAGCCCCGGCCGACGACGGCGATCGGTTCGAAATCCATACGGGTGCTCACTCGGTCGGCGGAGAAGGCGGAGAAGGCGGAGAAGGCGAGGGAATCCGGGAGGGCGTGCCGCTCAGGACGGGCGGAGGACGAGTTCCACGCCGACGAGTTCCAGCAGGACGCTCCCGTCGGCGTCGATCAGCGCGGCGTCACAGCGTGCCCCCGTGGCATGCGTCTTCCGCCCTCGCACCACACACCGGACCGTGCCGTCCACCGGACCGCGCCGGTGCGCCCGGCACTCCGCGACCGCCATCGGCAGCGTCCGCGCCCCGAGCGCCGTCTCGGCCCAGAGCAGGCAGAGCTGGAGCGCACCGTCCACCGCCGCCGCGTCCAGCGGCCCTTGCGCGCCCGGCCAGCCCAGCGCGCGCAGCCCCGCGACGACCGCCTCGGCACCGTGTTCCGAGACGCCGTTCACCGTGCGCAGGGCGTGGAACCGGGGGCCGTGGAAGAGAGCTGTCCCCTCGTACGGGCCGGCCGCGTCGAGCGGCTTCAGGGCGTCGGGTGCGTCCCAGGCGTCCGGAGCCGGCAGGTCGTCGGCGGTGTCCAGTACGGCCCGGTAGTACGCCGTGCCGTCCTCGCCCCGCAGCTCCGCGTCGAGCCCCCGCGGCGCACCGGGCGCGCCCCGGCTGCCGAGCACGGTGAGCCGGTGGCCCGCCCCCGCGAGGTCCGGCAGGGCGCACGTCCGGTACACGCGCAGCTCCCGCACGACGAGCGGGCCGGCGGCCGGGAGCCAGGCCGCGGCGGCCCCGGCGAACCAGTCCAGGGCCGTCGCCACGGGCAGCACGGGGACGTCGGCGGGCGCGTGGTCCGCCAGCTGCGGCAGCGAGTCCGCACGGACCAGCACCTGGGCACGGGACGCGGCACCGGCCGGCGCGATCGCCGCAGGGTTCACGCCGGCCACGAGGACGACCCTGGGCTCGCAGGCCGGCCCGGCCAACTCGGCCGTGAACGCGGCGGCACCCTGCGTCGGCGGGATGAGCGGCACGCCGGACCGGCCGAAGTGTGCCGCGAGGGAGGGCGTGACCATCCCGCCCTGCCACGGCCCCCAGGCCACACACCGCACCAGGCAGTCGGGGCGGGCGGCCTGTTCGGCCGACGCGACCTGGTGCAGGACCTCGTTGGCCATGGCGTAGTCGCACTGCCCCGGGTTGCCGAAAACGGCGGCCACCGAGGAGAACAGGACGATCGTGTCCAGGGGATCGTCCGCCGTCGCCGCCAGCAGGGCCCGCAGCCCGTCCACCTTTGTGGACATCACCGCCCCCGCCTGTTCGTCGCTCTTCTCCGCGATGCTTTTGTCGGCCAGCACCCCCGCACCGTGCACGATGCCGGTGACCGGGCCCCACGCCTGGCGTACGTCACGCAACGCGGCGGCCAGGGCGTCGGCGTCGCGGGCGTCCACCCGGACGTACCGGACCGGTGATCCGGCCGCCTCCAGGGCGGCCAGCGTCGCCCGCACCTCGCGCGCGGCCAGGATCTCCCGGGCCCGCGCCGCGATGCGCGCGGGTGAGGCGTCCGTCCCCGTCGCGTCCGCCCGTTCGGCGAGCAGGCGGGTGAGCGAGGGCTCGTCGGACGCCGCGTCGAGCCCCGCGGGTTCGGCGTCAGGGTCGGTCCTGCCCACCAGCACGATCCGGGGACGGTGAGCCTTGGCCAGATCGAGGAGGGCGGCGGCGGTCACCCCGCGCGCGCCGCCGGTGGCCACGAGGACCGACGCCGAGGTGATCCGGCCTTCCCCGTCAGGCGCCACCGGAGCGGGGACCAGGTGCGGGACGGTCCGTGAACCGTCGGCCCGGAGACCGACCTCCCTGTCGGCCCCGCCTTCGAGCAGTTCCCGTACGACCGTCTCGGCGACCTCCTCGTCGTCCCGGCCCGCCCGTTCGCAGTCGACGACCCTGCACGAGGCGTCGGGCCACTCCTTCGCCGCGGTCCTGACCAGTCCGGCGACCCCACCCATCCAGGCCCGGTCGGGCGTGCGACCGCCGAGGCCGAAGTCGCCCCCCGTGTCCTGCACGGCTACGAACACGACCTCGCCCCCGGCCGCCGCCCGCTCCGCCACCGTGCGCGCGGCGCGGAGCGCCGACAGGTGGAGCTCCCGCGCGTCCTCCGGTGCGCTCGACGAGGTGAGGCCGCCGAGATGGATGACGCCCCGTGCGTCCGGCGGCACCTCCGCCACGGCGGTGGCGTCCACCCCGCGCTCCGCGAGCTTGCGGGCGACCAGTCCGGTCAGCCCGCACCCGTCGGAGCCCTCGCCGGTCACCACGACGGGGCCGTCCAGCAGACCCGCCGTCACCAGGCCGGACGCCGGTGACTCCACCAGAAGCGGCACCAGCCGCGTAAGCGTCACGTCCTCCGAGGGCTCGGTGCGCTCCACGACACCGGAACCAGGAGAAGCCGCAGGCACGTCGTCGGGCGCGGTCACGTCACCGAGCGCATCGACGATCTCTCGCAAGGTGCGAAGCCGCCCCAGGCGCCCGACGTCGCCCGTCGCGAGGTCGCCCACCTGACGGCGGACGGCCGACAGGATCTCGACCCGCTTGATGGAGTCGACCCCGAGGTCTGCCTCCAACTCCATCTCCATGTCGAGCATTTCGGCCGGATAGCCGGTGAGCCGGGCCACCACCGACAGGAGCACCTTCTCCAGCTCCTCCGGTGAGAGGGACGGGGCCACGTGGGAGGCTGCCGGAGCATGCGGCGTCGGCACGGCAGGTGCCGGTGGTACGGGCACGGACTCCGGAGCCGGAGCGGGCACGGTCACCATGGGTGCGGGTGCGGGTGCGGGAACGGGCGCGGTGACCACCACGCTGTCCGTCTGCGGCGCGGGGCGGGGAAGCGGGACAGTGAGCGCATCCCCCTGCAGCGGTGCGCCGAGCAGCGCGGCCATGCTCGTCTCGGTCACCCGGAGGAATGCCATGTGGCTGTCCACCAGCATGCGCTGACACGCCGCATGGGCCTCCGCAGTCTGCCGGTGCACCTGCTCGACGGCCGCGTACACATCCGGGCCCAACGAGGCGGCGGCCTCGGGCAGGGGGACGGTGGCGTGGGCTGTCTCGACGGTCTGCGGAGGCGCGGGGTGGGCAGGGGCGTACACGGGCACGGGCGCGGGTTCGGGTACGTATGCGGGCGAGGGCCCGCGCTCCGGCTCCGCCGCACGGGGCGGCGGAAGCTGACTGTGGTTGGCTCCGCTGATCTTCACCGTCATTCGGGGCTCGCGCTCCTTCGCTGAGGTTTCGGGCAGGTCGTAGGACGCCCAGAGAGCGCCGAGTTCGAGGGGGACACCGCGCACGGCGAGTTCGCCGAGCGCCGTGTGCAGGCCGTCGGTCCCGGCCCGCCCCGGCCCGTCCAGGGATACGGCCGCGTGCGGGCGGTCGCCGAGGATCTGCCCCGTCAGAACGGCCAGCGCGTTGCCCGCACCGACCTCGACGAAGGTCCGCACCCCGTTCGCGTACATCGCCTCGATCTGGTCCTGGAAGAGCACCGGCGAGGCGAGATGGTCCGCAATCCGGCGGCGCACCTCCTCGGGATCCGAGGGGTACGGTGCCGCATCGGCGTTGCCGTAGACCTCGATCCGGGGCTCCGCGAGCGGCACCGAGCGCAGGTAGGCGGCCAGCGGCTCGGCGGCGGGAGCGACGACCGGACTGTGGAACGCGGTCGACGTGGCCAGCCGCCGGGTCGCCACACCTTCGGCGGCGAACGCCTCCCCGGCGCGGGCGACGGCGTCGGCAGCGCCCGAAAGCACCACCTGGCGAGGCGAGTTGTGGTTGGCGGGCCAGACATCTTCGTACGCTCCGGCGGCCAGTACCTCCGCGACATGCGCGTGGTCCGTCGCGACCGCCAGCATCGCGCCCGGTGTGCCCGCCGCATCCCGCATCAGCTCACCCCGGCGCCGGGCGAGATCCACCAGCGCCCCGGCGTCCAGCACACCGGCGCAGTGCAGCGCCACCAGCTCACCGAAGCTGTGCCCCGCTACGCAGTCCGGGCGCAGCCCCAGCTCCCGCACCACCTCCAGCAGTGCCAGCGCGTGCACCGCCAGGGCCGGCTGCGCCCACTCGGTGGCGTCCAGCAGCGCCCGCCGGGCCGCGCGCTCCTCATCGGTGAAGGCGGGCGGCGGGAACACGACCCGGTGCAGCGCCCGGCCGTCGAAGCAGGCGCCGCCCAGCCCGTCCCAGACCGCCTGCGCGGCCGGTGACAGCATGGCGACCCCGGAGCCCATCCCCACGTACTGCGCACCCTGGCCGGGAAACAGGAAGCCGATGCGACCGGGAGAGGGTTCCCCGTACGCGTAGCGGGTTCCCTGCGGTGTGGCGAACGCCGTGCCGGGCCGCTTCCGGATCAGCGCGAGCGCCTGCTCGTACTTCTCCCGCAGGTCGTCCCCGTCGGCGGCGACGATCGCCAGCCGCACCGGGTCGGTGGGGGAGAAGGACCTGTGGCTCTCCCGGGCCAGTGCGGCGAGCGGGCGGCCCGCGTCCGTCGGCGGCGGTACGAGGGCGGCGGGGGAGCCACCGCTGAACAGGACGAGTTCGCTGGGCGCCGTGCGGTGGCGCGGGGCCACGCGGCCGCCGGCGCCCGAGGGCACGTACTCCTCCAGCGTGACGTGGAAGTTGCTGCCGCCGAACCCGAAGCTCGACACCGATGCCCGGCGGGGATGGTCCGGCGGCCGTACCCAGGGCCGTGTCTCGGTGTTCACGTAGAACGGGCCGTCGGGCAGGGCAGCCGCCGGGTTGGGGCGCTCCACCTTCACGGTCGGCGGCAGCACCTGGTGGCGCAGGGCCATGACCGCCTTGAGGAGCCCGGCAGCGCCCGCCGCGCACTTGGTGTGGCCGATCTGGGACTTCACCGACCCGATCGCGCACCACTGCCCGTCCGTACGGCCCGAGGATCTGAACACCTCGCTGAGCGCCGCCAGTTCGGCGGTGTCACCGGCTTTGGTCCCGGTTCCGTGCGCCTCGACCAGCTCGACGGTGTCCGGTCCGTAAGCGGCGTCCTCGTACGCGCGACGCAGGGCCCGCGCCTGGCCCTCGGGCAGCGGGGCGTAGATCGCGGTGCTCCGGCCGTCGGAGGAGGTGCCGATGCCCCGGATCACCGCGTGGACCCGGTCGCCGTCCCGCTCCGCGTCGGCCAGCCGCTTCAGGGCGTACATGACGACGGCCTCGCCCAGCATGGTCCCGTCCGCCTCGGCGGAGAACGGCCGGCAGTCGCCGCTGGGGGACAGCGCGGGCGTCTTGGAGAAGCACAGGAACATGCCGATGTCGTTGCCGGTGTCCACACCCCCGCTGATCACCAGGTCGGCCCGGCCGAGCGCCAGCTCGCCGACCGCCGTGGAAAGGGCGGCCAGCGAACTGGCACACGCCGCGTCCGTGGTGTGGTTGATGCCGTGCAGGTCGAACCGGTTGGCGATCCGGCCCGCGACGACGTTGCCCAGCAGACCGGGGAACGTCGACTCCCGCCACGGCTCGAACCGGGCCGAGATCAGGTCGCACACCGCCTGCGCCTCGGCCTCGGCGAAGCCGCTCTCGCGGAGTGCGGCGAGCCACACGGGGCGGTGCGTCCGCCCGTACATGTGCGGCAGGAGTTCCAGGGCGGCCGCGCCGAGGACCACACCGGTCCGGTCCGGGTCCAGCCGTGCCCGGCCCCCGGCGTCCGCCAGGACCTGGTCGGCGACCATCAGGGCGAGAAGCTGCGAACTGTCCGTCGAGGAAAGGGCGGTGGGCGGAACGCCGTACGTCATCGGATCGAAGCCGACCTCCGGCAGGAAGGCGCCCCGGCGGGCGTACGTCCGGTCGGGGGCGGCCGGGTCCGGGTCGTAGTGGTCCTCCACCCGCCAGCGGGACGCGGGGACGTCGGTGATCAGGTCCCGCCCACCGGACACGATCCGCCAGTACCCGGCCGCGTCCGTCGCACCGGGCACCAGAGCGCCCACTCCGACCACGGCGACGGGATGGCGGCTGAGGAGGGAGGAGGAACGCACGGACTCTCCTGAAGGTGTGGGCTTCGGCACGCCGGGGCCGCTCATGCCGGCTCGCACGGCGCGTAGGCGAACGCCTCGGGAGGCAACGGGACGCCATGGGTGCGGAGTTGATGGGCGCGCGTCAGCACGGCCGCGCCTTCGAGCAGGTTCAGGGCGATCCCGACCACGGTCCGGTTCGCCGGATCGGCCAGCGGTGTGCCCGCTACCCACCGGTTGAAGGAGCCCATCGAGGGTCCGCACCAGATCTGGTAGTCGGTACGCCGTGACGACTCGCCGTCGATCGCCCACCGGCTCGAACTCCCCAGGTACCAGCGGAAGACCAGCGCCATCCGGTGCTTGGGGTCGGCCTCCGCGCGGGTGATCTCCGATGGGTCGCGCCGCTCCCAGAACTCCCGTGTGTGCTGCCACACCTCGTCGAACGAGGCGCGCAGCACCTCGCGTTCGAGCCTGACGCGCTGGGCGGAAGGGATCCGCTCCAGCGCGTCGTACGCCCGGTACGCCTCGTGCAGCCGGCCGGCCAGCTGGGCGAACATCGTGCCCCGCGCGAGCACTTGCAGCTTCACACCGAGTTCGAACATGTCGGCCGCGGGCGCCATCGCCACGTCCGCGATGTCCGCGTCGCACAGCATGGCCTTGGCCTCGTCGGACAGCCCGGCCTCGACGGCGGTCTGGTTCACCGACCCCACCACCACGTACGACGCGCCGAGGGCGAAGGCCGCGGCCACCGCGTCGGGTGTGCCGAGGCCGCCGGCCGCACCGATGCGGACCGGCCTGCGATAGCCGTACCGCGCGCACACCTCGTCGCGCAGCGCCGCGATCCTCGGCAGCAGCACCGACAACGGCCGGTTGTCGGTGTGCCCGCCGCTGTCCGCCTCCACGGTGATGTCCTCGGCCACCGGTACGCACGCGGCCAGCTCCGCCTCCTCCCGTGTCAGCCTGCCCTGCGCCACGAGGGAATCCAGCAGACCGGCGGGGGCGGGGGAGAGGAACCGCTCGGCCACCTCCGGCCGGGAGACCTTGGCGAGCATCCGCGTACGCCGGACGACGATACCGTCCGCGTCCCGGCGCAGCCCCCGGGCGGAACACCACACGACGGCCGGGGTCAGCTCCATGTACGCCGACGCGGAGACGAGGGGGACACCGCTACGGACCAGGAGTTCGGCGACCCGTGACTCCAGCTCCGGCTCGGCCGGTGAATGGATGAGGTTCACTCCCCAGTTCCGCCGCCCGCCCAGCTCGTCGACGAGTGTGCGGACCGCCCGCTCCACCTCCGGGTATGCCAGACCGCCCGCGCCGAAGAAGCCCAGCATGTCCGCCCGTGCCATCGCCACGACCATGGCGGTGGTCGCGATACCGTTCGCCATTTCACCGGCGACATAAGGGAACCGGACCCCGTGCGCCTCGCAGAAGGTGCGCCCGCCGAGCCACTCCGGGTACAGCGGCGGCAGCGTCGCGAGCACCCGGTCCGGCGGCACGGGACCGCATGCGAGCCCCAGCTCACGCCCGTCCGGCCCGCCGACGAGATGGACGGGTTCCCGGATGCGCCGGGCACAGGCGGCGATCCCGTCGAGGGTGAAGGCATCCGGGGGCATCACCGGGGAGCCGGAAGCTGCGAGGACGGACACGGAGAGGCTCCAACGGGACAGGGGGCGGGCTGGTGGGGGAGGGGAAGAACGGGCGGTCAGACGCAGTGGATGGTCGGCGAAAGGTCCGCGAACGGGCCCGGCGGGCCCGGCAAGGTCCACGGGCGCGCGGCCAGGCCGGCCCAGAGGTAGTCGGCGCTCAGCGGGGCGGACGCGGCGGAGGGGCCCAGCCGGGCCCGGACCCGGGTGTCGTCGAACCGCCGCCGGTGCGCGAGGTAGGCCGTCATCCCCGGGTAGAAGTCGAGCAGGGACTCCAGCGCCGAGGGGGTATCCGGTCCGGCGTCCACCAGCTCGATCGAGACCGGGACCAGCCGCTCCAGCACCTCCACGACCGTTGCCACCGGCACATCGCGGTCGTGCACGACGTGGTACGTGTCGACGCCGCCCGAGGGAGTCCGGTCGGCCAGCCGCACCATGACCTCGGCCGCGTGCTCCACCTGGAGGAGGTTCAGCCGCCCGTGCGCGTGCCCCACCATCCGGACACGGGGCCGGGATTCCGGGTCCTCGGCCCGCAGCGCGGTGGCGGTGGTGTGCCGTGCGTCACGCAGAATCCGTTCGGCGACCTGCAAGGGGTGCGACGGCAGTTCGGGGTGCGGCGGCAGGTCGGTGACCAGGATGCCCGGTCGCAGCACCAGGACCGGCCGGCCGTGCTCCTTCGACCAGGCGTGCACCAGCAACTCCGCCTCGTACTTCGAGCGTTCGTAGGCGTTCTCGAAGCCGTACGCGTCATCCAGCTCGTCCTCGTACGCCACCCCCTCGCGCCGGGCCCCGGCCACGAACGCGGTGCTCACGTGGTGCACCCGGGGTCGCAGCCGCCCCGCCGCGGCCAGCTCCAGGACGTGCCGTGTCCCTTCGACGTTGGTCCGGCGCAGCTCGGGGAGGTCCCCTTCCAGGTTGATGCTCCCGGCGCTGTGCCAGAGCATGCCGATGCGGTCGGCCAGTTCCTGGAACGCCTGCCGGGACAACCCCAGCCGGGGCCGCGCGAGGTCCGTCTCCACCACTCGTAACCGGGCGGGGAGGGAGGCGGTGAACGCCGTTGAGGCGCCGGTCAGTTCGAAGAAGCGGGTGATGCGATGCAGAGCGTCGCCGGACCCCGCGTGTGTCAGCACCGTCACCGACCGGTGGTCTTCGAGCAGACGACGCAGCAGGCGCAGTCCGAGGAATCCGGTGGCGCCGGTGAGGGCTACGTGCACGGCCATGGCTCCAAGGGCTTCGTACGGGACAGCCGCGCCTCGCCACGCAGGACAGGGGGCGGGACGCCGCCGGTGTGACGACGCGCATGCGGGACGCGCCGTGCCGACGGTGCGGTCGCATCCCGGGCGGCTCGCCGTCGTGCCGGTCCGATACCGCACCGACATTCCGAATCCCCGTCCCTGCCGGGCACGTTGACCTTCGGCGCACGGCACACCCTGTCAGACGGCGAGTGAAGCGGAAGACCTCGATCCGCGCTGCTCACCCGAACGAATTACGCCGGCGATCATGGGCCGCGTACGCCAGTACGGAGGTGGCAAGCCGCCCGTTCAGCACGCACGAAGTGGGACTTCGTGGCGCCCGTGGGGATACGGGCACGTGACTCATCCCTCCTTCGAGGGATTTCCCGGACCGGCCCGAAGCCGGGCGCCGCACCCACCGGTGGTGGGAGCGCGGACGCTGCGATGCGGGCACGGCAAGGGAGTTCGGGGGCGGGAGCCGCGCGAAGGGGAGGCCGGGTGCGGTGGATCCGACAGGGCCGGAGGGGGCCGGCGGCTCCGGACACGGTCCGGCCGGTGGCCATCCTGAAAGGCGCGGAGCCGCCGTGTGCCGCCGCATGCCTTGTCACGCCCCGCCAGCTCCCAGGCCCGTCACGCATTGGAGTCGCCACTCATGTCCGCTTCCGGTCGGTCCACCCCGTCGGCGGAGTCAGCGCCGCCGACCACGTCCGTCCCGTCCGCCCTGCCCGGGGACCACCCCCGCAAGGCGGCGGTCCGGCCCGGGCCGGACCACCTCCCCGTCCACCCCGTGGACCGGGCCTTCCTGAACATGGAGCGCGCACGCCCGGACGTCCGCTGGGACGCCGGAGGCATCGCGTACCTGAGCGGTCCGCCCCCCGCCCTCGCGGACCTCCGCGCTTACTTCGGCCACCACCTGCGCGCGCTGCCCCTCATGACGAGCCGTGTCGAGGGCGGCCGGCGACCGCGATGGCAGCCGGACGACGGCTTCGACGTGGACCGGCACGTGCACGAGGCCGTCGCCGACGGACCCGACGGCTGGGACGCCGCCCTGCGCACCGCGCTCAACGCCCCCTTCGCACCCGGCACCTTCTGGGGGGCCTGGCTGGTCCACGGTCACGACCCCGACGCGTACGCCCTCTGCTACCGCTTCCACCACGCCTGCCAGGACGGTGCGGCGGCGGCCATGACCTTCCGGGCCGTGCTCGGCGAGGGTGAGCCCTCCGGCCGGCCGGTGCCCGGCCCGGGCCGCCGGGCCGCGGTGCCCCGGCGTGCGGCGGCCGCGGTCGGCATGGCCGCCAGGTTCGCCGCCGGCACGATCGCCGTACGCGGCCACCGCCCCGTCGCCGCATACGTACCGACCGGGGAGCGGCGGCTGTACCGGGGGCGCGTGCTGTCGGACACCCTGCGGACGATCGGTGCGGCCCGGGACGGCTCGGCGCACGACGCGCACCTCGCGGCGCTCGCGGGCGCGTTGGCGTCCTGGGCCGAGGAGTCGGAGGTGCCGCTGCCACGGGTGACGGCCGTACTCCCGGTCGACGCACGACGCCCCGACGAGGAACAGACCTGGGGGAACCGCTGCTTCGCCCTGCCGCTGGAACTGCCCGTGCGACTCGCCCCCGCGCCCTCCGACGTGCCCTCGGACAGCGACGCCGTCCGGCGGCTGGACCATGTGACGGCGGCGACCCGGAAGCTGCGCGGCGCCGCACGGAGGCGGACGATCGTGGACCTGGTGCGCCACATGCCCGCCAGGCCCACCGAGTGGTACATGCGCCGGGTGCTCTCCCCGCGCGTCACCAACGTCATGACCACCTCGATGCCGCTCGCCGACCGGGGCAACCTCGGCGAGACCCTGGTGACGGGCACCGCCCTGCTGCCACTGCTCGTCCCCGGCCACCTCTTCGCGGTCGCGCTCTCGTTCTTCGGCGAGTGGGCGGAGGTGTCCGTCGTCGTCGACAGCGGTCTGCCGCTGGGCGAGCGGCTGCCCGAACTGTGGGAGCGGGCCGTGGCGGAACTGGAGCAGGCGGCGCCGTGACGAGCCGGCATCCCGAAGACGGCCGGCGGCCTGCCCCGCCCCGTACCCACCAACCACGAAGGACCGGCGGCCTGCCCCGGCCCGGACCCACCAACCACGAGGGAGCAGCGCGATGGACGTCACGGATGTGCACCACTCCTACCGGCGGCACAGGGTCCTCCGGGGCGTCGGCCTCCAGCTGCGACCCGGCACGCTCGCCGGGATCGTCGGGGAGAACGGGGCCGGCAAGTCCACCCTGCTCAAGATCCTCGCCGGTGAACTCGCCCCGGAACGGGGGACGGTCCGGCACAGCGGCCGACTCGGCTACTGCCCCCAGGCCGTCGTGCTCGACGACTCGTTCACCGTCCGCCAGCACCTCGACTTCTTCCGGCACGCATTCGGCCTGCCGGACCTGCGGCGGGCCTTCGATGTGATGGAGATCCTGTCCTTCACCGAGTACCTCGACCACCGTGCGGGGCTGCTCAGCGGAGGTTCGAGGCAGAAACTGAACCTGACGCTGGCGCTCATGCACGACCCCGACGTCCTCCTGCTGGACGAGCCCTACCAAGGGTTCGACTGGGAGACCTATCTGCGGTTCTGGGAGCTGGCGACGAGCCTGCGCGACGCCGGACGCTCGGTGCTGGTCGTCTCGCACCTCGCGTACGACATCGACCGGCTCGACGCGCTGTGGCGGCTCGACGGCGGACGCCTGCACCTGAACGACGCGCGTACGGAGGCGACGGCTTGAAGAGGCACTGGTCCCTCTTCGTCACGGCGTCCCGCTACGCCCTGATCGGCCACGCCCGCAACCGGTTCGCGATGCTGCTGGTGGTCGTGTACATCCCCGTCTGGATCGGCCTGGCCTACGTGGCCATTCCCAGCCGTCCGGCACCCTTCCGGCTGCGGGCCACCGGCGAGATCCTGTCCCCGCCCGGCAACCACCTCACCCAGATCACCGGAGCTCTCAACGCGGTCACCCTGATCGCCGGCTTCATGATGTTCGCCGCAACCTTCACCGGAGGCGCCTTCGACCGGCGCCTGGCCATGGCGGGATACCCCCGGTACCACCTCGTCCTCGCCAAGCTCTCCGCGCTGACGCTGGTCTGCACGGCCGTCGCCGCGTACGCCACGGCTGCTGCCGGCTTCGCCTGGGCCCCGCGGCAGCCCCTGATGCTGGCCGCCGGGCTGTTCCTCGCCGCCCTGACCTACGGGGCGCTCGGCGTGGTCTTCGGGTCCGTGCTCCGCCGCGAGGTGGAGGGGATGTTCGCCATCCTGATGATCAGCATTCTCGACGTGGCCCTGCAGAACCCGCTCTCCAGCTCGGGATCGGACAGCCCGGTCGTCCGCTTCCTGCCGACGTACGGGGCCGTACAGGCCAGCATGTCCGCCGCCTTCTCCGACGCGCCGGTTGGGGAGGGGCTCGCGATCCAGCTCCTCTGGCTCACCGGCGCCGCGTGCGCCGGACTGCTGGTCTTCCGCAGGCGCACCCGTGACGCGCTGCCTGCCCGGGGGAGGGGCGGTGTGCCGACGCCCACCCGTCCGCCGGACGCGGCACGACAGCCGTGACCTCCGAATGCCGGTGATCGTTCTGCAGCCGTCGGGCGCTCGGACGGCGCCGCGACGACACCCCCTCGTGCAAGGAGCACCACCCCCATGACCCTGTCCCTGTCGCGTACCGCCGGGAGCACCGTATTCGCCGCGGCCGTCCTGACCGTCTCCGCGCTGGCCGCCCCTTCCCCGGCGCAGGCGGCGTCCTTTCCTCCCGCGTGTCAGGAGGCGCTGCTGGAGACCTTCGACAAGTTCCCCGTCGTCGACTTCACGGTCCCGGACAAGGCCAAGAACACGATGCTCGCCGAGGTCCTCGGCCTGAGCGAGGCCGACCAGCAGGCGTTCACCGAGAAGGCCTGCGCGGCCTGGAACAACTGGGCGACAGCCAACGGCCAGGCCGTCGCCACGGACCTGGACACGCGCTACCGCAACGCGGCGGGGCCGGTGTGCAACAAGTTCGCGAAGTCGTCCCTCGCGACGATCAAGAAGTACGCCCCGAACGTGCCCGCCGAGACGCGAGACCTGGAGAAGCTGGCCAAGAGGATCTGGACGGACTCCATGGCGAAGCTGGCCGCCGACGCCACCAATGCCGACTGCCGGACCGCGTACAACACGGCGAAGGCCGGCTGGTAACGCGAACACAGGGCCGTGACGCGGCCCCGCCCCGCAACCCACGGGACGGAGCCGCGTCCCCGGTCGTCAGCAGGCGGCCGCTTCCTCGACCGTCGCGCGTACGTACAGCACCGCGTCCAGACCGGTGATCTCCAGCAGGCGCTGGAGCTGGGGCTTCGGGGCGGCCAGGCGCACGGCGCCCGCCCGGTGGGTCAGGATCAGCAGGTTCAGGAGCGACGAATCCGCGAAAGTGATCCCCGAGGTGTCCAGGACCACCTTCGGGTGGCGCCGGACCGCGGTGGTCAGCGCCCCTTCCAACCGCGAGATCGACTCCAGGTCGCAGGAGCCATGGGCCGCGACCACCCAGACGCCGTGCCGTTCGTACTCCACCACCATGGCCTGCGCGGGCCCTGGCCCGGCGGCGTGGGGCGCCGGGTGCACGCTGCTTGCTCCGACGCCGCTCATGCGTGCAGCCGCGACGGCTTCCCCGTACGACACCCGAGCCTCCTGTGACTTTCACCCTGTCAGCGATTACACGAAAAGTATGTCATGTAGTTGAGGTCGGGCAAGCATGCGCGCTTAGATGGGAGACATGCCTGGAGTAGTCGAATCCCACACGGGATGGACGTTCATCACCAACCACGCGCGCGTACTGGCGACCATCGCCGAGGACCCGAGCGTCCGGATACGAGACATCGCCGCGCGCTGCCGGCTCACGGAGCGTGCGGTCCAGAGGATCATCGCCGACCTCGAACAGGGCGGGTACCTCTCTCACACCCGGGAGGGCCGCGCGAACACGTACCGCATCGAACCGGACAGGGTGCTGCGTCACCCGGCGGAAGCCGGCCTCTCTGTCGCCTCGCTGCTCACCCTCCTCGTGCAGGACGAAACGGACCGCGGCAGGGACCGAGTGAAGGCCCCGTGAGGGTTCTGCGTCCGGCAAGTGGCAGAGCGGTGGCGATATCACGCTCCGTCACCGCGGCGAGGGCGGCTGATTGCCAGCGGGGGTGGCACTGCGTGATAGTTGCCGGAAGGCAAATACTTCTCCGTCCAGTTGGAAGGTGGTGCCGCTCGCCGCAGGCGGGCGCCCCCTCATGGCTCCTCCCCCAGGAATTCCCGTCACGAGAACCGGCGAACGCCAGGCGTCCGGCGTATGGTCCACGGCCCCGCACCCGGTGCTCGAAAGCGCCGCGGGCGGCGTGCTGACCGAGGTGAACCCAGCCGCTTCCCGGCTCCTGCGCGGCGCGCGCCCCGGGGTCAGGCTGGCCGACGCCGCCCCGGCCTGGCTCGCCCGGGCGGACCAGGATCTGCGCGACCGTATCGTGAACGGGTCCGGGGACACCGACGGCGGTGCGTCGGGGTGGATCGGTGCCCGGAGTTTCGAGGCACACCCGAGCCGGAGCGGAAACGGGAACGTGGTGTGGTGGCTCGTCGAGGACACCGACCGCAGACGCGCCGAAGAAGCTCTCGCCACCGAACGCGAACGGACCGCATTCCTCACGGAGGCGTCCCATGTGCTGCTCTCCTCGTTGAACACCGACCGGTGCGTGAGCGCCACGGCCCGGCTCGCCTCCGAATACCTCGCCGAGGCGGCCGTCGTCGTCTCCCCCGCGAGGGGCGGCAAGCTGCCCCTCGCCCACGCGGTCGGCGGCCAGGACGTCGTCCGCAGCCTCGTCGCGGCCGACCCGTCCCAGCTGCCCGGCCTGGACGAAGCCCTCCAGGGGTTCCCGCCGGTCGCCTCACGGTGGATCGACCCCGCCGCCCTGCCCGCGTGGATGATCCCCGAGGGCTACACCGGAACGATCACATCGGTCGTCATCACGCCGCTCCCCGGCCAGGGAGTCCCGGCGGGCGCTCTGGTCCTGCTGCGCAGCGGCGGCCAGTTCACGGAGAACGAGCAGATCTTCGCCCGGCTCTTCGCCGCACGGGCCGGTGCCGCCCTGTCCGCCGCCCATCTGTACGCGGAGCAGAGCGCCATCACACACACCCTCATGCAGGACCTGCTCCCGCCCCGGCTGCACCGCGTCAACGGAGTCGAGTTCGCGGGCGGATACCGGCCCGCCGCGGCCCAGGAACGCGTCGGCGGGGACTTCTTCGACGTCCACCACGCAGGCAGCGACGGGGACGACTCCTCGCTGGTGGTCCTGGGAGACGTGTGCGGCAAGGGGCTGGAGGCGGCCGTGCTCACCGGCAAGATCCGCAACACCCTCCAGGCCCTCGTCCCGATGGCGGACGACCACCAGCGGATGCTGGGGCTCCTCAACGGGGCGCTCCTCAACTCCCACCACACCCGCTTCGCGACCATGGTCCTGGCGTCGGTCCGGCGGACGGACCACGTGGTGCGTCTGCGGCTCACCTCCGCCGGGCACCCCGTGCCGCTGGTGGTGCGGGCGGACGGCCGCGTCGACGAGGTCGGGACCCACGGCACCCTCATCGGCGCCCTCCCCGACATCGAGTCCCGGACCGCCGAGACGGTTCTGCGCCCCGGCGAGACATGCCTGCTCTACACCGACGGGTTCACCGAGGCCCGGGGCGGCCCGCTCGGCGACGAGATGTTCGGCGAGGAGCGGCTGAAGCGGGCACTGTCGGAATGCGCCGACATGCCCGCGGAGGCCGTGGTCGAACGCATCCAGATGCTCGCCGCCCAATGGGTGCGCGGTGGAGGCCACGACGACATGGCAGTGGTCGCGATCACCGCTCCCCGGACGAACCACCTCAGCGCGGTGGACGGGCACACGCGAGGCAGGTACACCGCATGACGGCCGTCACACAGCTGCGCGACCGGCTCCTGACCGCCGCTGCCCTGGAACGCGACGAATTCGCGGCCGCCGGACTCGTCACCGGCGTCCTCGACGAGGGCATGCCCGCGGAAACGGTCCTCCTCGACCTCATCGCACCGGTGCAGGCGCGGGTGGGCGCGGAGTGGGCCGCCAACCGCCTCACCGTCGCCCAGGAGCACGCCGCCAGCGCCATCGTCGAGCGGGTGATCACCACGCTCGCCCACCATCCGGCCGCCCGCACGAAGCCCACCCTCGGCAGGGTCACCGTGGCCTGCGTAGAGCAGGAATGGCACTCGCTGCCCGCCCGGCTCCTGGCCGAGGTCCTCACTCTGCGCGGCTGGAAGGTCGACTTCCTCGGAGCCCAGGTGCCCACCCCGCACCTCGTCTCGCACCTCCACCACACGGGCGCGGACGTCGTCGCCCTCTCTTCGTCCATCCCGACCCGCCTCCCCGTGGCCCACGCGGCGATCACCGCCTGCCAGTCCGTCGGGGTGCCCGTCCTCGTGGGAGGGTCGGCCTTCGGCCCCGACGGCCGCTTCGCGCGCATGCTCGGCACGAACGCGTGGGCGCCTGACGCGCGCGGCGCCGCCGAGCAGCTGGCCGCGGGACTGGCCCCGCCCACGCCGGCCGACGTACGGCAGCAGGTCGACGACCTGCCGCACCTGCTCGACCAGGAGTACACCCTGGTCTCGCGTGCACAGGGGCGACTCGTCAAGCAGGTCCTGGCGAAGCTCGCAGACACGTTCCCGGCCATGGCCGCGTACACCGCCGTGCAGCGCGAGCGCACCGCGGAGGACATCGCGCACATCGTCGAGTTCCTGTCCGTGGCGATCTACACCGACGACGACGAGCTGTTCACCACCTTCATGACCTGGACCGCGGACATCCTCTCGGCCCGCCGCGTTCCCGCCCGTTCCCTGCCGCCCGTCCTGGACATCCTGATGACCGAACTCAAGGACTTCCCCCGGGCCCTGCGGTCCCTGGGACGGGCGCGGACCCTCCTGGCCGAAGCCGTCGCAGCACACCCGGGAGCCCACGCATGAGCGCCCCGTCCCTGTTCCTGACCGTCGAATCGGAGGGCGGGGCCGTGTGCCTGCGCCTCGCGGGCGTTCTCGACTACGACACCAGTGACGAGCTCGCCGCACGGGCCGACGCCTGCATCGAGCAGGGCCCGCGCGCCGGCGAGCTGCACCTGGACTGCGAGAAGCTCCGGCTCTGCGACTCCACGGGGCTCTCCGCACTGCTGATGATCCACCGCCGCACCACGGCCCGGGGGATCACGCTCTTCCTCGACAACCCGCCGCCCTTCATGGAGCGCATGCTGAGCGTCACGGGCACCCGGCACCTCTTCGCACCGGAGAGTGGGAAGGCGCGGCAGAGCTGCCCCGACGAGGTACGCGAGACGACCGACTGAGCCGCTGGGGGCCAGGTGTCCGGGGCCCTAGGGGTGTGTGGGCAGGGCCATCAGCACCGTGATGTGCTTGCCGCCCGGGTGGTAGCTGATGGACACCCGGCTGGCCAGCAGGCGCACCAGCGGCCAGCCGTATCCGCCGATCCTCGGTGCGTCGGCCCGCACCTCCGGCGCCACACCCGGGGACTCGGCGGGACTCTCCGTGCTCGCGTCGCCGACGACGATGCGCAGGCCCTCACCGGTGACCTCGGTCTCGAACGCGGTGAGGCGGCCACCGTGCCGGAACGCGTTCGTCACCAGCTCCGACGTGACCAGCAGCATGTCGTCGACCACGTGGGCGGGCCACTCGGCGACAACGCCGCCGAAGCGAGCCGCCAGCAGATCGGACACGATGCTTCGCGCGGCGGCGGCGTTATGCGGGACGGCCGAGAGCCGTTCCGCCTCCCCTCCGGCTTCTATCGACACCCGGACACCCCCGTACCCCCGTGGTCCGGCGCGCTCAGCAACTGAGCGCCGCTTCGGCGTCGTCCGCGAACCGGAACGCACCCGAGGTGCCGGTGACCTCGAAGAGCCTGCGGACACCCGAGTCCAGTGGACCGGCCAGGACGAGCGGCACCCCCGCCTTCGCGTGTTCCCGCTGACCGCCCAGCAGGGAGTGCAGCGCCGCGGAGTCGGCGAAAGTCACCCCGGACAGATCGACCACCGTGCGCACAGCGGCGTCCGCCACGGCCGAGGTCAGCGCGGCCGACAACTCGCTGCTGCCCGACCACCCGTCGAGACTGCCCCGGACCCGGATCACCACCACATTGTCGGCCGTTCTCTCCGAACCGACCGATCGTTCATCTTCCGCCATGCGTCACATCTTCCTACGTCCCCCTGCCGGGCCGTTGTCCAGGGCCTCTTCACGCGTGCGCCTCCCCTCGCGCCGGGCGGCGCCGGACCAGGGGAAAGCAATCCCCGCACGCTCGCTGGAGCAGGTGATTCCGCCTCGGGCGCGTTCCGCGCTCACGTGTCATGGGCAATTTCCGATCAGCGGTCCTCACCGTTGAGAGGGACACCCCACATGACGAGCAACGCCACCGAAGTCGACCTCGAAAGCCTTCTCCGCCGAGCCCTGGAAGCCACCCGCACGGCCGCCCTCTGGACGACCGGAACCGACGAGACATGGTGCCGCGTGGCCCCACGCTCGGGTGCCCGCCGCGACCAGGGCTGGAAGCTGCACCTGTCGGCAACGGCCGCCTCCGCGCCGACGGTCCTCGTACGAGCCCTGGACGTACTGCTGCCGGAGACGTCGGCGTTCAAGTTCGCCCGCTCGCTCGACCGGGTCAGCACCCTCAACACCCGTGCCACACCCCGGGGAAGCTCCGGAAAATTCCTCACCGTCTACCCGCGCTCCGACGCCGACGCCGTCCGGCTCGCCCAGGACCTGCACACGGCGACGGCAGGCCTCGCGGGCCCTCGCATCCTCTCCGACCAGCCCTACGCACCGCACAGCCTGGTGCACTACCGCTACGGTGCCTTCGTCGCCCGGCAGCGGCTGTCGGACCAGGGCCTGCTGATCTGGTACATCGAGGACCCCGACGGCAACCCCGTGGAGGACGAGCGCACCGGCCGCTACGCACCGCCCTCCTGGGCCGTCTGCCCCTTCCCGGACACCGTGCCGCTCCCGCCGCCCGAGGCGGAGGCGGCCGGCGGCCCGGTCCTGCTCGGCGGCCGCTTCGCGGTACGGGAGGCGATCCGGCACACCAACAAGGGCGGCGTCTACCGGGGCACCGACACGGACACCGGCGCCCCCGTGGTCATCAAGGAGACCCGGCCCCACGTCGAGGGCGACGCCACCGGCCGCGACGTGCGGGACTGGCTGCGCGCCGAGGCCCGGATGCTGGAGAAGCTGGAGGGCACGGGGCTCGCCCCGGAAGCCCTGGCCCTCTTCGAGCACGGCCGACACCTCTTCCTGGCCCAGAGCGAGGTCCCCGGCGTCAGCCTCCGCACCTGGGTCGCCGAACGCTTCCGCGACCTCGGCGGCGAGCCGTACCGCCGCGAGGCGATGGCCATGGTCGCCCGGCTCGTCGACCTCGTCACGGCCGCCCACGCCCACGGCTGCGTCCTGCGCGACTTCACCCCCGGCAACGTCATGGTCCGCCCCGACGGCGAACTGCGCCTCATCGACCTGGAACTCGCCGCCGACGCGTCGGGCCCCTGTATGCCCACCCGGGTCGGCACCCCCGGGTTCAGCGCCCCCGAACGCCTCACGGACGCACCCGTGTCCGTGACGGCCGACTACTACAGCCTCGGCGCCACCACGTGCTTCGTCCTCGCCGGAAAGGTGCCGAACCTCCTGCCCGAGGAACCCGCCACCAGAACCGACGAGGAACGGCTCGCCGCCTGGCTGAGTGCCTGCACCGGGTACGCGAAGCCCCCGCACGGCCTCGCGGACATGATCACCGGGCTGATGAAGGACGAGCCCGCCGCACGCTGGGACACCCGCCGGGCGCGCGAAGCACTCCGCAGACCGGACGGGGGCGGGATCGCGCGGACGGCCCCGGCACGGGACGAGGACCTGGACGACACCGTCGCCGGACTCGTCGACCACCTCGTCGACTCGATGACCCCGGCGGACGACCGGCGCCTGTGGCCGGTGTCCACAGCGGCGGGGGAGACCAACCCCTGCACCGTGCAGCAGGGCGCGGCGGGCCCCCTCGCCGTACTCACGCGGTACTTCGAACTGACCGCCGACCCGCGCCTGCCCGGCCTGCTCTCGGCGGCGGGCCACTGGATCGCGGACCGCACCCACCCCCGGTCCACCCGCCCCGGCCTGCACTTCGGGGACCTCGGAACCGCCTGGGCGCTGTACGAGGCCGGAAGAGCCATCGACGACCAGGCCCTCGTCGACCACGCGCTCGAGCTGGCCCTGACCCCGCAGGAGCCCACGCTCCACCACGACATCACCCACGGCACCGCCGGCAGCGGCATGGCCGCCCTCCACCTGTGGCACCGCACCGGCGACCCACGCCTCGCCGAACGCGCCGTCGACGCGGCCGACCGGCTGGCGTCCGCCGCACGGCGCGACCCGTCGGCGGTGAGCTGGCCGGTGCCCGCGGAAGTCCTTTCCGGCGAGGCCGGCAAACGCTACCTGGGCTTCGCACACGGCTCCGCCGGCATCGGCTGCTTCCTCCTGTGCAGCGCGGTCGCCTCCGGACGCCAGGACCACCTGCGGCTCGCGGTCGAGGTCGGCGAACACCTCCTGCACAGCGCCGTACGCGTCGGAGAGACGGCCCAGTGGCCCGCCCAGGCAGAGGACGAACCCACCGCCCCCTACTGGTGCCACGGCGCGGCGGGGATCGGCACCTTCCTCGTACGGCTCTGGCAGGTCACCGGCGACGGCAGATTTCTCGAACAGGCCCACCGTGGCGCCCTCGCCGTCACCGAACGCGCCTCACGCGCGCCGCTCTCCCAATGCCACGGACTCGCAGGCAACGGCGACTTCCTGCTCGACATGAGTGCCGCGACCGGGGACGCCACCTACCGCGTGATGGCGCACGACATGGGCCGCCTCGCCCGTACCGAAGGAGCCCGCCGCCACCGGCACGTGGTCTTCCCCAACGAGTACGGCGACGTCTCGACCAGCTGGAGCGACGGGTCGGCCGGGATCCTGGCCTTCCTCCTGCGGCTCCGGCACACAGACCCCCGGCACTGGCTCGCCCAACTGCCGGGCTGAGCGGCGGAAACCCCGCCGCCCAACCACAAAGAAGAAGGAGAGAACCATGGAAATCCAGACCCAGGACCTCGAACTCCTCGCCCACCTCCACGCCCTTCCCGAGACCGACCCCGTCGGCGCCGAAGGGGCGGCGTTCTCCGCCACGTGCGAGTGCATCGGCCTGCTGACGGTCCTCAACACGGTCTGCATCGGCATCAGCTGCGCCTAGGACCGGCATAGCGTCCGGCCGGCGGCTGTCCCGGGACAGCCGCCGGCCGGAACCCAACGGCCAACCAGAGGTGAGGACCGGCCCCATGCCACTGCACACCGGCGACGAGGAACTCGCCCATGAGCCCACCCTCGGCCCCCGCACCACACCCCGACCGCCCGAGCCCGAGTACGCCGTCACCACGCGCGGCCTGGTCAAGAGCTACCCCGGACCCCAGGGCACCACCACGGCCGTCGACGGCCTGGACCTGGACGTCCGGCGCGGCGAGACCTTCGCCTTCCTCGGACCCAACGGCGCCGGCAAGTCCACGACCATCGCCATGCTGTGCGCACTCGCCCGCCCCACCTCCGGCCACGCCACGGTGGCGGGCGCCGACGTCCGTACCCAGCCCCACCAGGTCCGGCAGCGGGTCGGGATGCTCTTCCAGCAGAGCGCCCTCGACCCGGACCTGACGCCGGAACAGAACCTGCACATCCACGCACGGCTCTACGGACTGCGCCGCGGCTACGCCCGGCAGCGCACCTCGGAGGTCCTGGACGTGGCCGGACTGACCGACCGGCGCCGTTCCCCCGTACGCACCTTGTCGGGTGGCATGCGCCGCCGACTGGAGATCGCCCGCCAACTCCTGCACGCGCCGAGCGTTCTGTTCCTGGACGAGCCGACCACCGGCCTCGACCCCCATGCCCGCGCACAGATCTGGGACCACCTGTACGCCCTGCGGGAACGCCACGGCAGCACCCTCTTCGTCACGACCCACCAACTCGAAGAGGCCGCCACCTGCGACCGCGTCGCCATCATCGACCACGGCCGGCTCGTCGCGCAGGGCGCACCCCTCGCCCTGAAGGCGGCCATCGGCGACGACCGCGTCGTGCTGCGCACCAGCCAGGACGACGCGGCGCACGAGATCGTCCGGCGCATCGTGCCGCCGGGCCACACCGTCGCCACGGACCCCGACGGGGTCTGCCTCCGTCTGTCCGACGGCAGCTCCTGGATCCCCCGCCTCTGCGCGGCCCTCGAAAGCCACGGCATCGCCGTCCGCGCCGCCTCCGCCACCCCGCCCACCCTCGACGACGTCTTCTTCCACCACACCGGCCGCAGCATCAACAGCGAACTGCCCGGAGGAGGCCGGTGACCGCGCTCCCTCTCGACGCACCCACCACCCGCGACGGCGACCGGCCGACGCGCCTGCGACACGAACTGCGCGCAGTCCACGGCCTGATCCACCGGGACCTGCTGCGCCTCGCCGGCCAGCGCGCCCACACCGCGCTGATGCTGCTCCACCCGGTGCTGTACCTGCTGATCCTCGGAGGCGGCCTCGCCGCCCTCATCCCCGACTCGAAGCTGGGAGTCGGCTACCAGACCTATCTCTTCCCCGGCATGCTGATGATGACCGTGCAGACGCCCGCCATCCTGGTCGGCATCCGCCTGATCACCGACCGGCAGAGCGGCTACCTCCGCGAACTCCTGATGGCTCCCGTAAGCCGCTCGGCCCTGCTCCTCGGCAGCTGCGCCGGCGGCACCCTCGTCGCCACCCTCCAGGGCGCCGTGCTCCTCGCTCTCGCCGGCGTCGTCGGCCTGCCCTACGACCCGCTCCTCCTGACCCTGCTCCTCGCCGGCATGACCCTGATCTCCTTCACGATCACCGCCCTCGCCCTGACCCTGGCCGTGAGCCTGCGACGGCCCGAGACGTTCCACACGCTGCTCGGCGTGATGATGATGCCCCTGCTGTTCCTCTCCGGCGGCTTCTTCCCCCTGCGCACCCTCCCCGCCTGGACCCATGCCCTGGCCGCCGCGAACCCGCTCGCCTACGGCGTCGACATGCTCCGCGACAGCATCGCTCTGCGGACCCCGGGGGCCGTCGTCGGCGGTGTCACCTGGGCCGGACACCCCGTCCCACTCGCCGTGAAAGCCGTCCTGCTCCTGATCAGCGGCGTTGTGGCCCTGCTCTGGGCCGCGCACCGGTTCGAACGCCAGGAGTGACCGGGCCGCGCACCGCTGTTCCGCCGAACGGGTGGGTACGCCACCGGCCATGCGTGTTCTCTTCGCACCACGCCGACCGGGGATGAGGATGTCGGCGGAATGGGTGCACCGGGCAATCACGGCTGAGAGCGGGTACGTCACGTGGCGGATGAAACAGGCTCGACGACGAGGGTCGACGCGTGGACGGAGATGAAGGACGCGATCACCACCAGGGCCGTCCTCGTCATGGTGGGCGTGCTCCTGCTCCAACTGGGCTTCGCCCTCTCGTACATGGGGGCCTTCCACGCGCCCGAGCCGCACCGCATCCCGATCACGCTGGTCGCCCCGCGCGCGGTGGAGGCCGACCTCGTCGCCCGGCTCAACTCACTGCCCGGCGACCCGGTGCACGTCACCGCGGTACAGGACCGCGCCCAGGCCCGTGCCCGGATCCTGGAGCGCAGGACCGACGCGGCGTTGATCGTGGCGGTGACCGGACGTACCGACACCCTGCTCATCGCCTCGGCGGGCGGCCCCTCGGCGGCGGACGCCGCGGCGAAGGTCGTGGCGACCGTCGAGCGGACGCAGAACCGCGCCCTGACCGTCCGCGACATCCGCCCGCCGGCAGCGGGGGACTCGCGCGGACTGTCGTCCTTCTACCTCGTACTGAGCTGGACGATCGGCGGCTACCTCGCCGCGTCGGCGCTGAACATGGCGGCCGGCTCCAAGCGTCCCACCCTCAGTCGCTCCATCGTGCGGCTCGCGGCGATGGTGCCCTACGCCTTCATCTCCGGGATCGGGGGCGCCGTCATCGTGGGCCCCGTGCTGCACTGCCTGCCGGGCGCCTTCTGGGAGCTCGTCGGCATCGGCACCCTGGTCGTGTTCGCCTCCGGGGCCGTGGGTGTGGCGCTCCAGTCGCTGCTCGGCACGATCGGCCTCGGCCTGACCATCCTCATCTTCACGATCCTCGGCAACCCGAGCTCCGGCGGCGTCTACCCGGCGTCCCTGCTGCCGCCCTTCTGGGCCGCGATCGGCCGGGCCCTGCCACCCGGAGCCGGTACGACGGTGGTGCGCAACACGGTCTACTTCGGCGGCAACAACATCACGGGCGCGCTGTGGATCCTCGGCGCCTGGGCGTTCGCCGGAATCGTCGTGGCCCTGCTCGCCGCCGCCGTGCGCGACCGGCAGGTCCGTACGGAAACCCGTTAGCCGACGCCGGCGGCAAACTGCTACGTTCGTCCCCGGCCGTGCGAAAGAACGAGGAGGTGGTACCCGTGAACCAAGTATCGACATGGGTGCTCCCCTCCGGGGTCACGGTCGGGCGATAGGCAGGTCGTCCGGGAGCGCCACCCTGTGCACTCCCGAAAGGCACGACCATGCATTTCACTTCCGAGCAGCGCCTCGACGACGGCGTACTCGAACGCTCCTTCACCCTCGGTGACATCCCCGGCATCCTCTGGACCCCCGCATCCGCGTCGGCGTCCGCACCGGTGCCGCTCATCCTCCTCGGCCACCCCACGCTCGGCCTCGACAAGATGTATCCGCGGCTGCTCGACCGGGCCCGGCACTCCGCGGCGGAGGGTTTCGCCACAGCCACCATCGAGCTCCCCGGCTGCGGCGACCGGCCCCGTCTGCCGGACCTCGACCAAGCCCGCGCCGAGATGCGTCGGGCCCTGGAGGCGGGCGAACGGCTCAGCGGCGAGATCATCGACGCCGTGGTCCTCCCGCTGGTCGACCGGGCGGTCCCGGAATGGCAGTCGGCCCTGGACGCGCTCCTCGCGCTGCCCGGGATCGAGGGCCCGGTCGGCTACTCGGGCGGAGTGATCTCCATCGGCGTCCGGCTGGCGCTGGTCGAGCCGCGCCTCGCAGCCGCCGTCCTCTTCGCCGGAAGCTTCGTCCCGCGCGCCACGTTCGAGGAAGCCCGCCGGATCACCACCCCGCTGCACGTCCTGTTGCAGTGGGACGACGAGAGGAACGACCGGCAGGCGTCGCTCGACCTGTTCGATGCCTTCGGTACCGAGGAGAAGTCCCTGCACGCCCACATGGGCGGGCACACCGGAGTCCCGCAGCACGCCGGAGACCCGGCGGTCCAGTTCTTCGCCCGGCACCTGAAGTAGCACCCACACGGCACCCCCCGCGTGTGTTCCCGCACCGCGGGGGGTGCCCCGGCCCGCCACTGGCCCTTGCCACGGTGATGGCCGCCCGGCGACCGCCGCACCCGCTGCCTCACGGCCCGGCCGGCTTCGCCGCGGTGCCGGGGCGTCTCGCGCGAGGCCGCCACTCGCGTCGGTCGCCGGAACGCCCACAGGTCAGGCTTGTACAGTTGCGCGATGTAGCAACCAATACGGCTGTGCGAGCGTGGCGCACGCACGGGCGACAACGGCGAAGGAAAGAGGTGGTGTGATGCTCCGCAACGGCTTGGAACCGTGGCACCTGCTCATCGTGGCGCTTGTCGTCATCATGGTGTTCGGCTCGAAGAAGCTCCCCGACATGGCGCGTTCCCTGGGCAAGTCCGCCCGCATCCTCAAGAGCGAGGCCAAGGCGATGAAGACCGAGTCGGGCGCCGGACCCACCGCGCCGGAACACCCGTAACACGTGTGCGCGGATGAGGGCCGGGGCGGTGCGCCCCGGCCCTCCGGGGGTGTACTCCAACACCGACTGCCTGCTCGCCTGTACCGGGTGGCCAGGTACGGCTGACCGCACTGGCGGCCCGGTCCGCCGGTCCGTCCAGTCACACCCGTACCGCCCCTCAGTCGTGCCGGTGCTGCGGACCCAGCACGCGCAACTCGTCCAGCACCGACGTGCCCCCTGGCGGAGGCGTGAAGATCCGCAACCGCTGGTCCACCGCGGGCGTGGCCAGGACCTCGCAGTCCAGCTCGATCCTGCCCAGGTCGGGGTGGACGAGCCGGTACGGATGCGACCGGCGTACGGCGACCTCGTGCCGGTTCCACAGCGCGACGAACTCCGGGCTCGCGGAGCGGAGCCGCGCCACCAGCGAGCGAGACGCCGCGTCATCGCCGCGACGGGTGGTCGCAGCCCGTAGATCGGCCACCAATTGCCTTGCCTGCTCCTCGTGTTCATCGGTGGCGAAATGACCGCGGACGCCCGGGTCGGTGAACCGGCGCACCACGATGTTCCGGTCCTCGTCGGCCACCGTGCACACGCACCCGAAGAGCGCGAGCGCCAGGTCGTTCTGCGCCAGCAGGTCACCCAGATCGCTCACCACCTGCACCGGCACACCGTCCAGGCGGTCGAGCAGATACCGCAGCCCGGGACGCAGATACTCTCCGGCCCGCGCACCCTCCGGCGGGCGGTGCCCGGCGAGCACGTACAGGTGGTCCCGCTCGTCCTCGGTCAGCCGCAGCGCCCCCGCCAGCGCGCCGAGCACCTGGACGGAGGGCTGGGGGCCGCGCGCCTGCTCCAGGCGCACGTAGTAGTCGGCGGACATCCACGCGAGGACGGCGACCTCCTCGCGGCGCAGCCCCGGGGTCCGCCGCCTGGGCCCTTCGACGAACCCGACGTCGCGCGGCGTCAGCCGCTCCCGGGACCGGCGGAGGAAGTCGGCGAGGTCCGGACGCTTCAGTGTCATGTCCCCCCCAGCGTAACGGTGTTGCGACCGCCCGTCCTGGGACCGCCGGTCCTAGGGGAAGCGCTCCGCTCCCGGCAGGGCCCCGACGGCGGCACGATCGGCCCAGGGCCCGTACGAGGCCCGTCCGGCAAAAAGATCGGTGGTCGCACGATGAGGGAATCCCTGCTGTCCGTACCGGGCGCCCGCCTGCGCCACACCGTCCGCGGCGAGGGCCCCGTGCTCCTGCTCATCGCCGGGGGCCACCACGGCATCGGCGCCTGCGAACCGCTCGCCCGCCACCTCGCCGACCGGTACACCGTCGTCACGTACGACCGCCGCGGCCTGTCGGGCAGTACCACCGACGCCCCCGCGAAGACCATCGCCACGCATGCCGAGGACGTTGCCCACCTGCTCCGCGCCCTCACGCCGGAGCCCGCACGGATCTACGGCACCAGCCTCGGCGCGCTCATCGCACTGGAGCTGACCGCCGGCCACCCCGGACAGGTCGCGACAGTCATCGCACACGAGCCCCCGGTCACCAGCCTCCTACCGGAATCCGAGCAGGCCATCGGCCAACTCCTCACCGTCGAGAACACATTCAGGGCCAAGGGCGCGGACGCCGCGATGCGCGGGTTCGCGGCCGGCCTCGACATCGACCCGCAGGACCGCGAACCGGACGCCCCGGTACGCGCTCCGGGCCCCGACCACCTGCGGAATGCGGAGGTCCTCCTCACCCATGACCTGCCGGCCATCAGGGCGCACGTCCTGGACACGGCGGCGCTCGAGGGCACACCCGCCCGCGTCGTGGCGGCCGCCGGCGAGACGTCGGGCCACGTCTGGACGCACACGTGTGCCGCGATGCTCGCCGACGCCCTGGGGGTGGGCCTGGAGACGTTCCCGGGCGGGCACAACGGCTATGTCCTGCGCCCGCGCGGAACGGCGGACCGGATCCACGCGGTGCTCGCGGCTCACCCCTCGTAGTCCTCGATGAGGCGGCTGATCACCCCGTGCAGGATGTCCGCACGGGGTCGGTCCTCCCGCTGTTCACGCAGGGCGCGTTCGGCCGCCCGAAGCCTGCGCCACGCTTCGGGGGCCCGGTCCATGACGCGGTCGACGAGCGGCGAGGAGACCAGCTCCAGGCACTCGGCCAGCCGGATCCGGGTCGTGGGGGCCGGCGGAGCCTGCGAGGGCTCGGCGAAGCCGTCCGTCAGGTACCGCGCGGGATCGCTCAGGCCCCATCCGGTCACCGCCCCCTCATGGACGAGGAGCGCCACATCGGGGGCGATGGCGAACCGCGCGTCCGGCCGCGTGCCGAGAACGCGGACGCTTCCGCAGGCGCGCAGTTCGCCGGCACCGGGGTCACAGTGGAAGACCGTGGTCGGGGGCATGACGAACTCCCGTACGGCGTCCGCGCGCAGCCCCGCCGCCCGGGGCCGGGGTTCGTCGTGGTCCGCGTAGGCCCGGTACGCGGAGACGGACCGCGCCGGCACGAAGAACGTGAGACTGCGCAGCTCCCCGCTGTCCCGGTTGAAGCGGAGGTAGTCGTCCTGCGACCACAACCACGGCAGGCTGCCGAAGGTGTCCGACAGCTCCCGTTCCCGTCCGGCCGGGTCCACGTACCCCGCGACGATCAGCTGGAGGTCCCGGAAGTCGAAGCGGGGGGTGAAGGCGAGGGGGCTGTCCGTCGTCTCGGCGGTCATGGCGTCGCCGACCGTGACCCTCACCGGATACGTCTCGCGGGCGGCATGAAGCCCCCCTTGGTGTCGGGGATCCTGCCGTTCACGATGTCCTCGTGCGTCACCGGGGGCCCCGGGTCGTCGGGTGAGCCGCCGAGAGCCTCGGCTCCGCTCGGTCCCTTCTTCCCGGAGGGGCCGTAGCCCGTGATGACGTCGCCCACTCCGGCCCCCGGTCCCTTCGTCACCACGATGTCCTCACCCTTGCGGAAGATGAGGGTCCCGCGCCCTCCCTGGGAGAGATACACCGCGTCGGGGCTCTTCAGGATCTCCGCCACGCGCTCGTCGCCGAAGTGCGGGTGGTAGTTGCTGGACTTGCGTACCTTGCCGTCCGCCGCCCGCCCGGTGATCGTGTCCGCGGCACTCGTCGCTTTCGCGTCCGGGCACTTGGCCTTTCCGGTCTCGAACCCGGCCCAGGCGTACGTATGGTGGCCGGCGAGGACCGCGGCGCGGAGCACCCCGGCGCGCTCGGTGACGCCGTCCGTGCGGGCCCCCGCGCCGGAGGCCGAGCCGCTGCGCACCGTGCAGCCGACGTCGTCCCGTTCCTGCCGCACCTTGGCGACCAGCTTCCTGACCTCGGTCGTAGCCAGGGCGTAGGCGTTGATCAGGGTGTCGGCGCGGTACGGAATGCGGTACTGGACCATTCGGCCGCCGCTGGCCCGGGAACGGGCCCGTGCCTCGTTCTTCTTCTGCGTCTCGACCGAGGCGAAGGTCGGTCCGGCGCCCGGATCGGAGCACGACAGACTGCCGGAGACGGTGGTGCCGCTGACCGAGAAGGAGCTCTGCGGGCTGGTGCACCGGCCCGCGGCCTTGCCGTCGATGCTGAAGGAAGCGGTCATCACCGCGGTGACCTTGCCGCTCACCAGACGGCTCTTGGCGCTGGTCGTGATGGTCCCGGCGAAGCTGTTCTTCGCCGTGCATCCGCCGGAGCTGCACTTGACCGTTCCGCCGCTGCTCAGGGCGAGGGTGATGCCGCTGTCGGTGGCGTTCTTCAGCTCCTTCGTCTGCTTCTCCAGCGTGTCGAACATGGGGTCCACTGCGTCCTCGGCGACCGGTGCCAGGTCCAGGCCCTCGGAATCGCCGCCTTCGAGGGGGCCGTCGGTCACCTCGGGGCTCTCCGAGGGGTCCTCGTCCTCCTCGTCCCCCTGCGCCGTGACCGTCCTCGACCGGAGCGAGGCGGACTGGGCCGAACCGTCGGAGGCCCCGGCCGACCCGGAGGGGCCGTACGACGCCAGGCGCAGCACCCGGTGGGGCTTCTTCGCGGTCACGAGCAGGCGCCCGGCGGAGGTGTCCACGGCGAGGGCCGGCGTGCCGTGGACGGCGGGAGGCTGCGCGGACCCGGTGGGTGCCGGGGTGCCCTCCAGCTTGTCCAGGGCCTTCGAGAGCTGCGTGGCCAGGTCGGGCGGGGCCGGCATGTGCTCGACCATCGCCGTCGTCACACCGGCGCCGTCGTCCTCGGCCGTCCACTTGTCCGAGGTGTCCTCGTCGGACCCGGTTCCGGATTCCGTTTTCTGGTGCCGGGTGAACGTCCTGCCACCGATGTGCAGGACCTCCTGGGCGAGCGCGCTGCTTCCATAGTCCACGGTGCCGAAACGGCTGCCCGAGGCGGTGACCGTGACATCCCGCCTCATCGGGGCGGTGCCGGAATCCTGGTACCGCAGACCGGGGCTGTCGGCCAGCGCGGCCACGGCCTGCCGGAACGGCCGCAGGTCACGCTTGGCCACCGGTTCCTTCGAGTCAGGGCCGCCGTGCCAGACCAGCAGCCCGGCCACCAGCCCGGCGACCAGCACCCCGACACCGCCGAACAGCAGAAAGCGTGTGCGCCGCCCCGGACCGCCCGGCGGCATCGGAGGCGGACCGTACGGGGAACCCGGCGGGGGGCCGTACGGCAGCTGCGGCGGTACGGGCGGGGGGTAGGGGCCCTGCACCGGCGGCCCGAAAACGCCTTGAGGAGCACCGTACGGGTAGTGCTGGGGCGGGACGCCCGGCGGAGCCGGGGGCGGTGGCCCGAAAACGCCGGGTGGCGATCCATAGGGTGAGCCGTGCGGTGCGCCGTCAGCGGGCGGCCGGTAGGCGTCTTCGGGCTCTGTCATCGTGTCCCCCGTGAGTGGTCTGCGGACTGCCATCGGCCGCCCGGAAGCCTAGGCCCGAACAGGGCGTCGGCGTCCGCAAGATCCGATCGCTACAGGAACAGTGTGTAGGCGACACACCACCGCGCGCCGCTCGGATCCGGTCATCCGGCGCCCGAAGTCGGGGAGTACCACAGGGGCGTTGCCGTGCTGAGCGCGTCAGCCCTCGTGCTGACCGGCCAGCGGGGGGCGGAAGCAGGCGATCACCATCTTGCCGTCGTGGCAGGGGCGGGCCTCCCAGTCGTCGGCCAGCGCGTCGACGAGAAACATGCCCCGGCCGCCCGGCCTTTCGTCGCTCGGCGGCTGCGGCGTGGGCAGTGTGGCCGAGGAGTCGTGGACGGCGACGTGCAGACAACGCTCGTCCCACGTCATCACCAACTGCGCGCTGCTGTCGGCATGAACATGGGCGTTGGTGACCAGTTCCGAGACGGTCAGCAGCACATCGTCGAGCACCTCCGAGGCGTCGACGGCCCACGGAAGCGTCTCCAGGTGGCCGCGTGCCCATTCCCGCGCGCTCTTGACTTCGCTGTGCAGAGGCAGCGACCGCGCCCAGCCCACTGCGCGCAGCGAGTCCCCCATGGTGTTCCCTTCATCGGTCCGGTGTCTACGTCTCGCGTGTACCCCCGGCGGGAGCACTGACGCGGGGGTCGTCGTCGAACCGAGGCGCGGGCCCTTCCGGCGGGTGTGCGGTCAATCGAGGCCGTGGGCCGCTGCGATGCCCGAGATCACCAGGTCGAGCGATTCCTCGAAGTGCCGCTCGTAGTCGGAGAAGATCTCCGCGCCCGCCGCGGCCGTCAGTGGGTACGCGGCCAGCGCACGGGCACGCTCGTCCACATCGAAACCCTCACGGCGCCGGCCCGGCGTGGGCTCGACGCCCTGTTCCTCGATGACGAAGCCGAGTGTGAACAAGTACGTCGTCGTGGCCGCGCGCACCGCCTGGGCCAGCGTGAGCCCGGTGGCGGTGAGCAACCGGAGGTTCTCCTCCATCTGCTCGGCGTGCACCGTGCTGGTGAAGCGCGAGCCGCTGAACACCTTGGCGCCGTCCCGGTAGCCGAGCAGACACGTGCGAAGGGCTCGGTTGGTCCTCAGCAGCCGTTTCCGCCAGGTTTCGGCCGGGTCGAGGGGAGTCCCCGCGATCATCCGCCGGAACATCTCGGTGGCCATCTCGTCGAGCAGCGCCTGTTTGTCCTTGAAGTGCCAGTACAGAGCAGGTGCCTTGACGTCCAGCTCCCTGGCGATGGCGCGCAGGGTCAGCCCGTCCAGCCCCACCTCGTTCAACAGCCTCAGCGCCGTGTCCGCGACCCGTCGGCGGTCCAGGGGCGCGCGTCGTTCGGTACTCACACTTGACAGCTTAACGGTGTTAAGGCCACTCTCGGACCAGTTGCTACTTAACAGCGTTAAGGAGAATCGCCGTGGACACGGACGTACTGATCGTCGGCGCCGGCCCCACCGGGCTCGCACTCGGCGTCGACCTGGCCCGGCGCGGGGTGGACGCGTGGGTTCTGGAGCGCGGCGAAAGGCTGTTCCCCGGCTCACGGGGCAAGGGACTCCAGCCCCGCACCATGGAGGTCTTCGACGACCTCGGAGTCCTCGACGCCATCCACGCGGCGGGCGGCACCTACCCGGTCGGGATGGTCTGGAAGAACGGCGAGCGGGCCGGCGAGCACCACCTGTTCGACCCCGCGGAGCCCAGCGAGGGCTCGCCGTACAACAAGCCCTGGATGGTGGCGCAGTGGCGCACACAGGAAATTCTCGCGACGCGGCTGGCGGAGCTGGGCGGGAAGGTCGCCCTCGGCCGGGAGGTCGTTGACCTCGCCCAGGACGCGGAGGGCGTCATCGCACACCTCTCCTCGGGCGACACCCTTCGGGCCCGCTACCTGGTCGCCGCGGACGGCGGCCGGTCGGCGGTGCGGCGCGCCCTGGGCATCGACATGACCGGGGAGACCGTCGACCCGAACCCGACACTCGTCGCGGACGTCCGGATCGACGGCCTGGACCGCGACAACTGGCACATCTTCCCGCCGCGCGAGGGCGCCGACTTCCTCGCCATCTGCCCGCTGGCCGGGACGGAGGTCTTCCAGGTGACCGCGAGGTTCCCGGAGGGGACCGACGTCGACCTCACCCCGGACGGCATCCGCAAGGTCGTCGCGGACCGCTCCCACATCCCCGCCGAGAACCTGACCGAGGTGCGCTGGGCCTCGGACTTCCGCCCGCGTGCCGCCCTCGCCGACCGCTTCCGGTCGGGCCGGGTCTTCCTGGCCGGCGACGCCGCTCACGTGCACTCGCCGGCGGGCGGACAGGGCCTCAACACCAGCGTCCAGGATGCCTACAACCTGGGCTGGAAGCTGGGCGCGGTGCTGACGGGCGGTGCGCCGGCCGCGCTCCTGGACAGCTACGAGGAGGAGCGGCGCCCGATCGCCGCGCAGATGCTCGACCTCTCGACCGGCGTCCACCGGGGCGAGGTGCGACGCGGTGACGCGACAAGGCAGTTGGGCCTCGGGTACCGCGAGTCGTCGCTGACGCTGGAGGCGCGCGACGCCGCCCCCGACGGTGCGCTGCGGGCAGGGGACCGGGCACCCGACGGCACGGTGGACGGCGTACGGCTCTTCGACGCCTTCCGCGGCCCGCACTGGACACTGCTCGCGCTGGGCACCGAGGCGCCCGAGGGCGTCACGGGCCCGGTGGCACGCGTGGTCCGGGGCGGCGCGCACGATGCGTACGGCACGGGACTGTTCCTCGTGCGGCCGGACGGATACGTGGGGTGGGCCGGGGACACGCCCGACGGCCTCGACGGATACCTGAGCCGGTTCTCGCCGACCGCCCGCCCCGGACGGAACAGAGGCGGCCCCGCGCAGCCCTGTTCGCCTCGGGGCAACGGTTGACCTCAACTCGGCTCGAGGTTCTACGTTGACCGTAATCCGTAGACCACGAGGAGGGACCCGTGAGCATGACGCTCAAGGAGTACACACAACAGGAGCTGGCCGCCCAGCCCATCGGCGCGTGGACCGGCGTCGCGAGCCGGCTGGTGGTGGGCGCCCTTCGCGAGCAGCTGGCGGTGGAGACCCTCACGCAGCCGCACTGGTGGACGCTCAACCACGTGGCCGGGGAACCGGGCAGGTGGACCCGTGGCGCGCTGACCGGACGTCTGAAGCAGTGGGACGACCTCGGCATCGACTTCGACGAGGTCTTCGACGACCTCGTCGACCGAGGCTGGCTGACCGAGGACGAGGGGCTCATGACGCTCACCGGGGCGGGGGAGGAGGGACGGGTCCGGGCCGAGGAGCGCAACCTGCGCGTGCACCGGCAGACGCACGAAGGCATCGAAACGGCCGACTTCGTGACCACGATCAACGTCCTGCGCCGCATGGTCGCCAACCTGGGCGGCGACGGCGACCTGCCCACCTGACAGGCGCCCTCGCCTTCCCGGTCCGCGCTCGTCAGTAGTCGCTGTTCATCGCGGCCCGCACCTCGCTGAGGGTGGCATCGGCCACGGCTCCCGCTCGCTCATTGCCCTCGCGCAGTGTCCGACGGACGTACGCGCGGTCCCGGGCGTACTCGGCGCGGCGGGCCCGGATCGGGGCCAGGTACTCGTTGACCGCCTCCGTGACCGTACGTTTGAGCGCGGCGGCACCCGCTGTGCCGATGTCGTCCGCCACCTGCTGAGGAGCGCGGTCCTCGCAGAGAGCGGCCAGCAGGAGGAGCGAGGAGACTTCTGGGCGGGCGACCGGGTCATAGGTGATGTGGCGCTCGGAGTCGGTCTTGGCCCCCTTGATCAGCCGCGCCGTCTCGTCGGCGTCCGCGGCCAGGTTGATGGCATTGCCGCGGCTCTTGCTCATCTTGGTCCCGTCCGTACCCAGGACCAGCGGTGCGGGCGACAGCAGGGCCTCGGGCTGGGGGAAGACCGCGGCGCCGGAGCCGTAGCGGTCGTTGAATCGGCGGGCGATGGTGCGGGTGATCTGCAGGTGGGGGAGCTGGTCCTGTCCGACCGGTACCAGATTGGCCTTGCAGAAGAGGATGTCGGCGGCCTGGTGAACGGGGTAGGTGAACATCAGCCCGCTGACCGAGGACTGCCGCGAGTGGACGATCTCGTCCTTGACCGTGGGGTTGCGGTTCAGCTCGGGCACGGAGACGAGGCTCAGGAACGGCAGCAGCAGCTGGTTGAGGGCGGGGACGGCGCTGTGCGTGAAGATCGTGCTGCGAGCCGGGTCCACTCCGATGGCGAGGTGGTCGAGGACCAGTTCCTCGACGTGCTCGGTGAGATTGTCCGCCACATCGCGGTCGGTCAGGACCTGGTAGTCCGCGACGATGACGAACATCTCGACCCCGAGGTTCTGAAGACGCACCCGGTTGTGCAGGGTGCCGAAGTAGTGCCCCAGATGGAGACGTCCGGTAGGACGGTCACCCGTCAGTACACGGAACTGCGAAGGGTCGTCGAGGATCTGCTTCTCCAGCGCCCCGCTGCGCACGTGTGCGGCGGTCGTCCCGAGTACGTCGGCGGACGGTTCGACGGCAGGGGCGTCGGTGTTCGGACCTGCCGGCTGAGTGGTGGTGTTCACAGGGTCTCCTGGTGGTCGTATCGCCGCCGGACGACACGTCCCCGTACCAGGGAACACAGAAGGGCCGTCCATCCGAACGGCCCGGTCGTGCGTGAGAGGTAGCCGCTCCTACGGGGAGCGCCACCAGCTACGACACGATGAGAGATGCATAGCGGCATCATAAACGGTCCGACAGTCGCCCGGCTGGGAATTACGGGTTCGGGCTGTCGCGGACATGCTACTCAACGGTAACCTGCGGCTCCGTCCGCGACTTGGGGGAGTGGTACGGGCACCGTCACGACGTTCGATCCCGTCACCGAGCACGAGAGGACCCGCGCCTCGCTGGCAGCCGCCGTCCCACGCCTGACCGCGTTGTTGCGCGCCGTGCCCGACCAGGACGCGGGATCGGGCGTGCCCAGGTGGACGGTCGGTCATCGCGGGCGACACGGTGCACACCTTCCGCCGCCCCGTCTCCCACACCCAGCGGACTCCAGCCGCGGGGGCCGCGGAACGGCGGACCCCGAAGACGATGGGGAAGTGGCGGGCAGCGACCGTCGACGCCACCCTGCGGCCAGATGCGCGTTCAGGTCCTCGGATCCGGAAGAAGCTGAAAGTGCCGAAGAACTGAACCTCGTGGCCCCGGCGCCCCGTCGCGCGGCTGTGCCGGGGCTGCGACGAGGCTGTGTCATTCCTGCCTCAGGCTGAGTTACGCGACACGGCGCGCCTCGTTGACGCGTCGCCGTAGCCGTGCCGCCCCGGCATTCCTGGTCGAACCGCCGGTGACTCGGTCCAGTTGTTGAACTGCTGTTGCCCAGCGCAGCCCCATCGCGAGTTAGGTCGAAATGACATACAAGGGACGCATCGTTTTCGCAGTCGCCCTCACCACCACCCTGGGCTTCGGGCTCACGGCCTGCAACGACGGCGACGACTCGGCATCGGCGCAGGAATCGCCCTCGGCCTCCGCCCCTGCCCCGTCCGCCCCGAGCAGCGAGAGCCCGTCCGCGGAGCCGAGCGACGATGCCTCCGCCGCGCCCAGTGGTGCCGTCGCCGCACCGGGCACCAAGTTCAAGGTCGGTGACCGGGCGGTTGTCCCGTTCAAGTACGGCACCAGCAAGAAGGGCACCGTCGCCGTTACCGTCACGGCGATCGAGAAGGGCGCCGAGGCCGACATGGCCCCGTTCGGCGACAAGGCGAAGGGCATGACGCCCTACTACATCCGGATGAAGGTCGAGAACGTCGGCGGCACCGACCTGTCCTACTCCTCGCTGCGGCTGCGCGGCAAGCTGGACGGCGGCGCCCCCACGGGCGTCATTCTGATCGGCGACCTCCCGGGCAAGTGCGACAACGAGACGGCGCCCCGCGACTTCACCACCAAGGGCGCCTCGTACGAGACCTGCTCGCTCAGTGCCACGAAGACGGACCCCATCACGGTCGCCTCGTTCGAGGAAGGCGACGCGTACAGCGACAGTCCCGTCCTCTGGACCAACTGACCACCCGTTCCCGCACCGCATGCCGGGCTTCGCACGCACGCCTGCCTCTTGACCGAGGCAGGCGTGAAGCCGCGGTGCCGTCGGGCAGGGCGGGGAATGCCGCTGCGCGATGACGGGGCCTCGGTGTCAGACCCTCCCTCTATGTTGTCCCCATGACTCGTGAAGCGCTTGACCCCCGGGTGGCAGAGGCTGCGGCCGCCGATGTCCGTCTGGCGGCAGGGGAGTTCGACGGCGCCCGCCAATGGCTGGACGGCCTCGGGAAGGGGCCGTCGGAACCGCTTGCCGCAGAGGTCTGGGTCTTCGACGAGGACCTCGCCCAAGTGCTGCTGGTCCACCACCGGTGGCGTGGCTGGGTCCCACCGGGCGGCCGCGTCGAGTCCGGGGAGACGCCCCGTGAAGGAGCGCGCCGCGAGCTTTTCGAGGAGACCGGCGTCGAGGCAGAACTACTGCCTGAGCCCGCCGCCGCGACGGTGCGTTCCTACGGCGCCGGGTTGGCGGCGACGCTCGGCCTGTCGTTCGTCGCGATCACGAACGCCGCAACGCCTCTGGCCCCGGAGAACGGGCAGCCGGCGGCGTGGACGCCCCTGGGCGAGGACTGGTCCAGCTGCTTCCCCGGAGATGCGGCGCTCGTGCGTGAGCATGCGCGACGGCTGGGGGAAGCCTTCGGTCGCTGATACGAGGTGGTCGGCCAGGGGCATGCGAGGCGACCGAACCATGACGCCACGTCACATGGCGGTGGTGCGGAGGTCCCGAACGTACCGGTCGAAGCGCGTGCCGTCCTTGCCGTGCATGGGGCTTCCGGGGGTGAACCCTGCCCGCTGAGCGACTGCGGCAGACGCGGGATTCTCCGGTTCCACCTGGATGACGGCTTGCGCCCCGCCCACACGCGCCGCGTACCGGGAGGCCAGCAGGACCGCGCGGGTGGCAAGGCCACGCCCCCGCCACGACGGATAGAGGCCGTAGGCGACATTCACCTGACCGGGCGCCAGGCCCTCTCCCGCGAACCGCAAGTCGACCGTGCCCGCGAGGACCCCGCCGACACCCACACGGATGCCGAACGCACGTAGTGGCCCGGCGGTGTCCCACTGTTCCCGACAGTGCCGGATGTACGCTTCGACGCCCTCGCGCGTGCCGGGGCCTCCGTTGAGCCAGCGAACGAGCAGCTCGTCCTCCCCCGCGAGGTGGGCCCGCACGTCGTCCAGGCGCAGCGGGGACAGAGTGACGACCCCGTCGGACAGTTTCACGTCATGCATACCGCGATTCTCGACGCCGGAGCCGCGCGGCGTCATCGGATTCCCCGGCCGGCTTGTCGGCGGTCCCTCTGCGAGAGCGACTTACGCCCCCCGAGGCCTTCGCCCTGCCGGCCGTCACCTGCGCAGGCACGTCGAGCTCACGATCGACGAGGCACGTACAGGGGCCTCGCCTCTCGACCTAGCTCCACCGCATGCCGATATCGGAGAGCTGCTCGACCCGCTCGGGGGAGAGGGCGGCGGCCCGGCTGCGCTGATTCCCGATCCACGCACCAAGTCGAAGGTCCCGGAACTCCGCCTCTTCGCCGATGCCGCCGTGCCTGCCGTCGCTACCGACAACGACCCGTTCGATGTGCTTCCTGGGAACCCGCAGATGCCCTTCGCGCTCATAGAACTGCTTGGCGGCTTCGTAGTTCATCGCCCACTTGTCGGCCTGTGTACGGCGCGGCGGAGGCTGCTCGTCCTCGCCGGCGGGCTCGATCCCGAGGACGTGTTCGCACATCCACTGCTGTACGCCGGTGAGCTTGTCCCACCCGTATCGGACCGTGCGTACCCACCGCCCCAAATCCTCGCCCTGGTCCATCACGTCGCCGGGCCCGGTCGGTAGCGGGTGTCCGGCCTCCAGGTGAATCCGGACGAGGTGGAAGCAGCGCTGCCATTCCACCGGCCAGGCCGGGCACCAGGCCGGGTCGATCTCCTCCAGCTGCTCGCGTCGTTCGTCCGTCAGGGCCCCGGCCGACGACGCCGGCCGCAGCCCTTCGGCAGGCCGCTGCTCGTACTCGGCCGCCCTCCGGGCCGCGGCCCGCGCGTTCTTCAGCCAGATCCCCACTCGGTAGCCCCGGAAGACGGCGTCGGTGGGGGCCAGGAGGTGACCCGCCTCCGCCGCCCATCCGCGCGCCGCGGAGAGGCCCTCTTCCCAGGCGACGTCGTAGTGCGACCACACCATGCCCAGCTTCTCCAGCTGCGCGACGCGGTCATCAGCCATGTCCCCACGGGCGTGGAACCTCCGAGCGTCGGCCGTCCATTGACCGAGGGGAAAACCGGCGAGCGACGCCGGCCACACATCGACCTCTTCGCCCTGGCCCTCTACGACCTCGCCGTCGTCGTTGTCGGCGGCGGAGGGCACGCGGTAGATGAAGGGCACCTTGAGGTCGCCGTGGAGCCGGTGGTAGATGCCGGCGGCCTCGACGCCGCGCCGCCAGTGCTCGTGTTCGGGGTTGAGGACGCGCAGGTTGATGAACGCGGCCAGCTGCGCGGGGTCGCGCGGGACGGAGAACTTCAGCAGCTCCCTGGCAGGCACCGACACCCCTTGGTCGCTCAGCGCGTCAAGGGCTTCTTCGTCCTCCGCGCGGCCCGATCGGCTCTGCACACCCCGGACACTGCTGCGCGCCTGCTGCTCGGCGAGCTGCTCCACGACTCGGGTGTCATGTGCGCGCAGGGCCTCCAGCAGCTTCGCCAGCCCGCCGTACGCCCGACTGGTGAGCATGTTGTCAACCGTCTCGCCGGGCCCGAGGAGTACCGGAACCACGAGCGAGGCGAATTTGCCCTCGCCGGGCTGCATCCGCAGCGCCCGGCCGACGGCCTGTACGAGATCGGGCATGGAGCCGCGTACGTCCGCCCAGTACACGGAGTCACATTCTTTGATATCGACCCCTTCGCCCAGCACCTTCACCGATCCCAGAAAGCTCTTCTCCATGACGGTGCCGTCGGGGACCACCCCGGCCGCGAACTCGTCGAGCACGCGCCGCCGATGAAGAGGCTTGTGCTCCCCGCACAGCCAGTCGGCCCAGATCGTGCGCGGGTAGAGCTCGGGGTCGGCGGCGTGCAGCCGCGCCGCGGCGTCGGGGAGGCCGGCTGCGAACGCCTCCGCCTCTCGGACCATGTGGTGGAAGACCAGCGTGCGCCGGAACCCCTCCTCCGAGGCGGCCTTGAGCAGTGCGGCCTGGAGTGTGGCGAGCCGAGCCCCGCGGACCTCGTCCGAACTGCCCTCCACGCCCAGGAGCTGCGCGGCCTGGAGCCGGGTGTCGGTGATGTCCAGGCACACCACCCGGTACGGCGCACAGATGCCCCTGTCCACCGCCTCGGAGAGGGTGAGGGTGTACGCCCTGCTGCCGAACGGGCTGCCCGGGTCGTCGTCCATGCTCGCGACCAGCTCGGGCGGTGCCCCGCGGCCGGCGTCCTCGTCCAGCTGCCACAGACGGGGCGTGGCGGTCATGTAGAGGCGGCGCAGGGACGGGACACGCCTGTTGTCGTGGACGACGGCCCACGGCTTCCCGATCCGGCCCGAAGTCCTGTGAGCCTCGTCCACGACGATCAGGTCCCACGCGGGAAGGCCCGCGGCGTGGGCGCGTTCCAGCGTGCCGAGGCCGAGCGAGGCGTACGTGGCGAACACGGTGACCTTGTCGAACGGCCGGACCCAGTCGACCAGCTCCTCGACGTCCGTGGTGTTCGGGAAGGAAGCGTCCTCACCGCGCAGCGACGAGACCCCGATGACCGGACCGGCCCGGCCCGCATCGCGCCACGCGGCCTCGGTCTGGGTGAGCAGGTCCAGTGAGGGGACGAGGACGAGGACGCGGCCGGCGCGGAGCTCTTGAGCGCTCCGGGCGGCGACGAGGGTCTTGCCCGAGCCGGTCGCCATGACCACCTGTGTCCGGAGCCCTCGCTCGGGCACGCCTCCGCGTCCGGAGACTTCGAGAGCGCGTAGCACAGCGTCCACAGCTTCCCGCTGGTGAGGACGGAGTTCCTTCACTGCCATTCGAGCATTCTCTCCTCCGGACCGGACAGGGCCGTCACCAGGACACCTCGGCCGGGCCGTGCTTCGGCCCCGGGATCCGCGCAGTACTACCATGCGCCGGTGTCAGACTTCATCAAGCAACTTCCTGCCCTGCTCGGAGTGATGCTCGGAGCCTTCGGCTCGTACGTGGTGGTCATGCGCGGCGACCGGGCGAGGTTCCGTCGGGAGCACGCGGCGCGATGGCAGGAGCGGCAGCTTGCGGCCTACACCGACTACGCGCTGACGCTGAAGAAGACCGTTACCCTCCATCGTCGAGTCGCAGCGCATCTCGGCAACGACGGCTATCCGCACCCCCTGCCGCCCACAGAGGCGACGCCTCTTCTGATTGACGCCGCGGATGCCCGGTCCGCAGCCGGAGAAGGGCTGCTGATGCTCGGCTCTCCGGAGGTCGTGGAGGCCGCGCACGGATGAGCCCTCACCGTGATGGAGGTCGAAGGCCTCGTGTGTGCTCCCGGCTGTACCGCTGAGAGCTGGACGGCGCAGATCGAGAGGCAGCGGACGGCCCGGGCGAAGTACTACACGGCGATCAGGCGCGACATGGAACTGCCGCCCGGCCACACGGGCCGATGGCAGCTCCCGCCGACTCACCCTTCCTGAGCCGGATCCGGCCGGGCAGGCGGCGCATCACAGGCGGGCGTCCTCGCGTTCGTCGAAGTCCTCGCGTGCGCGCTCGATGGCGGGCATGTGCTGCGAGGTCCACGCCAGCAGCACATCGATGGGGTGCCGGAGGGTCTTGCCCAGTCCCGTGATCCGGTACCTGACGGCCTCCGGACGCGTGGATACGACCTCGCGCTCGATGACACCGTTGCGTTCGAGCCGCCGGAGCGTAGCGGTCAGCGACTTCTGGGTGACCTGAGGGATGGCCCGGCGCAGTTCGTTGAAACGGCACGGGCGCTCGCAGAGCTCGTTGGGAACGGCGAGCGACCACTTGTCGAGGATCTGGTCGAGCAATTCGCGATGCGGGGCATCGATGCGGACTTCGTCGGCGGTATCCATGGTGAAATGGCAGCAGCCGGGCGGCGACGCCGCTGAGCCGGGTCGTCAGGCCGGGCGCCACACCATGCGCGAGCTGGGCCGCTTTGGCCGGCGCGGTGAGCACCAACCGCGCGCGCCGCTGAATGACCACGTCCACGATCCTGCGAGCGGCCCGTTCGGCGTCCATCGACAACAAGGGGGCTCCTGCCGCGGTGCTGAACCAGCCGAACTCGGCATCGACGTTTCCGCCGAACTCGGCCTGCCGGTGCGATCCGGTCCTCATAGGACCCGGGAGGACGGCGGTGACACTGACGCCCGACGCCGCCGTCTCGGCGTGCAGCCCTTCGGCGAGGGCCGCGACCGCAGCCTTGGCGCACGAGTAGGGCAGCAGGTGCGGAACGCCGAGCAGACCGCCGACCGACCCGATGAGGCCGAGGCGGCCCCGGGTCTCCTTCAAGTACGGCAGCGCTTCCAAAGAGGTGTGCAGAGCGCCGTAGAACATCGTGTCCATGGCGTCGCCCAATTCCGCTGCGCCTACGTCCTCGACCGGCGCGACCTGGATGACGCCGGCGTTGGCGATGACAAGGTCGAGGCCGTCACGCTCATGGACCTCATGCACCAGGGCACCCACAGCGGCGACCGTACGGACACTGGACCCAGTGGCCTCCCGCAGCTGCGCAGCTGCCCGCTCCAGTTCGTCAGCATCGCGGGCGGCGATGGTCACAATGCACCCGCGCTCCGCCAGCTGCCGGGCCACAAACAGCCCCAGGCCCCGGGAGCCGCCGGTGACCAAGGCTCCTGGGCCCCTGGTTCGATGCGGGCGGGGGGTGCGCGTGGTCATCTCATCGCCCTTCTGACGGGCGTCCTCGACGCGTTCGGGCACTGCCGTGAAACAGGACGCGCTCCGAGTGCCCACGCCTCGCCGCATGTAACGCCCCGCAGCGCTACTCCGCGAGGCTGCTGGGCAGAGCGCCCCGGTTGTGGGTCAGCCATACCGGCGTGACACTGGTGACGTGCGCTGATCGGAGGCATGCCATGATCATCCTCGGTCTTATTCTTCTCGTCATCGGCCTGATCGTCGGTATCGGCGCCCTGTGGACCATAGGAATCATCCTGTTGGCCATCGGGGCGGTGCTGTGGGCCCTCGGAGCTCTCGGGCACGCAGTGGGAGGGCGTCGCCACTACTGGTGACTGCCTTCGGCAAAAGCCCCGACAAGGCCTTGAGACTCGGTCTCCCCGGCCTGCGGAACGACGCCTTTGACCGGGCCCGTCAAGACCATGGAGCACCGTCCGTTCGTCACCGCTTTCCAGCGCGCTTATGTACTCACCGGAGACGATCCGATCGGCCCCAGCGCCGCCGGCCTGCGCAGCTGCATCGACGAAACGCTCACGGCGAGCATGCCCCGAATCGGCGTTTGGCGGCCCTTGGGGTGGAGGACAGCACCCTGTCAGCGGATCCGTGGCAGGGGCCACCTTGCCGCATGCTCGGCCGACGACGGGAATCGTCCACGCCGCCGGCGGGCCGGGGTCAGCAGGGCTACGAAGCCAGGCAGATCTCACGGGCTTTGGCCAGATCCTTCTTCACCGTCGCGTCGAAGATGAAGACTTGGGCGTGGCGTTCCTGCGATCGGCGAATGGTCTGTGCTAGCTCCTTGTACTTGGGGTCGCCCGCTGCCGCGGACGCAGAAAGCGCTCCGGCTGCCGCATAGCGGTTGAGGGCGACCTCGCCGGCAGGGCCCTTGGCCGTGTACTTCTCCGGGTCGAACCCGTCGAGGGCTCCGCAGGCGGCACGCGCATCTGCAGCTGCTGTCCCGTCAGCAACAGGGGAGTTGGAGTCGGCGCTCAGCGCCCACACGGCGCCCATCCCTGCGGCGCCGAGCACGAGCCCGGCGACGAGGGAGAGCACCACGGTCCTTGTGCGGGTGCCGGGCTGCTCGGGGGAGGTCGAGGTGGACGCGAAGGCGGAAGGCTGCTGTGGCTGCATCCGGCCAAAGCTAGCGTGATCGCTCACAGACCAGGCAGGCACCCTACTTGTTGCTCCAGCGGCTTCCGGCGGCCGAACGGCCGGGCCGCTGTGCGGAGGCGACGTTCCTGACAAGCTGCACTTTCCCACTACCTAGCCGCGATGCATCCGATGACCCTGCTTGCGGACCGGCTGTGTCACTGCTGGATGGCCGTGCCAGTGCGCGACCCCAGTGCGGGCCTGGCCGTCGTGGGACAGGAAGTCACCCTGAGTCCGCTCGGCAGGCACCCTGAGCCCACCGCGCCTTGGCAGGGACCAGCGATCGGCAGCCCCACGAAGACGATCTCCACAATCACCACGGTCCCCCATTTCGACCCGGCAAGCCATGACGGTCACAGCGCCACATGCAACCGTTGGGTTGCACTTGGGCGGTCGAAGTGCAACTCTGGGGTTGCATCCGATGGTGACGGTGAAGGAGTCCCTCATGAGCGAGGACCAGATCGAACGCGAAGTACTGATCGCAGCGCCCGTGGAGCGGGTCTGGTCGCTGGTGGCCCAGCCCGGGTTCTGGGTGGCCGACAAGGCCAGCCTGCCCGGCACTGTGGCCGAGGAAGGCGAGTCGATGATGGCGAGAAACGCCGAGCACGGAGACTTCCCCGTGCGCGTAGAGAAGGTCGAGCCGCCCACGTATCTGGCGTACCGCTGGACCAGCGCGTTCCCCGGGGACGAACTGCGCGAGGACAACAGCACCCTCGTGGAGTTCACGTTGATCCCGGAAGGCGAGCAGACGCGGCTGCGCGTCGTCGAGAGTGGATTCGCGGCGCTGGCTGGGTCCGGGGAGCTGCGCAGTCAGAACCTGAAGGACCACACCGAAGGCTGGCCTTTGGAGCTCGGCGCGCTCAAGGCGCGCGCCGAACAGCTCCCCACGTGATGGAAGAACCTCCCGGTGCCACCGAGGTCGTCGACAGCGTCCTCAGCGCGCTGGCCGATCCGACGCGACGCCACCTGCTTGACATGCTCGCCGCACGGGGCGAGGCCACTGCGACGACACTCGCCGAACGACTTCCCGTCTCGCGGCAGGCGGTGGTCAAGCACCTCGCCGTTCTGGAGACTGCCGGGCTGGTTTCCGGCGGGCGGGTCGGACGCGAAGTGCGGTATGCGGTGCGGCCTGCGGCGCTGGACGCGACGGCGCGCTGGATGGCCTCACTCGCGGCCTTCTGGGACCGGCGGCTGGAGAACATCAAACGCGTCGCTGAGGCAGCGGAGCGGGATTCGAGTTCTACACGCCCCGAATGAATGGAGCAAGTCATGGACACGGCAGAACTTCGTAGTGCTTACGGCAAGTTGCTGGATGCGGCCGCCGACCCATACCTCGGCGACGCGGACGATGGAGGGTGGAACGCCGACCAGATATTGGCTCATCTCCTCAGTGTCGACGCCTTGATCGCAGCGGTTGCTCTGAGCGTCGTCGCTGGTTCAAGACCCACCTTCGACAACCGGATCTCTCTCGACACCTGGAATCTCGACCGGATCATCACCGAGCACTCAGGTCGGGCGGACATGATTGATCATGTCCGGAGCCAGGCCACCGTTCTGTGCGACATCGCCGATCAACTCAACGAAAAGGCCGCCTCGGTTCTGGTGCCATCGCTCCTCCTTTCCAATGACGCTCCAGTGCTGGACCAGCCGATCCCGCTGGCACGCCTCATAGATGGCCTCGCCGAAGACCACGTGCCCGTACATGCGCAACAGCTCCTCGATCTTCGCGTCGCGGTCCGGCCATCGCCCATCCGCAGATAGGAGACGCTCACGCGACCGCGGACCGCGTCGACCAGCGCCGGACGCTGCGCGAAATCGGCATGCTGGAGCGGACCGAGTCCCCTACCGGAGCCGAGGTTGCCCGCGACGACCGGGTCCGGCGAGCCTGGGCCGCCATGCCCAGACCTCCCCGACCAGGCTTTGTGACAACGCCGTGCGCCTCCGGTCTCTTCTGAGCGGTCTCGTCGGCCGGAAGGCTGAAGTCGAGTGTGCCGGTCGTCTCGCGCAGGCTTTGCTTCGTGACCCGTGCCGCGTCCGCGACGTCTTCGCCCCGTTCGGCTATCAGCAGGTCGTAGACCGGCGCCGGGTTTGCGTGGGTGGAGAGCCCGTGGGGGTGTCCGTTCTCTCGAGGTGGGGGAGGGCGGTGGTTCAGCCCGGGTTCAGGACCGGGTCGTCCAGAGGGTGGGCTCCGGACAGCTGGTGGCGGGCCGCGATCAGTGCCGCGTCGATGTCAGGAGTGCCGGTGGACACGTACAACGTGTCGGCCACATCGTTCATACGCCGGCGACACCTGCGCGCCGTCGGTGTGGGAGGCGTCCACGGCGGCGAGGGCTTCGTACTGGTCGATCAGATTCCGCGGCACCGCGGGGTGGGCCATCAGCAGCACCCCGCACTCCCCACCCGCCACACACGCCCCAAACCCAGGTCAGGCGCGGGCCCCGCGGCCCGGCCCGGCCACTCGGTTGCCGGCTTCAAGGGGCCGAGTGCGGTGCCACGGTTACCAGGCGGTGTGGCCGGAGGGGCTGTGGTCGGTGCTGTCGTGGAGGGAGAGGCGGACGGTCACGCGTTTGCCGACCGGTTCGCGGTGGATCTCGAAGCTCTGGCAGACCATGAGGACGAGTTCCAGGCCGTGCCGGCCGATCCGGGTCGGGTCGCAGGGGGAGGCAGCGGGGAGCACCGGACCGGAGTCCCACATGGTGATGCTCAGCACGGCGCCGTCGGACTCCAGGTCCAGCAGACACGGCCCGGGAGCGTATTTGCACACGTTGGTGGCCAGCTCACTGACCACCAACTGCGCCACATCCGCCGCACGTTCGGAGACAGACCAGCCCTTTGATGACCCGGTCCCGGTAAGGAAGTCGCGGACGAAACCGCGGGCACGGGCTATCGCACCCGACGTCATGTCGTACGCGGCACTGCCGCGCATGGAGCCCGTTTCCCCGCGCCCGCCCCGGTTGACGCTCTCGCAAGCTGCCTGCTGCTTCATGCTTTTCCCCCGTCTGACTGACCGCATCTCGCAGTCCTTCGCCCACTACCCGGAAGCGCCAGATACAACACGCTCTGCATAGCGTGATCAGGGGCACTTCCGTGGTGCACGGACCGCGCCGACGGTCGCGATCCGCATCGTCCTGGCCCGAGCCGCCCCGAAACCCCGCGAACGCCACCCTCCAGCATGGATGTAGTCCCCGCCGCTCCGCTTCCTTTCCTGCGTCCGGTACGGCGGAGGTGGCGGGGTATCCGTATGAGTGGGCCGGCAACATCTGCCTGGCCGACAGACCATGAAGGAAGATGGAGTCCCCGTGAACTCTGCAACAGAGGACGGTCTGATCAGCAGCGTGCATCTGGAAGGCGACCCGGTCCGCACGTGTGAGCCGGCGACCGCGTCGGCTCCCCTTCCGGCTGACGGGGAGCAGTCCGAGGGCGTGCCCGAGCAGCCCACGATTGTCCGCGGTCAGGACTGAGCCTTCTTGCCTGTACACGAGCGTCGTGGATCAACTCCGGTGGGGCGTCGGTCGTGCGGTCCCAGCGCTCGATGCTTCGCGTATGTGCCCGTTCCGCTTCCGGCGCGCCGGGGTGGTTCAGCCGGCGTGGATTTCTCGCGCGGCACTGACGCTGAGGTGAACGTGTAGGAGGGTATCGGCGCCGACCACCGTAAGGAGGCGTCGGACGGTGAAGGAGGGGTTCGCGATTCTGAGGTCGCCCAGGTCGTGGAGGGTGGGGACCAGACGAAGGAACGATGAGTCGGAGAACTCGGTGCCCTCGCATCGAGTGTCAGCGCGCCGTGGCCGGCGAGCGTGGCATCAGCCTGCGTCTACAGCGCCGGCAGGGCTTCGATGTCGACGTCCCCGATCGGCCGACCGGCACCGGCGCTGCAGCGGGGAGCGGTTCTACGCGCTTGTGTGGGCGCGGTTGCTGGGGGAGCGGGGCCGGCAGGCTGACGCGCTTGAGATGCTCGCCCCGTACACCGTCACGGGACGGTGTACGGCCCTGGAATAGGCCCCGTTGCTTGGTGGCTGCCGTCGTCGGCCGTGGTGGGGAGGCCGCCGCGGTGCTCGCCGCTCGGCTGCGCCCCGGCCATCGCTGCGACGGCCCGTGGTGCTGCGGTATCGACTCCGACACGGCGCTCGGCCTGCTTGCGACGGTCCGCGAGCGCCAGGCCGCATCGACTAGGCCATTGCCCTGCTCCGGCGCCGGCAGATCATCTCGGTCAACAGCCGCGACAAGCTCGCCGACCGGTTGGTCCGGCACGGCCGGATCGAGGAACTGCGCGCCTACGCCGCGCTGGACGGACACGAGGAGGCCGTCCAGCGGCTGGCGGAAACCCTGGGGAACGGCCGCGGTTCTCGAGAACTACCTCCCCAGTCACGCGAAGTCTTTTCGAGCCCCGGCCGGATCCCCGACGAGGTCGGGGATCCGCCAACAGCGGCCTTCCACAAGGTTTCGAGATTGCTTGACCTTGCCCCAGAGGGAAGGGCCACAGTGTCTCCGTAGATCACACGAGCGAGCGGTGTGCGCTCGCCAGCCGGGATCGACGAAGAGGGGAGTTCGAATGACGGAGACTTGCGTCGTTCTCGATATCGGTGGGGTGCTGGAGATAACGCCGGAAACGGGGTGTGCGCAGCGGTGGGAAGAGCGGCTGGGGTTGTCGTTCAGCACTGTGCATGAGCGGATGAGCGACGTGTGGCAAGCCGGAAGCGTCGGGAGTTTCAGTGAACGAGAGGTTCACGAGCAGGTGGCAGCACGCTTGGGGCTCGACGCGCCCCAGGTTGAAGCCTTCATGGCTGATCTCTGGGCGGAGTACCTGGGAACGCCTAACGAGGAGCTCATCGCTTACGTGCGTGGGCTGCGAGGAAGCTGCAGGCTGGGCATCCTGAGCAATAGCTTCGTCGGTGCCCGGGAGCGGGAGACGGCGCTGTATCAGTTCGACGAACTGGTCGAGCGAATCGTGTACTCGCACGAGATCGGCATCGAGAAGCCGGACCCGCGTGCCTTCGAGACTGTGTGCGCCAGCCTGGAGGTGCGGCCGGAAGGCTGTCTGTTCATCGACGATCTCGCAGTAAATGTTGAGGCTGCTCAGGCGGCGGGCATGCAGGCGCATCTGTTCCAGGACAACGCACGGACGATTACGCGCATCGCAGTTCATCTGGACGCCGGTTCCCGGGTTGGAGGGCCTCTCCCGCTCGGATGATGTCGGCTTGGCCGACCTTCAGTCGGACCGGATCGGCGTGGGGAGCTGCAGGCGAGTCGTGATCGATTGATGTGCGGCAACAATCTGGAATGGGCGAGTGAAGGGAGGTCTCCGGCGATTCCCGCTGGTCGCCGAGATCCGCTGGAGATTTCCTGAGCGCGGTGTCGGAAACGTGTGATCATGCCGATATGGCATCTGGTCGGATCATTTTCCTCAACGGCACCTTCAGCTCGGGGGAGTCGAGCATCGCCAGGGTGCTGTTGGGCATCCTGGACGACGATGTCTTTTTCCACCTGGCGATCGACGGCTTCAACGCGATGCGCAGCAAGCGGGAACTCGGTGCCGAGGAGCTCGATGCCGCGCTGCGGCGGACCAGGATGGGCTTCCACCGCTCGATCGCGGCCATGGCGGAGGCGGGCAACGATGTCGTGGTCGACCGTGTGCTGAGCGAGCCGTGGCGGAGTCCGGCCTGCCGCAGCACGGCCAACTTCTCAGTCAGGCCAATGAGATGCTGCTGAGAGATCCCGGTGAACAGCTCTTGCGCCAGCACCGTCCGGTTGACCGTGATCACCGACCCGGATCATGCCACCTGCCTGCCCGACGCTTTACCCACTATCACGCACCAACTCGTTAGGAGGACTTCGGCCAGGCGTACCTCTTCGCCCAATGAGTCCATGCCACGAGAACCATCACGGCTGCCGTCAGTCCGCCCAGCACCATCAGAGTGGAAGGCGAAGAATGGTCCAGGACGGTTCCTCCTACCAGGGCACCGATGGAGATGGTGGCCTGGAAGGAGGCGGTGAAGAGGACGGAGGACGCCTCGGGCGAGTCGGGGCCGGCTTTGGAGAACCACGTTTGGGAGCAGACCGGGACGGCACCGTAGGCGAGGCCCCAGACGACCAGCAGTGCCACTGCTCCGGTGTCCGACCGGCCCAGGACGGGCAGGAGCAGGGCCGCGGCGCCGATCAGGGCCGCGGCAGTGGCGAAGGTGGACCTCGGATAGCGACCCACCATCGATCCGCCGAGGAAGTTGCCGATGATGCCGACCACACCGTAGATGAGCAGGTAGATGGTGATGAGACCCGGACGGACGTGTGTCACCTGTTCAAGGAAAGGGGTGACGTACGTGTACAAGCCGAAGTGGGCGAGCACCACGAGGAAGGTCGCGACCAGGGCGAAGCGTGTGTTGACGCTTCGAAGCATGCCGCCGAGGGCGTCGATGGTTGTCGCTTGGCCGGAAGGGAGGGGCGGGACGACTGCGAGGAGGAGCACGAGGACAGCCAGCGTGAAGGCGCCCATGACGAGGAACGCCGCCCGCCAGCCGACGAGGTCCCCGATGAACGTGCCCAGGGGCACGCCGATCACGGAGCCGAGCGGTACGGAGGAGAAGATCACCGAGGTCGCCCGGTCCGTTGACTCAGCGGGAATCAGCTGACCAGCGAGTCCGGCCCCGATGGACCAGAAGCCGCCGATGGTGATTCCCACCAGGACGCGGGCAATCAGGATCAGCCAGTAGCTCGACGCGACGGCGGCCAGGAGATTGGCCAGCGCCAGCAAAAGAACGAACACGCCCAGCATGACCCGCCGGTCGATGCGTCCCGTGGCCACGGTAACCACAGGGGCGGAGACCGCGGCGAGGAGTCCTGGCATGACCATCATGAGACCAGCCATGCCGTCCGAAATGGCGAAACTCGATCCGATCGATGTAAGAAGGCCGATCGGGAGAATTTCGGTCGTGACGATGGCAAAGAGGCCAAGCGTAACCGAAATGACAGCCAGCCAGGAGATGAATGGCGAGCGGTGCGGCGCCGCGGGAGATTGGACAGAAGTGGTGGCTGATGTGGACATGGGCCCCGTCCCGAGTTGAAGGGTGTGCCCTATAGTCCAGCAGGGAAGGGTTCCGTTTTCTGGCGGATTCCCGACACCAACAGTCGGCCGGTAAGGCGTCGTAGGTGGTTTCCGTGCGCGAGCAGAGCGCCGCTTCTACCGATTTCTCAGTTCACGGGCCTACCTCGACGCGAGATCGTGTGGAAGGCGGCGAAGGGTTTCACCGGGAGACGGGCAGTATCGCTGACCTCCAGCGCAGATCCGACGTGAAGCGGCTCTGCAGCATCGGCCACGCTCCCAGTCCCGGCGCGAGTAACGCGGTCGGCTTGGGCCACCACGACCCGTACGGGGCCGAGATCCGGCACCCACCGTTGTACCGCTGGCTCGGCCGGTAGACGGCCGCGCACAGGACCTTCCGGGGCCGACCTTTGCGTACGATGTCGCCTTCACGTCGACAAGGCGTACGGCATCCTTCACCTGTGGAAATGGCTGTGAGGCAAGCACATCGGTGTCCGCGTCGCCCGCAAGGGCATCGAGTCAGCGAACGGCCCGGCCGCCGCAGGCGGGTCATCGAACGCACCATGTCCTGGCTCACCGGCTACCGCCGACTCAACCACCGCTACGGACGCCACCCCTGCGATTACCTGGCCTTTCTCGGCCTCGCAGCCGCTCTCTGCTGCTACAAACGATCCCTCGAACTGGCCATGTAGGAAACGGTCTGAGGCCCTGCGCTGGGCGCTGTCTGACTAGCCGGATAGGCTCGCTGGCCACAACTGGTGGTTCAGGGGGTTCCCAAGGTGACGGATCAGTTGGGCACGTTGTTGCGCCGGCTGCGCCAGCGGGCGGGTCTGACACAGGAGCAGTTGGCGGAACGTTCCGGTGTGGGCGTGCGTACGGTCCGCAAAATGGAGGCCGGCAGTCCTGATGCCTTCCGGCCGGCCACGGTGGCGGCGCTGGCGGAAGCGCTGGGGGCGGATGCCTGGGAGACGCAACAGCTGCTGGCCACGCTGCCAAATCTGATCGGTGCGGCGCCCGAAGCGGCCGGGACGGGTTCCGGTCGGCTCCCCCCGCCGATTCCTGTCCAGGACGAAGTCGCCACCGCCGCCGAGGAGCTGGCCATGGCGATGAGGCGGCGCTGGCAGCTCGAGGAAGAGAACCGCCGGATGCACACCCCCTTTCCGCTCCCGGTGCGCTGGCGAAACGCCCCTGACTCGCTGACCGACCACGAGGCGAGCATTCCGCACACACGCTCTGGGGCCACGCCCGCCCGGAGAGACCTGAGTAGTGGTCTGGACCACCTGAACGACATCTACCGGCGAGTCCAGTCCGGGAGGTTGGTGGTGCTCGGCCGGACCGGGTCCGGCAAGTCGGTCCTGACGATTCGGTTCGTCCTGGAGCAGCTGGCCGCCCGTCGACCGCACGAACGGGTGCCGGTTCTCTTCAGCGTCGGCTCGTGGGGCCCCTTGAGGACCACGCTGCGGGACTGGCTGATCGACCGGCTGCTGCACGACCACCCGCACCTCAGCCGCCGGGCCCCCGGCGGTGACACCCTGGCCGCGGCACTGGTCGACGCGGACCTCGTGTTGCCGGTCCTCGACGGTTTCGACGAGATCGCGGAGGGCCTGCGCGGCGACGCACTCGACATGCTCAACGAGGACTCGCTACCGCTCGTTCTGACCAGCCGGTACGACGAGTTCGCGGAAGCCGTGACGGTCAGTGGCCCGCTTTTCCGGGCTGCCGGCATCGAGCTGACCGACCTCACCATCGACGACCTCGCCAACTACCTGCCGCACGGCGACGTCCGGTCCGCGGCGACCTGGGCCTACGTACTGGACCGGCTTGCCGCCCCGGGCGGCGGCGCGGGTCTCCCGCTGGCCCGGGCCCTCAGCACACCGCTCATGGTCGTGCTGGCCCGGACGATGTACAGCGACACCTCCGACCGTGAACCCCACGAGCTGCTGGACACCGAGCGGTTTCCCGACGAGAACGCCCTGGAGGAGCACCTGCTGGCAGGCCTCGTACCGACGGTCTACAGACCGCGCCCCATCGGGCGGGACGGCCCGGAGCGCGCCGCGCACTGGCTCGGATACCTTGCCCACCAGCTCGCCCGTTCCGGGCGCGATCAGCAGGACCTGGCGTGGTGGCGGGTCGGCGACGCGCTGCGCCCGGCCACGCGGCTGCTGGCGGTGGTGGTGGCCTCGGCGCTCTGCGTCACACTTGCCGGCTGGGCTGTCAGCCTCTTCTACGCGCCCCTGACCGGCCGGACCTTTCTGGCAGGGGCGGCCGCGGGCATCGCCTTCGGCGGCGCGCACGCGGTGCTGGACGTGCTCGGACGCGTGGTCCTTGACCTCGACTGGTTTCGGCTGCGGCCTCGGCTGAGGCGGGACACGCGCCGGCCAGTGCGCACGTTCGTCGACAGGTTCGGTGCTGTGCTGCTGGCCGGGTACGTGATGGGCCTCGGATGCGCGTCGGCCCTCGCCCTCCAGCGCCGGCTGTTCTACGACACACCACTTTCTGAGGTGCCAGCGGTTCAGGACACCCTCATCAGCATGCTGGTCTCCGGCCTTGTCCTCGGTACCGGTACCGGTCTTGCTTTCGGGCTCACGACCTCATGGAGAGCGCCGCTGGACGTCACTTCGGCGGCCACTCCCGCCGGACTACTGGCCTCGAACCGGGCGACGGTGGTCCGCCGGGCCCTCGTGCTGGCCCCGACACTCAGCCTCACGATCACCCTTGGCGCCCTGTCCATCGGTCTGTTTGACGGGGCTCTCAGGCCGCCGGTCTGGATGTTCCCCGATTCTCAGTTCATCGGCGAGATCGGTGGAATCGGCAGCGTCTACTCATACGCGCTACTCATCGGGGCTATCGGCGGGATCGGCGGTGCCTGCTCGTACGCGCTCTGCTTCTCCGCCTGGGGACGCTGGCTCGCCCTGTCGCGGATCTGGCTGCCCCTGACCGGCAAGCTGCCCTGGAACACCATGGCCTTCTTCGACGACGCCCACCGGCGAGGTGTACTACGGACGGCTGGGGCGGTCTACCAGTTCCGCCACCCCTCGCTCCAGAACCATCTCGCACACCCGCACCGCCAGAATCAGGCCGGCCTCGCCACGTTCAAAGGAGTCAGATTGCGCGACGCAGTAGACGATGCCGCTCGCCGACGCGGAATGGCTCTGGTCCTGATTCTCTGCAGCACAGCTCTCTTGCTGACCGTCGCGCTGCTCAGCGTGCATGACCTCCTGAGCAGCTGGTCACAGCACGGTCGTCTCCTCCCCGGCGACACGAATGCCGTCGTCGGGTCGATCATCGGCATCGGTGGTGCTCTCGGCACCCTGATCGGAGTTACCCTCACAGCCTTCGCCCGGCTCGTCCAGGCACGAGGACGAGCCGACGCCGATGTGATGCGAGCACGAGCCGAACTGATCCGAGCCGAGGCCGAGATGCACCGCGCTCGCACTGGTCAGAACCCCGGCCCCACACCACTACCCGAAGCCTCACCGGATGCCGGACCCGCAACGCCGGAGAGCTGATCAAAGCCCGCCGAGCAGGTCCCGAGCCTCCGGCAAACGCAAGTACGTGGCGGTGCGGCCGGCGCTCGATCCTGCGCGCATAGCTCTTCCCGGCATCCGGCGCGACGGGGCGTGTCAGCCGGCGTGGCCTTCTCGTGCGGCGTTGACAGTGGGGTGAATGCTCAGGAAGGCATCGGCGCCGACCACCTCAAGGAGTCGTTGGACGGCGATGGAGGGGTTGGCGATCCTGAACTCACCCTGATCGTGGAGGGTTAGGACCAGGCGCAGGAAGGAGGAGTCGGCGAAGTCGATGCCGCCCGCGTCGAGTATCAGCGCGCCGTGCTCCGCGAGTGCGGCGCCCGCCTGCGCTTGGAGGGTGGGTACGACTTCGATGTCGACGTCTCCGCGCGGGGCGATAACCGGCACCGGGGCGTCTGCCTCGCGTGATGTGTGACTCGTCATGCGCGGCATTGTCGCAGGACGCAGGGTGTAGCGGTACGCCCAACCACCGGGACCGGCCCTCGACGCGTGTCAGCGATCAGCTTGTCGCCAAAGGAGAGCTTCCGCATCCCCCGGGTGGACCGGCCCCCCAGGGGGACGCTCGAGCGTCGTCCTGCTGAAGAGTGCGTGCGCCTCCGTGCGACCTGCAGGAATCTCGTGGCGCTGGGAACCGTCTTCGGGTGGGTGTGATCCGGTCAGTGGGGGATATCAGCAGGCCATGAGGCTGATGAGCACAGTGCGTGTGATGGACCGTCGCCTGACCAAGCGGATGGCTTCCTGGCAGGAGCCTGCGCTGCACCGCACGCTTTCGGCGGTGGAGGAAGCGGCGGAAAGCAGCAAATTGTGGTGCGGTGCCGCCGCGGTCATGGCATGGGGCGGCGGGGGGAGGGGCCGGAAGGCTGCGGTGGCCGGACTGGCGGCACTCACCTTGGCGCAGCTTGTTTCCAACGGTGTGTGCAAACAGGTGAGCAACCGTCCCCGGCCACCTGAGGAATGGATTCCGCACGACGAGGTCGAGGACCGACCGGATTCCTCCTCGTTCCCCTCCGGGCACACTGCGGCCGCGGTGGCCTTCACGGCGGCGGTCGTCCCCTCGTGGCGGGCGGCGGGAATGGCTTGCGGGGTGCCGGCGGCCCTGGTGGCCGTCGAACGGGTGCAGTCCGGTGCCCATTACCCCAGCGACGTCGCCGCCGGGGCCGCCATCGGTCTCCTCAGCGCCTGGCTGGTCAGGCACCTCCCGCAGCAGGCGCTGCGGATGTGGCGATGACAGGAGCAAAGGACCTGCCTCCATGTGTCCGACGGGTTCGGTGCGCGTAGTCCTGCGTGCACCTTCCCGCGCATAGCCGACTTCACCCGCCATGTGTGGGCCGGACCAAGGACTACTGGGAGGACTTCCCCATTACGACAAGGAAGGCCCGATCATCCGACACCCTGGCCGACGGGCGCGGCCGGCCCGCACGGCCAGGACTCCGGTCGCTCCGGCCCGCAGACTCTGTTCGACGCGATCGGAGGCCCCGCCGCCGGGGCTGTCCGGGCATGACTTGCGTGGCGCAGCAGGCCAATCTTCGACAGCGACGACGCGCGGTCCTCTGGAGTGGCCGAGCTTGTCTCTTTAACCTGAGCGCGGTCGGGAGCGTAGGACTGACGCACCCTCCCCTTCCAAGTCCTGGCAGGCCGCTATGCGGCCCGCCATCCCCATCACCAGCGAGAGTGTCGGCCCCCGGAGCAGATCCCCCGAGCCGGTGGTGAACGGTCCGTCTGTGGCCTCGAGCCGCAAGCCCGCGGTTGCGGTCTTGCTCGGCACGGTGAAATCGCGGCTGGCGAAGAACCGGGCCACTGCAGTCGTGGTGGCCACCGGGGGCGTCCGCGCCAGACCCAACGGCCGACGGATGTCCTCGCTGTGGACGACGATTTCGCCCAGCCAGGCCGCAGCGTGCCCTGTTGGCCCGGCGGGCCCGTCGACAACCGCGCGAAATCTCCGGAGGGTCTCTTCCGGTGTAGCGCCGCGGTGCTTTGCCAGCCGTCGATCGTTGTGCAGATCAGGGTTGAACCCTGCGGCCAGCATGCTCAGCAGCCAGCGCCACATCCTGGTGCCGGCACCTGCCGTCAGGTGGGCTACGACCTGCTCCACAGTCCAGCGTTCACACAGTGATGTTGTCGCCCACTGGGCCTCGCTGAGCTCAGCGAGGTCTTCAGCGAGCGCCAACCGCTCGACTTGGATCGCCCGTTCCAGAGCTTTCCGAGTCTCCAGAACGTGTGGTTCAGCCATAGGGCAGCCTCCGTAGATCGGGTTTCCTCCATCAGACTTCTATGGCCGCCCAAACTCGTCGACTGTACGCGTGTGGCGCAGCCTGCTCGGCCTTCCCATGCCGAAACGGGCTCGAACCAGGCCGCAAACCTCAGCTATCTCCCCACGCCGAGGGTGTGCACCCGGCGCGGTGCGATCGGCAGTCGAGCTGACGCTCCTGCCCGAACGCCCCCGTGAATACGGTGAGATCGCGCCGTCGGCTTCTCGTCAAGAAGAACACCCCGGACAGGTACGAGGAGATGCACGAGCGACAACGCGCTACGCATTTTCCGAGGCGGCCCGGGCCCACAGCGATCTGGAGTGGCTCGGCGCACCACCGGCAACCTGTGTTCCAGCACACCGACGGTGTCGCCCCGATTCGTCACTGGGGCGAGCACGCGCTGCCCGCGCTCGTCCTTTGGCACGTGCACCACCTTTTGGGTGCGCAGGACCTCGTCGTAGATGCTGTTGTCGAAGGGAACTTCGTCGGGGCGGCGCTCCTGGGGAGCGATTGACTGCTCGCTGACTCGCAGCAGGCGCTGGCCCACGATGTCGACGAACAGGAACGAGACGTGCCGAACAGCGTGTTGAACATCTCGTCCGGGACGCGCCGCGGCGCACGTTTCCGGATGGTCGGCCGGTAGCGACCCGGCCACTCTTGGCCCAAGGGCCGCTTCGGGCTTGTGGTGGGCGTTCGCTCGATCTCCCGCGGCGCGAACGGTCGAGCGGAAAGGGGTGATGATCGGCCCAGTGCCCTGTCCCGGTGAAAGTCGTAGAACGTGCGGAGCATGGTTTCGCAGTGCGCGCGCGTCCTCGCGGCGTGTTGCGGGCCGGTGAGACTTGCCCGTTCCATGCCGTATGAGCGGACCGTGGAGGCGCGTTTGTCCTCTGCCTGCAGCTTGGCGACGAAGACCCGGACGGGACCGACGACAACGTCATCCTGGTCGAGCAACTGGTACGGCGCCCACTGATTACCGGTTCCTACAGCCTGCCCAACTCGGGCAGCAGGTCCCGCTCGGGGCCATCCCCTTGTGTGTACCTGTTCCTGTCGCGATCCGGCCGGACCCGACGGGTCCGGCCGGATGGGGCGGATCAGATGTCGATGACCTGGTAGGCGATGGTGTAGACGCCGCCGGAGCCCTCCAGGACCCGGTACTGCGTCTCCGCGCCGAACTCGTTGCCCGTGATGGTCACCGAGCCGAGCCGGTCGTCGCTGCTGGTGCTGTCGTAGTCCCAGAGCGAGAGGGTGCGGGACTCGTTCTTGCCCAGGACCAGCAGCGCGTTGCCGTTGCTCTCGTCCAGAGTGCGGCGGTATCCGGTGCCCATGGTCTGGTACGACGCCTTGGCGGGCCAGAGCTTCACGGCCTTGCCCCCGTTTGCCGCGATGTTGAGGTAGGCCTCGTCGTGGTCGCCCTCGCTCTCATCGCCGCAGTACAGGTCGACGAGTCGGATCTGTACGTAGTCGACGGGATCGGCGTGCGCGGCGCCCGCGGCGCCCACAAGAGAGGTGAGGCCCAGCGCGCCTGTGAGGGCAAAGGTGGTCAGTCGGCGGATGGTCATGTTGTCCCCCTGGTCTCAGGATTTTTGCCGGTCCCCCGACCGGCTCGAGGAACAGACTGCCGAAGCCGCTGCCCGCCGTTCCACGCGCGTTCCGCTGAGCGGAACCCCCGCGCGAAAAGGGAATCAGTTGTCTGAGGGGCTCTAGGTGACGGCCAGTCAGTAGTGCAGGACCGGAGGCAGGCAGGGCGAGGGGGTGCCTGCACGGGCGAGGGCCGCTGTGACGGCCGCGGCCGCCAGCGCCGCCTCGTCGGCCGCCCGCTGCAGCCTCTGCGCGGATAGTGTCATGACGGCGATCGCGGCAATGGTCCGGTCGTCGCGCCCCCGCACCGGAAGCGCCGCGCAGCACACCCCGTCCATCACCTCCGCGCACTCCAGCACCGCCCCCGCCAGCCGGCCTCGGAGACCGGTCCCGCCCCGACCGCTCAGTACCTGCCCGGCCGCCGTGTCCAACAGAAAACTCATCCCGTTTCGCACCGGCACCAGCGGCTCCACCTCGCCCGGCACGGATGCCACAGTCAGGGCTCGGCCATCGTGCAGGACGGTCAGCAGTGCACTCGCCCCGGTGACCGCCCGCAGCCGGTGCAGCGGGTGGCGAGCGGCCACTCGTAAGCCGGGATGCGGCTCCCAGACCTGCCCGAGGCGGTAGAGCTGCGAGCCGACACGGTACTGGCTGCCCCGCCGCTCGACGGCGCCCACCATAAGCAGCTGCTGCAACAGCCGGTGCGCGCTCCCTTTCGGCAGGGAGCAGGCCGCGGCGATCTCGGCGAGCCCCGCCTCCCCGCCACACCTGCGCAATGCGTCCAGGAGCGCGAACGCCCCCTCGATCACGCCCCGTCCGCGGTTTGTACCCCGCTCCCGTTCCCTGCCCGCGTCTCGCGACATCTCTCCCCCTGTCGGTCACCGCGCCGTGCCCCTGCGCACGGCCGCCGAGAGAGAATGCCTGAGCTGGGTGGCATGGGCGCATCCCGCCACGCGCGAACGTGACCCACAGCACACCGGCCGCAGCTGCGCGTGGGACGAGGGGAGCGTGGGGGGCTCGAGAGCTTGCTGAGTCCGGTCGGCGGCGCGGCTCCATGGCCCGGTCGGGGCCTGCGGCCAGGGTGGCGGGGCGAGGTGCCGACATGGCCTTGTGGATGTTCGCCGACGATCGATGCGGGAGAGCTGCTCGCCGTTCTTCTTCGACTCTGGCGTCGTCCCGGGGCCCGCAGCCGCGCAGACGAGAAGCTGTCGTCGTCATGGTGCTCGCCGCGAACGTGGTCATCGCCCGACCCCGGTGGGCGGGAGCATCTTCGATTTCGAGGGCGGGCCCGGCATGATCAGTTTCGGTGGCCGGTAGAACCCTGCCCACGCTCTCGTGCGGGGCCGTTTCCACGGAGGCAACGCCTTCGCCGTCCGCATCGTTCTGGCCGAGGATCGATGGCCCGTGCCCTGCCACTGCACGTCCTGATGGGATTCCGCTGCTGTCCGAACCGCAAGCCACTGCTGACACGCGTCGCCCCGGGCGGGGCTCGGGATGCGGCGGCCCGTGCGCGGCGCGAGGATCGAGGTGCGGCTGGCGCCGCTGGGCGATGTGTCCGGCGCGCGGCCCGTTGCCGTCTCTGCCCGCAGGGGGGCCTGGAGGTGTGTGCGTATGCCGCGGCCGCTGTGGTCGGGAGCGATCAGCTTCGGGCTGGTCACGATCCCCACGAAGATCATCAGTGCGACGGAGGACCATTCGATCCACTTCCGGCGGGTGCACCTGGAGGACATGGGCCGCGTCCGTACGCGCAAGTTCTGCGAGCTCGATGAGAAGGAGCTGTCGCAGGAGGAGATCGGCAAGGGCTACGAGGTTTCCAAGGACGAGGTCGTGCCGGTGACCGATCGCGAGCTGCAGGAGATGCCACTGCCGACGGCGAAGGCGATCGAGATCGTCGCGTTCGTCGACGCCGGCAGCATCGACCCGGTACGGATCGGCGACAGCTACTACCTCGGCGCCGACGGGCAGGTCGCCGCCAAGCCCTACACCCTCCTACGCAAAGCGCTGGAGCGCTCCGGCAAGGTGGCCATCGCGAAGTTCGCGTGGCACGGCCGTGAGCGGCTGGGACTGCTGCAGGTGAGGGAACGTGCGATCGTCCTGCATGCGATGCACTGGCCCGACGAGGTCCGCAGCCCTGAGTCCCTCGCGCCCAGACAGGTGGAGGTGGATGAGGCGGAGATCGAGCAGGCCGTCCAGCTTGCCGAGTCCATGACTACCGACGACATCGCCCAGTTCCGGGATCACTACCGCGACGCCTTGGAGGAGCTGATCGAGGCGAAGTCCGAGGGTAAGGAGCGGCCCGAGCCGGCCGAAGCCGGCGGGGCGGGGGAGTCCGGCAAGATCATGGACCTCATGGCCGCCCTGAACGCCTCCGTCACCGCGGCGAAGGAGAAGCGGGGCGAAAGCAGCGAGGCCGCCACCGTTCACGAGATCCGGCCTCGCAAGAAGAGCCCTACGAAGAAGCCGGCTGCCGAGAAGACGACGGCGAAGAAGACCTCGGCCTCAAGGCCTGCGAAGAAGCGCTCGGCGTCCTGAACGACCACCGGCGGGCGGCAGAGCCGCGCCCGAGGAGGCCCTGCCACCGCCCAATACGGTGCGGGGTCGGCGGCAGGGCAGTACTTTCTGAGCTTCTTTCCATCAGTGTTCAGGCGGGGCCGAGGGAGAGAGCATAGAGGGCAAGCTCCCTACGCAGTCGTTGCCTGGGCCGGCCCGGGCGGTCAGCCGACTGGTGCTGTGACCAGGTGGTCAGCGAGGCCCGCCTTGTCCGGCCGGTAGTAGTCCTTGATGGCCTCGGTCCAAGCAGGAACCGAGGCATGCTCCGTGCCGGCTGGCTCAAGGGCGTCGAAGAAGGCGTGGATGTTGTGCGTGGCGAAGCCGATGGCCTTCATGACGGCGACGAAGGTGGGTCGTTCGACCATCCCGTCCCCGTTCGGGTCCGCGACCGCAGTGAGGGCGTCGGCGAACTCACTGACCGCTTCGGAGAAAAGCTCCGGTGTGAGGACGATGTCCCGGAACTCCGCGTAGTCGACGCGGCCGTCACGGTTGATGTCCAGTTCTACGGCCAGGGTCTGCCAGTAGGCCCGGAATGCATTCACCATCGCTTCGTGCCTGCCTGCGTCGGCTTCCGGGACTGCCGCCACGACTCTTTCCGCCATGAGCTCGAAGTCGTGCTCTTCGATGACTCCGTTCCCATCGGCGTCGAACAACGTGAATACCAGCTGGACCCGTGCGATCGCTTCTTCCCGCATGGACATCTCGTTTCTTCCGGTTCAAATGTTGTACTGCGCACACCCTAGGAGGGGGTGCCTCCCGCCCTCGGTGTAATGCCGGGCGTTCATGCGAAGGAGTGGCCCGCACCAGCTTTGCGGGCATGCAGCATCCCGCTTCGCCTTTGTCGATGATGGGTTGCCGAGAGGGCCTGACCGCCCCCGGGCATGGCCGGGGGCGCTCCCGTATCCCAGCGCCGACCGCATCTCTGGTAGCGCCGACCGCATCTCTGGTAAGTGAGAACCTCTGCGTGGCCACCCGACCGGTGCGTGCACGGAGGGTCTGTCACGTTCGGTGATTGTGACCGCGGATCGTAGCTGGCGGGTGGTGCTCTCTTCGATGTAGGTAACCGGAAGGTGGAGGGAGCTGGTTAGCGGATCTTGAGGGCAATAGTTGGCGGGCCGGCGCCCTCGTCCTGGTCACGATGCATGACTGACTGTGGCAACGCGAACGCTCAGCGGCGGGATCGAGGGCCCGCCCTTCGGGAGTCAGTTGCCGGTCAGGCCCCATGCATCGAGCCCGCCGTAGATATGGGCCCTCAGGCAGTGGGGGGCGCTGAAGCCTGAGGCTTCGCCGCGGTAGATGGCGATGAGCGAGTCCTTGCCCCGCCACCAGGTGTCAGCGAGTCCTTGGACTTCGGGTACCGGCTCGAATCCTTCGAGGTTCAAATCCTCGACAGCGCTGCCTTTGACCTTCGTGATGGTCTTGGCCCAGTAGCCCGCGTGGCCGGCCAGCGCCAGGGCTTCCACCCATCCCTCTGTGCTGGCGTGCAGCGGCGTCCAGTGGTCGGCATCGATCCCGAACTCACCCCCCGGTCCGATCATGAACCCATGGGCCATCGCGACGCGACAGCCGCCGGCAGGGAACCGCCATCCGTTCGCGGCCGAGCCCTCGGGGGCATCGGCTTCCAGAACGCGCGGGCCGCCCTCGTATTCGGGGGCCGGGGGCAGGGCGAGACCGCCCCACCGCTCTTGGAAGGTGACAGCCCGGTCGATTTCGGCGTCCGGAATTCCTTGCTTGAGCCATACCTCCCGCAAGGGCTTGAGGTCGCGGTGCGGAACACGCAGCCCGTGTCCCTCGACGAAGTAACGAGCTCGCCGGCTCAAGCCCTCAGGGGCCTGAGGAATCGGCGTCGTTCGGGGGTCTGCCGTCACGGTTGTTTGCTCTCGCAGGGAGTGGTTGGTACGGCCGGGTGCGGCAGTGTGTACGGCTGCGGAGCGCCACCGCATCGGACGCCGCGTACGTCGGCAACGCCTACAACAGCGCGTTGCAGCGCATCATCGACCACAACGCATCCGATCCTATGCACCTGGGCACGTACTCAAAACCTTCGTCGTTCTTCGGTCTGGTCGACGACGGGATACGACGCGTCGGCGTCCCCGCCGACCTGTAGCCCCACGACTTCCTCTGCGGCGGGCTGCCCGACGGCTTCCCATTCGTTCCGCACTCGGTCGACGGCTACCCCGCCATCGGCCGTCTGCCCCTCGCCAAGGCCAAGCCCGCCGCTCAGGCGTATCGCGCCGCCCTCGATGAGATACCTGCCGACTTCCGGTACGACGTGCTAGAGCTCTTCGAGGAGGTCGAGACGGAGCACGACGAGTGGGAGTACGCCACGAAGAACGTCGACCCGGCCCCCGTGCTGTGGCGAGGGGTAACGCTTCGCGTGCCGGGCGCGCTGTGCGAGGTGTGCGGTGGATCAAGGAAGCGGGCGGGGTCTCATGAGGCGGCGGCGAATGGCATGGGGATGGCGGGCCTTGGCCTGGGGGCTGACGCCAGTCGGTCTCGTGCTGCTGGTCGGCTCGGTCGCTTCCGGCCTCGTGCGGTACGAGACGGTGACGGTCCGGGGCGACTCCATGCGGCCCGGTTTCCCGCCCGGGGCGCGCGTGCTCGTGGAGCCGATCGGCTCGGACGGCGTACACCGGGGTGATGTGGTCCTCATGGACCCGCCCGAGCGGTACATGACCGAGCCGGCATTGCGGCGCGTCATCGGCATCGGCGGCGACCGGGTCACGGGGTCCGGGGGCGGGGTCTCGGTGAACGGGAGGACGCTCGAAGAGCCTTACGTCGCGGACACACAGGGTGATCCGAACGCCGTCTCGTACGACGTGCGGGTCCCGGCCGGGCGCCTGTTCGTGTTGGGCGACTACCGTGCGAATTCCAACGACTCCCGCTACCACCTCGATGTCCATGAAGGCGCCTTCGCGGTCTTGGGCGTACGGGGACGCGTGGTGGAGGAGGAGACCGCGCCCACAGGTCCCGTGGTGTCCGGCGCCCTCGGCCTCGTGTTCCTCGCGGCCGGCCTCGGCGCGTACGTGACCGGTCGGCGGCGCGGGCCGCTGCGGGCGGCATCATCGGCGACGGACCGGCGGATCTGAGGCCGGCGTCGAGCCCTTCGGGCGCACGTGGTGGGCGAGGGGGCATCTGATCGGGTGCCGCTTCAGGGAATGGGCGCGCCCGCACGGCGTGAGCAGTCCTATGTTCGTACATTCTGGACATGGATATGAGACTCTCCCGCGCCCCCACCGACAGTGACGAAGTCCAGGGCCTCCTGGACTGAGGCCGCTCAGCCCGACGCCGGTCATCCACCGCCTGCCGCCCATGAGGAGACGTCGTGCAGCACCAGCCCATCATCGCCGGAATCGACATTACGCCGGACAGTCTGCTCGCGGCAGGCTGGGCGGCCGACGAGGCCCGTCGCCGCTCCGCGCCGCTTCTGCTGCTGCACGGACACGATCCGTCCTTCTTGGCGGACGCCGGAACCGAACGCCGGGCCGCCGAACAGGCGCTCGCGGGCACCCTGGACTGGGTGCGTGAACACTACGGCGATGTGGAGGCCAGTGCCGAACTGGTCGACCGGCCCGAGGCCGACCTGCTGACGGAGCGTGGCCGCGAGGCCCAGATGATCGTGGTCGGATCACGCAGACCCGGACCGGTGACCGGATTCCTCCTCGGATCGGTCGGCCTTCGCGTAGTGAGCCGGGCCGACTGCCCCGTGGTGATGATCCGTGGCGGTGACGTCCGCCGGACCCCGGGAAGCGGCGAGGTCGTGGCAGGCGTCCCCGAGGAGGACGACGAGGCGGAAGCGGTTCTGGACTTCGCCTTCCGAGCGGCCGCCGCGCACGGTGTCCCGCTGCGGGCGGCACGGGCCTGGGACCTGCCCACGATGTTCACGAACCAGTCCGGTGTCACGGGCCTCTCGAACAGGCCGGCCCAGCTGGCGGAAGACCACCGCCGCGCACTGGTCACCCTCCTGAGGCCGTGGCGCCGGCGCCATCCCGACGTCATGGTGACCGAGCACACCGAAGTGGGCTTCGCCGCCGAGATGCTGGTGTCCCTGGCCGCCCGTGCCCGGCTCCTGGTGCTCGGGCGCAGCAGCAGAACCGGCAGCCGGTACGTGGGACACGTCGTCCACTCGACACTCCACTTCGCCAACGCCCCCGTCGCCGTCGTCCCTACGAAGGCGACGCCGACTGGTTGACGACCCGCCACCCACCGTCCACCCCATCACCCACCACCATCCGAGCCGCTCCGCAGCCGGCAACGAACATGGCGGATCGCGTCGCCCGGTGGCAAGAACACATGGGACGTCACGTCGGTGCCGGCGTGGCCGCCGCCGATCGCGATCCGCCGATGCGGGGCCTGTCGCTTCCAGGCGGTCCGGCCGGAGATCCCGTAGTTCTCCTGGTTGATCCAGCAGCGCTTGCCGTCGATGTACGGGATGACCTCTCCCTCGGTGACGCCAACGCCGCCGCAGCCCTCGTTGCTGGTCGTGATGCGGCCCTCGGCGTCGAGCACGGACCGGATCGCGACGGTGTGCGCCCGGTCGATCCCGATGCCGTGCGACCACAGGTCCGCTGCTCATCGAAACCTTCAACGCCATCCCGGAGCTCCTCGACTCCTTGCGGCTGACGAGGCGGAAGTTCTGGATTCCCGAGGACGACCAGCCGGTTCCGGGTGTGCCGAGCGCGTACGACGTCGCCGAGGAAGCGATCAACGAGCTACGTGCCGAGCTGGCCCGACTCGGAGCGGAGTGATCCCGGAGCGTCCGTGAACGGCCCGAAGGTTGCCGTCACCGCCTCGCCCCTCCGGGGAGCCCTCGGACCGGGCTCCTCTGATGGGGCTGTCGGCCGGCCGGACGCGTCTGTTCCATCGGCACTGATGCCCCTGACGGCCCGCCGGGTTCTCGGCTGGCCGTCACGTCGTATCGCGATTGGTCGCGGCCAGTCAGGGATCGGCGGCGCGCGGAGCCAGGACAGGACACCACCTGCGCGGATCAGGTGCCGTAGACCGGGAGCCGGGCGAGCCGGCCAGCCCGTGTCCGCGGGATGTAGAACTTGACGCCCCCGGCCTCCGCGGCGGCGCGTACCTTGCCCGCCATCGCGTCGCGCGTCGGCCCTTCGCCGCCGGTCGGGTTGAACCGCTGGAGGGCCGCGGCGTCGATGCTGTACTGCTTCATCCACCGGAAGTGCACGGGGACGGTGGATTGATCGTACGAAAAGAACAGCGAGGCCGGCCCGCCGTTGCCGAGGTTGCCGAAGGCGGTCCGGTACGTGGCCGGGTAGTTGCGTACATCGGGCCAGGCCGTGATGAGGTGGTTGGCCGGGAAGGGTGTCTCTCCCCAGTTCCGCGCCCAGTGCCACCAGCCGTTGATGGGGCGCCGTCGCCCTTGCCGGCGAACCAGCCCTGATATCCCTTGGTCACCTTGCCGACCACGTCGCCCGAGCCGTCGGCGGCGGAGACCGTGCTCGCGAGGGCCGCCTCCCCGGCCCAAAAGAGATGGATGGCATGCGTGCAAGGCGACGACCGAGGGCGGTCGTCGGCCGCGCGTCCGTAGCGGCGCCGTGCGTCACTCCCGCACGCCGTCCCAGAAGGCACACCGGTGCCCGCCGTACGCGTCGCCGGTACGGACCGCCCCGGGTCCGGGGGCCAGCGAGAGCACCGGTCCCGTGGTGCGCAGGGCCGGCCAGCGCGGCGCACCGGGTGTGTTCGGGTCTCCGGTGCGGGCGAAGGACGCCCAGTAGTCGATCATGCGGTCGGACAAGGTGCTCTGCGCGTCGGTCAGGAGCTGCTCGGTGGGCACGGCAGAGAAGAGGTAGGCCAGCTCGAACCCGTGCGCCGCCCCGTAAGGGAGGTCAGGAAGCGCGGGAAGGCCGGTCGGCACAGGTGCGTGCGGGTCTTCGAACTCGTATCCGTAGAGCGGTACCCGAGGTGCCGTCGTGGTGATCTCGCGTGCCGCCCGCAATGTGGTGCACGCCAGGGAACGGTCGGTCAGCGCGGCGGACCAGGCCAGCGCCGGGCTCGGGTAGCGCGACGCCGGGTAGTGCGCGGCCACGGCGGCGGCGGAAGGGCCGAAGGCCTCGTCGAGGCGGGCCCGGTAGTCCTCATCGGTGCGGATGGGGTACGCGGCGAGCGACTGGCCGACGAACATCCGCATCTCGTCGTGATTGGTCCCCTGCAGCAGCGGCACACGGTGGAATCGGCCGGTGGCGAGAGCCTTGCCCGGCGCGGCGGGCAGCAGTGCGTTGCCGAATGCGGGGCGGTTGAAGGACTGCATCAGCGGCGCGGTGGCGAGGCGTTCCGTGCTCTGCTCCCGCAGACAGGCCAGCACGCGCGCCGCAGGCCCCGGCCCGCAGCCGAGTCGGCGCGCCGCCAGAGCACCGCTGTCCTGGACCTCGCGTTCGGCGGCGAAGGGCTCGTACGCGGGTGTTCCGGGGCCGAGTGCGCCCGGCGGGAACGACATGTGACAGGACCCGCTCTGCAGCAGCGCCCGCTGGAAGAGCCCGGCCGCGCCCGGAGAGGTGAGGTGCGCGCAGACACTGAGGGCGCCCGCGGACTCGCCGAAAAGGGTGACGGAGCCGGGGTCGCCGCCGAACCGCGTCGCGTTCGCCCGTACCCACCGCAAGGCGGCCTGCTGGTCGGCGAGGCCGAACGGGGGAGCGGTGCCCAGGGCCGGATGGCCGAAGTAGCCGAAGATCCCGAGGCGGTAATTGACCGTGACGACGACGGTGTCACCGCGTACGGCCAGCCGCTCGGCACCGTAATCGCCGCCGGAACCGCCGAGGAAGGCCCCACCGTGCAACCACACCAGTACCGGGCGCCGCCCACCGGTGGGCGGAGGCGCCGCCGGCACGGTGACGTTGAGGTAGAGACAGTCCTCGGAACCGCTCACCCCGTCCACGCCGGGCATCGGCATCTGGACGCAGCGCGGGGCCGGGGCAGTGGCGTCCCGTACTCCCCGCCATGCCGGCGCGGGTGCGGGCTCCCGCCAGCGCAGACGGCCGGTGGGCGGTGCGGCGTACGGGATGCCGTCGAAGGTGAGGTACGAGCCGTGGGCGGCACCGCGGACCATGCCGTGGTCGGTCCTTACGAGGGCTCCCGCAGGTGCTCCGTCGGCACGCGTCGGTTCGGCGGCAGCGGTCGTGACGGACACGGCGGTGACGACAAGCAGGGCGGCGACGCGCAGCAGACGCAGGCTGTGCGCGCGGAAGCCGGCGCGTCCGGGGGGACGTGGTGGGACCGAGGGCATGCGTTCTCCCGTGACTCGATGACCCAGGCCGGGGCGGCCCGTTGCTCAGTACGCTAGGAGCTCCCGCGCGCTGGAGGTTCAAGAGTCTGTGACGCACCGCACATGGAGCATCGGTGAACTCGCCGCCGGCACGGGCCTCGCGGTGAAGACCCTGCGCTACTACTCGGACAGCGGCCTGCTGCCGGTCGCGGAGCGCAGCAGCGGGGGCCACCGGCGCTACGGGCCGGAGGCCTGGGAACGGATCGGGCTGATCAGGCGCTTGCGTGCGCTCGACACCCCGATCGCGGCCATCGCGCGGATCGCGAGTGGTGAGCAGGCCATCGGCGAACTCGTGGCGAACGAACTCGCCTCCGTACAGGCACAGTTGACGCAGTTGCGCTGGCGTGAGGCAACACTGCGCGCCCTCGACGAGTGCGCGGACGGCGAGCGGCTGCGGCGCCTGGAGATCCTCGCCCGGGTGCAGCGGCTACCGCAGGCACGGCAAAGCCTCACCGATCACTGGTACCGCGAGCTGCCCGCGGAGATGCCGAAGCGGCGACTCGGCCTCATGGTCGCCATGCTGTCACCGGAGCCGCCGGCCGACCCCTCGCCCGCTTCCGCCCTGGCGTACGCGGAGATCCACGTTCTGGTCTCCACCCCCGGCTTCACCCGCTGGACGGGGGATCACGCGGAGGAGATGCGGGACGCACCCGCCTTCTACGGCGAGATCGACGAGGCGGCGGCGCTGACGGCCGCCGCCGTGGGAGCGCGTCTGCCGCCGGGACCCGGGGCGGCGGTCGACGCCTTCGTGTCCGCCCACGCGCGGGCCCGCGGGGAGTCGGACACACCGGCCTTCCGTCGTCAGCTGCACGCCCTGGTCTCCCGGTCGTCCGGGTTCGACCCGCGTCTGCGACGCTACTGGGGGTTGCTGGACACCGTCACCGGAGGACGCTCCCTGAACATGACGGCGGCCCACGCCTGGCTGACCGAAGGGCTGGGCCGCTCGATCGCCGAGGCAGGACGCCCGTGACAGGCCGCAGCGCCAGCTCGATCGCCGGAGCCGGACGCAGGTGCTGGACGACCTCGTGCGCCGGCGGCATGCCTCGACCCGGGACTCCGCGCTGCGGGCGCACCGGCCCCTGTCAGCGCTGCCCCGCGCCGCGGTAGTCGGCGCTCTCATCGACGAAGTCGCCGAGCGGGCTGACGACTTCGCGGTGGCTGTCCGGCATGACGTGGTGCTCCTTGCGCGGTGGCCCGTCGATCCACTGGTGTCAGAGGCCGCCCGGGGCCAGGAACCGGGCTGCTCGATCGGTGCGGAGCCCGGCATCCAGATGCAGGAGCGCACCCATGGCGGCCGACTGGTCGTAGAAGAGGTCGGGGCGTCGCAGATAGCGGTCGAGGTAGGCAGCCGTCAGGTCCGCGTCGGCGGGGGTGCCGAAGGCGGCGAAGGCGACGCAGCAGGCCGTGCCCGCGTAGCAGACCTCACTGGCGAGCAGGAGTTCGCCGATGCCTTCGCGGAATTCGGTCCTGCCCGCGACGGCGATGGGCCACGCAGCGGTCTTGCGCTCCCGCCATCCGCCTTCGAGCAGGACGGTCAGCTCACGGGGCGTGATGGCGGAGGCGGCCCTGCCGAATTTCCGCGCGAACGTGGCGCGGCGGGGCGCGGTCATGCGCAGGACCGGGCCGCCGAGTTGGAGGTACCGCCGGACGGGCGTGACGTAGCGAGGGACGAGAGCGCGTAGCTCGGGGTCCTCCTGGGCGTAGCGCAGGGGTAGCGGTGCCCGAAGCAGGGGGCGGCGCCGAGGCGTCCGCGGCTCCGTCCCCGCCGACGGCGCTTCGGGAACCGGGATGCGTTCACCGCGATCACCCCTTCACGGCGAGGACGTGGCTGTAACGTCAGCCGCGAGCCCTCGCAGGAAGGGCCGGCAAGGCAGGGGGAGGACTGTGCCAGAGATTTCCCGGCGAACGCTCCTGGGCGGCACCGGCGTAGCCGCCGCGTCGACGCTTCTCACGACAACCGGAACCGCCCGGGCCGCCGATATGACGGGCGGCAGGGACGGCCACACATCACACAGCACCTCGAAGGGGGCCGAGACACTCATGGCCGGCGGCAGCCAGACCCTCAAGTACGTGGCGTACATATCGAGTCCTGACATGGAGGTGCTGAACGACGCGACCTTCGGCGTGGGCGCGGACCCCGCCGCCATGTGGGCGTATCTCGACGACGCCATGGCACGACTCCGGGATGAACACCCTTCGTATTCCTTCACCCCCCGTCTCGTCCGGTACGACCAGGTCACCACCGAGATACCGCGCCCGTAACGCACCCCGCGCCGGCCCTGCCCCGGCCGGGCCGGCGCATTCGCGGGGTGGTCGAGCCACCCGCACCGGCTCCAACTCGGCAGCACTGAGCCGTACTCGACGTGGCAGACGAGCCCGTACCGGTACCGCAGGTAGTCCCGGATTCTCTCGACACCACCCACACACGCCTTCTGCAGGCCGATGGCCTGAGGCGCGTACGCGTCGATCTCCGCCGTTCCGCCGGCAGGCCACGACCAGCGCGCCCACAAACCACCGCGCGCCTGTTCCGGTCGGGCGGACCTTGTCGCCGCGTGACGTGCACACAGGACACCTTCACTCGAGCGTCCCCCGTTGCAGGCGCTGCACGCACCGCGCTCGTCGGCTGGCTGGATCTCCAGCGGCAGATCCTGCGATGGAAGTGCGATGGCCTGAGGGCTTCCATGGAGCCCCCGAGGCTTCGACACCCACTTGGCTCAGCGGAGACAGGAGTCGGTCCGCGCGGAGCAGGCCGACGTACTGGCAGTGGCTGGAACAGCGGGTACATCCGACCCCGTGGTCGGACCACGGTCCGGTGCGGGCCGACCCGCGCTCCGGCGCATGAGCGCCACCGGTCGTCCGGTCGTCATCCGGTCGCCCGATGGCGTCTCAGGACGGTCCTGTCTCAGCTCCGCACGGTGGTGAGCCACTCGGTGAGCAGGCCGTTGACCTCGGCGGGGCGCTCCTGCTGGAGCCAGTGGCCGCAGCCTTCCAAGAGGTGGGAGGCCGACAGCCGGGGGAGGGTGGACGGATAGGCGTCGATGGCGTCGGACATCCAGGTGGTGGAGGCGTCCAGGGTGCCGCCGATGAACAGGGACGGCTGTGTGACCGGGGCCCCGCGGTGCGGAGCCAGGTCCTGCCAGTCGCGGTCCATGTTGCGGTAGCGGTTCAGGGCCCCGGTCATACCGGTGCGCTCGAACTCCCCGGCGTAGACGTCGAGGTCTTCCTCGCTCAACCACGCCGGGAGCCGTGCGGCGGGGAATCGGTCGCGCAGTCGGCCCCCGCGGGCGACGAAGTGGGGGTCGGGCTCGTGCTCGGCGGGCATGGTGTCGGCGGACAGGGCCGCGTAGAAGCCGGCGAGCCAGCCCCGGACGTCGGGCTCCATCTCGGACTCGGCGCGGCCGGGTTCCTGGAAGTAGGAGACGTAGAACTCCTGCTCGGGTCCCCCTACCTGGCTGAAGACGTCGGTGGGGCGGGGGCCGCCGGGTGGTGCGTACGGGACGCTGAGCAGGCCGGCCGCACGGAAGACTTCGGGGTGGAGCAGGGCGGAGGTGGCTGCGATGTTGGAGCCCCAGTCGTGCCCTATGACCACCGCGTTCTCCTCGCCGAGCGCTCGCACGACGGCGACGTTGTCCTCGACCAGCTCAAGCATGCGGTAGGCGTCGACGGCGGTGGGTTTGGAGGAGCGGCCGTAGCCGCGCACGTCGATCGCCGCCGCGCGGTAGCCGGCCGACGCCAGAGCCGGGAGCTGGTGGCGCCAGGAGTACCAGGACTCGGGGAAGCCGTGCACGAGAAGGACCAGCGGGCCGGTGCCCTGCTCCACCAGGTGCAACCGCCCGGCTGGGCCCTGAACGGTGCGATGGCGGAGTGCGGCGGTCGGTTCGGATCGCATGGGGGCACTTCTCCTCGGTTTGTGGGGTGCCTGCGGAACTGCCCCGATCATGCGACGCCAAGCCACGTGACGCGATCAACGTTGCCGTTTCGGCAAAGCGGAGTACACCGGGCCCGCGCGGGGCGGTCGGATGCCGCGGACGTTCCCGCGGACAGCGCATGCGGACCGGCTCGCGCATCGGCGGTCGACAGGGCCGGTGGCTCGCATCGCGTCAAGGCCGCATGCAGGTTGCATGCGGCCTTGACGGTGGGAGGTCAGGTCAGCAGCTGAGGTTGCCGCCGGTGGGGACGCCGAGGAGCGAGGTGAAGCTCTGGTAGGTGTTGACGCGGCTCTGGACCTGGGCGGGGTTGCCGCCGTTGCACTCGATGGAGCCGTTGATGGAGCGGATCGTCTCACCGAAGCCGGCGCCGTTGACCATGGCGTTGTGGGCCGTCATGGTGCCGGGGCCGTTCTGGGTGTTCCAGTACCAGAGGCCGGTCTTCCAGGCCACGGCCGCGTCCGTCTGCACCAGGTTCGGGTTGTGCAGCAGGTCGATGCCGAGGGCGTCGCCCGCGACCTTGTAGTTGAAGTTCCAGCTGAGCTGGATCGGTCCGCGTCCGTAGTACGCGGCCTGGCCCGCCGGGCACCCGTAGGGCTGGCTGCTGTCGCAGTAGTGCGGGTAGTTGGCGGTGTTCTGCTCGACGATGTACACCAGTCCGCCGGTCTCGTGGCTGACGTTGGCGAGGAAGGCCGCGGCCTCCTGCTTCTTGACGGTGTCGCTGCCGGTGTTGGCGAAGCCCGGGTAAGCGCTGAGGGCAGCGGTCAGCCCGCTGTACGTGTAGAAGGAGTTCCGGTTCGGGAACATCTGGTTGAACTGCGCCTCGCTCACCACGAACGAGCCGTTGGTGGGCGGGTTCGTGCCGCCGCCGGTGCAGCTGTACGGGTCCCAGTACCACGTGCTGATGGTGGGGTCGTAGCCGGGGTTGTCGTGCGACGCCTTGTAGTAGTTGCCATTCGTGTACTTGACGATGTCACCGGCCACGTAGGCGTGGCCTGCGGCCCAGGCCGGGTAGTCGCAACTGCCGCCTTCGCTGCCGGAGCCGCTGCCGCAGGAGCCCAGGTCGGCCCATACTTGTGCCGCGCCCGGTGTCTCGCCCTGGGTCCACCACTTCGCCTGCCAGTTGTGCCCCTGGTACGAGGCGCTCATGCCGCCGGTGTAGACCGAGGAGGAGTTCCACCCTGCCGCGCACGTCGCCGCGGAGGCGGAGGAGGCCATCGGACTGAGCACGGCAACGCCCAACGCGAGAGCGAGCGCGGCGAAGAGCGCCAAGAGACGGTGTCTGGACATACAGCCACTCCTTCGGGGGGTTGAGTGGTACGAGACAGACACAAGCAATATGGCGTGGACCTGTCAAGGTCTAGACCAAGGGTAGTGCCGTCGGTTCGGAGGGTGGGTTCGCGCCCGTACGAGGTGGCAGGCGTGTCGTCCGGCTGCTACCGAGACCGGCAAAAGGCGGATGCCCGAGGCTTTCAGGTGCCCGCCGTCCGTGCTCCCAGTACCGGTAGCAGTCGCAGCTTCTCGTCGTCGGCCGAGCCGGGGGCGGCATCTCCGCCAGTCCGGCCGCCCCGGCCCCGGGCGCCAAGGTCGGCTTCACCGTGACCGTGCAGAACCGAGGCACCAGTGCGGTGCCGCCCGGGTCGGTCACCCGGCTGACCGTCGGCGGCACCACCCTGAACGGCGCCACCGGCGGCATCGCGGCGGGCGCCTCCATCGCGGTCGCCGTCGACGGCGAGTGGACCGCGACGAACGGGGGCGCGACACTCTTCGCGACCGCCGACGCCACCTCCGTGGTGGCAGAGACCAACGAGGGCAATAACACCTTCTCCCGCTCGTTGGTCGTGGGACGTGGTGCGGCCGTGCCGTACACCGAACTCGAGGCGGAGGACGCGCGCTACGAGGGCACCCTGCTGAAGTCGGACGCCAAGCGGACCTTCGGGCACACCAACTTCGCCACCGAATCCTCCGGACGGGAATCCGTTGCTCCTCGACCGGCGAGTATGTGGAGTTCACCTCCACCACCCCCTCGAACTCCATCGTCGTACGCAACTCCATCCCGGACGCGGCGAGCGGTGGCGGCCAGGACGCGACCAGGTTGAGTCCGCCGGGCACGAGCCGCGGAGCGGCCGGGTGCCTTCTGGCGGCTCGTGCGCCCAGGTCACTTCTGCCCGACCGCGGACTGCCGGAGAGTCTGGGGAGGGCATGATGATGCATCGCACGCGTCGGGGCGAGACCGTTTCCAAGCGACGCACCGCTGTCGCACTGGCCGCGCCGAGCAGCTGCGCGCTCACCGTCGCCTTCCCCGGCGCGGCCTCGGCCGTGCCGCAGGGTGCGCACGGGGCACCCCGCTTCACCTACGTGGCGCTGGGCGACTCGTACCCTTCCGGCCCGCGATCCCCACGCAGGTCGACGCCGACTGTGCGCGTTCCGACCGCAACTACCCGTCGATCACCGCGCGCGACCCGCCAGATCACCTCGTTCACCGACGTGAGCTGCGGCGGTGCGACGACCGCCGAGATGTGGCAGGCGCGGGGCGCCAACGGGCTTCAACTGGGGGCGGTGAAAAGGGACACGGATCTCGTGACCCTGCAGATCGGCGGCAACGACGTCGGCTTCCGCTCCATCAACGGCACCTGCGCCGGCCTCAGCGCCAAGGACCTCGCCGGCAACCCCTGGCAGCAGCACTACAGGGCCGGCGGCTACGACCAGTTGACACTGAAGATCCTCCGGGTGGCACCCAAGGTCGCCGCGTACTGCGGGAGGTACCCCCAACGCGAAGGGCGAAGCAGTCATGGCACAGGCGCTCCTGAAGACCCTCGGCAAGGGGCCCGGGCGCCACTGATCCTTGACGTGGACAGGCGGGCGCTGACGGGGGCCGGCCCCGGACGGTGCCCGCCTGTTCCAGGCCGAAGGCGTCCGCCAGCATGCCTCTGGGCCGCGAGCAGGGTCTCCCCGTCATGACCCATGCCGGCGAACTGCCCCGCCACCTCCAGGCCCACCCGGCCACCATCGACGCCACGCTCGCCTGGTTCGGAGAGCGGCTGGCCGCGCACTGATCCGCGTCCGGCGCCGGGCGGCCATCCCCGTCAGTCCCACCAGAACGACCAGTCCGTCCGTCCGACCAGGTCCGACGCGTATGCGGGAAACGGTGTGGGCGGGTCGTCGACGATGTTGTCGGCGGTCGACAGCAGATGCTCAAGAGCGAGCAACTGGGCCTGATCCGTGTCGAGGGGAGGCCGTGCGACCGAGAGGTATGCCGTGCTGCCGGACACCGCCACGATTCGGGCCCCGAAGCGGTCGTCCCAGCTTCGCAGGAGAGCACACAGCAGGGGCAGGGGCGCCTCGGAGAACCAGCCGAGCAACGCCAGGGCATCACCGCTGCGCGGGGCGGGGACGAGAACCAGACGGCATCCGCGCAGATCGATCAGGCCCCGGCCGGCACGGACCAGCCCAGTGAGCGTCCGCGAAGCGGCCTCCTCGGGCGTCGTGCTCGTGGAGGTGACCGGGACCTCGGCCGCCAGGCCCGGCCACTGCTCGAAGGGCGGTCCAGGGTCATGCGGCCACGGCTCGACGTCGATCCCCTCAGGCACCGGAGCCGGGGTCGGGTCGGCCCAGAAGGGCAGCCGGTGACGGCGGTACGCCACGAAGTCCGCCGCCAAGACCTCGTCCAGCGGGAGGGGCTCGACATCGTGCGGAGCGACGGGCCTGCCCATTTCATCGGGGCGGCACAGGAGAGGGACCAGACCATGGCTCCTGTGCTCGTTCAGCAGGCGGGGCCACAGTGCTTCGACATCGCGGGGGAACCCGTCGGAGACCCACACGGGCGACAGACCAAGGGTCAGGAACCGGCCCGGCGGCAAGGCATCGGGGAGGGTGAACATGAACGCACCGTAGACCGCCCCACTGACATCCCACCTGACGCCGACGTCCGCCGTCCGTGGTCCAACGGGGCGCCATGCCCGCTTCAGTCGTCGACGGCGTCGATGACCTTGCCGAGGTCGACGAACTTGAAGTTCGTGGACGGGCGGTCACTCCCGCCGGGCGCGTCGTGTCCGTCCTGGACGACCAGGAGACCGTTCGGGTAGCGGCGGCCCAGCGGCTCGTTCAGAGCGGCGGCACCGTCGCACTCTTCGGAGCCGTCGAGCGTCGCGGAGGCGCCGGCGACCCGGAAGCCGCCCTCGTACTCGTTGGCGTCGGAGACCTCACGGTCATAGGCGGCGAAGGTGTCGTCGCCCTGGCTGGAGGCGAGCAGAAGGCCGTCCCCGTCGTCCTCCTGCACCAGGGTCAGGCCCTCGACGTCCGCGGTGAGCCTCTTGCCGCCGAAGCCCGGGTCGGCGCCCGCGGCACATTCCTCGGTGGCCTCGTCATACGTGCCGGGGACGCCGTACTCACGAACCTTGTCGATCAGCTTCGGGATTCCCGTCAGGTCGGCCTTGAGACGCCAGATCCCCACGTCCTCCTGGCCCGCGTACAGCATGCCGTTCGCCGGGTCGACCACCATGCCCTCCACCTGCGGGAGTTCGCCCGGCTCGCCGCACGGCGACCACGAAGTCCCGTCCGGGAGACGGAAGCTGTGGGGGAGGTCGAGCGTGCGGACCTTGCGGTAGCCCACGGAGCCGTCCGCCTCGGAGATCAGCTCCAGAAGAGCGATACGTGTCCGCTCGCGCCGGCTGACCAGCGCGAAGGAACGCCCGGTCGCCGGATCGGTGAAGGTGGCGAGGCCGTAGGCCGTGCGCTGTTTGTCGATCTCGTCCTGCGACGCGGAGAAGACGGCGGGAACCGTACGGCCGGTCACATCGGCCAACGGGGCGTCGGCGCCGTCGCGGTCGATCCGGTAGAAGCGCAGCCGGTCGTTGCCCCGGTCCGTGGTGACGGCCAGGTCGCCGAGACGCGAGCTGTGCACGAGGTCCACGTTGTTGAAACGACCCGGAGCATCGTCCGCCCCGGGGCCGGCGGGTGCCGGGATCGACTGCACCTCGCGGGCATCCAGGTCGTACACGCGCAGTCCGCCCTGCTTCGCCGTCGCGACGACGAGGCTGCGGTCGGGGTCGGCCGGGTTGCGCCAGATCGCCGGATCGTCGGCGTCCGCTTCGCCGCCCGCCTCGTCGTCGTGCAGGGCTGCTGTCTCGGCACGCGGGGTGACGACGGGCAGGCGCGAGGCGGCCTGTACGGGGCCCGCAGCCGCCACCGCGAACGTGGCGACAGCGGTGGCGAGGACGACCAGGGACTTGCGGGCTGCGGGCATGGAGGGACTCCGTCATGTCGGGAACACGTGGAGAGCATCGTGTGATCCAGGGGTGAGGAGCCGGGAGGCACCACATGGAACGGAAGCGTGGGGCAGGTGAACTCCCGGGGACGCCCCCTCGTGGTACGTCGTCCACGCCGGCCGGCCGGGAGAGCGCCGGCGGACCACCCTGGCCCGTACGGTGCTCGGGGGACGCACGGGCGGTCCACAGCCGCAACGGCACCGCGTACGGACCACACGCAGGGCCGGCCTCCCCCTGGCCGCCGCCACACGGCACGGGCCCGCCGGAACGGGAGCACACGAGCACACGGACGAACCCGCACCGGCCGTTGCACGCCAGGACGTCCACCCGACCGTGCGGCCGTTCCGGATGCTGACCCTCGGTCCGGCACCGGGCGAATGACGAGCACGGTGAGCCACGTGCGCGGTCGTCAGGAGCCGGCATGTAAATCGAAGCCGACATCGCGGCGCTCGTAGGCGGCCTGAACAGCGGCGACTCGGATCGTGTGGCCGCGGCGGCCGAACAGTTCGCGGCACAGGGAGAGCGCGCGCCACCGGGATTGCTGGACGGGGTGCGCGCACACCACTCGGCCCAGCATCTCCAGGCCTACGGAGACGTGCTGAGCCGTATCGGGCCGCCGGCCTTCGACGCCGTCCTCGCGGCGGCACGCGACGGGGAGGTGGACGGTTGGCTCAGGGGCCGGCTGCTCCGTGTCTTCGACGAGCGTTGTGCCGGGCAGTACGCGGCACTGGCTCTCGACCCCGATCAGTGGCTGGCGAACGGTGGCTTCCAAGGGTTGCTCGGACTGCGTGTGGACTCCGAGGCCGGAGTGCGGGCCCTGGTGGAGAAGGCCGGCCGGGGCGGCGACTTCTACGGCGCCCGGTGAGTACGCCCGCGTCATGCTGGACACCTTCGCGCCGCGCTTGCGGAAGCTGTGCCGGGACCGGACGGCTTCCCGGCCAGTACGGCGAGGTGCGCTCGAGCTCCTCGTCGAGGCCGGCGGGCTGGACGCGCGCGACCGTACGCTGGTGGAGCGCCTGGTGCGGGTGAAGCTCCCGGGCAGCGTCCGCGCGGTGCCGGACACACAGCTCAGCGCCTGGTGGCCGGCCGAGCCCGGGGCAACGTACGAGGGTGCGTTCGAAGCACTGGACCTGCATGATCCGCGCCCGGTGACGGTCCAGGCGGGTGTGGTGGCCGCGACGTGCGAGGTGATACCGCGCCCGAGTCCGGAGGACCCGTCCCGGGCATCAGCCGTGCCTTCGTGATGCCCGAACTCGACGGCAGGCGGCTGGCATTCGGACAGTTCCGCCAGCTCGTCGGCTACCACGACTGGCACGACATGGTCGAGACGGTGGAGCGGGTCAGCGCCGCGTGCGGCCGTGCCCAGCTCCTCTTCGTGGGCGACGCCGGCGGCACGGACATCTGGTTCGCGGCCGAGGACGGCCGGATCGTCCAGCAGTACGCGGGCGAGGACGACCTGGAAGAGGACGAGGAGGAGCCCGACGACCTCCCGGGTGGAGTCCGTGAGGTGTGCGGGGAACTGTCGGTCGACCTGGACCTGACGGGTGTCCTCGACACGGTCGTACGGGGACACGGCGGGCTGGCGGTCACCGCACCGGACATGGGACACGGACGGTTCCCGAGCCTGCTGCCGGTCCGACTTCCCGTCCGTGGGCCCGGACGGCCGCCCACGGGCCGTCAGCTGCCGGCCAGGACGGAGTCGTCCAGAGGGCGGGCGCCGGGCAACTGGTGCCGGGCGGCGACCAGAGCCGCGTCGATGTCCCGGGTGCCGGTGCACACGCGCAGGGTGTACGCGACGTCGTCCAGGCGCCGCCGCACTTCCGCGCTCTCCGCCTCGGCGGCGCCCACGGCCATGAGGGCCTCATGATTCTCGATCAGGTCCCGTAGCACCGCGGGGTGGGCCATCAACATCACAGAACCTTTCTTCCGCACCGGCACCGATCGGCTCAGCGCAGCGCACTTCCGTACACGCCGTCACTCCCGGCACTCCCCGCGCAGGCGATTCAGGGCCGCTGCATAGGGTGCACCCGACGATCATTTGCTTACGGGAGGGGCGAAGGCGTGCGCGACGGGATTCGGTGGCTGGTTGATCTGGAGCACTGGATGTCCAGTGTGGTGTTCGCACGCGGGATATCCCCGCAGGAACTGGCGGTACGCATGGGAGGCGACCGGGACGCCGCGACCGAGCCGATCACTGACGCCGAAGCCTGGTCTCTTGGTGAGTGGTACCGACCGGGCGAGGACGGTGACGGTGTCGTACGCGTCGGAGAGCAGGAGGGCTGGGCGTTCGCCCTGGAGTACGGCGACTCCACCGGTGGGGACCGCTTGGCAGAGATATCCCAAAAGGGCATCGAGGCTGTCCACTATGTGCCGATGCAAGAGCATCCGCCGGCCACAGTTTTCTATGCTCGGGACGGCGTGGAACTATGTGGCTTCGGGCTGCGCGAGGAAATATGGCGCTGGGGCCGGGAGCCTGACCTGCTGCTTCCCGACCTCATTGGCGGGCACGTGCTGCAGCCCGACGGGAAAACGCTCGTCGCCCCCGAAAGTGAGCACTACACGGATGCCTACCGTCGCACCCTCGGCGTCATCGAGCAGCGGTTCGGGCTCTCGCTCTCCCCGGCCTACCTGAAGGAAATCCGCCTACCGGCATATGCAGTTCGCGGCACTCCAGACATGCATGTTTGAGCGATCACAGCCGTCGCCGACTCATCTGCTCACTCGCCGATCGAAGCCAGGGATGCCGGACGTATTGCTCGGTCGGCCACCTGCTTCGTGATGACGCTACCAGCGCCGGCTTCGGTGAGGTGACGGGGGACCACACGGTCGTCGCCGAGTTCAGCTGATCCCCGAGAGCCGGCGGTTCGTCGTGCCCGCGGGCGTTGCGGGGGCCCGGGTGTCGCCGCGGGGACGAACCCCTCGGATGCGAAGCGCGTGCAGCGGCGACGGCCCCGGGACCCATGAAGGCCCCGGGGCCGTCGCCGCTTCCGGGGTCAGGTGCCGTACACCTGGAGCTGCGCGAGCTGGCCCGCGGGCCAGCCCGTGTTGGCGGTGAAGGCGAGCCGCAGGTGGCGGGTGGTCGTGGAGGCGGGGAGGGTCAGAGTGGCGGTGTTCCCGGTGAGCGGGTCGAAGGAGCAGTCCGTGCTGGAGCGCAGGACGGAGAAGGAGGCGCCGTCGGTGCTGCCCTGGACGGCGACGGTCTGCGTGCGCGCGCCCCAGCTGGTGGACGGCGGCAGGGCGAGAATGATGCGACGGACGCCTGTGGTGGCGCCCAGGTCGACCTGGAGCCACTGGGGGAAGGCGTGGTTGGCGCTCTCCCAGTACGTGCCCGGATCGCCGTCCACGGCGTTGCTCGCGCCGTAGGTCTGGGTGTGGCTGCTTTCGGAGACCGGCCGGCGCAGTGCCAGGTCGCCGGTGGGGGTGCCGCCGCCGGCCGCCGTGGTGGCGGTGACCCGGGCCGAGGCCGCGGACACGGAGCCTGCGGAGTCGAGCGCCTGGACGTCGAAGGTGTACGAGGTCGACGGGGCGAGGCCGCTCACCGTGTAGGTGGTGGTGTTCCCTGGAGCGGTGCCCACGGGGGTGACCGTGTCCCCCGTGATCCGGCGCACGCGGTACCCCGTCACACCGGAGTCGTCCGTCGAGGCGGTCCAGGCCAGCGTGACGGTGGTGTCGGTGACGGCGGTGGCGCGCGGATTGCCGGGGGCGGTCGGCGGCTGGTTGCCGTTGCCGCCGACGAGCGGCGGGGTCGGCCGGATGGCGGTGACGGGGAGCTGGCCCTTGAGCATGCGGCCGCCGTCGCCGGTCAGTCGGAGGTAGTAGTCGGACGAGCAGGCTGTGCCGTCCTCGTCGAGCGCGAGGAAGCCCGACCCGGTGGGGACCCAGTCCCGGGACTCCGCGGTCTTGGCGATCTGGTTGCCCTCGTTGTATTCGTCGAACATGGAGATGTAGACGCTGGGCACCCCGGCCCGGCCCATGTTGTAGAACTGCCGCCACATGAAGTCGCCGTGGGCGCGCTGGCGTTCGGTGACCCCGCCGGGCAGGACGCACGGCTGGTAGTCGATGCCGTGCGCGGTGCACTCGGCGAGGTCGGGCACGGTGGCGGCGTTGTAGAAGTTGTCGGCGTCACCGGCGTTGCCGATCCGGCCTACCAGCCAGGGCGAGAGCATGTCGAAGGCGTGGTAGACGCCGCTGAAGCCCGGCCGGGAGTCCCGGTCGCCCGTGCGCCACCAGGTCGGAACCCCGCCGATGACGTAGCAGTCCTGGGCCTTGAACCAGTTCAGCACGTCCAGACACGCCTCCGGGGTGAACGGGCGCTGGGCGTCGTCGAAGCCGAAGCCCCATATGCACACCACCGGCTTGCCGTTCTGCCGGGCGTAGGCGGCAGAAGCGGTGTGCGCACGCATCTTGGCGGTCCAGTCGGCCTTGATGCCCGTCTGCATGGACGTCCAGTCGGACACGTCGTACATGATGTAGAATTTGACGCCCTCGGCCTCCGCGGCGGCGCGTACCTTGCTCGCCATCGCGTCGCGCGTCGGTCCTTCGCCGCCGGTCGGGTTGAACCGCTGGAGGGCCGCGGCGTCGATGCCGTACTGCTTCATCCACCGGAAGTGGGTATCGACGGTGGACTGGTCGTACGAGGAGAACAACGAGGCCGGCTGCCCGTTGCCGAGGTTGCCGAAGGCGGTCCGGTACGTGGCCGGGTACTCACGGACATCGGGCCAGGCCACGATGGCGTGGTTGGACGGGGAGGGGGTCTCCCCCCAGTTCCGCGCCCAGTGCCACCAGCCGTCGATCGGGGCGCCGTCGCCCTTGCAGGCGAACCAGCCCTGATATCCCACAGTCACCTTGCCGACCACGTCGCCCGGGCCGCCGGCCGCGGGCGCCGCGTGCGCGAGCGTGGCCTCCCCACCCGCCATTACTCCCATCAGTCCCACCGCCGTTGCTGCTTGCAAGAACGTGCGCCGCGTGAATCCCACCGAGGGCTCCTTCGATTAGTTCTCCACTGCGGCGCACAGCGGGCCGCGAACGGACTACTGGTAGCGCTGCAACTTGACGCCGGGAACTGTATTGACGTGAACACGTCGCCGCAAGAGGCCGTCATGAGGATGAAAAAAACAGAGGTTTCGTGTGTGCGGGGAAGCGGCCCCGCTCGGTGGCCGTCCGGCTCAGCCGGCCGAGCCGGTCCCCGGGCGGGTGGCGACCCCTAGGAGGAGGTTGTCGACCAGGGCCGTGACGAAGGCCCCGGTGACCGGCTCGTCGGGTATCAGGAGCCGGTGGTAGATGGCTCCCCAGAGCTGGTCCACCATGACCTGCACGTCGACGTCGGGGCGGATCTGCCCCTGTGCCCGGGCCTGCCGCAGCCGCTCGCCCGCGAGCCTGCGGCGACGGGCGGAGTAGAGGTCCCGGTAGGAGGCGGCCAGTTGCGCATCGGTCTGGGAGGCGCCGATGAGCTCGGTGAGGATGCGCCCGCCGGGTGTCCGGGTCATCACCTCGGCGAAGGCGTGCAGTTGTGTGAGCAGATCCGCTCGGATGTCCCCGGTGTCGGGGAAGGCGAGGGTCTCCTCGACGGCATGGAAGTAGCCGTCGAGCGCGAGCGCGCCGATGGACGGCCACCACTTGTAGAGGGTGGTCCTGCTGGCGCCCGACGCCTTCGCGATCCGCTCGAAGGTGAGACGACTCGTCCCCTCCGCCAGGAGCAGTTCGCCGACGGCGTGCAGAATCTCTGCCCGCACCTCCTCGGCGGGTCGCCGTCCACGGCCTCTGTTCGCCGGGGTCTTCGCGGCTTCTGACACGGGATGCTCCTGATCGGGGTGAGGGGTTGGTGGCGCTGCGGTCCGTGCCGGAGGCGTGCGGGGCCGAAGCCCGCACGCCTCCGGGCGAGGTCAGTGTCCGCCGCCCAGCAGGTCGGCGAGACCGATCCGCTCCAGGAACGTGGCACGGATGCGGTCGGCGTTGTCCGAGACCTCCTGTGACCCGTCGTCCGCGGGGTCGATGTGTACGCGGAAGGGCCGGTTGCTCTCAGGCAGGGCGACGATGCGCGCGATCTCGTCGGAGACCATGGACGCGTTCGCGTTCTCGGGGGCCGAGTGCCGCCAGCTTCTCCGCGACCTGATCCATGAGCCCGGGGTACTTCGTCGCGTACTCGGCCTCGACGGAGGTGTCCGCGGGGCGGCCGGAGTGGGCGAAGTGGTTGGTGCCGCTGGTGAACGATCCGGGTACGACGATCGTGGTCTCGATGCCCCAGCGGGCCAGCTCGGCCGCGTAGGACACCGCGAGGGAGTCCATGGCGGCCTTGGCCGCGAAGTAGGGGGCGAGATACGGGGGAGTGCCGCCCTTGACGCTGCTGCTGGACACCCGGAGCACGAGCCCCCGGCCCCGGCGGCGCACGCCGGGCAGCGCGGCGCGGTTGACGCGCTGGGTGGAGAGCACGTTGACGTCGTGGAGATCCGCGAGTTGTTCCGGGGTGAAGGCCTCGGCGGGGCCGGTGGCCATGTAGCCGGCGTTGTGGATGAGCACGTCGATCCGGCCGGACTCGGCCTCGACCTGCGCTACGGCCGCGTCGACGGAGTCCTGCGCGTTCACGTCGAGTTCGATGGAGCTCAGGTCGACATCGTGCTCGCGGGCGTAGTCGGCCGCGGCCTGGACCTGCGGCGCGTTGCGGCCCGCGGTGTTGCGCATGCCCGCGTACACGGTGTGGCCGGCGTCTGCCAGGGCCCGGGCGGTGAGGGCGCCGAAACCGCTGGAGGCGCCCGTGATGACGACGACGTTGCTGGTGGAGGACACGGGGGCCTTTCAGAGGGGGTGGCTGCGGCCGGTTGAGTCGGGCCGCTCAGGGGGGTTACGCAAGGCCGCCGTTGGTGTAGATGACCTGGCCGTTGACCCAGCGGGCCGGGCCGGCGAGGAAGGCGACGGTCTCGGCGATGTCCTCCGGCTTGCCGAGGCGCTCCAGCGGGGCCGCTTTAGCGAGCTTGGCGACGGTCTCCTCGTCCTTGCCCCGGAGGAAGAGAGGGGTGGCGGTGGGGCCGGGGGCCACGGCGTTGACGGTGATGTCGCGGCCGCGCAGTTCCCTGGCGAGGATGAGGGTCATGGCCTCCACGGCGGCCTTGCTGGCGACGTAGGCGCCGTACTGGGGAAACTGGGTGCGGACCACGGACGTGGAGAAGTTGATGATCGCGCCTCCGGGGCGCAGGCTTCGCGCGGCCTGCTGGCTGACGACGAACGTGCCGCGGATGTTGGTGCGGTGCATGCGGTCCAGTTCGTCGAGGTCGAAGGTCGCGACCGGGCCGAGGACCATGATGCCGGCCGTGTTCACCACGACGTCGATGCCGCCGAATGCGGAATCCACGGTCTCGAAGGCGGTACGCATCGCGTTCTCGTCGGCGACGTCGCCGCCTACGGAGATCGCGCGGCCGCCGGCCGCAGTGATGGCTGCGACGGTCTCCTCCGCCTTGGCCCGGTTGCCGGCGTAGTGGACGGCAACCGCGACGCCGTCCTTGGCCAGCCTCTCGGCCGTGGCGCGGCCGATGCCGCCGGAGCCGCCGGTGACGAGAGCGGCGCGGTCGGGTGCGGACGTGTTCATGGGAACTCCTCGTCGTTCTTTGGCTTTATATGAACGCCTCGTCCATATAGTCATTAAATGAACGGCACGTCCATTTGTTGGGGGTGGTGGCTAGGTCGGGCCGAGCTCGCGTGGGCGCCACCGCCTGCGCGTGGGGCGGGCTGGCCCCACCCTCGATGACCTGCCGGCGGGAGGGGCGGCGCACCGGCCCGGGCGTACGCCCCGGCCAGGCGCCAAGGGCACTCGGACCGCGAGCCGCGAGGGGCCACCGTAAGTGGGCCGCCCACCGGGATCGAGGGCCCGCTCCGTCATGCGGACGGTTCACTCACCGGTCGGCAGCAGGATGCCTGCACCTGCCCGTCGCCCGGTCATGATGGCCGCCGACCGTGAGCGCAATGCCGCCGCGCTGGAGTACGCGGCACCGGAGGGCTGGTCTGCCACGCCCCCGGAGCGGCCGTCGGACCGACAACAACACCACCGGCCAGATGATGGTCGTCGACCTGGAATCGGGTGCGGTGGTCCGCACGCAGAACGGGGTCCAGCCCGGGAACCACGGTGGACCGGCGTCCCACGGCGGGCAGATGAACGCCGTGCCGATGGACCACGCAACCCCGTGGCGTCGCGTCGAGGTTCACCCGCGCCAGGGCGACCGAATCCGGGCAGTTGCCGGTCCTCTCCGGCCGCGGTCAACCGGTGGGCCGGTACCTGCCGAGAATGATGCGCACGAGTTCATCGGCGATCTCTTCCCGTGTGGCGGTCACCCAGCCGACGACCCAGTCGTGCATCAGGCCGTTGATGGCGCCGATGAGGGCCGCTGAGGCGAGACGGTAGTTGTCGGGCGGCGCTTCCCCGCGTTCCACGGCCTCGTCCGCCAGGTGGTTCAGCAACTCGATCCAGATGGCGCGGCGCTGCAGGCGCTGGTTGTTGATGCGAGGGCTGACGCCGACGATCTCGACGTAGGTGATACGGGCATGCCGCATATCACCGGCGGCCCCTCTGAGGTAGGCGCGCGTGCAGGCGCTGACACGCTCCGCCAAGGGAAGCTCCTGGACCTGGGGCAGCGAGTCGACGACGGCGTTCTCGGCGATCTCGTTGACGTACAGGTGGAGGTCGGCCAAGAGGTCCTCCAGGGTGCGGTACTCCTCATAGAACTGACGGGTCGACAGGCCTGCCGATTTGCACAGGTCGCCCAGTCTGGTGGCCCGGTACCCCGGTCCGGCACCGAACAGGTCCAGGCCCGCTGTGCGGAACCGCTCGCGCCGCTCCGCCCGCCGCTCGGCCGCATTCCGGCCTCCGTACCGGCCCTCGGACGGGGTGATTCTTCCCGCCACTGCCACCCCTTCCTGCCTCCTCGTTCACACAATCCTGCCGCACAGGCCTTGCGCCGCGTCCCAACCCCTCCCTACTATCCGGTAACCCAAGTCTGAATGAGACGGTGTTCAGACTTGAGGGTGCGCGTCACGCCCGCGAGGCGCGCGGACTCCTCGGGCGAACCGTGAGCCGTAGACCCGTCGGCAAGGACTACCACGGTCTCTCCGCACGGAGTCGCTTCGTGCTCGACCGCGGGCGGACTCACCGCACAGTGCTCCAGTTTCCTGCCCACCCGGCACCTCACTTCCTGCAGAGGAGCGAAACATGCACACTGCACCACCCTCCGCCCTGCTCGGCTCTCATCGGCGCGCCGAAGGCGGCCCCCGCACCAACGGCCGGCGGCTGTGGAGCATGGCCGCAGCGGCCCTGATGGCCGCCGGCACCTTGGTGCCCGCGAGCACGGCCCACGCCGAACCTGCTCTCCAGGAAGTGATGCTGGTCGGCAACAACTGGGAGGGCACCGCAGACGTCATCAAGTCCGCCGGTGATTTCTCCAAGGTCGGCCGGATCAACCTGGTCCCCGACAAGAGCGAGCGACTGAGGGAGATCTACACCGACCCCATCCGGCTGATCTTCTTCCTGGGCATCCGGGAGACCGCCGGAGAGGGCCACGACCAGTTCGTCGACGACATGTACACCACCCCCGACGGCTCGGCGATCGTGGTGTCGCGCCCCAGCTTCGGCGATGTGGCCTCCATCGACACCACCACGGGGGCACTCAAGTGGCGCTTCCGCGTATCAGGTTACCGGGCCGACCACATGGCAGTTTCCCCCGACGGGTCGCGGGTGGCAGTGTCGGCTTCCACAGGAAACGCCGTGCACGTGCTCGACATCAACACGGGGCGTCAGATCGGCTCCTTCGCCACCGGCGACAAGCCCCACGAGAACGTCTTCACCCGTGACGGCAAGATATGGAACATGTCGATCGGCGAGGTCAACAACGACTTCGACGCCCCCTGGCAGGACTTCCTCAAGGGCGACCGAAAGATCACCGTGGCGGACGCCCAGACGCTCAAGGTGGTCAAGACCATCGACATGCGGGATCGGCTGAACGCCTATCCCGGCGGCAAAGACTTCTCCGACTCGATCCGGCCGGTCGCGTTCACGCCCGACGAGTCCAAGATGTACTTCCAGGTCTCGTTCTTCAACGGCTTCTTCGAGTACGACGTCGCCGCGGACAAGATCACCAGAATGAAGACCCTGCCGAAAAACCCCGGCACCAGCGACGACCGCACCACCTACGTCAACGACTCCCGCCACCACGGCATGTCCATGAACCCGGACGGCACCAAGCTCTGCATCGCCGGAACCATGGACAACTACGCCTCCGTTGTCGACCGCGCCACCCTGCAGGAAGGCCCACTGATCACCGCCTCCAAACCGTACTGGGCCACCGTGAGCGGCGACGGCGAGGCATGCATCATCTCCGAAAGCGGCGCGGACCAGGTCACAGCCATCAGCTTCACCACCGGCCGGAAGATCACCTCTGTGCCCGTCGGCGACCATCCCCAGCGGGTACGCCTCGCCCACCTCCCCACCGGCTGGACCGGCCCCACCGGCTGACACCTCTCCGCCTCCTGGGCGTGGAGTTGTGCCCGCCCCACGCCCAGGGGACCGCACGTCGATCATGAGCTGTTCGGGATCGAAGATTCTGCTCTTGTCGGTGAGCGGTGGCCGGAGGGCTGTGCTGGAGGGCTGGGCGTGTCGTCGCGCGACGGCCGAGGCTCAGTGCTGAGGATCGGGCCAGCAGGTTCAGGTGCCGCCCTCGTACGTCTCCTCGTCGTGTCCCTCACGGCCCATACCAGCGAACCGCTCGGCTGGTCGTCGCTCGGCCCGGTCCGGCGTCTCGGCCAGGGCGAACGCCGCCGGGCGCGACGGGGATTCGGCGCCCAGGACGTCGTCGCCTGTCCACCTGGCGGAGACGCTGAGGAGCGGACGGTCGCCGCAGGCACCTCCGTCATCCAGGTGATTGCCGACTGGCGAACCGAGGTGACCGTTGCGAACCCCGACAGGGATTGCGGCGTGAGCGGCAAGGCACGCCTGGAAGGCCGCTTCGAGACGCGGGACCAAGCACCTCGATCCAATGAGCCGTCCCAGACAGCCCCCTGTAACTCACGACGAAAGCGCCACGGAGGCGGGGCAGCCAGGAAGAACACGCCGGTGAGGTGATGGACGACGACAACCGGCACCCATGCGCGCGAGAAAGCCGGGACTTGGCGCCGAGTGTCCGTCGAAGCCAACCAGCGCACCCGGTCACAACGAAGGTCGACAGCCGCATCCGCTGGAACACCCAAGCCCTGCCCAGTCGCTGCGTGGCGCGGTAGAGCGTGGAGGTGGACGACGACGGCTTGCCGTACGGTGATGCCGCTCACCCACGTGCTCAGCGAAGTACCTTCCATGACCAGGAGTTGCACCGAAGGATGTGCAGTCCCATGGTGAGAGCGCTCGGTCTTTTCGCCGCGGCGCGTGACGCCCGGAACAGGGAAAACTCGGCGACCGGATCGAGTAGCAGGTCCTCGACGGCGATGATGTCGAAGCCCTGCGTGTCCGCCTCCGGTTCGGTGCTCGGCAGGTAGGCGGCGGCGAACGCGGCGGGGTCTGCCCCTGGTCGAACGGGAGCAGGGCGATCGATCGGTGAACGCCGGCCTCGTGATCGGTCCAGAAGCCGTGCACGGTGACGTCGAATGAGGGCATGCTGCTCAGATGCCTCGGCCAGTGCACGGTGGCGTACTGCTCGAGCGCTTCTGCCGTGCGCAGGGTGTAGATCGTCATCTGATACATGAGCGGATTGCGTTGGGATGACGTGGGTGTCGAGGGCCGTGGCGGGCATGCGGTTGATCGGTGTGCCCGTCCGCGTAGGGGAAGCAGCGGGCGCACGACGAGCAGGCCGGGCCGGCCGGCGGTGGCCGGCCCGGCGAAGCTCTGTGGCCTGCTGGGCGCCGTGCGGTGGTGCTACGCCCCTGTGGCAGCCGTCCTGGCGGCCTCGATCGCCGAAGTGAAGTCGGGGGTGGCCCCGATCTGCGCGAGCAGTACGTGCGCCGCGTTGTAGCAGTTGAACGTTTCGATCTTTCCCTCACGGAGGTACCAAAGGTCCGCCGTCGGCACGTCGATGCGGCTTCCGGTGGGAGGGATGTCGCCGACCGGAGTCGGGAACGCGCCGAGATGCGTCCCCTGAATCCGCAGTTCGACGGCGACGACGTCACCGAGCACATGCACCGCGAGCAGCTCACGGTGGATGTCGGGACTGCAGGGCCTCCTTCGCAGCCTCACACGAGAGCCTGGCCGCCATGATCGAGGACGGTCAGGACAAGGCCGGCCCTCCGCTGAAAAACGTCGTGGCCGGGTATCTGTCCACCGCACACCGTGACGACGCGAACGGCGGCTGTCCCTCCGCCTCCCTGGTCACCGACGCCGTACGGCTGAACGAAGCGGTGCAAAGCGCTTACGCCGAAGGCGTCGAGGCTATCTGACCGGCTTCGCCACCGAGTTCCTGCGTGAAGCCGAGGCAAAGGGCCACGACCCCGACCCGGCCGAAGCCCGCCAGAAGGCCATCCGCCTGCTCAGCGAAATGGTCGGCGCACTGATGATCGCCCGCGCCGTACGCCACGTCGAGCCCGGGCTCTCCGACGAGATTCTGCGGGCCGCCCGTAGTAACACCCTCGACTGATGCGAACTGCGGCTGCTGCGGGGCGCGGAACGACGGTTGTCTCCAACGGCACGGACCACGATCCGCACACGAAGCCTGCGGAGACGCGTCGATCGGTTGGCCCACCGCTCAGGCCTCGTGGTGGCCTCGCAGCTGTCCATGGTTCAAGTGGCGCGATCGAGTGGGCAAGCCGTGTGTCTGCGATGCCGTGGATGGCGGTTTGGCGATGTCCCTATGACTCAAGAACTAAGCGAGGTTCACCGAGGCGCGGCTGGACGAGGAGGCCGACTTGGCGCTTGCGTCCGGCGATCTTCTTGCCCGCGTCGATGCCTTGCCCGGCGGCCGGGACGTTGGCCGAGGTCCTGACGCTCCGGGCGTCCAGCACGCACGCGCTTGGTTCGGCATCTCGGCCTGCGGCCTCCCGAACTAGTCGGCGGAGCAGGCCGTTGAGCTGGTCGAACACGCCGTCCTTCTGCCAGGCAGCGAAGTATCCGTAGACGGTTTCCCATGGCGCGAAGTCGTGGGGAAGGTAGCGCCAGGGGATCCCGGTCCGGCCCACATACAAGACTGCGTCCATGATCCGCCGCAGGTCGTGCTCGGGCGGCCGCCCGATGTCCGGGCCCTTCCCTCGCCGCTCGGCCCGCCAGGCCGACAGAATGGGCTCAAGCAGTTCCCATCGGGCATCGGACAGGTCGCTCGGATACGGCCGCTGTCGGGACATGTTTCGATAGTTCCGTCGGCAGACACGCAGTCACAGGGCGCAAACAGGGGTGACGGGGGCGCCTTGGGATCAGACAGGAGCGAACGGGCGGAAACGTCTCCGGCGATCGAGTCAGCCGTCTCTCACATCACGGACAGCGACCCTAGCTTCAGCAGTCCCAGCTCACTCGGCCACCCATATAGGGCGTCAAACACCCCTGCCGGGATAAAACGCTCTTTAAAAGATCGTTTTATCCCGGCAGGGGTGCTTCATCGCAGTTCAGGTGGCAGAACGGCTCGGGTCGGCTGAGGCTTCGGACGTCTGTTGTGGCAGGCGGGGCGGGTGCCGTCTTTCGAGGGTCCGTTTCGATCCCTTCGCTCCTGTCTGATCCCAACGCGCCCCCGGTCGCGCCTGTTTGCGCCCTGCAACGGGAAGGCCGCCATTGCTACTACAGAAACATGCTTCGCGGACCGCGACCGTATCCGAGCGACCTGTCCGATGCCCGTTGGGAACTGCTGGAACCGACTCTGACGGCCTGGCGACCGAGCGAAGGGGGAAGGGCCTGGACATCGGCCGGCCGCCCGAACACGATCTGCGCCGAATCATGGACGCCAGCCTCTACGTCGACCGGACCAGCATCCCATGGAGGTATCTGCCACACGACTTCGCTCCGTGGGAAACCGTCTACGGATACTTCGCCGCCTGGCAGAAGGACGAGGTCTTCGACCAGCTCAACGGCCTCCTGCGGCGCTTGGTCCGGAAGGCCGAAGGCCGCGATGTCGAGCCCAGCGCCTGCCTTCTCAACGCCCAGAGCGTCAAGACCTAGGCCAATGTGCCCGCGGCCGGCCAGGGCATCGACGCGGGCAAGAAGATCGAGGGCCGCAAACGTCACATAGGCGTCGACACGCTCGGCCTCCTCCTGGGCGTGCTGGTCACCGCCGCCAGCGTCTCCGACAACGCCGGTGGCATCCGAAGGCCACCCCCGCGTCACGAAGGTATGGGCCGACACCGGCTATCGCACCAAGGTCATCGACCACGGCGCCCGCCTGGGCATCGACGTCGAGGTCACCCGCCGCAACCCCGCTCAGAAGGGCTTCAAAGTGATTCCGCGGCCCTGGGTCGTCGAGCGGACCTTCGGCTGGCTCATGCATCACCGCCGTCTCGCCCGCGACTACGAAACCCATCCCCACCGATCCGAAGCCATGATCCGCATCGCGATGATCGACCTGATGAGCCGCAGACTCACGCGTGAAGCCCACGCTGAACTGGCGCGACACATAGCTCCCCCCGGACGAACCTCAGCAGAGAGGCCTCAGCCCCCCGTCAAAGCCGCGGAACGTTCCTGATCCATCAGCGGCATCGGCGAAGTCCGCAAAGTCCATATTGGCGATGCTGAGGTTGGCTGACACGTCAGGAAACCACTGAGCCGGAACCCTGAACGTTCGCCCAGGTTCGTCCGACAGGTCCACGGCCAAAAGAGGGTGATCCGGATCGTCCATCGTGGTCGCGTCCGCAAGGAACAAGTCGATGATCCGGTCGTCTTCTTCCGCAGCAGCTTCTTCGTCCAGCAGTGCCTGGACGTCCACGGCAGCGAAGCGAACGTCGCTGACATACGTGGCGTGGGGATACTCGCCAGCAGCGTCGAGTGCGATACGCACCGCATCCCAGGCCCCGTCGTCACCGAAGTCGGTGCGCAGGATCAGCGACGTTAGGTCACCGGGCTGAGGCAGAGGCATGAACGCGATCCTCTCACCCGGCGCTGACATCGACCCCGGCAGGCTCAGGGCACCCCAACCGCGTCGACGCGACCTCCCAGACCTTGACCGGCTGGTCGGCGTTTCCAAACATCCTTGCTTGGAGAAAACGCTCTTTAAGTAGCAGCAGCAGGAACTTTCCGGTGAGGCGTTTCGTTGCCCCTGAGCTCAGCCACGTTGCTACCTTTAGGAGTCTCGTGCCCGGAACCACGCCAGCCGCCTCCACTCTTGCCTCCGCACTCCCCACGCCCAGCGCGCAGGCGGAACGACTCATCGAACTGGGGGTGCACGAGCTGGCAGGGTTACCTGCCACCGAGCTTCGCACCTTCGCGGCAGCCGCCGAAACCCACACCAGCGACGAAGACGTTCTACTCGCCGTTCACCCGGACCACGCACCCGCCTCCGCCCTGGCGCCGCTGCTCCGCCGTGACGGCAAGGAGGGCTTTGTCGTCACCGACATGGCGGACGTCGACCGCTTCGCCCCACTCGACACGCTTGCGCTGCCCGGCACTCCGCTCTACCTCCTCACCGGCCTCGACCGTGGCGACCAGATGGCCAACTGGAGCCCGGAAGAGGCGCTCCCCGCCATCACCGCAGGTACCCGAACCCCCTTGCTGCTCACCGAAGGCATCCACTGGGTGCTGCAGCAGCCCACCGTCCTCGAACGCAACCACTGCTTCATGACCATTGGCGCTCGCCTGCGCAAAGACAACGGCGCACTCGACGCCCGCACGCCGGCACTCTGGATCAGCAACGGCACCGGCCGCGATGGCCGCGAGCGCCGCAACGCACCCAAGGTCGGCTGGTGCTGGGCAAACAACCGACACACCTGGCTGGGCATCGCTTCCACGACGGGCCGCAGAACCCACAACGCGTAGAAGTACCTCGCAACCCCGGAGCGCGCGGTGGTCGGTGCGGGACCTCCACACGGTGGAGGCGCGAGGCTGCACGGTTCAAGGGGGACCGCTGCCGGCCGGCTCCACGTTGAGGGCTCCGGTCGTGGTCTGTGTGGCATCTCGGTAGCAGTCGCGAGGAGCATGACGTTGCCCGGTAACCGCAACGGCTGCCGGGCCCGGCAGGACTCCGGCGCGAAGGCCGCCAGCGGCACCACTCCCAGGGTGATCACCGACGGCGGCTACCGCGGCACCGGGCCTGACCATCCCGCACCACCGCCGGCACAAGAACGAAGAACTACCAACCTGGAAGGAGGACCACAACGCCTCCCAACTCATGGTCCGCGCCCGCGTCGAGCACACCCTCGCCCACGTGAAAAGCTGGAAGATCCTGCGCGACTGCCGACTCAAAGGCGACGGCGTCCACCACGCCATGCTCGGCATGGCACGCCTCCACAACCTCACTGGATGATGCCGGAGGTCATTCACGGGACAACATCGGGCGGCCCGGAACGGCAGGACGGCTCAGCAGGTGCGGCCGGTGTACCAGGCGCCGTCGATGTCGGAGCTGGAGCCGAGCCAGGTCACGCCGGGCACCACGCACCGTTCACTGTTGGGCCCCCAGTCGTCGACCTCGATGACGATGTGCGAGCCGTCCGAGGTGCAGTGGTTGTAGTAGGCGTCGGAGGAGGTCTCATAAAAGCCGCAGGGATTGGCCGCCGCAGGACCGGCGCTCAGGGTGACGGCGCCGACAGAGGCCAGGGCCAGCGCGAGGGAGGCAAGGACGCTGTTCACGACACGACGAGTTGACAAGGTGAGCTCCGTTCAGTGGGGGGATCGTCGACCGAACTGCTGCCGTTCGTCGATCCGCTGACAATGCGAGGCCCAGGATCACAGCTCCGGGAAGCCGTCTTGATCAACGAAGACCCCCATTCACCCGGCGAATCGATTCACTGCTGCGCCGATCAGTTGATCTCTGCTGGTTAACGGACGGCGTCACTGGACGGCTGCACGTGGCGCACCGCCCGCCCTCGACCGACGCCAGCGGGCGGTGCGCACGCCTTCCAAAGCGCTGCGGCAGGCAGCCTGACACCCCCCAGCCCCTGGACGGCCGGTGCCCGCAGCCCGCAGCGCACCATCCCGCGCCTGGTAGCTCTTACCGCCATCTGTGGGCCGGGGACAAGGCGTACGACGAGGACTAGCACTCCTACGACAGGAAGATTGCCGTCGTCACGGCCACCCTGTACGACCTCCGCGCCCATGGCCCGCACGGCCAGGTCTTCAGTCGCTTGGGCCGCTCCGGCCCGCAGGCCCTGTTCAACGCGATCGGCAGCCGGCCCGTGAGCGCGAGACCCGGCAACGGGAGCGTCAGAAGGCCGAACGCCGGGCGGTGGAGCGGGAAGCGCGGCGTCCGGCGTGTGCGCGCTGTTCGGCGAAGTTCACTGATGAACGCTGGAAGGCGGCCCAGGCCCCCGGCTGGGGCATCCCCCGTGGACACGTACCCCTCCCTCTGTGACCGGTGCAAGCGGCGAACTCTCGTCGCCGTGCAGCTTGCCCAGACGCTTCATCACCGTGCCGAGCGCCACGCCCAGGAAGGCCAGGAGCAGACGGAGCCGGAGCGGCAAAAGCCCGGCCGGTGGTTCTCGCGTCGGCGCACCTGAGGCTGCTGGGGACTGTGTGAGGCCACCACCGTCAGGGGTGGCTGGCTTGCTGGGCGGCTTCGAGGGTGGGGCAGCGGTTGAGGAAGGTGTCGGCGCCGACGACGTGCAGGAGGCGTTGCACGGGATAGAACGGGTTGGCGATTTCGAGGTCGCCCTGGTCGTGGAGGGTCAGGACCAGGCGCAGGAACGAGGAGTCGGCGAACTCGATGCCGCTCGCGTCGAGGATCAGCGCACCGTGCTGGGCGAGCGCGGTGACGGCCTGGGCTTGGAGCGGGGGCAGGGCGTCGATGTCGACGCCTCCGTGCGGGGCCAGTACCGGCACCGCCCCCGCCGGCTCACGGGTTTCAGGGCTCGTCATGTGAAGGACCTCGCACCCCGGCATATGCGGTGCCCGACGAAGTTGATGTCGGGATGGATGCATACGAAGCCGCCGGGGCAGGCGATCTTGTCCTGGGGTGCGGCGGCTGGGCCCGGGCTGGTGGCGTGAGCTGGGGTCAGGCCGGTGAGGGGCCGCAAGGATGACAGGGACGGCGGCCGCGAGGAGCACGCTGGTGCTGGGCTGCCGGGTACGCAGGAGAGTCATGGCAGCTACCTGTCCTCGCGAAACGGTTCGCTACTCCGCCTCCGGCCGATGTTCGCCCGCACGGGCCAGCGTGCGGGGCTCTTGCTCGGCGGGATGAAGGCGTCAGCGCTGCCGGCATCCTCGACGTGCCCCTGAGTATCGACCGCGATGGCTGTCGCCCGGCCCTGTGAGGTCAGCACCTGTTCCGTCAGCGGCGTTCCTCCGGTGCCTTCGTCTGTCCAGTGGACCTGCCACCCTCCACCAGGTACCGCGGCCACGACCTGGTCGGCTCGCTCCAGTGCGAGAAGTCCTCATAGTCCGTCACCGCCCGCAGGGCACCACGCATGGGGTCGACGACCAGCGCCGTCCCGGCCACCTGGTCCCAGCCCTCCACACGCACCGTGCGGCCGGTCTCGGTGTCGGTGCTGTTGAAGATCGCGGTCCAGCCGGTCTGATTGAAATGGCGCAGAGACACCTCCATCATCTCGATCCACGACGCTTCAAGACGGCTTCGCTGTCCGGGGTGCATCCCCCCGGGGGTCAGACTGCGACGAAACCAGCGTCGTGGCGACGGACCACCTTCCAAGACCCTGCGCCAGGAGCGTCATCTCCACGAAGGTGCTGATGAGGCCCTCTTCGCTGAGGTCGGCCGCCCCCAGCCGGGCCTCGCCCAGGGACAGGCCGTTCATCTCCCGCAGAACCGGAACGAGACTGCCGCCCTTACCGTCCAGACGCAGCCGAACCGCCCCGTACTCAGCCAGCAGCACTTGCCTGACTTCCTGGGGGCCAGCCCCGTACCCGTCTCGCACCACCCCTCGGGGCACTCCTGACACCGCCCCTCGATGCCCCAGCGCAGCTGGCCCCGTTCGATGAACTGACCGACGTCACGTACCAGCTGGCTTCGTTGGTGTGAGATGAGAACGATTGACGCCGAGTGCAGGCAACAGATGTTGATCAAGCAGGTCGAGAATGTTGCCTGATTTCAGAAACAGCGGGTCGCCGTGTCAGGGCGCGAAGTGGGCTGATGAGCGGGACGGATATCGTCCTGGCGTGACACATGAGTTCGATCTTGCCGCGTCGCTCGCCAGCGGCGTCGGGGGCCGTAGTGGTGCATGGACCTTCATCCAGGGCTTCACCGCCCACTGGGTCGGTGCCGCCCTGGGAAGCGATGACGGATGGACGGAAGCCGACCTCGACGCTGCCGAGGAGAGGCTGGGTGTCCGGCTGCCGGCGGCGTTGCGCGAGGCGTATCTGCTCTTCGGACGTCGGCTGGATCTCACCAGCAACCACGATGTGCTGCTCGGCCCTGCAGAACTGTATGTCGATGAAGGCAAGGAGGCGCTGGTCTTCCGTCACGAGAATCAGGGGGCCGCATCCTGGGGCATCCTCCTCGACAGCCTCCAGGATGACGATCCTGCAGTGCTCATCCGGCTTGATCTTGCTGACAAGAGCGCCGAGCGGTGGGCGGGTTGGCTGGAGCGTCTTTCCCTTTGTTTCGTTGAGATCATCTTGTCGGAGTCCCTGCAGGCCGATGAAGAGCTCTGCGACTTCCTCGCCCCGGATGTCGGCAGCCTCGAGCTCCTGGAGCGGAACTACGTCCGACTGCCGTTCCCGGCATACCCCATCGGCGAGGAGACCCGGTGGTTCCTGGGCCAAGACGCCCTTTTGCGCGACGACGACGGCGCGGCCATCCTGGCCCGCGGCAGGACGGCAGAAGACCTTGACCGCATTCGTGACCTGATCCCGGGCGACTGGCTCAACGACTATCGCTGACCGGGCCGAAGACTCCTGGCGGCTGCCCCGAGCGGGAAAATGACCACATCCGTCGGGTGCCGGTCGCAGGGTTGTCAGGAAGCGTGCCGCCGACAAACGCACGGCCTAACGACCTCGTGCACGCTTGGCGCTGAGACGTCGAGCGCTGCCTGGTCGATCATGGCTGCGTGGTGGGGAACGCGATGCGCACAGCGATCATCAGCGACCGGAAGATCGCAGGCCTGTCGGCAGCTGTGATCGCTGAACTCCTGGCCGGGGTCGGCGTGTTGTGGCAAGAGCGGCTTCCAGGCGCCGGTGCGCGCAGCTCACCCGCCACTTTCGGAACCACGCCAAGACCATCCACGTCGCCACCCAGGAGGGTCGTGCCTACGGCTTCGCCTTCAATGACGTGGCTGACTTCGCCTCGTACATCCAGGACACGGCTCCCACCGGCATCCAGCTGACGCGCACGGCTTTCCAGGACCCACACGGGGAGGACGCCGCCGCCTGCCTGGCGGCGGCCTCTCCCGTCCCCCGACGTCGTAGGATGTCCGGCAGCGCGACTGTCACACCGTTCCTGAGGGGGACCTTGGCACAGCAGCAGCCGGTCGAACTCACCATGCCCGACGGGCAGACGGTGTGGGCCATGGTGGAGCGGCAGGGGGTGCGGGACACCGGTCTCGGCGACCAGGTCGCCCAACGTGTCGAAGGCTTCCAGGAGTCACTGCGCACCGTCGCGGAGAACGTGCGTGCCGCAGTGGCGGCCACCCGGCCCGGCGAGGTGAGCGTCGAGTTCGGACTCGAACTGGCCGCCGGCAAGAACGGAGTGGTCGCCGCGATCACGGGTGTCGGGGGCAAGGCCACGTTTAAGGTGGCGCTGAAGTGGACGGCGTCGGAGCTCACACCGGCCGCCGCGCCTCCCCAGCCCGATCCCGTTACCCCGTCCTCCGCTCCTCCCCCGAACGCTCCTGCCGCGCCCGCGTCACCCAACGCGGCGTGAGGCCGTCCCGCTCCACCCTCCGAGACTCCGACGGTCGCCATGCGAGGATTCAGCCCGATCGCCGCGCTCCAGGAACTCCTGGAGGAATGCCGCGTGTTCGTCGACGGCGCGAGTGACGGAACCGGATTCTTCGTTGCCCCCGGGTTCGTCGTCTCCTGCGCCCACGTGGCCGGGGGCGAAGCGGGGCTGCCCGTACGGGTGCGCTGGTGCGGCCGGGACCACGAGGGCGTGGTCAGGGCGGCCTCTGCGGACACACCCGACCGTGGCGGCGTTCTGTACGCGTTTCCCGATCTGGCCGTCGTAGAACTGCTCGAACCGCCCGACGGCCATCCCTGTGTGTGGCTGGACATGGCCGGACCCGCGCAGGGGACGGCCCTGACGGCGCTGGGTTTCACCGACACGCTGGAGGCCAACGCGGCCGCGCCGCGCCGGGTGATGCTGACGGCCGGCGGCCGTACCGCCCAGGCGGGCGGCCAGTTGCTGGAACTCGTCGCGGGCGAGATCAATCCGGGTCTGTCGGGAGGTCCCGTGCTCGACCACGCCGGAACCGGGGTGTGCGCGGTCGTCAAAGCCACCCGCCGGGAGGAGACCACGATGGGCGGGTACGCGGTCCCGGTCGACGCGCTGCGGCTTATCGACCCGCAGGTGTACCGGACCGTCATCGAGGGGCACGACCGCTTCCACCGAACGGACCCGCGGTGGCACACGCTTTCCGACCGGGTGGAACAGGACCTCTTCGGCGAGGTCAGCGCCGAGCGGACCGACGACCGGTGCTTTCTCGGCCTGCTCGCCGCCCTGCCCGACCCTCAAGACACCGCGGATTCGCACTCCTCGGCATTCCTGGCTGCCGCCGCACCCGGCACACAGCTGCCGGATCGCCCCCTGCTGACCCGCCGCGACGTGTACACGGAGCTGACCGCCCGCCTCGCCCCGCCCCCCGGCGAACTGCCCTACGAACTCGCCTACTGCGCCGACCTGGCCCGTGAGGCGCAGAGGCCACCGGCCGCCTCCTCTGAGGCGGTGGCCGCGTTGCGCGACCAAGTGCTGATCGCCGCCGGCCGGCTCGGACTGGGCGCCGCTGTGCAGGCACGGCTGGCCTGCGAGGGCGACGCGGTGAGGCGACCGTCCGTGATCGGCAGGGTCCGCCACTCGCTGCGGGACCGGAGCCTGTACCACGTAATGACCTGGCGGTACCGCTCGCCGCACGACATCGTGCCGGGCACACCGGAATCCGCGGCCCTGCCGCTGAGGGAGGCGCTCGCCCTGCTGTCCGGCCTGCTGGCCCGGCAGGTCGAACTGATCGGTGACACCGTGCGGCGCCGGGGGCTGGTCGAGCTGATCCTGCCCCGCGAGATCCTCGACGAGGACTTTGCGGCCTGGAAGCTGTGGCCGGACGTCGGCTACTGGTCGCTGGGCCGCAAGTACGACCTGGTGGTAAGGCCGTTGGAACGACACGAGGCCCCGCACCTGCACGCCGCCTGGGAGGAGCGCTGGCGCCACCTGGAGGGCAAGCGGGTGGGTGAGGCGCTGGTCTGCGTCTGCGGGCGCGACCGCCAGAGTCAGGCGGCACTCGACGCCACGTTCAACAACGACCCTGCGCTGGCCGCGCTGGCGCTGGCCGGGTCGCCGGGCCGGCCACCGGTCGCCGACGCGTACACGGTCGCGCTCACCTCGGGAGTGCCGATGATGCTGTGGCGGCGGGGTTCCGCACCCGGCCCGCCGGTCTGCGGCAGCCCCTGCGGCATACCGGGCCGGGACACGTGTCCCGACGCGGCGTTCCTCACCCGGGCACGCGAGTCCCTCGCCGCCACGGCGCGGGACAAGGTGCCCGACCGGATCTGCAAGCTGCGCAACGACGCCGAGATCGAGGCGGAGGGCGAGGACCACATCGGTGAGCACGTCGTCCTGCTGTGGGACGACCCGAGCCGGCTGATCCCGCGTACTTCCCTGGTCCCGGCTCCAACCGTCGAGGAAGGACAGACCCGTTGAGCGAGTGGAGGATCTATCGGGGTGTCGGTGACCCGCACGACGGGATCGACCGCCTGCCCGATCCGCCGCCGTGGCGCGACTTCGGGGACGAGCGGGACGAAGTCACACCTTTCGTCCGGGAGGTGCCTCCCCAGGGCCGGCGCCGACTGCCGAGTGCCGCGGCCTACCAAGCCGACGACAGCATCGTCGAAGCCGTCAATACGGCCCTGTATCTGCGCAGGCCGCTGCTGGTGACCGGGGACCCCGGTGTCGGCAAGTCGACGCTGGCGGACGCGGTGGCGAGCGAGCTGAGACTGGGCGGCGTGCTGCGCTGGCCTGTGAACAGCAAGACGACACTGCGCGACGGGCTGTACCTGTACGACTCTCTGGGCCGACTGGAGGAGGCAGGGGTGGCCCGGCACCGGGCCCGCCCGGAGGGACACCCGGCGGCGCCCGCGGATCTCGGCCGGTTCGTCAGCCTGGGCCCGCTGGGCACCGCGCTGGCACCGTACGCGCTGCCCCGGGTCTTGCTGATCGACGAGATCGACAAGAGTGACATCGACCTGCCGAACGACCTTCTCGACGTCTTTGAGGAGGGAGGCTTCGAGATCCCGGAGCTGGCGCGGGCCGCGGACACGCACGCGACGGTCACGGTCCGGCCGGCCGACGGCGGCGCCCACGTCACGGTGCGCAATGGCACGGTCCGGTGCCGCGCCTTCCCGTTCGTCGTCCTGACCAGCAATGGGGAACGTGAGTTTCCGCCCGCCTTCCTGAGGCGGTGCGTCCGCCTCCAACTGCCGTCTGTCACCACGGATGAGACGCGGCTGCGGGCGATCGTGCGCGCCCATCTGCCTGGCGCCGACGAGCAGGCCGAAGCCGTCATCGGGCTGTTCCTGGAACGTGCGGCGACCGGTGAGCTCGCCACCGACCAACTGCTCAACGCCGTGTACCTGATGAGCAGGACTGTCCAAGAGGGCGCGCCGGATCCCGACGGGATCGCACGGCTGGTGCTCCAGCACCTGAACGTGACGGCCCCCGTCGAGTGATCAGCGAGCGCGGCGGCATCGCACGGTTCGGCGCGCTGCTCGGCGCACTCGACCCGCAGGGGTCACCGGCCGGCTCGCGGGAGGTCGCCGAGCTGCTGTGGCTTGCCGCGAACCTCCCTCCTGGGGCCGTCGTCAGGTCCGAGCCGCCGTCCGCCGAGGCCGCCGGTGGGCCGGCTCAGCCGTCACCGGACCACGCGGAGATCGAGCCCGGTGCTACGGCGGCGGACGGCCACGAGGACGGCGCGAAGGGGGACGGCCGCCTGTACCTGCCGGACGCCGACGCGCCGGGCGCCGAGGGCGCGCTCCTTCATCCCGCCTCGCCCGTCCGGGTGGCCGGAGCGTCCGCGCTGCCGCGCCGGCGTGCCCTGGCCAGATCGCTGCGGCCGCTCAAACGCCGGGTCCCCTCGACCACGCGGCTCGTTCTCGACGAGGACGCCACCGCGGAGCGTATCGCCGACGAGGCCCCGTGGATGCCCGTCCTCGTCCCCGCCCGGGACCGGTGGCTGGACCTCGCGCTCGTCCTCGACGTCCACGGCGACGGCGCCGCCCTGTGGCAGCCACTGGGCCGCGAACTGCTGGGGATGCTCCAGGAGCTGGGCGCCTTCCGTGACATCCGCACGTACTGGCTGCGCCGTCGCCTCGACGGTTCCCCCGGGCTGGCCACCGGCCCGCACCGCGTGCCGCGTTCGCCGGCCACCGCGAGCGATCCCACCGGACGCACCGTCACCCTGCTCCTGACCGACGGAGTCGATCCGGGCTGGGGCGGCGACGCCCTGCGCGGGGTGCTGCGGCAGTGGGCCCGCAACGGCCCGGCGGCGATCCTCCAGGCGCTGCCCGAGCATCTGTGGGGACAGACGGCGCTGGCACCGGAGCCGGGACGCTTCCGCAGCGCCGAGTCGGGCAGGTCACCCGCGCGGTTGCGCTTCACCCCGTACATGCTGGGCGCACGCGCGCCGCAGCAGGGCGAGGTCGCGGTGCCGGTGCTGGCCATCTGCCCGGAGTGGCTGGCGCCGTGGGCCCGTGCGGTGGGCGGCGCCGGCGAGTTCGACGGGGCGGCGGTGCGTCTGCCCGCAGGCGCTACCGCGGCCTCTGGCCCCCTCATGCCGCCGCCCACCCGGCAGCCGGTCGGCTTCGAGGAGTTCCTGGCGCAGTCCCAGCCCCGGCCGTTCCGTCTCGCGGCCTACCTGTCCGCCGCCCCGCTCAACCTCGCGGTCATGCGACTGGTGCAGTCGGCGATGCTGCCGGACAGCCCGCCGTCGGACCTGGCCGAGGTCGTGTTCAGCGGCCTCTTGCGCAGGCTCCCCACAGCGGGCGCGGCCGACGATCCGCTCCAGCAGGCGTACGAGTTCACTCCGGGTGTCCGCGAACGCCTGCTGAGCACCCTGCGCCGCGACGAAGCCGACCAGGTCATCGCCAGTGTCTCCGCCTACGTCGAGCGCAACGTGCCGGCCGGCGCCCCACGCTTCACCGCGGCGTTCGCCGACCCGGACGGCACCATGCTCCTGCCGGCCGGCGCGCGGCACTGGGCCGACGTACAGAACCTGGTGCGCCGTCGCCGACGGCGCAGGTCCTCGGCCCCGGCGACCGCACCGGCCGGCCCCACGAACCCGGGCAGGGGGCCCGCACCCCAGCATGGCACTCGGGCGGCCGACGAGCGGCCCGCCGTCGTACGGCCCGACGACCTGCCCGCACCGCCGCCGGACGCCACCCCTGCTGAAGTGCCGTCCCCGCCCCGGCCGGACGGCAGCGGCCGCCGCTTCCTGATCGCCATCGGGGTCTCCCGGTACGGGGCCCCCCGCACGGGAGCGCTTCCCGGGGTGACCGCGGACGTGGCACGGGTGCGCGCGGAATTCGAAGCGCACGGGTACACCGCCGTGCTGCCCGAGCTGGCGCACGACCCCACGGCGTCGGTCGTGCTGCGCTCCATCGAGTCCTGGGTACGAGGCGGCCGCCTGCGCACCGGAGACGCGGTGGTCGTCTACTTTGCGGGCCATGCGTTCAGTTCGGACAGAGAGGCCACGCTCATGACCTTTGACAGCGACTGGGCCGACGGACCGGACGGAGCCCGGGGCGTCACCGTCGCGCAGTTGCATCGGGCCTTCTCGGGCGCGCGAGGCGGCTTGCTGTTCGTCCTCGACACCTGCTATCCGTCCGTCTCCACCGTTCGGCCCGGCACTGGGAAAACCCCGCAACCCCCGCTGTGGCTCCTGTCGTGCGTACAGGTCGTGGAGGACAAGCGCGGAAGCACCTTCGCCCGGGCGCTCACCGCAGAACTCGCGGACGTCAGGCACGGTTCCGCGAGCCCGGCGGATCTGCCGGAACTGGCCTCGCGCATCGGGGTGCGGATGAGGCGCGAGCAGGGGGCGCAGAATCCGGGCATGGTGTGCTGGGGCCCGGTCGACGAGTCCGGCTTCGACCGCTTCTTCGCGGGATCGAGCCGGTCGGTGACCACGACGCACACGTTGACGACCGACATGCTCCTGCTTCCGACCTCCGATCAGGCGAACGCCATGAGGTCCGTCTCGGACTGGCTGCGGCGGCGGCCGGACGACCGTCGGCCCAGGATCGTGACAGGGGACCCCGGCTGGGGCAAGACGACGCTTCTCGGGCTCCTCGACCCGCACCTCTCCGGCGCCGAGGACCGGGAATCCGACGGTGGCGGGAGGGTCAGGACCGTCCTGCTGGACGCGGCGCGCACCAGCGCGGGCGACCTGTGGCGGGCCCTGGCCGGCCGGCTGGATCTGCCCGGCGACTCCCCCGAGGAGTGGACGGCCCGACTGGCCGATCCGGCGGACATGGTGGTCGTACTCCTGGACAACCTTCAGGAGTGCCGTCCCGGCACGCGCCGCAACATCGTCGAGAGCCTGATCCGTCCGTTGCGGCCGTTGCCGCGCGTACGGTTCGTGATCAGCGCGGACTCCCTTCTGTCTGTGCCCGAGTTGGGTACCGACGTGGAGATCCTGCGTCTCGACGACCGGGGGCAGCGGGGGAGTGCCGAGGCCGGTGCCCGGCGCGCGCTGCATGAGACCGACCCCGCCGTTCTCGACGCACTGCTGGCCCTGCCCCGGGTGCACCTCATCATCGACGGCTCCAACGTAGCCATGTCCGGCTACCCGGAACTACCCCTGGACGCCCAGAGGTTCAGGCTGCTCGACGCACTCGCAGCCCGCGCCGTGCCGACCGGGGCCGAGACCACCTGCGTCTTCGACCGCCCCGAAGCGGAGGCGGGGACCGAGCCGGTGACACCGCGCGGGGTACGGGTGCTGTTCCCCGGGCTCGGCACCACCAGTGATGAGTTCGTCCACCGGCTCGTGGCGGCGGAGCCCCCCGGCCGACCGATCGTCGTGGTGTCGACGGACCGCGAGGTGGCCGTCCGGGCGGTGCGGGCGGGAGCACGTCCGGTGAACGCGGCCGTGCTGCTGGCCTGGCTCTCGCGTGAAAATCCTGAATCGACGGTCGACAGGAAGTGAACCGCACCGCAGTGAGGCACGGCCACCGGGGGAGCAATGCTCAGGACCTGTGGATCGGGGCTCGGGTGGCACGCGAAGGGCGTACCTTCCCGAGTGATCAACGCCCGGGATCCGACCAGCCAGCCACTGGAACGGCCCCGTCGCCTCCGGATCTGTCAGGAACCGCTCAAGCACCGGAGGATCCCCCTCGGCCGCTGGACGCAATATGACCGGATCGTTGCTCATTGCGTCACTCTAGGTGCACTGACCCGCGGACATGGCTCTCTGGTCATGATGCGCGGTCAGCGGGCCGTTCTGGCGGCACACTTCTCAGTGACCCCCCTCGGTGGGCCGGCATCCGCAGGGCGTTCTCCGGACCAGACGCCCCTGCTCTTTCTCGCGGATGCGAAGGAGCCAGGCCCCGACCCCCACCACGCAACCCGTTCGCACCTACCTGTGCGGGCCGGGGCCGGACGGTCCGCAGTCAGGAACGTTGATGAGTCACGGTGAAATCCTCACCCAGAGGGTCCGATACCGTGCCCGATGCACGGACCTCGGGCACCAGACCAGCCTCCAGCACCTCCAAGCCCTCCAGGGGCAAGACCCGGTCCCGGCGGCTGCCGACCGGGCCCAGGCACGCCTGGAGGCCGCCGTGTTCGAGCGGCTGGGCGGCACGAGCGATTACTGCGCCCACCCCGCCGGCGTCGCCCAGGTCCACCCCGGCGCCGACCACCTGGTCGTGGAACTCGATCCCCAACTCGGCCCCCAGCACTCGCTGCCGGAGCACCCGGCATGGGGGATGCCGCTGAAGGCAGCCCGTGAGCACTGCATGTGCAAGCCGTGCGACTGCGACCAGGGAGCCGAGCGCAATTGCTGGTACACCCTCGATGTGGGAGGAGGCCGCCGCGGCGAGATCGGGATCCACTTCCGGCGGGCTCGCGTCGGCCGCGACACAGGGCAGGAGCACGGGCGACTGGTGGGAGCGGGCGCCACCCCCGACTGGCTCGCACAGGCCCTGCCATCCCATTACCAGCGTTCAGCCGCATAGAACGTATCCCCGGCCGTCGGGCTGCACCGCGGCGAGAAGCCGACCGCTGAGTGCACCCGGCGCGGTCCACCCGATACTCACCGACGATGTCGGCGCGGTGGGCTCAGGCGACCGGCAGGCGCACCACCCACAGGAGCCCGGACCGCACCGAGGCCGGGAGGCCGACCGCTGAGTGGACCCGATGGTGCGCGCACCCGGTGCGGTGGTGCGGTCCCACTCCACCTGCTGGGCCCCACTCGGTGCGCTCCACTCCGTAGACGCCACCGTGCTCGACATCCACTCCACAGAGCGGAGCCCGCTCCGACCGGGAATGCACGCCACCGGGCGGAGACCACCCGGTGTTCTCCTTGGCCTCAGCTCCGCTTAGCTCAGATCTAGGAGAAACGCACCGCCCCCACCCGGGCCTACTCCACCGCACCGTATCCATCCGGCGCGCATTACTTCCGTGTGCTGGCCGCACCGGTGCGCGCACCACCGCACCGCACCGGTGCGCACCACTCCTGCGCGCCCGCCGCACCGGTGCGCATCGGGGTGTGGTTACGGGCGCGCGGTCATGGACTGCACGGTGCGGGCCCACTCCGGTGTTCGTCGCGCATGGTCTCCAGGGTGGCGCGGGTGTCTCCGTGGTCGTCGGGGTCGGGGATGACGTTCTCGACGAAGCGGATGATGCTGCGGGCGATGCCCAGCGCGGCCGTGGTGGGGGAGTCGCGCGTCCAGTCCCGCAGGGCGGACAGCAAGATGCATCCGACTTCGTCCAGGGCGAAGGAGTCCGCGTGCGGTTCCCCGTCGCCCAGGGCCCCCGTGACGGGGAAGACGATGTTCTCGGCGAGCCGCAGCAGCAGGAAGGCCAACTCTGGAGAGCCCGGCGTGCGGCCGGAGACGTAGTTCCCACCGCCCATCTGGAACGCCAGGAGGCAGTCGAAGCCCTGCCCCACCTGGTCGGGCGTCAGCGGCGTGCGGCACGGGATCAGGTACGGCATCAAGCTCTCCTCACGATGGCCGCCGCGCGACTCGCGGCGTGCTCATCGCATGGTTGGCGGGCGGGCCTGTGGACAGAGACCAGAGATTCCTCCCTGCTTCAAGGAAAGGGGCGAATCTGAGACGTTGATCGGTACTTGGCCGCGTTGATCTGTATGTGGCCTGGCCCGCTCGCGGCAACAGCATCCCCTGGCGGTTCTGGTGCGCTGGCGACAACCAGTGTGAGGCGCGGGGTTCCGCCCCGTCCGTCTGCGGCAAGGGCGAGGAACAGCCTTCCACTTCCAGCGGGCACCGCCCTTTGTCGCTGGGTGAGGGAGCGCCGGGCATCCTGGCGCGGCGGCTGCGGCTGTGGTTGTCTCAAGGCCCGACTGGCTAGGGGGTGTCACATGGATGTGGCAGGGAGCATGGCGTCATCCGCCGTACAGATACTGACCGGCCTGGCGACAGGGGCGGCCACGGCGGTGGGGAGCGAGGCGGGCCGGGCGGTGGGCGACCTCGTGCGGGCGCGGCTGGGTACTTCCGAGGAGGGTCGCGCCGCCCTGGACGGGGTCAGCGCCGACCCCGCGGATCCCTCGGCGGTCCGGGGGTTGCAGGAGGCGATCCGGGAGGCGCTGGCTGCCGATCCCGATTTCCAGGCCCGCATGGCTGCGGTGCTTGCCGGCCCGCCGCCCGACGCGCCGCCTGCGCACGCCGTCAGCCCCCAGTACACCGGAAGCATCATCATCGGGGGCGGCAGCAAGGTACGGAGCAGCCAGATCTCGCTGGGCCCGCTGACCATTACCAATACCCGTGCCACCCGTGCGTCCCTCACCGGGATCGCAGCTCTGCTGGTCGCGTTGCTGGCCCTGGGCCTCTACGGGGGCGTGCAGTTGCTCACGGGTGACGATTCCCCCCGCTCGGCGGGTGGGGCGTCGTCTGGCCCGCAGTCCCATACGGCAACGCCTTCGGGGTCGGCCTCCGGTATGCCGGATGATGCCGCCCCGGTGGTGCGTGACGCGGAGAGGGGCAAGCAGATCCTCCCGGACGCAGCGAGTCTGCCGCAGGGCTGGGCCGTCGCGAGCGGCTCGCCGACGACGAAGCAGTGTCCCACCAGCCGCGTCGGCATTTCGAAGGACAGGGAGTACCACTACATCTGTAAGACGGGCCCGGTTCTCGACCTGCAGTCGGGATACGACCCGGGGCCCGGGGTCGGCTACAACGAGGTGTACGTCGAGGTCCTGGCGTACCCCTCGGTGGCCGCGGCAGCCGTGGGCTTTGTGGGAGTGGAGGTGGAAAACGCTGACAGCAACGAGGCGAAGCAGGTAACGCAGGCGACCCTGCCCTCCTACGGTGACGAGTCATCGGCCATCACCATGAACGCCACCGTGCCCGGCAGCGGTTTGCACATATCAGAGGGACGTGCGGTAGTCCGCTGTGGAAGCCTCGTGGTGAGGGTCGTCGTCTCTAACCACAACGGCAGCACCGTCGACCTCGACGCGCTCAACGCCTTCACCCGGACGGTGACCGCACGAGCGCAACAGGCACTGGACAACACGACGCCCACCGCCGCCGTCGAACTGTAACGGCCTGCCCGAGCTGCACCGTGGTTCGGCCATGGTACTGGTGGACAGCCGTTGGCGCTAAGCACTTGATCACTGCCGTTAGCTGCGGATCTCCGCGTTCGGATGGGCTGGGACTGGAGCCGTTCGCGGAGGTCGATCTCCTCGGAGGTGAGCGGATCTTCGGGCCGGCGGATGTGGACGGGCTTGGACCTGACCGGCAAGCCGTCGTCCGCCGCAGCGGCCTCGGCTTCCGCGAGCGCCCGGTAGAGCGAGGCGACCAAGGGGGATTTCCCAGCATCTTCCCGGTCTTGATGGTGAGCTTCTTCGCGATGTCGGGGACGGGAACGCCCCCAGCTCCTGACGGGCGGTGGAGGTAAGGGCGTACCCGATCCTCACCGGCCGCTCGATGCGGGGCGCGGGCACGCGGGCCCGTGACAGATCGCGGATGCTTACGTCCCGGCCTCGTTCGGGAGCGGTTTCTTCACCCCCTGGGGCCGCCCGGGCGCCCTTCGACAGCAGCGGCCGGGAAGCAATTTCCCAAGGGCATAGCGAAGGCCCGGACCACTGGGTCCGGGCCTTGCATCTCTCGTAGTCCTGTTAGAGAGCCGAATGCCTCACAGGCGTGCCCGACAGCCCTCCCCCTCTGTTACCGCTCTGAGTGCTGCCGTGTTTCTCCTTCCCTCACAAGCTGCTGGTCCAGGTGGTTGCGGCCTGGATGGGGGTGGGCCGGGGGCGTCCGGGGGAGTGGGTGCGGTTGCCGGCTGTGCTCAGGACCTTTCCGAAGGCGGCGATGAGCTCTTCGACCCGGGTGGCGGGCCCTGGATCGGAGACCGGCGGGGGAGCGGCGGGCGCGGTCTCGGACTCGGACTCGGTCCCGGACGAGGCCTGGACGGCCTGGTGCCACAGGGGTTCGAAGTAGGTGTACTCGCCGTCGAGCGTTTGCACGAGGATCTGAACGTGTTCCCAGGGCCCTGCGGTAGTTCCTTCGAGCAGCCCGGTGACGAGCTCCTGGGAGAGCGCGTAGCTGCTGTTCACGTACACCGACCCACGGCGTCGGGCTCCCGGCCCGGTGGTGTAGATGCCGCAGGGCGGAGGCAAGCCCTTGGGGGGACACCAATTTGCGGCTGCGGCGTGCCTCGGCGTCTTCCCAGACCTTTCTGAGGACCTCGGGGTCCGCGCCGCAGGCACGGGCGAGCGACGCGGTCGCCTTCCAGCTGGGAAACCTTTCACCGTTCATGGCCCTCGACAAGAAGCTGGGGGAGAGCGACGTCCTCTTGCTGAGGGCCCGGAGGCTGTATCCAGAGGCACGCTGAAGGTTGCTCAGCACGCAGGCGAAGTCCAGAGGACCCGGAGGCCCGGTTTCTGGTGCAGGGTCGGCGCTCGCCTTCTCGGCGCTGTCGACGGGGTCTGCCGACGCAGCGACGGACGAGGACGGGAAGGGAACGGTCGAGGGCGCTGTTGCGGCCACGGGAGGAACACTGTGCGTCGCCGGACGAGGCTCGGGGATCCGGACATGCGCACGGCTCAAGGCTCGCTGCACCACCGAGGAACTGAACTTCTTGCGCACGGTGTCCTTGCTCATGCCGAGCATGCGCCCTATCGCCTCCCACGACACACCCATGCGCTTCGTCCGGCCGACCACGGGAGGCAGGAGTTGCTCGATACGCCGCTGCAGCTGGAGCAGGCGCTCCAGCGGCAGCTCCGCGTCCGGCGTTGGGGTGTTTACACCGTGTCCTATGTGGTGCTGGCTCGTTGGGCTCGTCATGGGGCGGGGTACGTGGAGTTGGATTGTTCCGGACGGGCTGTGGGAGATCGCCAAGCCGCTGATCCCGCGGTCGAAGGTGCGGCCGCAGGGCGGCGGGACGCAGGACACGCCTGATGAGACGCTGTTCGCGGCGATCGTCTACGTGCTGGTCAGCGGGTGTGCCTGGCGGGCGTTGCCGCCGTGCTTCGGGATATCGAAGTCGACGGCCCACCGCAGGTTTCTGATCTGGTCAAGAGCCGGTGTCTGGGGCCGGCTGCACGAGGAGATCCTGCACCGTATGGACGATGCCGGCCTGCTCGACCTGTCCCGGGCCGTGCTCGACTCCGACCACCTCAGGGCTAAAAATGGGGCGAACTCACAGGCCCGAGCCCCGTGGACCGGGGCAAGCCGGGTTCCAAGATGCACGTCCTGTCGGACGCGAACGGACTGCCCCTCCTTGTCGGCCTCTCCGCGGCCAACACCCACGACAGCCTCGCGCTGAAGCCCATGATCACAGGTCACCAAACGAGACACGACCCCCACCGCGGCCGCTACTTCAAACCCCAACGCCTCCATGCAGACAAGGCATACGACGTCCCTCACTGGCGGAAATGGTTATGGGGCAAGCACATCGGCGTCCGCATCGCTCGCAAGGGAGTGGAGTCCAGCGAACGCTTAGGGCGCCGCCGATGGGTCATCGAGCGGACCATGTCCTGGCTGACCGGCTACCGCAGACTCAACCACCGCTACGAACGCCAACCCCGCAACTACCTGGCCTTACTCGGCCTCGCCGCCACCCTCTGCTGCTACAAACGACTCGCTCGACGCACCACATAGGACACGGTCTTACTCCGCACGACTCGCCTGACCCCTTCCTAAAGGCTGTCCCGTAACTCGACGCGTGGACCGGCGGCCTACCGGCGACGGATTGGCTTGTCCGGTTTTGACGCGAGTCGCGACCTCGGTCACGGCCTGGCGAATCGGGATGAACTGGACGCAGGTGAGCGGCTGAAAGTGTTACGGGACAGCTTTTAAAGGTTGTTGCAGAAGGGTGGGTGCGGGCAAGCCGGGGTGGTGTTTGACCTGGTGGTTCAGCCTGTCATGGCGAGGTTGTGCATGGTGGCGACGGCTTGGACGGCGTGGTGGAGTCCGTCTCCTTTCTGGCGGCAGTCGCGCAGGATTTTCCAGTTCTTCATGCGGGCGAAGGTGTGCTCGACGCGGGCGCGGACGCGTCGGTGTTCGGCGTTGTCCTCCTCCTGGCCGCGCAGGAGTGGCCGTCCGGCTCTTCTGCGGTGCGGGACGATCAGCCCGGTGCCCAGGTACGCCCCGTCTGCGATAGTCCCGGCCGCGACGGCGGGCAGGTCCGATTCCCGCCAGGCGTGTGCGTCAGCCTTGTTCCCGGGGACGGGGCGGGCGGAGGCGATCACCGCATCGATGATGACCTGCACGTTCGCCGAGAACCCTCACCAACTTCTCGAACCGGTCCATCCCCAAGCCAGTGAACGTCTCCACCCACAACGACTCAGCCCGCAACACCCCACCCATACAAGAGGAATGCCCCATCCCAGACGTTCTGCAACAACCTTTAGGCCCGTCAGCCCCATCAGTCCCGTGGGGCCCGCGCCTCTCTGTGAGAACGAGGCATGCGGCGCGTTCCGTGACCGTATGCGGGGTCCCGCAGTACCAGGACGGCATACGCGAGGTGGTTCTCGCACTCGCTCAGCGCATGGCTCGTCGGCTCCCGGCTGCAGAGGCGCTTCTCAGCGGCCCGTGTGATTGCCTGCCCACATCGCGGGGATTCGGCCCGACCACGGGCTTGCCTGTTCCAATTGGCCGGCGAGGCGGAAGAGGCGGCTTTCGAGGCCGTATCCGGCGGCGAAGTGCATACCGATCGGAAGCCCCGTTTCAACGTCGGCCGTCAACGGCACGGACATGGCGGGCGTGCCCGCCATGTTGAACGGCATGGTGAACGGCGCGCGGTCGAAGACGGTGTCGATCCAGCCGAGGCCGTCCAGCGTTTGCGCGCTCTCGGCGTAGGCGCCCAGGGGCAAGGGAAGCTCCGGCACGGTCGGGGTGAGCAAGATGTCGTAGGTGTCGAAGTACCGGGCCAGGCTGCGGGAGACACGGTTTCGGATCGTGAGAGCGGCGACGAACTGGACGCCGCTGACCCGCTGCCCGTAGTGGTAGCCGGCGAGGGTCGACGGTTCGAGGGTTGAGGAATCGACGGGCCGGCTGAAGGCGGCAGCGAGCTCGTCGACGCTGGCCGCGAGGTTCGCCGTGAACAGTTGGGCGTTGGCCAGGATGTACTCCTCCCAGCCGGCCCCGAGGCCGACCTCGGTCTCCTCCACCTGGTGGCCGAGGGATTCGAGCAGACCGGCGGTACGAGAGAGGGCGTCGGCCACCGGTGCTGTGGTGCGGCGTCCGCCCCATGCGTGGGTGAGGACACCGATCCGCAGCCGGCCCGGGTGACGGGTGACTTCCTCCGTGTACGACCGGGACGGCTGCTGGGCGAAGTAGGGGTCACCCGGTTCCGGGCCGCGAATCTGGTCGAGCAGGGCCGCGCTGTCCCGCACCGTGCGGCTGACGCTGCCGGGCACGGCCAAGCCGCTGAAGAGCTCGTCGAAGTCGGGGCCCATGGAGACCCGGCCGCGGGTGGGCTTCAACCCGAAGAGACCGTTGTAGGCGGCGGGAACACGGAGCGAGCCGGCGGCGTCAGTGCCGTGGGCAAGCGGCACGACCCCGGCCGCTACGGCCGCGCCCGCGCCCCCGCTGGATCCTCCCGCGCTCCGCTCCAGGTTCCACGGGTTACGGGTCGCGCCGTACAGCACCGGTTCTGTCGTGATGCTGTAGGCCATCTCCGATGTCGCGGTACGCCCGAACGTCACCAGTCCGGCGCGACGCAAGCGCAGCATCAGGAATGAGTCGGCGCGTGCCACGTTGCCGGCCGCGAGGCGGCTGCCAAGCTCCATGCGCCGCCCGGCCATGGAGGCTCCGATGTCCTTGATCAGGAAAGGGACCCCGGCCAGCGGTGTGCTGCCGGACTCGGGTTCGTCGTCGGTCGGCCAGGTCTCCACGACGGCGTTTATCCGCGGGTTGACCGCCTGTGTGGCATCGAGCGCGGCTGCTTGCAGTTCGGAGGCAGTTACTTCCCCTTCGGCCACCAGCTTCGCGAGTCCGACGGCGTCATAGTTCACGTATTCGGCAACTCTCACTTCTACTCCAAACGGAAAGGACGATACTCATAAGTATCTGACGATACCCAACGGTATCGTGCGGAACGAAGTGGTACCGTAAGGGCAATGGGGCAAGAGGTCCCGCACCCGAGTGGACGTCACGGAGCAGCCATGGCATCGACCGCCAGCAGGCCGAGCAGGGTGGCGAAACTGCCGCCCCGCGAGCGCATCCTCGACGCGGCGGAAGAGCTCTTTCAGAGCGAGGGAATCCATCGGGTGAGCGTCCAGGCGATCGCTGAGAAGGCCGAGACCACGAAAATGGCGATCTACCGGCACTTCGAGACCAAGGACGCGCTGGTCGCGGAGTGGATGCGGATCGTCGCCGCCGACTACCAGGCGGCCTTCGACCGGGTCCAGACGGAATACCCCGGTCGGCCCAGGGAGCAGCTCATGGGCTTGGCCCGCTTCATCGCCGAAGGATTGCCGGCTATCTCGCACCGGGGATGCCCGTTCATCAACTCCCTGGCCGAGCTGCCCGACCGCTCTCATCCCGCACGGCAAGTGATCGAGGAGCACAAGGCCCAGCAGGCTCGCAGGCTGGAGGGCATGTGTGCCGAGGCCGGACTGCCCGACCCCGAGCAGGCCGCAGCCGAGATCACCTTCATACTCGAAGGCGCGCAGGTCAGCACACAGAACGGAAGCATCGATCGGGCGGGGGACCGCCTGATGGGGATCGTCGGGGGGATCGTGGATCGGCGCCACTCCCCTCTTGACGCGTCCCGGCCGGCCATCAGCTGACAGCCTGGACGGCAGGCCCCCGCCACAGGCCTGCCGGTGTGTTCGCCGGGGTGCGACGGTGGCAGCTGCGGGCGTGGCCCCGGATCGAGGCGGCCGACACCCACTTGGATGCCCTCTTCCTCGCCGCGCACCTGCCCCACGCGGCTGGGCCGGGTAACCCTCCCTCGATGTGGCGGAGGCGGGGGAGTGGCGGGCCCGTGCGGCCGAGGCCAGGGTGCGGCTACCGACCGCCCGACCCCGGATGGCGCCCACTTCGCCGACCTCGTGCGCATCACCTGCACGTCCGAGCGCGCCGAAGCCGCCAGTGGCGGCCCCGGGCAGCGCTCGACCCCGCCTTGGCGTCCGTCCTGGGTGACAGCCGCGCCCTCGTCGGCCCGGACGCCCACGGTGCAAAACCGCCGCGAAGGCTCCTCCGGACACCAGCATCCTCACGACGGCGACCGGTCGGATGCCGTGCGCCCAGAAACATGGCGTGCTCGACGACGCGGCGCTGGCCCCCCCGCGAAGGTGGCAGGGTCTGTCGGTCAGGGGCGGTGATCGTGCCCGCTGCGTGCACGACCTCGGCCCGGCGCGCGTGGGCCTCGGGCTGGAACGTGGACCTGCTCAGTGAAGGACTGCGTGAAAGGGCTGCGGTCTGTGGTTCAAGTCCCTATCCATAGTTGAGTATTCGTACTCACAGTCGAGCTTTCCCTTCCGTTGATCATTGATGCAACGGGGCCCCTGAGGCGCCGTTCAAGTGGACACCATCACGGGGAGAACCATCATGTCTCGACGCATCATCGTGGGCTCGGCCGCCGCACTCGTCATCCTCGGCGGCGCCGGAGCGTTCGCGCTGGCTCACGCCGAGGAGCAGCCGCTCGCCCTTGAGAACAGCACCGCCCGTTACTCGGCCCCTGCCGGCGACAGGGAAGGCTCCTTCACCTTCACCACTGACGTCAAGGCGGCTTCCGGCGTCAAAGGTCTCAAGGTACTGGCGTGGCCCGCTGCCGGCCCGTTCACGAAGAACCCGCTGACCAAGAAGGACCTGGCTGGCGCGGACTCGGCCACGTGCAAGCCTGCCGGTGAGGACACCGTTCACTGCACCTACAAGGTCACGGTGAGCGCGGCCGAGGCCGCCGATTCGGGGACGGGCCGCTGGCACGTCGCCACCCTCGCCACGGCTGACAACGGCGACACCACCTTCAACGACAAGACGGCGACCTTCACCGTCGGCTGAGCGACGCCCCCGCTCAGCAGACCGACACTCATGGAACAGCGCAGGCACCTGGTGCTGCACCGGGGCCCCACGGTTCGCCCGGAGCGAGGGCCCTGAGCAGGCACCATTCGCGGAGTCGGGTGGTGAGGAAGTCGTGCTGGTCGATCACCCCGGACATGGCCTGGGCCCATGCCGTGAATGCCGGGTCGGTGAGAAGTCCGGTGGCCCGGCAGTCCATGTGTCGGCTCACCGCGCTGACGGCCATGGTGGTGTCCTCGTCGCGCAGAACAGCAGCCAGCAGGTCGGCTTCGTCCGTCGCGGCGACGGTCTTCAGGGCCTGCGTGTACTGGGCGAATCGCCGGTGCTCGGTGGGCTCGTCGCTTTGGTGTCGGCTGTCCATGCCGCCTTGCCTTCCGGCCGTTCCATGAGGTGGCCGTTCTCGAGGCGGGCGCCGGCCCGAGCGAGAGCGACGAGGTGCGGTGCGGTGACCGCTCGCCAGCGGGATCGGGCCGGTGGTGGGGGAATTCCTGGACGTCCCAGTGAAGGTGGAGCATCCTCCAGCGTGGGCGTTGTCATCAGGGACGTCCGGAGACGCGAAGTGGAAGGGCCCGGGAGGTGGTCGACGAGCGCCCGGCCGGCCCCGGCGGCGACAACATCAGGAAGAGTGCCGTCGGATCGGTCGTAGACAGTCTCCAGGTGGCCCCCCCATCTGAGCGTCCAGTACCGCGATGAGGGTGTGTATCGAAAGTGGCCCCGGGGTGTTGGCAGCACCCGCGGGGCCATCTTTTTGAGTTGTGTGGCGTGAGCATAGGCCGGGGAAACGGTGCAAGGTCAATCCGCATTGGCCCGTTGGCGCGCGATGGATCCTATGGACCGCTTACGCCTGGACACACGCTGCACTTCTCCCACTCGACGTGCGGAGGTATCTGATCCGTAGGGACGTCAGCAGGTGGCGAGCAGGATGGAGATCACCGTGCAGGACGCCGACGACGTGTCGTTGGAGGGGACGGGATCGGTCGGGGACGAGGCCGTGCGTGCCGCCTGGACCGTTATCTGTCCGAGGTTGAGCAGCGACAGCGGAAGCTTGAAGCCGGCTGTGACGGACGTACTCGCGGGCATGTCCGCGAACGCGCAGACGACCGTGTTGCCCGTGGCGGTGCAGCCGGGTGAGAGCCCGGTCGCGGTGGCTCCTGCGGGTAGTGTCGCGGTGACCTTCGCCGATGTCGCTTTGTTCGGACCGGCGTTGTGCACGGTCAGCGTGTAGCCGATGGCGCCCGGGAGCAGAGCGTTGGCCTTGGCCTTCAGCGCCACGGTGAGGTCCGCCTTCGCCGGGCGCACCACGCCCGACGTGATCCCGAGAGGCGTGCTGCCCACGCCGCCGACACCGGAGGTCACCGTATTGGTGGCGAGCGCGACCACCGACACGTCGCTGCTGCCGCTGTTGGAGACGTAGAGGTGGTCGCCGCCCTGCTGGAGCGCCACCTCCCATGGATACTGGCCGACGGGGATCGTGGCGGTCACCGCGTTGGTCGCCGTGTCGATCACGGAGACGTCGTTGCTGAAGTAGTTGGCGACGTACACGCGCGAGCCGTCAGGCGTCACGAGCACCCCGTGCGGGCTGAGGCCGACACCGACGGAGGCGGTCACCGCTTCGGTGGCCGTGTCGATCACGTAGAGCCTGTTGTCGCCGGCGCTGGAGACGTAGGCGTGCGCGCCGTCCGGCGCGAAGGCGACCGCGAGTCCGTTGCTGTTGCCCAGCCCGATGGTGGCCGAGACCGTGTCAGTCGCGGTGTCGATCACCGACACCGTGCTGCTGGAGTTGGTGACGTACACGCGCGAGCCGTCAGGCGACACCGCGAGTCCGCGAGGACTCCCACTGACCGGAACGGTGGACGACACCGTGTCGGTGGCCGTGTCGATCACCGACACGCTCGCGCTGCCGGCGTTGGCGACGTAGACCCGTGAGCCGTCCGGGGTCACGCCCAGCTGTTCCTGGCTCTTGCCAGTGGCGATGGTGGCGGTCACGGTGTCGGTCGTGGTGTCGATCACCGACACCTTGCTGTTGTTCCTGCTGTAGTCGGAGACGTACGCGCGGGTGCCGTCCGGCGCGAGGGCCACGGAGCGAGGAGCGCCGCCGACGGCGATGGTCGCGGCCACCGTGTCGGTCGCCGGGTCGACCACCGACACGGTGCCGCTGCTGTAACCGGCGACGTAGAGGTACGGTCCGGACGGGACGGCCGCAGCCTGGCCCGACGGCACCGCTACCGCCGCGACGGTCGCCAGTGCCAGTGACGACAGAGCTCCGATCGTACGACGCTTCCAGCGCCCCAGGGGCGGGACCGCTCTGGTGCGTCTGACGCCGGCTGCCCCGACGTGCTCGCGTCGCTGACCACTGGACATCGCTTCCCCCTGATGCACCGGAGGCCCGCCGAGTCGCGAACGGGGCTCGCCGGGTGGTGAGTTGACTCGCCCTGACAGGAACGGGGGACATGCTATGTACCGTGGCTGAGCGCGTACAGCCGGGTGCGAGAGGTGCAGGGTGCACGCCGGGTGTGCGTGCGGGGCGTGCGCCGGGGCGTATCAAGCCGTGGACGTCCCGGCGCCCGCAGAGCCCGCCGTCGGATCCCGGAAGAAGAGGACGACGCCCCGGCGCCACCGCCCCGACGAGGGACTCGTGCCGTCCTCGATTCCGCCTATGTCAGGGCCAAAAGAGGGTGGGCGATGGGCGAACTCGCAGGTTCGTGCCCCGTGGTCCGGGGCAAGCGGGGTTCCAAGATGCACGTCCTGTCGGACGCGAACGGACTGCCCCTCCGCAGCCTCGACGCCGCCCTCTGCTGCTACAAACGACTCGCCCGACTCACCGCATAGGACACGGTCTTAGGTTGTGCCGCAGAGGCCACAGAGGCCACCCCTCCGCGACCCGCATCGCCTGCGGTGCCCCGGGCGTCGCTGCACCACCGCCTTGCGCCTGCGCGTCCCGTACGTCCGACGGTTGCTGCCGCTCGTCCATGGGGCCAACGTAAACGGGGGCACCGACAACGGCCTGGCCCGAATGTCAGCCTTTCCCCAGGACGATGTCCCTCAGCTCGACGGCACCATCACGATCCCCGACCCTGCGCGGCCACCTCCGAGGTGCCTCAGTCGCTCAAGGCGAAACGGAGTCTGCTCCGCCATTCTGATAACACCAGGTAAGCAACCTGATCTGACGGCCCTTGACCTCAAGCGTGGTGGGCTCGTCGTCGGTGAGTTGGAAGCCGGTTGCGCGGGCGACAGCCACGCTTGGGCTGTTCCCCGGTTCAATGCGCAGTAGCACTCGCCTTACCCCCCGCTGGCGACGGGCATAGTCAGCCAACAGCCTGACGGCTCGTGAGGCCAGGCCCTGCCGCCGATATCGGCTGCCGACACCGTAAGCGAGCTCGACGTCACGCGCGTCGAACTCGCTGCGAAAGAGGAGGACCTCACCACGCGGCTGCTCACCGTCGGTAGTGATCACCAACTGCGCCTTCTTGCGGCCTTCCTCGCGGCCTTCGCGGGCCCTGGCCAGGTATTCACTTGCCGCCGTGGAGTCGAACGGTGAGGGCACCGGAGTCCATCGGTCGATCTCGGGGTCGTCATAGAGCTCAACCAACGCCGACAGGTCGGTCTCGGCCCACTCTCTCAGCAGTATCCCGTCTCCTGATAACCGAATAATTGACGGCAGAACAAACTCGCATTGGCTGGGCATGAACCCGATCTTGCCCGGCAAGAGCGCCGAACTCCAGAGCCAGCAAGCCCGCTGGCCAGGTTTCGCCGTCGACTGAACGCCGCAGTGACGTCAGGTAACACACGGACGGCACTGACTACGCCGTCAAACTCGTGAACACACCGCCGGACGTACCGTGGGGGCTGGTGGACATGAGGAACTTGTCTCAGTCGGTGCGGGGCTGGAGGAACTTGAAGGCCAGGCGCGCAGTGGTGCGTTGGGCCGCGTGGCGCAGACGTATCGGGGCCGGTACGGTCGAGGCCGGCGTCGGGGGAGTGGCGGCCAGGCGGGGATGAGCGCTTCGGCGTTGGTGCGGTTGACGGCTGCGAGCGTGCCCGGGTCGGCGTTGGTGTCGAGGCCGCCCCGGCTTCCAGCGCTGGCCAGGACAGCCGGTGGCCGGGATGCACGCACAGACTACGGCGTCCCGACAGGCCGTCGTCGCCGAGAACCATGAGGCTGTCAGCACGGCCTACAGTACCGGGCATGGCATGATGCCGGTCTCGCAGAGCGGGTGTCAGAGATTGATGACGGCCCAGATGCGGCGGCCGTCCGGTCCCGTGTCCGTCCCGCACCCCGTGACATCGGGGTGCGCGGTGATCCGGTGGAGGACGTCGTCGCCGCCCGGCTCGTGCCCCACGGCGGCGGGGGTGTGGTGGGAGAGAGCGAGGATGCATGCCTGTTGGTCCTGGTCGGACACGTGCACGCTGACGCGCCGGCCGCCGTCGGCCACCGCGGCAGCCACAAGCAGGCCTGTCACGGATTCGATCGCTTCCTCGTTCGGTCGGTGCCCCCACTCCTTGAGCTGCTCGTTCACCTTGCGCCGCGCGACACCGGCGGTCCAGGGAGCCGACTCAAGCGTCCAGTTCACGCCGCGCCGGTTGCGCATGCTTACACCGCGCCGGGCCGTACGCGCGAGCCCCCCAGAGCCTGCAGGTCCTGACGGCGGGGCAGTCAGGGTTTCCGGCCGGGGCGGCGAAACAGGCTTCTTCGGCGGCGGCGGAGTCTTGGGCGGATAGGAAGGCGGGGTGGGCTGCTCTGCCGCAGGCGCGGTCATGGAATCTCCCGACGCTCATGGACACGTGCGTGCCCTGGAACCAGCGTAGACGTCCCATGGCGTCGCGCGGGCCCAGTCGACTCATCCCGCACGCAAAGAAAGCGACGCTCGCAGCCCTCCACACGAGACGGCGCACAGACACAGCCCCGCCCTCCGTCACCAGCTCCGCCAACACACCGGCGTCCGCGTCCATGCCGCTTACCCCAAGTGACGGCCTCTCACAGCTCGGAAGGAGATCACCGCGTGCGGGGCGCCTGACCGTTGCCCACGCCGCGAGGAGCGGGTCGACGTATTCCAACTCAGCCTGTTTGGCATGGTTGCAGGATGGGGGGTGTGAGTTCATCAAACAGCCGGGAAGGCGTTCCGGCCATCAGTCTGTCCCATGTGATCGAGCACGCACCCGATCTGGTGCCCCTTTACGAGGCAGCAGGCAGCAGCGTGCGTGCTCACGGTCTGGAAGGGGTGCGAGCCGCGGTGTACCTGGTGCTGGACCGTTCCGGGTCGATGCGGCCCTACTACCGGGACGGCACTATGCAGCGGCTGGCCGAGCAGGTGCTGTCGCTGTCGGCGCACCTCGACGACGACGGGGTCGTCCCAGTGGTGTTCTTCTCCACGGACGTCGACGGGTCCACCGATCTGGAGTTGGGCCGGCACCACGGGCACGTGAACAGGATGCACGAAAGCCTCGGCCACATGGGCCGTACCAACTACCATTGGGCTATGGACGCGGTCATAGACCACTACCTGGCCTCGGACAGCAATGCCCCCGCCCTGGTCGTCTTCCAGACCGACGGCGGGCCGACCAGCAGGCTCGCCGCCGAACGCTATCTCTGCAAAGCAGCCCGGCTGCCGCTGTTCTGGCAGTTCATCGGGTTCGGTGATCCGCAGGACAACGAGTTCGCTTTCCTGCGCAAGCTCGACACCCTCGCCGTTCCCACGCGTCGCGTCGTCGACAACGCGGGCTTCTTCCACGCCGGCCATGCGCCAGGCGACGTCGACGACGACCAGCTCTTCGATCAGCTCCTGCAGGAGTTCCCCCAGTGGATCGAGGCGGCACGCGCCGCGGGGGTGCTGGGGTAAGCGGCCATTCAGGACTCGGTGCGCCGGCCTGGAAGACGTTGTAGATCCACAAAGCCTATCTGAAGTGCGGCCCCTGCTCGCCGAGCGGGGCTGCACCGTCGCGCCCGACATGCGACTACGCACACTCGCCGAAGTCATCGACCATCTCGGCGCGAGCGGACAGACCGGGATCATCGACGGCACAGAGGTCCGGGTGCGTTGTCCGGCAACCGGGCGCAAGGACCGGGAGAAGTTCATTTCCGGCAAGAACAAGCAGCATGCCGTGAAGTCGATGGTCGTCACGGACGCCATAGTGCGGTTGCTGTTTTGCAGTCCGGCCGAGCCGGCCAGCTGCGCGGACGTCACGCACGCCCGGAAGTTGGGCCTGGTCGGGCTACTGGCCGACGGGCCCCCGTGGAGATCCTGGCCGATGCCGACTACCAGGGACTGGGTGCACAGACCGGCGGGCGCGTGGTGACGCCACCGCACCGCAAGTTCAAGAAGAACCCGCCCGAGTGGTACGAGGAGATGCACGACCGGCAGCGCAAGGCACACTCTTCACGCCGCATCCAGGTCGAGCACGGCATCAGCCACCTGAAGAACTGGCGATCCCTCGCACGGCACCACGGCCGCCGAGAACACATGCGACACCATCAAGACCGTCGCGGGACTGCTCTCCCACCAGCAGGTTGCCACCATCGCCAACGGTACGCGAACGTGAACACAACCGGCTGGCCCGCAGTCCTCGACGCGCTACCGCCAACCATGCACGAGCTCGCTAGCGCTGTACCCACCACGTCCCCGCTGCACCGGTGGCTGTGGTGATCAGGCCGACGAGCCACCCGGGGAAGTGCTGCACGGTTAAGTGCAGTCCTCCCATGCGGAGTTCGAGCGCGGGGCGGGTGGGTTTGGACGACATGACGCCCTCCCTGTTCGGCGAGATGAAGCGACGGAATCAGATGGTGCTCACATGGCGCTACGGATCATAACTATCCGCACTTGCGCATCGATCGGTGCACACGAGCATGCGAGGGCGCACGTGTCTGACCAGGCAAAAGGGCGACCTAGTCGACGTTCGGGCCCTCTTCGCTGACGCACGTCAAGGACTCGGTTGCCGCCAAGGACTCCTTGGTCGGCCCTCACTGATGCCTGAGGGAATTTCAATCATGATGCGTGCGCGCATGCGGCTCCGACGGCTACGAAGGGAGGTGAACCCTCATGCCCCGACGGCATCGCCCCCGTACTCTGTCCCCGGGTGTCGGCGTATACACGAACGTGCTCTGGCACGATTTTCGTAGGCGGAGATCGTCTCGGTACCGTGGTCAGCCGGTCCGCAGGACGGGCAGCGTCGACCAGAGTGGGACGGTAGCGTGGCGCAGGGCTTCAGGTTCGCGGGTGCGCGCATAGCGCTTGACGGTGTTGAGGGACAGGTTCAGGCGTCGGGCGCATTCGAGCAGGCCGACGCCCTTGCCGAGGAGGTCGTGGATCTGATGCCAGCGTTCGCGGTGGGTCTGCTCGTGGGCGCCGGCCGGGCGGGGCGTGTTCGCTGTGCGACTTCTCCAGCCCGCGCGACGCGGCCACGATCGCGGCGTTCCTCCGCACGCGGGTGTACCGGCCCGAATCTCTGGTCTGGTTGGAGGGCTACCGAGCCCTACTGCGCTGGCGGGCGGAAAACGAGATCACCGGCGTCCACGCCGTGCCCTACGACATCGAGGTCGAAGTGGGGGTCACGAAGTCTTTTCCGCTTGGACGGTGGGTGCATCAGCAGCGCAATGCCCTGCGCACCGGGGAACTGGAGGACCGGCGCAAAACGCTCCTGGACGCCCCGGAAGCCGGGATGTTCCGGGAGCCGGGCGAGGAGGCATGGGAGGCCAAGCTCGCCGTCCTGCGCTCATACCGGCGTGCCACCGGGCACCTCGCGCCGCGTCAGGACGCGGTGTGGGGCGAGGGCGAGGCGATGGTGCCCATCGGCCAGCACCTCGCCAACCTCCGCCGCCAAAGCGGCCTCGGGAAAGACCCGCAGCGCGCGGCTCAACGCGCGAAGCAGCTGGCGGCCGTCGACCCGGACTAGAACTGCCCCTGGCCGCTGAACTGGCAACGCCACTACCGAGTCCTCGCCGACCTGGTCGACGCCGACGGCCACCTGCCCCACATCGAACCCGGCGCCACGTTCGACGGCGACGACATCAGCACCTGGCACTGGCGGCAGCAGGAACCCGGCACCTGGGCCCAGCTCCTGCCCGAACAGCGCGAGCGGCTGGAGGCGCTGGGCGTACGGGGCACGGCCCTCCCCGCGTGGAAGCTCTCGCAGGCCGCGTTGTCCGCGCTCGAGCCGACCTCGCCCGTCGACCGGGTCACCCCGAGCTGGTCGCAGAGGGCGGCGAAGACCCTGGCCCCGTATTGGGCTCCGTGGTCGGAGTGAAAGACCGCGCCGTCCAGGCCGCCGCGGGTGCGGGCGGCCATCTTCAGGGCGTCGGCAACCAGGTGGGTGCGTATGTGGTCGGCGATGGACCAGCCGACGCCTTCCGGCTGAAGCAGTCCAGCACCGTAGCGAGACAGGGGAACTCTCCGTTCTCCAGGGGCAGGTAGGTGATGTCGCCCATGTATGTGATGCCGGGTTCGGGTGCGGTGAACTCCCTGCGGAACAGGTCCGGGACCAGTGCGGCCGACGGGTCGGAAACAGTGGTGCGGACGCGTCTGCGCAGGCGGACGCCGGTGATGGAGAACGTGCGCATCACCCGGGCGACGCGCTTCTCGTTGACGTGCAGACCCTTGTCCTTCAGCTCGGCGGTGACCCGCGGGGAGCCGTAGGCGCCGCCGGAGGCCGCGTCGACCTCGCGGATCTTCGCGGCCAGGCGCTCATCGGCCCGCTGCCTGGCCCGCCTGGTTTGCAGGCCGGACAGCCACTTGTAGTAGCTGGACCTGTTCACCTGCAGTACTTCGCAGAGCCGCTTCACCTCAAAGGCGTCCCGGTGGTCGTGGCCGAACTCGAAGCGGCTCACCAGTTCGTCTCACCGGCGAAATCCTTGGCCGCCTTGCGGAGTATGTCCCGCTCGGTCGCCAGCATCCGCTCACTGGCCTCGAGCTCGGCGACCCGGCCTCGAGCTGCCGGATTTGCTCGTCAGGCTCCGCGGCCGGCGTCGCCTGCGTGGCCCGGGCCGCTGTCCTGGCGTCCGGGACGCCGCTGCCGAGTTCCCGGGAGCGCAGTACCCAGTTCCGCAGAGTGTTCCTGTCAATGCCCAGGTCGGCGGCGATGCTTTCGTAGGTCGCCCCGGGTGTGAACTCGTGCAGGGCCACGGCATCGGCCTTGAACTCGTCCGAGTAGTCCTTCATCGCCATCGGCGGTCTTCTCGCTTCCTCCGGATCAAGCAGATCCATTATCAGCGTGTCCACCACTCAGGGGGAGGCTCCGTCAGCCCAACGAGCAAACCCGGCTGCCAGGTTGGAACAGGCTCACTGAGCGAGTGGTGCCAAGACCGCGCTGGCGCTCGGCACGCCGCCGATGCGCGGCCCACACCGGACGCCGGCAAAGCTACTGGGCGGGACCGGCCGCCTCCATGACAACGGCTCGGGAGTCGCCCCAGCACTCGGTAGCCCCCACGACTACCCCTCCCCCGGTGCCCCACGGTCGAGACCTGAGACCTGGTGAGGTCCAGCAGCCAGCCTCTACGCGCGGGCCATCCCCTATCCGTCCCGGAGCAGGGAAAACTCCGGAAGCACGCGCAATGGTGGAGCGATCGCCACCGAGCCAGCAGGCCAGCATGTCGTGCGTGGCGCCATGACGGAGGTGTGCCAGCGTGGCCAACAGTCGGTCGACGGAGACGAGCTTGTGCTTGGCCCCGGCACCGACGGCCCGGCGGCGGGGTCGTGACGTCGGCACGGCCTGGTGTCGCTCATGCCACAACGGGCCGAGTTCAGCAACGAGTTCTGCGATCACGTCGGGCGTCAGCCCGGTGATCCGCTGGCTACGGATGATTGCCGTATGCGTCCGGTTCCCACCACAGGGATCATGATCAACGATCAAGGTCTCGACGCGCTACCGCCAACCATGCACGAGCTCGTTAGGGCAACCACGAGCTGTTCAAAGGCGCGAGTTCCAAGGAGTGCTCGGACCGTACGCCTATACCTGTCGTGGGTCGACGGACGGCAGTCAAGGTCACGGGGGAGTCCTCCTCGGGCGCGTGCAGTGTGGAAGCGACCCGGATCCTGGTGTCATGCATTGCATGGAACCCGGCAAGGCAAGTAAAAAGCCGAGCGGCCGGACCCCGGGCAGGATCGAGAGCCAGTTGCTCAAGGGCGTCCTGGAGTACTGCGTGCTCGCGCTCATGCGGGACGAGGCGAAGTACGGGGTCCAGCTGCTGCACGAACTGGAGGAGAAGGGTGCGCTGGCGACGGGCCAGGGCACGGTCTATCCGCTGCTGTCGCGGCTGCGGCGGGAGGAACTCGTCGTCACCACCTGGCGCGAGTCGGCGGCCGGGCCACCGCGGCGCTACTACGAGCTCTCGGAGGCGGGTCATGCCGCCCTCGCGCGGTTCGCCGCCGTCTGGCCGGGGTTCCGGAACGCAGTCGACGGCCTCGTCATCCCGGGCAAGGGGCCCGGGATGGCGCCACATTGAAGACGAAGACCGATGAAACGCTGACGCGCGAGTACTTGGCGGCAGTCGAACGCGAGACGTCGATGCTGCCGGCCGCTGCCCGTCAGGAGCTCATCGCCGACCTCGGTGAACACATCGCGGTCGCGCTCGCCGAACGGCCCGGCAGCGTGCACGAAATCCTGCGCGAGATGGGCGATCCGCGCGCGATAGCCGAGACCGCCCGCCAGGAACTCGGCGGGATCCCGGCCGCACCGGCCACGGCCCCCGGCCGTCGCCGCTCCCGGGTATGGCTGCCGCTTGCCCTTCTGGTGGCGAGCGAGGTGCTGCCGTACCTCGAAAACATCGTCCTCTCCTTGCTCAGCATCGCCGCCATGATCGCCGCGGTCGTTATCGTGTGCCGGGCCCGCTACTGGACGGTGGCCCAGAAATGGACCGGACTGACCCTGACCGTCATCGTCCCGGTCCTCGCGAAAATCGTGTGGTACGTCTCCCCGGTTCCCCACCACGGCAGTTCTGCGGAACCCGTGGTGCGCTGGACGCTCATCACCGTGGTTTTCCTTCTGACGCTGGCCGGCACCGGATGGCTGTGGCGGAACCGCCGCCGCTGAGCGCCCTGGCCGTCAACGGAATGTGCTGGCGGTGCCCGACTCGGCCGGCAACCGGTGTGGTGCCATTTCGGGCGAACTTCGGTGTGATGCTGCGGGCCCGGAGAAGCCGACGGTTCTCGTCGCAGTCATTGCCGCGGTCGGCGAACAGCCGGCCTGGTCGGTGACGTGGCCGGCCGCGAACGCCCCGAATGCGGGGTACCGCGTCCAGCAGGGGCATCAGCTGCGTGACATCGTGCCGATTTCCGCTGGTCAGCGAGACGACCAGCGGACTGCCATGCGGGTCGGCATCAAGTGGTGCTTGCTGGCGGGCTGAGCCCGGTCGACCGGCGAAGGTCCGGTGTGAGCCCTCCTAATCCAGTGAGTAGGCAGACGGCCGGGACCATGCAACAACCCGGACAGCTGCTCGCGCAGGACAGCGAATGCCTGGATCCCCCCTGGTCATCAAGGCCTCCTCAAAGAGCGGCATTGCTGTCCGTTGCGGGGTCCGCGGTGATGACGCGGGCGCCGGGCTGATGCCTCCGTTTCCCCGGGCCCTTGAGGCCTCTGTCAAGAGCGGTGCAGCCCGGCGCCTCCGTGATCACCGCGAAACTCCCGGGGGCTGCTCGGACGTTGATTGTCACGGCGCGAGCCCGCTCCAGAGTCGACCTCTTGTTCATCCGCGAGCCCGCGAGCTCTGCAGGAAGATCGAGCCCCTGGGGTGCGCTGGTGTCGCGAACGGCTACTGAGATGGCGGACCAACGAGTCCTTGGATTAGGGCGCCGCGTGACCCGCATGTGCTCGTGACCTGCATAAACGGACGGATCTGGGAGGATCGCTTGACTGTGTTCTGCGGCATCGACTGGGCGGAGCGCCACCACGACATTGCCCTCGTCGACGAAGCCGGCACCTTGCTCGCCAAAGCCCGAATCATCGACGACGCGGCCGGATACCACCAACTCTTGGCCCTCCTGGCCGAGCACGGTGACAGCCCAGGAGATCCGATACCGGTGGCCATCGAGACCAGCCACGGCCTCCTGGTCGCGAGCCTGCGCACCGGCAGCCGACGGGTGTTCGCGATCAACCCGCTCGCTACCGCGACCGCCACGGCGTCAGCCGCAAGAACCGCGACCCGGGCAACGCCCTGGTCTTGGCGAACATCCTGCGCACCGACATGCACGCTCACCGGCCCCGGCCGGCCGACTCCGAACTCGCCCAAGCCATCACGGTCCTGGCCCGAGCACAGCAGGACGCCGTCCGGACCCGGCAGCAGGTCGCCAACCAGGTCCGCTCGCTCCTGCGCGAGTACTACCCTGCCGCCCTGCTGGCCTTCCAGGGCAAGCAAGGCGGCCTGACCAGGGCTGACGCCCGTGTCGTCCTCACCTTGGCCCCGACCCCGGTCAAGGCCGCGAAGCTCGCCCTCGCCCAGTTGCGGGCTACTCTCAAACGCAGTGGCCGCCTCCGCGGCTGCGGGACGTCTTCCGCGCGGAATACGCCCACCAGCTGCCCGGCGTCGAGGACGCCTTCGGCCACCAGCTCCTGGCCCTGCTCAAGCAGCTGGACGCCACCTGCGAGGCCGCGGAGAATCTCGCCGAGGCGGCCACAGCCGCCTTTCACCAGCACGCCGACAGCGAGATCCTCCTCAGCTTCCCCGGCCTGGGCCCGATGCCCGGCGCCCGCGTGTTCGCCGAGCTGGGCGATGACCCGGAACGATTCACCGACGCCCGGGCTCTGAAGTCGTATGCCGGATCCGCGCCTATTACCCGGGCCTCCGGGAAGAAGCGCTTCGTCGGCCGCCGCTTCGTCAAGAACAACCGCCTCATCAACGTCGGCTTCCTTTGGGCCTTCGCCGCCCTTACCGCCTCACCGGGAGCGAACGCACACTACCGGCGCCGACGCGAGCATGGCGACTGGCACGCCGCCGCACAACGGCACTTGCTGAACCGCTTCCTCGGCCAGCTCCACCACTGCTTGAAGACCCGGCAACACTTCGACGAGCAACAAGCGTTCGCATCATTTCTCCCAGCGCCAGCCTGACCCGGCAGCGGAAGCCAAAGACAGGGTTGCGGCTGTCCGGGCGTTCGGCGTCGGCATCGTCGCCCAGCTCGCCGCGCGGGCGCGGGCGGCGGCCGCCGGGGTGCGGGCCCGGGTGAGGCCGGTGGTCGACGTCGTCCCGGCCGCCGTGGTCCACGTGATGGGCGGCGCCTTCGCCCCACCACCACCACCTGCCGGCCGAAGCCTGCCGCCACCTCGCCCTACACCCTGCGCGGACGCCTCCATCAGTCCGGCCTGGACGAACAAATCGTGCAGACGGCCGTCGACGACCACACCCGCCCGGCGAACCGGCGGACGATGACCGCCGACCTGTCCGCCCTCTACCCGAACGACGACACCGAGGACCAGGCCGTGCTGCGCCCGCTGCCGTGCCGCGTCCCCGTACGCGCCGGGCCCGCCTCGCCGCCAGCGCACTGGCGGCCCGGGTTGCCGCGGGGCGGCGTGCGGAGCGCCTGGGCTCCCGAGCCCGGCCGGGCTCGGTCGTCGTATCCGCCGCATCGAGGTCGCACCAGCGGCCGTTGCGCACCTGTGCGAAGGCTGGCCGCTCCCTGTCCCTGGAGCCCGCGTCCAGCATCGACATCGACTCGTTGGAGCAGACCCGCCGGACCGTCGAAGCCGCCGCGGCGGAACTGGCCGCCATGCTCCAGACGAGCCGGCGAGGACGCGCCGCCGCCCACGGCTTCCGTGCACAGCCGGCCCGGCGCCGGTTCCGCCGCAGACTCAGTAGCCCGGTACCCCCGTACGCGCCGGGCCGGAGCCCAGGAGGAGTCACATGTACGGTTCGGGAGAACGCCTCTCCCCTGACGACGTACTCGCCCGCGTTCGCGCGGCCCGTGCAAGATGGCTGCCGCGCTCGACGAGGACCAGGAGCAGGAGGAGCCGTCGGGGTGGCAGCCGAGTCGTCGTGGGGCGTCGGGCGGCCAATCGATGGAAGCCATAAGCGGCAGAACCGCGAGAGCCACACCCGACGCCTCGGGTGGAAGAACCATACGACGGGCTCACCCCCTGTCCCGTGAGACAACGTAGGGTGGCATCGAAGGTTGAGTTACTGAGGTACGTGGTCGGTTCGGGCGTCTGCGTTCACGATGCACCTTCGGGGCCGGGGCCGGGGCCGTGCCAGTCCAGGCACAGGATGGTGGCGTCGTCTCTCACATCGCCTTTGCACGCTTCGGTGACCGCGTCGACCATGGCGCGTACGGCCTCGCGGGGGTGCTCGGTGGCGGTGTCACGGATGAGGCCGGGCAGGTCGACTGCTTCTGCCTGGCGTTCCTGCATGCCGTCTGTGTAGAGCACGAGGCGGTCACCGGCACGCAGGTCGAGGTCTTGTACCTGGTAGACGCTTTGTGCGGGGACGCCGAAGGGGAGGTTGACGTGCAGTCTGATCTCCTCGAGGATGCCGTCGCGCAGCCGTAGCGGCCAGGGGTGGCCTGCGTTGACGAGCTGGGCGCCGGAACCGTCCAAGGCGATGCGCAGGAGCTGGCCGGTGGCGAATGTGCGGCGACCGTGGTCGATCATGGCCTGGTGGGTCTGGCGGGCCTGCTCGGCGAGGTCCGCGCCGGCGCGGCGGGCGCTGCGAGAGGCGTTGACCAGGAGAGTGGCGATGAGGGAGGCGTCGACGTCATGGCCCATGGCGTCGGTGATCGATAGATGCAGGGTGTCCTTGTCGAGGCTGTAGTCGTAGGTGTCACCGGCGATGTCGGAGGCCGGGACGAGGGCGCTGGCCAGGGTGAACTCGGCCGCGTCGCAGGAGGGAGCAGAGGGCAGAAGCTGGCGCTGAATCTCCGCAGCCAGGCTTACCGTCGTGGTGCGGTTGCCCCAGTAATAGAGGTCGGTGAAGCGGCGGTCGGTGACGATGATGTACGCCAGCGCGTGCGCCGCCTCCTCGACTTGCTCCAGCACATCCGGCGTCACATGGGCGAGATGAAGCTCCAGAACCCCGATGGCGTCGCCGCGGTTGGTGACCGGAGCGAACACCCCGTACCCCTGTGCCCCCTCCGTCAGCTGCACCAGCTTCTGGGTGCGCAAGACCTCGTCATAGACACTGCCCGGCAAGGAGACCTGATCGCCGCCGCGCTCCCGCGACGTCGCCCTTTCCTCATGGACCCGCAGCAGACGCCGACCGACGACGTCCACGAACAGGAACGACACGTACCGAGCCCCGAACCGCTCGCGCAGATTGTCCGCCACGACATCGAGAGAATGCACCGGCGCGGCATCCTCCGCCGTTGCCAGCACCTCAGCAAGCCCGAACCGATCACACTCCACCACAGCCTCCTTCGGATACACCCTTTCTTTCCCCGCCGACGCCCAGCCATCACGGCCGGCGGCCACCGGTACGTCAGCCTTCGACGGTATCGCGCAGGAGCAGCTCAATGACCAGCAGCTGAGGAGCGGCCGGAGTCACTCAGACTTCGATGACACTGATCAACCTTAGTTGACACAGGACAGCCGTGCGCTTACATGCCCACGGACGGGGACCTGCGTGCACCGTTATTCGAACAGGTGCTCTAGTCGGTGGATGGACTCCCTCCGTTTCCCTGATGGCCTCCTCCGTGCGCAGCAGGCATGGAACGCCACCTACGACGCCCTTGCCGTGCCGAACCCCCGCCACTCCACCGGGCTGCGCCGGCGGTTGCTGCGGCTGTCGGTCCTCCTGCACACCCACCCGTTCTGGTCGACCACCCCCGGCGATGTTCCGGCGGACCGGGTCGAGCTGCGCCGCCAGGCCCGCGCGGCTGCACAACCACGCGGGGAGCAGTCGGCGTGAGCCGCCAGGCTGCCGGGTTGTCGGCGCGGCAGGAGGCGGTCCTTCGGGGGGTGCGGGAGTGGATCGCCGAACACGGCGAGGGGCCTTCGCTCCGGGAGATCGGTGCCCGGGTCGGTCCGTCGAGTACGAGCTCGGGCGCCTACCAGCTCGGGCGCCGGGAGGAGCCCGGGTTCATCAGCCGGACCGGCCGGTGCTGGCGGACCTGCCGCCTGCACCCCTGACACCAGGTGCTGGGTCAGCGGACAAGGGGGCCCGGGAGCGCTGGCCCATTTGCTGCGGGCAGTGACCCAAACAGTGACCCACGCCCTGTAGGGCCGGTCCGGGGTGGTCCTGTTTCCCCTGGACAGGGGTGGTTGCCGAGCACCGTTAGCCCGTGGACAAGGGGTGCCTTCGCATGCTGCCCGTGTTCTGTCCCGGCGCAGCGAAGGAGCCCTCGATGAGCACGATGACCAGCCCCACCCGCCCGCCGTACCGTGCGCGCCATACGAGCCGGCCGCCTGGCGCCCCGGCGGCCCGGGCCCGGCAGCGTCCTGCGGCGGCCCCTGCGGATGCCCCTTGGGATCCCCCTTTGGTGCCCGGTCGCCGGAACCGGGCAAAGTGGCTGGTCAGGGCGGAACGGAGCGTTGTCATACCCCTTCTTCTCCCCTCCTTGTAGTGGAGGAGAGCATCGGGTGCCGGCCCCGGACGCCCGGCGAAGCCCAGCCGGCGGCCGAGTGGCAGAGCGACGCTCGGCGAAGGCGGCGAGCTGATGACGGCGGGGAGGCGGAAGTCGAACGCGGCCGGCTCGATGAACACGGCACGGGCGGACGTGCTGCGGGTCCTGGGAGTGCTGAAGGAAGGCGGCGTCGGCGGTGTCCCACACCATGCCGAGCTCTTCGAGTTCGTCGGCGCGTTCGCCGTTCATGGTCCCGGCCCGGAACGAGCGCCGCTGGTCGGACAGCCACCTCCCGAGCGGGTAGGCGCCCTCGGTGTGCTCGTAGGGCACCTCCAGGTCGCCCTCTCGCTCGCAGTAGCGGCGGGCGGCCTCATAGCCGCGCTGCCAGTCCTGTCGCTCGGTGCTGATGACGTTGAACCGCTCCCACTTCGCGATCATCACCGGATCCCTGGGAGCCGCGAACCGCAACAGCGGCCGCATGTCCTCCTGACCCTCCTCCGACTCAGGACCGATCGGAGGCGACGGATCAACAACCGCCTTCCGCTGCTCCTGCGGAATGGCAAGAAACTCGATAGCACGCTCATCGTGCGCCCGAAGCCCTTCCAGAACTTTCACTGGCTTCGTTGATCTCCAAGGACAGCGTTCGTCGACGGTTTCGGAAGGCGGTCGATGATCAACCGGCTTTGGAATGTGGATGAGAAATGACGGCGCTGCGTGGATGCGAACGTGTCGACGGCCGACCGCTCGAAGGGCGGCTGGCCGTCGCGGCAGGTAGCGGCAGATGTCAGTACCTGTTCTGATCTCCGGTGGCGACCGGCGATTATTCACTTGACCCGGTCCGTAGGGTGTTCGAGTGAAGGACACTCTGATCAACGAACTCCGCACCGCGTATGACGCCCAACTCCGTGGTGTCACCCCGCCTGGCGGCAGCGCTCGCGTCGAGATGGACGGCCCGTTGACCCGTGTCGTCGGGTGGCACCGTGGCTTCGTCACGGGCCCACGAGACCTCGGTGTGTACGGGGCAGAACTCGACGCGCTCATAGCGCGGCAGCGTGACTTCTACGCTGCCCGTGGTGAGGCGGTCGAATGGAAGACTCGCGCCCATGATCTCCCCGCCGACCTCGCCGACCGCCTCACGGCGGCTGGATTCATCGCCGAGGACAGCGAGACCGTGCTCATCGGGCAGTCCTCACACCTTGCTGCCGACCCCGTCCTGCCCGACGGTGTGGCTCTCCGCCGTGTCACCGCCAGATCAGACCTCCAGCGCATCGCCGCCATGGAGAGCACTGTCTGGGGCGAGGACTGGAGTTGGCTTGCCGACGACCTGACCGCCCGGATCGAGAACGCCCCGGAGAACACCATCGTCCTCGTCGCCGAGGCACGCGACGAAGTCGTTTGTGCCGCCTGGCTGGTGTTCAAGGACGGCGTCGACTTCGGAGGTCTCTGGGGCGGATCAACGCTCAAGGAATGGCGCGGACAGGGCATCTACCGGGCCTTGGTCGCCCACCGAGCTCAACTCGCTGCTGCCCGCGATGTCCCTTACGTCTACGTCGACGCCTCAGCCGACAGCGCCCCGATCCTCACCCGCCTTGGACTGCACGCGGTCACCACGACGACGCCGTATGTGTGGTCGCCCTGAGCTCAGCCGGCCTTGGCGGGCTCTTCGGCTCGTGCGCGGGTGCTGGCGAGGCGGTAGGAGTCGGTGCCGGTCTCGATGATGGTGCCGTTGAAGGTGAGGCGGTCGACGATGGCTGCGCAGAGGCGGGGGTCGGTGAATGTCTTGGTCCAGCCGCCGAAGGACTCGTTCGAGGCGGTGGCGACGCTGTTCTTCTCCTCGCGCTCGGTCAGCACCTGGAAGAGGAGTTCGGCGCCGCGGCGGTCGAGTTCCATGTAGCCGAGCTCATCAATACAGAGGAGATCGACGCGGCCGTAGCGGGCGATGGTCTTGTTCAGCTGCTTCTCGTCGGCGGCCTCGACCAGCTCGTTCGCCAGCTTCGTGGCGAGCGTGTAGCGGACGCGGTAGCCATTGATGGCGGCCTCGGTGCCCAGGGCGATGAGCATGTGGGACTTGCCGGTGCCGGAATCGCCGATCAGGCAAAGCGGCTGGCTTTTCTTGATCCATTCGCAGCTGGCCAGAGTGTGGATGGTGGCCGCGTCGATGTTGGGGTTCGCGTCGAAGTCGAAGGCCCGCAGGGTCTTCTCCCGCGGGAATCCGGCCGCCTTGATCCGCCGCTCCGAGCGGCGGCGGGACCGGTCGTCGCACTCGGTCATCAGCAGCTCGGCAAGGAAGCCCCGGTAGGTCATCTGGTCCTTCATCGCCCGGTCGGCGATGTCGGAGAACTCGTTGCGGATCGAGGGCAGCCGGAGCATTCGGCAGGCTGTGTCGATGGCGGCTTCGGCGGCCTGTTCGGTCAAGCCTCGCTGGCGGGGCAGGGTCACTGTGCTTCTCCCTCTCGGTGGTCGCTGCCGCAGGTGCGGCGGCATCGGAGTAGTTGGTCATAGGGGGCCACCGAGGGCAGAGGCCTGGTGTCCGCAGGAAGGTGTGCGAGACGCCACTCGTGCAGGGACGTCACCGTCGCCGACGGCTCGCCGGAAACCGGCCGCTCTTCTGCGAGGGCGGGCTCGGTCTCCGCCTGGGCGGCCGTGCGGGCTTCCAGAGCGACCGCGTCCGCAGTCATCGCCCCTGCCCGTAGGGCCGCAGCCAGGCCAGCGACGATATGTTCATGGGGCAGGTGACGTCCCAGCAGGAGTACCTCGATCAGGGCCCGGGTGCCGTCCCGCTCGCCATGAATCTTGCGGGCCTGGTCCCACCAGGCGTCGTGGACCGGGGTGAACCTGCCCGCCGAACGGGCCTGCTCGAGAGCGGTTGAGCCAGGGAAGGCGCCGGGCTTGCGAACCAGGACTTCCAGGTAGTGGTCCAGGTCCAGTCGGACCGCGCCCTTCGCGATCAGCCGCTCGTGCCGGGCACCTTCCACGTCCTGGTCGTAAACCACCAGGTGAGAGGCGTGCAGCACGACGCGCACGCGTTTGCCGATCAGCCGGATCGGGACCGAGTATCGGTTGGTGCGGACCGGGATCTGTCCGTGGCGGTCGACCGAGGTGTGAAGAGCCGGCCCGTTTCGAACGGTTCCGCGGGCAGCGGCATCAGCAGCGGTTGTTCGAGTGCGAAGTACTCCGCGACCGTCTTGGGCCTGGACCCGATGCGGCGGGCGTCGTCCTGCCGGTCCCACTGTTCGACCATCCCGTTCAGCTCAGCGAGCGAGGAAACCTCGGGGACAGGGACGAAGTGATTGCGCCGGAAGTAGCCGATCATCCCTTCGACCCCGCCCTTCTCGTGGGCACCTTCGATGCCGGGCCGGCAGTAGAAGCTCTCGATGCCGAAGTGCGAGCGGAACGCGATCCACCGGTCTGCCTCGACTCTTCCCCGACTCTGCCCCAGCACCCTGGCGACGGCGGCCTTCAAGTTGTCATAGCGGACCTTGGTCCGCGGGACCCCGCCCAGGGTCCGCAGTGCGTGGACGTGGCCTTCGAAGAAGGCTTCCTGCCCGCACGAAGCGAACACGCGGTGGACGGCCTTGCCCGAGTACGACAGTCGGAAGGAGAACAGATAGCAGGTGACCAGATCGCCGGCCAGGCGCACGGTCACGTCACCGAAGTCGACCTCCGCTTCGTGGCCGGGCAGGTGAGTCTGCGGGACGAACGCCTCCAGCGGCGCTTTGCCTGACTCGACCAGGATCTCGGGCTTCCGGCCGGCGCCTTAGCAGCGCACCACCCCGTAGGAGACGTCCGCCCGTGCTCCTCGACCAGCCGGTGGAAGATCCGGGTGACCGTGTGCCGCTGCTTGCGCGGCGCGTCCAGATCCGCCCGCAGGATCTCATCGATCACCGGCTTATACGGTCCAGCATGGTGGCTCGTGGAGGGAGCTTCTTACGAGGCTCCGGCCAGGACGAGTCCAACGCCTTCCGTACCGTCCTCCAGGTCACGCCGTGCTTGCGCTCAAGCTCCCGCATCGACATGCCGCCGCGGTGGTCACGTCGGATCGCCGCGTACAACTCGACCTTCGACATTTGCGGCATGACCAGGACCTCTCACCAGGAGCATCCCGATGCTGCCCTGGCAAGAACCCCGGTGCCTCCCGACTCATCAACATCATCCGACCGTGGTTCTGAGCGCCTCCCAAACCCGTCGACAAGTGACGTCACTACTGGGTTCTGGCACAGATCTTGGGGAGCGATCACGGATTGCGACGATGCAAGAAGTGCCGATGTCAGCGGGCCCACGTAGCTTTCAGCTGACCGCCCGGCCGGGTGGCGAGGAGGGAGTGAGACATGGAGTGGGTCAGGGACGCACGGCTGGCAGCCGGGCCTGAGGCCACCTGGTACTTGGAGGCGGTGTTCACGCCCGGTGCTCACCTTGGGACGGTGTACGACGATCCAATGACGCCGGTAGTCGTGACGGGCATCGAGGAGTTGGCGACGATCCGCGTACCGAGCGGCCGGCTTGTCGTCGATGCGCCATGGCACGACGACCAGGTCTGGGAGTACCAGAGGGGGCTGCCGACCAGGCCCCCGCGGGAGTTGGCGGTGCGCATTCCCCCGGGCGTCTACCGGGTAGAGATAGCGTGGACGGCAGGCCCGTACGAGTTCATGGGCGAGCACGTCGACGGTGTTGAGTGCGCCGCGACGCGCCTGTGCATCAGCGACGACCCTGTCGTCGGATGGGAGATGGGCCTGAGTGTCAAGGACGACATCGCCCGGCTTCAGCCGGACGAGGAGCCCCGCTTCTTCTCCGATGCGAATGTCGGCTGCTTCGCCGATGCAGGCGCGTGGACGACCTTGTCCGCACCGTTTCGCACGTTCATAGACGGGGTCCCTGCCCCGCGCGATTCTGAGCAGCTGGCCGACGGGTGCGAACGGGTACGCGATGAGTCGCAGCAAGCCGATCTGGTCACGTTCGGGGCCGAGTCGGGCGGCGTCGTCTGGTTGGGACGCACGAAGACCGGCGACGTGGCGGCGATCGTCGTCACCAGCGGCATGCCCGATGCCAAAGCATGACATCGCTGCCGCCTCTCCCTGTCCTGCAAGTCGCGAGCAGCCGGACGTGGCTACCCGCTTTCACTGGGAGGAACAGCCTGAGGAAAGGTATCGGGAGTCGCACCTCGAATAGCCACTGCGAGGCGCCACTGCAGCAGGATCATTTTCCGGAGCAGGTGGAAGTCGGCTCGGCCGTAGAGCTGTCTCTTGATCTTCTTGATGCGGTTCACGGCTCCCTCGACGCTGCCCGAGCCCCAGTCCAGGGTGAGACCGGCGATCACGGCGTCGAGGTCTCGCCGCAGGTGGAGCGCGAAGCCAGTGAGCCCGGGCAGCCGGCTGGCTTCGACTGCGTCGATCCAGGCAGGGAGCGTGGTGCCGAGGCGGTCGGTGAGCATCTCGCCTAAGTCGCGGACATGTCCGGCAGCCGTGTCCAGTTCCGGACAACGGGTCAAAAGGTCCTTGAGGCCGATGCGGTCCTCCTCACTCAGGGTTGCGGGGTGGCGGGTGAGCCAGCCGGTCACCTGCCGTACGGTCGCTGGCCGTGGCCGTGGCGGTGCGGCGGACGGGTCCCTGCGCAAGGTGGCGATGTGGGCTCGGACCATGCCGTAGGTGACGGGAGCCTGCTCGGCGACCAGTTCGCCGTGGAGTTGGGTGACGCTGGTGCATCCCGCGGTGAATCGTCATTCGAGGTAGGGCTTGTAGGGATCGAGTCTGCTGGGCCGGGGCCGGTTCTCACGGATAGTGTCCTGCCAGCGTGAGGCGTTCGCGTACCGGAGGACGGTGTTGAGGCCCCAGCCCAAGTGCCGGGCGATCGCCCGGCGCGAGTGCTCCTGGGCGAGCATTTCGTGGACCAGGGCGTGTGCGGCCTTGTTTCGCGCGGCCCGCCGGCCGACGGGCTCCGCGTCGTCTTGCGATCCCCCTGAAGTCGGTCGGGTGGCCTCCGTCAGCGTGCCGCTGGGCGACGGCGTGCGCAGACAGTCGCGGTGGGCAGCGACGCAGGTCTCCACGGCGCGGCCGAGGCCCTGCCACAGATGGAACCGGTCGGCGACCTGCAAAGCGTCGGGTGCACCGCGCCGCGCGCCCTCGGCGTAGGCACCCGCCCGGTCCCGGCAGATGATCTCCACGCCGGGGTGGCGGTCCAGCCAAGCTGCCAGCGGCCCGGCTCACGGGTCGGGAGCACGTCGACCACGCGATGGTCTTCGACGCTAGTGAAGACGGTGGAGTAGGTCTGGCCGCGACGGATCGCAAAGTCGTCCACGCCCAGCACGCGTGGAGTACTGAATCGCGGATCGGGCAACGCCATGACCCTGCGTAACAAGGTCATCCGTCCCGCACCGAAGCCGAGCTGGGCCGCCAGTCGAGCGCCGGCTCGTCCCGCCAAGGCGAGCCCCACCCGCTCCAGGGCGCGGTTCAGCCGCGTGGTGAACCGTGCGTACGGCGCGGCCAGCCGGGAGAACGGCTCGGCGAACGTTCGGCGCGGACAGTCCGCCGACCCGCAGATGAATCGCCGGACCATCAGCCGGATCACAAAGCCCTGCTCAGCGAGCGGAAGGTCCTTCAGCCTGCGCTGGTAACGGTCGTGGACCCGGTCCGCGAAGCGGCCGCAGTTTGGACACGCCGCCCCCGCCATGCGGCCTCTTGCTACCACCTCGACCGTGCCGAACGCGACCGCAACCGCTTCGACCTCCACATCGTCGATCCAGTCGAACACCAACGAATCCCAGAACGGTGCACCGGTCTGCATGACTAGCACCATCACTGGTCACAGCCAGCCAAAGCAGCGAGCGGCATGCACCTGAGGGAGCGTCACTTCCGGCCTTCAGACGCCAAGGCGTGCGCCGTCTCGCACGAGTCAGTCACTCGCAATCGAACACCGAGGTCACGCTCCGCGATGGTTCCCCAAGATCTGTGCCAGAACCCACTACTGCTCGATAGAGCCATGGCGGGATGTTCACACGATGCAGCAGCGCTTCCGCTCGGAGCTGATCGCTCCAGGGATGACCCGACGTCGGCATACGTCAGGAACGACCGCGCCGCCAGGGCTGTCGGCGCGCCGTGCTTGGATGCGGCGTTGCCCCCATCGGCGGGAGGAAGAGGACATGACGCGCACGACACCACCGCGACCGCTGGACATCACTGCAGTGTTTCCGGAGCTGGCCGGTCTGACCAGGATGACCACCCGTCTGCACCCGACGCCTGGAATGCCGACCGTCCACGACAGTTCGGTGGGCGGGCCCCTGCTGTGGCCGGCTGACGAACCCTGGCCAGAGGGCGAGTCGGGGTACCCGCCGGTTAAGCCCCTGCAGACGCTGGCAGACGTCCACCAGGTGCGGGCCGTGCTGACCCAAGCGTGGGCGAGACCGCGCGGCCCGCGGGAGAACCTGTTGTCCGCGCAGGAGAGCGAGACGGTGAATCGGTTGCGTGCGGGGCATGACCCGGCGTTGCTGTCCTCGGGCCCGCAGCCGCTGATCCCGCTCGTGCAGCTCTACGCGCGCGATGTGCCCGCGCTGACCTTCCCGGAGGGCGCGGATCTGCTGCAGGTGCTGTGGGCGCCCGGGTTTGGCATCGAAGGGTGCTCGGCCAACGTGCAACTGCGATGGCGTCGGGCCTTGGACGTTCAGGAGGTCCTACGCACTCCTCCCGAGCCCGCATATGTCGAGTGCGACGACCACGTACCGGAGCCATGCCTGCTCCAGCCTGAATCAGTGCAGGAATTCCCGCCTGGCCATCTGCTGGACCAGGCCCTGGAAGAGCGCGTGTACGACTGGTGCGAACAGGAGTCGGTGAGCTATCAGAGCGATCTGTCCGTCGCTCCCGGCTGGAAGGCTGGCGGGTGGCCAGCTCCTTTCACCTTCCGCGACCCAGCCGACTCCGACGAGGACGAGGAACGGCAATGCGGCGAGTGCGGCGGGCCCCTGGAGGCGCTGCTCATAATCGACAGCACTGAGTGGGACGGCAACAGCGGCAGCTGGCGGCCGGCCGAGACGGCCTCGAAGCTCGTTGGCGCTCCCTACCGGAGCCTGTGCAATCCCACCATGATGACCATCGGGCGGGGCTACACCTTGCAGGTCTACAGCTGCGTCAGCACGCCCTCGCACCTGCCACGCACGATCATGCAGTAGCCCAGGCCGAGCACTCCAAGTGGCGACTCGCACCGTAGTGAGGACCCGACTCGCTCAACTCGCCAACTGAGGCACTCAGTCACAGTGACTGAGCGCTTCAGTTGGCCACTGAGCAGTTCAGTTGGCCGAGTGAACGCCGCTGTAACGGGCGTCGAGTTGACTGCTGAGTGTTCGCCCCGGCTCGAAAGCACGCTCGCTGGTGTTGCTGGACTCGCTCCAGACCCACGGGACTCCGGTCGTATCAGTGGCAATATGCGCCGGCCACACCGCTACCACCGCCGACTCCTGCGCGTCTTCTATCTCTCTGCTCAGATCGCCGCCCGGTTCTGCCCCCACTTCGAAGACCTTCTACGACCGGAAGAGAGGCGAAGGCAAGAGTCACAAGCAGGCGATTCTCGCCCTAGCTCGCCGCCGCCTCGACGTTCTGTGGGCCCTCATCCGCGACCAACGCCACTGGACAGCCCAGCCACCGCAACCGGCCCTGACCGGCGTCGCACATCGCTGTCCGACCCGGTGAAGGTAGGTTGATCATCAGTTGGCTGGAGGGCCGTGGGGAGGAGCTGCTGTGACAGAGATCGAGGTCCCGGGGCCTGAGCCCGACTGGCAACCGGCTACACAACCGCCCTACTACACCGGCAAGAACCCCGCCTACCAGTACAGCGTCTGGGAACACCACGCCCCGCTATTCCAGATGATCGGAGTGCTGGCGCTGCCGGTTCAGCCCGTGGCCCAGCGGCTACGTCTGCACGTGGAACGGTCGTGGGACGGGCTTGACGAGCTCGACGTCGTACTGTTCCGGCTGAAGGGATTTAGCTTCGCAATCAGCAAGCACGACGGCAATCCGGTGGGCGTTTCGTATGTCTGGCTGACCGAGTCGCATGAGCAAGCCGACAAGGCCCTGGACACCCTCCTTGAGGTGGTCGGGATCGGGGAGGATGCCGTCGCATTCCGCGGAGACGCTCACGAGGACCCAGCAGAGCGGACCGCCACGGCGCACGATGCCGGCTCTCTGGATGAAGCCACTGACGTCACCTTGCCGACCTCTCTATGGGCAAGGTTCCGGCGTGCGATCGGCAGGACCCAGTAGGCACCTCCGATGCTTGACAACGGTCATTGGGAATCAGTCACCGATGCTGTGATCCGGCCGCCCGAGCACCCTTCACGTTGCAGGAAAGATCTGTTCATGAGCGCACCTACGGTGATCCGGCCCGCGTACCGTGAAACACGATGCCCTATCAGGAGGCCACGATGAGCGCCCAACCCGACCACGCACCCCTCCCGCCGTACGCCCCCGCGCCCGGGGCGCCGGCCGAACTCCTCGCACAGCTGCGCGCCGACAGGCGCGCCGCGCAGTGGGTGCCCGCCTTCGAGCGGGAGTGGGCCTCCGCTCTGGAGGAATCGCGGCGCACGTTCTCCCTCGCCGGGCTGTACGAGGTCATCCAGGACTGGCAGGGCCGCCTCGCCTCCGCCCCGGCCGTCGACGCGTTCATCGATGGAGGCTGCGACGACAGCGACTTCATCGACATGGCGGACCTTCGCCGGCGGCGCCGGTGACCGAACAGCCGTACGCAGTCCGCATCTCCACCCCGGCCGCGAAAGTCCTCGACACCCTGCCCGAACACGTCCAAGACACGGTGTGGGACATCTTGGACGCCCCCACCGATGATCCGTGGGGATTCCAGCAATGGAACACCGACGACCCCGAGGGCGAAGACGTCCGGCACGCTCCGTCGGCCAGCTCTCCCTCACCTACTGGGTGAACCAGCCCCTGCGCCGCCTTTCCGTCCTCGCCATCACCTGGCTCGGATAGCCCACGCTTCTCGTCATCTGCAGCCTCGTCGCGTTCTGCTCATCCCGAGGCGAAGGGCCTCAGGTTCGACGACAGCGGAGCCCAGCACGACGCGTCCGGCGCGAAGGCGTACGCATATGCCCAGCGCAGAGCAGACGCTACGGCTCACGAGCACGGCGCTGATGCGCCTGACGGGGGAGCGCCAGGCCAACCTGGCCGCGGTCTCCGGCTGAGCCAGACACGGATCAGCCTCCCGCCCGCCGTTACGCGCCCGCACCGGGCGCCGCCCAGCTCACCATCACCCCGTAGCCCGCCGTCGTTGGTTCGGCCCGCTCTTCTTTGCCGTCCTGTGTCACGTTTCGCGTCTGGCTGCTCCTTGGGTCTGACGTGATTGCTATACGGTCTCAGCTCGCTCACCTGAGGGAAACACGAAGACAGTTCGCATGGGTTGGAGCGTAGGCAGTTCAGCTTCGTGGCGACCACGGATTTCAGGGGCAGCTTTGGTCCGTCGACGTAGCGGTGGCGCGGATGGCGACGTCGGTGAAGGTCGGCATGCCGAGATCGACTGTGGAGGGTCGGCGGGCCGCTTCGGCATCGAGCTGGTCCAGCTTGCCCTGCGCGCCGGCGAGGCTGACCTGGAGGCCCTCGACTTCGCCCAGCCATCCTTCCCGCTCCGCCTCGGCGATCCGGGCGATCAGGTTGTCGCGGATGTCGATCAGCCGTGACCGTTGGGCCGGATCAGGCCGGAGGAGCGAACATCTGACACAAGCTTCTCTGAACTTCGCTTGGAAGGCAGTCAGTTCAGGCGACCTGATTGCTGGGGCTGGTCAAGGCAGGAGCGGTCGGGTCGCGGCCCAGGCGACAAGTCGCTCACGGACCGGGCCGGGAGTCAGGTGGCTGACAAGGCTTTCCAGATGGGCTGTCAGGTTCTTCTGCCGCCTCAGCTCGCGGATCTGCTCGATGGGAAGGTCGCGCCAGCCCTCGGCGAGACCGGCGGCCTGTGTGGGCGTGAAGGTCAGTGTGTCGAGCGTGTCGGACGCCAGCGCCTCGGGACTCCAGTCGGGGTCCGTGTCGTCGGGACCCAATCGGTCGATCACCCAAGTCCGGAGCATGAAGTCCTGCTGAGCCACCCGCGCAGAGCGCCTTTCGGCGCTATCGAGCATGCGCCGGTTCGCGAGCAGCGACAGCTTCGCCCAATGGCGACGGGCCTCCAGGGGACGGCTGGAGTTGTAGGCATGTCCCTGCGCGGCGACGCGTGCCGTCTCGAGTTGCTGGCCGTGGGCGTCATGGATGAACATCTGCAGCTGGTCGAGCGTCCACGTGCTCATATCGCGGGCCGGTTCGTCTCGATGTGCATCGCTACTCAAGGTCCCCACTCCTGGTCGTAGGCATGCCGAGGCTGATGGTGGCCTTCTGGGACTGCCTGTCGATCTGGGCGAGCTTATCCTCGGCGTCGGCGAGGCTGACCTGGAGTCCTTCGACCTCGCCGAGCCAACCCTCGCGCTCGGCCTCGGCGATGCGGCGACGAGGTTGTCGCGGATCTCCTCCAACCGGCCGCGCTGGGCCGGGTCCGGCCGGAGGAGCGAGCAACGAACACAAGCGTGTTCATGAACACAAGGGCTTGAAAAGGCACGAGCGCAGGTGCCGATGGAGACCTTGCGCTTCTCGAAGTGCGCAAGGAATGCGTCCCATTCCTCCTCGGTGGGGGTCCGATACCCATCGCTGGGGCGGGTGGCCCTGCGGCGGGCGATGAAGGCGCGATGGGCCTCGATGGTCTCGGCCGGGTAGATCGCTAATGGTGGAGTCGGGTATTGGAACTCTCTGAATGCCTCCCGCCCTCGGGGCTCCGCGTGGGTCCCCGGCGTTCTGCGGATCTGTAGTCAGGTCAGGTCGTTACGAGGGTCGATAGCCCAGTGGTTGGTTTGCAGGATTCGATCGGCGAAGGGCACGTCTTGCTTGCCCAGAAGTCGGAAGCCGAGGGCTCGGCAGATGCCGTTGGACGGGGCGTTGGTTGTTGCCGGAAATGCGTGTATCAACCCCCACCGGCCGTCGTCGCGGGCCAGCTCAAGCAGCCTGCGGACGCCCTGCTTCGCGAGTCCCCGTCCCTGGTACTCCGGCAGCACCATCCAGCCGATCTCGGAGATGCGCTCGCCGTCTGCGTCGTGGGGCCACAACGTCACGGTTCCCGCGACCACGTCCAGCTCGGCCTCATCGGGCACGATCATCTTTGTCCAGTCGGTGTCCGCTGCCACCCGTTGAACATCACGATGGACCTTCGCCTCCATGCCCTCGCAAGGCAGCGGCCCGCCCAGCTCGGCCATCATGACCGGGTCGCATCGCATCCGGACGTAGGCGCCGACGTCGCCGTACTCAACATCACGTAGCAGCATCTGTGTTGCTCCCTTGCCTTTGGATTCAGACGTCATGATGGCGGCGACTGACCTCGGCCGCGTAGGCGCCCCAGTCCCCGGCGGCGGCTCGCTGCCATTTGACGGCGACGGTGATGTCGATGCCGAGGGTTGAACTGCCTGGAGTAGCTGGCCTCGGTCGACAGGTAGAAGAGGGCATCAAGGGAACGTTCGGCATGGACACCTGGAAGGGAGTCTCGTAAGGAGCCATCTCATTTGGGTGCTTCGCTATTCTGTGCGTCATGGTGGGGATCGTTGAGCGTCTGGTGCCTGACGAGTTGTGGGAGTTGTTCCCGCGGGTGGTGCCGGAGGCGCCGTCGCGTCCTCAGGGCGGTGGTCGGCGTCGGCACGGCGACCGGGAAGTGCTGGCCGCGATCGTCTTCGTGGCCACGTCGGGTTGTACCTGGCAGCAGCTGCCTTCGGCATCGTTCGGCCCGTCCGGAGCGACCGCCCACCGGCGGTTCTCGGAGTGGTCGAAGGCCAGAGTGTGGGCCAAGCTCCACCGCCTTGTCCTCGACGAGCTCGGCGCCCGCGGCGAGCTGGACTGGTCGCGATGCGCGATCGACTCGGTGAACATGCGAGCCCTAAAAAAGGGGACCTGACAGGTCCGAATCGTGTCGACCGGGGCAAGTACGGCTCGAAAATCCACCTGATCACGGAACGATCGGGTCTGCCCATATCCATCGGCATCTCCGGGGCCAACCTGCATGACAGCCAGGCCCTGATCCCGCTCGTGGAGGGCATCCCGCCCATCCGCTCGCGCCGCGGCCCGCGACGGAGCAAACCCGACAAATTCCACGCCGTCAAGGGATACGACTATGCTCACCTGCGGCGATGGTTACGCGAACGCGGCATCACTCACCGCATCGCCCGCAAGGGAGTCGAGTCTTCGCAACGGCTGGGCCGCCACCGCTGGACCGTGGAACGAACCATGTCATGGCTCGCCGGCTGCCGCCGCCTTCACCGACGCTACGAACGCAAGGCCGACCACTTCCTGGCCTTCACCAGCATCGCCTGCACCCTCATCTGCTACCGCAGACTCACGTCCTGATTCGCTGGCGTGCTACCGAACGAAGGCCCTCGCCTTACGAACCATCGAGGGGCAGCCCAGCCACGAACTCTGAGACAGCGGAGGCTTCCGGCGGCGCCTGCCCATGAAGAAACCGCTGGTAGTGGTCTGCGACGAGACGACGTAGGTCTGCCTCGGCCGGTTCATCACCGGTGAGCTCCAGGGCTACCTGGTGCGGCTCACCCGTCATGCGCAACGGTCGGGCCAGAGCGTCGAACCCACAGGCGTACTCGTCGGGCATCTCCCACCATGCTTCGGCGGACGCTCGGTCCTGCAGGACGTACATGTAATGGTCGTCATCGAAGAGGATCACGGGCCCTATCGGTGTGGTCACCCATGGAGTATTGGCCTTATTCACCAGTAGTGCCGTCAATTGTTCACGAGTTTGGGAGGCACCCAGACCCACGGGCGGGTGATGTTCACGAGTTTCGACAGCACTGGGGTACTTGCCAGGGCAGCATCGGGATGCTCCTGGTGAAAGTTCCTGGTCATGCCGCAGATGTCCAAGGTCGAGCTGTACGCGGCGATCCGGCGTGATCACCGTGCCGGTATGAAGATGCGCGAGCTTGAGCGCAAGTACAACGTGTCGTGGCGGACGGTCAAGAAGGCCGTGGACTCGGTCTGGCCGCAGCCGCGCAAGAAGCTTCCGCCGCGGCCGACCGCGCTTGATCCGTACAAGCCGGTGATCGACGAGATGCTTCGGACGGACCTGGATGCGCCGCGAAAGCAGCGGCACAAGATCACCCGGAACTTTCACCGGCTGGTCGAGGAGCATGGCGCGGACGTCTCCTATCAGATGGTCCGGCGCTACGTCTCCGACCGGAAGCCGGAGATCCTCGCGGCCTCGGGCAAGGCCCGGTGGAAGCGTTCGTTCCTCAGTCCCATCTGCCCGGTCACGAGGCGGAGGTCGACTTCGGCGACGTGACGGTGCGTCTGGCTGGCGAGCTGGTGACCTGCTACTTGTTCTCGCTGCGTCTGTCCTACTCGGGCAAGGCTGTTCACCGGGTGCTCGCTTCGTGCGGTCAGGAAGCGTTCTTCGAAGGGCATGTGCATGCACTTCGGACGCTGGGCGGTGTTCCCCGGACCAAGATCCGCTACGACAACCTGAAGTCGGCTGTCGCCCAGGTGCTGGGGCTGAGCCGGGCGAGAGTGGAGACCGACCGGTGGATCGCTTTCCGCTCGCACTTCAACATCGAGAGCTTCTACTGCCGTCCCGGCATCGAAGGCGCCCACGAGAAGGGCGGCGTCGAGGGCATGATCGGCTACTTCCGCCGCAACCACTTCACCCCGGTCCCGGAAGTCGACTCCCTCGCCGAACTGAACGAGATGGTCGACCAGTGGGACCTGCACGACGGGCACAGCCGGATCGGCTCGCGGACGCGGACTGTGGATGAGTACTTCGCCGTCGAGAAGCCGCTGCTGATGCCGCTGCCCGAGGAGCCTTTCGAGACGGGCCGGCTGTTCACGCCGCGGGTCGACCGCTACAGCCAGATCAACGTCCGAACCAACCGCTACTCGGTCCCGACCCGGTTCATCGGAAAACGGGTCCGCGTCGTCCTGCACGCCTCTCACCTGGTGGTCTACGACAGGAACGTCGAGGTTGCCCGGCACGAGAGGCTGATTGCCAAGGGCGGGTTGCGGCTGGACCTGGACCACTACCTCGAAGCTCTGATTCGCAAGCCGGGTGCTTTCCCTGGCGCCACGGCCCTGGAACAGGCCCGGTCCGCAGGCAAGTTCACCCCAGTCCACGACGCCTGGTGGGTCCAGGCCCGCAAGGTCCACGGCGAGCGGGACGGCACCAGGGCTCTGATCGAGGTCCTGCTGCTGAACCGCCACCTCGCCCACGAGCACGTCGTCGCGGGCCTGGCCACCGCCTTGCGGGCCGGCGCTCTGACCGCCGACGCGGTCGCGCTGGAGGCTCGCAAGGCCGCCCAGGCGGAGGACGAGCCGGTCGTCGGGACATCCGCTTCGTTGCCGAGCGAGACGCCGGCGACCGTCACGTCGCCGCACGAGTGGCGCCTCGCGCACCTTCCCCCGGACACCCGGCCGCTGCCGTCGGTGACCCCCTACGACCAACTGCTACGACGCCGCCGCACCAGCGGCAGCGACCACCAAGAGGGAGAAGCCCAGTGACCCTGCCCCGCCAGCGAGGCTTGACCGAGCAGGCCGCCGACGCGGCGATCGACACCGCCTGCCGCCTGCCGCCTGCTGCGGCTGCCCTCGATCCGCAACGAATTCACCGAGATCGCCGACCGGGCGATCAAGGACCAGATGACCTACCGCGGCTTCCTCGCCGAGCTGCTGATGACCGAGTGCGACGACCGCGCCAGGCGCCGTTCGGAACGACGGATCAAGGCCGCTGGCTTCCCCCGGGAGAAGTCCCTGCGGGCCTTCGACTTCGACGCCAACCCGAACATCGATGCCGCCACCGTCCACACCCTCGCCAGCTGTTAATGGATCAAGAAGAGCCAGCCGCTCTGCCTGATCGGCGACTCCGGCACGGGCAAGTCCCACATGCTCATCGCCCTGGGCACCGAGGCCGCGATGAAGGGCTACCGGGTCCGCTACACGCTCGCCACGAAACTGGTCAACGAGCTCGTCGAGGCCGCCGACGAGAAGCAGCTGAACAAGACGATCGCCCGTTACGGGCGAGTGGATCTCCTCTGCATCGACGAGCTCGGCTACATGGAACTCGACCGGCACGGCGCCGAACTCCTCTTCCAAGTGCTGACCGAGCGGGAGGAGAAGAACAGCGTCGCCATCGCCTCCAACGAGTCCTTCGGCGGGTGGACCAAGACATTCACCGACCCCCGCCTCTGCGCGGCCATCGTCGACCGCCTCACCTTCAACGGCACGATCATCGAGACCGGCACCGACTCCTACCGCCTCGCCACCACCCGAGCACGAACTGCAGAGCAACCCAACGCCAGTTGACGTCCGACGACTCTGTCTCAACGTTCGCCGCCCGCCCTGGGCGGCGAGCTGTCCGTCACGCTGGCACATTCGCCGACGTCCTGAGCGACTACCTGTTGTCGCCGGAAAGGGTCAAAGTCCGACGCCAAGTACCTGCAGTCATCAACAATGTTCGTATGACCATCACCTCGCAGGCCCGTTCGTTCGACACGACTGCCGCCAGCTACGCTGCGAACCGTCCTTCATACCCGTCCGACTTGTTCGACGCGGTCGAGGAACTCACCGGCCGCCCCTTAGAGGGCGCTTGCGTCGCCGACGTCGGGGCCGGCACCGGACTGGCAACGATGCTTCTCCGGGCCCGCGGCGCGAGTGTCATCGCTGTCGAGCCCGGCCCCGGGATGGCCTCCCAGTTCCGTCTCAGCCTGCCCGACGTCCCCCTTGTGATCGGGGACGGCAACAACCTGCCGTTGGCCTCCGGTTCCGTCGACGTCCTCACATATGCCCAAGCCTGGCACTGGACCGATCAGCGTAAATCCGTTCCGGAAGCTCTCCGAGTCCTACGCACCGGTGGTGCACTGGCCCTCTGGTGGAACGACTCAGACAGCACCATTCCGTGGATTGCCAACCAGGACGCGCGCTTGAGCCGGCTTTTCGATGCCGACGACAGCCCTCACGACCCGATGGCCCGGTTCCGCGGACTGCCGTCCGAGCTCGACTTCGTCCATCGGCACGTGCCGTGGACCAGGAGCGTTCCACTTGACATGCATCTCGCCAACCTCGCCAGCTACTCCGACTTCCTCGTCCTCGGCAAGCAAGCAACGAACACCTTTATTGCCAGGGAGCGCGACATCCTGACTGAGGTCTTCCCGAACCGGATGGTAGAGGAGCACTACGTCGTGAGCTTGGCTGTCACCACCTGCTGACAGAGTGCTGCGACACGTTGGCGATCGCCGACGGACAGAGATGCCGTCAATTCTCGTGAACAGACATGGCCAGGCTGGGCACTCACTGCTGCTCAAACAGATCGACAAACGCTGTCGCTCGAAGTGAACGAAGCCAGAGTATGGCGCAACCAGGTCAGATACGTGCCACGGCACAGGCAGGAGCCCTACGCGCAGGCGCCAAATGAGGTGGCTTCTAAGCAGGGCGACCCATGGAACGGCAGCGGCGGGGGCCGATACCGGAGCCCCAGATGACGGCGGGAGGCGGAACGGAACGGGCGCGAGGAGAGTTGCTCCCGTGCTCGACTGGATCTATCCGAGGCGTTGCAAAAGAGCTGGCTACCCTCGTACGGCTGAGGCGATGAGCTCCCGCAGGTTCCCGCCGCTTCGGCCGCTTGCGTAGCGTTCGGCTTCGTCGTGGAGTTCGACGAGCCGGTCGGCGACGCGGCGGGACTCGATGACGCCAGACAGGGCGAGCGCGTGCTGGGTCTCCAGCAGGGCGCCGTCGAGTTCCTCGGCTGCGATGTGGGTGCGGGCCAGGCCGAGGCGGTCGAAGGCCTCGCTGCGGACACGGTGTTCGGGCCGGTGGCTTTGGTCACGAGAACCGAATCTGGTCCAACTTCTGTGGTGCGGTGACAGTGAGTGTTGTCAGTCGCATGTGATTGGCTGCGCGGAGAGTTCTGCAGCCATCACCTTCGGGGGGATCGTCCATGTCGCAGTACCCGTCGCTGACCCGCGCCCTGGCGGAGGCGCTTGTGGACCTCGCGTGGTTCGTCGAGAGCGCGGACGATGATCACATGGATCAGGACGATGCGGTGAAGGCACTGGAGGGTGTCGCCGCGGTGGTGGATCGCCTGTCGGACTCCCAGCGTGGAGAGTTCCAGCAGGTGATCGAGGCAATGACGGAGGCCGAAACCGATCCCGGCCGCCGTGAATTCCTGGAAGGGTTCCCGGACGGCTTCGGTCTCGTGGAGTAGCTGCCAACCGGCTCAGGTTCACGACGCGAGGAGAACTCGCTTCCTCAGGAGCGTAAAGCCGGCGCGTCCATACATCTGTCGCTTCAGCATCTTGATCCGGTTGACGTGACCCTCGACGACGCCCGAACTCCAGGGGAGGTCAGCCCGGCGGTGACCGCGATAAGGTCTCGTTCCAGGCCGTTGGCGAAGGTGTGGAGACTCGGCAGGTCGGTCGGCGCGGACCGCTTCGATCCACTGCGGGAGCCGGTCGCCTTGGAGTTCGGTGATCATCCTTCCGAACGCGCGAACGTGGCGGGTGAGCGCTTCCAGTTCAGGGCAGTGGGCGAGCACTGACTTCAGCTTGAGTCGATCGTTCTCCGGCAGGGCGTCGGGGTGGGTCAGGATCCACCCGGCGACGGTCCGCGGCGATGGTGGTCGGGCTGCCGGTGCGGTCGCGGTGGTGCGAAACGGCTGTATGTAGGCACGGACGGCTCCATAGCCGCCGCGGTAGCCGCGCGCCTTGATCTCTTCCCAGAGGGTCCAGGCGTCCGTGCAGCCCTCAGCCCACCGTTCGTTCAAGTACGGCTTGAAGTCGTCGAGCTTGGTCCTGCGGTTCTGCCACTGTCCCTGGAACAGGTCTTCCGGGGCCGCGGCGTCCGCCAGCCGTTGGACGGTGCGGTAGGTCATGCCGAGCTGGCGCTGGATGGAACGTCGACTGTGGCCGGCGGCCAGCAGCGCGTGGACGGTGGCGTGCTTGGCGCGGGTGCGGTCGGCGAAGCGGTGCCCGGTGGGCCATGGCGAGCCGCCGTCCACCGGTACCTGAACCTCTACCTTCTCCGGGGCCGTCTCGGCGGTGGTCGCGCGCAGGCATGAGCGATGGCGGGAGATGCACCGCTCGGCGGCTTCGCCAAGGTTGCGCCAGAGGTGGAAACGGTCGGCAACCTGGACGGCAGTGGGTGCCCCGATGCTGGCGCCTTCTGCAAAGAACGGAGCACGGTCACGGCAGACGACCTCGATCCCCGGGCGTTCGGCCAGCCAGGCCGCGACCGTCCCCGCCTCGCGATCCGGCAGCAGGTCAACTGGTCGGCGGGTCTCGACGTCGACCAGGACTGTCCCGTAGACGCATCCCTTGCGCATCGCGTACTCATCGACGCCGACCACCCGCGGGGTCCGCGGGGGGAGGCTCCGGGAGTGCGTCGACCAGTCGCAGGACCGTGGTCCGGCTGGCTTTCGCCCCGAAGACGTCGGCCAGCCGGGCGCCGGCGCGGCCGGCCACCGCGAGGCCGACCTCGGCCAGCGCCGACCGCATTAACAGGGCGGCGTGCAGGCGCGGCCAGACACCAGCCTCGGTCCAGTCCCGCAGTCGGCGCCAGGCCGTCACCCCGGAACAGCCCACTGCCTCCGCGGGGACGTCACGCCACGCGACACCGGTCCGCAGCACATACAGGACGCCGGCGAGCGCCACTCGATCGGGAACACGCAGCCGCCCCGGGTGGCGATGGCGCCGTTCGGGGGCGGGCGGCAGCAGCGGGGCCACCCGCTCCCACAGGTCATCCGGAACAAGATCAGCACGCACGCCGGACACCCTGCCGACCAAGATCGTCGACCGCAAGACCCACGGCTCAACTCATTCTGAAACGATCAGTTAGGCACACATTTTACTCCTTCGACAGGTGCTGCGGCACCTTCCAGTGTGAGCTTGCGCCGGCCGGTCTCGATCCGAGACAGCGTGCTGGGCGAGATGCCGGTCGCGCCGCTGACACTGGCGAGCGTCGCGCCGTAGTGCTCGTCGTCCACACGCACTCAACGACAAGCCTCAGGCGTCAGTTGACGTCCGCCGTCAAGTCCCGGACGACGAGCGGCTTCGCGTGGTCAAATGCAAAGTCTGCAACTATCGACGAGAGCGGGATGCGGTGGAGCTGCGAGACATCGAGATCTTTCTGACGCTGGCTGAGGAGCTGCACTTCGGAAGGACTGCAGCCCTCCTGCACGTGTCACAAGCGCGTGTGAGTCAGTCGATCGCCAAACAGGAGCGACGGCTCGGGACACGACTGTTCTTACGTAGCAGCCGCAAAGTCGAGTTGACGCCCATCGGAGCGCAGTTGCGCGACGACCTGAGATCCGGCTATCAGCAGATCCAGGAAGGCGTCGCCCGTGCTGCCGAGGCCGCAGCAGGGTGGGACAAGAGAACGCTGAAACTGGGACTGCACGGTCCGCAGCCACAGGATCAGGCACACCTCCTCGAAAGGTTCCGCGCCCAACACCCGCACACCGAACTCGTTATCAAAGAAATGACCTTTTCAGATCCTTTCGGCCCGCTGCGTGACGGCTTTGTCGACGTCGCGACAGCCTGGCTCCCCGTCCGCGAACCCGACCTGACCGTCGGACCAGTCCTTATCTCCGGCCCGGCGCTCCTCATGGTCCGCTCCGATCACCCCCTCACTCAGCACGAAGCCTTGAACATGGAAGACCTCGCTGACTGGACTCTGCCGCAGTGCGCCTCCAACATCCCCGAGTATTGGCAAAAGACGCTGGTGCCCTCCCATACCCCGAGCGGCCAGCCCATCCGACGTGGACCGAAGGTCTCGACATTCCAGGAGGTTGCGGCCGTGGTCTCTTCAGGAGCGGCCATCTGCCTCGTCCACGAAGTCGCTGCCCGCTACTACCCGTGGCCGGGCCTGCGCTACCTGCGCCCCGTGGACGCCCCGACAGTGAGTTGGGCGCTGATATGGCCCACCGCCCGCGCAACGCCGGCGGTACTCGATTTCGCTCGCCTTGCGTCGAAGCACCGCCCCGCACCCCAGGCGACCGAATGAGGAGGCCAGTCGTCTCCGATAGCTTGCTGACCCGAAAGACAACAGGATTTGTGACCTGGCTTCATACGCCGCACGACGGCGACCCAGGACTACCCGGGCGACGACAACTGCAAGGCCGGCGAGCAGTGGTGCACCGAATCGATCATCCACCGCGCGCTGGGAGGCATCGCCCAGCAGTCCATCCGCTGGCAGAACCGCCCGACGTGTCCGGTGACGCCCTGTGGGCCGTGGACATCAACACTGGCATCGCCGCCCTGGCCACCGACCTCCTGCTCAACTACGGGCAGCCCCTCGCCTACCTCAGCGGCCGGACCATCCACCGTGCCTCCACCACCTACCGCGGCGAAGGCAAGACCGAGGCACGCGACGCCTTCATCATCGCCGACGAGGCCCGCGTCCACCTCGACGTCAGCATGCTCCGCCCTGGCGACGACATCGCCCTCGACCTAGTCTCCTCACCGCCGGCGCCGGGACGTCGTGCACGACCGCACCCGACAGATCAACCGCTCGCGCGCCCAGCTCCTGGAGTTCTTCCCCGAACTGGAACGAACCCGGGACCTGACGAACAAAGGCCCGGTGCTCCTGCTGACCGCCTACCAGACCCCGGCCGCGATCCGCCGCACGGGCGTCCGTCGACTGGAGACCGGGCTACGCAACCGCAAGGTCAAGGGAGCCGGGGCGCTCGCGCCGCGGGACTGTAAATCGTTCGGTGTAACTCCCGATCATGGAGGATGCACCGATGACCAGTGAGAACGTGACCGAGGCCGAGATCAGCGAAGCGGACGAGCCTCAGTCGGCGAGGGCAGTGGATGACCGGCTGATCGACGAGCTGGTGTCCCGGGCCCAGGCCGAGGGTCTGCAGCTGACGGGCGAGGGGGGGCTGCTGCAGCAGCTGACGAAGCGGCTGCTGGAGTCCGCCCTGGAGGGTGAGATCAGCGACCGTCTCGGCTATGACAAGCACGATCCGGCCGGGAAGATCGGCGGCAACTCCCGCAACGGCACCCGCGCGAAGTCCGTCCTGACGGATGTCGGACCGGTGGAGATATCCGTGCCCCGGGACCGCGACGGCTCGTTCGAGCCGAAGATCGTCAAGAAGCGGCTGACCGGCGTGGACGAGATGGTCATCTCCCTGTCCGCGAAGGGGCTGACCACGGGGGAGGTCCAGGCCCACCTGGCTGAGGTCTATGGCGCCGAGGTCTCCCGCCAGACGATCTCCACGATCACCGACAAGGTCCTCGAGGGCATGGCCGAATGGCAGAACCGGCCGCTCGATGCGGTCTATCCGGTGGTTTTCATCGATGCGATCCACGTGAAGATCCGCGACGGAGCCGTCGCCAACCGGCCCAACTACGTGGCCCTGGCCGTCACCGTCGAGGGCGCCAAGCACTGGATGCACATCCTCACCGAGATCAAGAACCGCGGCGTCAACGACGTCCTCATGCTCGTCTGCGACGGGCTCAAGGGCCTGCCCGACGCGGTCGAGACCGTCTGGCCGCAGACGATCGTGCAGACCTGCGTGGTCCACCTGCTGCGGAACTCCTTCCGCTATGCCGCCCGCCAGGACTGGGACAAGATCGCCAGACTCCTCAAGCCCATCTGCACGGCGCCGACCGAGGGGCCGCCCTGGAGCGATTCGCCGAGTTCGCCGACGCCTGGGGCCGCAAGTATCCAGCGATCGTCAGGCTCTGGGAGAACGCCTGGGAGGAGTTCACCCCGTTCCTCCGCTTCGAAACCGAGATCCGCCGCATCGTCTGCACCACCAACGCGATCGAGTCCGTGAACGCCAGGATCCGGCGGGCGGTCAAGGCCCGCGGGCACTTCCCGAACGAGACCGCCGCTCTGAAGTGCGTCTACATGGCGATCATGTCCCTGGACCCCACGGTCAAGGGCCAGGCCCGCTGGACCATGCGCTGGAAGACAGCGCTGAACGCCTTCGACACCTTCGACGGCCGGCTCTCCGCAGCCCGCCAGTAACCCCGACCACCCTAGTTACACCGTTCGATTGACAGACCCCGGCATAGAAATCGTGTGCGGGGGTAGAGCCACATGTCTTGTCGCCCTGCATCTCACTTATTGCGGAATGCCATCAAAAGGATAACGACGGCCAGACCTGGACGTCGGCCCCGGCCGGGCGGCCGGGCCCGCGCACCATCCGAAGCGGGCACGGTTGGTGCGCACAAAGATTCCTACACCAGTGAGCCTGTCTCACTACGCACGAAAGGCATCTGCGCATGCGACGTTACGCTCTCACTGGCACGCCCGGCGCGGGCAAGACATCGATCCTGCGGTGCCTGGCACAGCGCGGCTACGAGGTTGTCGAGGAAGCCGCAACCGCGATCATCGCGCGAGCGCAGGCTCAGGGCAAGGGCGAGCCGTGGACACGGGCGTCCTTCATCGATCAGGTCGTCGATCTGCAGAAGCAACGGCCGTTGGGAGCCTCAGCCACAGATTGTGTCCAGGTGTTCGACCGGTCGCCGGTCTGCACACACGCGCTCGCAACCTACCTGGGGTGGCCGGTATCCCGTGCTCTGACGGCGGAGCTCAAGCGGATCACTGCCGAGGAGATCTATGAGCGGCAGGTACTCTTCGACCGCAATCTGGGGTTCTGTGAGTCCACCAGTGCCCGTCGGATCAGCTTCCAGGAGTCGCTGGTCTTCGAGAAGATCCACGAACAGAGCTACCGCGCGTTCGGTTTCGAGCTCATCGACATCCCTGCCTGCGACCTGGCTGACCGCGTCGCCGCGGTCAGCTCGGTAATCCCGCGCCGGATCATGAGCGACAGTCCATGCGGTACGGCAGCACAAGCTGATCACCTGCCCTGAGGGCGGCCGCGGCCGCCAGCATCGTCGGCACGTCAGGTGATGGCGTGGTCCAGCAAGGCCCACATACGATCCAGCTCCCCGTGCTCGATCGCCGTACCCGGTCCTGCGCGAGCGGCCGTGCCGCTCCTGTAACCAAGGAGGCCACCGCCACGAGCCGGATCTGCTGATCCCGGGTGAGCCACGGCGCGTCCTGGACCACGCCCGGCATGGCGGCCAGCTCACTACGAGTCACTTCGTCAAGGCCGCCCGTTCCCTAGCTCATCACGCCAAAGGAGTCCATGCGGTCGCACTCCTCCGGAGTCAGGGAGGCCGTCGCCGTCTCGATCGCCTCCGGCAACTCCCCGGCGAGCCAGGCGCCGACCGGACAGGGAGTCGGCGCGCTGGGCAGAGAGCGGATCCAGGCCGCTGCCCGGCGGCCCGCAGCGGCGCGGCAGCGGCGGCCAGGGCCTCCTCCCCGCCCTCCCACAGCTCGTACGGAACGTCATCAGGAGACCCGGAGGGCAGCTGCAAGATCGTCACCACCCTTCAACCACTGAAAGCAGCCGTAGGTCACCGCGCAGCCTCGCCGTCTCCCGTTCCGGGTGCTTTCAGGTGCGCCAACGTGAGAAATACCAGCCGGACTTCTGCTCCGGCTCTGCCTGGTCCTGGTCGTCCTGGTGGTGACGCTCGACGCTGGTCCGAACCGACTGCGCGAGCAACTCGGCCGCAAGGCCCGCCCCTTGCACCGCTCGCAGAGTGTGGGGTGGCTGTCCGGCGGGGTGCCCCAATCGGTGGTCTGAATCCTCTTCCAGCGTTCGTCGGTGAACTTCGTCGCGCAGCGCGCACACGCCGGGCGTTGCGCTTCGCGCTCCGCAGCGCGCTGTTCGGCCTGATGGCGCTCACCTTCCTGGGTCCCGCCCTCGCGGGCCCGCTGCTGAGCCCAGTGACGTTCCAGGGCGGCCAGCGGCGGGGGTTACCGATCGCGTCGAACAGGGTCTGCGGGGGCCGAAGCGGCGAAAGACCTGGCCGTGCGGGCCGTGCTTACGGAGGGCGTCCAGGGTGTAGGCGGCTGGTCTGCCAGCGTCGGCCGGTCCGGCTGATGAGCCCGAGCGCTTCCAGGCGCCCGAGCTGGTAGGCGACCGAGCTCGTGCTCGACAGACCGGCCCGGGCACCGAACTGCCGAACCGACGGGCCTTCACCGTGCTCGGCGATCCACTCCCGCACTGCCCGCAGGACGGCCGGCCTCCTGCCGGGGCGACAACCCTACAGGGCCACTCACGCCGATCGCTCCCCGCGTTGTTGCACAGCCGCCTGGGCCCGGCGGCGCAGCTCCATCTGGGCCCCCGGAACGCCGCCAGGGGCGGTCGACCAGAACGGGTGCGTGTGTAGGAGAACCGACAGCCGCAGCAACCGCTGACGCAGCACGGTGGAGTGGCGAGGATTCGGTACGGCGAGGGCGTCGTAGGTGTCGTTCCATGCCTGCTGCGCGCGGAGGAGGCCATCGGGGAAGCGGAGGGAGTCCATCCGCCAATTAGAGCACCTGTTCGAATTACGGTGCACGTAGGTACCTCGTCCGTGGGCGTGGACGCACACGACAGCATCAGTGCTGAAGGGCGTATACCTGGTACGGCATGGTGGTTCCGGCGTCGGTCTGCCGGCCGGACGACCCGATGTGGGTGAATCCGGCCTTGATCAGGACGCGGCCGGAGGCGGGGTTGTCGGGGTGGTGCATGGCTTCCAGCCGGTTGAGACCGGCGGTGGTGAAGGCGACCGGTCAGGGCCGCCGAAACCGTCGGCAAGGACTCACGCGGCTACGACGCGGGCAAAAAGATCAACGGCCGCAAACGGCACCTGGTAGTCGACACCCGCGGGCTGCCCCTGCTGGTCATGGTCACCCCGGCCTCGCTCACCGACCGCGACGCCGCCAAGGAACTACCCTTCCGCCTCCGCCTGATGCATCCCGAGATCACCATCGTCTGGGCCGACTCCGCCTATGCCGGAAAGTTCGTGACCTGGGCAAAGAAGTACCTCAGCCTCACGATCAAGACCGTCAGCGACGCCTCCGGGCTCACCGCGCTGCCCCGCCGCTGGGTCGTGGAGCGAACCGTGGCCTGGATGATGCACGCCCGCCGGCACGTACGCGACTACGGACGGCTCGTCCAGCACTCCGAAACTCTGATCACTTGGGCCGCCATCACCCTCATGACCCGCCGCATCACCCGCGGAGCCAATCGCCCCTCAGGTCATCATTCGCAGTGAGCCGGCCCCGGTCCGCAACCGAAAAATAATTTGCCCGCGAGCTGGCGTTGCCAACAGAATCCGCCCATGACTACGACAATCGCCTTCCTGCCGCTGACTTCCGCCGCCCGGTCGTGGCAAGCGGCGGGTGTTAACCCCTAATCCTCAACACGGACCGTGCGGCTGATCTCAGCGTAGCTAGTGTGGCTTGGAGATCACTCAGTCGGAAGACGGCTTTTTACTTCTGCATAGCGGGAAGGGCCGCACCGGGTTGCGGCCCTAAGGTTTTGGCTCCCGATCGAGGCGTCTATGAAGCCTTCGTTTCGATTCCGGCGGATTGGTACAGTGTGTGGGGCGGGCAGAAGGCGTAGGATATGCCGCTCTTCTTCCATGCAGTGGAAGTGCGAGTGATCAGTGCTGCCGTCTCCATATCACGGCAGACCACAACCGCCCTGAAACTTCCGCCGTTGGCGTTCTTGCATTCCGCGTATGACGCGTCACTGTCACCGGTGTACCGCCCATAGGAACATCCGGTGGGCCAAGCGGTGGCGCCCGCCTCGCTCGCGTTCGCCGAACCCTGTAGGCCAAGTACGGAAAGTGCTGCGGCGGCTATGAGGGCCGATCCCGTCTTTCTGAACTGCATTCGCTATACCTCTTTCTGATGCTGAATCAGGACACTTTGGTCTCGATGCCGGCGGAGGATGCTTTGGATTCTCCCTGGCAGTATGCGTAGGAGTATCCGTCGGTGCGCCATCCGCCGACGTAGTTGTAAAGATTTCCCTTTGAGTCCTTGCAGATGACGAGCGCCCGATAGTGTCCGCCGTTGGAGTGGTCACATATCGCTACCGCTCCCCAACTCCCGGGAATCTGATAGCTACACGACGTAGGGCGGGACATGATACTTGCGTCCGAGGCCAATGCCGGTGTCGAACTCAATGCCGCGATCCCACTCACCAGCACACTGAGTACTGCTGAGGACAGAACTCTACTTCGACGTCCCGTCATTTCCATTTTATGCCTTCCCTCGCCCTTGGCGAATTTCTGTCTTCTTTGAAGCGTTCCCAGGGTGCGCTCTTTCCAGAACAGCCTCGTGGTGCCAGGAACGATCTAATGCTGCCCTGGAAATACAACTCGAACAATGAGTGCTTTCGAAAGATCGGATAAGCTCACAGTTATCGATGATGGGGTGGGGGGTCTGGAGCCGGTGGTGAGGATGGCGGGCCACTACTACTCAGAGGAGCGTCCCCCCGTCACCTTCTTTGTGGCTCCGCAATGGGGCCTCCGGCCTTCGGGTCCGGCATGACTTCCCCCCCTTGTTGTTCATGATCCGGGGGGTGGTGTCACCGGCCCGGAGGCATCGACGGACCGCTGATGAGGGGCTTGAGCACCGGCTTCACCCAGGCCGGAAGAGCTCTCCGTAACGTGGATGTGGCAGCTAGGTGCCCTGGCAAGGCCGGACGAAAGCGTGAGCGGAGGGGCCTGCACGTGATCGACACCGGCGACATCGACGTCTTCCTCGGCCTGGACGTCGGCAAGGGCGAACACCACGCCACCACCGTCACCCCGGCCGGGAAGAAGGCCTTCGACAACCGCCTGCCCAACACCGAGCCCAAGCTCCGCGAGCTGTTCGCGAAACTGAAGGCCAAGCACGGGACGGTGCTGGTCGTGGTCGACCAGCCGGCCTCGATCGGCGCCCTGCCGCTGGCGGTCGCACGGGACATGGGCTGCCCGGTCGCCTACCTGCCGGGGCTGACGATGCGGCGGATCGCCGACCTCTACCCGGGCGAGGCGAAGACGGACGCGAGGGACGCGTTCATCATCGCGGACGCGGCCCGCGCGATGCCGCACACGCTGCGGGCGATCGACGGCGAGGACGAGACGATCGCCGAGCTGGAGATGATCGTCGGGTTCGACGACGACCTCGCAGGGGAAGTGACCAGGGTCGCGAACCGGCTGCACGGCCTGCTGACCCAGACCCACCCATCGCTGGAACGGGTGCTGGGGCCGCGGCTGCAGCACCCGGCCATCCTCACGCTGCTGGAACGGTTCGGGTCCCCGGCCCAGATACGCAAGGCCGGCCGACGGCGACCGGTCACTCTGCTCCGGCCTAAGGCCCCGAGGATGGCCGAGAGGCTGGTCGAGGACATCTTCGCCGCCCTGGCCGACCCGGCCTCCCGGACCTACTACGACAAGAAGATCGCCCAGGGAAAGCACCACACCCAGGCCCTGCTCTGCCTCGCCAGACGCCGAGCCGACGTGCTGTTCGCGATGCTCCGCGACGGCACCTTCTACGAACCGCAGCCGGCGGCCGCAGTCACCTGACCTGCGGGTCCGCGAGGAGGACGACTCGATCGGCCTCGACGTCGAAGCCGAGCACCGGATGGCCGTAGTCGCCCTCCGTGTCCATCAGCACTGGCTTGCCCAGCCGCCGCCCGATCTCCCGGAGGAAGTCGCAGAACACATCAAATCGTTCCTGGCCCTGCAACTCCCGCAGGTCGATGTCGAAGTCGACTTCATCGTCGGCATGAAACCGGAAGATCGCCAGCACATCGGCAGTCAGCCAGACTCGCAGGTCAGGGCACTCGTCATCCGCCGGGCGGGACAGCACGGCCTCCGCCCGGGGCACCGGAAGCACCGTCTCTCCTTCGGAGTACTGGTAATTCCAGCCCTTCTCCGCGACCAGATCGAGGACCGCCTGCCAGTCCTCCGCCGAAGTGTTCGGGACACGCACGTCCGGCAGCGACCCCATGATGTCCGGGTCGAAGAAGCACTTCACGTCATCCCACAGCAGATCAGCCACCCCGCCATGCTGCCCCGGCTCACCGACCCGACGCACCCCCGTTTCCCTTGACCAAAGACATAGGGGCACCCCCCCAGCGCGCGCCTGGACGCCACCGAGGCGGTGACGACGCCCGCGTCCCTACGGGCCTTCGACTTCGACGCCAACCCCAACATCGACGCGGCGACCACCCACACGGCCAGCTGTGAGTGGATCAAGAAGGGTCAGCCGCTCTGCCTGATCGGCGATTCCGGCACCGGCAAGTCCCACATGCTCATCTCCTTGCGGGCGGGGGCGGCGATGAAGGGTTACCGCGTCCGCTACACGCTCGCCACGAAGCTGGTGAACGAGCTGGTCGAGGCTGCCGACGAGAAGCAGCTCAACAAGACGATTGCCCGCTACGGCCGCGTTGATCTTTTGTACATCGACGAACTCGGCTACATGGAACTCGACCGCCGCGGCGCCGACCACCTCGGCTATGACAAGCACAATCCGGCCGGGAAGAACGGCGGGAACAGCCGCAACGGAACACGACTCAGGGCTGACGGATGTCGGCCCGGTGAGATATCCGTGTCCTGGGACCGTGACGGATCGTTCGAGCCGAAGATCGTCAAGAAGCGGCAGAAGCGCCTGACCGGCGTGGACGAGATGGTCATCTCACTCTCCGCGAAGGGGCTGACGACCGGTGAGGTCCAGGCCCACCTAGAGGGTGTTGCAGAAGGTCGGGCTTGGGCAGGCTGGAGTGGTTGCTGACCTGCTGTTTCACCGTGTTATGGCGAGGTTGTGCATGGTGGCGACGGCTTGGACCGCGTGGTGGAGGCCGTCTCCTTTCTGGCGGCAGTCGCGGAGGATCTTCCAGTTCTTCATCCGGGTGAAGGTGTGTTCGGCGCGGGCTCGGACGCGCCGGTGTTCGGCGTTGTCTTCCTCCTGGCCGCGCAGGAGGGGGGCGGCCGGCTCTCTTGCGGTGCGGGACGATCAGGCCGGTGCCGAGGTAGGCGCCGTCCGCGATCACCGTCGTCCCGGCCGCGGTGGCCGGCAGGCCCGACTCCCGCCAGACGTGGGCGTCGGCCTTGTTGCCCGGTGCGGGCCGGGCCGAGGCGATGACCAGGCGGGTGTCCGCATCGATGATGACCTGCACGTTCGCCGAGAACCGGTAGTTGCGGGACGAGGCGCCCACCTTGCGGTCGCGGACCGGGATCAAGGTTCCGTCCACGATCCACAGCCGGTCCACGTCAGCAACCGGCCGCGGGGCCGCCTCCAGGGCCAGCAGCGGCCGCAGGCGGTGGATGACCCGGCAGACGGTGGCAGCGGAGATCCCGAAGAGCGGGGCGAGCTGCCGCATGGTGAGGTTGGTGCGGTAGTAGACGGCCACCAGCAGGACCCGGTCTGCCAGAGGCAGGCACCACGGCCGGCCACCACCGGGACCGTTCCCGCCCCGCTCCTTCACCACTTTCACGAGCTTCGCGAACCGGTCGATCCGCAAGCCTGTGAACGGCTCGACCCACACCGGCTCAGCCCGCAACACCCCACCCATACAGGGGAATGCCCGGAACTGAGCCTTCTGCAACACCCTTTACGAGCTCGTGCATGGTTGGTGGTAGTGCGCCGAGACCTTGATCGTTGATCATGATCCGAGTGGTGGGGAATCGGACGCGTGCGGCAATCATCGGTAGCCAGCGGATCACCGGGCTGACGCCCGACGTGATCGCAGAACTCGTCGCCGAGGTCGGCCCGTTGTGGCACGAGCGGCACCAGGCGGTGCTGACGTCTCGCCCTCGCCGCCGGGCCGTTGGGGCCGGGGCCAAGCACAAGCTGATCTTCGTCGACCGCCTGTTGGCCACGCTCGTGCACCTTCGCCATTCAACGACACACGACGTGCTGGCCTGCTGGTTCGGTGTGGACCGCTCCACCATTACGCGTGCGATCGGTGAAGTGCGGCCACTGCTCGCCCAGCGGGGCTGCACCGTCGCGCCTGACATCTGCCTGCGCACACTCGCCGAGGTGGTCGACCCCCTCGGCGTGAGCGGACAGACCGGGATCATCGACGGCACCGAGGTCCGGGTGCGTCGTCCGGCCGTCGGGCGCAAGGACCGGGAGAAGTTCATCTCCGGGAAGAACAAGCAGAACGCCGTAAAGTCGATGGTTGTCCCGTCGATCGCGCCCGCCCCGGTTCCAAGCACCACCTGATCGTCGATCGCCACGGGACTACGCTCGCTGTGACGCTCACCGGCGGGAACCGACATGACGTCACCCAGCTTCTGCCACTGCTGGACGCAGTCCCGCCGATCCGGGGACTGTGCGGACGGCCCCGCCGCGGGCCTCGACGTCTGTACGCCGACCGGGGCTACGACTTCGACAAGTACCGCCGCCTGCTGTGGAAGCGGGGCATCAAGCCGATGATCGCCCGACGCGGCGTCGCACACGGCTCCGGGCTGGGCAGGGTGCGCTGGGTAGTCGAGCGCGCCTTCGCCTGGCTGCACCAGTTCAAGCGGCTCCGCACCCGCTACGAACGGCGCGCCGACCTCCACCAGGGCCTCCTCGAACTGGCCTGCGTCATCATCTGCCTGCGACGACTCAGAACGGCATCCTGAAACGACCAGCGAGTCGGGTGTCAGTGGGCCCCGATACGGTTCGGCCCATGACTGACACTGAACTGACCACGTTGCTCGACGTCCTGAACAGCAAGCGCAAGCACGTCCTGGACATCCTGGAGGGCCTGGACGAGGAAGCGCTGCGGCGCCCGGTGCTACCGTCCGGCTGGACGTGCCTGGGGCTGGTGCACCACCTTGCCCTGGACGACGAGAAGTTCTGGTTCCGCGCGGTTGCGGCGGGAGAACGAGCGGCGATCGAGGAGATCCTCGGATCCGGCGAGGACGCGTGGCAGCCCACCCCGGAGATGACAGCCGAGGAGGTCTTCGCCCTCTACCGCCAGGAAGGCGAGCTCGCGGACGCCTTCCTGGCCGGCGCCGACCTGGACGCCGCCCCGGGCTGGTGGCCAGACTTCTTCGGCAGCTGGCGGTACGACAACCTCCGCAAGGTCATCCTGCACGTGATCACAGAGACCGCCACCCACGCCGGCCACCTGGACGCCGTGCGCGAACTCATCGACGGTAGGCAGCGGCTGATTGTCACCTGACAGGAGAGCCGCTCCGCTCTGCCGACCAGGATCGTCGAGCGCAAAGTCCGGAGCTCAACTCATGCTGAAACGATCAGTAAACGCGCACCGGCTCCCGCCACCTCGCCAGCACCCGTGCCGAACAACCAGCCACGGCCAGCTGGCTTCCCCGGCAGCTCAGAGCGCGATCGGCCGGTACTGCAGGGCCTGATCGACAATCTGCTCCGCAGACGCGTCCTGAAGGCCGTCCGAGGGGTAGAAGACCAGGTCACTCACCTGGGGGTGTGACACGTTCGCCTCCAGGAGCCGCAGATAGTAGTCGCTCTCTGCAGAGGCAGTCAGGAGTCTGTGAACGATCTCAACGAGTTCGTCCCGGGTGATGTCCGCAACCACGGGGCGAGCCGGCCGGGCCGCCTCCCTCGCGAACTCCTCAAGGCTCCTGCTTGCGTCGTACTCGGCGAAGTCGAGGGCCAGGTAGTCGTGACCGGTCATCACGTTGAAGGCCGTGATCGCATTGTCTACCGCCTCCGGGCAGGCGACCAGCAGCTCAGCGATCCGCTCTACCTCGGTGCACAGCTCGCCCAGCCGTTGCTGGCTCACGGGCTGCGGCAACTCCGGTCTCAGGTCCACAGCTCGAATTATTTCCGTCGGCACCGACATGCTCCAGCCGACCTCTTTGGCTGCTGTCAGTCTCGGTTCTGGCGCAGGTCTTCGGCGGGCTCGGAGTGCTCCTGGAGCAAGATCATCTTGCGGAGGAGTTCGAATCCGGCTCGGCCGTAGAGCTGCCTCGTGATCTTCTTGATGTGGTTCACAGCGCTCTCGATGCTGCTGGAGCTCCAGTCGAGAGTGAGCCCAGGGGTCGCGGCGTCGAGGTCTCGCAGGAGGTGGAGTGCGAAGCTGGTGAGGCCAGGTATCCGGCTGACGTCGACAGCGTCGATCCGGGCGGGGAGTGAGGGGCCGAGGCGGTCGGTGAGTATCTCGCCGAAGTCGCGGACGTGTCCGGCGGCCGTGTCTAGTTCGGGGCAGCGGGCCAGGACCTCCTTCAGGCCGGCCCGGTCTTCCTTGGTCAGGATCGTGGGGTACCGGGTGAGCCAGCCAGTCACCTGGCGCACTGATGGGGGCCGCGGCGGCGCGCCAGGCGGAACTTTACGGAGGTCGGCGATGAGCAATGCTCAAGACCTGTGGATCGGACTCGGGAGGGGTGCCTCGCGGAACGCGGAGGGCGTACCTTCCCGAGTGATCGATTTCTGGTCATTGAGTAGGCCCGCGTTGCAGCGCGGGTCGGGAAGGCGCGCCCGTGCTGAGCGTAGTCAACGAGGATGGCACCACCCAAAGCGGCTCCCTGATGGATGACATCGTCCGTGAGGGTGCCCGTCGGATGCTCGCCGCGGCCCTGGAAGCCGAAGTCAACGAGTACATAGCCGAGTTGGTGGGCGAGTGGGACGAGGCCGGTCGCCGTCTGGTGGTTTGCAACGGCCATTACCGGGAGCGGACGGTAACCACCGCCGCCGGGCCGATCGCGGTGAAGGCGCCACGGGTGAACGACAAGCGGGCCGATGGCGAGACGGGCGAGCGCAAGCGGTTCTCGTCGAAGATCCTCGCCCCCTGGTGCCGGAAGTCCCCGAAGATCAGCGAGGTCCTGCCCCTGCTCCACCTGCACGGTCTGTCCTCCGGTGACTTCGTGCCCCCGATGGAGCAGTTCCTCGGCTCGGCCGCCGGGCTCTCGCCGGCCACGGTGACCCGGATGACCAAGCAGTGGAGCGAGGACCACGCCGCCTTCCAGGAACGGGACCTGTCCGGGTCCGACTACGGGTACGTGTGGGCCGACGGCGTCCACCCCAAGGTCCGCCTGGGCCAGGTCCGTTCCTGCGTCCTGGTCCTCATGGGCGTGCGCACCGACGGCAGTAAGGAGCTGATCGCGCTCGCCGAGGGCTTGCGCGAGTCGACCGAGTCCTGGGCCGACCTTCTGCGGGACTGCCGCCGGCGCGGCATGCGCGATCCCGAGCTCGTCGTCGGCGACGGAGCCATGGGCCTGTGGCGGGCCCTGGCCGAGGTGTTTCCGCAGGCCAGACGTCAAAGGTGCTGGGTTCACAAAACCCGGAACGTGGTCAACGCCCTGCCGAGATCGGCTCAGCCGGGCGCGAAGAAGGCGCTGCAGGAGATCTGCAACGTCGAGGACCGCGATCACGCCGAGAAGGCGGTGAAGGACTTCGAACGCGCCTACGGCGCGAGGTGGCCCAAGGCCGTCAAGCAGATCGCCGCCGACGTCGATGAACTCCTGGCGTTCTACGACTTCCCGGCCGAGCACTGGGTCCACCTGCGCACGACGAATCCGATCGAGTCGACCTTCAGCACGGTGAAGCTGCGGACCAAGGTCCCCCGCGGCGCCGGCAGCCCGGCCGCGGCCCTGGCGATGGTGTTCAAGCTCGCCGAGTCCGCCCAGGCCCGCTGGCGCGCGATCACCGCACCCCACCTCGTCGCCCTCGTCCGCAACGGCGCCCGCTTCGAACGCGGCGTCCTGGTCGAGCGTGAGCAGGAGGCTGCAGCATGAGTGAGCGCGAGGAACGTCCGCTGCTGTTCCTGGACGTCGACGGACCTCTTCTGCCGTTCGGTGACAGCCTGCAACGCGAGCCGTCAAGCACCGCCACGGATTCGCACCTCACGCGGCTCGACCCGCGCGTCGGGCCTCGCCTCGCGGCACTGCCGTGCGAGCTGGTCTGGGCCACCACCTGGGAAGAGGCTGCGAACACCGACATAGCACCGCGGCTCGGCCTGCCGCCCCTGCCGGTCGTGCACTGGCCGGAACCCTCCGACGCGCAGGAACGCGAGGACCAGTGGTACGGGCTCCACTGGAAGACCCGAACCCTGGCGGCACGGGCGGACGGACGCCCGTTCGTCTGGGTCGACGACGAGATCACCGACGCCGATCGGGACTGGGTGTCCACCCACCACCCCACCCCGAGCCTTCTCCACCGCATCGCGTCGTCCCGCGGCCTTACCGACGAAGACTTCGCAGTCCTCGATCAATGGCTGCGGGCCACTTGAAGCTGCCCGCGGTGATCCACAGGAATTGACAATCGCTCGCCGGCCGATGTGGCTGCGGACCATCTGGTAAGTGACGGGCGCGTTGTCGGCGACGAGTTCACTGTGAAGGCGGGTGACGCTGGTGCATCCCTCGGCGAAGCGTCGCTCCAGGTAGGGCTTGTAGGGGTCCAGTGAAGCGGGTCGCCCGACGGAATTGTCTGCCGATCCCGGGACCACGACACCTGCAAAGGCCCGACTTCCTCTCTCTCGCCTACGGCGCGACGGGCACGAAGTTGCAGGGCCCGCATCGCGCGCCGAAAGGATCGGGCCTCACTCAGACCCCGCCGCGCTCGAACGTGCCCTGCCCGTGCTGCGCGTCGGGCAGCCAACGGCCTCCGGTAGCGCCGTGACCGAAAGGTCAGCGGGTCAGATCGGCCGCCCCGGCCGCCGGCCGTGGCATGGGCGGCGGCATGATGTCGTTGTGGATCCGACCAGCCAGATCATCGTGGCCCTGGATTGCGACAGCCGTGCAGCCGCAGATGTCCTTGTGGAGCAACTGGGTGAGGCGTGCGGCGCCTACAAGGTCGGCTTGGAGTTGCTTACCGCGGCGGGGCCCGATGCCGTCAAGGCTCTTGTGGCCCAGGGCAAGGAGGTCTTCCTGGACCTCAAGCTCTTCGAGATCCCGCATTCGGTTGCTGGGGCGGTTCGCGCCGCGGGGACACTGGGCGTGTCGATGGTCACCGTGCATGGCATGGGGGGCAGCGGCATCGTTTCCGCGGCAGTCGAGGCTGCCCGCGACTTCCCCGGATTGCGCGTCCTTGCTTTGACTGTGGTCACCAGCATAACTGATGCGGATCTTGCCGACATCGGCGTCGGTGATGGGGTGGACGAGCAGGTTCTACGTCTGGCGCGGTTGGCGCAGAGGGTCGGCTGTCACGGCGTGATCGCCTCGCCGCAGGACGTCGCGGCCCTGCGTAGCGCCCTTGGCCCCGATGCATTGATCATCACTCCGGGCGTCACGCTGTCCTGGGAATCGCCGGCCGAGCATGCCCGCCCCGGGACACCGCATGCGGCGATCGCCGCTGGAGCGTCGCATGTGGTCGTCGGCCGCGCGGTCACGCGAGCGGCGGACCCAGCGACCGCGTTCCGTGCCGTCCGAGCGAGTCTGGCTCCCTAACGACCTCGCGCAGGGTAAACACCACCGGCGGGCCAGCCGCTTGGTCGGTACGGTGCCTGCGCCGTTGGGCCTGCGCGGGCGCGGCGTATTGCCGCGAATCCAAGTGATGCCGCCGCGTGGATCAGGGCGCGCTCGATGCATCGCATCAGGCCGCTCGGTCCAAGCGCACGTATGTTCAGTGCGAGGTACCGATGAGTTGGCCCGGTCCATGGTGGGCGGCATGGCCGCCTGGGTCGACCTCGGCGAGGCTGATCGGCGATGTCGACGACGGGAGCCAGTCGGGGGCCGCGCGGTGCAAGTGATCACAGGAGGGCGGCTCGGAGGAACAGTCTCTTCCCAGCACGGTCCTGTTCCGCTCGATGAGCCGGCGAACGGAATTCTTCTGTGCCACCTCGTAGGACACTTCCCCCAAGTCGACCCCGTTCGATGCTCATTGCTGTGAAACGATTCCTGGTTGCCGTACCTGTGCTGTCTTCTCGCCCCATCTGGGAGTGCAGTCACTCACTGCCCCGTGCCTGTCGTGTCCTTCGGCTGGCAGGAAGGCATGTCGTTCTGATTCCGGACAGACCCTTCGTCTCCGGAGGACATTGGTTCCTCCGTCCTCGGGAGTGCCGGGGTCTTCGCCCAGCTTGTCCGCTGGAGGGCCACGGACGCCGCGGTCAGAGCGATGTAGGGGAGCGTGACGGTTGCCATGGCAGTGTGCGCGTCACCCAGTCCGGGTCCCGCTATGGAGAAGAAGAGCGTGCCGAACAAGGCCACCCCGACGGAACTTGCTGATTGTTGGATGGTGTTGAGGGCACCCGACGCTGCGCCTGCTTCCCGCGGGCCCACGTGCGACAGGGCCGTGCCCATCAGCGCGGGCAGCAGAAGCCCGTTGCCGAGGCCGACGAGGATGAGAGATGGAATCAGGTCCACGGCTTCCATGCGGTTCCCCGTGACGACCAGCTGCGCGGCGAGAAGCCCCAGTCCCAGAATGATCAGCATGCCTCCGGCTCCTGGAACCACTGTGCCATGGCGGGCCGTCAGCCGCCCACTGAGCAGCGAGCCGATGCTGTAGAGCACAGCTTGCGGAAGGAAGACGAGTGCCGCCGTGAGAGGACTTGCCTCAAGGCCTGCCTGCAGAAGCAGCGCCAATGTGAACATGTATGCGCCGAAATACAGCTGGAAAAGGCCGACGGCGGCGACAAGCACCATGTACGGGCGGTTACGGAAAAAGGCTGGGTCCAGCACTGGTTCGCCGCCCTGCGCCCGAAGCGTCCTCTGCCAGCACAGGGTCAGCCAGAGGGCAGGTGCGGACGCAGCCAGGCAGGCCCATGTCCACACGGGCCATCCCTCGTCCCGGCCCAGGGACAGCGGTGCGAGGATCAGAGCAAGCGTCAGGGTGACCGCGATGGCGCCGACCGGGTCGAATCGGTGCTGTGCGCCCACCAGTCCCGGCAACAGACTGCCTGCGAGCATGCAGGCAGCGGCGCCCACAGGAACGTTCACCAAGAACACCACGCGCCAGCCAAGCCCCAGGATGTTCGCTTCCAGCAGGAGGCCGCCGGCCAGCTGTCCGGCAATCGCGCCCAAGCCGCTGACCGCGCCGTGCCAGGCCGTTGCCCGGCCTCGATGGGCTGCGGGGAAGCGCGCCGTGACCAGTGACAGCACCTGGGGCACCATCGCGGCCGCCGCGAGACCCTGCGCGAGGCGGCCCACGACAAGCAGGGCCGGAGACTGCGCGAGTCCGCACAGCAGTGAGGCGAACGTGAAGGACGCCATACCGGTCACGAAGATCCGCCGATAGCCGTACCGGTCACCGAGCCGACCGCCGGTCACCAGTCCTGCCGCGTAGGTGAACGCGTAGCCGGACACGACGAGCCCTAGCTCGGCATCGCTCGCCCCGAGGTCCGCGCGCAGGGTCTCGGTGGCGACATTGACGATGAAGAGGTCGAAGCTCGCCATGAAGGTGGCGGTCAGTGCTGCCGCAAGCATGCGCCAGTCACGGGGAGCGGGACGATCTGCGGGCCGATGCATCTCGAACTGAGCGTTCACGTTCGTCACAGGTCATAGATATCATCGACGCTTAATATCCATCAACTAGAATGGCCGGTATGAAGCTGTCGCAAGGTGTCGAGTGGGCGGCGCACTGCTGCCTCCTGCTCGCACACACAGAGGATGGAGCCGCCGTGCCCCGTACTACCCTGGCCGGGTACTACGGCCTACCGGACGCCTACCTGGCCAAGCACCTCAAATCCCTTGTGCGCAGCGGCGTCCTGGCTGCCACCTCGGGGCCACGCGGGGGGTTCCGGCTCGCACGAACCCCGGGCAGCATCACCGTGCTCGACATCGTGGAGGCGATCGAAGGCTCGACTCCTGCGTTCGTCTGTACGGAAATCCGACAGCGCGGCGCCTGCGCCCTGGCTGCCGAACGATGCGAGAGGCCGTGCGGCGTGGCACAGGTCATGTATGACGCCGACCGCGCCTGGCGCGACTCCTTGCGAGGGGTCACTGTCGCCGACCTCAAGGACAAACTTCCCGACATCCTGCGGAAGCGCGCCCGCGCATGGCTCAAAGACCCCTCTGGTCCACTGCCCGCCTTGGCGTAACGCCTCCGCCTCCATGCATGACGACGGCGATGTCGTGCTCAAGGCCATCGATATATACGCTCCGGGCAACGACGGGGTCTTCCCGCGCCGGATTTGGCCGTCCTTCAAGACGCGCGTTGCCAGGTGCGCAGTCGACGCTTGCCTTGGGCGGGCCAACCGGGGCCGTGGGCCTCGGCAGGAGACTGGTTGCGGAGGTCTCAGCATCACGGCCGGATCGCCGCGCAGCGACATCGAACGCGGCTTACGGCTTGAGCACTGGGAGTACGACCGCAAGCGCGTTAATGGATTCGACTACGACATCGGCGCAGCCCTCATCAAGTCCACTGACCACGGACGAGTCCGAGCTGATCACCGTGCTCAGCGCGTGGGGCGTCAGGCCCGGTCTGTTCGTCTATCCCTGGGACAGTGAGCGCATTTCATCTTGGCATTGACCTGGCCAGATGAAGGGTGAGCACGGCTCGGACAAGGTCGGTGATCCGGTTGGTGCTGCATCGGCTCTTGCGGAGGATTCGCCAGCCCTTCAGCGTGGCGACGGCTTGTTCGCCGACGCAGCGGATCTTGGCGTGGGTGGTGTTGTGGCGGCGCTGCCATCGCTTGAGCTTCCGGCCGCGCATGGGCACCCGGATGTGTCGTCCCTGCCGCCTGGTACGCGCGATCGGCCCAGGTCGTCAGCCCGGTGGCGCTCAGCGTCTCGATGATCCCGGTGGTCCGGGCAGCAGTCAGGTCGTGCGTGGCACCGGGCAGCGCGGGCGAGGCCCACAGCAGTTTGCCGTGTGGATCGGCGATGACCTGCACGTTCATTCCGTGGCGTTTGTGTTTCCCGGAGTAGTACGGGCGGTCGGCGGTTATCCGGTCGATCGGCAGGAGCGTGCCGTCCAGGATCAGGAAGGCCTTGCGTCGGGCCTCGTCCATAGCCTGCTGGAGTGTCGGAGCGAGGGCGGCCAGGACCTCGATCGCTTCGCGTATGTAGCGGTAGGCCGTGGCGGTGCCGATGCCGAACCCGGCAGCGAGTTGGCGCGTGGGTGTCGCCCATACGCATGTGGGCCAGGACCAGCAGGGCCTGGCGGCCCGGCGGCAGGCGCTTCCACCGCGTACCCTGCCGTCGATGCCGCGAGCGCAGATGGCCGGCCAGGAAGCGCAAAGTGGAGCTGGACAGGTCGATGCCGCAGCGGTAAACAAGCACGTGAAGCCTCTGGTGGATCCGGTTCTCTTGGTCGAAAACCCGTCTACCAGGGGCTTCTTTGCGCTGTCAGCCCAACGAGCAAACGGCCGCCAGGTTGGAACAGGCTCAGTGCCGCCGGCAGACCGTCCCGCCGTGCAGCACCCGCGGACCGCATACCCGCCATCAGCCAGTGCTCCCTCGAAATGGTGGTCGCGGGGCAAGCGAACCATATCGCCAATCCGCTGTCAGTGAGCAGCCCCATCCCTGGCTCGGCCGTCGGCCCTCTGGAGCACGTGGTCGGCAGACGCATGATGGCAGGAGCGGCAGGCGTCCAGTGAGCCGCTTGGCGAACGCCCGGTCCTCAGCAAGCGGCGGGTTCGACGGCATGGGCGATCTCCGGGTCGCTCCCACCGCCAGAGACACCCCCGCGGGAAGGCAACGTCGCCGAGAACTTGGCGGTGCAGGCTTGTGAAGGCGAGTGAGCACGGGTGGCCGAGGCGCTGACACGGTCAAGGAGGGTCGCCTACCGTCGTTGACCGATCTGGCCGCCGAGGTCACCGCCCTTCCGGCCCGGCACCCTGGCCAAGGCACCTGTCGGGTGGAGGGCGCAGCCGGCGGCGGTGACCTGGACCGCCAGGTGGGTGATGGGCTGGCGGTCGGGGTTGCGATAATCGTGTCATGACAACCCCTGAGTCCCGAGGTGACAGATCCGGGCCGCTGCCGGTGATCACCCCTTGCGGTGAGTTCGATCTGGAATCCCTGCCGCCCTTGAAGGCGCAGATCGACGCCGCTGTCGCCGCGCACGGCGGGGTGGTGGTGGACGCTGCTGGCATCACGTTTGCCGACTCCTCCTTCCTCGGGCTGCTGCTGGCCACCCACCAGGCAGCTGATCTTCGCATCGCCGCGCCTTCCGCGACCCTGGGACGGCTGTTGAGCGTGGTGGGCGCCGACGCGGTCCTGCGTATCCACCCGGGCGTCCAGGACGCCCTGGCCGCATCCTGACTGACCGGGCAGCGCGGGACGCAACGGCGTGCACCTGGCCGCCGGACGGCCTGAGATCATGTATGCCGGGTACGTGGGGGTGCGTGTTGCTTCGATGTGGGCCGATCACGTCCGCATACGACGGGTGAGTTACGGGATGCCGGGCGACGTCTCGTCGGCCGAGGAGAGGAACGTGTGAGTGACACCGCGATCATGCGGGGCAGGGCCTCGTACGAGATGGTCTCGGGTGACATAGCCCGGGTCCGTGACTTTGTGCGGGAGTTCCTCATCAGCGCGCAGAACCTCCGCGGCTGGGCCGTGTCCGCGCGGGCGTTGGATGTGGCGCAACTGGTGGCCAGTGAGCTGGCCACGAACGTGTGCAAGTACGCACCAGGGCCGTGTCTGGTGGACCTCGAAGCGGATGGCACCACGCTGGGCATCGTCATGTGGGACTCCGGATCGGTTCTCCCGGTGGCCTCGGCCGCCGACCCCACCCGGGTTGGCCAGCACGGACTGGAACTGGTCCTCATGGTCTGTAAAAGCCTCGAAGTCCACCAGGAAACCGTGGGCAAAAGCCTTCGCGCACTGATCGACCTTGCCGACAGCCCAGACACCCCCCTCTTCGGCCCGGCCACCGGGTAATACCAGCCCCAGCGGGCCCGAGCCCGGCGGCACCGGCACGGTTGGGGGCACGCAGTTCAAGGAGCACCGCCTGCTCCTCGGTCGACAGGCCGGCGAACGCACCACTCGATGGCGAAGGTCTCAGCCCGCGCCGGCCGCGTGCAGCCCAAGGGCGAGGGAAAAAGGGGGCACTCCTCCCGTCCTTCCACCATGCACGCCAGTCGCGGCGCGCGCAGAAGCGCTGCTCGTCAGCCCTCGGACGTGAGGGATGGATCACCCCCATCGTCACGAGCGGGCGGTGGCCCAGCGGGCCTCATCATCCATCGCCTGGGCCGTCTGCTGCACGACGACACCCTCAAGCCTGAGACCGCCTCGCCGGCCTGCTGTTGCTCCTCTATGCGCAGTGGACCGCCGCGATCTCCCGGCTCACCGTCGACCACATCGAGGAGGCGGACGGAGCCGTCCGCATCCACCTCGGCGCCGTCTCGGTCGAACTCCCGGCACCCGTCGCTGATCTCGCCTTCCACAAGTCGCGGTCCGTCGCAGCCATGCCGTCCTCGCCCGGACAGACTCACCCTGGCTCTTCCCCGGCGGCCAGCCCGGCCGCCCGATCAGTGCCTGGTCCATGGGCGAACGACTGCGCGAACTCGGCATCCGGCTCGCCGAGACCCGGTCGACCGCCCTGTTCCAGCTCGCCACCGAACTGCCCGCAGCAGTCCTCGCCCGCACCCTCGGCATCGACATCACCGTCGCCGTCAAATGGCAGCGAGCCGCCGCGGGAGACTGGGCCGCCTACGCAGCCGAAGTCAGCCGACGCTCGACCTCACAAGCAGTGCATCCGGACGGAAGTGCCGGGCCCGGACCGGGGCACCAGGAGGAATAGTCACTGGTCAGGCCGCATATCACTGACGGGGTTGAGTAGCGTCAAGATCTACGATGACCACCATGGAACCCGTGCCCACCCTCGTCCACCGGGACAGCCCTTTCATCAACTTCCGAGACTTCGACTTCGACGAGGGCTCTCACGGCTACCGCTGGATCGACGCCAAGCGTTTCCAGCTGTCGTCCGAGGCGCTGGACGACCGAGAGGTGCTGGCTGCTTTGATCGCGCATCCTCAGTTTCGGGACACCTACGACGGAGCTGGCGTTCAAGACTGGCCACGGCACGGCCAATGGTGGCTTGAACGAATCACCCCTGACGCCTACAAAACCGTCGATGCCGAGACGGCGGTCGATGTCGTCCATTCCTGGGCCAACCAGCATGGAGACGTCCAGGAATCGCTCGCATCACGTCTGCGTCAGGAGATCTACACTCCAATCCGCAAGGCAACCAGCAGATACCTACTGGGACAGCTCCCCGAGGATGCGTTCCACGACTACGGACCGATCCATATCGAGTACCACGAACTCGTCCTCATCGACCGCCCGGCAGCGACACTCACTCTCCTCGTCGCAGCTGACGACTGACGCCACCGCGGTCAGCGCCACAGACACTGGAGACAGGCGTATTCAGGCAGTTCCAATACCCCGACGTGATCGACACCGCCACCAACACGGTCACCACGACGATCGCCGGGTTGACCGGCCCCTACGGCCTTGCCTTCAAGCCTGCGCCCCCACCTCGGACATCGACGTCGACCTCACCGCCCAGCCGCACCTGGGCGTCCTGACGCCCTACCTCAACTACACCCTCACCGCCCGCAACACCGGCCCCGCCACCCTCACCTCAGCCACCCTCACCGCCACACTTCCCGTCGGCGCCTCGGCCACCAACCTCGCCACCGGATGTACCTCCGCGACCACCACGGTGACCTGTGTCTTCGGCTCCATCGCCGCCGACGCGAGCGCGAGCAAGACCTTCCGCATCCACCCTGACCACATGGCGTGTGGCCCCCGGCGCGGTCCGGATCCCCCGGCAGGCGGGCAGCCTTCCTTCGCTGTCAGGCCTTTTTCCGGGCTTTTCTCCTCTGTAGTGGCTTGAACATTCATTCCAGACTTTCCAGGAATAAATCCGGTCATGTGAAGAACTCGCCGTTACCTTGTGCGGACTCTGCGTATATGTTCTGTCGTGGCCCGGGCGTCCCATCAATGGCCCGGAACGCAGGGCTCATCCACCGGATCTGAAGGGGGAAGTCACATGGCTGACATCGATCTCGGAGTGGCGTCGGACTGGGACGAGGGGGACACCCACGGCCGTATCAAACTGCGCGAGAACCAGGTGTATCCGCGATCGCCGAAGAAGGACGTGCTCATCACCTCCCCGGTGAGCATCGAGCTGTCCGTGAATACGAACTACTCCAGCTCGCAGGAGGCCGACAAGATCTACTTCACGACCCACCACGGCTCGACGAAGAAGATCATCGCGGTCCTCGACTCCGACGGCAACCTCCACATCGCCGGCCGCCTGATCACCGACCAGAAGGACCTCAGCTACTAAAAAGCTGCCGCAGCATCCCCTGGCGAGCCACGCGGCCACGTCAACACGTGTGTCCGCCTTCGCCCGCGTACTACAAGGGCCCGCACGACCGATCAGGTCGGCGGGCCCCATCTCGTGCGGGCTTGAAATACCACGCACCAACGCCACGTCCGGTAAAGAACCCCTGTCGTACGCCGGTGTGTTCCGCCGAGACCACACGATGCAACCGGTCCCGGAGGCTGGCCTCGGTCCAGGCCGCCGGCCTACGCCAGCACGCTGACCCTGAACCGAACCCCGGCTCGTTCGCCGGGCACTACCCACTCGGTAAGTAACACGAAGTTGCAGCAGCCAGCCGCGGGCCTCGCAGAAATGGCCGTCTATGGCGACGCCGACGCCGCCCGCACCCTCATCCAGGCGGCGAGGGACGCCCTCCCCGCCCCCGTCCTCATCGAGCTACCAGGTCAGTCGATCGCCTTGATCAGCCCGCCGTCGATGGCACATGCTCACAGAACGTCAGGGCGAACGAATCCCGCAGTGGCTCGACGCCGTCCGTCAGAAAGACCTAGAGCCACCCCATTTTTGGCCGGCACCGACCGGGACCGCGACGCCGCTATCGCTTCTGATGCTGGCTTGGAACCCCGGAGTCGTCGAAGGTGCGTCGCGTCCTCATCCGGACGATCGACGCAACCGGCGATCTCACGAAGCCGAAGAGTCAGTGGTCGCCGCTGCCGGTGCGGCTCCGGCCACCCCGAGCCGCACCGCGCAAGGGGCCAGTAATCGCTGAGCCCCTTTCCAACCTCATAACATCACCGGCACCAACCTGCTCGCCGGTTCCCAGGCCCGGGTCGAGCAGCACAACCACAACAACGCCTTCGACCCCACCGCCCTGCGCGAGTTCGCGGCCCTGGTCCAGCAGATCGCCCCGACCTACGGCCCCGAACCCGCACAGCAGGCCGAACCCATCCGTGACGCCGAACTCCCCGGTGAGGAAGCCGGCAGCGAGACCGCCGAGCCCGAACGCCTCCGCACCGCGTACGACGCCGTCATGGGCCGGCTCACCCAGATCGGCGCCGCACCGGCCGCCCTGACCACGACCATCCAGCAAGGTCAGCAGGCGTACAGCACGGTCTTCGGCGGGTAGAGGCCGCAACTGTCGACCGCGTTCGATCAGCTCGCCTGGGGGCGGCGCCGCATCCTCGACAGAATAGCCATCTACTGCCAGCGAATCCCCGGCTCAGGTCACTAACCGCGTTCGAGCCGTGAGGCCGTCCGGAGTGCTCAGCCGGGTTCGTTGGCGGTGAGGACGAGTATGGCCTGGTCGTCGTCGATGCCGTGGCCGCCGGTGAAAGCGTATGCGGCTTGCGTGACGGCGTTGATCAGTTGCTGCGGGGTGGGTTTGTCCGGTGTGTTCGTCAAAGCTTCGGCGAGGCGTTCGTCGCCGAAGAGTTCGTCGTCGTGTCGGCGTGCTTCGGTGATGCCGTCGGTGTAGAGCATCAGGCTCTCGTTCGGGTGCAGGTGCAGGCTGCGAGGTTCGAGGTGGATCTGGGGACCGATGCCCAGGAGGATTCCGGGCGTGTCGATGGTGCGGGCGGTGTGGTGGGTGTCCAGGTGGAGGGGGAGAGTGTGGCCGGCGCGGACGAGTTCGATGTCCAGGCCCGTTGGGGGTGGGGGTGAGCTGCCCGTAGATGAGGGTGACGAAGCCGGTGCCGTGTCCGGCTGGCCGATTGATCAGGGCTTGGTTGACCGCTTGGACGACGGCCTCGGGGCCGGGGACGAGGGGGGCGACGGCGCGGGCGGTGTGGCGGACCAGGGCGGTGGTGGTGGCAGCGATGGCGCCGCGCCCGCACACGTCGCCGAGCATGAACGCCCACTGGTCTCCCTCCAGGGGAAAGACGTCATAGAAGTCACCGCCGACGTCGAGCCCTTCGCCGGCCGGGTGGTAGTAGGTGGCCACTTCCGCCCCGGGAACGTGGGGCAGGTCGGGCAGGAGGAGCCCGGCCTGTAGGTCGCGGGCGAGAGCGGCGCGGTGGGTGTACTGCCGGGCGTTACGTGCAGCCAGGGCAGCACGGGCGACCAGCTCTTCGGCCAGAGCGATGGTGTGCCCGTCGAAGACGTGTCCGTCGGTGGACAGCAGCGTCACCGTGCCGAAGGTGTTGCCGCGGTCGAGGAGCGGGACGCACAAGTAGCCGGTGACACCGAGGTCCTGCCAGGGGGCGGAGCCAGTGGGGGCGCGACGGGCGACCTCGGTCATCCCGGAGGCGAGAACACGGCTGATGGGGTCGTCGGCGTCGTGGGCGGGGGTGTGGGCGGCGAGCAGGTCCTGCTGGGTCTGGGAGAGGGCGGTGGTTGCCACGCGGTGCACCCGGCCGGCCTCGATGACGTCGATCGCGCACAGGGGTGCCAGGCGCGGGGTGCAGGCGTCGGCCAGGCGTCGGAGCGTGTGGACGGCATCGAGCTCGGCGCTCAAGGTGGTGCTGGCGTTCAGGAGGAAGGCCAGGTCGTCGCGGGCGGCCTTCTCGCGGACCTCGGCGGCCCAGTATGCCTGTTCGACCTGGTGGCGTTCGATGGCCAGGGCGGCGGTGTCGGCGAATAGCTGGGCGACCGCGAGGTCGGCCTCCTGCGGCGAGCGGGGGACGCGGTGGTACATGGCGAAGGTGCCCAGCAGTGACCCGTCGCCCGCCAGGATAGGGGTGGACCAGCAGGCGGCCAGGCCGACCCTCTCGGCAAGGCCGCGGTAATCGTCCCACAAGGGGTCGGTGGCGATGTCGGTGACGAGCACGGGCCGGCGGCGGTGTGCGGCTGTGCCGCAGGAGCCCACGCCCTCGCCTGTGGCGATGCCGTCGATGGCCTGGTTGTAGAAGTCGGGCAGACTCGGTGCGGCGCCGTGGCGCAGATGACGGCCGTCGGCGTCCGCGAGCAGGACGGACACCAGCATTTCCTCAGGCATCAGGTCCTCGATCGCGCGGGCCATGCCTTCGAGTACTTCCGACAGGGGCGCCTGGCGGGCTATCTGTTCCAGTAGCGCACGGTGCTCGGCCGTCAGCCGCTGCGCGTGTTTGACCTGGGTGGTCTCCACCCCGATCATGCGTACGCCGATGACATTGCCGGCGACGTCCAGACGGGGCTCGTAGGTGAAGTCGAAGAATGCCTCACGGGCCTTCGCGCCTTCGCCCAGGACTACGCGGGCGTCCCGGCCGGTATAGGTTTCAGCTGTGCGGTAGACCCGGTCCAGCAGCGTGATGAAACCCTGTTCGGCGAGCTCCGGCATCAGCTGACCCAGTGGCACGTCGGTGCGGGTGCGTGCAAGCCCGCCGATCGCGGCGAAGAAGGCCGGGTTCGCAGTCTCCAGCATGTGTGCCGGGCCCGCCATGGAGGCGAAGACGGCCATGGACCGCCCGAAAAGGGCCCGCAGATCACGGTCCGTGCCTGAGGCATCGGTACCTACCGGAGATGCCTGGGCGGACGGATATGCCTGCTGGTCCGGCACGCCCGTCATCTGTCGTGCTCCTTGCCGGCCCATGCCGTGGGGTCGGCGCCGGCCGTAACAGTACCGGGAGCGGCCCTGGGCGTGTTCAGGGCGTCTTCGGTATCGGTTTTCAGGCAGAAGACCTGGTTCAGCCCGGTCAGCGCGAACAGGCGGTCGAGGAAGGCGGGCACTGCCGACAGGCACAGAACCCCGCCACGCGCGGACAGTTGGCTGTGCAGCTTCAGCAGTGCGCTGATGCCAGTGGAGTCGCAGTACGTGAGGCGGGAGCAGTCGACCACAACCGCCCCTGCTTCCTGTTCCCCGGACAGTTCCTTGTCCTCGGCCTCATATAGCTGCACCACGCTGTGGAAGTCGAGATCTCCGTGCAGAGTGAATATCACTCACCGCGTGTCCCGCCTGACGTCTACCGTGAACATTCTCGGTTTCCTCCGCCTAGGATTTTCGATGACACCCAGGATAAAAGGCGTTCTTCGCGGAGCGGTATGCGGACTGGGTCAGCTTCCATCCGGCTTGGGTGATCTCATCAGCCCAACCACTCATCAGAGCAAGATAAATTCGGGCAAATGGCCCTCTTTGGTTCACTGTGGGCTGCGACTCACGCCATGAGGCGTTTTGGCCGCCATGCAACTCGACCTGTTCCGGTGTCGTGGGGAGCCCGTCCGCCCCATGACGGAATGGTCGTGTCGTGAGGCGAACAGGCCGCGCACTGAGGGAAGTCCTCAGTGGCGCGTGGTGAGGTCGGTCAGGCCGGAGATCGTCAGGACCGGAGCCAGGAGAGGACCTGCGATGAGTTCGAGGCGGTCGGCGTGGGGGAACAAGATGCTCAGGCCGGCGCTGTCGAGGTACTCGCAGTCGGTGAGGTCCAGGACCAGGGGGCCCGGTGCGCTGTCGAGCGCGGCAGCCAGACTCTCGGTGTTGCTCATGTCGATCTCGCCGACCACGGTCAGCATGGCCGTTCCATCCAGCCGCCGGCCGGGAGTGAGGGTCAGGGGCGTAGTCATCAGGCGATCCTCGTGTGCATGTCGACGATGGTCCCGGTCGGGCTTTGAGTGACAGTGACCTGCTGCATCAGGGCCCGCATCAGCCCCATGCCTCGGCCGCGGTGTGCGTTGAGCTCGGGCTGCGGCACCTTCCACCGCCCGGTGTCGGCGATGGTGAGGCTCAGGTTGCCGACGGACGCCTCGGCACGGAAGTACACGGTGTCGCCGGGAGCGTCGCGGTGGCCGTGTTCGATGGCATTGGCACAGGCCTCACCCGCCGCCACGAGGACGTTCTGCACGGTGCCCGGGGGCAGGTCGCACTGGTCGAGCCAGCTGCGCAGCGCCTTGCGGACGGGAGCGAGTTGTCCCGATTCCGCGGGGAATGACATTTCCAGCGGGGCCGGGTGCCGGTAGAGGAGCAGGGCGACGTCGTCGTCGTAGCCGCCTGCGGGCGCCAAGTGCGACATGACATCGGCGGCAAGGTCGTCGACTGCTGTGTCCCGGCCGGCCTGGAGTGCCTCGCCCGCCTGGTCGATGCCCACGCTGAGCGGGCGGCGGCGACGTTCGACGAGCCCGTCGGTGTACAGCAGCAGGGTGGATCGAGCCGAGATGGTGCAGCTTCCCTCGGGGCGCGGGCTACCGGGACGGACGGCCAGCGGCAGCGAGCGCCCGTCCTCCAGAAGGCCGACGGTGCCGTCGGGCTGGACGAGGATGCCGGGCGGATGCCCGGCGCTGGAGTAGGTGAGCTGACCGGATTCGGTATCGAGGACCCCGCAGAAGACAGTGGTGCACACCGCGCCGGGGACACCGGCGGCGAACTGGTCCAGGGCCGTGAGCGCCTGGGACGGGCCGGCGTTCTGCAACAGCAGAGCGCGGCAGGCGCTGCGCAACTGGCCCATGACGCTGGCGGCTTCCAGACCGCGGCCGACGCAGTCGCCGACGACGATGCCGATGCGGCCGTCGGGAAGGGCGATGGTGTCGTACCAGTCGCCGCCGACCTCCAGGGGCCGGGTGGCTGGCTCGTAACGTACGGCGAAGCCGTCGGGCAGACGGGAGGGGCCAAGGATGGCGCGCTGCAGGGCGATGGCGGTCTCGCGCTGCTGGTCGATCTGGTGCGCGCGGACCAGGCCTTGGGCAATGTGGCCGGCCAGGAGGGACAGCAGGAGCTGGTCCTCGCCGGTGAAGGGGCGCTGTTCGCCCAGGTCGATCCACAACACCAGAGTGCCTTCGGGGTGTTCCAGGACAACGTTAGCCTCGCCCTGGCCAGGAAAGGCGGTGAGCGCCGGGTGTTCACGCAGGCCGGTCAGCACCTGCCGGCGCTCGGCGCACAGATTCCGCCAGGTGACGGAGGTATCGGTGCAGGTGAGGGCGGGCTCGTCACCGGAACCGAAGAGCACGGCCGCCACCTGCCGGGCACGCCACAGCTTCTTCAGTTCCTCAAGAGAGCCTTCAACGGCGTCGGGCAGGCTGAGCGCCTGAGACAGACGTGTACTCAAGGCGGCCAGCGCGGTTTCGCGCTGGATGGCGAAGTGCTCGGCGCTGACGTCGCGGAAGGTTCCGACGATCACGGTGCGGTCGGTCTCGGGATCCTGGACCTGGTTGAACGTGGCCGTCACCCAAAGACGATGTCCGTCACGATGAGTGACGGGGATGGTGTAGCTGCCGCGCTTCTGGCCGGTCAGTGTGGCAAAGGCCTCGGCGACTTGACGGTGGGCCTCGGGGTCGGTGGCTGCCTCCGGCCACCAAGGGTGGATCGGCTGGTAGGGCAGGTCTTCGGGACCGTACCCGAGGATGGTGGTGAAAGAGGAGTTGATCTCGATGACCGCGCCGTCCTCGTCGCAGACGAAGAAGGCTTCCTGAAGCGAGTCGATCAGTGCGGTACGCCAACGGGCGTGGTGGTTGCGCAACCGGGCCATCTTCACGTTGGCCTCGACCCGGGCGAGGAGCTCCGCCGCGGCGAACGGCTTGACGAGGCCTCCTGCCCGGCGCGGGCGGACAGGAGAATCACCGGCACCGAGGCAGTGCTCTGGTCCGCGCGCAACGCGCTGACCAGGTCCAGGCCGTTCATCCGGGGCATCATGACGTCGCTGACCACGAGGTCGAAAACGTCGGCCCGGATGGTGTCGAGGGCCTCCCGTCCGTCGTTGACCGCGTGGACCTGGTAACCGGCGCCCTGCAGGAGCCGGGTCAGGTACTCGCGCATGTCGGCGTTGTCGTCGGCGATCATGATCCGCGCTGGGGCCGGCAGACGGCTCGCCTGGATCTTGTCGTCGGCGGGGGACACGCTCTGCGGTTCACCGGCCGCTACGCTGGTGTGTTCGACCGGCAGCCAGCGCAGGGCCTCTTGTACGAACGGGTCGGCGGTGGCGGGGAAAGCGTCGGCGCCCGTCTTCGTCCGCACAGCCTCGACGGGCAGATGGGCGGAGCCGAACGGCAGCCGGATGGTGAAGTCGGTGCCCTTCCCCTGGGTGGAGGAGGCGGTGATGGAACCGCCGTGCAGGCTGACCAGTTCCTTCACCAGGGCCAGGCCGATCCCGCTGCCCTCGTTGGAGCGGGAGCGGGCGTTCTCGATGCGGTGGAACCGTTCGAACAGCCGCGGCATCTCCTCGGCCGCCACTCCGATCCCGGTGTCCGCGACCGTCACCACGGCCTCGCCGTCCTCGACGCCCACACGTACGCGGATCGAGCCGTCGAAGGTGAACTTCAGCGCGTTGCTCAGCAGGTTGAGGATCACCTTCTCCCACATGCCACGGTCGACGTACACCTCCTCGGGCAGGGGCTCGCACTCGACACGGAAGTCCAGGCCGGCGTGCTCGACGGCGGAGCGGAAGACACTCGCCAGCGCACCGGTCACCGTGGCCAGGTCGACCGGTTCGTAGCTCGCCTGCATCCGGCCCGCCTCGATGCGGGAGAAATCCAGGAGCATGTTGACCAGCTTGCCCAGCCGCAGCCCGTTGCGGTGAATGGCCTCCAGTTCCTCGCGCACGCGCGGCTCCGCGTCCAAGAGCTGCTGCCGCAGCTCTTGGACCGGACCCATGATCAGGGTCAAAGGGGTGCGGAACTCGTGGCTGATGTTGGAGAAGAACGTGGTCTTGGCCCGGTCCAGTTCCGCGAGCTCCTCAGCGCGGCGCTGCTGCGCCTGGTAGCTGCGGGCGCTGGCGATCCCGTTGGCCACATGACCGGCGACCAGCTCTACGAAGCCCCGGTAATCCCCGTCCAGCGCGCGGTAACGATTCAGGCCCGCCACCATGAACCCGTACGGGTCTCCGCCCTGCTGGAGCAGAGGAACGACAAGGGCATGGGCGGGTGACTCCTCCCACGCGCCGGAGGGCAGCCCAGTGAGCGGCTCGGCGTCGAGGGACACCAGCGACGACTCGCCGCGGGCTGCGGCGTCGGCCGGCCATGGCGAAGTGGAGCTTGCGGGAAGGCTCTCCGCAGCCGCCGGATGAGCGGACACCGGTCCTGTGACCGAGGCGAGACGAGCGCTGCCGTCCTCCTGGAAGAGATAGGTCAGGGTAAAAGGGAGGTCGTACGCGTTGTGGCTGAGCTGCTCAGCGACGAAGTCGAGCATCTCCAGCTCGGTACGCACCACGCTGGGATCCGAACCCAGGTCGCGCAGAGTCGCCATCCGGCGCTCGCCGATGACCCGCTCCGTGTCCTCGCTGACCACACACAGCATGCCCACCACGGCGCCGTCGTCATCGCGCAGAGGACTGTAGGAAAAGGTGTGGTAGCTCTCCTCGAGGTACCCGGAGCGCTCCAGGAACAGCAGGAGCCCTTCGTCCCAGGTCGCCTCACCACTGGTGAGGACGGTGTCGATGCGCGGACCGATGTCGCCCCAGATCTCCGACCACACCACGCTGGAGGGGCGGCCCAGTGCCCAGGGGTACTTCTGGCCCAGCGTGTCCCGGCGGTATGCCTCGTTGCAGAAGAACGTCAGCTCGGGCCCCCAGGCCATCCACATGGCGAACTTCGACGAAAGCAGGATGCTCACAGCCGTCCGCAGACTCTGTGGCCAGTCCTGCGGTACTCCCAGAGGCGTCGCCGACCAGTCCACTCGGGCCAGTTCCTGGCCGATCTTCCTGTCTGCGGTAAACAATTCGTCCATAACCACCGACGGGATGGCGAGTTCACCGTCCTCCGAGCGCGTCACAGCAGACACCCCTCCACTTGCTTGAGCCCCCTATCTACCGAACACCGCCCAAGACCGTTCCATGGCGTCGCAGAAGAGGAAACGCCCCGGACCCGGAACCCGGCAGAAATCCTCGAGCACATCCACGCTGCTCGAAGACCCACCGGCCTGCTCCGTAGGATAGAACGACCGCACCCAGGGACTGCGACCCGTCCCCAAAGTCAGCCCCAGGTGCAACCGCACGACCCAGAACGCTTCTGCTCTGGCGGATGCGGTCACTGGCGGCGCAACCCGCCCGGCGCCGACGGGTGAGGACGAGTCCTTTGCCGCTGGCCTCCGTCCCTGGACTCCATTTGCGGCGAGACGGACTGACGGCAGTGCCATGCGCTCGTGTCGTCGGCGGCGGAGCCGATCACCGGGCTCAGGCTCAGGGCCTGCAAGGCGTCATCGTCACCTGGGGGCCTGCGTCCGACCGCGACGGTTGGGTGCAGGCCCCCGCCGCCGTTACCGGGGTCTCGGCCAGGGCGGGGCCCGGCGATTCAGAGCGGCCAAGCGCCACACCGGGCCGCGCTGGCCCACATCCTAGGGTGCCGACCTCGGACCGCGAGGGGTTTGGCCGTGTCGTTCCCGGTCGCCGTGGTCTTGTCCGTCACCGCGGTAGAGTCAGTCGAAGTCGGCCGCGGTGGGGTCGTCCGAGCCGGCCCGGTGCATGAAGTCGGCGTTGGCGTGCGGAAGCACCATTACGCAGGAGTCGAGCAGTTCGTCAAGCGCGGCTACGTCTTCCTCGGCACCGTTACCGCAGCTGCCCTCGTCCTCGGGCTACAACCTGAAGCCGCGGCACCGTGCGAACGGCTGGTATGCCAGGGCCCGGTCAACCACCTCCGTGGCGGTCGACTCCTGCCTTTCCTTAGGCCAGAAGATCAGATCGGATACATAGCCAGTCGGGCAGGAAAGGAAACTGCCGAGCTGATCCAGGACTCCTCCCATCTTGTCCTCGTCGTACTCAACATCCATGACCTCCTGTACCAGCGTGATCGCCGTCTCGCGGGTCGTCTGCAACTGCCCCCTCATGAGCAGCGCCATACTCAACGGCATGATCGGCCGGACAGCCCTTAGCACCGGTGAACGCTCCTGACTCGCGGCTGCCGGATCACCCCTGCGGGGCGAAGACGTGAGAACTTGTCCACTCGACGCCCGGGACCGGTCCTGATGCGGCCGCCCTCGGCCTTTCCATGGCTGAGGGGCGAGGGCCGGGCTGCAGAGCGAGAGATACGGGGAGACGGCGTGGGTGCTGGGCGGGCCGCTCTGGAGCACAGGCAGTGGGACGAGCAGCATCCGTGGCCGCCTCAGTGGCTACGCTGGGGACCACCTGCGCTCATCGTGGCCACACTGGTCATCGATCAGCTCACACCGCCGCGCTACCCCCTGGGCCCCATGCTCTCGGCCTCCGTGGTGCTGTCTCTTTTCACCTACCCCCCGGCCGGTGTCCTCGCGACCGGCGCCGCCGGATGCCTGTTGCTCACGCTCACCCAGATGGGCGAGGACTATGTCGGTCCCCTGACCATCATCTCCCTCATCGTTCTAGCCATCCTCACCCTGCTGTCCACATGGCTGTGCATGGTTCGCCAGCAGACCGAGAACCGTTTCCGCCGCGTCCAGACTGTCGCTGAATCCGTTCAGCTCGCCCTGCTGCGCCCACTGCCCGAACGCATCGGGCCGCTGCGCCTGGCAGGCTTCTACCGAGCGGCCGATGAGGAGGCACTCATCGGCGGAGACCTCTACAGCGTCCGGCCTACCCCTTTCGGCCTGCGGGCGATTGTCGGGGACGTCAAGGGCAAGGGCATTGCTGCCACGCAGACCGTCGCCTCAGTCATTTCCACCTTCCAGGAAGCGGCGCCTCTGCACCCGTCACTGAGCCAGGTGGCCGAGCGCATCGACGCCGCCCTCCAACTCGATCGCGACTACCCGCCGATGGGCCCTCTACAGGGCGCCGGGCCGGCTTCCTCGCCCGCCCAGGCCACGGCACCTGCGGAGGAGGTTTTCGCCACAGCCGTCCTGCTCGAGTTCTCCGACGATGCTCGAGCCGTCCGTATCCTGGATCGGGGCCATCAGCCCCTGATCATCGTCCGAGACGGCGACGTATCCGTTGTGGAGAGCGACCACAGCCTGCCGCTGGGCATGGGCGACCTGCTTGCTGGGCCTCCGCACGCCGTCACGCACCCTCTGCGCCACGGCGACATCCTCATCGCCTACTCCGACGGCATTACCGAGGCCCGCAACGCAACCGCGCAGGAACGTTCTACCCGCTGAGGGAACGCCTCCAGGACCACTGCGCGAGCACCGCCGGAGCGGTGTCGCCCTGGGGGCTTGTCGCCTTCATCGAGGCAGACGTCGCCCGCTGGGCTGAATCCCTCAACGACGATCTGGTCGCCATTGCCTTCCAGGCCGCCCCGCCTCGCGACAGCTGACCCAGGCTGCATGGAATGCCTGCCACGGACGACGCGCACGTCACCGCCACGATCGAGAGGGTACAGTCGACCCCATCACCGACGATCTCGGTTGGTCGCTCGCGCTGCAGCCCGCAGGCGGTTCCGTAAAGGCACCGCGTTCATCGTTGAGGCACCTTGGTGCCCGCCGGTGACCACACCATCGCCGAGCAGTCCAAGACCTAGCGGTATCCCACCAACCACCAGGTCGTCATCGGCGCCGATACCCGGCTCGTTGTCGGGCGGAAGAGGCGGGTCAGCGGCCGCAGCGTTCGTGCTACAAATGCCTCTTCGGCTCTCGTGGCCGGTCAGCGTTCCGGCTGTCGGAAACGAGCAGCCCCCGTCAGCGTCATCAAAGGGGCGGCCATGTCCGACCGTACGGACCAGATCGAGGCGGGCTTCGCTGCACCCGCTTCCTTGCCGCCGCTGGAGCGACTGGCCCTGCTCGCCGACACCACGGCTCAGTTGATCTCCAATATCGATGTCGACGAAGCACTCCACCGAGTGGTCGCCCTGATGCTGCCGCGTCTCGCGGACTGGGCCGTGATCGACCTGGTCATGGAGGCCGACGAGGTCGCACGGCATCTGGTGGTCCAGGCCGAGGGGGGAAAGCTCGTCAGACGCGAGGACCTCCAGGGCCCCATGCCGCGGGTGTCCGAGGATTCGCTCATGCCACTGTCCCGGGCCCTGCGCGGTGTCGCCTCCAACCTGGCCGGGCCGGAAACCTACCAAGGAACCCCGGACACCGGCATCGCCGTGGAGCAGCGCAGGCTGTTCCAGGCCACGGGGATCAGAACAGCCGCCATCGCCCCCATCCGCGGTCCCCGGGAGGTCGTGGGCGCCCTCACCCTGGGACGCTCGGACCCGAGCGACCAGGACTTCACCGCGGACGACCTCACCCTGTTGGAAGACATCGCCCGACGCGTCGGCCTCGCCCTGGAAAACGGACGGCACTTCCAACGCCAGGCCCAGGTCGCCCAGACCATGCAGCGCTACCTCCTGCCTCAGCTGCCCCACCTGCCGGGCGTCGCGATGACCGCTCGCTACCTGGCTGCGCCCGACGCGTCGCATATCGGCGGAGACTGGTACGACGCCTTCCCGCTGCAGTCCGGCGACACGGCCCTGGTCATCGGCGACGTGGTCGGACACGACCTCGAGGCCGCGGCGGGCATGGCCCAAGTACGCAACATGCTGCGCGCGTTCGCCTGGTCCGAGGACCGGCCGCCGCACCGCATCGTCGAGGAGCTCGACCAAGCCCTGCCCCACATCACCGACGTCCGCATGGCCACCATGATCCTCGGGCGGCTCAAGCCGGACGCCGACGGGCAGTGGCATCTGCGATGGACCAGCGCCGGCCACCCGTCTCCTCTCCTCGTCGACCACAACGGCCTGACCCGGTACCTGGACGAGGCCCGTGGTCTGCTCCTGGGTACCACCATGAAGCAGGCCCGAACGGATGCGCACATCATCCTGCCCCCCGACGCCACCCTCATCCTCTACACCGACGGCCTGATCGAGTCCCGCACCCACCCCCTGGACACCGGGATGGAAAACCTGCGCCGGCACGCTGCGTCCCTCGCCCACCGGCCCCTGGACACATTCGCCGACGAGCTGCTGCGGCGCGCCCGTCCGGCCGACAACGACGACGACGTCGCACTGCTCGCCATCCGTATCCCGTCGCCCTGACGACCCACCCACGCCAAGCCCGCAATGACGACCGCTGCCACGAACCCGGTGTGCAGCACGAACAGGATGCCCTGGAAGACCTGCCGGTCCGGATGCCGCTTCCGCCCCGGATGTCGGAATCGAGGCTCGACCTTCGGCAGCAGAGGCTCGATCACCGCCCACAACTCGTTCTCGACATCCCACGGTTTCCGACGCCTCCGCATCAGATGGGAACGACGAGACGACATCCACGAAGCTTTCCTCGGCCTCGCCACCTGTCTCATCACACACCGGCACGTGAAACGCCTTTGTTAGGACTTCTAAGTGCGGTCAGGATGGTGTTGGTCATGAGGATCGCCTCGGGATGGCTGTGGGGTGCGGTGTGGTCGATGAGGTCGGCGAACCTTGCGTGTGGGTCAGCTGATGGTCAGGACGGCGTTGCCGCGGATGGCGCGGCCGCGCAGGTCCGCGATGACGTCTGCGGTATGTGCCCAGTCGCGGACAGTGCCGATCTCGGGGTGCAGACGGCCGGTGGCCACCAGTCGGACCAGGGCGGCGAGGTCCTGGCCGTAGGTCGCATCGGATGTCGTGTAGTCGAAGTGCGTGATGTGAGCCTGGTTCGAGCCCTTGAAGAAGTCGAAGAAGTCGAGGGTGACGGGCTCGCGGCTCGCTTGTCCGAACCACACCAGCTGTCCGCCCGGAGCCAGTTGGGCCAGCGCCGCGGGCAGACTGGCGCCGCCGACCGACTCGAAGACCACCTGGTATGGGCCCGCCGCCTCTTCCACCGAGGTGACCAGTTCGGTGGCCCCGAGTTGCAGCAGGCGTGCGCCGCGCTCGGCGGTCGCGGTGACGGCGGTCAGATCGGCACCGGAGGCGGTGGCCAGCTCGGTCAGGTAGTGGCCGACCCCGCCGCTGGCACCGGTGAGCAGGACGCGGCGGCCGGCCAGGGGGCCGGCGGCGCGCAGCAGGCGCAGGGCGGTGATCCCGGCGAGGGGGAGGGCCGCTGCGGTCACGGCGTCGACGTTTTCGGGCAGTTCGGCCAGGCTTGCGGTGGGTACGGTGACGCGCTCGGCCCAGCCGTAGGCGGGGGGATGAGCCACGACTCGGGTGCCCGCTGTGGGGCCGGTGCCGTCGGCTGCCGCCTGCATGACGGTGCCGGCGACGTCCTTGCCGGGGCGCCATCCTGCCCAGCGGCGATCAAGGCCGCCGTCGAGCTGGAAGGTCTCGCCGCGGTTGACGGAGTACGCCTCCACCGCGACGACGGCCTCGTCTGCGGCGGGCTCGGGTTCGGGGACCTCGCCGAGGACGACTGGCTTGTCTGTGTCGGTGGCGGATCCGGGCAGCATGGCCTTCATGGTTCACAGCTCCTATGGAAGAGAGTTCTGGGGATTCAGGGTGTTTTGGGGAGGCGGTCAGGCGAAGACAACGGTCTTGGCGTGGAGGGTGTCGAAGTACTCGCGCACCGAGGTGATCCGGCCTTCCCGGATCGTGAAGACTGCCACGCAGTGCTGGTCGTAGCGGCCGCCCGTCCGCGCCAGGGCCCGGGTGTTCCATTCGGCGAGGACCCGCTCGCCCTCGCCGATCAGTCCCTCGAACTCGAGCTCCATCGACTCCGGCACCAGCCGGGCCACCATCATCGGGACGAACTCACCGAGGATCTCCTCGGGGCCGGTCCAGGTGCCCGAAACCGGGAGATCACCGGCCAGCGTCCAGGTGGTCTCCGGCGTGAAGAAGCCGCGCAGTGCATCCATGTCTCCCGTCATCAGGGTGTCCATGTACGCCTGAACGACTGCCTTGCTGGCTGCGGTGACGTCCTGCTGGTTCATGGTGAGGCCCTTCTTCGCGTTCGAGATGTCATCTTTCCGACGTCTCGAACACTAGGAACCTTTCACCGCAGCAGGGAAAGACCTGTTCGCAACAGGCCCAGAACGAACCGATATAAGTGCAGGTCAGCTCAGGTGCGTGTCACGACAGATCTTCGTCGTCTTCGCTACTTCCTCACCGTTGCCAAGGAGCGGAATTGCACCCGGGCCGCGGAACGCCTACTCATCGCCCAGCCGGCCCTCAGCCGCCAGATACGGCGGTCAGGACAGGAGTTGGGTGTACGTCTTCTCGACCGCACCACTCAATCCGTGGAGCCCAGCGAGGCCGGCCGGCTGCTGATGGACCGCGGGTCGACGCTCCGCGAGGAGGCGGACCGGCTGTAGCGGGACGTGAGGGGCTTCGCCGCGGGGGAGAGCGGCAGCGTGTCCTTCGGCCACAGCGCGAGCACCGGCTACGAGACCGCGCTCACCTTGTTCGCCGCGCTGGCCGAGGCGCATCCCGGTATCAGCACGGGCGCCCGGCTGCTGCCGACGGCCGAGATCCTGGTGGGCGTCGCCGACGGCAGCCTCGACCTGTTTTCATCACTGTGCATCCTCGTGACCGTACGACCGACGGCGGCCTGGGCGTCGCAAGATCGGCACCCGATGACCTCGCATCACGCCGAACCGGCAGGCGCTTCTCGGACTCGCGGCACTCTCTGCTGCTACAAACGACTCCTCAAACTGATCATGTAGGACACGGTCTCAACCCGGAGTTTCGGCCGGATGCGCCTCGGGCGCTGTCTCCGACCAGTACGGCCGGGCGACCTCACGATCTGCCACGGCAGGATCGCGGAGGTACGTATGTCGACACCCTGCGCGCCCGACGTGCTCTTCGCCTGACTGGGCTCGGCTCAGCCGGTGCCGGCTGCTTTGCGTCTGCGGAACGTGGCCACGCGTGTGCGGTTTTGGCAGGTGACCGAGCAGAAGCGGCGCCGGCCGCCTGGTGAGCGATCGATGTAGACGTCGGCGCAGTGATCACCGGTGCAGATGCCGATGCGCTCGGTCCCGTGGGCGGTGACGTACTGGCGCAGGGTGAGCGCCGATGCCGCGAGGAGGGCCTGTTCGGGGCCATCGACGCGCCATACGGCACTCAGCGAGTCGTGGGCGGTGGCCTCAACGGCGGGGCAGGCGCCAACGTCGACGAGCAGGTGGGTCAGCCGTTGCGCGCACGCTTCCGTGTTCTGGGCGGAAAAGATCTGGTGCAGGAGGTCAGCAGCCCGGGTGAGTTCCTTGGGCGTCAGCTCGGCTTCGACGCCCGTCGGCAGGCCGAGGTCTGTGGCGAGATTTTCAGGCCGGGACGGGGCGTTTCTGCGGCCGGCCGCTTCACGCGGCAGCGTGCCCCACGCGTTGACGAGTTCCGTCAGTGCCGCCAGCGGGAGCTCGGTGAAGGTGACTGGCATATCACAAGAGTAACGCGTAGAGCGGCAGTTGAGCGTTGCGGCAACCCAGGCAGAAGGTGTAACGTGCTTCCATCTGCTAAGGCGTTACATGTGATGGTGGCGTTCGAGCGAGGAGGTAGCCATGCCAGACCTCACACTGCTCCCGGCCTATCTGGCGGCAGTTGCGATCATCACCGTCGCTCCCGGGCCCGATTCCGCGTTCATCGTGGCCACAGCACTGGCACGCGGCCCACGAGCCGGCCTGCTCTCGGCCACCGGAATGGCCCTGGGGATGATCGCGCACGTGACAGCAGCCGCACTCGGGCTGGCCGCTCTGCTCCGCTCGATCCCCGCCGCTCAGCATGTGATGGAGCTGGCCGGCGGGCTCTACCTCGGATGGCTGGCTGTGACCACCGCACGGTCGGCAAGGAAGCCGCAGACCGCCGCGACGAGGACACCCTCCGAAGGCCAGGTGCTGCGCCGAGCCGCCCTCACCAATATGCTCAACCCGAAGACTCTGCTGTTCTTCGCGGCCTTTCTGCCCCGCTTCACGAGCACCGGGAACGGCCCTCTGTGGGCTCAGCTGCTCACTCTCGGGCTGATCTTCCTCGTCATGGGACTGGTCTGGGACTGTCTGATCGGCTTGTTCGCCGGCCGGCTGGGCCAAGGGCTGGCCAGTGGGCGCCGCGCGGCGACGACGATGAGTCTGGTCACCGCCACCACTTTCGCTGTCCTGGCGCTCATTCTCCTGCAGGGTGCGCTTACGGCTGTTGTACCTGGAATGTGACGCCCGGGGCGATACGGGCCAGGTGGCCTTCGACGTCGAGTACCCGTAGTGGGCGCTGCCGCTTCAGCGGCCATGGGTAGAGGGGGGGACAGGGTGGGCGTCGCCGCCCTCGTTCTGCTGGAGCTACGTCTCGGGGCCTGGTCGGCGTGTACGGGAACAACGACGGCCCGCGACTGCGGCCAGGCGCCCCGCAGTCCGCCCGGCTCATTGTCGCTTTGCCATCCCTGCGAAAAGGGCGTCGAGGATCCGGTCAACGTATGAGCGAGTCAGTGGTTCGTGTGTAATCAGCAGGCGGAAATACAGCGGGCCGGAGAGCAGGGACATCGCCAGGTCCAGGTCGAAGTCGGGTGAAAGCTGGCCCTCATCCTGTGCTGCCTCCAGGCGCGCCACGGTCTTCTTCGCCTGTGGGCCGATGAATCGTTCGTTGAGCGCGGCGGCTACACCCGGGTCGTGCTGGGCTTCTCCGACCAGGGCCTGGAAGAGCGGCCGGAAGGTGGGTCCGGCCAGGAGGTCGATGGCCTCGTAGATCTGCTGGCGCAGGTCTGCCACGACATCGTCCGTGTGGGGGTAGTCCAGGGCCGACTCGCTGAGCGACAGCAGCGAGTCGAGCAGAAGGGCGCCCTTCGAAGGCCATCGGCGGTAGACGGTGTGCTTGCCGACGCAGGCTCGGGCGGCGATGGCTTCGATGCTGAGCTTCGCGTAGCCGAGTTCCTGTCCCAGTTCCAGAGTGGTTCGCATGATGGCTTCGGTCAGGGCGGGGCCGTTGCGTCGGGCAGTAGTCATGTTCCCATGCTAGCGGCACGGCACGTGCCGTTCTTGACAAGACTCAACGATCTGGGCACGCTTTCAACGAACAGCACGGCACGTGCCGTTCTGACTGGAGGAGAGTGCGTGGACGCTGACGTGATCATCGTGGGCGCAGGTCCCACGGGCCTGATGCTGGCCAACGAGCTGCGGACCGCCGGCGTGCGGCCCCTGATCCTGGAGCGGCAACAGCAACTGCGCGAGACACCGCGGGCGAACGGCCTGGGTGGACAGATCCTGGACCTGCTGCGCTACCGGGGCGTACTGGGCGACCTGCAAGCGGTCAGTACCGACCCGCACCCCGCCCCTCGCTTCCCGTTCGGGAACGTGCATCTGGACTTCACTCGGCTCACGGATGCGCCGATGCACGCCGTCCAGATTCCGCAGCCACGGCTGGAGCGGCTGCTCGAAGCACGTGCCGCCGAGCTCGGTTCCCGTGTGCGCCGCGGGCACGAGGTCGTCGGTATCAGCCAGGACCGGGAGAAGGTTTCCGCGGAAGTGCGCTGCGCGGACGGGACGTACCGGGTGCGAGCCCCGTACCTGGTCGCCTGTGACGGCTCGCGCAGCCGTGTGCGGGACATGGCGGGCATTCGGTTCCCGGGAAACATCTGCCCCGAGGTCAACCGTCTGAGCCAGGTCGCCTTGGCCACGGGGGCCTCACAACACGAGAACGGCGACCTCGACGTGCCCGCTTTCGGCAGGCTGCGTACAGGTTTCACGCGTACCGACCACGGCGTGTTCGGATTCGGCTGGCTCACGCCCGAGGTGATGCTGATCTCCACCACCGAGAACGAAGACACCACCTACGCGGACGACACGCCGATGACCCTGGCCGACCTCCAGGACAGCATCCGCCGCGTGCTCGGGGCGGAGCTGCCCCTGGGGGAGCCGCTTCGCCTGTCGCGCTACCAGTTCCAGGACCGGCAGGCCGACAGCTACCGCCAAGGTCGCGTCCTGCTGGCGGGCGACGCAGCCCACCAGTTCCCCGCCACCGGTGTCGCACTCAACGCCGGCATGCTCGACGCGGTCAACCTCGCGTGGAAACTGGCCGCCGAAGTCCAGGGCTGGGCGCCGCCCGGCCTGTTGGACACCTATGACGGCGAACGGCGCGCCGCAGCGGCACGGACGCTGCTGCACACCCGCGCGCAGGCGGCCCTGCGCCGCGGACACGACCCTGCCGCGGAGGCGCTTCGCCAGGTGTTCCAGGAATTGCTCAGCAACGAGGCGTCGCTGCGCCGCATCGGAGCCATGGTCGCCGGGTCCGACATTCGCACCCCACAGCCCGACGACACCGAGCACGCCCTGACCGGGGCCTTCGCACCCGACCTCGCGCTGCACACCGGCCGGGGCAGCACCAGCATCGCGGAACTCATGCGCCCGGCACGCCCCCTGTTCATCGATCTCGCGGGCCGTGATGACCTGTGCGATACCGCCGACGCATGGGGTCACCGCATCGACATCCACCGGGCAGAGACCGCCGACCGGCCGGCCGACGCCCTTCTGATCCGTCCGGACGCCCACATCGCCTGGGCCGCACCTGTCGGCGAGTCCTCCGACACCCTCCTCCCGGCCCTACACCGGGCTCTTCGCGCGTGGTTCGGATCCGCGCGTTCCCACCCGCTGCCACTTGACCAGCCGTCGACCGAGACCCAATCAACCACTCCCGCACGGTGAGGATGCCTGCCATGCTCGTACCCGCAGACCCGACCGTGCTCCACCCGATGCCCGGCCAGCCGAGGGTGGTGCAGCTCAGGCCGCTGGTGACATCGGCGCTGATCGAGGTGGGGGAGTACTCCTACTACGACGACCCGGACGACGCCACCGCCTTCGAGACCCGCAACGTGCTGTACCACTACGGCCCGGAGAAGCTGATCATCGGCAGGTTCTGCGCGCTCGGCACGGGGGTGCGCTTCCTGATGAACGGCGCCAACCACCGCATGGACGGCCCCTCCACCTTCCCCTTCCCGACCCTGGGCGGCTCCTGGGCCGACCACTTCGACCTGCTCGCGGGGCTGCCGAACCGGGGCGACACGGTCGTCGGCAACGACGTCTGGTTCGGCCACGGGACGACCGTCCTGCCCGGCGTCCGGATCGGCCACGGCGCGATCATCGGCAGCGGCTCCGTGGTCACCAAGAACGTGCCGGACTACGGGATCGTCGGCGGCAACCCGGCCCGGCTCCTGCGCACCCGCTACGAGGAGAAGGACGTGGCGCGCCTCCTCGCGCTGGCCTGGTGGGACTGGCCCGCCGATCACATCACCGCGCACATCCGGACCCTCATGTCCGGGACGGTCGACGACCTCGAAACCGCCGCACCCTCTTCCGGGAGCCTGATGCGTCCGGCCGGGGAGCACCACCGCCGAGACCGTGGACAGACGTATCGCAACCCCTTTTAAGCCCTCGATCTTGTCCCCAGACCGTCCTCCAGGAGGTTGAGCATGCAAAGTCTGTTCACATTCGTCTTCGTTCATGGTGCCTTCGCGAATTCGTTCTCGTTCGCGCCACTGCAGGCCGAGCTCGCCCTACTCGGGCACCGCTCGCTCGCGGTCGACCTTCCGGGGCACGGATTCGAGGCGACCTTCCCCGCGGCTTACCAGTCT
>NZ_FNSY01000002.1 GCF_900105515.1 Streptomyces sp. 2131.1 | reverse complement strand
GGGACCACTGAACGCCGGCTCGCTTCGCTCCCCGGCCCGCGCGAAGCGCGGGCGCCCCTCCGCTTCGCTCCGTGAACGCAGTGAACGGGCCTCGCTTCGCGATGCCCTGACCCGCTACCACTTCTTGGCTAACTGTCAGGGGCTCCGCTTCGCTCCTCCCCTGAGCTCGTCCGCTTCGCTCCGAATCAAACTTGCTCCGCAAGGCGCAGGGAGAGGCCGTCCCGACCCAAGGCGAGCATCACAAATCAGTGACGCCATCGGTCCAACCGTTCTGTGCTTCATTCTGGAGTACAGATAGAGACTGGACTCCTGCTCCACACCTGGACTCCTGCCGACAAGAACGATCACCGACCTGCGGGGTCCCTCCGGGCCCAACCAGCCTGAAACGCCACGTCAGTTCGGCTCCGCGTGGCCGAGCGCCTCTTATTGATAAAAGGGAATCGCAAAAAACCCACCCTGACCTGCGATTTTGCAAGGAGGAATGTGTTGGGCCTGACGCATCGCCCTGCACCCTTGTGTCTCGCCCGACACAAGGGCAAGCATTTAGCCCTGAGAACAGGTACAAAATACGCTTGTGTCTGTTCAGGCCTGGAAGACTGCTTCTCCGTCCGCAAGGAACAAGTTGACGCCCTCGCATCGCAAACCTGACCAACGCAGTGCGCGTGCGAGCTGATGCGCCACTTTCCAGACCTGGATGCCAACGCCCTTGTCAAGATTCTCAAGGTCCACCGCGTGCGTCTTGGGCACGACCGGCAAGTGGCCTGGAGTGACTGGCTGGAGATCCATGAAGGCAATCACCGAGTCAGCTTCGTAGACGATGCCGGCGTCCGCCTGACCCGTCGCTATTGCGCAAGAGATACATCCGCTGTCCCTCACAGCATGCCTCCTCAAGGCCCAGTTCCCTCATGCCGCTCACGACATCAGACACGGCCCACAGATGCGAGCGGATTGCACCGAAGCGGCTTGCTCAGCGGTCGCACTTCCCCCTGATGAGCCGGATCTCACCATTCACCAACGTGATTAGTCACTTTTTTGAGTATGATGCGATGCTGACGGCCCTGCTGGACGGTGAGTACAGCAGGGACCAGTTGGCGAAGCTGAAGCGGGAAGGCAGGCGGCTCGTGCCGGACGGTGAGTACCTGCGGTACGTCGCTCTGGGGGACAGTCAGACCGAAGGGCTGGGGGACGGGGACGACGCCACCGGCCTGCGCGGGTTCGCCGATCGGTTCGCCGAGCGCCTCGCTTTGGTCAACCCCGGGGTGCAGTACGCCAATCTGGCCGTACGGGGACGGCTTGCGGGCCAGGTGCGCGAGGAACAGTTGGGGCCGGCGCTGGCGCTGCGCCCGGACCTGGCCACCGTTGTCGCCGGGGTGAACGATGTGCTCCGGCCCCGGTTCGACGCCACCGAAGTGGCCGGGCAGCTGGAAGAGATGTTCGCGGAGCTCACTGCTTCCAGTGCGCATGTCGTGACGCTCACGTTCCCCGACGTCGGCAAGATCGCACCCCTCGCCCGACCTCTCAGGTCCCGCGTCCTTGCGCTCAACGCCCACATCCGCGCCGCGGCTGCCCGCCATGGAGTTACGGTCGCCGAGACCACGCAGCACATGGTGACCACCGACCCTCGGCTGTGGACCGCAGACCGGCTCCACGCGAGCCCTCTGGGCCACGAACGGATCGCCGCAGCCCTCGCCCACGCCCTCCAGCTGCCCGGGAGCGACGACGCCTGGACGCTGCCTCTGCCGCCCCGGGCCATTCCCCCGGCCCACCGAGCGGCGGTGGCTGAGCTGCGCTGGATAGCCGCGTTCCTCGGACCCTGGCTCGGGCGCCGACTGCTCGGACGGTCTTCCGGCGACAGCCGAACCGCCAAGCGCCCCCAGCTCCTGCCGTTGAGCGGGCTGCCCGTCGCTCCCTCGGACACCGGTCCAGAAGGCCCGCCCTCGTTGTAGCCGCACTGGGACAGGCCTCCCGAGCCCGTGAAGAGCGTGGCCGCGCGCAGCTGCATTATTACGCCGTAATACTGCAGCCGCGCGGTGGGCCCTGCCCAGTACTCGCAGGCCCTCAAGGACGAGGCGGTCTCCCCCGCGCGGGTGGGACGGTGGCGCCGGATCTCCTTCCGGGCCGGACCCGGAACTCGTCCCCCGTACCGACGACCGCGAACGCGCGTGCCAACAGGATGGTGTGCATGACTTCCACCCCGCCCCGCTGGGCCGTCCGCGCCGCCCATCTCTGCGCGCTCGTCACGCTGCCTACCGGCCTCTGGCGCCTGCTTCTGGCGACGGGTCACCAGGCCGGCTACACCGAGGCGGGCTACGCGGCGATGGACTTCAGCGGCTGGGGCGCGGGTTATGTCATCGGCCTCAGCCTCGTCAGCGAGGTGATCGCGCTTCTCGCCCTCGGGCTCGTGCGGCCGTGGGGCGAGGTGGTCCCCGGCTGGGTTCCCCTGCTCGGCGGGCGGGCGCTCCCCCGCCTCGCGGTCGTCGTACCGGCTGCCCTAGGGTCCCTGATGCTGGCGGTCCTGTGGACGCCGCTCGTCGCCTGGTGGGCTCTCCCCCACTCCGACCTGACCGCGCGCGGCAGCCTGGTTGTGGGGCTGCTCTATCTGCCGCTGGTCGCCTGGGGGCCGCTGCTCGCGGCCGTGACGGTCTCGTACAACCGCCGTCGTCGGTCTGCTGCCGAGATTATTACGGCGTAATACTGCGAGCGGGCGGGGTGGCGGTGCTCCCTCCGACCGAGCGGCCTCGCGGTATTACGCCGTAATAAGTGAGGTCGGGGCGCAGATTATTACGGCGTAATAATCTGCGCCCCGACCTCAGCGGTGGTTACGTCTCGGCCCTCATCCGCTTCGACTCCTCGATCTTGAAGTCGACGAGCAGCTCGGTGAGCTTGCGACGGGACGGGACGTCGAGCTCGGCGATGATCAGGCTCGCCAGGGTGTAGGCGTCGGTCGACGGCAGACGCGTGGGGGGCTCCGCGGGGGACTGCCGCTTCTGCTTGGGGGTGCGGGGCTTCTGGGTCCTGGTGGCCTTCAGGTGCTCGAGGTGGGCCTCCTGTTCCTCAGCCTTCTTCTTGCCGACCAGGCGCAGCGTGGCTGCGGACTCCTCGCCCGACTGGAGCTTCTCCTTGAGGGAGGGGGTCAGGGTCAGGAGCGCGAGGCGTTGGGAGACCCAGCCCTGGGAGCGGTGGAGGCGGGCGGCGAGGGCTTCCTGGGTGCCGTGGATCTTCAGGAGCTGTTCGAGCGCCTTGGCCTCGTCGAGGTGGTTGAGCTCCTGGCGGTGGATGTTGGCGACGAGGGCCGATTCCAGTATCTCGTCGGGGTTGCTGCCCAGCTTGTCGTCGAGCATCACCTTGATCTCGGTGAGGCCGGCTTCGCGGGCGGCGGCGAGGCGGGAGTTGCCGTCGATGACGACGTACTTGGCGCCGGGTTCGAGATCGTCCTCGCGGCCGGGGTTGCCTTCGAGGTAGGCGAACCGGCCCATGATGCTGATGGCGGTCTTCTGCCCGTGGTCGCGCAGGCTGTTGCCGAGGTCGGTGAGGTCGCCGAGGTCCGACCTGGGGTTGTCGGGGTTCAGGCTGATGGCGTCGACGGGGAGTTGGACCGGGGGCGGGGCACCCTCGGTGGGGGCGGCGGCGACCTGGTTGATGGCGGCGCGGCGGGCGCTGATGGACTGGGTCTGGCCGAAGGAGGAGCCGGCGCCGAGCCGGGATGCCTTGCTCATGAGATCTCCCGGGCGAGGGCGCGCAGGCCGACTGCCTGGTCGCAGCGGGGGGAGTAGGCGAGCAGGGGCTGCTTCACGCGTACGGCCTCCTTCTGTTCCTTGAGGTCACCGATGACGCCGACGACCCTGGGGTCCTTTATGTCCATCCAGGACTCGAGGGACGAGGTGGCGATGTAACCGCGGCGGGCGTCGTAGTGGTTGACGACGATGCCGAGGTAGTCGAGTTCGAGGTGCATGTCGTCGCGGAGGTCCTCGATCTGGGAGGTGAGGAGTCCGTAGGCGTCGGCGGAGCTGTCCTCGGCCTGGACGACGACGAGGACGCCTGAGTTGCCCGGGGCCTCGCCCTGGCGGCGGCGGCCGTAGTAGGCGGCGGCGTCCATGCTGAGGCCGAGGCTGGGCGGGCAGTCGATGATGACGGCATCGTAGTCGGCCTCGATGGCGGACAGGGCGCGTTCCAGGGCTGCTTCGCGGGCCCGGACCCCGGAGAGCTTCACGTCGAGGAGGAAGGCGTCGGTGCAGGCGGGGAGGAGGTGGAGGCGGTCACCGAAGCGGGGGTCGTCGATGGGGACGACGAGGTCGGCGAGGCGGCCCTTGGCCTCGCCCGCCATGTGCTTGGTGAGGCTGTCGCCCTCGATGGGCAGCGGCTGGTGGCCGAGTTGCTTGGTGAGGTGGCACTGGGGGTCGAAGTCGACGAGGAGGACGCGCAGTCCGAGGCCGGGAAGGTCCTCGTAGTCGAGCGGTGAGGGGTCCTGGTCGTCGGCGAGCGCGGCCGCGAAGTGCTTGGAGATACGGACGGGGTGGAGCGCGCCGGGGTCCTCGGCGAGGGCCTCGCCGGTGCCCGCGGCGACGGCGGTCTTGCCGACGCCGCCCTTCTGGTTGCACGTGATGATGCGCTTGGGGTGCTCGGGGCGTACGACGGTGGGCGCCGGGTTCGTCTCCAGCCACATCACGACGGACTGGGCGAGGCCCTGGATGAGGGAGAGGCCGCGGGAGGCGCAGTCGGCGCGGAAGCCGTCCCACTGGCCGTCAGGCAGGAAGGTGGCGAAGGACTTGGCCCCGGCGGTGTCGATGGGGGAGAGGTTGGAGCCGAGTCGCCGCCAGGCCTCGATGCCTGCTTCGACGGCGTGCTGGATGTCGATGTTGTGCTGGGCGGCCCGGATCTTCAGGTCCTGCTGCAGCACCGAGGGCAGCTTGGAGACGACCTTCTCGCGGTCGCCGGGGGAGGGCGAAGTCATGGCAGCCACCTTACTAACTTCGATGATCCTTTTTGGCACCGACGCGTTAGTTCTGGCTGTTTTTTGTTTGAGGGTCACTCAAGAGCCCGGCTCCGGGGTGGCCGTGGAGCCGGGCCGGAGGGTCCGCGGGAGGGGGGCCGGGGCGGTTATTACGGCGTAATAAGTCGGCGGGGTGGGGGGATTATTACGCCGTAATAATCCCCCCACCCCGCTCAGCTGCCGGTCTCCGCCGTCGCGGCCAGGCCGCGTTGCGAGCGGGGCGTCTTGTCGCCGACACGCTTCGGCTCGATGGTGCTCGGGTCGACCGCCTCACCGGGCGCGCCCTCGTGGTACGGGCCGTCGGGGTCGGCGTCACGGTCGTGGGGGAGGAGGAAGAAGACCCTGCGCAGATGGAGTCCGCTGTCGGGGTCGGCCTCGGTGTGGGCCTCCAGCTCGGTGTAGCCGACCATGCGCCCGTCACGTTCGTAGCGGGGCTTCCCGCGGCGGCGGGTGGTCTTGTCGAGCGCCTGGCGTACGTAGTCGAGGTTATCGGGGTTCTCCAGCCAGACCACGGCGTTCTCGTGGTGGAGGTCGCTCTCGTTCAGCAGCGAGCTCATGGCTGCAGCCCCTTTGTGTGTCGGCCGGCCGGGAGGAGGCCGGGGTGGGTGTGAGCACGTTCCCTGGTGGGGGCACCGTGTTCATGGTAGGCCGGACCGGCGGGTACGCGTCGGGTGCGTGGGTCAGGCATGGCCGGTCCTGGAGTCGTCGTCGGAGAGGAGTCCGAGGCCGGGGTAGTACTTCTTGCCGCTGGACTTCATCATGTCGGCGGGCGAGGCGAGGGAGAGTTCCTGGCGGACCCGGGTCGCGAACGCGCGGGCGGTCGCGGGACGGATGCCCTCGCCCGCACCGCACCAGCTGCTGTACGCCGCGTAGAGCAGGCCCTGTTCCACGCGGAGGTCCGACGTGTGGGTGGTGCAGCATTCGGCGAGGAAGCGGCCGATGTGGTCCTCGGTGGTGGCGTAGGCCGCGGTGGCCGACCGGACCGTGGCGGGGCCGTCGAGGGGGTCGCGGGTGGCCAGATAGAGCTTGGCGCCTTCGATGAGCCACTGGAGAATGCCGGGGCCCTCGCTCTGCACGAGCTCCTTGGCCAGGTTGTCGATCTTGCGGGCTGCGGGGACGACGCGCTCGAACGGGATGAGGCGGATGCGGCGCCAGAACGCGTGGCCTCCGGTGCCGACTTCGGGGCGGTGGTTGCCCAGCAGCCAGAGCTTGTGGGTGGGGTTGAAACTGAAGAAGTCCTGCCGCATACGGCGGGCCATGATGCGGTCGCCGCCGGTCAGCAGCTTCACCCGGGACTCGTCGAACTTGTCGTTCGGCTTGAGCTCCGAGCAGACGACGATGCGTCGCCCGTGCAGTTCGGTCAGCTCGGTGGAGTGCTCGGAGAACTTGCCCTTCTCCATGAGGAAGCCAGGCGGGGCCGCCTGCGCGTAGTCGCCGAGGATCTGCGTCATGACGTCCAGGAGGACGGACTTGCCGTTCGCTCCCGTGCCGTACAGGAACGGGAGCACCTGGGCGCCGACGTCACCGGTGATGGAGTAGCCGAGGAGCAGGTGGAGGAAGTGAATGGTCTCCTCGCCCTTGACGTCGTCCCCGAATGTGTCGTGCAGGAAGCGGTACCAGCGCGGGGTGTGCGTCGCCTCGGGCGCGACGCTGGTGGCCCGGGAGTGCATGTCACCCTCGGGGTCGGGCTTGCGCAGGTGCCCGGTGTGCAGGTCGACGACGCCCGCGGGCGTGCACAGCGCGTACGGGTCGCCGTCCAGGACGTCCGGGTCCAGGGCGAGCGCTGGGGAGGCCTTCGCCTGGGTGAGCATGGCCTTGATGCCCGGGGTCGACATGGAGCGGCGTCGGTGCGCGCGCACTTCCCGGTCGGTGAACTGGCCGGTGGGGTCGGTGGGGGGCATCTGCTCGGCCAGGTCGCCCGCGGCCCAGACGGCGGCTTTCTCCCCACCGGTGCGCTTCCAGCGGTACTGGTCCCAGTGGTACCAGCCCAGGCCCTCGACGTGCCGGAACTGGTCGCCGAACATGACCGCGAAAAGCTTCGCGTTGCCCCGGTCGGTCAGGAGCGCCGGCAGCCGGCCTTCGGGCAGGGGCTCGTGGACCACGGTGGCGTTCTGCTGCGCGGGCAGGCCGGGGAGGCCGCCCTCGGTTTCGAGGGCGAGCATCTGCTGCGCTGCGGCAGTGGCGTCGAAGCGCGGGCTGCTGTCGGCGCTGCTCATGGGCGTCCTTCGGGATGGAGCGGGCGGGCTGCGCCGGCGGACAGGGCTGAGGCGATGACGGTGAGGCTGTGCCGATGGCGGTGCGGGCGGGCTGCGTGGGCCGCGTCGGTGAGCAGGTCCTGTGCGCGGGGTTCGGCCAGGTGCCCGGCCGCGACGAGGCCGCCCGCCGTGTACGCGGCGCGGTTGAGCTTCTCGGTGAAGGCCATGCCTTCGGCGGCCGCCGCGCAGGCCCGTACCTCGGCGAGCAGGGGTTCGAGCAGCCGGAGCGCCCGTGAGGCGGCACGTGCCGGGCGTACGGGGCGGGGCACCGGGACGCGGACCGGCGCGGGCTGCGGTGCGTGGCCGGTGCGGCTGAGCTCGGCGGCGAGCCAGTCCGGCAGGAGTGCGGGCATGCGGGCTGCGCCGACGGGGGTGTAGGTGCCCGCGGAGGTACGTGTGGCCGGAGTGACGATGTAGCCGCCGACCGCACGCACGTCGACCTGCCAGGCAAGGGCGACCTTGGGGCTGGAGCCCACCGAAGAGCGGTAGCCCGGTGCGCCGGGAGCGGTGCGGTACCAGACGTGGAGGCCGCCGGACGGGGTACGCACGCGAAGGGTCGCCTCGTCGTCCGCGGGGCTGGGAGCGCCCCGCAGGGCAGCCAGGAGGGCGAGAGTGTCGAAGCCGGAAGCCAGGCCGGTCAGGTTGACGTTCTCGTGAATCGGGATGCCGGGCAGGAGCCGGTCGCGGTGCGGGACTTCGGCACTGTGTGCGTCGATGTCCAGTACGACGAGCCCCGCCGGGCCGCACGAAACGCCGACGCCGAAAGAAGGGTTGACGCCCCACCAGGCAGCCAGGAGCTCCGGGTCGGTGGTCGCGGCGTGGAAGCCGTGACACCACTTGCCCGCGGGCAGGCAGGGGCAGTCGGCGGGGCGGTGGGGGTCCTCGCGGCAAGCAGGGCAGTTGCCCGCGGGGGTCTTGCGGCCAGCGGCCAGAGGGTGGACCGGCCAGCCGTTCGCCGCGCACCACCGGGCCATGTCGAAGGGACTCGTGGGTCCCGCCGCACGCGGGCCACTGGTCTCTCTTTGACGCGGCACGCTGATCGTCCTTGTCGAGGGCCAACAGGTTGTTCAGTCCTGAAAGATTCGGTCCCATTCAAGAAAAGCCCAGTTCAGAGCGGTTCCACTGCCGGGCTGAGGGACTGAAGGGACTGAGTTTTCAGATTCGGACCAGAGCCTACAACAGGCGTCCCACAGCAGGCGGGACTCTTCGTGCCGCGAGTCCCTTCGGTCCCTTGCCCGAGGAGGAGTTGTACGTCCGGTCCGGGCGTGTCGGGCGCATGCGCCGACCTCGGCGGGGAGGGACCGAAGAGGAGGGACTGAACGTGGAACGGGAGGGACTGGAAGCTTTGGTCCCTCTTCGGTCCCTCGGGCGAAAGTGCAGGTCAGCGGCTTGTGGGTGAAAAAGAGAGGGACTGAAGGGACTCAAGCTCCGTAGTTATCAGCGCTTCAGGACCAGAGTAGTAGGTACAAAGGGATATATAGGGTTGTTCTACGCGTACGCGCATACACACGCCTGCATAATCGGTTATAACTGCCGATCTTGAGTCCCTTCAGTCCCTTCAGACCCTGGCTACCGAGAAACGCAAGCCTCTGACCTGCGTTTTTACTGGAGGGACTGAACGGGGACCGAATGAGGAGGGACTGAAGGGATTTCAGTCCCTCGCGGCCGGCGCGGGGCCGAACGCGTCCAGGTGGTCGGCGGCCCAGTCGCGGAACGTGCGGGCGGGGCGCCCGAGCAGACCGGGCAGGGTGGGGTCTACGACCGCCTTGGAGCCGCTGTGCTGCCGTCTGGCGCTCTCCAGGAGGGCGTCGGCGATATCGGCTGGGTAGCGCGCTCCGAGGGCCGTACGGGCCTGCTGGGGGGTCAGCTCCTCGAACCGGAGCTCTTGGCCGAGGAGATCGGCGAGCTCTGCTGTCTGCTGGGCTGCCGAGAGAGTCTGAGGGCCGGTCAGGGTGTGGGCCCTGCCCGCATGCTCCCCAGCTGCCCCCGTAAGGGCCCGTACGGCGGCCTCGGCTACGTCCCGGGGGTCGACGCACGCGTTCGCCGAAGTTCCGTACAGGGCGCGCACCACCCCGTCGGCGCGGATGGAACGGGCCCAGGACAGGGTGTTCGACATGAAGGCGCGGGGCCGCAGCAGGGTCCAGGCCATGCCGGAGGCGCGCAGGAGCTCCTCGTTGCGGCGCTGGTGGCGGGTGATCAGGTCATCGGCCAGGGGGTCGGTGACGGCGGCCGCGGAGAGTTTGACGATGTGCCGGACGCCGGCCGCGCGGGCAGGGTCGAGGAAGCGCGCGTCGTCGTTGCCGTCGGGGTTGGTGACCAAGAACGCGGTGTGGACGTTGTGCAGAGCGTCCGTCAGTGACGCGGAGTCGGTGAAGTCACCGTGGACGATCTCGGCGCCCTGCGTGGCGCAGGCGACCCGTTCCGGGTTCCTGGCCATGATGCGTACGGCCCGCCCGGCGGGGAGGAGGCGGAGCACTTCACGGCCGATCGTCCCGGTTGCGCCCGTGACGAGGATCATGGTTTCCCTTTCCTGCCGGACATTTCCCCGACCAGGGCGGAGGGAAGCGGCCGGCCTGTAAGATACGAACTGGACGGTTTATTTACACTCCCCACGTTCGACCACCCTGAGGAGGGAGGAGGCAGAGTGGCTGAGCAGCTACGGGCTATCCGCACCCGGCAGACGATTCTTTCGGCGGCGGCCAAGATCTTCGAGGAGCAGGGGTACCAAGCAGCCACGATCTCCCAGATCCTCACCGAGGCGGGAGTCACCAAGGGCGCGTTGTACTTCCACTTCCACTCCAAGGAGGATCTCGCCCAGGGCGTTCTCTCCGAGCAGGACCCGCGCATCATCGTGCCGATGCGGGCGTCGAAGGTGCAGGAGATCGTGGACGTCGTCATGCTGCACGCCCACCGCCTCCAGACCGACCCGATGGTGCGGGCCGGTGTCCGGCTGACGATGGACCAGCAGACGCAGAACCTCGACCGCAGCGGCCCGTTCCTGCGGTGGGGCGAGGTCGGGCTCGACCTGCTCCAGCAGGCGCAGGCCCAGGGCGAGTTGCTGCCGCACATCTCGCCGCCCGAGACGGCCGAGGTCATCGTGGGCTCCTTCGCCGGTATCCAGTCCATGTCGCAGGCCGTGTGCGAGTACCGCGACCTGGTGGTGCGTGTGTCCGCGCTGATGCGTCATCTGCTGCCCAGTGCGGTGATGCCTTCGGTGCTGGCCTCGCTGGACCTGTCCGAGGGCCGGGGCGCCAAGGTGTACGCGGAGGCGCTGAAGGCGGCCGACCTGCGTGACGTCCTGGAGACCGCGAGCTGACAGCGCCGGGGCGCCCCGCCTCCCGCCGGTCTACCCGGCAGTGGCAGGGGCGCCCGGTTCGAAGTACGCCGTCAGCACCTGCCCCAGCTCACCGTCGCCGGGTACCCAGGCGAGATGACCGTCGGGCCGCAGCAGTACCGCCTCGTACGGCACTGCCGGGGTGGGCCGGACCTCGACGGTATGCAGGATGCCCGCCCATGCCCTCGACGCTTCCCGGTGGCGGTCGGCCTTTTCGCCGAGGAGCAGCAGGTGCGGCCGGCCGTCGTGCAGGAGGCGGATGACGTCGGTGTCCCCGTCCGGGGTGCCGAGCGCGGTGTTGGCGAGGTACGTTCCCGCGGCCGGGCCGCCCGCGCCGGTGGGATCCGGCAGGACGGTGTCCTGGGCGCTGATCAGGCCGCTGAGGTGGCCGCTTCCGCTCTCCGCCGTGAGGAGGCCGGTGAACACCGTGCGCAGCGCTTCCGCTTCGGGGCCGGGGCGCATCAGGGCGAGCTGGGCCAAGGTGCCGTCGATGACACGGCGGGCGAGCGGGCGACGTTCCGCGTCGTAGCTGTCCAGCAGTCCGGGGCCCGCCGTGCCGTGCACCGCGTGGGCCAGTTTCCAGCTCAGGTTCAGCGCGTCGAGCACACCGGTGCTCAGGCCCTGGCCGCCGATCGGGAAGTGCACGTGAGCGGCGTCGCCGACGAGGAAGACCCGCCCCCGGCCGAACGTGCGGGCCAGGCGTGCGAAGTCGCTGAACCGGCTGAGCCAGTGCGGCGAGTGCATCGCGATGTCCCGGCCCGCGATGTGGGCCACCTCGTCGCGGAGTTCGTCCAGGGTGACGGGGCTCCGCCGGTCCTCGTGGGGTCCGGCGCAGTTGAGCGTACGGAGGTGCGTGCGATCCCCGTCGTGCTTGGCGACGATCCAGCCGCGCGGGGTGCGGTGCCAGCCCTTGGGCAGGTCCCCGGAATCGGCCAGGGTGACGGTCCCCATCAGCGCGGACACCGTCGCCGGGACCGTGTCGGACTCAATGCCGGACCGGGTGCGGACCGTGCTGCGGGCGCCGTCCGCACCCACCACGTAATCGGCGCGGAGGACGGCCGAGCCCTGGGGGCCTTCGGCCGTGCCCCGTACACCGCTTCCGTCCTGTTCGACGTCGGTGACGCGGTGACCGCGCAGGATGCGGGCCCCGGCCGTGCGTGCCCGCGACTCCAGGTGCCGTTCCAGGTCGGCCTGGGCGCACTTGAGGACCGGTTCCGGTTCGTGCGGGGGAGCGGTGATGGTCAGGCCCGGGAGCCCGGCGAAGTGGAAGGCGCTGGAGGCGGGTTCCGGGCCGTACGCGGGCCGGGCCGGGCCCGGCATGTGGCCGCGACGGGCCAGTGACTGCACCGCGCGGGCGTGCAGGGTGGTCGCCTTGGGCTGGTCGGAGACCTCGGTCCTGGGTTCGAGGAGTACGGTGTCCACGCCGTACGCGGCGAGTTCGGCCGCGACGAGCATGCCGACCGGGCCGCCGCCGGCCACGAGCACCTGGGCCCGGATGGGATGTTCCCCCTGCACTGTGGCGCCTTTCTGTCACGTTTCTTACCGACGACAGAAATATACCGGACGTGCTGTTTCTTATCTATCCCCGGGCAGGCTCCCGATTCCGGCACGGGTGTACCGCTACGGCCGCAACTCCCGCGCGGCGGACGAGGACATCGGGCCGCCCTCCGAACGCTCGGTCTTGTGTCCCTTGCTGCCCGGGGCAAGCGTCCGTACGTCCACGGCCTCGGCCGGTGCGCCCCGTGCGTACAGCCCGTCGGGTTCGCTGTCCCGGTCGTGGGGGAGCAGCCAGAACACCCGGCGGCGGAAGGTGCCCGAGGAGCGGGACGGCTTCGCCTTCGGGCCGAGCAGGGCGTACCCGACCATTCTGCCGTCGCGGTGGTAGGCGGGCCTGCCCCGGCGGGTCGGGAGGCGGTCCAGGCTCTGGCGGACGTAGTCGAGCACGCTGATGTCCTCGAGCCATACGAGGTCCACCTCGTGGACGATCTCGTCCTCTGCGATGAGGGCGCTCATACTGTCTCCTCGTCCGCGAGCAGGCCGATGCCCGGGTAGTACTTGCGCTGGTTGGAAAAGATCATTTCCTTCGGTGATGCCAGCCCCACCACTTCCCGGATGTGCGCCGCGAAGGCTCGCGACGAAATCGCCGGAACGCCCTCATTCTGGCACCAGCGTCTGTACGCCGAGTAGAGCTGGGCCTGTTCGGCGCGGAGGCCGGCGTCGAGCCGGCAGGTCTCGCCGACGAAGCGTCCGGTGTGGTCCTCGGTCTCCGCGTACACGGTCGTCGCGATGCGCACCCTCTCCGGGCCGGACAGGTCCTTGTCGCCGCCCAGGTAGCGGCGGGCGCCCTCGATCAGCCAGTTGAGGATGCCCGGACCCTCCTGGGTGACCAGGATGTCCGCCAGGTTGTCGATCTTGCGGTCGTCGGAGACGACCCGCTCGAACGGGATGAGGCGCATGCGCCGCCAGAACGCGAAGCCGCCCGTGCCGACTTCCGGCCGGTGGTTGCCCAGCAGCCACATCTTGTGCGTCGGTTCGAAGCTGAAGAAATCCTGCCGCATCCGGCGGGCCTTGATCCGGTCCCCGCCGGTCAGCAGCTTCACCCGGGCCTCGTCGAAACGGTCGCCCGGCTTGACCTCGCTGCACACGATGACGCGGCGGCCGTGCAGTTCGGCGAGGTCCGTGGGGTGGCCCTCGTACGGGCGTGACATCAGGAAGCCCGGCGGCGCCGCGTCGGCGTAGTCCCGCAGGAGCTTCATCAGGACGTCGAGCAGTACGGACTTGCCGTTCTTGCCGGAGCCGAACAGGAACGGCATCACCTGACCGCCGACGTCCCCGGTGATGGAGTAGCCGAGCAGCAACTGAAGGAAGGAGATCATCTCCCCGCCGTCCGGGCCCTCGCCGAAGGTGTCGGAGAGGAAGCGGTCCCAGCGCGGTGTGGGCATGGCCCGGGGTGCGGCGGAGGTGGAGCGGGAGTGGAAGTCCTTGGCGGGCTCGGCCGGGCGGATGTGCCCGGTGCGCAGGTCCACCACGCCCGCCGGTGTGCACAGTGCGTACGGATCGGCGTCGAGCATCGCCGCGTTGAGCACCATGCCCGGTGCGGACTTGGCCTGGGTCAGCATCGCGTTCATCCCGCTCGTGCTGAGCGTGCGCCGGCGGTGCTGCTGGAGCGCGGCCGGGGGGAACAGACCGCGGGGGTCGGTGGTGGCGAGGGACTCCGCCAGGTCGCCCGCCGACCACATCACCGTGTCGTCCTCGTCGAACTGCCAGCGGGTGCCGTCCCAGCGGAACCAGCCGATGCCGGGCACATGCCGGTAGTCGTTGCGGTAGAGCCTGACGAATAACTTGGCGTTGCCCCTGTCGGTGAGGGTGTCGGGCAGCAGTCCGTCCGCCGTGGCTCCGCCCGGTGCCGTTCCGTCTGCCGGGACGTACGGGTCGTTCTGCCGGGGCGGTGCGACGGGCTGCGCGAGGATCTGGGCGGCCACGGCCTGTGCGTCGAAGGAGGCCGACGGCAGCACTCTCTCCTTGTCCGCGCTCACGTGCGCCCCCCGGGGGCCTGCGGCCCCGGCGTGACGGCGTGAACCGGCCACCCCTGGCGCACGCATCGCCGGGCTGTCGTCAGAGGCTGCGAAGCGACCGGTGCAGCTCTCCTGAACTGGCGTGGGTCGCCGCGCGAGACCCGCAGTTCAGCTGCCATTCACTTCCCCCATCAGCGACTGAAGCGACTCAACTCGCACAATCAGATTAGCGAAACCCTCGGGGGAGAAGAGGTACATGCGTCAGAACAGATGTGCCAGCGCGGAATGCGGCCCAGCTACCCGGCGACTTTGTCGCGGGTAATGAGGAGTTGCTGAGTCGCTGGCCCTCCTGCCGGAAACGTTGCAGGTCACGGCGTTGTGGTTGGCCCATCAGCGACTGAAGCGACTCAAGCTCCCCATATATGACGCGCACGCGCACACACGCCAATGGCTCCATATACCTGAACCTTGGGTCGCTTCGGTCGCTCGGTGTTCCTGCCGGGCTTGTGACCTGCGGTTCTCGTCGGCGAATGACAGCTACCGAGCGAGTGGCCGGCCGCCCCGGTCCGGTCGCTGAACGTGTGGAAGCCTTCCGGTGGTCTCCAGTCCGTCTGAACCGCGTCTCCAGCGCCCGGCCACGAACATGCGCAATCCGTGCGACATCTGCGAGGCGTTCGATGAGCGGTTCGATAGGGTGGCGCCAGAGGTGATCGCTTTGTCCCACGAGGAGCAGCTGCTCTTCAGCGCGGTGGACGCGCTGCTGGAGCAGATCGCGCAGGACCCGCTGCCGCCGCCGGCCGAACGCAAGCGGCTGCGCGAGGCCGCCGGGCTGAGCCAGGACCAGGTCGCGAAGGCGCTCGGCAGCCGCCGTGAGTCGGTCGGCAACTGGGAGTCCGGACGCAGCGAGCCCCGGCCGCCGAAGCGGGCCGCGTATGCCCGGCTGCTGGAGGGACTGGCCGCGCGTTTCGCCCCGGAGCAGGCGGCCGGGGCCCCGGCGGAAGCCGTCGTGCCCGTCGCGGCTCCCGTCGCGCCGCCCGCCGCCGCGGCGGCCGTTGCCCCTGTCGTGCCCGCGCCTGCTCCCTCCGTCGAGCCCGCCTCCGAACCCCGTACGCCCGAGAGCACCGCGGCCGCCGACGAGCCCCGCACGACCGAGAACGCGCAGGCGCCACAGGCACCGCGGGCCTCCCGCACCCCCCGCTACGAGCACGGCCCGCTCGCCGTCGTCGATGTGGACGGGGGCGCGGTGTCCGCGTACTGCGTGGGCGGTCTGCTGCTGGACGTGCCCGCCAAGTCGCTGCCCGCCCTGGTCGACTGGGCGCTGAACGAGGCAGACCTCGGGGCGCCCCGGCTGCACCCCCACGGGCAGGACTCCGACCCGCTGCTCGTCCTCACCGAGGCGGCGTGCGAGCGCTTCGGGCTGCCCGCGCGGCTGTCCCGGGAGGAGAGCCTCGCGGGGCGGCTTCCCGAGGGGCACAAGGTGCTCAAGCAGCTGGAGCGGGCGGAGTGGAAGCTGACCCGGCGCGGGTTCGGGCCGTGGGCCCGGATCTACCGCCCCGCGCGGGGTTCGCGCCGCAGCTGCGTACAGCTCTGCGTGCCGTCCTGGAACGCGCTCGACGTCCGGCACTGGGACGGCGCGGCGCACCTCCCGGCGGCCGAACTCGTACGGCTGCTGGGCACGTACGCTTCACGCGTGATGACGCCCAGGGGCTCCACCGCCGTCACCGGGCTGGAGCTCATGACATCGCTGCACCCGCCGACCCGGGCGTCCGCGCCCGACGCGGACGGCAAGCGGCACAGCGAACGCAACCCCGGCTCGCTCGGCTCCGAACCCGTCGAGTGCGCCCCCTGCGAGGCCCCCGACGGCCACCCGCTCCTCGCGGGCCTGCCCCGCTTCCACCAGCGCGGCCCGGCCGAGATGCTGTTCGAGGAGGCGTACGACTGGGCGCGGCCCCTCACGGACGACGAGTGCCTGAAGCGCCACCTGGTCGGCATCGACGTCAACCTCGCCTTCGGCGCGGCCGCCAACGGGGCGCTCGTCGGCCTGGAGGCGCCCGTGCATGTGGACGGCCCCGCATTCGACCCGGCGCTGCCCGGCTCCTGGCTGGTGGACCTCTCGCACGTCGACCTCTCGCACGTCGTGATCGGCAAGCAGTGGCGGCGGCTCGAAGGGGAGCTGCTGCCCAGCCCGTTCACGCCGAAGGGCGACCGCCCCGAGGGGCCCGCCTGGTACGCGACACCGACCGTGGCCTACGCGGTGGAGCTCGGTTACGAGGTGGCACCCGTCGAGGCGTGGGTTCGGCCGGCCAACGCGCGCTACCTGGACGGGTGGTACAAGCGGCTGCGCGACGCGTACGTGGCGACCATGGCGGACCTCGGTGTGACAGAGGGCATGGCCCCCGACGCGTTCCTGGCGGCGATGGAGGGCTACCGGGACCGCGATCCGCAGCTGGCGGTGGTGCTGTCCGCGATCAAGGCGACGGCCAAGGGCGGCATCGGCAAGCTGCGGGAGCGCCCGCGCGGCGGCGGATGGCGCCCCGGCAAGCCGTGGCCCGCGCTGAGCAGGCCGACCTGGCGGCCCGACATCCGCGCCGCCGTCATTTCCCGGGCCCGGATCAACATGCACCGCAAGATGGTCCGGCTCGCGGACGCCACCGGCCAGTACCCGGTCGCGGTGCTCTCGGACTGCGCGGTGTACGCCTCCGACGGGCCCTCGCCGCTGGACGTCCTGCCGTACCGGGACGGCAAGCCGCTGCCCGGGGGCTTCCGTCTCGGGGTCAGCCCGGGAATGGTGAAGCACGAGGGTTCGCAGACCACGCTGTGGGCGGAGGCCGTCCGGGAGGAGTACGGTCCGGAGCTCAACCTGGCCCGGTACATCAAGGACGGCACGGTCACCGCCGCGGACGACGGAAAGTAGGACAACCAGCCGATGAACACGGTCGGGGAAGGTCTCGACGAGGCGGTCCAGCGGGCGTTCACCCGGCCCGCGCCCAAGTCGGCCGGTGCGCAGATGCGGTACCTGGTCAAGCAGCTCAAGGGCACCCGGGCCGTCGCCGCACTGCTGGGCATCACCCAGCGCACGGTCGAGCGGTACGTGCGCAATCAGCTGAAGAAGCCCCGGCCCGACCTGGCGGCCCGGATGGACCGCGAGGTCAAGCGGCGCTGGCAGCCGCAGATCCAGGCGAAGGCCCGTAAGGCCGCGGCGACCACCGACGGCATCGTCATCGACACCCGGGCCAGGTTCGGCTACACGGCGGCCCCCGGCTCCACCGACGACGCCCGGCTGCGCCACCTCACCGTGGCGCTTCCGCCCGCGTACGCGGCCCGGCTCTTCGAGACGCGCGAGCGGGGCGGCAGCGACCGGCAGCTCCAGGAGATCGCGGCCGAGGGGCTCCAGGAGATCTACTTCAAGGACGGCGGGCGCAGGGCGCAGGGGCTCCTGGTGGAGTACACCGACCTGGAGCACGTGGCGTTCGACCTCTGATTGGGCGTCACGGTGCTCGTCCCGAGGTGCTGTTCCGCCTGTATGCGGGAGGGCCCGCCTCCTTGACGGGCGGGCCCTCCCGCATACAGGTCCGAGCGCGCGCTTCGGTCGCTTCGGTCGCTTTCCCGTCGTACGTACGGGTGTGACCTGCTGGTTCGTTGCGAGACCGGTGCAGCTACCCAAGGTGCGCGGGCCGTTTCCCGTACAACCGGCTGCCGTTCACTCAAGAACAGGTCATCCGGTTTGTTCTTGAGGGAAAGGGGAGGTCTCTGCGGCGGCACGGACCGCCGGCTCAGTCGACCGGGCCGGTGAGCACCGAGGTGAAGACGTCCTTGCCGTCCTGGCGGCCGACGACCTCCATCGTGACCATGTTGCCGGCCTCGTGCGACACCCGGGTCACCTCGACCCAGCAGGGCCGGTCGAGTTCGGCGTACTGGTGGAAGTCGTTCGACGCGGCGGCGGGGGTGAACGAGTGGGGCGCCATCACGGCGCAGGCCGCCTGGCGGGCAGCTTCGAGCAGGACCATGCCGGGCACGTGGTCGCCCTTGTGGTCGAAGAGGATCGGGTGGTTGAGGTCCGGGGTCAGCAGCCAACGCGGGTTCCCGCCGGAGCCGGCACCGGGTACGTCGGAGAGCACCACGTCCGTGGTGAACGTCCGCCCCACCATCGACGGCGGCAGCAGGGTGCGGTCCGGGTGCGTCTCGGCAGCGACCGGCGGCTGGGCGACGCGGCCCTGCCGTAACCGGTTGTAGACGGCCGGCGGGATCACGGAGATCTGCCCGGTGCCGCCCGCCAGGGGGCGTCCGCCGCGGCGGAGTGCGAACTCGAACGCCATGCGGCTGGCCACGCCCCGGCGCCGGACGATCTCCGTGCACCGGGTGTCGAGGTCGAAGTCGGTGGGGCCGGAGGCGATGCGCAGGCTGGCGGTGTCCGTCGTGTAGGTGATGTTCGACATCACGAAGTTGTGGCCCAGCGGCACGCCCAGCTCCACGTGCGAGACGTAGATGCCGGCCTGACGGAACGTTTCGGCCACCTGCAGCGGATCGTGACTCGCTCCGTCGAGGCTCCGGAACATGGTGTGGGCGCGCGGCCATTGGCCGGTGAGCGAGAAGTTCACCCCGTCCTGGGTGTCGCACCCGGTGAGGAACACCTCGGCGACGGAGTCACGGTGCACGTATTCCTTCGCGACCGTGGTGGTCAGCCGCAGTGCGGCCGGGAGTGCGGTTCTGGCTTCAGCAGTGGTGAGACTCATGGGGCCCCCGTCTTGAAACCTGTGTTCGGCGACGCCACTTAAGATACGGACCTACCGGTTTTCTTCAATCGGCCCAAAAGTAAAGGATTTACCAAGGATCCCTTGTTTACTTGAATATCTCATTCCGTTTCATGGCTTTCAATCGGTCGGCGTTCGCTATCAAAAATGCATAAATACGGGCATAATGCCTGTCGATTTCCATGGCCTCGCGCGCGAGCGCCCGCGCGACCATGGAAAAAAACCTTTCGGACGGTTTCCTTTGCCGGTTCGGAGTGCATTCCTCCGGGAGAACGGCTGGAGAAACCAACTGTTTCCTTGGGCCGGCCGCCCGTGCTGCCCGGCCGCATGCAAAATGATCAGCTGAAACCGGTGGATCGCACGTCGCGGCAGTAAACCAACCAGCCGTGCGGTTTGCTAAGGTATGCACGAGTCAGTACGGAGAATCCTGGGTGAATCGGACGGCTGAAGGCCGGAGAACTCGCCCGCCCGGAGGAGGACATGATGGTCAAGCAGGCGCGAGCGGCTGTGACTCGTCAAGCCCTCATTTCGGCTGCCGCGGAGGTCTTCGGCACCGACGGGTACGCGATGGCGACGCTGCCGGCGATCAGCAGCCGGGCCGGGGTGAGTTCGGGTGCCCTCCACTTCCACTTCCCCAACAAGGAGGCGCTGGCCTCCGCGGTGGAGAGCGCCGCCGCCGAATCCGCGCTGGTGCTGACCGAGGAGAGCGCGAGGGCCGCGAAGGGCGGCCGGCTCCAGGCGCTCGTCGCCACGGTCTGCCGGCTGATGGACGCCGTCGCCGACGACCCGGTCGTGCGCGCGGGCTTCCGGCTGGGCGCCGACCCCTCACGCAAGAGCGAGGCCAAGCTGCACGACTGGTGGTACGAGTGGGTGCGCAACGCTCTTGTCCAGGCGCGCAGGAACGGTGAACTGGCCGAGGACGTATCGGCCGAGGACGCGGCGGTGGTCGTGGTCGCGGCGACACTCGGCCTGGAGACCCTCGGCGCGACCGACCGGTACTGGCAGTCCGCGGAACGGGTGTCACAGCTCTGGTCGTTCGCGCTGCCGCGGCTCAGTCCCGCCGAGTAGCGGGCGTACGGGCCCTGTCCTGCGCACTTCCGTACAGGGTGCCGGCCGCTGCGACCTCGTAAAACAGTCCACATGGTTTGTTTGCCTGGGTGTCATCTGTGCCCCACGACGGGCTCATTGACCTCTGTTTTGCCCGTTTTTGCTAGTTTTCGCGGCAAGTTGAGCCCTCCCCTGGAGGATCGCTGGGGCCGCGCACGAGAGGAAACAGGTGGATCGGTTTGGTATTGACATACCGCCTGTGCTGTTTTTAAATCGATGCGTCAGCAACAGTTCCGGGCCGTCCGAGACGGCCGGGAGATGACGGGGAGACGGCGTGGACATCGACGTACTCGGCACGCTTGCCGTGCGGGAAAAGGGCACATCGATCACACCGACCGCGCCCAAGCCCCGGCAGGTGCTCGCCCTGCTGGCGCTGCACGCCGACGAGGTGGTGCCCGTGGGCACCCTCACCGAGGAGCTGTGGGGGAGCGAGCCGCCCCGCAGCGCCCGCCCCACCCTGCAGACCTACATCCTGCAGCTGCGCGAACTGATCACCGTCGCGCTCGAACAGGACGGCGACGACACCCGAACCGCCAAGGACGTCCTGCTCACCGTCCCCGGGGGCTATTTACTCAAGGGCGGCGAAGGCACCCACGACGTCCGGGAGTTCGAGCGTCTGGCCGGCCGGGGATACCGGGCCATGGACGCCGAGGACTACCCCGAGGGCGCTCGGCTGCTGCGGGAGGCCCTCGCCCTGTGGACCGGCCCGGCACTGGCCGACGTACACACCGGCCCCCACCTGGACACCCAGATCAAGCGGCTGGAGGAGAGCCGGCTGTGCGCGCTCGACCAGCGCATCGAGGCCGACCTCAGACTGGGCCGCCACCGCGAACTGCTCTCCGAACTCACCGTCCTGCTCAGCAGGTACTCCACCCACGAGAGCCTGTGCGGCCAGTACATGCTGGCCCTCTACCGCTCCGGGCGGCGCGGAGAGGCGCTGGACGCCTACCAGCGGCTGCGGTCCACCCTGGTGCGCACCCTGGGGCTCGAACCCTCGCCCGCGCTGGCCAAGTTGCAGCGCTCCATCCTCATGGCACGCCCCGAGGGCGTCACGGGGACCGGCGGAGTCCGGCTCGCCGAGATCGGCTGACCGGGCCGGGCACCGCGCCGGTGCCCGGCTCAGGCGGCGCTCAAGGGCTTCTCCGGAATCGCGCCGCAGCCTGGGGGCCATCAGGAGGAGGGCAGCCATGTCGGCTGAGCGAGGGCACTCGACCCGGCGCACCATGTCCGTGGCAGCCCCGGCAGGCGTCGTCTACGGGATGCTCGCCGACGCCGTGCGCTGGCCGCTCTTCCTGACCTCCCACCTGCACGTCGAGCGCATCGACTTCGACGGCACCGTCGAACAGCTGCGCGTCTGGGACCTGGTCGACGACCGGGTCCGCTCCTCGCACGTCCGGCGCACCCTCGACCCGCCCGCCCGGACCATCGACTTCGAGCAGCGCTCCGGGGACCGGGCGAACGCGCCGGTCACGGGGCGCTGGAGCGTGGAATCCGACGGCGACACCCGCTCGGCGCTCACGCTGAGCCGGGACGGCGACGACGCCCCGGACGTGGTGCCCGCCCTGCTGGACCAGGTCAGGGAGATGGCCGAGCGCTGGGAGCGGCTGGACGAACTCCTCGTCGGCTTCGAGGACAGCGTGCACGTCGAGGGGCCCAGCGAACTCGTCTACGACTTCCTCTACCGCATGGAGGACTGGGTCGAGCTGATCCCGCACGTGGAGTGGACCCTCGTCCGCGAGGACCAGCCGGGTGTGCAGCTCGCCGCCATGGACACCTGCGCCGAGGACACCGGCGAGACCGTCACCGTGGAGAGCGTCCGGCTCTGCTTCCCGCATGCCGGGCGCATCGTCTACAAGGAGACGCTCACCCCCGATCCGATCGCCTCGCACAGCGGGGAATGGGCGCTGCTGCCCGACGAGTCCGGGGTGCGGGTCGTCTCCACCCATCAGGTGATGCTCAGGGAGGACGCCGTCGGCCCGGCCCCGGACGGGCGTACCGCCGGCGCGGACGCCCGGCATCACGTGCGTACGTGGCTGGGCCGGGCGAGCACCGAGGCGCTGGGCCTGGCCAAGTGGCATGCGGAGAGCGCCGTCCGCCGCCTGCGATGACCACGATCAGGAGGCTTCGATGACCCTCACCCGGCCGGCCCCCGTCGCGGCCCCGGGCTCCCCCTCCGTGCCGGGGAGACCACCGCGGGCCGCTTCGCGCGCGTACGCCGAGCTGCCGCCGACGGCCGACGCCGCGGCGCGGGCCCTGCGGCTCGACGCGCTCCTCGGCGACCCCGACGACGCCGACAACCCCTACTGCCGCGCGGACCGCGGCGCTCTCGATGACCTGCCGGTTCCCGACGGGCTGCGCGAGGAGTTCGTGCCCCCGGCGGCCGGCGGGCACTTCACGAGCGGTGAGGAGCTGGCCCGGGCGCTGCGGCCGCTGTTCCGCCGGGACCTGGCGCTCGGTCAGGCCTGGGGCGTACGTCCGCTGCTCGTCGCGGACGACGGTTCCGGCTGCGCGCCGCCCCGGGCCGTGGAGCTGGCCGCGCTGCTGGCACCGGCCGCGCTGACCGCGGTCACCGGCGGTGTGCTGCGCGAGGCCGTACGGGTGGTGGACGCCCGCGGCCGCCACGAACCGGCCGTACGCCAGTGGCACGGCACGCTCGCCGAGTGCTTCGCGGACCTGCTGGCCTGCGAGAGCCTGGTGGCCGTCGCGCTGCGCTCCCTCGACGCGTCCGGCGGCACCGCGCCCGCGCTGACCGCCGCCGTCGGGTACGCCGTGCCGCAGCTGGTCGCCGATGTGCGCAGCGCCCTCGACCTCGTCCTGCACGAGACCGGGTGCGGGCCGGCGAGCCCGCAGGCCCGGGCCCTCGCCCGGATCGCGGATGACCTGACGCCCGCCGGGCTCGACTGGGTCGCCGCGACCGTGGACCAGGCCCGCCTCGTCCGCGCGCGGGACACCCCGGAAGACGCCCCGCCGCTCCGGGCCGGGAGCGCACCGGGCCACCCGCTGTTCCGGCTCGGGCGGCCCCTCGGCGAGGGCCTGCCGGCCTCCGGGTGCGCGGAGGCGCTGGCGGCCGCGCTGCCGGAGGCCGCCGCCGGGATCCACGTCGCGGGTCCGCCCGCGCAGGTGGCGCTGGCCCGTACCGCACGGCGGCTCAACACCGAACTGCGCACGCTGCGGATTCCGTTGCTCCGGGCCGCGCACGCCGACCCGGCCGACCCCGCGGTGCGGGCGCTGGCCGACCGCAGGGCGCTGCTCCTGCTGGCCGCCGCCGTGCTCGGGGTGCGGGAGGCCGCCACCGCGGTCCCCGGCGCGTACCTCGGGGCACCGGACTGGGCGCTGCTGGCCCTCGCCCGGGCCACCCAACGGCTCGGCGTGCCGCTGCCGCCCGGTCTCACCGACCCCCGCGACGACGTGTGGGCCGTGGTCGCCCACCGCGTCCGCCACCACGTCGACGTCGACGTGTACGCCACGAGAATGCTGTGGTGAGCGGGCCGTGAACCGTGACGACGGCGTACAGACCGTGGACGCGGCCCCGGAGTTTCCGGCGCCGCTCCATGTGGCCGGCCCCGACGGGCCGTGGGAACCGGTGCGCGAGGTACTGGAGAGCGGGCGGCCCGTCCTGGTGCACACCACATGGGGCGAGTGGCTGACCGCTGCCCTCCTCGACCCGGAACTGCGGCTCGTGCTGGGCCGGGAACGGCAGCGCTACCTGCACACCCCGACCCCGGCGGGCCGCTTCCGGTTCGCCGTCTCGCGGATGGTGATGCGGTACACCGCGGCGGCCGTGCTCCAGGTCCCGCCGCGCTCCCTGGACCTGGCCCACAGCCCGGGCGGGCGGCCCCGGTTACGCGGCCTGGGCGAGGAGCTGGACGTGAGCCTCGCCCACACCGACGACCTGATCCTCGTCGGCGTCAGCGCCACCGGCCCGGTCGGTGTGGACGTCGAACCCCTCTCGCGCCCGGTCTCCTTCGAGCTGCTGCGCGACCACGTCTGCACCCCCGAGGAGGGCGAGGCGCTCGCCGTCCTGCCCGAGGCGGAGCGGGCGCTGCGCCTGCTCAACCTGTGGACCCTGAAGGAGGCGTACACCAAGGCGCTCGGGCACGGTCTGCGCCGCCGCTTCGCCACGATCGCCTTCGGCCGGGACGAGCGGGGGCGTACGGTGCTGACCGGCGACGAGCCCGGGGACTGGGACTTCGCGACCCACGTCGTGCAGGGCCGGTACCTGGCGAGCGTCGCCCACCACCGCGCGCCGCGCGCCGCCGGGGCCCCGCTGCCCGACCCCGGCGCCCCCGACTGGCACCCCGCGCCGCCCACCGGTCCGGGCAACCCGGACCACCACGCGGCCCCGTCCGCCGGGGGCGCTCCCGGGCCGGGGCCGGAAAGCCCGGGTGCCCGATGATGGAAGGCCCGGCGGAACTCGTGCTCGCGGTGGTCCACCAGCCGGTGCCCGCCGCCTCCGGCCTGCCCTTCGAGCTGGAGCTGTGCGGGCCGCTCGACCCCGGCCGCGCCGAGTCCGTGGCGGCCCGGGTGACCCAGCGCCACCGCGCCTGGACGGTCACCTCCGACGACCCCGGGGCCGGCCGCCACATCCTGCGCATCGCCCAGGCGCACGGCCCCCCGGCCCGCCCGGGGGCCGCGGTCCTCGCCGACGTACTGGCGCTGGCGGCCGGGGCGCGTGACACGGTCACCGCCGCCGGCCACCAGCGCGACCTGATCCGGGCGGCGGTCCGCGACCCGGCGGACGGGCACGTCGGGCAGCTCGCCTGGAACTGGGCGGGGCCGCTCGACACCGCCCGGCTCGCCGACGCCTGGCTGTCCGTCGCCGACCGCGAGACCGTGCTGCGCGCCTCGTTCGACTGGACGCACCTGCCCCGGCTCGTGCTGCACGAGTGGGCCGAGATCGAGATCGCCCATCTCGAACACGCCGCCGTCTCCTGGAGCGACCTCGTCGAGCGCGACCGCCTGCGCAGCTTCGCCCCGCACCGGCCGGGCCTGCTGCGCGTGACGCTCCTCGACGGCCGGCCGGGCCCCGGCGGCGAACGCGGTCCGACCCGCGTCCTGCTGACGTACCACCGGGCGCTGCTCGACGAGCGCGGCGTCCATCTGCTGCTGCGCGAGTTCTACCGGGCGTACGCGCGTGGCGGCGTCCTGCCCGGCGGCGACCGGCGCCCCGACGTGCGCGACCACGCCCTGTGGCTGGCCCGCCAGCACACCGGGGCCGCCCGGGCCTACTGGTCCACGGCCGCCCCGCCGCCGGAGGCGATCGTCCGCCCCGGCCTGTCCGGCGGCGCCCCGACCGGGCACACCGGCTCGGGCCGGGTCCAGCGCCGGCTGCGGCCGCCGCAGACCGCCCGGCTGCGGACCTGGGCCGCGATGCGCGGGGCGGGGGAGTCCAGCGCCCTGCACGCCGTGTGGGCGCTGCTGCTGTACCGGGCGGTGGACGCGACCGGGCCCGCCCCGGTCAGTTTCGGCGTGCACCTTTCGGGGCGGGATGTGCCGATGGAGGGGGCCGGGGGCATTCCGGGGCTGCTGGGCAACCCGCTGCCGATGACGGTGACCGTGGACCCGGCGGACCCGCTGACCGGTCTCCTGGAGCAGGCCAGGGACGCCGCGCTCGACCTGTCCGGGCACGCCTGGGTGCCGGCCGACCGGGTCCGGGTGTGGAGCGGCCGGGACCCGGACGCGGAACTCTTCGCGACCGGCGTCGAGTTCGACAGCCGCCCGGAGCTGCCCGAGGCGCTGCTCGCCGAGCTGCGCGGCCAGGGCATCGAGGTCGACGCCCCCCGCAGCATCAGCGCCCACCCCGGGCTGCCGCTCGCGCTGGCGGCCCGGCACGACGCGGACGGCGGGCTGACCCTGACCGCGATGTACGACCGGCGCTGTCTGGGCGACGTGGACGCCTCCGCGCTGCTCTCGCACTGCGTACGACTGCTGCGTTCGCTGCCCGACCACCGCGATCCGCAGTCCACGGTGGGCCATGTCCTCGAACTCCTCCAGGGCTTCGAAGTGCCCCGTGTGCTGCCCCGGCCGCCCGAGCCGGAGGGGCCGGACGTGTCGGTGCTGCGCGCCGGTGACCCCGCCGCGGACACCATCGTGCTGGTCGCGACACCGGGCGTGCCCCCGGGCGCGTACGAGGCGCTGGTGCGGGACCACCCGGGGCCCGAACGCATCCTCGGCCTGCGGGTGACGCGGGCCGGGGAGCCGCCCGCCTCCGCGCTGCTGCGGCTGCTCGCGTGCGAACGGCGGCTCGTGCTGTGCGGGGCAGGGCCGGGCGGCACGGCCGCGTACGAGATCGCGGGCGCGGCCCGCGACAACACGGTCGCGGCCGTCGTCATGACCGGTGTCGGCAGCGGTCCGGACTGCGCCAGGGCGCTCGCCACGGGGCTGGAGTCCGTGCGGGCCAAGAGCCTTTGAGCTGCTGCTGAGCGTTTCTCCAGCGGAGCAGGAGCGGTTCTTTAGCGCCGTGTCCGACCGTGGCGGAAACGCTGGAGGTGGGGCATGGGTGATTCGGGCCTGGCAGAGCCCGCGCTGCGCATCGAGCGCGGACGGGCCACCGAGGAGGAGCTGGCCGCGCTCACGGTGGTGCTGCTCGCGCTGCGGGCGGGCGCCGGGGAGCAGCCGGAGGGCGACCCGGCCGGCGGTTCCAAGCGGTGGAGCCGACAGCCTGCCTACCGAGCTCCGCGCAGCTGGCAATGACGCGGCGACCCGCGTCCCAGGAAGGGATCTGACGACATGTCGATGACCACCATCGCCCCCACGACCGACCAGCTCGAACCGGCCGACATCCGCGGCCGGGTGGCGGAGCTGCACGGGATCCGTGCGGCGGCGGAGCGGGGACCGAACCCCAAGGCGACCGAGGCGCAGCACGCCAAGGGCAAGCTGACTGCGCGCGAGCGCATCGAGCTGCTCTTCGATCCGGGGTCGTTCAACGAAGTGGAACAGCTTCGCCGGCACCGGGCGACGGGTTTCGGCCTGGAGGCGAAGAAGCCGTACACCGACGGTGTGATCACCGGCTGGGGGACGGTCGAGGGCCGGACGGTCTTCGTGTACGCGCACGACTTCCGGATCTTCGGCGGGGCGCTGGGCGAGGCCCACGCCACGAAGATCCACAAGATCATGGACATGGCCATCTCGGCCGGTGCGCCGCTGGTGTCGCTGAACGACGGCGCGGGCGCCCGTATCCAGGAGGGCGTCTCGGCGCTCGCCGGGTACGGCGGGATCTTCCAGCGCAACACCAAGGCGTCCGGGGTGATTCCGCAGATCAGCGTGATGCTCGGCCCGTGCGCGGGCGGTGCGGCGTACTCGCCGGCGCTGACGGACTTCGTGTTCATGGTCCGTGAGACCTCGCAGATGTTCATCACCGGGCCGGACGTGGTGAAGGCGGTGACCGGCGAGGAGATCACACAGAACGGACTCGGCGGCGCCGACGTCCACGCGGGCACCTCGGGCGTCGCGCACTTCGCGTACGACGACGAGGAGACCTGCATCGCCGAGGTCCGCTACCTGCTGTCGATGCTCCCGCAGAACAACCGCGAGAACCCGCCGAAGGCACCGACCGCCGACCCGGTCGACCGCCGCTCGGACACCCTGCTCGACCTGGTCCCGGTGGACGGCAACCGTCCGTACGACATGGCGAAGGTCATCGAGGAACTGGTCGACGACGGCGAGTACCTGGAGGTCCACGAGCACTGGGCGCGCAACATCATCTGCGCCCTGGCCCGGGTGGGCGGTGAGGTCGTCGGCATCGTCGCCAACCAGCCGCAGTCGCTCGCCGGGGTGCTGGACATCGAGGCGTCCGAGAAGGCCGCCCGCTTCGTCCAGCTCTGCGACGCCTTCAACATCCCCATCGTGACGCTGCTGGACGTGCCCGGCTTCCTGCCCGGCGTGGACCAGGAGCACGGCGGCATCATCCGGCACGGCGCGAAGCTGCTGTACGCGTACTGCAACGCGACCGTGCCGCGCATCTCGCTGATCCTGCGCAAGGCCTACGGCGGCGCGTACATCGTCATGGACTCGCAGTCGATCGGCGCGGACCTGACGTACGCCTGGCCCACCAACGAGATCGCGGTCATGGGCGCCGAGGGCGCCGCCAACGTCATCTTCCGCCGGCAGATCGCGGAGGCCGAGGACCCCGAGGCCATGCGCGCCCGCATGGTCAAGGAGTACAAGACCGAGCTGATGCACCCCTACTACGCCGCCGAGCGCGGGCTCGTCGACGACGTCATCGACCCCGCCGAGACCCGCTCGGTGCTCGTCAGGTCGCTGGCCATGCTGCACTCCAAGCACGCCGACCTGCCGTCCCGCAAGCACGGCAACCCCCCGCAGTAGTCCGTGTCCCCTGCCGTCTCCCTCATGTGATCCGTTCCGTGATCTCGATGCGCTGACAGAAAACAGCACGACCGGTACGCTCTTTGCAGACCGCTTGTGCTGTTTTGATGTCGGGCCGGGGCACGGACCCGAGGACGTGAGGGAGACGGCGTTGGACATCGACGTACTCGGAGCGCTTGCCGTGCGGGAGAACGGGGTGTCCATCACCCCCACCGCGCCCAAACCGCGCCAGGTGCTGGCCCTGCTGGCGCTCAACGCCGACCGCGTCGTACCGGTCACCGACCTGATCGAGGAGCTGTGGGGCGACAACCCGCCCCGCAGCGCCCGCACGACGCTGCAGACCTATGTGCTGCAACTGCGCGAGTGCATCGGCCGGGCCCTCGGCGAACAGGGCGACGCCAAGGACGTCCTGATGACCCTGCCCGGCGGCTACCTGCTCGTCTCCGGCGCCGACAGCGACGTACGCAGGTTCGAGCGGCTGGTGGGGGAGGGGTACCGGGCCATGGACGCCGAGTCCTTCGCCGAGGCGGCCGGCCGCCTCGGCGAGGCGCTGGCGCTGTGGAGCGGCACCGCGCTCGCCGACGTCCAGCACGGCCCGCTCCTGCGCACCGAGGTCCGGCGCCTGGAGGAGAGCCGGCTGTGCGCGCTCGACCAGCGCATCGAGGCCGACCTGCACCTGGGCCGCCACCGCGAACTGCTCGCCGAACTCACCGTCCTGACCAGCCGCCACCCCGCCCACGAGAACCTCCACGCCCAGTTCATGGTGGCCCTCGCCCGCTCCGGCCGGCGCGGCGAAGCGCTCCAGGCGTACGCACGGCTGCGCACCACGCTCCTGCGCGACCAGGGCCTCGAACCCTCGCCCCGGCTCCAGCGGCTCCAGCATTCCGTGCAGGCCGCGGCCGCCGAACTGCCGGGGGTCTCGCTGCTCGCGGGCTGACCGGGCCCGGGGCCCCGCTCCCTCCCAGGAGCGAGGTCCCGGGAACCGGTTCACCCCGTACGGCGATGCGGCGGCGCGGGCCCCGGCAGCACAATGCGCGGACGGCCACCCGAGACACGACACTTGGAGACGCCCACCATGACTGCCGCGCACCATCTCCCGCAGACACCCGTCGCCGACGTGCTCGCCGAGGTCACCGCGATCCTCGCGGGTTTCTCGCACGTCGAGGCGCACGCCGTCGACCCGGGGCGGACCTTCGCGGCGCTGGGCATGGACTCGCTGCTGAACGCCCAGTTCCTCGCCATGGTGAACGCCCGCTACGGGACCGCCGTGCCCGCCGACGCCCTGTACCGCTACCCGACGCCGCAGGCCCTGGCCGCGCATGTGGCCGACCGGCTCGGCGCGGAGGGGACGGCCTCCGTCGTGCCCGAACAGCCGCGCCCCGTCGTACGGGTGGCCCCGCCGGGCACCGGCGCCGTCCCCGACGCCCTGCGCGGCCAGCTCGCCGGCATCCTGGGCTGCGCGCCCGACGCGATCGACGCCACCGCCCCGTTCACCGTGCTCGGGCTCGACTCCATCCTCGCCGCGCAGTTCGTCGAGGGCATCAACCGGACCTGGGGCCTCAAGGAGCAGTCCGCCCTCTTCTACACCTACCCGGACCTCGCCTCCCTGACGGGATACGTGGAGCGCGCCGCCACGGCCGGCAGCGGGGAGCCCGCCCCGGCGGCCTTCACCGCGCCCCGCTCCACGGCCGAGATCGAGGCCCTGCTCGACGCGGTCCGCGACGGCCTGATCGGCGTCGACCAGGCGGCCGGACTGCTCGACACCCGAACCGCCTGAGGCGAAGGACGCGTTGAGCCCATGGACAACAGGGAAATCCTGACGCGCTTCAAGAGCGGTGCGCTGGACCGGCAGCAGGTCCTGGCGATGCTCACGGGGAACGGGCAGGCGCCCGCGGCTTCGGAGGTGCCCGTTGCGGCGGAGCAGGCGGAACCGCCTCCCCCCGCCGACGGGTTCGCCGTCGTCGCCGTCGACTGCGCCTTTCCCGGGGCCGCCGCCGGTACGGCCGGCTTCTGGGAGGCGGCCCTGCGCGCGGCGCCCGAAGAGCCCGGAGGCACCGAGGCCGACGCCTTCGACCCCGCGCCCCTGCGCATCGGCCCCGACGAGGCGGACGCCCTCCACCCCGCCGAACGGCTCCTGCTCCACCGCGTCTGGCACGCGCTGGAGGGCGCCGGACACGCCGGGGCCCGGCTCGACGCGCTGACCGGGCCGGACGGCGAGCACCGCGCGGTCGGCGTCTTCACGGCCGCCGCCCGCCCGCACACCGCGGCGCTGCTGTCCCGCGTGCTGGACCTGAGCGGTCCCGGCCACAACGTCGACACCGGGCCCTCCTCGTACCTCACCGCCGTCCACCAGGCGCTCGGCGCCCTGCGCACCGGGGAGTGCGCCGCCGCCCTGGTCGCCGGCGGCGGCGGGGGCACGGCCGTCCTGCTCCTCAAGCCGCTGGCCGCCGCGCGCGCCGACGGGGACCGGGTGCACGCCGTCCTCACCGCGAGCGCCGCCGGGCATCCCGGCCGCGGCACCTCCGCCGACCTGCGCGAACGGCTGCGGCGGCGGGCGTCGGCCACCGCCCCCGTACTGGACGAGGAAGGGGCAGGTGCGGTCGCCCTCGTACGCGCCGTCCTCCAGCTGCGCCACGGCGTCCTGCTCCCGGGACCCGGACGCGCGCGCCCCGAGTCATGGCCCGCGGGGCCTCGTACCGCCCTGGCCGGGGTGTACGAGGACGACGCACCGTACGCCGTCGTGGCGCTGCGGGAGCCACCGCCCGCCCCGCCGGGACCCGGGGAGGAGGACGGGCCGCACCTGGTGCTGCTCTCCGCCCCCACGCCCCGGCACCTGGCCGCCACGGCCGGGCGCCTCGCGGACTGGCTCACCTCGTGCGCACAGGCGCCGGGGCCCGGCGCGGTGGCGCGGGAGCTGCGGCTCGGGCGCGCGGTCCACGACTGCCGGCTGGCCGTCGTGGTCCACGGCACGGCGGAACTGGCCGGGTCGCTGGCCGCGTTCGCGCACGGTGACGCGGCGTCGGCTCCCAGGCCGGTGCGCGACGCGGACCTGCGCGGGGCGGCAGACGAACCGCTGCTGGCGGACGGGCTGCCCGAGACCCGTGACTACCTCGCGGCCCTGTGGCGCGGGCGGCGGTTCGAGCAGCTGGCGCGCCTGTGGCTGGCGGGCGCGGATGTGCCGGCCGGTGACCGGACCGGGCCGCCCGGCCCCGTACTCGAACTGCCCACGAGCGCCGTGCTGCCCGAGGACGGGCCGAAGGACGGGCCGAAGGACGGGCCGGAGGCACGCCGTGACGGCTGAGCTGAAGGCCGTGGACGCCGGGCCGGACGCGGAGAGTGCTCCGCAGTCAGCGCCGGTGACGCTGTGGCTGTGCCCCAACGACGGCCTCGACCCCGAGACGGCCAGGCTGCTCGCCGGGCACTGGCTGGACGCCAAGGAGCAGCGGACCGCGAACAAGTTCCTGTTCGAACGCGACCGGCTCCAGTACCTCGTCGCGCACACCCTCGTCCGGCGTGCCCTCTCGCTGGAGGCGGGCCACGCGGAGTCCGAGCTCGTCATCTGGCGCTCGGCGCGCGGCCGGCCCTTCCTGCGGCCCGCCACCGACCGGCTCTCGCAGGACGACGGGGTGCTGGACTTCAACCTGTCCCACGCCGGCGGCTACAACCTGCTCGGCATCGTGCGCCAGGCCCGGATCGGCGTGGACGTCGAACGGGTCGACGACCGCGACCAGCAGGCCGTCGCCACGATCCTCAACGCCGTCTCCGCGCCCGAGCGCGCCTGGGCGGAGGAACCCGGCCCCGGCCGTGAGCGGGACCGGCGGGCGCTGCGGATCTGGACGCTCAAGGAGGCGTACTCCAAGGCGCGCGGGCTGGGGCTCGGCATCCCGTTCGACAGCTTCGAGTTCACACTGGACGACGAGCGCGGGGTGCTCGCCTTCACGCCGCCGGCCGACGACGAGGCCCGCCCCTGGCGGTTCGTCGAACTGGAGCCCGTGCCGGGGGTGCTGGTCGCCGTGGCCGTGCCGGCGGGGGAGGGTGCGACGGCCGTCCACCTCAACCTCGGCTTCCCGTGGAGCAGGTCGGCGCCCCGGCAGTTCGCTCTGCCGCCGCCCGTCGGCGGGCGTATCCCGGCCGGCCGGGCCGCCTGAACACCGCGTACGAGCAGCGATTTCTCCCGCGCGAAAAACAAACCGCGTCGCCCTCTTTTTGCATGTGCATCGTGATCCGTAACGTCTTCGAACGAATGCGCGCCGGAGGCCCGGAATTCACTAGAGAGGCGCTTGAGGAATTTACTGAATGTTCGAGAATCCCGCTAGTTTGCCTGCAGCGGAGGCAGAATTCAGGCCACCGGAAGGAAAGCGAGACAAGGAACTCGACGAGTACGGAGGAGACCGTGAGGATTCAGGTTCTGGGTCCGTTGAGTGCCGAGGTCGACGGGGGATCCATCGTTCCGTCCGCGGGGAAACCGCGGCAGATTCTGGCACTGCTCGCCCTGTACCCCGGGCGCGTCATGCCCGTACCGACCTTGATGGAGGAGATCTGGTCGACGGCGCCGCCGCAGAGCGCCCTGACCACGCTGCAGACGTACATCCTCCAGCTGCGCAGACGGCTGGGCACGGCCATGGGGACGGATGCCCCCGGCCGGGCCAAGGACGTTCTCGCCACCCGGCACGGCGGGTATCTGCTGCAGGTCCCCGAGGAGTCGGTCGATGTGCACGATTACGAGCGGCTGGTCCGTGAGGGGCAGGTGGCCTTCGAGACCGGGGACAACGCTGTCGCGGCGGCCCGGTTCAAGGCGGCGCTGGACCTGTGGCAGGGCGGGGCGCTCGTGGACGTGCGGATCGGCCCGATCCTCGACATCGAGGTCCGCAGGCTCCAGGAGAGCCGTCTCATGACGATCGAGCGGCGCGTGGACTCCGAGCTGCGGCTCGGCCGGCACGCGGAACTCATCGCGGAGATGACCGAGCTGACGGCCCGCCACCCGCAGCACGAGGGCCTGCACTCGCAGCTGATGGTGGCCCTCTACCGCTCGGGCCGGCAGGCCTCGGCGCTGGAGGCGTACCGGCGGCTGCGGATGCGGCTCATCGAGGAGCTGGGCGTGGAGCCCTCGCCCCAGCTCCAGCGGCTGCACCAGGCCATGCTGGCGGTGGACCCGCAGCTCGACGTACTGGCGGGGCCGCGGCACACGTCGACGTTCGATCTGTTCGCCGCGTGACGTCCACTCCGTCTCGAAGACCCTTCGAGTGCCGGAGCGGAGAGTGGGGCCTCGTTCCCACCCCGTTCCCGGCGCCAGGAGGTCACCGTGGCCGTGCTCAGACACCTGGACCGTCCGCTGGACGGTCTCCTGCGCCGGGCCGCGGAGCGGTACGGGGACCGCCCGGCCGTCACCACCCCGGCCGGCACCCTGAGCTTCGCCGGTCTGGACCGTGAGGCGGACCGCATCGCCCACGGCATCCGGCGCACCGCGCGCCGGGCCGACGGGGCCGTGGTCGCGGCCTGCACCCTGGACGCGGTCTTTCCCGCCGTGTACTTCGGTGCGGTGCGCAGCGGCCTGGTGCTGGCCCTCGCCGACCCGGCGGCGGACCCCGGGGCCCTGCGCGACCTGTGCGCGCGGTCCGGGGCGGAGTTCGCGTTCCTGCCCGCCCCGGCGGCCGAGCGGCTGGCCGGGGGCCCCGGGCGGCCGCACACCGTGGTCGCCACGGATGGGCCGGGCGGCGGCGGGAGCGTCCCGCTGAAGGTGCTGCTGGACGCCGGCGCCGGCCCCGCGCTGCCGCCGGCCTTCACGGACGCGGACGCGGTGGCCTGCGTACAGCGGGTCGCGCATGCCACGGCCGGTGTACGGGAGTTGCGCCTGAGCCACCGCAACCTGCTGGCCAACGCGGCCCAGACCGCCATCGCGCACCGGCTCGACGCGGACAGCGTGGTCGTCAACCACATGCAGGCGTACCACCCCTCGCTGCTGGCGGCCGCCGTGCACGCGGGCGCGGAGCAGGTCCTGGTCGCCGACCCGGACCCGTGCGCGGGCATGACCGTCAGCCGGAGCCTGGGCGCCACCCACTACTACGGCTTTCCGGCCAGGCTCGCCCGGCTGACCGACGACGCGCGCTTCGCCGGGCACGGGGTGCTCCCGCCCGGGGGCCGGCTGCGCGCGGTGTTCTCGGACGGCGCCGCGCTGGAGCCGGGCATCGCCCGAAGGCTGCGGGACACCCTGCGGGTGCCGGTCCTCCAGGGGTACGGAGTCGGCGGGCTCGCCGCCCTCTCGCACGCCCAGGTCCCCGGCTCGCTGCCGGGGCGCGGGGCGGCGGGGGCGCCCCTGCCGGGTACCGAGTGCCGGGTCGTCGACGCGGTGAGCGGGCTGCCGGCGCCGGTGTGGAGCGACGGCGAGGTGGAGATACGCGGACCGCAGGTGCCTTCCGGGCACCCCGACGGCTGGCTCGCCACGGGGGACCGGGGCTACCTCGACCTCGACGGCGAGCTGCACCTGGTGACCCGTAAGACACCCGCGTACGCCTGAACGGGCGCGGCGGCGAAGGCCGCCCGACCTCACCGGTCGGGCGGCCTTCGCGCGTCCCGGTCAGCGCCGGGGCCAGCCGATGTCCTCGTCGGACCTGGCCTCCGGGTCGTCGTTCCCGGGTGCGTACGGGGAGCACACGCAGAGCCTCATCGGTCGACCCCCTGGCAGCGGACGGGAAACGGGGCAGGGCGCCCGGACGCATACCGGGCCATCGAAAGACTCCCGTGAGTCGCTGGAGAACCGCTTGAGGAACACATGAGAGCCGCACCAGAAACGTACGAGACGGGTTCGCAGATCATTTCCGGAAATCGGCGTACGGGAAAACGGCCGGTGCATTTCTTGAGCGGCGCTCGATTCGGGGAAAGGCGGGTTGACGGCCATCGGGGGGCCAGCGAATCTCGATAGAGAATTCGCCGTGTGCTTCCGCACAGGTGTTCCCGCAGGCTGTCCAGGACGAAGGAGCCCTCCCGTGGCCGCTAAGAGCCAGCAGACCCAGATCACCGAGACCGAGCCCGTCCTCGACGCGGTCCTGGACCAGGACTCCGAGGAGTCGGTCCTCGGCAACATCGCGCTCCAGTAGGGCACGGGCACACGGGAGGGGGCCCACCGGTCACCGGTGGGCCCCCTCCCGTACGGGCGGCCGGCGTTCAGGAGCCCATCAGTGCGACGCACATGCCGCCCAGGGCGACCGCCTGGAGCAGGACGCGGGCGTTGATGACGCTGTCCCAGGTGCGTTGCAGGCCGCGGGCGTCGGCGGCGGTGCGGCAGTCCAGGGCGGCGTCGGTGAGTTCCTTGTTCACCGGGGCGCTGATCTTGTTGTAGACGGTCAGCCAGACCACCAGGGCCAGTGCCGCGATGCCCGCCGCGACGGCCGGCACGGCCTTGCCGTCCACGGCCGCGACGACCGCCGTGCCGACGGTCGCGACGAGGCCGAACACTCCGGGGACCGGCATCCGCTGGTCGCCGAAGCGGTGGATCTGACCCATGGTGCTGGTGAGGACCCGGTCGTCGACGTGGGCCATCGCGGGGCGCTGCACGAGGGCCGAGAAGACGTCGGTGCCGTACACGACGGCGTTGGCCATGGTGGCCACCACGGCCAGCGTTTGCAGGAGCGCTTCCATCAACAACCACCTTCGTCGGTCTACAGTCGGTGCTCCATCATCTGTCGATGACACTACAGAATTCATCGATTAAAGTTCTAGCGTTGACAGGAAGATTGTTCCGGCGCCCCCTTGTTCCTCGGCGTTCCAGCCCGCCCCGCACCCCGTTCCGTCGGACCCCCGCCCGGACCCCAGCGCCCGGACAGCCACGAGGAGACCCACAGATGGCCAAAGGACGTGCCCGTCGCATACTCATCGCCGGCGGAGGGATAGGCGGCCTCGCCGCCGCCCTCGCGCTCCAGCGCAGGGGCTTCGAAGTCGTCGTGTTCGAGCGAGCCGACTCGCTGCGCGACGGCGGCGCCGGCCTCCACATCTGGAGCAACGGCGTGCTCGCCCTCGACTACCTGGGCCTGGCCGACCAGGTCCTGGAGGTCGCGCCCGTCCAGCACACCGCCCACTTCACCACCGACCGCGGCGACGTCCTCGGCGCCTGGCCCGTCGGCGACTTCATCGAGCGCTACGGCGCCCCCACCATCGCCGTCGAACGCTCCGTGCTGCACGGCGTGCTGCGCGACGCGCTGGAGGGCTCCCCGCTGCGCACCGGCGCCCAGGTCGTCTCCTTCGACCAGGACGCGGACGGCGTCACCGTGCACTTCGCGGACGGCGGCAGCGAGCGCGGCGACCTCCTGATCGGTGCCGACGGCATCCACGGGGCCGTGCGCGACTGCATGTTCGGGCCCGCCCGCAACCGGTTCAGCGGCTACATCGCCTGGCGCGGCCGGGCCCCGATGGAACACGCGGACATCCCGCCCGGCACGTTCAACGCGGTCTTCGGGCCCGGCACCCGCTTCACGTACTACGACGTCGCCCCCGGCCTCGTCCACTGGATGAGCGTGGCCAACGGGGCACCCGGCGGGCGCGACGGCGCCGGAGTACGCGACATGCTGCTGCGCCGCCACGAGGGCTGGGCCGGCCCGGTCGCCGACATCCTGCGCGCCACCCCGGAGGACTGGATCCTGCGCGGCGACGTCGAGGGCCGCAAGCCAGAGAAGCAGTGGGGCAAGGGCCGGGTCACCCTCCTCGGGGACGCCGCCCACCCCATCACCTTCAACATCGGCCAGGGCGCCTGCCAGGCCCTGGAGGACGCGCTCGTCCTCGCCGAATACCTCGCCGAGGACAGCGACTCGGTCGGTGCGCTGCGCCGGTACGAGGAGGAGCGCCGCAAGCGCACCGGGCCGCTCCAGAACATCGCCTGGATGATCGGCAAGATGGGCGCCGTCAAGAACCCGCTGCTGATCAAGGTGCGCGAGGCGTTCATGCGCAAGAACTGGAACACCCGCGCCTTCACGGCCGCCGAGAAGGACCAGGTGGCCTACGGGCTGCGCTGGGCGAAGAAGGACCGGGCGCCGGTCACCGGCCGCGCCGACTAGGGCCTGTCCGGCGGATCAGGGGCGACCCCGGCCATGATCCGCCGGACACGTTCTGACGTCCCGCCTGATCACGACGGGCCCGCCGCGTCCCCTCCGGCGGGCCCGTCGTCATGCGTACCCGGCCCCGCCTCCCGCGCGGGCGCCCCGTCCGCGAACCCGTGCAGGGCGCGGATGCCGACCGTCGGGTCGAGGCCGTCCCACGCGCGGTGCCCGGCCGGGAAGCCCAGCGACACCAGGGCGTTGACGAGCATCCCGCGCGCCACGAACGTCGTCGTGCCCGCCGTGTCCGCGCCCGTCGTCGCGTGCACCGCGTCCCACAGCTCCTGCCAGTGCGCCCGGACCGCCTCCGCGAACGCGTGGTCCCCGTCGGCCTCCGCCGCGGCAGCGGCGGCGTACACCTGCATCTGCATCAGCAGGCTCTCCGGCTCCTTGACGATGATCCGGGTGTACGCGTTCGCCATCGCGCGCTGCGCGTCCTCGCCGGACAGGCCGTCCGCCGCCCCCACCAGCCGCTCCGTGATCTGCGCCAGGCAGCGCGTCGCGGCGGCCAGGAACAGCGCCTGCTTGCCCGGGAACAGCCGGAACAGATACGGCTGCGAGACCCCCGAGCGGCGCGCGATCGTCTCCGTCGACGTACCGCGGTAGCCGCCCCGGGCGAACTCCACCACCGCCGCCCGTACGACGACCTCACGCCTCTCCTGCGCACTCATCCTGACCATGGCCCCAAGCTCACGTCTGCGTGACACCACGTCAAGAGGCCCTGGTGGCCAGCGGGAATCGAGACACATTCGAGGAATGCGCCAGAGCGCGGTGCGACATTCCAGGAGTCGAGAACGCCTCGCCGACGGCTCGATGACACACCATCCACCCCCCAGTGAGGCAGGACGGGAATGAGCGACAACCTCTTCACGATGTTTCCCGGACAGGGATCACAGCGCGCCGGCATGGCCGCCCATCTGCTTCGCGACCACCCGCGCACCGCGGGCCGCGTCCTCGCCCACGCGCAGCAGGCGACCGGGCTGCCCCTGATGGAGCTGTGCTCCACCGCGGCGGCCGGGGAGCTGGAGCCGACCGAGATCGCCCAGCCCGCCATCGTCGCCACCAGCCTCGCCGTGTACCAGGTGCTCCACGAGGAGACCGGCTTCGTGCCCGGCGCGGTCGCCGGGCACAGCCTCGGCGAGTACACCGCCCTCGTCGTCGGCGGGGTACTCGCCGCCGACGACGCCCTTCGCCTGGTGCGCCGGCGCGGTGAGCTGATGGCCGGCGTCTCGCAGCGCGTCTCCGGCGCCATGGCCGCGCTCATGGGCCTCGCGCCCGAACGGATCGACGAGATCTGCGCCGAGGCGTCCGCGCTCGGCGTGGTCGAGGTCGCCAACTACAACGAGGCCGGCCAGACCGTCGTCTCCGGACAGGACGGGGCCGTCGCCGAGGCGATGCGGCTCGCCCTGGAGGCCGGAGCCGAACGCGCCGTGCCGCTCAAGGTCTCGGCCCCCTTCCACTGCTCCCTCATGCGTGTCATCGAGGACGAGTTCGCCGCCGAGCTGGCCCGGGTCACCTTCCGGTCCCCCCGGCTCCCGGTGTACAGCTCGGTGACCGGCACCCTCGTGCGGGACGGCGCCCACGCCCGCGACCTGCTGCGCCGCCAGCTGGCCGGCCCGGTCCGCTGGGTCGACGTACTCGCCGGCGCCGCGCAGACCGTCCCGGACGGCTATCTGGAGGTCGGACCCGGCCGGGTGCTCAGCGGCTTCGCCAAGCGGACCGCGCCCGGCGCCGACGTGCGCAGCACCAACGACGCGCGCCGCATCACCACCCTCCTGCGCGACCTGAGCCAGGAGATCACCACGGCGGCCGCCGCCTAGGCACCCGCCCCGCACCCGGCGGACCGGCCCCCGGCGCCGGCCCGTACGCAACAACCCACCGAAAGGCAGCCAGCGGTGTCCGAAACTTTGATCCCCACGACGACCGACTACCTCTCCGCAGTGCAGGCCGCCGTCGCCGACGCCCTCGGCATCGACGAGGACGAGGCCGTTCCCGAGGCGACCCTGCTGGGCGAGCTGGGCGCGGAGTCGATCGACCTGCTCGACATCCTCTTCCGGCTGGAGCGCACCACCAAGGTGAAGATCACCGTCGCCGACATCGCGGACCTGCTCCAGGGCGGCATCCCCGACGAGGAGTTCGGCGACGAGAACGAGGTCGTCAACGACACCGGTCTGACCCACCTGGAGAAGGTGCTCCCGCAGTTCGACCGCGCCCAGCTGACCGAGCCGCTGACGGCCGAGGGCGTGCTCGGGCTGTTCACCGTCCAGAACCTCACCGACCTGCTCACCGAGCGGGCCAAGGCCGCCTGACCCGCCCCGCCGCCTTCCGCGGCCGGTGTCCGGGCCGAAGGCGTCCCGGACACCGGCCGCGGGGCCACCGGCCATCCGGCCACGTCCGCCCCCGTGCCGCCCATCTCCCGGCAGAAACAGGAAGAGACAGATGAAGCTGAAGGACCGCACCGCGCTGGTCACCGGAGCCTCCCGCGGCATCGGCCGGGCCATCGCCCTGGGACTGGCCGAGCAGGGCGCGGCCGTCGCCGTGAACTACCGCTCCCGCCGGGAGGACGCCCTCGCGGTGGTCAAGGAGATCGAGACGGCCGGCGGCAAGGCCGTGGCGATCGGCGCCGACGTCGCCGACCCGCAGGACGCGGCCCGCCTCGTCGAGGAGGCCAACCGCCTGCTGGGCCCCCTGAACCTGCTGGTCAACAATGCCGGCGTCAGCGACGACGGGCTGATCTACGACTCCCCGGCCGACGCCTGGCTCAACGTCATGAAGACCAACTTCGGCGGCGCCTACCACTGCACCCACGCCGTCATGGAGCAGTTCATGGCGCAGGGCGCGGCCACGATCGTCAACATCTCGTCCGCCATGGGCGAGCGCGGCTGGATCGGGCAGTCCAACTACTCGGCGTCCAAGGGCGCCCTGAACTCCTTCACCCGCTGCGCCGCCGTCGAGCTCGCGCGGTTCGGCGTACGGGTCAACGCCGTCCTGGCCGGCTTCACCCCGACCGAACTGGTCGGGGAGGTCATGCAGCGGGACGGCGGCAAGAGCATCAAGCGGCAGATCCCGATGCGCCGGTTCGCCACCGTCGAGCAGGTGGCCTCGGCCGCGCTGTTCCTGGCCGGGCCCGACTCCGGCTACACGACGGGCGAACTGCTCTGTGTGGACGGCGGGTTCTCCGCCCAGCTCGGCGTCGGCCGGCCGTGACGGGCCACGGGAACCGGGAGAAGAGACGACGATGCGATTCCATCTGATCGACAGGATCGAGACGTGTGCGCCCAACGAGCGCATCACGGCCCGCAAGGTCACCTCGGTCGACGAGACGTACTGGCAGAGCACCGGCGACGGGCCCGCCATGCCGTTCGGCCTGGCGCTGGAGGCCCTCTGCCAGGCCGCCACCTGGCTGATCATGATCAGCACCGACCACCGGCTGCGCGCCGCACTCCTGGCCGTCGGCGAGGCGACCTCGCTGCGCCCCGTGCAGCCCGGTGAGGTCCTGCACATGGAGGCCAGGATCGAGTCGATGAACGAGGACGCCGCCGTCCTGGACGGCACCGTCACCGTGGACGGCGAGAAGGTGCTGGAGGTCAGCGGCCTGCTCTGCGCGCTCATCGACGCCGAACGGCTCGACGACCCCGCGAACACCCGGCGCATGGCGCACCAGCTCCAGGGCGGAGGACCGGTCGGATGACACGCGTAGCCATCACCGCGGTGGGGGCCGTCACGCCCCTCGGCAACGACGCCGCCACCACCTGGGAGGGCCTGACCACCGGGCGCAGCGGCGTCGGCAAGCTGACGACGTTCGACGCCGAGGGCTTCGCCGTACGGATCGCCGCCCAGGTCAAGGACTTCGACGCGAAGACGGCCATCCCGGCCCGCGTCGGCCGCAAGCACCTCTCCCGCGTCGGGCAGTTCGGCGTGGCGGCCGCCTGGGAGGCCGTGCGCAACGCCGGCCTCGACGAGGTGCCGCTCGACGTGTACCCGGCCGAGGAGCGCGGGGTCTCGATGGGGGCCAGCGTCGGCCGCCCCGAGCTGCAGACGCTGCTGGACATCGGGCACCTGCGGGCCACCACCGGCCGCCCCGACGCCTTCATCTGCCAGCCGCCGGCCGTGACGCTGACGGACGACCAGAACGTGCCGCTGGCCGCCATGGCCCGGATGATCGGCGCCACCGGCCCGATGATGGGCATCAGCACCGCCTGCGCCGGGTCCGGGCACGCCATCGGCGAGGCGTTCCGCGCCATCCAGGAGGGCGACGCCAAGGTCATGGTCGCGGGGGGCTACGACTCCCTGACGACCTGGCTCGACATCCTCGGCTTCAGCCTGCTGGGCGCGCTCACCGACCAGCACAACGACGACCCCGAGCACGCCTCGCGGCCCTTCGACGCGGACCGCTCCGGCTTCGTCGTCGGCGAGGGCGCCGTCGCCGTCGTCCTGGAGGACATGGACACGGCCCGGGCCCGGGGCGCGACGATCCTCGCCGAGGTCCTCGGATACGCCTCCACGCTCAACGCCTACCGCATCACCGACTCGCCGCCCGACGGCTCCGGCGCGATCCAGGCCATGGAGGGTGCGCTCGCGGACTCCGGCCTGAAGACCGGCGACATCGACTACGTCGTCGCGCACGGCACCAGCACGCACGGCAACGACCACTCCGAGACCGTCGCCATCAAGAAGGTCTTCGGCGACGACGCGGACGGCCTGGTGGTCAGCGCCCCCAAGTCGATGGCCGGCCACCTGACATCGGCAAGCCTCGGCCTGGGCGTCCTCGCCGCGATCGGCGCCATGAAGCACTCGCTGGTGCCGCCCACGGTCAACCTCGACAAGAACGACCGCGGCCTCGACCTCGACTACGTGCCGCACACGGCGCGCCCGATGCCGGTGGGCGCGGCCCTGGTCAACGCGTTCGCCTTCGGCGGCAGCAACACCAGCATCGTCATCGGCGCCGCAGGGGAGGACGCATGACCGCCACGACCGGGGCCACCGACACCGCGCCCGTCTTCGACCGCATCGAGGAACTCGTACCGGGCGACCGGGCCGTGGCCGTACGCAACATCCCGAACACCCTGACCTTCTTCGACACCCACTTCCCGCGCCACCCGATCCTGCCCGGTGTGCTGCTCCTGGAGAGCATGGCCGCCCTGGCGAAGGCGGCCGCGGGCGGCGAGCGGGCCTGGCGCCTGGAGTCCGTACGCGCGGTGCGCTTCAAGCACTTCGTGGGCCCCGGGGACCAGGTGCGCATCACCGCCGAGGTCACGAAGACCACCGAGCAGACGACCGAGGTACGGGCCACCGCCCGGGTCGGGGACCGGGTGGTCGCCACCGCCCGCACCCTGACGCTGGCGGCGGCGGACCGGGCCGGGAAGGACACAGCATGAGCGACGGCGGACGCCGTGTGGTGGTGACCGGCATCGGCCTGATGACCGCCATCGGCCAGGGCGCGGCACAGACCTGGGAGAACCTGCTGGCCGGCCGCAGCGGCATCGGCCCGCTGAAGGCGTACGACCCCGCGCCGCTGCGGACCGGCATCGGCGCGGAGATCCACGACTTCGACCCCACCGAGTGGGCGAAGCGGCGCACCCTGCGCATGCTGTGCCGGGGCGACCAACTGGCCCTGGCCGGCGCGACCCTGGCCCTGCGCGACGCGGGCCTGGACGATGTCGGCGACCTCGGCCACCGCAGCGGGCTCTTCCTCGGCAGCAACAAGGAAATGCCCCGCATGGACGAGCTGATCACCCAGCTCCAGGCGGTCCGGGCGCCGGACGGCACTCCCGACCTGCACAAGCTGGGGCAGACGGCCTCCTCGGTGGTCGCACCGCTGTTCTTCGTCGAGGGGCTGCAGCCCGCGGCCGGCTTCCACATCTCGGAGAAGTACGGCATCCGGGGCGCCAACTCCTACTTCGCCGGCACCGCCGACTCCGGCGCGATGGCGATCGGCCGGGCCATGCGGACCATCCGCCGCGGCGAGGCCGACGTGATCGTGGCCGGCGGCTACGACGACGCCACCGGCTGGTGGGCCATGTCCAAGATGGACGGGCTCGGCGTGCTGTCGACGCGTACGGAGCTGGGCGCCGAGGCGTTCCGCCCGTTCGACCGGGACCGCAGCGGTTCGGTGTTCGGGGAGGGCGCGGCCCTGCTCGTCCTGGAGGACCGCGAACACGCCCTGGCCCGCGGCGCGCACGTCTACGCCGAGGTCACCGGCTTCGGCTCGGGCAACGACTGCGTACGCCCGCCGAGCCCGCAGGCCCGCGCCCGCGGCCTGGCCCGGGCGATCGGGCGGGCCCTCACCGACTCCGGCAACGGCTTCGCGGACGGCGGTTACATCGCAGCCCACGGCTGCGCCACCCGGCAGGGCGACGCGAGCGAGACCCTGGCCCTGCACGACGCGCTCGGCACCAGCGCGAAGGCGGCGCTCATCAGCAGCGTCAAACCGCAGACCGGCCACCTGGTCGGCGGCGCCGGGGCGCTGAACGCGGCGGTCGCCGCGCTCACCCTGGACTCCGGGGTCGTGCCGGCCACGCAGAACCTCCACAACCCCGCGGACGACTGCGACCTCGACTACGTACCCCTGACACCACGCGAGACCCGCCCCGGCAACGCCCTGGCACTCGCCCGCGGCCTGGAGGGCCAGGCGGTGGCCATAGCGATGGAGCGGTCCTGATGGACGCAACGCACAACCCGAAAGGAGTCGCGACATGAGCAACGGCGAGCAGAGCACCGGCACTTCGCCGGACAGCGGGGCTCGGTCCCGACGGACCGTCGTGGTCTGCGGTGTGGGCGCGGTGACGGCCCACGGCGACGACGTCACAGCCCTGTGGGAGGGCGTCAAGGCCGGCCGCTCCGCCATCGGCCCCGTACGCGGCATGCCGATGGAGGGCTACGGCACCGAGATCGGCGGCGAGGTCCGCGACCCGCGCACCCCCGCCTACGACTACCTGGCCTCCTTCGGCGGCCACGAGCCCGAACCGGCCGTGGACTTCGCCCTGGTGGCCGCGCAGGAAGCGATGCGGCAGGCCGGCCTCGGCAATGTGCCCGGCGCACGCTGGGGCGTGGCCTTCGGGTCGTGCAACGGCGGTCTGCGCAGCGCCGAGAAGCTGGCTCGCCGCGCGGAGACCGAGACGTCGGGCCCGGACGACGGGCGCCACTACCTGCTGGTGTCCCCGCAGGCGATAGCGGAGGCGCTGAGCAGCGCCTTCGGGCTCCTGGGCCCCTCGGTCTCCGTCAACACCGCCTGTGCCTCCGGTGCGCACGCCATCGCGCACGCCACCGAGGCGATCGGCGCGGGCCGGGTCGACGCGATGCTGGTGGGCGGCAGCGACGCCTTCACGGAGACGGCGTTCGCCGGGTTCACCAGCCTCCAGTCGCTGTCGACGAAGCCCGCCGCCCCGTACTCCAAGGACCGCGACGGCCTCTCGCTCGGCGAGGGCGCCGGAATGCTGGTGCTGGCCGAGGAGTCGGTGGCGCGGGCCGCCGGCGCCCCCATCCTGGCCGAGGTGCTGGGCTACGGCCTGTCCGCCGACGGCTACCACGCGACCGCCCCGCACCCCAAGGGCGAGGGCGCGGCGCGCGCGATCCGCTCCGCGCTGGAGGCGGCCGGGATCACCCCCGAGGACGTCGGCTACATCAACGGCCACGGCACGGGCACCGCGAAGAACGACACGGCCGAGAGCAACGCCGTACGGGCCGCGCTGGGCGAGGCCGCCGAGGCGACGGCGCTCAGCAGCTCCAAGTCGATGGTCGGGCACCTGCTCGGCGCGGCCGGGGCGGTCGAGGCGATCGTCACCGTGCAGGCGCTGGTCGACCAGATCGCGCCGCCGACCGCCAACTTCACCGAGCTGGACCCCAAGTGCGGCCTGGACGCGGTGCCGGACCCGGGCCGCGCGCACGCCATGGACGTGGCGCTGTCCAACAACTTCGCGTTCGCCGGGGCCAACGCCTGCGTCGCCTTCGGGCGGCCGGGCAGCTCCTTCACCCCCGCCGACGCGCCGCCCCCGGAGAAGGTGGTGGTCACCGGCTTCGCCGCGATCACCTCGGCCGGGGACGGCGCGGACGCGGTGTGGGAGGCGTGGCGCGAGGGCCGGGCCCTGGGCACCGACGAGGACGGGCTGCGCGTCGCCCGCGCCGACTACGACCCGCAGAAGTACATCAGCGCCCGGGACCGGCGCCGGATGGACCCGCTCGGCCAGCTCGCCGTCGCCTCGTGCCGGGGTGCCCTGGAGCACGCCGGGCTCACCGCGGACGACCGGGTCGGCGTGGTCCTCGGCACGGGCCTCGGCCCGATGCGCTCCATCGAGGAGTTCCTGCTCCCGGTGCTGGCGGGCTGCCCCGCACACGGCAGCCCCGCGGTCTTCCCGAACACCGTCTTCAACGCGGCGGCCGGCCAGGTCGCGATGAACGTCGGGGCGAAGGGCCCCACGTCCACCGTGACGACCGGTCACGCGGCCGGGGCGTCCGCCCTGACCGTCGCCCACGACCTGCTGCTCCAGCACCGGGCGGACGCGGTGCTGTGCCCTGCGGTGGAGGACCTGTCGCCGGGCGTCCTGGAGGCGTACAGGCAGCTGCCGCTGTTCGACTCCCCGGACTACACGCTGGCCGAGGCGGGCATCGCCCTGGTCCTGGAGCGGGAGTCCACCGCCAGGGCACGCGGCGCCCGCATCCTCGCGGAGTTCGCCGGCCACGGCACCGCGTCCGACGCGCGGGGCATCGGCCGCTGGGACCCGCAGGGCGGCGGCGTGGAGCGGGCGATGCGCCAGGCGCTGGACCAGGCCGGCGTCGAGCCCGCCGAGCTGACCGGCATCTGGGCCAACGCGGCCGGCCTCAAGCGGGCCGACGCGCCGGAGGCCCTGGCCACCGACCGGCTGGCCGCGCCCGGCGACACCCCGGTGCACACCCCGAAGCAGGTGCTGGGCGAGCCGGCGGGCGCCGGGGCGCAGCTGTCCGCGCTGCTCGCGGTGACGGGCTGGGAGCGGGGCATGGCGAGCGGGCCCGTCCTCATCAACAGCTCCTCGCTCGGCGGCACCCACATCAGCCTCGTCCTGCGTCCCGCTACGGAGAAGTGACCATGTCATCGAGTTCCGACCGCCATGTGTCCGTCCTCGCCACCGGCGCCCATCTGCCGGGCGAGCCGCTGGACAACGATGCCCTGGCCCGGATCTGCGGGCCGCTGCCCGACGACGTCCTGGAGGGCATCCAGGTCCAGCGCCGCCACTGGATGATCGACCCGGCCACCGGCAAGCACCTCACCAGCACCTCCGCGATGGCCACGGCCGCCGCCCGGCAGGCGCTGGAGCGGGCCGGTGTGGAGCCGGAGGAGGTCGACCTGATCGTCGTCTCCACGGCCAGCCCCGACTACCTGCTCCCGGTCGCCGCCACCTACGTACAGGAGCAGCTGGGCCTGGAGAGCTGCGCGGTCATCGAGGTGCGGGCCGGGTGCGTGGGCGCCGTGCAGGGCCTGGACATCGCCCGTCGCAACCTCGCCGACGGCACCTACCGCACCGCCCTGGTCATCGGCACCGAGTCCGTCTCGCCCCTGCTGGCCCCGGTCTTCATCGGCCAGGACCCGGAGCGGGTGCGGATGCGCGACCGGCTCACCGTCTACACCTTCGGCGACGGGGCGGGCGCGGTCGTGCTGCGGGCCGGCGAGGAGGGCTCCGCGCACGAGGGCGGCCGCCAGGTGTTCGCCACCCAGTCCATGGGCGGGGCGCGCAAGCCCGGCATGCTCATCGTCGGCGGCGGCACCGACGTACCACTGGCCGAACAGCGGGACCGCAAGCGGCTGATGGACATCAAGCTGGACATCCCCGGCACCGCCCAGTTCGGGCCGCGGGTCTTCGTGCGGGGCATCCACGACATGCTGGAGCGCTCCGGGCTCGCCCTGTCGGACCTCGACGCGTGCGTGCTGCCGGAGGGCAACGCGGAGTACTTCGCGAGCGAGTACGGCACCGCCGGGCTGTCCGACGAGGACCAGGCCGTGCTGAGCAAGACCATCGTGGAGAACCTGACGGACGTCGGCGCGACCGGCTCCGCCGCCGTACCGCTCGCCCTGGACGCGGGCTGGGCCGAGGGCCGCATCCGGCCGGGCCACAAGGTGCTGCTCCTCGCGATCGAGGCCAGCCGTTACGTGTACGCGGGGCTCACCCTCACCTGGGAGGCACCCTTCCCGGGGAAGTGACCCCCGCCTCACGGGAAGTGCACCTCAGCCTCCCCTCCCCGGCGTCCGCCGCCCACCACCGCCCCTCGCGGGCGTTCCTACCGAGAAGGATGAAAACGTGTCGACACAGCAGATGGTGCACACCGGCCGGAGCGTGGAGGAGCGGAACAAGGAGACCATCCGCGCGGTCTTCCACACCTTCGTCAACAAGGGCGACTTCTCCATCGTCGACAGGATCTACAGCCCGGACATGGTCGACCACCAGCCGCTGCCGGGCGCCCCCGAGGGCCTGGAGGGCGTGCGCTACACGATCGCCGGGCTGCGCGAGGGCTTCCCCGACCTGCACGTGACGATCGAGGACATCAGCGCGCACGCCGACCACGTCGTCGTCCACAACACCTGGCGCGGCACCCACCTCGGCGAGTTCCTGGGCATGGAGCCCACCGGACGGGTCATCGAGTTCAAGGGCGTCGTCGTGTGGCGGCTGCTGGACAACGGCCTGATCGCCGAGCGCTGGGGCGTCGGTGTCGACTCCAACATGCTCTCCGAACTGGGCATGCGCCGGCTGGCTCCGTCCTCGCGCGGCGCGGCCCGTGCCACGGCCCGCCGCGAGGTGCGGCCCGCCTCGGTCCTGGTGCCCGCCACCGAGGGCGCCGCCGCCCGCTGGAAGGCGGTCGAGGCCGAGCTGAGCGGGCCGAGGCTGCGCGCGTACGAGGCATCGCGACGCCGGGCCGGCGTGGTCCACGAGTCGCTGACCGTGCAGGAGTTCGACGGGCGCGAGGTCGTCGTGCTGCGGGTGGAGGCCCGTGACCCGGCCCTGGCCGCGCGCCGGCTGGGCGAGTCGTCGGACGAGTTCGACGCCTGGCTGCGGACGGCGGCGCTCGACGCGTTCGGCGCCGACCCGTGGGCCGAGCTGGCCGCGCGCAAGGACGCGGAGCCGGGGCACGTCTGGTCCTCGGTCAACAGCGAGCTCGTGCGCGACTGAGGCCGCGTCACCCCCTTCGTACGGGGCACCGTCGCTCACTGGTTCCCTGAAACTGTCAGTGCTAGAATTTTTATCGACGATAAATCCGGAAGGAACCGATGATGCGGCAACGAAAGCTCGGCAGCCAGGGGCTCGTCGTCTCCGAGCAGGGGCTCGGATGCATGGGCATGACGTTCGCCTACGGTCCGGTCGACGGCCGGGAGGCGCTGCGCACCGCCGACCGGGCTCTCGAACTCGGCGTCACCCTGCTGGACACCGCGGACTTCTACGGCCCGCACACCAACGAGGAGTTCGTCGGCAAGGTCATCGCCGGCCGCCGCGACGACATCGTCGTCTCCTCGAAGGTCGGCAACGAGGTCGCCCCCGACGGCAGCATCACGGGACGGCTCAACGGCCGCCCCGAGTACATCCGCAGCTGCGTCGACGGCACCCTGGGCCGGCTCGGCACCGACCGGCTCGACCTGTACTACCTGCACCGCGTCGACCCGGACGTGCCCGTCGAGGAGAGCTTCGGCGCCCTCGCCGAGCTGGTCGCCGAGGGCAAGGTGCGCCACCTCGGCATCTCCGAGGCGTCCGCCGCCACCATCCGCCGCGCCCACGCGGTGCACCCGCTCAGCGCCGTACAGACCGAGTACTCGCTGTCCACGCGGGACGTCGAGCACAACGGCGTCCTCGCGACCGTCCGCGAACTCGGCATCGGCTTCGTCGGCTACAGCCCGCTGGGCCGCGGCCTGCTGACCGGCGCCATCCGCAGCGTCGACAACCTCGCCGAGCAGGACTTCCGCCGCGTCGTCCCGCGCTTCCAGGCCGAGAACCTCGCCGCCAACCTGAGCGTCGTCGAACGCCTGGAGGCGCTCGCCGAGGCCAAGGGCGTCACCCCCGGGCAGCTCGCCCTGGCCTGGGTCCTCTCCCAGGACGTCGTCGCCATCCCCGGCACCAAGCGCGTCGGCTACCTCGAACAGAACGTCGCCGCATCCGACGTACGGCTGAGCGCCGACGACCTCGCGGCGCTCGACGCGATCGCCCCGCACGGATCGACCGTGGGGGACCGTTACCCCGCCGGCGCCATGGCCACGCTCGACGGCTGACACGCCCGCGAAACCCGAAGGTGAGTGAGTACCGACCATGGCCAACATCACGATCATCGGCGGCGGGCTGGCCGGCCTGACCGCGGCGATCGCCGCCGCCGAGCAAGGCGCCCGCGTCACTCTCCACGAGGCGCACACCCACCTGGGCGGCCGCGCCCGCTCGGCGGACGGGCCGTACGTCACCAACGACGGCCCGCACACCATCATGAACAACGGGCCCGCCTGGCAGTGGCTCATCCAGCGCGGGGTGGCCGGACGCTATGTGCGCCTGTCCTTCCACGAGTGGACGCGCATGCGCTTCCGCCACCAGGGCAAGCTGCGCATGACCCTGCCGCCCGGCTACATGAAGATGACGCTGCTCAAGCGGGACCGGCCGGTCCCCATCGACCGCTCCTTCCAGGACTGGGCGAGCGAGAACTTCCCCCAGCAGACCGTCGACGAGGCCCTCGGCTTCCTCGGCCCGATCCTCTTCGACGGCGACCCGGGCCGGCTGTCCGCCGCCTTCGTCTGGGAGCGGCTGCTGCGGGTCGGTACCCCCAAGTTCCCGCTGCCCAGCCGCTACTTCATCGGCGGCTGGGGGGCGCTCGTCGAGCGCATGGCCCGCGTCGCCCGCCACAACGGGGTGGTCATCGAGACCAACTCCCGCCTGACCGAGCTGCCCACGGACGGCCCGGTCATCATCGCCACCTCGCTCGCCGCCGCCCGCGGCCTGCTGAAGGACACCACCCTGGAGTGGCCGAGCGGCACCTCCGCCCTGGTCGACCTCGCGGTCACCCGCTCCAAGAAGGACGGCAACGTCTCCTTCGACATGGACGAGGGCGGCTTCACCTCCCAGTACTCCGACCACGACCCCTCCCTCGCACCCGAGGGCCACGCCCTCTTCCAGGGCGCGATGCCGATCCGGCCCGGCGAGAACAAGGCCCAGGCCATCGCCCGCCTGGAGAAGCTGTTCGACCTGACGACCCCGGGCTGGCAGGACCGCACCCTGTGGCGCCGCGAGGGCGTCTCCCGCGGCCGCACCGGCGCCCTGGACCTGCCGGGCCTCAGCTGGCGCGACCGGCCCGCGATCGACCGCGGCGAGGGCGTCTACCTCATCGGCGACAGCGTCGCCGCCCCCGGCATCCTCGCCGAGACCTCCATCAACAGCGGACTGCGCGCCGCCGAACTCGCCGTGCGCGCCCGGCCGGTGGCCGCCCCCGCGCCCCGCGCGAAGGCCGCGTCCGAGCCGTCCGCCTCCGTCCTGTAACCCGACCCACCAAGGGGGGTGCACGCATGAGAATCACACTGTCCCAGCGCGGTGAACCGGACTGGCAGATCGCCTCCGAGCTCGCCCACCAGGTCTTCGCCAAGCAGTACCGGGCCAGCGTCCGGCCCGACCCCGACGGGTTCCTGGCGTTCTTCGACGAGGCGGAGGACGGCACCGAACAGGCCCTGGCCTGCGCGGGGCTTTCCTTCCCCGAGGGGGACACCCCTCTCCTGCTCGAACGCTATCTCGACCGGCCCGTCGAAGACGTCCTCAGCGACGAGGCCGGTGTCCAGGTCAAGCGCTCGCAGGTCATGCAGATCGGCAACGTCGCCTCCGTACGGGCGAGCGCCGGCGGCGAGATCATCAGGGCCATCCCCCTGATCATGGCCTGCCTCGGCCGCCCGTACGCGGTGATGACGATGACCGGCCGGCTCGCCCAGCTGATGGAACGCCTCGGCTGCGTCTTCCACCCGCTCGTCGACGCCTCCCGCGACCGCCTCACCGCAGAGGAGGCCGACCAGTGGGGCTCGTACTACGACACCCGGCCGGTCGTCGGCTGGGCCGAGGCCGCCGAGCAGAGCACCCTGCTGCTCGCCGCGATCGGCCGCTACTGCTTCGAATCGGTCGACATGCGGTTCGTCGCGAACCGCCCCGAGCAGAAGGTGCTGACCCGTGCTGCCTGACACCGAGCGCACCAGCCTGACCGCCGGACTCCTGCGGCAGGCCGACAGCGACGCCGTGATGCTGCGGGTCCTGGTCCCCGACGACGCTCCCGCCGGCAGCGTCCCCGCCGAGTGGACCTACCGCCAGATCATCGGCGCCTCCCTGCGCCTCGCCCGCCGCCTGGGGGAGTGGGCCGCCGAACACGGCCGGCCCGCCCGGGTCGGGCTCCTCGCGGAGAACTCGCCCGAGTGGGTCGTCGCCGACCTCGCCGCCCTGTTCGCCGGGGCCGTCGAGATCCCCGTTCCCACCGCCTTCGCCGCCGAACAGGCCGCCTCCCTCCTGGAGTCCGCCGACCTCTGCCTCGTCGACGACGCCGGCACCCGCGCCCTCGCCCGCTGGGCCGACACCTCCACCGTCAAGGTGCTGGGCGGCGGCTGCGAAGTGCGGCCCGTCGACCTGCCCGCCCTGCTCGCCGAGCCGTTCCGGACCGCCGACCTGCGCAACCCCTCCGGCGAGGAGGGGGTCATCAAGGTCATCCACACCTCCGGCACCACCTCCGCGCCCAAGGGCGTGCAGATCCGCCGGCACGGCCTGGACGCCCTGCTCACCTCGCTGCGCGCCCGCACCGGCACCGCGCTGTTCGAGCGGTACCTCTCCATCGTCCCGCTCAGCCTCCTCATCGAGCAGGTCGCCGGCCTCTACATGCCGTTCCTCGCCGGCGGCTCGGTCTCCTTCCTGCCGCCCGGCACCGCCCTGGTGGGCACCGCCGCCGACGCCGGACCCCGGATGCTCTCGCTGCTGCGCCAGGCCCGGCCCACCGCGCTCGTCGTCCCGCCCACCGTCGCCGGGCTGTTCCTCGCGCTGTGCGAGGAGGCGCCCGGGGAGAGCGTCACCGAGCGGCACCTGCGGATCTTCGGCCACGAGGGCCCGGTCTTCATCGCCTGCGGCGGCGCGCCCGTGCCCGCCGAGATCCTCCAGCGCCTCGACGCCTTCGGGCTCACCGTCCACGAGGGCTACGGACTGAGCGAGAACTCCTCCGTCGTCTCCTGGAACTTCCCCGGCGAGGTCAGGTTCGGCACCGTCGGCCGCCCGCTGGACCACGTCCAGGTCGAGCTGGCCGAGGACGGCGAACTGCTCATCCGCAGCACCTCGCTGTTCGCCGGCTACACCCGCGAGGACCCCTCCAGCGTCGTCGTGGACGAACAGGGCAGGCTGCACACCGGCGACCTCGCCGAGATCGACGAGGACGGCTACCTCCGGATCACCGGCCGCAAGAAGAGCCTCATCATCACCGCCGGCGGACGCAACGTGTCCCCGGAATGGGTCGAGGCCCGCTACCGCGAACTCGGCTTCGTCCGCGAGTCCGCGATCGTCGCCGACGCCCTGGAAGAGGTCCACGGCCTCTTCGTCGTCGAGGCCGGCCTCGACCCGGACACCGCCCGCGAGCGCATCGACGCCTTCGGCCGGGAACGGCTCTCCACCATCGAACGCGCCGCCGTCGTCCACCTCATGACCGAGGACGACCCCGACTACACCCGCTGCTTCACCGTTACCGGCCGCCCGCGCCGCGACGTCATCCGCGACCACGTACTGACCGGCCGCACGCCGGCCGCACCGACGCCCCACGAGGAGAAGGTATGAGCACCACCGTGAAGACCACCCCCTACGGCACCGGCAGCGGCCTGCTGGTCGAACCCGTCGCCGGCGGCTCGCTGGCCGACGTCGACCGCAAGGAACTCCTCGACCTGCTGGCCGAGGCGGGCTTCCTGCTGCTGCGCGGCTTCGACTCGGACATGACGTCGTTCACCGCGCTCGTCCAGAACACCTCCGTCTCCACCACCCTCGACCCCGCCCGCGACTTCTACTCCGAGGTCGCCCAGAAGGTCGACGCCGGCTTCGACGAGGTCGGGCTGCACACCGAGAACGGCAACAGCCCCTTCCGCTCCCACCTCGCCTGGTTCTTCTGCGAGAAGGCCGCCTCCTCCGGCTCCCAGACCACCGTCTGCGACGGCTACCGCGTCTGGGACGCCCTGTCCCCGGCCGCCCGCGAGGCGTTCGCCGCACAGGACATCGTCTACAGCCGCTACGTCGCCGAGCCCCAGTGGCGCGCGATGGCCCACCACCTGCTCGGCGGCACCAAGCCCGCCGAGGAGATCGAGGTCTCCGAACTGCTCGCCCTCACCGAGCAGCTGGCCGGCACCACGATCACCCCGGAGGAGGACGGCGGCATCCGCTACGCCTTCCGTACCCCGGCGGCCGACTCCACCGTGTTCGGCTCGCGCCCGTCCTTCGCGAACAGCATCCTGGGCCCGTCCTTCAACTACGAGAAGCCCCGGATCACCTTCGCCGACGGCACCGAGTTCTCCCCCGAACTCCTCGCCGAGATCGAGACGGTGACCGCCCTGGTCACCGAGAACCTCGACTGGCAGCACGGCGACGCGGCCGTCATCGACAACACCCGCGTCATGCACGGCCGCCGGGCCATCACCGACCCGGACCGCACCATCTACAACGCCCTGAGCTACATCGAGGCACAGGCCGCCTGACGGGACCGCCCGAGAGGACGCCATGAACACCGACCGCACCGCACCCGGCACCAGCCTGTCGAAGGACACCTCCGGCAGCGCCCCGCCGGACCCCCGCCGCTGGCGCCTGCTCGCCTTCGTCGGACTCGCACAGTTCATGGTCCTCCTGGACACGACGGTGGTGAACCTCGCCCTGCCCGCCATCCAGGCGGACCTCGGGGCGAGCGCCACCGGCGTCGAGTGGATCCTCACCGGATACATCCTCTGCTTCGGCGGACTGATGCTTCTCGGCGGCCGCACCGCCGACCGCTGGGGCCGCCGGCGTACGTTCCTGCTGGGCGCCGCCCTGTTCACGGGTGCCTCCCTGTGGTGCGGCGTCGCCGGCGGTACGGGCGTGCTCATCGCCGCCCGTGCCATTCAGGGCTGCGGCGCGGCCTTCCTCTCGCCCGCCGCGATGTCCCTGGTCACGACCATCTTCCCGAAGGGCAAGGAGCGCACCACCGCCCTCGCGGTGTGGGCGGCGCTCGCCGGTCTCGGCGGCACGCTCGGCGTCGTCGTCGGCGGCCTGATCACCGACAGCCTCAGCTGGCGCTGGATCTTCTACATCAACATCCCGTTCGGCGTGGTCGCCGTCGCCGGTGTCGTCGCGCTCTCGCGGGGCCGCGCCGAGAGCCGGTCGGCCACCGCCTCGCGCCCCGACGTGCTCGGCGCCGTCACCGTCACCGGGGGCCTGGCCGCCCTCGTGTACGCCATCGTCAACATCCAGGAGCACGGCTGGGGCTCGGCGGCGTACGTCGTGGTGCCCGCGGTGGCCTCCGTCGCGCTGCTCGCCGGGTTCGTCCTGGTCGAACTGCGCGCCCCCGACCCGCTGATGCCGATGCGGCTGTTCACCACCCGCTCCCTGGTCACCGCGTCCGTCGGCCGCGTCCTGACCAGCGCGGTGCAGGCCGCCGTGCTCTTCCTGGCCAGCTACTACCTCCAGCGCACCCTCGGCTACTCGACCCTGAAGGCCGGGTTCGCCTTCCTGCCGCTCGGGGTCATCGCCATCGCGATCACCGCACCGGCCACCCGCGTCATGCACCGCTCCGGACCGCGCCCCGTGTACCTCGCGGGCGGCGTGGGCTCCGTACTAGGCCTGATCCTGCTCACCCGGGCCCCCGAGCACGGCAGCTACCTGCTCGACCTGCTGCCGGCGCTGCTCCTGCTGGGCGCCGCGATGCAGTGCTGCACCATCCCCGTCAACGTCCACGGCGTGTCCGACGTACCGCAGGAGCAGCAGGGCATCGCGTCCGGCGTGCTCACCGCGGCCTTCCAGGTCGGCGCCTCGCTCGGCGTCGCCACCATCGCCACCAGCGCCATGACCCGTACCACCGGCGAACTCGCCCACGGCACCGCCCCGGCCGCCGCCTGGCTCGACGGACTCCACCTGGGCTTCTGGATCGCGGCCGGCATCGCCGTACTGAACCTCGTCAACGCCTTCGTCGGCCTGCCCGGCCGACGGCGCGCCCCGGCCGGGGCGCGGCAGCAGACAGCCTGAACCCGCCCGACCCCACAACGACAGGAGATCTCCATGGCCAGCCCGGGAGACGTACTGCGCCTCGGCGACGACCGGCTCACCTTCCTCACCACCGCGGCCCAGTCGGGCGGCGCGTACGTCGAGGTGGCGGTGGACTACGCACCGGCCGTCATCAAGCCGCCCGCCCACTACCACCCCAAGCAGACCGAGCGGATGCAGGTGCGCAGCGGCCGGCTGAACCTGCTGCTCGACGGCGAACTCCACGAGTACGAGGCCGGCGACGAGTTCCACATCCCGCCGGGGGCCGTCCACTCGCTGTGGAACCCGGGCCCCGAGCACACCCGGATCGTCTGGCGCACCACCCCCGCCTACCGCACCGAGACCGTGTTCGAGACCCTGTGGGGCCTGACCAACGAGGGCCGGCTGCGCCCCGACGGCACCCCGCGCCTCCAGATGCCGTTGCTGGCGCTGGGCTTCCGCGACGAGTACCGGGTGGTGACCGGGCGTCCGTTCCTGGTCGACATGGCGCTGTGCGCGGCACTCGCCCCCGTATCGCTGGCCTGCGGTTACCGCTCCTCGTACCGGCCCGAGCAGCACCCCGAGGACCACCTGGCCGACCGTCAAGGGGCACACCAGTCCGTCTGATTCCGGCCGGTGGCCGATTTCTCCAGTCGCGCGCGAGGGGGAAGCGAGGTGTGCTCCCTAGCGTCTGCGGCAACGGACACGGCTACGCGTGGAGGAATCGGACATGGCCAGCGAAGAGCACGGATTCACTCTCCCCGGCGCGGATCTCCCGGCGCCCGACGCCGACCTGCGTGCCCGGCGCGAGGCGGTCGTCGCCGCCCACACCATCGCGGAGACGGTGTGGGACATCCCGGGTGTGATGGCCACCTTCCCGCGCGGTGCGGTCTACCGCGTCCAGGCGTTCGAGGAGAGCCCCTTCGTCGGTGAGGAAGCCATCCGCAAGGGCTACTTCAACGACATGCAGGCCGCGTTCCCGAACCTGGAGCACGAGCTGCACCACGTGCACCACACGCCGACCGCGGTGATCCTGGAGGCGCAGGCGCGCGGCAAGCAGGAGGCCGACTGGCGCGACATACCCAACAAGGGCAAGTCGATCGACGCGCCCGTGGCGGTCTTCTTCCACTTCGACGGCGACGTGCTGATCGACGAGACGCTCTACTTCGACGTCGACACCTTCAAGCGTCAGCTCGGCTGACGGCTGCGCACGCCCGGTGATCGCGGGGCCCGGCCAGGACGCCGGGCCCCGCGGTGCTATGTGCGGCGCGGCGGCTCCACCGGGGGTCAGGCGGGATTCGAGCGCGCGTCGAGCGGCCGTCCATAGCCTCGGCCGAGTCGGCCCGTGACCGTACTCAGAAAGGATGCTCGGATGAGCACCGCTAACCCCCCAACTCCGGCCACAGGGAAGCAGGGAGTGGTCTTCTGGGCCATCCTCACGACCAGTGTCGCTTCCTTCATGGCGGGCCTGGACAACCTGGTCATCATCACCGCGCTGCCCACCATCAGCGAGAAGCTGGGCGGCAGCCTCAGTGACCTCGAGTGGACGGTCAACGCGTACACGCTGTCCTTCGCCGTCCTCATGATGTTCGGCGCCGCGCTCGGCGACCGCTTCGGCCGGCGCAAGGTCTTCTCGCTCGGTCTGCTGCTCTTCACCGGCGCCTCCGCGGCCGCCGCGCTCGCCCCGGGCGTCAACGAGCTGATCGCCGCCCGCGCCGTCCAGGGCGCCGGCGCGGCCATCATCATGCCGCTGTCCGTGACGCTGCTGACGGCCGCCGTCCCCGCCGAGAAGCGCGGTGCCGCGCTCGGCATCTGGGGCGCGGTCAACGGCCTGTCGATCGCCGCGGGCCCGCTCGTCGGCGGCGCCATCGTCGAGCACATCTCCTGGCAGTGGATCTTCTGGCTCAACGTGCCCATCGGCCTGGCCCTGGCCCCGCTGTCCTGGGCCAAGCTCAAGGAGAGCCGGATCGCGAACTCCCGGCTCGACGCGATCGGCACGATCCTGGCGAGCGCCGGCCTGTTCGGCATCGTCCTCGGCCTGATCAAGGGCCACGAGAAGGGCTGGACCTCCGCGTTCACCCTGTCCGCGCTGATCGGCGGCGCGGTCGTCATGGCCGCCTTCGTGGTGTGGGAGAACCACACCGAGCACCCCATGGTCCCGATGCGCCTGTTCCGCATCCGGGCGTTCACCGCGATCAACCTGGCCGGCACGCTGATGTCGGTCGGCATGTTCGGCGCGATCTTCCTGATGACCCAGTTCCTGCAGAACATCCAGGGCTACACGGCGATGGAGGCCGGCGTGCGGCTGCTCGCCTGGACGGCGATGCCGATGGTCGTGGCGCCCATCGCGGGCATGGTCTCCGACCGTATCGGCGGCAAGCCGGTGGTCACCCTCGGCCTCGCCCTGATGACGGCGGGCATGGTCTGGTGGGCGTTCGTCCTCGACCCCGGCGTCAGCTACGTCGCCCAGCTGCCGTCCCTGATGATCTGCGGCGCGGGCATGGCCATGTTCTACGCCCCGCTGATGAACCTGACCATGGGTTCGGTGGCCGAGCACGAGCAGGGCATCGCCTCCGGTGTCACGGCCGCCACCCGTGAGGTCGGCGCCGCGCTCGGTGTCGCCCTGCTGGCGTCCATCTTCAGCGCCAACGGCGGTTACGCCTCCCCGCAGAACTTCGTCGACGGCCTGGTGCCGGCGATGTGGGTCGGCGCGGTGGCCGTCGCCCTGGCCACGTTCTCGATGCTCATCGCCCCCGGCCGCCGTGCGGCGGAGACCACCGTGGCGGCGAAGGCGGCGACGGTTGCCGCCACCCCGGCTCCGGCCCAGGAACCGGAACCGGCGACCCAGTCCCGCTGACCGAAGCGGCCGACCCCCTGCCCCCTCCCGAGAGGTACCGAGGAAGCAAGCATGGCTATCGAGGAGATGAAGGTCCGCGACGCCTTCCGCATCACGCCGTCGCAGCTGTCGGACAACCGTGGCCTCTTCTTCGAGGCGTGGCGGCTCAGCGAGCTGACCGACGCCACGGGCCAGACGTTCTCGGTGGGGCAGGTCAACTACTCGGTCTCCAAGCGGAACACGCTGCGCGGCATCCACGGCACGACCCTGCCCCCGGGGCAGGCCAAGCTCGTGACGTGCGTGCGCGGCGCGGCGCTGGACGTCGTGGTCGACCTGCGGGTCGGCTCGCCGACGTTCGGCATGTTCGACACGACGCTCCAGGAGGCGGGCTCGGGCATCGGCGTCTACCTCGCCGACGGCCTGGGCCACGCCTTCCTGGCGCTCACCGACGACACGTGCATGAACTACCTGTGCACCGAGGAGTACGTGCCCGGCACGATGGTCGACATCCAGGCGCTCGACCCCGCGCTGGGCATCCCGTGGAACACCACGGAGCCCCTCATCAGATCCGAGAAGGACGCGGCGGCCCCCACCCTCTCGGAGGCCGTCGCCCAGGGCCTGCTGCCCACGTACGAGCAGGCCCGCGCCTCGTACGTCCCGGCCGGGAAGGCCCGCGCATGAGCACGGTCGCCGTCCTCGGCACCGGCATCGTCGGCATCACCCTCGCCACCGGCTTCGCCCGGGCCGGCCACACCGTGCTGGTCGGCTCGGGCCACCCGGACCGCCCGCAGGAGGCCCTGACCGCCGCCGGCGTCCGCGTGGCCGCCCACGCGGACGCCGCCGGGGCGGCGGACGTCGTCTTCAACGCCACCCCGGGCGAGGTGGCCGCACAGTTCCTGGCCGGCCTCGCCCCCGCCCTGCGCGGCCGGGTCCTGGCGGACGTCTCCAACGCGGCGGTACGCGGCCCGGACGGCTTCCCGACCGGCCCCCTGGACCCGGACACCAGCGTGGCCGAGGAGATCCAGCGCGCCCTTCCCGACACCCGCGTGGTCAAGACCCTAAACACGATGGACCAGCGCGTCATGACGGACCCGTCCGTCCTCCCGGCCCCGCCCACCGCCTTCCTGGCCGGCGACGACCCGACTGCCAAGGCCGCCGTCACCGCCCTCCTGCACGACGTGGGCTGGCACGACGACTGGCTCCTGGACCTGGGCCCCCTGACGGCCGCCCGCGCCCTGGAGGCCAGTTACGTGATGCTGGGCCCGATCATCAGACGTCACGGCATGGCCCCGTTCAGCCTGGCGATCGCGCACTGAGGCGTATACGGGCTTGCTCTTGTCGATGCGCTCCGAGATCGTTGACCCGGGGCGGACACCGGCGTCAGGTATTTGCCCCCGGAACCGAAACGAGGGGGAGCACTCATGGCTCGATGCAAGGCATGCCCTGAGCGCAAGGGCGAGTGCCGCACGTGCAAGGGCAGCGGAAAGACCTACGGATGGGGCGGCCAGCGCAAGTGCGACAAGTGCGGGGGCGACGGCGTCTGTTGCGGATGTAACGGCAAGGGATACACCTCCGACTGGTAGCAGCCGTTCGCGAACCCACACGGCCCGGAGTCACGGGAAACGACTCCGGGCCGCAGGCCCGCCCCGCCGGTCTCAGGGCCGGAACCGGGTCTGGCTGAACTCGTCGCCGCGGCCGAACGCCAGGATCTTCGACGGCCGGACGGCGAACACCGGGACCACTTCGCCCGCCCTGCCCGAGGTCTCCGGCTGGGGCCCCTCCGGCCGGTGCCGGAAACCGTCCTCGACGGCGTCGTACGGCCACCGGATCTTCGCCATCCACAGCTCGGCGAGGCGTTCCAGCGTCGGGAGGCCGGTGACGCGTACCGCCGGACCCTCGACGACGACGTCGAGCCCCTGCCCGTAGGCGTTGTTGCCGGTCGTCAGCACGCAGTTCGGGTTGCGGGTGAGGTTGCGGCCCTTCTGCTCCTCGAGGCCCGTGGAGAAGTGCAGCGCGCCGTCGAGCCACATCGCCGGCAGCGGTGACACGTGCGGCCGGCCGTCGGGGCGGACCGTCGAGATCCAGAACATCTCGGCCTGTTCGAGAACGGCCACCACCTCGGCCCACGGAGTCGCCGCGGCACCGGCGCTGCTGTAGCCGGGGTGAAGCTCGGCCTCGGGTTCGTCGGTCATGATTCCCCTGTCCTGTCACTGGTCGACGCGGTCCTCGGGCAGGACAAGTCTGCGCATGAACCGGCGGTCGCGGCGACGCGAGGCACTCGCCGCCCCAGGAGTCACCGAAACTTCTGCTCCGCCGAGCGCGCACCGGCGCTACGCCGCCGTGGCCGGCTCCCGCTCCGCGCCCGCGCCCGCGTCCGCGCCCGCGCCCGCCGTCCTCCCCGCGCCCCGCAGCCACGTGAGGGACAGCAGGCCCGCCCCGGCCATGACAGCGGACGCGCCGACGGCCGCGATGCTCATCCCGTGCGTGAAGGCGTCGCGCGCCGCCGCCAGCACGGCGTCGGCCGACGCGTGCGGCAGGTGTGCCGCGACGGCCGTGGCACCGCCCAGCGTCTCGCGTACGGCGTCGGCCTGCGGTACGCCGGAGGGCAGCGCACCCGCCATGTCCCGGCTGTAGGCGGCGGCCCCGACGGACCCCAGGATCGCCATGCCCAGCGCGCCGCCCAGCTCCTGGCCCGACTCCAGCACGGCCGCCGCCGACCCCGCGCGCTCCGACGGTGCCGCGCCCAGGGCGAGTTCGTTGGCCAGCGTCATCGCGGCCACCAGGCCGCCCGCGTACACGGAGGCGCCGGCGAGGACGAACCACAGCGCCGAGTCCGTCCGGACCTGGGACAGCCAGAGGAACCCGCAGGCGGAGACGAGGAATCCGCCTCCCATCACGTACGCCCGGTCGATCCGCTGCGCGAGCATGGCCCCGGCCGGGGCCATGCAGGCCACCCCGACGGACGGCACCAGACTCCACAGCGCGGCGCGGAACGGGTTCAGGCCGAGGACCGACTGCAGGTACTGGGTGACGAAGACGGCCATCCCGACCGTGGCGAACATCGCGAGGAGATTCGCGAGCACCGGCCCGCCGAAGGCCCGCCGGCCGAGCAGACCGAGGTCGATCATCGGATGCGGGGCGCGCCTCTGCCGCTGTACGAACACGGCACCGAGCACCAGCCCCGCACCGACGGCGAGCGCGGGCAGCGGCTCGTAACCGTGCCGGGACCACTCCTTGATGCCGTAGATGACCAGGAGGAGGGCCCCCAGGGACAGCACCGCGCTCAGCAGGTCGAAACGCGCGCTCCTCGCCGCCCGGGACTCCGGCACCAGGAACGGCACGAGGACGAGCAGCAGCGCCATCGCGGGCACGTTGATCAGGAACACCGATCCCCACCAGAAGTGCTCCAGCAGCAGACCGCTGACGACCGGCCCGAGCGAGATGCCCGTCGTCATCACGGCGGTCCACAGGCCAACCGCCCGCCCGCGCTGCCGGGCGTCGTGGAAGAGGTTGCGGATCACGCCGAGGGTCGACGGCATCAGGGCGGCGCCGCCCACACCGAGCAACGCCCGCACGGCGATGAGTAGTTCGGCCGTGTGCGCGTACGCGGCAGCCGCCGAGGCCACCGCGAAGAGGGCCGCTCCCACGAGCACCAGCTTGCGTCGGCCGAAGCGGTCACCGAGTGCACCCATTGGGATGAGCAGTCCGGCGAGCACGAAGCCGTACATGTCGAGGACCCACAACTGCTGGGTGGCGCTGGGCTCCAAGTCCTGGCTGATGTACGGAATCGCGAAGTACAGGACGGAGACGTCCATCGAGACGAGGGCCAGCGGCAGCATCAGGACGCCGAGGGCGGTCCATTCCTTGCGCCCAGCGCGGGGGCGGGATGTGTTGGTTTCCATGAACGGCAGGGAAGCGATACGCCCGCGTACACCGCAAGCGGCTGCCTAGTGCACCGGGGTTCGGCCCTTTTCCAGGGGCCCGTTGGCTCCCCAGCGCACTAGTACAGTACGGCCATGCCCGAGGAACCGCCCTACCTCCGCATCGCCGGGGAGATCCGCCGCCGCATCGCCGCCGGCGAGCTCTCCCCCGGGGACCGCGTCCCCTCCACCCGGCGCATCACGCAGGAGTGGGGCGTCGCCATGGCGACCGCGACGAAGGCGCTCGCCGCCCTGAACCAGGAGGGCCTGGTACGCGCCGTCCCCGGCGTCGGCACCGTCGTCGCCGAGTCCGGGCGCGCCCGGCCCGCGGCCCCGCCGCACGGCCTCACCCGGGACCGCATCGTGCACGCCGCGATCGCCCTCGCCGACGTCGAAGGACTCCCCGCGCTCTCCATGCGCCGGATCGCCACCGACTTCGGGGCCTCCACGATGGCGCTCTACCGCCACGTCCCGAACAAGGGCGAACTCGTACGGCTGATGTCGGAGACGGTGTTCGAGGGCGCTCCGCCCGGGCCGTGCCCGGCCGGCTGGCGGGACCGGCTGGAACGGGAGGTGCGATGGCTGTGGAGCCTGTACGTGCGCCACCCGTGGATGGCGCGAGTCCTGTCCGCCCTCACCCGCCCGACGGCCTCGACGCACGCGATGCGCTACACCGAACGGGTCCTCAGCGCCCTCAAGGGCCTGGGCCTGACGCCGACCCAGATGATCCACGTACACCTGGCTCTCCTCGGTTACGCGCAGGGCATCGCGGCGGCGGTCGAGCTGGAGTCCCAGGCGTGGCAGGAGACCGGGATGACCCCCGAGGAGTGGCTGGCCACCCACGAAACCCGGATGGAGACGATCCAGATCACCGGCTCCTTCCCGACCCTGTCCACGCTCTTCGGCGACGAGGGGTTCGACCTCGAACTCGACATGCTCTTCTCCTTCGGCCTCGAACGCCTACTGGACGGGGTCGCGGTGCTCGTCGAGCGGGCCGGGGGCCGCTGAGCAGGTCGTAGGCTCCTCCCCATGCCGCACACGCTTCCGTCGACCGAAGTACTGCTCTCCGCCCTGGGCGGGGCCCCCGCCCGGGCCGAACCCCTGGACAGCAGCCCCCGGTCACGGGTCTGGCGGGTGCGGCGGGCCGACGGGCGACCGGTGATCGTCAAGCAGATCACCGACGACGGGGACACCGGCGCCGACGCGGACGCCCGCTTCGCGCGGGAGCTCGCCGGACTGCGCCTGGCGGGCCGCGGCTCCGTGGCCCCCGCGCTGCTCGCCGCGGACCCGGCCGCGCGGGTGCTGGTCCTGGAGTACGTGGACGACCTCGGCCGGACCGATGACTGGATGCCCGGGTACGCCGACGCGCTCGCCCGGCTGCACGCCCTGACCGGTCCCGGTGACGCGGTCGCCCTTCCGGCCTGGACGGGCCCGACGGCCGCCGACGCGGAGTCCTTCCTCGCCCTGGCCGCCGCGCTCGACGTGCCCGTACCGGCCGCTGTCCCGGACGAACTCGCCGGTCTCCTCCAGCGCCTCGACCCCACCGGCCACCACGCGCTGCTGCACGGCGACCCCTGCCCCGGCAACGACCTGCGCACCGCCGACGGCGTCCGCTTCGTCGACTTCGAGCGGGCCTCGCTCGGCAACGGCCTGATGGAGCTCGCCTACTTCCGCATCGGCTTCCCCACCTGCTGGTGCGCCCTCTCGGTCACCGCGGCCCCGCTCACCGAGGTCGAGGCCGTCTACCGGACCACCTGGCGCGACGTCACCGGCACGGACGTCCCGGGCGACCTGGCCGACGCGTGCGCGGGCTGGCTGATCCAGGGCGACGCCCTCGTCGAACGCGCCCACCGGGGCACGGCGGACCAGCTCGCCCGGGTACCCGTCGAGGACTTCGAGTGGGGCTACGTCTCCGCCCGCGAACGCCTCGTCCACCGCCTGGGTGTGGTCGCCGGCCTGACCCGCCGCCACGACCACCTGCACGCGCTCGGCCGCCTCGGCTCCGCCATGGCGACCCGCCTCCTCGAACGCTGGCCGGGACTGCGGCCGCTGCCCACGGCGGACGCGCGGCCCTGGTACTGAGAGCTGTCAGGCGAAGGAGAAGCGCGCGGCGGCCTCCGCGGGTGTGGTCGCCCGGCGCCGGCCGGGGACGTCGTGGACGGCGGTCGCGCCCTCGGAGCGGAGCTGCTCGGCACCGGCGTCCCGGGCCATGAGGGCCGCGTAGGCGCGGACGTCCGAGGCGGTGAGGTCCGTGCGGCCCCTTTCGGCGTACTGCTGGAGGAGGCCGGCGACATCGGGATCGAAGCGCAGCATCGTCACCGGGGCGTCGAAGCGCCTGGCGAGGGCGATGAGGCGTGCGCGTGCCGGCGGTGTCACGTTGGTCGACTCGGCGATCGCGCTGTGCCCGGCGGCGAGCCTGGCGACGATCCTGCGGTCGCGCTCCTCGAAGATCCGCGCGTCCGCCGCGTCGGACTCCGCCTCCGCGGGTGAGCCGCCGAAGAGCTCCGCGCGGATCTCGTCGCTGGACACCACGGCCTCCGCGTCGATCTGCCGGCGCGCGATCAGGGCCCGGACGAAGCTGGTCTTGCCCGACGCCGGTGGGCCGACGAGGACGACGAGCCCTGCCGGCACCCGGATGGCCGGCGGGCCGTCGGACAGGTGGCGCATCGGTTCCCGCGGGTTCTTCGGCATGGGCCCAGCCTGCCGGATACGGGGGCGCCGGTCAGGCGGTCAGGCCCAGCGTGGCCAGACGGTCGGGGTCGGTGAGGATGTCGAGGCCGGTGACGCGGTCGCCCTGGATGGTGAACGACATGACGGACAGCGGCCGTTCCCCGTCGAACGAGACGACGCCGGGAGTGCCGTTGACCAGGACGAGGCGTGCGTCCGCCGCGAAGCGGGCGAAAGTGATCGCCTGGGACGCCACGTCGGAGGCGCCGCGCCGCAGGATGCTCGGGACGAGCGTGCCGCCGTCCGAACGCGCGACCACGTCGGGCGCGAGAACGGCCAGGAGCGCCTCGAAGTCCCCGCCCCGGGAAGCGGTCAGGAAGGCGTCCACGACATGGCGCTTGCGGGCCACGTCCGTGTCGGCCGTCGGGGCGGCGCCCTGGACCCGGCGTCGGGCGCGGCTGGCGAGCTGCCGGGTGGAGACCGTGGTCCGGCCGAGGACCGGCGCGATGTCGTCGAAGGGCACGTCGAACATGTCGTGGAGGACGAAGGCGAGGCGCTCGTCCGGGGACAGGTTCTGCAGCACGATCATGAGGGCGATGCCCACCGAGTCCGCGATCAGGACCTCCCGCTCGGGGTCGACGCGGGGCAGCGCGGTGACCACCGGGTCGGGAAGCCGGACGGACCCGTCCTGCTCGGGCAGCGGACTCTCCCGCCGCGAGGTGCGCGAGCGCAGCATGTCCAGGCACGTCCGGCCCACGACCGTGGTGAGCCAGGCCCCCAGGTTCTTCACGTCGCTCACGTCGGCGCGGCCGAGCTTGAGCCACGTCTCCTGGACGGCGTCCTCCGCCTCGGCGAGCGAACCCAGCATCCGGTAGGCCACCGCCCGCAGGCCGGGCCGCTCCGCCTCGAAACGGTCGGCCAGAAGAATTTCTTCGCTCACCTGTCACACCCCCGTGTCCGGATCCGTCGATCCAGTGTCAGACGCCAACGGATCACGAGGAGTACACCGGATGAACGCCGGAACCACCACTGCCCGGATGAAGAACCCCGCTCTGGTCCTGCCGGACGCGATGAAGGGCATCCAGAACATCTACAAGGCCATGTACCAGGGCGGTGTCTCCCCGCAGACCCTGGAACTGGTCCATTTGCGGGCCAGCCAGATCAACGGCTGCAGCGCCTGCGTGTTCGCCGGGGTGGCGGGCGCGAAGAAGCACGGCGAGAGCGACGAACGCCTCCACGCCGTGGCCGCCTGGCGCGAGGCGCCGTTCTTCACCGACGAGGAGCGCGCGGCCCTGGCCCTGACCGAGGCCGCCACCCGCATCGCCGACCGCTCCGGCAAGGCCGTCCCCGACGACGTATGGAACGAGGCCGCGGACCACTTCGACGAGGAACAGCTCTCCGCGATCATCCTGATGATCAGCCTCACCAACTTCTTCAACCGCATCAACACCACCATCGAGGAGCCCGCCGGCACCACCTGGTGACCGGGGATCGCGGGCTGATTCCCGGGGCCACGCGCGCATCACCCGTACGGCCCGATTCCGCTCGCGCACGGTGCGGGTAAGGACGGCCCGTCCGTCCCCGAGCGCCTCCCGGAGGCATCCGTGCCCGAAGTGAACAGTCCCTACAAGCCCGGCACCCCCTGCTGGATCGCCCTGATGGTCCCCGACCAGCAGGCCGCCATCGACTTCTACTGCGACCTCTTCGGCTGGCAGGGCGAGGTGGGCCCGCCCGAGCAGGGCGGCTACACCGTCTGCACGCTGAAGGGCAAGGCGGTCGCCGGGATCATGAAGGCGATGAACCCGGACGGTACGGTGCCGGACCCCATGCCGCCGACGGCGTGGACGACGTACCTCTCGACGGACGACATCGACGCCACCGTCGCCTCCGTCACCGACGCGGGAGGCCGGGTCGTCGTGCCCGCGATGGACGTCATGGACCTCGGCCGGATGGCCGTGATCTCCGACCCGGCGGGTGCGGTCTTCGGCCTCTGGCAGCCCGGCACGTTCGACGGGGCGGCCATCGTCAACGAGCACGGCGCGCTGATCTGGAGCGAGCTGACCGCGCCCGACCTGGCGGCCGCCTCCGCGTTCTACTCGGCCGTCCTGCCGGTGACGACGGCGCGCTCCGAGATGGAGGGCGCCGACGGCTACGTCGAGTTCCAGGTCGACGGGCGGGCGGTGGGCGGCATGATGGACATGAGCAAGATGCCGCCCGGCGTCCCGCCGAACTGGCAGCCGTACTTCAACGTGGACAGCGTGGACGACATCCAGGCCGCCGCCGTCCGCGCCGGGGGCCAGGTCCTGGCCCCCGCCTTCGACATGGTCGCCGGCCGCATGGCGGTCCTGGCCGACCCCCAGGGCGGGGCGTTCTCCGTCATCGCGCCGAAGCCGCACGAGGGTTCGGCCTGACGTGAACCGGGCACGTGGAGGCCCCCGCCTCCCCGCGCCCGGCCCCGCACACGTACGCGCGTGCGAAGATCGCGCGGTGAATGATTCGCACCCGCGCCTCGACGACCTGCGCTTCCGCCTCGCCGGTGACGCCGACCTCGCCTCCCTCGTGCGGCTGCGCGACGACGCGGCCCGCCGGCTGCACGCCCTGGGCGTCACCGGCCAGTGGCAGCCCGGCGAGCTGGGCGAGGACCACTTCGGCCGGATCATGGAGACCGGCGAGGTGTGGCTCGCGGAAGCCGGCGGCCGGGCCGTCGGGGCCTGGGAGCTGTGGTGGCAGGACGAGGACGCCTGGGGCCCGCAGCGGGTGCCCGCCGGTTACGTGCACCGGCTGATGGCGGACCGCGCCTGCGCCCCGCCCGGCACGGGCCGCCGGCTCCTGCGCGCCGCCGAACGCCGGGTGGCCGAGGCGGGGCGGACGACGGTGCGCCTGGACTGCCTGGCGGGCAACGAGCCCCTGACCGCGTACTACCTCGGTGCCGGTTACCGGGTGGTCGGCCGCAAGGAGGGCAAACCGCAGCCGGGCGGTACGCCGAAGTCGTTCACGCTGCTCGAAAAGGCGCTGGTGGGCTGACCGGCGCCGGCCGCCCCCGGGGGCGCGCTCAGCTCCGGCCGGGCGCGGACGCCTTCAGCGAGGGGGCGGCCTCCTCCGGGGCCGTGGCGGTTGCCGCGGGCTTGGACTTCGCCAGCCACAGGCCGGTGAACACGGCGGTGGCCAGGGTGACGGCACCGGCCGTGGTGAAGGCGCTGTCGAGGCCGGCCTCGAAGGAGGCGCCGCCCGACTGGCGGGTGCGGACGACGGCTCCGAGCAGGGCCACGCCGAGCACCGCGCCGATCTGCCGGGTCGTGCTGCTGATGCCCGAGGCGAGGCCGCCCTCCTGCGTGCTGACGGCCTGGATGGCGGCGCCGGTCAGGGGGGACATGGTCAGGGCGAAGCCGGTGCCCACGACCGCCAGCCGCCACCACACGGTCCCGTAACCGGTGTCGGCGTGCACCGCGCCGAGCCCCAGCAGCCCAAGGCCGGCCAGGGCCAGCCCCGCGGTGACCACGACGCGGAAGCCGTACCGGGCGGCGAGCCGGCCCGCGTACGGGCTGACGACCACCATCGCGAGGGACACCGGCAGCGTCTGGAGACCGGCGCGCAGGATCGAGCTGCCCTGGACGTACACGAAGAACTGGGAGAAGAAGAACGACGAGCCCATCAGCGCGAACCCGACCACGACCATCGCGGTGTTGGACACGGTGAACAGGCGTTCCCGGAACAGCCGCAGCGGCAGCATCGGCGCCGGGCGGCGTGCCTCGACGGCGACGAAGGCCGCGAGGAGGAGCGCCCCGGCGGTGAAGCTGCCCAGGATCAGCGGCGACGTCCAGCCGCGGGCGCCGCCCTCGATCAGCCCGTAGGTCATCGTCCCCACGCCGAGGACGGACAGCACGGTTCCGGGGATGTCGATCGTGGGGGCGCCGGGGTTGCGGCTCTCGTCGAGGCTGCGCACGCCGGCGACCAGGAGGATTACGCCGATCGGCAGGTTGACCAGGAAGATCGCGGGCCACCCGAACGCGTCCGTGAGCGCGCCGCCGGCCACCGGGCCCGCGGCGAGACCGATCCCGCTGAGCCCGGCCCACAGCCCGATGGCCTTCACGCGTTCCTGCGGCACGGGATACGCGGCGGCGAGCAGGGCGAGCGAGGCCGGGCTCAGCGCGGCGGCCCCGACGCCCTGGAGCACCCGGCCCGCGATCAGCCAGCCGAGCGAGGGCGCGAGAGCGCACACCGCCGAGGCGGCGGTGAACACCGCGACGCCGGTCAGGTAGACCCGCTTGCGGCCGAACCGGTCGGCGAAGACGCCCCCGGACAGCAGCAGCATCGCGACGAGCAGGACGTACGCGTCGACGATCCACTGGAGACCGGTGAGTTCGATGTGCAGCCCGTGCTGCATGTCGGGCAGCGCCGCTCCGACGATCGTGTTGTCGAGCAGGACCATGAACTGGCCCAGGCAGGTCACCGTGAGCAGCACGGCCCGGTGCGAACGACTGCCAACGGCCGCGGGTGAAGCCGCCATGGGGATTCCTCTCGTCGACGGACATGCGCGCCCGGTGGAGCACCCGACGCTTTAACGCAGTCAGCGACTGCGTTTGTCGACTGTAAGGCGGGTCGCCTCTTAAACGCAAGCGAGAACTGCTTTAAGGTGGTGGGATGAACGAGAAGGAGCGGACCCGACGGCCCGGCGGGCGCAGCGCCCGCGTCGGCGCGCAGGTGCACCAGGCCGTCACCGAGCTGATCGGCGAGCGCGGCTACGGCAACTTCACCGTCGGCGAGGTGGCGGCCCGCGCGGGCGTGGCCGACAGCAGCATCTACCGGCGGTGGGGCAACCTGGAGGCCCTGCTCAGCGACGTGGTGCTGAACCGGCTGAACACGCGCTCGCCGATGCCCGACACCGGAAGCCTGGCCGGCGACCTGCGTACGTACGCCGCCCAGGTGGCCCGCGAGATCACCGGACCCGACGGCCCGGTGCTGCTGCACCTCGCCGTCGCGCTGTCCGGCACGGGGGAGCAGGGCGTGCGCGCGCAGGAGGGCCTCCGGGCCGACCGCACCCGGCAGTTGCAGTCGATGCTCGACCGCGCCGGCGAACGGGGCGAGGACGCACCCGACGCGTTGGAGGTGCTGGACCACATCCTGGCCCCCATGTACATCCGCGTCCTGTTCGGCATGGGCCCGCTCACCCCGGAGTACGTCGACGGGCTGGTCGCCCGGCTGCTGGCGTTCCTGCCGGGCGATTCATGAGCGGCTAGCGGCTGGGGGCCACCTCGGCCTCCGGCCGCGCCCTACGGCTCCGCCGCCCCGGGAGCAGCAGTGGCGTGCCCAGGATCAGCACCCCCGCCACCGCGAGGGCGGTGCGCGGACCGGTGACGCCGGCGAGCAGTCCGGCGAGCGCGGTGAGGACGGCGACGGACGCCTGCTGCCCGATCGACCAGGCCGTGAGCGTGCGCGCGACGAGGTGCTTCGGGGTGTGTTCGAGGCGGTACGTGGACAGCACCGGCCCGTACAGGCTCATGTTGACGATGATGGCCAGCTCGACGGCCATCACCGTGACGAGCCCGACGACACCCGGCCGTACGAAAACCAGCCCGATCAGCCAGACCGCGCGCAGGGTGCCCACCGTCCGGAAGACCCGGTCGCGGCCGTGGCGGGCGACGACCGGGCGGGCCAGCCGCGAGCCGATGAGGCCGCCGAGGCACGGAGCGGCGAAGGCGAGACCGTACTGCCAGGGCGGGAACCCGAGCCGGCGCAGCAGGAGCACCGCCAGCAGCGGTTCGGTGGCCATGATCAGACCGGCGACGAGCACCTGGTTGAGGTAGAGCGCCCGCAGCACCGGATGGCCCATGATGTGCCGCCAGCCGGCGAGCAGCGCGCCCGCCCGCAGCGGGCCCCTGTCCTCGGCCCCCGGCGCCTCCTCCTTGCCCCGGATCGCGGTGATGCCCAGCGCGGAGAGCAGATAGCTGAGCGCGTCGGCCACCACGGTCGTGACCGGCCCGAACAGCCCGATCGCCGCGCCGCCGAGGGGCGGGCCGACCGCGATGGAGCTCCAGTTCGTGGATTCGAAGCGGGCGTTGGCGACGAGCAGGTCCTCCGGCCGCACGAGCGCCTTCAGATACGCGCCGCTCGCCGCGCCGAACGCGATCTTCGCCGCGGCGATCACCGCCGACACCACCAGCAGCTGGACGAACCCGAGCACCCCGAAGGCGTACGCCACCGGGATCGTCGCCATGGCCGCGAACCGGACGAGGTCCGTCCCGATCATGACCGGCCGCTTGCGCCGGAACTCCACCCACGGCGCGAGCGGCACCGCGATCACCGCCCCCACCGCCGGCCCCACGGCGGACAGCGCGGACACCTCGGCGGGCCCGGCGTGCAGCACCAGCACCGCGAGCAGCGGCAACGCCCCGAACCCCAGTCCGGACCCGTACGCGCTCACCGCGTACGCCGCCCACAACCAACCGAACGGCTTGCCCAGCGCTCTTCTGCCCACCATGCCTCACCCACAACCTGTATTTGGCAGGGGAGAGACAACCGTTCAGGAGAAGCACAGGTCAAACAACCGACGCGCCGATCAGCGACAACTGCTGGTTGTCATGCCCTGTGGGCGCGGCGCCCGATGGCCGGAGAGCTCAGAGAGACGGAAGCGCGGTCTCGGTCCGCTCGACGGCGAGGAGAACGGCGGTGAGCAGGCCGGGGAAGCGGGTGTCGAGGTCTTCGTGGCGCAGGGTGTTGACGCGGGAGTTTCCCGGTCCGGTCTCCTGGCGGATGATCCCCGCCTCCCGGAGCACCTTGAAGTGGGCGGAGAGGGTCGACTTGCTCAGGTCGATGCCGAAGCTCCCGCACGGCTTGCCGCCGGCCTCGACGAGGGTTCGCACGATCTGCATCCGGGCCGGCTCGGCCAGCGCGTGAAGCACGGCGTAGATGTTGATGTCTGCGGCGCGGGGGTGCTGGAGCGGCTTCACTGTGCGGTTCTCCCGGGTCGGACGCGATGTGTTCGTGAGGGTTGTCCGTGGCAGTGTTCGCTGGTTGGCGAACACCGGTTGACGACCCTCGGCTCTGTGTATACGTTAACCGATGTGTTCGCCAACAGGCGAACACGCGACCAACGACTATGACCCGACGAATACGTGCTGCCCGCACGCTGGGAGACCCTCATGGCTGAGATGAAGACCGCTGCCGCAGCCGCCGGAGGCCTGGTCACCGCCCTCGCCTTCGGCGGCATGTTCGCCGTCGCCAAATCGGCCTTCGGCCACGTGGATCCCTTCCACCTCACTCTGGCCCGCTTCGCGCTCGGCTCCGCGGTCTTCGTGATCGCCCTGCTGATCGTCGAGGGCCGCAGGGCGCTGCGTACCGACGGCAAGCTCCTCAAGCTCTGGGGGCTCGGCTCGCTCGGCTTCGCGGCCTTCAACCTCCTGACGTACGTGGGCCTCCAGTCCACCCCGGCTTCCACGGCCTCGCTGATCATGGCCGCGATGCCCGCCATCACCGTCATCGTGATGTGGGCCCGCACCGGGAAGCGCCCTACCGGCATCACCCTCGGCCTGGTCCTGCTCGCCCTGACCGGCGTCGCCATGGTCCTGGGCGACGGCAACCCGCTCGTCGTCCTCACCGGCGGCATCGGTGCGGGCGGCCTCGCCATCCTGGCCGGCGTGGTCGGCTGGGTCGTCTACACGACGGGCGCTGCCGGCTTCCCGGCCTTCTCCGTCCTGCGCTACACCGCCCTCACCAGCGTCCTGGGCACCGTCACCATCGCGGTCGTCACCCTCACCGCCGGCGCGGTGGACTGGATCCCCACCCCGTCCGCCGCCGACTACGCGGCCGACTGGTGGCAGATCCTCTACATGGCCGTCCCCGCCACCGCCGTCGCGATCCTCGCCTTCAACCACGCCACCCGCACCCTCGGCCCCGCGAACGGCGTCCTGTTCATCAACCTGGTTCCGATCACGGCCTTCGCCATCGAAGCGGTACGCGGCCACCGGCCCACGACCGCCGAACTCGCCGGCGTCGCGCTGACCCTCGCGGCCGTGATCGCCAACAACGTGTACAGCCGCCGAGCGGCGAAGCGGGCGCGCGGGGCGGCACCGGCCTCCGCCGCGGTGTCGGCACCGGCCTCCGCCGCCGACACCGGGAAGTCCCTCACGACGGCCGCATGACGACGGGTCCCGCCCTCGCCGGCGCCCGGGAGGTGAGCGCCACAGGATGGCGCTCACCTCCCGGGCGCCGTCTGCGCGCAACGTTCCCTAAGGTGGGCCGACGTGGATCTCCAAGCAGTACGCACCTTCGTCGCCGTCACGGAAGCGGGCGGGTTCCTCAAAGCCGCCGCCGACCTGTCGGTCACCCAGCAGGCCGTTTCCAAGCGGATCGCCGCGCTGGAGCAGACCCTCGGCGTCCGGCTGTTCACGCGCGCCCCGCGCGGCGCCGAGCTCACCATCGACGGCCGCGCGTTCCTGCCCCACGCGCGCGAACTCCTGCGCGCCGCCGAGCGCGCGAGCGCGTCCGTCCGCCCCGGCAGCCGCGCGCTCCGCGTCGACGTGATCGCCTCGCGCACCGCCCAGTCGAGCGCGATGCGCGGTTTCCACCACGCGCACCCGGAGATCGGCCTCGATGTGATGATGCTGGTCAGCATGGACACGGCGGTGGCCGTCCTCCGCTCCGGCGAACTCGACGCGACGTTCCGCGCGGTCGGAGCCCCCGGCCGCCCCCTGCCCGACGACATCGAGTCCGCCCGGGTCCTGGACGAACCCCTCGAACTCCTCACCGGCCCCGCCCACGCCCTGGCGGACGCCCGCGCGGTCACCCTCACCGACCTCGTCGGCCACCGCATCTGGATGCCCGGCATCGCCCCCGGCACGGAGTGGGGCGCCTACTACGACGACCTGGTCGCCGACTTCGGCCTCACGATCGAGGCGACGGGCCCCAACTTCGGCTCGGACGCCCTGCTCGACACCATCGCGGACACCCCGTCCCTGGCCACCTTCATGGGCAAGCACTCCCGCCTCATCTGGCCCAAGGACCACGACCTCCGCCGCATCCCCATCAAGACCCCGACCCCGGTCTACCCCCACTCCCTCCTCTGGCACCGCGACAACCCGCACCCGGGGCTGGGGGCGCTGCGGGCGTACTTGGCGGTGACGGGGGAGCGCCGGGACCCTGAGGGAACCTGGGTGCCGGGGTGGGTGCTCGGGCGCTGAACGAGATGGAATCCGCCATACGCGCTCCGTCTCGTCACGAACCGGCGTGCGCGCCCCTCGTGGCCGGCATCAGCCGACGGGCTTGAGGTGGCTTCGCCTATTGATGGGCGTGACGTTTCCCTTGGCTCTGGCTTCGGCCTTTCGAGCCTTTTCGTCCAGGTGGAGCTGGAAGCGGCGTTCGTATTCGTCCTCGAAGTCGCCCAGGTCCAGCCGCATGTCATCCGGCGTGGCTTTGATGGCGCGTTGTTGGTCGCGAGGGTCGTTGAACGCGGCGATCATCGGGTGCAGTTGGAACCGTCCGCGGCGGATGACGGTGACGAGGCGGGCGGCGACGAGGTGCGGCATGGCACGGCTGATCATGCCGCGCTCCATGGCGAGACCGGCGGCGAACTCTTCGTGTGTGGCGGCCACGAGTCCGCCGGGCTCCTGCTCGGTCATCATGGGCAGCAGCAGGGTGTACGCGGTGGGAGGGAGCCTGGGCACGTACGCGAGACCGTTGAACGTGCGGGCCCGTGGGATTCCTCGGACCGTAGGGGGCATCAGCGGATCTGAGTCTCGGGTGGTGCGGACCGTGACGGACGAACAACAGCAGGAGTGGCTGGTCACGGTGCCGGGCTCCGCCGTCCGGCCCGGGGGCCGAACGGCTCAGGTGCCTCCGCACGCCGGAGCCGACGCCGACCCGCGTCGCAGGTTCCGTGCTGTGGCCGAGGCCGAACCGTTCGTGAGTGGGGAGGATGACGTGAATGCGAAGGCGCCAAGCACGCCGTGAGACGGGGCGTCGGAGTCCTGGGCGCCGGGGTGGGCGGTGCGGCCCTTGGAACCAGCTCCCCCAAGCACCTGAGTGCCCCCAACCTGGGGCATTGAGGAGGTTGGTCTCGTTCTCGGCCGTGTACGCCTCGGCGTGGCTGTTGTAGTCGTTGACCTTCGGTGGATCCACGGTCACCGCGGACGACGAGGTGGGCCGGGGGCGCTCGCGTGCTCTTGGTGCTCGTTGGAGATCATGAGGTGGGAGACGTGGGCCGTATCGATGCGGTTCCGGACTGCTCCCGGTCGGACGCACAGCCTCGGGAACCGGCACCCAGCACGAAGAGAACACCTCTGCGTCCCTGTTGATCACCCGGCTAAGGTGCCTGGCATGAACGCGATAGCGGTGCGTGGAGCCACGATCCACTACGACGACTTCGGTCCCTCGGCCGGGCTGCCGGCCCTGTTGATTCACGGCCATCCGTTCAACCGCACTCTGTGGGCACCCCAGGGCAGGGCGCTGGCCGAGGCGGGGTACCGGGTCATCACCCCTGACCTGCGGGGTTACGGCGACAGCAGCGTCACCCGGGGAAGGGTCCTGCTCTCCGACTTCGCCGATGACCTCGCCGCGCTCCTCGACCACCTGGGTGTCGAGCGGGCCGTGGTCGGGGGTGTCTCGATGGGCGGTCAGATCGCCATGGAGTTTCAGCGTCTCCACCCGCAGCGGGTGCGGGCCCTGGTCCTGTCCGACACCTCCGCTCCCGCCGAGACCGATGAGGGCAAGGAGTTCCGCAACCGCCTGGCCGACCGGCTCCTCGCCGAGGGCATGGACGGGTACGCGAGCGAGGTGATCGACAAGATGCTCGCCGCGTACAACGTGACCGCGATGCCCGAGGTCGCCGATCGCGTCCTGGGCATGATGCGCGCCACGGACCCTCACGGCGCGGCGGCAGCCCTGCGCGGGCGGGCCGAACGCCCCGACTACCGGGACACGCTGGCAGCGGTCCGCAAGCCGGTACTGGTCGTCGTCGGCGCGGACGACGTGTACACCCCGGTCGCGGAGGCCGAGGCGATCCGCGGCCTCGTACCCGACGCGACTCTGGCCGTCATCGAGAAGGCCGGCCACCTTCCCGGCGCCGAGCAGCCCGAGTCCTTCAACACCGCTCTGCTGGACTTCCTCACCGCCCGGGTGGCCACCCGTGACTGAGCCGCACCCGCTCCTGGCCTGCTTCACCGAGGCCGCCCACGGTCGTTTCCCGCCCTGCGACGGCGGTGTGACGGTGCTTCCGCCGCTGCCCGGGGGGCTTGAGGCATCCGTCGCCTTCACCGGACACGCGGTGTTCGCCACCGCCTTGAACGCCGCTGACGTACACGCCCTGGGACCGGACGGCTTCGGTGCCTCCCTGGCCCCCGACTTCCTTCGCCACCTCGCGGGCCCGGAGGGGGCGATCGGCGTCACGGACGCCACCCTGACGACCCGTGGTACCGGCGGAACGCCACGCCTGGCCGAGCTCGGGGACGAAGCGCACGATCACCCGCGCGTCCTGCATGCCCGCGCACTGAGGACCGGCATCAAGGTCTACGGCGACGAGCGGGGGCTGATCACGCTGGCGGTCGGCCTCGCCGGACGGCGGGAACTGAGCATCGAACTGCATGCCCCCCACCACGGGAGCCAGGGCCACGGACGCGGCCTCCTCGCGGATGCCCTGACGCTCGTGCCGGCGGGCGAACCGCTCTTCGCCGCCGTGTCCCCGGGCAATGCCGCTCCTTCCGCGCCTTCCTGGCCTGCGGGTTCACCCCGATCGGCAGCGAAGTGATCATCCGGCCCCAGCGATCCGCGGAGCACTGAGGAGGCAAGGCGTTGTTCAGCGCCGTCCGTACCGTCATGACCTTCGCCGTCGACCCCGAGGCGTCGGCCCGTTGGCGGGTGAGCTTCTGGGCGTGCCCGTGGAGATGGACGTCGGTGACACCGGGGCCGTCTACGCCTGGGTGGTGGTCGGCGGGGTCGAGCTCGGGTTCCATCCGGTGGACGACGAGCGCAATCCCCGGGGCGGCAGCCCCGTCGTGTACTGGGGCGTGGCGGACCTCGACCGGGTACGCGAGCGGCTGCTGGCGGGCGGGTGCGCGCACCATCGCGGGCCGCTGACCATCGAACCGGGGCGCAGGATCGCCCAACTGCGCGACCCGTTCGGCACGGTCATCGGGATCGAAGGCCCGTAGAGCGCGCGAAAACACGACCTGGGTCGGTTGCGGGTACGGGCAACGGCGTGAGCCGAGGCCGTCGGTGCCCCTCGTCGGAGCACGCAACCGGCCCGGCTCTCGCGGTATGCCGGAGCAGGGCCGGTTGTGATCACCGGTGTTTCGGGCTCAGCCGATCTGATAGAACTCCACGTCCCCGTACTGGTACGTGTTGGCGATTCCGCTGGTGGCGCCCACGACCAGCTCGACGGATCCGTTCTCGTGCCGGTCCGAGCGGACGTCGATCTTCACAGGCGTGTCCGTGCACCAGTAGCTCTTGTAGTGCCAGCTGCCGTTCCAGTTCCGGTAGCCCAGGGTCACGGACTGGCCGGTGAGGGCGCCGTGGTGGCAGTAGGCGTCGAGTTCGCCCTTGACGGTGTAGTGGCGGGGGCCGTCGCTGCTGACGGTTCCGTTGAAGCGGACGTCGTACAGGTTGACCCCGTACGGGTCGTCCTTGATGTAGCTGACGTGGGCTTCGAGGGTCGCCGCGCTGGCGGACGAGACCGGCAGGAGTGCCGCGCCGGCCACGGCGAGGGCGGTGGCGCAGGCACGGGCCAGGCGGCGCGTCGGGCGCCTGGTGGAGAGGGAGTTCGTCGTCATGTCTCGGAAAACGATCACCGAGTGGAGCGGTGTTCGCCCATTCCGGCGATCTCGAAACGGGGGGCCGCCTCACCTCACTCCGCAGCCACCCTCGCCAGCCGCCCCAGCCCCGCCTTGATCCGGTCCGGCGTCACCCCCCGCTCCCGCTGGTGGAGGTACACCTCCGGGGCCAGCGGTGCGAGCAGGCTGTCCGCCAGGGCCTCCGGGTCCGGGGTGCCCGCCTGGCGGAGGAGGGCGAGGACGTGGGCGCGCCAGAAGCCGTACGCGCCCACTGCGAGGCGCTTCGCTCCGGACTCCGCGCCCAGGACCAGGTGGCCGTGCCGGTCCAGCAGGTCGACCATCGCCGCGTAGAAGGCGGCGAGCCGCTCGTGGGGCGGGGCGCCGGGGCCCAGGGGCGGGGCGCCGCGCAGCAGTTCGTCCTGGAGGAGGCGTTCGTGCTCGTCGAGCAGGGCCGCCGCGATGGACGCCACGTCCGGGTAGCGGCGGTAGAGGGTGCCCCGGCCGACGCCGGCCGTGCGGGCGATGTCCTCCATCGTGACCGTCCGGGGGTCCCCGGTCTCGAACAACTCAGCTGCGGCGGCCAGCACCTTGGCGCGGTTGCGCGCCGCGTCCGCGCGTTCCCTCATCTCCACCACGGGCTCAGCCTACGTCAGTCCGGGAAGTAAGCGGACACGGTGTCCGGTTGGTTGGTAGGGTCAGCTCGCCGCATAACTGGACACGGTGTCCGGTTGTGCGAGCGTCTGTGCGCGCTCGAACGAATCGCCCGACCGAGGAGACGTCCGCCATGACCGCCAACGCCCCGACCCTGCTCCACATCGACGCCAGCGCCCGCCGCCACTCCTTCAGCCGGGAGCTCGGCGACGCCGTCGCCGGTGCCTGGCGTACGGCCCACCCCGGCGGCACGTACCTCCACCGTGATCTCGCGCTGACTCCGGTCCCGCAGATAACCGAGGCGTGGACCGAGCTGTGCGACTACGTCCTGGAGCACGGGATCACCGACACCGACCGGTACCGGGAAGCGGTCCGCACCCCGGAACATGCCGCCGCCTGGGCGGTCATCGAGCCGCTGCTCGCCGAACTCGTCGCCGCCGACACCGTCCTGATCGCCACACCCATGTACAACTTCTCGATCCCGGCGTCGCTGAAGGCGTGGATCGACCAGGTGACCTTCCCGAAGATGTCCCTGGCCGGGCGTCGGTTCGTCGTGGCGTACGCACGCGGCGGGGCGTACGGGCCGGGCACGCCGCGCCACCCGTACGACCACCAGGAGCGCTACCTGCGCGACTTCTTCGCCGGGCACTTCGCCATTCCGGACGAGGCGATGGACTTCCTCGGCACCGAGCTGGTGAACGCGCGCGTCGATCCCGCCCTCGCCGCGCGCCGCGCCGCCCACGACGCGTCCCGCGAGGCGGCGCTGGCGGCGGCCCGGAAGACCGGAGGGGCGCTGTGAGCTGGCTGCTGCTCCTCGCGGCGGGGCTGGTCGAGGTCGCCTGGTCGCAGAGCATCAAGCCCACGGCCGGCTTCACCCGCCCGCTGCCGACGCTGGTCTGTTTCGTGCTCGCCGCCGCCGCGGTCTATCTGCTGTCGCTGGCGATGCGGAGCCTGCCGGTCGGCACGGCGTACGCGGTCTTCACCGGCATCGGCGCGCTCGGGGCGATCACCCTGGGCATCGTCGTCCACAAGGACCCGGTGTCGATGGGCCGTATCGCCGCACTCGCCCTCATCGTCGGGGGCGTGGCCCTGGCCCGGGTGACCTCTCAGGAGGGCTCGTAGGGTCATGCCATGGGCGTCGACCTCACCACACTGATCGCCGACTGGACCTGGCTCGCCGAGGTCCCGCCCCCGGAACGGCTGGAGCGGCTGCGGAACGCCTGGTACGACGAGGCGACCGGGTTGTGGGACGCCGTGTCGGTGACGTACGGGTGGGAGTGGCCGCGCGGGCCGCACAGCGCGCTCTTCGGCGTGTACGAGTTCCCGGGCACCCTCGGCTCGTACAAGCCGCATTTCTGGGCGGGGGAGGCGTGGGAGAAGGCCCGCGACCACGTCGACGCGGACGTGCGGGCGGAGCTGGACGCGCTGCTCGGCGGGCTGATCTGGGACGGTCCGGACTTCGACGACGAGGAGCCGGGCGAGGGCCACGCCTTCTTCACCGGGGGCTACGGCTTGCTGGTCGCGCAGTCCCCGCAGGGCGTACGGGACCTGCTCGCGGCCTGGGAGCGCGTACGGCCAAGGCTCGAAGAGCTCCGCACACCCTACGAGGAGCGCTCCGAAGCGTCCCAGTACAAAGGCTTCGACGCCTTCGTGCGCCTCCTGACCGACTGGGGCGAAGTCCTGGCCGAGGCCGCCCGCAGGGGCTGGGGGATCGCGGGCGTGAGCGAGTAGGCGGTCAGCGCCTGCGCGAAACCCCCAGCTCGATCAGGTAGCGCTTGGTCACCCGGCCCCCGTATCGCCCGTCGATCAGCTCGGCGATGGCATCCAGCAGCCCGCGGCGGGCGGTGTCCGGGAGCGCCCGGTGACCCGAGTACGTCCGCAGCACGTCCAGGTACTCCGACGCGGTGTACGTGAGGTCCTGCTCGTAACGGCGGAAGACCGTGGGGCCGAAGCGGCCGCTGCGGGCCACCTCCTCGGCGTGGTCCGCGTTGCCGACTTCGGCGGTCGCGGGCGGGCGCGTCCCGGGCTTCGTGTCCGGGTCGAACCGCTCGTAGCAGCGCTGGACATCGAGGAAGAACTCCTCGGTGCCGCCCGCCACATGCTGGGTACGCACCACGGCGAGCGCACCGCCGGGGCGCAGCGCGTCGGCGGCCCTGGGCACGCGCACCGCCGGGGCGATCCAGTGGAACGAGGTCACCGCGAGCACCGTGTCGTACGGCTCCGGGGGCAGCGGCCAGCTCTCGAACTCGGCCGTCACCACCTCCACGCCCCGCGCCCCGGCCAGATTGCGGCGGGCGACCGCGGCCATGCTCGGCCCCGCCTCGACGGCCGTGATCCGGCAGCCCCGCCGGGCCAGCGGGACGGTGGCCTGGCCGGTCCCGCAGCCCACCTCCAGGACCCGGCTGCCGGGACGGGCCCCGGCGAGCTCCGCGAGGTCGTCGTACAACGCCGTCGGATACCCCGGCCTGGCCCGGTCGTACAGCTCCGCGTCCTCGTCGAAGGTCCGCCGCAGCCGCTCCCGCCGGGCGTCGTCGGGGGTGTCGTCGCGGTGGGTGGCGATTCCGGGCATGCGGGGCAGGCTATGCGATGCCCGCGCCGGTGGCCCGCCGTACGGCGGAAGCGGTACGGCGGGGGTGCTGGAATGGCTCCATGGGCGACACGCTGTACGACACCGACCTCCTCGTCATCGGCGGCGGTCCCGCCGGCTGCGCCGCCGTGCGGATGGCCGCCGGGGTCGGGATGCGGTCGGTGCTGGTCGAGCCGGACCGGCTGTGCCGGAACCTCTGCCGGATTCCGGTCCTCAACAACGTGCTCGGCGGCCATGCCGGCGGCCCCGCGCTCGCCGACGCCGTCACCGCGGAGGTCAGGGGCACGGAGCTGTGCCGGCTCGCACTCGGGCGATACGTCAGTGAGCTGCGCGCTGACGAGGACCGTGTCACCGCCACCCTCGACAGCGGGGCCCGTCTCACCGCCCCGTACGCCGTCGTCGCCACCGGGGTCGGGCCGCTCCAGCCGTGCGACGTCGGCTGGATCACCGCCCCGGACGGGCCGACCCTGCCGCCGCTCTGGCAGGCAGAGGCGGCAGAGGGCCGGACGCTCCTCGTCCTCGGCGGGGACCGGCCGATCGGGACCTTCCTGCGCGCCCGTCCGGACACCGGCATCCGGCTCCTCGTGGCGTACCCGGCGGCCGACGCGTACAAGACCGAGGAGATCCGCGAGGACCCCCGGGTCACGCTCGTCCCCGTCGAGCACCTGACGCTCGCGGACGACGGGGCGGCGGAGGCGACAGGCCCGGACGGTGTACGGCACAGGCTCGCGGCGGACGCCGTGTACCTCAGCCTCGGCAGCGCGCCCGCCGCACCGGCGGGGGATCTGGTCCGGGGCGCCGACGGGTACTGCGCGCCCGCCGGCCAGCACCCCCGCGTCCTCGTCGCAGGCGACCTCCGCTCCGCGCGCTACCAGCGGATCATGACCGCCCTGGGCTCCGGCAGCGAGGCCGCTCTGCACGCGTACTACGCGGACCGTCTGTAGGCCCGTGGTACGGCGCGCAGCCACGTACATGCGACCGCGGAGGTACCGAACCACCACCCGTGGGCGGACGTTGAGGCACCCGGTCCGCGCCTAGCGTTCCGATCATGAGAACTCGTCACCGCGGCCTGGCCGCCTCGCTCCTCGTCCTCGCCCTGGGGGCCACCGCCGTCGCCCCGGCCGTCGCCGCCACCCCGTCGCCCGCCGCGGGCGGCCCCGCACTCACCGCCGCCGCCCAGCACCTGCGGCTGCCCGCGCCGACCGGGCCGTACGGCGTCGGCCGGAGCACCCTGCACCTGCGGGACACCGGCCGCGCCGACCCGTACGTTCCGGAGGCCGGCGGACGCGAGCTGCTGGCGTCCGTGTTCTACCCGGCACGGGCCGGAAGCGGGGTGCCGGCTCCGTACATGAGCGAGAAGGAAGCGGAACTGCTGCTGGAGTCCCGGGGGCTCGGCGGTCTCGTCAAGCCCGGTGTGGTCGGGGCCACCGAGACCCACGCGCGGCTGGGCGCGGCGCCCGCGCGCCGCCGGTTCCCGCTGGTCGTGCTGTCGCCGGGCTTCGGGCAGAGCCGCTTCACGCTCACCTCCCTCGCGGCGGACCTGGCCTCACGCGGTTATGTCGTCGCGGCGGTGGACCACGCCTACGAGTCCCTCGCGACCGTCTTCCCGGGCGGACGCGTCCTGCCCTGCGCCGCCTGCGACCTGGTGGAGCGGACCGGGGACGCGGGCATGGCGGAGGTCGCCCGGGGCCGGGCGAGGGACGTCTCGTTCCTGCTGGACCGGTTGACGGGGCATCACCCCGCCTGGTCGTACGCCTCGATGATCGACCGGCGGCGCGTCGGCATGGCCGGGCACTCCATCGGCGGCGACTCCGCCGCGGCCACGATGGCCGCCGACCCGCGGGTGCGCGCGGGCGTGAACATGGACGGCGCCTTCTACGCCCCGGTCCCCGACGCGGGGCTCCGGGGCCGGCCGTTCATGATGCTCGGCACCGAGGTCCAGCACGCCCCCGGCAGCACCACCGACACCACGTGGGACCGTGACTGGCCGCGCTTGGACGGCTGGAAGCGGTGGCTCACGGTCGCCGGGGCGGGCCACTTCACCTTCACCGACATGCCGGTTCTCGGCGCCGAACTGGGCATCAAGGACCCCTCGGCACCGCTGGCCGCCCACCCCTCCAGCCGCATCACCCGCGACTACGTCGCCGCCTTCTTCGACCTCCATCTCAAGGGCGTACCGCAGCCGCTGCTCGACGGCCCGACGGCCGCCGACCCGGAGGTGTCGTTCCAGCGGCTGTGACAGGTCTCGCCGGATGCGGGGCGGGCTCAGCTGCCTCCGGTGCCGGGTGCCGGGGGTGCGGAGCGGCGTTCGAGAGTGAACACGCGCGTCTCCGGGTCGACCCGGGCCGGCAGCACCGTCCCCTGTGCGGCGTCCCCGAACAGGTACGCCAGAAGGTCGCATGTGCACTCGAACGGTTCGAATCCCGGGCCGTCAACCCATATCAGCAGCCGGACCTGCTCGTGCTCCTCGTTGGTCGGAGGGGCGGAGGACGCCGACCGGACCAGGGCGGTCGCATCGACACCGGTGGCGGCGAGCCGGAGGGTGAGCCGGCGTTCCACGCGGGCGGAGACGAAGGTCGACCACCCGACGTACGCGACGAACACGGCGACCAGGAAGAGTGCGGTGCCCGCCCACGTCCATCCGCTGCCGGTCCCACCGATCTCGGAGACGGTACGGACCGCGACGTAGACGGCGGCGCCGCCCGCGCCCAGCAGCAGGACCGCCCCCACGGTGCAGGCGATCGCGGTGATCACCGGGCCCTTGGGATCCAGCAGGGCGGGTTCGGGGGCGCGCGCGGTGGGCATGGGCGCACCCTATTCAAAGAGCATGGTGCGTGTAACGGGTCCGTGCGAGGCTGATGCGGCCATCAGTCCCGCGCGAGAGGCCGTGAAGGAGTCGCGAGATGGGCCAGGAGTCCTCGCACGACCGACAGCTCCACCGGCAGTCGCTCCTCTACCGGCCCGGAAGCACGCTCCTGACCACGGTCCGCGCGTACACGGGCGGGCCCACACCGGCCCGCCCCGACGATCCCGCCGTCCGCTTCCATCCCGGAGGGGTCGCGTACCACCAGGCGTTCGGACACGACCCCGTGATCAAGCTGGGCTGGTCGGCGGTCCGGGCGGTCGCCGTCCTTCCCGGGCCGATAGCGGGCCGGCGGGCCCTGTGCGTGTACCGGATCGATGAACCGCCGCGGCCCGACATCCCGGCCGACGACATGTTCAGCGGCACCGGCCGGGGCCTCGGAGCCCGCTTCGAGGCGCTGTTCGGCACGCGGCTCGCGGTACATCTGCACCACGTGCGGGGCCCGTCACTGAAGCGACTCGCCCGGTCCCTGCGCGCCTGGACGGACGGCCGCATCACCCTCGGCACCGAACGCCCGGCCTGAAGCAGGCCGCGGCCGGAGGGTCACAAGGCGGCCCTGTTCTTCAGCGGCTCCCACCAGGCGCGGTTGTCCCGGTACCAGTCGAAGGTCTCCCGCAGCCCCTGCGTGAAGTCCTTGCGCGGCCGGTAGCCCAGCTCCTCGCGGATCTTGGTGCAGTCGACCGAGTAGCGCAGGTCGTGCCCGAGCCGGTCGGCCACGTGCTCGACGCTCTGCCAGGTGGAGCCGGACAGCTCCAGCAGCAGTTCGGTCAGCTCCTTGTTGCTCAGCTCCGTGCCACCACCGATGTTGTAGACCTCGCCCGGGCGGCCGCCGGTGCGCACCAGCTCCAGGCCCTGGACGTGGTCGTCGATGTGCAGCCAGTCCCGTACGTTCAGCCCCTCCCCGTACAGCGGCACCTTGTGCCCGTCCAGGAGGTTGGTGATGAACAGCGGGATGACCTTCTCGGGGAAATGGTGGTGGCCGTAGTTGTTCGAGCAGCGCGTCACCCGGACGTCGAGCCCGTGGGTGCGGTGGTACGACAGGGCGACCAGGTCGGAGGACGCCTTGGAGGCGGCGTACGGGGAGTTCGGGCGCAGCGGGTCCGTCTCCGGCCAGGAGCCCTCGTCGATCGACCCGTAGACCTCGTCGGTCGACACGTGCAGGAACGGAACCGGGCCGCCCGGCCGGCGCAGCGCCGCGTCCAGGAGGGTCTGGGTGCCCAGGACGTTGGTCGTGATGAACTCCGCGGCGCCCTGGATGGAGCGGTCGACGTGCGACTCGGCGGCGAAGTGCACGATCTGGTCGTGCCCGGCCACCACCCTCGCGACGAGCTCGCGGTCGCAGATGTCGCCCGGGACGAAGGAGAAGCGGGGGTTGCTCCGGACGTCGTCCAGGTTGGCCGGGTTGCCGGCGTACGTGAGCTTGTCGAGGACGGTCACGGTGACGTCGCCGGGGCCGTCGGGGCCCAGCAGCGTACGGACGTAGTGGGAGCCGATGAAGCCGGCGCCGCCGGTGACGAGGATGCGTGTGTCGGTCATGAGGAGATCTGCACCTTGCTGTGGTCGCCGAGGACGAAACGGTGGGCCGCGGGCATCCGCGGGGCGGGCGTCACCACGACGTTCCGCCCGATGATCGACGCCTCCACGCGCCGGACCCCGTTGAGCGAGGAGTCGTCCAGCACGATGGAGAACTCGATCTCGCTGTCGCTGATCACACAGTTGCGCGAGATGGACGTGAAGGGTCCGACGTACGAGGACGTGACGACGGTGCCGGCACCGATGACCGCCGGGCCCACGATGCGGGAGCCGACGACACAGGCGCCCTCCTCGACCGTGACGCGGCCGATGATCTCGCTGCTCTCGTCGACGCTGCCGTCGATGCGCTGCTCGGAGGTCTCCAGGACGGACCGGTTGACCTCCAGCATGTCGGTGACGTTGCCGGTGTCCTTCCAGTAGCCGGAGATCGTGGTGGAGCGCACGTCGCGGCCGTTGTCGATGAGCCACTGGAGGGCGTGGGTGATCTCCAGCTCGCCCCGCCCGGACGGCTCGATGGAGCGGACGGCCTCGTGGACAGCGGGCGTGAAGAGGTAGACGCCGACCAGGGCGAGGTCGCTCTTGGGGTGCTCGGGCTTCTCCTCCAGACCGGTGACCCGGCCGTCGGGGCCCAGCTCGGCGACGCCGAAGGCCTTCGGGTCGGAGACCTTGGTGAGCAGGATCTGCGCGTCGGGCCGGTCGGCGCGGAAGCCGTCGACGAGGTCCGTGATGCCGCCGACGATGAAGTTGTCGCCGAGGTACATGACGAAGTCGTCGTCGCCGAGGAACTCCTGCGCGATGAGCACGGCGTGGGCCAGGCCCAGCGGTGCCTCCTGCGGGATGTAGGTCACCTCGATGCCGAACGCGGAGCCGTCTCCGACGGCCTCCATGATCTCGTCGGCGGTATTCCCGACGATGATGCCGACCTGCTTGATGCCGGCGTCCGCGATCGCTTCCAGGCCGTAGAAGAGCACCGGCTTGTTGGCCACGGGCACCAACTGCTTGGCGGATGTGTGGGTGAGGGGGCGCAGGCGGGTTCCGGCCCCGCCGGAGAGTACGAGAGCCTTCATGACCCCGACGCTAGGAGCGGGCACTTGAGAACAGATGGGGGATCGGCCGCGCCACAGGAGGCCTCCAGGGCGGCTCGACCACCCGTGCAGATCCTCGAAGCGTTCCCTGAGGCGAGCACGAGGAAGGCACACCCATGGCAGACCACCGCGCACTCATCCAGTCGTTCGTCGACATGATCAACGATCACGACATCAGCCGGATGAGCGAGCACACCGCGCCCGGGCACATCGACCACAACCCCGTGGTCGAGGACGGCATCGAGGCCAACACCGAGTTCTGGAAGCAGATATTCGCCGCGTTCCCGGACATCAGGATCGCCGTGCACGACGTGATCTCGGACGGCGACCGCGTCTCCGGCCGCTTCGAGTACTCGGGCACCCACCAGGGCGCCTTCTTCGGCGTCGAGGCCACCGGCCGCACGCTGACGTTCCAGTCCATCGACATCTGGCGCGTGGAGAACGGCCTGCTGGCCGAGCACTGGGACCAGCTGGACATGGGCGGGATGTTCCACCAGCTCGGTGTCGACTTCTACGCCATGCAGAACGCGGCCGCCTGACGGCCCGTCGGGCAGTGGAACCACGCGGGGCGGCCTCGATTATTACGCCGTAATAATCGAGGCCGCCCCATGCGTATCGGCGTCAGCCGGCGGCCCGTTGGACCTCCTCGACGAGCCGGGCGTGCGCCAGGATCGCGTCGGCGTGCGGGGCGAAGTCCTGGCCCTGCAGCACCGCGCGGGCGAAGACCCCGGCGGTGTTGGTGAAGTGGTGGTCGGGGGCGAGCGCGATCTCCTCGGCCCGCCCGTCGCGCTCCACCTTCAGTACGGGGGTGTACTCGTCGGGCGTGCTGAACGCCCGCTCCAGCCGCACCCGCCCCCGGCTGCCCCACAGCTCGTAGCCGCTGCGGTACGCGTGCTCCACCCCGTACGAGAGCTGCGCGGCGACCCCGTCGGGCGATTCGAGCAGCGCGCTGCCGGCCGGGCTCGGCCCGTGCGCGCTCGCCGGGCGCACCTGCGCACCGGCGACCCTCAGCCCCGGGCCGAGGAACAGCTGCGCCGCGCGCAGCGGATAGGCGGCGACCTCCGGCAGGGTGCTGGCCCGCCGCAGCCCGCCCGAGCCGTCCGCCGCCGGCTGGAGCGGGATGCCGAACTCCGAGGCGAAGAGCTGGACCTCGCCGATGAGGCCGTCCGCGACCAGCTCGTGGACCCGGGTGTGCTGGGAGTGGTGGAGGAACATGAAGTTCTCCATCAGCAGCAGCCCGCGCTCGCGCGCCGCCGCCACCGCCTTCTCGGCCTCCGCGAGGTCCGTCGCGAACGGTTTCTCGCACCACACGTGCTTGCCGGCCGCCAGTGCCCGCAGCGTCCACTCCGCGTGCAGCTCGGGCGGCAGCGGGATGTAGACGGCGTCCACGTCGTCCCGCTCCAGGAGCCGTTCGTACCCTTCGACGGCCGCGCCGCCGAACCGCTCGGTGAACTCCCGGGCCCGCTCGACACGGCGGCTGGCCACCGCCGTCACCTCGACCAGCGGCTGCCGCTCCAGCGACGGGAGCGTGCGCCGCAGCGCGATGTCCGCACAGCCCAGCACCCCGAGCCGCACTACCCGCGCGCCCGTCATGCGTACACCCCGCCCAGCGACCAGGCCGCGCGCAGGCCGGTGAGCAGCGTGCGGGCCTCGACGTTCAGATAGTTGCTGTGCCGGACCAGGCCGGAGAGCTGGCTCGCGGTCACCCAGGTGAAGTCCTCGGGCACGTCGAGCGGGAACTCCTCCCCGACCTCCATCAGCACATAGCGGTTGCCCGCGTGGTGGAACCGGCCGCCCTCCTCGGACTGCACGGTGTCGTACAGCAGCCTGCCGGGATCGGCGCCCAGGACGACGTCCAGGTAGCGCGGCTGCTGGTGGGGCGGCAGGGACAGCGCCCGGCCCGGCTGGCACTGCACGGTGGGGCCCAGCTCGGCCACGTCTAGCACGCCGGCCTCGGACCTGGCGTGCGCCAGCAGGTGCGGTACGCCCCCGATCCGGCGGATCAGGAAGGCGGAGAGCCCCTGTTCGGCGGGGGCGAGCAGCGGCTGAGTCCAGCTCTTGACCTCGCGGTTCGCGGCGGCCACGGAGGCGGCGATGACCGTGAAGTGGTGCCCGGTGTCGTGGACGATCTCGTGGTCGGTGCGCTGCCAGCGCTGGACCCGGTTCAGCGGGATGGTGCGCTGGACGAGCTGCCGGCGGGCCTTGATCTCGGTGAGCCGGCTCAGCACGTGCTCGGTGGAGTGCAGCGAGGGGCCGCTGCCGGTGAGCGCCGGGATCATCGAGAGGACGGTGCGCGCGTCCATGTTGATGACGTTGGACTCGTACAGGAGCTGGTTGATCTGGCCGAGCGTCAGCCAGACGAAGTCCTCGTGCGGCGGTACGTCCCCGACGGCCTCGACCAGCATGTTCCGGTTGCGCTTGCGCAGGAACCAGGAGCCCTGCTCCGACTGGAGGGAGTCGTAGAGGACGCGGGAGCGGGCGCGCGGCGGGGTGAAGTACTCGATGTAGCGGACGGCGGCGCCCTTGTGCACGCCCGTGTAGTTGCTGCGGGTGGCCTGCACGGTGGGGGAGAGCTGGACCGTGTCGACGTTGCCGGGCTCCATCTTGGCCTGCATCAGGCAGTGCAGGACGCCGTCGAACTCCTTGACGACGATGCCCAGGATGCCGACCTCGGGCTGGTTGATGATCGGCTGGGACCAGGAGTGCTCGTGCCCGTTCCACTCGGTGTGCAGGCTCAGCCCCTCCACAGAGAAGAACTGCCCGCTGTCGTGCACGAGGTTGCCGGTGGCGTCCTCGAAGTGCCAGCCGACGAGCTCGGAGAACGGGATGCGGCGTACGTCGTAGCGGTTGGTACGGCGCTGGGCGTCGAACCAGTCGCGGAACACCGCGTTCGGCGTCACCGCGCTGTCGAGGGCCTGCGCGGAGAGCGTGAACCGCCCGGCCGCGCTGGTGGCGACGCCGGGGGGCGCGGCCTGGGTGATGGTCATCGAGAGCTCCTTCGGTAGGCCGTTTCCCGCGAGCGCCATGCCGTGTCCCGCGAGCCGGGGCAGGCGGCCGCAGCACGACGATGGGCCGTCGCGATGGGCTTGCGCTGGAGAGGCCCCACAGGAGTCCTTGAGTCCGGCTCGATCAACTGCCCTGGCGAGCAGTGAAGTTGTCAGTGATAAATTTTCTAGCGTCACTAGACAAGGCGGGTCGGCGTCCCTACGCTGAGGCGGTATGAGAATCCTCTTTGCCGGCGCCGGAAACTTCGGCCACGTCTATCCCCTCATCCCCCTGGCGACGGCCGCCAAGGCGGCGGGCCACGAGGTCTCCTTCGCCACGGGTGAGCAGCTGCATCCCGCCCTGGTGCGGGCCGGCCTCGACCCGGTCAAGGCCGGGCGCCCGGTCCCCGAGGCGTTCATGGAAGCCGTACGCGCCATGGGCCACCAGGGCGGCGACCTCGGCGCGCAGGACGTGCCGCCGGAGGTCCTGGCGGCGCTGCACGTCGAGGTGTTCGGCTCCGTGCTGCCCCGCTGGGTCGCCGCCGACCTGGCACCCGAGCTGGAGCGGCTCCGCCCCGACCTCGTCGTCTACGAGGCGCTGAACCCCGGCGCCTCCTTCGCCGCCCGTCTCGCGGGCATCCCGGCCGTCGCGCACGGCGTCGGGCTGATGGCCCAGGGCCCCGAGGACCTGGCCGTCCAGGAGAAGCTGCTCGCCACCGCCGCCGACCTCGGCGTCGACGTGCCCGGCGGCCAGCTGCTGGCCCTGGCCCGTACGTACATCGACATCTGCCCGCCGTCCATCCAGGACCCGCACTTCCTGGCCGCGCCGCTGCCCCGTATCGAGCAGCGCTCGGTCGCGTACGCGGAGCCGGGCGAGCTGCCCGAGCCGTTCCGCAGCGGCTCGGAGCCGTTCGTTTACGTCACCCTCGGCACCGCCCTCGGCTCGGCGGACGTGCTGCGCACCGTCGTCCGGGGCCTGCTCCCGCTGAACGTCCCGCTGCTCGTCGCGGCCGGTCCCGTGGTCCCCGTCGAGGAGCTCGGCGAGCTGCCCGACCGGGTGGTCGCCGTGCCGTGGGTCGCCCAGGCCAAGGCGCTGGAGAGCGCGTCGCTCGTCGTCCAGCACGGCGGCGCCGGCACCACGCTCGCCACCCTCGCCGCCGGGCTCCCGCAGCTGGTGCTGCCGCAGGGCGCGGACGGCCCGGCCAACGGCCGCGCGGTACGCGACGCGGGCGCCGGCGAGGTCGTCTTCGCCCCGGACCTGACCGCGGACGCGGTCACCGAGGCGGCGCGCGGACTGCTCGCCTCCGAGAGTGCCCGGGTCGGCGCGCGCAAGGTCGCCGACGAGATCGCGTCCATGCCGCTGCCGGCCGAGACCGTGAAGCGGCTCGCGGAGTTCGCGGGCTGACCCTCCCAGACCCCGGTGTGCGTGCTGTGTCCCCCGCCGCGCGCACCGGGCCACTCTCAGCACAGGGGGAGCGGCACCGTCCCGGCCGCCGGGAACGGGGCGGTGCCGGGTGCGCCGGAGCGCGCCAGCAGGTGGTCCACCGGCGCCCACGCGCGGGCGCGCACGAGGGCCCGCAGGACATGGCGGACCTCGGCCACCAGGCGTACGGCCGCGGCGCGTCGGATCACGGCGGGCGCGAAGTCCAGGCAGAGCAACGGGTCGTCCCGCCACCGCAGCACGGTCAGCGCCGCCTGCGCGGGGCCGGTGCCCAGGTGGGCGTGGTGGAAGCGCGCGGTCAGGCCGCCGTACGAGGCGCGGGCCGGGAGCCACTCGTCGCGGGCCGCGAAGAGCACCGGCGCCGGTGACGCGGGAGCGAGGGTGTGTGCGGTTCCTCGCTCCCGCGCCCCGGACGGCTCGTCGCGGAGCCGGCCCAGGGCCTCGCCGAACGCGCAGGCGACGCCCCGCAGGAAGTAGTCCGTGGTGCCCTCCAGCTCGCAGGCGGCCGACACCCGGGCCCCGCACGCGGCGACGGCCCGCACCGCCGCCGCGCCCGGGTGCCGGGGCAGCTCGACGCCGACCGGCACCGCGTCCGCGCCCGAGTCCCGCCCCAGGACCAGCGCCCAGGCGGCGAGCAGCACACAGCTGTGCGGCACCCCGGCGCGCCGGGCGGTCGCGTCGACCGCGTCCCGTAACGAGTCGTCGAGGGCGAAGGCCATGCGTTCGGTGCGGAAGCGGGGCGCGGCGCCTTGGGCGCTCACGGCCTCGGGGTGGGCCCCTTCCACCGCGTCCGGGCCCGGAGCCGCCGTGTACCCCGGCGCGGACCCGCGCACCACGCGTTCGTAACCGGCGAGGAGTTCGCGCCAGACCAGTGCGGCGGAGAAGCCGTCGGCCACGGCCTCGTGGTGCACGAAGGACAGCAGATGCCGGCCGGGCCCCAGCGCGGCCAGGGCGAAGGCGACGGGCGGCCGGCCCGGCTGCCCGGCGACCCGCCGCAGCTCCGCAGCCAGCCGGGAGTGCGCGGCGGCGACGGGGTCGGGTTCAGCGGGGACGGGGTCCGGTCCGGCGGCGACCGGGTCGGTGTCGGGGAGTTCGGCCAGCGGGCCCGGGTGCCGGTCCAGTACGTGCCGGCCCACCCCGTCCCCGTACGGCGTGAACGCCGTCCGCAGTCCCTCGTGCCGGTCGCAGAGCGCGTCGAGCACCGTCCGCAGCGCGGTGACGTCGAGCGGCCCGGACAGTTCGGCGCTGAGCACCCGGTACGCGGAGGTGTCACCGAAGGCCACCCGCTGGCCCGGGAGCAGGGGGCGCAGGGCGGACGACGGCCGTGCGGGCGGCGGGGGAGCGGCCGGGACGGCGCGGTCGAGGACGTCCGCGAGGGGCTCGGGCCCCATCAGCTGGTCCAACTCGACGCCGAGACCCAGGGCTTCACCGGCGCGCAGCCGCAGCCGGGCCGCCCGGTCGAAGGTGCCGCCCAGGGTGATGAAGGGGGATCCCGCGGCCCTGGCCGCCAGGGTGCGTGCGTCGAGGCCCATCACGTCCGCGGCCAGGTCGAGCAGTGCCTCCGAGGGGGTCCGGGTCGGCATGAGGTGGCCCTTCTGTGGCGGTCTTGCCGCCGATGGTGGCGACCACGCCTCGAAAGTCACTCGAACCCGGCTGTACGGAAAGGGGCCGCACCCTACTTCTTTCGGCAGCAGGAACCCTATCAACGCTAGCTAGAGTTTCGCTGAAATGTTAGTATCGGGGCCATGACCGCCAGAGAGCGCCGCCTCCGTGAGCAGGCCAACCGCCATCAGCTCATCCTCGCCACCGCGCGTGAGATGGCCGAGGAGGAGGGCTGGGACAACGTGACGACGCGGCGCCTCGCGGACCGCATCGAGTACAGCCAGCCCGTGCTCTACCAGCACTTCAAGAACAAGGACGCGATCGTCCACGCCGTGGCGACCGAGGGACTGGTCGAGCTGGCCTCCGTGCTGCGCGCCGCGCGCCCCGAGTCCGGCGGTCCCCGCGAGGCGCTGCAGGCGGTGGCCCGCGCCTATACCGCGTTCGCCGCCCGGTGGCCCGCGCTCTACCAGGCGATGCTGGTCCTGGACACGGGCGAGGAGCGCGGCGACGAACGCGAACCGCAGCCCCTGCTCGACGTGATGGCGGAGATCCAGGAAGTGGTCGGGCCCCTGGCCGAGGGCCGCGACCCCAGGGTGCTGGCCGAGGTGGTGTGGAGCGCCTGGCACGGACTGGTGACGCTCACCGGGGGAGCCAGGCTCACCGAGGCCGGCACGGACGAGCGGCTGCTGCTGCTCACCGACGCCCTGGCCCACCCGGCGCCCCAGCCGGCCTGACGGGCCGTCACCCGTCCGTCAGACGGTGCCGGCGGTCTCCGCGGCCGGTTCGGTCGTCGTCGCCGTCGGGTTGACGTGCTCGTTGACGCGCTTGCCGAGCAGGACGAAGAGCAGGATCAGCCCGACGGTCAGCAGGATGTGGCCGAACCCGGCGGTCAGCGGAACGGCCACGGCGATGTCGTCCTCGCTGCGGCCGAGCACGGTCAGGATGCCGTGGACGCCCATCATCGTGGTCGAGATGGCGATGCCGGTGTTGTAGAACCAGAAGAACGCAGTGAACAGCTTCGAGCCGGACAGCGAGAAGACCTTGTCCAGGGCGAGGACGATCAGGAAGACGATCATGCCCAGCGCCAGCAGGTGCGTGTGCATCAGCGCCAGCTGCGTGTCGCCGTGGAAGTCGTTGTGCTTCGTGAACTCCCGGTAGAAGAGCCCCGAGATCACTCCGACGATCATGTAGACGTGCGCTGCGTAATACGACTTCCGCATGGCGGCGTCCGCTCCCCTGGGTCGACTGCCGTACCGATCAAGACCATTCAAGCACCAGGCCTCTGCCCGCCGGGGCACTTCACAAGGACCCCTCCAGTCACTTTCGAGCAGCCTTCGAGCACGTCTCGTACGAACCCGGACGGTTGCGGGCACATGGCTGTACGAGGCGGAATCGGGGAACGGTCGCGGACCGCTCGAATCCGCCGGGAGGCCCCCGGGCCGCGCACTACGGTGACGCTGCCGAGGTGTGAGGAGGGGCCGCCATGGAGGAACAGCACGCCACCCTGCGCGTCCTGCCCGCCCGGCGGCCCGAGCTGCACGAGGTGCCGGAACCAGGCCCCCGCCCGGTCCGCGTCCACGTCGTGGGAACGGACCCGCTGGCCCGCGTGGGACTGCGCACCCTTCTCGCGGACCACCCCGCCATCCACGTCACCGGCGAGAGCCCGCCCGGCCCCCCTCTCGCCCGCGCCCTGCACGCCAGCCGGCCCCGCGTCCTGGTCGTGCACGGCACCCTCGCACCGGAGGACCGCCCCGACCCCGGGGCCGTCAGCGTGCTCACGGTCGGTGAGGCGCCCGGCGGCGTGCCCACCCGCGGACACCTTCCCGGCACGGCGACGGCCGGCGAGCTCACCTCGGCCGTGGTGCTCGCGGCGGCCGGTTACACCCTCGTCGGCGGGGGAACACGCGGCCTCCCGCCGCCCGGCCCCCGGCTGTCCTCGGTCAGCCCGGACGAGCTGACCGAACGCGAGAGCCAGGTACTCGAACTCCTCGCCCGCGGCCTGTCCAACGCCGAGATCGCCGGCTCGCTCACCCTCTCCGAACACACCGTCAAGACGCACGTGCAGAACATGCTGCACAAGCTGAGGCTCCGCAACCGCGTCCACGCCGCGATCTACGCCTTCGAATCGGGTGTACGCGCCACCGGTTGACGGCACCGCCGGTCCACACGCCCCCGCAGGTGGGCGCCCGGCCACTGGAGCGGCGCACGAGACCCGCAAGAGACGTGCACGAGACCGGAGGCACATACGCAGGCAAAGCTTTGCCCGCTCCGTTGCCCCGGTCCTACGCTCGAACGCGTCCAGGGCGCCCACCCGACCCGTCCGACCCGCCCGCTACCGCCCGGCAGGCGGCCCGTGTCGACAGCGCGTCAACTCCAGGGGAATGGTCACATGCTGCAACAACCCTCGTTCGGACGCCGTCTGAAGAAGCTGCGCATGGCCCAGGGCTACTCGCAGACCGCGCTGGCCGGAGAGGGCATGTCCACCGGCTACCTCTCCCGCCTGGAGTCGGGCGCCCGCCAGCCCACGGAACGCGCCGTCGGCTACCTGGCCCAGCGCCTGGGCATCGAACCCGCCGACTTCGAGGACCCCGCGGGCGGCTCACTCGCCCACGCCCTCACCCTCGCCGCCTCCACCGGCTCCGACGACGCCCTGAGCACCCTGCACGACGCGCTGTCCGCCGAGGGTCACGAGCTGCCCGTGCTGCGCTGGCAGGCCCTGTGGCTGCTGGCCCGGCACCGCAGACTCCAGGGCGACCACGCGGCCGAACGCGACCACCTGGAGCGCCTGGTCCGCCTCGGCGGCGACGTCGGGCTGCCCGAACTCCAGGTGCGTGGCCTGACCCGCCTCGCCCGCTGCCTGCGCTCCCTCGGCGAGATCAACGGGGCCGCCGACGCGGCGGTGGAGGCCGACCGCATGGCCCGCGAGGCCGGGGTCGGCGTCGACGACCACGCCGCGGTGCTGCTCGCCCTGGTCTCCGTACGCGCGGAGGAGGGCAGGCTCCCGGACGCGCGGGCGTACGCCGACGAACTGACCGCCCTCGTCGAGGGCCGCGCCGACGCGCTGTGGGCGGAGGCGATGTGGACGGCGGCCGCCGTACGGATGCGCCAGGGCGACCACGCGGGCGCCGAGCGGTACCTGGGGCAGGCGCTGGAGCGGTTCGCGGGCACCGACGACCTGGTGCTGTGGCTGCGGCTGCGCCTCGCGGCGGGCCGCCTACACCTCCAGAAGGTCCCGGCCGAGCCGGAGGCCGCCGAGAAGTGCGTCACCGCCGCCGAACAGGCCATGGCCTTCGTCGGCACGCCCGGGATGCGCCAGGAACTCTCGGCACTCAAGGCCGACCTCGCGTTCATGACGGGCCGATACGGGGAAGCCCGCACCCTGCTCGGCGAGCTCGCGGCCGAGGAACCGATGATGACCTACCGTGACCGCGTCCGCCTCGACATCCTGCGCAACCAGCTGCTCGTCCTGTCCGGCGACGAGACCGGGGTGCAGGGGCTGCGGGCCCTGGCACAGCAGGCACAGCAGGACGCCAACATCGACCTGGCGGCCGAGATCTGGCGCATCCTCGCCGACGCCCTCTCCCAGATCCAGCAGCCCTCGACGCGTTCTGCACCGGCCGGGAGCACGCTCGTGGCGACCCAGACACCCACACGCACGGGGAGCGCGACATGACGCACACCACGGCCACGGACACCCCCGAAACCCCCGCCCCGTCCGCCACGAAGACCTCCGAACCGGGACGGGCGACCGCCATCATGGCGGCCCTGTCGGCGTGCTGACGGAGACCGTACGGTGCCGGCCCGGCGCTGCACCCGTATCCCGGTGGGCGGCCCCGGAAGCGCCCTGAGACGCGGCAGGCCGAGCACCCCGCCCCGCCGCCTCCGCACCCGCCTCTGCTGCCACGTACCGCATCCGGCGTAGTACTTTCGTGGCCCTCTTCCCTTACGTACCAGGGAAGTTGGAGGATGCGCGCATGAACCCGAACGGGCCCGGCCCGACCGCCGACGCGGCGGCCACCTACCTCACGGCGCTCCACGCAAGGCTGACGGCCGACGGCTGCACCATGAGCTCGCCGCCCTGGAACGACTACCGGGTGGTGACCGGCTGCCGCGCCGACCGCAAAGTCCGCTGGTTCGGGACGAAGACCGAGGTGTTCGTATTCGCGGCAGCCGTCCCCGAGGTCGACGTGGCCATGCTGGGGGAGTTCACCGTCTGGGCGATGAGCTACGCCAAGAGCCTGCGCAAGGGCATACCCGGCGCCCGCAACGCGGCGTTCGTGCTTCCCGCCCTCGTGAGCCCCCGCGTCAGGCCCGAGGCGGCCCGGTGGGCCGCCCAGGACGCCCGGCTGCTCGGTACGACACTGATCAGCCGGCCCGTCACGGTCGAGACCGCCCCCGGCGCCGTACGCACCACGATGTACCGGGGCGGGACCGCCTGGGGCGGCATGTTCACGAAACACGTGCTGGAGAAGGCCGCCCTCTACTTCCCGTAAGCCGGTCCGGGCCGGGGCGGGATCAGGGGGAAGGAATGCCGAACGCCTCGCGCAGCAGGGCCATGTCGTGGAGATCCCGTTCCCTGGGCTCGTAACCCTGGTGGAAGTAGACCTGCTGTTCGGCGGAGAGGCACGGCACGGTGCGGTCGAGGACCGTACCGGTCACGAAGCACTCCGCCGGGTACGCGAACGGCTTCCCGGGCTCCAGCGACTCCTGGAGCGCACCGCCCCCGGGCCCGAAGACGAGCGGGTGCAGGTCGATCTGCCGTCCCCCGGCGTCCGAGACGACGAACCGCGCGGGCCGCCAGTCCAGGGTTTCGGCGAACCCCGCTTCGGCAAGAGCGGCGAGGACGAGCGGCTCCTGCTCCAGCCGGTGCATCAGGTCCAGGTCCTCGTGCTCCCGGGTCTGCCGCCCCACCAACGCGTCGATGCCCCACCCGCCGCCGATCCAGACCTCCGCCCCGGCCTTGCGCAGTACGTCCAGGATCTCCAGCACATCGTCGCCCGTCACACAGGCGACCTTACGAAGCGGCCGGGGCCCCCGCACGGCAATCAGACCCGCCTGCGATGCTCCGGGTATGGAGCTGACAGTGCAGCTGACGATCGACTGTGCCGATCCGCGGCGGATGGTGGCCTTCTGGGCCGAGGCCCTGGGGTACGTGCCCGAGCCGGCGCCCGACGGGCACGCCACATGGCGCGCCTACTGGGAGGACATGGGGGTCCCCGCCGAGGAACTGCCGCCGGGAGCCGGTGACATACCGGAGTCGATCGTCGATCCCACGGGGCGCGGGCCGCGCGTGTGGTTCCAGCGCGTGCCGGAGGCGAAGGCCGCCAAGAACCGGTGGCACTTCGACCTCAAGGTCGGCGGGGGCCGGGCCGTCCCGCTGGAGGTGCGCAAGGAGCGGGTCGACGCCACGGTGCGACGGCTGGTCGGGGCCGGTGCCACGGTGGCGCGGATCCGGGAGGAGCCGGACATGGGGTTCTACGCCGCCGCCATGATGGACCCCGAGGGCAACGAGTTCGACGTGGTGTGACGGCGCCGGCCCCGCCGTTCGTCGACGGCGGGGCCGGGCCGTTCGCTACCGGGCGCTCAGAGGATCTGGATGCTCTTGATCCGGGGCGGGTTGTTCGGGAACGTGATGTCCGTCCAGCGGTTGATCCGCACCGAGTCGCCGTTGACGTCGTAGTAGATCAGGTCGTTGTTGCCCGTGACGATCCGGTCGGCCCACCAGCCGCCGAAGTCGGTCCTGCCCGCGTTGGCGTAGCAGTCGACGCTGTTCCGGCCGTCGAGGTGGGAGTAGATCTTCAGGAAGTCCGCGCCGCCGACGCACTCCACGTGGTCGATGGCGTAGGCGGATCCGGCGGGTACGGCCACGGTGAGGGAGGCCGCGGCGGCGAACGCCATGGCCAGGGAGCCGAGGAGCCGCTTGCCCTGTGCGATCACAAAATCTCCTTCGTACGAGCCCGGCCCATGGCCCGGCCGTGTCGGGTGACGGACACGCCACGACATACCGATCGCGCTCCGCCGGGCCGGAGGCCGACCCGTAAACGATCTTGTGGCCATGCCCCCGCCGGGCGCGGAAGGCGGCTCCCCACCACCCGTTTTCGACCCGATCGGCGGATGCCAAGCCGGTGCACACCGCGCGGAGTTGAGGGCGGCGGTCGCGCGGCTTGCGGACCGGGGCGCTCCCGCTCCCTCACGGCAGCTCGTCCAGGTGATCCAGGCACAGTTCGTATCCGCTCTCCGCGTGGATCTCCGACCAGCCCGTGGGGACCGCAGCCGCGGCCGGCCACAGGGCGCGGCGGCCCGCGCCGTCGTCGACGACCACGAAGGTCGAGGGGGTGTCGGCGAACGGGTCGTCCGGGGCCGGCCCTTCGAGCACGGTGAGGTTGCCCTCCGCGTCCAGCCGGGCGGCCCGGCCCGTGCGCCACATGCGGGCGGTGGCGTCCGGGCCGCCGAAGGGGTCGGGCAGGAAGCGCTCGCCCGTGGCGGCCGGGGCGTCGGCGTAGCCGAGGGCGACGCCCGCCCCCGCCACGTACAGCGCGCCGATCGCGCCGGGAGCCGCGGGGCGCAGTCCGGCGTCCAGGACGTACGCCCGGTAGCCGGGGGCGGGCCGGGCCGTCCCCGTACCGCGGTGCTCGACGACCAGGTGGCCCTCGGCCCAGCCGCCGCTGGTGAGCAGGGACATGCCCTCCTCCCGGGCGAGCGCGACCAGGGCGACCAGCACCTCGTCGCTGCCGCCCAGCAGCGTCCGGGCGTCCCGCTCGCGCAACCAGCGCAGGAGTTCCTGCGGTACGGCGTGCCGCAGCGACAGGTCCGGTACGTGCACCCGGACGCCCCGCACCAGCGCGCCCAGCAGGCCGATCGCCGCGTCCGCATCCGGGTAGCCGCGTACCAGCCACGCGGCATCGACCGGCTCGGCCAGCGTCGCCGCGACGACGGGGCCTGCGCCGACGACCGTGGTGCCGGGCGCGCCGAGCGCCCACAGCACCGGGTCGTCCGGGTTCAGCGGGCGCGTACGGTCCGAGTCCCGCAGCGGCCACTTCCCGTCGGCGGGCAGCAGACCGGCGGCCTCGTCGCGCACCAGCCGTACGGCCTCCGGCATCTGATCCAGCAGCAGGTCCGCCGTCTCGTCGAGCAGCATCACCACCGGTCGCACCGAAAGGGGGAGTTTCCGCGCCGGATCGACGGGTACGCACGCGGCTCCCGTCTTCGCGACGGCCAGGGCGGCCACCGCGAACCCGGTCGGCGACGACAGCGCGGTCACGACCGTGGTGCCCGGCCCCGCGCCGTGCGTGACGAGTGCGTGTGCCAGCAGGTCGGAACGGGAGTCCAGCTCGGCGTAGTCCATGACGGATACGCGCGCCGCCTCGCCCGTGCCGGACGCCTCGGCCACGCCGATCGCACCCGACAGGGCCACCGCCCCCGGCGCCCGTCGCACCCGCTCCGCGAACAGGTCGGCGACCGTCGTGACGGGCAGCACGTGCCGGCGCCCGCCCTCCCACACCCCGCTGCTGACCGCGGGCCGCCGGGCCGGAAGCAGCAGCGTGCTCAGGGGCAGCTCCGGGTGGTCCAGGGCCGCCGCGAGCAGGGAGGTCAGCCGGCCGGTCAGCGTGGCGGCGACGGTCTCGCCGACCGTCTCGCGCCGGTACGTGGTCGTCAGCGCGATGCCCGTCGGCGCGCCCGCCGGGCTCTGCCGCTCCGTCAGCGTGAAGCCCACGTCCGTGGCGGGAAGCGGCAGCCCGGCGCGCTCCGGCTGCACCGTGAGCGCCCCGGCCGCGAACTGCGCCGCTGCCGTCTCCTGGAGCACCGTCAGCGCGACGCCCCCGGCACCGGCGAGCGGCGCGTCGCCGCTGCGGTACGCGGCCAGGTCCCGCTCCCGCGCCCGGCGGACCAGTTCGCTGAACGCCGGGTCGTCCGACGCGTCCACGGACAGCGCGAGCACCCGCCCGTACGCGCCCACGGCTCCGCGCAGGGTCGCGTTGTCCCGGGCCGGGACCGGCGCCGCGACGGTGATCTCCCCGTCCGCGCCCAGCTGACGCAGTACGGCGGTGAGCGCCGCGTGCACCACCATGAAGACCGTCGCCCCGTGCGCTGCCGCGAACCGGGTGAGCCGCGCGTGCAGTGCCTCGTCCAGGTCCGCGTGCAGCCGCCCGGGGGCCGTGTCGAAGACCTGCGGCCCGCCGCCCGGCAGCGGGGTCGGTGCCCGGTCGCCATACGGAGAACGGGGTGCGTACCGTACGAGTTCCCGCACCGGGGACGGGCTGCCTCCGGTGGCCAGCTCCCGGTGGACCCGGGCCAGATCGGCGGCGAGCGGCAGCTGCGACCAGAGGTCCACGCCGTCGGCGGGCAGCGAGAGTTCCAGCAGGTGGTCGTCCGGAGCCGCGGACCGCAGCCGCGTCCCGGCGGTCCCTATCCGGGAGTTGCGCAGCACCCCGTGCCGCCGCCCCAGCACGGCGAGCGCCTCGTCCAGCACCCGTACGTCCAGGGGCCCGCGCAGCCGGAACGCCAGCACGACGCTGTCCGTACCGGCCGAACCGGACGCCCCCGGCCCGATCGCGGCGGCCGGCCCCTCGCCCAGCAGCGCGGCCAGGGCCGCCGGGGTCGGGGCGGCGTGCAGCGCGTCGGGGCCGACCGGCCCGGTGCCCAGCGTCTCGCGCACCCGGTCGAGCAGCCGGACCGCCGCCAGGGAGTGGCCGCCGACGCGGAAGAAGTCGCAGTCGGCGTCGATCAGCCGGCGCGGCAGCCCCAGCACCTCGGCGAACAGGTCCCGCACGATCTCCTGCACCGGCGTGCCCGGCGGCGACCCGGCCACCACGTCCGCGACCGGACCGGGGGCGGGCAGGGCGGCCCGGTCGATGCGGCCCTCGGCGTCGAGGGGGAGTACGTGGTGCGAAACGAGGGAAGAGGGCACGAGCCCGTCGGGCAGGTGCCGGTGCAGATGGGCGCGCAGAGCGGTTTCGAGGCGGACGGCGCGGGAAGAGACGGTGGCGTCCTCCGCCACCACATGCCCCACCAACCGCTGTTCGCCCTCCGCGTCCGTATGCACCGTCACCACCGCCTCCGCGACGGCGGGATGCGCGGTGAGCGCCGACTCGATCGTGTGGAGCTCGGCGCGCAGGCCGTGCACGGTGACGTGGCCGTCCACCCGGCCCGCGAACTCCAGTGCGCCGTCCGTCCGCAGCAGCACCCGGTCCCCGGTGCGCCACAGCCGTCCGCCGACCCCGGTGAACCGGTCCTCGACGAAGCGCCGGGCGGTGAGCTCCGGGCGGCCGAGGTACCCGTCGGCGAGGGCGGGCCCGCCCAGCAGCAGCTCCCCGACGGTGCCGGGCTCGGCGGGCAGGCCGTGGGCGCCGACGACCACGGCGGCGGTGGCCCCGACGGGCCGCCCGAGGGGGACCGCGTCCGCCGCCTCGCCGCCGATCTCGTGGCACAGGGCGAACGCACCCGTCTCCGCGGCCCCGTACACCTGGAGCAGCCGCCGGGGCGCCCCGGCCCGCAGGACCCGCCGCACCTGGTGCGGGTCGCAGACCCCGCCGCCGACGAGCAGCGCGCGCAGCGAGCCGAACGCGTCGGGCCGGTCGCGGACGATCCGGTGGAACCGCGCGGCAGGCAGCAGGGCGACGGTCACCCCGTGGTCGACGAGGGCGCGCCGCAGCCGTTCCGGACCGGCGAAGGTGTCGAAGGAGAGGACGGTCAGCCGGGCCCCGGCGGCCAGCGTCGTCCAGATCTCGAACGCGCTCGCGGCCGACGCCGGACTAGCGGCCTGCGCGACGACATCGTCCGGGCCGGGCCGGAACGCCGCCGCCGGCCGCAGCAGTTCGCCGAGGGCCCGGTGCGGGACGACGGCGCCGACGGGCGAGCCGCCGCCGGAACGGGCGGTGTAGCAGACGTACGCGGGGTCGTCACCGGAAACGTCGACCGCCCGGTGCGGTCCACCGGCCGGCCCCTCCGCCTGCGGGCTGACGACAGCCGCCCCCAGCCCCGCGTAGTCGAGGGCATCCGCCGTCTCCGCCAGGACCGTGCGGGCCCCGCTGTCGCCCACGACGAACCGGCGGTGCGCGAGGGGATCGGCCGGGTCGAGCGCCACGTACGCGGCGCCGGTCCGCAGCACCGCGAGCAGAGCCGTCACCCACCGGGGTCCGGGACGCAGACTCGTCGCCACCAGGTCGCCCCGGCCGATGCCCCGGGCCGCCAGGACCCGCGCCAGCCGGTCGGCGGCTCGGCCCAGCTCACGGTAGGTCAGGGAGACCTCGTCGCCGGGATGTCCGGGAGCGTGGACGGCGACGGTGTCGGGGCGTGCGAGGACCTGCTGCTCGATGAGACCGGAAATGGACATCGTGGCGAGCTCCTTCGACGGCGGCTTCAGCCTTGGCAAGACATTGCCAGGACGTTGGCAGAAGGAGCTCGAAGGTCTCTCCGGACCGGCTGGAGCCCTGCCTTAGCCGCAGGTCGGGGCGGGCCGGCCGGGGCCGTGGACGATCTCGGCCGTTGCCAGAACGTGGTACGGGATCGTGGCCGGGAGGCGTCCGCCGGTGACAGCTCCAGCGGTTCTGGAGCGATGCTCGGGCCGCGTACGGCAACGTCGTTGATGCGACACACGGGTCGATATCGACCGGAGGCTCCCCCTCCGCAGCCCGTCCGGTCCTGCCCGGGCGGGCTGCTGTCGTGTGCGACGACCCGCGCACCATCCGTACGGGCTACCGCGCCCCGAGGTCGTACGGAACCCCCGCCGCGACCGCCCGCAGCTTGTCCGGGTTGGCCACGTTGTGGATCGCGGAGATGCGTCCGTCCGCGTCGAAGTCGAACGTCACGGTGGCGATCACGCGGTCCGGCCCGCTGAACACCATGCCCGGACCGCCGTTGATCTCGACGAGTTCGGCCCTCATGTCGGCCGGCTCGACGCCCTGGTAGGCGACCGTGCCGATGGCCGAGAACCAGGCGGCCACCGTCGCCGCGCCCATCACCGGGCGCAGGGCCTGGCGGACCTTGCCGCCGCCGTCGGTCCACAGGGTGACGTCCGGGGAGAGCAGTTCGAGGAGCGCGTTGACGTCACCGCCGGTCGCGGCGGCGAAGAATCGTTCCGTCGCCTCGCGTTGCGCCGACCGGCCGGCCTCGAAGCGCGGCCGGCGGGCCTGTACGTGCTCACGGGCGCGGTGCGCGGCCTGCCGTACCGCCGCCTCGGAACGCTCCACCGCCTCGGCGATCTCCGCATGGCTGAAGGCGAACACCTCCTTCAGCACGAACACCGCGCGCTCCAGCGGGCTGAGCGTTTCGAGGACCACCAGCATGGCCATCGACACCGACTCGGCGCCCAGAGCCGCCGATTCGGCGTCCGGGACGACGGCCTCGGGGGCCCCGGTGCCGGTCAGGACGGGCTCCGGCAGCCACGGCCCCACGTACGTCTCCCGCTTGCAGCGGGCGGACCGCAGCCGCTCCAGCGCCAGGTTCGACACGATCCGGGTCAGGTACGCCTTGGGATCGGCCACCTTCGAACGGTCCGCGGCGGACCACTTCAGCCAGGCGTCCTGGACCGCGTCCTCGGCGTCGGCCGCGCTGCCGAGGATGCGGTACGCGACGGAGAACAGCAGCCGCCGGTACTCCAGGAAGACCTGCTGGTCGGGGTGGGCGAGACGGCCGGGATCGGCGGTCGGGTCGTTCATGGTGCCCCTCAGTGACATCGGATACGGGTCCTAGCGGGTGAAGCGGCCGCCCCGGGGCCAGAACGCGCCCGAAGCGGGCATTTTCTTCATCCGGCCGTACGTCGGCCAGGGCGAAGCCGTCACGGTCTCCTTGTACCGGACGGCCGCCTTCCCCACCAGGCATATCCGTCGCGGGCTGTCGTCGGGCCGGGTGAACTGCACGACCGCGTCACCGCGCCCCAGGCTCACCGGTGTGTGGTAATAGCCGAACCGGAAGGGCTTGGGCTCCTTGCCCCCGAGGACCCGGACGATCGACAGCGCGGCGTGCACTCCGGTCGGCATGCCGCCCTGGCAGGTGCCGTGCATGACCCCGTATCCCTGGCTGATCGCGGCCGCGTCCCCGATCGCGTACACCTCCGGGTGCGAAACGGAACGCAGCGCGCGGTCGGTGACGACGCGTCCGCGCCCGTCCACCTCGAGCCCCGCCGCGGCGGCGAGCGGAGCCACCCTGGTGCCGCCCGTCCACAGGACCGCGTCGGCCGCGATGCTCTCGCCGCCGGCCAGTTCCACCGAACCGGCGAGCACCTTGACCACCTCGACACCGCTGCGCACCCGGACACCGAGCCGGTCGAGGGCGGCGCGCACATGGGCCGCGGCCTTGCCGTTCATGGTCGCGCCGGGCTCCTTGCCGCCCAGCAGCACCACGTCGAGGTGTGGATACCGCTCGGCGATCTCCGCGGCCGACTCGATGCCGGTCAGCCCGTTGCCGACGACGACCACCGTGCCGCTGCCGTTCCCGCCGCTGAGAGTTTCCAGCCGGCCGGCGAGCAAATCCGCGTCCTCGACGCCGCTCAGGGTGTACGCGTAGTCGTCGGCGCCCGGGACCCCCGAGGTGTCGGAGACCCCGCCCAGTGCGTACACCAGCGTGTCGTAGGGAAGGACGCGGTCGTCGTCGACGCGTACGGTCCTGGCCGCGGCGTCCACCGCCGTCACCCAGCCCTGCACGAACCGCGCGCCCGTCCCCTCCAGCATCTCCGGGACGCTCATCGCGGCGAGCGTGCGGCCGGTGGCCGTCATGTGGAGCCGCATCCGCTCGGTGAACCGTTCCTGCGCGTTCACCACGGTCACCTGCACCGTGTCGCGCTGCTTCCTGGTCCGGGCCGCCAGCTGAATGGCGGCCGCCATGCCCGCGTATCCGGCCCCAAGAATCACCACTCGGTGCGTGGCCGCCGTACGGTTTTCCTGCTGCGCGCTCATGATCGTGTCCTTCCATACCGGCTGCTGACAACCAGGGGATGGAACCGGGGCCCTCGGATGTGACATGGCGAAGTTGTGACCTGCGTCACAAGGAGATGCCGGGGTGGTCGGACACGACCGAAGCCCCCGCGGCGCTCGGTGAGCGGCGGGGGCTTCTCGGGTCCTGCGGGGGCGGGGCTGTTGGTCAGGCGACGGCCCAAGGGGTGCGCCCAAGGGTGGGGGAGTCCGACGCCGGGTAGAGGCCGGCGTCCCAGGAGGGCTGGAGGGCCGCGGAGACGATGCCCCAGAGCTGCCCGGCGGTGAGGGTGTGCACGGGAACGACGAGCTGGCCGGCGAGGCTGACCCCGTACGTCGATTCGAGGGCGCTCACGATGCCGATGAGTGCCATGGAGTCGAGTCCGTAGCTCTCCATCGGGACGTCGGCGTCGGGCGTCTTCCCCTTGCCCAGGCCGGGAAGGCCCTGCCGGAGAATCGTCTCGAACCTCGCGTTCCACGGTGTCTGTGCCATGGGGCGGACTTCCTTCCGGCTGCCGGGACTTCTGGCCGCGCGCGAGCCCGGACGTACGAGCCTGCGTGCGTACGTGAGCCACGGTGCCGTGTCCCGCTCGAGCCGCCTTGGACGGGCGCTCGTGCGGTGGTTTCGGCGGACCGGACGCGGGTCAGGCGACGGGCGCGGAGGGCCAGCCGATGTCCCCGCCGCCCTGGGGGGCGGCACCCGGCCAGCCGATGTCGCCGCCGCCCTGGGGGGCCACGGGCCAGCCGATGTCGGCGGAGACGTGGGTCGAACCGCCGGTGAGGGGCCAGCCGATGTCCTGGCCGCCGGCCGCGCTGACGCCGGCGGAGGTGAGAACGGCGGCGGCGACGGCGGCGGTGCTGACGAGGACGCGGGCGATGTTCTTCATGGCTGGACTCCTTTGTGACAAGTTCTGGGTTCCGTGTTGGCAACTTCTTGCCTAGAAGATTGGCAACACCCCCTAGGAATTCGCTCGTAATTTCCTCGTGAATGGGTGGAGGAAATGGAGAGTCGGGCGCGTCAAGCCGCCACTCCGGGCAGAGGTTGCTCGCTCGCACTGCTGTGACCTGCTGCTATGCGCAGGATCTCTGTGCCCTTGCTACTCCTGCCGACGCTTGGCAAACCCTGGAGAAGCGAGCCAGGAAATCTCGGAAACGGGGCCAGGGGAAGGGGTCGGGGCCTCTCTGCTTGAGTATCGCTGGAGCGGCCGTTGCCAAATTGTCCAAACGCCGGGCAACATATTGCCAGAGGTCAGGCAATGACTTGTCAAGGTTCCCCGACAACGGGGGGAGGACCCGGAAGTGAACGTGCAGACGCCCCAGGTCGAACGAACGGTCCGTCTCGACGCGGCCGCCGCAGGCCACACGCCGGCCGCGGTGCGCGAGGTCGTCGCGGAGTTGCTGCGCAGGGAGGACGAGTACGGGACGCACGAACTGGAGGAGTACGTCGAGGACATCGTGGACGCGGAGGTCCACGAACGCCTCGGCACCCTCCTCTCCGTACCCGCCACCGGCGTGACGTCCCTGGTCACGGGCGGAGTCGACGCCTTCCGGGAGACGCTCGACCGGCTGCCCGTCGGGCCGGGCGACCGGGTCTGGACGACGCCGTACGAGGACGTCGCACGCCTCACCGCGCTGTTCGCGCTGCGCGACCGCACCCGCTGCCGCCTCGACGTCGTTCCGCTGGACGCGCACGGCGACCTGGACCTGGAGTGGATGGCGGCGCAGATCGACGAGGACGTGGCCCTGGTCAGCGTGGCCCAGGTCCCCGCCGGCTGCGGGATCGTCAACCCGGTCGAGGAGATCGGCCGCATCCTCGCCCCGCACCGCGCGCTGTACTCGGTCGACGTGTCGTACGCCGTGGGCCACCTGCCCGTGAACGCGGCGCGCATCGGCGCCGACCTGCTCACCGGGGACGGCTGGCGCTTCCTGGGCGGGCCGGCCGGTGTCGGTTTCGCCTGCACCACGCCCCGCCTGCGGTCCGCGCTCACCGAGCCGGGCCCGGCGCGGTACGACCAGGACCTGCCCGGGACGCCGCACAGCGCGTCCGTCGCGGGCCTCAACACCGCGCTCCTCCTGCACGGGAAGGAGGCGCCCGCGCCGCGCGAGGACCTCTACCCGGAGATGCGTGACGCGGTCGACCGGGTCGCCGGCACCGAGCTCATCGCCCCGGGCCGGGTCCAGGCCGGTGTCCTGGCCTTCCGGCACGAGGAACTGACGGCGTCCCAGCTCCGTCGCGAGCTGCGCGCCCACGGGGTCGTCCTGCGCAAGACGGTGGCCCAGGAGATGCCGCTCCATCTGCCCGGACGAGGCATCACCACGGCTCTGCACGCTTCCCTGGGACACGACACCACGGCCCGAGACATCGTCCGTTTCGCGGAGGCCCTGGACGCGATCGTGAGCGCCCACCGTCCCGCCGAGGTGGTTCTCCCGCGCGCCGTGGGCGGCTTTACGGCCCCCGCGACGGCCGTTCCGAGCCGCACCTCGCGCGGCAGCCGGGGCCACCTGACGCTGCTGCGGTAGGCCCCGGCCGCCGCAGAACCCTGACGGTGTCACTGTAACCACTTATAGTGGTTACATGAACTCCGCAGAGAGAGCGGGGGCGGCCGCGCGGGCCGAGCCCGTGGGCCTGACCCTGCGCTCCACCACCGGCGTCGCCTACCGGTTCGACCCCGGCGCCCTGTGCCTGGAACTGCTGACGACCGGCGGCCCCGGGCCCTACCAGCGGTACGAAGTCCTGCACGGGCCCGCCGACGTCGTCGCCTGGGCGGAACGCTCCCGGCTGACCCCGACCCCCGAACCGGCCGTCTCCGCCGTGGAGGTCGCGGCGCTACGGATGCTGCGCGACGCCCTGTTCCGCGTGGTCATCGCCCACACGCGCGGCGAACCGCACCCGCCCGGCGACCTGGCGGTCATCAACGAGACCGCCGCCCGCTCCGCTCTGGCCCCCGCCATCGCCCCGGACGGCAGCCGCCGCTGGGCCGGCGCCCCCAGCGGCACGGCGCTGGCCGCCACCGTCGCCCGCGACGCCGTCGAACTGCTGACCGGCCCCCACGCGCACCGCATCCGCACCTGCGCCGCCGAGGACTGCCATCTCATCTACGTGGACACCTCGCGCCCCGGCCGCCGCCGCTGGTGCTCGATGGAGCACTGCGGCAACCGTCACAAGGTCAGGGCGCTGCGCGCCCGCCACTCCGAGGAAGGATGACCGATGCCCACCGGACTCACCAGGGACGCGGGCTGGCAGATCGGCGTGTCCCGCACCCTGCCCCACCCGCCGTCCGTCGTCTGGGACTTCATCAGCGGTCCCGAGGGACTCGCCCTCTGGCTAGGTTCGGACACCGCCCTGACCCCCGAGCGCGGCGCGCCCTACCGGACGGCCGCCGGCGTGACCGGCGAGGTACGCGGCTACCGCCCGGCGGACCGCATCCGCGTCACCCACGGCACCACCACCCTCCAGGTGGCCGTGACCCCGGCCGCCGACGGCGCCCGCACCACGCTCCGCTTCCACCAGGAACACCTGGCGAACGCGGAGGAACGCGAACGCCGACGGACCCACTGGCAACACGTGATGGACGAGGTGGAGGCCGCGCTGGACAGGCCCTAGCCGCGTCCGCCGGCATCACACGGCGGCTGCCGGCGCGTAGTCCTCGACGGTCATCGAGTTGTAGAGCCGTCCGCTCCTCGTCGTGAGGCGCAGCAGCGCGCGGCCCGGTCCCGCGGGCAGCGCGGAGACCAGCCGCGCGCCCTGTGCCAGGCCCCGGACCCCGAGGCGCGACGCCGGGATCAGCGTCTTTGCCGCGCTCAGGGCGACCGCACGGCTGCCGCGTACGTGCTCCGCCATCGCCCGCTCGTACGCGGGGAACGCGCGCTCGTGGTCGCCGCTCGCGCGGGCCAGCTCCCCGGCGAGGACGTACGCGCCGACCACCGCCAGCGTGGTGCTGCCGCCGACGGCCGGACCGGGGCAGTAGCCCGCGTCCCCGACCAGCGTCACCCGCCCCCGCGACCAGCTGTCCATACGGAGCTGGCTGACCGAGTCGAAGTAGAACGCCGGCGTACGGTCCAGCTCCTCCAGCCACCCGTCGACCTGCGGGTGCAACCCGGCGAACGCCCCGCGCAACAGCTCCCTCTGCCGGGGAACGTCGCGGCGGTGCCAGTCGAGTTCCCGCGCGCTCCGGAACAGGAACAGCGCCCGCGCGTCGCCCAGATGCCGTGCCCCGTACATCCCGGCGGTGCGCCCGACCCCGACGTGCATCAGCAGTTCCCCGTCCAGACCGGAGGCGTTGGGCAGGCTCAACACCCCGAAGTAGGCCCCGAGGAAGGAACTGCGGCCCGCGTCCGCGCCGAAGACGAGGCGGCGCACGGTGGAGTGCAGACCGTCCGCGCCGACGACGAGGTCGAAGCGGCGTGGCGCGGATCTCTCGAACGTCACCTCGCACCCGTGCTCGTCCCCGTTCTCGCTTCCGGCCGAGACGGAGGTGACCGATTCGTCGAAGAGGTATTCGACGTCCTCGCGGGAGGCGTCGCGGTAAATGGTGGTCAGGTCGTCGCGCATGACCTCGACATGGCGGTCGGAGGCCCCGCCGAAGATCTTGGCGAGGTCCGCCCGGACGGGCCGCCGCGCCCCCTCCGGGAAGACGGTCAGCCGGTCCGTGCCGGTGGCCCGCTCCTCGATGCGCGGCAGCACCCCCATCCGCTCCGAGACGTCCACGGCGGGCCGGAACAGGTCGACCGCATGGCCACCGGTCCTGCGCAGCGCCGGTGCCCGCTCCACGACGGTGACCCGGAAGCCGTACCGCGTGAGCCAGTGCGCGAGCACCGGCCCGGCGACCCCGGCACCGGAGACGAGAATCCGCACGACGCCCTCCCTTTCAGCCGTGGAGCGCGGCGAAGTCCAGCAGAGGACCGGCGACCCGGGGCGGGTCCTCCAGGATCGGCGAGTGCCCCAGCCCCGGCAGCAGCTCCACCCGGGCACCAGGGACTACGAGGTAGTCGGCGGCGGACGAGGAGCGCCAACGGCGGTCGTCCTCACCGAAGAGCACGAGCAACGGCTTGCCGAGTCCCGCCAGCCGGTCCGGCAGCACCCGCTGCTCCAGGTAGGCGCGGGTGCCCTGCATCGTGGCGGTGAACGAGTGCGGCGTCATGGCGCGCACCTCGTCCAGCAGCGCGTCCGGCACCCGGTAGCCGGGGCGGCTGAAGCCCGTGCTCGCGAGCTGCCGGATCTGCTCGTCGCTCGGCGGCCACTGCACGGGCCCGGCGGGGGCGCCGGAGCCGGTGGCGATGAACGCCCCGAGGCCGGGCCCCGTGTTGACGAGCACCAGACCGGACACCAGCTCCGGCCGCTGTTCGGCGAGGGCCGTCGCGGCCACCCCGCCGCTTGAATGGCCCACCACCACGGCATGCCCGACACCGAGCCGGTCCAGCACCTCGCCGACCCGCCGCGCCTGGTCCGGGATCGCGTAGCTGCCGTCGTCGGGCTTGTCCGACCGGCCGTGCCCGAGCAGGTCGATCCGTACGACGCGGCGGGCTTCGGCCCCGGCCCCCGGGCCGGCCAGCAACGGAACGAGCGCGTCCCAGGAACGTGCCGAGGACGCCGATCCATGGATGAGCAGGAGCGCGGGGGCGTCACGGGGCCCGTCCTGGCACACATGGATGGTGCTGCCGTCGGCCGATGTCACGGCCGAGAACCGGGCGGTCTCAGAAACAGTCATGACCCCACTGTCGCCACCGGCCCCGCCCGCTTATTGAACGAATGTTCCGCCCGGCCGGCTTTCCACCCTTCCTGCGGGGCCCTCCCAGGCCCGCTCGTAGCATGGAAGTGTGCACACCTTCATGCACGGTACGGCCGAATGGGACGTCTCCCGGCCGCAGCGGCCCAGCCGGGTGGGCGGAGTCACCATGGCCGGGTTCCGCGTGCACGATCTCGAGGCGCTGCGCATGGTCCCGCATCCGGCAGTCACCCTGCTCCTCGAATTCGGCGCCGGGATCCCCGTCCTCGACACCGCGACCGGTGAGCAGCAGCGCGGGTGCCTGGTCGCCGGCCCCGGGCTCGGCTCCGGCGGCGCGGTCCGGGTGCACGGGGAGAACGTCGAGTGCGTGCAGGTGCGGCTGTCCCCGGTGATCGCCCGCGCGGTCCTCGGAGTGCCGCCCGCCGAGCTCGACGGTGCCGTCGTCCCGCTGGACGCCCTGTGGGGCCGCGAGGCGTCCCGGATACGCGAACGGCTCGGCGAAGCCCCGTCCTGGCAGGCCCGCTTCGCGCTCACGGACGAGCTGCTCACCCGCCGGTACGCGGCCGGGGCGCCGGTGGACCCGGAGGTGTCCCGGGCCTGGCAGCGGATCATCGCCGGCCACGGCATGCTCCGGATCGACGAACTCGCCGATGACGTCGGCTGGAGCCGGAAGCGGCTGTGGTCCCGCTTCGGTTCCCAGCTCGGCCTGCCGCCCAAGCGCGCGGCGCGGCTGATCCGCTTCGACCACGCCGCCCACCGCCTGGTCGCGGGCGAGGGCCCGGCCCGGGTGGCGGCCGACACCGGCTACGCCGACCAGTCCCATCTGCACCGGGACGTCGTGGCGTTCACCGGCGCGACCCCGGCGAAGGTGGTCGGCGAGGCGTTCCTCGCGGTGGACGACATCGCCTGGCCGGGGCGCTGAGGACGACGGGCCGCTGAGAACGACGGGCCGCTGAGAACACCCTTAGAGCACGAGGTCCGGGTGGACCTTCGGGTCGGCGGAGGGCCCGGCGGCGTAACCGGCCAGCGGTTCCTCCAGCACCCCGAACGCGTAGTCACCTGCCGCCGCCATCTCTTCGCTGATCTGTGCGTTGGTCCAGCCGGCCAGGGTCAGTTCCTGGATGCGGTCGAAGAGCATGCGGTGCACGCTGCCGAGCAGGGCGGCGGCGGTGCGCACGGCGATGTCGTCGGGGGCGGTGCCGGTGGCTTCGGCCAAGGCCTCGGCGAGCCGGGTCTCCCGGAGGTCGTGCAGGTCGCGCAGTCGTGCCGTCAGCGTGGGGCTGTCGGCGATCATCCGGGCGAACTCGGGGCCGGAGAAGCCCGCGACGGGATCGGTGGCCGCGACCGCCTCGGCGAAGGCGTGCCGCAGGGCCGTCAGCGCGGACTCGCCCGAGGCCCGGCCGGCGACCGTGGCGGCCAGTGAGCCGGTGAAGGCGTCCTGGTGGTCGAGGGCCAAGTCCTCCTTGCGCGCGAAGTAGTTGGTCACCGTCTTTTTCGCGACGCGGGCGGCGGCGGCGATCTCGGCGATGGTGGTCTGCTCGAAGCCCTGGTCGAGGAAGAGCCGGGTGGCGGCATCGGAGATGAGCTGCCGGGTCTCCTGCTTCTTGCTCTCACGGAGTCCGACGGGGGCGCTTGCGACGGCGGTGGCCTCAGGAGTCATGGAGCAATCTTACCCTCGTAGCATTTTTATGTTGACACCCCTGAAGCCTCGGGCTAAATTTACCTCCGTCGTAAAGTTAACCTCGAACGACGAATGGAAGGGCACCCGTATGCCGAAGGCCCCTCGCCCCGCACCGAACTTCCCCGCCCTGGACCTGGGCGCGGTCCTGGCCGACCGGACGGGCAACCCCGCCGCCGTCCCCGTACCGCCCAGGAGCCCCCGCCTCCACCCGCAGCGGACGGGGGCACCCGCGCAGCCCCGCCGGATGCCCCCGCCAGTACGCAACCTCCCCCGCCGAGGCGGCTACTGACCGGGTGCCGGCCCGCCCAGGTCGCCCCGCCCGCAGCCCTGCACCGCAGCCCTGCGCCGTACAGCACCGCATCGCACCCGCAGAGGAGACCTCCATGCAGCCGACCACTCCCGCCACGCCGACCGCCGCGATCACGACGACGACCCTGTCCCTCACCGTCGACGACGTCACCGCGTCCCGGAAGTTCTTCACCACGCACCTCGGCTACACGGAGCAGGCCGCTGCCGAGGGCTTCGCCTCCCTCACCCGCCCGGACGCGGCAGCCGACATCGTGCTGCTCGCCCGGGGGACGGAGATACTGCCGCCCGACCAGCGCGACCGGCGCGCGGCGGGCCTGATCCTGGCCCTGACCCTCGCCACCGGCATCAAGGACGAGGAGCAGCGGCTGCGCGAGGAAGGCGTGGAGATCACGATGCCGCTGCGCGAGGAGCCCTGGGGCGAACGCCTCTTCCAGATCACCGACCCCAACGGCGTGATCATCCAGTTCGTGGAATGGGCCGCCTCGACGAAGGCCTGAATCACCGACGCCCCGGACCGGACCGGACCGGGATCAGGATGCGGGCGGCCGACGGCGAGCCGGCTGCCTCGGGCCGACGGCCGGCCGCGGTGCCGGGAGGCAGCCCCTGGTGAGCGAGAGGGAGGCGAGTTCACGGATACTTCAGCAGGCGCGGTACGCAACGGAACTTCTGCCGCCCACGACAGGATTTCCCTCAGGAAGGCTGAACGCGGTGACGACCGTCGCATATCAGGGTGAACCCGGCTCCAACTCGGCGACCGCCGCGCGCGCCCTGTACCCGGACGCCTCGGAACACCCCTGCACCGGCTTCGAGCAGGCCCTGGACGCCGTGGCCCTCGGCGACGCCGACCTTGCCGTGATCCCGGTGGACAACTCCGCGGCCGGACGCGTCGCCGACGTGCACCACCTGCTCCCCGAGTCCGGGCTGTTCATCGTCGGCGAGTACTTCCTCGCCATCCGTTTCGACCTGATGGGTGTCGCCGGCTCCACCCTGGACCAGGTCGAATGTGTCCGCAGCCACGTGCACGCCCTGGGGCAGTGCCGCAAGCTGCTGCGGGAGGGCGGCTGGCGGACCCTGGTCTGCGACGACACCGCCGGCGCGGCGCGTGAGGTGGCCGAGCTGGGTGACGCGCGGCACGCGGCACTCGCGCCCCCCGCCGCGGCAGGGCTGCACGGCCTCGACGTCCTGCGCGCGGGCGTCGAGGACGACCCGGAGAACACCACGCGGTTCGTCGTCCTGTCCCGCACGCCCGCTCCCGCCCCGGACCCGGGTCAGCCGACCATGACGAGCCTGTTCTTCAGCGTGCGCAACATCCCGAGCGCGCTCTACAAGGCGCTCGGCGGCTTCGCCACCGGCGGGGTGAACCTCACCAAGATCGAGAGCTATCAGATCGGCGCGGGGCTCAACGCCAGCCGCTTCTACGTCGAGGCCGAGGGCCACCCCGACGAGCAGCGGGTCGCCCTCGCCCTGGAGGAACTGCGCTTCTTCTCCTCCGAGGTGCGGGTCCTGGGCGTCTACCCGGCCCATCCCCACCGGCTGAGGGGCTGACCGGGGACGCGAGAGCGGGTTCGGGGGAGGGCCGCCGGCCCTCGCCCCGGGCTCAGAGGTGGTCGGCGTCGACCACGGCCTGAGCGAAGGCGGTGGGCGCCTCCTGCGGCAGGTTGTGGCCGATGTCCGCGATCGTGCGGTGCGCGTAGGGGCCGGTGAAGTGGTAGCGGTAGACCGAGCCGTCGCCGGGCGGCGGGGTGAACGGGTCGAGCGAGGCGTCGAGGGTGACGGTGGGCACGTGGATGGTGGGCTGGGCGGCGAGCAGCTTCTCATGGCGTGCGTACCGGTGGTCCGTGTCGACCAGGCCGATGCGCCAGCGGTAGTTGAAGAGCACGACGGCCGCGTAGTCCGGGTTCTTGAACGCCTCCGCCGTGCGGTTGTAAGTGGCTTCGTCGAAGGCCCAGTTGGGGGAGACCAGGGTCCACACGTAGCGGCACAGGGCGAGGCGGCTCTTCTCGTCCTCCATGGCCGCCTTGCCGCGGGGGGTGGCGAAGTACCACTGGTACCACCACGTGCGCTCGACGGCCGGGTCGGCGGGTGCGGCCTGCATCTTGCGGTCGGTGATGAGGTAGCCGCTGGTGGAGACCATGGAGGTGACCCGCTCCGGCCACAGGGCGGCGATGATGTCGGCGGTGCGCGAGCCCCAGTCGAAGCCGGCCAGCGCGGCCTTCTCGATCTTCAGGGCGTCCATCAGGGAGATGACGTCCAGGGCGATGGCGGACTGCTCGGCCGTGCGCGGGGTGCGGTGGGACAGGAAGGTGGTGCTGCCGTGTCCGCGCAGGTACGGGACGATGACGCGGTAGCCCAGGTCGGCGAGGAGCGGGGCGACGTCGACGTAGCTGTGGATGTCGTACGGCCAGCCGTGCAGCAGCATGACCACCGGGCCGTGGGAGGGGCCGGCCTCGGCGTAACCGACGTTCAGGACACCGGCCTTGACCTGCTTGATCTCGCCGAAGGACGTGTGGGTGCCCGGCGCGACAGCCGGGACGGTGGGAGCCTGCGAGCCGCCGCCCGGCCGCCCGTGCGAGGCGGTGGAGGCGAACGCGTCGGTCCCCAGGCCCGACAGTGAGACCGCGGTCGCGCCGGTGCCCAGGCCGACGGCCTTGCTGAAAGTGCGCCTGTTGATCATGTCAAACCTTCCGTCAAACGTTCTTACGTGTCCGGCTCGTGCCCGCTGCGCTGTTCACACCCGCCGTACGGGAGGACCGGGGCACGGTGGACCCTCGCACAGAAGAGCGTCACCTGTCCAGCAGGTGACGAAGTCACGCCTTGCGCCTTCAGTCGCGCGGGGGAAGGCATGGGGTGGGTCGAGTAAGGCAGGCGTCACCGGTTTGACAGGTGACACTGGGCAATGCATGCTGGCATCAGTCGCCCGGGACGACGAACAGGGCGCGATCCACGACCGAAGAAGTGGGGCAGAGCCATGAACAAGGAACTCGCCATGGACGCCGACGCGGCGGTGAGGCACATGCGCTTCGGTAAGCTCCCCGAGCGGATCCGCCGCGAGGACATGGCAGCGGAGGTGGAAGCCACGCCGGGTGGTACGGGAGACACCTACACCCCCGAGAACTCGTGGAAGTTCTACTCGTGCGTCGCCCTCGACCTGGGGCTGTAGCAGCACCGTTCGGCCTCTCCGCCCGGCGCGACGGCGGCGAGGCAGCGTCGGAGTCCTGACTCGCTGTCAGGCGCGCGAGTGCCATCCCGCCCCGCGAAGAGTCCCATGGAGAAGACCGTGCCCACGCCCGTCCCCTCGCACAGCGGCTCCCTGCCGAGTCACCGGATCATCGAGAACCTGATCGCCCGGTACGCCGAACTCGTGGACGACGGGGATTTCGCCGGACTCGGCGCTCTGCTGGCCGACGCCACGTTCCACGGCAGCGGCGAGCCGGTCGGCGGAAGCGCCGCGCGATCGAGGAGATGTTCCGGAACACCGTGATCATCCATGCCGACGGCACACCGCGCACGCAGCACGTCACCACCAACATCGGCGTCGAGGTGGACGAGCAGGCAGGCACGGCGGTCGCGCGGTCGTACGTCACCGTCCTGCAGGCGCTCGCCGACCTGCCGCTGCAGCCTGTCGCCGCGGGTCGGTACCGGGACCGCTTCGCCCGCCGCGAGGGGCAGTGGCGCTTCGTGGAGCGGAGGGTGCAGATCCGCATGGTGGGCGATGTGAGCCGTCATCTGCACCAGACCGCCAACGCCCGCTAGGGCCTGTCGTCGGCAAGCCCGCGGGGCTGGACGAGTCGATGGCACCCTCCCGGCGGCGCATCGGTGGACTCCTCGCCGGTCACACGCGGGGCGCCTGCTCTCACCGAGGGCCGCCAACCCGCTGGAGTACGAAGAATCGATACGCCGGAGTCCGTGCGGGTGACGTCCGGTATCGGGAGCGGCCTTCAGGGGAGAGACGAGCGGATCCGGCGGTTTGCCGGGTCCGGCGTCGAGGAAGCCGTCAATGCCTCAGAACGACCTGGGTGTCATGAGACTTCGTCATACCGCGGCCGTCGCCATCGGCGCTCTCGCCCTCCTCGTCGCACAGTCGGGGACCGCGAGTGCCGCCGTCGGGGACTTCTCCTACGACTTCGCCGGGCTCGACGGCATGCCGCGCACGGTCATCCTGCACGACCCCCCGAGCCCCGGCTGCGTCACGCTCCCCGAGGTCGCCGACACCCGCTCCGCCGAGCCCGCCTTCGCTCCGCACAACGACACCGACGAGTGGGTCATGGTGTTCTCGGAGCCCGACTGCACCGGCGACTCCTGGACCCTGCGCCCGCACGGCAATCCCACGACGGACCGGCTCAAGCTGCGGTCGGTGTACCTGACCGGGCGTCACTAGGAGTACCTCAGCCGAGGATGAGCGGGAGCTTCGCCGCCAGGTCGCCCAGTTCCGCCGTCTGCGCGGGAGTCGGGGTGCCGCGGCCCGTGCCGATCCGCAGCGCGTCGGTGTCCGGGAACGAGGCGGGGAACGCGGCGCCGGCGACGGCCTCCAGCGCGGTGCGCGCCACGGCCAGGGTGTCGGCGGGCGGCTCGGGGGCCGAGGGCAGATGCGCCACCAGGTCCAGGTGATGGAGGGTGCCTTCGAGGACGTACGCCGACAGGTAGTCGGCGACGGTGAGGACCATGTCCTGGGTACGGACACGGGCGGCCGGGTCGGCGAGCCCGCCGGCGCGCACGGCCGCCGAGCCGACGTCGTCGATGTGGTGCTTCAGCCACCTCGGTTCGCCGTACGCCGCCGCCAGGCGCGGGATCAGCGCGTGCAGCGGGCCGTCGCCCGTCGGCGGTTCGGGAAGCAGCGTCCAGTAGCCGGGCGCGTCGGCCGTGGCGGGGTCGTCGGCAGGGGTGGCCAGGGTGATCAGGACGTCCTGCGCGTCGATGACCAGGTGGCACACCAGGTCCCGGACGAGCCACCCCGTACAGCCGGAAGGTTTGCCGAAGTCCTCGTCGGGAAGAGCGGCCACGGCGTCGAGCAGAGCTGTCCAGGAGCGCGAAAAGGGATGCATGGGCCCACGCTAGGGGGTGTACGCACGCCTCATCCGTAGTGGCGGAGTCGCGGCCACATCTCGCCCCAGGGCTGACGGGGGCCCGTGCAGAGGTAGACGTGACCACCCCACTCGACGTTGTGCATGCCGTACGGGTTGGTGAGGTCTGCGGCCACGGTGACGTGCCGGAAGTACCGGCGCAGCTCGGCGGCGTAGCCGGGGGCGTGCTCCGGGCCGGGGGACACGGCCAGGACGGTGGTGGCGGCCGGGTTGCCGGGGCCCCACCACCAGTCGGTGTTGTGGGCGCTCACCGCGCGCGGCAGGCCGGTGCCGCGGCCGAGTTCGTTGACGGCGCCCGCCTCGCCGTAGTCGGCCGTGAGGATCACCGCGCCGGCGCGCTGCTCCTGGGGGAGGCCGTCCCACACCTGGTGTACGGTGCCGACGAGTTGGGGCCAGCCCAGGGTCTCTCCCGTGTTCGTGCTGACGCCGTACGTCCAGGCCACCGTCGCCGGCGGCAGGACCGGCAGGACGATGACGGCGAGCAGCGCGGTCGAGACCGCGGTCGCGGTCATGAGGGAGCGCAGGCGGTCACGGCGGGCGTGCAGCCACTCGTCGAGCCCCACGGCACCGGCCGCCAGCAGGGACACGTACAGCCCGCCCAGGTAGTAGATCTGCGCGCCCGTGGTCACCGCGAAGAGGACGAACAGCACGGCGTACGCGGCGACCAGGCACTGCCACAGGGGCCGGCCGGAGCGCCACAGGAGGCGCAGGCCCCCGATCCAGAGGACCGCCGTGGCGAACCCGGCCGTGGCGAGCTGGCCGACGATCCAGGTGGGGATCTGCCCGGGGCCGCCGTTCTTCGCGTTCAGCGCCCGGGTCATCTCGAACATGGCCCAGTCGTGGTGGGCCTGCCACCACAGGTCGGGCAGGACGATCAGTACGGCGAGTGCGGCACCGGCCAGGAGCCACCGGTCGGCCGCCGTACGGCGGGCCGGGCCGAGCACGACGGCGGCGAGCAGGACGATCCCGAAGATGCCGGCGAGGTGGTTGAACTCGGCGCCGACGCCGACGAGCGCTCCGGCGGGGAGCCACCAGCGGGTGTCGCCGGTACGGCCGATCCGTACGACCACGAGCGTGATCGCCGCCCAGGCCAGCACCTCGTACGCCGTGGTGTTGGCGATGTGCGCGCCGCCCAGGAGCACGGGCATGGCGGCGGTCGCGACCGCCGCGAGGAGCTGGGTCCGCCGGGCGCCGCCGAACTCACGTGCCGTCAGCCCGCCCACGATCACCGTGCCCGCGGCGGCGAGCGCGGGCCACAGGCGCAGACCGGCCTCGGAGACGCCGAACAGCGACAGCGAGACCCGTGCCAGCAGCGGCGCCAGCAACGGCTGGTCCACGTAACTCGCCTGGAGGTGCCGGGCGGAGTCGAGGAAGTACAGCTCGTCGATGTGGAAGCCGTAGCGCGTGGACAGTGCCATGAGGACCGCGAACACCCCGCCGGCGACAGCGAGGACGCGCCGGTCCGGCGGGGGGAGGGGGCCGGCGGTGTCCGGTCGGGGTGTGCCTGTTCCGGCTGTGTCCGTGCCGACTGTGTCCGTCTCGTCCGCCATGTGTGTCCGCCCCCGGTTTCCTGCATCCCGGGTACGTCGTACGCGGCCCGGACGGCCCGCCCGCTGCGGGCCGCACACACCCTAATCCCGTTCTCTTTCAAGCGAGTTGGGCCGAACACGGGACGACCCTGCGCCCGCGGGCAGACGGGCGGGCGAACGAAAACGGTCCCCTCAATTCGTCACCGGCTTGACCGGTGACGAATGCGGCTGCCATGATTACGTCACCTTCTCAACCGGTGATGAAGTGCAAATGCCGGTCGGGATGTGTCCTCAAATCTTTCTCGCCCCGGACTCAGGGAGCACCCGCCATGGCAGTCACCTACACCGCCGTTGTCGACGTCGACGGAGAGGGCCGCAACGGCGGTCGCGTCAGCTCCTCCGACGGTCTGCTGACGACCGCCCTCGCCATCCCGAAGGAGTTGGGCGGCGCGGGCGGCGCCACCAACCCCGAGCAGCTCCTCGCGGCCGGGTGGGCGGCCTGCTTCCTCGGCGCCCTGCGCCGCGCCGCAGCCGAGCGGAAGGTCCGGCTGACCAGCACCACCATCACGGCGGAGATCACCCTCACCCACGGTGACGACGGGGAGTTCTCCCTCTCCGCGGTCCTCAACCCCGTACTCGGCGCTGTCGACCGGGCCACCGCCCAGCAGCTCGCCGATGCCGCGCACCAGATCTGCCCGTACTCCAAGGCCACGCGCGGCAACATCCCGGTCAGCATCCGGGCTGCCGCAGCCTGACCCCCTGACCGCGGGTCCCGTATCCCTCCAACCCCCCGATGCGGGGCCCGCATCCACCTCCGGCCGGCTCACGCCGTCCACGGCGAGCAAGGACAGCACATGACTCTCGGGATCCATTCACTTCGCGCGGGCGGTGCCTCGGCCGCCGGCCGCAACGCCGACGGGTCCGTCCGCAGAGCTCCGCGGACCGTCACGGACGCAGAGGAGCCGGCCCGGCCCATCGACGTCCAGGTGTGGAACTGGGCGGAGAGCGCGGTGCTCGGGGGATACGGCCCGTCGACTTCGAGCTTTCTCTGACGGACGGGCCGCACGGGACAGGGCGCCACCAGTGACTCCAGCGTGTTCCGCACCACCTGCGGCGTCGGGTCGCGGTCGGGATGCTTCTCCAGGAGCTCGTCGCGAAGTTCCTTGGCCTGGCGCGGATCATCGTGGCCGCCCAGCAGCTTCAGCAACAGGTCACCCAGCAGAGGTTGGCGAGGCTTCCCCTTCGCGCCAACCCGGCCACCCACCGGAGAGGTTCCCGCCGCACCTGTCCGCCGGGCCGTGCCCGCACCCGTGCGCTTCGCCTTCGCGACCACGGGCTCGTTCTGCGACAGCTCGGGCAGCCAGGACGGGTCCGCAAACCCCCTCGTAGCGTTGGGCGAGGTTCAGGATGTCCGTCAGGAGGGCCTGCTCTCGCTGCAACGTCGTCATCTCGTCCGTCAGTTCCAAGTCCGACGCGGCTTGGTCCCGCACGCGCGACCGGAGGGGCGGCCGAGTGGCTGGTCACAACCGTGTGCTGTCCGCCCGACCAGCGCTGAGAAGCCGAAGTGCCCACACCGCATGATCCGGAGCCGAGGGCTCGGCAGGTGTGCCGTCATCCCGTCGGCGGTCGTCAGCTCGCGGCGTCAGCCGCCGCCGCGGTCTTCTTGCGGGCCCGGTAGGCGGCGGCCTTGTACTTGTTGCCACAGGACTCCATGCCGCACCACTGCCGCCGCATACCCCGGGACCGGTCGATGTAGACGCGCGTGCACTCGGGGTTGCCGCACTCCTTCAGCAGGGGCACGTCCGGGCCGCTGAGCAGCTCGACCGTCTGCCGGGCGACGGTGGCCAGGGCCTGGGCGGGCGTCGCGTCGGTGTGCCGGCCCGCCGGGGTGAGCTGGGGCGTCACGGGAAGCTCGCGGGCGGCGCCGTTGAGCACGGCGAGTGCCTCGCGGTCGAACTCCTCGCCGAGGCGGCGGTCGGTGATCAGCCGGTAGGCGGCCTCGCGTACGGTGACCGCCGCCCGGACGTCGTCCTCGTTGCCGGGGGTGATCGTGTCCACGAGCCCGGACTCCAGGTACCAGGCGTTGAGCCGGTCCGGAGTCACGAACATCTCGAAGCGCGTCGATCGCCGGGCCCGGAGGGTGGCCGCGAAGTCGAGCGCCGGGTTCCCGCAGACGAAGACGTGGTCAAGATTCACGTCACCATTCTGACAGGTGACCGCATCGGGGTGCAAGAACCCGCCACCGTCCGGGACGGTTCCCCCTGGTCGGGGCACCGTACCCCGGGTGCGGCCGGCGTGCGGCAGCCGGGCCCGGCACCCGTGGAGCCGGGGCGGCGTCCCCTGCCGTTCCCCGTGGCCGGCCGCAATCCGCCGCCCCGGCCCCGGCCGGCCGTCGATGCGGCCCACCCCTCATTCCGTTGACAGTCGGTGAGCCGCGTGTCACGATCGTCACCGGTTTAAACGGTGACGAAGGGGTGTGCTGCATGCGTCGCCCTGTCGTCGCACGGTCCGCACACCTCACCGGGCGACGCCTCCGGGCAAGGAGCACACGGACCCTGACCAGCCTCCGCCGCAAGGTGAGCCCGTAGCTCCCGCCGGTTTTCCCTCCCGCCGCTCACGTGTGTCGATACGCGGCCCCGTACGCCCCTACTTCCTGGACGGACACCCATGAAACGACGACTTCTGACCGCGCTCGCGGCCGGTGTGCCCCTGGCCGCGGCGGTCTGCCCGCCGACCGCCTCCGCCGAGGGCAGGACGCCCGCCTCGGCCACCACGTTCAACTGCGCCCAAGGGCCCATCGAGGCGCCGGCCGGTACCCAGGTGGAGTCCGTGACGGTGGTCCGCGACGGGGGCGGAACCATCAAGGGCACCGGCATCCTCGGTGGCGAGGCCACGGGCGTCCCCGCCTTCTGCAAGGTGACCGTCACACTCACCCACCCGGGCGAGGGCGACCGCGTGACGATCTCCAACTGGCTGCCGGAGAAGGGCTGGAACGGCCGCTTCCAGGCACTGGGCGGCAGCGCCTACCTCGCCGGGGACAACGGTGTCGGCATGGGCAACGCCGTCAGGAGCGGCTACGCGGCGACCACCACGGACGCCGGCGTTGGCGACGCCCTGGACGTGAGCTGGGCGCTGAAGAGCGACGGCACCGTCAACACCACGTCGCTGAAGAACTTCTCCTACCGCTCCCAGCACGAGGCGGCCGTCGTCGGCAAGCAGGTCGTCGCCTCGGTCTACGGCGAGCGTGCCGCGTACTCCTACTTCACCGGCTGCTCCACCGGCGGCCGCCAGGGCTACGCGGAGGCGCAGCGCCACCCCGACGACTACGACGGCATCCTCGCCGACGCGCCCGCGGTCAACTGGGACGAGTTCGAGGTCGCCACCCTGTGGCCGCAGGTCGTCATGAACAACGAGAAGACCCACCCCACCGGCTGTGAGCTGGACGCGTTCACCAACGCCGCCGTCAAAGCCTGCGACAGGCTCGACGGTGCCGAGGACGGGCTGGTCAACGACCCGTCCCGCTGCGACTTCGACCCGCGCCGCCTGATCGGAACCAAGGTCGTGTGCGACGGCAGGGAGCTGACCATCACCGCCGCCGACGCGTCCGTCGTCCGCAGGATCTGGGACGGCCCGCGCACCACCACGGGCAAGAAGCTGTGGTCCGGCGTCCCCGTCACGGCCGACCTCAAGGGCCTGGCCGGCACCACGACCACCCCGGACGGCACCGCCGTGGGCGCTCCCTTCCCGGTCCCGCAGTTCTGGGTCACCAACTGGCTGAAGAGGGACCCGTCCTACGACGTTTCCAGGATCACCTACAGCGAGTTCACCCGGCTGTTCGACCAGTCCCGGGCCGAGTACGACGAGCTCATCGGTACGGACGACCCCGACCTGTCCGGCTTCCGCAGGTCCGGCGGCAAGCTGCTGACCTGGCACGGCCAGGACGACCAGTTCATCCCGACCCGGGGCACGGTCGAGTACCGCGAGCAGGTCGAGCGGGAACTGGGCGGCTCCGAGGCGGTCGACACCTTCTACCGCGTCTTCCTCGCCCCGGGCACCAGTCACTGCGGTCTCAACGGCCAGGACGGTTCGGCCGACGGCCTTGCCGCGCTGACCGCCTGGGTCGAGCACGGCCAGGCCCCGAAGACACTGCCCGCCACCCTGATCGACGCCGACGGCAAGCCGGTCGAGCGCAACCTGTGCCGCTACCCCGAGGTACCCCGCTACAAGGGCCACACCGCCGCCGGCTTCCGATGCGCCGTCCCGTCCCGGCACTGACCGGTCCCACGAGCCACCGACCCGAAAGGCCGGACCATCATGAGCACGCAGACAGAGGGACGTTCCGCCCTGCTGAGGCTGTACCTGGGCCGCGGTGTACTCGCCGTGGCATGGGCCCTGGCGTTCGCCCGAGCCCATGACGACATCGACGCGGTGGCCATCACCCTGCTCGTCGTCTACCCGCTGATCGACGCGGTGTCCTCACTGATCGACCACCGCTCCACACCCGAGGGCCCCGAGCGCGGGGTGACCGCGTTCAACGGGGTGCTCAGCACGCTCGCCGCCGTCGCGCTCGGCATCGCCGGGGCCGGCGGAGTGCAGCCGGTGCTCCATGTGTTCGGAGCCTGGGCCGTCGTCTCCGGGGCCGCCCAGGTGATCGTCGGGGTGCGGCGGCGCGGCCCCGAGCTGGGCAAGCAGTGGCCGACCCTGATCTCGGGCGGGCTCTCCTTCGTCGTCGGCATCTCCTACAACATCCAGGCCGCGGGTGCCGACCCCTCGCTGGACGTGCTGTCGGTGTACGCCACCGGCGGCGGGGGGTGGTTCATTCTCCAGGCCCTGTTGCTGGCCCGGAAGTCCCGGCGGGTGCGCACCCGCACCGCCTGACCGGTCGCGCGCCCGAGGTGCCCCCGGCCTGCGCCCCGTGGCGCAGGCCGGGACTTTCGCGTCTCAGCCCCGTCGCGGACCGACCCGGCAGCGGCGGTGCGCGGTGTTCACGCCGACAGAGCGTTCAGTGGCAGTTCCACCAACCCGTACGCCACCACTGCGAAGGCCGTTGCGACCGCCAGGGTCGTCAGGCGTTCACGCCACGAGCGGCCCAGGCAGGGGAGTACGGCGAGGAGGATGAAACAGGCGGTGGCCTCAGCGGTGTAGTGGAGGGTCCAGGCGTAGTGGATGCCCTCCATGCCGAAGACTCCGGGAAGGGCGGCCAGACCCGTGATCCGGCGGCGGGGAGTGCGGCCCCGGCGCCACCAGTGGCCGGCCATGCCCATCAGAGGTCCCGCGATGCAGCCCAGGGCCAGCCAGACCAGTGGGAAGAACGGGCTTCCCATGCCGTCGCGGCCGAACTCCGCATAACCGTAGTAACCGACCACGAGGCACGTCTCGGCCAGCAGGCCGGCCAGCACCGGCGCCCGAGCCGACCCGCGCCGGGTCAGAGCTCCCGCGGTAAAGGCGGCTACACACCACACGGCCCCCGAGTTCGCGATCTGGCCGGAACTGCCGGGAAGCCACCCCTGAGCCAGGTTGGTCAGGACCCCGAAGAGGAGCCCTCCGGCCCCCGCGAGGAGGTGCGGAAGTAGCGGACGCGCCCACTCCTTGCGCTGCGCAGGCTCGTGTCGGGGCGCTGCGTATGTCATGTCTCGCCTTCCTTCGGGGGCACCGGTCCGCGCACTATACGCGATATGTATACACGCGATGTATACGTGCTCACCTGCCCCCCTCGCCCAGCACCCCGGGCTCAGTGAAGCGTCAGGCTTCCAGCACCCGCGCGGCGCGTGCGGGTGGTAGTTCGTGCGGCCCGTATGAGCGAGGCTCTCGTGCATCCTGCCGACGTGCCCGTGATTCCGGCCCGGCTCCAGGCGGCTGTTCGGCGAACCCGCGTCCCCATCCCGCAACCATGCCCCCGGGGCGCGGGGCCCGTTCACCTCCGCCGGCGCCGGTGAACGGCACAGCTGCTCGGTGGATCCGTGCGCGTACGAAAAAAGGCATCTGCACCACCAAACAGTGAATCCGGGTGCCATGTCCTTTGAAGCGGCGGCGAGTTGGAAAGAGTCGCCGTGCTCCTCAAAGAGGCGCACGACCAACACCAGGAGAAGACCTTGAAGCGTGTCACGTTCCGCCGATCCGCAGGACTGCTCGCCGCCGCCGCGGCCCTGATCGCGGGTCCCTCCCTGTCCGCCCACGCCATGGCCCCCGCCGCCCCGACCGCGCAGCAGACCTACGCCCAGCAGGCCAGGTCCGCCGGCCTCACCGACCAGCAGGCCGGGCAGCTCCAGCGGCAGGTCGACGCGGCTCTCGCCCGGGACCCCGAGGCCCGCCAGACCTCGGCCAACACACTCGCCGTACCCGGCGGAACCGTCACGCTTCCCGCCCCCGGCCAGACCGAAACCCGCCGCCTGACCTCCCCGGCCACCGCCCTGGCCTGCGGCAACGGGCACCTGTGCATCACCGACGGGCGCGGCGTCAACTACGACTACTACCGCTGCGGCTACTACGACTTCAACGGCATCGGCGACGGCACCTTCAACAACAACCAGACCTCCGGCACCCGCGCCCGCTTCTACAACAGCGACGGCAGCGAACGCTGGTCCCACGTGGCCAAGGGCAGCGGCACCGCGTCCTGGACCCCGGTCTTCCACATCCGCCCCTGCTGAAACCTGCCCCTCCCGCCCCCCGTCACCGCGTCGGTGGCGGGGGCGGTCACGCGGCCCCGGCACGTTCCCACGGAGCGGAGCCCGGAAACGGCGACCGGGGGCATCGGGGTATTCGATAAAAGAACACTGGGCATTCGCATGCCGAAGCACCTCCGCTAGGGTGCCGGTTGTGCCTCTCCCTCCCGCCTTCCGCCACCTCGTCGACGACGCCGCCGTCTTCCCGCCCGGGCTCGCCCCGCTGCCGCGCGCCGTGACCGAACACGCCGGGCACCTCGCCTCCGCACACGCCGCCCTCGTCGGCCCCTTCGTCATCGGCGCGGACCGGCTCCCCGAACTGGCGGAACTCGCCGGACCGGAGCTCTTCCCCGACGGCCTGCGGGTAAGCGTGGTGACCGCCCCCGCCGCGATCCCGGCCGTCCTGGCCGCCCTCGCCGCCACCGACCGCCTCGTACCGGCCGCCCTGGAGGTCAGGCCCGACCCCGCGCAGCCCCTCCGCGACCAGCTCGACGACCTCGCCGCGCAGAGCCTGCCCGGCGCGGTGTACATCGAGGCCCCGCGCCCCGGCACATCCGCGTGGGCCGACGCCCTCGCCGCCGCAGTACGCCACGGCTTCCGGCTGAAGTTCCGTACCGGAGGCACCGAGGCGGCGGCGTTCCCGACCGAGGACGAGGCGGCGGCGTGGATCCACGACACCGTCGCGTCCGGAGCCGCCTTCAAGTGCACGGCGGGGCTCCACCACGCGGTCCGCCACACCGCCCCCACCACGGGCTTCGAGCACCACGGCTACCTCAACGTGCTCCTCGCGACCGCCCGCGCCTGCTCCGGAGAACCCCTCCCCGCCGTCCGCGCCGCCCTCGCCGAGCGCGACCCGGAGACCCTGGCCCGCGCCGTCACCGCGCTCCCGGCCGCCGACACCGCGACGGCACGGGCGGCCTTCACCTCGTACGGGTCCTGCAGCGTGCTCGAACCGCTGGAGGACCTGACCGCCCTCGGCCTCCTCGACGCCATGCCCTGACCGCCCTCGGCCTCCTCGAGCCACCCCTGACCGCCCGTCACCGACTCCGAAGGACCCCGCACATGAGTACCCACCCCACTACCTGGGCAGAGGCCGCGGCCGGCAGCGCGTACGACGTCGACAACCTCCCGTACGCCGTGTTCTCCACCGCCGGCACCACCCCGCGCATCGGCGTCCGGATCGGCGACCACGCCCTCGACCTGGGCGCCGCGGCCGCCGCCCTGCGCCCCGACTGGACACCGCTGCTCGACGCCCCCGCGCTCAACCCCCTCATGGCCGCCGGCCCGGCGACCTGGGCCGAGGTCCGCGCCTGGGCCACCGAGCTGCTCACCGACACCGCGCACCGCGACCGCGTACGCCTGGTCCCGCTGGCCGACGTCACGCTGCACCTGCCGTTCGAGGTCGGCGACTACGTCGACTACTACGCCTCCGTGGACCACGCCACCAATGTCGGCCGCATCTTCCGCCCCGACGGCGACGCCCTGATGCCCAACTGGCGCCACCTGCCGGTCGCGTACCACGGCCGCGCCGGCTCCATCGTCGTCTCCGGCACACCGGTCCACCGCCCCGCGGGCCAGCGCAAGGCCCCCACGGACCCGGCACCCACCTTCGGCCCGTCCCTGCGCCTGGACATCGAGGCCGAACTCGGCTTCGTCGTCGGCCGCACGATCCCGCTCGGGCAGCGCGTCACGACCGCCGAGTTCACCGACACCGTCTTCGGCGTCACCGGCGTCAACGACTGGTCCTCGCGCGACATCCAGGCCTGGGAGTACGTCCCCCTGGGCCCCAACCTCGGCAAGTCCTTCGCCACCACCGTCAGCGCCTGGGTCACCCCGCTCGCCGCCCTCGAACACGCCCGCACCGATCTGCCGGGCCAGGAACCCGCCGTCCTGCCCTACCTGCGGGAGGAGGGCCCGTCGGGCTACGACATCGACGTGGAGGTCGAGGTCAACGGCACCGTCGTCGCCCGCCCCCCGTACGCGTCCATGTACTGGTCGCCCGCGCAGATGCTCGCCCACCTCACCGTCAACGGCGCCTCGCTGCGCGTCGGGGACTTCTACGCCTCCGGCACCATCTCCGGACCGGACAAACACCAGCGCGGCTCGTTCCTGGAACTCTCGTGGGGCGGCAGGGAGACCTGGACGGCGGGCGGCGAGGAGCGCACGTTCCTGGAGGACGGCGACGAGGTGGTCCTGCGCTACTCCGCGCCGGGAGCCCGGGGCCGCATCGGCCTGGGCGAGGTCCGTGGCAGGATCCTCCCCACGATCCGGCCGATCCCCGAAGAGGCACCATGACCCCGCCGAACGACCCCGAGAGCGGCGGCTCACAGACCCTGGAGCGCGGCCTCGCCGTCCTCGTCGAACTGAGCCGCCGCCCGGGCGGACTGAACACCAGCCAGGTGGCGGCCGCGACGGGCCTCCACCGCTCCGTCGCGCACCGCCTGCTGGTCTCCCTCCACCGCACCGGCTTCGCGGCGCGCGACGACGAGGGGCGTTACGCGGTGGGCCCGGCCGTCCCCGGGCTCCTCGGCGATACGGGCCCCAGCCTGCGCACCGTCGCCGAACCGGTTCTCCACCGCCTCGCCCGCCGACTGGACGCCACCGCCAGCCTGGTCGAGGCCATCGGCACCACCGCCGTCACCACGGTGGTCGCCGAACCGCCCACCGACGGCCCCCTGTTCTGGTACCGCAAGGGCAGCCGCGACCCCCTCGACCACGGTTCGGGCGGCCTCGCCACCCTCGCCTCGGGCCCCCCGCGCGCCGCGGAACCCGACCGCGTACAGGCGATCCGCGAGGCCGGCTACGTCATCACCCACAGCGAGGTCAACGTGGGGGCGCACGGCGTCGCCGCCCCCCTGCCCGGCTGGCCGGTCCGAGCCGCGATCAACGTGGTCACCTCGGACCCGGACCTCGCCGAACGGGCCGTCCCGCACGTACGGGAGGCCGCCGCCGCCATAGGCACCCCGAACGACCACCACTGAGGACGGGAATCACCCTTCCGGATCCACACCCCCGGCCCGCGCCGCGGCGGCCGCCTCCAGCAGCGACCAGCCGTCCACCTCCACCGGGCCCCGCCCCTCCGGCTGCCACCCGCGGCCCAGCGCCGCGTCGAGCAGGGCCCGGACGGCCCCGGGCTCATGCAGGTTGAGGGACGCGCCCCCGACGTACCCCACGTCCCCGGACCCGAGGGGAGCCCCGCCCGGCACGTACCGGCCGGGGCCCTCGCCGAAGACGATCCGCAGCGGCCCACCCGCACCCGAGGGCTGCGGGGACAGCGTGAGCGTCTCGCGGCACGACCGGCCGCTGTCCGTCACACCGTGACTGTGACGCAGCGTCCACATGTACACGCGCCCGCCGGCGACCAGCCGCCGGGACTTCCTCGGGCTTCGGGGCATGGAACGAGCGTACGGGGACGCGAAACCCGGCCTCCGCACCGACCACGGGACGTCAGCTGCCGGGCGGGACGAACTCCGGCTGGTCCAGCAGCCGCAGCCAGCTCCCGTCCGGCTGGCGCCTGACGACCTGCGCCCGCGCACCGGCCCCGTCCCTGGGCGGGGTCGAGGTGAGGGCGATGTCGCCGCTGATCAGCGTCGGCAACGGCTGCTCCGGCTCGAAGTGCGGCCCGTTGGCCAGCACCTTCTCCCACAGCGCACGGATCGCGTCGCGCCCGACCGTCCGCTCGCCGGGCGGGTAGGCCAGCACCGCGTCCTCCTCGTACAGCGCGGCGACCCCGGCCGCGTCACCGGCATTGGACCGCTCGACGAACAAGCGGGTGATGTCCTCGGGCCGCATGGCCTTCTCGTACTCCGGCATGGGTTCCTCCTCACGTGGGGTTCCGGCACTTCCCAGCGTGATCGCCCACTCATCAGAAGTCCAACATATGATTCTTCTGCAAACTAGAATCGGGAGCCATGGAACTGAGGCAATTGGAGTACTTCGTCGCGGTCGCCGAAGAGCGGAACTTCACCCGCGCCGCCGAGCGGGTGCACATCAGCCAGTCCGGCGTCAGCGCCCAGATCCGCCAACTGGAACGAGAACTCGGCGCCGAGCTGTTCGACCGGTCGTCCCGGACCGTCACGCTCACCGTCGCGGGGAAGGCCGCGCTCGAACACGCCCGCGCCGCGCTCGACGCGGTCGGAGCGGTCGGCCGGTCGGTGGACGAGGTGACCGACCTGATACGGGGCCGGCTCACCGTAGGAATGGTCGTCGGCTGCACCCTCACTCCGCTCTTCGAGGCCCTCGCCGCATTCCACGAGGCCCACCCCGGCGTGGAGATCTCCCTGCTGGAGGACAGCTCCGACCGGCTCACCGAAGGCGTACGAACCGGCGCCGTCGACCTGGCACTCATCGGAACCGCGACAGCCCCCGACGGACTCCACGCGCTGACGATCATCAGTGAACGGCTCGTCGCGGCGATCCCGCCCGGGCACCCCCTGGCGGAACAGCGACGGATCACCCTGAGCGACCTGGCCGCCCACCCCATCGTGTGCATGCCGCCCGGCACCGGCCTGCGGGCCGTGTTCGACCGGGCCTGCGCCGCACAGCACCTCCACCCCTCGATCGCGATGCAGGCCGGCGCCGCGGAGGCCATCGCGGACCTCGCCGCCCGCGGCCTCGGCGTGGCCGTCCTCAGCGAATCGATGGCCGCGGTCCACCGCGACCGTCTCACCGCCCGCACCATCGACGACGTCGACACACCGGCACTGCTCGCCCTGATCTGGAAGAGCCCGCACAACCCCGCCGTACGCGAACTCCTCGCGCACAGCCGACGAGCCTTCGCGGACTTTCCGGCGATGCGGGGTCAGGAGGCCGTCTATGTATCAGGTGAGGGGGTACAGGGGATGCACTTTCGATGAGAGGGGTTTCTCATGCTCGGCATAGTCGCGGCAGTGCTGTTCTTCGTTTCGTTCCTGATCAACGCGGCGGATATCAGTACCAATGATGTCTTTTCCTCGACGAACGTGATGCTGCTGGGGCTCACGGCTCTGGCCCTCCACGTGGCGGGCGTGGGCAGCGGCTGGGCGCCCCGCAGGCGGTGACCTCCTTCCGGGTTCTGTGAGAGGCCGTCACAGAACCCGGAAGGCTCGTGGTCGGAGCAAACCGGTCACGCGGTGTCAACTCCGGACGGGGTCACTCGATTGGCACGTTCCTTTCAGCGGTGGGATTCGTTGGGGAGTCTGGAATCCCGTAAACGATCACGTAAACGATCACGAGCGAACAACGCACCGCCGTCCCTGAACAGCCCAGCCCCATCTGCCGTGGGAGCCGACGGCCGGCGTGGCCACAGGAGGTATGGAATGTGCTCTCTGCTGGAGAGCTTCTTCGACACGATGGACCAGTTGCACGTCGACTTCCGCCGACGCCTCGAGGACATCGAACGGGAGGCATGGCCCGCCCCGGTGCCGAGCGCCGGCACTGAACACGGGCACACTGCGCACCCGGACAAGTTCGAGGAGATTCGGTACCCGCTCGGGCTGCGACCGCTCTGGACCGACGAGTACCCGTCGGCCGAGCCGGTGAAGGCGATCGAGGAGAAAGGGCCCTGCGGCCCGGTCGCCCCGATCTTCGATGGACCACCACACGCAGAAACGATCGTTCGCGTGATGAAAAGGCAGGCAGGAACGATTCGCCGCGCCTAGACCAAACGGTCAGCCTTCCCGTCCGATATGAGGAATACAGAGACTTTGACGAAGCTCATTGCAACCGTTCTGTTCACCACGGCATTCGTTCTGGGTACGGCAATGGCCGCCCCCTCGGATCTGACCGATTCCGCCGCCCACTTCGTGAAGGACGAGGTCCCGTGAGCCAGTGACGCGGGGGCGGCGAGAGCAGCCCGAAGTTGGGTGCTGAGCGCCGAAGAATACGACCGACCGCGGTCGCAACCACCCTTCCTCGCAAGGCGGTTGACGGCCATGCCGACACGGACCGCACCCGCGTCGGCATGGCAGGACCGCCGGAGGAGAGCTCGCTCCCGCCCGGGGCGATCTCCGCGCGCCGCGAGAGGAGAGACTCCCCTAGAATCGGTCCCCGGACTCGTATGCGTGGGGGAGCGGCAGTGACGACCGACGTGACGCCCGAACTGGCCGAGGCGCTCCAGCGTGGCTACGACCGGCGCGACCGGGCGGACATGGCCCCGACGATCGCCTACTTCGAGGCGCTGCTCGCCGAACACCCGGACCACCCGGTCCTCGTGTACGAGGTGGGCGGCGCCTACGACACCGCCGGCCAGGAGGAGACCGCCCGTGGCCACTACGAGCGCGCGCTCGCCCTCGGCCTCGACGGTGACGTCCTGCGCCGGTGCCTGTGCCAGTACGCCAGCACCCTCAGATGGCTGGGCGAGCTGGACGAGTCGCTGGCGGTGCTCGACCGTGCCCGCAGGGAGTTCCCCGACTCCGATTCCGTACGCGTCTTCCGCGCCCTGACCCTCAACGACGCCCAGAGGTCGGACGAGGCGGTGGCCGAGTTGCTCACCGTAGTCACCGTCCACGCCGAGGCCACCGACCTCGGACGCTGGGCGGCCGGGCTGCGCGGCCTCGCCCAGTGGCTCGCCGACGGCCGTCCCGAGTGAGGACCGGCGGCGCCGAGCCTGTCCGGGCCCGGCTCTGCGCGGCGATGCTCGGTGACCCGTACGCCGGCACTGCCGGGGCCGGCGTACGCGACCCCATGCGCATCGCGGGTGTCGAACTCGGCAACGTCCCCGGCGCTCAGTACGAGGTCCTGGTCGCCGAGCGCGAGCCACAGCCGCCCGTAAAGGACATACAGCCGTCCCTGTTCATCGGCGGCACCCTGGACGCCTCCACCACCTGGATGTCCGACGCCATCGACGCCTTCCCCACCATGCTCCCCGGCCTGACCGCTTCCCATCTCCTGGAGGGCTGCGGCCACTGGATCCAGCAGGAATGCCCCGAGGAGACCAACCGCCTGCTCACCAGCTGGCTCAGCACCCTCACGGGCTGAACCGCCAGGCGCGGCTGGTCGCGAAAAGCGAAGTCCCGCGGGCATCCGCAGGGCATCATTCGTACACCGATGCAGAGGTCGATCGACTTCAGCGACCCGTCCGCGGGCCTCCGCCGGATCGCCGACGAGTTCGACGGATGGTCGCCGCTGCTCACCGCCTTCGTGACGGAGAGCGACGCGGAACCGTTGCTCCGGCCCGTCCACGCCCTCCCCGTCGGACTCGCATGGGACAGAGTCCCCGGCGTGACGCTCGTCGGCGACGCCGCCCACCTGATGTCGCCCTTCACCGGCGAGGGCGCGAACCTCGCGCCCGGTAGCGCGCGTAGATCAGTCCGCTGTCGAACGCGCGCTTCTCGACCAGGTCGAGATCGAGTCGTACGCCGTCGGGGAAGAACCGCTTGCCGCCGCCGACCACGCTCGTGGTGATGAACAGGTGGTACTCGTCCACCAGCCCGGCCTTGATCGCCTGGGCCGCGAGGTTCGGGCCGTCGACGGTGATGACCCCCGCCCGCCCCGGAACTCATCGATCACCCGACCGCCCGCCCGGCACACGGAGCCCCCAACGGCCGACGGGCCTGAACTCCCGGACCCGGTCGCCTACTCCAGGCCGAAGGCGTCCGCCAGCATGCCGTTCTGGGCCGCGAGCAGGGTCTCCCCGTCATGGCCCATGCCGGCGAACTGCCCGGCCACCTCCAGGCCCACCGCCCCGTGCAACTGCGCCCACGCCAGCACCGCACCGGCCAGCGCAACGGCCGAGGCCCTGACGTCCCCCGCGGCGTCGGGCACGTACTCCGCCACCCAGGACCCCACGCCGGCGTCCGTCTCCAGCCACGCCGCCATCCGGTCCACCATCGAGGCCACGTCGGCCCCCGGGGAACCGCCCGCGAAGACCGGCAGAAGCGGCCCGAGCACGGCACGCGCGCGCTCCAGGGTGTCGTCCGGGGCCACATACCCCGGTACCGGAGACCCCTGGATCAGCAGATAACGGTGCGGCGCGGAGACCGCCCAGGCCCGGTAGGCCCCGGCCAGCACGCGCAACCGCTCGCGCGGGCTCCGGTCGCGCGCCGTGGCCGCCGCCTCGCCGATCGCCGTCGCGGCGTCGTCGTACGCGTCCCTGATCAGGGCGCTCAGCAGGTCGTCGCGGTTGGCGAAGTAGCGGTAGAGGGCGGGGCCCGACAGCCCCAGTGCCTTGGCGATCCGTGTGAGCGCGAGCGCCCCCACACCACCCTCGGCGAGCTGGCGCAGCGCCACTTCCTTGATCTCCGCCCGGGTCTGCTCCCGGTACCTGGCCCGCGGCCCCTGCTGCGTCTCCGCCATTCCCGGCCCTCTCGCTAGGCACGATCACTGCAGTTACTGAGTCTAACAAGAACTGTTGCGACGCTCCATCGCAACAGTTACAGTCAATAACTAAAGCGATGTACAGTCACCTTTGCCTACCTCGGGAGTCCTCATGACCACAGCACGTGATCTCCACGTAGTCCTCGGCGCCGGTCCCGCCGGCACCGCGCTCGCGACGGAGCTGGCCGGCCGTGGTCACCAGGTCCGACTGGTGGACCGGAGCGGCGACGGCGGCGCCCCGGACGGGGTCCAGCGGTTCGCCGCCGACGCGTCTACCGCGGAAGGCGCGCGGGCCGCACTCGACGGAGCGGCGGTCGCCTACCACTGCCTGAACGTCGCCTATCACCTCCAGGTCGAGGTGATGCCGCGCATCCAGCGGTCCGTCCTCGCGGCGGCTGAGACAGCCGGCGCGCGCCTTGTCGTCCTCGACACGCTCTACCCATACGGTGAGACGCACGGCGCGGTGATGACCGAGGACACCCCCTGGAACGCGACCTCCCGCAAGGGCCGCATGCGCGCGGATCTCGACGCCCGCTACCTCGCCGCCCACGACGAGGGCCGGCTGCGCGTCGTGCTGGGCCGGTCGGCCGACTTCGTCGGCCCCGGAGTCCTCAACTCCACGCTCGGCGGCGCGGTGTTCCCGGCCGCGCTGACCGGGGAAGAGGTCCCGGTACTCGGCGACATCGATCTGCCGCACAGCTACACCTACATCGGTGACGTGGCGGCGGGCCTCGCGACGCTCGGCGAGAACCCGGACGGCGACGGCCGCGTCTGGCACCTGCCCACGGCACCCGCACTCACCACCCGCCAGATCATGGACCTGATCGCGCAGCGCATCGGCCGCCCCCTGAACCTCACCGCCATACCCGAGCCGCGCCCGTTCGGGCCGTTCGACGAGGTGTTCATGGCGGAGTACGCCGAGATGTTCTACCAGCACACGGAGGCGCAGATCGTCGACTCCACGGCCATCGAGAAGGCGTACAGCCTCGTCCCGAACCCGATGCAGGCCACGGTCGACACCACACTCGCCTGGTACGGAGAACTGCTCACCGGCCGGTGAACGAGATCGACGCCAAAGGGACGCGATCTTCGTCCACAGCCTGGCCGGCCGCAGCCGACCGTCGCCGCCGCCGCGGAAGCGACGAGATGACCAGGACATGTGGCTGAACCGCATCGACGCTCACGCGCTCACAGCCACCAGAAACCTTCAGTAGCGCGTGTCGTGGTCGTCTCCGCACGGCCCTTTGACTTCTGTTGAGCTCTCAGGTCCGTAACCCCGGTTACTATGCCCCGTCGCCGTGTGTCTGTTCGGCGGTGTGGTCGCTGCCAGGGGGGCGCGGCAGTGGGAGGGGGCAGGAGAATGAGACAGCGTTGGGTCAGAGTGCTCGCGATCGTGGTCGTCGTGCTGGCTGTGCTGTTCACGGTGGCGGACCGGGTCGCGGTGCATGTCGCGGAGGGGGAGGCGGCTCAGCTCGCGCAGCAGAAGTACGGATACGGCTCAGGCTCGACGGACGGTTACACCCATGTGTCGATCCACGGCTTCCCGTTCCTGACCCAGGCGACGGGCCGCGAGCTCGACCATGTCACCATCAGTGCGGGTAACTTCTCGCTCAACACGACGTCGAACGCGCAGGGCGACTACCTCGACGTGCGGAAGCTCGCCCTGGACCTGCACGACGTGACGGTCACCTCGCTGTCCTCCCGCACGGCGCAGGCAAACCTGGTCACCGGCGAAGTGTCCTTCTCCTACGAGGCGCTGTCCGGTGTGATCACGCGGCTTATGGGCAAGGGCGGGGCACTCACCGTCGGTCCGGCGGCCGGGTCGCACGGGCAGGAAGCGCGGGTTCAGGTCAGCGGCACCTGGGACGGCCGTAAGGTCGACACCGGCGGAAGTCTGCTGGCGCAGGGCGACGAGATCAGCGTCGCGGTGCCGGGCATCGGTGGACACTCCTACGTATGGCGTGTGTCCCTGCCTCAGAACGCCGGTTTCACCGCTGCCCGTTCCACGCCGTCGGGGGTGGACTTCGAGATCACCGGCCACCAGGTCGTGCTCGGCTCCTCGACGTACACGAGGTAACGAGCCACACGCTGATGACGTGGCACGACCAGCTGCCGGGCACCCGAAGACACGGAGCGCCCTCTGGGAATCCGACTTGCTGATCGTTCGAGAATGAGCTCAGGCACTACCGCGACCCCGCCACCCGCGAGGAAGTCACGAGTCCCCTGCCGCTGCCCGTTCTCGCTCATGCCGCGCTGCTCGCCGAACTCGTCCGCCTGGCCCTGTACGGCGATCTGGTGCCCCAGGGCCTTGCTCTGGCTGTACGCCGTGCTCCCGCACGCGCGAAGTGGCGTCGCATCGGCTGGCGCGACGCCACTTCGCTGAAGGCAGGAGGTCGGGTTCGCCGACGGTTGGCGAGGTCGATGGGCGGCTCCAGGCGGCGTTGCCGCTCTGCCGGGGTACGGAACCCGGCGATCAGCGGGCTGAGCCGGTAGGCGCCGTTGCCTTCCTTCCCTACCATCCGAGCAAAGCCGAGGTGCTGGAGGGCACGGGTGACCTTGGACCGGGTGATGCCGATCTCGGCGGCAATGGTTCCGTGGGTGACCAGGCAGCGCAGCGCCCGCCTGGCTCCTGCCGGCCCAAGAGGTGGATCAACACCGTGTAGGCCCAGCGGTGTTGCCACGAGAGGGCGGCTCGAACGTCGGCTTGGCTGACCTTTGACCTGTGATGTGACTACTCAGGGGGTAGACAACCCCAGCGATGTGGACCCTCTGGGGTGCCTTATCGCGAGTTGTTCTGCTGTCCTGGAACGGTTCGGTTCAGCTTGTGCTACCGGGTGACAGCGGGTGTGCGGTGGCGAGGTTGGCTGTCTGGCGGCGCATTTTGCCCGTCGCTGTTGGGTGAAGCGGTCTGGTTCGGCAGCTCGGATCTTGGGGATCGGCATCACGTGGGAGGACACCTTCGCGCCGGTGATAAGCGGGTGCAGTTGGTAGAGGCCGTCTCTGAGGCTCCAGGCGAGTCCGCACTCTGAGCGCGCTTTGTTCTAGATACCTGGAACACTCGGAAGCTGTTTGTTCCAGGTATCTAGAACAAACAGCTTCACATCGCCGCAGGTCAGAGCTCACTTCGATGTGGAACGCTCTTATGTCTGAGTAGAGTCCGCCGGTGAGGCGAATCGAGTGACTCGGTGACTTGCTACGTCTCGCAGGTCTTGCTTACTTGACCTGCGCCGAGTGTCTGGTTCGTGAGGGGTAGGTGGCCTTCGAGACTGGGGACAAGGCTGTTGCGGTTGATGCGCCGTGTTGTTCTTCTGCTGAAGGATGGCTGTCGTGTGTGTGCTGCGGGTCTTCTGTCAGTCGATCATTCCCGACGGGCGGTGTGAGGATTCCACTTCCGGGGCGATGAGTGCTGGGGTGCTGTGATTCCATAGCTAATCTCGTCTTACTAATGAAGCACATGAAGCCGTTCTGAAGTCAGTCGGCACTTGCACACGCGGTCCTGGCCTTCACGCTCAGGCAACTCGCACGGTGGCTGCGAGTGAGCGGGCGGAAGGAGTGGGTGGTTGGGCGGGTAGAGGGAATGTGGCCCTTTGGTGAGGGAGGTGGCTGTGCGTCAGCGTTCTGATTCCTACAGTCCACTGGAGTGGATCGGGCCAGCCCGGCGGTGAGCTCGGTCTGCGGAGCGGGTTTGGTCCGGGAGCGAAGCGGACGGGCCGAGGTGGAGCGGAGCGGAACCTCTGACGGGTAGCCACGAAGTGGCGGCCTGTCA
>NZ_FNSY01000003.1 GCF_900105515.1 Streptomyces sp. 2131.1 | reverse complement strand
TGACAGATATCTCCGGGTCGTTCAGGCACGTACGGCATGTTCGTGCATACGTGCCGACCCTCAACCTTGGTTCGACCGAACCGAAGTTGCGCAACCTCGTTTCGACCGAAACAAAGTCGCACTCCGCCCCGGCCGCGCGCCGCTCGCTCTGCTGTCAGAGGGGTGTTCTACCGTGGACAGCCCACGGCCAGACGCGTACCGCCGTTCGCCGCTGCGCCGGGCGCCCACGCCGCCCGGCGCACAGTCGGCCAAGGTCCTCCGGGGCCCGCGAATGCAGCAGACCGTCCCGGCCCGATTCGCCGGCGGGGAGCGTGGGAGTACCGCCAGGCTGGAGTCGACCGTGCCGAAGAAGCAGTCCACCGCCGCGCAGCGCGCCCGCGAAGCCGTACGCCAGGGCGGCAAGTACACCCAGGCCCTGCGCACCGCCGAAGCCCCGGCCCCCGACGTCACCGAGCCTGACGACGGGTTCGGCGGCCACGAGTTCGAGTACGAGAGCAGCACCGACCTTTTCCGCTGCACCGAGTGCCGGGTCTATGAGGTGGCGGCGCGGAACACCGGCGGGCCGATTAAGCCGTGCACCGGCCTGGTCGGCTACGGAGGCGACACCGAGCGGGTCTACCTGCTGCTGACCGAGAACCCGGACCTCCCGTACCGCCACGCGGCCTTCCTGGCCACGAAGGTCCGCAGTACCGGCATCGGCCGGGCGCCGCGGTTCTCGTGGAGGGACGGGAAGCTACTGGTCGAGTCGGCTCCCAGTGTCGTCGCCGAGCTGGCCCGCCGGATCGAGCTGATCACCTCCACCATCGAGGATCGGCAGGTCCCGGTCGTCGCCTCGGTCGACCACCTCACCGCGGAAGCCGGGCGGGCCGTCCTCTCGGAGAACTACGCGGCCTACGTCGCCGAGTTCGGCGAACCCGCATAGGGGTGCTGCTCGCCGGACAGGGGTCAGGAAACGGTTCGCTCGAACCGTTTCCGACGCTACCTGCCTTACTTGCCTGACAGCGAGTCATGCCGTCTGACCTGCATGAAGTGCCTGCGGACCCTAGATAACCCCAGCCTTCGGGTCCTTCTTCGGCCCTCTCGGCGCTCCACACCCCGGGAAGATGCAGGTCTCTTGCCCTGCGCTCTCCCTGGCCGGGGCATCGGCGGTGGGCTCGCTCATGGACTTCGCTCCTGGTCCGTCATGGACGTACGAGGGCCCCGTTTTATCACGGTCTCATCCCCTCAAGAACTCATCCCATCCCATCTCATCCCATCTCGTTTAGGGTGATGAGTTGGGATGGGATGAGATGCATTGGTCCAGGGAACGCCCGAGGGGGCCGACGGAAGATGTCCGTCGGCCCCCTCGGTTCTTGGGGTGACCCCTGGGTCAGGCGGTCGGGTACGAGCCGGTGACCGTGATGATCTCCGCCTCCGCAGCCCCCTCGGCGTCACCGTAGAGGTGATCGACGTTCAGCAGCGCGGCGCCGTTCGAGCCGCTCGTCACGCGCAGACGGTCGATCTTCGAGCCGTCCGAACCGGCGGCGATCATCGCCTCACCGGTCCACACGCCGTTGTCGGCGTCGCGACCGTCGTACTCGAGGTTGAAGGTGTAGCGGACGCCCGGTACGGCCGGAACCGGCAGCGTCATTCCGAACCCGGCGCTGGACGCCGCCTGGGTCTCCTTCTTCGCCACGAGCGTCCCGCTGAACGTGCAGATGCCGTTCGCCGACACGTACTTGCCGGTGCCGGTCGTGCCGTCGACGCCGGCCACGTTGGTGAGCTTCGGGGTCCAAGAGGTTGCAGTCATGCGCACTTCCTTCGTGCTCGGGGTCGCTCCCCCGGGTGGGGCAGCCAGCGAAGAGTGCGCGATGCGGAACGTTAGTGTCGCGACCTCACGAATAAGCCTTCTGACCTGCGGATTCATCTCCCTCCGGCTCCCAGCGGTAGACCTGGGTGTCGGTCTCCTTGTCCTGGGTCAGGACGTACGCCCCGGTGCCCGCTGGGGAGCGCATGTCGATGCGGTCGATGAAGTCGTCTGGCGCTGTGCCGCCGTCGAACGGCCCGCCCACGTACTGAAGTTGCTGCAGTTCAGTCATGCCGGAAATCTAGCGGTATGCATGGGTATACGGCTACGCTGGCCCCGCATCACAGTGTGGAGACACGCCGCACAGACCGCCGACCCGCTACCCACGCAGCGACGGCACCACGGTCGAAGGCTCGCCGGACACTGCTACCGGCACCCGGGTACACCCCGGCGAGGGCCCGTGACGGTCGCCCTTGCCCTGATACCCAGGCGGGCAGCGTGGGGCCTGCCTCGGAGACTCACATGTCACGGCACGTCAGCAACGACCTCAAGCGCCGCGCTCGCGAACTGGCCGCGCGGGAGGAAATCCCGTACAGCGCTGCCCTCGCGCGGCTCCGCACCCTCCGCGACACGCCCGCCCGGCCGACGGACACCGCGGCAGGCAACCCCACCCGGTTCCTGCTCCCCGAGTACCTGTACGTCCCCCTCGCCGCCCCCGACCTGGGCGACGCCCGCCCCTGCGACGACTGCCAGGGATCGGGCCTCGACGCCGAGGGGCGCGCCTTCGCCCAGCCGTCCGACGGTGGCCGGCCCCCGCTCCTGGTCGAAGTCGTGTGCTCCAAGTGCGAAGGCTGCGGCCGTGCTGAGCACGCGGAAAACGGTTGCGGACATCCGCACACCGACCCCGACATGGATGACGGCCTGTACGACGAGGACGAGGACGAGGAATCGCCCTGCTACTCGTGCGCCGGGCGGGAGTTTAACTACGTGCAGGCCGTGGTCTCCGACGACCAGGGGGAGCCTGTCGAAGCCATCTACCTGCGGCTACCGTGCGGCTGCACCGCAGACCGGATGCGCGTCATCCTCGGCGACCTGATTGAGGTGGCCGGCTGATGGCCCAGATCCGCGTGATGAGCGACGACGAGGGAGAGGTCACCGCCCTCTTGGAGACGCTGATGCCTCTACTCCGGGCGCACCCCGCGTTCGTGGCGAGCGGCACCCGCGTACTGGGCAAGCGCGGCCCCGGCGAACGCGTCGTGTTCGAGCTCCTCCTCGCCGACCAGCAAGACCCCCAGGTGACCGTAGAGCGTACCGACCGGCCCGCCCCGGGCCGAAGGGGGCTCCCCCGCCCGTAGAACGCCGCAGGGGCCCCGTACGGTGCGTACGGGGCCCCTGCGCGAGTTGGTCAGCTCCCAGGCGGGATGACCTGGTGCGCCCAGGCCGGGAACGTCGTGGGCGCTGAGGGGTCGATGCCGATGCTCATCACGTCGGCGAAGTCCCTCCCCACCGTCACCGGCACGTCCCTGGAGTACGAACGGATCTCCCCGGCCAGCATCAGGCCCAGCCACGGGGGAAGGTCCGGGCCGAGAACCCCCTCCGTCAGCTCCGCGTACTTCGTATCGACATCGTGCGGTACGGGATCCCGCAGGATCACCACCTTTGCCCGGCCGTCGTACTGCTCAGTCGACGTCGTCGCCCAGAGGTCGCTCACGGGAACCTCGCCCAGGACCATCGACGCGTGGCTGTACGGCATCATCTGGTTCTCGATGCGGTGCAACGAGGTGACGGCCGGGATGCTGCCGAGCTCCTCCTTGAACTCGGCTCCGAGCACGAAGAACGGGGTGTCGTGCGGCATCCCCATCACTGCGCCAGGCATCACGAACGTCGTGTAGTGAATCGGCATGGGCGGAGCCTAGAGCAGCCCACCGACAGTGCGGTGCGAGCTGCGGAAACTGCTACGCGACGGGGTTCTCGTCCAGCCAGTCCGACAGGTCGTGGGCGGAGCCGAGGACGTCGTCCCGGTTCGTCATGCTCGCGCCGCCGGCCGGGACGCCCTTGTCCTCCCCCACCGCGATGCCGTCCTCCATGGTGTCGATCAGCGCGTACGCCTTCGACCAGAACTCCGGGCCGGTCTTCTTGTCGGCGTTCGCCGCCTTCCGCAGGTCGCGTGCAGGCTTCATGAGCGCCTGCATCTGCTCCCAGCACGTCCCCGGCGCCTGCTCGAGGCAGCCGCCGTCCGCGTCGAACTTCTCGACCGCGGCCTGGAACGTGGTGGTCGCCTTGCCCACGCTCAGGACCCTCGGCGTCGGCTTCGCGGCCGGCTTCTCGGAGTCCCCGTCGCTCGAGCTGCAGCCGCTCGCGGCCGCCACGGTCACGGCCAGGACCAACGCGCCGACCGTCTCCCCCCAGATGTGTCTCCCCATGACGCGGGATCATCGCACGCCGCGCCGACACGGACACGACAAGGGCCCCGGCCGGCGGCCAGGGCCCTTGGGTCGGCAGGGTCACACACGCGTCGAGGAGCGGCCGCCCCACCGGTTGTTGTTCGTGATGTTCACCGTCTTCCCGGCCCGGCTCGAGGGCGACATCTTCCAGGCCAGGAGCAGCAGCGCAATCGCGGCCGCCGCACTGCCCACGCCCGTCATCGCGCTGACGAGCTGACTCGCCCCGGCGAGGAACCAGCCCTTCCCGTACGCACCGGTTCCCATGATCATGTTGATGGGGGTCGGCTCGTTCACCGGCAGGCCGATACGCGTACCGAACTGCTGCCGCGTGTCGGTGCCCTTGCCGCCGAACGCCTGCTCGCTCGGCGACTGGGTCGCCGCGACGATGCGGATGCCCATCGCGCGGGACACCTGCATGAGCGTCATCAGCTCGGAGACGACGTCGGGCGCCTGGCGGAGGAGCTCGGCGAGCTCGTCGATGATCAGGACGATGTACTTGCCGTGCTCGCGGGTCCACTTCTTGACCCGCTCCCCGTTGGGGCCGCGCAGCGTCGCCAGGTACTTGCCGCGCCGCGTCATCTCGGATCGGAGCCAGACCAGGACCTGGCGGGCGGTGTCGGCATCGTCGGCCAGGGCCACCATGTTCGGCTGCCACGGGCCCAGCTCGAGCGCGCCGGGCTTCATGTCGATGCCCGCGATGTCGACGTCGTCGCAGGCCACCAGGTTCGCGGCGAGGACGTTGACAGCCCCCGACTTGCCCTTGTTCGTGCCACCCGCGATGAGGACGTGCCCGTCGACCAGGTCGACCAGGATCTCCGTGCCGTCGGGGTAGATGCCGATCGGGATGGGTTGTTCGATCGAGCTGACGCGCACGCCCGGCCACGGGATCCCGTCTCCGGCGAGCGGGTCGGCGGTCTGCAGGCGCACCATCAGCTGGTTGGCTTGGGGGCCCTCGGAGAGGCGCAGCCGGCCGGGGAGGTCGAGGTTCGCCTGGAGCTGCTGCCGCTTGGCGATGACGACCTGCGCGGACGTGTTCTTGCCCGGCGGGAGCGTCACCATCGCGTACCACCCGGTGTCGGTGAACACGATTCGGGAGACGTCGGCCGCGGGCACGCCCAGGGCCACCAGGGCGCGGCGGAGCGCCGTCTCCTCCTCGGTGTCGCCGGTAACGCCGGCCTGGCCGATGTTGACGCCCATTCCGTCCGGCAGGGGCGCAGTCTTAATCGCAGGCGGTCCTTGGTACGCAACAGGGCCCGCCACCTCTTTCGGTGGCGGGCCCGTGCGGCGTTCTCCGGGGCGTCGTGTGGTAGCCGTCATGGCTTCGGCGGGCGGCCCGGGGCGCCGGGGCGAGATTCGAGGTTGGCCAGCACCGTTGACAGGTGCCAGACCGGCTCGCGCCCCACATGATCGTCTGCGGCGGGGGCCTGCCCCCGTGCGACGTAAGCGGCCCAGGTCTTCGCCTCGACCCCGGTAATGGCGGCGGCGCCGGCGGTGGACACGTTGTCGATCCGCCGTTTCACTGCGGCGACGGTCTGCTCGGTCCAGCGGGCGATACCGGTAGGACTCATACCGTGCTGGTAGAGGTGGGCGAGGTAGCGCCAGAGTGCGATGGCGTACTGGCGTCGCAGGTCCTTGAGCTCCGCCTCTTTGGCCTCGACTTCGGCGACCAGCGCCAGGTCCTTCGGCGTGTGGTGGCCCTCCTTGACCCGCCGATAGAAGTGGGCCCTGAGGTCGTCGTTCTTCGCGATCAGATGCTGGGGGTCGCCGAAGCGCTCGATCTCGGCTCGTCCTGGCTCCAGGTACCGCTGTCCGTGGGTGGCGATCAAGTCGCGCTGCAAGGCTGCGGCTGCCTTCTGCACTTGCGGATCGTCCAGATCGGTGGCGCCTTCGATCCGTGTGCGGTTGACGTGTTCACCGTCCAGATAGGACCGGAGCTCAACACCACGGCGGAACGTGGCGGGGTTGCCCGGCCCGGCCCATGTGTCCTGGAGCCATACCACGGCGGTGCCTTGCTCGTAGCCGAAACCCTCCATGCGGACCTCGATGTCGGCAGGGGCGAGAAAGTCTGAGAGCTGAGGAACAATCACGAAGGCATAATTACAGTCGTGGACTGTAATTACAAGCGTTCGGCATCGGGTTGCCTCTGCGCACCTGCTTCGGCGGAGGGAACGACACTTCGAGCTTCACGAGGTCCTCGTGCCGATCCGACCGGCCGATCGCGTCGACCTGGCAGTGCAGCGTCATCGGGGGTTGAGGAACATCCACGCCAGATCGTGCGCTACGGCCCGATCTACAGCGGCGGAGCGACGGTCCCGGCCGCGAACTTCCTGGCCTGGCTGAGGGCGTAGGAGCGGAAGGCGGCACCGGCCTCATTCGTATGCTCAACCGTGCGGAATCGCTGCTCGTCGAATAGCTCCTGGCCCTGCCAGGGCTCGACGCAGCACATCAGGTCGTTCCATTCGTTCCGCAACTGGACGACGGTGTCGTGGTCATGGTGTCCGGCGGCGGTGAGCTGTAGCCGGGTGCGGATTCGCTCACCAAGGGAGTGGGCGACTGTGTACAGGCTGAAGGCGAGGTTCGCGGCATGGCTGCCCGCCTTCTCTGCCCGAGCGTGTTGGGACACGCAGGCGAGAGCGGCATTGACATCGTCTTGAGTGATGTCGAGAACGTACCGGAGCGCGGCCATGGCTCCTCCTCGGTTGGCGACAGTGACACCAGACTGGGGGCTGTCGAGAGCGCGATGGGGGCGACACCCCGAAGAAGGGCCTTGCCGCAGATAACGGGGTCGCTTCGCGCACTCTCAGCCAGGCGTAGCCACAGCCGGTGTTACCGGTGCCGCAGATATCGGCGCATTATCTGCGGCACCGGTGATCACGGAGCGTACAGCCGCACGATCTGACGCCGATGTTCCTCGACCCCCTCATCGTGCGCCAACCCTCAAGAGGCAACGTGGACGGCAACTCGCCCCCGAGCAGCTCGAACAGCTCCTCGGGGGCGAGCTCGTGGTTCCCTGGGCGCGTCACCGCGGCTCCTCAACGGCTTCCGCCACCAGGAGCTCCGGCGTCGACGGGCGCGGATCAGTGGCGGCCTCGAACACGAACTCGATGTAGCCGACGCGCGTCCAGTCGTCGGCCGAGGTGGTCGGGGTGCCAGCGGGAGCCAGGAACACGGCCGCGCGGCCAGTGGCAGTAGTCACTCGGTCTCCCCGTTGTAGATACGGATCATCCGTACAGCCTTCTGCCTGCACGGATCGCACGTCTTGACCCGGCGGTCGCCGGTGCCGCATATCGCCGCGGCGAGAGCGTCGGCGGCGCCGGTGGAGGCGATGCGGAGCAAGACCTGGCCCTTCCGGCGGCAGGAGTCGCATGCCCGGGTCTTCCCGGGCCGGTTGTTCTCGCCGCACGCGACCAGGGCCAGGCGCTGCTCGAGCTCGGACAGGGAGGGGGCTTCGGCAACGGTGGTCATCGATTGCAGTCCTTCGGGGCGCGCGACTTGTGGTGGGCGATGGTCTGGAGATCCGTCCCTACTTGCTCGTACGCGGTCATCTCCTGGCATGCGGTGCAGCGGTAGGCGATGAACCGGCGGAAGGGGACGGTCGTGGACGCCGGGTGCCCCTGGCGGCCGCCGGCCATCTCGCCGGGGCCCGCGTCACCGCACCACTCGCACGACGGGTCATGGTGAGTGATAACGGGGGCCGCGGTCCACCTGGACCAGGTGATCGGACGGCCCGCGTGCGCAGCGGGCAGAGGCGCCTCGGCGTACGTCACCGGGGCCGGCACGGCGCGCAGGTGCCGCCCGCGCGGGTCCGGCGCGGCCGCGGGAACCGGCAGCTCCTCGGCGACGCCGGCGGGGACGATCCGGGGCCTCGGCGGCTCCGGCTCACCGCGAAGGGCGCGCAGGCAGGCCGGGCAGATAGACGACTCGGTGACCGGGCCGTCCCACGGCCGTACGCCCGGCGCCTGTTCGGCGTCAGGGGCGCACTCCAGAGGCACGGTGAAGACCGGCACGGCGGGGGCCGCCACGCCCTCCCCCGCAATGTGCAGCACGGGGCGGCCCGCGGCGCGCACGACCATGCGGCCGGACCACTCCGGTGCGGCCGGGGCCTCGACTGCGAGGGCGGTCACTTCGGCTCACCTTCCTCGACCAGGTGGAGAGCGCCGGCGACGTCGGCCCACATGCTCGCCATCGCCGCGGCGGTCCCGCGCTCCCGCTCGCTGTCCTCGGCCTTCTGGTACCAGGCGGCGGACTCGCTATGAGGGCCGCGCCGCTCAGCGACCGCGGCACCTTCCGCCCGTCGGATGCTGGCCATGCTGAACGCGATCTCGGCACGCTCGGCCCACTCGACGGCTTCCTGCGCGGCCTCGGCCGCCGTGCGGCTCATCGGGCGTGTCCCACGAGAAGCGGGACCAGGCCCTCGGGCTTCGGGTTCTGCAGGTACAGGTCCCGGCGGGCACCGTGGATGCTGCGCCGGGCGAGGCAGAGCACGCCGGCCGGGACGTGGCATGTCGGGCACGGCACCGAGTAGGCGCCGTGCCGGAAACGGGCCGCGGTCTCGTGCGCAGCCTCGTATGCGGAGTCCGCGGCCGGGGAGGAGATGAAGGGGGAGAGCAGGGCTATCACGCGCGGCCGCCCTTCTTCGCCGGGGGCGTGTAGGGCTGCCAGGTGATCGTGCCCTCCTCGACGCGCCCTGAGGCCCGGGTCTTGCCGGTGTCGTCGTTGCGGAGGAGGTTCTCCCAGAAGGTGACCCGGCCCTGGGCGGCGGCCGCCTTCCCGTACGGGCCCTCGTACTCCGTGTGGGCCGTGCCGCCCTTCTCCGGGATCTCGGTCCATGTGATGACCGCCCGATAGACGGCGCCGTGGTCGGCCTTGATGTTCCGTGCCATCACGCACCGCCCTGGGCGGACGGGGGGACGGTGATATCCGGGCGTGCGTCCTCGCGGACCGCCTTGTCGAGCTGGTACAGCCACAACCCCTCGTCGTTCGGGATGGGCGACCGCCGATACTGCGCCTGGCCACGGCCGGGGGCCGCTGTGTCTCCCCACGCAATCGGGAGCGTGATGCTTTCCGCGGGGCCACGGCCGTTCCGGACACCGGGGAAGCGCAGTACAGCGCCTCGGTACGGGCCAGCCGTGAACCCCACGTAGAACAGGGAATTTGCCTCCACCCCGCTTGCCAACCCTTCCCCCAGTTCCTTGGCCCACTGGATGACCTCGGGGGCGGTCGGTGTCGGATCGAAGCCGAGAACGGCGCGCAGCGCGGCAACGGCGGCGAGCAGCTCGGTGTAGGCAGCGATGGGGAACTTGTCGTCCCACCGGTCGCGCAGGAGGGAACAGGCGGCCTTGTCGGCGACCTCGGCAAGTTCGATATCCAGGTCGCCGCGGGAGAGGTAGGTGCCGCCGCGCTTGTAGGCGCCGCAGGCCAGGTTGAGCAGGTGCTCGCGGCTCACGGCCGGCGGGATGGGCGTGCCGTCCGGGTCGTAGACCTGGAGGGACAGATTCGGCGTGGTGCTCACGGAGGGGCATCTCCTAGCGAGGTACGGGAGGGCGGGCCAGCCCTCAGTTCCAGTACGTCTAACCGGCGATTCCTGTTACGGTTTCTGCGTTTCCGCTGGTCAGCGGCCCGTAAGTTCAACGATCACGAGGGACATGCGGGCGTGTCCGGACTCCACGGGCTCCCCCATGACGGGGTACGGGCCGAGCAGATGCTCGGCGTCGTCGTCCGGCAGCAGATGCCGGGCCTTCGGCTGCTCCGGGTTGGGAGTCACCAGGCCGTCGACGTACGCCTTCACGGTCGGGCTCCAGTTCAGGGGATCCCTGGACCGCTTGATGCTCCGCGGGTGCAGCACGAAGAAGATCGCCGCGCGCTCCAGACGGGGGACGCGCATGGGCGCGATGAGGCTGGTGGCGTCCGCGCGGAGCCCCTTCCGAATCCGGTGCTCCACCCTCCAGTTCGGATGCCGATCGTTGCTGGTCAGCATCTTCTCGGCGTACGGCATGAGCAGCACCCAGTGCCGCCCGGGGGCGGGCAGCATGGCGAGCAGCGGCTCGACGTCGGGCACCGGCGGCGTGGCCGGCAGACCCGGGTACGCGGGCACGGCCTTCTTCCGCGCGGCCTTCTTCTTCGGCGCCGCGGCAGGGGCGGGCGCCTGGCCGCGGCGGCGTGCCATCAGGGCGGTGTACTCCGCCGCGGTCATCCTGGCAACCATGGGATCAGCCCTCCAGGGCGGCGGTACCGGCGTCGGTCAGCCGCCAACGGTGCCCCCGGCTCCCCAGTAGCGTCGCGCGGTACTCGTCGGTCTCGACCGTTGCCCACCCCTTCGTCTCCACGCGCATCACCGCGGCGTCGACCTTCCGCCCGAGCCGGCCCCCGGCCGTGCCGTGGCTGCGCTGGCTGGTGTCGCGGATGGTGGGCTGGCCGCGGCCGGGGCGCATGGTGAACACCGCGCCTGACCGGATCAGCCGCAGCGTGGCGGCCTCTCCGGGCGTGGGCGGGGCCGGGGCCTCCAGGGTGCGCACCAGGCCCGCGTACTCGATGCAGCGCTGGCAGGTGGGCGGCAGGTCCACGAGCGGGCCGCCCAGGACCAGCGGGTTCGTACGGCCCGGCGTCTCACACAGCGCGCGGCCGGGCGAGTGCAGCCGGGACCGTCCGGACCGCAGGTAGACGGGTGCCGTGACGTGCCGCAGCGACCCCCTGACCCCGGAGTGCCGGGCGTTCTCCTGCACGCTGAACGTGACCGGCGCCGACGCAGTGACCAGGGCCCAACGCCGCTTCTCCGCCTCCAACTTGGCCGCGGCCTGCGCCTCCCGCTCCCGGCGGCGCGCCTCCTCGGCGGCACGCGCCTGAACGATGCTCTCTGGGAGCTCCGGCTCGAGGCCGCGCTCGTCGGCGACCAGGAGCGTGAACCCGTCCAGGGAGGGCGCGTGACGCAGGCCGGGGAAGGGGCGGCCCAGGACGGCCGTGCACCAGTCGCCGCCGCGGCGCTGGATCACGTCCTCCATGCGGGCGATGCTTCGGCCGCCGATCGGCCCGGCATCCCTCCCCCGGGCCTCCGTCCGGACGTCCTCGTATTCCGGGTACGCGGGTTCGGGGTCGGGATGCGGGAGCAGGGCAGTCACGACGATGCGACGGGACATCGAGGGGTTCCTCTCTTCGGGTTACGGCGGTGCTCTCCGCCGCGCGGCGCCGCGACGGACGCCGGGGGACTACGTACGGTGAGGTCAGGACTTGCGCGCAGGTTCGGCCCGGACGATGGCGAGGGACTGGATCAACAGGTCGGCGTCGGTCCGCGGGTCCTCGCGCCAGTGCAGCGCGTAGGCGCCGGAGACCACCGGGCCCTCCACGTTGTGCAGCGTGGGGTGCCTGTCGATGGCGCGCTGTTCCCACCCGTCGGCCGGGAGGGTGGCGCCGCCAACTCCGTTGTCAGGGCAGGTGATTACGACCACGCGCTCCGCGATCTCCGCGGTGAATCCTCCGGCGTACGCGAACCGTGCCGGGCGTGGCGCCGGGTCCTGGCGAGCGGACCGCGGCTTGTGCGGACGGTAAGGCCCGCGGGAACCTCCGCGCGGCACGGGGTGCTGCCGGATCCACTCGCGGCCGCGGTCGGTGAGCTTCACGGGGGCCATGTCGTCGCCACCGTCCGTGACGTACCCGTTGGTGGTCAGCGGGTAGAACGAGCGCTGATTGACGACGTACTCGGTTCCGGAGAGTCGGTAGCGGAGCCGGGGCTCCACCTTGAACTGGGCGCCGGTGTCGCCGGCCTCCGCGATGGTGCGCAGGAGGGTTTCGACAGCGGGCGTGAACTCGGGCATGCGGATCTACTCCTCGGCAGGGCTGAGCGGAGAATCGTTCTGAGCGAAGAATCGAACGCGTCGAACAGCCGGGTTGTTACGCCTTCACCGGCAGGATGGCGTCGATCGATGTGTCCCAGGCGCGGCCGAACCACCGTGCTGCGTTGCCGAGCCGGCCGGGGAACGCCTGCGCCAGCAGAACGCCGGCGGCGAGCGTGAGCGTGAGCGCCATGTGCGCGAGGAACCAGCCCACGACCGCGAAGACAACTCCGGCCAGTACGCCGAGAGTTGCGACGGTGGGCGAGACGATGGCCGGATGCGCGACGGCCAGGAGGCCGAGGGCGTACGCGGCGAGCTTCAACTTGCCGAGCCAGTGCGGCATCGGGGTGCTCCCTCTTCGTGGTTTCAGGCGGTGCTCTCCGCCTTCGAGGAAGACTCTACGGGGTTACCCGTAAGTAGCCGACAACAATTCGGATTGTTGTCGGTAGTATTCCGTGCGCCAGACTGCCAGTCAGCCACCGCGCGGAAGACTTCAGTGCCCAGGTCAGGGCGCCGACGACTGAAATCTCTGATGAGGGCCGACATCAGAACACCACCCCGGCATCGAGGAGCGCGCCCATGAGCCACGAGGACACTACCGACGACGAGCTCGCCAAGTTGTTCGGGCCGAACTGGCACGAGGACGCTACCGACGACGAGCACGCCAAGTGGTTCGGGCCGAACTGGAAGGCCGCGAAGACCGTCCTCCAGCAGGCGATCGACCTCACGCAGGAGCAGGCAGAGAAAATCGCCGACTGCGCCCCGGGGCCGAACTTTGACCTTGACCTGGAGGTAGCCCACGAGGCGGTTTCCCAGGCTGGGCTTGTCGATTGGAGTACCACTTGGGACGCGTGCGATGAGGCCGCCGACCACGTGTGGTCGAGGGGCGGCGCGTTCTGGGACGCTCACGACGCGTTCTGCGGCGCTCTCACGGCGGCCATCGCAGGAGACTGCGTACCCGAGACGACACATCGGGACTTGATGCGCCCGTGGCTCACCGTCTTCACCGCCTTCGCGTACGACACTGAGGAGATCGCGTGACAGCTGAGGAAGTGGAGCGACTGCTCCAGCAGGGGCTGCGGGGGGCAGCCGTGACCGAGCCGCTCCCGCCGGGCGCGATCAGCGCAGGCAAGATCCCCTCCGACGCCATCCAGACCGGCGACGTCCTCGAGGACATCCGCAACCGGGAGCCGTACGCCGTCGAGGCCGTCATCCTTCACGCGCTCTCAGAGTTCAGCATGGGCATGGCCCCCATGGGCAAGGAGCGAGCCCGCGAGTGGCTGAGCCTCTACCTGCAACAAGTCGCCGAAGGCCGCTCCCCCGTAGACCCCGGAGTGCACACATGAACCACGACGAAGACTTCGACGACCCCGCGGCCGCCGAGTACCAGAACCAGCGCCGCCAGGCTGCTGACCTGGACTACATCCGCCGCTACTACGCCCTCGAGCAGCGCCACGGCATCCGTGTCGCGATCGACGGGCGCGTATGCAGCCACGGCCAGGAGGGGACGATCGTCGACACCTCCGGCCAGTACCTGATGGTCCAGTTCGACGGCGAGGAGCTGCCGGCGCGACGCCATGCCACCTCGAACATGGAGTACGCCACGGCGGCCGGCTGGGTCGCCGCAACACCGGTCGCCGACCCGTGCGCCCGCGTACCGCAGGAGGCGTGACGATGGATCCGAACACGATGTACTCCGTCGACCTGTCCGGCCCGGCGTCCGACCTGGACCTGGGCATGCAAGCGTGGATAGACGACCGCGACAGCATGCCCCGCATCGTCTTCGCCGCCGAGCAGCGGCTCGAGACGTTCGGGACGGACGGCAGCGCCGGGCCGGACCCGTTCCTGCACGGCCTCCGTACGGACGGCTGGGCGGAGTTCAACGACTTTCCGGGGTGGGCGAACCGCGCCCCCGGGTGGTCCGCCGTCCTCGATGTCGCCACCGACGAACTGATCATGTGGAATCCCGACGGTGTGCCCTTCTACCAGGGCACCCTCAACAGCTCGAGGACCTGGCGCCGCAGCGCCAAGAAGAACAGCATGTTCATCGCGCTCGCCGGGGACATCACCGACCCGCACGGAATCGCGGACGCCGTGGACGCCGGCCGCATGTACGCGCTGGTCTGCCCCATCACCGTGGCCATGCCGGGGAGGGGCCAGTGACCGCCGTCGACGAGCAGACCGGACTCGCCTTCTACGAGTTCATCGACGCGCGCCTCGACGAGGAGCTGCGCACCAAGTACCCGACGACGGACAGCACGCCGGCCATGGAGGAGTACCGACAGAAGTACTGCGCCGCGAAGAAGGAGCACGACGACCTGGTCGACGCGCTGCACCGCGGCGACCAGGAGCAGGCGGCAGACCTGCTCTGGGGGCTCCGGAACCAGGCCTCCCCGTGGAAGGCACATGCCGACTACCCCGAACCGATCTCCGACGGCACCATGCCGTGCCCCGTCTCAGCCCCGGAGACCGGGCACCCCTGCGTGAAGCGGATCCCCAACGGGTGGGCCGCGGCCGAGGGGCACGGCGGCGGGCACTTCTGGCAGGCCCCGAAGGCAACCGAACTCCAGAACGCCGGCGCGCACGTCGACTACCGCACCCTGCTGTCCGGCCAGCCGGCGGCGTACCACCTGCCGGAGGACTGCACACCCGACTGCTGGAAGTGGGGGGACTGATGAAGCTCCGAAAGCGACGTGCGAGCGACCTGGGGCCGAGACTGTGGCCGGGCGCCGAGATCGAGACGGACCCTGACGTCGTCGAGCGGTACGAGGAGGCGCCGGACCTTCCTGGCCCCATCCAGGCCGTCGGCCCGGCGGGCGGGCCAGTGGCCGAGGCATGGTGCCCGCAGTGCCAGGAGGCCATCAACGAGATGTTTCAGGACAACATCATCGCCGTCTCCCCCATCACCGTTGAGACCCCGCGAATCATGTGGCCGGGGCACCAGACCATCGCCAGTCTCATCACGCTGACCCCGTGCGGGCACGCCTTCCGGGCCGTCGACGGCCAGACCATCGCCGAAGTCCGGGAGCCGGCCGCGTGAGCATCCACAACGACGACGAGGTTGTCGACGCCGAGCTCGTCGAGGACGGGGAACTGCTGCCCGCCATCAGCAGCCGCAATCGCAAGCTCAACCCGGAGACCGCTCAAGCTCTCAAGGAGGCGGCAGAGGAGGGCTCTGCTCCCCGACGTACGGCAATGAACGGGTTCGAGAAATGGTGCGCAGAGCAGAATCTTCCCGCAATCCCCTGTGACACGTTCACGTACACCGAGTACGGCCACCACCTGATCAAAAAGGGCCTGAAGGTATCAACGATCAAGAACTACATGTCGTTGATCAGGACGTCGATGCCGCCTGGGCAGCAGCCCGACAGCAGTCTCTACCTGCTACTTCTGCGCCAGTACCGGAAGAAGAACAAACGGGCCCTACGCCGGAAGGAAGCCTTCCCGATCACGTTGCCGTACCTGGTCCCGATGATGGAGAAGGCCGAAGCAGATGGCCGCCCGATCGGTTGGCGTGACGCCGCTATGCTCGCCTTCGGCTACCGATTCCTCGGCCGGTCGATCGAGGACGTCACCCTGGACATCGAGGACCTGACGATCACCGACACGAAGGTCTTCGTGTGGCTGGCGGAGGACAAGACCCACAAGAACGAGGAGCAGACGCTAGTCCTTCATGACCGCCCGGACCTTCAGCTCGTCTTCCGGCTGCGCCGCTGGCTCGACTACCTCGCAGAGCAAGGAATCACGTGCGGGCCGTTGTTTCGGGAGGTTCTGCGGAGCGGCAAGGTGGCATCGCAGGAGACCAGAGCGATGAAGACGCGTAAACGGGAGCCGGAGCACGTTGACTACCTGCGGCCGCAGACGGTCAACGAGCGGGTGAAAAAGTGGTTCAGCGCGGCCGGCCTTGTGACCGACGGCCGCCCTGTCTCCTCCCACAGCCTCCGCGCCGGCGGCGCCACCGACCTCGGCGAGAACGAGGCGACCGACGAAGAACTCGAGACAGCCGGCCGCTGGGCAAAGGGTTCCCGCATCCCCCGTGAGCGGTACGTACGCCCGGCCAAGGACGCGGCGCGTGACATCTTCAACAAGGTCCCCGTGCACACCCCGCCGGTCGACTAAGCCGCGGCCGCTGAACACCACCGCCTTCCGGCGCTGTCACACCTCGGAGGCGTACACCTTCGGCGTCCGGCACTTGCCGCCCTTTCGCCGCCGGTGCGAGATAGCGACGTGCCCGACATGCTGACGGTTGGAGCCGCTATACCTGTCGCCGCATGTTTTGCAGTGCCAGCGGTAGACCTTCGAGCGGGGGAGGGCGTCGGGCTCGCGGTTGGAGATGATCGCCTCGAGCAGCAGCTTCAACAGGTTCATCGCCGTTTTCCTCGTCTGGGTGGCCCGCGTGTGCAGGATCTGCGAACGGACTCGCAGACATGGGTGACAGCCGAACAAATTTCGCATGCCAGACCTACACTGGGCTCCGTCTCGCGCCGTTCATGCCGGTGCCGGGTGGTAAGGACGATGGCGGTCCCCCCCAACGTGTCTGAGGGGGACCGCCATGCCTATGCGTTGCGCTCCTGATCAGGCGCGCGGGTCGAGAACACCCTCACGGACGCGGGTCACGAACGTGGACCACGACGTCTTCGGGAAGTGGAGCGCGGGGCCCGTCTTGTCCTTCGAGTCACGCACGCCGACGGCGGCGACGTTGGCAACTGCCTCCAGGTCGGCGGCCTCAACGCAGTTGCCTTCCGCGCCGCTGCTGTAGGACGACTTGAACCAGGCCTTTTCCGGCGCCAGGTCGGTGGACTTGCGAATACGGTTCACTTTGTCAACTTTCGTTTCAGGTCCCGGTGGACCTCGTCAATAAAGGTTGGCGTCTCGTTGGGTGCGAGCGCCGCGGCCCGCAGGCCTTCGAACCTGCGGGTGTACTTGCCGACGTCGGGCCTCTTGTCGGTGATGCTGGCCTGCCCGCCGGGCTGGTCAGCCTGGACGATCTTGCCCAGCGGTTCGCCCATGTCCAGCAGTGCGAAGTTCTGGCTGGCGCGGTATCCGGTGGACGCCGCCGGCAGTATCTGCACGGTCACGGTGTCCAGGGCGGCGAGACGCTTGATCTCCTCGAACTGCTCAGCCATCACCTCGGGGCTGCCGATCGTGCTGCGAAGAACCTCCTCGCCCATGATGACCCACAATTCCCGCGGGTCTTCCTTGGTGATGAGCGATTTGCGCGCCATGCGGACTTGGACGTTCGCGTCCATGAACTCAGTGGTCGTCTCGTCGATGGACTTCGCGGACAGCAGCAGCTCGCGTGCGTACCGCTCCGTCTGCAGGAGGCCAAAGACGAGAGACGGCTGCCACGCCGCGATCGACAGGGCGTCAGCCTCCATGCCCACGTACTCGCGCATGCCCTTCGGCAGGTGCGCGGAGTACGGCACCCACCAGCCCTCTCGCAGGGAGTCCCGGTGGATGACGAGGAGGCTCTCCACGACCTCGGAATCCTCGACCTCGTAGTGGGCAAGGAGCTTTTTCAGGTCGCCCGGGTTCGGCAGGCTGGTCCTGCCCTTCTCTACGCGCCACAGCTTCTCGGGGGAGAAACCCAAGGCCACGGCGACATCTTCGCGCCGCTTCCCAAGGTCCTCCCTCATCCTCGTGAGCACCTTGCCCAGGTGCACCCGCCTGCTCGTCGGCCCCTTCGGTGCGGCCACTCGTCATCCCCTCTGTCGTGCCGAGGCACGCGCCGATCGAGTTGGGTCAGCTCATACCCGAGCCCGGTCCGTGCTTCCCGGAGTCCGGTTCGAGCCTCCCCAAGTGCCCCTTGACCCTGCTCGAGTTGGAAGTGTGCCACCCCAAGTTCGCCTTGCACAGCCAAGAGTCCAGTGCACTGCATATGCCATTCGTCGTGAAAATTGCATGCGGCGTTGCATATCAACTGTGCCATGCAACACAGTAGTTGAGCCACGGCGCAGCGTGACTAACAGCGGTCGGCGTTCCGACTTCGCTATGCCTCCAGCCGTGTGTGTCCCCTCACCAGGCCGTCCGGAGGTTTCGGCATGACATCCCGTGCGTTCGCGCAGCAGGAAGGCTTCCGGACGGCCCTCGAACTCTCCATCGAGCGGCACCCCGACCCTGATGCCGGCGGGCTCTCCGCCTCGGACGCCGCCTGGCCGAAGCGCCTCCGGCGTATCGTCCGGGCGAGCCTGACCTACTACGGCCGGCCCGACCTGGTCGACACGGCGGAGCTCATGCTGACGGAACTCGCGACGAACGCCCTCCGCCACGGCAAGGGCTGCGAGATCGGCGTCCGGATCTTTTTCCGGGATGACCGACTGGTGATCGAAGTCGACGACGGCTCCCCCGCCCGCCCCCAACTCCGCCACGCGCAGCCCGACGACGAAGGCGGCCGCGGCCTCTTCCTCGTCGAGTCCCTGGCCGCCGAGTGGGGCGTCAGCCCGGACGGCACCACCACCTGGTGCCGCCTTCCCTTGCTTGAAGGACCCTCCATGATGCCGCTCCCCCCCACGGTCTTACGCGAGGCGCAATCGGCCCTCCCGGCCGAGAACCGCGTACGCACCACCCTGCGCCCGGGCCTGGTGGCACCATGACCATCCTCACCCTTCCGCCGGCAGTCGCCGAGATGCCGACGGCCGCCGAGATCACCGGGCGCCTGGACGCGGCTGCCGGACCGGATCGCCAGCCAGCCGCTGACATGGCGGATCTCGCCGCCCGCCTACGAGCCCTGCTCAGCGTCCAGGCGCAGCGGCAGACGCGCTTGCAGTTGGGCGGCGGACTGTTCGACGTCGTCATCACCGGCGCCAACGGGGCCGCCGAAGCGCTGGAGCGGATGGACGTGCAGCAGGGTGGGTGCGGGCCGGTCATCCAGGACCCCGCCGGATGGTTGTACTGGCTGGTCCCTCCGGGCACGAGCCATCGTTGGGCGTGGCACTCGTACGCGGTGTGCCTCGGCGCTCCGCACACCCTCACCGTGCCCCCGCTGAACCGCAGCGCCCCGCCGGGCCCGTTCTGGCTGCGCCCGCCGCGCAGTGACCGGCTGGTCCCTGCCGATCCGCTGCGCCAGGCGCTGATACAGGCCCGGCCCGAGCCGGCCCCCCACCGCGACCTCGCGGCCCGAATCGGCTCGACCCACTGACTCCGTGCTCGCCGACCCCACCCGTCTCCCCGGATGTCGGCGAGCACGGGCTGACCCCCTGGTGCCGGGCTGCCGCCTCGGCCCCGGTACCAGGGGCCCGTACTGGAGAATTCCGTGCTGGAAGCTGTACCACCCGATGAGATCGCGGACGGTTGGCCGGACTACGGCCAACCGCGGATGCGGCAGACCGACGAGGCACGCCTCGCGAACCTTCGCCGGAGCTACCTCACAAGTGCCCTGGCCGCCATCCCGGCGAGCCGGACCGTCAGCGTCGCCACGTACGTCCTGGCCGAGCCGGGGGTCGACGTGGAGGCCACTCATGCTGCCCTCGTGCGGTTCGCCTGGACGCGGGACTGGGGCGTTTACCGCGTCCCTTTCATCGAGTACCCCGCCGCCAGCATCAGGCCGCCCGGCAATGTGGAGCGGCCGGAGCTGGACGCGGCCTGCCAGGCCATCAGCCGCGGCTTCGTGCACGGGATTCTCACGACCACCCGAGCGGCCATGCCGGCCAGCAGCTTCGCCTACGAACACCTGCTGCGCCGACTTGCTGAACGGCTCGCGTTCGTCGCCTTCCTGCCGTTGGCCTGGCTCCAGCAACCGCCACTGTCCCTACAGCCTCCGAATTCGACCACTGTTCCGAAAGGCGCCACATGAAGTTCGAACGCGTTGCTCTGCTCGCCCTCACCGCACTGGCCGGTGCCTGTCTCGTCCAGCGCGATCGGCACCACCGGCAGCTCCTCGACGTCGCGACGGCTGACCGCCAGGAGCGGGCGATGGACCGGATCATGGCCAACCCCGAGCTGGCCGAAGCGTGGAAGCCGGACGACATGAGCGCTACGAAGTACGTGACGCTGATGAGCGCCAATCTGGCGCTGGGCACGCACTCGCTCCGGCACCGGCTGGGCGTCGATTCGACCCCCCAGATGCGTTTCTACGCCGACCTTCTGATGCGTACCAAGTGCGTGCGTGACTACTGGCAGCGCTTCGGGTCTGTCCGGGAGTCGGAGGCTGTTCACGGCGAGCGGCATCTCGGCACCGTTAACGACGCCCTCACGGTCGCCTACCGGTCCGTCCAGCGTGAGCAGAAGGACTCCAGCGCCATGGCCAGCTGACCGACCCGCATGCCCCTGAGAGGGCGTGCCATCAGACCCGGGGGCGTCCGGGAATCCTGCCTTCTGGCTGGGCCGCATAGCGAGTGTGCCCGGGTCAGAAGACACCCGGGAGCGGCGCGCTTGCGCGCCCCGGCCGCGATCCGTGGGGGGGTATGCGGCCGGCCCCGATCCTCACCTTCAGTGCCGTGACCGTCACCGACCATCAGGGACAGCACCGTGACCATCACCAGAGCGCCGTACATCATCCCGTGGGCGGGCGAGATCACCTTGCCCGAACCGCTGATGATCACCCCGGGGGGCGTTTTCTACGTCGATCCCCGCGTGGATCAGCGACACAGGGATGACGACAGCGTGCTGTGGGAGGCATGCGGCGGTCAGCAGACCGGACCCCGTATCTACGCGCTGCTGCACCCGGGCCGTCAGCCCGAGGCGATGCGGTACCTGCTCTGCGCGACGTGCGGCGGCCCTGCGAGCCGGAACGCCGACGGGATGCTGTGGCTGATGCCGCTGCTGGCCGGACCACCGGCCGAGGGCACGACGTGGGAGGGCGTGCAGACCAACATCCCGCCCTCGTGCGAGCCGTGCGCGGACAAGGCAACGAAGGGCTGCCCGTGGCTGCGGGGCGGGCATGCCCGGCTGCGGGTCCGGGAGGCCGAACAGATCGGTGTTCGCGGCACCTTGTACCCGCGCCCTGGTCAGCCGGGACCGGCTCAGGATGACGCCCTGGTCCTCTACGACTCCCCCGACACCCAATACGTTGTGGCGCGGCACGCCGTCCGGGAACTGTCCCGGGTCTTCGTCGAAGCCGTTTTCACCACCACGCTCACCCCCTCCGGCACGGCTTGCCCGTACGCCGGCGTCGCCTTCGCGGACCGGGTGAGCGCCTGATGGATGGGCATGCATTTCCTCACCTGACCAACGAAACTGGCTTCGCTGCCACCGCAGCAGCGGCCGCGCGCGACCTGGGTCTGGTACTTGAAGTAATTCGCCCGACCTGCGTGCACTATGTCGAGCAGCACAGCGGCGGCGGTGCCCATGTGCGCATCCATTACGTGGCCACACCCGATGACGAGCTGCCGGCCGGGTGGGCGTGGGCGCTCGGCGACGTGAAGCGCACTCTCGCCGAGAACGGCATCATGACGGGGGAGTGCCGGCGTGAGCCCGGCCCGCGCCTCGGACTGAATCTCACCCTTCCGGCAACGAGCGACGTACGCCGGCTTACGGCCCTGATCGAATCCGGGATGACCGACCTGGAGCGCGCCGCACTCCACCTGACCCGGGCCCTCAACGAGGCCGGTTTCAAGGCACAGGCGGCCGTCGAGGACGAAGTGATCCAGCCCCTCGCCCTTCACGCCGACGAAGCGCTGTCCCTGTGGAAGCTGCTCCGCGGCGCCCCCGACAAGCCCGCCCACATCGACATCTCCACCCTCCCGGGCCTCGATCAACTCGCCCGCGATCTCATGCAGTTGCTCGACCAGGTCCTTGACGTGCTGATCGAGGCGAAAGCCGGGTGCGACAGCTGCTTCAAGCCGGACCGGGTGATCTTCGGCGAGCTGACCGCGGACGAGGCCCAGGCCCTGGCCGCTGTCGTCTCGCCCGCGTTCACGACCACACGATTGGGGACCTGACCATGAGGGAAAGCACCGACCTGCGTACGGCAGGACCCGACGAGGGCACGTTCTACACGGTGCCCTGGGTGCCGGCGACTCCGGTTCCCCGCCCGCGCCTCGACTGGCACGAAACCACCACCAGTGCACGGCTGGGCAGGTCACTGTTGCGGGGCAGGCCCGAATTCCCGTCGGACGCGAAGGTCATGAGTCGACTGTCCGAATTCGACCTTTCACGCTTGCGGATGGCGGCGACGGTCCAGGCGCACCACAACGGCCGGGTGACGAGCCATCTGGCCCGGCGCGGCATCGACCAGTTCCTCGACCTCGGATGCGGCTATGACTGGACGGTCCCGTGCGTCGAGACGTTGCAGTCGTACGCGCGCAGGGTCCTGCCCGCCTGCCGGGTCGTCTCTGTCGACATCGACCCTGTCGTCATCGGCACCAGATACGGTGCGGAATTCTCGGACGAGGAGACGACCGTCCAGGGCGACCTGCGCCACATGGAAGTGCTGCTCACCTCAGATCAGGTGAGCAGCGTGCTGGACCTGTCCCGGCCCGTCGCGATCCTCCTGCACGACGTGCTGCCCTGCCTGAACGACGCGGAGGCCGTCGACGCTCTGAGCGTCCTGCGGGACTGGGCGCCCGCCGGGAGCGCCCTGTCGATCACGCACGCCACTGACCTCGCACCGGTCACACCGTCCAAGCTCACGCCCCTGCTGCGCCAAGCAGCGGACCTCACCTACATTCCGCGCCCCTGGGCCGCGGTGAAGGATCTCTTCGGTGGGTGGCCGCTGCTGGAGCCGGGCCTCGTGCCCACCGCGCGGTGGTCCCCCCAGATGGGCGACCTGCGCGACTGGGCCTCGGGCGCGTACGCGGGCGTCGCAATCAAGCCGGCCGCCAGCACGGCAGAAGCGACATGACCCGGCGCAAGGCCCCCGGGCCTCCCGCGAAGGGCACCCTCGGGCGCGCGGTCTATGACGACCTCGCCGGCATGCTCGCGGACACGGACCAGTACCCGCCGGGCACCCGGCTCCCGTCCTACATGAAGCTGCGCCAGCGCTACGGCGTCTCCCAGGGCGTCGTGTCCAGCGCGATGGAGTCCCTGGCGTACGAGCGTCGCGTGCGTATCGGCCCGGGCGGAGTTGTCGTCCTGGGCAAGAAGCCCATGCGAGCGCAGCCCCCGACACCTTCCCCCATTGAGAGGGCCGTGCGGTCGCGCATCGTTTACGGGGGGATCAAGCCGGTACGGCTCTCCGTGGGTGCGTTGGCCGACGAGTTCAAGGCCAGCCGCGACTCCGTGCGTAGCGCGCTCGCTCCTCTGGTCGCGGAAGGGCTCCTAGTCGCCGTGCACGGTACCGACAGCTACGTGTCGGGCCGCCGCTCACCGGAGCCGTCGCCCTAGTCAGGGCTCCCACAGTCTCCCGACGCAGGGACGTCACCAACTCGTGCCCCGCGCCGGGGTGCACCACCCCATCCAGTTCACTGAGAAGGAGAAAAGAATGGCCAGCACGTTGCTTCGCGAGGCATTCCCCCTCGCGCCGGCCGGGGGCCGTACCCCGGTCAGCGCTGAGCCGCCGTCGGCGCCGGAGACCCGGCCCTGGGGCCTGCGCTTCGCCCGCGTCCCCGACTCCACCAACGCGACCGTCATCCCGGCGCACTCCTACGACCCCGCCCTCCAGGTCAGCATGGCCTCCGACGGGGGCATGCTGACCGTCATGGCGGGCACGCACTCGCCGACGGTCCCGGACGGCAGCACCACCAATCCGCCGCCGCTGGACGAGGGGCCCAAGGACTGATGGCCGCGCCCGTCCTGATCATCGCAGCCTCCGATGACCTGCCCACCGACAAGGTCGTCGCGGAGCTGGACCGCCGCGGCGTCGAGGTGTTCCGCATGGACACCGCCGACTTCCCGCAGCGTCTGGCCCTGGCCGGACGGATCGACCAGGAGCGTGCCTGGACGGGCGAGCTCATCACCGAGCACCGGATAGTGGAGATGTCCCGGGTCGGCGCGGTGTACTACCGCGCCCCCGGGGCGTTCCGGTTCCCTGAGGGGATGTCCGGCCCGGAGGAGAGATTCGCCGCGTATCAGGCCCGGGGCGGCCTCGGAGGCGTCCTGTCCGCGCTGGACTGCCGATGGGTGAACCACCCGACGGCCATGGCGCGCGCCGAGTACAAGCCCGTGCAACTGGCTGTCGCACGCGCCTGCGGGCTCCGTATCCCTGCCACGCTCATCACCAACCGACCGGACGAGGTCAGGGCCTTCGCGCAGGAGACCGACGGACCAATCGTGTGCAAGCCGATCGCCTCGCCCGTCATCATCGAGAACAACGAGCTCAAGTCCGTCTACACCCAGGTCCTGAAAGCTGGAGACCTCGAAGACCTCCGCGGCATTGAGGCCACGGCCCACCTGCTCCAGGCGTGGGTGGATAAGGCGTACGAGGTGCGGCTGACCATGGTCGGCGGCCACGCGCTCGCCGCCGCCATCCACGCCGGCAGCGACGCCGCACACAAGGACTGGCGCAGCGACTACGGCGCGCTCACCTACGAGACCACCACAGTGCCCGAGGATGTTTTCGCCGGGATGCTCCGGCTGATGGAGCGCCTTCAGCTCCGGTACGGCGCGGCCGACTTCGTGGTCGGCCCCGACGGGGAGTGGACGTTCCTGGAAATTAATCCGTGCGGCCAATGGGACTGGATCCAGGCCCACACCGGCCTGCCGATCGTTGAAGCCATCGTCGACGACCTGACAGGAGATCACTGATGCAGTGGAGGCCGCACGCCGCCGCGCTCGCGGCGCAGATCGCCCACCCCGGCTCGCCCTGGTGGACGCCCCTGCACGAGACGCCCCGGCACCAATTCGTCCAGCGGTGGCTCACCGCCAGCCCGCAGGGATGGACCGCAGTCGACGGCCCGGCCGACACCGCAGCGTGGGCAACAGCCGCCTACTCCAACACCACGCTGGTGACCCGGGTCGGACCCGTCCACGCCGACCACATCGAACCGGGCCAAATCGTCACCGGGAACCCCACATCGTCATCCACCCTCCCCGGACTCGTCCTCACGATGCTCCAGCACGGGCGGCTCACCCCCGGTGTGCGGCTGCTCGACCTCGCCACCGGCTCCGGATACAGCGCCGCCCTGGCCTGCCGGCGCCTCGGCGACGACCTGGTGACCACGCTGGACATCGACCCGTACCTCACCGCGGCTGCCACTGAACGGCTCGCCCGGATCGGCTGCACCCCGACGGTCGTCACTGCGGACGCCGGAGCCGAAGAACTGCCCGGAACCTTCGACCGGATCGTGTCGATGGTCTCGATGCCGCGCATCCCCGCCTCGTGGCTGGCAGCGCTCGCACCCGGCGGGCGCCTGGTGACCACGATCGCGGGCACCGGCCTGATCGTGACCGCAGACAAAACCGAAGACGGCGGCGCCCAGGGACGAGTCGAGTGGGACCGCGGCTCGTTCATGACCACCCGATCCGGTGACGACTACCCGCCCGGCCTGAACGAGGTGTTCGCCCAGGCCGTTGACCAGGAGGGCGAGAAGGTCACCACTTCGCCCTTCCCCGTGCTCGACGTCATGCAGGCATGGGAGGTGTGGTCGATGCTGTCCCTCAAGGTGCCCGGCATTGAGCACCGCACCGGCACCGGCGACGACGGCAGCCGCATGACGTGGATGCTGCACAAGGACGGGTCCTGGGCGCGAGCGACCACCTGGCCCGGCGAGCAGAGCGCGGCCGTGCACCAGTCCGGCCCGCGCCGCCTGTACGACGAGCTGGACGAGATTCGGTGGTGGTGGGTGCAGCACGGGGAACTTCCTGTATACGGCGCCCAGGTCACCATCAGCCCTGACGGAACGACCACGTTGTCCCGCGGGGGGTGGACGGCAACGTTGTAGCGTCCGCCGCCGGTTCCCGCCACTCTGCCGACGCGGCAGACTGAACGAGTCCACAAGGAGGGAGCACCCCATGGATGACGAGCCTCTGGAGCAATGGGCAGAGCGCCGCGAGCGCCGCCGGCCTGCCCGCGGGGAGCGCAGACTTGCCCCGCTCGGCGACCAGGCCGACCGAGGAGCTCACGTCGACCCGGCCATGCCGCGCGGCATCCAGGAATGGGACGGGTTCCAATGGGTTCCGGTCGGCGTCGCCGAGGACTTTCCGACCGGTGCGCAGGAGGCTGGAGAGGACGCATCAGATCGGGCCGGCCGAGTCCCTCTTCCCTTGTTCAGCAAGCTCCCCCCGATGCCGGAGCCTTGGCGGCCGACCGAGGTGTTCCGCCGCCCCGACTCCGCCTGACCCCCTCCCCCACTGCGCCCCCGAGCCTCCCCCGCTTGGGGGCGCAGCCGTTGGGGTGTAACAGATCGCGGCCGTTGACGTTCCGGGAGTGAAGGGGGTTGCGCTTTATGTCAACCCCGCAGTGATCCGGAGGAACGGTGACGACCGCGACAGCCCCCCTCTCGCCCGAGACCGGCCGCTCCCACCTGCAGGAGAGCCTTTTCGCCGGGCTTGAGCCAGAAGCTCCATCCGCACCCGCACCCGTCAAGGCCCCTCGGCCGGCACCTGAACCCGCCCCCGAGGCGGCGTCCGTCGCGCTGCGGGAGTCCGACATCGAGGGCGCCTCGGCCAAGCCCGAGCCGGAGACGGACCTCTCCCACGTCTGGGTTGTGGCCGCCACGATCGAGGTCACGCCGAAGGTCGCGAGCGTTGCCGACTACCGGGGCAGCTTCAAGGCCACCGAGGGGCAGCGCATCGAGGCCCTGGACGTGTACTGCGATGGGTGCCGACGCCCGTACGACGAGGTCAAGGGCGACGACTGCGCCGCCAAGATCGACAACACGCACCTGATCGGCGGCGACCAGACCAAGCGGGCCAAGCGCAAGGTCCCCACCCCGCCCGCGAACGCCCGAATCATCTCCGGCGGCACCATCAACCGGCGCGGCATCGGCGCCTACATGTCGGGGGTCTCCCGGCCCCCGCGCTGACCACGCGACGTTAACGCCGCCCGCCGTTCATGGTGCGCGGCGTGACTACTCAGCGAACTCAGCCGTCGAACGACGACCCGGTTGTCGCCCCCACCGACAGCACTGGGCCGGTGGCCTCCGACAAGGTCGGCCGGGAGGCCCTCGGGCTGCTCCTGCTCTCGTTCGGGGTGCTCGGCGGACTCGGTGCGCTGGGTGCCCTGCACTGGACCGCAGGCCTGTCCGCCGCCCTCATCGGCCTGTGCCTCAGCGGGGTTCTCGTACGCCGCAACTCCAAGCCCCGATGGCAGCAAGACGCCGGAGCCATCGCCGCCTTCGCCGGATACGCGGGACAGACCGCCGTCCTCTTCTACCTCCTGCCCCCGCTGGGATGGCTCGCAGTCAGCGCCCTCGTGGCCGCCGCCGGCCTGTGGCTGTCCAGCGCTGAGGGGGCCTGATGCCACGCCAACTCTTCCCCGCGCTCCGGGGGCTCCTCGTCCCCCGAGGCACCGCAGAGCCCTCACCCGCGCCCACCGAGACGAAGGACCTCCTGGCAGGAGGCGTCTACACGTCGGTGTCGTACGCCGGCGTCACGAACGTCTGGGGCACCCCGGGCCGCGCGGACGGCTGGGACCTCGAGCGGGTCATCGTCGAGGGCTACGAGCGCTCCATCTGGACGTTCAAGAGCGTTGAGGCCATCAGCAAGCACGCCTCCACTCTCCCGGTGCAGATCGGCCGCGGCGGCGACGAGCGGGAATTCGAGGAGATTCTCGAGGACCACCCGCTCCTGCGGCTGCTGAACAAGCAGGCCAATCCGCTCGAGACCGGTGACGTCTTCAAGAAGCGCCTGAGCGCCCAGTTGCTGCTCAGCAAGAAGGGCGTGTTCATCGAGAAGACGTACAGCCGCGGCGGCGTCCTGACCAGGCTCGACCTGCTGCCCCCGGACCGCGTACGGATCATCCCGGACGACGAGAACGCGAGCTACGTCAAGCACTTCGAGTTCACCGACTACGCCGGGCACATCCGCGAGCTCAAGCCGAAGTACGTCATCTGGCTGCGCGACCCCCACCCCACGGATCCTTTCTGCGGCGTGACGCCCCTTGAGGCCGCCGGCCTGTCCGTCGACCTGGACGTGAAGGCGCGCACCTACAACATTTCGTTCATCGACAACGACGGCCGCCCCGGCGGCATCGTCGGCATCGACCTGGACGGCGTCGACCCCAACGAGGTCGACCGGATCCAGAAGCGCCTCGCCCCCGGCGCGCACAACGCCGGACAGCTCACCCTCGTTGGCACCGGCCCTGGCGGCGTCACCTACGTGGACACCTCCGCTCGTCCCCGGGAGATGGCCTACGAGACCCTTTCCAGTACCGCGAAGAACGAGATCCTCTCCGCGTTCGGCGTGTACGAGTCCGTCATCGGCAACGCCTCCGAGCGGACGTTTAACAACGCGGACCGGGAAGAGTGGAACTTCTGGTCCCACACGGAGCTTCCCCACCTCAACCTGATTGCGTCGGCGTTCGACCCGGACCTGTCCGACGACTGGGTGATCCGGTTCGACACCAGCCGCGTCCAGGCGCTCGAGTTCCCCCGCCGCCAGGCCCGCGAGGAGGCCCGCAAGGAGTTCGAGGCGGGCCTGATCACGATCGACGAGTACCGGAGGATCGCCAACCGGCAGCCGTTCAACACGCCTCAGTCCCGAGCCCTGTGGATCAGCCCGCAGAAGGCTCCCGTGCCCGCGAACGACGAGGATGCGGCCGCCCTGGGCCTGGCACCCGAGCCGGAAGCCGGCGCCGCTCCGGGCACCGACCCGAACGCCATGCTGCCCTCGGCCGACGGCCAGTCCGCCGCCGCGGCGGTCGCCGAGGCCCGCGAGCTCGAGGCGGCCCCGACCGCGGCCGAGGCGGTCGCCCTGGCCCGCGGGCAGGCCCCCCTTGCGCTGCCCACCGGCGCAGGTGGCACCGCGGCCGACGAGGTTGCCGCAGCCCGCGCGCAGGCCACCGACCTCGGCCCCGGTCCCGCAGCCGGCGACGTCACCGCGGCGCGTACCGCCACCGCGCAGCCTGAGGACGGGCCGGCAGCCGAGGACGTCGCTGCGGCGCGCGTCGAGACCAAGTCTCTGGCCGGCCGGGGCTTCGAGGTCACCGACGCCGACTTCGACGCCCTGTCCCTGGCCGTCCAGGCGGCCCTCACCGCGCTGCTCGCCCGCCAGCAGGGCGTCATCGCCGCCCGGCTCCGCGCCCCGAAGACCCGCAAGCACACGCGCTTTTGGGAGCCGGAGAACGAGCACGACACCCGCGGCGGCAACGCGGACATCGACGGCGACCGCGTCGTCAGCGCTGCCCGGTGGGCGGAGGAGACGACAAACACCCTCGCCCCAATCCTCCAGCAGGCCGCCACCGCCACCGCCCGCAAGCTGGGCCAGGCCGTCGCCGGTACCGACACCGTGCCCCCCGCCGCCGTGGCAGCCGCTCTCGTCTCCGCGATGTACGCCGGAGAGGCCGTGACCACGCTGCTCGGCGACCTGGCCGAGGAGCTGCGCAGCCTCCAGAGCACCCCGGAGACGGAGCTCACGCTCGAGGACCTCGAGCGCGCCGTCACCCGGTTCTACGAGGCCGCCGCGCCCGTCCTGGTCTCACGCGTCGCTGAAACGTGCGCCGTGTCGACCATCAACGGGGCCGCGGACGCCGCGGCGGAGAGCGCCGGACCCGGAGTCGTCCGGACGTGGATCACGCGCCAGGACGACCGCGTACGACCCGCCCACAAGGCTCTGCACGGCAAGACCCTTCCCGTCGGCACCCCGTACGAGATCGCGGGCGCGAAGCTCCGCTACCCCGGCGACCCCTTCGCCCCGATCGGCCTGACCGTGAACTGCCGCTGCCGTCTGCACTACGACACCGACCCCCAGGAGTAACCCGCCATGTGGCCCGCCATCTGGATCGTCTGGACGATCGTCTTCGCCGTCGCCGAGGGCATCGCCCTGGCCAACAAGAAGGAGAACGACACGCTTTCCGAGAACTTCCGACGCCTCTTTCGCACCCGTACCAGCAAGGCCGGCAGAGCGATCTTCGCGGTCGGATGGTTCGGGTTCTCCTGCTGGTTCGCTATCCACATACTCACCGAGACCATGTAGACGCCGGCCGCCGCGTCGCGCCCGCGCGGTAGGGCGCGACGTTAACGGTCACCGGTGTGCATGGTCCGCGGCATGCAGAATCGCCCCGCCGCTGAGCACGCTGAGTTCGAGGTCAAGGCCGCCCGCCGTAGGTGGAATCCCGCCCTGCATCCGCGGGACAGCAAGGGCCGCTTTATTGAGACGGGCGGCACCGTCAGGCTCTGGGGCGGCAAGCTCGCGCGCGTCGTCCGGGCCCTTCCCAACGACCGCATCCTCGTTCAGGACCAGACCGGTCCGAACGAGTTCAACGGCCGTCGGCACACCACCAGCGCCAAGTGGGTGTCCATGGTGGCCCGGCCGGACGGCTCCGCACCGACCGACAGCGAGAACAAGGTCCAGGAGGAGGACGAGAAGCGGGTCAGCGACCCGCGGCGCGGCAACGGCGTTGCCCGGGACGACGACGGCGACCCGGACACCCCTAACGACCCGCACGACGCCGACGACCGCGGCCGCCCGATCGGGGACGACGACGACCCCGCCGGGCCCGAGGACGACGACGACCGGGACGAGCCCGAGGACGGCAAGCTGCCCGTCAACGTGCGCGCTCTGCCCAACCGGCGCCACGGTCCTGGCCGGTTCCGTGACACCGCTGCGGTCCGCCAGCACTTCCTCGACCTCGCCGACCGGCCCGGCCAGAAGCCACAGATGGCGCAGTTCCTGCGGTCCGTTGCGGGCGACGACGACCACCTCGAGGTCACCCACGACAGTCGCCTGATCGCCCTCCAGGACGACTCCACCGGCCGCTGGTACCTCACTGCCACCGGCACCGGACAGCGCATGGACGCGGCCGGCGACTTTGCCACCCCGGACGAAGCCCGCGAGTTCGCCCGGCAGCTCAACCGCAACACCGGCGGATCCCCCAGCACGGACGGCGGATTCGACTTCTCCGCACCCGATCTCGACGAAACTGCCAGCACCTGGCGCTCTGCCAAGGGCGAGAACATCCAGACCGTCATCAAGCGGACCCGCCAGGAGTGGGAGGCGGAGGCGAACGCGCCGAAGCCCGAGGCCCCGGACGTGAACCATCCCGCGGACCAGGACCCGTCCGATGAGCCGCTGAGGCATAACTGGGACGACCCTGAGGGCCTTGTCACGCTGACCATGCCGGAAGCTCTCGCCGACTTTCTGAGCGTCGACGAGACCGCGGCCATGGAGGACCCGGATACGCGGAAGGCCCTCACCGAGGCCACAAGGCGTCGTAACGGCACGCTCAAGGTGACCGCGCCGATCGAGACGCACCGCGCGCTCCTCGAGTGGGCGTGGACGCTTGCGGGAGGCGAAGGGCAGGAGTCCAACCCGAAGGAAATCCGGGCGTACAACAACTACACCAAGCGCGTCGATGAGGCTGCGGCAACGCTGCAGCGCAACCGCGAGGAGAGGCGCGCCGACGCCCCAGACGCGAATGCTCCCGACAACAGCAGGGGCGACGTGGACTCGCCGCCCGCTGACGCCCCTGGCGCGAAGCCCAGCGGACAGGGCGACGACGGTGGGGTCATCTTGAGCCCTGATGAGGTCAACGCGCCCGCGGCCGCAGCCCGCGCCGCCAAGGCCCCGTCAGCCATGAACGACGACGAGATCCGCGACGAGATCGTTTCCCTGATGGAGCGGGAGATGGCGAACGGCGGCGACCTGTCCGGCGTTGATCGCACCCGCCTGCGAGTCCTCGAGGCGGAGGAGGCTCGCCGCGCCGGCCGTACGCCGAAGCAGGAGCCGAAGCCCAAGCCGAAGGAACCTGCCGAGGAGCCCGGCGGCCTGTTCGACGTCAGCCCGGACGAGCAACAGCGATTCGTAGCCGATCCGGACAACCCGGACGACCAGGCCGACGATGCCTTCGGCACGCCGGACATGTTCGCTGCCGCTGAGGGCCGCGACACCAGCAAGCTGCGTCCCGTGCAGTCCCGCAAGCCGGCCGACTTCCAAGTCGGGGACCGGTTCGTCGACACCGACGGGCGTACGCACACAGTGAAGGAGCCGCCGCTGCGGACCTCGCGGGGCCGTATTCGCGTCGTCGACGAGGACGGAGGGGAGCACTTCCTCGCGCCGGATAAGGAACTTCGTGTCCTGCACCCTGCCGAGGACGCACCCGAGGTGCCGGAGGGCGACAGCCCGTCCGCGAACACGGCGGACAGCGAGCCGTCAGCGCCGGACACCCCGGAGGCCGACACCCCGGCACCGGACGCTCCGAACGACCGGGACACGAACGCGCCAGACCAGAACGGGCCGGAAGAGGAACCGTCCCCCGCCTCGGCACCGACCCCGGACCAGGTCCAGATCGACCACAGCGGCACCGGCACTACCGTCCGCTTCCCCACACCGAACGGCACGGTCAGCGACGAAGAGTTCGCGGTGCTGCGCCGCCTCGGGTTCAAGGCCAGCAGGGACAGGAGCCAGCCGCGGTTCTTCTACCTGCCCAGCAACATGACGCTGTCACGCCGTGAGGACAAGGTGCGTCAGCTCAAGGAGTGGCTTGACCGTCAGGGTCTCGACTACCACGCGCCGCAGGACGACTCCGAGAAGCCGGAGCTGACCCCGGAGCAGCTCGAGCGGCTCAAGGACCGGCACTACGCGCCGGCCGGTACCTGGGCCACCACGGACTTTCAGCCCGGCGACGAGGTGTGGACCGGCCACCAGTGGGACACGGTCGACTCGATCGGGCCGAAGAACCTTCGCCTGCAAAGCCGCGGTTCCACGCCGTACGACAGCGTCCTCGCCCGCCGCCGCGGCGGCGAGATCCGCACGATGTTCGACGCCCCGGCCGACGACGGCACGCCCCGCCCGGGTGCCGACGACCCCAAGAGCATGCGGGACGAGCAGATCACCGCGGAGCTCGCCCACCTGCGCGGCGCCACCCTGCCCGAGGGCAACGACCCGGCGGCCCGCGCCGTGCGCCGCCAGGTCACCGCCCGTATCCGTGCCCTGAACGATGCCCAGTCCGAGCGGACTTTCGCCCGTCACCGCGACGAGGTAAGCCGCCGTGAGCGAGCCGGTCTCGTCCGCGACCCCGCCCGCCTCGCCCGCCTCAAGGGTGAACAGGTCCAGGGCCGCGACGGCACGCTCATCGGCGCCGTCTACAAGGACACGAAGGGGAAGTGGGTGTTCGTCGACCGCGACGGACGCACCCCGACCAGCGAGAAGTACACGAGCCGCGCAGCCGCCATCACCGCCCTCAACAAGCTCACCGACCGGCGGAACCAGCGTGCCGGGGAGGACTGGAAACACTCGGCATGGGACGACGTCCAGCCGGGCGACACCATCCGCGTGCCCGAGCTCGGACGCCTGGAGGGCGCCCGCGTTCGCACCGTGACCGGCTGGTCGGAGCCGCTCCAGGTCTCCGAGATCCGCCGCGGTGACATGGGCCATCTCCACATCACCGGCAGCCGTGACGGCGAGGACGTCGAGCTCGATGTGCCCCGGACCGACGCCACGTTCGGAGCGTCCAAGCCCGGCACCGTGCCGGAGCCGGACCGCTCCGAGGCCGGTGGTGGCATGGACTGGCGCCAGATGCGCCCGGACGACTTCGGGCAGGACGAACGCCCGACCGCGCACCAAGATCAGAACCGGCCCCGGCCGGACGACGAGCTTGGCACGCCGGACCTCTTCGCCCACGGCGCCCCGGACAGCCCCGAAGTCGCTCCTACCCCCGAGAGTCCCGAAGCCGCGGCCGCCCCGGGCGCTCCCGACGCCTCAAGCGCGCCGGAGGCGCCCCGTACCGCGCCCGACGCCCCCATCCGTGAGACGTCGCCGGCGGACATGACCGACGACGACATCAAGGAGGAACTCGAGGAACTGCAGGCGTGGCAGAGCCGGCACGTCTCCAGCAACGGGGAAGGACCACGCATCCAGGGCAATGCCGTGGTCGCGCTCTCCCCTGTCGCCAACCGCCGCCACGTACTGAACGAGGAACAGCGCAACCGCGACAACACCCGCCGAGACCGAGAGGAGAAGGAGAAGAAGAAGCAGGAGCGCACCGAAGCACTCGCGCGCGCCGAGATCGGCAAGCGAAACGAGGACGGCGCATACCCGGTGACCGTCGACGGCAAGGACGCCGGCACCGTCGGCCAGCTCGCCCGCAAGTGGCGGTACACCAACGCTGACGGCCAGGGTTCCCCCGACCACTACCCGAGCCGCGCGGAGGCCGTGGCCGCGCTCGTCCGCAACCGCGACGTCCGCCGCGAGAACGCCGACGAGGACGCCCGGCGGGAGCGGGCCCGCAGCGCGGCCCCCGAAGGATGGGCCCTCGGCGATCGTGGCGACGTGGCTGAGAACGACATCATCCGCGTGCCGGTCACCAGGCAGGACGGCAACGGCCGCCCTTACCCCGTCGGCTGGAGGCAGCCGGTCCGCGTGAACAGCGTGAACCGGAACGACAACGGGACGATGGTCCTGTCCGTCTCCAACCTCGACGGCTCCCGCTCCAGCATCAGCCCTGTCTTCCTGAGCCACCCCGGCGACACCTTCGCCTGGGCCAACGACCGCACGCGTCCCGAGCCGACCCCGGCGTGGCGACACGAACTTCGAACTCGCATGGCCGACATCGGCGACGACGTCGCCACCCTGCAGCGCAGGGAAGGCCTCCAGGACCCGGAGCGCATCCAGCGTCTGCAGGACCTCATCCAGCGCGTCAGCCGGGGTGAGACGGACGATCTGCAGGGTGACCTCCGCCAGATCCGTGACGAGGCCGCGTGGCTGGAGAGCCAGTTCGACGACCCGGACCTTGAGCTGCCGTACGAGACGCGCAGAACCAGGTCCTGGGCCACCGCAGCCCGGATGAAGGCCGAACGCGACCTTCGGTATCCGGACTTTCAGAACACCGGCGGGGACACCAACGGCCCGGACGCGCCGGACCCGGACGCCCCGACCCCGGACGCGCCGAGCGCTCCCGACGAGGACCGTGCCCACCGTGCCAGGGGTCTGTTCGGCGAGGGCATGAACGCCGTGGGCGGCGACTCGCTGCCGGAGATGCAGGAGCTCGACGACCGCCTGGGCCGCGCCGACTCGGCCGACGACCGGGACGCGGAGCTCCGCGACGTCGCTGACCGCATGGACGCGCTCGCCGAGCAGTACGAGCTCGCCGGGCCGCAGGGCGAGCTTGCAGCCGATCGGTTCCGACGCGCGGCCCGCATCGCGCGCGGCGAGCAGGACGACCGCGACGAACGCCTCGGCGACGACGAGCGCCAGGACGACGACGGCAACGGCCCCGACGGCGAGTCCAACAGTGACCGGAACGATACGACCAGCACCCCGGACAGCGAGGACGACGACCAGCAGAACGGCCAGGACGAGGACCAGGCCCCGGAGGGCGAGGACGACCAGGGCGAGGACGCGCAGCGCCAGGGCGACGAGGAAAGCCGCCGTCAGCGCCGTGACGCGGATCCGGACGGAGATGCCACCGACCCCGACGGCGAACCCGACACCGGAGGGGCGGGCGCGCCCGGGGCACCGGGCGACGGCGGCGACTCGAACGGCGACCAGGGCGACGACGCCGACGGCCCCGAAGGCGGAGACGACGACCAGGACGTCCCCGAGGACGAGGACGACACCGACGAGGGGGACGAGGAGAGCGAGGACGAGCGGCGCCGCCGGCGTCGGCGCCGCCGTAACCGCAGGGGCGGCAACGGAGGACCCGGCGGGGGCGGACCGGGCGGACCGGGTGGACCGGGACTGCCGCGCCTGCGCCTGCCCGACTTCAACGCCCCGGACGGCGCCGGAGGCGGAGACGGTGGCGACGGAAACGGTGGTCACGGAGACGGCGACGCCGCGAACGGCCGCGGCCGCTCCCCGCGTCCCCGCGCCCGTCACCGCGACGTGGACTCCCTGCGCAACGCGTGGCGTACCGGCGACGGCCTCACCCCTGGCGAGGACACCCCCGAGCGTCGTGCCCACCTGTCTGCCCTGGCAGACAGGGAAGGCCTCGCCCTGTCGCCCAATGGCGGCTTGGCGACCTACCCGGAGCGGCAGGACGACGGCAACACCGTGTGGCGCTTCGCCCAGGCCCGCAACGGAACGAACCTGCCTGGCATCACCCTGACCTCCGATGACCCCGAGGAGGCGCGGGCACTCGCCGGACGTTTCGAGGAGCTCACCGACCGCAACGGCGACCCCTTCGACTGGGACGTGGAGGGCGGCCGATCGGCCAGTGTCGCCGCCTGGCGTGACGGGGAGGGCCGGAACCTGCCCCAGGCGCTCCGCGCGGTACAGGACGACTACGACCAGGAACGGGCAGGTGCCTTTGCCCTGCCCGAGGACCTCACCACCCTGGACGACTCCCAGCTCGAGGCCGCGTACGTGCAGGGTCTGGGCCCGGAGGACGAGCTTCGCGTCATGGCGGAGATGGACCGCCGCGATGGCTACGTCGACGAGCGGATCCGCGCTGCGGTGCCCGAGACACCCCCGGCGAACGCCGACGAGGCGGAGCGCGAGGGCCGCCTGATGGACGAGGCGCTCGGCTTCGGTGACACGGACGTCACGCAGCCCGCTCCGGTTACCCCCGGAGGTCTGCGCCGAGAGTTCGACGCCCTCGACGAGGAGCGTTTCCAGGCAGCCATGCAGGCCACCGGCGGGCGCATGCTCAGCCCCGAGGCCGAGGCCCAAGGCATCGACCCGCGGACCCTGTTCTCCGGCGGCAAGTACAGCAACAAGCGTGCGAAGGAACTCGCCTCGCCGGAACTGAACCACTGGTTCGACGGCGACGACGAGACCCCCGGAAACGGCCGGCTCACGTACACGCAGTACCGGCAGCGGGAAGCCGACCGTGCCCTGCGCGCCGAGTTCGCGGACATCGACGAGGCCCGCTACCTGGCTGCTATCGCCGCCACCAACGGGTACTTCTTCCGCCGACAGCACGAGGCCGGACCGATCGACGAGCGGGAGCTGTTCTCTGGCGGGAGCATGTCCCAGTTCGATCGGTGGAAGGACGTCGCGAGCGAAGAACTGCAGGACTGGTTCGACGCGAACGGCGGCCGCCTCACCTTCAACCAGTTCAAGCAGTCGCGCCGCGATAACGAACGTACTGCCCGCGACCTTCACGAGGAGGAGCAGCGCCGCGCGGACGAAGCCGGAGATTCCGAAGACACGGTCACCTTCACGGCCGACGACGTCGCCCCCGCACCGTCCGGGGATGTTGAGAGCGCGGAAGCCGCCACGTTCCGGTTCGGCGGCCACGACAAAATGCGGGAGTTCGCCGACCGGGCCGAGCTGCGCCCTGTCGGCGACGGCGAGACCGTGTGGCTCGATGGCCAGCAGATTGGCCACATCTCCAACGTTTACCGGTCGGATCCCAACCGGAATTCGGTATGGCACGCACGACCGTTCTTCGGCCCGGACAACGACCAGAGCAGCCGTTCCGAGAGCCGTGACACGGCCATCGCGAACCTCGTCGTTCGCGCCCTGAGGGACGGCCCCGTGGACCCCACGAACCCGAGTGAGGACGTCTGGCGCACGGTTACTGCGCACCTGGCAGACAGGATGTGGGAGCTGCCGGAGTCGCTCCTCGATAACCCCGAGGTACGCGACCGGCACGACCGGCTGTCCGCCTTGCTAGACGCCTTCCGCGACCATCGGTCCCCGAGCGGGAACCTGCGGGACGACCTGGTGCAGGCCCGCGACGACTTCGCACGGCTGCATGATCTCCTGCCCGCCACCAGGAGAACAGAGCGACAGCGCAGCCGACTCAAGAACCGCTCCTACTGGGCCGGACGACTCCTCGACGGCCTCGGAGATCCGGAGAGCGACCGTCAGCGGCCCCACGGCAACGATCCGGATGGTGACCGGCAGCCGCCCCGCGGCGACGATGAGCCGCAGGGCGACAGCAACGCGCCGTCCCCCGCCGTCCCGGCGCCGGACGAGCCGGTGAACGCCCCGGAGGACACCCCGCGCCCGCAGGCCGAGCCCACGCCCGAACCGGACCCCGAGCCGATCGACGGCCAGCCAGCGCACTGGGCCCGCGTAGAGGACCTGGTGCCGGGCGACATGGTCCGCATGAGCGGCACCACCAAGGGCGGTCGGCCGGTTCAGCGCGCCGGCTACGTCCACACCGCGCCCGTACTGGTCGACGTCACCCGACGCGGCCGCACCGAGCAGATGTGGCGCACCTGGGTCACGGAGAATTCGGACGGCACCGGCGCGAGCGGCAACGTCTACACGTCCGCCAACGCCACCGCGGCACGCGCGGAAGCACCGGACGACGTCGTGCCTGGCTCCCCGGCCAGCGGCGCCCAGGCCGCGCTCCGCTCCGGTGACCTGCCCAACCAGATCCCGGCGGACCGCGACGGCCGCGGCCTGTTCCCCGGCAGCACCGTCACGGGGACCGGTGACCGCGAGGGCACCGTCACGGGCGCCACCGACACCACCGTGTCGGTGCACTGGTCCGACGGCAACGACGACACCGCACTGTCGCCCACCACCCTGTCCGTCGCCGACGGACAGCGCCCCGACGGCTGGACCGCCGACGGGCACCGCGTGACGACCCAGAACGTCGTCAGCGACACAGACGGAGGACTCCTCGGCCCCGTCGACGACGTCGACGGCGACAACGTCACCATCACCACGACCGACGGCACGATCACCCGCAGCGCCGGGGACCTCCGTGTCACCGGGGAGGTGCGCGACGAGGCGCCCGACACCGCGCCGGTGACCGGCATCGACGAGCCCGCGGCCGCGGACCTCAAGGACGGCGACGTCGTCCTCCTGGACCTCGACGGCCATCTGGCCACCGTTGCGATCACCAGCCCGCCCAGCCGGGACGGAGACCGCGTCACCCTGCAGTACGCCGACACCACCACCGGCGAGATGGGCGAGATCAACGTCGACGCCCGCGCGATCCTCCCGCGCGCCCAGGGCCCGGACGGAGGCGCCCCGGACCTCGGCCCGGACGACGCCCCCGAGCCGGATGAGGATCTGACCGTGCACCCCGCCCCGCGCCGCGTGGACCCGGTGACCGGCCCGACCCTCGACCCGGACCTCGATTCGAGCGACCGGAACCTCATCGGAGACCACGCCGATGGGCCGGAGGACGACCCCGACGCCCAGCAGGCCGCCGTACGGATCACCGCCGACCTGCCCGTCACCCGCGAGCAGGCCGCGGCCTTGGCCGCGCAGTTGCGCGCGGCCGCGGACCCCACGACGGTCGAGGGCCGCGCTGCGCTGCGGGCCGCGGACCACCTCGACCGCGCCGCCGGTCGGACCCCTCCGGCGGGCCTCGACCGGCCCCGCCCGGCGAACGCCGCGCAGATCGGCGAGGGGGACCTGGTGGCCATGCCCGACGAGCGCCGAGGCGACCAGATGCGCGTCTTCCGTGTCATCGACGTTGAGAACGGCCCTGGGGGCGTGCGCAGCTTCCTCCTGGAGGACGAAGACCAGCAGTGGCGCCGCCGAGTTGTCCACGGAGCCATGCCGGTATGGCAGCTCCCCGAGGCCGAGCCGGACCCCGTCAACCCGCCGGACGTCGACGACGCCGACGGCGCGCCGGATGCCGAAGGCGGGCCCGGGCCCAACCCCCCTGGCGGCCCGGTGCGCCGTGTGGGCAGCGACCCCGCCGCCGCGCCGACCACTCCCGTCGCACCGACCACTCCGGACCCGGCGGCTACACCCGACGAGCCCACGGCGCCCATTGCCCATGTCCGCCCGGGAAGCCTTCGGGTCGGCGACGTCATCGACGCGCCGGTCAGCCGGACCGGCTACCAGTTCAACGGCCACCGGCGGCTCACCATCATCAGCGAACCGCACCGCAACGGCTGGTGGATGCAGCTCACCGGCATGGACGAGGACGGCAACGTGCACGACTTCGGTCTGCACAGCGGCCGCGCCGTGAACGTCTACGACCGCAACCGGCCCACCCCTGCCCTGCCCCCGGCCGGCGTACCCCGCGACCCCAACCAGGCCGCACAGGGCGACGTCGACCGGATCGTCAGCGACCACGGACGAGCACTTGCCGCGCGGATCATCGACGAGGCCATCGCAGGTACGGAGCCCCCCGGCGACATCCATGCCCTGCGGGATCAGATCGCGCAGCGCCTCACCGCTGAGGCCCTGCGCGACGCACGCCAGGCCGTCCGCGGCGACGGTTCCGCCGCACTCGACGCTACGGGCCTCACCGGGCGGGACCGGGGGGCCGCCCAGCGTCGTCTCCGCGACGCCCGCAACCAGGCGCACGCGGACACCGTGCGCGCGGCCCTGCGGACCATCAACGACCTCGAGCCCCTGGACGGGGAGAGCAACGAGGACTTGGCCGCCCGCGCCCGGGACCTGCTCCGCCTCATTCCGGACCAGATCGCCGGCCGCCCGTCGACGACGGACCCGGACGCCGACCCGGACGTCACGACCGCCGTCACGGGCCACGCAGACGACGCGGTGAACGCTCTCCTGCAGCAGCTCCAGGCCGCCGGGGTGGATCCGGGCGACGCGGAACGGCTCGCCCGGATCCTCACCCAGCAGATGGCCGGCTCTCGGCAGGCGACCGCCCGCCGGATCGCGGCCCAGGTTGCCGCGGCGAACCCGGACGCCGGACGGCAGCCGGGCCTCCTGGCCCGGATCGTCGCCTTCCTGGTCCGGATGGCCAAGCGCCTCGCCGAGCTGGTGAAGGCCGGCGCCCGAAAGATCGCCGAGAAGTACCGCAGCTCACGCGAGCGCCTGCGCCGTCTTCGTGCGTTCCTGGGTCGCATGGTCCGCCGTGTCCGGGAGTTGCCGGAGTCGCGCCGCCTGGCGCGCCTGCACCGCGCGGTGAACCTGCCTGACGCGGACGGCGACTCGTTGGCCGCGCGGATCTCCCACTGGGCCGGACTCATGCCGGAGCCTGGCCGGTTCGGTCAGTCGCAGCGCCGTGTCACCTTCTGGCGTCCGACGACGTGGGGGCAGCTCGCAGCGGGCCGTCTTCCGGACCGGTCGGACCGCGTCCAGTGGGCGCCGGACAGGGCGGCCGATGGCGGGCCCGGCCTGACCACGCTTCGCCACATGGCGGCGCTGCGGGCAGCCGGCAACGACGTCGACCAGGACGTGACCCGTCGTCTGTCCGCCGTGCTCGGTGACGACTTCGGCGACGATCCGCACGCCACGCTGCAGCACGCCGACGATTACGTTGCGGCCAGTGAGCGGCGCGTGGTCAACCTCCAAGCGGCCCGCAGCGGCGCGACCATCCCGGACGACGAAGACCTGGAGATCGAGATCACCGCGGCCCGTAGCGAGCTTGCGTCCGCCCGCCGGGAGTACGAGGACCTGCGGGCCCGGTACGCCGCCGCAGTGCCCGACGCCGTGGCCGCCGCACTGGCCGACGTCCGAGACATGGGCCCGGACGGCGCCAACGCAATCGTGTTCGGCCCAGGTACCGACCCGGACGCCGAGCGCGCCGTACGGGGCGTGCAGCGCCTCATCCCGCGCGCGTGGCTCAACACCCCCGAAGCGCGTCGCATGACCGCTCTGAACGGCAACCAGGGCCGCTACGAGCCGGAAGGGCAGCGGGTGACGGTCGCCGACCTCGCCGACGAGGGACTGGGCACCGCCGGGCACGCCCTGGCGCAGCACTTCGCCCGCCACCTCGGCGACCTGGACGCCGCGCAACGGGCGTTCTGGTTCGGCCAGACGCACACCGGCCGGCCCGGCGCACGCCGGATGCGGCCGAGCGCGATAGACCGGCTCCTGCGACGGCAGCAGACACAACCGGAGACCGGTGACACCCTCGCTCGGTCCGTGCAGGCGATGTTCAACGGCGATTGGTACCAGGACGACGACTTGCGCGCGTTCCTCCTGGGCCTGATGGCCACCAGGTAAGGAGGCAGGAAGTGTTCACCGTCACCGGTTCATTCGACGACGGTGCGACCTACACCGTGCAGATCACCGGGCGGGCCGACCGCCCGGTGGTCGGGTCGTACCGGGCTGCGGCCCTCGTGGAGCTCCACCTGGGCGAGCGCGTCGCCCTCTCACCAACCGGCCCCCTGGCTGCCGTTGCTGGGGACGACGACGCGTCCGTCCTGGCGGTGCTCCGCGAGTACACGAACGTCATCGAGGCGAGCGGACCCGTTCCGCGGCGACCGCGCGTGCCCGGAAGCTGATCCGGGCCGCTTGCCCAATTGGGCAAGAATGATCTTGGCCGGATCGGGGTGAGGCGGTGGCGGCGACATAAGCCACCCCGTGCCCCCATCCTCCGCCTGTGACCAGATACGGATTCGCCATCAAGGCTCTCCCCCAGGGCGGCAAGCCTTTCGGGGAGGAAGACGACGAGAACGAGGAGACCGTGGGCACCGAAGAGGCTCCGCTCGACGAGGTCGCCCCCGGCGTCTCCGACGAGCTGACCGAGGACCTGGACGAGAACCTGGCTCAGGACCCAACGGCGACCCCGGCCGCGCCCACGGACAACCTCGGCGAGAACCCCGCTGCGCCGCCGGACCCGGGTGCTCAGCCCGAGGGAGAAGGCGGCGGAGACCCCAGCGCCGCCCTGGACCAACCCGACGACGACTCCCGCCCGTGGGCAGGCGACGAGTACAACGAGGGCGACGAAACCGACCCCGACGGGCCCGAAGCCTGGTGCGCGTACACCGGCAGCAGCGGCGAACAGGCTTGGCTCGACAAGGCCGCAGACGGCACACTGACCGGGTGGGTGCGGGACGGCGCGGGCCAAGTGTGGCGCTACACCGACCCAGACGCGTGGGCGACCGACGTTGACGGTGCCCAGATGACGCAGACGCACCGCAACGGCGAGGACCGAGCGAACGCACCAGGAGGAGCCGCCCCGAGCGGCCCGCCCCCGGCCGGCGACCGCGGCGTCCAGGACTCGATGTTCGCGGGCCAGTAAGGAGATCCGACCGTGGCAACTCAGCTCGACCGTCAGAACTTCCAGGACCGCCTCAACGAGGGCAAGGCCGCGTACGAGGCCGGAGACCCCTCCGACGCCTGCCCGTACAACATGTACGGCAGCGTCGAGGAGCGGTTCGGATACCGCTACTGGAACCGCGGGTGGTCCATGGCCCGCTCCGAAGCTGAGGCGCGGCCTCAGCAGCCTGCGGAGGGCAGCGCAGGACAGTAGGTCAACGCGAACGGCACGGTGCCCGGCGGCCCACTGTCCACCGCCGGAGGTTCCCCGCCGTGCCGACCGCTGCTCCACCCACCAGATCCGCCGTACCCCGCACCTCCCAGCGAGGCACCAGCCGGGCTATCTACGCCGTCACCGGCGTGGTCGACGAGGTCGCCGACCTCATCGTGCCCGGCGCCTTCGCCCGCACCCTGGCCGCACGCCCCGTCAAGACCGTGTGGCACCACGGGTGGAAAGACCCCGTCGGCGTCGTCGTCGAGTGCGAGGAATGGCTGCCCGGCGACCCTCGGTTCCGGGACGTCCCCGGCGACTGGCCCGCCGAAGCCGGCGCCCTCGTGGCGACTGTGATCTACAACCTGCGCACCCGTCAGGGCCGAGACGCCTACGAGCAGGTCAAGCAGTGGCACGAGCACAAGCAGGCCGCGTTCAGCATCGGCTACCGCGTCTCCGACACCGGCGCGAGCAAGCGTGGCGACGGCGTCAGGATCATTCACGACCTGGACCTTTTCGAGGTCTCGCCCGTCCTGCACGGTGCGCACCCCCTGACGCGCGCCCTCGAGGTAAAGTCCGCGGCCGTCACCGGCGGCGGATACGAGGGACTCGAGTACAAGACCACCCCGTCCCACGTCGAGATCGACGTCGTCACCACACCGAACGCGGAAGCCATCAAGGTCGCAGGCCTGGCAGTGAAGGCCGCCGACACCGGCCGACTGCTCATGATTCAGCGCGCCCTCGACGATGAGGACCCCGCGGCAGGCACCTGGGAAATCCCCGGAGGGCACCTCGAGGACGGCGAGGATCCCCTGGCGGCCGCCCTGCGCGAGTGGGCCGAGGAGACTGGGTCGACCCTGCCGGGAACGGCCAGCGTCGTCGGCTCCTGGACCGCCCCGAACGGCATCTACCGCGGCTACGTCGCCGTGGTCCCCACCGAGGACTCCGTGCCGATCAACGCGCCACACGGAGAGCGCCGAGTCACGAACCCAGACGACCCCCAGGGCGACGCAACCGAGGTAACCGCCTGGTGGCCGATCACGGCCCTCCCGGACATGCCCCTCCTGCGGCCGGAGTGCCGCGAGACGCCGTGGGCTCTCCTGGCCGGCGCCGCCCTCCCCCAAGCCCCTGGCCCGAAGGCCTCGCCCCAGGCCAAGGAGTTCGCCGACGGAGTCATGGGCCGCTACCAGGCCCTTGGCGGCGAGAAGAAGTCCGCGCACGCCGCTGTGAAGTCCGCCCGCGCACTGCCCCGCATCGAGCACAAATCCGCCCGCTCCATGGTCGCCGAGGCCAAGAGCCACTCCGCCCCGCTGGAGGCCCCTGTGATGTCGCCCAAGACGCTGCCCGAGTCGCAGGAGCAGTTCCGCGCCCGTCTTGCCGACGCCGTCCGCGAACTCCTCGACCAGGACGGCAACACCTGGACCTGCATCGAGGGCACCTACCCCGACCGCGTCATCGTCTCCGTGCACACCGAGGACGAGCGGCGCAGCAGCCACTACGCCATCCCGTACACGGTGACGGCCGGCGAGATCACCCTCGACAAGCCGCAGCCCGTGGAGCTCGCCACGATCGTCGTGCCCGAGGGCACTAGCGCGGCCCGCACCGCCTCCGCAGACGAGGACGTCGACGCCCGCGTCGTACAGCCGACCGTCGGAGCACTCGCCGACGCGACCGCCCGTGTCAGCAGCAGTACGGCCAGCCCGGAGCAGCTCGAGGACGTCCGCGACAAGGTCCAGGAACTGATCGCCGCACTGTCCGCGAAGGGCCTCGACGTCGGCGACGAGGAGGAACCCCCGGCCACGGGCGGCCCGGCCCGCGGCAGTGCCGGACTGGACCTCTGGGACGACAGCACCTTCGGCGACGACGAAAACACCGGCCCCGAGGACGACGACGAGGAAGAGGACGCCGAACCGGCGGCAAAGCCGGAGGACACCGTCCGCCTGGACCCCGACGAGGTGAAGGCCGCACTCGCCCTGATGCGGAGCTGAGTTACATCCCCGACCCCGCACCTCTCCCTGCGGGCCCTACACACCTCCGAGAACAAAGCAGCAGGTCAAACCCCGTGTGCTGCCCGCTCTTGACGTCCCAAGCGGGCAGCACGCGACGTTAACCCCTCTCCTTCTCTTTCATCACGCCTCGCGTTGAGGCGTCCCGGTGCTGGCCGGGCGAGCGACGCACGTCAACCGCACCCAGCACAGGGAGAGCACCCCAAATGCCTACCGCCACCACCAGCCGTATCGAGGAGCTGCAGAAGGCGCTCCAGGTCAAGTCCGCCGAAGCCGAGCGGATCAGCCAGACCTTCAAGGTCGAGGACGGCGGCCAGTTCGTCGTCTCCACCGAGCAGGCCCGGGAGTTCCGGAAGGTCTCCGGCGAGGCTCAGGAGATCAAGGCCCTCATCGACGCCGAGCAGGGCCTGACCGAGATCAAGCAGTACCTCGAGGCCCCGGAGTCCGCGCCGGCCGCGGCCAGCCACTACGGCCAGCGCCCCATGGGCGTCGAGGAGAAATCCCTCGGCGACCTCTTCGTCGAGTCCGGCTCCTTCCAGAGCGCCACCGCCCAGCACTTCCGTGACAAGCCGTACATCCGCGCCGACATCGAGGGGAAGTCCATCTTCTCCCTGTCCGCGGGCACCGTGACCCACCAGACCCTGGGCTCCGCGCAGAACCTGGGCATCACGGAGCGCCCGTTCCGGAAGTTCCACATCCGCGACCTGTTCCCGAAGTCGACCACCAAGAACGCCGTGCTCTACGGCGCGCGAGAGACCGGCTGGACGAACAACGCCCGCCAGGTCAAGGAGCGGTACGCCGCGGACGGCACGTCGCCGGCCACCGGCGCCGACACCGACACCTGGGGCCGCGCCCCGCGGTCGAAGCTCACGCTCACGCCCGTGATGTACCCGGTCGCCGAGGTCGCCCACCTGCTCGACGCGCACAAGAACATCCTGTCCGACGAGCCCCGCCTCAAGACCTTCATCAACACCCGCATGGTGGAGGGCGTCAAGTACGCCGAGGACTGGGACCTCCTGCACTCCGTCGGCGACGGCCAGTCCCTCACCGGCATCTACAACACCCCGGGCGTTCAGCAGTACACCGGTATCGCGACCGACCAGTACAGCGTCCAGATCCGGCGCAGCATCACGAAGGCCCTGCTCGCCGAGTACGACCCGACCGGCATCGTCCTGTCGCCCACGATGTGGGAGCACGTCGAGGTCGAGGAGGACAAGAACGGCGCCTTCCGCGTCGCCATCGCCGTCGCCATCGGCGCCGAGAAGAAGGTGTGGCGCCTCAACGTCGTTGAGACGACCGCGATGGCTGACACCGACTTCCTCATCGGTGCGTTCGGTCTCGGCGCGCAGCTCCACGACCGCGAGAACGTCTCCGTCACCGTCTCCTCGGAGAACGCGGAGAACTACGAGAAGGGCCTGATCACCTTCCGCGCCGACGAGCGCCTGGCGCTCGAGGTCCCGCGGCCGGAGTCCTTCGTCATCGGCACCTGGACCCAGCCGGCCGGCTGATCCGTGCCGCAGTGAGGGGGTGCACCCGCACGGGTGCGCCCCCTCCCACGTACCACCACAGGACGACGGAGGACGCTGGTGATCGAGAAACAACCCATTGGCCTCGCCCAGGAGCTGGAGGCCCTCACGGGCGCCCCCGCCGCTCACCGGGGCCCCCGCTGCAGCGTCGGTGCCCTCCTGGAAGCAGCAGACGCCGACGTTGCCGCATCGCTGCGCGCAGTGCTGGACACGACCAGCGTCTCCGCCACGGCCATCGCCGAGACGCTCAGCCGCTACGGCGACCCCGTGACGGCCTACACGGTCAACCGGCACAGGCGCCGCGGGAAGCCGAACGGATGCCGGTGCGAGTGATGACCCTGAACAACGAGCTGCAGGCGCTCCTCGAGCCTGTGCCCCACGGCCAGAGTCAGGCCCCCCAGACGGAGCGCGTCTACCCGGCCGCGCCCCGCGGCTGGGAGTCCGGCGTCCGCTACGAGGGCGGGACGATGGTCGTCACCGCCCCGCCCGCCGACAAGCCGCCCGCGGGAGAGGCCGACTGGCGCGAGCGCGTCGAGGAGATGGGGCTCGCCATCCCCGAGGGCTTCCGCGTCCGCCTGGTCGAGGCGAAGCACGACCCGGCTGCCTGGCACCGCGACAACCAGGGCGACGACGCCGTCACCCGCGCGGTATGGCGCTGCCGGTACGTCATCGAGCCGGCTGCCCCCGCGTGGCAGTCGGCGGGCGACCTTGACGCGCTCGTCCGCGACACGATGCGCCGCCGTCGCAAGCCCCGCGCAGCCGTGGACACCGCGGAGCGCGCCCTGATCGTGGTCTATGCCGACGCCCAGGCCGGAAAGGTGGGCCGCGACGGCGGCACCCCTGAGCTCATCGCCCGGGTCGCCGACCGATTCGACCGGCTCGACGACCACATCCGCGACCTCAAGGCCGTCGGCAGGGCTCCGTCCGTCGCCTACTGGGCCGACGCCGGAGACTGCGTCGAGGGCTTCGAGAACACGACGCAGCAGGCGTTCACCAACGACCTGACCCTGACCGAGATGGTCCGCGTCCACCGGCGCATCACCTTCGAGGGCCTCGACCGCCTCGCCGGGAAGTTCGGCCGCGTCGTCGCAGCGACCTGCGGCAGCAACCACGGCCGCGTACGCCGCGGGAAGGACGCCGTCGGGCCGCCCGTCGACGACTGGGGCATTGAGGTCATGTCCCAGATCGCCGACGCCTACGCCCGCAACGAGGACGCGTACGGACACGTCAGTTTCGTCATGCCGGAGCGGTGGCGAGACACCGTGTCGCTCGACGTCGCCGGGAAGATCGTGGGCCTGGCCCATGGGCACCAGTACGCACGCCCCGACAAGGCCGGCGACTGGTGGCGAGGGCAGACGTTCGGCCGGCAGCCCGTGGCCGACGCCGACATTCTCATCACAGGCCACTTTCACCACTTCCGAGCGCAGCAGATGGGCAACGGCAGGCTCTGGGTCCAGGCCCCGACCCTGGACAACGGCAGCGACTGGTACGCCGTCCGCTCCGGCGAGGTCTCCTCCTCGGGCCTGATGGTGTTCAGCGTCGGCCCGGACGGCTGGGACGACCTGCGGATCCTCTGAGCGCGACGCAAGCGGAACTAGTTTCACAACATCCCCGCACGCCTCACCGTCTTCAGCAGGCCGCCAGCCGGGGGCCCGGCGCGTGGGGCAGAACGGACGTACCCGTGGTTGCAACAAAGCTCGCTCCGGCTGGGCGAGAGGCCCCGATCCGTGCGGAGGAGACGACGGGCCCTGAGCCCGTTGTCTACTGCGCCGATGCCCTCGATTTTCTCCCCACCCTCCCTGACTCGTCCGTGGATGTCATCGTGACCGATCCGCCGTACGAACTGGGCTTCCTCGGTAAGGCGTGGGACTCCTCCGGCATCGCGTACAGCGTGGAGTTGTGGGCGGAGTGCCTGCGCGTCCTCAAGCCGGGCGGGCACCTGGCTGCGTTCGGCGCGACCCGCACCTACCACCGCATGGCCGTGGCCGTGGAGGACGCCGGATTCGAGATCCGTGACTCCCTGCACTGGATGTACGGCACCGGTTTCCCCAAGGGCCAGGACGTGGGAAAGCTGATCGACCGACGCCGCGACGATCACCCGGCGCGCCGCCGGTTCACCACCGAGTTCGCGGCGCTCCGTGACTCCGTTGGCTGGACGAATCCGCAGATCGACGCCCTGTTCGGCTTCAACGGCATGGCGCAGCACTGGACGACACAGCGCCAGTCCGCCGCGGTGCCGACCGTGGAGCAGTGGGAGCAGCTGAAGGCGGAGATGGGGTTCGAGGCCCCGGCCGCGCTCGATGACCTGGTGCACGAGCTGAACGGGCGGAAAAACGCGCCCGGCGAGGCGTGGGAGGAGCGGAAGGTCATCGGCACGGCGCGCCGGACCCGCGCCGGCTCCGGGGTGTTCCCACAGCTCCAGTCCGACACGTTCGACGTGACGACGCCGGCGACCGCCGAGGCCGCGCGCTGGGAGGGCTGGAACACCGCCCTCAAGCCCGGCCACGAGCCCATCGTCCTGGCGCGGAAGCCCCTCGAAGGTACGGTCGCCTCCAACGTCCTGGCGTACGGCACCGGTGCGATGAACACCGCCGCGTGCAAGACCCCGCTCGGCGACCCGGAGGGGCGTTGGCCGACCAACGTCCTGCTGTCCCACGCATGGGCCGTCGACGAGGCAGGATGGATCGTCGACGGCTGCGCGGACGGCTGCGCGGAGGGATGCCCGGTCGCCGAGCTGGACGGTCAGTCGGGGCGGCTCACCTCCGGGGCGAACCCGCGGCGCCGCAACGCCGACAAGTTCCGCAACGTCTACGGCGACTTCAAGGGTCAGGCTGCGTGCAAGCCGGTCCGGGGCGCGGACTCCGGCGGCGCGTCCCGGTTCTACCCGGCGTTCCGCTACCAGGCCAAGGCCCCGGCCAGCGAGCGGCCGCGTCTGCCGGACGGCACCACGCACCCGACGGTGAAGCCGATCGCGCTGATGCGGTGGCTGGTCCGGCTGCTCACCGCGCCCGGCGGGCTCGTCCTGGACCCGTTCGCCGGCACCGGCACGACGCTGGAGGCGGCGCGGCTTGAGGGCTGCGAATCCATCGGCGTGGAGGCCAAGGCCGAGTACGCGGAGCTGTGCGAGCAGCGGATACGACGCGACTAGGTGATCCACATGGGAAGTCCCGCCCCATCAAGATCATTCTTGCCCAATTGGGCAACTCCCCTCTTCCCCCGGTAGCACGCGACCCAAGGCGCCCCCGTGCCCCATCCTTCGCCGCGCCACCGACCCCAGAAGGGAACAACCCCATGCTGCACAAGGAAGACGGGACGCTGATCAAGAAGTCGGCGTTCCCCGCGTCCGCCGTCCCGGACGTCCCCATGCGGATCACCGAGGACGTGTACGAGTCCAAGGCGTACGGGCCCGGCGACGGGCGCGCCGAAGGCTCTCGGTTCCACCTGCTCTACCAGGCCGGAACCATCGTCCCCCAGTCCGAGATCGACCGCCTTTACGCCCCGGTAGCGACCGTAGCGACCGTGAGCCCGACCACCGGCCCGGCCGCGGGCGGGACCACCGTCACGATCAAGGGCACTCGCCTCGCCGGCGTCACCGCGGTCAACTTCGGCGCCACCCCGGGCACCGAGCTCAAGCGCGTCTCCGACACGGAGCTGCGCGTGAAGGCCCCGGCGGGCGCCGCGGGGGCCGTCAACGTGGTCGTCGCGGCCGACACCGGCAACGTCACCAAGTCCAACGGCTTCACCTACGCCTGACCCCTGACCCGGGCGTCCCTCCGCACCGCTTGAGGGCCGCCCGGGTCACGCTCCGCCAGGTCGAGGCAGGGCGCGACACAAGCGGCGCCGGGTGTGCATGGTGCGCGCCGTCCGGACACGAACCCCCGAGAGGGAGCCACCCATGGCAGGCACCACCCGTACCCGTAAGACCGCGGCCGCGAAGACCGCAGAGGCCTCCGACGCGACCACCGAGGCCGCGGAGTCGGCCAGCACCGCGGCGGCGGACGAATCCGCTACTGAGGCCGCCACCGCGGCGACCGTCGAGGAGTCGGAGACGGCCCCGGCCGACAGTGCCGCGAAGGCACCCGAAGCCGCGCCGCTCGAGCCCCCGGCCGTCCAAGAGGCCCCGGAGGCGCCCGCGGCCCCTGTCTACGCCACGCCCACCGAGGTCATCCCCGACGAGGAGAACCTCGCCGAGGTCATCATCGACGACACCACCAAGGAGCCGCCGGCCGACGTCGACTCCGTGTTCGTCCCGCTCACCGAGTACGGCTCCGTCCTCGTGTGCACCGTCCGCCTGGTCGAGAAGACGTTCCTCGGGCCGCACCGCAACCCCGTCCACCGCCTCCTGCAGCCCGCGGGTGCTCACGTCTCCGAGAGCGTCGCCGCGCGCATCAGGGAGCGACTGCAGGACCAGGCCGCACGGCTCGCCGCCCAGGCCGAGAAGTAAGGAGCCGCGGGGTGTTCGACTACAGGCCCATGTACGGCGGGGCGCACTACGACCCCGAACCGGCAGGCGGACAGGTCACCAGCGTGTCCCTGTACGACGGTCCGGACCGCACCACCAGCGTGGCGGCCGCCGGTCCGGCTACCCGGCTGCGCGCCGGCGTCTACCGGTTCACGCTGCCCGACGTGCCTCCCGGCCGCTACTGGGCCACCGTCTCCTTCACCCCCAGCGAGGGGGCCCAGCCCGTCAAGGACGAGTCCGTACGCCTGGACCTGCCCCTCGGGCTGGGCCTCGTCACCTCCCCCGAAGCGGTCGCCAAGGAACTCGGCGTGCCGCTCCCGCTCACCGCGGAGCAGCGCGACGACCTGCTCACCGCGATCCGGAAGGCGCAGGCCGACGTCGTCGGGTACCTGGGCCAGCCCGTCGTCCCCCAGCTCGTCACCCGTACCGCCCTGACGCCGTACGTCGGCGGGACCGACCGGCTCGAGGACGCCACCCTGTGGCCGTTCGACGTCGACGACCTGGTCCAGGTCTCCACCTACCGCGTCCGCACAGATGGCGCCTACGACGTCGACTTCCTCGTCGGCCTCGACGGCGCCGCCGTCGACCCGATCGTCCGGTACGTGACCACACACGCCGCCGAGTCCGAACGGCTACGCCCCGGCGGGGTCGGCTCCCAGGGGCGCCGCGTCTCCTCCGTCAGCGCAGAGGGACAGTCGATCTCTTACGAGTCGGCGCCGACCACCGGCCAGGCCGGAGCCCTCCCCGAGCTCACCAGCCTCGCCCGCTGGAAGCGCCGCCTGTTCCAACCCCTCGCCCGGCCCGCCCGCCCACCGTGGCCGTACTCCTCGGCCCGCGGCCGCTGACGAAGGGAGCTGCCGACCATGGCCGTCGTGCTGCCGAACGCGCTGCTCACGGCGTACGCGCTCGCCCACCCCTGGGCGCGCGACGCCAACGGCGTTCCCGTCCCACCGAACCCGAACCAGAAGCCGGCCCCGCGCGGCACCTGGCCCGGATCGGTCCTCGAGCAGCCCGACGGATCGTGGTCGGTACGGCTCGACCCGCAGGCCTGGCCGGTCAAGGACGGCGACACCATCTCCGATGAGACCGGCCGGTCCTGGACCCTGTCGAGCACCCGCAACCACACCGTCCCCGGCTGCCCGGATGTCGACTACGTTCAGGCCGTCGGCACGCTCAACCCGCCCGAGGTGGCGTGATGGCCGGAGCGAAGTTCACACCCGCGCAGGGCCTCGAGCAGCAGCTCGCCCGGATGCTCGCCCCCGCGGTACAGCGCATCGCCCACCAGGTCGAGATCGAGGCGAAGCGCCTGGCCCCGCCCACCAAGCGCTGGATAACCATGGGCGACGACAAGGTCCGCCCGACGCACGTCTCCGCCAACGGGCAAGAGGTCCCCGGGAACCTGCGGTTCGCGATCGACTCCATGCGCTGGGACATGGTGCACCGCGGCGTCGGCCCCACGACGTACATGCTCGAGCCGCTCGACAGGAGCTCCCGCGCCATCGCCAACCTCAAGAACTGCCGCTGCCGCGCGCACAAGGACCCGGAAGGCATCGCCCGACACATCAACACCGGACAGCCGGTCATCGCCGGGAAGCGGGTCACCGTCACCGTCTCCGTCCAGGCACCCATGGTCGTCGAGGCCGAGGTGGGCACCGTCTACCCGGGCAATCTGCGGGCCGACGGCACACACTTCATGTCCCGCGCGGCCGGTATCGTCGCCGCGCGGCGCTGACGGCGCGACACAAGCCGCGTTCGGCGCGCACAGTGCGCGGCATGGCTACGAACCCCACCACCAAGAAGCCCGCCGCAGACACCGCGGCGGAGGAAACCGCCGAGGCCGTCACCGAGACCGCCCCGGCCCGCCCCGCCCGTAAGACGGCTCCCGCCCCGGACGTCGTCGGCCCCGCCCTGCCCGTGGGAGTCGACCCGGTCGCGGTCATCTTGGCCCACCACCACACCATCGACGGCACGAACTACCCGCCGGGCGCCAAGCTCCTCGTCTCCCCGGACTACGCCCGCCGGCTGCGTGGCCAGGGCTACGCCACCCCGGCCTGATGAGCGAGCCCACCGTGGCGGACGCGGATCCGGTCTCCGCGCTCCGTGTCTGGCTGCTGGAACACCCGGAGGTCGCCGACGCGCTCGGCGGCCCCGGCCGGGTATCCGGGATCGCAGAGGCTCCCTGGCCGCACCTGCGCATCGACCACGGCCCCGGCGGGGACCTGCGGGACATGAACTGGGCGATCTCCCCGGAGGTGACGCTCGAGGCGTACGGCGACCCCGGCGGATGGCCGGGCAAGGCCGAGCTGCGGAAGATCCTGCTGCGCTGCGCCCAGGCCGCCCAGCAGCTCGGGGAGGCGCCCCACGTCCCCGGCCAGCCGGTCCTCAGCGGCATCAAGCCGTCCGGGCTACTCGTGTGGTCGCCCCTCGTCGATGGCCAACCCAGGTGGGTCATGAACCTCTCCGTCACCGTGCATCCGTGACGACGCGACGTTAACCACTTCGGCTCTCCAAGGTGTCCGCGCCCCACCACCGGACACCAAGGAGAAGCCCGCCATGGCTGGCGAGACCACGAACAACAACGAGATTCTCATCCCTCAGCTCAGCCGCATGTGGCTGGCTCCCGTCGGGACCGTCGCCCCGGCCGACGCCACCGTGGCCATGCCCGAAGGCTGGTACACGGTCGGCTTGTTCACTGAGGACAGCCTCAAATTCAACTCCGAGCCGAACTTCGAGCAGGTCCGCAGCGCCCAGTCCTCGTACCCGACCCGGACGTTCCAGACGACCGACGCGGCAACCGTCGAGGTGGACCTGCAGCAGTGGTCCGTCCGCAACTTCAAGGCGGTGTACGGCGGCGGCAGCATCACGGCCGTTACCCCGGCCGCAGGAGGCGGGAAGCATTACCGATTCGCTCCGCCCCGGATCGGCGGCCGCACGGAGATCGCCGGGTGCATCGAGGTGATCGACGGTGGCAAGCACTACCGCTACGTCATTCCTCGCACGATGCAGATGGAAGGCGTTTCCAAGGAGCTCGCCAAGACCAAGGAGAGCGTCCTGCCGCTACGCCTGGCCGTCCAGGGTGGCGACGACACCGATGCCTGGTACGTCCTGACCGACGACCCGGCGTTCCAGCCTCCGGAGCCGACGATCGCCACCATCTCGCCCTCGGGCGGCCCGATCGCCGGCGGCACCGCCGTGACGATCACCGGTACCGACCTCGGCAGCGTGACCGCCGTGAAGTTCGGCACCACGGCCGGCACCGGTCTGATCCTCAAGAACGACACCGAGCTGTCCGTGATCTCCCCGGTCGGTACGACCGGTGCGAAGGACGTCGTCGTCGTCTCCGCGGGTGGCGACGTCACCAAGACCGGCGGTTTCACCTACGCGTGACCCAGCCCTGCGGCCGCCCTCTTCGCCCTGCTCAGGCGGGGGCGGCCGCACGGCGCGACACAAGCCGTGCAGCGCTGCCACTGTCCGCGCGCTGCCACACCCGGCAACCCAGCTACGCACCCACGAAGAGGTCACGCACATGGACACGTCGTTCGTCATCGACCTGGACGCCGAGCGCCGCGAGGTTCTGTACCCCGACGGCATCCCGGTCAAGTTCGGCGGAGAGCAGTTCATCTTCCCGGCGGAACTGCCCGCCGAGGCCCTCGATCCGATCCTGTCGGACGAGCTCGGCCTGGTCGAACTCCTCGGCGAAGTCATCGAATCGGCCGACGGCGACGCCGGCGTCGCCGAGGTCGTCACCGCCCTGTTCCGACGCCCGACCCTCCCGCGGAAGTTCCTCGCCGCGATCCGGCAGACCTACGCGATCCTCCTGGTCGAGCAGCACGAGGGATTCCTCGAGAAGCGCCCTTCCATCGGCGACTACGTCCGGCTGACCACCGGCCTCATCAAGGTCTACGGGGTCGAGCTGGGAAAGCTCTTTCGGTCGGCCGACTCGTCCGCGAACGATTCGCAGACGTCGAGTCCGACCTCTCCCGCTTCCACCGAGTCGACGCCCGACGTATCTGGCTTCGTCCCGGACAACCCGGATTCCTTGGACTCCGGCGACTGATCTCCCTCGTCGATGGCCTGCCAGACGACTCCCGGGTCCGTTCAGCCCCTCTCGGTGGCTGGACCAAGGTCCTCGAGCTCCTGGCTCTCGCCGTCGAGGAGATCGGGCTCCTGGCCGCCGACAAGCGGCGCGAGGAGCCGACAACCATCGTTCGCCCGCCGCGCTCCGACGCCACGACGCGCAGCGGCCCCGGCACACCGCCCCGGCCGTCGCAGTCCGCCCCGGAACCGCAGGCACCCCGCATGAGCGGCCACCGCCAGATGCTCGCCGCCGCCATGCAGAGAGGAATGGTCCGAAGTGGCTGAGGGCCTGCAGGCCGGCCGCCTCGACGTGCCGGTCGTCGCCGACCTTTCGGGGTTCGCTGAACGGCTGCGTACGGCCGTCGAGACGGCCGCCGAGGGCCTGGCCGCCAAGATCAAGGTCGAGGTCAACTCCAAGGGCCTGAAACGACGGCTCAAGGAAGCGGTCAAGGAGGCGTCCAAGGGCGTCACCGCGAAAATCCGCGTCGAGATCGACGAGGACAGGTTCCGCACCACCCTCGCCGGCATCCGGCGCCGCATCGACGACACCGACCTGAACATCCCCATCCGCCCAGACGGGGACAGCGACGCCAACGGCGGCGGAGGCCTCCTCACCCGCCTCCGCGGACTCATCACCAACGCTCAGGGCGAGGCCGACCGCAATCCGGTCAACGTCCCCGTCAACATGCGGATGCCGGGCCGCGGCCGCGGCCGCGGCCGCAGTCTGCGGATGCTCGGCATCGGCGCCATCGTCTCTCTGCTCCAGCCCGCAGTCGCACTCATCGGCCAGTACGGCGCCGGCCTGACCGCGCTCGTCTCTTCTGCTGCACCCGCAGTCGGTGTCCTCGGCGCCATACCCGGCCTGATCGCCGCGGCGGGCACCGCAGCGATCGGCACGAAGATCGCGTTCTCCGGATTCGGCGAGGCGCTCAAGCAGACGAACGCCGCAGCACAGATGCTCGCCGCGGACGGCAAGGTCACCAAGGCGCAGCAGGAAAAGCTCAAGGAGGCGCTCGACAAGCTTTCCCCGTCGGCCCGTAAGGCGGTCAAGGCCGTCTCGTCGCTGCAAGGGGCCTGGAGCAAGGTCCGCATGTCGGTCAGCGAGCGGTTCTTCTCCAAGGTCGCCGACGACATCAAGCCCCTGGCGAAGTCCGTTTTCCCGCTCCTCAAGGACGCCCTCGGCGACTCCGCCAAGCAGATGGGCACCCTGGCAGAACGTGGCGCCAAGGCCATGCAGACGGGTCCGTTCCGCAAGGACTTCAAGACCATCGCGTCGACGAACTCGCGGGTCGTCGGGCACCTGACGGACAGCCTGGCGAACATGGGGTCCGTCACGAAGGACTTCCTGGTGGCGAGCGGGCCGTTCGCCGAGCGCGTCGCCCAGGGCGGCGAGCGGATGACCCAGTGGTGGCGCGCCTCCGTGAAGGCGGGCCGGGAGACCGGAAGCCTCGCCCAATTCCTCGACCACGCAGGGGACAAGGCCGCGCAGCTCGGCCGGACCAGCGTCGGCCTGATCAAGGGCCTCGGCGGTGTCGGCAAGGCCGCGATGGACACCGGTAACGCCCTGCTCGACGGCCTCGAGGGCAGCATGCTCCGATTCCAGCGCTGGGCGAACTCCGGCGCCGGCCAGAAGTCAATGAAGCAGTTCTTCTCCGACGCTGCTCCCGCCTTCCACGAAGTCAACATGTTGTTCGGCGACATGATGCGTGGTCTCGGCAGGACCATGAAGGACGGCGGGATCACCGACCTCGTACGGCAGATCCGCACCGAACTGATGCCCGCGCTGGGCACCTTCTTCGAGGCCCTCGGCCAGACCGTCGGCCCGGCAGTCATCTCGGTGATCTCGAACATCGCCACCGCGATCGGCAACCTGTCGTCGGCCGGGTCCGGGCTCGGCGTCCTGCTCATGGCCTTCAACGGTCTGCTGAACGTCTTCAACACGTTGATGGGCATCATCCCGGGGGCGAACACCGTCCTGGCGACCTTCTTGGGCACGATGCTCGCCCTCAAGGTCGTTACGGCCGTCGGAACCATGCTGCGCTCCTTCGGCACGTCCGTCACGGCCGCGGGCACATCCGTACGCGGCCTCGGAAACACGATGCGCGGCACGCTGGGCCCCGGCGTCCTCGGCCCGCAGGTCACCATGTGGCAGCGGATGAGCCTCGCCTACTCCGGTGCCGCAGCATCCGGGAACCGGTTCACCGGCGCTATGCGCGGGATCGGCGCGGCCAACCGCGTCGCTTCACGAGCCATCGGAGGCATCACCTCGGCACTCGGCGGCCCCCTCGGTATCGCGCTCGCCGGCGTCACCATCGGACTCGGTCTCCTCGCCTCCCGGCAGGAAGACGCGGCCCGCGCCACCCAGGCCCACCAGGAGCGCGTCAAGTCACTGACGGACGCCCTGGTCGCCTCCGGCGGCGCGATCGACGCGAACGTGCGCGCCCAGGCCGCGCAGCTCCTCCAGGACACGGAGCTCGCCGACGGCAAGGGCAAGCTCGTCGACGTGATGTCTGAGGCGGGCGTCAGCCTTGGGGAGCTGACGAACGCCTACCTCGGTCAAGGGAAAAGCCTCGGGGCGCTGCAGAAAGAGCTCCAGGCGACGGCCGACGGCCACGAGGAATGGATTACGACGAGTGCGGGCGTCTCACAAGGATGGGACGACGAGGGCCTCGCTGCCATCCGCGCGAAGGACGCCCTCGGCGCCGTAAAGGGCGAGCTCCAGGACGCGGCGAAGAAACACAAAGCACTCGCCGACGCCATCAACAACTCCGGCACCACGGGTAACACCGCGTACGACCGCCTCGGCGCCGCCGTCCAGACCTTCGGCGACAAGACGAAGTCCGCAGACGAGCGGGTCAATGCCCTCAAGCGCGCGCTGGAGGCCCTCAACGGGAACACCGAGTCCTTCCACGACGCCGAAGCCCAGCTCAACGCCGTGATGCTTCAGATCGACGACACGATGAAGTCGAACATCGCGAAGGCAGACGGCTGGGGCAAGGCGCTCGTCGGCAGCGACCACCTGGTCAACACCGCGACGAAGAACGGCCAGTCCCTCAACACCCAGCTCACCCAGCTCCGCGACGGCATGCTCGCCGTCGCCACCCGGGCAAGGGAGGCCGGGGAACAGGGCCTGATGCCCATGTCCGACGCCATGGACAAGGGCCAGGAGGCAATGGAGCGGGCCCGCGCCAAGGCCATCCAGCTTGCCACCGACATGGGAATCCCGACGACGCAGGCCAAGGCGCTCGCCGATCAGATGGGGTTCGTCCCGGACACCGTCACCACGCTCATCACCGCCGTTGGCATCCCGAAGGCGACGGCAGAGCTCCTCAGTCTGCGCGGCGATCTCGAAAGCATCAAGCCGGGGAAGTCCATCCAAATCACCGCCCCCACCATCGGTGCGCGCGAGCAAATCGAGGCGCTGGGCTTCACCGTGCGGCGGATTCCCGGCAGCAAGAAGGTGTCGGTCACCGCTCCGACCGGCAGCGCACGCGTCAACATCTCCGCTCTGGCCGAGGACATCGCCAGAGCCCCGGACAAGAAGAAGGTCACCGTCCAGGCCATCATCAAGCAGGCCGCGGGCGACCTGAAGAACGTCCAGGAGAAGGTGGCGGGCCTGCCCAAGGGCAAGTCCATCGACGTCAAGGCGCCGACGAAGGTCGCCCAGCAGGCGTTGAAAGACCTCGGATACAAGATCAAGACCGTTGACGGCTCGAACGGCAAGACGGTCCGAATCACGGCTCCCACGGGGACGCCGCTGGCCAACGTGAAGCGCATCCAGGGCGCCATCAACGGGCTCACCGGTAAGACCGTGCACGTCACCGTCAAGTACAGCGAATCCGGCAAGCCGTCCGTGGTCCGCACCCACGCGGACGGCGGCATCGTTCAGTACGCCAACGGCGGCATCCGGGCTGCCACCAACAGGATCAAGGCGTTCGCGGCCGGCGCCGAGCGGCACATTGCGCAGATTGGGCGGCCGGGCGAGATCCGCGTGTGGAATGAGCCGGAGACTCAGGGGGAGGCCTATATCCCGCTGGCCCCCGGCAAGCGCAGGCGCAGCGAGGCCATCCTCCAGCGCGTGGCGCAGATGTTCGGCGGCCAGGTCGTGTACTTCGCCCAGGGCGCTCTCCGCCAGTACGCGGCCGGCGGCGTGCGCAGTTCGAGCGCGAGCACGACCAGGCCCCGCGCGACCACGGCGCCGGCGTCCACCCCGCTCGTCGGCGGCGACCTGAACCTGAACATGACCAGCGCTCCCACCAGCGCGGGCCAGGCCCTGAGCGACGCAATGTTCGAACTGCGGCGGATCAAACTGGGAGGTGCGTATGCCTCTGGCTGAGGGCGAATTCAAGCTGACGTACAGCGCAAACGGGGTGCACCCGGGCGCCGCCTTCACCTTTGGGACCGTGCGGACGGGCTACTACCTGCTCGACGACTTCGAGGTGAAGGACACCGACATCACGGCCGGCGACACCCCGCTCCCGCGGGAGGACGGCATTCGGCACGGCCAGGACTACACCACGGGCGCCACCATCACGTTCGAGGTTGGAGTTGACACCGTTGATGACGGCGACACACTGCTCGAGCGGCATGGGGCGAACCTGGACGCGGTGTCGGTCATGAAGCAGGCATGGGACGCGAGGGCGGTCCGCGACCGCATGGCCACGCCCGCCGTGCTGTCGACGACACAGGGCGGACGGGCGCGGCGCTGGTACGGGCGGCCCCGGCAGTGCGCGAAGGCCGCGTCGAAGCTGACGAGGCTGGGATACACGCCCGTCGTCGCCACATTCGCCACAGCGCACACCGGCAGCTTCGACGACGTCGAACAGAGCGTGCGCGTCGACATGGCCCCACCCCCGCACCGCGGCATCAGGGGGCCACTCAAGGCCCCAATCTCGATGATCGGCGAGGGCGCCGTCCGCGTCCCCGGCGAGATCACCGTGGGCGGCAACCGCCCGGCCTGGCCGGTCATCACCATCACGGGCCCGATCTCCCAGCCGGTGTGCGAACTGGTCGGCAAGTGGAAACTCGGCCTGAACCTGACGCTTGCCGTCGGCGAGAAGGTCACCATCGACCCGCGGCCCTGGGCCCGTACGGTCCTGCGGGGCAGTGGCAGCGTGGCCGGTCTCATAACCAGGTCCTCGCCGCTGCTCGAGGACCTCCTCATCCCGCCCGGCCGCCAGGACTTCGTGCTCCGCGGTACCGACGCAACCGCCACGGCGTCCATGACCGTGGCCTGGCGCAACGCCTACGCCTACCTGTAAGGCCAGGACGCGACGTTAGCGCTCCGGGCCCGTGATCCTCCGCTGTCCACCAGGACCAGCAGAGGAGATACGAGATGGCGTGGGACAGCGTGCCGTGGTTCACCGAGGGCAGCGCCGAGCACAGCTCCGAGGTGGCGCGCCTTCTGGCGTACGCGGCGTTCGGCGGCGCGCAGGGTGTGGTCGGCTCCGGGGACCTGGCGGTGAAGGCGTTGTCGTCGCCGGCCGCCAAGATCCAGGTACGCCCCGGGGCCTGCGCGATCATCAACCGGGCCACCGGGTCGACGTACCAGGCGTACGCGGGACGACTGCCCGCGACGGACACGGTCAACGTCGCTGCGACCGGGACGTCCGCGCGCTCCGACCTGGTCGTGGCCCGGATCGAGAACCCGTACTCGTACGGGGAGACGTGGCCGAACCCGTCTGACCCCGTGGTCGGGCCGTACATCTTTACGCGGATCATCTCCGGAGTCGCGAAGACGGTCACCGACGTCAGGCAGGTCCGCCCGAACGACTCGGCGATCACGCTGGGCCGCATCGACATCCCCGCGAACACCTCGTCGATCACCCAGAGCATGATCAAGGACCTGCGGGACATGGTGAGCCCCCGCCGCGACCGGCGCCTCTACACCGCGTTCCCTGGCGCCTTGTCGACGCTGTCCTACAGCGACAATAAGTGGCACAACTGGCCGTCGGCCGCGTCCTGGGACATTGACGTGCCGTCCTGGGCGACCCGGGCCAAGCTCGTGGTGACCTTCGCCGGCTTCCGCATGACGAAGTCCGACGTCTACGCCCGGATGCAAACTAAGTGGGGCAGCACCCTCCTGGGTCAGGACACGTACATCGACGACGACTCCGGCAACAACACCCGCCGCTCCACGATCGTCCTCGCCGACAACTTCGCCATGTCCAGCGCGCTGCGCGGAACGACGCAGACCCTGTCCGTGCAGACGTACATGTACAAGACCGAGACCGGCGACGTCTCCGTCGACGTCGGCACCTCCATCGTCGCGGACGTCGAGTTCGTCGAGAGCCCGGACGAGGAGGAGGTGTAAGCCGTGCCGGTCGGTTGGCGATTCATCGCGCAGAGCGCGCTCACAGAGACCGTTCTGGACTGGCAGGTGCCGTTCACGCTGTCCTCGAACCCGAAGCGGGACCTGTCGGGTCCAGGCGCCATGGTCGGGACCATCGATCCGGAGTACGCCCGGATGATCGGCGCGGACGGAGACCCCATCCTGCAGGAGTGGGGAACGAAGTTGTACCTCGAGATCGACGGAGCGATCCGGTGGGGAGGCATCGTCACCAAGACCGCGTACGACGGGGCGCAGGCCACGGTGTCCTGCGAGGGGTTCTCGACGTACGCGCACGGCATCCCGTTTGAGAACTACATCATCTCCGGTATGAAGATCACCCCGAAAGATCCGTATGCCGGAAAAGACAAGAATCATGACGGGTACATCGACGGATCGAAACCGAAGAAGAAGGTCCCCGCGCCGCCGAAGCCGTACGCCGGCCCACGGATCGACGTCTACGACGCCTTCCGCAGAATCTGGGCGCACGTCCAGGGCAAGCCCCTCGGGAACATCGGCCTGGACATTGACACCCACAACAAGGGGGAACTGCTCGGAACGGCCGACGGTGAGGACCCATGGGAACTCGCCTGGTGGGATAACCCCGACTGCGGCCAGACCCTCGACACCCTGGTCAATCAGTACATGTTCGACTGGATCGAGACGCACGCCTGGGAGAACTCGACGAGCAACAACATCACCCACCGGCTGAGACTGGGGACTCCCCGTCTCGGCCGGAAGCGCACCGATCTCCGGTTCGCGCAGGGGGAGAACATCGTCGCCATCGCCAAGCCGGAAGGGATGGGCGGCGACTACGCCAACGAGGTCATGGTCTTGGGCAAGGGCGAGGGCCACAAGATGAAGCGCGCCCAGGTCAGCGACATTGCAACCTGGGCGAACCGGCGCATGCGCCGGGTGGCAACGGTGACGGACAAAAAGCTGTCCTCCGCCACGGCGCTGCGCAAGCGCGGTCAGCAGGAACTCGCCGGCCGCACCGCCGCCCTGCAGATCCCCGCCATACAGATCGTCGACCACCCCAACGCCAAGTTCGGTTCCTGGGCCCTCGGCGACGACATCCGCGTCCAGGTGCACGTGCCGTGGGTCGGCGACGTCGATGTGTGGCACCGCATCATCAGTGACGAGATCAGCGCCGACGGCTTCATCACCCTGGCCCTAAAACGGTCCGACAGCTTCCACTACTAACCAGGACGCGACACTAACCACCCGGGCCGTTGACCATCCCGCGCCATGGTCAACTTCCTGGACGATCAGTCAGACGCCAAGCGCTTCGCCGCGCTCCTGGCGGACTATGACCGGCGCCTCCGGGACCTCGAGCGCACGTCCAAGGCCGCGTACACCAGCATCGAGGGCGGCACCCTCGACATCTACACCGAGGACGGCACGCTCGCCGGGTCGGTGGGCGTGCAGCCGGACGGCGGTATCGCGCTGGTGCCGGAGCCCGCGGCCGCCGTCCCGCCGCCCACGCCCGGCGCCCCCCTTGTGGCCCCCGCACTGGCCGGCCTGGTCGTCACCTGGGACGGCTGGTGGGACGACTCCAACGCGCCGCCCACCGACTTCGCCGCGCTGCAGGTCCACCTGGGCCCGGCCGCCGACTTCACCCCCGAGCCCGTCACCCTGGCCGCGGCCATCACCGACGTCACCGGCGGAAGCGTCACCGTCGCGGTAGAGGGCTACGAGGAGCGCTGGGTGCGCCTGATCGCCCTCAGCACCGCGGGCCTGACCGGCGCTCCCTCAGTGGCTGTGGCGGGCAAGCCGCGCCAGGCCGTGGAGCAGGACCTCATCGACGGGATCGTCACCGAGGTCAAGCTCGCCGAGAACGCTGTCACGGAGGCGAAGATCGCACTCGGCGCGGTCGGGACGACTGCACTTGCCGATGGCGCAATCCTCACCGAGAAACTCGCCGACAACGCCGTCAAGGTCGGGAAGCTCGCCGAGAACGCGGTGACAGGACCAGCGATCGCCGCGAACGCGGTCGTCGCAGGAAAGATCGCGACAGACGCCGTCACGGCCCGCGAGATCGCAGCAGGGTCCGTGACGGCAGAGAAGCTGACGATAATCGGCGGCTCCAACCTGCTGTCCGACCCGTCGTTCGAGGGCGCCTACACAGCCGCGCAGGTCGCCGGGATCGCCTACGCGTCGCAGGACAAGACGATGGGCAACGGGTCGCCGGCCAGCATCAAAATCGACTGCGTTGCCGCCGCCCCCTCCACCTTCCAGGTGCCTGTCACCAACGTGCCCGTGCTGCCGGGCGACCAGCTGTACCTGGCTGTCGACTACTGGGTGTCCAGCGACTGGAACGGCACCGAGATCAACTTGCAGGCGCGGTGGGATGACGCGGCCGGGACTCGCCTCACCTTCGGGAAGGCGCTGACGAGTACGCCGGCGCGGGAGACGTGGACGCGGATGACCGCGACGGTGACGGCGCCCGCGCTGGCCGCGAACGCGAGGATCCGCCTTGAGTCGGCGGGGACAACGCTCGGCGCGGTCCGCTTCGACAATGCGGCCGTGCGCCCGGTGGTGGCAGGGGTGCAGATCGCCGACGGTTCGGTCACCGCGCCGAAGATTCTCGCCGGGGCGATCACCACGGACAAGCTCATGGCCCTGGGCGTGACCGCCGAAAAGATCGCGGCGTTGGCGATCACCGCGGACAAGATCGCCGCTCTGTCCGTGACCGCGGACAAGCTGGCCGTGAACTCGGTGACCGCCACGAAGATCGCGGCCGGGGTCATCGACGCCACGCACATCAAGGCGGGCTCCCTGACCGCGGACCGGCTGTCGCTCGGCACCGACGGCAACCTCATTGCCGACCCCTCCTTCGAGGGGGCCGTGACCGCGCAGCGGGTCGCGGGCAACACCGCCTGGTCCGTCGTCGCAGGCGGCAACGGCACCGCTCAGGCCCTGCGCAACAACGCGGCGTCGTCCCTAGAGATGTACCTGGTCGGGCCCATTCCCGCGGTCCCCGGCCAGAAGATGTACCTCGCCGTCGACTACCTCGCCTCCGCGGACTGGGCCGGCGACCGGGTCAGCATCTACGCCGAGTGGCGCAACGCCGCCGGTACCTCGCTCGGCGTCGCCGTCATCACCTCCGGCTCGGGCGCCACTGTGAAGGAGGCATGGACGCGGATTGCCGGAGTCGCCAGCGTCGCGGCCCCGGCGAACACCACGCAGGTGGTTGTGCGCCTCAAGTCGGTCTCTTCCACTGCGGGCACGGTGACATGGGACAACGCCGAGGCCCGGTACGTGACCGCCTCCGGCTTCGCCGGGCAGCGCGCCGAGATCTCCCCGATGGGTCTGCAGCTCTACGACGACGCAGGAGAGGAAGCGGTCGCGCTCGTCACCGGCCGCCCGAACTACCTGACGCTCAGCACCGACGGCGTGCCCGTGGCCACCATCGACCAGGACGGCGCCGCCGGCTTCCAGCGCCTGGCCGTCGCCGACACCCTCACCATCGGCGGAGCGGACCTCTCGGAATACCTGAACCTCGTTCCGCGCGGCATCCAGGCCATCGATTACCAGATCACCACCCGCACAGCATCCGGCACCGAGATGGGTTTCGTGGAGCTGGCCGCCGACATCGACGAAACGCGTATGTACCGGTTCGTGTTCTCCGCCCGCGCGAACCCGTCCGCGGGCGGTGGAGAGCTGCAACTGCGCCTTCGTGACGGCGGAACCGGTACGCCTACGATCAATTCGACGCAGAAATACATCTCCGTCGCACCCATGCCTGTCGGCAACAGCTTCACGAGCTGGCTGGAGCACATCGAATCCGGCCCCAGTCTCGGCGCCGGTACGCACCGGTTCCTGATCACGTTCATGAACTCGCTCGGTCCGTCGGGGCAGACATGCGAGATGTATGGCGCTGTGAACTCGCGCGGCTACTTCTACATCGAGGACATCGGCCCGTACATCCCCGAGACCGGTGGCTACAACGACGGCGGCGGCACCACCGCGCCGACCCCGAAGAAGGTCACCAAGACGTATGCGTGTTCCTGGTCCGGCTCATACGCGGGCCGCGGCTCCTACAACTCGTACTACAAGAACTCCTGCTACCAGGGCTACTACTCGTCGACGAACGGCACGCAAGCCTCACTGATCGGCTTCCCGTCGAGCCTGTCCTCCGACCTGTCGGGCGCGACGATCAACAAGGCCGAGGTCTACCTCTACTTCGATCACTGGTACGCGAACGCGGGCGGCAAGGCCGTGATCAAGGCCCACAGCCACGCCTCGCGGCCGGCAACGTTCTCCTCCGACAGTGAAGGCAAGACGATCTCGTGGGCCCGCAATGAAGGCAAGTGGGTCGATATCACCAGCGTTTTCGACAGTACGAAGTGGCGCGGTATCGCGCTGGACCCGAATTCCACGTCGTCGACGTACTACGGCCGCGCCCGCGGCTACGGCCAGACCAACCCCCCCAAGCTCCGCGTCACCTACACCAAGTGAGGAAGCCCCGCGATGCCCGCTCTACCCCTGTCCTTGACCACGATGTGCGCCCTGGCCTCCGAGGCGTCTTTACTGCCACGCGTCCGCATGGCCATCGCCGTCATCGCGCAGGAAGTGTTCGTTGAGGCGTCGACGTCGCCCGGTTACCCGCTGCGCTGGAACTTGGCGAAGACCGTACTCAGCCCCTCGGAGGCACAAGCCGCCTCCATGATGGTCGGCCTCGTCGTCTCCCCAACGCTGCTCGCCGCCGCGGCGGCCGCCAGCTCAACCGATACCGCAACCATGGCCGCAGCGATCTCCGACGAGCAGATCCTCGAGGCAGTGCGTGCGGGATGGAACGCCGTCGCCGGCGTCGGGCCCGCGCCGACCGCCGAGACGATGAACGCAACGACATAAGCCCCTCGCATGGTGCAGCTTTCCGGCTGCGGGGAGCCGCGGGCTTTCGGGCCCCGGCTCCCGCGCATCCCTACTGACGACCGATGACCGAGGAGGCGCTCATGGAGTGGCTCGTCTCTCTGGCGCCTGTCCTCAGCCCAGCATTCAGCACGGTGGGCGTGCTGGGCGCGGCCTGGATGGTGTACCGCCAGAACAGACAGAAGAACGACACCGATGCGGAGACCGCGGAGGCCACCACCTTCGTCACCTCCGTCCAGACCGTGACCAACGGTTTCACCCAGCTCCTCGAGCAGCAGCGCGAGACAAACGCGAAGACGCTCGAGCGCGTGACCACCCTGGAGAACAGGGTCGAGCGCCTGGAGGAGGAGCAACGGCAGTGGAGACGGTGGAAGGCTGCGGCCGTCGACTACATCCACCAGCTCCGCGCCCTGGTCGCGAGGCTTTACGAGCGGCCCGTCCCCGCTCCGCCGGGAGAGATCGCCGAGGACCTGGCCAACCGGCCTGACGGCTGAGCCAGCACGCGACGCAAGGGGCCGCCCGCGCGCACAGTCCGCCCGACACGCACCCCACGCATGAAGGGCAACACCCATGTCTGCAACGCTTGACGCTCTCTCCACCGGCGGCCAGGTCGGCGCTGTGCTTCCGCTGCTCACCGCGGTTGTGCAGCGCCCCGCCTGGTCGGCGAAGTACAAGAAGGTCATTGCGGTCCTAGCCGCGCTCGTCGCCGGCGTCGTCGCCGTGGCCGCGGACGGCGGCTGGGACCAGTTCCAGCACGGCAAGCTGACCACGGTCACCATCCTCGCCGTGCTCGCTGCCTCCCAGACGAGCTACGACCTCGTGTGGAAGCCCAGCAAGCTCGCCCCGATCATCGAGAGTCTCACCACGAAGAAGACGCCCCAGCAGGCCGACTAGGGCCCACAGGGCACGGCTGGCCCCCGGCCGACGGGTACCATCTGCAACGAGGTGGCCGTACCGCGGCCGCGAAGAATGCGTTCGAGGTTCCGGTTCAGGGTTCATGGGCTCAAGACCACGCCGCTCGCAAGAGCTGGGGTGTTCCTCTCGCCCGTTGGTTACCTGGCCATAGCGAATCGAGTAACCGGGTGTGTGTAGAGCACTCGGGGCCGGGGAGTGGATGCTCCTACGAAGATCCGGCACACGCATCTCCGCGCCCAGTGCGGTCACCTCGTTGTGTCTCAGCAGGCAGTACGACACCAGGGCCCGAGAGCACGGGTCACACCCGAAGCGGAGGAACACGTACATGGCCGATGCCCGACAGGTTGCGGCGGAGATCAAGCGTTTGTCCGAGATGAGCCCCGACGCCTTCACGGACACCGTCGTCCAGTACGTCACCGGTGGCACCAACAGGCGCGCGCCGCGCGAGACCCAGGGCGCCGCCCTTCACGATCCCCGTCTCGCCCCTCGCACTCTCCAGGCGCTCCGAACCGCCGTGCAGCGGGCGAAGGCCTACAACCCCATCCGGGAGGGCGAGACCAGGAAGCAGCAGCAGGCCCGCATCGCGCCGTGGCGAGAGACGATCAAGGCAGCGATGCCGCCGTTCGAGGACGTCGTCGACGACCTGGCCCACGACCACGCGAAGGAACTGGCCGCCCTCGGTGACGACTCGTTCGCGGACCGGTGGACAGGTTTCGTCCTCGACGAGCCAGTGCCCGCCCCGACGTCCCCGCATGTCGAGGCCCTTGCTTTCCGCTCACCGAGAGTAGCCGGGAGAGTGGCGCGTCTGTGCCGCCTCATGATCGAGGAGCCGGCCCGCTTCATGCCCGAGCCGCCCGCGGGCGAGAGCGGCAACGCACAGGAGCGCCGGGTCGAGAACTTCCGCCGGCGCGTGGAGTCCGAGGCCGCGTACCTGCGCTACTCCGTCCAGTACGGGGAGGCGCGCCAGGGCCGGATGCCGAGCGAACCGAACGTTCGGCTTCAGGCGCTCAAGGTCCTCGGCGAGCGGCACCCCGAGGAGCTGATGGAGCTGCTGCGCCAGGAGCGCGGCGGCGCGCTTGAGAAGGCCGCGGAGGAGCGCAGGGCGCGGCGTGCGGTCCGCCGTGCGGCCCGGCAGGGCGCGCGATAGGGCGCGCCACCGGCTGACCGTTCCTCCCCGAAGGGCGCGCCCGATGGCGCGCCCTTCGTCGTGTCCGGGGTGCGCCCGAGGGCGCGGCGGCGCGCGTTCCTGGGGCGCGGCCCTGCGCGCGCGATCGGCCGGTCGGCGCGCACCCGCCTGGTCATCCGCGCCGCCGGGCGCGCGCCGTTGAGAAGCGATCACCGCGCCGCGCGGCGCGCTCCACACGGCCGGCGCGCGTGGCCGACGATATCCAGGAGGCCGCGCCCATCGTGGCGCGCGACGGCCAGGCGCGCGGCGCGCCCTGTAAAAGGGCAGGTCAACGGTGCGCGCCATGGCGCGCTGCTGCGGGCGCGCCTGAGCGCGGGAGGCTCGGCGCGGGCGCGCGGTCCATGCGATCCGGGCGCGCGCGATCTACGGAGGGCGCGCCCGGATCGGCGCGGGCACGGCGCGCGCCCGGCGCGCCTGAGCGCGCGCGTGGAGGCGCGCTCCACACGGCCGGCGCGCGGCGCGCGCGTTCGGGCGCGCCTCGATGCCGAGCGCGCCCGAACGCGCGCGCCCGGGCGCGCCGGTAGGTACGGCGCGGGCGCGGAGCAGCGCGGTCCCGGACTGGACGCGCGATCACCAGAGCGCGCGCACGGGGGAGGGCGGGCGCGCCGTGCCGTGCCGAGGTGACGTGAGGTGATGAAAGCGCGGAGGAGCGGAGCGGCGGAGGCGCGCGCCCGAAGGGGGCCGGGCGCGCATCACCTCACGTCACTTCCCGGCGGGCGCGCCCTCGAAGTACTGAGCGAACCTCTGCTGAATCTGAGGATCGACGGTCGGCGCCTTCCGGTAGTAGGCGGCGAGCTCCGTCTGCCCCTCCTGCTCGAGCTGGGCGATGATCACGGGCCGGTGCTGCTGGAGGTAGTCCCGGAGCACGGTCATGGGCGGGTCGCCCGCCTCGGAGATAGGCCCGAGGTGCTCACCCACCGTCATCATCTTGATCCGGGCCTGGACGACTGCCTCGGCGTTCAGCGCCTTGAGTGCCAGCTTTTCGCCGCGCGTCTGGCGCGTTGCCCGAGGCGCCGCGGCGGCTGCCGGTGCGGAGGGGGCCGCCTGGGGCTCCTCGGCCTCGCTGACCTCCTCCGGGCGCTCGTCGACCGGGGGCTCGTCGTCGAACTGGGGGTCCGGCGGCGGCGGGGGTGCGTTGTCATCGGCCGGCGGCTCGAGGTCCTCGTGCGTCTGGTGCTCGCGGGCACCCTCCGGCTGGCCCTGGCCCTGGCCTTGGGCCGGGGGCGTGGCCGTGGATGCGGTCGGAGTTTGCTCCGGAGGCGCACTCGGAGCCGTGCTCGGCTGCGCGGACGGGGCCTGCCCGGCGCTCCCGGTTCCCTGCTGCCGCTTCTGTTCGGCGCGGCCCTTGGCGTATGCGAGGGAGCGGGTGATCAGGTCGTCCGCGTTCATCCCGCCCCAGGCCTCTGTGCGGGTCTGGATCTGCCGCAGGGTGACCATGCCCCACTGTTCCCGGATGTTGTGCAGCGCGGCCTCCGGGTTGTTCTCGTCGGCGAGCGCCTTACGGATCAGCTCGACGGCCTGGTCGCCGGTCAGCTTCGGCCGCTCGTCCTGCCGGGCGGGCCCCTGCCCCTGCCGTTGGTCGGGCCGCTGCTGTCGCTGCTGCTGGGGGCGCTGCTGCTGCTCCCGCTGCACCTGCTGCTCGTCCAGGTACGCGTGCGGCCGCGTCTCGGTGACCTGTCGGGCGGCCGCGGCCTCCTGAAAGCCCATGCGGCGGAGCAGGGTGTCGATACTGAAATTCTCGAACCGCTCGCTCTGTCCGGGCGTGACTTCCCAGTGCAGGGTGCGCACGCCGGTCAGGTACGCCTCCCCCAGCGCGTGAAGTTCAACGATGGCGTCAACGGACGCCGGGAGGTTCTTCTCGGCCTTGGTCTTGCGGGTCTTGTCCCGGGTCGGCTTGTCGTTCTCGAACGCGGTGACGAGTTCCTGGCGGGCGAGCAGGATCGTGGGGCCGGAGTGCCGACGCAGAAGCCAGAGGATCTCTCCCCATCGGTCCTTCGCCCGGTTCCACAGGTCGGGGTCCACCGTGACGGGAAGGTCCGGGTTCGGGCCGCGGCGGCGCTGCTCCTGCGCCTTCCTCTCCGCGCGCCACCGGGCGTAGAGGGCCTGCTCGTCGCTGAGCATGTCCCACAGCACGGACACGTTGTCGACCACGATCATGTTCCGCTTGCCCTCGACGGCAGGCGGCTGCGCGACGGCCCACCGAACGGCGTCGAGGATGTCCTGGTAGCTGCCATTGTGGGACACGATCTCGTAGTTGGCCCCGGGGATCCGACCGTAGTAGTCGGCCGTGCCCTCGGAGCCGCCGATCTCGATCCAGTACGTCATCCCGACCAGCTCGGAGGCGGTGCCCTCAGCCGCAACGCGGCTCTTGCCGGTCTTCTCCGGGCCCGCGATAAGGATCATCGGCGGGTTCGGCAGGCCAGTCGGTCGGCGGGACGTGCGGGCGCGCTGAGGCGCGGTGATACCAGGCATCTGGCTGTTCCTCTACTTCGTGGTTCCCCGGGTTGCTCTCCCGCGGAGGATGCAACGGCAGAGGGGTTAGCCTCTCGCCGTTGCCATCGGCTTACTATTCTACCCGCTCGGCGGGATAGCTCAATGCCGGTTGAGCAGATCGGCGACGGGAGTTGAACCCTCGGGGTCCTGGTCCTCCCGGTGCCGCGCGTACCACTGGTCAAGCGCCTCGTACCCCTCGGCCGCGCGCTCGAGCTCCTCCTCGGACTTCCCGCCCCAGTCGGCGATGTCGCCGGCGAACTCCCTCCGCACCGTGCCCGGGTCGCGCCGGCCAAGTGCTGCCGTGATTTCCTCCCAAGACGCGCCCCCGAACGACTCGGCGAGCACGACCAGGTCGACGAGCTGATTGGTCAGCTCGCGCAGCTCGCGCGCCCGACGGATGCGCTCGGCCGGGCTGGTGGTCTCGGCGGTGGTGGCGACTGCCTGCCGGGCGAGGTCGGACAGGTCGCGGGCGGCGCGGGCGGTGGCGATCCGGGCCAGGATCTCCGGTGTCATGAAGGGTCCGATCATGCAGGCGGCGGGCACCCCAGGTCGGGGGCCCGCCGCTTCGGTACGGGTAGGGGCAGGATGCCTTACGAGCCGGTTGCCGTCAGCGCCTGGTCGAACGCGGCGAAGACGTCGTCGACGGTCGCGCGCGGCGGAATCTGGACACCCCTCTGCGCGGCGTACTCCTTGATGATGCGACCGCGGACCTTGCGCCCGTTGCCCTCGCTCTGGCCGAGGACCTCCGCAATCGCAGCACCGGTCAGAGGGCCGTCGAACACGTCGCGGTGCTTGCCGTCGATGACCTGCACGAGGATCTCGCGCAGCTCCCCTTCGGTGCTCCACGACGGGACCACATACGGCTGCGGCTCGCCCGGCTCCTCCGCGGCCGCGGCCGTGGGCTCCTCCGGCGTCGGCGCCGGCTTGAGGACCTTCGCCGGCTGTGAGGGGACGGTGGCCGTGATCCGGCGCGGCTTCAGGGACGCCGCAGGTACGGCGGCTGCCGGCACGGGTGTGGGAAGGGCCGGGAGCTCCTCAACGGGGGCGACCGGAGGGGCGAAGATGCCCAGTTCGAGGCCCGCAGCGCGTAGCCCGTCCGCGGCGGTCTCCTGCAGCGGGATCCCGGTACGGGCGAGACGGAGCGGCATCAGGGACTCGACGGGCGCCTTCGTGCGCCAGGCCCGACCGAACCGGGCGCGGAGCTTTGCCTGGTAGAGGAGCCGTCCCTGTTCGAGCTCGAGGACCGTGTCGTACGACGTGAGCTCCCACAGCTTCATGCGGCGCCACAGCAGGAAGGTGGGCAGTGGGGCCAGGATCCATCGGGCCCACCGGACCTTGTCCATGCGGCGGCGTCGGCCGGTGGCCGCGCCGATCCGCACGGCGTAGGTGTGCGCGGCGATCTCGGAGACGGCGACCCACAGCAGGGACATGGCGCCGTGCGCGACCTTGGACCACAGCGAGGTACCGGCCGCGACGTTCAGGGCGCAGGTGATCAGGCTCAGCGCCCAGGGGACGAGCCGCGCCCACCACAGCCGCATGTCCATGCGAATGAGGAACAGGTAGGCGCCCGTGAACACGGGGATGGCGGAGTCGATGGCGGTGGGCAGAACCCACGGCTCGTCAAAGCCCCACTCCAGGGCCTTGGCGGACACGGCGTCGAACGACGCGTAGAAGCCGAGGCCGCCGACGCCGGCTCCGCCCAGTGCGGTCAGCTTGATACCGCGGCGCTCCCAGAGACTGAGCGGAGGGACGCCGGAATCGGCGGAGTCGGTGGAGCTCGGCTCGTGGTCGACGGGGGTCTGCGGTTCGTCGCCCTCGCGGGCACGGGTGAACGGCAGCTTCAAGACACCTTTCCTCTCGTTCGGGTCTCCCCGGTCGGCTTATGCTCATGGCCTCCCGGGTCGACCAAACGATATAGCGTCTTCCGCCTCCTGCGCCTTTACCGACGCCCACACCCCGCCAGCAACAGCGACATACAGGGCGTTTGACCCCGGATCACCAGTCGAGAGCCTGCACGGGCTTCCGCCGGTCCGGGCCCACGATCTTCGCCAGGTGCGCCGAGGACTCGAGCCGGGACAGCAGCCGCTCCCCCAGGATGTCGACTACGCCCATGGCCTGGCTTCCCGGCTGCCTGCGGCTGCGCAGGTTGGTGGTGTACGCGGTGGGCCGCCCGGCGGAGATACGGGCGTCGATCAGGTCGATGGTCTCCCGCCGGGCGAACTCGGTCGCGGTGACGTCCATCTCGCCGCACAGCTCGTCGAGGACCAGGAGGTCACACTCGACGAACCGCTTTCGGACCTCCCACGCCTTCATGTTGTGCGGCGCGGAGTCGGGGCGACGCCACGTCAGGTACGTCGCGTGCTTCACGTACAGCGCCCACAGCCCGCGCTCCGCGGCCTCGTTGCCGAGGGCGCACGCCGCGGCACTCTTTCCGCTGCCGATGGGCCCCGGGATGAGCATGTTGAGGACCGACGGGCGGGCATCCAGCTTCTTCGCCTCGACCAGGGAGTCGAGCCACCCCCGCAGGGTGTTCGGCTTCTGGTTGTCGTCAAGGTGGCTGAAGCGGAAGGCCAGGTACTCGTTCTGGGCTGCGTCGTAGATGCTGTTCCTCCACATGTTCAGGCGGGCGCGGGCCTGGGGAACCGAGACGTCCTCCCAGAGCCCGTCTTCGGGTTCGGGCTGGGGCGGCATGCCGAGCTGGGATATGTCGGCGCCGTTCTTCTGCAGCACCCGGACGATGTGCTCGCTCAGGTCGCCGAGGGCGTTCATGCCGCGCGCGGGGGCGGCGTGAGTGGTGGCCGACATCGGGTGCGCTCCTTACGATCGTGCGATGACGCCGAACGTGGCGTCGTCGGAGTCGTCAGCGGCCGGGGTGGGGGCGTCGCCGGGCGTGGACGGCGGGGCGTCGTTCTGGGCACCCCACGTCGCCTTGTCGCTGTACGGGATCCGGCCGGTGGGCTGGCTCGGGACGATGTGGTTCGTGGCGACTCCGAGGGCGGTCTGCCACTGCTGCGCGCTGGGCAGGTGCTTACGTGCGTGCCGCAGGGCATCGGCGCACTGCCGTTGGGTGTAGCCCGCCTCGAGGGCCTTCTTCACCATGCCGCGCATGGCCAAGTAGCCGTTGGTCTTCCCGACGTACTTGCCGAGGTGCTTCTCGGCGTCCTCCCACCACCACTTCGCGACCGCCTCGACGGCGGCGTCCAGGGCGGCCTTCTTCTCGTCCTTCTGCTTCTTCTCGGCGGCCTTCTGCTCGTCGTCGGCCGCCTTCTGCGCCGAGGTGCGGCGGGTGCGCCGGGGGCGGACCGGGGGCTTCTCCGGCTCGGCCGGCGGTTCCTCCGCGGTGTCCTCGTCCTCCTCGCCGCTGTCCTCCGGCTCCGGCTCCGGCTCGGGATCGGCGGGCGGCTCCTCGTTGTCGAACGGGTCCGACTCGAACCCGTCGCTGCCGAAGGTGCCGTCGGGGTACTCGACGAGGAACGAGCCGTCTTCCTGCTCGACCACGGGGACGGCCGGGTCGGACACGGTGCTGAAAATCTCGTGGTCCTTGATCCACTGCTCGACGGGGTACTCCGAGACGGCCGTGCCCATCACGCACTTGCCGGTGCGCAGCCTGCGGCGCTCGAGCCGGTAGTAGCCGCGCTCGGCGAGCTCGCGCAGCGCCGTACGGACCGCGCCGCGCCCCTCGCGTCCCTCGCCCTTGGAGAGCTGGTCGGATCGGACCTGCCACCCCTCCTTCTGGTCCAGGATGTAGCCGAGCAGCCCCAGCGCGCGGTAGCTGATGGTGGTGTCCCGGATCGTCTTGGAGTCGATGGCGACGAACCGGGGACGCCGGTTGACTCGCACCCCGGTGGGGCTGGTCAGGCGGCTCATGCAGGGGCCTCGCTCGGGGTTTCGTCGGTCAGGCGGAAGTAGGTCCGGTGCGTGCGGCGGCATCCGGTTTCGGAGGCCACCGGGCGCCGTTCCCTCTCGGCCATGCCCGCGTAGATCAGTTCGTTCAGGGCGCTGCGCACCTGGTGCGAGGTCAGCCCAAGGCGGGTGTAGATGTCGGTGACGTCGACCCACTCACCGCCGTGCAGGGCGAGTTCGAAGACGATGCGGTGCGCGCGGTCGGAGAGCTTCCGGGCGGCGGTCGCGGTGGCGGTCATGGTGCTGGTCCCCAGGGAGAGGGGCCCGGCCGCAGGGGGCCGGGCCCAAGCGGTCGGTGTCACTCGTCGCGCGCGCCGGGCTGTGCCTTGGGCAACAGCTCCGGCGTCTCCTTGAGGAACTCGTCGAGCCGACCGCGCTTGTACGCGGCCAGAAGTACGCCCTTACCGATCGGGCGCCCCTTGAACCTGTTCCAAGTCCAGGTGACGGTGCCGGTGGGCTTCCCGCCCGACACGAACTGGAGACCCGGGATGACCTCGCCGGACCGCGAATCGAAGATGGTGCCCGTCTCAGGGTCACGCTGCGCATGTGCAAGAACTGCATCCACGAACGCGGGCTTCGGGACGATGACGATGTCAATCTCGCCCTTCTCCTCCGCGTACGCCTCGAACGCTGAGTCGTCGGCGACCTCGAACCGGTCCCTGGTGACGTTGACCTTGTAGTGGCCCACCTTCTCGCCGTCGATCTCGACGACGAGTTCCGGCTTCTTCGTCGCCAGGAAGTCCTCGACGAGGGGGTCGCGCGGGGCGTCCTTCCGAGGTTTGATGACTTCCCGCTGGTGGTCCTCCATCGCGCGGGCAAGTGCCCCGACCAGCGCGAGGGTGGACAGCGGGACGCCGATGGGCTCCTCGGCCTGGGTGTCGTCGGCGACGTCGTTCGACATCTCGGTGTTCCTCTCTTCCCCGGACGCCAGGCCCAGGATTCGGGTTGTCCCGGGCGGGGTGTCTTCGGGGCGTCGTATGGAGGTACGTCACCGGCCGAAATTTGTTACACCTAGGCCCAGGTAGCTGGGTTGCTCTCCCAGCCACTCCGAATAGTACACCCAGGGAAATGCTTTGTGGAGCACGCGACACAAGCGGCGCGCCCCTCTACGTTCCTCGCGGTTCTGCAGCGCCCGGCGACGTCACCGGTAGCGGCGGGGCCCCGGCTCCGCCCCAACCGGAACGAGGGCGGAGGCGGCCCGGTGGCGGGTGGGGGTCGGCCATGACGGCATCGCCCTGCTTGCGAGGCGGGGCGCCGCGGTTGAAGTCCGCGGGCTCGCAGCCCTCCCCCGCCGTCGGGACATCGACGCATGGGAGAGGACCGCACCAGCCGTGACCGAGACGATCGCCAGGCCGCCGCGCTTCATCGCCTACGTGCCGCTGACCGACCTGATGCCGGCGGACCGAAACCCGAAGCGGCACGAGCTCGAGCTCATGATCGCGTCGATCGACATGCACGGCCTGGTGGAGATCCCGGTCGTCGACGAGCGCACCCGGAAGACTCTCCACGGCCACGGCCGCCGTGAGTCCCTGATCGAGATGCAGTCCCGCGGGATGCGCGCACCCAGCGGCATCGTCATCGACGAGGACGGCGGCTGGCTTGTCCCCGTACTGCGCGGCTGGTCCTCGAAGAACGACGCCGAGGCCGAGGCCCTGGCCATCAAGCTCAACCGGCTCCCCGGCGAGGGCGGATGGGATCCGCGCGAGCTTGCCGAGGTCCTCGAGGACCTGGCCACCGGCGACGCGGAGCTGTTCGATTCCCTGGCCATCCCCCACGACGAGATCGACAAGCTGCTCGGCCAGGTCGACCCCGAGACCCTGCCCGGCGGCGGCCGCGAGGACGAGACGCCCCTGCTGCACCTTCCCGACGACGGCGAACGCGACGGCGACCTCAGCCCCGACGACGAGGGCCGCTCCCCGCACGCCACCTGCCCGGCCTGCGGGCACATGTTCACGTCCAGCCGCTGACCCGTCCTCCGAGGAACACCATGTCCATCCGACGCAAGGCACGCCGGCCCGAAGGTCGCAGCGGTCGGCCACGCCTGCTCTCCGACGACGTCGAGGCGCGCCTCGTCGGCGCGTCGCGTACCGGCGTTGCCGTCGAGCTGGCCGCCGAGATGGCCGGGGTTTCCCGTTCGAGCTTCCTGGCGTGGATGGCCCGCGGCCGCGTCGAGGTCGAGGCCCGTGAGGCAGGCGAGAAGCCGGACCCGGCCGAGGAGGAGTACGCGGCCCTGTACGAGAAGGTCCGCACCGCCCGCGCCACGGCGGCCGCGCGCGCCATGATGAACATCCGGCGGGTCGCTGACGGCGGCATCGTCACCAAGGTCACCACCAGGAAGTTCCGCGACTCCGTGACCGGCGAGATCGTCGAGGAGACGGTGGAGGACCGCACGTCGCCCGACTGGCGCGCCGATGCCTGGTACCTGGAGCGGCAGCACCGCGAGCACTACGGCAAGGACGCGATCGTGGCCGTCGAGATCACCGGCCTGGGCGACCTCGCCGCCGGCCCCGACGATCAGGCCGTTGACCTGTCCGCGCTCGCCGAGCGCCTGGACCGCAGCCTGTTCTCTGTTGAGTACCCGCCGGAGCTCGAGGACGGCTCCGTCGTCGACGCCGAGGTCGTCGACGAGTAGTCCTCCCGGCAGCGCGCGACGTTAACCGGCCGCGCCCTGCACGGTGCCCTCCACCGATCAACAAGTGGAGGGCACCACCCCATGACTCTAAAGATCATCTCCCGCGCCACCTGGGGCGCGAAGCCGTGGAACGGCACCCCGGCATCCGTCCCGCTGTCCAAGCGCACCGAGTTCTACGTCCACTACGACGGAGCCCACCACATCACCCGCACCGGGTACGCGATCATGCGCGCCATCGAGGCGGAGCACCTGGGCAACGGCTGGAGCGGCGTCGGCTACAACTTCGTCATCGACCAGGCCGGCAACATCTACGAGGGCCGTGGCTGGGGCCTGCAGGGCGCCCACTGTCCCGACCACAACACCACTGGCATCGGCGTCCAGTTCGCCATCGGCGGCGACCAGGAGCCCAGCGCGAAGGCCCTGGCCGCATGCCGCGCGCTGTACGAGGAGGCAGGCAAGAAGACCGGCCGCACCCTGGCCAAGCGCGGCCACCGGGACGGCTTCGCGACCGCCTGCCCCGGCACCAAGCTGTACGCCTGGGTCAAGGCGGGCATGCCGGCCGGGAACTACGAGGCGGCCCCGAACCCGGGCGGCTCCCTTCCGAGTGGCGGCTCCGAGGTCTCCCGTGCCCAGGTCACCATCAGCGACCTGACGTACGGCTACGGCGCCAAGGGCGACCACGTAACCAAGGTCGGCCGGGCCCTGGTGAAGAAGGGGTTCGGCAAGCACTACACGTCGGGCCCGGGTCCGACGTGGACTGACGCGGACACGAGGAACTACCAGGACTATCAGGAGTCCCTCGGCTACAGCGGTGCGGACGCGGATGGCGTCCCGGGCGTGACCTCCCTCAAGGAGCTTCTGGGCACCCTGCCGGGCAAGGTCACGGCGAAGCCGGCCCCGCCGTTCCCCGGCGTCGGCAAGTTCGGCCCTGGCAAGAGCAATGCGTCCATCACCCTGCTCGGACAGCAGCTCGTCCGGAAGGGCTACGGCAAGCACTACACCTCGGGCCCGGGGCCGAAGTGGTCGGACTCGGATCGGAAGAACGTCCGCGACTTCCAGCTCGCGCATGCCTCCCTCAAGGGCGACGCCGACGGCATCCCCGGCCCGCTGACCTGGAAGCTCCTGTTTTCCTGACCCCTTCCCGGCTGGCCCGCGCCCGCGGGCCGGCCCCCGATTCTCGAAAGGCCCGTCCGTGGCAGGCGAGACCGTTATCACCGTCGTAGGCAACCTGGTTGACGACCCCGAACTCCGCTTCACTCCCTCCGGCGCCGCGGTGGCCAAGTTCCGCGTCGCCTCGACCCCGCGCACCTTCGACCGGCAGACCAACGAATGGAAGGACGGCGAAGGCCTGTTCCTCACCTGCTCGGTCTGGCGGCAGGCGGCCGAGAACGTGGCCGAGTCCCTCCAGCGGGGCATGCGGGTCATCGTCCAGGGGCGCCTCAAGCAGCGCTCCTACGAGGACCGTGAGGGCGTCAAGCGCACCGTGTACGAACTCGACGTTGAGGAGGTCGGCCCGAGCCTGCGCAACGCCACGGCCCGGGTCACCAAGACGACGGGCGGCGGTGGGCAGCGCCCGGCCGCGGCCGCCGCACAGGGGCCGACCGTCGACGATCCGTGGGCGACCCAAGAGCCGCCGTTCTGACACCAGGCACGCGAAGGGCCCCGGACTGATGTCCGGGGCCCTTCGCTTGTCTCATGCGGCTGAGACGGTCCAGGCTGAGTCCAGGATCAGCAGGTCGTCCCCGCTCTCCTCCGGCCCGGCCGGAATGGTTCCGTCCTGCCCCGTGGGCGGAGTCTCCTCCACTGGCGGCGCCGGGGTTTCGACAGGCGGCGGAGTCTCCTCCACGGGCGGCGGAGTCTCCTCGGCCGGCGGCGGCTGCTCGGTGGCCGGCGGTGTCGGCTTGGGAACACTCGGCGTCGGGTCCGTCACCGGAGGCGTCGTCTTGGGGCCACTCGGCGTCGGGTCCGTCACCGGGGGTGGAGTCGGCGTGGTGGGGGTGGACGGCTCGGGATCGTTCGGCGTCGGATCGGTCACCGGAGGCGACGTCGGGGACGTCCCTGTCCCTCCGCCGGAAGGCGTGGTGTCCGTTTCCGAACCGCCCGCCGACGCCGTGGGCGTGACGGATACGTCCGGCTCGACGACCGGCACCACCATGGACGTGCCGCCTCCGGAGGGAGACGTGGTCGGCGGGTTCGGCTCGATCCCGGCCGCGAGTGCCACGATGTCGTCGTCGCCCGGCTCGGGCCAGGTGGGTGTGCTGTCCAGACCCAGCACCAGGCGGGCGGCGAGCAGGGTGGGAGTGTCAGTCGGCGCCGCCTGGGGGGCGGCGATGATCTGCGTCACCTCGTGGTCGTCCAGTCCGAGCGTGCCCAGCGTGAGCGCGGCCAGCCGCGGCGGCAGCGGCGTGGCGCCGCCCATCGCGGTCGGCCCGGACGTCTTGTCCGCGTCCTCCAGGAGGTCGTTGTACTCCCTGATCCGGTCGGGGTCCGTGCCCCACAGGATGTACCGGTCGTGGGTCCGCATGTTCGGGTACAGCTCTCGGGAGCCGTCTTGCTTAGCCCAGGTTGCCGCGTACTTGGCGTCGTAGAAGATCCGCAGGCCGATGCGTTCGCTGCCGTACGAGAACGTGAAGATCGTCGAGTCCGGACCGGTCGCGGCCTTCGTCGCCATCACTATGCCGTCGGAGTCGGTGCACTCCGCCTCAAGTGCGTTTATCGGGTCGCACACGATCTCGCTCGACCCGCTGAACCACTTGAATTGGGGGTCGGCGAAGGGTGCCTTCACCACGTCGGCATCAGCCAGACTCGGTGAGGCGTCCGGCGCGCTGGCTGCGGTCGTCGATGTGGCGTCGTCGATGTTCGTGTACCGGCCTACCGCCCAGCTTGCAGCGAGGGCGGGCAGCAGCGCGGCGACGAGGACAGCCCTCCGGCGACGCTTGGCGGCACCGCGCGGGAGCTGCTCCCTGACGGCGTCGTCCACCAGGGCGGCGGCGGGCCCCTCAACGCTGGGCGGGACGGGATCGGTCCGCCCGAGCAGCTCGTCGAAGTCCCGTAGCTCCGGGGCCTGCTCGCGAACCATCCGTTCGGCGGCCTCGACGGTGATGCCCGGCAGTACGTTGCGCACGTTGCTCACGGCCCGGCCGAACGTCTGGTCCACCCCCAGGAACAGGGTGCGCACGCCGTTGAGATTGCACAGCATCGCATCGGTGGGGAATTCCCCCACGACGATGTCGAGCTTGTCGGTAGGGCTGCTCAACTGTGGTGGTCCTTCGCCCTACGCGCGAGTATCTCGGCGGCCATCTGCGCGGCCTCTTCCAGCCGCTCGGGGGTGATTTGCTCGAGGTCGGACACCACGAGCTGGCCGCCGTCGGGGAGCGTGATTTCCGTGCGGTGGAGCTCCATCTCCTCCAGGCCGTCGTCGGTGCCGGCGTCGTCGCGGGCCTCAGACGGATTCAAGGTCCGCATGAAGGCCGCCATCATCACGTCGTGCGTCTGCTGGACGCGGGCAGGGTTGCGCCCGTGGCCCGGCGTCAGGCCGCCTGCGGCCGCCAGGGCGCGGCGGGTGTCGGAGTCGTGTGGGATCGGGCCGCCCTCGAGCGCACGCTCGAGGCGCTCCGCTCCCCTGTCAGCGCGTTGCAACATGGGGCGCCCTCTCCTGTGAAGTCTGGACCCGAACACCGTGAACTTTTCCTCTGCCTGCCGCGAGCTTCAACAGCTCCTCCACCAGATCGGCGGAAGAGTCCCCTTCCGGGAGCACCTGGGCCAGCCGTCGCAACGACCGTACCGTCAGGGTGCGCACCGCGCCCTCAGTCTTGCCCATGAGCTCCGCAGTATGCGCCGGACTGAGGCCGTCGTAGAAACGCAGCCGCAGGCAAGTGCGCTGATCGGGCTTGAGCTCGTTCATCCGCTGGACCATGGCCGTCGCGAGCTGCCGGCGCTCGGTCTGCTCGTGAACGGAGAGGCCCGGCCGCGGCCGGTCGAGCTGCAGGTGATCAGGCTGGAGCACTTCGGTGGGGCGACGCTGTTCCTTGCGCAGGTGGTCGACCGCGGTGTTCCGCGTGATGGTCATCAGCCAGCCCAGGAGGTTCGTCCCCGGGCGGTAACGGCCCACGTTTTGAGCCACTTTGATCCAAACTTCTTGCGCGAGGTCCTCGGCCTTGTGCGGGTCGCGCACGTACTGGCGGACCCAGTTGTAGACCGTGGTGTTGAGACGCGCGTAGAAGGCGCTCATGGCCTCCGGCGCGTCTGAGCCACCGGCGGCTGCTCGTGCGATGAGCTGGTCAATGCTTGCGATGCTGTCCGTCACGGCGTGATGTCCCCCCATATGCCGTCTGAGCGCCCCCTGGCGGGCCCGATGGACCAGAACCCCCAACCGGGGAAAAGGAGGATCGTCTTCCGCGTGGCGCGAGGGAAGCATAACCGGCCAAGTTGTACCAGTCACCGGTCGGAGGCCCCATGGCAGATTTCCCTGGGCTTACTGTAATCTCCGCCTTGCAGGCGAGCGTCGGGAGAGCAACTCGGCGGGCGCCCAACCCGAAGAGAAGGAGCACCCCGCGATGTCCTCGCACGCCTCGCCCGCGCCTGCGGCCGCCGACACGGTCAACTTCTACGCGGCCCTGATGAGATTCCCGTACGAGGAGTGGATCCCGGCCGCGGCTGCGGCTGCGCATGTGGAAGACGTGGGGCTACCTCGTGAAACGTTGCGGCTGGTCATCCGCACCGGCCGGCGCCGTGGTCTCCTGCGTACGAGACGGGAGCCCGATCGGCTCGGGTTCTACGTGATGCGGGTCGTCGAGGAGCTGCGCACGCCGGCCGCGACCCTCGCCTGACTGATCAATTGGATAACGGGCCAGGGCGCCCCTCCCTCCTTGCCAGCCGCGCCGCGAGGCGCGTGGGCTGCGCGCGCGAAAAGCACCTAGGAGAGGGGGGCGCCCTGGCCCGTTATCCGGAACCATCGGGGTGGGTAGTAGCGTGGCGCGTCCGTACCTCCCGACGTGGGTAGGAGCCACTTCGTGTCTGACTCGTTCGCCGCTGTCGCCGGCCCGCTGACCGAGCAGATCCGTACGGCTCGTGCCGGACGCGACGAGCGTGCCGCGGCCGCGGCCCTCGAGGAGCTGCTCGCCCTCTACGTCCGCCTGGGCAACCGCGAGCTCGGGACGCTCCAGGAGCAGAACGACTACATCGTCGCCCGGCACCTGGGCTACCTCCCCCAGGCCCTGCAGGACCTGGGGGTCAAACCCGACGACCTGCCGGAACCCCCGGGGCGTCGGCGCCCGCGCCCCACTTCGCCGACCGGGGTGGACGTGTCCCGGATCCTCGAGCGCCTGGCGAACCTCGGCGGCCGCGACGGCGAGCCGGCCGAACGCTTCGGCGTCGAGTACCGGCCCTACGACAACGTCGTCCTGCACGGCCGCCTGCAGCCGTTCGCCGTCGTCGACACCGAGGAACACAACTTGCCGGTCTCCTGGTACGAGAACCGGGACGACGCCGAGACCGTCGCCGGCACGGCGAGCAGGCTGCGCCGACCCGGCTGACGAGGTGACGGCGGCCCGGGCCTGGTCCGGAGCCTGTATTCTCGGGACCAAGCAGTACCTGGCTCCGGCGAGGAATCAGGGTAGCTAAGAGGGGCGTCAACCGGGCCAGGTTGACGCCCCTTCTACAAGTGCGGACCGGTCAGCTTGCGATTCGCAGGGGAGGCTTTGCGTCGGGCAGCGGCGCCGGCTCCCCTCCATCTGGGTCCGGATCGAAGGACGTGCCCGCGCGCGGGTCATTTCCAGACGGAAGCTGCACCATCCTGCCGGGGAAGGTCAGGGGCCATAGGTGCGTCCCCTCCTCCTTGAGATGGTTCACCATGTGCGCCATCGACTCGTACGCCGCGAACAGTGGGTGAATCTGGACCTTGCCGTGCACGGTCCGGGGGTGGACGAGCCCGCGGTCCTTGAGCTCTCCTATGGCACGGGAGACTGACGGCACTGTGATGCCCAGGCGCTCCGCGATCTGCTTCTGTGAGATGCGGACGAGGCCAGCCGGCTCCTGGCGAGCCTGGAGGATGTCGAAGACATCCCGGGCTGTCTTGCCCAGACTCGCGTCAGGCAGTCGCTCGAACATATCGGGGTTGCGGACAAGCGCGGTGCTCACAACTACCTCCCGGCCTCTGGAATCACGATGGTGCGCTCCCGGAGGAACTTCGCTCCGAGTTGTGCGATCAGGGCGCGCTGCTTCCTGCTGCCCCACCGGTAAGCGTATGTGGGGTTCACCTGCAGCACCCCCCGGCGAACCTTCCAGGCAAAATGCAGCTTATCGAGTTGAGTAAGGGCTTTGCTGACCTTCGGTTGCGAGCACCCGAAGTGCGTCGCGAGCTTCTTCTGCGTGGTCAGCAACTCGCCCCGGTCGTCATGGTGGGTGGCCATGTGGTCCAGCAGGTCACGGGCCATGGGCGACAGACCAAACTGCCAAAGGTTCGCCTGGAGGTCAGTGTCGAGACTGATGTGCTGGCCGCTGGCGAACTGGTACGGCCGCTTCGGCGGATCCGAGCTGATAAGCCCGCCGTTGGTCGCGACTTTGTCGAGCGCCTTGACCATGTCGCGCAGCACGTCGTCCGACGGCGCTGAAGGCGGTACGGGGGCAAGACGCTGCCGGGCCGTCAGCGGCGGTGTTACTGCTGCTGAGCGCCTTGCAGGTGTAGGCACTTGACCTGCTCCTTCCTCCGTCCTGGGAGTGCAAAACTTAGCACAGGACGCAACTTTTGCAGAGTTCTATTCGCGTGTCGCGGCAATACCCTTGACGCACACGATCTATGCCGCTAGGCGGAATACAACGCCCCTGTTTGCCAGACGATCTATTCACGCAAGAGGAATAGATCGATCACGTTTTCGCAGGTCAGAGGGCTGCTGCTATCTGTAAGAGGCTGGCGCCCGCGGTCGACCGCGCCGCCGTACGGGTGGCCCTGCGGTCCTCGCGCAAGCGCTCCGGTCCTCGGGGTGGGTGGCGCGGCCACATGCGACCGTGCCGGACGTCTGTGGCCGAGGCCGTGAAGCAGTAATGGAGTGGCTGATACCGGAGGGGGTTGAACTGGCCACGCGCGCCAAAGCACTCACCTACCGGCGCGTCGTGGCGGGCTTTCGGTGGCTGAGGTTTAACCGGGGCACGATGGGCTGCTCAGCGTGAACAAGGAACGGAAGCCCAGGTGACCCAGCCGCCATGGTCGCCGACGTGCTGACCCACGTCGGAGGCCAGGCGGTACACCAGATACAGCCCCGGTTCGACCTCGGGCGCAGGCAGCGCGCCGGTCATGTCCCCGACCGACACCGTGACGTCACCGCCGTCATACGCGATCCGGGCTACCAGACCGGCGCCGGCGCAGTGCCGGGCGGTCACGTCTACCAGCTCTTGGAGCACGGCCTGGACCTCGTCGCCCGTCCGGTCGGCATAAGGCGCGCCCTTGAGGAGCCGAGGCAGGAGCAGCGCCGCCGTGGCGTAAGCGCGTTCCATGGCCTCGATCGGCGCGACGTCGGGACCGATGACGAAGTCGACGGAGTTCTCAACGCCAAGCAGGAGGGCGGCACCTCCCTCCCCCATGAGGGCGCGCGGAGGCCAGTTGTGGGGGGCGGCGTCGGAGATCGTCACGATGGTCCGTTCCATCAGGTAGCACGTTTTCGAATGCTAGTTCGAAACCGGCTAGCGTGTGCAGAGGTCAGAGCGGCGGAATCATGCGCTTGATGAGGCGCACGGAGCGATACGAGGGGTGCGGTAGCACGAGATGCCTTCCTGGGCGCGACCTGTGGCGATGACTGCACGGGTGCGCACGGCCGGTAACCGGCCGAGCGCGCTGTTTCGCGAACCATCAAAGATGGTCGAAGGGTGAAACGTCAAACAATCTGTGGTTGAAACTTGTGTTCCATCAAACGATCGGTGGATGACAGTTAGGGTGAGGCCATCACCATCCCGCCAAGGAAGATCACTCCACCGTGACTGCAGACCCCCATGCCCAGGACGCTGCCAGCGCGCAGGTCCACACGTTCCAGGACGTGCTCGGCCTTCTTCTCAAGGCCCAGGCCAAGGAGGACCCGACCAGACCCGGTGAGTTCATCGAGCCCACGAACACGGAGATCGCCGACGCGATCAACAAGAAGTTCGGGGCCGGAACCATCACGAATGAGCACATCCGCCGGCTCCGCAACGGCACCGTGAAGAACCCCGGGATCGAGGTGGCGTCCATACTCGCCGACTTCTTCGGCCTCCCCCTGGACGTCTTCAAAGCCACGGGCAGCGAGACATCCAGGAAGGTGGTGGAGGAAGTGCAACGCTTCCTCGACGCCAGACGTCCAACGCAGAGCGAAGATCCGGAGCCTCCGGAGATTCGTGTCCTTGCCCGGACAACCCGCAGGCTGTCCCCTGCCGGGCAGGCGCGTGTCGCCCGGTACGCCGAGCAGCTCGCGCAGCTCGAGGCGATGGAGAGCGAGACCGGCCCTTTCCAGTAGTCCCGTCCACCGACTAGTCCCCCTGCAGGTGTCCAAATCCGGTGATCCAATCCGCCCATGACCGCAAGATCCGCCAGGCCCTTGCCGCCGTCACCCTCCCGTCCCCGCTGACGTTCGACACGCTGTTCGCGTTGATGCAGGAGCGCTACCAGCTCCGCTACGGACGCCTTCTGGAGCTGCTGCGCGGGCCCTCACCCATCCCCGGCCTGCATGCGAACGCCTTGTGGGTCCAACGCCCTGGCGACGGCCCGGACGCCGTCTGGGTGGACGCTGCCCTCACGGGCTCCGCCGCGGTGCACAACCTCGGCCACGAGTGGGGCCACCAGGAGATGGGCCACAAGCCGCTCCTCCTGCCCGTCAAGCCGAAGCCGTACGAGTTCCTCGGCCCCGACTTCCTCGACGGCTGTCTGTTCGGCCGGGCCCGTTCGCACGAGGGGCCCCAGGATCCCGAGTACGTCCGGATCGAGAATGAGGCTGAAGGGTTCGCCTACCTGCTGCGCCGGCAGGCTGCCGAGCAGGCCCGCGACACCCGCCACCACGACCCCTTGGTCGACCGGCTGCACCACAGCCTGTGACCCCCACCTGCCGCTGAGAGCCCCCGTGCCTACCGACGACGTCATTGACTTGTTCACCACCATCCCGCTCTGGCTGGTGGTCGGCATCCGCACCTATCAGGAGATCCGCGACCGCAAGCAGGATCGCGACACGGCACGGACGAGCGGGAAGCGGGCGATCCTTGCGACCTTTGCCGCCCTCGCGGCCGGCGCCACGCTGCGCCTGTCGTTCATCGAGGACTTCCTGAACCAGCACACCGGCCTTCACGACGCCGCGGTGCTCCCCAAGCACCTGGCCGTGATGGTCGCCTGCATTCTCCTGGTGGGATGGGTCGAGTCGGTCGTACCACCCCTGGAGGAGGAACCGGCCTGGCGCCGCTGGGTCTCCTTCAAACCCCGCATGGTCTTCCTGCTCGGAACCAGCATCGCGGCCTCCCTTGTCTTCCCGTTCTCCTCCCCCTCCGTCATCGCCCCCGACGGATCCGCCGACTTCGCGAGCGCCCAGTACGGCAACGTTGCCGGCACGGTGCACCTGGCGCTGTACCTGCTGACCATGGGTGCGGCCCTGGCCCCCTCGGCGCTGCTCTGCCTCACTGTTGCTCGGCGCACCGACGACCGGCTTCTGCGGCTGTGCATGCGCCTGATGGCCGCGGGGGCCGGGACAGGCACCTTCTACCCCGTCTACCGGCTCTCGTTCCTGGTCTGCGGCTTCACCGACTGGACGTTCCCCCTCAGCGAGGGCGAGTTCCACCGCGGCGGATCCCTGCTCCAGATGGTGACAATCCTCCTGGTCATCATCGGCAGCTCCGTACGCGCCGCCGAGCTACTCATCCGCGCGCTCCAGCACCGCCACGGCCTGCTCGCCCTGCGCCCGCTGTGGGAGGAACTCGTCTCCGTCCTCCCATCGGACGTCATCCTGCGCCGCCTTCAGGAGACCGACTCGCCGCGCGAGGAACGGCGCCGGGCCCGCGACCTGTACGACCGGCTCGACAAGCGCGTCGTCGACATTTCCGACGCGTGGTTCACCCTCCTGCCCTGGATCAGCCAGGACGTCCACCGCCAGGCCCTCGACATCGCCCACAGCGCAGGCCTGCGCGGCGACGACGCCCGCGCCGCCCGGGAGGCCATCACCCTGCGCGTCGCCCGCAGGAAGGCGGTCGAGGGCGAGGAGCCCGCCACGTACGCGGCCGGCTCCCAGATGCCCATGCACAACGACCTGTTGGCGAACGCAGCATGGCTCGCCCGGGTCGCTCACCACTACACCTCGCCCAGCCTCGCCGAAGCGGCCGCCGAGCTCTCCGGCCGGCAAGCTCCCCAGGAAGTCGCCGTATGACCAGCACCACGACCGCCGCTCCTACCCCGGCCCGCGAGGAGAACCGCGCGGCCCGCCTCATCACCGACGGAATGGAGCCGCGCAACGTCATCATCGGGGTGAGCCTCGGCGTCGGCCTGGCCCAGAACAACCCGATCACCGGGGCGCTCTGGGCGCTCGAGGCCATCGTGTTCGCCGCGGTCCTGCCCATGGCCTTCATCAAGTACGGCATGCGCAAGGGCATGTGGGCCGACCGGCACATCGGGCAGCGACAGCGCCGGATGATCCTCATCCCCGTGATCATGGCGTTGGTCGGCCTCGGCATCGGCGGCATGCTCTGGCTCGACGCCCCGACCGACATGGTCGCCCTGGTCGTCGCGATGCTCGCCACCCTCGCGGTCCTACTGCCGGTCACCGCGCTCTGGAAAATCAGCGTGCACACCGCGGTCGCCGGCGGCGCCCTGGCGATGCTCGCCCTCACCTGGGGGCCGCTCGTCTGGCTCGCCTACCCGCTCGTCGCCGTCATCGCCTGGTCCCGTATTTCCCTGCGCGACCACACCCTCGCCCAGACAATCGCCGGCGCCGCCGCGGGCACCGCAACCGCCGGTGCGGTCTTCGCCGCGCTCACCGGATGACGTAAAGACCGCCATGCCTGTACTCCTCCGGCCCATGCAGACGCTTCCCGCTCCCGCGCCCGCCGTTGACCGCCTCGACGTCCCCCGCCACATCGGCTTCATCGCCGACGGCAACCGCCGCTGGGCCACCGCCCACGGCCTCACCGTCGAAGAGGGCTACCGGCAGGGCACGGCCGTCGTCCACCAGATCCTCGAACACTGCCGCGCCCTCGGCGTCGGGGCCGCCTCCGTCTTCCTGATGTCCGAGCGGAACTTCGGTCGCCCCGAAGCCCAGGTCAAGGCCCTCACCGATGTGCTGGTCGACCTGCTCGACACTGAGGCGGCCGTCTCCACCGGCCCCGTCCGAGTTCTCTCCCAGCTCTCCGGCCTCTACCTCGTCCCCGGCCGGCTCCTGGCCGCGATCGAGCGGACAGAACGACTCACGGCCGACCGCCAGGGCATGACCGTCTGCCTGGGCATCGGCTACGACGGCCGCGCCGACGTCCGCCAGGCCGTCGCCCGGTCCCTGACCGCCCCCAACTACGACGGGCGCCAGGAGCTGCCCTTGGACGACTTCCTCTCCACCGCAGGCCTGCCCGACCCCGAACTCATCATCCGCAGCAGCGGAGAGCGCCGCCTGTCCGGCTTCCTGCTCTACCAGGCCGCGGACGCCACGCTGCACTTCGAGGACCGGCACTGGCCCGACTACGACGGACAGGCCCTCGAGGAGGCGCTCGCCGTCCACGCCGCGCAGCGCCGCACCTTCGGCAGGTAACCAAGATCATTCTTGCCCAATTGGGCAATTCTCCAGGGCCCCGTACGGGTGACGTTCGGGGCCCTATCACGTGCCGCCGCCGGTACCTATACGGGCTCACTGCCCGAAACATGGCGACGGTCTGACTATCGTCCCTCTCATGACGACATCAGCAGCCGAGATTGAACGGCTCCGCTACGGGCCCTTCACCGGACCCGCGACGATGACGCGCATCATCGCGATGTGCAACCAGAAGGGCGGCGTCGGCAAGACGACGACCACCATGAACCTCGCCGGCGCGCTCGCCTCCTACGGCATGCGAGTCCTGATCGTGGACGGCGACCCGTCCATGAACCTCACCGACGGGTTCAAGCTCGACGGACTCGACGAGGACGAGGGCCCCACACAGACCGACTGCCTCTTGAAGGGTCTCGACCCGCACCCGCTGGTCGCCAAGCCGTTCGAGCTGATTCACGTCCTGCCGTCCAGCCTCGACCTGACGTTCCTCCCCGCGCGCCTGCGCGAGCGAGGCAACGCGCTCCACGCGCACAGGAAGATGCTCGCCCACTTCGAGGGCGAGTACGACTACATCCTGATCGACACCCGACCGGCCATCGACACGGACACCAGCTCGATTACCGCTGCGGCACACGGCGCCCTCATGATGGCCAATACCCACAAGTGGGCGATGAAGGCTGTCGGCTCCCAGCTCGACCAGCACGAGGGCATCATGGAAGAACTCGAGCGCGACGACTTCCACGAACTCGGCATGGTTATCAGCCTCGCCCTGTACGGGCGCGGGGAGTACAACAAGGTGATCCTGAAGCAGCTCCGCAGCCACCCCGACCTGGCGCCCCTCGTCGAGATTCCGTTCCGCGGCGCCGACCTGGGCGAAGCAGAGGCCGAGGGCAAGCCGGTCCAGATGTACCGGCCGAAGTCGGACACCGCCGAGTTCTTCCGCACGATCGCGGTCAAGGCCGGGCTGGTGGATGCCGCGTGAGCGACGACAAGAAGGAGGCGTGGGCGCAAGACGCGAGCTGGGGCTCGGCCCGGCGCCGCGGCAAAGGCAAGTTGGCCGAGGGCTCCAAGGCCGTCGAAGCGGACCGCCAGGCGACCATAGAGAAGGCCGTCGAAACCGCCGTCGAGGAGGCCCGACCTGGCCTCCACAAGATCCCCGACCCGGTCGAGCCCGCCGGGGAGGGCGCGCTCACCGACGAGGAACGGACGCGGTACGAGGAGTGCCTCGAGGGCGTCGACCTGGGCAACACAGCCTGGTTCATCCAGGGCAAAGCCCTCGACACCATCGCCACTGGCAAGCTGTTTCGGGACACCCCACACAAGCTAGAGCCGGAGCGGACCTACCGCACCATCGAGGAGTGGGCGCCCCTGGAGAAAGGCATCTCAGTTGGCAAGTGCAGCAAGCTGCGCGCCGGCTGGGCGATCGGAGAAGTCCTCGCCGCTCGCAGCTACGACGTCAACCCCGGTCAGGTCCGTGAGATCGTCCCGGTCAAAAACGCCTTCAATCTGAACGCGGCCGTCGCGGTGTACGTCCTGGTCGCCGACTCCTGGGGCCCGGACCAGGTCACCGCCGAGCGGCTCCGCAACACCGTCAAGATGCTGCCGGGCGACCTCAAGCTCGACGAGGACGAGGACGTCGACGCCCTGGCGAAGACCATCAAGGGCGTGCTCGTCGAGGAGATCCAGCCGCCGGTCTCCCGCGCGATCCCGCCCGCGGTGACCCGGGCCGTCGACAGGACCGCCATCAAGATCGCAGACGCCCTCAACCGTCCCCGGATCTCCCGCTCGGAGGTGACCCTTCGGCTCATGGAGGCGTTCGCCGACCCGGAGGACACCACCGTTTACGACGCGGTCCTCGAGCGGATGCAGGAGGCGGAGAAGGCCACCAGGAAGGCCGCCAGAGAGGCGCTCAAGTAGCGCTCAGCGTCCGCATAACACGGAGGCCCGGCCAATGTTGGTGGCCGGGCCTCCGTGCGCATGAAACTGGTGTGCAGCATACGGCAGTTCACCGAGTTGCCAGCTGTCAGGCGATCTCCATTCCGGCGTGGCACGCGCCGTGGTCCCAGCCCTCGGCGACGGGGTAGCCGCAGAAGCACGTCCCCTCGATCGCGGGCCACCCGCGCATGCGGCGCTGCAGGGCGACCATCAGCTCAGTGCGGTGAATCCACCCGTGCTCACCGACCATGTCCAGGAGCTGCCCCAGACCACGGTCGTACGCGTCGAACGCCACGTCCCCGTTCGGCACCGGCCCGCGAGTCGCCTCCCAGGCGAGGAGCGTGCCGGTCTCCTCCTCGCGCCGGGCCGCGAACCCGTAGATCCGGCTGCACCGCATCTCGTCGAGCTCGTCCAGGCGCCAGATGCTCCGCTCGGCGTCCTGCCACCAAGTCGACTGAAAGAGCAGGTCCGACCAGTGCTCCACCGGCTGCCGGCGGCCGAGCTCGTCGAAGAAGAAGACGAAGTCGTCATCAGCGCGTACGGGCGTCCCGGGGGTGTGCCAGACGTCGCCGGTGTGGCAGTCGCCCGGGTCGTAGTAGTCGGTCAAGCCGACGCCGAACCAGTCACCCACGGCGCTGCCTCCTGCCGTACCCGCCCTCGACTGCCTTACTGGCCATCGGGCGACCTCCTGCCCACGCGGCGGTGCAGGTCCTCGCGGGCGGCCTGCCAGTCCTCGGCGCTGGGCGGCAGGATCTGCAGCGCGCCGAGGACGGCCCGCAGGATCGTGCCCGGGTCGGCCCCAGGCTCCCCCGCGGCGCCCTCGATTGCGTGCCACGCCCGGTCGTGCTCGGCCGGGGTGAGCACGTGCGGCTTCTGCTCGCCTGCGGCTATGCGCTGCTGCGCGAACTGCGCGGTCATGGCGAGCGCCTCGCGCAGCTCCGGGAGCCGGCCGGTGAGGACGACGACGCGCACCGCGGCGGCCTCGTCGTCGTCGTTCGCCTGCCGGGATACCTCGAAGGTGGTCCACGCACTGCCCGGCAGCACGGTCAGGGTGTCGCCCGTGTAGTCGGTGACGTGGTGCGCCTGGCCCTCGCCGAGGGCGGCGCGGAGGCTGGCGGCCTGCTCGAGCGACAGCCACACGGCCGCGGTGTCGCCTCCGGCCGCGAGGTTCTCGGCCTCCACCCACACGTACGGCTGCCCGTTCCCATCGACCGCGGTGCGCAGGAGCAGGCGGTGGTTCTGGCCGTCGACGTAGCCGTACGGGTAGATCAGCCGGCTGGGCTCGGCCGGGGTGGTGCTGGGCATGGGCTTCTCCTAGTGCGGTGGTAATCAGGCGGACGGTCAGGCGCAGGCGGGGCGGGGGACGGACAGACCGGGCAGCTCGAGCGGCCACGGCCGGCGGCGGGCGTACTCGGTGCGGTCGGCCCTCCAGCGGCCGCTGTTCGGCTTGCTGCGGCGGGGCGTGACGTTCCAGCGCATGGCGGTGCCTCTCTGGGCGTGTGATGGTCAAGCGGCTTGGGTGTCGTTCGGGTCGGGCACGATGCGCAGGTGACGCGGGCGGGACTCCTTGCGCGCCCGGGCCCGCTCGGCGGACCGTTCGAGCGCCACCGCGGCGGACCGGGCGCGCTTGCGCTGGGAGGCGGCATCCGGCAGACGCCAGTCGGATTGGGCCTCGGCCAAGGCGGCGCGGCGCGCGGCCTGCTGGTCCTGCGTTGTCATCAGAGGGCGTTGAGGGCGGGTCTCGCCGACAGGGTCACCGAATCTGCCAGTAGGGATGGCCTCGGCCATGAGGCGTTCATATGGCGTCATCTCGCATCTCCTGCCGGCGGAACGGTGTGGTGGGACGGGAGCCGGGTGTGTGGCGGCGCCCGGCCGGTGGGCTACTTCTCCATGGCCTCGGGGGCGCGACTGCACGTGCACGTGTGGCCGCACCGCTCGCAGTCCTCGCAGAGCGCGTGCGGGCAGCAGCCGCACGGCAGGCGGCGGGTGGGCGGCAGCGTGCAGCGGTGCGCCGTGTCGTCCTCGGCGGCCGTGTCGACCTGGTTCAGGCGGGCCACGGCGGCGCGTACGGCCTCCGGGTCGGCGAGCGCCTCGGCCCGCACGGCGGCCTCGTGCTCGTCGAGCAGCGCCTTTGCCTGGACGTGGAGCACGGGCCCGCCGGCCGCGGGGGCAACGAGGTGGTTGAAGATCGGGCGGCGCGTCTCCCGGGACGCGGGCTGCGGCGCGGCGACCAGCTCGTCGGCCTGGTGGTCGAGCCACAACGCGGACGTGAGAACGCCCGTGTGCGTCATGTCGTGCGAGGTGGCCGGGAGCTGCAATTCCATTGCGCGTAGGAACCGGGCGGCCTGGCGCAGGGTGCTGATGTCCTTCGCGGTGAAGACGACGGGGTCCATCGGTGTCCTTTCAGGGGCGTTGCGGTGTCGCCGGGCGCATGGAGGAACGTCACGCCGCGGCAGGCTGTGTCAGAACGGGGGCGGGGCAGGCCCAGAGGGGCCCGGTGGGGAGCTGCTACGCGTCCGGGTCGTGCCGGTCGACGATCGCGGCGAGGTCGATCTCCTCGACCATGGCGGCGAAGTCCAGTGCCCCGTATTCGTCTACGGGGTAGCCGTCGAACTCGCCGGCCTCGGGCTCGGCCGGCCCGAAGAACTGCTCACCGCACAGGGCGACGTCACCGGGGAGGGCCGCGTCGATGGCGGCGCGGTACTCGGCCTTCATGCGGTCCAGGGCGCCGGTGTCGGCGAGCATCGCGCGCCAGTCCGGGGCGCCACCGTCGACCACGGCGTCGACGTCGGCGTCGGGGCCGGTGGAGTACAGATTCACCTTGGTGGTCCAGGTGCCGTAGATGCGCGTGGCGGTCATCGGGGGTTCCTCATTTCGTGGTTGGGGCCGGTGCTCTCCGGCCCGAAGGGGGGCGGGGCGCCCGTGCGGGGCGCCCCAGGGGCCTGCCGAGGTCAGGCGGCGAGCAGGAGCTGCGGGTCGTCCGGCAGGGAGTTGAGGAGCGCGTTACGCCAGGCGATGGCGTACTTCGGGCAGTTGCCGCAGTGGACGTGCTTGCCGACGCATTCGGGCATCGGGGCCCGGTTCACGGCGTTGTACGACCAGGCCATGGAGTCGCTGCTGTAGAGCTGGTGGGCGACGCGTCGCAGGCCGGTCTTTTTGAAGCCGAACCCGTGCAGGCGGATGCCCATCCCCCAGATCGTTTCGATGATCCGGGCGGCCTCGTCGGTCTGCTGCAGGCGGCACACGGAGCCGATGCCGACGACCGGTTCGAGCGTGAGGTCTACGCCGACCTGGTCGTACAGGTCGATGCACCGCAGGTAGTCGTCGAGGGTGCGGCCCTGGATCACGGGCATCCACGGGAGCTCGGCGTCGAGGCTCATCAGGTTGAGGAACGACGCAACGGTCTTGAGCTGGTGATCGGCGATCGTGAGGCCGGTCTTCGCGAGGATCTCGTCCTCACACATCCAGTCCTGGATCGCGCAGGCGTCCATCAGGCCGGTCTCGTCGTAGTACCGGCGCGCCGCCGCGGCGTAGTAGTACGGCGACACCGTCCAGCGGCCGTACTTCGACAGCTCCGTGAAGCCGCCGGAGTCGAGCATCCAGGGAGTGACGGCGCGCGGCAGGGTCTTGCGGCCGTCGAGCCGCTGGTGGGCGACGCACAGCGGGATGCAGTCGTTGCCGAACTCTTCGCGGGCGAGCCAAGACGGCTGGTGCGTGCCCAGGTACGTCACCCGGTCGAGGTCGGCGAACCACCGACGCTCGGCGTACACCGGAGCGGGACGCTTTTCCTTGGGCTTAGCGTTCGCCGTGATGGCGGGGACGTCGAAAAGAACGGCTGCGGACATGGTGTTCCTCGCTTCGCTGGTTCGCCGGTGGTTGCTCTCCACCAACACCAGGAATAGTACACCAAGGGAAATCCGCCGGGGTAGGGAACGGCAGAAAAAAGCGGGAGCCGCCCACCAGGACGACCCCCGCCGTGCGGGCCGGCTCAGCCCTCCGGGGTCAAGAACACCAGGGGGCGCCCGTCCGCGTAGCGCAGCCGCAACGTCCGCCCGTGCGCGTGCCGGTCCAGCCGCATCCCCTTCTCTGCGAGCGCCTCGGCCACCCGGCGCGTCACCTCGTCGCCGGGCACGGCCTGGTCCTCGACGACTTCGCCGACCGTGACCCGGTACGCCGCGCCCTGGTCGATGATTTGGGCTGCGATACCGGCACGCTGGCTCTCCGAGTACACCGGCTGGCCCACGGCCTCCCGGAGCCACTCCCGCGACGGCAAGGCGGGCAGGCCCAGGACGTCCGTCCAGCCGTCCGTCAGCCACACGGTGGTGTTCTCGACGGGACGCCACTTGCGGGTGGCGGGCCGGCCGTCCATGCGGAGCCGCTCCCCCGTCACGTGCACAGTGTGGGACGCCGGGTCGGACGTCATGCGGGCCTCGGTGATCCGGAGCTGGTACGGGCGGGCGTTCGGGATCCCCGACAGGGCCTCCGTCACCGTGATGGTCCGGCCCACCAGGGCGCGCACCGCCTCCGGCTGCTCGTCGAGGTCCTGGTGCTGTTCGGGCATCGTCGTCTCTCCATCGGAAGGGGTCGGGGGTCAGTCTGCCCGCGCCGGACCGGGCCCGGCGCGGGCATGGGGAAGATCAGGCGGCCAGGCTGTACAACGCCACCTGACGGACGCGGTACTTCGTCGCTGCGGCCTGGCCGATGTGCACTGCCATCGCGGTTCCGGCCGGCGGCCGCGCGGCGGGGCCCTCGGCCTCCTCGAGCGCCTGGGCGCGCCGGATGATCTCCGCCATGCTCAACCCCTTCTTGAAGTCGGCGCCGACCACCACTTCGGTCCGGGCGTACGCCGCGGCGAGCTCCGGCACCCGACGGGCACCGTTCACCAAGTCGCTGTTGCACCCCAGGACACAGAACACGCAGCTCAGGCGCCGGTTTCCCCAGTCGTACGCCGGGTGGTAGGGCAGACGCGACCGGGCTATCTCCGCCCACACCTTCCGGTCGCTCCATGCGTGGATCGGCCGCCAGGTGGTGACGTGCCGCTTCCCGTTGCTCGCTCCGCGGTTGACCTCCACCTCGGCGAGCTGCGCCCGCGCGGTGCTCTCCGCGGCCCGCTGGCCGATGCACTCCAGGATGAGCACGGGGCGGCCCAGGTCGCCCAGCTCGTCGACGAGCCGGGTGTAGAGGGTCCGGATCGGGCCCCTTTTCGCGTCCGGGGTGCACCAGCGTGCTGCGCTCGACGGCCAAGCCGGGGCGACCTTCGCCGTGGCCGGGTCCTCGCCGCGCTCGCGCGCCTCCTCCTCGGCCTTCGCCTTGAGCTTGCCGTACCGGATCTCGACGCGGTCGAGGAGATCGGCGCCCTTCGCCTGGACCACCTCGAACCGGGGGACTCCGGCGAGCGCCGCCTGGAGCTCGGCGAGCTCGCGCGTCCCCTCCCACTCGACCCGGCCCAGGTCCGCGTGGACGACGACGACCTTGTGCAGCATCCCCAGGGCCTTCGCGCGCCGCACGACGTACGAGAGCATCGCTTGCGAGTCCTTGCCGCCGCTGCTCGAGATGACGATCCAGTCCGCGTTGAGGATCATCTCGTCCGGCACGGTCGTCGACGGCTCGAGGGGGACGGACGGGTGCACGCGGCTCGTCCGCTTCCGCTTCGGCTTGGTCTTCGCCGGCGCGGCGGCCGCGGGGGCTTCCTGGAGCGTCTGGATGTCGGGGAGGTCGAACAGGGGCACGGTCTGCATGGCGGGGTCCTCAAGGGCGTGGAGCGGGCGGAGAAGGGGCGGAGAGGCCGGGGCGCAGCGTGGGAGCTGCGCCCCGTGGGCGGGTGGTCAGCGGTACCAGCGGCCGAACTGGTTGCGGGCGGTCACGTACTGCTCCGCGTACTCCTTGTCGCACCACTCGCTCGGGGGCAGCGCGTAGCGGACGACCGCGCCGAACCGGCACGTGGATACGACGGTCGCCGTGTCGCCGTCGTCCAGGGTGATCACGTCGCCGGGCTCCAGCCCCAGATAGTCCGGCGTGGTCACGCTGGCCTCGGTCCGCCACCAGGCGCCCCACGCCTTCGGCCCGGGCGGGGACACCGGGAGCGGCGGGAACTGGTCGCCGGGCCGGTGGTCGACGAGCGCGGCCGTGTTCGCCTTCGGGCTGTAGAGGTGCTCCCGGTCGTACGCGGCGGGAACACTCGACACGGGCAGCTCCCCCAGGGCGAGCGGCGCCCGATGGAGCTTGGCGGCCGGCTGCGGAGCGGTCGGGACGTCGAACAGGGCGATGGTCTGCATCGGGTGGTCCTCCAGGGCGTGAGACGGGTGGGGCCGGGGCGTACGGGCTGCGCCCCGGCCGGGGGAGCTGCTAGACGCTGTGGGGCGTCGGAGGCGTGAGGATGAGCCGCGCCAGACGCTCCTGGCCGGTGTGGTCGCGCTCCTGGAACTCCTGCACGGTCCAGCCGGCCATTCGGAACAGGGCGGCGTATTCGAGGGTGACCCGCTCTTGCTCGTCGGCCAGCTCCTTCCGCCCGGCGGCCGGCCGGTGCTCGGCGAGGAACTCGAGGACCACCTCGCCGGTCTCGCGGCGCGGGTCCAGGTAGGCCCCGGCGCTCAGGCACCGGTCCCGCTCGTCGAACGCGGCGAGCGGCTGCCCGTCGTGTGTGAGGAGACGGATAGCGGCCTTCACCTGAGGGACGTCAACGCTTCCGGGGAGGCAGCCAAGGGCGCGAGGCGCGGCCTGACGGGCGGTGTCGGCCTCCAGCGCGGCCCGGAGCTCCGGCGGGAGCTCCGATGTGCTGAGGCGCCGGTAGAACAGCCCACCGAGCCTCTTGGCGACCGCCGCAGCCTGGGGGTTCCTCTCCACCTCGGTACGGGCGCCGACCCTGGTCTCGGCCCGCACGCGGGTTACTTCCTGGCCCTTGTCGTCCGTGACGGTCCAATAGTCGGTGGGGTCGCCTTCGGGGGCCGGGGGCAGTGCGGGCAGCTCCTCCAGCGCGGCAAGCGGCACCCGGAGCGCCTTACCGTTCTGCCGGGCGCTGAGCACTTCGACGGTGCCGTCAGCGTCGGGGGCGGAGTTCACGACGACAACGTCCCGCTCCGTGGCGCCCTCCGGCGTGAAGACGGCCGCAGCGCCGAGAGGGTACTTCTGGGCGAGCGCGGCGGCTTCCACGGATACGCTCGGCTGTTCTGGCGGCAGGATGCGGAAACGGTGCCCGTTCTCGGCGGTGAGGGTCGCGCCGGCCGCCATGGCCGCCATGTTGTCGACGCGGGCGTCGTAAGTGTCGCCGAGCCCGTGACGTCCCAGCATCACGGAGCCGAAGTAGGAGAATTGGTTCAGCGGAGTACGGCCACATGCGGCGGCCTTGGCAGTGTCACCGTGGCTCACCGTGACCCAGATACCGCCCTGGGGGGCGCAGACCTGGGCGCGGTAGTTGGTTGCCGGGGCGTCGTGGCCCAGACGGCGGCGCTTTCCCTCGGGCACGCGGGCCGCGAGACGGTCCTTCTTGACACGGCGGCTGTACTCCTCGCCGGTCTCGGTGCTGACCTGGAAAATCCGGAAGAACTTCGGGGAGGCGTCCTCAATCTTAGTGATCTGGTAGACGCTGCCGGAGTTGTACATGAGCTGGTCGCCAACGCTCAGGTCTTGGGCCTCGACGGCGGGCACGCGGCCCACGCCCTGAAGGTGGATCGTGCGGGTGGCGGCGTCGGTGGTCTTGCCCATGGCGGGGTGTCTCCTCGGTGGAGTGGTGGCGAGTTGGGGGAGGGTGCCGGGGCGCGGCGCGTACGGTCGCGCCCCGGCGAGAGAGGGACCGGACCGGTCAGGCGACGTCGGTGACGTCGTAGTAGGCCGACAGGCCCTTGCCGAGCCGCTCGGCGGGCAGGTCGAGCGTCGGGCGCTCGTACTCGGCGCGCACCGCCCGCTCGTACGTCACCTCAGCCATGGCGCGGTTGCCGTGGTCCGAGACGCTGATACGCCGGATCGACCAGAAGTCGACGGCGTAGCGCTGCGTGCGGGTGACGGGGTCGGTGTACTCGACGAACCGGACGGCCAGGACGGGCTTCCGGTCGGCGCCCTTGATGACGGACTCCCGAAGCACGTTGCCGCCCGCGATGTTGAACAGGTAGGCGTCGTGCTGCTCGGGGATGACGTCGGTGGTGCTGGGGGCGCCGATCACGGACCGCATGGGCCCGTACTGCGCGGAAAGCTGCGGCAGGGGCTTCGCAGCCAGGGCAGCGTTCATGGGGGTGTTCCTCCTTCGTTGGTTGCGGCGGGTTGCTCTCCCGCCAACAAGAAGAATAGTACACCCAGGGGAATCTAGGGAAGGGGTAGCCCAGGTGAAACCAGGGATTCGCACCCCTGGATTCACCCGGGCTTAGCGTTCGGGGTGGTCCCGACTCCGGGGAGCTGTCAGGCCGCGGGGACGTACCGCCGGCGCTCCGGGTTCACCTTCGGCCACATGGCGGCCGCGATGCCCGGGTTGAAGTGCTCCACCTGCTCCCGGCTGATCGCAACGTGCGTTGTCCCGTCGGGGAACCGGGCCGCCACGGGCACGCGCTCACGGGGCGCGCGGCGCGGCTTCACCGGCCGGGGCGGGGGCACCACCAGCGCGGGCCGGGCCTCCGAGACGGCGAACAACGCCCCCTGTCCGTCCAGGGCGCACCGCTCGGCGTCCGCCTCGTCGGCTTCCTGCGCGCACGCCGCGTCGACCTGCCGGAACAGCTCCTCGCGCTCCTCCTCCAGGCGCTGCTCCTCGAGCCGGGCCGCCTCGGCGCGGACCAGGCGTTCCGCCTCGGCGACGGCCGCCGGGACCATGCGCGCCTCCTGGGCGGTCATGGCCTCCTCGTCGGCCCGCTCGAGGTCGACTCCGCCCGCGGCGGCCCGTACCTCCTCGGCGACGGCCCCGTACTGCTCCCACAGCGGCCGGGAGCTGTCCCGCTCCCCCACGGGCCGCGTACGGGCGTCCAGACCCTGCACCAGGGCCCGCAGGACGTCCGCCCGGAACTCCCGAGACCGCACGCGCATGGTGGACGCGTCCTCGTACTCCAGGAACGGCTCACCGGCCACGGAGCGCTTCCACGCGCCGAACGCGCGGACTGCTCGCGTCGCCAGGGCCTCCACCTCGTCGAGGACACGCTCGAGGGCGACCAGGTACCGGGCGACCGCTCGAGCTCCGCCCTGCACCGTCAGGCGCCGCTCGTCGGGCCCGCCGTACCGCTCATCGCTCCCGCACATCTCCTTGTAGTACGACCACCTGGGGTTCAGGGCGAACGGGGTGGACGCCTCCACGCCGTGGACGTCGGCCAGGGCCCACGCCACGTCGTGGTGTTGCTTCGCCCGGCGCTTCGACGCAGTCGGGAACACCAGGTCGACGGTGAACCGGCCGGGGGCCGACTCGTACGGGCGGGGGATCTCTACGTACGCGCTCACGCGCTTGTTCCTCTCCTTCGGGTTGCGGCGGTAGCTCTCCGCCGCAGGGGACCGGCCCACGGGGTGCGGGCCGGGGATCACGGGGCCGGCTCAGCGGCCGAACAGCACGCGGACGAGCCAGCACGGGCGGCGGCGCTGCTCGCGACGTCCTCGGCGCACGTAGGCCCGGATCATCGCGGCCACCACCTCCGGGTTCGGCGACTCGTGCCAGTGCAGGCGAACCCACACGCCGTCGCGCAGCTCCCCGTATGGGCGCTCGAGGAACAGGGAGGCGCCGCCGTCCTTGTACCGCCAGACCATCCAGACGTGGTCCGTGTCGTACCGGCGGGCGTAGACCTCGGCCGGCGGCGCGGGCGGCAGCTCCAAAAGCTCGGCGACCGCGTCGGTGAACGCGACGAACGTACGGGTGGGCTCGGCAGGCAGGTGGGAGCGGAGCCACGGGGGCATGGGCATGTCGGGGCTGGGCCTTCCTGGGAGCGCCCCGCCGCGTCTGGACGCACTCGGCGACCAGGACGACGGCGACAGGGCGGGAGAACGGGACTGGGGGCGTCAGGAGACGGCCGGGGACTCCACGGCCGCCGGGGGTGCTACGTCCAAGCGGAGATCGCACCGCGTCGCCGTCTTACGGCTCATCACCCGCCACGCCGTCCAGCCCGCCGCACGGAACGCTGCGGCGACGTCGTCGAGAGCCTGGTTACGGGCACCCCGCACACGGCGGACGTCACGGGACCGCATGCCCCGCTCGTCTTGGGCGCCGTCGATGAACCACGTCACCTCGAGCGTCCAACCCGTGTAGGTCCACAGAAACGCACCCTGCGGCCCCTGCGGGCTGTGCCAGTCGCGGTACAGCATCTTGCGCCCGGGGACCGTGGCCACCGGCACCCTGGCCGCGCGCAGGATTTCCAAGGCCGCGACCACGCTCGGGTGGCCCGCGTACTCCGGGAGCGACCCGACTCCGTCCGGCTCCGGCTCGTCCCACAGACGGATGGAGACCGGCTCGGCACCACTCAGACGGTGCGGAGGCAGACGCCGCGACAGACGCACGGAGATCGCCTCGACCAGCACGCGGTCATTGCCGCGCGGGTCCAGCTCGCCGCCGTCGGAGATGCTGTCGCGCAGCGCGTGCACCTCGTCGCCGCCCATGTGGTGGAGCTGCTCCCGGATCGCCCAGTACCGCTCATCATCGGTGAGGACGACGCGGACCCCCTCGGCCCCGGCGCCGGCCCGGATCAGCCGACGCACCGTCACCGGGTTCGCCTTCCCCGCCTCCGTGTCGGCGTGCAGCTTCATCACGGTGTCCACCAGGCCGCCGGTCACAACACAGGCGTTGTCCTGCTGCGCCGCAGCGATGACCAGACGCGCCATCTCGTCGGCGCGCTCAAGGGGGGTCAACATCGGGGGTTCCTCACTTCGTTGGTTGGGCCCGGCGTGCTCTCGCCGGGCAGTGGGCCGCGCGGAGACGGCTTGCGTCGCCCCAGAGGGAACGGGGCAGGTGACGCGGGTTCCTGGACTTTCTGGACCGTCCACACGCGCGCGGGCGCGTATGGGGCCTCGAGGGCGCCGCCCGACCCGATCCGGCCGGGCGGCGCCGGGCGGGGTCAGTGGTGCGCGGCGTCCTTGTACGTGACGGGTACGTCCACGCGGAGCATGGACCCGATCACCTTGCGCGCGTTGTCGGCGGGGCTCTGGCGGCCGTCGACCCTGCGGAACTTGACGACGATGGGCGGGTGCGCGGGGAGGAACCAGCGGACGTCCCGGATGCCGGCCGTGATGCGGGCGGTGACGGTCCACCCGTTCCCCGTGTCGGGGCGGCAGTCGATGCGTACCTCGGCGGCGCCGTTCTTGAGGGCGTTGGTCTCGTCGGGGGTGGCTCCGAGGTGCATGTAGGCGAGCGCGGCGGCGCGGATGCTGTCGGCGGTGTGTGGCATGTCGGTGCCGTGCATCCGGCGGGCGTGCGGCTGGACGGCCAGGATGGCGGCCCTTGCCCGAACAATGGCGTCCTTTGCGGCACTACGGGCGGCCGTCTTGGCGGCCAGGCTGTGAGCGAACCGCAGGGCCTCCCACGCACCCTCGGCGGTGTCTCGGGCCGCGTGCAGCCTCTCGTGCAGCGCGGGGGGCGCGGCGAGCGGCAGGGTCTCCAAGTGGTGGGCGAGCGTGGACAGGGCGCGCGGCGTCAGGTCGGTGGCCTCCTCGGCGGCCTCACGGGCGGCGTGCGCGGCGAACAGGGGCGCGGCGGCGGGCGGGGGCGTGAGTGCGGTGATGGCCTCGCGGATGAGCGGGTACGCCTCCGGCTTCGGCGGCTTCACCGTGTGGGCGAACACGGCGGCCAGGGCGGCGTCGGTGGGCTCGCCGGTGTTCTGCTCGGCCCACCACTTCGCGGCGAACCCCTCGGCCCAACGGCGGGTCTTCTCGTCGACCGGCGCGGCGGGGGCGGCGTCCTCGACGGGGGCCGGGCCGAACACGGCGTCCAGGGAGGCGCGGGTAACCATCAGGTGCATCTCCGGCGGGTAGGTGCTGCCGGCCGTGCTCTCGTCGTGGCTGCGGAACGTCCAGGAGGGGCGGACCCACGGCGCGCCGGGGGCGCCGACGTAGGCCGTGACGGTGTCGATGGTGCGGGTCTCGCCCATGTGCGCGTGGATCACGTCCATGCCGGGCCGGATCATGTCGGCGCGGACGGGGAGCGCCGTACCGTCGGCGACGGCGGCGAACGTCTCGGCGAGGTAGGCGGCGTGCCCTGCGTCGATGTCGCCGGTCAGCTCGGCGTCCGTGGGGCGCTCCGCCGGGGTGGGGAAGACGTCGCCGGGGGTGGCGGGGCGCAGGTACACGGTCCGGCCGTCGCGGTAGACGATGTGGGCCGTCGACTTGCTCGCGGACATGCGCTTGACGGTCCGCTTCACCTCCGGCTCCATCATCGCGGCGTTGATCTCGTCCAGGGCCTCACGGGTCGGGATGACCTCGGCGGGGCCGTCGTTGGTGATCCGAACGTGCTGGCGCTCGTCGGCGACGGGGGCGGGGGCCTCCTCGGCGGCGGCCGGCTGCACCGGGACGTAGCGGCGGGTCTCGCACACGATGGCCTTGTCGGCGTCCTGGTGGAAGGTCCAGCCACGGAAGCGGCGGTTCTTCACGATGGTGCGGACGTGCGCGGCAGGGATGCCCGCGTGGACCTGGTGGCCGTCGACGAACACGGCGTGCGGGGCGTCGACGACGTCCTCGGGGAAGGGCGCAGCGTCGCGGGCGTACTTGTTGGAGCTGCGCCCCAGGGTGTCGACGGCGGCAGTGACCGCGCGCAGGGTGCGCGCCTTGCGGTGGCCGGCGACGGTCCAGACGGTGGCGTCGGCCAGGCGGCCGCGTGCGCCCTTCTTCTTCGCTTTGGTCCACAGGAGGGTGATGGTGTCGCCCGCGATGGCGCGGCCCAGCTCAGTGCCGGCGTTCGCGGCGGGGACGGGGATCGCGAAGCGCACCACGTAGGAGGTGAGCGTGTCGCGGTCGGTCCTCTCGACCGTCACGGTCAGGCCGAACGCGGCCGCAAGGGTGATGAGTTCGTCCGCGTTCTTGATGCCGGTCGTCTGGGTGTCAGCCATCGGGTGCTCCTCGGTTCGTTGGTTCGGCCGGGGATGCTCGCCCCGGCCCCGCCTTAGTGGCGTGCCTTGAACGTAGCCCCACCCCAGAGGAATAGTCAACCCAGGGAAATATAAAGGGTCTGCGCAGTGCGACTTCCTAGCCGTTCACCTGGGTTTCTTATGGTTTCCTACCTCAGGGGGTTGCGCTGAATTTCCCTTGGTGTACTGTTCTTCTTGTCGCCCCGGAGAGCACCGGGGCCAACCAACGAAGCGAGGAACACCATGGCCGTCACCCTGGACAAGACCCCCCAACTCCACCTCTTCATCGCGGTTGTCACCGACGCGGGCACCGACCGTGCCGCCGTTCACCACCTCGGAGTCACCACCGACTCCGGCTACGACAACCAGGTGGCCCGCGCCTGGGCCGTGAAGGACGCCGTCCCCGGCTCCGCCGTTCACCTCGTGGTCGCCCGGGACCGCTCCGCCGGGTTCCGCGAGGCCCTTAACGGCGACAGCGCCGACTTCCTTATCAACCCGTTCTTCATGACGGACAGCGCCGTTACGGCCTGACCCCCAGACCGCACCGCCCGCCGCCACCCCCGGCGGGCGGTGCGCCCCGCCCCTGGGCCGGCTGTCCGCCGGAACGGGCGCAGGGCGCACCGCCCACGGCCCCGGAGAGCAACCGGGACCGCACCAACCAGCGAAGGAACACCCCATGCCGCGCTTCCCCCGTCTCGCCCGCCTGCTGGCCCGCCGCCCCCGCCCGGCGTCCCTGCTCGCCGTCGGTACCGCCGTGATCATCCTGGGCGCCGCAGGCACCATCGCAGCGTCCGACGCCACCCCGGCCGACTTCGCCCCGAAGAGCGACGCCGTCACCACGTACAACGACGGCTGGATCGACGGGCGCGCCGACCTGATGGGCGACGACAACCGAGACGGCCGGGTCGACGAGGACGAGACCGGGTGGGACTGCGCCACGATGGGCAACCGCGAGTGCGGCCCCGGCGTCCCGCCGCAGTGCAAGGGCGAGGCCGAGTACGCCGACCTGTGCGCGACCGTGGCCAAGCGCCCCGCGTACGCCTGGACGGACAACGACGGCACCCCGCACACCGTCGCTGCCGGCCGGAAGCTGCTGACCCGCATCGACGCCGTCCCGGGCACCGAGGAGTTTGGCGCCGCCCTGTTCGCCCTCGACGCCCAGTGGTTCGAGCACAACCAGCCGTGACCCGGCCGCCGCACCCCTGACCCCCGCAGCTCCCCGCCGGGACGCGCCGCCCGCGTGCGCCCCGGCCCCCGCACAGCACACGAGAGGACCCCACGTCATGGCCCGGAAGATGAGCGCCACCGAGCGAGCCGCACGCGACGTCGTGAACAAGTACGTCCGCGCCGTCCTGATGGAGCGCGGGCAGGCCAACCGCGCGATCCGCGACGGCCTGCACATCGCAGAGACCACCGTCCGCACGGAGTACATGCAGCGCGGATGGGGATCCGCCCTCTACTACGGGCAGAAGGTCGCCGCCGCCCGCGAGGAGTTCAACGCCGCCGCGCCCGGCTCCATCGCTCAGCGCATGAAGGGGGGACGTCTGCTGGTCACGGAGATCTATGCGGCCGTGTTCGCGGTCGTGGAGGCCGAGGAGGGCCCGCGCGAGGGCGCCGAGCGGCTCACCCCGGCCCAGGCCGAGGAGGTCATGGCCACTGTGCGCGACACGGCCCGCGAGATGCGCGAGGAGGCCGCCCACCCGCCCGCCCGCCTCACCGTCGCCGCCTGACAGCTCCCCGCCCCGCCGGGGCGCACCCCGCGCCCCGGCCCCGTTCCCGAGACAGCAGAGACCCCGTGAGCACTGCCACCCGCCCCCAGAGCATCGACTGGGCCACCATGCACCGCGCCGACTTCGACCCGGCCGCCCCGCTCACCCTGGTGGACGCCCAGGCCGTCGCCCGCCGCGTGGAGGCCGCGCCGCACGCGAACGGCACCGACGCCCTGTTCGGGGACGAACCGACCCAGCCGCGCGCCACCCGCACCCGCAGGCCGGCCGCCGTCGCCACGCCCCAGGACGACGCCCTGTTCTAGCCCGCGCGAACAGTAAGCCGGAGGAAACACGTCCGACCCTCCCCAGGGGGGTGGACGCGCTCTCATCTGCGCAAACCCAGGTCCGTGCGGATCATGGCTTCCCCTGCTGGTTTCCCTTGGTGTATTATTCCTCTTGTTGGCGGAGAGCACCGCCGACGAACCAACGAAGAACACGAGGAACACCACATGGCCAGTGCCCGCAGCCGCCGCGCCGCTTCCACCCTCCGCACCCGCACCCGCGCCCAGCGCGAGACCCGCAACGCCATCAAGGCCGTTGCCGCCGGTCCCGCCCCCGCCTCCGCCCACCTGATGGCCGGTGGCGTTACCCCGCTCGTCGCCCACAACTACGCGGCGACCATCACGAAGAAGGCCAAGGGCCTTGACCGTGAGGCAGGCACGGCCACCACCGCGAAGAAGCGCAAGGGAAAGAAGGGCCTGACCGTCTCCCGCACCGGCGACCTCGCCCGCATGAAGCGTCACCGCGTCGTCTCCGTCGCGCTCTGGACCCGCGAGGACATCCGCGCCGTCGCCCTCTCCGGCTTCACCCCGAAGAACGGCCAGGTGGCCGACTTCCTCGCCGCGCTCCGCCTCGGCCGCCCGGCCACCGCCCGCGCCGCCGCCTGACCCCTTCCCAGAACCGCCGGGGCGCGGCCTCCCCCCGCCGCGCCCCGGCCCCTCAACACCCCAGAGACGGAGACCCCCATGTCCACCACCACGGCTCCGGTCGTCAACCAGTACGCCCAGGCCGGCCAGCGCGCCCGCACCGTCGCCGAGATCGCCCGCGACCGGTTCACCACCGACCCCAACATTCGCGCCGCCCTCTACGGCATCGCGGAGCGCCTCGACGCCGCCGCCCGCGAGTTCGACGCCGTTCCGCCCGGCGCGTACGAGCACCTGCCCTTGGAGGCCACCGAGGAGCTGTTCATGGCCGAGCAGATCGCCGTGGAGCACCCGGCCGCCCGGTTCCCCGCCGACCTCGGCGAGTACGTCCTGGTGCCGCTCGTCGACCGCGAACTCCCGCTCCCTCACCGCCTGAACCCGGTCAACCCGGGATTCGAGGAGTTTGGCCGGCGCGAGGCCGAGCAGGCGCACGCGCTGCACCTCCTGCACGACGACGGCCCGCACCAGTGGGAGCGGACGGACGACTGGCTGCGCCAGGTCTTCAAGGTCTGGGAGAAGCGCCTCCGCCTTGAGGCCGAGGTGCACGTCGACAACGCCCGCCCCTGCAACCGCCGCTGACCTGCACGGCCGGGCGGGGGCGTCACAGGAACCCCCCGCCCGGCGTACTACCCGGCGAGAGCACGCCGGGCCCAACCAACGAAGCGAGGAACCCACAATGAGCACCGCCACCGCCCCGGCCGCGTACGAGCCCGCGCCCGGCACGGAGTACCCGTTCAGCATCTCCGACATCGCACGCGCCACGGCGCAGCTCCTCGGTCCCGGCTGGAGCGCCGAGTCCGGCCCCTGGGGCGTCTACGGCGTCATCTCCGGGCACCCGTACGTCGCCGATTTCGTGATCGAGGTGGACTACGAAGGCGACCTCACCATCTCGTACACGGGGTACGAGGACGACAGCCTTCCCGAGTCGCCGGAGCTGCCCGAGGGCGTCGCCGACCGGCCCGGGGGTGTGTACCTGGTGGAGGCGTATGCCGGGGACGGCCTGAAGGCGCTCGCCGAGCGGGCCGCCGCCGCGCTCCGTGCCGTCACCGGCTACGACCCCGCCGCCTGGGACCTCACGTCGTCCGCATCCTGCCAGCACTACATCGACACCGGCCGCTACCTGCGCGCCGGTGACGCCGAGTCGGCTTAGCCGGCACGCCCCCCGCCGCTACGCCCCGGGGCCGGACACACGAGCCGCCCCGGGGCGCGACGCAAGCCCCCACCGCCTGACCACATACCGGCCGGAGAGCACCGCCCGGACATCCGAACGAAGGACACCCACCATGAGCACCACTCCCGCCACCGCCTTCACGTACGAGCAGGTCGAGAAGGCCCTCGGCGAGGGTTTCAACATGGCCGCCGAGGAGTCCGGCGTAGACGTTGAGAACCGAGACTTCGCAGCGACACAGTCGGCGTTCTGGGCATATCTGAACGTCCTCGCCGTGCCGAGGCCGGCTACTCCCCTGCACCCGGTCACGTACGAGACGTACACCCGGGACCAGGTCTCCACCGCGCTGAACCGCGCCGTTGACGACATGGCCGCACGGCTCCACAACGGCGTCGCCGACGACATCGACAACTTCGCGGTCAACGCCGCGCTGACCCTGCTGGATGACCCGGACGCGTCGTTCGCGGACGTCACGTCGGAGTGCTACGGCGAGGACGCCGACGTGGTGTCGGGCTGGCTCGCCGACGCCGCCTGACCGCCCACCCCCGGGGCCGTGCCCACCGCGCGGCCCCTACCCGGAAGGAGCGCCCCATGTCCGTACTGCTCGTCGGCACCTGGGACGGCCCGGTTCTCACGATCACCGAGTCCCACACCGTCAAGGACGGAGAAGAGACGGCGATCGACGCCATCCTCGACGGCCGCGACGTGTGGGCGTACGAGTTCCTGGTCGACGGCCACGCCCAAGCCGTTCAGCGGGCGTACGACCAGGAGGTCGGCCCCGACCTCGAGGGCGACCTGGTGGACGACGTCGCCGGGTTCGAACCGACCCGCTGACCTGTCGCGGCCGACCCCCGCCCCCGGGGCCGGCCGCGACACAAGCCCCACCCGCATGACCACATCACCGGCCGGAGAGCACCGCGCCGGACCGAACCACGAAACGAGGAACACCCCGTGATCTCTGCCGTCACCGAGGCGGCCACCGCCGCGCCGCTCGCCGCCCTCCTGCCCGCCCGCCAGGGCAAGGCGTGGAAGGTCGGCACCGCCCCGCTCTACGGCCCGCGCAACCACGCCGCTACGTCCCGGATCACCGACGGCCGCCGCTCCCTGCTCGTCGTCGAGGAGGGCAACCGCGTCGAGCTGTACGGCGAGCGTCCCGACCTGTTCCCGTACACGCCGGACGTCGTCGTCGACTCCACCGACCCGGCCTCCGTCGCCACGCTCGCCACACGTGCGCTGCGCTGGCTCCTCGCCGACCTGGACGCCGCGACGATCCGGGAGGCCGCCGCCGAGAAGGGGTGGCACCACGTTCTGCACGCCAAGGGCACCGCGCTTACGGAGTTCGGGTTCCACCTGATCGACCAGGGCGTGTCCCCCGCGAGCACGGAGCGCCCCGACGGCCCCGGCATCAAGTGGGCGAGCGCGTCCGGCGCCGAGTGGGGCGTATGGGCGAACGGTGCGGGCTCGAACTACTCGCTGACCTACGAGGGGCCCATGAGTGGCCTGTATGGGGCGCTGCCGGTCCTGCTGCCCGCGCTGCACGGTCACGTCCCCACGGACGCCGGTAGCCCGTTCACGCGCCACCTGACGGACCGCTTCCCGCAGCTCCGCCCAGTCGACGCCGACGAGGTCGAGTTCGGCGGCTACCAGGACCTGCACGGCTGGATCGCGCTTCCCTCCCGCGCCGAGCTCAGCGACCCCGTGACCGACAGCACCCGGGTCTGCGCCCAGGTCGCCCCGGCCGGCGTCGACTTCCTGCTCGCCGCCGCCGCGCACCTGGTCTGACCCTCACCCGCCCGGCCGCGCCCCTGCCCCTCGTACCGGGGCGCGGCCCCCTCGAAAGGCCCCACGACATGACCGCGCCCGTGGCCGCCCCGGCCCCCGTCGCCTGCCCCGCCCGCACCCTCGCCGAGCACGTCGCCGCACTGCTCCCCGCGCGAACCGGCGTCCCCTGGACCGTGGAGCCCTACGCCCCGTGGTGGACCGCCCGGCACCCCGGCGTCCGCCTGGTCCAAGGCGCCCGCGCCCTGGTCCTGGTCGCCAACGGGCACACCTGGAACACCGAGGTCGGGTGGCAGCTCCCCGGCCGTGAGCCGTACCGGCCGGACTTCACGTTCTGCTCCTCCCGCCCGGACGTCGTCGCCCGCGAGATCCTGCGCCTGGTCCTGCCCGTCCTCGACGACGATGCGGCCCGCGCCCGCGAGGACGTCTCCCGCGTCCGGCTGGAGCTGCTCTACGAGATCGGCGCCGCGATGCGCGCCCAGGGCGCAGCGACGTACGAGCGGGGCGGGCTCCTGGTGAACACGTCTACCGTCACCTGGTCCTCGGCCGGCCTGCGCTACTCGGCCACCCTGCACGGCTCCAACCCCGCGTGTGACGTCCAGATAGAGGGTCCGGTGCGCGCCGTCGAGCGGGCCGTGGCCCAGTTCCTGCCTGGCAAGCCGCTCGACCCGAAGACGTGGCCGATGCGCAACGTGCGGGGGCGTCTCGCCCGCCGCATGGCCGCGTTCCTCGCGCAGCGCGTGGACGTGGAGCAGACCGACGCGGGCGGCATCGCGTTCGGGACGCGGCCCGGGGTGTACGGGTACGCCGCGCCCGCCGCCGACCCGGCCGCCCGGGTGCGCGACACCACCCCGGCCTCCGTCGACCTTCACGCCGTCGGCGTTGACTTCCTCGTCTCTCTCGCCCCGTACCTCGCCCGCTGAACGCCCGCACCGCGCCCGGAGCCCCGTCACGGCTCCGGGCGCGTCCCTTCCGAATCGGAGCCACCCTGTGCTGATCCCTGCTAAGCCCGAGCAGCTCGCCGAGCTGGACCGCGCGCTGCGCCCCGGTGCCCCGCCGTCGTTCCCCGTCCTCCTGGACGTCGCCGAGATCCACGCCGACACCGTCGCCGGGCGCCGGACGACCCAGGCCCTGGGCAACTACGCCCGCACCGCGCTGCCGCCGCTGTTGCGCCGACTGTTGGCTGTCGAGACCGCGCTGGTGGCGATGCGCGAGAAGGTCGCCGCGCACATCGCCGCGTACGACCAGGGCGACGACCCGACGGCCCTGGAGCTGCTTGAAGACCTTCGGCGCGCCGGGGTTGACCTGGGGGCCGACGTCGAGGCCGCCGCCGCCGTGATCGAGGCCCAGGCGCGCACCGCCACGTTCGCCTGACCCGCAGGAACAGTCAGCCCGGGGCAATCGACTGGGTATTTCCCCAGTTAGGAGCTTGCTGGATTTCCCTTGGTGTACTATTCGGGGTGTTGGTGGAGAGCACCGCCGACGGGAACCAGCGAAGAAGAGGAAACACCAGATGAGGACCCTGCCCCCCACGGTCGCCACCGCCGTTCACATCGCGACTCTGGCCCGCCAGAACGGGCTGCCGATCCCGCCCAAGGTCCTCGCCTTCCTCGACACCGCCGCCGCCCCGTTCCCCGGCCGCTGGCTCCTCGACCCGCTGCCCGGCGACCCGATCCGCATCATCGAGCTCTTTGCCGGTCCCGGTGGTTGGTCGGAGGGTCTCGCCACCGTCCTCGGTGTCGCCGTGGACGCCGTCGGCATCGACGTCTCCAAGGACGCGTGCGCCACCGCCCGCGCCGCCGGTCACTTCCGCATCTGCGCAGACATCACCGCCCTGGACCCCGAGCACTACGCCCTGCGCCACGTTCGCGGCCTGATCGTCTCCCCGCCGTGCCCCTCGTTCTCCCCCGCCGGAAAGCACTCCGGGCAGGAACAGGCAAACATCGACGTCCTGTGCTCGGTGCTCGCCCAAACCTCCGAGGCGGGCGGCTTCCTCCCCGGCAACGAACTCGACGACCTGTGCGAGGGCTGCGACACCTGCGACGAACTCGGCTACCACGACGGGTTCGCCCCCCGCTCCGGCGCCACCTGGGACGAACTCCGCGCCCAGCTCGCCCCGCTCACCGACGCCCGTATCGGCCTCATGGCGGAACTGCTGTTCTGGGCGTTCGGCATGCAGGCCGCAGGCGCGCCGCTCCAGTTCATCGCCATGGAGCAGTCCAGCCGGCTGCCGCAGCAGATCCTCGGCGACATCCGCCGGGAGCTGCGCGGCGGCCAGCAAGAGGGCCAGTGGTACTGGAGCACCCAGGGCATCCTCGAAGCCTCCGAGTTCGGTCTCGCCTCCCGCCGCGAGCGGGTGTTCTTCCTCGCCTCCCGCCGCCTGTCGTCCCTGCCCACGCCCGGCGAGAACGTCCCCCGCACCACGATGGCGCAGGCCCTGGGCTGGAAGGAGGGCGAGCGGATCAACACCCGTGGCGTCCGCCCCATCGACCCGGCCACCGGCCGCGCCAAGGGCGGGAACGAGTTCTCCGCCGACAAGCCGTCCAACTGCCTCACCGGCAAGGCCCGCACCTGGAAGCGCGTCTCTGACGGGCTGCGCCTCACCCAGAACGAGGCCGGTCTCCTCGTCGGGTTCCGCTCCTCGTACCCGGGTCAGGGTTCCCGGACGAGCGTGTTCCAGCAGTTCGCCGACGTCGTCCCCCCGCTCATGGCGGCGCGGGTCCTCGCCCAGTTCTTCAACGTCGACGGCGAAGCGCGGGCCGCCGACTACCTGTGCCAGCTCTACCGGCTGCACGAGTACCTCGACGCCGACGACTACGACACGGTCGCCTAGCGGCCCCGGCCGGGGCGTCCTCCGCCGAGGGCGCCCCGGCTGTCCGTGCCGTCCGCTATATCAGAACCACCACATCCGAGGGAGCGAACCATGGCCAGCACCGCCAGCATCCGGGCGTACGAGGACAACGCCGGAGGGGTCTACCTGACGCGCGGGGAGGGGGGAACCGTCTAGTTCTGCGGCCCGGTCACGGCCGACATGAAGGGGCAGTTCGCCGACGACGCCCAGGCGTGGCACGAAGGCGACTGGGAGCCCGGCGAGGAGAACGGGCAGAGCCCGGGCGCCGACGTCTCCGGCCTCGCGCACATTGCCACCTGGACCCCGGCGGGCGGCGTGCAGATCGAGAAGAAGCCCCACGGGGACGCCGTCGCCGGCGGGGGCGGACAGGCGTACCTCGGGATCGACGAGGACTGACCCCCGCCGCCCCCTGGCCCCCGCCCCTCACCGGCGGGGGCCGTCCTCGTTCCCGGCCCCTGTCACAGCCCGGGGCCGCCCGACGTTCCCCCCGACATGAGTAACCAGACGCCCCTCTCGGGCCTCGACATCGGTCGCCAGCTCCGGGAGACCGCCACCCCGTTTCAGCGCTTCCACGCGCTCTGTGTGGGCGACCAGTTCCGGGAGGCCGCCGCCGCGTTCCGTCTCCTCGCCGCGCGGCTCGATGAAGGCCAGCGCGCGCCGTACTGGGTGGCTCAGGCACCCCGCCGCCACGGCCGGGCCCATGGCACGCCCCGCCGCCGCTCGACGGCCCGCCGCTCATGAGCGGCCCCGTGTACGACTTTCCCTTCATCAACCCGTTCGGGGCGTTCGTCGTCCTGACCGCCACGGTCACCGTGAACGGCGCCGAGGTCACCGTCCAGCAGCAGATAGACCGCGCCGCCTGGCGGTGCATTGAGGCTGACCCGCAGGCCCGCGCCGGATACGAGCGGTCCCTGCGCAACCACCTTGCCGCCGCCCTTGCGGACCGCCTCCAGCCGACCATCACCGTGTACGAGCCGGTACACCTGAGCGAAGCGGTGTCCGACGCCCTGGTGCGCGCCGACGCTGCGATGCGCGAGGAGCCGGAGCCGGAGCACTGTCGATCGCTCGAACTGGGCCCCAAAGGCTGAACGGGCTTCACCCGGCGGTCGGGCGCCTCGATACGGGCCCGGAGAGGCCCGTACGCGGCCCGTCGGCCGAATCCCGCCCGCCGGTACCCGCAACCGCGAGATCGTTGCCCCAGCGCCCACCTGTCCGTTCGAGATCGGAGACCTCGACCGGATCGCCGGAGAGAATCCGCTCCGGTAGTCCTGTCCCACCGGGGGCGAGCCCGCGTAAGGGGTACAGGGCGGCCCGCACGGGGCAGGCCCCAGCTCGAAAGGCCAACTCCCGTGGACTCCGTACGCACCTACCTGGTGATCAACTCCGGCGCGCTGTTCGGCGGCCGCCGCGTCACCTTCACCAGTCCGGCCCCGGCCGGCTCCGTCGTCCAGCTCAAGGTCGACGGCCGCCCCGTCCGCGCGCTGCTCACCGACACTCCGCTGAACGGTGGTCTCCTCGCGGCGGAGCTCCAGATCACCTACCTGTAGCCGAACGCTTCTGCGGCCCCGTACGCGGCCGACGGTGCGGCGCCTGCGGCATTCCACCCTGGCGCCGCCCGTCGGCCGCCCTGGACGGCTCCAAGCCGCTCCGGTGCGCCACCCGCAACCCGGGCTGTGGCCACTGATACGCGCAAACTGTGACGGTCGTGTCCCCGCGAAGGTCCGCCTCGACCTGGTAGCGAACCGTGCCGTCCGCCCAGTCCTGCCGTGCGATCACCGGCGCGTACCGCCATCGGCCCGCGGACCACACCTTGAGCGCCGGACGGTCGCTCCGCGGCCATGTCCACACAACGGGGGGCGGCCCGTCCTCGGCCCCGTGGGGGCGGGCCCGCTCCGGTTCGGGAATCGTGCTCATCCCTCGACTGTAGGCAGCGCGCGACGCAAGGCGCTTCCGGCCTCCACGATCCGCGGCCTCACCACTCGTCTGGAAGGCCACGTCGTGACCAAGTTCCTCATGACCGACGACCGCACGTCCCGCCTGGTCGTCTCCGCCCGCGTCGTTGCTCTCGTGCTGGGCCTGGTCGTGCTGCTCGCACTCCTCGTCACCGATGGCGACCACGACGGCAGCTCCCGCCGCTGCCCCGGGCACGCCGTCGGCACCGTGGACCCCGTGACGTGCCTGCCGTACGGCCCCGCGGGCGCGCCGCACGCTGGTACCAACCATGCCGGGAGTGGCCCGAGCACTGCGCGCAGGCCGGCCGTCCGGCCGAAGGCCCCGGCCGCGAAGGTTCCCGCGGCACCGAAAGCCCCGGCCGCGCCGCCCCGCATCGCGCCGCCGCGGCGGTGAGCACGCGACACAAGCGGTGTCGGTCCGACACGGTCCGCTCGTCCAGTCCCCGTACCGAAGGAACGCCCGTGTCCGACCTTGTCCCCTGCCCGAAGCCCGCCCCCTGCCCCCGTGCGACGCGCTGCCTGCGCTGCTCGCGTCTGCTGCGCGTGATGATCGTCTGCTGGGGTTTCGCCCTGGCCCTGGGCGTCGCCGCGCTCGCCGTCGTCATCGTGCAGGGCCCCGACTCCTCAAGCGAGCCGAAGCCCGCCCCGTCGACCCAGGCGCCCGAGGACCCCACGCCGAGCACCACCCCGGCACCCAGCGAACCGCCGCAGCCGACGCCGACCGCGCCGATGACGCCGGACCCGGACGGCTGCAACATCTTCGACCCCGAGTGCTCGAGCGGCATCGGTGGCGCCGACGCCTGACCCCGTACGACGCTGCGCCCCGGCCGGACGACTCCCCGGCCGGGGCGCAGCGCGTCCTGGAGGTCACCTCTGCATCGCATCGCCCCACGTCAGGAGCGGCTCTGCCACCGGCCAGCCCAGCGGGCGACGCAACCCTCTGCGGCCCCTACGGTCCACGCCCATGACGTACATCCCGCTCACCCGCTGCGCCGCGCTCGCCTCCCAGGCCCGGACCGCCAACCGCCCGCACCGCATCGTGCAGCCGGCCGCGGAGTCGGCGGAGCTCGCCCACCGGCTGCTCAACCTTCCGGTTGACCAGCGGGCCACCCACGTCGCCGCCCTGGACGACGCCGTCCTCCTGGACGTGCTGGTCGCCCTCGATCAGCACACCGGCAGCGCGTACGAGCTGTGGCGGGATACCCCGAGCGGGTTCGCCGTCGACGTCCTCGGCCTGGCGCTCGACGAGGAGCTGCGCGCCGCCCTGGACGCCGTCGCCGACCCGGACGCCCGCCGGATCGCCGCCCGCCTCCCGGGCATCGACAATCACACTGCGGCCGCCGTGCTTGTCGCGTGGACGGCCCTGGTGTCGTGCCCCCGCCCGTTCGGCGAGGGCCCCCGCGTCGCCGTCTCCATCGCCCCGTACCGATCGACGTCGGCGAGCGTGTGGCGCATCCTTGCCCGGTTCATCGACAACGCGTGCCTGCCTGGCCGCCTGGACCTCCGGCGGGGCGGCTGGTGGGCCGACGACCTCGAGGGCCCGCAGCGCATCATGGCGTTCGCCGCGTGGAACACCACCCCGCACAGCGTGGGCGGACTCCACCAGTACGTCGCTGTCGTCGCCGACGCGGACCGGATCGCCGATCCGGACATGCGCGCCACCATGACGTTCCTGGCCGATAACGCGTACGGCCCGAGCCGCCTGGTCGCCCTGGGCGGCACGGCCGACGAGCCGGAGGAGTGGTTCTCGCTGTACGCGTCGTGTGACCAGGTCACGGCCCCCGCCGCCGCGCAGTGACCACCCAGTAACCACGGAGCGGACACAAGTCCTCCACAACGTGCAGGGTGCGCTCCTTGCCCGAGGCACGGCCCGCGGCCGCCGTCTGGTGGCCCCGCGCCCTGGGCGGAAGGGAGCAGCGTGCAGCCGCACGTCATGAAGGCCATGCACGATTGGAGGATGTCCTGGGACAACCAGCAGTTCGCCGCGCAAGAGGCGTTCACCGCGGCGTTCCCCGCCCTGACCCCCGCAGAAAAGTGCCATTGCTTCGGCCCCACCCTGCGCTGGAAGCAGCCCGGGGAGGGCGAGGGCAAGGTGTGCCTCGATGACCACGGGCGCGCCACAGTCGAGTTCGAGCGCGTCCCCAAGGCCGCCGTCGGCCACGCCATGAAGGAGACGTGGGGCGCGAACTGGTTCGACGAGGGCCCCGGCGGGTTCACCGAGGCTGAGCCAGGCAGCTACCACTACGAGGACGAGCAGTCGTACGCGGAGTACGAGTTCGACGTCCACGCGGATGGGACCGTCACCTTCGGGATCTCCTACGTGAAGATCGACGACATCGTGACGATCCTCAACGAGCTCGAGCAGGCGCTCGCCGAGCACCGCGCGGCCTGACCCCCGGGCAGGAAGAGAGGTGACGTGACGCGGCTTCCGGGCCCGTTCCGCGTCACGTCACCTCACCGCCGCTACGGTGTCAACCGTGACATTTGACGTGTTCAAGGACTCGGCCGGCATCGTCGCCATTCACCACGGCGTGGAGCAGTTGATCGGTGGCAAGACCGAAGAGACGGCGACCGCCAACCTGTACGCGTACCTGAGCAAAGCCAAGGACGCCCCAGGGACGTACCTGTTCTACGCCGATACCCCCCGCACCGAGATTGAGCAGGCGTTGGCCGAGATTGCCGAGTACGCGCACGAGCGCGGCTGGGATCTCGCCCGCACCGACCCGCCGGAGTTCATCGGAGGCGATCCCATGCCGCCGTCCGGCTCGTAACTGTCGGCGGGGCGCGCGGCGCAGGGAACGGAGAACGTGGCGCGCACATTGTGGGAGGCGTAGTCGGGCAGCGTTTTCGAGGCGAAGCACCTGCATCCCGTCCGCGGCCCTCGGTAGGCTCTGCTTCGGAGACCTCGTCGGACTCCCCTCTTGGGCCCCGCAGTGGCGGGGATGCAGCCCCCTCCGACCGGGCTGATCGCGCGCGCCCGGGACCTCGGCCGCGCCCATCCCGCCGCCGATGAGGAGAACCCCTCGATGCCCACCCCTACGCACGTCCTAGCCGCGCCCGTCGAAGAGGGCGGTGAGCTCGTCTTCGCGCATTCCCTCGATAGCGGGATCCGCGTCTGGATGCGTGGCCTGACCCGCGTCATCGACGAGCGGCCGCGCCCCCAGGGTGTTGCCGCGCCGCTGTACGGCGGCACCATCCGCGACCTGGAGCCCCTGCGGGACTTCGTGGCCGACTTCGTCGAGCACGCCGTCGACGACCCGGCCGGTTCCCTGTCTCCGGGCCGGATCCGGGACACGCGGGCCATCGTCGCGCGGACCGCATCCGACAGCCTCTCCAGCCGCATGCACTTCTCGTACCGCGCCATGTCGCCGCTGCACACCATCGGCCCGTGGGACGGCGCCGCGGCCGAGCTGCTCCTCAGCCGCGTGCGGGGCCTGCAGCAGCGGCACATCGGGTTCTTCGTCACCGGTCTGCCCGAGCTCCCCGCCGACGCCGTCCCGGACACCCAGGCCACCGCTGTCATCAGCCGGGAGCGGGCCGAGTACCTCGCCGAGTACCTGGAGGCTCCGGCCGGTCAGGTCCTCCACCACCTCGGGCACGCCGCGACGTAAGCCGCGGCCGCCGTCCACTCTCCCCGCCTCGCCCCGGGCGCCCACCAGGACCGTGAACGATCGGTCCGGCGCCGGGGCAGGCGAGGAGACCAGTGCTGTGGCACGACGACGGACCGGCCCCACCGACCTGGTGAAGGCGATCGTCCACGACCGCGACGGCGGCGCCTGCGTGCGCTGCGGAACGCGGGACCACCTCACGATCCACCACCGCGTGAACCGCGGCATGGGCGGCGCCCGGGAGGAGTGGATCAACCAGGCCCACAACTTGCTCCTCGTGTGCACCGTCTGCAACGGCTGGTTCGAGGACAACCCCAGGGAGTCGTACGAGGCCGGGTGGAAGGTCCGCCGGCCGCAGCTCCCCAACGAGGTCCTGGTGCGCTACCCGGACGGCAGCGAGTACCGGCTGACGCCGGACGGTGTCCGCGCGATGGCGGTGTCCCGATGATCGCCCCCGACCACACCCGCGCGTTCCCTCTGACCTCCCGGTTGTACTTCGCCGGGTGGCGCAGCAAGTACCTCCTGCGCGCGAAGGCCATCCGCTGCCAGGTCGACGGCCCCGCCAGGATCATCGGCTTCGCCGCCTCGCTCCTCGGGTTCACCGTCGCCCTCGGCGCGTTCTCCGGCTGCTGCCACACCACACGCGGCTGGTACCGCGACTTCGGCCACCGCTTCGGCCGGTACACGATCGGCGGCTGGCGAACCATCCGGCCCGTGCCGGTGTCGACCGGCTGGGCGTTCGGCGGCAACGGCAGCCGCGTCGGCTTCACCGTTACGGTCGCCTCCCGCACGCTGATGTTCGCCAAGCTCGCCACGCGCGCCCAGGTGATCGCCCACCGCGAGCACCACGGCGAGGCCGCCCGATGAGGCCCCGCAAGCGCGCCGACCGCGCCCGCCGCTCGCCTCTGGACTGGGTCGCCGCTGTGGTCGAAGGCATCTTCGACGGCATCGCCGACTTTCTGTGCACCTGGGGGCGGCGATGAGACGCCAACGTCAGTGCACCACCTGGTCCTGCTTCGCCGTCGACGTCCAGTGCCAGCGCCTGGCCAAGCACGAGGGCCCGCACGGCGCTTCCCCGACTCCCACGTACGACCGGCATTGGTCCTGGACCGACGAGGACCCCGACGTCATCGAGGTGCTCCCCGGCACCGTGTGGTTCCACCGCCCGAAGCGCGCTCCGCGAGGGAAGACCGCCCGGGCCGTCGCCTGGTGGGTGGCCCTGGACGGGCCGATCGCCTTCCTCCTGTGGCTGTACTCGTCCCCGGTTTCGGCCGTCGTGTTCGTCGCCCTGGAGTTGCTGATCAGGGTTCGCCGGCCGCGGTTCGTCGACCTGGGCCGGTTCACCGCCGGGGTGTGGCCGGTGACGCCCGCGGCGCCGCCCCTGCTTTTCGGTGTGGCCTGGGCGACGCACGGCGAGGGCCGGAACGCGAAGATCGCAGGCCTCGAGGTCATCCTCGGCCCCGTTGTCGTCGGGGCGTTCTCTCTCGTGCCGCGCAGTGAGTGGCCTGCGTACAAGCGCTCGCAAGCCGCCTTCAAGGCCCTGCGGAAGGAGCGCCGCTGATGGCCCGTGTCACGCTGCAGCGCCGTATCCGGGCGCCGCGCTACCTGCGCCTGGGGCCGTTTCGGCTGTGGACCGCTCCGATCTCTCAGGGCCCGAACCTCGGCTTCGGACGGATCGCGACGACTGACACCCCGAACCCAGCTTCGGGGCAGACGGTCGTGAACGACGGTGCCGGCTACGTACTTGTCCTGGCCGGCCGGGCGTTCGCTTTCCTCCGATGCAGGTCAGTGCCCGTGTCGCGTCCGCTTCCCTGACAACCACATTTCCCTTGGTGTACTATTCCCGTCGTTGCGGCGGCATGGGGTTGCCCCAGTCGCCGCGCCGGCGCACAACTCGCGCCACAGTTGGACGGAGAACAGCCACCATGCCCAAGGCTGGTAAGACGTACGGCCCGCGCATCCCGGCCCCGAACTACGCCCAGATCAAAAAGGACTCCAAGGACGAGGTCCTCAAGAAGCTGGGCCTTGAGCGTCCAGAGGACGCAGTCCACGTTCGCCCCGAGGACCTGATCGTGAAGGCCGCCGGCATCGTCGCCCAGGCCGACGCCGAGATCGCACTGCACCTCGACGAGCGGGACCAGGCGCTCGCCCACCTGTGGTTCTACGAGCAGCGTCTCGGCCTGGCCGCGACCGTCGGCCTGGGGAACATGGGCTACCGGCAGGCGCTCGCCACGGTGATGTTCGGCAACAAGAAGCACGTCCACGAGCTGCCGACCGGCAACGGCGAGGAGCTCATCCAGGCCGCCGAGGCCGCAGGCATTGAGCGAGTCGAGGGCGCCGAGGAGAAGCTCCTCGAGGCCGCCCCGATCGTCTTCGCGGCACGGGCCCGCCGTGACCTCGCGGTGCGCTTCATGCAGGAGGCAGTGTTCGCCCTGTCGGAGCAGCCCTACGGCTGGAAGCCCGAGAAGATCGCCGAGCACGCCGACGTCGAGCGGAACCTGATCTACAAGCAGCGCGCCGCGGCCCGCCGTCGACGAGGCCTGTAGCGCCACCGGTTCCACCACGGCCGGCCCCAGCATCATCGGGGCCGGCCTTCTTGTTGCATCTGACCTGGTCACACCGGGGACCGGTTTTCGGTCCCCGGTCACCGGAGACCGTTTTCCGGTCGCCGGTTTATGGGGCGCCGTAGAACCGGGCGCCCGAGGACTGGGCCCCTTTAGTAAGAAGATCAAGTACCACCATCAAGTAGTTCCGATGCCTTCGCTTCGCTCAGGCATCGGCGCGTATCGGGGCCTCTTAGCGATCGAGCGCCGACAAGCGCAGCAGCAGGGGATGGGGCAGGGGGGTGTCACAGAATTCGACCGCCTGGCGTTACCCCCTGCATGACGACAGTGAAGCCCCGGCGCACCCTGCTCCCGCCGAACCTCACCCGCAACCACTACGAGGTGAAACGCCTCATCGCCGAGGGGGAGGGCCGGGCGCTCCCGCACTGGTACCAGCTCACCGCCGAGCAGCAGAAGGCCGAAGACCTCGAGGTCGAACGGTTCCGGCGGGCCATACTCCGGTCCGAGGAGGAGCAGGACCTCGTTGCGAGCTTCAACGCCCCGGCCGCCGAGCAGCCGACCGGCGAGCAGCCGACGGCCGCCGACGAGGCCGCGCCCTGCGACTGCCCCGGCTGCTCCACCCTCCGCGCCCTGAGCGAGCTCACCCGGCAGGTAAAGCGGCTGAAGCTCACCCTCGGCTGGGACGGCGACAGCAGCGGCCAGGGCGCCACCGTGTACGCCTTCAAGCCCGTCCCCCTCACCGCCGAGGAGCGTGCCGCCCTGCAGAAGCGCATCGCGGCGAACCTCGCCCAGTGGGCGGCCGAGAATCCGCTGACCGGCATCCGGCCCTTGCCCGCGGAAAGCTTCACCCTGTCCTGGTCCGACCTGGAGCGCTGGGTCATGCGCACGCAGGCGGCCGCCCCGCGGGTCTTCATCGGCGACCTGTAACAGGATTCGTCCCCGCGACGTATTACAGGGTGCGGCTGGCCCTCCGACCCCGAGATTCTCCTGGGGAAGGCACTCCGGCCACACCCTTTGAAGACCGGGGGCGCCCCTGCTCCACCTCCCCGGAGCGGGGCCGCCCTCGGCACAGACTTCCGGCACGGGTCGCTACCTGGAAGGGTGGAGGTGATCAGTTCGGTTCATTTGGTCCGTGCCGGACCACGCGGCTTGGCCGGCAGCCTGGGCATGGGCTCCGGCCAGGCCGCGACACTAGATCCCCCCGGGCGGCACCTTCCCGCCCATGTCCCGCATGCAGCCCCCGCCCACGAACTTGCGCGTCGCCCCCGAACGCGAGGAGCTGCGGCGCGCACGGAAGCCCGGTGTCATCTCCCGCGACGCTTCCAACGTTGCCGACATCCTGCTGCGCGCCCCCGTCTCGGCACGACGGCACGCCTTCAAGCACGACATCAGCGCCCGCGAGCGGCCGTACGTCATGCGGGAAGTCGAACGGGCCACCGGCTCCATGTACGGGCTCTGGCACGACACGCCCTCCGGCTTCATCGAGGACGTCCTCGGCGAAAGCATCTGGTCCCGCCAGCGCGAGATCGTCGACGCCATCCCGTTCAACAAGCGCATCGCTGTCCCCGCCGGATTTGGCGTCGGTAAAACTTGGATTGCGGGTAGAGCCGTTGCCTGGGCCGGGGCCGTCAACGCACCCGGAACCATGGTCATCGTCACCACGGCGACCAGGTTCCGGCAGGTCCGGAACCAGCTGTGGCCGCACATCCGGAAGACCGTCGCCCGGGCAGGCCTGCCCGGCTACTGCGACACCACCCAGTGGAAAATGCCTGATCAGTGGGGCAATGACGTCATTGTGGCGTACGGCTTCACCGCGCCCGAGAACGACGAAGCGGCCATGCAGGGCATCCACGGCACGCCCAAGCTGCTCATCATCGTTGACGAGGCCGGCGGTATCGCCCGAACCATCGGCAACGGCACGAACAACCTGCTCACCGGTGACGCCCGGATGCTGGCCATCGGCAACCCAGCGATGGACGACCCCAGGTCCTGGTTCGAGGGCTTGTGCGAGGAGGGCGAGGATCCGGAGGAGCGCGGCACCGTCACCATCCCGATCGCCACGTTCGTGTCCCCGGCGATCACCGGGGAGCGCGTCCCCTACTGCAACGACTGCCCGGACGGCGTCCCGCCGCACTCCCTGGCCATCCACCTCCCCGACCAGGAATGGGTGGACCGGACGATCCGCGAGTACGGGCCCGATCACCCGTACGTCATCGCGAAGGTGCACGCCAAGTTCCCCAAGGGCGGAGGCGGTCTCACCATCCCCGTGACCTGGGTCGAGGCCGCGCAGACCAGCGACGACCCGACCGGGCCCGGATGGCGCCGGCTGTGCGACCTCGGCATCGAGACGGAGACCGCCACCCATACGGTGAAGGACGGCGCCTGGGTCCGCCTTGGCGTCGACGTCGCCGCGGACGGTGGCGATGAGTTCGTCATTTCGCGCATCGTCGGCGACGTCATCGAGACCCGCTACTGCTCCTCCGGCACCATCAACGACGACCAGGTCCTCCTCGCCGAGAAGGTCCTCGAGGAGATCAAGGCCGCGCAGCTCGTCGCCAACGCCATCGGCTCCCCGCACGCCGTTCGCGTCAAGGTCGACCAGAACGGCATCGGCCACGGCGTGACCAGCATGCTCAAGCGCTGGGAGAAGACCGGCCGCCACCAGGCGCAGATCGTCGGCGTCATGGTGTCCGAGTCCCCCGAACAGGACGACCCGGGCGCCCAGATGCGGCCGTACCGCAAACGCGACGAGATGTGGCTCGCTACCCGTGGCCTGCTGCAGCCGGACCCCTCGACCGGCCTGGGCCGACTCCGCCTCCGCGTCGACCGGCAGACCGGCATCCAGCTCTCCACCCCGCGCCTCGGCTCCAACGCGGCCGGATACAGCGTCGTCGAGTCGAAGAAGGCGATGAAGCAGCGCGGCATGAAGTCCCCCGACCGCGCCGACGCGGCCCTGCTCACCGTGTACGAGCCGGAGCCGATCAACCCGCCGCGCCGCCGCGGCCTGCTCAATTAGTACGAGGAAGGTGCATCCACGGGCGCCCGGAGCGTGCAAACTCTGTGCCATGACCTTGACGACCGCCCGCCCCCTCAGCGCCAGCGGCGACCCCGTGACGCACGCGGTCGCCCTCCAAGCCGTGCCCAGCCCCGCCCCGGCCCTCCGCCAGCTCGAACGGATCCTCGACACGTTCCGCACCGTCAACCGCGGCAACAAGGACGTCGTCTCGGACTCCCGCATGCAGCAGCTTGAGTGGGTCGCGGGCGAGCTCGCCCTGGCGCTCCCCCTCGGCCTGACCGAGAGCGCCGGCGATTCCCTCGCCAACCTCCTCGCCCCCGAGGCCGTGCACGCGTACCTGCTGTACGGGCGGGGCGGCCACCTGCGCAGCGCGCCGATAGTGGCCACCGACCCGACCAGCTACGACACCTCCGAGCGGATCCGGATCTTCTGCCTCGAGCGGATCGCCGAGCAGGCTCGGCTCCCCTTCGAGGCCCCCGACCTCCCCCCGTGGCGCCTGCGCCCGACCGTCTCCCCCCGCATGGCCAACCTGATCACCGGCCACCTCGAGACCGAAGCCGCCCAGTGGACGGACGTCGACCGGCCCGACGTCATCGTCCGCGGCCTGGCCATGTGGGGCGTCATGCGCGACGTCTGGCCCCGCCTCGCCGAGCTGGAGTCCATGCTCCTCGAAGACCTCACGTTCATCAGCGATACCCCGCGCACCCTCACCCTGATCCGCCAGCCCCAAGGAGGCCTCCGCGGGAAGATGCCCGAGCCGGAGACCTGGGAGCTCAGCGAGGACACCCGCGCCCGGTTGAATGACTGGATCATCCGCCGCTCCAGGCTGACCAGTCGGCTACAGGGCGGCGTGCCGCGGCAACTGTGGCTGTCCGCCCCGCCGAACCCCGACGCCGGCATTCCGATCCTCCGGCGCGGCATCAGCAAGTGGTACAAGAAGGTCGCCGACGCCGTGCAAAAGGAGCAGGACCAGCAGGGCGTCGAGGAGACCGACCTGGTCCCCACCAGGTGGGAAACGATGCGCCGCACTCTCCTCGCGCAGCACCAGGCCGAGGAGAGCACCACCTAGACGGCCCCTGGCGGCCCCCAGGGCGCTGGTACGGTCCCCGCATGGACGTCGACCAGGCCCGTGCCCTCACAGCGCCGCTCACGGCCGCCGAGCGGAAGCAGGTGAAGCTCGCCGCGGCCGCCGCGGGCAAGACCGCCGAGGAGTACCTGCGCGACGGGATCACCACTGCGGGCGACCCGTTCGCGGCCGCCCTCGAACGGGCCGCCGCCACCATCGCCGGTCGCGGCGACGAGGACCGGCACGACTACGCCACGGACTGACCGGGCGCACAGAAGGGCCCGGTACCGACGGGGGTTGCGGTACCGGGCCCTTCTGTGACCACCGTACGCCGCGGCGCCGGGTGGAAGCCGGTGTTCCAGCCGAACTACTCCGGAGCTCCGTCCTGCGCCTCCTGGGCGTGCAGTCCGTTCTCGGCCGTCCGCGCACGGTCCTCCGCGGCGCGCAGCTTGTCTTTCAAGGCGTTCAGCTCGCCGCGCAACCCCTCGATCTGGCTCTCCCGCTTCTCGAGCTTGTCGTTCGTCCGACCGAGCTCGGCCTGCAACCCGGCCTGGACCGTCTCGGCCGCACCCTTTGCCGCCTGCACCATGCCCTCGGCGTCCCGCAGCGCCTGCCGGCCGTTCTCCTCGGCCGTGGCGGCGCGTGCCTCCGCGGCCGAGGCCTTCTCGTTGGCCTCCTCGATCTTGGCCGCTGCGGTGGCCTGCGCCTCCGCGAGCGTTGTGGTCATCTCCGCGACCTGGCGCTCCGCCTTGACCCGGGCCTCCCCCGCGGCGTTCTCCGCGTTGAGGACCTCCTTGGCGGCGCGCTCCCGGATCGCGGAAATCTCGTCGGCTGCGGCCTGGCGAGCGGCGTTGACCTGCGTCTCGGCCGTCTCCCGCGCCTCCTGGACCAGGCGCTCGGCTTCCTGCCGCTTCTCCTCCTGGAGGTTGCGCGCCTCCTGGATGTCGTGCTGGGCCTCCGCAGTGATCCGCTCGGTGTCCTCCTCGAACTGGGCGCGGGCCGCCTCGAGCTCCTTCTGCATCTGCTCCGCGGCCTGGTTGGCGGCATCCTTCTCCTCCTCGGCCGCCACCTTCGCATTCACCGCGGCGATTCTGGCGGTGCGCTCGGTGTCCGCGCGGGCCTGCGCCGTTGCGACCCGGGTGTTGGCCTGGCTCTCCACGGCCATCACCTGGGCCTCGGCCGCCTCCGGGTCGCTGACCGTCTCCAGCAGACTGACGTAGCGCTCGAGAGACTCGGGGAGCTGCTTGAGCAGACGGACGATGTCCTCACGGACGTTGACCGCGTCGGCCGCAGAGTCCGTGACCGGCTTGTCGGTCTCCGGCTCCTCTGCGGCGCCGGCCTGCCTCGCCTGTTTCGCCGCGGCGCTCCGCTCATACCGCCACTTCGCGCCCCCGTTGTGGTCCTCACGCTCACAGAACTTCGGCGCCGGCCCGGGTGTTATCTCGGGTGCGAAATGGGCGTCAGGCATGTGAGGCAAGTAGCTCCCGTGACCCGTGCC